>NZ_JBFDVZ010000016.1:0-5357500 GCF_050473925.1 Pseudomonas sp. S8
GCTTGTCCGCATCGCCGTAAGGGGCGAGCAGGCTGCTGTCATCGACAATCTCGCCAATTGCACCGATGTCATACCCGACAACCGGAACATGCATGCGCATCGCAAAAGGACTCACCTGGCCGAAGCTTTCTTTCCAGACCGGCGCAACAAACAGCTTCATGCGGCGGTACAAGTCCGGCAGTTGCGAGTAGGCGACATAACCGGTGAACTCAAAGTTGTCTGATACGCCTGCCGAGTTCACCGCTTCCTTGAAGGTCTCCATCAGACTTCCGCCACCGACAATCAATACGCGGGTCTGCGGGCGTTTCTGTACGGCTTTGATGAATGGAGTAATGGAGTCAGCATTAAGCTTGTCCGTTTCCAGTCGGTAAACCATGCCGATCGTGTCGGTAGCAGTCTGATTGGGCGCATCGGCTTTGAACATCGAGAAGTCGGAGCCGGGATAAACCGTTGCATTCGGTGCTTCTGCTTGTCCAAAACGTTGCGAACGTAATCACTGACGTATACGTAACGCTTGATGGAGGGCGACAAGTAAGGCGCAACCGGTGTGTTGATGTTCTGGATGACGGGAATGCCTAATTGTTGCGCGGCACGCATGGTCTGGTCATACCAGGGTTCATCACAGTCGCCCCAGTAGTGCATGTGAATGACATTTGGTTGTAGTGCTTGCAGGTACTCGACAAAAGGCATCTCGTCTGCAGACAGTTTGATTTCCTTGATGGTGATGCCCGAATACGCGGCGGGGATCGGCGCATGGCTGGTCAGAATACTTTGCTCGAACCGGACGCCCAGGTATTCGTAGATGTCCACCACCAGGCGTGAGGAGCCGCCGGTCATGAAGTTGGCGATGACATGCAGCACCCGCGGCCGGACAGCATTCACACTGGTTGGCTGCTTGACGATGTAAGTATCTTCACTGATGTCGGTGGGCGCATCAGTGTTCGACACAATAGCTGGTGGCTGGCCTCTCAGGCTTTTCTTCAAGGCCGAGACGGTCGGACTCAGCAAGCGACGTGCGGGGGCAGGGGTCACGAGGGAGGCGAGCATGTAGGCGATGCGCAAGTATTTCTTGAGATCGTTGGGTTGCGCTGCAAATGCCTGACTCAAACGAAACAGTCGGCTCCGGCCGATGGCTTGTAGCCGTTGCTCGCGATGTGCGACTTCAACGTTGAGCTGTTGCACGATGGCGTTCTTTTGTTCCAGGTGCTGGTTCAGGGCGCTGATCTCCTGCTGTCTTGCTTCAGAGGCAGCCAGTGCTTCTTGCAGGGCGTCATTAATTTCATTCAGCGTGGAGTTCAGATTCTGACTCTGATTGATGGCGGACTCAGCAACCGCCTCTGTTTTGTTGATGAGATATTGGAACGCTGCCTCGGTTTGCGAGATGGCGGACACGAACGCTTCTTCCGTCTGTGTGATCGCAGAGTGAAACGCTGCCTCAGTCTTGGTGATGGCGGCCTGTACGGCGACCTCGGTCTGCGTGATCACAGACTGAATGGTCGCATCTTTGTCGATGACCACCCGATTCAGTCGCGCGGTTTCCGCCACGATACCTGGCATTCTCGACAGTTGAGAGTCGCGGTCACGAAGATGCTGATGCCACCATTGCGGGGTGCGATTCTCAATGTTGGAAACGTATCGCAAGGCATAAGCGCACGAAGAAGCGAGTTCGACAATGGCGCCCAGTTCGGACATACCAAAATCGGTCGGTTTTTCGAGCGAGCCCAATGAGGCGCACCAATCGATGGCGAGGGCCTTTTCTGCACTGGTGACACCTGTACGCCAATACAACGCTGCTTGTTGATTATTTCTTTTGCCGGACTCGATCAAACCCAGATTCAGGTAGGACCTGATTTGCTTGGTAATCAGAGTCGGGCTGTATTGAGTGCAGTCATAGGCCACACAAGTTTTATAAAGATCAATGGCGCGATCAGTGTCGCCTGCGGCCTGCCAGAGTTGGGCCATAACGAACGATATCGATACTTTCCAGCGCAACTGCTGCGGTGAATGATCCGCCTGATTCATGTAAGCGTCAGAATCTTTTGCAAACACTTCCAGCTGACTCACCGTCAGTGTGGATGCCTGCAGCAGTTGGTAAGCCTGAATGCACAGTGCCGCTCCCAGGTCAGGTGAGGTTTCCGGGGCTTGAGCGGCGACTTCGCGGGCAAGCTCGAGCAGCTTCTGAGTGTCTTCGATGCGATGACCGATCGTGACCAGGCCTTTCACCAGCCAGGGGTTGGCATAGTCGTCAAAACGCGTGACCTTCCATCCCGGGTTTTCAGGATAGAGATCGTAGGTGGTTTCGCGGTAAGGCACGGTTGCGCCAAGTGTCGGCGATTTCATGCCGACCAGAAGGCACCATTCACAAGACGGATCTTTTTCGATCAATGTCTTGGGGTCTACTTCATACAGCTCGCGAATGCCGACTGCCCACTCGTAAGCATTGTTGATTTTCGGTTTGTATTGATCCGCTGTCTGGGCGTAAGCCGCTTCGACGATGAAGTCTTTTTCCAGTTCTTTAACGATGCGCTCCCACGTGTAGACGTGAAAGTGGAATTCGTTCGGATCTTCTCCGGTTTCGTCTGACCAGTCATTTGGAACGGAAAGTACGATTCGCCCGGACGGGCTTAGGACCCGGTAGAACTCTGCCAGCAATCCAACCGGATCCGGTACGTGCTCCAAGGTTTCAAACGAGGTAATGAGGTCGATCGAGTTATCCGGAATATCGTTCAGCGCTTCCGGCAGCCAGCCTTCTTTGAAGGTGAGTTGCGAATTGACCGCAGAGAAGTTTTTTTCAGCGTATTTGACTGCATAGTTGCTGCCATCAACGCCGAGGATCGAACTGGCGTCCGAGCAGTTGAACAAAGTATAGGCGCCGTAACCTAGTCCGCAGGCCGCGTCGAGGATGCGGTCGCCGTTGCGCACATAGCGACTGGCCAGGAGATAGCGAATGATATGGCCATCGGAGCGACTGCCAGGCTCGCGCGTCATGTCCATGTGCAGGTCGCGCTCGTCTTTCAGCGCTTCCAATGGATAAACGGTGGCGGCTTCCTTGGGAAGCTTCTCAAGCGGTATGGCAATTTTGCCTTGTTCATATTGCAGAGACTGGTAATCGTTGACGCGATAGTAGGCAGGGTGTTTGCGTACGCCGTTTTCGAAGAACAGCATTTCCCAAGCTTTGCGGGCTTCTTTTGTGTCGGGTTCGCAGCTGGTGTCCAGAAACAGGAAGATGTTGCGTTTCGAGACTCTTGGCGCTTCGACAGCCAAACGCTCGAGGGAGAGAGCAGCGTCGTCGGCATGAGTGATCAATACCGTCGAAAAACTCTCGTCGTCCAATAGCAGGTCAGCACCGTCCCATGCAATGAACCGTCCTGGAAGCTGTGCATTGCCGCACTCGGTTTCAGCACCCGGGAAGACGTTGTACGCCTGCACACCCGCCAGCAGGAAGGCCCGCAGCAACTCTGTATCAGGCAGGCCGATATGTAGCACTTTGCCGTTACCACAGGCTGAAAGTACCTGCGAGACCAGTTGTTGGCGTTCCCCTGCCGTCAGTGATGCCGAGCAAATGTTTGTGGTGGAAATAGTCATTGGCTCAGCCCTTGAGTTCGATTGCTTTCATGCGGAGGTCGAGGACACCGCCAAAATGGTATTCGCGGGGCTTGGTAGCCACCGTAAAAAATGCCGCCTCGTCACGCCAGTGAAGAATGCGTTGTTCGGCGTAGTAAGGTTTGCCTTCCTGGGAGATGGCAGCCTGAATTTCGTAAAGGTTGGCGCCCAGACTGCATTCAAACTGAAAATCAACAGAGGACTCGGTGCCGGCAGTGAATGTCTTGGTCCAGAAGGTCTCGCCCGTCGCCAGATTGGCGGCAATGGCCATGTCCTGGTTTAGCGTGCCCCAGGAGTAAATCTTGACGCCTTCCTTGTTGCGAAGACGTAGGCTCACATTCAGGTGGTCAAGATCGACGTTGCAGCGGAAGGACACGCGAATGACAGACGTCTGTGTGGCATAGAAAACCTGGGTTTCTTCGCCCTCGGCGTTCAACACGCGCACATCCAGAACCTCGGCATCCTGATTACCGAAGGAGAACCGGTCTGCAGTTTTCGATTCGGTCTTGGCAGTCTTGTTATCGTCCTTCTGATGTTGCGCAGCCTTGTCGGAAAGGTTTTTCGTCAACTGTTGCAGGTAAAGACTTTCCTGTTCGTGCAGGTTCCTGCGGTAATCGAGGATGACGTCGGCCGAAGACCCGATGCTTTCAATTTTCCCATTGGAAAGAAAGATCGCCCGCTGCGTGAGGGTCCGCACCGATTCTTCATCGTGGGAGACGAACAGCAGGGTTGTGCCATTGCTGGTGAGCTTTTCGATTCGTTCGTAGCAGCGTTTCTGAAACAGTGCATCGCCGACCGCCAAGGCTTCGTCGACAATCAGGATTTCAGGTTTCAGATTAGCCTGGACAGAAAATGCCAGCCTCACGAACATACCGCTGGAGTAAGTCTTTACGGGTTGGTCGACGAATTCCCCGATGTCTGCAAACGACAGGATGTCATCCATCAGTTCGTCAGTCTTGCTGCGACTCAGGCCGTGAATCGCACAGTTGAGATAAACGTTTTCCCGCCCGCTGAATTCCGGATTGAAACCTGAGCCCAGCTCAAGCAGCGCGGCAATGCGCCCATCGACATTTACCGTGCCCGAGGTCGGCGTCAGTGTGCCGCAGATAATCTGCAGCAGTGTGGATTTGCCCGAACCGTTTTTGCCGATGATGCCGACAGACTCGCCGCGTGCAACTTCAAAGTTGATGTCCTTGAGAGCCCAGAACTCATGGTGAAGTTTCTTTGATGGCAAGATCATCTGAAGCAAGCGATCGTGCGCTTTCTCATACATGTTGAAACGCTTGGAGAGGTCATTGACGCGAATGGCAACATCTTTAGAGGACATCAGCAAAGCCTGCGCGAGTTTTTTGGAAGAATGCAAAGCCGAGGCAGCAGATAACAATGCCGACGATATAGCTCGTGCCAAGTGTGTGCATATCAGGGATCTGGCCGAACAACAGGGTTGCGCGGCCATTTTCGATGACAGCGGTCAATGGGTTGATATATAGCCAGCCGCGGTACTCTTCAGGCAAGGCGCTGATCGGGTAGAAAACCGGCGACAGAAACAGCAGTGCCGTGGCGGCCATGCCCGTGACCTGGCCAATATCGCGTATGTATGCGCCGAGTGCGGACAAGATCCAGGATAGGCCTATCACCATCAGGATTAGCGGTATCAGAACAATCGGGAAAAACAGCGCAGTAAGCGGAATCGAGTGATTGAACACCAGTTGTGCTGCCAGCAGCACCGACAGGCTGACGCACAGGTGAAACAGGGCGTTCAACACCGAGGTCGGAGCGAGGGTTTCAATCGGAAAAACGACTTTTTTTACAAAGTTGACGTTGCCAGTGATCAGTTTGGGTGCCGAGTTGATGCATTCTGCGCAGAACGCATGAATGATCAGGCCGGTAAACAGAATCAGCGCGAAGTCGACTTTGGACCCGGTGGCCGCACCGCTGCCGCCCCAGCGCGCATTGAATACGGTTGAAAAGACAAATGTATAAATAGCGAGCAATAGCAGCGGGTTGATAAATGACCATGCTACGCCCCCCACTGAACCGCGATAACGAGATGAAATCTCTCGTTTCGTCAGTTGCATGATCAGTTGGCGATTTTTAATTGCGCTGATCAGCATTCGCAAAGGCGACGTTGGAAATGAATCATGCATGTTCAAGGCAAAAGCTCCAATGGAGGCCGTTCGGTAAGTTGATAGATTGTACGAGCGACGTTATTTAGTTCGCTTGAAGGTGGCGACTGGAAGTAGCCGATGGGTGCAGCGCAATGACTGAAACCCGATTTGACGAATACACCGTTGCCATCACGGTGAAGCTTTCGATTGGTTGTCATCGGTCAAATACCCTTCACGATGGCTGCGAGGAGAAGTCCGATGTTACCTGGCAGTGTCTGGCGGTAGACACCGGCACGCAGCAGTCCAAGAAGGCGGCGCGGCAAGTTGCCTTTTCGCGCAAGGCGAAAGCATTCAAGTTTTTTCCGGTTTTCATTAGTCAGCAGTGCGTGCGCCGAAGTCAGGCAATGGATGTTCTGTTCATTCCAGTTCGAAAAGCGTCCTTTGAGCATCTGGCGAAACCGTGAAAACCGGGCTTTCAATCCGGAGTTGGCCCCGATCAGGTTGTCTTCATGCTGACGATACAGAACGAAAGGTTGTGCGTCGTAGGCAACCTTGCCGCCAGCGCCGGTCACCAGAAGATAGGCCCACCAGTCGTGCGCGACGATCTCCAGATGATCGCCTGCGATGCGCATCAATTCGCGTGCTGCATGGTTGAACACCATCGTATTGCCTCCCGCGATGCTCTGTACCAATGCATTGGCAAACGCCGGAGGACGTGAAAAAAGTGGTGAGCATTCCATGGGCTTTCCGTGCGAGTTCATGCCGCGGGTCCTCCCGCAGTAAAGTGCCGGAACATCCGTGGGAATCGTTTGCAGCCAGTCCAGAGCTGTCTCGAGTTTGGTGTCCAGCCAGATATCGTCCTGATCAGACCATGCATAAAAATCCGCTTGAACAGCCTCGTTGCAGGTGAGAGTCAGGAAATTGGCGGCAAACCCCCGTTTGGGACCCTGGAACACGCGGACACTGTCTGCTGTCTTCAATCCTTCGGAAAACGCCGCGAGAATGTCCAGGGTCTGATCGGTTGATCCGTCGTCGGATACGGCAATTATCCAGTTTTCGTGAGTCTGGGTTGCGATGGAGGCCAGTTGGTCAGCCAGAAAACGTTGACCGTTGTACGTGCACATAAGTATTGCGACACGCTTGGACAATGAGCGGTGGAAGCAATTTGACTTCACGAGTTGGTTTGCCGGGTGAGTGTCCACGCTAGAATCTGATGTTGAGGGGCTATGCACCTAGCACTCCGTTGCGAATAAATGACTCGTTGGTCAGAAAAATCCGTGGCGAGGGCACTAACCGCGAGTCAGCCTCGGAATAACATTGGATGACCAAAGTCAAAACGGGCATTGTAGCGAAAATTACTTTGCCCTAGTAGTGCTTAGCCGCATCTGCGCAGGGATATTGACCGGCGGACAGGGGGCAATCAGGTAGCATGTGCATCCGTCATTTTTATGGCTGAAAAGCATGGTCCGGGTTTACAGGTATCATGGCCGCCATAGACGACAGATCTCAGGCGTTGCCCTACAACAAATCCATTCGGTTTCGCGTGTTCAGTGCATTGGCTTGCTGCCCAGGACGATGCTTCGCGATCACAGCAGACTGCGCGATATGTCGAAGGTGTGGGACCAGGGTTGCTATCACGATGATTTTGCTATTTAAGAATGAGATAGATGAACGCTAGCACCGTATTGGTTACAGGTGGTTCGGGTTTTCTGGGCGGCGCCCTGTTAAGGACATTGGCAAGTCAAAAAGAATACTCCTTGCGCACGGCATTAAGACGTGACTGCAAAAGCCTGCCTGCGTCAGTGCGCGCGTTCAATGTTCCTGGCCTGACTCCAACCGTTGATTGGCAGGCTGCTCTGGTTGACGTCGACGTTGTAGTGCACGCCGCAGCACGGGTTCACGTGATGGACGAGCAGTCGGGCGATCCCTTGACCGAGTTTCGCTTGGTAAATGTCGAGGGCACTCTGAACCTGGCTCGACAGGCCGTGAAAGCGAAGGTCCGTCGATTCATTTACATCAGCTCAATCAAAGTGAACGGGGAGTCTACTGTTCCTGGCAGAGCCTTTACGGCAGACGATCCCTTTTCCCCCGTCGATCCCTATGGCATTTCCAAGTGTGAAGCTGAAGAAGCTCTTCGCCAGTTGGTATCTTCGACGTCAATGGAACTTGTTATTATCAGGCCCGTACTGGTTTACGGGCCGGGCGTGAAAGCGAACTTTTTAAGTATGATCCGCTGGCTGGACCGGGGAGTTCCGTTGCCATTTGGTGCGATCGTCAACAAGCGTAGTCTGGTGAGCCTGGATAACCTGATCGATCTGATACTGACGTGCTTCTCTCATCCAGCAGCGGCCAATCAGACTTTTCTTGCCAGCGATGGTGAGGATGTATCCACAACAGAGCTGTTGATGAAAATCGGTCGAGCATTGAATAAGCCCGCGAGGCTGTTGCCATTTCCGGTGGCTTTTATGTGTCTGGGGGCAAAGCTCCTGGGCAGGGAGGCCATTGCCCAGCGACTTTTCGGTTCTCTTCAGGTTGATATAAGCAAAAACTTACGACTCTTGGGGTGGGTGCCTCCAATGAGCCTCGATCAAGGACTGAACGCGACCGTGCAAGCCTATCTGGAATCTCAAAAGTAATGAACTTCTACTGGATTGTTCCATTGTTGGTGGGAGTTTCGTTCGCCCTGACCGCAGGCTTAAGGCGTTATGCGCTGGCGCGAAGCCTCATGGATGTGCCGAATGACCGCAGCTCTCATTCAGTCCCGACTCCGCGCGGCGGAGGAGTGGCAATAGTGCTGAGCTATGTTGTAGCGCTCTGTATGCTATATGGCTGTGGATTGATGTCATCTGATACCTTTATTGCTTTTCTAGGGGCGGGTTCGGTCACTGCTGTGATCGGGTTTCTGGATGACCATGGCCATATTGCCGCGCGATGGAGATTGCTGGCGCATTTCCTGAGTGCGGGTTGGGGAGTTTACTGGCTGGGGGGGCTCGCGCCCTTTGCCTTGTTTGGATTCTCGATTGATCCAGGCTGGATCGGGCATTTTCTGGCTGTGGTTTATCTGGTGTGGATGCTGAATCTCTATAATTTCATGGACGGTATCGACGGTATTGCCAGTCTTGAGGCGATCACCGTGTGTTTCGGCGGCGTGCTTATCTATTGGTTCAGCGGTAACGCTGATCTTGCATGGCCCGCAGTCCTTCTTGCTGCTTGCGTAGCGGGTTTTTTGTGTTGGAATTTTCCGCCGGCGAAGATTTTCATGGGGGATGCAGGCAGTGGTTTTCTGGGTGTCGTGTTGGGACTTTTGTCTCTACAGGCGGCTTGGATCGCGCCTGATTTACTGTGGGGTTGGCTCATTCTGCTAGGGGTGTTTATTGTCGATGCCACCTTCACGCTGTTAAGGCGTCTGCTTCGCGGCGACAAGGTTTACGAGGCGCACCGGAGCCATGCCTATCAGTTTGCTTCCCGGTCGCATGGCGGTCATATGCCTGTCGCGCTTGCCGTCTGCCTGATCAACTTGCTCTGGCTAATGCCTATTGCGATTGGAGTAGTGCTCTACAAATGGGATGGAGCCTTCGCCCTGATCCTGGCTTACCTGCCTCTGGTATGGCTGGCGGTCAGGTACGAGGCGGGACGACTGGAAGGTCGAACATCAAATAATTGAAAAACAGTGTTACTGTTTAGCGCTGCTGTAAAAGTCGTCTGTATCACAGGATTCGGCGCAAAAATTCAGTTGAAAGGATCGTGCTGAGGAAGTGACGGGATGATGGATAAAATTCGAGCGTATCTGCTGGGATTGCCTCGGCGCCGCAAAAGGTTGATTCAGGTTGCCACCGATATTGTGTTGGTGTGGCTGGCGCTTTGGTTGGCTTTTATCGTTCGGCTTGGCATCGACGATATGTATAACCCGTTGCGCGTCCATTTATGGTTGTTCGCGTCAGCCCCGCTTGTGGCTATCCCCCTGTTTATCCGTTTCGGCATGTACCGGGCGGTCATGCGTTACTTCGGCAACGACGCATTGGTTGCGATCATCAAGGCGGTCAGTCTTTCATCGTTGATTCTCGCGCTGATTGTTTACTGGTACAGCAATCACGAAACTGTGGTTCCGCGCTCCATCATCTTCAACTACTGGTGGTTGAGCATGGTGATCATCGGTGGACTGCGTCTACTGATGCGCCAGTACTTCATGGGTGACTGGTTCAATGCGGTTCAGCATGTGCCCTTTGCCAACCGCGACGATGGCCTGATCAAAGTTGCTGTATATGGCGCGGGGGTTGCCGGTAACCAACTGGTAGCGGCGCTTCGCATGGGGCGGGTAATGCGTCCGGTAGCGTTCATCGATGACGATCCGGGTATTTCCGATCGCTCCATCTCAGGCTTGCAGGTGTACAAGCCCAAGCATATTCAGCAAATGATCGATGTGACGGGCGCGAAGGAAATTCTACTTGCCTTACCCTCTTCGACCCGGGCGAGACGTCGGGAAATCCTTAACTTGCTTGAAGGTTTTCCGCTCCATATTCGCAGCGTCCCGAACTTTACTGATCTAGCCAGTGGCAGGGTCAAAGTTGAAGATATTCAGGAAGTGGATATCGCGGATTTGTTGGGGCGCGACTCCGTGCCTGCCCAACCTGATCTGCTCGAGCGTTGTATCAAAGGCAAGACGGTCATGGTCACGGGCGCAGGGGGGTCGATAGGTTCGGAGCTGTGCCGGCAAATATTTGCCTTGGGCCCGATCACTCTCATTTTGTTCGACCACGGCGAATTCAACCTCTACAGCATTTTGTCAGAGCTAGAGCAGCGTGCTGCCTGTGAATCGATTTCCTTGCGGTTGCTGCCGATTCTCGGGTCAATCCGTGACCCGGCTAAACTCCTCGATGTCATGAAGTACTGGAAAGTCGACACCGTTTATCATGCCGCAGCCTATAAGCATGTACCTATGGTTGAGCACAACATAGCTGAAGGTGTACTCAACAATGTAATGGGTACACTCAATACTGCTCAGGCCGCCTTACAGTCGGGCGTTTCGAATTTCGTCCTGATCTCCACCGACAAAGCAGTGCGGCCTACAAATGTCATGGGCAGCACCAAACGTTTGGCCGAGTTGACGTTGCAGGCCTTGAGCCGTGAGATAGCGCCGGTATTGTTTGGTGACAAATCAAACGTTTCCCGAGTCAACAAAACCCGCTTCACCATGGTCCGTTTCGGCAATGTGCTGGGATCGTCGGGTTCGGTGATCCCGCTGTTCCACAGTCAGATCAAATCAGGCGGCCCGCTGACGGTCACCCATCCCAAGATCACCCGCTACTTCATGACGATTCCGGAAGCCGCGCAGCTGGTCATTCAAGCCGGGTCCATGGGGCAGGGCGGTGATGTCTTCGTGCTGGACATGGGGGAACCGGTCAAAATTGTCGAGTTGGCAGAAAAAATGATCCACCTGTCGGGCTTGAGCATTCGCTCCGAGCGCAACCCGCAGGGGGATATTTCCATCGAATTCACTGGCTTGCGGCCAGGTGAAAAGCTCTACGAGGAGCTGTTGATCGGCGACAACGTAGCAGCCACACCCCATCCGATGATCATGACCGCCAACGAGGATCACCTTCCCTGGGATGTACTCAAGGTGCGCCTGCACGAGTTACTCGTCGCAGTCGAAAAGGATGATTACTCACGAGTGCGCCAGTTGCTGCGCGAAACTGTCAGCGGCTACACCCCGGACGGCGAAATCGTCGACTGGATCTATCAACAACGCCGTCTTGAACCCTGATTGTTTCACATCCTGTAATAGACGCATTTTTGACACCCGCCAACCATCGCCTAAGTTTGGAGAGCAGCTTCGGAAAAGCTGCTTTCTCAATCGATGATGGAGCGTCATTTATGCGTAACGGTTTTTTCTACTCCCTGGTTTTTGCTTTGCTCACCAGTGCTTCAATCGCTGTAGTCGCGGCACCTGCCGTCGTCCCGAACACGGATAATGCAACGATGGTGAGCGATAACGTGACATTGCCGTCGAGTGAAAAGGTCGATCTCAACGGTGCCGACGCAGCCACTCTGCAAAAACAATTGGCCGGAGTTGGCGAGACAAAGGCCAAAGCGATTGTTGCGTATCGTGATGCTAATGGGCCATTCACCTCGGTGGATGAGTTGCTGGAAGTGAAGGGCATCGGCAAGGCGATCCTCGTTCGCAACCGCGACAAGCTGGAAGTGAACTAAGCTGATTATTCAACGCCAAGGGGCCGGTCATTGACCGGCCTTTCTGCTTTCTGGTGGCAGAGATGCGACAGAGGGAGCGCCGTCGCGTCCGTCGGCGAGCTGAAAATTATGGGTATCATATTGTCTTGAGATTATGCCTATAATAATTTCCGTCACCTCCAGGCAAGTGAGCGTTGGAGGCCTATCTCCCAATATGTTTCAGGAGCGCTCTCATGAGTTCAGTCCAGTCTCAAGGTACGGCCGTCGTCACTGGCGCATCGTCCGGTATCGGTGCCATCTACGCGCAGCGGCTGGCAGCGCGTGGTTTTGATTTGCTGTTGGTGGCACGCGATCAACAGCGTCTTGACAGCGCTGCGGGCGAGTTGCGCGAAGCGCACGGTGTAAAGGTCGAAGTGCTCAAAGCCGACCTGACGCAAAAGGACGATGTCCTCAAACTCCAGCAACGCCTGCGCAGTGATTCAGGCATCACGCTGTTGGTGAACAACGCCGGGGTGGCGGCCGATGGCCTGCTGGCCAACTCCGATGCCGAGCAACTGGAGCGTCTGATCCAGTTGAACGTCACTGCCGTAACGTTGCTGGCCTCGGCAGCCGCCGCCAGTTTCGCCAAGGCCGGACGTGGCACGATCATCAACATCGCCTCGGTGGTGGCGCTGTTTCCGGAGCGCTTCAATGCCACCTACAGCGCGAGTAAAGCTTACGTGTTGAGCCTGACTCAATCGCTCAACGCCGAGCTCGAAGGCACTGGCGTGAAGGTGCAAGCGGTGCTGCCCGGGGTTACCCGCACTGAAATCTGGGAACGCTCGGGCATCGACGCCAGCGGTATTCCGGCGGAGATGGTGATGGAAGCTGGCGAGATGGTCGATGCGGCGCTGGCCGGTCTGGATCAGGGCGAGTTGATTACCATCCCGTCGCTGCCGGATGAGGGTGAATGGCAGGCCTTCGTGCGCGCGCGGCATGTCATGGCACCGAATCTGTCGCGCAGCTCTGCGGCCCAACGCTACAAGCATTGATCAGAGGTAACTGTGGTATGAATGAAGGTCGAATTGTTGTCACCGGTATGGGCCTGGTTTCGCCTTTGGGCAGTAACGTCGAGAGGGTCTGGCAGCGCTTGCTCGCCGGGCGCTCGGGCTTGCGCAATTTGCCGGACGCGGTGAGCGCAGACTTGCCGACCCGGGTCGCCGGGATGGTGCCCATGGCGGCGGAAGACGTCGAGGCCGGTTTCGATCCGGACCTTGCCACGCCACCCAAGGAACAGAAGAAGATGGATCGCTTCATCCTGTTCGCCATGGAAGCGGCACGCCAGGCCCTGCTTCAGGCAGGATGGCAGCCGTCCGAGGCCAAGGAGCAGGAGCGTACCGCGACGATCATCGGCTCCGGTGTTGGCGGGTTCGGTGCAATAGCTGACGCTGTACGCACTACGGACAGTCGTGGTCCGCGTCGTCTGTCGCCGTTCACCATCCCATCGTTTCTGGTCAATCTGGCGGCCGGACATGTGTCGATCCAGCACGCTTTGAAAGGCCCGCTCGGCGCACCGGTGACTGCTTGTGCGGCCGGGGTCCAGGCGATTGGCGATGCTGCGCGGATGATTCGTGCCGGTGAAGCGGACATCGCGGTTTGTGGCGGAGCGGAAGCCTGTATTGATCGGGTCAGCCTGGCCGGTTTTGCCGCGGCGCGCGCGTTGTCCAGCGGTTACAACGACACCCCCGAACGTGCCTCACGACCCTTTGATAGTGGTCGCGATGGTTTCGTGATGGGTGAGGGCGCCGGTCTGCTGGTGATCGAATCGCTGGAGCATGCACTGGCACGTGGCGCGCAGCCTTTGGCTGAGCTGGTCGGTTATGGCACCACTGCCGACGCCTATCACCTGACTGCCGGGCCGGAAGATGGCAGCGGTGCGCGACGGGCGATGCAGTTGGCGCTGGCTCAGGCAGGTGTCGCGCCGGATCAGGTGCAGCATCTCAATGCGCATGCGACGTCCACCCCGGTGGGCGATCTCGGCGAGTTGGCCGCCATCAAGGCGTTGTTCGGCACCGAGAATAAAATCGCCGTGACTTCGACCAAATCCGCCACCGGGCATTTGCTCGGCGCTGCCGGCGGACTGGAAGCGATCTTCACCTTGTTGGCCATCCGCGATCAGGTCGTCCCGCCGACGCTCAACTTCGAAAATCCGGATCCGGCGAGTGCGGGTGTAGACATCGTTCATGGTCAGGCACGGTCGATGCCGATCGAGTATGCGCTGTCCAACGGTTTCGGTTTCGGCGGGGTAAACGCCAGTGTGCTGTTCAAGCGTTGGCAGGATTAGTCCTGCGATTGCTTGAGGTGGTCACGCGTGACGTCGAGGATACGCTGGGCAAGCTCGGCGTCAGCGACACTGCGTGACAGCAAGAGCGCGCCGACCAGTGTCGACATGATGACGATGGCCCGGTCGGCGCTGTTATTGCCCTCAAGGGTGCCTTCGATTTGACTCAGTCGGGCATTGAGTACCGCATCACTGGTCGGGCTTGGCTGGCCGCGCAGACCCAGCTCTGAAGAAATGGTCAGCAGCGGGCAGCCTTCGTGCGGGGAGGTCTGATGCCATTCGGAAAGATAAGTGTCGATAAATGCCTGCAGCGGCTGTTCCTGAGCAAAGATCTCGGCGCACAGTCCATCGACTTGAGCGCTCGCCTCCTGCAAGGCTTTTTCGACCAGTTCGTCCTTGGATTTGAAGTGCGAATAAAAGCCGCCGTGGGTCAGCCCCAGTGCTTTCATCAAAGGTTGCAGGCCGGTAGCACCGATGCCGTCTTTGCGAAATCGCGCCGAGGCTTCCTTGATGATCCGCTGATGGGTTTGAGCTTTATGATCTTGCGAGTAACGCATGTGGAACTCTCCGCAACAAGACCACCATCTTAACCAAGGTAAATGAAATGGTGACTGTACTTCTACTTCTTAAAAGCGTGCGGCTGAGTCCAACATGATCCTTAAGGGATACGCTCCACAAAAAACAAACCCCGCCTGATCCGGCGGGGTTTTTCGTTCAGCGATCCTGCGCGTCCTTGATGTCCGCTTCGGCGTTGCGCTGCGCAACGCGCTTGCGTTCCTCATCGGTCAGTTCAACCTTGTTGGCGGTGTCGCGCAACATCATCAATCCGCCAACGATCGAGCCGATTGCAACGACCAGAATCAACCAGGCATACCAGGGCATAACGGCTCTCCTTAATGGCAGCTTGGCGGGCGAAGGCTTCGCCAGCGACGCTGCATACCACTTATGAGCGAAATGACTTCGCAGTGGTTCCATTCTAGGTCGGTTATGTCCGGTGTACCCGAAATCCCTGTAGGAGCTGCCGAAGGCTGCGATCTTTTGACTTTGCCTTTTCAAAAACAAGATCAAAAGATCGCAGCCTTTGGCAGTTCCTACATGATGCGTTATCGCCCCGTTAGCATGGCATCGGCCGGAGCGTCAGCGCGCAACTGACCGGTAAGCATGAAGTAGCCGAAACCGACCGCCATGAAGCCGAGGAAGATCAAGCCGATCAGCGCGTTGAACCACGCCATCGCCACCAGACAAACCACCGCCAGCACCAAGGCAATCAGCGGAATCAGCGGATAGCACGGCGCGCGAAAAGTCCGCTCGAGATTGGGTTCGGATTTGCGCAGTTTGAACAGGCTGAGCATGCTCATGATGTACATCACGATCGCGCCGAACACGGCCATGGTGATCATCGCGGCGGTGAGGGTCATGCCACCGAGGTTGATCAGTCCGTCGCTGTAGATCGCAGCGATGCCGATGATGCCGCCGGCGATGATTGCGCGGTGCGGGGTATGGAAACGCGAGAGTTTCGCCAGCGACGCCGGCAGGTAACCGGCGCGGGCGAGGGCGAAGAACTGCCGCGAGTAGCCGAGGATGATCCCGTGGAAACTCGCCACCAGACCGAACAGGCCGATCCACACCAGCATGTGCAACCAGCCGGAATTGTCGCCGACCACGGTTTTCATCGCCTGTGGCAGCGGGTCATTGATGTTCGCCAGGGTGCGCCAGTCACCGACACCGCCGGCGAAGAACATCACGCCCATCGCCAGCAACACCAGGGTCAGGATCCCGCTGATGTAGGCCTTGGGGATCGTGCGTTTGGGATCCTTGGCTTCTTCGGCAGCCATCGCCGCACCTTCAATGGCGAGGAAAAACCAGATCGCAAACGGAATAGCAGCGAACATCCCGGCAATCGCCGGCGCACCGAACACATCGGAACCGGCCCAGCCATTCAGGGCAAAGCTGCTGAAGCTGAAGGCCGGTGCGACCACACCCATGAACACCAGCAATTCAATCACCGCCAGCACGCAGACGATCAGTTCGAACGTTGCCGCCAGTTTCACCCCGAGGATGTTCAGGGTCATGAACACGATGTAGGCACCGACCGCTGCGTGTTTCGGGTCGAGCGCCGGAAACTGCACATTCAGATAAGCGCCAATCGCCAGGGCGATGGCCGGAGGGGCGAAGACGAATTCGATCAGCGTAGCCAGCCCGGCAATCAGTCCGCCTTTTTCACCGAAGGCTCGGCGGCTATAGGCGAACGGCCCGCCCGCATGAGGAATCGCGGTGGTCAGTTCGGTGAAGCTGAAGATGAAGCAGGTGTACATCGTGGCGACCATGAACGAGGTCACCAGAAAACCCAGCGTGCCGGCGACGCCCCAGCCGTAACTCCAGCCGAAGTACTCGCCGGAAATCACCAGCCCGACGGCGATGCCCCACAGGTGCAAGGTGCCCAGCGTGGGTTTGAGTTGTGTGTTCATGCGCATGCTCCCGGAACGGTTTGGAAAGCTCGGGGGAGGGCGTTTGCAGTGGGCGTGCCAGTCCTGTGAATCAGGTCGCAATAGGCTGAAAGCTGTCGTTATCCAAGATGTTCATTACCGGATGGGCACATTTTCGTGCGCCAGTTGGGTGCGACGTCGTTAGTGCTGCCGTCTTCGCGGGCAAGCCCGCTCCCACAGGTTTGGCGTTGGAATCAAACTCTGCGGACCACGCAAAAAACTGTGGGAGCCGGGCTTGCCCGCGATGAGGCCCGACCTGACGCTGCAAAACCCCGCTGTAACGCCAGCATAAACCCACTCTTTACGCTTTCTTTATGCCTCGCTGCACCCCTCGGTCTCGTTCCTTTACAGCCTCCTTTCCGACAATGCCTCCACACGCGGCAATACGCCGTAACACGGAGATCTTCCATGAGCGTTCTGGACGGGGTGTCCCTGCTGTTGGCAGCCGGGCTGTTCATTTATCTGTTGGTTGCGCTGTTGCGCGCGGATCGGAACTAGGAGCGGCTATGCACAGTTATGACTATTGGCTGATCCTCGCGTTTTTTGCGGTGGTCTTGCTGCCGGCGCCGTTCCTCGGGCGCTTTTACTACAAGGTGATGGAAGGTCAGCGCACTTGGCTGACACCGATCCTCGGCCCGGTCGAGCGCGGTTGCTATCGGATTGCCGGGGTGGATCCGCAAGCTGAACAGAGCTGGCAGAAGTACACGCTGGCTTTGCTGGCGTTCAACCTCGCGGGTTTCCTGCTGCTGTTCGCGATTCTGTTGTTTCAGGATCATTTGCCGCTGAACCCGCAAAACCTGCCAGGCCAGGAATGGACCCAGGCGTTCAACACCGCGGTCAGTTTCATGACCAACACCAACTGGCAGTCCTACAGCGGTGAAGTGACCCTCAGCTACCTGAGTCAGATGGTCGGCCTTACCGTGCAGAACTTCGTCAGCGCTGCCACCGGTCTGGCGGTGCTGGTTGCGTTGTGCCGTGGCATCGGGCGCAAGTCGGCCAAGACTCTGGGCAACTTCTGGGTCGACATGACCCGCGCCACGCTCTACGGCCTGCTGCCGCTGTGCCTGCTGCTGGCGCTGTATTTGGTATGGCAGGGCGTACCGCAGACCTTCGCGCAATATGTGAACGCGGTGACGATGCAGGGCGTCGATCAAGTGATCCCGCTCGGCCCGGCGGCCAGCCAGATTGCGATCAAGCAACTGGGCACCAACGGCGGTGGCTTCTTCGGTGTCAACTCGGCGCATCCGTTCGAGAACCCGACCGCGTGGAGCAACCTGTTCGAAGTCGCTTCAATCATCCTGATCCCGGTGGCGTTGGTGTTCACCTTCGGTCATTACGTGAAAGACCAGCGTCAGAGCCGCGCGATCATCGCCTGCATGCTCGCACTGTTCCTGATCGGCGGCGCGACGTCGCTGTGGGCCGAATATCAGCCTAACCCGGCGCTGAACAATGTCGCGGTCGAACAGACCGCGCCGCTGGAAGGCAAGGAAGCACGCTTCGGTACCACCGCCACCGTGCTGTGGTCGGTGACTACGACTGCGGCGTCGAACGGTTCGGTGAACGGCATGCACGACAGCCTCAACCCGCTCAGCGGCATGGTCGCGCTGGTCAACATGATGGTCGGCGAAGTGATCTTCGGCGGCGTCGGTGCCGGGCTCTACGGCATGTTGCTCAACGTGCTGATCGCGGTGTTCCTCGCTGGCCTGATGATTGGCCGCACCCCGGAATACCTCGGTAAGAAACTGCAGGCGCGGGAAGTGCAATTGCTGGTGGTGACCTTGCTGGTCATGCCGGTGGGCGTGCTGGTACTCGGCGCGATCGCCGCTGCTCTGCCTGGCCCCGCTGCGACCATCAGCAACCCCGGCCCGCACGGTTTCAGCCAGTTGCTGTACGCCTATACCTCGGCCAGCGCGAACAATGGTTCGGCGTTTGGTGGCTTGAGCGCCAACACACCGTTCCACAACCTGATGCTCGGTCTGGGCATGTTGATCGGTCGCTTCGGTTACATCCTGCCGGTACTGGCCCTGGCCGGCAGCCTGGCGATGAAGAAAACCGCACCGATCGGCCAGAACAGCTTCCCGACCCACGGCCCGCTGTTTGTGACGCTGCTGACCGTGACCATTTTGCTGGTGGGCGGCCTGACGTTCTTGCCGACCCTCGCATTGGGCCCAATCGCCGAACATCTGAGCATGGGCTTCTAAGGAGTCAATGATGAATATGCCCGCAATCAAACCCGCCGCCGTGAAGGCGCCGGAACAAGCGAAAACCGCGATCTCGGCCCTGTGGCGTCCGGCGCTGGTGCAAGCTTTCGTCAAGCTCGACCCGCGCCAACTGGTGCGTTCGCCAGTGATGCTGGTGGTCGAACTGACGGCGATTTTCACCACCGTGCTGTGCTTCATCCCGGACAACGTCGTGCCGACGTTCGTCGCCGCGCAGATTGCCCTGTGGCTGTGGTTCACGGTGCTGTTCGCCAACTTCGCCGAAGCCTTGGCCGAGGGGCGCGGCAAGGCCCGCGCCGACAGCCTCAAGGCCGGCAGCGAAGGCCTCAGCGCGCGGCGCAAACTGGCCAATGGCAGCTTCCAGGTCGTGCCTGCCGCCAACCTGCGCAAAGGTGATGTGGTGCGCGTCGAAGCGGGGGAGATGATCCCCGGTGACGGCGAAGTCATCGAAGGGATCGCGGCGGTCAATGAAGCGGCGATTACCGGTGAGTCGGCGCCAGTGATTCGCGAGTCCGGCGGCGATCGCTCGGCGGTCACCGGCAACACGCGCCTGGTGTCCGACTGGTTGCTGGTGAAGATCACCGCCAACCCCGGTGAGTCGACCCTCGACCGCATGATTGCGTTGGTCGAAGGCGCCAAGCGCCAGAAGACCCCGAACGAAGTCGCGCTGGATATCCTGCTGATCGGCCTGACTCTGATCTTCCTGCTGGTGGTAGTGACCCTGCAACCGTTCGCCCACTTCGCCAATGGCAGCCTGCCGCTGGTGTTCCTGGTGGCGCTGCTGGTCACGCTGATTCCGACCACCATCGGAGGCCTGTTGTCGGCCATCGGTATTGCCGGGATGGATCGTCTGGTACGCCTGAACGTGATCGCCAAGTCCGGTCGCGCCGTGGAAGCGGCCGGTGACGTGCACGTGCTGCTGCTGGACAAGACCGGTACCATCACCTTCGGCAACCGTCGTTGCAGCGCGGTGTATGCCGCGCCGGGCGTGAGTGGTCGCGAGTTGGCCGAAGGTGCGTTGTTCGCCTCGCTGGCGGACGAAACCGCCGAAGGCAAATCCATCGTCGAGTACCTGCGCGGTCTGCACCCGCAATCCGAACCAGCGCTGGATACCTTGATTGCCGTGCCGTTCAGCGCGGAAACCCGCCTGTCCGGTGTCGACTATCAGGGCCGCGTATACCGCAAGGGCGCCGTGGATTCGCTGCTGGCGTTCCTTGGTCAACAACGCTCCGATCTGGCCCCGGCGCTGTCGCGAGAAATCGACAAGATCGCCCAGAGTGGCGGCACGCCGTTGCTGGTCTGCGCCGACGGCAAGCTGCTGGGTGCGATCCACCTCAAGGACGTGGTCAAGCCAGGCATTCGCGAGCGTTTTGCCGAGCTGCGCAAACTGGGGATTCGCACGGTGATGGTCACCGGTGACAACCCGTTGACCGCTGCGGCCATCGCGGCTGAAGCGGGCGTCGATGACGTGCTCGCCGAAGCCACCCCGGAGAAAAAACTGGCGCGTATCCGCCATGAGCAGAACGACGGCCGTCTGGTCGCCATGTGCGGCGACGGCGCCAACGACGCCCCGGCGCTGGCCCAGGCTGACGTCGGCATGGCGATGAACGACGGCACACAAGCCGCGCGCGAAGCGGCGAACATGGTCGACCTCGACAGCGACCCGACCAAGCTGCTGGACGTGGTGCAGATCGGCAAGGAGTTGCTGGTGACCCGTGGCGCGCTGACGACGTTTTCCATCGCCAACGACGTGGCCAAATACTTCGCGATTCTGCCGGCGCTGTTCGCCGCGATTTATCCGCAACTGGGCGTGCTGAACATCATGCACCTGACCAGTCCGCAGAGCGCGATCCTCTCGGCCATCGTGTTCAACGCCCTGATCATCGTCGTGCTGATTCCACTGGCATTGCGCGGCGTGCGCGTGCAGGCGGCGAGCGCCGCGGCATTGCTGCGACGCAATCTGCTGATCTACGGACTGGGCGGGATTCTGGTGCCGTTCGTGGGGATCAAGGCGATCGACATGTTGCTGACGGCGCTGCATCTGGTGTGATCCATTCGCGCGCAGGCTCGCTCCCACAGTTGCAATGCGGTCCCCTGTGGTAGTCAGCCTGCTGGCGATGAAATCGACTCGGTCCACCTGAATTAACGCGGTATCCGCTTTCTGAATTCGAGGATTTTGCAATGTCCACAATGATACGTCCGGCCCTGAGCCTGCTGGTGCTGATGACCCTGGTCACTGGCGTGGCCTATCCACTGGTGGTGACCGGCGTCGCCCAGGTCGCCTTCCCTGATCAGGCCAATGGCAGCCTGGTGCACGATGCCGACGGCAAGGTGCGCGGCTCGTCGCTGATCGCCCAGGATTTCGTCGGTGATGCGTGGTTCCATCCACGTCCTTCGGCGGGCGCGTTTGCGACCGTGTCCAGCAGCGCCAGCAACCTGGCGCCGAGCAATCCAGCGCTGGCCACGCGGGTGATCGATGACGCCAACAAGTTGCAGGTGCCCGGCCAGGGGCCAGTGCCCTTGGCGCTGCTGACCACCTCCGGCAGTGGCCTCGATCCGCACTTGCCACCGGCGGCAATTGCCTATCAACTGGCGCGTGTCGCGCAAGCGCGCAACCTGCCGGTGTCGACCTTGCAGCAACTGCTCGATGCGCACATCGAACAGCCACTGGTGGGGCCGCCGGTGGTGAATGTGCTGGAATTGAACATGGCGCTGGAAAAGCTGTAATTCGGCGGCGCGGCCATTCGCGAGCAGGCTCGCTCCCACAAGAGCAACACTGAACCTGTGGGAGCGAGCTTGCTCGCGAAGAGGCCATAACTGGCAACGCATAAACATCTGACTGAAGAGATCAAGCATGAGCGACTCCGGCCGCGCCGACGCGCTGTTAGCAGACCTGCCCCGCGACGGCCGTGGTCGGCTGAAGATTTTCCTCGGCGCCGCTCCCGGCGTCGGCAAAACCTACGCCATGCTCCAGGCCGCACACACGCAATTGCGCCAGGGCGTGAAAGTCATCGCTGGCGTCGTCGAAACCCACGGCCGCGCGGAGACTGAAGCGCTGCTCGGCGGTTTGCCGCAGCAGCCGTTGGTGCGCTCGGAATACCGTGGCGTGATGCTCGAAGAAATGGACCTCGACGGTCTGCTTGCGGCTAAACCGAAACTGGTACTGGTGGACGAACTGGCGCACACCAACGCCCCGGGCAGTCGTCACGCCAAGCGCTGGCAGGATATTCAGGAACTGCTCGCCGCCGGCATCGACGTCTACACCACGGTCAACGTCCAGCACCTGGAAAGTCTCAACGATCAGGTGCGCGGCATCACCGGTGTGCAGGTGCGCGAAACCCTGCCGGACTGGGTGCTGCAGGAAGCCTACGAACTGCTGCTGATCGACCTGCCACCGCGCGAGCTGCTGGAGCGTCTGCGTGAAGGCAAGGTCTACGTGCCGGAACAGGCGCGAGCGGCGATCGATGCGTTTTTCACCCAGACCAACCTCACCGCGTTGCGTGAACTGGCGATGCAAACGGCGGCCGCGCAGGTTGATAACGATCTTGCGCAAGGCTATCGCCAACTCGGTCAGGCGGCTCCGGCGGTGCGCGGGCGGTTGCTGGTCGGCGTCGATGGCGACGCGCATGCCGAACGCCTGGTGCGTCACGCCAGCCGCGTGGCCCAGCGCCGGCATTTACCGTGGAGTCTGGTGCATGTCGACAACGGCACGGTGCGCGACGAGCAATCGCGCCTGCGCCTGCAAAATGCCCAGCAACTGGCCGAACGCCTCGGCGGCGAAGTGGTGTTGTTGCGCGCCGGCGAAGTGGCGAAAACCCTGATTCAGCATGCTGCCGAACGCCGGGCGAGTCTGCTGCTGGTCGGCCAGTCGCGGGCGAGTCTGCGCCGTCGTCTGTTCGGTGGTGGACTCGCCGCGCGTCTGTTGCGCCAGGCCCACGGCCTGGAAATCAACGTCCTCGATAACGACCATGAACACCCGCAGCCGCGTCTGCGGGCGACGCCGACGCTGGTCTGGTTCGACTATCTGTTGGCGCTGGTTGCCACGGTGTTGGCCAGTGCCCTGGCGTGGGCGGTCTCGAGTATTTTGCCGCTGCCGAACATCTCGCTGGTGTTTCTCGCGGCGGTGTTGCTGGTGGCGGTGCGCAGCAGTCTGGGGCCGGCGCTGGCGTGCGCGGCGCTGTCGTTTCTGACCTACGATTTTCTGTTCATTCCGCCGAATTTTTCCTTCGCCATCCAGCGCGAAGAAGACGTTTTGACCTTGCTGTTCTTCCTGCTGATGGCGGCGCTCACCGGTAATCTCGCTGCGCGTCAGCGACGGCAGTTGCAAGCGCTGCGCGACACGCAGGAAGAGACCACCGAGCTGCTCGACCTGTCGCGCAAACTCACGGCGGCGACGGATCGTCAGGCCGTGATCAGCGCTGCCGCGCAGCACCTCAATGGCTGGAGTGATCTGCAATTGTGCCTGCTCAACCGCGACGGCCAGGGCGGCTGGAAAGTCGAGACCGGCGGACCGCTGGAATTCAGCGAATCCGAACGTGCTGCCGCCGACTGGGCCTGGCAGCACGATCAACCGGCGGGCATGGGCACCGGCACGCTGCCATTCGGTCGCTGGTGGTGGTGGCCGCTGTCGGTGGAAGACGGGCCGCTGGCGCTGCTCGGGGTCTGCGCCAAAGAAGGCCAGACTTTGAGCGGCCAGCGTCGACGCCTGCTCACCGCGTTGAGTCAGCCGCTGGCGCAGGCGCTGGCCCGGGCGCAACTGGCGGACGATCTGGAAGCCGCGCGCCTGCACGGCGAAACCGAGCAATTGCGCAGTGCGCTGCTGGCCTCGGTATCGCATGATCTGCGCACACCGCTGACCGCCATGCGCGGCAGCATCGACAGCTTGCTGGCCCTCGGCGAAGCCATTCCACTGGAGGATCGCCGCGAGTTGCTCGAAGGCACGCGCGATGAAGCCGAACGCCTCGACCGCTACATCCAGAACCTGCTGGACATGACCCGCCTCGGCCACGGTGCATTGAAGCTCGCGCGCGACTGGGTAGCGCCGGCGGACATCGTCGGCAGCTCGCTCAATCGCCTGCGTGCAGTGCTCGCGCCGTTGCAGGTAAGCACCGATGTGCCGGCCGAGTTGCCGCTGCTGTTCGTGCACGCCGCGCTGATCGAGCAGGCGCTGGTCAATGTGCTGGAAAACGCTGCGCGCTTCTCGCCGCCACACGGTCGTTTGCAACTGAGTGCCGGCGCCAATGACGAAGAGATTTTCTTCTCGGTCAGCGACGAAGGCCCGGGAATTCCCGAGGACGAGCGGGCGAAGATTTTCGACATGTTCTACACCGCCGCCCGTGGTGATCGCGGCGGGCAGGGCACCGGTCTGGGGCTGGCGATCTGCCAGGGCATGGTCGGTGCGCATGGCGGGCGAATCAGCGTCGCCGACGGCATCGACGGCCGCGGCACTTGCATCACCCTGCACCTGCCGTTGCAGACGCAACCGGGGATGGACAATGAAGCCTGATCGCGACTGCGTTACTCTCTTGCCAATCTTTTGTGTTGATGTGAATTCATGAGCCAGACCGCGACCATTTTGGTCATCGATGACGAACCGCAGATCCGTAAATTCCTGCGCATCAGCCTCGCCTCACAAGGCTACAAAGTGCTCGAGGCCGGCACGGGTGCCGAGGGCCTGGCGCAGGCGGCGCTGAACAAGCCGGACTTGCTGGTGCTCGACCTCGGCCTGCCGGACATGGATGGCCAGCAGGTGCTGCGCGAGTTTCGCGAGTGGGCCACTGCGCCGGTGCTGGTGCTCTCGGTGCGGGCCAGCGAAGGGCAGAAAGTCCAGGCGCTGGATGGCGGCGCCAACGACTACGTGACCAAACCGTTCGGCATTCAGGAGTTTCTCGCCCGGGTCCGCGCGTTGTTGCGTCAGGCGCCGGCTGGCGAGGCGCAACAGGCGGCGCTGTCGTTCGGCCCGTTGACCGTGGATCTGGCCTATCGGCGGGTGTTGCTCGATGGCGCCGAAGTGGCGCTGACCCGCAAGGAATACGCGGTGCTGGCGCAACTGGCACGGCATCCGGGCAGGGTGATCACCCAACAGCAATTGCTCAAGGACATCTGGGGGCCGACGCATACCGAGGACAGTCATTACCTGCGGATTGTCGTTGGGCATTTGCGCCAGAAGCTGGCGGATGATCCGACTCGGCCGCGGTTTATTGTCACTGAAGCTGGCGTCGGGTATCGGCTGATCAGTGATAACAGTCTGTAGGTTTCGGGTTGGCTGAGCTGACGCCTTCGCGGGCAAGCCCGCTCCCACAGTGGACGGTGTGAAATACAAATTTCAATAACTGCGCAGAACCCTGTGGGAGCTGGCTTGCCTGCGATGAGGCCCTGACAGCCAGCCGGGATTTCAACCCTGCTCACTCTCATACCGATCCAGCGTATCCCGCGCAATCTCCCGCCCCAGCGCGATCAGTTCCGGCGCTTTGTAGAACTCGAAAAACCGGCACACGCGCTTCGGCACGTTGATCAGGATGTCCGGCGGATAGCCGGCGATCTTGTACTGCGCCAACGAGGTCTGCATCACCTCGAAACTCTGGTTGATCAAGTCCAGCAGTGACGCCGGCCCGACGTTGTCGATGATGAACGAACCGGTGGCGGATTTCGGCGCACCTTCGCGCTCGGGTGCCGCTGCCGGTTGCTGACTTTCCGGTTCGCTGCCTTCCAGCCACGGGTTGATGTCCGCCGCCTCCGCACGCAGGGCTTCCTGTTCAAGCAGCAGCAATTGCTCGGCCTGTTTGCGACGGAACGGCATCTTCGAACCCAGCGAACTGAGCAGGCTGTCGAAGCGCGAACGAAAGGCTGGCGGGCGCTGGATCACCGGCAATTTGTAGTGACGCTGGTTGGTGGCGTTGAGGTTGACCGCGATGATCAGGTCGCAGTGGCTGGACACCACCGGCACAATCGGCAACGGGTTGAGAATGCCGCCGTCCACCAGCATCCGATTGCCCTGCATCACCGGCGTGAACAGGCTGGGGATCGCCGCCGAGGCGCGCATCGCCTGATGCAGGCAGCCTTCCTGGAACCAGATTTCCTGCTGGTTGGTCAGGTCGGCGGCGACCGCGGTGTAGGGGATGCGCAGGTCTTCGATGTTGATTTCGCCGACGATCTTGCGGATCTGCCCGAAGACCTTTTCGCCGCGAATGGCCCCGAGACGAAAACTCACGTCCACCAGCCGCAGCACGTCCAGATAGTCGAGGGTTTCGATCCAGTTGCGATACTGATCGAGTTTGCCGGCCGCATAGATTCCTCCGACCACCGCCCCCATCGAACAACCGGCAATGCAGGCAATGTCGTAACCGCGTCTTTCGATCTCTTCGATGACTCCGATATGGGCGTAACCCCGGGCGCCACCGGAGCCCAGCACCAGTGCGACACGCTTTTTCATCAAGCTTCCTCCCCGACAAGGCTTCACAATGCACCCATCCGGGGGCGGGCGACAATCGTCAGGGTCGTTCGGGGCCGCAGGCGCGTCGTTTTTTCGCTACGGCGTGACCACTCGGCGCTATGCTTTGGTCACCGCAGATTCATGGGGCGCCAAGGCACTTTTCCCGCGCCGTAACGTCTTACCTGCACGACTGTTGACCTATTTTGAGGTGTGAGTGATGAAAGCCTGGATCTGTGTGCCGTTGATTGCGCTGGCATTGGCCGGTTGCGCTGGCAAGACTGCTTATCGTGACAGCTGTGGCAGTCAGCTCGATGCGGCGTGGCATGAACTGGACCTGGCCAAGGCCGAAGGTTTTGCCGGCACGGTCAGTTACTCCAAGGCGCTGTCATTGCTGACGGCGGCCAAGACTCAACAGCAATTCGAAGGCTTCGAAGGCTGCAGCAAAAAGGCCGAGAAAGCCCGTTTCTATATTCGCGAATCCCGCGCCGGACGCTAAGCTGCTGACTTGACGCAAGGATGCGCGTGCCTTCTGACGGCAGACTCATCCTTCAAGCCATGTGAATCAGGAGCAAGTGATGTCTGCGTTGGTGGATCGGTTGGTGGCTCATGTCCTGAGTCTGGAAGTGCGTTTGCTGGCCTGTCAGGCGCGCCTGACCGCGCGTACCGACCCCGAGGCGCTGCATGACCTGCGCACTACGGTACGGCGCTTGCGCAGCCTGTTGCGACCCTTGCGTGGCTTGCCCGGTGTCGAGCAACTGGAAGTGGCGGCATCCGCGGTGGGGCAGTTGACCACGCCGTGGCGCGACCGCGAGGTGCTGGCGGCGTACCTGCTCAAGCATGATCAACCGCAAGCGGCGCAGCGGCGCATGGCGCAAATGGACGAAGCCTATCCAGCCTTGGCAGCCAGCGCCGAAGTGGCTTCGCTGCTGATCATCCTCGACGCTTTCCCGCGATTTTTGCGTGCCTCCGAGCGTCAGGGGCTGCTCAAGGGGCTGGGCAAACGCATCGAAAAACGCCTGCACAAACAATGGAAAAAACTCGACGAGGCCCTGCACGATCCGGCCCATGACCGGCATCGTCTGCGCTTGCTGATCAAGCGCGTGCGGTATGGCATCGAAGCCTATCCGGAACTCGATCGCCTGCCTGAGCCGGCGCTGGAGCGGCTGAAGTCGGCGCAGGGCGCGCTGGGCGACTGGCACGATTGCTGGCAGTGGCTGGCGCGGGCCGAGCAGGAAAGCGATCTGCAACCCTGCGTCGCGACCTGGCAGGCGGGCCTGATCAAGGCTGAAGCCAAGGCGGATCGGGTGCTGGAAAAACTCAGTTCAGCCTGCTTCAAATAACCTCGATATCACCCGGCCCCTGTAGGAGCTGCCGAAGGCTGCGATCTTTTGATTTTAAAAAACAAAGATCGCAGCCTTCGGCAGCGCCTACAGGGGTTTTTCTTTGAGTGGGAAATCGGGGTAAGGCCTTTCTGTCAGTCCATTTGACCGGAATAGACGCTGCGGCGCTCTGCCATGCTGGTTAAGATCGCTGCATTCCTTTTTCGCTTGCCGAGGTTGTCATGCGCTTTTCCGATCTGCTCGAGGCGGTTCGTCGCCAGCCAGAAGTGACCATTCCCGCCGAGTGGGGTCAGGGCCGGGCCAGTTTTGGCGGCCTGGTCGCGGCGCTGCAATACGAAACCATGCGCGCGGAAGTGCCGGCCGAGCGCCCGGTGCGTTCGTTGGCGATCACCTTTGTCGGCCCGGTCGAGCCGGACGTCCCGGTGCGTTTCGAAGTTGATGTGTTGCGCGAAGGCAAAGCGGTTAGTCAGGTGCTGGGGCGTGCGATGCAGAACGGTCAGGTGGTGACTATCGTGCAGGGCAGCTTCGGTGCTTCGCGGCCTTCGGAAGTGGCCGTTGCCGCATATCCGGCAGTCGAAATGAAACACTGGGAGGAATGCCAGGAGTTGCCCTATATCAAAGGCGTGACCCCGGAGTTCATGCGGCACCTGGCGATGCGCTGGAGTGTTGGCGGCATGCCGTTCACTGGCAATAAGTCTCGGCAGATGGGCGGCTGGGTGCGCTTGCGTGGGGACGTCAAGGAAGAACCGGCCAATGAGGCGCATCTGCTGGCGCTGGTGGATGCCTGGCCTCCGGCACTGTTGCCGTATCTGAAGAAACCGGCACCGGGCAGCACGTTGACCTGGACCATTGAATTCGTGCAGCCGCTACGCGACTTGAGCACGCTGGACTGGTGCAAATACCTGGCGGATATCGAGTACGCCGCTGATGGTTACGGCCATGTGGCCGCCAAGCTGTGGAGCGCGGAGGGGGAGTTGATTGCCATGAGTCGGCAGACCGTGACGATTTTTGCCTGAGTCACTCAATGCCGACGGTGGCGCTCCCGCCAGGCGCGCCACCAGCCGCCACTGAGGAAAAACCGCGGAAAGGTCAGGAACTGCTCGACCAGCAAGCGTGACACGGCATCTTTGTGATCGCTGAACGGCTCGGAGGCTTGCGCCTCCAGGCTGTGGCCGTGGCGCTGCAGACCCAGCGCCGCGACAATCCCGATTACGCCGATGGCGACACTGGCCAGGCTCAGGCTGAACACTCCGGACACAATCAACAGAAACGCGACGATGAACAGCGGCACGGCAATCAGGTGCAACACCAGATTGGTCGGGTGCTGGTGATTGTTCGGGTACGCGCGCCATTGCCACGCGGGAAGGTTGGGGTGACGTTTGCCCATGTTGACTACTCCTCGATCCATGTTGAACACATGCTTGAAGAATAGGCCGGGGCGGGTGGGGCGGCGAATCAAGGTTGGCTATTGGCATCATAGTAATGGTGAACAAAAAAAGATCGCAGCCTTCGGCAGCTCCTACATTGAAATGCGTATACCTGTAGGAGCTGCCGAAGGCTGCGATCTTTTGATCTTCAGAGTTTCAACTGCCCGATTGCCTTGTTGAGCTCCCCGGCCAACGTTGCCAACTCATTACTGGTGGTCGCCGAATCCACGGTCTGCTGCACGGTGTTTTCAGTCACATCACGAATGCTCACCACTGCCCGATTCATCTCTTCCGCCACTTGGCTCTGCTGCTCGGCCGCCACCGCAATCTGCGTGTTGCTCTCGCGCATCTGCGCCACGGCGCCAGTGATTTCCGCCAGCGCCTCGCCAGCCTCCTGTGCCTGCTGCACGCAGTCGTCGGCCTTGTACGAACTCTCCTGCATGAAGTCCACCGCATCGCGGGTGCCGGCCTGCAGCGCCGAGACCATGGTGGTGATTTCATCGGTGGAGGTCTGCACGCGTTTCGCCAGGTTGCGCACCTCATCGGCGACTACCGCAAAACCGCGGCCCATCTCGCCGGCACGGGCTGCTTCGATGGCGGCGTTCAGTGCCAGCAGATTGGTTTGCTCGGCGATGCTGTGAATCACGCTGACCACGCCGTTGATCTTCTGGCTGTCTTCGGCCAGGCGCTGGATCATTTCGGCTGTCTGCTGCACGCCGCTGGAGAGTCCGGCAATCGACTGCTGTACGCGACTGACCACTTGTTGACCGCTGCCGGCCAGACCATCGGCGGTCTGCGACAGATCGCGGGTGGCGCCGGCGTGCTGGGCGATGTGATAAACCGTGGCGGTCATTTCGTTGATTGCGGTGGCGGCCTGATCGGTTTCACTTTGCTGACCGAGCATGCCGTGGCGCACTTCGTTCATGCTCGCCGCCAGACGCGCGGCACCGACGTCGAGTTGTCGCGCAGTGTTGGCGACGGTGGTGACCACCCGTTGGTATCCGGCCTGCATCGCGTTGAACGCGTTGGCCATCTGCCCGACTTCGTCCTTGCACGCCAGCGGCACGCGGGCCGAGAGGTCACCGCTTTTCTCGACGTGCAGCATCACGTCTTTCAATGTGTTGAGTTGGCTGAGCAGGAAGCGGATCAGCAGTTGCGAAGCGCCGAGCATGGCCAGCATCAGGATGAACACTGCCACCGCGTAGTTGGCAAAACGTTCGCTGAACACTTGCGCCAGGCTTGGACCATAGGCAATGACTGCCACCTGCTGTCCGTCGGCGCGGCTGAACACTTCGGCGCCCATTAACGGGTTACTGCCGAACAATGGCAGGTGATTGATTTCGTTCCAGCCGTTGTTGTCGCTGATCTCCAGCACCGGCTGATCGTTGAGGCGCGGCGCTTCCCCGCGTTTGAAGGTCAGAATCTGATCAGCCTTGGGCAATGCCTGCCCGGCCGGCCAGGCCTTGAGCAATTGTGCCTGGGCCTGGGCGGAGGCCTGCGCCGCGTGGCTGCGCGCCTGCTGTTCCAGTTGCACGGCGTACAGCACCAGCAACAGGGTGGTGACGAAAGCGACTGCGTTGACCGCCCAGAATTTGTATTTCAGCGAGATATTGCTAAGCCAGGCACCCATGGAGGTCTTCTCTGATAGCGGAAACAGTTTTGGCAAGGTGCCAGCATTGTGCCGCTATGCAGATCTGCGGATCTTGATACACATCAAAAGAACTCATCCCCCCTGTGGGAGCGAGCCTGCTCGCGAAGAGGGCGTGTCGGCCAACATCATTGACATCTGAACCACCGCTTTCGCGAGCAGGCTCGCTCCCACAGGGGGATTCTGGTGTGTCAGGGAAGGGCAGGAAGGTTGAAGAACGCGCGGGCACACGCGGTGGTGTGCGCTGCCAGGTCTTCCTCGCTCTCGCCTCGGTGCAACGCCACTTCGCGCAATACTTCGGTCAGATACGCCGGCTCATTGCGGCCGTTCTTCGGTTTTGGGCGCAAGGTGCGCGGCAGCAGATACGGCGCGTCGCTTTCGAGCATCAGTCGTCCGCGTTTGATCTCCTTGACCAGCGAGTGCAGGTGCGTGCCGCGGCGCTCGTCGCAGATCCAGCCGGTGATGCCGATGTGCAGGTCCAGATCCAGGTAACTGAACAAGGCTTTTTGCTCGCCCGTAAAGCAGTGCACCACAGCGGCGGGCAATTGATCACGGAAGTCCCGGAGGATCTCCAGCAAGCGCTGACTGGCATCGCGTTCGTGGAGGAACACCGGCAATTGCAGTTCTACTGCCAGCGCCAGATGTTCTTCGAGGACTTTTTCCTGTTGCGGGCGCGGCGAGAAATCACGGTTGAAATCCAGCCCGCATTCACCCACGGCGACCACGTTTGGCTCGTGCAGCAGACTGCGCAACCGGCGCGCGCTGTCAGCATTCCAGTCACTGGCCGAATGCGGGTGAATGCCAGCGGTGGCGAACAGCTGTTGGCCGCCGTCATCCAGTTGCCGGCACAGCTCCAGCGCCTGTTCGCTACCTTCGACGCTGGTGCCGGTCAGCACCAGTTGGCAGACCCCGGCAGCGTAGGCGCGGTCGAGCACGGCCTGATGTTTTTCAGCAAAACTGGGGTTGGTCAGGTTGACGCCGATATCGATGAGTTGCATGGTTCTACCTCGGGCCGAAGGCCGGAAAGCATACCAGAGCTGTAGATTTATAAGAAAAGCCAAGAACTACAAAGAGTTATAGCTGTCTTTTGATGCCGTGACAGAGCCCGGGTTGGCGCAAAAGCCATCACTGTGCCAGTCTCTCGCACTTTGCCAGCGCTCCAGGCGCTCTGTTTTCGTCGGCGATTTTGACCGTTCAGCGGTTAAAAAACGCCCCGTATTCTTTCCGGAGAGTGGATGCATCGTCCCTCGGTTTTGCTCCTGTTGTGTGCGTCGCTGCTACTGCCGATAACGGCGGTTGCGCGCTTGCCCGGGCCACAGCAAGCCGTACCGGCCGCCAAGGTCCGTGACCTGTCGGAGATACGCAGCAGCCGCGTACTGCGAGTGCTGGTCAACCAGAGTCGCAACAGCTCTGGAGAAGTCCAGGGCCAGGCCATCGGTGTCGAATACCATCGCCTGCGCGCCTTCGAGCAGTACCTCAATGGCCACGCCCGCGACGGCCAGGAAGTCACTCTCAAGATCATTCCCAAAGCCAAGGATCAACTGCTCGGCGCGTTGCAACGCGGCGAAGGTGATCTGGTGGCGCCCGGCGAGCTGCTTGATCTGCAACCCGGCCACGCGGTGGCCAGCAGCGAGCCGATCGCCAGCAATGTGCCGCTGGTGCTGGTCGGTATCAAGGGCGAGCGTCGTTACACCAAGGTCGAGCAGCTTTCCGGCAAGACCCTGGCCTTGCCAACCGGCAGTGCGGCAGGGGACGCGGTGAGCCAGCTCAATCAGAAACTGGCGCTGCACAAACTGGCGCCGATCAAGATCGAATGGGTCGATCCGACGCTGGCGGTCGAGGACGTGCTGGAGATGGTGCAGGGCGGAATTTTTCACCTGACTATCGTTGAGCAACCGATCGCCGAGCGCTGGGGCAAGATCCTGCCCAAGCTGCGTTTTGACCGGCAATTGATGATCAGTGAACCGGGTGAGGAGTACTGGTTCGTGCGCCGTGATGCCTCGATGCTGCGGGCGAGCATCGATCGCTTTCTGGTCGGCTACAGGAAGCCGGCGAACGAGGATGCCGAATTCCTGCGGATCTATCGGCGCCTCTACCAAGTGCACTATCCGTTGGCCAAGGCTGACCGTCAGCGTCTGGAAAAACTGCGCCCGACTCTGCAAAAACACGCCGATGCACAAAACATGGACTGGCTGAACCTGGCGGCGCTGGCCTTCAAGGAGTCGGCCCTGCAACCCGGCGCCCGCAGCGGCAGCGGCCCGACCGGGTTGATGCAGATCACCCCGTCCGCGGCGCAGCGGGTCGGTGTGAACAACATCCAGAATCTCGATGCGAATGTGCAGGCCGGGGCCAAGTATCTGGCGATGATCCGTCGCAAGTTTTTCAACAGTCCGAAACTCAATGAGCGCGAGCGCATGGCGTTCACACTGGCGGCCTACAACATCGGCCCGGAACGGGTGCAAGGCATGCGCGCCGAGGCACGGCGGCGCGGGCTGAATCCCAACCAGTGGTTTTTTCAGGTCGAACGCATCGCCATGGAGCAGGTGGGCATGGGCCCCGTCAGCTATGTTAATAGCGTGAACAAGTACTACCTGGCGTTCGACCGGGAGCGGGAGTCACTGGAGCCCCGGGAACAGAAAGTCGCCTCACGGAAATGATCTAATAATTTGATTGTTATGGCGAAATAATTGCGCTTTTAACATGAATTTAACTGATTAATATAGCGGGCCAATCCCAACACACTTCTCGCAAAACAAGGAATGCCCCATGAGCTCACTGATCAACAAGGTTCTGTTCACCCGCGCCGGTTACGGCCTGACCATTCTGCGCATCGCGGTCGGCGTGATCTTCGCCGCCCACGGTTCGCAAAAACTCTTTGGTCTGTTTGGTGGTTACGGTCTGGCGGGCACCGCGCAGTACATGGACAGCATCGGTCTGCACCCGGGTTACCTGATGGCCACGCTGGCCGGCGGTACTGAGTTTTTTGCCGGTCTGGCGTTGATTATCGGCCTGCTGGCGCGCCCGGCGGCGCTGGGTCTGACCTTCCTGTCGCTGGTGGCGATCTTCACCGTGCACATCAGCAACGGTCTGTTCATGGCCAACAACGGTTACGAGTTCGCCCTGGCGTTGCTCGGTGGCAGCCTCGCGGTGATGATCGAAGGCGCCGGCAAGCTGTCGGTGGATCGCGCCATCGCCGGTTGAGCGCTCTGGATCAAGCAAAAGGCCCGCATTGTGCGGGCCTTTTTTTGTTGTGGCTGATTCTTGACACTCATCGGTCACGTTCTCTAGGATGTTGCTCATGCGCCGATTTAAACAGCTACTTGCGGGGCGCCAGGTGACTCAGACAGTTGCCGTCAGAAGCCGGAACAGGGCTTCGAAATACCGCTAAAGCGCTGGTTCGGTGTTGCCTCTCACCTGCCATGCAGACTTTTGAGGCAGAGACACGACACGATGAATGCACTACGCCCTCCAGCACGTCCCGCGCCGATCACGGCACATATCACCCAACGCAATCCAAAAATCCTGCTTGGCGGCAAACACCAGCCGACGCTGTTGCGTTATCTCGATGGCTGGCCACGTCGCAGCGGCGGTCCTGCCGCGTTCCTGATCCAGTTCGTTGAAGACGGCGAGTCGCTGGCGCGCTTTGCCAGTGACAGTTTTGACCTCGCCGTGATTCAGGCACCAAGCGCTGAAGACGCGCCAGAAATGATCAAGCAACTGACCCGCGTTGCACGGCAGGGTTTGATCACCCGCCGCTGAAACGCTCAGGGATAGTCGATCGCCACGATATAGACAAACTGCTCACCGGTTGGCGTCTGCACCCGAACCTCGGCGTCCAGCGCCTTGCCGATCAAGGCACGAGCCAGCGGTGAGTCAATGCTGATCAGACCCAGTTTCAGATCCAGTTCATCCGGGCCGACGATACGGTAGCGCGACTGCTTGCCGTCTTCGTCCTCGATGGTCACCCAGGCACCGAAGTATACCTTGTTCGGATCGCTGGGTTTTTCGCTGACGACCTTCAGTGCTTCGAGTCGCTTGGTGAGAAAACGCACGCGGCTGTCGATCTCGCGCAGCATTTTCTTGCCGTAGGTGTACTCGGCGTTTTCCGAACGATCACCCTGCGCCGCTGCCTCGCTGACTGCCTGCGTCACTTGCGGGCGGCGCACATGCCACAGTTCATGGAATTCGGCGCGCATCCGCGCTTCACCTTCAGGGGTGATCAGCGCGGTGCCGGCGGTGCGGGGAGGGCGATAACGGCTCATGGCAACTTCTTGTGGTGACGAAGGCTGGAGTCTATCAACCCTCGCGCAAGACTGTCAGCGGACTCGCATTCAGTGCTCGACGAGTGCCGAACACGCCGGCACCGCCAATCAGTGCGGCGCCAATCAATGGCAGCACCAGCAGCCATGGATGCGGATGCCATGGCAGATCGAAGGCAAAGCGATACAACACCAGACTCACGACTTCCGAACCGATGGCCGCCAGCAAACCGCTGACCGCGCCGAGCAGACCGAACTCGATACGCCGCGCCTTGACCAGCAACTGCCGTTGCGCGCCCAGTGCGCGTAACAACGCGCCTTGGCGAATGCGCTCGTCCAGCGTGGCTTGCAAGCCAGAGAACAGCACCGCCATCCCCGCCGCCAGCACAAATAACAACACGTATTCCACCGCCAGGGTGACCTGGGCGAGGATGCTGCGCAGCTGTTCGAGCAGAGCTTCGACCTGAAGGATGGTCACCGCCGGGAATGCCCGTGACAGTTCGACAATCTGCTGATCGTGACCGGGTGCCAGATAGAAACTGGTCAGGTAAGTCGCCGGCAGATCCCTCAGGGTGCCGGGCTGGAAGATCATGAAGAAGTTCGGCTGAAAGTTGTCCCAATTGATTTCGCGCAGACTGGTGACCCTGGCTTCACGATTGACCCCGCCCACGCTGAACACCATGCGATCGCCGAGTTTGAGCTTGAGGCTTTCGGCGACTTTGCCTTCCACCGACACGCCCGGTATGTCTTCCGAGGGTTGCCCGGTCCACCACACACCGGCGGTGAGCGTGTTGCCGGCCGGCAAGTCTGCGGCCCAGGTCAGGCTCAAGTCGCGTTGCACTGCGCGGTCGCCGGCCGAATCCTTGCTGACGATCTGCTGCACCGGTTCGCCGTTGATGCTGATCAGCCGTCCGGGCACCACTGGGTATAGCGGTGCCGCTTGAGCCGAGACTTTGATCAGGTGGTCGGTGAAGGCTTGTTTGTCCGCTGGCAGGATGTTCAGGGCAAAGTAATTCGGTGCGTTTTTCGGCAACTGGTTTTGCCAGGTGTCGAGCAGCTCGCCGCGCAGCAGAGCGATCAATGCCATCGACAACAGGATCAGACCGAACGCCAGCGCCTGCCCGGCCGCCGCCAGCGGATGACGCAACAACTGACCCAGACCGAGGCGCCACGGTAGCGGCGCACGGGCGAGCATCCGTCGCAGGCTGTTGAGCAGCAACAACAGCAAACCACCCAATACCAGCGCCGCGATTACACCGCCGCCCAGCAGGGCGAAAGTCAGCAACAGATCCAGACTCAGGCGCCACATGATCAGACCCAGTGCGCCCAGTGCCGCGCCATAGACCATCCAGGTACTCGACGGAATCGGCAGCATGTCACGGCGCAGCACGCGCAGTGGAGGTACCCGACCCAGCGCGGCAAGCGGTGGCAGGGCGAAACCGGCGAGTGCGACCAGTCCCGTACCGATGCCGGCCATCGCCGGAAACAGGCCGCCTGGCGGGACATCTGCCGGCAGCAGATCGTGCAGCAGGGCAAACAGCCCCAGTTGTGCGAGCCAGCCAAGCACCGCGCCACTGAGGGCGGCGAACAAACCCAGTACGCTCAGTTGAATACTGAACAACAGCATGGTTTCTCGACGCGACAAACCGAGGCAGCGCAGCAAGGCACTGGCATCGAAGCGGCGACTGGCAAAGCGGTTTGCAGACAGTGCCACGGCCACGCCGGCCAGCAGTACCGCGACCAGACTGGCCATGTTCAGGTAGCGCTCGGCCTTGCCCAATGCGCCGCCAATCTGCCGGTTGCCGTCACGCGCATCCTGAATGCGCTGATTGGCGGCCAGGCCCGGTTTGAGCAATTGCCGATAGGTTTCCAGCGCCTGCGGTTCGCCGCGCCACAGTTCGCGATAACTCACGCGGCTGCCGGGTTGCACTACGCCGGTGGCGGCGAGGTCATCGAGGTTGATCATCACCCGAGGCGTTAAGCTGTAGAAGTTGCCGGCGCGATCCGGTTCGTAGGTCAGCACGCGGGTCAGTTTCAGCGTTTTCATGCCGACGTCGATGCTGTCGCCGATTTTCAGGTCCAGGGCGGTCAGCAAGCGTGCCTCGACCCACGCTTCACCGGGTTGCGGTTCGCCGCCGGTTGTCTCGGCGGCAAGCGGCGCCGGGGCACTTTTCAGTTCGCCGCGCAGTGGATAAGCGCGGTCGACGGCTTTGATGCTCGATAACTGAATGCCGTTGTCAGTGGCGACGACGCTGGAAAACTCCACCACCTGTGCATGATTCAAACGCAGCTCGGTGCCGCTGCGAATCTGTTCGTCGCGGGCCGGCGAACTGCCTTCGAGGACCAGGTCGGCGCCAAGGAACTCGGTGGCGCGCAGCATCATTGCGCCGTTGAGACGGGCGCCGAAGTAACCGATTGCGGTACTCGCGGCCACCGCCACCAGCAGGGCGAAGAACAACACGCGAAGTTCGCCGGCGCGAGCATCGCGCAGCAATTGGCGAAGGGCGAGACTGAACAGGCGCAAGAGCGGCAGACGTGCCATCAAGGCTCCAGAGGGGCGACCAGCAGCCCGGCTTCAAGTCGGATCAGGCGCCGGCAGCGATGGGCCAGGCGTTCGTCGTGGGTCACCAGTACCAGCGTGGTGCCGCGTTCCTTGTTCAGTTCGAACAGCAAGTCGCTGATGCGCTCGCCGGTGTGGCTGTCGAGGTTGCCGGTGGGTTCGTCGGCGAACAGCACGTCCGGCTCGGCAGCGAAAGCCCGGGCAATCGCCACGCGCTGCTGTTCACCACCGGAGAGCTGGCGCGGCGAGTGCGTCAGGCGCTGGCCGAGGCCGACGCGCTGCAACAATTCAGTGGCGCGCTCACGGGCGTCCTTGCGGCCATCGAGTTCCAGCGGCAGCATGACGTTTTCCAGGGCGTTGAGGCTGTCGAGCAACTGGAACGACTGAAAGACGAAGCCTACGTGCTCGGCACGGATGCGCGCGCGCTGGTCCTCGTCGAGACTGCTCAGGCCTTGTCCGGCGAGAATGACTTCGCCGCTGCTCGGCAAATCGAGACCGGCGAGCAGGCCGAGCAGGGTGGATTTGCCGGAACCGGACGCGCCGACGATGGCCAGGCTGTCACCCTGGTTCAGTTCCAGGCTGAGTTCGTGCAGGATAGTCAGTTCACCTTCCGCGCTGGGAACCACTTTGCTGAGGTTCTTCGCGGTGAGAATGCTTGCGCCCATGGAGAATCCGATGCGTGTGTGGTTTTTGAGTGCTGGCCTGGCCTTGATGTGCATGGCCCAGAACGCAGCGGCGGGTACTGTCCTGATCGTTGGCGATAGTATCAGCGCCGGTTTCGGACTGGATACCCGCCTGGGGTGGGTATCGCTGCTCGAGCAACGGCTCAAGGCTGAAGGTTTTGACGACAAAGTGGTCAATGCCTCCATCAGCGGTGACACCAGTGCCGGAGGCCAGGCGCGCCTGCCGGCGCTGCTTGCAGAGCATAAGCCGGAACTGGTGATCCTCGAATTGGGCGGCAATGACGGCCTGCGCGGAATGCCGCCAACGCAATTGCAACAAAACCTTGCGGCAATGATCGACAGCTCGCGCCAGACCGGTGCCAAGGTGCTCCTGCTCGGCATGCAATTGCCGCCGAACTACGGCAAGCGTTACACCGATGCCTTTGCCGAGGTCTACGGCAAACTTGCGGACGAGAAAAACATCCCGCTGGTACCGTTTTTCCTCGAAGGCGTGGGCGGGCATCCCGAGCTGATGCAGGCCGATGGTCTGCACCCGGCAGTCGGGGCTCAGGGCAAGTTGCTGGAAAATGTCTGGCCGACGCTAAAACCGCTGTTATGAGGCTTTTCTAGTGGCAGGCTTTCGGCTAATGTGGCGCCCCCTTATTTGGAGCCCCCGATGCCGCGTCCTGCCTGGTCCCTGTTTGCCTACCAACTGATCGAGCCTGACGAACAGCTGGATCTGTTCGCCTGCCAGGAAGTGCGGGTGCATCTGGTGACCCGTCAGCTCGAACTCGGAGGCTCGGCCGACCGTACGTTGTGCGGCAGTCTGTTGCCGGCGCAGCCGCGCTGGTCCAGCGTCGATCGCCGGGTGTTCCAGGATCAGCGTCTGTGTTCGTTGTGCCGGGCGATTCTCGAGTCGCAAAAACGTGGCACCTCGCCGATCTGGCCTGAGTTGCGTTTCGAGCTTTAGGACCAATAGATCGCAGCCTGCGGCAGCGCCTGCATGAAGACTTCTGGCTGCCCATCGGCGCATCTCCCCGAATTCCCGAGGTGCGGTGTACAATCGCGCTCTTATACCCCTTGTTGATCATGCGAAGGATTTTCCGGATGTTGCCGCGCTTTCCTGCCGTCACCCGCTGCCTGTCACTTGCCGCCCTGTGTGTGGCCGGTCCCGTTGCTGCATTGGAGTTTCCCCTGCCACCGCCTGGTGAGGACATCATCGGTCAGGTGCAGGTGATCAAGGCCAAGTACGAAGACACCTTCGCTGACCTGGGGACCAAGTACGACCTGGGCTATTCGGAAATGGTCGCGGCCAACCCGGGTGTCGATGCCTGGCTGCCGGGCGCGGGTACTGAAATCGTTCTGCCGACGCGGTTCATTCTGCCGCCGGGGCCGCGCGAGGGCATCGTGATCAACCTCGCCGAATACCGTCTCTACTACTACCCGAAAGGCCGGAACGTGGTGTACACCTTCCCGCTGGGTATCGGCCGTGAAGGTTGGGGTTCGCCAATCGCGCATACCTCGATCACCGCCAAGACGCCGAACCCGACCTGGACCCCTCCTGCGTCGATCAAGGCCGAGCACGCCGCTGATGGTGATCCGCTGCCGAACGTGGTGCCGGCCGGTCCTGACAATCCGCTGGGCCCGTTCAAGTTCACCCTGGGCACCCCGGGCTACCTGATCCACGGCTCGAACAAGAAGTTCGGCATCGGCATGCGCACCAGCCACGGCTGCTTCCGGATGTTCAACAACAACGTCCTGGAAATGGCGGCCATGGTGCCGGTCGGGACTTCGGTGCGCATCCTCAATGACGCGTACAAGTTCGGCAGCAGTGGCGGCAAGGTCTATCTGGAAGCGCACACGCCAATCGACGACAAGGGCAATCCGTCGGTGGTCGACAAGCACACGGCGGTGATCAACGCGATGCTCAAGCGCGAAGACGTGACCAACAATCTGCGCGTGAACTGGGATGTGGTGCGTGATGTGGTGGCGGCCGAAGACGGTTTGCCAACCGAAATCGGCACGCCGAATACCTCGGCTCCGATTGTCTCGAGTGCGCCGATCGACCTGCAGCAATAAGGCCGACCCAGACCCGCCGATGCAAGACGCGTCGGCGGGTTTTTTATTGTCCGGACAAAAGCTGCAGGCACAAAAAAGCCGACCCAGAAACTGGGTCGGCTTGATAACAATCCCGAGGGATTATTACTTGCGGCTAGCTTTGTCCAGCATACGCAGAGCACGCTCGTTAGCTTCGTCAGCAGTCTGTTGTGCTTTTTGAGCAGCAGCCAGAGCTTCATCAGCTTTACGGTATGCTTCGTCTGCACGAGCCTGGGCGCGAGCAGCTGCGTCTTCAGTAGCGGTCAGACGTGCTTCGGTTTCTTTCGATGCGCTGCTGCAACCGGTAGCCAGAACTGCGGCCAGAGCCAGAGCAGAGAATTTCAGAACGTTGTTCATCGTGTTCCCCTTCAAGGACTTTCAATTAAGTGGCTTTCTCCTCCGATTGAGGAAATAGCCGGCGTACATACTACCCATTACTTGTAGTAAGTAAACTGACGTAGCGCAAGAAGCAAAAAAAATTGTAGGCGTTGATTCTTTTTCGAGCAACTTTCAACCGGGCTGATTAAAAAATATCCAGCTGCAAGCCCCTGCCTGAGCGAGTTAATGAGAAAAAGTTCCCGCTGTCATGTGCTGTTTTCGGCGTCTTGCACCAAGTCTGCCTAGATGAATTCGTCTACACTTTTGTTCCGATTTTGCATGACGCCTCACATATCTTTGTCGCTCTTGAGGTGACTTTAAAGAAGAGCCTGCGTCTTAAGTCTCGACATCCGGCAATGTTCAGGTGAGCGCCTCGGGATATGTTCCCCGCGCCTGCCACTACGCCCATCGGAGTTATCCGTACAACCTGCACGATGACGAGCGCACCTTGAGCATTTTTGCCAATGGTGCCTACTATTTATCACGTGCTCGGTTGCGCGAGATCGGTGTGGCTTTTCTCGGTGTCCATCAGGCACGGGGTGGCGTAGATGTTCCTTCGCCGGAAAAACATCGGTAAGGTAGGGGTCAGAATTCAAGACCCGCGAGGAGTAGTGATGAGCGAGGCGTTGTCCATCCACCATGACCAGGCTGGTCATCAGTTCGAGACCAATGTGGACGGTCATCGTGCCTACCTGACCTATATGGATCTGGGGAAACAGACCCTGGATATCTACCGCACGTTCGTGCCCAACGCCCTGCGCGGTCGAGGCATCGCGGCAGCGCTGACCGAAAGCGCGCTGCAGTACGCCGAGGAAATGGGTTATACGGTGATTCCGTCGTGCTCCTACGTCGAGCGCTATATGGAGCGCCATCAGAAGCGCGCTGCGAAAATCTGATCACCCCTACACACAAAAACGCCGGGCAATGCCCGGCGTTTTTTATGCCTGCGAAACGCTAATCAGCTGCGCTGACGCTTAGGCAGCACATCCTTGAGCTTGGCGTGCATGCTGCGCAGGGTGTTCTCGGTGGCGGACCAGTCGATGCAGGCATCGGTGATCGACACGCCGTATTGCAGGTCGGCGAGGTCTTTCGGGATGGCCTGGCAGCCCCAGTTCAGATGGCTCTCGACCATCAGGCCAATGATCGACTGGTTGCCTTCGAGGATCTGGTTGGCGACGTTCTCCATCACCAGCGGTTGCAGGGCCGGATCCTTGTTGGAGTTGGCGTGGCTGCAATCGACCATGATGTTCGGCTTGATCTTCGCCTTGTTCAGCGCCTGCTCGCACAGGGCGACGCTGACCGAATCGTAGTTCGGCTTGCCATTGCCGCCACGCAGCACCACGTGACCGTAGGCGTTGCCCTTGGTGGTGACGATCGACACGCCACCTTCCTGGTTGATACCGAGGAAACGGTGCGGGCTGGAAACCGACTGCAGGGCGTTGATCGCCACGGTCAGGCCGCCATCGGTGCCGTTCTTGAAGCCGACAGCCGAAGACAGGCCGGAAGCCATTTCACGGTGGGTCTGGGATTCGGTGGTACGCGCGCCGATGGCCGACCAACTGATCAGGTCCTGCAGGTACTGCGGGGAGATCGGGTCGAGGGCTTCGGTGGCGGTCGGCAGGCCTTTCTCGGCCAGGTCCAGCAGCAACTGGCGACCGATGTGCAGGCCGTCCTGAATCTTGAACGAGTCATCCAGGTACGGATCGTTGATCAGGCCTTTCCAGCCGACGGTGGTCCGTGGCTTCTCGAAATACACACGCATGACCAGATACAGGGTGTCGGAGACTTCCTCCGCCAGCACCTTGAGGCGGTCGGCGTATTCGTGGGCAGCCTTGATATCGTGGATCGAGCACGGGCCGATCACTACGAACAGACGGTGGTCGGTGCCATCAAGAATGTTGCGAATGACTTCGCGGCCCCTGGTGACGGTGCGCAGGGCAGCGTCGCTCAGAGGGATATCACGCTTGAGCTGATCGGGAGTGATCAGGGTCTCGTTAGAGGCGACGTTTAGGTCGTTGATCGGTAAATCAGCCATCGTTTACTCGTCAGGTCACGGGTGCCGGCCGCCAGCGATCCCCGCGCGGCGGAGCACAGCAGATTTAAGCGCGTCGGGGAGCCGAACCTTAGCGCGTCAGACGCGGCTCGACAATGGGCAAGCGCCGCTTTAATCCAGCACTGGCTGGGCAAAAGCCTCGCGCACGCTGTCGTGGGAGAACTCGTCGGCGTGTTGTTCGACCCATTGCAGGGCCAGCGCCTGAATATCCTGCAGATCGTCGTGGGCCTCGTTCATGCGGCAATAACGTTCGATCTGGCACACCTGTTCGCCCATCCGGGCACTGAACAGCGTCTGCTCATCGGTGAACGCGATCCCCACCAGATAGCCCTTTTTGCGCCGCAGACACCACGCGACATAGCCCGGATAACAGATCTCGGCGTTGAGTGTCGGCATGCGCACCTGCAGCGCCGTGCCGTGGCGCCACGCGCGGTGATAATTGCAAGCGATCCCGCCGAGGCTGATAGTGTGCAGCTGTTGCCTGGAAATACACTCGGGCTTGAGCAAGGTTAATTCAACCGGCACATCGTCCGGATGAGGAATGAAACGTCCCATGAGCACAGACTCCCTGTGTCGGCCATTTGACATTGTTTCCCCCAGTATAGTGGTCGAATCCGAGCTGACCGATTTCGACGCCGACCAGCGGCTGCTGGCGATGAGCGGTGTTTCGCTGGTGATTTTCACCAGTGTCGGCTGTTCCAGTTGCCGCTATGCCAGAGAGGTGTTGCCCGGGTTCGCGCTGGCGGTGGATCGCCTGTGCTGGATCGATGCCGGCAACAACGGCGGGCTGGTGGAGCGCTATCAGGTCTTTCATTTGCCGGCGCTGTTTGTGGTACGCGACGGCGAGTTCTTTGGGGCATTGCACACGCGTCTGAGCGCCGCTGCGCTGAACGCGGCAGTGGCGCAGGCGCTGGGTCGAATTGCAGAGGAGTTGCCATAGATGGTGGGAGCAGACAGCAAACCGGTGATCGGGATTATCGGCACCGGTGCAATTGGCGGGTTTTACGGTTTGATGCTGGCGCGGGCCGGTTTCGATGTGCACTTTTTACTGCGCAGTGAGTTTTCAGCGGTGGCCGAGCGGGGGTTGCAAGTGGACAGTGCCGTGCATGGCACGCTGACATTGAACCCGGTGCAAGCGTATGCCAAGGCCGAGGACATGCCGGCCTGCGACTGGTTGCTGGTCGGCGCCAAGACCACCAGCAGCGCGGGTCTGGCCCCGGCGATCATTGCCGCGGCCAGGCCCGGCGCGAAAGTGCTGGTGCTGCAGAACGGTCTGGACGTCGAAGACAGCTTGCGTGAGCTGCTGCCCGACTCCCTGCATCTGCTCGGTGGTCTGTGCTTGATCTGCGTGCATCGCGAAGGTCCGGGGCACATCACCCATCAGGCCTTGGGGGCGGTGAACGTCGGCTATCACAGCGGCCCGGCGACGGACGATGCGGCGCGCATGGCGCTCGTTGAAGAGGGCGCCAGTCTGTTCCGCGCCGCGGGCATCGATTCGCAGGCGATGGCCAATCTGCAACAGGCGCGCTGGCAGAAACTGGTGTGGAATATTCCCTACAACGGTCTCTCGGTGTTGCTCGGTGCCGGTACCACGCCGCTGATGGCCGACGCTGACAGTCGCGCGTTGATTCAGGCATTGATGGCTGAAGTCGTGAAGGGCGCCAAGGCCTGCGGTCACGATATGCCGCCCGGTTACGCCGAGTACTTGTTCACAATGACCGAGAAAATGCCCGATTACTGGCCGAGCATGTACCACGATTTTCTGCACAAACGGCCGCTGGAGCTGGAAGCGATTTACGCCCGGCCATTGGCCGCCGCCAAGGCGGCAGGATGTGAATTGCCACGAATCGATGCGCTGCATCGCACGTTGGGTTTCATCGACCGACGCAACACCTGAGTCGGTTTTTTGCGGGAGTGGGGGGAAGGCATGGCCAAGAACATCGATGACAAACTGGTGCTGGCGATTTCGTCTCGCGCCTTGTTCGATCTGAGCGAGAGTCACAAGGTCTACCTGTCGAGCGGCGTCGAAGCCTATCGGCAATACCAGATCGAACACGAAGACGAAATTCTCGCCCCCGGCGATGCGTTCCCGCTGGTGGAAAAACTCCTGAGCCTCAACAGTCGCCTCGACCGCGCCCGGGTCGAGGTGATTCTGGTTTCGCGCAACAGTGCCGATACCGGCCTGCGCGCGTTCAACTCGATTCATCACTACGGGCTGGACATTTCCCGGGCGGCCTTCGTCGGCGGACGCAGCCCGTATCCGTATCTCAAGGCCTTTGGCTGTGACCTGTTTCTGTCCACGCACGCCGAGGACGTGCGCGCCGCACTGGATGCCGGATTTGCTGCAGCGACAATCCTGTCTGGTGGCGCCAGCCGTGCCGCGAGTGATGAATTGCGCATCGCCTTCGACGGTGACGCGGTGTTGTTCTCCGACGAATCCGAGCGCATTTATCAGTCCGGCGGGCTGGAGGCGTTCCAGGCGAAGGAACGCGAGTCGGCACGCGAGCCATTGCGCGGTGGGCCGTTCAAAGGTTTTCTGGCGGCGCTCAATGCGCTGCAACGCGAGTTCCCGGAGGACGACTGCCCGATCCGCACGGCGCTGGTCACCGCGCGTTCGGCACCGGCCCATGAGCGGGTGATCCGCACCTTGCGCGAGTGGGATATCCGCCTCGACGAGTCGCTGTTCCTCGGCGGTCTGACCAAATCGGCATTCCTCGAAGCCTTTGCCGCCGACGTGTTTTTCGACGATCAGTCCGGGCACTGCGAGCTCGCCCGTGAAGTGGTCGCCACCGGCCATGTGCCGCATGGCATCAGCAACGAAACGTCGATCTAAAGCCCCTGTGCTTCAAGACGTTGCGTCGCACGTCGTAGTCGCCAAGGCACTGCTAAGCTGAATCAAATCTCCGCCATGTTGGCACGCGAGGAGGTCATATGATTCGTTCGATGCTGTATGCCACTGACCTCGGTCTGTACGCACCGTTAGTGATGCAGCATGCCCTGGCACTGGCGCGGACATTCAATGCCGACTTGTACGTGGTGCATGCAGTGGAGCCCATGGGGCTGTTTGCCGAGTCGGTATTGCAGAGTTATCTCGACGAACAGGCATTGAACGAATTTCACAGTCAAGGTCTGAAAACTGTCATCGCCAGTATCGAGCAACGGGTGCTGGACAGTTTTCGCGAAGAGCTGGGCGACGAGGGCGAGCAGGATCTGCAGCGGATTTGCGCGGTTCGGGTGGTGCAGGGCGATCCGGCGCAGGTGATTCTCGACCAGGTGCAGAAACTCTCTGTGGATTTGTTGATCGTAGGCACTCACAGTCACGGCGTAGGGGCTGAAACGCCTTTGGGGCGCACGGCGACCCGGGTCCTGCAATTGGCCAAGGTGCCGGTCTATCTGGTGCCGTTGGTGGAGCGTCGGCGCCGGGGGGATCGCTGAAGCGGGAATAATGGCGTTTTGATAAAAAAGTTCTAGATTTATTCATCAAACCATTAATATAGTTATATACCGTCGCTGATGCCCGTGGCGTCTACCTGCTTTGAGGGATACATATGAAGCTTCAACAATTGCGCTACATCTGGGAAGTGGCGCACCACGACCTCAACGTTTCCGCTACCGCCCAAAGCCTTTACACCTCGCAACCGGGTATCAGTAAACAGATCCGTCTGCTGGAAGACGAACTTGGCGTTGAAGTGTTCGCTCGCAGCGGCAAACACCTGACCCGCGTCACCCCGGCCGGCGAGCGCATCATCACCACCGCTGGCGAAATCCTGCGCAAGGTCGAAAGCATCAAGCAGATCGCTCAGGAATTCTCCAACGAGAAGAAAGGTACCCTGTCGATCGCCACCACCCACACCCAGGCACGTTACGCATTGCCGCCGGTGATCAGCAATTTCATCAAGCAATACCCGGACGTGGCGCTGCACATGCACCAAGGGTCGCCGATGCAGATCGCCGAGATGGCCGCTGACGGCACGGTCGATTTCGCCATCGCTACCGAAGCGCTGGAGCTGTTCGGTGATCTGGTGATGATGCCTTGCTATCGCTGGAACCGTTGCGTGGTCGTGCCTCAGGGCCACCCGCTGACCAAGTTGCCGAAGCTGACCCTCGAAGCGCTGGCCGAATACCCGATCGTGACATACGTGTTCGGTTTCACCGGCCGTTCGAAACTCGACGAAGCCTTCAGTCATCGTGGCCTGACGCCGAAAGTGGTGTTTACCGCCGCCGACGCCGACGTGATCAAAACCTACGTGCGTCTGGGTCTGGGTGTGGGCATCGTCGCCAAAATGGCGGTCGACACCAAGCTCGATAACGACCTGGTGGTGCTGGATGCCAGCGAACTGTTCGAGTCGAGCATCACCAAGATCGGTTTCCGTCGCGGTACGTTCCTGCGTGGTTTCATGTGCGACTTCATCGAGAAGTTCGCCCCGCACCTGACCCGCGAAGTGATGGCCAAAGCCATCCAGTGCCACAACAAACAGGAACTGGAAGAGCTGTTCGACGGCGTCGAATTGCCGGTCCACTAAGTCCCCGCCTCAAAGCACCTCGGTGACAGCGAACTGTTGCCGGGTGCCTGCCACCAGAATCTCCACCTCATCGCCCTCGAGCTTGCCCAGCAGGCTTTTGCCCAGCGGCGAGCGTGGGCTGATGACGGTAATCGGCTGACCCACCACATCGACTTTCAGGCCCGCTGCATCCGGGGCCAGAAACAGCCATTGTTCGCGACCCTTTTCGTCCTCCAGACCGAGCAGGGCACCGATCTCGATGCCGCGATTTTCGTCGTAGGCGCGCAGCGTCAGGTTCTGGCACAGTGCCAGTGACTGGCGGATTTCCTCGACCCGTTTCGCCTGACCCGCCGCCAGATAGGAAGCCTCAAGTCCGAGGGTGTCGTACTTGTTCTCGGCGATGTTCTCTTCGTGGGTCGCGGTTTCATAAGCGGTCTGCGCGGCGCGCTCGGCGATGTCGAGGTCGGCGCGCAGTTTGTCGAGGATCAGTTGGTGGACGGTGTGTTTGTTCATGATCAATCGCAGAATTGCAAAACGTTGGCGCGGCTCTTTTCGCTCGGCGCAGTCTGGTCCTGTTGCAGCCAGAACTGGCATTTCGGATTCGACTGGTTGCGACTGCTGCCGCGAGCCTGATCCAGGCGTGCCTGCTGCTCGTTCTTGCGCAGGTTCTCTTCGTATTGCTCGAACAGCGGACTCTGTGGCGGAATGTCCGGTTGTACCTGGACGGCCGCTGGCGGCTTGGCCAGTTGCTGCACGGCCTGGGCAACCGGCGCCAGTTGCTCGGTCAACACAAAACGCGAGATCAGCCAGCAGGTCAGGGCGATGGCCAGAAAGCCCAGCCACATGCCCAGGGCAATACTGCCGGTCAGTTGCAACGCGCTGAGCTGAACGGGCAAGGGACGACGCGGGTTGGGACGATAGGGCATGGCTGCCTCCTGGCGGATGATTGCGGGCAAGTGGCGATTGTCGCACGAAGATTAATCGCCGTCGGCTCTTCTGCGCGAGGTCATTTATGCGGACAATCAGCGCTTTTGCCAACGGGAGTCTTGCATGTCGGTACCGAAAACCCGCTGGGATATTTTTTGCACCGTGGTCGACAACTATGGCGACATCGGCGTGACCTGGCGTCTGGCCCGGCAACTGGTGGCCGAACATGGACTGGCAGTGCGCTTGTGGGTTGATGACCTGCGCGCCTTCGAACGCATCTGCCCCGAGATCGACATCCACCTTGCGCAGCAATCGCAGCAGGGCGTCGAGGTGTGGCACTGGCCGAGCGACTGGCCGCAGACGGAAGCGGCGGACGTGGTGATCGCCGCGTTTGCTTGTCAGTTGCCAGCTGCTTATATGGACGCCATGGCCGAGCGGCAACAGCCGCCGCTGTGGATGAACCTCGATTACCTCAGCGCTGAAGACTGGGTCACCGGTTGTCACGGTTTACCGTCGGTGAAGTACAAGTCGGTGCAGAAATTCTTTTTCTTTCCCGGATTTCGACCTGGGACCGGCGGCTTACTGCGTGAAAGCGGTCTGCTTGAGCGGCGTCGGCAATTTCAGCAGGACGCGGCTGCGCAGCGCCAGTTTCTGCAAGGCTTGGGTGTAGATCGCGTAGCAGACGCACAACTGATTTCATTGTTTGCCTACGAGAATGCCGGGCTGGCCAGTTGGCTGGACGTGCTGGCTGCCGATAGCACGCCGACCCATCTACTGGTGCCGGAAGGGCGGATTCTCGGTGACGTTGCGCGCTGGCTCGGGGTCGACTCTCTGGCCGTTGGTGACCTGAACGTGCGTCAGGCGCTGACGGTGCAGGTGCTGCCGTTCGTTCGTCAGGATCAATACGATCAGTTGCTGTGGTGCTGCGACTTCAACGCAGTGCGCGGAGAAGACTCGTTCGTCCGTGCACAGTGGGCCGGGCGACCGATGCTCTGGCACATTTATCAGCAGGATGAAGACATCCATCTGGACAAGCTCGACGCCTTTCTTGCGTTGTATACGAAAGGGCTTTCGCCGGCCGCTGCCGAGGCGATGAACGGTCTGTGGCGGGCCTGGAGTGCCGGGCAACCGATCGGCGAGCACTGGCTCAAGGCCCGTAAACACGGGTCAGAACTGCAGGAAAACGCCGAGCAATGGTGTCTGGAACAAGGCTTGCAGGCGGATCTTGCCACGGCGCTGGTACAGTTTTACCTAAATTGGATATGATACGCGGCCTAGATTTTTGTAAATCCCATCCAAATTCGGATATTCGCAATGAAAACTGGTAAAGAACTCAAACCCGGTACCGTGATCCGTATCGACAACGATCCTTGGCTGGTTCAGAAAGCTGAATTCACCAAGTCGGGCCGTAACAGCGCGATCATGAAGACCAAGCTGAAGAACCTGCTGACCGGTTACAAGACCGAAACCGTTTACGGTGCGGACGACAAGCTGGACGACGTGATCCTGGATCGTAAAGAAGCCACCCTGTCTTTCATCAGCGGTGACACCTACACGTTCATGGACACCACTGACTACACCATGTACGAACTGAACGCCGAAGACATCGAAAGCGTTCTGCCTTTCGTTGAAGAAGGCATGACCGACGTTTGCGAAGCCGTGTTCTTCGAAGAGCGTCTGGTGTCCGTAGAACTGCCGACCACCATCGTGCGTCAGGTTGACTACACCGAAGGTTCCGCTCGCGGTGACACTTCCGGCAAGGTGATGAAGCCTGCCAAACTGAAGAACGGTACCGAGCTGTCGGTGGCTGACTTCATCGAAATCGGCGACATGATCGAGATCGATACCCGCGAAGGCGGTTCCTACAAAGGCCGTGCCAAATAAGCACTGCTTTTTACGGAAAGAAAAAGCCCGACCATTGAGTCGGGCTTTTTTGTGCCTGCGATTCCACGTCTACCCCTGAACCCTGTGGGAGCGAGCTTGCTCGCGAATGCGGTGTGTCATTCAACAAACAGGTTGTCTGACCGGGCCTGTTCGCGAGCAAGCCCGCTCCCATAGTGGTTTGGCGTTGTTCTCAAACGGTGGTGTGCAGACGTACGTCAACGTTGCCACGGGTCGCGTTGGAGTACGGGCAGACCTGATGCGCCGCTTCAACCAGGCTCTGTGCATCCGCCTGTTCCAGGCCCGGCAGGCTGATGTGCAGGTCGATGTCCAGCCCGAAACCACCAGGAATCTGACCGATACCGACATGAGCAGTGATCGAGGCATCGTCGGGGATTTTGCGTTTGGTCTGACTGGCAACGAATTTCAGCGCGCCGATGAAGCAGGCCGAGTAGCCGGCAGCGAACAGTTGCTCAGGGTTGGTGGCCGCGCCGCCGGCACCGCCGAGTTCTTTCGGAGTAGCCAGCTTGACGTCGAGGATGTTGTCGCTGGAGATCGCACGACCATCACGGCCGCCAGTGGAGGTTGCGATTGCGGTGTAGAGCTTTTGCATGGTGTGAGCCTCGTCGAGTGTGTTTGTTTGCGCTAATTATTTGCGCGCTAAGTAAGTGCGAAGTGAATGTAGCTCGCTAATGTTTTGTGCGCAAGATAATTTTTTGAAGAAAGTGGGAATGGGCGCTTGGATCGGGCTGGGTCGTGATCTCAAGCTTTTGATATAGAAGGTTTTTTTGAACCTGAAACGAGAGGAAAAATTTTCGGGGGGTAAGCGGGGAATGTGCGATTCGCCTGCAGGCGCAAGGCTGCGCCCACAGGGAAGGGGAGTCTTAAGCGAGGCTGTCTTGCAAATGACCACGCAATGCCTGCAATTCAGCTTGCAGGTTTTGCAGGCGCTCCAGCGTGAAGCCACTGGCCCCCAGGATGCATTGAGGCACGGTTCGGGCCTTGTTCTTCAAGGCGCGTCCCTGGGCAGTCAGTTCAACGATCACCACGCGTTCATCCTCACGGCTGCGGGTTCGGCTGAGCAAGCCTTCACCTTCCAGCCGCTTGAGCAACGGTGTCAGCGAGCCTGGATCGGTCAGCAACCGCGTGCTGATTTCGCCCACGGTCAAACCGTCCTTTTCCCACAGCACCATCATCGCCAGATACTGCGGATAGGTCAGGCCCAGCGCTTGCAGCAGCGGCTTGTAGACCTTGGTCATCATCAGTGAAGTGGAATGCAGGGCGAAGCACGCCTGATTGTCGAGCAGCAGGTCGTCGCAGGTGTCGCGTTCGGTGGTCATGGCAAAGCCTTGTTCGGTGATGGGCTTGAATCTAGCGCCCGAATGTTTAATGCGCCAGATAATTATCCAGGATCTAGTGTCGGCCCAGCTCGCGTTGCAGCGCCAGATCCCACGGTGGCACCGGGCTGAAGCGGGTCTTGAGGTATTCCAAAAGCAGACGGCTGCGCGAGTGGGTCTGCTGTTCCATGCGCAGCGCATAGATGCCGGTGCTTTCCGGTTGCGGCAGGCCGTTCTCGCAGAACAGCGGCAGCAGTTCGCCGCGCAGCAGGTATTCGCTGGCCAGCCAGGTCGGCAAATGCGCGATGCCCAGCCCGGCCAGAGCACCGCACACCAGCGCTTCGGCATTGTTGGCGCTCATGCGGATGCGCGCGGGGCGATGCAGTTGCATTTGCCCGTCCAGTTCGAAGCGCCAGGCGAAGGGCGGGGCGAGACCTTCCCAATCCAGCCCGTCATGTTCACTCAACTGCGCGGGATGGCGCGGTGCGCCACGGCGTTTCAGGTAGTCGGGGCTGGCGCAGGCAATGCGCACCATGCTCGCCAGCGGCGTGGCGACCAGCCGCGTATCGGCCATTTGCCCGGCGCGCAGCACCAGATCGACTTTGCCCAGATTCGAGCCGTGCATGTCGATGAAGCTGTCGATCAGGTGCAACTGCACGTCGAGGCCCGGGTACAGCACCAGAAAGTCAGCGATGACCGGCGCGAGATGGCGGCGACCAAAAGCGGCCGGGGCATCGATGCGGATCAAGCCTTCCGGCGCACTGCTCAACGACACCGCCTCGGCGCGGGCCAGTTGCAGCTCGCTGACGATGCGCCGCGCCCGCTCGGCAAACGCCAGCCCGGCCGGCGTGGCGCGCACCGCATGAGTGCTGCGGATAAACAACTGGCTGCCGACCGCGCTTTCCAGGCTGTCGATGCGTCGGGCGACGGCGGATGGCGTCAGCGGATGTCGACGCGAAGCCGCAGAAAAGCTCCCGCTCTCCAGCACATCGAGAAACAGCCCAAGTTGTTCGGTCAATTGATTGGGATTCATCAATCAGTTCAATGCCTATGCGGTTTTGGCACAGCCATTGTGCGTTGCTGTGCGTTTCCCCGCCAGCCTCGACTGCGTAGGATGGGTCGCTTGACGGATGAGGACATCGCTGTGATCGAGTTTTTGTTGTACCTGCTGTTTGGCGCCGCCCTCGGCACATTGGGCGGGATCTTCGGCATTGGTGGCGGGCTGATCGCCATTCCGCTGCTGGGCGTATGGTTCGGACTCGATCAACAGATCGCCCAAGGCACGGCGCTGGTGATGGTCGTGCCGAACGTGATGCTGGCGCTGTGGCGCTATCATCAGCGCAATCGCATCGAGCTGCGCCACGCGCTGCCGCTGGCGATCATGGGTTTTTGCTTTGCGTGGATCGGTTCGATCTGGGCGGTGGGCATTGATGCGCAAACCATGCGGATCGGTTTTGTCGCTTTCCTCGTGGTGCTCTCGGCGTACAACCTGCTGAAGATGTTCGGCAAGAAAACCGCCGTGACCTCCGAGATGCGTTACTCATGGCCATGGCTGGGTGTGCTTGGCGCGGCGTCCGGAACCATGGGCGGTCTGTTCGGTGTTGGCGGGGCCGTGGTGGCGACGCCGGTCCTCACCAGTCTGTTCGGCACAAGCCAGGTGGTTGCTCAAGGCCTGTCGCTGGCACTGGCGCTGCCCAGCACCGGCGTGACCCTGGTGACGTACGCGGTGCATCACGAGGTCGACTGGATGATCGGCCTGCCCCTGGCCATCGGCGGTCTGGCGAGCATCAGTTGGGGCGTCAAAGTCGCCCACGCCATGCCGGAAAAACTGCTGCGCGGGCTGTTCTGCGGTTTCCTGGTGCTGTGTGCGGTGATGCTCGCGTTTAAAGTTTGAAGCCTTCGACGATGTGCTCGGCCAGGCATTCGGTGATCGGCGACGGGTTGTTCAGGTTGCGGATCAGCATGATGCTGGCCTCGGGCAGCAGCGGCAGGTCTTCGTTGGCTCCGAGAATACGCATGTCCGGGGTGATCAAACTCTCCAGTTGCGCGGTGATCGCCAGACCCGCGCTCACCACCGCCATCAGTGCCGACAGGCTGGTGCTGTTGTAGGCGATGCGGTAATCGCGGCCCATCGCGTCGAGCGCATTGCAAGCCCACAAGCGGCAGAAACAATCACTGTTGAACATCGCCAGCGGCAGCGGCGTCTGCTCGTGCGCGCTGAAATTCTGCGCCTCGGCCCAGACGAAACGCTCTTTGCGCAGCAACTGGCCGATCTCGTTGCCCGGCTCGCGGGTGACGATCGACAAGTCCAGATCGGTGCGCTGCAACAGCTGTTTGCTGGACTCGCAATGCACTTCGATCTGGATCAGCGGGTAGAACTGAGCGAACCGCGAGAGGATCCCCGGCAGAAACCGCATCACGTAATCGTCCGGCGTACCGATGCGCACGGTGCCGACCATGTGCGGCTCGCGCAGGGTGTTGAACACTTCGCTGTGCAATTTCAGGATGCGTCGCGCATAACCCAGCAACACTTGGCCTTCGGCGGTCAGGCGTACCTGGCGGCCGTCGCGCTCGAACAGCTGACGCTGCAACACGTCTTCTTCCAGACGCTTCATCTGCATGCTCACCGCCGATTGCGTGCGGTTGACCATTTCGCCGGCGCGGGTAAACCCGCCTTGATCGGCAATCGCGACGAAGGTGCGCAGGACATCGGTATCGATACTGGGGTAGGCCGACAATTGATGAATCTCCGTGATGAGTGCCATCAGAAACATTCGTTGGATTGATCTTAGCGCCAGCGCGAGACTTGAGCCATCCACAAGGAGGGCAACACGATGAAAGGTCAAAGAGAGTATGTAGACGACACAAAATTTTCCGGCCACGGTCATATCGTTTCCGACCTGCTGCACAAGTTTAGCCGCTGGTACGAACTGCACCGAGAACGCGAGTTGCTTGCCAGCCTGAGCGACGAAGCGCTGAAGGACATCGGGGTCAGCCGTGCCGACGTCGAGCACGAGGCCATCCGGCCGTTCTGGGACGATCCGATGCATAAATGATCGGCGCCTTACTACACAAACCACTTTCAGGTGAGGTAGGTTGCGAGCAGACAAGGAGATGCTCATGCCCGCGACTCTGGCCTTTTCTCTCAAACAAGCGCGACGTCTGGCGCTGGCCGCCCAAGGATTCAACGGGCGCCAGCCGCCGACCGTCAAGGCGCCGCAACTCAACCGGCTGATCGAACGGCTGGGTCTGCTGCAGATCGACTCCGTCAACGCCGTGGTGCGCTCGCACTACCTGCCGCTGTTTTCCCGTTTGGGTTCCTATTCCGCTGATTTGCTTGACCAGGCCGCCTGGAGTACGGGGCGACGTCGCACGTTGTTCGAGTACTGGGGTCATGAAGCGTCGTTGCTGCCATTGAGCATGTATCCGTTGATGGGGTGGCGCATGCAGCGGGCAAGGAATGGCAGGGACATTTATCAGCAACTGGCAAAGTTTGGTCTGGAGCAGCAGAGCGTTGTGCGCCGGGTCTTGAGTGCGGTCGAGGAGCGTGGTGCATTGGGTGCCGGCAGTCTGTCGACCCGCGAGGACAAGGCCGGGCAGTGGTGGGACTGGAGTGCGGAAAAGCATGCGCTGGAATGGTTGTTCGCTGCAGGTGAAGTGACCGTGGCCGGTCGCCGCGGTTTTGAGCGTTTGTATGATTTGCCGGAGCGGGTCATTCCCTCCTTGATTCTGCAACAAGCGTTACCTGACGAGGCTGAGGCGCAACGTGGCTTGTTGCTGCACGCGGCGCAGGCGCTCGGCGTCGGTACGGAAAAGGATCTGCGGGATTATTTCCGTTTGAATCCTGCGGATGCGCGCCCGCGTCTGGCGGAGCTGGTCGAGGACGGGCAGTTGCAGACCTGTGAAGTCGCCGGTTGGCGACAGATCGCCTACTGCCTGCCGGAACCGAAGGTGCCGCGCAAAGTGGTTGCCAGTGCACTGTTGTCGCCGTTCGATTCGTTGATCTGGGAACGCAGTCGCACCGAGCGGCTGTTTGATTTCCGCTATCGGTTGGAGATTTATACGCCGCAAGACAAGCGGGTCTATGGCTATTACGTGCTGCCTTTCCTGCACAACGAACGGATTGCCGCGCGGGTCGACCTGCGGGCCGAGCGAGCGTCGGGGCGCCTGGCGGTGCACGCGGTGCACGAGGAAGTGCCGGGGCTGGATGAAGAGGGGATGCTGGCGCTGGCGTTGAATCTGCGGCAGATGGCCGTTTGGCTGGGGCTTGCGCGGGTGCAGCTTAATTGTCAGCGTGAGAGTGCGGCGCGGTTGCGGGTGGCGTTGGCGCAAATTGAGGGTGCCTGAACGACCTCATCGCCAGCAGGCTGGCTCCCACAGAGATCTTTGAGTGATTTTGACCCCTGTAGGAGCTGCCGAAGGCTGCGATCTTTTGATTTTGTTTTTCAAGATCAAAAGATCGCAGCCTTCGGCAGCTCCTACAGGGATAGAGGTCAATCCATGCCTGCTGGCGATGGGGCGACTCGGTCTAGCGGCGGACCTGTTTCAGAGTTTCCGCAATCAAAAACGCCAGTTCCAGCGACTGATCGGCATTCATCCGCGGATCGCAGTGGGTGTGATAACGATCCGACAACCCGTCTTCCGTGATCGGCCGCGCGCCACCGATGCACTCGGTGACATTCTGCCCGGTCATCTCGATATGAATCCCGCCAGCATAAGTACCTTCGGCTTCATGCACCTGGAAGAACTGCTTCACCTCACCCAGGATCTGCGCGAAGTCGCGGGTCTTGTAGCCGCTGCTGGCCTTGATCGTGTTGCCGTGCATCGGGTCGGAGCTCCACAGCACCTGCTTGCCTTCACGCTGTACCGCGCGGATCAGCGCCGGCAGGTGATCGCCTACCTTGTTCGCGCCCATCCGCGCAATCAGGTTCAGGCGGCCCGGATCGTTGTCCGGGTTGAGCACGTCGATCAGGCGGATCAGGTCGTCCGGGTTCATGCTCGGGCCGACTTTGACGCCAATCGGGTTGTTCACCCCGCGCAGGAATTCGACGTGAGCACCGTCGAGCTGACGGGTACGGTCACCGATCCACAGCATGTGCGCCGAGCAATCGTAGTAATCGTTGGTCAGGCTGTCGCGACGCACGAACGCTTCTTCGTAGTTCAGCAGCAGCGCCTCGTGGGCGGTGAAAAAACTGGTTTCGCGCAGTTGCGGCGAGCTGTCCATGCCGCAGGCGCGCATGAATGCGAGGGTCTCATCGATGCGGTCGGCGAGGTGGCTGTATTTCTCGGCCAGTGCCGAGTTGGCGATGAAATCCAGGTTCCACTTGTGCACCTGATGCAGGTCGGCGAAGCCGCCCTGGGCGAAGGCGCGCAACAGGTTCAAGGTGGCGGTGGACTGGTGATAGGACTGCAGCAGGCGCTCCGGATCCGGCACGCGGCTCTTTTCGTCAAAACCAATGCCGTTGACGATGTCGCCACGGTAGGCGGGCAGGGTCACGCCGTCGAGGGTTTCGTCGTTGGCCGAGCGCGGCTTGGCGAACTGACCGGCCATGCGCCCGACCTTGACCACCGGACAACCGGCGGCGAAGGTCATGACGATCGCCATTTGCAGCAGCACTTTAAAAGTGTCGCGAATCTTCGCCGCCGAGAACTCGGCAAAGCTTTCCGCGCAATCGCCGCCCTGCAACAGGAACGCCCGGCCCTGAGTCACTTCGGCAAACTGGCGGCGCAGCTCGCGCGCTTCACCGGCAAACACCAGCGGCGGATAGCTGGCCAGGGTCTGCTCGACCTGGCGCAGATGCGCGGCGTCGGGGTATTGGGGTTGTTGCTGGATCGGCAGGGCGCGCCAGCTGTCAGGACTCCAGGGTTGGCTCATCACGGTCTCTAATGGGTTCTACGCACGGGAAGGCCATGGTAGCAGCAATTAGTGCGTGACCTGCTCCCGCCCCATCACCGACAATCGCCGCTTTGCCACGGCGCCGCAGCGGTGCCATCGCGTCACCGCGCCCGGTGACCATCAGGAGACGAAATGACTGAGGAGCGCGTCGAGCTGTTGCTCGCCGAGGTACAGGATGAGTTCGGCGTGATTCGCGTGCTGGAAGTGGCCGATTACCGCTTTCTGGAATTCGGCGATGCCATCGAGCAGAGCTGCGTGTTCACCGCCGATCCGAGCTGGCTCGAATACGACTACACCCGGGCGATGCTGATTGGCGCGTTGTGCCACGAACAACCGGAGAGCGCGCTGTTTCTTGGCCTCGGTGCCGGTACGCTGACCCAGGCCTGCCTCAAGTTCCTGCCGCTGGAAGATGTCGAAGCCATCGAACTGCGCCCGGATGTGCCGCGCCTGGCCATCGAATACCTGGGGCTGGATGACGATCCGCGTTTGTACATTCGGGTCGGCGATGCGCTGGAGTTGCTGCCGACGGCCGAGCCTGCGGATCTGATCTTTGTCGACCTGTACACCGATGTCGGCCCGGGTGTCGGGCATCTGGCCTGGAGTTTTCTCGGTGACTGTCAGAAGCGTTTGAATCCGGGCGGCTGGCTGGTGATCAACCAGTGGGCCACCGATGATGGCAAACCGTTGGGCGCCGCGTTGCTGCGTGGGCTCTACCACCGGCATTACTGGGAACTGCCGGTGAAGGAGGGCAATGTGATTCTGATTGTGCCGGCGGATCTCGATCAGGAGCTGGACATGCAGGCGTTGACCGCCCGCGCTGAAGCGCTGGCGCCGCGGTTGGGGTATTCGTTGCAGTCGTTGATCAACAGTATTCGCCCAGCCACCTGAGCGGCGACTCGGTCAACTGTAGGAGCTGCCGAAGGCTGCGATCTTTTGACTTTGATTTTAGAAACAAGATCAAAAGATCGCAGCCTTCGGCAGCTCCTACAGGGAGGAGTTCATCAGATCCCTTTGAAGATGCCTGGCCGCCGCTCAACCAGCGAGCTGATGCCTTCCTTGGCATCCTCACTCCCCAGCAACTTCTTCACCAGCGCCGGCAATCCCTGTGCCGCCGCCGTCTCACCTTCATACCGTGCCTGCCGCGCCGACATCAGCGTCGCCTGCACCCCCAACGGTGCCTGCCGGGCAATCCGCTCGGCCAGTTCGATCGCTCGGGGCAGCAGGTCCTCACTGGCCATTACTTCCTGTACCAAACCCAGGCGCAATGCATCATGCGCATCGAACTCATCGCCGGTCAGCAGCCAGCGCATGGCATTGCCCCAGCCGGCCACCTGATGAAAACGCAAGGTCGCGCCACCGAAAGGAAAAATCCCCCGCTGCACTTCCATTTGCGCGAAGCGGGTATTGCTCGCGCACAGGTTGATGTCAGCGGCCAGCATCAACTCGATGCCGATGGTCAGGCAGTAGCCTTGTGCGGCCACAATCACCGGCTTGCTCACGCGCGGCCCGACGGAAACACCCCACGGGTCGCAACCGCCGGTCGGAACCTGCCAGCCTTCGGCGAGGGCGGCGCTGGTGTTGAGCAGATCCAGACCGGCGGTAAAGTGCTCGCCATGCCCGAACACCACGGCCACTCGCGCGTCACTGTCGGCCTCGAACTCACCGTAGGCCAGGCTCAGGTCATTGAGCAGATCGAGGTCGAAGGCATTGCGTTTGGCGGCCCGGTCGAGGCCAATCAAGTGGACATGACCACGATGTTCGCGGCTGACGCGGCCGGGGCAGGGCTGATTCATGGGTAGATCCTCGGGCGGGAAGGGCGGGTGCAGCGACGGTATGCCGCACATCGATGAATCGTTTAAGCGTCATCACCCGCAAGGCCGGGCCTTTGCAAAATAGACCTTCGCACGATTATCCGCAAAACCCCGTTACACAGCGGTGACACAGCGATTCAGCTGATAAAAAAAGCTCCCTTTTTGGGCAAATTCCGGTATAGTGCGCGCCGGCCTTTAACCGGGCCGCGTTTAGGTAGCGCAATTCCCCGAAGTCAGCTTCGGCTGCACGTCCGCACTGCGGGCTCTTCCTTGACGATTCTTTTTCATTCATACGTTTTCGCAAATCCCCGCCGACAAAGCTGCCAGGGCGACTCTTGAGTCTCAACACGGCATGCGCAGCTTTGGAGCATGGGTCTTTGCGGATGCACTTAGAGGCAGACCCATGACCCAGGAAATCGGCGGCTTCGCCGCTCTTGAACTTCATCCCAATATTGTCGCTGCAGTAGTCGCTACCGGCTATGAAGAGCCTTCGGCCATTCAGCAGCAGTCGATCCCGATCATCCTCGCCGGTCACGATATGATTGGTCAGGCGCAAACCGGTACCGGTAAAACCGCTGCCTTTGCCCTGCCTATCCTGCACCGCATTGATCCGTCCAAGCGCGAGCCGCAAGCTCTGATCCTGGCCCCAACTCGTGAGTTGGCGCTACAAGTTGCAACCGCTTTCGAAACCTACGCCAAGCAAATGCCGGGCGTAACTGTTGTGGCTGTCTACGGCGGCGCGCCGATGGGCCCACAATTGAAAGCAATCCGTAATGGCGCACAGATCGTTGTCGCCACGCCGGGCCGTCTGTGCGACCACCTGCGTCGCGACGAAAAAGTCCTCGCTACCGTGAACCACCTGGTTCTGGACGAGGCGGACGAAATGCTCAAACTGGGCTTCATGGACGACCTGGAAGTGATCTTCAAGGCCATGCCGGAAACCCGTCAGACCGTATTGTTCTCGGCAACCTTGCCGCAGTCGATCCGTGCCATCGCCGAGCGCCACCTGCGCGATCCGAAGCACGTGAAGATCCAGAGCAAGACTCAGACCGTTACCGCGATCGAACAGGCTCACCTGTTGGTTCACGCTGACCAGAAGACTTCTGCCGTTCTCAGCTTGCTGGAAGTGGAAGACTTCGACGCGCTGATCATGTTCGTGCGCACCAAGCAAGCGACCCTGGATCTGGCCAGTGCCCTGGACGCCAAAGGCTACAAAGCCGCTGCGCTGAACGGTGACATCGCCCAGAACCAGCGTGAGCGCGTCATCGACTCGCTCAAGGATGGCCGTCTGGACATCGTTGTCGCGACCGACGTGGCTGCCCGTGGTCTGGACGTTCCGCGCATCACCCACGTGTTCAACGTGGACATGCCGTACGATCCGGAGTCTTACGTGCACCGTATCGGCCGTACCGGCCGTGCCGGTCGCGAAGGTCGTGCGCTGCTGCTGGTGACTCCACGTGAGCGCCGCATGCTGCAAGTGATCGAGCGTGTCACCGGCCAGAAGGTGGCCGAAGTGCGTCTGCCGGACGCTCAAGCTGTGCTCGATGCACGCATCAAGAAACTGACCAACAGCCTGTCGCCGCTGGTCGCCGATGCCGAATCGACTCACGGCGAGCTGCTCGATCGTCTGACCGCAGACATCGGTTGCACCCCGCGTGCACTGGCTGCAGCCCTGCTGCGCAAGGCAACCAACGGTCAAGCGCTGAACCTGGCAGCGATCGAGAAGGAACGTCCACTGGTGCCGAACAACGCACCGCGTGGCGACCGTCCTGAGCGTTCCGGTGATCGTCCTGATCGTGGCGACCGCGAGCGTCGCGCGCCAATGCCTCTGGGCGAAGGCCGTGCCCGTTGCCGTACCGCGCTGGGTGCGCGTGACGGTATCGCCGCCAAGAACCTGCTGGGCGCGATCCTCAACGAAGGTGGTCTGGCCCGCGAAGCGATCGGTCGCATTCAGGTGCGTGACAGCTTCAGCCTCGTCGAACTGCCGGAAGATGGTCTGGACAAACTCCTGACCAAGCTGAAGGACACTCGCGTCGCTGGCAAGCAGCTGAAACTGCGTCGCTACCGCGAAGATTGATCCGCCCTCGGGCTGATTGATCGAACATGAAAAATCCCCGACTGGTTCGGGGATTTTTTATGCCTGCTTTTTGCCTCGCCCCACAACCCTGTGGGAGCTGGCTTGCCAGCGATGACGTCAGCCGAAGCGATAGATATCCATACCCAGTGCACCCATCGTGAAGCCTTTATGCGCTACGCGGAACTCACCTCCCGCGCCACGGGCGAAATACAGCGGCAACAAATGCTCATCACTCGGATGGCTGCGCACCGCATTCGGTGCCTGCTGACGATAGTCGTGCAACGCCGCTTCGTCATTGGCCGCCAACTTGTCGATCATCCAGTCGCGGAAGTCCCGCGCCCACGGCTCGACGCTTTCCGGGCCGGCATGCCAGTCCAGTTCGCGCAGGTTGTGGGTGATGCTGCCGGAGCCGATCAGCAAAATACCCTGCTCGCGCAGACTCGCCAGTGCGTGCCCGACACGGGTTTGCAGCGCCGGGCCACCGCGACTCGGCAGCGACACCTGCACCACTGGAATATCCGCCTGCGGGTACATCAGTGACAGCGGCACCCAGACGCCGTGGTCGAACGGTCGTTGCACATCGAGGCGAGCCGGCAGATGGGCAGCGTTGAGCAATTCGGCCACTTCGGCGGCCAGTTGCGGATTGCCCGGTGCGGGATATTGCACTTCAAACAGAGCGCGGGGAAAACCGCCGAAGTCATGCCAGGTTTCGGGCTGCGAATGGCTGCTGACCAGTAATTCCTGGCTTTCCCAGTGAGCAGAGACAATCACGATGGCTTTCGGTTTAGGCAGTTCGGCCGCCAGGCGCGCGAGAGCCGGGCCGCTGGCGCCGGGCTCCAGCGCCAGCATCGGCGAGCCGTGGGAGATAAACAGGCTGGGAAACATAGAAAGGTTCCTGAGCGGTAAGATGGTGCCATCTTCAGTCAGATCATTGATCTAAATCTAATATAAGTTTTAACGCCTTTTGATCGAATTTTTGGGGTGAAGCATGCAGCCTGAGTTTTGGCACAAGAAGTGGGAATCCAATCAGATCGGCTTTCATCTGCCTGAGGTCAACCCGTATTTGCAGCGTCACTGGCCGCAGTTGGCGATCCCGATGCAGGCGCGGGTGCTGGTGCCGTTATGCGGCAAAAGCCTGGATCTGTTGTGGCTGGCCGGGCGCGGACATCAGGTGCTCGGGGTCGAGTTGTCGCAGAAGGCCATCGAGGACTTCTTCAGTGAGCATCAGGTAACGCCGCAGGTCAGCGACGAGGGACCGTTCAAGGTCTATCGCGGCGATTCCATCGAGTTGTGGTGCGGTGATTTCTTCGCGCTGACTGCAGACGATGTAGCGGACTGCGCGGCATTGTACGACCGCGCAGCGTTGATCGCCTTGCCGCCTGCGATGCGTGAACGCTATGCGGCGCATCTGCAGCAAATCCTGCCGCCGGTTGTGCAAGGGCTGTTGATCACACTGGATTACGATCAGGCGCAGATGTCCGGGCCACCGTTTGCGGTGAGCGATGATGAGGTGCAGCGCTTGCTGGCGGGTGCCTGGCAGGTGCGAATGCTGGAAGAGCAGGATGTGCTGGGGGAGAGCTGGAAGTTTCTGCAGGCGGGGGTGACGCGGTTGGAGGAGCGGGTTTACCGGGTTTCTGGTCGATAGGTTTGTATTGGCTGTGCGGGCCCCATCGCTGGCAAGCCAGCTCCCACAGTGATCTGCTGCGTCCTCGAATCCAGAAAACACCACAAAACCCTGTGGGAGCTCGCTTGCCAGCGATGGGTCCAGATCAGCCAACACACAATCCCGAGCACAAAAAAGGCCCGCATCACTGCGGGCCTTTTTATTGTTACGCCGGTCGGATCAACCGCGACGACGCAGCGCGTCGATACGCTCTTCCAGCGGCGGGTGGCTCATGAACATGCGGGCAAAGCCCTGTTTGATGCCACCGTTGATGCCGAAGGCGTTCAGAGTGTCCGGCATGTGTACCGGCAGGCCCTGTTCGGCGCGCAGGCGTTGCAGCGCGCCGATCATCGCGTTGGTGCCCGCCAGACGTGCGCCGGCTTCGTCGGCACGGAATTCGCGCTTGCGCGAGAACCACATGACGATAGCGCTGGCGAGGATGCCCAGGACCAGTTCGGCGAAGATGGTCGCCACGTAGTAGGCAATGCCCTGGCCTTCTTCGTTCTTGAAAATCACCTTGTCGACGAAGTTGCCGATGATCCGCGCAAAAAACATCACGAAGGTGTTCACCACGCCCTGGATCAGCGCCAGGGTGACCATGTCACCGTTGGCCACGTGACCGATTTCGTGGGCCAGAACGGCTTTCACTTCATCCGGCGAAAAGCGCTCGAGCAGGCCCTGGCTGACTGCGACCAAAGCGTCGTTCTTGTTCCAGCCGGTCGCAAAGGCATTGGCCTCGTAGGCCGGAAAAATACCGACTTCGGGCATCTTGATCCCGGCTTCGCGGGACAGTTGCTCGACGGTTTGCAGCAGCCATTGTTCATGCCGGGTACGTGGCTGGCTGATGATCTGGGTGCCGGTGCTCATCTTTGCCATCCACTTTGAGATGAACAGCGAGAACAGCGAACCGGCGAAACCAAAGACCGCACAGAAAACCAGCAGCTGACTGAGGTTGAGATCAACCCCGTTGGCCGCCATGAACCCGTTGAAGCCGAACAGGCTCAGGGTGATGCTGGCTATCAGCACGACCGCCAGGTTAGTGGCCAAAAACAGCAGGATGCGCATCATGGTTGTAGAAATCTCCTCAAGCTAAAGATGTAGCGTACTGCGGGGTATATAAGGTGCGGCACGGGGTGATTCAACTGAGTGACTATTTCAAACTGTGTCCTACAGCGGATTCCGGGGCTGCAGGCCATTGCCCACGACCGAAACCGAAAGGGATGACAGCCAGCCGCCACCCGCCACCACTGCGCCAGAGGCGTGTGGACTATACGAATCGCAAGTGTAGAAGGCCCTGCGAGGCGAGGAGGGCAGAAGTGTTGCTGAATCAGACAGTGCGCAACGTTCGGACCGTTGCGCACTGTCGACCGGTTACTGGCGGTAGGATTTGAGGAAGTTGCCGATACGTCCGATGGCCATCTCGAGGTCGTCGACGCGGGGCAGGGTTACCACGCGGAAGTGATCCGGCCACGGCCAGTTGAATGCCGTGCCTTGCACCACCAGCAGCTTCTCGGAGAGCAGCAGGTCGAGGACGAATTTTTCGTCGTTGTGGATCGGGCAGACCTTCGGGTCGATCCGCGGGAATGCATACAGCGCGCCCATCGGCTTGACGCAGCTGACGCCCGGAATGTCGTTGAGCAACTCCCAGGTACGGTTGCGCTGCTCCAGCAGGCGACCTTGCGGCAGCACCAGATCATTGATGCTCTGATAACCGCCGAGGGCAGTCTGGATCGCGTGCTGGCTCGGCACGTTGGCGCACAGGCGCATGTTGGCCAGCATGTCGATACCTTCGATGTAGCTCTGGGCATTGTGTTTCGGCCCGGAGATGGCGATCCAGCCGGAGCGGAAACCCGCCACGCGGTAGGATTTCGACAGACCGTTGAAGGTCAGGCACAGCAGGTCCGGCGCCAGCGAGGCGGTGCAGATGTGCACGGCATCGTCATAGAGGATCTTGTCGTAGATCTCGTCGGAGAACACCACCAGATTGTGCGCGCGGGCGATTTCCAGCATGCCCAGCAGTACTTCCTTCGAGTACACCGCACCGGTCGGGTTGTTCGGGTTGATGATCACCATGGCCTTGGTGTTCGGCGTGATCTTGGCCTTGATGTCGGCCAGATCCGGGAACCAGTCGGCACCCTCGTCGCACAGGTAGTGAACGGCGTTACCGCCGGCCAGGCTCACGGCGGCGGTCCAGAGCGGGTAGTCCGGGGCCGGTACCAGCACTTCGTCACCGTTGTTGAGCAGCGCCTGCAGCGACATCACGATCAGCTCGGACACGCCGTTGCCCAGGTAGATGTCCTCAATGCCGACACCTTCGACATTCTTTTGCTGGTAGTACTGCATCACCGCTTTACGGGCGCTGAACAGGCCTTTGGAATCGCTGTAGCCTTGGGCGGTCGGCAGATTGCGGATCACGTCCTGGAGAATTTCGTCCGGCGCTTCGAAACCAAACGGTGCCGGGTTGCCGATGTTCAGCTTGAGGATGCGCTGGCCTTCCTCCTCCAGACGTTTGGCGTGCTTGAGCACCGGTCCGCGAATGTCGTAGCAGACGTTGGCGAGCTTGTTCGATTTGCTGAACTGCATGGCGATGTGATCCCGAAAATGAACGATCCAGACGGCGGATGGCCAACCGTACTGGGATTCCTGCGTCTTCGCACAGGCGGAGTCTTGCGCGGTGGCGCCAATAATCCGTTTGAATGCGCCCGGTCTGGCTGCCAGACTGGCGTGTGACGAGGCGCAATCATACGTGCCACCCGATCCGTGGAAAAGGTACAGATCGGGCTTTTTCAGCCGTTGAGGTGTGATGATGGAAAAGTTGGAAAAAACCCTGGAAGAATGGCGTGCGATGCTCGATCCCGAGCAGTACAACGTGTGCCGGCTCAGTGCGACCGAACGGCCGTTCTCCGGCAAATACAACGCCACCAAAACCGACGGCATTTATCATTGCGTCTGCTGCAATGAGCCGCTGTTCGACTCCCAAACCAAATTCGATTCCGGCTGCGGCTGGCCGAGCTTTTACGCGCCGATCGGCGAAAGCGCCATGGCCGAAATCCGCGATACCAGTCACGGCATGATCCGCACCGAGGTCAAATGCGCTCGCTGTGACGCGCATCTGGGCCACGTGTTTCCCGATGGTCCGCCACCGACCGGTCTGCGTTATTGCATTAACTCGGTGTGCCTGAACCTCGAGCCGCGCGATTGAACTGCTCGCTCGACCGGCTGGTTTGATCCACCCTGTAGGAGCTGCCGAAGGCTGCGATCTCTTGATTTTTAAAGATCAAAAGATCGCAGCCTTCGGCAGCTCCTACATGATGGCAACTCAATTAATTAAATTGCACACAATTTAATTGCTCGCTATGTTTGGCCTTTGCCGATAACCCGTGGAGCCGTCTCATGAGCGACAACCTGCTTAATATTCCTGTCACCACCATCAAGGGTGAACAAAAGACCCTGGCCGATTTCGCCGGCAAGGCCGTTCTGGTGGTCAACACCGCCAGCAAATGCGGCTTCACCCCGCAATACAAAGGCCTGGAAGAGCTGTGGCAGACCTACAAGGATCAGGGCCTGGTGGTGCTGGGGTTTCCATGTAATCAGTTCGGCAAGCAGGAGCCAGGCAACGAGGGTGCGATCAGCGAATTCTGTGAGCTGAATTACGGCGTGAGTTTCCCGTTGTTCAAGAAGATCGATGTCAACGGTTCTGATGCGCATCCACTGTTCGTACAGTTGAAAAAACGCGCTCCGGGTCTGCTCGGCTCCGAGGGCATCAAGTGGAATTTCACCAAGTTCCTGATCGGCAAGGATGGGCAACTGGTCAAGCGTTTTGCTCCGACCACCAAGCCGCAGGACATCAGCGGCGAGATCGAAGCCCTGCTCAAATGAACAGCCTGCCCGACGATTCGCTGAAGCTCGACAGTCAGTTGTGCTTCAAGTTGTATGCCGCGTCCCGGGCGGTGATTCGCGCTTACAAGCCGATGCTCGATCAGCTCGGCCTGACGTACCCGCAGTACCTGGTGATGCTGGTGCTGTGGGAGTGGCAGGACAGAGCGCCGGAGCAACCGACGGTCAAGGCCTTGGGCGAGCGTCTGGCGCTGGACTCCGGCACTCTGACGCCGTTGCTCAAGCGGCTTGAGCAATTGCAGTGGGTGCAGCGCCAGCGCTCGACGCGTGACGAGCGTGAAGTGCATCTAAGCCTGACCACCCAGGGCCAGGCGTTGCGCGAGCAGGTCGGGCCGCTCAAGGCCCGATTGTTGTGCGACAGCGGCGTGGATCTTGATCGGCTCAACGATTTGCGTAACGGTCTCGATCACCTGCTGGGGCAGATCAAGGCGCTGACGTAGTCGGAATCCACTGGTCGAGCAGGGCCGCCAGCTCTTCGCGGCGGAACGGCTTGGCCAGATAATCGCTCATGCCGGCGGCACGGCAGCGCTCGCGCTCCTCGGACATGGCGTTGGCGGTCAGTGCCACGATCGGGAGGTGCGGCCAGCGCCCGCTCTGGCGAATCTGCCGGCTCGCTTCGTAGCCGTCCATCACCGGCATGTTGCAGTCCATCAGCACCAGGTCGAACTCATCGTGCTCCAGTTGATCCAGCGCTTCGGCACCGTGGGCGGCGACCACCACGTCGCACCCGAGCTTGCCAAGCATGCCTTTGGCCACCAACTGGTTGACCGGATTGTCCTCCACCAGCAGCACGCGTCCGCGGCGTTGAACCGGCTGGCTTTCCTGCTGCGCATCGTTGTTCGTGGTGATGTCTGCCAGCAGAATGCGCCGCAGGATCTGATACAGCGCGTTGCGTGCCAGTGGTCGGGCCTGTTGCTGCAATGGCGCCAGCGCTGCGGCCTCTTCGCTGGGCATGAAGCTGCCATAAGCGGTCACCACCAGGATCGGCGCGCTGAGGGTCGGGCGCAGACTGAACAGGCATTCCGGGCAATCGGTGATCAGCAGATCGGGTGACAGGCCCAGCAACGGGTCGTCCATGGTGCGCTGTTCATACGTCACGCCCCACACCGGCAGCAATGTTTTGAGCAGTTCCGCCAAGCCGCTGCTGGCCGCGGTGATCGCCAGTACCTTGCCGTGCAGCGGTGGCGGCATGATCGCCCGGGTATGGCACGGCAGCGGCAGGTCGGCACAAAACTGACTGCCGAAACCGGCCTCGGAACTGATGGTCAGTCGACCCTGCATGGCTTCACAGAGATTGTAGGTCAGCGCCAGGCCGAGACCGGTGCCGCCATACTGCCGGGTGATACCGGCGCCCGCCTGGGTGAACGGCTGGAAGATTTTCACCTGGGCTTCCTGGGCGATGCCGATGCCGGTGTCGCAGACCTCGATGCGCACCCCGTCGCCATGGGCCGACAGACGTACATCAACCCGGCCGAAGCGGGTGAACTTCAGGGCATTGGACAACAGGTTGCTGACGATCTGCCGCACCCGGGTCGGATCTCCCAGCACCAGAGCGGGGAAGTGCGGATCGATCAGGCAGGTCAGCTCGACGCTCGGCGCGGCGTTCTGCGACAGCAGGTTGGCGGTATCCTCGATCAGCGAGCCGAGGTCGAACGGAATGTGCTCGAGCTCCAGTTGCCCGGCATCGAACTTGGACAGGTCGAGAATATCGTTGAGCAGCTCCACCAGCACCTTGCCCGAGTCATGGGCAATTGACAGCTGTTGCTGTTGTTCGGCGTTCAGCGGGCCGTCAAGGGACAGAGCGATCATGCCCAGCAGACCGTTGAGCGGGGTGCGGATCTCGTGACTCATGTTGGCAAGGAACGCCGAGCGTGCTTCGGCCATGTCCAGTGCGGTGCTGCGGGCGATCTCCAGTTCTTCGTTGGACTGGCTGAGCCGGGTGTTGATCGCCTTGAGCTCGGCGGTGCGGGCCGAAACGATGTGCTCCAACTGCCCGAGGTAGTCGGTCAGGCGGTTTTCGGCGTTGCGGCGCTGCTGGATTTCCGTGGCGATGTTTTCGAACTGCTGGTTGGCGACTTTGACCAGCACGCCGATCTCGTCATTGGCGTGGCCGGCCGGGCATTCCAGCGTTGTCGGTTCTGCACTGCGTGCGTCGCGCGCACTGAGTTCACGAATCAGCCGTACCAGTGGCTTGGTCAGCATCACGTAGAACAACGCCAGCAGGATCCCGGTGAGGATCAGGCTGCGGGCAAACCCGTTGAGCAGAGTGACTTCGGCGCGGCGCAGGAAACGGCTGCCGAACGCGTACGTGTCGACTTCAAGGCTGAGGATGCCCAATGATTCGTCAGGCAGGTGGTCGAGGTACAGACGGTCTTCGAACTGGCGTTTGGCGCCGAACAGGAAGTCGCTGATCACTCGATAGCCGCTTTGCAGCTCCGGGCGTTTGACGTTGGCCAGCACGTTGCCATTGTTGTCCGTCAGTTGTGCCGAGATGATCGCCGGCGAACGCAACAGGCCCAGAGTCAATTCCTGCGCCAGTTCCGCGTCGATGTTGTAGGCGATCCGCGATGCCGGATTGTGGCTGATTTCCAGCAAAGACAGGATTTCACGGTTGATGGAGGCGTCTTCGCTGGCATAATCGATGCCGATTTGCAGCAGGCTGAGCAGCGTGCCCAGAATGAACCCGACCAGCACAGTGAATCTGGCTTGCTTGTAAGACAGCCGGTGGGTGAATTTGATATCCATGGGGTGTTGAACCACTTCCGTTTCCCTTCGCTGCTCAAGCATAGTCGATCATGTCTGGATACCGAGGTTCCCGAATCGCCTTGTAACAAGGCCTGAGCGGGGATTGAGATCTGTCTGTCGTCGCTGTATCGACATCATCACTGTGAACGTGCCCGAGGAGAAGACGTGGATTCCCGATTGAATGCTTTTCTTGAACGCGCCGAGTCGGTTCTGGCGCGGATCGAACCCTTGCTGCCGGCGCCACGTCCGCTGATCGACTGGGGCACGTGCCTCGCGGCGCGCTGGCAGCGAGACGGGCGTAGCGGGTACTTGCTGCCGCTGGACGTCAGCCTCGACATGCGCCTGTCCGACCTGATCGGTGTCGACCGTCAACTGGAGCAACTGGGCCGCAACACCCAGCAGTTTCTCGACGGCATGCCGGCCAACCATGCGCTGCTCTGGGGTTCGCGCGGTACCGGTAAATCCTCGCTGGTGCGCGCGCTGCTGGCTGAGCACGCCAAGGCCGGCCTGCGTTTGATCGAGATCGAACGCGATCATCTGGCCGACCTGCCGCGCGTGGTCGAGCAGATCGGCAAACTGCCACAGCGCTTCGTGCTGTTTTGCGATGACCTGTCGTTCGAATCCGGCGAAGGCGATTACCGCGTGCTGAAAAGTGTGCTCGACGGCTCGCTCGAGCAGGCCCCGGACAACGTTCTGCTATACGCCACTTCCAATCGCCGCCATCTGGTGCCGGAGAAGGAAAGCGACAACGAAAACTGGAAGCGTGTCGACGGCGAGCTGCACCCGAGTGAGGCGGTGGAAGACAAGATCGCCTTGTCGGACCGTTTCGGTCTGTGGCTGTCGTTTTATCCGTTTACTCAGGAACATTTTCTCAATGTCGTCGAACACTGGATCGGCCAGTTGGCCGCCAAGGCTGGCCTGAGCTGGCAGCGCGACGAACAACTGGACATCCTCGCCGTGCGCTGGGCCACCGGGCGCGGCAATCGCAACGGCCGTTGCGCGTACCAATTCGCCCGTTACTGGGTGGGACTGAAATTGCTGGAGCACAAGGCATGATTGATTTGCAACAAAGCGGCCAGGGCCTCGAAGGCTATGGCATGTTGGCCGCACAACTGGAATCGCTGCTGGCGGACGAGCGCGATTTCATCGCGAATGCCGCGCAGTTTTCGGCGTTTCTGTTCAACCAGCTCGATGACTTGAACTGGGCGGGTTTCTACCTCAATCGCAATGAAGAGCTGGTGCTTGGTCCGTTCCAGGGCCAGATCGCTTGCGTGCGCATTCCGTTCGGGCGCGGCGTGTGTGGCGCCGCGGCGGCCAGTCTGCAGACTCAGCGCGTCGAAGACGTGCATGCTTTCCCCGGCCATATCGCTTGCGACAGCGCTTCCAACAGCGAGTTGGTAGTGCCGTTGGTCAAGGACGGTCGGTTGATCGGCGTACTTGATCTCGACAGCCCGAAACTGGCGCGTTTTGGCATCGACGATCAGGCGGGTATCGAGCAATTGGCGGCGATCTTCCTGCGTCTGACCGACTGCTGATCAGGCACTCAGGCCAGCCTTGCGCAGCAGGCTGGCCGGATCCACCGCATCGATCTGGCGCGGATCGAGAAACCGCGCAGCGTATTGCATGTAAACCCCGTCATTGATGAACAGCGCGAACAGCTCGGCGTCGATGTGCGCCTCGCGGCACATGGTGGCCATGATCGCCAATGCCTCGCTCAGGGTTTTGGCTTTCTTGTACGGCCGGTCTGCGGCCGTCAGCGCCTCGAAAATATCGGCAATCGCCATCATCCGTGCCGGCAGGCTCATGTCTTCGCGTTTCAGGCGCTTTGGATAGCCGCTGCCGTCCATTTTTTCGTGATGCCCGCCGGCGATTTCCGCAACGCTGTCCAGGTGCCCGGGGAAGGGCAGGTGGCTGAGCATCAGGATCGTCTGCACCATGTGGTGATTGATGATGTAGCGCTCTTCGCGAGTCAGCGTGCCCCGGGCAATGCTCAGGTTGTACAGTTCGCCGCGATTGTATTTGTAGCGCGGCACATCCAGTTTGAACCCCCACGGATTGTCTTCCGGAATCAGTTCACTCTCGGCGCGTTCGATCAGGTGTTCGGGCTTGTCCGCCAGCAGTGGCTCGCTGACTGGCAGCGTTGGCGCGGGCGTTTGCGCCTGACGGCGGTTTTCCTCCCATGACACCCCCAGGCGATCATCGAGGGTGCGCATCCAGCGCCGCTCGGCGATGCGCTCAAGGCGCTGCAGATCGGCGGGTGCCATGGCCTCGCCGCCCAGATTGCAGCGGGCAACAAAGGCAAAGTCATCGTCCAGTTGCGTCAGCGCGGCGTCACGCTGTTCGCTCAGTTGCGCCGCGTTGCCGCCGAGCGCCAGCGCCTGCCAATAACTGACCCAGGCGTCGCGCTTGAGCACTTCGAAACGGGTGCGAATTTCGTGGATGCGATCGTTGAGGGTTTCCAGTTTGGTCGCCTTGTCGACGACATATTCGGGTGTGGTGACCTTGCCGCAATCGTGCAGCCAGGCCGCGATGTGCAGGGCTTCCCACTCGTCTTCGCTGGGCTGATAACGCTGAAATGCCGGTGCCTGGCTGGCGGCAGCTGCCTGCGCAAGCATCAGGGTCAATTCCGGCACACGTTGGCAGTGGCCGCCGGTGTAGGGGCTCTTGGCGTCGATGGCGCCGGCCAGTAACTGGATGAACGCATCGAGCAACTGCTTCTGTTTCGCTTGCAGACGCTGACTTTCAATACTCACCGCCGCCGCACCGGACACTGCTTGCAGGAAGGCGATGCGGTCCGGGCGCAGTTTTTCCAGATCCTGAGCGTTGCCGCTGTCGTTGATCAGCAGAATCAACAGGCCGATGGTCTCGTTGTGACGGTTACGCAGTCGGATACCGATCAGGTGGATGCGCGGCGACTGCATGGCCAACAGGACGTTCTGCAAGTCTGCGGCCTGCTCGAAGCCAAGGCTGCTGACCACGTTGTCGGCGTGGATCAGTTGCTGAAACCACGCCGGGCCCTGATCTGCCAGCAGGTCCTGGCCGAGTACGTTGAGCCTGCCCGGCTCCTGCGAAACACCGTCGATCACCAGCCCATAGGGTTCCATCCGGTTGCCGTCGCTTTCGCGCAGATAGATCAACCCTGCCTGGGCCTGGGCGATCTGCACCGTTTCGAACAGCACCCGTTGCAGCAGCGGGGCGAAGCGGGTTTCGGCGCTGAGGCTGTCAGTGATGCGGAAGAAGCTGGCGAGTGTGTCTTTCATGCGCGCCATCGACAGGCTCAACTGGTCGACTTCCAGCACCGGCGAGCGGCGGGTGACCGGAAAATTGAAATCGAAACTGCGGATCGCGTCGGCTTCCTTGACCAGCGCGTGCAACGGTTTGACCAGAATCCGCGAGATCAGCCAGCCCAGCGGCAGGCACAGCAGCAAGATCGCGAGGGTGATCAGCGCGCCTTGCCAGCGCATGCGGTAGGCGTCGGCCAGCAGTTCGTCCTCCGGCACCAGCAGGGCCATCTGCAAACCTTTCGGCCCACCTTCCTGCAGGTTGCTGCGGGCGACGATCCAGTGGCGCCCATTGACGTCGAGCCGTTTACCCTGATGGGGCGCGGACAGCAACGCGTGCAGGTTCGGGCTCAGGTCGGCGGCCTTGGCCAGGCGCGCGCTGCGGTCGTCGACAATCAGCCGGCGGCTATCGGGATAGGCCACCGCATTGCCATCGGCATCGAACAACACGATTTCGGTGGAGGGGGTGACGACATGCTTGAGCAAGGTGGCGGAAAGTGCTTCAAGGGTCAGGTCGGCACCGATGACGGAGTCTGCGCTGCTGCGACGGGCGAGCGTGGTGCCCACATTGTGCGTGGAGAAAAATACATAGGGCTCAGTGGTGATCTGGTCACCCTGTTGCAGGGCGTTGATGTACCAGTTGCGGGTACGCGGGTCGTAGCGGTCGTCGGAATTGACGTCGCGCCCCACCGGCGCCAGTGTCTGATCGAAGAACAGTGACTGCGACGATACGGTACCGCTGGCGTCGTGCTCGATGCTCCAGACCTGATAGACCGCGGTCGGCGGCGCCTTGAGCAGGGTTTTAAGGGCGTTGGTACGCAAGGGGCGAACCATGAAGAAGTCGCCGTTGCCGTACCCCAGATACAGCGACGCGAGATCGCTGTTGTCCTTGAGTGACTGAGTGAACGGCTTGAGTAGCGCCAGACGCTGCTGCAGGTTCGAAGCGTCGGCTGCCTGATCGTTGGCCAGAAGGCTCAGCAGGTGCCGGATCGGTTCGTAAGTTGAATGCAGGTCCAGGCGCACGTCCTGTTCGATGCGGTTGAACAGGTTTTCACTGCTCGACAGGATGATCCGGGTGGTCTGGCGATAATTGAACAACCCCAGCACAACGCCTGTCAGCAACAGCAGGAAGGTGAACATGACGCTGATGTGCACGTGCAACGGGAATCGGCGTTGATCCGGGCGCAGTGGGCTGGGCATTGCTGACTCTCCATTGAAGTAAACACACTGCTCAGCGTCCAAGCATAGTTAAGGCTCGCCCAGTGTGCCTTCTTCTAAAGGTTCCAGTTGTCGCTGCAATGCCTGCTCCAGTTCGACAATCGCTGCGTCGGTGGCCTCGGTGCAGCGCACGATGGTCGCCAGCGAGGTTGTCTGCAGGCAGGCTTGTTCCAGCGCATCGCAACAGGCAATCAGGCGCGAGGCCTGGGCGATCCGGGCGGCACCCTTGATCTTGTGTGCCACGACCGCCAATGCTTCACGGTCATTGTGCGGCGCCAGGGCCAGAAGCTCCTCGCGATCCAGACGGCTACTCTTTAGCAGTTGCGTGAGCAGGCGCCGGGCTTGCTGCGGATTGCCACCGGTCAACTGATTCAGGCCCTGAAGATTGAACGCCGGCCCCGGCGATGCCGGTCGTAACCCGTTGACCCAATGGTTCAGGGCGCTGAGGCTCAAGGGTTTGAACAGGCAGTCATTCATGCCAGCCTGTTTGCAGCGCTTGACCTCTTCGGGCTGGGCATTGGCCGTGAAGCCCAGCACCGTACAAGGTGCGCGGCCGGTGCGCCGTTCCTGTTGGCGGATGGCCTCGGTCAGTTCATAGCCGTTCATCACTGGCATGTTGCAGTCGGCGATGACCAGATCGAATTCGCCGGCCTGCCAGACTGCAAATGCGCTTCGCCCCTCTTCGGCAACACTGAAACGATGACCGAGGAATTCCAGCTGCTGGCACAGCAGCAGGCGGTTGGCCGGATGGTCATCAACCACCAGAATGTTCAACGGTGTCGCAGACGGGGCGATCGGCTGTGCGGTTTTCGCTACGGTGGCCTTGCACGGCAGCGTCTGCAACGGCAACGACAGGCAGACCTGGGTGCCGATCCCGGGCTGACTGCTCAACTGCAGTTGACCGCCCATCATTTCACAGAGGTTGCGGCTGATGACCAGCCCCAGGCCCGCACCGCTGCGAGCCTGTTGCCGACCACTGTTGGCCTGGGAAAACGGTTCGAACAGGCGTTGTTGATCTTCGGTGCTGATTCCGACTCCGGTGTCGTGAATGGTCAGTTGGATCAGGGAATACACGCCCGCGTCGTTGGGTCGTACGTCCAGCGCGATGCGCACTTGTCCGCGTTCGGTGAATTTGATGGCGTTGCTGATCAGGTTCGACAGGACTTGCTTGAAGCGCAACGGATCCAGCTCCACGTCGACGGCGAGTCCGGGAGGATTGACCGTCAGGGGCAAGGCGAGGTTTTTCTGGCGGGCCAGACCGTCGAAAATTCTGACCACTGACGCCACGGTTTCGACCAGATTGACCCGCTCGGGGCTCAGACTCAGGTGCCCGGACTCGATTCGTGCGATATCGAGGATGTCGCCGATCAGGCCCAGCAGATCCTTGGCCGAACAGTAAGCGGTTTCGATGGATGAGCGATCCGGTGCCTGATCGCTCATGCGCTCGAGCGTCAGTTCAAGCATGCCGATGATGGCATTCATCGGCGTACGGATTTCGTGGCTCATGGTCGCCAGAAAGGTGCTTTTGGCGCGGTTGGCGTTGTCCGCCTGCTCCTTGGCCGTGCGCAGCTCATCGAACAATTGGCGACGTTCACTGATGTCGATCCAGCCACCGATGATCCCTTGTACTTCGCCGCTGGAGTCGCGGTACGGCAGGATCCAGTGATAGATCGTCAGGCGCCGGCCACCGATGTGCAGCGCACGGTCGAGCAGCAGCGGCGTCCCTTCGGCCACCACCCGTTGGTAATCCGCCTGGAAGGCCTGGGCTTCGAAGGCATTGCTCAGGGTGCCCTGCATGACACTTTTGCCGATCACATCTTCGCGTTTGGCGTTGAAGGCTTCCAGATAGCTGTCGTTGCAGCTTTGCAGCAGACCCCGGCGGTCACGCACGTAGATCGGGTGAGGGGTGCCGTTGACCAGCGAGCGCATGAATTCGAACTGATCGTTGAGCGCGCGCTCGGCGGCCTGACGTTGCTTGATCTGGCGACGCATGTAGGCGTTCCAGAGCAGTGACAGCAACAGCAGCAGGCATGCCGCCCCGATCAGTTGGTAAAACAGGCGCTGGTATTGATGCCAGTTGCTTTGCGCGGCATTGGAAAAACCGCGCCAGCGGCTGTTGATGACGCCCAGTTCTTCGGGGCTGATGCTCAGCAGCGCTTTGTCGAGGATCGAGCTCAGCTCGCGGTTGTCACGCGCCGTGGCCAGCGAGAAGGCGGCCTGGCGAGTGCCCAGGGTCGTGGTGATCTGCAACTGATGTTCGAAGATCCGCGACGAGATCAGGTAATTGGCGATGACCAGTGAGGTGACCGCGCCATCGGCCCTGCCTTCAGCGAGCAATGTCGCGGCGCCGAAGGTGTCCGAGGTTTCGGTCAGGCGGATATCGGGAAACTCGCGGCGCAGGTAATCGGTCATGGGGCTGCCCTGGGCAATCGCCAGGTATTTGCCCCTGAGCTGAGCCGGATGCGTCGGGCTGTCGGGGGATTTGCGGGTCAGCAGGACGAAGGAGTTTTCCAGATAGGGGCGACTGAATTGCAGGGTCTTTTCCCGCTGCGGGCTGGGAAGCAGCGCCGCGATCAGATCGGCCCGATGCTGATTGATCTGCTCCACCATGTCGCCGTCGCTGCGGCTGCGCACCAGTTCGAAGCGCATGCCGGTGCGCAAGCGCAGCAGCTCAAGCAGGTCTGCGGTAATGCCGCGCAGATTGCCATCGCTGTCGAAGAACGTCAGCGGGGCGAACGCTTCGTTCACCACCACACGCAGCACCGGGTGCTGTTTGAGCCATTGCTCTTCGTGATGGGTCAGTTGCAGCTTCTGGTCGGTCAGCAGAATGTCGCTGCCGGCGCTCCAGCGCTTGGCGATGCTGTCCCGTTCACTGGTCGGTATGGCCTGTAGCACGGCGTTGATGATGGCCAGCAGTTGCGGGTTTTCGGCGTGTACGGCAAAACTGAAACCGTGGGCTTCCTGTTTGCCGAAATTGGCCATGCGGATGTTGTTCAGATAGCCCTTGTTGATCATGTAGTGGGTGGAAATGGTATCGCCCAGAAACACGTCGGCCTGATCAAACGCCACCGCGTTGATTGCGTTTTGGTAGGACGGATAGGAAGTCAGGATGGCCTTGGGATACAGCGCCCGGACCTCGTCCTGGGGCAGATAGTGATAGACCATGCTCAGGCGCAGACCGGCCAGTCCCTGGGTGAGCGTGCGGGATTCGTCTTCACGGGTGACCAGTACCGGCTGATCGATGGCGTAGGGCGTTGAAAGCAGGATGTCAGCGTCACTGGCTTCGAAACCGTTGGCGGTACCGAGCATGTCGACCTGACCGGCTTTCAATGCGCGCAAGGCGGCTTCCCGTGAGGCAAAGCGCTGGACCCGCACTGGCAGTCCGCTGGCCTGTTCGAGGAGGCCGGCGTAATCGGCGGTAAATCCTTCGTAATCGCGACCGCTGGCCGTCATGTCGAACGGCGGATAATCCGGTGCGGAAGTGCCCAGTATCAGTTCGCTGCGCGTCTGCAGCCATTGTCGCTGTGCAGGCTCCAGTGTCACGGACAGTGCTTCATGACCCGAACGGCTGCGCAGCACATACTCTTGCGCCGTAACGAGGTCGGCATGGCTCTGAGTCGCCAGGCACAGGCTCGCACACAAGAGGGCAAGATAGATCTTTAAACGACTGGGCATTCGGGCTCTCACACTAGTGCGTTGCGTTTGGCCATCTCGATAAGTTCCACCAGCGACCTGGCTTTCAGTTTCTGCATCAGGCGTTTTTTATAGGTACTGACAGTCTTGTTACTGAGAAACATGCCTTTGGCAATTTCCTTGTTGGTGCGCCCTTGGGCAAATAACTGCAGAACCATGAGTTCCCGGTCATTGACGGACTTGAATAACTCCAGTTCGGCATAACGCACATCATCGCTGCGCACCGGATTCAACGCCTGGCTGGGGAAATAGTTGTAACCGGAAAGTACCGCCTTGATCGCACTGACCAGTTCGCTCAAGTCTTCTTCCTTGCACACATAACCGGATGCGCCGGACTGCATGCAGCGAATGCCGAACAGGGTCGGGCATTGTGCGGTCAGCACCAGGGTCTTGAGCGGAGTCCCCATGGCGTTGAAACGGGCGAGGACTTCCAGGCCGTCGAGTTTGGGAATGCTGATATCAAGGATGATCAGGTCGGGCATGCATTCGCGGACCATCTGCATGGCATCGACCCCGTTATCGGTTTCGCCGACGACCTTGTAACCTTCATGCTCGAGCAGCATCCGAACGGCAAGCCGGATGACGGGGTGATCATCGACAATAAAAACGGAGTTCATAATCAAATCCCATACGTGCGCGAATAAAGCGCGCACCTTAGCTCAGATAAATGAGCGGCCGCATGAACTCCCACGGCTCTAGCAGCGATATAGGATAAGTCCTACACACTAAAGGGAAAGCGACTACGATCAAACTCAGTGTCGCGTAAGGAAGTGTTTAGGTTATTTGTTTATCTGAATGTTGTAAGTTGCTTGTAGAGTATTGAACAAGCAGGATTTGTCCGGGCTTTTTTGAGTGTTAAACAAATGACCTGTGGAAGTCACAAGTATCGCGCACTGTTGCGCCGGTTCAATAGACCATGCACTCAACCGGGCAGTCATGGCGACCCGGTGAGCGCGGTGTTCTGTCAGTGGCTGGAGCGTCCGGTCATCTCCAGCGCCATGTCGCTGGCGTAGCTGTCGGTCATCCCGGCGATGAAGTCGATCATGCGCAGAAACGAAGTGTGCAACGGGCCATGGGGATCCGGCGCATTGTTGCCCAGCAGATCGAGGATGCGTCGGCTCTTGAACGACGGCGTGCGGCCGCCATGTTGCTCCAGCGCGGCGCCGCAGAACGCGTTGAGGAGAATTTCCAGGGTGGTGTAGGCGCCGATTTCATGCAGCGTCTTGCGCTTGTCCTGAAAAATCTTCTTGCGCGCAATGTCCTTGGCATTCAGCACGCAGCGTTTGGCCGGGCCGTGCATGTGTTCCACCAGGTCGCCGTGCAGAGTGCCTGCCAGCAATGCGTCCTGTTGTTCGACGAACGCCCTGGCGGCGGCGTTGGTCAAGTGCTCGATGGCCTTGCCGCGCAGGATCGCCAGTTTGCGTCGACGCGAATCCTGCGGGCCGAGCTGGCGATAGGTTTCCGGCAGATCGTCTCCCACCAGGCCGAGCAGCAGCGATTCAACCTCCGTGTACTCCAGCAGTTCCATTTCCAGGCCGTCTTCGAGGTCGATCAGCGCATAGCAAATGTCGTCAGCCGCTTCCATCAGGTATACCAGCGGGTGCCGCGCCCAGCGTTGGTCTTCCAGTTGTGGCAGGCCGAGCTTGTGGGCGATCTGCTCCAGCAGTGGCAGTTCGCTCTGATAACAGCCGAACTTGTGCTTCTTGTAGCCCAGCGAGTCGGCGTGACGTGCGGTCCACGGGTACTTCAGATAGGTGCCGAGGGTGGCGTAAGTGAGGCGGGTGCCACCGTCGAACTGGTGATACTCAAGCTGAGTCAGCACCCGAAAGCCCTGCGCGTTGCCTTCGAAATTGAGGAAGTCACCGCGCTCGGCTTCGCTCATGCCGTCGAGCCAGCCGCGCCCGGCGGCTTGCTGGAACCAGTGACGAATGGCGTCTTCACCAGAGTGGCCGAACGGCGGGTTGCCGATGTCATGGGCCAGGCAGGCCGATTGCACGACCATGCCCAGATCGCTCGGATCGCACCAGTCGGGCAGGGCACTGCGCAAGGTTTCGCCGACGCGCATGCCCAGCGAGCGGCCGACGCAGCTGACTTCCAGCGAGTGGGTCAGACGGGTGTGGATATGGTCGTTACTCGATACCGGATGCACCTGGGTCTTGCGCCCCAGGCGGCGGAAGGCGCCGGAGAAGATGATGCGGTCGTGGTCTTTGTGGAACGGGCTACGGCCCAACTCTTGCGGGCTGTGCAGCGGTTTTCCAAGGCGTTCGCGGTTGAGCAGGGTCTGCCAATCCAAGGCTGGTTCTCTCCGTCGGTGACTGGGATGACTGTTGCCCTAGCTTCCCGGTTCAGGCTCGCACCTGCAAGCGGAACTACAGGCCCGCGGCATCAATATCGATCAGCAGCAGGCGCTCACCGTTATCGAAGAACTGCCCGGCGGTCAGGCAATACTGGTTGCTCGTGGCATCGCGGTAGGTGCTGGACAGCGTCAGGCGACGTTCCTCCCAGCCTTCGGCCAGCAAATGATAGAAGTACGGACGCCATGACCAGTTGTGGCCCAGGTAGCGGTTATCGGCGACCCAGCCGTTGTTCCGCCATTCAAGGTTAGGCGTGAGTTGGGTGCCATGCCGGTCGCATTGGTAGAACCGCAGCAACCACGGAAAGGCTTCGAGTTGCGGCAGCGCACTCAGCGGTGCGTGGGCCTGAGCCCATGCCTGGAGAATCGCCATCAGTTCGCTGAGCTGTTGACGCATTTGCATCAGGCGCCCGCGTTCAGCCAGTTTCTGCCGCACGTAACGCTGGCGCAATTGAGCGAAGCGCTGCACGAAGGCATCCGTTGGATAGAACGCCTCCTGCGCCCGGGCAAACAGGAAGCCCTGAACGTAGCGCGAACCGCATTCCAGGGCGAAATTGAGCTGGGCCTCGGTTTCCACACCTTCGGCAATGATCCAGCAGCCGGTCTTCTCGGCCATTTGCGCCAGTGCTTTGACCACGTCACTGCTCGGCCCGCCGAGTGCGGCAGCCTGGAACAGGCGCATGTCGATTTTGAGGATGTCCGGCTGCAAGGCCAGCACCCGATCGAGCTGCGAATAACCGGCGCCGAAATCATCAATCGCAATCCGCGCTCCCGCGTCGCGATAACGCGCCACCACTTCGGCCAGACGCTGACTGTTGCCGCCCAGCTCAGTGATCTCGAACACGATGCGTTGCGGGTCGACGTCGTGTCGCACCATTTGCTTGAGGCTGGGCAGCGGCTGATCGGCGCGCAGGCGACTGATCCAGCGTGGCGACATGTTCAGGCTGAGAAACCACTCCGGGGGGGCTTCATGCAGTCGGCTCAGGGCGTTGTCGCGGATCTGTCGGTCGAGGCGGCGCAGAGCGATGGCGGGTGTGCGCGGGTCGGCGAACAACGGCCCGACCGAGGCCAGTTGGCCATCGGACTGGCGCAGGCGGCCCAATGCTTCGACGCCTGCAATACGCCCGGTGGCGGTATCGATGAAAGGTTGAAAGCAGGCGAGCGGTTGCCCGTCGATCACGGGGCCTCCTTAGTCGTTCTTGTTCTGGGTGAACCCCGCCGACCGGGTAGGCGCGCGGGATTGAACCTCCGGGTAAAGAGGTTCATCCCGCGGATATTGCAAGAATGCAGCCAGATGCGTCGGTTCAGCGTTTGCCCGAACTCTGCATCACCAGTCTGATCAGCGGCCCGAGGCTGGTGCCCAGACGTATCAGCCGGGTCAGGCCGCCGACGCCACCGCTTTTCGCGCCCTTGCCGGTGATAAAACCCAACAGGGTCACAGCAGCCACGCCCCATAGCGGCGCGTGCTTGATGCCGAAACCTGCTTGCAGGTTTTGCGTCATCCCGCGCATGCGCTGCAAGGGTTGCAGCACTTGCCCGGCTTCATGGCGGATTTCCTGCCGGTGCATTTCCATACGCAGGCGGATCAGTGCCTTGCGCATTTCCCGGCGCGAGCTGTTGTGTGGCAGTTCAGGCAAGCTCATGGCAACAGGCGCTCCCGATCGTTGGCCAACTCTTCCAGCGTGCCGTGGAAGGGCGAGGATTCATCGAAGACGGCTGCTTTGAGGCGTAGCCCACAGAAAGCGGCGGCCAAGGTATAGAACACGCACAGGCCAATGATTGCCGCCAGGCGATAAGTGTCCCAGAACACGATCAGCACCAGCGTCGACAGACCGACCAGCAACAGCAGGGCAAACACCAGCGCCAGGCCTGCGAACAGCAACAGGCTGACGGTGCGTGCTTTCTGCTCCTGCAACTCGATGCCGAACAGTTCGACATGGCTGTGCAGCAAGCCGAGAACAGCGGCGCCCAGACGCCGCGTGGAGGATGAAGTGCCCGACCCCAGGCCGGATTCGCCGATCGACATGATCAGCGCCGAGTGGCCAGCAGGCCAATCAGAAAGCCCACGCCGGCAGCGATGCCCACCGACTGCCAAGGATTGGCCGACACATAGTCTTCGGTGGCGGTGACCGCAGCCTGACCGCGATCGCGCAGAGTGTCTTCGGTCAGCTTCAGGGTTTCACGGGCGCGCAACAGGCTGTCGTGGATCTGCTCACGCAGCTCATCGGCCTGATCGCCCGCCAGCGTCGCGGTGTGTTCGAGCAACCGCTCGGTGTCGGCGACCAGAGTCTGGAAGTCGTTCATCAGGATTTCTTGAGCGGTCTTTGCCTTGATGCTGGCCATGGGTGGATCTCCGTAAGTGACGTCTGAAGCGTTCGAGTATGAGCCTTGCGCGAAGGTTCAGTACAAATGACTGGTACAGCTTTTGCTATGTACTGGTGCGTTCTGCCGCGCTCGTGCGCTGTTGGCGGGCGTACATGCAGCAAAACCTTAACTCAAATAATCCTGGTCCGTGTCAGGACATCGACCTTGTGCGCCAAAGCGGTTCACTGCAGCGCCACTGCGGTGTCCGGCGGGGCGCAACTTGGTGCATGAATTGTCCGCGCGAACCGCTTTGGTGCCTTTTTAGCCTTCAGGTCTGCCTCTTTATGGAAAATCTGCAAAGCGCTGTGGACACGCTGGTCCACAGTTCCAACACGTTGTTCATTCTGATCGGTGCGGTGATGGTGCTGGCGATGCACGCCGGTTTCGCCTTCCTTGAAGTCGGCACGGTGCGCCAGAAAAATCAGGTCAATGCACTGTCCAAGATCCTCAGTGACTTTGCCGTTTCGACGCTGGCCTATTTCTTTATAGGCTATTGGATCTCCTATGGGGTGACCTTCATGCAGCCGGCGGCGGTGCTGAGCGCGGATCACGGTTACGGTCTGGTGAAGTTTTTCTTCCTGCTGACCTTTGCCGCGGCGATTCCGGCGATCATCTCCGGCGGGATTGCCGAGCGTGCGCGATTCGTTCCGCAGTTGTGTGCGACAGCGCTGATCGTGGCGTTCATCTACCCGTTTTTCGAGGGCATGATCTGGAACGGCAACTACGGTCTGCAAGCTTTGCTGACGGCACGCTTTGGCGCGGCGTTCCATGACTTCGCCGGTTCCGTGGTGGTGCACGCCATGGGCGGCTGGCTGGCACTGGCAGCGGTTTTGCTGCTCGGTCCGCGCAACGGGCGTTATCGCGATGGGCGCCTGGTGGCGTTCGCGCCGTCGAGCATTCCGTTTCTGGCGCTGGGTTCGTGGATTCTCATCGTCGGCTGGTTCGGCTTCAACGTGATGAGCGCGCAGACCTTGCAGGGCGTCAGCGGTCTGGTGGCGGTCAACTCGTTGATGGCCATGGTCGGCGGCACCGTGGCGGCACTGATCGCCGGGCGCAATGACCCAGGCTTCCTGCACAACGGCCCGCTGGCCGGGCTGGTAGCCGTCTGCGCCGGTTCCGACCTGATGCATCCGGTAGGCGCGCTGGTAACTGGCGCACTGGCCGGTGCCTTGTTCGTCTGGTGCTTTACCGCCGCACAAGTCAAATGGCGCATCGACGACGTGCTCGGCGTATGGCCGTTGCACGGTCTGTGCGGCGTGTGGGGCGGGATCGCCTGCGGCATCTTCGGCCAGACTGCGCTGGGGGGGCTTGGCGGCGTCAGCCTGATCAGTCAGTTGATCGGCAGCGCGCTGGGTGTGCTGGTCGCCCTGATCGGCGGATTCGCCGTCTACGGCGTGATCAAGGCCTTGCACGGCCTGCGCCTGAGTCAGGAACAAGAGTATTACGGCGCCGACCTGTCGCTGCACAAGATCGGCGCGGTGAGCCAGGACTAGGCTTCCTCGTCTTCCGCGCCGGGATAGAAGCCGTGCAGCAGACGATAGCGATCAATGCGCACCTGATCGATTTGCTCCTGCACCTTATGCGCTGGCAGGCCAAGCATGACCAAGGCGTGGGAGGCGAGCATCAGGCTCGATTCCAATAGCTCCGGCACCACTTCGCTGGCGCCGGCGGCTTTGAGTTCAGCCCATTGGCTGTCGTCGCGGGTGCGCACCAGAATCGGTATCCGCGCATTGAGCCGGCGCGCTTCCTTGAGAATTTGCAGGCTGACATCGCTCTGATCCACGGCGATCACCAGCAGCCGGGCGCGCAACAGTCCGACGGCGGTCAGCAGGTCGCCGCGCGCAGAATCGCCGTAATGCACCTCGCTTTCGCCGGCTGTGGCTTCCTGCACACGCACCGGATCGTTATCCAGCGCGATATAAGGCTGATTGGCATTGCGCATGAAGCGGCCGATGGATTGACCGACACGGCCGTAACCGCAGATCACCACATGTTGATCCAGCCCGGCATTGAGGGCGCTGATTTCCTCGATTTGCGCCTCCTGGTTCGGCTTGCGGTGCAGGCGCGCGGCCATTTGCGGCGCGGCGCGCAATAGCAGAGGCGTCAGCAGCATCGAGCAGAAGGTTGCCGCCAGCAGCAGGGCGCCCAGCTCGGCAGGCAGCATCTGGTTTTGCTGCATTTGCGCCATTAACGCGAAGCAGAATTCCCCACCCTGCGCCAGGGCCAGGCCGCTGCGCCAGGCGGTTTCGTGATCACTGCCGCGCCATTTCACCAAGAGCGCGACGACCGTGCCCTTGATCAGCATCAGGCCGAGGGTCAGGCCGAGAATCAACACACTGTGACTGACGAACAGTTGCAGGTCGATCAGCATGCCGATGCTGACGAAAAACACCCCGAGCAGAATGTCGCGAAACGGCCGGATGTCAGCTTCGATCTGATGACGGTAGTGGCTTTCGCCGAGCAGCATCCCGGCCAGAAATGCGCCAAGGGCAGGGGACAGGCCGAGCAGGTGCGTCAGCCATGCGGTCAACAGCACAATCACCAGCGCCAGCAGCACGAACAATTCCGCCGAACGCGAGGCCGCCACTTCATGAAACAGCCGTGGCAGCAACCAGCGGCTGGCCAGCAACAGACCGAAAAACAGCACCACGGTCTTCACCAATGTCAGCGGCAAGGCCCAGTACCAGGCTTGCGCGCTGCTTCCGGCGAACACTGGCACCAGGGTCAGTAGCAACACCGCCACCACGTCCTGAAACAGCAAGACCCCGACCGCGTTCTGTCCGTGACTGCTGAAGACTTCGCCCAGGCTGCCCAACTCCTTGGTGACAATCGCCGTCGACGACAACGACAGCCCGGCGCCGAGCAGCAGGGCCGGGGCCAGCGGCATGCCCAAGAGGAGCAGCACCAGCCCGAGCAATCCGGTGCTGAGCAATACCTGCTGGCTGCCCAGGCGGAACACCACCTGGCGCAGCGCGATCATCTTCGACAGGGAAAACTCCAGGCCCAGCGAGAACAGCAGAAACACCACCCCCAGTTCGGCGACATCTGGGAGATGTTCGCTCTCGTTGACCCAATTGAAAGCGGTCGGTCCCACCATCAGGCCCACGCAGAGATAACCCAGCACCGGCGGCAAGCGCAGGCGGCGGAACAGGGCAATCATCACCAGGGAGGAGGCGAGGATGATCAACAGGTTGGCAAACACAAGACACTCCGATGTCAGGCTCAGGCTTCTCAAGCGTAGAGGCAAAAAGCGCGGAAGCATCGCCTGATTGGCTTTTCCGTGGACTGATTTGCATCAGGGTTTTGCTTGTTTGCTGCGGTGCTCCGGCCATCTGGCTGCGCCGGCTCGACGGGTTTTCGAGGCGGGCCTAGAATGAACGCTCATTTTTTCGGTTGAGCGATCATGCTTCCTGAATGTCAGTTGTTCGGCACCTTGGGATGCCATCTGTGCGAGGTGGCAGAAGCCGAGTTGATGCCGTTTGTCGAGCACGGTCTGCTGGTGGAGCTGGTGGATATTGCAGAGGATGAATCCTGGTTTGAGGCTTACAGCCTGCGGATCCCTGTATTGCGCCGAGTGGATACTGGCGCAGAACTGAATTGGCCGTTCAGTGCCGATCAGGTGGTGGCGTTCCTGCGCTGAGCGATTTGTCATCCGCTGGTCGCGAGCGACCATCCTCCCGTTGGCACTCTGCGGATTATTCGTTTACTGTATGCGCATACAGTAATTGGGTTGGCCTGCTGCTTGTGAAGTCTTGAGCAGGTGAATCCGGCAGTCAGAGGGACGAACCGTGGTCAATGTCGAACAGTTGAAGAACAGCGTGAACCGGATGTCGGTTGACGTGGTGCGCGAGGCGGTCCTCGAGTTGCGCCTGGACGGGCTGGTCACGGAGGGCAAGACGCCGTTCAACAAACTGCATTTCAACACCTGCTTTGCCGAGATCGAAGCGCTGTTCCAGCGTGCCGGTTATCACAAGCAACTGGATGTGGTCGGTTATCAGGGATTGTTGTACGCCTTGTATGACCCGGGACGCTGGGAGGCGGTCGATGTGTTGCGCTGGCTCAAGGAGTTCACTGAAGCGGCGGCACTCAAGTCGATTCCGGCCTGAAGCGGGCCGCGGAATCCGCACTAGGTTCGTTTCGCTCAGTGTTGGATAATGCCAGCCTGCATTGAGGGTTCGAATTTCCGTATGTCCACACCAACGTTTTCTGCTGCGCAGAATCAGGCCAGCACCCTTTACCTTCCTCCGGGGTCCTGGGCGACCGTCCTTGATTGCCTGTGTGAGCATTTCAGCGCGATCAGTCGCGAGCAATGGCTGGACCGGATTGTCCGGGGGCGGGTGCTGGACGGTCAGGGTCAGCCGATTGCGCTGGATCTGCCGTACAAGGAAGGGCTGCGCATTCACTACTTCCGTGAAGTGCCGGATGAAAAGCCAATTCCAGTGGTCGAGTCGATCCTGTATGCGGACGAGCATCTGGTAGTGGCGGACAAACCGCATTTTCTGCCAGTCACGCCCGCCGGTGAGTATGTCGAGCAGACGTTGCTGCGCCGCCTGATCCGTCGCCTCGATAACCCCCATCTGGTGCCACTGCACCGCATCGACCGGCACACCGCCGGGCTGGTGATCTTCTCGGCCAACCCACAAACCCGCTCGGCTTATCAGTCGCTGTTTCCGACCCGGCAGATCGATAAACGCTATGAGGCGATTGCCCGTGCGCTGCCGGAGCTGGAGTTTCCCCTGGTGCACAAAAGTCGCTTGATCGACGGCGAACCGTTCTTCCGCATGCAGGAAGGCCCGGGTCTGGCGAACACTGAAACGGCGGTGGAGGTCCGGGAAAAGAACGGTGATCTGTGGCGCTACGGTCTGTATCCGGTGACCGGCAAGAAGCATCAGTTGCGGGTGCACATGACTGCGCTGGGCGCAAGTATCTGCAACGATCCGTTTTATCCGCAGGTGTTGAAAGACGTTGAGGATGACTACGCCAATCCGCTCAAACTGCTGGCGCAAGGGCTGCGGTTTGTCGACCCTGTCACCGGTGAGACGCGCGAGTTCGAGAGCCAGATCACCCTGCAGTGGTGACACCATTTACTTTTACGTACCCATGAAAAAGCCCGCATCAATGCGGGCTTTTCTGTATCCGGTGTCGACGTAAAGCTTACAGCTCTTTAACGGTACGAACCTGATCCTTGTTGATGCGGGTCTCTTTGCCGTCCAGCTGCTTGAACTCGTAGAAGCCCGAATCTTCGTCATATTTCGGGGTGTCGACGGCCTGGATTTCGCGACCGTCATTCAAGGTGATCACTGTTGGCGACGAGCAACCAGCGAGCGTTGCCAGGCCCAGTGCGAGCATGAAAGTGGCGAGGGTCCGTTGAGTCATGAGTGTGTCTCCGAATGGGAATACTTTTGGTTACTGAGCTTGAGACGTATACAAGGCGTGAGAGTTCCTTGAATGCTGTCAGTCTGACACAGTGTTATGCGCTTTTAACAGTTCGGGGGTATTCAGGTTGGCCAGTCGCGGGTCGTTGTCCGGGCATTGCAGGGCCGTTGCGCCGAGGTTGCGCATGACCCTGCCGGGGCTGCGTTCTCCGGCGTTCCAGGCGGTTTCGAACGCGGGCAACAGGGTTACCGGAATCACGCACAGCAGGGGCTCCCAATGGTCGTCATGGCGCAACATTAAAGGTTTGTCAGGAAACTGGCCGGCAGTTGCGCGCATGTCGTGCAGCAGCGCTGCGTCGATGCGCGGCACATCGCAGGGCAAGACCAGCAGATGGGACAAGCGCGCAGCCTTGAGCCCCGCGAGGATGCCGGCCAAGGGGCCTGGAAAGTCCTCTTCTTCATCACTCACCAGTTGGTCGGCGTAGGCAGCATAACGCTCGCGATTGCGATTGCAGGAGATGATCAGATCGTCAGTCAGCGGTCGCACCTTGCGCTGCAAATGCGCAATCAGCGCTTCACCCTGCCATTCGACCAGCCCTTTGTCCTGGCCGCCCATGCGCTGGCCGCGTCCGCCTGCCAAGAGCAGAATGGAGCAGGGGGGCAATGGCGTATTCGGGGTCATGGCAGCTCTCCAGCAGGGCGGCGAAAAATTCAGGCGCTGTGATATAACACCGGGCTGTTTCTCCTACAACTGGACGAGCCTAATGAAAGCCAAGGCCGATGTACCTTTCGCACCGCTGAATATTGCGGTGCTGACTGTCAGCGATACCCGAACCCTGGAAACCGACACCTCAGGCCAAGTCTTTGTCGACCGCCTGACTGCTGCCGGCCACCGTCTGGCCGAACGGGTCCTGCTCAAAGATGACCTGTACAAGATCCGCGCACAAGTTGCCCACTGGATTGCCGAGGACGTGGTACAGGTTGTATTGATTACCGGCGGCACCGGTTTTACCGGGCGTGACAGCACGCCTGAAGCCGTGGCTTGTCTGCTCGACAAGCAGGTTGACGGGTTTGGTGAGTTGTTCCGACAGATTTCGGTGGCTGATATCGGTACGTCAACCGTGCAATCGCGGGCACTGGCCGGTCTGGCCAATGGCACGCTGGTATGTTGCCTGCCAGGTTCGACCAATGCGGTGCGCACCGGGTGGGACGGCATTCTCGCCGAACAGCTGGATTCGCGGCATCGGCCATGCAACTTCGTTCCTCACCTGAAACAGGCGGCGCCTTGTGAATCCCGTGGGTAAGCCGGGCAAGACCGGCAGCCTGATGCCCGTCGAGGAAGCGCTGGCTCGCCTGCTGCAAATGGCCGAGGCCACGCCGATTGTCGAGCGCGAGTTTCTGCCATTGGCGCAGGTCGAGGGGCGAGTGCTTGCCGAAGACCTGGTTTCAACGCTGGACCTGCCGCCTTGGCCAAACAGCGCCATGGATGGTTATGCCTTGAGGCTGGCGGATTGGACCGGCGCACCGCTGCCGGTCAGCCAGAAGGTTTTCGCCGGGCAAGCGCCTGCCCCCTTGAAGCCCGGCACCTGCGCGCGGATCTTCACCGGTGCGCCGGTGCCTGCTGGTGCCGACTGTGTGGAAATGCAGGAGAACGCCGAAGTCCAAGCCGACGGCAGTGTGCGCTTCGTTGAAATCATGAGCCTCGGCCAGAACATTCGTCCACAAGGCCAGGAAACCACCGTGGGTGAGTTGATCCTGGCGGCAGGCACAAGGCTGGGACCGATCGAACAAGGTCTCGCGGCATCGCTGGGATGTGACGGGCTGAATGTGGTGCGCAAGGTCCGAGTGGCGGTGCTGTCCACCGGCGATGAACTGGTTGAGCCGGGCCAGCCGCTGGGGCCGGGGCAGATTTACAACAGTAATCGGGTGGTGTTGTGCAGTTGGTTGCAGCGATTGGGCTGTGAGGTGATCGATGCGGGCATTCTGCCGGACGATCTGGACACCACCCGAGCGCGTCTGGGCGACTTGCAGGATGTCGACCTGATTCTTTCAACCGGCGGGGTTTCGGTCGGGGAAGCAGATTTTCTGGGTGTTGCATTGAGGGAAGAGGGCGAGCTGGCATTGTGGAAACTGGCAATCAAGCCAGGCAAGCCGCTGACGTTCGGCCATTTTCGCAACGTGCCAGTCATTGGCCTGCCCGGAAACCCCGCTTCGACGCTGGTGACGTTTGCCTTGCTGACGCGACCTTACTTGCTGCGGCGTCAAGGTGTAAGAGACGTTGTGCCGCTGAAGTTTACGGTGCCAGCAGGTTTCGTCTGGCCTGTGGCCGGCCATCGGCGTGAATATCTGCGTGGTCGACTCGAGCAAGGACGGGCCATCATTTATCGCAATCAAAGCTCTGGTGTGTTGCGCAGCGCTGCCTGGGCGGATGGCCTGGTAGAAGTGCTGGAGGGCCACACGCTCGTAGAAGGTGATGAAGTCGGGTTCATTCCCCTGAGCGACCTGCTCGACTGACTCTGATCCTCGCTGAGCCTGACCTTGCAAGTGCAGGCTCGACGCCTGAAAGCGTCGATCCTGCATTCTCCCGGGTCAATTGCTCATCAGCGTGACCAACTGATCGAAGCGACTGTTGGCAACCCAACCCAACAGTCCCATTATCACTGCCGTTGCACCTGCCGAATAGGCGAGTCGGTGCTTGATTGTTCTTACATCTGCGCGCACTTCATCCATATCCCGGCGTATGTATCTGAGGTGGGTTTCCAGTTCGGTCACGCGCGGTTCCATTTGTGCTTCTCCAGCGGTTCTGGCGCTCTTTTTGAAATCGGATTTGTGACTGCTGCGACTTTCGTTGAGAGGGGCAATCGGACGGGTTGAAACTCTGGCTTCATGGCTGGACATGGAAATATCCGTCGGCTGTTTTCAGTGTCAGCGCGCTGGCCTTTCCGTCATTCGAACTGTCACCAGCTCCGAGGGGGTATCCACTCATTCCCTGCACATCCTTGTGTTGTTAAAAAAACGAAAATTGATACTGCCTGCACAAGGTGTATCAAGGATCGAGTCCGGTCAATTGAGCCGATTCCTTACCTGTTGTAAGAAAAAATACCGCTGTGTAGGACGTGACAAGCCGGGCACTTGAATTAAATGGTGCTCCGATGGCTTTTTTGCCTGTGCCGGTGGTCAAGATGTTTCATACCGATTCAATTATGGGGAGTGACCGTTATGAGTGAACGCAGGGCGCTGTTGATTCTGCATGGCAAGCAGGCACTCAATGAGGCGGTTCGCGCCGCTGTCGAAGCAAAGCGCAAGCAGGGCTGGGAGTTGGCAGTACGCCTGACCTGGGAGGCCGGTGACGCTCAGCGTCTGGTGGAAGAAGCTTTGGCGGGCGGCTACTCGCAGATCATTGCGGGAGGCGGGGATGGGACATTGCGCGATATCGCTGAAGCCCTTGCCAGGCATCCGCACAAGGCCAGTCTGGTGCTGTTGCCGCTGGGCACGGCCAACGACTTTTCCCGTGCGGCGGGGATTCCGCTGGAGCCGGCCGAGGCGCTTGAGCTTCTCGATGTACCGCCGCGCGACATTGACCTGGGCGCAGTCGGCGAGCAGATTTTCCTCAACATGGCGACCGGTGGTTTCGGTAGTCAGGTTACAGCCAATACATCCGAGGATTTGAAAAAAGTACTCGGCGGGGCCGCCTATCTGTTCACCGGTTTATCGCGCTTCAGTGAGTTGCACGCGGCCTACGGCGAACTGCAGGGCCCGGACTTTCACTGGAGTGGCGAACTGCTGGCGCTGGGAATCGGCAACGGCCGTCAGGCGGGGGGCGGGCATGAATTGTGTCCACAGGCACTGGCGGATGATGGCCTGTTGGACATCAGCATTTTGCCGGCACCGCAGGAGTTGGTCGGTACGCTGAAGACCCTGCTCAGTGACGGCTTCGGCATCGACAATATGTTTGTAAGAGCCCGCCTGCCCTGGGTCGAAATCAAGGTCGCCGAGGGCTTGAGCATCAATCTTGACGGTGAGCCGCTTGAAGGCGACAGCCTGCGCTTCGAGGCGCGCCCTGCGGCCTTGCGGGTGCATTTGCCCGAGCATTCGCCGCTATTGGGCGGTGCCGGGTCGATCAGTCGTCAAGACTGATGATCTGTTCGCGCACGGCAAACAGGACCAGACCCGCCACGTCGTAGATCTGCAGGCGTTTCATGATCTGCGAGCGGTGGGTTTCGACGGTCTTGATGCTCAGGCCCAAGCCGTTGGCGATCTCCCGAGTGGATTTGCCGCGCACGATCAACCGCAGGATTTCCAGTTGACGGGCTGTCAGGTTGTGCGAATCGGCGACTTCCGGCGGGTTTTTCTGCGTGCGGGTCAGGGCCTGGTTGATCACGGTGTGGGCGATCGCCGGGCTCAGGTAGCGTTCGTTGTTACGCAGGGCTTCGAGGGCATGTTCAAGTTCGGTGGCCGTGGTGTCCTTGAGCAAATAACCATGCGCTCCGGATTCCAGTGCCTGCATGATCAGCGCCGGATCGGTGTGCATCGACAAAATCAATACTTTGCTTTGGGGCCGCACCCGCTTGAGCCGTTGCAGGGCTTCAAGGCCACCGGTTTCCTTCATCGAGATATCCAGCAAGACGATATCGGGGGCCAGTTGCTCGACCATTTCAAGCAACTGCGAGCCATCGCTGGCTTCGCCAACGACGGCGTAACCGGGAATGTCGAGCACCAGAGCGCGCACGCCGGCTCTGATCAGCGAGTGGTCATCCACCAGAAGTAAGTTACAAGTCAACGCATAACCTTATTCGTACTGGCCCGCTCGAGTGCACGGGGCGCCCAGGGGAATAGTGCTTCGATTTGAGTGCCTTTGCCCGGCTCGCTGATGACGTTCAGCGTGCCGCCCAATTGTTCGATCCTCTCGGCCATCCCGGCCATTCCACGTTGTCCTTCCCGACCCGGATCCGCAGCAGGCGCAAAGCCTTGGCCATCGTCGCTGATCAACAACGTCAGCCCTTGTGGCAGGCGCTGCACACGGATCAACAGGTTGCTGGCCTGCGCGTGACGCAGAATGTTGGTCACCGCTTCCTGGGTGATGCGAAAGGCGGCGACCGCCATTTCTTCCGGAATGCCGTTGAGTCGCTGCTGGCAATCGAGGCTCCAGTGCACCGATGTGTTGGCCAGAGTCTTGAGCAAGTGCGCACGCAGGCTGGCTTCCAGTCCGAGGCTGGTCAACTGGCGCGGGTTGAGAATGGCTGAGACGTCGCGCACCTTGTTGAGGGTTTCTTCGAGGGTGTCGCAGAGTGTCGAGCATTGCTCTTGCAAGTCGGTTGGCAAACGTCTTTTCAGCCATTCACTTTGCAGTTTGGCTGCTGTCAGTAACTGACCGATGTCGTCATGCAGTTCACGGCTGAGGCGGTGGCGTTCGTTTTCCTGGACTTCCAGCAAGCGATCGGCGAGTTCCTGGGGCTGGAACTTGATCGATTTGCGCGACAGCCGATATTGCACCCAGACACAAGCAGTGGCGGCCATGTTCAACAGCAGCAGTCCCAGCGAAAGCGGTGCAGACAAACCGTAGGTCAGCAGGCAGCCGGCGGTGGCAGTGACACACAATATGAGTGTGAACCGGCGTGCATTTTCCCGGGACGGTGGCCATGTGGTGATTGACTTGAGGCTGGCGTACATATCGGATGGAGCCAATGGATATTCGCTGCGGGCAGACCGGCCGTTGGCTGGCGGGTCTCTGTCTGAAAATGCTGTCAATTATGTTATTGATTTGAACGAGGTTCAGTGAACGATGTTTGACCGCCAACTTCGTTGGGGAGGACTGTCACTGAATCACTTTGCCATTAATTGATAGCAACTAACGGGCGGCATAATACCACTTAAGATACCGTTGGTCGCGTTTGCCATATATGTCCAAAGGGTCAGGAAAGTCGCCATGTTGGACGTGAGTTCCATAATGGAAAAAAGTCACCTTATTATGCTGGATAGATATCCCGTGTCGCTTGAAGTTGATCGTTACACGGACACAGGCAAACCCTGAGGCGCGGGAAAATTTCTGCGGGTGTCAGGTGTGATTATTTAATTCGAATTGTCGCTGGCGGGCATGAACTATTCATTTGCGACATTCAGCGATTCGGCTCTACAGCCGCGATGTGCGCATTAACCGCTGCGAATCAGGCCTGGCGCTCGGAATAAGACAAGAGCGGGATTGGCCGGGGCGAAAGCGAAGGCTGAAACTGGTGTTGACCGACCTGGAACGCGAAGGCTTCGATCAGCGAGGTTTGCTCGCTGCTATCCAGGCTCAGTTGCCCGGTATTGTGATCGACCAGTTCAATCTGCCAGGCCATCAGGGTGAAACAGTCCTGAAGCGCATTCAGTGCCTGAGCGTGCAGATCGATAGAGTCCGGGGCATGATCGAGCAAGCTGTGAATGTGCAGGGAAAACTCGGAAATCGCTTCCAGTGCCAACGCTTCTGCACGGCTCGCCAGCTTGAGCAGGGTGCTGCGCATGCAGTCGATCGCATCCTTGTCGTTGCTGATCAATTGCAGGTGGCTCAGGCATTCTTCCGACTTGGCCAGGAGTGTTTCCGCTTCGACGAGAAATTCGGGAAAGCGTTGTGCCCAGTCTTTACGGTCGATTGGCATGCTTATCTCCACAGCGTCATGTCTGATGAGGGAATGCCGTGTGTGTCGACGATCATGAACCGTCGGGAGATCGCGCCCCGCCGTGCAAGTGCACTGGCTGAGGTTTTCCAGAGGGTGGGTTTCCACTGACCTGCGATCGCACACAATAGCCTGACTCCGTTCATGCAATGAGAATGGCGTCACATTAATGGCTATTGGATATTGCGAACATCAGGTTGGGCCTGATTGTTACTAGGGGATTCCCTTACACGCGGGAACCTGTGGCGCAAACTGTGGTCGCGCCAGAAGAGAATGTAGCAGATGAAAACGCCGGGCCAGTAAACCATGATGTTAATGTGACATCAATGCCTGCGTGTGGCATTTTGATGGTGATTGTGTGGGGATCAAGAATCGCCATAAACAGCCGATAACCCCACTTAGTAGTGAATTCATCAGAACAAGCCCAGGAGTCATTGATGGCCGGCATTCTCGACACGGTAGACCAACGCACGCAACTGGTGGGTGAGAATCGCCTGGAAATTCTCATGTTTCGACTGGCCGGACGCCAGTTGTTCGCGATCAACGTGTTCAAGGTTCAGGAAGTTCTGCAATTGCCGAAGCTGACCCTGATGCCACAACGTCACCCGTTTGTTTGCGGTGTGGTCAACCTGCGTGGCCAGACACTGCCGGTGATCGATTTGTCCCAGGCGATCGGCATGCGCCCGCTGGTGCCGGGCCCGAACAGCACCATCATCGTCACCGAGTACAACCGTTCGGTGCAGGCGTTCCTTGTCGGTGGCGTGGATCGCATCGTCAACATGAACTGGGAAGCCATCCTGCCGCCGCCAACCAGCGCCGGACGCCAGCATTACCTGACCGCGATCAGCAAGGTCGACGATCAACTGGTGGAAATCATCGACGTCGAGAAAGTGCTCGCCGAAATCGTTCCGTACAACGCCAAGGTTTCGCGCGACAAACTCGACGATCCGGTGCTGGAGCGTGCCCGCGGCCGCGAAGTGCTGCTGGTGGACGACTCCAACGTGGCGCTTTCGCAATTGCGTGACACCCTCGGCCAGCTCGGGGTGAAAATGCACATCGCCAGTGATGGCCTGAAGGCGCTGAACATGCTCAAGGCCTGGGCCGATACCGGCGTGAACATGACCGACAAACTGCTGATGGTGTTCACCGACGCGGAAATGCCGGAAATGGACGGCTATCGCCTGACCACCGAGATCCGCAACGACCCGCGCCTGCGCGGTCTGTATGTGGTGCTGCACACCTCGCTGTCCGGCAGCTTCAACGATTCGATGGTGAAGAAGGTCGGCTGCGACAACTTCCTCTCCAAGTTCCAGCCGGACAAACTGGTCGATGTCGTGCGTCAGCGTCTGATGCTGGATGAAGTGCCGGTCTGAGGAAATCCTGTAGCGAGGGGATTTATCCCCGATGGACTGCACAGCAGTCCCGCTTTCTTGATTCAAGTGGGGCTGCTTCGCGCCCCATCGGGGATTAATCCCCTCGCCACAAACTATCTTTGCAGGCGCGTGCATCAGGCTTTGATTCACAGATAAAGCTCGTATAGGGTGGCTTTTTTGCCCATCAGGAAGCTGGACATGCTGCGTCTGAGTGCGCTTTATCGTTACCCGTTGAAATCCGGCAAGCCCGAGATTCTGCAATCGATTGGCCTGGATAAACTGGGCCTTGAAGGGGACCGACGCTGGATGCTGGTGGACGAGGCCAGCGGCCGCTTCCTGACCCAAAGGGCCGAGGCGAAAATGAGCCAGCTGTCGGCATTGTGGAATGCGCAGGGCGGGCTGACCCTCAGTGCGCCCGATCATGCCGCGCTGGATATTGAGTTACCGCAGGACGATGCCGAGTTGCGCGGTGTGACCATCTGGCGCGACACCCTGCGCGTTCCGGATGCCGGTGATGCAGCGGCCCGCTGGGTCAGCGATTTCATCGGCAAACCGACCCGTCTGGTGCAGGTGCCACTTGATCGCGCGCGTATGACGCAGGCCGGGTATGGCCGCGACGACGATCAGGTCGCGTTCGCCGACGGTTTCCCGCTGTTGTTGATTGGCCAGGCGTCGCTTGACGATCTGGTGCACAAGGTCGGACGGCCGCTGGAGATGCTGCGTTTTCGGCCGAATCTGGTGATCGAAGGCAGTACGGCATTTGCCGAAGATGGCTGGAAGCGCATCCGCATCGGCGATGTCGAGTTCCGCGTGGTCAAGCCTTGCTCGCGTTGCATCCTGACCACGATCGATCCGCAGACTGGCGAGCGCAGTGCCGATCGCGAACCGCTGGCGACCTTGCAGAAGTACCGTGCCCAGGCTGATGGCGCGATGTTCGGGCAGAATCTGGTCAACGACAGCAATGGTCGGCTGGAAGTCGGTATGTCGGTAGAAATCCTCGAATAACCGAGGCCGGAAATGAAAAATGCCCGTGTCCATGGACACGGGCATTTTTTTGCACCGGGAAAAGCCGTGGGCTTAGCCGCGGTATTCGCACAGGTAAGCAGTATCAACGGCGACTTTCAGTTGGAACTTGCTGTTGGCCGGAACGTTGAACTGGCTGCCGGCGGCGAAGGTTTCCCAGTCGCTGCTGTCCGGCAGTTTGACGGTCAGCGCACCAGAAACCACGTGCATGATCTCGCGCTGAGCGGTGCCGAATTCGTATTCGCCCGGGGCCATGACGCCGATGGTCGCCGGACCTTCAGCGGTGCCAAAAGCGATCGACTTGACGGTGCCGTCGAAGTACTCGTTGACTTTGAACATGGGCGATTCCTCTCGAAAAGGGCAAAAAAGGGTTAAAAAAGGCTGGCCAGTATGCACAACGCTCCCGGCGCCGTCACCTGCCCGGGGCGTGTCCGACGAGTTCTCGCCCCGACTTCAGAGTGGCAAGACCAACGGCAGCAACCGCGCGGTATTGCGCGCATCTTCCAGGGCCCGATGCTGCTGACCGCTGAACTGCATGCCGGCCAGTTGCAGCGCACCGTTCAGGCCCAACGGTCGTTCCAGGCGGCGGGCTTTGGCAAAGCGTTGTTTGAGATTCATGTGCGGCACTCGGCCCAGCACGCTGTCGAGCTGCAGGCGCTGCCATTCCTGAAGTAACTGCTTGCGGTCGTAATCGCCCCAACTGGCCCAGCCCTCGAGGCGTGTCTGGTGTTGCCCGAGCCAGCGCTCAAAGGCTGGCCAGACCTCGCTCAACGGCTGCGCGGCATCGATATTGGCCTGGGTGATGTGCGTGAGTTCACGACAAAATGCCGTCAATAACGGCCGCCGGGTCGGTTTGACGAACCGCTGAAAGTGATCCTGCTCGCGACCGGCACGGTCGACCAGCGTCGCGCCGATTTCGATGATTTCCATTTCCGTAACCGGCCAGCCACCTTCATCTGTGGTGGCTTCCAGATCAATGACCAGCCAATGGGGCATCGCAGGTTTCCTGATTTACGCGTCCTGATAGATCAGAGCGTAGTCAAACCTTGCGTTTGCGCCTGGCGACTCACTCGACCTGCAACAGAACCTGACGATTTTTTACCTGATCGCCGACCTTGACCTGCACCCGCTTGAGCACGCCGTCGATGCCGGCCTTTAGCGGATGCTCCATTTTCATTGCCTCCAGCACCACCAGCAACTGACCCTTGCTGACCCGACTGCCTTCGCTGACCAGCACGTCGACGATGGCACCGTCCATCGGCGCTTTCAGTGTGCCGGAGCTGACGCTGCTCTGACTGCTGATCAGCGCATGAGTTCGATCCTCCAGGCGCAGGTTGCCGGGGTGGGTGAACAGCCAGAGTTCTTCGCCGGCGATCCGATACGCATGACGCTGGCGCAGGCCGTCGACTTCCAGCGTCACCGAGCGTTCGTTGCACTCAATGACGGTCAGCGCCAGTGCGCGCTGCATCACGTTCACGGTGAAGCGGCCAGCGCCGTTCGCAAGCAGTTGCAAGCTCCAGTCCTGCTGTTCCAGCCCGAGGCGGTAATCGAGCGGCGCGCCGACATTGTTGCGCCAACCCTTGAGCGGCGCGCGATGCGCCTGCGCGACAGACTGATAAAACAGCACGGCGGCGATGGCCAGTTCCTCGGCGGAGGGGGCGTAAGTGTGCAGGCACGGGTGGTCAGTGAAATGCTGGGCAATGAACGCGGTGCTGAACTCGCCGTTGATGAACTGCGGATGCAGCAGCAGGCTGACCAGCAAACGCTGATTGCTCTGTACACCGAGCAGTACGCTGTCCTGCACTGCGCGCAGCAGCTTGCGGCGTGCCTCTTCGCGGGTGGCGCCGTGGGCGATCAGCTTGCCGAGCATCGGGTCATAGAACGGGCTGATCAACTGACCTTCGCGCAAGCCGTGATCGATTCGCGCGCCGGGATTCAAGGCCGGTTCCCATGCCTGCACGCGACCGGTCTGCGGCAGGAAATTCTGCGTCGGATCTTCGGCATACAATCGCACCTCCATGGCGTGGCCGTTCAGTCCGACCTGATCCTGTGTCAACGGCAGCGGCTGCCCCTCGGCAACGGCCAATTGCCAGGCGACCAGATCCTGTCCGGTGATCAGTTCGGTCACCGGATGCTCGACCTGCAGACGGGTGTTCATTTCCAGAAAGTAGAATTGCCCACGGGCATCGAGCAGAAACTCGACGGTGCCGGCACCGACGTAATTCACCGCCCGGCCAGCCTTCAATGCTGCTTCGCCCATGGCCTGGCGCAACTCAACGGTCATCACCGGGCAGGGTGCTTCCTCGATGACTTTCTGATGGCGACGCTGCACCGAGCAATCGCGCTCACCGAGGTAGATCAGATTGCCGTGGCAGTCGCCGAACAGTTGCACCTCGACGTGCCGTGGTTCGATCAGTGCCTGCTCGAGGATCAGTTCGTCACTGCCAAAACCATTCAGTGCCTCGGAGCGCGCGGTGCGCAATTGCGCCGGCAACTCGTCGCTGCTGTGCACCAGGCGCATGCCGCGTCCACCGCCGCCGGCGCTGGCCTTGATCATCAGCGGGTAGCCGATGCGTTCGGCTTCGCGCAGCAAGGTAGCGTCGTCCTGCGCGGCGCCTTGATAGCCGGCGATGCAGGGAACGCCGGCGTCGAGCATGGCGATTTTCGACAGGCGCTTGCTGCCCATCAGCTCGATGGCGTCGGTGCTGGGGCCGATGAAGGTCAGGCCGGCCTCTGCGCAGGCACGGGCGAATCCTGGGTTTTCCGAGAGAAAGCCGTAGCCGGGGTGGATCGCGTCGGCGCCGCTGCGGCGCGCGGCATCGAGGATCGCCGGGATGTTCAGGTAGGACTGGTGTACAGGTGCGGCGCCGATGTTCACCGCTTGATCGGCCATCTGCACGTGCAGGGCATCGGCGTCGGCATCGCTGAATACGGCGACGGTGCGATAGCCGAGGGCCTGGGCGGTGCGCTGAATGCGGCAGGCGATTTCACCGCGGTTGGCGATCAGGATTTTGTGGAGGGCGGGCATGGTGATCTTCCTGAGTATTTGGCGGTGGGTTGGCTGGCCTCTTCGCGAGCAGGCTCGCTCCCACAAGGAATTTGCATCGTTCACAAAACCTGTGAGAGCGGGCCTGCTCGCGAAGCTTTCAGTTGGCCCATCGCGGTTTACGCTTTTGCACGAAAGCCATCGTGCCCTCGATCCCTTCGACACCAGTCACCGCTTCACTGAACCATTGCGCTGCGTCATCCAGCAGCTCATTCGATGGCTGTCCGGCGCTGGCCAGCAACAGCTTTTTGGTCATCGCATTCGCGTCCGGTGCGCAGCACAGAACATGGTCGAGTACTTCGTCGAGGCGTTCGGCCAATGCCTGCGGATCCTGCTCGACAAAATGCACCAGCCCAAGGCGTCGCGCCTGTTGGCCATCGAAACGCGCGGCCGTCAGTGCCAGCCGACGGGTTTCGGTCAGGCCGATGCGTTGCACCACGAACGGCGCGATCTGCGCCGGCAGCAGACCGAGGCTGGTTTCCGGCAGACCGAACTGCGCCTGATGATCGGCCATAGCGATATCGCTGACACATGCCAGCCCGAAACCACCACCGAGCACTGCGCCCTGTAAAACGGTGATCAGCACTTGTGGTGCGTCCTGAGCTTCTTGCAGCAGAGCTCCAAAGGCGCGGTTCAACACGCGGTAAGCGTCGGCCCCTTGGGCACGGGCATTGGCCATGTCCTTGATGTCGCCCCCCGCACAGAAATGCCCACCGGCACCGCTGAGGACCAGAGCGCGAACCCCGCCGTCATCGCGCACCGCCGCCAGTACCGCACGCAGTTCGGCGACCATGTGCAGGCTCATCGCATTACGGCTGTCCGGTCGATTGAGGGTGATGTGCAATACGCCGCCATGCCGCTCCAGCAGCAGTGTCTGGCATTCCGGCAGGGGGCTCATTTCTTTTTCCCCGGCAGAATGCCCATCAGTTTGCAGATGATCCCCAGCATGATTTCGTCGGCGCCGCCGCCGATCGACACCAGCCGCACATCGCGATAGGCGCGGGCCACCGGGTTGTCCCACATGAAGCCCATGCCGCCCCAATATTGCAGGCAACTGTCGCTGACTTCACGACCGAGGCGCCCGGCCTTGAGCTTGGCCATCGAGGCCAGACGCGTGACGTCCTGACCCTTCACATATTGCTCGGTGGCCTGATAGACCAGCGCCCGCAGGCATTCGATTTCGGTCTGCAATTCGGCGAGGCGGAAGTGGATCACCTGATTGTCGATCAGCGCGTTGCCGAAGGTCTTGCGCTCCTTGCAGTACTCGATGGTGCTGTCGACGCAATATTCCAGACCCTTGATCATGTTGGCCGCGCCGAACAGACGTTCTTCCTGAAACTGCAGCATCTGCATCATGAACCCGGCGCCTTCGTGGCCGATGCGGTTGCGCTGCGGCACACGCACGTTGTCGAAAAACACCTGGGCGGTCTCCGAACTGCGCATGCCGAGCTTGTCCAGGTGCGAGCTGAGGCTGATGCCCGGGCTGTTCATCGGCACCATGATCAGCGACTTGTTGATGTGCGGCTTGTCGTCCGAGGTGTTGGCCAGCAGGCAGATGAAATCGGCACTCGGTGAATTGGTGATCCACATTTTGCTGCCATTGATCACGTAATCGTCGCCGTCCTTGCGCGCGCTGGTCTTTAGACCCGCGACATCGGAACCGGCACCGACTTCCGAGACGCCGATGCAACCGACCTGCTCGCCGGTAATCGCGGGGCGGAGGAATTCGTCGCGCAATTCATCGGAGCCGAAGCGGGCCAGCGCCGGGGTGCACATGTCGGTCTGCACGCCGATCGACATCGGAATGCCGCCGCAATGAATGGTGCCGAACTCTTCGGCGGCGACAATCGAATAGCTGTAGTCGAGGCCCATGCCGCCGAATTTTTCCGGTTTGGAAATCCCCAGCAGACCAAGGTCGCCGGCCTTGCGGAAAATCTCGTGGATCGGAAAGCGTCCGGCCTTTTCCCATTCATCGACGTGTGGATTGATCTCGTGTTCGACGAATTGGCGGACGGTGCGACGCAGTGCTTCGTGTTCCGGGGTGAAGATCATTTTTATTGTTCTCCTTGGGATCCGTGGCAGTCAGAAGCGGCTGACGCCGAAGCTGTTGGGTTGCAACGTGCGGATGTCGGCTTCGTGGCAGATATCCAGCAGGTAACCGAGCAAGGTGCGCGTATCGCGCGGGTCAATGAGGCCGTCGTCCCACAGGTTGGCGCTGCCGTAAAGCGCGGTGGACTGGCTGTCGAGTTTCTGCGCGGTGACCTGTTCGAGCATGTCGAGCATTTTCGGATCCGGCACCAGGCCTTCCTTGAGCTGTTTGGCCTCGGTGACGATGCGCAGCACCTTGCCGGCCTGCGCGCCGCCCATCACCGCGGTGCGGCTGTTGGGCCAGGCGAAGATGAAGCGTGGATCGAGACCGCGCCCGCACATCGCATAGTTGCCGGCGCCGTAGGAGCCACCGACGACAATCGTCAGTTTAGGCACTCGGGCATTGGCCACCGCTTGAATCAGTTTCGAACCGTGTTTGATCACGCCTTGCTGCTCGGACTCGGTGCCGACCATGAACCCGGTGGTGTTGTGGAAGAACAGCAGCGGCGTCTGGCTCTGATCGCACAGTTGAATGAACTGCGCGGCCTTGCTCGCCCCGGCGGGGGTGATCGGGCCGTTGTTGCCGATCAGGCCGCAGGCACGGCCCTGGATTTTCAACTGACCGCAGATGGTCTGCTGATCGAACTCGCCTTTGAATTCGAGAAACTCCGATTCATCGGCAATCCGCGCAATGATTTCGCGCACGTCGTAGGGCTTCTTCGGGTCGTCGGGAATCAGCCCGAGCAACTCGTCGATCGGGTACAGCGGGTCCTTGAATTGCGGTTCCGGCAGCCACGGCAGTTGTTCGTTCCACGGCAGCATGCGCAGGATCTCGCGCACCAGGCGCACGCCATCGGCATCGTTCTCGGCCAGGTATTCGGCGGTGCCGGCAACCTGTGCGTGCATTTCGGCGCCACCCAGTTCTTCATCGGTGGCTACTTCACCGGTCGCGGCCTTGAGCAGCGGCGGCCCGGCAAGAAACAGCTTGGCCTTGCCGCGCACCACCACCACGTAATCCGACAGCCCCGGTTGATAGGCGCCACCGGCCGTAGCCGAGCCATGCACTACGGTGATCTGCGGCAGACCCATGGCCGACATCCGCGCCTGATTGGCAAAACTGCGTGCGCCCTCGACGAATATCTCCGCCGCATAATTGAGGTTGGCGCCGCCGCTTTCGGCGAGGGTAATCACCGGCAGTTTGTTCTCTTGGGCGATCTGTTGCAGACGCAGGGATTTCTTCAGGCCGGTGGGGGAAATGGTGCCGCCCTTGATCGCGCTGTTATTGGCCACCACCATCGCCCGTATGCCGGACACGTAACCGATGCCGGCAATCAGGCCACCGCCGGCGGCGCTGCCGTCCTTGTCGTCGTGCAGCTTGTAGCCGGCCAGGCTCGCCAGTTCGAGGAACGGTGCGCCGGGGTCGAGCAACAGGTTCAGGCGTTCGCGGGGCAGCAATTGCCCGCGCTTGTCGAATTTGCCCTTGGCTTCGGCAGCCTTGTTCAGCAGGTTCTGTTCCAGTTGCTGGACTTGCTCGATGGCCGCGAGCATTGCCGCGCGGTTGCGGGCGAAAGCATCACTGTGCGGATCGAGTTGGGACTGGATCTGCGGCATGGCTTACTCCTTGTCCTTGAGGACGTCCGGCAGGTACGCCCGATGGAACCCGTTGAACGACTCGCTGTGGCTCGCCTTGTGCAGCGGCCATGCACGGCTGCCGAGGCTGGCTGCGCCATCGATTTTCAAGGTGCTGCCACTGATGAACGCCGCCGCCGGACTGAGCAGGAAAACAATCGCCGCACTGACTTCCGATTCGGTGCCGATGCGCTTGAGCGGTACGTGTTCGCGCAAGGTCGGGATCACCGCTTTGAACGCGCCTTCATACGTGTCCATGCCGCTGGACGCGATCCACCCCGGCGCCACCGCATTGACCCGCACCCCGGCGTAACCCCACTCGAATGCGGCGGTCTTGGTGAAGTTGTCCATCCCCGAGCGTGCCGCGCCGGAATGGCCCATGCCGGGCATGCCGCCCCACATGTCGGCGAGCATGTTGACGATGCTGCCGCCGTGTTTGCTCATCGACTGGTTGAACACTTCCCGGGCCATCAGGAAGCCGCCGACCAGATTGGTGCGCAGCACGGTTTCGAAGCCTTTCTGATTGATCGCGGCCAGTGGCGACGGGTATTGGCCGCCGGCATTGTTGACCAGACCGTGGATCGGCCCGTGTTCGGCGATCAGCTCAGTGACCAGTTGTTTTACCGCGTCTTCGTCACGGATGTCGCAGGCGTGCCAATGGGCGCGGCCACCGTCTTCGGCGATTTCGGCGGCGACTTTCTGCAGTTTTTCCGGCTTGCGCCCGACCAGCAGCACTCTGGCTCCGAGCGCTGCCAGTTCATGGGCGGTGCAACGGCCGATGCCACTGCCGCCACCGGTGACGATGAGGGTCTGGCCGCTGAACAGATCGGCTTTGAAAATCGATGCGTAAGCCATGAAGCCCAACCTCTAGTCGAGTTGTTCGGCGATGCTCTGCGGCACCGGGATCTGGATTTCCAGCAGTTGCTGGGCGAAGGCCTTGCCCTGGGGATCGATGCGCAGACTTGCCACACCACCGCCACCGAGGGCGTTTTCCAGCAGGAAATTCAGGCTGTGGGTGCCGGGCAGGTACCAGCGTTCGACCCGGCCGTGAATCGGGTCGAACACGTGGCGCATCCAGTCGACGATCACCGCTGGCGTCAGCGCTTCGGCGATCCAAGGCAGGTATTCCGGTCGACGCGGCAGGACGCCGATGTTGCTGTGGTTGCCCTTGTCACCGGAGCGCGCCACCGCCAGTTTTACCAACGCCACGCTGGCGTCGGCGCGGCCCTGGGGTTTGGGTGGCTGTTCGGGGGTTGGCAGAGCGTGGCTGTCGAGTGGTGTCTGCGCGGGCAGGGCGCAGGGATATTGCTCACCGGCCATGTCGATTTGCAGGGTGCAGGCGTTTTTGTCGATCAGGAACGAGAACAGCCGGATCAGCGGATAGACCGTCGGCCGTCCGCCGACGATGCCGGTCAGTCCGGGCGCCATGCCGGTCGCGGCCTGGGCGATTTCCCGGGAGAACAGGATCAGCGCCGGTTTCAGTGGATGGCGCACCGCGAGTTTGATCACCACCTCGCGGCTGTCACGGCGCTGACCGTGAGGGCCGTAAGTGGCTTCACTGCCGAGCAGTTCGATATCGACTTCGCTGTAGGGCGGCCAGCCGCGCTGGCTGAACATTTCCGAGGTTTTGTCGATGATCGCCTGGCTCACGCGCCGGGCCTTGGACACCGCATCGATGCCGGCGATCAGGCAACTGGCGGTGCAGCGAAAGCCGTCCGGGTAAGTGGCGCTGACCTTGTATTTATCGCTGGGTGGCAAGCCTTTGGCACCGTGCACATGCACGGCGTTTTTGCCCTGTTGCTGCAGTTTCACCTGAGTGAAATCGCAGACCACATCCGGCAACAGATACGCCTGCGGATCACCGATTTCATAGAGCATCTGCTCGCCAACCGTCAGTGGCGTCACCAACCCGCCGGAGCCCTCGGGTTTGCTGACGATGAACTGGCCGTCGGCGCTGACGTCGACGATGGGAAAGCCGATGTGTTCGTAATCCGGCACATCGCGCCAGTCGGTGAAATTGCCCCCGGTACATTGTGCGCCGCACTCGATGATGTGCCCGGCCAACGCCGCCTGAGCGAGTTTGTCGTAGTCGTGCCACGCCCAGCCGAACTCATGCACCAGCGCCGCGCTGACCACCGCGCTGTCGACCACGCGCCCGGTGATGACGATGTCGGCGCCCAGGCGCAGAGCCTCGACGATGCCCGGCGCGCCGAGGTAGGCGTTGGTCGATACGCACATCGGCGGCAGCGGTGCGCCGTTGAACATTTCGTGGATGCCTTGAGTGGCGAGTTGCTTGAATTGCGGTTGCAGGTCGTCGCCGAGCAGCACGGCGATTTTCAGACTGACCCCGGCCTTGTCGCAGGCGGCCTGCAGGGCGGCGGCACAGGCTTTCGGATTGATCCCGCCAGCGTTGCTGATCACGCGAATCTTCTGTTCGACCAGTTGCGGCAGCAGCGGCGCGAGCACCTCGACAAAATCCCCGGCGAACCCGGCCTGTGGGTCCTTCATGCGGGCGCCGGCCATGATCGACATCGTGATCTCGGCCAGGTAATCGAACACCAGATAATCCAGGCGCCCGCCTGCCACGAGCTGGGCGGCGGCGGTGCTGGTGTCACCCCAGAATGCGCTGGCGCATCCGATGCGAACGGTCGTGGGCATGGTGATCTCCGACTCAGGAACCTGCGACAGAAGTGTCTGGAGGCTACCAAGCAAGCGCTTGGTTTGTAAACAGCTGAAATATCTTCTGCCCAAGCGCTTGCTTGGTTGCCGCCTGCGGCTTAAATTGCGCGCAACCCTGCGTGTTCAGGGGGCAACAGACTGATCGACTGTAGGAGAGAACGGGTGGACGAGCAAAAAGCCCTGAGGGTCATGCGCGAACTGGTCGACCAAGGCCAACTGACCGACCCTGACAGCGCTCGCGGCAAACTGCTGCAAGTGGCCGCCCACCTGTTCCGCAACAAAGGCTATGAACGCACCACCGTGCGCGATCTGGCCGGGGCGGTGGGGATTCAGTCCGGGAGCATTTTTCATCACTTCAAAAGCAAGGATGAAATCCTTCGTGCGGTGATGGAAGAGACCATCGTCTACAACACCGCGTTGATGCGCGCCGCGCTGGCCGAAGCCGCCAGTGTGCGGGAGCGGGTGCTGGCGCTGATTCGTTGCGAGTTGCAGTCGATCATGGGCGGCAGCGGCGAAGCGATGGCGGTGCTGGTCTACGAGTGGCGTTCGTTGTCCGAGGAGGGGCAGGCCCGGGTGCTGGCCCTGCGTGACGTCTATGAAGAGATCTGGTTGCAAGTGCTGGGCGAAGCCAAGGACGCCGGGTTTATCCGTGGCGATGTTTTCATTACCCGTCGTTTCCTCACCGGCGCACTGTCCTGGACCACCACCTGGTTCCGTGCCGGCGGCAGCCTGAGCCTTGATCAGTTGGCCGATGAAGCGCTGATTCTGGTGCTCGAAGAGCGCCAGTCCACTTTCTAACAGGCCGGGAAACTGGCTAACTGGGCGAAACCGCCTAGCTTGAATGCATTGATTGCCATTTTTTCGGGGAGTGGGGTGTTTTGAAGTCTTCGCCAATTCGGACGACCGCAGGGCTTTTGCTCGTAGCGCTGGCGGTATTTTGGGTGCTACCCGCACAGGCAGCGCAACTGGTTCGGGTGGGCGCGGCGCATTTTCCGCCTTACACCGTGCGTCCGGAAAGTGGTGCCGACACTGGCTTGCTGCCGCAACTGGTCGAGGCGCTCAATGCACTGCAGGCGGACTATCAGTTCGTACTGGTACCGACTTCGATTCCTCGGCGTTTCGGTGATTTCAAGCAGGGCCGGATCGACATGGCGATCTTCGAGAACCCCGATTGGGGCTGGAAGGAGATTCCTCATACCGACGTCGATATGGGCCTGGAAGATGCCGAGATTTTCGTCGCGCAACGTGAAGACGGTCGCCAGCAGAACTATTTCGCCGACCTCAAGGGCAAACGCCTGGCGCTGTACAGCGGTTATCACTATGAGTTCGCCAACTTCAACGCCGATCCCAAGTACCTCGCCGATACCTTCAACGCGACGCTGACCTATTCCCACGACAGCAACCTGCTGATGGTGCTGCGCGGGCGCGCCGACATCGCTCTGGTCACGCGCTCGTACCTGTTCGATTATCTGCTGCGCAACGAAAAAGTGCGTGACGAATTGCTGGTGTCGCAACGCATCGATCAGGTCTACCACCATTACGCCATTCTGCGTCCGACGGCACCGATCACTGGCGAGGCGTTCGGCAAGTTGCTGCAGGGTTTGCGCAACAATGGCCAGATGCTGAAGATCTTCGATCCTTACAAGATTGCCGTGGTGCCGGTGGCTCATCCCTGACCGATTTTCATCCAGGCGGCTAAATTTCTCCTCTCGGCTCACGTCCCATCGTTGAACTGTCGACGATTATCGTGAGCCCGACCCATGTCCAATCTGAATGACCTGACTGCCCTGGCCCTGCCTTCGGGCAGCCAACTGGTAGCCGATGCCACTGAAAGCCGTCTGAGCCTGAGCCTGGACGGGCAACCGCTGATTCGCCTGCGCCTGGATCGCCTGGCCAAAGGCCCGATCCAGCTCGACGAGCGTTATGCACTGCCTGTGGGGCAGGCGCTGTGGGCGGCCTGTTACTGGTTGTTCGCACGCGATCCGGACTGTCAGCAACTGCTCTGGCAACTCGATCAACCACCCACTGAAGCGTTGCTCAGCGGTTTGCTGGTCAGCACCGAAGTGGCTGGCGAATACCGCTGCGAACGCACCCTGTTCTGGCAGTTGCCGCAACCCTGGCTGGGCACGTCGCTGACCGGCAGCTACCCGCAACAAATGGTGATCAGTCACGGCAAGCGCCATCCGCTGCGCTCGGCGAAGCCGCGTGGCGAGGTCTATCGGCGTTTCGATGCGCGTCTCGGTGCGTGGATTTCCCTGCGTACGGTGGAGATCGAGCAGGATCTGGCGCGGTTCAATCGCTGGCAGAACAGCCCGCGAGTCGCCAGTTTCTGGCAGGAGGAGGGCAGTCTCGATCAGCATCGCGAGTACCTGAGCAAGCTCGATGCCGATCCGCACACCCTGACGCTGATCGGCTGTTTTGATGATCAACCGTTTGCCTATTTCGAGGCCTACTGGGCCAAGGAAGACCGTATCGCGCCGTTCTACGACGCCGACAATTACGACCGTGGCATTCATATGCTGGTGGGAGAGGAAAACCACCGTGGCCCGCACAAGGTCGCGAGCTGGTTGTCGGCGCTGGTGCACTACCTGTTTCTGGATGATCCGCGGACCCAGCGTGTGGTCGCTGAACCGCGTGCCGATAACGCGAAGATGATCGGCCACATGCACAACCAGTGCTTCCACTGCGAGAAGGAGTTCGACTTTCCGCACAAGCGCGCGGCTTTGATGATTCTGGGGCGTGAGCGGTTTTTTGATCGGTGCAAGCTGGCGTAAAAGCAAAAGATCGCAGCCTTCGGCAGCTCCTACATGAAAGGTATTCCTCTGTAGGAACTGCTGAAGGCTGCGATCTTTTTTCTGCGATGAACCGGACTTAGCGCCGACCCATCGAGGCCGCATCCCCACGGCTGCCCGACACCTTGCGGCAGTGCACCAGTGCATCGCGGATCATGAAGTTGACCAAGGTCGGCGAGACGCCGAGTTCCTTGGCGATGTCCTTTTGCGGCACGCCGTGCAGGCGGTACATCTCGAAGGCGTAACGGGTGCGGCTGGGCAGTTCGGTCAGCGCGTCGGCGATGTGCTCCAGCGTCGAGAAATTGATGTGCGAGGTTTCCGGCGAAGCGCCCTGAATGACCACATTCAACCCTTCCTCTTCGGGGCCCGAGTATTTCTGTTCCAGCGCCTGTTTGCGGTAGTGATCGATGGCGAGGTTGCGCACGATCTGGAACAGGTAACTCAATTGCGCCTTGATCGACGAGGTGATCGGCGGCGCCGATTGCAAGCGGAAGAACGCATCCTGCACCACGTCTTCGGCGCGCGAACGGCAACCGGTAATGCGCGCTGCGATCTTGACCAGAATCAGTCGATTGTCGACGAAGGCCTGAAGTAGCGGTGAATCGCACCTGCTTGTGGATACTTGTTCCGTCATGGAAATCACCTTGCTGCCAATAGGTTAGTGGGACGCCGGGGGACGAGGCCGTCCTACACATCGAGCGACAAATTATGTTGAATGATAATGATTGTCAATTGAGAAAGAGAACTAATGCTCCGTAAAGGTGCGAATCGAGAACTGCGACACACCGCCACACCCCGGCCCCCGTTGGCGATCCTGCCCGCTGACTAATTATTTGCAGACGTCATCCGTTCTCATTGGTGAATGGCTTCGGGCGCACAGCCCCGGCCAGACAGCATTCCGCAAGCCTTGCGCGGTCGGCACAGACCACGCCCTGCACGCCCTCGACCGGCGTGACGCAGCACCTCGATTCCACTAGCAAGCCGAATTCAGGCAGGAAACCTCATGACCGACGCGTTCGAACTCCCCAGCACTCTGGTCCAAGCCCTCCAGCGCCGTGCGGCACACACGCCGGAGCGCCTGGCCCTGCGCTTTCTCGCCGAAACCGAGGAGCAGGGCGTGGTGCTCAGTTACCGCGAACTGGATCAACGCGCGCGCACCATTGCTGCCGCATTGCAGGCCCAGGCTGAGTTCGGTGATCGCGCGGTGCTGCTGTTCCCCAGCGGCGCGGATTACGTCGCGGCGTTTTTCGGTTGCCTGTACGCCGGGGTGATCGCGGTGCCGGCTTATCCGCCGGAGTCCGCCCGTCGTCATCATCAGGAACGCCTGCTGTCGATCATTGCCGATGCCGAACCGCGTTTGCTGCTGACCAGCGCCGACCTGCGCGATGCCTTGCAACACATCGAAGGCGCGCCGCCGTTGCTGTGCGTCGATACGCTTGACAACACGCTGGCCGAGTCCTGGATTGAGCCGACCCTGCCGCAGGACCACATCGCCTTTCTGCAATACACCTCCGGTTCTACCGCGCTGCCCAAAGGCGTGCAGGTCAGCCACGGCAATCTGGTGGCCAACGAGCTGCTGATTCGCCACGGTTTCGGCATTGACGTGAACCCCGACGACGTGATCGTCAGCTGGCTGCCGCTGTACCACGACATGGGCCTGATCGGCGGATTACTGCAGCCGATTTTCAGCGGCGTGCCGTGCATCCTGATGTCGCCGGCGTACTTCCTCGGTCGTCCGTTGCGCTGGCTTGAAGCGATTAGCCAATACGGCGGCACCATCAGCGGCGGGCCGGATTTCGCCTATCGCTTGTGCAGCGAGCGGGTCAGCGAATCGGCGCTGGAGCGACTCGACCTGAGCCGCTGGCGCGTGGCCTATTCCGGTTCCGAACCGATCCGTCTCGATACCCTCGAGCGCTTCGCCGAGAAGTTCACCGCGTGCGGCTTCAGCGAAGACAGCTTCATGGCATCCTATGGTTTGGCCGAAGCGACCCTGTTCGTTGCCGGCACACCGCGCGGCACCGGTATTCCTGCATTACGCGTGGACGATCAAGCGCTGGCGCAAAATCGTGCCGAGCCGGGCGACGGCAGTGCGATCATGAGTTGTGGCATCAGCCAGCCCGATCACGCGGTGCTGATTGCCGACCCGGTCACGCTCAAAGAACGAGCTGACAACCTCGTCGGTGAAGTCTGGGCCGCCGGCCCGAGCATCGCCCACGGCTACTGGCGCAATCCCGAGGCCAGCGCCAAGACCTTCGTCCAGCACGCCGGTCGCACCTGGCTGCGCACGGGTGACCTGGGCTTCATCCGCGACGGTGAACTGTTCATCACCGGGCGCCTGAAAGACATGCTGATCGTGCGCGGTCACAACCTCTATCCGCAGGACATCGAGCAAACCGTCGAGCGTGAAGTGGAAGTGGTACGCAAAGGTCGCGTCGCGGCATTCGCGGTCAATCAGGACGGTGAAGAAGGCATTGGCATCGCGGCGGAAATCAGCCGCAGCGTGCAAAAAATCCTGCCGCCCGAAGCACTGATCAAAGCCATTCGCCAGGCAGTGGCCGAGGCTTGTCAGGAAGCACCAAGCGTGGTGGTGCTGCTCAACCCGGGCGCGCTGCCGAAGACGTCCAGCGGCAAGCTGCAACGCTCGGCGTGCCGCACGCGTCTGGCCGATGGCAGCCTCGACAGCTACGCGGTGTTCCCGTCCGCCGAAGTGCAAAATACCGAATCGACCCTGGCGGCTTCCGAGCTGGAAGCCTTGATTGGCAAGCTCTGGGCCGAGCAACTCAATCTCAAACAGGTCAACGCCGACGACCACTTCTTCCTGCTCGGCGGCAACTCGATTGCAGCAACTCAAGTGATCGCCAAGGTGCGCGAAGAACTGGGCCTGGAGCTGAACCTGCGTCTGCTGTTCGAGGCGCCGACCCTGTCCGCATTCGCCGCTGCCGTGGCGCAACAGCAACAGGACGGCGGCAGCGCCCAAGGCGAAATCACCCCGTTGTCGCGCACTGAAGCACTGCAGCAATCGCTGGCGCAAAACCGTCTGTGGATCACCTGGCAACTCGATCCGCACAGCGGCGCCTACAACATTCCCGGCGCCCTGCGTCTGCGTGGCGAGCTGGATGAAGATGCGCTGCGCGCCAGCTTCCAGCAACTGATCGAACGCCACGAATCGCTGCGCACGCGCTTTTTCGAGCGTGACGGTGTGGCGCTGCAACAGGTCGAGGCGGCGCCTGAATTCAATCTGCAACTGATTGACCTCAGCGACTTGCCAGTGCACGAGCGTGAAGCCCGCGCGCAACAGATCCGCGAAGACGAAGCACGCACACAATTCGATTTGGAAAAAGGCCCGCTGCTGTGGGTGACGCTGGTGCGCCTCGACGACGAAGATCACCAGTTACTGGTGACGTTGCACCACATCATCGCCGACGGCTGGTCGCTGAACGTGCTGATCGATGAATTCTCGCGCCTGTACGCTGCGGCATCCCAAGGCCAGCGCGCCGAACTCGCCCCGCTGCCCACCCACTACGCCGACTACGGCAGCTGGCAGCGCCAATGGCTGGCGCAAGGCGAGGGCGAGCGGCAACTGGCGTACTGGAAAGCCCGGCTGGGCGACGACCATCCGGTGCTGGAACTGGCCACCGATCACCCGCGCTCGGCCAGACAATTGCACAGCGCCGCGCGCCACAGCGTGCGCCTCGGCGTCAGCCTCAGCGACGCGATCAAGCAGACTGCGCAGGCGCATCAATCGACGCCATTCATGCTGTTGCTCTCGGCGTTCCAGAGTCTGCTGCATCGCTACAGCGGTCAACGCGATATCCGCATCGGCATCCCCAATGCCAACCGTCCGCGCCTGGAAACCCAGGGCCTGATCGGCTTCTTCATCAACACCCAGGTACTGCGGGCCGAGGTTGATTCGCGGCAGTCGTTTGTCGAGTTGCTGGCGCAGACCCGCGAGGCTGCGCTGGGGGCTCAGGCCCATCAGGATCTGCCGTTCGAACAACTGCTCGAAGCGTTCCCGCAGGCTCGCGAACAGGGACTGTTTCAGGTCATGTTCAACCACCAGCAACGCGACTTGAGTGCGCTCAAACGCCTGCCGGGCCTGCTCGCCGAAGAGTTGCCGTGGCACAGCCGCGAGGCCAAGTTCGACCTGCAACTGCACAGCGAAGAAGATCGCAACGGACGCCTGACCTTGTCCTTCGACTACGCCGATGAACTGTTTGACGCGGCGACCATCGAGCGTCTGGCCGAACACTTCAGCAATCTGCTGCGCGCTGTCTGCGAACAACCGCAACAGGCGATCGGCGACCTGCAACTGCTGACTCCGTGTGAGCACGAACAGCAAAAGGCATGGAGCGTCGCCCCGTGCACCCCGGCGCAGCAATGGCTGCCGGAACTGCTCAACGAACAGGCGCGGCAGACGCCGGAACGCACCGCGCTGGTGTGGGACGGAGGTAGCCTCGACTTCGCCGAATTGCACGCCCAGGCCAACCGCCTCGCGCACTATCTGCGCGACAAAGGTGTGGGACCGGATGTGTGCGTGGCAATCGCTGCCGAGCGTTCGCCGCAACTGCTGATCGGCCTGCTGGCGATCATCAAGGCCGGTGGCGCTTACGTGCCGCTGGATCCGGATTACCCGGCCGAACGTCTGGCCTACATGCTCAGCGACAGCGGCGTCGAACTGCTGCTGACCCAGACTGCTTTGCTCGAGCGTCTACCTGCCAGTGACGGCGTCAGCGTCATCGCCATGGACGCGTTGCACCTGGAAAACTGGCCGAGCCAGGCGCCCGGTCTGCACCTGCACGGCGACAACCTCGCCTATGTGATTTACACCTCCGGTTCCACCGGGCAACCGAAAGGCGTCGGCAACACCCACGCCGCATTGGCCGAACGGCTGCAGTGGATGCAGAACAGCTATCGCCTGAACGACAGCGATGTGCTGATGCAAAAGGCGCCGATCAGTTTCGACGTGTCGGTGTGGGAATGCTTCTGGCCGCTGATCACTGGCGCGCGTTTGCTGATTGCCGCGCCGGGCGAGCATCGCGATCCGCATCGCATCGCGCAACTGGTGCAGGAATACGGTGTGACCACGCTGCACTTCGTACCGCCGCTGCTTTCGCTGTTCATCGATGAACCGCTGAGCGCCGAATGCACCAGCCTGCGCCGGTTATTCTCCGGCGGCGAAGCGCTGCCGGCGGAACTGCGCAACCGCGTACTGGCGCAACTGCCGGCGGTGCAACTGCACAACCGTTACGGCCCGACCGAAACCGCCATCAACGTCACTCACTGGCACTGCACCACGGCCGATGGCGAGCGCTCGCCGATTGGCCGGCCGCTGGGCAACGTGATCTGCCGCGTGCTCGACGCCGAGCTCAATCCTGTGCCGGCCGGTGTACCGGGTGAACTGTGCATCAGTGGCATCGGTCTGGCCCGGGGTTACCTTGGTCGTCCGGCACTGACGGCCGAGCGCTTTGTGGTCGACCCGTTGGGCGAGCAGGGCGCGCGTCTGTACCGCACCGGTGACCGTGCACGCTGGACCTCGGACGGCGTGATCGAATACCTCGGGCGTCTCGATCAGCAGGTCAAACTGCGTGGTTTCCGCGTTGAACCGGAAGAAATCGAAGCGCGCCTGCTGGCGCAAAACGGCGTCGCCCAGGCCGTGGTGCTGGTGCGCGAAACCGCGGCCGGCGCGCAATTGATCGGCTACTTCACCGCTGTCGACGCCAGCGAAGATCAGGACGCACAGATCGCCCGCCTGAAAACCGCACTGGCCGGCGAACTGCCGGAATACATGGTCCCGGCGCAACTGATGCGCCTGGACGCGATGCCCCTGAGCCCGAGCGGCAAGCTCGACCGTCGCGCCTTGCCGGAGCCACAGTGGCAAGTGCGTGAGCACGTCGAACCGGCCACCGAGCTGGAACAACAGATCGCCGCGATCTGGCGTGAAGTGCTGGGTCTGCCACGGATCGGTCTGCGCGACGACTTCTTCGCCCTCGGCGGACACTCGTTGCTGGCTACACAAATCATCTCGCGCAGCCGTCAGGCCTGTGACGTCGAGCTACCGTTGCGCGCCTTGTTCGAACACAGCGAACTCGGCGATTTTGCCGAGCAGATCCGCCTGATCCAGGCCAGCGGCCAGACCAACCAACAGCCGCCGATTGCCAAAGTCGATCGCAGCCAAGCGGTGCCGTTGTCGTACTCGCAACAGCGCATGTGGTTCCTCTGGCAGATGGAGCCGGACAGCCCGGCGTACAACGTCGGCGGCATGGCCCGCCTGCGCGGCGTGTTGCATGTCGAGCATTTCGAGTCGGCCTTGCAGGCGTTGATCCTGCGCCACGAAACCCTGCGCACCACGTTCCCGAGCGTCGATGGCGTTGCCCGTCAACAGGTGCATGCCGAGACTGGCGTGCGCATGGGCTGGAAGGATTTCTCGAAACTGCCGGCTGACCAGCGCGAACAGAAAGTCCAGCAACTGGCCGACGAAGAAGCGCATTTGCCGTTCGACCTGGAAAGCGGCCCGCTGCTGCGCGCCTGCCTGGTCAAGACCGCCGAGCACGAGCATTACTTTGTCCTGACCCTGCACCACATCGTCACCGAAGGCTGGGCAATGGACATTTTTGCCCGCGAGCTCAGCGCGCTGTACGAAGCCTTCGTCGATGAACGCGACTCGCCGCTGGAAGCGTTGCCGGTGCAGTACCTCGATTACAGCGTCTGGCAGCGGCAGTGGCTGGAGTCCGGTGAACGTCAGCGCCAACTCGACTACTGGACCGCGCAACTCGGTCGCGAACATCCGTTGCTGGAACTGCCCGGGGACCGTCCGCGTCCGCCGGTGCAAAGCCATCAGGGTGAACTGTTCCGTTTCGACCTCAGTGATGACCTCGCCGCCCGCGTCCGAGCGTTCAATGCGCAAAACGGTCTGACCCTGTTCATGACCATGACCGCTGCGCTCGCCACCTTGCTCTACCGCTACAGCGGCCAGACCGACCTGCGCATCGGCGCGCCGGTGGCCAACCGAATCCGCCCGGAAAGCGAAGGGCTGATCGGCGCGTTCCTCAACACCCAGGTGCTGCGTTGCCAGCTCGACGGGCAGATGTCGGTCGGCGAGTTGTTCGAGCAAGTGCGCCACACCGTGATCGAAGGCCAGTCGCATCAGGACCTGCCGTTCGATCATCTGGTCGAAGCGCTGCAACCGCCACGCAGTGCGGCGTACAACCCGCTGTTCCAGGTGATGTGCAACGTGCAGCGCTGGGAGTTCCAGCAGAGCCGCATGCTCGCCGGGATGACCGTCGAGTACCTGGCCAACGATGCGCGGGCGACCAAGTTCGACCTCAACCTGGAAGTCACCGACCTCGACCATCGTCTCGGTTGCTGCCTGACCTACAGCACCGATCTGTTCGATGAACCGACCATTGCGCGCATGGCCAAACATTGGCGCAACCTGCTGGAAGCGTTGATCGCCGATCCGCAACAGCGTCTGAGCCAGTTGCCGCTGCTCGACCCGGCTGAGCAGCAACACCTGCTCGACAGCCTCGGTGTCGAACCGGGCGAACGGCGTCTCGATCAATGCATCCATCACCTGTTCGCCGAGCAGGCGCTGGCGCGCAAAGACGCGCCGGCGCTGACGTTCGCCGGGCAGACGTTGAGCTACGCCGAACTCGATGCCCGCGCCAATCGTCTGGCCTGGGCCCTGCGCGAGCGTGGGGTCGGTCCGCAGGTGCGGGTCGGTCTGGCGCTGGAGCGCTCGCTGGAAATGGTCGTCGGCCTGCTGGCGATTCTCAAGGCCGGTGGCGCTTATGTGCCGCTGGACCCGGAATACCCGCTCGATCGCCTGCACTACATGATCGAAGACAGCCGCATCGGTCTGCTGCTCAGCGACCGGGCGATGTTCACTGCCCTCGGTGATTTGCCGTCGAGCGTGGCGCGCTGGTGCCTGGAGGATGACAGCGCGGCGCCGGCGGATTACCCGGCCACTGAGCTGCCCTTTATCAGCCTGCCGCAGCATCAGGCCTATCTGATTTACACCTCGGGCTCGACCGGCCAGCCGAAAGGCGTGGTGGTGTCGCACGGTGAAATCGCCATGCATTGCCAGGCGGTGATCGAGCGTTTCGGCATGCGTGCGGACGACTGCGAACTGCACTTCTATTCGATCAACTTCGACGCCGCCACCGAGCGTCTGCTGGTGCCGTTGCTCAGCGGCGCGCAGGTGGTGTTGCGGGCGCAAGGGCAGTGGGACGCGGAGGAGATCTGCGACTTGATCCGCACTCATCGGATCAATGTGCTCGGTTTCACCCCGAGCTACGGCAGTCAGCTGGCGCAATTCCTCGCCACACAGAATGAAACCCTGCCGGTGCGGATGATCATCACCGGTGGCGAAGCACTGACCGGCGAGCACCTGCAACGGATTCGCGCCGCATTCAAACCGAGCCTGTTCTTCAACGCCTATGGCCCGACTGAAACCGTGGTCATGCCGCTGGCCAGTCTGGCGCCGGGAGTGCTGGAAGAGGGCGCCGGCAGCGTGCCGATCGGCAGCGTGATCGGTGACCGTGTGGCGTACATTCTCGACGCCGATCTGGCACTGGTGCCGCAAGGCGCGACCGGTGAGTTGTTCGTCGGCGGTGCCGGTCTGGCCCAGGGCTATCACGACCGTCCGGGCATCAGCGCCGAGCGTTTCGTGGCTGACCCGTTTGCCGCCGATGGCGGGCGCATGTACCGCACCGGCGATCTGGTGCGCCAGCGTGCCGATGGGCTGGTGGAATATCTGGGGCGGATCGACCATCAGGTGAAAATCCGTGGTTTCCGCATCGAGTTGGGCGAGATCGAAACCCGTCTGCTCGATCACCACTCGATCCGCGAAGCGGTGGTGCTGGCGCTGGATGCGCCGAGCGGCAAGCAACTGGTGGGCTACCTGGTCAGCGATGTCGCCGAACAAAGCGAAACCCACCAGGCCGAGTTGCGCGAAGCACTGAAGTCACACCTCAAGGCGCAACTGCCGGATTACATGGTGCCGACGCACCTGATCCTGCTGGCGAGCATGCCGCTGACCGCCAACGGCAAACTCGACCGCCGCGCCTTGCCGGCGCCGGATCCCGAGCTGAATCGTCAGCACTACGTCGCCCCGAGCAGCGAGTTGGAGCAGACCCTGGCACAGATCTGGTGCGAGGTGCTCAACGTCAAACAGGTCGGTCTCAATGACAACTTCTTTGAACTCGGTGGCGACTCGATTCTGTCGATTCAAGTGGTCAGCCGTGCGCGGCAGCAGGGCATTCATTTCAGTCCACGGGATCTGTTCCAGCATCAGACGGTGCAGACCCTGGCCGCTGTCGCCAGCCGTAGCGAGCAAGCCACCGCCGAGCAGGGGCTGGTGGTCGGCGAGTCGGCCATGACGCCGATTCAGCACTGGTTCTTCGACACTGAAATCCCCGAGCGTCAGCACTGGAACCAGGCGCTGCTGCTGGAGCCGAGCGTGGCGCTGGAACCGCATCGTCTGGAACAGGCGCTGCTGACGGTGATCGAGCAGCACGACGCCCTGCGTCTGCGTTTCACCCAGGTCAACGATCAATGGCAGGCCACGCATCAACCGGTGTCCGACGCCGAGGTGTTGTGGCAGGTGCGGGTGGCGGCGATGGACAAGTGCGCAGCGCTGTTTGCCGATGCCCAGCGCAGTCTCGATCTGCAAACCGGCCCGCTGCTGCGCGCCTTGCTGGTGGACGGGCCCGAAGGTCAGCAACGCCTGTTCATTGCGATCCATCACCTGGTGGTCGACGGTGTGTCGTGGCGCGTGCTGCTTGACGATCTGCAAACCGTGTATCGCCAGCTCGACGCCGAACAGTCGGTACAACTGCCGGCGAAAACCAGTGCCTTCAAGGATTGGGCAGCACGTTTGCAGGCCTATGCCGGCAGCGAATCGTTGCGCGAGGAACTGAACTGGTGGCAAACCCAACTGGCCGGGCCGAACGCCGAGCTGCCGTGCGAAAACCCGCAGGGCGGACAGCAGAATCGTCACGCGCAAACCGTCAGCGTGCGCCTGGATGCCGAGCGTACCGGACAATTGCTGCAGCAAACGCCGCGCGCCTACCGCACGCAGGTCAACGACCTGCTGCTGACCGCGCTGGCCCGCGTGCTGTGCCGCTGGAGCGGGCAGCCGTCGGCATTGATCCAACTGGAAGGCCACGGCCGCGAAACCCTGTTCGACGAGATCGACCTGACCCGCACTGTCGGTTGGTTCACCAGCGCCTATCCGTTGCGCCTGACCCCGCACAACATCGAAGAGGCCGCCGGGCAGGGCGCTTCGATCAAGGCGATCAAGGAGCAACTGCGCGCCGTGCCGCACAAAGGCCTCGGTTATGGCGTGCTGCGTTATCTGGCCGATGACCTCAGCCAGCGCAGCATGGCGGCGTTGCCGAATGCTCCGGTGACCTTCAACTACCTCGGCCAGTTCGACCAGAGTTTCGCCAGCGATGCACTGTTCCGTCCGCTGGATGAGCCGGTCGGTGCAGCCCACGATCCGCAGGCGCCGCTGCCCAACGAGCTGAGCATCGACAGTCAGGTGTATGGCGGTGAACTGTTGCTGCGCTGGACCTTCAGCGCCGAACGTTATGACGCGCAGACCATCAATGACCTGGCCGACGCTTACCTCGGCGAGCTGCAAAGTCTGATCGAACATTGCCTGCAGGACGAAGCCGGCGGCCTGACACCGTCGGACTTCCCGCTGGCGAAACTGACCCAGGCGCAACTCGATGCCCTGCCGGTGCCAGCCGCGCAGATCGAAGACGTCTATCCGCTGACGCCGATGCAGGAAGGCATGTTGCTGCACACCTTGCTCGAACCGGGCACCGGTCTGTACTACATGCAGGATCGCTACCGCATCAACAGCGAGCTCGATCCCGAGCGTTTCGCCCAGGCCTGGCAAGCGGTGGTCGCCCGTCATGAAGCGTTGCGTGCCTCGTTCTGCTGGAACGTCGGCGAGGACATGCTGCAAGTGATCCACACGCCGGGCCGCACGCCGATCGAGTACCTGGACTGGAGCGCCGTTGCCGAAGAAGAGCAAGAACCGAAGCTGCAGGCGCTGCTGAAAAGCGAGCGCGAGGCCGGCTTCGATCTGCTCAATCAGGCACCGTTCCACCTGCGCCTGATCAAGGTCGGCGCGGCGCGTTACTGGTTCATGATGAGCAACCACCACATCCTCATCGATGCCTGGTGTCGTTCGCTGCTGATGAACGATTTCTTCGAGATCTACACCGCCCTCGGTGAAGGTCGCGAAGCACAGTTGTCGCTGCCGCCGCGTTACCGCGACTACATCGGCTGGCTGCAACGCCAGAGCCTGGCCGAGGCACGCCAGTGGTGGCAGCAGAACCTGCGAGGGTTCGAGCGCACCACGCCGATCCCGAGCGACCGGCCGTTCCTGCGTGAACATGCGGGTGAAAGCGGCGGCATGATCGTTGGTGACCGCTACACGCGACTGAATGTCGAGGACGGCGCCCGTCTGCGCGAGCTGGCCCAGGCCCATCAACTGACCATCAACACCTTCGCCCAGGCGGCATGGGCACTGGTGCTGCGCCGCATGAGCGGTGATCGCGACGTGCTGTTCGGCGTGACCGTGGCCGGGCGCCCGGTGGAGTTGCCGGAGATGCAACGCACCGTCGGCCTGTTCATCAACAGCATTGCGTTGCGGGTGCAGATCCCGGCGGACGACGAACGCGCCAGCGTGCGGCAGTGGTTGAGCGGACTGCTCGACAGCAACATGCAACTGCGCGAGTACGAATACTTGCCGCTGGTGAGCATTCAGGAACAGAGCGAACTGCCGAAAGGCCAGCCGCTGTTCGACAGTCTGTTTGTGTTCGAGAACGCCCCGGTGGAAGTCTCGGTGCTGGACCGTGCGCAGAGCCTCAACGCGACTTCGGACTCCGGCCGTACCCACACCAACTTCCCGCTGACGGCGGTGTGCTACCCGGGCGATGACCTCGGTCTGCACCTGTCGTATGACCAGCGTTACTTCGACGAGTCGACCATCGAGCGCATGCTCGGCGAGTTCAAGCGTCTGTTGCTGGCGCTGGTCGATGGTTTCCATGGCGACATGGCCGACCTGCCGCTGGTGGGCCACGAGGAACAGGACTTCCTGCTGCACGGCTGCAACCAGAGCGCGCACGATTATCCGCTGGAGCACAGCTACGTGGCGCTGTTCGAAGCACAGGTCGCGGCGTATCCGCAGCGCATCGCCGCCACTTGCCTCGACCAGCAACTGAGCTATGCCGAGCTGAACCAGAACGCCAACCGCCTCGGCCATGCACTGGTCGCCGCCGGGGTGCAGTTGGATCAACCGGTAGCGTTGCTGGCCGAACGTAATCTGGATCTTTTGGGGATGATCATCGGCAGCTTCAAGGCCGGTGCCGGTTACCTGCCGCTGGATCCGGGCCTGCCGAGCCAGCGTCTGCAGCGGATCATCGAGCTGAGCCGCACGCCAGTGCTGGTGTGCAGCGAAGCCTGCCGCCAACAGGCGCAGACTTTGCTCGATGAGTTCAGCTGCGCCAACCGTCCACGGCTGTTGGTCTGGGAAGAAGTGCAGGCGCTGGCGACATCGCTGCACAACCCGGGAATCTACAGTGGCCCGGACAACCTGGCCTACGTGATCTACACCTCGGGTTCGACCGGGTTGCCGAAAGGCGTGATGGTCGAGCAGCGCGGCATGCTCAACAACCAGCTGAGCAAGGTGCCGTACCTGCAACTGACGGACGCCGACGTGATCGCTCAGACCGCCTCGCAAAGCTTCGACATTTCGGTCTGGCAGTTCCTCGCCGCGCCGTTGTTTGGCGCGCGGGTGGACATCGTGCCGAACGTCATCGCCCACGATCCGCAAGGCTTGCTGGTGCATGTGCAAGCGCAGGGCATCACCGTGCTGGAGAGCGTGCCGTCGCTGATTCAGGGCATGCTCGCCTCGGAGCGCCTGAGCCTCGACGGTCTGCGCTGGATGCTGCCGACCGGGGAAGCGATGCCGCCGGAACTGGCGCACCAATGGCTGCTGCGTTATCCGGACATCGGTCTGGTCAACGCTTACGGCCCGGCGGAATGCTCCGATGACGTGGCGTTCTTCCGCGTCGACCTGGCCTCGACTCGCGGCAGCTATTTGCCGATCGGTACGCCGACCGACAACAACTTGCTGTACCTGGTCGATGGCGCGCTGGAACTGGTGCCGCTGGGCGCGGTGGGTGAGTTGTGCGTGGCCGGGACTGGCGTCGGTCGCGGTTACGTCAGCGATCCGTTGCGCACCGCGCCGGTGTTTGTGCCGAACCCGTTCGGCGCGCCGGGCGAGCGTCTGTATCGCACCGGAGACCTCGCGCGGCGGCGCAGTGACGGGGTGCTGGAGTACGTCGGCCGGGTTGACCATCAGGTGAAGATTCGCGGTTACCGTATCGAACTGGGTGAAATCGAAGCGCGTCTGCACGAACAACCGGAAGTCCGCGATGCGGCGGTCGGCGTGCAAGAGGGGGCGAACGGCAAGCACCTGGTCGGCTATCTGGTCGCGGCGGATTCGGCGCTCAACCCGAGCGAACGTCTGGAGCGGATCAAGCAACGCCTGCGCAGCGAACTGCCGGAATACATGGTGCCGCTGCACTGGTTGTGGCTCGATCAGCTGCCGCACAACGCCAACGGCAAACTCGACCGCAAGGCCTTGCCGGCGCTGGAGATCGGCCAGTTGCAAAGCCAGGATTACCTGGCCCCGCGCAACGAACTGGAGCAGACCCTGGCCGACATCTGGGCCGAAGTGCTCAAGGTCGACAAGGTCGGGGTACGCGACAACTTCTTCGAGCTGGGCGGGCATTCGTTGCTGGCCACGCAGATCGCCTCGCGGGTGCAGAAAACTCTGCAACGCGATGTGCCGCTGCGAGCGATGTTCGAGTGCAGCACGGTGCAGGAACTGGCCGAGTACATCGAAGGCCTGGCGGCGAGTGACATGACCGAGGACAAGGTGGAGCGCTTGAATGATCTGATGGCGGAGCTGGAAGGCTTGTAAATCTTCAGCGCCTGTTCCGGCCCCATCGCTGGCAAGCCAGCTCCCACACGTTTCATGGTGAGCACATAATTTGTGTACACACTCGATCACTGTGGGAGCTGGCTTGCCAGCGATGGCGTCAGTGCATTCAACACCGATAAACCGGCATATTCACGTACATATCCAGGGTTGACGATCAACAACCGGCAGCTCAGTCTGCCGGTTCTCTTTTTCATCGCGGGGGTGGTCGATGCCTTTCTTCACGGTTGACGGACAAGCGCTGCACTACATTGATAAAGGCACCGGCCCGGCCGTGTTGCTGGCGGGCAGTTATCTGTGGGACACGGCCATGTGGGCGCCGCAGATCGCTGCACTGTCACCGCACTACCGGGTGATTGCGCTGGATTTGTGGGGCCATGGTGAGTCCGGGCGTTTACCTTCAGGCACCACCTCGCTGGATGACATCGCGCGGCAGGTCGAGGCCTTGCTCGATCACCTGCAGATCGAACGGGTCACGCTGGCGGGGCTGTCGGTCGGCGGCATGTGGGGCGTGCGTCTGGCGTTGTCGGCACCGCAGCGGATCAACGGTCTGGTGCTACTCGACACCTACGTCGGCGTCGAGCCTGAGCCAACCCGTCAGTACTATTTCTCGCTGTTCAAGCAGATCGAGGAAAGCGGCGAGATTGCGCCTCAGTTGCTCGACATCGTGGTACCGATCTTCTTCCGCCCGGGCATCGATCCGCAGTCGCCGCTGTATCAGGACTTCCGCGCCAAACTCGCGGCGTACACCGCGGATCGCCTGCGCGAAAGCATCGTGCCCATGGGGCGTATCACCTTCAGTCGGGATGATCTGTTGCCGCGTCTGGGCGAATTGAATGCCGCAACCACGCTGGTGCTGTGCGGCGATCAAGACAAACCGCGACCGCTGTCCGAAGCACAGGAAATGGCTGAATTGATCGGCTGCCCGTGGGTGCTGGTGCCGGAAGCGGGGCATATCTCCAGTCTGGAGAATCCGCAGTTTGTTACTGAGGTGTTGTTCGCCTTCCTGGCTGAGCGACATTGAAAAAGATCGCAGCCTGCGGCAGCTCCTACAGAAAACGCGTTCCCCTGTAGGAGCTGCCGCAGGCTGCGATCTCTTGATCTGGCTTATTTCGGCCCGAGAATTTTCGCCAGTTTCTCCGGTGAAGGCGCGCCTTGCTGCTGTTGCAGCTCACCCTTGTCATCCATATAGAAAATCGCCGGCGTCGCCTGGAGTTCCAGGTCTTCCATCAACTGCATGTTGGCGGCCAGTTTGGTCTGCACCGCTTTTGGAATGTCTTTCAAGGGCTTGAGGGTGCTGGCCTTGCCGGCCTTTTCGTGGTCTTCCAGGGCTTTGGCCGGATCTTTCGCGGCCAGCAGGGCGGCGGATTTGGCCGGGCTGTCTTCGCGGATGATCCCGACCATGATGTGCCGCAGTTGCACCTTGCCGGCCTTGACCCATGGCCGCGCCTGTTCCCAGAACATGTTGCAGTACGGGCAGTTCGGATCGCTGAACAGGTACACGGTACGTGGCGCATCCTTGTTGCCGTCCTGAATCCAGTTGCTGGCTTCGAACTTGCCCCAGATTTCCTTGGCCATCGGCGCGTAGACCAGTTTTTGCAGCGGTTCGCTGCTCAAGTCCTTGCCGTCGGCGTCGTACAGATTGCCGAGCAACACATGCTGGCCGTCCGGCGTCAGGTACAGCGCCATGCCACGGTTCTGGTACTGCGCCGCATAGCCGCGCAAGCCGTCCGGGGCGTCGAACTGGCCGACGATTTTTGCGCCCTTGGCTTCGATCTGCTTGATCGCGGCGGGCAATTCTTCGGCAGCCTGCACCGACGGCAGGTGCAGCAGGGCAGTGCCCAGGGTCAGCGTCAGCAGGTGGCGGAGGCGGGGCATGGCAGTTTCCTTGCAGAGGTGGCCGGTGCGGCGGTTGGATTCGGGGTGTCGAAATTTTCCAGGGCGCGGGCCAGGCTGGCGTTCGACAGTTCGCCCAGATGGCTGCTCAGCAAGCGGCCGTCAGGGCTATAGAACAGCGTAGTTGGCAGTGCCATGGAACCCACGGCCTGGCCGAGTCGGCCACTGCGGTCGAACAGCACGTTGTTCAGGCTCAGGCCTTGGGTTTCCAGGAAGGTGGCAACGCTTTGCATGCTTTCGGCCTGATTGACGAACAGAAAAGTCAGGTCCGGGCGTTGTTGTTGCGCATTTTCCAGCACCGGCATCTCGCGCCGGCACGGCGGGCACCAGGTTGCCCACAGGTTGATCACCAACGGGCCGCCCTGATAGTCGCTGAGCTGGATGGTCTCCCCGGCGGCGTTGCGCAGGGTGATGTCCGGCAGGCGCGTGCCTTGTTCGTAGATATTCAGTGACAGGGTCGCCAACAGCCAGAACACTACGCCACTGGCCACGCCAAAACCCAGTGGCCGACGCAGCCCCGGGCGACGCCAGCCGCGATAGAGAGCGGCGAGCAGCAGCACGATCACCCCCGGCCAGGCGAGGAAACCACCGTCGCGCAGGTCGATGATCTGCCACGGATCGTTGCGATAGTGGCCCCAGTACAGGGCCACAAATGCCACGCGCGCCGCGAGCATGCCCAGCAGGAACAGGCTGAACAGCGCCGACTCGGGGTTATCGCCACCACGCTTGGCCACCCGCCAGCCGACAAAGGTCGCCAGCGCCAAGGCACTGATCAGCAACAGGTGGTTGAGCGCGATGGCAAAGGTGCCGAGGGTAAACGTCAGCATTTAATTGGCGTCTCGGGTGGTGGTCCAGCGTTGCAGGAACGTCTCGGCATCGACTTCGCCGGTAATGCGCTGGCTGCGCCGCTCTTCGCCGTCGGTGCCGATCCAGACAAAACTCGGTGGCCCCGGGACTTTGTAGCGGCCGAGCAGCTCGCGGCTGGCGGCATTGTCGGCAGTGACGTCGAGGCGCAGCAGGCGCACATCGCTCAGCGCCTGCATGACCTTGTCCTTGCCGAACACCTGTTTCTCCATGACCTTGCACGACACGCACCAGTCGGCGTAGTAATCGAGCAGCACCCACTGGCCCTGAGCCTTGGCGCTATCCAGTTCGCGCTGCAGGGCTGCCGGATCCTTGATCGTGGTGAACGCGTCATGCCCGCTCGGCGTGGTGCTGGCGACCCGACCGGCGCTGTACACCTGCAACGGTTGATACGGGTCGTCGCTGCCACCGGCAGCGCCGATCAGCAACAGGCTGCCCCACAGACCGAGCAGCAACGAACTGGCGCCGAACACTTGGGCGACGCGGCCGAAGCCTTCCGATTGCTTCCAGGCGCAGAACGCCGCGATCAGCAGCAGCGCGCCGCACAGTCCCAGCCACAGCGACGAGTCCAGCACCGGGCGCAACATCAGCAGCGCGGTCGCGAGGAACAGGAAACCGAAGATGCCTTTGAGCAGGTTCATCCATGCCCCGGGTTTGGGCAGGAAGCGGTTGCCGACGGTCACTAACAGCAACAGCGGCACACCGATGCCGATGCCCAGCGCGAACAGGATCAAGCCACCGTGCAGCGCATTACCGCTCTGCGCGATGTACAGCAAGGCGCCGGCCAGCGGTGCGGTCATGCACGGGCCGACCAGCAGACCGGACAACGCGCCGAGCACTCCGGCGCCGATCAGGCTGCCGCCGTTACGGCTGCGCGAAGCGTGTTCGAGGCGATCACGCAAGGCCACCGGCAATTGCAATTCGAAGAAGCCGAACATCGGCAGCGCCAACACCACGAAAATCGTCGCAAAGGCACCCAGCAGCCACGGATTTTGCAGCCACGCCTGCAGGTTGGCGCCGAGCAACGAGGCGATCACACCCATCGCGGCATACACCAGCGCCATGCAGATCACATAGCTGCTGGCCAGGGCGAAACCACGACGCGGGGTGGCGCCGCTGCCGACAATCATGCCCGCCAGAATCGGCAGCATCGGCAATGAACACGGGGTAAACGCCAGCAGCAGGCCGAGGCCGAAGAACACCAGCAGGCTCCAGCCCAGCGCCCGTTGTTGCAGGCTGCTGGCCAAGGCTTGATCCGGCGCTTCAGCACTGGCCGTTGGTGTTGCTTTGCCGCCCAGGTCAATGACCCGGGTCTGCGGCGGATAACACAGGCCGGCATCGGCGCAGCCCTGATAGCTGACCTTGATCTGGCCGCTGGCCGAGGCCGGGACTTTCACCTCCAGCCCTTGGCGATACACCGGTTGTTCACCGAAGAATTCGTCACTGTGCGACTCGCCCTCGGGCAACGTCGGCTGCTGCTCTGCCGACAAACCGTCGAATTTCAGGCGTTTCTGGTACAGGTAATAGCCGTCGGTGATCTGCCAGAACAGTTGGGTTTCCCCGGATTCCAGGCGTTCGGAGGTCAGCACGAAGGCTTTGTCGACCGGCAGAAATTCCGGTTTGGTCTCGAATGGATTGTTCCCGGCCTGGGCCAGGCTGGAGATCAGCAGTGCAAACAAAAGAAAAAAATGACGCATGGAGGAGCCTTGTCCCTGTGCAAGTCTGGTGCACAGTGGCGGGTGGCGATTAACCGATGATTAACCGCCCCGCACGATGTCGGATGGGCGACCCGACGCCGATTCACTGGTGCCTGCGAGTGGCTCAGTCCTTCAGCAGTCCCGGCCAGGTTGAGTCGGAGATTGTATACGGGCCAAATACTTTTTTCGCGTTCTGTTCATAACGCAGGTAGCGGTTGTCGTTCAGGAAAACATAAAAGTAAGTGTCGAAGGTCGGGTAGTCATTGGTGACGGCTGTCATCATTTGGCTTTTATATTCTTCCAGCGATGCCCAGGGCGAACCTTTTAGAGGTAGTAGTTCCAGGGTCTTTGAGTATATTTCGTAGATCAGATAGTTTCCGTCATTTAACAAGAACCAGTAACTCTCTCTTTGTGCAGTGCTTTCAGCCCACATGACGCCAACGATTTTGTCGTAGTAAGGCAATATTTTTTCCCACTTTGATTTTGCGATGGGGGTTTTCGAGAGTGCCTTGTCGGATTGTTGGCTGAACTCACAAACGGAGGGTGTTGTTCCTTCGTCGTAGAACAGCCAGAGCGTGTCGACGCCACCGTTCCAGTGGGTGGTCGTTGTGGTAAAGCCAAAGCGCAAGTCTGCAGCGGTCTTGTCGAAGCCTTCCCATTTGCCATCCACCGGCTTGGGGAAGCCGGAAAGTACTTTGTTATCCTCGAAGTCGAAACGGGAATAACTGTTTTTCTCCGGGAAGAAGAAATAAATGCGGTCGGGGCCGGTGCGCCAGTCAACGGCTACGAAGTTTTTTGTAATGCTCATTCATGTTTCCTTTAATAGGTTGATTTATGTTTTTAAAGTTTTGATTAGTTGTATGTAACTTGCGAAAGCGAGATTAGTTTTTAGTTGTGGGTTTGTATAGTTTGAAGGTGTTTGATTTCATGTCGGCTAGTTTGTTTTTGTGTTGGTTGAGCCATGTTCTTGCGCAAGTTGTCTGTTGGCAGTTTTGAGTCCGGACCCGGCGAACAAACGAGTCGCTGCCGTGTTGGTTGTCGCCCTGCCATAATTGCGGCTTAATCCTGTTCTGTTCGACTTGCCTTTTATTTCAGGGAACCACCATGCACGTACTGGTTTGCGAAGACGATGAGTTGATCGCCAGTGGCATCGTCGCCGGCCTGACAGCCCAAGGCTTGACGGTCGAGCACGTCAATACCGCCTCGAAAGCACGGGCGATGCTCAAGGTCGCCGAATTCGACGTGATGGTGCTCGATCTTGGCCTGCCCGACGAAGATGGCCTCAAGTTGCTGCAACAACTGCGTCAACAGGGCCTGGAAATTCCGGTGCTGATCCTGACTGCGCGCGATTCGGTGACCGACCGGGTCGACGGCCTGCAAGCCGGGGCTGACGATTACCTGCTCAAACCCTTCGATCTGCGTGAATTGTTCGCGCGCCTGCAAACCCTGCTGCGCCGGGTCGCCGGGCGTAGCGTCAACCTGATTGAGCACGGTGCGCTGACCTACGATCCAAGCAGCCGCGAAACCACTCTGGCCGGGCAACCGGTGGATTTGTCGCGCCGCGAGCAATCGCTGTTGCAGGCGCTGTTGCACAACCGTGGCCGGGTGTTGTCCACCGAGCAGTTGAAGGACAGCGTCTACGGCTTCAATGATGAACTGGAGAGCAACGCCCTCAACGTGCATATCCACCACCTGCGCAGCAAACTCGGCAAGGGCATCGTCGAAACCGTGCGCGGTCTGGGTTATCGCCTTGGGCCGGCCGATGGTGGAGAACAACAGAAGTGATGAGCCTGCGTCTGCGCCTGAGTCTGACCCTCGGCGCCGCGTTTGCCCTGATCTGGGCCCTGGCCGCTGCCTGGATGCTCAGCGACTTGCGCAATCAAATGATGTTTTCCCTCGATCAGCGGCTGGTGGCTTCGGCGCGCATGGTCGCCGGGCTGCTGGAGCAACTGCCGGCGCTGCCGAGCAAGGGCGAGGGCACCCATTTCAGCGCCGAACAATTGAACATTCCCGGCGGCATGGCGTGTCAGGTCAGTTCGTTGCGCGGGGAGATTCTCGCGCGTAGTCACAGCAGTCCCGAGCAAACCCTGGAAGCAGAAAAAATGGGCTTCCATGACCAGATGATCGATGGCGCGCCGTGGCGCAGTTTTACCCTCGCGCGAGGCGACGTGCGGATCACCACGGCTGATCGGCAGATTGAACGCGAAGCGCTGAACATGTCGATCCTGCTGGCGGCCTCGGTGCCGGTCGGCGTGGCGTTGCTCGGTTGTCTGTGCCTGTTGTGGCTGGGCATCGGCCAGGGCCTGGCGCCGCTCAATCGGCTGCGCGAAGCACTGATGCGACGTAATGCCGACTCGCTTGAGCCGCTGCAATTGCAATCGTTTCCCAGCGAACTGAAACCGTTGCTCGATACGCAGAACCAGCTGTTCCAGCGCATCGGCAAGACCATCGAGCGTGAACGCCGCCTGACCGGTGACGCCGCGCATGAACTGCGCAGCCCGCTGACCGCGATCAAGACCCACCTGCAAGTGGCGCGCATGACCGAAGGCAGTGCCCGCGATCAGTCGCTGGCGCGGGCCGAGGAGGGCGCCGACCGCATGCACCGCACGCTGGAGCAACTGCTGTTGCTGGCGCGGGTCGAGGGCAGTCTGTCGTTCGATGATGGCGTGCAGTGCAGCGCCGAGCAGGTGGCGAAACTGGCGATGCAGGATGCAGCGGGCGGTGAGCGTCAGCGCATCAAACTGCACTTGCCCAAGCAGCTCTCCAGTGCGCCGGTGCAAATGCCGGCGGTGCTGTCGATTGCCGCGTTGCGCAATCTGCTCGACAACGCCCTGCGCCATACCCCGGCGGATGCTGAGGTCGAGCTGAGTCTGGAAACGGTCGGCCAACGCGCCCGTTTTGTGGTGCGCGACCACGGCCCGGGGATTGCGGCGCAAGATCTGCAGCACCTGACCCAACGCTTCTGGCGCAACGGCCAGAGCACCGGCTGCGGCCTCGGCCTGGCCATCGTCCAGGCTATCGTCCAGCGCTGCGCCTGCACCCTGCATTTCGACAGCCGCGCGGATGGGCTGCGCGTTGAGCTGACCATGCCGCTACAGTCCCTCTGAAAACACTTCCCCCCTGTAGGAGCTGCCGCAGGCTGCGATCTTTTGATCTTGAAAAAATCAAAATCAAAAGATCGCAGCCTGCGGCAGCTCCTACAGGGGATTTGTGTTGGTCTACATCAAATGTAACTTCTCTCCATTAGTGATTCACAGCTCTCGACGCTAAGGTCGGGGCTGCTCTGACTCAATGGATTGAGGGAACGCGCCATGCAAGCACCGATCTGCATTCGTCCAGCGAAACCTGCCGACGCCGGTCTCATCAGTCGCATCATCGAGCGTTCGATTCGCGTCGGTTGTGCGCTGGAACACCGCAACGACCCGCAGCAGGTCAACCGCTGGATTGACCGGCAATCCGCCGACATCATCAGTGCGCGCCTTGCCGACTCGCATTGCTACCTGAACGTCGCCCTGCTACAGGACAAACCGGTGGGGGTCGGCATGGCCACAGCCAGCGGTGACATCGGCTTTTGCCATGTGCAGCCGGAATGGTTTCGCCGTGGCGCAGGACGTGCGCTGATGAGCGACCTGGAAGGCTGGCTGCGGATTCGTGGTGTGCCGCAGGCGTGCATCGCCAGCACCCGCAGTGGCGCAGCTTTTTATCGACATTTGGGCTATTGCGATTTGGCGCCACCCGCCAGCGATCAGGGCTTGCACCGCGTGACGCTGTACAAGCCGTTGGCATTGCCTGGCTGACAACTTGATCAAGGGTCTAAATCCTCGCCCCGCTTAAGCGTTTCCAGAACAGGAAAACCTGCATGTGCGCCCCGCGACCGGAACGCGCACCTGTGCGGTGTGCTGTTTTGGTCACTATCCATAGCGTATTGAGGGGTCGAGAGATGTCAGTCGCCACCAGCCTTATCGAAGAGTCGTCGGGGCGGATCACCGCCGCGCCGGCCGAAACCCTGTACCAGTTCAACGAATCGCCACTGTTGGCCCGGCAGAGCCAGCAGGAATCCAATGCCCGCAGCTACCCGCGACGCATTCCGCTGGCCCTCAAACGCGCCAAGGGCCTGTACGTCGAGGATGTCGAAGGCCGTACGTTCATTGACTGCCTGGCCGGTGCCGGCACGCTGGCCTTGGGGCACAACCACCCGGTGGTGATCGAGGCGATCCAGCAAGTGCTCGCCGATGAGCTGCCGCTGCACACCCTCGACCTGACCACGCCAGTGAAGGATCAATTCGTCCAGGACCTGTTCGGCCTGCTGCCGCCGGCACTCGCGGCCGAGGCGAAAATCCAGTTCTGCGGGCCGACCGGCACCGATGCGGTGGAAGCCGCGCTGAAACTGGTACGCACCGCCACCGGGCGCAGCACGGTGCTGTCGTTCTCCGGCGGTTATCACGGCATGAGCCAGGGCGCCTTGAGCCTGATGGGCAGCCTGGGGCCGAAAAAACCGCTGGGCGCCTTGCTCAGCAACGGTGTGCAATTCATGCCGTTTCCGTACGACTACCGTTGCCCGTTCGGTCTCGGCGGCGCAGCCGGGATCAAAGCCAACCTGAGTTATCTGGAAAACCTGCTCAACGATCCTGAAGCCGGCGTGCAGTTGCCAGCAGCGGTGATTGTCGAGGCGGTGCAGGGCGAAGGCGGGGTGATTCCGGCTGATGTCGAGTGGCTGCGCGGTTTGCGCCGGATAACCGAGAAGGCTGGCGTGGCGCTGATCGTCGATGAGATCCAGAGCGGTTTCGCCCGTACCGGCAAAATGTTTGCCTTCGAACACGCCGGTATCGTCCCCGACGTAGTGGTGTTGTCCAAAGCCATCGGCGGCAGCCTGCCATTGGCGGTGGTGGTCTATCGCGACTGGCTCGACACCTGGCAGCCGGGTGCCCACGCTGGCACGTTCCGTGGCAATCAGATGGCGATGGCCGCCGGTTCCGCGGTAATGCGTTATCTGCTTGAGCACAAGGTCTGCGAACACGCCGCCGCCATGGGCGAGCGCCTGGGCGAACACCTGCGCATCCTGCAACGCGACTTTCCGCAACTGGGCGACATTCGTGGTCGTGGCTTGATGCTCGGCGTCGAGCTGGTTGACCCGAACGGCGCGCCGGATGCTCTCGGTCACCCTCCCGCGTTCGCGCGTCTGGCACCGCTGGTGCAGCGTGAATGCCTCAAGCGTGGGCTGATTCTCGAGCTGGGCGGCCGGCATGGCGCGGTGGTGCGCTTCCTGCCGCCGCTGGTGATCACCGCCGCCGAAATCGACCGCGTCGCCGAGATCTTTGGCCGGGCCTTGGCCGCTGCCACTGGCGCTGAGTAAATTTTTCGCAGCGCCGAACGTTCATTCTACATAACCGGCTGCACTCGGCTGCAGCCCACCCTCACAACGATGGAGAACCAGCATGACGTCAGTATTCGACCGCGAGGACATCCTCTTTCAGGTCGTGGTCAACCACGAAGAGCAATACTCGATCTGGCCGGATTACAAAGCCGTGCCGCAAGGCTGGCGCACCGTGGGCAAGAGCGGCCTGAAGAAGGAATGCCTGGCCTACATCGAAGAGGTCTGGACCGACATGCGTCCGTTGAGCCTGCGCCAGAAGATGGAAGGGCAGACGGCTGCTCAGTAATCTGACAGGCAAAAACAAACCCGCTGGACTGGTGACAGTCAGCGGGTTTTTTCATGGCTTTCAAAAGATCGCAGCCTGCGGCAGCCCCCTACAGTGTGTAAGTATCCCCATGTAGGAGCTGCCGAAGGCTGCGATCTTTTGATCTTAGGCCGAAGGCCCGCCGCTCAACCCCTTGAGCAACAAATCCACATTCCCCTCCAGCTCCGCCACCGGGTCTTCGGCATCGGTACTCAACACCAGCAAACGACTGCCCGACTCGGCAATCGCCGCCTTCACCGCCTCCGACGGCTGACGATGATGCAGCACCAGCGCCACATCGTTGTCCTTCAGCGTCGCCGTGAGCTTCATCAGATCTTCGGCTGTCCACTCGGCATCTGCTCGCGCGTCCTGGCCAATCAGCTCCAGATTCAGGCTGCCGATCAGGTAACCGAAGTGATCGCTGAGGCTCATCACACTCAAGTTGTCGACCTCGGCCAGGCGCGCTTCGCTGTCGGCGCTGAGCTTGAGCAGGCGCTGTTTCAGCGCCGCCAGATTGGCCTCGATCTTCGGTTTGGCCGACGGCGCCAGGCGCACCAGATCCGCCGCGATCACGTCGGCCATGCGCCCCATGTTGTTGCTCGCCAGCCATGGCTGACTGTTCAAGCCATCGACCTTCAGCCCCGGCTGCACAGCGATCCCCGGCAGGGCGCCGTCCACCGGACGTGCTGCGTCGACCTCGACAATGCGAATGTTGCTGCGCCGTGCGATCGGGTACAGCGGATCATCCGCCCACAGCGAGCGCACGCCGATCACCGCATCGGCATCGCTTGCCAGTTTGCCCAGCGCCGGTGCGCCGCGACCGGTGAAGTACGCAGTCTGACGGCTGCCCGGCAGATTGGCCGGGGCCGCGCGTTCCAGGCTGACGTCGGTGCCTTTGAGCAGCACTTCGCCGAGGCCGTAGGTGATGGGCAGCGAGGCCAGTACGCGCAGCGGTTGAGGGTTTTCAGCCGCCAGCAACGGGCTGCCGACCACGCCGCACAGGGCCATGGCCAGGGTCAGTTTGCGCAGTGAGAAAGTCATTTATCCAAGGTTCCCTTTCAGACTCGGAACAACCCCGCGCGCAATGGCGGCGAGGGCAAAGGCGATGCCGGCGACCAGAATGATCGCGGCGCCGGACGGGATCGGCAGATCGAAGACGATCGGCGCGAGAATCCCGCACAGGGTGCTGACGGTGGCAATCAGCACCGAGCACCAGAAGAAGCCCTTGAGCGACTGGCTGAGCAAGCGTGCTGCCGCCGCCGGAATGACCAGCAATGCGCCGACCAGAATCGCGCCGATGACCTTCACCGCCGCGACGGTGATCAGCGTCACCAGAATCACGAACAGGTAATCCAGAGTCTTCACCGCGACGCCGCGCACCGCCGCCAGTTGCGGGTTGAAACTGGCCAGCATGATCCGGTTGTACAAAGGCAGTGCCAAAGCCATGACCAGCGAGCCGACGATGGCCAGCACCAGCAGGTCATTGCCATTGACGGTGAGTACCGAACCGAACAGCACGTTCTCCAGAATGTGCACGTTGATCTTGCCGGCCAGAATCAACAGCAGGCTCGCGCCGAGGGCCAGCGACACCGAGAGAAACACGCCGATCAGGGTATCCGGCGCCAGGCCGGTGCGGTTGCGCAGGTAATTGAGCAGGATGCCGAACAGCAGGCAGTAACCGAACAGGCTGCCGTACGGCCCGGTGTAGGGTTCGCCGAGCAGAATGCCGATGGCCACGCCGGTCAGTGCTGCGTGGCCGACCGCTTCGGAGAAAAACGCAAAGCGCTTGACCACCACCAGCGTGCCGAGGCCACCGAGCACCGGGCCGATCAACAGGCCGGCGAGCAATGCGTTGACCACAAAGCCGTAGGCCAGCGCTTCCGGCAGGTAACCGGACGACGCCCAGCCCTGAACCATCAAACGAAAGGCTTCGTAACTCATCAGACCGCGCTCCGTGGATGGGTGGAAAACAGACTGAGCAGCCGTTCCGGGGTCAGCGCCTGTTGCGGCGTGGCGTCGAACAGCAGGCGGCGGTTGAGACCGGTGACTCGGTCGGCCAGACGCTTGACCGCTTCCAGATCGTGCTCGATCCACAGCACGGTGATGCCGGTCGCGCGCCAGTCGCCGAGCAGGCGTTCGAAGACCTGAATTCCGGCTTCGTCGAGCGCCGACATTGGCTCATCCAGCACCAGCAATTGCGGGGCCGGGATCAAGCCTTGGGCGAGCAACACGCGCTGCCGTTCGCCACCGGACAGCGCGCCCATGCGCCGCTTGCGTTTGTCCTGCATGCCGACCCGTTCCAGCGCCTCGCCGATGGAGCTGGCGTAGTGCTTGCTCAAACCGAGAAACGCCGGCCGGCGCTGACACATGGCGGCCATGAAGTCGTCGACGGTCATCGGCAGGCCACGATCGAACTCCAGCGCCTGCGGCACGTAACCGATGGTCCCGGGTTGACCGGGCCAGTGCAGGCTCAGTTGACCCTGATGCGGCATTTGCCCGAGCAAGGTCTTGATCAGCGAACTCTTGCCACCGCCGTTGGGGCCGACCAGGGCGTGAACGTGGCCGGGTTGGACCTGGAAGCTGACGTTGTCGAGGATCATCGTGCGCCCGAGCGTCAGAGAGACTTGCGCAAAATCCAGAGTCGGCCCCCATCCTTGTGGGAGCGAGCTTGCTCGCGAATGCGGTAGTTCATTCAATAATGATGCTGACTGACCGGACGCTTTCGCGAGCAAGCTCGCTCCCACAGGGGATGGCGGGGTGTCAGAGAGGGATTCTTTTGCTGTCATGCCCCGGACTCCTGAATCGCCCGCACCACGGTGTCGAGGTTGCCGGTCATTTCCTTTTCGTACTTGTCGGCGCTGTATTCGCCGTAGGAAATGTGCGACAGCGGGTACAGCTTCACCCCGGACTCACGCTGGATGGTTTCGACGTAGGTCGAAGGGAAATCCATCTCGGAGAAGATCACCTTCACATCGAGCTCGCGCAGTTGGTCGATGGTCTTTTTCAACTGGCTCGGGCTCGGTTCGATGCCATGGGCCGGTTCGACCACGGCCGTCACTTCCAGACCGAATTCGCGCAGCAGATAGTCATAAGCCGCATGCACTGTGGCCACGCGCAGTTCGGCGTTCGGTGCCTCGGTCAGTTTGGCCAAGGCATCGGCGCGCATCTGCCGCAGGCGTTTGCCGTAGGCGCGGGCGTTCTGGGTATAGGTCTTGGCGTTGTCCGGATCGAGCTTGCCCAGCTCTCGGGCAATATTGTTGACCTGAGCAATCGAGGCGCTGATCGACAGGAAGGTGTGCGGATTGACCACTTTGCCGGCACCGCGCGCCGCGGTACCGGTGGCCGCCAGCAGCGGCACGTTTTCGTTGGCTTCGATGGTCTTGATGTTCGGCGTTTCGCTGGCGGCGATCATGCGGTCGGCGAAGTCGTCATGACCGACCCCGTTGAGCACGATCACGTCCAGCCCGCTGATGCGCTTGATGTCCTCGGCGCGTGGCTCGTAGGCGTGCGGGTTGAAACCGGCGGGAATCAGCGGTACCACCTCGGCCTTGTCGCCGACAATGTTCGCCACATAGCTGTAGTACGGGTGCAGGGTGATGCCGATGCGCAGGCGTTTGCCCGGATCGGCGCTGGCCAGCGGGCTCAGCAGGCACGCGCACAGGCCTAACAGCAGGGTGCGCAGGAGGGGACGGCGAGGCAGGGAAATAAGCATGGGCAAGCGGTCTTCTCTCGGGTGAAGGCGAAGGTTCAGTGGCGATGCTCGCGGGTCACACCGGCATCGAACTGCGCGACGATCTGTTTCCAGCCAGCGGCGGACAGCGCGGCGTCGGTCAGGTCGGCGGGCGTCTGCAGCTCGGCAGCGCGGTTGAGCCAGATGTCCGGCGCGGCAGTGGCGTCGGCGCTCAGCCGCATCACGAACGAACCGGCGACGGCGGGCGCCTGGCTGTGGCCGAAATAGGCGGTGTCTGCCAGCAATTGCCAGGCATGTCCGCCACGGCTGACCGAACTGGCGTCCTGGGCGAACGGGGCGAAACCTTCTTCAGCCAGGGTCTGTGGCGTCGGCAGGCTTTGCTGTTCTGCACGCAGCAGGCGGATTTCGTCGAGGGTCACCCGCAGGTCGGCGTAGATGCCTTGCTCGGCGGCGCTGAGGTCGCGCCGCGCATCGAGCTGATGGCTGGCGACTGGTTCCGGTTCATGGGACACACCGCGCCATGCCACCACCGAGCCGGCGACGGCAAGGATCAGCAAACACAACAGCAGAACGTTAAGGGTTTCATGCCCGGCACCGGCCGGGCGGACGACTTGCGTGGTGGGCGTGCTCATGGGGCCTCGATGTCGGCTTGGTCGATTTCCACGACGTGGCCGGGGCCGGCGTCGAACAGCACGTAAAACTCGGCTGCCGGTTTCTTGAACGTCACGGTCGAGTCGGCGCCGAGCTTGCCCGGCAGCAGAATGGTTTCGTCGTAACCGATCACATCGAGGGTCACCCCCGGCGCGCCGCTGCCGTCGGAGAAGCCGCCGGTGCATTTGATCTGCTCGGCATCGACGGCTTTGCATTCGCACATCGGGTTATGGGCCAGGGCGCCGGCGCTGAAACTTGCGCACAGCATCAGCAACGCGGCGCGCAACCGCAGGCGGGAAGGGCGTTGAACGCGGTTCATGGTTTGGCTCCTTGTTTGGTCAGCCAGGCGAGGGTCGCGGGAGAGGCCTGGCTCAGGGGAATCGAGGCTTGGTGCAGGCTGCCGTCCCAGCCTTCCATGGTGATCCACAGTTCGGCATCGGCCTTGGTCTTTTCCGCCACCGGCAATTGCGCGCCCATGCGATACGGCGTGCCAAAGAAAATCACCCCGGCGGCGCGCAGGCTGCGCGGTTTGCCGATGCGCAGGTAGGTGGCCTTGACCTGTTCGACACAGGCATCGCACAGGGCGGCATTGAAGTCCTTCATGTAGCCGGCGGGGCCGCTAAGGCGCGGTGCTTCGTTACGCAGTTCGGCCAGGCGCAGGCTCCACGGGCCGACCTGGATCTCGCCGACCTCATGCTCACCAAGGCCGACGTCACCGCGAAACAGCGCGGCATCGGCGAAGTACTTGGGCATGAACCCCAGCGGAATCAGCAGCAACAAGGCGTTCAGGTGAAAGCGCCATTTGTGCCAGAAGCGGCGCAGGGCGGACGGTTGGGCAGTGCGGTTGGACGGGCTCACAGGTTGACCTCCGCCGGTTCACGGCTGACGCGGGGGCTGCGGGCCTTTTTGTTTTCGCGCTTGAGGGCGTTGGCGGTGGCCAGCGCGGTGCGCTTGGTCCAGATCAACAGGCCGCTGAGGACCATCATGCTCAGCAGCAGACCGAAGAAGAACCAGATCAGTTTGATCCACAGACCGCCGAAATCACCGGTGTGCAGCGGGCGCATCGACTCGGTGACGAACTCCAGCGAGGAACGGTCAGTCAGCAGTCGCGTGGCGGCCATGTCACCGTTGTACGGGTTGAGCGTGGCGGTCTGGAACATCAGCGGATACCAGCCGCGACCGCCAAGGCTCAGGTGGCTGTAGGCATTGCCCGGCAGGCTGACGAAGCTGACTTCCAGCCCGGGGATGTGCTGTTCGGCGATCTGCACCGCGCGATCAAGGCTGATCCGTGGGGGAGGACTGGCGTCGCTCGACATCGGTACGCTTTCCCGGGACATGGCGGGAATGATCGGCTCGCTGCTGATGGACACCTGGTTGTCGGCCAGAATGGCCTGGATCAAAAACCAGGTGCCGGTGATCGAGATCACCGCGATGAACCAGATCGACCAGATGCCGCTCAGTCGGTGGAAGTCGCCCCAGAAAATCCGCGCGCCGTGGCGAAAACGCAGGGTGGGTTTGAAGAAACCTTTCCAGAAGCGCTTGTACACCACCAGCCCTGTGACCAGCGAAGCGAGCATTGGCAGGCCGAGGAACGACACCAGGTACCAGCCCCAACTGAAACCGTTGGTGAACGGCACCAGCCACCAGCCGTGCAGGGCGCGGGTGAACGCCTTGAAGTTGAAGTCCGGCGCCGGACCTTGAATCACCCCCGTGTACGGGTTGACGTAGACCGTCTGGGTACGGCCGTCGGGGTAGCTGACCTCGACATCGAGGGCGAAGTGCGACTCGTCGGGACGGCTGATGCTTTCCACCAGCGTCTGCGGTTCGGCCTGTTTGATCGCGGCCAGCACCTGATCGTAACTGAGCCGCGGCGCGTCATCCGATGGCTGGCTGGCGCGCATCTGCGGGTTGGCCAGCCAGACGATTTCCTGGCTGACCACCGCCAGCGTGCCGGTGACACAGACGATCAGGACAAAAAACCAGATCGGCAGCGCGAGCCAGCTATGCACCAGGAACCACAGTTTGGAACGGGATTTCTTCGACATGATTGCGCGTCTTGATTTCGATGAAAGGGCACGCGGCTACGGGCTTCGCAGCGCGGGTGTCCGCAAAAGGCGCGGTCGTGGCGGTTGCCTGTGCGAACGGCCTGCATCTCTATAGGACGGATGAGCCGGACAAATCCCGAAAGGTGATATGAAAGCAAATGTTTCGCACTTCGCAGGGGGCGACGACATCCCCCTGTAGGAGCTGCGGCACGCTGCGATCTTTTGATCTTGATCTTTAAACAACAGATCAAAAGATCGCAGCCTCGTTGCACTCGACAGCTCCTACAGGATTTTTGCGGGCAGGCGATCAAACACGATTCATGAACGCCGCTCTCACTGCCTGGCAATTGATGCGATCAAAGCGCTCCCTATGATGGAAAGCACTGGATTCCCCGAGTGAGCCCCCTGATGAGCCCCAGAACCCTCTACGACAAACACATCGATTCGCACACCGTGTGCCGCCTCGACGATCAGGGCCATGTGCTGCTGTATATCGATCGCCAGGTGATCAACGAATACACCAGCCCTCAGGCGTTCAGCGGTCTGCGGGCTGCCGGGCGCAAGGTCTGGCGGCCGGGTACGGCGTTGGCGGTGGTCGATCACGTCAACCCGACCACCCCCAAACGGGTGGCGGCGATGCCTGATGCCGGCGGTGCGCGGCAGGTGTCGTATCTGGCGGAGAACTGCCGGGACTTCGGCATCGAACTGCTGGATATCCTCGATAAACGTCAGGGCATCGAGCATGTGATCGCCCCGGAGCAGGGCTTCATTCTGCCGGGCATGGTCATCGCCGCCGGCGACAGCCACACCACCACGTACGGCGCGCTGGGGGCGTTCGGATTTGGCATTGGCACCTCGGAAATCGAGCACCTGCTGGCCTCGCAAACGCTGGTCTACAAGCGCCTGAAAAGCCTGCGCGTGACGGTGGAGGGCGAGCTGGCGCCGGGGCTGACGTCCAAGGATGTGATCATGGCGCTGATCGGCCGCATCGGTGCATCGGGTGCCACGGGTTATGCCATCGAATTCTGCGGTTCGACCATCGAAGCCCTCAGCGTCGAAGCGCGGATGACCATTTGCAACATGGCGGTCGAAGCCGGCGCACGCGGCGCCTTCATGGCACCGGACGAAAAAGTCTTTGCTTATCTCAAGGGCAAACCCCGCGCACCGCAAGGCGAACGGTGGTCGCTCGGCGTGGAAAAATGGCGTGAATTGCGCAGCGATCCCGGTGCGGTGTTCGACCGCGAAATCCATCTCGACGCCAGTCTGCTGGAACCGATGGTCACCTGGGGCACCAGCCCGGATCAGGCGGCGCCGATCGGCGCGCAGGTGCCGGACCCGCAAAGCATCGACGATCCGATCCTGCGTCAGGACATGCGCCGCGCCCTGCATTACATGGGCCTGGAGCCGGGCATGGCGCTGCGCGATATCGTCATCAGTCACGCGTTTATCGGCTCCTGCACCAACGCGCGGATCGAGGATCTGCGTGACGCCGCCAGCGTCGTGCGTGGACGGCAGGTGGCCGGGCATGTGCGGGCGATGATCGTGCCCGGCTCCAGTGAGGTCCGCGCTCAGGCTGAAGCCGAAGGGCTGGCGCAGATCTTCATCGACGCCGGTTTCGAATGGCGTCAGTCCGGCTGCTCGATGTGCCTGGCGATGAACGATGACGTGCTCGCGCCCGGCGACCGCTGCGCCTCCAGCACCAACCGTAACTTTGAAGGCCGCCAGGGCGCCGGGGCGCGTACGCACCTGATGAGCCCGGCGATGGTCGCCGCCGCCGCGATCAGCGGCCACCTCACCGACATCCGCCACTTTGGAGAACGTCCATGAGTCTGCAACCCTTCACGCAAGTCAGCGGCCGGGCCGCGCCGCTGCTCGCGGCCAACGTCGATACTGACGTGATCATGCCCAAGCAATTCCTCAAGGGCATCGACCGTCAGGGGCTGGATCGTGGGCTGTTTTTCGATCTGCGCTTTCTCGCCGACGGTACGCCCAACCCGGAATTCGTGTTGAACCAGCCAGCCTGGCAGGGCGCGAGTTTTCTGGTGGTCGGGGCGAATTTCGGCTGCGGTTCCAGCCGCGAACACGCGGTGTGGGGGCTGCAGCAAATGGGCATTCGCGCGCTGATCGGCAGCCGTTTCGCCGGGATCTTCTACGACAACTGCCAGCGCAACGGGGTGTTGCTGATTACCCTGGACGAGGCACAGCTGCAGCGCATTGGCCGGTTGGTGAGTCAGCCTGAAACGGCACAGATCAGTGTGGATCTGGAGGCGCAGCAGATTCGTCTGGCGGAAGGTGAAGTCATCGACTTCCAGATTGATGGCTTGCGCAAGACCGCACTGTTGCTGGGGCTGGATGCGATTGGCAGTACCTTGCAGCGGCGAGCGCAGATCGAGGCGTTCGAGCGCGAACACCTGGCCGCCAACCCATGGCTGACCTGACACCCCTTTGACCCTGTGGGAGCTGGCTTGCCAGCGATGAGGCCAGCACATCCAACATTTATATTGGCTGAACTGACGCCTTCGCTGGCAAGCCAGCTCCCACAGGGTTTTGTGATGTTTGGGCTAGAGAGAAAGATCCTTGAAATGCCCCTGCAAAAACTCCACACACGCCCGCAGCTTGCCGGAATTGGCCAGCCGCGTCGGATATACCGCCCAGACGTTGGCGCTCTGGCTGTAATCGGCCAGCACCGGCAGCAGTCGGCCCTGTTCCAGCAACGGTTTCACATCCCACAATGAACGCAGCAACACGCCGCGTCCGTCGAGCGCCCATTGCAGGACGATCTCGCCGTTGTTGGAAGACAGCGGCCCACTGACCCGCACGCTTTCCTGCGTGCCGTCGCGATCCAGATGCCAGACGCCGAAAGCGTTGTCGCGCTCCTTGATCACCAGGCAGTCATGTTGTTGCAGATCGTCCAGAGTCTGCGGTGTGCCGCGGCGCTCAAGGTATGCGGGCGCAGCGCACAGCACCCGGCGGTTACTCACCAGTTGCCGGCCGATGTGCTGACCGGGCAGGTCGTCGCCGACGCGGATTTCCAGATCGAAGCCTTCGTTGACGATGTCCACCGCGCGGTCGAACAGGTCCAGGCGAATCTGCAACTGCGGGTGAAGCTCGGCCAGCCGCGAAACCGCAGGCGCCACATGATTGCGGCCGAAACCGAAACTGCTGCAGATGTGCAGGCGCCCGCGTGGGCTGTCGTGGGCGTCGGCGAGGTCGTCGCGCAGTTGCTGGAAGTCATCGAGGATGCGCAAGGCCCAGCGCTGCACCCGCTCGCCGTCTTCGGTCAGCGACACGCGGCGACTGGTGCGGTGCAGCAGTCGGGTGCCGAGGGTCGATTCGAGAATCTGGATGCGTTTGCTGACGTAGGCCGGGGACAGGCCCAGTTCATCGGCGGCAGCGGCGAAACCGTTCTTGCGGATCACGGTCAGCAGCACGCGCAGGTCTTCGGGCAGGGGCACGGGGTCTTGGTTCTGGGACATGTGGGAACGAGCACTGGCGGCACAAGCCGCCAGCATAGCATCGGCCGTACAGGGCTCGATTCAGCGCAGGAAATCCAGCGCTTCGGCGAGCAACAGTTCGGGCACTTCTTCGGCCAGATAATGCCCGGCCGGCAGCGCCTTGCCACTGACGTTGGTTGCCACGTGCTGCCATTCCTTGAGCGGGTCGAAGCAACGCCCGACCGTGCCTTGCGCGCCCCACAGCACCCGCAGCGGCAGGTCGAGATGATGGGCGGCAGCGAGGTCGGCCCGGTCATGTTCCAGGTCGATGCTGGCGCTGGCGCGGTAGTCCTCGCAAATACCCCGGGCGCTGCCGGGACGTTGCAGGCAACGCAGGTATTCGCTGAACGCTGGTTCGGTGAACGGCGCGAGTCCGGCGCTGCGGCTGCCCATCACGCTGCGCAGATAGCCTTCGGGATCGGCTTCGATCAGGGTTTCCGGCAACGGCGCCGGGCGGATCAGGAAGAACCAGTGCCAATAGGCGCGGGCGAACGCTTCGTTGGTCTGCGTGTACATTACCAGGGTCGGGGCGATGTCCAGCAGCATCATCCGTTGCACCGCCGCGCGGTGGTCGAGGGCCAGGCGATGGCCGACCCGGGCGCCACGGTCGTGGGCCAGAATCGAAAACTGTTCGAAGCCCAGTGCCTGCATCAACTCGAGGTTGTCCCTGGCCATTTCGCGTTTTGAGTAATGACGATGCTGTTCATCGGCAGCCGGCCGGGCGCTGTCGCCGTACCCACGCAGGTCGGCGGCGACCACGGTGAAATGCTCCGCCAACTGCTCGGCAATCTTGTGCCAGATCACGTGGGTCTGCGGGTGTCCGTGCAACAGCAACAGCCCCGGGCCGCTGCCACCGAGGCGGTAAGCGATATCGACGCCGTTGACATGGCGCTGGTCTTTGCTGAATCCGGCAAACATCGGGCTGATCCTTGTTCAGGTGCGGGTGGGATGCATCCTGAAAGTGTTCGGCATCCGGGGCAAGGGTTGAAGCGTGGTGTGGTGGTTCATGAAGTGTGATGTGTGTCGCCAGGGCTGGCCCCCTTCGCGGCAAGCCCGCTCCCACAGTGTTTTTCTGTGTGACACCTATCGTGTAAACACCAGAGATCCCTGTGGGAGCGGGCTTGCCCGCGAAGAGGCCAGCCCAAACCCTGAAAATCTCAACCTTGGCTGAACATCTCCATCGCCCGCTGCTTGATCTGCTCTTCTGTCAGATCCTCCTTGCGCGTCGCCAGAAACCACAGATGCCCATAAGGATCCTTCAGCGTCCCGCTGCGATCACCATAAAACTGATCCTTGACCTCAGACACCGCTTGCGCCCCGGCCTCCAGTGCTCGCTGAAAGGATTTGTCGACATCGGTGACATACAGATGCAGACCGACCGACACGGCATGGTCCGGGCCGCTCAATGGCCCTTGATCGCACGGTGTGCCGAGCATGATCGCGCTGTCGCCAATGCGCAGTTCGGCGTGGCCGATGCGGCCGTCCGGCATGTCCAGGCGCATGACCACTGTGGCGCCGAAGGCTTTTTTATAGAATTCGATGGCATCGGCAGCCTTGAGAATGCCGAGGTACGGGGTAATGCTGTGATACCCCTCGGGAATGGGTTTGACGCTCATGACGTTCTCCCTGTTCTTTGTTTTGCGAGGTAGGGCTCCACCGGATTTGTGGAAGATTCACTATAGAACTGTCTGCGCGGGCAGAAATTTTCCCCGACGAGCCGTCAGCCGAGAAAGTGCGCCCCCGGCCCTTTCTCACCGAGCACATCGCCCTGGTTGCGCAACGGGCAAGCTTCCATCGACAGACAGCCGCAGCCGATGCAGCCGGTAAGCCGGTCACGCAACAGGATCAGTTGATTAATCCGTTCATCCAGCTCGCGGCGCCATTGCTCGGAAAGGATTTTCCAGTCCGCTGCGGTTGGTGCGCGGTCGTCGGGGAGTCTCTTCAGCGCCTCGCCAATCTCCGCCAGCGGAATACCCAGGCGTTGCGCGACCTTGATCAACGCCACCCGGCGCAAGACCGCCCGTGGATAACGGCGCTGATTGCCGGCATTGCGCTGGCTCTTGATCAGGCCTTTGGCTTCATAAAAGTGCAGGGCAGTGACCGCGACACCGCTGCGCGCGGCGACTTCGCCGACGGTGAGCGGTTTGTGCAGGTTTTCCGGGGTGATCATTTTGCAAAGGGCTCTTGACCTTGACTTAACTAGAGGTTTTACCCTGCAGGCCTTCGTGTCGCAAGACTCGGCTTAATGAGTGGGGACTTCTCATGCAAACCTCAGCGAAAAATCGCAGTTTTACCCAGTTGATCGAATTTGAGATCGAGCCGCGTCAGCAGCCGGCATTGGTTTGTGCGCTGTCGCAGCAGAGCGAACATCTGGCGCAGCGCTACGCAGGCTTCGTCAGCGCCAGCGTCCAGGTCAGCGACGACGGTCGGCGGGTGCTGAGCTTGCTGCAGTGGCAGAGCCGCGAGGCCGGGGAGGCGGCGTTCTGTCGCTATGAAAGCGGCGAGCAGGATTTCTGGCAACTGATCCGCGCCCATCAGGCGAAGACCGTGACCTTCAATTCTTTTCAGGTGTTGAGCAGCATCGCCCGCAGTCATGACGATGCGCTGCACTGCAATCTGGTCGGCTAGATCGACAACTGGATCAGGCGTTCACCGTGCAGATTCTCCGTGAGCCGCCGCTTGTTCACCGCCAGTTCGCCGATCTTGATCAGCCGTGTGCGCGTGACGTTGCGGCTCAGACCAAGCAGCGCGGCGGTGTGCACCTGGTTGTAATGGCAGAAGCGATAGGCGGCGCGCAGCAAGGCGTCTTCGACCTTTTCGTGGAGGGCGCCGGCCTGTTGCTCGAAGAGCTTTTGAAAGGCCCTTTCCAGCAACGCTTCCGGTGAATCGTCGGCGCTCGACTGCTGATCGTCCGCGCGCTCGATGCGCAGGTTGGACAGGCGCAGATCGTCGCGCTCGATCACGCCATTGCGGCAGATCAACAGGGTGTGATGGATGACGTTTTCCAGTTCGCGAATGTTCCCTGGCCAACTGTAGCTGCGCAGTTTCTGTTCGGCACCGGGGCTGATGTTGACCCGTCCGTAACCCAGGCGCTGGCTGTAGGCCTCGATGAAATGCCGGGTCAGCGGCAGGATGTCGCCGGGCCGTTCGCGCAGCGGACTGAGTTCCAGATTGACCACGTTCAAACGGTAGAACAGGTCTTCGCGGAAGTTGCCGGCATTGATCGCTTTCTCCAGTTGCACGTTGGTCGCGGCCAGCACCCGCACATCGATCGGAATGCTTTTGCGCGAGCCGAGGCGCACCACTTCGCGCTCCTGCAGCACCCGCAGCAACTTGACCTGAATCGCCATTGGCAAATCGCCGATTTCGTCGAGGAACAAGGTGCCGCCATCCGCCTCTTCGAACCAGCCGGCCTTGGCGCTGAGCGCGCCGGTGAACGCGCCTTTTTCATGGCCGAACAGCTCGGCTTCCACCAGTGATTCGGAGAAGGCGCCGCAGTTGACTGCGACAAACGGCCGATGCCGGCGGTGGCTCAGATTGTGGATATGACGCGCCACCAGTTCCTTGCCGGTACCGGTCTCGCCGATGATCAGCACGCTGGCTTCGCTCGGCGCGACTTGTTGCAGATGCGCCAGCAAGGCCTGGGATTTCGGGTCTTCAAAGACCTGCGCGGTGGCACGGATCGACGTCGCCAGAGCGGGTGAGGGCGGAAGGGTCAGCAGTTGCATGGAACTCGCTCCATTAAAGGCAAGATCAGGAATAGAACGTTGGCACTGGCAGCGCCTGGTTCAGCGCCCAGTCGCCCAGCTCGTGGAGTTTGTAATCGAGCGGGTCGTGCAGGGTCTGCGTGCGCAGGTTGCGCCAGTGTCGGTCAAGACGCAGCGAGGCGTGGGTTGAGCGCGCGCCGGTGACTTCGAACAAACGGCTGCAGATGTCCAGCCCCTGACGACTGGCGGCGACCTTGGCGGTGGCAATCGCCGTGGCCAGATGTCCACGCTCTTCTGCCGTCAGGTTCGGGCCTTGGGCCCAGGCCTCGTCGAGCAGCGCGGCGGCCCGCTCGACCAGCAGACGAATGCCTTCCAGTGCGACCCAGAATTCGCCGTAATGCGCGAGCACGTACGGATCTTCGCGTACGTTGCGGGCAGCGGATTTGTGCCAGAGCCGGGTTTCGCTCAGGGTGTATTGCCGGGCTTCTGCAAAGGCACCTTCGGCGATGCCGAGAAACATGTGGGTGAAGGTCAGTTGCGCGATCAGCGGACGCAGGCAGGCGAACGGTGTGCTCAACGGCCCGGGATCGAGCAGTAGCTCGGATTCTTCGACCCGCACCCGTTCGAACGTGGCGCTGCCACTGTCGGTCTGGCGCTGGCCGATGTTGTTCCAGTCGTCGTGCAGGGTGATGCCGCTGCGACCGCTGGGGATCGCCGCGATCAGCAACTTGCCGCCGGCACTTTCGTCGACGGCCGAGGCGATCAGCATCTGTGAATCGCTGGCGCCGGAGCAGAAGCTTTTCTTCCCGGAAAACTCGCGCCAACCGCCGAAGTCCTTGACCACGGTGCGGGTGTCGAGCGGGTTGAGGGCGTTGCCCCAGAACCAGTTCTGCCGCGCGGTCTGCTCGAACCACGGCTGCCATTGTTCGGGCCGCGAGAACAGGCGAACGGTGGCGAGCATCAGGTGATGAAAACCGAAGACGTGGGCGATGGAACTGTCGACCTTGGCGAACTCGCGCACGATCTGCAGGGTTTCGCTCCATGTCGCGCCGAGGCCGCCGTAGCGGGTGGGAATGCTCAGGGCCAGCAGGCCGCTGTCGCGCAGGGCATCGCGCTCGGCCTTCGGCGTACCGCCGCGCTCGTCACGCTCGACGGCGGTGACGGCGAATTCGGCGGCCAGTTGGCGCGCGGTCTGCAGCGGGGAGAGCAGGGTGCTTTGTGGTTTGGCGGTCACACCAAATCTCCTATGTTTTACAACTGTCCTGTAGGAGCTGCCGAAGGCTGCGATCTGTTGATCTTGCTTGTAAAAAACAAAGTCAAAAGATCGCAGCCTGCGGCAGCTCCTACAGAGTTTGTGTTGGGTCAGGACTTGGTGGGCAACACATCGTTGGCAATCATTTCGCCAAACGGCCCGGTCAGGTTAGTCACGCCGCGGCCGGCAAGGCTTGCATACGGCTCGGGCAGCAGCGGGAACACCCGTTCGGCAAAGCGATAAGCTTCTTCCAGATGCGGATAACCGGAAAAGATGAAGCTCTCGATGCCGAGGTCGGCGTACTCCTTGATTCGCGCGGCCACTTGCTGCGGATCGCCCACCAGCGCGGTACCGGCACCGCCACGTACCAGACCGACGCCGGCCCACAGGTTGGGGGCGATTTCCAGGTTGTCGCGACGCCCGTCATGCAACGCCGCCATGCGCCGCTGGCCTTCGGAATCGAAACGCGAGAAGGATTTCTGCGCGGCCTCGATGGTCTCGTCGCTGATGTGCTCGATCAGTTTGTCCGCCGCTTTCCATGCTTCTTCGGCGGTCTCGCGAACGATGACGTGCAGGCGAATACCGAACTTCACCTTGCGCCCATGACGAGCGGCGCGTTCTCGCACATCGGCAAGTTTTTCGGCGACAGCGGCGGGCGGTTCGCCCCAAGTCAGGTACACGTCGACTTGCTCGGCGGCCAGATCATGCGCGGCGTCGGACGAGCCGCCGAAATACAGCGGCGGATAGGGTTTCTGCACGGGCGGATAGAGGGCCTTGGCGTTCTGTACTTTCAGGTGTTTGCCTTCGAAATCCACCGATTCGCCTTGCAACACCCGGCGCCAGATCTTGAGGAATTCGTCGGTGACTTCGTAGCGTTCGCTGTGGCTGAGGAAGCTGCCGTCGCCACGGTTTTCGTCGGGGTCGCCGCCGGTCACGACGTTGATCAGCAGGCGGCCGTTGGACAGTCGATCGAGCGTCGCCGCCATGCGCGCCGAAACAGTGGGCGAAATGATCCCCGGGCGGATCGCTACCAGATAACGCAGGCGTTCGGTCAACGGCACCAGCGCCGAAGCGATCACCCACGAGTCTTCGCAGGAGCGCCCGGTGGGAATCAGCACGCCGTGATAGCCGAGGCTGTCGGCGGCTTGCGCCACTTGTTTCAGGTAATTCAGGGTGACCGGGCGTGCGCCTTGGGTGGTGCCCAGGTAATGCCCGTCGCCGTGGGTCGGCAGGAACCAGAAAACCTCCATGAACAGCTCCTTAAGCGATTTTCAGCAACGGTTTGATTTGTGTGCCGAACAGCGGCGCGGCGCGTTCGGCGGCCAGACGGATCCGCGCTTTCAGCGGTTCGCTGGTGATCTGGTAGTCGGCGAAATCGGCTTCGGTGGCGTAGACCCCGATCGGCAGGGTCACCGCCTGGAAGAAACTGAACAGCGGCCGCAACTGGTGATCGAGCACCAGCGCATGACGCTCGCTGCCGCCGGTGGCGGCGAGCAGCACCGGGGTGTCGATCAGCGCGTTGAGGTCGATCAGGTCGAACAGGTGCTTGAGCAGTCCCGGGTAGGAACCGCGATACACCGGCGCGGCGACGATCAGCAGATCGGCCTGTTCGATGGCTTGCAGTTCGGCTTCGACTTCGACGCTCAGTTCCTGACGCGACAGGGCAGCACCCAACGGCCGGGCGATGTCACCGAGTTCGATCAGATGACTCTCGACCGGCAAGTGCCCGGCCAGTTCGGCCAACAGCGCTTGGGTCAGCACCAGCGTGCGTGATGGACGCCAGGTGCCGCCGGAGAGGGCGACGACTTTCAGGGGACGCGACATGATCAGTTCCTTTTTATCAACAGTTGCTCAGCGAGCAGTGAGTCATTGCCAAGGCTTGAGCAAGCGCTGTACCAATTCCTTAAAGGCCCGGTTTACTTGGGCCTGAGCGCTCTGGCGTGAGTCGGTTGTGCGGATATCAGGCGGGTTTGTTGATCTGCTGTTGCCTGAGCAACAGTTGCTGGAGCAACAGTTGTTCGCCGAGTGCAGGGATTTATAGCGACTGCTGTTTATTCCGTAAAAGAACGTTAATCGATATTTATAGATCGTTAAGAGATATGTCGCCGATCAAGCTGAAATCCTGATAGCCACTATTGAGCGCGTTGATTTTTGCCCGGGCGGGCGCGGGCGTAGCCTTTGTCCATCGACTACCACCGCTCGCCAGGACGCTCCCCATGAATCGTTTACTGACTGTTTCGCTGTTGCTCGTTGTCTCCGTACTCGCCGGTTGCGCGACCCATGTTTCCCCCGAACAACGGCCTTACACCGCCGAAGAAACCCGCGAACTGGCGATGGAAGCGCTGAATCGCAGCGGCTTGTCCTTCGACGAATATCACGCGAAGAAAGCCGCACTGCTGGGCGAATCGCAATTCGACAAGAAAGCTGAAATGAGCGCCGGGCGAGCCATACAGCTGCACGGTCGTCCAAGTTAATCGAAAACTGTACTGCTCGAATTTTCGCGTAACTGTCCGTGGGTTTGCGGGCTGCCGTGCGATAGGGTCAACACCTGAATGACCCCCGACGGATTGCCCTCCATGACCCTTTCGCTTGATCTGCTGTTGGGCTTTGCCCTGTTTGCCCTTGTCACCTCGATTACACCGGGGCCGAACAACACCATGTTGCTGGCGTCGGGGGTGAACTTCGGCTTCAACCGCACCATTCCTCACATGCTCGGCATCACCTGCGGTTTCTTCGTATTGGTGGTCGCGGTGGGCTTTGGCCTGGGCGCGGTATTCCAGACATACCCGATTCTGTACACGGTGCTGCGCTATGTCGGCGCCGCGTATCTGTTGTACCTGGCGTGGAAAATCGCCCACTCGGGGCCGGTGGGCGAGGGCGTCGAAGGCGAGGCCAGGCCGATCAGCTATCTCGGCGCGGCGGCGTTCCAGTGGGTCAATCCCAAGGCCTGGATCATGGCCATCGGAGCCATCAGCACCTACACGCCGATGCAGGGTTATTTCACCAACGTGGTGGTGATTGCCGCCGTGTTTGCCATCATCAACCTGCCCAGTGTCGGCGTCTGGGCGGCGTGTGGCACGCTGTTGCGCAACGTGCTGAAGGAGCCGCGCTGGTTGCGCGTGTTCAACTGGGGCATGGCGGCGCTGTTGGTGATTTCGCTGTACCCGTTACTTCTCGAAAGCTTTCACTGACGCATTGCTTCAACCGCCGGCCCGATGCCTGTTAAGCTCGGCTTCAGGAGCGTTCCTACGCACTTTTAAATGAAGTTGTTCTTCTTTAACGGCATCCGATCAGGTATTGATGACGCTCTCGAATCGACGCGCAGCTCACGAGGCTGCGTTGTGCCGTTTGCAGACACGAGCCTCCTGATCCCGGAACACGCTCTGCGAGTCTTTTATGAATAAACGTCCGCTGTATTTCGATTACGCCGCCACCACCCCGGTGGACGAACGGGTCATCCAGGTGATGATCGACTGTCTGGGTTTTCACGGTAACTTCGGCAACCCGGCGTCCAGCTCCCACGCTTTCGGCCAGCAGGCCCGGCAAACGGTCGAGCAGGCCCGCCGACAAGTCGCCGAACTGGTCGGCGCCGAAGCCGCGCAGATCGTCTGGACCTCCGGCGCCACCGAATCCAACAACCTCGCCCTCAAGGGCGTGGCGCAGGCGCGCGGCGTTGCCGGTGGCCACATCATTACCAGCCAGATTGAACACAAAGCCATTCTCGATACCGCCCGGCAATTGCAGGACGGCGGCGTTGCGGTGACCTATCTGGTGCCGGACGCCGATGGCCTGATCACCCCGCAGGCGGTCAGTGAAGCCATGCGCGACGACACTTTTCTGGTGTCGCTGATGCTGGTCAACAACGAACTCGGCACCCTCAACGATATCCCGGCCATTGGTGAAGTCGTGCGCGGCCGTGGCGCGTTGTTCCACGTCGATGCCGCGCAGGGTGCGGGCAAAGTGGCGATCGATCTGCAGCAATGGCCGGTGGACTTGATGTCGTTTTCGGCGCACAAACTCTACGGCCCCAAAGGCATCGGTGCGTTGTACGTCGGCCCCGGCGCGCAACAGCGCTTGCTGGCGCAGATTCACGGTGGTGGCCATGAGGGCGGATTGCGCTCCGGGACGCTGGCCACCCATCAGATCGCTGGTATGGGCGCGGCATTCGCCTTGGCCGCTGCGGCGTTCTATGAGGAGAAAGCATCCATCGTGGCGCTGCGTGAGCGCTTGCTCGAACAGTTGTCGAGCCTGCCTGGCGTGCGCCTCAACGGCAGCGATAGCCAGCGCATCCCGCATACGCTGAGCCTGACGTTCAGCGAAGGTGAATTCAACAGTGCGGCCTTGAGCCAGTCGATCGCCTTTTCCGCGACCTCGGCGTGTAACTCGGCGAGCAACACGCCCTCTCACGTGCTGTTGGCCCTGGGACACGATGCCCGGCTGGCCGGTCGCACCATTCGCCTGAGCCTCGGCCGTTTCACCACCGTCGACGATATCGATCAGGCGGCAGAACTGATCAAAGGCGCCTGCGCCAGTGCCCCGGCATTCTGGGCGACAGGGCTTTAACCAGCCGGTTTTCACGGCTACGAACAATAACGATGAAGTGATTGGCAGGAGACATGATGAGTACCCAGACTTTGACCGAAGGAACGGTTCCCCAGCGCCTGGCGCACACCCGTGAACTGATGCGCCGCGAAGGCATTCATGCGTTGCTGGTGCCGTCGGCGGACCCGCACCTCTCGGAATACCTGCCGGGTTACTGGCAGGGGCGACAATGGCTGTCGGGCTTTCATGGCTCGGTCGGCACTTTGATCGTGACTGCTGATTTCGCCGGAGTCTGGGCTGACAGTCGCTATTGGGAGCAGGCGACCAAGGAACTCAAGGGCAGCGGCATCGAACTGGTCAAGCTGCAACCGGGTCAGCCGAGTCCGCTGGACTGGCTCGCCGAGCAGACACCTGAAGGTGGCGTGGTGGCGGTCGACGGCGCGGTGATGGCCGTTGCCTCGGCCCGCACGTTGAGCAGCAAGCTTGAAGCCCGCGGCGCGCGTTTGCGTACTGACATCGACTTGCTGAATGAAGTCTGGGCGGACCGCCCGAGCCTGCCGAATGCGCCGATCTATCAACATCTGCCACCGCAAGCGACGGTCAGTCGTGGCGAGAAACTCGCCAAACTGCGTGAGACCTTGCGGGAACGTGGCGCTGACTGGCACTTCATCGCCACCCTCGACGACATTGCCTGGCTGTTCAACCTGCGCGGTGGCGATGTCTCGTTCAATCCGGTGTTTGTGTCGTTCGCGTTGATCAATCAACAGCAAGCGACCCTGTTTGTGGCCTTGAGCAAAGTCGACGCCGAGTTGCGCGCAGTGCTGGAGCAGGATGGCGTGACTCTGCGCGATTACCGCGAAGTCGCCGACGCCTTGCGCGCTGTACCAGGCGGCGCCAGCCTGCTGGTGGATCCGGCGCGGGTGACCAGCGGTTTGCTGGATAACCTCGACAGCGCGGTGAAACTGGTCGAAGGCCTGAACCCGACCACGCTCGCCAAATCGCAAAAGAGTGAGGCTGATGCGCAGCACATCCGCAAAGCCATGGAGCAGGACGGCGCGGCGTTGTGCGAATTCTTCGCCTGGCTGGAATCGGCCTGGGGTCGTGAACGCATCACCGAACTGACCATCGACGAGAAGCTCACGGCTGCCCGTGAGCGTCGTCCGGATTACGTGTCGCTGAGCTTCAATACGATTGCCGCGTTTAACGCCAACGGCGCAATGCCGCACTACCACGCCACCGAAGAAGAACACGCGGTGATCGAGGGGGACGGCTTGCTGCTGATCGACTCGGGCGGCCAGTACCTGGGCGGCACTACCGACATCACCCGAATGGTGCCAGTGGGGACGCCGACGGCTGAACAGAAGCGTGACTGCACTCGGGTACTCAAAGGCGTGATTGCTCTTTCGCGGGCGCAGTTCCCGAAAGGCATTCTGTCGCCGTTGCTCGACGCCATCGCCCGCGCACCGATCTGGGCGGAAAGCGTGGATTACGGTCACGGCACCGGTCATGGGGTCGGCTATTTCCTCAACGTGCATGAAGGCCCGCAGGTGATCGCCTATCAGGCAGCACCGGCACCGCAAACGGCGATGCAGGCGGGGATGATCACCTCGATCGAACCGGGCACTTATCGTCCGGGCCGTTGGGGCGTGCGCATCGAGAACCTGGCGATGAACCGCGAGGCGGGGAACAGCGAGTTCGGTGAGTTCCTCAAGTTTGAAACCTTGACCCTGTGTCCGATCGACACACGCTGCCTGGAGCCGTCCTTGCTGACGCAGGAAGAGAAGCAGTGGTTCAACGTCTACCACGCTGAAGTGCGCGAGCGTCTGAGTCCGTTGCTGGAGGGCGCTGCGCTGGAGTGGCTGAACACGCGCACCGCGGCGATCTGAATGGCTGAAACCCGGGCGCTGTCGGCAGTGCCCGGGTGTTGTTTCTAATCTTGACGCAGGGCATCTTCGACGAAGTCGAGGCGGTCCTGTCCAAAGAACATCTGATTGCCGATAAACATGCTCGGCGCGCCAAACACCCCGCGTTTAATGGCTGTTTCGGTGTTGTCCTTCAGGGCTGCCTTTACCGTCTCGTCGTTGGTCAGGGCCAGAACTTCATTGGGGTCGAAGCCGTGCTCGCTCAATACCGCAGCGACAGTTGCCGGTTCATCGAGTGGGCGTCCCTCCACCCACAATGCCTTGAACAGACAATCAATAAATGCGTGAAAGCGTTCCGGTTGGCGCAGTTGGATGCCGGTGACCGCGCGCATCAGCGTCAGTGTGTTGATCGGAAAGTGCGGATTGAATTTCAGCGGCACGCCATAGCGTTTGGCATAGCGATCCAGATCCTGAAACATGTAGCGGCCCTTCGCCGGAATCATCGCCGGCGAAGCGTTGCCGGTCGCTTTGAACACGCCGCCCAGCAGCATCGGGATGTAGATCAGTTGGCTGCCGGTGTCGGCACAGATTTTCGGCAACTGGGTATAGGCCAGGTAAGTGGCAGGGCTGCCGAGATCGAAATAGAACTCCACGGTTTTCGTCATCTTCGCTGCTCTCTATTTATTGTTATGGAGGAGGCGGGGCTTACCAGCGTTCGTTCCACGGGCGCAGATCCAGCTCGAAGGTCCAGGCATCCCGTGGCTGACTGTGCAGATACCAATAGTTTTCGGCGATGTGTTCGGGATTGAGAATACCGTCCTGATCCTTGGTCGCGTACTTCTCCGGGAAACTGTTGCGGATGAAGTCGGTGTCGATGGCGCCATCGACCACTACATGGGCGACGTGGATGTTCATCGGGCCCAACTCGCGAGCCATGCTTTGCGCCAGTGCACGGATACCGTGTTTGGCGCCGGCAAACGCGGCAAATCCGGAAGCGCCACGCAGTCCAGCGGTGGCGCCAGTGAACAGAATGGTGCCGCGCTGGCGCGTGACCATGCGCTTGGCCACTTCGCGGGCATTGAGAAAGCCCGAGAAACAGGCCATTTCCCAGATCTTGAAATACTTGCGCGCAGTTTCTTCGAGAATGCTGCAAGGCACGTTGGCGCCGATGTTGAAGACAAACGCCTCGATCGGACCCAGGCGGGTTTCGATTTCTTCAATCAACGCAATGACGTCTTCTTCCTTGCGTGCATCGCAGGCAAAACCATGTGCTTCTCCACCCTCGGCCGAAATCGCGTCGACCAGCGGCTGCAATTTGTCGGCACTGCGCCGGGTGACGCAAGCGACAAATCCTTCCCTGGCAAAGCGCTTGGCAATCGCTCCGCCGGTGGCATCGCCGGCACCAACAACTAATACGACCTTCTTGTTGTTATTCATGGGTGAACCCCTTTAGTAAACGATCGTTAAGTGAACGAACGTTATGCTAGGATCCGGACAACGTCAAGGCGCTCGATCAAGAGGAAAGCACATGCGGTATTCCGCCGGTCACAAGCTGGAAACCCGAGAAAAATTGCTGAACAGCAGTGCGCTATCAGCCAAGCGTTCGGGCTTTTCCACAGTCGGTGTCGATGGTTTGATGAAGGCGATCGGCCTGAGTGGCGCGGCGTTTTATAGCCACTTCTCGTCGAAAAACGAGCTGTTCACCGCTATCGTCGAGCGCGAACTGTGTCAGAGCCTGGAGCGGCTGGGGGGGAAGGGAGCGCAGGACCGTGAGCGGCTGGAACGCTGTCTCAAGCAGTACCTGAGCATGGCTCACGTGGAGCAGCCTGAATCGGGCTGTGCCTTGCCGACACTGGGCGCAGAAATTGCCCGTTCAGATGATCAGGTTCGCGAGCAGGCAGAGTTGTGGATTTGTCGGCTGCAAGCCAGTTGGGCGCAAATCCTGGAAAGCGACAGCTTGGCTTGGTCGATTCTGTCGCAATGCGTCGGAGCACTGGTGGTGGCGCGGATGCTGGTGACGCCGGAGATTCAACAGACGGTATTGCAGTCCAGTCATGAGGAAATCGGGCGTCAACTGGCTGCTCGACAAGGCGAGCAGCCAGAATGATTCACTTGCAGATGACGATCATGCTGCGGCTGGTATAGCCAGCCGGATTGAGACCGAACGGGTAATCGCCTGGTTCTTCCACGGCGTCCCCGGATTTGGCGATGACCTTGTAGCCTTTGGGGGCACAGGAATTGGCGGCGCTGGTGTAGCACTTGTCCCAAGAGGACGACAGCCCGGAACAGTTGATGTGCAGCCCTTTTTTACCGTGCTTCACCTGAGTCTTGGAGGTCGCTGCGCACCCCGCTACTGCCAATACAGCGATCAGTATCAAAATTCGTTTCATTACCGTCCTTATGGTAGCCACGAGTCTGGCGCTCGGGTCTGCCTGTATTCGCCTGCGCTTTAAGCGGTTTGATATCCCTGTCCGAAAAATCCATGTCTGGCACTGAGTTAAGGGGGCTAAACATGGCCTAAATGAACGCCAATTGCCAGACCTTCGTCAAATCCTGTCTCAATCTGCCGCAACGGCGGGCTTGGCGGTGCTGCCCATGGTCATGGTTGCCCCGACGGAGGCCAGAATAATGCAGAGGATCGCCATCCATTGTGACAGCGTGAGGTACTCCTGCAGAAACAGCAGTCCCGACAATGCGCCGAAGGCCGGTTCGATGCTCATCAAGGTGCCGAAGGTGCGGGCAGGCATGCGGGTGAGGGCGACCATCTCAAGGGTATAGGGCAAAGCCGTTGAGAGGATGGCGACGCCGATGGCGATCGGGATCAGCGACGGGGTCAGCAACGCGGTGCCGGCATGCACGATGCCGATCGGCGCGACAAACAGTGCGGCGATCATCACGCCCAGAGCCGCAGTCGTCACGCCGTTGTCTGCACCGGCTTTTTGGCCGAACAGAATATACAACGCCCAGCACACGCCGGCGCCCAAGGCATAACCGGCGCCGACCAGATCAATTCCCGCGGATGTTGCTCCAGTCGGGATCAACAACAGCAGGCCGACCGCCGCCAAGGCAATCCAGAGAAAATCGATAGCGCGGCGAGAGGCGTAAATGGCGACGGCCAGCGGACCCGTGAACTCAAGCGCGACTGCAATACCAAGCGGTACGGTGCGCAATGACATATAGAAGAGAAAGTTCATCCCGCCTAGCGCCATTCCGTAAACGATCACTGTCCGCAGCGACTGAGCTGTCAGCCTTGCGCGCCATGGGCGCAACAACAACAGCATGATTACGCTGGCGAAGACCAGGCGCAGCGTGGTCGTCCCTTGAGCGCCGACTACCGGGAACATGCTCTTGGCTAAAGAGGCGCCAGACTGGATGGATGCCATGGCTATTAATAAGAGGCCAACCGGGAACAGCGTTGAGGCCAGGGAGCGAGGTTGGTCAGTCATTGCGAGGCATCGTCCGAAAGTAAGAGCAGGGTATTGTTTTAGGTGTTGGGCAATATACTGCGCATTCGCAGGCGTTGCGTCTATATATAGCTGGCTTTTTCGGTGTCTCGACAGAAAACTGAAATTAACGGTTGACGGCAGATTCTGGAGGTCTATAATTCGCCCCACTTCCGGCGCAGTCGAAACGGAAAACTCCTTGAGATTCAATGAGTTACGCGGTTTTCGACAGTGGGTCGCTTCAGTTCATCGAGGCCTGGAAGGAGTTGAAAGAGCGGTGATGTTTGGCTCTTTTGATGGTTCGATCTTCTCGGTCGAAAGCGGTGAAAAAGAGGTGTTGACAGCAGCGTGTAACGCTGTAGAATTCGCCTCCCGCTAACGAGAGATCGGAAGCGCAAGTGGTTGAAGTTGTTGAAGAATTCTTCGAAAACTTCTGAAAATAATCACTTGACAGCAAATGAGGCTGCTGTAGAATGCGCGCCTCGGTTGAGACGAAAGATCTTAACCAACCGCTCTTTAACAACTGAATCAAGCAATTCGTGTGGGTGCTTGTGGAGTCAGACTGATAGTCAACAAGATTATCAGCATCACAAGTTACTCCGCGAGAAATCAAAGATGTAACCAACGATTGCTGAGCCAAGTTTAGGGTTTCTTAAAAACCCAAAGATGTTTGAACTGAAGAGTTTGATCATGGCTCAGATTGAACGCTGGCGGCAGGCCTAACACATGCAAGTCGAGCGGATGAAAGGAGCTTGCTCCTGGATTCAGCGGCGGACGGGTGAGTAATGCCTAGGAATCTGCCTGGTAGTGGGGGACAACGTTTCGAAAGGAACGCTAATACCGCATACGTCCTACGGGAGAAAGCAGGGGACCTTCGGGCCTTGCGCTATCAGATGAGCCTAGGTCGGATTAGCTAGTTGGTGAGGTAATGGCTCACCAAGGCGACGATCCGTAACTGGTCTGAGAGGATGATCAGTCACACTGGAACTGAGACACGGTCCAGACTCCTACGGGAGGCAGCAGTGGGGAATATTGGACAATGGGCGAAAGCCTGATCCAGCCATGCCGCGTGTGTGAAGAAGGTCTTCGGATTGTAAAGCACTTTAAGTTGGGAGGAAGGGTTGTAGATTAATACTCTGCAATTTTGACGTTACCGACAGAATAAGCACCGGCTAACTCTGTGCCAGCAGCCGCGGTAATACAGAGGGTGCAAGCGTTAATCGGAATTACTGGGCGTAAAGCGCGCGTAGGTGGTTTGTTAAGTTGGATGTGAAATCCCCGGGCTCAACCTGGGAACTGCATCCAAAACTGGCAAGCTAGAGTATGGTAGAGGGTGGTGGAATTTCCTGTGTAGCGGTGAAATGCGTAGATATAGGAAGGAACACCAGTGGCGAAGGCGACCACCTGGACTGATACTGACACTGAGGTGCGAAAGCGTGGGGAGCAAACAGGATTAGATACCCTGGTAGTCCACGCCGTAAACGATGTCAACTAGCCGTTGGGAGCCTTGAGCTCTTAGTGGCGCAGCTAACGCATTAAGTTGACCGCCTGGGGAGTACGGCCGCAAGGTTAAAACTCAAATGAATTGACGGGGGCCCGCACAAGCGGTGGAGCATGTGGTTTAATTCGAAGCAACGCGAAGAACCTTACCAGGCCTTGACATCCAATGAACTTTCCAGAGATGGGTTGGTGCCTTCGGGAGCATTGAGACAGGTGCTGCATGGCTGTCGTCAGCTCGTGTCGTGAGATGTTGGGTTAAGTCCCGTAACGAGCGCAACCCTTGTCCTTAGTTACCAGCACGTTATGGTGGGCACTCTAAGGAGACTGCCGGTGACAAACCGGAGGAAGGTGGGGATGACGTCAAGTCATCATGGCCCTTACGGCCTGGGCTACACACGTGCTACAATGGTCGGTACAGAGGGTTGCCAAGCCGCGAGGTGGAGCTAATCCCATAAAACCGATCGTAGTCCGGATCGCAGTCTGCAACTCGACTGCGTGAAGTCGGAATCGCTAGTAATCGCGAATCAGAATGTCGCGGTGAATACGTTCCCGGGCCTTGTACACACCGCCCGTCACACCATGGGAGTGGGTTGCACCAGAAGTAGCTAGTCTAACCTTCGGGAGGACGGTTACCACGGTGTGATTCATGACTGGGGTGAAGTCGTAACAAGGTAGCCGTAGGGGAACCTGCGGCTGGATCACCTCCTTAATCGACGACATCAGCTGCTCCATAAGTTCCCACACGAATTGCTTGATTCATTGAAGAAGACGAAAGCTAAGTTAAAGCTTAGAAATGAGCATTCCATCGCTGTGATGGTGAATGCTGATTTCTAGTCTTTTGATTAGATCGTTCTTTAAAAATTTGGGTATGTGATAGAAAGATAGACTGAACGTTACTTTCACTGGTAACGGATCAGGCTAAGGTAAAATTTGTGAGTGACTCTTAAGAGTTTTGCGAATTTTCGGCGAATGTCGTCTTCACAGTATAACCAGATTGCTTGGGGTTATATGGTCAAGTGAAGAAGCGCATACGGTGGATGCCTTGGCAGTCAGAGGCGATGAAAGACGTGGTAGCCTGCGAAAAGCTTCGGGGAGTCGGCAAACAGACTTTGATCCGGAGATGTCTGAATGGGGGAACCCAGCCATCATAAGATGGTTATCTTGTACTGAATACATAGGTGCAAGAGGCGAACCAGGGGAACTGAAACATCTAAGTACCCTGAGGAAAAGAAATCAACCGAGATTCCCTTAGTAGTGGCGAGCGAACGGGGACTAGCCCTTAAGTGGCTTTGAGATTAGCGGAACGCTCTGGAAAGTGCGGCCATAGTGGGTGATAGCCCTGTACGCGAAAGTCTCTTAGTCATGAAATCGAGTAGGACGGAGCACGAGAAACTTTGTCTGAATATGGGGGGACCATCCTCCAAGGCTAAATACTACTGACTGACCGATAGTGAACTAGTACCGTGAGGGAAAGGCGAAAAGAACCCCGGAGAGGGGAGTGAAATAGATCCTGAAACCGTATGCGTACAAGCAGTGGGAGCCCACTTTGTTGGGTGACTGCGTACCTTTTGTATAATGGGTCAGCGACTTATTTTCAGTGGCGAGCTTAACCGAATAGGGGAGGCGTAGCGAAAGCGAGTCTTAATAGGGCGTCTAGTCGCTGGGAATAGACCCGAAACCGGGCGATCTATCCATGGGCAGGTTGAAGGTTAGGTAACACTGACTGGAGGACCGAACCGACTACCGTTGAAAAGTTAGCGGATGACCTGTGGATCGGAGTGAAAGGCTAATCAAGCTCGGAGATAGCTGGTTCTCCTCGAAAGCTATTTAGGTAGCGCCTCATGTATCACTGTAGGGGGTAGAGCACTGTTTCGGCTAGGGGGTCATCCCGACTTACCAAACCGATGCAAACTCCGAATACCTACAAGTGCCGAGCATGGGAGACACACGGCGGGTGCTAACGTCCGTCGTGAAAAGGGAAACAACCCAGACCGTCAGCTAAGGTCCCAAAGTTATGGTTAAGTGGGAAACGATGTGGGAAGGCTTAGACAGCTAGGAGGTTGGCTTAGAAGCAGCCACCCTTTAAAGAAAGCGTAATAGCTCACTAGTCGAGTCGGCCTGCGCGGAAGATGTAACGGGGCTCAAACCATACACCGAAGCTACGGGTATCACGCAAGTGATGCGGTAGAGGAGCGTTCTGTAAGCCTGTGAAGGTGAGTTGAGAAGCTTGCTGGAGGTATCAGAAGTGCGAATGCTGACATGAGTAACGACAATGGGTGTGAAAAACACCCACGCCGAAAGACCAAGGTTTCCTGCGCAACGTTAATCGACGCAGGGTTAGTCGGTCCCTAAGGCGAGGCTGAAAAGCGTAGTCGATGGAAAACAGGTTAATATTCCTGTACTTCTGGTTATTGCGATGGAGGGACGGAGAAGGCTAGGCCAGCTTGGCGTTGGTTGTCCAAGTTTAAGGTGGTAGGCTGAGATCTTAGGTAAATCCGGGATCTTAAGGCCGAGAGCTGATGACGAGTTACCTTTCAGGTGACGAAGTGGTTGATGCCATGCTTCCAAGAAAAGCTTCTAAGCTTCAGATAACCAGGAACCGTACCCCAAACCGACACAGGTGGTTGGGTAGAGAATACCAAGGCGCTTGAGAGAACTCGGGTGAAGGAACTAGGCAAAATGGCACCGTAACTTCGGGAGAAGGTGCGCCGGTGAGGGTGAAGGACTTGCTCCGTAAGCTCATGCCGGTCGAAGATACCAGGCCGCTGCGACTGTTTATTAAAAACACAGCACTCTGCAAACACGAAAGTGGACGTATAGGGTGTGACGCCTGCCCGGTGCCGGAAGGTTAATTGATGGGGTTAGCTAACGCGAAGCTCTTGATCGAAGCCCCGGTAAACGGCGGCCGTAACTATAACGGTCCTAAGGTAGCGAAATTCCTTGTCGGGTAAGTTCCGACCTGCACGAATGGCGTAACGATGGCGGCGCTGTCTCCACCCGAGACTCAGTGAAATTGAAATCGCTGTGAAGATGCAGTGTATCCGCGGCTAGACGGAAAGACCCCGTGAACCTTTACTATAGCTTTGCACTGGACTTTGAATTTGCTTGTGTAGGATAGGTGGGAGGCTTTGAAGCGTGGACGCCAGTTCGCGTGGAGCCATCCTTGAAATACCACCCTGGCAACTTTGAGGTTCTAACTCAGGTCCGTTATCCGGATCGAGGACAGTGTATGGTGGGTAGTTTGACTGGGGCGGTCTCCTCCTAAAGAGTAACGGAGGAGTACGAAGGTGCGCTCAGACCGGTCGGAAATCGGTCGTAGAGTATAAAGGCAAAAGCGCGCTTGACTGCGAGACAGACACGTCGAGCAGGTACGAAAGTAGGTCTTAGTGATCCGGTGGTTCTGTATGGAAGGGCCATCGCTCAACGGATAAAAGGTACTCCGGGGATAACAGGCTGATACCGCCCAAGAGTTCATATCGACGGCGGTGTTTGGCACCTCGATGTCGGCTCATCACATCCTGGGGCTGAAGCCGGTCCCAAGGGTATGGCTGTTCGCCATTTAAAGTGGTACGCGAGCTGGGTTTAGAACGTCGTGAGACAGTTCGGTCCCTATCTGCCGTGGACGTTTGAGATTTGAGAGGGGCTGCTCCTAGTACGAGAGGACCGGAGTGGACGAACCTCTGGTGTTCCGGTTGTCACGCCAGTGGCATTGCCGGGTAGCTATGTTCGGGAAAGATAACCGCTGAAAGCATCTAAGCGGGAAACTTGCCTCAAGATGAGATCTCACTGGAACCTTGAGTTCCCTGAAGGGCCGTCGAAGACTACGACGTTGATAGGTTGGGTGTGTAAGCGCTGTGAGGCGTTGAGCTAACCAATACTAATTGCCCGTGAGGCTTGACCATATAACACCCAAGCAATCTGAATGCTCGAAAGAGACCAGATTGCGGTGTGTGAAGACGCAATGAACCGAAAGTTCGCGCTGCTCACAAACACCTGTATCACATACCCGATTTGCTGAAGCGAGGCCAATTGGTCACGAGTCAGTACCCGAATTTCTTGACGACCATAGAGCGTTGGAACCACCTGATCCCATCCCGAACTCAGAAGTGAAACGATGCATCGCCGATGGTAGTGTGGGGTTTCCCCATGTGAGAGTAGGTCATCGTCAAGATTAAATTCCGAAACCCCAATTGCGAAAGCAGTTGGGGTTTTGTTTTGTCCGCAGGAAAGTGCTTGGCTCGCCAAGATCAGACGATACGAGTGTTCCAACCGTCGCCAAGACTGCCATTGGAGAAAATCCTTCTGAAGTGATCACTCGGTTTTTGGTATGGTGCAGCTCGTTTTTTAACGGATTGATGTCATGCCCACGGATCGGCGCTCAAATTATGTCAAAGAGTTGCTGTAGAAATGCCTGAACCCATCCCGATCAAAGATCATGAAAAAGAGAAGCGCTTGGTCAACAAACGGTTGATCGCCTGCGCTCTGTTTGTCTTTGCTATCAGCTGCGCGCTGGTGGTGCGCTTGTACATCCTGCAAGTGGTTGAATACGACTACCACTCGACCATCTCTGAAAACAACCGCGTGCACGTATTGCCGATTCCGCCGACGAGAGGCCTGATCTACGATCGCAATGGTGTGCTGCTCGCTGATAACCGTCCCAGTTACAACCTGATCATCACCCGCGAACGCGCCACTGATGTAAATCAGGAGCTGGACGAGGTGATCAATCTGCTGCATTTGCCCGCTGAAGATCGTACGGTTTTCGATAAGGCCATGAAGCAGTCCCGTCACCCGTTCACCCCGGTGACGCTGTTCTACGAACTGACGGAAGAGCAAATCGCCGTGTTGGCGGTTAACGAGTTCCGTTTGCCAGGCCTCGATGTCGAGCCGCAGTTTGTTCGGCATTACCCGTTGGGTCCGCACTTTGCGCATTCAATCGGTTACGTTGGCCGGATTAACGAAAAAGAATCCAAAACCCTCGACTCGGTGGAATACCGCGGCACGCAATCCATCGGTAAAACCGGCATTGAACGCTTCTACGAAGCGCAGCTGCACGGTCACGTTGGCTACGAAGAAGTTGAGACCAACGCCCAAGGCCGAGTGTTGCGAGTGCTCAAACACACCGATCCGGTCCCAGGCAAAAACATCGTTCTAAGTCTCGACGTCAAACTGCAGGAAGCTGCTGAAGCCGCACTGGGCGACCGCCGTGGTTCGGTGGTGGCTCTCGATCCATCCACTGGTGAAGTGCTGGCCATGGTCAGCAATCCGAGCTTCGACCCGAACCTGTTCGTCACCGGTATCAGCTCCAAGGAATACTCGGCGCTACGCGACTCCATCGATCGGCCGCTGTTCAACCGTGTGCTACGCGGCCTGTATGCACCGGGTTCGACCATCAAACCCGAAGTGGCGATTGCCGGCCTTGATGCCGGTGTTGTGACCCCGCAGACACGAGTCTTCGACCCGGGCTATTACCAACTCCCGGATTTCGATCACAAGTACCGCAACTGGAATCACAGTGGCGATGGCTGGGTGGACATGGACGCGGCGATCATGCGTTCCAATGACACCTACTTCTACGATCTGGCGCACAAGCTCGGCATCGATCGCCTGCACGACTACATGGCGATGTTCGGCCTCGGCGAAAAAGTCTCGCTGGATATGTTCGAAGAGTCGCCCGGTTTAATGCCATCTCAGGCCTGGAAACGCGCCACGCGCCGTCAAGCCTGGTTCCCGGGGGAAACAGTAATCCTGGGCATCGGCCAGGGCTACATGCAGGTCACGCCGCTACAACTGGCTCAGGCCACCGCACTGATTGCCAACAAGGGCGTATGGAATCGTCCGCATCTGGCGAGGACGGTCGATGGCGTGGCGCCGGTCGACGAGCATCCGATGCCAAATATCCTGCTGAAGAACCCGCGTGACTGGGATCAGGTCAACCACGGCATGCAGATGGTGATGCATGATGCCCGCGGTATCGCGCGTGCCGCAGCGGCCGGTGCGCAGTACCGCATCGCCGGCAAGAGTGGTACGGCGCAGGTGGTGGCGATCAAGCAGGGTGAGCGTTACAACCGTGAGAAAACCCTTGAACGGCATCGCGACAACGCCTTGTTTGTCGGCTTCGCTCCGGCAGAACACCCGAAGATCGCCATCTCGGTGATGATCGAAAACGGTGAGGCCGGTGGTCGGGTTGCCGGTCCCGTGGTGCGGCAGATCATGGACGCCTGGCTACTGGACCAGGACGGCCACCTCAAGCCGCAATACGCGGCGCCGGCCAAGCCGCCGGGTGATCCGCACGTGTAGCCGGGATGCGCTTCACTACACCGGCTCACGTTGGCTGCGCTGTGAAGCTGTCGAGGCAGGGGTTTGGGTAACTGACTATTTGCAGCTGTAACCCTCGGGCATCGTGACGCTGTAGTTGCGTTGCACGCGATCCTGGAAGTTCAGGTTCTGCAGGCCCTGCTCGACCAGAAACGTTTCGACCTTGGCGGCCTGACAGTCCTCGTTATAAGACGACGCCCGCAGCAGATACACCGTGCGTTTACTCGCCTCATCCCGGGCGGTGGCAATAAAGGTACTTAGGGTGGTATAGCCGATTCGCTCCGAAGTACCCACCGGACCATAGGTCGTATTGGGCTTACTGGTGCAGGTCAGTCGGTCATCTTTCTTCTTGGTGTTCTTGCAAACGGTGGTAGTGCTGGTTGGCACTTGCCCATAGTCGGTAGCGGTATAACGGTAAGACACTTGCCGGCTGCCGATATCGAGGCTGATGGTCATTTTGATCGGTGCGTGATTTCTGGGCAGGTTGGCGTCGGTATAGACCTCTTGGAAACCCCTGTCTTTCAATGCGTTGACCATGTCGCGAAGATGGTAGCGCGCATTCAGTGCGTTCTCATCCGCGCCATTCGTCGAGGTCACCAGTACGGTTGCCTTTCGGTCGAACTGATAGTCCGGATCAGGGATTGCATTGAGTGCTACGTCAAATTGTGTGGCGCAGCCGCTGAGTGACGCTGTCAGCAATAACAGCGCGCATAACAAATAACGGGACATGACAAAGCCGCCTTGAAACTAAGGATTGAATAAGAGTTAAACGATTGGGACCTGCGATAAATAACTCGCCGTCCGGGGAAAGTCTCAGTCTTTCTGGTATTCCAGCAGATCGCCCGGCTGGCAATCGAGCGCAGCGCAGAGCTTGTCCAGAGTTGCCATCTTCACGCCTTTGACTTTGCCGTTTTTGAGCAATGACAGGTTGGCCTCGGTTATTCCGAGCAAGGCGGCTAACTCTTTCGAGCGAATTTTTTGCGTGGCCATGACGACGTCAAGGCGGACGATAATGGTCATTATATTGTTCTATATGTATTGGCTTTGCTCATCGCTGAGTACTTTTGCATCACGCATGATAATTGAAAAAATACAGAGTAATACGCCTTTGATTATCTCGTAGGCAGAAGCGGAAGACAGGCCGATCGAGAACTGGAAAATCCGATCCCCCGGCGGCAGATCTATCGACAACGCCAGACCTTGCAAGGTCTCTATTAGCGGGTAGGTTGCCGGAGAAACGATGCAGAGTACGCCCACTCGCCAGAGAACCCTGATGTTGCGGTCGGTCCATGTTTCGCCGCGCGACAATCGCAGAAAAAACAACCCGGTTAGCCATAACGCGTAAGCCGACAGGACAACGGGCAGGAAATCCAGAAAGACGATCAGCGCAGTGACCGTTGATGACAGCCAAGTGTCAGGATCAAGCAATGCACCTTCGACAAATGGGTCAAGCAATTGCGGCGAGCCTTCTGCAAAGGCATAAAGCAGGCTTGCCAGCATTTCATCTTTCTTGAAGAACCAGATCGTCACGTTGCCACCGACCTCCGTCACCCCCAGAACCCAGACAAGAATCGCAGCCAGCAGACCGATCCAATGCATGCGCTGCGGCGCCAATCCGTTGATGTGAGTACTCATGAAAATTCCTGGTTGTTACAATTTGGTAGCGAATTCTCGATGATAAATTATCTGATTACAATAATTAGTTTGTACTTTATTGCTGCGCCACCTTCTTATGTTCCGGCTCCGCGCAGTCGTTGGTAATGGTGCGGAAATCGATTCACTGGCCAGCGAGCCGAAGCTGCGCCAGGTGTGGAATCAACAAACCTGGCGGCAAGACCGAAGCCACTACAAAGTCAGGCCCCTGGCACCGGGCAACTCATGTCACCTTCCTGACACTCCAAATACTGCTTCAGCGCCTCAATCCGTGCCTTGGTCACAGCGGTCAGGCAATTGCTGTAGATCAGCGGATAAACACTCCCGCCCTCGACCCCGGATGCCGAAAATTTGCACTCGGTATCGCGAAACCCGATCCACGCTCGCTGCGCACCCACCAGCAGCTTCTTGCGGTCAGGGTTGTCCTTCAAGCGGCCGGTGATCTGCTGATACACCACGTTCAACTCCTTGTCAGTCGACTTGAATTCCTGCCCGGCACACTGGTTCATGGTGGCCTGATCGCTGGCATTGGCGCAGTCGACGGCAGCGTGGGCGAGGGGGCTGAACAGAAAGGGGGTCAGGGCCAGAAGCAGGCGTGGGGACATTGGGTAATCTCACTGAGTCGGATGAAAGTGCAGTGCAGTTTAGCGGCTGTGGAGCTTCTAATCAGGGACGCGTAGCCGGGAGGCTTCGAGCAGGCGATCTGCGGTGGCTGCAATCTCCTCGCCGTCATGGAGCATTTCCAGCCAGTGGGCAGGAATCGCCCGAACGCCATAGTAGACCCCAGCCAATTGGCCGACGATCGCGGCAGTGGTGTCGGCATCATCGCCCAGGTTGGCGGCTTGCAGAATCGCCGCAGCGAAACCGTCAGTGTGATGAAAACACCACAGAGCCGCCTCCAGCGACTCGACGCTGTAGCCGCTGCCACGGATTTCGCTCGCCGACTTTGCGAGGTAATCACCTCGGGCGATGGCTGCGACTTTAGGTTGAACGAAGGTTGTGTCTGGCAATTTGCGCAATTCTGACTTGGAGGCGCCTAGCAGTGCTTTGCTGAGCACTTCGGCAAATAACTGACAGCATTCGATGGCTTCAGGTGCAGCATGGGTGGTTCGCGAACTGTCACTGGCGAACTGGCGAATCTGCCGGGCATCAGGAAAATAAAACAGCACCACCGGCACCAGACGCATCAGCGACCCGTTGCCGGCGGTAAACGGGTCGGTAGATCCCGCGAACGGCTGACCGGTTTGCTGATACCGCGACAGCGCCTGGCTGACCGTCATGCCGATATCGAAACAATCACCGGTGGAACTGAGATACCCCCATCGCCACCAATTCAGATAGCGTCCCATCTGGTCCGCCGCATCGAATGTGTTTTTCCTCAGCAGGCTCTCCGCCAGGCACAGCGCCATCGAGGTGTCATCCGTCCATTGCCCGGGTTTCAAGTGAAAGGGGCCGCCACCGACCATGTCCGTCAGCGGCTGGAACGAGCCTCTTGGCTTGAACTCCAACGTGGTGCCGACGGCGTCGCCGCAAGCGAGGCCGAGCAGGGCGCCGCGATAACGTTCGGAGAGAGATGGCTGCATGCTTCATCCTTGTCTGTGTCCATTTCGCAGGAAACGGTAACAGGTTCATCGGAGGGGGGCGCTCGTTTCAATGAACGGAAATGCCGCCGAATGTTTCCTCTGGATTGGACAGGTGCAGCCCTTTGATACAACTTCAGGTTGGACATGTGGTCATACAAGCCTACTGTTCAAAACAGGAGGTGACTTATGAAACCGGTACCCAATAGTTTCGAACGCAAAATCGCGCTCAAGGCGCCACGTTCATATGTCTGGCGTGCATTGGTCGATGCCGAGGCGTTTGGTCAGTGGTTTGGTGTGGCACTGGAGGGCAGGCGGTTCATTGCCGGGGAATGGACGCAAGGGCAGGTCACGTATCCCGGTTATGAACACGTGCTGTGGAACGTGCTGGTGGAGCGGGTGGAGCCGCAGCAGCTGTTTTCGTTTCGCTGGCACCCGTACGCGGTCAATCCGAACATCGACTATTCCCAGGAGCCGACAACGCTGGTCAAGTTCGAGCTGCAGGATTACGAGAGCGGCACATTGCTCAAGGTGTCCGAGTCCGGCTTTGCGCATATCCCCGATGTGCGGCAGAAGGAGGCGTACTACATGGACAGCCGCGGCTGGGAGGAGCAATTGAGTCGACTTGAACAGTTTCTCACCGAAAGTGCGAAGACGCGCGAGCGTGATGGTGACTGACATGGCGGCTTGCAGGCTGGGTGCCTGACTGACGTAGGGGTTTTCGGAAGGGCTTTTATAGCGAATGTCTTACACGTGGTGGTAGCTTTTGCGACTATTGCCGATTGGATCCATGGCGTAATCTACACCCATCAACTGAGACACAGGGAGTGTTTCAGGATCACGGATGATCGACCATTAGCAAGGATCGCTGCCGACAGGGAGTCGATAATGGTCTTGGGAAAAACCCGCTTCGGCGGGTTTTTTTTCGCCTGCAGAAAAGTATTTGTGTCGAGCACGGGTAGTGAGGGGATTTATCCCCGATGGGTTGCGAAGCGACGCCAAAAAAGGGCCTGCTGCGCAGTCCATCGTGGATGAATCCCCTCACCACGGGAATCAAGCAATCACGAGGCGATCAGCTGCCGCAACACGTAGTGCAGAATCCCGCCCGACTTGAAGTACTCCACCTCATTCAACGTATCGATGCGGCACAGCACGTCGAGTTTCTCCTGGCGGCCGTCCTCACGAGTGATGACCAGGGTCAGGTTCATGCGCGGCGTTAGCTCGACGCCAGTCAGCCCCTGGATATCGAGGGTTTCCTTGCCAGTGAGGTTCAGGCTCTTGCGGTTCTGATCGAGCTTGAACTGCAACGGCAACACGCCCATGCCCACCAGGTTGGAACGGTGGATGCGCTCGAAGCTTTCAGCGATCACCGCTTTGACACCCAACAGGTTGGTGCCCTTGGCCGCCCAATCGCGGCTGGAGCCGGTACCGTATTCCTGACCGGCGATTACCACCAGCGGCGTGCCCGAGGCCTGATAACGCATGGCGGCATCATAAATCGGCATTTTCTCGCCGCTCGGGATGTGGATCGTGTTGCCACCTTCTTCGCCGCCGAGCATCTCGTTACGAATGCGGATGTTGGCGAACGTGCCGCGCATCATCACCTCATGGTTGCCACGTCGTGAGCCGTAGGAGTTGAAGTCTCGCGGTTCCACGCCTTTTTCGCGCAGATAGCGCCCGGCCGGGCTGTCAGTCTTGATGTTGCCGGCCGGGGAGATGTGGTCGGTGGTCACCGAATCACCGAGCAACGCTAAAACCCGCGCACCCTTGACGTCAGTGATCACCGGCAATGGGCCAGAAATGTCGTCGAAGAACGGTGGATGCTGGATGTAGGTCGAATCGTCCTGCCACACATAGGTGGCGGCCTGCGGCACCTGGATCGCTTGCCATTGCTCGTCGCCGGCAAACACTTCGGCGTATTCCTTGTGGAACATTGCGGTGTTCACCTGATTCACCGCCTCGGCGATTTCCTTGCTGCTCGGCCAGATGTCGCGCAGGTAAACCGGATTGCCTTGCTGGTCGTTACCCAGCGGTTCAGTGCTGATGTCGGTGCGCACGCTGCCGGCCAAGGCGTAGGCGACCACCAGCGGTGGCGAGGCCAGCCAGTTGGTTTTCACCAGCGGATGCACCCGGCCTTCGAAGTTGCGGTTGCCGGAGAGCACCGACGCCACGGTGAGGTCGGCTTTCTGAATGGCTTTCTCGATCGGTTCCGGCAGTGGCCCGGAGTTGCCGATGCACGTGGTGCAGCCATAGCCGACCAACGAAAAGCCCAGTTGATCGAGGTATTGCGTCAGCCCCGCCGCCTTGTAGTAGTCGGTGACCACTTTCGACCCGGGTGCCAGCGAACTCTTGACCCATGGCTTGCGGGTCAGGCCTTTTTCCACGGCTTTTTTCGCCAGCAGACCGGCCGCCATCATCACGCTCGGGTTTGAGGTGTTGGTGCAGGAGGTGATCGCGGCGATTACCACCGCGCCGTTTTTCAAGCGATAGGTGTGGCCTTCGTATTCGTATTCGGTTTCGCCGACCAGATCGGCGTTACCCACGGCCACGCCACCGCCGCCCTCGCTTTCCAGACGGCCTTCTTCTTTGCTGGTGGGCTTGAATTGCAGGTCCATGAAGTCACTGAAGGCCTGCGCCACGTTCGGCAGCGAAACCCGATCCTGCGGGCGCTTTGGTCCGGCCAGGCTGGCTTCGACGCTGCCCATGTCCAGCGCCAGGCTGTCGGTAAACACCGGTTCCTGACCGGGAAGGCGCCACAGGCCCTGGGCCTTGGTGTAGGCCTCGACCAGTTTTACCACTTCAGCCGGGCGACCGGACAGGCGCAGGTATTCGAGGGTTACGTCATCCACCGGGAAAAAGCCGCAGGTCGCGCCGTATTCCGGGGCCATGTTGGCGATGGTCGCGCGGTCGGCCAGTGGCAGATCGGCGAGGCCGTCACCGTAGAATTCGACGAATTTGCCGACCACACCTTTCTTGCGCAGCATCTGCGTGACGGTCAGCACCAGGTCGGTGGCGGTGATGCCTTCCTTGAGCTTGCCGGTGAGTTTGAAACCGATCACTTCCGGAATCAGCATCGACACTGGTTGGCCGAGCATCGCCGCTTCCGCCTCGATCCCGCCGACGCCCCAGCCGAGCACGCCGAGGCCGTTGATCATGGTGGTGTGGGAGTCGGTGCCGACCAACGTGTCGGGAAAGGCATAGGTGCGGCCGTCCTCATCCTTGGTCCATACCGTGCGCCCGAGGTATTCGAGGTTGACCTGGTGGCAGATCCCGGTACCCGGCGGCACCACGCTGAAGTTGTCGAAGGCGCTCTGACCCCAGCGCAGGAACGCATAACGCTCGCCGTTGCGCTGCATCTCTATGTCGACGTTCTGTTCGAAGGCGCTCGGGGTGGCGAATTTGTCGACCATCACTGAGTGGTCGATCACCAGATCCACTGGTGACAGCGGGTTGATCCGTTGCGGATCACCGCCGGCCTTGGCCATGGCGGCGCGCATCGCGGCGAGATCGACCACGGCGGGTACACCGGTAAAATCTTGCATCAATACCCGGGCAGGGCGGTACTGGATTTCCCGGTCGGAGCGGCGCTCCTTGAGCCAGGCGGCGATGGCCTTGAGGTCGGCGCCGGTAACAGTTTTTTCATCTTCCCAGCGCAGCAGGTTTTCCAGCAGGACTTTCAGCGACATGGGCAACTGGTCGATATTGCCCAAGCTTTTCGCGGCATCCGGCAGGCTGAAATAGTGGTAGGTTTTTTGGCCGATCTGCAGTGTTTTAAGGGTCTTCAGACTATCGAGGGACGGCATTACGATCACTCCTTTGAGTCCGCACGGCTACGGACTGAGGGGACGGGCAGAGCTATCAACGTAGCCCTGTTTTCAGTAGCTGGCTAATAACTGGACTCTATCAATAAGTCCAAGGTTCCGAACTCGGCTATCATGCGCCGGTTTTCGTGACAGGCTTTGCTTCACCGCAAGGCTTGAGCAGCGTGCAGGGGCCGAATGTCCGCCCTCTGCCCAGGAGTAAGAATGAACACCCTTTTCATGCATTGCCGGCCAGGCTTCGAAGGCGAAGTCTGTTCGGAGATTTCCGACCTCGCCGCCCAATTGAATGTGGCCGGTTACGCCAAGGCCAAACCGGCCACCGCGTACGCGGAGTTTGTCTGCAGCGAAGCAGACGGCGCCGAACGCCTGATGCGCGGCCAGCGTTTCGCCGAGCTGATTTTTCCGCGCCAGTGGGCGCGCGGTGTCTTCATCGATTTGCCGGAAACCGATCGCATCAGCGTGATCCTCGAGCAGATGGCGGACTTCCCGGTCTGCGGCAGCCTGTGGCTGGAAGTGGTCGATACCAACGACGGTAAAGAGCTGTCGAATTTCTGCAAGAAGTTCGAAGGCCCGCTGCGCAAGGCGCTGACTGGTGCCGGCAAACTGGTGGACGACGCGAGCAAACCGCGCCTGCTGCTGACCTTCAAAAGTGGTCGCGAAGTGTTCCTCGGCATGGCCGATGCCGGCAACTCGGCAATGTGGCCGATGGGCATTCCGCGCCTGAAGTTTCCGCGCGAGGCGCCCAGCCGTTCGACCTTGAAACTGGAAGAGGCCTGGCACCACTTTATCCCGCGTGATCAGTGGGACGAGCGCCTGCACAGCGACATGACCGGCGTCGACCTCGGCGCGGCACCCGGCGGCTGGACCTGGCAACTGGTCAACCGCGGCATGCTGGTGACCGCCATCGACAACGGCCCGATGGCTGAAAGCCTGATGGACACCGGTCTGGTGCAACACTTGATGGCCGACGGTTTCACCTTCAAGCCCAAGCAACCGGTGGACTGGATGGTCTGCGACATCGTCGAGAAGCCGGCGCGTAACGCGGCGATGCTTGAAGAATGGATCGGCGACGGTCATTGCCGCGAAGCGGTGGTCAACCTCAAGCTGCCGATGAAACAGCGCTATGCCGAAGTGAAGCGCTTGCTCGAGCGCATCGCCGATGGCTTCAAGGCGCGCGGGATCAAGGTCGACATTGGTTGCAAGCAGCTGTATCACGACCGCGAGGAAGTGACCTGTCATTTGCGTCGGCATGACATCAAGAAAGCCAAATCCCGCTGAGTCACCATTAAACCCTGTGGGAATGTCTCTGGTGAGGGGATTTATCCCCGAGGGGGGTGCAGCGCATCCCCACTCTTTGGGGCCGCTTCGCAACCCATCGGGGATAAATCCCCTCGCTACAGATGACTGAGCACCCGGCAATGCGCGACAATGCCGGCCAGTTTCAGGAGTGAATCATGAGTGAAATGATCGATACCCCGGTCGACGGCACCCTCGATGCTACCGGTCTCAATTGCCCGGAGCCGGTAATGATGCTGCATCAGCACATACGTGACCTGGTGCCGGGCGGCCTGCTCAAGGTGATCGCCACCGATCCCTCGACCCGTCGCGACATTCCCAAGTTCTGTGTGTTTCTCGACCACGAACTGGTGGGGCAGCACGAAGAGGCCGGTACTTATCTGTACTGGATCCGCAAGAAGTCCAATTGAATTCGGGCATAAAAAAGACCTGCATGTGCAGGTCTTTTTTTATGGCTGATCAGCCCACCGAACGACTGATCCGAATACGCTTGCGTGCACTGCGCGTCAGTCGAATCGACAACATCAGCGCCGCGCAGCTCAGGCCGACAATCAGACCTTGCCACAGACCGCTTGGGCCACGCGGTTCGCCGAGCCAGTCGGTCAGACCGAGGGCGTAACCCACTGGCAGGCCGATGCCCCAGTAGGCGAACAGGGTCAGAATCATCGTTACCCGGGTGTCCTGATAACCGCGCAGAGCGCCGGCAGCCGTCACCTGGATCGCGTCGGAGAACTGGAACAGCGCCGAGTACACAATCAGCATTGCCGCGATGTGAATCACCGTCGGATCCGCCGTGTAGATCGACGCAATCGGCTCGCGCAGCAACAGCATCATGCTCGCCGACAGGCAGGCATACGCCAGCGCGGTGCCCATGCCGACGCCGGCGGCAAAGCGTGCTTCCCGCGGCTCTTCACGCCCCAGCGCCTGGCCGACACGCACCGTGACGGCCATGCCCAGCGAATACGGAATCATGAACACCAGCGAGCTGACGTTCAGCGCGATCTGATGCCCGGCCACCACGGTGGCGCCGAGGCTGCCGATCAGCAGGGCGATCACGGCGAAGATACTCGACTCGGCAAACACGGCGATGCCAATCGGCAAGCCGATCGCCAGCAGACGTTTGATCACCGCCCATTGTGGCCAGTCGAAGCGGCTGAAGATCTCACTCGAACGATACGCCGGCGCCCAGCGCTCCCATCCGGCCAGACCCAGCGCCATGACCCACATCACGATGGCCGTGGCCCAGCCACAGCCCACGCCACCCATGGCCGGTACGCCGAAGTGGCCATAAATGAAGATGTAGTTCAGCGGAATGTTCAGCGCCAGACCGCACAGGCCCAGCACCATCGCCGGGCGGGTACGGCCGATGCCGTCACTGGTGCAGCGCAGCACGTGATAGAACGCCACCGCCGGCAGACCGCTGGCAATGCCGTGCAGGTATTGCATGCACGGGCCGATCAGCTCGGGATCGACTTTCATCAGGTGCAGCACCGGTTCGGCGGCGACCAGCATGCACGTGGCGATCAGGCCGACCACCAGTGCCAGCCACAGCGCTTGACGGACAATCGGGCCGATTTCGCTGTGGGTGCCGGCGCCGAAACGCTGGGCGACTTTCGGCGTGGTGGCCAGCAGGGTGCCAGTCATCAGCAGAAACACCGGGACCCAGATCGAGTTGCCCAGTGCTACCGCTGCCAGGTCACGCGGCCCGACACGGCCGGCCATCACCGCATCGACGAAGCCCATGGCGGTGGTCGCCAGTTGCGCGATGATGATCGGCAGCGCGAGGGCGAGCAGATTCCTGAACTCCAGGCGAATTCGCGCGGGGCGGGTGAGTGAGGCAGCGAGCGGTTGATCAGTAACAGAATTCACAGGCAAAGCGTCCACAGGGATTGATGCGCAGGGCGCCGCATTCTACGCCGCTGACGCTTTGGTCAGGAAAAATCCTCTGTTGCGGATTTGTAATCTGTAGGAGCTGCCGCAGGCTGCGATCTTTTGATCTCGATCTCGATCTTGAAAAACAAAATCAAAAGATCGCAGCCTGCGGCAGCTCCTACAGTTAAACTGCCGATCCGCCCAAGGAGCCCGCCATGCTGATTGTTGCCGACGAAAATATCCCCCTGCTCGATGCCTTTTTTGCCGGTTACGGCGAGATCCGCCGGGTGCCGGGCCGTGCCATCGACCGTGCGACGGTCGAGCAGGCCGATGTGTTGCTGGTGCGCTCGGTGACTAACGTCAATCGTGCTTTGCTCGAAGGCAGCAAAGTGCGTTTCGTCGGCACTTGCACTATCGGCACCGATCATCTGGATCTCGATTATTTCGCCGAGGCCGGCATCACCTGGTCCAGCGCGCCCGGTTGCAATGCGCGAGGTGTGGTCGATTATGTGCTCGGCAGTCTGATGACCCTGGCGGAAATCGAAGGCGTTGAATTGCCGCAACGTACTTATGGGGTAATCGGTGCCGGTGAAGTCGGCGGCCGGTTGATCAAGGTCCTCAAGGGCCTGGGCTGGAATGTCAAAGTCTGCGACCCGCCGCGTCAGGCCGTCGAGGGGGGCGATTACGTCAGTCTTGAGCAGATCATCGAGCAGTGCGACGTGATCAGCCTGCACACGCCGCTGACCCGTATCGGCGCAGGCGCGACCTGGCATCTGTTCGATGAGCCGCGTCTGCAACAGCTCAAACCGGGTACCTGGCTGATCAACGCCGCTCGTGGCCCCGTGGTGGATAACGCTGCGTTGCGCACCGTGCTGCTGGCGCGTGAAGACCTGCAAGCGGTGCTCGACGTGTGGGAAGCCGAGCCTGAAGTCGATGTCGACCTCGCCGAACTCTGCGTGCTGGCCACGCCGCACATTGCCGGTTACAGCCTCGATGGTAAACAGCGCGGCACGGCGCAGATTTATCAGGCTTATTGCGAATTTATCGGTCAGACGCCGAGCATCCAGCTCAGTGACTTGCTACCGGCACCGTGGCTGTCAGAAGTGACCTTGCACGCCGACAGCGATCCGGCCTGGGCACTGGCGATGTTGTGCCGTGGCGTATACGACCCGCGCCGCGATGACGCGGATTTTCGTCGCAGTCTTGTAGGCAATGTCGCGGAACAGCGTGCGGCATTCGATGTGTTGCGCAAGCAGTACCCGGTGCGGCGCGAGATCGAGGGACTGAAGGTGCGGATCGACGGTGATTCGCCGCAGTTGCAACAGATTGTGGCGGCGCTGGGGGCGGTTGCGGTTCAATAACAGGTCGGCCCTTTCGCGAGCAGGCTCGCTCCCACAGTGTTTGCCCTGACCCTGTAGGAGCTGCCGAAGGCTGCGATCTTTTGATTTTGTTTTTTGAAGGCAAGATCAAAAGATCGCAGCCTGCGGCAGCTCCTACAGAGAGCAGAACGGCAGGCAGAAAAAACCCGGCCAAACAGGGGCCGGGTCAGGAAGACGGTGGCTATATCACTTTTGTTCGGCAGGCTTGACCAATCGCTTCTCCAGCTCGCGGCACGCGTCCTGGATCATGTCTTCAGTGATCGGTACTTCACGCCCATCCTTGTCGATAATCGAGCAACCCAGAGGTTGGCCGGGCTTGGTGCGGATCACTTGAATCTTGTCATCGCTGCTGTGTTGCAAGGACATGGCCTGTCTCCTCATCAGGTTGTGCACGTAGATTAAAACCGCCACGTGACCAGGCTGTGACAACACCCTTGGGTCTGTCAAAAGCGGCATCTCCACTCCAACAGAAATGACCGCTCGTCTCAACCGGGACATTAGACCAATAGCAACTATGGCCTAGTCTTTGGGGGCATATTTAACCTGACTCATTGTGATTTACAGAGTTCCGCCCCATAGAAGGTTTAGGCTAGCCCTTTCATCAACACGGATGTGTACCTGAATGATCTCGAAGCTTTCTTCCCGGCACCGTCGAGCGCTGAGTCTGACCAGCCGGTTTCTGGCGCCTTATCGTTGGCAAGTCTGCGCTGCGCTGTTGGCGTTGATCGTCACGGCGGCCGTTACTTTGTCGATGGGGCAGGGGATCAAATTGCTGGTCGATCGGGGCTTCATGACGCAGTCGCCGCATCAACTGAACCAGAGCATCGGTATCTTCATGCTGATGGTGTTGGGCCTGGCGATTGGCACCTTCGCGCGGTTTTACTGGGTATCGTGGATCGGCGAGCGAGTTGTCGCAGATATCCGGCGCGAGGTGTTCAACCATCTGGTCTATCTGCATCCCGGCTTTTACGAGAATAACCGCAGTTCGGAGATTCAATCACGGCTGACCGCCGACACGACGTTGCTGCAATCGGTGATCGGCTCGTCGCTCTCCATGTTTCTGCGCAACCTGTTGATGGTGATCGGCGGAGTAGTGCTGCTGTTCGTGACCAATCCGAAACTCACCAGCATCGTGGTGATCGCCTTGCCCTTCGTGGTCGCGCCGATTCTGATTTTCGGTCGGCGCGTGCGCAATCTGTCGCGGTTGAGTCAGGATCGGGTCGCCGACATCGGCAGCTACGTTTCCGAGACGCTCGGGCAGATCAAAACCGTTCAGGCCTATAACCATCAGGTGCAGGATGAACGCCGTTTCGCCACGACGGTCGAGGAGGCGTTTGATACTGCGCGCAAACGGATCTTTCAGCGCTCCTGGATGATTACCGTGGTGATCGTGCTGGTGCTCGGCGCGGTGGCGGTGATGTTGTGGGTCGGCGGCATGGACGTGATAGCCGGGCGCATTACCGGGGGTGAACTGGCGGCATTCGTTTTCTACAGCCTGATCGTCGGCAGTGCCATTGGTACGTTGAGCGAGGTCATCGGCGAGTTACAGCGTGCGGCGGGTGCTGCCGAGCGCATCGCGGAACTGCTCAATTCGCAGAACATCATCCAGCCACCGACCCTCGGGCTGGTGACGTTGCCAGAACGGATCAAGGGCGAGCTGCAATTGCAGAATGTGCACTTTTCCTACCCGTCGCGTCCGGACAGCTATGCCATCAGCGGCTTGAGCCTGACCATCAGGGCTGGTGAAACCCTGGCCCTTGTCGGGCCTTCCGGCGCCGGTAAATCCACGGTGTATGACTTGTTGTTGCGCTTCTACGACCCACTTGAAGGCCGGATCCTGATTGACGGGGTGCCGCTGACCAGCCTCGATCCGCTGGATCTGCGGCGCAATTTCGCCCTGGTCTCGCAATCGCCAGCGCTGTTTTTCGGCAGCGTCGAAGAGAATATTCGTTACGGCAATGCCGACGCGACACTGGAGCAGGTCAAGGAAGCGGCAAGAATTGCTCACGCCCATGACTTCATCGAGAAGATGCCCAACGGTTATCAGACTCATCTGGGGGACGCTGGCCTCGGCCTTTCCGGCGGCCAGCGTCAACGCCTGGCGATCGCCCGCGCGTTGCTGGTGGATGCGCCGATTCTGCTGCTGGACGAAGCCACCAGCGCTCTCGATGCCCAGAGCGAACATCTGATTCAGGAAGCGTTGCCAAGTCTGATGCACAACCGCACCACGCTGGTGATTGCGCATCGCCTGGCCACGGTGAAGAACGCCGACCGGATCGCCGTGATGGATCAGGGCCGATTGGTCGCAATCGGTACGCATCAGGAGCTGATCGTGAGCAATCCACTGTATGCGCGGCTGGCGGCGTTGCAGTTCAACGACGGGCATGCGATGGCGGTGTAGAACTGCCGAAGCCTTTCCTGGCAGCAAAAAAATGCCCGCATCGATGGATGCGGGCATTTTTCATTTCAGGTATTCAGCACCTGTCACTGATCGTCGAAATACCGCTCGTGCCAATCCACCAGCGGCTGCGGCGAATTGAGTTTCTGCCCGTAGATCACCGAGTACGACAGCACGTTCTGCACGTACTGGCGGGTTTCGTCGAACGGGATGCTTTCCACCCACACATCGAAGCTCAGGTGATCGGCGCCGCGCAGCCACTGGCGCACGCGGCCGGGACCGGCGTTGTAGGCGGCGGAGGCCAGGACGCGGTTGCCGTTGAACTGGCTGTGCACCTGGCTCAGGTAAGCGGCGCCGAGCTGGATGTTCTTGTCCGGATCGAGCACTTGCTGCGGCGAGGCCAGCGGAATGCTGAACTTGCGCGCGGTTTCCTTGGCGGTGCCGGGCATCAACTGCATCAGGCCGCTGGCGCCGACGCCGGAGCGGGCGTCATCCATGAACGCGCTTTCCTGGCGGGTGATGGCGAACACCCAGCTCGAATGCAGGCCGCGCGTCTTGGCTTCACGCACCAAGGTGTCGCGGTGGGCCATCGGGAAGCGGATATCCAGGTCGTCCCAGTATTGCGCCTGACTGATGGTGCGGATGGCCGGGAAATACCATTTCAGGTCGTAAGCCAGTTTGGCCTGGGCAACCATTTCGTCACGATTGAAATGGCGGCTGACGTGATACCACTCGCGGCGCCCGTCGACGATCTGCCCGCGCGCATGGAATTCCAGAGCGCGACGCACACCGGGGGTATTACGCACTTTGTTGATGGTGGCCTGGCTGAGTACCAGCGGCTTGTTCATCAGCGAGTAAGGCAGTTGCGAGCGGTCGGCAGCGAGGAAACCGTAGAAGTCGCGTTCCTTCGCCAGATTCTTGTACAGGGTTTGCGCTTCCGGGTTCTGCGGTTGCGCCAGTTCCAGGCTGCGGGCCTGCCAGTAACGCCAGCGGTTGGTGGTCGCCAGATCCTGTGGCAGGCGCCGAGTCAACTGATACGCATCGTCCCAGCGTGCCAGTCGCAGCAGCAAACGCAGGCGCCATTCGGACACGGTGTTGTCACGCAGCTCCGGATCGTATTTGGTCATCACGTCCAGCGCGCGGCTGTCGAAACGCCGGGCCAGGGTCAGGCCGATTTCCCGGGCAATCGCGACTTTTTCGTCACGGGAAAAATGCATGCTGCTGGCGTATCCGTCGAGCAGGGCCATGGCCTTGTCCGGGTCCTGACGGGCGAGGCGGCGCAGGCCGAGGCTGACCACGTCGGACATCGGCTCGTCAGCGGGAGTGAAGCGCGACGGCTGATTGAGCAGTTCGGGTTTCTGCGCCACATCCACCAGCAGCCGACCGCGCGGGGCGAGGGTGGTGAGGCCGTTGACCAGGCTGTTGGCCAGTGGATAGTTGCGCGCCTGGGCGGCAAGTTTGGTGCGCTCCCAGCGTTTCTGCTCGGTCAACTGGCCATCGGCGGCCCAGATCCCGAACAACCCGTCACAGGCGGCCGGTTGCGATTTGCCGGTCAGCCACAGTTTGTCGGCGTTGGCATAGCCCTCGGCCTTGTGGCCGCTGCTGATCTGGTACTGCGCATTGAGGCAGTCCAGTTCGGTGAAGTTGAGTTTCGGGTCGTAATACTTGACGAAAGTTGCCCAGTCGCCACGGTCGGCGAGCCAGCGCAACCAGCGCAGTTTCATCCAGTTGGCCTGTGGAAGGTCGCCGTGCTCGGCGAGGAATTTCTCGATTTCCTCATTACTGGCGGTTTTCAGACGCGCGGTCAGTTCGTCGTAAGCCAGGTACGGTTCCAGCGGGTAATCGGCCAAGGCCTGGCTGTAACGAAAGTACGGGCCGGTATCGCCCTTGGCCAGTGCGCGCTTGGCTTCATCGTAATACTGGCGTTGGGTCGACAGGTCCACCGCCTGGGCGGATTGAGCGGCAGCGGCGGTAAGTAGCAAACAGGACAAGACACTGAAAAGGCGACTGCGCATGAGACATCCGGGCAGAGAAATCATGACAAGCACCGGCCGCGGCCAGCACTGAATTGTCTGTAGCTTAGCCTTTTGCCAGCAACGGGCGAAAGCTTTGCCGGTCTCGCAGCACAAGTTCGCAACAAATGTTGTGCAGAGTGCTTCAGCAGACAAATTGCCGGCCTGCTGAGGGGCTAACTCAGGTAGAATGCGCGCCCGGTTTTTGGAGAAGCTCATGACCCTGCTCAAATTCAGCGATGTGTCCCTTGCATTCGGCGCGATGCCGTTGTTGGACAAGGTGTCCTGGCAGATCGCCCGTGGTGAGCGGGTGTGCATCATCGGCCGCAACGGCACTGGCAAATCCAGCATGATGAAACTGGTCAAGGGCGACCAGAAGCCCGATGACGGCTCGGTGTGGCGTGCCCCCGGTCTGAAAATCGGTGAATTGCCGCAAGAGTTGCCGGTGGCCGACGGGCGGACGGTATTCGACGTGGTTGCCGAGGGGCTGGACGGTGTTGGCGCCTTGCTCGCCGAATACCATCACCTGAGCCAGAACATCGTCACCGACGCCGATCTGGACAAGCTGATGCACGTTCAGCACGACCTCGAAGCCCGTGACGGCTGGCGTTTGCAGACGCTGGTCGACAGCACCCTGAGTCGCCTGCAACTGCCGGCCGACAAGACTCTTGCCGAGTTGTCCGGCGGCTGGCGTCGCCGCGTGCTGCTGGCGCAGGCGCTGGTGTCCGAACCGGATCTGCTGCTGCTCGACGAACCGACCAACCACCTGGACATCGGTGCGATTGCCTGGCTCGAAGAAGCCCTGAAGGATTTCCAGGGCGCCGTGCTGTTCATCACGCACGACCGTTCTTTCCTGCAGAACCTCGCCACGCGCATCCTCGAACTGGATCGCGGCGGTCTGATCGACTGGAACGGCGACTACGCCAGCTTCCTCGTGCATAAAGAAGCCGCGCTGGCTGCTGAAGAAACCGCCAACGCGCTGTTCGACAAACGTCTGGCTCAGGAAGAAGTGTGGATCCGTCAGGGCATCAAGGCCCGTCGCACCCGTAACGAAGGCCGTGTGCGTGCCCTGAAAGCCTTGCGCGTTGAGCGCAGCGAACGTCGTGAACGTACCGGCAAGGCGAATATCCAGCTGGAAACGGCCGAGAAGTCCGGCAAACAAGTGATGGTCCTGGACAACGTCAGCTTCCATCACCCGGACGGTCCGTACCTGATCAAGGACTTCTCGATGGTCCTGCAGCGTGGCGACCGTATCGGTCTGCTGGGCGCCAACGGTACCGGCAAGACCACTCTGCTCAAGCTGATGCTCAACGGTCTGCAACCGACCAGCGGCAAAGTGGAAGAGGGCACCCGGATCGATGTCGCCTACTTCGATCAGTTGCGTCATCAGCTCGATCTGGAAAAGACCGTGATCGACAACGTCGCCGAAGGTCGCGACTTCATCGAAATCGATGGCCAGAGCCGCCACGTCCTGAGCTACCTCGGCGACTTCCTGTTCAGCCCGCAGCGTGCGCGCACGCCGGTGAAGGCGCTGTCCGGTGGCGAGCGTGCACGTCTGTTGCTGGCCAAACTGTTCAGCAAACCGGCGAACCTGCTGGTACTCGATGAACCGACCAACGACCTCGACGTCGAGACTCTCGAACTGCTCGAAGAAGTACTGCTGACGTTCAACGGCACGGTGCTGATGGTCAGTCACGACCGGGCATTCCTCGACAACGTGGTCACCAGCACTCTGGTCTTCGAAGGTGAAGGCAAGGTCCGTGAATATGTCGGCGGTTATCAGGACTGGATCCGTCAGGGCGGCTCGCCGCGCCTGTTGGGCGTGACCGAGAGCAAGTCGGGCAAGGCTGATCTGAACTCGGCGGTGGTCACTGCTGAGCCTGCACCCGGTGCCGCGCCTGCTGCTGCAGCGCCGGCCGCCAAGAAGAAGCTGAGCTACAAGCTGCAGCGTGAGCTGGAAGCGCTGCCGGGCGACATTGATGCCAAGGAACAGCAGATCGCTGCGGTCGAGGCGGAAATGGCCGAAGCCGGTTTCTACCAGCGTCCGCCAGCAGAAACGGCCAAGGTGATTGCTTCGCTGGAGCAGTTGCAGGCTGAGCTGGATGCGCTGGTGGAGCGTTGGGCCGAGCTGGATGCCTGATTGATCCGGCAACAAAAAAGCCCGACGCTCAGTGATGAGCGCCGGGCTTTTCATATGCGGATATAGGTGAAGATTCCAATGTGGGAGCGAGCTTGCTCGCGAAAGCGGTATGTCAGGTAGCATCAATGTTGAATGTGCCGACGCCTTCGCGAGCAAGCTCGCTCCCACAGGGTTTTGTGTTTCAGCGTTTGATCAGGTGCACCGCGAGCACATCGCAAGGGGCGCCATGCAACACGTCGTTGGCTGTGGAGCCCAGCAATAGCGCCAGACCGTGGCGGCCATGGCTGCCGACCACGATCAGATCGCAGAGATTTTCCTTGGCGAAATGATGGATTTCCTGACGTGGCTGGCCATAGGTCAGGTGGCAATTGGCACCCTCGAGTTCGGCATATTTGGCTTTCAGGCGCTCTAGACGTTCCTTGGCCTGATCGAACTGCTGCTGTTGCAGTTGTGACAGATCCATCGGTACATCGCCGCCGAACGCCATCGCCATCGGTTCGACGATATGCACCAGCGACAGCTTGGCGCCATTGCTCGTCGACAGCTCTCGGGCGCGGTGAATCACAGGGTCGCACTCTTCGGTCAGATCTACGGCGACCAGGATATGGGAGTAGGGCATGAGGTGCTCCTTGTGACGGTTCAATAGTGTTAAGTATGGCTGGTTTCAAGCGCATTGGTTCCAGAGTGACACAATGCGCTCACCTTAAGTCGGGAGTAGAGATATGACGGTCTGGTTGGTGGTGTCAATCCTGCTGGTGGTTCTGAGTCCACTGGCATGGTTGCGCCCGTCGCGCGTACAGAGCGGCCGGATGGCCCTGCGCATGGAGGCGCGGCGCATCGGGCTGGCCATGCAGCTGGCGCCTCAGGAGTGGCCGCACTGGCTGTCGCAGGAGCCGCCCAGCCCGTGTGCGCAATATCATCGGCCACGGCGTGGCAGCCAGCCAGCGTGCTGGAGTTACTGGCAGAAATCGCCGGGAGTATGGGTCAATCAATGGCAGGAAGTCTGCGAGGATCGGTTGCTGCTCGATTATTTCGAAAAGTTGCCGGGCAATGTGTTCAAGGTTGAGGCCGACAAGCAGATGATCGCCTTGTACTGGGGCGAGAAGGGCGAGGCCAAGGTTTTGCAGGATATCGACGCGACTCTGAAAGCGCTGGCCTGAACCCCGGATTTTTCCCACTGCAACGGTAGGGAGCGTCCGGTAGACGGACAATAAAAAGCCCGACATGATTCATCGGGCGGGGGTGGCCAGGCAGGCCGGAAATTCTTTTTGACGTTGATTCGTGGTGCTCCGGTCAGCAAACGTGCGCCTGTTTTCCTTCGTCGTCCAGCGAGCGTAGCCTGTTAAACAAGGCTTGCAGCGAATTAGGGCGACATTTCTAACTATTAATCTTATGAATACCCTCACATGCAAGCATGTGTCGGCGGCTGCGTCTTACAGAAATGACCGCAAAGTCGCATTTCAACCCGTATTTAGGGCGATTGACAATTGTCGGAAATTCCGTGAAGGTGGCGTACCCAAATCAAACGGGCGTATGAATTGAGCGTTTGTCTTACAGACTGCTCCTACAGAATCCCGACTATCGCGTTGGCGGGTGTGCCGGGTGGATTGGCGTCAGCATCGACGAAAAAGCGTCCTGCCGAGCCATTTACCTGCGTCCGACGTGTACTGTTCAGCTTCCATATCGTGGAGATCAGTTGATGATTTACGAAGGTAAAGCCATCACGGTTAAAGCTCTTGAAAGTGGCATCGTCGAATTGAAATTCGACCTCAAGGGTGAGTCCGTCAACAAGTTCAACCGTCTTACCCTGAACGAACTGCGTCAGGCCGTGGACACCATCAAGGCAGATGCTTCGATCAAGGGCGTGATCGTCAGCAGTGGCAAGGACGTGTTCATCGTCGGCGCCGACATCACCGAATTTGTCGACAACTTCAAGCTGCCGGATGCCGAGCTGGTTGCTGGCAATCTCGAAGCCAACAAGATCTTCAGCGATTTCGAAGACCTCAACGTTCCGACCGTGGCCGCGATCAACGGCATCGCCCTGGGTGGCGGTCTGGAAATGTGCCTGGCGGCGGATTACCGCGTCATGTCGACCAAGGCCAAGATCGGTCTGCCGGAAGTCAAACTGGGCATCTACCCAGGCTTCGGCGGTACCGTGCGTCTGCCGCGCCTGATCGGCGTCGATAACGCCATCGAGTGGATTGCCGCCGGCAAGGAAAACCGTCCTGAAGACGCGCTGAAAGTCAGCGCCGTCGATGCTGTGGTGGCTCCAGAGAAGCTGCAGGAAGCTGCCCTTGAACTGATCAAGCGCGCAATTTCCGGCGAGTTCGATTACAAGGCCAAGCGTCAGCCAAAACTTGAAAAACTCAAGTTGAACGCCATTGAACAAATGATGGCTTTCGAAACCGCCAAAGGTTTCGTGGCAGGGCAAGCTGGCCCGAATTACCCGGCGCCGGTTGAAGCGATCAAGACCATCCAGAAAGCCGCGAACTTCGGTCGTGACAAGGCGCTGGAAGTCGAAGCAGCAGGTTTCGTCAAGCTGGCCAAGACCTCTGCCGCGCAGAGTCTGATTGGCCTGTTCCTGAACGATCAGGAACTGAAGAAGAAGGCCAAGGCCTACGACGAAATCGCCAAGGACGTGAAGCAGGCTGCGGTACTGGGTGCTGGCATCATGGGTGGCGGTATCGCCTATCAGTCGGCCTCCAAAGGCACGCCGATCCTGATGAAAGACATCAACGAGCACGGTATCGAGCAGGGTCTGGCCGAAGCCGCCAAGCTGCTGGTGGGCCGCGTTGACAAAGGCCGCATGACCGCTGCGAAAATGGCTGAAGTGCTCAACGGCATTCGTCCGACCCTGTCCTACGGCGACTTCGGTCACGTCGACCTGGTTGTTGAAGCCGTGGTCGAGAACCCGAAGGTCAAGCAAGCCGTGCTGGCTGAAGTCGAAGACAAGGTCAAAGAGGACACCATCCTCGCGTCCAACACGTCGACCATTTCCATCAGCCTGCTGGCCAAGGCCCTCAAGCGTCCGGAAAACTTCGTCGGCATGCACTTCTTCAACCCGGTGCACATGATGCCGCTGGTGGAAGTCATCCGTGGCGAGAAGTCCAGTGAGCTGGCAATTGCCACCACCGTTGCCTACGCCAAGAAAATGGGCAAGAACCCGATCGTTGTCAACGACTGCCCGGGCTTCCTGGTCAACCGCGTTCTGTTCCCGTATTTCGGCGGTTTCGCCAAGCTGGTCAGCGCCGGTGTGGATTTCGTCCGCATCGACAAGGTCATGGAAAAATTCGGCTGGCCGATGGGCCCGGCATACCTGATGGACGTGGTCGGCATCGACACCGGTCACCACGGTCGTGACGTGATGGCTGACGGCTTCCCGGATCGCATGAAGGATGACCGTCGTTCGGCAGTCGACGTGCTTTACGAAGCCAAACGTCTGGGCCAGAAGAATGGCAAGGGCTTCTACGCCTACGAGACCGACAAGAAAGGCAAGCAGAAGAAGGTGGCCGATCCGTCGGTGCTGGAAGTGCTCAAGCCGATCGTTTACGAGCAGCGCGAAGTCACTGACGAAGACATCATCAACTGGATGATGATCCCGCTGTGCCTGGAAACCGTGCGTTGCCTGGAAGACGGCATCGTTGAAACTGCCGCCGAAGCCGACATGGGTCTGGTTTACGGTATCGGTTTCCCTCCATTCCGTGGCGGTGCGCTGCGCTACATCGATTCGATCGGTGTTGCCGAGTTCGTTGCCCTGGCTGACCAGTACGCTGATTTGGGCGCGCTGTACCACCCGACCGCGAAGCTGCGCGAAATGGCCAAGAACGGCCAGAGCTTCTTCGGTTAAGCGCCCCCAACTAGAGTGAGAGTGAACTTATGAGCTTGAATCCTAGAGACGTCGTGATTGTCGACTTCGGTCGTACTCCGATGGGCCGCTCCAAGGGCGGCATGCACCGCAACACCCGCGCCGAAGACATGTCGGCGCACCTGATCAGCAAACTGCTGGAACGCAACGCCAAGGTCGATCCTGCTGAAGTCGAGGACGTGATCTGGGGCTGTGTGAACCAGACCCTGGAGCAGGGCTGGAACATCGCGCGCATGGCGTCGCTGATGACCCAGATCCCGCACACCTCGGCCGGCCAGACCGTCAGCCGTCTGTGCGGCTCGTCGATGAGCGCCCTGCACACCGCTGCGCAAGCGATCATGACCGGTAACGGTGACGTATTCGTGGTTGGCGGCGTCGAGCATATGGGTCACGTGAGCATGATGCACGGTGTCGATCCGAACCCGCACATGTCGCTGTACGCGGCGAAAGCCTCGGGCATGATGGGTCTGACCGCGGAAATGCTTGGCAAGATGCACGGCATCACCCGTGAGCAGCAGGACGCCTTTGGCGTGCGCTCCCACCAGCTCGCCCATAAGGCGACGGTGGAAGGCAAGTTCAAAGACGAAATCATCCCGATGCAGGGTTACGACGAAAACGGCTTCCTGAAGCTGTTCGACTACGACGAAACCATTCGTCCGGAAACCACTCTGGAAAGTCTGGCGGCCCTCAAGCCTGCCTTCAATCCGAAAGGTGGCACCGTGACTGCCGGTACTTCGTCGCAGATCACCGATGGTGCTTCGTGCATGATCGTGATGTCGGCGCAACGTGCACAGGACCTGGGGATCCAGCCGATGGCCGTGATCCGTTCGATGGCGGTGGCGGGTGTGGATCCGGCGATCATGGGCTATGGTCCAGTGCCGGCTACACAAAAAGCCCTGAAGCGTGCGGGCCTCGGCATCAACGATATCGACTTCTTCGAGCTCAACGAAGCTTTCGCTGCACAGGCCCTGCCAGTGCTGAAAGATCTGAAAGTGCTCGACAAGATTAACGAGAAGGTTAACCTGCACGGCGGCGCGATCGCCCTGGGTCACCCGTTCGGTTGCTCCGGTGCCCGTATTTCCGGCACTTTGCTGAACGTGATGAAGCAGAATAGCGGCACCTTCGGGGTGGCCACTATGTGCATTGGTCTCGGCCAAGGCATCTCCACCGTCTTCGAACGCGTTTAAGCGTCTCGTCGATGGAAGCCGGGGCCAAGTGCCCCGGTTTTTGTTTTTGTGGATTTATTTTTGTATTTATTTTGAAAAAATTTGAGTGAGGGCCGAAGCATGCCGATACAACCTGGGCTCTACCAACATTACAAGGGGCCGCAGTACCGCGTATTCAGTGTGGCGCGGCATTCCGAGACCGAGGAAGAAGTGGTCTTTTACCAAGCCCTGTATGGCGATTACGGCTTCTGGGTACGCCCTTTGAGCATGTTCGTCGAGTCGGTCGAGGTTGACGGCGAGCAGGTGCCACGCTTTGCTTTGGTGCAAGCCGAACCGAGCCTTTTTTCCAAGCCATGAGGCGAGTGCGCACAGAACCCTGTGCTTGACCTCACCTTGTAGCCACTATATATAGCGGTGCCGCGTCAGGCGCCAACCGCCTTTCACTTCTAGAATTCAGGAATTTTCTGATCCATGGGCAAATCGCTGGTCATTGTGGAATCCCCGGCTAAGGCCAAGACCATCAACAAGTATCTGGGCAACCAATACGTGGTGAAGTCGAGTATCGGCCATATCCGAGACCTGCCCACCAGCGGTTCGGCTAGCGCCAGCAAAGAGCCGGCCGCCAAGCGCGGCAAGGCCGCCGCGGGCGAAGGGCCGGTGCTCACGCCGAAAGAGAAGGCGCGCAAGCAACTGGTTTCGCGCATGGGTGTCGATCCGGAACATGGCTGGAAAGCCCAGTACGAGATCCTTCCGGGTAAAGAGAAGGTCATCGAAGAGCTGCGCCGGCTCGCCAAGGATGCTGACACCATCTATCTCGCAACCGACTTGGATCGCGAGGGGGAAGCCATTGCCTGGCACCTGCGCGAAGCCATCGGTGGTGACGACAGCCGCTACAAGCGCGTGGTGTTCAACGAAATCACCAAGAAAGCGATTCAGGAAGCGTTCTCCGAGCCGGGCGAACTGGACATCGATCGTGTGAATGCCCAGCAGGCGCGTCGTTTCCTCGACCGCGTTGTGGGTTACATGGTCTCGCCACTGCTGTGGGCCAAGATCGCCCGTGGCCTGTCGGCCGGTCGCGTGCAATCGGTTGCCGTGAAGCTGGTGGTCGAGCGTGAGCGTGAAATCCGTGCGTTCAACCCGGAAGAGTACTGGGAAGTGCACGCTGATCTTGGCACCGCCAAGGGCTCGACTGTACGTTTCGAAGTGGCGCGCGAGAAGGGCGAGGCCTTCAAGCCGCTGAACGAAGCCCAGGCCACGGCCGCGCTGGAGAAACTCAAGTCCTCCAGCTACAGCATCGTCAAGCGCGAAGACAAGCCGACCAGCAGCAAGCCGTCGGCGCCATTCATCACGTCCACCCTGCAGCAAGCCGCGAGCAATCGTCTGGGCTTCGGCGTGAAGAAAACCATGATGATGGCCCAGCGTCTGTATGAAGCCGGCTACATCACTTATATGCGTACCGACTCGACCAATCTTTCGGCCGATGCCGTGGCGATGGCGCGCACCTACATCGAAGACGAGTTCGGCAAGAAGTACCTGCCGGAAACGCCGAATGTCTACAGCAGCAAAGAAGGCGCACAAGAGGCTCACGAAGCGATTCGTCCTTCCGATGCCAACACTACGCCAAGCAAGCTTGCAGGTATGGAGCGTGATGCTGAGCGCCTTTACGAGCTGATCTGGCGCCAGTTCCTTGCTTGCCAGATGCTGCCGGCGCAGTACCTGTCGACCACTGTCAGCGTCGCTGCTGGCGACTTTGAGCTGCGCGCCAAGGGCCGCATCCTCAAGTTCGACGGTTACACCCGCGTTCTGCCGCAGATCGCCAAGCCTGGCGATGACGACGTTCTGCCCGACATGGCGCAGGGCGATGTAATGAAGCTGATCAAGCTTGATCCGTCGCAGCACTTCACCAAGCCGCCAGCGCGTTACTCCGAAGCGAGCCTGGTGAAAGAAATGGAAAAACGCGGTATCGGTCGTCCTTCGACCTATGCAGCCATCATTTCGACCATTCAGGATCGCGGCTACGTGACCCTGCACAACCGTCGTTTCTACTCGGAAAAGATGGGCGATATCGTCACCGAGCGTCTGTCGGAGAGCTTCTCGAACCTCATGGACTACGGCTTCACCGCCGGCATGGAAGAGAACCTCGATGATGTAGCTCAGGGTGAGCGTGACTGGAAAAACGTGCTGGACGAGTTCTACGGCGACTTCAAGAAGAAGCTTGAAGTGGCGGAGAACCCGGACAATGGCATGCGTGCCAACCAGCCCGTGATGACCGACATTCCGTGCACCACATGCGGTCGTCCGATGCAGATCCGTACCGCATCGACCGGTGTGTTCCTTGGCTGCTCGGGTTACAGCCTGCCGCCGAAGGAGCGCTGCAAGGCCACCGTCAACCTGGTGCCAGGCGACGAGATTGCCGCGGACGACGAGGGCGAGTCGGAGTCGTTGGTTCTGCGTGGCAAGCATCGCTGCCCGATCTGCAGTACGGCGATGGACGCCTACCTGCTTGATGAGAAGCGCAAACTGCACATCTGCGGTAACAATCCGGATTGCGCGGGCTACGAAATCGAAGAGGGCAACTATCGCATCAAGGGCTATGAAGGTCCGAGCCTGGAGTGCGACAAGTGCGGCAGCGAGATGCAGCTCAAGACCGGCCGTTTCGGCAAGTTCTTCGGTTGCACCAACCCAACTTGCAAGAACACCCGCAAACTGCTGAAGAGCGGTGATGCGGCGCCGCCGAAGATGGATCCGGTGAAGATGCCTGAGCTGAAATGCGAAAAGGTCAACGACACCTACATCCTGCGCGACGGAGCTTCCGGTCTGTTCCTGGCAGCCAGTCAGTTCCCGAAAAACCGCGAGACCCGTGCTCCACTGGTGATCGAGATTCTGCCGCACAAGGACGAGATCGATCCGAAGTACCACTTCCTGTGCGAAGCGCCGCAGAAGGATCCTGATGGTCTGCCAGCGGTCATCCGCTACAGCCGCAAGACCAAGGAGCAATACGTGCAGACCGAAGTAGACGGCAAGCCTACCGGCTGGAAGGCGTACTACGATGGTGGTAAATGGACTGTTGAAGACAAGCGCACGAAAGCCAAGGCTGAGTAAGCGTTAGCCTGATACAAAAAAGGCCGCATGATAACCCTCGGGTTTTCATGCGGCCTTTTTGTTTTGTGCTTGCGGTCGGATCCGTTGATCCATGACACTGTCGGGTCTGTGTGACGCAATTATTTCGCTGTGGAGACTGCCGGCATGGCGCACGAACTCTATACCCGCACCAATCAGAAAATCTATTTCGCCGGCCTGTCGCTGGAGGCTCTGGCTCGTGCCGAAGAGGGACGAGCGATGAATTCGCTGGCGCTGATCCAGGCTGGGCGTGAATCAGCGTTATTTCACCTCTACGGCGCGCTTTTGGGGCTCTGCCATGAGATCGCCGGTTTCTATCGTCTGCCTCAAGCCAATGCGGCGCGAGCAGAAGTGTTGTTGAATCGTGACGTCCTGGAATCGATTGCAATCCCTGAGCTGGCCGAGATGGTGGAGCTGGCCGGTAACCCTGAAACCTGGCTGGCGAAACTGCTGGCGGCGCATTCGGCGTTGTTCCAGCCGCCACGGGTGCCACAGAAGCCCAAGGGCGATGTGACGCAGCCATTGATTCAGGCCATTAATCTCGATGAGGAAGAGGCGCCGCAGGAGTTGAGTCGCGAAGAGCTGGAGAGCTGGCGGCAGAATCTCAAAGGTCTGGCGATCCGCTTTCGCGAAGGTCTGAACGAATGCTGATGGGTGTTGGTACGGTGGCAATCTGAAACATGCTGCTGGTCAAGATCCCGAGCGAAGCCCGAATGATGTCTATATAATCCCTGCCTTTCGTGGAGAACAGACCTATATGCCAACGTCCTTTCTAGAAATTGTCGAGTTACCAGACGGCCGAATCGAACTGCGCAGGGCTGAGGACGAGGGTTCTCTGGTGACGCTGGATTTCTCCGAGGATGCCAAGGCGTTCCTGCAAGGCCAGCACGTGGAAATCGCCAAGGCGATGTTAAGCGTCGGCGTACAGATGGCCGGTCGTATGGTCGAAGGCGAGTTTGATAAGGAAGAAGGGCCGCGGGTTCTTCACTGAGCCCCGCCTGTCGGCGATTGCCGCTATCGCATCAGATCGGCTTCTCTGTCCCTGGAGAAGCCATGCGCTTCACACAGCGCGCGTTACCAGTGAATCAACCCAGTCGAATGTTCAGGCTCTGAGCGTCGCCCGTGCGGGCTGCGCCGATCAGCTGTTGCCGGGAACTTGTGTTCAGTGGGTTGAGCCATGTCACCACTGTGTGGCTGCGGCCCAGACGCAGCGCTTCACACGCCAGTTGCTGAGCGCTTTGCGCGCCACGTGGTTGCAGCAGCAGAATGCGTTCACGGTTCAGGCCAGCCTCTCGCAGCCAGGTTTGCGTCAGGCTGGCGGGTGGGGCGATCAGCGTCAGCCAGCGCGCGTCCTGATCCTCGCTCAGTTCGCGAAGGATCGGGGCTAGCAGGTTCAGGCAGTTCCCGGCCGCACCGCGCAGTGACAGCTCACTGAACACTTCCGGTTCGGCAATCCATGGGCGCTCGACGACATCTTTCAGGATCGGCGCCATCGGTTGTGCCAGAAACGCTTCGAATAAAGGCAGTTGTGTTTGCTGAGGTGTGTGTGGGAACTGCATAAAGCCTCCTTTAGCGGCGGATGACGCCGACACTCAAGCCTTCGATCACCAGTTCCTGATCTTTCAGGTCGACTTCGATAGGGGCGAACTCAGGGTTTTCGGCAATCAGCCAGACTTTGCTGCCTTCGCGTTTGAAGCGCTTGACGGTCACTTCATCGCCGATCCGTGCAACCACGACCTGGCCATTGCGTGCTTCGCGAGTAGTGTGAACCGCCAGCAGGTCACCGTCGAAAATGCCGATGTCCTTCATGCTCATGCCGTGTACGCGCAACAGGTAGTCGGCTCGGGGATGGAAGAAGGCCGGGTTGATGTTGCAGGACTCTTCGATGTGCTGCTGGGCGAGGATCGGAGCACCGGCGGCGACCCGGCCAATGATTGGCAGGGTGGAGTCATCGGCCTTGGCTTCGAAGCCCGGGATGCGGATGCCCCGAGAAGCACCAGGCGTCATCTCGATGGCGCCTTTGCGGGCCAGGGCCTTGAGGTGCTCTTCAGCCGCGTTTGGCGACTTGAAACCCAGCTCCTGAGCGATTTCCGCGCGGGTTGGCGGGTAGCCGTTGTCTTCGAGGCAACGTTTGATAAAGGCCAGAATCTCGGCTTGGCGTGGCGTCAGCTTTAGCATATTGATCGCTCTGTCTTTTTATACAGTGACTGGGATTATATACAGTGAAGCGGTCTTGGCAATGCCCGTTTTTTTGCAGCCCGCCGGACGGTCGGCGGCCGTGCTTATTAAAGGAGCGGATGAGTGTGGTTAAATAGCTGACCGACCATTCCCAAAACGAACTGGCAGGCTTGACAAGGCACAGGCTGAAACGTATGTTTCAAACAAGTGTTTGTCAGGCGGAGTAGCCATGGCCCAGTCGGAAACCGTTGAACGCATTCTTGATGCTGCCGAGCAGTTGTTCGCGGAGAAAGGTTTCGCTGAAACCTCATTGCGTTTGATCACCAGCAAGGCCGGGGTAAACCTGGCGGCGGTGAATTATCATTTCGGCTCCAAGAAAGCCCTGATCCAGGCGGTTTTCTCACGCTTCCTCGGCCCCTTCTGCATCAGCCTCGATAAAGAATTGGAACGGCGTCAGGCCAAGCCGGAAAACAAGCCGACGCTTGAAGAGCTGCTGGAGATCCTCGTCGAACAAGCGCTCGTGGTGCAGCCACGCAGCGGTAACGACCTGTCGATCTTCATGCGTTTGCTCGGTCTGGCATTCAGCCAGAGCCAAGGTCACCTGCGTCGTTACCTGGAAGACATGTACGGCAAGGTGTTCCGCCGCTACATGCTGCTGGTCAACGAAGCGGCTCCGCGCATCCCGCCAATCGAGCTGTTCTGGCGCGTGCACTTCATGCTCGGCGCTGCGGCGTTCAGCATGTCCGGGATCAAGGCCTTGCGCGCGATTGCCGAGACCGATTTCGGCGTCAACACGTCGATCGAACAGGTGATGCGCCTGATGGTGCCGTTCCTTGCCGCCGGCATGCGTGCCGAAACCGGTGTCACCGACCCGGCGATGGCGACTGCGCAGCTTCGCCCGCGCAGCAAATCGACTCCGGTGGCCGCCAAGGTTTAACCGCACACGGGTGGGCGCGGCAGTTTACATCCGCTAAGCTAGCCGCCCATGCCGACTCTCGTTCTGAACCCGAAATCCAAAGAAATTGCCGACCTGCCGAGCATTGCTCACGGTAGCGATTTCTTGCGGATCGGGTTTTTCGTTTTCAAGGAATTTCTATGACTGCTGGCCTGCAAGGCTCGTTGATGGTGGACGTCGCCGGTACCTGGCTGACGGCCGAGGATCGCCAATTGTTGCGTCAGCCCGAAGTGGGCGGCCTGATCATTTTTGCCCGCAACATTGAGCATCCACGCCAGGTGCGTGAGCTCAGCGCAGCCATTCGGGCAATTCGCCCGGACCTGTTGCTGGCGGTGGACCAGGAGGGCGGTCGCGTCCAGCGCCTGCGTCAGGGCTTCGTGCGCCTGCCGGCGATGCGCGCCATTGCCGACAACCCGAATGCCGAGTACCTCGCCGAGCAATGCGGCTGGATCATGGCCACTGAAGTGCTGGCGGTCGGCCTCGATCTGAGTTTCGCCCCGGTACTGGACCTGGATTACCAGCGCAGCGCCGTGGTCGGTACCCGTTCGTTCGAGGGTGATCCCGAGCGCGCCGCATTGCTCGCTGGAGCGTTTATTCGCGGCATGAACAGCGCCGGCATGGCTGCCACTGGCAAGCATTTCCCCGGTCACGGCTGGGCTGAAGCCGATTCCCACGTCGCGATCCCGAACGACGAGCGCAGCCTCGACGACATCCGCGCCAATGACCTCGTACCGTTCGCCAGGTTGAGCAAGCAGCTCGCGGCGGTCATGCCAGCGCACGTCATCTATCCGCAAGTCGATTCGCAACCTGCCGGCTTCTCCCGTCGCTGGTTGCAGGACATCCTGCGCGGCGAGTTGCAGTTCGACGGTGTGATCTTCAGCGACGACCTTTCAATGGCTGGCGCCCACGTGGTTGGCGATGCCGCCAGCCGTATCGAGGCCGCGTTGACTGCCGGCTGTGATATGGGGCTGGTGTGCAACGACCGCGCTGCTGCGGAACTTGCGCTCCGTGCCGCGCAACGGATGAAAGTCAAACCGTCCGCGCGCATCGCGCGCATGCGCGGGCAGGCGTTCGCCAGCACCGACTACCGTCAGGACCCGCGCTGGCTCACTGCAATCGGTGCGCTCAAAGACGCTCAACTGATCGATTAAGGATTTTTTGCTATGACGGTTTACGCAATCATTGGTGGCACCGGCCTGACTCAACTCGAAGGCTTGACCATTCGCCAATCGCTGGCGGTAGACACGCCCTATGGCGCGCCATCAGCCGACGTGCAGATCGGCGAATACGCTGGCAAGGAAGTGCTGTTCCTCGCCCGTCACGGCCATCCGCATCGCTTTCCGCCACACAAGGTCAACTACCGCGCCAACCTGTGGGCGCTGAAGCAGGCCGGCGCCGAGGCGATCATCGCGGTCAACGCGGTGGGCGGGATTCACCCGGCCATGGGCACCGGACATTTTTGTGTGCCGCATCAGATCGTCGACTACACCAGCGGTCGCGAACACACATTTTTCGCTGACGATCTGGAGCACGTCACCCACATCGATTTCAGCTTTCCTTACAGCGAGCCGCTGCGTCAGCAATTGATTGCGGCGGTGGCTGCCGAAGGTTGCGAATACAGTGATCAAGGCGTGTATGCCTGCACTCAGGGCCCGCGTCTGGAAACTGTGGCGGAGATCGTGCGACTGGAGCGCGATGGCTGCGACATCGTCGGCATGACCGGCATGCCGGAAGCAGCACTGGCCCGTGAGCTGGATCTGGATTACGCCTGTCTGGCGCTGGTGGTGAACCCGGCAGCGGGCAAGACCACCGAAGTGATCACCATGGCCGAGATCGAGCAGGCGCTGCATGACGGGATGGGCAAGGTGAAATCGACGCTGGCGCGAGTGCTAAAGGGCTGAGTCTGACCGAGACCGATTTGGCCCCATCGCTGGCAAGCCAGCTCCCACAGGTAGCGAGTTGAATCACAGTGTTGTGTTCGACTTATAACCTTGTGGGAGCTGGCTTGGCAGCAATAGCTCTCTAACTGGCAAGGAGGGGCTCAACGCTTGTCGAACTTATCCGGCAACGGCGCAAACAGCGCCTCCATATCATCGCTCTGCAGTTTCCAGTCCCCGGCCTTGCGCCCATCCAGCACGCCTGCTGCCAAGTCGGACTTTTCCTTCTGCAGGTGCTGAATTTTCTCTTCAACCGTGCCTCGGGCAATCATCTTGTAGACGAACACCGGTTTCTCCTGGCCGATTCGATACGCGCGGTCAGTCGCCTGATTCTCAGTGGCCGGGTTCCACCACGGGTCGTAATGAATCACTGTATCTGCTTCGGTCAGGTTCAAGCCGACACCGCCGGCCTTCAGACTAATCAGAAAAATCTGACGCTTGCCGCTCTGGAATTCCTTCACCGGCGTGCGCCGATCGCGGGTCTGGCCAGTCAACAGGGCGTAGGCCACGTTGCGTTTTTTCAGTTCGTCTTCAATCAGTGACAACATCGACGTGAACTGCGAGAACAGCAGAATTCGCCGACCTTCCTCGAACAACTCATCGAGCATTTCCATCAGACTGTCGAGCTTGCCGGAACTGCTGCCGCGAGCGGGCAGGGTGGCGTCGTTGACCAGGCGCAGGTCGCAGCAGACCTGACGCAGCTTGAGCAGGGCTTCAAGAATGATGATCTGGCTGCGCGCCACGCCCTTGCGAGTGATCTCGTCGCGGACTTTCTTGTCCATCGCCAGGCGCATGGTTTCGTACACGTCGCGCTGCGCTTCATTGAGCTCGACCCAGTGGATGATCTCGGTCTTCGGCGGCAGTTCGGTGGCCACTTGTTCTTTGGTCCGGCGCAGCAGAAACGGTTTTATCCGCCCATTGAGGTGCTGCAATCTGACTTCGCTGGCGCGTTTTTCGATCGGTACGCGGTAGTCGGCATTGAAACTTTTGACGTCGCCCAGCCAGCCCGGCAGCAGGAAATGAAACAACGACCACAACTCGCCGAGGTGATTTTCCAGTGGTGTACCGCTCAGGCACAGCCGTTGGCGAGCGTTGAGTTCGCGAGCGGCCTGCGCGGCTTTGCTGTTGGGGTTTTTGATGTACTGGGCTTCGTCCAGCACCAACACATGCAGGGGTTGTTGGGCGAGGCGTTCGACGTCCTTGGGCAGTAGCGCGTAGGTCGTCAGGATCAGGTCGAAGTCGGCCAGATGTTCGAAATGCTTTTTGCGACTGGCACCATACAGCGCCACCACTTTCAGTTGCGGCGTGAAGTGCGCGGCTTCGTCGAGCCAGTTCGGGATCAGGCTGGTGGGCATCACCACCATGCATGGCCGATCCAGGCGTCCGGCGTTTTTCTCACTGAGAATATGCGCCAGGGTCTGTAGGGTTTTACCCAGGCCCATGTCGTCCGCCAGAATCCCGCCGACCTCAAGCTGACGCAGGGACTGCATCCAGCTCAGGCCTTCGAGCTGATAAGGGCGCAACGTCGCGTTCAAACCCTTCGGTGCCTTGGCCGTGTAATCACGGATGTCGCGCAGGCGTTGGGCAAAGCTGCGGATCTGTTCGCCGCCTTCCCACAGCAGGGGAAGGCCTTCCAGTGAGTTGAGCCGCGTGGCGTCGGCCTTGCTCAGGCGCAGGGTGGTTTCGCCCGGCTCCTGCAAGTAAAACTCGCCCAGTGTCGCCAGCACCGGTTTCAGTCGGCCAAGGGGCAGGGCCACCTGCAGTGGCCCGTGCTCACTGTTGCGTTGCGGAATATTGACCAGAATCAGTTCGTCATCGCGTCGCCGCGCCAGGCGTTCCGGGTTGAGGATTTCGGTGTGCGAGCGCATCAGGTTGAGCAGGATCGGCAGCAGGCTCAGGCGTTCACCATTGACGATGATCCCCAGCTCCAGATCGAACCAGTCGCGCTCCGGCGCCTGTTCGACGGTGGCGTACCAGTCGTCGACGGCGGTCAGGTCGAAGCCGAATTCCTCGTCGATCTGCAATTCCCAACCTTGGGTGCGCAGCTTCGGCAATTCATTGAGGGTGAAGGTCAGCCAGGCGCTGTCGTTGACCATCTCGTACAGCTCGCCGGCGCTTTCCGGCAGGGCCTTGCTCTGGCGGGTGGCGATGCGAAAGCCGAGGATTCTTAACTGTTCGCGGTAGGACTGTTCCACTTCAGGATGGCGTTTTATCCGCAGCGTCTGGGTTTCCTGGCGGATCAGGATGTCGCTGTTTTTCTGCCCGCTGACGTACTCATCCAGATAGCTGAACGACAGCGCCGCGCGATGCTGGATGTAGCGCTGCATCTTGCCATTGCGCGGCTCGAATGCGCTGAACTCGACGCTCGCCAGCCACAGGCGCGGCAGCGGTTGCACGTTGTCCACCAGCACTTGCGGCGGCGCCTTGGGGCTGCGGTTCTCCAACACGGCCTGGAGTTTTTCCAGCAGTTCGGCGTCTTTTGCGGCGGCCGGGTATTCGAGGGTTGCCTGCACTTGCAGAAGTACCGCAGCGCAGTGCTTGCAGTTGTTGCGCACCGGGCAGGTACAGCTGGCGTCAACCAGCAGCAGGGTGCCTTTGGCTGACTCGCGCAGGTGAAGGGTCTGACGGTAGACGTTACCGCCAGAGCCTTCGCAACTGGCGGTGATGGTCGCATCGCCAACCTGCGCGATGCGTACCCGATTCTCCAGGGCGTAGCGGCGGCCACGCTCCAGGCTCTGTTCCTTGAATCGGCTGACCCAGGAGGGTGCCAACGGTTTACTCAGGGGCGGGGACATAAGGACTTCGATCAGTCCGGAATCGCTTCAGGAGCTTGCCGAGGGGCGGGCGCCGTCAGGGAAGTGATCTTGATCAGCAGCGCCAGGTGGCCGTTGTCGAGATAGTTGAGCTGGCCGTTTTTAGTGTGGCTGTCCTGCTTCAGACGTTCGCTGGCAGTGACCATGCCGTTGGCGTCGATCTGGTTGACCCAGAAGTCGGCGTTCACGTCGGTGAAGCGCCCGAGTTTCATTTCCAGGGTGCCTTCGATCGGGAACTGGCCGAACTGTTCCTTACCGTCGCTGACGGCCACCTTGGTCGGCGCTTCGCCGAGGGTTTGCTGCCAGGCCTTGTGCAGCAGCACGCTGTACTCGCCGCTGGCGCTGAGTTTGTTGGCCACCTCATTCAAGGCAGGTGTGCGCTGGCTGGCATCGTCGAGGCGTTGAGCGCCGGCCGCCCAGTCTTCCGGGGCCGCGCGGCTGACAATCGCCGGTACGGCGTTCTGCCGCACCAGCATCATTTCGACCATGTAGGTGTCATCGGCAAACGCCATCGGTGCTACGAAGCTGAGTAGCAAAGTCAGTGAGCGAAACAGGCGCATGCGGCGTCCTTCAAACAGTTTTCGGGAGGAGGCGCTCGAACAGCGCCTCTACAGTATTAAAGCGCTCTTCCGGGCGTTCCATCGGCACCTGGAACTTGAACATTGTGGCGCCTTCGAATTTGTAGCGTTTTGGCTGAGTCTGAATCAATTTGATCAAGGTCATCGGGTCGACCGGCGTCTGCGCGGCGAACTCGATGCGGCCACCCTGCGGGCCACCGTCGACTTTCTTGATGCCCAGTTGTTCGGCCTGCAACTTCAGCGCGGTGATGCGCACCAGATTCTTGGTCGGCTCCGGCAACAGACCGAAGCGGTCGATCATCTCCACTTGCAGATCCTTCAGGCCTTCCTCGTCGGTGGCCGACGCGATGCGTTTGTACAGAATCAGACGGGCATGCACATCCGGCAGATAGTCTTCCGGAATCAGCGCCGGCACCCGCAGGTTGACCTCCGGGCCACCGCCGAGCGGTTGATCAAGGTTCGGTTGCTCGCCCTTGCGGATCGACTTCACTGCGCGCTCGAGCATTTCCATGTAGAGCGTAAAGCCCACGGCCTGAATCTGCCCGCTCTGGCCGTCGCCGAGCAATTCGCCGGCGCCACGGATTTCCAGGTCGTTGGTCGCCAGCACGAAGCCGGCGCCCAGATCCTGAGTATTGGCAATCGCTTCCAGACGCTTTTCCGCATCCGAAGTGATTTGCTGGCGCGGCGGCGTCAGCAGGTAGGCGTAAGCCTGGTGGTGACTGCGACCCACACGTCCGCGCAACTGGTGCAATTGCGCCAGGCCGAACTTGTCGGCGCGCTCGATGATGATGGTGTTGGCGCTCGGCACGTCGATGCCGGTCTCGATAATGGTCGAGGCGATCAGCACGTTGAAGCGCTTGTGATAGAAGTCGCTCATCACCTGTTCGAGTTCGCGTTCGCGCATCTGCCCATGGCCGATGCCGATCCGCGCTTCCGGCACCAGTTCGGCGAGATCGGCAGCGCACTTCTCGATGGTCTTCACGTCGTTGTGCAAGTAGTAAACCTGCCCACCGCGCAGCAGTTCACGCAGCAGGGCCTCTTTGACCGTGCTCTTGTTCTGCTCCATGACGAAGGTGCGCACCGACAGGCGGCGCGCCGGCGGCGTGGCGATGATCGACAGGTCGCGCATGCCCGACACCGCCATGTTCAGCGTGCGCGGAATCGGCGTGGCGGTCAGCGTGAGAATGTCGACTTCGCTGCGCAGGGCCTTGAGCTGTTCTTTCTGCCGGACACCGAAACGGTGTTCTTCGTCGATAATCACCAGTCCGAGGTTTTTGATCTTCACATCGTCGGACAGCAGCTTGTGCGTACCAATGACGATGTCGATCTTGCCTTCCGCCAGATCGGCAATCGCCGCGTTGACTTCCTTGGCCGATTTGAAGCGACTCATCACTTCCACGGTCACCGGCCAGTCGGCGAAGCGGTCGCGGAAGCTGTTGTAGTGTTGCTGGGCAAGCAGGGTGGTCGGCACCAGAATCGCCACCTGACGCCCGCCGTGTACGGCAATGAACGCGGCGCGCATCGCCACTTCGGTCTTGCCGAAGCCGACGTCGCCGCAGACCAGGCGATCCATCGGCTTCGGCGCGAGCATGTCTTCGCGCACCGCTTCGATGGTCGCTTGCTGATCCGGGGTTTCTTCGAACGGGAAGCCGGCGCTGAACGTCGCGTAATCGGCTTTCGGGTCGGCAAACGCGTAGCCTTCGCGCGCGGCGCGACGGGCATAGATGTCGAGCAATTCAGCAGCGACATCGCGCACCTGTTCGGCGGCTTTGCGCTTGGCTTTCTGCCAGGTTTCGGAGCCGAGGCGGTGCAGCGGCGCCAGTGAGTCATCGCTGCCGGTGTAACGCGCAATCAGATGCAGGTTGGCCACCGGCACATAGAGCTTGGCGTTCTCGGCGTATTCCAGGGTAAGGAATTCCGCCGCCTGATTGTCGATTTCCAGAATCGTCAGGCCCAGATAACGCCCGACACCGTGATCGATGTGCACCACCGGCGCGCCTTCGCGCAGCTCGGTGAGGTTCTTGATCACGGCATCGTTGTTGGCGTCGGCACGTTTTTCCCGGCGACGACGCTGCATCACCCGCTGACCGAACAATGGACTCTCGGCCACCAGCGCCAGCGCCGGGTCATCGAGCATCAAGCCCTCGTCGAGCGGGGCAATGGTGATCGCCAGACGATCCTTGCTCGCAACGAAGTCCGGCCAGCTGTCGACGGTTTTCGGCCTCAGCTTCAGACGTTCCAGCAACTCCAGCAGGACTTCACGCCGGCCCGCGGATTCGGCGGTGAACAGCACGCGTCCGGGGAATTCGTCGAGGAATGCCGAGAGTGCCGCCAGCGGTTGTGTCGCCTTGGCTTCGATCGCCAGGTTCGGCAGCGCTTGCGCCGGGAAGCGCTCGCGACCAGCACCTGATTCGACGTCCTGCTGACTGGCCACTACCCGTGGCCAGCTCTTGAGACGGGCGAAGCAGTCTTCCACCGGCAGGAACAGTTCGGCGGGCGGCAATAAAGGACGTGATGGATCGACGCGGCGCTCTTCGTAGCGATTGCGCACGTCGTTCCAGAAGTTTTCCGCTGCTTGTTCGATACCCGGCAGCGAGAACACTTGCGTGTCCTGCGGCAGGTAATCGAACAGTGTCGAGGTTTCGTCGAAGAACAGCGGCAGGTAGTACTCGATACCGGCGGGCGTGATGCCGCTGCTCAGGTCCTGGAAGATCGGGCAGCGTCGGAAGTCGACATCGAAACGCTCGCGGAACCGCGCCTTGAAGCGGGTGACCGCATCTTTCTGTAGCGGAAATTCTCGCGCCGGCAGCAGCTTGACCGATTCGACCTTGTCGATGGAACGCTGGTTTTCCGGGTCGAAGGTGCGCAGGGTTTCGATTTCGTCGTCGAACAGGTCGATGCGATAGGGCAGTTTGCTGCCCATCGGGAACAGGTCGATCAGCGCACCGCGTACGGTGAACTCGCCGTGCTCGTAAACCGTATCGACGTAGCGATAGCCGCTGGCTTCGAGCCGCGCGCGCATCTGTTCGACATCGAGCTTCTGCCCGACATCCAGCACCAGGCTGCTGCCGAGCAGAAACTTGGTCGGCGCCAGGCGATGCAGGGCGGTGGTGATCGGCACCACCAGCACGCCGTGCGCCAGTTCCGGCAGTCTATAAAGGCTGGCGATACGCTGGGAAATGATGTCCTGGTGCGGCGAGAACAGATCGTACGGCAGGGTTTCCCAGTCGGGGAAATGCAGCACGGGCAAATCCGGGGCGAAGAAACTCAGCTCCTGTTCCAGCCGTTCGGCACTCTGGCTGTCGGCGGTCAGTAGCAGGGTGAAGCGCTTGGCAGCGCTGGCAGCCTCGGCAATCGCGAGGCTGAGGGCAGCACCGGGCAGGTTGCCCCAATGCTGTTTACCTGCCGCGGCAGGGAGAAGCGGTAGACGCAGAACGGGCACGGAAGGTTGAGCTCCAGGCTTTGCGACAAAGTCGGTAATTGTAGCGGCGTCCGGTGCCGGCTGTCAGTTGCAGACTGCGTCTATCTTCGTGGTTTGCACGAAATGTAGTGGTAACCATAAAAACGAGCACTTTTTTTACGGTTATGTAGTGCCGAAATCGACTGGTGTTACGGAGGGTTACAGACATCGTCTAACAGTCGTCGAAAAATTGACTGTGCTGAAAGCCCCGGTTTTACTGGGCTGGCGCGAGGCGTAATTTTTTTGAACGGAATTTTGTTACCGATTGCGCGACAAGCGCGCATTGCTACAAGAGGTTCTCGGCGGCATAATGTAGCCCCTTTTTTCTGCCCCTACATGTGGAAGGTTCCCGTGACTCAGAAGCCCGACCAGTGTCTTGGTGAATGGATCGACCGTGAAGCACTCGCAGAAGCGATGATTCCGCTTATCGGTCAGCTCTACCGCAATAACAACGTGGTGAGCTCGATCTATGGCCGCAGCCTGATCAACCAGTCTGTCATCGCGATTCTCAAAGCTCACCGCTTTGCTCGCCACCGTTCCTCCGACGATAGCGAACTCTCCGTCCACGAAACATTCCCTCTGCTGAAAGCCATGAGCGAGCTCAAGCTCGGCGCAGCTTCGGTAGATCTGGGCAAGTTGGCGTTCAAATTCCGCAGCGAAGGCAATGGCCGCAGCGCCGAGCAGTTCGTGCGTGAAGAACTGGCTGACGTGGTTGGCCAGCAAAACGCTTCGGCCCGCAAAGGCACTGACGTTGTGCTGTACGGCTTCGGTCGTATCGGCCGTCTGCTGGCGCGCATCCTGATCGAGAAAACCGGTGGTGGCGACGGTCTGCGTCTGCGTGCCATCGTCGTGCGCAAGGGCGCCGAAAACGACCTGACCAAACGCGCCAGCCTGCTGCGTCGCGATTCGGTACACGGCCCGTTCAACGGCACCATCGTCATCGACGAAGAAAACAACACCATCACCGCCAACGGTAACCTGATCCAGGTGATCTACGCGAAGAACCCGACCGAGGTGGATTACACCCAGTACGGCATCAAAGATGCGCTGCTGGTGGACAACACCGGTGTGTGGCGTGACGCCGATGGCCTGGGTCAGCACCTGCAATGCCCGGGTGTGGCTCGCGTTGTTCTGACCGCGCCTGGCAAAGGCAAGCTGAAGAACATCGTTCACGGTATCAACCACAACGAAATCACCGCTGACGACAAGATCGTGTCCGCCGCTTCCTGCACCACCAACGCCATCGTGCCGGTGCTGAAGGCTGTGAATGACAAGTTCGGCATCATCAACGGTCACGTCGAAACCGTTCACTCGTACACCAACGACCAGAACCTGATCGACAACTTCCACAAGGGTGACCGTCGTGGCCGTTCCGCCGCGCTGAACATGGTCATCACCGAGACCGGTGCTGCCACCGCCGCTGCCAAGGCCCTGCCTGAGCTGGCCGGCAAGCTGACCGGTAACGCGATCCGCGTTCCGACGCCAAACGTGTCGATGGCCATTCTCAACCTGAACCTTGAGAAAGCTGCCAGCCGTGAGGAGATGAACGAGTACCTGCGCTACATGGCGCTGCACTCCGATCTGCACAAGCAAATCGACTTCGTCAACTCGCAGGAAGTGGTGTCCACTGACTTCGTGGGTTCGCGTCATGCCGGTGTGGTCGACGCTGAAGCAACCATCGTTCAGGACAACCGCGTTGTGCTGTACGTCTGGTACGACAACGAGTTCGGTTACAGCTGCCAAGTGGTTCGCGTGATGGAAGACATGGCCGGTGTAAACCCGCCAGCGTTCCCGCGCTAAGCTATAGCTGCAAATGAAAACGCCCCGGCTTAGGTCGGGGCGTTTTTTTATGCCTGGCAGATCTCTATTGCCTGATCCGGCCTCATCGCTGGCAAGCCAGCTCCCACAGGTTTCCTGGCAGGCTGCGCAATGGCATGTACGCCTCAAGACCTTGTGGGAGCTGGCTTGCCAGCGATGGCGTCCTATCGGGCCCCACCTGTCACAGCGGCTTGCGCAGTGCGCAATTCATGTTTGTTCCCGCGGAACAGCACCAGCGTCGCAATCAACCCCAGCACCGCCGCACCGCTGAGCCAGATTCCCGGCGCAGCCTTGTTGTCCAGCACGTGAATCAGGTAAGTACAGGCCGCAGGCGTAAAGCCCCCAAAGGTCGCTGTCGCCAGGCTATAGGCCAGCGAGAACCCGGTCGTACGCACTTCCACCGGCATGATTTCGGTCAGCGCCACGACCATCGCGCCGTTGTACGAGCCGTACAGGAACGACAGCCACAGCTCGACGATCAGCAGATGACTGAAGCTCGGGTTCGCCACCAGCCACGACAGCGCCGGGTAAGCGGTCAGGATCGCCAGAAGGGTCGCCGCCAGCAGTAGGGGTTTGCGCCCGATCTTGTCGGACACCGCGCCCATCACTGGCAGCCAGAAGAAGTTCGACAGACCGATGCACACCGTTACCAGCAGCGCGTCGAAGTCCGACAGATGCAGTTCAGCCTTGCCGAAGGTCGGCGTGTAGGCGGTAATCAGGTAGAACGAAACCGTGGTCATCACCACCAGCGCCATGCCAGCGATGACGATGCCGAAGTTCTGACCGATCGAGCGGACGATTTCCCGCAGGGTGGGGCGATGCTTGCGCGCCTGGAACTCCGGGGTTTCCTCCAGCGAGCGGCGAATGATGAAGATCACCGGAACGATCATGCAGCCGATCAGGAACGGCACGCGCCAGCCCCAGTCACCCATTTGATCCGGGCTTAGCCAGTGGTTGAGGCCAACACCGAGCAGACCGGCGAACACCACCGCCGCTTGTTGGCTGGCAGACTGCCAACTGACAAAAAAGCCCTTGCGGCCCGGCGTGGCGATTTCCGCCAGATATACCGAAACACCGCCCAGTTCGACGCCGGCCGAGAAGCCTTGCAGCAAGCGACCGAACAGCACGATCAACGGCGCGGCGACACCCAGGGTGGCGTAACCCGGCACGCAGGCGATCAGGATCGTACCGGCGGCCATCAGCGCAAGGGTAATGATCAGGCCCTGGCGACGACCGTGACGGTCAATGTAAGCGCCAAGGAAGATCGCCCCCAGCGGACGCATCAGGAAGCCTGCACCGAAAGTCGCCAGGGAAAGCATCAGGGAAGCGAAGGCGCTGTCGGCCGGGAAGAAGGTTTTGGCAATGGCCGTGGCGTAGAAGCCATAGACCATAAAGTCGAACATCTCGAGAAAGTTGCCGCTGACAACGCGAAAAATCGCTTTGCCTTTGCCCGTGGTCGAGGACATTTTCAGTTACTCATTATTGGTTTCTTGTAACGCGTTGCATCCGATGGGGAGCGTGCGGGCCTTTGATCCATAATGGCCGGCGCGCTTTTATGGGGAGATGAAGAATTGTTCACTGGACGATGGGTTGGGCTTGTGAGTGTGGTGGTTGTCCTCGTGGCCTGTGGCAACGGTGATTCCCTGGAAAGTTTTGGTGGCCCGACCATGGGCAGCACGTATTCGATCAAGTACGTGCGACACGCGGGTATTGCCGAGCCGGCGCAAGTTCGCCGGGAAGTGGAAGGTATCCTCGCTGACGTGGATCGACAGATGTCGACCTATCGCAGTGATTCCGACATCGAGCGCTTCAATGCTTTGCCGGCGAACAGCTGTCAGACCCTGCCTGCCGCTGTACTTGAATTGGTCCGTGTCGGCGAGCAGCTGTCGGAGCAAAGCGAAGGTTCCTACGACCTGACTGTCGAACCGCTGATGAACCTGTGGGGGTTCGGCCCGCAAGGGCGTGAAGAGAAAGTCCCCGACTCCGCCGCGCTGGCCGAAACCCTGCAGCGAGTCGGCTACCGCCATTTGCATATCGACGGCGACCGCTTGTGCAAGGACGCCGCTGTCGAAGTCGACTTCAACAGCATCGCCGCCGGATACGCCGTCGACACCATCGCCGCCAGGCTCGAATCGATGGGCATCCATGACTATCTCGCCGAAGCCACCGGTGAACTCAAGGCCAAAGGCAGAAAGCTCGACGGCTCGTCCTGGCGCATTGCGCTGGAGGCGCCGCGTGATGACCAGCAGGTGGCCGAGCGAATCATTCAGGTCGATGGCTACGGCGTGTCCACCTCCGGGGATTACCGCAACTATTTCCTGCAGGACGGCCGGCGCTATTCCCACACCTTCGATGCGCTGAGCGGGGCGCCGGTCCTGCACAACCTGGCGTCAGTCACGGTAATTCATCCTTCAGCGTTGATGGCCGATGGACTATCGACGCTGTTGCTGATTCTCGGGCCTGAAAGGGCTTGGGACTATGCCGAAAAACACGACATTGGTGCATTCTTCGTGATTCGTGCCGATACAGGCTTTGTTATTCGCACCAGTGCGGCTTTCGAGCGCCTGAGTTGCGCAAAAGTTGACTGAAAACAGGACGAAAGCTGGCGTTGTAGTGCAGGCAAAAGTAGCCTACGACGCGACCAAGGGTTAATGTGCGCGGCGTTGACGCTTCTATAGACTGTGTCCGGGTTCTTTACTGGCCCCCAATTGTTCCTTCGCGCCGCGATTCGGCGTGATTTAGCCGCCGGTGCTGCTGGCACCGCGGCCTGTTCTGAGGAGTACGCATGGCTGTCTACAACTACGACGTGGTGGTGTTGGGTTCCGGCCCGGCGGGAGAAGGCGCGGCAATGAACGCCGCCAAAGCAGGGCGCAAGGTGGCGATGGTCGACAGTCGTCGCCAGGTCGGCGGCAACTGCACCCACCTGGGAACCATCCCGTCCAAGGCCCTGCGTCACTCGGTGCGGCAGATCATGCAGTTCAACACCAACCCGATGTTCCGGGCGATCGGCGAGCCACGCTGGTTCTCCTTCCCGGACGTGTTGAAAAGCGCTGAAAAGGTTATCTCCAAACAAGTCGCTTCGCGCACCGGCTACTACGCCCGTAACCGCGTCGACGTGTTCATCGGTACCGGCAGCTTTGCCGACGAGCAAACCATCGAAGTGGTCTGCGCCAACGGCGTGGTCGAGAAACTGGTGGCCAAGCACATCATCATCGCTACCGGTTCGCGTCCGTATCGCCCGGCGGACATCGATTTCAATCACCCGCGTATCTACGATAGCGACACCATCCTCAGCCTCGGCCACACCCCGCGCAAACTGATCGTGTACGGCGCCGGCGTGATCGGTTGCGAATACGCTTCGATCTTCAGCGGTCTGGGCGTATTGGTTGAACTGGTGGACAACCGTGGTCAGTTGCTGAGCTTCCTCGACTCGGAAATCTCCCAGGCGTTGAGCTACCACTTCAGCAACAACAACATCACCGTGCGCCACAACGAAGATTACGATCGCGTTGAGGGCGTCGATAACGGGGTTATCCTGCACCTGAAGTCCGGCAAGAAGATCAAGGCCGATGCCTTGCTCTGGTGCAACGGCCGTACCGGTAACACCGACCAGCTCGGTCTGGAAAACATCGGGGTCAAGGTCAACAGCCGCGGCCAGATCGAAGTCGACGAGGCTTACCGCACCTGCGTGCCGAACATCTACGGCGCCGGCGACGTGATCGGCTGGCCAAGCCTGGCCAGTGCCGCCCACGACCAGGGTCGCTCGGCGGCCGGCAGCATCGTCGATAACGGTAGCTGGCGCTTTGTGAATGACGTGCCGACCGGTATCTATACCATTCCGGAGATCAGCTCGATCGGCAAGAACGAGCAGGAACTGACCCAGGCCAAAGTGCCGTACGAAGTCGGCAAGGCGTTCTTCAAGAGCATGGCGCGTGCGCAGATCGCCGGCGAGCCGCAAGGCATGCTGAAAATCCTGTTCCACCGTGAAACCCTGGAAGTGCTGGGTGTTCACTGCTTCGGTTATCAGGCGTCGGAGATCGTGCACATCGGTCAGGCGATCATGAACCAGCCGGGTGAGTTGAATACGCTGAAGTACTTCGTCAACACCACGTTCAACTACCCGACCATGGCCGAAGCCTATCGGGTAGCGGCGTACGACGGCCTCAACCGGCTTTTTTGACGGGCTCCGGCCGGTGGCCTGAGCCGGCCGGGGAGACCGATTTCAGCAATTCTCGAGGGTGGCAGTGGCCAAACCGGGAAAGTCTGTAATCAGGCTGTCAACGCCGAAGTCGGCGAGTCTGCGCATCAGCGCAGGCTCGTTGACGGTCCACACCGACACATGCAGCCCCTGACGCTGCGCCTTCTGCAGGCGTTCCGGCGTACACAGTGTCCAGTTCAGCGCCAAGATCTCACAGCCATAGCTGGCGGCGACCTTCAACGGGTCGAGCCAGGCGTATTCGGCGACCAGTCCACGCGATACGTCCGGCACCAGCTCCAGCGCCGCCTTCAGCACTTCCCGCGAACTCGAAGTAATGGTGACCTTGTCCAGCAAGCCATGACGCTGGGCCATTTCGCGAATCGCCAACACGGTGGTGGCGGCGCGGGTGCGTGAAGCGCTTTTGACTTCCAGTTGCCAGTGCTCGAAATCGCACTGTTCGAACAGTTCTTCCAGAGTCGGAATCGGGCACGGCTTGATCCAGCCCGGGCCGCCCTTGCGCGCGTCGTAGGTCACCAGTTCGGCGGCGGTGTGCTCGACCACCTTGCCGCGCCGGTCGGTGGTGCGCTTGAGGGTCGGGTCGTGGATCACCATCAGCTCGCCGTCCTTGGACAGGTGCAGATCCAGTTCGCAACGGCGTACGCCGTGCTTGAGACATTCCTGAAAGCTGGTCAGGGTGTTTTCCGGTGCTTCGCCCTTGGCGCCGCGGTGGCCGTAGATGAGGGTCACGGTGCTTCCTTAATTAAATGCCTAATTCGTTCTGTTCACGGGCCAGGCGTCGTTCCTGGGCCTGTTTCTGCAAGATATAACGGGCGAGCAACTGGCGCTGGGCGTCGGTCAAGTGTTCGAACTCGGTGCCGACGTCGTAGCCATCGCCCTTGCGGTCGCAATGGGTCACGCGGGCACGCAGCAGCAGGCCCAGCGCCTGCGGCATCAGCACCAGTTTCACCGACAGGTGCGCGCCCGTGGCGATTGGCGTCGGGTGCTGAAAGTCGATTCCGCCTTCGGAGAGGATCACCGGTTGCGGCTCGCCAATGTGGCCTAGCACGGTCAGGGCGACCACCTGACTGAGCAGGTCGATGCGTTTGTTCTGGGATTTGAGGAACGCGGCAATCGCCCGGTCGCGCTCGCTGATCTGGCGCAACAGGTGCTGCGACTCGAATTCGCTCAGGTGCAGTTCGCTGAGCAGGTTGAACAGCGGGGAAGCATCCTGCAACACTTCCTGGCCTGCGGCTTCGGGAGCGGACAGGGGCCGAATTTCCAGTGCGATCATGTCCTCGATACGGTAGTATTCGCGGCGATCTTCTTCATCTAATGTCGACATGGCGAACCCATGGTAGCGGCGGTGGTCTGAGTGTAAAGCTGGTTATCGACCCCCGCCACAAGGACGTTCCTTTTCCCTCCGAACAAGCCCCGACATGTTCAGACCTCTCTTCGTATTTATCGGCACGCGTTATACCCGTGCAAAGCGTCGCAATCATTTTGTGTCATTCATTTCCCTGACTTCGATGATCGGGCTCGCCCTCGGCGTGATCGTGATGATCGTGGTGCTATCGGTGATGAACGGCTTCGATCATGAGATGCGCACCCGCGTGCTGGGCATGGTGCCCCACGCGACTCTTGAAACCGGCGAGCCGATCAACGATTGGCAGAGCCTGGCCGCCAAGGTCAAACGCAACCCTGAGGTGACGGCGGTTGCGCCGTTCACCCAGATGCAGGGTTTGCTGACCAACAACGGCCAGGTGTCCAAGGTGTTGCTCAACGCCATCGACCCCGCGCTCGAGCGCAATGTGTCGATCATCGACAACTTCATGAAGCAGGGCAAACTCGACGATTTGACGCCGGGCAGCTTCGGCATCGTCATCGGCGACAAGGCCGCGACCAAGCTCGGCGTAGGCCTGGGTGACAAGGTCACCTTCGTCGCGCCGGAGGTCAGCGTGACCCCGGCCGGGATGTTCCCGCGCATGAAGCGCTTTACTGTGGTCGGCATCTTTCATGTCGGCGCCGGTGAGCTGGACGGCTATCTGGGCGTCACCAACCTGCAGGATCTGGCGAAGATGCACCGCTGGAAGCCTGATCAGGTGCAGGGCATCCGGTTGAAGTTCGATGATCTGTTCCAGGCGCCGCGCGTGGCCTGGACCATCGCCCAGCAGTTGGGCGAAGACCATTACTACGCCCGCGACTGGACCCGTACCCACGGCAACCTGTATCAGGCGATCCGCATGGAAAAAGCCATGATCGGTCTGCTGTTGCTGCTGATCGTCGCGGTGGCTGCGTTCAACATCATTTCCACGCTGGTAATGGTGGTAAATGACAAGAAGAGCGACATCGCCATTCTGCGTACCCTCGGCGCTACGCCGGGGACGATCATGCGTACGTTCATGGTGCAGGGCACCGTGATCGGCGTGGTCGGTACGGCGATTGGCGCGGTGCTCGGTATTCTCGCCGCGCTCAACGTCAGCGCTGCAATTTCCGCCCTCGAAGGGCTGATCGGCCATAAGTTTCTCAACGCCGACGTGTATTTCATCGATTACCTGCCCTCGCAGGTGCAGAGCCAGGACGTGGTCATGGTCTGCGCCGCTGCGTTGGTCCTGAGTTTCCTCGCCACCCTGTATCCCGCCTGGCGTGCCGCGCGCACCCAGCCGGCGGAGGCGCTACGTTATGAGTGAGTCGGGCATGAGTGATAAAGCAATCTTGAGTTGCCGCAACCTGGGCAAATCCTACGAGGAAGGCCCGGAGTCGGTGCAAGTGCTGGCCGGTCTGCAACTGGAGTTGCACCCGGGCGAGCGTGTGGCAATCGTCGGCAAATCCGGTTCCGGCAAAAGTACCTTGCTCAACCTGCTGGGCGGTCTCGACACCCCAACCAAGGGCAGCGTCTGGCTTGACGGCGAAGAGCTGTCAGCGCTGAGCGAAAAGAAGCGTGGCCTGCTACGTAACCGTGCCCTCGGGTTCGTGTACCAGTTCCACCACTTGCTGCCGGAATTCACCGCGCTGGAAAACGTCTGCATGCCGCTGTTGATCGGCAAGACCGCGATCCCGCAAGCACGTCAACGCGCTACGGCGTTGTTGGAGCGCGTGGGACTGGGCCATCGTCTGGAGCACAAACCGGCAGAGCTGTCCGGTGGCGAGCGCCAGCGTGTGGCCATCGCCCGTGCGCTGGTGAACAATCCAGGCCTGGTGATGCTCGACGAGCCAACCGGCAACCTTGATTCGCACACCGCCGAAGGCATTCAGGACTTGATGCTGGAACTCAGCACTTCGATGCGCACGGCGTTCCTGGTGGTGACTCACGACATGAACCTGGCCCGCCAGATGGACCGCGTCCTGCAACTGCAGGAAGGCTGCCTGAATCCAATCGCTTGAGAGCTACTGCGCTCGGAAATACTGCGTTAAAAACAGGCTCGGAATGCTCATTTACAGCCAGTAGACTCCGCTTCCTCGCCTGTTTTTGCCTTGTCTTTCCTTCGCTCGCTACGCTCTCAAACGATTGGCCGCTTTTTTAAGCTTGATTTTTTATACGGTGCCCCAGCGAATGTTCAGACCGTTATCGATCTTTATCGGCACGCGCTATACCCGCGCCAAGCGCCGCAATCGCTTTGTTTCGTTTATCTCGATGACTTCGATGATCGGGCTCGCCCTCGGCGTGCTGGCGATGATCGTGGTGCTGTCGGTGATGAACGGCTTCCAGCGTGAAATGAGCTCGCGCATCCTCGGTATGGTGCCGCACGCGACCATCGTTGGCGTCAAGCCGATCGATGACTGGCAGCCGGTAGCCGCCGCCGCGCTGAAAAATCCTGAAGTGACCGCCGCCGTGCCGTTCACCGAGATGGAAGGCATGCTGTCCTACAAGGGTTTGATGCAGCCGATTCAGATCAGCGGCGTCGATCCGGCCCAGGAAGGCAAGGTGTCGATCGTGGCCCAGCACATTGTGCAGGGACGTCTCGATGACCTGAAACCGGGCGAGTTCGGTGTAGTGATCGGTGAAATCACCGCGCGCCGCTTCCGCCTCAACGTCGGCGACAAGATCACTCTGATCGTGCCGGAAGTCAGCACCGCACCGGGTGGCATTACCCCGCGCATGCAACGGCTGAACGTGGTCGGTGTGTTCAAAGTCGGCGCCGAGTTGGACGGCTCGATGGGCCTGATCCACGTGGCCGATGCCGCGACCATGCAGCACTGGCAGCCGAATCAGGTGCAGAGCGTGCGCCTGGCGGTGAAGGATCTGTACGCTGCGCCGAAAGTCTCCTCGGACATTGCCGCCGGGCTCGGTGCCGAGTTCAAGGCTGACGACTGGACCCACACCCAGGGCAGTCTGTTCAGCGCGATGAAAATGGAAAAAACCATGATCGGCCTGCTGTTGCTGATGATCGTTGCGGTGGCGGCGTTCAACATCATCGCCACGCTGATCATGGTGGTGAACGACAAGGGCGCGGACATCGCGATTCTGCGCACCATCGGCGCCACGCCACGGCAGATCATGGCGATTTTCATGGTGCAGGGCACGGTGATCGGCATTGTCGGTACCCTCATCGGCGGCGTGCTTGGCGTAATTGCCGCGCTGAACGTCAGCGAGATGGTCGGCTGGGTCGAGCGCGTTACCGGGCAGCACATCTTCAGTTCCGACGTGTACTTCGTCAGCAACCTGCCTTCGGAATTGCAGGGCGGGGATGTGCTGTTGATCTGCTCGGCGGGCTTTATTCTGAGCTTCCTGGCGACGGTGTACCCGGCGTTGCGGGCAGCGAAGATTGAGCCGGCTCACGCGCTGAGATATTCGTAAGCGCTGAAATCGCCATCACGGGCAAGCCCGCTCCCACAGGTATTGAGTTGAGTCACCATTATGTGAACGACACAAAACACTGTGGGAGCGGGCTTGCCCGCGATGGGGCCGTACCTGCTGGCCTCAAGCCTCCTTGGGCAACTCGATCACAAACCGCGTCCACCCCGCAGCCGATTCGCAACGGATCTGCCCACCATGCGCCCGGACGATCGATTGGGTAATCGCCAGCCCCAACCCCGCATGCTCACTGCTGCCTTCCTGCCGCGCCGGATCGGCGCGATAGAACCGGTCAAACAGCCGTGGTAACAGCTCTGCCGAAATCTCTTCGCCACTGTTCTCCACCGACACCTGCACCGCGTGTGGCTGATCGACGATGGACAGGCGCACGCTGCCCGCCACCGGAGTAAAACGCAGCGCGTTATCCAGCAGATTCGACAAGGCCCGGCGCAGCATGCTGCGATCGCCCTTTATTCGCGCATGACCTTGGCGGCTCAGCGTCACCCCGGCGTCTTCGGCCAGTGGCGCGAAGAATTCAAGCAACACATCGCTCTCATCCGCCAGCTCCAGCACCTCACGCTTGGGCATCAGCAAACCATGGTCAGCCTTGGCCAGATAAAGCATGTCGTTGACCAGCTGTGCCATCCATTGCAGTTCTTCGAGGTTGCTGTGCAGGGCTTCGCGGTAATCCTCAAGCGGCCGCGGGCGGGTGAGGGTGACCTGGGTGTGGGTCAGCAGGTTCGACAGCGGTGTGCGCAGTTCATGGGCGATGTCGGCAGAAAACGCCGACAGGCGCTGAAACGAGTCATCGAGGCGTCCGAGCATGGCGTTGAAGCTGTGGGCCATTTCTGCCAGCTCCGGCGGCATTTGCGCTTCCGGCAGTCGGGCATTGAGCGATTGTGCAGAAATCCCACGGGCAACTGCACTCATGCGCCGCAGTGGACGCAAGCCGCTGCGCGCCGCCCAGGCGCCGAGCAGTGCGGTGGCCAGCGCCGACAGCCCGACGGTCAGCCAGATCAGATGCTGCATCCGTTGCAGGAAGTGCTGGTGGTGGGTGATATCCAGCAACAGCGTCAGTTGTGGTGTATCGGACTTGTCCGGGTAGAGCGGGGCGTTGAGCACGCGGTAGTCGGCGCCGTCATGGCTGATGGTCGACAGGCCGGATTGTTTCGGCAACTCCGTAGGGATCTGCGTCGAACTGTCGTACCAGCGCTGACCGTCACTGCCGGTAATACGCAGCGCCAGATCGGCCTGGCGGCTCAGCTCATCCGCCAGCCGTGCCTCACGCTGAGCGGGTTGCACATCCTGCAAGGCCCGGCGCAGGCCGATCAGTTTGCCATCCAGCAATTGCTGATCGAGCTCAATGAAGTGCGCCTCGCTGGCGCGGCTGAACAGCACCCCGGCGAACAGCGAGACCACGGCGGTGCACGCGGCAAACAGCAGAGCCAGACGAGAACTCAGCGACAGGCGACGCATCAGGCTGGACGCTCTTCAAGCACGTAACCCATGCCACGCACGGTGTGGATCAGTTTGTTGGGGAATTCATCGTCGATCTTCAGACGCAGGCGACGGATCGCCACTTCGATCACGTTGGTGTCGCTGTCAAAGTTCATGTCCCAGACTTGCGAGGCAATCAACGATTTCGGCAACACTTCACCCTGACGGCGCAGGAGCATTTCCAGCAGGGCGAATTCCTTGGCGGTGAGGTCGATGCGCTGGCCACTGCGTTCGACCCGGCGGCGAATCAGGTCCAGGCGCAGGTCGGCCAGTTGCAGACTGGTTTCCTGGGGTGTCGCACTGCCCCGGCGTAGCAGGCTGCGCACCCGCGCCAGCAACTCGGAGAAGGCGAACGGTTTGACCAGATAGTCGTCGGCGCCGAGTTCGAGGCCATGAACCCGATCCTCGACTGCATCTTTGGCGGTGAGAAACAGCACTGGCGTGTCGAGGCCGGCACTGCGCACCGCGTGCAGAATCTGCCAGCCGCTGCGCCCGGGCAGCATCACGTCGAGGATCAGCAGCGCATAATCACCGCTCAACGCCAGTTGCTGGCCGCTGTTGCCGTCGGCCACCAGTTCCGTGTTGAACCCGGCCTCGGTCAAGCCCTGGCGCAGGTAGTGGCCGGTTTTCGGTTGGTCTTCGACGATCAGCAGTTTCATGGGCGACTCGGATATAGAGAAACGAAAACGTTATACCGTGGGAACAGACGGCGCGCGCCAACCTGACAAAGTTGTAATCTGCCTGTCAGGTAGCTGCCAGCGCGGGCGGGCTAGAGTTTCCCACAGGCTGAACCTTTTCTTGTTGGAGTATGACTATGTTGTTGCGCAACCCTCTGGCCGTCGCCGCCTGCTTGCTGGCACTGAGTTCACCTGTCTGGGCCGCGCCCGCACACACTTATGATTTTGGCCAACCGGCACCAGCAGCCAAGGCTACTCGCAGCATTGAAGTTGTACTGAACGACATGTCGTTCGACCCCAAGGCGATTCAGGTCAAGGCCGGTGAGACGGTTCGCTTTGTCCTGGTGAATAAAGGCCAGTTACTGCACGAATTCAACCTCGGTGATGCGGCGATGCATGCCAGACACCAGCAGGAAATGCTGCAGATGCAGCAAAGCGGCATGCTGACGCCTACCGGCATGAAAGAAATGTCTCACGACATGGCGGGCATGGATCACGGCAGCATGGGCCACGGCATGCAGCACGACGACCCCAACAGTGTGCTGGTCGAGCCTGGCAAGACCGCCGAGCTGACCTGGACCTTCAGCAAGGCCACCAACCTGGAATTTGCCTGCAATATTCCCGGTCACTACCAGGCGGGCATGGTCGGCAAACTGACTGTCAGTCAGTAAGCACTCAAAGGCGGGCGCAAAGGCTGATAGAATCCGCTGATTCTTCAGTCAGGTTTCCGCCATGCATCCCGCAGCCGAACATTCGCCGCTGGGCAAATCCAGCGAATACATCGCCACGTACACGCCGTCACTGCTGTTCCCGATTCCGCGCACCGCGAAATGGGCCGAACTGGGCCTGACCGCCGAAACCCTGCCGTATAAAGGTGTGGATTTCTGGAACTGCTTCGAACTGTCGTGGCTGCTGCCGTCGGGCAAACCGGTGGTGGCGATCGGTGAATTCAGCATTCCGGCGGATTCGCCGAACATCATCGAATCGAAGTCGTTCAAGTTGTACCTGAACTCGCTGAACCAGACGCCGTTTGCCGACATCGCCAGCCTGGAAGCGACGCTGGTCAAGGACCTGTCGGCCGCTGCCGGCAAACCGGTCGGCGTGCGCGTACGCAGCCTGAAAGAGGTCGAAGCCGAAGGCGTCGTGGCGTTGCCGGGCGTGTGCATCGACGATCTGGACATCAGCGTCAGCAACTATGAGCATCCGCGTCCGGAACTGCTGCGTTGCGATGATTCGCGGATTGTCGAAGAGAGCGTGCACAGCCATCTGCTCAAATCCAACTGCCCGGTGACCAGCCAGCCAGACTGGGGCAGCGTGGTCGTGGAATATCGTGGTGCGGCGCTGGATCACGCGAGCCTGCTGGAATACATCGTCAGTTTCCGCCAGCACTCGGACTTCCACGAGCAGTGTGTGGAGCGGATCTTCCTCGACCTGCAGCGTTTGCTGAAGCCGGAGAAGCTCACGGTGTTTGCACGGTATGTGCGCCGCGGCGGGCTGGATATCAACCCGTATCGCAGCACTGAAGCGGTACACCTGCCGAACCACCGACTGGTCCGTCAGTAAGATCAAAAGGTCGCAGCCTGCGGCAGCTCCTACATGAGATTCCCTGTAGGAGCTGCCGCAGGCTGCGATCTTTTTGCTTTTTTGGGATACCCGGGAATCAGATCCCCATGCTGCCCAGCGCATTGACGATATTGCGCAGGGTGCCGGCAATGGCCGGGTGTTCGAGTTCAAAGCGGTCAACCGCCAGGTTCACGCCATCGGCGATACTGGCGTCCTGGGTGGCGCTTTCCAGTTTGATTTCGGTTTCAATCTGCGCCATCAGCGCATGCAAATCTTCACGCTCGGCTTCGGACAGCGGCGGATTCTGCTCCAGTTGCTCGCGCAGGGTGTCGAGTTGTTTTTGCAGTTCTTGGGCGGGCATGGTGGTTTCCTTTTATCAAGAGGCACTGGCATTGACCGCAGCCGCGCGCCAAAGGTCTATGGCTGACCTTTAGATTAATCCACTCTGCTGCAACCTGCATGATCCCGGTCAGGGCTTTTCGCCCTTGAGGCGGCGCAGGTTGATGTCGGCCAGGCAGGTGTCGAGTTCGCCCAGATGATCGATCACCGAATGCACGCCAAGATTGAACAACTGCAGGGTCGCCTTGCCGCGGCGCTGTTCGCGTTCCTGTTGGCTCAAGGCTTGCCACTCGCTCGGCGACAGGCCGCACAACGAGCCGCAGGAGGCCAGGCCAATGGTCCACAGCCCGGCGTTGAGGCCCGCTTGCAGCAGGCGCGGCTCGCCACTGACCAGCACGCAGCCATCCAGACGGCTGACGTTCAAGCCCATCAGTGCCTGCCAACAGGCATTCGGCGCGGGCCATGGATTGATTGTTGCTGAATATTGCGTAGGTTTGATCCACGCCGGCAGCGAGGCCGCCAAAGGGTGCGCGAGGGCAGGGGGCAACTCATCGATCCACGCACAGGGAATCTCCTGGCGCTGCAGGCTGAGCAGGCTGTCGAGGGCGCCGGGTGTGGCGTCGGCGTGCTCGGGCAGCATGCTGGCGTGTTGCCGGGCACGGGCACCGAAATCCACCAGACAGCCACTGAGTCCGAACAGCACGGCGGTCAGGCCGGGCGCGGCGACAGGCAAGGCTTCAGCGTGGGTCATGGCAACGTCCCTGAAATAGTCACGAGGTTAGGCGACATCGGTGACAGCTGGATGACAGGTGTGTGAAGGCGCTCTCTGGAAACGTCCTGCATTACTCTTGACAGGTAGACTGCCCAAAACGGCTTTTGCGCTTATACTAGCGGTCTTAACGCTTGGGCCGACGGTGCCCGCGCCAGTACGAATCCAAGGAGCTTTTCTATGCGCTGGAGCAATCCTCTCGCTCAGCTATGTGTATGTGCCAGCGTCTTGCTGGTTCCGTTCGCCGCCAATGCTGCAACGGAAGAAGACCCTTGGGAAAGCGTCAACCGCCCGATCTTCCAGTTCAACGACTTCGTTGACACCTACGCGCTCAAGCCGCTGGCGCAGGGCTACGAGTACGTGACGCCGCAGTTCCTTGAAGACGGCATCCACAACATGTTCCGCAACGTCGGTGACGTCACCAACCTGGCGAACAATATTCTGCAGGCCAAGCCCGCAGCCGCTGGTGTTGATACCGCGCGCATCATCTTCAACACCACGTTCGGCCTGCTGGGCTTCTTCGATGTCGGCACCAAAATGGGCCTGAATCGCAGCGATGAAGACTTCGGTCAGACCCTCGGTTACTGGGGCGTCAGCAGCGGCCCTTACGTGATGCTGCCGTTGCTCGGCCCGAGCACCCTGCGTGATGCGCCGTCCAAGTACGTCGACAGCTACACCGGTCCGTACCGCTACATCAACGACGTGCCTGTGCGTAACTCGGTGTTCGGCCTGAACATCGTCGACACCCGTGCCAGCCTGCTGTCGAGCGAGAAGCTGATCAGCGGCGACAAGTACACCTTCATCCGCAACGCCTACCTGCAGAACCGCGAGTTCAAGGTCAAGGATGGTCACGTCGAAGATGATTTTTAATCTCGACCGATGACAGAAGGCGGCCCGTGAGGCCGCCTTTTTTGTGTGCGCTTATTTCATCTTCAGAATGCTCAGGCCGAGCTTCTGGCTGTCGCCATCCTGGGCCTTGACCCAGACCACTTCGGTCTCCGCTTCCAGCCCGCTCAAGGCGGCATGATCGGAGTCGATGCGCACGCTCAAACGGTCGCCAACCGCGAACTGGCGCGGTGCCTCAACCTGCATGCCGCTGCTCGAGAGGTCGATGCACACGGCTGATACCTCATCACCTTCATGGATCAACACCACATCGGCATCGACCCGCATGCGGATGAAATCACGCTTTTCGCTGTAGTCCCGACCGGTTTGACTCATGGTTTTGACCTTCCATTGGGTTACGGTTTGAGCGGTTCTTATAACTCTCGGTGATTTGACAAGTAAAGTCGTCAAGCGACCATCGGCGCATGCTTGAAACGCCCCGCGGATGGGAGTACCGTCTGCGCCTTAGAAGGGCACCTCTGGTGCAATCGCGTTCCGGGCCACTGCTCGAAAGCGGTGCAGCAGAGAGGCTAGAAAGCGAATCCAGTAGTCTGAGCCGGGCCGATGCCCCGCCTGCTACGCCAACCTAATTCTGGCGCCGTTTGCCCACATGCCAAAAACCAGTGCCACGCTGCTGATAATCGATGATGACGAAGTAGTGCGCGCGAGCCTCGCGGCCTATTTGGAAGACAGTGGTTTCAGCGTCCTGCAGGCCAGCAACGGCCAACAGGGTCTTCAGGTATTCGAGCAAGACAAGCCCGACTTGGTCATCTGCGATCTGCGCATGCCGCAGATGGGTGGTCTCGAACTCATCCGTCAGGTCACCGAGCGGTCACCGCAAACGCCGATGATCGTCGTTTCGGGTGCCGGCGTGATGAACGACGCGGTCGAGGCGCTGCGCCTGGGTGCGGCGGACTACCTGATCAAGCCTCTTGAAGACCTGGCCGTGCTCGAGCACTCGGTGCGTCGCGCGCTGGATCGTGCGCGCCTGCTGCTGGAGAACCAGCGCTACCGCGAGAAGCTGGAGAAGGCCAACCGCGAGCTTGAAGCCAGCCTGAACCTGCTGCAGGAAGACCAGAACGCCGGTCGCCAGGTGCAGATGAACATGCTGCCGGAAAGCCCGTGGCGCATCGACGAGTTCCAGTTTGCCCACCAGATCATCCCGTCGCTGTACCTGTCGGGTGATTTTGTCGACTACTTCCGCGTCGACGAGCGTCGGGTGGCGTTCTACCTGGCCGACGTGTCGGGGCATGGTGCCTCTTCAGCGTTCGTCACCGTGCTGCTGAAGTTCATGACCACGCGCTTGCTGTTCGAATCCAAGCGCAACGGCACATTGCCGGAATTCAAGCCTTCGGAAGTCCTTGGTCATATCAACCGGGGGCTGATCAGTTGTAAGCTGGGCAAACACGTCACAATGGTCGGTGGAGTCATCGACGAGGAGACCGGTTTGTTGACCTATAGCATCGGCGGCCATCTGCCGTTGCCTGTGTTGTACACGCCTGACAGTGTTCGTTACCTCGAAGGCCGCGGTTTGCCGGTGGGCCTTTTCAACGAGGCCACCTACGAAGATCACGTGCTTGAGCTGCCACCGACGTTCAGCCTGACGCTGATGTCCGACGGTATTCTGGATCTGTTGCCAGAACCTACGCTCAAGGAAAAAGAAGCCGCTTTGCCACAACGGGTGAAGTCGGCGGGCGGCAGCCTGGATGGTCTGCGGCAAGTGTTTGGATTGGCCACGCTAGGGGAGATGCCGGATGATATCGCCCTGTTGGTGTTGAGCAGGAACCTTCAATGAGTACCGGTAGAATCCAGTTCGCCGAGCAGGACGGCACCTTCGTCCTGAAGTTCGTCGGTGAAGTTCGCCTGACCCTGTGTTCGGCGTTGGATGCGACTATTGAGAAAATCTTCACCGCGTTGAATTTCAACGCGATCGTGATCGATTTGACCGAAACCCGCAGCATCGACAGCACCACCCTTGGCCTGTTGGCCAAGCTGTCGATCCTGTCGCGGCAAAAGGTCGGCCTGCTGCCGACCGTCGTCACCACCCACGAAGACATTACCCGTCTGTTGCAGTCGATGGGCTTCGAGCAGGTGTTCAACATCGTTAACCACCCGGTGCCGTGCCCCGAGTGTCTGGATGACCTGCCGGATCAGGACCAGTCAGAGGAAGTGGTGCGGATCAAGGTGCTCGAAGCGCACAAGATCCTCATGGGCCTGAACGACTCCAATCGTGAAGCCTTCCATGATCTGGTGAATGCCCTCGAAAGACACTGATTCTTTGGGGTTGAGGTTGTCTGTTCCGGCCTCTTCGCGGGCAAGCCCGCTCCCACAGTGATTGAGTGAACCCGAGATCTTCATTCCACACCTGACCCTGTGGGAGCGGGCTTGCCCGCGAATGCGTCAGTCCAGACGATGCATCTTCCGGCACTGCATAAATAAAAAGGGCGAACCCAACCGGGTTCGCCCTTTTTGCATTTCAACCGCTCAGATCACAGCTTGGCCTGCAACAGCGCCTCGAGCTTCTCCTGGTCACGGGCAAACTGACGGATGCCCTCAGCCAGTTTCTCGGTAGCCATCGCGTCTTCGTTGGACAGCCAGCGGAATTGCGCTTCGTTGAGGCTCAGACGCGCTTCGCCGGCGTGGCCCGGGGCGAGTTTGCGCTCCAGTTTGCCGGTGTCGGCTGCCAGCTTGTCGATCAGATCCGGGCTGATGGTCAGGCGGTCGCAGCCGGCCAGTTGTTCGATCTGGCTCAGATTGCGGAAGCTGGCGCCCATGACCACGGTCTTGTAGTCATTGGCCTTGTAGTAGTTGTAGATGCGTGTGACCGACTGCACGCCCGGATCATCGGCACCGGTGTAGTCGTTGCCGTTTGCCTTTTTGTACCAGTCGTAGATGCGGCCCACGAACGGCGAGATCAGGAACACCCCGGCGTCAGCGCAAGCGGCAGCCTGAGCGAAGGAGAACAGCAGGGTCAGGTTGGTCTGGATGCCTTCCTTTTCGAGGATCTCGGCTGCGCGGATGCCTTCCCAGGTCGACGCGATCTTGATCAGCACGCGGTCACGGCCGATGCCGGCCTTGTCGTACAGCTCGATCAGGCGATGCGCACGCTTGAGCACGGCGTCCTGGTCGAACGACAGGCGCGCATCCACTTCGGTGGAAATGCGGCCCGGAATCACTTTGAGGATTTCCTGGCCCACGGCGACGCCGAAACGGTCGCTGGCCAGACCCACGTCGCCCTTGCAGTCGCTGACGCAGGCGTTCAGCAGCTCGGCGTAGGCGGGGATGGCGGCTGCCTTGAGCAGCAGGGAAGGGTTGGTGGTGGCGTCGACCGGCTTGACCCGGGCGATCGCTTCGAAGTCGCCGGTGTCGGCAACTACGGTGGTCATTTGTTTGAGTTGTTCCAGCTTGGAAGTCATGGGTGTGCTCTGTCCTGTGGGTTTGACGACATTACCCGAGCGCTGACAGCCACTCAAGGGCATCAAGGCGTAACGGGTTCCCCGGGGGCAACAACCTGAAAACGGCTGTTTGAAGGGTGGGGCGCGGTATCGATGAATACGATGCCAAAATCGGCCGCAGGTTCAAAGCAACTGACGGCCAGCGCCCCTTGAGCACATTGATGGAGGTTATTGCTGGCTCAGCTGGGTTTTGACCGCAGTTTCTGCCGGTTTCGGCTGGCCATCGGACGTCAACAGACCGAAATTCTTTTCGCGGTCATTGCTGCCGGTGTCGCTGTTTTTCCATTCGTAAATCGAAGTCAGGGCAATGTTGCGGGTTTTGATATCGGCCACGAATGCGCTGATTTTGCTGGCCTGCCCCTCAATCCCGCCGTTGGAGGCGAGCGCCGAGATGCCCCATTCGCTGATCACCCCCGGCAGATGGAAGTTCTGCTGGATAAACGCCTGGGCGGTGCTGATCTGCGTGCCGCTCATGCCGTAGGGATGATAGGAGACCGCGTTGAGGCATTTGGGGTATTCGCTGACGATTCGGTTGAGTGCCACGGTGGACGCCGAGCCGGCAGTCGGCGGCCGGGCAAAACCAAAACCGATCACCGGGACAGTCTGGGGTTTGTCTTGCAGGGTCTTGCACGCTGCGCTCATGAACGGCACGAAGGTCGTGTCGAAATTGCCGGTCGGCCAGTAGGTGCCGAGGTCCGGCTCATTCCATAGCTCGATCGCCACCAGTTGTGAGCCATAGGTCGCTGCCAGGCTGGTCAGCGCGTTGGCATACGCGATCCCCGCGTTCGCCAGATCATTGGCCGGTAACGGCTTGGTCGCGCGCAGGGTCATCAACACCGGCAGACCAGCAGCGCGGGCCACGGCGAAGGCATTGCTGATCTGCTTCTGGTAGGCCGCGCTGGGCAGGCTGTCAGTCCATACGCCAAAACGCACGAAACTGAAGCCGGTGGCTTTGACGCGCTCGGCGTCGGCAGCGGAGAAGGTCTGGACTTTGACCTGAACCCCGATGGTTTTATTGGCGGGCAATGCCGGGAACAGTTCATTGGCCTGGCTCTGGCAGGTTGCCGCCAGCAGTAACAGGGTCAGGGCGCTCAGGGGTTTGAGATGGGCTGATTTCATGTCGGTTCTCCGGGTGAGAAGTGACAACGGCGAAAAGGTATCTCGAGATAACTGTTTCGAAACTAACAATGGCACTAAGTGCGCCAATGTTATTTTTTGTCAGGAAAACCCGACCTGAAAATCACAGTTATTTTTAGTCCGTTAATTGTGTTTTGGCGGCTTTTGACCCTGTGGTACTTAATACGCTGGTACTAACAGGGCGAATCTATTTCTGAGTGCAGGATGATCTAGTGGGTTCATTAAGATTCGCACTAGATGTTGGCAGAATGATATTACACAGGAAAGTAAACCTTGTTCAGAAATATCCTGGTTGTGTGCGTTGGCAATATTTGCCGAAGTCCGACAGCAGAACTTCTGCTGCGCAACGCGCTGACCCCCTCAACCATCTCCGTGACTTCCGCAGGCCTCGCAGCGCGAGTCGGCGAAGGCATGGAAGCCTCGGCACGCCAGGTGCTGGAAGACCACGGGCACAGCGCCGAGGGGTTCAAGGCGCGGCAATTGACGACCGATATCGTCAATGCATCAGACCTGATTCTGGTCATGGAAAAACAACATGTGAATCAGGTGCTGAAGATTGCTTCGCACGCCCGAGGCAAAGTGTTTCTTCTTGGCAAGTGGCAGAGCGAACGAGAAATACAGGATCCGTATCGTCAAGGTAAGGCCGCTTTTATTCATGCCCATGCATTGATTGAAGATGCTGTTAGCTCGTGGGCGCAGCGCCTCGGACATTGATGAATATTCTTCAGATCAGTGAATGGTAAGAAAGACTTATGCAGTTACCGTCAGTAATCGCCAACCGTGATAACGATCAAGACAGTATTGATCTTCTCGGCATATTCGGCAGTTTGATCGACCAGAAATGGCTGATCGGTGCATTCACCGGTGCCTTCATGGCCGCCGGCGTTGCCTACGCGGTATTGGCGACGCCGGTGTACCTGGCGAACGCGCTGGTGCAGGTCGAACCGAAAAAGAACGACATGCTCGGCTTTTCCGACCTCAGCAGCATGCTCGGGGGGCAATCGCCGTCGGTGACCGAAATCGGCATCATCAAATCCCGCGCGGTGATCGGCAAGACCGTCGACGACCTGCGTCTGGACATCGACGTCACCCCCAACACCTTCCCGGTCATCGGCGGTTTTCTCGCCCGGCGTTATCGTGGTGAAACCGAGTCCAGCGTGGCACCGCCGCGTTTTGGCTTCAACAGCTACGCCTGGGGCGGCGAGCGTCTGGAATTCGCCCGGCTCGATCTGCCCAAAGAACTGTTGGGCAAGAAGCTCACCCTGATTGCAGGTGAGCAACAGCACTTTCAGTTGCTCGATGACAACGACAACCTGCTGGTCGAGGGCGTCGCCGGCGAAGCCTTCGCCCAGGACGGTGTCGAAGGTTTGATCGAGCGCCTGCAAGCCAACCCGGGCACGCGCTTTGAAGTGGTGCGCAATCCACGGATCGTGACCATTCAGGGTTACCAGGATGCGCTGGATATTTCCGAGCAAGGTAAAGAGTCGGGGATTATCCGCCTGGCGCTGGCCAGCGCCGACGCCGCCGAGGCGGTGAAGATCCTCAACAAGATCGCCGCGCTCTACGTGGATCAGAACGTACGCCGCACCTCGGCGGAAGCGGCGCAAAGCCTGGCGTTCCTGCAAAGTCAGTTGCCGCAGGTCAAGCGTGATCTGGCCAAGGCCAGCGACGCGCTGAACGCTTACCAGACCCACGGCAAGACCGTGAACATTTCCCTGGAAACCCAATCGGTGCTCGGCCAATCCGTGGCGCTGGAAACGCGGATTTCCGAGCTGAAAATGCAGCAGGCGGAAATGGATCGCAAATTCACCAAGCAGCATCCGGCCTATCGCGCCTTGATGTCGCAGATCGGTGAATTGACCCAGCAGCAGAAATCGCTGGAAGGCAAGGTCGGCGATCTACCGGCGACGCAACAGGAGCTGCTCAACCTGACCCGCGATGTGGAAGTGGCTTCGCAGATCTATACGCAGTTGCTGAACAAATCCCAGGAGCTGGACATTGTTCGCGCCGGTGCGGTGGGTAACGTGCGCCTGATCGACCCGGCGGATGTCGACCTGAGCAGCCCGGTCAAACCGAAAAAAGCCCTGATCGTGCTGATCGCGACGTTCCTCGGCGCCTTTGTCGGCGTGGCGCTGGTGCTGTTGCGCAAATCCCTGAGCAAAGGCCTGGAAGGCCCGGAAGCCATCGAACAGCTCGGGCTGCCGGTGTACGCCTCGATTCCCTACAGCGCCTTGCAGCGCGACGAGGACACGAAAAAGGGCCGGGCCAAAGTCACCGCCGAAACACCCGCTTATCTGCTGGCGCTGCGCAACCCGACCGACCTGTCCATTGAGTCGATCCGCAGCCTGCGCACCTGCCTGCATTTCGCCGCGCTGGATTCGACCAACAACCGCATCATGATCTCCGGCCCCAGCCCGCAGGTCGGCAAGACCTTCGTCTCGTCCAACCTCGCCGCGGTCATGGCGCAGAGCGGTCAGCGCGTGTTGCTGATCGACGCCGACATGCGCAAGGGCCACTTGCACAAGACGCTGAATGTACCGATCGCCAATGGTCTGTCGGACCTGCTGGTCAAGCGCTGCAGCATTGAGCAGGCGATCAACACGGTGGAAATCGACAACCTGCACTTCATCAGCCGTGGTCAGGTTCCGCCGAACCCTTCCGAGCTGCTGATGCACGCCAACTTCCGCGACCTGCTCGCCGAGCTGAGTCAGCGCTACGACGTGGTGATCATCGATACGCCGCCATTGCTGGCGGTGACGGACGCGGCGATTGTCGGGCGTGAAGCCGGGATCAGCCTGATCGTCACGCGTTTCGCGGTGAACCCGGCCAAGGAAATCGAAGCGACCATTCGCCGCTTCGCGCAGAACGGCATCGAGCTCAAGGGCGCGGTGTTCAACGGCGTCGAGAAGCGCGCTGCCAGCTACTACGGCAATGGCAGCTATGGCTATTACAACTACGAATACGCGTCGGACAAATCCTGAAATCAGGGACGTTCCAACAGGCATGAAAGTGGGTGGGTTGTGAAGAAAATACTGCACGTGGCTGAAACGATAAAAGGTGGGGTTGCCACCGTTATCCGCACGATATCGGCGTCGCCCGAAGGCCAGGACGCGAACTACGAATGGGTCTATCTGGTGCCGCTCGATCAGAAACAGGAGCTGCACGGCATCGATCAGAGCCAGATTCGCACGTTCGTCAGATCCGGGCGTAACGTGCCTTCGCTGCTGCGCTTTGCGTGGGAACTGGCACGGACGCTGCTCAAGGAAAAACCCGATGTGGTGCATCTGCACAGCACGTTTTCCGGGGTGATCGGCCGCTGTGTTTGTGTGCTGCTCAAGCCGTGGCGTCGGCCGAAAATCGTCTACTGCCCGCACGCGTTTTCGTTCCTGATGGAAAGCTCGCCCATCAAGCAGAAGGTCTACGCCTCGATCGAGCGCGTCTTGCAGAAAGTCACCGACGTGATCATTTGCGTCAGCCGCTACGAGATGGACAAAGCCGCGCGGTTCGGTATCGAGCGCAAGCGCATGCGCCTGATCTACAACGGCATCCCGCACAAGGATGACGCACCGAGGGCCGACAACCCCGCGCCGATTCATCTGCTGTTCGTCGGTCGCCTCGACTACCAGAAAGGCTTCGACGTATTGCTCAAAGCCTTCGCCAAGGTACAGCGCAACGATCTGAAGCTGACCGTGGTTGGCAGTGCGGTCAACGAGGACACGGTCGAGTGCCCCGAGATGGACGCGGTCGAGTACCTGCCGTGGGTCACGCCGGCCGAAGTGCAGGCGCTGTATCAACAGGCCGACGCGCTGATCGTGCCGAGCCGCTGGGAGGGTTTCGCCATGGTGCCGCTGGAAGGCATGGCCATGGGCTTGCCGGTGATCGCCAGCAACTGCACGTCGCTGCCCGAACTGGTCACCCATGAAGTGTCCGGCTACGTCTTTCCCACCGGTGATCACCAGGCGCTGGCCGATGTGCTGGCGCGAATCCAGAAGCCGCGGTTGCTCGACCTCGGCAGCGAAGGCCGGAACATCGTGCGTGAGCGCTTCAGTGCCGCGCTGATGATCCGCCAGACCTACGACGTGTATTGCGCTCCCACTTATTAAGTAGAACTCAGCTTATGAACGTAACGATTTTGCATGGCTACAGTGCGTCCAACTCCGGTGACGGCCTGCTCGTCGACCTAGCCATCGCGTTGGTGCAGCGCAACTTTGGCGAAGACACCGCGATCAATGTCGTGGCCTCCGACCCGCAGTCTTTCGCCTACCTGCCGCACCCGCGTTTCGATGCGCCGGTGATGGCGGCCAAGGGCCTGGGGCGGGTCAAGCAGGCGGTGTTCCTCAATCAGTCGTATGCCGGACTGGCGGATCTGTTGCGCAAGACCGATCTGATCGTCGGCGTCGGTGGCGGCTACATGCGCTCGAAAAGTGCCTTCGAACACATCAAGCTCAAACTCGGCCACGCCAAGCAACTGGAAACGGCGATCCTCAGCAAGGTGCCGTCGGTGTACCTGCCGCAAAGCATCGGCCCGTTCCATGGCGAGAGCCGCCAGATCGTCGAGCACTACGCCAGTGCCGATGCGGTGTTCGTGCGCGATAACCGCTCCTCGGCAATGTTCGATGCCTGCGAAAACGTCTACCGCGCGCCGGATCTGGCGGTGCAGTCGTTGGCCAGCAAGATCCTTCAGCAGCCGAAGTTCACCCGCTGCGCCGCGTCGCCGGCCACCGTGTGCGTGGTGCTGCGCAAGCCGCCGGAGTGGAGCAAGGACAAGAAGGTCGCCTACGTCGCCAATCTGAAGTTGCTGCTGCAGCGCCTGAAGAACAAAAGCAAAGTGGTCTGCGCCGTGCAGAGCGCCGTTCGCGGCAACGATGACGGTGCGTTCTATCGCGAACTGGGCATCACCGAGGACCTGCTGTCGTTGAAGGCGACGATTGCCAAATATCAGCCGGACCTGGTGATCTCGGTGCGCCTGCACGGCGCTATCGAGTCGCTGCTGTCCGGTGTCCCGGCGTACCACATCAGCTATGAGCGCAAAGGCTTTGGCGCCTATCAGGACATGGGTGTGGAAGACTGGGTGATCAACGGTGGCGACATCAATGTCGAGCAGATCATCGACACCGTGTATGCGCCGAATGCCCTGTCGAACTTCGGCAAGCGCCTGACCGATACCTGCCGCGAAATCGAAGCCAAGACGGTGATGATGGACGAGATCATCAAAGGCGTCGTTCGATGATATTTCGCTTACTGCTTCGCGGCGGAGCCTTGGGCGCGAAGTTTCTGCTGGTGTTGGCCATCACTCATTACCTGGGCTACGAAGCGCTGGGGTTTTATGGCGTGGTGGTCGCCGCGTCGCTGATCGCTTCGAAGTTCTACAGCGTTGGTTTCAGTTCCGAGATCAATCGGTTGATCAGCGTCGGCGGCAGCTCGCGGCGGGTGGTCGACAAAGTCCTGCTGCTGTACCTGGCGGTGGGGCTGCTGCTGTCGCTGCTGACGGTGGGGATTTACTCGCTGTTCCAGCAGGTCGAGGCGAGCACCGCGCTGATCCTCTGCGTGACGCTGGTGTTGCTCACCGAACACCTGTCGTTCGAGATCAATTCGTTCGTGTTTTCTGCGCAGAAAGCCACCGCGGGCGCGCTGCTGTTCTTCATCAAGACCGGTCTCTGGGCGCTGCTGGCGGTGGGCGCGATGATGCTCGACTGGGTGTCGGGCATCGCCAGTGTGCTGTGGTTGTGGGTGGCCGCCAACGTGCTGGTGATCGTCGCCGGTTACCTGATCGTGGTGAATGTGCACAAGGGCCGGGTCAGCGAAGCACTGACTACCGCGACCGTGTGGAAGGCCGGGTTGCCGTTCTATTTCGGTACGGGGTTGATCGCGCTGAGTCAGTACGCCGAGCGTTTTCTGATTGCCGATCTCGAACCCTACGCCAGCCTCGGCAAATACGTGTATGCGTGGTCGGCGGCGAACACTCTGCAGGCGCTGTCTTACGCGGTGGTGGCGGTAGTCGGCATCCCGGTGCTGGCCAAGCGGTTTCAGGCGGATCAACAGGCGTTCAGCGTCCGGCAGTTGTTCGTCAACAAGTGGGTGATGCGCTCGTTAGCGGTGTCAGCGGCGGTGGCCGTGCTGATCTATCTGTTCTTCAACGTGGTGCTCGATTACGTCGCCAGCAGCGTGCCGCGTCCGGATAACGCACTCCTCGGCGTGTTGATCTTTTCCTTTGCCCTGCGAGCCATCGGCGACATCGTCTGGGGCGGTCTGATCGCCTCGAAAAACAGTCGGGTGTCATTCGCCAGCGCGGCGATCTGCCTGCTGGTGTCGGTACCGGTCAGCTACCTGCTGATCAAGCACTATTCGATTTATGGCGCGGCGTGGGGCAATGTCTTTGCGATCATCGTGCAGCTCGGGGTGATCGCCGTGTTGACTCGGGCGACCCATGCCAAAGGGGCGCTGGCATGTGGTTGAAGTTGCCGTGCATCGAGTTTCGCGGCCGCAGACTCGATTCCTCGCTGTCGTTCCTGATTCTGTTTACCGGGCTGTTTCTGTCGGTGGCGATGCCGCTGCTGATCCCGCGCGATCCGGGGCCGGATGCGATGACCTTATGGTCGTCCTACGCCCGGGCCGACAACTGCAATTTCTGGAACCCATTCTCGCCGGATCGCTCCTCCTACGAGTGTTCGGCGTTCCTGCTGCGGCCCACCGGGATCAACCTGACCAACGCCTGGGCCTACGGGATGTTCTGCAACTTCTTCCTCACGGCGATTCCGGTGGTGGTGTTCCGGCGCATGCCGCTGGCGATCTTCGGCACCCTGTGTCTGTGGGGGATTGTGCGTTCGTTCTTCCTGGAAAACCTGACCAAGGAAATCATCGTCTCGGTGGCGGTGCTGAGCATCTTGTTCAGCTCGCTGACGCGCAAATACCGCGGCGGATTTTTTCTGTCGGCGGTGATCTATGGCGTGCTGATCCGGCCTTACTGGATTCTGTTTTCGCTGTCGTGGGTCGGCGTTTGCGTGATGAAAAAGTACGTGTCGCGTTTCACCTTCTTCCTGATGCTGTTCCTGTTTTACCTGGCGGTGGCCATGGCGATCCAACTGGCGCTGGGCTTTCCGGTGTCGTCGATTCGCGCCAGCAACAACGAGTTGCGCACGGCGGGGGAGGAGGGGTCGAAATCGCTGATCGTCTCGTGGCTCAGTGGCAGCGACTTCGTCTCCCAGGCGCTGGACTCGATGATCATTTTTTTCCGGCTGTCGTTCCCGGTGGAGCTGATTCTGTTGTCCGGGCCGGGCCAGGTGATCTTTGTGGCGCTGATGATCATGACCGCGCTGCTGCTGTTCAAAGTCATCACCTCCACCGACTACAAAGGCGCGCCGATCGAAACCAAACCCAAGGAACTGATCGCGATTCCGCTGGCGTTCCTGTTGGTGCAGGGTTTGTTCGAGCCGGACTTCGGCTCCTTCGCCCGACACTTTTCCATGGTGGTGCCGGTGCTGTTTGTCGGCCTGGGCCTGATGTTGCGTGCGAACAAACCGGTGCGGGTTGAATCACGCGTTCTGAATTGAGGCAGGTGCTGTATGTCGAGCAAGAAAAAGTCCCTGGAAATCGAAACCCTGCGTGGTCTGGCGTGCCTGCTGCTGGTGCTCTATCACGTCATCGGCCCGTTGGGCGGAGGGCTGAAAATCGATCTCGGCTCGCCGTTTCGGGTGATCGCCGACTCGATGGTGTACGTGCGCATGCCGCTGTTCACCTTTATTTCCGGCTACATCTATTCGATCTACAAAATTCGCGGCAATGACTTTTCCGCATTCTTCAGCGGCAAGGTGCGACGGTTGATCGTGCCGTTGTTTTGCGTCGGTGTGCCGTTCTCGGTGTTGCAGGCGGTGGGGCCGGGGGTGAATAAGGACGTCGGCGTGATCGATGCGTTGCTGTCGTTCTGGGTACCGGTCAATCACTTCTGGTTCCTGCAGGCGGTGTTCATCATTTTCATGTTCGTCGGCCTGCTGGAATGGCGCGGGATGCTGCGTTCGATGTCGCGCTTGTATCTGCTGTTCGCCTTCGCTGCGGCGGTGTTTCTGCTGCCACCGTTCAAGCTCGATGCGTTCGGCATCAATGGCGCGATTTACCTGCTGCCGTTCTTTGTGGCGGGGATGATCGGCCAGGAAAATGTCGAGGCGTTGAAGCAGCGGTTCAAGGTGATCGGGCCGCTGGTGTTTGTGTTGATTTCGTTGACGCTGCTGTACGTGGCGGCGATTGACCGTGAGTTGATCGTCGACCGCCGCAGCCTGATCGGCTTGACCGTGGGCTGCGTGTCCTGCATCGCCTTGCTGTCGAGTGACATGCGCTCGAAATGGCTGACCTGGCTGGGCGGCTACTCTTACGCGATCTTCCTGTTCCATGTGTTGTTTGCGGCGACTTCGCGGTTTGTCATGGGACGGCTGGGGGTAAAAGACGAAAGCATTCTGGTGCTCAGTGGGCTGCTGTTCGGTCTGTTGGGGCCGGTGGTGCTGTCGATGATTTTCAGTCGCTTCAATGTCACTTCGGTGCTGTTTCTCGGGGAGCGCGCGGCGAAGAAAAAACCGGCGGCGAGCGTTACGCCAGTGGTGCAGACCCAACGGATTTAACGTCGTACACCATTCCCTGTAGGAGCTGCGGCACGCTGCGATCTTTTGAGGTTGAAGATCAAAAGATCGCAGCCTCGTTTCACTCGACAGCTCCTACAGAGAATTGGTGTATGACGCCGATCCAATGTGGGAGCGAGCCTGCTCGCGAAGGGGCCATTCCAGACTGAAGGAAATAACGCATGTTGGCAGTAAATGACGCTCAGCCCGTCGCAGCGTCGGTGGTGGAAGTGGGTGACGCCCGTGAGCGCTTTGCGCAGTGGCGCGAAGGCAAGGCCGGGAAGGTCTTGTCGGTCTCGGTGATCGGCGACAGCTACAGCGCCGGGCAGGATTTCTACCTGAACAAACTGGTGCAGCGCGTGGCCGGCGAAGTGGGTTTTGCCGGCCCCGGTTACGTCGGTTTCAACCACGGCGCCGCGCTGGGGGGCACGCATTTCAAATACACCCGCAGCAGCGAAAAGTACTTCGGCGGTGGCTGGCAGGTTTCCGGTCTCGGTCAGGCCAGCCCCGACAGCCGCACGATCACCGGCAAGCCCGGCGCCTGGTTGCAAATCGATGCCAGCCCGACACCGGCCATCGACACCCAAGTCACCCAGGCGAAATTGCTCTACCTGGGCAACGGCGAGCCGAGTGAGCTGCGTTACCGCTGGACGCCCTCGGAGGACTGGAAGCCATTGATTCTCAAGGGCTCGGGCGTTCAGGAAGTGCCGCTTGCAGGTCTCTCTGCAGCCGCAGACTGGTCGTTCAAACTGGAAGTGGTGAAGGGCGCACCGACCTTGTTTGGTCTGTGGCTGAGCAACGAGCAGAACGGCGTGCGGGTCTCGAAACTGGCAGCCTCCGGCGCGGCCTCGGCGGACTTCTATCATCGCGATCCGCAATGGCAGGTGCAGTGGAAAGCCGCCGTGTCGAAGATCCCCGCCGACGTTTACCTGATCATGCTCGGCGGCAACGACCAGGGTTTCGGGGTCAAACCCGAACAGTACCTGCACAACGTTCAAGGGTTGGTGGCGATGATCCGCGAGATCCAGCCGGCGGCGAGCATCAACCTGATCATGCGTCAGGACACCACGCGGTCCAGTGCCTATCCGATGTCGGCGTATGCGCAGGTCTTGCAGCCATGGGCGCATGAGCAGCAGTTGGGCTTCGCCAATCTGCAATGCGCGTTCGGACCTGACGTCAAACGCTATGCGGCGGCGATGATCGGGCCGGACAAGATTCATCCGCAGCCCGCGACGGGTGGGAAAGTGATTGCCGACTACTTCTATCGCTGGATCGTCAGTGGCATCAACACAACCAGTTGCGACCCAACGAAACCCCTGTAGGAGCTGCCGAAGGCTGCGATCTTTTGATCTTGCTCTTCGATACAAAATCAAAAGATCGCAGCCTTCGGCAGCTCCTACAGGGGTGGTGTTTTATTTGAAGTTATCTATCTGGCTCAGGAGCTCCGCAGTCTTCTGCGGCATCAGTTGCGTCGCACACCGTGTCTCGACATTGATGATGATCGCCGGCTCGTTGCAGCACAGGCGTACGCGGAAGCGCCAGTCGCTGAAGATCACTTTCAGGCCATCACGGTCATCCATTTCCAGCGCCTGCTCGGCATACAGGTGTTTCAGATGGGCGAGCAGGGGATAGGGATCGGCCAGCGGCCGGCGAATGTCGCCGGACGAAGGAAACATGCCGATGCGTTCCACCAGCAGAATACTCCCCAGCCACGACTCGTTGGCGCTGGGCAACGGCTGATGGCGTGACAGCCAGCTCACCACCCCGAGGTTGCCCACCTCCCGTTCAATCTCTGCTGCATGCTGTGCCATGTTCATGGTTGCCTCCTGAAAAGAGAAGTGGGCGGGGACCGTTCAGCGGCCTTTGAGGTAGACGTTGTCGTAGCAGAAGTTGGTCGCCTGCAGGTAACCCTCGGCGTCGCCGCAGTCAAAGCGCAGGCCCTTGAACTTGTAAGCCAGCACGCAACCGTTCTGTGCCTGTTTCATCAGCGCGTCGGTGATCTGGATCTCGCCGCCCTTGCCCGGTTGGGTGTCGGCGATCAGGTCGAAGATGTCCGGGGTGAGGATGTAGCGGCCGATGATCGCCAGGTTCGACGGGGCATCCTGCGGCGCCGGTTTTTCCACCATGTTATTGACCCGGTAGATGCCCTCGGACATCAGTTCGCCGGCGATCACCCCGTACTTGTGGGTCTGGTCAGCCGGGACTTCCTGAATGGCGACGATCGAGCAGCGGAATTTTTTGTACAGCTGGATCATCTGCGACAGCACGCCGTCACCTTCCAGGTTCAGGCACAGGTCATCGGCCAGCACCACGGCGAAAGGTTCATCGCCGATCAACGGGCGGCCGCTGAGAATCGCGTGACCGAGGCCCTTCATTTCCACCTGACGGGTGTAGGAGAAGGTGCAGGTGTCGATCAGCTCGCGGGTGCCGGCGAGGAATTTCTCTTTCTCGGTGCCGCGGATCTGGTGTTCGAGTTCGTAGCTGATGTCGAAATGGTCTTCCAGCGCACGCTTGCCCCGACCGGTGACGATGGCCATGTGTTGCAGGCCGGCGTCCCGTGCTTCTTCAACGGCGTATTCGATCAACGGCTTGTTGACGATCGGCAGCATTTCTTTCGGCATGGCTTTGGTCGCCGGCAAGAAACGCGTGCCGTAACCGGCAGCGGGGAACAAACATTTACGAATCATAAAAGTATCCTGGACAGTCATGGAACACAGGCAACGGATGCGCACACTTACGAAGGTGCACAAGTTTCAATGATTATTGAACGAGTACTTTAATACCTGAGTCAGGTTGTTAATGGCAATTAGTGCGGAGGGTAAAACCTGACAATGTTATGAGATGTCGGTTATAGCGTTATTGGTTATTTTTAGTCGGTATCTGTTGATAGTGATGAGTGCACTCGAGGTGCTAATAAGTACCGGGCAATACAGTTTGACCTGCAAAAATATTTATTGCCAGTGGTTGAACTAATTTTGTTTAAGGCTGTTGTCGTCCTTATTTGTGTGGTGCGCCACAGATTCAATGAAAGGGACTTGACAGGCTACTTGTCACTTATCCAATGACGGACCGCGCTATGAAGATTCTGGTAACGGGTGGCGCCGGCTATATCGGCTCGCACACCACACTTGCGCTGCTTGAAGCAGGTTATGAAGTTGTTGTACTGGATAATCTTTGCAACAGCAGCGATGCGGCATTGCACGCGATAGAAGGTATCTGCGGCAAAAGCGCGTTGATGATTCGCGGCGATGTCTGCGACCGGGCGTTGCTCGACCGGATCTTCCGCGAGCATGCGATCGACGCGGTGCTGCATTTTGCCGGGCTCAAAGCCGTCGGCGAGAGCGTGCGCAAGCCGCTGGATTATTACGAGAACAACGTCGGCGGCAGCATCACGCTGTGTCAGGCGATGGCGGCGGCCGGAGTGTTCCGGCTGGTGTTCAGCTCGTCGGCCACGGTGTATGGCGAGCCTGAGCAGATGCCGATCCGCGAGGATTTCCCCACCGGTATTCCGACCAATCCTTACGGTCAATCCAAGCTGATCGTCGAGAACGTGCTGCGCGACCTGAGCCAGGCCGAGCCGCGCTGGAGCATCGCCTTGCTGCGTTACTTCAACCCGATCGGCGCGCATCACAGCGGGCATATGGGCGAAGACCCCAGCGGCATCCCCAACAACCTGCTGCCTTACATCAGCCAGGTCGCGGTTGGCAGCCTGCAGGAACTGTCGATTTTCGGCGACGATTACCCGACGATCGATGGCACCGGAGTGCGCGATTACATCCACGTCGTCGACCTCGCCGATGGCCATCTCAAAGCCTTGCAATCGATTGCCGACCGTCCGGGCATTCATACCTGGAACCTTGGCACCGGCGACGGCTACAGCGTGATGCAAGTGCTGCATGCCTTCGAACAAGCCAGTGGACGTCCGGTGCCGTACCGGGTGATGCCACGGCGCAGCGGGGACATTGCCGAGAGCTGGGCCGACGCCTCGAAAGCGCAAAAAGAACTCGGCTGGAAAGCCACGCGCAGTCTGCAGGACATGGTCACCGATACCTGGCGCTGGCAATCGAATCATCCACGCGGTTATCTCGAATGATGTCGTTCTAATACTGAATGTTAGTTTCGGTCAGCTGTTAGATATCGTCGGGAAAATACGCTGGAAATGCCTTTTGCAAGTCCGTAGATATAAACCTGCCGTTCGACTTTTATCAGTTGGGTAAGACTGTGAAAGAACGACGGATCTTGTTCGCGCTTTTCGCGGACTTGAACGCTACCACCGCTAACAAAGACCGGTTTTTAACAGGTCGAATGTTAGAAAGGAGTTGATATGAAAAAAGTGATGGCGATTGCCCTGTTGACGATGTTGAGCAACTGGGCGTCCGCTGCTGAAGCGCCGCTAACTGCGGTGACCAATGTATCTGGCAGTGTTGCGGCTTCTACAGCGCCTGCTGCCAGTACTGCAATGGTTGCCAGTGCAGTCGCGGCGTCCAACAGCGGCGGAAGTGCCAACGGCGGTACCACTGGCACCACCGGTACTACCGGCACCACCGGCACGCACAACTAACAGGAACATTTGTTAGTGCAGTACAGGGTCGCCCGACGCAAGTCGGGTGACTTTATTTTTAGATTCGCCCTTGAATAGCGTAGTGCCATTATGACTCGTAGTTTTTCTCTTTTGCTGTTGGCAAGTATCGCTTTGCAAGGTTGCATGTTTTCCCCCGGCCAATACCTGAGCACCGGCGACATCACGCGCCAGGGCGCCAGCGAAAGCAGTCGGGTCGAGCTGATCCCGATCACGCCCAAGCTGATCTCGATGACCCGTGCCACGCAGAAGCGTGAGACGGTTCCGTCGGAACTGTTGGCAACGCCTGCGGAATACCGCATCGGCAGCAACGATGTGCTGTACATCACGGTCTGGGATCACCCGGAGCTGACCGCGCCATCGGGGGCACAACAGCAGATCGACGCCAACGGTCGACTGGTGCGCTCCGATGGCACGCTGTACTACCCGTTCATCAAGGAAGTGCAGGCGGCCGGCAAGACTATTCAACAGCTGCGCTCGGACATCGAAACACGCCTGTCGGCGTTCATCGCCGAGCCGCAGGTGGATGTCGCGGTGCTGCGTTTCGCCAGTCAGAAAGTGGTGGTTTCCGGTGCCGTGGCCAAAGCCGGTCCGCAGCCGATTTCCACCAACCCGCTGAGCGTGGTCGAGGCCCTCGGCACTGCCGGCATCGACACCAACAACGCCGATCTGTCGGGCCTGCTGCTGACCCGCAATGGCCGGGTGTATCCGCTCAATCTCGACTCGCTCAACCAGCAGGATTCCGAGTTGCAGCACGTCTTCCTCAAGGGCGGCGATCAGCTGTATCTGCCGTACAACGACAACAAGCGCATCTACGTCATGGGTGAGGTCAATCAGCCCCGTGCGCTGAGTTTCAAGACTGCGACGATGAACCTCTCCGACGTGCTCGGTTCGGTCGGCGGCTTGAGCCAGACCACCTCCAACGGCAACGCGGTGTACGTGATTCGCGGGGTGGAAAACCTCGATGTCGAGCCGGCGAAAATCTATCAACTGGAAGCCCAGTCGCCGACCGCCATGGCACTCGCTTCGCACTTTGAAGTGCGTCCGCAGGATGTGGTGTACGTCGGCCCGGCCAACGTCACGCGCTGGAACCGCTTCATCAGCCAACTGGTGCCGTCGGCATCGATTGTCGGGACCGGGGCTTCCGCTGCGAAGAACTGGAGCGAATTCAGTAACAACAGCAAATAAGGCCGACCGTGAAAACCTTGAAAGTGGGCGTCTGCCTGATGGCGGCCTTGATGTTGTGTGGCTGTAACCCGCTGATGACCGCTTCGGTGCGCAACCTCAAGTCGGCGGTGATCGGCCCGGACGAGCTGGACGTGAGTGCGGCGCAGGTGGCCGAGGTCAAGTATCCGCAAGTCAAACTGACCACACCGTCCGGCTCCGGGGTGCTGGCGCTGGTGCGCGAGCGTGAAGACCTGCAGTTCTGGGTCGCCTCCGGCAAACAGGTGTTGCTGCTGCGTGACGGCCTCGCCGTGCGCACCATCGGCCTCGGTGTCGAGGGCGATCTGGACGGCACGCGGCTGGCTGACAACGCGCCGTTCAAACGTGGCCTGCATCAGGTCGCCGACGGCTTCACCAGTCAGCGCTGGATCGACCTGTACAAGGGCCAGGAAGTCGGCTTGATCGTCAACAGCCGGTTCTCCCGCCGTTCCACGCAAACCCTGCACATTCTCGACAAGGAATACACCGTGCTGCGTGTCGACGAACGCATCGACGTCCCGGCCATCGGTCTGCGCGCGACCAACCATTACTGGGTCGATCCGCTGGACGGTTTCATCCTGCAGAGCGAGCAGCAACTGACCACGCAAATGCGCGTGCGCATCGTGCAACTGACCCCTGATCGCAGGCATCTGCCGTGAAGCGCTTACGGATGTTATCGGCGGGGCTGCTGTTGCTCAGCGGCGTCAGTCAGGCAGCGGTCACGGTCAGCGGCGATGTCGCCAACCCGGGGCCGGTGGAATTGCCTCCGGACGGGCGCTTGCTCGACGTGATCAGCGTGGCCGTACCGAATGCCGAAGGTTACTGGCTGGCCGGCGTGTTGCTGCGCCAGTCGTTGCTGGAACAGCAGGCGCGGCTCAAGGCCGGGGTGTTGTTTGATCTCGATGTGTTGCAGCGCATGGCGTCTTTGTTTGACCGCCCGAGCCGCGCGGCGCTGGCGCTGCGCCTGGCCGAGCAGGTGCGGCAAATGCCGGTCACCGGGCGTCAGGTGGCGGACCTCGATCCGGTCGCGGTGGAAGTCGGCTTCGCGCGCAACATTCGTCTCGACGATGGCGATTGGCTGATCTACCCGAAACGGGTCGACGAGGTGCAAGTGTTGGGCGCGGTTGCCGAGACCTGCCACCTGCCTTATCAGCCCTTGCTGGAGGCGCGTGAGTATCTGGAAAGCTGCACGCCGCTGGACGATGCCGAGGCCGATTACCTGTGGCTGATCCAGCCCAATGGTGCGGTCCGGCGCGTGGGTATCGCCCACTGGAATCGCGAGAGCGGGCAGTTCCCCGTGGCCGGCAGCAAGATTCTGGTGCCGGTGAAAAACGATGATCTGGATCCGCCTGTTCCTGAACTGAATCAGCAGTTGGCCGAATTGATTGCCACGCAGCTGGCTGAGGTGGTTCGTTGAAGTTACGTTTTGCAGCTGTGTTGTTATTGCCGTGCGGTCTGGTGCATGCCGAGCCGCGTATTACCCAAAATGATTTCGGCGGCACCGGTCTGTTGCAGACCCCGACCGCGCGCATGGCTCCGGCCGGAGAGCTGAGCGTCAACGCCAACCGCACCGAGCCTTACAGCCGCTACAGCGTGTCGCTGCAGCCGCTGGACTGGCTCGAAGGCTCGTTCCGTTACACCGCGATCACCAACCGGCCGTACGGCTCTGAGGCGCTGAGTGGCAGCCAGAGCTACAAGGACAAGGCGGTCGACGCCAAAGTCCGGCTGTGGCAGGAAAGCCACTGGGCGCCGGAAGTCGCGCTGGGCTTCCGAGACATCGGTGGTACGGGCTTGTTCTCCAGTGAGTTTTTCGTCGCCAACAAGCGCTTCGACAATTTCGATTTCAGCGCCGGTATTGCCTGGGGTTATCTCGGTAATCGCGGTGATCTCGACAACCCGCTGGGTTACGTCAGTGATCGCTTCGACACCCGGCCGGCCCTTGAGGGTACCGGTGACGTCAACTCCGGCTCGTACTTTCGCGGTAGGCCGTCGTTCTTCGGTGGTGTGAGCTATCAGACGCCGTGGGATCGACTCAGCCTGAAGCTCGAATACGAAGGCAACGACTACAAGCACGAGCCGAAGGACAACGTGATCAAGCAAGACTCGCCGATCAACTTCGGCGCGGTGTTCAAGGTGGCGGATTCGGTGGACGTCAGCGCGGCGTGGGAGCGGGGCAACACGGCGATGTTCGGCATCACCTTCCACACCAATTTCGTCAGCCGCAAGGCGCCGGCCAAGACCTACGATCCGACGCCGGAACCGCTGCCGGCGAAGATGCCGACCACGCCGATGGAACAGGTCAACTGGGCCGACGTGTCGCAACGCCTGCAGCAGAATGCCGGCTATAAGGTCGAGCGCATCAGCCAGCGTGATTCCGAGCTGATCGTCTACGGCGAGCAGCAGCGCTACTTCCATTCGTCGAAGGCTGTCGGCCGCGCGAGCCGGATTCTCGACAACAGTGTGAACGACGACATCAACTGGTTCACCGTGGTCAACAAGCGTTACGACCTGCCGCTGGAAGAGACCAGCGTGCCGCGCCAGACCTTCCGCGAAGTGATCAACAACGAGGAACCGCTGGAGTCGTTGCACCGCACCACCGAGATCAATCCGGCGATGCCGCACAACGAGAAAACCCTCTACAGCGAAGCGCCGCAGCACTTCAACTATGGCGTCGGCCTGGGCTTCAAGCAGAACGTCGGCGGCCCGGATGGCTTGCTCTATCAATTCAGCGCCGATGCGGACGCCGAGTACCGCTTCAACCGCAACACCTGGTGGAACGGCCTGCTCAGTGCCAACCTGGTGAACAACTTCGACAAGTTCACCTACGATGCGCCGAGCGGCCTGCCGCGGGTGCGTACCGATTTGCGTCAGTACCTGACCACCTCGGAAGTGACCATGCCGTTATTTCAGGTCAGCCATGCCGAGCAGTTGGACAAGGACCTGTATGGCATGGTCTACGGCGGCTATCTGGAGTCGATGTTTGCCGGCGTCGGCGGTGAGGTGCTGTTCCGGCCGACCGGCGAGCGCTGGTCGGTGGGGGCGGATCTGAACTACGTGCGCCAGCGCGAGTTCGACCAGGGTTTCGGCCTGCGCGACTACTCGATCTGGACCGGGCACATCACGGGTTATACCGACTTGCCGTACGACACGTTGGCTGCGGTCAGCGTCGGTCGTTATCTGGCCGGCGACTGGGGCGGTACGCTGGACATCTCCCGCGAGTTCTTCAACGGCGTGCGCTTCGGTGCCTGGGCCACGATCACCACGGCTGGCAGTGCCGAGTACGGGGAGGGTAGTTTCGACAAGGGCATCTACCTGTCGATCCCGTTCGACGAAATGATGAGCATGTCGACCATGCGCCGCGCCAATCTGGTCTGGGCCCCTCTGACCCGTGACGGCGGCGCCAGGCTCAATCGCAGCTTCCAGCTGCACTCGATGACCGATAGCCGCGAGGGTGACATGTTCTATCGCAACTTCTCGAAGATTACCGAGTAAACCCAGAGCCTTCTCGGGACCTGTGGGATCGGGCAAGCCACGCTCCCACAGTGGTTCGGGGGTGAAGCAAATATCTTGATCTACACCCCAATCCCTGTGGGAGCGGGCTTGCCCGCGAAGGCGTCGGCACATTCAACATCTGAGCTGCCTGACCCACCGCTTTCGCGGGCAAGCCACGCTCCCACAGTGTTTTGTGGTGAGGCACATATCCCGATCCATGCCGAGATCCCCTGTGGGAGAGGGCTTGCTCGCGAAGGCGTCGGCACATTCAACATTTGTGCTGCCTGACCCACCGCTATCGCGGGCAAGCCACGCTCCCACAGTGTTTTGTGGTGAGGCACATATCCCGATCCATGCCGAGATCCCCTGTGGGAGCGAGCTTGCTCGCGAAGGCGTCGGCACATTCAACATCTGAGCTGCCTGACCCACCGCTTTCGCGGGCAAGCCACGCTCCCACAGTGTTTTGTGGTGAGGCACATATCCCGATCCATGCCGAGATCCCCTGTGGGAGAGGGCTTGCCCGCGAAGGCGTCGGCACATTCAACATCTGTGCTGCCTGACCCACCGCTATCGCGGGCAAGCCACGCTCCCACAGTGTTTTGTGGTGAGGCACATATCCCGATCCATGCCGAGATCCCCTGTGGGAGCGGGCTTGCCCGCGAAGGCGTCGGCACTGCCACCTTCGCAACAGCCTGACCCACTACCCAAATCCCGCCCACAAAAAAGGGGACTTTCGTCCCCTTGCGGTATCGCCTGGCTTGTCACCAGCCCATCAATAAATATCTTTCGACAACAGCGTAAACGGCGTCTTCACCAGGATCTTCAGATCCAGCCACAACGACCAGTTGTTGATGTAATGCAGATCCATCTCCACCCGACGCTGCATCTTGTCGAGGGTGTCGGTCTCGCCACGGCAGCCGCTGATTTGCGCCAGGCCGGTGATGCCCGGTTTGATTCGGTGACGAGCCATGTACGCGAGGATTTTCCCCGAGTAGTAGTGATTGTGCGCGACAGCGTGAGGGCGCGGGCCGACCAGGGCCATCTGCCCCTGCAGCACGTTGAACAACTGCGGCAGCTCATCCAGCGAGGTGCGGCGGATGAAGCGCCCGACGGCGGTAATCCGCGAGTCATTGCGGCTGGCCTGGACCACCTCGCGATCATCGTGCACGCGCATCGAGCGGAATTTCCACACCTGAATCACCTTGCCGTTCCAGCCGTGACGATCCTGCTTGAAAAATACCGGCCCCGGCGAATTGATTTTCACCGCCAGCGCGATGAACAGCAGCACCGGGCTCAACAGAATGATCGCCAGCAGCGCCACGCCTTTTTCCACCAGACTTTTGCTCAACGCAGCAGTAGGGCGGCTGGTCAGCGGGCTTTCGTTGAGGCAGATTGCCGGCAGACCATCCACGACCTTCACCGAATGGTTGAGCAGGGTCAGACTGTTCAAGTCCGGCACCCAGACCACATCAACGTTGGCCCCGAGCAAATCGACGTACATCGCTTCGATTTTCGCCGCTTCCGCCAGCGGCAGGGTAATGTACAGACGGCGGATGTCATGATCCTTGATCAGTTGCAGCAGATCTTCCTGATCGCCCACCACCCGCGGTGCATCCGAATCCAGAACCGGTTTCGTGCCATTGCTGACCAAACCTACCAATGGCAGGTTTTCCACCAGACTGATCTTCTGCGCCAGGCCCAGCGCCAACTCACCCGTACCGACAATCAGGGTTTTCTGCGCACTGGTGCGGGAACGCTGGTAGTACTTGGAAAACGCATGCAGCGGCGCATACAGCAGCGCCTGACCGAGGAAGCCGTACACCGCCCAGCTTAGCGTCACTTCACGGGAAAACACCTCGTCGGCCTTGCACACGAACGCGATGCCGGCCAGCGCGAGCATGGTCATCGACCAGCCCATGAACAGACGTCCCAGACCCGTCAGGTAATTGTCCTGTTTGCGGTACACGCCGCTAAACGTATACGCCGGTACCGAGGCCAATACCGCCAGTGTCGCGCACAGGCGGTAATAGAACTCGACGGTGCCTGTGTGCCGTTCAGCCAGTATGAATAACAACGCAACAATGAAAGCCTGCGCCAATGCCCATTGGCCCCAGAAGGTAAGTCCCTTGAGGCCGTTATTTCGATTGATCCGTAGAGAGAGTTCCATGAGATATCCCCAGAAATACGTCCATTCAGGTTTCGACAGTTAAAGTCCGAGTTGCTAGATAGGCTTGTTGTTGTTATTGGACGAGTGTCCTGAGGTAACAACGTCGATAGGCCGAACTGTCGTCAATCAATAGACTAAGTTATTGCCGGAGAGGGTGTCTGACGAGTTCTAACAAGGTGGCACTGTGCCAACTTTCGAATAATCGAATACAAGGCTGTTAGAAAAGGTCGTGGAGCAAGGGGTGAATAAATGATGTTGTGTTTGTTACTGTAGGAGGGGTGGAGGCAGGGAACTTTTATTTACCAGGGAGGTGAAGTCAAACAGAGTGCTCTTGTTGTTTTTGTAATCGCACTGTTTTCTGTTTGTTTTGTTCGCGGAGATCGTGCGTGTTTACGCAACGATTTCCTGGATGAGGCAATAACCGCGGTTTCTTACGGCACGGAACAATCGCTCCCCATTACTGGCGCTTTTGAACTTGTCCTGCAGGCGACTCAGGCACATCTCCAGGCCACGATATTGCTCCGGTTCACGGCCGATGCTGAGGATCAGATCGTCGCGACTGACAACGCGCTCTTCGTGATGGAGCATTTTGCGCACCAGCGCGGTTTCCAGTCCGGTCAGGCTGATTTCGACGCCTTCCTTGATCAGGGCGCCTTGATCATCGTCCAGATGCCAGGTCGTGTTGCCAGTGGCAGCGTCCTCAATGGCGGCAGTGCGATTGTCGCTCTCTGCACTTTGAAACGGCTTCGCCGATTGTGCGGACAGCCATTCCGATTCGAGGGTGGCGAGGATGCGCTGGGTGTCGTGTTCAATCGTGCGGGCCACGTGTTTGCGGGTGCCGCTTGGGTAAGAGAACTCCATCAGCATGGGCGCGGAAGAGGGCGAAGTAGCACCTTCAATAAACATTTGTGCCTGAGACGTGCCAAACGAATTGAAGCGCTCGCTGGACAGAATGCTCTCAAGTTCACGCTGCGACGTTGTACTGTGAGTCACGACGACAAAATATTTTCTCGGGAGGGTTGTACTCGTTTCCATGTCTCTCTCCTAAAATGTGCACCAAAATGGGCGAAAAGATAAATCGGCAGGCGAGCAATGACTTCCTCGGAAGTAATCGACAGGCAGGGTCTGGGCTTAAAATGGCCCTCGATAAGTTCCACTCGTTCTGCTGCTATGTTGTGAAGTTTATTGTTATGGTTCGGTGTAGCCGTGCTCATTCAATGGCTTGATTATAATTAGATGTGAAGTACAACTAGAGCGGTATGGTTGCATATGACGATCCTTCGTAATTATGCAAAGAGGATGGCTGCCCGAGAGTCAGGCAGTCGATATCAGACCCCGCATCAGGCGATAGCCGTAGCCGCGGATGCTCTGAATCGCGTTCGTACCATACATGTCCTTGATTTTTCCACGCAAGCGGCTGATGGATTTTTCCAACGCTCTCGGGTCGTAGAAATGGGTGTTGAGCCCCATGATGCTGGCGATTTCATCATGGCTGAGAATGTGATTGCTGGTCTGCGCAAAGGCTTCCAGGATCTTCATCTCGGCGAACGAGATGTCGAGTTTCTGACGGGGACTGCCCAGCAGGCAGATACGCGTAGGGTCGAGCGTCAGATTGATATCCCGCTGCCATTCTTCACTGTTGAAGAACTCACCGAGCAACTCGTCGCCCTCGTCGGCAAGGGTATTGAGTTTGATACACGCGTCGGCGCCAGCCAGAAAATACTTGATCTTGTTGAATGCGCCGCGACCGGTAATGACCGCGCAGATGATCGGCTTCAAGTTGTCGCTGCGCAGGCTTTCGATCAGCGCAAGATTGTCTTCCAGCGCTTGCGGAGTGTCGATAACGATGAAGATGGCGCGATACGGACCAGAAAGTTCATTGTTGAAGGAACTAGTGTACGAACCGGCCTCAAGTGCCATATCAGTGTGTACGTGCTTCGCGATCAGCGCCCTGAAATGTTCGGCCACGCCACGGGTACGACCCAGAGTAAGAACACCGGGTACGTCGTTCGTCGGGCGCGGACTTCTAGTCGCCAAGTTCCCTGAGAGCATCATGCATTGACTCGAATTAGGTGCTGACATCGGGATGTTAAAGCACCGGTTCTCATCTGTGACTGACAATTGGTAACATTCACGCGATTTTTAGACGTGGCTCCCGAGTTTTCTAACAATAATTAAGCATTTCAAGCTTTTAGTTGATTTTCTCGGGGCTGTGAACTAGTCGTTACATGGTGGCATTGTGGAATTGTGCCACTATTTTGAATCTATGGCGATGGCTTTATTCATGTCCAATTGCCACTGTTCACGATCCTGAGACAGTGTGAGCTGGTTCACACTTTATTGGCGAATCGAACTTTTTTCTACTATAGGCCTAAATATTTTTCGGGTAGTTCGTAGGCGGACGTTTATTAACATGGCTTGAGTGTGTCTTTTGATAAGACATATTCTCCGTCGCCTGATCAGGCAATGGGTGTCGCGTTATACCGATTGTTTAACTTCAGATACTCAATTCCTGAATACAGTTGACCGGTCGCTCAGCAAGAGCGCTCTGACGGAGGATTAATGGATTTCTGGACCTTTATCCAGGTGTTGATTTTGGGCGCGGTAGAAGGCCTGACCGAGTTCTTGCCGATCTCCAGTACCGGCCACCAGATCATCGTCGCCGACCTGTTGGACTTCGGCGGCGAACGCGCGATGGCGTTCAACATCATCATTCAACTGGGGGCGATCCTGGCCGTGGTCTGGGAGTTTCGCCCGAAGATCTTCGACATCGTCAAAGGCCTGCCCACCCAACGCAATGCGCAACGTTTCACTCTCAACCTGCTGATTGCCTTTCTGCCAGCGGTGGTCCTCGGCGTGCTGTTCGCTGACAAAATCCATCAATACCTGTTTAACCCGATCACCGTGGCCATGGCCTTGGTGCTGGGCGGCATCGTCATGTTGTGGGCCGAACAGCGCAGCCATGTGGTGAGCGTCGATCATGTCGACGACATGCGCTGGTCAGACGCGTTGAAAATCGGCTTCGTGCAGTGCCTGGCAATGATTCCCGGCACGTCGCGCTCGGGCTCGACCATCATCGGCGGTTTATTGTTCGGCTTGTCCCGGAAAGCCGCCACAGAGTTCTCGTTCTTCCTCGCCATGCCGACCATGGTCGGCGCCGCGGTGTACTCCGGCTACAAATACCGTGACCTGTTCCAGGCCAGCGACCTCCCAGTGTTCGCTTTGGGTTTCGTCATCGCCTTCATCTTCGCCATGATCGCCGTGCGCGGCCTGCTCAAATTCATCGCCAACCACAGTTATGCGGCGTTCGCCTGGTATCGGATCGCGTTTGGCTTGTTGATTCTGGCGACGTGGGTGTTTGGCTGGGTCAACTGGACGGAAGCAGCGGCGGGGTGATGCGCACGCCAGGCGGATCAACCCGCCTGGCGCGTTTTACGGAGGGAGGGCATCACCGCCCTTGCAGCAACTCGCCAGCCTGATCCAGCAGCGCCAGCGGATCCTTGGCCTTGTGAATATCCACCGACAACAACTGGCGGAATCTACGCGCCCCCGGGAACCCGGTACCCAACCCCAGCACATGCCGGGTGATGTGATGCATCGCACCGCCCGCCTGCAAATGCTCGGCAATATACGGCCGCAACTGCGCCAGCGCCTCGGCCCGGCTGATCACCGGCGCGCTGCTGCCGAACAACTGCTGATCGACCTCCGCCAGCAAATACGGATTGTGATAAGCCTCACGCCCAAGCATCACACCGTCAAAGGTCTGCAAATGCTCATGGCAGGCCTCCATCGTCTTGATCCCGCCGTTCAGCACAATCTCCAGCTCCGGAAAATCCGCCTTCAACTGCGCCGCCACGTCATAACGCAACGGCGGAATGTCGCGATTCTCCTTCGGCGACAACCCCTCCAGAATCGCAATCCGCGCATGCACGGTAAAACTGGTACACCCGGCATCCCGCACCGTCCCGACGAAATCACACAACTCGGCGTAACTGTCCCGCCCATTGATCCCGATCCGATGCTTCACCGTCACCGGAATCGACACCGCATCGCGCATCGCCTTCACACAATCCGCCACCAACTGCGGATGCCCCATCAGGCACGCACCAATCATATTGTTCTGCACCCGATCACTCGGGCAGCCCACATTCAGATTCACCTCGTCGTAACCATGCTCCTGCGCCATGCGGGCGCAAGCGGCCAGATCCAGTGGAACACTACCGCCTAACTGCAGCGCCAGCGGATGCTCGGCTTCGTTGTGACGGAGGAAACGTTCGTGATCGCCGTTGAGGAGGGCGCCGGTGGTGACCATTTCGGTGTAGAGCAGGGCGTTCTTCGACAGGAGGCGTAGGAAGTATCTGCAATGCCTATCAGTCCAATCCATCATGGGCGCAACGGAGAACCTTCTAGACAGCGTAGAGCATGTGTTTATTGGGTATGTAGCTGAATTCTGTACCATTTTGCTCTACGTGTTCTAAGCCGGTTTCAGGGGGTAAATAGGCGTTTTCTAAGGTCGGTTGGTACAATGTACCAATCACTTTTCAAATTGTACCAGTTGACAATGGCCACGATCAGAGCACGGAAACGCACCGACGGCAGCACCAGTTACACGGCACAGATACGCCTGTTTCGCGATGGGACGCAAGTTTACCAAGAGAGTCAGACCTTCGCCCGAAAACAGGCCGCACAGGCTTGGGTGCGTAAAAGAGAAACCGAACTGGACGAACCAGGTGCGATCGAGCGGGCAAACCGACCTGGTGCGACGATCAAGGAAATGATTGATCGGTACTTGACCGAGATGACCAAGGCGCGCCCTCTCGGGAAAACGAAGCTCGGCACGTTGAAGGCGATCAGCGAATCTTACCTGGGGAAGTTGAACGACAGAGATGTGAGCAGCCAGCACCTGGTCGAATATGCGTTATGGCGCATGGGCAAGGAGGGCGGGGGCGTTCAGCCTCAAACCGCCGGCAACGATCTTGCACACTTGGGCGCGGTTCTTTCGATAGCTCGGCCTGCTTGGGGGTATGAGGTGGATCCGCACGCAATGGCGGACGCTCGCCGAGTGTTGAAAAAGCTCGGTTACAACATGAAAAGCCGCGAGCGCGATCGCCGGCCCACCTTGGAAGAACTCGACAAATTGCTGACGCACTTCCGGAGTATTCAAAGCCGTCGTCCGACTTCTATCAACATGCTAAAGCTGACTGGCTTCGCGTTGTTTTCCACACGTAGGCAAGAAGAGATTACCCGGATCCGGTGGGATGACTTGGATGAAGCAGGCCATCGGGTTCTAGTTCGTGACATGAAGAACCCTGGGCAAAAAATCGGTAACGACGTCTGGTGTCATTTGCCGCCAGAAGCATGGAAGATCCTTCAGACCATGCCTAAAGTGTTGCCTGAGATCTTTCCTTACAGCGCTGAATCCGTGTCGACGTCCTGGACAAGGGCCTGCAAAATCTTGGGCATCGAAGATCTGCACTTTCACGATCTGCGCCACGAAGGCGTCAGTCGTCTTTTTGAAATGGATTGGGATATTCCGCGAGTGGCGAGCGTGTCGGGCCATCGAGACTGGAACTCAATGCGTCGTTATACCCACTTGCGCGGGCGAGGGGACGTATATGCAACTTGGGAATGGTTCGAGCGCATCCTGCAGGCGCCCGTAAAACTGGGCGCCAAAACGTTGAAGTGAATTAGCTGCTGCGCGGCGCGCTATTCAGTTGATTACTTTCTTTGACTGCTGCAGCGCGCTGTTCATCCAGGTAGGCCGACAGGTCTGCAATATGAACACCTTTCGCACTTTTCTGGCTCGGCTCCATGCGAGTAATCGGGAGCTTTATCTGCCCGGCACCAACCTTTCGTTGAAACATATCCGTTGTCAGGTGCGTGAAATAATCCTGGCACACTCGATCCAAGGGAATTACCACTTGGCCATTGTATTGGGCCATCAGTACAAAGAGCGTTTTCATAGTGCGATTCCTTCGAGTGAGTAAGTTCGATCAGTTGGGGGGCGGTCGGTTGTTGATTTGCCTGCCAGTAGTTGCGCGACGACAGCGAACTCTGCCGCATCGATGTCGCCCAACTCCTTAGCGAAATTGGTAAGGCATTCAAGCCGGATCCGCGCTGCTTCAGTTTTCCGTACGCGATAATCAAACAGCGCTGTACCTACGATTCTGATAGCCATCAGATGCCGTGCATGCGGGTCACTGTTGTTGAGTGTGTTAGCCTTTATATCACTGCTGCTTTGGTGCCTTGCTTCCATGGTGTTGCCTCAGTGGTGGTTGATGTCGGGGAGCTGCAACTCCTCGACATCGCTTCTATTCCGTCAGTCCCGACGGGCCAGGTGAATAACCAGGTCAGCGTAATTCGGGTCTTCCTCGGTACAGGATTGCCATTCCAGTACGCTCAAAATCTGCTGTGGGCTGCATGATTCCACCAGGATTTCGCGCTGGCCACCTGCAGCACGAACTTCAAGAATTTGCAGCAGCCCGTCCTCGCCATAAGCCCCGGCTTGAATCACCGGTTGGCCTTTCCCCAACGCATTCAGGCGATCGATGATCTCCTGCAGCTTGTTCGTGTTGCCGTCGCCGGCATTACCCATAAAGACTTGAACTTGCATCGGTGTAGCCTCCTTTTCACGCTTTGAAGATCCAGCACTTGACCGTCGTCGGACGGCCTGGCGCCAGTGGGGTTTTGGCGTTCAATGCCGCACGTACCGCGCTGTGCACGGCCTTATTGGCATCGAGAAATTTGTGCGAACGGGATTCCTTGAGCAGGTCGCGCAACGTGGCCACGTCGGCCAGCTTCTGTTTGTGTTCGGCGGCACGTTCGCTGAATTCGTTGAGGTTGATCGCGATGACGTTCGGGTCGCTGCTGTGGTCGACCACCGGGTCTTCGCTGAGCGACTGGAGGTAGTCGTATACCTCCCAAAACTCGGCCACCGCCGGATGGTCGGAGCTGATCGAGGCCTGGCGCTCAATGGCCATGCGCACGATCTGGCGCTGGGTGGCGGCAACCTGGGGTTCGTCCAGTTTCAGGACCAGGCGCAGGGCATCGAGCAGCGACAGTAACTGCGCATGGTTTTTGCTGATCCGCTCGACGCGGATGTACCCACGCAGGTCGTATCCACAGCTGCTGCAGTTGCCTTGTTCGTTGGGATACTCCGTACCGCAGGCAAAGCAGTGGGTGTGCAGGCGGCGCAGCCTGGCTTCGTGTTCGGGCATGCGTTGGGCGAACAGCTCGAGCACAGCTGATTCCTTACCGACGGCCCGAATCAGGAAGTGGCTCAGCGTGCCGCCGTCCAGGGCGTTCAGCTTGTCCGCTGCAGCGCGGCTTTGCGGCGTCACTGTTGGCCGGATGAAATGCAGCTTGACGATTCGGGTCATGATCGCCTCATGGGCGACCACGGCGGCGTTCTGGCTGATGGCTATCGTCCCGCGAAACGGTGGTTCGTAGGTTTCGTTGCCGGCGGTCTTCACACCCTTGGTGGCCAGCGTGCCGCCGCCGTAGAAGTCTTTGAGCTCGTCCCATTCGAAGGTCTTGGCGTGGGCTCGATCATCGCCGTGGCGATCGGCTTCCAGAAACACCACCGGCATGCCCGACACCTGGCCCATCAACCGCGAGCGACCGGCTTTCGTCGACTTCATTGGGTCAAAGCCTTCGTAGCCTTCACGGCCGAGCAGTTTCCACAGCAGGTTGAGCAGGGTGGTCTTGCCGGCGCCGGCCTCGCCGGTGGCTTCCAGAAACGGAAACGACTGGTAGCGTGCGCGGATCTGCTCGCAGAACAACGAGCCGAAAAAGAACACCAGGGCCACCAGGCCTTGGGCACCGAAGCAGGTCCACAGCAACGGCAGCCAGGCTTCGTTGAAGTCCTTGCCATCGCGCTGCAGTTTGATCGGCACACCTTTTTGCAGGGTCTTCAGCCGCAGCTTGCCGAACTCGAAATAGTCCTCGCTGTTGACCTTGTAGGTCGTGCCGTCCTTGATCGCCAGGTCGCCGTAGACGTAGCAGGCGTATTCCTTGCTGTAGCCCACGTAGTCGATCGTCGACACGGTTTTGATGCCGAACAGTTGGTCCTTCATCAGCTTGTCCAGTTGCTGACCGCTGCCGGTGTACATGGCGCCGGCGGCCATGCCAAGCAGGCGTTTTTTGAATTCGCTGGCGGCTGAAAGCTGGCCGCTGGTGAAGGTGTTCTTTACGCTTTCGGAGTCGTGCGGGAAATCGACGCGCAGGTAATACCAGGACTCGTCCGTCACTTCGTTGCGCTGGAAATACAGGGCTTGCGGGTAGCAGTTGGCAATCTCGACCACGCTGCCCGATTGCTGCAGCGCTTTCTCGCGTTGCTGTGCTTGGTTGAGCAGTTGGTCGTCGTGGTTCTCGCTGTCCTCGATGTCCTGCATCGCCCGGTTGAATTTCTCCATGTCCAACTTGAACCAGTACAGACGACTGCCGAAGCCCAGGTGGAATTCACCGCGCTTGTTCCAGTCGTACATCAGCAACGCTTTTTCGGCCGCGCTTTCGGCCAGCAGCAGGGCGCCCAGGTGACGCGCCTGTTTCAGATCAGCCGCGATCTGGTCGGCGCGTTGGCTCTCGTCTTCGATGAAACTCCAGCGCTGATGCAGGTCGTTCCAGTCGGTCTTGCGGCCGTCACGCAGCGGGATCTGCGCCGCCTCACAGACGAACCCCAGCGCTCGCGCCTGCTTCGCCCAGCGTTTGGTGTAGGCGTGGGCGCCCGACTCGTTGTCGAGTGCCCAGACCAGCTTGGGCAACTTGCCGTCGCGGTCACGGGCGAGGGCTCGCAGTGATTCTTCAGGGAAGGCATTCGAGGACATGGCCGATACTGCGACGATGTCGTTGTGCACCAGTGCGATGGCGTCAAAGATGCCTTCAACAATCCAGACTTCTTTCGCTTCCAGTAGGTCCATGCAGGGCGGGCACCACCAGACGCCGCGATAGCTGTCCTTGGATTTGAAGCGCGCTTTCATCTTGCCGAAGCGGTGCGGCCGATCGATCAGGCGTTCCCACCAGCCGCCTTTCGCCAGTGCAAAGCGCACGGTGGCGCTGCCGGCGTCGTGGTCGGGGGAGTAAAAGCTTTCCTGGGTGAACCAGCCCTGGATCAGCTCGATGCGAAAGCCTCGGGCGAATTCCAGGTAGGCACGGGCGGTCGCGTTGGGGTGTTGGTCGGTGGCCGGCGCACGCTTGCTCCAGTCTTCGAACAGGTCTTCGTACAGCTCTTTCACATGTAGGGTGTGAGCGCATTTTTCAGGTCTGCCGCAGATAACCAACCACGGAGCATCAAAACGGGTGTACAGCGTTTTCTGACGGCACTTCGGGCAGGTGCCGCCGCGCATGTAGTCAGTGCTCGTCCGATGCTTGAGCCCGTAATCGGTTTTCAGGCGCTCGATCACGTCGCTGCGCAGTTGCTCTTTCATGGGGTTACTTCGCTTTCTTGAGGCAGTAGGAGAGGGCGCCAATCAGGTGTTTCTGAGCGGCCATCACGGGGCAGTGGGCGAGGATTGAGCCGTGGCGCAGGCCATCGGGAATCAGGCGGAATTGGTCTGCGTACCAGAGTTCGTTGAAGCTGAGACGGTACTGCTCGCGCAGGTTGGCCAAGAGCGCTTGAGCCTCTACAGGCGTCAGTTTTGCGTTGATATTCAGGGCGTTTTCCATCGTCAAACCTCAATTTCGGGCGCAGCTCACCCAAACCCACGGCAATGGGGATCGGGGATTTTTTGGTTAGGTGTTAGGAAGCGGTGATGCGAAAGCGCCCGTTATCGGGAGCAATGAGGATGCGTTCGTAGATCAGGCTGACCGGGATTGCCCAGGCGTTGCCGGTGGCGGTATCGAAAATCACGGTGTGCGTGGATGTGCTGTTGATAACATCCAGTCGCTGCCGATCGCTGACCGCTGACATTTCACTGTTGGCCAGATGCACCAGGCGTTCGGCGTGCTGCGGCGTGGCGTTGTAATCCGTTACAAGGTGCTGAACAGCCCGTTTGAACAGTTGCTGATCGTCGCCCAGGTGTTCGCACTGATGACGTTCAAGAAACGCAAAAGCCGCGGTTTTGAGCATGTCCTGATACTCCTGTACGGCAAGCAGATTGTTCATTGGTTTTTCCCTGGTTTGGCGCGGTACAGGTCGATAGCGGCCAGCACTTCAGCGTGACGTGCGGCCATGTGGAGGTTGTGAGCAGCAAGGATGTGTTCGGCTTCATCCATGCTGATAGAGCCGTCTTCCAATGCCTGGGCAATCGCCTGGTCAACGCAACCGCGCTTGGCCGATACCTGCACCGACCGGGCATACAGTTCGACGTTGTCCAGCTTCTCCGGGTCGGCAACGGCCACAAACAAACCGCCATACATTTGCGCCACGTAGTTCGGAAAGTGGTTAGTGCCGCTGGCTTGCTCCAGCATGTAAACCTGGACATCCGTCAGTGGACTGCAACCGGCATTCTCGTAGGCGTGGTTGTCGAACTTTTTGACTTTCATTCCCAAGTGATCGGCAGCGCCTTCGCGTCCCTCGGGAAAACTGCGAATGATCTCGCGCATTGCTTCCTTGCGCGTCTTTAGAACTGGGCTTTTCATCTTCTACTGTTCCCTGTTAATACAGATCGTTACTGTTCTATTACGCCGTCTTTTATACCCAGTAGAACGGCGGCGCGATGTGCCTCCCCACGGCGACAATGGCTCTGACCACTCAGCACCGCGTATACGGTGCTGGGATTCAGGTTGTTCAATTCAGCAAAGTTCTTCGCGGTCTGGCCTCGCTTCTCCAGCGCTTCACGCGCTTGTATGCGGGCTTGCTCGGTGATGGTTGTGTTGGGCATAGTGCAATTCCTTGCGTTTTCGTGTGATGACGAGCGCAGGATGTGGCAAAAAACTGCCATTGTAAATATCTGAGTGGAAAAAAATTGACCCTGTCCGAAGAGATTGGCGCCCGCTTGCGACAATTGCGTGCCCAGGCTGGGCTGACGCAAGATCAGCTAGCTGAAAAACTTGGTGTCTCAAAACGAACTCAAGGAAATTATGAATCTGGGGCGAGTGATGCCCCCGCGTCTTACCTAAGCCTCGCAGCAAGCGAGCTGGGCTTTGACGTTGCATTCATCGTCAATGGCATCCGTACCACGCTCCCGAATGAAGCGCTTTCAGAAGTAGAGGACTGCTTGATTGCTCAATACCGGAGCATTACTCCCGGTGACCAAGAGGCAATCCGCCGGTTTCTGAAAGCAATGGCTGACGACGCAGCCCGTCAGAAGACTTAACCCGTTACATAGCTTGTACGACAATGGTCGCCCCTACGTTCTAAAGTCGGTCCTCATCCCGTCAATGCCGATTCAGCCATGCACTTTATGGAGTAGTCAGCATGTTGGATCGCATCAAAAAAGAACCTCTTTGCTTGGGATTCGCCGAGTTCGAATGGCACACCCTGAGCAAAGCGGAACGCCGCCTCATAGTCCTTTACCGGTCATTGAGTGAAAAGGAGCAAGGTCAGCTTCGTCGGCTATCTGAAATTCTTGCCATCAATCCTGAAGAGTCAGCCAACAGCTGATGTCTTGATCGCCGACGTTTCGGTGTCGGCGATTGACCTGTCACGCAACTGCCTGCGCCCCGAGCTGCTCGAACAACTCCCGCTGTTTAGCCCTGGGCATTTCCCGAAGACGATCGAACAGCAATCGGTCGAAGGTCTGCGCTGATGGACTCAGCGTGTGGGAAAACGTCAAATGGGCCACCCATGTATGCCCGCACTGGACGTCCAGGCACTGGCAATAGAGCGTCACGAAATCTGGCGATTGCGGCTTGCTATCCCGGATTAATCCCTTGTTTCCACACTTGCATGTCACTCGCATATGTCCCTCCCCAGGGGCAGCTGATCGCCACCATATTGCCACATTTTGTAGTGGCATCCGCTACGCTTACTGTTTCATGCAGTGACATCCACTGCTTCTGTGGCAGGTTTCCAGCCAAACCGCCTGTCTTCGCGTAGCCGGTCGTTCAACTGATTGAATAACTGACAGATCGGTCGAATCTCGTTGCTGGTGTACACGCGATCGATCTTCTCGATGTCGCCGAAACCCCCGGTGTTTTCCGGGATGATGCCGGCCAGAGCGGGGTTCATACGCCAGGCCGCGATGACGTCGTTTCGTGTGATGTTTTTCACTTTCTCCAGCTCGTCTTTTGCCTGGAAGTCACCCACCGGGATGATCTGGATTGCGTTCTCTTTGCCGTTAGGGATGTTGACGAACATCGAGCGGAAGTTTCCCACACCCTTGCTCGCGCTGATCTGGGCGCGCAGCTCGTCTTCGTCCTCTTCAGTCAAGTCGGGGTCGTTGGTGTAGAAGATGTAACCGGCGTGCGCGCCGTTGCTGTAGTAGCGCCGGCGGAAGAGGGTTGCGGCCTCATTCAGCAGTAACGCCTGCAGGCCGCCCAGGTAGTCCGGGATCCCGTAAATGTTCTGTTCCACGTCGTAGTCCAGGACGTGGGAGATTTCGTGCGCCTCGAACTCCATTTCCTTGTTGTCGGGCAGCAGCATCACGAAGCCTCCGTCGACCTTCACGCGCATGTTGATCGCCGGCAGGTGCTGCAGCTCCAGCACCTGGCCGAACGCGTTGGTATCGTTGTAGAAGTACGCTTCGCCGAACACCATGTAGTCCAGCCCGGCACGGCCCATCGTCTCCGTGCTGCAGCCGGCCGAGGCGATGAACTCACGCAGCAACAGGTTGCGCTTGAACTTCGGAATGGCGCCGTGGTGCGCGTTGGCGCGCAGCAGCTTCGCCAGGCCAGCCCGCGATACTGGCGGCTTGTAGATCTTGCCGTCGTCGCTGGGAAACACGCCCACGTACTCGCCGATGTTGCCGGACAGCACCTGCTCCGGCTCCCCGAACGTAAACGAGCGCATTGGCTGTTGCTGTGGTTGGGCTACGTGGTGCTTTCTGCGTTTGCGGTTGGCCATGGCTGCTCTGGTTACTCGTGACGTAGCGGCTACGGCGCCGCTTGTTGGTGTTCAAAGGTTCGTTGGACAGTGCGTGCATCACCGCCCAGGCAATGTCGGCGTGACCGGTGGCTTCGGTTCGGGATGCGCTGTAGGTGATCTGGCCGCTGTTGGTGGCGCCGCGCTTGATGGTCAGGAATGCTTGGGCAATGTCCGTCCAGCCGGCGTCCCACTCGATGCGGCTACCTTGGATCGTGTCCTGGGCTTTCAACACCAAGGCATTTTTCGCTTCCAGGCTGTAGTGAATCGGCGTCGCCTTGGCATAGAAGTCGCGCACCAGGTCGAACACGCCGTAACCCACGCCGGTGACATCGATTCCGATGTGCTGCACGTTGAAGCGCTCGGTCAGCTTCTTGACCTGTGCGGCCTGGTGCGTGAACGAATGACCTCGCCAGCTGTGCTTTTCCAGAATCCGGAACTTCGCCCCGGGTTCGAGTGGCGGTGCGATGACCACGCAGGTGGCGTCGTCGCGTGTGCGGCTTGGGTCGTAGCCCAGCCAGACCGGGCTGTTGCCAAACGGCCGATCCAGATCCGGGTTGTAGTCCTCCCACAACGACAGATCCGAGTAGCAGCGCTCCAGATCCTTGAGACTGAACGCGCTTTGGGTGCTGTCGATGAACTTGCAGTAGAACAACTGCTGGAATTTGTCTTCGTCGTACTCCAGCTGCAGCTGCTCGAGGTCGAACAAATCGCAGCCGCCGGCGATCGCATCGTCCAGGGTGATCGTCTTGCGCCACTGGCCGTCCGGGCACAGCGCGCCCTGCGTGTAAGCCGCTTCGCTCGGCCACACGCCGCCGGCCTTTTTGCCGCGTTTGCTGTTGCGGAACTCTTCACCCGACCAGAACGGGTACGCCTGGTGCGACACGGCACTGGGCGTCGAGAAATAGGTTTTGCGCCATTTCTTGTGGGTGCCCATGGCGCTGGCGACGGTGCTAAGTTTTTCGAAGTCGCGGATCCAGAAATATTCGTCCACGTAGACATGGCCGTGATAGCCCTGGGCAGTACTGCTGTTGGTGCTGAGGAAACGTAGCTCGGCGCCGTTGCTCAAGGTGATCGGGTTGCCCGTAAGCTCGATGCCGAACCACTGCTGGGCGAATTGAATGATGTAGCTGCGGAAAATCTCGGACTGCGATCGGCTGGCCGACAGAAACACCTGGTTGTCACCGCTCAACACGGCGTCCATGAACGCTTCGCCGGCAAAGTAGTAGGTCAGGCCGACCTGACGGCTTTTCAGGATGTTCCGGACACGGCGGGTCAGCGGGTTCTGTTTCGCCTCGAACAGTTCTTTCTGGTAGTCGTACATTTTCGAGATGAACTTATCCAGGAAGTCCACTTCGGTCAGGCCGCTGATGTCGTTCTTTGCCTTCTTTTCGCGCTTCTTGCCGCCGCCCTCGCCACGCTCACGGCGTTGACCAGACTGACGCTCGCGAGGCTCGTCCGGACGATCTGTTGCCGCCGCCTGCGCAGGTTTGGCCGCAAGCTTTTTCAGTCGCTCAAGCAGGCTTGTCAGCCGCTCCAGCTCGTCCAGTTCGGCTTTCGTCAGCGGTTCGATCTTCTCCAGAATCAGGGTGATTCGTCGGTTGACGGCGCTCAACGGTTCTTCGTCCGTCAGCATCTCGTCCCAGCCGCCTTGGCGAATCCAGTAGTAGACGATGCGGATGTTAGGCAGCTTCAAATGCGCCTGGATTTCCTTCACCGAACAGCGGCGCAGGTAGAGGCGTTTTGCGGCTTCTTTGACTTCGGTCGGGTAGTTCATGGGCCGCAGTCTATGCGGCGAAAACGCCGGAAACGCGGGCTGAAATGCGGTGTTATTCGTAGAGTTTTCTTCTACGAATCGTGCCGAAGCAAAGCGTTTGTTTGGGGGATTTCGGCTCCCTATCGTGGCGGCTCATTCAACGATTGAGCGCAGTCACCACTCATGCCCCGTTCCCTTGTCTCCTACTGGAAACGTGTTGCCACCAGCGGTCCGACCGTCGATGGCCGCGAGATCCTTCCCCAGGAACTGCGCGACATCGCCGAGACCTACACGCCGACCCTGTACACCGCCGTTATCTGGTGTGAACACGAACGTTGGTTCGGTTCATTCGGCACCGTGTTCGCTGTGCGCCTCGTTGAGGACGCGGAAGACCTGGAGCCTGGCCAAGTTGCCCTTGAGGCCCAGTTGAAGCCCAACGACAAGTTGCTGCGCCTCAACGACGCCGGCGAAAAACTCTTCACCAGCATCGAGATCAGGCCGAATTTCCGGGGCCGTGGCAAAGCCTACATGACCGGCATCGCGGTCACTGACGAACCCGCCAGCGTCGGCACTCAGGAACTTTACTTTTCCAGCCGTACCAGCCGCGATTCGTATTACGCCGCCTCCCACGAACTTGGCTCTTTGAGCGAAACCGAGCCGCAGGGCGAGATCGGACGCCTCGCCGCCATGTTCACCCGCCTGTTCAAGCGTTTCGGCATTGAAGACACGCCCACCGAAACCACCCCGCAAACCCCAACCGAGAGCAAACCCCCAATGGATGAAGCTACCGCAACGGCCTTGAAAGCCCTGCTGGCCCAGTTGCTGGTCGTCGCTGCCGGCATTCAGGCCGTGATCGAGCCTGCAGCCGAAGACGCACCGGAACCCGATCAAGCCCCGATCGATGACGTCAGTGCGGCTGTGGACGAGATTGTCACCACTGCCGAAGAGGACCGCGAATTCAAACGCAATGGCGGCGGCAACAAGGCTGTGCTGGCAGCGCTGACCAGTCTGCAGAAGCAGTTCACCGAGCTGAAGAACACCTCCACCGGACGTCAGTTGCCGCGCAATTCCGGCCCGACTGACAAGTCCAAAGCGCGGGTGCTCTGACCATGGCCCGTTCCCTGAGCGCCTACGGCGCCAAGATGTACGCCGAAATGCAGCTGGCGATCGCCGAGACCTACGGTGTCGAGCTGGCCAGCAAGATGTTTTCCGTTGAACCGTCGATTGCCCAGGAGCTTAACGAGGCCATCACCGCGAAGTCGGACTTCTTGCAGCGCATCAACGTCCTGCCGGTTACCGAGATCAAGGGTGAAAAGATATTCCTTGGCGTGTCCGGCCCGGTAACTGGCCGTACCAACACCAAGACAACTGACCGCGAGGCGAAGGATGCTTCGGCGCTGGATAACAGCACCTACGAGCTGTCGTCGACGGAATCGGACGTGGGCATGCCCTACGCGAAGATTGATGCCTGGGCCAAGTTCCCTGACTTCCACCAGAAGTACTCCGCCGCTGTGCAGAAACAGATCGCCCTGGATCGCATCATGGTCGGTTTCCACGGTGTGAAAGCAGCAGAGCAGACGGACATTGAAGCCTATCCGATGCTGCAGGACGTGAACAAAGGCTGGCTGCAGCAGTTGCGTGAGCAGGCGCCGCAGCAGGTGCTCAAGGAAGGCAATACACCTGGCAAGGTCACCATCGGCCCGAGCGGTGATTACGCCAACCTGGATGCCCTGGTACATGACACCAAGCAGATGGTGGACGAGCGTCTGCGCGACGGCGGCGACCTGGTGGCAATTATCGGTTCCGATCTGTTGGCCGCTGACAAGGGCAAGCTTTACGCCAAGCAGGGTGACACGCCGACCGAAAAAGAGCGCATCGAGGACGCCCAAATCATCGCCACCTACGGCGGTCTGCCGAGCTTTAGCGTGCCGTTCTTCCCGGTCAACGGCGTGCTGGTCACCAGCTGGGACAACCTGTCGATTTACTTCCAGGACTCCAGCTGGCGCAAGCAAACCGTGGACAACCCGAAACGTTCCCGCGTCGAGGATTACAACAGCCGCAACGAGGGCTACGTGATCGAGCAGCTGGAAAAGATCGCGCTGACCGAAAACGTGGAGCTGGTGAAGTGAGCCTGGCCCTTGCCCACAAGCGCCGCATTTTGGCTCAGGGAACTGCTGCAGTAATCGCTGCTGCAGCGGCACCGCTGGCGTATTCGCCGGCGGAAGCCCTGAGCAGCCCAGCCAATGCCAAAAAGCATCTGCAGCTGCAGGAAGCGGCAATGGCTCAAGACCTGGAGCGCCTGAGCGCGATCAAGGGGCTGGCCGGGCGCCAGGCGCTCAAGCGTGAGGAACTGTTGCCCAAGTACCAGGACTTCATTCAGCGCTATATGGATTCGGGCCTGGTGATGCCGAACCCCGTCCTGGTGCAGGTGATGGTCTGGCTGTTCGATACCGAGCAGTTCGAAGACGGTCTGGTGCTGGCGGGCTTTGCAATCGAGCAGGGCCAGCAGATGCCGGAGCGCTTCAAACGGCGCGACGTGCAGACCTTCGTTGCAGACGCGGTGATCGACTGGGCCTACGGCGAATACAACGCCCAGCGCAGCCCGGAGCCTTACCTGTCGAACCTGCTGCCGCTCGTCGACGGTGAATGGGATCTGATCGAGCAAATCCCGAGCAAGTACCACAAATTGATCGGCATGCGCGCCATGGAGGCCGAGCAGTGGGAAACCGCGCTTGAGCACCTGGAACGCTCCACCGAGCTATACGCCAAAGCCGGCAACGAAACGCGAATTGCGAAATGCCGCAAGGCAATCGCCAAACAAGCACCCGCCACCAACGGCGCCCAATAACCGACTACCCCCCCAGCGGGGAACTGTGGACGTGTGTCTGCCATTTATGGACAGCCCCACGAAAAACAGTCTCCCCGCCCTAATTCGAGCGGTCAGCAATGAGCTTTTCCGGGAAACCCACCACCATCGTGGAACTGGCGATCGAGAACGACGGCTTCTGGCCGAACCTCTCCGTGGCCGAGTTTCAGAAGGGCTATCGCCTGCCGGCGGAGTTCCTGGGCGACCTGCTGACCGACGCTTTGTTTATCGCAATGGCCGAGGTCAACGACGACCTGGACAAGCTCAAAACCAGCTGGCTGGCAGCGGGCATCGTCGCCGTAGAAACAGCCAATCCGATGCTGCTGCCCGAGCGTGCATTCAAAGCCAAGCTGTACAAGCGCGCCGTGTATTGCCGCGCAAAGGCCAGCGCCCTGCAGCAGTTCCCCACCGTGACCCGCCGCGAGAGCGCCGAGAACACCGGCAAGGAAGCGCCGGAGCGTGAAGACACGTTTCTGGCATTCAGCCAACAGGCAGTGCGCGCCCTGCAGGGCCGTGGCCGCATCACGGCCAAATTGCTATGAAGATCGCGTACCTGGAAATCTCACCACGCCTGACCGGGAAAACTACCCGTCTGTGCGTCTTGGCCCAGGGCGTTTTAGCCCAGGGTAAAACCGTCATTTTCGTCTGCGTCCAATCAGCTGTGCCCTATGTGACGAGTCTATTACCGGGAGCTGTGATTCTTGTTGACGGCTGTCCTGTGCCTGATGACGTGTCACTCACCGACGCGGTCTGGTTCTACGACGAGTTTGATTGGTTGAAGACTACGGTTGTTCGCGAGGGGGCCTATTACGCATCCACTGCAGCCCGCCTTCGGGCTCTCGACGTCGACACCCCGGAAAGTGATCTGCTTTTGCGTCTGATCCAGGCCTACGGCAACCGCCATGAGCGCCACCTGTGGCTCTTCGATGTGGTGGATTCTGTACGCCAACATCGGCCAACGATGTCTCCGGCCTGTTTCCGAATGAGCATGCTTGGGGAGTACCTGGCTTGACCAAGCTGCAGGCGTTGACCGCCTACCTACTGGAACGCCGCCTGGTCGAGCCTGAACAGCTCGACAGCTGGACGGAGCAGGTCAAGCTGTCGCTGATCTGGAAACCTGACGTCGACGGCATGCACTTTGCCGATATGCACTATCGCGCCGTGATCGTCCTAGAGCGATTCGCGGCCCATCCCGCTCGCATGATGGCCCTGGTGGGCAGTTGGCTGGAGACTCACGACGCCGATCGCGACCGCCACGAACTGCCGGCGCCGGAATTCGCCGTGGAGCCCCTGGACAGCGATCTGTTCGACGTGGAAGTCACGCTGGAATTCGTCGAGCCGCAGTATCTCTCCGAAGAACCGGACGGCGAGATCCAAGCCTTTGGCAAGACCTGGGCGTTCATCCCGTTTGACCTGTGGGTTGCTGAGCGCGGCGAGGTGGCCACCAGTGGCGGGGCGTAGCACGTTCGAACTCGATGTCCGGGGACGCCTGGGCGTGCGTGAGCAACTGGCCTTGCTGGCTTTGCCGCCGCAATTGCGCCGGCGTTTGCTGAACCAGGTGACCAAGCGCGTGCGGACGATGAGCCGCAAGCGTCAGCGCGCCCAGCAGAACGTGGACGGTTCGGCGTTCGCCCCGCGCCAGGGCGAGAGCAAGGGCAAAAAGAAGATGGAAGCCGGCCTGGCCAAGCTGATGGTGGTCACCCGCGTGACCGCTGACGAAGCAGAACTGGGCTGGAAAAACGCTCTGACCCGATGGATCGCTGCCCAGCAGCACTACGGCGTCAGCGAGCGCCGCACCGCCGCGCAGATGCGCCGCTGGAACAAAACTCCGCCTGGCCCCGCGGCCACCGAGAAACAGGCCAAACGTCTGCGCCGGTTGGGTTTTCGCGTGCGCCAAGCCGGCAAAAAGAGCCTGACCAGGCCGTCGGTGGCGTGGATTCAAGAGCATGTGAATTACGCCAAGGCCGGTTTGCTGATTCGCATCCTGGACGACCAGCGCAGCGAGTCGTCGGGCGCGCAGAGCTGGGAAATCACTTTGCCGAAACGCCAGTTCATCGGCGCCGAAACCGAACGCGACACCGACCTGCTGATTAGCCAGGTGTTGCAACAAATCCTAACTTCACCCCGCTAACGAGGCACTGCATGGCACTCGGTCAAGTCACCGTCGACAATCTCAACCTGGGCCAGGGGCCTGTGAGCGAGATTGAGCGTTACTTTCTTTTCATCGGCCCCGCCGGCAAGAACGTCGGCCAAATCCTGCCGCTGAACACGGACAGCGATCTGGACGCTGAACTGGGCGTTCCGGCCAGCGACCTGAAAACCCAAATCACCGCTGCCCGTCTCAACGGTGGCCAGCGCTGGGCATGCGTTGCGGCTCCGATCGGTGCCGAGGGCAAATGGGACGAGGCGTTGGAGAAAGCCCAGCAGCAGGGTTACTCCGTGGAAGCCGTGGTGATTACCAAACCGGTGACCGCTGCCGTCGAGCTGTCGGCAATGCATGACGCAGCGATCGCGCTGAACAACACCTACGGACGCCGCGTGTTCGTCATGGCGTCCGCGCCTGGCGTCACCGCCGAACAGACCTGGGCGCAGTACGTCAGCGAACGCAAAGCGTTGCTGGCCAACCTGGCCGCGCCGCGTGTGCTGGTCGTACCGCAGCTGCACGGCAATGACTTGGGCGTGCTGGCCGGTCGCCTGGCCAATGCTTCCGTGAGCATCGCTGACAGCCCGATGCGCGTGGCCACCGGTGCGGTGCTGGGCCTTGGCCCTGTTCCGATCGATGGTGAAAAAGTCCCGCTGACCTCGGCGGTGCGCAGCGAGCTGGATCGGGCGCGCTACTCGGTTTCGCAGACCTATCCCGACTACCCGGGCGTGTACTGGGGTGACGGCAACATGCTGGACACCGCCGGCAGCGACTTTCAGGTCGTGGAGTATCTGCGCATCACCGACAAGGCCGCTCGGCAGATCCGCCCGCTGCTGATTCGCCGCGTCGCCGATCGCCGATTGAACAACACCCCCAACAGCATGGCCGTCAACACCAACCAGTTGATGGCGCCGCTGCGCGCCATGGCCAAGTCCACCACGTTCGCGGGCCAGGTGTTCCCCGGCGACATCGAGCCGCCGAAGGACGGCGACCTGGTGCTGACCTGGCTGACGAAAACCAAGGTCGCGGCCTACATCAAGCTCAAACCCCACAACTGCCCGAAAGACCTCACGGCGAACATCGCCCTGGATCTTTCCACTGACCAAACGGAGTAACGCCCCATGGCGAAGATTGGCGGCAAAAACTTTGACGTGAGCCTGGGCGACATCGCGCTGCACGTCGAAAGCTGCACTTTGGATATCACCGACAACTCGGCAGTGGCCCAAACCCGGGGCGTGCCAGACGGCACTGTGGACGGTGACGTGGCCGCTGCCGGCGAATTTGAGCTGGATACCACCAACTTCAATCTGTTGATCGACGCGGCGCGCTCGGCGGGCAGCTTCCGAGGCCTCAAACCGTTCGATGCGGTGTTCTTCGCCAAGGCCGGCGAAGACGAGGAACTGCGGGTGGAAGCGTTCGGCTGCAAGGTGAAGCTGTCCAGCCTGCTGGCGATTGACCCGAAGGGCGGCGAGAAGTCCAAACACAAGGTTCCGTTCGACGTGACCAGCCCGGATTTCATCCACATCAACGGCGTGCCGTACCTGGCTGCGACTGAGATTGAGGGGCTGCGCTGATGGTGGACTGGTTCGACCGTGCCCAGGAGCTGGAGCAACGCCAACGTGACCAGGCGATCAAGGCCCAGTTGAGCAAGCCCGTGCCGGTCGGGCCGAGCCTGACCCATTGCCAGGACTGCGACAAACCGATCCCGCCGGCGCGTCAGGCGCACGGTGGCATAACCCGGTGCGTCCCGTGCCAGACGGACGTCGAGAAGAGTAAACGCCGATGACCACTGAAACTTCGCGTCTGGGAACGCTGGAGCGCCAGCTCGCCGTGATCGAGCACCGCATGAACGAGTTTGAAGGTCGTCACGACACCGTGCCGACTCGCGTGACCAAGCTTGAGCAGCAATTCGAAAACATGACTGGCCAGCTCAAGGAACTGAACAAGGGACAGCAGGCGTTGACCCTGGCGGTCAACGTGATCGGCTCCAAGGTCGGGCGCTTGCTGACCATCCTGACGCTGGTCGGCGCCGTGCTGCAGATGGTGGTGCCGGCACTGCTGCGCGTGTGGTTCCCATGAGCCTGCGCGGCAGGATCATGGCCGGTGCGATCGCGCTGGCCAGCACCCCGTTGGTGATCTTCCTGGGCACCTGGGAAGGCAACGGCCAGAACACCGTTTACGCGGACAAACTCGCCGGCGGACTGCCCACGGTTTGCAAAGGCATCACCCGGTTTACCAGCCCGTACCCGGTCGTCGTCGGCGATTACTGGTCGCCCGCCAAGTGCGCCGAGGTGGAGCAGCTGGTGATCCGCAAAACGCAGCTGCAGCTGGCCGAGTGCATCACCAACCCGAACGTGGGCCAGAACACGTTCGACGCACTGACCAGTCACGGCCACAACTTCGGCGTGACCAGTACCTGCGCCAGTCGAGCAGTCGCGCATATCAACGCCGGCCGCATCGCCGAAGGCTGCAAAGCCCTGGCATGGGCGCCGGACGGCAAGACGCCGGTATGGGCCTTTGTGACTGACGCCAATGGCCAGAAGCGCTTTGTGCCGGGCCTGCACAACCGCCGGCTGGCCGAATCCCGGCTGTGTGCGGAGGGCTTGTGATGCTGCGCGAAGCCTTGTTCCTGGTCGTGCTGTGCCTGGTCGTCTGGATCGGTTTCGACGCGCTCGAAGGCCAGCGCGACGAAGCCAGGCGCGAGCGCGATAGCGCGAAATGGGAGGCCAGCGGCCTGCGCGAAGCGGCACGCATCAGCGGCGAAATGCTCGCCGAGCGGGACGCGATCGACCAACGAAACATCAAGGAGTTGACTGATGCACACACTGAAAACAAGCGCCTGCGCCACGCTGTTGATGATGGGACTCGGCGGCTGCGGATCCGCGCCACCTGTCCCGCCACCGGATCTGTGTCCGCTACCGCCGGCGCCGCCCGCGTGGCTGATGCAGGACGCGCCGAACTCGCAGCAGACGCTCGACAGGATTATTTCACCCTCCGAGATCAACTCGCCCAAAGCCGGCAAATGATCGTCGGACTGCAGCAATACGCCATGGGCGTTTGCCGGCGATCGCCGGCGCCCCTGGCCAACCCTTCACCCAACCTCAACAAGTGAGTCATCCAATGAACGAACAAAACGCAGAAATCACCCTGGAAGTCGGCGAAAACGAATTCACCTTCAGCCTGACCCCGGCTGACGTGACCAAATACTTCAACGCCCTGACCCAAACCAACAAGGTCGCCCCGGGCCACAACCTGCTGATGAACACCGTCAAGCAAGAGGAAAAGGCCACGCTGAAACCGCTGCTGGCCAACCCGGTGATGGTGATGCAGCTGGCCGGCGCGCTGCTGGAGGAATACGCACCCAACGTTGAGGTGGTCGTAAAAAAGCGCTCGAACACGCTGAGCGCCTGAGCGAAAACGGCCTGGGCCAGCTGATGGCCCTGACGAACCGCTGGCTACCAGGTGCCGAACCCACGCCCGAGGCGATGGGGACGGCCAAGTGGCTGGAGGACGAACACTGGAGACGCATGGAGTTTGCCGTGGCTAGCGGCATCGCCCTTGCGCTGAACGGGTAACGACATTGGCAGACCGTAGCGCCAGCCTGGCTTTCATCCTGAGCCTGACCGACAAGGTCACCGCGCCCCTGGGCAAGGTGAAAATGGGCTTTTCAGAGCTTGCTGATCAGAGCGAAAAGCACATCAAGACGATCGGCCTGGGCTTGGGCGGGCTGACGGCGGGCGTGGTCGCCATTCGTGAATCCATGGAACCGGCACTGGAGGTCAACCGCGCCCTGGGCGACGTGCGTTCGCTGGGCGTGGCCGAGGACGCGCTGTCGGCGCTCAACGCCAAGTCGCTGGAGTTCGCCGTGAACTACGGGGAGAACGCCAAGGACTTTGTGGCGTCCGCGTACCTGATCGAGGGTGCTATCAAGGGGCTTGCCGGCAACCAGTTGGCCACGTTTACCAACACCAGCAACCTGTTGGCCAAAGCCACCAAATCCGACGCCGAAACCATGGGCGAATACGTTGGCACGCTCTACAACCTGCAGAAGTCCCAGGCCGATGCGATGGGGAAGGGCGCGTGGGTGGAAAAACTCGGCGGTCAGACGGCGCTGGCGGTGCAACTTTTCCGCACCAGCGGCGCGGCCATGAAAGACGCCTTCAAGGAAGCCGGGGCGATCGCCACGACGTCCGGCGTCGACCTGGCTGAACAGATGGCGGTGATCGGCACGCTGAGCAGCACCATGGAAGGGGGCGACGCCGGCGGACGCTACAAGGCGTTTTTCGAAAACATCGGCGCCGCCTCGGAAAAGCTGGGCATGAAGTTCACCGACCAGCAGGGAAAAATGCTGCCGATGATGACCATCCTGGACAAGCTCCAGGGCAAGTTCGGTGACCTGACCAGTGCGTCGGCGGGTGCCAAGCTGATGGAGGCTTTCGGCGGCGAAGGCGCCCAGGTGATCGGCGCGCTGGCCAAGGACACCGATCGCCTGCGCAACGGCATCGAGCAGTTGGGCAAGGTGCGCGGGTTGGAGAACGCCGAGCAGATGGCGCGGGCGATGGTTGACCCGTGGCAACAGTGGGCGTCCCTGGTCGAAGTCATGCGCGTGGTGTTCGGTCAGGTGCTGATCCCGGTGCTGTCGCCGTTCATGGCCAAGATGGTCGACATTGGCAAAACGCTGGTGCGCTGGTCGCAGCTGTTCCCCAACATCACGCGGGTTATCGGCATCACCGCGCTGTCGATCATGGGCATCGTTGCGGCCATGTCGGCCTTGACCATGGTCGTGGGCATCGCGCGCATGACCTGGCTGGGCATGCTCACCGTCTGGAAGCTGTTCCAGGCGATGGGCCTGCGCACCGTCGCGATGTTCATCCTGCAGAAACTGGCGATCCTAGCTTACGTCGTGGTGATTCACACGCTGAGCGCCGTTCTGGCGGTCATTCGTGGCGCCATGCTGCTATGGCAGGGGGCGATCTGGCTGGTCAACGCGGCGCTGCTTGCCAACCCGGTGGTGTGGATCGTGGTCGGCATCGTTGCCCTGGTCGCGATGATCGCTGCAGCCGTCTACTACTGGGACGAATGGACGACGGCCCTGATGAACACCGCCGCGTTCCGGATCGTCGCCGAAACGTTCCAGAAGCTGTCCGACTGGTTCGATTCGATGGGCGGCTGGTCGGGCATGGCCAAGGCCGCGTGGGACAGCATCGTCGGCATTTTCACCAAGGCCGTAAATGGCGTGATCGAGCTACTGAATAGCATCCCGGGCGTGAACATCGAAGCGCGCTTCGGCGGTATGCCCGAGGTGCCCGGCGTCGATGCCGCGACCAACGCCGCCGACACCGCCAACGCCGCGCAGAAAGCCCAACAGACCATCAATGCGGCCATTCCAAGCCTGTCGCCGGCGCGTCCGTCTGCAGTGCCGCCGGGTGGCCTGCTGACCAGCATCCAGAACACCAACAGCAGCCAGAACAAGGGCACGCATGTGGAAAACGTGACCATCAACACCGGTAAGCAGATGACGCCCCTGGAGATGGAAAACATGGTCGCCATGGCGGTTGGCGGATGAGTGAGTACGTGGATCTGCTGATCGTCGGCAACGACCTGGCGCTGGATCCTTCGAACCAGCCCCGTTTGATCGATGACCGTGCCTGCATCGCCCAGGACATCGCCCACATGATCCGCGACAGCGGGCTGTTGGTGACGCTGGTGGCCGAGCGCGATCGCCTGCGTCAGCGCGATTGCGTCCAGCAGATGGAACTGCTGGTGGAAGACGACGTGCGCCTGGTGCCAGGCACGGCACGCATCACCGAGCAGGCGCCAGGCGTGTACCTGGTGACCGCCAAAACCATCAAATTCGGATCGATTGAGGTAAGTCTGTGAGCGTCGATTTCAAAAAGGTGATTGCCGATACCGGCATCCCAACCACCGAAGCAGGCTTGAAGTCCGCGTGGGAAAAAGAGGTGGAAGCCCAGGGCGCGAAAGTCGCCAACACCAGTAGCTATTCGCCGTTCTGGCGGGTGATGACCGCGCTAGTCACCAAGCCGGTGTTGTGGTTGTTGGACTTCCTGTGCTTGACCGTGCTACCCAATTTCTTCGTGAAAACGGCGGTCGACGCCTGGCTGGACACGCTCGCCTGGGCGGTCAACGTCGAGCGCAAGGGCGCGACCAAGGCGAAGGGCAAATTGCTGTTTACCCGGGCTATTCCGGACGGTGTGCTGGAGCTGGAAAAGGGCATCGTGGTGCAGTCTGCCGCGATCAACGGCAACGTTTACAAACTGGTCACGACGGCGCCGGCGACGTTTCAGCAGGGCCAGCTGCAGGTGGACGTCCCCGTCGAGGCGATCGAGGCCGGTAGCGGCTTCAACCTGGCGCCGGGTTACTACGCGATCCTACCGACGCCGATCCCCGGCATCGTGCAAGTGGCCAACAAAGACGGGTGGCTGGAATCGCCAGGCGCAGATCCGGAACCCAACGAGCAGCTGCGCCTGCGCGTGCGTAACCAGTTCTCGGCGGTCAACCAGTGGCACACCGACGCGGTGTATCGCGCCATGATTTCCGCCTTCCCGGGCGTGCGTCCGGATGGCGTGTATTTCGAACACGGCGCCCCGCGTGGGCCAGGCAGCGCCAACGCCTACATCCTGTTCGATGCGGGTGTGCCGGCGGCCAGTTACCTGGAGAAGATCAACGCGCATATCCGCGACCAGGGCAACCACGGGCACGGCGATGACCTGCTGGCTATGGTCATGCCGGAAACCCTCTCCAGCATAGTGGTGAACGTCTGGCCGTTCTCGAATCAGACACCAGAGCAGAAAGCCACACTGAAACAGGAGGTGGAGTTTTTTGTACGTGCGGCCTTTCGCGAAAGCACACCCCGAGACTACCAGCCCACGCTGACCTATCCGCAAGCGCGATTCAGCAAAAGCCGCCTTTGCACTGAACTGCACGAACAGTTCCCCAGCATTGAAGCGGTGAAAATCACGCCGATGGTGGATGTGGTGAACGGTCTATCCATACCCCGTCTGGAAAACCTGACGGTGGTGATCCAGTGATCAAGATCAAATTGCCTTTCTGGCTCGGCGGCGCCGAGCTGACCAAGCTGGTCGCGGCTGCACAGTCCTGGTGGGAAACCGTCACCGGCTGGCTGCGCTGGCCCTATTCGCAGATCGATCCGGACACCTGCCACCTGAGCATCCTTGAACTGTGGGCTTGGCAGCGGGACGTGACGCGCTTCACCGGCGAGCCGGAAAGCCTGTTTCGGCTGCGCGTGAAGTACGCCTTCATCAACTCGGTCGACGCCGGCAGCACCGCCGGCATGAAACGCATTTTCGAGCGCTTGGGCGTTGGCTACGTGGAGATCGAGGAGCGCCAGCCCGATCGGGATTGGGACGTGGTGCTGCTCAAGTTCAGCAATGCACAGCTGTCGCTGAACCCCGAGCTGCTGCGCGTGCTGATCCAGCAATACGGTCGGACGTGCCGGCGCTATGACTTCGTGACCATCACCCCCGTGGGCCTGCAAATGGGCCTGATCGACTTCAACGACGACCAGCAAACGCTGGTCGCCAGCCTGTAGGAGCGCAAAGTGAGCGCCAGTATTACGTTGGCCGGCGAAGGCCAAATAGCCCTGAAACAAAGCCAGAAAAAGCCCCTGGTCATCACGAAATTCATTTTCGCGAACGTGCCCGGGCTGGCCACCGAAGCGCCGGTAGATCGTGCCGCCGGCAAGCCACCAGCGGGACAGATCGTCCACACCTACGAGATCCCCAAGGAAAACGCCGGTTTTGTGAACCCCAACCAGATCGTCTACAGCGCGCAGCTGGGATCGGACGTCGGCGATTGGGACTTCAACTGGGTCGGCCTTGAAGACGCTGACGGCCTGTTGTTCGCCGTGTCCTACGTGCCGCTCCAGCAAAAGCGCAAGAACATCCCGCCGCTGCAGATCGGCAACAACGTCACCCGCAACTTCCTGGTGGCGTTCGACGGCGCCCAGGCGCTGACTGGCATAACGATCGATGCCAGCACCTGGCAGCATGATTTCACTGTGCGCCTGGCCGGCATCGATGAGCGCGAGCGCCTGAGCAACCGTGAGCTGTACGGGCGCGCCTGTTTCTTCGGCGATTCGCTGCTGTTCGAAAAAACGGCCAACGGATTCCAGTTGCGCCAGGGCGTGGCCTACATCGAAGGCATTCGCGTCGCGCTCTCGGCCCCGCTGCCGGTGACCGGCGTTATCCCAGTGGGGAAAATCACCCTGGACGTATGCCTGGAACGCCAATTGAACGATCGTGTGGCGACGTGGAAAGTAGTGTTCGGCGAACCGGCGGACTACACCGACACCGCCGGCGCCCGCCACTACTGCGTGCCCGTCGCGCACTACCTGTCTTCGGTGGGCTTTTCGGACATGCGCCAGCCTGAGCCGATCAACGGGCCGTTGATTCAGTATCTGGCGGCGCGGGACGGCGACTACGCCCTGCTACGCGCACGGGGTACAACCAAGGAAGACGTTCAACTGGGCAACCTGCCCAACGCCAAGAGTGATGACCCGACCACCAACAGCAGCGAAATTCTTGCGACCACGGCTGCGTTGAACAAGCTGCAAAAGCAGGTCGGCGACTCAATGACCGGCATGGTGGCCACGTTCGCCATGAATAGCCCGCCGGCGGGATGGTTGGCGTGTAACGGTGCCGCGATTTCTCGCACGGCCTTCGCCGGTTTGTTTGCTCGGATCGCCACACACTACGGCGCCGGCGACGGGACGACCACCTTCAACTTGCCCGATATGCGCGGTCTGTTCCCAAGAGGCTGGGACGACGGGCGCGGTGTGGATGCTAACCGAGCGTTCGGCAGCTTTCAGGACATGATGATCCATTCCCACGCGCACACCGCCTCGGCCGCAGCGGTCGGCGACCACGCGCACACTGCTTGGACGGATGCCCAGGGTAACCACGCACACGGTGCCTGGACTGACGCCCAGGGCGCGCACAACCACTCCGCACCGAGTGCGCCGGGTATCGGCCAGGGCGCCGGTGGCATCAATTCGGTTCAGCAGTCCGGTGGCGCGCACGAAACGTCCTGGGCAGGCGTGCACACGCACAACGTTCTGATGAATGCCGCCGGTAACCACGCGCACAACGTCGGAATCGGCGCCGGCGGCGCGCACACCCACGGCGTGACCGTGGCCGCTGCGGGCGGCACTGAGACTCGGCCCAAGAACTTGGCCCTTTTCTACTGCATCAAGTATTGAGATCAAACATGACTGAAAAGCTCGTCTATCAGACCAACCACCTGGGCATCCTGGTCGGCGCTGTGAGGGCCGACGAATCGCCGCTGGAGCCTGGCGTTTACATGATCCCGGGCGGCTGCGTAGAAACAGCGCCGCCGGCAATCCCTGAGCACAAAGCCGCTTGGTGGAACGGCAAAACCTGGCAGCTGGTGGACTACTTCGGCGGCGTCGTGGTGTACAACACCGCGACCGGTGAACCGCGCACGCTCGAAGGCTTTGAACCGGTGCCGGCGGGGCACACCATGAACAAGCCCGGGCCAAACCAGATTTGGAAGGACGGGCAATGGGTCGATGACATCGACGCGGTGCTGGCCGCGCTCCAAGACCAAAAGCTTCAGGCGATCGGCGCCGGTTGCGCGACGTACATCGCCGGCGGATTCAACTCCAGCGCCTTGGGCGACGTGCACCGCTACAGCAGCGCCATCGATGACCAAGTAAACCTGAACGCCCAGGTGTTGCTGGGAGTCGATGACGTTTACCCGTGCACCGACGCCGACCAAGTGCTGGCCTTCCGGCCTCACACTATCGCCCAGTTGCAGAAGGTCAGTCATGACCTGGTGCGCTTTCGCCAGGCTGCCCAGCAGTGCGCGGAATCGTTGCGTCAGGCTGTGGATAAAGCGCTGAAAGACAAAAACCTCAAGGCCATGAAAGCCATCACCTGGACGCCTCCGGCATGAATTGGGCACCGGTGACGATGCGCTGGCCGGAGCAGGCCACGCAATGGATGGGCGGGCTGTCCGCCGCCAAGGATCTGGCCACCGGCGAGCTGGCCAGCACCGCGCAACGGCTGGCCGGTCTGGACGGGCTGGCCAACACCAACCCGGGGCCAGTTGCGGATGCCGCGAAAGGCGCCATTGAAGCCGGTCGGGCGGCGCTGGCCGATCAGTTGGGCCAGGTGCCGGCGTGCCTGGTGGTGACACCGTTTCAAAGCGGTATCGGCCAGGGCCAAGGCTATCAGCGCTTCCTTTCGGCGCCGAACGTGCTGGAACACCTGGCCAGAAAGCTGGAGGACGCGACCGACAATGGGCGTCCGGCGGGGCCGCAATATGCCTTGTCGATCCTGTTCCTGGGCACGCGCCTGGAACAGTTGGCCAGCGGCCTGTCCCGGTTCAATGCATTGCTGCCGATTCCCGACCTGGTGCGCACGGAGCGGCGCGCCCAGCACCTGATGAAACTGGAGAGCGATAAGTGGGAGATTCCCAGCGCCGGCCCGCTCCCGCGCTGGCAAGCCCTGCCGCTGGAGCGCTGCACGGTGGTGAAGGCCGCGAAACAGTCCATGGCCGGCCAGTTGGCCGTGCTGGAGGGCTACGCCGCCGATAGTTCACCGCTGGCCGATCTGGCAGCGCTGGCCGCTCGCAAGGTCGCCCAGCAGCAGGGACGGGATCAACAACTGGTCGACCTGAAAAACCTGCTGGCCGAGGGCAATCCGGATATCAGCATCCGCGCACGGCTGATCGGCCCGGGTAATTCCAGCGAGCTGCGCCAGGAGCTGCTGAGCGGTGACGCGCCGGGGCATGAATGGGTGCAGTGCGCGGGAATGCTGCTGGTCGGCACCAAGGAAGGGTTGAGTTTTGTACAAGAGCTGGTGGGCCTATGACGCTGTTACTCGACGGGCAAAAAGTCCAGGGGAAGAACCTCAAGGTCACGGCCAACCTGCGAATCGAAAGCGGCGACATGTCCGGGCAGACCAGCAACACCGACAAGGCGCATAAGGGCTTCAAGCCCAAGACGCTGGCCGTGTCGCTGATGATTCCCTACGTTGATCGGGTGCAACTGACTGATTTGATGCGCTTGGCCGAAGCCACGGCGAGCGGTGGCCAGCTCCATCTGTATCGCGTGGTGAACGACACCGCCGAGGCGTTTGGTGTGCGCCAGGTCGAATTCTCCGAAGGCGTCAGCGCCCGGGAAGCCGACACCCTGAAAGCCTGGCTGGTGCAATTCACCCTCAGCGAGCGCGAATCGAACCCGGAAAAGGTCGAGGGACGACGCGCCGGCAACAAGGTTGATGCCCAGGGCGCACCGGGCAGCGCGGTCGGGGAGGGTGGCAGTTCCGGCTCTGGCTCTGGCGACAGTCCGGAACTGAGTGGCTTTGAAAAGGTGCTGGGTCGTGTGGACAAGTGGCTTGGGAGTGAGCAGAAGTGAAGCTGCACAAGGTTCTGTCGATCAATGGCGCGCCTGTTCCTCTGGTCAAAGAGGACGTCCGGCTGGACGCCACCAGTCCAGGGCGGGCGAACTTCACCGTTCAGTCTGCCGAGCCGTTGAAAGGATTGGTGACACTGGATATCGGCTACAACGATCGGACGCTGCAGCGCCATTTCATCGGCTACGTCGAGCGTTGCACCGCTGCCAACGCGGTGGAGCAGGTGTTGTTCTGCCGCGAGCTTGCCGCTGTGCTGGCCAATCCCTTGCCGCTGAACCTACGCCACGTGGACCTGCGCGCCGTGCTGGCCGCTATCAGTGAGCAAACCGGGCTGCGTTTTCGTGTTCCGGATCAACCCTATGCCGGCGTGAAAGCACCGTATTTCTACAGCCTCGCCGCCGGTTACCAGGCGATGGACAGTCTGGCCCGCGTGTTCAGCATTCCCGACTTCACCTGGCACCAGCTGGGCAACGGCGAAGTGTTCGCCGGCAGCTGGGCCGACAGTTTTTTTGGCGCCCGGGCGGCGCTGCAGATCCCCACGGAGCTGTTCGACGGCTACCAGGGCAACCAGAGCGCGATGGTGGCGGCCCTTCCCGGGTTGCGACCTGGTGCAATGATCAACAACGGCGAGCGCATTACCAGCGTGGCGCTCGCCAATGACCAGATGGCCATCCGATGGAAGACGCAATCCGCCGCGCAGTAGAGCGCCAGTTTCCCGAACTCACCGGTGGTTACCACCTACCACGCTTTGCCCGCGTCCTCGCCGTGTCCGATGCGCCTGCAGATGCTGGGATCTGCGACGACTTTCGTCCGCGCTACGCGGTCGACATTGAAGTCCTGGGCGCCGATGACGAGCCAGATCCAGCCATGCCGCCGCTCACAGGTGTTCCGCTGCCGCTGCCTACGGGGGGCGAGGACATGGGCATTTATGCTTTTCCGGAGGAAGGCACGCGGGTGGTGGTGTGTTTTGCATACGGCCTGCCGAATAAGCCCTACATTCAATCGATCTTGCCGCACGGCCTGAGCATGCCCAAGGTGCCGAAAGGTGACCAGGTGTGGCAGCACAGCGGCGCCGCCCAGCAGCGCGTCGATGCAGACGGCAATTGGCTGCGGCAGACCGACGGCAAGATCCGGGATCAGGCCATCGAACGCGAGGTTGAAGCCCTGGACAACCGCGAGCAGTTCCAGAGCCACATACGGGAAGTAGACGACCATTCGAGCGAGAGGGTGGGTGGTGTGAAGTCGATCGAGGCGCTCGGCGCGCTCAAGCTTCTGTCGGGCGGATCTGCGAGCCTAGCGGCGGTTGACGATCTACATCAGGCGACCGGCCGGGATTTAAACCTGGTCGTTGGCCAGAAGCACAACGCCACGGTAGGTGGGGACATGCAGGAGCGGATCGAGGGGTTGCGTAAAAGTGTGAGCGCGATCAGTCAGCGTATGCAGGCGCCCGAAAACTGGATCGGCTCCGAAGAACTCAACTTGTTCCAAGTTGTATGCGAAGCGCTGGATGTTCTTCATCAAATGAGCACCCAGCTAGCTATTCATACTCATACGCTTGGAGGAGCGCCCACTTCCTCGGATTCCGAATTATTCACCGCTAAGGCAGCGCAAGCTGTGAATCTTTCAACTAAATTGAAATCGATAACCTTGATGCCTAATCAATAAAGTCTTCTACGAGTCCCGCCAGTTCGGGGCTGTCTAATACAGCCCATCTTAAAAATGCAGAATATTCATGTTTTTTTGACATCAAATTCTTAATATGTTCGAGAGCTAAATCCTTGTCCCGCGGCAAGCTGTAATCATCTTCATATGTGTTGATGTGCCTCAGTAATTCATAATAACGCCTAAATACCTTCTTTCTTAAGTAAGCGCCCGCTACCATCCTGTTTCCCGTGTCATCTAAATTAAATATCTCTCTAATGAGGTCGGCGGTTTCTATAACTACAGGGTCGTCACTCATTGGTTCGATAATGATAGTTTGAGAATAGGGGGTGGTCGGTGGCGTATGCTTGATTAGTCTTAGTGCGTCATTGGCTGGGTCAGTGCAGTCCAAAATATTCGCTCGGGTGCCTTTGAAGTTGTTGCATCTGGCGCACGCAAAAAACAAGTTTGTCCATTCGTATTTTTTTTCGTCATCTCCTCTATGAGCGTCGAAGTGCTCAATGTTGAAGCTCAATGTCTCTTTGCTTTCACATAAATAGCACTTGTCTAAGAAGTCGATCCTTAACGCCTCTGCAACATCTTTTCCTCTCCAGCTTTTTTCGTTGAGAGACTCGGGGGATGTTTCTCTGCGAGTTACATTAAACATCGCTTCCCCTCGCTTTTTCTCGTAGTACCTTATTGCGTGCTATTTCGTAGTGCATTTTTGATTCGTCATCGAGAGAGTCTGAGAACGGTGATAGACGGCTGATTATCTCCGCTGCGACAGCAAGGTCGAAGTCTTCTCTATTCGTAATTTCGCTTAGGCTTTTTATGGTTTCCTCTAATTTTTTTGAAATAGGAGGAACACCTAATAGTCCTTCTGTAATAGCATCGATAGAATACATCGAAAGATCTAAAGCAGAATGCCCTGAACTAATATCATAAATCAATACGTCATCCACTGACGATAATACAAAAGGGGAGTGAGTAGAAACTATGAATTGAATGTTAGGAAAGGAACGTATGAAAAAAGGCAAAATTTTGCGTTGCAAGGAGACATGGAGATGAGCGTCTATTTCGTCAATGATGACGATTCCGGAAAGTTCTTTTGGTGTCAGGTCGAGGTATTCTGCTCGAACTACTAAATCTCCAAATATATCAAAAATAGCTGAGTATCCGGATGAAAGCTCTTGGAAGCTGTAATCCAATCGCCCTTCTTGCGTTATGTAATATCTCATTTGATCAGCGTCGAATTTCAACCGCACGGTGTCATTTTCGAATAGGTACTGTATGTCGCTTTCAAATTTATCAAACCACTTTTCGATAGTCTCAGCTCTCGAATCTTCCCCGTCCTTCAAGAACGCTAGCGCGGCTCTAACTCTCAGGTTTACTAAATGCTGTTCTAGATCTGCTGCTAGTTCGCTATTTCCAAAACTGCTAATGCTGCCATTAACTGATCCGCTCACGGATGTAACTTTTTTTATGGCAGCTTTTCGATGGGCTTTGAAAAATTTCATTACTATCAAGTTTTTGCGCGTCAATTTTGATAGGTTTTCAACATCGCTAATTTTAAAAAAAATACTTTTTCTCTGTTTTTTCCATGTGTCACGCAGGTCTTTTATTTGAACTAAATAGCTTTGTTCGTGCTCGGGGTAGCTCTTTATATGCTTTAAGTAATCTTTTATTTGTGACTTATTGTGTTTTTCGGTGCTGTGGCCATGATTTAAGTAATCGCGCAACCCTTCGCTTAACTTCACCAGGAAAGATGTTTTGCCAGAGCCGTTTTGGCCGACGATTAATATATTTCGTCCGCGAGGTTTAATAGTTACCGAGCGTTGCATGTTATCTATATTGCAATGCAAAAATTGAATACTTCCCACAATTTCCTCCTTGATCTGAAATTCAATTGCATGTGAGGCATGCAATTCTCGCTCTGCTTCGAAAGAGACGCAAATTTGTCGTGTTCGATTATGGCATCGCCAACTGAATGCGTGTGGGAGAAATTTTGCGTAAAAAAGCACTTATCCCCCTCCCGCCGGCGGGGTCTGCATTTCGGTTTCGTGCAATATCGGAAAGGGTGAAGTTCAGGACTGCGCCTCAGCCGGCTGGGGTGGGGCAGCGCTACGCAGCAATTTCACCCAATGCAGTGTTTTGCGAAAAATTGAAGTGATCCTATGCAGCACTCCAAAAAAATCGGCCGGGATCCGATTTGCCGAACGCCCCGATATACAGGGGAATGCCGATTTAAAATGCGTGTTTTGCAGATTTTTTATTTTTCATTAATTGGTTTGAGGAGATGTAAGCATACCGTAGCGAGGAGCTAACGTGCCTTGAAGGCCCAGATAATTGGGCCTGCAGGGAAAATTGCGGATTTCACAATTTTGCTAACCGAATACGTCCTCACGAAGATCAACCCAGCTAACGGTCATAATCAACTAAAAATCCCTATTCGCAGCGAACCAATCAGTTTCGGGGGTAGAAGGCCCATTCCTAAGGTAAATCTCCAAGGTCGGCAGCACCCAAGGGATGTGGATTTGGAGCTTCCAGAGTTGATGCGAGGTCGACGATCTGCCTAATTTCTTGGATTGCCTGAGTATAGTTATCTCCGGCCAATAACAAAGAATCCTCAATTCTCTTGACAATATTGGGCTTCAATAGACGTTTTTTGTCTATATAATGCTTTTGAAGTGTTTCTTTCATTCGCTTCAAAACGGTGTTAGTAGCATAGTCGAAGCTACCATCTTTCGAAGCTCTTATGCCTTGACATTGAGTCAATATAATACAGTCTGGTACATTTTTAATCTCCCAAACCATTTCTTCAACTGTTCTCATCTCGTACTCAGCTTGATGGTTGCTTTTTGTCATGATAGAGAACTTCGCTTCATGGAGTTCTAGCTTTTTGACAACGTCATCCAATTTGCTTTGAAGCTCTGTTCGAACTGCGTCAACTCTTGCTCTGCTCTCGCTTCCTTGGTCAAGCACAATTCTCATATTTGCTTCGTTCCGCGAGTCAAATGATTTTTCGAGGTCGCTCTTGTCTTGTTCGAACTTTACAAGTAATTCTGACTTGAACGTATTGATTACGTTATCTAGCTCGGATTTTAATCTGGCTTTGTCCTGTTCATAAAATTTAAAGTTAGTGAATATGCTATAGCTCATGAGGATCGCAAAAACGCCGGAAATTATTCCGAGCGCCCAGTAAACTGTATCTGCCATTGAGCCTTGGTAATCACGAATTAGCTTGTTTTGCGCTTTTAATACTTTTATTTCGGCTTTTAGGTCTGAAACTAAAACCGTATTTTTTTCTTCAGGTGGTGAACTCGCGATAGTTTCGCTTTTCGTAATTGGCACGATGCTTGTCTGAGGAGGAGACGCACCATAGCTCATAGGGGCTAACATGAGAGTAAGTATAAAAACATATTTTTTAAATAAGTGCATTGGAAATCCTTTTTGTGCAATGTATATGGCATTTCGCCATAACGTAGCACATTATTATTTATTTATAAACAGGCTGCTCGTGTTGTGAGTTTTCTATAAGGCTGGTCGGCTCTGACGTTTCAATTAGTCCTTTTCAAGTGACTTAAGTCGCGCCAAACCTTGTTTGATAAATCCAGAATTATCTCCAATGCGCTCAAGTGCCCCGCGGGCATTTTCCCCCACGACCTTGTAACCCTGTTGCTCGACTAAGAGCACCAATTCCATAAGTGCAGCTTCAAGCCCCAACTGGTTTTCGTACATTTTTTCGAGGACGACGGGGAGGGAGTATTCACTGGCCATGCTTTCGACTCCATTCGGAAAGCAGGAAGCATAGCAGGGCACCTGAGGGAGCTAATGGGGAGCTGATTTCAGTTCGGTGCTGGGAAAAAGGTAATTTTGGTAAGCAGATGCGAAAGAATGGCTGCAGCCCTTATAGGACGTGGCCTCAATGTATTACCTTTGAAGGTAATATTAGGTAAGGGAAGAGGTAATATTTTACTAAGTCCTTGATTTTAAAGACTTTCGTAGGGGCGTGAAATTACTACGGCTAAGGGTAATTTTCTAACTCCTCTATTACCCTTTTATTACCTTTCAATAATTCATATAACCTATTGATTTTATTGAGTTTTATCGTCGATAAAAATGGAAATTACCAATATTACCTTTTTCCCAGGGGTCAACCTGAAAACGGGGCGAAGCGAAGACGGGGAGGTTTGCTGGCCTTTCATGCACGCGGTTTTAACTCTCACAAAGGCTCGCCTTTGCCGACGATAGACAGTGCCAGGGTTGGAGCCGAGAACCGCTGCTGAAAAATTGCTAACGCAATCGGCAGAAGCGATGGGAGGGGGAGGGAGGAAAACAGAGATGGTACGCAACTGGTACACAGGCTGGCAGCGAGGTGTTCGTCCCTTTATTTGCGGGAGGTAAAAGAAGTGTCAGTCCGATCCATCATCGGGGCGACGGAGAAGCGGCGGGAGAGTGGGGCGGGTGTGGCGGAGATAGGGGACATTGGCGGTTCTGGATTGGGTGGGGCTGGGAGGTGGGGGAGTTTATCAGGAATGGGGGACGGACGGGTTTGGAGGCTGGTGGAGGTCTGTGCTTGAAAAAACTGGATCAGCATCGGGGAATGCTTGGTAGTAAATAAATCTGACCCCTTTTTCCACCCTTTTTTGGGCATTTCGAGGAGCACGGCATTGCTCTCCTCGGGCTGTCCCCGTTATGAAAGATAAACTTAGCGGAGAACTAGTTAGAACTCTAGGTGTTGTCAGCGCTCCAGAAGAACGATTTTATTTGCTTTGAGAACCCAGTCATCCGCCATAGGAAGTGGTGCTTTTTTTTTCAGTATTTGTGGCCATTTGTGCGAGAGATCCGCGTTGATTGCTATGAAATTTCCCATATTTGAAGGTATGTCTTCCTCGGCGTAAATGGCGTCGCTGGGACATACTGGCACACACACACCGCAGTCTATGCACTCTTCGGGATCTATCACCGAGAAATTTGGTCCCTCATGAAAACAATTTACAGGGCAAACTTCGACACACTCAGTGTATTTGCAGTTTATACAGTTGTCAGTCACTACGTATGTCATGTTGATTCTCCAGGCTTTGTTTGTTTCGCTGCTGTAGTTATGTGTTTTGTTGTCGGAGAAGGTAGTTGGCACTATTTTTGTTGAGGTTTGAACTGCCAGAAATGACAGGTTTTTATATTTTTTTGCGATATATACGATTTTTTTGAGTTATTAGAGCGCTATTAAAATCATCACGGAAGTACGTTTATGAACGGTAAATTTTGGATCAGCGTTGGTACAAACGCTGTTTTTTACGCTTTTCAACGGCCTACTTGCAGAGTGCGAGTCAATCCTTCAAAACTCCAGGCTGAGCGTCACTTGACACTGGATAGGCAACCCGAAGGCAAAAAGACAACGCACTTTCGTTATGGGGATACATAACTTTGTCTATTAGCTGCGCCACTGGCCTACCGAATGTTGCGATCACATGGGACGGTCCGACCCCGGATCAGCAATTCTATGATCTAGTAGGAAGGGCAGGTAGTTTGGTTTCGACACGATCTGTCGACGATATTATGAAATATTCGAAGTAGTGTAGGGCGCGGGCGCTTAATGATAACGGATAGGTTGCTACGGTTGAGTAGATAGGAGATGCAATTGAGTGCCAAGCTCTCGTTCGTGACGGTAGTGGATCGGTAATTTCTATGTTTTCAAAATAAAGTCACTTCATGGTGAGGTTGCGTTTCTAGTCGTGCTGAAGTGCTTTAGCACTTTCTGAAAGCTCTTCATCCAGACCTGTCAACAAATGAACCGGTGCTGACGTTATCAGACTTGCCTGGAACCGCGCTTTGGGACAAAGCTCCCAAATTTTAAACGGTTTAGATGCGTCTTGTTTAAAGTGTGGTTATCTGTACTACCTTAGCCCTACAACGCCTTGCGCCTCCCCCTACACCTAAGACAGAATTCGCCGGCTTGTACGTCTAGACCTTGGGTTCTATCGTTCTCGGGTCACTGAAAACCAGTGACCGGGTTTGGTAGCCCGCGTGTTAGATGTACAGCGTCACCATCACCGATCGTGCTGTCGATCGGGGTCTATGGTGGTCATGTACAGGGCGTCTTCGGGCGCGCCGGCTCCTAACACCCGGTCTACCAACCTGTTCATGGCCGCCACCCTTCGTTTGGTAGCGAAAGGGTGAAGCCCTCACTAAAAGTGTTAGGAGTTTCATCCATGTTCAAACCAACACCCAACCCACCCGAATCCAACCCCGCATCCCCCTACGAATCCCTCGATTCCCGCAAACTCCACGACGCCGCCGAGCGCGCCCTCGATCACTACCTCACCCCGGCCAGCCAGATCATGGCCAGCGGCGATCAATCCAAACCGATGTTCCTCGCCAACCCGGCCTACGACACTGAATCCCTGCTCGCCAACGCCAGTGAATCCCTGGGTTCCGCCACCACCATGCTCAACGATTTCGCCGCGTTGCTGGATGTCTCGCACCGCAAGACGCTGCTGGGCATTGCGCAGGTGGTGATGTTGGGGGAGTTGGCGGTGAATCAGGCGCTGGATAACGTCGAGCTCAAAGCGTAGACCGCTGCCCTCCGTGGCAAGCAGCGGGGTCGCGGAGGGCGCTCAGTCGATGCGCAAAACAACCGCCGAAAATCGCGGATTTCAGCCTGTTTACGCAGCAATAGCGATGTGCCACAAAAAGTGATGGCAATGCGTCATCACGCGTTCAAAAAAGTTCAACGATTATACAAAAATATAAAGTTGTACAACTTTTCCCAAAATTTATAGCATCCGTTCCAACACCTTTGCTGAAACGATAAATCCAGCGCAAACCCTGGATTTGTCCGCTGGTGCGTGCGCCGTCGGTACGGTTCTTCGCGTCAGTCTGTTGCAGCCGGGACAGTTGGAGCTGTCCGCCATTTGCTCAGGATGACGCCCCCGAATATGAGCGGTAACTCCGGTTATCAGAGATCTACTTTTTGTGCCTGACGCTGAATCGCGTCAGGGCGTTAGAGGCTGAACATGGCAGAAGCATCGAATTTCCTGGGCAACATCAAGGTTTCCCGAAAGTTGGGGGCCGGGTTTGGCGTTCTTTTGCTGGCGGTGGGGGCGGTGGCCTTCATTGGCTATAACAGCAGCAATGTGCTGGTGGATCGCCTGGACACCACGCGTCTGATCGGCACGCTCAACGATGCGTCGCAGGACATGCGGTTGTCGGAGAAGCAGTACGAGGCGGCGGCGGACGCGGCGTTTGCCGAGGCTTATCAGTCGCGGCTGACGGTGTTGCAAGGGCTGATCGCCAAGGCCTTGCAGACTCTGACGCGAGCGGAAAACCAGCAGGCCTTGAAGCGTTTGCAGGACACCACGCTGGCTTACGATCAGCAGGTCAAGCGTCTGGTCGAGGCGGACAAGGCGACCAGCGATGCGCTGAAACCGTTAGGAGCGATGTCGGACAAGTACGCCGAGACCTTCAACAGGCTGTTCGAGAGCGCCACGGCCAGTGCGTTGGCGTCAGTCGATAGTGCGCGTGTGGCGGACTTGCGCACGGTGGCGGATCTGCGCAATGGCATGACGATGTTTCGTCTGATGCTGCGGCGTTATATCGCGGTGCCGAGTGAGGCCAACAAAAAAGTGCTGCTGGACACCACTGATGCCTTCCTGGCCGACATGAGCAAGGCGCGCAGCGGGTTGCCGGCGGCCCTGTCGAGTCAGCTTGAAGAGACGCAGGCCGGGATCCGGCGGTATCGCGAGGTGCTGGTGGAGGTTGCCGCGCTGTTCGAGCAGAAGCAGAGCCTGCGCCAGCAGGTGGATCAACAGAGCCAGGCGATGGACAGCATCATGACCGGGCTGATGGACACCCAGCAGCGTCTGGCGCGGGACGATCAACATCGTGCTTTTATTCAGATTGCCGTGCTGACGGTGCTGGCGCTGGTGGTCGGTCTGTTGGCTGCAGTGCTTATTTCGCGGCAGATCACCGGGCCGCTGGCGCTGACGGTGGAGCTGGCGCGGCGGATTGCCAAGGGCGATCTGACGGTGCAAGCCAAATCCAGCCGCAAGGATGAGTTGGGCGATCTGCAAAACGCGATGCAGGACATGGCGCAAAGTCTGAACACGCTGGTGCAGGGAATCGGTAACGGCGTGACCCATATTTCGACGTCGGCCGAGAAGCTATCGGCGATGAGTGAGCAGACCAGCGCCGGTGTGCGCCAGCAGAAAGTCGAGGTGGATCAGGTCGCCACGGCGATGCACGAAATGGCCTCGACGGTGCAGGAGGTCGCGCGCAACACCACCGACGCATCTGCCGCCGCGACCTTGGCCGATCAGCAGGCACGTCACGGCAGTGCGGTGGTCAAGCAGGCGACTGTGCAGATCAGCGAGCTGTCGGTGGCGATCGAGGACCTGGGCGCGGCAATGAACGTGCTGTCCCAGGACAGTGAGCAGATCGGCAAGGTCATCGATGTGATCAAGGCTGTCGCCGAGCAGACCAACCTGTTGGCGCTGAACGCGGCGATTGAAGCGGCGCGGGCGGGGGAGCAGGGCCGTGGTTTTGCGGTGGTTGCCGATGAAGTGCGCTCGCTGGCGCAGCGCACCCAGGATTCGACCAAGGAAATCGAAGCGCTGATTGTCACTCTGCAGCAGGGCACGCAAGCGGCATCTACGCTGATGACATCCAGCCGCGAGCGCACGCTGGACACCGTGGTGCTGGCACAGAAGGCCGAGCAGGCGATTACCGAGATCAACCAGTCGATCGGCACGATCCAGCAAATGAGCCTGCAGATTTCCGCCGCCGCCGAGCAGCAAAGTGCGGTGGCCGATGAGATCAATCGCAGCATCGTCAGCGTGCGCGATGTGGCTGATCAGTCGGCCGTCGCCAGCGAAGAAAGTGCTGCTGCGACCCTTGAGCTGGCGTCGCTGGGGCAGGACCTGCAACGCATGACGGCGCATTTCCGCACCTGATGGCATTTCGCAATGAACTTGGCCGGAATTGACCGGTCAGCCTGTATAAGCGGGGGCCGCCAAGCGGCGCCACCCGGTCCGTGCAGTGATTTTTTTCTGGGCCATGGATGGTTGCAACCCGCTCTCAGGGGGCGTCATGACCAAAACTCCAGTTTTCCCCCAGCCCAGCGGGGGGTGCCAAGGCTGCCGACAAAAAGGCGAGGCCGACATGGCGTTCTCCTTCGCGTTCCAGCCGATTGTCGATGTGCGTGATCAATCGACCTTCGCCCACGAGGCGTTGGTCCGTGGCGTGCAGGGCGAAGGGGCGCTGTCGGTGCTGCAGCAGGTCGATGACCAGAACCGCTATCGCTTCGATCAACTGTGCCGCGTGCGGGCAATCTCCACCGCCGCGCAGTTGGGCCTCACCGGTTTTCTCTCGATCAACTTCCTGCCCAACGCGGTTTATCGCCCGGATCTGTGCATTCGCAGCACGCTGGAGGCGGCGCGGGCGCATGCGTTTCCGCTTGAGCGGTTGATCTTCGAAGCGGTCGAGGGCGAGCACGTCGAAAGCAACAAGCACTTGATGAACATCTTGCGCGAGTACCGCGAGTTTGGCTTCAAGACCGCCATCGATGACTTCGGTGCGGGGTATTCCGGGTTGAATCTGCTGGCGGACTTTCAACCGGATCTGATCAAACTGGACATGGCGCTGATACGCGGTATTCACCGCGACCGCGTACGTCAGGCAATTGTGCGGGGCGTGGTGGGCATGTGTACCGAACTGGGGATCGAGGTGATTGCCGAGGGCATCGAGCACCCGGAGGAGCGGGATTTCCTGGCCGATTGCGGGATTTATCTGATGCAGGGATTCTGGTTCGCCAAACCGGCGTTCGAGGCGATGGCGCAGATTCCTGCCGGGGCGTGGCGGACGGTTTGATGCGAAGCTGAACCCGTGCTGTCGATCAGCCAGGTTTCATATTGCCGGGTGCGGTGAACGCCTAGGATGCTTGCACAAGATCATCCCAAGGGGAGCCGTACCATGCGCGCCGATGTCGTCAAAGTGCTGTTGATCGCTGCAACTGTCTCGGTATTGAGTGCCTGTTCGGGCACCGGTGGCTTGACCACCACTAGTTGTTTTTCTGCGGATTGTCAGTCGCCCGAAGGGCGCAGTCATGCCACGACCCTGAAGTTTGGCGGCAACAGCATTGGCAGCAGCTTGAATCAGTACAGCTCCGGGATGTTGCATGATGACTGATGGATTTTGTGGCTGAGAATCAATGTGGCGAGGGAGCTTGCTCCCGCTGGGTCGCGAAGCGGCCCCTCAAAAGAAGGCCTGCTGCGCAGTCCAGCGGGAGCAAGCTCCCTCGCCACAACTGTTTGTGCCTGGACGATTACTGCGGCACTGCCAGCCACTCACCAATGACCTTCTGATAACTGCCAGTGACTTTGCTCAAATGCAGCCACTGATCGACGTACAGCTTCCAGCTGATGTCATCGCGCGGCAGCAGATACGCCTTCTCGCCATACTGCATGTACTGATGCGGATTCACCGCACACAACCCCGGTTTGAGTTTCTGCTGATACAGCGCTTCCGAGGCGTCGGTGATCATCACGTCGGCCTGGTTGTCGAGCAGTTGCTGGAAGATCGTCACGTTGTCGTGCAGGGCCAGTTGGGCCTTGGGCAGGAAGGCGTGGACGAAGGCTTCGTTGGTACCGCCGGCCGGTTCCACCAGGCGCACGTCTGGCTGGTTGATCTGCTCGATGGTCTGGTATTTGGCCTGCTCGGCGCAGCGCACCAGCGGGATCTTGCCGTCGCTGTCGAGGGTGTTGCTGAAGAAGGCTTTTTTCTGCCGTTCCAGCGTTACCGAAATGCCGCCCATGCCGATGTCGCACTTGCCGGCCTGCATGTCCGGCATCAGGGTTTTCCAGGTGGTCGGCACCCACTCGACTTTGACCCCGAGGCTGTCGGCCAGCGAGCGCGCCATGGCGATGTCGATGCCTTCAAATTCGCCGTCGGCGCGCTTGAAGGTGTAGGGCTTGTAGTCGCCGGTGGTGCAGACGCGCAGTTGGCCTTGTTGCTGGATGCTGTCGAGGTGCGAAGTGGCTTCCTGAGCTTGCACACCTGCGGCCAGGGTCAGCGCGCCGCAAAGGATCATCGTGCTTTTTAGAATAGTCATGAACATCGGGCTTCTGCAGAGGACGGTGAGCCAGTGTAGTGAAAGGCCTTCGCGGGTGTCATCCCGCGTCCGGACTCAACGTGCCGAGCCACGCCACCAGCGCCACGATCAGCAGGGCCATGCCGAGTTCCAGCAGCACACTGCGCCTGAGTGCGTTCGCCGCGATGACGTGCTGTCCATCGCGTAGTGATCGCTCCAGCGCCGGCCCGAGGTGGAAGCGGTTCAGCGCGGCCAATACCAGCATCCCGGCAAACAGCACAACCTTGATCGCCAGCAACACACCGTAAGTGCCGAGCAGCACGTCATCCAGCCTCGGGCCGACGATGAACAGGTAATTCACCACGCCGCTCACCGACAGCGTCAGCACAATCGTCGCGCCGACCCATTCGAAGCGTTTCACTGCCTCAGCCAGCAGGCGAATCCGCGCTTCATCCACACGACCCCGCGCCAGCAACACCAGCGCCAGCATCCCGCCCAACCATGCCCCTGCCGCCAGCAGATGCAGGATGTCGCTGAGGAAATGCCAGAACCGCAGCGAGCCCTCGTCCATGGCCCCGTGCCCACTCCACGCAAGGGAGCTGAGGACAACCGCGCCGGCCATCGACGCGAGCCACTTCCCCGGCTGAGCCAGCACGACGATCAGTGCAATCATGCGCAGCCCCCACGCCAGCCCGACGTCCGTTTCCAGCAGCATCATCTGCAGATGCGGCCAGAGTGCGGCGAGTTCGGTTTCGCCACTCATGGCGCTCGTCATCAGCAGCAATCCAGCCACTGACAGCAGTGCCCCGATCAATGCCAATCCACGCAGCATCGGGCCAGACCGCAGGTCGGCGTCAGCGCTGTACAGCGTAAACAACCCCACCCCGAACAACAGCAGCAAATCCACATACAACGCCAGGCGCAAAATGATGTTGATCAGTTCAGCCATCGCTCACTTCACTTTGAACGTGACGTTGCCGGTGATCGGGTGCGTGTCGGACGACACCGCGCGCCACTCGACCTGGTAGGTGCCGGCGGGCAACGGCACGAGCGGGGTGACGAGCATGGATTTCGGGTCGCTGCCAGCGCTGACTCTGGCCTTCATCGGCATCGGTGAATGGGCCATGCCGGGCATCTCGGTCATCACCAGTTTGGCGCCGGAGAACCGGGCCAACAGGTTTTCTGAAAAGTGCAGCTCGATCTTGTCCGGCGCTGCGCCGTCAGCACCTTCGGCCGGGGTTGATGACAGCAGTTTCGGGTGGGCCTGGGCGAGGGTGCTCAAGAGCAATCCGCTGGCGAGTGCCAAGGTGATATTCAATGTGCGCATGCAAGACTCCGGGTTGTTTTTTAATGGGATTCAAAACCACAGCCGCACACCGAGTACGAGGCGTGCTTCGCTGCGACTTTCGCCTTCTTCGCGGGCGTAATCGGCGGTGTTGCCGTAGGTGCGGTTCCACGTCACGCCGAGGTACGGCGCGAATTCGCGGCGGATTTCATAGCGCAGGCGCAGGCCGGCTTCGGTGTTCGCGAGGCCCGAACCGATCCCGCGTTGCGGGTCGTTTTTGCCGTAGACGTTGAGTTCGGCGGTGGGCTGCAGGATCAGCCGGTTAGTCAGCAGAATGTCGTAGTCGCCTTCCAGCCGCAGCGCGCTTTGTCCGCCCTCACCGAGAAACGCCGTGGCCTCGGCTTCGAAGTTGTACAGCGCCATGCCCTGCAGACCGAAAGCGGCCCAGGTTTGTGCGGCGCCGGGATTGAAGTCCTGACGCACGCCGCTGACCACGTCCCACCACGGCGAAATCGCATGACCCCACAATGCCTGGAGCTCGGCGTCCTCGGTCTTGCCGTTGCTGCGTTCGCCTTCGGAGCGCAGCCACAGGCGATCGATGTCGCCGCCGATCCAGCCGGACAGATCCCAGGCCAAAGCGCTGCCGTCATCGGCGTTTTGCCACTCAAGTTTGTCGGCGAGGAAGTAGCTGTTGATCGCGCTGTCATGCACCTGATGGCCGCCGGGGCTGGCGAACACGGCGGCGCGGTCGGCGTCGGTCAGCGCAGGGATCGGCGTGCGGCTTTCAGTGGGTGCGGCAGGCTGCATCATGCCGTCGTCCATGCTTTGCATCGAGTGATCCATGCCGGGCATCTGGCTGTGATCCATGCCTTGCATGTCGTTGGCGGCCATGACGGAGGTGCCGATGAACAACACGGAGAACGCTGCAAATCGAGTCATCATCAGCCCCTTCATTCTTCCACCCGCACTTCGCGGAACATGCCCGTTTCCATGTGATAAAGCAGATGGCAGTGATAGGCCCAGCGGCCCAATGCATCGGCCGTGACCCGATAGCTGCGACGGGTGCCGGGAGGCATGTCGATGGTGTGTTTGCGCACCTGGAAGTTGCCGTTTTCGTCTTCCAGATCGCTCCACATGCCGTGCAGGTGGATGGGGTGGGTCATCATCGTGTCGTTGACCAGCACCAGACGGATGCGCTCGCCGTACTTGAGGCGCAGCGGCTCGGCGTCGGAGAACTTGATGCCGTTGAACGACCAGGCGAACTTCTCCATGTGCCCGGTCAGGTGCAGCTCGATCGTGCGCCCGGGATCGCGGCCATCCGGGTCGTCGAAGGTGCTGCGCAGGTCGGCGTAAGTCAGCACGCGACGGCCGTTGTTGCGCAGCCCGAGGCCGGGGTCGTCGAGTTTCGGTGTGGGGGTCATGGCTTGCATGTCCACCAGCGGATTGTCTTTTTCGCTGGCGGGGTGCGATTGCATCGGGCCCATCGCCGAGTGGTCCATGCCCGCCATGTCGCTCATGTCCATCGAGCCGTGGTCCATGCCACCCATGCCCATGTCGTCCATGGTCACCAATGGGCGCGAATCCAGCGCTGGCACCGGGGCCGTCAGACCGGCGCGGGACGCGAGGGTGGCGCGGGCGTAACCGCTGCGGTCCATGGCCTGGGCGAACAGGGTATAAGCGTCGGCGGCGGGCTCGACGATCACGTCGTAGGTTTCCGCCACCGCAATGCGCAGTTCATCGACGCTGACCGGTTTGACGTGCAAACCGTCCGCCGCCACCACGGTCATTTTCAGCCCGGGTATGCGTACGTCGAAGTAGGTCATGGCCGAGCCGTTGATCAGCCGCAGGCGCAGTTTTTCGCCGGGGCGAAACAGGCCGGTCCAATTCGAATCAGGGGCGTGGCCGTTGATCAGGAAGGTGTAGGTGGCGCCACTGACGTCGGCGATGTCGGTGGGGTTCATCTTCATTTGCGCCCACATCGTGCGGTCGGCGACGGTGGCACTCCAGCCTTTGTCGCTGACGTCGTCGATAAAATCGCCGACGGTGCGCTTGTGGTAGTTGTAATAGTCGGACTGTTTTTTCAGGGTCTTCATCAGGCTGGCCGGGTCCTCGTCGGTCCAGTCGCTGAGCATCACCACGTAGTCGCGGTCGTAGTGGAACGGCTCCGGTTCTTTCGCATCGATCACCAACGGCCCGTAGACCCCGGCCTGTTCCTGCAAGCCGGAGTGGCTGTGATACCAGTAAGTGCCGTGCTGTCGCACCTTGAACTGGTAGACATACACGCCGCCCGGTTCGATGCCGTGAAAACTCAGACCCGGCACGCCGTCCATGTTGGCCGGCAGCAGGATGCCGTGCCAGTGAATCGAAGTGCTATCCTTGAGCCGATTACGCACCCGCAGCGTCACCGTGTCGCCTTCGCGCCAGCGCAGAAGCGGACCGGGCAGGCTGCCATTGATGGTCAGCGCAGTGCGCGGGCTGCCGGTGAAGTTGACCGGGGTTTCGCCGATGAACAGCTCGAACTCGCTGCCGCTCAGCTCATTGATCTGCCCTGGCCCGCTCAGCGCCCAGACCGGCGCGCGCCACAGACCGAGGCCGCCGAGCAGGCCACTGGCGGCCAGGCCTTTGACGAAGGTGCGTCTTGAAGTGTTGGAAGGCATGCGCTGGAAGTCCCCGTTTGAAACATGACGGGGAGGCTAACCAGCGCTGGCTTTCAGTTGGCTGAGGGCGGGATTACAGTTTTGACAGTTTGCCCGTTCCTGTTACAGGCCCAGACCTTCCTGCACCACCTGCAACAGGTTGTTCTCGGTCAGCGCAATCGCATCCAGCTCCTGCCCGGTTTCCACCGTCTGCAACCACCAATGGCTTTCATGATGTTCATCGACGGTGCGCAGCAGGTAGGTGTTGCGATCCGGCAGGGTGATCTGCACGCGGCCGGCGCCGTCCTCGGTAAACCGGGCGATGGGATCAAAGGTCAGGGTTTGCTGGTTGGCTTCGATCACCAGTTGGTCGATCGCGTAATCGTGGCTTTCGCCATCGGGTGAGCTTTCGCAAACGTGGGTCGGATTGCGGCGGATTTTCAGGCCGACTTCGGTGACGGGCTGCAGCCAGACCTCGATGCGGTGGTACAGATCGTAGACCTGCGCCGGCCAGCAATCGATCTCCAGCGCGGCATCCGCGTGGGTGTGCCGGGTTTGCTTGAGTTTGGCGGCGAGTTCGTCTGCTTTACTCATTTCGGATCCCTTGGTTTGATGTCTGCCTGTTAATCGTAGACCTTTCAACGGGGTGTGGTGTTGCCTTGCGTCATGAAGGTACCGCCAAAATCGCAAGAAGACAGTCTGGAACTCAGCCGTACATTCTGGACTGCGTTGGGATGAATGACCTTCTCTGGGAGGCGCTGTTTTAGGGAAATGGATAGACCGAAACATTAGTTTCGGCCTGTCTTTTTTTGACCTCGGCTTATTAAGAATTACGAGAAGCGCGTAAGTAGTCTATGTATTCGGATCTTGAATCGTGAATGATTTTCACGAACGTTTCGCTATGAAGATTATTGTGCGTGAACACTCTGCTGAGATAGGTCTTTATCGACATTTTGTGTTTGTAATGATTGTAGCCATTAAGTATGTTGTCCAGTGTGAGCTCATAGTCGCAGGAAATGATTTTTAAAAGGACTTCATATGCTTCGATGTTCATCGAGAAAAGTGACGAACTGATGTCTTCGCCGGCTGGGTCAGTGAAGACAATGTTTTCCAGTATAAGCGGGAAGTCATTCATTGTGACCGCAAGGAACTGATAGTATTGGCTGTCAGTCAGATCCGGGTGAACTTTACGCTGAACTATTTCTCCTATGCAAGTGCGAGCTTGAATGAGGGGGCGCGCTTTGGTTTTCTCGAAAGAGTTGTCGACCGCTTGATCATCGCGCTCGGTTGAAAATACCCGGTCGAGAACCCGTGCTGACTTTATTTCGATCACGGTTACTGAGTTGTTTTCCGGGCAGGAAATCATCAAGTCAGGAGACTTGCGTTGGGGTTTGCCGAAAGGAAATTCGGGGATGATTTTGTATTGGTCTTTCTTTTCTGAAAACGCCGTGTTGGAGAGATTGACGGCATACGTTTCGAAGGCGCCTCCAAAATCATCCATGAATGGTGACTTTCCAACATAAAGATCTTTGATCTTGTAATACAGATTGTTGAATAGTAGATCTTCAACAAGCTTGCCTTCGATAGGGAGGTATCGAGTTTCGCTCAGTTTTATAAAAGGACGGTTTCGGAAAAGTGTAAAGTTGTTTGGTTCGTCTAACGTGCTTTTTGCAAATGACTGGCTTTCTTCAAGGGGGCTGGAAATGAGGCTCAGCACTTCGGTGAGCGTTTTGCGATTAACCGGAGCGCTTGTGCAAATTTGGTCAATGTCGAGGATCCATTGATCGAGCTGGGTGGGGTTGAGATAATCGATGTCGTCCTTCAAATGGTAGATGTTGACAATTAAATAAACAATATTCAAATAGTCGACAAGCTTTATATTGTAGTGGCTTTCAAAGTCGGAGATGTAAGGGGCGAGGGTTTCGTTTTCCAGGAAGATTTTTTTTGCTCGAATAAACTGAAATTCCCAGCTGTCCCTGGAAAAAGCGGTTGTCGTAGTCAAAAAATACTGTTGCGGGTGTTGTTGTTCGCCATCGGAGTCGTTTAGTTTGCAAAAGGTGCGATGTAATGTCGCTAAGCTATCCTGCAATGATTGTTGCGATGGCTTCCGATTTAAATGGGAAAGATAGTGTTTCCAGCAAGTCCAGATCTGTAATCTGCCATAAGGGGTATGTTGTTCAAGCAGTTGCTTTTGAGATTTGTTATTTGCGAGCCTGGAAACGGACCATTCTTTAAAGACTTTCGCTTGATGATGCTTGAATGAAAGAGAAGAAAGCAATGTCAGGGAGTTTTCATCTGCTTTGTTAACGAGGATCTCTTCGATGCTTTCTTGTGTTTTGTAAAAGTCCTTGTGCATTAACAAGTACTCGGCATTTGCCATGTTTTTAAAGTCCATTGGTTTGGCTGTCCTTGTGTTTGAATGATCAGGGCGCGTGATGTGCGTACTAAGTCGTAAAGGGAATGGTTTTAAATCAATGGGTTGTTGCTTAGATAGCGGGTTACGAAAAACATCAACACCGCACCGGTAACCATAAAGACTGGAGTGCTCAGCTTTGGTGCGTCTTTTTTGCCCTGGGCATGTTCTATTGCGTGCTTGAGATATTTGTAGGCTTTAAAGGCGGAGAGCATGGCTATCAACGCCGCTGCGATCTTTATAAATATCGGCTGTTCTCTCAAGTAGATCAGATAACCACTTGCGAATAGAGTAAAAGCGATGCCTGCGATTCCCGTTGCAGCAAGAATTCTTATAAAGAATTTTTTCATTGTTTACAGCTCCTTGGCGATTTTGCCTCTGGCCCCATCAGATTTTTACTTCGGATCCAATTTGTCCGCACTTTTTAGAGGTGTGACGGAGTGATGTCAAGGTGATATCTCTTTTTCCACGGATTGCCCGGCGCTTTTCACGCCAATTCCAACCGACTGTTCTCGTCACAGGGTTGAAATTTCTTTATGAAAAGATGTTTCCGGCTGTTCATATCAGCCGTAACTGGAACAGGTAATCAAACGCAAGGAGCGGGTCCATGAAAAAGCTGTTTACAATTCTGGCGCTGATCGCGCTGACGGCCGGTAGCATCGGCCTGAGTTCGGCGCGTCAGTCGCACGCCAGCAAGGTGCAAACGGAAGCGGTGGCGGGGCAGTTCGATTACTACCTGCTGACGCTGTCCTGGTCGCCGACCTTTTGCCTCACTCACAAAGATGACGTGCAATGTTCCGGCAAGGGCTACGGCTTCGTATTGCACGGTCTGTGGCCGCAATACGCCAATGGCGGCTGGCCGGAATCCTGCCCACCATTGACCACGCTGTCGGCGGCGGAGACGACCAAAGGTCTGACGCTGTTCCCGACCAAAAAACTGCTTGATCACGAATGGTCCAAGCACGGCACTTGCAGCGGTCTGGGCGCGATGGGCTATCTGGATGAGGCGGACAAAGCGGTGAGCGCGGTGAAGATCCCGCAAGAGCTGCAGCCGTTCAGTTCCTCGTATTATTTCGAAGCCCAGGAAATCGCCGACCTGTTCCGCAAGGCCAACCCGGGGATCCCTGCCAATGGCATCGCGGTGATCTGCAGCGGCCCGGAACTCTCGGAAGTGCGGGTATGCATGGGCAAGGATCTGCAGTTCGGTGCTTGCGGCAAGGGCGTGAAGACCCAGTGCCGGGCGGGGGATATTCGGGTGCCGCCGTCGCGTTGATGTGAGTGGTTTGCACGAATGAAAAAGGCGCCTCGATCGGGCGCCTTTTTTTGCCTGGAGGTTTGAAGCACCCTGGAAATTCACGCATGCTTGCGCCCCCAAAAGGATGACCCGCAACACTGCAAGGAGCTGTTCATGAGCGGAAAACCCGCCGCCCGCGTCACCGATCCGACCGCCTGCCCACTCCCGGGACATGGCACCAATCCGATTGCCAGTGGCTCGCCGAACGTGAATTTCGACGGCTTGGCGGCTGCACGAATGACTGATAAATCAGCGTGCGGCAGCCCGATTACTGGCGGCGTTTCTTCGACGGTGTTTATCAATGGCTTGAACGCCGCGACCCTGGACAGCACCGGAGGGCACGGCAATGTGGTCATTGGTGGATCCGGCACGGTCATCATTGGTGACACGGTAACAGCGGCACCTTTCAGTGGTTTGCTGCCGATGCCGGTGCATTTCACGGACAAGTTGAAACTGGTCAATGACGTGACCGGTGAGCCCATGATCAATCATCCCTACGTGATTCAGCGCGCAGATGGGCGACTGGAACACGGGGTGTCTGACGCTAACGGGTTCACCCACGAAGTCAGCTCGCACCTGCCTGAAACCATCAAGCTGTTTCTGGAGGAGTGAGGCATGGCGGCTGAAACAGTAACGTGCGCGAAAGGCAACAATTACAAGTTGCACAAGGAACATGCGCTGATGGACAAGAAGGATGTCAGTGACAAGCCTGTGCCGGTGGAGAGTACCAAGGCGATTGTTGTTTTCGTTGGAGGCGCCGGGGATAAGGAACGTTATTATTTTTCGGGGCCTTATGGAAACATCCAAGAGGCACGGAAGGATTTTGATGAGCGCACGACAAGCTTGGCTAAGGAGGGTAAATACAAGTCTGAGTGGCTGGGCTACAACGAAGTCAGAGGAAAACAGGATATTCAGCGTCATGTCCTGAGTCTGATTCCCTACAAGAGCTGTCCTGTCTATATCGTGGGTCATAGCCTCGGCGGTTGGAATGGTGCGCATCTGACAAAGATCATGTCGCAATGGGGTTACCGGATTCAGATGCTTATTACCCTTGATCCCGTGGGTGAAGGGGCCCTGGTCTGGTTGGGTTCTGATATTTATCGCGAGCGTCCTGATCCAATTGCTGCCGATTGGATCAATATCAAAGCAATGCCAACTAAAAGAGATTCGTCAGATGGAGTCGCTGATTTTGGTGAAAAGTGGCTTATCTCATGTGGCCCTTCATTGAACGTCAATGTAGACACTAATCATGCAAATGCATGGGGGTTGTTTACTGCCCGTATCGCAGGGAGCAAATCGGCAGCCGATATGCTTTTTGATTCAATCATGAAGGATTTTCCATGATGTACAGGTTACTACTTTGCGGCTTGCTCGCTTTCTGCTCTGGTTGTGCGAAGGATCACACAAAGCCTCCGGCAAACCTGAGCTTCGAGTCTGTGGAAAGAGAAAAGTCGCTGCTATACGTCATCCGGTATCAGTCGGACGTTGATGTGTTGGATCTTTTTGATCGCGGAGAGCGAGTTGGGGTGATTTCGGGCATGCTTCATTGCGCATTGGCGGATGATCATGATTTCTCAGTAGGCAAAGCCATACAGTTTTCCGCCACCGGTTTGATACGCTCGGAAAAAAATGAAAACAACAAGGCCAAGTTTTCCTATCTCACTCGCGCATTCTTGAGTGAAACTTCAAGCAACCGGAGTTCTGAAAGAAATCTCTCGGTGGCAGAGCTGAATCAACTCCTCGCCAACAAACAACAAATCCCCTGCAAAGTCGTCGTCACCGCGTATGGCTATAAACCCTACTACTCAAACACCATGAACCTGCCGGTCGCGGATTTGCTGCGGGAAATCAACAAACCCCGATAGCTGCCACTGGTGCCCTGCGCGAATGCCCTGCGCAGATACGCGAGGGCGATCACCTGCAAAACGACCTCTGAAAATAAATCGCGGCGCGGCGTTCATCCAAATCCCTCGCGCGCCGATACAACGGGGCGGGCGTGTGTAGGCGCGGCGGGTTTGCCGTGCGCATCCCGGTGGGCTACGCTCACAAAAAGTAAGGGTTTCGGGCTGCGGCCCCTGTCGTACCTGCCCAGGACACGTTTTTGCCAATCCCCATTCACGAACCGCATCAAACTCCCGGCACGCTTAAACGCCTGCCGTTGCGTAAGGCGGCAGCGCTGTTCATCGTTGCGGTGTGCCTGTGCCTGTCCGGCTTGCTTTATTTGCAGCTGGAGCAGACGCGGCGTCAGGACCTGGCGAACGCGCAGGTTGCCTCCACCAACTTGACCCGAGCCATGGCGCAGCAGGCCGAAGACACGTTTCTGGCTGCCGATCTGGTGCTCACCAGTCTCGCCGACTGGGTCGAGGACGGCGGATATGGCGCCGCGCAACGACCACGCCTGCAGCAGACCTTCGCCCGTCGGGTGCAGCAACTGGAACAGCTGCACGGCATGTTCCTGTTCGACCGCGAGGGGCAGTGGGTGATCACCTCGTTCCCGGACTTGCCTCGTGGCAACGGCGTGGCCGACCGCGAGTACTTCAAGTTTCACCAGCAAAACGTTTCTACCGTGGCGCACATCGGCCCGGCGATCCGCAGTCGGGAAAATGGAGAGTGGATCATTCCGATCTCGAAGCGCATCAATGACCGCGCCGGCAACTTTCAGGGCGTGCTGATGGCCGGGATCAAGATGGCGTACTTCGACCGCTTCTTCAAAAGCTTCAGCCTCGATGATAGCGGCATCATGTTTCTCGGCCTCAAGGACGGCACCCTGCTGGCGCGGCGGCCGTTCGACGAGAGCCTGATCGGCTCGTCGCTGGCGCGGGGCAAGATCTATCAGAAGCTGCTGCCTGAAGCGCCGGCCGGTACGGCGATGATCAGATCGGTGGTCGACGGCGTGGTGCGTTTATATGGCTACCGGCAGCTGACGGCTTACCCGCTGGTGGTCGCGTCCGCCTCTTCGCGCGACACGATTCTCAAGGGTTGGTCCGAGCGGGCCTTTCAGTCCAGCGTGATTGTGGCGCTGGTGATCCTCGGCGTCGGCCTGTTCGGCTGGGTGTTCATTCATCAGGTGCGTGACGGTGAGCGCATCGAGAAAAACTTGCGCAGGGCGCAGCGCGCACTGGAGCAGATTGCGACTCATGACAGCCTGACCGGACTGGCGAACCGGCGGCTGTTCGAGCAATCGCTGGACATCGAATTCGCCCGCGGTGCACGGCAGTCGAGTCCGGTCGGCCTGATCATGCTCGATATCGATTTCTTCAAACGCTACAACGATGCCTACGGCCATGTGGCGGGGGATCATTGCCTGACCCAGGTGGCCCAAGTGCTGAAGAACAGTTGCCAGCGCAAGGCTGACCTGGCAGTACGTTACGGCGGCGAAGAGTTCGCGGTGCTGCTGCCGGACACTGACATCAACGGCACGCTGGCGATTGCCGGGCAGATCCGCCGCAGCGTGATGGACAAGCGCATCACCCACAGCGGTTCGCCGACCGGCTACCTGACGGTGAGCCTGGGTTGCTACGCGTTTGTGCCCAGCGGAAACGACAGCCTGGAAGAATTTATCCAGCGTGCCGACGCGGCGTTGTATCAGGCGAAAAATGCCGGGCGTAATCGCGCGGCGGTGTTGTCGCTGGAATCGGAGGTTGCCGAGTTGATGCGTTCGGATCGCTGAAGTTTCAGCGCTCCAGCAGAGGAGAGGGAGCAAACTCCCTCTCACAGGCCTCATCACTCACCGTAACGCCGGTTCGTTCAGCTGCCCGAGCCACCGCCCGCACCGCCGGTCCCGCCGCCCGCCGCACCGGTGCCGCCGCCAGCCCCCGAACCAGAACCCATGGCGCCGCCGTTGGTGCCGGTGCCATTGCCAGATCCGGGGCTACCCGCGCCGTTACTGCCGGCCGGTGCGCCTGGGGTGTTGTCCGGTGGTTTGGGCGTGCTTTTGTTGACGTCGGGGTTGGTGCTCGATGTACCGGAACTGTCGTTCGCCGCGAAGCTGGCAGCCGAAGTCGTAGCCAGCAGGCCGGCGAGCAACAAAGAAGTGAGTGTACGGGTAGTCATGGTACGTCTCCAGAAAGGGGCGGTTACCTGACGTTGGTCTGACACGTTTACCCGTTGGTGCCGATTGGCTGACGAGCGGTTATCGAGCTGCAGTATCGATCATCAGTCGCGGCCGGTTGATCCGATGCAACCACCGGCGCCGCCACAGGGTCACAATTTTCCCACCTTGTTCGCCGGAGCCTGGACGATGAAAAACCTGCGGATCGCCACGTTCAACGTCAACGGCCTGCGCGCACGCTTGCCGAACCTGCTGGAATGGCTCAAGCGCGAGCAACCGGACATCGCCTGCCTGCAGGAGCTCAAGTCGGTCGACAGTGCGTTCCCGGTAGCTGAACTGGAAGCCGCCGGTTACGGCGCGATCTGGCACGGGCAGGCGTCGTGGAACGGCGTGGCGATCCTCGCTCGCGATGCGGAGCCGCTGGAGAGCCGTCGCGGTCTGCCGGGCGATCCCGAGGACAAGCACAGCCGTTATCTGGAGGCGGCGGTGCACGGTGTGTTGGTCGGCTGTCTGTACCTGCCCAACGGCAACCCGCAGCCGGGGCCGAAGTTCGACTACAAACTGGCCTGGTTCGAGCGCTTGATCCGCTACGCCAAGGATTTGCAAAGCAGCGATCATCCGGTGGTGCTGGCCGGCGATTACAACGTGGTGCCCACTGACATGGACATCTATAACACCCGGTCCTGGCTCAAGGATGCGCTGCTGCAACCCGAAAGCCGCGAGTGTTATCAACGGCTGCTTGATCAGGGCTGGACGGATTCGCTGCGTCATCTGTATCCCGACGATCGCCTCTACACCTTCTGGGATTACTTCCGCCAGCATTGGCAAACCAACTCCGGTCTGCGCATCGATCATCTGCTGCTCAATCCGGCACTCAGTCCGTACCTGCACGAGGCCGGCGTCGACGCCTGGGTGCGTAACGAACCGCACGCCAGCGATCATGCGCCGACCTGGATTCGCATCGGTTCGCGCAAGCGGCGGTAGCGCTGATTGGCGAAATCAATTGTCGGAGTCGGGGCCCGATCCCGTATACATGTCGGCCAGCGGCGCAACGATCCGCGGCCACATGCAAAAGGACTGAGCAATGAGCGAGCCACGTCTGGCGAATCCGACGTTGTACCTGCAACACCTGGGGTTCGACATCCCACCGCCCCCCACACTGACAACCCTGCGGCAGTTGCAGTTGCGCCACACCGGCGTCTTTCCCTTCGAGAACCTGTCGACGATCACTGGCGCGCCGGTGCTGATCGATCTGGCGTCGGTCGAACAAAAGGTTCTCCACGGTGGCCGGGGTGGTTACTGCTACGAACTGAATAGTCTGTTTCTGGCGTTATTGCTGGAGCTGGGCTTCGACGCCCGTGGCATCTCCGGGCGTGTGGTGCTGGCGCAACCCGAAGGCACCTGGACGGCCCGCACGCATCGCTTGAGCCTGGTGATCATCGACGGCGAGCGTTACATCACCGATGTCGGCTTCGGTGGCATGGTGCCGACCGCGCCGTTGCTGCTCGATACCGAGGCTGAACAACCGACGCCGCACGAGTCCTATCGCATCGAGAAACAGGCCGATGGTTACATGCTGCGCGCCAATGTCGCCGGTGAATGGCGCGCGATGTACCTGTTTGATCTGCAACGCCAGGAAGACATCGACTACACGCTCGGCAACTGGTACGTCTCGACCCATCCCGAATCACCGTTTGCTCAGCGGTTGATGGTTGCGCGCACCGGCGATGGCTGGCGCCGGACCCTGAACAACGGCAGTTTCGCGATTCATCATATGGGTGCCGCCAGCGAGCGACGCGAGGTGGCGGATGTTGATGAACTGCTTGAAGTGCTGGAGCAGGAGTTCGGCTTGCGCCTGCCTGACCAGCCGCCTGTGCGCCAGTCGCTGGCGCGGATGCTCGTACCGGCCTGATCTCAGGGCTTGGCCTCCGGTTCCAGCACCCGGCGGATTTCCCCGACCGCCGCCGACAGCTTTTTTTCCAGACTCTTGAGGTCGGCGGCGGTGATGCCTTTCTTGAATTGCCCGGAGTGGTGCGGCTCGACGTCCTGCGTTTTGCTGCCAGCCTCCAGCAGGGCATGGCGCAGGGTGCTGTTGATCACGGTCTGATAACCGAACCCTTCGTTTTCCGCCACGCTGCGGGCGGCTTCGATGACCGCGTCATCGAGCATGATGGTGATGCGGGTCTTGCCCTTGGCGGGCGCCAAGGCACCGCGTTTGCCCTGCGAGAAGTCGTATTCGTCTTTCATTGTTCAAGCCTCCAGAAAGTAAGCGCAACGCTCGCTCTGTGTGGCGACACGTGCAGAAATGATTCGTACGACGTTGGCTTCGCGATAACTGTACGCAACCACCAGCAAACGCCCTTTGCCATCGAGGCCGAGGGTGATCCAGCGCTGTTCGTCATGGTCGTTGTCCTCGATCGTCAGCGCGCGCTCGTCGTGAAAGACCGGCTCGGTCTCGGCAAGGCTGACACCCCTGTGCTTGAGTTTGTTGGCTGCGTTCTTGCTTTTGTCGTACTGAATTTCGAATGACTTCATTATGCATACTTTATATGTATAAAAAAGGGCGCCAATGCACCGCTGGTCGCCATGAACACTTCAGCCTAGTGCGATAAAACCCGGGGGCAGGAGGGGATGTGTTGCCGGATTTGTGGGAGCTAGAGGTGGCGGGATAGAAGCTTGGGTGGCTACCTATCCATTATGTGACCGATAAGTTGTATACAACTCTATGGACATTTGTCCCGAGTATTGAATACAGTGTGCGCATAACAAAAACCAGGGAACCCCCCACATGAAAACGCCCCATGTTTCACACCAACGGCCCGAGGACGAAAATCTCGGGGTCGGCGCGAATATGGCTTACGGCCTGCAACATGTTCTGACCATGTACGGCGGTATCGTTGCGGTGCCACTGATCATTGGCCAGGCGGCCGGGCTGTCGCCGGCGGACATTGGTTTGTTGATTGCTGCTTCATTGTTTGCGGGGGGGCTGGCAACACTGCTGCAAACCCTGGGTCTACCGTTTTTTGGCTGTCAGTTGCCGCTGGTGCAGGGCGTGTCGTTCTCCGGTGTGGCGACCATGGTCGCGATCGTCAGCAGTGGCGGGGAGGGCGGCTTCCAGTCGGTGCTGGGCGCGGTGATTGCCGCGTCGTTGATCGGCTTGCTGATCACCCCGGTGTTCTCGCGAATCACCAAGTTTTTCCCCCCGCTGGTCACCGGTATCGTGATCACTACCATTGGTCTGACGCTGATGCCGGTGGCGGCGCGCTGGGCCATGGGTGGCAACAGCCATGCGCCGGACTTCGGCAGCATGCAGAACATCGGGCTGGCGGCGGTCACGCTGGTGCTGGTGTTGTTGCTGAGCAAGGTCGGCAGTTCGACCATCTCGCGTCTGTCGATCCTGTTGGCCATGGTGATCGGCACGGTGCTGGCGGTGTTCCTCGGCATGGCGGATTTTTCCGGTGTCGCTCAAGGGCCGATGTTCGGCTTCCCGACACCGTTCCACTTCGGCATGCCGACTTTCCACTTCGCCGCGATCCTGTCGATGTGCATCGTGGTCATGGTGACCCTGGTGGAAACCTCGGCGGACATTCTGGCGGTCGGTGAGATCATCGGCACCAAGGTCGACTCCAAACGCCTGGGCAACGGTTTGCGCGCCGACATGCTGTCGAGCATGTTTGCGCCAATCTTCGGATCGTTCACCCAAAGCGCCTTCGCGCAGAACGTCGGGCTGGTGGCGGTGACCGGGATCAAGAGTCGTTATGTGGTGGCCACCGGCGGTATCTTCCTGGTGATCCTCGGCCTGCTGCCGTTCATGGGTCGGGTGATTGCCGCAGTGCCGACCTCAGTGCTGGGCGGTGCCGGTATCGTGCTGTTCGGTACGGTGGCGGCGAGCGGCATCCGTACGCTGTCGAAGGTCGATTACCGCAACAACGTCAACCTGATCATCGTCGCGACCTCGATCGGCTTCGGCATGATCCCGATTGCCGCACCGAACTTCTACGATCATTTCCCGAGCTGGTTCGCGACCATTTTCCACTCGGGCATCAGCTCGTCAGCAATCATGGCGATCGTGCTCAACCTGACCTTCAACCACTTCACCGCCGGCAACTCGGACCAGCAGTCAGTGTTTGCCGCAGCGGAAGAACGCACTCTGCGTTATCGCGACCTGGCGGCGCTGCGTGAGGGTGACTACTTCAGCGACGGCAAGCTGCACGATTGCGATGGCAAAGAAGTGCCGGTAGTCGAGCCTGATGACCACGATCATGGGCATGGGGCGCCGAAGGTGCAGGTGAAGAGTGGCGAGCATGTCTGATCGCTGACTGGATGAAAAAGGCCGATCTGTTGTGAGACAGATCGGCCTTTTTGGTTTGAAGAGCAAAAGATCGCAGCCTGCGGCAGCTCCTACAGGGGGAGCGCATTCCAAATGTAGGAGCTGCCGCAGGCTGCGATCTTTTGATCTTTTGGACTTTCGAGCGCCCACAAAAAAGCCCCTGAATCTTTCGATTCAGGGGCTTTGCTATTTGGCTCCACAACCTGGACTCGAACCAGGGACCCAATGATTAACAGTCATTTGCTCTACCAACTGAGCTATTGCGGAATTGGTGCGTATGTTACTGATTTAAAAAGACTAGTCAAGCTTTGCCGATTCTTTTTTTGCCGAACGGCTGTCAGCCGCCGAATGTAAGGGTGCCCATCAGCAGCTTTGCGTACAACGCCGTGGCCGCCAGTTGCACCAGCCACAGGGCGAGACCGCCGAGAAACACCCCGGCGGCGACTTGCAGCACCAGGCTTTTTTCGCGTCTGGCCGGGGCGCGGGGGATGAAGTCATCCAGGTCGTCTCGGTCGGCGCGCAGGTTGTCGTTTTTCATGTGGGTTATTCCTGGATATATACGAAACCTGTGGGAGCGAGCCTGCTCGCGAAAGCATCGGATCAGTCGCCATGATCTTTGGCTGATACACCGATTTCGCGAGCAGGCTCGCTCCCACAGTTCAGATTTGTATGCAGTTTAGAGGGAATGTTGCATTCCTTCGGACAAATAAAAAACGGGAAGCCCCAAGGCTTCCCGTTTTTTATTGCCAGGCGAATCAGATGACCTGAACGATCGCATCCGTTACCGCTTTGATGTTGCTCTGGTTCAGTGCCGCGACGCAGATGCGGCCGGTGTCCAGGGCGTAGATGCCGAACTCGTTACGCAGGCGATGCACCTGTTCGGTGGTCAGGCCGGAGTAGGAGAACATGCCGCGCTGACGGCCGACGAAGCTGAAGTCACGCTGCGGGGCTTTCTCGGCCAGCAGGGCGACCATCTGCTCGCGCATGCCGCGAATGCGCAGACGCATTTCTGCCAGTTCGGCTTCCCACTGGGCGCGCAGTTCCGGGCTGTTCAACACGGCGGCGACAACGCTGGCACCGTGAGTCGGCGGGTTGGAGTAGTTGGTGCGGATCACGCGCTTGACCTGCGACAGCACGCGCGCGCTTTCTTCTTTCGATTCGCTGACGATCGACAGGGCGCCCACGCGCTCGCCGTACAGCGAGAACGACTTGGAGAACGAGCTCGAAACGAAGAAAGTCAGGCCCGATTCAGCGAACAGACGCACCGCTGCGGCGTCCTCGTCGATGCCGTCGCCGAAACCCTGGTAAGCCATGTCGAGGAACGGCACGTGACCTTTGGCCTTGACCACGTCCAGCACATTCTTCCAGTCGGCCGGGGTCAGGTCGACGCCGGTCGGGTTGTGGCAGCAGGCGTGCAGCACAACGATCGAGCCGTTCGGCAGGGCATTGAGGTCGTCGAGCATGCCGGCACGGTTCACGTCGTGGGTGGCGGCGTCGTAGTAACGGTAGTTCTGCACCGGGAAGCCAGCGGTTTCGAACAGCGCACGGTGGTTTTCCCAGCTCGGGTCGCTGATCGCCACGACGGCGTTCGGCAGCAGTTGCTTGAGGAAGTCGGCACCGATTTTCAGCGCGCCGGTACCGCCGACAGCCTGAGTGGTGACAATGCGACCGGCAGCGATCAGCGGCGAGTCGTTACCGAACAGCAGCTTTTGCACGGCCTGGTCGTAGGCGGCGATGCCGTCGATCGGCAGGTAGCCACGGGAGGCGTGCTGAGCAGCGCGAATGGTTTCGGCTTCGATCACCGCGCGCAGCAGGGGAATTCGCCCCTCTTCGTTGCAGTAAACACCTACACCCAGGTTGACCTTGGTGGTCCGGGTATCGGCGTTGAATGCTTCGTTGAGGCCCAGGATTGGATCGCGGGGTGCCATTTCGACAGCGGAGAACAGGCTCATTATTACGGCGGCTCTGAATGGAGAGTGGAGGGACGTGTCGCGCTCCAGCCGAATGCACTAGAGCGGTGCACAAACGGGGAGCTAGTATAGAGGCCATTACTGAGCAATGGCGACAGGCGATTCAGCTTTTCCGGCAAGTTTTTCCGATTATTTCTTGACCGTTAGTCGATTGACTCTGTCAGAGACTTTACCGGATGTAGGACGTTTGCCTTGAAAGGCGAGGCAATCGGCTCCACATTGAGCACAATCTTCGTTTTTCCTTGGGCGACAACGGTCGTTTGCGGTCATCCCCGCGGCTCGGCTGTTTTCTGCGCGAGCCGCGATCCCAGAGGTGTGTATGTCCGAATTCCAGCTAGTCACCCGCTTCGAGCCCGCCGGCGATCAGCCGGAAGCGATTCGCCAATTGGTCGAGGGCATCGAAGCCGGGCTGGCGCACCAGACGCTGCTCGGTGTGACCGGCTCGGGCAAGACCTTCAGCATCGCCAACGTCATTTCCCAGGTACAGCGTCCGACGCTGGTGCTGGCGCCGAACAAGACCCTCGCCGCGCAACTGTATGGCGAGTTCAAGGCGTTCTTCCCGAACAACGCCGTCGAATATTTCGTTTCCTACTACGACTACTACCAGCCCGAAGCCTATGTGCCGTCGTCCGACACCTTTATCGAGAAGGACGCGTCGATCAACGACCACATCGAGCAGATGCGTCTGTCCGCGACCAAGGCGTTGCTCGAGCGCAAGGACGCGATCATCGTCACCACGGTCTCGTGCATCTACGGTCTCGGTAGTCCGGAAACCTATCTGAAGATGGTGCTGCACGTCGATCGCGGCGACAAACTCGATCAGCGCGCTCTGCTGCGGCGTCTGGCGGACCTGCAATACACCCGCAACGACATGGATTTTGCCCGGGCGACGTTCCGCGTGCGCGGCGACGTGATCGACATTTACCCGGCCGAATCCGATCTGGAAGCGATCCGCATCGAGCTGTTCGATGACGAGGTCGAGAGCATTTCCGCGTTCGACCCGCTGACCGGCGAAGTCATCCGCAAGATGCCGCGCTTCACCTTCTATCCGAAGAGTCACTACGTGACGCCGCGCGAGACCCTGCTCGACGCCATCGAGGGGATCAAGGTCGAGCTGCAGGAACGTCTCGAATACCTGCGCAGCAGCAACAAACTGGTGGAAGCCCAGCGCCTGGAGCAGCGCACCCGATTCGACCTGGAAATGATCCTCGAACTGGGTTACTGCAACGGCATCGAAAACTACTCGCGCTACCTGTCCGGGCGTCCTGCCGGCGCCGCGCCGCCAACGCTCTATGACTACCTGCCGGCCGACGCCTTGCTGGTGATCGACGAATCCCACGTCAGCGTGCCGCAAGTCGGCGCGATGTATAAGGGCGACCGTTCGCGTAAAGAAACCCTGGTCGAATATGGCTTCCGCTTGCCGTCGGCACTGGACAACCGGCCGATGCGTTTTGACGAGTGGGAAGGGGTCAGCCCGCAGACGATTTTCGTCTCGGCGACGCCGGGCAACTACGAGGCCGAACACGCCGGGCGCGTGGTCGAGCAAGTGGTGCGCCCGACCGGCCTGGTCGACCCGCAGGTTGAAGTGCGCCCGGCGCTGACCCAGGTTGACGACTTGCTCTCGGAAATCACCAAGCGCGTGGCGGTCGAGGAGCGGGTGCTGGTCACCACGCTGACCAAACGCATGGCCGAAGACCTCACTGATTATCTCGCCGACCACGGCGTGCGCGTGCGTTATCTGCACTCGGATATCGACACCGTCGAGCGGGTCGAGATCATCCGCGATTTGCGCTTGGGCACCTTCGATGTGCTGGTGGGGATCAACCTGCTGCGTGAAGGTCTGGACATGCCGGAGGTGTCGCTGGTGGCGATCCTCGATGCTGACAAGGAGGGCTTCCTGCGTTCCGAGCGCTCGCTGATTCAGACCATCGGCCGGGCCGCGCGCAACCTCAATGGCCGGGCGATTCTCTACGCCGACCGCATCACTGGTTCGATGGAGCGGGCGATTGGCGAGACCGAGCGTCGTCGCGACAAGCAGATTGCCTTCAACCTCGCCAACGGCATCACGCCCAAAGGGGTGTTCAAGGACGTCGCCGACATCATGGAAGGCGCCACTGTGCCCGGCTCGCGCAGCAAGAAGCGCAAGGGTATGGCCAAGGCTGCCGAAGAAAACGCCAAGTACGAAGCCGAACTGCGCTCGCCGAGCGAAATCACCAAACGCATTCGCGCGCTGGAAGAGAAGATGTACCAGTTGGCGCGGGATCTGGAATTTGAGGCAGCGGCGCAGATGCGCGATGAGATTGCCAAACTGCGTGAGCGGCTTTTGGCGGTTTGAAGCCTGATGCTAAACCTGTAGGAGCTGCCGGAGGCTGCGATCTTTTGATCTTGTTTTTTACAATCAAAAGCAAAAGATCGCAGCCTTCGGCAGCTCCTACAGGGTTGTGTTCAGTTTAATGTGCTTCCCCAGCCTTCAGCCCCTCTGGCAATTTTTTGGTCAACAAAATCGCCAACATGCTGATTCCCAGCGCAATCCCGACAAAGTGAAACGCGTCGTTGTAGGCCATGATCAGCGCCTGCTGATGCACGATCTCGCTCAACTTGCCCAACGCCGCCGTGTCACTGCCAAAACGGTCGGTCATCGACGCCAGCCGCTCGGCCACTTGCGGATTGGTCGGCACCACCGCCTCACGCAAATAATCGAAGTAAGTCTTGGTCCGTGCATCCAGTAGCGTGGCGAGCAGGGCAATGCCGATCGCGCCGCCGAGGTTGCGCAGGATGTTGAACAGACTCGACGCCGATCCCGCGTCCTGCGGCAGGATGTATGCGGTAGCGATCAGCGAAATGGTCACCATGATCAGCGGCTGGCCCAGCGCCCGGATGATCTGGATCTGATTGAACTGCGGCCCGGCGAAATCCGGGTTGAGCACTCCCGACGAAAAACTCGCCAACCCGAACAGTCCGAAGCCCAGGGTGCACAGCCACTTCGGTGAAACGAACTTCATCAGCTTCGGCACCAGCGGAATCAGGAACAGCTGCGGCACGCCCATCCACATGATCACTTCGCCGATTTGCAGGGCGTTGTAGTTCTGGATCTGCGCCAAGTACAGCGGCAGCAGATAGATCGAGCCGTATAAACCGACGCCCATGCCGAGGCTGGAAATGCTCGACAGGCCGAAGTTGCGATTGCGCAGGATGCCGAGGTTGATCAGCGGGTTGGGTTTGGAGATCTGCACGATGACGAAGGTGATCAGGCTGAGGAGGGCGATGCTGCCGAGGGTCACGATCAGGTTCGATTCCAGCCAGTCCTTGCGGTGGCCTTCTTCGAGAAAGACTTGCAGGCAGCCGAGGCCGACACCCAGCGTGAGAATCCCGGTGTAGTCGGTGCTTTTCAGCAGCTCCCAGTGCGCTTCTTTCTTCTCCAGTCCGTACATCAGCCCGGCGATCATGATCAGCCCCGGCGGGATGTTGATGTAGAAAATGTATTCCCAGCCCCAGTTTTCCGTGAGCCAGCCGCCGAGGGTCGGGCCGATGGATGGGGCGAAGGTCGCGGTCATGGCGAACATTGCCATGCCTTTGGCGCGATGGTGTTCGGGGAGTTTGATCAGGGTCAGGGTGAATGCCAGCGGGATCAGTGCACCACCGGTGAAGCCCTGCATGGCGCGAAAGACGATCATGCTTTCGAGGCTCCAGGCCATCGAGCACAGCAGCGATGACACCAGAAATCCCAGCGACACCCACACCGCCAGCCGTCGTGCCGAGAGCAACTGCACCAGCCACGCGGTCAGCGGAATCATGATGATTTCCGCCACCAGATAGGAGGTGGAAATCCATGAGCCTTCTTCCAGTGTCGCCGACAGCGCGCCCTGAATGTCCTTGAGCGAAGAGTTGGTGATCTGAATGTCGAGCACTGCCATGAAGGCGCCAAGCATCACGCTCATCACCGCGATCCAGTCCCGCCGGGTCGGTTCGCCGACCGGGCGGATCAGTTGATCACCGGCCATTGTCTGGGGCGTCTTTGATGTTCACGGTGGCGGTGACCGACATGCCCGGACGGATCTTGCCATGCAACGGATTGTCAGCCTTGAACGTCAATTTCACCGGAATCCGCTGCACGACTTTGGTGAAGTTGCCGGTGGCGTTATCCGGCGGCAACAGGCTGAACTGCGCACCCGAGGCGGCGAACAGACTGTCGACACGCGCCTCGATCGGCGTGTCGCTGTAGGCGTCGAAAGTCAGTTCGGCTTTTTGGCCGGGGACCATGTGGCCGATCTGGGTTTCCTTGAAGTTGGCCTGCACCCAGATGTCTTCGTCCGGGACGATCGACAGCAGGTACGCGCCGGCCTGCACCACTTGGCCGTTGCGCGCGGCACGCTGGCCGACCATGCCGCTGATCGGTGCGTGGACGTCGCTGCGAGTCAGGTTGAGTTCGGCTTGCGCCAGATCGGCGCGGGCGTTGGCGATCTGCGCGTCGAGGCGTTTGATCTCGGCGGTCAGTGCGTTGACCTGCTGGCGCTGGCTCTGCGCATCGGCCTGGGCCTTGGCCACTTGCGAGCGGGCAATGTGATTGTCGGCGGAGAGGGTGGTGAGCCGTTCCTCGGACACAAAACCAGGCTTGCGCAAGGCTTCAGCGCGAGACAGATCTATCTGCGAGCGACCCAGCGATGCCTGGGAGGCGGCCACTTGCGCGTCGCTGGCGGCGATCAGGCTCGATTGCTGAGTCAGTTTGCTTTGCGCCTGCAAGCGCTCGGCTTCGCGGGTGGCGAGGGCGGCGCTGGCGCGATCCACGGCCAGGCGGAAATCATTGGGTTCGAGGCGCACCAGCAACTGGCCTTTTTCCACGTGCTGGTTGTCCTGCACCAGCACTTCGTCGATGCGCGCGCTCAACTGGCTGGAGACGCGGGTGATCTCGCCCTGGACATAGGCATTGTCGGTGCTTTCATAAAAGCGTCCCTTGAAAAACCAATGGGCGAAGAAGCCCCCGGCAATCAACAGAACCAGCAGCAGGAAAACGAACAGGCGACGCTTGAGTTGGGCAGGCATGGGCAAACTGTAGTCGAGGAATTGTAAGGAAAGTTATCAGGGGGTGAATCTGGCACGAAGCCGATAAACGGTAAATGCCGTCGACCGATATTCGGCCATTCGCCACGCTCTATGGGCGTTCCAGCCGCAAACTTGGCTTAAATGCCCTGCCCGCTGGAGCGGGGCGGGTGTCGCCTGTTACCATTCGCCGCTTGATTGTTTTGCTTTTCATTCTTTTCGAGACATGCCATGACCACCGTCCGCACTCGCATCGCGCCATCGCCTACCGGGGACCCCCACGTAGGTACCGCTTACATCGCATTGTTCAACTACTGCTTTGCCAAGCAGCATGGCGGTGAGTTCATCCTGCGCATCGAAGACACCGATCAGTTGCGTTCGACCCGCGAGTCCGAGCAGCAGATCTTCGACGCCCTGCGCTGGCTGGGCATCGACTGGAGCGAAGGCCCGGACGTCGGCGGCCCGCACGGTCCTTATCGGCAGAGCGAGCGTGGCGATATCTATCAGAAGTATTGCCAGCAACTGGTGGACATGGGCCATGCGTTCCCATGCTTCTGCACCGCTGAAGAACTGGACCAGATGCGCGCCGAACAAATGGCGCGCGGCGAAACCCCGCGTTACGACGGCCGCGCGCTGCTGCTGTCCAAGGAAGAAGTCGCGGCGCGTCTGGCCGCTGGCGAGCCGCACGTGATCCGTATGAAGGTGCCGACCGAAGGCGTCTGCGTGGTGCCGGACATGCTGCGCGGCGATGTCGAGATCCCGTGGGATCGCATGGACATGCAAGTGCTGATGAAGACCGACGGCCTTCCGACGTACTTCCTCGCCAACGTGGTCGATGACCACCTGATGGGCATCACTCATGTGCTGCGCGGCGAAGAATGGCTGCCATCGGCACCGAAACTGATTCTGCTGTACGAATACTTCGGCTGGGAGCAACCGGAGCTGTGCTACATGCCGCTGCTGCGTAACCCGGACAAGAGCAAACTGTCCAAGCGCAAGAACCCGACCTCGGTGACGTTCTATGAGCGCATGGGCTTCATGCCCGAAGCGATGCTCAACTACCTCGGTCGCATGGGCTGGTCGATGCCGGACGAGCGCGAGAAGTTCTCGCTGCAGGAAATGGTCGACAACTTCGACCTCAAGCGTGTGTCCCTCGGCGGGCCGATCTTCGACATTGAGAAGCTGTCGTGGCTCAACGGCCAGTGGCTGCGTGACCTGCCGGTGGAAGAATTCGCCGCGCGCGTGCAGAAGTGGGCGTTCAATTCCGAGTACATGATGAAGATCGCGCCGCTGGTTCAGGGCCGCGTGGAAACCTTCAGCCAGGTTGCACCGCTGGCCGGGTTCTTCTTTGCCGGTGGCGTGAACCCGGATGCCAAGCTGTTCGAATCGAAAAAGCTTTCCGGTGATCAGGTGCGTCAGTTGATGCAGTTGATCCTGTGGAAGCTGGAAAGCCTGCGTCAGTGGGAGAAGGACAGCATCACCGCAACGATTCAGGCGGTGGTCGAATCCCTCGAGCTGAAGCTGCGTGACGCAATGCCGCTGATGTTTGCCGCGATCACCGGGCAGGCGAGTTCGGTATCGGTGCTCGATGCGATGGAAATCCTCGGCCCGGACCTGACCCGTTTCCGTCTGCGCCAGGCTATCGACCTGCTGGGTGGCGTGTCGAAGAAAGAAAACAAAGAGTGGGAAAAGCTGCTGGGCGCTATCGCCTAAGCGCTTGCGGCTTGTGTAGGAGCTGCCGAAGGCTGCGATCTTTTGCTCTTGCTTCTAAAGACCAACGGCAAAAGACCGCAGTCTGCGCCAGCTCCTGAAGGTCGGCGGTGTGCGTAAACCTCCCGGATTTTCGGGGGGAGGGCGGTAAGTGATTGTTATGCCGACAAAAAACTTTGAAATTTTTCAAAAATAAGTTTGACAGGCTTTCGATACGCCCTTAAGATTCGCCCCGTCCTCAGCGATGACATCAACGATGAGGGGCTATAGCTCAGCTGGGAGAGCGCTTGCATGGCATGCAAGAGGTCGACGGTTCGATCCCGTCTAGCTCCACCAATTTACACTTCGAAGCCTGGCCACACCGGCTTCGAAGCGATCAACACTCAGCGTTGATCAGTTGTATGGAAGGGTTTGCGTCCCCTTCGTCTAGTGGCCTAGGACACCGCCCTTTCACGGCGGTAACAGGGGTTCGAGTCCCCTAGGGGACGCCAGTTTTACAGAAGCGATGTTGCAAGATGTCGCTCCGCCGCGAGGCGAAAAATCCGGGGCTATAGCTCAGCTGGGAGAGCGCCTGCATGGCATGCAGGAGGTCAGCGGTTCGATCCCGCTTAGCTCCACCAATTTTACAGTTCAAGGTCTGGCCACACCGGCCTTGAATCAGATCAGATCTCAGCACTGATCAGCTGTATAGAAGGGTTTGTGTCCCCTTCGTCTAGTGGCCTAGGACACCGCCCTTTCACGGCGGTAACAGGGGTTCGAGTCCCCTAGGGGACGCCACGATTACCCGCTCTGCGGGATTTATAAGGGTCATTCAATTATTGAATGGCCCTTTTGTTTGTCTGGCGTTTGGCCAATTCTCCATTTTCCTTACACTGTGCTTCAGACCAGCGGTCATATCCTCGACTTGCGGAATATTATTATGCGAATAATATTCTAGTCGTAATATTCGGAGGCAACGATGAACGATAAAAAAGCTCAAACCCGCGAACGCATCCTCAAGGCTGCTAGCGCTGCGCTGATGCAGCGGGGGCCGGCGGACCCCAGCGTAGGCGAAGTGATGGGCGCTGCCGGCCTGACTGTTGGTGGTTTCTACGCGCACTTCGAAAGCAAGGACGCCATGATGCTCGAGGCGTTCAAGCAACTGCTCAGCCGTCGACGCGACCTGATTGCCGACATGGACGCCGAGCTGACCGGCGAAGAGCGTCGCGCCCTGGTGGCTGCGTTCTATCTGTCGCGCAAGCATCGGGATTCCAGTGACGCTGCGTGTCCGATACCGGCCTCCATTGGTGAGCTGGGTCGGTTGCCGGAATCCTTCCGCATCGCACTGAACGAACACCTGGAACTGATGATTGCGCAGTTGGCGTCCAGCCCCGAGGACACCGACAAGGCATTGGCCGATGTGGCGTTGATGGTGGGTGGTCTGGCGCTGGCGCGCGCGTTGGGTCCGGGCGATTTATCCGATCGATTGCTGCGCGCTGCCAAGTCGGCGGTGCGTTGACCTGAAGGCAATACGCCTGAGGAGAGAGCGATGAACACGTTGAAGTGGGTTCGTGGCGTTAATGGCACCTTGGGCTGGATTGCACCAAAGCGGGTAGCGAAGAAAATGCGCGCAGCGTTCATGACGCCGCGCACGTTGCCGCTGCGCGATTGGGAGCTGCCGCTGCTGGCGAGTTCCGAACGCATCACTTTGCGCTTTGGCCTGTCGGCGCTACGCTGGGGCCAAGGCCCGGCGGTGCTGCTGATGCACGGCTGGGAAGGGCGGCCCACGCAGTTTGCGGCGTTGATCACAGCGCTGGTCGAGGCCGGCTATACCGTCGTTGCCCTTGATGGTCCGGCCCATGGTTGTTCGCCGGGGCGTGAAGCCAACGTCGTACTGTTCGCCCGCGCCATGCTCGAAGCGGCCGCCGAACTGCCACCGCTGCAAGCCGTCATCGGCCACTCCATGGGCGGCGCCAGTGCCATGCTCGCGGTGCAACTGGGGCTGCGTACCGAAACCCTGGTCAGCATCGCGGCGCCCGCACGGATCCTTGGAGTGTTGCGTGGTTTCGCCCGCTACGTCGGCATGCCGCCGCGGGCACGATCCGCCTTCATCCGCCAGGTCGAGCAGGACGTCGGCATGCGCGCCGCCACCCTCGATGTCGCGCACTATCAATTGGATATGCCGGGCCTGATCGTGCATGCCGAGGACGACAATTTCGTCTCGGTCAAAGAATCGCAATTGATCCACGAGTCCTGGTTCGACAGTCGCCTGCTGCGCCTGGAAAGCGGCGGTCACCAGCGCGTGCTGGCCGACCCTCGAGTGGTTGATGGCGTGTTATCGCTGTTGGCGGGGCGCAGCCTTCAGGCGCGGCAATCGGCCTGACATCCGTTACACTGCCCCGGTTGAATAATCTGACCGGGAGTGGGGCATGGGCTGGGATCGGGCAACGCCGTTCACCATTGATCTGCAAGTAGGCGCCGAGGACATCGACGGGCTGGGCCACGCAAACAACGCGGTGTACGTGACCTGGCTTGAACGCTGCGCCTGGCGCCACTCGCAGCGTCTGGGGCTGGATCTGGTCGAGTACCGGCGCCTGGATCGGGCGATGGCCGTGGTGCGGCACGAAATCGATTACCTGGCGGCGGCCTACGAAGGCGACGAACTGCAACTGGCCACCTGGATCGTCGATTGGGATCAGCGCCTGAAAATGACTCGGCACTTCCAGCTGATCCGCCCCAGCGACAACGCCACCCTGTTGCGCGCCCAGACCACCTTCGTCTGCATTGAACTGTCCACCGGCAAACCCAAGCGCATGCCGGCGGAGTTCATCGAGGGTTACGGCCCGGCGATCCAGTCCCCAGCCTGACGCGATCCCTGTAGGAGCTGCCGCAGGCTGCGATCTTTTGATTGTGATCCTTAAAAATCAAAGTCAAAAGATCGCAGCCTGCGGCAGCTCCTACAGGTGGTCGTGGGTTTAACCGGCTTAATCCAGTAAACTGCCGCACGTTTTTTCTTCCTGAGTAGTGTTTTTCCCATGCAAATTGCCCTGGCGCCCATGGAAGGGTTGGTCGACGACATCCTGCGCGACGTGCTGACCCGCGTTGGCGGCATCGACTGGTGCGTGACCGAATTCATTCGGGTCAACGATCAGTTGCTCACCCCGGCCTATTTCCACAAGTTCGGCCCGGAGCTGCTCAACGGCGCCCGCACCCGTTCCGGCGTGCCGCTGCGCGTGCAATTGTTGGGTTCCGATCCGGTGTGCCTGGCGGAAAACGCGGCGCTGGCCTGCGAACTCGGCTCGCAAGTGATCGACCTGAACTTCGGCTGTCCGGCCAAGACCGTCAACAAGTCCCGGGGCGGGGCGGTGCTGCTCAAGGAGCCGGAGCTGCTGAACAGCATCGTCGAGCACGTGCGTCGCGCCGTGCCGGCACACATCCCGGTCACCGCGAAGATGCGCCTGGGTTTCGACAGCCCGGATGGCTCGCTGGTCTGCGCCACGGCGCTGGCCGAGGGCGGCGCCGAACACATCGTGGTTCACGCTCGCACCAAGGTCGATGGCTACAAGCCGCCGGCGCATTGGGAGTGGATTCCGCGGGTGCAGGACGTGGTCAAGGTGCCGGTGTTCGCCAACGGTGATATCTGGAGTGTCGAGGACTGGCGCCGCTGCCGCGAGATCAGCGGCGTCGAAGACATCATGCTCGGACGCGGTCTGGTATCGCGCCCGGATCTGGCCAGGCAGATCGCCGCCGCGCGCGCTGGTGAAGACGTCGTCGAGATGAGCTGGGCTGAGCTGCTGCCGCTGATTCAGGACTTCTGGCTGCAAGCCAAGGCGCAGATGACCGCACGTCAATCGCCGGGTCGCTTGAAGCAATGGCTGGCGATGCTGACGCGCAATTATCCCGAAGCCACCGAGCTGTTTACCGTGCTGCGCCGCGAGACAGAGCCGGACCAGGTCTCGCGTTTGCTCGGTTTGCCGGTCGCCGCAGCAGCCTGAAAAAAATCTGCAAATACTCTCTTGAAATCATTTTGGCGGTCCCTATCTAAGGGTTACGCGATGCCGAATTCGGGTCGCGGAGTCAAAAAACCTTGCTGATTGTTTTCAGGAGATTTGAACCATGAGTACTGCATTTTCCCTGGCACCACTGTTCCGTTCCTCGGTGGGTTTCGACCGTTTCAACGACCTGTTCGAAACCGCGCTACGCAACGAGCCAGGCAGCACCTACCCACCCTACAACGTGGAAAAACACGGTGACGATCAATACCGCATCGTCGTGGCGGCCGCCGGTTTCCAGGAAGAAGACCTGGAGCTGCAAGTCGAGAAGGGTGTGCTGACCATCAGTGGCGGCAAGCGTGATGCCAACGAAGGCGTGACCTTCCTGCATCAAGGCATTGCCCAGCGGGCTTTCAAGCTGTCCTTCCGCCTGGCCGATCACATCGAGATCAAGGCCGCCGATCTGAGCAACGGTCTGTTGAGCATCGACCTGTTGCGGGTGATCCCGGAAGAAGCGAAAGCCAAGCGCATCCCGATCAACGGAGCGCAAAAGCCGGTTCTGCAATAAGGCCGAGCAAGAAAAAAGGGCGCCATTGGCGCCCTTTTTTTGTGCCCGTCATTCGAGCATTGTTTTCAATTCTTCCAACGCCACTGGCCGACTGTGCAGATAGCCCTGATACAAATGGCAGCCGAGCCCTTGCAGGAACGCCAGTTGCTCCGGCGTCTCCACGCCTTCGGCAATCACCTCCAGTTCCAGGCTGCGGGCCATGGCGACGATGGCGCGGATGATCTCGGCGTCGTTGGGGTCGGTGGTCGCGTCGCGGATGAACGACTGGTCGATTTTCAGGGTGTCCACCGGCAGGCGCTTGAGGTAAGTCAGCGATGAATAGCCGGTGCCGAAATCGTCCATGGCGAAGCTCACGCCAAGTTTTTTCAGACGGCGCATTTTGCTGATGGTGTCTTCCAGGTTCTGGATGACGATGCCTTCGGTGATCTCCAGTTTCAGCAGCGAGCAGGGCAGGCCGTGGCTGCTCATGCTGTGTTCGATGCGTTCGACGAAGTCGTTCTGGCGGAACTGCCGTGGACTGATGTTCACGCACAGGCTGAAGTTGAGCGGATCGACCAGTTTTAGCGCGATCAATTGTTTGAACGCCTCGCAAGCCTCGTCGAGGATCCAGGTGCCGACTTCCAGAATCAGGCCGCTGTCTTCCAGCACCTTGATAAATTCGGTGGGCGATTGCGCGCCGAGCTCCGGATGGTTCCAGCGCACCAGCGCTTCGGCGCCAATGATGCGGTTGTCCTGTGCGTCGACCTGCGGTTGGTAGTGCACGTTGAATTCGCCACGGGACAGCGCCAGACGCAAGTCAGTCTCCATGCGCAGCCGTTCGCTGGCCGCTTTCTGCATGGTGTTGTGGTACATCTGCGTGGTGTTGCGCCCGGAGTCCTTGGCCCGGTAAAGGGCAATGTCGGCGCGCTTGAGCAGGTCGGTCGGGGTCGAGCCGTGGTCGGGAATCAGCGCCACGCCGATACTCGGTGTCACTTGCAGGCGCTGGCCGTCGAGGAACATCGGCTCCGACAGCAGCTCGCGAATGGTGTCGGCGAGTTCCCGCACTTGCGCGCTGACCTCGTTGCGCGTGCCTTCGAGGCCGCTGAGCAGTACCACGAATTCATCGCCGCCGAGACGCGCCACCGTGTCCTCCATGCGCACGCTGGCTTCAAGCCGCGCGGTGATGATTTTCAGCACCGTATCGCCGACCGGATGGCCCAGCGAGTCGTTGATGTGCTTGAAGTGGTCAAGGTCGAGGAACAGCAGCGCACCGCGCAGGTTGTGGCGCTTGAGCAGGGCAATCTGCTGGCTCAGGCGATCCATGAGCAAGGCGCGGTTGGGCAGGTTGGTGAGCGGGTCGTGATAGGCCAGGTGGCGGATCTGCGCCTCGGCATTTTTCAGCAGGCTGACGTCGCGCGCGGTCAGCAGCAGGCACGCGGTTTCGTTGAGGGTGATCGGTTCGATCGACACCTCCACCGTCAGCAACTCGCCGCGCTTGTTGCGTCCGAGCATTTCCTGATGATGCACGCGGCCCTTGATCTGCAGTTCAGCGAGCAGCGCCGAGCGTTGTTTCTCTTCGGCCCAGATGCCGATCTGATACACGGTCTTGCCCACCACCTCGTCGGCGCGATAGCCGGTCAGGCGGCAAAAACCGTCGTTGACCTCCAGATAGCGCCCGGTGTCGCGCTCGGTGATGGTGATCGCGTCGGGGCTGGAGTGGAACGCCTTGGCGAATTTCTCTTCGCTGGCCTTGAGTGCGGCCTCGGAGCGTTGCTGTTGAGTGATGTCGCGCAGGGTGGTGACGATGCACGGCTGATTGCCGACGCTGATCTGCCGACTGGAAATCACACACGTCAGCGACTGGCCGTCCTTGTGCTGGACGATGATTGCGACATTGCTCAGGCCCTGTTCGCGGATGACGCGTTCGATGCGTTGCAGGCTCTTTGCCGAGGCGTCCCACAGGCCGATGTCCTCGGCGGTGCGCCCGATCACGTCGGCGGCGCTCCAGCCGAAGGTCTGGGTGAAGCTGTTGTTGATTTCGATGAACTCGCCGCTGTCCTGACGGGTGACGCAAATCGGGTCCGGACTGACCTGAAACAGCGTGGCGAATTTCTCTTCCGAGGCCACCAGGCGTTGCTCGCGCTCGACCTGATCGGTGATGTCCAGCAAGGTCCCGGCCATGCGCAGCGGCGCGCCGTTCTCGTCGCGGTAGAGGCGGGCGCGGCTTTCCAGATAACGTGAGCTGCCGTCGGGCAGTTGCACGCGATAAGTCAGCTGATAGTTGCCGGCCGGGCCCTCGCGCAGGCTGCGGTAGGCGTCGCGCATGCTGTCGCGCTCCTCACCGGGCACGCCTTCGAAGAACTCTTCGAATGACTCGTGAAACGGAATCGGTTCCAGCCCGTGCAACTGCGCGGCCCGCGCCGAACCGTAAAGCATGCCGCTGGGAATGTGCCAGTCCCAAGTGCCGAGCTGCGCCGAATCCAGCGCCAGATCAAGGCGTTCCTGGCTGTCTTTCAAGGCGTGCTCGGCGGCTTTGCGCTCAGTGGTATCGAGGAACGTGCTGAGCAGATATGGCTGGCCTTCGAGTTCGACCTTTTGCGCGCTGAGAATGCCGTCATGAATCTGCCCGTTGCTGGCGCGAAACTGCACTTCCATGCTGACCAGTTCGCCTTTGGCCTTGGTCTTTTTCACCAGTTCGGCACGTTGTTCGGGGTGTACCCACAGGCCCAGCTCCAGAGTGGTGCGGCCAATGGCGCTCTGCACCGGCCAACCGAACAGGCTTTCGAAATACTGGTTGGCCTCGCTGATCAGGCCGTCTTCCTGGCGCGTCAGCAGCACCATGTTCGGGCACAGATGAAAGAGTGTGGCGAAACGTTTCTCCGAGCTGCTCAGGGCCTGTTCGCGTTGACGCTGGTGGGTGATTTCGCGAATCACCCCGATCATTCGGGGACGGCCGTTTTTGTCCGGCAGCAGGCTGCCGCTGATTTCCAGCCAGTGCAGGCTGCCGTCGGGCCAGCGGATACGGTGGTGCATCGCCTGTTCCAGCGGCGCGCCGGCAATCACCGCGTGGAAGGCGCGCACGGTTTTCGCCCGGTCTTCGGGTGGCAGCAGGTCGAGGTATTCGAGGTCCTGGGGCAGCGGTTGCCGTGGATCGAAACCGAACAGCGCCTGAGTGCCCCGTGACCAACTGATCTGACCACGCTCGATGTCCCAATACCAGGCGCCGAGCCGGGCGCCGTTGAGTGCGGCGAGCAGTTGCGGTGCACTCTCCCAGCTCTGCTCGGAACGTCGCGGATCAATGGCCTGAATACGCGGCATCGGCGGAATTCGGTCAACAGATTTCGGCATTGTTAACGGGCCTTGAGCTGATGGTGGCGTTAGGCACAGGGACAGCGGCTCTATAGGAGTAGCACAAGTTAGCCTGGAATCCCTGGCAGATCGATTTGCGCATCCAGCAAGGCCATGAAAGCCCTTGCCGCATTCGACAGCGTCCGTTCGGTGTGCACGATATAGCCTAGCTGGCGACTGAGCTGTATGCCCGGCAAAGGTATGCGCGCCACCTGTTCGTCAAGCATGGTACGGGGCAGAACACTCCAGGCCAGTCCAATGGACACCATCATCTTGATGGTTTCCAGGTAGTTGGTGCTCATGGCGATGTTCGGCGTCAGCCCTTGGGCTTCGAACAAGCGTTGGACAATGTGATGAGTAAAGGTGTTGCCGCCGGGAAAAACTGCCGGATGACCGGCAACGTCTGCCAGGCTCACGGCGCCATTGCTGATCAGCGAATGTTCCGGCGCCACCACGAAATCCAGCGGGTCGTCCCACACCGGCGTGGCTTTGACCAGTGTGTGCGGCTCCGGGGCCAGAGTGATCACCGCCAGCTCGGCGCGGCCGTGGAGAATTTCTTCGTAGGCCACTTCCGAATCGAGGAACTGAATATCCAGCGCCACTTGTGGGTAGCGGCGGGTGAATTCCCTCAAGAGTGGTGGCAAGCGGTGCAGGCCGATGTGGTGACTGGTGGCCAGGGTCAGCCGACCGCTGACTTCACCGGTCAGGTTGGTCAGGGCGCGACGCGTGTCGTCCAGCACGTTGAGAATCTGGTACGCCCGGGGCAGCAGAGCACGGCCGGCTTCGGTCAGGCCGACTTCACGACCCAGGCGGTCGAACAGGCGCACGTTCAATTGTTGCTCCAGCCCGGCGATGCGTTTGCTGATCGCCGGTTGGGTCAGATGCAGGCGTTCCCCGGCGCCGGAGAAGCTGCCAGTCTCGGCGATGGCGATAAACGCATTGAGGTTGGCCAGATCCATGGTTCGTATTCCAGTTGGTTATCCAAAGCATAAAAAATATGAATTTGAGTTATTTAATGTAACCCCATAGGATCGGCCTCACAAGCCAAAGGGTTATTGATAAGCCCAGGGCATAGAAACAAGCTGATGAGGAACCGTCTGATGGCCGGCAAAACGCTCTACGACAAGCTCTGGGATTCGCATTTGGTCAAGCAGCGCGACGATGGCTCGGCGCTGATCTACATCGACCGTCACATCATCCACGAAGTGACCTCGCCGCAAGCCTTCGAAGGCCTGCGTCTGGCCGGGCGCAAGCCGTGGCGCATCGATGCCAACATCGCGACCCCGGACCACAACGTACCGACCACACCGGAGCGCAAGGGCGGCATCGCCGCGATTGCCGACCAGGTCTCGCGTTTGCAGGTTCAGACCCTCGATGACAACTGTGATGAGTACGGCATCGTCGAGTTCAAGATGAACGACATCCGTCAGGGCATCGTCCACGTGATCAGCCCGGAGCAGGGCGCAACCTTGCCGGGCATGACCGTGGTCTGCGGCGACTCGCACACCTCGACCCACGGCGCGTTCGGTGCCTTGGCGCACGGGATCGGCACTTCCGAGGTCGAGCACGTGCTCGCCACCCAGTGCCTGGTCGCGAAGAAAATGAAGAACATGCTGGTGCGCGTCGAAGGCCAGTTGCCGTTCGGCGTGACGGCCAAGGACATCGTCCTCGCGGTGATCGGCAAGATCGGCACCGCCGGCGGTAACGGCCATGCCATCGAATTCGCCGGCAGCGCGATTCGTGATCTGTCCGTCGAAGGTCGCATGACCATCTGCAACATGTCCATCGAAGCCGGCGCCCGTGTGGGCCTGGTGGCTGCGGACGAAAAGACCGTCGAGTACGTCAAGGGCCGTCCGTTCGCGCCGAAAGGTGCGCAGTGGGATCAGGCGGTTGAAGCCTGGAAAGACCTGGTCTCCGATGCCGACGCCAAGTTCGACACCGTGGTTGAACTCGACGCTGCGCAGATCAAGCCGCAAGTCAGCTGGGGTACTTCCCCGGAAATGGTGCTGGCCGTTGACCAGAACGTGCCGGATCCGGCCAAAGAGATGGATCTGGTCAAGCGTGACTCGATCGTCCGCGCCTTGAAATACATGGGTTTGACCGCCAATCAGGCGATCACCGACATTCAACTGGATCGCGTGTTCATCGGCTCCTGCACCAACTCGCGCATCGAAGACTTGCGCGCTGCGGCCGTGATCGCCAAGGGTCGCAAAGTCGCTTCGACGATCAAGCAGGCAATCGTCGTACCGGGCTCGGGTCTGGTGAAGGCGCAGGCGGAAGCCGAAGGTCTCGACAAGATCTTCCTCGAAGCCGGTTTCGAATGGCGTGAGCCGGGTTGCTCGATGTGCCTGGCGATGAACCCGGACCGTTTGGAGTCCGGCGAGCATTGCGCCTCGACCTCCAACCGTAACTTCGAAGGCCGTCAGGGCGCCGGTGGTCGTACCCACCTCGTGAGCCCGGCCATGGCCGCTGCGGCGGCGGTGAACGGTCGTTTCATCGACGTTCGTGAATTGATCTGAAGGAGAGCGCAGCATGAAAGCTTTTACCCAGCACACTGGTCTTGTCGCGCCTCTGGATCGTGCCAACGTCGACACCGACCAGATCATTCCCAAGCAGTTTTTGAAGTCGATCAAGCGCACCGGTTTCGGCCCGAACCTGTTCGACGAGTGGCGTTACCTGGATGTCGGCCAGCCGTATCAGGACAACTCCAAACGCCCGTTGAACAAGGATTTCGTGCTCAATGCCGAGCGCTATCAAGGCGCCAGCGTGTTGCTGGCCCGTGAGAACTTCGGTTGCGGCTCCAGCCGTGAACACGCCCCGTGGGCGCTGGAAGAATACGGTTTCCGCAGCATCATCGCGCCGAGCTACGCCGACATCTTCTTTAACAACAGCTTCAAGAACGGCTTGCTGCCGATCATTCTGAGCGACGCTGAAGTTGATGAACTGTTCAAGCAGGTCGAGGCCGCGCCGGGCTATCAGTTGCAGATCGATCTGCACGAGCAGACCGTGACCAGCCCGAACGGCAAGGTGTACCACTTCGAGATCGACGCGTTCCGCAAGCATTGCCTGCTCAATGGTCTGGATGATATCGGCCTGACCTTGCAGGACGGCGATGCGATTGCCGCGTTCGAGGCCAAGCATCGCGTGAGCCAGCCTTGGTTGTTTCGCGACGCGTAATGATTTGCGGCGACACGGAAAAGATCGCAGCCTTCGGCAGCTCCTACATGGGCTGCGTAAACCTGTAGGAGCTGCCGCAGGCTGCGATCTTTTGATCTTGAAAATGAAAGGAAACCGCCATGACCAGCACCGCCCAGCACACCCAGGTTGTACAAAAGCAATTCGGTGAACAGGCCGCCGCCTACCTGAGCAGCGCTGTTCACGCTCAAGGCACCGAATTCGCGCTGCTACAGGCTGAACTGGCCGGGCAGGGCGACGCCCGGGTGCTGGACTTGGGTTGTGGCGCCGGTCATGTGAGTTTTCATATGGCGCCGCTGGTCAAGGAAGTGGTGGCCTACGACCTGTCGCAGCAAATGCTCGATGTGGTCGCCGCCGCGGCGGTTGATCGCGGTTTTGCCAACATCTCCACGGTCAACGGCGCCGCCGAGCGTCTGCCGTTTGCCGATGGCGAATTCGATTTCGTGTTCAGCCGTTATTCGGCGCACCATTGGAGCGACCTCGGCGTGGCCCTGCGCGAAGTGCGTCGGGTGCTGAAACCCGGTGGTGTGGCGGCGTTCGTTGACGTGTTGTCACCGGGCAGCCCGTTGTTCGACACCTATTTGCAGAGCGTTGAAGTGCTGCGCGACACCAGCCATGTGCGCGATTATTCTGCCGGCGAGTGGCTGCGTCAGGTCAGCGAGGCCGGGCTGCATACCCGCAGCACCACGCGTCAGCGTCTGCGTCTGGAGTACAGCAGCTGGGTCGAGCGCATGCGCACGCCCGAGGTGATGCGCGCGGCGATTCGCCAGTTGCAGCAGTCGATGGGCAACGAAGTGCGCGAATATTTTGAGATTGATGCCGACGGCTCGTTCAGTACAGATGTAATCGTATTGATGGCTGAGCGCTAAGAATTTTTCCGGGCGCGCCCTGAGTGGCGCACCGACTGATGACATGAGGAAAGCATGAGCAAGCAGATTCTGATTCTCCCAGGTGACGGTATTGGTCCGGAAATCATGGCCGAAGCGGTCAAGGTGCTGGAGCTGGCCAGCGACAAGTACAGCCTGGGCTTCGAGCTGAGTCATGACGTGATCGGTGGTGCCGCCATCGACAAGCACGGCGTGCCGCTGGCCGACGAAACCCTCGACCGCGCCCGTGCTGCCGACGCCGTCCTGCTGGGCGCCGTGGGCGGCCCGAAATGGGACACCATCGAGCGCGACATCCGCCCTGAGCGCGGCCTGCTGAAGATTCGTGCGCAACTGGGCCTGTTCGGCAACCTGCGTCCGGCGATCCTCTACCCGCAACTGGCCGACGCTTCGAGCCTGAAGCCGGAAATCGTTGCTGGTCTGGACATCCTGATCGTGCGTGAGCTGACCGGTGGCATCTACTTCGGCGCGCCACGTGGCACCCGTACTCTGGACAACGGCGAGCGTCAGTCCTACGACACTCTGCCGTACAGCGAAAGCGAAATCCGCCGCATCGCCCGCGTCGGTTTCGACATGGCCATGGTTCGCGGCAAGAAGCTGTGCTCGGTGGACAAGGCCAACGTGCTGGCGTCCAGCCAACTGTGGCGTGAAGTGGTCGAGCAGGTCGCCAAGGATTACCCTGAAGTCGAACTCAGCCACATGTACGTCGACAACGCGGCCATGCAACTGGTGCGCGCACCGAAGCAGTTCGACGTGATCGTCACCGACAACATGTTCGGCGACATCCTGTCCGACGAAGCCTCGATGCTCACCGGTTCCATCGGCATGCTGCCGTCGGCTTCGCTGGATTCGAACAACAAGGGCATGTACGAGCCTTGCCACGGTTCGGCGCCGGACATCGCCGGTAAAGGCATTGCCAACCCGTTGGCGACCATTCTGTCGGTGTCGATGATGCTGCGTTACAGCTTCAATCTGCACGATGCGGCTGATGCCATCGAGAAAGCCGTCAGCGTGGTGCTGGATCAAGGCTTGCGTACCGGTGACATCTATTCAGCCGGTTGTACCAAAGTCGGAACGCAGGAAATGGGTGACGCAGTAGTCGCCGCGCTGCGGAATCTGTAATCTCTCGGGCCCGCTGCGAAATTCAATACAAAGCAGCGGCCCACTTTTCAAGAAGGTGTAGTTGCGATGAAACGTGTAGGTCTGATCGGTTGGCGCGGCATGGTCGGTTCCGTGCTCATGCAGCGGATGCTGGAAGAGCAGGATTTCGATCTTATCGAGCCGGTGTTTTTCACCACTTCCAATGTCGGTGGCCAAGGCCCGTCCGTGGGCAAGGACATTGCTCCGCTCAAGGACGCTTACAGCATTGAAGAGCTGAAAACCCTCGACGTGATCCTGACCTGCCAGGGCGGCGACTACACCAGCGAAGTGTTCCCGAAGCTGCGCGAAGCCGGCTGGCAGGGTTACTGGATCGACGCGGCTTCCAGCCTGCGCATGAACGATGACGCTGTCATCATTCTCGACCCGGTCAATCGCAAGGTCATCGACCAGCAACTGGACGCGGGCACCAAGAACTACATCGGCGGCAACTGCACCGTCAGCCTGATGCTGATGGGCCTGGGTGGTCTGTTCGAAGCCGGCCTGGTCGAGTGGATGAGCGCCATGACCTATCAGGCGGCCTCCGGTGCCGGCGCGCAGAACATGCGTGAACTGATCAAGCAGATGGGCGCGACCCATGCTGCGGTGGCCGATCAACTGGCCGATCCGGCCAGCGCGATCCTCGACATCGACCGTCGTGTGGCCGAAGCCATGCGCAGCGACGCGTACCCGACCGAGAACTTCGGCGTACCGCTGGCCGGCAGCCTGATCCCGTGGATCGACAAGGAACTGCCGAACGGCCAGAGCCGTGAAGAGTGGAAGGCTCAGGCCGAGACCAACAAGATCCTTGGCCGCTTCAAGAGCCCGATCCCGGTCGACGGTATCTGCGTGCGCATCGGCGCCATGCGTTGCCACAGCCAGGCGCTGACCATCAAGCTGAACAAAGACGTGCCGATCGCCGACATCGAAGGGCTGATCAGTCAGCACAACCCTTGGGTCAAACTGGTACCGAACAACCGCGACATCAGCATGCAGGAGCTGAGTCCGACCAAGGTCACCGGCACCCTGAACGTCCCGGTGGGTCGTCTGCGCAAGCTGAACATGGGCTCGCAATTCGTCGGTGCCTTCACCGTCGGCGACCAACTGCTGTGGGGCGCGGCCGAACCGCTGCGTCGCATGCTGCGGATCCTGCTTGAGCGTTGATCCTTTGATGTAATGAAAGAACCCGTGCCTTGTGAGAGGTGCGGGTTTTTTTTATGGCATTTTAAAAGATCGCAGCCTTCGGCAGCTCCTACAGAATCGGGTTCACACGCAACTCCTGTAGGAGCTGCCGAAGGCTGCGATCTTTTGCTCTAAATTGCCGAACCGCCAGTCACCCGGTAAAGTGCCGCTCCCCCCGTTTCGCCAGAGGTAGAACCATGACCCAGACCCTTGATATTGCCGTCGTCGGCGCCACCGGTACTGTCGGCGAAACCCTCGTGCAGATTCTCGAAGAGCGCGACTTTCCGGTCGGTAACCTGCACCTGCTGGCCAGTAGCGAATCCGCCGGCAGTTCGGTGCTGTTTCGCAACAAGAACGTGCGCGTGCGTGAAGTCGACGAGTTCGATTTCAGCAAGGTCAAACTGGTGTTCTTCGCCGCTGGTGCTGCCGTTTCCCTGAGTTACGCGGCGCGTGCCCACGCGGCCGGTTGCTCGCTGATCGACCTGTCCGGCGCGTTGCCGGCCGAGCAGGCGCCGCAAGTGGTGCCGGAAGCCAACGCCGAGGTCATCGCCGGTCTGAAAGCACCGTTCCAGGTCAGCAGCCCAAGCCCTTCGGCGACGACGCTGGCCGTGGTGCTGGCGCCGCTGCTCGATTTGCTCGAGCTGCAATACGTCAACGTCACCGCCAATCTCGCCGTCTCCGCGCAAGGTCGCGAAGCCGTGACCGAGCTGGCGCGGCAGACCGCCGAGTTGCTGAACATGCGTCCGCTGGAGCCGACCTTCTTCGATCGGCAGATGGCCTTCAACCTGTTGGCTCAGGTCGGCACGCCGGACGCTCAAGGCCACACGCTGCTGGAAAAACGCCTGGTGCGCGAGCTGCGTCAGGTGTTGGCGCAGCCTTTATTAAAGATTTCCGCTACTTGCGTTCAAGCCCCGGTGTTTTTTGGCGATAGCTATAGCGTGACCTTGCAGTCAGCGAGCGCGGTCGACCTGGAAAAGGTCAACGCCGCACTGGAAGACGCACCCGGCATCGAGCTGGTTGAAGCCGGCGATTACCCGACAGCGGTGGGTGACGCGGTGGGGCAGGACGTTGTCTATGTTGGCCGTGTGCGCGCCGGTGTCGACGACCCGGCGGAACTTAATCTGTGGCTGACGTCAGATAACGTACGCAAAGGCGCCGCCCTGAATGCTGTGCAGGTCGCTGAATTGTTGATAAAAGACCTGCTGTAAAAGATACTTGGCAACAATTTGTCGACTGATTCTAGGTGAGCGCTATGCTTGCCCGGAGCACTTGATAACGTGTCACCCTCCGGGACTTTCCGGGGCATCAAAGAAATGATCGCGCGCGGCATGTGTCGTCGTCGCGCGCAATGCCTTACGGCAGCGGCAATCAACATCTTCTCGCTGGCCGAGGAACGTTCAAACAAAGGATGAGGCTATGGTTCAAGTTCGCAAACTGGTGTTAGCAATAGCGGCCGCCTCGGCGCTGTCCTCCGGTATGGCGCATGCCCTCGGGCTCGGGGAGCTGACCCTGAAGTCGACCCTGAACCAGCCGCTGGTGGCCGAGATCGAGTTGCTCGACGTCAAGGATCTCACCGCTGCCGAAGTGGTGCCGAGCCTGGCTTCACCCGAAGATTTCGCCAAGGCCGGTGTCGATCGCCAGGCCTTCCTCAACGACCTGACGTTCACCCCGGTGCTCAACGCCAGCGGCAAGAGCGTGCTGCGCGTGACGTCGAGCAAGCCGCTGTCGGAACCGATGGTGAAATTCCTCGTGCAGGTGATGTGGCCGAATGGCCGTCTGCTGCGCGATTACAGTGTGCTTCTGGATCCGTCGAAATTCTCGCCACAGACCGCTGACGCCGCCGCGCAACCGGCGCCGTCGCAGACCATCACCGCACCGACCACCGGCGCCACGCACCCGAATCAGTACACCACCACGCCGCGCGATACCCTGTGGGAGATCGCCGCGAAGGCGCGCACCGGCGGCTCCGTGCAGCAAACCATGCTGGCGATTCAGGCGCTGAATCCGGATGCGTTCATCGACGGCAACATCAACCGGCTGAAAACCGGTCAAGTGTTGCGTCTGCCGGACTCGGTGGAAAGCACCGCGCTGCCACAGTCCAAGGCGATTGCTGAAGTCGCCGCGCAGAACGAAGCTTGGCGTCAGGGCCGTCGTTATGTGGCCAAGCCTGGCACTGGTCAGCAGCAGCTCGACGCTACCAAGCGTGGCCGCAGCAATGTCGGCACCGGCCAGAATGCCAAGGACAACTTGAGCCTGGTCTCCGCCGAAAGTGCCAAGGCGCGGGGCAAAGGCCCGGCCGGCGATGCCAAGGCCTTGAGCAACAAACTGGCGGTGACTCAGGAAAGCCTCGACACGACCCGTCGTGACAACGAGGAACTGAAAAGCCGCATGGCCGATCTGCAAAGTCAGCTGGACAAGCTGCAACGCCTGATCGAGCTGAAGAACAATCAACTGGCGAAGATGCAGGCCGAAGGCCCGGGCGCTGCGCCAGCCGCCACCGCTGCCGTACCGGCGATCACCGCCGAACTGGCCGCAACGCCGCCAGCGACGCCGGCGGAGGCCGCACCTACCCCGGAATCGGCGATTGCGCCACCGGTCGACACGCCTGCCGAGACGCCAGTGGTTGCGCCAAAACCGGTAGTCGATGAAGACAAAACCTTCAATGAACTGCTGACCAATCCGATCCTGCTGGGGCTGATCGGCGGCGGTGCGGTGGTGCTGCTGCTTCTGCTGTTGCTGCTGGCCCGTCGCCGCAAAGCCCAGCAGGAAGCCGAGAAACACCTGCGCATGGCCCGCGCTCTGGCGGAAGAGCAGGAGTTCTCTGCCGAGCAGGATCTGCCGGAAAGCAGCTTCGAAGGTCTGGAAACACCTGCCGCCAGCGTCAAGCTCAACACCCCGGCATCTGCGCCAGCGCCTGCTGCGGTAGTGGCTCCGGTGGTGATGGCCGAGCCGATTGCCGCGCCATTGGTCGCGCCGGCCGCCGAGCGTTCCGATGACGTGCTGGACAAGGCTCAGTCGCACATTAACGCCGGTCGCCTGAATCAGGCTGCCGCGCTGCTGGAAGAGGGCGTCAGTCTTGAACCGCAGCGCAGTGATCTGCGGCTGAAACTGATGGAAGTCTATGGTCAGCAGGGTGACCGCGATGCGTTCGTCGGTCAGGAGCGCCAGCTGGTGGCCAATGGCGACAACTTCGCCAAGGTCGAAGAGCTGAAAAAACGCTTCCCGGCCATGGCTGTAGTCGCGGTTGCGGGTCTGGCTGCAGCGGCGGCCGCCGCCGAACTCGATGCGCAATACGTCAAGGAGCTGCTGCTTGACGAGCCAGAGGCGCCTGCACCTGAGCCTGCGGCAGACGATCTGGACAGCGCGTTCGATCTGAGTCTGGACGACCTCGACAACATCACCCCCGTTGAGCCTGCGCCTGTCGTCGCACCTGAAGCTCCGGTGGAGCTGGACGAATTCCCGGCTGACGACGATCTGAGCTTTGAGTCGGTGCTGCAACAGCAGACCGAGATCAAAGAGAACCTCGACGACCTGTCGGACTTCGACCTCGATCTGGACCTCGGTGCCGAGCCTGCGCCAGCCCCGATGGCTGACCTGGCGGACGATGACTTCCTGCTGGATCTGGACGAAGGCGTGAAAGACCTGTCGCCTGCCGAGCCTGTGGTCGCCAGCGAAGTGCCACAGGACGATCTGGAGCTGCCCGCCGATTTCGATCTGTCGCTGGCCGACGAAATGGACACCAACCCGGCCGAACCGGATGCCTTCGCGGCAGAGCTGGATGACGTCAACGCCGAGCTGGATCGTCTGTCGCAGAGCATCGCCGAGCCGACTTTCACCGAAGCCGACGCGGCCATGGGTGATGAACTGGGCGAAGACGACTTCGACTTCCTCGCCGGCACCGACGAAGCCGCCACCAAACTCGATCTGGCCCAGGCCTACATCGACATGGGCGACAATGACGGCGCGCGCGACATCCTCAACGAGGTGTTGACCGAAGGTGACGAGAAGCAGCGGGGCGAGGCCAAGGAAATGCTTTCGCACCTGGCTTGAGTCAGCGGTAAATCAAAAACGGCAGCCCGATCAAGGCTGCCGTTTTTGTTTGCTTTTTAATATCAAAAGATCGCAGCCTTCGGCAGCTCCTACAGAGGAACGTAATCTCATGTAGGAGCTGCCGAAGGCTTCGATCTTTTGATCTTGAAACTGGCATCCCCGACCCACAGCCTTATAATGCCCGCCTTTGTACATCAGCAGGCTGTCCCACCTTGGCAAACATAGATAACCCGGCCGCCGAAATGGCACCCGAAGGCTTTTACCGCGTGGCACTGGGCGTCGAGTACAAAGGCTCGCGCTACAGCGGCTGGCAGCGTCAGTTGACCGGCGTGGCCACGGTGCAGGAAGAGCTTGAAAAAGCCTTGTCGAAAGTCGCCAACTCGCCGATTTCGCTGCAGTGCGCCGGTCGCACCGATGCGGGTGTGCATGCGTGCGGGCAGGTGGTGCACTTCGATACGCCGGTCGATCGTTCGCTGAAAGCCTGGGTGATGGGCGCCAATATCAATCTGCCCCACGACATCAGTGTCAGCTGGGCGCGGGTGATGCCGGCGCATTTCCATGCGCGATTCAAAGCCATCGCCCGCCGTTATCGCTATGTCATCTACAACGATCAGATTCGTCCGGCGCATCTCAATGAAGAGATCACCTGGAACCACCGCCCGCTCGACGTCGAGCGCATGGCGCAAGCTGCGCAATATCTGATTGGCACCCACGATTTCAGTGCGTTCCGTGCCGGCCAGTGCCAGGCCAAGTCGCCGATCAAGAAGATGCATCACCTGCGCGTGACCCGGCACGGCAAGATGATCGTGCTCGATATCCGCGCCAACGCCTTTTTGCACCACATGGTGCGCAACATTGCCGGTGTGCTAATGACCATCGGTGCCGGCGAGCGCCCGGTCGAGTGGATGAAGGAAGTTCTGGAAAGCCGCGAGCGCCGTTCCGGTGGTGTGACCGCGCACCCGTACGGGTTGTATCTGGTGCAGGTCGAGTATCACGATGAATTTCCGTTGCCCGAGCGTTTTATCGGGCCACATTTCCTTACGGGTTTCTCGGAACTTGACGGCTGACGCCCTCGAGCGCTTTTGTTACCATCCGGGACTTTCCCGAATTTGACGCGGAGTTTTTCTCGATATGTCAGCCGTTCGCAGCAAGATCTGCGGGATTACCCGCATAGAAGATGCGTTGGCAGCGGTCGAGGCCGGGGCGGATGCGATCGGGTTCGTGTTCTACGCCAAGAGCCCGCGTGCAGTGAATGTGCAGCAGGCGAGGGCGATCATTCAGGCTTTGCCGCCCTTCGTGACGACGGTGGGCTTGTTCGTCAACGCCAGTCGCTGTGAATTGGGGGAAATCCTCGATGCCGTGCCGCTGGATCTGTTGCAGTTCCATGGCGACGAGACCGCGCAAGAGTGCGAAGGCTGGCATCGTCCGTACATCAAGGCATTGCGGGTCAAGGCCGGCGACGACATCGCGGCTGCCGTCGATGCCTATCCGAGTGCCAGCGGTGTGCTGCTCGACACCTACGTCGAAGGTGTGCCCGGCGGAACCGGTGAGGCGTTCGACTGGTCATTGATTCCGCAGCAATTGAGCAAGCCGCTGATCCTGGCGGGTGGCCTGACCCCAGAAAACGTCGCCGACGCCGTGGCCCGGGTCAAACCGTACGCCGTCGATGTCAGCGGCGGGGTAGAGGCGAGCAAGGGCATCAAGGATCCTGCGAAGATCCGCGCGTTCATCAATGCCGTACGCAGCAGCTCGCAGGGAGCGTCTACTTCGATGTGACGGCTGGCAGTCTGCCGCCGTCCATCAATGCACTTGCACAAAGCAGGCGAGGCTGAGGGTTTCTGGAGTTGAACGCAGGTCATGTTTCGCGCTGACCGCGGCGTTCCACCAACCATCGCCACACACATGAATTTAGCTGAAGGGCATACGCGGGGCTGCGAACCAGAGCGTTCGGGCCGCCGGTACTGGAGAAAGAAAGCATGAGCAACTGGTTGGTAGACAAACTGATCCCTTCGATCATGCGGTCGGAGGTCAAGAAGAGCTCGGTGCCTGAAGGTCTGTGGCACAAATGCCCGTCCTGCGAGGCTGTGCTGTATCGCCCTGAGCTGGAAAAGACCCTGGATGTTTGCCCCAAGTGCAACCACCACATGCGCATCGGCGCACGGGCGCGCATCGACATCTTCCTGGATGCCGAAGGTCGCAACGAGCTGGGTGCCGATCTGGAGCCGGTTGACCGTCTGAAGTTCCGTGACGGCAAGAAGTACAAGGACCGTTTGGTCGCTGCACAGAAGCAGACCGGCGAAAAAGACGCGCTGATCTCCGTCAGCGGCACCCTGCTGGGTATGCCGGTGGTGGTGTCGGCGTTCGAATTCAGCTTCATGGGCGGTTCCATGGGCGCCATCGTCGGTGAGCGCTTCGTGCGCGCCGCCAACTACGCCCTGGAAAACCGTTGCCCGATGATCTGCTTCGCCGCCTCCGGTGGTGCGCGCATGCAGGAAGCGCTGATCTCGTTGATGCAGATGGCCAAGACGTCGGCCGTACTGGCGCGTCTGCGTGAAGAAGGCATTCCGTTCATCTCGGTGCTGACCGATCCGGTCTACGGCGGCGTTTCCGCCAGCCTGGCAATGCTCGGCGACGTGATCGTCGGTGAGCCAAAGGCGCTGATCGGCTTCGCTGGCCCGCGCGTGATCGAGCAGACCGTGCGGGAAAAACTGCCGGAAGGCTTCCAGCGCAGCGAGTTCCTGCTGGAGCATGGCGCGATCGATCTGATCATCGATCGTCGTGAACTGCGTCCACGCCTGGGCAATCTGCTGGCGCAACTGACCGGCCAGCCGACTCCGACCTACGTCGCCGCTCCTGTCGAGCCAATCGTCGTTCCACCGGTGCCTGCCAACGTATGACCGAGCGTACCCTTGGCGAGTGGCTCGCCTACCTTGAGCAGTTGCATCCATCGGCCATCGACATGGGGCTGGAGCGTTCGCAACAGGTAGCGTCCCGCATGGGACTGGGCCAGCCGGCGCCTCGGGTGATCACGGTCACCGGCACCAACGGCAAGGGTTCGACCTGCGCTTTCGTGGCTTCATTGCTACGGGCGCAGGGCCTGAGCGTGGGTGTCTACAATTCTCCGCACCTGCTGCGTTACAACGAGCGGGTGCAGCTCAATGGCGTCGAAGCCACTGACGCACAGCTGTGTGAGGCCTTCGCTGCAGTCGAGGCCGGGCGTGGCGACACTTCCCTGACTTACTTCGAAATGGGCACCCTGGCGGCGTTCTGGCTGTTTCAACAGGCAAAACTTGATGCTGTGGTACTGGAAGTCGGTCTGGGCGGGCGTCTGGATACGGTCAATGTGGTAGATGCCGATGTCGCGCTGGTCACCAGTATTGGCGTTGATCATGCCGAATACCTGGGTAACACCCGTGAATCCGTGGCTTTCGAGAAGGCCGGGATTTTCCGTCAGGGCAAACCTGCCTTGTGTGGTGATCTGAATCCTCCGCAACCGCTGCTCGACAAGGCGCGCGAATTGGCGTGTCCGTTTTTCCTGCGTGGGCGTGATTTCGACCTGGGTATCACTGATCAGCATTGGCAATGGCGCGGTACCGATGCGCAAGGCCTGCAGGTCGAACTGCATGATTTGCCGTTGCTGGATCTGCCGATGGAAAACGCTGCGCTGGCCTTGCAGGCGTATCTGTTGCTCGATCTGCCGTGGGATGCCTCGCAGATCGTTGCAGCCTTGCAGGCGAATCGCGTGGTCGGGCGTCTGGATCGTCGCTCCTTTGACTTCAATGGCAAGCGCTTGAACCTGCTGCTGGATGTGGGGCACAACCCGCACGCGGCGGAGTATCTGGCGCGGCGTCTGGCCAGTCGGCCTCTGGCGGGCAAACGTCTGGCGGTGTTCGGCTTGCTGGCCGACAAGGATCTGGATGGTGTTGTCGGCGAATTGAATGCTAGTGTCCAGCATTGGGCGGTCGCGCCGCTGGATTCGCCGCGTTCGCGCCCGGTCAGCGAATTGCACGCCGGGTTGCAGAACCTTGGCGCATCCGTCACGTCCTATGACAGTGTCGCGGCGGCGCTGGAAGGGCAGTGCGCAGTGGCCACCAGTGACGACGAGATTCTGTTGTTCGGATCATTTTATTGTGTCGCCGAGGCCCTTGAATGGCTGGCCCGGCGCTCCACGGAGGAAGCGGCAAATGGCTTTGCTGGATAAAGCGTACAAGCAGCGCATGGTTGGCGCCCTGGTGCTGGTGGCACTGGCGGTGATTTTCCTGCCGATGCTGTTTTCCCGCCAGGACGAGCAACGTCAAGTGACAGTCGAGGCGCCATCTGCACCGCAAGCGCCGGCTGTGCCGCAAGTGCAGCTCGAGCCGGTGGCCGTGCCTGAGCCGCAAGCACTGCCGCAGGAGCCGGTGCCGAGCGATGACGAAGTGGCCGAGCAATCGGCGCCGTCGATGCCGATTGCCGCAGCACCGGCACCCGCACCCGCGCCGACCCCGGCTCCGGCAGCCAAACCGGTTGCGCCTGCGCCCGTTGCCAAACCTGCTCCGGCGCCGGCTCAGCCGATTGCTGCGGCTGCGACCAAGCCTGACACCACGCAAAGCCGGGTCGATGCGAACGGTCTGTCGGTCAGCTGGTCGGTGCAACTGGCCAGCCTGTCGAGCCGTGAGGGCGCGGAATCGCTGCAGAAAACCCTGCGCAGCCAAGGCTACAACGCTTACATCCGTTCCGCCGATGGCAAGAATCGGGTGTTCGTCGGGCCGCTGATCGAACGTGCCGAGGCTGATCGCCTGCGGGATGTGTTGAGCCGTCAGCAGAACCTCAAGGGTTTTGTCGTGCGCTTTCAGCCCGAGCGCGGCTAGGATCTATCGATTCGATTGAAATGCACTGAAAATCGCAGCTTACCGACAGCGGTGCGCTCTGCTAAAATGCGCCGCCTTATCCGTCTGTAGGCTGCACTGTGCCATTTACCCTGGTTGACTGGGCGATCGTTGCAATCATCGCCATCTCCGCTTTGATCAGTTTGAGCCGCGGCTTCGTCAAGGAAGCATTATCGCTGGTGACCTGGATCATCGCAGGAGCGGTTGCCTGGATGTTCGGTGGCTCACTGTCCGAGTACCTCGCCGGATACATCGAAACCCCATCGGCTCGCGTGATCGCGGGCTGTGCCATCATGTTTGTCGCCACACTGATCGTGGGCGCAATGATCAATTATCTTATCGGCGAGTTGGTGCGCGTGACCGGGTTGTCCGGCACCGACCGATTCCTGGGCATGGCCTTCGGCGCGGCGCGTGGCGTGTTGCTGGTGGTCGTGGCAGTCGGGCTGTTGAGCCTGGGGCCGGTACAGCAGGACGGGTGGTGGAAAGAATCACAGCTCGTGCCAAAGTTTCTATTGGTCGCCGACTGGTCCAAAAACCTGATTCTCGGGTGGAGCAGTCAGTGGCTTGCCAGCGGAATCAGCGTACCCGCTGATATTCCGTTCAAGGAGCAACTCTTGCCGTCGGCCAAAACGCCTCAGTGAGTGTTGTTCAGTTCAGATCCATTAAGTAGGGGTTGCGTCGCATGTGTGGCATCGTCGGTATCGTCGGTAAGTCGAACGTCAATCAGGCGCTGTATGACGCGCTAACCGTGCTCCAGCACCGCGGCCAGGACGCTGCCGGTATCGTGACCAGCCATGATGGCCGGTTGTTCTTGCGCAAGGACAATGGTCTGGTGCGTGACGTGTTTCAGCAGCGTCACATGCAGCGCCTGGTCGGCCACATGGGTATCGGCCACGTGCGTTACCCGACCGCCGGCAGCTCGACCTCGGCCGAAGCGCAGCCGTTTTACGTCAACTCGCCTTACGGCATCACCCTGGCGCACAACGGCAACCTGACCAACGTTGAACAGTTGGCCAAGGAAATCTACGAATCCGATCTGCGTCACGTCAACACCAGTTCCGACTCGGAAGTGCTGCTCAACGTGTTCGCCCATGAGCTGGCCCAGCGCGGCAAGCTGCAGCCGACCGAAGAAGACGTGTTTGCCGCCGTGACCGACGTGCACAACCGTTGCGTCGGCGGTTACGCGGTGGTAGCGATGATCACCGGTTACGGCATCGTCGGTTTCCGTGACCCGCATGGCATCCGTCCGATCGTGTTTGGCCAGCGTCACACCGACGAAGGCGTCGAGTACATGATCGCTTCTGAAAGCGTGTCGCTGGACGTGCTCGGTTTCACCCTGATCCGCGATCTGGCCCCGGGCGAAGCGGTCTACATTACTGAAGACGGCAAGCTGCACACCCGTCAGTGCGCGACCAACCCGTCCCTGACCCCGTGCATCTTCGAACACGTTTACCTGGCGCGTCCGGATTCGATCATCGACGGCGTATCGGTTTACAAGGCGCGTCTGCGCATGGGCGAGAAACTCGCCGAGAAGATCCTGCGCGAGCGTCCAGAGCACGACATCGACGTGGTCATCCCGATTCCGGACACCAGCCGCACCGCCGCGCTGGAGCTGGCGAATCATCTGGGCGTGAAATTCCGCGAAGGCTTCGTCAAGAACCGTTACATCGGCCGGACCTTCATCATGCCGGGCCAGGCGGCGCGCAAGAAGTCGGTTCGCCAGAAGCTCAACGCCATCGAGCTGGAATTCCGCGGCAAGAACGTGATGCTGGTCGACGACTCGATCGTACGCGGCACTACCTGCAAGCAGATCATCCAGATGGCCCGCGAAGCTGGCGCGAAAAACGTCTACTTCTGCTCGGCGGCCCCGGCCGTACGCTTCCCGAACGTTTACGGCATCGACATGCCGAGCGCTCACGAACTGATCGCACACAACCGTTCGACTCAGGACGTGGCGGATCTGATCGGCGCAGACTGGCTGATCTATCAGGACTTGCCTGACTTGATCGAAGCGGTCGGTGGCGGCAAGATCAAGATCGAAAACTTCGATTGCGCGGTGTTCGACGGCAAGTACGTCACCGGCGACGTCGACGAGGCTTACCTGGACAAGATCGAGCAGGCACGCAACGATGCTTCCAAGGTCAAGACCCAGGCGGTCAGTGCGATCATCGATCTGTACAACAACTGAGTTTCTACCGGCCCTGAGGGGCCGGTTTTGTATCTGACTTTTAATTTTCAAGAACAGGGCAAGGAGTGACAGCATGAGTCAGGAATGGGATGCCGGTCGGCTGGACAGCGACCTCGAAGGCGTAGCGTTCGATACCCTGGCCGTACGTGCCGGTCAGCACCGTACGCCGGAAGGCGAACACGGTGATCCGATGTTCTTCACTTCCAGCTACGTGTTCCGTACCGCCGCCGACGCGGCCGCGCGCTTTGCCGGGGAAGTGCCGGGCAACGTTTACTCGCGTTACACCAACCCGACCGTGCGCGCGTTCGAAGAGCGTATCGCTGCGCTGGAAGGCGCTGAGCAAGCGGTCGCCACTGCCACGGGCATGGCCGCGATCATGGCGGTGGTGATGAGCCTGTGCAGTGCCGGCGATCACGTGCTGGTGTCGCGCAGCGTGTTTGGTTCGACCATCAGCCTGTTCGAAAAGTACTTCAAGCGTTTCGGCGTGGAAGTTGATTACGTGCCGCTGGCCGATCTGTCGGGTTGGGAAGCGGCAATCAAGCCGAACACCAAGCTGTTGTTCGTCGAGTCGCCGTCCAATCCGTTGGCCGAGCTGGTGGATATCAGCGCGCTGGCGGAAATCGCTCACGCCAAAGGCGCGATGCTGGTGGTCGACAACTGCTTCTGCACGCCTGCCTTGCAGCAACCGCTGAAACTCGGTGCGGACATCGTCGTGCACTCGGCAACCAAGTTCATCGACGGCCAGGGCCGTTGCATGGGCGGGGTGGTGGCCGGTCGCAGCGAGCAGATGAAAGAAGTCGTCGGCTTCCTGCGCACCGCCGGGCCGACCCTGAGCCCGTTCAATGCGTGGATCTTCCTCAAGGGCCTGGAAACCCTGAACCTGCGGATGAAGGCGCACTGCGCCAACGCTCAGCAACTCGCCGAGTGGCTGGAGCAGCAGGACGGTATCGAGAAGGTGCATTACGCCGGGCTCAAGAGCCATCCGCAGCACGAGCTGGCCCAGCGTCAGCAGAAGGGCTTCGGTGCGGTAGTCAGTTTCGAGGTCAAGGGCGGCAAAGAGGGCGCATGGCGCTTTATCGATGCCACCCGCTTGATCTCGATCACTGCCAACCTTGGTGACAGCAAAACCACCATCACCCATCCGAGCACCACCTCCCACGGCCGTCTGGCGCCGCAGGAGCGTGAGGCGGCGGGGATTCGTGACAGCCTGATCCGCATTGCGGTCGGTCTGGAAGACGTGGCCGACCTGCAGGCCGACCTGTCGCGCGGTCTGGCGGCGTTGTGATCGAGTTGTCGACGCCGACGGCGGGTACCCATGGCCGCGTGGCGCTGGTCACCGGCGCCGCGCGTGGCATCGGTCTGGGCATCGCGGCCTGGCTGATCAGCGAAGGCTGGCAAGTGGTGCTGACCGATCTTGATCGCGCACGCGGTTCGAAAGTGGCGAAGGTGCTGGGCGAGAATGCCTGGTTCATCGCCATGGACGTGGCGGATGAAAGTCAGGTGGCATTGGGTGTTGCTGAAGTGCTTGGGCAATTCGGTCGTCTCGATGCGTTAGTGTGCAACGCGGCGGTGGCTGATCCGCACAACATCACCCTGGAAAGTCTGGATCTGGCGTACTGGAATCGGGTGCTGGCAGTGAATCTCAGCGGGCCGATGCTGCTGGCCAAGCACTGCGCGCCGTATCTGCGCGCGCACAACGGCTCGATCGTCAATCTGGCCTCGACCCGTGCGCGACAGTCGGAGGCAGATTCCGAGGCGTATGCGGCGAGCAAGGGCGGGTTGTTGGCGCTGACCCATGCGTTGGCGATCAGTCTTGGGCCGGAGATTCGGGTCAACGCGGTCAGTCCCGGCTGGATCGATGCGCGGGATCCTTCTGCGCGTCGAGCTGAGCCGCTGGCCGATGCCGATCATGCGCAGCATCCGGCGGGCAGGGTAGGGACGGTCGAGGATGTGGCGGCGATGGTTGCGTGGCTGTTGTCGCGCAATGCCGGGTTTGTGACCGGGCAGGAATTCGTCGTGGATGGTGGCATGACGAAAAAGATGATCTACAGCGAGTAGATCGCCTTTTTCTACTGAATTTGCGTTGAATGAACTGACGTCTTCGCGGGCAAGCCCGCTCCCACATGAGGAATGCATTTCCCTGTGGGAGCGAGCTTGCTCGCGAATGCAGTCTTGCAGGATGGAAACAATTTCGTCTTTTTCAGAAAAACTTCAATCCTGCTATTGACTTAGGTTCGCTACCTGCGTAAATTTCGCGGCCTCGGAGATGCAAACGGGTGATTAGCTCAGCTGGGAGAGCGTCTGCCTTACAAGCAGAATGTCGGCGGTTCGATCCCGTCATCACCCACCACTCCCGAGAAACTTGCGAAAGCAAGAGGTAGGCTGAAAGTGCCTCCACCGACGCGCAGCGGTAGTTCAGTCGGTTAGAATACCGGCCTGTCACGCCGGGGGTCGCGGGTTCGAGTCCCGTCCGCTGCGCCATATTTTACGAGTCAGACATTGTCTGGTTCGCGATTGAAAAGCACCGAAGCTTTCAGTCAAAACGAGTTAATTGAGCGCAAGCTCAAAGCGATACGCAGCGGTAGTTCAGTCGGTTAGAATACCGGCCTGTCACGCCGGGGGTCGCGGGTTCGAGTCCCGTCCGCTGCGCCATATCTGTTTCAAGGACCACTGAACGCCTTGAAACACCGAAAGCAACCGCTGGTTGTTTCGGAATCGATAGCAAAGACCCTGGTCGAAAGACCGGGGTTTTTTGTGTCTGAAATTTGGCTCTCTCTCCCTTCACTACCCAGCCCTGCACAAATCCCTGTTGGAGCTGCGGCACGCTGCGATCTTTTGATTTTGATCGTAGAAGCAGGATCAAAAGATCGCAGCCTCGTTTCACTCGACAGCTCCTACATGGAGTGGGCAACCGCATTCGAATATGTATGGCGGGGGGGCAATCGACCTCATGCGGTGCCACGTCGCATTGATTTTTTGATTCTTTAGTCAAATTTTTGTAACTGGTTGTTTGCTGCGAGCGCGGAAACCTTTAAAGTTAACCTTTCGGTCAGCTTTGCACTGTCAACACGCCCTTTGTTTCGCCAAGAAGGGCTTCTGCAAGACTCGAGATTCCCAGTAGATAACCAGAAGGGCGGACACATAACCGCCCAGAGGATGATCCATGTCCAACCGTGATATATCCCGGCGCTCGTTCCTCCAGGGCGGGCTGGTGGCGGGTGTGAGCGTCACGCTCACGCCGCTCAGCAGCCAGGCGCTGGCTGCCTTGATGGAAACCAGCGTCACCGTGCCGTCCGAGAAGTGGCTCGGCAACAACGGCAAGGCGCGTCAACGTAATGATGCGCTGTCCAAAGTTTGCGGCAGCAAAGTATTTGCCCGCGACATTCGCTCCAAGGACATGCCGGGCTGGCCTGAGCAACAGGGCCACGCCATGCTGCTGAAAACCATCAAGGCCGACCGTATCTACGCTGGCTACGACCTGTCGTGGCTCGGTGCCGACTTGCAACCTGACCGCATCGTCACCGCCGCCGATCTGGACAAGGACGGCATCGTCTTCCCGGAAGAGCACGCGCCGGACCCCTTGCTGCCGGAAGGCAAAGTGCCGATGTTCATCGGTCACCCGGTAGCAATCCTGATCTGGAACGATTTCGAGCGTTTCCGCCAGGCCAAGAACAAACTCAAATTCAATGACAAGGCGATTCGTTACGGTGCACAAGTGCCGTACTACGAAGGCGACCCTTATGGCAGCTTCCGCTACGTGCGCGTGGGCGGTCCGACCTCGGCCGACGAAGACGAATTCGCCAGCCTGAAAGACTCGATCCTGTTCCCGATGCTGAAGAACCGTCGGCCGGTGTGGAATTCCCAGCCGAACCTGCACGGCAACCTGACTGAGCGCGGTCTGTTCTACGCCGATCGCATGAAAAAACAGATCGATACCCCGCCAGACAACTGGCTGGTGTTCGACGAGCGCTACAAGACCCCGTCGATCGAACCGGCCGCAATGGAGCCGGACAACGGCAACGGCTGGTACGACCCGAAAACCAAGACCCTGCATTTCGTGGTCGCTACTCAGTGCCCGCTGGAAGCGGCGACCGAGACCGCGAAAATGATCGCGCCATCGCGCTTCGGCCTAGCCAACCTGAACATGCACCCGGGTTACACCGTGGGTTACGGTTCCAAAGACCACAACATCTTCGTCTACTATGCGGCCCTCGCGGCGCTGTATGGCGCCGGTGTGCCGATTCGTCTGGCGAATGACCGCTACGAGCAGTTCCAGAGCGGCATCAAGCGCCACCCGTTCGACATTCGTTATCAACTGGCGGTGGATAAGAACGACTACAGCTTCAAGATTTTCCGCGCTGAAATGAGCGTCGATGGTGGCGGTCGCATCAACTACAGCCCGTCGGTAGCGGCAGTCGGTGCCACGGCAGCGCAGTCGATCTATTACATGCCGCAGAACGATCTGCAGGTCACCGCTTATCACTCGCGTGGTGTTGAAGCAGGTTCGATGCGCGGTTACGGCACCCTGCAAAGCATGGCCTCGACCGAAATGATGGTCGACGAAATCGCCAATCGTCTCGGCGTTGACGCGATTGATCTGCGTCGCAAGAACGCCTTGCGTTCGGGGATGAAAAACACCCAGGGCGCGATCCCGGCGGGTGCTTTGCGCCTGCACGAAATTCTCGACAAGGCCTCGGTGCACGAAGTCTGGAAAAACCGCGACGCGATCAAGAAACAGCGCGAAGCTGCCGACCCGGACAACTGGTACGGCGTGGGTTTCGCCATTTGCCAGAAAGACTTCGGCACCGGTTCCGAAGCGCCGATGGCCAGCATCGAGTTCACCGCTGAAGGTCGCATCACCCTGCGCCACATCGGTATCGAAATCGGCACCGGCATGTCCACTTCGCAAGCGCTGGTGGTGGCCGATTTCCTTGGCAGTCCGGCGCATGAGGTGAAGACCGGCGAAACCGAATGGCAGGAAATGCAGCTGATCACCAGCGGCAACCCTTACATCATGAGTCAGGCCGAGCAGGACAACCTGCTGCGCAACCCGCGCTGGGTCGGCAAGCTGGCCTCGGCATCGTCCGCGACCAACTCGGCTTACTACTTCAGCCACGCCACCCGTGAAGCGGCGCGCGTGCTGTTCAACAACGGCTTGTGGCCGGCGGCTATGGAAATCTGGCGTCAGGGCCCTTACGGCGGTCAAGCCAACCCTTACGTGGTGCGTCGTGAAGATGCGCATTGGGTCGACGGCAAACTCACTGCCAACGGCATGCAGCCGTTGAGTTTTGAAGAGCTGGCCAAGCGCGCTCACGAGCGTGGTCTGGTCACCGGCGCCACCGTTCACGCGTTCAACCGCTGGAGCTGGGCCGAGGCCGAATACAGCATCGACGGTGTGCGCGAGCGTCTGCCGCTCGACGGTCTGGCGGTGAAGTACGGCGATGGTGCGCCGAAGGCGAAGAAGGCGTTGATGAACACGGCGGGTTTCCACCTGTTGGATCGTCAGAACATCAACTACCCGGTGGTTCAGTTGAACAACGCTGCGGTGACTTACTACAGCCCGGTCGCGACACTGGTCGAGTTGAAGGTCAATAAAGGCTCGGCGGAAGTCGAAGTGCTCAACCACCATTCGTGGGTCGAGTGCGGTCGGGTGCTGGTCGAAGAACTGGTCAAGGGCCAGCTTGAAGGCGGGATCGCGATGGGCATCGGTCACGCCCTGATGGAAGAGATGCCGCTGTACGAAGGCGGACCGGGGGAGGGTGACTGGAACTTCAACCGTTATCGCCTGCCGATGGCCCGTCACGTCGCGGTGTGGAAGCAGACTGCGGAGATTCTGCCGCCGCTGTCACCAAGCGATCCGTCCAAAGGCATCGCTGAAGTGGTGATGATCCCGGTGGTCGGTGCCATCGGTAACGCGGTGGCGCACGCCATCGGTAAACGTGTTCGCGATCTGCCAATCACTGCTGCGCGCATCAAGGAGGCCCTCAATGGCTAACCGTCCGCTTCAACTGACCCTCAATGGTCAATCCGTCGGCCCGGTGGACATCCCTGATGACCTGCCGATGATCGACTATCTGCACGAATACAAGAACCTTACCGGTTCGCGCCTGGGCTGCGGCCAGGGCATCTGCCACGCCTGCGTGGTGATCGTCGACAACCCGGACGGCACCAGCGAAGAAGTGCGCACCTGCATCACCGGTGCGCATTACTTCGAGGGCAAAAAAGTCCGCACCATCGAAGGTCACGCCAAGCGTGATGAGAGCGGTCAGGTCACTGAGCTGAACCCGATCCAGCAGCGGTTCGTCGACGAATTCGCCTTCCAGTGCAGCTACTGCGCGCCGGGCTTCGTCAACGCCGCGACGGTGCTGGTGGAGAAGCTGCAGCGCCAGCCGATCGTCAAAAGCCAGCTGGAAAAAGTCATCGAGGACAGCCTCGGCCACCACATCTGCCGTTGCACCGGGTACGTGCGTTATTACAACGCCACGCGCAACGTGCTGACCGATCTCGGCCTGGTCAAGGAGGGTTGAGCATGAAGCATCTATTGACCCGCCTGACCCTGGCGGTCGGGCTGGCTGCGCCGGTGTTGTTTGCCCATGCCGACGATCAGGTCAAGCGTGGCGAATACCTCGCCCGCGCCGCCGACTGCATGGCGTGCCACACCGCACCGGGTGGCGCGCCGTTTGCTGGCGGGCTGCCGATCGTCTCGCCATTCGGCACGATCTACGGTACCAACATCACCCCGAGCAAAGAGCACGGCATCGGCTTGTACAGCGATGACGAATTCTTCGCTGCGCTGACCGAAGGCAAGCGTCGCGACGGCGCCAATCTGTATCCGGCGATGCCGTACACCTCGTATCACTTGGTGCCGCGGGAAGACTCGGACGCGATTCATGCGTACCTGAAAACCATCGAGCCAATCGAGCGCGCCGCGCCGGTCACCAGCCTGAGTTTTCCGTTCAACGTACGTCCGGGCCTGATCGGCTGGAACATGCTGTACGGCAAGGCCTTGAAGCTGGAATCTGCCGAAGGCAAAAGCGAAGCCTGGAAACGGGGCCAGTACATGGTCGAAGTGCTCGGTCACTGCGGCGAATGCCACACGCCACGCGGTCTGCCGGGCGCGATGCAATTGGACAAGCGCCTGACCGGCGGCATCCTCAACGGTTATCTGGCACCGAGCCTGCTCGCCACCGATCTGGCGGCGCGTGGCTGGAATCAGCAGGACTTGAGCACGTTCCTCAAGCACGGCATGAGCGCCCAGGGCACGATGTTCAACGAGATGTTCCCGGTGTTTCACAACAGCACCCAGGGCCTGAACGATCAGGATCTGGCGGCGATGGCGACGTTCCTGCTTGGCGACAAGCCGCCCGCGGCGAAAGAGCTGACTGACGTGTCGCTGGACAAGCTCAGCCCGAGCGCCCAGCGCGGCCGTCAGGAATATTTGAACGTCTGCGCCGGTTGCCATGCTGCCGGTGGCGAAGGCAAGCCGCACATCGCCGTGGCCATGCGCGGCAACACCACGCTGCGTCTGGAAGATCCGCGCAATCTGTTGCGGGTGATTGAGGACGGCATCGGCGAGCAGAAATTCGCCGGGTTCGAACACATGCAGCCGATGCCGGGTTTCGCCGACAAGCTCAAGCCTGAGCAACTGACCGATCTGCTGAACTACCTGCGTCAAGGCTGGGGCGGTCAATCGGCTGAACTGGCGGTCAGCGACGTGCAGAAGCTGCAGGCTGACGCTCCGGCCGTCGAGCACAAGGCGCACTGACATGCAGCATCTCGATCTACAGGTTGTGCGGCGGGCACTGGAGTGGTCGGTGGCGGGGCAGCGCATTTGGCTGTGCACGGTGCTGACCACTTACGGCTCGGCACCGCGTGCGCCGGGTTCGCTGCTGGCGGTGAACGATAGCGGCCAGTGGATCGGGTCGCTGTCCGGTGGCTGCGTCGAGGAAGACTTTCTCGCGCGCGTCGCTGAAGGTGCGTTTCTCGATGCGGTCAATGTGGTGCGTTACGGCGAAGGTGATGATCCGCGCTCGCGGGTCAGCCTGCCCTGTGGCGGCATTCTCGACGTACTGGTAGAGAAATTTGACGCCGACTGCGAAGTGCAGGCGCATCTGCGTGAGCTTGAATCGGCGTTGCTCGGCCAGCGTCGTCTGATTCGCGAGGTCGATCTGGCCAGTGGTGCGCGCAGTCTGTTCGCGGATCGCGAGCAGGGCGCGCGCATCGAGCGCGAGATCGACCGGGTGCGGATTCGCATCGGTGCCGCGCAGCGCTTGCTGCTGGCGGGCTATTCCAGCGTGGCGCAAGCCTGTGCCGAGTTCGCGGTCGGTCTTGGTTTTGAAGTGATTCTTTGCGATCCGCGCGACGAAGTGCTCGAAGGCGTGGTGCTGAATGGCGTGGAGATTCGTCGGCAATTGCCGTCAGTGTTTATCGCCGATGGCGGCTGTCACCGCGATACCGCGGTGGTAGCGTTGACCCATGATCCGCGTATCGACGACCTGGCAATGATGGAAGCGGTGCGCACCGAGGCGTTTTACATCGGCGTCATGGGCTCGCAGCAGACCTCGCAGAAACGTTTCGAGCGCCTGCGCAGGATTGGTGGGCTGGGGGAGATCGAACTGGCGCGGATTCATGCGCCGATCGGGCTTAACCTGGGCAGCAAGACACCGGCGGAGATCGCTTTGGCGGTGCTGGCGGATATCTTGCGGATTCGTAGCGGGGTTGCTCGGGATCAGCTCTGAACCGTTCGGTGTCGAGTAAAAAGGGCCGCTATTCAGCGGCCCTTTTTTACATCCCGAATTTGTCACGCAACCCGTAATACCACGCACCCAATGCCGCAAACGGCGTGCGCAGCAACTGCCCGCCCGGGAACGGATAGTGCGGCAGATCGGCAAACGCATCAAAACGCTCAGCCTGACCGCGCAACGCTTCAGCCAGTACCTTGCCGGCCAGATGTGTGTACGTCACGCCGTGGCCGCTGCAGCCTTGCGAGTAATAAATGTTGTCGCCCAAGCGTCCGACCTGTGGCAGGCGCGACAGGGTCAGCAGGAAATTGCCGGTCCAGGCGTAGTCGATCTTCACGTCTTTCAGTTGCGGGAACGCCTTGAGCATTTTCGGGCGGATGATCGCTTCGATGTTCGCCGGATCTCGCGCACCATAAACCACGCCGCCGCCGAAGATCAGGCGCTTGTCGCCGGTCAGTCGGTAGTAGTCGAGCAGGTAGTTGCAGTCTTCGACGCAGTAATCCTGTGGCAGAAGAGATTTCGCCAGCTCATCGCCCAGCGGTTCGGTGGTGATTACCTGGGTGCCGCACGGCATCGATTTCGCCGCCAGTTCCGGTACCAGATTGCCGAGATAGGCGTTGCCGGCAACGATGATGAACTTGGCCCTGACCTTGCCCTGCGGCGTGTGCACCACCGGGTTGGCACCGCGCTCGATGCGCACGGCCGGCGATTGCTCATAGATCGTGCCGCCGAGGGACTCCACCGCAGCGGCTTCACCGAGCGCCAGGTTCAGCGGGTGGATGTGACCACCGCTCATGTCGAGCATGCCGCCGACGTACTGATCGCAGGCGACCACTTCGCGAATGCGGCGCTGGTCGAGCAGTTCCAGTTGCGTGTGGCCGAAGCGCTCCCACAGGCGCTTCTGCGATTCCAGGTGACCCATCTGCTTGGCGGAGAGGGCGGCGAACACGCCGCCGTCCTTCAGGTCGCACTGGATGTTGTACTTGGCCACGCGCTCACGAATGATCCGACCGCCTTCGAAGGCCATCTGCCCGAGCAGTTGTGCTTGCTTGGGGCCGACTGTGCGCTCGATGACGTCGATGTCGCGGCTATAGCTGTTGACGATCTGCCCGCCATTGCGCCCCGACGCACCGAAACCGACCTTCGCCGCTTCCAGTACCGTGACGCGAAAACCATTTTCCAGCAGAAACAGCGCCGAGGACAGCCCGGTGTACCCGGCGCCGATCACACAGACATCCGTCTCCACATCATCCTGCAAGGTCGGACGTGGCGGTACGGCATTGGCCGACGCAGCGTAATAAGACTCTGGGTAAGGGGTGTTCGCCATCCTGCAGCCTCTGTTTAATATATTTTACGAGTGCGCCGATCCTACCCGAGTTGAAAAACCTCCGCCAGCCACCGGAAAAATCTTATCTACCGGCCCGAAATTAAATATTTTGCATATTCATAGGGTTAGGTGAAAAAAAGGTGTTGACACCCCTCCGGAATTCCGTAGAATGCCGCCTCACAGCAGGCACGTAGCTCAGTTGGTTAGAGCACCACCTTGACATGGTGGGGGTCGTTGGTTCGAGTCCAATCGCGCCTACCAAACAAAATCCGCTCTGCTGGGCGGTCTGGAAGGGCTCACCGAAAGGTGGGCCCTTTTTTGTTGTCTGCGATTTGTCAAAGCCTTGCTCCAGGCGCTCGCCTCAATCCTTCCGATCTTTCGTTACCTTGACCGCTTAGCGTGTTTCGAAATAACACGACCTGCTGATATGGCGTTCTCTGCTTTTTTGGATCCGTCGAAAAAATGTGGATATTGAAGGGGTTACCGGTATTTTTAACCGTCCGGTGATCAAAAAAATGTTGTTGCTGATCGTGAACTTCAGTAACATCTGCCCCGCGTTCACCACCACGGTTTATGCATTTTTAAATCCCAAGCTTCCATCAGCTGCTTGGGATTTTTTTTGCCTGCGATTTGGCCAATCCCGCTCTCTGTCTCCTAGCGTCCTGCGCGAAGCTTTCCAGTCCCACTGCTGTGTGCGGGCGAAACCGGTTTTTTTCGACTACTACTGACTGGCATTTTCCACGGCTTTCTCAAGGAGTTCGTCGATGCTGGTTCATTGGTTTCTCGCCGCTATTCATCTCTTGGCTTTTGCACTGGGCTTCTGGGCCGTGTTGGCCCGTGGCACGGCGTTCAGTCGTTTGGCGACTGGCGTCGGTGAAGCAAAGCAGGTTTTGCTTGCCGATAATCTGTGGGGCATTGCTGCGCTGGTGCTGTTGGTGACTGGCGGCATGCGCGCCTTCGGCGGCTTTGAAAAGGGCACTGACTACTATCTGCACCAGCCGCTGTTTCATTTGAAGATGACGTTGTTCGTGCTGATTCTGCTGATAGAGCTGGCGCCGATGATCACGCTGGTCAAATGGCGGATCGCATTGGCGCGAGGCAAGGCGTTCGATACCACGCGTGCAAAGCTGTATGCACGGATCAGTCACGTCGAGGCGCTGTTGTTGGTATTGATGGTGATTGCAGCCACCGGCATGGCGCGCGGCGTGACGTTCGGCTAACAAGGAGCAATTCCCTGTGTGCTCTCGGAAATGTCTGACAGCCAGGCTGGGCAGTCGCAGGTAGTATCGCGCTGCAGGGGAGGAGGGAAGCGAAGGAAATAGAGCGATGGGATGTGTCAGGCGCCGTGCCCAGTGGGCTGGGGAGCGGATGGCAATACGGCGCGTGTCTCTCTAGCCAGTCATTACGCAAAGCAAACGAACTGGCTACTGACTGCAATGCGGTTCAGGGCGTTTGTGGCTTGTCCGGGGCGGTCAGGCCGGCCTGAATGCGCTGATAGATTTCTTCACGGTGTACGGCAACATTTTTCGGAGCATTGATGCCGATACGGACTTGCTGACCGCTTACGCCGAGGATGGTGATCGTAATGTCATCACCAATATTTATGCTTTCACCGACTTTGCGGGTGAGTATCAGCATGGTCTTCTCCTTGATTGCTTTGTAGGGCACCTGATTCAGACAGTGCAGAGGTCGGTGGTACGTATAGATTAGTGCGAAGTCTCACGGTTTGGGTGCCTCTTTCTGACGCGCAGATGCGGCATTAATTCCCAGGGCGTAACTATACAGAGGCTGCAATCATCAATCTCGTTGTTTTGTGCCCATTTTGCGGGCCTCGCGAAGTATTTATGAATGTTAAGATCGCCGCTTTGTGATTTTCGAGGAAAGCGTTGTGCGCAAATTGGTCTGGATGGTCGCGGCACTGGCATTGGCAGGGTGTGGTGAAGGCAAGAGTGTAGACGTGCAGAAGCCGAAAACGACAGTCGCAACCGCGCCTGTGGCGGCATCTTCTGCGCAGTGGGACCTCGAAGTGCGCGGCGAAACACCTCAGGCTGTCAGCGACCTGAGTGGCTGGTTGATCGAGCATGCGTTCGTGCCGACCGTGATCAAGGACAGCAGCGGCAAGACGCGGATCCTGATTGGCCCGTTCAACTCCCAGGCCGACGCGCAAGCTCGCAAGGTCGAGGTGGATGCAGCATTGGTGAAGGCCAAGAAGCAGAACGTCGAATCGGTGATCGTCGAGCATCCGCTCGCACCGTAAGCCGCACTTTCAGCGGAGCGGCCTAAAGGACATCGCAGTCGACTCGTCTTATACGAGTCAATCACGATTTCTCGAAGGAGCTCCGCATGGCCTCCGCCGCTCCCTATAAGCTTTTCAATGCGGTTTTGCGCCGCAAGACGCTGGTGAGTCCGCACATGATGCGGATCACGCTCGCCGACCCTTCAATAGATGGCATGGCCACTTGGGCGCCGGATCAGCGCGTCAAACTGTTCTTCCCTGCTGAAGATGGATCACCTGCGAGCCTTGCGCAGGAGGAGGGCTGGTACGCGCGTTTTCGTTCAATGCTGGCGAGCCGTCGACCCGCAATGCGCACTTACACCATTCGTCATTTACGCGCTGATCAGGGCGAGGTCGACATCGATTTTGTCCTGCATGGCGAGACCGGTCCCGCGTCGCGCTGGGCGCTGCGTGCGCAGCCGGGAGCGTCGATGCAGATTCTTGCTCCCGGCAGCGGTTTTTCCGCGCAGGACGCCGGAGGGTTCGAATGGAAACCGCCGCAGCTGCTCAAACAGGTTTTGCTGGTGGCCGATGCCACGGCATTGCCGGCGGCGATGGGTATTCTTGAAGAATTGTCCGCCATGGCTGAGCCGCCCCAGACTCAGGCGTACTTTGAAGTCGACAGTCTGCCAGACATGCTCTCGGTGCCAGACTGGCCCGGGCTGACGGTGCAGTGGCTGGTTCGCGATCAGGGGCCAGAAGCAGTGGCTGGCGCGCTGATGGTCGAGGCGGTGCAGCAGGCGTTCTTGCCTGCAGAGGATTCATCGGTCGGGCAAGCCGCCGAACTCGCCGAAGTCGATATCGACAAAGACATTCTCTGGGAGATCGCCAACACGGCCCCCGAAGGTTTTTATGGCTGGATTGCCGGCGAAAGTGCTGCGGTCATGCGTCTGCGCAAATACCTGATCAAGGAATGCGGTATCCCCCGTGAGTCACTCAATCTGATGGGCTACTGGCGCTACAACAAGGCTGGCAGTTAGGTACAAAAAAGGCCTCGAACATCACGTTCGAGGCCTTTTCCTTTGAGCTGGAGGGTCAGCCGCAGGCTTTCAGGTTCACCGGGCCGACGAATTCATTGCCGTGTCCCATGACGCACGCCACGCTCTGATTACGCTGGCGTTCCCAGTCTTGCACCGGGTACGTCTTGTCCCAGGCTTCGTAAAGCTGCCGATCCTGTTTCGACAGGCGCAAGCCGTACTGCTTGCTCATGTAGAAATAGGTGCGCGCGATCATGCCGCGAATCGATGGGCGAGGCATGACCTTCTTGGCCTTGAAGTCGACTTGAGTCAGGCATGAGCCATACTGACCGGATTGCACCGGCAGCCAGCCATAACTGAAATTGCTGCGATCACCGTTGACCTCGCCAATGCTCGGTACCAGGTTGTGCAGGTCGGCTTCGGCTTTCTGGTAACTCGGGTCGTAGCGTGTGCAGTTCTTGCGCCCGCCCGACTGCCAGCATTGACGCTGGTGACCGAATTCCCACGCCGGGACAATGTGCTCCCATTCGATGCGCGAAGCGCGCTTGGCATTTTTGCGTGGCACATAACCGCAAGCCTTCAAGTCCACCTTGTTGCCAGTGTATTTGCATCCGCAGTAAAACTCGGTGGACTGCGGTGCATACAGCTTCCAGGCGGCTTTCTTGGCCTCGGTAAAGGTGCGGGGAGCGCCAGCCTGGGCGCCAAAAGCGATGAACAGCAACAGTAATGCAAAACAGCGGACACTCATTGAATCAATCTTCCTTCGGCACAACCCAAAAAATCTGCACGCCGCCATCGTCGCGATAGGCGAGTGTGACGTTGTCGTTCTCGTCGATTTCCTCGAGCAGTTGCTCCCATGCATCCACAGGCTCGTCCGGCAGACGGAAGATCAAGGCGGCTTTGGCTTTTTGTGCGGTAGGGGAATTGATGATTTTTTGAACGCGCATACCCATGCGTTCGTAAGCGTCAGGAGCATCAGGGGAGGTGGCCACGAGGTTATCCTTATTAAACTGTACGTGCATACAGTATTTAACTGTAAGCATTTTCGCAACTGCTTAAAATTCAAGAAAATCCTCTGACAGCGCTTTTGCGATTTTGGTGTAAGCCGGGTCGATTATTTTGTGCGAAAAAGTCGCGCGCAGCGTAGGTGGCAGCACCACCCGCCGCGCGGGCGAGTGGTGAGCAGGTTGCCCGATCCGGAAAGGCTCAGGCGAGGGCCAATCAATATTCCCAGAACATCCGTTGCAGCTCTTTGCTGTCGTTGGTTTTGGTCAGGGCGACCATGGCCAGGATCCGAGCTTTTTGCGGGTTCAGGTCGTGAGCGACGACCCAATCGTATTTGTCGTCAGGTTGTTCGGCGTTACGCAGAACGAAACCACCGGCGTTCACGTGGGACGAGCGGATGATCTGCACGCCGTCTTTACGCAAGGCTTGCAGGCTCGGCACTACGCGCGAAGAAACAGAACCATTACCGGTACCGGCATGGATGATGGCTTTGGCGCCGGCCTGGGCCAGTGCTTTGTAGGCGGTGTCATCAACGTTGCCGTAGGAATAGGCGATTTCTACGTCAGGCAGGCTCTTGATGTTCTTGATGTCGAATTCCGAATCCATGGTGTGGCGCTTGGCTGGCAAGCGGAACCAATAGGATTTGCCTTCAACCACCATGCCCAGCGGACCCCAAGGGCTTTTGAACGCCTCGGTCTTGATATTGATCATTTTGCTGACGTCCCGACCGGACTGGATCTCGTCATTCATGGTCACCAGCACGCCTTTGCCGTGCGCTTCTTTGCTGCTGGCGACGGCGACGGCGTTGTACAGGTTGAGCATGCCGTCCGCCGACATGGCGGTGCCCGGACGCATCGAGCCGACGACGATGATCGGCTTGTCGGTCTTCTCTACCAGGTTGAGGAAGTAGGCGGTTTCTTCCAGGGTGTCGGTGCCGTGGGTGATGACGATGCCATCGACGTCTTTGCTGTCGGCCAGTTCCGATACGCGGCGACCCAGTTGTAGCAGGTTGTCGTTGGTGATGCTTTCCGAGGCGATCTGCATGACTTGTTCGCCACGCACGTTTGCCAGTTTGCTCAACTCGGGGATGCCGGCAATCAGTTGTTCAATGCCAACCTTGGCCGCCTGGTAAGTGGCGCTGTTGGCTGCGCTGGCGCCGGCACCGGCAATGGTGCCGCCAGTGGCAAGTACCACGACGTTGGCGAGTTTGGTCTGGGTTTCGACTTCTTTTGCCTGAAGGGCGGTTGGCAGGAGCAGGAGGAGGGCCAAAGCGCCCGGTACCAAGGTGTTGAAAGCAGATTTCATTATTTTTCTCTCTAGTAGTGAGACGGTGCTGATGCAGGTTCATCTAGATGCGCCCCGAGCCGATCTGAATGCTCGGGGTGCAGGCTAGGGAGCAGGATCCGTACCAGCGCTACTTTGCTTCAGAGAGATGTTTAACTTCATGATTTGCATCATGTTTTTGTGGGATGGCCAATGGTTGGGCCGATCACCTGTCCGGGTTTCCGAATATTGGGGCCTTTCATGTTCGGTTCACCGAAAAGGACTACAGGCCTTGGTGAACGAAACGGCTTGCCGGTTTCGGCTTTTCTGCTAAAGAAACCCGTCAGCAGGCCGATGGGTGTTAAAGGAAACGATTATTTAGGGAGTTCACATGTCACTGACGATCGGTTTTTCACATCCCGGCGCAGTCACCATCGGCGGTAAAACCGCAGCGACAATCAATGCAATGAACCAGGCGGAAGCAGACGCATCCGAAGAGGCGCTGGGCGTTGAAAAAGAGCAAAGCAACCAGGTCAGAACCGGTGGGCCTGCGCAAGAAGCCAGCCAGGCGAGTAATGCTGACAGCGGCGATAGCCTGAGCATCACCGTCAAAATGCTGCTCAAGCGGATGCAGGAATTGCAGAAGCAACTGCAAGAACAGCAACAGCAATTGGCGGCGGCGCAGGCGGCAAGTTATCCGACGCCCGAGGCCAAGTCACAGGCGGTCATGTCCGTTCAGGGCCAGATCGCGCAAACCAGCGGCGCGCTGATGGAAGTCGCGGCGGCACTGGTCAAGGAAATGTCCAAGGATTCAACCAGCGGCAACCTGGTCAGCACCACGGCTTAAGCAGGGAAGGGCGAATCGGACGATTCGCCCTGCAATAAATCGATGATTTCTGATTGTTGACAAATGTCAGCGGGATTCGCATAGTTCGGTCTACGCAAACGTTTGCGCGGCTTCCCCGGTGCACTATTGGCCGGAAGAGAGCGCTGAAGCTTACGCCAGCGCGAGCGTTGCTCACAATAATCATAAGATCGGAGTGAACCCATGAAGCTGCCATTCGCTGGACGTCTTCTTGCTGTCGCTATGCTGGCTGCTGCAGCCGCCGCACTACCTGTCTCTTCGGCCTTCGCCGAGTCCCCGGAAAAACCCAAAGTCGCATTGGTCATGAAATCCCTGGCCAACGAATTCTTCCTGACCATGGAAGATGGCGCCAAGGCTTACCAGAAAGAACACTCCGCTGATTTCGACCTGATCTCCAACGGCATAAAGGACGAGACCGATACCGCCGGCCAGACCCGCATCGTCGAGCAGATGATTCTGGCCAAGGTCAACGCGCTGGTCATCGCACCGTCCGATTCCAAGGCCATGGTGCCGGTGATCAAGAAAGCCGTCGATGCCGGCATCACCGTGATCAACATCGACAACCAGCTCGATCCGCAAATCGTCAAAAGCAAAAATATCAGTGTGCCATTCGTAGGGCCGGACAACCGCAAGGGTGCGCGTCTGGTCGGTGAGTACCTGGCCAAGCAACTGAAGGCCGGTGACGAAGTCGGCATCATCGAAGGTGTGTCCACCACCACCAACGCCCAGCAGCGCACCGCCGGCTTCAAGGATGCGATGGATGCGGCGCAGATCAAGGTGGTCTCGTTGCAATCGGGCGACTGGGAAATCGACAAGGGCAACAAGGTTGCAGCTTCGATTCTCAGCGAATACCCGGATGTGAAAGCGCTGCTGGCGGGTAATGACAGCATGGCTGTCGGCGCTGTTTCCGCTGTGCGCGCTGCCGGCAAGGCGGGCAAGGTACAAGTGGTCGGTTACGACAATATCAACGCGATCAAGCCGATGCTCAAGGACGGTCGCGTGCTGGCGACGGCCGATCAGTTCGCTGCCAAGCAGGCTGTGTTCGGTATTGAGACCGCGCTGAAAATCCTCAAGGGCGAAAAAGTCGACAGCGGCGCCAATGGCGTGATCGAAACGCCAGTCGAGCTGGTCACCCAGTAAGTCTTCCGGCGACACAACGGCGCTCGTCCGTCCGGACGAGCGCATGGAGAGTTTTTATGTCAGTTTCCGCCCCGAACGCTGTCCTCTCGGTCAGCGGTATCGGTAAGACCTATGCGCAACCGGTGCTCACGGGCATCGACTTGACGCTGATGCGCGGTGAAGTGCTGGCGCTGACCGGTGAGAATGGTGCCGGTAAAAGCACGCTGTCGAAGATCATTGGTGGTCTGGTTACGCCGACCACAGGCCAGATGCAGTTCCAGGGCAAAGACTACCGCCCCGGCAGCCGTACCCAGGCTGAAGAGCTGGGCGTGCGCATGGTCATGCAAGAACTCAATCTGCTGCCGACCCTGTCGGTGGCGGAAAACCTGTTTCTCGACAACCTGCCCAGCAACGGCGGCTGGATCAGTCGCAAGCAATTGCGCAAAGCCGCCATCGAAGCCATGGCGCAGGTCGGTCTCGATGCGATTGATCCGGACACTCTGGTCGGCGAGTTGGGTATCGGGCATCAGCAGATGGTCGAGATTGCGCGCAACCTGATCGGCGATTGTCATGTGCTGATTCTTGATGAGCCGACGGCCATGCTCACTGCCCGTGAAGTGGAAATGCTCTTTGAGCAGATCACCCGTTTGCAGGCGCGTGGCGTTGCGATCATCTATATCTCCCACCGCCTGGAAGAGCTGGCGCGCGTCGCGCAACGCATTGCTGTGCTGCGGGACGGCAATCTGGTCTGTGTCGAACCGATGGCCAACTATAACAGTGAGCAGTTGGTGACCTTGATGGTCGGCCGTGAGCTGGGCGAACACATTGACATGGGCCCGCGCAAGATTGGCGCGCCAGCCCTGACGGTCAAGGGCCTGACCCGCTCCGACAAGGTGCGCGATGTTTCCTTTGAAGTGCGTGCTGGCGAGATTTTCGGGATTTCCGGGCTGATCGGAGCCGGACGCACTGAATTGCTAAGGCTGATCTTCGGTGCCGACCTGGCCGACAGTGGCACGATCGCGCTGGGTTCGCCGGCGCAGGAGGTCAGTGTGCGTTCGCCGGTTGATGCAGTGAAACACGGTATCGCCCTGATCACCGAAGACCGCAAGGGCGAAGGCCTGCTGCTCAGTCAGTCGATCAGCGCCAACATTGCTTTGGGCAACATGCCGGAAATTTCCCGGGCTGGGGTCGTCAATAACAGCAACGAAATTTCCTTGGCGCAGCGTCAGATCAACGCCATGCGCATCCGCAGTTCGAGCCCGACCCAATTGGTTTCCGAGCTGTCTGGCGGCAATCAGCAGAAGGTCGTGATCGGGCGCTGGCTGGAGCGTGATTGCTCGGTGCTGTTGTTCGACGAGCCGACTCGCGGCATTGATGTGGGTGCCAAGTTCGATATCTATGCCTTGCTGGGCGAGTTGACGCGTCAGGGCAAGGCGCTGGTGGTGGTATCCAGTGACCTGCGCGAGCTGATGCTGATCTGCGACCGGATCGGTGTTCTGTCGGCAGGGCGTTTGATCGATACCTTCGAGCGCGACAGCTGGACCCAGGATGATTTGCTTGCTGCCGCGTTCGCCGGCTACCAAAAACGTGATGCGCAGCTCAATGAAGCGGCGCCTAGGGAACTCCCATGAAAACTGCATCTTCTGCCGGCAAACGTGGTGGCAATTTCTACGGTCTTGGCACCTATCTGGGCCTGGCGGGTGCCTTGTTGGCGATGGTGGCGTTGTTCTCGGTCATGAGCAGCCACTTTCTGTCCTATGACACCTTCAGCACGCTGGCCAACCAGATCCCCGATCTGATGGTGCTGGCGGTGGGCATGACCTTCGTGCTGATCATCGGCGGCATCGACCTGTCGGTCGGTTCGGTGCTGGCGCTTGCCGCCTCGACAGTCAGCGTAGCGATTCTCGGCTGGGGCTGGAGCGTGTTGCCGTCCGCTCTGCTTGGAATGGCGGTGGCTGCACTGGCGGGTACGGTGACCGGTTCGATCACTGTGGCGTGGCGTATTCCGTCATTCATCGTTTCGCTCGGTGTGCTGGAAATGGCCCGTGGCCTGGCGTATCAGATGACCGGTTCGCGCACCGCCTACATCGGTGATTCGTTTGCCTGGCTGTCGAACCCGATCGCCTTCGGTATCTCGCCGTCGTTCATCATTGCCTTGCTGGTGATCTTCATTGCGCAAGCGGTGTTGACCCGCACCGTGTTCGGTCGCTACCTGATCGGCATCGGCACCAACGAAGAAGCGGTGCGTCTGGCCGGGATCAATCCAAAACCGTACAAGATTCTGGTGTTCAGCCTGATGGGGCTGCTCGCGGGCATCGCCGCGCTGTTCCAGATTTCCCGTCTGGAAGCGGCGGATCCGAATGCCGGCTCCGGCCTCGAACTGCAAGTCATCGCCGCCGTGGTCATTGGTGGCACCAGCCTGATGGGGGGGCGTGGTTCGGTGATCAGCACCTTCTTCGGCGTGTTGATCATTTCGGTGCTCGCCGCCGGTCTGGCGCAGATCGGTGCGACCGAGCCGACCAAGCGCATCATCACCGGTGCGGTGATCGTCATTGCGGTGGTACTCGATACCTATCGCAGTCAACGCGCCAGTCGACGGGGCTAAGTCATGGCAACGATCAAGGATGTGGCGGCGCTCGCGGGGATTTCCTACACCACGGTTTCTCACGTGGTGAACAAGACGCGCCCGGTCAGCCAGGAAGTGCGGTTGAAAGTCGAGGCGGCCATCAAAAGCCTCGATTACGTGCCAAGTGCCGTGGCGCGTTCACTGAAAGCCAAGACAACTGCGACCATTGGCTTATTGGTGCCCAACAGCCTCAACCCGTATTTTGCCGAGTTGGCACGGGGTATCGAGGATTACTGCGAGCGTAACGGCTATTGCGTGATCCTTTGCAACTCTGACGATAACCCGGAAAAACAGCGCAGCTATTTGCGGGTGCTGCTGGAGAAGCGCATTGACGGCCTGATTGTCGCCTCCGCCGGTGGCGACATCGGGCTCGCGCAAGGGCTGGCCGGGGTGAAAACGCCGATGGTCATCGTCGACCGCGGGCTGGATGGCGTGGACGCCGATCTGGTGCGCATCGACCATGAATATGGCGCTTATCTGGCGACGCGGCACCTGCTGGAGCTGGGCCATCGTGACATCGCCACCATCGGTGGTCCGTCGAGCACCAGCGTGGCGCAAATGCGTCAGGCCGGTTTTTGTCGGGCGCTGCAGGAGGCTGGCATCACCGTGCGGCCCGAACGCATGCTGGAAAGCGATTTCACCAGTACCGGTGGCTACAACGCGGCGGCGATCCTGCTCGAAGGCAACCCGCCGAGCGCGATCTTCGCCGGAAACGACATGATCGGTATCGGTGTGCTGCGTGCGGCGGCCGAGCGCAATGTGCGCGTGCCAAGCGAGCTGTCGGTGATCGGCTTCGACGATATCCAGATGAGCCGTTATGTGTACCCGGCGCTGACCACCGTTGGTCAGTCGATCCTGCAGTTGGGCGAGATGGCTGCCGAAGTGCTGCTGCGAAGGATTGCTACCCCGAGTCTGGTCACCGATCAACGAATCGTGACCCCGAGTATTGTCTTGCGCGAATCGACTGCACCGCTGTCAGGCGTGTTCACCGAGTACCGCTGAAATCGAATTGACGAGTAGTGATGTATGCCAGCAAATGTAGTGGTAATAGGCAGCCTGAACATGGATCTGGTCACCCGGGCGCCACGGCTGCCAAAGGGTGGTGAAACGCTGATCGGTCATTCCTTTGCCACCGTTTCCGGCGGCAAGGGCGCCAATCAGGCAGTTGCTGCTGCGCGCCTGGGTGCGCAGGTGGCGATGGTTGGCTGTGTTGGCAACGATGACTACGGCGTGCAATTGCGCGACGCATTGCAGGCCGAGCAGATCGATTGTCAGGCGGTGAGCACGGTTGCCGACTCCAGTGGCGTGGCGCTGATTGTGGTCGATGACAACAGTCAGAACGCCATCGTGATCGTCGCTGGCGCCAACGGTGCAATGACCCCGGCGGTGATTGACCGTTTTGATGCGGTGCTGCAAGCGGCCGACGTGATTATCTGCCAGCTGGAGATCCCGGATGCAACGGTGGGGCATGCGCTCAAGCGAGCGCGTGAGCTGGGCAAAACCGTGATTTTAAACCCGGCGCCGGCCAGTCGTCCGTTGCCGGCAGACTGGTTTACCGCCATCGATTACCTGATTCCCAACGAAAGCGAAGCCGCTGCGTTGAGCGGGTTGCCAGTCGATTCGCTGGAGGCCGCAGAAAGCGCTGCCAGCCAGTTGATCGCCATGGGCGCGGGCAAGGTCATCATTACCCTCGGTGCGCAAGGTTCGCTATTTGCCAATGGCAAAGGTTTCGAGCATTTCCCGGCGCCCAAGGTGAAGGCGGTCGATACCACCGCCGCGGGCGATACCTTTGTTGGTGGTTTTGCCGCAGCGCTCGCCAGTGGCAAATCCGAGGCTGAGGCGATCCGTTACGGGCAAGTCGCTGCAGCGTTATCTGTGACCCGGGCCGGCGCACAGCCTTCCATTCCCACCATGTCCGACGTACAGGCGTTCAAACCCGCATGAAAAAGACTCCTTTGCTCAACGTCGCGTTGTCGCGGCTGATCGCCTCCCTGGGCCATGGCGACATGGTAGTGATCGGTGACGCCGGACTGCCGGTTCCTCCTGGCGTTGAATTGATCGATTTGGCGCTGACCCACGGCGTTCCGGATTTCGTCAGTACCCTGAAAGTCGTGCTCAGCGAGATGCAGGTGGAAAGCCATGTGCTGGCCAACGAAATCCTCGACAAGCAGCCGACCGCCATGGTTGTGCTGGACGAGTTGCAAGAAGAGGGCGCCCTCGGTCGGCGCGATCTGCTGACTCATGAGCAATTCAAGGTTCTTAGCCGACAGGCACGGGCGATTGTTCGTACAGGCGAATGTCAGCCGTACTGCAACATCGTGCTGGTGGCCGGAGTAACGTTCTAATAGGGTTTTCGCCCTTTTCATTTTCATCAGCACAAGGAATGCGCCATGCACCGCTATGCTCAAAAACTCCATCAATTGCTTCGGAGTCTGCTGCTTTTGTCTTTTATTTCCGCCACCAGCGCTCAGGCTGCTGAAAAGATCGACCTGATCATCGACACCGATCCGGGTGCCGACGACGTGGTCGCCTTGCTGTTCGCCCTGGCTTCGCCGGATGAACTGAACATTCGCGCACTGACCACCGTGGCCGGCAACGTACGCCTCGACAAAACGTCGCGCAACGCGCGCCTGGCTCGCGAGTGGGCAGGGCGCGAGGATGTTCCGGTTTACGCCGGTGCGCCGAAGCCGCTGATGCGTACGCCAATTTACGCCGAGAACATCCATGGCAAGGAAGGCCTGTCGGGTGTCACCGTACATGAGCCGAAAAAAGGCCTGGCCGAAGGCAATGCGGTCAACTACCTGATTGATACCCTGAAAAAAGCAAAGCCGCACAGCATCACCATCGCCATGCTTGGCCCGCAGACCAACCTGGCGCTGGCGCTGATCCAGGAGCCGGAGATCGTTAACGGTATCAAGGAAGTGGTGATCATGGGCGGCGCGCACTTCAATGGCGGCAACATCACCCCGGTGGCCGAATTCAACTTGTTTGCCGACCCGCAAGCGGCAGAAGTGGTACTCAAGAGCGGTGTAAAACTGACCTATCTGCCGCTGGACGTGACCCACAAGATCCTCACCAGCGACGCCCGCCTGAAGCAGATTGCCGCGCTCAACAACAATGCGAGCAAGATTGTCGGCGACATCCTCAACGAGTACATCAAGAGCGACATGGAGCACTACGGCATCCCGGGTGGCCCGGTGCATGACGCTACCGTCATTGCTTACCTGCTCAAGCCGGAGCTATTCACTGGTCGCTCGGTGAACGTGGCCATCGACAGCCGTGAGGGGATCACGTTCGGTCAGACCGTGGTCGACTGGTACGACGGTCTGAAACAGCCGAAAAACGCATTTTGGGTCGAGAATGGCGATGCCCAAGGTTTCTTCGATCTGCTGACTGAGCGTCTGAAGCGCTTGAAGTAAGGCCAGGACCCGCAGGTGCAAGCCTGCGGGTTTTTAATCCCTCTCCGTGTCCTGCGTGCTCTTGTCGTCATGCTGGTACCGCTCGAACACTTGAGCGATAAACGTTTGTGCGCCTTGGGTTCCCATCGTCTTGACCAGCAGATCGATGCTGATCAGCGCCAGCTCCTCCGAACTGCCAGGGCTATACGAACTGTGTCCCTTCGGCCACAAAACCTTGATGTCAGCGGAGATGCTTACGGTGCTCATGAGTGCGCTCGAAAAGTCGGGAATGTCTGAGCGCGAGTTAACCACTTTGTCGGGCGTTTGGCACTGCGACTTAGGCATGGGCGCGACGCTATGCGACACTTGGTCTTTTCCGGCTGAACCAAGGAATGTGCTGTGCAGATCGATTTGAATTCCCCCGACGGCCTCACACTCGACGCTGTGCGCCAGTTGCTCGCGTCGGCCAGCGATGATGTGCATACGCAGCTGCGTGTGACCAAGGGTGGGATTGCCTATATTTCTTCCGGTGTGACCGGCGGGCAGGATATTGATGGCCTGCTCTTTCGCCTGGAGACCTGGGCCAAGGGTTCGGGGTATGTCGGCAACGTCGCGGCCAGCGATGAAGTCTGGGTGATGCAGATTTTCAATGCGCTGAAAGACAACTGGCCGAATCCGCCGCTCGACTACATCGACGTCTATTGAGCTTCGTTAATATTCGGTGACGATTGTGTGAGGATGCGCTGCACGCTCTTCAGGCAGACTCAGCGTTTTTCCGGATCGTGGGGCAGGGTGGCAGCATTGGTTGTGAAACCAAACGCCAGATTGGCGGTCGCACGATCTCAGCTTAACCATTTGAAAGAAGGAGGCTTCATGCCTTTGAAGTTCGCGTCTCTGGGTGCACTTATGGCCGTTGCCATGTTGGCCGGTTGCAGCACGACCTCCAGCGAGTCGGCAAAGGATCCTGTGGCGACCGATGCCGGTCACAGCCGCTGTGAAGCAAAGGCAGCGGAATTTGCCATCGGTAAAAAGGCTTCGCCGGAACTGCTCGATCAGGCGCGTGCCAAGTCTGGCGCGCAAAACGCCCGTTTCCTCAAGCCAACCGACATGATCACGCTGGAATACCGCTCCGATCGCTTGAATCTGAACACCGACAACAACCTGGTGGTCACTCGCGTCAACTGCGGTTGATCGCAGAGCGCTTTTGTTGCAGGCATAAAAAACCCCGTCACATGGACGGGGTTTTTTTAGTGCGCCGGGAAATTACTCTGGGCGAACTTGTGCAGCTTGCATACCCTTTTGGCCTTTCTCAGCCACGAAAGAGACGGTCTGGCCTTCTTTCAGGCTTTTGAAACCGTCGGATTCGATAGCTTTGAAGTGTACGAACAGGTCGTCACCGCCACCTTGAGGAGTGATGAAGCCGAAGCCTTTTTCATCGTTGAACCATTTAACGGTGCCGGTTTGGCGATTAGACATGGTGTATCTCCAAGAAACATATATTTTCAGTAGTACTGTGCTGCTCAGGCCAACTGGGCACACCCGGGTATCATAGTCGAAATGTTCGCTTTGGTAGCCCCCCGGACGTGCTGTTTGCTTTCATATTGCATCGATTTCAACCTCTGAAATGTCTGCAAGCCCCGGTTTCAGTGGCTTGTGGCCGAAAGACGAGGGTGTAAAAAAAGCTATAAAACCTGCGTAAATTATCGATTTCGGGGTCTTTTTGGCGGTTTTTGGTCTGCCGGACGCCCGAAAAAACATTCGTCAGCGCTTATTTCTGCACTCGGCAAACCGAGATTTCTTTCAGTGCGCGCTGACCCAGTTCACCACTTGGCGGGGTGTTCTTGTCCATCAGTTGCGCGATCTCTTGTGTGGTGAATTTCTTTTCCAGCACATCGGCACCGCAGGCGCAGTGTTTATTGGCTTCGGCTGGATTGACGCTCTTGCTGGCTGCGGCGGTGCAGTCGTTCATGTACTGGGCTTTGACACCGGCAGGCCAGGCCGCGTTGGCGCTCAGCGGCAGTAGCAGGGCCAGCGGGGCCGCGTAAGCAAAAAGTCGGATAAGGCGCATGTCGGAAACTCCTTGGGTTGATATCGGCGACGATTCTCAGCTTATTTGAGGCAAAGCGTATATCCCAAGTTCACTTTGCGCCGCAAAAATGCACAAATCTTCAGCACTGAAAATCCTTCGACTCGATGACCGCTCATCTGTGCTAGCATGCCGGGCTCAAGCGTTCTCAGGCTCCGGATGGCCTTCAGCCCCGAAGCGGTCAGCGTGCGAAACCCTGATTTGAATCCCAGTCACTCTGGTTCGGTTTTCCGGTTGGCCGCAAGGCTCCTGCCGCTGTAAGGCAGGCGTTCGTCATTGAATGGCCTGGATCGGATCTTGTACTGGCTCATCCCAACCCACGTGACCTTTGGTAGGGGTCACCACTAGGAGAGGAGGCGCCATGCCAACTATTACTCTTCCCGACGGCAGTCAACGTTCATTCGATCACCCGGTTTCCGTAGCCGAGGTCGCCGCATCCATTGGTGCCGGCCTGGCCAAGGCCACCGTGGCCGGCAAGGTCAACGGCAAGCTGGTCGACGCCTGCGACATCATTGACAGCGACGCGACGCTGCAAATCATCACGCCAAAGGATGAAGAGGGGCTGGAGATCATTCGCCACTCTTGCGCGCACCTGGTTGGCCATGCGGTCAAGCAGCTGTATCCGACTGCGAAAATGGTCATCGGCCCGGTTATCGACGAAGGCTTCTATTACGACATCGCCTTCGAGCGTCCTTTTACTCCGGACGACATGGCCGCCATCGAACAGCGCATGCATCAGCTGATCGACAAGGATTACGACGTCATCAAGAAAGTCACTCCGCGCGCCGAAGTGATCGAAGTGTTCAAGGCTCGCGGCGAAGACTACAAGCTGCGTCTGGTCGAAGACATGCCGAACGAGCAGGCCATGGGCCTGTACTACCACGAAGAATACGTCGACATGTGCCGCGGCCCGCACGTGCCGAACACTCGCTTCCTGAAATCTTTCAAGCTGACCAAGTTGTCCGGTGCCTACTGGCGCGGTGATGCCAAGAATGAGCAGCTGCAGCGCGTTTACGGTACTGCCTGGGCAGACAAGAAGCAGCTGGCGGCTTACATTCAGCGCATCGAAGAAGCGGAAAAGCGCGATCACCGCAAGATCGGCAAGCGCCTGGGCCTGTTCCACACCCAGGAAGAAGCACCGGGCATGGTGTTCTGGCACCCGAACGGCTGGACCCTGTATCAAGTGCTCGAGCAGTACATGCGCAAGGTGCAGCGTGACAACGGCTATCTCGAGATCAAGACGCCGCAAGTCGTTGACCGCAGCCTGTGGGAGAAATCCGGGCACTGGGCCAACTACGCCGACAACATGTTCACCACCGAGTCGGAAAGCCGCGACTACGCCATCAAACCGATGAACTGTCCGTGCCACGTGCAGGTGTTCAACCAGGGTCTGAAGAGCTACCGCGAGCTGCCGATGCGTCTGGCCGAGTTCGGTGCCTGCCACCGTAACGAGCCGTCGGGTGCGTTGCACGGCATCATGCGGGTGCGTGCGTTTACTCAGGACGACGCCCACATTTTCTGCACTGAAGAGCAGATGCAGGCCGAATCCGCAGCGTTCATCAAGTTGACCATGGACGTTTACCGCGACTTCGGCTTCACCGATGTCGAGATGAAACTGTCCACTCGTCCGGAAAAACGCGTGGGTTCCGACGAGCTGTGGGATCGCGCCGAAGCAGCACTGGCTGCAGCCCTTGATTCCGCGGGTCTGCCGTATGATCTGCAGCCGGGTGAAGGTGCGTTCTACGGTCCGAAAATCGAGTTCTCGCTGAAAGATTGCCTCGGTCGCGTCTGGCAGTGTGGTACCTTGCAGCTCGATTTCAACCTGCCTGTCCGTCTCGGCGCCGAATACGTCTCCGAAGACAACAGCCGCAAACACCCAGTGATGCTGCACCGGGCGATCCTCGGTTCGTTCGAGCGTTTCGTCGGGATTTTGATCGAGCATTACGAAGGTGCATTCCCTGCGTGGCTGGCGCCAACCCAGGCAGTGATCATGAATATCACTGATAAACAGGCAGATTTCGTCGCTCAGGTTGAAAAAACTCTCAACGAAAGCGGATTTCGTGCCAAGTCCGACTTGAGAAATGAAAAGATCGGCTTTAAAATCCGCGAGCATACTTTGCTCAAGGTTCCCTATCTTTTGGTTATCGGAGATAAGGAAGTCGAGATGCAGACTGTCGCTGTGCGTACTCGTGAAGGTGCTGACCTGGGCTCGATGCCCGTCGCCCAGTTCGCTGAGTTTCTCGCGCAAGCGGTTTCCCGGCGTGGTCGCCCAGATTCGGAGTAATTATTATTAAGCGTGAAATGAGACAAGATAAACGAGCTGCACCGAAAGCCCCGATCAACGAGAATATCTCGGCACGCGAGGTTCGGTTAATTGGCGCTGATGGCGAGCAGATTGGCATCGTCTCGATTGATGAAGCGCTTCGTATTGCTGAAGAAGCAAAGCTTGATCTGGTAGAAATCTCTGCTGACGCAGTCCCACCGGTTTGCCGGGTGATGGACTACGGCAAATCGATCTTCGAAAAGAAGAAGCAGATTGCAGCGGCGAAGAAAAACCAGAAGCAGATTCAGGTAAAAGAAATCAAGTTTCGTCCAGGGACGGAGGAAGGGGATTACCAGGTAAAACTGCGCAACCTGGTACGTTTCCTGAGTGACGGGGACAGGGCCAAGGTATCCTTGCGATTCCGCGGCCGTGAGATGGCCCACCAGGAGCTGGGGATGGAACTCCTCAAGCGGGTTGAAGCTGACCTGCTCGAGTACGGTTCGGTCGAACAGCATCCTAAGATGGAAGGACGCCAGCTGATCATGGTCATCGCCCCGAAAAAGAAGAAGTAATCAACAGGGCACGGCAGGCCTTCTGATTATGTTTATCAACTGAATGCGGAGTATCCGAACATGCCAAAAATGAAAACCAAAAGTGGTGCTGCTAAGCGGTTTCTGAAAACTGCTAACGGTATCAAGCACAAGCACGCTTTCAAGAGCCACATCCTGACCAAAATGTCGACCAAGCGTAAGCGTCAACTGCGCGGTAGCAGCTTGCTGCATCCGTCTGACGTGGCAAAAGTCGAGCGCATGCTGCGCCTTCGTTAATTTTAGTCAAGAATAGAGGAAGTAACTCATGGCTCGTGTAAAGCGTGGCGTCATTGCCCGTAAGCGTCACAAAAAAATTCTGAAACTTGCTAAAGGCTACTACGGCGCACGCTCCCGCGTATTCCGTGTTGCCAAGCAAGCGGTAATCAAGGCAGGCCAATACGCCTACCGTGACCGTCGTCAGAAAAAACGTCAGTTCCGCGCTCTGTGGATCGCTCGTATCAACGCTGGTGCTCGTGTTAACGGTCTGTCCTACAGCCGTTTCATTGCTGGCCTGAAAAAAGCGTCCATCGAGATCGACCGTAAGGTTCTGGCTGATCTGGCAGTGAACGAAAAAGCGGCGTTTGCTGCGATTGTCGAGAAAGCTAAAGCCACCTTGGCTTAAGTACCCCCGACAGTCACCCGGCCCCACCTCTGTGGGGTCAGGTGTTAAACGTCATAAATAGGGGAAGAGCCTTCAAGCTCTTCCCCTATTTTGTATCTGGAGTCTGTACATGGAAAACCTGGATGCGCTGGTCTCTCAAGCACTAGAGGCTGTGCAAAGCGCTGAAGATATCAATGCCCTGGAGCAAATCCGGGTTCAATACCTTGGCAAAAAAGGTGAATTGACTCAGGTGATGAAGACCCTGGGGAATTTGCCGGCAGAAGAGCGTCCGCAAGTCGGCGCCCTGATCAACGTTGCCAAGGAACGTGTCACAGGCGTTCTCAATGCGCGCATGGCTCTGTTTGAAGAAGCCGAACTGGCTGCCAAACTGTCTGCCGAATCCATTGATGTGACGTTGCCGGGCCGTGGCCAGACCTCCGGTGGTCTGCATCCGGTGACCCGGACTCTGGAACGAGTCGAGCAGTTCTTCACCCGCATCGGCTACGGCATCGCCGAAGGCCCTGAGGTCGAAGACGACTATCACAACTTCGAAGCGCTCAACATCCCAGGCCACCACCCGGCCCGTTCGATGCATGACACCTTCTATTTCAATGCGAACATGTTGCTGCGCACCCATACCTCGCCGGTACAGGTCCGCACCATGGAGTCCAAGCAGCCGCCGATCCGCATCGTCTGCCCAGGCCGTGTGTATCGCAGCGACTCCGATATCACCCACTCGCCGATGTTCCACCAGGTCGAAGGCCTGCTGGTCGATCGCGATATCAATTTCGCCGATCTCAAAGGCACCATCGAAGAATTCCTGCGGGTGTTCTTCGAGAAAGAGCTGGCCGTACGTTTCCGTCCTTCTTACTTCCCGTTCACCGAGCCATCCGCTGAAGTCGATATGGAATGCGTGATGTGCAGCGGTAAAGGCTGCCGCGTCTGCAAGCAGACCGGCTGGCTGGAAGTCATGGGCTGCGGCATGGTCCACCCGAACGTGCTGCGCATGTCCGGCATCGATCCGGAAGAGTTCTCCGGTTTTGCTTTCGGTATGGGCGTCGAGCGTCTGGCCATGCTCCGTTACGGCGTGAACGACTTGCGTCTGTTCTTCGACAACGACTTGCGGTTCCTCGCGCAATTTCGCTAGTCGTAACGAATTCTTAGGAGAGCAGGATGAAATTCAGTGAACAATGGCTGCGTGGCTGGGTTAGCCCGCAGGTAAGTCGCGACGAGCTGGTTGCTCGTCTGTCGATGGCGGGTCTGGAGGTCGATAGCGTGACCCCGGCCGCCGGTGTATTCAGCGGCGTGGTCGTCGGCGAGGTGCTGAGCACTGAGCAACACCCTGACGCCGACAAGCTGCGTGTGTGCCAGGTCAGCAATGGTGCGGAAACCTTCCAGGTCGTGTGCGGTGCGCCAAACGTGCGTCCGGGCCTGAAGATTCCGTTCGCCATGATCGGTGCCGAACTGCCGGGCGACTTCAAGATCAAGAAGGCCAAGCTGCGCGGCGTCGAGTCCAACGGCATGTTGTGTTCGCAAGCCGAGCTGCAGATTGGTGAAGGCAACGACGGGCTGATGGAACTGCCGGCCGATGCGCCGGTGGGCGAAGATTTCCGTGTGTATCTGGATCTGGAAGACGCCAGCATCGAGGTCGACCTGACCCCGAACCGTGGCGACTGCCTGTCGCTGGCCGGTCTGGCCCGTGAAGTGGGCGCGCTGTACGCCGCTCCGGTTACCCGTCCGGTGGTCATGGCGATTCCGGCTGTGCACGACGAAGTACGTCCGGTAGACGTGCTGGCGCCTGCCGCTTGCCCGCGTTACCTGGGGCGTGTCATCCGTAACGTTGACCTGTCCAAGCCGACCCCGCTGTGGATGGTTGAACGACTGCGCCGCGCCGAAGTGCGCAGTATCGACGCTGCCGTCGACATCACCAATTACGTGATGCTCGAGCTGGGTCAGCCGCTGCACGCGTTCGATCTCGCCGAAATCAACGGTGGCATCCGCGTGCGTATGGCGGAAGACGGCGAGAAGCTGGTGCTGCTCGACGGTCAGGAAGTCAGCCTGCGTAGCGATACCCTGGTGATTGCCGACCACACCCGCGCTCTGGCGATTGCCGGCGTAATGGGTGGCGAGCACAGCGGTGTGTCCGCAACCACTCGCGACGTTTTCCTGGAAAGTGCCTTCTTCGATCAGATCGCTGTGGCGGGCAAGGCTCGTTCCTACGGCCTGCACACCGACGCCTCGCACCGTTACGAGCGTGGCGTGGACTGGCAACTGGCCCGTGAAGCCATGGAGCGCGCCACTGGCCTGCTGCTGGAAATTACCGGTGGTGAAGCCGGCCCGATTATCGAGACCGTCAGCGAACAGCACCTGCCGTCGATCGCGCCGATCACCCTGCGCGCGCAGCGCATCACCCAGATGCTGGGGATGGAAATGGATTCGGTGCAGGTCGAGCGTCTGCTCAGCGCCCTGGGCCTGAAGATTTCCGCTGATGGAGCAGGGCAGTGGCGCGTAGAAGTGCCAAGCCATCGCTTCGACATCAGCCTGGAAGTCGATCTGATCGAAGAGCTGGCGCGTCTGTACGGCTACAACCGTCTGCCGGTTCGTTACCCGCAAGCGCGTCTGGCGCCACAAGCCAAAGCTGAAGCGCGCAGCGAACTGCCTGAACTGCGTCGTCTGCTGGTTGCCCGTGGTTATCAGGAAGCGATCACTTACAGCTTCATCGATCCCAAGCAGTTCGAACTGTTCAACCCGGGCGTTGAGCCGCTGTTGCTGGCCAACCCGATTTCCAATGACATGGCTGCCATGCGCTCGTCGCTGTGGCCGGGCCTGGTCAAGGCGTTGCAGCACAACCTGAACCGTCAGCAGGATCGTGTGCGTCTGTTCGAAAGCGGTCTGCGCTTCATCGGTCAGCTGGAAGGTCTGAAACAAGAGCCGATGCTTTCGGGTGTTGTTTGCGGCAGCCGTCTGCCGGAAGGTTGGGCACAGGGTCGTGACACCGTCGATTTCTTCGATGTGAAAGCTGACGTCGAAGCGGTGCTGGGTTATGCCGGTGCGTTGGGCGCCTTCACTTTCACTCCGGGCAAACATCCGGCGCTGCACCCGGGTCAAACCGCGCGCATTGAACGTGATGGGCGTGAAGTCGGCTTCATCGGTGCGATTCACCCTGAACTGTCCAAAGCCTTGGGCCTGGATCGTCCGGTATTCGTCTTCGAGCTGGTTTTGGCTGAAGTCGCTTCCGGAAAAATGCCGCAATTCCACGAGTTGTCGCGTTTTCCTGAAGTGCGTCGTGACCTTGCACTGATCGCGCACAAAGACGTCGCGGCCTCGGCTGTACTTGACGTAATCCGTGAAAATGCAGGCGAATGGCTCACGGATCTCAGGCTGTTTGACGTGTATCAGGGTAAAGGCATTGATCCTGATAGAAAAAGCCTTGCAGTTGGCTTGACCTGGCAGCATCCATCGCGCACTCTTAATGACGATGAGGTGAATTCGACGACGCAAAATATCCTCACCTCGCTCGAACAAAGGTTGAACGCCACGTTAAGGAAGTGACGTATGGGGGCTTTGACGAAAGCTGAGATGGCGGAACGTCTGTATGAAGAGCTGGGCCTGAACAAGCGGGAAGCCAAGGAATTGGTCGAACTGTTTTTCGAGGAAATCAGGCACGCTCTTGAAGACAACGAGCAGGTCAAATTGTCGGGTTTCGGCAATTTCGACCTTCGGGACAAACGCCAGCGGCCTGGCCGCAACCCGAAAACGGGGGAAGAAATCCCGATCACGGCTCGCCGTGTGGTCACCTTTCGTCCAGGGCAGAAGTTGAAGGCCCGAGTTGAGGCTTATGCTGGAACCAAGTCATAACGACGAACTACCCGTCATCCCGGGCAAACGCTACTTCACCATTGGTGAAGTCAGCGAGCTGTGTGCGGTAAAACCACACGTGCTGCGCTACTGGGAGCAGGAGTTTCCTCAGCTCAACCCCGTCAAACGCCGCGGAAATCGCCGGTATTATCAGCGCCAGGACGTGCTGATGATCCGGCAGATCCGCGCGCTCCTTTACGATCAGGGTTTCACCATCGGCGGCGCGCGCCTGCGTTTGTCCGGCGATGAAGCCAAAGACGACACCACTCAATACAAGCAAATGATCCGCCAGATGATCGCTGAGCTTGAAGATGTACTGGTGGTGCTCAAGAAATAAAAAGCTGCGTTTGAATACTTCCAGTTTTCAAAAGCTTGCGCTATATTCTTGAGCGCTCTTCGAGATGAAGAGCAGGTTTCAAACCAGTCGGGGCGTAGCGCAGTCCGGTAGCGCACTAGCATGGGGTGCTAGGGGTCGAGTGTTCGAATCACTCCGTCCCGACCATAAAATTCAATAACTTAGCCGCTTTCGAGCGGCTTTGTTGTTTCTGCCATAGTGACTTTTCGAGTGACCTTGGCCTTTTCTTCACGCTTCCCTCCTTTTCAGAATCGTCAGCGCTGGTGCGCGCGAGTCGGTTGCTGATACCTTGTTTGCCGCCGCAATGAGCTGATCCAACTCCGCTGCTGAGTAGTGGCTGGTGATGCTCCCATTCTTGTGGCCGAGCAGTGCTTTCCGATCCTCCTCAGTCACACCTGCAGCACGCAGCCTTCTCCCAAAGGTGTGCTTCAAGTCGTGAATTCGGATTCTGGCAAAGCCGTCATGTGCCGGCCGCAAGAATTTCTCCTGCCACTTCTTCGCCGCTCGGATCCGCGCCTTCTTCCAGGCTGAGTCGTTCATGCGGTGAATTGTCGTTTCCTTCCCATCACCATCTGGCTTGCCAAACGGGAACACGTAGAGCGGATGCTTGCCGCGCTGTTTCTCGATTACTGACTTGGCAACGTCATTCATCACGACCAGACGCTCGTCTCGGTTCTTCACGCCAGACCTGGCGCTCCTTCCCCCAAATCCCGCCGGTATCAGGAACACGCTCGTTCCCAGCTCCGGTACCGCAATCTCCCAATTCCACTGAAGCTTGCAAACTTCCTGCTCCCGGCATCCCGTATTGACCTTGAACATCGCCATGGTCTGAAGGTGCGCTGGGAGTTCGGCGAACAGGATCGACTGCTCTTCCCATGAAAGCGGGTAGGGCTTTCGGCTGTTCGTCTTCTCGTCCAGCAGGGAAATCATCGGCACCACGTCCAGCAGTGGCCGTCGTTCCTCATCACGCCACTTTCGCGCGCAGAGGTTCAACACCCTGATCACCCGCTGAAGCGCGATATTCACTGTCCTGTTCGTTACTGGCTTGCCTACCGCTGGATTCAGCTTTGACTGGATGTACGGCGCGAGGGCATCGTCATCGATGTGGGTCAGCGGCATATCGCCAATGAACGGGTCGAGCTGCTCCATGTATGTGGCCGAGATGTGGATTGAGGCCTGGTCCTTCACCTCGAGCAGGAAACGAGTCGCCGCCTCCCGCCAAGTTCTGACCCGCCGAACGCCGTACACCTTTTGCTGGCGCAACTGCTCCAGCTTGTGAATCAGGTACTGCTCTGCTTCGGCGCGGTTACAAGTGCCAGTACTCTCTTGAATTCGTTCTCCTCTGTACTTTTTGTCGATCTTCCAGATGCCGTTCGGCATTTGCTGGAGGCCGGTGATTGCTTTTTGGGCCATGGCGTTGCTCCTTTCTTCTTGCCCTGGCGCTCGCTGCGAGGGCGATTGTTGTCCTGATTCGCGGCCTTTTCAATTGCCATGGTCTCGATGTAGCGATCGGCCCACTCATCAAGCTCGATTCGGTCGAAGCCAACACCCTGTTTCCCGATCGGGAATTCACGAACGTTCGGCCGGACTGTTTTGTTGAATTCTTCCCGGCACATGCCGAGATAGCCGTATGCCTCGCCGGCGCGTATGAAGCGCGGGAGGATGGGCGCGACCTGGGCCGCGCTTCGATTTGCCATGAGGTATTGCTCCATGCCGCGCGTAGCGGCAGAAGGTGGTGATGGGTTAATCCATTTGGTACCAGACGCCGCAATCGACGCCTTCGGATTGCAGCGATTTGTGCATGGCCTGCACCCCGGCATAGCGCCGGTTACCCTGGCCATCAAACGGAGCGCCGAGGTGAAAGGCTCGGGCGTGGTAGGTGCTGGCTGACTGCATCCAGCCATGAAGGCCGGCATCGTGGAGCGTCTTCTCGCGGAGAAGGCCAACGCGGAGATAAACCCGGTCGAGGTTCGCGCTACCGCCATCGTCCGAAGCGGCTGCTGCCGCTGCTTTACCGGCTTTAATGGCGCGCGCGACTGCTGCCACCACTTCTGGCAATTGCTCTTTTTTCATGGGGAACACCTCGCCCGCCGTACACCGGCAGGCTGTTGAGTTGGAAAAAAGGTCTACGGTTATGGCTTCAATGCCAAAGTTTTGGGGTGAGCAATGCGTGAAACACTGGAAGTCGAGTTCCAAGGGAAGACCTACAAAGCTTCGTATTCCGTAGATAAACGGATGGTCACGGTATGGGCTGCAACCTTGTCAAAATCCACGCAGGTTGGCGGGTCTCCACCTGAAACCATTGCTCGAATAATCGCGAAAGAGCTGCTGATGGAAGCAGAGCAGCAGGGTTTGTTGTAGGGCTGGCTCACTGGTGGACAAGTTCGGCGGGGACTTCCACCGCGGCGCCGCGCTTGGCGAAGACCACGGCGCGGAACACTGCGATGGTTCTGGTTTCGCCGGATTGGCGGTTGAACGGGGCATTTGTCGCGTCGGCCAGCCATGGGGCGCGAGGGCCGGCTTCGCACCAGACGCCGTACTTCGTGATCAGGCGCTCGGCGTCGGGCATGGCGAAGAGCTGCAGCTGACCGGTGCCAGGCTGCTGATCACCCTCGATCGCGCTGATTGCCCAGTCCAGCGCCGGGCCGGTCAGTTCCTCGGTGCGGACGCTGACCATGCGGCTCACTGCCGATTGCCGATTTCTGCTGCGGCCCGGACGATTGCTCGACGGGTTCCGTAACTGTCCATCGCCTCAATGATCATCACGCCATGCGCAGAGTTTTCAGCTCCAACAGAATCGCAGTCCTCCATAAACACGATGCAGATCCCGAGCTGCATAGCCAGGCGAAGAGCATGGCCATCGTCGTTGAGTGGATCCCAACCAGTTGTCACGACGTCCCCATCCTTTCGAACGAGAAGAGCGGCAACAGGCGGCTCCATCTCCAAGCGATTGGCGTTTATCGGATGAGATGTATCGTATCCAGCTGCTTTTGCAGCCAGTTCCAACATTTCACGTTCGTTCATCGCCACGGCCCCCTGTAGATCAGGTAGGCCATGTAGAGCGGGGCGAAGATCATGGCTGAACCCTCTTGAACTCGACGACCCAGACCCACGGGTTGGCTGCCCAGTCGCCGCCAGTCGTTTGCCACAGGTTGCCGAAGGCATTGCGTGCAGAACCGAGGCACTGTTCGTGATTGGTCGTTTTGTCCCACATCCAGCCATTGCGCTGCTGGTGAGTGGATTCCGGCAATTCGCAGTTCGAGGCGTCTCGGACACCTTTTCCGCTGTGGAAGCAGGCTTTGCCGTAATCGGTGAAGAAGCAGCCTTCTGCTTGGGCCTGTTCCTCGCTGATGTCCTGCAACCGCTCGACACGCACGTCGGTGATCTCCAGCAGGATGCGGCTTGCCCAGCGCGGCATGTGAATGCTCGGGCGCCAACGAATCAGTTCCTCTTCGCCTTCAAAGTCCGGGATGCCGTCGGCCCGGTAGTGAATTTCGCAACTTGCCCGCTCGTCCACTGGCACGCCGGCTTCGCGATAGTCATTGATGAAGCAGGTTTCACGGACGTACAGCCGGTCGCCGGGCTTGCCGAAGGGGCAGCAATGTTTGGAGAAGTTGCGGGCGGTCTCGCGATCGTCAGATCCGCAACCGAACAGATGGCCTTTCCACGAAAAGCCCGATCCTTCGGTTAGCACTGGCTGCGGATTCACCGCCCTACGCGTGACCGTCTTCCTGCCATCCAGAATGGCGCGCACCATCGGGGCCGAGAACAGGATCGGCCGTTCCTTGACGTTGCTCATGCGGACTCCTTGGCTGGCGGCCATTTTGCGTATTCGTTTGGCGGAAGCTGATCAGTTACGTCATGGCTGGCCCAAGCCAGAAACTTCTCCTTGGTCACCTTCGGGTAGTGCTTGCCGAACCCAACCGAAGGGCCGTCGTACTGAACTTCACACGAACCGACCCACGTGATGGTTCGGTCGTTGATCGATGGGTTCCAGGTGTCACCGGCCTTGGCTGGCTTCTTTGCCCGGTAGGTGCGGCCTACCTGGAGTTTGAGTTTTTCTTCAGGCATGACTTCGTCCTTGCCGCTATAGCGGCTGACTTTGAAGGGGGAGGGAGTAGAGGTTTTTGAAGCTACGGCTACTATCGATAAGAGTCAGTTATTGCGGTGGCCCAGATGCTCAACGAGTCAGATAAAGTCGGACACACGTTTAAGCGGGCGTTTTTCCGGGTAGATGGCGTGACGATGTATTTTTTTTGGGCTGTTTGGCTCGGGCTCACTGTCTGGGCGCTATTTGACCCCGCGCCTTTAAGATTCCCCGCTTGGCTTCTTTTCATGACCGGCACAGTATTTAACCCCATTTTTTACGTACTACTGGGTGTCATGCGATCACCTGGGCTGTTGACGGCGCTTATCATCATTTTCTTCAACGTTAAATTCCTCCTCATTTTCGTCTGACTTAGAAGGGGAAAAGTTATTTGTATTCGTTACTGATGCGTTCGGCGATGTCTTCGAGCTCTTCGGCCATGCCGTACATCCTGTTGTTATCGCGGCGGGAGACGACAGGTGAGCGGTGGACGTTCCGACCTTCGAGGATCTTCGCGGCCAGCAGGATCAGCTAGGCTTCGAACTTACTGCGGATGAAGCGCTTCACGTCGCCACCTTCGGCGTGTAGGTCAGCGTGCCGTCGAGGATCGCTTCCTTGATGGCTTCGAACTCCCAAGCGTAGTACTGCGATTCGACATAGACGCGCATTTCGCTGTAGCCGTGCTGCTTGCGTCGAATGAACGCCTTAGCGGCAGAGTGAAGTGGCTGCTCACGATCTCCTAGCGTTTGTTCCAGCCGGTGACGGTGCGATGGTAATTCAGCGGCATTATTTGGTTATGGTTCTTTCCGTGTACATCGTGACAAAATAAGCTAACAACGAATGTCAGGGATGCCACTATGAGCAGAAGTGAAAAATTAGCGAAGTATGCAGCTAGAGTCGTGTTGCGGAACCCAAATTTGAATATCGTGCCAGATACTGAGCTGTTTCCTTGGTTTATCAAGGAGTTTCAACGTCACTTACAAAGTAGTGAGGCGCGGAAAGAGCTTTTGCTTCCAAATATTCAAGACAAGAACGAGACAATAGCAGTTTTTAGTGATTACGGCGGAGAACATTCTTCGAGTAAATTTTATACATACAGTTTTCTTGTTGTCGCATACAGCCAATTGCATTTATTCAATAAAAAAATGAATGAACTTAGGGGTGAGTATGGGTTGAGTGATCCGTTTAAGGAGATTGCCTTTAAGCGCCTCGATCATGGACCTTCGTTTAGGTTTCTAGAGCCGTATTTGTTGACGGCGCAAAATCTAATAAATGGTTTGGTGCTCACAGTAGTAGTCGAAAAAGATATAGATTCACTATTTTTTGATGGGAAATTGAATAGTTCCAAAGTCCTTGAAGAGGCATTGGCTAAAATTGGTATGTCTTATCTGAAGCCAGCGGTTGCTGAAAAGCTTTTTAGGATTACACATTATTTATCATTTTTGATTACTCTGCTTTCAAAAGAAGGTCAAAAAATATTTTGGATGACAGATAATGACGCAATAGCTGCGAATACAGAGCGATTTGAAGATGCGTTGTCATTTTTTTGTCGCGTTCTAGGGCATTATTCTCAAAAAAGATATGCGCTTGTTGGCGGTGCTGTGCCTTTTAAGGAGAAAGACAGCAGTTTCTTAGATTTGCTCAGTATTCCTGATTTGGTTGGCGGAGCTGTAGAAAATTATATGACTAATAAGGCTCGGGGTGGGGAGGGTGAGTTCTCAATAAAGCCAGGTTCTGAAGTGATACTTAAGTGGCTGGCTAATCAAGGTATAAGTTTAAAGAAGCATACAATGATTATTCGTAAGGATTGCGAAGGAGTGAGTGCTGCTACACTTAATTTTAATCTCGTTGAACCATTAAGTGACTGTGAAGTTGTCAGTATATTTCTTTGATCTCTAGTCGGAATCGATGCCGTAGGCCATCTGCTCCGCCTGCACGATGAAGACAGCATCGGCGGTCCAGTGGTTTTGCACCCCTGCTCCATACAGTGATAGCGAATGCGGTTAACGTAGTCGAATCAAGGTCGCTGGCTATCGCCACGCTACGGGCTTGCTCGGCTGTTTTTTTCTGTGGGCATGGGGCGTCCTATGCCGGGGCATGCCCGGGCGGTGGAGGGTTGGGGGATACAAAATTGTTTCTGCAGCTACGTGCTGCGCGGGGGCTTCAGCTTGTCTGGAAAGCTCAAATAGCTCTATTTCAATGCTCTTCAGCCCGTATACAACCCCAAGATTTTTCCGCGCAGACTTAAACAGGTCGCCGAGATGTCTCGAGCGATGTTCCGTTATTTTCTGAAGAGGAAGAACTAATGAACAAGAAACTGATGTATTTGATTGGATCCGGCGGTGTGGTGATTGAGTATGTTGAGGTGCTTACGCAGACCTCCACCTGCGTCGAGGTAGATCGGTTATCTACCCGTCGTTTCACGGCTTCTGAACTAAGCGAATTGCGGCTAAAGGCGATCCGTAACCGCAGAATGTAAGACTGCTGCATTCGATGCCGGAATTCCGGCATCGATTAACGCTCAATTTGTCGAAGAATTCGGCGTCCGATCCAGCGCACGCACGGCACGGCCTTGCTGTTGCCGATAGCCTTGTAGCGAGGGCCGTCCGGGCATTCGCTCGCAGGCTTGCCGCGCCACGGGATGAGCGTGTAGTCGTCGATCATTCCCTGCAGGCGTTCGCACTCTCGCGGGATGAGGCGCCGAACCGAACTTGATCCCGAAACAACGTTGGGGCCCAGGGCTGAGTCAGTGTTGTCGACTTGCTTGCCGTAATTGCTTGTAAGCGTCTGGGCGACCTCTCGACATGCAACTATTGGCTGGCCGCGCCCTGTACCGTCCTCGCTGCCGTCGAAGCCGTCGGCCTTCAGCGTATGTGTGATGTCACCAGTGATACAGACCGCATGTTGTGAGCCGTTGTCCAACGTATACATGGGATCGGCCGTCTCGCCGATTCCGAGTCCATTCTGTGCCTTGCCGCGAGTGGCGTTCTGAATAGGAAAGGCAACTGCGACCTGGCCGCCTGCATTCGCGTGGCTTCCAGAGTGATTCATGGCTCGAAGCGTTGGCGCGATATCGCCAGCGTCGGCGCCGTGATCCTTGCAGGAAAAGGCAAGGACGGCGTTTTCCATCCCGTTGTTCCGTCCCAACGTGTGCGCCTGTTCAAAACGAACATCAGGGTCTTGCGTGCCGTGTACGACCAAGAGCCCGGATTCTGCATCTTGCTGCGTTGCGCTGCCCGCCGCCTTTCCGTTGGCGTTGAGTGTGCCGGCCACGATGAAAGCCTCGGAATCGTCGCGGTGGCTACTCTGGGCCTGGGCGCGCAGTGCTGGCGCGGTTAGCGGGATGTCGTCGAGCGAGTAGCCTCCGGACTTGCGTCCGCCACCGGCAAGCGTCGGCGCGACAAAGAACGTCTCGCTTTCGAAGTCCTGCCGGCCGCCGTGATGGGTCAGGGTGCCTGACCGATCAATCGCGCCGGCCGAGTTACCAGTGCCGAACGCGGGAATCCCACCGAACATTGATACCGCCGGGCCCTCATCACCCTCGCAGTTCATGCAGCCGTATTGACCGAGTTCTTCGGGGAAGACGTTTCCACATCCGCACTGGAGCGCAGGGCCGAAAGGAGCTGATCCGGTAACGTCTTGCCCCTCGCCTCGGCGCGGCGCAGTATCCCGGCGCACGCCTTCTCGCTCAAAAAGTACCTCGGTGGGATCGAATCCGTCTCGAGCACTTGCGACAACGAACACACGGCGGCGTCGTTGGGCCAGGCCGAAATATTGGGCGTCCAGGATCCGCCACGCGATTGTTCTTTTGGGTCCATACACACAACCAGCGTCCGGCCACTTCTTCCCTGAAGGCTGCAGTTCGCAGTCTTCCCCAGCAAGCGCGCCAAGAAAGCATCCGAAGGCGTTCCCTTTGTCGCTGAGGACGCCGGGGACGTTTTCCCAGACGATGACGCAGGGCGGCTTTCGCTGGCCTGCTCGAACATAGTCAACTGCATCTGCAAGCTCCACGTATTTGATGGTGAGGGCGCCGCGTGGGTCGGTGAGGCCTTCGCGCATCCCGGCCACGCTGAAGGCCTGGCACGGCGTTCCGCCGACGAGGATGTCCGGCGCAGCGATCTTGCCGACCAGCACCTGGGCGCCGAGTTTGGTCATGTCGCCGAGGTTCGGCGTGTTCGGATAGTGGTGGGCCAGCACCGCGCTGGGGAACGCTTCGATCTCGGCGAACCAGGTAGCACGCATGCCCAGCGGCTTCCATGCAAGCGTTGCCGCCTCGATGCCGGAGCAAACCGAGCCGTATTCGATTTCCATAGGGGATCCTCGCCGGCTGGCGTAGTGGGGTTGATTGGTCTATTTCTTGATGAGCCGGAAAGAGTCCGGGTCAAGGAGGGCGAGATGTCTAAGAAACCTGTTAACAAGTTGATTGCTGACGTTACAGGCCTAACTGAAGTCGAGGTCGACATACATTTGGTTGAGCTGAAGGAGCAAGCAAATGGTGATTGGCTGGCTTATTTCGGTCAGGAGATTGAGCTATATCCCGAGGCCTGCAAGAAGCTTGAACCTTCGAAGATTTTTCGAATTCCGGCTGAGCTAGCTAACAACTGGTACGACAGAGGCAATGGATAGGCTCCAGTCTCACCCGCTGGCGCGATTGTGAACCCGCCTTTCTCATGATTCGCGAGATCGATGGTGTGCGAACTCGCCCTGATATTTGTCTGCCGCCGCAACATAGGCGGCGTGCGCTTGTTCAGGTGTCGGAAATGATCCGAGATAGGTCTTCTTGCCGTTGGCGTAGATCTGCGCTTTCCAGCAACGGTCGCCTTTGTGGTAAGTGGCACCTTTCAGGCCGGACGAACAACGAGGCGGGACGTTTGCGTTGTTTTGCGCGCTCGTTGCCACTCTCAGGTTTGCCCATGCGTTATTGCTTCGAACGCCGTCTCGGTGGTCGACAGCGCCATTTGGCCAGCAGCCGGTGACCAGCATCCAGGCCACCCGGTGAGCGCCATAAGTCTTCCCGAGCAGCTTCAGATAAACATACCCATCGGGCTTCTTCGATCCCGCTGGCTCACCAATGCGCCGGCGGCAGTGGTTAACCTTCCAGGTGAAGTTTCCGGTAAGCGGGTCGTAGGCAATCATTTCCCTGAGCAGCCGGGTACGCCGCTCTGAATACATCTCAGGCATATCGTCACATCGATGGGTTGGTGGCAATTTGGTTTGGGTTGGGGTATTACGAAAGGCTGTTATGGAAAAAAGGAAATTGCAGTCTTGGACGAATTAGTAAAAGAAGTGATACCGCTGCTGCAGTATCTGATTCCAGGCTTTCTTACGGCATGGATTTTCTATTCTCTAACTGCGTTCAAACGACCTGATACATTCGGGCAGATCGTGCAGGCGCTGATATTTACTTTTGTAATTCATGGAGCAGTTTTGGTTTTAAAGGCCGTATTACTGTGGATAGGCTCAAAGGGATACATTTTGGGGTTGTGGGACGTTAAGGCTGAAGCATCGTGGTCATTTGTGATCGCCGTATTGCTAGGGTTGCTTTCTTGCTACTGGGCCACGAACGACAAGCTCCATGAATGGTTACGAGACAAAAATATTACAAAGCAAACCTCGTATCCCACTGAGTGGTATAGCGCTTTTGCGACTTATGAGCGGCTTGTCGTTTTGCATCTTGTCGACGAGCGACGCCTATACGGCTGGCCTATGGAATGGCCATCGGAGCCTACGAGCGGTCAATTTGTAATGCAGGATCCATGTTGGCTAGAGGATGATGGAACAGAACGACCTTTTGATGCCGAGTTCGTGGTGATAGATTCGGCCAAGGTACAATGGGTTGAGTTTGCTAATGAGTGAAGGAATGAGCCATGACCAGTAAAGCACCGCAACCAATGCCGCCAGGAGTAGGTCGCAGAGTACATACGCAGGACGAGAAGAATCGGCCAAAATCAAGCAACGAAAGGCTTGAGAGGCCTAAAGCGCCTTCCGCACCCCCTCCACCAAAAAGGTGATTTACCCAGGGGCGACAATCTCGTCATCGGGCTCACCGGGATGCTTTGCTAGATATTGCTGGCCAGCATCCCTCAGCTGTCTCAACACCTTTTCGCTTAGCTCGTATGGTGTCGTGACACTCCTAAGCGTCCAAGCCTGGGTCTCGAAGTCGGCCGCGATCAGGTTCCGCAGCAGGTTCTGATACACCTCCTGCTGGTTGTTGAACCCATGGGCGGCCATGACCCGTTTGAGGTCTGGCTTGAACACCCCGGCGACCTCAACAGTAAACTTCTCGACGCCCAATGCAGCATCCTTTGCTGCTGCCTTCTCGCGCTTTTTCTTCTGCTTGATAGCTTCCTTCGTCGGCTCTTGTACTTCGGCCATGGCCTACCTCTTCAATTCCGCTGGCCGGCAAGTCCAGCCAGGTCTGTCGGCGGCGCGTGGCCGCCCGGTTGATGGTTCGTCTCACGCTGCAACCTTCACCTGATGCCAGGCGCCGGCGGCGTAGAACAGCTTCGCGGCTTGTGCTTCGTCCATCGATATCTCGTCGGGAATGGCGATCCAGCCCGAGGCCACCAGATGGTTCGGGTTCGCGCTGTTGCGCAGCTCCATGTAGTAATGCTCGATGGCATCGGTCAAGCGCTCGACCTTGTAGATGCCCTCCGGCGAGATCTCGACCGATTTGATGTACTCGGCGCCGCGCTCGTCGCGACACATGGCGCCGATATAGATCGTCCAGCGGTAGGAGAAGTCGAATATCGCGTTGGCGATCGCCAGACTTCGGATCTGCCGGCAGCTCTTCCAGTTCGCCATGATCTGGCTTCCGCTGGGGTCGATGTTCACCACCGCGACGTGGTTGGTTCGCAGCAGCGCCCGGCAACTGCGTTCGGCCCGGGCGAAACCGTTGTTGGATTTGCGTTTCGACTTCATAGCGAGTCCGCCATTTTGCGCAGCGCCTTGCGGTCGGCGGCCGATATCGGCTTCGGCCGGCGCTTGAGGACCGTTTCAGGGTCTATTTTGTTGGAGCGGGGCGGAGGCAGCGGATTGCGCGGCGGACTTTTCAGTTGGTCGATCTGTCCGCCGGCGGCCAGGAACTGGGCGACTCGTTCAGAGATCGCCTCAGCATCTGGCCGGTGTTGCTCCACCAGATTGAGGTGGTTGCTGATCATGCCGCCACCTTGACCAGCCTCACGCCGGCCATGCTGAATTTGGTGCCTTGAGCGGCCACCAGAGCATCAAGCTTTTCCCAATCCACGGTCAGCACCGAAATAGGGGCTTGGCCGTAGCCGCTGGGACGCTGGGCACTACCGATCCGTTGGTGCCTGTCCGGAGCTGCGATTCGAACCGTTGAACATCCACCGCCAGTGCGTGAAGTGCAACCGCAACCTGTCCGGCAACGCGGTCGAGTACCGCATCCGGCTGGTGCAGCGTATCGGTGCCGACAAGGTGGCTTGGATCGAAGGGCCTCATCAGCCCCAGAAGCTCACCGTCGAAGAAATCAAAACCATCAAGGCCGAATATCGAGCCAAGACCCGCGAACTGAAAAAGGGGCAGGCAGCATGAAATTGATCAACGCACGCCAAGCGTGGACAGACGCACAGCATGAGTCGAACGCCTCAATCAGTGCGGCAGCGGCTGACCGGGCAAAATCCGCGACTGTCGTCCGGAAGGAAAAGGCCGCGCTTCGAGAGGTCATCTTTGCCGCCCAGGGCGAGGACAAGGAAGAGCGCATCATGGCTGTGCGCCAGAAGATCCACATCGCCGAGACACGCCGCACGCCTATTGGCCGTTCGACACATCGAGCCGCCCACCTGGTGACCATGGGGAAAGTGCAGAAGGCAATCGAGTCGCTGCCATTTCAGGTGCAGCAGCTAGGGCACTACCTCTACCACCCATGCATGACCGTCGTTCATATGCTCAACGCCGAGAAGCTGGTCTGGAACGATGTGGACTTTTCTGCGCTGACGGATGCCAAGGCATCGAAGGTGCATTGCCTGATCACCTGCGCTCTGCAGTCCTACAAGGCTGAGGCGAACGGCGGTGATGCGTGGGGCCCTGCTCGAGTGTCTGACGCCATGATGAAGCTGTACGGGATCGCTATCCAGCCCAAGCACTGGGATCGCGATTGGCTCGACATCTGGAATTTCCTGCGAACGGCCATTGCGGAAGTGGATATTCAGGCTCAAAAACCTGTGTGGCAGGTTATTCACGCAGAAAATTCAGAGGATGCGGCATAAAGGTGTTGCCATGGTGGGGAATTTGATGTACTTTTCCCACACTGCGCAACTTACCTCCAGCGCACGACTACCTCGAAACCCGGCCGCCGCGCCGGGTTTTTTGTAGGTTTGGAATCTGTGAGAATGACCGTCCGCCCTTTGATCCGGATGTGAAAGATGTACGATTTTGCAGTTGCAGAATTCCAGTTCTCAGAATTGCCAAGCGAGTTTGTTCCGCTGGCCAAGGCTTATGAACCGCAGAAAGAGGTTCCTGGGCCGTTCTGGGCGGTAGTCTTCAACGGGAAAGTTCAGGCCATCTACCTGGATATTAAGGACGCAGTTGCACACTTACTCCAAATCAAAGCAGAGGTTGAAGCTGGGAAAGAGCCTCGCAGGAAGCAAGTTCTGGCTGACGTTGCAACCTTGAGGCGAAAGCTGGAGCAGCGATTGGATTCAATTGCTCAAAACAAATCTTCTAATTCTGGAAAGACGCTTTAAGCTTCTCGCATAAATCATAGAAGTTCACCCATTTATAGCCTCAGCATACGCTGGGGCTTTTTTGTTTTCGGCTCCCCACACCCATTGCTCCGAGCTGGGAGTGCAGTGGGGCCAATTATTCATGGAGCGACGATGGATCCTACTGACCTCGGCCCAGGCACAGCTACCTGGCTGGGCGGTAGTGCCACGGTGATACTCGGCGGGCTGCTGTGGTTGCGGAAATTCCTATCGAAGGATGCCGCTGACCGGGCAATGGACAACGCCGATATCGGCACCGTCCGCCGCCTCAATGAACTGCTAGATTCGGAGCGCACTGCCCGGAAGGAAGCGGAGGCCCGTGCCGATCAGTTCGCGAAAGAGCGCAACGACCTGGCCGCCTCGGTTGGCCGCATGGAAGGGAAAATTGAAGCGCTGACCAGTCAGGTCGCCCAGCTCACGGAGCGAGTGACCCTGCAGAGCGACGAGATCACCCGCCTGCGGAACAAGCTCGGAGGTGCTGTGTGATGGACAGATGCGCGATGGAATTCATTGCTCGCCGCTGGTGGCGCCGGGCAGAAGTTTGGGCGATCGCCATTGTGCTGGTCGCCGGCGGCACGGTGCTGGGTTATCAGGCCTGCTACTGGTCGCTTGCCGAGAAGCAGGCGAAGCAGGTCGAGGAGATACGCAGCGCGTACGCCACCGCCATGAATGAGCGGGATCAGCGCCTGGACGAATTGACCCGGAAGACTGGAACAGCTGCAGAGAAGGCTTCGAAGGCTGCAACCACTGCCACGCAGGCGGCGGACAAGGCGCTAGAAGCGGTGGATAGGGTAAGTCAGTAAGTCGCGACACGTTTCGCGAATCAGCAAATTGTGTCGCGACACCAAAAGGAGAGAGCCATGAAATTCCGCAAGAAGCCTGTTGTGATTGACGCCATTCGGTATGACGGCACCCAAGACAGTAACCGCGAGATCATTGAGTGGGCCAAGGGCAGCTCAACGCCGGCCCTGATGGATACTGTGGTGGGGAGTTGTTCACCTCGGCACCCGGAGGGGTTTGATTATCCAGTGCTGAAGATCAATACGCTTGAAGGCCTGATGGTCGTGAACTCTGGGGATTGGGTTATTCGCGGCGTTGCGGGCGAGTTCTACCCATGCAAGCCAGAGATCTTCGAGGCGACTTACGAGGCAGCCTAATGGCCAACGTCACCCGCCTGCGCCACGCGCTGCCGCTCAGCCAAGATGTCAACAAGGTCCTAACCGAGCTGGATAGAGCGATCGCCAAGGCCATCGACGCTGCCAAGGCTGCCGGTCTGCCTCAGGGCCTGATCGTCGCCGAGCTGCACGGGCACGCCCACGTACAGACCCACAACATGGTGAAGGCATGAATGCAAAGCTCGTTGAGCTCAAGCGTGAGGGCTGGCGCGACGCCGCCAAGACGCTGCGCAAGATCGCTGATGACCTTGATGCAGGTGTTCATCCGGAGTGCACGGTAGGTGCGTTGACCCTCATGGGGCCGAAAGGCGAAGTGACGGTGTTCGGTCTCGGACCAAAGTGCGACGACCTGCAGTGCCTGGGCGCCATGCGACTGGGTGAGCAGAAGCTGATTGATGTGCTGCTAGATGGCGGGGAAGGGTAGGCGCGCCGCAGGGTGAGTGCACCCGACATCCTTCTCGTCGGGTGCAATAGTGGTTCGCTGGCCGCCCCTACTGGCATACTGCCTATCCAATCTGGATGGGGCATGTCATGAAATTCGAACCTGTAGGGCTGAATGATCAGATGATTGTCGAAGAGACAGTCAACGTCTCGTATGCGCTGAAGATTTTTTGCGGTCAATTGTTGGATGGGCTTAAGAAGGCTTTCGAAGTTCCGGGCTTGCAAGCAAAATTCGGGGTCGAATTCTCGTTTGGAGAAGGCCTTGATTCTCAAGTTAAATCTCCACTGGGCAACGCCCGAGGAAGTCTCGATGTACAGATAATCGGCCAAGACATAATCGGCCGATATGTTTTCGAAAAGAACGTAATATCCGATGCTGGTCTGGAAGCATGGATTCCTATCTGGGCCCTTAAAATCAATAAGTACGGTATCGTGCTTTTGGGTGATGAGGGCAGCATTGAAATTGATGCTCAAGCAATCAATCAGCGAGGAACAGCAATTACGGCTGTCGCGAGATCCTTACTATATCGAATTGGCATCACGCCAAAGTTTCAGTAGTCAATAGTATGCAAACTAACCCCGCCAAGTGCGGGGTTTCGTATTTTGGAGGATTGCATGGACAGGCCAACGCCGCCGGCGTCATTCGCAGAGTCGTCTGACCTGTCCAGTTTTGGCACCCGCCTGATCCCTGCGCCCGAGGTGTGGGAGTGGCTGGCGCAACGCCGTGGCGGCTTCGTTCTCGTTCGCGCTTTGTGCCAGTGCGAGACAGTGCTTGATCTTGCGGATCGCGCGCTCGAGTTTCTTTTCGTCGATCTGTTGTGCGGACATAGGGGATCCTCGCCGGCTGGCGTGATTCGTAGAAGTGGGGTATTTGTGTCGGCCCGGAATGGACTGAAGGATGCTTAAAAGCATGAAGCGTAGTGATTTGGTTTTATTTTCTGTTATTGGTATCGGCCTATTCATGGCCGGCGTTGCTTGGCGGCCCGCCTTTGGTGATTTTTTAAAACTGAAGGACTGGTTGGAGTGCGTTAGTTTTCTGGCGACGACCATTGCAGCGATGATCGCCATCTTCACGTTAAGAGATTGGCGGAATCAGTTTCGGCATGCTGAGAGATTTTCGGCATTGAAGTCAGTGAAAGACGCAATCACTGATCTTCATTTGTATCGAGGATATCTTTTGGCAATAGCAGAGATTTTAAAATATCAGCAGGCTAACGATGGAGCAGATGACCCTGATTTGATTTCCAAAGTAGAGAAAAAACGGGTGGAGCTATTGTCGGCGTTATCGGTTTATCAAAAAGCTTGGGACACTGCAGTGGCGTTCATTACCTCTGAGGAGGAGGAAAATTTTCCGGGGCCGCCATATGTTTACCTACAGCTATTTCAGATAAGGCCACTTGAGATTCAAGATGCTCATGAGAGGCTCATGATTAAAGGTCAAGCGAACGAGTTTGAAAAGGTATTCAATGCTTGTAATGAGGAAGCGAAAGAAAAATTCACAAAAACAATGGAAGCAATAAAAAGTATGCTTAGAAGTAAAATTTAGAATCTGGGGTGAAATGGTGACGATTGAAAATATGGTGGTGACGCTTAAGAGAATTCCAGAGATAAAAGCTGTTGTGGATACCGGAACTGATTGGACGGTAGTGTTCGGTTTTGTATTAACTATCGTCGCCGTGATAGCAGGTTCTTGGGTTTCTCTGGCAACTTACAAGAGATCTTTGATCAGTCAAGAAAAGTTGGCGCGAGCGGTCGCGTTAAAGGGTAGTCGTCAAAGCTGGATAAATGAATTGCGCGAAACTTGCGCCGAGCACGTGGCAACTATTGGTCTTTTGCAGACTCATGCCGAAAGTAAAGAAGTACATTCGGTCTTTATCGCGAAGGTTGATGCTCACGATCAATCGGCAGCCGCAAACTTGGTTGCTGCGTGGGCTGAAGAGAATCGCAAATTAATGTTGTCTGCACTTTCTCTATGCGCAAAAATACAACTTTTGTCAAATCCAGATGAGCCGGCATTTCAAGAGCTTATGACCTCAGTGCGGTTTGCTCTATCGAAAGCCAGCAGTGCGAACGGCGGTGCTATAAAAGCTTGTGAGGAAATAGTTTTGTTGACTCAAAGGATTTTAAAAACAGAATGGGAGCGAGCAAAAAAAATGGAGTGAAAATTAATATCGATGTGGATGCTCTATTTCGTCTTCTGACTCTGGCGGATCGTCGGCGAGCGACTTCAAGCCGGCGGCCTGAATAATGCGCGACACCTTTTCAGTAACTACAAAAGGTGTCGTGACACACTTGAGCATCTGAGCTTGGGTCTCGAAGTCGGCGGCGATCAGGTTCATCAGCAGCAGTTGGTAAACTTCCTGCTGGTTGTTGATGCCGTGGGCGGCCATGATCCGCTTGTCGATCTCGCCAAACTACGATGGCCCGACGGCCGCCGGCGGCTTCTACTCAATAATGCCGGTGCAGGGATATCAGAAGGATCTGTCCGACCAGGTGCGAGCCATCCTGAACGACTACGGCGAAAAGCTGGCAGCGCTCGGCACCACCGGCAACTACGAAGTCCTGCCGGTTGAAAAAGGGGGGACCGGATCGGCCACCCTGAATACAGACGTTGTACCGGAGGGGGCGACGAATAAATATTTCACCGGGGCCAGAGTGCTGCAGTCAGTGCTGACCGCATTGAGCACGGCCAGCTCGACAGTGATTGCTACGACCGACACTGTTCTTTCAGCACTCGGGAAGCTTCAGGCGCAAATAACCGGTCGTGCATTGAAGGGCGCGAACGGTGACATCACAGAGCTGAATGGGTTAACGAAAGCTATCACCGTCGCGCAGGGTGGGACCGCTGCAAACAACGCAGCTTCCGCTCGCGCAAATCTTGGAGCGGCTTCGTCGGGAAACAACACCGATATCGTAAATTTGACCGGTCTTGCCTCTGCAAGAGTCGGTGGCTCTAACGCCCCAAATTCCCAGGGCATGTGGCTTATGTGGAATACCGGAATTGTTCCGGGAGCGTCAGGTACTGCTGATTTTATATGTAATCAAGGTGGTGATAATGGGGGGTTTACATGGCGATCTGTCAACTCAACGAACACCGTTGGTGGCCCTGCTATGTACTACACCTACTCAGGAAATCTGAACGTACCGGGCGCGGTTTCACAGGGTTCCGACCGGAGACTGAAAAAGAACGATGTCGAGATCCTTGATGGTCTTGAGCGAATAATGCAGATCCGCCCTGTCGAGTTCGACCGTCGGGACTTCCTCGACTCGGAGGACTATCCGCATCACGAAGTCGGTGTAATCGCTCAGGAGCTCTTTGATGTCACGCCGTTGCTGGTCACTCCAGCGGATTCGGAAAATGAGCAGGACATTTGGCGTGTTAATTACACGGGGCTGATTCCATACCTGGTTTCGGCAATCAAAACCTTGAAGGCTGAAATTGAAGAGCTGAAGTCGAACGCGCAATAGAACGACCGTTATAGTGCCAGACCACTGCGTGTGCTTGTGATCGCTGATCCAACTATTGGGCAGGCCACAGCCGAGCGGTCAGCGCTCGAGACGCTTGAACAGCGGGCTGTGGCGTTGAGTTCTCAATTAGCCGCACTGTAGGTCTAATGCGGCCAAGTGAGATCCAGACTTATGGCGTTTATTTGAAAATATTTCTCGTCTGGCCTATTGCACCAGTTTCTGAGAAGTATTCTCATCTTTTTCAAGTTCAAATACAGCTCTCCGTTCACCCCAGTCTGTTTTAACAGACTGGACTCTCAATAAAGGTGCGCCCTCATAGTAAGCTGCCAGCGCAATAGTTTTGGTTATCTCTAGATCTTTGTTGTTAACTACCAGAGAAACTGTTGATGTTTCATCCGAAAATGTTCTTTTGATGGTCGAAGGAATAAGGTTCTTTTCTATCCTTCCTGACTCGTTATTAAGATGGACGGCAAGTTGAACGCCAGTTTTCTCGCTCTTGTTTGTTGTCTCTATTTCTAGAATTGAGTAATCGGAGTATTTTTTAAGTATTCTGATGCGGTGAATTTCTGGTCCGTACTCAAAGCGTGCAATATTGTTACTGTCAGATAAGTAAATTGTCTGAGGGTTAAACTCTCGATAAAAAGAAAACCCAACAACCGATATGCAAGTTAAAATTGCACAGGCAGCCAATGTTAGGGGATTAATTAATTGCTTTTTGCTTGTTCTTGAATGGATGCGCATGTGTGTGTGCATTATTGCTCTTCTGGCCGGCCGTTCGACCAGAATTAACAGGACGCAAGATAGAGAGATGGATATTGCCCATGCGGAAAAATACCGAACCTCTTGGCTTGGAAAGATGTCTGGGTTGTGCTCTATGAAATAAAGGGTTGGATAGTGGCATAGATACAAAGCGAAGCTGGCTTCACCCAAAAAAACGAGCGGTTGAAACGTTAATATTTTAGAAATGGCTCCGCCACCAAATGAAAATACAATTATCATAACGGCGAAGGCTGGAAACGAACCAGATATCTTTATATACGTAGCTGCATGTGGTCCAAGTACAGCTGGGACCCCAAAACTTCTAGTCATCAGCATTGTGATTGCGACTGTTGTTAATGCAGCAATTTCAAGTATGGTCAATTGCGATGCTGTAAAATTAATATTAGGTGATTTCAGATGTTTGGCTAAGTGGAATGCGCTTATTCCTGCGACGAACTCCAAGAGCCTTGTTGCTGGGAAAAAGTAAAGAAGATTTGTTGGTTGGATTTCCGATGTGCTAGATGTGAGGTGGCAGCTAGCAATCACAGCAATCGTTACTAAAGCTATGGCGGATATGATCAAGTGCCATTGCTTGTGAAATAAAGATATTATTAGTGGGAACATGGCGTAGAAGAAAAACTCTACAGAAATACTCCATGACACACCATTTAATGATGTTTGCCAATCTTGTAATGGTATCCAAGCCTGCAATAAAAAGATGTTTGCAATAAGTTTTGGGATTCCGTCCTTGTAGAGTATCCCCTCGGGATTCCAATATCCAAGCATTGCAATCCATATTAAAGTTGTGACTGCATGTAATGGCCAGACTCTAGCAAATCTTGCAACGAAAAATCGTTGGATTTTTTGGCTTGAATCAAGGCTTTGGTATGCGTAAGACAGAATGAACCCGCTCAATACAAAGAAAAATGATACTGCTTGTGATGCCGGGAAATACTTCGCTATATCGAACATACCGAATGACTGGCTTGCATGGAGTGCAACGATCGCGGCAGCAGCGAAAAATCTTAGAGAAGTGAGCGAGTCCAGCCGTTTCGCCTTGTCCAACGTCCTAATCCTTAGAAAAAAATTTCGCGGATAATATATAGAAATTTACTATTGGTCATTTTTTTTGGAGGCATTATGCCGCTAACCCAGCAACAACTTCTAATGATGCTTCCGAACGCCCGCACTCAAGCGGGCGTTTTTGTTTCCGCACTGAACACCGCTATGCAGCATTACCAGATCGTTGGCTCGAAGCGCGCGGCCGCCTTCATTGCGCAGATCGGACATGAGTCTGGCCAGCTGCTCTACGTCCGTGAGATCTGGGGGCCGACCGCTGCCCAGCGCGGGTATGAGGGGCGTGAAGACCTGGGCAACACTGTGCCTGGTGACGGCCGAAAGTATTGTGGGCGCGGCCTGATCCAAATCACCGGTCGAGCCAACTACGCAAAGTGCGGCGAGGCTCTGGGGCTCGACCTGATCAATCAGCCTGAACTGCTCGAGCTGCCCCAGAACGCCGCGATGTCGGCGGCGTGGTTCTGGAAACAGAAGGGGCTGAACGATTTGGCCGATCGCGATCAGTTCAACACCATCACCCGGCGTATCAACGGCGGGCTGAACGGGCTGGCGGATCGCCTTGCTCTGTGGGAGAAGGCGCGGGAGGTGCTGGCGTGACCGTTCCGTGGCGAATGATTGGCGCGCTGACGCTGGTGCTGACCGGCGCTGGCAGCGCCTGGCAGTTTCAGGACTGGCGCTACGGCAAGCAGTTTGCCGAGCAAGCGCGGCTGCACGCAGAAACCCTCAATCAACTGACTCAGGCCGCGGCGACCGCGCAGCAGGCCGAGCAGGACAAACGTCTCGCGCTCGAGCAGCGGCTGGCGGCCAGTGAACAAACCCACTTCGAGAAAATGACCGATGCTCAAAAGAACCAGGATCGCCTGCGCGATCGCCTTGCCACTTCTGATCTGCGGCTGTCAGTCCTCCTCGACGCAAGCGACCCTGCCAAAGGCTGTGGGGTGCCAGCCTCCACCGGCGCCGGCGGCGTGGATCATGCAGCCGTACGAGCCCGACTTGACCCGGCGCATGCTCAACGAATTATCGCCATCACCGACACCGGCGACCGGGGGCTGATTGCGCTGCAGGCTTGCCAGGCCTATATCCGGACGCTGACGACGATGCATCTCGAATAGAGCGCGCTCAGTCCAGCGCTGTTGGGGCAGGTGATTTTTGAAATACGCTTTTGCCCTGTAAGGCCAAGACCTCCGCGTTCAGTTCGCTGATGTGCCTATTCTTCGACATCAGTTCCCAGTTGCTCCGAGTTTCGATGTCGCTGGCGCGACTGTTCGCCTCCGCGGCTTCAGCCTTGGCTGCGCTCAGTTGCGACCGAAGGTAGTCGCACTCCTTGCTGATCTCGGCGTGCATCTCGACGAGCTTGAATATCCGTTCCCTGGCTTGGCGAAGTTGTAGGTTCAGTTCCTCAAACTCATTTTCGTAGAGGGCGAGCTGATGGCGGCAGGTTTCGAGCGGCGTCGGGCAGCCGAGCCAGTCGTCAGTGTTTTCGATATCGGAGGGATCCACGGCGGCGCCTTGCTTTGTACTGTTTGGATATACAGTAATCGAGGCGCAAAGGTGAGCGAGAGTGAGGCGACGAGTTGCGCGTCAGTCGTCCACTTGAACTAAAAACTGACCTATGAGTCAGGTTGATTGTAGGTATCCACTCATCGAGGGCAACTCATGCGCAATTACACGATCCAATACCTGTTCAACGGCGAGCCTCGTACACAAGAGATTGAGCTGAACCAATCTGAGCTCGCAGTCCAAGATGCCGCTATGCATCTGCTCGAGCTACATTTTGGAGATGGCGAGAATAGCTTGATCATGCCGACAGCCGATTCGACTGCTGGAGAGATCCTAGAGCAGGCCAGCCTGGTTGGAATTACTAAAATCGAAGTGCAGGCTGGCGGGGAGATTTAACGGCGCGGGTTGCTGCCGCCTTATTCGGATTTTTCGGGCGGCGGCTTTCTGCCGATAACGGTCATTCTGGCGCCATCAAAACCGCCAGGGTCATTTTGATGAACTCCTCGTTCTTGTCGATCGTCCAAAGTGCGCCGCGGATGTTCTCAGCGACATCTGCCGATCCACGCTGCTCGACCCAGTTGGACAGCTCCATGATGGCGGCTTCGAGGGCGAGCTGGTTTTCGTTGATCTTGAAGAGCAGGGAAGGGAGCAAATCGGAATTGGGCATTTTGGTTTCCTCCGTAGACGAAACCAGCGCAGCAGGGGGAATTGTTCTTTCGGCAGAACGCCGTGGAGATGGTGCGCAAAACCTCCCCTGGAGGCAGCGTGTTTCCGTTTGCATAATCACAAAAAAACGGATGTTTTGCTATGGCTAAAAAAGGCTATTGTTCATATAAAACAACAGTTTATGTCGCTACAGTCCCCAGCATGGGGTGCTAGGGGTCGAGTGTTCGAATCACTCCGTCCCGACCATATATTTCAATGACTTAGGCCAATGTTGATGACATTGGCCTTTTTCATGCGCGTGAGTTTTGCGGGACGACTATGCTGTGCGCAGCCAAAAAGCCACACGTCAGTGCAGAACCCTACGGCTCTCACCAATCCTGATCCGGTCCAGGGCCCGGTTTAATGCATCCAGTGCATCCAGAAGTGCCTTTGCTTCTGCCTCTCGGCCATCGCCCCATAAACGTTCCGCCATTTTGTTCAGGGCCTGGATCGAGCGTTCGATGTCAGCGGCGGTCGCGGGTGCCTGGGTTTGCGCTTCTTTGCTGGGCATACTTTCATTCATCTGCAGGGGATTGGCGATGCCCAGCATGATCGACGTTCGTTGTCGGTCAATCCAGTGGTTACTGCTTTGGCTTGCGCTGAATATCTTCCGAGTCGCTGGAAGTTGCCGCGTCTTTCTCGGTTTCATTCGATTCTGCGCCCGAGTTCGAACCTGAGGCTTCTTCACCTTTCTTGTTGGCTTTTTCTTCGTTTGATTCAGATGTGTTGCTGGATTGGTTGACGCCTGGGATGGCCGTGGGCGGTGCGGCCGATCCTGCTTTCTCGGTTGCCAGTGTCAAGGCAGAGCCAGCCAGCATCAGGCTAGCAAGCATCAGGGTTGCAATCTTGTTGTCCATTTTTCTGGCCTTGGGTGAGGGGTGTACCGCATTGGAGGCACCAGGCGCACCAAGGTGCTGCTCATTGGACGAACGGCTGGCTTCGCGCGCATGCGGCAATTTGCTGGCCCCCAGGTCTGAGCTTCCCCGGCAAACTCGCCTTTTTTCAAAAGGTTAGGTTGGCTATATGCGGACGATTGTCATAACCGTTGCAACGCTTTCCCTGGCTGCCTTTGCTTCGGCCATTGAAGCGAAGGAGTTGAGCAAGAGTCACCGGTTTGCCTGTACCTGGGGCTCGGATATCGCTGCCGGGGCGCAACAGTCGAAGCTCTCGGGGATCTCGTTGTATGGCGCGCGCAAGCAGTTGCAGGTGCGCAAGTTCCAGCAACCGTGGATGCGCATGACGGCGATGGGCATTACCGAGCAGACCTACAACAGCACTTCGAAGCTCAAGCCGGCGGCAGTCAAGCAGACCTATTACGAACAATGCGTGCGGCATGAGCTGGCCCAGCGATAAACCCAAAAGCCCAACCTGAAACGGTTGGGCTTTTTCATGCCTGACGAAACGTCAGCGTCACTTGTCAGTCTCGCAATTGACCATCCACGACACGCCAAACCGATCGACCAGCATGCCGAACCGGGCGGCCCAGAATGTGGATTCCAGCGGCATGTCGACGCGACCGTCTTTGGCCAGCGCATCAAACACCCGCTCGGCTTCGGCGATGCTGTCGACGTTGAGGGAGATCGAGCAACCACTCATGCCGCCGGTTGGCCGGTCGGGCGTGGTGTCGGAGGCCATGATCATCTGGTCGCCGACTTTCAGGCAGGTATGGATGACCAGGTTGTGGTGCTCTTTCGGTACATGTGCGGCGGCGGGTGTTTCGCCGAAAGTCATCATCGCTTCGAGTTTGCCCTGTAGGGCTTGTTCGTAAAAAGTGAAGGCTTCGCGGCAGTTGCCGTTGAAGATCAGATAGGGATTGATTCGCATGGTTGCGCTCCTGGCAGTCGGCGCGGAGAGAGGCGATTTTCGCCAGGTTCCGCGACAGGCGGTTAAAAACATAGCAGAGCATTGGACGTCGCAACGGCTGGAGTTTTTCCAGATGTTTTTCTTCTGAAAACAGCTCGCTTCAGCACGGATAAACCCTGCGGAGTACCATGACACCCTGTACGACCTGTCGAGCTTGATCTGCCATGCCTTTGATTTCCCGCTTCAACGCCCTGTTCGATCAGGCCCGGCGCGCCTTGCTATTGGTTTGGGCGACATCACGCGGGTTGTTTCTGGGGCTGGTGCTGGCGACCCTGATTGCCGGTGTGCTGCCGGCGCTGGCCGCGTGGCTGGGGCAGCGTATTGTCGATGCGGTGGTGACCGCGATGCAGTTGCACGCGCAGCAGGGCGATGCCCCGCTGTGGCCGGTGTTGCGTTATGTCCTGTTGGAAGCGGGGGTATTGGCGTTATTGTCCGGCACGCAACGGGCATTGTCGGTCCAGCAGTCGCTGCTGCGGGTGCAGTTGGGGCAGAAGGTCAACACGCTGATTCTGGAAAAGGCCCAGACCCTGTCGCTGGTGCAGTTCGAGAACTCCGAGTTCTACGACAAGCTGGTGCGCGTACGCCGCGAAGCCTCGACTCGACCGCTGGCGTTGGTGATGAAGTCGCTGGGGCTGATCCAGAATCTCATCATGCTGATCAGCTTTGGTGTGCTGCTGGTGCACTTTTCGCCGTGGGCACTGCTGTTGCTGGTGATCGGCGCGTTGCCGGTGTTCTTTGCCGAGGCACATTTTTCCGGCGATGCTTTCCGCTTGTTTACCCGCCGGGCCCCGGAAAGTCGGCAGCAAAATTACATCGAAACCTTGCTGTCCCACGAGGCCTATATCAAAGAGGTCAAGTTGTTCGGCTTTGCGCCGTTGCTGCTGCAGCGTTATCGGGACACGTTCGCCAAGCTCTATGCCGAGGATCGGCGCCTGACCTTGCGTCGCGATGGCTGGGGTTTTGGTCTCGGCTTGCTCGGCACCGGAGCGTTCTACCTGGCTTATGCGTGGGTGGTGATCGATGCCGTGCACGGCAATATCAGTCTCGGCCAAATGACCATGTACCTGGTGTTGTTCAAGCAGGGGCAGAGTGCGGTCAGCAGCAGCCTGAGTGCGATCAGCGGTTTGTACGAAGACGGTTTGTACCTGTCGAACCTTTACGAATACCTGGCTGAACCGGTGCTGGCCGATTCCGGTCATCTCACCGTCGGCGCGCACCCGGGTGATGGCCTGCGCTTTGAAAACGTTGGTTTTCGTTATCCGGGCGCCAATCGCGCGGCACTGGAAGGCATCGACCTGCACCTGGTGCCGGGCAGGAGCGTGGCGCTGGTGGGAGAGAACGGTTCAGGCAAGACCACCCTGATCAAACTGCTGACCCGCCTGTATCGGCCGGATCAAGGGCGCATCCTGCTTGATGGCAGTGACTTGCAGGATTGGGAAGAGACCACTTTGCGCCGGCGCATCGGCGTGATTTTCCAGGACTACATCCGCTATCAGTTCACTGTGGGTGAAAATATCGGCGTTGGCGATACCCTGGCGTTCAATGAAGAATCTCGCTGGAAGGCTGCGGCTACCGAAGGCATGGCTGCGCCGTTCATTGAAGGGCTCGACCGCGGCTACGCCACACAGTTGGGCCGCTGGTTTGCTGGCGGTCAGGAGTTGTCCGGTGGGCAATGGCAGAAGATTGCCTTGTCCCGGGCCTACATGCGCCGCGATGCCGATATCCTGATTCTCGACGAGCCGACCTCGGCCCTGGATCCGGCAGCGGAAGCGGCAGTGTTCGAGCATTTCAGCCAGCACACCGAAGGGCGCATGACCCTGCTGATTTCCCATCGTTTTTCCAGTGTGCGCAACGCCGATCAGATCATTGTGCTGGAGGCCGGACGGATACTGGAGCAGGGCGGTCACGACAGCCTGATTGCCGGCAATGGACGCTACGCCAGGCTGTTCGATCTGCAGGCTCGCGGCTATCGCTAGGAATCCTGTGCGTTGCGGGCCACTGCCGGTCCGGCCACGCGCGGCGCGGGTCTGGACTGCATCAGCGCATCGATCGCCTTGCGATAATTCTGTCCGCCCAGCGCCATGCTGTTGTTGTGGGTTGCGCCTGGCACCAGCAGCAGTCGTTTCGGTTGTCGGGCGGCGTTGAACAGTTGTTCGCTGAAGCGTGGCGGCACAAACGCGTCGGCCATGCCGTGCACCACCAACAGCGGCATGTGAATCTCGGCGATCTTGTCGATGGAGTCGAATTTCTGCGACAGCAGCCAGCGCACCGGCAGCGAGGTATTGGCCACGGCGGCGGCCACGTCGGCGAGCGAGGTGAAGGTCGACTCGATCACCAGCCCCTTGACCGGTAGCGGTGTATGGTCCCGCGCGGCGTCCTGGCCGAGCTCTGCCGCCAGATCAATGGCCACGGCACCGCCTAGCGAGTGACCGTAAATCAGGCGTTTATTCGGGTCTGGCTGCAGCAGTTTGAAACGTTCCCACGCCACACGGGCATCTTCGTACACGCTGCTTTCCGAAGGCAGATCGCCCTTGCTCTGACCGAAACCGCGGTAGTCGATGGCCAGTACCGAGTAGCCGGCCGCGCGCAATTGTTCGATGCGGAACAACTGCCCGGTGAGGTTCCAGCGCACGCCATGCAGATAGAGAATGGCCGGTGCATTGGCTTTTTCCGCCGGCCACCACCAGGCATGAATATTCTGCCCGGCCTTGAAACTCCTGGGCTGCAGGTCGAGCTCCTGTACGCTGCCCGGCAAGCCGTGATACCAGCCGGCCGTGCCCGGTTCGATGCGAAACAGCAGTTTGCGCTCGGTGTGTTCGAGCACCGCACAACTCGTCGGCACGCCAATGATCAGCGCAGCCATGCAGGCGAACGCCAGACGGCGACGACGCAAACGGGTCATGAAGGACAGGAACATTAAACGGTTCACCACAGCGCAGAGAAAGAAGGCTTTTTACCAGAAGGCTCGGTCTGCGCGTGAGTTTTTCGACCACCGTCTACTCGCAACGATTACAAAATGCTGCAGCTCAATCCACCCGCAGAACGATTTTGCCGATGTGGTCGCCACCTTCCATGCGCGCATGCGCCTGGGCCGCATCGTTCAGCGAATAAACCTTGTCGATGATCGGCAAGCAGCGTCCGGCGGTCAGCGCCGGCCACACGTGTTCGCGCAGTTGCTCGGCAATGTCGGCCTTTTCCTCTGCGGTACGCGCTCGCAGCAATGAGCCAGTGATCACCGCACGCTTGGCCATGATCCCCAGCAGGTCGATGTCGTTGGCCTTGCCACCACCAAGAAAGCCCAGCATCACCAGCCGGCCATCCATCGCCAGCGCGCTGACATTTGCGTTGAGGTACGAGGCGCCCATGATGTCGAGAATCGCGTTCACCCCTTGGCCTGCAGTTTTTTCGGCGATGACCGTGGCGAAATCCTGTTCGCGATAATTGATCGGCTGCCCACCCAGTTTGCTGATTGCCGCGCATTTATCGGCACTGCCGGCGGTGGCGAAGGCTTCGATGCCGAATTCACGGCACAGCATTAGTGCGGTGGTACCGATGCCGCTGGTGCCACCGTGGATCAGCACGCGCTGACCACGTTGGGCGTTGCCGAGACCGAACAGGTTGGCCCACACGGTAAAGAACGTTTCGGGGATCGCGGCGGCCTGCACCCAGTCCAGACCTTCGGGGATCGGCAAGGTTTGCCCGGCCGGCACCGTGCAGTATTCAGCGTAACCGCCGCCGTTGGTCAGCGCGCAAACCTTGTCCCCCACGGCAAACTGACTGACACCGGCACCCAGCGTCACCACTTCGCCGGCCACTTCCAGACCGGGAATCGGATTCATGCCCGGCTTCATCGGGTACTTGCCTGCCCGTTGCAGGGCGTCGGGGCGATTGATCCCGGCGGCATGCACGCGAATCAGCACTTCACCGGCTGCGGCGACGGGCAGGGGCACACGCTTGGCTTGCAAGACTTCGGGGCCACCAGGTTGAGTGATTTCGATCCGGGTCATTTCGTTGGGCAAAGTCATGTCGATTCCTGTTGCTTGAGGTTCTGAAGATGGGAGCACAGCCCGCAGGCAATGATTCCCTTCAATTTTCACAGACGCGTGGTTCAGTCGCTGAGGGCAGCCATTTCAGGGCATGCTCCAACAAGATCGCCACGGCAATCGCCCCCGCGGCGATCACGAAGAGCATTGCGTGATGACCGCCCGTGGCATTGAACAGCGCCGAATAGGCGAATCCGGCCAGCGCCTGAAACGTGGCAAACGAAACGGTGGCGCGGCTCCAGGCGATTTGCTGGCGATGGTGATCAGGCACCAGTTCATGCACGCGAGCCAGGGCCAGCGGGACGATGCCGGGCGGGAATGAACCGATGATCACTGCCAGTACGGCCAACGCCATGAAGGAGTGGGAAACCGCCAGCAGTCCCAGCGCAATCGCTTGTACCAGCAATACCAGCCGAATCCCCATCTGCGCGCCAAGCCGATCCGCGAGAAAGCCGTAACTTATCGGGCCGACGATTGCCCCCAGGCCATACATCACCCAAACCAGTGCACCAATCTGCGCCCCGGCACCGAGCCCACGAGCGACGTAATCCACCAGAAAAACCATGGCCGGCACCAGACCTGCGGCCATGAATGCGTATTGGCCGAACAGCAAATAGACGGCGGAGGGGGTTGGTTCAACCGTCGCGCCTGCGTGAGTGGCGGTCGGGTGCGGGAGATCAGCAGGCCAGCCAAACCAGCTTATTGCGGTCAGCAACAGCGACAATCCGCCCAGACCCAACCAGGTGGCGTGCAGGCCCATATTCAACAAGGGCGGGACGAGGGTGCCGGAGGCTGCGATCCCCAGGCCGATACCGAGAAAAATCGCACCACTGGCCAGCCCTCTGCGGGATGCCGGCACATGGGGCAGTACAGTCGCCGCCACCAGCACCATAATTGCACCGCCGGTAATCCCCGACAGCAACCGCCAGCCAAAGAACCAGCTCACCGACAATGGAAATGCACAGGCAAAAAACGCCGCGGTGACCAGCAGCATCATCAGTCGCAGGGCGTTTTTATTGCCCAGTTGCCGCGCTAGCGGCCGGCCGAGCAGGGCGCCGATCAAATAGCCGACCAGATTGGCTGCGCCGAGGTACACCACGTCGTTGGCAGAAAACCACTGCGCCTGAATCAGCGAGGGAATAAGCGGTGTATAGGCAAAACGCGCCAGACCAATGCCGACCAGGCTGGCGCATAGCCCCGAGAAAATCGGTAACGCGGAGGTCGATGTACGCATGACAGCAATCCTGAGGGAGGTCTATGGCGCTCAGGATATCGGCTATCTTTGCTGCGGTAATGCAGCGATTTGGCTTTATAGTGATGCAAATTCGCATCGGGTGGGACAACATGAACTGGGATGATGCGCGGGTATTTCTCGCGGTATGCAGGGAGTCGACCTTACGCGGCGCAGCGCGGGTTCTGGGGGTGGATCAGGCGACCGTCGGGCGACGGATCACGGCGCTGGAAAAATCCCTGAGCGCGACCTTGTTCCTGCGCACGTCCGACGGCTACGCACTGACCGCAGTCGGCGAAGCCGCGCTCAAAAGCGTGGAAAAAATGGAGCAGTCGGCGCTGGCGCTTGAGCGGCAGATTCAGGGCCTGGATGATCGTCTGACCGGCACCGTACGCGTCAGCACCACCGATTCACTGGCCATCGACTTCCTGATCCCGGCCATTAGCCGCCTGCATGCGCAGCACCCGGACGTGCGCGTGCAACTGGACGCTTCCACGCAGATCCTTAGCCTGGCCAAGCGCGAGGCGGACATCGCTGTGCGTAATACCCGGCCTGACAATCCCGATCTGATCGCGCGGCGGATTGCGCGCTGGCCCGTGGGATTGTTCGCATCACAGACGTATATCGACGCCCATGGCATCCCGCCGCAGGGTACGGCGTTCGAAGGCCATGACCTGGTGGTCTACCAACCGTATTTGCAGACGCACAAGGACATGACACTGGTGTGCGAGCCGCTGCATCGCGGGCGTATCGTCGCCAGCCTGAGCTCCAGTCTGTTGGTCCGCCGCTCGATTGCGGCTGGTCTGGGCGTAGGAGAGATTCCGGTCTACATGGGCGAGCGCGATGGCCTGGTCAGGCTCTGGCCGGAACGCAATCGCCCGCAACCGTATGAGGTCTGGCTGGTGACCCACGCGGATTTACGTCACACCGCACGTGTCAGGGCGGTGATTGAGCAGATTGTCGAGGCGTTTGCACTGGAGAATGAGTAACGGCTCAAAGCGCTTTGGACAAGCTACATAGACTGACGAAACGCCCTACATTCAAAGCAGAACCAGCCGGCTTGTGGGCTTGGAGCGTCAGCCCTACTGTTGATGCAACTTGCAGCGCCAGGAAATCAGTGTGAGTGATGCGCCAGAACAGGTATCGGTAACCCAAGGAAGGGATCGGATTGAAAACCAGGGAATTCGAGCAATATCAAAGCACTGACACATTGAACAGGGGTCGTAACACACAAGCCATGAACGCTATCAGCCGTGAAGAATTCAACGCGAGGATCGAGACCATCGAGGCAAGAATGGATGCTCGGGTAGAGCGAGTGCACGCAGATATTCGAGAGTTCCTTTGCTCCCAGGCAGAGCGAGACAAGGCGAATGAGCGCATTCAGGTCGAACGGGATAAACGCTACGACTCGATGATTCAAGGCATTGCCATCGAATCCAGAGAGGCGCTCAAAAAGGCGGGTACCGTGAATGCCAACGTCTGGATGGCAACGGCTGTGCATTTGTTTGGTGTGGTCAGCATTGTCGTGGGTGGCTATTTCGCCAGTCAGGCCAACCTGTATGCAGCGATACAAACAACCTTGGCGGCGGTTCAGGCGGGCAAAGATGTCGGTGCTGCCAAGTCTGCCACGTCTGCCGAGTTGCCATCATCGGTGTTGCCAAAATAAAAAAACGGCCTTCAATCGAAGGCCGTTTTTGTTGCCATTGGAAACCCCTGCCTCATGGCATTTGTGGCAGCTCTTGGGGACGCAAGTCAAACACCAGTACTTCGGCATCCACGCCATTGCTCAGGGTCAACGCCTGTTCCTCACGAACCCGCACGCCGTCACCTTCCTGCAGCGACTGGCCGTTGAGTTCAACGCTGCCACGCGCCACATGCACGTAGGCGTAACGGTTGGCGGGCAGTTCCAGCGTCGCGCTTTCCTTGCCATCGAACAACCCGGCGTAAACCCGCGCATCCTGGCGCACTGTCAGCGAACCATCGCTGCCGTCCGGCGAGATGATCAGTTGCAGGCGACCGCGTTTTTTCTGCGCGCTGAAGTGCTCCTGCTGGTAGCGCGGCTTGGCACCGGCCACTTCCGGCACGATCCAGATCTGCAGAAAGTGCACTGGCCGGGTGGCCGAATGGTTGAATTCGCTGTGGGCCACGCCACTGCCGGCGCTCATCAGTTGCACGTCACCGGGGCGAATCACCGAGCCGGTGCCCAAGGTGTCCTTATGCTCCAGCGCACCTTCAAGCACGTAGGAAAAGATCTCCATGTCGCGGTGCGGGTGCTGGCCGAAACCCTTGCCGGCCGCCACGCGGTCATCGTTGATCACCAGCAGGTCGGAAAAACCCTGTTCGCGCGGATCCCGGTAGCTGGCGAAGGAAAAGGTGTGGAAGGACTTCAGCCAGCCATGATTGGCGAGGCCGCGGTCGGAAGCTTTGCGAAGGGTCAGCATGATGAATTCTCCTTGCAGGACGTTGATTCGTCCGAGTGAGGAGAAGGTTACTGTTAATCGGCTGAGGCAATAAGTAGATCGAAATTGAAATACTGTCCTGCTCAGGTTGACAGTTTTGTGGAGTCGATCACGCATTCTTTTCGCCGGATGTCATGCACTTGGCCATAATGCGGGTCTGTTCCTTCCCTTGATTTCAGTGATGTTCACCCATGAAAACCGTGGCAATGGTGCTGTTCCCCGACTTTCTCCTGCTCGACATGGCCGGCCCCATGGAGGTGTTTTCGGTCGCCAATCGCTACTTGAAACCTGAAGATCATTACCAACTGATCACCTTGGGCACCGAGCACGGGATGCTGCGGGCGTCCAATGGTGTGCAGGTGCAGACCGACCGCCATATTGACGACCCGGCCCAGGCCTTCGACTTGCTGCTGGTGCCGGGTGGACCGGGTGCCTATAACGAAAAACATCCGGCGTTGCTTGCCTGGTTGCAACGCTCGGTGGGGCAGTCCGGTTGCTACGGTTCGATCTGCACCGGGGCGTTTGTGCTCGGGCATGCCGGTCTGCTCGACGGTTATCGCGTGACCACTCACTGGAACTACACCGAACGTCTGATCAAGGCGTTCCCCAAGGCGCAGGTGGAAACCGACCAGATTTACACCGAAGACCGCAATCTGATTACCTCGGGAGGCGTGACCGCCGGCATCGATCTGGCATTGGCCGTGGTCGCCCGGGATCACGGGAAAAAGCTCGCTCAGGACGTGGCCAAGGTGCTGCTGGTGGTGATGAAACGTCAGGGCGGGCAAGCACAGTTCAGTCCGTTGATGGCCGCAGTGGCGCCACAGGAAACCGCGATCACCCGGGTGCAGAACCATGTGCTGGAGCATCTCGACGAAGCCTTTACCGTCGAGCGCATGGCGGGGCTGGCAAACATGAGTACCCGGCATTTTGCGCGGCTGTTTGCGCGGGATGTGAACATGACGCCGATGGAGTTTTTGCAAAACGCCCGGATCGATTGCGCGCGTAATCTGCTGGAAACCACTGAGCTGCCGTTGAAGACCGTGGCCTACAAAAGTGGTTTCGGCAGTGTGCGCCATATGCGTTTTCTGTTTGCGGAAAAGCTCGGCCTGACCCCGGCGCAATACCGCGAACAGTTCAGCTAGAGCGGTTGTGTCCGTCCGGTGCATCCGGATGTCCGTGTTGCGCCCTGTATGGAGGTTGTACCGTCACCTGCGCCTGCCAAGATAAACGGTAACGCTTGGAAGGGAGAAGCGCTGAGCGCCGAGGGCATGCTGCCCGCGCGCGCTGGCGCTGGAAAACGGCATGAACAGCCACAAAGATTTACCCGCTGCATCGGTGTTGTATTTCGGGCCATACGCCTTTCATCTGCGCCAACGGCTGATCCTCGACGGGGATCGACCATTGCGCATGGGCGGCCGCGCCCTCGATATTTTGCAGGTGCTGGTCGAACACGCCGGTCGCGTCGTCCGCAAGGAGCAGTTGATCGCCCGCGTGTGGCCGGACAGTGTGGTCGAAGAGATCAACCTGCGGGTGCACATCGCCGCGTTGCGCCGGGCGCTGGGCGATGGCGAGAAGGGCCAGCGCTACATCGTCAACGTGCCGCAATGTGGTTACAGCTTTATCGCGCCGGTGCACGGTGACAGCGTCGCGCAGGTCGTGTTCGACACCTTGCAGGCGCCGCAACAGAATCTGCCCGCTCGCCTGACTCCGGTCATCGGCCGCGATTCGCTGGTGGGCCGTCTGGTCCGGCAAATGCCCCTGTGCCGCTTGATGACACTGACAGGCCCGGCCGGCATCGGCAAATCCACCGTGGCGCTGCGGGTGGCCGAATTGCTGTTGCAGCATTACCGCGACGGCGTCTGGTACATCGACCTGTCCATGCTCGGTGATGCGCCGTCACTGCTTGAACACCTGTTGCGCACCCTCGACCTTTCGTTCGATGCGTTAGCGTCGCGTCATGCCTTGCTGCTGCTGGATAACAGCGAGCGGTGTCGTGACTCATGCCGGGCATTGGTGGAGCGACTGCAACTGGCGGCGCCGCGGCTGGCGCTGCTGGTCACCAGTCGCGAACCGTTGCAGGCCAATCTGGAAACCCTGCAACCGATTGCGCCATTGACCTTTCCCAAGGCCTCGACACCGGCCAGTATCGATGAGCTCATGGGCTATTCGGCGGTGCAATTGCTGGTCAGTCGCGGGCGTGCCCGGCAGCACGATTTCAGCCTGCGCGAGCAGGATCTGCAAACCGTGTGCAGTCTCTGTCGTCGTCTCGACGGTTTGCCATTGGCCATTGAACTGGCGGCCGCGCAGATCGATGCGCTGGCGCTGGTAGGGCTGCAAGCGCAACTGGACAACGGTCTGCACCTGCTCAGGCATGGTCGTCGCACCGCGAAGCCACGGCATCAATCCATGAGCGCAGCGCTGGACTGGAGCTATCAGGATCTGCGGCCCTGCGAACGTCGGGTCTTGCAGCGCCTGTCGGTATTCAAGATGGCCTTCACCGAAGAGGCTGCTCTGCGGGTCATCGACAGTGGGCATCTGCGATCGGTGATCGAACGCCTGGCCGCCAAGTCATGGCTGACGGTGGAGCGGGGTGCAGATGCGGTGCGTTATCGAATGCTCAATCTTCTTCGCTGTTACGTCCGTGAACAGACCGAAGCCAGCGTTGAACCGAGTGCTATCGCGTACCATCGTGCGCTGTACCGCAGGCCAAATCGATCAACTGCGGGTGTGCAACTGTTCATGCAACGCATCGAGCAATAAGCGCACCTTGCGCAGGTCCGGCGTGGCGTAGCCTTCGGTGAAGCGTTGATGGATCGGGGTCAGCAGCGCCAATGCTTCGCGGTGGCGTGATTGGCGCTGCCACAGTTGGGCCAATGTTGTGGCGCTGCGCAGTTCCCAGGCCAGCGCGCCCTGGGCACGGGCGATGGCGATGGCGTTTTGCAGGAGGTGTTCTGCCTGTTCGCCAAGGCGTCCCTGCGGACTATCCGCCTCATCCGCCAATAACCGCTCAGCCTCGGCCCGCAGTACCTCCGCCGTGCTCCAGCCTGCCGCGCCACTGTGTGCCCGCTCCAGCAACGCGTCATCGATATGGCGAGCATCGAGCGTGACCATCAGCTCCTTGATCAGCCCGTTATCCGCCGGCGCGTCGGGTGGGGCCAGGCGTTCATCGATCACCTGCGCATAGTGCCGTCCCCAACGATAGAACAGCAGCACCGAGTGCTTTTGCGCCTGCTCCAGCAACAGTTGCAACAACTCGCGCGCAGTCCTGGCGTCGCCGTTGTAATGCGCAATCAGGCAGCTGGCCAATGCCAGGGTGTAGCAGATCGACGTACCGTGGTTGATCTGCACGGCGATATCCAGCGCCTGCCGGGCGGTGCGCCACGCCTGTTCGGGAAACCCCTGCAGCCACAACACCCGGGCGAGAATGGTCAACGAAGCCACGCTCTGGTCGTACTGCACGCCAAAGCCGTGGGTGAAGCGGTTGCGACAACCACTGTGGGCCATACGCTGAATCACTTGCTCGGCGTTGATCCGCGCGCGCGGCTGGTCGCCGGCAAAGTGCAGCGCCAGGACGCGCAAGCGGTGAATGCTCAATGACAGCAGCGGGTCGTCGTGGCCACCGAGGCGGTCGAATTGTTCGCTTTGCTGCAATGCCGCCTGGTAATGCCCACAGCTGAGATTGACCGCCAGGTGGCCGGAGATGGCGCGCAATTGCGCGGCGACGTCGTGGTGCTGCTGTGCCAGCGCGTTAGCCTGAGTGAACGCTTCAATGGTTTCCGGCGAACCGCCGCAGTTGTGATAACAAGCGCTGCCGAGTGCCAGTTGCAAGGCTGTATGCAAGCGCGGACAGGGTTGGGCCGCGCTTTCGAGCAGGGTCAACGCCTGACGGACATGCGCGCCATATTCCTTGAGCAATGACAGCTCCTGCCACAACGCGGCCGACGTCGCGGTCAAACGGATGCCGAGAGGGCGCGAGCCGTTGCCGTGCAAACTCCAGTCGAGTGCAGCGCGCAGGTCTTCCAGACCTCGGGCATAGCGCTCGATCCATTGTGTGGTCGGAGTGTGTTCCCACTCGGTCTGCGCTTGCTCCATCAGCGTCAGATAGCGTTCGGCGTGGCGTTCGCGCAGGATTTCGCGTTCGCCGCTGAGTTCGAGTTTTTCCAGGGCGTAATGGCGGGTGGTGTCGAGCAGGCGATAAAACACTTCTTCATCACCGACTTCCACGTTCAGCAGCGATTTACCCACCAGTTGCGTGACCGATGCGAGCACCTGCGTGGGATCGATGTGTTGACCGACGATCACCGCCGCGGCCGAGGCCAGGCTGAAGCTGCCGCGAAATACCCCGAGGCGGCGCAGGCAAGTCTGCTCGCAAGGGGTGAGCAGATTGAAACTCCAGTCCAGCGTGGCGTGCAGCGTTTGATGCCGCGCATGGCGCTGGTGGTTGCCCGCCGCCAGCGGGTGCAAGTGATCCTGCCATTGCTCCAGCAGGCCGCTCAGGCCCAGGGTTTCGACCTGCGCTGCCGCCAGTTCCAGAGCCAGTGGAATACCGTCCAGACGCCGGCAGATTTCCATCGCCAGGGGTAAATCGGCGTCGCTCAGTTCAAAGCGTTCATGGGCGCCCATCGCTCGTTCGACGAACAGTTGCAGGGCCGCGAAAGTCATCGCCTGCTCGCGATCGAGACGGCTCGTCGCAGGCGGGCAATCGAGGGATTCCAGACGCTGCACGAACTCGCCCTCAGCGCGCAGACTTTCGCGGCTGGTAGCCAGAATGTGTACCTGCGGCGCGCCGCGCAGAAGGCTCTCGACGAGCAGCGCCACGGCATCGATGAGGTGCTCGCAGTTATCGATCACCAGCAGCATCTGCCGCTCGCGCAAATCGTTGATCACACTCGCCAACGGCGCGCCGTCGTGTACTGCCAGATCGAGCAGGGTCGCCAGTTGTGAGGCGATCAGCGCCGGGTCGTTGAGCGGCGCCAGATCCAGCAGGCGGATGCCATCGCGATAGCGTCCGAGCAACTGCTCGGCGACGCGCAGGGCGACGGTGGTCTTGCCGATCCCGCCGGGGCCGATGAGGGTGATGCAGCGCTGTCGCGGCAGTTGCTGCATCAAGCTGTCCACCAGTGACTGGCGCCCGATCATCCGGGTACGGCGCAGCGGCAGGTTATGGCGCCCGGGCGCCGCCTCCAGTAGCCGTTGTCCGTTGGCGTGCACCGTCAGTGGGGCTACGAAACTGTAGCCGCGCTGGGCCACGGTCACGATGTAGCGCTGACCGGCCTGACCGTCGCCCAGTGCCTTGCGCAGGGCGGCCATGTGCACCCGCAGATTGATGTCCTCGACGACGGTGTCCGCCCATACGCCGGCGAGCAGTTGCTGCTTGCTCACCACTTCCCCGGCATGCGCCAGCAGCATCAGCAGAATATCCATGGCGCGCCGTCCCAGCCGCAACGGCTGGTCACCTTCCATGACCAATCGTTGTCCGGTGTAAATCCGATAGGGGCCGAAGCCGATGGCCTGATTCGGGGAAAGACTCAACAGCGCACTCCTGCGGTGATGCGGCGATCCTGGCAGATGGACGCTGCGTGAAGACGCAGATCGTCGGCTACAAGGTATCGCAGCATATTCCTCAGGTTTGGCCATCAGTGCAACGCCGGGCTCCTGCGCAACGCTCAAAAGCTCAGATGCCGTGTCCGGGTGTCTTTGTCTTCACGCATGACCTGACAGCGCCAGGCAAACGGATTGATCCCTTCGCTGCGGGTGAACATGTGACAGAAATGTGCCTGATCACAGAATCCGCAATCCAGGCTGATCTGCGTCAGGCTCAGGTCGGTGTGGCGGATCAGCAGCTTGGCGCGAGCAATGCGCTGTTCGCGAATCCAGTCCTGCGGCGCGAGGCCGGTGCTGGCCTTGAACGCCCGGGAGAAATGGCTGCGCGACAATGAGCAGGCGCGTGCCAGCTCGGCCACTTCCAGGCTTTCTCCGAGGCGTTCGAGGATCAGTTGTTTGACCTGCTGCTCCCGTTGCGGGCTGAGGCCGCCGATAAGCGGCCGGGACGTTTCGCTGGCAGGGGCGAGGGCGACGGATTGCTGTAGATGAGCCATGGCCGGTGTCCGTGTCGTGGAGGTGAAAAACAACGCTGCGCAGAGGCCTTCATTGTTAAGAAGGGACATGCCGGCTGACGAGTTAATCGTTGTTAATTCGCAGGCATGACACGGATGCAAACCACCGTTGATCGGGTAAAGTGCTCGGCACTTGCGAACGGTCTTAGAAGGAATTGCAGCCCATGAACCGTAACGATCTGCGCCGTGTCGACATGAACCTGCTGGTGATTTTCGAAGCGCTGATGTTTGAAAAGAACCTGACCCGCGTCGCCGAAAAACTGTTCATGGGCCAGCCAGCGGTCAGTGCCGCGCTGGGGCGTTTGCGTGACCTGTTCGATGATCCGCTGCTGTTGCGCAACGGCCGCAGCATGGAGCCGACGGCGCGAGCGCTGGCGATCCTGCAGGAGCTGCAACCGGCGATGGATGTGATCTCCGGCGCGGTCAGCCGGGCCAAAGAGTTCGACCCGGCCAGCAGTTGCGACGTGTTCCGCATCGGCCTCTCGGACGACGCCGAGTTCGGTCTGTTTCCACCGCTGCTGCGCAACCTTCAGCAAGAAGCACCGGGTATTGTCGTGGTCGTACGCCGCGCCAACTATCTGCTGATGCCGGCACTTCTGGCTTCCGGGGAAATCTCGGTCGGGGTCAGCTACACCACCGATCTGCCGGCCAACGCCAAGCGCAAGAAACTGCGCGACATTCCCTGCAAGGTCCTGCGTGGTGATGATCGCCCGGGCCCGCTGACCCTCGACGAATACTGCGAGCGCCCGCACGCAATGGTGTCGTTCTCGGGGGATCTGAGCGGCAACATTGACGTGGACCTGGCCAAGGTCGGCCGGCGCCGCCGAGTGGTGCTCGGCGTGCCGCAGTTCAGCGGTTTGCGCGCCTTGCTCGCCGGCACTGAAATGATTGCCACCGTGCCGGACTATGCCGCGTGTGCGCTGGTCGAAGGCTGTGCGTTGCGGGCTGAGGATCCGCCATTTCCGATTGATGCGGCGCAACTGTCGATGGCGTGGAGCGGGGTGCATGACAACGACCCGGCGGAGCGCTGGCTGCGGTCGCGGATCAGTCAGTTCATGTCGGCGCCGCTGGATATTCCGGCGGTTTAGCGCGGTGTTCAAAGGTATTGTGGTTGCGTGCGATAAGCCACAAGGCCTTTCGGCTTTCGCCGAGCGAACTTTTTGCACGCGATAATCGAAGGTAATTATTCGATCGAGCCTTTTGTCGGAACAGGACAAAACCTGTAATTTCTGACAGTAGCCAACCCCGCTCATCTCGAGTCTAAATGCTCCGTCGCCTCTTTTGCTGGCAGGAGTTTTCGTCATGAGTTTTCAAATATCGGGAAACACTGCCTGCTCACCTTTTCACTTCTTTCTATTGGCAAGGCAATCGAAGGTCTTCGGATGTCTTGCATTCCTGATTCTTACGCTACTGACCGCGAACGCTCAGGGAGTCACGGGGCCGGAAGTTGCACAGTTGCTCAATCGCAGTTTTCAATACAACACTCGAGTGTGTCCGGGGGATAAACCGGCCTTTTTCTGTAGCGGTGTACTGGCGCGTGGAAGCCCGTCAGAGGGAGAGTTCTGGAAGCATGATGCGGTGTCGTCCCAACTGGGGGCGGAAAGCTTTGTTTACTTGCGCTCCGATCTCAGTACACGAACACTCGATGCAACACATGGAGTTTTGTTCAGCGATGGATTCACGGCTATCGGCCAAGGCAAGGACCTGGAACTGCTTTGTGCGTATCCGTTCAAGTTACCTCTGCAAGCGACGCATCCCGAATTTGGTTGCGGATGGAAAGTGCCGACTGCCGCGGCAATGACCGATCCAAGCTCCTGTGCCAGCCTAGGGGTCAATGATTCGGCGAGTTGGATCGAACATTTTCGACAACATGACTGGCAACCGGCAGCTCAATGTTCATTCAGCAGTCAAGAGCCACAAACATTTGAGGCGAGTTTGATAGCTCATCAGGGGATCGATGCCGCGTGGTCAGCCCGTCCCACTCAAGTACAGATTCGCAACTGGGAGGCCAGCGCACCCTTGCAAATGCCGATTCTGGGGCTTTTTTATGACGTGACACATGAAGGAGCATTAGCGGGAGCTCAAAAAGATCAACGTGACTACTTCAAGGCCACCGGCAATTGGCTGCCCATATTACGTTTGGCTCTCGACTTGGCCCCCGATAAAGTATTTGGATTCAATCAACAAGATCAGTTGTATGTCGGTTATCAAGTGGCTGCTCAACTCAATGCGAGATACATGAATACCAGTAAAACTTGTTCAGGCGGTAAAACGGCATTTCATTGCAATGGTGTATTGATAAGGGGAACCAAAGCCTCCACAAGCTACCACATGTGGAATCCCAGTCCGGGTTCCGTCATCAATAATGGAGTTTCATTTACCTATCTGCGCAAGGACGCAAACTTGACAAAGCCGGTACATCAACAGGGTTTCATTGTCCGTGAAAGCTTTGCGCCGGTGGCAACTCCTCTCAGAGTGATGTGTGCCTATCCCTTTGACGGAGCTACGGCCCGTCCAGTAGAAGACACCTGTCGAATTCGGGGGCAGATGTGCGACGAACGGGGTGTCACTAGTATAGAGAGTTGGGCTGCTCTCTATGCCGCACAGCCGCGCACAAGTTGTGCTTTCAATATTGATCCTGAACAGTTTCAACTTAACATCGATGTTCGCCCCAGCGTGCCGAATGGCGATGGATGGAATGAGGTCATGATTCAAACGTGGCCTCAGGACATACCCTTACAGCTTCCGCTCGAAGCTTTTTACTACAGCCTCAAGGGCCACTTCACCAGCAAAGGCTTGCTGCAGGCTCAGTTTGGTCAACACGATTACTTCCAGACGACAGGTCGATTTTTGCCGATAGTAAAAGTCGATATGGAGGCATCAGATACTAACGTGTTCAGTTATAACCCTGATGATCAGATTGCACCTGGAGAGCCAGCAGCGGGACTGGACACGTCCTTTGGGGGCTATTGAAGTGACACATGAATGTTTTATTCACAAGTGTCAGCGATGAATGCCCGTTTTTCTGTGGGGCGCGCAATGGATCATGCTCTGTGAGTTGGCAGCGAACCGGGCGCTGGATAATCTGGAGCTGAAGGCTGACGCACCGCTGTAGCCCGACCGTTCCAAGGCAAAGAGAGCACACCCATCCAATTTCCCCTGGATCAATCGTTGCACCATTACCGGCAATGATTGATCAAGGGTGGGCCCATGAACGCTGTACAACGCAATGACCGGGCGCAAAACCTCGGCCTGCTGTTTCTGCGGGTGACCGGCGGGTTGTTTCTACTGTTCGTCCACGGCTTGCCCAAGCTGCTGGACTTCACCGCGCAACTGCAACTCATCGAGGACCCGTTCCATCTCGGTGCTCACCTCACGTTGATCCTGGCGATCTTCGCCGAAGTCCTCTGTCCGCTGCTGATCGTCGCCGGGATACTGGTGAGACTGGCGTGCTTGCCTATTCTTTTTGTGCTGCTGGTAGCGCTGCTGCTCGTGCATCCGCAATGGAGTGTGGCCGAAGGGCAGTTCGGCTGGTTGCTGTTGATCCTCTTCACCACTGTGCTGATCGCCGGGCCCGGACGGCTGGCGCTCAATGCGCGTTTGCCCGGAGTGCTTCGCTATGCCTGATACCCCGTCCCTGAGAAAACCGGGAACCGAAGAAACCGTGACGCTGATCGTCAAGCATCGAGTCAAGGCCGGCTTCGAACAGCCCTACGAAGCCTGGCTGCGCAATATCGTCAGCGTCGCGGGGCGTGAAGAAGGGCACCTGGGTGTGGACGTAATGCGCAGTAAACAGGGTGGCCTCGCGCTGTTCACCTGCGTGCTGCGTTATTGCTCGACCGAGGCGATGCAGCGCTGGCTCGACTCCCCACAGCGTCAGGCGCTGATCGAACAAGCCGCGCCGATGCTCGCCGACGGCGACCAGACCGAGGTCAATGCGGCCAACGAATTCTGGTTCACGCCACTGGTCGACGCTGCCACGCCACCACCGCGCTGGAAGCAGGCCGTCGTGACGCTGTTCGTGATTCTGCCGCACACCTTGCTGGTGCCGCTGATCTGGGGACCGCTGCTGCAACTCAATGCATTCCTGTCCAACTATGTGGTCGCCACGTTCCTGATCACCCTGACCATCGTGCTGTCGGTGGTGTACGTCTGCATGCCGGCCGCCACTCGCTTGTTCGCGCCGTGGCTGGCGGCCACTCAGCCCCATGAGCACCTGGAATCCAACGCCCATCCGCCGCGCTGAAGGGGCGGATACGGACTTCGTTTCACTTATCTCGAAGGAACTGCGATGAACGCCGATCTGATTCTGTTCAATGGCCAATTTCATACGGTAGACCGCGAAAAACCCCTCGCCAGTGCTGTGGCGATCAAGGACGGACGCTTTGTCGTCGTCGGCAACGACACCCAGGCCATGGCCCTGCGTGGTTCGGCCACGCAAGTGATCGACCTGCACGGGCGCTGCGTGATCCCCGGCCTCAACGACTCGCACCTGCACCTGATCCGTGGCGGTCTCAACTACAACCTCGAATTGCGCTGGGAAGGCGTGCCGTCGCTGGCCGATGCACTGCGCATGCTCAAGGAACAGGCCGACCGCACGCCGACCCCGCAATGGGTGCGCGTGGTCGGTGGCTGGAACGAATTCCAGTTCGCCGAAAAACGCATGCCGACCCTCGAAGAACTCAACCAGGCCGCGCCGGATACGCCGGTGTTCGTTCTGCACCTGTACGACCGCGCCTTGCTCAACCGTGCCGCACTGCGGGTTGCCGGTTACACCCGCGACACGCCGAACCCGCCGGGCGGCGAGATCGTGCGCGATGCCAACGGCAATCCGACCGGCATGCTGGTGGCAAAACCCAATGCGATGATTCTGTACTCGACGCTGGCCAAGGGGCCGAAGCTGCCGCTGGACTATCAGGTCAACTCGACCCGGCAGTTCATGCGCGAACTCAATCGCCTCGGCCTGACCAGCGCGATCGATGCCGGCGGTGGTTTCCAGAACTACCCCGACGACTATCAGGTGATCGAGCAACTGGCCAAGGATGATCAGTTGACCGTGCGTATCGCCTACAACCTGTTCACCCAGAAACCGAAAGAAGAGCTGACCGATTTCCAGAACTGGACCGGCAGCGTCAAGTTGCATCAGGGCGATGACTTCCTGCGCCACAACGGCGCTGGCGAGATGCTGGTGTTCTCAGCGGCGGATTTCGAAGACTTTCTGGAGCCGCGCCCGGACCTGCCGCAGAGCATGGAACAGGAGCTGGAGCCGGTGGTGCGCCATCTGGTCGAGCAGCGCTGGCCGTTCCGCTTGCACGCCACCTACAACGAATCGATCAGCCGCATGCTCGACGTGTTCGAGAAGGTCAATCGCGACATTCCGTTCAACGGTCTGCCGTGGTTCTTCGACCATGCCGAAACCATCACCCCGCAGAACATTGAGCGGGTGAGGGCGCTGGGCGGCGGCATCGCGATTCAGGATCGCATGGCGTTCCAGGGCGAATACTTCGTCGACCGTTACGGCGCAAAAGCCGCCGAAGCCACGCCGCCGATCAAACGCATGCTCGCCGAAGGCGTGCCGGTGGGCGCGGGCACCGATGCCACCCGGGTTTCCAGCTACAACCCGTGGACTTCGCTGTACTGGATGGTCAGCGGTCGCACCGTCGGCGGTCTGGCCTTGTACGAAGAAGGTTTGCCGCGCACGACTGCGCTGGAATTGTTCACCCACGGCAGCGCCTGGTTCTCGTCCGAGCAGGGCAAGAAGGGCCAGATCAAGGTCGGGCAACTGGCGGATCTGGCGGCGCTGAGCGCGGACTTCTTCCACGTCGAGGAAGAAGCGATCAAGTGGATCGAGTCGGTGCTGACCGTGGTCGGCGGCAAGATCGTTTACGCCGCCGGCGATTTCGAAGACCTCGGCCCTCGCTCGATCCCCGTGCTTCCGGACTGGTCGCCGGTGGTCAAGGTGCCGGGCCACTGGCGCCCGAATTCGCCTTTGCAGGCGCAAGTGCATCAGTGCGTTGGCGCCTGCGCGGTGCACGCGCACAGCCATGAAAAAGCCCGACTGTCGAACGCACCGGTCAGTGACTTCGCCGGTTTCTGGGGCGCGTTCGGCTGTTCCTGTTTCGCGTTCTGATCAATACAAAAAAGCGCCGGCCACCCGGTCGGCGCCTCATGCAACAACCATCCACCGAGGAGTTTCCCATGAGCGTTCCCTACAAGCGTCTGAACAAAGATGATGCGGTCGTGCTGCTGGTCGACCACCAGACCGGTCTGATCTCGCTGGTACAGGATTTCTCGCCAAACGAATTCAAAAACAACGTGCTGGCACTGGGCGACATCGCCAAGTTCTTCAAGCTGCCAACCATCCTCACCACCAGTTTCGACGCCGGCCCGAACGGCCCGATCGTGCCTGAGCTGCGCGAGCAGTTTCCGGATGCACCGTTCATTCAACGTCCTGGCCAGATCAACGCCTGGGACAACGAAGACTTCGTCAAGGCAATCAAAGCCACCGGCCGCAAGCAACTGATCATCGCCGGTGTGGTGACTGACGTCTGCGTGGCGTTCCCGACCCTGTCGGCCATTGCTGAAGGCTTCGAAGTGTTCGTGGTCACCGATTCTTCCGGCACCTTCAACACCACCGTGCAACAAGCGGCGTGGGCGCGGATGTCGGCTGCCGGTGCACACCTGCTGAACTGGTTCTCGGTGGCGTGCGAGCTGCAAGGTGACTGGCGCAACGACATGGAAGGCCTGGCGCATCTGCTGTCCGAACGCCTGCCGAACTACCGCAACCTGATCAACAGCTACACCAAGTTCACTGCCAAGTAAGAAGATCAAAAGATCGCAGCCTGCGGCAGCTCCTACAGAGGAACGCGTTCCAATGTAGGAGCTGCCGCAGGCTGCGATCTTTTGCTTTTAACGTTTCTGCAGCCACCCCAAAAAACCACCTTTGCGCACCGCCACCGGTTTGGCCATCAACGCCAGCCGGCTGTTCTGCTGTCGCACGGCCTGCAATTTGTTCAACGCTTGGCCGACTTCGCTGCGCTGCTCCATGCACTGACGGGTCAGGGCTTTGTCGAGGCGGTAGATGATGCTCGACGTCAGTGCGGTGAACGTCGCTTGCGACGGCGTATCGGCGAGGATGCTCTGTTCGCCCATGACCTCGCTTGGCCCCATGCGTCCGGCCTCGGTCTGGCCGTCGCCGTCGGGCACGGTGGCACTGACCACGCCGGTGGCGATGACAAACAGACTGTCGGGCACTTCATCCAGACCCAGCACCACCTGACCGGCCGCGTATTGTTGCGCGACCATCGATTCAGCGAGGCGATCACGTTCCTCATGGCTCAGCGAGCGGAAAACTTTCACTTCATCGAGCAACGCTCGGGCGCGGGTCGAGGGTTCGATCACACCGTCCGGATGCCGGGAAATACCTGCAGCTTCGAGATGCCGGTGGGCGAGGTCGAACAGTTGATTGCGCACTTCGCCTTTCTTGCCCAGTTCACTGATGAAACCGCTGGCGACATACTCCGACATCTCCTCGCCGGCCTCTTTCAACACGGCTTTGGGCGGCGGATTGAGCAGCAGACTGCTGCTGCCTTGCAGCGTGCGGTCGAGGGCGTCGAGCACCCGCCGCGGGCGAATGTGATTCGGCACCTTGATGCTGATCGAGACCCCGTGCAGGTTGGTCGGGCACTGAGATTGACGATCTTCGCCTTGGCCGCCACCGAGTTCGGCACCACGGCCAGCGTGCCGGTGCTGGTCAACAGATGCGTGGCGCGCCAGTCGATGTCGATGACCTTGCCCTCGACACCGTCGATCACCACGAAATCGTCGACCTGATACGGCTTGGTGGTGTTGAGCACGATCCCCGAGAACACGTCGCTCAAGGTGCTTTGCAACGCCAGACCGACGACGATCGCCACCACCCCGGAGGTCGCCAGCAAGCCTTTGACCGGCAGCTCCAGCACATACCCGGCGGCCGCGACGATCGCTGCCAGAAACACCAGCGCGCCAATCACGTCCTGCAACAGCCGACCGCTGTGGCCGATGCGTCGCATCAGAATCAGGCCGATCACTTCGGTCAGCACCCGCGCGGCGTACAGCCACCAGAGAATGCCCAGCGCCGTCGCCCCGAGCTGCGTCACCGGGTCATCGGCAAACAGTGGAGCCTGCAACGGGCTGACGCCGGCATTGATGGCCAGCGCGCTGAATGCCAGAAACAGCACCAGCCGCACACCGACCCGCGGTGCGCGGTGCTTGAACGGGGCGAGGTGCCAGAGCAGCGCGTCGAGCAGCAACAGCGCGGCGCTCCAGGACAGCAGGTGGGTGAGGAGGATGGACATGGCGATCTCCGGAACTGCATGAACGTCGGTGTTGAAGAGGCTTTAGTTGTGAGGGGATTCATCCCCGATGGACTGCGCAGCAGTCCCCTGCCTTTCTGGTTGGCAGTGGGGTCGCTTCGCAACCCGTCGGGGATGAATCCCCTCACCACAAGGGTTCTTGCAATCAAAAAACTCGCCACACCGTTGGGTGTGGCGAGGGAGGGGGCCTCAGTTCAGATGCGTCTTCAGCTCAGCCGCGGCCTGGCGCACGGCCGCTTTCACTTCGGGAATCTGGCTCAGTGGGTTGAGCAAACCAAAGTCATGAATCATCCCGTTGTAGCGCACCGAGGTCACCGGCACGCCGGCCGCATCCAGATGCCGTGCGTAGCCTTCGCCTTCGTCACGCAATACGTCGAACTCGGCGGTCTGTACCAGCGCGGCGGGCAGGCCCTTGAGCTGTTCGGCGCTGGCGTTGAGCGGCGAGGCGTGGATCTGTGCGCGTTCGGCCGGGTTGGTGGTGTAGTTGTCCCAGAACCACTGCATCATGCCCTTGGTCAGGAAGTGGCCCTCGGCAAATTGCTGGTACGAGCCGTTATCGAACCCGGCGTTGGTCACCGGCCACATCAGCAACTGGAAGCGCAGGGCCGGGGTTTTCTGTTCCTTGGCCATCAACGCCACGACCGCCGCCATGTTGCCGCCGACGCTGTTGCCGGCCACCGCCAGACGCTTGCCATCGACCCCGATCTGCTTGCCGTTTTCCGCAACCCATTTTGTCGCCGCATAGGCCTGGTTGATCGCTGTCGGGTACTGCGCTTCCGGCGACGGCGTGTAATCGACGTACACCGCGACCGCTCCAGAGCCGACCACCAGATCACGAATCAGGCGTTGGTGAGTCGGGTAATCGCCCAACACCCAACCACCACCATGGAAGAACATGAACACCGGCAATTCGCCTTTGACCTTGGCCGGCCGCACCACTTTCAGGTTGATCGTCTGGCCGTCGACCTTGATCGCCTTGTCGCTGACTTCAACCCCGGAGAGGTCGACTTTCACCGAGGCCTGAGCGCCAGTCAGCACCGCACGGGCATCCTTCGGGCTCAGCTGTTCCAATGGTTTGCCACCGCCAGCGGCGAGGGCTTCGAGGAAGGCCTGGGTGTTGTGTTCGACACCCGGGCTGCCGGCGGCGAATGCGTTGCCGATGGAGAGGGCGAGGAGGGATGCGGTCAGGGTTTTTTTGATGTTCATGCTCAATTCCATTTTCGAAAGTTATTGGTGTTGTGTCGGGCTGTTTTCAAACCGTGAGCACAGATTAATGAGCTGTCGAAAAGTGAAAAAGCGGCTATAAAGCGTTTGACTGTCTACCAGAGAGTGACAATGAACCCGTTCGAAGACATGCGTATTTTTTGCCAGGTCATGGACTCCGGCAGCTTCACCGCCGCCGCCGATCAGTTGGGCCTGTCCAAGCAGTTCGTCAGCCGCCGCTTGATGCAGCTCGAAGAGCGCCTCGGTGTGCGGTTGTTGAACCGTTCCACCCGACGGCTCGACGTCACGCCACTGGGTCAGAGCTACTACGAATCGGCGCTGCGCCTGCTCGGCGAAGTGGAACAGGTCGAACAGGGCATCGCCGGGCAGACCGCCGAGCCACGCGGGACGATTCGCCTCAGCGCGCCGCTGTCGTTTGCCGTGGCGCATCTGGGTTGTCTGTTGCCGCTGTTTTTGCAGCGCTATCGCGATGTCACGGTGGAGGTGGATTTGAGTGATCGCCCGGTGGACCTGCTCGGCGAAGGTTATGACCTGGCGTTGCGTATCGGTGTGCTGGAAGACTCGACGCTGATCGCCCGGCGCATCGCCGCCATCGAACGGGTGTACTGCGCCAGCCCGGCGTATCTGGCCGAACGTGGCACACCGCTCAACCCCGAAGACCTGCACAGCCACGACTGCCTGCCGTACGGCCATGGTCGTTCGGTGCAATGGCGCTTCAACGCGGGGCAGAGCAAGCCGCTGCTGGTCAACGTCACCGGGCGCATGCGGGTGAACAACGGCGAGCTGCTGAGGGATGCAGCGGTGCAGGGAATGGGGATTACCTATCTGCCGACGTTCATCGTCGGCGCGGCGCTGAAGGACGGGCGACTGGTGCTGGTACTCGACGACTACAGGCCCGAACCGCTGACCCTGTCGGCGGTCTACCCGCAGCATCGCCAGGCGTCGCGCCCGGTGCAGGCACTGGTCGAGTTTTTGCGCGAACGCCTGAATCAGATGTAAGCGTTCCGAACTGTAGGAGCGAGCCTGCTCGCGAAAACGGGGGTTCAGGCAATGAAGATGTTGGCTGGACCGACGCCTTCGCGAGCAAGCTCGCTCCCACAGTGGATCGGCGGTGCGGCTTACAAAGTCGCAACAACCGTATTGATTGGGCTGTTCTAGACTCGGGGCCGCTCAATCACGAGCATCGTCCGGAGTGCGCCATGGAAGTGCCCAACAATAAAACCGCCATCGACAGCAATCGACAGGCGTGGAACGATTCCGCTCGCCATCACCGTGAATCGGCGGAATGGCAAGCGCTGTTGAATGACGTTTCGCAGGCAGATTTTTCCTGCCTCGACGACACCTTGCGCGGTCTGCTGGAACAGGTCGGCGTGGACGGTAAAGAGTTGATTCAACTCGGTTGCAACAATGGTCGCGAAAGCCTGTCGCTGTTTGCTCTCGGTGCACGCAGTGTGGTCGGCGTCGATCAATCGGAGGCGTTTCTCGAACAGGCTCGCGAATTGAACCAGCGCTCGCCGTACAACGCTGAATTCATCGAAAGCGATATCCATCACCTGCCGGCTGCGCTGCACAGCCGCTTCGACGTGGCGCTGATCACCATCGGCGTGCTGAACTGGATGCCCGACATCGGCGAGTTCTTTCGCCACGTGGCGTTAACCCTGAAAACGGGCGGCAAACTGGTGATCTATGAAACCCATCCGTTTCTGGAAATGGTTGATCCTGAAGGCGAAGACCCGTACCGCCTCGCCAGCTCCTACTTCCGCGCCGAGCCATTCGTGCAGGAAGAACCGATTGTCTACGTCGGCAAGATCGAGCAGCAGGCTGCCAAGTCCTACTGGTTCGTGCACACCCTCGGCGCGATCTTCAGCGGCGCCATCGCGGCCGGGCTGAACATCGCACACTTCAGAGAATATGCACATTCGAACCGCGAAGAGGTGTATGACCAGTACCTGAATCGGCCAGCGCAGATGCCGCTGTGCTTCACCTTGGTCGCCAGCAAGGCCTGAAGTTTTCCATCGATCCAACCGGCCTCATCGCTGGCAAGCCAGACTCCCACAGTTTTTTGGTTCGCACGAAAATAGCGAGGACACCTGAACACCTGTGGGAGCTGGCTTGCCAGCGAAGGCGTCGGCAAGATCTCAAGTCTGGCTGAAAGAATCAGAACCAACTTCGCCCGTTTGACCCTTCTGAATGTTTGAGCAAGCCTGTGCCACATAGGCGATGGCTCGAAGATGGTGTCGTACACAAATCCAATGTGGGAGCGAGCCTGCTCGCGATGGCGGCCAAATGGCCGCCATCGCTTTTACGATTGAATCACGCCTGCGCCGCCGCACTCACCACTGGCCGCCCAGGTTTGCGCAGGGGTTCCAGGCGTGAGCCGTCATAGCGGCTTTCGCGGTAGAAGCGCCAGCGGCCGAACAGGCCGTAGACGTGGGTGACGCGGCCCTGTTCGTGGTAGCCCATGCGGATGTGCAGCTTCAGCGCCGGGATGTTGTGGGTTTCGCAGACGTCGACGACTTTGTCGCAGCCTTGAGCCGCCATGGCTTCCCAGAGGGCGACTTGTACGTCCACCGACAGGCTGGTGCCGAAATACGGCCGGGCCATTTCGCCGCCGAATTCGAAGAACTCGCCGGGTTTGACCGGGAACCAGCAGCCGTAATAGTGGCGGTCGTGGTAGTCGCGAATGCTGCCCCAGATGAAGGCCACCGCGTGGCCGTCGGCATCGAGGTACATGTGTCCGGTGTGACCCTCGGCGGCGAGTTCGGCCATGGTGTCGACGCGATCGCCGAAGTGTTTGGCGAACGCCCCGGTGTTCAGCGGGGTGATATCGACTTTGCGCAAGCCTTCGTAGGGGCGCAGCTTGTGCGGCGGCACCGGGGAGACCAGGTCGCGCTCCATCCACAGCAGCTCCCAGTGGAAGAACACGTAGCGTTTCCACAGGGTGGCGAAGAGACGGCCGAGGCCTTTTTGACGGATGCGTTCGCGCAGCTTTTCGATAACACTCATGTTGCCCTCCGTGGCCGAGGCCCGGTGTGGTGGATGTTGCTGTTGTGAGAATGAATCAATCGAGTGCCGCGGCACCCCGTAAAAAGTCCTTGTTCAAATCGGCATAGGACACCCGCGGTACCCCCGTCAGCCGCTGCTCCAGCACGCGGTTCAGGGATTCTCCGGGGTTGAGATAGGCATCGCCGAAATCGCTGTCGAGCTGATTGGGGTGGGCGACGATTTCCAGCACGCCGTCGCTCGGTGCGGGGGCGTTGCGCAGATCCACCGGCGTGCACACATAGTCCGCCGTGGCTCCGGCCAGACTCTGCAAGCGCCAGTTGAGCAAGCCTTTGAACACGCGTTTCGGCAGACTGAGGTTGTGCCCCAGATTGCGCGCCAGGCGAATCGGCACGCCTTGCTGAGCGGCAAACCGCGCGACGATTTCACCAATCGGCCAGATGTTGTGCACGTGTTGGTGCGAGTCGATGTGGCTTGGCCGTAGGCCATGCTCGACACAACGCTGCCACTGCGCCTGCAACTCTTCTCGTACTGCGTCGCGATCTTCGCGACTCAGCCACAGGCTATGGCGTTGCAGGCTCAGATCGAACACGCCGTGGCCATCGCAAAAGGTTCGGCTGCGCAGAATCGAAGCACTCAGCGGTCGACCGTAAGTCAGATTGAAGTGCAATCCGACCCGACCTTGCAGCGACGCATGCCGGGCCATCACACAGGCCGCCTCAAATGCCGGCATGTTGGCCATGGCCGTGGCCGAGCTGATGACCCCGGCCTGAAACGCGGCGAAGATCGTCGCGTTTTCGTTCGGGCTCAAACCGAAATCGTCAGCGTTGACTATGACTTGGCGAGGCATGATCGCCCTCCGTGGTGATGACGACAGGTGTGGGTGCCGGTCTGGCCGCACGTCGCGCGCGCCATTGCTGCACCGTCGGTTTCAAGCGATGCCAGAGGCGCAACCCCAGCCCCAGCAATATCCCGCTGGGGCGCCAGGAATAGAAACTCCAGCGCCAGTGTTCCAGTTGGCCGGTCATACGTTCGTGCAGTTGGTGGCTGGAGTTTTCCAGGCTGACCCGCGAGGCATCGATCCAGCGCCAGTGCTCATCCAGCCCCCAGCGAATCCATTCCTCCAGCAACACCCGGCCGCTGCCCAGATCGGCGTATTGCGGCAGGAACGCGAGGTTGTAATCGTAGAGTCGACCCTGTTCCAGCAAGCCGAGGCGATAGCTGATGCAACGCCCGTTGAGTTCCAGCGTCACCACCCGCACCAGGCCCTGGCCGGCGAGGGCGGTGAAGGCGCGTTCGATCCATTGCCGACTGCGCTCGCTGGCGAAGATCCCCACACCTTCGTCACCTTTCCAGCTCACCGCTTCAACTTCGCTGATCGCCCGCAACAGTGGACCCATGCTCAGCGCGTCGGGGGTAATGCGCCGCACCAGGGCGCCACACGCGGCAATCCGTTTGCGCGCCCGGCGCAGCTTGTAGCGCGGGTCACCGGAGACCTCCTGGTGATCCGCCTCGCTGATCAGATGCACCGGCACCCGGCAACTGAGACGGCGTTCGCCCGTCGAACTGTGGGCCATCCATGGGGTGAGAGCGCTTTCTTCACCCGCAGGCTCGGATAACTCGTTGAGTTGCAGCAGCGCGTGCGGCAGGTGTCGGCGGATCAGGCGCAGGGCTTCGCGCATGTCATCGCCCTCGAGCAACGACAGCAGCGCCAGTCGGTCCGCCAGTGGATGGCCCAAGTGATGCAACACGCGAAACGGCACACCGGCAAAGCGCTCGCGGCCCGCCACCAGTGGCAGGCACAGGCGCAATTCGTCCGCTTCCCAACCGAGCAGGATGTGCAGGCTCTCGCCCGCGCCCAGTGTCTGCTCCGCCGCGCACAACCAGCCCAGTTGGTTGAACGGCGTGTGATCCGTCACCCGCAGGCGCAGCGCCTCATAGGCGACTGCCGGGAAATCGGCGGCGCACAGCGAAGTGCACCATTCGAATCGCGTCACCATAGATTCAGGCCGCCGTGGCTGTGACAGGTGGACGGGACGGTTTGCGCAGCGCATCCAGCCGCGAGCCGCTGTAGCGGGTTTCGCGGTAGAAGCGCCAGCGACCGAACAGGGTGTAGACGTTCATGATCCGGCCTTGCTCGGTGTACCCCATGCGCAAATGCAGTTTCAGCGCCGGGATGTTGTGGAATTCGCAGACGTCCACCACCTTGTCGCAGCCCTGGGCCGCCATGGCTTTCCACAGTTCCAGCTGCAGGTCTACCGACAGTTCGCTGCCCCAGTAGGCGCGGGTCAGCTCGCCGCCGAACTCGAAGAATTCCCCTGGTTTTACCGGGAACAGGCAGCCGTAGTAATGCCGGTCGAAGTAGTCCCGTGCGCTGCCCCAGATGAACGCCACGGCATCGCCCTGATCGTCCAGGTGCATGTGCCCGGTGTGCCCTTCGTTGGCCAGCTCGGCCATGGTCCCGACGCGGTCGCCGAAGTAGCGGGCAAAGGCGCTGGCGTTGTCGGCGGTGATTTTTACCACCCGCAGCGGCGGGTACGGTTTGAGGCTGTGCGGTGGCACCGGACTGACCAGATCGCGCTCCATCCACAGCAGCTCCTGATGGAAAAACACGTAATGCTTCCACGCCTTGGCGAGGGTGGCGCGCAGGCCTTTTTGTTTGATGTGCTGGCTGAGTTTGCTGACGGTACCCATGTTCTGTACTCCTGAACTCTTTGGCACGGCGAACCCTTGTGGTGAGGGAGTTCCTGTGGTGAGGGGATTCCTGTGGCGAGGGGATTCATCCCCGATCGGCTGCGCAGCAGTCGTCGCTTTTAATCTTGAAAACCCCGGGCCGCTTCGCAGCCCATCGGGGCGGTGCGACGGTTCGCTAAATCCCCTCACCACAGAGTTTATGTTCGCCTGGCTTTTCTCATGACTGATCGGGGTTATGTTCATGACGCGCTCCAGCTCAACGCGAACAGGGTTTGCCCTGGCAAGTCGAAGCTGACGCGTCCTTTGCGGCAGGCAAATGGTGCGTCGCGGCTGCGGTTGTCCGCGCCGAAGTAACGCAACGCACCGTTGTTGAGTGGGCACTTGGCACCACTCAGGTCGACCCGCTGCAAACGCGTGCCCTTGTTCACACCTAGCAGGCCACGCTGGTCGTCGCCCGCCATCGCCAGCACATCGACTTCGAAGCCGTCGTTCTCCAGCCACAGCACCTGATGCAGCCAGTGCTGCGCGATGAACTGCTGGGCCAGCCCCACCGGTTTCAGCTCGAAACCCTCAGCGCCCAAGACCCGGATCATGCCTTTGGGGTATTCCGGCTCATCGGCGGCCTGAAACCAGTTGAGCATGCTCAGCAAACCGTCCTGCGAAGCGTTGATCACCACCGACGTCCACCACAGCGCGGCGTACCGGGTTTCTTGATCGTAGGGGCTGAGGCTGGAGCCGCTGGACAGGTTGGTCTGATCCAGCAGCAGAGCCTTGCGCGGTTGGCCGCGAGCGTCGAAGCCAACCAGTTCGGCAGCGCGGCGCACGCTGTCGCGGTAGACCCGGGTGGCGAGCAGGTCGCGGATCATCCATTCGTGCCACGCCAGCGCGTCGATCTGCTCGGCGGATTCACCGAGCAAGCGCCGCGCCCAGTCGATGCCACGCTTGTCTGCCGCGTTATCGGCGAACGGCCCGTTGACCAGCCGCGAACTGGCCGGCATGGCGATGCGCACGCCGGCCCTGGCATTCGCTGGATCGCTGCGCACTTGCCTGGCCATGCTGGCGAAAATCGCCCGGTATTGCTCGAAGCTCGAATAGTTGAGGTTCGGTTCATCGGCAAAACCGATGTAGTGCGTGCCTTTGCCGCCCAAGGCGCGGGTGCTGGCCAGCCACGCGTCGAGCCCGCCATTGCTTTGCACATCGGCGCGCAGATCGGCCTGACGCTGGCTGCCGGCGAGCAGGGTGATGTCCTGACGGATGCCGAAGCGCTCCTGATAAACCTTGCGGAACGCGTCTTCGAAGTGCGGATTCTTCGCCGTGACATCGACAAAACTGTAGTAACTGGCGGCGGTCGCTTTCAACGCATCCAGCACCGCATGGCTACTGGCGGGCGGCATCACATAGGGCAGGGCGATGCCCAGATCCGGGGTGCGTCCGAGGATTTTGTCGTGCAGGGTCAGGTGGATCTGGCCGGTCTCTTCGCGCACGGGTTTGAGTTGCTGCGCAGTCTGCGCAAACCGATTGGCCGTGCCGTCGAGCCAGAACGCCGCTTTGCCGCTGCCTTGCAGGCGCAGGCGCCAGACCTGTTCGCGCTCGCTGACCGGCAACGCCAGTTGATCGAACTGCCAGTAGGCGCGATAGGGTTTGAGCGCCAGCGTCAGTGGCTGATCATCGCCCACCCGTTGCGCCTGCAGCGCGTTGACCCCACCATGAAACTTGCCGGCCAGCACCGCCTGTTCCCCTGGCGCTACCTTGAAATACAGCTCGTCGCCGTTCTGTGTCTGCGCGCTGAAATGCACCTTGGCCGGCTCGAACAGCGCCACGGTGTGCTCATCGTGTTCGACCCGATAATTGCGGAAGCTGTAGCCAGGAATTTCCAGGCGATAACTGGCAGCGCCCGGCAGCAGCGGCCAGCTCTGGCTGCCACGGGTTTCGCTGGCCTTGATCAAGCGCTCGCCCTGCAATTTGCCCCGGCTGTCGAGCAGGTACAGATGCTCTTCGTTGGCGTCGGCCTGCCACGCCGGGGTCCAGCGAATGGTCACGGTGTCCGGGCGATCGGCTTGCAGATACAGGCTGCCGTCGCGGATCTCGCCCCAGCGCATCGACGCGGCAAAGGCGTCCAGCGACAGGCCGAGACCGAGCAGCAGGAGCAGGCCTTTCATACGGCCTTCCGGTGCAGCATCTGCCACATCGGCCCGACATCGCTGGGCAGGATGATCAGGGTTTGCCAAAACGCCACGCCGCTTAAACGGCAGTACAACACCAGCATCGCCACGGTCACGGCCAGGTAGGCAATCGACGATGCCGCCGCTGCACCGACGATGCCGTAGGCCGGAATCAACACCAGGTTCAGCGCCAGGTTGAGCAGGGCGCCGAGGCCCATCAGCAGCGACACCGTACCGGGGCGGTTTTTCCCCAGCAGGTCCAGACGCAGGATGCTCGCGTAGCACAGGCCGAGCAGCCCCGGCAGCAAGGCGAGCAGCGCCGGATACGCCGGTTGGTAAGCGATGCCGAACAGGGTGACGATCAGCCAGTTGCCGATCACGGCCATGCTCAGGCACGCACCGAGCATCACTGTGGCGGTCAGGCGCAGAGCCAGCGGGGTGACCTTGTCCATGCCTTCGTCTTGTTGCAACAGGCGTTTCATCAGCGGCGTGGTCACTGCTTCCGGGACGATCAGCAGCAGTTCGGCGGCGGCGCTGGCCATCGCATAATGCCCCAGCGCGGTGCTGCCGAGCAGGGCGCCGATGAACAGGTAATCCGAGCGCAGAATCACCTGTTGGAACAGCAAGTCCGGATGGCTGCGCGCGCTGTAGCGCAGCAGTTCGTTCTGGCTGGCGCGATCCCATTGCAGGTGCAGCGGTTGCGCGCGTTTGAGCCAGACCCAACCGGCCAGCACCACCAGGCTGATCCCGGCCAGCCAACTGATCAGCGCCGCTTCCAGCGCCGCGCTTTTCCACATCCAGAACAGCGCGAGAAACAGCAGCAGCGGCGCCAGCGATTCGGTCAGGCGCAAGGCGTTGAACGCAACCACGCCACCGGAGGCGTTGTGCAGGGTCAGCAGGCCGCTCTTCAGCACGGTCAGCGGTACCGCCAGCAGCAACAGCCAGGCCAGCAGACCGAGCTGCACGGTGACATCCAGTTCACTGCCGAACTCACGTACCAGCGCTACCACCAACAAGGTCAACAGGCCGGCGAGCAAGCAACCAAACACCAGCACCTGACTCAGCAGCAGCCCCATCGGCCGTTGCTTGGCGGCCTGATAACCGACGGCTGAATTCAACCCGCCACTGGTGGCAGCGCTGATCAGATCGGGCAAGGTGCTGAGCAGCGCAAACAGCCCGCGCTCACTGGGGCCGAGGATCCGCGCCAGCAATACGTTGCGCAGCAAACGCAAGGCGATCATCGCCAGTTTGGTGCCCATGCTCAGCGCCAGATGCTTGAGGTAATGGCTGCGGCTCATGGCCGGTTTCCACGAAAGATGCGCCACGACAGCAGCTCGGGATTGCGCGCGGTGCGTTGGCTGACGCCGAAACGTGGCAGGTTCAGTGGATCGCCTTCACCGCGATAGATGCCGGTGCCGGTGCCCAGCGCGAACGGGTAATCGTGGGCAGCCATCTGTTTGCGCACACGGTCGTCGTTGTTGCCGTTGGGGTAGCAATACACCGGCAGTGGCCGGTTGCAGCCGTTGTTCAAGGCGTCGCGGCTGCGGCGGATTTCTTCGCTCAGGCGCACATCGTCCAGTTCCGTGAGGATCGCGTGGCTGGCGCCGTGCGGGCCGAAACGCACCAGCCCCGAGGCTTCCAGCGCCCGTACCTGGTGCCAGTCCAGCGCTTGCGGCTGCGCTTCGGGCGGACATTCGTCGGTCAAGCGTTCGAGCATCGCCGGTTCAAGGTCTTTGAGGCTTTGCAGGTAGTGCAGCAGCGACAGGCTGCGGCGGTCGACATCGATGTCATCGACCAGTACCGGCAGTGGGTGGTGGATCATGTGCAGGTATTCGATCAGATGCATGCGGGCCTTTTCGCCATGGCTGCCCCACAAGGTCTCGCCAAGGCTTTCCCACCAGAAGCGCTGGCGGCTGCCGATGAAATCGGTGGAGAGAAAGATGCTCGCCGGCACCTGATGTTTTTGCAGCAGCGGGAACGCATTGACCGCGTTGTCGCGCCAGCCATCGTCGAAGGTCAGCGCCACCCGTGGACGGTCGCTGCGTAATGCGGTGGGCGTGAGGATGTCCATCAGCGGCACGCAATCGAAGTGCCGGCGCAGCCACACCAGCAGGTGCTCGAAGGCTTTCGGTCCGACACAGAGCTCATTGCGGTGCGGCAGGTCGGCGGCGCGGTCGTTGGCCAGCACCCGGTGCAACATCAGGATCACCCCGGCGCCGTGCAGCTGATTGCGTCCCACCGGGGAATTGAGGTAAAGCCAGCCACTGGTGCGTTTTATTAATTGTTTGATCGCCATGGCTTCGCTCCTTTCAACGGTTTTGTTCAGGATTCCACTGGGCGTAACGCTGGCCGCGCAAGAACTGCCACAGGCCGATGCTCATGCCTGCCAGCGTGACCAGCAGAAATGCCGCAAGGCGAAACGGTTTGGGTAACCGGTGTTGTGAATCCAGCAGTCCGGCAATCGCCACGGCGTAACCGAACAGTTGGGCGATCAGGGCCAGTCGATAGAAACCGTGGTCCTCCCACAGCCAGAAATTGCTCAGCAGTAATGGCAGCAGGAGGATCGGTGCCAGGCGCCGAATCAGTTTGTGGCTGATCAGCGCCAGCGAATACAGGCCATGTTTGAGCGGGTTGAGCAGTTCACGGCGCTGGGCGAGGCTTTGCAGGCCACCGACGGTGACGCGTTGACGGCGGCGGAACTGTTTGTCCGCTTCGTCGACACCGTGGTCGATCACCTGCGCCTCGGGCACATAGACAATGCGCTTGAAGGCGACAGGCGCGCAGGTGCTGAGAAAGAAGTCGTCATTGACCTCCGCCGGTACGCTCTGGAACAGCTCGCGGCGCAGGGCGAGCAGGGCGCCATCGGCCGAGACCATGCAACCGGTGCGATTCTCCACCCGGCGCAGCCAGCCCTCGTAATGCCGGTACAGACTGTCGCCGACGCTGAGGCCGCCGCCGGTCACCGGAATCACCATGTGCCCGGCGCAGGCACCGACGTTGGGGTCGCTGAGTGGCGCGAGCAGGTAGCCGAGGGTTTCCCGCGACCATTGGTTATCGGCATCGGTGAACACCAGGATATCGCCGGTCGCCAGCGCCGCCCCGGCATTCAGCGTTGCCGCTTTGCCCTGGCGCGGCAAATCGAGGACGGTGATGCGCGAATCGACCACCTTGTGCGCACAGGCCACGGTGTCGTCGGTCGAGCCGTCGCTGGCGAGAATGATCTGCAGCGTGGCCGGCTGATAGTCCTGCGCCAGCAGCGTGCGCAATTTGTGCTCGATGTGCCGCGCCTCGTTGTGCGCGGCGATCACGATGCTGATGTTCAGCGGCGGCGCTGGGCTGTGGCGCCAGGCCGGGAACAGCGGCGCCAGCACCGTCAGCAGCAGCGGGTAGCCAAGGTAGGCGTATACCGGCAGCAGCAGGCACAGCCAGAAAATGAATTCAGCCACGGGCAGGCCTCCTGGCATTCCAATGACACAGACTGAGAATGAACGCGGCGCCCGCCAGGTGCAGACGCACCCAGTGCAGGCCCCACAGTTGCAGGGTCAGGCCGATGTCGCGGTGTTTGATACTCTGCCGCACGCTCAGCACCAGCCCCGGCAGAAGGGTCAACGCGACCATCGTCGCGGCGTGATGCGGAAAGCCGTCGAGCAACGCTGAAATCGCCAGGAAATCGAGGATCCACACCGCAATCGACAGCAACGGAAAACGCAGCAGGCGCAGGCTGAACCCGTGGGTGCGCAGCAGTTGCAGATGACTGCCCTGGCGCCACATTTCCTTGCCCATCCACTCACGCCAGTTCATTTCGTAGCCCCAGTGCAGGGCGACGTTGTTGTTGATCGAGAGCAATACGGCGCCGTTGTCGCGCAGGCGCAGGGTGAATTCCTTGTCCTCGCCAGTGCGCAGGTGTTCGTCGAAACCGCCGACCTTGTCGAACCAGCGCCGGCGCATCAGCAGGTTGGAGCTGGGCAGCCAGTCCACCGGGTGCGAGCTCTGGCTGGACGGGCGCAGCGTGCGCCGTTGCCAGGCAGCGGCGTACCACGGCGCGGCAGGGGGGGTGTGCAGGTCCAGACCGAACACATCGGCCTGACCATCGGCTTGCAGCTCGAACAAGGGCTTGAGCCAGTCTTCGGGCATCTCGACGTCGGCATCAATGAACGCGATCCACTCGCCGCTTGCCAGCAGCGCACCGCGATTGCGCAGCGCACCGATCAGCAGGCCCGGCAGCACCAGCACCTGTGCACCGAACTGGCGGGCGATGTGCGGGCCGTCGTCGCTCGAACCGTTGTCGACCACGATCAACTCGCACTCGACATCGGCTGCATGTGCGGCTTTTTGCGCGGCGAGCAGCGTGCGGCCAATGTGCCGGGCCTCGTTGAACATCGGGATGATGATGCTGATCCGGTTCATGTTCTGGCCTCGGTCAGTGGCGCCTGCTCAGCCTTGAGGCGCAGGACGCTGGTCAGCGCGAGCATGATCCACACGTATTTCTGATTCGGTGCGCTGAGGAACATCAGGAACAGGGTCAGTGACAGGAAGCTCACGCCGAGGTGGGTCATCAGGTCCGCCTGTTGCCAGTCGCGCCGCCGCATCCACGCGGCGCGTGCGCGAATCAGGTTGTACAGGCCGAGGCCGAGCATGCCGACGAACAGCAGGCCGGCAGGAATCCCCAGTTCACTGAAGATTTCCAGGTAGGTGTTGTGGGCACGGCGGTACAGGTCACCGATCTTGCGGTTGGCGGAAAACGCCTTGGCGTAGCCGGTGGTCGCGTAGTGCAGCGGGAAGGTGCCGGGGCCTGATCCGAGCAGTGGGTTCTCGCGGATCATCTGCCCGCCGACCACGATGTACGAGGCGCGGCGGCCGAGGGATTCATCCTGTGCCTTGGAGCCGGCGCTGAGAATACTCAGCGACTGAATGCGCGCGGCGTAACCGGCGGGCATCGCGTAGATTGCCAGCGGGATCACGATGGCTGCACCGAGCATGGCGAAGCCCAGGTGCCGAGGGCGAATCCGCGTCAGTTGCGCGCGGTAGTGCCAGCAACCGATCAGCAGACTCAAGGCCACCACCACCAGCCCGGAGCGCGATTCGGTCTTGGTCATGCCTCCGAGCAGCAGCAGGCAGCAAGCGCCCCAGAACAACCGGTGGAGCAGATTAGGCCCCCGAATCACCAGCAGCAGGCCCAGCGGAATGGCGAAGGCGATCAGCAGGGCGAAGGCGTTGGGGTCCTCCAGCAGCCCGGCGGCGCGGCCTTGATCCTGGAATTTGGTCGAGAACATCGCCATGGCGCAGGTGGCACTGACGCTCAGGGTCACCAGTCGGGCGAACAGGTCCAGGTTCAGTTCACGGCCGATCAACAGGGTAATGACAAACAGGATCAGCCCGACGCTCAGTTCACGCAGATGCCCCAGTGACATACCGAGGTCATCGGTGTTGAGCAAACTGAGGAAATACAGGACGAGGAACCACAGCAGAAACCGCCAGATATTGCTGCGCAGGCGCTCGCCGGGAATCTGATGCAGGGCCAGTTGCAGCATCAGGATCACCGCCAGCGAGGCGCCGATCAGTTTGCTTCCGGACAGCGCACTGTCCTTGAAGAAACCTTCAAACGGTACCAGCGCGGCGATGCCCAGCAGGCCCCAGGTCGGCTTGCGGTACAACACCGTGAACCCCACCAGGCCAATGACCGCGCCGGGTGCGAGAAATGGATAGGGGCTGGCGAGCAGACCGATGCACACCAGACCGAGCAGCGTGACGATCGAGAGCGGGAAAATCATGCGCGTGCCTCCCGTGCCGTGCGGATGTACAGCTGCGACCAGCGTTCGGCCAAGGCCTTGAGGTCGTAGCGATCCTGTTGCGTACGCTTTGCGTTGTCACACAATTGCCGAGCCAGGTTCGGCTCGTTCAGCAGGTTATCGAGCTGGCGGGCGAGGTCGGCGCTGGCGGCGGGTGTCGCCAGCAAGCCGTTGTGCCGGTGCTCGAGTACATCGGGAATGCCGCCGACCGCAAACGCCACCACCGGCACGCCGCTCTGCATCGCTTCGAGCAGAATCATCGGCGTGCCTTCGGTGCGCGAGCTGATCACCAGCGCATCCAGTTGTTGCCACCACGGCTGCATGGCGGTCTGGTAACCGGGCAGGCGAATTCGTTGCTGCAAACCTGCGGCGTCGATCCGCGCCTGCAGCGCCTCACGTTCCGGGCCGTCACCGAGCATCACCGCGTCCAGTTGCGGATGCTGGTGACACAGCGGAATCAGGGCATCGAGAAACAGGTCCGGGCCTTTCTCGCTGCTCAAGCGCCCGACATAACCGGCCAGCCAGCGCTGGCGGTCAACGTTGCTGACCCACGCGGCGGCAGCGGGTAAACCGTTGGGGATCACCTGCAGCTTTTCAGCTTGCACGCTGGCCTGACGATGCAATACCGCGATGCTCTCGGCCACGCACACCACCCGATCCACCGACGCGGTGCGGCACAACTGCAGACTCAGCCAGGTGTAGAACTTCTGTTTGCGGCTGCGCGGGGTGAAGCCGTGCTGGGTGATGACCAGCGGCAAACGCAACAGTGTCGCGCCGACCCAGCCGAACAACAGCCCCTTGAAGTTGTGCGTATTGATCAGCGGCCGTTCACTGCGCCGGGCCCGCAGGTGGCGCAACAACTCGCCCAGCCCGGCACAACCACGACAGTCCACCCCGGCCTCGCGAAAGCGCGCGATCAATGCGGGCGGTGCATCGAGAAACAGCACCTGGTGCTGCCCCGGTGTCGCCAGGCAGTGATCGAGCAACATGCGCTCGGCCCCATAGAAGCCGCCGCTGCTGAGCAAGTGAATGATCGGCAGCGCGGCGTTCGGGGTGGACAGCGTGTTCAATTGCGCACCCAGTGCACGAAGCTTGGCACGGTCCAGTTCTTGTGCGGATTGCTCGGCAGCACGTTCTCGTCGTTGATCACCAGCAACACCGGCAGGCCCAGTTCGTGGGTGATTTGCGCCGGGTGTTTGAAACGGTGATCGAAGAACTCACGCACATAGACCAGGGCAATCGCCAGCAGCAGACCGGTGAACAGCCCGAACGGGATGATCAGCAGCGGTTTGGGGAACGCCGGCTCGGTCGGCTCGAACGGCGGGCTGAGCACCTTGGCGTTCGACAGGTCATCGTTGAGCGAACCGGCGGTGCTGCTTTCGGCGAAGCGTTGCGCATAGGTCGAGAATGCCGTGTGCAGCGCGTCGATTTCCGTGTCCATCTGCCGCAGCTTGCTCTGGGTCTGTTGCAAGGTGTGGATGCGGTTCTTGAACTCGGCGATGCGCGCGGTTTTCTGATCGATCACCTGTTGCACCACGGCCAGGTCATTGGTGCGTTCCTGAATGCGGTTGCTCACCACTTTGAGGAACTGCTGGCGGGTGCGGGCGATCTGTTCGCGGGTCAGCAGCATCGGCTCGCTGCCGGGCTGGAACACGGCGAGGTCATTCATGTAGCGGCTGACCTGAGTGGTCAGTTGCTCGCCCAACTGTTTGATTTCCCGATCCTCGAACGCCACGTTATCGACGGTGGTGGTGAAGGTGAAGGGGAAGGTGTAGTCGTTGAGCTTATTGCTGCTGGCAGCGGTCAGCGCGGTTTTCAGGTATTCGAGCCAGCGCTGGCTCTGCAACAGGCGATCCTGATACAGGTTCAGGGCTTGCTCTTCGGTATTGATCGCGTTCAGGCGGAAGGTGATTTCTTCCTTCGGATCGGACGATGCAACACTTTCCAGCAGCGCTTGCCGATTACCTTCCAGCCCATCGAGGCGCACCTGATACAGGTGCTTCTTGGTTTCGTAGAAGGATTGCGGCAAGTCGATCGATTGCAGCGCCTGACGGCTGACCAGGTAGTTCTGCAGCAGGGTCGCAACGAACGTGGTGCCCTGATGCGGATCCGGGAAGCTGTAGATGATCGAGATCACGTTGGAGCCGGGCAGGGTCTCGATCTTCAGGCTGTTGATCGCATCTTGCGTCAAGCCATCGAGCACCGTGTCACGCACCGGATCGGTTTGCAGCCCGAGCATGTTGCGCAGCGGATTGATCACGTACTCACGCAGCGGCGAAGAGACGTAACGCCGGATCGGATCGCTCACCAGTTTGGCGAACATACCGACCGGCGGGTTGTACTCGCCCTTGTCGCGCAACTCGCTGATGGTCTGGCGGATCAGCGCCGGGGACCGCAGGATGTTGCTTTCGGTTTCCATGTCCGCCAGCGACGGCGGAATGAAGGTGGCGTTATCGACCGTCAGTGACGTGGTGGCGTCACCCTGGGAGAGTTTTTTCGACTGCACGATCACTTGGGCGGTGATATCGAAGCTCTGTTTGAGCACCAGCGGCAGTACCAACGCGATGACTGCAAAGATCAGGAAGACCCGTTTCACCAGTTGCTTGTTGGCGAAGAAGATCCTGAAGAACTCATGCAGGTAGTTTTCCTTTGGATTCATGATCGGTCACCTGAGAGTCAGTTGTTGTTACTGCCTTTGTTGTCGACGCGGTAGCCGAAGCTGAAACCCACGCCCTGGAACAGCACCACATCGGCCAGTTGCCGGGCCAGATCGCCGGCACTCGCCAGTTTGGTTTTCGGCACGAACAGCATGTCGTCCGGTTGCAGGTAGGCGATCTGCGACGCATCGCCCGACAGGGCTTTTTCCACGTCGTAGTGCACGGCCTGCACCTGATTGCCGTTGCGGCGCATGATCACCACCGAGTCCAGACGCGCCTTGACGTTGGTGCCGCGCGCCAGGGTCAGCGCTTCAAGCACCGACACTGGACGGCGGATCGGGTAGGAGCCCGGTTGGCCGACCTCGCCCAGCACGTAGATCTCGTTGCCGGCGGTGGACTTGAGCATCACATCGACGCTCATCCGCCCCGGCAATTGCGCGTACTTCTGGTTGAGGAAGGTTTCCAGTTGATTGATGGTCATGCCTTGCAGCGGCACCGCGCCGATTTCCGGAAAGCTCGCATAACCGTCGTTGCCCACGGTGATCTCGCGGCTCATGCCGGTGGCCGGGTGATTCAGCGCGCTTTTCAGGTTCTGCTCATTGGTCAGCGGACTGATGACCTGGACCGTCAACTGATTGCGGTTGGGCTGGAACAGCTGTTTGCGCTGGTAGGCACGCTGGATTTCATCGCGCGCTTCATCGGCGGTCAGGCCGGCGATTTTCACCGAGGTGTTGGCGCCGGGCAGGTTGATGGTGCCGTCGGGCAGCACCAACTGGTTGCCATTGAGCTGGCTGGCGGCGGTGAAGTTCAGGCCGATCTGGTCACCCGACTGCACGCGGTAGGCGTCCGAGCCGCTGGTGCTGATGTGGAAGATCACATCCAGCACGTCTTGCGGACGCAAGGTCTGCTCGATCTTCGGCATGTCGGTGGCCTGGGCGTTGGCCGGGGTGGCGGTGAGAATGTTCACCGGCATGTGCTGGGTTTCGGAATTGCTGGAGCAGCCTGCAAGCGGCAGCATCAGCAGAACCAGTATCTTGGCGTTCATGGCGTCATCCCTCGCGTTTGCTTACAGGTTTTTGTAGAGCCACTTGGGCATGTAGTACTTGCGCCGGTTGAATACGCTGCCGACCACTTTTGCCCCGGCCTGGGTCAGGCGTTGCACGGCGGCCTGGGCGACTTCCCAGCGGGTGTCTTCGGCGCGCACCACAAACACCACGCCGTCGACTTGAGTGGCGAGCACCAGCGTGTCGGCGGCGGAATACACCGCGTCGCCGTCGATCACCACGAAGCGATACTGCGTGCCCAAGCGGTCGAGCAGCGGGCTCAGGCGCTCGGCGGTCAGGTGTTCGAGGGTGCGGATCGGCCGGCCGTTGGGCAGCACGTGGAACGGCAGGCTGGAAACCTGCACCACGCAATCCTGCAACAGCGGCGGGTTGTCCGGGTTGAACAGCAGGTCGCGCAGACCGCGCTCCTTGCCCAGGTTCAATTGCTGCGTGAGGTTGCCCGCCGACTGGCTGGCATCGACCAGCAGCACCTGGCCGCTGCTCATCTGCGCCAGTTGGCTGGCCAGCGCCAATGCGCTGGTGGTGGTACCGGCGCCCGGGTTGGCGGCGGTCAGGAACAGGATCCGCAGATCCAGATCCAGCACGGTCGAGATCAGGTTCGATTCGCTGGGGTTGGCAATGCTCAGGCTTTTGTTGGTTGAACCGTCCATTAGCTTGCTCCGTGGCCACTGAATACTTTGAAGGGGGTTTTCAACAAGATCTTCAGATCAAGCAAAAGGCTTTGCTCGGCGATGTAGCTGAGGTCCAACTCAACGCGCTGGTCGAAGTCGATGTTGCTGCGCCCGGAGATCTGCCACAGGCCGGTCATGCCGGGGTATATGCTCAGGCGCGCGAGGTGATTGTCCTTGTAGCGGTAGGCGTTGAACGAAGTCGGCCGCGGGCCGACCAGGCGCATGTCTCCGCTCACCACGTTGAACAGGTTGGGCAGTTCATCGAGGCTGGTGCGCCGCAGGAAACCGCCGATACCGGTGATGCGTGGGTCCTTGTCGATCTTGAAATCGATGGCGTCGACCCCGTGCTTGTTGAGGTGACGCAGCGATTCCTTCAGCTCTTCGGCGTTGCAGACCATGGTGCGGAACTTGTACATGCCGAAGGTGCGGCCGCGATAACCGGTGCGTTTCTGCACGAACATCACCGGTCCCGGGCTGGTGAATTTGATGGCCAGTGCCAGGCCCAGCAGCAGCGGCGAGAACACCACCAGCAGCAGCAGTGCACCGAAGCAGGCCAATACCCGGTTGGTGCGTGACAGCGTCCATGGCCGGCCACCGTCACGGCCGGTCAACCAGCCACGGCCCTGCCTGTGGATGGCGGAATCGAGGCGCATTCGGTGCTCGGGATCCATGCGCTTGTCACGGCGCATCTGGTTGATCGGTACACCTTGTTCATGTCCAGTCATGGGGACCTCCGCTGATGTTCAGCCGCGAGCGGCGCGTGGGCGATAGGCAGTGGGGTAGTAGTCGCGAAACCAGGCGATGAAACGCCCCAGTCCTTCATCCAGCTCGATCCGGGGCTGGAACCCGGTGGCCTGGGCCAGATCATCGGTCTCGGCACAGGTGTTGAGCACATCGCCCGGTTGCAGGGGCAAGAGCTCGACAATGGCTTTCTGGCCGAGGTGTTTTTCCATCAGCGCCAGGTAGGTTTTCAGCTCTACCGGGTGGTGGCCGCCAATGTTGAACAGGCACCACGGGGCCATGCTGCTGCCGGCGTCGGGGTGTTCGCGGTCCCACTCCGGGTGGTTGTGCGGCGGATGGTCGGTGAGGCGCGCGATGCTTTCGACGATGTCATCGATGTAGGTGAAATCGCGCTGATGCTCGCCGTAATTGAACAGTTTCAGCGGCGTGCCTTCGGTGATCGCCCGGGCAAACTGGATGGGCGACATGTCGGGCCGCCCCCATGGCCCGTACACAGTGAAAAAGCGCAGGCCGGTGCTGGGAATGCCGAACAGGTGGCTGTAACTGTGGGCCATCAGCTCATTGGCTTTTTTGGTCGCGGCGTACAGCGACAGCGGGTGATTGACGCCGTCGTGCACCGAATATGGGGTGTGCTGGTTGGCGCCGTAGACCGAACTCGATGAGGCGTAGATCAAGTGCTCCACCGGATGGTGCCGGCAGCCTTCGAGAATGTTCAGGAAGCCGCAGAGGTTGCTGTCCAGATAGGCCTTCGGATTTTCCAGCGAGTAGCGCACCCCGGCTTGCGCTGCGAGGTGGATCACCACCTGCGGTTGCTCGCGGACAAACAACGCTTCGATCGCGGCGGCGTCGGCCAGATCAATGCGTGCCAGCGGGAAATGCCCGACCTGATCACGCACCCATTGCACGCGATCGTGTTTGAGCTGCGGGTCGTAGTAGCCGTTGAAATTATCCAGGCCGACCACCGCATGCCCGTCGCGCATCAGCCGCAACACGCAATGGGCGCCAATGAAGCCGGCTGCGCCGGTGACCAGGATTTTCATGGGCGCAATCCTTCCGGTGCGATGTGGCGCAGGCCGATGCCACTGTAGTGCAAACCGGCGGCGGCCACGTGTTCCGGGTTGTAGAGGTTGCGACCGTCGACAATCACTTTGGAGCGCAACTTGCTCGCCAGCAGCTCGAAATCCACTACGCGAAAATTCTTCCATTCGGTGCAGATCACCAGCGCATCGGCATCTTCCAGGGTGTCGTCGCGGGTGGCGCACAAGTGCAGATCGTCGCGATAGCCGTAGAGGCGCCGGCACTCGGACATGGCCTCCGGATCGTAGGCCTGCACGCTCGCGCCTTCGGCCCACAGCGCGTCCATCAGGTAGCGGCTGGGGGCTTCGCGCATGTCATCGGTATTGGGTTTGAACGCCAGGCCCCAAATCGCAATCGACTTGCCGGCCAGACCCTGCGGAAACTGCGCCTTGAGTTTGCCGAAGAGGATGTGCCGCTGGCTGTCGTTGACGTCGGTGACGCTGCGCAGCAATTTCAGCGGCATGCCGTTGTGTTCGGCGGTGTGCAGCAGGGCGCGCAGATCCTTGGGGAAGCATGAACCGCCGAAGCCGCAGCCGGGGTAGATGAAGTGGTAACCAATGCGCGGGTCGGAGCCGATGCCTTTGCGCACCGCTTCGATGTCGGCGCCCAGCAACTCAGTGAGATTGGCCAGCTCGTTCATGAAGCTGATACGCGTGGCGAGCATCGCGTTAGCCGCGTACTTCGTCAGCTCGGCGCTGCGGTTGTCCATGAACATCAGTTTTTCGTGGTTACGGCAGAACGGCGCGTACAGCTCGCTCATCTGCTCGCGGGCTTCGTCATCGCGGGTGCCGACGATGATCCGGTCCGGGCGCATGCAATCGGCGAGGGCGCTGCCTTCCTTGAGGAATTCGGGGTTGGACACCACGCGGACCTTGAGGTTGCTGCGGCCGCGGCGCTGCAATTCTTCGCTGGCCTTGGCGGCGACCTGATCCGCCGTGCCGACCGGCACCGTGGACTTGATGATCAGGGTGCGATCGGCCTCCATGTGCGAGGCGATCTGCCGGGCGACGTTGAGCACGTGGGTCAGGTCGGCGGAACCGTCCTCATCGGCCGGGGTGCCCACGGCGATGAAGATCAACTCGGCATGCTCCACCGCGTCGCTGGCCTGGGTGCTGAACAGCAGACGGCCGGCCTTGATATTTTCTTCCAGCGCGGCGGATAAACCCGGTTCGCTAATAGGCGGTACGGCCTGTTGCAGTTGTTTAATCTTGTTCGGGTCAATATCCACACATAAAACCCGATGTCCGACATCGGCAAGTGCGGCTGCTTGAATAAGGCCAACATAGCCCGTACCAAATACGCTCACGTCCATATTGGCGTGCCTCGTAAGACGGTGGAAGAAGATCAAAATGGAACTGTCAAAAGGGGTATAGCGCAGGTGTGGAAAAGCGTGTCAGCAAAATGACATGTTGCACGTGTATAACACCGGGCTTTTTTCAGGCTATTGGCCATCAAGTGCTTGCTATTGCTGGATTTGTCGCGTCCTTGACCCTTTTTTCACATCCTGAAGAAAGCGATAAACGGTCGAAAGCCTTTAAATTAACGACTTGTAGCCGCTGGAGTGTGTCAGGAATGAGTCAACAGTTTTTTGACGCTTGACAGAAAAGTCAGGCTTTTCTTGCGCTTTGATGGCCGGGTGCTAGTGTCAGATTTTGACCGACAAACTATTGACCCAATGCCGTTTCGTACGACCGGAATCGCCATGTTTCGATATTTAAAAGAACTGCTTTTAGTTATCTATCTGCTGCTTTATTCCGAATATTACATTGAGCGGTTAAATGCTATCGGGGTCGGTTTTGCTGTGCTTCTTTTTGGCGCGATGTTTTTGGCGCTCACTTTAGCGTTATATCTAACGGCTTATATTCGTCAGGCATTGATTCGACACTTATTCGCAATAACGCTATTTGCTTCGGCGGTATTCTTTGATGTCTATACCCGGGTCACCGCGGATTACCTGAGCTACAGCAGCTTTGTCTCGCTGGTGTACTCCGGCGGCTTCATTCAGGAAGCCGCTTACCAGTATCGCGACGCGATCATTCATGGTGCGCTCAGCGGCCTGCTGTTGCTGTTCGGCATCGGGCTCAAACCGCGGCATGCGCTGGTGGTGCCCAATGCATTGCGGGTGGCGGCGCCGGTGTGTGGTGTGCTGCTGTTGAGCGCGGTGTTGTTCCTGCGGGCGGGCGAGGGCGCGCGTGGCTTGCCGATCATGTACACGCCGCTGGCCTATCTGAACCTGTTCACCTATGAAGCGCTGCACAACACGGTCGGCCCGCGTGAGCCCGTGACGCTGGCGCGCAGCGCTGCGACGGTCAATCACGACATCGTTTTGATTATCGACGAAAGCATCTCCGGCAATTACCTGGACATCAATGCGCCGTTCGGGGTGCACAGCAACCTCAAGCAGGCACATCCGGGGGTCGAGATTTTCAACTACGGCTACGCCGCGTCCATTGCCAACTGCAGCGCCGACACCAACGTTACGTTGCGTTACGGCGGTACGCGTGCCGACTACATACGGATCAACAGCACGCTGCCGTCGATCTGGCAGTACGCGAAAAAGGCCGGGTTGCGCACGGTGTACATCGACGCCCAGCGCACCGCCGGCAATCTGCAGAACCTGATGACCGACACCGAGAAAAAGGACATCGACGAGTTCGTGCAGTTTGACCAGACCAGCGTGCGAGACCGCGACATGGCTGCCGCCGCGAAGCTGATCGAGTTGCTCAACGACGATCAGCCGGAGCTGGTGGTGATCAATAAAGTCGGCGCGCATTTCCCGGTGCACGACAAGTACCCCGACGCCTTCATGGCCTACCGTCCGACCTTGCCGCGCGGGCAGTTCACCGAAGTGGCCGACACCGGCAAACGCGACGGTTTCAACGGCCAGCCGGACGATTGGCTGCTGTACCGCAACGCCTACAAGAACACGCTGTTATGGAATGTGGGCGAGTTTTTCGCCCGGGTATTTGCTCAGGCCAGGCTGAACAATGCGCTGCTGATCTACACCTCCGATCACGGCCAGGACCTGCATGAGCGCGGCAATCCCGGGCTCAATACCCACTGCGGTGGTGACCCGGTGGAGGAGGAGGGGCTGGTGCCACTGGTGGTGATTCAGGGCGATCAACTGCACGGCCCGGATTGGGCGCAGTCATTGCCAGTGAACAAGGACCGTTCCAGTCACTACAACATTTTCCCGACGCTGCTGCAGCTGATGGGTTACGACCTGGCGGGCATCGAGGCGGTATATGGCAAACCGCTGACGCTGCCGACGGCGGACGATTTCACCTTCAACTACCGCTTCAATGCGCGGCTGGGGGCCAGGCCTGAGTGGAAGCACATTGATCTGAACACCATCGTGACGCCGGGGGAGGCTGCGACCAGTGTGGCGACTGGGGATTGAGCGTTGTGTTGGGTTCACTGGCCCCATCGCTGGCAAGCCAGCTCCCACAGTGTTTCAGGGTGTACTCAGTATTTTTGAACAACCCAAGCCCTGTGGGAGCTCGCTTGCCAGCGATGGGGCCGGATCAGACCACCGAGAACCACCGGCCCCGATAAACCCCCGGCGCACAGCCCAGCCAACGCAGACACGCGCGGTTAAAGCTCTGCACATCGCTGTAGCCCAGTTGATCGGAAATCTGCACCAGCTCCAGTTCACCCGCCTGCAACAAATCCTCGGCCCGATACCGTCGGTACTCATCGAGCAATTCGGAAAAACGCCAGCCCAGCGCCTTCAGACGTCGTGCCGCCGTGCGCTCCAGCAGATGGCGCTCAGTGCAGAACTGCTTCCAGTCTGCCGTCGCCAGATCCTCGATCAGATAGTCGCCCAGCTGTTCGAGCAAGGTCGCTTCGCTGTTGCGTCGCGTCTGTTCCAGCAGATCCACCAGTGTCTGTTCCAGTGCCTGATTGCCCGGGGTCAGTGGCGCCACGAACAGTTGCGCATCGAGGCGGATCGCCAGGTATTGCTGCGAGCCCTGCACCGGAGCCCGGAAGGCGCGCTCATGTTCCTCGCTGCCCGGCGCGATCAGTTGCACACCCAGCACCGGATCGCGGCCCAGCCCGCTGGCGAGCAATTTGCGCCGCAACATGCTGCACAGGCTGATCAGGATGTAATCGGCGGTCGGTGCGCAGGCGCGCAGACTGCCGGCGTCGAGCAGGCGCAGTTCGACGCCATGCTCGTCACGTACGATCTGCGCGCGAAAATGGCCGTTGAAAAACGGGAAGAAATGCACGAAGTAAGCACAGGCTGTTTCCAGCGACACCGCCACATCGAACAGATAAGTCAGGCCATTGGTGGCCGTGGAAACGAAACGCCGACCCGCCGCAAGACCGATCAGCGGATCGTTGGTCTGCTCGCGGGCAAACGTCCAGAAACGTCGCGAGAGCATCAGCGGAATACGCATGAACGGTGTACGCAAGTCGAACAGCGTGCGGTGAAACTGCGCCTCGATAGCTTCACGGGCGATGCCGCGCGCCAGCAGTTCTTCGATCGCCGGCAGCAAGGTCGGGGCGTAAAAGGCGTTGGCGGGCGGCTGATTGATTTTTGTCATGTAGGGCTCACCGCATGTTTCGGGACACTGGTTAGGCTGGCCGACGTTAAGCGATTTGCCGGAGCAAGACCATGCTTGATTTACGCCAGCTCGACCTCAACCTGCTGCTCGCCTTCGACGCGATCTACCAGCAGCGCAGTGTCACCCGCGCCGCGCAAGTAATGTGTCTGTCGCAGCCGGCCATGAGTAATGCACTGCGGCGTCTGCGGGAATTGTGCGGTGATCCGCTGTTCATCAAAAGTCGTCTGGGCGTAACGCCGACGCTGGTGGCGCATCGACTGGCGGACTATGTGCGCTCGGCGCTGGAGTCGTTGCGCGACGGCCTGCGGATGATTCCGGCGGCGCGGCAGACCAACCCGTTGCTGCGCATCAGTTGCCTGGATTGCCTGCAACCGGTGCTGCTCGATGCCTTGCTGGAAACGCCGCATGCCGACTGGCAGGTGCGCTACTTTCAGCCGCGCCGGCGAGATGCCTTGCAGGAACTGGCCAGCGGCAAGCTCGATATCCTGATCGACCTCGATCAACCGCGCGCCGGACTCAACGGTTTGCACAAACGCAGCCTGCCGGCCGATCACTACGTGTTCGCTTACGGCGCCGGTTTGCAGGAACCGCCGCGCACCTTGCAGGCGTACTTGCAGCAGCCACAGATTCAGGTGTCGAGCCGCCGCGACGGGCTGAGTCCGGTGGATTTGCATCTGGGCCTCAAGGGCCTGCGACGCACCATTGGCGTGACCACGCAAAGTAGCCTGGCGGCCAAACTGATTGCCGATCGGCAACCGCTGGGGCTGAGCCTGCCCAGTCGCGTTGCCAGTGTGTTGGGCCTGCATCAGGTGCCGTTGCCGCTGGAGGAGCCGGTGGAGCTGAAACTGGCGCTGTACATCGAGGCCCGCTACCGCTTCGAACGCAGCCGCGAAGAAGCCATGCATTGCCTGCTGCGCGCCCTCGGTGATCCACAGACCCCGGCCATTTCCCAAACCCTGTGGGAGCGAGCCTGCTCGCGATAGCGGATTGTCAGGCAGTGAGATTTAGAAGGTGTGAAACCTGCCGGGTTATTGATTGGCCGCCAGCAGGCGCTGATCCACGCTCAGAATCGCCTCGACCATCGCTCGCGCGGCCGGGGTCATGGAGTAACCGACGCGGGTGACGATGCCGTAACTCAGGTGAAGGGCCGGGTCGTCGCGGGGCACGTCGCTGAATTCGAGCAGGTTAATCAAACCCTGATCAACCTGATCGCGCAGTGCCTCAAGCGTTGCCAGCCCCACCGCGTCCGAGCGCAGTACCACGCGCTGGATTGCATCGAACTGAGCGCACTCGACGCTGGGGTTGAAATCCGGCTCGCCCAGTACATCCGCCAATATCTTGCGGATCATCGGCGGGATCCGTGTGCCCACCACCGGATAGTCGAGCAGGGCACGCAGTTTCAGGTGCTTCTGCCCGGCGAGCGGGTGACCGGCGCGGCAGAAAAACCGTCCGGGCCGGGTGCGCAACAGTTGCACCTGATATTGCGGGTCACCGATGAAATAGCGCGCGTCCGCCACCAGAAACTCGATTTGCTGTTCGCGCAGCCACAACGACAGTTGCTGCCAGTCGCCCTGATGAAAGCGTGTGCGAATCAGCGGATGCGCCTGAATGAATTCGGCCAGTGCCTCGGGGACCAGCACTTGCGCTGGGTAAGGGCCGCAGCCGAATTGCAGTTCGCCTCCCGTCAGGCCGTTGTATTGCGTCAACTCGTTGTGCAACGCCTGACTGCCGGCGAGCAGGCGCCGAGCGTGTTGCAGCACCAGTTCACCCTGGCCGGTGAGACGAAACTCGCGACTGCTGCGCTCTACCAACTCACAGTCAAGGTCACGTTCCAGCGTCTGAATGCTGCGGCTGAATGCCGGTTGGCTGAGGTTGATCGCCTCGGCGGCGCGGCCGAAATTTCGGTAGTCGGCGAGGGCCACGAGGTGGCGAAGCTGGCGCAAATCCATCATGCGTCTCCTGCATTGTGCGAATACTTTTAATGCATTGGATCGATATCACGTTGGCTGGCATAAGTACACGCCTGTTCCTCGACAAGCCTCATCATGTCCTATCCCATGTTCGCTTCCAGCGCCTTCACCCGCACCATTCTCGGCCACGCCGAGCAGTCCGGGCTGTGCCCGCAAACCTTGCTGGCGCGGGCCGGAATCTGCCGAACGGCGCTGGATGATCATGACCGACAGATTCCTGCGCAGGCAGTCGAGCAATTGTGGCGCGAGTGTGAGCAGGCGGGGGCGGCCTCGACCTTCGGTTGCGAACTGGTCAACGCGCTGGCGACTACAAGTCTGCAAGGGCTGAACATTTTGCTCGACTCGGCGGCGACCCTGCGCGCGAGTCTGGAATGCTTTGTGACGTTTGTGCCGAGGATCACCAATTATGTGGTGGCCGAGTTGCAGGAGACCGGCAGTGTGGCCCATTTGCACCTGCGACCGGTGCAAGGTCAGGCGCATCACTTTGGCCTGGACGCGGCCACCATCACCCTGGTGCGCAACATCGCCCGACGCTTGGGCAGGCCACCGGAGCAGGTGTTTGCCAGCGTCAGTCTGTGCCCGCCACAAGCGGCCGGCACCTGGCTGCGCAATGTCGCCATCGCTGTCGCGCAGGGTGAACATCCATGCCTGACGCTACACCGTTCATGCCTGGACGAAACACTGGCGGGCGCCAATCCGTTTTTGCACCAGAGCATGCTCCGGCACTGGCAGGCCGAATCGAGTTCGCCCACGCGCAATGACAGTCTGGAACTGGCGCGGCACTGGCTCACGGCCGGTGATCAGCCGATCGAACGCATTGCCGAACGCCTGGGTTATCGCCAGCCGAGCAACTTCATCCGGGCATTTCGCAAACAGTTCGGCATCACGCCCAAGCAGTTTCGCCTCAACCCGTCATAACGTGTGCCGATGATTGTTTTTTGTCGGCCATCGCTTGCGTATGGCGCGTGAGGGTTGGGCACCGTGTCTGTGCTGAGCAAACCTGACCGGAGCCCAATAATGACAAGAATATGCTCGGTCACGCCCCAAGTCCGTCCGCGACTTTTCCGGCGTGGCCACCACCGTACGCAACCCTTGACGCTGGCGATCCTCGCCGCGCTGTCGAGTCCTGGCTACGCCACCAGTATCGAGCTGAACGAGGACTGGAGCCTGTCGACCAAAACCACCCTGACCCTGGGCAGCAGCTGGTCGACGCAACATCCTGAAAAAAGCCTGATGACCCGCGCCAATGCCCTGCAAGCGCAAGGTGTGCACGCCAACGGCAGCAGCGTCAGCGCCGACGACAACCGGCTGAATTTCGAGAAGGGCGATCCGATCTCGCAGACCTTCAAGGGCCTGACCGATTTCAGCCTTGACGGTCAGGGGCAGGGTGCCTTTCTGCGCTTCAAATACTGGTACGACGCAGCCTATGAAGATGGCAATGGCCGCTTCAAGAAATTCGACGATTCGGGCTGGGATGACCTGTCGAAATTCAAAGGCTTCAAGGCGCTTGATGCCTACGTCTGGAAGGATTTTCAGATCGATGATCATCCGCTCAACATCAAGGTCGGCAATCAGGTGTTGTCATGGGGTGAATCGCTGTTGATCCAGAACGGCATCAACGTGATCAACCCGCTCGACATCTCGGCGTTCAACCGTCCGGGTGTGGAGATCAAGGAAGGCCAGTTGCCGGTGGAAATGGTGTCGTTCAGTTTCGGCATTTCCGACACGCTCAATCTGGAAGGTTTTTATCAATACAACTGGCGCGAGAGTGTGCTGGACGGTTGCGGCACCTTTTTCGCCAGCAGTGATGCGATCCAGAAGGGTTGCGGGCCGCTGTACCTGAGCCAGGTGCAGACCGACAGGCAGATGCAGGCCGCCGGGTTGTACGCCTATTCGCGCGGCAATGAATCGCCGTCGGACAACGGCCAGTTCGGCTTTGCGCTGCGCAACATGATCCCGGCGCTGAACGATGCCGAGGCGGCGATCTACTACATCAACTATCACTCGCGCCTGCCGTATTTCACCCTCGACGCACGCAACTCGGCGCTGCCTGGGACCTTTCCCGGCGGCATCCAGGCGCCCAGTTATGCGGCGGCGTTTCCGGAAAACATTCACCTGTACGGCATCAGCCTCAATGGCGTGGAGCCGGTCAGCGGCATTTCGCTCGCCGGTGAGTTGAGCTATCGACCGAACATGCCGCTGGCGATCAATGCGCCGGACATCAATGTCGCAGTGATTTCGGGCCCGGGCGGCAGCTCCTGGGTGGATCTGCCGCCGGGCTTCAACACCAATGCCGGCAGTCGTTATGACGGCTGGGTGCGCAAGGGTGTCTGGCAGATGACCGGCTCGGCAACCCAGGCATTCGACAACATTCTGGGCGCGACGCGCTTGAGCCTGTTCGGCGAGGCCGGGGTCGTGCACATCGACGACCTGGGTGACGAGCGTCTGGGACGCAGCGCGGCGTTCGGGCGCAGTGCGCCGCGCAACGGTACGGCGTGCAACACCGTGGCCTCCGGGGTCACCAATCAGTACTGCACCGACAAGGGTTTTGCCACGGACTGGTCGTGGGGGTATCGCCTGCGCGCCAGCCTCGAATACAGCGACGTGCTGCCGGGGATCAACCTGATTCCGGCGGTCAACTGGCGGCATGACGTCTCGGGGTATTCCTACGATCCGCAAGGTCCGTTCCAGGAGGGTCAGCAAGCGCTGGGCCTGAGCCTGACCGGCGTGTACATGAACGATTACAGCGTGGAACTGGCCTACAACGCCTTCTTCGGTTCCAACGATTACAGCACCCTCGACGACCGCGATTTCGCATCCGTCAGCTTCAAGGCAGATTTCTAGGGAGAATCACCATGCGTATGCAATTGTGTGTGTTGGCGCTGGCGTGCAGCGTCGGTCTGGCGCAGGCCAAAGGTAACGATCCGGCGCCGCTGGGCAAGACGTTGACCCCGATGGGCTCGGAGATGGCGGCGAATGCCGACGGTTCCATTCCGCCCTGGACCGGCGGCCTGGCGAGCAATGCCGGCACGGTCGACAGCAAGGGCAGTTACAGCGATCCGTATGCGGTGGAAAAACCGTTGTTCACCATCACCGCGCAGAACGTCGCGCAGTACCAGAAGTTTCTCAGTCCCGGGCAGATCGCCTTGTTCAAGCGCTACCCCGACAGCTACAAGATGAATATCTACCCCACCCACCGCAGCGCCAACCTGCCCAAGGATGTATTGGAGCAGAGCCGCGCCAACGTCGCCAAAACCAGCCTGGCCGACGGTGGTAACGGTTTGCATGATTACGCCCGGGGCATTCCGTTTCCACTGCCCACCGAAGGCCTGGAGGTGATGTGGAACCACATGACCCGCTATCGCGGCGGCAGTTATGAGCGCATCAGCAGTTCGGCGCTGGTGCGTGAGAACGGTGCCGTCAGTTATATCCGCAACCAGTCGCTGATCAACTTTGCCGACACGGTGTCCGGGCTGGAGCCAAACGCCAACACCCTGTTCCTGTTCAAGAGCCGGGTGCTGGAACCGGCGCGGCTGTCGGGTGAAGCGGTGCTGGTGCACGAGCCGATCGATCAGGTCGCCGAGCCGCGTTCGGCCTGGCAATACCTGCCCGGCCAGCGCCGTGTGCGTCGGGCGCCGATGCTCGCCTACGACAACAGCGCGCGATACAGCAACGGCCTGATCACCGCCGACAACATCGACGGCTACAACGGTGCGCCGGATCGTTTCGACTGGAAACTGATCGGCAAGCAGGAGCTGTTCATTCCCTACAACAGCTACAGGATCGGCAGCCACGCGCTCAAGTACGACGAGGTGATCAAACCCAACCACATCAATCAGGACCTGGCGCGCTACGAAAAGCACCGGGTGTGGGTGGTGGAAGCCACGCTCAAGCCCAACGCCCGGCACATCTACGCCAAGCGGCGCTTTTATGTGGACGAAGACAGTTGGCAGATCGCCCAGTCCGACCAGTACGACAGTCGCGGCGAACTGTGGCGCAGCGGTGAGCTGCACGCAATTGCCCAGTACGACCATGGCTTCACCTACAACGTGCTCGAGACCTCCTACGACCTGATCGCCGGGCGTTATTACGCCGGCGGTCTGGCCAACGAAGAGACGCAGCCGATGCGGGTCGGGTTTGCAGCCAAGACCGACGATTACACGCCCTCGGATCTGCGGCGCTGGGCCAAGTAACCGACCGTGCTCCCTGTAGGCGTTGTCGAGTGCAACGAGGCTGCGATCTTTTGATCTTCCACAGCAAAGTCAAAAGATCGCAGCCTGCGGCAGCGCCTACAGGTTCTTTTGTTTCTTCAGGAGAATCTTCATGCGTCACTGGATTTGCGCTATCACCCTCGGCGCCAGCCTGGGCACCGTGCAGGCTGCCGATCTCGATGCGACTCAGGCCAAGGCCCTGGCGCAAGAGGCGTATGTGTTCGCTTACGCTACCGTCGAACACGACAAAGTGCTGACAGCGATCAACGCGAAACTGCCGTTCAACAGGCTTTACAGCGAACCGCGCCTGCTCGGGCCGCAGGACAACAAAGTGGTGTCGCCGAACAACGACACCTTCTATTCCCGCGCCTTGCTTGACCTGCGCGCCGAGCCGATGGTGCTTGAGGTGCCAGCGGTTGAAGAGCGCTATTACAGCTTTCAGCTGGTCGACCTGCGTACCGATAACCTCGACTACATCGGTACCCGCGCCACCGGCAATCAGGCCGGGCGTTATCTCATCGCCGGGCCGGACTGGCAGGGCGAGGTTCCGCCCGGTTTCAATGGCGTGATCCGCTCGCCGAGTCGTCTGGTGTTCCTGCTCGGGCGCACCGAAGTCCGGGGCGAGTCAGACCAGAAAGAAGCCGCCCGCGTGCTGATGGGTTATGCCCTGCAACCATTGTCGCGAGTGCTGGGCAGCGCCGCACCCGTGGCCCTGGCGCCATTGCAATTGCCAGCCTATCCGGACACCAAACACGGTGAAGCGCAGGCCTTGTTCAACACCTTCAATGCGCTGGCACCCTTGCACCAGTGGACGGCGGGTGAGCAGTCCAGACTTGCGCGTTTCGCCGCAATCGGCGTGCAACCCGGCGTTGCGTTCAACCCTGCGCCGACGCTGCGCGAGGCGATTGCCGCGGGTGCCGAGGCCGGGCGCGAACAGGTGCGCGCAGCATCGAGTCAGCTGTCGGTGGAGCAGCAGGGCTGGTTTCGTTCACCCGACAACGTCGGCAAGTTCGGCGATGACGACCTGACCCGCGCCGCCGTCGCCTGGCGTTACATCTATGCCAACGATCCTGCCGAAGCGTTGTATCCGATGGCGTTGCACGATGTCGAAGGGCAGTTGCTCGACGGTCGCCAGGCTTATCGTCTGCACTTTCCGGCCGGGCAGTTGCCGCCGGTGAACGCGTTCTGGTCGCTGACCCTGTACGACGGCAAGACCCAGTTGCTGGCAGCCAATCCGATTCAGCGTTACGCCCTGGGCGATCGCAGCGCGAATCTGCAGTACGACGCCGATGGGGGCCTGACCCTGTTGCTGCAACCGAACGCACCGGCCCAGGCGCAACAAGGCAACTGGCTGCCGACGCCGCAAGGGCCGTTCAACCTGCTGCTGCGTCTGTACCTGCCCAAACAACCGGCGCTGGATGGCCGTTATCAGTTGCCGAGCATTGCGAGGGTCGAGCCATGAATCCGATTGTCAGTCGCCGCCGGGTATTGGGCGGCATGGGGTTGCTGGGAGGCAGTCTGATGATGCCGCATTGGGTATTGGCGGAGGATGCCAGCGAGCTTCAGGCGATTGCCCAGCAGGCCTGGATTTACGCGTACCCGATGCTCATGCATTACCAGACCCTGGAAAAACAGCTGCTCAATCCGAGTGCGCCGGAGTACGTCGGCGGGTTCAATCGCTTTCGCCATTACAGCCAGCTCTACACCCCGGTCAATCGCGAAATCGTCACGCCCAACAACGACACGCCGTACTCCTGGGCCTGGCTCGACCTGCGCAGTGAGCCGCAGGTCCTGAGCGTGCCCGCGGTGGAAAAGGACCGGTACTACGTGCATCAACTGGTTGATCAGTACACCCACAATTTCGGCTATGTCGGAGTGCTCAGTACCGGTCGCGAGGCCGGTGATTACCTGATCGCCGGGCCGCACTGGCAGGGCACTGCGCCGAGCGGCATCAAAGCCGTGCTGCGCAGTGAAACCGAGATCGTCATGATCCTCGGCCGCACGGGTCTGAAGAATGCCGATGACATGCCCGCCGTGCGTAGCTTGCAGCAGCAATACCGTTTGCGCGGCTTGCACGAATACACCGGTGGCCCGGCACCGACAGCGGCCGCGCCGCTTGCCTGGCCGGCGTGGGACAGTAAAAGCGGATTGGGGCCGGCGTTTATCGGCGTGCTCAATCAGATTCTGGCGCTGTGCCCGACGCAGCCGTCGGAGCAGGCGCTGCGCGAGCGTTTTGCCAGAATCGGCATCGTGCCGGGGCAACCGTTCGATTTCGCCGCCCAATCCGCCGATCAACAGCAAGCGCTGATTGTCGGCATCCAGCAAGCGCAGGCACAACTGCAAACGGCGGTGACACAGACGCGCAGTACGCTGGGCCTGTTCGGCAACCGTGAAGCGATGCACGGCAACTATGTAAACCGTGCGGTGGGAGCGCTGATGGGGATTTACGGCAACAGCGTTGAAGAGGCCTTCTACACCGGCGCCCGTCTGGATAATCAGGGTCAAGCCTTGCAGGGCGGGCGACGTTATCGCCTGCGTTTCGCACCGGGGCAATTGCCGCCGGCCAGTGAGTTCTGGTCGCTGACGTTGTATGACTTGCCGGATCGGCAACTGGTGGCGAACGCGATCGACCGCTATTGCTTGAGCAGTCGCGATGCGTTGCAGACGGACAGTGACGGCGGACTGACGCTGCTGATGCAGAGCGTGGCGCCTGAAGCGGGTGAACTGAGCAATTGGCTGCCGACGCCGGAGAGTGGGGCGTTTACGCTGATTCTGCGGTTGTATGGGCCGGCGCGGGAGGTGGTTGAGCAGCGGTGGCGGATGCCAGTGGTTGAAGTGGTTTCTGTGTAGCCTGGGCCAACGCCTTCGCGAGCAGGGTTCAGCGTAATGCTGTGGGAGCGAGCCTGCTCGCGAAGGGCGCGACGCGGTTTAAGGAGTGACGATGTTGAACTGCGGCCCGAATGTGTCCAGGCTGCTCATCAACTCGCCGAGCTTCTTGCCGTTGCCGCCCAATTTGATCAAGCCCTTCTGCATCGCCGTGGGGAAGTCCAGTTGTTTGAGGCTGATCTTCTCCAGCGTGTCCTTGTTCAGGCTGACACTGGCATCGGCGCTCGGGTTAAGGCCCGAGCGATGCGTCAAAACGCCGTTGCGCAACGTCAGGTTGAAGTCCTTGTTCTGGTCCTCGAATGTCCAGTTCAGCGTCAGGTCATGGCCGACGGCCTTGTCGCTGTCCAGGCGCACCGCCAGATAATCGAAGAACATTTCCGGGCTCATCGCTCGCACCATGTCCACCGATACCGAAGTTCCGGCGTGGGGTGGCACGCCGTTGCGCAATTCCATGGCCCCGGTCAGGTACATGTTGCGCCACGTAGCGTTTTCGCTCTGGTAACCCAATTGCTCCAGCGTCTCGGCCTGAGCCTTGTGCGCGTCGGCGCTGTCCGGCTCGGCGAACAGCAACTGATTGCCCAGTTGTGCGGCCCAGCGATAATCGCCGGCGCTCATTGCCGCGTGCATTTTTTCCAGCACTGCGGCGCTGCCGCCCATGGCCTCGACGGTACGTTTGGCGGTGTCCACCGGTGGCAGCGGATTGAGGTTGGCCGGGTTGCCGTCATAGAACCCCATGTAGCGCTGATACACCGCACGGGTGTTGAAACTCAGCGAACCGTAATAGCCGCGCGTGTACCACTTGCGGTCGAGGTCGCCGGGCAGTTTCTTGATCGCGTCGGCGATCTCCAGTGGGGTCAGGCCCTGATTGAGCAAGTGCAGCGTGCGGTCATTGAGAAACGCATACATGTCGCGCTGATCGGCGAGAAACGTACGGATCCGTTCGCCACCCCAGGTCGGCCAGTTGTGCTGGGCGAACAACACGTCGGCCTTGTCGCCATAGCGCGCCAGACTGTCGTCCAGATATTGCGACCAGGCTTTGGCATCGCGCACCTGTGCGCCACGGGGGGTGAGGATGTTGTGCATCATCTGCGTGGCGTTTTCGGCCATGCACAGGGCTTTCAACTCAGGCAGATACAGGTTCATTTCCGCCGGCGCCTCGGTGCCGGGCGTCAGTTGAAACTCGACCTGCATTCCGGCGATGGTGTGGGTTTCCAGCTCTTTGGCGATCAGGTCGGTGGGCGCTATCAAAGTAATCGTGCCGCCGGTGGGTGTGCTCTTGCCCAGGCCGGCATCCACCTGACCCTGTTCGCCCCGTGGCAGCAGGCTGCCGAACTGGTATTGCGCGCGGCGGCTCATGGCGTTGCCGGCGTAAACGTTCTCGCTCATCACGTGTTCCATGAACCCGGCCGGGGCGAACACCTTGACCTTGCCGGCCTTGACGTCGGCCTCGTCGATCACTCCGCGCACGCCACCGAAATGGTCGACGTGGGTATGGCTGTAAATCACCGCCACCACTGGCTTGCGCGGGCGGTTGGCGTAGTACAGATCCAGCGCCGCTCTGGCGGTTTCGGCCATGGTCAGCGGGTCGATGATGATCAGCCCGTCATCACCTTCGATGATGGTCATGTTCGCCAGGTCCAGACCGCGCACCTGATAGAGCCTGGGGCTGACCTCGAACAGACCGGCGTGGGCACTCAGCTGGGCCAGGCGCCAGAGGCTGGGATTGACCGATTCCGGCGCCTGATCCTTGTTGAGGAAATCGTAGGCCTGCACGTCCCAGATCACGTTGCCGGCGGCGTCCTTGACCTGGCCTTTGAACGGCGCGATCAAGCCTTTGCTGACGGACTCGTAATCCGTGCGGTCGCTGAAAGGCAGTTGTTGCAGGACGGCAGCGTTGCTGGCGATGGTCTGTGTGCTGGGCGTGACGGGCGCGTCGGCGGCCAGCGCCGACGGGCTCAGGCATGCGGTGATCAGGCAGGCCAGCAGGCTGCGGGAACTCAAAATGAAGCGGGGCATGGTGTCTCCGGTTTTTATCGTTATGGGTGGATCCATCCCGGAGGGTAGGGCGCAGGTCTGGCGCGACAATGATCGTCAACGGACAAAAACCATTCAGGGCCGCTATCCTAGGGCCAGGTTCATCGATCAGGTCTGCCCATGCTTGAGGTTCGCGACATCTTCAAAAGCTACGCCACGCCCCAAGGCCCGCTCCCGGTGCTGCAAGGCGTCGACCTGACGCTCGAACCCGGCGGCAGCCTGGCGCTGATGGGCGAATCCGGCAGTGGCAAAAGCACTTTGCTGCACCTGATCGCCGGCCTCGACAAGGTTGATCGCGGCAGCATTCACAGCGGCGAGCATCGGCTGGAGCAGATGAACGAAGCGCAACTGGCCGACTGGCGGCGCACTGAAATCGGTCTGGTGTTCCAGCAGTTCAACCTGATCGGCAGCCTGCGGGTCGAGGACAATCTGGCGTTTCAGGCGCGTCTGGCCGGGCGCCATGACCCGCGCTGGCAAGCGCATCTGGTGCAGCGCCTGGGTTTGGGTGATTTGCTCAAGCGTTATCCCGAACAACTGTCGGGCGGCCAGCAGCAGCGGGTTGCTTTGGCCCGGGCGTTGGCGTCGCGACCGAAACTGCTGCTGGCCGACGAACCCACCGGCAGCCTCGACGAAGCCACCAGCGATGAAGTGCTGCGTCTGTTGCTGGAGTTGCTCGACGACACGCCGACCACGCTGCTGATGGTCACGCACAGCCCGCGCGTGGCGGCGCGACTGGCGCAGCGGGTGGTGTTGTCCAAGGGCCGCCTGACGTGAACGTGTTCTGGCAAACCCTGCGTGCGCTGCTCAGCCATTGGCGGCGGCATCCGGTGCAGTTCTTCAGTGTGCTGACGGGTTTGTGGCTGGCCACCAGTCTGTTGACCGGCGTCGAGGCACTGAACAGCCAGGCCCGCGACAGTTACGCCCGGGCGAGCCAGATGATTGGCGGCGAACCACAGGCCAGCCTTGCTACGCCCAATGGAGCGACGTTTACCCAGCAATGGTTCGTTGACCTGCGCCGCCAGGGCTGGCCGGTCTCGCCGCTGCTGCAGGGGCGGCTGGTACTCAAGGATCACCCGGATCAGCGCCTGCAACTGATGGGCATCGAACCGGTGTCGCTGCCGGTGGATTCCGCCGTGGCCGGGCAGGCGATGCCAATCGAGCGCATCGTCGCGTTCCTCTCGCCGCCGGGCAGCACGTGGATTTCCCCGGAAACCCTGCACGCGTTGGGCCTGATCGAAGGCGCAACACCGCAGGCCGTCAACGGACAAAGCCTGCCACCGCTGCACGCGCAACAGGACATGGCGCCGGGCGTGTTGCTGGTGGATATCGGTGTTGCGCAAACCGTGCTTGAGCAACCCCGGCAACTGTCGCGCTTGTTACTGCCCAAGGATTTTCATGCCGAGTTGCCGGCCGCGTTCAATGGCCGGTTGCAGCTCAAAAGCAGCGCCGAGGAAAACAATCTGGCGCGCCTGACCGAGAGCTTTCACCTGAATCTTGATGCCTTGGGATTTCTCTCGTTCGTGGTCGGACTGTTCATCGTGCACGCAGCTATCGGTCTGGCACTGGAGCAGCGTCGTGGCCTGCTGCGCACGTTGCGTGCCTGCGGGGTCAGTGCGCGGATGCTGATCGGCAGCCTGATCGTCGAACTCGGTGTGCTGGCGTTGATTGGCGGGGTGTTCGGCGTCGTCAGCGGTTACTGGCTGGCGAGCGTGTTGCTGCCTGATGTCGCCGCCAGTCTGCGTGGTTTGTACGGCGCGGAAGTGGCGGGGCAGTTACGCCTGAGTCCGTGGTGGTGGTTCAGCGGTATTGGTTTGAGTCTGTTCGGCGCGTTGCTGGCCGGCGCCAACAGTCTGTTGCGTGCGGCACGTTTGCCGCTGTTGGCGGTGGCGGATCCACAGGCCTGGCATCAGCAGCATGCACGCTGGTTGCGCCGTCAGGGTTGGCTGGCGGCGATGTTGGCGCTGATTGCACTGCTGGCGTTGGTCTGGGGCGACAGCCTGAGCAGCGGTTTTGTATTGATGGCCGGGTTGCTGCTGGGCGCTGCGCTGGCATTGCCGGTGGTGCTCAGCGCGGTGCTCAATCAATTGCTTGGGCGCAGTCGTTCGGTGCTGGGTCAGTGGTTTCTTGCTGACTGCCGCCAACAGTTACCGGCACTGAGTCTGGCGCTGATGGCGCTGCTGCTGGCGCTGGCGGCAAACATCGGCGCGGGCAGCATGACCGCCGGATTTCGCCAGACCTTCAATGACTGGCTCGAACAACGCCTGAGTGCCGAGCTGTACCTCAACCCGGTGAATCCGGCGCAATCGCGCGAGATGTACGTCTGGCTCAAACAACAGCCGAACGTCAGCGCGGTGCTGCCCAACTGGCAAGTAGCCGTGACCCTGCAGGGCTGGCCGGCGGATGTGTTCGGGGTGATCGACCATCCTTACTATCGCCAACACTGGCCGTTGCTCGAGGCGATTGCCGGCGATCCGTGGGCGCACCTGGCGACGGACGATGCGGTGATGCTCAGCGAACAACTGGCGCGACGGCTGAAGGTTCGCGCGGGGGATCATCTGAGCGTGCCGACGCCGGGCGGACCGTGGTCACCGCGCATCGTCGGCATCTACGCCGATTACGGCAATCCCAAGGGCCATTTGTTGGTCAACAGCAACCACCTGCTGCGCCTGTGGCCGACGCTGACGCCGAACCGTTTCAACCTGCGCATCGCGTCGCCTGACATCCCGTCGTTTTTGACTGCGCTGCAAACGCGCTTTCAGCTCGATGACAGCCGCATCGTGGATCAGGCGCGGCTCAAAGGTTGGTCGGTGCAGGTTTTCGAACGCACTTTCGCCGCCACCGCCGCGCTCAACAGCCTCACTTTGGCGGTGGCCGGTGTGGCGCTGTTCATCAGTTTGCTGACCCAAAGCCAGAGCCGCCTCGGGCAACTGGCGCCGCTGTGGGCCTTGGGCGTGACGCGCCGGCAGTTGATGCTGCTCAACCTCGGCCAGACCTGGTTGCTCGCGCTGCTGACGCTGGTGCTGGCGTTGCCGCTGGGGATCGCCCTGGCGTGGTGTCTGGATGCGGTAATCAATGTGCAGGCATTCGGCTGGCGTTTACCGTTGCGGATCTTCCCGCTGCAATTGGTGCAATTGATGGGATTGGCGTTACTGGCGACCTTGTTGGCATCAGCGTGGCCGCTGTATTCGTTGTACCGCACGCAACCGGCGGATCTGCTGAGGACGTTTGCTCATGAGGATTAAGCGGGTTGTGTTGCTTTTCACGCTGCTGCTTTTGGGCGGCTGCGATCAGCCTGTTTCTGAAGAGAAGGGTTTTGCCGGGCTCGGCGATCAGGCCGCTCAGTTCACTCCCGTGGTGCCGGGGCGGGTGTTCAGCTTCCCGGCGGATCACGGCGCCCACGACGGATTTCGTATCGAGTGGTGGTACGTCACCGCCAATCTCAAGGATCAGCAGGGCCACGATTTCGGTGTGCAATGGACGCTGTTTCGCAGTGCGTTAAAACCTGCGCCAGAGCAATCGGGCTGGGCCAACCAGACGATCTGGCTCGGGCATGCCGCGGTGACGTCGGCCACCGCGCACCATGCTGCCGAGCGCTATGCCCGGGGCGGAGTGGGGCAGGCCGGGGTTAACGTGGCGCCGTTCGAGGCGTGGATCGATGATTGGCGCTTCGCCAGTCAGGCGCAGGATCCGCTGACGGATGTGCAACTCAGTGCCCGCGACAAAGCCTTCAGCTATCAATTGCACCTCACCTCCAGTCGGCCGCTGGTGTTGCAGGGTGACAAGGGCTTCAGCCGCAAATCCGAACAAGGCCAGGCTTCGTACTATTACAGTCAGCCGTTCTTTCAGGCCAGCGGCACGCTGCAAATCGACGGCCAGACCTACACCGTCAGCGGCCCGGCGTGGCTGGACCGGGAATGGAGCAGCCAGCCGCTGGCGGCCAATCAGACCGGGTGGGACTGGTTTTCCCTGCACCTGGACAGTGGTGAGTCGCTGATGCTGTTCCGCACCCGACAAACCGATGGCGCGCCGTATCTGACTGGCACCTGGATCAATGCCGACGGCCGTACCGAAACCCTGCACGGCGAGCAGATCAGACTCACACCCAAGGACAGCGCAAAAATTGCCGGGCACACGATGCCGGTGCGCTGGTCGATCAGCATTCCCGACAAACACCTCGACATCAGCCTCGACGCGCTCAACCCCAAGGCCTGGATGGACCTGCGCATTCCTTATTGGGAGGGCCCGGTGCAGATCAGCGGCAGCCATGGCGGGCGCGGCTATCTGGAAATGACCGGGTACTGACTGCTGCATTGCCATTTATGTAAGAGCTGCCGAAGGCTGCGATCTTTTGACTTTGATTTTTAAAACAGGATCAAAAGATCGCAGCCTGCGGCAGCTCCTACAGGGATTGGGTTGAACTCCGTTTCATTGCGCAGCCTCTACAAACTATTACCCGTGGAGGATTAGCCATGAGCGACGACCTGCAACCCCCAGACCTCACCACCTGGCAGCGCCTGTTCGACGATCAGACCTACTGGCAGCAATCCCCCGACGCTCACTATTTCGACCTGCAACGCATCGCCGACGACCTGCTCGGTCAAGGCGCGATCGATCTGGAGCAGTGGCAGATCCTGCGCGCCAAGGCCGACGACCTGCACAAGGATTCGCCCGCCGCGAATATCGCCAACGAACTGGATGACCCCGAAGCCTGAGGACCCGGCATAAACAACAGCCAAGCCCTGAACAGCGTCTATGCTCAGTGGCACATTCGGTGCCAAACACGCGTTGGCGCCGGTTGCTGCCATTCACTACAGGGAAAGTACCGCTTATGAAGCTCCACGCTCTGGCCAAGGCCATCACCCTCGCAACCGTTCTGTCCGCCACCAGCTTCGTTGCCATGGCGGCGGACATTCCGCTGTCCGCCACCGTCGAGGCCGATCAGGTCACCACCAAAGTGCTGGCCGTCGATGCGGCCAACCATCAGGTCGTGCTCGAAGGCGCAGAAGGCCGTCAGGTTCACGTCCAGCTCAGCGACAAGGCGAAAAACCTCGCCAACCTCAAGGTCGGCGACCTGGTAAAACTCGAAGTCCAACGCTCGGTGGCGGCTTACCTCGATACCGATGTGGATAAAGGTCTGCCTGGCACCGTCGAACGCAGCGGTGAGCTGCGCAAGGCGCCGGGCAGCGAAAACCCGGGCGGTGAGGCCTATCGCCAGATTCAGGTGCAACTGAAAATCACCAAAATTGATTTGAAGAATAATCAAGTGACCCTGCAAAACCCGCAGGGTCAGTCGAAAACACTCGACGTGAAAAAGCCTGAAATCCAAGCCAAGCTGAAAGATCTGAAAGTCGGGCAGAGCGTAGTTGTCACTTATACCGATGTATTAAAAGTGACCAGTCAGCATGAAAGTTGAGTATTGACTCTACAAGATGGTTGTTCTTGTACAGATTATTGTATGAGAACAATCATCTGAAATGAGTTGAGCTATGCAGTGAAAGTTTCACGAAAGGATTTCGTCGATAAATATCTATTAACTTTTTCGTACATAAAATTTACCTTTGTATATGACGACATATCCGCCAACTTCTATTAAAATCCTTCCCGTTCGCCCAGTGTCAGGGCTCTTTACCGGTGCATGGATTGCCAGGCCATTACACTGGGCGAACACCTCCTCGGAGCGGATGTATACAATTTCAGATTAAAAAAAGGGCGACTTTGCAGTCGCCCTTTTTTGTGTTCGTGATCAAACCGATGCTTGCTTTTCAAAACGTTTGAGAGTGGCCTCGTACATTCTGGTACGACGGTGGTTTTTGCCGTAGGTGCCGGCGGCAGCGACGGTGCCTGCCTGGATGTGATCCAGATAGCGGAAAATCTTGCGCGGTGACAGCAGCTTGATGCCGTAGCCCAATGCGACCATTCGATCCTGCACGGTATAACCGGGAACTCGGTCATCCATGCAAAAGTGCAGTCCCTGAGACTTCATCAACCTGGCGTTCCACAACGTGCAAAAACTTTTGAGGTGAGTTTCCCGATAAGGTTTCGGCTCTTTACTGCGCAAACCCAATGCCGTTTTCGCCCGGCGAATATAGTGTTTGCAAAACCGCGAAGTTAGTCGCCAGGTGTCTCTGACAATCCCACGATTGATTTGCTCGACACACCCGACTGCAGCGATGTCTGCAGACTTTTCGCACTCACGCAGCATCATCGCGAAGACTTCCTTGTCGTAGACAAAAGTGTCGGTGTGCAGCAAAAACAGATAGTCGGTTTCAACTTTTCCCAGCGCCAGATCCAGCGCCTTGCCATGGGCAATATGTCCCGCTTCTTTGCTGGGAGAGGAGCGTTCGATCAGATTGATCCAGTCCAGCGAGCGCAAATAATCCAGACTGGCGTCGGCAGAATCATTGTCCACCACCCAAACCGGAATGCGCTGCGCCTGGACATGCTCGCGCAACAGCTCCAGGCACATCCGGGTGATGTCCGGGGTTTTGTAATTTACCAGTACAAGACTGAAATTCGGCTGCGTAACGGCTGGTAAATCAAACTGGTTCATTCAGGAAGCTCATCCGCGGTTGATCGGCGACAGGTGTCTCTCGGGCCGGGATGCTAGCGACGCAAGCTTAGTTGAAGCTTAATTTGCTGTTCAGGAAGTGAGGCGAGGTGTTTCGAGACAGGACATCTCGCGCACGACGCAAGCCGGCCCACAGGCTAAACTGCGCGCCCCTCAGATGCTTCAAGGAAGAAACGGCACCTGCCGTCGCCCCACGGATGAAACCACTTTCCCTCTACCACCCGGCCCTGTACTGGCTGCGCGTGTGGCAAAAAAGACTGTTCCGCCAGATCGCCTGGCACTGCTCCAGCAATCGCTACGCACGCCTGGTTGCCGGCGCTGACCGTCTGCCATTCCGCTACCTGAAACACACCTCAAAACTCATCCGCAAACTCGGCGACTCCGACCTCGCCCTGCAACACAACAAAGTCATCAACCTGAAACTCGCCGTCGCCGCCATCGACGGCCTCATCATCGCCCCCGGCGAACACTTCTCCTTCTGCCGCCTCGTCGGCCGCCCAACCCGCAAACGCGACTACGTCGAAGGCATGGAACTGTCCTTCGGCGAAGCACGCAGCGGTATCGGCGGCGGAATCTGCCAACTGAGCAACCTGATCCACTGGATGGCGATTCACTCGCCGCTGGTCGTTGTTGAACGCTCCAACCACAGCTTCGATCCATTCCCGGATGAAGGGCGAGTGCTGCCATTCGGTTCCGGTGCGGCAATTTTCTACAACTACGTTGACCTGGTACTGCACAACCCGACGGATCGGAGTTTTCAGTTGAAGTTGAATGTGGGGGACACGCAGCTGGAGGGCGAGTTGTTGTGCGATCAGGTGCGGGCGTATCGGTATCACGTGTTTCAGGAAGGGCACCGGTTTGTGCGGGAGGAGGAGCGGGTCTATCGGGAGAACGAGATCTGGCGGGAGGTGAGGGAGAAGGGGCAGGTGGGGGAATTGGTGGAGCGGGTGAGGTTGTATCGGAATCGGGTGGTGGTTAAGTATGAGGTGATGGACGAGTTGATCGGGTAGGGCGCACAAATAGCTACGATGATATTGGCGCCCACTGATCAGTTTCTGAAATAGAGCTCATCCAGTTGGCGTTTGCGTATGGACAGATACTCTTCCCATACCTTGGGGAAGTCTTCATCTTTGGTCAGCGGGAAGGTCAGATAGACGTACCTTCCAACCACACTGATATATTGCCTCGCACGCTTGAAGGCCGGTTGTTCGTAAGCTGCCACGCTTTCGTCGTAGGCGTCATGGTAGTGATGGATGCTCACTCGGTGCGGGGCGATCATGCACCGCGAAAAATCGATCACCCAGCAGCTATCAACGGCTGTGCTCAAATAACCGTAGACACCGTCGCTGGATAGACGAATGCACGAATTAGCCTGGGTGCCGTCGTCATCGTTGACCAAAATGATCTGGTCCGCGAAGTAATTGATATTTCTGCCGTCAGGCCCTTGCAGGACCAAGCTCCAGCCTTCGGCTCCCATGCGGAATTCACCGTTGTTTTCGAAGGTGGCGATCCAGTTGTTGGTGAGTGTGATTTGATGTTTATTCATGGGTGCTCATGTAAACCGAAGGGCCGAAAAGTACTGGGTATTTTGTTTTGAACTCCAATAGAGAGTTTTTATTTTCTGCACGGATTAAAAAATACTCGTCAATTATCTCTATTTTGATAGTGAGGCTCTCTTGAGTAGGTATGTTTTTTAAGAATAATTCCTTGACTCCGTTGCAGCTCAAGCCAATGCGGCAAGTGTTGAATCCCATCTTTATCCATTTTTCAGGTGCGGAGTCGGGGGTTTCTGGGATATCGAATTCGAAGGTTATGTTAGGTCTGTTGTTGTCGATTGTTATTTGGAATAAATTTATCGTGCTAATTTTAATGGGTTTGGTGAACACTCTATTGAATAAGGTGTTGCCATCAAATTCATTCCAGGTTTTCATTTTTTTTCCCTTGAAGGGGTAGTGTTCATTGGTGCCGGGGACCTTTCCGGTCCTAGTGTCATCGAAGGCAAAAGAGGCAAAAGGGAACAGATTTATTTTGATTGCTTTTTTGGGCTGCCTACACAAAAAATCTGTGCCCTGTATTCGTTTTTCTATCGTGTCGGGTGGTCGCTGATATTAATGTGATATTTTTATGGGGTTAGCAGAGTTTTTAGACTTTGAATTCTTTAAATGTCTATCATCAGCTGTGCCGAAGTCGTGATCTGCATGCTTTTTCAAAGCTGTTCAAGGTTAAGAGTGCATCCCTTGAGCTTTAATCGTTTGATTTCCTCATCAAAAGTGTACTTTGGCAGATCTTTGTTTTTTAAATCGTACTGTTGCCTAAGCAAACGAAATAGTTTTCCTATATCTTTCTTGCTTCTCTCGTCAAGACTTTCGATTAAGTCGTAACTATTGCTCGATAAAAAGGTTATTTTATTTTTAAGTGTGTAGTAAGCGCTTATATTTGAGAATAATCCTTCGGCATCTGAATAATCTTCCTTCAAATATTTTGCGTAATCTTCAAATATCGATGTGAGTAAATTTTGTGCGGCTTTCTGATTTTTTAAAACACTGCACATTTCCTGCCAGTTGCTGATAAAAAGATGGTCTCCCCAGTCGGAGTCTCGAGCAAAATATTGTCCATTTCCTTTAAAGAAATCAGATATTTCGTGAAGGTCTAAAGCAGTTTCAAAAGTGGTCTTCATTGAAGATTTTTCCAGTCATCGAAATTTTGCAATGAAAAGGGGGCGGATTTATTTTCTGAAAAGAAGGCCAAAGGGAGGGCGTTCAATCACTTTTGATAAAAAAGTGGCAAGCTGAAGCAGTATAGGTATGCTCAGTTTTTTGGTGAGTGATTTCACCAGAAATAGAAATCCATTATTTTTTATAAATTGAAAGCGTTTACGTGTTTATGTCATTCAGTTATGTTGAGTTGCCATTTTTATCGGATGACGAATGGTTTTTTTCGATATTCTTTAAGTTGAGTATTAAATATGGATTTGTAGTTTTTATTAGTTTATATATTTCTGGGAAAAATTCAGAAGTAAAAAAACAATCCAGTATTATGTTTTATTGCTGATTCATTAAGCTTTAAGATTTTGTTTATTATTTCGGTGTTGGTGGTTTTTAATGCTTCTTGGAATATGTTGAGGGATGTTTGTAACTCTGAGATTCCTTGTATTTTTTCGTCTTCGTACTCATCTATAAGTATTCCTAATGTTGAGTTAATTTTTTCAATTGCTCCGGTCTTTACAAGGGTTGAGAATTCATCTTCGGAAAGAAAAATTTCTTCCAGATCTCCCGGTAAACATGCATCAAAGTCTAATCGATTCATTGCTTCCACGGTTACTGGCACTGAAATTGTTTTCACTTCTATGGTTCCTTTAAAATGCGTAACTTCGTTGTATTCGCTTTGCGATCTGCCTGTTTGCTTTCCGTTCGGAAGCGTTTTGTTGCTAGGTACAATTAAGTCAAGGTTCAGATATTTACGTTTTCCGGGAAGTGAGGGGGGCGTAAACTCTAAAATAGTTTCCATTCATGTCTTCTACTATTTCTACTCCGTTTTGAGGGTTTTCGTATATTTTCTTACCCTTATCAGTGGTGCTGATTATAGGATTGTTGCCGGCGAATTTTTCCACAGCATTATTTAAATTTGCTTTAGGCCAATTTGCAGAGTATTGAGCAGCTCGAGCTGCGCCTCCTGTCTCAGGTGCTTTTTGATCGCCCTCATTTACTTGTGGTTTTGTTGCAGCATCGTCAGCCCCCACTCCAGGCGTACAATTCTCGCCGCCAGGACAAGTGTTCAGACCAAGCGGATCCACCCACCCCGTAGGATTAGGCACGTACTGGTAGCTATTCAAACCGCCTGCAAGCTTGATCGGATCCGGCGTCAAAAACCGCCCAGTGCCAGGATTGTAGTAGCGGTGCCGATTGTAATGTAACCCCGTCTCGGCGTCGAAATACTGACCCTGGAAGCGCAGCGGGTTATCGATTTCGCTGACGTCCAGCGCAGCGAGGTTACCGTAGGCGCGGTACTTCGCCGACCACATGATCTCGCCACTGTAGTCGGTGAGTTCCTGCGGTGTGCCCAGATGGTCGAGTTGGTAGTAAAACGGCGTGGCTTTGCGCGGGCCTTCGCCATCGAGCATCGCCAATGGACGGAAGCTGCCGGGTTCGTAGATGTAACTGCGGTAGCGGTTGTCGGCGCTTTCAGCGATCAATCGTTCGCCTTGCCACAGAAACTCGGTAGTGTGGCCGTCGACGGTTTTTTCGATGCGTCGGCCGAAGGCGTCGTATTTGTAGGACGCGGTGCTCCCACCCGGCAGGCTTACGCCGATTAGGCGGTGCTGGCAGTCGTAGCGGTATTCGGTGACGAGTTTCTGGCCGGCGCCACGACGTTCGCGGATCAGGTTGCCGTAGGCATCGTAGTCGTAGTGGCGGTCGCCTTGCATCAGCAGACGGTTGCCTTTGACGTTGGCCAGGTTCGCTGTGCCTTCGTTGTTCTGACCCAGCAGGTTACCCGCCGGGTCATGGGCGAAGCTTTCCGGTGTCGTGCCGCGTACGCTAATGAGCCGATCAAGTGGATCGTAATGGTAGCTGCGATTGCCTTTACGGTTATCGTCGATGCCGGCGAGGTTGCCGTTGGCGTCGTAGTTGTAGCGACGCTGGAACAGGTTTTTATCACGCTGGCCGACGGTGTGTGCTTGCAGGCGGCCTTGTTCGTCGTATTGGTATTGGCTGAGCAGCAGGCCTTGTTGACGCTGTTGTTCGCGACCGGCGCTGAACTGGTGAGCGGTGAGACGTGAGCCATTGAGGTCGATGCTGCTCAGGCGTCCGCCGGAGAGGTGGCGATAGTCGAGTTTGCTGCCATCCGGAAGGCGGCAGTGGCAAAGCTGGCCAACGCTGTCGTACTCGTAGCGCAGGGTGCCCCAGCCTTGGTGTTCCTCGATGAGGCGGTCTTGCAGGTCGTACTTGTAGGCGAGCGGCCAGTGACCGTCGTCGACGTTTACCAGGCGGCCGAGGGCGTCGTAGCTGTAGTGAATCTCCTCGCCATCGGCGAGGGTTTTTACCAGCAGACGGCCAGCGGCGTCGCGTTGATACTCGGTAACGAGTTCGCTGCCGTCATCACCGAATTCGGTTTTCTTCAGCAACTGGCCGTTGAGGTCGTATTCGTAGGCCGTGCGGCGACCGTCGAAGCCGGTTTCCTGCTGGATCAGGCCGTTCGCGTAGTAATCGAGCTGGTAATGCTCGCCGCGCTCGTTTTCGATGTCGGTGAGCAGCAGACGCGAGTTGTCGTAGCGGTAGCGCAGTTGGCTGCCGTCCGGGTTGATGCGGCGGCTGACCAGGTGCAGGTTGTCGGCGTATTCGTAGCGAGTGATGCGGCCGAGTTCGTCACGTTCGGCGGTGACGTTGCCATAGGCGTTGTAGGTGAAGGCACGTGTTGCACCGCCCGGCAGCGTGACTTGTGCCAGGCGGTTGGCCGCATCCCATTGGTAGTGGGTGATGGCGCCCGATTCTTCCTGGCGAGTGATTTACCGACCCAGTGCGTCGTAGCGAGTTGATCGCCTTCTGGCAGACGTTCTTCCAGCAGCTGACCGAGGTATATCCAGCCCTGTCTATATACGGTAATCAGTTTCTGCCCAGCTCCATGGCGTTCGCGAGCCAGATTGCAGAAAGTGACGGGGGAGTCGGAGTGAGATCAAATAGTAAGAGTCTGTAGATTGTTCTGAGTGTGACTTTTTGGGATTGATTATTTATAGGGCTTGCTGTTTCTCTGGCTCATTGTCTTTTAGTTATTTTTTTTAATGAATTGAAAAGGGAATGTTTCGCCGGAAATAATTAGGCTGGAGTCGGCAAGCGTAATGCCCTGAATGCTATTAATTACAAGCTTTAAGTTTTCTGAATTTGGGAATATGGAGTTTAATAAGTCAAAATATAAATAATCCTTGATTAGGGTTGCAGCCAGCGCAGGATATTTCTCAAGCATGCTTGAGTAGTCTGGGTAGCACAATTGCGCTAGCTCCGGTATGTCCGCAAACTCTTGCTGTTTGTCATCCTCCTTGCATTGTTGAATAAAATTGTTAGCTTGTTTTAAGAAGTGCTCTGGGATCTCGCTAAGATTTATAGTTAATTCGAATTTTTTTGTTTCAAGATTAATGTTTTCCCCAAAGCCGAGACTCCTATAGCCAACAAGGCGAGGATCGGTAAGCTCTCCTGATGATTTAAATATCATGGCGTTGTTCCTGGTGGTAGCAGAGTAATTGTTCCATCTTTTTCAAGTGTGATGGAGCCAGAAGGTTTGTATTCTTGTCCGGCTTTTGGGTCAAGGCCGGAACGTGTTCCTGAACGTTGGAAAAATTCTTCCGGAGACTTTATTTCTTCAATATTTGCAGTTTTGTTTCCAGGGACAATTCTTGTTTTTTCGAGCGATAAGAATCCATCTTGACCTGCAAATTTACTTTCAAGCGCTTTCACATGCTTACCCGCTTGGTTTGCGTTGAGATGCCCGAATCCGACATCGAGATCGCTGCCGGGAAGATTATCACCTCTAACTCTGCTTCCTCCAATCACTACTGAAGTACCTTTTTTATAAGAGTCCTCGAGTAACATCTGAGCCTGCTCTTTCGGCAGCCCCGGAAGATGCTCCTGTAAAAATGCAGCTTGCTCTTCAGGGCCAGAAGTTTTTATAACCGTTTTTTCCGGGTATTTATTGAATACTGATTTATCAGTCCATTTTTTTTGTGGTTCCGGATCTGGACATTGTCCAGGAACGCAGTTTAGACCCAATGGATCCACCCACCCTGTAGGGTTAGGGACGTACTGGTAGCTATTCAAGCCACCTGCAAGCTTGATCGGATCCGGCGTCAAAAAACGCCCTGTGGCCGGATTGTAGTAGCGGTTCAGGTTGTAATGTAACCCTGTCTCCGCATCGAAATACTGGCCTTGGAACCGCAACGGGTTATCGATTTCGTTGACGTCTAGAGCTACGAGATTACCGTAGGCGCGATACTTCGCGGACCACATAATTTCGCCACTGTAGTCGGTCAGTTCCTGCGGCGTGCCCAAGTGGTCGAGTTGGTAGTAAAACGGCGTAGCTTTGCGTGGTCCTTCACCGTCGAGCATGGCCAGCGGGCGGAAGCTACCCGGTTCGTAGATGTAGCTGCGGTAACGGTTTTCCGCACTTTCAGCAACCAGGCGCTCGCCTTGCCACAGAAATTCGGTGGTCTTGCCGTCGACTGTTTTTTCGATACGGCGGCCGAAAGCGTCGTATTTGTAGGATACGGTGCTGCCGCCTGTGAGACTGACGCCGATGAGGCGGTGCAGGCTGTCGTAGCGGTATTCGGTAACGAGTTTCTGGCTGGTACCGCGACGTTCGCGAATCAGATTGCCATAGGCGTCGTAATCGTAATGACGATCACCCTGCATCAGCAGGCGGTTCCCTTTGACGTTGGCGAGGTTGGAGATTCCCTCATTGTTTTGGCTGAGGAGGTTACCTGCCGGGTCGTGGGCGAAGCTTTCAGGCGTAGCACCGCGCACGCTGATCAGTCGGTCGAGGGGGTCGTAGTGGTAGCTGCAGTTGCCTTTGCGGCTGTCCTCGATACCCGCGAGATTGCCATTGGCGTCGTAGTTATAACGACGCTGGAGGAGGTTCTTGTCTCGCTGGCCAACGCTGTGCGCTTGCAAACGACCCTGTTCGTCGTACTGGTATTGGCTGAGCAACAGACCTTGCTGGCGATATTGTTCGCGACCGGTGCTGAACTTGTGAGAGGTCAGGCGCGAGCCGTTGAGGTCGATGCTGTTGAGTTGCCCGCCGGGTTGGTGACGGTAATCGAGCTTGCTGCCGTCAGGGAGGCGGCAGTGTTTGAGCTGACCAACGCTGTCGTACTCGTAACGTAGCGTGCCCCAGCCTTGGTGTTCTTCGATCAGCCGGTCTTGCAGGTCGTATTTATAAGCGAGCGGCCAATGACCGTCGTCGACGTTAACGAGGCGACCGAGGGCGTCGTAGCTGTAGTGGATTTCCTCGCCATCGGCAAGGGTTTTCACCAGTAGTCGGCCTGCGGCATCGCGCTGATACTCAGTGACCAATTCGCTGCCATCGTCACCGAACTCGATTTTCTTTAGCAGTTGGCCGTTGAGGTCGTACTCGTAAGCCGTGCGACGACCGTCGAAGCCGGTTTCCTGCTGGATCAGGCCATTAGCGTAGTAGTCGAGGTGGTAATGCTCACCGCGCTCGTTTTCGATCTCCGTCAGCAGCAGACGTGAGTTGTCATAACGATAGCGTAGTTGGCTGCCGTCCGGGTTGATGCGACGGCTGACAAGATGAAGATTCTCAGCGTATTCGTAACGCGTGATACGGCCGAGTTCATCGCGCTCGGCGGTGACACGACCATATGCGTTGTAAGTAAATGCTCGAGTTGCTCCGCCTGGCAGAGTGATTTGTGCAAGGCGATTAGCAGCATCCCATTGATACTGGGTGATGGCTCCACTTTCTTCCTGACGGGTAATTTGACGGCCAAGTGCGTCGTAGCGGTACTTGCGTTTACCACCATCCGGAAGTCGCTCTTCCAGTAGTTGGCCGAGATTGTTCCAACTCAATTGATGACGGCTGCCATCGCAGTGGCCAATCTCCAGCAGACGACCCTGACGGTCATAGCTGTAGTGGGTAGTGTTACCGTCCGGATCAGTCTGTTGGGTGATATCACCCTGATTGTTGCGTTTATATTTCCAGACTGCTTTACCGCGACTGACTTTGCTTACGAATCCATTGCTGTACTCATAATCTGTTGGTTCATCTTCTGGAGGAATTACCGCTACAAGTTGTCCCGAATCGTTGTATAGGTATTCGGTGATCGCCCCAAGCGGATTTTGCTCCGCAATCAAGCGACCATTGTCGTTGTAAGCCTTGAGATTTTCGGCTCCGTCAGGATCTATTTGTGCAACGAGCCGAGCCTGGTCGTCATGGGTGTATATTTCTTCGCTACCGTCAGCATTGGTGACGGTAACGCTACCCTTATCATCCCAAGCGTAGTGAGTATCCATCTGCGAGAAATTTGCCCAGTGATGAATACAGCGTGCTGATTTGCCCTCTTTTTCCCACTCCCAATAAAAACTGGCACCACCGGCTAACCGGCGTTCAAGAATTACGTTCTGATCGTCGTAGGCGTAACGCTCGGCTTCTCCTGCTGCATTTTTTGCTTCGATCAGACGATATTGTGAGTCATATGCATAGCTGACAACTGTCTGGACGGTACTCCATGCGTCCTCCAGATTGTCTGCCGGGCTGAACTGTTGATAGTCGACTGCCACGATGTGTTTGCGGTTATAGCGCAATAGCAAGGCACGACCAGCACCGTTGTCTATACGTTTGATTCGACCGTGAATGTCGCGCGTGATATGAAGTCGATTATCGTACTTGTCACTGATGGCAATCAGTGTTGCGCCTTTGCGATCGTAGCGGAAGTGATAGAAATGAGTCTGCTCACCGGCCTGGGTGAGGATAAGTTCTGATGGATCGTCACCGATGAAAATTGCGGCTTCCGAGAGACTATTGGTAATCGCCGGGCGTTGGATGCTTGGAAGGGGGAACGTGATCACCCGATTCTCATGATCAGTCCAGATCACTTCATCGGCATTGATTTCTATGCGCTGTGCCAATGCGTGGCTCCAGCCAAAACCAAGTCCGCAATCGATTTCTGCTGCACTGGTCCGATAGAGGCGATTCCAGCTAAATGGCGCAAGTCCACCGAGTTCACCGTCGGTCAATGTCAGAAGCTCTTCGCCGGTGACCATAGAAACCGGGCAACCATTAGTGCACGTCTTTTTAGCGCAAGTCGCACTTTTGTCATCCGGTGTTTTAGATTGTGCAGGAGCGTCGTGGTGAGCTTTCGGTGTTTCGACGGTAGTCACACGCTTCCCATCAAAACGCAACTCTGAAATACCATTCCTCACCTTGGCCGTCACACCCCGCGCCGCAACCGCTGTGTACTTCGCGACGTATTCCATAAAGCCGTTGATGATCTTGAACAACGACTTTACGAAACCGATGACGGCATTGAGGACCAGTTCACCGTACTTCTTGAGTCGGGCAGCGAGATAGATGACACCGGTGCCTTCGGCTGCGATGGTCAGTACCACACCAATCACGATGTCGATCGCGATGCCCACGACGATCGCTGTGGTCATTTTCGCCACGTCGCCTGCCATCTTCATGGGGGGCAAACCGGCCAGCCAGATCACTGCGCTGCGCACCAACAGGAACAGTGCGGCTTCGTCACTGGCCAGCAACATGGCTTTCTTCATGACGTCTGGCGAGCTTTTGGCGACCTTGATCAGCTCATCAGCGCCAGCTCCGAGGTCCGCCGCAAACTTCTTCGGATTTTGCAGGATATCGAGCACCAGACTGATGCCATCCCACACCCCCTTGATAGCCTCCCAGCCACCTTCAAGAATGCCGTTGCCGATAGCCATCGCGGTGCCCGAAGCTGACAGATTCGACCATTGCGGTTTGAACCCTGCCCACTCTTTACGCAGGAAGCCCTCTAGGTCAGCGGTCACGCCGCTGTAGGAGCTGAAGAGGGCGTCGATCTGCGCCGGTGTCACTTCGTTGTGAACGCGGATCTGATAGAACTTGCCGGGAATACCTCCGGTCCACTCAGCTTTGCCTTGAGCGTCGAGTTTGACTTTGCTGACCGCACCACCTTCCACCGCGACGATCTCGACTTCGATGTCGCCAATCGGGATGTCGTAGACCGATTCGAATTTACTTTCGATCAGCAATGGACCTTTGAGAGGACACTGAGCCACGTTCGAGGCGAAACTACCGTCGTTCATGCTCACTGATTTACTGGTGTCTCCAACCTTGATCACGCGCTCCATGCCCAATAGGGAGGGCAGATCAGCGGCTCGACTGGCCTTGTCGGCGGCTCTTGCGTACCAGGTTTTGGTTTGTTCCTGATACAGCTTCAGACTGTCTTTGAAGGTGTTCAGTTGGTTGTCAACAAAGGCAACGCGATCCATCAGCCTTGCTCCAGAATCAGGTGGTTTAACAGTGCTTCTTTAAGGTTTTTCGGCGCATCCGGGCGGCGCACGAAACGGCTGACTTTCAGCTTCAGGTTGTTCTCAGGCCAAGCGCTGTAAATATCCGGGCGGTCTTCTTCCAGCCACTGCATCAGGTTGCTGATCAGTGTCGTCGGGTTCTCCTTGGCTAAGCCATCCAGCAACTCCTTCGGCACCTCCCACCACGGCCAATCCTTCACCTTCGGCAACACCCGTGTCCCAACCTCCAGCGTCTGCCCATTAATCAGATACCGTTCAAACACCGGCAGCACTTCCCCGGCCTTCTCCCCAAGCCCCTTCAGAATCGGGTAAATATGTCGCCCATCCCAGAACCGGAAAAACACCTCAGTCCCGTCCGGCATCTTCACCTGTGTCAGGCTGCGCAGGTGCTCGAACACGTCGTTCGGTTCGGCGCGTGAGATGGCCAGCCAGCCCCAGTCGAGGGCGTCGGTTTCGGCGATCCACGGCAGGAATGCCGCGTTCGGTTTGAGTTCGGTGACGTAGGGCATCACCGGTTGCCAGGTGGAGTAGGGCGTGCCGCCCCAGATTGGCAGGAGCTGGGCGGTGGGTTCGGTCAGGTACAGGGTTTTCAGGGCGTCGGCATCACTCGCCGCGCTGATGATCAGGTACAGGCGTTCACCGCTCTGCAGCGGCTGTTGCGCCAGCCAGTCCTTGGGTGTCAGTCGATCAGATGGCACAGGCACCTGCCTTGCATTTTTCGCATTCTTCGCAGAACGGCGCGTTGCGTTTGAGGGTGTTGATTTGGGCCGGGGTCAGGACTTGGCCGGCCTTGTCGGCGTCGGCCTGTTTCAGCACGCCGGGCATCAACGGGGCGGCGCCGGTGCCGCTGCCGGGGCTGCCGCCGGAGTTCATGTTGATCACCGGGCCGCTCATGGTCACGCCGCCGGCGTCGATCTTGATGAAGCTGCCGCCGCCGACCAGGGTCAGTTCGGCGCCGGCTTCGAGCACGACTTTCATGCCGCTGCTGAGGTGAATTTCCTGGCCAGCGTCGATGAACTGGCCGGTGCCGATCTTGATGTGCTGGTTCACGCCCACGGTCAGGTGGTCGTTGGCGCGGGCTTCGACTTTGCGGTCGGCGTAGACGGTGTGGTGTTCCTCGGCCTTGAATTCCGTGTAGCTGTTCTGCTCGACGGTGTCGTGGCGTTCGTTGCCGACGCGGATCTTCTGGTCGTGCTCGATGTTCTCGTCCCAGTCGCGCTGGGCGTGGAGGAAGATCTGCTCCTGACCTTTCTTGTCTTCGATGCGCAGTTCGTTGTAACCGCCGCCGCCCATGGAACTCAGGGTCTTGAAAGTGCTGCGGGTCTTGTTTGCCGGCAGCTCATACGGGACGGTGTTTTCCTTGTGGTACAGGCAGCCGCTGATCAGCGGTTGATCGGGGTCGCCTTCAAGGAAGGTGACCAGCACTTCCATGCCGATGCGCGGGATGGCGATGCCGCCGTACTGGGCGCCGGCCCAGGCGCTGGAGACGCGCAGCCAGCAACTGGTCTTGTCGTCGGCCTGGCCTTCGCGGTCCCAGTGGAATTGCACTTTGACCCGGCCGTACTGGTCGCAATGGATCTCTTCGCCTTTGGGGCCGGTGACCACGGCGCTCTGGCTGCCGAGGATGCGCGGTTTCGGGTGGCGTAGGGGCGGGCGGTTCGGCACGTCCCACGGGGTCGCCTGGAAGCGGTTGCGATAGCCCTGATGGAAGTCATCTTTGAGGGCGGTGGTGTCGCTGGTCACCGACTCTTCGAGCACTTGCGGCTGTTTGCCTTCGTGCAGGACTTCGGTCAGCAGCCACAGGTCGTTCCACTTGGCTTTCGGGTGCTCGGTCAGGGCGAGGAAATGGCCGCTGACCAGCAGCGGCTGATCGCTCTTGCCTTCGGCGAGCTGGAAGTCGCTGCGGTGGCGTTCGAGGGCGCGTTTGGCCAGGTGCTTGCCGCGCTCGCGGTCGATGAACCGGCCCGGGTAGTCGTAGTCTTCGAGGTCTGGCAGGGCGTCGCCGCGGTTTTCGCTTTCCAGGGTCAGGCGCGGTTTTTCGAAGTCGTAATCGCGGCGCGTGGTGCGGCTGGTGCGGGTTTCCAGGCGCAGGTCGAAACGTTTGATCACCGGATTGCTGGCGACCATGCCGGAGTCTTGCTGGTAGGCCACAGGCTGGAGTTTCGGGAACACCGTCTGGTCATCACCGAACACCAGCTTGTGCGCCGTGGCGCTGTGCTGGAAGTGGTAGTGAATACCTTCTTCCTCGCACAGGCGCTGGATGAAGTGCAGGTCCGATTCATCGTATTGCACGCAATAAATGCGCTCTGGATAGATCGAACCGGTCTTGAATTCGTAGGCGTTGCTCTGGATGCCGTGCTCTTCGAGAACCATGCCGATGATTTTCGGCACTGTGAGGTTCTGGAAGATCCGCTGGTTGACGCGATGCGCCAGGTACGACAATTGCGGGCGCAGGGTCACCGAATAGCGCGTCAGGCGCTTGCCGGAATCGCCTTGCGCGGCGCGATAGATCTGGCCGTGAATGCCGCTGCCATCGGGCGACAGCTGCAGGAAGGCCGGTTTGTGCAGCAGGGTTTCGAGGTCCAGCGACGGCTGCTCACTGACCAGCTCCACCTCGAACACAAAAGGCTGGCTGATGGCTTCCCGGCCGGTCAGGGTGAATACCTGAAAATCGGCGGAGAGCCCTTCGATGGTCAGGGCAAAGTGGGTTTCATTGGCCGGCGCGAACATCCCTTGTTCCTCGTGCTGTACAGCGGCGTTCGTCGACTACCGCCAGGCGGTTCAACGCACGCGAAATTCTGGAGGGGCGTAAACAACATCGACCAGCAGGGCTGGTCGATGCTTGTAACGATCAGCCGTAATTAAACGACTGGAGCACGCCAGTCATCGGAACCCGAAGTACCGGATACTTCGTGGGTCCAGGTGATTTTGCGGTAGGTGAACTGCACTTCTTCCAGGTGGGTGAAGTGCGAGTTGCCTGGATCCTGGCAGTTGTGCATTTTGTTGTTGATGGCGACGATGATCGCGTCTTCCAGTTTGGTGGTGTAGTAGTGCTCTTGAGTACCTTGAGCAGAAGTACGGTACCACTGGATAACGATTTCGCTCATGCGCTCGCCGGAGGTCAGAGCGGCTTGCAGCAGAGGCGAAGCCTTGTCGTAGACCTTGGTGATGATCACTGGCTTGTGAACGCGCTGACCGGTTGGCTGACCGGATTGTGGGTCACGCGGGATGATCACGTCGTGGCTGAAAGCCTGAACCATGACCTGGTCTTCGTGGCCTTCCTGGTAGGTGTTGCCAACGGAGTCGGCGGTGAAGGCGCCGGCAGTGATCAGGCCTTGTTTTTCGCCGGTAACCGACATGTACGCTGGTGTTGCCATGGGGTGCTCTCCTTGCGGATAAATTTAGGGTGCCCGGGAGGCGAAATCGCCCGGTGGGTGCCTGACTGTTATCAAGGAGCGTGCCAGGTTTGTCGAAGGTCCCGGCAGCCGGGGGTGAAGCGGCTGTAGTTTGCGGTTTTGTCGATGTTTTTTATTGAATCGAGATGGAAAGTGCGCAACTTCTTGCGCAGTACTGCGCAAGAAGTTGCGCACTCGGCTGTAAGCCTCTCCGATCAAGGGCTGTAGCGCGATAAGTCACGTTTTTTGCCGGACAAGTGCGCAAGAAGTTGCGCAGTAAGGCCAAGTGCCAGCGTCGAGCGTTTGAAACGATCCACCCAGCGCGACGGTCAATCACTCACGACTGCGCCGCAGGCGTCTGAACATTCCCCACCGCGAGTGAGAACGACATGAAAATCCTGATGGTTTTAACGTCCCACGATCAACTGGGTGATACCGGCAAGAAAACCGGCTTCTGGCTGGAAGAATTCGCCGCGCCGTATTACGTGTTCAAGGATGCCGGCGCGCAACTGACGCTGGCCTCGCCCAAGGGCGGCCAGCCACCGCTGGACCCGAAAAGTGACGAGCCCGATGCGCAGACCGCCGCGACCGAGCGCTTTCGCAAGGATTCTGCCGCCCAGTCGGCACTGTCTTCTACGGTCAAACTCGACACGGTGAAGGCCGCGGATTTCGATGCCGTGTTCTATCCCGGCGGCCACGGCCCGTTGTGGGACCTGGCTGAAGACCGCCATTCGATTGCGCTGATCGAAGCGTTTTACAACAGTGGCAAACCCGTGGCGGCGGTGTGTCATGCGCCCGGGGTGCTGCGCCATGTCAAAGGTGCGGACGGTCAGCCATTGGTCAAGGGTAAGCAGGTGACCGGGTTCAGCAACAGCGAAGAAGAGGCGGTGCAGTTGACCAACGTGGTGCCGTTTCTGGTGGAGGACGAGCTCAAGGCCAAAGGCGGGATTTTCTCCAAGGGCGCGGACTGGTCGAGCTACACCCGTGAGGACGGATTGCTGCTGACCGGGCAGAATCCGGCGTCGTCGGAAGAGACAGCGTTCGCGCTGTTGTCGCGGTTGCGCTAGAAGCAAAAGCAAAACATCGCAGCCTGCGGCAGCTCCTACAGGGGAAACACATTCCATCTGTAGGAGCTGCCGCAGGCTGCGATCTTTTGATCTTTCAGCGTGAAAGCGCTGCCAGACACTCCTCAATCGAACGCCGCTGCGTCTCGGCATACAACCCCAGCTCATCAATGGTCCCACGTCCCAGTGCCTGTTCGAACGCCTGGCGGTTCGAGTGCTCGCCATAGTGCGTCTGCGCCGCGTCCCCAAGGTTCGACTGAAAAATCCCCGCCGCACTCACTGGCAGAAAATCTTCGTACACCAACGGTTCAGCTTTCACATGACCCTCACGGAGCAAATCCTCCAGCGATGCCGACTTAAGGCTACCCGCTGCCAAGCCTTTTTCCGTGGGGAAATAGCGAAAATACGCCAGCTCCTGTTCACGCATGCCGTCGAAGCTGTCCGGAAATTCGCCAAAGTGTCGGGTCATCAGCGTGTTGTAGCGTGCGGCGTTGCCTTCGTTGGGAAAGTCGCCCAGTTCATCGCGCGCGGCGTTCAACAAGCGGTCATACAGTGCCCGGCCTTTGGGTGTCAGCGCCGCACCGCGTTGTTCGATTTCGCCGAAACGCGCGCTGTGGCTACCGCGAGTCTCGTGCTGATCGGTGAAAGCGATCGGCTCGTCCAGCGCCTTGAAACTGGTCTGGCGCAACAGGATCGGGCACTTGCGGCGTGGCGGGCCTTCGATCACCGCTTTCGGGGTGATGCCGTGCACCGGCATCTTCGCCTGGACGATATCGATGTCCAGGGTGCGCGGGGTCAGGTGATTGATGTGCGGGCCTTTGAACGCCACCACATCGGCGATCAGACGGTGCTGGGCGCTGAGGGTCTGGTACTGCGCAGCGGTGACGGTGGCGCTGTGATGCCAGCGAAAGGTTTCCAGTGCCTGCAGGACAAATTGCGCCGCTTCCTCCTCATTCAGCCCACCGGCTGACTCCGCCCGCTCGATCAGCTGCAATGCCGCAGGGGTAAAGATCGAACGCCGGTTCAACACCGATTCGGCAAAACCGCGCAACTCGGGATCTTCGATCAGCTCCAGACGCAGCAATGAGGTGAACACCCGAAACGGGCTGACCTGCAGCGCCGCTTCATGCACCGCGCGAAACGCCGTGGAGTGCACCGGCACACCCGCCGGGGTCAGGTCGTAGTAGCCCACCGGTTGCATGCCCATCACCGCGAACAGGCGCGCGAGGGTCGCAAGCTCTTTGCCGGTGCCGACGCGGATCGCGCCGTGTCGCTCCATGTCCAGGCGCTCGATTTCACCGGTGCTGTCGAGCTGCCGTGCGAGGTCTGGCTGGGCGGCCAGCACTTCACGGTTGGTCTGTTCCACCAACTCCATCAGCGCGCCGTACAACGGCACTTCTTCGCGGTACATGTCGGACATCGCTTTGGAGAAGCGTTGACGGATCAGGTCGGGGCTGACGAAAGGCTGCACGGTCATGAAAAAAATTCCTGCCACGGTCACGGTTTGGATAGAGGAAAAGATCGCAGCCTTCGCCGACGGCGGCAAACGAAGAATCCTACGAACTTCATTCTGCCAACGACTGATCCACCAGTTCGATCCAGTGCAAAACCTGCGTGCGTCCGGCGCCGGCCAGATGATTCTGGCAGCCGACGTTAGACGTGACGATCAGCTCCGGGCGCCCGCTTTCCAGTGCATTGAGGCGGTTATCGCGCAATTGCCGGGCGAGGGTCGCTTGCGTCAGCGAATAAGTGCCGGCCGAACCGCAACACAGGTGACCGTCCGGCACGGGTGTGAGATTGAACCCAAGGCGGCTCAGCAGCGCTTCGACTGCGCCGCCGAGTTTCAGCGCGTGTTGCAGGGTGCAGGGGCAATGCACGGCGATCCGCCGCTGGCGGGCGGCGCACACTTGCTCCAGCGGTTCCTGAGCGAGCAGTTGCACCAGATCCAGCGTTCGCTCACTGATCTGCCGCGCCTTGTCGGCGTAGCGCGGATCCTGCGCCAGCAGATGCCCGTAATCCTTGATGAACGCGCCGCAACCGCTGGCCGTCTGCACGATGGCTTCCGCGCCGTTTTCCAGGTGCGGCCACCAGGCGTCGATGTTCTGTCGGGCGCGCTCGAGGCCTTTGGCCTGGGCGTCGAGGTGATAGTCCAGCGCGCCACAGCAACCGGCTTCGGTCACCGGCGTGACGCTGATTCCCAACCGGTCCAGCACTCGTGCCGTCGCGTCGTTGGTGTTCGGCGACAGGCCCGGTTGCACGCAGCCTTCGAGCAGCAACACCCGCCGCGCATGGCATGGGGCGGGGCGTGAGCCGGTTACGGGCGAGCGCTGCGGCAATTTGCTTTCCAACATTCGCGGCAACAAGGGCCGGAACGTTGTACCCATGCGCAGCAAGCCCTTGAATACGCCCGGATTCGGCGCCAGTGCACGCAAGCCCTCGCGCAACAAGCGCTGGGCAGCGGGACGCGGTACGGCCTGATCGACCACCGCCCGCCCGATATCCAACAGGTTGTGATAGTCAACACCGGAGGGGCAGGTGGTTTCGCAATTGCGGCAGGACAGGCAGCGATCCAGATGCAACTGAGTCTGCTCGGTGGCCGGCGCCCCTTCGAGCACTTGTTTGATCAGATAGATGCGTCCGCGTGGCCCATCGAGCTCATCACCGAGCAACTGATAGGTCGGGCAGGTGGCGTTGCAAAAACCGCAATGCACGCAGGTGCGCAGAATCTTTTCCGCCTCGGCCGCACGCGGCAGTTGTCGGGATTGTTCGCTGAGGGTGGTCTGCATGGCTAGAACTCCGCGTACATCCGGCCGGGGTTGAACAGCCCTTGCGGGTCGAGTTGCGCCTTGAGTTGCTGGTGATAACGCATCAGCGTGCGCGGCAGCGGCTGGAACGGTGTGTCGCTGGCGCCATGGGTGAAGCAGGTGGCATGGCCACCGAGTTCCTGGGCGAGAATCTGAACGTGCTCGTGATCGGATTTCAGCCAGCGTTGCGCGCCGGCCCAGTCGATCAACTGCTGGCCGGGCAAGTCTTGCGGCTCGAGATTGTTCGGCAGCGACAGGCGCCACAGCGGCAGGCCTTCGTCGAAAAAGCTCAGGCGTTGCTCGTTCAAATCGCGCCAGAACACCGAGTCGAGCGGCTCGCCGCCGAGTCGTTGATGCGCGGCGGTCACCGAGCCTTCGCCGCCCTCCAGGCGCAGGTACAGGCTTTGCCCGTCATGGCAGGCGCCGCTGATCGGCAACGGTTGCTGACCCCATTCGGCCAGCCTGGTCAGCGCTCGGGTGCAGTCGATATCGAGGCGGATGCTCAGGCATTGACGCGGTTTCGGCAGGACTTTCAGCGAAACCTCGGTGAGCACGCCGAGACAGCCGAAACTGCCGGTCAGCAGGCGTGACAGGTCGTAGCCGGCAACGTTTTTCATCACCTCGCCACCGAACCTCAAATGTTCGCCGAGGCCAGTGATGACCCGGGTGCCGAGGACGAAATCGCGCACCGAACCTGACCATGGCCGCCGTGGCCCGGACAGTCCGCTGGCAATCATCCCGCCGACCGTGGCGCCTTCACCGAAGGCCGGCGGCTCGCACGGCAGCATCTGCCCGGCCGCGTCGAGCGCCGCGAGCAACTCGCGCAACGGCGTGCCGGCGCGCACGCTGACCACCAGCTCGGTCGGTTCATAACGGACGATGCCGCAGTGCGCGCGGGTGTCGAGCACTTCACCGGCCACCTCGCGCCCCAGAAACGCCTTGCTGTTGCCACCCTGGATTTTCAGCGGCGTGGCGTTGGCCCGGGCCTGATTGACCTGATCCAGCAGGGCGCCGCTGGCGTCGACGTCAGCCATCAAAAGCGCTCCAGTTCGGGGAATGGCAGTTGTCCGGCATGAATGTGCATCGCACCGAATTCTGCGCAGCGGTACAGGGTCGGGATGTTCTTGCCGGGGTTGAGCAGGCCTTGCGGGTCGAACGCGGCTTTGACGGCGTGGAACAGGGTCAGCTCTGCGCTGTTGAATTGCGCACACATCTGATTGATTTTCTCGCGTCCGACGCCGTGTTCGCCGGTGATGCTGCCGCCGACCTGTACGCACAGTTCAAGAATCTTCCCGCCCAACGCCTCCGCGCGCTGCAGTTCGCCGGGCTGGTTGGCGTCGAACAGGATCAGCGGGTGCATGTTGCCGTCGCCGGCATGGAACACGTTGGCCACGCGCAAGCCGTATTCGGCGCCGAGGCGGGCGATGCCTTGCAGCACGCCGGGCAACTCGCGGCGCGGGATGGTGCCGTCCATGCAGTAGTAGTCCGGCGACAAGCGGCCGATCGCTGGAAAAGCGTTTTTGCGCCCGGCCCAGAAGCGCACGCGCTCGGCTTCATCGCGGGCCTGACGCACCTCGCTGGCGCCGGCCTGAAGCATGACCTCGCGGACCCGCAGGCAATCGTCGTGGACATCGGCTTCGACACCATCGAGTTCGCACAACAGAATCGCTTCGGCAGCGACCGGGTAACCGGCGTGGATGAAGTCTTCGGCGGCGCGGATCGCCAGGTTGTCCATCATCTCCAGGCCGCCGGGAATAATCCCCGCAGCGATGATGTCGGCCACCGCGCGGCCTGCCTTTTCCACCGAATCGAAGCTGCCCAGCAGCACCTTGGCGACCTGCGGTCTGGGCAGCAGTTTGACCGTGACTTCGGTGATGATCCCGAGCAAACCTTCGGAGCCGGTGAACAGCGCCAGCAAATCGAAGCCCGGCGCATCGAGGGCCTCGCTGCCCAGCGTCAGGCGTTCGCCTTCGATGGTCAGCGCCTCGATTTTCAGCAGGTTGTGTACGGTCAGACCGTACTTGAGGCAATGCACGCCACCGGCATTTTCCGCGACGTTGCCGCCGATCGAACAGGCAATCTGCGACGACGGATCCGGCGCGTAATACAGGCCGTACGGCGCCGCCGCCTGGGATATCGCCAGGTTGCGCACCCCGGGTTGAACCCGTGCGGTGCGAGCCGCCGGGTCGATGTGCAGGATGTTGTTGAACCGCGCCATCACCAGCAACAGGCCGCTTTTCAGCGGCAGCGCGCCGCCCGACAACCCGGTGCCGGCGCCACGGGCCACCACCGGCACGTGGTGTTGATGGCAAAGTCTGAGCAGGGTTTGTACTTGATCGAGTCGCCGGGGCAGCGCCACCAGCATCGGCGTGGTGCGATAGGCCGACAGGCCATCGCATTCGTACGGCTTGAGTTCGTCTTCGCGCCACAGAAGGTCGAGGTCCGGGAGGGCGTGCTGCAGGGTCTTTAGCAGCTCGGCCTTGTTCACTTCCGGTAGCGGGCCGTCGAGGCGTTCGTCGTAGAGAATGTTCATTTCACACAACCTTCTGCCAACCTTAATTCTTTGGATGAATAAGACTTAAGGTGGTGAGGAAATTCATTGTGGGGAGGGGATAGTGTTGGGACTCATCGCTGGTTTCCCAGAAACTCCCGATACAACCGCGCAGTATTTCCCGGTTGTTCGACCATCGGCATGTGTCCGACACCGTCCCACACTTCGACCCGCAGATTGACGATGCCCTTGCTCCACACCGGCACGCTGCTGACGTCGATCAAACGGTCCTTGCGCCCCCACAACAGCAGCGCCGGGCATTTGATTTCGGCCAGTTTCGGTTCCATCGGCGGGCTGGCGCGAAAGTCGCGGAAGATCTCTTCCAACTCATCACGCTGGCGTTGGTAACGCTGGGCGATGGCGTCTAGCACCAGCCCGGGTACCCACGGTGGCGAGGCCATGGTCATCGCATAAAACTGGCGGAATTCTTCCCGGGAGTTGATCAGGAACGGGTTATGTCCACGGGCCAGATGGCGCTCCATGTCGCTGGCCTGCGGTGCGGTGACGCCGGCCGGGTCGATCAGTGCCACTGAGGCAATCCGGTCCGGGTAGGTTGCCGCCAGCCACGCTGCGATGTAGCCGCCCATCGAGTTGCCGATCACGTGGACTTTCTCCACACCGCACACGTCGAGCAGCTGGATCATGCGCTTGGCCTGCAGCGCAATGTCATAGCCGCCGCCGGCCTTGAAGCCGGTTTCACCGTGGCCGGCGATGTCCGGAATGATCACTCGGTACTGGCGGACAAAGTGCCTGGCGAAGCGCAGCCAGAGGTTTTTCTCGGCGCTGTAGCCGTGCAGCATCAGGATCGCGCTGGCGGCTTCATAGGGCCCACCTTGCCAGGTCGAGACCGTCATTTCGGCAATCGGCACTTCGATCTTGTGCAACTTGTACAGCCTGGCCTCGAGCGCCGTGCTCAGGTCATACAGCCAATGGCCGATCGCCGGATAACTCAACCAGCTCCAGGCCACGAAAACCGCGAGAGCGACAAACAGCACAAGCATCGACGTCTTCCTTTTACGTGTTCAGGACAGAATGTGGTCAGCCGGTTTCAGCGTCCGGGTCAACCGGTAGTAGCTGAAACTGAAGCCCGGAAATATCGCGATCACATGACCGCTCTTGCTCTGATACCAACTGTGACAGCCGCCGGACTTCCATACCGTGCGCTCCATCTCACGGTGGATCATTGCAGTGTAGGTACGTTCCGCGTCGGGGCGCACTTCGATGCTGCGCAGTCCTTTTGCCTGCAGGGTGTGGACGCAGTCGAGGATGTAGTTCATCTGCGCCTCGATGATGAACAGCGCCGAGGTATGCCCGATGCCAGTGTTGGGCCCGGTGACGATAAACAGGTTGGGAAAGTCCGGCAGGCTGGTGCCCAGGTAGGCGCGCGGGTACTGCGCCCAGACATCCTTGAGTTGCACGCCGTGCCTGCCGGTCACCGGGTAGGAGACCACGCCGTCGGTGGCGTCGTAGCCTGTCGACCAGATAATCAGATCGACATCGATGTGCTGGCCGTCCGTGGTGGTGATCCCGGTTTCATCGAGCGCGGCGATGCCTTGTTCGCGGCTGTGCAACGTGACATTGGGCCGGGTCAGCGCCGGGTAATAGGTGCTGGACAGCAGAATGCGCTTGCAGCCGATGGTGAAGTCCGGGGTGAGTTTTGCGCGCAATACCGGGTCCGGCACCTGTTGCTTGAGAAAACGCAGGGCTTGGCGCTGGACCAGGTGAATCGCCGGTTTCGAATATTTGAAGGCGATGACCCGCGTTTCGAATTGCCAGTAGAGCAGCCAGCGCAGCAGCTTGTAAGCTGGTTTCACCCCCAGCAGCCAACGCTGGAAAGGCCCGAAGGTGCGATCGGCGCGTGGCAGCACCCAGTGTGGCGTACGCTGGAACACGTGCAATTGCTCGACTTCGGCGGCAATCGCCGGAATCACCTGTGCGGCACTGGCGCCGCTGCCGACGATGGCCACGCGTTTACCGCGGTAGTCGTAGCTGTGATCCCAATTGTTGGTATGAAAAGTCTTGCCCTGAAAGCGATCCAGACCGGGGAAGGGCGGGATCACCGGTTGGCTCAATGGCCCGGAGGCGTTGATCACGAACTGCGCGCAGAACATCCCTTTGTCAGTGTGCACCGCCCACTGCCTGGCGGCGTCATCCCATTCAATGCGTTCGACGTTGGTTTGCAGTTCCACGCGTTCGCGCAGGCCGAAGCGTTCGATGACGTGTTCGGTGTATCGGTGCAGTTCAGGCTGGGCGGCAAACATCTGCGTCCAGCGGTACGGCGCGAAGGACAGCGAGTACAGCGGTGAGGGCACATCCACCGCTGCGCCGGGATAGGTGTTCTGGCACCAGGTGCCGCCGAAGAACGCCCTTCGTTCCAGCAGGCGAAAGTCGTCAATGCCGGCCTTGAGCAAATTGACCGCCGTACATTGGCCGCCAAATCCGCTGCCGATGATCAACACCTGGTAGGTCCGCATGGGTCTCCTTCTTATAGTCGTTTCCCCGTTTTCATCCTTTCAGGTATAGCTAAAAATTCGCTGACTGGGAGCGGGCGCTGGGCGGTGATGGCTATTTAACGGCTGGCTGATAGACTCCCAGCACATCGGTCTGACGGTGTGCGCAGGTTCCGTTGAGTGGTCGAGGCCCTTATGCGAAACAAGGGGGGAAAGGGACTTTCACTGGCCAGGAGGCTTTATACATCGCGAACCCTCGGCCTGGTGCTGGGGTTGTTGTGCGTGGGCGTGGCGATGTACCCGCTTGACCCGCCGCCGTGGGTCTGGGCACTGATGCTGTTCAATGGCCTGGTCTGGCCGCATCTGGCGTTTCAATGGGCCCGTCGCTCCAGCGTTCCCTACCATGCTGAACACCGCAATCTGTTGATCGACGCGTTTATGGGCGGCTTCTGGGTCGCCGCCATGCAGTTCAATCCGTTGCCCAGCGCCACGACCATTTCGATGATGGCGATGAATAACGTCGCCATCGGCGGATTACGTTTTCTCGCGGCGGGCCTGGCGGCGCAGGTCCTTGGAATCGGCGTCGGCCTGGTGGTGTTCGCCCCGGCGTTCATCCCGCCCACCTCACCTTTACAGCTGTATGCCTGCCTGCCGTTGTTGATGTTGTACCCGTTGGCGCTGGGCTGGATCTGCTTTCGCCAGGCCTACACGCTGGGCCTGCACAAACGTGAACTGCTGGCCCTGAGTCGCACCGACAGCCTGACCGGTCTGCTCAACCACGGCGCCTGGAAGGATCAACTGGACATCGCGTTTCAACGTTGCCGTCGACAGCAACAGGGCGCGGCGATTGCGTTGATCGATATCGACCACTTCAAGTCGATCAATGACACGTATGGGCATGTGGCGGGTGACATCGTCCTGCGCCAATTGAGCAAAATGCTCAAGCAGAACCTGCGCGCTGCGGATATTGCCGGGCGCTACGGCGGCGATGAGTTCTGCGTGATTCTGCCCGACCTGCCGCTGTTCAATGCCGCGCAGGCCATGGAAGCCTTGCGCGAGCGTTTCGCCACCCTGGGTTACGAGCAGAACCCGGCGCTCAAGGTCAGCCTGAGCATTGGCCTGGCGGCTTATGATCCGGCGCATGGCGACGCGACCCGCTGGCTCAATGATGCGGACCAGGCGCTGTACGAGGCCAAGGCAACCGGGCGCAATCGGGTGATCTGCAACAGTGATGATCTGCCGAAGCAGGAACTGCTCGATTCGGTCTGACTGCTCACCACATTCACCTGTGCGAGCCGGCTCGCTCCTGGAAGTGTTCGGTGTCGGCGGCTCAGGTGTCGCATCCGCTATAGAGCCTTGCGTTGATGTCAGGTACGGTTTGAATCCCCCGACGCGAAACAAGGATCGATTCATGACGTTCTCATTTTCCCGCTCGCTGCTGGCCGCCAGCCTCGGCCTGTCTCTCGCCTTCAGCGCTGCCGGTGCCTTTGCCGAACCGCACAAGCAAGTGCTGGCCGATGCCGAGCAGTATCAGCCTGAAGCCCTGAAACTGCTGGAACGGCTGGTCAACATCGACTCCGGTTCCGGTTATGAACCGGGCCTTAAACACGTCAGCGAGATCGCCATCGATGAGCTGAAGAAGCTCGGCGCCACCATCGAACTGGTGCCCAATACCCCGGAAAAATCCAATCATGTGCTGGCCACTTTCAAAGGCACCGGCAAGGCGAAAATCCTCTTGATGGCGCACATGGACACGGTGTTCAAGGAAGGCTCCGCCGCCGAGCGCCCGTTCCATATCAAGGACGGCCGCGCCTACGGGCCGGGGGTGATGGACGACAAGGGCGGCATCGTCGCCGGGATCTACGCGCTGAAGATCCTGAAGAACCTCGACTTCAAGGATTACGCGCAAATCACCTTCCTGCTCGATGCCAGCGAAGAAACCGGCTCGGACGTCGCCACCGACCTGATCAAGAAAACCGCCAAGGCCCACGACGTGACGCTCAACCTCGAACCGGGGCGTCCGGCCGATGGTCTGGTGGTGTGGCGCAAAGGCAGCGCAACGGCTCTGGTCGAGGTCAAGGGCAAGGCTGCGCACGCTGGCGTTGCGCCGGAGCTGGGACGCAACGCCGCGATGGAAGCGGCGCACCAGATTCTGCAACTGGGCAAACTCGGCGACGAAGCGAAGAAAACCACGATCAACTTCACCGTGCTCCAGGCCGGCGACCGCACCAACGTGATTCCCGATCACGCCACCGCCAAGGCTGACGTGCGCGCGGCCGTGCCGGAAGAATTTGACCGGATCGAGAAAGACCTGGCGCGGGTCTCGCAGGACAAGCTGATCGCGGAAACCGAAGTCACCACCAGCCTCAAACGCGGCTTGCCGCCGATGCCGCAAACGGCGGAGTCGGATCGCTTGATGGCGATGGCCCAAGGGATTTACGGCGAGATCGGCCGCAAGCTGACCGAAGAGGGCAGTGGTGGTGCGGCGGATGCCAGCCTGTCAGCCGGCGTGGGCACGCCGACGCTGGACGGTTTCGGGATTGTCGGCGGCAATATTCATACGCCGGAGGAGTACGCCGAAGTGGCGAGCGTGACGCCGCGGATTTATCTGTTGTCGCGGATGATCATGGAGTTGGCGGGCAAATAGTTGCCACGCGTGAAGGCGGCAGCCGTTAAGGCCTGCCACCTTCATACGTTGAATCCTGAAGCAATCAGGCTTGTTGCGGGGTGTTCCAGAATTGTTTGATTTCGTGAATGTTGCCCACGTTGTAACGTGGAATGATGCCTGTGCACGGCGATGCCGCAGCGGTTGCAACCGGCGTATTGATGACGTTGGCGCCGGCGTGCAGCAGTGGAGTCTGGTTCCAGTTATCGAGTTGCTTGTTCATGCAGATTTCCTTTCTGTTTAAGTGAGCAGTGAAGTCTGCTCACGTTGTAGCCGTGACAGCAGGCTGTCATAGAGTGCTGTCTCCTGGCGGGCGATGCCGGGATAAGTCGGCACCAGATTGTCGTCGAAGCACCAGGCTTCTTCGGTTTTGGCTGCCTGCGGAGGATGAATAAGCAAACTCAGCGAGGCAGACATTGTTTCAGGTGGTAGCTGTTTGTGTACTTCCTTTAGTGGAAGCATGTGCAGCACCTCACCCGGAATAAGTTTAAGGACTCGTTCTTCGCCGAACTCGGGCCTTCTGCCGGCCTGCAGCGGCGCTTGATCCAGAATTTCCCGTGAAACGGTGGTATAACCGTCACCGCTGTAACCCACGCAATAGAGTTCGAAGTCGTGACTGTGGTTGAGGTCATAGATAAAGGTTTCCCTTTCATCCCGTGACGTAACCGGCGACCAGAAACCCAGACGAACTGTAAACAGATCGTTGGAGTGCAGGACAAATGCATAGGCCCCGTAAAGCCTGTTTTTGGTACTGAAGCCGTCCTGTTGAATCGTGGTGTAGAGGTACTCGCTCAACAACGTGCGGTTAGTCGCCAGTTGACGCAGATCTTCCACGATCCTTGAACTGTCCAGTTGCAGATCGTAAGTCGCCATGCGCTCGATAAATGACTGTAATTTCATGCCGCTTCACACTGGTCAAGCAAGTAGTTCAGGCGACTGTCTTGCAGGTTTCTCAACAACGGGGCGCAACTTAGTGCGGCCTGACGATCCGTTCTGTTGATCATCTGAAAGGCCCGCCAAGCGACAGCGGGGTGATAGTGATAAATCAATTCCTGCGCCACTTTGCAGGCTCCGGGATCCTGTGCTGCTTCGAGCAGTTCAAGACTCACCAGAAAGCGCGCGGCGCTGTCGTCATGAGGAAACCAGCCGATTTTGCGCAACGAGTGGGGGTCGAACACACTGATGTCGGCAGTTCTGTCGGGCAGATTGATGCTGCCAATAAACGCCGGGTGCCCGTTTCCATTCGGATTGCTGTCATACAGCATTTTGCTGCCGTCGATGAACAACGGATTTTCGGCATCCACGATCACCTGCTCTGCGCGAGTCAGATATTCACCGTCGAGCCGATAAAGCTGGATGGAATACGATTGCCCGTTGATGGCGAACAAAACGCTGTTTCCGGGTACGGAATATAGTTGCTCAGGCGCGGATGCGTTATCAGGTGCCTTGAGGCTGATGTTTCCATCTTTGTTGCAATATAACGTCAACGTTCCGGTGTGTATGTTGGTCGCTTTCATGATCGCGGCGTGACGGGACAAATTCTCGGTATCTGCTTCAGGTTCGGATAACTGGTCGGCCAGGCTCTTTACTTCGTTCCCCATGTTTGTTGTTTTGATGCAGGTAATAAGCTGGTCAGGCTTCAAGTCTGGGTTGAGCAGGTTTTTTATCATGGGAAGTCGCTTTGTCATTTTCTGTCAAATGTATTTTTTAGACTATTTGATCAGGCGTAATTATCAGGTTTGTTATTTCGTTTTGTTAAACAGATCTCCGCGCTTGAGGGGTTGAATGTTTTTGCTGTTTAACGGTTTGCGATTATAGAGAGGCGATATTTAATATCAACGCTGTAGTTGTTGTTAAATATTGGTGTTTGTTTGTAGGTGTGTATCGCTGGTAGAAGCGGGCTATTATCAATTCGCCTTTTCTCGCAACTTGGCCGGTGACATTGCGTCTACCGGCCATCTTTAGAGTTGCCCGAAACCTTCGTATCAGTGAGCAATCACTCCTTGACGCTCATGTATTCCTTCGCCCACAGAATGTAATCCTCTGGCTGGGTGTAGGTGTGCGTCAGTTCGGTGGCACTCAGGTCCGAAGCCTGGGTGAAGATCTGGCGTTGTTCGCGCAGGCTGTCGTAGGTGGCCTTGATCGCCGCGAAGTACGCGCCGTGACCGTCGATGGTTACGCGCACACCGAGTTCGGCCAGACGCTTGTCATCACGCAACGCCGGGTTGCCGTAGGTGACCAGCATCAGCGGTACCGTCAGGTGTTCGGCAATTTGCTCAAGCTGATCGAAGTCCTGCACGCCGACCATGCAGATGCCGTCGGCACCGGCGGCCTGGTATTGCTTGGTGCGGCTGATGATTTCCTGGTTCGGCAGAATGCCGGCGTTGGTGCGGGCGATGATCGCCATTTCCGAATCGACCCGGGCTTCCAGCGCTGCACGGATCTTGCCGACGCCTTCGGCAACCGAGATCAAGTCGGTGGATTTACGGCCGAATTGTGCCGGCAGCAGCGTGTCTTCGATGGTCAGGGCGGCGACGCCGGCGCGTTCCAGTTCGACGATGGTGCGCATCACGTTGAGAGCGTTGCCGTAGCCGTGGTCGGCGTCGGCGATCACGGGCAGCTGAGCGACGCGGCCAATGCGGGTGGCTTGCTCAGCGAACTCGCTGAGGGTGATCAAGGCGAAGTCGGGAGCGCCCAGCACCTGCAACGAGGCGACGGAGCCGCCAAGGATCCCCACTTCAAAACCCAGGTCTGCGGCGATGCGCGCGGACATCGGGTCGAACACCGAGGCCGTGTGGTAGCAGGTGTCGGAAGCCAGCAATTGACGGAAGTTACGGCGCAAATCTTGATGGGAAAGCCTGGTCATACGAGTTCCACCAATACAAAGGAATGGAACGGCTTGAGCAAAGGTGTCAACGCCGAAGAATGAAAAGGCTATCACGCGAATGGGTCAAGGTTCATGACGAATTTGCAAGTGAGGCGTTGATCACGGATGCAAAGGCTGAAAGGTTTCATCTGCAATCAGCGGATTTCCAGTGTCAGGGCCGGCGTTCAGGCCGCGACTGCATGTTGCTGTTGCCTGGGCAGCAGCACGGCGCGAACCGAATTGCCCGGCTGCAGTTGCAGGCGCTTGGCGGTCAGGCGATCGACCACCAGGGTATTGCCGACCAGACGACCGGGGGCCACGGTGATGCGGCAGTTCTCCAGGCGACGGTTGTGGATCAGCCACAAGGGGGCCTGATCGTCCGGCGTGCCGAGGCTCAGGGTCAGCGCCTGGCTGTCGCGCACGGTACGAATGCTGCCGATCGGCGCTTCGATCACCGGGCCGCCGTCGAAGATGTCGATGTAGCCCTTATGCACAAAGCCTTCCTCGCGCAGGATCTTCAGCGCCGGCTCGGTATTGGGATGTGGCTGGCCGATGGCCGCTTGTGCCTGTTCGGTCAGCATGCAGGTGTACAACGGCTGGCGTGGCATCAGTTCGGCGATGAACGACTTGTTGCCCAGACCCGACAAGTGGTCGGCGTGGCTGAAGTCCATCTGGAAAAAGTGCCGGCCCAGACTGTCCCAGAACGGTGAGCAACCGCGTTCATCGGCACTGCCACGCAGTTCGGCGATCATCTTCTCGCCAAATAATTGCGGAAATTCAGCCACGAACAGCAGGCGCCCCAACGACAGCAGCCGGCCGTTGCTGCCATGACGATGGTCGTGGCTGAGAAACAGCGAGCACAGTTCCGACTGGCCGGTCAGCTCATTATTGAGAAACAGCGTGGGTATCTGCCGGGAAATGCCCAGATCCGCTGATGAACTCACGGTCAACCCGACGCGGTAGTTGTACCACGGCTCGCGCAGGCCAACCGCGCCGGTCAGGGCGCTGACACCCACCACGCGCAGGTCGTCGTCTTCGAGCACGAACAGGTAGTCGGCGTCGGCGCGTTCCACCTGTTCGGCGAACGCACGTTGCGCCCAGCGCACCCGGTGAGCGAGGCGGTCTTCATTGGCCGGCAGGGTGGTGAACCCGGGGCCGGCCTGCTGCACCAGAGTCATCAGCGCTGGCAGGTCGCTGACTTTGACCGGACGGACGATCATGCGGTAACTCCTTGTACGCGCCTGTTCGGGCACTGTCGTTGGGTGTGCAACCGGGCGCCGTTCACAGGGCTGTCAGCCTGATCGTGCTGCCATCGGTGACCTTCAGCGCCGTGCACAGGGCTGGCGTAAGGGACAGCGGTTGATCGGGCTGGTAATCCAGTTCGGTGACGATGGCCCGGAAACCGTGCAAGGCGTCGTTGCTCACCAGATAGCGTCCCCGTGCATCGATTTGTGCTTGCTGACGCACGGTGGCGGTCTGGCTGCGGGCGATCGAACGGATGTTCGCGGTGCGCGCATACAGGGTCGGGCCGGCGTCGAACAGGTCGATGTAGCTGTTGGTTTCAAAGCCTTCGCGTTCAAGGATGTCGAACGCTTCCTGGCCGTCCGGGTGAATCCGGCCGATGCATGCCTGTGCTTCCGGGGGCAGCATCGGTACGTAGATCGGGTATTGCGGCATCAGTTCGGCGAGAAACGTGCGGCTTTGCAGACCGCACAGGCGCTCGGCCTCGACGTAGGGCAGGTCGAAGAAATGCTTGCCCAGTGCATCCCAGAACGGCGAATGACCGTTCTCGTCGCTGTAGCCGACGATTTCGGTGATCACCGCATCGGCGAAACGGGATGCGTGAGCGGCGATGAACAGCAGCCGCGCCCGCGACAGCAGTTCGGAAAAAGCGCTGCGCACCAGCGCATTGTCGATGTGAAAACCGCGCAGCAGGGTGTGGTCGTTGAGGTCGTGACACAGCGACAGCGCCGGCACCCCGTGCTCGATGTTCAATTCCCGCGAGGCACTGGTGAAGTGGCGGTTGCGCAGGCTGTAGAACGGTTCGTTGAAACCGGCCGTGGCGAGGATCTCCGAGCAGCCGACCAGCCGCCGAGTGTCGAGGTCTTCCAGCACGAAGAAGTAATTCTCCGGGCCTTGCGCCTGAATGTCTTTGTCGAACGAGGCGCAGGAACCGGCGATTTTTTCACGCAGGCGTTCGCTGTCGTCCGGCAGCGACGTGACGCCGACCAGACTGTCGCGGGCCAGTTGCTGCAATTGCGGCAGGTCGGTTGGCTCGACTGGGCGTAAGACCAGCATGGATGTACTCCTGTATCAAAGGGTCCGGTGATCCGCACCGAACCTGACTATCACTGTCGGTTGCCACGCTTTAAAGCGGCGGTCGCCTGATTTGTTGTCAGACGCCGCTCTTTTTCTTGTCAGCCATTACTCGGGTCAGGCAACGCACTGCTGGCGCCGAGCTTGTTCAGGAAGAACAGGTACACCAGACCCAGCGCGATCCAGATCAGGCCGAGTTTCTGCGCATCGACGCCCATGTTGTACATGATGGCGGCGACGATGATGAAGCCGATCACCGGACAGATCAGATGGCGCACGACCTGGCCGGACTTCTGCCGACGCCAGTAGTAGTTGATCACTGTCAGGTGCAGCAGCATGAAACCGCTGAGGGCGCCGAAGTTGACCAGCGAGGTCAGGGTGTCGACCGAATTGATGAACAGGTAGCAGATCACCAGCGACAGCAGCGCCACCAGATAAATGCTCAGGTACGGGGTGTTGTGCTTCGGGTGCACCTTGGCCAGCACTTTCGGCAACTTGCCGTCACGGGCCATGCCGAACAGCAGGCGCGACACCGCGGCTTGCGAGGTGATTGCCACGGCAACCCCCCAGGCCAGAGCAGTCGCCACACCGGTCAGCGTTGCCAGCCAGCTGCCCGCCGCGATTTCGGCGATTTCATAGAACGCGGTGTCGGCGGACTTGAAGCCCATGCCGGCAGCGAGGTCGGTGGCGATCCAGGTCTGTACGACGAAAATTGCGCCCATCACCAGCAGCGTGATCAGCGCTGCCCGACCGACGCTTTTGCCCGGGTCGCCCTTGATTTCTTCAGCGAGGGTCGAGATCGCATCGAAGCCGAGGAACGACAGCACCGCAATCGACACCGCTTGCATCAGCAGGGCGAAGTTGAATGTTTCCGGGTGATACAGCGGCGCCAGGGTCAGCCCGCCGTTGCCGCCGCCGTTGTGCAGGGCATTCCAGGCGTAGAACAGGAATATCCCCAGCACCACCAATTGCGCCAGCAGGAAGATGATGTTCATCCGTGCGGTGAAGGTGATGCCGCGCAGGTTGACGAACGTCGCGCTGACCAGGAACGCCAGAATGAAGCCGACTTTCGGAATGTCCGGATAAAGATGGTTGAGGGCCATCGCCGCGTAGACGTACAGCAGCGGCGGAATCAGCAGGTAGTCGAGCAGCATCAGCCAGCCGGCGAGGAAGCCGACGTGTTGGTTGAGTCCGCGTTGCGCGTAGGAGTAGACCGAACCTGCAATCGGAAATGCCCGCGCCATGCTGCCATAGCTCAACGCGGTGAACAGCATCGCCACCATGCCGATGATGTAGGCCAGCGGCACCATCCCGGGCGCCTCGGCATTGACGTAGCCATACACGCCAAACGGGGCGATGGGGATCATGAAGATCATTCCGTACACCACCAGATCGGTCAGTGTCAGGCTACGTTTCAACTCCTGTTTGTAGCCGAACTCTTCTATTTCCATGAAGCGCAACTCCTTGTCAGCCTATCCGGCGTTTTTCGTTGTTATGTCGGTCCATCGTTTACCGCGTTATCAATCTTTGCATTCGTTACAGCAGCGGTGCCAGGCGCTCGGCCCACAGCGAAACCGCTTCCGGGCTGCGCAGCAGATCGTTGCGCACCTCGATCAGCGCCGACTCCAGTCCACGGGCATCGCCGTGCACTGGCACGGTCATGTCCCCCAGCGGATCGATCCGGTACGGCTGGTTGCCCGCGACCTTCAACGGGTGCTGGCCGAGGCCGTCGATCAGCCGTTGTGCATAGGCGCTGGCCTGGCCGAACAACACGCCGACTTCCAGCGGGCGCGGCTGGCCGTAATACACCGGGGTAAAGCTGTGAATCCCCACCACCCGTACCGCTTGACCCTGCGCGACGCGTTGGTCGATCAGGGTTTGCAGCCGGGCGTGAAACGGTTTGAACAGCGTCTGGCGCCGGTACTCGCGAGTGGCTTCGTCCAGCTCGCGATTGCCGGGCACCTGATAAATCTCGCTCTGTGCCGGAATGCTGTCGGGGGCATGCCGGGGCCGGTTGAGGTCGATCAGCAACCGTGAATAGTTGGCGCTCAACAGTGTCGCCCCGAGCACTTGCGAGAGCTTTTCAGCCAGTTGCAAGGCGCCGATGTCCCAGGCGATGTGCTCGCGCGCGGCTGCATCGTCCAGGCCCAGATTGTTCAGGGCTTCGGGGATGTAGCGGCTGGCGTGCTCACACACCAGGATCAACGGATGCGATGAATTTTCACGACTCAGGTTGTAGACCGGGCGGGTATACAACCCCAGCTCGGCGGATTCAGTACAGGCGTGCATAGTGCTCACACAGGTCAGCGGGCGAGAGCTGTTCCGTCAGCGCCAGTTCCTCGGTTTTAAGGGCGTGGTAAGTGTCGAGCAACGGCTTGGGCAGCCATTGGTTGAAGGCTGCACTGTCACGCAGGCAATCCAGCGCCTGGGCCAGCGAGGCGGGCAGGGCAACGATGCCCCGGGCCTTGCGTTGCTCGTCGTTGAGTGAATCGGGAATTTCGTCAGTGATCGCGTTCAGCGCCAGACGCTGTTCGATGCCCAGCCGTCCGGCGATCAGCAGCGCGGCCATTGCCAGGTGCGGCGAAGCGGTAGCGTCCATGGCGCGGAATTCGAGGTTGTACTGCGCCGCCACGGATTTGCCGCCCAGGCTCACGGTCGGACAAATGCGCAACGCCGCTTCACGGTTCTGCTGCCCCAGACACGCGTAGGACGCGCTCCAGTGATGCGGCTGCAGGCGTTCGTACGACACCGGCGTCGGCGCGGTGAATGCACACAGCGCTGGCAGATAATGCAGGATCCCCGCCGCCCAATGCTGGCCGAGGGTCGACAGACCGTTGCTGGTGCCGGCGTCGTACAGCAGCGGCAGACCTTGCAGGTCGAGCAGGCTGACGTGCAAATGCACGCCGTTGCACACCGCATCGGCCTTGGTTTTCGGCGCGAAGCTGACGTCCAGGCCCATTTGCCGGGCGATTTCACGGGTGATCTCGCGCACATTGACCGCACGATCCGCCGCTGCCACGCCACAGGTCGGGCGGCAGGTGATTTCGTATTGATGCTTGCCGTATTCCGGCAGAAACATCTCCGGCTCGACGCCACCGGCACGCAAGGCGCTGAGCAGCCAGCCGCCGAACTCGGCGCCCTGACGCTGGGCTTCGAGGGAAAACGCCAGGTGTTCGGCGAAGCCGGCATGCAGGTTGAATTCGTGTTCGAACGCCGCGTTGACCTGCAGGCCGAGGTCGTTGCGATAACGTTCGATTTCATCGCGCAGCAGCGTGCGCGGACAGGCACTCCACGGGCGGCCATCGGTTTCGCGAATGTCGCCGTGGATGAAGTCCAGCGCCGGCGCTGCGGCATCCGGGCCGTTGCCGACGGTGACGCGGCTGCTCAAGTCAGGGATCAGCCGCAAATCGCCATACGCGCCCCACGGGTTGGTCGAGGCGATGATGTCCTGCGGCGTCAAGGCACTGTTGGCCGGCACCCAGCCGCAACCGGCCGCTTGATAATGCTCCAGCTGATCGGTGGGAAACGAACGGCCACGGGTGATGCCGATCAGGTCAGTGGTGACAATGGTGGTCATCGGCAACGGCGTCAGGCGCTCGCTCATGGGCGCATCTCCTGCAACCTGCCGAGCACGGTCTGCGTGTCGGTGATCCAGCAGTAGCCCTTGATCGCATTCAGGCAGGCGTCATGTCGCGCCGGGGTGTAGGTGGCGCAGGCGTCTTCGACCAGCGTCACCAGATAACCGCGGTCGGCGGCATCACGCACCGCCATGTCGACGCACTGGTCGGTGACAATGCCGGCGATGATCAGGTGGCGGGTTTCGAGGTTGCGCAGCACGTAATCGATGTTGGTCGAGTTGAACACCCCGGAGGAGGTTTTCGGCAGCACGATTTCGTTTTCCACCGGGGTCAGGTCGTCGATGATCCGCGCCTGTTGACTGCCTTTGGGCAGGTGCATGTCCGACAGTTTGTGATCCAGCGAGCGGTCGCGACCGTCGGCGGTCAGGCTTTCGATAATAGTGTGCAGCACGTTCTGCCGCGCTTCGCGAAAGGCGCTGAGCAAGCGGCGCTGGTTGGGCACCACCTGCATGTGGGTGCGGGTCAGGAAATACTCGGCGTCCGGGCCGTTCAGGTGCGGGTCGAACTGCGGTTCGAGCCAGGCACGCTGCATGTCCACCAGCAGCAACGCGGTGTGATCGGTGACAAACGGCAAGTCTCGTGGCGAGCGGTGGGGAAGACTGAACATCCTTATTTATCCTCCAGCAGGTGGGTGTTGAACTCGTTGCGCAGGGCGTCGATGCCTTCCAGGCGATCGGCCAGATCGGGGCTGCGCAGGGTCAGGCAGGCAATCAGTGCTTCGACCTGGGCCAGCGCTGGCACCATGGTGTCGAACGGCGAAGCCGATTCCACCGGGGCACTGATGATCAGGTCGGCCAGTTCCCGCAGCGGTGAGGCATAGATGTCGGTGAACAGCACCACCCGGGCGTTGCGGCTTTTTGCAGCACTGGCCACGCGCAAGGCCTGGGTCTGATAGCGGCGATAGTCGAACAGCAGCACCACGTCCTGGCGTTGCAGATCGAACAGGCGGTCGGGCAGTTGCGCGTTGTCTTCCAGGGCAAAGCAGCCGGGGCGCAGCAGGCGCAGGTGATTGAGCAGGTAGTTGGCCATCAGGCTGCTGAAACGCCCGCCGAAGCAGTAGATCTGGTGCCGCGTATCGAGCAGCCAGTCGAGCAGAATGCGTACGTCTTCGGGCTGGGTCAGAACCTGGGTTTCCACCAGCAGGCGTTGGCTATCGGCCAGATAATGGCCCCAGGCGTCGTCCTTGTTCAGGTGCGAACGCGGTTGCAACAGGGTGCGCGGCGAGCGCAGGCGGTGGTCCATGTCGCTGAGCAGGGCGTCCTGAAATTCGGCATAACCGCCGAATCCGAGCTTCTTCACCAGCCGCACGATGGTCGGATCGCTGACGCCGGCGTGTTCGGCCAGACGCGCCATCGGACCCAGGCCATTGCGTGGATACTGGTCGAGCAGGGCGCGAATCACTTTGCGCTCCGACGGCGTCAGCTCCAGGCCGGGATCGGTGATCAAGTCTCTAAGAGGGGGCATCCGGGCTCCTGCTGGATGAGGGGGTGTTGAATTTGTTTCATAATCCGTTAAAACAGTATTTATGTAACTCAGGTTACATGTCTAGTGAATTTTTTGCGGTAGGAATTCACTGTTTAAATAACCTCAAAGAGCTGTGTCACAAGGGCTACACCGATGTCCTCGACCCTTGTAGTCCATTGCCTATTGGTGTGTGAGACATTGCCGTTTTTGTACGCTTGCCGGGGTACCGTCCTAGCTTGCGACGTCCCCCGGGCCGCCCGGTTTTGCGGCACAATTGCCGCAAAACCGGCGGTTTGCCGCCGATTCAACCGATGTTCAGCGAGTGCAACCCTGTGCAATCCACCTGTTTGACATTGATCTGCCACGCTCGAACCGTCGCACAGAAATTGTCGCGTTTTCCTACGAACGAGCCTGTTGAAAATCCGCCATCAGGGCTCGGTGCGTTGGCCACACAACTCGCCAGCGCCGGCCGTCTGCTGTCCGGGCCGGAATTGCGTACGCGCCAGACCGCCGAGTGGTTCGGTGCGGCGCCGCACGTAGACGAAGCGCTGCGCGATTGCGATATGGGGCGCTGGCACGGACAAGCGATCAAGGATCTGCAACTGCGCGAGGCCGAGGCTTTGCAGGCATGGATCAGTGATCCGCAGGCGGCACCCCATGGCGGCGAGTCGGTGACGCAATTGGGCGAACGCGTGGCGGCGTGGCTGGCCAGCCTGCAAGGCACGCCGGGGCCTATCGTCGCGATCACCCATCCTTTCGTGGTGCGGGCTGCATTGATGCAGGTGGTGCAGGGCGTAGCGTTCAACGCTATTGATGTTGAGCCGCTGTCAGTCGTTGAACTGCGGTTCAACGGGATCTGGCGGCTACGCTTGCCGAGTAGCGTTCGTGTGGGAGCACAGTGATGAAACGACTGCTGGTCATCGGCATCGGCGCCGGCAACCCCGACTACATCACCCTGCAGGCGGTGAAAGCGCTCAACCGGGTAGACGTGTTTTTTCTGATGGACAAAGGCCCGCGCAAGGACAAACTGATCGATCTGCGTCGCGACATCTGTGAGCGCTACATCACCGATCCTGCCTATCGTTTCGTCGAGGCTCACAGCCCGGAGCGTGAGCGTGGCGACGTGGACTACACCCGCGCGGTCGATGATCTGAATCGCGCCAAGCAAGAAACCTTCGAACAACTGATCAATGAAGAATTGGCTGACGAGCAGTGCGGCGGATTCCTCGTGTGGGGCGACCCGGCGCTGTACGACAGCACGATTCGTATCCTGCAGGCGATTCTGGCGTCAGGCCGCTGTGTGTTCGAGTTTGAAGTGATCCCCGGGATTACCAGCGTTCAGGCACTGGCCGCGCAGCATAGAGTGCCGTTGAACAGGATTGGCCGGTCTATCGAAATCACCACGGGCCGGCGTCTGGCGGCGGGGCAGGTGAGTGACACGGACAGCCTGGTGGTGATGCTCGACGCTGAAGATTCCTACCGCCATGTGGCGGATCAGCAGACCGAGATTTACTGGGGCGCTTACCTCGGCACACCGGATGAAATTCTGATCAGTGGCAAGCTTGAGGATGTTGCGGATCAGATCGAGCGCACGCGCAAGGCGGCGCGGGCCGAGCATGGGTGGATCATGGATACCTATCTGTTGCGCAAGCCCTGAATTGTCGGGTGTCGATTCGGGCCTCATCGCGGGCAAGCCCGCTCCCACAGGTTTTCGGGTTGAGACGAGGTGGTGTGTACGACGCCAAACCTGTGGGAGCTGGCTTGCCAGCGAAGGCGTCCGGAAATTCACCTCAGGATATCGCTTTGGCCCCACGCCCAAACCGCTCCCGATACACCGACGGCGGCACCCCGACCACGCTGCGAAATGCCACGCGAAAGCTTTCCACTGATCGGTAACCACAGCGCTCGGCAATCTGTTCGCTGTTGTGTGCTGTGCTTTCCAGCAGTTCCCGCGCCCGCGCCAGGCGTTCGTGTTGCAGCCACGCCTTGGGCGATTGCCCGCTGGCCTCGCTGAATCGCCGCAGAAACGTGCGCTCGCTCATCGCCGCTTCGCTCGCCAGATCGCGCACTTCCAGCGGTTGGTGCAGACGCTCGCGAGCCCACTGCATCACCCGTGATAAATCGTTGCGCGGCGTTGGGCTGACAGGCGTGGGAATGAATTGCGCCTGGCCGCCGGTGCGTTGCGGCGACATCACCAGCCGCCGCGCCACCGAATTGGCGACCTGAGTGCCAAAGTCGCGGGCCACCAGATGCAGACAGGCATCGATCCCGGCGGCACTGCCGGCCGAGGTGATCAACTGACCCGAGTCGACGTACAGCACATCCGGATCCACCGCTATCGCCGGGAAGCGCCGCGCCAGTTCATCGCTGTAGCGCCAGTGGGTGGTCGCGCCGTGGCCGTCGAGCAAGCCGCTGGCGGCCAGCACGAACACCCCTGAACAGATCGATAACAGCCGCGCACCGTGGGCGTGGGCCTGGTGCAATGCGCCAAGCAGCGCCGGTGGCACCGGGGCTTCGCGATCACGCCAACCGGGAATGATGATGGTGCGCGCCTGCGCCAGCAGCTCCAGGCCGCCGTCGGCCAGGACGTGAATGCCGCCCATGGCGCGCATCGGCCCTGCGTCGACGGCGACGATGCGGTGCTCGTACCACGGGAAATCGAACTCCGGCCGGGCGAGGCCGAAGATTTCCACGGCAATCCCGAACTCGAAGGTACAGAGGCCGTCGTAGGCCAGAATCGCGACCAATCCAGGTGAATCAGGCATTTGGCGGAAAGTTCCCGGTGAGTGTCTTGCGCGCCACTGTAGCGCCAAGTGACGGCCCGATAAAGTCTGTTCACACCCCAACTGATACAGGAGCTACACAACATGCCCAGCCTGGTTCGCGAAATGCCTGCTGCGCCGTCGGCGATTGCCCTGATGCACTTCAGCAATCGTCTGACCTATGAAACCGATTGTTCTGACGTGTACAGCAGCCAGGAGTCCGGTGAAGTCGATTTTGTCCTGGTCGATGTGCGCGGGCCTTTGGCGTTCGAGCGCGGTCACGTGCCGGGCGCGATCAACATTCCGACCCGCTTGCTGACCGCCGAAGGCCTGGCGGAGTATTCGACGAGCACGTTGTTCGTGGTCTATTGCGCCGGCCCGCACTGCAACGGCGCCAACAAGGCCGCGGTGAAACTGGCGGCGTTGGGTTACCCGGTCAAGGAGATGATCGGCGGCGTGACCGGCTGGCTGGATGAGGGCTTCAGCTTGAGTACTACTCAAGCCGCCAAGGCGCCTATTGGATGTGAATGCTGAATGCTTTTGTAGGAGCTGCCGAAGGCTGCGATCTTTTGACTTTTAAAGAGCAAAAGATCGCAGCCTTCGGCAGCTCCTACAAAGGCAATTTTTGTCGTTTTCAAAGATTTGTCCTACAGCCTTTGCACCATGTCGGCGCACCGTTGATCCCGGTCAACGCGTGCGCCGATGTTCTGTAAGTATTTGTCGCCTAAACACAATTTACCCTGTGCGCGCCGCCATAGACTGCCGTCCACTTCGGTTTTTGCTACTTGATGGCCATGACCGAACGCCAATCGAAAGCTGCCAATAAAAGCCTCCGCACACAGGAGTAATAAATGAAGAAGCTAGTGATGTTCGGTGCCCTGGCACTGTCGATGTTGTCCCTGACCGCAGTGGCCGAAGATGCCAAACCGATTCGTCTGGGGATCGAAGCCGCTTACCCGCCATTCTCGATGAAAACCGCTGACGGCAAACTCACCGGGTTCGACGTCGATATCGGCGATGCGCTGTGCAAACAGATGGACGTTAAATGCGTGTGGGTCGAGCAGGAGTTCGACGGCCTGATCCCGGCACTCAAAGTGAAGAAGATCGACGCGATCCTGTCCTCGATGACCATCACCGACGACCGCAAGAAGAACGTCGATTTCACCATCAAGTACTACCACACCCCGGCGCGCTTTGTGATGAAGGAAGGCTCGGGTGTCAAAGACCCGCTGACCGAACTCAAGGGCAAGAAAGTCGGCGTACTGCGCGCCAGTACCCACGACCGCTACGCCACCGACATCGCCAAGGACGCCGGGTTTGAAGTGGTGCGCTACGGCTCGCAACAGGAAGCCAACCTGGATATGAAATCCGGTCGTCTCGACGCGATGCTGGCCGACTCGGTCAACCTCAGCGACGGTTTCCTGAAGACCGACGCCGGCAAAGGTTTCGAATTCGTCGGCCCGACTTACGAAGACGCCAAGTACTTCGGTGGCGGCGCCGGCATTGCGGTGCGCAAGGGCGATACCGAGCTGGCCGAGAAATTCAACAAGGCCATCACCGAAATCCGCGCCAATGGCGAGTACAAGAAAGTCCAGGACAAGTATTTCGACTTTGACGTGTACGGCCATTAATACGGCGTAGAAAAAAGTGGTCCCGTTTGCGCGGTGGCCACTTTTTTTGTGCCCATGATTTATTCTGCCAACACCTATCCAATGTAGGAGCTGCCGCAGGCTGCGATCTTTTGATCTTGATTCTGAAAAGCAAGATCAACAGATCGCAGCCTGCGGCAGCTCCTACAGGTTTATCGGAGTTTTCCCATGCAACGCATCGACCATGTCCTGCCCTGGAGCCATCTGGGCAGCGAACGTTCCCTCAGCGTCTTCCGTTACGGCGCGGGCAGGCGCAAGGTCTACATCCAGGCCAGTCTGCACGCCGACGAGCTGCCGGGCATGCGCACCGCATGGGAACTCAAGCAACGCCTGAATGCGCTGGAGCAGCAGGGCCGTCTGCAAGGTGTGATCGAGTTGGTACCGGTGGCCAACCCGATCGGGCTCGATCAGCATTTGCAAGGCAGTCATATGGGCCGCTTCGAGCTGGGCAGCGGGAAGAATTTCAACCGCGCGTTTGTTGAACTCAGTGCGCCGGTGGCGGCGCGAATCGGCGAGCAACTGGGCAGCGACGCCGAGGCCAACATCGCGCTGATCCGCCAGACCATGGGCGAGGTGCTCGATGAGTTGCCAGCCCCGGCCTCGCAACTGGAAGCGCTGCACCGCTTGCTGCTGCGCCATGCCTGCGACGCCGACATCACTCTGGATCTGCATTGCGATTTTGAGGCGGCGATTCACCTCTACGCGCTGCCGCAACACTGGCCGCGCTGGCAATCGCTGGCGGCGCGACTGCAGGCCGGCGTTGCGCTGTTGTGTGAAGACTCCGGCGGCAGTTCGTTCGACGAGTCGTGCTCATCGCCTTGGTTGCGTCTGGCGCGGGCGTTTCCGAACGCGGCGATTCCCCCGGCAAACCTTGCCACCACCCTGGAACTGGGCAGCATGGGCGACACCCGGGTCGATCAGGCGCAGGCCAATTGCGAAGCGATACTCGGCTTTCTCGCCGAGCAGGGTTTCATCAGCGGCGAATGGCCGGCGGCCCCGAACGAGTGCTGCGAAGGCATGCCGTTCGAAGGCACCGAATACCTGTTCGCGCCGCACCACGGCGTGGTCAGTTTCCTGCGTAATGCCGGGGAATGGGTCGAGCAGGGCGATGCGCTGTTCGAAGTGGTGGATCCGTTGAATGACCGCCTCACCACTGTCCGCGCCGGTACCAGTGGCGTGCTGTTTGCGATTGATCGTGGGCGTTATACCCAGCCGGGGATCTGGCAGGCCAAGGTGGCGGGGCGTGAGCCGATTCGGGTGGGCAAGCTGATCAACGACTGAGTCCAGATTTCACCCACCCCTGTAGGAGCTGCCGGAGGCTGCGATCTTTTGATCTTGCTTTTAAAAGTCAAAGTCAAAAGATCGCAGCCTTCGGCAGCTCCTACAGGGGTGGGTGTGGTGGATCAAGGCTGTTAGGCTCTCCCGGAACCCGACACTCTGTGAAGGAAGGCTCTATGTTGAAAGCGTTTGCCCTGTTAACCCTGCTGGCGTCCAGCGCCGTCCACGCGCAAACCACGCTGCAAAGCGACTTGCCACTGAAATACATCGAACAGGTTCACCCGGACGCGAACACTCGACCACTGGTGATATTCCTGCACGGCTACGGCAGTAACGAAGCCGATCTGATCGGTATGAAGTTTCAGCTGCCGGCGCAGTACAACTACCTTTCGGTGCAGGCGCCGCTGGCGTTGGGCGAAGGGCGTTTCCAGTGGTTTCGCAAGAAAGGCGAAGGGGCCTACAACGGTGAGACCGATGATCTGCAGGCCAGCGGCCGCAAGTTGCGGGAGTTTGTCGCGCAGGCAGCGCGGAAATATCACGCCAGCCCGGACAAGGTGTACCTGATCGGCTTCAGCCAGGGCGCAATGATGACCTACGAAGTGGGCCTGCGTCCGCCCGTGGCGGTCGGCGGTATCGCAGCACTGAGCGGACGCCTGTTGCCGGTATTGAAAACCGAGCTCAAGGCGCAGCAGCCACCGTTGCCGCTGAAGGTCTTCATCGGCCACGGTACCGCCGATGATCGAGTGCCGTACCGCGACGGCACCGAAGCCAATGCGCTGCTGCAGAAACTCGGCTACGGCCCCGAGTTTCATGCTTATCCCGGTGTCGGCCACAGCATCAGTTCTGCCGAACTGCGCGACTTGAACGCCTGGCTGCAGCAGCTCAATCCGTAGGGATCACTTGTCCTTGAGGATGGTTTTCACCAGCGCATCGTGACCGCTTTTGTCGCTGGCCCGGGAAATTATCTGGACCAAAGCCATGCGCTTGCCGGAGGCGGTGAGCAGGGTGGTATTGAGTGTCTGGCCGCCGCCCTGAGTGGCGGTGCTGTCGACCTGACGCACGCCGAGGCCGCTGCTTTTCTGGGTCAGACTTTTTTCGCTGAGCTTGTTGAAGTCCGGCAAGGCCTTGCGCTGGTCATCGATGAAACTTGCCAGGCTGCCGTCGAGAAATTCGTTGTCGTTGTCCTTCACGCTGGCGCCACCGGCGATCTGGTTTTCCGCGGCGATGACCACGGTCTTGGTCGCCTGATTGGTGTACATCGTGCCCTTGGCACCGGTCGGCCCGGCTGGCAGCGGGTCGGCGGTGAAGCCTTTGGGCAGGACGAAGGTGAACTTGCCGTCGAGCATCGACACGTTGTTGGTCGAGGCCTTTTCCTTGGGCTTGGCTGCCTGGGCGTTGAGGGCGCCGAGACCGGCGACCGCCGCCAGCAACAGGACGACGGCTTTCTTGCTGAGCAATGACATGTGAATCTCCGAGGGATGGTCGCGCCAGGGCGGCGATGATCCCACGGAGCATGCCTGGCATTCCAGCGCGGTTTGTCAGGTGTTCGCATCAGCCTCGGGAATACGGTTTTTTGCCGGAACAGGTCGGGCCAGCAGTTTGCGGGTGACCCCGAGCATCGCCACCGACACCGCGACACCGACGATGAAACCGCTGAGGCCGAGGCTTGGCAGGGTCAGCGCCGACACCAGACAAAACGCCGAAAACGAGTACATGCCCGTCGCCGTCGCCCGTAGCAATGCCGCAGTAAACGCCGGGCCACGGGTCTGCTGAGAAAACACAGCCATCACACTCCCGAGTACCGGGAACACCGCGAGCAGACCGCTCCAGCGCTCGCCCACGGTACTGGCGAGCATCGTCACCAGCAGCGTCAGCGCCGCGCCGGCAATCATTCGCCAGAGCAGTTTGTCCGACTTCGGTGCCGGGCCGTTCAGCACCGGTTGCACGTTGGGGAACAGGTACGGCGCGGCGAGCAGGGCAGTGGCTGCCGCCGCGACCGAGAACGTCAGTGACGACGGAATCAGCGACAACACCAGCGCCAGCACCGCCCACACCGCCAGGGAAATCGTCAGCGCCCATGGCCAGTTCGCCCGCTGCGCCACCTGCGCGTAGGTGATGCAGAAGGCGATCATGGCGAACATCGCCGACAGCGCCGCGACCGCCGATTGCGCAGCAAACGATGGCCCCTGTTCGATGGCGAGGAAAAACAGAATCGGCCCGACCACCACTGGCAGTCCCGACAGCCAACCGGCGACGCTCGGCCCCCAGCGCTTGCCGGCGAGGGAAATCAGCAGCAGAAAACCGGGGATCAGCAGTAATTTGAGGATCAGCACGCGGGAGGCCTCCGGGGATGGAGCGGCCAAGGTAACCGATTGCTGCATTGATCGACAATTTTTGTATACAAAGTCTGCGGGTGTTATCCGCTATGCTCTGAAGATCAGGGTTTACCGGAGTCGATGCCGCGATGAGCAAACCTTCGAAGTTGCTGCGTGGGTGCTGTGGCATCGGCTTGTGGGCGTTGTTACTCACGCCGACCTGGGCCAATTGGCAGGACGCGGTGCCCGGCGCGCAAATCATCGGCACCGGCGATTTCAGTGTGTTCGGCTTCGACGTCTACAACGCCCGGTTGTGGAGCGCGGCACGCCCGTTGTCGACCGAACAGCCCTTTGCCCTGGAGCTGATCTACCGGCGCAAGATCTCGCGCGATGATCTGGTGCAGGCCAGTGTCGATGAAATCAAACGGCTGGCAGGCTCAGGCGTCAGCCCCGCGCAGTTGGCCAAGTGGCAAGGACAAATGCAGCAATCGTTCGTCGATGTGCAGGCGGGTACGCGGATTACCGGCGTGTACCTGCCGGGGCAGGGTGCGCGGTTCTTTGTCGGGCAGCAGTTGCAGCACGAAATCGATGATCCGCAATTTGCCCGGGCGTTTTTCGATATCTGGCTGGATCCGCGCACCCGTAATCCCAAATTGCGCGAGCAGTTACTGGGTGTGAGTCGTTAAGATCAAAAGATCGCAGCCTTCGGCAGCTCCTACAGGATATGCATTCCAATGCAGGAGCTGCCGAAGGCTGCGATCTTTTGCTCTTCAAGGGTTGAACTGAAACCTCTAAGCTGCGTCTTTCGAACTTGTTTCTGGATGTGTGCGTGAAATTCAGCTTACCCAAAATCGCCACTGCGCCGTTCTGCCCGCCGGAAGTTGCCGGCAGCGTCGCGGTCGATCCGAACGCTTCGTTCTTCAAACGCGTGCTGCGTTTTGCCGGTCCCGGCCTGTTGGTGTCGATCGGCTACATGGACCCGGGCAACTGGGCGACCGCGATCGAGGCCGGTTCGCGTTTTGGTTACAGCCTGCTGTTCGTGGTGTTGCTCGCAAGTCTGGCGGGAATGGTCGTGCAGTGCCTGTGCTCGCGTCTGGGCATCGCCACCGGCCGTGATCTCGCGCAATTGTCCCGTGAGCGCTACAGCCCCCCGACCGCGCGCCTGCAATGGGTGCTGGCGGAAATCTCGATCATCGCCACCGATCTGGCCGAAGTGCTCGGCTGCGCCCTGGCGTTTCACTTGTTGCTCGGTTGCTCACTGACCTTCGGCATTGCCCTGACTGCCTTCGACACGTTGCTGGTGCTGGCCCTGCAGAACCGTGGCTTCCGGCGGCTGGAGGCGATCATGCTGGTGCTGGTGGCGACCATCGGCGTGTGTTTCTTCGTCGAACTGGTGCTGATCAAACCGTACTGGCCGGATGTGTTCGCCGGTTTCAAACCGTCGCTCTCGGCGATCAGTGATGCTGCGCCGCTGTACCTGGCGATCGGTATTCTTGGCGCGACGGTGATGCCGCATAACCTCTACCTGCACACTTCGATCGTGCAGACGCGGATGATCGGCAAGGACCTGGCCAGCAAGCAGGACGCGGTCAACCTGGCGCGCATCGACACTATCGGCTCGCTGGCGCTGGCGCTGCTGGTCAACGCGGCGATCCTGATTCTGGCGGCGGCTGCGTTTCACCAGTCCGGGCATACCGATGTGGTGGATATTCAGGACGCCTACCACCTGCTCGACCCACTGGTCGGCGGCGCGCTGGCCAGTGTGCTGTTCGGCGTGGCGTTGCTGGCGTCGGGGCAGAGCTCGACGTTCACCGGGACCATCGCCGGACAGGTGATCATGGAGGGTTACCTGAACCTGCGGATTCCCTGCTGGCAGCGGCGTTTGATCACGCGCGGGCTGGCGTTGATCCCGGCATTCATTGGCGTGTGGCTGATGGGCGATAACGCGGTGGGCAAGTTGCTGGTGTTGAGCCAGGTGGTGTTGAGCCTGCAACTGCCATTCGCGCTGTACCCGTTGATCCGTATGACCAGCGACAAACAACTGATGGGGCCGTTTGTGAATCGGCTGCCGACCCGGGTGCTGGCGTGGGGATTGTTTGTGGTGATCAGTGGGGCGAATGCCTGGTTGATTCTGCAGATGGTGGTGTGAGCCATGTTTTGTGCTGCCTGAACCGGCCTCATCGCTGGCAAGCCAGCTCCCACAGTGATTGAGGGTGGATTCAAATTCTTTGTACACCCCAAGACCCTGTGGGAGCTGGCTTGCCAGCGATGGGGCCCTGAAGATCGACACAAAATTCAGGCAAAAAAAACCGGTGCAACGCAAGTCGCACCGGTTTTTTTGTAGCCAGCGAGCAGTGGATGTCGTGGATCCGTCCGCCGCCTGTATTGCTCCTCTGGGTTAACCGCGTTCCAGCGCCAGCGCCACACCTTGACCGCCGCCGATGCACAAGGTCGCCAGACCTTTTTTCGCATCACGCTTGAGCATCTCGTGCAGCAAAGTCACCAGCACCCGGCAGCCCGACGCACCGATCGGGTGACCGAGGGCGATGGCGCCGCCGTTGACGTTGACCTTGTCCAGATCCCATTGCAGATCCTTGGCCACCGCCAGCGATTGTGCGGCGAAGGCTTCGTTGGCTTCGATCAGGTCCAGTTGGCCGATGTTCCAGCCTGCCTTGTCCAGGCAGCGACGGGTGGCCGAGACCGGACCGATGCCCATGATCGCCGGGTCAACACCCGCGTTGGCATACGCGGCGATTTTTGCCAGCACCGGCAGGCCCAGGGCCTTGGCCTTTTCGGCGCTCATCAGGATTACTGCAGCGGCGCCATCGTTCAGCGACGAAGCATTACCGGCGGTGACGCTGCCATCCTTCTTGAACGCCGGACGCAGTTTGGCCAGCGATTCGGCGGTGGTGTCGCCGCGTGGTTGTTCGTCGACCTTGAACGCGACCGGATCACCTTTGCGCTGCGGGATCAGGATCGGGGTGATTTCATCGACGAAACGCCCGGCTTCGATGGCTGCGGCGGCCTTGCGCTGCGAAGCGGCGGCGAAGGCGTCCTGCTGTTCGCGGCTGATCTCATATTTATCGACCAGATTCTCGGCAGTGATGCCCATGTGGTAATCGTTGAACGCATCCCACAGGCCATCGCTGATCATGGTGTCGACGATTTGCGCGTGACCCATGCGCAGACCGGTGCGAGCACCCGGCATCACGTAGTTGGACAGGCTCATGTTCTCCTGACCGCCAGCGATGATCACCTCGGCATCGCCACAGCGGATCGCCTGCGCGCCCAGGTGCAGGGCCTTCAGGCCCGAGCCGCAGACCTTGTTCAGGGTCATGGCCGGCACGGCGTGGGGCAGGCCAGCCTTGATCGCCGCCTGACGCGCCGGGTTCTGCCCAGCGCCAGCGGTCAGCACCTGGCCCATGATCACTTCATCGACCTGCGCACCGTCCAGACCGGTCTGTTCCAGCAACTGACGGATCACCGCAGCGCCCAGATCCACTGCGGACACGCTGGCCAGAGACCCTTGGAAACTGCCGATCGCGGTGCGGGTGGCGGCAACAATTACGACGTCTTGCATTTTCGAATTCCTCACTGGGCAGCGAACTGCATTTCCGGTACGTGATCCGGGACGATCAGTTTACCAGCGGTTTTGGCGACGATTTCTTCGACGCTGACGCCAGGTGCGCGTTCCTTGAGGACAAAAGCGCCATTTTCGATTTCCAGGTAGGCGAGGTCGGTCAGCACGCGCTTGATGCAGCCGGCGCCGGTCAGCGGCAGGCTGCATTTGGACAGAAGTTTGGACTCACCGTCCTTGGAGGCGTGGGTCATGATCACGATGATGTTGTCGGCACCGGCCACCAGATCCATGGCGCCGCCCATGCCCTTGACCAGTTTGCCGGGAATCATCCACGAGGCGATGTTGCCTTCGACGTCGACCTCGAACGCGCCGAGCACGGTCAGGTCGACATGCCCGCCGCGAATCATCGCGAAGGATTCGGCGGAGTTGAAGATCGATGCGCCGATGCGCGCGGTGACGGTCTGTTTGCCGGCGTTGATCATGTCGGCATCGATGGTGTCTTCAGTCGGAAACGGGCCCATGCCGAGCAGGCCGTTTTCCGATTGCAGCATGACTTCCATGCCGTCGGGAATGTAGTTGGCGACCAGGGTCGGAATGCCGATACCGAGGTTCACGTAGTAGCCGTCCTGCATTTCGCGGGCGACGCGCTGAGCCATTTGTTCGCGGGTAAGTGCCATGTTTTTATTCTCCGTCAGCCTGAATTATTTGCGGATGGTGCGCTGTTCGATGCGCTTTTCGAACGTGCCGCAAATGACCCGGTCGACGTAGATGCCGGGGGTGTGGATCTGCGACGGATCCAGTTCGCCGGGCTCGACGATTTCTTCGACTTCGACCACGGTGATCTTGCCGGCGGTGGCCGCCAGCGGGTTGAAGTTCTGCGCGGTGTGACGGTAGATGACGTTACCGAAATGGTCGGCTTTCCAGCCTTTGACGATGGCGAAGTCGCCGGTGATGGACTCTTCCATCAGGTACTTGCGCCCGTTGAATTCACGCACTTCCTTGCCTTCGGCGACCGGGGTGCCGACGCCGGTGGCGGTGAAGAAGGCCGGGATACCGGCGCCGCCTGCGCGCATTTTCTCGGCGAGGGTGCCTTGCGGGGTCAGGATGACTTCAATGTCGCCCTTGAGCAGTTGCTCTTCGAACAGTTTGTTTTCGCCGACGTAGGAGGCGATCACTTTGCTGATCTGGCGGTCGGTCAGCAGCACACCGAGGCCGAAACCGTCGACGCCGCAGTTGTTGGAAACCACGGTGAGGTCGCGGGTGCCCTTGCGCTTGATCTCGGCGATCAGGTTTTCCGGGATGCCACACAGGCCGAAGCCGCCGGCGATCACGGTCATGCCATCTTCAAGACCGGCCAGAGCTTCCTCGTAGGAACTCACGCGCTTGTCGAAACCTGCCATATGCACCTCTTTTATTGTTTGTCGGGCGGCTGGCTAGCCGAATGACTGGAGTGTCGCGCTGGAGGATATATTTGTTAAGTTGATTTTTAAGGTTGATTAATAGATAAAACTCAATAATTTTGGTTGTTACCCTGTAGGAGCTGCCGCAGGCTGCGATCTTTTGATGTTGTTTTTTAGGATCAAGATCAAAAGATCGCAGCCTGCGGCAGCTCCTACAGTGGGTACGGCGTTTATTCGACAATATCGCTAACAGGGCGTTATCCATTATGACGATAAAGCAGATCCGCGCCTTCCTCGCCGTGGCCCAGAGTCTGAGTTTCGCCGTGGCCTGCGAGCGTCTGCACCTGTCGCAATCGGCGCTGAGCCTGACCATCAAGGCGCTGGAGGAGGGGCTGGGCGGGCGGCTGTTCAGCCGCAACACGCGCAATGTGGCGCTGACCGCCGAGGGCGAATCGCTGCTGCCGCTGGCTCGGCGCCTGATCGCCGATTGGGACAACGCCGAAGACGAAATGCGCCAGCGTTTCAGCCTGCAACGCGGGCGGGTGACGCTGGCGGCGATGCCGTCGTTTGCCGGCAACCTGTTGCCGCCGATCCTCAAGACGTTTCGCGCGCGCTATCCGAACGTCAATGTCACGGTCAACGACGTGATCAACGAACAAGTGCTGGAAATGGTGCGCGACCGCCACGTGGAACTGGGTGTCGCGTTCGAGCCGATGCAGAACACCTCGCTGACGTTCACCCCGTTGTACATGGACCGCTTTGTCGCGGTGGTGCCGCAAGATTCAGCGCTGGCCAGGCTTGGCGAAATCGACTGGCAGACCTTGCTGCAGGAACCGTTCATCACCCTGCAACGGCCGTCGACAGTGCGGGTGATGCTCGAAGAACACTTGCAGGCGCGGGGCATGAAGCTGCCGGTGGAGTTCGAAAGCCATCAACTGGCAACCGTCGGGCGCATGGTCGCCAGTGGGCTGGGAGTGAGTGCAGTGCCGGCGTTGTGTGCCGAGCAGATGCTCGAACTGGGCGCGCATTGCCTGACCTTGAATGATTCGGTGGAGCGAGCGATTGGCGTGCTGACCGAGCCAGGCAATGAACTGTCGGCGGCGGCGCAGGCACTGTTCGACATCCTCAAAGCCGAACACTGATCTTCAAACGTTTACCCCCTGTAGGAGCTGCCGAAGGCTGCGATCTTTTGATCTTGCTTCTAAAAAACAAAGCCAAAAGATCGCAGCCTTCGGCAGCTCCTACAGGGATTTTCGGCATTCAGGTAGATAAGTGTTGCGCCAGCAACGGCAGCAGTTGTTCGCATGACGCCTCGATCTTCAGATCCAATAGATCATCGGCGCGGGTCTTGCCCAGATTGATCGCCAGCAACGGCTTGCCGCGATCGGCGATCACCCGGCACAGACGGAACGCCGAATACGCCATCAGCGACGAACCCACCACCAGCAAACCCTCGGCTTTTTCCGCTGCGGCCATGGCCCGCGCCGCCGTCGGCTGCGCCACGTTCTCGCCAAAGAACACCACGTCCGGCTTCATCCGCTCCCCGTCGCAATACGGACATTGCGGCGTCTGAAAGCGCGCCTCGAAGGCCGGATCGAGCAGGGTATCGCCGTCCGGCGCCTGCACCGCATCGACCCCGGCCAGATACGGATTCTGCTCGACCATGCGTTGCTGAATCTCATCGCGCGCGCTGCGTTGGCCGCAATCCAGGCACAGCACCCGGTGCAGGCTGCCGTGCAGTTCGATCACATCCTGACTGCCGGCCTGATCATGCAGGGTGTCGACGTTCTGTGTGATCAAGGCGCTGATCCGTCCTTGGCGCTGCAAATCCGCCAGTGCTGTATGCGCCGCGTTGGGTTGCGCCTGGCGCACCCGGGGCCAGCCGAGCATGGCCCGCGCCCAATAGCGGCGACGGGATTCGGGGGCAGCAAGAAATTCCTGATACATCATCGGCTGCCGGCCCCGGCGCACACCTTCGTTATCGCGGTAATCCGGAATGCCCGATGGCGTGCTGATGCCCGCGCCGGTCAGCACCAGAAAATCGCCATCGGCCATGGCCTGGCACAGGGTGTTGAAGTGTTCGCGGATCGGGCTGTCGAGCATGCTCAGCACTCCGGGGAGGACGATGCTCGCAGGTTAGCATTAACCGTGTGGCGAGGGAGCTTGCTCCCGCTGGACTGCGCAGCAGGCCTGTTTTGGGCTTGCTTTGCAATCCGACGGGAGCAAGCTCCCTCGCCACAGGTGACAGCGGTGGTTTATTTGCGCGCCTCCAGAATCAGGTTGAACGGCGTCTGCGTCGCCCGGCGAAAATGCTTGAACCCGGCCTCGGCAAACACCTTGCGCAAGCGCATTTCACCGGCCTGCGCACCGAGCCCCAGGCCAACTTCCTGGGACAGCGAATTCGGCGTGCAGATAAAGGTCGAGGCCGCGTAAAACAGGCGTCCGACCGGGTTGATATTGTCGTCCAGCGTATCGTTGGCAAATGGCTCGACCAACAACACCGTGCCGTCGTCCTTCAATGATTCGAACGCATGCCGCGCAGCGCCGACCGGGTCGCCCATGTCGTGCAGGCAGTCGAAATAGCAGATCAGGTCATAGTCGTCACCGGGGTAGCTCTTGGCGGTGTTCTGGAAGAACTTCGCCCGGCTGCTGACGCCGCCTTCTTCCGCGCGCTGAGTGGCGACGGTGATCGACGGTGCGTGATAGTCGAAACCGACGAAACGCGAGTTGGGAAACGCCTGGGCCATGATCACCGTCGAGGCACCGTGGCCGCAGCCGATGTCGGCGACCTTGGCGCCGTCTTCGAGCTTGGCCACCACGCCGTCCAGCGCCGGCAGCCATTCCGCGATCAGGTGCCCCTTATAGCCGGGGCGGAAGAAGCGCTCGGTACCGCTGAACATGCACGGATGGTGATCGCCCCAGGGCAGGGCGCCGTTGCCGCGCATGGCTTTGACCAGTTTGTCCTTGTCGTGGAAAAACGAGGCCACCACGCCGAGTCCGCCGGCGACGTACACCGGTGAGTCTTCGACGGCGAGTGCCAGTGCCTGTTCTTCCGGCAGACGGAACTGACCATCGTGATGTTCCATGTAGCCAGACGCGGCGTGCGCGCTGAGCCATTCGCGCACCAGTCGGGGATTGCAGGTGGTTTTTTCGGCGAGGGCTTGCGGGGTGATCGGCTGACTGTCGGCCATTGCCCGGTACAGCCCGAGTTCTTCGCCAACGATGACGTTCGCCAACATTGCGGCGCCGCCCATGTCGTTGACCAGTTTGCCCATGAATGCGTTGAGTCGGGCCTCGTCCATCACATGTGCTCCTGAAACAGGATCACAGTCCGGCGGTGTTGAAGGTCGAGGCATACACCACCGGGCGGTGGTCGTGGATGCGGGCAGGGCGAGACGATGCGTCCTGCAGCCCCCTCGACTGGGTAATAAATGAGTCTAGCCGGGCTGCGGCAACCTGCAGGCTTTGTGAACCTGCAAAGCCCGTGCGGTTTTATCACTGTGGGAAGAATACAGTCGGCGGATCGGCGTTGTTGCGGCAGTTTCATGAGTACTCCGTGCTCGCCAGCTTCCTGTGAGTCATGCGGCAGGCAGCCAGGACGGTGGGCAGGGATGCTGACGATAGAAATTGCGCAAGTGCGTCATATCGCGCGCGAATCCAGCGTTCAGCCAATGGCGATATTGCGCCTGCGCCGGTATTTGCAAGGCCGGTTTGCGCAGGCAATCCACCACGGCTTGCGCGGCCTGCATACCGCTCATCAACGCCTTCAGCACGCCGTGGGAGGACGCCGGGTCGAGCCGGTTGGCCGCATCGCCGACCAGAAAATAGCCGGCACCGGCGGCGGTCGTGGTGATGCGCCAGGTCACATCGGCGCCTCGTATCGGCCCCACGGCCGGGAATGCATGCAGCGCCAAGGGAAGGCTCGCCGATCGGCCGTTGTTTTCGAATGTCAGGCGCGTCCAGTGCAGCAACTGGGGCTCAACCTGGGCGATCCAGGTCCACCCGTCAGGATCGGCCAGCAAATGCGCGGCCGTTGCATAGGTCGCGCTGTGGCCCTGCAGGTAGCCGTAACGCGCCACCAGCGGCGGTGAACAGTGGCGCACCGGCAAACCGAGTTGGCGACCGAGCCAGCAGCCAGCGCCGCTGGCGTCGATCAGGCAGGTCGCGTAGAAGCAGCCGCTGTCGGTTTCCACGCCGATCACTCGGTTGCTTCGGGTCAGTACCCGTCGTGCCCGGCAGGGTTGATTGACCTCTACACCCAACGCGGCGGCACTCGATAGCAACGCCGCATCCAGTTGTGCTCGTTCCAGATGAAAACCCTGCCAGGCGCCGCGATCATCGGCACCAAAACCATTGAAGCGCGGTGCGCCGTCCCAGTGTACCCAGTGGCCGTCGAAGCGCCGGGCCGTGCGGCCACACAGTTGCTCGGCAACCCCCAGTTGCTGCAGCAGCGGTTCGATGCCCGGATGCAGGCTTTCCCCGGGGCGAAAGCGCGGGAACGCCTGCCGTTCAATCAAGGCCACACGCAGACCGTGTCGGGCGCAACTGATCGCGGTTGCACTGCCCGCAGGCCCGGCGCCGATGATCACGACGTCAAATGGCTTCATCGGCTACCTGCCATGGCAGGGTGTCGCGTTTGATCAGGATTGCATCTGCGCTGAGCAGCATAATCACCTGCTCTTCGACTTCAACGTGGCGTAACCTGAAATCACTTTCAGCGACTTTCACGGCACCGCGCCTGTACAGCAAAAAGCGCTGCACCCAGCCGTCGAGAACCCGCCCAGACTCTTCCTGCGCGATTTCAAGTTCGGCATTCGGCCGCTGCAACTCAACGAACGACAGCAGCGGCCAGGCATTGCGCAGTGGCTTGTCACTGGCGGCACCGAGTACGCGGTACACGCGATACATCGAGCGCACGCGTTGCTGATACGCGGCTTGCGCGGTGTGGCCGGTCAGGCTCAGGGAAAACCGGCCATCGAGGGCCACCTGTGTGTAATCGGCATGGGCGTACGCGTGGTATTGGACGATCAGGTGCTCGTCTTCAGTGATGAGTTGCGGGGCGCGCTGATTATCCCAGGCCACGCCGCCCATGCCGATTTCCTCATCGGTCAGGGGAATGATGCTGTGCAGCGTCGAGCGCGGTTCGAAGACCCGTGCCGAATCCGGCGCGACCCCGGGCCAGAAAGAACCTAGCGCGGCGCAGATCTTGGCATCCTCGGGAAACGGGCTGGCCATCTGATAACCGGCGAGGACGTTGATCCATTCGTCGTCCGCCGTACGCTGGCGAACCCAGCCGACCTCCCAGCCCGGCCCGAACACACCGGCGGCGCCGTCGGGCAGCGAGGTGGGCCGCGAGGGTGACGTTTGTGCGCCGTTGGATTGCGGCGGGCCGAGCTGATCGACGAGGCCGACTATCGCGCTCACCCCGCGGTCAGCCGGGGAGAACAATTGATCCTGCAAGTCCAGGTTGGCGCAGTAGCGTACGTTAGAGAGTGCTTCCAGTCGGGCGTGCCAGACGCCGGCATCTGGTAGCGACGGTTCATTGCGGAGCCAGTGCAGCAGCCGGCGTTGAGTGCATAACGGGTAGAAATCCGGAGGGCCAATCAGCGAATAGGCGGCTAACGTCGGCAAGCAGTTTTCCAGCATCCGGCAGCGTGGCAACACCCAGCCATCGGCGGTGCCGTCCTGATAATGCAAGGCGCGATAACCGCCCTGACGAACCAACTCGTCGACACCTTCGTGGTCGTTCAGGTCTTCGATGCTGCCATCCGCCTCGACCCGGTGACGTCCGTGCACCATACCGCCGGTATTGGCCGGCAGCACAAAGGACAACGGTTTGCCCTGGTACTCGACGGGCGCGACCAGCCGGGCTCTGGTTTCCGGTACCAGCAGACCCGGCCCGAGATCCACAGCCGACGCCCAATGCGCAAGATTGTCCGTCACGACGAAGGGCGTCTGGCTGATCTGCGGTTCCTGCCAACCGGTGCCACTGTGGCGCAAATGAATATGTCGCAGTTTTTCGTTGATCTGGTGGTTGTCCAGCGTCAGCGTCAGGTTCAGCCCCTCCAGGCACTGCGAACCATTGAACAACTTGTGCAGGGGCACCCAGAAATCCAGCCCGGGGTCGAGATCCACCTGGAAATCCATCGGCCCGAAGCGTTCGGCATCACCCTTGAGTTGCACGGCAATGTAGGCGCTGTAGCGTACCGGCATCACCCGAATGCCGTGCGGGTCATCGTCGACAAAGGGCAGGAAACTGCGCCGCATCGCGTCATAGCGCGCGGGGGCGGTGCCGACGCGGGCGATACCGGTACGCGAGAAGCACAGGTCGGCATGCCGGCCATGCACGGTGTCGGCGGCGCAACGATATTCACTGGCGAACGCGACCACCGCCAACGGCGCGCCCCGGGCTTTGTGGCGCAGGCTGTCGAGCGTGGGCGGGATGACGCTGTAGACATAGTCGAGCACCGTTTCGATCTCGGCGGCGGTGGGAAACAGTTGCAATGTTTGCCCGTTCTCATCGCAGAGCACATCGGGCGAGGCCAGCGCGTGATACAGCAGGCTGTGCGCCGGCACGCCGGCTTCGATCGCGCGGCTGCCGGCCACTGTGAAATCGGCAAACCCGGGTATCGAGCGGTCGATGTTCAGCGGCTTTTGCAGTTCGGCAGCGAACGGTTCACCGAGCAGATCCAGGCCGTGGGCGAGCATCAGCGAATGCCAGCCGCCGGGGGCAAGGCGCGTACACACGTGGCTGACGGATTCGAGCAGAGTCATGTGGCGCCCCGACAGGTTGGACCAATCGCCATGGAACCGCATCCCGACGCTGATTCACCACTGTCAGATCTGACAGTGGTGACCAGTGGTCGCCAACGCGAAACGGACAACATAACGATAAGTGCGACAACCCGGCGGCGCAGTCAGTGTATTGCGACAAGGTGCAGGCATGGCGCAACAATGTGCACGTTACCGTCAGTTACCTGTCGGCAGCGATTGAACAGAAGCCGTTGAACGGCTCAGGGCTGCAGCGGCAGCTTCAGCACGGCACACAGCCCTCCGCCCTCGCGATTGCTCAGGGTCAGCGAACCTCCGAGGGCCATGGCCAGTTGCTGGGCGATCGCCAGTCCCAGACCGGTACCGCCGGTATCACGATTACGCGAGTTTTCCACGCGATAGAACGGTTGCAGCACGTGCGCCAGTTCGGCGTCGGCGATGCCCGGGCCGCGATCCATGACGGTGATTGCGAGGCTATCCTTGTGGGCTTCGACCCAGACTTCGGCGGCACCGGCGAATTTCAACGCGTTGTCGGTCAGGTTCACCAGCACACGCCGCAAGGCCTCGGGGCGGGTATCGATCACCGCCGCGCTCTTGCCGATCAGGCGTACATCCTTGCCCATGTCCTGGTAATCGAACACCAGGCTGTCGAGGAAGGCATCGAGGTCGGTGCGCCGGCTTTCTTCGGTCGAACCATGGATGCTGCGGGCGTAGGCCACGCCTTCGCGGACCAAGTGCTCCATTTCGCCGAGGTCGTTCCACAGTTTGTCTTTTTCCACTGAGTCGTCCATGAACTCGGCACGCAGCTTCATGCGGGTGATCGGGGTTTGCAGGTCATGGGAAATCGCCGCCAGCAGTTGCATGCGCTCCTTCAGATACGCGGCGATGCGCGTCTGCATCGCGTTGAAGGCCCGCGCGGCGTGGGCCACTTCGATCGGGCCTTGCTCGTCGAGCATCACGGGATGGGCGTTGGGATCGAGGGTTTCCACGGCGTTGGCGAGGCGGGCGAGGGGGCGGATGGCGATGCGCACCGCCAGCCAGGTGCAGGCGATCAACAGCGCCAGTTGTCCGAGCAAGACCCCCGGCAGCCACGGCGACAAGGGCGGCATGGCCGGACGCACATCAATCGTCACCGGGCTGCCGTCGCTGAGTCTGACATGGGCCTGAAAGTGTTTTTGCTCCCCGGCAAACCGGGTGAAGCTCAGCGGGTGTGTACCGCCGAGCGCGGCGCTGATCGAGGTCACGGCCACCGGCACCTCGTCGGCCTCGGGGTCGAGCGGCGCACCGGATTCGCCGACACTCAACAGATAGTCGTAGTTGGTGCGGGACAGTTGCTTGAGCCAGGCGGGCCGTTCCTGCGCGGGCAAACGGTCGAGGATGGCGATCGACGTCGAGACGTCGTTTCGCATATTGCCCAGCATGGTGCTTCGGGCACTCTGGAAACGCTCGTAGTACTGCGCGCCAAACGACAGCGCCTGAGCGAGGATCAGCCCGACCAGAAAGATCAGCGACAAGCGTGACGCCAGCGTACGCGGCCACTGCAGCCTGAAACTCATGCCGAAGCCCCGAAAACTTCCACCGGCAGCGAGAACACATAACCCTCGCTGCGCACGGTCTTGATGTAAGCCGGTTCGCGCGCATCGTCGAGCAGACGCTGGCGCAGGCGGCTGACCAGCAGATCGATGGAACGATCAAACAGATCGGCCTCGCGCCCCTGGGTCAGGTTGAGCAACTGATCGCGGCTGAGCACCCGTTGCGGGTGATCGAGGAACACCCGCAGCAAGCGGTATTCGGCGCCGCTGAGCGCGACCAGCGTGCCGTCCTGGTCCAGTAGATGTCGGGCCGAGGTATCCAGCTGCCAACGGCCGAAACCCAACAGACGACCGCTTTCGGTGACCACCAGGTTCGGCGGCAGCATCCGCGTGCGCCGCAGCACGGCGTTGATCCGCGCCAGCAGTTCGCGGGCAGCGAACGGTTTGGTCAGGTAATCGTCTGCGCCCATTTCCAGGCCGATGATGCGGTCGGTTTCATCGTTGCGCGCGGTGAGCATCAGCACCGGCGTGGCCTTGTGTTTGCCCACGCGCAACTCGCGGCACAGCTGCAGACCATCGTCGCCGGGCATCATGATGTCGAGCACGATCAGGTCGACGGTGTTGGCTTCGAGAAAGCTGCGCATCTGTCGGCCATCGGCGACCACGGTGGTGCGCAGGCCGTTCTTTTTCAGGTAATTGCCAACCAGCTCGCGGATCTCGCGGTCGTCGTCGACGATGAGAATGTGATCGACATGTTCCATCGGTGCAGAACCTCTAATCAAAGGGCAATGCCATGCAGTCTATCGAGCCTGCGCCGGCTTGCCTGCCGGGGTTTGTATTGCAGTGTATCTGGCGCCATGACGGATACATACACACGCAAAAACGCGATTTTTTCAGGGTTTTGTATCGCTGTGTATCTCCGGGTGGCGCAGATACACAGCGCGTCATAACGGGCATTTCCAGACACAGACGTGATACCTCAGGCGCCTCAAATAGGCTCCATCGAGGCGCACCCAGCTTGCCTCGGCTCAACCCATCCACGCCTTGAGGTAACCGCCATGACCCGCACATCCGTGATCGCCGCCTGCCTGTTCGCCGCCTTGAACATCTGCACCCTGTCGGCCCGTGCCGAAGCCGATATTACCCCGCACACCTACACCTACGGCACGCACCTGGACGTGCAGAAAGTGCTGTCGATGACTCAGGACACCTCAGTGGCCTGCGGCATTGTCGATGCGCGCATGACCTACCTCGATTCGGCAGGCAAAACCCAAGTGCTGGATTACCGTAAATTCGCCGATGGCTGCAACAACGAAAATTGATTGCTCCTCGCCATCCCGAGCAGTCACGAGGGTGTTTCGCAGGCTTTACAAAAAACCGCCATTCATCGGCCCAGCCCTTGTTTTACGTGCACTTCGGACGATTGGCACGGACGCCATCGACCCTCGGCGCGATAGTGACCAGGCAGGGCCACTGCCGACCCTGTCCTTGATAAAAAGAACGCGAGGTTGCCATGCCGAAATTCGTGATTGAACGCGAGATTCCAGGGGCCGGAAAGCTGTCGCCGCAAGAACTCCAAGCCGTGTCGCAAACCTCCTGCCAGGTGTTGCGTGAACTCGGACCACAGGTGCAGTGGCTGCAGAGTTACGTCACCGCCGACAAAATCTATTGCGTTTACATCGCCCCTGACGAAGAGCAGGTGCGCGAGCACGCCAGGCTGGGCGGCTTCCCGGCCAACAGCGTGGCACGGGTCATGACGGTCATTGACCCGACCACGGCTGAATGAAGTTCTCCAACCTGCTGCGGAGCACGATTGATGAGTACGCCCATTGATCTGACGGGTCTGAAGGAGCGCCAGAAAGTCGCCTGGGCCAGCGGCGATTACGCGGTGATCGGCACCACCTTGCAGATCGTCGGCGAAAACCTCGCCGAGGCTTGCGACCTGCGCTGCGATGAAGAGGTGCTGGATGTCGCCGCCGGCAACGGCAATGCGACCCTGGCGGCAGCGCGGCGTGGCTGCCAGGTGACCTCGACCGACTATGTCGCGGCGCTGCTCGAACGTGGACAGGATCGGGCGCGAGCCGAGCATCTGGAGGTGATTTTTCAGGTCGCCGATGCCGAAGCGTTGCCGTTCGACGACGAGAGTTACGACGCGGTGCTGTCGACCTTCGGCGTGATGTTTGCCCCGGATCAGGCGACTGCGGCGGCGGAACTGGCGCGGGTCTGCCGGCATGGCGGGCGCATCGGTCTGGCGAACTGGACGCCGGAAGGGTTCGTTGGCCAGATGTTCAAGGTTCTCGGCCGTCACGTGCCGCCGCCCGCCGTGGCGCAGCCACCGTCAAACTGGGGCACCGAAGCGTGGTTGCACAGCCACTTCGATGAACGTGAATTTCTGCTGCAGGTCACACGCCGCACGTTCAACTTCCGTTATCGCTCGGCAGCGCATTTCATCGACATCTTCCGTCACTGGTACGGGCCGGTGCACAAGGCTTTCGCGGCATTGCCGCCGGAAAGCGGTCAGGCGCTGGAGAGTGATCTGGCGGACTTGCTCAACCGCTCGAATCGGGCGGGAGCCGGTTCGCTGGTGGTGCCGAGCGAGTATCTGGAGGTGGTGATCACCAAACGCTGAATGGCGGAACAATGCCAATCCCTGTGGGAGCTGGCTTGCCAGCGATGGCGGCCGTTCTCTCAAAACGATGTCGACTGACAGTACGAAATCGCTGGCAAGCCAGCTCCCACAGGTATTCGTGTTTGGCTGGTCTGGCGCTATTTCAGGTGTGCCCCATCAACCCACTCCAGCGCCGTGCGCCAGATGCAGATCCCCAGAAAGTACGCCGACATCAGCAGCCACAACCCCATCACCAGCGGATTGATCACCGGGTGATTGAGCACCAGTGACAGGCTGCACAACAGCCAGATTGCCGTGACCGCGATGTTGATCGGCATGAACCGGCGCACACGGAACGGGTGCAGGAACTTCATGCGGGTGACGGTCAGCAGCGCCAGGCCAATGATGGTCAGGAAAGTGATCCACGGTTCCGGGCCAATGATGTACAGGCACAGGGCAACCACGTTCCACGCGGCGGGGAAGCCGACGAAATAGTTGTCCTTGCTTTTCATGTTGACGTTGCAGAAGCAGAACAGCGACGACACCAGAATCAGCGACACACTCAGCAGCAGGGTGTAGTCGGGCAGGGGGATGTAGCGGTAGATGAACAGCGCCGGGATGAACACGTAGGTCAGGTAGTCGATCACCAGATCGAGGATCGAACCGTCAAAACTCGGCAGCACCGATTGCACATTGACCTTGCGCGCGAGCGCCCCGTCGAGGCCGTCGACGATCAATGCCACACCCAGCCACATCAGGCAATGGGTCGGCTGGTTCTCCAGCAGGGCGAGGGTCGCCAGAAAGGCAGTGACCACGCCGGTCGCGGTAAAACCATGGGCGCCCCATGCTTTGAGCCTGGCGATGTGTACGGTCGATATCACAGGGGCGTTCTCCAGAAAAATGAAGCAAGCCGGGTATCACCCTCGAGCAAAGGGCGCCGGCAAACCGGGTCGGGGTTGCAGCTATCGACCGGTCTGGCCGGGATAAGGTTCACCACTGTTGAATCTTAGCTGGCCGCTCGAAAAATACCTCGGCGAAAACCGCCGGTGTCAGCCAGACGGTGCTGGCGCGATGGCTGCGCCGGTCTATCGTTGCCTGACGCAGTGAATGCCAATGCCTGAGGACGACATCATGAACACCAGCGATTTGCTCGAACAACTGCTGCGAGGCCAGGCCTCGGCGGGACAACAACGTGCTGACTCGGCCGGTAATCCGGACGGACTCGGCGGACTGGGCGGCTTGCTCGGTGGTCTGTTGGGTGGCGGTGCAGGCCCCGGCGGCAGTGCGGCGCAGTCCGGTGGGCTGGGCGGTTTGCTCGGTGGTCTGCTCGGCGGCGGTAGCGGTGGTGGCTTGGGCGGCGCGTTGGGTGGGGCACTGGGTGGCGGTACGCAAAGCCGCTCCGGTGGTAACAATTATGCGGCGCTGGCGTCGCTGGGGATGATGGCGTTCCAGGCGTATCAGGCCTGGCAACGCAGTCAGGCCTCAGCGGCACCGCAACAGATCCCGCCAACCGCCAACCTGCTGGCCGGGCCCGAAGTCGAGGAACACAGTCATGCCGTACTGCGGGCGCTGATCGCCGCAGCCAAGGCCGACGGTGAGATCGATACCCGGGAACAACAGATGATCAACAGTGAAATCAGCAAGCACACCGACGATCCGCAATTGCAGCAGTGGTTCGAAAGCGAAATTGCCAAACCACTGGATGCGAACGAAGTCGCCGAGGCCGCCAACGGCGACCCGGCCATGGCCGCCGAAATGTACCTGGTCAGCGTGATTCTGGTGGACGATCAGCAGGACGCCGAACGCAACTATCTGGATGAACTGGCCGCCGCCCTGCAGATCGATCCGCAATTGCAGGTGCACCTGGAACAGCAGGCCAAGGGGCAGGGCTGAAGCAAAAGTCAACAGATCGCAGCCTTCGGCAGCTCCTACAGGGGAAAAGCGCTCCAAATGTAGGAGCTGCCGAAGGCTGCGATCTGTTGATCTTCAGAGCCAGATTGCGTCCCATAGCGGGTAATCACCCAAACGCTTTACCAGACCGGCGCCCGCAATGGATTCATGACAATGTAGCGGGCAGCGGCTTTAAGATCTTCATCGCGACGCAGAGCTCGGTCGTAATAGCCGCGTTGCCACACCGGCTCCGAATTGCCTCGCAGCAGGTTGACCGAGCGACTACTGCGCGATTTGACACGGCACATTAATTGCGCCAAAGAGCCTTGTTTTAATTCGACCAGCCAATGGAGGTGGTCCGGCATCACAACCCAGGCAAGCGAATGAACCACTCCCGCTTGATCGGCGGCCCGCATCTGCCCTACCAATAGTCGTCCTGCTCTCCAATCCGAAAAAACCGGTCGGCGTTGCTCAACCACCGCTGTCAGCAAATAAACCCGCCCAACCTCCGAATAGCGTCCCTTGCGTACACCGCAGGCTTTTGCAGCTTCAGGCATTCCTTTGCCCTCCGTAACCATCGTCCTTGAACACTAGCGCTCCCGAAACACTCCGCTCGGCCAAGCCTTTACACGATGTAAATGTAGGAGCTGCCGAAGGCTGCGATCTTTTGATCTTGATCGTAAAAGACAAAATCAAAAGATCGCAGCCTTCGGCAGCTCCTACAGGGACCAGACCAAGTGATCAAGTGAAAGAGAATTGGCGCTGATCGCCGTCCGTCAGGGCGTTTTTCAAGTTGATTGAATTTTTCTCCGTAGCGGTTGCTCTGCTGCTGTAGAGGCGTGAAACAACGCCCTGACCGGCCAACCGAGTGAGAACACTGACATGACTGCCCTGACTTCCCTGCCAGCGCCGAGCGCGCAGCCACAGCCGATCATTGCCGACGGTGACCTGCGGCGTATTTATGAGGCGCTGCTGCTTGAGCATTCGCCTGACACCCTCACGCAGGATTTTCTCGCCGAGCAGTTGCAGCGCGCCGCGCTGCTGCCTGAAGAACTGCCGCAGGATCCGTCGGCGTGGCAGGAGTGGGTCGCCGGGCACTGCACCGAGGTTGCCCGGCAGTACGCCGATTACCTGCAACAGCGTCAGGCCGGCGGACCGCGCCAGTTCTTCAGCAACAAGGCTCACGCGTTGTACTTTCTGCAAGCCGTGGCACCGACCAAACTGGTCGATGGCGCGTGGCTGTACGGCTTGTTGGCGCAATGGCGCGACCCGCGTTTTGATGGCTTGCTGTGTACCTATCTGGAAGAACTCGGCGACGGCAATCCTGCGCAAAACCATGTGGTGATCTATCGCAAACTGCTCGCTGAACACGGTTTGCAGGATGCCAGCGCCATCGCCGATGAGCGCTACTTGCAAGGTGCATTGCAACTGGCACTCGGTGCCTGCGGTGAAGCTTGTTTGCCGGAGGTGATCGGTTACAACCTCGGTTACGAGCAATTGCCGCTGCACCTGCTGATCAGTGCCTATGAGCTCAGCGAGTTGGGCATCGATCCGTACTATTTCACCCTGCATGTGACCATCGATAACGCCAGCACCGGTCATGCGCAAAAAGCTGTGCAGGCGGTGCTCGACCTGCTGCCGCTGGAAGCGGATCGCAGCGAGTTTCTGCGCCGGGTATCGCTGGGCTATCGACTCAACGACCTGGGGCAGGGCAGCCGCGCCATCATCGAGGGTTTCGACCTGGAACAGGAAGTGCTGACGATGCTCGAGCGCAAGCGTCCGTTCGGTCAGCACATGCATTCCGACTACTGCCGCTTCGACGGCAAAACCGTCAATCAGTGGCTGGCCACGCCCGAGCAACTGCCCGGGTTTCTGCAGGTGATGCAGGACAAGGGCTGGATCAAGCGCAATCAGGATCCGCAGGCCAGCCGTTTCTGGCAGTTGATCGACGGCGACGGTGCGGCGATGTTCGGCGTGTTCAGTCCTTATGAAAAGCAACTGCTGCACGACTGGATTGCCGGCGACTGGACGTCGTCGGAGAAGAATCCGACACCAAGACGCAGCCGCCAGGTCGCCACCCCGGACGCCGCCGTGCCCGAACACGATCCCGATGTGCAGCGTCTGACCTCCTCGCTACAAGGCCAGGACGGTCACGCGCAAATGGCCACGCTGATCCCATGGCTGTCACCCGCCCGCCATGCCCACCCGGCGGGGCTGTTGGCAACGCGTCGCTTCATCGAACTCAAATCCAGTCTGCGCTAAGGAATTCTCCATGAATCAGGAAGAACATTTGTCTGCCGACGACCTCACGCTGCTGCAACTCGGCCGACGCTTGCAGGCCGACGGTTATCGTTTCATCACGCCGACGCCTTTGACCCATCAGCGGGTCAACCAGCGGGACGAGGGGCAGGTGGCCGATACCTTGCGTGATGTCTTCGGCTGGTCGCGCCCGTTCGAACCGGGGTTGTTGTCCGCCGACGAGCAGCGGCAGTTGCAAGAGGCGCAAGTGATTGACGCCTACGACGGCCGTTTGAAAAGCCGGGTGCGCTGGTCGAGTCTGGATGACCTGTTGTTCGTGCATTCGGGCTTTCCCACCGATGCCGCCGATTCGGTGTTTTTCGGTCCGGACACCTACCGTTTCGCGCAGTTGATTCACGCACATCTGCAACAGAGCTTTGCACCGATCCAGCGTGCGGTGGACATCGGTTGCGGTGCGGGCGTCGGTGCGATTCTGATTGCCCGCGCGCGACGTGAGGCGCAGGTGTTGGCGGTGGATATCAACCCCGCCGCGCTGCGACTGAGCGCGATCAACGCGGCATTGGCCGAGGTCGCCAACGTCGAGGTGCAGGCCAGCGATGTGTTGCAGGGTACCGACGGCCACTTCGACCTGATCGTCGCCAACCCGCCGTACATGGCCGATCCCGCCGGGCGCGCCTACCGACATGGTGGAGGTTCACTGGGGGCCGGGTTGTCGCTGCGCATCGTCGAACAGGCGCTCAATCGGCTGGCACCCGGTGGCTCGTTACTGCTGTACACCGGCGTCGCCATGGTCGATGGCCGTGATCCGTTTTTCGACACCGTGGTGCCACGCCTGGATTCGGCGCGATTCGCTTGGACCTATCGCGAACTGGATCCCGACGTGTTCGGTGAAGAATTGTTGAATCCCGGTTACCAGCGTGTAGACCGGATCGCCGTGGTCGCGCTGACCGTGACCCGCATTGGCTGACACAAGGCAGGTGCGCCATGACCAGGAACCTCGACGACTACAACCGCATGCGCGATTTTTCGGCGACCTCGGAGCCTGCTGCCATCAAGCGCCGTGGCCGCAGCAAGGCGACTGAACATGCGCTGCAGTTCTGCATCCAGAAGCACGACGCTTCGCACCTGCATTATGACTTTCGCCTCGAACTCGATGGCGCGCTGAAGAGCTGGGCGGTGCCCAAGGGGCCGTCGCTCGACCCCAAGGTCAAACGCCTGGCGGTGCACGTCGAAGATCACCCGCTGGATTACGCGACGTTCGAGGGCAGCATTCCCGAAGGGCATTACGGCGCCGGCGAGGTGATCGTCTGGGATCGTGGCGTGTGGATTCCGCAGGAAGACCCGGCCAAGGCTTACGCCAAGGGCAAACTCAAATTCGAGCTGCAAGGCGAGAAGCTGTCCGGCCTCTGGAATCTGGTGCGCACCCACATGCCGGGCAAGAAGGAGAACTGGTTTCTGATCAAACATCAGGACAGCGCTGCGCGCCCGCAAGACGATTACGACGTACTCAGCGCCGAGCCGCACAGCGTGCTCAGCGAACGCACCCTGATCAGTAAACCCAAGCTCGCCGCCGAGCAAGCCAAACCGGTGAAGAAGGCCCCGGCCAAACCGCGCAAAACGGCGTCCGGTACGCTCACTGGTGCGCGCAAGGCCAAACTGCCGGCGCAACTCAAGCCGGAACTGGCGACGCTGGTCGACAGCGCACCGGAAGGGCAGTGGAGCTACGAGATCAAGTTCGACGGCTACCGGATCATGGCGCGCATCGATCACGATCAGGTGCAGCTGTTTACCCGCAATGGCCATGACTGGACGCACAAACTGCCGCAACAGGCGCAGGCTCTGGCCGAGCTGGGCCTGGAATCGGCGTGGCTGGACGGCGAAATGGTGGTCGCTGACGAACACGGTGTGCCGGACTTCCAGGCGCTGCAGAATGCGTTCGAAGCTGGAAGCAGCGGCAACATCGTCTATTACCTGTTCGACTTGCCCTACCTCAACGGCGTGGATCTGCGCGAAGTGCCGGTGGAGGAGCGTCGCGCCGCGCTGTCCACAGTGCTCGCTGGGCATCAGCAGCCCTTGCTGCGCTTCTCCGAAGCCTTCGACGAAACCCCGGATGCGCTGCTCAACAGCGCCTGCCAGATGCAAATGGAAGGACTGATCGGCAAGCGCCTGGGTTCGCCTTACGTATCGCGGCGCAGCAGCGACTGGATCAAGCTCAAGTGCAAGCATCGTCAGGAATTCGTGGTTGTCGGCTATACCGATCCGAAGGGCGCGCGCAGTGCCTTCGGCGCCTTGCTGCTGGGCTTGCATGACCGCGACAGTGGCGAATTGCGTTACGCCGGCAAGGTCGGCACCGGGTTCAACGACACCACCCTGAAAAGCATCCTTGCCCAACTCAAGCCGTTGCAGGTGAAGAAGGCTGCCGTGGTCAATCCGCCAAGCGGCTTCGACGCCAAGGGTGTGCACTGGCTCAAACCGAATCTGTTGGCGGAAGTGGCATTCGCCGAAATGACCAAGGACGGCTCGGTGCGCCATGCCGTGTTCCATGGTCTGCGCAATGACAAACCGGCGAAGGCAATTACCGAGGAGCGCGCGAAACCCGTGAAGACTTCAGCGAAAGCCACCCCATCGAAAAAGGCTGCACCGGCAAAGAAAAAGGCTGAAGCAGCACCGTCACAGCTGGGCCTCGCCAGCGGCAAGGTGCGCATCACCCACCCCGACCGGGTAATCGATGCGGTCAGTGGCACCACCAAGATGCAACTGGCCGAGTATTACGCCAGCGTCGCCGAGTGGATCCTGCCGCAGCTCAAGGATCGTCCAGTGGCATTGGTGCGTGCGCCGGACGGTATCGCCGGCGAACTGTTCTTCCAGAAAAACGCCGAGCGTCTGGCGATTCCCGGCATCACCACGCTGGACAAGGAGGTCACCGGTCAACCGGTGATGTTGATCAACAATGCCGAAGCCTTGATCGGCGCCGTGCAGATGAGCACGGTCGAGTTGCACACCTGGAACGCCACCACCATTGATCTGGACAAGCCTGACCGCTTTGTCCTCGATCTTGACCCGGATCCCGCGCTCCCATGGAAAAGCATGGTCGAAGCCACTGCGCTGACCCTGACCGTGCTCGATGAACTGGGGCTCAAGGCGTTTCTCAAGACCAGCGGTGGCAAAGGCATTCACCTGGTGGTGCCATTGACCCGCAAGCACGGCTGGGATGAGGTCAAGGATTTCAGCCATGCGATCGTCAGTCATATGGCGAATTTGTTGCCGGAACGGTTTTCCGCGGTGTCCGGGCCGAAAAATCGGGTGGGGCGAATCTTCATCGATTACCTGCGCAACGGTCTGGGTGCCACCACTATTTGTGCCTACGCGGCGCGCACCCGCGAGGGGCTGCCGGTGTCGGTGCCGCTGTTTCGCGAAGAGGTGGCGCAGATCAAGGGTGGCAATCAGTGGAACATCAGCAATGTCCATGAGCGCCTGAACGAGGTCGGCGACGCGCCGTGGGCCGACATGAAGAAAACCCGCCAGAGCATCACTGCAGAGATGCGCAAGCGGGTTGGCCTGAAAAGATGATCAGGTATCGCGCAGCAAGTCGTGGGCGTTGAGGAGTTCGAAAGCGATTTCAGGGTGGTTGCTCAGGCCTCGACGAATGGCCGCCGGAATTGCTTTGCGCGTCTTGCGGCACAGCCCCGGCAGCGCTTCGATCTGAATCTCGATGCCGAGCATGGTGCGCACTTCATGAAAGCCCGGCGCAACTTCAACTCGCAGGCCCAACTGTTCGTGCATGCGATCTTGCAGATGGCGCAGGTCGGCGAGGTCTTTGAGTTGTTCCAGGCGGGCGAGCAGGATTTTTTCCTGCTCGCGAGTCAGGCGCAGGATGCGCAGATCGCTGCCGGGATTTTCCAGCAATGATTCGCGCCCGCAATCGCAGGCGCCGGGCGGGCAGGGTGAGCGCAAAGGCGCAGGCGGCGCAAGAGTCGTCATGGCCTCCATCATAGAGGCCGTCGGACTGTTTTGCCTATGTGCCTTCAGCTGCCATCCATCGGCCGCTGCCTGCGTGACAACTACTGATTCAGGCCTTCGTAATGCACCAGAATCGCGTTGGCAAGGTCTTCATCGCTGGCGTTGAGACCGGGGTTGTCGTGCCGGACCTGTTGCAGCACCGACTCCAGATAAACCCCTCGTATGGCACCGCCGCTGGCCACGAACGCTGACAGGTCATCGCGCGCCGGGATCACCATTTTGTGATCCTTGAAGGTCGAGTAAAGCGACGCGGAAACACCCGCCGAGGTGGCGACATCGCCGGCATCGACACGGGCCAGAGCCGAGCCGACAGGGAGGCACAGCAGGAGAGAAGAAACGAGCACTAACTTGCGCATGACGGTGTTCCTCCACAAGCGCGAAGCAAAAAGGAAGACTACATAATCTCAGAGGTGCGACCTTTGCCGGAGTTCCGTTCGAACACGCGGATACTTGCTGAAACGCTCTGAAGCAGCACATCTGCACAAATAAGCTTAACTGAACTCCTGACAGGTGCATTCGGCGCGCCTCAGGAGGAACCCACCGTGTCGATCAAATTGCGTTTGCTGTTGCTGATAGCAACCAGCCTGCTGACAGCACTGATCGTGAGTCTGGTCAGCTATGTGGGGAATACGCGGATGTCCGCGGCGGTTGGCGACAACGCGGTGAGCATGACTGCGCTGCGCAATCACATGGAAGCCGACATGATGCACGATGCACTGCGGGCTGACGTGTACTCGGCGATGCTGGTGGGCCTGGGCAAAAGTACCGGCACGGCCGCCGAAGTGCGGGATTCGATCAACGAGCACGCGAGCCATTTTCGCGAAGTGCTGGATGAAAACCTCAAACTGCCGGTCAACCCGACAATCAAGACCGCGCTCGAACAGATCAAACCGAGCCTGGACACCTACATCGAGGCGGCCGAGCGCATTGTCGGCCTGGCACTCGACAACCCGGACAGCGCGCAACGGGAGCTCGGTACGTTCAACACCGCCTTCACTCAGCTTGAAGAGCAGATGGCCGCGCTCAGTGAGCTGATTGAAAGCAATACCCGGGACACCAGCAAAGCCACCGACAGCGCCATTCGAAATGCCAATATCGCCCTCGGCGTGGTGCTGCTCGCCAGCCTGTTGCTATTGCTGGCGCAAGGGCGTTGGGTGACCCGCAGCATCATGGGGCCGCTGAAGTCCGCCAACCACATCGCTCAAAGCATTGCGCATGGCAACCTCAGCGAGCCGATCAGCGAACCGGCCGGCAAGGATGAAGCCAGCACACTGATCCGCAGCCTGGCGACCATGCAGCGCGATCTGCGCGACATGATCGACGTGGTGCGCCGCAACGCGCATGGCGTCAGCGGCATGAGCGAGCAGTTGAGCCACGGCTGCCATCAGGTCGCCGACAGCAGTCAGCAGCAAAGCGCCGCCGCCGGCACCATGGCCGCTGCCGCGAGCCAGATGACCGCCAGCATCGAGGAAATCACCCGCCACGCCGAACGCGCACTGGGCATGGCCAATCAGGCCGAGTCGCTGGCCAAGAGCGGCGGACAGGTGATCCATCAGGTGGTCAGTGACATGGACGACATCGCCCGCTCGGCGCAGCAGTCGGCACAGGTGATCCGCACGCTGGATCAGGAATCCGAAGGCATCTTCAACATCATTCAGGTGATCAAGAGCATCGCCGACCAGACCAACCTGCTGGCACTCAACGCCGCCATCGAGGCGGCGCGGGCTGGCGAGCAGGGCCGGGGCTTTGCCGTGGTCGCCGACGAAGTGCGTAGTCTGGCCGCGCGTACCAGCGCTTCAACCCAGGAAATCGCGGCGATGGTCGCGCGTATCCAGAACAGTACCCGCGAAGCGGTCAGCAGCATGGAGGCCGGCGTGGCTCAGGTCGACAAAGGCATGGCGGTCACGGCGGAAGTCGAACGGGCGATCCGCGAGATCCTCGACGCCACCCTCAGCACCACGCAACTGGTCAATGACATTACCCGCACCATCGGCGAGCAAAGCCAGGCCAGCAACGAAATTGCCCATCAGGTGGAAATGATCGCCGGGATGTCCGAGGGCAACAGCAAGGTGATCGGGCAGACGGCCAATACCACCGATGAACTGTCGAGCCTGGCGGGGGCACTGGCGTTGTCGGTGGACCGGTTTCGGTTGTGAGGGGAATATCGATATCTGGTCAAAGTGGAATGAGCCAGCGGATCATTGATCCGCTTTTCGCCGTACATTGATGGTCGCCTCAACCTTCAATCTGAAGTTGTACTTCTTGAAGCGGTTCTTCGCATTGAGTTCTGGTTTAACGAAGGGTGATTTTTTGTTGCAGACGTAGGCGATTTTGGGGTGAAAGTTAGCCAAGAATTGCTCGCCGTGTGCATCAATCAAAAATTGAATTGTCGACTCCAATTGTTTGATCCCTTGCCCTTGCCAGCCCCCTCCATCTCGGTCTTTCAACTCAACAAGGTACAACGCGTCATCGGTGCTCAGCATGCAGTCACATCGATCCCGACCTTTTTCCTCACCGTCTTTGATCACGCATTTATCAATTGCGGTAAATACGATCGGTCTTTGGAGCGGGTTCGATACCGTGGCTACCCATTCTTTCGAATTGTCTAAGTCGACATAAGCGAGAGGGCGCTCTTGATCGTCGCGTAGTCCAAATTCGGCATCAGTAAACGGGCCTGTCTGGCAGCGGATATCAAGAAAATTCACCCTTTCAGCTCCTCCTCGATATCGAGGAGCGCATCAAATAAATCATTGCCTTCTTGCAAGGATCTGTTCAGAAAATTGTCATCGGAAGGAATGCCATCAACCATTGGCAGTTTCGTGATTGATCCGGTTCTTTCATCGGCTTGGTATATCGCCAACTCTCCGGCGTCTAGCAAGGCATGCAAAGGAATAACGGCGGCGAGTTTAGGGAGCAGTTCCTTGTCGCGCTGTTTCTGGAGAATGCTGTCTTGCAGGTGCTTGCCCTGTACCGAAATGGTCAGGTAATTCACTACGTATGGGCTGTGAGTTGTCAGCACCAGACGGTTGCCCTGACCCTGGTTATTGAACCTCAGCAGACTCTGCAAAACGGCCCATTGTGACTGGGGATAAAGATTCTGCTCAGGCTCTTCGACGATATTGATAAACGCTGATTTGTTGAATCTGGAGGACAGCGTGGAGAGAGCAATGCGCCTTTGCTCTTCTGTCAGCGAATCAATGGAAAAGATCTCTTTAACCTCTTTTCTGAAGCGATCCAGCTCATCGGCGCTCATTGTCTCTTGCCGCTCTTCGCTACGCTCTTGAACCGCGTTGGACAGGTAGTGGCTCACCAGATGCAATGGCACGGCAGACTGAAAGCCACTGGAGGCGTCTGCCAGTCTGAGTTTGTAGTCGGACTCACGAATATTGAGGATATCGTTGAGTTTGTCATATTCGAGTTCGGCCTGATTGATAGGCAGCAGCAAAGTGCCTTTCATATTGGCTTTGGCTGCATCGAATTCGGTCAGGAACTCCTTGAGTGAATCCGAGGAAAGTTTCAGCTCGCGAGGGTGTCTGACATAGGAGATGAAGTTGCGCTCGGCAGGCACGTACATGATCTGAGGCAGATGGTAGCTACTACCTTTTGATTCAGTGATATGCAACTGCCCCCGCATAAAAAGAATCGAGTAGGCCTCGCCCTCGTATTCGATTTCTGTTGCATCGGAGAGGTAGTGCTCCAGTCTGTGATAGGTCAGATACGGTTTGATGAACTTATTCTTTCGTTCAAACCATTTCTCATCGTAATCACCCCGCACCAACGCCTTCTCTATCCAGGAGAATGTTGAGTAAAGCTTGGCCAGCGTGCTCTTCCCGGAGCCCTGATTACCCACGAAAACCGTCACGCGTTTGAACGCTATCCAGCCATTGTTCTTCACACCATCGCGGATAGGGCCGAAATGCTTGACGCGTAGTCGGGTCATTGATCACTCCATAGGACGAGCTTGTACGGTTTAGCGATGCAGCATATCAGGGCAGGGGACAAACGGGAGGAGCAAATTGGAGCGAAATGGACAGGTAGGTAAGGTGCTTACCAGGGGAGAGAACTCTGACGAGGTACTCGCCAGAGCCTTCTACTTAATCAGAACTTGTACGCCTGACGCCCCACCAGCAACCACCTCCCAGCCTGCTTCTGCCAGATCTGGAAGTTCTCGATTTCGGTCGGCACGATCTCGGTGCCTTTGATGGCCTGCCCCGAAAAGTGATGGCGGACCAACGCGGTGTCTCCGGACAGGGTGATGGTCTGGTTTTGCATCTCCAGGGTCTTGAACGCGCTCTTGCCGGTTTCGATATCGGCAATGAAGGCTTTCTTGTCCTGGATCTTGCCGCTGGAGTGACCGTAGGTGAGGTTGTCGGCGGTCAAGGCGTTCAGTTCGGCAACGTCCTTGTGCAGCATCGCCTGGGTCAGGTGGTCGACGGCCTGGGCGACATCCTGTTCCGCCGGGGCGGCGGCGACGTAGGCGCTGAAGAGGCAAACGAGACCGAGCAGCAGTCTGGATGTGTTCATGGGTATTCCTTGTTGTTGTAGGTCATGAAAACGACTGAGTTATTTGTCAGTCGTCGTACAACGTAGCAGAAACGCACCAACGTTAGAAAGCGCTCGAGGAACCCATTGAAAACTATCCGGTCGCGAACAGACGCGCGGGTTTGCCCTGACGTGATATTCTTCGCGCCAACTTGGTTTGACCTTATTCAGTTTGCCTGCCCTTTGGGCGGGCTGACGGAATCCCTGTCGCTCAAGTAGCTGAAGCCAATAATGATAAAAAGTCAGTTCAGAAGGGACATTAACTGAGGTCGATGCGGTACGTCGGCCTTGTGTGCCCACCCGTCAACATTGCAGTGTGAAGGTGCCCGCGACCCTGGCCTGAGTGTCGCGACAATAGGCCCTCATACCCACAACAGCGGCGGGCGGAAGGCGTTTTATCATAGGTGCAACAGATGTTTAAGAAAGTGAACACAGCCTTGCTCGGGCTGGCTTTGGCGATGGGGATGTCGTCCGCCAATGCTGCAGAAGCAAAGAAAGTCGACGTTCTGCTGATCGGCGGCGGCATCATGAGCACCACCCTGGGTGTGTGGATCAATGAGCTGGAGCCAAGCTGGTCGATGGAAATGGTCGAGCGCCTCGATGGCGTCGCCCTGGAAAGCTCCAACGGCTGGAACAATGCCGGTACTGGTCATTCGGCGCTCGCCGAGCTGAACTACACCCCGGAAGACGACAAAGGCAACGTGACGATCCCGAAAGCCGTCGAGATCAACGAAGCGTTCCAGGTTTCCCGTCAGTTCTGGGCCTGGCAGGTTCAGCAAGGCGTTCTGAAGAACCCTCGCTCGTTCATCAACACCACGCCGCACATGAGTTTCGTGTGGGGTGACGACAACATCAAGTTCCTGAAAAAGCGCTACGAAGCCCTGCAGGCGAGCCCGCTGTTCGCCGGCATGCAGTACTCCGAAGACCCGGCTGTGATCAAGAAGTGGGTCCCGCTGATGATGGAAGGGCGTGACCCGAACCAGAAAATCGCGGCCACCTGGAGCCCGCTGGGTACCGACATGAACTTCGGCGAAATCACCCGCCAGTTCGCCGGTTACCTGCAGACCAAGCCTAACTTCGACCTGAAGCTGTCGAGTGAAGTCGAAGACATCACCAAGAACGCCGACGGCACCTGGCGCGTCAGCTACAAAAACCTGAAAGACGGCACCAAAACCGAAACCGACGCCAAGTTCGTGTTCATCGGTGCCGGTGGCGGCGCTCTGCACCTGCTGCAGAAGTCGGGCATTCCTGAAGCCAAGGAATATGCTGGCTTCCCGGTAGGCGGCTCGTTCCTGGTGACCGATAACCCGGCCATCGCCGAGCAGCACCTGGCCAAGGCCTACGGTAAAGCTTCGGTTGGCGCACCGCCGATGTCGGTTCCGCACCTGGACACCCGTGTTCTGGACGGCAAGCGCGTCATCCTGTTTGGCCCATTCGCGACCTTCAGCACCAAGTTCCTCAAAGAAGGCTCGTACCTGGACCTGCTGACCAGCACCACCACCCACAACATCTGGCCAATGACCAAGGTCGGCATCAAGGAATACCCGCTGGTCGAGTACCTGGCCGGTCAACTGATGCTGTCGGATGAAGACCGTCTGAACGCGCTGAAGGAATACTTCCCGAACGCCAAAGCCGAAGACTGGCGCCTGTGGCAAGCCGGCCAGCGCGTGCAGATCATCAAGCGTGATGAAGCCGCTGGCGGCGTGCTGAAACTGGGCACCGAAATCGTTGCTGCACAAGACGGCTCCATCGCCGGCCTGCTGGGCGCATCGCCAGGCGCGTCGACCGCTGCACCGATCATGCTGAGCGTGCTGCAGAAAGTCTTCAAAGACAAAGTCGCTACCCCTGAGTGGCAAGCCAAGCTGCACCAGATCGTTCCAAGCTACGGCACCCAGCTGAACAACGATCCGGCCAAAGTGGCACAAGAGTGGGCGTACACCGCCAAGATCCTCGAACTGCCAACGCCTCCGGTGATCGGTCAGGCTGCTCCGGCTGCACCTGCAGCTGAGAAAGCTGAAGCGCCGAAGGAAAATGCTGCACGTGACATGGCGCTGTAACTAGACGCCAGATACGCAAAAGCCCACTGAACCGGTAATGGTCAGTGGGCTTTTTTTGTGGCGCCTGATCCTACTGTGGTTTCGCGCTTGCCAGATACGCACCAAGCCGCCGCCCCATCTCTTCGCCGAGGGCCTGCAACCCGCTCAACGGCCGCACCATCACCTCGAACTCGATAATTTTCCCGCTCTCATCGAAGCGAATCATGTCGATCCCCTTCAACTCTTTCGTCCCCACCTTGGCACTGAATTCCAGCACCACATTCAAACCATCGGCAGTCGCCAGTTCACGGTGGTATTTGAAATCTTCAAACACGTTGAACACGGTGTTGAGGATCATCGTCACCACAGGCGCGCCGGGGTAGGGCGAGTGGGCCATGGGCGAGCGGAACAGCGCATTCGGATCAAGCAGCTCGGGCAAGGCCTTGAGGTTGCCGGTGCGGATCATCTCGTGCCAACGCTTCAAGGATTCGGCGGCGTTGGGGTGCAGGTTCAGTTCGGACATTGACCACTCCTGGAATTGTTGTTGTTTTTCGCGCGACGGCAATCACTCTAGTTCAAAGCGGCGTGCCCTCGAATCTTTGTGTGCCGATCTGAATATCACGCCATGTCCGGAACAGATCAGTTTGGTATCTGATCCGTATTTTTCTGTTGGATCTGCCTCTGTAACCGGCTCAGTCAGGCGCTCAGAATAGCCCGGCAATCCGGTCACCCGCGGCAGCCCTTCATCCCGAAGCGCCCGGTGCACCGCAAGCTCAACATTAAGGAGAGCAGCATGAACAAGATGGCGATTTTCCTCGGTGGTTTTCTGACGTTGACCATTCTGATCGGAATGCTTGCGACGATTTCCCCGGTCTGACCCCGGCAGCACTCCACCAGACTCCAGCGCCCTTTCTTATCGAAGGGCGCGGCTGTTTCTACCGCGTTGTCATTTCTCGCATCACACCATACTGGTGTCCGTCCGCTAACTGGACTAAACCGGGATATCCAGTCCCGGAAATGTTCACTGTGCCTGATCTGTCATGGACTCGTTGATCAACGCTGCCGGCCGTGCGCTCGCGGTGGGTGATCCGCTGGCCGCGTTGAAGCTCGTCGCCCTGCGTGAAGACCCGCCTGCGCTGGCGCTGCGTGGCATCGCCATGGCTCAGCTCGGTGATGTGTCCCGAGCCAAGGCGCTGCTGCAGCGGGCGGTCAAGGCGTTCGGCGCCAACGAGCCGTTGTCCCGAGCGCGCTGCGTCGTGGCCGAGGCCGAAGTGGCGCTGGCGACGCGGGATCTGGGCTGGCCGGTTAAAGCGCTGGAGGCGGCGCGGCAGCTCTTGCTCGATCACGGCGATCAACTGAACGCCGCGCATGCCCGCTATTTGCAAATCCGTCGGCTGTTGCTGATCGGCCAGCTTGATGAGGCGCAGGCGTTGCTCGCCGCACTTGATCCCGCCCCGTTGCCCCCGCCGTTGCGGGCCGCTCATGGATTGATGACGGCCGGTATTGCACTGCGTCAGGTGCAGGCGCACACGGCGCGGGCGGCGCTCGAGCTTGCGCAACGGGCGGCGCAGCAAGCGGCTATTCCAGCACTGACCGCAGAGACCGAACAGGCCCTGCACATGCTCGATGCACCTGCGGCGCAACTGATTGTGTCTGGCCGGTCTCGGACCGTGACGCTCGCGCAGGTTGAAGCGTTGTTCGCCTCGCCGGCGCTGGTGGTCGATGCGTGTCGCTACAGCGTGCGCGGCGCGGGGATGACAGTGGCCTTGGCGACGCGTCCGGTGCTGTTCGGTCTGCTGCGGATGCTGGCTCAGGCGTGGCCGGAAGATGTGTCGAGAGAGGCGCTGATCGCTCAGGCGTTTCGCTTGAGACTAAGCGACGAATCCCATCGCGCACGCCTGCGGGTGGAGATCGGTCGCTTGCGTTCGGCGTTGCAGCCCTTGGCGCGGATCATCGCGACGGCGCGCGGTTTTGCCTTGGTCGCCGAGGATGTAGCGTTGCTCACCTTGCCGGTCGAGGATAAATACGCCGCGCTGCTGGCCTTGCTCGCCGATGGCGAAGCCTGGTCGAGTTCGGCGCTGGCGTTGGCGTTGGGCTGCAGTCAGCGGCAAGTGCAGCGCTCACTGGAAGCACTGGCGCAGGCGGATAAAGTGCAAGGGTTCGGCGTGGGTCGTGCGCGGCGCTGGACCACGCCGCCGGTGCCGGGTTTCGCGACGATCTTGTTACTCCCGGTGTCGTTGGGCAATGGCTAGGCTGGACACTCCTACCAACGAGGAAGGCAGCATGAAACAGGCAAACGCAGAAATCCTTCGTGAGTACGGCCCGTTCGACGGCGTCGAACGTGTCCACGGCGTGACCTTCGACGGCCAGCACGTGTGGTTCGCCAGTGACGGCCAGCTCAATGCGCTGGACCCGGCCAGCGGCAAAACCGTGCGCACGCTCAAGGTCGGTGCCGACGCTGGTACCGCGTTCGACGGCCAGTACCTGTTCCAGATCGCCGACAGCCGTATCCAGAAAATCGACCCGACCACCGGCCGTGTGCTGAACACCGTGCCGGCGCCGGGCGGCGGCAACGATTCGGGGATGGCCTGGGCCGAAGGCTCGCTGTGGATCGGCCAGTATCGCGAGCGCAAGATCTATCAGGTCGATCCGGAGACTGGCGCGGTCTTGCGTACGCTGGCGTCAGACCGGTTTGTCACCGGGGTCACCTGGGTCGACGGCGCGTTATGGCATGGCACCTGGGAAGGCGATGAAAGTGAACTGCGCCGGGTCGACCCGCAAGATGGCGAGGTCCTGGAGCGTTTGAAGATGCCTGCGGGGACAGGTGTTTCCGGGCTGGAAGCGGATGACGGCGAGCGCTTTTACTGCGGTGGCGGAGGGAGCGGGCGGCTGCGGGCGGTGCGGCGGCCCAAGTGATGGAGGGTGCCTGTTCTGGCCCTTTCGCGAGCAGGCTCGCTCCCACATGGGTTCAGCCTCAACCGGACAAAATGTGGGAGCGAGCCTGCTCGCGAAGGGGCCAGTAGCTTCACTGAAAATCTCTCAGCGAATCAAGGCGCACCAAACACCATCGTCCAGTAAACCCCTTCATCACTGCGCGCCTCACTGGCAAAACCCGCGCCGACCTGGGTGAACATCGGGTTCATCAGGTTGGCACAATGCCCGGGACTGGCCAGCCATCCGGCCATCGCCTTGCCCGGTGAACTCTGGCCGGCGGCGATGTTTTCGCCGATCTGCCGGCCCCGGTAACCCGCCGCCCGGGCGCGATCGGCCGGCATGTCGCCGTCTGGATCACGGTGGGCGAAGTAGTTGCCGTAGGCCATGGCCTTGCTATGCCCTTGCGCGGCGGCTCCCAGCGCCGGGTTCCAGCTGAGCGGGCGAGCGGCGGCGAAGCGCTGGCGTCCGCACATCCGTGGGCGTGCACGGGCGGCGTTGACCTCGGCGAGCAAGGCTTTGCCGACGCTGCGGTTGTCGCCGACGCGACTGTCGAGCACCGGTTGCGCCAGCACCACTTGCCATTCACCGCGAGCGCGGCTGACGCCGATGTCGGCGTACTGGGCGTCGAGCAGGGCGGTGCAGTGGCTGTCTTGCAGCTGTTCGAAGGCTTCCTCGGCATCCCCGGCACCGACGATGCGGATGCTGCGCACCGCCACCGCCGAATATCCCGAAGACTTCAATCTTTCGCGCAAGCCACCGCCGTAGCCATAGCCGATCGGCAACGCCAGATTCGACTTCAGCGACAGTGGCGCCAGGCGCTGGGCAGGGCGGCGTTCGCAGCGTTGCGGATGGGCGCGGTAATCGTTGATGGCGGCCACCAGCTGCCGCTCTTCGCTGGCGTGGGCGGTCTCGGTGAACAGTGGGGCAAGGATCAGCAGGCACAGCGAAACGAAGCGTGATGAGCGAACGACATGGCGCATGGGACGGCAGACTCAGGGGAAAGGACAGTGCTGAAGTGGGCAGCCGCAGAATGCGGCGCCACTAGGACTGGGCTTTTTGCACTTGGTTCATGCTGGCAAACTGGCTTTTTTGCTGGGTGTGAAGGGGAGGGTGATCCTGGATTTTGTATTGCTCGCGAAGGGGCCAGTTCAGCCGACGCAATAATCGGCTATCAGCGATCAAGCACTGCCTGCATCCACTGCAGATACTGCGCCCGCTCGGCAATCGAGTTGTGCCCCGAATCCGGCACTACTCGCAGCGTCGCCACACCTTTGGGGAAATGCCCCAGCAACCGCTGCGTGCTGTCCCGTGGAATCACTTCGTCATCGCTGGCTGCCAGCAGCAGCGTCGGCACTTGAATGTGCGCGGCATAGCGGCCCGACTCGAAGCGATCCTTCAGCAGCCATTTCACCGGAAACCACGGGTATTGGCGCACGGCGAGTTCTTCGAGGCTGTTGTACGGCGTCACCAGAATCAATGTCTGCGCCGGGCGCTGACTCGCCAGCCGCACCGCCACTCCGGAACCCAGGCTGCGCCCGATCACGGCAATCTGCGGATGGCTGGCGTAGACCCGGTCAAACAGCGCCAGCGCATCTTCGGCAATCGCTTCCTCCGAGGGGGAACCGCCGCTGCCGCCAAAGCCCCGGTAGTTCAGCAGATACACCGCGTAATCCGGAAACGCTGCGCTGAATGAAGGCAGGTTGCGCGACACGTCCTCGGCATTCCCGCCGAAGTAGATCAGCGCTTTCGGACCCGCCTGTTCGCGAACGGTTACCCAGACATCGGCATCCGGCATTGCCAGTTTCAGCCGTGAATCTGCCGTGGTCACAGCACTGCCAGGCTGGGGGAAATAGATCAGCGAACGCTGGAACACGAACAATGCCCCGCACAGCAAAACGTAGAGGGCGATGAGCAAAGCGACGACTGACATCAGGATTCTGGACATTCGGCTAACTTTAACGGGACGCGGGTGTTCGCTGTCGCAGTGTAGTCCAGCGCAGTGGAGGGACAGCCGTCGCACACAACGTGCAACAGATTCACGCAGCAGGGGAACCAGCATGAGCCACACTGAGGGTTGCTCACGTCGCCGATTGCTCACGCTGGCTGCCGGGGTTTCGGCGGTCCTGACCTTTGACCGGGCGTTGGCCACTGCCATGACGCCGACTGCCACTTCGCCGAACCAGGCAGGAGACCAGACCATGCAGACCCGCGCCATCCCTTCCAGCGCCGAACGACTGCCCGTGGTGGGCCTGGGCACTTATCGTAGCTTCGACGTTGCGCCCGGCGAGACCGCCTATAAACAACTGCCGGCAGTGCTCGACGAGCTGTTCAGAAAGGGCGGCACGCTGATCGACAGCTCACCGATGTATGGCCGCGCCGAGCAAACCACTGGCGAACTGCTGGCGATCCACGAACCGCGTTCGCCGGCCTTTCTCGCCACCAAGGTCTGGACGCGCGGGCGCGAGGAAGGTATCGCGCAGATGGAGCAATCCTTCCGTCTGCTGCGCGCCGAACGCATCGACCTGATGCAGATCCACAACCTGCTGGACTGGCAAAGTCATCTGCCGACTCTGCGCGAGTGGAAAACCGAGGGGCGTATCCGCTACATCGGCATCACCCATTACACGCCCTCGGCTTACGACGAAGTCGAAGCAGTGCTCAAGGCTGAACCACTCGATTTTCTGCAAATCAATTACGCCCTCGATGACCGTGGCGTGGAAAAACGCATTCTGCCGTTGTGCCGCGAGCGCGGGGTCGCGGTGATCTGCAACCGGCCGTTTGGCGGTGGCGGGTTGCTCGAGCGGCTCAAGGGCAGGCCGCTGCCGGCGTGGGTGTCGGACGTGCAGGTCAAGAGTTGGCCGCAACTGGCGCTGAAGTTTTTGCTGTCGCACCCGGCGGTGACCTGCGTGATTCCCGGCACCGGCAATCCGCGCTACATGACCGACAACGCCGGCGCCGGGTTCGGGCCGATGCTCACCGATGCGCAGCGGCATCAGTTGATTGCGCTGCTGGGATAACTGCCTGCCCGCGATACCGCAACGCCTCGACCAACAACGCAAACGCCGGCGCCGCCTGCCGTCGACTCGGGTAATACAGGTGATAACCGGCAAACGTCGGGCACCAGTCGGCCAGCACTTGCAGCAGACGCCCGTCGGCCAGATAGGGCGCGACGATGTTTTCCGGAATGTAGCTCAGGCCAAAACCGTCGAGTGCAGCGTCGAGCAGCGGATACACGCCATTGAGGGTGACTTGCCCGGAAACCCGCACCTTGAGGCTTTCGCCGTCCTTCTCGAACTCCCAGGTGTACAGCCCGCCGTTGGTGGGCAGGCGCAGGTTGTTACAGGCGTGGGCGGTCAGGTCTCGTGGTGTTTGTGGCTGTTCACGCTTGGCGAAGTAAGCAGGGGCGCCGACCACCGCCATGCGCATGTCCGGGCCGATGCGGGTGGCAATCATGCCTTGCGCGACATCTTCGCCCAACCGCACGCCGGCGTCGAAGCCTTGCCCGGCGATGTCAACGAAACCGTAGTCGCAGATGACCTCGACGGCGATGTCCGGGTATTGGGGCAGGAATTCCTTGAGCACCGGACGCAACAGCCAATTCAGCGAATGGTCGGTGGCACTGATGCGGATCCGGCCTGCGGGCGTTTCGCGCAGGTTGCTCAGTGCCGCCAGTTCCTGCTCGATCTCTTCGAAGCGCGGGCCGATGGTTTGCAGCAGATGTTCGCCAGCCTCGGTGGGCGAGACGCTGCGGGTGGTGCGCGTCAGCAAGCGCAGGCCAAGGCGCGCTTCGAGGGCGCGAATGGTATGGCTGAGCGCCGATTGTGAAACGCCCAGTTTGGCTGCGGCTTTGGTGAAGCTGCGCTCGCGGGCCACGGCAAGGAAGGCGAGCAGGTCACTGGCGTTTTCTCGAAGCATTGATGAGTGTCCTGCATAAGTTTTTTCGAATTCTAGTCGATTATCTGAAGAGTACGGCTCGCTAAAGTGACGCAAGTTCCCTGTAGGAGCTGCCGCAGGCTGCGAACTTTTGATGTTGTTTTTGAAAATCAAAGATCAAAAGATCGCAGCCTGCGGCAGCTCCTACAGGGAGATCTCTTTCAGATTTGGAGTCTTGTGATGAATGCACATATCTCAGGCGTTACCGTCACCCCCAACGGCTCGCAACCGTCGGCCAAAGGCCCGACGGACTGGTTCACCGGCACCGTGCGCGTTGACGCACCGTTCAAGGGCAGCGATGTGGCGCGCGTCAGCGGTGCTACGGTGACTTTCGAGCCGGGCGCACGCACCGCGTGGCATACCCATCCGTTGGGTCAGACGCTGATCGTCACCGCCGGTTCAGGTTTTGTGCAGGAGTGGGGGCAACCGGTTCGCGAGATCCGCCCCGGCGATACCGTGTGGATCGCACCGCAGGTGAAGCACTGGCATGGCGCCGCGCCGACCACGGCGATGACGCACATTGCGATTGCCGAGGTGCTGGACGGTGCTGTGGTGGAGTGGATGGAACAGGTGAGCGCGGCGCAGTACTCGAACTGACCTCTGCAGGAGCTGCCGCAGGCTGCGATCTTTTGATCTTGATCTTCAAAAAACAGGTCAAAAGATCCCAGCCTGCGGCAGCTCCTGCAGAGGGTCAGATCATCTCTGGCAGGGAAGAGAGGATCTTGTCGAGGGTGATCGGGTACTCACGCACCCGCGCCCCGGTGGCGTTGTAGATCGCATTGGCCACCGCCGCACTCACGCCGCAAATCCCCAGTTCACCTACACCCTTGGCTTTCATCGGCGATGAAATCGGATCGGTTTCGTCGAGGAAAATCACTTCCTGATGCGGGATGTCAGCATGCACCGGCACCTCGTATCCGGCCAGATCGTGATTGACGAAAAAGCCCAGCCGCTTGTCCACCGCCAGCTCTTCCATCAACGCCGCGCCGACGCCCATGGTCATCGCCCCGATCACTTGGCTGCGTGCGGCTTTCGGGTTGAGAATCCGTCCCGCCGCGCAGACGGCGAGCATGCGCCGCACGCGGACTTCGCCGGTCGCTGCATCCACCGCCACTTCAACGAAATGCGCACCGAAAGTCGATTGCTGATACTGCTTGGCGAGGTCGGCGAATTCGATGCTGTCCTCGGCCTCGATCACGCCATCTTTTGCGGCATCGCGCAGCGGCAGGGTCTTGCCGCCGGCGCGCACCTGACCGTCAGCAAACTCGATATCGCTGCCGCTCATACCCAGTTTGCCGGCGACCACTTCACGCAGTTTCATGCACGCGGCATACACCCCGGCAGTCGAGCAGTTGCCGCCGAACTGGCCACCGGAGCCGGACGATACCGGGAAATTCGAATCGCCCAGGTGCACCGTCACATCCACCAGAGGCACGCCCATCATCTCGGCGGCGGTCTGGGCGATGATGGTGTAGCTGCCGGTACCGATGTCGGTCATGTCGGTTTCCACCGTGACCTTGCCGTCGCGCTCCAGCCGTACCCGGGCGCCGGATTTCAGCAGCAGGTTGTTGCGAAACGCGGCGGCGACGCCCATGCCGATCAGCCAGCGGCCTTCGCGACGGCTACCGGGTGTGGTGTTGCGCTGGTTCCAGCCGAATTTCTCGGCGCCGGTCTGCAGGCATTCGATCAGGCGCCGCTGGGAGAACGGACGCTCGGTTTTCACCGGATCGAGCTGGGTGTCGTTGATGATGCGGAACTGCACCGGATCGAGCTTGAGCTGCTCGGCCATTTCGTCCATGGCGATTTCCAGCGCCATCAACCCCGGCGCCTCACCCGGTGCGCGCATGGAATTGCCTTCGGGCAGATCCAGCGGCGCCCGGCGCATGGTCACCCGGCGGTTTTCCCCGGCATAAAGCAACTGGCTCGGTTGCGCGGCGACTTCGACCTTGCCGTCCTTGAGGTTGCCCGACCAGCCTTCGTGGGCGATGGCGCTGAGCTTGCCGTCCGCCGTCGCGCCCATCCGAATGCGCTGAATCGTGGCCGGGCGGTGGGTGGTGTTGTTGGCCATTTGCGGGCGGGCGAGGGCGACTTTCACCGGGCGGTTGGCCAGGCGCGCACCGAGGGCGGCGAGGATCGCGTCGGCACGAATGAACAGTTTGCCGCCGAAGCCGCCGCCAATGTACGGCGAGATCAGGCGCACGTTTTCCTTGGGCAGGCCAAGGGTCGTGGCGACGTCGCCGACGCTCCAGGCGATCATCTGATTGGAGGTCCACAAGGTCAGATGATCACCTTTCCATGCGGCCAGTGTGGCGTGCGGCTCCATCATCGCGTGGGATTGATCGGGGGTGGTGTAAGTCTGGTCGAACTGCACCGGCGCAGCGGCGAAGGCCTTGTCGAAATCGCCGTGGGTGACGTCGGGCAACTCGTCGTCTTCGACGCCTTGGTCAAGCACGTTGGCCAGTTCGAACTCGCCTTTGGCCGCGACGTAGTCGACCTTGACCAGTTGCACTGCGGCGCGGGCCTGTTCGAAGGTCTCGGCGACCACCAGCGCCACGGCCTGGTGATAGTGCTGCACCTCGGGCCCGGCGAGCAGCGGCGCCGAATTGTATTGGCCCTTGCCGAGCTTGCCGGCATTGGCGGCGGTGACGATGGCCAGCACGCCCGGTGCGGCTTGGGCCGCGTCGAGATCAATGTGGCTGATGCGGCCCTTGGCGATGGCCGAGCCGACCATGAAACCGTAAGCCTGATTCGCCACGGCCTGATGCTGCTCGTAAGCGTACGGCGCCTGGCCGCTGGTTTTCAGCGGGCCTTCGATGCGGTCGGTGGGCTTGCCGACGACTTTCAGTTGGTCAATCGGGTTGGTGGTGGCGGGCGTGTCGAACTTCATGCTTCATCCCTCGCTTGCGCCAACACCGAGCCGAGCGTGCGCTCGACCAGGGTCAGTTTGAATTGGTTGTCGTGGGTTGGCGTGGCACCGTCGAGCAAGCGTTCGCTGACGGCTTTTGCGCCTTTGGGCAGCAACGCGTCGGCGGCTTCCACCCGCCACGGTTTCGGCGCAATACCGCCGACCGCCACACGGCCGCTGCCGTCCTTTTGCAGGATCAGACCGACCGACACCAGCGCGAAAGCGTACGACGAGCGATCGCGCACCTTGTGATAAATGTGCGTGCCGCCAACCGGGGCGGGCAGGGTTACCGAAGTGATGAACTCGCCGGGCGTGAGGCTGGTTTCTATGTTCGGCGTATTGCCTGGCAGTTGATGGAAATCGGCGATGGCGATGCTGCGTGTGCTGCCGTCCGGCTTCACCGTTTCAACCTGCGCGTCGAGGGCGCGCATGGCAATTGCCATGTCGCTGGGGTGAGTGGCTATGCACGCGTCGCTGACGCCGATCAGTCCCAGTTGCCGACTGACCCCGCCAATCGCCGCGCAGCCGCTGCCGGGCTGGCGTTTGTTGCAGGCCTGATTGACATCATAAAAGTACGGGCAGCGCGTGCGTTGCAGCAGGTTGCCGGCAGTACTCGCCATGTTGCGCAACTGACCGGAAGCGCCGGCGAGCAGGGCGCGGGAGAGCAGCGCGTAGTCCTTGCGCACGCGGCTGTCGGCGGCCAGATCGGTGTTGCGCACCAGCGCGCCGATGCGCAATCCGCCTTCAGGTGTGGCTTCGATCTGATCGAGGCCCAAGTGGTTGACGTCGATCAGGTGCAGCGGGGTTTCGATGTCGAGTTTCATCAGGTCCAGCAGGTTGGTGCCACCGGCGATGAACTTCGCGCCTTCAATCTGCGCCGCCAGCGTTGCGGCTGCGGCGGGGGAGTCGGCGCGGCTGTAATTGAACGCTCTCATGCTGGCACCTGCGCAACTTCAGTGATGGCTTCGATGATGTTCGAGTAGGCGCCGCAGCGGCAGATGTTGCCGCTCATGCGCTCCTGGAATTCGCTGGCGATCAGTTGTGGCGCCTCGGTCAGGCTGGGGCTGACGTGGCTGGGGATGCCCTCGCGAATTTCCTTGAGCACCGCCACCGCCGAACAGATCTGCCCCGGCGTGCAATAGCCGCACTGGTAGCCGTCGTGCTTGATGAACGCGGCCTGCATCGGGTGCAGGTTGTCGGGCATGCCGAGGCCTTCGATGGTGGTGATCTCGCTGCCTTCGTGCATCACCGCGAGGGTCAGGCAGGCATTGATTCGGCGGCCGTCGGCGATGACGGTGCAGGCGCCGCACTGGCCGTGGTCGCAGCCTTTTTTGCTGCCGGTCAGGTGCAGGTGTTCGCGCAGGGCGTCGAGCAGGGTGGTGCGGTTGTCGACCTCAAGGGCTTGGGGTGTACCGTTGACGTTGATCGTCAGTTTGGCCATGGCGGGTTGCTCCAGACTGGCCGCGTAGGCCTTGAGGCTGATGAAAGGGGGCATTGCAAACGCGGTGGCGGTCACCGCGCCGAGGATCAGGAATCTTCGTCGGGAAATCGTCATGCTTCGATTCCTCTCTGGCTTAATCAGGACGGCAGGGATTGAAGGGCCCAAACGGGCGCGCCGGCATGCTTGCCGGTCTCGTTCTTGGAGTGACCTGCACGGAGGGGAAAAGGTTTTTGCGGATTTGCGCTATAGAGTTATGCGCTTGGCTCATCAATTGACTGGGCGATGCCCAACCTTGTGGGAGCTGGCTTGCCAGCGATGGGGTCGTGTCAGGCAGCCTGTTGCTTAAATGACACACCGCCATCGCGGGCAAGCCCGCTCCCACAGGGATTGTGTTTAATGCCCGCCAACCACCATATGCGTGAACGGCGCCACATACGCCTGCAAGGTGACAAGACCACCCACCAGCACCGCCAGCACGATCGAGTGGAAGAACACGTAGCGCAGAATCTCGCCCTCATGCCCATACCAGCGGGTCGCGGTGGAGGCGACCACGATCGATTGCGCATCGACCATCTTGCCCATCACCCCGCCGGAACTGTTGGCCGCCGCCATCAGCACCGGGCTGATGCCCAGCTGTTCCGAGGTCACTCGTTGCAGTCCGCCGAACAGTACGTTCGAGGCCGTATCCGAACCGGTCAACGCGACGCCGAGCCAGCCGAGCAGGGTGCCGAACATCGGATAGAACACTCCGGTGGCGGCAAACGCCAGACCCATGGTGGCGTCCAGCCCGGAATAACGCGTGAGGAACCCCAGCGCGAGCATCGCGGCAATGGTGATCAGCGAATACCGCACCACCCACAAGGTGCGCAGGTACTGCTTGATCAGTTGCGGGATCGAATAGCCCATCAGCAGGCCGCCGACAATCGCTGCCAGCAGAATGCCGCTGCCGGTGGCAGTGAACCAGGTGAACTTGTAGATCGCTTCCTCGGCTTTCGGCGCCGGCACCACCGGCGGGACTTTCTGCACTTGCAGGTGCAGGGTGGTGAAGGTCAGCGCCGGGGAGAAAATCGGGTTGGCCTCGTTCATCGGTTTGCCTTGTGGATCAAGTTTCACCGCGTGCGTTACCGGGTCCAGCGCCGGGCGCACATCGAAGATGTTCTTGAAGCCCTGGGTGCCCCAGGCAAACACGAACACGGTGAGGATGATCCACGGCATCCACGCGCGCATCACGGCGGGGCGTGCCTGATCACTGAAGGCGGCGCTGGCGGTGACTTTTTCTTCCTCGACCCGGGAGTTGTCGACTCGCCCTGACAGGGCAGCCGAGGTGTACACCGTCGCCGGTTTCCAGACTCGCAGAAACAGGGTCAGGCAGGCCATGGAAATCAGCGCGGCGATCACGTCCACCAGCATCGGCCCGTGGAAGTTCGAGACGAGGAATTGCGGCACCGCGAAGCTGACCCCGGCCACCAGAATCGCCGGCCAGATCTCCAGCATCTTGCGCCACCCGGCAAACGCCCAGATCAGCCAGAACGGCACCAGCACCGAGAAAAACGGCAGCTGCCGACCGACCATCATCGACAGCTCCATCTCATCCAGCCCGGTGACCTTGGCCAAGGTGATGATCGGCGTGCCGAGGGCGCCGAACGCCACCGGTGCGGTGTTGGCAATCAACGCCAGACCCGATGCGGCCAAGGGCGAAAAGCCGAGGCCGATCAGAATCGCCCCGGTCACCGCAACCGGCGTGCCGAACCCGGCCGCGCCTTCGAAAAACGCGCCGAAGCAGAACGCGATCAGCAGCAGCTGCAAACGCCGGTCATCGGTGATGCGTGCCAGGGAATCCTGCAGCACTTTGAACGAGCCGTTCTCGGTGGTCAGGCGGTGCAGAAAAATGATGTTGAGCACGATCCAGCCGATCGGCAGTAAACCATTGGCCGCGCCGAACAACGCCGCCGAACCGGCCATGCTCGCCGGCATGCCGAAGGCGAAGATCGAAATCAATAATGCCGAAGCCAGGGCGAGCAGGGCGGCGAGGTGCGCCTTGACGTGAAAGAACGCCAGCGCCGCGAGCATCACCACCACCGGCACCGCGGCCATGAGCGTGGAGATCAGCGGGTTGCCGAACGGGTCGTAGATTTGCTGCCAGACCATGATCCACCTCTGCTTGTTGTTATCGAGGCGCAGATCCATTGCGTGGGAGTCGGTAAGCAGCAGTATAGGTGGCATTTCGCCGCCGCCCGGATGCAGCAAATGGGCCGATCAACGGTCGTGCCCGGGCAGTGAATCAAAGTCCTTTTGTCCGGTCGTATCAGCGGCTGCGCGCACTGCGTCCTGTGAAGGCGCGGGCAGTGACAGCCGTTCCGTCGTCAAGACCTTGGTTTTAGGGAAGTGTTGAATGAAGCGCGCTACAACGATGCTACTGACCGTGACCGCCGCCGTATTGCTGGCTGGCTGTGTGGCGGACTTTGATGATGATCACCGCCACGGGCGGCATTACGACCGCGATCATGGCCGTTACTACGACCATGACCGACGCTGGGATGACCGCGACGATGGTCGTCGCGACGGGCGTCGTTACTATCGTGATCGCGACGATGACTGAGTAGACATCAAAAGGGCGTTCCCGCAACGGGAACGCCCTCGGCGATTAAAAATGAGCGCTCGCCCGGACGCTGGAATGCGCAGGCGCGGTGGCCTCGAGATCCAGCAAATGGGTGGCGAGTATGTCGCTCAGAAAGCGGAACTGATCGTTGATGCCGACCACTTCATTGCTGAAGTGATTGCTCGCAGCGGGCATCAGCACATCGTCGAAATCTTCGTTGAACAGCAACGCTTGCGTCTTGCGCGAGACGACCTGCTGGTCGTAATAGTTGCTGCCGAACACCGGGAAGCTCACGGAGAGGGTGATGGTGCGAATCATGATGGGTACTCCTCGTTGCGTCTCGGATGAGTGAATCGTGCCTTCGCCGGGCGGCGGGCGGAAGGCAATCGTGGCGATGGTGAATATCGACGGCGTTGATGGTTAATAGGTGTGGTGGATTGACTGGCCTCATCGCTGGCAAGCCAGCTCCCACAGGTTTTTCGGGTGTTCATTGGATTGATGGCCACTGAAGTTTTCCATGGGGCTTACAAGCCAGCTCCCACAGGTTTTCGGCTTTTCATTGGATTGATGTTCACAGAAGGGCTCTGTGGGAGCTGGATTGCCAGCGATGGCGTCGGTACAGCCAACATCCTCGGAAACTGACACACCTATACTCAATGCTGTCTCCCTCCATTCAAGGACTCCACCACCGTGAACCTGCGTGCGCTGAGCCTCGCCGCACTGTGTCTGCTGGCTGGCTGCGCCACCTCGGCCCGCGCTCCGGTGGCGCCGCGAGCGGTGGTGGTGTCCCCGGCGACCTGGCAGCAGATCGACCGCGACATCGTCAGCGCCTCGCAGCAATCCACCGAGCAAGTCAAAGTATTTGCCCGGGGTTCGATGGAACATTGGCGCACTCGCGTCTATCAGCAAACTGAAGAAAATTTCATTCCGTGGTTCAGCAGCTACTGGACCCAGGAATGGCTGTCGATGAAGGTCAGTTGGTACACCATCAGTGCCGGCGGCGAGCAGGATGCGTCGGCCAAGCGCCTGGCGAGCTATCTGCTTGAGCAATATCAGGAAAGAGTGCTGGCACCGGTGGCGGTGGAGATCGATCCGGACGCGATCCTCGGGCAGGCCACGGCGTTCTACGCGCAACTGATGGCCCAGCAGATGCCGCTCATCGCCCAGCGTTATGGCGTGCCGGTGGCCCAGCTCAACGGGCGTCTGCAGAAAGTCCCGGCGATTGCCCTCGGGCCGCCGCCGGCGCGGGATGCGTCGCTGTATCAAATCATCAGCACCGAACCGCTGAACACCTTGCCGGCGTATGCCGCGCTGATCGACAAGATCCACACCGAAGGCGGCAGCAAGGGCATCGCTTCGACCGATGCCGGCATGGCCCCCGTGGCCAAACGCGCCAGTCAACGGATGGAAGCGGAAATGGCCCCGCGCGGAGCGGCCAGTGCGGTGGCGGCTGCGGCGGGCAAGTTAGTCGGCGGGGTGATCTCGATTGGGGTGGCGGGCATCCGCGCGATCATCCAGGCCAACGACCGACCCGACAGTGAAGCGCTGATTCGCAGCAGCCTGGGCAGCACCTTCGACAAGGCCTGGGCGAAATTGCTGCAGAACCCGACTACCGGGGTCATGGCCGGCACCCTGCATATCGCCGGGCAGGTCGAGGGCAGCCTTGGCGGGGGCGAACAACCGTCGGTCGGGCAGGGGCTGAATCGTGTCGAATGGCGACCTCCCGAATCGACCAATCAGCAGATCGAACCCAACGTGCAAGGAGAGTGATCATGGCTTACATCGATATTTTTGTAGCACCTGTGCCGAATGCCAACCGCGAGCAGTACAAAAAACACTGTGCGATCGCCGCGAAACTGTTCAAGGAATACGGAGCGAAGGAGGTGGTTCAGGGCTGGGGCGATGACGTGCCGGAAGGCAAAGTCACGTCATTCCCGATGGCGGTAAAACTCAAGGAAGGCGAAACGGTGTCGTCCGGCTGGCTGATCTGGCCCGACAAGGCCACCCGCGATGCCGGCATGGCCAAGATGATGGAGGACCCGCGCATGCAACCGGACGTCAACCCGATGGGGTTTGATGGGCAACGGATGATCTTTGGGGGCTTCAAGAACCTTCTTGAATCCTGAAGACCAGCGCAAATCCATTGTGGGAGCGGGCTTGCCCGCGAAGAGGCCGGCACAGCCTATATCTTCATGGCTGACCCACCGCTTTCGCGAGCAGGGTCGCTCCCACAATGGAATGTGGTCACTCTGGAGAGGGGGTAATCCGGCAGCTTTTGCGGTGGCGGATTTCTTCCTCCGTCGGTCGTTCGCGGACGAATTCGAAGCGTGGTTCACCTTCGCTGTAATGCACCAGCCAGCCCCATTCCAGCTCGGTTTCATCCTGCCCTGGGCTGGGTGGTCGGGCCCACCAGGGTTCTTTGCTGAGGATCTGGCGCATGGCGACCTCCAGTTGGATGGCAATCCTTGAACTATAGCCGGCTGTCGCGAGTCGTCAGAGAAGGCCGTGTAGAATCGGCCGATCGACGAGCGAAGGAGCAGGGCCATGACCGATGATGCGCGCAGGGATGAACCGTTCAAGCGACTGTTTTTCGCCCTCGACTGCCCACCACCACAACGCAAGGCCATCGCTCAGTGGCGCGCCGATCTGCGCTTGAGAACCGGCAAAGCGGTGCCGGCGGATAACTTTCACCTGACGCTGCTGTTCCTCGGCGCGGTGCCGCTGGCGCAGATCCATGAAGTCTGCGAGGCCGCCGGCAAAGTACGCACGCCGGGTGAGCCATTGAAGCTTGCGCTGGATCGTCTGCAGGTCTGGCATCGCGCGGGGATCTTGTCTCTGGCGCCGGAGCAGGCGCCGCCGGCGTTGTTGCGTCTGGTGTATGCGTTGGAACAGGCGATGCTGCCATTCGGTTTCGAAGAATCACCGCGCGAGTTCCGCCCGCACCTGACCCTGGCCCGGGACTACCGCGCAGCGGAACCGGAAGCCGCCACGCCGCCGGAGTTCTTCCTGCGTGCCGAGCGCTTTGCCTTGTTCGAATCGCACAAGGGCCGCTACCGGATCCTGCAGGATTGGCCACTGAATTGAACCCACAAAAAAAGGCGCCCGAGGGCGCCTGAAATTCACCTGAGCCGAGGGAGCCAGGTGAGGCCGTTCATTGCAGGGTGCAGCGGTGGTAAGGCGCTGCGTGAACGGAAAAGCTACGCCACATCCCTGTGTAGGAGCTGCCGCAGGCTGCGATCTTTTGACTTTGTTTTTTAGACGCAAGATCAAAAGATCGCAGCCTGCGGCAGCTCCTACAGGGGGCGGTGTCAGTTATTTACCGAGCTTCACCCGCGTCCAGCCGCGGGTCATGATCCGCTGGGTGGCAATCGGCTGATCCGGCACCGCGTACAACGTCGCCATCACCGCCTGCGACGGGTACGAACCCGGGTCGTTGCGGATCGCTTCGTCCACCAGTGGCGTCGCCGCCGAGTTGGCGTTGCTGTAACCGTTGCTGTTGGTGATCTCGGCAATGATGTCCGGACGCATCAGGAAGTTCATGAACAGGTAGGCGTTATCGACGTTGGCGGCGTCGCGCGGGATGGCGACCATGTCGTAGAAACTGCCGGCGCCTTCCTTCGGAATGCTGTAGTCGATCTGCACCTTGTTGCCGGCTTCCATCGCGCGGGCCTTGGCCTGCAGCACGTCACCGGAGTAACCGACCGCCACGCAGATGTTGCCGTTGGCCAGGTCCGAGATGTACTTCGAGGAATGGAAGTACGCCACGTACGGGCGGATCTTCATGAACAGCGCTTCGGCTTCGAGGATGTGCGCCTTGTCCTTGTCGTTCACCGGGTAGCCTAGGTAGTGCAGGGCGGCCGGGATCATTTCGGTCGGCGAGTCGAGGAAGCTGATACCGCAGGCTTTCAGCTTCTCGGCGTTTTCCGGTTTGAACAGCAGGTCCCAGGAGTTGGTCGGGGCATTGGCGCCGAGCACTTCCTTGACCTTGTCGGGGTTATAGCCGATGCCGATCGAGCCCCACATGTACGGGAACGCGTGAGCGTTGTCCGGATCACTGGCGGAAGCGTTTTTCAGCAGCACCGGGTTGAGATTCTTCCAGTTTGACAGCTTCGATTTGTCGAGCGGCTGATAGACCCCGGCCTTGATCTGCTTGGCCAGGAAACTGTTGGATGGCACGACGATGTCGTAGCCGGATTTGCCCGCCAGCAAACGCGCCTCAAGGGTTTCGTTGCTGTCGAACACGTCGTAGGTCACCTGGATGCCGGTCTCGTCTTCGAACTTCTTGACGGTGTCCGGTGCGATGTAATCGGACCAGTTGTAAACACGCAGCACCTTGTCGTTGGCCTGGACGCCCGTGGCGATTGCGCCCATTAAGGACAGTGTCAGCAGAGTCCTGCCAAACATTTTCATCGGTGAAACTCCATTCTTTTTATTCAAAAACACATATCGGGTGTACGTAAAGCCTGTGGCGAGGGAGCTTGCTGTGGTGAGGGGATTTATCCCCGATCGGCTGCGAAGCAGTCGCCAAACCATTGCATGCGGTGTTCCTGTTACACCGCAAGTGCTTGGCTTGGGGCCGCTTCGCGACCCATCGGGGATGAATCCCCTCGCCACAGTGTTCATCGGTGTTGCTTAGGCAGTCGCGGCGCGTTGCGGCTGCTGCCACGCCTCATTCGCCGTCTGATCCATCGCCTCCTGAATCGCCTTCTTGCGGCTGGCTTCTGCCTTGCGGCCGAAGTACCAGACGAGGAAAGTCACCAGCGACACCGCCAGCAGAATCAGGCTGGCCACGGCGTTGATCTCGGGCTTCACGCCCAGACGCACCGCCGAGAACACTTCCATCGGCAGCGTGGTCGAACCCGGCCCGGAGACGAAGCTCGCCAGCACCAGATCGTCCAGCGACAGGGCGAACGACATCATGCCGCCCGCTGCCAGCGATGGCGCGATCATCGGAATGGTGATCAGGAAAAACACCTTGAACGGCTTGGCCCCCAGATCCATCGCGGCTTCTTCGATCGACAGATCCAGTTCACGCAGGCGGGCGGAGACTACCACCGCCACATAGGCTGCACAAAACGTCGTGTGAGCGATCCAGATGGTGACGATGCCACGCTCCTGGGGCCAGCCGATCAACTGCGCCATCGCCACGAACAGCAGCAACAGCGACAGACCGGTGATCACTTCCGGCATGACCAGCGGCGCCGTCACCAGACCGCCGAACAGCGTACGACCCTTGAAGCGCGTCACCCGTGTCAGGACGAAGGCGGCGAGGGTGCCCAACGCCACGGCGGCAATCGCGGTGTAGCAGGCGATTTCCAGCGAGCGCACCACCGAACCCATCAGTTGCGTATTGTCGAGCAGGCCGACGTACCACTTAACTGACCAGCCGCCCCACACCGTCACCAGTTTCGAGGCGTTGAACGAGTAGATCACCAGAATCAGCATCGGCAGATAGATGAACATCAGGCCGAAGATCAACATGAACTTGGAAAAACCGAAGCGTTTCATCCCCGTGCCTCCATCTCTTTGGCCTGGCTGCGGTTGAACAGCAGAATCGGCACAATCAGGATCAACAGCATCACCACTGCCAGTGCGGATGCCACCGGCCAGTCGCGGTTATTGAAGAACTCTTGCCACAACACGCGACCGATCATCAGTGTCTCCGGGCCACCCAGCAGTTCCGGAATCACGAACTCGCCGACCACCGGAATGAACACCAGCATGCAACCGGCGATGATGCCGTTCTTGGCCAGCGGCACGGTGATTTTCCAGAAGTTGTTGAAGTTGCTCGAACCCAGGTCCGACGCGGCTTCCAGCAGGCTGCCATCGTGCTTGACCAGGTTGGCGTACAGCGGCAACACCATGAACGGCAGGTAGGCATAGACCACGCCGATATACACCGCGGTGTTGGTGTTGAGGATCTCGATCGGGTGATCGGTCAGCCCCGTCCACATCAGAAACGCGTTGAGCAGACCGTTGTTGCTGAGGATGCCCATCCACGCGTAAACGCGGATCAGGATCGCGGTCCAGGTCGGCATCATGATCAATAGCAGCAGGACGTTTTGCGCTTCCTTGCTCGCCTTGGTGATCGCGTAGGCCATCGGAAAACCGATCACCAGGCACATCATCGTGCTCAGCGCCGCGACCTTCAGCGAACCGAGGTAAGCCGACAGGTACAGCTCGTCTTCGCCGAGCATGGTGTAGTTGCCGATGTTGAGCATCAGCTGGAATTTCTGTTCGGCGTAGGTGTAGATCTCCGAGTACGGCGGGATCGACAGCGCGGCTTCCGAGAAGCTGATCTTCATCACCAGGAAGAACGGCAGCATGAAAAACAGGAACAGCCAGATGAACGGGATGCCGATGACAAACTTTCGCCCGCTGGGCACCAGGCGCAGGCATTGCTGATTGAAGGTTCTCATGAGCGCAGTACCACGCCGCTGTCGTCTTCCCACCAGACGTAGACCTTGTCGTCCCAGGTCGGCCGCGCGCCACGGCGTTCGGCGTTGGCCATGAACGACTGGACGATCTTGCCGCCGGGCAGCTCGACGTAGAACACCGAGTGGCCGCCGAGGTAGGCGATGTCATGCACCTTGCCTTCGGACCAGTTGTAGCGGGTCTCTGGCTTGAGGGTGCTGACGAGCATTTTTTCCGGACGGATCGCGTAGGTGATCGACTTGTCCTGCACCGAGGTGCTGACGCCGTGACCGACGTAGATCTTCTGCTGCAAGTCCGGGCTGTGGATGATCGCGTGACCTTCAAGGTCTTCCACCACGGTGCCGTCGAAGGCGTTCACGTTGCCGATGAATTCGCAGACCATGCGGCTGACCGGCGCTTCATAGATATCGACCGGGCTGCCGATCTGGGCAATCCAGCCCAGGTGCATGATCGCGATGCGCTCGGCCATGGTCATGGCCTCTTCCTGGTCGTGGGTCACCATCACGCAGGTCACGCCGACGCGCTCGATGATTTCCACCAGTTCCAGCTGCATTTGCGAACGCAGCTTTTTATCCAGCGCGCCCATCGGCTCGTCGAGCAGCAACAGCTTCGGACGTTTCGCCAGTGAGCGGGCGAGGGCGACGCGCTGGCGCTGACCGCCGGACAACTGATGGGGTTTGCGTTTGGCGTATTGGGTCATGTGCACCAGGCGCAGCATCTCTTCGACGCGGGCGTCGATTTCGCTGGCGGGCAAACGGTCCTGCTTGAGGCCGAAGGCAATGTTCTGTGCCACGGTCATGTGCGGGAACAGCGCGTAGGACTGGAACATCATGTTGATCGGCCGCTCGTAGGGCGGCATGTCAGTGATGTCGACACCGTCGAGCAGAATCCGCCCTTCAGTTGGCCGCTCGAAACCGGCGAGCATGCGCAGCAGGGTCGATTTGCCCGAACCGGAGCCACCGAGCAGGGCGAAGATTTCGCCCTGATGGATCTCCAGGGACACATCGTCCACGGCCGTGGTTTCGTCGAACTTCTTGGTGACACGATCGACTTTCACCAGAACCTTTTTCGGTTGCTGGTGGCCTTCAAGTGCCTTCCGGTAAGTGCTGGAGGCGTTTGCCATGTGAAACTCCCAACAGGTTTCGTTCGCTCGGCCAACGTGGCCGGGCTTAAGTGGATTGCAAGCCAGGGAAAACTGTCCTCGCCACACATGGCCTCTGTAGGAGCTGCCGAAGGCTGCGATCTTTTGATCCTGATTCTGAAAAACAAAATCAAAAGATCGCAGCCTTCGGCAGCTCCTACAGGAGGTCGCATTGGCTGCGGGTTACCCTGACTTGTTCGGCGCCGCCGTCCTGGCTGCCTGGGTCGTACTTGTTGTTATTACGGTTTGTTGTTTTCACGGATGACGGATGCGCACACGCGCCACCGCCGACCCCGTGGGGGCAGTAAACAGTTTTGAAATCCTGGGTGGTGTCAGCGCTGGTTGCGTCGCGCCGCCCGTTGCCGGCAAGCCTCACCGAACGTCTGGAAAATCTTCAGGTAGTTCGGGTTGTCCAGCACTTGCCATTCCGGGTGCCATTGCACGCCGAGGGCGAAGGTCGGACTGTGCTCGACCGAGATCGCCTCGATCAGCCCATCCGGCGCCACCGCTTCGGCACGCAGGCCGGGCGCGAGGCGGTCGATGCCCTGACTGTGGATCGAGTTGACCTGGAATTCGCCCGGCAACGCCAGCGCTTCGAACACGCCGCCCGCCAACACGCTCACGGCATGCGCCGGTGCGTATTGCACGGCCACGTCCGGGCTGTCGGCTTCGCGGTGATCAAGCATGCCCGGCAGCTCGTGCACTTTCTGGTGCAGGCTGCCGCCGAACGCCACGTTCATTTCCTGGAAGCCACGGCAGATGCCGAGTACCGGAACGCCCGCCGCAATGGCTGCACGCAATAAAGGAAGGGTGGTGGCGTCCCGCGCCGGATCGTGATCCGTGCCGGGGGCGCTGTCCGGGCCTTGATAGTGGAAGGGCTCCACGTTCGAGGGTGAGCCGGTCAGCAGCAGACCGTCGAGTTGACCCAGCAGGTCTTCGATTTCAGTCAGTTTGCCAAGGGAAGGAATGACGACGGGCAACCCCAGCGCCGCAACGCTGACAGCGCGAACGTACTTGTCGCCGCTGATGTGATAGGGGTGCAGGCCAATCTGTTTGACGCACGCAGTAACGCCGATCAATGGCTTGAATGCCATTTTTATTCACCTCGAAGTTTGACACTTGAACGAGCTTTTCCGGAGCTTAGCCTCGTTGATTTTAATTAACAACTGCCATGTAAAAAATTCTAAACGCCGCTCATCCAATCTTCATGATTCCAAGCCTTGCGGCGCCTGCATTGGCACGCGAGTGTTAAAAAAAGCCCTAAAAATAAACGCTGAACGGCTGGGTGTTCGCTATTGACTTCACTTTGCCTTTCGGATTGACTGGCTCGGCGAAACAGCAGTGAACATAATAATTAACAGCTAAATAGGTGCATCATGTCGGTCCCTCTGCGTGCCGTTCAACTCAACGAAGCAAACGCATTCCTTAAGAAACATCCTGAGGTTTTGTACGTCGACCTTCTGATTGCAGACATGAACGGTGTGGTGCGCGGCAAGCGCATCGAGCGCACCAGTCTTCACAAGGTTTACGAGAAAGGCATCAACCTGCCGGCCTCGCTCTTCGCCCTCGACATCAATGGCTCCACCGTGGAAAGCACCGGCCTGGGCCTGGACATCGGCGACGCCGACCGCATCTGCTACCCGATCCCCGGCACCCTGAGCATCGAGCCGTGGCAGAAACGCCCAACCGCCCAACTGTTGATGACCATGCACGAACTGGAAGGCGAGCCGTTCTTCGCCGATCCGCGTGAAGTGCTGGCCAACGTGGTGCGCAAGTTCGATGAACTGGGCCTGACCATTTGCGCCGCCTTCGAACTGGAGTTCTACCTGATCGACCAGGACAACGTGAACGGCCGTCCGCAGTCGCCACGTTCGCCGGTTTCCGGCAAGCGTCCGGTATCGACTCAGGTCTACCTGATCGACGATCTCGACGAGTACGTCGACTGCCTGCAAGACATCCTCGAAGGCGCGAAAGAGCAGGGCATTCCGGCTGACGCCATCGTCAAGGAAAGCGCCCCGGCGCAGTTCGAAGTCAACCTGCATCACGTCTCCGACCCGATCAAGGCCTGCGACTACGCCGTTCTGCTCAAGCGTCTGGTGAAGAACATCGCCTACGACCACGAGATGGACACCACCTTCATGGCCAAGCCGTATCCGGGCCAGGCGGGCAATGGTCTGCACGTACACATTTCGATCCTGGACAAAGAAGGCAACAACATCTTCGCCAGCGAGGATCCCGAGCAGAACGCCGCGCTGCGCCACGCGATCGGCGGTGTGCTGGAGACCCTGCCTGCGCAAATGGCGTTCCTCTGCCCGAACGTCAACTCGTACCGCCGCTTCGGCGCGCAGTTCTACGTGCCGAACTCGCCGAGCTGGGGCATCGACAACCGCACCGTCGCGGTACGTGTGCCGACCGGTTCGGCCGACGCCGTGCGCATCGAGCATCGTGTCGCCGGCGCCGACGCCAACCCGTACCTGCTGATGGCTTCAGTACTGGCCGGTATTCACCACGGCCTGACCCACCAGATCGAGCCAGGCGCGCCGGTTGAAGGCAACAGCTACGAGCAGAACGAACAGAGCCTGCCGAACAACCTGCGCGATGCATTGCGCGAGCTGGATGACAGCGAAGTCATGGCCCGCTACATCGACCCGATGTACATCGACGTGTTCGTCGCGTGCAAGGAAAGCGAGCTGGCCGAGTTCGAAAACTCGATCTCCGACCTTGAGTACAACTGGTATCTGCATACCGTCTGACGCTCAAGCGCGATCCCGTTAACACCGCAAAACCCTGTGGGAGCGGGCTTGCCCGCGAAGAGGCCATCACCTTCAACATTGAAGGTGACTGACCCACCGTATTCGCGAGCAAGCTCGCTCCCACAGGGATATCGGTCACCCATTCTCCTGTGTGAGCCACCCCCATGACCATGACCCGCAACGACTGGGAACAACGCTTCCAGTCCCTGACCCTCGAATCCCGCGCCTTCATCAACGGCGAATATCGCCCGGCGATCAGCGGTGCCACCTTCGAATGCCTGAGCCCCGTCGACGGCCGTTTCCTCGCCTCCGTGGCCAGCACCGATGAAGCCGACGCCAACCTCGCCGTCGAAGTCGCACGCCAGTCCTTCAACTCCGGCGTGTGGGCCAACAAGGCCCCGGCCGAGCGCAAACGCATCCTGATCCGCTTCGCCGATCTGATCCTGCAACACCAGGAAGAACTGGCGCTGCTGGAAACCCTCGACATGGGCAAACCGATCAGCGACTCGATGAGCATCGACATTCCGGCGACCGCCAACGCGATCCGCTGGAGCGCCGAAGCCATCGACAAGATCTACGACGAAGTCGCTGCCACGCCGCACGACCAACTCGGTCTGGTAACCCGCGAGCCAGCCGGCGTAGTCGCGGCCATCGTGCCGTGGAACTTCCCGCTGATCATGGCCAGCTGGAAATTCGCCCCGGCGCTGGCGGCGGGTAACTCGTTCATCCTCAAGCCTTCGGAAAAGTCGCCGCTGACCGCGATCCGCATCGCCCAGCTGGCGCTGGATGCTGGCATTCCGAAAGGTGTGTTCAACGTCCTGCCGGGCTTCGGCCACACTGTCGGCAAGGCGCTGGCGCTGCACATGGACGTCGACGTGCTGGCCTTCACCGGCTCCACGGCGATTGCCAAACAACTGATGATTTATGCCGGCCAGAGCAATATGAAACGCGTCTGGCTCGAAGCCGGTGGCAAGAGCCCGAACGTGGTGTTTGCCGACGCCCCGGACTTGCGCGCGGCAGCCCAGGCTGCGGCCGGTGCCATTGCTTTCAACCAGGGCGAAGTGTGCACCGCCGGTTCGCGTCTGCTAGTCGAACGTTCGATCCGCGAGCAATTCATTCCGCTGCTGGTGGAAGCGCTGCAGGCGTGGAAGCCGGGGCATTCGCTTGACCCGGCCACCACCGTCGGCGCCGTGGTCGATCAGCGTCAACTCGACAACGTGCTGCGCTATATCAGCATCGGCCGCGAGCAGGGCGCCGAACTGATCGCCGGTGGCCAGCGCACCCTCGAAGAAACCGGCGGCACTTACATCGAGCCGACGATTTTCGACGGCGTGACCAACGCCATGACCATCGCCAAGGAAGAAATCTTCGGCCCGGTGCTGTCGCTGATCACCTTCGACACCGTTGAAGAAGCGCTGCAGATCGCCAACGACAGCATCTTCGGCCTCGCTGCCGGTGTCTGGACCAGCAACCTGAGCAAGGCGCACACCTTCGCCCGTGGCCTGCGTGCTGGCAGCGTATGGGTCAACCAGTACGACGGCGGCGACATGACCGCACCGTTCGGTGGCTTCAAACAGTCGGGCAACGGTCGCGACAAATCGCTGCACGCGTTTGACAAGTACACCGAGCTGAAAGCGACCTGGATCAAGCTCTGATTTTCTACAGCGGCGGTCGCTCCTGATGAGCGACCCTCGGAGAACAATAAAATGAAGCAACAACACGTCAACAGCTACTACGCCGCCACCCGCAACGAAGTCATCGATTTTCCGACCCTTGAAGAGTCGGTCGAGTGCGACGTCTGCATCATCGGCGCCGGCTACACCGGCCTGTCCTCGGCGCTGTTCCTCACCGAGGCCGGCTACAAAGTGACGGTGCTCGAAGCAGCGAAAGTCGGCTACGGCGCCAGTGGCCGCAATGGCGGGCAACTGGTCAACTCCTACAGTCGCGACGTCGATGTGATCGAAGAGCGCTACGGTGACAAGACCGCAGAAATCCTCGGCAGCATGATCTTCGAAGGCGCCGACATCATCCGTTCGCGGATCAAGGATTACGACATCAAGTGCGACTATCGCCCGGGCGGGATCTTCGCGGCGATGAACAAGAAACAACTCAACGGTCTGGCCGAGCAGAAGCGCAGCTGGGAACGTTACGGCAACAAAAACCTGAAGATGCTCGACGCTGCCGACATTCGTCGCGAAGTCGGCTCTGACGCCTACGTTGGCGGCCTGCTGGACATGCAGGGTGGCCACGTGCATCCGCTGAACCTGGCCCTCGGTGAAGCCGCGGCCATCGTGCGCCTGGGCGGCAAGATCTACGAGCAGTCCGCCGCCGTCGAAATCAAATACGGCGAGCCGAACGTCGTGCGCACCGCCAAAGGTCAGGTTCGCGCCAAATACCTGCTGATCGCCGGCAACGCCTACCTGCCGCAGGGTCTGGACAACCGCGTGACCGCCAAGAGCATGCCGTGCGGTTCGCAGATCTGCGTCACCGAACCGTTGACCGAAAAGCAGGCGCGCAGCCTGATCACCAACAACTACTGCGTCGAAGACTGCAACTACCTGCTGGATTACTACCGTCTCACCGCTGACAACCGTCTGCTCTACGGCGGCGGCGTGGTCTACGGCGCCCGTGAACCGGACGACATCGAAACCCTGATCCGGCCGAAGATCCTCAAGACCTTCCCGCAGATCAAGGACGTGAAAATCGACTACCGCTGGACCGGCAACTTCCTGCTGACCATGTCACGCATGCCGCAATTCGGCCGCATCGAGAAAAACGCCTACTACATGCAAGGCTACAGCGGTCACGGCGTCACCTGTTCGCACCTGGCTGGCAAACTGATCTCGGAAATGATCCGTGGCGACGCCGAACGCTTCGACGCCTTCGCCTCACTCCCGCACATGCCAATGATCGGCGGCCGCACCTTCTCCGCCCCGTTGACCGCCCTCGGCGCCGTCTACTACTCGCTGCGCGACCGTTTCGGCATCTAGTTACCTCCCCGGCGGCGGTCCCCAAGACCCCGCCGGTTTTTTACCTGAAACACCAAAGCTCAAAATGGGGGAGCTGGCCTGCCAGCGATGAGGCCAGCACTAGCACCCTCAGTCCCACAAACACCACAAAACCTGTGGGAGCTGGCTTGCCAGCGATAGCGGCCTTTCAGCAAAAGGGATGTTGAATAGGCCACCCAATCGCTGGCAAGCCAGCTCCCACAGGTTTTGTATATAGCCCGGAAATACCCCCAGCAGGCTCATTTCACCCACCGTCCATCGAACCTGCTGAGCAACACCGGCAAACGTGATTTAATAGCCGCCTTTCACGGTTCCGGGACACGGGAGCAACGTGATCCGCGCCTTGCGCGGCACCCGCCACCCACCCCCATTGCCCTTAAGTACTACTCACATAAGGCTGTCATGGATACGGGTTCTCGACTCAAACTAGTACGCGAAAGCTACAAACTCTCCCAGCGCGAGCTGGCCCGGCGTAGCGGCGTGACCAATGCCACCATCTCCCTGATCGAACAGAATCGCGTCAGTCCTTCCGTCAGCTCACTGAAAAAGCTGCTCGAAGGCATCCCGATGTCCCTGGCCGACTTCTTCACCTTCGACCAGCCCCCGCGCGAACACCAATACGTGTTCCGCGCCAACGAACAACCCGACCTCGGCCGCCACGGCCTGCGCCTGCTGCTGATCGGTGCCTCAGTGCCCAGCCGCCAGATGCGCTTGCTGCGTGAGCAATACGCACCGGGCGCGAGTTCCGGCGAAGAGCCGATCGTGCATGCGGAGGGCGAGGAGTGTGGGTTGGTGACCCGTGGCACGGTGGAGTTGACCGTAGACGGGCAGGTGAGCGTGTTGAGTGCGGGGGACGGGTATTATTTTCCGACGACGCTGCCGCATAAGTTTCGGAATATTGGGGCGGATGAGGCTGAGATAATTAGTGCGAATACGCCGGCGAATTTTTGATGATTTGCGGCACGATATGGAAAGGCAGCAGGCTTGGTTTTATTCAAAGCCATACCCTTATGCCAGCGTATGGCTTTGATTAATTTTTCGGTGTTGCTAAAACATGGTCCCAACTTTTCTCTAAATTCTTAATTGCCTATTCGCCGTACTTTAATTCTGCCAAGGTTGGAGTTTTTGGTGTGTTTGACTCTTTGAAAAACTCGATCGGAGTATAAATAGCGCGATTTAGAGTGGCGCTCCATTTTTTGAAGGATGGCGAACCACCGACGTAGTCTGCTTCCCATTTCCAATCGCCATGTGACGTACTGAATTCGAGTACTGTTTCATCTTGGCCGTCCCCATAGAACTGGTAGTCGCCTTTCACGTTTTCCCATTTGTTTGTTTGAGTGTCATGAAAGTAGCCGCTCCAGGTTCCGGCTGACTCGTTGAATTTGTCAATCACCAGGCGGTATATGTTTCCGATTCCGCCGTCATAGTTTCCATTCAAGGGATATGTCATTCTCAACCTCCAGTTTCTAAACGAGCATGATTTTTGGCGTATTTCTGTGAGGTGATAGTGTCTTTTGGTTAAAGGTGTTGTCACCTGTGATAAGTGACAGGTTTTAATATTTTTAGTTAATTATGATTATTTCGATTGGTGCTTATCCCGCTGTCTTTAACGGAGGCGGTTGCAACGGTATCAGTAGCCAGGACTTGCGCGGACAGTGCGAGGCCATGAAACGTTGATCGATCTCCGTTCAGTCAAATTTTTCACTCGTCACAACCCGGTTCATCGCCAATGGTTCCCCCCATCGGCACCACGACGTAGACTGCGAAACAAGTTGTAACGCCTCACCCAAGGACGGAACCGCGCATGATCGAAATCGGCAGCCGCAACAACGCGCCCACGCCGCAGCACCCCACTCAAGACATCTACATTTTCAGCATCGACCAGTCCCGACCGGCGACACCGTTCTGCTTCGAGCAATCGATTGGCGGCGGGCATGCCGAGCAGGGCGGGGCGCGGTGGTTGGCGCTGGATGAGCTGGATGGCTGGCCCGGCGAATGGCGTGAGCATTTGAAGAAGGCTGATTGTGCGTGGGTTGCGCAGGTGATCGATGCGCATCGGGAGGTGGACCAAGCGACATTGGTGTCCATGCTGCTTGAGCAACATGCCCAGCCAGTGGGGCGTTTGAAAACAATCGGCAACTGGCTTAAACGCAATATCCACGTCGGTGGCCGTTACGGCATCTAACCCGAGGAATCTCCATGACCCAGACCCTCGAACGCGCTATCGCCATCGCCGCCACCGCCCACACCGGGCAGGTCGACAAGGGCGGTGCACCGTACATTCTGCATCCGCTGAAAGTCATGCTGCGCATGAATTCGCTGGAAGAACGCATCGTCGCCGTGTTGCACGATGTGGTCGAGGATTGCGGTATCAGCCTCGACGATTTGCGTAAGGAAGGTTTCAGTGAAGACGTTTTGCGCGCTATTGAATCCGTGACCAAAGTGCCGGGCGAGTCCTATGAGGATTTCGTCGAGCGTGCGGCGCAAAATCCGATTGGCCGGGTGGTGAAACTGGCGGATCTGGAAGAGAACAGCGACCTGTCGCGGATCGCCTCGCCGAGTTGGGAGGATCTGGAGCGGGTCGAGAAGTATCGGCGGGCGATTGGACGGTTGCGCACGTAAGAACGAATCCCACCCTGTAGGAGCTGCCGAAGGCTGCGATCTTTTGACTTTGTTTTTTAAAAAGCAAGATCAAAAGATCGCAGCCTTCGGCAGCTCCTACAGGGGAGTGGGATACATCAGGGAAATAGCCAGGAAGGCGAAAAAATGAAATCGATTCTGTGTTTGTTGATCGCGGCCGCCGTTGGCGCTGCGTTGCAGGTCAGCGGTGTTCCTCATGGCCTGTTGCTGGGGGCGATCCTCGTCACCGCATGGGTCACCACGCGCAGCGGTTTTGCCCCCGCAATCCCTTATGGTCTGGGCTACATCCAGGTCACGCTGGGCATCGCCACCGGGCTGATGTTCGAGGCGTGGGACAGTGCAACGGCTTCGGCGATGTTGCCAAGCCTCGGCGTTCTGCTGATATGCCTGACTGTACAGATCGCCCTCGCCGGATGGTGGCTGACTCGCGGCGCAGGCTGGAACCGTACCGATGCGCTGTTGGCGGTGTACCCCGGCGCACTGGCAGCGGTGTTTGATTTGCTGGAGTCGGAAAAGGCCTCAAGCAAGGTCATCATCGTGCATCTGATGCGGTTGCTGTTGATCACGGTGCTGGTGAGCTTTTTGATTCCCGGGCAGGGCTCGGTGGCGGTGGTTGAAAGCCCTCCGTTGAGCACAGGCATGGCGTTGACCGTATTCGCACTGATCGGTTTGAGCGTGGTGCTTGGGCGCATGCTGCTGGCATTCGGCGTGCCGGCGCCGTTCATGCTGACGGCGATTCTGCTGACGGCGGTGTTTGTGAAATCGGGATGGTTGCACGGCTTCCACATGCCGGACTGGAGCCTGAATCTGGCGGCGCTGATTCTGGGCGTGCGGATCGGCTCGCGTTTTCAGGGACTTGGCCTTGCCGAATTGGGCCGGCATGGGCGGACGGCGCTGGTGTCGGTCGGCTTGATGATTGTGGTGGCGGCGGCGTTTGCCGAAGTCGCCGCGCGCTGGCTGAACAGTGATCCGTTGTCGCTGTGGCTCGCGTACATGCCGGGGGCGATCGAGACGATTGCGATTGTCGCGTTTGCCGGTGGGCTGAATGTGGTGTTTATCCTCACGCATCATCTGGCGCGGATGGTGCTGCTGCACTTTGCGCCCGCGTTGTTGGTGCAGGTGCGGCGAGTGCGGGAACAAAGCTGATCCGGCCTGGACGTCGGGCTGGTGCGCCTACAGCACATTAGAAGCAAAAGATCGCAGCCTTCGGCAGCTCCTACACAGGAATTACGTTTTCCCTGTAGGAGCTGCCGAAGGCTGCGATCTTTTTTTTCGGGTCAACGCAGATGCGCGGCGAAGCCTTCCTCACCGGTGGCGACATCGTCCTTGAGCGTCAACGCCGGAATCTCATAATCCCCGGCATTCTGCAGCCGATACGCAATCGGCCGCGTGCTCCACAGCTCATCCAGACGCGTACCCAGCGCCTCGCAGGTCTCGGCAAACCGCGCTTGATCCATGCGGCTGGCGCGGTACACCAGGAAGGGTGGCACCACGTCGAAACCGGGGTAGAACAGCACGCCGTGCTGGATCGGAAACAGTAAATCATCAATCGGCCCGTTGATCCCGCGTGGGCTGTAATGCGAATCCCAGCCTCCGGTGGTGACCAGCAGCATCGCGCGTTTGCCTTTCATCTTGCCTTCGCCGTAGCGCTCGCCCCAGCGCTCATCGGAGTGTTCGCCGACACCGTAGGCAAACCCGTAGGCATACACGCGCTCGACCCAGCCTTTGAGGATGGCCGGCATGGTGAACCACCACAGCGGAAACTGCAGGATCAATGCGTCGGCCCACAGCAGTTTTTCCTGCTCGCGGGCGATGTCGGCGGACTGCCGGCCCTGTTGGTAAGCCAGTTTCGAATCGATCGAAGCGTGGAATGGCCGGCTTTCATCGCGACCGGGCGCGTCATCGGCGTCGATCGTGGTCTTCCAGTTCATCGCATACAGGTCGGAGACCTGCACGGTGTGGCCGGTGGCTTGCAGGCGCTGGACGGTGAAGTCCCTGAGCGAGCCGTTGAGCGAAGTGGGTTCGGGGTGGGCGTAGACCAGTAGCACATTCATGTGGCAACTCCTTGGTTGAATGCAGGCAGGATCAATCCTTGATCGGTATATTGGAAATGAATGTCTGATATGTCAGGTATAGCCATGAATAATTTACGACGTCTGGATATCAACTTGCTGTTGACCCTAGACGTGTTGTTGGCAGAACACAACGTAACCCGCGCCGCAGAGCGGTTGAGCCTGTCGCAGCCGTCGGTCAGTGTGCACCTGGCCAAGCTGCGTGAGATTTTCGGCGACCCGCTGTTGCTGCCCGGACCACGGGGCATGCGCCCGACGGCGCGGGCCGATGAACTGCGCGAGCCGTTGCGCGAGGCGCTGGAAGCACTGGAACGCGCGGTGGCGCCGGCCAGCGCGTTCGATCCGGCGCAGGCCCGCCACATCTGGAAAGTCGCGGCGACCGATTACGGCGAGTCGACGGTGGTGCTGCCAGCCCTCAGCGGTTTGCGCCTTCAGGCGCCGGGCACGCGGCTGGCGGTGCTCGATCTGATGCCGGCGCAGTTGGCCAGGCAGGCGGAGCAGGGCGTGTTTGACCTGGCGCTGCACATCACCGAAGACGCGCCGCTGGATCTGCATCAACGGGTGCTGTTCACCGAGCATTACGTGTTGGCCGGGCGTGTCGGGCATCCGGATTTGAAGCGTAAACCGACTCGCGAACAGTTCTGCGCGCTGGAACACGTGATGGTGTCGCGCGAGGGCGGGGGCTTTTTCGGGGTCACCGACAAGGCGCTGGCCGAGGTCGGTCTGGCGCGCAAAGTGGTGCTGTCGGTGCCGCATTTTTTGATGGTGATGTCGGTGCTCGCCAGTACCAATCTGGTGGCGATGCTGCCGTCACGGCTGGTGCGCGGCAACCCGGCATTGCAGGTGGTGGACGCACCGCTGCAGGTGCCGGGCTACGAAATGGCGATGTTCTGGGGCGAGCGCGCGCATCGCGACCCGGCACACAAGTGGCTTCGCGAGCATCTGGCGGCGTCAGTGTGACATATCAGACGTGGCCCAAGGCAATCGCAAAAGACACCACGATCATGCACGCAAACGCAAAATTGAGATTCATCAGCTGTTCATCCTGAGCCTTTTTAAAGTGAGGCCATTCTGAACAGGCGCCATGCAAAGAAAAAATTCGGCCTGTTGATTCCAATGATCGAAACAATTGATACCGGCCGGTTTGTGTTTGCCCGAGGCTTTCGCTAGTCTCGGCAAAAACCTGCAACTACAAGCATAAACAGGCAAAACCATGCACGATCATTCGGTCACCGAACTGCCCTCCCTGCGCCGGCAGAAAATCCTCCTGATTCTCGAACGCGACGGCAAGGTCATGGCCTCCGAGTTGAGCCAGCATTTCGCCGTGTCCGAAGACACCATCCGCCGCGACCTCGCCGAACTGGACAACGCCGGACTGGTGCAGCGTGTGCACGGCGGGGCGCTGCCAAGGCCCAAGGACAGCGGCAAGGATTACTTCACCCGGCTGGATGAGACCGATGAGGTCAAAGTGCGGTTGGCGCAACGGGCGGCGCGAGAGGTCGAGGACGGGCAGATTGTGCTGTTCGATTCCGGCTCGACCGCGTTGCAGGTGGCGCGTTCGCTGCGGGCGGATATCCAGATCACCGCGGTAACCGCAGCGCCAATGACGGCCATTGCGTTGTCTGAGTACAAGGGCGTGAAAGTGATTCTCGCCGGAGGGCAACTGAACCCGCGCACGATGGCGGCCGGCGGGCACGAGGCGGTGCGCATGCTGGCCGGGATCAAGGCGGATCTGGCCTTTACCGGCGTCTGCGCGATTCACCCGGAAGTGGGCATCACCTCGCTGCACTTCGATGAAGTGCCGGTGAAACAGGCGCTGCTCGACAGCGCGACGCGGGTGATTGCGGTGACCACGGCGGACAAGCTGGGGGCGGTGGAGCCGTTTGTGGTGGCGCCGTGCACGCGCCTGCATACGCTGATTACCGAGCGGCATGTGGCGTCGGGCAGTGTCGAGGATTATCGGCGGTTGGGGATTGTGGTGGAGCAGTTGCCGGACTGAGGTTTTGTGCTGAGGCTGATGGCCTCATCGCTGGCAAGCCAGCTCCCACAGGTTTTGGTGGTGTACATAATGTTGAGTACCACACGGACACTGTAGGAGCTGCCGAAGGCTGCGATCCTTTGATCTTGATCTTAAAAACAAAGTCAAAAGATCGCAGCCTTCGGCAGCTCCTACAGGGATCGGGGGTGTCAGCGCAGGCGTTCAAGCATCTGGTAATACCACATCCCCGCCGCCAGCAACGGATTGCCCAGCAAATCCCCCATCGGCACCCGAATGTGCTGGCACTGCGCAAACGTGTCGAACTGCTCCATCTGCCCGGTGATCGCGCGGCTCATGATTTCGCCCATGATGTGTGTCGTCGCGATGCCGTGTCCCGAGTAGCCCTGGCAATACCAGACGTTGTCCGAGAGCTTGCCCAGTTGCGGGATGCGGTTGATCACGATGCCCATCGCGCAGCTCCACTGGTAGTCGATCTGCACCCCTTTGAGCGCCGGAAAGGTCCGCTCGATGCACGGGCGCAGCTCGGCGGCGATGTCTCGTGAATCCTTGCCGCTGTAGTTGGCGCCGCCGCCAAACAGCAGACGACCATCAGCCGTGAGGCGGTAGTAATCGAGGACGAAACGGCAGTCGTACACCGCCAGGTCTTCGGGGTTGATCTGCCGCGCCAGATCACCCAGCGGCGCGGTGGTGACGATGCCGCCCATGGCCGGGAAAATCTTGCCCTTGAGCTGACCCGGTTCGAGTTTGTGATAGACGTCGCCGGCGAGCATGACCTGATTGGCGTCGATCTGGCCGTGGGCGGTGCGTACGCCCGGGCTCTTGCCGTGAATGATCTCCAGCACTTCACTGTTCTCGAAGATCAAGGCGCCGAGACTTTCCGCCGCCCGTGCTTCGCCAATGCACAGGTTGAGCGGGTGCAGGTGCATATTGCGGGTGTTCTTGATCGCGCCGTGGTAGAGGTCGCTCTGCAGCAGGTCGCGCACCTGACTGCGGTCGAGCAGGCTGACTTCGTCGTCGAGGCCACGACGCACGGCTTCCTCGTAATCATTGCGCAAACCGTCCATGTGGCTCGGCTTGTAAGCCGCGTGCAGATGACCGTGTTTGAGGTCGCACTGAATGCCGTACTTCTCGACCCGCTGCCGGATGATTTGATGCCCGCGCCAGCGCAGGTGCCAGATGAAATCGTCGACTTCATCACCGAGTTTCGGGCGCATCTGTTTGCGCATCGCGCCGTCGCCGGAGAGGCTGCCGGTGACTTGTCCGCCATTGCGCCCGGTGGCGCCCCAGCCGATCTTGTGACTCTCGACGATAGCGACTTTCAGGCCTTTTTCGGCGAGTTCGACAGCGGTGGCGACGCCGGTGAAACCGCCGCCGATGATCACCACATCGACTTGATGTCGGCCTTGCAGGGTCGGGTAGTCGGTGTCCTGTTGAAGGGTGGCGGTGTAGTAGGAATTGCAGCGTTGGGTCATGTTGGTGTCCACACAAAATTCGGGAGTCAATTCGAGGACCCTGTGGGAGCTGGCTTGCCAGCGATAGCGGCGTATCAGTCACCAGAGATGCTGAATGTGCCGGCCCCATCGCTGGCAAGCCAGCTCCCACAGGATTCAGGGTGTATGTCAGGCTTCGGTCAGGTACCAACGCCAATCCTGCTCACCCACCTCGGCCATGAACTGCCGGTACTCGGCACGCTTCACCGCCAGGTACACGCCAAGAAATTCCTGGCCCAGGGCATCCCGCGCCCACGCAGAATTTTCCAGCGCCTGCAGCGACGTCAGCCAATCGGTCGGCAGCAGTTCCTTGGCTTGCGCGTAGCCGTTGCCCTCGACCGGCGCACCCGGATCGAGGTTTTCACGAATCCCGCGATGGATCCCGGCAAGGATCGCTGCCGCCGCCAGATACGGGTTGGCATCGGCGCCGCAGATGCGATGTTCGATATGCCGGGTGTTGGCCGGACCGCCCGGTACGCGCAGGCTGACAGTGCGGTTGTCGACGCCCCAGGTCGGCGCCAATGGCGCGTAGCTGTTGGCCTGGAAGCGGCGGTAGGAGTTGGCGTTGGGGCAGAACAGCAGCAGCGTATCGAGCAGCGAGGCGAGCATGCCGCCAATCGCCGTGCGCAGCAGCGGGGTGCCGGCCGGATCCTCGGCGGCGAACAGGTTGCGTCCTTCGCCATCGGCGAGGCTGACGTGCATGTGCATGCCGGTGCCGGCCAGATCATCGAACGGCTTGGCCATGAACGTCGCCTGCATGCCGTGCTTGTGCGCCACCGCTTTGACCAAACGTTTGTAGCGCACCGCCTGATCCATCGCGACCAGTGCGTCGCCATGTTCGAGGGTGATTTCCACCTGTCCTGGCGCATATTCCGAGATCGCCGTGCGCGCCGGAATGCCGTGCAGTTTGCAGGCGCTGTAGAGGTCGGCGAGGAACGGTTCGATCTGCTCCAGTTCGCGCAAACCGTAGACCTGAGTGTGTCGCGGTCGGCCGCCATCGGCATCCAGCGCCGGTTGCGGACGGCCGTTGTGATCGCGTTTGGCGTCGAGCAGATAGAACTCCAGTTCGCACGCCATCACCGGGTGATAACCCTCGGCCTTGAGGCCGTCGATGACCTTGATCAGCAGATGACGCGGGTCGGCGATGCTCGCTGGCATTCCCTCGGTCGGGTGCATGCTGACCTGCACCGCCGCGGTGGGAATCTGTCGCCACGGCAGGCGCACCAGACTGCCTTCGAGCGGGTAGGCGCGGCAGTCGATGTCGCCGACGTCCCACACCAGCCCGGAGTTTTCCACGTCTTCGCCCTGCACGGTCAGGCCGAGGATGGTGCTGGGTAGCGGGCGACCGCTCTGGTACACGGCAAGCAGTTCTTCACGGTGCAACAACTTGCCGCGTGGCACGCCGTTGGCGTCGAGGATGAACAGCTCGATCATGTCGATATCGGGGTTCTGTTCGAGGAACAGGTGTGCGTCTTCGATGGCTGCGAATTTCATGGTCAATCACTCACGATGGCGCCGCGCAGGCGCGCAGAATCGGGCCGGACACGACGCGGTAAATAGGCGTGGGTGTCCTGGCAGGGATATCAAAAAGAAAAAAATATTTCGCTAATGCCCGGCAGTCGGAAGTGACACTGAACCTGTGGTGAGGGGATTTATCCCCGACGGCGCGCGTAGCGGGCCAAAAAGATACGGACTGCTGCGCAGTCCATCGGGGATGAATCCCCTCACCACAATGGATCTTTTCTGACTGTCGGAATCAGCAGGCGATATCCGGCGGGCGTGCGGAGTGACGCAGCTTGGAACGGCGCAGGGCCATGGGGAGATTGACGATGCGATTCATGCGCGGCCCCTGTGACAGAGGGCGCACACAGCGGAGACGTTCAACCTTTCTGGTTGTTGTGGTGACGTACTCATAACGCGTGTTTCCGTTGGCGGAAAACGTCGGTGGCGGGGCAGACCCGCCGACCGGTGTGCCCGGATAGTAAGGGGCAATCTGCGGGTGTGTAAACCGCTGATTGCGCCCCGGCACCGTTGGACGATGTTCAGCGCAGCAGGTGAAAGCCCAGCCCGGCAAGGGCGCAAACGATCAACACTTCGATCACCCCGCGTTTGAAAATGAACAGCGCCAACGCCGCCAGCAGCGCCAGCCCGATCGAAAACAGATCCGGATGCCCGGCGAAACCGCTCGGCCAGAACACGTGATAAGCGAAGAAACACGCCAGGTTGAGAATCACCCCGACCACCGCTGCGGTGATAGCGGTCAACGGTGCAGTGAACTTCAGTTCATTGTGGGTCGACTCCACCAGCGGCCCGCCGGCGAGAATGAACAGGAACGAGGGCAGGAAGGTGAACCAGGTCACCAGCGTCGCTGCCAATGCGCCGGCGGCGAATGCATGTTCCGCACCGAACGCCGGTTGCACATAACCGCCGATGAAACCGACAAACGCCACCACCATGATCAGCGGGCCGGGTGTGGTTTCGCCGAGGGCGAGGCCGTCGATCATCTGCGTCGGCGTCAGCCAGCCGTAGTGCCCGACCGCGCCTTGATAGACATACGGCAACACCGCGTAAGCGCCACCGAAGGTCAGCAGTGCGGCTTTGGTGAAGAACCAGCCCATTTGCGTGAAGGTGCCGTCCCAGCCGAACAGCGCGGTCAGCAGGCCCATCGGCAAACACCATAACGCTGCGCCGATCAACAGCAGGCGCCACAACTTTGGCAGGCTGAATCGCGCATGCTCAGGCGTCGGCGTGTCGTCATCGATCAACGCCGGGCCGAAGGATTTGGCACTGCCGCGCTGGCCGCCGTTGTTGAAGCGCTGCGGCGCCAGTCGCCCGCCGAGATAACCGATCAGTGCCGCGCCGAGCACAATCAGTGGGAACGGCAGATCAAAGGCAAAAATCGCCACGAATGACGCCCCGGCGATCGCCCACAACCAACTGTTTTTCAGCGCCCGGGAGCCGATGCGGTGCGCCGCGTGCAAGACAATCGCGGTCACCGCCGGTTTGATCCCGTAGAAGATTCCGGCGACCACCGGCACGTCACCGAACGCGATGTAAACCCACGACAGCGCAATCAGGATGAACAGCGATGGCAGCACGAACAGCGCCCCGGCGATTACACCGCCCCAGGTGCGATGCAACAGCCAGCCAATGTAGGTCGCCAGTTGCTGGGCCTCTGGGCCGGGCAGCAACATGCAGTAGTTCAGCGCATGCAGAAACCGTCGTTCGGAGATCCAGCGCCGGCGCTCGACCAGTTCCTGATGCATGATCGCGATCTGCCCGGCCGGGCCGCCGAACCCGATGCAGCCGAGCTTTAGCCAGAAGCGCCAGGCCTGGCGCAGCGTTACGGGAGCGGGTCTGGGCAAATCTTCGGGTGAGGTGTTCAAGCGCGGCGCCTGCGGTGGATGTTGTCGAAGCCGCTATCTAAACAGTTTTTTGTTCAAGTGTGGTGTCAGGCTTGGCCCTTTCCAAACAACTTGCGCGCCTCGGCGAAGCACTTCTCGGCAATCGCCGAACGCGGTTCGGTCTTGCGCATCACCAGCCCCAGCGGTGCCAGTACACTGGCATCCGGCAATTGCATGAACGACAGGTGTTCGATCGGCTCTTCCAGCCCGCTGTCCAGCGGCATGATCGAGCAACAGAAGCCCTGATGAATGGCCTGCAACAGCTGATAGGTCGAATCGCTTTCCAGGATCGGCTGCGGATTGAGGCCGCGACTGCGGAAACTCAGGTCGATGGATTTGCGGTAATGCATGCCGGTGGTGATCATCCCCAACGGCAGTTCGGCGGCGTCTTCCCAGCTGATGTCCGAGCCTTCGAAATGGAAGTGACGGTTGTCGTAAAGCAGCCCGACGCGGGTTTCGCCAATCTCGAAAAAATCGAAATAGTTGTGGTTGACGTGGTCGAGGTAGCACACGCCCAGGTCCAGTTGATTGTTGCCAAGCTCGGCGATGATCTCGTCGGAACTCCCCGACGACAGACTGAATTTCAGCTCGGGATACGTGCCGGACAAGCTCTGGATGTAATTGATCGGGTTGAAGTTGCTCAACGGCACCAGGCCCAGGCGCAGGCTGCCGACCAGTTGCCCGCGGCACGCTGCGGCTTCGGCAAACAGGCCGTCATGCGCGGCCAGCAGCGTGCGGGCCCAGGCCAGCACTCGTTCGCCGGCCTCGGTAAACCCTTCAAAGCGCTGGCCGCGATTGACCAGCACCAGATCCAGCTCATCTTCCAGATTGCGCAGACGCATCGACAGGGTCGGCTGGGTAATGTGGCAGCGGGCGGCGGCCTGGCCGAAGTGTCGGGTTTCGTCCAGCGCGATCAGGAACTTGAGTTGTTTGATGTCCACGAAAGCACCTGCTCGTTGAAATTTGAATGGGCTGTTGACGCAGAGGCGCGCCGCGCATGGAAAACGCGAGGCGCGACAATCACATTTGCCTCGGGTCGCGTCCAATCGGAAGCGTTGAAAAGCCTATCGATCAGCTCTATCGCCCATGGTTTCAAAGGCGTTGGCCAAGGTCAACGGGAGCGATAGAGCAGATCGATAATGCGGTAGGTCAGAGTGATTAGACAGTCCTCATAGTGGCACTTAGGCTGCTCGGCAATCTGATTGACTATTGCCGGAGATTCCATGAGTGCGAAAGCGGATGCCCTGTTTGTGCCCCTGAACATTGCCGTACTGACCGTCAGCGATACTCGCGATTATGCGAGCGACACCTCCGGGCAATTGTTGGTCAGCCGTCTGCTGGAGGCCGGTCACACGTTGAGCGAACGCAATCTGCTCAAGGATGACCTGTACAAGATCCGCGCCCAGGTCGCCCACTGGATTGCCGACGACAGCGTTCAGGTGGTGCTGATTACCGGCGGCACTGGCTTCACCGGGCGCGATAGCACACCGGAAGCGGTGGCCTGTCTGCTCGACAAACAGATCGACGGGTTTGGCGAGTTGTTCCGCGCCATTTCGATTCTCGACATCGGCACGTCGACCGTGCAAAGCCGCGCGCTGGCCGGGCTGTCCAACGGCACGCTGGTGTGCTGCCTGCCAGGTTCGACCGGTGCCTGCCGCACGGCGTGGGAAGGCATTCTTGCCGAGCAACTGGACAACCGCCATCGCCCGTGCAACTTCGTGCCGCACCTCAAATCAGTGAACGCCTGCGGGCCACGCGGATGAGCAAGGCGGCGTTGATGCCGGTCGAAGACGCTCTGGATCAACTGCTCGGCATGGCCAATGAGCAACGATTGGCCGACAGCGAAATGCTGCCGCTCGACGAGGCGCGCGGGCGGGTGCTCGCCAGTGATGTGGTGGCGACGCTCGACCTGCCGCCGTGGCCGAACAGTGCCATGGACGGTTACGCGTTGAACCTGGCTGATCTGCATCGCCAGCCGTTGAAGGTGTCGCAAAAGGTTTACGCCGGCCAGGCGCCGGACGCTTTGTTGCCCGGCACCTGTGCGCGGATCTTTACCGGCGCACAGGTACCGCTGGGTGCCACTTGCGTCGAGATGCAGGAGAACGTCGAAGTGCTGGACGACGGCCGCGTGCGTTGCTTGCAGCCGCTGAAAGCGGGGCAGAACATTCGTGCGCAAGGCCAGGAAAACCGCATCGGCGACATTCTGCTGCGCGCCGGCAAACGCCTCGGGCCGTTCGAACTGGCGGTCGCCGCCGGGCAAGGGTTGGCGCAGTTGCACGTGGTGCGGCGCCCGCGCGTGGCGCTGCTGTCGACCGGTGACGAACTGGTCGAACCGGGCCAGCCACTGCGCCCCGGCAGCATCTACAACAGCAACCGCGTGTTGCTCGGTCATTGGTTGCGCGAGCTGGGCTGCGAAGTGATCGACGCCGGAATCCTCCCGGATCGCGCGGCGCAGACGCGGCTCAAGCTTGAACAACTGCAAGTGGCGGCCGACTTGATCCTGACCACGGGTGGCGTGTCTGTCGGTGATGCCGATTGCCTCGGGCAGGTGTTGCGCGAGGACGGCAAGCCGCTGCTGTGGAAACTGGCGATCAAACCGGGCAAGCCGCTGACCGTGGGGCATTTCGGCAGCGTGCCCGTGATCGGTCTGCCGGGCAATCCGACCTCGGCGCTGGTGACCTTCGGCCTGCTGGCGCGGCCATATCTGCTGCGCATTCAGGGCGTGGAAGAGGTCATGCCGTTGAGCTTTACGGTGAATGCCGGGTTCGACTGGAGCAAGGCCGGCAGCCGTCGAGAGTACCTGCGGGTGCGGTTGGAAGCGGGAAATGCAGTGCTGTACCCGAATCAAAGCTCCGGCGTTTTGCTCGGTGCGACCTGGGCCGATGGGCTGGTGGAAGTGCCGGAACATAGCACCCACCGCATCGGCAATCCGCTGCGCTTCATTCCCTTCAGCGAACTCTTTTAAAGCGAAGGCTGCGATCTTTTTTGTAAGGCTTATGAAGACGTATCAACACTATCAAAATCTGTGGGAGCTGGCTTGCCAGCGATGAGACCGTGTCAGCCAACATCAGAGTGACTGACCCGCCGCCATCGCTGGCAAGCCAGCTCCCACAGGGTTTTGAGGTGTCTGGAAAACGAAGGATCAGCTCAGCACATAGTCCACCGGCAACAACATCGGTGGCAGGTCGGTCTCACCCAGTTCGCTGAGAATATCGCGCTCGATGGTGCGCACCAGCGAGTCGGTCGCCAGGTCGTTTTCGTCGCGACCGAACGGGTCTTCCAGCTCATCGGCAATCGCGTCCAGACCAAAAAATGTGTAGCTGACAATCGCGGTAAACAGCGGCGTCAGCCAGCCCAGCGGTTCGGCCATGGCGAACGGCAACAGGATGCAGAACAGATAGATGGTGCGGTGCAGCAGCAGGGTGTAGGGGAAGGGCAGCGGGGTATTCTTGATCCGTTCGCACACCGCTTGCGCCTGCGTCAGGCTGGTCAGGTGATTGGCCAGCAGCATGTAGCGCCACTCGCTCAGTTCGCCGCTCTGGTGCAGGTCGGAGCACTGTTGGCCGACCCGCTGCAGAATGCGCCCGCTGTAGTCCGGCACCTGTGCATCGTGCGGCGGGGTGATCCACGCACGGCTGGCCGCCGCTTCGCTTTCCCGGCGCAACCGCGCATTCAGCGAGTGGGCAAAACCGCAGAGGTTGAGCAGCAACGGCTTGCGTTGCACCGATTCGCGGATGACCTGGGTTTCGCGGATCACCGAACGAATGTGCACCAGCACATCGCCCCAGGCCTTGCGCGCTTCATACCAACGGTCGTAGCAGGCGTTGTTGCGAAAACTCATGAAAATCGACAGCGACAGCCCGAGCAAGGTGAACGGCGTGGCGTTGACCTTGGTGAAGTTGCTCGGGTGGAGCATTTCCATCAGCACGATGGCCGAGGCCAGCAAGGTGACCATCAGCGTGCGCAGGGCGATGCGTTTGGCGATCGAGCCCTTGAGGGTGAAGAGAATGGCGAACTGGTTGACCTTGGGTCTGACGATCATGCTGGGCGATCCCGGTTACGCAGGGTGAGGGCGGCTCAACCGCCGGTCATGTTCATGAAGCGCACGACCTGAACGTCGTCGTTCACTTCGAAATTGTGCCGGTACGGCTTGAGTTTCATCGCCTCGATAATGGCCTTCTCCAGCCGCTGCGGTTGCCCCGGATGAGCACGCAACACGGCTTTGAGGTCCACCGAATGCTCGTTACCCAGACACAGTAGCAAACGTCCTTCGACGGTTAGCCGCACGCGGTTGCAGGTGCCACAGAAATTGTGGCTGTGCGGCGAGATAAAGCCCAGGCGAATGTCCGGTGCTTCGGCCACGCGCCAGTAGCGCGACGGGCCTTGGGTCGACTCGGCGGAATCGATCAGGGTGTAGCGCTCGGCGATTTTCTCGCGCACCTGAGCGCTGGAGAAAAACGACTCGGCGCGACTGTGTTCGCTGATGATCCCCAGCGGCATTTCCTCGATGAAGGAGACGTCGAGCTGGCGGTCGATGGCGAAGCTCACCAGATCGTTGATCGCCTGATCGTTGTGTCCCTGCATCACCACCACGTTGAGTTTGGTTCGGGTGAAACCGGCCTTGCGCGCCGCATCGATGCCCTTGATCACCTGCGCCAGATCACCGGTGCGGGTCATTTGTTTGAAGCGCTTGGGCTCGAGGCTGTCGAGACTGATGTTCAGGCGCCTGACCCCGGCGTCGAACAGCGGCGCGGCAAGTTTGTCCAGTTGCGAGCCGTTGGTGGTCATGCACAGCTCACGCAGGCCGGGCAGGGCGGCGATCTGTTCGCACAGTTTGACGACGCCCGGACGGACCAGCGGCTCGCCACCCGTCAGGCGAATCTTGCGCGTGCCCAGCGCCACGAAGCTCTGCGCCAGTTGATAGATCTCCTCCAGCGTCAGCACTTGCTGGCGCGGCAGAAACTGCATGTCCTCGGCCATGCAATACACGCAGCGGAAGTCGCAGCGGTCGGTAACCGACATGCGCAGATAGTCGACACGGCGGTTGTAACCATCGATCAAGACACGCTCTGACATGACAGCCTTGCAGGAGTAGAGAAGCCGCATTGAGCGGAAGGAATGGAGCGCACGCAGGTTAGGGGCAACGTTGGCAAGCGTCCAATCACTATTAGTGAATGGCTGATTGATGCGCTCGATGATGAGTGGATTGTTCAGCGGGACGACGATCCGGGTTTGAACGCCCACAGTGGGCGTGCTCGTGAAGGCGTCCGTGCAGTCGCCACCGGTGTCAGAGCACACCCACTGTCAGCTGTGATCGCTGATGTTCCATCAATCAGGGTTATGGCGCGCCAAACATCGCGGTCCAGTAAATGCCGGCACTGCTCTTAGGGTCGGTCGCGTAGGCGGCGCCGAGCTCCTTGTATTGTGGGTTCATCAGGTTGGCGCAGTGGCCGGGGCTGGCGAGCCAGCCGTCGACAACTTTGCGCACGGTGTCTTGCCCGGCGGCGATGTTTTCGCCGACCAGCTGGCCACTGTAACCGGCCAGTTCGGCGCGGTCGCCCGGGGTGCGGCCGTCACGGTCCTTGTGGTCGAAGTAATTGTTGTTGGCCATGTCGCGGCTGTGATCCTGAGCGATCGTGCCCAGGCTCGCATTCCAGGCCAATGGCGCAGCGGCGGAAAAGGCCTGGCCGCCGCATTGACGTGGCTGGGCGCGGGCGGCGTTGAGCTGTTCAAGCAACTTCTGGCCTTCACTCTGCGCATCCGCGAGTTTTGCCGACAGCAGTGGACGTGCCAGCACAATGCGCCAGTCGCGATCGGCGCGGCTCACGCCGACATCGACGAACTGCGGATCCAGCACCACCTGACAGAAGCTTTCCTCAATCGCCTTCATCGCCGACGCCGCATCGCGTGGGCCGTTGAGGGTGATCGCCTGCACGTTGACCATCGGGTAACTGGCGCTGGCCATGGCCTGTTGCAGATCTACCGCGCCGGCCGCCGGCAGTCTCAGTCGTGGGTCGGCCGACAGCGGTGGCAGTTCATTGGACGCCTGGCTGCCGCAACGCTGCGGTTGGCTGCGGTAGGCATTGATCGACTCGATCAGTTGCGACTCGTCGGCAGCCATGGCCGAGGCGGCCACGGCCAGCCCAAAGGACAGCGCGGCAAAGCGCAAAACGGATGGCATGAAACGCATGGAAATCTCCTTGAGCGGAATCCGCTCATGATGCGCGAAAGGCCCCCGGTCCGTGCAATGTCTTTTTTCTTCATTGAGCCGGTTTTTCTGCGGAACGTTACGCCGGCCTTTGCCGTCTACACTCTCCGAAGGCCCCGGGAACCGGGCGGCTCCCCCACGAAACACCTTGCCCGGAACGGGCGTTGCCGGAAGAACTGACATGGGATTGAAATGGTTGGCTGGCTGTTTCGCAGTAACCCTGATGGCTGGTGTGGTGATGGCCACCGATCAGGCCCCGATCAAGGCCAAGGCCGAAGAAAAAGCCCAGGTGCTGGAAGAGAAAGCCGCTGACAAAGTCAGCGCGGCGCCGGCACCCAAATCCGAAGCGATCACACCGACTGAAGTACAAGCCGTGGACCCCGCCGGCACCGCGCCGCTGGACGATCCGATCACCTGCCTGGCACGCAGTATCTACTGGGAAGCCAAGGGTCGCGACACTGCGGAAATGCAGGCCGTGGCCAACGTGGTGATGAACCGCCTCGGCCATGACGGCTTCCCCGACACCGTGTGTGCTGTGGTCAAACAAGGTTCTGAAACCAAGAGCTGCCAGTTTTCCTGGTGGTGCGATGGCAAGGCCGATCAGGTCAAGGAAGACGCCGAATACACCCTGGCCAAGGACATCGCCGGCAAGGCGCTCAACCGCCAGTTGCCGGATCGCACCCGTGGCGCGTTGTACTTTCATGATCGCAACGTGCACCCGAGCTGGGCCAAGGAGTACAAAAAGACCGCCGCGGTCGGCAAATTCCTGTTCTATAAACCGGCCGGCGGCGATGCGCGTTAGACGCAGACTTCCCGCACACAATTGCGCAACCAGCGGTGCGCCGGGTCGGCGTCCATGCGCGGGTGCCAGAGCATCGACACGCTGATCGGCGGCATCCTGAAGGGCAGGGCGAAGCTGTGCAGGCCCATGCGCAGCTTGCTGGTGTGACGCTCCGGAACCGTGGCGATCAGGTCTGATTCGCGGACCAGCGTCAGCGCCGCTGAAAAGCCGCCGAATGAAGTGACGATATCCCGCGTCAGACCCGCAGCCAGCAACGCTTCGTCCACCGGGCCGCTGCTGCGCCCGCGACGTGAGATGAGAATGTGCTGGCCGCCGGCGAAGCGTTTGCTGCTGAGCTTGCCCGCACTCAACGGATGGCCCTCACGGACTACACCAATCCAGTGATCCTCAAACAGGATACGGCTGTGCAGCGCCGGGTCGGTGCTGTCATCGACCACACCGGTCTCCAGATCCACCCGGCCTTCGCGTAGAAGGGTGCTGTCCTTGTCGGCCTTCTGCACAAACCGCAGGCGCACGCCGGGTGCTTCTTCGGCGATGCGCGCGAGCAGGGCGGCGGCGAAGGTTTCAACAAAACCGTCGGTGTTGCGCAGGGTGAAGGTGCGCTGCAGCTGGCCGGGGTCGAGAATCTCGGCGGGGCGCAAAGCGGCCTCGGCTTCCTGCACCAGCGTGCTGACTCGCTCACGCAACTCCAGCGCGCGCGGGGTCGGCACCAGGCCACGTCCGGCGCGCACCAGCAACGGATCGCCGGTGGTCTCGCGCAGCCGGGCCAGCGCACGGCTCATGGCCGACGGGCTCAGCTGCAGAATTTGCGCGGCGCGGGCGACGCTGCCTTCGCGCAGCAGTACGTCAAGGGTGATCAACAGGTTAAGGTCCGGTGCGCTCATGACATGGCGTTCCATGCAGGTATCAAGTGCAAAGCATGCGTCTTGCGCCTTGCCTTGTCGAGACTCAGGCTATGCCGTCTGACCTTCACCAGGAGCGCCCGATGCCCGGATCCCCCTTGCCCCCTCAAGCCCGCTGGGCGCTGACCAGTCTGGCGCTGTCGATGTTGATGCCGTCACTGGACACCAGCATCGCCAACGCCGGATTACCCACCCTGGCCGCCGCGTTCGATGCGACGTTTCAACAGGTGCAATGGATCGTGCTGGCGTACCTGCTGGCGGTCACCACGTTGATTGTCAGCGTAGGACGTCTGGGCGATGTGTTCGGGCGGCGGCGATTGCTGTTGATCGGCATTGGCATTTTTACCAGTGGGTCGTTGTGTTGCGCACTGGCGCCGGGATTGGGCTGGTTGATTGGCGCCCGGGCCGTGCAAGGCCTGGGCGCGGCAATCATGTTCGCCTTGACCGTGGCGCTGGTGGCGGATGCGGTGCCCAAAGCGCGGGCGGGCAGTGCGATGGGCCTGCTCGCGACGATGTCGGCCACCGGCACCAGCCTCGGGCCGTCACTGGGTGGTCTGCTGATCGCGCATGTCGGCTGGCCGTCGATCTTTGTCCTCAACGTGCCCTTGGGCCTGCTCAATGCGTGGCTGGTTTATCGTTATCTGCCGGCCGATCGGCCGCTGCGGGCGGGTGTTGCGTTTGATTATCTCGGCAGCGCAGTGCTGGTATTGACGCTGGCGGCCTATGCGCTGGCGATGACGCTGGATGGATTCACCCTGGTGTTGCTGCTGTCGAGCGTAGGCGGAGCAGGGCTGTTTATTGCGGTCGAGATGAAAGCCAAAGCGCCGCTGATTCGTTTGTCTCTCTTCAACGATGTGCGGCTGAGCAGCAGCCTGGCGCTGACGTTGCTGGTGACGACGGTGATGATGACCACGCTGGTGGTCGGGCCGTTTTACCTGAGCCGGGGCCTGGGACTGGGCAGCACCGTGGTCGGCCTGGCATTGTCGGTCGGGCCGCTGCTGGCGGCGTGCGGCGGGGTGCCGGCGGGGCGTCTGGTGGATCGCTTCGGTGCGCGGCGGGTGGTGCCGGGGGCGTTGTTCGGGTTGGCCGGTGGTTGCAGTTTGTTGGCGTTGTTGCCGATGAGTCTCGGTCTGGCGGGGTATCTGTTGCCGATGGCGGTGATTGCCAGCAGTTACGCGTTGTTTCAGGCGGCGAACAATACCGGGTTGATGGCGACGGTCAGTCAGGATCAGCGCGGCGTAGTGTCGGCTTTGCTCGGGCTGTCGCGCAATCTGGGACTGATCACCGGCGCGGCGGTCATGGGCGCGGTGTTTGCCTTCGCTACAGGCAACCCGACGCAAGCCCCGGCCGAAGTCATCGGCAGCGGCTTGCACAGTACGTTCGGGGTTGCGGCGGCGCTGATGGTCATGGCCCTGATCGTCAGCTGGCGTGGGTACTCAAGATACTCGCCACCTGTTGCGGCTGGCAGTTGAGGTACGGCGAGGACTTCAGCCAGCGCTGATCCGGGTACCAGGAGAACATGAACTGGCCGTCCTTGAGTTTGTCGATCACCTGCCTTGCCACTTGCGGACGCACCGCCGGGCAACCCTGGCTGCGTCCGATTCGGCCTTGACGCTTGCTCCACAGCGGATTCACGTAGTCGGCGGCGTGGATCACGATGGCGCGGTCGCGGGCCAGATCATTGAAGCCCGGCTCCAGACCGTCCATGCGCAGCGAATAACCATGGGTTCCCTCGTAACTTTCCTGGGTGCGGAACAGCCCGAGGCTGGACTGGTAACTGCCTTCGCGATTGGAGAACTGAGTGGCGAAGTTTTCCCCGGAATTCGAACCATGGGCGACCAGGTCGCGCAGCACCAGTTTCTGTCTGCTCAGGTCGAAGATCCACAGTCGGCGGGCGGTGGAGGGTTGCGAGTAATCGATGATCGCCAGATGGCGTGAGGGTCGCGCGCCATTGTTGACCGCGCATTGCATGGCGTTCAAGGCGCCTTTGAGCGCTTGGGGATTGAGTTCCGGCGCGGCGTGCGCGAGGCTGGTGAAGAGAACCGGCGATGGCTTGCCGGCGGCGAAAGCTGGGCTGCTCACGGCGACGAGGGTCGCGCTGGTCAGCAGAAGTCGGCGCAAAAACGTCAACATTTATACAGTGTCCTCACTGGCTACTTATTTGGCACTTTGGCTCCTGACTCCCAGTCATACCCGACAGACCCCTGTTTCGAGCCTGACTGTTCAGCGCACCTGATGTAAGGTTGACCGTCAATGAGACGGCCACGGATTGGAGTAAAGCAGTTGTTCAAAAAGTACGCATGCTACTTGAGCATTTGTTTGCTCGCTGCGCCGTTTGTCGCTTGTGCCGATGAACCCTTGCCGCCGTTGCAGACCCTGCCGACGCCGCCGGCGCAAATGCCGGTCGAACCACAAAGTCCGCTGCAAGCGGTGCTGATCGGTTTGCCTCAGGCATGCCCGGCGATTGCCGCACAGTTGAGTGGTCCGGCGCTGGCGCAACTGCAAGCGTTCTACCAGCAGCAGGACTGGCTGCCGGTGTGGGCCAGTGAGTCCGGGCGTTTGCCAGCGTTGCGCGCGCAGTTGCAGCTGTTGGCCGACGATGGCCTCAATCCCAAGCGCTATCCGGTGGCCGTCAATCCGCCGCAGGACGGCGAGTTGTGCGCCGATATCGACATCAGCCGCTTTTATCTGCAAGCGCTGCAAGACCTGCATTTCGGGCGTCTGTTGCAGTCGCATTTCGAGCCGCTGTGGCATGCCGATGACACCCCGCGTGATCGTCAGGCTGAATTGCTGTCGATCGCCGTACCCGGCCTGCACGACATCAAAGCCGCGTTCGATCTGGCGCGTCCGCGTCTGGCGCAGTATCAAAGCCTGCGTCATCTCTACGCCAGCCAACGGCTGCAGGCCTTGCCGCACTGGCAGTCGGTGGGCAACGGCCCGCTGCTGCGCCCGGCGATGGAGGACAAGCGCGTGCCGGAACTGGCCCAGCGCCTGTTCAACGAAGGCTATCTGACTCACGTCACCGGCACGCCCGGCAATGCCTATGAAGGCGTGCTGGTGGAAGCGGTGAAGAGCTTTCAGGCCAACCATTCGTTGCAGGCCGACGGGGTGGTCGGGCCGGGAACGATTGCCGAACTCAACATCAGTCCGCTGACGCGCCGCGAGCAGTTGCGGGTCAACCTCGAGCGTTTCCGCTGGCTGGCGCAGGACATGGAGCCCGACGGTTTGCTGGTCAACGTCGCCGCCGCCGAATTGACCCTGTATCAGGGCGGTGTGCCGGTCTGGCAGACCCGCACTCAGGTCGGTCGTGCCGAACGTCAGACCCCGCTGCTCAAATCCCGGGTTACGCGCCTGACCCTGAACCCGACCTGGACCGTGCCGCCGACCATCTGGAAAGAAGACAAACTGCCGGCGATCCGCAAGGATCAGACCTTCCTCAGCCGGCAGAACCTGCAAGTCCTCGACGCCCATGGCCAGCCGTTGGCCGCGGCGGATATCGACTGGGACAACCCCGGCAACATCATGCTGCGCCAGGAGGCCGGGCCACGGAATCCGCTGGGGCAACTGGTGATCCGCTTCCCCAATCCGTTCGCCGTGTACCTGCACGATACGCCGAGCAAGGCCCTGTTCGACAAAGGCCCGCGCGCCTTCAGCTCGGGCTGTGTGCGGGTCGAGCACCCGATGCAACTGCGTGACCTGCTGTTGACCCCGGCGGAACGTACGCGTACCGACACGTTGCTCGCCACCGGCAGCACCCACGAATTCCGCCTGTCGGCCCCGGTGCCGATCCTGATGACCTACTGGACGGCGCAGGTCGGCAAGGATGGGCAAGTGCGTTATGCGCCGGATATCTACAGCCGCGACAGTGCGCTGCTCGCCGGCCTCGACGGGGCACACTGACCGCCCCCCTGTAGGAGCTGCCGAAGGCTGCGATCTTTTGATGTTGATCTTGCCCCTCAAAATCAAAGTCAAAAGATCGCAGCCTGCGGCAGCTCCTACAGGGTTGTGTGATTCCGCGGGCTGCGATCTTTTGATGTTGATCTTGCCCTCAAAATCAAAGTCAAAAGATCGCAGCCTGCGGCAGCTCCTACAGGGTTTGTGTGATTCCGCAAGCTTGCGCAGCGTCTAGCCCCAGTGTCCCCGCAATCCCATGGGGCGAGACTTCGGAACCCGGCATGCAAGCGCTGTTGAACGAGATTCTTGACGCTGTCCGGCCCCTGATCGGGCAGGGCAAAGTGGCTGACTACATTCCCGCCCTCGGCACTGTGCCGGCCAATCAACTGGGCATCGCCGTGTACGGCAACGACGGCGAAATGTATTGCGCCGGCGATGCCGAGACGCCGTTCTCGGTGCAGAGTATTTCCAAGGTGTTCAGCCTGGTGCAGGCCATCGAGCATTCCGGCGAGGCGATTTGGGAGCGTCTGGGTCACGAGCCGTCCGGCCAGCCGTTCAACTCGCTGGTGCAGCTGGAGTTCGAACGCGGGCGTCCGCGCAATCCGTTCATCAACGCCGGGGCGCTGGTGATCTGCGACATCAACCAGTCGCGATTCGCCGCGCCGGCCCTGTCGATGCGTGACTTCGTACGGCGCCTGTCGGGCAATCCACAGGTGATCGTCGACGGCAAGGTCGCCGAATCCGAGTACCAGCACCGCGCCCGCAACGCGGCCATGGCGTACCTGATGCAATCGTTCGGCAACTTCCACAACGACGTCGAAGCGGTGCTGCGCAGCTATTTCAGCCACTGCGCGTTGCGCATGAACTGTATCGACCTGGCGCGGGCGTTCTGCTTCCTCGCCAACGACGGTTTTTGCAAACACAGCGGCGAACAGATCCTCACCCGTCGCCAGACTCAGCAGGTCAACTCGATCATGGCCACCAGCGGTTTGTACGACGAGGCCGGCAATTTCGCCTATCGCGTCGGCCTGCCGGGCAAGAGCGGGGTCGGCGGCGGGATTGTCGCGGTGGTGCCGGGGCAATTCAGCGTGTGCGTGTGGTCGCCGGAACTCAATGCTGCCGGCAACTCGCTGGCGGGGATGGCGGCGCTGGAGATGCTCAGCTCGCGGATTGGCTGGTCAGTCTTCTGACCCGATCTTTCAAACACTGCAAAACCCTGTGGGAGCTGGCTTGCCAGCGATAGCGGTGGTTCAGCAACGTCAATGCCGGGCTTGCCGGCCTCATCGCTGGCAAGCCAGCTCCCACAGGTTTGCTGGTGTTTGCAGAAGGTGTGTTTCAGCGCAGAATCCGCTACATTTTCCGGCCGCCCCTCATATGGTGAATCCGCTTCATGTCTCTTGCGCTCGAACGTCTAGTCGCCGGCACGCCGATCCCTTTCGCTGGTAACCGCGTGACCGTGGTCAGCCCCGAACTGGCGGCGCGGTTTCAGCCCGGTGACCACCTTTTGGTCGAGCAGGTGAGTGGCGAGCTGTTGCTGATTCCGGTGGTCGATCAACAGGCCGCTGCGGTGGCCATCGAACGCGCTGAAGCGGCTTTCACTGCCTTGTCGGCGGTGACCGATCAAGCCATCAGTCGTTTCTTCGATCTGTTCGCCCAACGTCTGGAAACCCCGGAATGCTGGAGCCTGATCGAAGCGGCGAACCTGGCCGACATCGAACGCGCCAAGGCCCGTGGTCGCTCCACCACCCGGCTGCTCGCCGACGAGCGCATGCGCCGTGACATGATCGCCGGTCTGCGCGCCTGGCGTGATGCGCCGGCCACGCGCGGCAAGGTCATCAGCAGCGTCGAACACGACGGCTGGAAAGTCGAACAAGTGGTGTCGCCGCTGGGCATTGTGGCATTCGTGTTTGAAGGACGGCCGAACGTGTTCGCCGATGCCGCCGGCGTACTGCGCACCGGCAACACCGCGGTGCTGCGCATCGGCAGCGATGCATTGGGCACTGCGCAAGCGATCGTCACTCACGCGCTGAACCCGGCGCTGGCCGATGCCGGTCTGCCGGCGGGGGCGGTGTCGCTGGTGGAAAGCGTCAATCACGCCGCCGGTTGGGCGATGTTCGCCGACCGGCGTCTGTCGCTGGCGGTGGCCCGGGGTTCGGGCCGCGCGGTCAGCCAATTGGGCAGCATCGCCCAGCAGGCGGGCACGGCGGTCAGCCTGCATGGCACTGGCGGCGCATGGCTGATTGCCGATCGTGATGCCGATGCCACACGCTTCGCCGCCGTGGTGCGCAACTCGCTGGATCGCAAGGTCTGCAACACGCTGAACGTTTGCCTGATTCAACGCGAGCGTGTCGCCGAACTGCTGCCGTTGTTCCTCGATGCGCTCAAACAAGCGGGCACAGCACGCGGGCAGGACTGCAAACTGCACATCGTCGCCGGCAGTGAAAGCTACCTGCCGGCCGAGTGGCAGAACGCAACGGTCGAGGTCTATCGCGCCGAGGGGTATCAGACCGAGGCCTTGGCCGAAGCGCTGACGGAGTCCGATTTGGGTCGCGAGTGGGAATGGGAAGAAACCCCGGAAGTCAGTCTGATGATCGTCGATGATCTGGATCAGGCGATCGCGCTGTTCAACCGCTACAGCCCGCAGTTCACGGTGTCGCTGATCAGCGAGGATGCGGCGGCCCAGGAGCGTTTCTACAACGCGGTGAACGCGCCGTTTGTGGGCAACGGGATTACCCGTTGGGTCGATGGGCAGTACGCGTTGAACAAGCCGGAGCTCGGGCTTTCGAACTGGGAGAGCGGTCGCCTGTTTGCGCGCAGTGCGATTCTTTCGGGGGATGGGGTGTTTACGGTGCGTAGTCGTATGACTCAGGTTGATCTCAGCGTAAAACGCTGAAAACGCCTTATCCCGATTGATGCACACCGGCCCTGTGGTGAGGGGATTTATCCCCGATGGGGCGCGAAGCGGCCCCAAGAGATAGGGCCTGCTGCGCAGTCCATCGGGGATAAATCCCCTCGCCACAAGTTCCTCTTCACCTCAGCGGATTTGTATCAGGCGGCTGCGCTGGCGTTTGCCTGAATGGCACACGTCGCCGGTTGCTCAGCCAGCGGCACAAACGTACGGCGATCCGCCGCCAGCGCATCGATTGACCCGGTCTCGATGTCATAGACCCAGCCATGCAGGTTCAGCAGGCCTTTCTCCTGGGCCAGGCGCACGCTCGGGTGGGTCTGAATGTTCGCCAGTTGCGCGATCACATTTTCCCGCACCATCGCACTCAATTTCGCCGCGTCATTGGCATGCGGTCGTGCCTCGTTCACCACTTTCGCCGACTCGGCATGTTGCAGCCAGCCGCTGACGGCGGGCAGGTGATCCATGCATTTGCACTGGGCAATCGCGGTCATCGCGCCGCAATCGGAGTGACCGCAGATCACGATGTCAGTCACCCCAAGCACCGCCACCGCGTATTCCACCGTTGCCGAAACCCCGCCCGGATGCGGGCTGTAGGACGGCACGATATTGCCTGCGTTACGGATCACGAACAGCTCGCCGGGTTCTTGCTGGGTCAGCAGTTCCGGCACCACCCGGCTATCGGAACAGGTGATGAACAAGGTCCCGGGTTGTTGAGTGGTCGCCAAGTGTTTGAACAGTTCGGTGCGTTGCGGAAACGCCTCGTTCTGGAACTTCAGGAAGCCTTCGATCAGGTTTTTCATGGTGTTGTCCTCTCAGTTCGAACAGCCGGTGCCGAATTCGCTGTATTGAAGAATGTGTTTTGCGCCGTGGCTGTCGAGGTAGGTCATCTCGACCGGTACAACGCCGCAGACGTCGGCGACCGGGGTGATGCTCACGACTTCAGCAATATCCAGCGCCATGCCGTAGCGGTAGGCAATGGCCTCTTCATCAGCCTGGGCCTGGGCGGCGAGGCCGGCGAGCAGGGCCAGGGTCAACAGAATTTTGTGCATGGGGCAGCCTCCAGGCAGATGGGGTGACGACTTGGCAATTGAGATTTGGATGGGCCCGCACCTCAGGTGCGGGCCGGGTGGATCAGAACGGACGCAGCGGCAGGAACTTGCCGTCGAGGGTGACCACGGCGCGGGAGCCGCCTTCCGGGTCTTCGACTTTCTTGATGTCGAGCTTGAAGTTGATGGCGCTGATGATGCCGTCGCCGAACTGCTCGTGGACCAAGGCTTTGAGGGTGGTGCCGTAGATCTGGATCATCTCGTGGAAGCGGTAGATGGTCGGGTCGGTCGGCACGCCGCTGAGGCTGCCGCGCAACGGGATGATTTGCAGGGCGGCAACGGCGTCGGCGTCCAGTTCAAGCTTGGCGCCGACCACTTGCGCGGCGTCTTGCGGCAAAGGGTGCTGGCCGAGCAGGGCCGCGGTGACGTAGGCCAGGCTCAGGCCGGTGTCGTCGGCCAGATCCTGCCACGACAGATTTTTGCGGGCCTTGATGTCGAGAATGCGGGTGGTCAGGGCCAGGCTGGCATCGTTGTAAGCGTGGGACTGTTGCATGGTGTCACTCCTTTCAAGGTTGGCTTGCTGTGTGGGAGCCATCTTCTGCCGGTTGATCCATAGCGTCCAAGACCGATATACAATGCTTCGCATAAGTCCTGCCTATAGATGGTGAGCCCGATGCTGTTGCGACATTTGCGTTATCTGCTGGCCGTGGCCGACCACGGCGGATTCACCCGGGCGGCGGAGGCGTTGCACGTGTCGCAGCCGACCCTGTCGCAACAGATCCGCCAACTTGAGGAAACTCTGGGGGTGGCCCTGTTCGATCGCACTTCGCGCACGGTCAAGGCCACCGATGCCGGCGAGGCTTACATTGAGTGCGCGCGGCGGGTGCTGGTGGAGCTGGAGGCGGGCAAGCGGGCGTTGCATGACGTGAAGGATCTGTCCCGTGGCAACCTGCGCCTGGCCATGACCCCGACCTTCATGGCGTATCTGGTCGGGCCGTTGGTGCGTGATTTCGCGGCGCGCTACCCGGGTATCCATCTGCAGATTTTCGAGCTGTCGATGGACGATATCGAAGCGGGACTGGCGGACGATTCGCTGGACATCGCGATTGCCTTTACCCCGGTGCGCCACCCCGATCTCGAGTGCATTCCGGCGTTTACCGAAACCCTGGGGGTCATGGTCGGGCGTGAACATCCGCTGTACGACAGCAGCGGGGTACTGACGTCGAGTGACCTTGCACAGCTGGATTTCGCCTTGCTGGCACCGGACTTCATTACCCGGTTATCAATCGATGAATATTTTCGTCAGTTGGGGATCACGCCGCAGGTGCGCATCGAAGTGAACTCGGTGAGCACGTTGCTGGAGGTGGTGCGACATGCGTCGATGGCGACGATGTTGCCCGAGGCGATTGCTACCGAGGATCGGGCGTTGCGCAGGCTGCCAATCGAGAACGAAGCGCCGCAGCGTGGGGCGGCGTTGTTGCGCCGGCGCAATAATTATCACAGCGCGGCAGCGCTGGCGTTCATGAACCTGGTACTGGAACTCAATATCCCCCTGTAGGAGCTGCCGAAGGCTGCGATCTTTTGATCTTGATCTTAAAAAACAAAATCAAAAGATCGCAGCCTTCGGCAGCTCCTACAGGGCAGTTTTAGGGAGCAATAAAAAGGACCTGCTTCTTTTGGAAGCAGGCCCTTTTTATTTATTGAAGTTGTAACTCAGCAAAACCGGTCAATCACCCGAACTTCATTCTTGTTCTGCATCGAATCCCACGCCTGTTTCAGCGTCTGCAGCACATTGCCGATGAAGTCTTTATCGGCCGCAGCTTTCTTGCCGACATAACCATGGCCACGGCGGTACATCTTCAGGCGGGCCAGCAGGTTCTGGTTGCTGCGGTCGAATTCTTCTTCACCAGCGTGGGGCGACAGGCAGTCGATATGCACCTGACCCGACTTGCTGATCCAGAGAATGTGGCTGTCGTGGCTGTCTTTTTGCGCCGCGAACATACGAGCCAGTTCTTCGATAGTAGGTTGATTGTTCAGATTCATGATGTTTGCCCCTTGACCAGTCTGGTGATCTTTCAAAGTTGATTCGCTAATACAGGTAGCCCATCGGTTAGTTGATCCCTGGCACCGAAACCAGGACGTCAGCGGTCGCCCGTGAGAAGTACGGGGTCATGCGTCTGTTGCATGTAGTCGTGTTGAATAACTGCTACGCAATAGCGTCACAACGAGGAGAAGCAGCGAAAACCGGGAGGCTCCTTGACGACGTTTTCAGGGTCGACCACAAGCGTCTTGAGAATTTTCGCCAGCGCTTCTCGTCCTTGTACTGGACGTTCAGGCCAGGTCAGCTTCTTCAATCTGCCTTGTGGGCAGCGTGTATCCGGAAAAAACAACTCGGCGGTCAGACGAGTTTGCTCAAGCGTGTTACCGATGTTCCCGATCGGGGAACGTCTTCATCATGCAAAAGCAAAACGACGCCGTCAACGGTTTTGTAGTGATTATTTTTGATCACTACATATTGTCGGACAAAGCTGTTTTGGAATGAGAAAAGTTCCGTTCAGGCAACGGACGCGGGGCTGTGAAAGACGTAGAAGGTACAGGGATAACCGTCGACCGAGCGCTGCTGGCGGACGAACTCACCACCGCTCAATTTGGGGATCAACCTGGCCCAGAAGTGCCGTGCAGGCAGGTTGGCGTCGATATGGAAAATCTGCCACTGACCGGGCAAACGGCTCAAGAGGGCAGAGACGACAAACTGCGCGACGCCTCGGCCACGGAAGCGTCGGGTGAGGAAGAGGTAGCTGATGTTGTATTCGGCGCCGTCGATGCGGGTGTCATTGTCGACGATCACGAACCCGGCCAATTCGCCGTCGATGCGGATCAGGAAAGGTTGGGTGGCTGGATTTCGCCAGTAGTCGTCTTTCGGCTGAATACTGAAGAGGCCATGTTCGCCGAGTTTCAGTGGTAGCCATTGGCTGAAGTCGTACATGTAGAACTGCATGAGGTTTTCGATGGCTTGCAGTTCGTCGCGGTGGGCGGGGTGCAGTTCGATGGTGGGCATCGGGGAGCCTCCTGAAGATTGCGGCTTCAGTATTGTCGACTCATACCTTGTGGTGAGGGGATAAATCCCCTCACCACAGAATTCCTCACCACAGGACCGATCATTACTTCGCTGTGCGTTTGGCTGCGCTGGCAGTTTTGCTTCGGGTCGATTTACGCTTTTTCTTCCACGGCGCGGCAGCCTTGCCGGCCGGTGGCGGGCCGCTGATGGTCAGGCTCAGCGCAGAACAGCGGGTGACCTGCTTGCTCATCCACGCCGCCTGTTTGGTGACGAACTCTTCCAGACTCATCTCGCCGTTCTGCACCATGTCCAGTGCTTGCTCCCAGATGGCGGTGGTGCCGGGATCGGCAATCGCCCGGGGCACGGCGTCGATCAGGCTGAAGGCCGCCGGGGTCGCGGCCAGCGCCTTGCCGTTCTTCACCAGATAACCTCGATCCAGCAGACCCTGAATGATCGAAGCGCGGGTCGCTTCGGTACCGATGCCGGTGGTGTCCTTGAGTTTCTGTTTGAGCAGCGGATCTTCCACCAGTCTGGCGACGTTCTTCATCGCCTTGATCAGATCGCCCTCGGTGTAGGGCTTCGGCGGCTGCGTCCAGAGATCCTTGAGGTTCACGCCGGCCACGGCGCAATCGATACCCTGGCTTAGCGCCGGAAGCGTTTGCGGCACTGGCGCTTCACGGCCCTTGGCCGGGGCGAGGGCTTCAGGCAGGGCACGTTTCCAGCCCGGTTCGATGATCTGCTTGCCGACGGCACGCAACGCTTCCCCGGCGCAATCGAAGTCGGCCTGGGTGCGATCGTATTCATGGTTGGGCAGGAATTGCGCCAGATAACGCGCGCGAATCAGGGTATAGACCGCCCGGTGTTTGCCGCTCAGGCGTTCGAGATTTTTTGCCGCGGCCGTGGGGATGATGCCGTGGTGGGCGCTGACCTTGGCGTCGTTCCACGCTCGGGAGCGGCGCTGCGGGTCGAGGTGACCGTTCAGCGCGTCAAGGCTCGGGTCGGCCTGACGCAGTGCCGCAAGTATCCCCGGTGCTTCGCTGTGTTGGCTCAGCGGCAGAAAGCCGCAATCGCTGCGCGGGTAGGTGATGACCTTGTAGGTTTCGTAGAGCGCCTGGGAGATGTCGAGGGTTTCCTGGGCGCCAAGACCGAGTTTCTTCGAACAGACTTCTTGCAGGGTGCCCAGATCGAACGGCAGCGGTGCCACTTCACGCATGCGTTCGGTGCGCAGTTTCACCACCCGCGCACTGGCTGCGCTGTTCAGAGCGGCGGCTGCCTGCTGGGCCAGTGCCTGATTCAGGCAGCGATCCTGATCGTCGCAAACGTCGCTGGGCGCACGCCATTGCGCAGTGAACCGCGTGCCGTCGTGCAGCAGTTGCACATCGATCGCCCAATACGGCACCGGGACGAAATCGGCGATGCTGCGGTCGCGATCCACCACCAGTCGCAACGTCGGCGTTTGTACCCGACCGACCGGCAGCACGCCCTGATAGCCGGACTGCCGGCCCAATAAGGTGAACAGGCGGCTCATGTTCATGCCGATCAGCCAGTCCGCCCGCGAGCGCCCCAGCGCCGAGTGATACAGGCTGAAGGTGTCCGCCCCCGGTTTCAGCGCGGCCAAGGCCTTGCGGATCGACGCTTCATCCAGCGCCGACAGCCACAAGCGGCGGATCGGCCCACGATAGCGGCAGTGCTCGACCAGTTCCCGGGCGATCATTTCGCCCTCACGGTCGGCGTCGGTGGCGATGATCAGTTCGCTGGCCTCGCCGAGCAGGCGCTTGACCGCTTTGTACTGGCTGGCGGTGCGCGGCTTGACGGTCATTTTCCACTTGTCCGGGATGATCGGCAGATCCGCCAGTACCCAGCGTTTGTAGCGCGCGTCGTAGGCATCCGGCGGTGCGGTTTCCAGCAGATGGCCGATGCACCAGGTCACTGTGACGTCCGTTCCCAGCCAGCAGCCGTCGCCGCGACGCCTGGCGCCGAGCACGGCCGCAATGTCTTTGGCCTGGGAAGGTTTTTCACAGAGGTACAGCCGCATAACCACCGTCGTCGATCAGTTCACTGGAGGTGCACAGGATGGCCGCAGTTGGCGTCGGGGGCAACTTTTATCTGTATGGATATACAGATCAAAACGTTGCCGGGAATGACCGGTATTACCGGGACGTCGCGCACCACTATCGAGAAATCGAATGGTGCCGTGCTTGCCGGGCATGTCAGGTTCGTCGGGCCTTCAAGAAACGCGAGAGACAGGACGATTTCGTCAGTAGATCGCCAACGTCCGAACGCACTGACTATTCTGAAACAAGGAAGTCCCACCATGGCTCAAGCCAAATCGAAAACCAGCAGCGCCTATGACGAAGTGAACGCCTTCAGCCACCTGTACGACCGTGGCGTCGGCCTGGTGAACGGCAAACCGTCGTTCACTGCCGACCAGGCGGCCGACGAAATCCTGCGCAAAAACCTGTCGTGGCACGACAAGAACGGCGACGGCAAAATCTCCCTGACCTACACCTTCCTGACCGAGAAACCGGCGAACTACAACCCCAACCTCGGCAATTTCAGCCAGTTCAGCGCTCAACAAAAGGCTCAGGCCGTGCTGTCGATGCAATCCTGGGCCGACGTGGCCAAGGTGACCTTCACCGAGGGTAAAGGCGGCGACGGCCACATGACCTTCGGCAACTACGACGTCAGCACTGGCGGTGCGGCGTTCGCTTACCTGCCGAGCGGTGGCAGCTACGATGGCCAGTCGTGGTACCTGATCAACAACCAGTATCAGGTCAACAAGACCCCGGACACCAACAACTACGGACGTCAGACCCTGACCCACGAAATCGGCCATACCCTCGGCCTGTCGCACCCGGGCGCCTATAACGCCGGCAACGGCAACCCGACCTACAACGACGCCAAATACGCCGAAGACACCCGTGGCTACAGCCTGATGAGCTACTGGAGCGAAGCCAACACCGACCAGAACTTCAGCAAGGACGGCAGCGGCGCCTACGCCTCGGCACCGCTGCTGGACGATATCGTCGCCGTGCAAAAACTCTACGGCGCCAACTATGAGACTCGCGCCGATAACACCACCTACGGTTTCGGCTCCAATACCGGGCGCGATTACTACAGCGCCACCTCGGCGTCGTCGAAGCTGGTGTTCTCGGTGTGGGACGGTGGCGGCGATGACACGCTGAACTTCTCCGGCTTCACCCAGAACCAGAAAATCAACCTCAATGAAGGCTCGTTCTCCGATGTCGGCGGGCTGGTCGGTAACGTGTCGATCGCCTATGGCGTGACCGTGGAAAACGCCGTTGGCGGTTCCGGCAATGACCTGCTGATCGGTAACTCGGCCGTCAACCATCTGTTCGGCGGAGCCGGCAACGACATCCTTTACGGCGGTGGCGGTGCGGATGTGCTGTGGGGCGGCGAGGGTGCGGACACCTTTGTGTTCGGTGCGGCCAGTGACTCGACCAACAACCAGCCGGACTGGATCATGGATTTCAAAAGCGGCGTGGACAAGATCGACCTCTCGGGCATCGCCGGTTTCGCCACGGGCGCAGCCACGCTGAACTTCGTCAGCGGTTTCACCGGCCATGCGGGCGATGCAATCCTGACTTATTACGCACAGAGTGGTCAGACCGGGCTGCTGATCGATCTGACGGGGCAGGGTGAGGTGGACTTTGCCGTAGGTGTGGTGGGGCAGGCGCTGGCGACGGATATCGTGGTTTGAGCTGATCCTGACTGACACCGATTCAGGGTAACTATCGTCCTGTGGCGAGGGAGCTTGTCGAATCGTCGCACCGTCCCGCTCGGCGGCGAAACCGTCGCAAACTCGGAAATCGCGTTATACCTGACACACGCGATTCCTGGATTTAGGGCTGCTACGCAGCCCAGCGGGACGGTGCGACGATTCGACAAGCTCCCTCGCCACAGTTCATTTGTCCCTGGAGAACCCCCCATGAGCACCACCGGCCTCAACCCCGTCATTACCCTCGAAGAGCTTCCCGGTTGCCTGCTGGTGAAATTCCACGGCATCCAGGTCGCGGCGTCCTCGCATGTGCTGGTCCTCCATGAGGCCAATTACCCGCCGGTGTACTACGTGCCCCGCGAGGACATCGATGAAAAATACTTCGCCCGCACCGACCACACCAGTTATTGCCCGTACAAGGGCGACGCCAATTACTTCAGCTTGCAAATACCGGGGCATGAGGCGGCGAATGCGGTGTGGACGTATGAGAAACCGAAAATCTCGGTCGAGCAGATCAAGGACTATGTGGCGTTTTATCCGGATCAGGTGAAGTTCGAGGTGATCACGGCGGATGCTTAGTTCCTGGAAGAAGAGATTCAATTGTGGCGAGGGGATTTATCCCCGATGGACTAGGTAGTAGTCCCATTTTTCACGGGGGGCGCTACGCACCCCATCGGGGATAAATCCCCTCGCCACAGGTTTTTTACCAAAGGATCATGTTTCAGATTCAGTTCTTATCGAGATCGATATTCTTCGTCTCACGCAGACAAATCATCCCCACCACCAGGCTCACCCCGGTAATCAGCACCGGGTACCACAGCCCATAGAAAATATCCCCGGTGTACACCACCAGCGCGAACGACACGGTCGGCAGGAAACCGCCGAACCAGCCGTTGCCGATGTGATACGGCAGGGACATCGAGGTGTAGCGGATGCGCGTCGGAAACAGCTCGACCATCAGCGCGGCCAGCGGACCGTAGCACATGGCCGAGATGATGATCAGCGCGACGATCAGTGCCACGATCATCGGTTTGTTGATCTGCTGCAGGTCGGCCTGTTGCGGGTAACCGGCGAGGGTGACGGCGCCGCGCAGGGCCGACTCGTCATAGCCGTCGATCTTCACGTCGCCGATGCTCACCTGCACGCCGCTGCCGGCCGGCGCTGCGGCGCTGGTATAGGGCAGGCCTTGCTTGACCAGGAAGGTCTTGACCTTGTCGCACGGGCTGTCGAATTTGGCCTTGCCCACCGGGTCGAACTGAAAGGTGCAGGTTGCTGGGTCCGCCAGCACGGTGATCGGCGCCTGACGGCTGGCCTGATCGATTGCCGGATTGGCGTAGTGGGCGAGGGATTTGAAAATCGGAAAGTACAGCGCCGTCGCCAGCAGCAAACCGAGCATCAACACCGGTTTGCGTCCGACCTTGTCCGACAGCCAGCCGAAAATGATGAAGAACGGCGCACCGATCACCACGCTGATGATCAGCAGGCTGTTGGCAACGGCCGGATCCATTTTCAGAAACTGGGTGAGGAAAAACAGCACGTAGAACTGCGCGGCGTAAAAGGTCACCGCTTGCCCGGCGTTGATGCTGAACAGCGCGATCAGCACGACCTTGAGGTTCTCCCATTGGCCGAAGGATTCGCGGATCGGCGCCTTCGACGCTTTGCCTTGCTCTTTCATTTTCAGGTAGGCCGGCGACTCGTGCAGGCTCAGGCGGATCCAGGTGGAAATGCCCAGCAGCACGATCGACAGCAGAAACGGAATGCGCCAGCCCCAGACTTCAAACTGGTCACCGGTGAAGTACCGGCAACCAAGCACCACCAGCAGCGACAGCAGCAGGCCGAGGGTCGCGGTGGATTGAATCCAGCTGGTGTGGAAACCGCGCTTGCCGATGGGCGCGTGTTCCGCCACGTAGGTCGCGGCGCCGCCGTACTCACCGCCCAGCGCCAGGCCCTGGAGCATGCGCAGCACCACCAGAATAATCGGCGCGGCGATGCCGATGCTGGCGTAGTTCGGCAGCAGACCGACGCAGAACGTGGCGATGCCCATCAGGACGATGGTCGCGAGGAAGGTGTATTTGCGCCCGATCATGTCCCCCAACCGACCGAACACCAGCGCCCCGAACGGCCGCACGATAAACCCGGCGGCGAAGGCCATCAGCGCGAAGATGAACGCGGTGGTGTCGTTGACGCCGGCGAAGAACTGTTTGCTGATCACCGCCGCCAGGGCGCCGTAGAGGAAGAAGTCATACCACTCGAACACCGTCCCCAGCGAAGAGGCGAAGATGACTTTCTGTGTGGCATTGCTGGTGCTGGCGCCGCTCGCGGCATCCAGCGGCTGAGCGTGTTCTGACATATCGGTATCCCTCACAGTGATTGTTTTTGTTGTTCCACTGGTGTTGCGCGCTGCCTTGAACGAATTACACGGTCCCCTGTAGGAGCTGCCGCAGGCTGCGATCTTTTGATCTTGTAAAAGCCATAGGCAAAAGATCGCAGCCTGCGGCAGCTCCTACAGGGTGTGGGCCAGTTCGGGAGTGGGTGTGCAGGTCCTGATCGGTGGGTTGAGGATCATCTGCGCCGCCTTCTCGGCAATCATCAGCGTAGGCGAACAGGTATTGCCCGAGGTGATGCGCGGCATGATCGAGGCGTCGGCGATGCGCAGGCCGGGTACGCCATGCACGCGCAGTTGCGCATCGACCACCGCGTCAGCGTCATTGCCCATGCGGCAGGTGCCGACCGGATGGAAAATCGTCGTGCCGATGCGCGCGGCCGCTTCGTGCAACTGCTCCTCGCTTTGCAGGTTGTCGCCGGGCAAATATTCCACCGGTTTGAACGCTTGCAGGGCCGGGGCGCTGACGATGCGGCGGGTGAGGCGGATCGCATCGGCGGCCACGCGCAAATCTTCCGGATGGCTGAGGTAGTTCGGTTGAATCAGCGGCGCGTCCTGAGGATTCGTCGAACGGATATCGATCCGCCCACGGCTCTGCGGACGCAGATCACAGACCGACGCGGTGAACGCCGGGAAACTGTGCAGCGGCTCGCCAAAGCGCTCCAGCGACAGCGGTTGCACGTGGTATTCAAGGTTTGCTGAAGTCTGCTCCGGCCCTGATCGGGCAAACGCGCCCAACTGACTCGGCGCCATCGACAGCGGCCCGCTGCGGTCATACAGATAACGCAGGCCCATGCCCATCTTGCCCCACAGGCTGCCGGCGATCTGATTCAACGTGCGGGCGTTTTGCAGTTTGTAGATCAGGCGCAATTGCAGGTGATCCTGCAGGTTGCCGCCAACCCCCGGCAGCTCATGAATCACGCCGATGCCGAGGTGTTCCAGCAACGGCCGCGGGCCGATTCCGGAGCGCTGCAGAATGCTCGGGGAACCGACGGCACCGGCGCAGAGGATGATTTCCTTGCGCGCCTTGAAGCATTTCACCTGACCTTCGTGACGCGCGCTGACCTTCGATGCGCGACCGTTTTCCAGCAGCACGCGATCCACTTCAACCCCGGTCAGCACCGTCAGATTGACCCGCTCGCGAACAGGTTTGAGAAAAGCCTTGGCCGCGTTCCAGCGCACCCCGGCCTTCTGGTTGACCTGAAAGTAGCCGCAACCCTCGTTGTCGCCCTGATTGAAATCATCGATGCTGGCGATGCCGCTCTGCTGCGCGGCGCTGCGAAACGCGTCGAGAATCGGCCATGACAACCGCTGTTGCTCAACCCGCCATTCACCCGTGGCACCGTGAAATTCAGCGGCGCCGGCAAAGTGGTTTTCGCTCTGTTTGAACAGTGGCAGCACGTCGTTCCAGGCCCAGCCCGGATTGCCCTCGGCCGCCCAGCCGTCATAGTCGCCGGCCTGGCCGCGCATGTAGATCATGCCGTTGATGGAGGAGCAGCCACCGAGCACTTTGCCGCGCGGGTAACTCAGGCTGCGACCCTGCAGGCCGGGTTGGGCTTCGGTCTTGAAGCACCAGTCGGTGCGTGGGTTGCCAATGCAGAACAGATAGCCGACCGGGATGTGAATCCACGCATAGTTGTCGCGTCCGCCGGCTTCGAGCAGCAACACCCGCTGCTGCTTGTCTGCCGACAATCGATTGGCCAGCAGGCAGCCGGCAGGTCCGGCACCGACCACGATGTAGTCGTATTCATCAAGGGAAGTCTGCATTCCCTGACCTCGCTTTTTGTTTTTATTGTCCGACACTCTAGTTGTTAGCTTTCGTTAAAAGAATGTTAGTTTTTACCCAGCCGCTGTGCGTTTTCGAACAGCCTGGCTTGACCCTGGCTGACAAGGACACCCCATGTTCGACTGGAACGACCTGCGGTTTTTTCTGGAGTTGCAACGCAGCGGCCGCCTGCTCACGGCCGCCCGACGCCTGAACACCACTCACGCCACCGTCGCCAGGCACATCGAGGCCATCGAAAGGAGCCTCGGCACCGCACTGTTCGTCCAGCATGCCCAAGGCTACGAAATGACCCCAGCGGGGGAGGCGCTGCTCAAGCACGCCGAAGCCATGGAAAACGTCGCGCTGCTGGCCCAGGAAGAAATCACCCAATCCACCGCGCCGCTGGGCAAGATCCGCGTCGGCGTCACGGAAGGGCTGGGTATCAAATTTCTCGCCAGCCGCATGATCGGCCTGTTCGAACGCTATCCCGGCCTGGAGGTGGAGCTGGTGGCCGTGCCGCGGTTCGTCAGCATCCTCAACCGCGAGGCGGAAATCAGCATCCACCTCGAACGCCCGGCTGCCGACATGCTGGTCACGCGCAAACTCACGGACTATCGGTTGGCGCTCTACGCCAGTCAGGCCTACCTCGACAAGGCACCGCCGCTACAGAGTCGCGAAGACCTCGCCCGGCATGCGTGGATCGGCTATGTGGATGATCTGCTGTTCAGCCAGGAACTGATGTTTCTCAACAGTTTCTGCCGCAGCCCGCGCGTTGTATTCCACAGCACCAGCGTGATCGCCCAGCAGGAGGCGGCGCGCTCGGGCCTGGGGATTGCTGTGTTGCCCTGCTATATGGCGGCGTCGGATCCGGATCTGCGGCTGTTGCTGCCGGAGGAGCGTATTGAGCGCAGTTACTGGATCAGCACCCGGCGCGAGCTGCACAAATCGGTGCGGCTGCGGGTGGTCTGGGATTATGTGGTGGGGCTGTGCGAGGCGGAGCAGGGGCTGCTCAGCGGTAAACACTGATACCTCAAGGGTTTTTCACCCGGCTCGAGATTTCACCGATCTGGATCAATATTTCCCCTTGAAATATCACCTAACTTAAAAGATCCAGGCCCTTGTTGCGGTATCGACTACAGTGCTCCGGTGCGCAATTTGCTGCGCTCATGGAGTAGCCCGGCAGCCCCCACCAATAACCACAACGGGTCGCCAGGCAGAGTGCAGCAAGGAGCTGACGTAGAACTCCCCCTGAAACTTTTCACGGATGAACATCGTAATGCACTGCCTCGAACGCACCTTTGATATCCAGCCGCTGACCCAGGCGGATATGACTGTCCACATCAACGGCCAACCGGTTAGCGCGGCCATCGGTGAAACGGTCCTCAGCGTTATCCAGTCCCTCGGTGTGCGCCAGGTCGCACGTAACGATCATGACCAGATCAGCGGCGCCTATTGCGGCATGGGCGTGTGCCAGTGCTGCCTGGTGAAAATCAACGGTCGGCACAAGCGCCGAGCCTGCCAGACGGTGGTGCGCGACGGTATGCGGATTGAAACCCAGGTCAACCGAATCAACGAGCAGGAGGTTGTATGAGCCTGCAACCGGTGATCGTCGGCGGTGGTCCGGCGGGGATGGCGGCGGCCATCGAACTGGCGCGCCATGGCGTGCGCTGTACCTTGCTCGAAGAGGCTTCGCGCCTCGGTGGGGTGGTCTATCGCGGGCCGTTGCGTGACGGCGTGCAACTGGATTACCTCGGGCCACGTTATTCCGAAGCCCTGAGCAAACTGCACGGTGACTTTCAGCAACAGGCCGGGCTGATTGACGTGCGCCTGAATCACCGCGTGGTCGGCGCCGAAGGCACCCGTGCCCTGGTGGTGCTGGATGGCGATGAGCAACTGCATGAGATCGATTATCCGCAATTGCTGCTGGCCGCCGGTTGTCACGAACGCAGCGTGCCGTTTCCCGGCTGGACCCTGCCGGGCGTGATCATGCTCGGCGGCCTGCAACTGCAAATCAAAAGTGGCGTGGTCAAGCCGCAGGGACCGGTGGTCATCGCCGGTACCGGGCCGTTGCTGCCGCTGGTGGCCACGCAGCTGCACGCGTCCGGCGTCAAGGTCGCGGGTGTGTACGAAGCCTGCGCCTTCGGCAAGATCGCCCGCGAAAGCCTGGCGTTGCTGAACAAGCCGCAGCTGTTCCTCGATGGTTTGAGCATGCTCGCTTACCTGAAACTGCACGGCATCCCGATGAACTACGGCTGGGGCGTGGTCGAAGCTCACGGCGACGGCGAGCTGAAAAGCGTCAGCGTGGCACCGTACTCGGCCGCCTGGGAGCCGGACCTGACACGCATCGAGCGCTTCGAAGCCCAGACCCTGGCGGTCGGTTACGGTTTTATCCCGCGCACCCAGCTCAGTCAGCAGATGGGCCTCGACCACGGTTTCAGCGACGACGGTTACCTGCGCGCCAATGCCAACAGCTGGCAACAAAGCAACGAGCCGCATGTGCACCTGGCCGGTGACATGGGCGGCATTCGCGGCGGTGAAGCGGCGATGCTCGCCGGCAGAATCGCTGCCACCTCGATCCTGCTGCAACGCGGGATTATCGAAGAGGATCTGGCTCGGGTACGCCGCGACCGTTACTTGGGCAAACTCAAATCCATCGTGCGCTTTCGTGCGGCTGTCGACCGCTACACCGAACGCGGTGTCGGCCAGACCGCTTTGCCGGCTGCTGATACGGTGATCTGCCGCTGTGAACATGCGACCCGCGCGGACATTGATCTGGCGCTGGAGCAAGGTGTGCAGGACATCGCCAGCCTGAAGATGCGCACCCGCGTCAGCATGGGCGATTGTCAGGGCCGGATGTGCGTCGGCTACTGCAGCGATCGCCTGCGCCAGGCAACCGGGCGCAAGGACGTCGGCTGGTTGCGCCCGCGTTTCCCGATCGATCCGATTCCTTTTTCCGCGTTCCAGTCCGGCGGCACGGAGGCCGTTTCCCATGAGTAAGTTCTATGACGTGATCATTGCCGGCGGCGGCGTGATCGGGGCGTCCTGCGCCTATCAATTGTCCAAGCGCGAGAACCTCAAAGTGGCGTTGATCGACGCCAAACGCCCGGGCAACGCAACCCGCGCTTCGGCCGGCGGCTTGTGGGCCATCGGCGAGTCGGTGGGACTGGGCTGCGGGGTGATTTTCTTCCGGATGATGTCGGCCAACCGCAAACGCGAAACCCAGGGCGCGGCCGTGGCGGTGGACGCCAGCACGCCGCATATCCTGCCGGAGTCGTTCTTCGATTTCGCCTTGCAATCCAACGCGCTGTACCCGGCGTTGCATCGCGAGCTGAAGGACAAGCACGGGATGGATTTCAAGTTTGAAAAGACCGGACTGAAGTTCGTCATTTATGACGACGAAGACCGGCTCTACGCCGAACACATTGTCAGCTGCATTCCGCATCTGGCCGATCAGGTGCGCTGGCTCGATCAGGCTGCATTGCGCGAAGCCGAGCCGAGCGTCAGCCATGAGGCTCGTGGGGCACTGGAATTTCTCTGCGACCACCAGGTCAGCCCGTTCCGTCTCGCCGATGCCTACATGGAAGGTGCGCGGCAGAATGGCGTCGACATCTTCGTCAATACCAATGTCACTGGCGTGTTGCACCACGGCAGCCGCGTGACCGGCGTGCAGACGGCCGAAGAGGGCGTGTTCCACTGCAAAACCCTGATCAACGCCGGCGGCGCCTGGGCGGCGGATTTGAGCGAATGGGCCACCGGTGTGCGGATCCCGGTGAAGCCGGTCAAGGGCCAGATCCTGCTGACCGAACGCATGCCGAAAATCCTCAACGGTTGTCTGACTACCAGCGACTGCTATGTGGCGCAGAAGGACAACGGCGAGATCCTGATCGGCAGCACCACCGAAGACAAAGGCTTCGACGTCACCACCACCTACCCGGAAATCGCCGGACTGGTGCAGGGCGCGGTGCGCTGCCTGCCGGAACTCAAGGACGTCAACCTCAAGCGCACCTGGGCCGGATTGCGTCCGGGCTCGCCGGATGAACTGCCGATTCTCGGGCCGATGCGTGGGGTGGAGGGGTATCTGAATGCCTGCGGACACTTCCGCACCGGCATCCTGACCTCGGCGATTACCGGGGTGCTGCTCGACAAACTGGTCAACCAGGAAGCGCTGCCGCTGGATATCACACCGTTCCTGGCAGATCGGTTTGAGGTGGCACCGGTCAAGCAAGAGCTGGAGTTAGAGCTGGCCTGATCCAATCCCCTGTAGGAGCTGCCGCAGGCTGCGATCTTTTGATTTTGATTTTGATTTTTAAGATCAAGATCAAAAGATCGCAGCCTGCGGCAGCTCCTACAGGGTTTTCGGTCGTTCACAAAACCTGTGGGAGCGGGCTTGCCCGCGAAGGCGTCAGTGCTGTCGGCCTGAAGTTTGGATCTGTGCAAGGAGGTCAGACCTTGCGCGCTTCCTCTTCCAACTGATCCGATTCGAACAGCCGCGCCAGCTCCGCGCGGGCTTCCTGAGCGGTCTGCAGGACTTTGGCTGCGTCGTCGTAAACGGCGTGCTGCGCCTCCAGCACCTGCTCGTCGTGGTGCTTGAAGCGCTTGATCCGCGCATCGGCCTGGGCCTGGGTCAAACCCAGCCCGACCAGGGTGCGGCGGCTCATTTCCAGGCTGGAGTAATAGGTCTCGCGAATCGGCTCGGCGCCGACATCCACCAAGCGGTGCACGTGCTGACGGTTACGTGCGCGGGCGATGATCTTCATGTGCGGATACAGCTTGCGCACGATCTCGGCGGTCTTGATGTTGGTTTCCGGATCGTCCGTGGCAATCACGAAGTATTCCGCCTCACCAACCTTTGCCGCATTGAGGATTTCCGGGCGCATCGGGTCGCCGTAGAACACCGGCACGCCGCCAAAACTGCGCGACAGTTCGATGGTTTCCACCGAGGTGTCCAGCGCTACGAACTTGATGTTCTGCGCCCGCAGAATCCGCGCCACGATCTGGCCCATCCGGCCCATGCCGGCGATCACCACGCGTGGTGCTTCGGTATCGATTTCGCGGAATTTCTCCGGTACTTCCACCGGCTGCACTTTCGGGCTGACCAGCCGCGCACAGATCAACAGCAGCAACGGCGTCAACGCCATCGACAGGGTGATAGTGAGCACCAGCAGGTCATACAGGCGCGGTTCGAACAGGCCCTGATCGCGCCCGATCTTGAACACCACAAAGGCAAATTCACCGCCGGCGGCGAGCACGATGCCCAAGCGAATCGCACTGACCTTGGTCAGCCCACCAGCCAGGCGCCCGACCACAAACAGCAGCGGCAACTTCAAGCCGATCAGCAACAGCGTCAGGCCCAGCACGGTGATCGGCGCACTCAGCAGCAGACTCAGGTTGGCGCCCATGCCGACGCTGATGAAAAACAGCCCGAGCAGCAAGCCCTTGAACGGCTCGATCTGCGCTTCCAGTTCATGCCGATATTCGGAGTCCGCCAGCAGCAGACCGGCGAGGAAAGCCCCGAGGGCCATCGACACGCCGACCAGATCCATCAGCCACGCCGTACCGATCACCACCAGCAATGCGGTGGCGGTAGACACTTCCGGCAGACCGGTTTTTGCCACCACGCGGAACACCGGACGCAACAGATAACGCCCACCGACCACCACCACGGCGATCCCGCCGAGTACTTGCAAACCGTGATTCAGGCTTTCCGCGTTGCTGGTGGCATGCGCGCTACCGGCGAGCATCGGCACCAGCGCGATCAACGGGATCGCGGCGATGTCCTGAAACAGCAGAATCGCAAACGCCAGCCGCCCATGCGGGCTGGTGAGTTCCTTGCGCTCGGCCAGGCTCTGCAGGCCGAATGCGGTGGACGACAGCGCCAGGCCAAGGCCGAGCACAATTGCACTGTTCAGCGGCTGACCGAACACATACAGCGCCAGCACGCCGATCACCGCCGCTGTCAGCAGCACCTGCGCCAGGCCCACGCCAAACACCGACTTGCGCATCACCCACAAGCGCCGCGGCGACAGTTCCAGGCCGATGATGAACAACAGCAGCACCACGCCTAGTTCGGAAATATGCGCGACGCTTTGCGGATTACCGATCAGACCGAGTACCGACGGGCCAATGATCACCCCCGCCAACAGATAACCGAGCACCGCGCCCAGTTGCAGACGTTTGGCCAAGGGCACGGTGAGCACTGCGGCGAACAGAAACACGACAGCGGCTTGTAACAGGTTGCCTTCATGGGGCATGGGTTGACTCCTGACAGCGGTACGGCGGGGGGTGACAAGGATAAAGGCTGAAACGATTCAAGATCCACCGAAGATCCCGTGCAGGAGCTGCCGAAGGCTGCGATCTGTTGATCTTGTTTTTGAAGATCAACAGATCGCAGCCTTCGGCAGCTCCTACAGTGAGCCAGTGTAAATCTGTAATAATTTGCATCAAATGGTTACATTGATAGCCTTCGCGAATCAGTCTTTCCGAGTCCGCCATGGCCATCAACTTCGATCTCAACGACCTGCAGGCTTTTCGCGCGGTCGTCGAACAGGGCAGCTTCCGCAAGGCCGCCGACACCGTGCGCCTGTCACAACCGGCCTTGAGCCGACGCATCGAAAAGCTCGAGGACGCCCTCGGCGTAAAACTGTTCGAACGCACCACGCGCAAAGTCAGCCTGACTCAGGCCGGGCGCGGCTTCATGCCCAGCGTCGAGCGTTTGCTGGATGATCTGGACGTGGCGTTGCTGGGCATCAGCGAAGTCGCTTCGACGCGAATGGGCCACGTCACCGTCGCCTGCGTGCCGTCGGCAGCCTACTACTTCATGCCGCGCGTGGTCGCCCGCTATCACCAGCAGTTTCCGCGGATCAAGGTCAAAGTCCTCGATTCCAGCGCCCACGACGTGCTCAGTGCGGTGGTCAATGGCGAGGCAGATTTCGGTCTGAGCTTCATCGGCACCCAGGATGCCAAAGTCGATTTTGAACCGCTTGTGCAGGAGTGCTACGTTGTCGCCTGTCGCCGTGATCATCCGTTGGCCGGGCGCAGCAGCGTGAGCTGGGACGAGTTCTATCAGCAGGATTACATCTCGCTGGACAAGACGTCCGGCAACCGGTTTCTGCTCGATCAGGCCTTGAGTCGTGTGGTGCCGCAACGCCAGAGCATCTGCGAGACGCGGCATGTGACGACGATGATTGGTCTGGTGGAAGCGGGGCTTGGTGTAGCGGCGGTGCCGCTGATGGCGATGCCCGGGCCGGATCATCCGATCCTGACCCGGGTGCCGCTGACCGATCCGCAAGTGATGCGCAGTGTCGGCATCATCAAACGCCGGGGTCGCACGTTGACCCCGGCAGCACTGGAGCTGGAACGGCTGGTGGTGGAAATGAAAGTCCAGCCGCCGACGATCAGCGCTTGACCGAATCCAGTCCGGTGGCCTGCACGTCAGCCTGGGCGGCAGGCGCGGCGAGGTAGTCGAGCAGGGCCTTGGCCTCTTTTGGATGCTGCGCACCGACCGGGATGCCGGCGGCAAAACGCGTCACCGACTGCACCGATTCAGGAATCTTGCCGACAAAACTCACTCCCGGCACCGGCAGCAATTCGCTGACCTGCTGGAAGCCCAGTTGGTAATCGCCGGTGGCAACCACCGAGCCGACCGGGACTTTCGGGACCATTTTCGCTTTCGGTTTCAACTGATCTTCTACGCCGAGTTTGTTGAACAACTCCTTCTCGATGTACACGCCGCTGGCACTGTCGGAGTAGGCCACCGATGTTGCGTCGAGCAGGGTTTTCTTCAGGCTTTCGACGCTGCTGATGTCCGGCTTCGGCGCGCCTTCACGCACTACCAGACCGATCCGCGAATCCGCCAGTTCGACCCGCGAGGCCGGGTCGACCTTGCCTTGTTTGATCAGATCATCAAGGGCATAGCCGACCATGATCACCACGTCGGCGTGTTCGCCACGGGCGAGGCGGTTGGGGATCGCTTCCGGCGCCTTGCCCATCGACGGGCCGAGCTGGGTGTCGAGGGTGTTGCCGGTGGCCGCCGCGAATTTCGGGCCGAGGATTTTGTAGGCCGCGGTGAAGCCGCCCTACGTCATCACGTTCAGCTGTTCAGCATGGGCCAGGGCGCTGAACGCGAAGAGGGCGATGGCGGTGAAATTGATCAGTTTTTTCAAGGTGTTGCTCCTTAGGCGGCAACCGGTTGCAGACGGCCGCCTGCGCGGCGATAGAGGTACAACGTGGCGCCCAACGCGCACAGTGCGCCGACGCTCATCCAGTAACCCGGCGCGGCCTTGTCGCCGGTGTACTGGATCAGGAAGGTCGACATCGCCGGGGTGAAACCACCGAAAATCGCGGTCGCCAGACTGTAGGCGAGGGAGAAGCCGGCCACCCGCACTTCCACCGGCATGATCTCGGTCAGCGCCGGAATCATCGCGCCGTTGTACATGCCGTAGATAAACGACAGCCACAACAGCGACAGCAACATGTGACTGAAGCTTGGCGCCTGCACCAGGTACGACAGCGCCGGGTAGGTGCTGGCCAGCGCCAGCAGCGACATCGCAATCAACACCGGACGCCGGCCGATGCGGTCGGACAACATGCCGCCAATCGGCAGCCAGAAGAAGTTCGACACGCCCACCAGCAAGGTCACCAGCAATGCATCGGAAGTGCTCAGGTGCAGCACGGTTTTGCCGAAGGTCGGCGCGTACACGGTGATCAGGTAGAACGCGGTGGTGGTCAACGCGACCATCAACATGCCACCGAGTACCACGCCCCAGTTCTGGCCGAGGGTGCGGAACACTTCCTTCATGCTCGGGCGGTGTTTGCGTGCGGCGAATTCTTCGGTTTCCGCCAGGTTACGGCGCAGCAGGAAGATGAACGGCACGATCAGGCAGCCGACGAAAAACGGAATCCGCCAGCCCCAATCGGCCACCACGCTCGGCGCCATCCACGCGTTCAGCGCATAGCCCAATGCTGCCGCGACGATGATCGCGACCTGCTGACTGGCTGACTGCCAAGCGGTGAAAAAGCCTTTGCGGCCCGGTGTGGCGATTTCCGACAAGTACACCGAAACACCGCCCAATTCCGCACCGGCGGAGAAGCCCTGCAACAGCCGTCCGACCAACACCAGCGCTGGCGCAAACAGACCAATGGTCTCGTATCCGGGCACCAGCACAATCAGGATCGTGCCGCTGGCCATGATCGACAGGGTGACGATCAACCCTTTGCGCCGACCGACGTCATCGATGTACGCACCCAGCACGATGGCGCCCAGCGGACGCATCAGAAAGCCTGCGCCGAATACGGCAAAGGTCATCATCAGGGAAGCGAACTCACTGCTCGCCGGGAAGAACACCGCCGCGATCTGCGTGGCGTAGAAGCCGAACAGAAAGAAGTCGAACTGTTCGAGGAAGTTGCCCGAGGTCACCCGGAAAATGGCGCCGGCCCGCGAGCCGCCGTGTGGGATTGAGGCTGTCATAGAAAAAATCTCCACCGCTTTTATGACGTGCGCGACGTGGAAGCGGCGCACGGTTGTTATTGCGGCGGATGGTCGCGCAGCTGTAACAGGATGTTAATTGCATTGTTGGCATGGATTGATGTGCAAAGCGGATCAATCCCCTGAAACACTCCTACTTGTGGGAGCGAGCCTGCTCGCGAAAGCGGTGTGTCAGGTCATTAAGAGGCTGAATGTGCCGACGCCATCGCTGGCAAGCCAGCTCCCACCGTTTTTGCGGTGTACCCGCTGTTCCTGCAACACCAAGAAAATCTGTGGGGGCTGGCTTGCCAGCGATAGCGGCCTCACAGACAACTACAATCCCCGTCCAGTCCCCGCAAAAAACAAGGAATGATTCCAGTCCTCCGCAGTCGGAGTTCAGGTATCACACATCTGAAGGAGGTTCACCGATGAACAGCAAAACCCTAATCGCCAGCCTGGCCCTCGTCGCCGGCATTGCCGGGATCAGCCCACTTGTTCAAGCGGCGCAAACCTCAAGCGAACCCACCGTCCAATCGCCGACCAGCGACCGTGAATTGAAGGTCAACGACCGCGCTCCAGACATATATCAGCGCAGCGACAAGGCATTGAAAAACTGGAAACAGAAAGGCTTGAAAGCACCGGTCGACCAGGCGCAGTGGGTGCAGATCAATGACAAGTACGTGATGGTCATGATCACCAACGGCACCATTGTCGAGATGCAGCCTGTCGAGCGCTAAATTCCCGGACTCAAAGGCCCTGGGCGTGCAGCCGCGCAGGGCTCTCGCCCCCCAACCGATACTGATTATTCCCACTGCGCTTGGCCTCATACATCGCCAGATCGGCAATGTGCAACAGCCGATCCATGGTTGGCGCATGGTCGGGAAATACCGCGACGCCAAGGCTGGTGCCGATGTGGCGCTGGTCGTTGCCGATGCTGATCGGCGGGGACAGTTCGATGAAAATTTTCTGGCAGATGCTGCGGGCTTCGTCCTGCAGGTTGAGGCTCGGGGCCAGGCCTTGCAGGATCACCACGAATTCGTCGCCGCCAATCCGTGCGACGTTGTCGGTGGCGCGCAGGATGCGTTTCAGACGCGTCGCAGTGGTGATCAGCACGCGGTCACCGGCGGCGTGACCGTAATGGTCGTTGATCGCCTTGAAACCATTGAGATCGATAAACACCAGTGCCACGCGGGTCAGGCTGCGGCGCGCCTGTTCCAGTGCTTCGGATAAACGCTCTTCAAGCACCAGGCGATTGGGCAGACCGGTCAACGGGTCGAAGTGGGCGAGGTGCTGGAGGTAGCTCGCCGAGGCTTTTTCCTCAGTAATGTCGCGCACCACACCCATCATCTTGATCACCGCATCGTGGTCGTTGCGCACCACATTGCCGGTTTCCCGCAGCCAGCGAATCGTTCCGTCGGGCCAGACCACGCGGTATTCCTCGTCGTGGTTTTCACCGGTATCCAGACAGCGCAATTCACCGTCGCGCACTCTGACGCGGTCGTCCGGGTGCACGCAGGCGCAGAACAGCGCATAAGACGGTGTGATCTCGCCGATCTTGAACCCGAACATGCCGTAGATCGCGTCCGACCAATACAGCCGGTCGGTGTCGACTTCCCAATCCCAAGTGCCGATGCGGGCGAAGTATTGGCTGCGTTTGAAACGCTCGGCGTCACCGTCCTGGTGGATGTTCTGGCGTTCGGCGGCGCGGGTCAGCAGCTCGCGGTATTCGTCCAGTTGCTGGCGCAAACCGCGCTCGCGCCAGATCAGTACGACGATCAATCCAAGCATGACAATGCCAAGGGCAAGGCTGATCCAGAGGTCAGTCATTCGGGAACTGCCAGCATGAACAATCGATCCGTGAAGTAATGGCGGTTGGCTATCTTAATGGGTTGTCAGTCACTTCGGATACAGCGCCAATCTTCGTTAATGAGTTGCGAACAGACGCCATTTCTGGGAAAACGGCGGCCAGCTGAACAATAGAGTGAATGGCATGAATGATGAACTGCAGGTAATCGATCTCCAGGTGGGCGAGGGCAAGGCCGCCGTCAAAGGCGCACTGATCACCACCCACTACACTGGCTGGCTGGAAGACGGCAGCGAATTCGACTCTTCCCACAGCCGAGGCAAACCTTTCCAGTGCGTGATTGGCACGGGCCGGGTGATCAAGGGCTGGGATCAGGGGCTGATGGGCATGCAAGTGGGCGGCAAGCGCAAACTGCTGGTGCCGGCGCATCTGGCGTACGGCGAACGAACGATGGGCAAGATTCCGCCGAATTCGAATCTGGTGTTTGAGATTGAGTTGCTGGAGGTTTTGACGCGGGAGGATTGAGGCGGGCAACCGCCGATCAATCAATTTCCATGTAACCTGTGGCGAGGGGATTTATCCCCGATGGACTGCGCAGCAGGCCTTCTTGAGGTATCGCTTCGCGATCCCCCTCGTCACGATTACTCAGGCCACCATTGCCATCGCGTCCTGCGCCCAGTGCCGATCCCGCTCATTGAGGCCCATGGCGACTTAGGCGGCGACGACGTGGGCATCTGTTTTATTGGTCATGTGAAATTCTCCTTTGCGCCGTTTTCCTTGTGGCGAGGGAGCTTGCTCCCGCTGGGTTGCGAAGCGACCCCAAGACCCATCGATCCGGATCGGATCCGGATTTCGACTGCCGTGCAACTAGCAGGTCCACCCCCTTCGCGAGCAGGCTCGCTCCCACAGTGGGAGTGAAGTCACTTTCCGTTTCCCGTTCATCCCTTGAATGCTCACCGAACTTGCGATTGCCCAAGCCATCGGCGATTATGCGCGCCATATAGGGGTAGGGGGTATAGGTATGTCGCACATTCACGAACACAAAGACGAGTTGCTCAACCGCGTGCGGCGGATTGCCGGGCAGGTGCAGGCGGTGGAGAAAGCGCTGGAAGGCGATGCCGATTGCGCCAAGACCTTGCACCTGGTGGCGGCGATTCGCGGGGCGGTCAACGGGTTGATGGAGCAGTTCATCGAGGCCCACACCCGTGAGCACGTGGCGCATCCCGACCTCACCGACGAACAGCGCGCCCAGGGCGCCGAAGATCTGTTGCAAGCCATCCGCCGTTATTCCAAATAGAGCATCCGCATCATGAGCCTGACCCCAAGCGCTGAGCGTTTCAGCCACGATCACCAGTTTCTCGGCGCATCTCACGACGAAAACGCCCGCCGCACTTTGTGGGTGGTGGCGCTGACGTTCGTGATGATGATCGGCGAGATTGCCGCCGGCTACATCACCGGCTCCATGGCCCTGCTGGCCGATGGTTTCCACATGGCGACCCATGCCGGCGCGTTGGGTATCGCCGCGGCAGCCTATGGTTTTGCCCGGCGCAATGCCAACAACCGCCGCTACAGTTTCGGCACCGGCAAAGTCGGCGATTTGGCCGGATTTGCTTCGGCGATGGTGCTGGGGCTGGTGTCGCTGGGCATTGCCGGCGAGTCGATTTTTCGTTTGTTCGAACCGACCACCGTGGCGTTTGGCGAAGCCACTGTTATTGCGATTGTCGGCTTGGGCGTAAACGTCCTCAGCGCCTTCCTGTTGATGGGCCATCACGGCCATGACCACGGCCATCAGCATGACCACGGTCATGATCATCATCACCATCACGACAACAATCTGCGCTCGGCCTACGTCCATGTGCTGGCCGATGCCCTGACCTCGGTGCTGGCGATTGCCGCGTTGCTGGCCGGGCGCTATCTCGGTTGGGTATGGCTGGACCCGGCGATGGGGATTGTCGGTTCGATTGTCATCGCGAAATGGGCGTACAACCTGATGCGCGACAGCGCTGCGGTGCTGCTCGACACCACCGACGAACCGGTTGCCGCAGAGATTCGCGAACTGCTGGAAATCTCGGACGACGTGCGCATCAGCGACCTGCATGTCTGGCAGGTCGGCCCGCAGGCGCGGGCGGCGATTGTCAGTGTGGTCGCGGCGGCGGGCGTGACGGCGGAGGCGATCCGCGAGCGGCTGGCGCCGGTGCATGAGCTTTCGCACCTGACCATTGAGCTGCGCAGCGCTTAAGGCTGCATTGCGCTGAACAGTGGAATCCGCCCATTGAGCGATGGGCGGTAATGCCACGTCAGTTGTTGCAGATTCACACCCTGATCAAGGATTTCTCTGACAGTCGCAGCGGCAATGCTCAGCGCCAGCGTCTGCCCCGGACACTGATGCCGGCCGCTGCCAAAGCTGAAACTGCGCCGGTCAGGACGATCCAGCAGAAACCGCTCGGGCTCTGCATTTAACAAGGGATCGCGGTTGGCCGAGGCCAGCAGCACCAGAATCACCTCGCCAGCCTCGAGCCGCACGCCATCGATTTCGCAAGCCTGTGCGACAAAGCGCCGAGTGTTCTGCACTGGCGGATCAACGCGCTGAACCTCGGCCAACAGTGCGTCCACAGAGGCGCCACGTAACTCGGGCTGACGTTGCAGCGCTATCAGTGCATTGCCGATCAGCCCGGCAGTCGCCTCAAATGTCTGCGAGCAGAGACCGATCAGGTTGGCGATCAGGGTTTCTTTGTCCCCTGCGAATCGCTGCTCGATAGCCTGGAGCAAATCACTGTTGGCTTCAGCCAGCAACTCGATGAAATAACCGCGCAATTGCTCAGCCGCCGCATGCGCCGCCGCCAGTTGCAGGTCATTGCTCAACGGCGACAGGCAGGCGACGAAATCCGCCGTCAGCTCACTGATCGCCCGGCCTTGCGCCGGGGTGAAGCCGAGCAGCGTCGCGACTACGCACACCGGGCCGCGAAACATCGCCTTATATAAGCCGTCCGCGTCCGCGGTCATCAGCCGTGCTGCCACCAATGCGCGTACCTGATCGTCATCGATCAACTGCAGCGCCGGTTCCATCGCAGAGCGTGGGCAGCGCTGACGTTCGCCGTCGTTCATCCGCATCAACTGCCCGAATACCTGGCCGGCCGTCCCCGAAGCAATCGCCTTGGGCACCGGTTCCTGCAGCGGCCGCACCCGACAATCGGCATGCGTCAGCACCGCACGCACCGCTCGGGCGCTGCTGGCGACCCACAGTTTCAATCCATGATCAAAGGTCAGTCCGCCCTCGGCGCGCAGTTTGGCGTAGTAAGGGTAGGGATCGGCATGCGTCGCAGCGATGATCGGGTCCATGGTTCACAACCTTGTCGTCGGGAAAGTGATGCGAGTATCTTCAGTTCGCAGCGAGGACGATTCGTCGTGGAGCGAAATATGCACGCAGAACATCAAGACATCGGCGTTTCGCAGGTGGCCGCCGCCATCGCCGAACCGGCACGCACCAAAATCCTCTGCTCGCTGATGGACGGCCACGCCCGCACCAGCACTGAATTGGCCGCCGTTGCCGAGGTCAGTGCCTCCACTGCCAGCGCGCACTTGGCCAAACTCAAGGATCTGTCGCTGGTGCGCTTGCACGTGCAGGGCCGCCATCGTTATTACAGCCTCGCTGATCAACGGGTGGCGCAGGCGCTGGAAGCGTTGATGGTGATCGGCCAGAACGCCGTGCCGAGCTTCAAGCCGCACACCCCGGATCGTCTGCAATTCGCGCGCACTTGCTATGACCATATGGCTGGCACGCTGGCGGTGTTGCTGCATGACCGTTTGCTCGCGGCGGGATGGCTGGTGGAAACCGACGAGCGGGCTTATCGCTTGAGCGAGAGTGGCGAGGCGCTATTCGTGGGTTTGGGTATTGAGGTACAGGACTTGAGTACCTTGCGCCGCAAGTTCGCTTGCCCGTGCCTGGACTGGAGCATGCGTCGGCCGCATCTGGGCGGTTCGTTGGGTGCGGCGTTGTTGCAGATGGCGTTGAAACGCAAGTGGGTGACGCAGGATCTTGATAGTCGGGCGTTGACACTGACCGTGGCGGGGCGCAAGGCAATGGGTACGCGGTTTGGTCTTGAGTTGCCGTTAGACGCGAAGGTCAAAAGATCGCAGCCTGCGGCAGCTCCTACAGTAATCGCGTACACCCGATAATTCTCGGCCCTGCCCAGTCCCTGTAGGAGCTGCCGAAGGCTGCGATCTTTTGATCCCGTTTTGCACCTTGTGCCAATCCAATAGACTCGATACTGTACACATAACCAGTATCGAGTCTCCGCCATGCAAATCATCGACAAGCTCAGCATTCTCGCCGACGCCGCCAAGTACGACGCTTCCTGCGCCAGCAGCGGTGCGCCCAAGCGCAGCTCCGAGGGCAAGAGCGGGTTGGGCTCGACCGATGGCATGGGCATCTGCCACAGCTACACGCCGGACGGTCGTTGCGTGTCGCTGCTGAAAATCCTCCTGACCAATTTCTGTCTCTACGACTGCCAATATTGCGTCAACCGCCGCTCCAGCGATGTGCCGCGCGCACGCTTCACCCCCGAGGAAGTGGTCACGCTGACCCTGGATTTCTACCGGCGCAACTGCGTCAGCGGGCTGTTTCTCAGTTCGGGGATCATCCGTTCGGCGGATTACACCATGGAGCAACTGGTACGCGTGGCAAAGCTGTTGCGCGAACAGCATGAGTTTCGCGGCTACATTCACCTCAAGACCATTCCCGAGGCCGATCCGGCATTGATCGAGGAGGCCGGGCGTTATGCCGATCGCCTCAGCGTCAATATCGAACTGCCCACCGATGCCAGCCTGCAAACCCTGGCGCCGGAGAAACAGATCGGTTCGATCAAGCAAGCGATGAAAACTATCTACACTGGCGTGCAAACGGTGCTCAACGAACCGCGATCGACGAAATTTGCCCCCGCCGGGCAAAGTACGCAAATGATCGTCGGCGCCGATGACACCGACGACAGCACGATCCTGCACAGCGCTCAGTCGCTGTATGGCAACTACCGCTTGCGCCGCGTCTACTACTCGGCCTTCAGTCCGATTCCCGACAGCCCGAAAAGCGTGCCGCTGGCCGCGCCACCGCTGATGCGCGAACACCGTCTGTATCAAGCCGATTTCCTCTTGCGCAGCTACGGCTACAACGCTGATGAGTTGCTCAAGGGGCCGGGTAATCTGGCGCTGGACATCGACCCCAAACTGGCTTGGGCGCTGCAGAATCGCGAAGTGTTTCCGCTGGACCTGAACCGCGCCGAGCCGTCGCTGATCGCCCGTATCCCGGGCATCGGCCTGCGCACCACCGAACGTCTGGTGCAATTGCGCCAGCAACGGCGCATCCGCTACGAAGATGTGGCGCGCATGCGCTGTGTGCTGGCCAAGGCCAAGCCCTTCATCATCACCAGCGACTACCACCCGCAGCAGGCCGAAGTCACCAGCCACATGCTCTATCAGCAACTGCGCGACCGGCCGCAGCCGCAGCAGATGGGATTGTGGGGATGATCAATCTCGATTGCGACGACCTGTTCGACACCTGGCGCCAACAGGCGCGCTGGCTGCTCAGCCATGAAGTCGACCCGAGTCTGGTGAGCTGGGCGTCGGAAGGGGTGAGCGATCTGTTTGCCAGTGACGTCTCGGTACCCGAGGGGCAGGGGCCGTTTCAGGCACGCATCCCCCGCGCACTGCTTGACACCCTGGAGCAAGCCGCACGCTACCGGGGCGACCAGCGCTGGAGTCTGTTGTATGAAGTGCTGTGGCGGGTCAGCCACGGCGACCGCACAGCGATGATGGCCGGCGATAAATTCGGCAGCGAGTTGCAGCGGCGCATCAAGCAGGTACACCGCGAAGCCCACCATTTGCATGCGTTCGTGCGTTTCATCGAACGCCCACAGGATCAGCCGGGCCCGCAATACGTCGCATGGCACGAGCCGGCCCACGACATCCTGCACAGCGCCAGCGAGCATTTCATCGGGCGCATGGGTCGGCATCGCTGGTTGATCGCCACCCCGCGTGACGGGGTCTATTACGATGGCGAGCAATTGATCCATCAACGCCAATGTCCGCTGGAATGGCAGCAACTGGCGCAGAACGTCGATGATCCGCATGGGGAGTTGTGGCTGACGTACTACAGCCACATCTTCAACCCGGCGCGGTTGAACGAGAAGGTCATGCAAGGGCACTTGCCGGTGCGTTTCTGGAAGAATCTGCCGGAAGGGGAGTTGATTCCCGGATTGATTACCCAGGCGCGCACGGGCAAGCAACAGAACGGGCAGGCCAGCGGGATCGCTGCGCGAGGCGGGAAGCGGATTGCGGTGAAATAGAATCAAAAGATCAAAAGATCGCAGCCTGCGGCAGCTCCTACACAGATCTCCTGTAGGAGCTGCCGCAGGCTGCGATCTTTTGATCTTGATCCTCACAACCAAAAAGCCCCCCATCAATCACTTGATGAGGGGCTTTTGTGCAACTGGCCGTCAGATCAAACCTTGACGATCCAGCCCGCTGGCGCTTCGATGTCGCCGGTCTGCACGCCAGTCAGTTCTTTGTAGAGCTTCTGGGTGACCGGGCCGACTTCGGTTTCGCTGTGGAACACGTGCAGGTGGTCGTTGTAGCTGATACCGCCGATCGGGGTGATCACCGCAGCGGTACCGCAGGCGCCGGCTTCCTTGAAGTCCGACAGCTTGTCGATCAGCACGTCGCCTTCCACCACTTCCAGGCCCAGACGGGTTTTCGCCAGTTCGATCAGCGACAGGCGGGTGATGCCTGGCAGCACGGATGGCGAGTTCGGGGTGATGAACTTGTTGTCGTGGGTGATCCCGAAGAAGTTGGCCGAACCGACTTCCTCGATTTTCTTGTGGGTCAGCGGATCCAGATAGATGGCGTCAGCGAAGTGCGCCTTCTTGGCCTGGGAGCCCGGCATCAGGCTGGCGGCGTAGTTGCCACCGACCTTGGCCGCACCGGTGCCTTGTGGCGCGGCGCGGTCGAAGCTGGAGATCTGGAAGTTGTGCGGGGTCAGGCCGCCCTTGAAGTAGGCGCCGACCGGGATCGCGAATACCGAGAAGATGAACTCTGGCGCGGTGCGCACGCCGATGTTGTCACCCACGCCGATCACGAACGGACGCAGGTACAACGCGCCGCCGGTGCCGTATGGCGGGATGAAGCGCTCGTTGGCGCGAACCACTTGCTTGCAAGCCTCGATGAACTGCTCGGTGGACACGTGCGGCATCAGCAGGCGGGCACAGCTGCGCTGCATGCGCGCGGCGTTCTGGTCGGGACGGAACAGGTTGATCGAGCCGTCCTTGCAACGATAAGCCTTCAGGCCTTCGAAGCACTGCTGGCCATAGTGAAGGGCCGTCGAGCCTTCGCTGATGTGCAGCACGTTGTCTTCGGTCAGGGTGCCTTTGTCCCACTCGCCATTGCGAAAGTACGACAGATAGCGTTTGTCGGTCTTGATGTAGTCAAAACCCAGCTTGTCCCAATTGATGCTTTCGTTACCCATGACACCCTCTATCACTGAACAACCGTCGAAACGGTTCAAGGCTTCTGACGTTTTTTTGGATGGGCACAACAATACTTCATTCTGGAGCGGTTTCGCAGCCCGGACGATGGGGGGAAAAGCAGATTTATTAGCCTGCTTATGAAAAATCCTTGTCCATCGCTGGAAAGATCGCAGCCTGCGGCAGCTCCTACAGAATCGGCAACCCCCCTGTAGGAGCTGCCGCAGGCTGCGATCTTTTGATCTTTAAAGGTGCAACGCATGCCCCAACGCACGCAACGCCGCTTCCTGCACCGCTTCACCCAGAGTTGGATGCGCATGGATGGTGCCGCCGATATCCTCCAGGCGCGCGCCCATTTCCAGGCTTTGCGCAAACGCGGTCGACAATTCGGAAACACCTGCTCCGACCGCCTGCCAGCCGACAATGACATGATTGTCGCGACGCGCGACCACGCGCACGAAGCCGCTTTTCGATTCCAGGGTCATCGCCCGGCCATTGGCGGCGAACGGGAAGCTGGAAACGATGCAGTCCAGCCCGGCAGCCTTGGCCTCGTCCGGGGTCTGGCCGACCACCACCAGTTCCGGGTCGGTGAAGCACACGGCGGCGATGGCGGTCGGGTTGAATTCGCGGTGCTTGCCGCTGATCAGTTCGGCGACCATTTCGCCCTGGGCCATGGCGCGGTGCGCGAGCATCGGTTCGCCGCTCAGGTCGCCGATGGCGTAGACGTTGCGCATGCTGGTCTGGCAGCGGTTGTCGATCTTGATCGCCGAGCCGTTCATGTCCAGATTCAGCGCTTCGAGGTTCCAGCCCTGCGTATTCGGCTTGCGACCGACTGCCACCAGCACCTGATTGGTTTCCAGATTGAGGGTGTCGCCGTTCGGGTCACGCACCTGCAAGGTGCCGTCGAAACCCAGCACGCTGTGTTTGAGATAGAGCTTCACGCCCAGTTGTTTCAGCGCTTCGTGCACCGGTTGCGTCAGCTCGGCGTCATAGGCCGGCAGGATGCGATCCTGCGCCTCGACCACGCTGACTTCGGCGCCGAGCTTGCGGTAAGCAATGCCCAGCTCCAGACCGATATAACCGCCGCCCACCACCACCAGACGTTTGGGCACGGACTTCGGTGCCAGCGCTTCGGTGGAGGAGATGATCGGCCCGCCGATTGGCAGGATCGGCAGGTTGACGCTGGTCGAACCGGTGGCCAGCACCAGGTGCTCGCACTGAATGCGCGTGTCGCCGACTTCCACGGTTTTGCCATCGATGACCTTGGCCCAGCCATGGATGACCTGGACCTTGTTCTTTTTCAGCAGCGCGGCGACGCCGGTGGTCAGGCGATCAACGATGCCGTCCTTCCACTCGACGCTCTTGTTGATGTCGAGGGTCGGCGCGGAAACGCTGATGCCCAGTGCCGAATGCTGGTTGTGGTGTTGAGTCTGGTGAAACTGCTCGGCTACATGAATCAGCGCTTTTGACGGAATGCAGCCGATGTTCAAGCAGGTGCCGCCCAGCGCTTGGCCCTCGACCAGAATCGTCGAAATGCCCAGTTGTCCGGCGCGAATCGCCGTGACGTAGCCGCCGGGGCCGCCGCCGATGATCAGCAGCGTGGTGTTCAAGGTTTGCATGGCGTCACTCCACAAACAGGGTCGCGGGTTGTTCGAGCAGACCACGAATGGCCTGGATGAAGAGCGCCGCGTCCATGCCATCGACCACGCGGTGATCGAAGGAACTGGAGAGGTTCATCATCTTGCGGATCACCACCTGGCCTTTGACGACCATTGGCCGTTCGACGATTTTGTTCACGCCGACGATCGCCACTTCCGGCAGGTTCAGCACCGGGGTGCTGACGATGCCGCCCAACGCACCGAGGCTGGTCAGGGTGATGGTCGAGCCGGACAGCTCATCGCGGCTGGCCTTGCCATTGCGTGCGGCATTGGCCAGACGCGAGATTTCCGCGGCGCTGTCCCACAGGCTGCGCGCTTCGGCGTGACGTACCACCGGCACCATCAGGCCCACATCGCTTTGCGTGGCGACACCGACATGCACTGCGCCGAGGCGGGTGATGACCTGGGCTTCGTCGTCGTAACGGGCGTTCATCTGCGGGAAGTCACGCAGGGCGACGACCAGGGCGCGAACAAGGAACGGCAGCAAGGTCAACTTGCCCCGGCTGGCACCGTGTTTTTCATTCAGATGCGCGCGCAGTTCTTCGATGGCGGTGACGTCGATTTCCTCGACGTAGCTGAAGTGCGCGGCACGCCGAGTGGCGTCCTGCATGCGCTGGGCAATCTTGCGGCGCATGCCGATAACCTGAATCTGTTCTTCATCGTGACGCTGGGCGTACGCGGCAGCTGCCGGCGCCGAAGCGTTCGACTGACCTTGCGCCAAATAAGCGTCGAGGTCTTCGTGCAGCACACGACCGGCCGGGCCGGTGCCGCGTACCAGACGCAGCTGAATGCCCAGATCCAGCGCATGTTTGCGCACGGCCGGCGAAGCCAGCGGACGTTCATCAGCCTCGCGGGCAACCATCGGGCCTTGGCAAACCGGTGCGGAACGCGGCGCAGCAGCGGCGGCAGGTTTGCTCTCGACTGCGGCTTCAACTTTCGGCGCAGCAGGCGGCTCTTTCGCAGCAACCGGTGCTGGTGCGGCTGACTCTTTCAGATTCCCGGCACCTTCCACTTCGATGCTGATCAGCACACTGCCGACCGCCATCACTTCCCCTGGTTGACCGCCGAGCGCAATGACCTTTCCGTGTACCGGCGAGGGAATATCGACCATTGCCTTGTCGGTCATCACGTCCGCCAGCACCTGGTCTTCAACCACCAGATCGCCAACCTTGACGTGCCACTGCGACAGCTCTACTTCTGCGATGCCTTCGCCGATGTCCGGCATCTTGATAACGTGCGTGCCCATTCAGACCTCCATGACCCGTTTCAACGCCGCGCCCACTCGGGACGGCCCTGGGAAATACGCCCACTCTTGCGCGTGCGGGTAGGGGGTGTCCCAACCGGTGACGCGTTCGATCGGCGCTTCCAGGTGATGGAAGCAATGCTCTTGCACCAGCGCTACCAACTCGGCGCCGAAACCGCAGGTGCGGGTGGCTTCGTGCACCACCACGCAACGACCGGTTTTTTTCACCGATTTGACGATGGTGTCCAGGTCCAGCGGCCACAGGCTGCGCAGGTCGATGACTTCGGCATCGACGCCGGATTCTTCGGCAGCCACTTGCGACACGTAAACGGTAGTGCCGTAGGTCAGCACGGTCACGTCCTTGCCCGGACGGGTGATCGCGGCGACGTCCAGCGGTACGGTGTAGTAACCGTCCGGCACCTGGGCTTGCGGGTGTTTCGACCACGGGGTCACCGGGCGGTCGTGGTGGCCGTCGAACGGGCCGTTGTACAGGCGTTTTGGCTCGAGGAAGATCACCGGGTCATCGTTTTCGATCGAGGCGATCAGCAGGCCTTTGGCGTCGTACGGGTTGGACGGCATGACCGTGCGCAGGCCGCAGACCTGAGTGAACATCGCCTCGATGCTCTGGCTGTGGGTCTGACCGCCGTAGATCCCGCCGCCGCATGGCATGCGCAGGGTCATCGGCGCGGTGAACTCGCCGGCAGAGCGATAACGCAGGCGCGCCGCTTCGGAAATGATCTGGTCGGAAGCCGGGTAGACGTAGTCGGCGAACTGGATCTCGGCCACCGGACGCAGTCCATAAGCGCCCATGCCCACGGCGACACCGACGATGCCGCTCTCGGAGATCGGCGCGTCGAATACCCGCGAGGTGCCGTACTTGGTCTGCAGGCCTTCGGTGCAACGGAACACGCCGCCGAAGTAGCCGACGTCCTGCCCGAACACCACCACATTGTCGTCACGCTCAAGCATCACATCCATGGCCGAGCGCAGGGCCTGGATCATGGTCATGGTGGTCGTGGTCATGGCGGTTTCCAACTGAATATTGTTGTTGTGATCGTTCATGTCAGATCCCCAACTGCTGACGCTGGCGCTTCAAGTGCTCCGGCATCTCTTTGTAGACGTCTTCGAACATGGTCGCGGCGCTAGGAATCTGCCCGCCGGCGAGGGTGCCGTACTGTTCGGCCTGTTTCTGCGCGGCAATCACTTCGGCTTCAAGCTCGGCGCTGACGGCGGCGTGCTCTTCTTCCGACCAGTGGCCGACCTTGATCAGGTGCTGCTTCAGGCGGGCAATCGGGTCGCCCAGCGGGAAGTGGCTCCAGTCATCGGCCGGACGGTATTTGGATGGATCGTCGGAGGTCGAGTGCGGGCCGGCGCGGTAGGTGACCCACTCGATCATGGTCGGGCCGAGGTTGCGCCGGGCGCGTTCAGCCGCCCAGGCGGAGGCGGCGTAGACTGCGTAGAAGTCGTTGCCATCGACGCGCAACGAGGCGATGCCGCAACCGACGCCACGTCCGGCGAAGGTGGTGGCTTCACCTCCGGCGATGGCCTGGAAGGTCGAGATTGCCCATTGGTTGTTGACCACGTTGAGAATCACCGGCGCGCGGTAAACGTGGGCGAAGGTGAGGGCGGTGTGGAAGTCCGATTCGGCGGTGGCGCCGTCACCGATCCACGCCGAGGCGATTTTAGTGTCGCCCTTGATTGCCGAGGCCATGCCCCAGCCGACGGCCTGAATGAACTGAGTGGCGAGGTTGCCGGAGATGGTGAAGAAGCCGGCGTCCTTGACTGAGTACATGATTGGCAACTGCCGGCCCTTGAGCGGATCGCGCTCGTTGGACAGCAGCTGGCAAATCAGGTCGACCAGCGGCACTTCGCGGGCCATCAGGATGCTTTGCTGGCGGTACGTCGGGAAGCACATGTCGTCGATGTTCAAGGCCAGGGCCTGGGCGCTGCCGATGGCTTCTTCGCCAAGGCTTTGCATGTAGAACGACATTTTTTTCTGGCGCTGGGCGACCACCATGCGGTTGTCGTAAATCCGCGTCTTGAGCATGGCGCGCATGCCCTTGCGCAGGATGTCGACTGGCACATTTTCAGCCCAGGGACCGAGGGCGTTGCCCTGATCGTCGAGCACCCGAATCAGCCCACGCGCCAGGTCGGCGGTGTCGGCAGGTTCGACGTCAATGGAAGGTTTGCGCACCGTGCCGGCATCGGTCAGATGCAGGTAGGAGAAGTCGGTTTTGCAGCCTGGGCGGCCCGAGGGTTCAGGGACGTGCAGACGCAGCGGTTCATACGCTTGGGTCATGGCTTCTACGCTCGATCTTGTGAATTTCTTGTAGTGAGCTGGCAATCATTCTTGGGTGTAAGAAATCTTGTCCTACAACAATCATAGGCCCGGCGGAGAAGAATATTTCTCTCTGTTTCGTTGCGCTGGAGATGATTTGCAGATAGAAATTCTGCATAAACATAAAAAACAGGTGGTTTTGTCTCATGCGCAAACTGGACCGTACCGACATCGGCATTCTCAACAGCCTTCAGGAGAATGCGCGCATCACCAACGCCGACCTCGCACGCTCGGTGAACCTGTCGCCGACGCCGTGTTTCAACCGGGTCAAGGCGATGGAGGAATTAGGCCTGATTCGCGAGCAGGTGACGCTGCTGGATGCCGATCTGCTGGGCCTGCATGTGAACGTGTTCATTCACGTCAGTCTGGAGAAACAGGTCGAGGAGGCGTTGCAGCATTTCGAAGAGGCGATTTCCGACCGCCCCGAGGTGATGGAGTGCTACCTGATGGCCGGCGACCCGGACTATCTGATCCGGGTGCTGGTGCCGACGATTCAGGCGCTGGAGCGCTTCATGATGGACTTTCTGACCAAGGTGCCGGGGGTGGCGAACATTCGGTCGAGTTTTGCCTTGAAGCAGGTGCGCTATAAGACGGCGTTGCCGTTGCCGGCGAATGGTTTGACGCTGGGGGCATGAAGATCAAAAGATCGCAGCCTGCGGCAGCTCCTACAGGGACAAAGTTTATGTGTGCCCTGTGTAGGCGCTGCCGCAGGCTGCGATCTTTTGCTTTTATAGCTTGTTGATCGGCACCTTCAGGTAAACCACACCGTTGTCCTCGGCCGCCGGAAAATTCCCCGCCCGCACATTCACCTGAATCGCCGGCAGCAACAGCGTCGGCATGCCCAACCCGGCATCGCGTTTGGTGCGCATTTCGACAAACGCCGCCTCGTCGATCCCGTCATGCACATGAATATTGCTCTTGCGCTGTTCGCCAACGGTGGTCTGGCACTGCGCGGCGCGGCCTTCTGGCGGGTAGTCGTGGCAAACGTAGAGTTTGACGCTGGCCGGGAAGGCCAGCAGTTTGTGGATCGAGTTGAACAGCTGATGCGCGTCGCCGCCGGGGAAGTCGCAGCGGGCGGTGCCGACGTCGGGCATGAACAGCGTGTCGCCGACCAGAATCTGTTCGCCGTCGATCAGATAAGCCATGTCTGCCGGGGTGTGGCCGGGGACGTGCAGGGCGGTGGCTTTGAGGTTGCCGATCCTGAACGACTCGTTCGGCGCGAACAGGTGATCGAACTGCGAGCCGTCGACGCAGAACTCCGGCTCCAGATTGAACAGCGCCTTGAACACATTCTGCACTTTGCTGATCGACTCACCGATGGCGATCTTGCCGCCCAGTTCGCGGCGCAGGTACGGCGCGGCGGACAGGTGGTCGGCGTGGGCGTGGGTTTCCAGCAGCCATTGCACCTGCAGGCGGTGGTCACGGACGAAGGCGATGATTTTGTCGGCCTGTACGGTGCAGGTTCGACCGGCAGCGCCGTCGTAATCAAGCACCGGATCGACGATTGCACATTGCCCGCCATCGGCTTCATAGACCACATAGCTGTAGGTCGAAGAGGCGGGGTCGAGGAAAGCTTCAATCTGCGCGGGCATGGACACCAACCTGAATCAGGGAAATGGGTTGCAACACTTTATCTAAAAACATAATGTTCGCAGCTTAAGTGACGTTGAAGGCATCGTGCAAATGCAATCCAGTCTGACCGAATGTGAAGTCGCCCAACTGCGGGCGTCCGCCTCCAAGGCCTGCGCGCTGCTCAAGGCGTTGGCCAATGAGGATCGCCTGTTGATCCTGTGCCAGCTGACCCAGGGCGAACGCAACGTCGGCGAGCTGGAAAAAATCACCGGCGTGCGCCAGCCGACGCTGTCCCAGCAACTGGGCATCCTGCGCGACGAAGGCCTGGTGGCGACCCGCCGCGAAGGCAAATACATCTTTTACGGCCTGGCCAGCCCTGAAGTGATTCAGGTGATGAAGACCCTGTCCGGACTGTATTGCGGGGCGGTGCTCAAGAGCTGGGGCCACCCATAAATGTCAGCCAACACAATACAAAACCTTTGGGAGCTGGCTTGCCAGCGATGGCGGAGTGTCAGTCGCCATCAATAGCGGCTGACAAGTCCTTATCGCTGGCAATCCAGCTCCCACAGGTTTAGTGGTTTGATTCGAAAAAATCCTTGCGTGCAGCCATAAGGAACAAGCAATGAACGATCAACACTGGGGCCCATCCATCAGTGCAGACATCGTGGTCATCGGCGGCGGCACCGCCGGCATCGGTTTCGTCGCCAGTCTGCTCAAGCGTGATCCCACTCTGAACATCACCGTGATCGAGCCGAGCGCCCAGCATTACTACCAACCGGCGTGGACGCTGGTCGGCGGTGGCGCCTATGACGTCAAGGACACTGTGCGGCCGATGAGCAAAGTGATGCCGCGTCAGGCCACCTGGATTCAGGCGGCGGTGACAGCGGTGGATCCCGACACACGTCAACTCACGCTCAACGATCAACGCCGCGTCAGCTACCAGAACCTGATCGTCTGCCCCGGCCTGCGTCTGGCCTGGGAGAAGATCGAAGGCCTGCAGGAAAGCCTCGGTCAGCATGGCGTGACGTCCAACTACAGCTATCAGCATGCGCAGTACACCTGGGATCAGGTGCAGAAACTGCGCGGCGGCAAGGCGCTGTTTACTCAGCCGGCGATGCCGATCAAATGCGCCGGCGCGCCGCAGAAGGCGTTGTACCTGTCGTGCGATCACTGGCGCAAAACCGCTGCGCTGAACAACATCAACGTCGAGTTCAATCTCGCCGGCGCCGCGCTGTTCGGTGTCGCGACTTTCGTCCCGCCATTGATGAAGTACATCGAAAAGTACAACGCGCAACTGGCCTTCAACAGCAATCTGGTCAAGGTCGACGGCCCGGCGAAAACCGCCTGGTTCGAGATCAAGGACGCTGACGGCAACGTCACCACACAGGCGAAAACCTTTGACCTGCTGCATGTTGTGCCGCCGCAAGTCGCGCCGGAGTTCATCGCCCAGAGCCCGCTGGCCGACACCGCCGGCTGGTGCGAAGTCAATCCGCACAGCCTGCAACATCCGCGATACCCCGAAGTGTTTGGCCTCGGTGACATCTGCGGCACCACTAACGCAAAAACCGCTGCGGCCGTGCGCAAGCAGATCGTGGTCGTCGCCGAAAACCTCCTGGCGCTGCGCAAGCGGCAGCCGCTGCCACTGAAGTACGACGGCTACGGTTCCTGCCCGCTGACGGTGGAGAAGGGCAAGGTGATCCTCGCCGAGTTCGGTTACGGCGGGAAGTTGCTGCCGACCTTCGCCCTCGATGCGACCGTGCCGCGCCGCTCGGCGTGGTTCCTCAAGGCGACGCTGCTGCCGTGGTTCTACTGGAACGGCATGCTCAAGGGCCGCGAGTGGCTGACCGGTTTGTCCAAAGTCGACTGAGAACTCCCTATGTTGCTGGCAAGTCTGTTTGGCGTGTTGATGGGGCTGATTCTCGGGCTGACCGGGGCGGGCGGCGGGATTCTCGCGGTGCCGGCGCTGGTGCTCGGCCTCGGCTGGAGCATGACCCAGGCTGCGCCCGTGGCGTTGTTCGCCGTGGGCAGTGCGGCAGCCGTCGGTGCCATTGACGGTTTGCGTCATGGCCTGGTGCGCTATCGCGCGGCACTGCTGATTGCCGCGCTCGGCGCGGTGTTTTCGCCGCTGGGGATCTATTTCGCGCATCAGTTGCCGGAGAAGATTCTGATGATCCTCTTCAGCCTGCTGATGGTCATGGTCGCCTGGCGCATGTTGCGCCGCGAGCGTGCGCAAGAGGGGCCGAGCGACCACGGTCATGCGAGCTGGGGGCAGAAGAACTGCATGCTCAATGAACAGACCGGGCGCTTCGACTGGACCGCCAAATGCACCGCGACCCTTGCGGTATTGGGCGCAGTGACGGGTGTGGTTTCGGGCTTGCTCGGCGTCGGCGGTGGTTTCCTGATCGTGCCGGCGTTCAAGCAACTGACCGATGTGCAGATGCGCGGGATCGTGGCGACGTCGCTGATGGTGATCAGCCTGATTTCCGCGATTGGCGTGATCGGATCGTTTCACGCAGGCGTGCGGATTGATGCACAGGGCGCGGCGTTTATCGTCGCCAGCATCGTCGGCATGATCATCGGGCGCAAGCTTTGTGCGCGGGTGCCGGCGCGGACATTGCAGGTGGGGTTTGCCAGCGTGTGTCTGGTGGTGGCGGGGTATATGTTGTTGCGCGCCTGAAAAGATCGCAGCCGGCGGCAGCTCCATGGGAATGGTGTACACATTGTAGGAGCTGTCGCAGGCTGCGATCTTTTGATTTTGCTCCTCAATCAATCAAAGGATTTTTCTCGGTCAGCACAACCTGCGCGATCTGATCCTTGCGCATGAAACTCACCTTCGGATGCGCCTGCGCATAACGAATGAACCGCTCCATCGCTTCGACCATCGCCGGCGTGCCGCCGATGCGGTCGTGCAGACTCACTGACATCATCCGCCGCTGGCTCGCGCCTTCGGCGTACAGGCGATCAAATTCCAGCACCAGTTGCTGATAGAACTGCTCGGCGGAGAAATGCCGGCCCTCGATCAGCACGATGTCGTTATTGCGCAGGGTGTACGGCACCACGGCAAATTTGCGTCCACGGACCATGGTCACGAACGGTTCGTCGCGGCTGACGTCATCGATGTGATAGGTGAAATTCAGGTCTTGCAGAACCTTCAGCGTATTGGGGCTGCGCCGCAGCCAGTTGGCGTTGTAGCCCACCGAGCGCTGGCCGGTGAGTTTTTCCACCGCGTTGACACCGTCGCCGATGAACTGTTTTTCCTGGTCATAACTCATGTTGTAGGAGTCGGCCCAACGCATGCCATGGGCTGCCAGTTCGTGGCCGCGCTCGGCAATCGCTTTCGCCAGTTCCGGGTGTTTGAGCGCCGCTTCGCCGACCACATGCGAGGTGACCTTGATGCCGGTGCGATCCCACAGGTCGAGCATCCGCCACAAGCCTTCCTTGTAGCCATAATCAAACCAGGTCTGCGCCGGCAGATCCGGATAACCCTTGGGCAGCGGCGTGCCGGAGAACGGGCTTTCCGCGCCTTCGGGCTGACCGCCGGTTTCGAATTGCATCGACACCGAGATCACCAGTTGCGAACCGTCCGGCCACGGGCGTTCCTGAGCGAAGGCGAGGGCCGGCAGCAGCAGGGCGGCCGCCGCAAGATTTTTTAAAAAGCGTGGGGAGCGTTGCCGGTGGGGCGTGGTCATAACGGGCACCTTGCAGGTTGAGAAGGGCTGCAAGGGTGGCAGTTGCCCGGTGCGGGAAAAATCCGTTGCGGGCGAGAAGACCTTTAAACAGAATTTACGAATCCACCGCGAACCAGTGGGAGCGGGCTGCCGGTCACCCTCTTGCCGAGCCGACTGCCGCCATCGCTGGCAAGCCAGCTCCCACAGGATTGTGGGTTTGCCGCAACATTTGCGGCAAACTCCCGGCAACATAAGCACAAGGTCTTTCAATGGATCGATACGCCCCGCGCAACTGGCAGCCGCACGAGAAGCCCAGTCTGCCCGGTTCCCCCTCGACGCCGCTGCACTCCAACCCCAAGCGCCTGGCCTATGCGCTGGTCGGGCTGCTGGTGGCGGTGACCGGTGGTCTGGGCAACTCGCTGGTGGTCGCCAACCTGCCTTACCTGCAAGGCGCGCTGGGCGCGACCACGGCGGAGATGGCCTGGCTGCCAGCTGCTTACGTGATGACCAACGTGTCGATGAACCTGCTGCTGGTGAAGTTTCGCCAGCAGTTCGGCCTGCGTGCATTCACCGAAGTGTTTCTGGTGTTGTATGCGCTGGTGACCTTCGGCCACCTGTTCGTCAACGACCTGAGCTCGGCCATCGCGGTGCGGGCGGCGCACGGCATGGTCGGTGCGGCGCTGAGTTCGCTGGGTCTGTATTACATGGTTCAGGCGTTTCCGGCCAAGTGGCGGCTGAAGGCGCTGGTGCTGGGCCTCGGCGCCTCGCAACTGGCTTTGCCGCTGGCGCGCTTGTTCTCCGAGGACTTGCTGCAGATTGCCGAGTGGCGCGGCTTGTACCTGTTCGAATTGGGCATGGCTTTGCTGTCGCTGGGCTGCGTGCTGTTGCTCAAGTTGCCGCCCGGTGACCGCTTCAAAACCTTTGAACCGCTGGACTTTCTGACCTTCGCCATCCTCGCCAGCGGCGTGGCACTGCTCTGCGCGGTGTTGTCGCTGGGGCGGATCGACTGGTGGCTGGAGGCCGACTGGATCGGCTATGCGCTGGCGGCCTCGATTGCCCTGATCCTCGCGGGCCTGGCCATCGAGCACAACCGCAGCAACCCGATGCTGATGACCCGTTGGCTCGGCAGCGGCACGATGATCCGTCTGGCGCTGGCGGTGACCCTGATTCGCATGGTCACCTCGGAGCAGTCCACCGGCGCCGTCGGTTTCATGCAGAACCTCAATATGGGTTATGAGCAACTGCACAGCCTCTACGTGGTGATGCTGATCGGCAGCATCGCCGGGCTGGCGACCAGTGCGCTGACCATCGACCCCAAGCACCTGCTGATGCCGCTGATCATCTCGCTGGCGCTGATGGCCACCGGCTCGGTGATGGACAGTTTTTCCAACAACCTGACCCGTCCGCAAAACCTGTATTTCAGCCAGTTCCTGCTGGCCTTCGGCAGCACGTTCTTTCTGGGCCCGACCATGGTGTTCGGCACCCGCAACGTGTTGACCAACCCGCGCAATCTGGTGAGTTTTTCGGTGTTGTTCGGGATCTGCAACAACCTCGGCGGCCTGCTCGGCGCGGCGTTGTTGGGCACGTTCCAGATCGTGCGCGAGAAATTCCACTCCAGCCACCTGGTCGAGCACCTGACGCTGTCCGATCCGCTGGTGGCTGCGCGCGTACAAAGCGGCGGTTCGGCCTATGGCAGCTTGCTGGCCGACCCGAGTCTGCGCAACCTGGCCGGGATTCGCAGCCTGGCCAACGCGGCCACTCGTGAAGCCAACGTGCTGGCCTATAACGATGTGTTCATGCTGATCGCCGTGATTGCGGTGCTGACCATGATCTGGCTGTCCATTCGTGCGCTGTGGCTGATGAGCACCACCAAAGCCGTCGACCCAGCGCCTTCCGTACCTCCTGACGGTGCCTCCCATTCATGACCGAACCGACCACCACAACCACCAATGCCATCGCCGCCACCCCGGAAGGCGTGGCGCCGCCGTCCTCGCCGAACACCGAGCCGCGCTCGTTGCGGGTGCGGATCATCTCGTCACTGGGCTTTGCCGCGATTGCCATCGTCGGTGTGCTGATCGTGCTCTACGCCTGGCAACTGCCGCCGTTCAGCAGTGCGGTAGAAACCACGGAAAACGCCCTGGTGCGCGGTCAGGTGACGATCATCGGCCCGCAGCTCAGTGGCTACGTGTTCGAGGTGCCGGTGCAGGACTTCCAGTACGTGAAGGCCGGTGATTTGCTGGTGCGCCTGGATGACCGGATTTATCAGCAACGTCTCGATCAGGCGCTGGCGCAACTGGCGGTGCAGAAGGCCGCGCTGGCCAATGTGGTGCAGCAACGCAACAGTGCCGAAGCGACGATCAAACTGCGTCAGGCGGTGGTGGCCGACAGCGAGGCGCAGTTGCGTAAAAGCGAGGCGGATCTGCGCCGTAACAAGGAGCTGGTGAGTGACGGCTCGGTGTCGAAACGCGAGATGGACGTGGCGCTCGCGGCCAATGCACAGAGCATTGCGGCGGTGGCGCAGGCCAAGGCCAATCTGGAGATCGCCCGGCAGGATCTGCAGACGGTGATCGTCAATCGCGGTTCGCTGGAGGCGGCGGTGGCCAGCGCTGAAGCGGCGGTGCAACTGGCGCGAATCGACTTGTCGAATACGCGCATCGTCGCCCCGCGAGACGGCCAGCTCGGGCAGATCGGCGTGCGCCTGGGCGCCTACGTCAACTCCGGGGCGCAGCTGATGGCGTTGGTGCCAAATCAGAAATGGGTGATCGCCAACATGAAGGAAACCCAGATGGACAACGTGCGTGTCGGGCAGCCGGTGCGCTTCACCGTTGATGCGCTGAACCACCGCCAGTTCACCGGCCATGTGCAGCACATTTCGCCCGGCACCGGTTCGGAGTTCGCCCTGCTGCAGGCGGATAACGCCACGGGCAACTTCGTGAAAATCGCCCAGCGCGTGCCGGTGCGGATCACCATCGATCCGGATCAGCAGGAGGAGGAACGCTTGCGCCCGGGGATGTCGGTGGTGGTCAGCATCGACACCGCAGCGGGCGACACACAACCGCATTAAGAGCAAAAAGATCGCAGCCTTCGGCAGCTCCTACAGGGAATCGCATTCCAATGTAGGAGCTGCCGAAGGCTGCGATCTTTTGCTTTTCAGGCTGCAATCATCGGCGGCAGGGTGCCGAGAAGGGAGACCGCAGCAACGGCACCCATCCCCAATAACCACTCCAGCAGCACACTGCGCTTGAGCACGCCCATCCGCTGTTCGCAATCATCAATCCGCAAGCGATTGAACAGCGCCAGCGCGAGCATCCCCAGCACCAGCAACGCCTTGATCAGCAGGATCAGGGCAAAGCCACTGAACAGCGGCGTCGGCCACCATTGCCCGGTCAGCACGCGCACGTTGATCAGGCCGGTAATCAGCAGCCCGCCGACGATGGCATAACCGACACCGCTGAAGCGTTGCAGGATCCGGCTCATCGTTTCGCCGGGTTGGCGCAGGATCAATACCAGCAGCAACAGACCGCCGAGCCATGCGGCGACGCAGGTCAGGTGAACGATCTGGTTGAGGATCAGCAGTTGCCCGCTGAGGCCGTCGAGCATCGCGCCGTGCCCGACCGGCGCCAGGGTCGCCAGGAGCAGCGCGCTCAAGCCCAGACGCAGCGGCAGGCTCGATCGCCACGGCGTAAACAGCAACGCCAGCAACAGCGCGTTGATCAGCAGATGCCAACGCCAGACCTGACCGAAAAACGTATTGCCCAGCACCAGGCCAATCGTGTCCGGATCGAACGCGGCCGCGGCCGAACCGGCCATGCTCGCCGTGATCAGCAGCGCCCAGGTGACACCGCTGACCAGCGCAATTGCCGTCAGCCAGCGCGCCAGTCGCGCCAGATGCCGATCCAGTGTCGGCACTGGCGCCTTGAGCAGCAGTGGCCGAAACAGCCAGGCGCCGAACAGCATCAACACCGCGCTGAAATGCACGAAGCGGCACAGCACCAGCGTTTCACTCATGAATTACTGGCCGACCTTGAACTGATAGGCGCCTTCGCTCTTGTGCGTGTCGACCGACACCGCATGCCATTCGACTTTGTATTCACCGGCACTGAGTGGCGCGGCAGGGGTGACGATCAGGGTTTTCTTGTCGCCTTCGGTACTCAAAGGTTTGATCGCGACCGGGGCGCCGTCGTGGGTCAGGCTGACTGTGGTGAAACTGGCTTCGACGCCTTCGGAAAAGGTCAGGCGCAGATCGGCCGGCGCGGCGACGGTGCTGTCGGCGGCCGGGGTCTGGCTTTTCAAGTGGGCGTGGGCAAAAACGGAGGATGCGGCGCACAGCGAAGCGAGCAGGGCAGTGGTGGTCAGGACGTTCTTGAACAGCATCGCGGGTACCTCTGAGGCAGGACAAAGAAGCGCCAGTTTAGCCATGCGCCGACCTTCGTACGAAGTTTTGTTTGCAGCGGTCGCCCCGAGGCCAGAGCGGATGCTAGTCTTCAACAACGTCGTTGTCAGGGAGCCCTCATGGGCAATCACAAGATCGAGATCCGTCGCAGTAACGTCGAGAAAATTCTGCTGGCGGCGGAAAAAGTCTTCGCCGAAAAAGGCTTCGGCGGCACCGCCATGGCCGACATCGCCGCCGAAGTGCAACTGCCGCGCTCCAACCTGCATTACTACTTTTCCACCAAGAGCGAACTGTACAGCGCGGTGCTGTTCGACCTGCTGGAGGTGTGGAAACAGGACGCGCTGTGCTTTGAGATGTTCGACGATCCACGGGTGGTGCTCAGCAGCTACATCCGCGCCAAGATGAACCACTCGCGCAGCCGGCCTTATGGTTCCAAAGTCTGGGCCAACGAGATCATCCACGGTGCGCCGACCCTGGGCGAGGCGCTGGACGTCAGCCTGTACGACTGGGCAAAGATGAAGGAAGCGAAGATCCGCCAGTGGGTGGAGGACCAGCGGATTCTGCCGGTGGAGCCTTCGAGCCTGCTGTACATGATCTGGGCCTCGACCCAGCACTACGCCGACTTCGATCATCAGGTGAATATTCTGAACGAGCATCAGCCGCTGTCGGACATGCAGTTCGAGCGGGCGGTGCAGACGGTGACCAGTGTGATTTTGCGGGGGATCGGATTAGAACCTTGAGCCTTGTGTTGTGACTGCCGACCCCTTCGCGGGCAAGCCCGCTCCCACAGGTTTTCGGGTTGTCCTCAAGTGCCATGAACACCAGAGAACCCTGTGGGAGCGAGCTTGCTCGCGAAGGCGTCTGTTCAGACGCTACCTGGCCTAGGGTGAGACATGGTACGGATTGCGCGGATCATGATTCCAGTCCAGAAACGGCTTGCCCGTTTCCATCGGCACCATCTCGATACAGTCCGCCACCGGGCAGGTGATCTGGCACAGGTTGCAGCCGACACATTCCTCATCAATCACTTCATATTTATGCGTGCCGTCGGCCTGCTTGAGGCTGCTGATCGCCTGGTGTGACGTGTCTTCGCAAGCAATGTGGCAGCGCCCGCAACCGATGCACGCGTCCTGATCAATCCTGGCAATGACCTGATAGTTGATGTCGAGGTACTTCCAGTCAGTGGTGTTGCCCACCGCACGCCCGGAAAACTCGGCGATGTTGGCGTAACCCTGACTGTCCATCCAGCGCGACAGCCCGTCCTTCATCTCCTCGACAATCCGGAAGCCATGCAGCATCGCCGCCGTGCACACCTGCACCGCGCCGCTGCCCAGCGCCATGAACTCCGCCGCGTCACGCCAACTGCCGATGCCGCCAATGCCGCAGATCGGCAGGCCCTGGGTCTGCGGATCACGGGCGATCTCGGCGACCATGTTCAGCGCAATCGGTTTGACCGCTGAGCCGCAATAACCGCCGTGGGTGCTTTTGCTGCCGACGGTGGGCAGGGCGACCATGTGTTCCAGGTCGACGCTGGTAATCGAGTTGATGGTGTTGATCAGCGACACCGCATCGGCGCCACCGCGATGGGCCGCGCGAGCGGCAACGCGGATGTCAGTGATGTTCGGCGTCAGCTTGACGATCACCGGCAACGAGCAATAGGTCTTGCACCAGCGAGTGACCTGCTCGACGTATTCCGGCACCTGACCCACCGCCGCGCCCATGCCGCGTTCGGGCATGCCGTGCGGGCAACCGAAATTCAGCTCGATGCCGTCAGCGCCGGTGGCCTCCACCAGTGGCAGGATGTGTTTCCACGACTCCTCGACGCACGGCACCATCAGCGAGACGATCAGCGCACGATCCGGCCAGTCCTTCTTCACCTGGGTGATTTCGCGCAGGTTGATCTCCAGCGAGCGGTCGGTGATCAGTTCGATGTTGTTGATGCCCAGCACTTCACGGTTGTTGCCGTAGTGTGCCGAGTAGCGCGACGAGACGTTGACCGCTGCCGGGTCCTCGCCGAGGGTTTTCCAGACCACGCCACCCCAGCCGGCCTCGAAGGCGCGGACCACGTTGTAGGCCTTGTCGGTCGGCGGCGCGGAGGCCAGCCAGAACGGATTGGGCGCTTTGATGCCGGCGAAGACTATCGAGAGATCGGCCATTTATGCAGCCTCCACGTTGAGCATCAGTTGCGCGTTGATCGCCTCGGCGGCGCGTTTGCCGTGCTGTACGGCTTGCACGGTGAGGTCTTGATCGAGACTGGTGCAGTCGCCGCCGGCATACACGCCGGGGATGCTGGTGCGCAGGTTGTCGTCAACCTGAATCCGTTCGCCCTGACGCTTGAGTTCGCGCGCCAGCGGGTCGACGAGGGCGCTGCTGTCGAAGGCCTGGCCGATGGCTTTGAAGATCGCGTCGGCGGCCAGCTCGAAAGTTTCGCCCGTGGTTTGCAGGCGACCGTCGACCAGTTGCGTGCGAGCGAAACGCATACCGCGCACCTTTCCTTGTGCGTCGAGCAGCACTTCTTCCGGTTGCGCCCAGGTCAGCAGGCGTACCTGATTGGCCTTGGCAATGTCTTGTTCGTGACCGGTTGCGCCCATGTCCGCCGCACCCCGGCGATACACCAGATTCACGTCACGCGCTCCGAGACGGGCCATTTGCACGGCCATGTCGATCGCTGTGTTGCCGGCGCCGAGGACGATGCAGCGTTCGGCCAGTGGCAGTTGCGTCAGGTCATCGGCCTGGCGCAGTTCGCGGATGTAGTCAGTGGCGGCGAGCAGGCCGGGCGCGTCTTCGTGGGGCAGGCCGAGCTGTTTGCTGGCATTCAGGCCGAGGCCGAGGAACACCGTGTCGAACTGCTGATGCAGCTCGCTGAGGGTCAGATTCTCGCCGAGTTTCTGTCCGTGACGGATTTCGATACCGCCGATCTGCAGAAGGAAATCCAGTTCCTTTTGCGCGTAGTCGTCGACCAGTTTGTACTTGGCGATCCCGTATTCATTGAGGCCGCCAGCCTTTTCCCGTGCTTCGAAAATCACCACGTCGTGGCCGTGCATGGCACTGCGGTGGGCACAGGACAAACCCGCTGGCCCGGCGCCGACCACGGCGATGCGCTTGCCGGTGCTCGCTGCACGCTGGAACGGGTGCTCGGTGAAATTCGCGTTATCCACGGCGTAGCGTTGCAACAGGCCGATCAGCACTGGCGCGCACTCCTGGGCGTTGTTGCGCACGCAGGCTTGCTGGCAGAGGATTTCCGTCGGGCAGACCCGGGCGCAACTGCCGCCGAGGATGTTCGCCGAAAGAATTTTTTGCGCCGCACCGGGCACGTTGTCCTGATGGATGTTACGGATGAACGATGGAATATCGATCTCGCTGGGGCACGCATTGACGCAAGGCGCGTCGTAGCAATACAGGCAGCGCGAGGCTTCCAGATGTGCCTGCCGGGCATTGAGCGGTGGCGCCAGATCAGTGAAATGGCCGGCGAGGGCGGCCGCGCTTTCGTGCGGGTGCGGAAGATGGTTCAGGGTCTCGATCACGGTTTTTTGCCTCACGGTTATTGAGGTTCTCTGCCTCTGATGGGCAGTGGTTTTTGTGTCGCTTGGGATGGCCTCATCGCTGGCAAGCCAGCTCCCACAAGGTTTTTCGAACACCCAGAATCCCTGTGGGAGCTGGCTTGCCAGCGATAGGCCGAAGGCCTGGATTTCAGCGTTTCACAGCCGTCGGCTTATGCATCTCAGCCCGCTTGCTCAGCAAATCAAACACCGCCGGATACGCCGGTCGTTCGATGAACCGCCCGGCGCCGCGCTCGGCGCGCAGATCGCCGTCGGCCCAGACCACTTTGCCCTGGCTGACGGTATGACTCGGCACGCCGCGCACGGTCTTGCCTTCGAAAATGTTGAAGTCCACCTGCTGATGGTGGGTCTTGGCGGAAATGGTGCGGGTGCCTTGCGGGTCCCACAGCACCAGGTCGGCGTCGGCGCCGATGCGAATCGCGCCTTTGCGCGGATAGAGGTTGAAGATTTTTGCGGTATTGGTGGAGGTGAGGGCGACGAAATCCTGCATCGACAAACGGCCGCTGTTGACCCCTTCATCCCACAACACCGCCATGCGGTCTTCGATGCCGGCGGTGCCGTTGGGGATCTTGCTGAAGTCGTCGCGCCCGGCGGCTTTTTGCTCGGCGCAGAAGCAGCAGTGGTCGGTGGCGGTGGTGTGCAGATTACCGCTCTGCAGGCCATGCCAAAGGGCCTCCTGATGCCCGCGCGGGCGGAACGGCGGGCTCATCACGTAACCGGCGGCGGTCTGCCAGTCCGGGTGCTGGTAGACGCTGTCGTCGAGCAACAAATGCCCGGCCAGCACTTCGCCGTATACCGGTTGGCCCTTGCTGCGGGCGTAAGTGATTTCGTCCAGCGCTTCCTTGGTCGACACGTGCACCAGGTACAACGGCGTGCCGATGGTCTCGGCAATGCGAATCGCCCGGCTCGCCGCTTCGCCTTCCACCTGCGATGGCCGCGACAGAGGATGGGCTTCCGGCCCGGTGATGCCCTGGGCCATCAACTTGCGTTGCAGGTGATAAACCAGTTCGCCGTTTTCCGCATGCACGGTCGGCACGGCGCCGAGTTCCAGGCAGCGCTCGAAACTCGCCACCAGCGTGTCGTCGGCGGCCATGATCGCGTTCTTGTAGGCCATGAAATGCTTGAAGCTGTTGATCCCGTGGTGGCTGACCAGCTCGGCCATTTCCTCGCGCACCTGCTCGCTCCACCAAGTGATCGCGACGTGGAAGCCGTAGTCCGATGCCGACTTCTCGGCCCAGCCGCGCCACTGATGGAACGCTTCCATCAACGACTGCTGCGGATTGGGAATCACGAAGTCGATGATCGATGTGGTACCGCCAGCCAGACCCGCAGCGGTGCCGCTGTAAAAGTCTTCACTGGCCACGGTGCCCATGAAGGGCAATTGCATGTGGGTGTGTGGATCGATGCCGCCGGGCATCAGGTATTGGCCGCTGCCGTCGAGCACTTCGGCACCGGCGGGAATATCCAGGTTTTGACCAATGGCTTTGATCACGCCGTCGGCGCAATAGACGTCGGCGCGATAACTTTCATCATGGGTAACAACGGTGGCGCCACGGATCAACAGAGACATTCCGAGTTCCTCGCAGGCATGACCGACTTGTGCCGGTTCTCAATGTTTTATTGGTGTTCAACGCTGATCGGTATATTCCTGTCAGTGCTGTCAGGAATAGAAGCTAGTCGCAGTTATCAAATTGATCAAGATTATTTTTTATAAGCTTATTGCTATTTTAAGTTGTTGAAAAATAACGATTAAAAATTGAAATCACCAAAATGGTGAGGCTGTTCACCATTTTGACGCACTTGACAGGATGGAAATATGAGCAAGATTTCCTATGTGAAATCAGCTGCTTGAAGTTGAGCTGCGGTTGATCGCCCGTAATGAAAAAAAGTGCAGTGCACCAGATTGAGTCCTGACAGTTCGGACAACTTGGCAAACGTTTAGCCTGAGCGTGCAGACAGGTTTTCGCGGACTCCTCCGGTGAATAATTAAAACCGTGAATTATCAGAAAGTTGCAATGCGTTTGTAACACCGCCTGAGCGTCAGACGGAGTACCCGGCACGTTTATTGATGCCGCCGCTGTCACCATGGCCGGTGCAAGAAAGTTGTCAGTTCCTCCGGCCATCGTCCGGCTCGCACCCTGGTGTGCAGCCGCCTGATGAGCAAAAAAATAATCAGAAGAACAGTGGAGCGGCCATGCAACAGAACAGATCGCAAGTGACCGAGCGCGACGGCTTGTTCGAACTCGAAGCCGGCAGCGACGTCCTCGACAGTCCCCGTTACAACCACGATATGGCACCGACCAAGGTGCGCGAGCGGACCTGGAACAAATGGCACATCACCGCGCTGTGGGTCGGCATGTCGGTGTGCGTGCCGACTTACACCCTCGGCGGCGTGCTCACCGCGTACTTCGGCCTGACTGTCGGCGAAGCGCTGATGGCGATTCTACTGGCCAACGTCATCGTGCTGATCCCGCTGACCCTCAATGCTTTCCCCGGCACCAAGTACGGCATTCCGTTCCCGGTGTTGCTGCGCTCGTCATTCGGCGTGCTCGGTTCCAACGTGCCGTGCCTGATTCGTGCGCTGGTGGCGTGTGGCTGGTTCGGGATTCAAACGATGTTTGGCGGGCTGGCGATTCACCTGTTTCTTGGCTCGATCTTCGACGGCTGGAAATCCCTCGGCGGAACGGGGGAGGTGATCGGTTTCATGATCTTCTGGTCGCTGAACCTGTGGGTGGTGATCCGTGGTGCCGAGTCGATCAAGTGGCTGGAAACCCTGTCCGCGCCGCTGCTGGTGGCAGTCGGCATTGGCTTGCTGATGTGGGCCATGCCCAATGTGTCGATGAGCGAGCTGCTGGCGATTCCACCGAAACGCCCCGAAGGCGCGAGCGTGGTCAGTTACTTCGCTGCGGGGCTGACGGCGATGGTCGGCTTCTGGGCCACGTTGTCGCTGAACATTCCCGACTTCAGCCGGTACGCCAAAAGCCAGAAAGACCAGATCCTCGGGCAGATTTTCGGCCTGCCGCTGACCATGTTCCTGTTCGCTTCGCTGGGGGTGGTGATGACCGCCGCGTCGGTGAAGCTGGTCGGTGTCACGGTATCGGATCCGGTCAGCCTGATCGGCCATATCCAGAGCCCGCTGTGGGTAGCGGTGGCCATGGCGCTGATCATCATCGCCACGCTGTCGACCAATACGGCGGCGAACATTGTTTCGCCAACCAACGACTTCCAGAACATCGCGCCCAAGGTGATCAACCGTACCAAAGCGGTGTTGCTCACCGGCTTCGTCGGGCTGGCGTTGATGGCCCACGAACTGCTGAAAAAGCTCGGTCTGATCGTTTCCGATGTCAGCCTGGAAACCGTGTATTCCAACTGGCTGCTGGGCTATTCGAGCCTGCTCGGGCCGATCGCCGGGATCATGGTGGTGGACTATTTCCTGATCAAGAAACAGCAACTGGACCTGGCCGGGCTGTACCGCGATGACGTGTATCCGGCGTGGAACTGGGCCGGGTTTGCCGCGTTTGGCGTGCCGGTGGTGCTGACCCTGCTGTCGCTGGGTAGCGATGCGTTCAGCTGGTTTTACAGCTACGGCTGGTTTACCGGCTCGGCGCTGGGCGGGGTGATTTATTACGGGTTGTGCGTGATGCGGGCGCAGCCTTCGGTCGTGAAATCACCGGTGTGAGGGAGGGCCTCATCGCTGGCAAGCCAGCTCCCACAAGGATCAAGTCGTACACAAACCATGAGTTCACTCAAAACCTGTGGGAGCTGGCTTGCCAGCGATGGCGGCCTGGAAAACACCAAAGAAATACCCTAAGAAACTGCCTGAGGAGATCAACATGAACGCAGCCGTAGACGTTCTGCAATCCACCCATCAGCACATCAACCGCGACCGCCTCTGGGCCTCGCTCATGCAACTGGCCAAGCTCGGTGCCACGGTCAAGGGCGGGGTCTGTCGTCTGGCCCTGACCGACCTCGATCGCCAGGCCCGTGACCTGTTCGTGCAGTGGTGCAAGGACGCCGGATGCAGCGTCACAGTGGATGCAGTCGGCAACATCTTCGCCCGCCGCCCGGGGCGTAATCCGAACCTGCCGCCGGTGATGACCGGTAGCCACATCGACACCCAACCTACCGGCGGCAAATTCGACGGCTGCTTCGGCGTGCTCGCCGGCGTCGAAGTGCTGCGTACCCTCAATGACCTCGGTGTGGAAACCGAAGCGCCGTTGGAAGTGGTGGTCTGGACCAACGAAGAAGGCTCGCGCTTTGCTCCGTGCATGATGGGTTCCGGCGTGTTCGCCGAGAAATTCACCCTCGAAGAAACCCTGGCCAAGGTCGATGCCGACGGCGTCACGGTTGGCGAAGCGCTCAACGCCATTGGTTACGCCGGGTCACGCAACGTCAGCGGGCACAAGGTCGGCGCCTATTTCGAAGCGCACATCGAACAAGGCCCGATCCTCGAAGACGAGCAGAAAACCATCGGCGTGGTACTCGGCGCCCTCGGGCAGAAGTGGTTCGACCTGAAACTGCGCGGCGTCGAAGCGCACGCCGGGCCAACGCCGATGCACCTGCGCAAGGACGCCCTGGTCGGCGCCTCGGTCATCGTCGGCGCGGTCAATCGCGCCGCCCTCGGCCACCAACCCCATGCTTGCGGCACCGTCGGTTGCCTGCAAGCCTATCCCGGCTCGCGTAACGTCATCCCCGGCGAAGTGCGCATGACCCTCGACTTCCGCCATCTGCAGCCAGAGCGCCTCGATTCGATGATTGCCGAAGTGAAGCAGGTCATCGACGCGACCTGCGAAGAACACGGCCTGACCTATGAACTGACTCCGACCGCCGACTTCCCGCCGCTGTACTTCGAAAAGGGCTGCGTCGAAGCCGTGCGCGGCGCGGCGAAAGGCCTGGGCTTGTCACACATGGACATCGTCAGCGGCGCCGGCCACGACGCGATCTTCCTCGCCGAACTCGGCCCGGCCGGAATGATCTTCGTGCCGTGCGAAGGCGGCATCAGCCACAACGAAATCGAGAATGCCGCGCCGGATGATCTGGCGGCCGGGTGTGCGGTGTTGTTGCGGGCGATGTTGGCGGCTTCGGCGATGGTGGCTGAGGGGCAGCGCGCCGCCTGAAGATCAAAAGATCGCAGCCTTCGGCAGCTCCTACAGTTGGATTGCATTCAACCTGTAGGAGCTGCCGAAGGCTGCGATCTTTTAGTGGTCACCTGCAGGAACGACTTGGTTTGATCAACCGGGCCGGTCATTTTTACTTGCAGTGCCCTGACGTCGGTCAGGGCCGTTGGGGTTGCCGACATCAAGCAACCTTCGTTCGACCAACACATTCTCCAGTGCCTGACGCTCGACCGGCGCCATTTGGTGTTCACGCTTTTTCAGCTCCAGCAGAATCGGGCTGGACCAGGTGCGATAAGTCTGTTCGATGTTGCGACGCGACGTCATCAGTCTCTCCTTGATCAAGAGCCCGGTGTAGCTGGCAGGGGCTCAATCCGATGAGGAATTAACGTTAGTCGACAAACCCCGAATCCGCGAATGACTCAATGTTTTGTGGGAGCTGGCTTGCCAGCGATAGCAGTGGGGCAGTCTCTGCTGCATTGACTGACAGCCCGCCATCGCTGGCAAGCCAGCTCCCACAGGGTTTTGCATTGAATGTGAGATCGGATCAATCCTCGATTTTCATCATCGCCTGCACACCTTCCCACGCCTCGGCGCGCATCCGTTCGATGTCCAGCCCCGGAATCACGCCGTTATCGACCACGATCCTGCCGCCCACCAGGCTGTATTTCACGGTAATGGGTTCACCGGCCACCACCGGGGCAACCGCGCAATCGTGGAAGCCGAAGAAGCGGGGATGGTCGAGGCTGTAGATCACCAGATCCGCGGCTTGCCCGACTTGCAGTGTGCCGACCGCGCCCAGTCCCAATACCTGTGCACCGCCCGCCGTGCCCCAGTGGATCACGTCTTCGGCGGTGGTCGCCGAGGCGCCTTGTTCGGCGCGGTGGATCAGCCACGCGGTGCTGGCTTCGCCGACCATGCTCCCGGATTCGTTGGACGCGACGCCGTCGACGCCGAGGGAGATTGGTACGCCGGCCTCAAACATTTGCGGCACCGGCGCGACGCCACTGCCCAGGCGCGCATTGCTTACCGGGCAGTGCGAGACGCCGCTGCCGGTCTGGGCGAGCATGCGGATTTCCCCCGGTTGCAGGTGCACGGCGTGGGCGAACCAGACGTCGGGGCCGAGCCATTCGTGTTCGGCGACGAATTCCACCGGCAGGCAGTTGTACTTGTCGCGGCAGAAATTCACATAGTTCTGGGTTTCCGACAGATGTGTGTGCAGGCGCAAACCGAGGCCGCGTGCGGTGTGTGCCAGTTCGCGCAGCAGGGTCGGTGGCAGCGAAAAGGTTGGCGTGGTGGGTGCGACGACCACCCGGCGCAGGGCGTCCGGGGTGTCCTGGTGATACAGCGATTTCAGCCGCTCGATGTCGCCGACCATTTGTTCGAGGCTTTCCGGTTGCAGCGCGGTTTTCGAGAAGCCCGGGTGGGCGCTGGCGGACTCCAGTGCGCCACCGCGACACAGCACAAAGCGCAGGCCGAATTCGTCGGCCAGATCGAACAGCAGATCCCCGGTCTCGGTTGTGCCGTGGGCGTGATAGAGATAGTGATGATCGGCGCAGGTCGTCACCCCGGACAGCAGCAACTCGACCATGCCCAGACGGGCGGCGATCCTTGCCAATTGCGGGGTAAAGCGGTTCAAGCGTGGGTAGGGCACACTCGCCAGCCAGCCTTGCAGATCCTGATTCAAACCTTCGGGTACGGCTTTGAGCAGGTTCTGGAACAGGTGATGGTGGGTGTTGATCCAGCCCGGATAGACCACGCAGTTGCGTGCATCGATCACCCGTTCGCCGGGGTGTGGCTCAAGGTCGGCGGCCATTTCGGCGATGCGTCCGTTGATCACGCGAATGTCCACCGCGCCGGCCCGGGCACGCGGACCGCGCAGGCCGGTCATCACCGCGAGCGGGTTTTTGATCAGGATGTTTTGAAGTTGAGTCATGGCAGGCTCCAGTCAGAGAATGTGCGAGGCGGATTTGCCGGGTGTGGTGTCTGGCACGCTGACGCCGTTGAGCGCCGCGTTGAGCAGCACCGACACCAGGCAGGCGATGACCACGCTGCTGTGCAGGAACGGCTGTGACCACTCGGGCAGTTGTTTGAACAGAGTCGGCGCGAGCACCGGTACCAGCGCGGCGGCGATGGTGAAACCGACGATCAATACGTTGTAGCGATTGCGTTCGTAGTCGACCTTGGCCAGGGTCTGGATACCCGCCGCCGCGACCACGCCGAACATGGCAATGCCGGCACCGCCCAGCGCCGCCGTCGGCATTGAGGCGATGATCGCCCCGGCCTTGGGCACCAGCGCAATCGAACACATCAGCAGGCCGCTGACGGCGACCACCCAACGGCTGCGCACGCCGGTCAGGATCACCAGACCGACGTTTTCCATGAAGGCAATGAACGGGAAAGCAGCGAACATCCCGGCGATGGTGCTGGCCAGGCCGTTGGCGCGCAGGCCGTTGACCACTTGCTGGTCTTCCACCGGTTTGTCGACGATGTCGCCGATGGCCACGAACAGCCCCATCGACTCGACCATCTGCACGATCATCACCACCACCATGGTCGCGATGGGGATCAGGCTGAACGTCGGCAGGCCGAAGTAGAACGGGTAGGGCACGGTCAGCCACGGCGCCTCTTCAACACTGTGGAAATTGCCCATGCCCAGACCGTAGGCCAGACCGGCGCCGACCAACATGCCCACCAGCACCGCCATGTTGCGCAGCAGCGGGCTGCCGTAGCGATTGACCAGCAGAATGGTCAGCAGCACCACCACCGCCACCGCGAGAAAGGCCGGCGCGCCGAAGTTGCTCGCGTTGCGCCCGCCACCGACCCATTCATAGGCGATCGGAAACAGCTGCAAGCCGATCACGGTGACGATGCAACCGGTCACCACCGGCGGGAAAAACCGCCGTAATCGGCCCACGAATGGCGCCATCAGCAGGGTGAAAATCCCGGCACCGATCACCGCGCCGCAGACCCCGGGGAAGCCCACATCGGGGTTGCTGCCGATGGCGATTACCGGGCCGACGCTGCTGAACGCCACACCTTGCAGGATCGGCAGGCGCACGCCGAATTTCCAGAAACCGACGGTCTGCAACAGGGTGGCGATGCCCGAGCAGAACAGCGTGGTACTGATCAGCACTACGGTATCGGCGTGGGACATTTTCAATGCACTGGCAACGATCAACGGCACGGCGATGGCGCCGATGTACGAGACGGCCATGTGTTGCAGGCCGAGGGTGAGCATCTGTCGCACCGGCAAAACGCGGTCGACGGGGTGCACGGTGGAGGAAGGAGTGGCTGACGACATGGGGAATCACCTCTGGCTGTTTTTATGCGGTAGAGAGGGGTATTCGTCTGATGCCTGCTGCAGATCACCTGTTGGAGTGAGCCTTTGTGGTGAGGGGATTTATCCCCGATGGGGTGCGAAGCACCCCCAAAACCTGAACTTGCGGTTTACCAGACAAACCGCATGTGCTGGATTTGCGGCTGCTGCGCAACCGGTCGGGGATAAATCCCCTCGCCACGGGTGACCTCATTACAGGGTTCACTCCACAGATTTCAGTGCCATTGGGCATCAGTCATTCGTGCCCGAAGCCGCCATCCACCGGCTCCGATGCCTTGTTCAGCCTGCGAGGCAGGCGGCAAAGCCCTGGTTCAGCGCCGCGCGGTCCAGGTCACGGCCGATGAACACGATCTTGCTCGAGCGGGGCTCCGTGCCCCAGGCGGTCGAGGCGCGGAACTCCACCAGGCTGTGCACGCCTTGCAGCACGTAGCGCTGGTCTTCGTTGGCCACGGCCAGCACGCCTTTCATGCGATAGAGGTTGTCGGCCTGGGACGAGCGCAGTTCGCTGATCCAGTGGTGGAACGCCATCAGGTTGACCGCACCGTCCACGGCGATGCCCACCGATGACACGCTCGGGTCGTGTTCGTGGTCGGGCTCATCATGGTGGTGTTCATGGTCGTGATGCTCAGGTTCAGCGCCGATTTCCATGAGCTTCTGCGTGCATTCGAAGGCGCCGATGCCGAGGATTTTCGTCAGGTCGATCTGCGCATGAGTGGAGGTCACCAGATCCGCCGTGGCGTTCAAACCACGGATCTTGCCGCGCAGAATGTCCACCTCCTCAGGGCTGACCAGATCGACCTTGTTGATGACGATGCGGTCGGCGCAGACGATCTGATCCACCGCCTGATTGTCGACGCCATCCAGTTGCAGATCCTCCAGGTGTTGGGCGATGTGCTTGGCGTCGACCATGGTCACGATCGCATCGAGTTCGACGTCCTCGGCAATCGGGTCATTGATGAAAAAGCTTTGCGCCACCGGGTACGGGTCGGCCAGCCCGCTGGTCTCGATCAGGATGTGATCGAGGCGCACCGGGCGCGCCACCAGTTCGCGGACGATGCGCACCAGATCCTCACGAACTTCGGCGGTGCAGCACACGCAGCCGTTGACCATTTCGTAGATTTCTTCGGTCTCCGAGCTGAGCACCAGATCGCCGTCGATGCCGACCTCGCCGAACTCGTTCTCGATCACGGCGATCTTGCGTCCGTGGTTTTCCTTGAGGATGTAGTTGAGCAGGGTGGTTTTGCCGGCACCGAGGAAGCCGGTGAGGATGGTCACGGGGATTTTGGTGTTGCGGGTTGGGGCGTTGAAGGGGGTGTTCATCTGGAGCTCCTTTGATTGGCGTTTGTGGCGAGGGGATTTATCCCCGATGGGTCGCGAAGCGGCCCCAAAATCTGCAATTGCGCTGTGTCAGGAAAACCTCATTCACAGGTTTTGCGACTGCTGAGCAGTCGGTCGGGGATAAATCCCCTCACCACAGGTATTCATATCCACATTGGGATTTGGGTGTTCTTTCCAGCGGGTGGCAACCCCGGCATCTAGGCCCAACAGGTCGAGCACTCTGCCCAGACTGTGATCGACCATCTGCGCCAGGCTTTCGGGCCGGGCATAAAACGCCGGCACCGGTGGGGCGATGATCCCGCCCATCTCGGTCACGGCCGTCATGTTGCGCAGGTGGGCGAGGGTCAGCGGGGTTTCGCGGGCCATCAGCACCAAGGTGCGGCGTTCCTTGAGGGTGACGTCGGCGGCGCGGCCGATCAGCCCGGAGGAGGTGCCGGTGGCGATCTCCGCCAGGGTGCGCATCGAACACGGCGCGACCACCATGCCGAGGCAGCGAAACGAACCGCTGGCAATCCCGGCCGCGACGTCATCGGCGCGGTGGTAGTGGCTGGCGAGTGCAGTGACATCGGCCAGTTTGTAGTCGGTCTCGTGGGCCATGGTCAGCAGCGCGGCGCGGCTGATGATCAGGTGGCTTTCGATGTCCAGTTCGGCGAGCAATTGCAGCAGGCGCACGCCGTAGATGAAGCCGGACGCGCCGCTGATGCCGACCACCATCCGCTGACGGTTCACGATGCCAGACCCTTGAGCAATTGCCGGGCACGTTCGAGCACGTCCTGATCGAGCTGCGCCTTGATCCCGTCGAAGCCCGAGCCACGGGTGGCGTCAAGACCCATGCGCGACGTGGTGCCGTTGACCGAGGACGACGGGTCCAGCGGGCTGCCGGGCAAACCGTCGATCATGAACAGGTCCAGATGCGGCTGGAAATGCGTGGCCAGCGCCCACAACACCTGGCTGTCGTCGGTGATCTCAATATCGCTGTCCACCGCGATCACGCTTTTCAGATACGGATCCCAGCCGAGCAGGGCGAGCATGATCTGCCGCGCTTCACCGTCGCGGCTCTGATCCAGCGCCACGTAGCAATGAAAGTGGGTGCCGGAGTTCGGGTAATGCACGGCGGTGACGGCAGGGAAACGTGCCTTGAGCTTCTCGCTCATTTCCGCTTCGCGCGGCAGACGGGCGAGGGTCAGATGCTCGGCGTAGCGGCCGCCCATGACATCGACCAGCCAGGCGTCCTTGCGCCGCAACAAGGTGTCGACGCGCAGCACATTGTTGGTCGAACGATCCGAGGAATAACCGCTGAACTCGCCGAACGGGCCTTCCTCGGCGTAGGCCGTCGGGTCAATGGCGCCTTCGAGAACGAACTCGGCGTATGCCGGGACGCCGATGCCGTAGCGTGGGGTCTTGACCAGTTCCAGCGGTGCGCCGAACAACCCGCCAGCGACAGCGCGCTCATCGGCGCCATACGGTAAACGTGCAGCGGCGGCGAGCATGAACAGCGGATGCGCGCCGACCACCATCGCCACGCGCAATTCTTCACCGCGTTCACGAGCGGTCTGCAGCATTCGCCACAAATGTCCGCGCGAGTGCAGGCTGGTCGCCAGGGACTGGCGGGCGTGGCGCATCGAGCGGTGGTAGCTCATGTTGGCGATGCCGGTCAGCGGGTCCTCGGCGATGATGATCGCGTTGGTGATGTATGGCCCGCGATCGCTGTCGAAGTGCTTGAGCATCGGCAGCAGCGCCAGATCCACGGCTTCGCCTTCGAACACTTCATCAAGCACCGGGCCGCTTTCCACGTAGCGCGGGGCGATGGGCTGGTTGGCGCGGCGCTGGAAGGTTTCGTGCAGTTGTGCAGGCGTTACGCCGAACAACCGCGCGATGCGGGTGCGGGAGGCAAACAGGTTGGTCGCCACCGGCACCTTGAGGCCGCCGACGTTTTCGCAGATCAGCAACGGATCGCGGCCCTGTGCGGCGAGGGCATCGACCAGGGCGGTGATGTCCTGATCGGCAGAAACAGTTTGGGTGATGGTCAGCACATCGTCCGGGTACTCTCGGCGATAGGCATCGATGAACACGTGAAAATCCTGAGAATCGCCGAGCGTCGAACGGGTCATGGTTTCACCTCGTAAAAAGCAGGCACGCAGGGGTGAGAAGGCGTTCGATCGAGCAGCCGTTGGCCTGCCGGTCGAGCAAACGCCGGGTCATCTTCGTGCCTGTAAAGTCGCTGTGTTGCCTCTACTGTTCACTTAGGTGCTGAGGAGATTCCTGTGGCGAGGGCCTTTGTGGTGAGGGGATAAATCCCCTCACCACAGGGTTCCCTTGTGCCCCAGGAATCAGCGTTACCCAGGAATCAGCGTTGCCTAGAGGTACGTGGTCGTCAGGCGAATATCCGCCTCAACCAGATCCTTCGGCGGTGGCGTCGGTTCGATTCCGCACAACCGCGCGATGTTGTTGCCCAGGTAATCTTCGAGATGATCCTCATCGATGCCCAAACCCTGCGGTGCCGGTGAGCACAGCACCTCAAGCTCCCTTAGCCACATGCCCGGTTCGTTCGGCGGCGAGTCGGTGCCGAATACGATCTTGTTGCGCGGCAGTTCCTTGGCGAATTCGACGATCCGTGACTGGAAGCACCAGCCGGATTCGCAGTAAACGTTCGGCGTGTCCATCGCCATCCAGAACGCCTCGAACGAGTAGTTGCCGCCGGTCTGGATGCCGAAGTGGCCGATGATGAAATTGACCATCGGGAACTCGCGGATGATCGGGTAGAACATCGTCGGAATGGTGTACGGGCCGTCGCCGGTATGGATCAGCACCACGATGTTGTACTTGGCGCAGACTTTCATCGCCGGACGCAGCCAGTCCAGCGCCCGATCCGGGCGATAGCCGTGCATGTTGGCGTGCAGCTTGAGCATCTTGAAGCCGTATTCCTTGATGTGGAATTCCAGCTCCGCCGCACCGTTTTCCGGGCCCCAGCGCGGGTTGAAGTTGAAGTTGCCGATGAAGCGGTCCGGGTACTTCACACAGAGTTCGGCGACGTACGACATGTAGTCACGCACGCCTTCGCGGCCCCGGCGGTTGCCGTCGCGATAACCGGTGTTGCCCGGTGGCGGCTGGATAAAACCCATATCGATGCGGCGTGGCTTGCCGTTGATCATGTACGGGCCGTCCATCAGCTTGAGCATGCGCTCGCCGGTGAACGGTTCGCCGGTGTGGCGCCAGGCCTCGTCGACCAGGTTGGTGGGGTGCAGATGGGTGTCGATGATCATCGGTTCAGCTCCTGGCCAGTTGCGTGGTGACGGGGCGCTTGAGTTGCGCCTCTGCTTCGGAAACGGAACGCGGCGGCGGGGTCGGTTCGAGGCCGATCATCCGCGCGGTGTTGTTGCCCAGGTACTCTTCGAGCGTGTCCTCGTCGAGGTTCAGGCCTTGCGGCGGTTCGTGGCACAGCACTTCGAGCAGGCGCAGCCACATGCCCGGTTCGTTCGGCGGGGTGTCGGTGCCGAACAGGATCTTGTGCGTCGGCAGCACCTTGGCGAACTCGACGATCCGCGATTGCAGGCACCAGCCCGATTCGCAGTACACGTTGGGCAGCTCCATCGCCCATTGCATCGGTTCGAACACGTAGACGCCGCCGGTCTGCACGCCGAAGTGGGCCATGATGAAATTCACGTTGGGGAATTCCTTGATCATCGGCACCCACTCCGAGGGGATGCTGTACGGCCCGTCGCCGGTGTGCAGCTTGACCGGAATGCCCAGCTCGGCGCATTTCTCGAAGCACGGGCGCACCCAGTCCAGTGCACGATCAGGCCGGTAGGCGTGCATGTTGGCCTGCATCTGCACCATCTTGAAACCGTGTTGCTTGACGTAGCGCTCGATCGCCTCGACGCCGTTTTCCACGCCGCAGCGCGGGTTGTAGACGAAGCAGCCGATGAAACGATCGGGGTAGGTCTGCACCATTTTCAGGGTGTAGGCCATGTAGGCGTCGATGGATTCGCGGCCCGAGAGTTCGCCGTCGGTCCAGGTGTAAATGGTGTTGCCCTGCGGCGGCTGGATGAAGGCTTTGTCGATCCGGCGAGGCTTGCCGTTGACCATGTACGGGCCATCCATCATCTCCAGCAGACGCTCGCCGGTGAACGGGTCACCGTCATGCCTCCAGGCGAGGTCCACGAGATCCGTGGGATAGCAGCTGATATCGATGATCATTGAAGTCGATCTCCTGATAGCGGGGAAGGGAGCCTTGCGGCTCTCGGCATCCACGCCCCGGGCTATCGGCCATTTCTATGCGCAGGTCTCGCGCATTCCCTCGCCTGTTCGCATCCGGCCCGGGTGGGTGGTTGCTGAGGGCGAGTATTGGAAAGGGGGGAGGGGTTCGTACAATATTAATTGGACGCGGTGGTGATACTTGTTCGATATGGTTTGGGTTTTAGGGTGAATGTGCCGACGCCATCGCTGGCAAGCCAGCTCCCACAGTGATCGAAGTGTTGATCCGATCTGTGTCACACCACAAAAACCTGTGGGAGCTGGCTTGCCAGCGATGGCGTCAAGTTTGTGTACGCAGGGCCAACTGTTTGATGGCTTCAACCACCGGCGCCACCCGCTCAGCCTGCCCATGCGGCCACACCGCGTAGAGGTTGTAATGCGCAGCAATCTGCGCCTCGTTCAACGCCACCAGCCGCCCACTGCGCAATGCATCGGCGGCGAGCAAACCGCGTACCAGCCCGGCACCAACCCCGGCTTCGGCAGCCGCAATCAGGTTGGCCGCATTATCGAAAATCACCCGCGCCGCTGGCTCCACCGGGGGCATTCCGGCCGCATCCAGCCACGGAATCCACGAGCGTCGCGTATAGCCCAACAGCGGCAATTCAAGGATCTGCGCCGGGCTCAACGGCAACTGCAAACCACAGCGCTCAAGCAACGCCGGCGAAGCCACCGCCAGCACCCGATCGCCGCAGATCTGTGTCATCTCGCAGTCATCCCAATCGCCATAGCCGTAACGCAACGCCAGATCCACCCGCTCGAAGCTGCTGCGATCACTGCGCGGCATCGACAGCAGCGTCACCTCGTAATCCGGCAGTCCGTCGAGCAATTCCGGCAGGCGCGGATTGAGCCAGCTCTGCGCCAGTTCACTGTCCACATCCAGGGTCAGGCGCTGCGCCACGCTGCGGTTTTTCACCGAGGACAGGGCCCGGTCGATCTGCGCCAGCCCGTCCGCCAGCACGCTAGCAAACAACTGCCCGGCATCGGTGAGGTTGCTGCCGCCGCCTTCACGCACGAACAACGGCTGGCCGATGAAGTCTTCGAGGGCGCGGATCTGCTGGCTGATCGCGCTGTGCGTCAGGTCGAGCTTGCGCGCCGCACTGGAAAAACTGCCGCTGCGCGCCGCGTGGATAAACGCACTCATGGACTGCACCGACGGGTATCGCTTGTACATGTTGTTAGTCCTGCTTACAGCGGTTGGCAGAAATCGTCGCTGGCCGCGGTTTGCCCGGGGTTCCAATAATCGGTCACCAGGCCCGCACAAAGACGGGCCGCTCTTTTGGAGCCTGACAATGATCGCATTCACGGTTAACGGCGAACGACGCGAGCTGGATGAAGCGTCCCCCTCCATGCCCTTGTTATGGGTACTGCGTGACCAACTGAAACTCACCGGCACCAAATTCGGTTGCGGCATGGGCCTGTGCGGTGCCTGCACCGTGCATCTGGACGGCGTCGCAGTGCGTTCCTGCCAGTTGCCGCTGGCCGCCGTCGCGGGCCACAGCATCACCACCATCGAAGGCTTGTCGCCGAGCGAGAGTCATCCGCTGCAACTGGCCTGGGTCGCCGAAGATGTGCCGCAATGCGGCTACTGTCAATCCGGGCAGATCATGTCCGCCGCCGCGCTGCTCAACACTGGCGCGGCAGTGACCGACGATTCGATCCGCAATGCGATGACCGGCAATATCTGCCGTTGCGGCACTTACGCGCGGATCAACAAAGCGATCAAGCGCGCGGCGAACGCGCCGAAGGAGGCGTGATGAGCCTGCGCGACGACACCTTGCTCGAACCGTCACGCCGGGACTTTCTCAAGCAAGCGGCGACGGTGGCTTCGGGCCTGGCGATTGCCTTGTATCTGCCCTCCGGCAGCGCCGCCAGCGACCCGAAAGCTCCGGCGCCGGCCACCGAATTCGAGCCCAACGCCTGGGTGCGGATCTTCCCCGACGGCACGGTAAAACTGGTGGTGCACAAGCACGATTCCGGCACTGGCACGCAAACGGCGCTGGCCGCGTGCGTGGCCGAAGAGCTGGATGTGAACCCGATGACCGTGCAGGTCATCACCCCGGAAGATCCGTTCTTCGAGACCTACATTCACCCGGTCTGGAAAGTCTTTTCCACCGGCGGCAGCACCAGTGTGTCGCTGGAATACGAGCGCTTGCGCATGGCCGGGGCCACGGCGCGGGCGCTGTTGATCACGGCGGCAGCGCAGCAATGGAAAGTCAGCCCGGACAGCTGCAGCACCGAAGAAGGTCGGGTGGTTCATTTGCCCAGCAAACGCAGCCTCGGCTACGGCGAACTGGTCTGGGAGGCGGCGCGTCTGCCGGCACCGGCCCACGTCACCCTGAAAGATCCGGCGCAGTTCAAATACATCGGCAAACTGCGCCACAAGCGCGATGCCGCGGCCAAGGTCTGCGGACGCTTCAAGTACAGCATCGACGTGCAGTTGCCGGGAATGCTGGTGGCGGTGATTCAGCGCGCGCCGGTCGTCGGGGCGAAAGTCGTCAGCGTGGATTCGGCGGCGGCATTGCAGGTGCCGGGCGTGCGCCAGGTGCTTGCAGTCCCCGGGCGCCCGGACGTGCTCGGCGGTAATCTGGAAGGCGTCGCGGTGCTGGCCGAGACGTTCTGGGCGGCGCAGCAGGGGCGCAAAGTGCTGGAGATCAAATGGAGCGATTCGCCGCTGGCCGGTTTCGACAGCGCGGAACTGGGCAAAGCGCAAGCGGCCGCTATTTCCGACCCGAAAAGCCAGACCATCAAAGCCATGACGCATGGCGATGTTGACACGCAATGGTCGCACGCGGCGCAGCTGATCGAAGCCGATTACCACATGCCGTACAAAGTGCAGAACCCGCTGGAACCGATCTGCATCACCGCACAGGTCAAGGACAACGCGATCACCTATTGGGGCGGCGTGCAGGTGCCGTCGTCGGCGCTGGAAGCCGCGCAAAGGGTCTGCGGCCTCGCCAAGGACAAGGTCACCATCAACGAGCTTGTGTCCGGCGGCAGCTTCGGTGCGCGGGAGGCCAAATACTGGTTGTTCGAGGTGGCGTATCTGGCGCAACAGACCGGCGTGCCGGTGAAGTTGCTCAACAGTCGCGAAGATGAAATGCACGCACTGTTCAATCACCCGGCGACGCTGCACCGGGTCAAAGGCGCGCTGGATGCCCAAGGCAAACTCGGCGCGCTGCAACTGCACGCGGTGTCACCGGCCTCGCCGGAGCAGTGGGAGCCGGGCTATTTCGAACGCCCGGATCACATGGATTACAGCACCACCGAAGCGATCACCGCATGGGACTTCGCCTACCGTCCGCCGCATCTGCAGTTGAACTGGGTCAAGCACGAAAGCCAGGTGCCCAGCGGCTGGTATCGCTCGGTGAGCTTCATTCCCAACGTGTTCGCCATCGAAAGCTTCATGGACGAACTGGCCCACGCGGCGAGCGCCGATCCGTTGGCCTTCAGGCTGGCGAACATGCAGGAACGGCCACGGCATGTGGCGGTGCTCAAACAGGCTGCCGAACGCGCCGGATGGGGCCAGCCGTTGCCGCCCGGCACCGCGCTGGGCATTGCGACCTTTCAGGGTTACAGCAGTTTTATCGCCGTGGTGGCGCGGGTCGCGACGGTCGATGGCAAACCGAAAGTCGAGAAGCTGACCTGTGTGGTCGACTGCGGTCTGGCCGTGTCGCCCGGCGGCGTCGAGGAGCAGATCTACGGCGGCCTGATGTGGGGCCTCGGTCATGCGTTGTTCGACCGGCTCGACATCCAACAGGGCAGGGTGGTGCAGAGCAATTTTCACGACTACCGCGTGACCCGCATGTCGGACATGCCGGCCACCGATATCGTGGTGCTGGATGGCGAGCCGGGCAAACCCGGTGGCGTCGGCGAGTTGGGCAGTCCGTCGGTGGCCCCCGCGATCGCCAACGCTTTGTTTGCGTTGACCGGCGTGCGCCAGCGGTCGACACCGCTGAGCCTGGGGTAAGCCGCCATGGACCTGCGCCTGCTGCGGTACTTCATGGCCCTGGCCGATGAGTTGCATTTCGGTCGGGCTGCGGAGCGGCTGCACATTTGTCAGCCGCCGCTGAGCCAGCAGATCCGTCTGCTGGAGGAGGAGTTGGGCACGCCGCTGTTCGAGCGCAGTCATCACAGGGTCGAGCTGACAGCCGCGGGGCAGATGCTCAAGGAGCAGGCGCCGCTGGTGTTCGAACAACTGGAACGGGCGCTGGACCTGACCCGCCAGACCGGGCGCGGGCAACTCGGCGAACTGGAAATCGGCATGATCAGTTCGGTGATGGTCGGCGTGCTGCCCAAGGCCCTGCACCTGTTTCGTGAGCGCTATCCGCAGGTGAACTGGCGCCTGCATGAAATGACCCCGGCGGCGCAGGTCAAGGCATTGAAAGAGAAACGTATCGACGCCTGCGTGTTTCGGGTCGGTTATGACGATCCGTTGCTGCGTAACGAGTTGCTGATCTACGAACCGATTCATGTGGTGATGCCGGCCGATCATCCGCTGGCCAGTCGCGAGCTGCTGGCTCCGGCGGATCTGGCGCAGGAACCGTTCGTTGCGCTGGAACTGAAGCAGTCGCGGTTTGCCAACTTCCTTTATCAGTGCTGCGTTCAGGCCGGGTTCACCCCGCAGATCCGACAGCAGGTGATCGAAGTGCAGACGCTGCTCAGCCTGGTGCGCGCCGGGTTCGGGGTGGCGCTGTTGCCGGCTTCGATCGAGCAACTGGCGCCGGCAGGGCTGGTGTTTCGCAAGCTGACGCCGGCGCTGCCGGAAGTGCCGCTGTACGCGACTTACCGCGCCGACGATGCTTCGCCGGTGCTCAGGCTGTTTCTCGATACGTTGCGCGAGCTGGTGGAAACCTCAGATCAACCTTGATCCCTTGTGGGAGCGAGCTTGCTCGCGAAGGCGGTGTGTCAGCCGACAGATTATTTGAAAGAACTACCGTATTCGCGAGCAAGCTCGCTCCGACAGGGGACTGTGGTGGGGCGCACATTTATGTTCGGCACGATCACGAACGCCTGCGGTCGTAATCTTCACACGCGCATTCCCTGTGGAGATCCAATGAGCCAGGAAGTCCTGACCACTGAAACCAATCGTCGCCAGTTGCAGCAGATTATCGCCGGGCTGTCCGATGGGGTGATTCTGCTGGAGCTCGATCAGAGCATCCTCTGGGCCAACGAGGCAGCACTGGCCATGCACGGTGTCAGCCGGATCGGCGAGCTGGGCACTAATGCCGATGAGTATGCCAAGCGTTTCACGCTGCGTTATCGCAACAACCACCTGTTGCCGCCCGAGAACTATCCGATCAGCCGCGTCGCACGCTGTGAGGTATTCAGCGACCTGTTGGTCGAGATGTCTGCCATGGATGACCCGGAACGCGTCTGGGTGCACAGTGTGCGCAGCATGGTACTGACCGACCGCGAAGGGCAGCCGGAGTCGCTGGTGCTGATCATGAGCGACGTCACCGATTGGGCCAATGCCGAGCAGCGTTTCGAAAAGACCTTCAATGCCAACCCGGCGCCGGCGGTGATCTGCCGCCTCAGCGACTTGCGTTACATCAAGGTTAATCCGGGATTTCTAGAGATGACCGGTTACACCCGCGACCAGGTGATCGGTACCTCGGCCTATGAAATCGATGTCTTCGATCAGGCTGAGAAAAAGGATCTGGCGATTCAGCGCCTGCGCGATGTGGCGACCATTCCGCAGATGCAGGCTCAACTGCGCCTGCCCGATGGCGGCAGCAAGCAAGTGATCGTCGCCGGGCAACCGTTGGTGCTCAATGATGAGGATTGCATGCTGTTTTCCTTCGTCGACATGGAACTGCGGCACAAGGCGGAAGTGGCGCTGCGTCAGAGTGAGGAACGCTTCGCCAAGGCGTTTCGCCTGACCCCGGTGCCGATTCTGATCTGCAGTGCTGACGAGCAGCAGGTGATTGATGTCAATCAGGCGTTCCTCGACACCCTCGCCTACGACAGCGACGAGGTGGTGGGCAAAACCGTGACCCAGCTGCATTTCATCGATGACGATGGTGCGCGGGCCCGGCTGCTGAACGCCCTGGCCAAAAGCGGTCGGATTGATCGGGTCGACGTCCGCGTGCGCAGGAAGGATGCAGAGCTGCTGGAGTGCGCGGTGTCGGCTGACACCGTGAACATTCAGGACACGCCATGCTATCTGCTGGTGCTGATGGACATCACCGAACGCAAGCGCACCGAGTTGGAGTTGGTGGCGGCGATCGAAGAGGTGATGAAGGATGCTTCGTGGTTCAGCCGGACGCTGATCGAAAAACTGGCGAATGTGAAGAAGGTCAACTCGCCGCAGCTGCCGAGCGTGTCGTTCACTGATCTGACGGCGCGTGAGCGCGACGTGCTGGGGCTGATCTGCGAGGGGTTGGCCGACAAGGAGATCGCCGCCCGGTTGAAGCTGGCACCCAATACCGTGCGTAATCATGTAGCGACGGTGTACTCCAAGCTTGATGTACACAGTCGCAGCGAGGCGATTGTCTGGGCGCGGGAGCGTGGTCTGTTTTCTGGCGAGCGCGGCGCGAAGGGTCAGCGGTAGGTGCAAATGCACTAGCTGATGCGGTGCAAATGCAGGTTCTGGTGAGATAGGGCAGTTCTTAGTCTGGTGGGGTGCGATACAAGCCTGTTGGCTTGGGATCGTCTCCCTTCGAAACAGCTAAAGGAACAAGCTCCATGATGAATCTTGCGCAGTTGCGCGCCAGCCTTGAGCAGAGTTTTTCGCCACTGGCGTGCGAGTGTTCAGTGGATGGGGATCATTCGCTGACGGTGAAGTTGTATCACCGGGAGTCGGGACAGGTGGATCTGGTGATCAGCGGGTTGAAACTCAATGCGTTGCGAACGCCGGAGGCTGTGGCGGGGTTGATTGATGAGTTGCGGTATGAGTTGGAGAGTAATTCTTTGCGGGCTGCTCGGGATCCGGATATGGCTTAGGGTTTTAGGGGGGGTGGGTGTATATCCGTTGCTGAGGTAACGGCCTCCTATGGTTCCGCCCTTACGGCGGGTCACTTTGGCAAACGCCCCAAAGTAACCAAAGGGCTTTACCCTGACGTTCGGCCCTCGCTTGGGCTCGGGTTCCTTCGCTCCGGGATTCATCCGGGGGGCAGCGCCTACGGTTTGCTTCGCTGCACCTCCTCTCGCTGTGTTTGGCTGCGCCAAACGGTCGCTGCGCTCCCACCCCCGGATAAATCCCTCCACTCAGCCTGCCGACGGGCCCTCAGATCAAAGGCGGTACTCGAGCTAACGCTCATTGTGTTGAGTGGGGCGGCTTCGCCGCATGGGGTGTGCACGAATAAAGTTGTGGGAGCTGGCTTGCCAGCGATGGTGGCCTGACAGCCGACCAATGTCTAACTGATGACACCCGATCCCCGTGTGGGAGCTGGCTTGCCAGCGATGGCGGCCTTCCGGTCAATAAATTTCTTGCTGAGGTAACCCGCCCTCACAGAGTTTGCTCTCCACAAAATCGACAGCCAATTCCCTCATCTCCCTCCATTTCACTGGCGCTTGCAGGGTGGTCGGCTATAAAGAATGAGTGGTCAGGTCTTCCGTCATCCGCGGTATTCGTGCGCGATCGCGGAAGTGGCTCTTTCATTCACCGCGGGTCGTCCTATGAATAATCCTGGGAATCGCGTGTATCTGCCGTTGTCGCTGGCTTTCTCTGTCGCGCTATTGAGCGGCTGCGCCAGTCCTCCGCCACCGCCTCCTGCTGCACCGCCACCACCGCCGGTGCGTACCTGTCAGACCCTGGAAAACACTCAGGTGTCGGGCGATATGTATGTTGACGAGCAGGTCACTCGGCATATCACCACCACCCGATGTGTCACGCAGTAGCGTGGGGCGGCTTTGCTGGCGGTGCATAAGGTCATTGCCTGAGCTCAATCCTGTGTAGGAGCTGCCGAAGGCTGCGATCTTTTGATCTTGATCTTCAAAGTCAAAGATCGCAGCCTTCGGCAGCTCCTGCACAGGCAAGTCTGGTTCAGGACAGGAACCCACCGTCCACATTCAGCGCAACCCCGGTGGTGTAGCTCGACGCATCACTGGCCAGGTACAACACCGCACCGGCCATTTCACTCGGATCGGCTACGCGCTTGAGCGGGATCTGCGTCAGCGCCTGCTTGAGGATCGCATCGTTTTTTACCAGCGCCGAAGCAAACTTGGTGTCGGTCAGGCCCGGCAGCAGCGCGTTGCAGCGAATGCCGAACTGTGCGCATTCCTTGGCGAAGACTTTGGTCATGTTGATCACCGCCGCCTTGGTCACCGAGTAGATGCCCTGGAAGATCCCCGGTGAGATACCGTTGATCGACGCGACGTTGATGATGCTCCCGCCACCGTTTTCGCGCATCAGCTTGCCGGCTTCTACCGACATGAAGAAGTAGCCGCGGATGTTCACGTCGACGGTCTTCTGGAATGCGCTCAGGTCGGTGTCCAGCACGTTGCAGAACTGCGGGTTGGTCGCGGCGTTGTTCACCAGGATATCGAGGCGGCCGAACTGTTCCTTGATCCCGGCGAATACCTGGCTGATCTGTTCCATTTCACCGATGTGGCAGGCCACGGCGGTGGCTTTGCCGCCAGCGGCGATGATCGCGTCGGCGACATGCTGGCAACTTTCGAGCTTGCGGCTCGAGACGATCACATGGGCGCCTTGCTGGGCCAGCAGTTTGGCGATGGCTTCACCGATGCCGCGGCTGGCGCCGGAGACGAAGGCGATTTTGCCGTCGAGGTCGAACAACTGAGTCTTGGACATGGGGGTTCCTTGGTGTGGGCCGTCAGAGGCTCGATTTCGCAATGACCTGCAGGCTCATGTGCTCCAGCAGTTTGTTCATGTGAATGAACTGCGCGAAGCGTTTGTCCTGGGTCTGGCCGTGGTAGAAGCGGTAGTAGATCTGCTGCACGATGCCGGCCAGACGGAACAGGCCGTAGGTGTAGTAGAAGTCGAAATTGTCGATGCGGATGCCCGAGCGCTCGGCGTAGTAATCGACGAACTCGCGGCGAGTCAGCATGCCCGGGGCGTGGCTCGGCTGGCGGCGCATCAGTTGCACGGGGGCCGGGTCATCGGCCTGAATCCAGTAGGCGAGGGTGTTGCCCAGGTCCATCAGCGGATCGCCGAGGGTGGTCAGTTCCCAGTCGAGCACGCCGATGATCTGCATCGGGTTGTTCGGGTCGAGGATCACGTTGTCGAAACGGAAGTCGTTATGGACGATGCTTGAGGTCGGATGGTCGGCCGGCATCTTGTCATTGAGCCAGGCCTTGACCTTTTCCCAGTGCGGCGCATCCGGGGTCAGGGCTTTTTCGTAACGTTCGCTCCAGCCCTTGATCTGACGGGCGACGTAGCCTTCCGGCTTGCCCAGATCGCCGAGGCCGCAGGCGTTGTAGTCAACCCGGTGCAGTTCGACGAAACGGTCGATGAAGCTCTTGCACAGTGCTTCGGTCCTGGCTGCATCGAGGCCCAGTTCTGGCGGCAGGTCGGAGCGCAGGATGATGCCCTTGACCCGCTCCATTACATAGAACTCGGCACCGATCACCGACTCGTCGGTGCAGTGCACGTAGGCTTTCGGGCAGTAGGGGAAACCGTCGCGCAGTTGATTGAGGATGCGGAATTCGCGGCCCATGTCATGGGCGGATTTGGCCTTGTGGCCGAACGGCGGACGGCGCAGGACAAATTCCTGGTCCGGGTATTCCAGCAGGTACGTCAGGTTCGACGCGCCGCCGGGAAACTGGCTGATCTGCGGCGTGCCGGTCAGGCCCGGAATGTGCGCCTTGAGGTACGGGTCGATCAGGCTGGCATCGAGTTCTTCGCCAGAGCGGATACGGGTGGACTGGTCAGTAAGCGCCATGCTTATCCCTTCTGCTTATTTTGGAGGCCAGACATCATTGGCTAATCTAATGGCGCACCAGGGCGGCCACAAGCGCGCAGCGGTCTTATAGGTTAGCGTGTTGCAGGATAATCACCTTTGGAAATGTGCGCGGCGGGCCACAGCAGGCTAAGGTTTAGCGGGTATGCCATGTTCGGCAAGGAGCTTTGAAATGGGCTGCCCGCAAGTCTGTGCCAGCGCCACTCTGCAATGCAGTTTCGGCGCCGCCCCGGCAGTGCTCAACGTGCTGCCGGTCAATCGCACGCTGACCGGAGGGATGCCGGCGGCGAACATCATGGATCATATTCCGCTGGTCAACGTCACCACGTTCGGCATGTGCATGAGCATGGCCAATCCGATGGTCGCCGCTGCCACTGCTGCTGCGCTGGGCGTATTGACGCCGATGCCGTGCATTCCCGCCACCGCCACGCCGTGGATCCCCGGCGGTGCACCGACCCTGCTGCTGGGCGGGATGCCGGCGATCGATGCCAACAGCACGTTGATGTGCAACTGGGCGGGGGTGATCAAGATCGTGATGCCGGGGCAGATGCAGATGTTGATTCCCTGAGTCAGGCCTGCTGCGGATCCGTCCACTTGCGAAACCACCAACGCACCCGGGAAATCGGTTTGCCATCGGCATCCAGTGGCCGCCCGTCCTCGGCAAATCCCTGTTCCGGCTCCATCAGTTGCCCATTCAGATAACGCGCATCCACCGCCGGTTTGCCGTTGGGATGAAAGCGCTGATAACGCCCCTCGCGCACGCCGTCGCGATAGAACTCGGCCTCCGCCACTTGCCCGTCGGGAAAGTAATTGAACGCCTCGCCATGCAACAGGCCGCGCCGATAGGATGCCTTGCGCTGCAACCAGCCCTCAGGCGCATAAAAACTGGCGACGCCTTGCAGCTTGTCGCGCACGAACGGCATCTGCGCCGAAACCTTGCCGTTGGGGTGGTAGAGCAGGGACGTGCCCTGCAATTGGCCCTGGCTGTAATTCAGGTCTGCCTGTTGGCGACCGTCATCCTTGATATTCAACGGACCGTCGAGCTGGCCGTCCTTCAATCGTCCTTTGAGGTGTTTGTCATCCTGCTGCAAATCCAGCGGTGTGATCGCCATGGCGACTCCTTGTCAGTTGACCTGCACCAGCCCGCCCTTGATGGTCAGCATGCCGCCACCGTCCACGGTCTGTGAGGCCGCGCCCTTGTTGGTCAGGCTGATGCCGGCATCGTTGGTCAGCGTCGTTCCGGCCTTGTTGTCCAGCGAAGTACCGGCCTGGTTGGTCATGGCCGTGCCGGCCTTCTGTGTGATCGAAGTGCTGGCCGAGGTCGCCAGATCGGCGCCGCTCTTGATCGTGAAACTGCCACCGCTTTGCAGGGTCAAGGTGCCGCTGACCTTGATGGTCAGGTTGCCGTCCACCGTCAGGCTGTAGTCGCCGGTGACCTTGTCGGTGTAGTTGCCGCCTGTGCTGTGGTTCTGGTCGGCACCGACTTTTACCGTGCGACTGTCCTTCACATCGAGGCTGTCGCTGCCGGTCTGAATCGTCACGCTGCGTTTACCTTTTTCCAGGGTCACGGTCTCGTCGCCGTCCTTGACCGTGCGGGTGCGGGCGTTCTGCACCGTGAGGGTTTCGTCGTGGCCGACGGTGGCGGTGGTGTCGTTGAGCACGTTGATCTTCAGGTCTTTCTGCGCCTGCAGAAACACCTCCTCAGCGTCCTTCTTGTCCTCGAAACGCAGCTCGTTGAAACCGCCGCCACCCTTGGACGATTGTGTCTTGATGCCGGACTGGGTCTGGTTGGCCGGCAGCGCGTAGGGCAGGGCGTTATCGCCGTTGTACACGCAGCCGGTCACCAGCGGCCGGTCCGGATCGCCGTCGATAAAGGTCACGATGACTTCCTGGCCGATGCGCGGCACAAACTGCATGCCAAACCCCTTGCCGCTCCATGGCAACACCACGCGCACCCAGCAGGAGCTGGTTTCGTCGTTCTTGCCGTCGCGATCCCAGGGAAACTGCAATTTGATCCGACCGTATTCGTCGGTCCAGATTTCCTCGCCGGACTTGCCCACGACGATCGCGGTCTGCGGATGCATGCGCGGTTTCGGTGTGGAGCGGGGCGGGCGGAACGGCGTGGCTTTGGGGATGGCTTCGAAGCGATTGCGATAGCTTTCGTGGCTGGCGTCGTGGGTGACCCGCGTGACGACCCAATCGATGTTCAGGCTTTCGTCTTCGTGGCCGTCGAGGGTGAACCAATGGCCGGGGATCAGCCAGCGGCAGTCGCTCTCGCCAACAAAACGTTTCTCTTCACTGCGCAGGCCGTCGACCCGCTGTTTGGTCAATGCATCACCCCGGGCCTTGGCGTTGTAACCACCCGGATGTTCATAGATGGAACGCGGCCCGGCGACCGCTTCGGCCTGGCCGAAGAGTGAAGTGGTCGGCGTGGTGAACTCGTAATCCGTCGCCTTGTACACGCCGGCCACGGCTTGCAGGCACACCTGGCCCGAGCGGATACCGTGCAACTCGCGCTCACCCATTTGCTGGCCCAGATACTTGACTTTCGGGCCGTTGGGGATTTGTACGAAGGCGTCGTTGCTGTCGCCCAGCACCAGCGTGTGCTTGCCTTCCTCATGGGTGAAAAACCAGAAGATGCCTTCCTCTTCCAGTAGCCGTGAGACGAAGGCGAAGTCGGTCTCGCCGTACTGCACGCAATATTCGCGGGGCGTGTAGCTGCCAGTCAGCGAGAGTTTTAAATCGGTGAAGCCGTGGGCCTTGAAGATCGTGGTGACGATGTCCGAGGTGGCGAGGTTCTGGAATACGCGGTTGTTGCTGGCGAGGGTCAACCACCAGAGCCAGGGCCTTAATACCAGCTGATAGCGTTCGGCAGTTGCGTCGGCCGGCAGTTGGCGGATCTCGGCGACCAAAGCGTCGAACGGGCGAAGCTGAGCGTCGTTGTGCAGGGTTGTGGTGACGTGGCTGGCGATGGCGGTGGTCAGGGTGAGGGAGATGCCGTCGTTGAGGCCGTTGAGGGTTTGCGAACAGAGCGAGTTGAGGGCTTCTTCACCGGACAACCACTCAGGGTAAAGCGCCGACAGTGCGGCGGCGGTCAACGAAAGCGTTGCGTTACTGTCGGTGGCACGAGGCATTGGGCGGCCTTGATGAGGTGGTTGCAGCGTTCATGAAGCGGATTCGGTTCTAAAGAGAATTAAAGTTCAAATTGGGCATCATCGACATCACTGCCTCCATGTCACTTTGTTTTCGGAACTGCTTCCATAACCCAGGGAAATGGTCGTTGGCAGGCTGTAGCCAATTAAACAGAGGGCTTTTATAAAAGCAGGTACCGTCACTGACGGCTTGTTGCGGCAGATCCCGAGTCGTGCCCCATACAATGGCGTTGGGCCTTAGGTTCGCCAAGCCTTGAGCAATAGGTTGAAGTTCACCAATACTAATATGTGTTTCTCCAACTTCGCAGGCTGCGAGCACAATAAAGCAACTACCGCAATTGCCGATCATGTTGTGCAAGCCGGTATGTCTGTCCATTTTTACCATGGTGCTGCCGTGGCCAATAATAATTAGCATTCCTCCAAAGGCATCTCTCCAGCCGAGACTCGTCGGGGCAATCAGATCGCAAATGCCAGAGTATTTTGCCCACAGCTTTTTTGCTGCTTTCTTTCCGTCCTCATCGATGTAAGTCAGTAGTGTGTCTTTCATGTTTGCTGGCTCATTGAATTTAATAGCAGGCTGCCATGCTGTTTTAATAGATGGCGTTTTTATGGTCGCTCATACGGTGGTTCTTTTTTTAGTTCGATAAAAGCCAGATTGGCTCGGTCACCCGAGAGTGTTTTCAATGTTCTCTGTGGGGTGTCATTGCCATCCAGTGTTCCGAATTTTTTAAGAAAAACGATAGAGAAAAAGTACTCCGGATGGTTGGCGGCCAGCGTTGCGAATTTGGCAGTGCAACTCAAAGGCCAGCCATGTAGCGAATGACTTGGCTTTCTGTCAGTCGGCGTACATGGGCTGTGTGTGAGGTAAACGGTTACATACTTGACGTCTTCGGCGATGGCGACGGCTGTATCAAAATAATCGATAAGAAACTCTTCCGCGTGTCCTTCGGGCACAACGCCAAGTTCTGCGGGGTCTCCCTCTGCGAGTTCCGCGTTGATAGCAACTTGCCGAGCATCAATGGCTGCCTGCATTTCGTTTCGGGGCACATTGCTGATTTGAAGTTGGACGTAAGCCTTTATCAGTTGCGCGCCAGCGTCCTCCTTTGACTCAAACAGAAAACACGTTTTGCACATTTTGTGGTTATTGTGCTGGAACGTCAGGAGCGCGTGGACTTTTTTATTTCCAGTGTTGCGTTTGTGCAGCTCTGCAATACCTTCTTGAACGGAATTAAACTGTTCCATGGTCTTCAAACCTCGAAAAGGGGGGGCGAAAAAAGGCACGAATCTATTTTTTTCATAAATAAATCTGTCCCCTTTGATTTCGTTCCCTTTGATTCATTGATGTGCCCTCTGTTGGAAAATGCGGGTGAGATTATTTGTGGTAGTTGGTTATAAAGTTGAAAGGTGCAGAAAGTTGTTTTGAACGATCGATGGGCAGTCCGTGTGGGTACGTGTCAATGTTGCACAGGTAAGCCTTGAATTGACCCTCCACATCTCGAGACCATGAGTCCCCGCGATTCAAGGTGAGATCAAGCAGTTCGCAATTTTTTTGGCTGGTGGCTATGACCACGACCCATCTGTGATCAGCAACAAAACCGCCTAATTTGTAAACGTCACGGGTGATCGATTCCTGTAAGTTTGCGCCGCCGAATAAGCCGTTCGTGCTTTCTACTTTTATTTCAATGGCGTAGGACTCATCTTGCAGTTCGAAATAGAAATCGACCTTTTCGCTGGAGTAAGGCTCTGGGTAACTGATTTCGCGAATTTTCGTTGTGATGCCGTAACCACGTCGTAGATGGTGAGCTATCTCAACTTGCGCAGCGCTCTCCCAAGGACCTTCAGAAACCCAGCTCTTCGTAAATTGACTTGGTTCATCGGTATCTTGCAGCTTTGGGTGTACACCTGCTGCCTGCAGCACCGCATTCAAAAAATCCGCTTCTGTCATTACTCCGTCTCCTGCGCGGGTGCCATTTTTGTGTTTCGTCAATTCTCGTTGGCGGCGGTCATTCCAACACCCACTCCGCCAACTTCCCTGTCACCTGCGTCATCAACACATTCTCGACATCCCGCGCACCCGCCGCGCTGCATTTGGCGAGCACCGCTTTCACAATTCCCGAATCAAACTCGAACTGCTTGCCGGTCGCCGCCTTGTAGCGGCCACGCAGTTTTTCCAGCTTCGCCAACACAATCCCTTCCAGCGTCGCCTCATCCAGCGGCCGATACGCAACCACGGTCATGCGTGCCAGAAACGCCGGGCGGAAGGCTTGCAGCAGGACTTTGTGCAGCGCTTCGTTGAAGGCTTCGCTGCCGATTTGCGACACCGGCGTATCGAGCAGCAACTCAGCACCGACATTGCTGGTGGCGAGCATCACGGTGTTCTTGAAATCGACCACCAGCCCGGTGCCGTCCTCCATCAAGCCCTTGTCGAACACGTTGTAAAACGCTTCCAGCACATCCGGGTGCGCCTTCTCGATTTCATCCAGCAACACCACCGAGTACGGTTTGCGCCGCACGGCTTCGGTCAGCACGCCGCCGCTGCCATAACCGACGTAACCCGGAGGGGCGCCTTTGAGCTGGCTGACGGTGTGGGCTTCCTGATATTCGGAAAGGTTGATGCTGATCAGGTTGCGTTCGCCGCCGTACAGCGCGTCGGCCAGTGCATAGGCGGTTTCGGTCTTGCCTACGCCCGTGGGGCCGACCAGCAGGAACACGCCGACCGGTTTTTGCGGATCGGTGAGCCCCGCGCGATAAGCCTGCAAACGCTGGGCGATGGTGTTGAGCGCAGTGCTCTGACCCATGACGCGCTGGCCCATGCGGGTGCCGAGGGTGCGCACGGCATGGGCTTCGTCGGCGAGCATCTTGCCGACGGGAATGCCGGTCCAGCCGGCGATTACGGCAGCCACGGTTTTGCTGTCGACCTGTTCCTGCACCAGCGGGTCGTCCTGGCGAATCGCATCCAGTCCCGCTTCCAGGCGCAGCAGTTCGGCGGCCAGATGATCGATGCGGCTGTCGGTGGCTTCGTCGGGTTTGTCGCTATCGGCGCTTTCGCTCAACGCCAGCAATTCGCGGCGTGTTTCGAGTAGTTCACGCACGGCCACGCGCTCTTCACTCCAACGTGTTTCCAGTTCGCGGATCGCTTGCACATTGGTCTTCGATTCAGCCTCCAGCAGGGTGATGCGTTCGCGATGATCCAGCCCGGTGGCCTGCTCTCGGCGCAGGCGTTCGACTTCATCTTTGAGGCTGTTTTGCCGATGGCGCAGGCTCTCCAGCGGTGGCGGCACGTCGTGCTGGCCGAGGGCGACCCGGGCGCACGCGGTGTCGAGGACGCTGATGGCCTTGTCCGGTAGCTGGCGGCCGGAGATGTAGCGGTGCGAGAGTTTCACCGCTTCATGGATCGCGGCATCCAGCACTTGCACACCGTGATGCTGTTCCAGTTTGGCGGCCACGCCCCGGAGCATTTCCACGGCGGTGATTTCGTCGGGCTCTTCAACCTGCACCAACTGAAAGCGGCGGGCGAGGGCCGGGTCTTTCTCGAAATATTTTTTGTACTCCATCCACGTAGTCGCGGCGAGGGTGCGCAACTCACCCCGGGCCAATGCCGGTTTGAGCAGGTTGGCCGCATCGCTGCCGCCCTCGGCCCCGCCAGCGCCGATCAGCGTGTGGGCTTCGTCGATGAACAGGATGATCGGTTTGTCGGCGCTGCGCACAGCATCAATCACGCCTTTGAGCCGCTGTTCGAATTCGCCTTTGACTCCGGCTCCGGCCTGGAGCAAGCCGAGGTCAAGCACGCGCAGGCTGACTTCCTGCAACGACGGCGGTACATCACCGGCGGCGATGCGCAGGGCCAGGCCTTCGACCACCGCCGTTTTACCGACGCCGGGCGCGCCGACCAGAATCGGGTTGTTCTGCCGACGCCGAAGAAGAATGTCGATGCACTGGCGGATTTCGCCATCGCGCCCCACGATCGGATCGATACGTCCGGCGTGGGCATCGGCAGTCAGGTCCTGAGTGTATTGGTCCAGTACTGAGTCCTGCCGGGGCACGGAATTTCCAGTTGACGCTGAACGCGGGCCGACATGCTCGCGGGAGTTTTCCGTCCACTCCAGCAGGTTGGCGCGCAGCGCTTCCCTGGGAATCCGCAACAATGACGAAGCACTGTTGAGCAGCAAACTGCGGCGCTCGTCGCGGTCGATCAGTGCCAGTAACAGCAAGCCGGAACGAATGCTGTCGATCCCCAGTACACTGGCTTGAACGACGGCATCCTCCAGCAAGCCAAGCGTGTGCGAGGACAGCGCCGGCGTGCGCGTGCTGCCACCCTTGAAGAGATCCAGCGCCTTGTTGATTTCTGCCGTCAGCGCATCGCGTTCGAGGCCGAAGCGTGGCAGGAGCCAGGCAAAGTCCCCCGCTTCGATATCGAGCAGTTCCAGCAGCAGGTGTTCGATCTCGACAAAGTGATGCCCGCGCTGCAGACAGCGCTGGGCGGCGCGCTCGAGGGCGCGGCGGTTGTCCGGGTTGAGCCGTCCGATCAGACTGGCGAGTTCCATGTCAGATGATCTCCAACTGACGAAGACGGGTTTCGATGCGCTGCACGGCCAGGCTGGCCTGACGCTGCAAACCACCGTTCCAGCTGAGCAAAACCGGGGCCTGGCGCCCGAGTTTCATCGGCCCGGCACCGCGTACCAGCAGCACCAGCGTCACGTCGAGATCGGGACCGAAGTACAACGCCGCGAGGCTGGCCAATGCCGGGTGCGCTTCGCCGTCCGGCAAAAAACGGATCGCTTGCGTCGAGGGCAGTGGGCCGAGGGTCAGACGTATGCCGGCGTGTTCATCCCACACCCGGCTTCCGGCCACCGCGGTGCGCCCGAGTTGCAAATTTCGCCCTCCGGATTTGATGACACTGCGACTGGCCGGCGGGATTTCGCGCCAGGCGCCTTGGCAGGCACTGAGTGCCACCGCTACGCCGAACTGTTCCCGAACTGTCGCTGCGAACCCCGCCAGCGAGCGCCGGCCGTCGGCGAACAGCGCCGTACAGGCCAGCACTGCGCAATCAGGAACTGCTTGACGCTCCTGCAAAGCCTTGGGCAACAGCCCGGTGAGGGCCCGCAATTGCGCCTGCACCGGCGACGCCCCGGGTGTGACAAAGCCCAATGCCACCCGGTGTTTGCGCATCACCTTGTAAAGCAGGCTGAGCAGGCGATGCTGGAACAGATCAAGGAACTCGGCCGGCGCGTGATCCTTGGCTCGGGCCCGTTGTTGCAACCATTCCTGATAGGCGTAGGGCAACGGGCCGTCGGGGCCGCCGAGACCGAACATCGGTGTGCCGAGGGTTAATGGCTGGCCCGGTTCTTCGTGCAGGTTTTCGATCTGGCTGGTGGGGAACAGCGGTGTCAAAGGTCCGCGCAATTTCAGCGCTTCGGCCTGGGGCGAAGTGCCGCTGCCCAACGATTCGGCTTGCGGTTGTTCACGCTCGAGCAGCAGCAGGGCCTGCAGCCACTCAAACGCCTGTGGATCGCGGCGCAGTCGTTGGCTCAGGGTCAGAGCGACAGGGGCATGCCGGCTTGGGGTTGCCATGCCTTGATCTCCTTGTCACCGTGCATCAATACCGTGCGCACAAAGCGATTGGCTGTGGCGTACACCGAAAAGAACTGCGCCAGTACGGCAGAAAACAACACCGCGCTGCTGCCGACAAAGTGTTGCGCATCGAGTTGCAATTGCACCTCCAGGCCATTGCGCCAACCGCGCCAGGCGTCGGCGCCGACATGGCCGATCACGCGCTCGCTACGCAGGTTCAGCAGCCCCTCGATCTGCCGCAGTGCACTGGCTTCGTCGCGCAGGTTGTGCAAGTGCAGAATCTCTTTCAGTGCGTCGAGTGCTTGCGGGCCTTCGACCAGCGACAAATGATTGAGGGTCAGTTGCGACACCAGTCGCCAGCGCGAATCACCGTCCAGTCGCGGCAGACTTTGCGGGCTCGGCGGGTTGCGCAGTCGCGCCCAGGCAATCGGCCCGGGACGTTCGAAACCCAGCGGTGTGCCGGCGGGCAGGCTCTGCGCCAAATGCCGATTGGTGCACAGCAGCTCGGCGGTGAGGCTGTAATCCGGCAGCTCGCTCAACGGGTCGAAACGGGTGTCGACGACACTCACCAGCAGGTCGCTGCCGAGCCGGTTCGGCGTCTTGCCGCTGACCCGCCGTGCATGCCAGTAACGCTGTTGATCGCCGCCACTGTGCTGACTGCCGTAATACGCCGGCAGCTGTTGCACACCGCTGGGGCAACTGGCGCGCATGCTGCGGATGCTGTGGATTTCGACGCTGTTCTCGCGGTGGCTGTCGGCAATCAAACGGTACTCGCTGCGGGTGCCGTCCGGGCGCAGTGGCTCGGAGGTACGCGGGAACAGGTTGATTGCTGGCGCGCAACCCAATGCGATGTCACTGGCTTGTAAATGCAGGCGGCTGGCTGGAGCACGGTCGAAAACGATGTACAGGTACAACGTCTGGCTATCGCTGCTGACGCCGGTCAACGGCAGATCGAAGAAATGAAACTTGTCAGGGAAAGCAAAATATTCCGCCAGCAGGCGCATGCCGGGGTGTACGCCGTCCTCGTCCGGCAGCAGGACTTCGTCATCGCTGAAACCGACGATCTTCGGTAAACCCTTCACGTGTGTCGGAATGCTCCCGGGCGTGCCGGCCAGCACCTGTACCGCATGGGCACCGAGCAGGTCATACAGGCAGGCGTTGATCACCGGTGACGCGGCCAGATGGATGCGTAGATGCTCAATGCCAAGCGCCGACCATTGGCTTTCACCGAGGCAACGCAGGCTCAGGCGCAACGCCGAGCGTGATTGCGCCACACCGGTCAGCGCCTGGGCTTCATCGCTGCCGAGCAATAACGCTTCGCTGACGTCGATGGGCCATAGGCGCACGGCGGCCGAGGTGCGAAAGTGGATGCTCTCGCCTTTGCCGGTGGTGACAAACAATGGCGTGTCGCGGGGCAGGGGATAGCCGTCGTCGAGGTTGCCTTTGCTCGGGTCGGGCTCGAACTGGACAATGGCGCAGGATGGCAATGGCCTGACGGCCAACGGATAGAGCTGCTCGAGCAAAGCGTCGCTGAACTCGGCGTAGTCGTCGTCGAGTCGGCGCTGCAGTCGTGCAGCCAGCAGGGCAAAACCTTCGAGCAAACGTTCGACGTGTGGGTCGGGACACTCGCCGGGCGACAGTTCCAGTCGTCGCGCGACCTTCGGGTAACGCTCGGCAAACTGGCTGCCAGCGTGGCGCAGCCAGGTCAGTTCGCGCTGGTAGTAGTCGAGCAGTTGCGGATCAATCGAGTCGCTCATGGCGCACCTCCAGCCCTTCGCCGCCGGGCTCGATGACAAACGCCACCGGCCAGTGTTGCTGGCCGCTGCGCAGCTCGCCGGTCAATCGAATGCTCAACCGTTGCGGATGGTCGGGCACGGGCTTGACCTGCACCTCGTCCAGTTTCAGGCGCGGCTCGAAGTGGCTGATGGCTTCGCGGACATCGCGCGTCAGCCGGCGACGGTCATCGCTGCGCTGTTGTTGCAGGGCGCTCCAGTCGGCGATGCCGTAATCGATGACGCTGGGCGGTTGGGTGAGGGTGCGCGGTCCTCGCCGCGTGTTGAACAGGCGCCCGAGCTCGGCCTGCACCGAGTCGAGCAAGTCCTGCTTATCAAACTCCCGCGCACCGTCGGCCTCGCTGGAGGCGAGGCGTTCGAACAACGGTGCGCGAATGCCGGTGCCTGCCATGGCCAGGGCGTCCGCTTACTTGCCAGCCTTGTTGGCCGCCAGGTCCCACACCGTGCCAGCGGTGCCTTCCTTGGTGCCGTCGTCTTTCTGCGCAGTGAGTTCCCATTTGATCTTGGTGAAGTTCAGCGACAGGGTTTCCACCGGTTTGCCGCCGGTACCACCGCTGACGCTGACGTTGGACAGCACCACGTTGTTCAGCGTGTAGATGATGAACGGCATCAGTTGCCCGCTGCCTTCAGCGGCGTTACGACCGATGGTGATTTTGGCTTCGGGAATGGGTTTGCCCGCACAGCAATATTCGTTGAGCGTTGGCGTCGAGCTGTCGATGAATTTGGTCAGGGTAAACTCACCGATGTGCGGCCGGCCGGACGTCCGTTCCGAGTTGCTGACGTCATTGGTCACTTGCATCGCCACGTTGTGGCTGTAGGACATGACTTCGATCTTGTCCTTGTAGCCCTCAAGCAGGCTGTCGCCTTTGATGTCGCCGCCGAGGTCGAGAATGATTGCATCCATCGCTTGAAACTCCTGAAAGGTGTCGCGCTAGATAAAAGAACAACCCCCGCCGCTGCGGCGGGGGTAAAGGTCAGGCCGCAACCGGTGGTGGCAACGTCGCCACCAGGCGGATCGATGCCGTCAGTTCCTCAAGCTGGAAGTGCGGGCGCAGGAACACGGTCGCCCGATAGGCGCCCGGTTTGCCGGCCACCTCGGTCACGTCCACCCGCGCTTCGCGCAACGGGTATTGCGCCTTGATTTCCTGCGGCGCGTTGTCGTTGATCAGCACGTAGTCGGCGATCCAGTTGTTGAGGTAGGTCTGCACGTTGTCGCGGGTCATGAAACTGCCGACCTTGTCGCGCATGATCACCTTCAGGTAATGGGCGAAACGCGAGGCTGCGAGCACGTAAGGCAACATCGCCGAGATGCGTGCATTGGCGTTGGCCTCGTTGGTGTTGTAGACCTTGGACTTGTTGGTGGTCTGGCCGCCGAAGAATACGGCGACGTCGCTGTTCTTCTTGTGGCACAGCGCGATGAAGCCGAGATCGTTGAGCTCTTTTTCGCGGCGGTCGGTGATTGCCACTTCGGTCGGGCACTTCAGTGACAAGTCGCCGGAGCTGGTGCGGAAGGTGTGCGCCGGCAGGCCCTCGACTGCGCCGCCGCCTTCTGCACCACGGATCGCCGCGCACCAGCCGTACTTGGCGAACGCCTCGGTGATGCGTTGCGACAGCGCCCACGCGGCGTTGCCCCACAGGTATTTGCTGTGGTCGGTGCCATTGACGTCCTCGACGTAGTTGATGCCTTCCACCGGCGCGGTGTCGGGGCCGTAAGGCAGACGCAGAAGGAAGTGCGGCAGTACCAGCGACACGTAACGCGAGTCTTCGCTCTCACGGAACGAGCGCCACTTGATCAGTTCCTGGCTCTCGAAGACTTTCGACAGATCACGCGGCACCGCCAGTTCGGTGAAGCTGTTCATGTCAAACAGCCGTGGGCTGGCAGCGGCAATGAAGGGGGCGTGAGCGGCGGCCGCGACGTTCGACAGTTTCTCCAGCAGGCCAACGTCCTGCGGATGCCGGCCGAAGGTGTAGTCGCCGACCAGCAGGCTGAACGGATGGCCACCGAAGGTGCCGTACTCTTCTTCGTAGATTTTCTTGAACAGCGCGCTCTGGTCGAATTCGACGGCTTTTTCCAGGTCGTTCTGCAGTTCTTTCTGCGTGACGTTCAGCAGACGCAATTTCAATCGGGCGCTGGTTTCGGTGTTCTGTACCAGCATGTGCAGACCGCGCCACGAGGCTTCGAGCTTTTGCAGGTCAGGGTGGTGCAGGACTTCGTTGAGCTGGGCGCTGATCAGTTCGTCGATCTTGCTGATGCGGTCGTTGATCATCGCCACGGTGTCCTTGTCGATGGCCATGCCTTCGTCAAGCACTTGGGTGGCGAACTCCGCGAGCATGTCGCGGGCGTAATCCTGCTGACTGTCATCGTGGGCCATACGGCCCTCGGCGATGATCCGGTCGAGCAGGGATAAGGTTTCGGCTGCAGCATTGTCGCTGGCTTGATTCTGGGCGGCGGCGGGCATGACGGATGCTCCCTCGATTAAGTGGACGATCAGGCTTGCGGTTCGGCCGGGGCCTCGGCGTCAGTGGCCGGGGTAGCGGTGTCTGGGCGGGCCGATTTGATCTCTTGCAGACCTTCGGTGTTGGCGATGACGTCGCGCAACAGCTTGTCCAGATCATCGTTGCCGTCGAGCTTGGTCAACAGATCGCGCAGGCGCTGGCGGGCTTCGAACAAACGTCGCAGTGGCGTGATTTGTTCCACCACCTTGACCGGATCGAAGTCGTCGATGTGTTTGAAGTTCAGCTCGATGTTGAGCTTGCTGTCGTCGCCGCTGAGGGTGTTATTGACTTGCAGGGTGGCGCGAGGGCCGATGGAGGCGAGCACTTCGTTGAAGTTGTCGCGGTCGATTTCGGTAAAACGCCGTTCAGTCAATTTTGCCAATGGTTCAAGCGGCTTGCCGGAGAGATCAGCCAGGATCCCGACCACCAGTGGCAATTCCTTTTTTTCGATGGCGTTGCCGATTTCGACGTCGTAGGTGATTTGCACTCGGGGCGGACGGACCCGGTCGAGCTTGTGTTGAGTACTTTCTGCCATGGTGGCTGACTCCGATGCGAAGGCGGGCGCAATGCATCGGGGAGGCCCGTTCATCGCTTTCCCTTACTGGACCGTAGGTTAGAAAGGGTGGCAGATGACCTGTCGTTCCTTTGACAAACCTTCCTCATTCGGCTGCTGGAACCGAACTATCCAAGACGCTAGAACAGGTCTATAAAAAAGCAAGCAAAAACGATTTTGGACTGCCACGGGAAAAGGAAAATTCATTTTGTGCAGACGTTTTTTGATGGTGGTTTGGTTTGCGCTGGTCGCCGGCTGCTCTCTTTTCGGCCCCAAAGTCGAACTGGACAGCCTGACCCTCGATGTCGCACCCAAGGCCAATGACGACACGCCGATTGCCGTGGATTTCGTCGCCGTCGCCGATCCGGATCTGCTCAAGCAACTGTCGGGCATCAACGCCAGCCAGTGGTTTGCCGAGCGCGAGCAATACCAGCGCGACTATCGTCAACTGATGAGTGTCTGGGGACTGGAGCTGGTGCCGGGTCAATTCATCGACCGTCAACCCTTCCCGCTGGGGGGCAAGAAGGCCGCTGGACTTTTGGTCTTCGCCAGCTATAACACACCCGGAGCGCACCGCTTGCGGCTCGACGATCAGAGCGAGGCCTGGCTCAGGTTCGACAGTCGCGAGATGAGCCTGGTCAGCAAGGAAAACTGAAACACACCGCCCGCCGCCGGGTTGCGGCATGGCCGAAGGGAGTCGTATGAGTCTGCTACCTGACGCGGTTTGCTGGCACGAAGGCATGCAATTGCTGCCGCAGCATTTTCAGTTGCAAGGCCTGCGCGCCGAAGCCCTCGGGGCGCATCTGGCGCAGGCGTGCAACCCATGGTTCTGGGGCGTCAATCGCATGGAATTCGATCCCTCGGCCTTGAGCGCGGGAGTGGTCCGCGTGCTGGCGTTGCAGGGCACCATGCCCGACGGTTTGCCGGTGGATCTGCAAGCCGGTATCGGCCCGACCCTGGAGCTGGATGTCGGCCCGGCCATCAACGAAACCGACGACGCCAGCGTTACCGTGTACCTGGCGATCAGTCCGTTGTGGCGCGCCGGGCAACTGCTGCCGCTCAAGGGGCGTTTGCAATCGGTAGTCGGCGACGCGCTGCCGGATCTGACCAGTGGCGAGTTTCCGGAATCGATCACCGTGTGGCGGCCCAATCCCCGCCTGTGTACACAACTGAACAAGGCCGATTCGATCTGCCTGCCGTTGTTGAAAATCCGCAAGGAGGGCGGCGGCTTCCTGGCGTTGGCTTACACGCCTCCCACTCCATTATTGTTGCCCGATTCGCCGCTGGGCCGGCGGGTTGCCGGATTGTGCGCGCGGGCGCGGGAAAAGTGCCTGTTTCTCGGCGGTCGCTTGCGTCAGGCGCAACAGGCCGGAAATCAGGATGATGCGCTGGAAATCCGCCGGCAATTGACCGCGTTATGGGCGCGATTGCCGGAAGTCGAAGGCGCACTCAACAGTCGCATCGCTCACCCGCAAAGCCTGTATGTGCAACTGCTCGGTCTGGCTGGCGCATGGTCGGCACTCGACCCGCTGGCCGGGGTGCCTTCGTTCGCGCCGCTGGACTTTCTGGAGTTGCAGCGCGGTTACGATACCGTGCTGCAATGGCTGGAAACGACTCTCGAATTGATCCGCGCCGGTTATCACAGCCTGCCGTTCGAACGCGGCGAGCAGAGTTTTTCCATCCAGTTGCCCGATGAGCAACCGAGCCAGCGGCTGGTCATCGGCCTGCGCATGCCCAACGGCGCCAGCGAGCAGGCGGCCAGCGAGTGGCTGCGTGGTGCAATCATCGCCTCCTCGCCACACGTTGTCTTGCTCAGCCGCCAGCGCATGAGCGGGTTGAGCCACCAGGCCATGAGTCGCAATGAACAAGTGGCCTACAGCGTCGGCGAAGACACGCGACTGTTCGTGATCACTGCCGAAGGCGCGTGGTTCGACGCACAACTACCGCTGGTGATCGCCGCGCCCGCAGCGAAGCTGACCAGCAGTCCGTGGCAGGTGGTGCTGTTTGTTGCACAGACGAGTGAAAGTGCCTGATCACACAAGGAACGCAGCATGTCGGAAGGGACTGCCGGGGCCGCAACGAGAACTCTGAGTTTGCAGGACGCGCCGCTCGGCAGCGCGTTCCGGCAAACGTGGCAGCAATGGTCGCTGGACTGGAACCAGTTGCCCAAGGACAACGAGGACGAGACCGAACTGGTCGACAGCGTGGTCGAGCTTTCGACCCAGGCTTCGCAACGCTTGTGGCGCACAGCGTATTCGCGGGTGGGCGATTCGGCCACTGAGCAGGTCAAGGCGCTGGTCTATGCCTTCGTTGCGCTGGTTGATGAGACCCTGTTATTCAGCCCGTGGCCGGGACAATCGGCGTGGCAGAGCAAACCGTTGGAGTCGCGTCTGTATTCCACGCGTCAGGCTGGCGAGCAACTGCCGGCGGCGATTCAAACGCTGCTCGATGAACAGCAACCGACCAGCCGCGATCTGGCCAATGTCTACCTGCAATGCCTGATCCTTGGCTTTCACGGACGACTGCGCGGCGAACACAGTCAGGCACAACTGGAAAAGTGGCGGCTGGCCCTGTTCCGCTTTGCCTGGCAAGACGAAGCCGACTACGCCGGTGTCAGTCAGCGCCTGATGCAACCCTCGCAGGTCCCGCCGTTGCAACTGCCGGTACGCACGGCGTTGCCGGACGGATTTCGCCTGGCACTGGGGATTGTCGCAATGGTTCTGCTGCTGACTGGCATCGGCCATTTTCTGTGGCGCGACATCCGCGCGGAACTGGAACCGGTGCTGCAAATCAGCGCTTCAGTGGTGGCTCCGGAGCAAGACTCATGAGCACTTTGACGATTGTCGCGTGGGTGGTGGCGCTGTTGTTATTGCTGCTGATCATCGCGATTTTGGTGTGGTGGCTGCGGACCCAGAGCGGCGCGGCGATCCGCAGTTTCTATACGTCGGTGCGGCACATGGAGCAAGAGCAGGGCACTCAGGACCGCTACCAGATACCGTGGCTGTTGATGCTCGGCGACGAACGCCAGGGCACGCAATTGGTCAACGAATGGCACCTGCAACCCACCGACAAGCCAGCGTGGTTCGGCCGCTGGTGGTCGGACCCCGAAGGCGCGGTGCTGGTGGTGCCGCAGGCCTTGTTCCTGCCCGAAGACGGCATGCACTTGCAGCGCGGAGGCTGGTGGCGTCTGCTCGGGCTGATCTTGCGCCTGCGCAGCAAACGTCCGCTGGACGGGATTATCTGGACGGTGCCAGCCAGTCGCCTGGGCAACCTGGAGCAGGCCACCCAACTCGGGCTGGCGGCACGCCGCCGCTTTATCGATCTGCTGCAGCGTTTCGGCTTGAGTGTGCCGGTGTACGTGATCGTCACCGGGCTTGAAGAGCTGCCGGGATTTCAGGAGCTGATCAGTGCACTGCCCGACGAGGCCCGTGATCGCACTTTGGGCTGGTCATCGCCTTACCCACGCGATGCAGTGTGGCAGGGCCAGTGGAGCGATCAGGCCATGGATCGATTGCACCGAGCACTGGCCGAAGCGGTGATTGAGATCGGCACGCTGTCCGGGCACCTGAGCGCGGACCTGTACGCGTTGCCGGAACGTATCGAAACCTTGCGCCGTGGTTTGCAAAACGTACTGGAGCCGGTATTTCAAGGTAATGCGCAGGGCGAGGCCGCGTGTTTTCGCGGTCTTTACTTCAGTGCCAATCAGCCAGCTGACGATGCGCTTGATGGCTTTTGCGCTGACGACAGCGGCCTGCAACGCAGTGCGTTCGTGCGTCAGTTGTGGCGTCAGCGAGTGGTTGGCGAGCGGGGGCTGGCCCAGGGCGTGCCGCGCCTGTTGCGCTTGCGTCAGCGCTGGCAGCGAATCACTGCCGGCGTCGCGTTGGTGGTCGGGGTGGTATGGGCGGTGGCGATGGTCTGGATCTGGCGCGATTCGGTGCGCGATGCTCACGAACTGGCGCGGCTGATGCAGGGCGCGCAGAAGAGTTACGTCGCGGTCACCGACGAAGCGCATCGCATCGAGCCGACCCGGCGTAACGTGCAGAGCTTCTGGCGCGTGCTGGAAAAAGCCCCGCACTGGCACTATGCGTCGCTGGTGTTTCCGAGCGCGTGGTTTTCCTCTTTCGACCTGCAACTGGAGCAGGAGCTGTTCCGCTCTATCCAGCGCCATATGCTGGTGCCGCTGCACGATCTGCTGGTCGCGGAGCTGGCGAAGATCAAGGCGATTCGCAGCACTGAGCGGCGTGCCAGCGTCGAGAGCGAGGACCCCGCGCAATGGCAGAACTATCAGAAGGCCACGGATCTGGTGGATCGCGCGTTGCGTCTGGAGCAGCAGAACCAGTTGTTCGGTGAAGTGCAGAATAACCAGCGGGTCCCACTGGATGATCTGGTGCAACTGAGCAACAGTGCGCTGTCACTCAACCTCAACCCCGCCACGTTGCCCCATGCCGCTTATTACAACCGCTTGCTCGCGGCGGGGGATGGCGGTGACTTGCAGGCGCTGGACCTGAGCGTGGAACGGCCGCTGATTGTCAGCAATTTCAACGGGCTGATGGAGCGCTGGCTCGACCAGTATTTTCTTGCCGACAACTTCGTCAGCAAGGCCGGCTACCTCAAGCTGCATCTGGAACAACTGGAGGCCGGCAGCGGCAATAGCCTGAGCGAGCTGGAAGACCTGCGCGCCCTGATCGATGACCTGCAAGCGGCGATCGCTCTGACCAACTCGACCTGGAGTCGCGGCAAGGGGCAGGAACTGGTACCGGGTTATCGCGACTTTCTCGACAAGGTACGCAAGAGCAGCTTGCTCGGGCCGGCGGTCGAACAACAACTGGACGCCCAGGCGAGCAAGTTGCAGCAGAGCTTTCGCGATCAGTGGATTGCCCAGGTCGGTTCACGCGGCAACCTGCTGGTGCAGCAAGGCAGCGGGCAACTGGCGTTGCAGGATCAGGTGGTGAAACTCAACAACGCGGTGCAGGCGCTGTTCCGGCGCGATTTTGTTTCGATCGCAATGCGTGCCACGCAAGATAACGTCAACATGCAGGGCCAGACCGTTGACGGCGACGACCTCAATACCTCACTGAGCTACTTCGCCAGCTATAAAAGTTATGTCGCCGAAGAGCTGCCGCGCATCCCGCCGGTGTACCGCGATGCGCTGCTGCAAGCTGCCGAAACGGCCGCTGCACAGGCAATGTGGCTGAGTCTCAAGGATCATAACGATCAGACACATCCGTACGCGGTATTCAATGTTCAGGCCGAACAGGCCATGGCCCTGCAGAAGGCTTTTGTCGAGGTGCACCGCAGCGATCTGGCTGCGCGTCTGCAAAGCGCGTTGAACCGGCGGGCGCTGGCGCAGATCGTCAGTGGCCTGGACGAAATCACCGCGCAACCGCTGTTTGGCGGGCGCACTGAAATCAGTCAGTGGGATGGTTCGAAAAACCTTGGTCTGCAACTATACGGCGCCAGCGATGTACAGGACTTGAAACTGAGCCTCAAACAGCAGTTCAACACCATGCTCGGTATCACCGAACGTCGCGCGCCAGCCCTGCAATGGCTGATGACCCAGCAGGGCAACCTGTCGGCGCTGGATTACGAGCGAGTGACGCAGTTCAGCGCACTCAACGATGAATTGCTCAGGTACAAGGACGCCAACCCGGCGAGTTCTCCGGCGCAGATCGAGCAACTGGTCAGTCGTGATTTCGTCGAGATGGACACTGCTTCCTGCCTGCAGGTCCTGCAAACAGCCAACCTGACGGGCGGGCGTGGCACCCTGGCGATGCGCGCGGTGGAATTGCAGCAGTCGGCGATGCAGCGCTGCCAATTCCTGCAACAGCAGCAAGCGGCTGCGGCGTGGAATGAGCTGGCTACCTATTTCAATCAATACCTGGCCGATCGCTTTCCGTTTGCCAACGGTGTGCAGGCGCAAGATGCCGACCCGGCGCGGGTTCAGCACTTTCTCGAAATCATCGACAAGCGCCTGCCGGTGGCGCAGGCCGGACTGATCCTGAGCCAGACTCCGGAGCGCCTGGCGGCCGAAGACTTTCTCAAGCGCCTGAAGCAGGCCAGTGTGTGGCTGACGCCGCTGTTCGTGCGCGACAAGAGCGGCATTCTCGGGGTTGAAATTGATGTGCGCTGGCGCACTGATCGCGAGGAGGAGAAGGGGGCCGATCAGGTGATCGCCTGGGGCCTGTTGGCGGGCAATCAACAGGTCAACTACCCCGGTGCCGAACAGCCGAACCTGCGCTGGATGGTCGGCCAGCCGATCCGCCTGACCCTGCGCTGGGCACGTAACGGCAAAGAGCGTCCGGTCAACGATCCGTTGCAACCGAACCTGGTGGTGCGCGACCTGGAGGCGGGCTGGGAGTACGGCGGGCCGTGGTCGTTGTTGCGGCTGATGCGTGCGCATTTCTCGGTGCAGCGGCAGCCGAATTTTGATTACACCGACTTTCCACTGACGTTGCGTCTGCCGGTGACGGGCGCGACCGACAGTGTCACCAGTGAGTTCACACGGATGTTCGTGCGCTTGTCGCTGATGAGTCAGGGTTCGAAATTGCCGCTGGCGATCTCGCCGCTGCCGACCCGCGCACCGCGCTCGCCGTATCAACAGACCGGCGCCACCGCCGCGCTGGATGCCCGCAACGAGGAGGGTTTGTGAGCCTGCCATCGACGACTCTGCCGGACCTGATCGATCAGTTGCTGGCGCCCATCAGTGCCGAGCAGCCCTGTGGGACCGATTTGCGTTACGAACGTGAGTACGATCAGTTGCGCGATTTGCGCCGCGAGGACGACACCAGCCTGCCGACCGGGGTCTGGCAGTCGGCAGTCAAGCGGGCGAACTGGCCGGAGCTCGAAGCGTTGACCACGGTCTTGCTGCTGGAGCGCAGCAAGGACCTGATGCTCGCCGCGTGGCTGGGCGAGGCGTGGCTGCATCTACAGGCACTGGATGGTTTGCCCGGCAGCCTGGCGCTGATCGCCGGCCTGTGCGAACGCTATGCCGAGCACCTGCATCCGCAGGCCGAGGACGGTGATCAGTCGTGGCGGGTCATTCCGCTGGAATGGCTGGTGCGGCGCTACAGCGATGTTCTGCTGACGCGAGTGCCGCTGTTCGGCACGCACAACAGTGATTTCGAGGTTTACACCCTCGACGTCTGGCGCCGCTTGCAGGTGCAGCAAGTCAAGGCCAATGACAGCAAAAACGCCAAGGCCTCGTCTGACGTCGCGCGCAACGAACAGAAGAAACTCGACGATCAAATACGCGTCACGCCCATGGCGTTCTGGCTGCGCATGCAGGGTAACTTACTGCTGAGCCTGCAGCATCTGCAGCGACTGGACGCCTGGAGCGAGGCGTATCTGGGCGATCAGGGGCCGGGATTTCGCCCCTTGCAGGAAACCATTCAAGCGTTGCTGACACTGGTTCAGGAGTTCATTGCCATGCACCCGCAACAACCGGCACCACCGCCTGCGGTAGTTGAGGCGCCTGTCACCGAGGTTCAGACGGGCGAAGCAGCGTCGGTCGCACAGATTTTCCGTGAGCCGGCCAGTCGTGAAGAGGCTTACCGCCAATTGCTGCTGATTGCCGAATACCTGGCCCGCACCGAGCCCCACAGCCCGGTGCCTTACCTGATTCGGCGCGGGGTAGAGTGGGGCAACAAGCCGTTGAGTGAATTGCTCGGCGAATTGATCAGCGCCGACGCCGAGTCGCGGCGTTTGTGGACCTTGCTCGGCGTGCTTTAGTGCACGCGTTGATTGCCCAGTTTCGGCGGTAGCTCAACCGGCGTCAGCACCGGTTGCCCCGAAAAGAATGCCATCAGGTTTTTCCCCACCAGTTCCACCGTACCTTGTGTAGCTTCCGGCGACAGACCGGCGACATGCGGCGTGAGAATCACATTGTTCAGGGTTTTCAGCGCATCGGGCACCTGCGGTTCGTGATCGAACACGTCCAGCGCAGCCCCGGCAATCCGTCGTTGCTCGAGTGCGCTGATCAACTCGGCCGTGGCGATCACGCTGGCCCGGGCGATATTGACGATGAAACCGGTCGGGCCCAGAGCATCAAGTACCGGGCGCGTCACCAGATGCTGGGTGCCAATCCCGCCCGGCGTGGCGACGATCAGAAAATCCGAGGCCCGCGCCAGTTCGGTCGGCGTGGAGCAGAACGCATAGGGCACATCACTGCGCAGCTGCCGGTTGTGGTAACTGATCTGCATGTCGAAACCAAGGTGAGCACGCTTGGCAATCGCCATGCCCACCGCCCCCAGGCCGAGAATCCCCAGGCGTTTATTGGCCAGCGACGGGCGCATGATCTTCGGCCATTCACCCCGGCGCACCGCCGCGTCGCAGCGCGGAATGTCGCGTACCAGTGCCAGCAGCATGGCCAGGGCATGGTCGGCCACCGACGAGGCGTTGACCCCGGCGCCGTTGGTCACGGTAATCCCGCGATCGCTGGCGGCCTGCAGGTCGACGTGTTCGTAACCGGCACCGATCACGGTGATGATCTTCAGCGCCGGCAGGGCGACGATTTCCTCGGCGGTCAGGCCCAGCGGGCCACGAGTCAGTACAGCGTCGATCCGTGCCCCGTGGGTGGCGATCGCTTGCGCGCGTTCGGCAGGGGTTGGTGCGAGGATCAGATGAAAGCCCTGATGCTCGAGAATCGGCAGATAGTCATTGATGGTTTCAACCAGTACCAGAACGGTGGCGGGCATTGCGCGGCTCCTGTGATCAGTGGCGGTTCGGTCGCGAATATCGTGTCAGAGTGCTGATTCCAGAGCGCTTTGGCAATGATGGCCGCAGCCCCGCTTCAGCCAGTGTAGGAGCTGAAACGGGGAGCGCGCGGGCGCTTCGTCAGAAGCTCGCCCCGGTATCGTTGATCGGCTGCACGAAGGCGCCAACGAGTCCAGTCAACTGGCGTATTGGGCGATGCCGTTGCCGAACGACCAGTTCTCCTTTTTGACTTCCACCAGATTGATGAACACGTCTTCCAGGCGAATGCCCAGTTGACTGTTCAGGCTGTGCGCGATGGTCTGGTACAGGGCTTTTTTCTGCTCCAGCGTCCGGCCTTCATTGAGGGTGATCTGGATGATCACCAACTCATCGCTGCGCTGGATGCCCAGGTACTGCGGGTCGAAGATGAAATGCTCGCCGTCGTGCTCGTTGAGGATCTGGAAGTTGTCGTGCTCCGGTACGTTGATGGTGCTGCGCATGGCGGCGTAGATCTGCTCGCCGATGCGTTTGGCGAAGGTGGGATCAGAGTGCTTTTTGATTTCGACGCGGACGAGGGGCATGGGCAAAGACTCCGTGGGGCAAGGGACTCCTCTCACGCTAGAACATGTCGGCCAGATTGAAAGTGTGGGGTGATGAGCTCGCCGCTGTTTTTGTACGAGGCTACCTACGTTTTTCGCGGATTTTGCCTACGAATTTGGCAGATGCGTCTGCTACCGGAATGGTGATGAACAAGCAATCATGAGGCACAAAGCAGCTCGGGTAGTGACTACCAACAGCCAAGGAAGGCAAATGCTTCAAAACAATCGAGAACACCTGGAACTCGAAAGGATAATGAGTGAAATACGGAAACTGGCGGCCGAGAGAAAAAAGCTTATCGCGGAAGAAAAGAAGTTGAGGTGGGATACGTATTTTTATCCGTTTGCGGTAGTCACTGGGGTGTTGACCGCAACAGCGGCCGTAGTAGGACTTTCACTCAAGTTTTAAGTGTTCGCGTTTGTACCATTCAACCCCACTCTCTAAGAAGGAAATCACCATGAGTACATTTGACCGTCAGGCCATGATTGAACGGGCAGATCGAGAATACGATGAGGACGTTGAAAGAATGCGCATCAAAAACAAGGGCGATATGTACCCAATCTGGGGAATGCTGGCGTTCGGCCTGTTTTGCATGTCACTCGGATTTCTCCTGGCTCGATCAATCTGATCAGGCCTTGCCGGTGGATTTGGCGCTGGAGCTTGTCGAAAAGCGACATTTCACGTATCTGAAGCCGACAGCTATTTTCCCAAAAACGACAACCCACTGATCTGCTCCGTACAACCATTCCTCAGCTAAGTCTTTGCTTCTGCTCATTTATCACGGAGAATCGCGCCCCTGTTTCGGCCGGAGCATGTCTGTCGGTTTTTTCCGACGCGTCCCGACCGAGTGGCAAGTGACCGGAATGCGGAGATCCGACCGGATGAATGATCAGGCCAATAGCGTCGACGAACGCTATGAAGCGGCAGCACCAGCTGAACTGTCGAGCTGGAATCGCCATGACACCACGTGGATGTTGGGACTGTTCGGGACGGCCATTGGCGCCGGTACCCTGTTTTTGCCGATCAACGCCGGTCTGGGTGGCTTCTGGCCGCTGGTGATCCTCGCGCTGCTGGCCTTCCCGATGACGTTCTTTGCCCACCGAGGCCTGACCCGCTTCGTCCTCTCCGGTCGCGAAGGCGCCGACATCACTGACGTGGTCGAGCAGCATTTCGGCATCAAGGCCGGTGCGCTGATTACCCTGCTGTACTTCTTCGCCATCTTCCCGATCCTGCTGATCTACAGCGTCGGCCTGACCAACACGGTCGCCAGTTTCCTTGAACACCAACTGCACATCACGCCGCCACCGCGCGCGCTGCTGTCGTTCGTGTTGATCCTCGGCCTGCTCGCCGTTGTGCGTTGCGGCGAGCAGGCCATCGTCAAGGCGATGAGCCTGATGGTGTATCCGTTCATCGTTGCGCTGCTGTTCCTCGCGGTGTACCTGATTCCGCACTGGAACGGCGGCATTCTCACCACCGCGTCGCAAGTGCCGGCACCGTCGGCGTTGCTGCACACACTGTGGCTGGCGATTCCGGTCATGGTGTTTTCGTTCAACCACTCGCCGATCATCTCGGCGTTTGCGGTGGATCAGAAGCGTCGCTACGGTGTCAACGCTGACCAGCGCAGCTCGCAGATCCTCTGCCGTGCCCACCTGTTGATGGTGGTGATGGTGCTGTTCTTCGTCTTCAGCTGCGTGCTGACCCTGTCGCCGGAACAACTGGCCGAAGCCAAGGCGCAGAACCTGTCGATCCTGTCGTACCTGGCCAACCACTTCAGCAACCCGACCATCGCGTTCGCGGCGCCGTTGATTGCGTTTGTGGCGATCTCCAAGTCGTTTCTCGGTCACTACATCGGCGCCAGCGAAGGCCTCAAGGGCCTGATCGTCAAGAGCGGCAAGCGTCCGGGCGCCAAGGCGCTGGATCGCATCGTGGCGGCGTTCATGCTGGTGGTGTGCTGGATCGTCGCAACCCTGAACCCGAGCATTCTCGGGATGATCGAGACCATCGGTGGCCCGGTGATCGCTGCGATTCTGTTCCTGATGCCGATGTACGCGATCCGCAAAGTACCGGCGATGGCGCGCTATCGCGGGCAGGCGTCGAACGTGTTTGTCACCGCCGTAGGTCTGGTGGCGATTTCGGCGTTGATTTATTCGCTGACTGCTTGAAGATCAAGAGATCGCAGCCTGCGGCAGCTCCTACAGGGTTTGTGTATACCTGTAGGAGCTGCCGAAGGCTGCGATCTTTCGCTTTTCAGCTACAGTAGGCCGCTGCGCATCTCTCATGCACAGCGGCTTTTTTTCGTCTGGAGACAGTGGATTGTCGAGTACGGCCCAACCGGTAGAACCCACCAATCGCTGGCGTGACATCCTCGCCGGCCTGTCGATTGCCGGGCTGCTCTTGCCCGAAGCGGTCGCTTATTCGACCATCGCCGCGCTGGCGCCGCAGGCCGGCGTGATTGCTCTGTTTGCCGGATTGCTCTGCTACGGGCTGTTTGGCACCAGCCGCTTTGCCATTGTCTCGGCCACGTCTTCGTCAGCGGCGGTGCTGGCGGCGACCACCGCGACCATGGCCAATGGCGACCCGCAGTTACGCGCGACGCTGGCGGTCGGCTTGGTACTGGTCACCGGTGGGCTGTTCTTGCTGGCGGGGATCTTTCGCTTCGGCAGCGTGACTTCGTTTATCGCCAAACCGGTATTGCGCGGTTTCGCCTTCGGCCTGGCGCTGACGATCATCCTCAAACAGGTCGCCAGCGTGGTCGGCGTGCACCTGACCGACGCCAATCTGGTGCGCTTCGCCCCGCAATTGCTCGAACAACTGCCGCAATGGAACTGGCCGGCGGCTGCTGTCGCTGCGGTGGCTCTGCTGTTGTTGAGCCTGTTCTCCCGTTTTCCACGGGTGCCCGGCGGTTTGCTGGTGGTAGTGATCGGTATCGTCGCCGGGCAATGGCTGAACCTGCCGGCCCACGGTGTGAAGTTGATCGGCTTGATCGACCTGAGCCTGGAAGTACCGAACCTGCCGGTGCTGCCGTTTGCCGACTGGCTGCGGCTGGGGGAGGTGGGGTTCGCGCTGGTGATGATTCTGTATGCAGAGTCGTACGGCTCGATCAGTGCGTTCGCCCTCAAACACGGTGATCGTGTGACCTCCAACCGTGATCTGCTGGCGCTGGGGGCCTCGAATCTGTTGTCCGGATTGTTCCATGGCATGCCAGCGGGGGCCGGGTATTCGGCGACGTCGGCGAACGAGGCAGCCGGGGCGACGTCACGCTGGGCCGGTGGCGTGGCGGCGCTGGTGGTGCTGGTGATCGTGCTGACGGTATTGCCGTGGATCGCCCTGACGCCGGAGCCGATTCTGGCGGCCATCGTGATTCATGCGCTGGCGCGTGGCTTGAGTCTGCAGCCGCTGGGGCGCTACTTCGTCTGGCGCCGGGATCGGCTGCTGGTGATGTGCGCGGTGGGGGCGGTGCTGGTGCTGGGCATTCTCGACGGCTTGCTGGTGTCGGTGGCGATCAGCGTGTTGCTGATGCTCAAACAGATGTCGGCGGCGGACATTCAGGTGCTCGGGCGAATCGACGGCGGGCACGATTTTGTCGATTTGCAGCGACATCCAACGGCGACGGTTGAGCCGGGAGTGCTGATTGTGCGGCCCAGTGAGGCATTGTTCTTTGCCAATGTGGAGCGGATTCTCGGTGCGGCGCTGCATTTGATTCGTCATTCGCAAGTGCCGCTGCACACGGTGATCCTCAGTCTGGAGGAAACCCCGGACCTGGACGGCACCAGTATCGAGGCGATGCAGGAGTTTTTCCTGCGGGTGCATCAGGAGGGCAAGCGGCTGATTCTGGCGCGGCTCAAACAGGAAGCGCTGGTCGCGTTGGAGGCGTTGCCGGAGGTAACGGCTAACGCGGTGATACTCAGCGGGCTGAGCGTCGATGGGGCGGTGCAGCAAGCCCTCAAACTCAAGGCATAAAAAACGCCGCACATCTCACGATGGGCGGCGTTTTTTCATTGCGTTGCAGCGTTAGGCTTGAACGACCGGAATCTTGGCGTTCGCAGCCGCTTCACGGAACTCGGCGATCTGGTCGAAGGACAGGTAGCGGTAAACATCGGCCGCCATGCTGTCGATCTTGCCAGCGTATTCCATGTACTCCTCGACGGTCGGCAGGCGACCCAGGATCGAAGCCACGGACGCCAGTTCGGCCGAAGCCAGGTAGACGTTCGCGCCGTCGCCCAGACGGTTCGGGAAGTTACGGGTCGACGTCGAGACCACGGTGCTGTTCGGCTCAACGCGTGCCTGGTTACCCATGCACAGCGAGCAGCCTGGCATTTCCATGCGCGCGCCGGCCTTGCCGTAGATGCCGTAGTAGCCTTCTTCGGTCAGTTGGTGAGCGTCCATTTTGGTCGGCGGCGACAGCCACAGACGGGTTGGCAGCTGACCCTTGACCTGATCCAGCAGTTTACCGGCAGCGCGGAAGTGACCGATGTTGGTCATGCACGAACCGATGAACACTTCGTCGATCTTCTCGCCAGCGACGCTGGACAGCAGACGGGCGTCGTCCGGATCGTTCGGCGCGCACAGTACCGGCTCGTTGATCTCGGCCAGATCGATTTCGATGATTTCGGCGTATTCGGCGTCGGCATCGGCTTCCATCAGTTGCGGGTTGGCGATCCAGGCTTCCATCGCTTGCGCACGACGTTCCAGGGTACGCGCATCGCCGTAGCCTTCGCCGATCATCCAGCGCAGCAGGGTGATGTTGGACTGCAGGTACTCGGTGATCGACTCTTTCGACAGCTTGATGGTGCAACCGGCAGCCGAACGTTCGGCCGAGGCGTCGGACAGTTCGAACGCCTGCTCCAGGGTCAGACCTTCCAGGCCTTCGATTTCCAGGATGCGGCCGGAGAAGGCGTTTTTCTTGCCTTTCTTCTCGACGGTCAGCAGACCGTTCTGGATGGCGAAGTAAGGAATGGCATGAACCAGGTCACGCAGGGTGATGCCAGGTTTCATTTTGCCTTTGAAGCGCACCAGGATCGATTCCGGCATGTCCAGCGGCATGACGCCGGTGGCAGCGGCGAACGCGACCAGACCGGAACCGGCCGGGAACGAGATGCCCATCGGGAAACGGGTGTGCGAGTCACCACCGGTACCGACGGTGTCCGGCAGCAGCATGCGGTTCAGCCACGAGTGGATGATGCCGTCGCCCGGACGCAGGGAAACGCCGCCGCGGGTCATGATGAAGTCAGGCAGGGTGTGGTGGGTGGTCACGTCGATCGGCTTCGGATACGCCGCGGTGTGGCAGAAGGACTGCATCACCAGATCAGCGGAGAAGCCCAGGCACGCCAGGTCTTTCAGTTCGTCACGGGTCATTGGACCGGTGGTGTCCTGGGAACCGACGGTGGTCATTTTCGGTTCGCAGTAGGTGCCAGGACGAACGCCTTTGCCTTCTGCCAGACCGCACGCCTTGCCGACCATTTTCTGCGCCAGGGTGAAGCCCTTGGTGCTTTCAGCCGGTGCTTCCGGCTTCTTGAACAGGTCGAACGCAGGCAGACCCAGTTCGGCGCGCGCCTTCTCGGTCAGGCCACGGCCGATGATCAGCGGGATACGACCGCCGGCACGGACTTCGTCCAGCAGCACAGGGGTCTTCATTTCGAAGGTGGTGATGACTTCGTCGGTACCGTGCTTGCAGACTTTGCCGGCGTGCGGGTACAGGTCGATCACGTCGCCCATGTTCATGTTCGACACGTCGAACTCGATCGGCAGTGCGCCGGCATCTTCCATGGTGTTGTAGAAGATCGGAGCGATTTTGCTGCCGAAGCAGAAACCGCCAGCGCGCTTGTTCGGCACGTAAGGGATGTCGTCACCGAAGAACCACAGCACCGAGTTGGTCGCCGATTTACGCGAGGAACCGGTACCGACCACGTCACCGACGTAGGCGATCGGGAAGCCTTGACCGCGCATTTCTTCGATCTGCTTCATCGGGCCGGTCTTGCCTTGCTCGTCCGGAACGATGCCGTCACGGGCCATTTTCAGCATGGCCAGGGCGTGCAGCGGGATGTCAGGACGCGACCAGGCGTCTGGTGCCGGGGACAGGTCGTCGGTGTTGGTTTCGCCGGTGACCTTGAACACGCGCAGGCTGATCTTGTCGGCCAGCACAGGGCGCTTCTTGAACCACTCGCCGTCAGCCCAGGATTGCAGCACGGCTTTGGCGTGAACGTTGCCGTTCTTGGCTTTTTCAGCCACGTCGTGGAAGGCATCGAACATCAGCAGGGTGTGCTTGAGTTCTTCGGCAGCCACTGGCGCCAGCTCGGCGTTGTCCAGCAGTTCAACCAGAGTCACGATGTTGTAGCCGCCCTGCATGGTGCCGAGCAGTTCTACAGCGCGCTTCTTGTCCAGCAGAGGGGAGGTGACTTCGCCTTTGGCCAGGGCGGACAGGAAACCGGCTTTGACGTAAGCGGCTTCGTCCACTCCTGGTGGTACGCGATTGGTGATCAGGTCAACGAGGAAAGCTTCTTCGCCAGCCGGAGGATTCTTCAGCAGCTCGACCAGGCCTGCAGTTTGTTCGGCGTTAAGCGGCTGGGGAACGATACCCAGGGCTGCACGCTCTTCGATATGTTTGCGGTAGGCTTCAAGCACAGTTATTACCCTCATCAGTGGTCCCAAATGGGTGTCCGGGACGCTCATCCCGAAACTGCCGTACTCATGCACCGCACGACGTTGTGAGTCGTTTGGCCAGAATTACCGGCAATTCCTTACAGAAGCTGCTTTCAAAGTTTTACGCCTGCAGAACGGGGAGCTGATGAGGGTTGGCGTTGGGCTTTTCCCCGCTGGAAAAACCCTTCGCCAACACCGCTCTGAAGGAACGACTGTGCTCGTGACGCTTTGAAAACAGCTTCTAACGGACATTGGCGCCTTAAAAGGCTGGCTGATTCTACGGCAAAAAAAATTTAAAGGTAAGTCGCGCTCTATTGGACTTTGGTGGCGTTGTGCGCGGGCGAGGCAAACCGCGAGCCAGCGCTTGCCCCTGACGTTTGAGGGGTGATCAATGGCCGACAAAGGGCTAACATGCCGGCCTGTTCCGCGTTTCAGTGTTTTGCCAATTTATGCCCAATCAGACCATCAAGACCCCCTGCGTCGGCCTCTGCTCCACTGTTTACGGAGATCTGGTGTGCCGTGGCTGCAAGCGTTTCCACCACGAAGTGATCCACTGGAATGGTTACGGCGAGGAGGAAAAGCGTGCGGTGTGGTTGCGTCTGGAGCAATTGCTGTCACAAGTGATGGCGAGCAAGGTCGAGATCTTCGATCCGGCGCGCCTGCGCCAGCAGCTGGAGCAGCGCAAGATCCGTTTCGTGCCGCATCAGTCGGAATATTGCTGGGCCTATCAGCTGATTGCGCGCGGGGCGCGGGTGATCATTAATCTGGAAGCCTATGGGATGGTGTTGCTGCCGGAGTTCCGCGACTGGAACCTGCCGGAACTGCGCGATGCCATTGATCGGGAATTCTTCCTGTTGTCGGAAGCGCATTATCAACGCTATATCGCCCCCGGCTTTCTGAAAGACGCCTTCGGCGCCTAGAAGCTTCGCGAGCAGGCTCGCTCCCACAATGATCGGAGTGGAATGCAAATATTGTGGGAGCTGGCTTGCCAGCGATGAGGGCGGTGCATCCAATATCAATGTTGACTGACCCACCGCTATCGCTGGCAAGCCAGCTCCCACAGGAATATGCATTCCAACTGTGGGAGCGAGCCTGCTCGCGAAGGCGCCGGTTCAGGCACCGTAATCCTCAGTGTTTCACCGCCAACTCCACCAGATGATCCTCAACCTCCTGCGGCTTGAGCACCAGCACGTCGCTTTCCAGTGCATCCAGCACCACTTCAGCGGTATTGCCGATCAACGCGCCTGACAACCCGCTGCGTGCCACGGTGCCGATCACGGTCACCGCCGCCTGCAGCTTGTGCGCCATGAACGGAATCAACACATCCGCCGGGCCTTCCTCGATATGCAGGTGCTCGTCGTCCACATCGAACTCGGCCTGAAACGCCTTGCACTGCTCGCGGTACCGCGCTTCGATGGTTTCCTTGAGCTGGAAGGTCGGATCCGCGGCCGAGAGCATGGGCGACGGATGCGCCGTGATCACATGCAGATGCGCCTTGGCCAGGCTGGCAATGTCGTAGCCATGATCAATGATCGTGGTGTGCAAATGCCGGTGTTCGCCATCGGTATTGCCCACGTCCACAGCCGCAAGAATCACTCGGTCTTTCCAGGAGGTGGATGTTTTCACCAACAGCACCGGAGTCGGGCAGTGGCGCAGCAGTTTCCAGTCGGCCGGGGTCAGCAGAGCCTTTTTCAGCGCGCTGTCGGGATAGTGCTGTTTGATCACCAGCCCGCAACCTTCGGCCTGCTGCACGTCGATGATGGTCTCGTGCAGGCTTTCGTTCCACGCCTGTTCGGTGGTCACGCTGTAGCCATCCGCCAGCAGTGCGGCTTTGAGCACGCCAAGCATGCCGGCATGGTCGTGCTTGCGGTCACACACCAGCAGGTGCAGATGGGCCTGGGTCACGCCGGCGATCAACTTGGCGCGCTTGAGCGCCAGGCTTTCCGAATGTTCGGGTTCGATGACCACCAGAATGCTGCGAATGGCTTGCATGAGCGGAGTCTCCAGCAAAGAAAAGGCACGGCGTTGCACAACTATAGTTGCTGCTCATGCGCCTGCGACTTGATGCATATCAACGCCTGCGACTGGTGGTCTGCGGGCAGGCCGGTATAATCGGCGGCCTTTGCTCGTACACCTTTTACCGTGAGCCTCATGATCCTTCCCGAAATCCACGAATTCCTTGGCTGCCGCACACCCGACGCCTGGGTCCAGGCCGCACTGGCCGATCAGGAAACCCTGCTGATCGACCACAAGAACTGCGAGTTCAAGGCCGCCAGCACCGCGCTGAGCCTGATTGCCAAGTACCATTCCCACGTCGACCTGATCAACATGATGTCGCGTCTGGCCCGGGAAGAACTGGTGCACCACGAACAAGTCATGCGCATCATGAAACGCCGCAAGATCGAGCTGCGCCAGTTGCACGCCGGGCGCTACGCCTCGGGACTGCGCAAAGTGGTGCGCAGCCATGAGCCGGTGAAACTGGTGGATACCCTGGTGGTCGGCGCATTTATCGAAGCGCGCAGTTGCGAGCGTTTCGAAGCGCTGGTGCCGCATCTGGACGAAGAACTCGGCAAGTTCTATTTCGGCCTGCTGAAAAGCGAGGCGCGGCACTTCCAGGGTTATCTGAAACTGGCTTACCAGTACGGCGACGCGAAGGACATTGCTCAGGTGATCGACAGGGTGCGTGCTGCCGAGCAGGAACTGATCGAATCGCCGGATGAAGAGTTTCGCTTCCACAGTGGTGTGCCGGCTGCCGCATAACCTGTAGGAGCTGCCGAAGGCTGCGATCTGTTGATCTTGTTTCAAAAATCAAAAGATTGCAGCCTTCGGCAGCTCCTACTTGTTAAAAACTCTTAAGAGTATGAAATATCACCGAAAACCGGCCCCTGCGGCCGGTTTTTGCTGCCCGAAACAACGCCTCGCCGACGATTGCCGCCATACTGTCGACCATTTCACACATGGGTTGGCAGACGGTCGTTATGGATAACCTGGGTTTTGGCAAAGTCCTGCTGGTCGAAGACGATGAACGTCTGGCCACGCTGATTGCGCACTTTCTCGAGCAGCATGGCTACGAGGTGCGCGCGGTGCATCGCGGCGATCTGGCGGTGGCCGCGTTTCTCGAGTTCCAGCCCAAAGTGGTGGTGCTCGACCTGATGCTGCCGGGGCAGAGCGGGCTGCACGTGTGCCGGGAAATTCGCAGCGTGTCGGACACGCCGATTGTCATCCTCACCGCCAAGGAAGACGACCTCGACCACATTCTCGGCCTGGAATCTGGCGCCGACGATTACGTGATCAAACCGATCAAACCGCCGGTATTGCTCGCTCGGCTACGCGCCTTGCAGCGTCGGCAGATGCCGGAGGCCGGCGTGGTCAGTGCGCTGGAGTTCGGCCGCTTGAGCATCGACCGCAGCTGCCGCGAAGTGCGGCTGGCTGGCGAGATCATCGAGATGACCACCATGGAATTCGAGCTGCTGTGGCTGCTGGCCAGCGCCGCCGGCAAAACCCTGTCCCGCGATGACATCCTCAACCGCATGCGCGGTATCGCCTTCGATGGGCTCAATCGCAGCGTCGACGTGTACATCAGCAAGTTGCGCAACAAACTCAAGGACAATCCCCGTGAGCCGGTGTGCATCAAGACCGTGTGGGGCAAGGGTTACCTGTTCAATCCATTCGCGTGGGAGCTGTAGATGCTGCGGTTATTCCTCGGGCTGTTTCTGGTGATGACGGTGGGCCTGGTCCTGGCCCTGCAAACTGTCGAACACACCTTCAACGCGTTGCTCGACAACCAGATGCAGGCCTACAACCGTGAGGCGGTGCGCGGGCAGGCGTGGTCACTGGTCGAGCACATGCGCGATCAGCAAGGCGCGGCGCGTGAACAGCAGCTGGAAGCGTTGCGCCCGCACTACGGCTTGTCGCTGAAGCTGATCGAAGCCGATCAACTGGACCTCAGCACCGAGGAAAAGGCCGAACTGGCGCAAAACCTGTTGGTGATCCGCGACAACTACACCCAATTCATCAGCAACATCGACGGTGGTTCGCAACTGCTCAGCATCAAGCTGCCACCCGAACCGAGCCTGATGCCGTTCTACATCGCGGTGGCTTACGCGATGCTCGCGGTGCTGATCGGCATCGTCCTGTTCTTCTGGGTACGCCCGCACTGGCGCGATCTGGAAAAACTGCGTCTGGCCGCCGAGCGCTTTGGCGATAACGATCTGTCGGTGCGCATTCAACTGTCGAAACGCTCGAACATCCGCGATCTGGCGGAACACTTCAACCTGATGGCGGCGCGCATCGAGAGCCTGATCGCCAATCAGCGCGAGCTGACCAACGCGGTCTCCCACGAATTGCGTACGCCAATTGCGCGGCTGTCGTTTGAACTCGACCAGCTCAAGCAACAGCCGGACGCCAGCCAGAACCGCGAACTGATCGCCGACATGTACGCCGACCTCGGCGAGTTGGAAGAAATGGTCTCCGAACTGCTGACCTACGCCAGCCTCGAACGCGGTGCGACGGTGATCAAGCGCGAAAACATTCAAGCGGCCAACTGGCTCGACAGCGTGGTCGGCAGCGTTGCGCTGGAGGCGGAAGCGGCGGGGGTGCAGTTGCTGATTGGTGACTGCCGGCTCGACACCGTGCGCATTGAGCCGCGGTTCATGGCGCGGGCGGTGATCAATCTGCTGCGTAATGCCATTCGTTATGCCGAGCAGCGAGTCGAGGTGACGCTGGTGCGCAGCGGCGATTACTACGAAGTGCGGGTCAACGACGATGGTCCGGGGGTGCCGGTGGAAGGCCGGGAGAAGATCTTCGAACCGTTCTCGCGGCTGGATGCCAGTCGCGACCGTCGTACCGGCGGATTCGGCCTGGGGCTGGCGCTGGTGCGGCGGGTGTCGCAGTCCCATGGCGGGCAGGTCGAGGTCGGGGAATCGGTGTGGGGTGGGGCGTCGTTCCGGATGACCTGGGCGCATCTGGACTGATCTGCGTTGTCGGTTCCAGCCCTATCGCTGGCAAGCCAGCTCCCACAGGCTTTGTGTACGCCCCGGAACCTGTGGGAGCTGGCTTGCCAGCGATAGGGCCATCAATCACACCACAAAACTGTACTTATTTGACCAACCCCAAGCGCTCATGCCACTGCGCAATCGACTCCTCGGGGTACACCGCAAACTGTTTGTCCTTGGGCTGCGCATCCACCTCGACCCAGGGCGCCTTCGACCCCAGCATCAAATGCGTGTGTTGCGGCGGTACCGGCAGCGGCGTATCGATGGCCGAGGCGAACGGGTGGATCAGCTCCGGCCACTCAGGGCTGAACAACCATAAACCGCTGCCGCACTGTGAGCAGAAATGCCGCTCGGCCGTGCTGCGATGGGCACGTTTTTCACCTGCTTCCTTCATCTTCGCGTGGTAGATGCTGATGTGCTTGCGCCCCTGAACCTTGAGGCTGGCCGCGTCGCCACCCAGGTTGATCGCGTAACCGCCACCGCCCTGGGTCTTGCGGCAGATCGAGCAGTAGCAGCGTTGATAGGGATAGGGATGGGCGCTGGTCAGGCTGAAGGTGACGGCGCCGCAGTGGCAAGAGCCTTCGAGGTGCATGCTGGGCCTCCGGTTGGCTGGATGGGTTTGAATGAGCCTAGAAGAATTGTGTGAATGTGCCGACGCCATCGCTGGCAAGCCAGCTCCCACAGTGATTTTTTGGTGTGCGCGGCTTTGCCATTCGACACAAAACCTGTGGGAGCTGGCTTGCCAGCGATGAACGATAACGCGGAGCCACTGGACGCCTGCTCAAGGCCCGGTCAGCATGTCCCCAAAAAAGGCACCCCAACCGATGCGAAGACTCCCCTCACTGGCCGCCCTCAGAACCTTCGAATGCGCCGCCCGCCACGCGCATTTCGGCCGGGCTGCCGCCGAGCTGTGCGTCACCGACAGCGCGGTCAGCCACCAGATCCGTCAGCTCGAAGAGCAGCTCGGCGTTTCGCTGTTCATCCGCGAAGGCCGGCAGATCCGCCCGACCATCGCCGCCGGGCGCCTGATGCAGAGCCTGCAGCAGGCCTTCGAATTGATCGGCGAGGCCTGCGATGAACTGCGCGATCCATCCTCGCTGGCGGTCGTGCGTCTGGCGGTCACCGCCGAACTGGCGCAGAAGTGGCTGATGAACCGCCTCACTGATTTCTATGCGCGCTATCCGCACATCACCCTGCATCTCTACGAACAGCCGATCGACGCCAGCGCGCCCGGCGAGGACATCGATCTGGCGATCACCTACGGCACCGGACCTGCAGACAGCAGTTCCTACTTCGTGCGGCCGTTGCCGGCGCTGCAATTCTTCCCGGTGTGCAGCCCCGGGCTGTTCAACCAGGGCGTTCTGAAGTCGCCGAAGGACCTGGTGCGCCATTGCCTGCTGCACGACGATCAGGATGGCAAGACCTGGACAACGTGGCTGACCAGCCACGCCGGTGATCTGCGCCCGCAACGTCAGTTGTATTTCGCCCATGCCGGGTTGGCGCTGGAAGCGGCGGCGCAGGGGCAGGGCGTGGCGATGGGCGACAACCTCACCGCGCAGGAGGACCTGCTGAGCGGGCGACTGGTGCGGCCGTTCAGCGCGAGCATGACCGCGCTCGGCCAATACGCGCTGGTCTGCGAACGGCTGCGCCTGGAGCGTCCGGCGGTGGCGCAGATGCTCGAATGGTTCAACGATCAGTTGAGCGATTGATGAGTTGAATTCAACGGTTCCGCAATAATCATCGTTGGCGAGCCTGCCGTCCGCGACCTTAGCCTGTGGTCATTCCCCAACCCAAGACGAGGTTTGACCATGGCACGTTTGCTCGACTCCACCCCCAAACACGACGGCTTCCGTCTGCCCGGCGAATTCGAAGCCAAATCCAGCTGCTGGCTCGGCTGGCCGGAGCGCACCGACGTGTGGCGCAACGGCGCGAAACCGGCGCAGAAAGTCTGGGTGCAGATCGTCACCGCCATCTCCCACAGCGAACCGGTCACCGTCTGCGCCTCCGCCGCGCAATTCGCCACGGCGCGTCGGCAATTGCCGCCGCAAGTGCGCGTGGTCGAGATGACCTGCAACGACACCTGGTTTCGCGACAGCGGCCCGTGCTTTGTGGTCAACGATGAAAGCGGCGAAGTGCGTGGCGTCGACTTCGAGTTCAACGCCTACGGCGGCCTCGACGGTGGCCTGTATTACCCGTGGGACAAGGACGATCAGATCGCCAGCAAGATCCTCGAAATCGAACGCTTCGACCGTTACCGCGCACCGCTGATTGCCGAACTCGGCGGCATCCAGAGTGACGGTCAGGGCAGCATCCTCACCACTGAGCAATGTCTGCTCAACCGCAATCGCAACCAGCATCTGGGCAAGGACGAGGTCACTCGGCGCCTGACCGATTACCTTGGCGCCGAACAGGTGATCTGGCTGCCACGCGGCTGCAAGTTCGACGAAACCGATGGCCATGTCGATGACCTCGCATGCTTCGTGCGCCCCGGCGAAGTGGTGCTGCAGTGGACCGACAACCGCGATGACCCGCAATGGGAAATCTATCAGGAGGCCTACGACATCCTGCGCAGCACCCGCGACAGTCGAGGTCGCGAGTTGATCGTGCACAAACTGCCGCAACCGGACGTGCTGGAATGGACCGCCGAGGAAGCCGAAGGCCTCGATCAGCAGGACAGCACCCATACCCGTCAGGCCGGCACCAGAATCTGCGCGTCGTACATCAACTACTACGCCGGCAACAGTTCGATCGTGGTACCGCTGTTCGGTGATCGCAACGATCAGGTGGCCATGGCGACGCTCGCCGAACTGTTCCCGCAGCACAAGATCGTCGGCATCGAAAATTCCCGGGAAATCCTCCTCGGTGGCGGCAACGTCGCGTGCATCACCATGCCGCAATACGCCGGCACGTCTAATCGCAAGGGGGTGTGATGATGGGCCTGCACAAACTGACTCAAGCGTTATTGCTGGTGCTTGCACCCCTGTGTGTGCAGGCTGCCGAAACGGCGAAACCGGTGGTCAATCTGTACATCTGGGGCGAGTACCTGGCCCCGGATACGCTGAAGAATTTTGAAGCGCAGACCGGCATTCAGGTGGTCGCCGATCACTTCGATTCGCTGGAAACCGTGGAAACCAAACTGCTCACCGGGCGCAGCGGTTATGACCTGGTGCTGACCGCCGGCCAGCACCTGTCGCGGGCCATCGAGAGTGGTGCGATCCAGCCGCTGGACAAGGCCCGGGTGCCACACTTTGCCGGGGTTGGCGAGGAGTTTCGCCAGCACATGGCGGTGTTCGATCCGGGTAACCGTTACGCCGGCATTTATGCCTGGGGCACCACCGGCGTCGGCTATCAGGAGCAAGCGATCAAGCAGCGTTTACCAGAAGCGCCGACCGACAGCTGGGCGATGCTGTTCGACCCGGCGGTGGTGGCGAAATTTGCCGACTGTGGCGTGAGTCTGCTCAACGATCCAAACGAAGTGTTCGCCGCAGTCATGAAGTACCTGGGCCTGGACATCAACCGGCAGAATCTTGATGACCTGAAACTCGCCGAGCAGCAACTGGCGAAGATCCGCCCGTACATCCGTTACTTCGACAACGACCTGAACATCAGCGACCTGGCCAACGGCAATACCTGCGTGGCGATGTCGTGGAACGGCAACGTGGCGATTGCAGCCGGGCAGGCGCAAGCGGCGAACAAGCCGTTCCAGCTCAGTTACCGCATCCCCAAAGAGGGCACGTTGATCTGGTTCGACGCCATGGTCATTCCCAAGGATGCGCCGCATCCACAGGCCGGGCTGGCGTTGATGGATTATCTGATGACGCCTGAGGTGATCGCGCCGATCACTGACACCATCCACTACGCCAATGCGATCACGGCGGCGGATGCTTTGGTTGACGCGTCGATCCGCAATGATCCGGGGACGTACCCGTCAGCGGCGGTGCGGGCTTCGCTGTACAGCAAGAACGACAATGGCAAGGCGTTCAATCGGGCTTTGATTCGGGCGTTCAGCAAGTTGAAGTCAGGTCTGTGATTTGAGGTTGAATCAACTGGCGCCTTCGCGAGCAGGCTCGCTCCCACCTTTGCAATGCATTCCCCTGTAGGAGCTGCCGCAGGCTGCGATCTCTTGAAAAGCAAGATCAAAAGATCGCAGCCTGCGGCAGCTCCTACAGGGTTTTTGGTACGCGCCACAGGTACCAAGCCGCCACCGTCCGATACGGGCTCCACGCCAAGCCGATCTCGATCATCTGCTTGCGCGTCGGCTGCACCTCCAGCCCCTTCATTCGGCGATAGCCCTCGCGCACGCCAAAATCATCCGCCGGCAGAATATCCATGCGCTCCAGGCTGTAGATCAGCAGCATCTCCACCGTCCAGCGGCCAACCCCGCGCAGGCTGACCAGGCGTTCGATCAGCGCTTCATCCTCCATTGCCAGCGCGGTGGGGTAATCCGGCACCACGCCGTCCAGCGTTGCCTGGGCGATGCCCTGAATCGTTGCAATCTTGCCCGCCGAAAAGCCGCAGCCGCGCAGTCGATCAAAGTCGGTCGCGAGAATCTGTTCAGGCCGGGGAAACGTCTGCCCGGGAAACAACGCCACCAGGCGCCCGACAATCGCGTCCCCGGCCTTGGCGTGCAGTTGCTGATAGGCAATCGCCCGCACCAGCGACTGATACGGATCACGCGTCGGGTGCGGTTGATGCAGACACGGGCCGACGGCGGCAATGTGGCGTTGCCAGTCCTCGTCGAGCGCGGCCAGAAACTCACTGGCCGCCTGATAACGATCCGGCATGCTATTTCAGCAGACCGTTGACTTCGCCGTAGGTCAGCGCCTTCAGATCATGGGTATCGAGCTTGCCACTGGTGAGGAAGCTTTTCACCAGCGCACCCATCGCGCCATAGAGGAATTCGGCGATCCCGGACCCGGCGCTCAAGCGCCGCACGCCCAGGGCTTGCAGCTCGGTCGGCGAGGGCAGGCAGGCGAAGCCGAGCACGTTCACCGGCAGTGACGTGCCCTTGCAGATTGCCTCGATTTCATAAGCGGCGGTCACGCCAGCGGCAAACAGCCCATCGGCCCCAGCCGCCTGGTACAACGCCGAACGGCGCAGGGTTTCGGCGACGCGATCCTCGGCCGGTACCAGGCCCTTGAGGTAGACGTCAGTGCGCGCGTTGATGAACAGCTTCACACCACGCTTCTGAGCGACTTGCCGCGCCACTTCAATCTTGCGCGCCAACAGCTCCGGGGCGCCGCTACCGTCCTCGATATTGATCCCGACCGCACCGGCGGCGAGCACCGCGTCGACCACTTCGGCCACACGGCCAAGGTCATCGGAATAACCCGCCTCGATGTCCACGCTCAGCGGCACCTGGATCACCCGCGCGATGGATTCCACGGTTGAAATTAGCCGTTCGAGGGGCAGGGTGTTGCCGTCTGGGTAGCCATGCGCCCAAGCGACTGCCGCGCTGCTGGTCGCGACCGCTTTACCGCCCGCGTGCTCGACCAGTCGCGCGCCAGTGGCGTCGGCGACGTTGGTCAGGATCAGCAGACCTTCCTGGTGTAACTGGTGGAACCGAGTGTCGAGCGCGTTCATCGAGATTCCTTCTTGTGAGTGGTGCAAAGCGTCAGAAAGCCAGGGGTTGCGTGAGCTGCACCGCAGCGTTTTCCAGCCTCAGCAGAAACGCCTTGCGCGGCTGCCCACCACCATAGCCGGTCAGTGAGCCATCCGCACCGATCACCCGATGGCACGGCACCACGATCGACAACCGATTGTGCCCGTTGGCCAACCCCACCGCGCGACTGGCGCCGGGTTTGCCCAAACGTGCCGCGATGGCACCGTAGGTGCTGGTGTGGCCGAAGGGGATGTTCAGCAGTTCGTCCCAGACTTGCCGGTCGAACGTGCTGCCGGGCAGGTGCAGTGGCACGCTGAAGACGCTGCGGGTGCCGGCGAAATATTCCTTCAGTTGTTGTTCGATCTGCTGCAGATGCACATCGTGCCCCGGTGCGACCACGTAGCCGTGACGGGCCTGCAATTCCTCGACTTCGCGGGTCAGCGCCGGGCGGTCGAGAAACTCCAGCAACACCAGTCCCCGACGTTCGGCCATGGCGATCATCGGCCCCAGTGGTGTGGTCAGGCGGGTGAACAGCAGCGGTTCGCTGTTGGCCGCGCGGCCCGGGGTGATGTGGAAGGATTTCTGGAACGCGTCACGAAAACCGCTGAGTGATTCATAGCCGGAGTCAAACGCCGCGTGATCAATCGAGGCGCCCTGGCGAATGCCGCCCAGCGCCATGCCGAGCCGGCGCGTGCGCAGCCACGCATGAAAGGTCATGCCGAAATGCTGCTTGAACCAGCGTCGCAGCTTCAGCGGTTCGATGCCTTCGGCCAGCAACTGGGCGTCGCTCCAGCGCACTTCCGGGTCGGCATCGACGGCTTTGAGCAGGCGCTGTACCCAATCGGGTGCGATGGCCGCAGCGTCCAGCGGCTTGCAGCGCAGGCAGGCGCGATAACCGGCGCTCAGGCACTCATCGGCATGGGCGAAAAATTCGACGTTTTCCGGTTTCGGCTTGCGCGCCGTGCAACTGGGGCGGCAGAAGATCCCGGTGGTTTTCACGGCCGTGAAGAACACCCCCTCGTAGGCGGTGTCGCGTTCGAGCATGGCGCGAACCATCTCGGCGTGGGGTGGTAACAGTGCGGTTTGTATGTTCATGGCCTGAGCTTAAATCCAGGATTTCGATGGCTCCACCGAAAAATCGACAGTGAATTTCCAGAACCTCTGAACTACCGTGTAGGAGCTGCCGCAGGCTGCGATCTTTTGATCTTGTTTCTTAAAATCAAAAGCAAAAGATCGCAGCCTGCGGCAGCTCCTACAGAGTGGGTGAGGTGTCGAGTTCATGCATCCGTTTTCGATTCAACATATTGATCACATCGTCCTGCGTGTCGCCGATCTGCAGCGCAGTATCGATTTTTACCGCCAGGTCTTCGGTGCCGAGGTGGTCAGACACAACGAACCACTGGGTCTGGTGCACCTGCGCGCCGGAACTTCGATGATCGATCTCGTCGACTTGCAAGGCGAGCTGGGCAGGAAGGGCGGCGGTGCAGCCGGTACCGAGCGGCGCAACGTCGATCATTTCTGCCTGCGCATCGACCCGTTCGACGAGGCGGCGCTGGTCAGCCACTTGCAATCCTGCGGCCTGACCGTGGAAAAAGCCGCCAGACGCTTCGGCGCCGAGGGCTACGGCCTGTCGCTGTATTGCTTCGACCCGGACGGCAATCAGGTCGAACTCAAAGGCCCGTCCGAGGCTTAAGCACGTTTGGCGAACAACAGCACTGAAGCGGCCGCCGACAGCAGCCCTGCACAGCAACGGTTGAAGACCCGTTTGCCGCGCGGCTCGGCGAACCAGCGGCGCATGTGCAGGCCCATCCACGCATAGGCGCCGATCGCGATCCATTCCAGCAGCAGGAACAGTGCACCGAGCACGGCGAATTGCGCCGGCACCGGGCGGCTCGGGTCGACAAATTGCGGCAGGAACGCGGTGAACAGCAAAATCGCTTTCGGATTGCCCGCCGCCACCAGAAACTCCTGACGCGCCAGGCGCCAGAATCCCACCGACGCTCCCGCCACTTGCTGCTCGGCCTCGGGATTGGCGCGCCACAGTTGCCAGGCCAGGTACAGCAGATACGCCGCGCCGATGATCTTGATCGCATGGAACAGCCATTCCGAGGTCTGCAGCACCACTGACAGTCCGGCGCCGGCGAGGGCGATCATCCCGGCGAACGCGATAATCCGCCCGATACCGGCGGCGCAGGCCCGGCGATAGCCATAGCGGGTGGCATTGCTGACCGACAGCAAATTGTTCGGGCCGGGGGCCATATTCAAGGCAAAGCAGGCCGGAAGAAACAGCGTAAGCGTGGCGAGATCCATGGATGTGGGCTCCAGAAGCGATGCCGCATTTTTATCACAGGCGGCGGCCGCGTTGACCCATACAGTCTCGCGGCGCTGTCGCGGTACAGCCTTGGCAGTCCCTTCAATCCAGTCGAACTTTTCCGATTGGCCGGAACTCTCAAAAGTCTGAAGGCGATGGTTTCGTCAGAAAAATCTGTGCGCGAAGTCAGAAAAAGGCGTTTGCCGTGTAATATTCGTCCAAAGCTGCAAACACCCTGCCGGCCCCGAAGCGGCCCCACCAAGAGCGATTTACATGCAAGCAAAGGCCCGTGAAGTTTATGTGCCGCCGGTGCTGCAAGATCTGCGAGCCGGCACTGCCGAACTGCACATCGCACTGGAAAAACGTCTTCCTTTTTTCTCCAATACCCTCGATTCCAACGCTTTCGTACGGTTGATGCAGGCTTATTACGGTTTTTATCGGCCACTGGAAAGCGCATTGCTCGACAGCGGCGCGATCCCGGTGGATTTCGATCTTGCGCCACGCCTCAAATCGCAGATTTTGCTCGATGATTTGCAGGCTCTGGGTCTCACGACCGAGACCATCGCCCGTTTGCCACACTGTCAGACGTTGCCCGTGATCGACTCCGGGCCGACTTGCCTGGGTGTGTTGTACGTGCTGGAAGGGGCAACCCTCGGCGGGCAGATCCTGCGTCGCGAAATCGCTTCGCGGTTGAGCCTGGACGCCGACAATGGCGCGGCATTCCTCGACGTTTACGGCGCTGCCACCGGCCGCCGCTGGCGCGATTTCATTGATTACCTGGGCAGTCGACCGCTGAGTGCGGATGAACGTGAAGCCGTGGTTGCGGCGGCCCAATCCACATTCAGTTGTTTCGAGCGCTGGCTCGAAAGCCGGGAGGTACTGGCATGAACCCGCAAGACCAAGAAGCCTTTGAAGAACTGCTGGCCAACTGTGCCGACGAACCGATCCGCTTTCCGGGTGCCATCCAGCCCCATGGCCTGTTGCTGACCCTGAGCGAGCCGGCGCTGGAAATCATTCAGATCAGCGCCAACGTCGAGACCCTCTTGGCACGGCCGGCGCAGGAGCTGATCGGCCAGCCGCTGCACAGTCTGTTGGGTGAAGCGCCTGCCGCCGCTGTGCGCGATGCGCTGCAGCAACCGGTGTTCGCCGATGCCGGACCGCTGCATTTCCGCCTCAACGGCACCGCGTTCGAAGGTCTGCTGCACCGTCATCAAGGCGTGTTGATTCTGGAACTGGAAATCCACGTCGAAAACTTCCAGCCGCGTAACGTCGCCGGCAACCAGACCCATCTGGGACGCATGCTCCAGCGCTTGCAAGCAGCCACCACATTGCAGGCGCTGTATGACATCAGCGTCAAGGAAATCCAGGCGATGACCGGTTACGACCGGGTGCTGATCTACCGCTTCGAGGAGGAGGGCCACGGCCAGGTGATCGCCGAGGCGTCGGATCCGTCGATGGAAGTGTTCAACGGCCTGTTCTTCCCGGCCTCGGACATCCCCGAGCAAGCGCGCGAGCTGTACCGCACCAACTGGCTGCGGATCATCCCCAATGCCGATTACCAGCCGGTGCCGCTGGTGCCCAAGCTGCGCCCGGACATCCAGACCCCGCTGGACCTGAGTTTCGCCACCCTGCGCAGCGTCTCGCCGATTCATTGTCAGTACATGAAGAACATGGGCGTTCTGTCGTCGATGAGCATCTCGCTGCTCAAGGGTGACAAACTCTGGGGCCTGATCAGCTGTGGCAATCGCCAGCCGCTGCATGTGCCGCACGAGTTGCGCAGTGCCTGTCAGACCATCGGTCAGGTACTGTCGCTGCAGATCAGCGCGATGGAGGCGCTGGAACTCAGCCGTCAGCGTGAAGAAAAGGTCGAGGCACTGGCATTGCTCAAACAGGCCATGATCGACTCGCCGGAAAATGTCTTCGATGGTCTGGCGCAGCAACCGCAAGTGCTGATGGCGCTGGCCGGGGCCGGGGGCATTGCGATCATCGAAGACAAGCAGTTGCACCGTTACGGTAATTGCCCGGAGCCAGAAGACATTCGCGCCCTGCACAAGTGGCTGCAGGAAACCGGCGAGCCGGTGTTCGCCAGTCATCATCTGGCCAGCGTCTACCCGCCAGCCGCGCAGTTTCAGCAAGTGGCCAGCGGCGTGCTCGCCATGAGCCTGCCCAAACCGGTGGACAACGGCGTGTTGTGGTTCCGCCCCGAGGTCAAGGAGAACATCAACTGGAGCGGTGATCCGCGCAAGCCGCTGGATCTGGAAAACTCCGATGCCGGCCTGCGTCTGCGCCCGCGCACTTCGTTCGAAATCTGGAAAGTCGAGATGGCCGGGATCTCCACCAAATGGAGCCACGGCGATCTGTTTGCGGCCAATGACCTGCGCCGCTCGGCACTGGAAAACGACCTGGCCCGGCAGGTGCACCGCGAGCAGGAAGCGGTGCGCGCCCGGGATGAGCTGGTGGCGGTGGTTTCCCACGATTTGCGCAATCCGATGACCGTGATTTCCATGCTCTGCGGCATGATGCAGAAGACCTTCAGCTCAGATGGCCCGCACACCTCGCGGCGCATCTCCACCGCGATCGACACCATGCAGCAGGCCGCCGGGCGGATGAACACGCTGCTCGAAGATTTGCTCGACACCTCGAAAATCGACGCCGGGCGCTACACCATCGCCCCGCAGACCTTGGACGTCGGGCAGATGTTCGAGGAAACCCAATCCCTGCTTGGGCCGCTGGCGCTGGACAAGGACATCAGCATCTCGTTCCAGGCCGACCCCGACCTGAAAATCCATGCCGACCCGGAGCGCCTGTTTCAGGTGCTGTCGAACCTGATCGGCAACGCGATCAAGTTCACCCCGCGCAAAGGCTCAGTGGGCGTACTGGCCAAGTCTGACGGCAGGGAAATCGTGTTTACCGTGCGCGATACCGGTGAAGGCATTCCCAAGGAAAACCTGGCGCGGGTGTTTGACCGCTACTGGACGGTGAAAGAGGGCAACCCGACCGGAACCGGGCTGGGTTTGTACATCACGCAGGGGATTGTTGAGGCCCATGGCGGGCGCATCGAGGCCAGCAGTGAGCCGGGTGAGGGTACGGAGTTTCGGTTTACCGTGCCGGCGATGGTCGGGAGCGACTGACAGCCGTGAATTGTGACAGAACACAGCCCGGCAGGCGCTGGCCGGCCGGGCTGTGGGTCTACTCAGCGTAGCGATTTTGCGGGTCTTCAGTCCAGACCATGCAGCGCGCTGAATGCTTCTTTCGACAGCGGATTGAACCGGTTCTTTCGTATCTCGCTGATCGCATACAAGGCACGGCCCGTGCGGCCATTTCCATCACCAAAACCGTGGAAGCCAACCACTGTGCCGAGTAGCTGTTTGCTGAAGTGCTCGTGAGCGGTGTCCAGTTTCTTCAAATGCTCCTGCATCACGGCAAAGCCACTGATGCTACTGGCGTATTTCTTGTCGTTGACGCCTACACGAACAATGTCCGAGGTGGCAGGTGCGATGCTGACATGTAGCTGTCTGATCACGTCGGGGTCGGTCAACGCCTTATTGCTGTTAGCGTACTCTCGCAAGACGGCCACGATGCTGGCGAGATCGTTGCCCGGAGAATTCGAGGCATGAACGATCCAGGCGCCGGCTCGTTGGGCGTTATCGGTGAAGCCTTGAACGTTGTAGTGCGACTCTGGCAGCACACCGTTGTAAGGGGCTTTTCCCAGATCCTGTCTCAGCAGATTCTGCTGATGGCCCTTCATGTAGTTGACCTTGCGGGCCTCGATCTCGCTGACCGTTTCCAGCAAGTCGGTATATCCCTTGCCCGCCGAGCGTGCGGCCTGGAGATCGATACCGTTCTTTGCCAAGACTGTCGCCAGCAGTTCATCGATTGCCGTTTTGCCGATCAACGCTTCAAGCTCCTGTGCTTTTTGCAGCCTTCGCGTAGTGTCGATAACGGCTTTGTTGAAGAGGTGTTCCAGCTCCGCAGGGCTGGCGGTTTTCGGTAAAGGATTTTTCGTGTCTGTCAGTCGAGTGAGAATTTGGCTGGCACTTTCCAGGGTGTCGTCCTTGAACAGTGCCCGCGCATGAGCCACCGTCGGCAGGGTCATGCGAATCTCGGCCGCCGCCCCGGACTTGCTCAACGCTTTGACCAAGTCGTAGGAGCCACTGCTGGTAGTCGTCAGTCGACGCAACTGGCGGGCAGCTGTCATGCTGATCGAACTGCCAGCGTGGCTGAGCTTCAGCGCGCTTTTGCCTGCCAGCTTCCCGGCGCCGACGATCACTTGGGGAACACCGTCGACGGGGTTGAAGATTGACACCAGAATACTGCCGGCCACGCGCCCGAGGCTGAGCAGCCTGGTGCTGCTTGCCACTGCTTTTGCCAGCGCTCCGGCCGCCCCGATAAAGACAAAGGACACCGCGAGGGCGTCGATGACGCAACTGAAGGCGGCCCCACTGCGTTTATCCGGATCATCCGAAGTCAGTTGCTGGATACAGCCTCTGAATGGAATGAAGATGTTCAGAATGATGTTGGCAACGCGCTCGTACGCTTCCTGCTTTTCCTCGTATTCAGTCTGGTCATAGCCCATCCGGTAATATTCGTTGTAGGTGATGGGCGGGTTCTTTTGCGCAATAAAGTCGGCAATGTCTTTTAGCCTCGGCGATTGGTAACTTTCCATTGGCGATGTGTACCAGGCCGATTCTTCGTAGTGCGGCGCAAATTGACCAAACCGATCAAGCAGCATGCCGAACTCATGAACATCCGCATGCTCGGCCAGTTCCCAGTGGCGGCGCGGCAGTAATTTATTGATGTCCGTTTGTTCGCTCTGACCAGGCGTTGCACCCTGGAAGTAGGCTGCGTGCTCGGTAATGATGTTTTCCAGATAAGTAAGGCGCGGGAAATTCCCGGTCTTGCCGTTGGTCGGCCCGTCGAAGCTTGCGGTGTCTTCATTGAATGCATAGCCGCTGGCGAAAGCCTCGGCCAGGCGCTCGCTTTTGCGGCACACTCCCTGTAACGGGAACAACTCAAAGCAATGGTTTTTCGATTTGTGACGACACAGGATGACCACCCCGTGCGGGGAGAAGTGGTCGGCGCTGTGACCGGGGATATTGCGGTTGCCGCGCACCAGGTAGAGCGTTGAAGCACCCTGTGTCAGTGCTTCTCGATCACTCATGCCGAGCCGGGAGAATGCCAGCCGGATCATGGTGCTGATTCCCGACTTGAAGGTTTCGTGCTGCGGCTTGAGCTTATCGGCATACAACTGATTGATTGGCGCAAGGCTGGCCAAATCTGGATGCACGTCGTGCAAATTGCGCTTGGTCGATGTGCTGGTGAGGTTTTTACGGTGTAACTGGTTGGCAAGGTAAAGATTGATCACCGTGTCGCTGATCAGTCCCCCTTTATTGTGCGGCGAACGAAATACCTCCTGATGATGGTCGATGTCGGCATCGAACAGCGTTTGCTGCGCCAGTTTCCGTCGGCTGACCGGCGCAGCGGTTATCGACTTCAGCGCCGCCTCCAGTTCACCGGCATACGTGTTGTAGCGACTCACTGCCGCTGTTGCGATCTGCTCTTCCGATAATGCCGAGTCTTCACGGAGCATCACCTCGTTGATGTTTGCCCAATCCAGCACGCATTGCAGATTGAGTAATTGATGCAGGGCGCGTTGTGCATCGCTGAGCGGCGCAAGTGCGGCAAACTTCATCAGTTGCTCATAAGACAGTTTGCGCGACAACCCGGGAGCGATCCTTTCTGTCAGCATGACGGCCTTGCGCAACATGACCCAGCCTGGTGAACCGATCAGCAGTGTCGGCGGGGTAACGACCAGAAACTCCGGTGATTGCCCCGCCAGCACCAGTTCCACTGCCAGGTAAGCGGCGAATGGACTGACGCGGTTGATCTGCTCAAAATGGCTTTTGAGACGTGTCCGCGCCTGCGCCGGGGTTTCATGCACATACAGCGATTCATAACGCAGACTTCGATGAGTTTCGACCCGCTCATCCGAGCCCATGTCCAGGTCCAGCACGACCGCAGCGAGCAGTAACCGGCTGCGGGTGACCTCCGTTACCGTGTGTGCCTTGCCCTCGATCAGAAGTGCATCGAAACAGCGCTGAGCCAGACTTTTTGCCTCGCTCGTTTGCATCAGAATTTCCCACGCCAGTCGCGGATCTTCCTGCAGCAAGGCGCCGCTTCTCTTCTTGAGCAGCACATCCGTCAGGTAGTTGATCAACGGCTCGGAATACCGCCCCGAGTCAGCCATCAACGTTCGCACGACCTGCATGATCACAGGATACTGCTCCGGCTCGACTATCAGGGCGATATCCTGAGTCTCTTCGGAAATACCCCAGTAGTTAGCGAATTTTGGCGGCGCGGGCATTTTGAAGTTTAGGTAGTCGATCAAGTTTGCAAGGTCTGCATAATTTTCAGGTGGGTCAATTTCCTGAAACGCCAGCCAGTTGCGCAGTGGCACGGTGGCGCTGGAGGAAATAATGCCGCCAGAACGCCATGCGGTTTTCGACAAGAGTTCGATATCGTTCCGTAAAGACTCGATCTCATACAGTTCATCGGTAATGATAGTGTAGTGGATGTAAAAACCCGTAGCGCCGAACTCTTCATAGGCGGCGTAAACTTCACCATTGCTTCTGACCATAAAGAAGTGATCGGCAGGCAGGTCGAAGGAGGCAATGAATTCAATGAATTCTGGATGTTTGCTGAGTGAGCGCAGCAATAATTTGCCGGCGAGATGTTCACTGTCGAAACGGCTTCCCGAAACAACTTCCGTAGCGAGTTGCATGAAGTTTTCTTCAGCACGAAAGGCTTGTCGAAGGAAGTTTCGGTTCTCCAGAGCCTTGGCGATGTTCAGTCGTTCAGCTTCGTCGGCCGATGCAGGGGCAGTTGCAAAAAGGTTGCGATTAATGTCCATATTGACTTCTTCTGGTTCGGGTTATGTAGCGCAGCAGTCAGCCAAGTTGAATTGGCGGGTTGTGAAGTGGTCGGAAATATAAAACGTCGCGCAATGTTGGTGTTTCATTTTGAGTTGCTAGTTGTTATTAAAAGTATCGAGATGTCTGCGCGAAGTATTAAGTGGCAACAGAAACTTATTCTCCGCCTTCAAGTGCCTGAGTTGTGGCGCGGGTCGTGGGTGATTTTGTTCAATACGCGAGCCGGCGGCACTGTTTACTGTTGGCTTCTTGTTCCCCAATTGCAGCAGGTGCGTAATGAGTCTGATTGTGTCGATGGCGGCGTTTGCGCTGGTGGCGTCCATAACCCCGGGGCCGGTGAATATCGTCGCGCTGAGTTCCGGGGCGCAGTACGGCTTTCGAGCCAGTCAGCGGCACGTCGCGGGGGCGACGCTGGGCTTTGTGCTGTTGCTGGTGCTGATGGGTTTGGGCCTGCATGAAGTCCTGAAACTGTGGCCATTCCTGACCCGGGTGGTGCAATTGGCCGGGGTGGCGTTTCTGTTGTTCATGGCCTGGAAGCTGGCTGCCGATGACGGCCAGTTGCATGCCGGCGAAGCGGGGCGGGCGCCGTCGATGCTGTACGGCGCGGTGATGCAATGGCTTAACCCGAAAGCGTGGCTGGCCTGTGTGGCAGGAATGGGCGCGTTTGTCGCCGATGGCGAGGCGCGGCTGGTCTGGCAGTTCGCCGCAGTGTATCTGGTGATCTGTTATCTGTCGGTCGGTTGCTGGGTGTACGCCGGAACGTTTTTGCGGGGGTATCTGGGCAATCCGGCGGGGATGCGCCTGTTCAATCGCTTGATGGCTCTGTTGCTGGCGGCGAGCGCGGTTTATCTGCTGTTGCCGTGAGCCCGAAGTCGATGGTCAGCCGCGATATTGGCCGGGTGTCGCGGCCAGATGCTGTTTGAACGCGCGCTGAAAATGCGCCTGATCGGCAAACCCTGCTTCCAGTGCAACATCGGCAATCAGCTGGCCGCTGCGCAGGCGTTCGCGGGCAAACTGGATGCGCTGGTTGACCAGGAACGCGTGCGGCGTCATGCCGTAATGCTGTTTGAATGCACGGATCAGATACGACGGTGACAACTGCGCCGCCGTGCAGATGTCCTCCAGGCTGAGCAGGTCGGTGCAGTGTGCGCGGATGAAGTCGGCGGCGCGCTCGAGCTTGATATTCGGCTCGCGCAGCGCGGGTTCAGCCGGGTTCAGGCGCCATTGCAAATCACTGAAAAACTCCACCGCTGCGCTGTGTTTACGCAGTGCGTCCTGCTGCTCATCGACCAATATGGCGTAAAGCTCGCGCAGGTCACGAAACAGTCGCAGGTCATCCAGGTGCGTGGTGGAAAATCGCCGAAACTCAAGCTCCGCACTGAACCCCAACTGATGCTGCAGATCCGTCAGCCATGGCGTCTCGACATACAACATCAAGTACGACCACGGCTGATCATCGATCGGATTGCAGGCGTGCACGTCGCCCGGATTCATCAGCACCACGGTGCCGGCGGCGACTTCGAATGTCGATTGCTCATGCACATAAATGCTGCGCCCGGCCGTGATCGCGCCGATGGAAAAGTGCGCATGGGAATGGCGTGAGTAGCAGACCTCACGACCATCGGCGATGGCCCGCGCTTCGATGAAGGGCAGGGCATCGTCCCGCCAGAAGCGTGGGGCTTTTTGAGGGTTTTTGGCGGCAGCGTGTTTCATCGTTATGGTTCCCGGCAGGCCAGACCCGGAGTGTATTAGCTCTGGCCGGCAAAGGCCCGCTCCAGTTCGGCGATGTCGAGTTTTTTCATCGTGAACATGGCCTGCATCGCCCGTTGCGACTTGCTGGTGTCGGGGTCCAGCATCATGTGCATGAACGCCACGGGGACGATCTGCCACGACACGCCGAACTTGTCCTTGAGCCAGCCGCATTGCTGGGCCTCGACCGGGCCACCGGCCGACAGATTGCCCCAGAAATGGTCGACTTCTTCCTGATTCTGGCAGTTGACCTGAAACGAAATGGCTTCACTGAACTTGAACAGCGGCCCGCCGTTGAGGCCGGTGAAGGTCTGGCCGTCGAGTTCGAAGCTGACGGTCATCACCGCGCCTTCCGGCTTGCCGTGAAATTCCTGGCCGACCTTGCTGTAGTGGGTGAGGCCGGTGATTTTCGAATGATCGAAGATCGAGCAATAGAACTTCGCGGCGGCTTCGGCCTGATCATCGAACCACAGGCACGGCGTGATTTTCTGGAAACGTTGCATGGCAGTCATCCTCGGCAGGTTAGACACGCAGGATTTACAGCGTAGTCAGTCCTTGGTCGACTGGCGGTGCCGTAGATCGACAAGTGCAGTGCAATTCAGCAACACCCTGAACCTGTGGGAGCTGGCTTGCCAGCGATGAGGCCGGCACCTTCAGAAGTGATGTTGCCTGAGCCACCGCCATCGCTGGCAAGCCAGCTCCCACAATGTCTGTGACTCAGTCAGGATGTGCAGGAAGTCAGCGCCGTTCGGCGATCATCAGTAACGACTGCGGCACCGGGCTTTGCGGATGCTGCGGCTCTTGCAGGCTGACCAGGTGAAACCCGGCCATGTCCAGCGCGTTGCACCAGCTCGACAGCGTGCGGAAATACCACGGCATCGGCTGCCACTGGCCCTTGAACCCCACGAAGGACTCTTCACGCCAGCCATCCTGATAATTGCCGGCCGCCACGGCCCACGGATGCAGGGTCTGAATAATCATGGTGCCGCCCGAAACCAGCAACGCATGCATGGCGGCGAGCAATGGAATGATGTCCTGATGCAGCAGCGAGAAGTTGGCGCAGATCAAATCGTAATCACGGCCAATAGCGCCTTCGGCCTCGACCAGCGTCTGGTAACTGGCGACATGCACATTGGCTGAACCGGCCGCGCGTGCCGCCTCGATCAGCCTCGCATCACCGTCGACACCCACCGCATCGATGCTGCGATCCGCCAGCGCGCGCAACAACCAGCCTTCGCCGCAACCCAGATCCAGCACGCGTTCCGGTTGGCGGCCCATGATTGCCAGCAGGATCGCCTGATCGGTGACCTGCTGGCGGCTTTCGATGGCACCGCTGCGGATGACCTCGATCCAGGCATCAGCGTTGGCGTGCCAGCTCTGTAACAAGGTGGATTCAGGGGAGGACATGGCGCTGTCTCCGGCAAAGGGCAAATTGTGAGCGTTCGCTTGTACGGCTGCTATGTTCAAAGGCTGAACAGAGTCTGACAGAGGATAGACACCATGACCCCATTAACCGGCGGTTGCCTGTGCGGCGATGTTCGCTTCGAAGCTGCGGGCCAACCTTACCGCATCGGCATTTGCCATTGCCTCGACTGCCGCAAACATCACGGCGCATTGTTTCACGCATCGGCAATATTTCCCGAGAAGGCGGTGACCGTCAGCGGGACTCTCGGCGAGTATCAAGGGCGGGTGTTTTGCCCGCGCTGTGGTTCGCCAGTACTTGCACGTTCGGAGGATGAGATTGAAGTGAATGTCGGCTCGCTGGACGAGCCGAACCGGTTCAAGCCGACGTATGAGCTGTGGACCATCCGCCGGGAGTCATGGTTGCCAGCGCTGCCGCTGGCGCACCACTACGAACGTGATCGTGAAGGGACGGGCCGTACCGAGGCGTAGTACGCAGTCAAGCCAATCACCCAGTCCCCTGTGGGAGCTGGCTTGCCAGCGATGAGGCCGGCGCATCCACAATTGATGTTGCCTGATCCACCGCCATCGCTGGCAAGCCAGCTCCCACAATGATGTGTGTCACCCGCGAATAAACGCCAACAAATCCGCATTGATCGTCGGCGCCTCGGTTGTCGGCATTCCGTGCGGGAAGCCCGGATACGACTTCAGCGTGCCATTTGGCAGCAGTTTCGCCGACAAAGGCCCCGAGTTCGCATACGGCACGATCTGGTCGTCTTCGCCGTGCATTACCAGCACCGGCACGGTGACTTTTTTCAGGTCTTCGGTGAAGTCGGTCTGGGAGAACGCGACGATCCCGTCGTAATGCGCTTTGGCGCCGCCGATCATGCCCTGACGCCACCAGTTGCCGATGATCCCTTCCGAAGGTTTTGCTCCCGGGCGGTTATAGCCATAGAAAGGACCGCTGGGAATGTCGCGATAGAACTGCGCGCGATTGGCCGCCAGTTGTGCCTGAAAATCATCGAACACCGATTTCGGCAACCCACCGGGATTGCTTTCGGTCTGGACCATCAACGGTGGCACCGCGCTGATCAACACGCCTTTGGCCACGTTGTCCTGCCCATGTCGGGCGATGTAGTGGATGACCTCACCGCCGCCGGTGGAGTGGCCGACATGCACCACGTTCTTCACCCCCAGATACTGAACCACCGCCAGCGCATCGTCGGCGTAATGGTCCATGTCGTGGCCGTCCCAGACCTGGCTCGAACGTCCATGGCCCCGACGGTCATGGGCAATCACCCGAAAGCCCTGGCCCAGGAAGAACAGCATCTGCGCATCCCAGTCGTCCGAGCTGAGTGGCCAGCCGTGGTGGAAGTGGATCACCGGAGCGTCCTTCGGGCCCCAGTCCTTGTAGAAGATATCGACGCCGTCTTGAGTGGTGACAAATCCCATGTTCGCGACTCCTGACCAATGTGATGGGTGACCGCGCTCGTCGCAAACCGGTGGTGCTGGCTCGGGTGAGCGCCGTTATCAGCCAGAAGATTAAAGTCGACATTTTTACGTTGAGGCATGACCGGTGGTCGCAACGTCTGGCTTGCGGCGCAATTTGGGCTTTGCTGAAAGGGATAAGCCGAGGCACGCACTGGCTTCGATGGCCGTAGCGACGCCCCTTCAGAACACCGTGAGTCTGAGGAAAATCCCCGATGCTGACCTTGAATATCAATGGCAAGGATCAGGAACTCGATGTGCCGGCAGACATGCCGCTGCTCTGGGTCCTGCGTGATGTGGCGCACCTGACCGGTACCAAATTCGGCTGTGGCATGGCCCAGTGCGGTGCCTGCACCGTACACGTTGATGGGGCACCGTTGCGTGCCTGTATCACGCCCGCCACTGCCGTGGCCAACGGTCAGAAAATCCTCACCATCGAAGGCCTGTCCACCGACGGCTCGCACCCGGTGCAGCAAGCCTGGGCCGAACTCGACGTGGTGCAATGCGGTTACTGTCAGTCCGGGCAGATCATGTCTGCCGCCGCGCTGCTTGCGAAAATCCCCAAACCTACCGACAGCGATATCGATCAGGCGCTCTCCGGCAACATTTGCCGCTGCGGCACCTATCCGCGAATCCGCGCAGCAGTGAAACGTGCGGCCGAAATTGGCTGATTGGGAGATAGACGATGAACAGTCCTGTATCGCGTCGCGGCTTTCTCAAGGGCAGTGCCGTGCTGGGTGGCGGTCTGGTGGTGGCGTTTGTCGTGCCCGGTGCCCATCGGTTTGCGCGGGCAGCGGAGAATGAAGGCAAGGTCTTCGCGCCGAATGCGTTTTTGCGTATCGCCGCCGACAACAGCGTGACGGTGTTGCTCGGGCATTCGGAAATGGGCCAAGGCATCTGGACTGGCCTGACCATGTTGATCGCCGAAGAACTGGACGCCGATTGGTCGACGATCCGCGTCGAACACTCGCCGGCCTCGGCGGCCAATTACGGCATGCCGGCGTTTGGCGGGATGCAGATTACCGGCGGCTCGACCTCGACCTGGATGGAGTTCGACCGTTACCGGCTGGCCGGGGCCACGGCGCGGCAGATGCTGGTGGAAGCGGCGGCCAAGCGCTTCAACGTTGCTGCGTCGACGATTCGCACCGAATCGGGCGTAGTGATTGCCGGCGATAAACGCGCGACGTACGGCGAACTGGCAGACGCTGCCGGGCAACTGCCAGTGCCGGATCCGAAGTCGATCACCTTCAAGGAGGCCAAGGACTGGAAGGTCATCGGCAAACCGACCAAACGCCTCGACACCCCGGAGAAAATCACCGGGCGCGCCAAGTTCGGTATGGACGTGCAGTTCGACGGCTTGATGACCGCGATGGTCGCGCGGGCGCCAGTGTTCGGAGCCACGGTCAAATCCTTTGAGGGGGCCGAGGCGCTGGCGGTGCCCGGCGTGCACAAAGTGGTGCAGGTGCCGACCGGCGTGGCGGTGATCGCCGAGCATTATTGGGCGGCGAAACTCGGTCGCGATGCCTTGAAAGTCGATTGGGACAGGGGGCCACACGCGGACCTGAGCAGTCAGGGCCTGCTCGACAGTTTCCGCAAGCTGGCAGCGACACCGGGCACTTCCGCCAGTCAGGCCGGGGATCCGCAGGGCAACTTCAATAAAGCGGCGAAGAAAATCGACGTCGAGTACAGCGTGCCGTATCTGGCGCATGCACCGATGGAACCGCTCAACTGCACGGTGAAGATCAGCGCCGACAAGTGCGAAATCTGGACCGGCACGCAATTCCAGACCCTCGACCAGATGGTCGCCGGCAAGATCACCGGACTCAAACCGGAGCAGGTGGAGATTCACACCGAGTTTCTGGGCGGCGGTTTCGGGCGCCGGGCCAATCCGACTTCGGACTTCGTCGCTGAAGCCGTGCAAGTGGCGAAAGCTGCCGGGATGCCGGTGAAAACCGTGTGGTCCCGTGAGGATGACATTCGCGGCGGTTATTACCGCTCGATGTTCCTGCATCAGGCGCGCATCGGCCTCGACGGGCAGGGCATGCCGTTGAGCTGGCAGCATGTGCTGGTCGGTCAATCGATCATGGCCGGCACCATGCTCGAACAGACCATGGTCAAGAACGGCATCGACGCAACCTCGGTCGAAGGTGTGGCTGACAGCCCGTATATCAAAGGCCTGTCTCATCAACAGGTCGAGCTGCATTCGCCGCAGACCGGGATCAACGTGCTGTGGCTGCGTTCGGTGGGGCACAGCCACACCGCGTTCGTCATGGAGTCGCTGATCGATGAAATGGCCACGGCGGCCGGCAAGGACCCGGTGGAATACCGGCGAACGTTGCTCAAGGATCATGCGCGCCATCTCGGAGTGCTGAATCTGGCGGTGGAGAAGGCCAACTGGACAGCGCCATTGCCGGACGGGCATGCGCTGGGCGTGGCGGTGCACGAGTCGTTCGGCAGTTATGTGGCGCAGGTGGCCGAGGTCTCCCAGGACAATCTGGCGATCCGCGTGCACCGCGTGGTGTGTGCGGTGGATTGCGGGATCGCGGTCAATCCGCAGAGCATCGCGGCGCAGATGGAATCGTGCATCACCTTTGGCCTGGGCATGGCGCTGTACAGCAAGCTGACGGTCAAGGACGGCGCGGTGGTGCAATCCAATTATCACGACTATCAGGTGCTGCGCCTCAATGAGATGCCGCTGGTCGAAGTGCATATCGTGCCCAGCAGCGACAAGCCCGGGGGCATCGGTGAGGCGGGGGTTCCGCCCACCGCGCCGGCGGTGGCCAACGCGGTGTATGCACTGACCGGGCAACGTTTGCGTGAACTGCCGCTGCAACTGTCGGGGGTGTGAGATGAAACGACATCTGCTATTGGGCACGGTGATTCTGCTCGGGCTGGGCGGCTATGCTTCGGACCTGTTCGCCGATGATCAGGAGGCGCTCAAGGCGTTCGGCACGGTGCAGAAGGTGTTCCAGAGCCCGCGTTGCCAGAACTGCCACATTCCCGGCGACTCGCCGCTGCAATTCGATGCCGGCAAACCGCACGCGATGAATGTCGTGCGCGGCATGGACGGCAAGGGTGCCGCCGGTTTGCCTTGCGCCACCTGTCATGCCGAGCGCAACCCGCCCGACAGTTATGGCCCGCATGCGCCTCCGGGGGCGCCGCACTGGAGCCTGCCACCGGCGGCGCACAAGATGGCCTGGATTGGCCTGCCGCCGGACAAGTTGTGCGCGATGATCAAGGATCGTTCCAGCAACGGCGACCGTGATTTCGCCGCGCTGATCAAACATGTCAGCGACGACAAACTGGTGCTGTGGGGCTGGAATCCCGGAGCCGGGCGCGCGCCGGTGCCAGTGCCGCATGATATTTTTGTGGCCCAGTTCAAGCTTTGGGCCGATGCCGGCGGGCCGTGCCCGGTGGCGGGCGGCTGAGTGTGTGAGTCGCTGGCGATTCAAGCTACTCTAACGGTCGTTGACCCTGATGGAGTGCGTGATGCTGGCCCCGATCAAACCTGCCAATGAAGCTGTGCGAATCCAGGCATTGCACGGACTGAACGTCCTGGACTCTGCACCCGAAGAACGTTTCGACCGTTTGACGCGTCTGGCCAAACGGCTGTTCAACGTGCCGATTGCGTTGGTCACGCTGGTCGACAAGGATCGGCAATGGTTCAAGTCGTGCGTCGGCCTCGACGTCAACGAAACCCCACGGGATGTGTCGTTCTGTGGGCACGCGATTCTTCAGGATGAATTGCTGCTGGTGCCGGATGCCAAGCAAGACAAACGCTTTCATGACAATCCGCTGGTGACCGGCGAGCCGAACATCCGTTTTTACGCGGGCTACCCGCTGACCGTGCCCAACGGCAACAAGATGGGCACGCTGTGCCTGATCGACACCAGGCCGCGCGAGCTCGATGACGAGGAGCGCGGGCTGTTGCGCGATCTGGCCGGGATGGCCGAGCAGGAATTGATGGCGGTGCAGATGGCGAACATGGACGAGCTGACGCTGCTGTCCAACCGCCGTGGCTTCAAGGCCCTTGCTCAGTATGCGCTGGAGGCCTGCAAGCACCGGGACAAACCGGCAACGCTGCTGTTTTTCGATCTCAATGACTTCAAACACATCAATGATCACTATGGGCATGCCGAAGGCGACAGTGCGCTGAAGACCTTCGCCGACGTGCTGCGCATCGCTTTTCGCGAGAGCGACGTGGTCGGGCGCTTGGGCGGTGACGAGTTCGTGGCGCTGCTGACCGGCTCCAGTCACGTCGAAACCACGGCGATCATGGCGCGGCTCAAGGACATCCTCGACGAGCGCAATACGATGTTGCAACGCGGCTACGACATCCGCTTCAGCGTCGGCCAGATCGAATACGATCCGCAACGCCATGACACAGTGGATCGGTTACTGGCTGATGCCGATAGCGCAATGTACGAACACAAGCAGCAATTGAAGCGCGGTCATTGAGGGCCTCATCGCTGGCAAGCCAGCTCCCACAGATTTCGCGGGTGCTCACAAAATCCAGCCACACCGCAGAACCTTGTGGGAGCTGGCTTGCCAGCGATAGCGGCCGGTAAGGCGCCACACTTCTATTTGGCAAACAACTGACCGATATCCTTGAACGCCTTGAACTCCAGCGCATTGCCACACGGGTCGAACAGAAACATCGTCGCCTGTTCGCCCACCAGGCCCTGAAAGCGAATCCCCGGCTCAATCACAAACCGCGTGCCCAGCGACGTCAGACGTTCGGCCAGCGCCTGCCATTGCGCCATCCCCAGCACCACCCCGAAATGCGGCACCGGCACGTCATGCCCGTCCACGGCATTGGTGTGGGCGGCTTCCTGTGCAGCGTTTTTCGGCGCCAGATGAATCACCAGTTGATGGCCGAAGAAGTTGAAGTCGACCCAGTGTGCGCTGGAACGACCTTCCTCCAGCCCGAAGACTTCGCGGTAAAAATGCCGTGCGGCGGCCAGGTCATAGACGGGGATGGCCAGATGAAAAGGGTTGAGCTGCATGGGGAATTCTCAATCAAGGGGAAGTTGTTTGAGTCTAGTGCTGTGAAAGGTGATCGAAAGACGATATTTTTTGCGCCGAGCTCAAATTATTTCGATCAGTCGAGGTGCGCATGCTGCGTGAACTGAAGACCTTTCTCGCGGTGGCGCGCCATGGCACGTTTGCCGCTGCCGGGCTGCACATCGGCTTGACGCAGTCTGCAGTCAGCGCGCAGATCCGCAATCTCGAACAGGCCTTGGGTATTCGCCTGTTCGACCGCACCGGTCGTCAGGCGACGCTCAATCCGGCCGGGCAACGCGCCGTGCCGATGGCGCAGGAAATGCTCGCGATTTTCAACCGCATGGGCGAGAGCGAGGAGGTCAGCGAGTTTCGCGGCGAGCTGAGAATCGGCGCGGTGGCGACTGCACAGACCGGGCTGCTGCCTCAGGCGTTGTTGCGCTTGCGTCAGCAGGCACCGGGCGTGGAGCCGAAACTGGTGCCGGGGGTGTCGCTGAACCTGTTGAGTCAGGTGGATGCCGGGGAAGTCGATCTGGCGATCATGATCAAGCCGCCGTTCGAATTGCCCAAGGAGCTGTCGGCGCAGGTGATTCGTCGCGAACCCTTCGTTCTGATCGTGCCGACAACGGTCGAGGGCGATGATCCGCTGCAACTGCTGGCCGAACACTCTCAGGTGCGCTACGACCGCAATTCGTTTGGCGGACGACTGGTGTCGCGGTTTCTGCGTGAGCAGCGGATAGACGTCCACGTAGCGCTGGAGCTGGATGAGCTGGAAGCGATTGTGAAAATGGTCGAGTGCGGGCTTGGGGTTTCGTTGCTGCCAAGAGCCGGATTGTGGCTGGAGCATCCGTTGAGGGTGAGGGTGATCGAATTGGGTGAGTTGACGTTCTATCGCGAGATGGTGCTGTTGCAGCGTTACAGCCAGCGCAGCCAGCCGATTCAGCAGTTGTTCGCCCGTTGCCTGGAATCGCAGGCATGAAAAAGCCCGCCTATTGGCGGGCTTTTTATCGGCAGCGCGAAAATTACTCTTCGATGTTGCCCATGGCGGTGGTGTTGAAGCCGCCGTCCACGTACATGATTTCACCGCTGATGCCCGACGCCAGGTCGGAGCACAGGAAGGCGCCGGCGTTGCCGACTTCTTCGATGGTGACGTTGCGGCGCAGTGGGGTTTGCGCTTCGTTGGCGGCCAGCATCTTGCGGAAGTTCTTGATGCCCGAGGCGGCCAGGGTACGGATCGGGCCAGCCGAAACGCAGTTGACGCGGGTGCCGTCCGGGCCCAGGGAACCGGCCAGGTAACGTACGCCAGCTTCCAGCGAAGCCTTGGCCATGCCCATCACGTTGTAGTTCGGCATGGTGCGTTCGGCGCCCAGGTACGACAGGGTCAGCAGGCTGCCGTTGCGGCCTTTCATCATTTCGCGACCAGCCTTGGCCAGGGCCACGAAGCTGTAGGCGCTGATGTCGTGAGCGATGCGGAAACCTTCACGGGTGGTGGCTTCGGTGAAGTCGCCGTCCAGTTGGTCGCCCGGGGCGAAGCCGACGGAGTGCACGATGCAGTCCAGGCCGTCCCACTTCTTGCTCAGTTCTTCGAAGACCTTGGCGATTTCTTCATCGCTGGCCACGTCGCACGGGAAGCACAGCTCAGGGCTCGAACCCCAGCCTTGAGCGAATTCCTCAACACGACCTTTCAGTTTGTCGTTCTGATAAGTGAAGGCAAGCTCAGCGCCCTCGCGATGCATGGCGGCAGCGATGCCGGATGCGATGGACAGCTTGCTGGCGACACCGACGATCAGTACGCGCTTACCGGCGAGAAAACCCATGTGTTGCTCCTCTTTCAGGTTATTGCGCAGTGGCTGGTGCCAGAAAAGCGGCTTCCAGCAACTGCTGTGTATACGAATGTTTGGGAGCGGCAAAGATTGCTTGCGCGTCTCCCTGTTCGACCACTTGGCCATGCTTGACCACCATCAGCTGGTGGCTCAGCGCTTTGACGACAGCCAGGTCATGGCTGATGAACAAATACGTCAGGTTGTACTTGGCTTGCAGTGAACGCAACAGCTCCACCACTTGCCGCTGCACCGTGCGGTCGAGCGCCGACGTAGGCTCGTCCAGCAGGATCAGCGCCGGTTTCAGCACCAAAGCCCGGGCAATGGCGATACGTTGCCGTTGCCCACCGGAAAATTCGTGGGGGTAGCGGTGCCGGGTTTCCGGATCCAGACCTACCTCCTTCAATGCCGCAATAATCGCCGCTTCCTGCTCGGCCGCGGTGCCCATCTTGTGAATCCGCAGGCCTTCGCCAACGATGTCGCTGACGCACATTCGCGGGCTCAGGCTGCCGAACGGGTCCTGAAACACCACCTGCATCTCCCGCCGCAACGGGCGAACCTCGTTCTGCGTCAGGCAGTCTAGCTGCTTGCCCTCAAAGCGGATCGCGCCTTTGCTGCCGATCAGCCGCAAAATCGCCAGACCCAGCGTGGATTTGCCGGAACCGCTTTCCCCCACGATCCCCAGGGTCTGTCCCTGAGGCAGGCTGAAATTGATGCCGTCCACTGCCTTGACGTAATCCACCGTGCGTTTGAGCAGGCCTTTCTTGATCGGGAACCAGACTTTCAGGTTCTCGACTTCGAGCAGCGGCGCCCCGATTTTATTGCTCGCCGGGCCTCCGCTGGGCTCCGCGCCGAGCAATTCCCGAGTGTACGGATGCTGCGGCGAACGGAACAGCTCTGCGCACGATGCCTGTTCGACGATGCAACCGCGCTGCATGACACATACGCGATGCGCAATTCTTCGCACCAGGTTCAAATCATGACTGATCAGTAACAGCGACATGCCCAATCGAGCCTGAAGTTCCTTGAGCAAATCGAGGATTTTCAGCTGAACGGTCACGTCCAGGGCGGTGGTCGGCTCGTCGGCGATCAGCAGTTCCGGCTCGTTGGCCAACGCCATGGCGATCATCACCCGCTGGCGCTGGCCGCCAGACAATTCGTGGGGCAGGGCCTTGAGGCGCTTGTGCGGCTCGGGGATGCCGACCATCTCCAGCAGCTCCAGCGTGCGCTTGGTCGCGACTTTGCCGCTCAGGCCCTTGTGGATGCCCAACACCTCGTTGATCTGCTTCTCGATCGAGTGCAGCGGGTTGAGCGAGGTCATCGGCTCCTGAAAGATCATCGCGATGCGGTTGCCGCGGATGTGGCGAATGGTCTTTTCGCTCAGCCCCAGCAGATTCTGCCCGGCGTAGTTGATGCTGCCGGCCGGATGGCGGGCCAGCGGATAAGGCAGCAGGCGCAGGATCGAGTGCGCCGTCACCGATTTGCCCGAGCCGGATTCGCCGACCAGCGCCAGGGTTTCGCCGCGCTTGATGTCGAAGCTCACGCCCTCGACCACCCGGTGGACTCGCTCATTCATGCCGAACTCGACGGCGAGGTCGCGCACTTCGATCAGATTGTCCTGATTCATTTCACTTCCTCGGGTCGAAGGCATCGCGAGCGGACTCGCCGATAAACACCAGCAAACTCAACATCAGCGCCAGCACCGCAAACGCGCTGATGCCCAGCCACGGCGCCTGCAGGTTGGATTTGCCCTGGGCCACCAGTTCACCCAGCGACGGGCTGCCGGCCGGCAAGCCGAAGCCGAGGAAATCCAGCGCGGTCAGGGTGCCGATGGCACCGGTGAGGATGAACGGCATGAAGGTCATGGTCGAGACCATCGCGTTGGGCAGGATGTGGCGGAACATGATCGCGCCGTTCTGCATGCCCAGCGCCCGTGCCGCGCGCACGTATTCGAGGTTGCGCCCACGCAGGAACTCGGCACGCACCACGTCGACCAGGCTCATCCACGAAAACAGCAGCATGATCCCCAGCAGCCACCAGAAATTCGGCTGGACGAAACTGGCGAGAATGATCAGCAGGTACAGCACCGGCAGCCCCGACCAGATTTCCAGAAAGCGCTGCCCGGCCAGATCGACCCAGCCGCCATAGAAACCCTGCAACGCGCCGGCAATCACGCCGATGAACGAGCTGAGTACCGTCAGCGTGAGGGCAAACAACACGGAAATGCGGAAGCCGTAAATCACCCGCGCCAGCACATCGCGGCCCTGATCGTCGGTGCCCAGCAGGTTGTCCGCCGAGGGCGGGGCCGGGGCCGGGACTTTCAGGTCGTAATTGATGCTCTGGTAGCTGTAGGGGATCGGCGCCCACAACACCCACGCACCCTTGGCCTTGAGCAGTTCGCGGATATACGGGCTCTTGTAGTTGGCTTCCAGCGGGAATTCGCCGCCGAAAGTGGTTTCCGGGTAGCGCTTGATCGCCGGGAAGTACCAGTGGTTGTCGTAATGCACTACGAGCGGCTTGTCGTTGGCGATCAGCTCGGCACCGAGGCTCAGGCCGAACAGAATCAGGAACAGCCACAGCGACCACCAGCCTCGCTTGTTGGCTTTGAACAGTTCGAACCGGCGGCGGTTGAGCGGGGACAGGTTCATCTCAATGCTCCCGGCTGGCGAAGTCGATACGCGGATCGACCAGGGTGTAGGTGAGATCACCGATCAGTTTCACCACCAGCCCCAGCAGGGTGAAGATGAACAGGGTGCCGAACACCACCGGGTAATCGCGGTTGATCGCCGCTTCGAAACTCATCAGGCCCAGGCCGTCGAGGGAGAAGATCACCTCCACCAGCAACGAGCCGGTGAAGAAGATGCCGATGAACGCGGAAGGGAACCCGGCAATCACCAGCAGCATGGCGTTGCGGAACACATGGCCGTAGAGCACGCGATTGCGCGTCAGGCCCTTGGCCTTGGCGGTGACCACGTACTGCTTGTTGATCTCGTCGAGAAAGCTGTTTTTGGTCAGCAGGGTCATGGTCGCGAAGTTGCCGATCACCAGCGCCGTCACCGGCAGTGCCAGGTGCCAGAAGTAATCGAGAACCTTGCCGCCAAGGCTGAGTTGATCGAAGTTGTTCGAGGTCAGGCCGCGTAGCGGGAACCAGTCCAGATAACTGCCGCCGGCAAACACCACGATCAGCAGAATCGCAAAGAGGAACGCCGGAATCGCGTAGCCGATGATGATCGCCGAACTGGTCCACACGTCGAAGTGGCTGCCGTGCCGCGTGGCCTTGGCGATCCCAAGCGGGATCGACACCAGGTACATGATCAGCGTGCTCCACAGCCCGAGCGAGATCGACACCGGCATCTTTTCCTTGATCAGGTCGATGACCTTGGCGTCACGGAAGAAGCTGTCGCCGAAGTCCAGCTTCGCGTAGTTCTTGACCATGATCCACAGGCGTTCCGGGGCCGATTTGTCGAACCCGTACATGTGCTCGATTTCCTTGATCAGCGCCGGGTCCAGACCTTGCGCGCCGCGGTAGGCGGAGCCGGCCACGGAGACTTCGGCGCCGCCACCGGCGATGCGGCTGGTGGCGCCTTCGAAGCCTTCAAGCTTGGCGATCATCTGCTCCACCGGGCCGCCGGGCGCGGCCTGAATGATCACGAAATTGATCAGCAGAATGCCGAACAGGGTCGGGATGATCAGCAGCAGTCGCCGAAAAATATACGCCAGCATCTGATTACTCCGTGCCCACAGGGTCGGCTTGCAGTTTGGTTTCGACTTCTATGGCGGGTTTCGCGTCAGGCTTGACCCACCAGGTGTTAATCCCGATGTCGTATTTGGGCGAGACTTTCGGGTGACCGATGTGGTTCCAGTAAGCCACGCGCCAGGTCTTGATATGCCAGTTGGGGACCACGTAGTAACCCCATTGCAGCACCCGATCCAGCGCCCGGGCATGCGCCACCAGGCTGCTGCGTGAATCGGCGTTGATCAGGCTTTCCACCAGTTGATCGACGATCGGATCCTTCAGGCCCATGGTGTTGCGGCTGCTCGGTTTATCGGCGGCCGCGCTCATCCAGAATTCGCGCTGCTCGTTGCCCGGCGAATTGGATTGCGGGAAGCTGCCGACCATCATGTCGAAGTCCCGTGAGCGCACGCGGTTGATGTATTGCGAAACGTCGACGCGGCGGATCACCAGATCGATGCCAAGGTCGGCCAGATTGCGTTTGAACGGCAGCAGTACGCGTTCGAATTCGGTCTGCGCGAGGAGGAACTCGATGACCACCGGTTTGCCGCTGGCGTCGACCATTTTGTCGTCGACAATCTTCCAGCCGGCCTCTTGCAGCAGTTGATAGGCCTCGCGCTGCTGGGCGCGGATCATGCCGCTGGCGTCGGTCTGGGGGTTCTCGAAGGCTTCGCTGAACACCTGCGCCGGGAGTTTGCTGCGGAACGGTTCGAGGATCGCCCGTTGTTCGGCATCGGGCAGGCCGGTGGCGGCCATTTCCGAATTCTCGAAATAGCTGCGGGTGCGGAAGTAGGCACCGTTGAACAGCTGTTTGTTGGTCCACTCGAAATCGAACAACAGGCCGAGCGCTTGCCGCACCCGCACATCCTGAAACACTGGACGGCGCAAATTGAAAACGAAGCCCTGCATGCCGGTCGGGTTGCTGTTGGCGATCTGTTCCTTGATCAGCCGACCTTCGGTGACCGCAGGAATGTTGTAGGCGTTGGCCCAGTTCTTCGCGGTCATTTCCAGCCAGTAATCGAACTGCCCGGCCTTCAGCGCTTCGACGGCGACGGTGTTGTCGCGGTAGTAATCGGTGGTCATCACGTCGAAGTTGTAGAAGCCGCGATTGACCGGCAAATCCTTGCCCCAATAGTCCTTGACGCGCTCATAGCGCACCGAGCGCCCGGCCTTCACTTCGGCGACCTTGTACGGGCCGCTGCCCAGCGGGATTTCCAGATTGCCCTTGGTGAAATCGCGATTGGCCCACCAGTGTTTCGGCAGCACTGGCAACTGGCCGAGGATCAGCGGCAACTCGCGATTGTTGGTGTGCTTGAACTTGAACAGCACCTTGAGCGGGTCTTCGGCAATCACATCGTCTACGTCGCTGTAGTAGCCGCGAAACAGCGGCGAACCGTCCTTGGTCAGGGTCTGGAAGCTGAACACCACGTCTTCGGCGCTCACCGGATGGCCGTCGTGAAAACGCGCTTCCGGGCGCAGGTAGAAACGCACCCAGCTGTTGTCCGGGGCTTTCTCGATCTTCGCGGCGATCAGGCCGTATTCGGTGAACGGTTCGTCGAGACTGTGCTTGGTCAGGGTGTCGTAGATCTGCCCGACGTCATCGGCCGGCACGCCTTTGCTGATGAATGGGTTGAGGCTGTCGAAGCCGCCGAATCCGGCCTGGCGGAAGATCCCGCCCTTGGGCGCGTCGGGGTTCACGTAATCGAACTGTTTGAAGTCCGCCGGGTATTTCGGCGGCTCGTTGTACAGGGTCACGGCATGTTGCGGGGCGGCAATCGCCAGCCCGGCGAACAGCAGACCGCTGGCCTGCACGAGCAGGGCGCGGATGGGCGTCATTTATTGTTCTCCGAAGATTTCAGCCACCACGCGCTCAGGCCCAGGGTGTAGGGCGGCGTGGTGACGAAGGCCAACCGGTTGCGGTAGGCCAGTCGGTGATAATTGAGGTACCAGTTGGGAATGCTGTAGTGCTGCCACAGCAGCACGCGGTCCAGCGCCTTGCCGGCGGCGACCTGTTCGTCGCGGGTTTGCGCGGCGAGCAATTGTTCGAGCAGGTGATCGACCACCGGGTTGGCGATGCCCGCGTAGTTTTTGCTGCCCTTGACCCCGACCTGACTGGAATGGAAGTACTGCCATTGCTCCAGACCCGGGCTGAGGGTCTGGTTGAGGGTCATCAGGATCATGTCGAAATCGAACTGGTCCAGGCGCTGTTTGTACTGGGCGCGATCCACCGTGCGCAGGCGCGCGTCGATGCCGATGCTGTTGAGGTTTTCGATATATGGCTGGAGGATCCGCTCAAGGTTCGGGTTGACCAGCAACAGTTCGAAGCTCAGCGGCTGCCCGGCAGCGTTTTGCAGGCGCTGGCCGTTGAGCTTCCAGCCGGCCTCGGCGAGCAGCGCCAGGGCCTTGCGCATGGTCTCTCGCGGGATGCCACGGCCATCGGTCTGCGGCAAGGTGAACGGCTCGGTGAACAGCTTCGCCGGTAACTGATCTTTATACGGCTTGAGCATCAGCCATTCGTGCCCGACCGGCAGGCCGCTGGCACTGAATTCGCTGTTGGGGTAGTAGCTGGTGGTGCGCTGGTAGGCGTCGCTGAACAGCGCGCGGTTGGTCCACTCGAAGTCGAACATCAGGCCCAGCGCTTCGCGCACCTTGACGTCGCTGAAGTTCGCGCGTCGGGTGTTCATGAACAGGCCCTGGCTCTGGGTCGGGATCTGGTGCGGAATCTGCGCCTTGATCACGTCGCCACGGCGCACCGCCGGGAAGTTGTAGCCATTGGCCCAGTTCTTCGCCTGATGCTCGATGTAGATATCGAATTCACCGGCCTTGAACGCTTCGAAGGCGACGTCGCTGTCGCGGTAGAACTCGACTTCCATGCGATCAAAATTGTACTTGCCGCGATTGACCGGCAGGTCCTTGCCCCAGTAATCCTTGACCCGCTCGAAAATCAGCTGTCGTCCCGGCGTCACCGAGGTGATGCGGTACGGCCCGCTGCCCAGCGGTGGCTCGAAGGTGGTGGCCTTGAAGTCGCGATCTTTCCAGTAATGCTGTGGCAGCACCGGCAGCTCACCGAGGCGCAGAATCAGCAGCGGGTTCCCCGAGCGTTTCATCACGAAACGAATGCGCTGCGGGTTGAGGATGTCGACCCGTGAGACTTCCTGCAGGGCGGTGCGGTACAGCGGGTGGCCGTCCTTGAGCAGTGTTCGGTAGGAGAACGCCACGTCGTAGGCGGTGATCTGGGTGCCATCGTGGAAGCGCGCTTCCGGGCGCAGATTGAACACCACCCAGCTGCGATCTTCGCTGTACTCCACCGATTGCGCGATCAGGCCATAGCTTGATGCCGGCTCGTCACCGGACGGCGAATACTGGCCGGTGCCGACCATCAGCGGCTCGTTCAGCTCATTGATGCCGTACTGCAGGAAATTCGGCGTGGTAACCGGGCTGGTGCCCTTGAAGGTGTACGGGTTGACCGTATCGAAGGTGCCGAACGCCATCACCCGCAACGTACCGCCCTTGGGCGCTTGCGGGTTGACCCAGTCGAAGTGGGTAAATCTGGCCGGGTACTTGAGCGTGCCGAACTGCGCATAACCGTGACTCTCGGTAATCGTCGCGCTTGCGGGTGAGCTCAAGGCCAGGCTGATCAGGAGCAGGAGGAGGGGACGCTTCAAGTCAGATCCGATCCAGGCGGCTTGGGCTTTGTGGGCCGTACAGTAACAGCTTGTCTGGACAGGAAAAAGATAGCGGGTTAATGCGCTGTTAATCGGCGTGCAATGCTTGCCCGGTTTGCATTGTAGCGAGGGGATTTATCCCCGATGGACTGCGCAGCAGTCCCCGTGGTTTTTGGAAGGCAGGGGTCGCTTCGCGCCCCATCGGGGATAAATCCCCTCACCACAAGGAATCCATCAGGGACAATATTCTGGTAATAAAAAAAGCCCCTGAATTTCAGGGGCTCTTCTGTCAGTGCGGCTGGTAAACCGTGAGCATCTGCCCAGGCTTGAGGGCCTTGCCGGCGCCCGGGTTCCAGCGCTTGAGATGCTGCATCTCGACGTTGAAACGCTTGGCCACCACATACAATGTGTCGCCACGCTTGACCTTGTACTGGGTCTGCTGCTGGCTGTCGGCCTTGCCTTTGGTCTTGCTGTTGGCAGCGATCACCGTGTTGACCCGGCCACCGCTGCGCGCCGGGGTGCGCTTGGTGGTGTCCTGCATCACCAGGGTCTGGCCGACCTTGAGGTTTTTGCCGGTCAGCTTGTTCCAGCGCTGCAGGTCCTTGACTTCGACCTTGTTGGCCTTGGCAATGGAACCGAGGTTGTCGCCGCGTTTGACCCGGTAAGCGCGCTTGAGCTTCGCCACTTCAGTCGGGTCGGCACCGTCGAACACCGGCTTCAGCGAACGCGGGCTGATCAGCTCTTCAGGCCGCATGGTCTGCAGGCTGGCGGTCAGCAATTGCGCCTTGGACGTCGGCACCAGCAGATGCTGCGGGCCGTCGATGGTGGTGCGCTGCTTGAAGGCCGGGTTGAGCTGGAACAGCTCGTCTTCGTCGATGTTGGCCACCGCCGCAACCTTGGACAGGTCCATGCGCTGGTTGATTTCGACGACCTGGAAATAGGGTTCGTTGGCGATCGGGTTGAGGTTCACCCCGTAGGCTTCCGGGGCCAGCACCACTTGCGACAGGGCCAGCAGCTTCGGCACGTAAGCCTGGGTTTCCGCCGGCAACGACGACAGGTTCCAGTAGTCGGTCGGCAGGCCAAGCTTCTCATTACGCTCGATGGCGCGGCTCACCGTACCTTCACCGGCGTTATAGGCCGCCAGGGCCAGCAGCCAGTCACCGTTGAACATGTCGTGCAGACGAGTCAGGTAGTCCATCGCGGCGGTGGTCGAGGCGGTGATGTCGCGACGGCCATCATAAAAGCGGGTCTGGCGCAGGTTGTAGTAGCGACCGGTGGACGGAATGAATTGCCACAGCCCCGAGGCGTCGGCACGAGAGTAGGCCATCGGGTTGTAGGCGCTCTCGATCACTGGCAGCAGGGCCAGTTCCAGCGGCATGTTGCGCTCTTCGAGACGCTCGACGATGTAATGAATGTAGAGACTGCCGCGTTCGCCGGCATTCTCGAGAAAAGAGGGGTTGCTGGCGAACCACAGGCGCTGTTGCTCGATGCGCGGGTTGACGCCCAGGCCATCCTGCAGTTGGAAACCACCGCGCATGCGCTCCCAGATGTCCTGAGGCACTTGCGGGCTGGGCTTTTCGCTGAGCCAGATCGGTTTCTGCTTGGCTCGCGCAGCAATGTTCGGCGTATGGGTCGCCTCAGTCTGCGGAGCATGGCTGGAACAGCCCGCCAATGTGGCGGACACAGCCACCGCGATGGCTTGGGCCAGGCGGGTCAACGTGTCTGAATTGACGGACTTACGTATGGATGACGACATTGGCTGGAAGTAAGTTCCGGGCAAAAATGTCGGGCGATTCTAGAAAGCGCACCCCCTGCGGTCAACCATTCAGAATTTTTGTACCAGGGGGCGAGTCACTTAGAATTTATCTTTCCAGGCCCGCAGAGCCGCAAAAACCTCACTCGGCGCCCGGTTTTGAGCGCCTGCCCGTTCGTCCACTTTTTGTGTAACTAATGTTTCAGAGGTGCGCAGAAACGGATTGGTGAGCTTTTCCAGGGCCAGCGTCGAGGGCAGGGTCATCACGCCTTTTTCCCGTTGTTGAGTGACTTTTTCCAGACGGGCGGCAATGTCCGGGTTGCCCGGTTCGACCGCGGCGGCAAACTTCAGGTTGCTCAGGGTGTATTCATGGGTGCAATACACCAGCGTATCCTCGGGTAACGCGGCGAGGCGGCTGAGCGAGTGGTGCATCTGTTGCGGCGTGCCTTCGAACAGGCGCCCGCAACCGGCGGCGAACAGGGTGTCACCGCAAAACAGCAGGCCGTGGTGGTAATAAGCAATGTGGCCGAGGGTGTGACCGGGCACCGCATAGACATCGAAGTCCCAGCCGAGGACGCTAACCGTGTCGTTGTCCTTGAGCGCCACATCGCGCCCCGGGATGTTTTCGCTGGCCGGGCCGTAAACTGTGGCGCCGCTCACGGCTTTCAGGCGTTCGACGCCGCCGACGTGATCGTGGTGGTGATGGGTGATCAGAATGTCGCTCAACACCCAGCCCGGGTGCGCGGCCAGCCAGGTCTGCACCGGTGCGGCATCGCCCGGGTCGACCACGGCGCAGCGCTGGGTGCGGTGATCCTGTAACAACCAGATGTAGTTGTCGGTGAACGCGGGCAGGGCACTGATCTGTATCATCGTCGGAATTCGCCAAGCGGAAAACATTGGCGCATCTTAGAGCTTCTAGCGGCGTTGGAGAATGACATGACCGATAAAGCGTTCGCTCAGGCCGATCCCGACTGGCTGGCGTTGATCGGCGCGGCCCGTGAGTGGCTGGCCGGCCCGCTCGGGCAATTTCTGCTGGATGAAGAACGACGCATGCTCGAAGACGAGTTGGGGCGGTTTTTCGGCGGCTACCTGGTGCATTACGGGCCGTCGGCGCAGACCCCGCCGTCGGCGCCGCAGGTGCAGCGCAACGTGCGGCTCGGCGCGCCGTTGCCGGGTGTCGAGATCGTCTGCGAGGAACAGGCCTGGCCGTTGAGCGAGCATGCTGCTGACGTGGTGGTGTTGCAGCACGGTCTGGATTTCTGCCTGTCACCCCACGGATTGCTGCGTGAAGCGGCGAGCAGCGTACGCCCCGGCGGGCATCTGCTGATCATCGGTATCAACCCGTGGAGCACCTGGGGCCTGCGCCATGTTTTCGCCCACGACGCCTTGCGCCAGGCGCGCTGTATCTCGCCGTCGCGGGTTGCCGACTGGCTCAACCTGCTGGGCTTTGCGCTGGAGAAACGCCGCTTCGGGTGCTATCGTCCGCCGCTCGCATCGCCCAAGTGGCAGGCCCGACTGGCCGGCTGGGAACGCAAGGCCGGCGACTGGCAACTGTCGGGCGGTGGCTTCTATTTATTGGTCGCGCGCAAGATCGTGGTTGGCCTGCGTCCGGTGCGTCAGGAGCGCCGCGAGCCGATGGGCAAGCTGATTCCGCTGCCGATGGCCAAGGTCAACCGCCGTCGTATCGAACCGTAAACCTTCTTTTTATAGGGGCCGGACGTGCTCCGGCCGCGGCCATCGTCGATCCGCGATTGACGGGGCCAGGCATTTTTCTGGATAGAGTGGCATGAGCGAAAGCGTCGATAGCGTAGAACTGTTCACCGACGGCGCCTGCAAGGGCAACCCTGGCCCGGGCGGCTGGGGCGCCTTGCTGGTGTGCAAGGGCGTGGAAAAGGAATTGTGGGGCGGCGAAGCCAACACCACCAACAACCGTATGGAACTGCTCGGCGCCATCCGTGGCCTTGAAGCCCTGAAGCGTCCTTGCGAAGTGCTGCTGGTGACCGACTCGCAGTACGTGATGAAGGGCATCAACGAGTGGATGGCCAACTGGAAGAAACGTGGCTGGAAGACGGCGGCTAAAGAACCGGTGAAAAACGCTGACCTGTGGAAAGAGCTGGATGAGCAGGTCAACCGCCACAAAGTCACCTGGAAGTGGGTGCGCGGGCACATTGGTCATCACGGTAACGAACGGGCTGACCAATTGGCCAACCGTGGGGTGGATGAAGTGCGCGGCTACAAGCAGAGCTGATTGCAGCAGGCTCACTCCTGCCATCTGGAATGCATTCCCCTGTAGGAGCTGCCGCAGGCTGCGATCTTTTGATTTTGTTTTTTCGAAAGCAAGATCAAAAGATCGCAGCCTGCGGCAGCTCCTACAGGGTTATCGGCGCCGATCAAGCGGTGGCGGGCGACGCGCACCGTGAGCGTGTTAACATCGCCGCTTTTGTAAGATTGACCCCGTTGAGAACTGAACACTGATGGCCACCAGATCCGTTGTACTCGATACCGAAACCACCGGCATGCCGGTGACCGATGGTCACCGGATCATTGAAATCGGCTGTGTCGAACTGATCGGTCGGCGCCTGACCGGCCGGCACTTTCACGTCTACCTGCAACCGGATCGGGAGAGTGATGAGGGAGCGATCGGCGTTCACGGCATCACCAACGAATTCCTTGTCGGCAAACCGCGTTTCGCCGAAGTCGCCGACGAGTTCTTCGAGTTCATCAATGGCGCGCAGCTGATCATCCATAACGCGGCGTTCGACGTTGGTTTTATCAACAACGAATTCGCCTTGATGGGCCAGCACGATCGTGCGGACATCACGCAGCACTGCACCATTCTCGATACCCTGATGATGGCGCGGGAGCGTCACCCGGGGCAGCGCAACAGCCTCGACGCCTTGTGCAAACGTTATGGCGTCGACAACTCCGGTCGTGAACTGCACGGCGCCTTGCTCGACTCGGAGATTCTCGCCGACGTCTACCTGACCATGACCGGTGGCCAGACCAGCCTGTCGCTGGCCGGCAACGCTTCCGACGGCAATGGCACGGGCGAAGGCGCGGACAACTCCGCCACCGAAATCCGTCGTCTGCCGGCGAATCGTCAGCCTGCGCGGATTATCCGGGCGACAGAAGACGAGCTGGCGGAGCACCTGGCGCGGCTGGAGATCATTGCCAAGTCGGCCGGTGGCCCGGCGCTGTGGACGCAGATTGCCGAGGCTGATGCTCAAGCCTGAAAGATCAAAAGATCAAAAGATCAAAAGATCGCAGCCTTCGGCAGCTCCTACATTGGAATGCGATCCCTGTAGGAGCTGCCGAAGGTTCGGGCCGCGTTCGGACGATCTTTTGCTTTTGGCTGAATGAAGCCAACTGGCCACCCTCGCCACTTTCGCTGCAACCCTCTACCCTGAGTGCATTGGCAGACATTGATCCGCCGCCTCGGGACACTGAGCCTCATGTACAAAGATTTGAAGTTTCCGGTGTTGATCGTCCACCGCGACATCAAGGCCGACACGGTCGCCGGCGAGCGTATCCGGGGCATCGCCCGGGAGTTGGAGCAGGAAGGTTTCAAGATCGTTTCGGCCATCGACTACACCGAAGGGCGGTTGGTGGCGTCAACCCATCATGGTCTGGCGTGCATGCTCATCGCTGCCGAAGACGCCAGCACCAATTCCCATCTGTTGCAAAACATGGCCGAACTGATCGGTCTGGCGCGAGTGCGAGCGCCGGATCTGCCGATCTTTGCCCTCGGCGAACAGGTCACCCTGGAAAATGCCCCGGCCGATGCGATGGCCGAACTCAATCAGTTGCGCGGCATTCTCTATCTGTTCGAAGACACGGTGCCGTTTCTCGCCCGGCAAGTGGCGCGGGCGGCGCGCAAGTACCTGGATGGCCTGCTGCCGCCTTTTTTCAAGGCGTTGGTGCAGCACACTGCCGACTCCAACTATTCCTGGCATACGCCTGGACATGGCGGTGGCGTGGCCTACCACAAGAGTCCGGTGGGGCAGGCGTTTCACCAGTTCTTTGGCGAAAACACCCTGCGTTCGGATTTGTCGGTGTCGGTGCCGGAACTCGGTTCGCTGCTCGATCACACCGGCCCGTTGGCTGAAGCCGAAGAGCGCGCGGCGCGCAACTTTGGCGCCGATCACACGTTTTTCGTGATCAATGGCACCTCGACTGCCAACAAGATCGTCTGGCACTCGATGGTCGGTCGGGATGATCTGGTGCTCGTCGATCGCAATTGTCACAAGTCGGTGCTGCACGCGATCATCATGACCGGCGCGATCCCGTTGTACCTGTGCCCGGAGCGCAATGAACTGGGGATCATCGGCCCGATTCCGCTAAGCGAATTCAGCCGCGAGTCGATCCAGGCCAAAATTGACGCCAGCCCGCTGACCAGGGGCCGCGCGCCGAAAGTCAAACTGGCGGTGGTGACCAATTCGACCTATGACGGCCTGTGTTACAACGCCGAGCTGATCAAGCAGAGCCTTGGCAGTAGCGTCGAAGTGCTTCATTTCGATGAAGCCTGGTACGCCTATGCGGCGTTTCACGAGTTTTTCGCCGGACGCTATGGCATGGCCACCTCGCGCACAGAAGACAGCCCACTCGTGTTCACTACACATTCCACCCACAAGCTGCTCGCCGCGTTCAGCCAGGCCTCGATGATTCACGTACAGGATGGTGGTGCGCGGCAACTGGACCGCGATCGTTTCAACGAAGCGTTCATGATGCACATCTCGACCTCGCCGCAATACAGCATCATCGCCTCGCTGGACGTGGCCTCGGCCATGATGGAAGGCCCGGCCGGGCGTTCGCTGTTGCAGGAAACCTTCGATGAGGCGCTGAGTTTTCGCCGGGCGCTGGCCAATCTGCGCCAGCACATTGCGGCGGATGACTGGTGGTTCTCGATCTGGCAGCCGCCCGGCGTCGAAGGCATCGACCGGGTGCAGACCGAAGACTGGTTGCTGCAGCCGGACGCCGACTGGCATGGATTCGGTGAAGTCAGCGACGACTACGTGCTGCTCGACCCGATCAAAGTGACCCTGGTCATGCCTGGATTGAATGCCGGCGGCGCGCTGAGCGAGAAGGGCATCCCGGCGGCGGTGGTCAGCAAGTTCCTCTGGGAGCGCGGGCTGGTGGTGGAGAAGACCGGGCTGTATTCGTTCCTGGTGTTGTTTTCGATGGGCATTACCAAAGGCAAGTGGAGCACGCTGCTCACCGAGTTGCTCGAATTCAAACGCAGCTACGACGCCAACGTCAGTCTGGCGAGCTGCCTGCCTTGCGTGGCGCAGCAAGACACCGCGCGCTATCGCGGCATGGGTCTGCGTGACCTGTGCGATCAACTGCACGCCTGTTACCGCAGCAACGCCACGGCCAAGCATCTGAAACGCATGTACACGGTGTTGCCGGAAATCGCCATGAAGCCGGCCCACGCCTACGATCAACTGGTGCGCGGCGAGGTCGAGGCGGTGCCGATCGATGAGCTGGAAGGACGGGTCGCGGCGGTGATGCTGGTGCCGTATCCACCAGGGATTCCGTTGATCATGCCCGGCGAGCGCTTCACCGAGGCAACCCGCTCGATCATCGACTACCTGAAATTTGCCCGCACGTTCGATAGCAGCTTTCCCGGTTTTGTCGCTGATGTGCATGGACTGCAACATGAAGATGAAGGCAATGGACGGCAGTACACCGTCGATTGCGTCAAGGAATGAGGACTTTTCCGAGTATGCAACCGGTCATGAATCCAAAATACCCAGGGTTGTCGGTGCGCGTCGCCGACGATGGTTTTGCGGCGTACATCTGGGGCAGCGACTTCAGTTTCGAGGTGGCTGCGTATGGCGCGGCAGTCATTGGCCAGCCGGTCGAGCGCTGGGCGGTGACGCCGATCGTGCCGTACCGCAAGTGCTACGGCATCGATCCTGAAGAGTTCAGCAGCTATCGCGACGCCGCCGACAGCGCGATCTTCATGGCTTATCTGGATGACGAACCGGTCGGCCATCTGGTGATCAGCACCAACTGGAACGGTTTTGCCCACATCGATGAATTGGCGGTGCACGCACCGGCACGCCGCCATGGCGTCGCCAAGGCGTTGCTGGATGTCGCGCAGTTCTGGAGTCGCAAGAAGAAGCTGCCGGGGATCATGCTCGAGACGCAGAACAACAACCTCGGTGCGTGTCGTTTGTACGAACGTTGTGGCTACGAGATTGGCGGTATCGACCATTTGCGTTATCGCGGGATAGACCCGAATACCGCCGAAATTGCGCTGTTCTGGTACCGACTGTTCGACAACCCGCTGGAAAACCCGCTCAGCTCGCCAGCATCCCCTCGGCTTGTTCCGTGACGATCGCCAACAGCGTTTGAATCGCGGCCGGTATGGCGTTGTGTCGGTAGCTCAGGGCATATAGGCTGATCGGCACCGCCGGTGACAACGGGCAGACGTCCAGGCCACCCGCCCGTGCACCGAGCGCAGTGAACGGGTCGACGATGGCCAGGCCTTCGCCGGCCTCGACCATGCTGCGCATCATCTGGTGGGTTTGCACCCGGGTCTGGATGCTCGGCGCCGGGCGCAGGGCCTGGAGCTTGTTCTCCAATGCCGGACTCAGCGGGTCGTGGCCTTCAAGGCCGACCATTGCCTGGCCGGCGAGATCCTGCAGGGAAATGTACTTCTGCTTCGGTTGCAGCCAGCCGTGCGGTGCGAGCAGTTGCAGTTTGCCGTGGGCCAATGGCTGGCAGTGGATGTCGGGGTGTTCCGGATCGTGCAGGCTCAGGCCCAGATCGCTTTCGCGCAGCAGCAGGCTGCGAACGATGTCGCACGTGGGCGAGCTGAGCAAACGGCAGGGCGCGTCGGGCAAACGTCGGCGCAACAGCGCGATGCTTTGCGGCAACAGCAGTTGCGCCAGCGGCGGGGTGCCGATGATGCGCAGGGGCGGAGCGAGGTATTGCTTGAGGCTGCTGGCCAGGCGCTGCACCGGCTCCAGCGCCTGATAGACGTGAGCGATTTCCACCTGCAGCGCCCGCGCTTCGGGCGTTGATTGCAATCGACCGCGCACGCTGGCGAACAGCATGAACCCCAACTCGCTCTCGGCTTCGCGCAAACGCTCTTCGACGTCAGTCACCGGGAGCTGCAGCCATTCGGCGGCGGTGCCCAGGTGACCGGTCTGCAAGAGCGCCTGAATCACTTCGATATGACGTAAACGCATGCGTGAAGTCCATGTTCAGCAGGTGGGGTCAGTGGCTGAATCCTACCCCAAGTCTGCGCATATGACTTCTGCTCATAACGCGCGGTTATTGAGCGACGGTTGGCTCGGGTTCGCGGATCAGGGTGATGTCCGACTGAACCAGCAAAAACTCATTGTCGCTGAGCTTCTTGACTCGATCGCCAATCGCCAGTTTGTAGGTGGTGACAGGCTCCATGCCGGTGAAACCGTCTGCCGACGGGGTGGATTCCTGGAACTCATGCACGGAATAAACGCGGCCTTCCGCATCTCTTGCATGGAACTGACCGACGAGTACTGCTGCCATCTGCTTAGAACCTCTGGAGATAAAACGCTTGATTTGCGGCTTGGTAGACCGCCATCAAGCCCTGTAAGTTTTCCTGCAGGAAAAAAATAATCAGCGCGCAGGAATTTCCCTTGCTCGCTGGTGAAACTGTCATCGAATCATCTATAACTACTGGCTCTTCCCACGGACAGTCGAGAGTCTTCCATGAGCAATGTCTACAACGTCGCTGTAGTCGTCGGCAGCCTGCGCAAAGCATCGATCAACCGCAAAGTCGCGCTGGCACTGGCCGAGCTGGCACCGGCGAAACTGAAACTGAAGATTGTCGAAATTGGCGATCTGCCGCTTTACAACGAAGACATCGACGGCGATTCACCGCCGGCAGCCTACAGCACTTTCCGCCAGCAGGTGGGCTCTTCCGACGCGGTGCTGTTTGTCACCCCGGAATATAACCGCTCGGTGCCGGCGCCTTTGAAGAATGCGATTGACGTGGGTTCACGGCCTTATGGCAAAAGCGTCTGGAGCGGCAAGCCGGGGGCCGTGATCAGCGTGTCGCCGGGAGCCATTGGCGGTTTTGGCGCCAACCAGCATCTGCGCCAGTCTTTCGTGTTTCTCGATGTGCCGTGCATGCAGCAGCCGGAAGCGTACCTGGGCGGTGCGGGCTCGGCGTTTGACGAGGCGGGCAAATTGAGCGAGTCGGTCAAGCCGTTCCTGCAAAATTTCATCAATGCGTATGGGAAATTTGTGGAACAACACAAAAAATAATCGGGTCAGAGCTGCGGCTTGAGAAAATCCTGTGGGAGCGAGCCTGCTCGCGAAAGGGCCATCAGCCACACCTCTCGTGGTGACTGACAGTCCGCTTTCGCGGGCAGGCTCGCTCCCACAGTTGTGTGGTTTGGTTTATTTCATTCATTAAGGCTGTCGCGAATGCTCGCTGCGTCACTGATCTTCCTGCTGACCATCACCCTTGTCATCTGGCAACCCAAAGGCCTCGGCGTCGGCTGGAGCGCGACGCTCGGCGCCGTGCTCGCATTGATCTTCGGCGTCGTGCACCTGAGCGATATTCCGCTGGTGTGGCAGATCATCTGGAACGCCACCGGCACCTTCGTCGCACTGATCATCATCAGTCTGTTGCTCGACGAAGCGGGATTCTTCGCCTGGGCCGCGCTGCATGTGGCGCGCTGGGGGCGGGGCAGTGGGCGCAAGCTGTTTGCCTACATGGTGCTGCTCGGCGCGCTGGTGTCGGCGCTGTTCGCCAATGATGGCGCGGCACTGATCCTCACGCCGATCGTGATTTCGATGCTGCTGGCGCTGCGCTTTTCCCCGGCGGCAACCCTCGCGTTCGTCATGGGCGCCGGTTTCATCGCCGACACCGCGAGCCTGCCGCTGGTGGTGTCGAACCTGGTCAACATTGTTTCGGCGGACTTCTTTCACATCGGCTTCAACCGCTATGCGGCGGTGATGGTACCGGTCAACTTCGTCAGCGTGGCCGCGACCCTGGGCGTGCTGCTGTGGTTCTTCCGCCGCGACATTCCCAAGGCCTACGACCCCGAACAGCTCGAACAACCGCATACGGCGATCCACGACAAGGCCACGTTCTACGCCGGTTGGGTGGTACTGGTGATCCTGTTGATCGGCTGCTTCTTCCTCGAACAGCTGGGCATCCCGATCAGCGCGATCTCGGCGGTCTGCGCTGCATTGCTGCTGGGGATCGCTGCCCGTGGTCACAAGATCTCCACGCGCAAGGTGCTCAAAGAAGCGCCGTGGCAGATCGTGATTTTTTCGCTGGGCATGTACCTGGTGGTCTATGGCCTGCGCAATGCCGGGCTGACCGGCTACTTGGCCGGCTGGCTGGATGTGTTCGCCGGTTATGGCGTGTGGGGCGCGGCGCTGGGCACTGGGGTACTGACAGCGCTGTTGTCGTCAATCATGAACAACCTGCCGACGGTGCTCATCGGTTTGCTGTCAATTGATGCCAGCCAGGCGAGCGGTGTGGTCAAGGAAGCGATGATTTATGCCAACGTGATCGGCAGCGACCTGGGGCCGAAAATTACCCCGATCGGCAGTCTGGCGACGTTGCTCTGGTTGCATGTGCTGGCGCGCAAGGATATCCGGATTGGCTGGGGGTATTACTTCAAGGTCGGAATTGTGCTGACGGTGCCGGTATTGTTGATTACCTTGGCGGCTTTGGCGTTGCGGTTATCCCTTTAGACCGAGTTGATCCCATCGCTGGCAAGCCAGCTCCCACAGGTTTTGTGATGCGGCTCAGAAAGTGAGCACACAGAAGATCCCTGTGGGAGCTGGCTTGCCAGCGATGGGGCCGGTGCAAACACCGCAAAATCTCAGGCCTGGCCCGGCACATTCGGCCAAAGATCCGCCACCAGAAACAACCGCTCCGCCTCTTCCCATTCACCCCGGGCATTCTCGGTCAGGCGCACCATCAGTTGCGCCGGAGCCATCGGTTCCAGGGTGTCCAGCCACCTCTGCAGGTGTTCAGTGCTCCAGGTCTGATCTGCCGGGTAGTGGGCCGGTGCCAGCCACGCATGGCGGGGCAGCGGTTGCCAGCGTCCGGCCGGGCGCTGGGCGACGAACGCCGGCCAGTCCTTCTGATGCAACCAACTGCCGCGCAGATGCTGCGGATGCGCCCCCTTCGGCGGCTCGGCGTGACCGGGCCACGGGTACAACAGGTAGCCGCCCAGCCACAACTGCGCACTGAACACTTCGATATCCAGCGTGGCCAGTACCGCACGGCTTTCCGGGCGCGCCGAGATCGGCAGCTGGTGTTCGGCCAGATGCGCCAGTTTGCGGTCCAGTCGATCGTGGCAACCCGGCCCCAGCCACTGCGCCGGGTCGTGGCCGTCGCCATTCTGCGGGCCGAGATAGAGCTTGATCGCCAGTTCCAAGTGATGCACGCCGTCGCGGTCGCGCAGCAGCATGTCCAGTTCACCGAGGGTGTGGCCTTCGCGGCGGATCGGCAGGTTGGCGGCAATCAGTTCGATGCCCGGCGCATGCTCCACGGCAAACTGCCACAACCGCTCGTAATACAGGCCCAGCCGCCGCGTGCGCGCCTGCGACAGCCAGTGCAGCAAGCCATAACTGTCACGATCGAGTTGCCGCAGCCACTGCTCCATTCGCGCCGGATCGCTGACCCAATCGCTGCCGGCCAACGGATGGCGCTGTGGCCACGGCGTCGCCGCGAGCATCGGCGGCGCGAGAATCACCCACGCCAGATCCCGCACTTCCGGATGGCGTAATTGATGTGGCAACTGGAGAAGGTCGGGAAACAGGATCATCTTGCGAGCATAGCCTGAAACACGCGCGCACCCTTGAGGCTGAAAGGATTTTGTCTATGGCGGGCTTTCGCCCATAATCGTGCTTTTCGCGTTTTCGATTGTCCGCAGAGGTCCCATGGAGCAATTTCGTAATATCGGCATCATCGGTCGCCTGGGCAGTTCCCAGGTGCTGGATACCGTCCGCCGACTGAAACGCTTTCTGCTCGATCGTCACCTGCACGTGATTCTCGAAGACACCATCGCCGAAGTCCTGCCGGGCCACGGCCTGCAAACCTCGTCGCGCAAGATGCTCGGCGAAGTCTGCGACATGGTCATCGTCGTTGGCGGTGACGGCAGCCTGCTCGGTGCCGCTCGCGCGTTGGCCAAGCACAATATTCCAGTGCTGGGGATCAACCGTGGCAGCCTCGGTTTTCTGACGGATATTCGCCCCGATGAGCTGGAAGTCGAAGTGGCCAAGGTGCTCGACGGCCACTATCTGGTAGAAAACCGTTTCCTGCTGCAAGCCGAAGTCCGCCGCCACGCCGAGGCCATCGGCCAGGGCGATGCGCTGAACGATGTGGTGCTGCACCCGGGCAAATCGACGCGGATGATCGAGTTCGAGCTGTACATCGACGGCCAGTTCGTCTGCAGCCAGAAGGCCGACGGCCTGATCGTCGCCACCCCGACCGGTTCGACCGCTTACGCGCTGTCGGCGGGTGGCCCGATCATGCATCCCAAGCTCGACGCCATTGTGATCGTGCCGATGTACCCCCATATGTTGTCGAGCCGGCCAATTGTGGTCGATGGCAACAGTGAGCTGAAAATCGTCGTGTCGAAAAACATGCAGATCTACCCGCAGGTCTCCTGCGACGGGCAGAACCACTTCACTTGCGCGCCGGGCGACACCATCACCGTCAGCAAGAAAGCCCAGAAGCTGCGGCTGATTCATCCGCTCGACCACAATTACTACGAAGTCTGCCGGACCAAACTCGGCTGGGGCAGCAAGCTGGGTGGTGGAGGCGACTGATGCTCGATCCCGCGCGCAGTTATGACTTGATTGGTGACGTGCACGGATGCGCCCTGACCCTCGAACACTTGCTTGACCGTCTCGGTTATCACAAGCAGGGCGGGGTCTGGCGGCATCCATCGCGCATGGCCGTGTTCGTCGGCGACATCATCGACCGTGGTCCGCGGATCCGCGAAGCCCTGCACATCGTCCACGACATGGTCGATGCCGGGCAGGCGCTGTGCATCATGGGCAATCACGAATTCAACGCACTGGGCTGGAGCACGCCGGCGCTGCCGGGCAGCGGCAAGCAGTTCGTGCGCGAACACACGCCGCGCCATGCACGCCTGCTGCACGAAACCCTGACCCAGTTCGAAGACCATCCGGGCGACTGGCATGACTTCCTCAACTGGTTCTACGAACTGCCGCTGGTGGTCGATGCCGGACGATTCCGCGTGGTGCACGCCTGTTGGGATGCCAGCCTGATCGAACCGTTGCGCGGGCTGTTCCCCGATGCGCGTATCGACGAGCACTTTCTCCAGGCCTCGGCCGTGCCCGGCAGTTTTGCCTGCACGGTGTTCGACCGCTTGCTGCGCGGCACCGACATGCGCCTGCCGGATGGCCTGACCATGACCAGCGGCGACGGTCTGGTGCGTTCGTTCTTCCGTACCAAGTTCTGGGAAGACGATCCGAAAACCTACGGCGACATTGTCTTCCAGCCGGATGCACTGCCGGAGCCGGTGGCGCAGAAGCCGCTGACCTCCAGCGAAAAAAACAACCTGCTGCGCTACGGCATCGACGAGCCGTTGTTGTTCGTCGGCCATTACTGGCGCAGCGGCAAACCGGCGCCGATCCGCCCGAATCTCGCGTGTCTCGATTACAGCGCGGTGCTCTACGGCAAACTGGTGGCCTATCGTCTGGATCAGGAAACACGCCTGGATCCGCATAAATTTGTCTGGGTCGATGTCGAGCGGCCGGAGGTGCTGCAATGAGTGCGGTAGCGGTATTGCGTCTGCCACTGGCGGTGGATTTGAGTGGTTTCGTCAAGCTGCTGCAACGGATGCAGGTGCCGCATCGGGTCAGTGAAGAGGCGGGCGAGCAGGTGCTGTGGGCCCCGGCGGAAATCAGCGAGGACGTACGTTCGCTGTACGAGCGCTTCCCGGCCGGCGATCCCGATCAGCAACTGGACATCCCGCTGGCGCCGACCTTCAAGCGCCCGAGCTTCGCCGAGCAACTCAAACACGCCAAGGCCACCGGATTGATCCTGCTGCTGAGCCTGCTGGTCGGTGGCCTGACCTATCTGGGCGACAACCTCGAAACGATCCGCTGGCTGACGTTCCTCGACTTTCGCGTGGTCGGCGAGTACATCCAGTTCACCCCGCTGGCCGACAGCCTGGCGGCGGGGCAGTGGTGGCGCCTGTTCACGCCGATGCTGCTGCATTTCGGCATCCTGCACCTGGCCATGAACGGCATGTGGTACTGGGAGCTGGGTCGGCGCATCGAGTCACGTCAGGGCAGCATCAATCTGCTCGGTCTGACCCTGTTGTTCAGCCTGGTGTCGAACTACGCGCAGTTTGCCTGGAGCGGCCCGAGCCTGTTCGGCGGCTTGTCCGGCGTGCTTTACGGACTGCTCGGCCACTGCTGGATTTTCCAGTTGCTGGCGCCGAATCCGGCGTATCGCCTGCCGCGTGGCGTGCTGGTGATGATGCTGGTGTGGCTGGTGATCTGCATGTCCGGGCTGGTCTCGATGATCGGGTTCGGCCAGATTGCCAACGCCGCCCACGTCAGCGGGTTACTCATCGGATGCTTCACCGGTTTGTTGGGCGGTTTGTATAACCGCCGTAAACTGGCCGCCTAACATTTCAGTGAATAAAGAGCACGGAGACCCAGATGTCCTCTTTTAACGACATGATCAAGAACATCACCCCGGACATCTACGAGAGCCTGAAACTGGCCGTGGAAATCGGTAAGTGGTCCGACGGCGGCAAACTCACCGCCGAACAGCGCGAGCTGTCGCTGCAGGCGATGATCGCCTGGGAAATCCAGAACCTGCCTGAAGACCAGCGCACCGGTTACATGGGCCCGCAGGAGTGTGCGTCGAAGTCGATCGAAGTGCCGAACATCCTGTTCAAGTCGGATGCCATCCATTGATCGAGATTGGCCGCGGTGCAATCAGTAAAATGTCGGCGCGCCTGGACGGGCCGAATGTGCAATACGCGTTTCGTCTGGATGACGTCGAGGTGCCGGTCAACCCCATGATCGGCACCACGGTGCGTCTGGAGTACCTGGGGGCGATTCATTGCACCCATTGCGGGCGCAAGACCAAAACCAGTTTCAGTCAGGGTTACTGCTACCCGTGCATGACCAAACTGGCGCAGTGCGACCTCTGCATCATGAGCCCGGAGCGCTGCCACTTCGAGGCCGGCACCTGCCGTGAGCCAGCGTGGGGCGAAAAATTCTGCATGACCGATCACGTGGTCTATCTGGCCAACTCGTCGGGGATCAAGGTTGGCATCACTCGTGCTACCCAGTTGCCGACCCGCTGGCTGGATCAGGGCGCGAGTCAGGCGCTGCCGATCATGCGCGTCGCCACACGTCAGCAGTCGGGCTTCGTCGAAGACCTGTTCCGCAGTCAGGTGGCCGACAAGACCAACTGGCGCGCCTTGCTCAAGGGCGATGCGGCGGCGGTGGATCTGGCGCAAGTACGCGATCAGCTGTTTGAAAGCTGCGCCGAAGGCTTGCAAGGTCTGCAACAGCGATTCGGCCTACAGGCAATTCAGACGATTGCCGATGTAGAACCGCTCGAAATCCGCTATCCGGTCGAGCAATACCCGGCCAAAATCGTCAGCTTCAACCTGGACAAGAACCCGATTGCCGAAGGCACGCTGCTGGGGATCAAGGGTCAGTACCTGATTTTCGACACCGGCGTGATCAACGTTCGTAAATACACGGCCTATCAACTCGCCGTGCATCAATAAGGATTCCAGCATGCGCACCGAACAACCGAAGATGATTTACCTGAAGGACTATCAGGCGCCCGAGTACCTGATCGACGAGACGCACCTGACCTTCGAGCTGTTCGAGGACCACAGCCTGGTCCACGCGCAACTGGTGATGCGCCGCAACCCGGAGCGTGGCCCGGGCCTGCCGCCACTGGTACTCGACGGCCAGCAGCTGGAACTGCTGTCGGTGACCCTGGCCGACCAGGAACTGAGCGCCGGCGATTATCAGCTGACTGAAAACACCCTGACCCTGCAGCCGGCCAGCGCCAGCTTCACGGTCGACACCAGCGTCAGAATCCACCCGGAAACCAACACCGCGCTGGAAGGCCTGTACAAGTCCGGCACGATGTTCTGCACCCAGTGCGAGGCCGAAGGCTTCCGCAAGATCACTTATTACCTCGACCGCCCGGACGTGATGAGCAAGTTCACCACCACGGTGGTCGCCGAGCAGCACAGCTACCCGGTGCTGCTGTCCAACGGCAACCCGATCGCCTCCGGCCCGGGCGAAGACGGCCGGCATTGGGCGACCTGGGAAGACCCGTTCATGAAGCCGGCGTACCTGTTCGCGCTGGTGGCCGGTGATTTGTGGTGTGTCGAAGACACCTTTACCACCATGACCCACCGTAATGTCGCGCTGCGCATCTACGTCGAGCCGGAAAACATCGACAAGTGCCAGCACGCGATGAACAGCCTGAAGAAGTCGATGCGCTGGGATGAAGAGGTCTACGGTCGCGAGTACGACCTGGACATCTTCATGATCGTCGCCGTCAACGACTTCAACATGGGCGCGATGGAGAACAAGGGTCTCAACATCTTCAACTCCAGCGCCGTGCTGGCCCGCGCCGAAACCGCCACCGACGCCGCGCACCAGCGGGTCGAGGCGATCGTTGCCCACGAATATTTCCACAACTGGTCGGGCAACCGCGTGACCTGCCGCGACTGGTTCCAGCTGTCGCTCAAGGAAGGCTTCACCGTGTTCCGTGACGCCGGTTTCTCCTCGGACATGAACTCGGCCACGGTCAAGCGCATTCAGGACGTGGCGTACCTGCGTACCCACCAGTTCGCCGAAGATGCCGGTCCCATGGCCCACGCGGTGCGACCGGACAGCTTCATCGAGATTTCCAACTTCTACACCCTGACCGTGTACGAAAAGGGCTCGGAAGTGGTCGGCATGATTCACACCCTGCTGGGCGCCGAAGGCTTCCGCAAGGGCAGTGACCTGTACTTCGAACGCCACGACGGTCAGGCCGTGACCTGCGACGATTTCGTCAAGGCCATGGAAGACGCCAACGGTGTCGACCTGACCCAGTTCAAGCGCTGGTACAGCCAGGCCGGCACACCGCGTCTGGCGGTCAGCGAGTCCTACGACGCTGCGGCGAAAATCTACAGCCTGACCTTCCGTCAGAGCTGCCCGGAAACCCCGGATAAAGTGGAAAAACTGCCGTTCGTGATCCCGGTCGAACTGGGCCTGCTCGACAGCAAGGGCAACGAGATTGCCCTGCGTCTGGCCGGTGAAGCGGCAGCGCAAGGTACCAGCCGTGTGATCTCGGTGACTGAAGCCGAGCAGACGTTCACCTTCGTCGACATCGCTGAACACCCGCTGCCATCGTTGCTGCGTGGTTTCTCGGCGCCGGTCAAACTGAGCTTCCCGTACAACCGCGACCAGTTGATGTTCCTGATGCAGCACGACAGCGATGGCTTCAACCGCTGGGATGCCGGTCAGCAACTGTCGGTGCAGGTCCTGCAGGAACTGATCGCGCAGCAGCAGAAGGGCGAAAGCCTGGTGCTCGACCCGCGTCTGATCTCGGCGCTGAAAACCGTGCTGTCCGATGAGTCGCTGGATCAGGCCATGGTCGCTGAAATGCTTTCGCTGCCGAGCGAAGCGTATCTGACCGAAATCAGCGAAGTGGCAGATGTCGAGGCGATTCACAGCGCCCGCGAGTTTGCCCGCAAGCAACTGGCGGACAACCTGTTTGAAGCGCTGTGGCTGCGTTATCAGGCCAACCGCGATTTGTCGAAGCAGACGCCGTACGTGGCCGAAGCCGAGCACTTCGCCCGTCGTGCGTTGCAGAATATTGCGCTGTCGTACCTGATGCTCAGCGGCAAGCCGGAAGTGTTGGCCGCTACGCAAGAACAGTTCGAAAACAGCGACAACATGACCGAGCGCCTGACTGCGCTGGCGGTGCTGGTCAACTCGCCGTTCGAAGAACAAAAGGCCAAAGCGCTGACAACTTTCGCCGAGCACTTCAAGGATAACCCGCTGGTCATGGATCAGTGGTTCAGCGTGCAGGCCGGCAGCACGTTGCCGGGCGGTCTGGCACGGGTGAAGGCGTTGATGCAGCACCCGGCGTTCAACATCAAGAACCCGAACAAGGTGCGTGCGCTGGTCGGTGCGTTTGCCGGGCAGAACCTGATCAACTTCCACGCCGCCGACGGTTCGGGCTACCGCTTCCTCGCGGATCTGGTGATCGAATTGAACGGCTTCAACCCGCAGATCGCCTCGCGGCAACTGGCGCCACTGACCCGCTGGCGCAAATACGACAGCGCCCGTCAGGCGTTGATGAAGGCTGAGCTGGAGCGGATTCTGGCTTCTGGGCAGTTGTCGAGTGATGTGTACGAAGTGGTCAGCAAAAGCCTGGCGTAACGCTCGCCTGATCAATATTTCAGGCGAACACAGAACCCTGTAGGAGCTGTCGAGTGAAACGAGGCTGCGATCTTTTGATTCTGGTTTTTTAAATCAAGATCAAAAGATCGCAGCGTGCCGCAGCTCCTACAGTTTGTTGCGTTACTTCAGATCAAACCGATCCAGCTCCATCACCTTGGCCCATGCCGCCACGAAGTCCTTCACAAACTGCTCCTTCGCGTCAGCACTCGCATACACCTCGGCCAGCGCGCGCAAAATCGCGTTGGAACCAAACACCAGATCCACCCGCGTCGCCGTCCACTTCACGCAGCCGGTCTTGCGGTCGCGTCCTTCGAACTCGTCTGCTGCCGGTGAGGTCGGCTTCCACTCCACGCCCATGTCTAGCAGGTTGGTGAAGAAGTCGTTGCTCAGCGTTTCAGTGCGCGAGGTGAACACGCCATGCCGGCTCTGCCCGACGTTGGCCCCCAATACCCGCAGACCGCCGACCAGTACGGTCATCTCCGGAGCGGAGAGGGTCAGCAGTTGCGCCTTGTCGATCAACAATGCTTCGGCGGAAACGGTGTATTTGCCTTTGCTGTAGTTACGGAAACCATCGGCAATCGGTTCGAGGAAACCAAACGACTCGACATCGGTTTGCTCCTGAGTCGCATCGGTTCGACCTGGATTGAACGGCACCGACACCGAGTGCCCGGCGTTTTTCGCCGCTTGCTCGACCCCGGCGTTACCCGCCAGCACGATCAGATCTGCCAGCGACACTTTCTTGCCGGATGAGCCGGCGTTGAACTCGTTCTGAATGCCCTCAAGGGTTTTCAGCACCTTGTCCAGTTGCTCCGGCTGATTGGCCTGCCAGAATTTCTGTGGGGCCAGACGCAGACGGCCACCGTTGGCGCCGCCACGCTTGTCGGAACCACGGAAGGTTGATGCGGCGGCCCATGCGGTGGACACCAGTTGCGACACCGACAGCCCGGACGCCAGCACTTTGCTTTTCAGCGCGGCGGCATCGTTGCTGTCGATCAGCGGGTGCGTAGCCTCAGGAATCGGGTCTTGCCACAGCAGTTCCTCGTTCGGCAGTTCCGGGCCGAGGTAGCGCGACAGTGGGCCCATGTCACGGTGAATCAGCTTGTACCAGGCGCGGGCGAAGGCGTCCGCCAGTTGGTCCGGGTTGGCCAGGAAGCGTCGGGCGATCGGCTCGTAGATCGGGTCGAAACGCAGCGCCAGGTCGGAAGTGAGCATGGTCGGCGAGAGTTTTTTGCTTGGATCGTGCGCGTGTGGGACGGTGCCAGCCCCCGCGCCGTTTTTCGGTTTCCACTGGTGCGCACCGGCCGGGCTTTTGAACAGTTCCCACTCGAAACCGAACAGGTTTTCCAGGTAGTTGTTGCTCCACTGGGTCGGGGTGGTGGTCCAGGTGACTTCGAGGCCGCTGGTGATGGTGTCGGCGCCTTTGCCGGTGCCGAATGCGTTGCGCCAACCGAGGCCTTGTTCTTCCAGCCCGGCCGCTTCCGGCTCAGGCCCGACATTGTCGGCAGGGCCGGCGCCGTGGGTCTTGCCGAAGGCGTGACCGCCGGCGATCAGGGCCACGGTTTCTTCGTCGTTCATGGCCATGCGGCCAAAGGTTTCGCGGATATCGCGACCCGAGGCGACCGGATCGGGATTGCCTTCCGGGCCTTCCGGGTTGACGTAGATCAGGCCCATCTGCACGGCGGCCAGCGGGTTTTCCAGGTTGCGTTCGCCCTGATCGGTGCGGCTTTCCTCTTTGCCATGCAGATCGGGTTCGGCCACCAGTGTGCCGTCCCCGGGTTCTTGCATGGCTGACTTGTCTTTGCCGTAACGGCTGTCGCCACCGAGCCATTCGCGTTCCGAACCCCAGTACACGTCTTCATCCGGCTCCCAGACATCGGGACGGCCGCCGGAGAAACCGAAGGTCTTGAAGCCCATGGATTCCAGTGCGACGTTGCCGGTGAGCACGATCAGGTCGGCCCAGGAAATATTGCGACCGTATTTCTGCTTGATCGGCCACAGCAGGCGCCGGGCCTTGTCGAGGCTGACGTTGTCCGGCCAGCTGTTGAGCGGGGCGAAACGCTGCTGGCCGGACCCGGCGCCCCCGCGCCCGTCGGCAGTGCGATAGGTGCCTGCACTGTGCCAGGCCATGCGGATGAACAGCGGGCCGTAGTGGCCGAAGTCGGCTGGCCACCAGTCCTGCGAGTCGGTCATCAGCGCGCGCAGGTCTTGTTTCAGGGCCTGGAAGTCCAGGCTCTTGAAGGCTTCAGCGTAGTTGAAGTCCTTGCCCAGCGGATCGGACTTGGGCGAGTGCTGGCTGAGGATCTTCAGGTTCAGTTGATTCGGCCACCAGTCACGGTTCGTCGTACCACCACCGGCAGCGTGGTTGAACGGGCATTTCGATTCATTTGCCATGTTCGGATCCTTATCAGGTCTTGTGCGGCCGGCTCATGCCGACTTCGGACTAGTAAGGCTAGACCCGACTCGGGCAACCAGCTAATAGGCCGACTATTGGAGGTTGATAGGCGCAGTCTTTCAGCGTTTTTGCCTGTTGCGCAGGTTGGATGATTGTCTGATTCGACCTTGAAATCCCCGTGCTTGAGGGCTTGCTGCAAAACGGATTGCGAGAATCGTGATGACAGAAAGAAATGTTATTGTATAACATAAAAAAGATTTCATTCTGTTTCTGCCAGCGTTACTCGCCAAACGCCGGCAGCGATCTCATTTTTCTGCTCATGGAAGTTCTGAAATGCCTGCCCGTTCCCAACCCCTTCAACGACGCCTGACTCCTCTGGCCGTCGCGCTGCTTGTTGCTTCACCCGTGTTCGCCGCCGAGCCGCTCGAACTGCAACCGCAAGTCATCACCGGCAACCCGCTGGGCAGTCAGACCCTGGCATCGCCCTCGACCGTCCTCAGCGGCGACGACCTCACGTTGCAGCAGAAGGGCAGTCTCGGCGAGACGCTGAACAAGCAGCCCGGCGTGTCCTCGTCGTACTTCGGCCCGGGCGCGAGTCGACCGATCATTCGCGGGCAGGACGGTGACCGCATTCGCATCCTGCGTAACGGCGTCGGCGCGCTGGACGCCTCGTCGCTGTCCTACGATCACGCGGTGCCGCTGGACCCGGTCAACGTCGAGCGCATTGAAATCGTGCGTGGCCCGGCGGCGTTGCTGTACGGCGGCAGCGCGATCGGCGGGGTGGTCAACACCTTCGATAACCGCATCCCCACCGAAGCCATCGAAGGCATTCACGGGGCCGGCGAGTTGCGTTATGGCGGGGCCGACACCACCCGCAGCAGCGCGGGGAAACTGGAGGCCGGCAACGGTCAGTTCGCTTTGCACCTGGACGCCAGCGCCCGTGAATTCAATGACCTGAAAATTCCCGGCTACGCGAAGACCGGCACGGCACGCGCCAACGACGACGGCGACTCGCGCAGGCATCGGCTCGCCAACAGCGACGGTCGTCAGGATGGCGGCGCCGTCGGCAGTTCCTACACTTGGGATGACGGTTACGCCGGGCTTTCCTACAGCCATTACGATTCAAACTATGGCTCGCCCGCCGAAGACGACGTGCGCATTCGCATGCAGCAGGAGCACTACGCGTTCGCCTCGGAAATGCGCAATCTCGACGGGCCGTTCAGCTCGATCAAACTTGATGCCGGCTACACCGATTACCAGCACCGCGAAATCGAGGGCGGTGAAGTCGGCACCACCTTCAAGAACAAGGGTTACGAAGCTCGGGTCGAGGCTCGGCATCAGCCGCTGGGCCCGTTCAACGGGGTGATCGGCGCCCAGGTCAGCCGCAACGAATTCTCGGCACTGGGCGAAGAAGCCTTTGTGCCGCACACCGATACCGACGCTGGCGCACTGTTCATTCTGGAGGAGTTGCAAGCCACTGAGCGCCTGCTGTTCACCCTCGGCGGACGCCTCGAACACACCAGCGTCGACCCGGACGCCAAAGGCAATGAGCGCTTTGCCAATGCTGACCGCTCCAGCAGTTTCACCGCCGGCAGCCTGTCGTCCGGCGCGGTGTACACGCTGACGCCGATCTGGTCGGTCGCCGCGACATTGGGCTACACCGAACGCGCGCCGACGTTCTATGAGTTGTACGCCAACGGCGCTCACGTCGCGACCGGCACCTATGAAGTTGGCGATGCCGGACTGTCGAAAGAAAAAGCCGTGTCCAGCGACCTCGCACTGCGCTTCGACAACGGCACGCACAAGGGCAGTGTCGGTGTGTTTTACAGTCACTTCTCCAACTACATCGGCTTGCTCGGCACGGGCCGTACACTGAATGACGAAGGCGAAGAAGATGCTGGCGGGATTCCCGAATACACCTACTCGGGCGTGCGTGCACGTTTCAGCGGCATCGAGGCGCAGGATCGCTGGACGCTTGGAGAAAATGCCTACGGCAAATTTGCTTTGGAGCTGTCCGGCGATTACACCCGCGCCAAGAATCTCGACACCGGCCAGGACCTGCCGCGCATCGCGCCGCTGCGCTTGAACAGTGGTTTGCTGTGGGAACTGGATCGCTGGCAGGCGCGGATCGATATCGAACACGCCAGCTCGCAGCACCGTGTGCCAGACAACGAAAGCAGCACCGACGGCTACACCACGCTGGGCGCCAATGTGGGTTATCACTTTGATGTCGGCCAGAGCAAATGGCTGGCCTTCGTCAACGCCGAGAACCTGACCAACCAGACCGTGCGTTACGCCAGTTCGATCCTGCGTGATATTGCACCGGCAGAAGGGCGCAGCATTCAGGTCGGGTTGCGCACGACGTTCTGATAGCCCTTCGCCCCCTGTAGGAGCTGCCGCAGGCTGCGATCTTTTGATCTTGAAAAACAAAATCAAAAGATCGCAGCCTGCGGCAGCTCCTGCACGGGCATCAGCTTGATTGTGCGGTGTTGTCCTCCGACAGCGCATCCAGCGGATTTTCCTGCCCCGGCAACTCGGTGATCACACTGAAATCCGTGACCTCGACCGCGCCCAGTCAATAGCCGGCTCATACATTGTCGCAAACTGCTTTGATACCGCAGTTAATTGTCTTTTTTAAACTTCTTATTTCGATTTCAGCTAATAACCTGACAGTTATGACAGTAGCGCCCAAGATAATTGAGGCATAGCTTTTCAAGCGCAGGCAACCGCCTTCAAACGGATCGGAGCGCATCGACATGCAAAATTCAAATAAATCAGAAAAGCAAATTTTCGACCTGATTAATAAAAATCACCATCAATATAAAGGAACGTTTAGTGCAAATGTTGATGGAAGAGAGTTCATGGTCGCGAAGACAAACTTGCTTTTTCATACGGCAGATAAGGACTATTTCATTATTGGGGCTGATGATTACAACCACAACGTCGTTGCCTTCTGCGTTCCACAGGACTTGATAAAGGACGGCCCTCACCAGGTGAGATGGTACGAAGGTGAGCTGGTTTGGAGCGTTAGGATCTCAAACGTGTCTCACGTTATTAAACAAGGACTGGCAAATGTGACGTTCTCACGGACAGGCGAAAATCGATCCGGCGTTTCAGGTGACATCGATTTTGTTTTGCCTGATGGAAAGACAGTTACAGGTAAATTTGACATTAAGCGTCTTTAGTAAATGCCAAGGGGCGGATCCAACCAATCCGTCCCCTCCCTGATTTCAACTCGATTGCATCGTCTCATCGTCCGGCAGCGTATCCAGCGGTTCTTCCTGCCCGGGCAACTCGGTGATCACACTGAAATCCGTCACCTCGACCGCACCCAGTCCATAACCCAGCAAGTGGAACGAAAACGCCTTGCGCTGTTGCGGGTTGTCGAAGCTGAAATCCATTTCCAGCGGCTGATCAGCCGTGGCGACCATCTCGGTTGGCAGACCCAGTTGCACGTCCTGTTCGAACTCCTTGGCCTTGAGCTGAATGTACGCCGCCTGCTGCGGGTCCACCGAGCGCACGGTCAGGCGCACGCGGGTGTGCGAGCCCTTGGGCATTTCCAGATACTGCGCGCCAATCAGGTTGTCGGCCCAGTCATCGTTGATCTGCGCCTGCAGTGGGATGACGTTATTGCTGCCGAACTGGTAACGCTGATTGAGCGGGGTGCGCAGCAGCGACAGGTCCAGCGCCATGGCCCGCGCGGCAATCTGCCGGGCCTGCTGGCTGCTTTCATTGCCCTTGAAGGTGGCACGCTCGGCAATGAATCCGGCGCTTTCGTAGTAGCGGCAACGGCGCGGCATGTCGCACTCGGAGAAGATCCCCTGACCATTGTGGTAGCGCAGTTTGCCGTTGGTGTAGGACATGATTTCACGCCCACTGTCGTAGTCGCGAAACAGCGAGCGGCCGCTCAACGCCGTCGGCACTGGCAAGTCGAAATAGTCGAGGATCGATGCGCTCAGATCGACATGACCGTACACCCCGGCATTCAGTCGCGGCAGTTGCTCATGTTCGGGGGCCAGCGTCAGGTTGAAGCCCCACGACGACGCCAGACGCACGCCGTCGATGCCGTGGGATTCGTCCGAGGTGATCACCACCAGCGTGTCCTTGAGCGCGCCTTGGCGTTCGAGGCCGCTGAGGAACTGCTCCAGCGCATCGTCGAGATAACCGACAGCGGCCTGCTTTGGTGTCTCGTAGCGCGCCAGATAGTCTTCCGGCGCGGAGTAGGGCTGGTGGGTGCCAACGGTCAGCAGGGTGAGCATCCACGGTTGCTTCTGCTGCTTCAGTTGACCAACGTAATCCAGCGCGCCTTCGAAGAACGCCTTGTCATCCTTGCCCCACGGAAACTCCAGATAGTTGGCGTTAGAGAACCATTCCAGACCGTGGGTCGCATCGAAACCGATGTGCGGCATGATCTTGTCTTTGGCCATGAAACGCAGACCGGCGCCTTGCAGGTAATGAGTGCTGAAGCCGTTCTGCCGCAGCTGCGCCGGCAGGCAGGCTTGATTGCGCTCCTGCTGGGTAAGCATTTCCACGCCTTTGGGCGTGCCGTTGTTGAGCTTGTCGTAATCGCCGCAGAGCATGGCGTACAGGCCGCGAATGGTCTGGTGCGTATGCAGCACGTAATCCGGGGTGTTCATGCCGCGCTCGGCCCAGCGGCTGAGGTTGGGCATCAGGTCTTCCTGATAATGGCTGCCGATGGCCTCGCGATTGGCGCGGATGTACGCGCCGGGAATGCCTTCCAGAGCGATGATCAGCACATTGCGCGCCTGACCCGGTGCGGCCAGCAGCTTATGGCCATTGAGATCCAGATCGGTCAACCCAGCCATCTGTGGCGCGGGTTCTTCGACGTCACCGTCCAGCCATTCCTCGGCCTGCAACTGCAGATCGGCGACTTGCGAGGCGAGCAACTGATGCGGCAGGTTGTACATGCGCCACGGATCTTCCTCGCTCGGCCACTGGTTTTGCACGCCCCAGTGCGCAGCGAACAGCAGCGCCGGTGCGGCCCACACGGCACGGGGCAGGGCAGCAGCGGGTTGCGCGCGATTGGCGAAACGCGTCAGCAACCAGAGCAGCAGCGCCAGCAGCAGGGCAGCGCCCAGCGCCGGGTGGGCGAAACCGCCACCGGTGGAGTTTTCCACGAACTGCGGGTCAATCAGGTAATGCAGGTCGGCAGGATTCGGCAGTCGGCCGACAGCGCTGACCAACTCCGCCGTCGCCACCGCCAGCAACCCCCAGAACAGCAGCAACGGCAACGCCAGCCACCACGCACGGCGATGCAGCAACAGCACCAGCGAACTGCCAATCGCCAGGTCGGACAAATAGCCCAGCGGCGACGACCAGCCCAATGCCGCGCGCAGGCACACCGGTACGATCAGTACCAGCAGAATCAGGGAAAACAGGCGGGCATGCGGTTGCCGCAACCAACGCAAAAGAACGCTCACAAACAAAGACCTTCCAGCCATCAAACCGTCATAAAAGTGTGCGCGATGATACCAAGGGTGGCCTGTGTGATCGCCCTTTTAAACGCGTGGCTAATCTGCTCGCACAGACACGGCGCAGGGCTTGAGGCCGTGACCAGCGCTGGTGTCAGCCCGCTAGTGACTGACGCACAACGTGTAACCGATGGCAGATTTATTGTTTCAGGCTGTTTAAATCAGCGCATGACGGCCCATGCGAGCGTGCTATGGATATTCGATAACGGTATTTAATTTCTGTTTTTTATAGCGATAGAGTTCGGCCTTTCAGCCAAATCCACCCTGCTGCGAGGTTGTCATGGCCACACCGTTCAAACGTTCTGCGCTGACTCTGTTGGCCGCATCTCTGGCGAGCAGCATGCTGTTCAGCAGCGGCGCTCAGGCCGAAGGCAAGATCAGCATCGCCCAGCAATTCGGCATCGGTTATCTGATTCTCGATGTGGTTCGTGATCAGCAACTGATCGAAAAACACGGCAAGGCGCAGGGGCTGGAGATCAAGGTCGACTGGAACAGCATCTCCGGCGCCACTGCCATGAACGAAGCACTGCTCACCGGTGCGCTGGACGTGGTCTCCGCCGGGGTGCCGCCGATGCTTACCGTGTGGGATCGCACCCGCGGCAAACAGAACGTCAAGGCCATTGCCTCGCTCGGCTCGATGCCCAATTACTTGCTGACCAACAACCCCGACATCAAAACCCTGAAGGACTTCAGCGACAAGGATCGTATCGCCGTGCCGGCGGCGGGCGTGGGTTTCCAGTCGCGTACCTTGCAGATCGAAACGGCCAGGGAATTCGGCAATGACCAGTACAAGAAATTTGACGACATCTCGGTCAGCCTGCCGCACCCGGACGCCACGGCGGAGCTGATTGCCGGCGGTTCGGAAATCAGCGCGCATTTCTCCAGTCCGCCGTTCCAGTATCAGGCGCTGCAAAACCCCAACGTGCACAAAGTGCTGAGTTCCTACGATGTGCTCGGTGGTCAGGCCACCTTCAACGTGCTCTACACCACGGAAAAATTCCACGACGACAACCCCAGGACCTACAAGGCGTTCTACGATGCGCTGGCCGAAGCGGAAAAAATAATCAAAGCCGACAAACCCGCCGCCGCCCAGGCGTACATCCGCGTCGAACAGTCGAAGCTGCCGCTGGCGCTGGTCGAGAAGATCGTCACCGATCCGGAAATCGACTTCACGGTGGTGCCGCAGCGCACGTTTATCTATGCCGAAAAACTGCAGGAACTGGGCGTGCTGAAGAACAATGCCGGCAGCTGGAAGGATTACTTCTTTGAAGAGGCGCATGGTGGCGCGGGGAGCTGATGCATAAAAACAGCCGCCGAGCGGCGGCTGCCTGAGTTGAGTGATCAGGACTGCAAGGCTTCCATCAACACCTGCACCAGTTGGCCACCCTCAGGGGTTGCCCAACTGCCGGCCAGTTCGGCGATCAACTGATTGGTCGTGGTCAGGGTCACCCCCCCTTTGTCCATGCGGCGCAAGGCGATATCGTCGGCCATGACGCTCGGCGATCCGCCGCCATCGGCAACCACCTGCACTTCATAACCGTCGCGCACCAGACTCAACGCCGGGTATACCGTGCAGACGTCGTTGGTGACCCCGGCAATAATCAGCTTCTTGCGTCCGGTCGCCTTGACGGCGCCGGCAAAGTTTTCATCATCCATGGCGTTGACGATGCCCAAGCGTTTGACTCGTGCGGCGAACTCGGCTGGCAGGATCGTCTCAAGTTCGCTGAGCAATGGACCCTGAGCGTATTCCTCCATACTCGACGTCAGCACCACCGGCAGTTTGAGAATGCTTGCGGTTCTGGCGAGCATCAGGGCATTGCGTTTGAGTTCTTCGAACGGAATGGATTTCACCCAGCCCATGGTGCCCACCTGATGGTCGATCAACAGCAGGGCAGCATTATTGGCACTGAATTTCTCGTAACTCATGGTATCTCTCCTGGCAGATGTTACGGGGCACGGCGCCCCGGTCGATGGAACGGTTCAACGGGGTTGCAGAGTTCCGAACTCACCGCGCTGATAGGCCGCAACCGCCCGGCTCAGCGCGTCTGACGAGGCAAGTGCCAGCGGCCCCTGCCAATACACCGGTTGATGCAATGGCACACCACGAAACACCACGGCGTGGGCGGGCGCATCTGTAGCCCGCAGGGTGATGCTGTGCGCTTCGCCGATGGCCAGGCTCACGGGTACCTGCGCGTTGTCGATGGTGAAACGCTGGTCGTCGATCCAGATGTCGCCGTCGATTGGCATGACGAACGCCGACTCGCCGCTGGCAACGGGAATCCGCACTTCTTGCCTCGGCTTGATGCTGATATCGAGCAGGCTTACGTCGGTCGGCAGATCCAGCGGCGAGCGGGTGTCGAGAAAGGCACCCAGTGGCACCCGGATTTCGGCCCCCGGCAAACGCAAGACCGGCACGTCTTCAGGGGCAAGACTGAGGGCAAAAGGCGCAGCCTCCTGAAATGCGAGCGGCAAATTGATGAAAATTTGCAGCATGTGTACGGTCTTGCCGCTTTCGTTCGGGACCTCTTCGTGAACGATGCCTTTGCCGGCGGCTGTCCAGTGCAGGCCGCCCGGTCGAATCAAGTTGCGGTTGCCCAGCGAATCACGGTTGTCGATTGCGGTTTGCGAGTCGGCAAACAGATACGACACCGCGCTGAACCCCGCGTGTGGGTGGGGCGCAAACGTCGGCCCGCTGGTCCACGCATGGTCTACGGCAAGAAACGGGTCGATGCTGACATTCGGCTGCCCGCCGTGCAGAGAAAAGGCACGGAAATGGCTGCCGTGACGCATGGACTTCAAGGAGGCGCGGGCGGACATGGCAGACTCCTTACACTTGGCTCAATGTCGGATAGTCGATATAGCCCTTGGCGCCCGGGGTGTAGAACGTGTCTTTGTCCGGTGCATTGAGTTCGGCACCGAGACGCAGACGCTCGGGCAGATCCGGGTTGGCAAGGAACGCACTGCCGAACACCACAGCATCCGCTTGTGCGTTTTCGATCAACGCCTGGGCGGCGGCTTGATCGAGTCCTCCACCGATCAAGTAGCGACCATCGAAGAGTGGCCGCAGCAACGCGTGATAGTCGGTCTTGGCGCCAAACAAGGCGACGTGCAAATAAGCAAGGTCGAGACTGTGCAGGTGCTCGACCAGATAGGTGTACGTTGCTTGTGGGTCGGCATCGATGATGTCGTTGAAATTCATCTCGGGGGAGATTTTCAAGCCCACGCGATCACTGCCAATTTCCGTGGCAACTGCCGCCAGCACTTCGAGGAGGAACCGCGCGCGGTTTTCCACCGAGCCGCCATATTCATCGCTGCGCTGGTTGCTGCCAGAGGAGAGAAACTGCTCTGGCAGATACCCGGAGGCCCCATGCACTTCAACACCATCGAAACCGGCCTCAATCGCCCGGCGAGCTGCCTGACGGTAGCCTTCAACCACTGCGGCAATTTCGACCACGCTCAGTGCATGCGGCGTGACGAAGTCTTGCAGGCCATTCGAGGTCCAGGTCTGACCAGCCGGTTTGATCGCCGACGGTGCCAGGGGCAGGGCGCCGCGGGGTTGCAGCGACGGATGGGAGATTCGTCCGCTGTGCATCAATTGCATGAAAATTCGGCCGCCTTGAGCATGCACCGCGTCGGTGACTTGTTTCCAGGCGCTGACCTGTTCGTCGGTCTCGATCCCGGGAGTACGCACATAGCCTTTACCCGTCCCCTGGGGATACACGCCTTCACTGATGATCAGGCCGGCGCCGGCGCGCTGCGTGTAATAAGTGGCGACCAGATCACTGGGTACGCCGTCGTCATCGGCACGGGATCGAGTCATCGGCGCCATCACCAGACGGTTCTCAAGTACAACGCGACCCATCTGGACGGGCGTGAATAGCGAACTCATTTTGCTGCTCCTCGGTAATTGATGTGGCTATCATTGATCAATCCGTTTTCGGGATAAATCCGCTAAAGATGAAATGACTATTCCACTCATGGAGCAATTCCCGTGGAGCTTTTGAACGATATGGCGCTGTTTGTGGAGGTAGTGAAGGTGCGCAGCTTTCGTCGCGCGGCCGAGGCACTGGGCATGCCCAATTCGACTTTATCGCGGCGCATCAGCGGCCTTGAAAAGGCCATTGGCCTGCGTTTGCTACATCGCACCACGCGCAAGCTTGAACTGACTGAAGCCGGGCAGCTGTACTTTGACCGCTGCAAGCGGATCGTCGAGGAGGCGCGCCTGGCGCACGAGCAACTGGGTGAAATGCTGGCGCAGCCCAGTGGACTGTTGCGCGTGTCGATGCCGGTGGATTTCGCTAACGTTTATCTGGCACCGCTGATCGCCGAATTTGCCGGGAATTACCCGGGCATCAGCTTCGATTTCGACCTTACGCCACGCCAGGTGGATCTGGTCAGCGAGCCGGTGGATGTCGTGATCCGCATGGGTGAGCCGGCGACGTCCAATCTGATCGCCCGCAAGCTCACCACGTTGCGACGCGGGTTGTATGCATCACCGGGGTATCTGCAGCGTTTTGGTACGCCGCGGCAACCGAGTGATCTGGTGAAGCACGAGTGCTTGCGTTTGCGCACGCCAAGGCCGGACAACTGGATCCTGTCTACGGCCGGAGAGACGATTGAAGTCGAAATCGCCGGACGCTTTCAGCTCAACAGTGTCGGCATGCTCAGGCGCCTGGCCATGCTTGATCAGGGAATCGCCGTGTTGGCCGAAGGCATTGCCGCCGAAGATCTGGCCAGCGGCGCGTTATGCCGGGTGTTGCCAAAGTGGCAGTCCAGTTCAATTGCGGTATACGCACTGACGGAAACCCGCTTGTTGCCGGCCAAGACCCAGCGTTTCATCGAGTTTTTGCGTGAGCGGCTGGTGGATGCCTGAGGATGTTGTCGGCGCCAGCCTGAAGCTGTTCACCTGGAAAACCGTACTGATCACCCTTGGGCTGTGGACAGTGGTCAACCTGATCACCGGTTGGCTGGGATTCTTTGCGGCAGGCGGTTATCTCGGTTATCGCTGGAGTCAGGTGTTGAAGCGCAAGCAGCAGTTGGCTGCGGCGCCCGTGGAGAAAACTGCGGCGGCACCGCGCTCAGGGATGTCGAGAGAAAGTGTGCGCAACGCACTGGTTCGCAAACGCGGCTGACTTGCGCAATAAAAAGGGGCGGCCTGATCATCGATCAGGCCGCCCCTTTTTATTGCCGCAAAGTCAGATCAATGCATCTTGCTGTGATCGTGGCCTTGCATAGTGGTCAGCGCACGCACTTGGGCTTTCACTTCAACCGTCTCTTTCTCGCCCTTGGCGTTTTCCACGGTCAGGGTCAGCGGCACGTTCTCGCCTTCCTTGAGCTGGCCGGTCAGGCCCATCAGCATCACGTGGTAGCCGTTCGGGTCGAACTTGACCGCTTTGCCGGCCGGCAGGTCGACCGATTTCACCGGGCCCATGCTCATCACGTCGTTCTTCATCGACATTTCGTGGATCTGCACATCTTTGGCCACTGGCGAGGCAACGCTCAGCAGTTTGCTGTCGCTGTCGGCGGTGACGGTCATGAACGCGCCGCTGGCCATTTGGGTCGGCACGGTCGCACGCACCCAGGCGTCGTCGACCTTGGTCTGGGCCGAGACTTGAAAAGCCAGGCCCAGCAGCGACAGACCGAACACGGCGCGTTTGATGTTGTTCAGAACGGGGTGCATCAGCAGACCTCCATAACGGTGAGCAAATCTTCCGTGCACTCTTGTGCCGAAAGCGATACAGACAGACCCAGGCGCAATTGGCCGCGCGAGTCGTAGACGTAACTGGTGGAAGTGTGGGAGATCGTGTAGGTATCGCCCGCCGGGACCTTCTCGTAGAACACGTCGAATTCCTTGGCCGTGGCCTTGGTTTCCTCGACGGTGCCGTACAGCGCGACGAAGCTCGGGTCGAAGGCTTTGACGTAGCTGTCGAGGATCTGCGGGGTGTCGCGTTCCGGGTCGAGGGTGATGAAGATCACCTGCAGACGGTCGCCGTCCTTGCCCATCAGTTTCTTGATTTGCGCGGCGCGGGCGAGGGTGGTCGGGCACACTGCCGGGCATTGGGTGAAGCCGAAGAAGATCATCGGCATCATGCCGCGAAAGCTCGACAGCGTCATGGTTTCGCCGTCGGTGTTCTTCAGCTTGAAGGTGCGCCCGAGGATCTTGTCGCTCAGGTCCTTGCCGTACTTGTACGACAGTTGGCCACGGGTGTCGCAGCCGGCGAGCAGGCCCAGGCCCAGCACGCCCATTCCCGCAAGCACCTTGCGGCGAGTCAACAAAGCCGTCATCTAATACCGCCTTTTGCAGCCCGTCAGTCGGCAGGACTGGCGGGGGGTTAACCGTAAAAGCGGCGCATGATACCAAACTGACGGCAGACGCCGGCCACGGATCGCTGCGTGGCGCAGGATCGGGCGACAAAAGGTGTAAGAAAAAGTGACGGGGGGCTAATGAAAATTCGCCTCATCGGCCCGCCAGCCGCCGCCCAGCGCGGTGTACAAGTTGACCTCGGCGACCAGTTGCGCGAGCCGATCGGTGATCAGCCCCTGCTGTGAACTGAACAGCGAACGCTGTGCATCGAGAAACGTCAGGCTGCTGTCGACGCCATTCTGATACCGATGCTGCGCAAGGTTGTAGTAGTCCTGAGTGGCCTGCACCAGATCGCGTTGCGCCTGCAATTGCTGCTGATAAGTGCTGCGCGCCGCCAGGCCATTGGCGACTTCCTGAAATGCGGTCTGAATCGATTTCTCGTATTCGGCGACTGCGACGTCTTTCTGCAATTTCGAATAATCCAGGCTCGCGCGCAGGCTGCCGGCGTTGAAAATCGGCAGGTTGATTTGCGGCTGGAACGTCCAGGCGCCGGAGCCGGCGCTGAACAGCCCGGACAGATCGCGGCTGGAGGTGCCGGCACTGGCGGTCAGGCTGACACTGGGGAAAAACGCCGCGCGCGCCGCGCCGATATTGGCGTTGGCCGCCTTCAGTTGGTACTCGGCCTGGAGAATGTCCGGGCGCCGTTGCAGCAGATCCGACGGCAACCCGGCCGGCAGTTGCCGGATCAGATCGCTGGCCAGTGGTTGCGCCGGCAGTTGTTCGGGGACTGGCGCGCCGACCAACAGCGTCAGGCTGTTGAGATCCTGCGCCACCTGGCGTTTGTAGCGCGCCAGATTGGCTCGCGAACTGTCGACGCTGGTCTTGGCCTGCGCCTGTTCCAGCGCCGAAGACTTGCCGGCGTCACGGTTGCGCGTGGTCAGGCGCAGGCTCTGTTCATCGGCGGCGAGGGTCTGGCGCGTCAGTTCGAGCAACTCCTGATCGGCGCGCCAGGTCAGGTAGGCATTGGCGACGTTGGCCACCAGACTCAGCTCGGCACTGCGCCGCGCCTGCTCGGTCGCCAGCCAGGTTTGCAGCGCCTGCTCGCTGAGGCTGCGCACCCGGCCGAAAAAATCCAGCTCATAGGCACTGACGCCGAGATTCGCCGCATAGGTCGAATTGATCATGGCTTTGCTGCGGGTCACGCTGGGCGGCAGGCGTTGGCGCGACTCGCTGGCATTGGCCGACACCGCCGGCAGCAAATCGGCGCGCTGGATGCGGTACTGCGCCTGAAACGCCTCGACGTTCAGCGCGGCCACCCGCAGATCGCGATTGTTCACCAGCGCGCTTTCGATCAACTGTTGCAGCGCCGGGTCGTTGAACAGCGTGCGCCAGTCTTCAGTGCGCGCTGCGGCGGGTGTCGGTGCCGGGTAAACCGCGCCTTGCGGGTACTGCGCAGCGCTCGGTGAGGCAGGGCGCTGGTACTCGGGAATCAACGAACAACCGGCCAACAGGACGGCGAGGGACAGCAGGGAAATGCGCAGCATCGAACGCTCTCATGCAGAAAAAACACGTGCCGGGCACTGCGTCCCCACACCATCATCAAACACCGTTGAACCATGGCCGCGCGGTTACGCCCCGGCCATCCAGCGCGCCAGACCGTGCCGTCCGCTGACCCCCAGTTTGGCGGTCGCCCGTTTGAGGTAGGTCTCGACCGAACTGCTCTTGACCCGCAGCTGCTCGGCCAGTTGCGGCACAGTGCCGCCGGTCAGCAGCCCGAGGCAGACTTCCTTTTCCCGGGCCGAGAGGACAATGGCGCCCAGCGCCAGGCGCTCGTCGAACACCTGCTGCAACGGCGCCTGCTCCAGATCGGCCAGGGGCAGGCGCGGTTGTTTGGCGACGATCTGTCGACTGAGTTGCGCGTGCCGTTCAATCAGCGGCAACAGGGTGTCGGACAGGCTTTTGAGAAACGACAGCTCCGGCAGGGAAAACACCCGTTGCGTATGCGGTCGGTAGAACGAGATGACACAACGGCGGTTGGAGGTGCGCGACACCAGATTGCACTGGTGCACGCTGTGCTGCGGATGGCGGGGCTGGAGTGAGGCTTTGAGTTGAATCAGCAGGGAATCATTCATCTCGATCATCTTCTGCAATAGCGGATGATCGTCCGGACTCGTCAACGGGTCTGGCGGCGGGAAGGTCTGCGGCAGGCCAGCGCTGCCCAGCGCCTTGATCTCGACCACGCTGGCCTGACGTTCGTCCAGCGTCCACTCACTGAGATCGACGCGATTGACCGGCACCAGGGTGTCGACCAACTGGAACAGGTTGCTGGCGAAATGATCGTCGCCGGTGCTGGCAATCAGTTCCCCCAGTTGCCAGTAGAAATGCGGGTTTTCCATGTTGCGAATGCTGCCGGTCAGATTCATATCCTTGTCATCCCTGGTTCCGAGTCATCACCGAGTCGTCCGCTGTTTATGCAAAAGCCGCCCACGCAATCGTCTCTCCTTGAAACTGATCTGGGGCGGGATTTAAGCCTATGGATTTGTCCTACGTCTGTAGGGGAAAACAGGGACACAAAGTGCCATCATTCCTGAAAGTTGGCGCCGGGCTTCTGACGCCATTTGCTACAGGTGTTGCGCATCGCGTGACTGTTTGGTCACGGCAAGACCTTGAAAACCGGGGCAGTGGCGTTTTTTTGAGGTCACAACGCAGGTCGATGGCAGCGCTGGTGTGTGGCATTTTTCCTACAGAATTTTCAGTGTTTCCTCTCCGAACTTTTAGTGGGTTCCCACCCAATCAGGGGCTACAAGCGCTGACAGGCCAGCGCCCGGGGCGGGGTTGTCCGGGTTTTACGTGTCATGTCGGCATCGGGGCCGATGCTTGAATAGGCGCAAAATCACATGAGAAGGATCTTATGCCGCCTATTTCTGCCCCTGCGGTGGCCACGCCGTCCGCATCGCTCCAGACGTATCCGCTGACCGCTGCGCAGCTGGATATCTGGCTGGATCAGCTGAGTCGCGGGGATTCGCCGCTGTACAACATCGGCGGCTACCTGGACCTCAGCGGGCCGCTGGATCCGGCGCGGATGCAGGCTGCGCTGCAAGCACTGGTAGCCCGGCATGACGCGCTGCGCACGATTCTGCTGCCGGGCGCTGGCGCCGATGGCCTGCCTTTGCAGCAGTTCGCCCGGTCAGTAGCGGTGCCGATGCCGATCGACGATGTGTCGGCGCACAGCGACCCGGAATCGGCGGCGCGGGCATTGGTGCAGGCGCGCATCGATCAGCCCTTTGTGCTGGACGGCGGCTGCCTGTTGCGCTTTCTGTTGATCCGCCTCGATGAGCAGCGACACTGGCTGTCCGTGCAGGCGCATCACTTGATCGTCGATGGCTGGGGCTTCGGCGAAATGTTCAAGTCGCTGGACGAGATCTACAACGCGCTGGCGCACGGCCAACCGGCACCGGTCGCGGCGCCGTCGTACATCGACTTCATCGAGGACGATGCGCGCTATCAAGCGTCGCCGCGTTATGCGCAGGATCGCGCCTATTGGCTGGACAAGTACCGACAATTGCCCGAGCCGCTGTTGCTGCCACGGCATCAGCAGAGTCTGGCCGGCCAGACCGCGCAGACGCAGGTCTACGCGCAGCCCTTGCCGGCGTTGCTGCACGAGCGCATGCAGCAGGTGGCCCGAGCGTTCGGCGCGTCGGCGTTCCATGTGTTGCTGGCGGCGCTGCATGTCTACTTCAGCCGCACCGCACAACGTGACGAATGGGTGGTTGGATTGCCGATTCTCAACCGCTCCGGCGCGCGCTTCAAATCCACCCTCGGGCTGTTCGCCCAGGTCAGTGCGGTGCGCATGGGCTTCGGTCGCCACTGCACGTTCGCTGAACTAGTCCGGGCGATTCGCGATGAACTGCGCCAGGACTTTCGCCATCAGCGTTTCCCCGTGAGTGAGATGAATCGCGCCCTCGGCCTGCTGCGGGAGGAGCGCTCGCAGCTGTTCGAGGTCACGGTGTCCTACGAGCAGGGCACTCACGATTATCGCTACGGCGAGGCATCGGGGCGGATCATCAAGGCCTCGAACGTCGAGGAGGCCACACCGCTGGCGGTGCACCTGCTGAGCAACCTTGCCAATGATGATGCGCGCCTGTACCTGATCTACAGCGAGGCGTATTTCAGCGCCGATCAAGTCAAGGCTCTGGCGGAACGCTGGTTGTTGATTCTGGAGCAGGGGCTGGAGGCGGTGAACCTGGCGGTGGCGGATTTCGACCTGAGCACGCCCGAGGAAACCGCGCTGCTGCAACAGTGGAATGCCACGCGGGTGGACTACCCGGCGCCGACGCCCCTTCAGCAACGTATCGAAGCGCAGGCGACGCTACGGCCGCAGGCGCTGGCGGCGGTTGAGCAAGGGCAAGGCCTGACCTATGCCGAACTCAATCAACGCGCCAACGCGCTGGCTCATCATCTGCTCGATCTCGGGGTGCGCCCGGATGACCGGGTGGCGATCGTTGCCTGGCGCGGGCTCGACACGCTGGTCGGACTGTTGGCGATCCTCAAGGCTGGCGCCGCGTATGTACCGCTGGATCCGGCGCATCCAGCCGAGCGCCTGAGCTACCTGCTGGAGGACAGCGCGCCCATCGCGGTGCTGACCCAGCGCGCGCTGCGCGGGCATTTGCCGGCGTTGTCGGTGCCGGTGATCGAGCTGGATCAGCCGAGTTGGTCGGCTGGCCGGGTCGACGCGCCGAAGGTGCCGGGGCTGACCCCGGCCAACCTCGCTTATGTGATTTATACCTCCGGCTCGACCGGCCTGCCCAAGGGGGTGATGGTCGAGCACCGCACCCTGTGCAATCTGGTCGATTGGCACGCTGATGTCTTCGACCTGCATGCCGGCAGCCATACCTCAAGCCTGGCCGGTTTCGGTTTCGATGCGATGGCCTGGGAAGTCTGGCCGGCGCTGTGCGTGGGCGCGACCCTGCACCTGGCGCCGGCCAGCGAGGGCAGCGAAGACATCGATGCGCTGCTCGACTGGTGGCGTGCGCAGCCGCTGGACGTGAGTTTTTTGCCGACGCCGATCGCCGAATACGCGTTCAGCCGCCAGCTCGATCACCCGACGTTGCGCACGCTGCTGATCGGTGGCGATCGCCTGCGCCAGTTCCCGCGTCAGCCATCGTTCGAAGTGATCAACAACTACGGCCCGACCGAAGCTACCGTGGTGGCGACCTCGGGGCGCATCGACGCCGGGCAGGCGCTGCACATCGGCAAACCGGTGAGCAACGCCACGGTGTATCTGCTCGACGAGCAGCAGCAACCGGTGCCGCTGGGCGTGACGGGCGAGTTGTACGTCGGCGGGGCCGGGGTGGCGCGCGGTTACCTGAACCGCGCAGAGCTGAGCGCTGAACGCTTCCTGCGTGATCCGTTCAGTGCTGAACCGGGCGCGCGCCTGTACCGCACCGGCGACCTCGCGCGGTGGCGCGCCGACGGCAATCTGGAGTATCTGGGGCGCAACGATGATCAGGTGAAAATCCGTGGCATCCGGATCGAGCCGGGGGAGATCGAGAGCGCACTCACCAGCCATCCAGCGGTGCGCGAAGCGGTGGTGCTGGTGCGCGACGGACAATTGCTGGCGTGGTTCACCGAGCGGGCGCCGTTGAACATCAATGAACTGCACGCACACCTGAAAACCCGCCTGAGCAGCGCCATGCTGCCGAACGCCTATGTGCGTCTGTCGGCGCTGCCGCTGACCGCCAACGGCAAGGTCGATCGCAAGGCACTGCCGGCGCCCGGGCCGGACGATCTGATCCGCCGCGAATACGAGGCACCCCAAGGCGAGGTCGAAATCGCCCTGGCGCAGATCTGGGCCGAAGTCCTGCAAGTCGAACGGGTCGGGCGTCATGACCATTTCTTCGAACTCGGCGGGCATTCGTTGCTGGCGGTGATCTTGATCGAACGCATGCGTCAGCTCGATCTGAGCAGCGACGTGCGCGTGCTGTTCAGCCAGCCGACGCTCGCTGCACTGGCCGCTTCGGTCGGCAGCGGTCGGGAAATCGAAGTGCCGGCCAACCGCATCACTGCCGATTGCACCCATATCACTCCGGCAATGCTGCCGCTGGTGCAACTGCAGCAGGCGGACATCGAGCGGATCGTCGCCAGCGTTCCGGGGGGCGCCGCCAATGTGCAGGACATCTACCCGCTGGCACCGTTGCAGGAGGGGATTCTCTACCACCACATCACCGCTGAGCAGGGCGATCCGTACCTGCTGCAGTCGCAACTGGCGTTCGACAGTCTTGAGCGCGTCGAGGCCTTCGCTGCGGCGCTGCGCGAGGTCATGGCGCGCCACGACATTCTGCGCACTTCGGTGCTCTGGGAAGGCCTGAACACCCCGGTGCAGGTGGTGTGGCGCGCGGCAATTCTGCCGTTGCAGGAGGTCGAGCTGGACCCGGCCGACGGCCCGGTCATCGAGCAGTTGCACGCGCGCTTCAACGCCCGGCGTTATCGCCTCGACGTCAGCCAGGCGCCTCTGATGCGCCTGGTGTATGCCCGTGATCCGGCGCTGGATCGGGTGGTGGGGATTCTGCTGTTCCATCACCTGGCCATGGATCACATCGCTTTGGAGGTGATGCGCGGCGAGATGCAGGCCAGTCTGTCGGGGCAGGTCGTGGCGCTGGCGCCGCCGGTGCCGTATCGCAATTACGTGGCGCAGACGCGGCTGGGCGTCAGCGAGCAGGAACACGAGGCGTTTTTCCGTGAGCAACTGGCGGACATCGACGAGCCGACCCTGCCATTCGGCCTGCAGGAAGTGCAGGGCGACGGACGCGGCATCGACGAAGCGCAGCAGGCGTTGCCGGCTGACGTCTATCAGCGTCTGCGCACCCAAGCACGACAGGCCGGGGTCAGTGTGGCGAGCCTGATTCATCTGGCTTGGGCGCGGGTGCTGGCGGCGACGTCTGGCCAGCAGCGTGTGGTGTTCGGCACGGTGCTGATGGGGCGTATGCAAGGCGGCGAGGGCGCTGATCGGGCCTTGGGCGTGTTCATCAACAGTTTGCCGTTGCGCATCGATGTCGATGCCGGGGTGCTGGACGCCGTGCGCGCCACCCACGCGCGGCTGACCGCGCTGCTCGGGCATGAGCACGCGTCGCTGGCACTGGCCCAGCGCTGCAGTGGCGTCGCTTCGCCGTCGCCGTTGTTCAGCGCGCTGCTCAACTACCGGCACAGTGACGAAGCCGAATTGCTGGAGCCGTCGCGGCAAGCCTGGCAAGGCATTGAAACCCTGGCCAACGAAGAGCGCACCAACTATCCGCTGACCATGAGCGTGGATGATTACGGCAACGGCTTGCGCCTCACCGGCAGGGCCGTGGCGCAGATTGGCGCGCAACGGATTTGCGGCTACATGCAAACCGCGTTGCACGGTTTGCTGCAGGCCCTGGAACAGACACCGCAGCAGCCGTTGAACCGCTTGCCGATCCTGCAAGCCGAAGAGCTGCAACGCTTGCTGATCACGTTCAATGCCACTGAGGTCGATTGTCCGCTGGGTCAGCCGTTGCACAGGTTGTTCGAAGCACAGGTGCGGCGTAAGCCGGACGCCATCGCGCTGCAATCCGCGCAGGGAACCCTGACTTACCTTGAGCTCAATCAGCGCGCCAATCGTCTGGCCCATCACCTGCGTGAACTCGGCGTGCAACCGGACTCGCGCGTAGCAATCTGCGTCGAGCGCGGACTGGATCTGGTGGTCGGTCTGCTGGGGATTCTCAAGGCCGGCGGCGCTTATGTGCCGCTGGATCCGGACTATCCGCTGGAGCGCCTGAACTACATGTTGCAGGACAGCGCGCCTGTCGCACTGTTGGTGCATGGCCCCACACGGCAATTGCTGGGTGAGCCGGGTGTGCCGCTGATCAATCTGGATCACGGCAGTTGGGAGCGGCAGCCGTCAGACAATCTGCAGGTGCCGGGCCTGAGTGCTTCGAACCTCGCCTACATGATCTACACCTCGGGCTCCACCGGGTTGCCGAAAGGCGTGATGATCGAGCATCGCAGTGCCTGCAACATGGTGCATTGGGGTTCGCAGCTCAGTCCGCCGACCGAACACGGTGCGCTGCTGCAAAAAGCGCCGTTCAGCTTCGACAGTTCGGTGTGGGAGATCTTCTGGCCGCTGTGTTCCGGGATGCGTCTGGTACTGGCGCGACCGGACGGCAACCGCGATTCGGCCTATGTGGTGCAGACCATTCGTGAGCAGCAGGTCACCGTAGTCAAATTCGTTCCGGCGCTGTTGCAGCAGTTCATCGAGCAGGACGATGTCGAGCAGTGCACCAGCCTGACCGATGTACTCAACGGTGGTGGCGAACTCAGTGCAGCGCTCGCGCGTCAGGTGCGGACACGCCTGCCGTGGGTGCGTTTGCACAACGTTTATGGCCCGACCGAAACCACGGTGGACAGCACCGGCTGGACGCTGGAGCCGGACATGCCGGTGCCGGACAACGTGGTGCCAATCGGTAAGGCATTGAGCAACACCCGTCTGTATGTGCTCGATGCCTACGGTCAACCGGTACCGCAAGGCGTCAGCGGTGAGTTGCACATCGGCGGCGTTGGCGTGGCGCGCGGTTATCACCGACTGCCGGAGATGCAGGCTGAGCGCTTCATCGACAGCCCGTTTGTGCCGGGGGATCGGCTGTATCGCACGGGAGATCTGGCGCGCTACAACAATCACGGCGAGCTGGAGTTCCTTGGTCGCAACGACTTCCAGATCAAGCTGCGTGGTTTGCGTCTGGAGCCGGGAGAAATCGAGGCACGGTTGATCGAACATCCGGCGATTCGCCAAGCGGTGGTGATGGTGCGCGATGAGCGTCTGGTGGCCTGGTACACCGTGCGCGCCGGCATCGACGCGCCATCGTTGGAAACCTTGCGCGGGCATGTGCTGGAGCGTTTGCCCGAGTACATGGTGCCCGGCGCGTTTGTGCTGCTCGACGCTTTGCCACTGACACCGAACGACAAGATCGACCGCAAGGCCCTGCCGGAACCGGGGGCCGATGCCGTCATCAACCGGCCTTACGTGGCGCCCGAGGGTGAAGTCGAAACCGCGCTGGCGCAGATCTGGGGCGAGGTGCTTGGCGTCGAGCAGGTCGGACGGCACGACAATTTCTTCGAACTCGGCGGGCACTCGTTGCTGGCGGTGAGTCTGGTGGCGCGCATGCGTCAGAGCGGTTTGCACACCGACGCCCGGGCGCTATTCAGCCAGCCGACGCTGGCGGCACTGGCGCTCAGCACCACGCCCGAGGCGCAGCAAGTGTTGATCCCGCCAACCACCATCCCGAGCCTCGCCCGCAAACGCCGGCTCTGACCCAAACCCCTGTAGGAGCTGCCGCAGGCTGCGATCTTTTGATCTTGCTGTTAGAAGCCAAATCAAAAGATCGCAGCCTGCGGCAGCTCCTACAGGCTGATTGCGGCGACCGAGCCGGACGCTTGTCCCCGCTTCCCATGTCAGCCCCGCAAGCCCCGATGTTTTAGTTTTTCCAGGCTGCGCACAGCAGGCACGGACTCGCCGCTGCGCGCTCCTTTTTCTCGTATTTACAGCAGGTTATCCCATGCATTTCAGCGAACTGATGGCTGTTCTTTCCACCCATGCGATCCGCCTTCAACAGGAAGATGAAGACCTGGTCATTCTGGGCAGCGACGACGCGCTGGACGATGCGTTGTGGGACAGCCTCAGCGAACACAAGGCGCAGTTGCTGGAACTGGTCGCGCAAAACGGTGGCGACTGGCTGAGCCCGGCGTTTCGCATCACCCCGGACATGCTGCCGCTGGTGACGCTGGATCAGCCGACCATCGATCGCCTGGTCGCCAAAGTACCCGGCGGCGCCGCCAACCTGCAGGACATTTACCCGCTGGCGCCGCTGCAGGAAGGCATGCTCTATCTGCACGTGTCGGCACCCGCCGGTGACCCCTACGTGTCGCAAGCGCGGTTCGCCTTCGACAGCCGCGAACGTCTGGAGGCCTTCGCCGAGGCGTTGCAGTGGATGATCGAACGCCACGACATTCTGCGGACCTCGTTCGTCTGGGAACGCCTGGACGAACCGCTGCAAGTGGTGCAGCGGCAGGCTCGTCTGCACTGCGAAGAAATCGCCCTCGACCCGGGCGCGGATGTCCTGACGCAACTGCTGGAGCGCCACGACCCACGGTTCTTCCGCCTCGACATCCAGCAGGCGCCGCTGCTGCGTCTGGTGTACGCCATGGATCCGGCCAACGGGCGCGTGGTCGCGCTGTTGCTGTTCCATCACCTGATCATGGACCACGTCGCGCTCGACGTGGTGCGCCGTGAAACCCGCGCGCATCTGCTGGGCCAGACCGCGCAGGTCGGGCCGCCGGTGCCGTACCGTGATCACCTGGCCAAGGCGCGCATGGGCCTGGACGAAAAATCCCATGAAGGGTTTTTCCGCGAGATGCTCGCCGACATCGACGAGCCGACCTTGCCCTGTGGTCTGCAGGATGTGCAGGGCGATGGCCAAGGCATCGAAGAAGCCTTGCTGATGCTCGACACCGATTTCAGCCGGCAACTGCGTGGCCAGGCGCGTCAGCTCGGCGTCAGTGTCGCCAGCCTGATGCACCTGGCGCTGGCGCGGGTGCTCGGCCAGTTGTCCGGGCGCACCGCTGTGGTGTTCGGCACCGTGTTGCTGGGGCGGATGGAGGCGGGTGAGGGCGGCGAACAGGCGCTGGGGATGTTCATCAACACCTTGCCGCTGCGGGTGGATGTCGGGGCGGACGGCGTGCGTGCCGGGGTGCTGGCCACCCATCGACGCCTGACTGCGTTGCTCGGCCATGAACAGACCTCGCTGGCACTGGCCCAACGTTGCAGTGCGGTGGCGGTGCCGACGCCGTTGTTCAGCGCGATCCTCAACTATCGCCACAGCAGCAGCGAAGAGATCGCCGAGGTCAGCGAACTGGCCCCTGGCGTGCAAGTGCTGGGCGCCCGCGAGCGCACCAACTACCCGCTGACGATCAACATCGACGACCTCGGCGAAGACTTGCGCATCAATGCGCTGGCGGATGCGGCGCTGGGTGCCGAACGCATCGCCGCTTACCTGCACACCGCGTTGCACAGCCTGCTGCAGGCCTTGCAATCGACCCCGGATGCACCGCTGCAACGCCTGAATATCCTGCCGGCGGCCGAGCGCGAATACCTGCTGCACGGGGTCAACTCGCCGTTGCCGCAATTCCCGGAAACGCCGTTGATCCATCAGCAGTTCGAAGCGCATGCGGCGGCACGCCCGGAGGCCACAGCGCTGCTGTTCGAGGAGCAGACGCTGAGCTACGGCGAGCTCAACCGCCGCGCCAACCAGCTTGCGCACCACCTGCTGGCGCTGGGGATTCGCCCGGATCAGCGCGTGGCGATCTGTGTCGAGCGCGGCCCGCAAATGCTCATCGGCCTGCTCGGTATCCTCAAGGCGGGCGCCGGTTATGTGCCAATCGACCCGGCGTATCCGCTGGAGCGCATCGCCTACACCCTGCAGGACAGCGCCCCGGTGGCGGTGCTGACCCAGGCCGATACGCTGGATCGGGTTGGCGCGCTCAACGTGCCGAGCATCGATCTGGACAGCGTGCAGTTGCAGGCTGAACTCAGCAGCAATCCGCAGATTCCCGAGCTGAGTCCGAGTCATCTCGCCTACGTGATCTACACCTCGGGCTCCACTGGGCTGCCCAAAGGCGTGATGGTCGAACACCGCAACGTCACGCGCCTGTTTTCCGCGACCCACGACTGGTTCAACTTCAACCCGCAAGATGTGTGGGCGCTGTTCCATTCCTTCGCCTTCGATTTCTCGGTGTGGGAAATCTGGGGCGCGCTGGCGTTCGGCGGCCAGTTGCTGCTGGTGCCGCAGGCCGTCAGCCGCTCACCGGACGACTGCTACGCGCTGCTGTGCCGCACTGGCGTCACCGTGCTCAATCAAACGCCGAGCGCCTTCCGCCAGTTGATCACCGCGCAGGGCCGCAGCCCGCTGCAGCACTCGTTGCGCGAAGTGATCTTCGGCGGCGAAGCGCTGGAACCGGGCCTGCTCAAACCGTGGTACGCGCGGGTCGGCAATGCCGGTACGCGGCTGGTGAACATGTACGGCATCACCGAAACCACGGTGCACGTGACCTATCGGCCACTGGAGGCAGCGGACGCGCTGCTGGTCGGGCGCAGCCCGATCGGTGTGGGCATTCCCGACCTGCAACTGTACGTGCTCGACGCGCAGCGCGAGCCGGTGCCGGCCGGCGTGATCGGCGAGTTGTACGTCGGCGGCGCCGGGGTTGCCCGGGGTTATCTCAATCGTGAAGCGCTGACTGCTGAACGCTTTATCGCCGACCCGTTCAGCGGCCGTGCCGAGGCGCGACTGTACAAGACCGGTGACCTGGCGCGCTGGTCAGCGGATGGCAGCCTCGAATACCTCGGGCGCAACGACGATCAAGTGAAGATCCGTGGTTTCCGCATCGAACTCGGTGAAATCGAAGCTCGCCTGGCAGCCTGCGCCGGTGTGCGCGAAGCGCTGGTGATCGCTCGCGAAGACAGCCCCGGTGACAAGCGTCTGGTCGCCTACTGGCTGGCCGCCGCAGGCACTGAACCGAGCGCCGCGCAATTGCGCGACGCGTTGCTGCAATCGCTGGCCGACTACATGGTGCCAAGCGCGTTTGTGCGCCTCGACGCTTTACCGCTGACCACCAACGGCAAACTCGATCGCAAAGCCTTGCCACAACCGGACAGCGATGCGTTCGCCCGGCGCGGCTTCGAAGCTCCGCTGGGGCCGGTGGAAACCCTGATCGCCGGAATCTGGCAGACCCTGCTCGGTGTCGAGCAGGTCGGGCGGCACGACAATTTCTTCGAGCTCGGCGGTCATTCGCTGTTGGCGGTGAAACTGATCGAACGCATGCGCCAGCACGACTTGCAGTGCGACGTGCGCGTGCTGTTCGGTCAGCCAAGCGTCGCGGCGCTGGCGGCGACCCTGAGTCACCGTCACGCCCTGCGGGTGCCGGACAATCTGATTGCCGCCGATTGCCCGCGCATCACCCCGGACATGCTGCCGCTGGCCACGCTGGATCAGGCCGCCATCGACCGCGTGGTCGCCACTGTGCCCGGCGGCGTCGGCAATGTGCAGGACATTTACGGCTTGGCACCTTTGCAGGCGGGGATCCTCTATCACCATCTGGCGACCAGCGCCGGTGACCCCTACGTGCTGCAGGCGCAATTCGCCTTCGCCGGACTGGCGCAGATCAAGGCCTTCGTCCGTGCGTTGAACGCGGTGATCACACGCCACGACATTCTGCGCACCAGCGTGGTCTGGGAAGGGCTTGAAGAGCCGGTGCAAGTGGTCTGGCGCGAGGCGCCGCTGGCGCTGGAACGGGTCGATGCCGACCTGCTTGAGGGTGATGTGCTGGAGCAGATGCAGGCGCGGTTCGATCCACGGCACTACCGCCTCGACCTGCGCCGGGCGCCGCTGATGCGTCTGGCCTACACCGAAGACCGTGAACAGCAGCGCTGGGTCGGCATCCTGTTGCTGCACCACATCGTCCTCGACCACACCGCACTGGAAGTGCTGCTCGCGGAAATGAACGACAGCCTGTACCCGAGCGGCGCCGATTTGCCGATGCCGGTGCAGTACCGCAACTACGTGGCGCAGGCGCAACAGCAGGCCGATACCCAAGCGCACGAAGCGTTTTTCCGCGACATGCTCGGCGACATCGACGAGTCGACCGTGGCCTTCGGTGTGCAGGACGTGCATGGCGATGGCAGCAGCATCGTCGACAGCGAGCAGGCGCTGGATGCCGGCGTGGCCGAGCGCTTGCGCGAGCAGGCGCGCCGCCTCGGCATCAGCGCCGCCAGTCTGGTGCATCAGGCCTGGGGCCAGGTGCTGGCGCAGGTTTCGGGGCGCGAAGAGGTGGTGTTCGGCACCGTGCTGCTCGGGCGCATGCAGGGCGGCGAGGGCGCCGATCGCGCACTCGGCATGTTCATCAACACCTTGCCGCTGCGGGTCAGCGTCGGCGCGACGGCGGTGGAGCAAGGCGTGCGCGCCACCCATGAGCGACTGGCGCAACTGCTGGCGCATGAGCAGGCCTCGCTGTCGCTGGCCCAGCGTTGCAGCGGTGTTGCCGCGTCGCTGCCGCTGTTCAGCAGCTTGCTCAACTATCGCCACAGCGCGACCAAACCGGCAGGTGTGACCTGGGACGGGATCGAGATTCTCAGCTCGCGCGAGCGCAGCAACTATCCGCTGGTGGTCAGCGTCGATGACCTCGGCACTGGTTTCCGCCTGAGCGTGCAAGCGGTGCCGCAGGTGGATGGTGCGCGGGTCTGCGATTACTTGCAGACCGCGCTGCACAATCTGCTGACGGCGCTGGAGCACAACCCGGCCACACCGCTGCGACAGATTTCGGTGATGTCGCCGAGCGAACGGCAGCGGGTCCTGGTCGGCTTTAACATCAGCGGTCGCGACTTCCCGCCGGCACAAACCGTGCAGCGTTTGTTCGAGGCCCGGGCGGCCGCGCACCCCGAGGCATTGGCGGCGGTGCAAGGTGCGCAGCAGGTGAGCTATGGCGAACTCAATCAGCGGGCCAATCGCCTGGCGCATCACCTGATCGGTCTTGGCGTGCAGCCCGATGACCGGGTGGCCCTGTGCGCCCGGCGCAGTCCGGACATGCTGGTGGCGCTGCTGGCGATTCTCAAGGCCGGCGCCGGTTATGTGCCGGTTGATCCGGCATATCCGCCGGAACGCATCGCCTATCTGTTGCAGGACTGCGCCCCGGTGGCGGTGGTGGCGCAGGCATCGACTCGCGATCTGCTCGGTGGCGTGCCGGTCATCGAACTGGACAACGACCTCTGGCAGCACCTGTCGGATGCCAATCCGCAAGTGCCGGCATTGACGCCGAAGCATCTGGCTTACGTGATCTACACCTCCGGCTCCACCGGTCAACCGAAAGGGGTGATGGTCGAGCACGCGACCCTGGAAAACCTCGTGCACTGGCACGCTGAAGCCTTCGATTTGCGGGCCGGCAGCCAGACCGCGAGCGTCGCCGGCTTCGGTTTCGATGCGATGGCCTGGGAAGTCTGGCCGGCACTGTGTGTCGGCGCGACCTTGCATCTGCCGCCGCCGTCGATCCGCAATGAACATCTGGACGAGTTGCTCGACTGGTGGTGCGCGCAGCCGTTGCAGGTCAGCTTCTTGCCGACACCGGTGGCCGAATATGCGTTCAGCCGGCAGTTGCAGCACCCGACCTTGCGCACGCTGCTGATCGGCGGCGACCGACTGCGTCAGTTCAGTCGCCAACAAACTTTCGCAGTGATCAACAACTATGGCCCGACCGAAGCCACGGTGGTCGCCACCTCGGGGCGGGTCGAGCTGGATCAGCCGCTGCATATCGGCCGCCCGATCGCTAACGCCAAAATCTATGTGCTGGACGCCGAGCAGCGCCCGGTGCCGGTGGGCGTGTCGGGCGAGTTGTATGTCGGCGGGGCGGGCGTGGCGCGCGGTTATCTGAATCGCCCCGAGCTGAGCGCTGCGCAGTTCCTCTTCGATCCGTTCAGCGACGAGCCGCTGGCGCGCATGTACCGCACCGGCGATCAGGCGCGTTGGCTGGCCGACGGCAATATCGAGTACCTGGGGCGCAACGACGATCAGGTCAAACTGCGTGGCGTGCGTATCGAACTCGGTGAAATCGAAGCCGCGCTCGGCACCCACGCGGCGCTGCAAGAGGCGGTGGTGCTGGTTCGCGATGGACGGCTGATTGCGTGGTTCACCGAGCGCACGGCGGTCGATATTCAGCAGTTGCACACGCATTTGCAGGCACGCTTGCCGGATGCGCTGCTGCCGGCGGCTTACGTGCGTCTCGATGCGCTGCCGTTGACCGCCAACGGCAAGATAGACCGCAAGGTCTTGCCGGAGCCGGAGCAGGACGCGTGGCTCAGCCGCGAATATGAAGCGCCACAAGGTGCGGTGGAAACTGCGCTGGCGCAGATCTGGATCGACGTGCTGAACGTCGAGCGCGTCGGTCGTCACGACAACTTCTTCGAACTGGGCGGGCATTCGTTGTTGGCGGTGAGCCTGATCGAACGCATGCGCCAGATCGACCTCGCGGCTGACGTGCGCGTGTTGTTCAATCAGCCGACCCTGGCCGCACTCGCCGCCGCTGTGGGCAGCGGTCGCGAAATTGAAGTGCCGGCCAACCGCATCCCGCCGGGTTGCACCCGCATCACCCCGGACATGCTCAGCCTGACCGAGCTCGATCAGGCCAGCATCGAGCGCATCGTCGCCACCGTGCCCGGTGGCGCGGCCAATGTGCAGGACATTTATCCGCTGGCACCGTTGCAGGAAGGCATTCTTTACCACCACTTGAGCGCCGAACAGGGCGATCCGTATCTGCTGCAATCGCGGTTGATCTTCGACAGCGTGGAGCGTCTGCGCACCTTCAGCCGAGCCTTGCAGCATGTCGTCGCCCGTCACGACATTCTGCGCACCAGCGTGGTCTGGGAAGGCTTGCCGAGTTCGCATCAGGTGGTGTGGCGCGAGGCGCCGCTGGTGGTGCAGGCGGTGCCGCTGGATCCGGCGCAGGGCGACGTTCTTGAACAGTTGCACGCGCGCTTCGATGCCCGGCACAACCGCCTCGACCTGAGCCAGGCGCCGCTGATGCGCATCGTCTACGCCGAAGACCCGGCGCAGCAACGGGTGGTGGCGATCATCCTGTTCCAGCACTTGATCCTCGACCACACCGCCATGGAAGTGGTGGGCCAAGAGATGCGCGCGTTCATGTTCGATCAGGCCGACCGCCTCGGCACGCCGATGCCGTACCGAAACTACGTGGCGCAGGCGCGTCTGGGGGCCAGCGAGCAGGAGCACGAAACGTTCTTCCGCGACATGCTTGGCGATATCGATGAACCGACCCTGCCGTTCGGTCTGCATGACGTGCAAGGCGATGGCGGCGACATCGAGGAGGCGCAGCAAGCCGTCGATGCCGGGCTGACCCTGCGCCTGCGAGAACAGGCGCGGCAGTTGGGTGTCAGCCCGGCGAGCCTGATGCACCTGGCCTGGGCGCAGGTGCTGGGGGTACTTGCCAACCGCCGCGACGTGGTGTTCGGCACGGTGCTGTTGGGTCGCTTGCAGGGCGGCGAGGGCGCGGATCGCACCCTGGGCGTGTTCATCAACACCTTGCCGCTGCGGGTGGATGTCAGCGAAGGCGTGCGCGCTGCGGTCAAGACTACCCACGCACGACTGACCGCGCTGCTGGCCCATGAACACGCGCCACTGGCGCTGGCCCAGCGCTGCAGCGCGGTGTCCGGCGCGCCGCTGTTCAGCGCACTGCTCAACTACCGGCATACCGTCGCCGAGGCGCAGCCGCGTGACGGTCAGGGCATCTGGGAAGGCGTGCAATTGCTCGGCGGCGAAGAGCGCAGCAACTATCCGCTGACCCTCAGCGTCGACGATCTCGGCGCAGACTTTTCCCTGTCCGTGCTGGCGTTGACGCAGATCGGCGCGCAACGCATCTGCAGCTACATGCACACCGCGCTGGAGCATCTGCTGCACGCACTGGAGCAGGCGCCACAGCGTCCGCTCAACCGTTTGCCGATTCTCTCGGTCGATGAATACGAGCGCTTGCTGGTCGGTTTCAATCCGACCGCAGCGGCCTATCCGCGCGGTGCAACGATTCAGACACTGGTGCAAGTGCAGGCCGCGCAGCAGCCGCAGGCACTGGCGGTGGTGCAGGGCACGCAACAGCTGACCTATGCGCAACTCAATCAGCAGGCCAATCGCTTGGCACATCACTTGCTCGGCCTCGGCGTGCAGCCGGACGACCGGATTGCCGTGTGCCTGCCACGCAGCCCGCAGATGCTGGTGGCGCTGCTGGCGATTCTCAAGGCTGGCGCCGGTTATGTGCCGGTCGACCCGGCGTATCCGGCGGAGCGCATCGCCTACCTGTTGCAGGATAGCGATCCGGTGGCGGTGCTGGCGCAGGGCTCGACCCGCGAGCTGCTGGGCCGGGTGCCGGTGATCGATCTGGATCAGAACCTCTGGCAGCACCTGGCGGAGACAGATCCACAACTGCCGACGCTGACCCCGGCGCATCTGGCTTACGTGATCTACACCTCGGGTTCGACCGGCCAGCCGAAAGGCGTGATGGTCGAACACGCGACCCTGGAAAACCTTGTGCACTGGCACTGCGAGGCGTTCGACCTGCATGCCGGCAGCCACACCGCCAGCGTCGCCGGTTGCGGTTTCGACGCGATGGCCTGGGAAGTCTGGCCGGCGCTGTGTGTCGGCGCGACCCTGCACCTGCCGCCGCCGTCGATCAGCAACGAACACCTCGATGAGCTGCTCGACTGGTGGCGCGCACAGCCGTTGCAGGTGAGCTTCCTGCCGACGCCGATTGCCGAATACGCCTTCAGTCGTGAGCTGGCGCATCCGACCTTGCGTACGCTGTTGATCGGGGGCGACAAGTTGCGCCAGTTCCCGCGTGAGCAGACCTTTGCCGTGATCAACAACTACGGCCCGACCGAGGCTACGGTGGTCGCGACTTCCGGGCAAATCCGTGCCAGGCAATTGCTGCACATCGGCCGGCCAATGAGCAACGCCAGGGTTTACTTGCTCGATGAACAGCAACGCCCGGTGCCGGTTGGCGTGGCGGGCGAGTTGTACGTCGGTGGCGCGGGTGTCGCCCGTGGTTATTTGAACCGTCCCGAGCTGACCGCCGAACGCTTCCTCGAAGACCCGTTCAGTGACGAACCGCAGGCGCGCATGTACCGCACCGGCGACCTCGCGCGCTGGCTGGCTGACGGCAATATCGAGTACCTGGGGCGTAACGACGATCAGGTCAAACTGCGCGGCGTGCGGGTGGAGCTGGGTGAAATCGAAGCCGCGCTGTCCAGCCATGCGGCGGTGCAGGACGCGGTGGTGCTGGTGCGCGAGGCGCGGTTGATCGCCTGGTTCACTGCCCGCGCAGCGGTCGATATCGAAGAGCTGCGTGCGCATCTGCAAGCGCGTCTGCCGCAGGCACTGGTGCCGGCAGCCTACGTCCGGCTTGAGGCGCTGCCGCTGACCGCCAACGGCAAACTCGACCGCAAGGCCTTGCCCGAACCGGATCAGGACGCCTGGCTCAGCCGCGAATACGCAGCGCCGCAAGAGCCGGTGGAAACTGCGCTGGCGCAGGTCTGGGCCGAGGTGCTGCAGGTCGAACAGGTCGGACGTCACGACAACTTCTTCGAACTGGGCGGGCATTCGTTGCTGGCGGTGACCCTGATCGAGCGCATGCGTCAGCTCGGCCTGAGCACCGACGTGCGCGTACTGTTCAGTCAGCCAACCCTTGCCGCGCTGGCCGCCGCCGTCGGCAGCGGTCGCGAAGTTGCGGTGCCGGCCAACCTGATTCCGCACGGTTGCACGCACATCACTCCAGACATGCTGACGCTGGTGCAACTGGATCAGCCAGCCATTGAGCGCGTGGTTGCCACGGTGCCAGGCGGTGCCGCCAACGTGCAGGATATTTATCCGCTGGCCCCGTTGCAGGAAGGCATCCTTTATCACCACTTGAGCGCCGCGCAGGGCGATCCATACCTGCTGCAATCGCGCCTGGCATTCGACAGCCTTGAACGCTTGCAGGCCTTTGCCGCTGCGCTGCGCCTGGTCATGACTCGCCATGACATCCTGCGCACCGGAGTGGTCTGGGAAGGGCTGGCGACGCCGGTGCAAGTGGTCTGGCGTGAAGCCGAGCTGCCGCTTCAGGAGGTTGCATTCGATCCGGCGGGCGGTGATGTTCTGGCGCAGTTGTATGAGCGTTTCGACGCGCGTCATTACCGCATCGACCTCAGTCAGGCGCCGCTGATTCGCCTGGTGTACGCGCAGGATCCGGCCAACCAGCGGGTGGTCGCCATGCTGCTGTTCCATCACATCGCCATGGACCACACGGCGCTGGCCGTGGTGCAGGAGGAAATGCAAGCGATCCTCTTTGGTCACGACGAAGCACTGCTGACGGCCGTGCCGTATCGCAACTACGTGGCGCAGACCCGGCTGGGTGTCAGCGAGCAGGAACACGAAGCGTTCTTCCGCGCGATGCTCGGCGAGATCGACGAGCCAACGCTGCCGTTCGGTCTACTGGACGTGCACGGTGACGGCCATGATATCGAAGAAGTCCGTCAGCGCGTGCCCGAAGCCTTGGCGCGGCGCCTGCGCAGCCAGGCGCGGCAGATGGGCGTGAGCGTCGCGAGCCTGTTCCATCTGGCGTTTGCTCAGGTATTGGCGGCAACCTCCGGACATGAGCGCGTGGTGTTCGGCACCGTGCTGCTTGGGCGGATGCAGGGCGGTACCGGCGCTGATCGAGGTCTGGGAATGTTCATCAACACGCTGCCGCTGCGGGTGGATCTGGGCGATGTTTCGGTGCGTGCCGGGGTGCGCGCCACCCATGCGCAACTGACCGCATTGCTCGGCCATGAACATGCGTCACTGGCATTGGCCCAGCGTTGCAGCGGGGTCGCCGCGCCGTCGCCGCTGTTCAGCGCCATGCTCAACTACCGGCACAGCGTCAGCGAGGAACAGTTGCAGGCCAATCGTCTCGCCTGGCAAGGCATCGAAAACCTGTCCAGCGAGGAGCGCACCAACTATCCGCTGAGCTTCAACGTCGATGACCTGGGGCAGGGCTTTGACCTTACGGCGATGACCCCTTCACAGATTGGCGCGGCGCGGGTGTGTGGCTACATGCAGCAGGCGTTGGCGGGGCTGGTCGAAGCGCTGGAGCAGACACCGCAGCAGGCCCTGAATCGCCTGCCGGTGCTGGCGGATGCCGAGCGCCAGCAGTTGCTGTTCGGCCTCAATGCCACGGACGTCGATTACGACCTTAAGCAGACCATTCACGCCTTGTTCGAGGCGCAAGTGGCGCGCTCGCCGCAGGCAACGGCGATGGTTGCTGATGAACAACCACTGACGTATGCCGAACTCAATGCCCGGGCCAATCAACTGGCGCGGCATCTGCGTGAATTGGGCGTAGGGCCGGATGCGCGGGTGGCGATCTGCGTCGAGCGTGGTCTGGATATGGTGGTCGGGCTGCTGGCGATCCTCAAGGCCGGTGGCGGTTATGTGCCGCTGGATCCGGCGTATCCGCTGGAGCGTCTGACCTACATGCTGGAGGACAGCGCGCCGCTGGCGGTGCTGGTGCAGGGAACGACGCGCTCGTTGCTCGGTGACGTTGGCGTGCCGGTGATCGACCTGGATCAGCCGCATTGGCAAGCGCTGCCGACAGACAATCTTGCGATAGCCGAACTGGCCCCGCAGCACACCGCGTACGTGATCTACACCTCCGGTTCCACTGGCCAACCGAAAGGCGTGATCAACGAACACAGCGGGGTAGTCAACCGCCTGCTGTGGATGCAGGACGCTTACCAACTGAGTTCCACTGACACGGTGCTGCAAAAGACCCCGTTCAGCTTCGACGTCTCGGTCTGGGAGTTCTTCTGGCCGTTGATGACTGGCGCCCGACTGGTCATGGCCCGGCCCGAGGGGCACAAGGATCCGCAGTACCTCAGCGAAATCATCGAACGCGAACACATCACCACGCTGCACTTTGTTCCGTCGATGCTCGACGTGTTTCTCGCTCACGCTGACACCGCACGTTGCAGCAGTCTGCGGCAAGTGATGTGCAGCGGCGAAGCGTTGCCGGGCAGCGTGGTGCGGCGCTTCAAACAGCAACTGCCGGACAGCGAACTGCACAACCTCTACGGCCCGACCGAGGCCGCGGTGGACGTAACGGCGTGGAACTGCGCCGGGCCGTTGGAAAACACCCCGGACAACACACCGATCGGCAAACCGATCGCCAACACCCGCATGTACATCCTCGATGCCCAGCAACAACCGGTGCCGCACGGCGTGGTCGGCGAGCTGTACATCGGTGGCGTGCAGGTGGCGCGCGGTTATCTGAATCGCCCGGAACTGAACGCCGAACGCTTCCTCACCGATCCGTTCCAGTCCAATGGGCGGATGTACCGCACCGGCGACGTCGCCCGCTATCTGCCGGACGGCAATATCGAATACCTGGGCCGCAACGACGATCAGGTGAAGATCCGTGGTTTGCGCATTGAACTCGGCGAGATTCAGGCGCGCCTGACCCAGGTCGACGGCATTCAGGAAGCCGCCGTGCTCGCCCGCGAAGATGCATCCGGCGACAAGCGTCTGGTGGCGTACTACACCGGGGCACGCCTGGAAATCGACGTGCTGCGCAGCCACTTGCTGGAGCATCTGCCGGACTACATGGTGCCTGCGCTGTTCGTGCATCTCGATGCATTGCCGCTGAGCCCCAACGGCAAACTCGACCGCAAGGCGCTGCCGGCCCCGGATCAGGCCGCATTGCCGGTGCGCGAATACGAAGCCCCGGTCGGCGAAGTCGAAATCACCCTGGCACGGCTCTGGGCCGAGTTGCTCAACGTCGAGCGGGTAGGGCGCCACGATCATTTCTTTGAACTGGGTGGGCACTCGCTGCTGGCGGTCAGTCTGATCGGCCGCTTGCGTCAGGAAGGCATGGAAGCCGATGTCAGGTCGCTGTTCGAACATCCGACCCTGGCCGGCTACGCCGCAATTACCGAACGAATGGAGATCGTCCTGTGAACGTGATCGAACTGTTGGCCACATTGAAGGCCAAGGATATTCAGCTGGCGGTCGCGGACGACCAATTGCGGGTCAATGGCAACAAGCAGGCGTTGAACGACCCGGCGTTGCTGGCGCTGTTGCGCGAGCACAAACCGGCGCTGATCGAACTGATCAAGGCCGGGCAGTACTCGGCCAGCAAGCACGGCCAGGTCGAGGTGCCGGCCAACGGCATCGTTGCGGGCACCACGCACATCACCCCGGCGATGCTGACGCTGGTCGAGCTCGACCAAACCACCATCGACCACCTCGTCGCACAAGTCCCTGGCGGCGCGGCCAACGTGCAGGACATCTACCCGCTGGCGCCGCTGCAGGAAGGCATCCTGTATCACCACGTGAGTGGCGGTGACGGTGATCCGTATGTCATGCAATCGCATTTCGCCTTTGCCAGCCGCGAGCGTTTTCAAGCGTTCGCTCAAGCGCTGCAAAGCGTGATCGATCGCCATGACATTCTGCGCACCGCTGTGCATTGGGCAGGGCTGGATGCGCCGGTGCAGGTGGTCTGGCGCCGGGCCGAACTGCCGGTGGAAGACGTGACGCTGCCAGATGCCGCCAACGACGTTCTGGCGTTTCTGCATGAGCGCTTCGACGCCCGGCACTTCCGCCTCGACGTGACCCAGGCGCCGCTGATGCGTCTGGCCCACGCGTGGGATGAAGCGGGGCAGCGGGTGATCGCCACGTTGTTGTTCCATCACATGGCGCTCGACCACTCGGCCCTCGACGTGGTGCGCCACGAAATGCGCGCCTGCCTCACCGGGCAGCGTGAACGGCTCGGGCGCCCGGTGCCGTTTCGCAACTACGTGGCGCAGGCGCGTCTGGGCGTCAGCGAGGCCGAGCACGAGGCGTTCTTCCGCGAGATGCTCAGCGACATCGACGAACCGACGCTGCCTTACGGCCTGCAGGACGTGCAGGGTGACGGCAGCGAAATCGTCGAACTCAGCGTGCCGGTCGCGGCGCTATTGGGCCAGCGTTTGCGGGCGCAGGCGCGGTCGCTCGGCGTCAGTGTCGCCAGCCTGTTCCATCTCGGCTGGGCGCAGGTGCTGGCCGCGCTGACCGGCAAGCAGCAAGTGGTGTTCGGCACCGTGCTGATGGGCCGTATGCAAGGCGCCGAAGCGATTGACCGGGCGCTGGGGATTTTCATCAACACCTTGCCGTTGCGGGTGAACATCGACGGGCAGGACGTGCGCGCGGCGGTCAACGCCACCCACGCCCGGTTGACCACGCTGATGCGTCACGAACACGCACCGCTGGCCCTGGCTCAGCGCTGCAGTCACGTGGTGGCGCCGACGCCGCTGTTCAGCACGCTGCTCAATTATCGCCACAGCCACAACGTCGCCACCGCCAGCGCCGAAACCCTCGCGGCGTGGGACGGTATCTCCACGTTGCACTCCGAAGAGCGCAGCAACTATCCGCTGACCCTGAGTGTCGATGACCTCGGTGACGCCTTCAGCCTGACCCTGCTGGCCAGCACCCAGACCGATCCGCAGCGTATCTGCGACTACCTGCACTGCGCGCTGGAAAACCTCGTGCTTGCGCTGGAGCAGGCGCCGCAGACACCGGTCAATCAACTGCCGATCCTGCCGGCGGCGGAGCTTGCGCAGGTGCTGCTCGACTTCAATGCCACCCATGTGGATTTCCCGACGGCACAGACCCTCCAGCAACGTTTCGAGGCGCAGGTGGCCGAGCGGCCTGAGGCGCTGGCGGCAGTGTTTGCCGATGCGCATTTGACCTACGCCGAACTCAACCGTCAGGCCAACGCTTTGGCGCATCACCTGATCGGCCTGGGCGTGAAACCGGATGACCGCGTGGCGATCGTCGCCCGCCGTGGGCTGGACACCCTGGTCGGACTGGTGGCGATCCTCAAGGCCGGCGCCGGTTATGTGCCGATTGATCCGGCGCATCCGGCCGAGCGTTTGAACTACCTGCTCGACGACAGCGCGCCAGTCGCCGTACTGACTCAAAGCCATCTGCGCGAGCGACTGCCGGCGCTAAACGTGCCGGTGCTCGAACTCGACCGCTGCAACTGGCCGCAGGGCGTGACCCATAATCCGCGCGTTCCCGGCCTGAGTACCGAAAACCTGGCCTATGTGATCTACACCTCCGGCTCCACTGGTTTGCCCAAAGGCGTGATGGTCGAGCATCACACCTTGAGCAATCTGGTCGACTGGCACTGCACCGCGTTCGACCTGTGTGCCGGGCGTCACACCTCAAGCCTGGCCGGGTTCGGCTTCGATGCGATGGCCTGGGAGGTCTGGCCGGCGTTGTGTGCGGGCGCGACCCTGCATCTGGCGCCGACTCACGAGGGCGGCGAAGACATCGATGCCTTGCTCGCGTGGTGGTGCGCGCAGCCGCTGGACGTGAGCTTCCTGCCGACCCCGGTGGCCGAATACGCCTTCAGCCAGAACCTCGAACACCCGACCCTGCGCACGTTGTTGATCGGCGGCGACCGTTTGCGGCAGTTCAATCGCAACCAGCATTTCGACGTGATCAACAACTACGGCCCGACCGAGGCCACAGTGGTCGCGACCTCAGGTTTGGTGCAAAGCGGCGACGCGCTGCACATCGGTAAACCGCTGAGCAATGCCACGGTGTACCTGCTCGACGAACAGCAGCGCCCGGTGCCGCTTGGCGTGGCGGGCGAGTTGTACGTTGGCGGTGCCGGGGTTGCCCGTGGCTACCTGAATCGCCCGGACATGACTGCCGAACGCTTTCTGCGTGACCCGTTCAGCCGCGCGCCGAACGCGCGGATGTACCGCACCGGCGACCTTGCACGCTGGCGCGAGGACGGCAACATCGAGTACCTGGGGCGCAACGACGATCAGGTGAAAATCCGTGGCGTGCGCATCGAATTGGGCGAGATCGAAACCTGCCTCAACCAGTTGCCGGGGATTCAGGAAGCGGTGCTGCTGGCCCGCGAAGATCAACCCGGCCAGCCGCGCCTGGTGGCCTACTTCACCGAGCAGCCGCAGGTCGAAGCGCTGCCGGTGGGCGAGTTGCGCGCGCAATTGCTCAGCCGTTTGCCGGAGTACATGGTGCCGACCGCGTTCGTCAAACTCGCTGCGCTGCCGTTGACCGCCAACGGCAAGGTCGACCGCAAGGCTTTGCCGGCGCCGGATCTGGCAGCGCTGTTCACCCGCGAGTACGCGGCGCCCGAAGGCGAGGTGGAAACCGCGCTGGCGCAGATCTGGGCCGACGTGCTGCAGGTCGAGCGGGTTGGGCGCCAGGATCACTTTTTCGAACTCGGCGGGCATTCGTTGCTGGCGATGCGCATGGTCTCGCAAGTGCGCCAACGTCTGGGTGTCGAGCTGGCGCTGAGCGATCTGTTTGCCAACGCCGAACTGGCGGCGGTCGCGGCAGTGCTGAACGAGGCCGGACGCTGTGCGCAACCGCAGATCGTGCCGGTCCCGCGTGACGGCGCGTTGCCGCTGTCGTTCGCCCAACAACGCCTGTGGTTCCTCGCGCAAATGGAAGGCGCCAACACCGCCTACAACATTCCCGTGGCCCTGCGGCTGCGTGGCCGTCTCGACGACGCGGCGCTGCAACGCGCGCTGGCGCGCATTGTGGCCCGCCACGAAACCCTGCGCAGCCGCTTCGCCCAATTCAACGACGAAGCGCAAGTGCTGATCGCCCCGGTGGACACCGGTCTGCTGCTGCGTGTCGAGGACCTGCGCCAGCACCCGCAACCCGAGGAAACCCTGCAGGCGCTGATTCAGGGCGAAGCCTCCGGGCCGTTCGACTTGCAGGACGATCCGTTGATTCGCGGGCGACTGGTGCGGTTGGCCGAAGATCACCATGTGCTGTTGCTGACCCTGCACCACATCATCTCTGACGGCTGGTCGATGGGTGTTTTGACCCGTGAACTGATGGCGCTGTATCAGGCGTTCAGTCACGGCCAGCCGGATCCACTGCCGCCGCTGGCGCTGCAATACACCGACTACGCGGTGTGGCAGCGGCGCTGGCTCAGCGGCGAGGTGCTGCAACGCCAGAGCGAATATTGGCAACGGACCCTCGCTGGCGCCCCGGCGCTGTTGATGCTGCCGACCGATCGGCCGCGTCCGGCGCAGCAGGACTATGCCGGCAGCAGCGTTGCCGTCGTGCTCGACGAACGCTTGAGCGCCGGGCTCAAAGCCTTGGGCCAGCGCCACGGCGTGACCCTGTACATGACGCTGATGAGTGCCTGGGCGATGCTGCTCAGCCGCTTGTCCGGACAGGCGGAAGTGGTGATCGGTTCGCCAGTGGCCAACCGCACCCGCGCCGAGATCGAAGGCCTGATCGGCATGTTCGTCAACACCCTGGCCCTGCGCATCGACACCTCGGGCGAGCTGAGCGTCGAAGCGCTGCTGGCGCGGGTCAAGGCGCAAACCCTGCAAGCGCAGGCGCATCAGGATCTGCCGTTCGAGCAAGTGGTGGAAATCACCCGGCCGGTGCGCAGCCTGGCGCACAGCCCGTTGTTCCAGACCTTGCTCAGTTGGGATGGTCTCGAAAGCCCGGCGCTGGCCCTCGGCGAACTGACGCTGGAAGGCGTGGCCGAGCCGAGCCACTTCGCCAAGTTCGACCTGTCGCTGAGCCTGAGTGAGTCCAACGGCATCATTCGCGGATCGCTGGAATACGCCACGGCGTTGTTCGACCAGAGCACGGTCGAGCGCTTCGTCGGTTACTTCAAGCGCTTGTTGCAGGCGATGGTCGGCAATGATCAGGCGCTGCTGGAACAGGCGCCGCTGCTGGCGGAGGAGGAACAGCAGCGTTTGTTGGTCGAGTTCAATGCCACGGCGGTCGATTACAACCTTGATCAGACCATTCACGGATTGTTCGAGGCGCAAGTGGTGCGCTCGCCGCAGGCACCCGCCGTGGTCGCTGATGAACAGCCACTGACTTATGCCGAACTCAACGCCCGGGCCAATCAACTGGCGCGGCATCTGCGTGAATCGGGCGTAGGGCCGGATGCGCGGGTGGCGATCTGCGTCGAGCGTGGTCTGGACATGGTGGTCGGGCTGCTGGCGATCCTCAAGGCCGGCGGCGGTTATGTGCCGCTGGATCCGGCGTATCCGCTGGAGCGTCTGGCCTACATGCTGGAGGACAGCGCGCCGCTGGCGGTGCTGGTGCAGGGTTCGACGCGTTCGTTGCTCGGTGACGTTTCGGTGCCGGTGATCGACCTGGATCAGCCGCACTGGCAGTCGCTGCCAACGGAAAACCTGCATGTCAATGAGCTGACCCCGAATCACACCGCGTACGTGATCTACACCTCCGGCTCCACCGGCCAACCAAAAGGCGTGATCAACGAACATCGCGGGGTGGTCAACCGCCTGCTGTGGATGCAGGACGCCTATCAACTGACCGCCAGCGACACGGTGTTGCAGAAAACCCCGTTCAGCTTCGACGTCTCGGTCTGGGAGTTTTTCTGGCCGTTGATGACTGGCGCCCGCTTGGTCATGGCCCGACCTGAGGGGCACAAGGATCCGCAATACCTCAGCGAAATCATCGAACGCGAACACATCACCACGCTGCACTTCGTACCGTCGATGCTCGACGTCTTTCTCGCCCACGCCGAAACCGCACGCTGCACCAGCCTGCGGCAAGTCATGTGCAGCGGCGAAGCGTTGCCGGGCAGCGTGGTGCGGCGCTTCAAACAGCAACTGCCGGGCAGCGAACTGCACAACCTCTACGGCCCGACCGAAGCCGCAGTGGACGTGACCGCGTGGAACTGCGCCGGGCCGCTGGAAAGCACACCGGACAACACGCCGATCGGCAAACCGATTGCCAATACCAGGATGTACATCCTCGATGCCCAGCTACAACCGGTGCCGCACGGCGTGGTCGGCGAGCTGTACATCGGTGGCGTACAGGTGGCGCGCGGTTATCTGAACCGTCCGCAGCTGAACGCCGAACGCTTCCTCGACGATCCGTTCCAAGCCAATGGGCGGATGTACCGCACTGGCGACGTCGCCCGTTATCTGGCGGACGGCAATATCGAATACCTCGGTCGCAACGACGATCAGGTGAAGATCCGTGGTTTGCGCATCGAACTCGGCGAAATTCAGGCACGCCTGACCCAGATCGATGGCGTGCAGGAAGCCGCCGTACTGGCTCGCGAAGACGTGCCGGGGGACAAGCGTCTGGTGGCGTACTACACCGGCGCACGCCTGGAAACCGACGTGCTGCGCAGCCATCTGCTGGAAAACCTGCCGGACTACATGGTGCCTGCCGTATTCGTGCATCTCGATGCACTGCCGCTGAGCCCCAACGGCAAACTCGACCGCAAGGCGTTGCCGGCGCCGGATCTGGCGGCGCTGACCGCTCGTGCATATGAAGCGCCGGTCGGCGAAGTGGAAATCGCCCTCGCGCAGCTCTGGGCTGACCTGCTCAAGGTTGAGCGGGTAGGGCGCCACGACCATTTCTTCGAACTGGGTGGCCACTCGCTGTTGGCAGTAAATCTGGTGGCGCGCATGCGCCGCGCCGGTCTGACGGCCGACATTCGCGTGCTGTTCAACCAGCCGACCCTCGCCGCACTGGCCGCTGCGGTGGGCGGTGAACCGGAGGCCGAAGTCGCGGCCAACTTCATCACCACGGACTGCACACGCATCACTCCCGAGCTGCTGCCACTGGTAGCGCTCGACCAGCCGAGCATCGACCGCATCGTCGCCAGCATCCCCGGCGGTGTGGCCAACGTGCAGGATATTTACCCGCTGGCGCCGTTGCAGACCGGCATCCTGTTCCACCATTTGTCCGCCGCACAGGGCGATCCGTATGTGTTGCAGGCGCAGTTCGCGTTTGCCGATGAGCAACGCCTGAACAGCTTCACCCAAGCCTTGCAGAACGTAATCCAGCGCCACGACATCCTGCGCACTTCGCTGTTCTGGGACGGGCTGCAAGACCCGGTGCAAGTGGTCTGGCGTGAGGCGCCGCTGGCGTGCGAAGCGCTGGAGCTGAATGGCTCGGACGGCGATGTACTGGAGCAATTGCGCCGCCGCTTCGACGCCGCGCAGTACCGCATGGCCGTCAATCAGGCGCCGCTGATGCGCGTGGTGCACGCGTGGGACGCCGCCAATCAGCGGGTGGTGGCGTTGTTGCTGTTCCATCACCTGGTGATGGACCACGTGGCGCTGGAGGTGCTGCAACACGAAATGCAGGCGTTCCTGATCGGTCAGCCGCAACGTCTGGCCGAGCCGGTGCCGTATCGCAATTACGTGGCGCACACCCTGTCGGGGATGAGCGACCAGCCGCACGAAGCGTTCTTCCGCGAGATGCTCGGTGACGTCGACGAACCAACCTTGCCTTACGGGCAGAACCCGGCGCCGGAAGGGCTGGCCACGCAGGCACAGTTGAGCCTCGACACCGCGCTGAGCCGCAACCTGCGCAGTCAGGCGCGGCGTCTGGGTGTCAGCGCGGCGAGCCTGATGCACCTGGCGTGGGCGCAGGTGCTGGGGCAGTTGTCCGGTCGCGATGACGTGGTGTTCGGCACGGTATTGCTTGGTCGTTTGCAGGGCGGCGAGGGCGCCGAACGCGCGCTCGGGGTGTTCATCAACACCTTGCCATTGCGCATCGATCTGCGTGCGCACAGCGTCAAGGGTGCGGCACTGGTGACGCATCAACGGCTCAGTCAGTTACTGCAGCACGAACACGCGCAACTGGCGCGCATCCAGCATTGCAGCGCCATGGCGCCAAGCACGCCGCTGTTCAGTTCGTTGTTCAATTATCGTCATGGTGCCTCGGCGCAGGGCGGTTCTGCCGAGGCCCAAACGGCTTGGCAAGGCATGCAATTGCTTGAGGCCGAGGAACACAGCAACTATCGCTTGACCCTCAGCGTCGACGATCTCGGCGAAGGCTTCAGCCTGACCGCACTGGCCGGTGCCGGTATCGATGCACAGCGCACCTGCGACTATCTGCAATGCGCCTTGCACAGGCTGGTGGATGCGCTGGAGCACGCGCCGCATCAAGGTTTCGAGCACCTGTCGATCCTGCCGGACGCGGAGCGCGAGCAGTTGTTGCACAGCTTCAACGCGACCCGCGCCAATTACCCACAGGGACTGACGATTGCCCAGCGTTTCGAGCAGCAAGCGCTTGAGCGACCGCAGGCGCTGGCGGCGGTGTTTGCCGATGCTTCGCTGAGCTATGCCGAGTTGAACCGCCAGGCCAACAGCCTGGCGCATCATCTGCTCGCATCGGGCGTACAGCCTGACGACCGCGTGGCCATCGTCGCCCGACGCGGCCTTGATACGCTGGTCGGGCTGGTGGCGATTCTCAAGGCCGGCGCCGGTTATGTGCCGGTGGATCCGGCCCACCCGGCGGAGCGCCTGAGCTATCTGCTGCAAGACAGTGCGCCCGTCGTGGTGCTGAGCCAAAGCGATCTGCGTGAACGCCTGCCGGCATTGTCGGTGCCGCTGATCGACCTTGATCTGCACCAGTGGCCAAACGAGCCAATCGACAACCCGTCGCTGCCGGCCCTGACCCCGCAGCACCTGGCTTACGTTATCTATACCTCCGGCTCCACCGGTCTGCCAAAAGGCGTGATGGTCGAGCACCAGACGCTGAGCAATCTCGTGGACTGGCACTGCGCGGCCTTCGATCTGCACGCCGGCAGCCATACCTCGAGCCTGGCCGGGTTCGGTTTCGACGCCATGGCCTGGGAAGTCTGGCCGGCATTGTGCTGCGGCGCGACGCTGCATCTGGCGCCAAACCATGACGGCAACGAAGACATCGACGCGTTGCTCGCCTGGTGGCGGGCGCAGCCGCTGGACGTGAGCTTCCTGCCGACCCCTGTGGCCGAATACGCCTTCAGTCAGGAGCCGGCGCATCCAACCCTGAAAACCCTGTTGATCGGCGGCGATCGACTGCGTCAGTTCAACCGTAACCAGCCGTTCCGGGTGATCAACAACTATGGCCCGACCGAGGCTACGGTGGTCGCCACCTCCGGTTTGATTGCGGCGGGCGACGTGCTGCATATCGGTAAACCGGTGAGCAATGCCACGGTGTATCTGCTCGACGCACGGCAACGCCCGGTACCGCTGGGGGTGATCGGCGAGTTGTATGTCGGTGGTGCCGGCGTGGCCCGTGGTTACCTGAACCGTCCGCAGATGACCGCCGAACGCTTCCTGCGCGATCCGTTCAGCAGCGTGCCGAATGCACGTATGTACCGCACCGGTGACCTTGCGCGCTGGCGCGAGGACGGCACGCTTGAATACCTCGGGCGCAACGACGATCAGGTGAAAATCCGCGGCGTGCGTATCGAGTTGGGCGAGATCGAAACCCGGCTCAATCAGCTCCCCGGTGTTCAGGATGCGGTGTTGCTGGCCCGTGAGGACGAACCCGGTCAGCCACGGTTGGTGGCGTATTACACCGAGCAGGGCGCATCGTTAAGCGTCGCTGATCTGCGCGCGCACCTGCTCACGCAATTGCCTGAGTACATGGTGCCGGCGGCGTTTGTCCGGCTCGACGCGTTACCCCTGACCGCCAATGGCAAGGTTGATCGCAAGGCATTGCCGAAACCTGACCTGACTGCGCTATTCACCCGCGAATACATCGAGCCGCAAGGTGAGCTGGAAACCGCGCTGGCGCAGATCTGGGCCGAGGTGCTGCAGGTTGAGCGGGTCGGCCGGCATGATCACTTCTTCGAACTCGGCGGGCATTCACTGCTGGCTATGCGCATGGTCGCGCAGGTGCGTCAGCAACTGGGACTGGAGCTGGTGCTGGCTGATCTGTTCGCCAACCCTGAACTGGCGGCGGTCGCCGAATGCCTTTGCGTAGCGCAGGTCAGTAGCCAACCGCAGATCGTAGCGGTGCCGCGTGACGGCACGCTGTCCTTCGCCCAGCAACGCCTGTGGTTCCTCGCGCAAATGGACGGCGGCAATTCGGCGTACAACATTCCGCTTGGCCTGCGCCTGCGCGGGCAACTCGATGTCGAAGCTTTGCAGCGCGCGCTGACGCAGATCGTTGCGCGCCACGAAACCCTGCGCAGCCGCTTCGTCAGCGTCGACGATCAGGCGCAGGTGACGATTGCACCGGTCGATAGCGGTCTGCTGTTGCAAGTGGAAGACCTGCGCCAGGATCCACAGGCCGAAGCCACGGTGCAGGCACTGCTCGCGCAGGAAGCCGCGACTGCCTTCGATCTGCAGCACGATCCGCTGATTCGCGGTCGCCTGCTGCGTCTGGCTGACGAGCATCATGTGCTGTTGCTGACCGTGCATCACATCGTCGCCGACGGCTGGTCGATGGGCGTGCTGACCCGCGAACTGATGGCGCTGTATCAGGCTTTCAGTCACGGGCAACCGGATCCGTTGCCACCACTGGCGCTGCAATACGGCGACTACGCCGTGTGGCAGCGGCGCTGGCTCAGCGGTGAAGTGCTGCAGCGCCAGAGCGATTACTGGCAGCAGACCCTCGACGGCGCGCCGGCGTTGCTGACCCTGCCCACCGATCGTCCGCGTCCGACACAGCAAGACTTTGCCGGCAGCAGCGTCGAAGTACGGCTGGACGAGCGCCTGAGCGCCGGGCTCAAAGCCCTGAGTCAGCGGCACGGTGTGACCCTGTTCATGACCCTGATGAGTGCCTGGTCGCTGTTGCTGAGTCGTTTGTCCGGGCAGTCCGACGTGGTGATCGGCTCGCCGGTGGCCAACCGCACCCGGGCCGAGATCGAAGGCCTGATCGGCATGTTCGTCAACACCCTGGCCCTGCGCATCGACACCTCGGGCGAACCGAACGTGGCCACGCTGCTGGCACGGGTCAAGGCGCGCACGCTGGAGGCGCAGGCGCATCAGGATCTGCCGTTCGAGCAAGTGGTGGAAATCACCCGGCCGGCGCGCAGTCTGGCGCACAGCCCGCTCTTCCAGAGCACGCTGAGCTGGGACAGCAACGTCGGGCCGAACCTGGCGTTGGGCGATCTGCGCCTCGAAGGTGTGGCCGCGCCGGGCCAGGTGGCCAAGTTCGACCTGACCCTGACCCTGGGTGAGGTCAACGGGGTGATTCGCGGATCGCTGGAGTACGCCACGGCGTTGTTCGATCAAGCGACCGTCGAGCGTTATGTCGGCTACCTGCAGCGCCTGCTGGCGGCGATGGTCAGCGATGAGCAGACGGTGTTGGAGCGGGTGGCGTTACTCACCGAGCCAGAGCGTCAGCGCTTGCTCTACGAGTTCAACGCCACCGCACGCGAATACCCGCAGACGTTGACCGTGCACGGGATTTTCCAGCAGCAGGCAGCGGCGCATCCGAAGGCGGTGGCGGCAGTGCATGGCGAGCATTCGCTGAGCTACTTTGAACTGAACGCCCAGGCCAACCGTCTGGCGCATCACTTGATCAGCCAGGGCGTGCAGCCGGGCGACCACGTGGCGATCCTGTTGCCGCGCTCGCTGGAATTGCTGGTGGCGCAACTGGCGATTGCCAAGTGCGCGGCGGCCTATGTGCCGCTGGATATCAATGCGCCGAGCGAGCGGCAGGCGTTCATGGTCGAAGACTGTCACGCGGCGGCGTTGCTGACCCTCAGCAGTGAAGTCATCGACTACGCTGCGCCACGCATCGACCTCGACCGCTTGACCCTCAGCGGCCAACCGACGCACAACCCGAATCTGGCGCAGTCCTCGGAGTCGCTGGCGTACATCATGTACACCTCCGGCTCCACCGGCACGCCGAAAGGCGTGATGGTGCCGCACCGCGCCATCGGCCGCCTGGTGCTGAACAACGGCTACGCCGATTTCAATGCGCAGGACCGCGTGGTGTTCGCCTCCAACCCGGCGTTCGACGCCAGCACCATGGACATCTGGGGACCGCTGCTCAACGGCGGGCGTGTGGTGGTGATCGATCACCAGACCCTGCTTGATCCGAACGCGTTCGGCCATGAATTGAGCGCCTCCGGGGCGACTGTGCTGTTCGTCACCACTGCGCTGTTCAACCAGTACGTGCAGTTGATTCCGCAGGCGCTGAAAGGCCTGCGCATTCTGCTGTGTGGCGGTGAACGGGGCGATCCGGCAGCGTTCCGTCGACTGCTGGCCGAGGCGCCAGAGTTGCGCATCGTGCATTGCTACGGCCCGACCGAAACCACCACTTACGCCACGACGTTTGAAGTGCGTGAAGTGGCGGAAAACGCCGAGAGCGTGCCGATTGGCGCGCCGATCTCCAACACCCAGGTGTATGTGCTCGACGCGCACCAGCAACCGGTGCCGATGGGCGTGACCGGCGAGTTGTACATCGGCGGGCAAGGCGTGGCGCTGGGTTATCTGAATCGCCCGGAGCTGACCGCCGAGAAGTTCCTGCAGGATCCGTTCAGCGAGCAACCGGGCGCGTTGCTGTATCGCACCGGCGACCTCGCACGCTGGCTGGCTCCGGGGCAGCTCGATTGCATCGGGCGCAATGACGATCAGGTGAAGATTCGCGGTTTCCGTATCGAGCTGGGCGAAATCGAAAACCGCCTGCTCAACTGCCAAGGAATCAAGGAAGCCGTGGTGCTGGCGCGCCGCGATGGTCAGGACATCACGCGTCTGGTGGCGTACTACACCGCGCACGCCGGGCGCCTGGACAGCGCCGATCTGCACGCGCAGTTGCTGGCGCGACTGCCGGAATACATGGTGCCGAGCGCGTGGGTGCAACTGGAAGTGCTGCCGTTGAACAACAACGGCAAAGTCGACCGCAAGGCGCTGCCGGCGCCGACCCAGGCAGCGCTGCTCAGCCGGGTGTATGTCGCGCCGATCTCGGCGCTGGAACAACATTTGGCACGGATCTGGGCTGGCTTGCTGCAGCTCGAACAGGTCGGTCGTCACGACAACTTCTTCGAACTGGGCGGGCATTCGTTGCTGGCAATGCGCATGCTGTCGCAGGTGCGCCAACAACTAGGCGTCGAGCTGACACTGGCCGAGTTGTTCGCCAACCCCGAGCTGGCCGCTGTCGCCGAGGTGCTGAGCCGGGCGGGGCGCAGCACCTTGCCGGAGATTTTGCCGGCACCGCGTGATCAAGTATTGCCGCTGTCCTTCGCCCAGCAACGCCTGTGGTTCCTGGCGCAGATGGACGGCGGCCACAGCGCCTACAACATCCCGGTCGGTCTGCGCCTGCGCGGTCGGCTGGATGAAGACGCGCTGCAACGGGCACTGGCACGCATCGTTGCGCGTCACGAAACCCTGCGCAGCCGCTTCAGCCAGATCGACGATCAGCCGCGGGTGCTGATTCTGCCGGCCGAGAGCAGTTTGTTGCTGGCGGTAGAAGACTTGCGTCAGCACCCGCAGGCTGACAACGCCTTGCGCGGTCTGATCGAAGAGCAGGCCTGCGCCTCGTTCAATCTGCAGCACGATGCGCTGTTGCGCGGACGTCTGGTGCGTCTGGCTGATGATCATCATGTGCTGTTGTTGACGCTGCACCACATCATCGCCGATGGCTGGTCGATGGGCGTGCTGACCCGTGAGCTGGCGGCGTTGTATCAGGCCTTCAGCCGTGGCGAAGACGATCCGCTGCCGCCGCTGGCGCTGCAATACACCGATTACGCAGTGTGGCAACGGCGCTGGCTCAGTGGCGAGGTGCTGCAGCGTCAGAGCGATTACTGGCAGCAGACCCTGACCGGCGCGCCGGCCTTGCTGACCCTGCCCACCGACCGTCCGCGTCCGCCACAGCAGGACTATTCCGGCAGCCGCGTCGACATGCTGCTCGATGAACACTTGAGCGCCGGTTTGAAAGCCTTGTGTCAGCGTCGCGCGGTGACGCCGTACATGGTGATCATGAGCGCCTGGGCGATGTTGCTCAGCCGTTTGTCCGGGCAGAGCGACGTGGTGATCGGCTCGCCGGTGGCCAACCGCACCCGCGCCGAGATCGAAGGCCTGATCGGCATGTTCGTCAACACCCTGGCGCTGCGCATCGACACCTCGGGTGAGCCGAGCGGCGAGGCGCTGCTGGCACGGGTCAAGGCGCAGACTCTGGACGCTCAGGCGCATCAGGATCTGCCGTTCGAGCAAGTGGTGGACATCAGCAAACCGGTCCGCAGCCTGTCGCACAGCGCGTTGTTCCAGACCATGCTCAGTTGGGATAACAACGACGACCCGAGCCTGACCCTCGGCGACCTGACTCTGGAAGGCGTGGCCGGCGAAAGCCACTTTGTGAAATTCGACCTGTCGCTGAGCCTCGGCGATTCGCCCGACGGGATTCGCGGCTCATTGCGCTACGCCACGGCCTTGTTCGATGAGTCGACGGTGCAGCGTTTTGTCGGCTACTTCCAGCGGCTGCTGGCGGCGCTGGTCAACGACGATCAGGCCGTGCTTGCGCGAGTGCCGTTGCTCGCACCGCAGGAGCAGCAGCGTTTGCTGGTCGATTTCAATGCCAGCGCCGTTGATTGTCCGCTGGAGCAGCCGTTGCATGGCTTGTTCGAAGCGCAGGTGCGGCGCAAACCGGACGCCATCGCACTGCAATCAACGCAAGGAAACCTGACCTACCGCGAGCTTAATCAGCGCGCCAATCGTCTGGCCCAGCACCTGCGCGAACTCGGTGTGCAGCCGGATGCACGGGTGGCGATCTGCGTCGAGCGCGGGCTGGATCTGGTGGTCGGTCTGCTCGGCATTCTCAAGGCCGGTGGTGCCTATGTGCCGCTGGACCCGAGTTACCCGACGGAACGCCTGGCGTACATGCTCAAGGACAGCGCGCCGACTGCGGTGCTGGTGCAGACCGCTACTCGCGGGTTGTTCGATGACTCTGCCGTGACGCTGATCGACCTGAATCAGGACACTTGGCAACACCTGCCGGATCACGACTCGCCAGTGCCGGGTCTCAGCGCCTCGAACCTTGCGTACATGATCTACACCTCGGGCTCTACCGGGCTGCCGAAGGGCGTGATGATCGAGCATCGCAGCGCTTGCAACATGGTGCATTGGGGCTCGCAGATTTCGCCGCCGACCGAACACGGCGCGCTGCTGCAAAAGGCGCCGTTCAGCTTCGACAGTTCGGTGTGGGAGATCTTCTGGCCGCTGTGTTCCGGGATGCGCCTGGTATTGGCGCGGCCGGATGGCAACCGCGATTCGGCCTATGTGGTGCAGACCATTCGCGAGCAGCAGGTGACGGTGGTCAAGTTCGTTCCTGCGCTGCTGCAGCAGTTCATCGAGCAGGACGGTGTCGAGCAATGCACCAGCCTGACCGATGTGCTCAACGGTGGCGGTGAACTCAGTGCTGCGCTGGCGCGTCAGGTGCGCGATCGCCTGCCGTGGGTGCGGTTGCACAACGTCTATGGCCCGACTGAAACCACGGTGGACAGCACGGGCTGGACGCTGGAACCGCACATGCCGGTGCCGGACAACGTGGTGCCAATCGGCAAGGCGTTGAGCAACACCCGCCTGTACGTGCTCGACGCGTACGGACAACCGGTGCCACAAGGTGTCAGCGGTGAGTTGCACATTGGCGGCGTCGGCGTGGCACGTGGTTATCACGGCTTGCCGGAGATGCAGGCCGAACGCTTCATCGACAGCCCGTTTGTGCCGGGGGATCGCCTGTACCGCACTGGCGATCTGGCGCGCTACAACAATCATGGGGAACTGGAATTCCTCGGCCGCAATGACTTCCAGATCAAGCTGCGTGGCTTGCGTCTGGAGCCGGGGGAAATCGAGGCGCGGCTGATCGAACATCCGGCGGTTCGCCAAGCGGTAGTGATGGTCCGCGATGAGCGTCTGGTGGCCTGGTACAGCTTGCGCGCCGGCATCGACGCGCCATCGTTGGAAACCTTGCGCAGCCATGTGCTGGAGCGTTTGCCGGAGTACATGGTGCCGGGCGCGTTTGTGCTGCTCGACGCTTTGCCACTGACGCCAAACGACAAGATCGACCGCAAGGCCCTGCCGGAACCGGGGGCAGATGCGGTGATCAACCGCCCATACGTGGCACCCGAGGGTGAAGTCGAAACCGCGCTGGCGCAGATCTGGAGCGAGGTGCTGGGCGTCGAACAGGTCGGTCGTCACGACAACTTCTTCGAACTCGGTGGGCATTCGTTGCTGGCGGTGAAGCTGGTCAATCTGCTGCAACGGGCCGGGCTGCCACTGTCGCTGGCCGAGCTGTTCCAGCATCCGAGCATCGAGTCTGCCGCCGCGCTGCTCGGTCAGGGCGAGGCGCCCGGTCAGCCTGACGGGCTGGTCGTGGTGCGTGCCGGGGCGCACGGTACGCCGCTGTTCCTGCTGCATGAATTCAGCGGCAGGGACGTGTACTTCCCGACGCTGGCCCAGCACATCGGTGGCGAGTTCCCGATTTACGGCCTGCCTGGCGTGACGCTCGGTCAGCCGCAATTGCGCACGCTTGAGTGCATGGCGCAGCGCATGGTCGGGATCATCCGCGCGGTACAGCCTCACGGGCCGTATCGTCTGGCGGGCTGGTCGTTTGGCGGGGTGCTGGCGCATGAGGTCGCGCAGCAATTGCTCGGTCTCGATGAACCGGTGGAGTTCATCGGCATGCTCGACAGCTACGCGCCAAACCCGCTGGCCCAGGACAAGGCGCTGTGGAGCGGCGAGGGCCTCGACAAGCGCCAGTTGCTCGGCCATTGCCGTGGCCGTTCGCTGATGCTGGGTGCCGAAAGCGAGACGGCGCTGGCGGCGGTGCAAGCGCTGGAAGCGCAAGTCGAACAACTGGATTTCCCCGAGCTGTTCAAGCGCTGTCAGGCGCAGCAACTGACCGATCCGGAGCTGGCGACGGTCAGCGCGGCGGACGCCTGGCATTACTTTGATCGCGAAGCGGCGCATCGTCTGGCGCTGGCGCATTACCGGGTCAGCCCGGCGAGCCAGCCGATCCACCTGTTCCGTGCCCAGGAACTGATGGAAGGCCAGTCATTGCCGAGCCCGACGCGCGGCTGGGAAGAGCGCTTCAACATTGGCTTGCTGCGTTGCATCGACATCCCCGGCGATCACCGGACCATGATGAAGCACGCGCACATCCAAGCGCTTGGCCAGGCCATCACCCAGGCGCTGGAAACCCTGGTGACGCCGGAACCGGCACTGTATCAACCGCTGCTGACGATTCAGACCGGGCAGCCGGGGCATGCGCCGATTTTCTGTGTGCCGGGGGCGGGTGACAGTGTCACCGGGTTCATTCACCTGACCGAGGCGATCGGCCCGGAGTGGCCGATCATCGGCTTGCAACCGCGCGGGCTGGACGGCGTCAGTGTGCCGCACAGCGCGGTCGAAGCCGCTGCCGCGTTCTACCTGCAAGCCATCGAGCAGATCCACCCGCAGGGGCCGCTGCACCTGATCGGTCATTCGTTCGGCGGCTGGGTCGCGCATGCCATGGCCGCGCAGTTGCAGGCGGCCGGGCGCGTGGTGGCTTCGCTGACGTTGATCGACAGCGAGGCACCGGGCGGTGACGGCACGGCGGGCAAGCCGTACACGGCCACTGCCGCGCTGCAACGGCTGATTGACACCCTGCAGTTGTCCTGTGGCAAATCGCTGGGTATCGATCCTGCGACCTTCGCCAACGCCGACGACACCACGCAACTGCGTCTGCTGCACGCAGGCATGGTGCGCGCCGGGGTGTTGTCGGAGCGCGCGGCGCCGGACGCGATGCATGGCCCGGTACGCACCTTCGCCAGCGCCTTGCGCACGGTCTATCAACCGCGACTGGCCTATACCGGGCCGGTGCGGCTGGTACTAGTCGATGACCCGACGCTGGACGAGTGGGGCAATCAGCGCGAACAGGCGGCGGTGCTTGAAGGCTGGCAGCGGCAGGTCAGTGATCTGGCGGTGTGGTACGGGCCGGGCAACCACTTCACGATTCTCAAGGCGCCCAACGTCTTCAGTTTCGCCGCGTGGTGGCATGACGGCCTGGCGCTGGCGGTCGGCGAAGCGCTGTCCTGAGTGTGGTTTTTCTATCAAGACCCGGCCGCTGGCCGGGTCCATCCCTGAACGGACTTGTGGTTATTTATGGAAAAGTCGAAGTTGCGCAAAGTCGGTATGGGGTTGGCGTTGGCGGCGGTGGCCGGGTTGGTGCTGTACACGGTGCAGGCCCCGGCCGAAGCGCCGAAATACCAGACGGCGCCGGTCGAACGCACGGACATCGAAAACACCGTGCTCGCCACCGGTTTGCTGGAAGGCGTCAAGCAAGTGGATGTCGGCGCGCAAGTGTCGGGGCAGTTGAAGTCGCTCAAGGTCAAGGTGGGCGACAAGGTGAAGAAGGGCCAGTGGCTGGCCGAGATCGATCCGCTGGTGCTGCAGAATACCCTGCGCCAGGCGCAGGTCGATGAGGAGAACCTGCAGGCGCAGAAGCGCGCGACGCAGGCGCAGCTCAAGCAGACCAAAGCGATTTACGAGCGTTATCAGAACCTGCAGGAAGACGCTTCGATCTCGCGTCAGGATTTTGAAACCGCGCAATCGAACTACGAGGTGCAGCAGGCCAATCTGTTGTCGCTGGACGCGCAGATCAAGAGTGCGCACATCCAGATCGACACCGCCAAGGTCAACCTCGCGTATACGCGGATCGTCGCACCCATCGATGGCGACGTGGTCGGCATCGTCACCCAGGAAGGCCAGACCGTGATCGCTAACCAGTTGGCGCCGATCCTGCTGAAACTGGCGGATCTGGACACCATGACCATCAAGGCGCAGGTCTCGGAAGCGGACGTGATCCATATCGCACCGGGACAGCAGGTGTACTTCACCATTCTCGGCGAGGACAAACGCTATTACGGCAAGCTGCGCGGTACTGAACCGGCGCCGCAGAACTTCCTCGAAACGCCGCCAGCCGGCACCCCGAAGCAAAACACCGCAGTGTTCTATAACGCGCTGTTCGAGGTGCCCAATCCCGACCATCGCTTGCGCATCTCGATGACCGCGCAAGTGCGCATCGTCCTCGATACCGCGCAATCGGTGCTGACCGTGCCGGTGGCCGCGCTCGGCCCACGCAACGCCGATGGCAGCTTTCCGGTGCGGGTGCTGGACGCCAAGGGCCTTGCGCAGTCGCGCAACGTGCAGACCGGGATCAACAACAACGTCAAAGTGCAGATCAATCAGGGCCTGAATGAAGGCGAGCGGGTGGTGATCGGCGATCCACTGCCCGCCGTGGCGGGGGCTTGAGCATGACGCAGCCGTTACTGCAACTGACCGGCATCACCCGCAGTTTCACTGCCGGCGACCGCGAGTTTCTCGCGCTGAAGGACATCAACCTGACGATCAATGCCGGAGAAATGGTGGCGATCATCGGCGCCTCCGGGTCCGGCAAATCAACCCTGATGAACATCCTCGGCTGTCTTGATTACGCCACCGCCGGCAGCTACAGGATCAACGGTCAGGAGACCCGCGACCTCGACGATCAGGCGCTGGCCGAACTGCGCCGCGATTACTTCGGTTTCATCTTCCAGCGCTATCACTTGCTGCCGCACCTGAGCGCGATGCACAACGTCGAGATGCCGGCCATCTACGCTGGTATCCCGGCGCCGCAACGCCACGCCCGCGCCCGTGAGTTGCTGGCGCGGCTGGGCCTCGACGGGCACCTGACGCATCGCCCGAGCCAGCTCTCCGGCGGTCAGCAGCAACGGGTGAGTATCGCCCGGGCCTTGATGAATGGCGGTGAAGTGATCCTTGCCGACGAACCCACCGGCGCCCTCGACACCGCCAGCGGCAAGGAGGTGATGCGCATTCTGCTGGAGCTGCACGCAGCCGGGCACACGGTGATTCTGGTGACCCACGACCCGAAAGTCGCGGCCAACGCCGAGCGCATCATCGAAGTCAGCGACGGTGAAATCCTCAGCGACCGGCGCAACCAGCGCGACACCGGGCAACTGTCGGACGAAGAGCAGGTGCCGGCCAAACCACCGGCGACCCGCCGTTTGGTCGCCAGCCTCGGGCTGTTCAAGGAAGCCTTCAACATGGCCTGGGTGGCGCTGATTTCGCACCGCATGCGCACCTTGCTGACCATGCTCGGGATTGTCATCGGCATCACCTCGGTGGTGTCGATTTCGGCGATCGGCGAGGGCGCCAAGAACTACGTGCTCAAGGACATTTCAGCGATTGGCAGCAACACCATCGATATCTATTCCGGCAGCAGTTTCGGCGACAAGCGCGCGGCCTCGATCGAGACACTGGTGCCGGCCGACGTTACCGCGCTGAATCAGCTGTATTACGTCGACAGCGCCACCCCGGTGGTCGGCCGCAGCATGCTCCTGCGTTACCGCAACATCGACCTCGACGCGCAGATCAACGGCGTCAGCGACCAGTACTTTCAGGTGCGTGGGATCAAACTGGAGGCGGGCATTACCTTCAGCGAAAGCGATGCGCGGCGCCAGGCGCAGGTGGTGGTGATCGATTACAACACCCGGCATCGGTTGTTCGGTGAGGGCGTCGATCCGCTGGGTCAGGTGATCCTGATCGGCAACCTGCCGTGCACGGTGATCGGCGTGACGGCCGAGAACAAAAACCTGTTTGCCTCAGGCAAAACCCTCAACGTCTGGGTGCCCTACGAAACCGCCGCCGGGCGTATCCTGGGCCAACGTTTTCTCGACAGCATCAGCGTACGGATCAAGGACGGCCAGTCGAGCAAAGTCGTGGAAAATCATGTCACCCAATTGCTGCTGCAACGCCACGGCATCAAGGATTTCTACACCAACAACCTCGACAGCGTGATGCAGACCGTACAGAAAACCAGCCGCTCGCTGGCCTTGCTGCTGTCGCTGATCGCGGTGATTTCGCTGGTGGTCGGCGGCATCGGGGTGATGAACATCATGCTGGTGTCGGTCACCGAGCGCACGCGGGAGATCGGCATTCGCATGGCGGTCGGCGCGCGCCAGTCGGACATTCGTCAGCAGTTTCTGGTGGAGGCGGTGATGGTCTGCCTGCTCGGCGGGGCCATCGGCATTTCCCTGTCGTACGCCATCGGCCACCTGTTTTCGCTGTTCATCAAGGAATGGGAGATGGTGTTCTCCATGGCCTCGGTGCTGACGGCGGTGATCTGCTCGACGCTGATCGGCATCGTCTTCGGTTTCGTTCCTGCGCGTAATGCTTCGCGCCTGGACCCGATCGAAGCGTTGGCCCGGGACTGATTGCCGGAGCTGATTGGCCGGGCTCGTGCCTTAAGCGCACAAATCGAAAGGGACGGGTCATGACCCCGTCCCTGTTTTTCGCCCTCAATCCAACTGTGGGAGCTGGCTTGCCAGCGATGACGGCCTACCAGCCGACCAACCTCCCACCTGAATGCACTCGGTCAAATGGTGGGAGCTGGCTTGCCAGCGATGACGGCCTACAAGCCGACCAACCTCCCACTGAATGCACTCATTCCAACTGTGGGAGCGAGCTTGCTCGCGAAAGCGGCTTGCCAGACAACATCAAAACAACAGAGCAAACCCCGCACATAAACATAACCCCGCAACCACGTTTAAAATACACGAACCGTTACGCCATACCGGCTACAACGCCTTGCGCCGTTACCTACGCGTACGCCAGAATCCGCCGGCTTACAGGGCTATGGGGCGGGCTATATCGTTTCCCTGTCACTGAAAATCAGTGATCGGGTTTGGTAGCCCGTCTGTAATAGCTGTATGGCAACACCTATGCAGTCCCTTTGCGGGGCTCGGTTTTATGGTGGTCATGCGTGGGGCTCACTCGTGAGCGCCGGGTTCCTATTGCAGCCGGTCTACCAACCCGCGTATGGCCACCACCCCTCGTTTGGTAGCGAGAGTGATGGCTCCTGAATAACTGCAATAGGAGTTCATCCATGTTCAAAGCCACACCCAACCCCCCGGACACCTCAATCCCGTACGACCCAGCCCTCGACCCGCAGAAGATAAAAGCGGCCACCGACCGCGCCATCAACTTCTACCTCAACCCCGGCGCCCTGAAGATCTCGATCCCTTCAACACCCTCAAGCAAATCCAACAGAATCTTCCTCATCGACCCCACCGTGGACGAGGAAACCTTGCTCGTCGAAGCCTGCGAATCGTTAGCCGCCGCCAGCGATATGGCCCGCGATATTGGCGACGTCGTCGACCACCCACAGCGCCGGGCCATGCTGATGCTGCATCAGGTGATCATGCTCAGTGAACTGATGGTCAACCGAGTACTGGACGGCCGCCGCGTGCCGAACTAACTGCCCGGTCCTCTGTAGGAGCTGCCGCAGGCTGCGATCTTTTGATCTTGTTTTTAAAAGCAACATCAAAAGATCGCAGCCTTCGGCAGCTCCTACATTGAGAAATTCTTTCAAGTGCCTCGATCGGAGTGCCAGCTGATGTCCGAAACCTCATCCAATCCGCCGATTACAGACCCGGTATCGCCCTACGAATCCCTCAACTCCAGAAAACTCCACGAAGCCGCCGAACGCGCCCTCGATCACTACCTCGCGCCCGCGCACATCATGGCAACGCCGTACAGCCCCAGCAGCATGTTCCTGGTCAACCCGCAAACCGACACCGAATCCCTGCTGGCAAACGCCTGCGAATCCCTGGCGTCGGCCACGGTCATGCTCGGTGATTTCGCCGGCACGCTGGAAGGGCCGGGTCGCAATACGGCGCTGGGCATTGCGCAAGCGGTGATGCTGGGGGAGTTGGCGGTGAATCAGGCGCTGGACAGAGTCGTGCCGAAGGATTAAGCCTCCAATGTAAAAAAACCGCCACCCGGTGAGGGCGGCGGTTTTTTTCTTCAGTGGCGGACTCAGGCCGCGCTGGTGGCGGTGGACGTGTCCTCTGGCGAGTACATCCAGCGCATCAACGAATGCCGGCCGCTGATCCCCAGTTTGATTGCGGCGCGCTTGAGATAGCTTTCCACCGTGTTGACCTTCAACTGCAATTGCTCGGCCAGCTCCGGCGCGGTACGCCCGGCGAGCAGGCCAATGCACACTTCGGTTTCGCGATTGGACAGGCTCAGGCCCAGTTGCTGTAAACGTTCGTTGAAGCGCAGTCGCAGGTTGTCCAGGCCCGGTTGCGCGCCGTCGGTGCCGGGCGACGGCTCTTCAGTGCCGGTCTGCAAGGGTTGCAGGGCGTGAATGTGTTTTTCCAGCATCGGCAACAGCACCGGAGAGATGTCCTGCAACAAACTCTGCTCCTGGGCCGAGAACCGTTGCGACTGGTCGTTGCGATACACCGAAATCACGTAGCGGTAGCCGTCCTTGCGTCGGGTCAGGTGCAATTGTGAGGCGTCGGCGCTGGCGGAGGCGGGCGCGTCTATTGGCGCACTCGAGCGTGCGGCAATGTGTTCGCAGAATACCGTTTCAGCCTGCTGGGCCGGGTCTTTGCCGGTTTCCGGCGGATTGCGATGGGCGGGGCGGCCGACCGGCTCAACGCGCATTTGCCGAATGTGCGTGGCGTCCACCGCCAGTTGCGTCTGGATCAGGTCATGCAGCATTCGCGGAAAGTGACGGCTACCGGTGCTCGCAATGACTTTGCCGATATGGGGAAACAGGTGTGAGTTCATAAACATCATCCATGAGTTGCAGGTGAAACAGTCCCATTCCTGACCTGCGTCGAGCATGTTCCCTGGTCGACGCAATGTCAGGATGTGGATCCTATCCTAGTACAACGTTTGAAAGACGGTTTAATGAAGGCGTTATCAGCTTATAACTTCACTCGATTTTTTCCGGCGCCACCACCCACACGCTGCACGGCATCTTGTACAGCAGGTGTTCGACGGTGCTGCCGATCAGACGGCCCACACCCCGGTGGGCGATGCGGCCCATGACAATCATGTCGATGTCGTAAGCATCGGCGTAGCTGGCCAGTACCTTGGCCGGGTCACCCAAAATCATGTGCTGGTTTTCTGCCGGAATATCGTTGCGTTCGGCCAGCTCACGGAACGCTTCGCCCTGGGCATCGAACAGCGCCTTGGCGGCACTGGAGGAAAAGAACGCGGAGGCGTGATCGAAACCGAATTCGGCGGCGCTGAGCGAGGTCAGGTCATGGGCGTAAATCACGTCGAGCTGCGCGTTACACAGCGTCGCCAGTTTATCGGCCTCGTACAGGATCCGGTCGTTCAGACCTTGGTACTGACCATCGCGATGGAACGGGTCGACCGCTGCGACAATCCGCCGTGGCAGGGCGTGTTGCACATGGCTGACGAAATGCAGCGGCACCGGGCATTCGCGCAGCAAGTGCACATCCAGCGGGGTGAACATCAGGCGCGACAGCAGTGATTCGTGCTCCAGTGCCTTGATCAGCGCCGCCATCGGTTGTTCGCGCAGGTGAATGAGGATTTCCTGCAGCGGCCTTTCGACCCAGACCACCTCGGTGGTGACGTGCACCCCGAGTTTGCGCAATGGCCGGGCCTGGTCCTCAAGCCATTGATGATGGCGTTCGATGTAGCCCAGGCGCATCTGTTCCAGCGCTTGTTCGTTGACCAGTCCGGCGGTCGCCAGGCCTTCCAGATAATCGAAGGCAACGATGTGCAACGCTGCGTCGGAGGCCTTGGCCAGCGCGGCGGCGCGCTCGAAAGCCGGGCTGTTTTTCATCAGGGGCGAAACCACCAGCATGAAACGCGATTGCTCAGACATGACAAATCTCCCGTGGTTGATCGCACACACGACGCGAAAGGGCGGCGTTGTGTTCGGGCCTTGAGCCTTGAGTCCATCGTGGCCCGGGCGTGGCGGGCGGGATTGATATTTGTCAACGGGGCGATTCACCCACACCGTCCATCGGACGTGCGGTAGGGGGAGGCTGTCCGAGGTCCCGGGTGGGAGCGGACGTGCTCGGCGAAAGCGGTGGGCTGATCCGCAGTTTGTTTGACCATTATCAACGTTGGTGCTGTGACGACGGCGCAGTCTTGAGGACATCTCAAGCTGCGACTCGCTCAGAGGATTTGATCATGGCCATGATGAAAGCGGCGATCTTCGTCGAAAAGAACCGCATCGTGCTTGAAGACAAGCCGATTCCGCAAGTTGGGCCACTGGATGCGCTGGTGCGCGTCACCACCACGACTATTTGCGGCACCGACGTGCATATCCTGCGCGGCGAATACCCGGTGGCCAAAGGGCTGACCATCGGTCATGAGCCGGTGGGCGTCATCGAGCGACTGGGTTCGCAGGTGCGCGGTTTCGTCGAAGGTCAACGGGTGATCGCCGGGGCTATCACGCCCAGCGGCCAAAGTTACGCCTGCCTGTGCGGTTGCGGCTCGCAGGACGGCCCGGACACCCGCCACGGCTTCAAGGCGATTGGCGGCTGGAAGTTCGGCAACACCATCGACGGCTGCCAGGCCGAATACGTGCTGGTGCCGGACGCCCTGGCCAATCTGTGCCCGATCCCCGACGGCCTCAGCGACGAACAGGTGCTGATGTGCCCGGACATCATGTCCACCGGTTTTTCCGGGGCGGAACGCGGGGAGATCAACATCGGCGACAGCGTCGCGGTCTTTGCCCTCGGGCCGATCGGCCTGTGTGCGGTAGCGGGGGCGCGCCTCAAGGGCGCCACCACGATCATCGGCGTCGATGCCGTGCCCGAACGCATGAGCGTCGCCCGCCGACTGGGCGCGACCCATGTGGTCAACTTCAAGGATGGCGACGTGGTCGAGCAGATCATGGCGTTGACCGATGGCCGTGGCGTCGACGTGTCCATCGAAGCGCTGGGCACCCAAGGTACGTTCGAAGCGGCCTTGCGGGTGCTGCGTCCCGGTGGACGCTTGTCGAGCCTGGGAGTGTACTCCAGCGACCTGCACATTCCGCTCAATGCCTTTGCCGCCGGGCTGGGTGATTACAGCATCGTTTCGACCCTGTGCCCCGGTGGCAAGGAACGCATGCGCCGCTTGATGGCGGTGGTGCAAAGCGGCGCGGTGGACCTGTCGCCGCTGGTGACCCATCGCTTCAAGCTCGATGACATCGAGGCGGCGTATGAGCTGTTTGCGCATCAGCGCGACGGGGTCATGAAGGTGGCGATTACCCCTTGAACAAGGGCCTTTTCCGATTCGACGGAGGCTTTTCGATGAACATTGATATCAGTGCAACGGCGGCACCGCATGGCTGGGTGGTGTCGCTGGATGATTGTCGCGTGTACTTCAATCAGTTGCAGGAGGCGCAGGTTTTTGTCAGCCGGCTCCAGGCCCGTATCGACGCGCCGCATCCCTGGCCACAAGCAACTGAGCGTCAAATATTTACCCCACCCGCGCCGGCCAGAACCGTGAAGGCTGTTGCGGGCTGAATTCGATCCGCGCAGGGGTAAGGCAGGGCAAATCGACGATGAATGAATCCCTGGGCATGATGGGGGCGGCGGCCGCCTTGGGCATCGGCATGCTCATCGGCCTTGAGCGCGAACGGCACAAGGGCACTGGTGAGCGTCGAGGCAGCGCAGGTTTGCGCACCTTCGCGATCAGCGCGTTGCTGGGCTACGCCGCGATGGTGGTGGGGGCGGCGCTGTTGGTGGGGATTGTCGCAATCGGTTTGACCTTGCTGATCACCGTCGCCTATTGGCGCGGGCGCGATGACGACCCCGGCGTGACCAGCGAAGTGGCGCTGATCATCGTGCTCATATTGGGCGCGTTGTGCACACGCTCACCCGAACTGGCGGTGGCGATTGGCGTGGTGGTGGCGGGTTTGCTGACGTATCGGGAAAAGCTGCATGACTTCGCGATCACGCAGTTGAGCGAAACCGAAATGCGCGATGGCCTGGTCTTGCTGATAACCGCGCTGGTGGTGTTGCCGTTGACACCGGATCGCTACATCGGGCCGTACGCCGCGCTCAATCTGCGCACCATTTGCACCTTGACGGTATTGCTGATGCTGGTGGGCGCCGGCGGGCACATTGCCGTTCGTACGCTGGGCATTCGTTACGGCTACGTCCTCAGCGCCATCGCCTCCGGCTTCGCTTCCAGCACCGTGACCATTGCGACGATGGGCCATCGGCTCGCCCGGGAGCCGGCGAATCTGCGGATCCTCAGCGCGGCAGCGCTGCTGTCCAATCTGGCGACCATGGTTCAGACCGGGCTGATTCTCGCCACCGTCGATCCAGCCTTGTTGCGCAACATGTGGCTGCCGTTAGTCTGCGGCAGCGTGGCGGCGCTGATCTACAGTGCTTGTCTGATGTTTCCCCGACCCGCCAGAGGAGCTGAAGAGACGCTGCCGGCAGGCGGTGCATTCAATCTGAAACTGGCCTTGATCGTCGCGTTGACCATGACTGCGATCACCCTGGTCTCGTCGGCCATGCTCAGTCAATTCGGCCAGGTGGGCGTAATGCTCACCGCCACCTTCAGCGGGTTCGCCGATGCGCACGCGTCAACCGCCTCGATCGCCGGGTTGGCCAAGGCTGGCCTGTTACCGGTGGCGGCGATTGTCGCTCCGGCGCTGATCGCGATCAGCAGCAACTCGTTGAGCAAATGCGTGGTGGCCTGGGTCAGCGGCGGCAGGCGTTTCGCGGCGATTGTCATCCCCGGGCAGGTGCTGCTGACACTGGCGATGTGGGCCGGCACCTTGTGGCACTGAAACGCGGCGGCGCGGGTTTGAGGCAGAGCTGATCAAGATCAACTCGTCGGCAGCAGGAGCGGGCAATCTGGAGATCTGTTCACTTGATCCCGTTGGCCGCCGTGCCGAGGTGCCCCATGTCGCAGACCCAACGCTTGTTGTTGATTGCTCCCCCTACCATGAGCCACACCCCGGCGTTCGAGCGTGCCGCCGCGTTGGCCGTCGCCATGCAGTTGCCGTTGCACATCGTCGCCTTCGATTACCTGCAGGCGCTGGCGGTGGCGGGCCTGTTCGCTCCTGAGCAAATCCGTCTGGCCCGGGACGGTTATTTGCGCACGCATCGCCAGTGGCTGGCCGAGCAGGGCAAATTGCTCGAACGGCATGGCATCCAGGTCACCAGTGAGGTGGTCTGGGTGCAACATCCTTACGAAGAAGTCCTGCAGTTCGTCAACGAAATGCCGTTGGCGCTGATTATCAAGGATGCGCAGCAGGAGTCGGCGTTGAAGCGGGTGTTTTATACCCCGCTGGATTGGCAGCTGCTGCGCGACTGCCCGGTGCCGGTGCATCTGGTCACCGATGACGTGCATCCAAGGCCACGCAGTGTGCTGGCGATCATTGACGTACTGCGCAGTGAAGATCAGGACTTGCTGTTCAACGATCAGATTGTCGACGCCGCGGTGCGCCTGGCCGAGCAGTGTGATGCCAGGCTTGAGTTGCTGCATGTCTACGACTGGGCGGCGGTGTATGCCACGGACATGGGCTACGGCGCCTTGCCGCTGGCCACCGGCATCTATGAGTCACTGGGCAGGGCGCAACATGAGGCATTTGCCGCCCTGGCCGAACGCCACGGTGTGCCGCCGACCTGCCGACATTTTGTCGAGGGTCCACCGGTGCCGAGCATTTGCGAGTTTGCCGCCGAACATCACATTGAGGTGATCGTGTTGGGCACGGTGCAGCACCACGGTTTGAACAAGTTGTTGGGCACCACCGCCGAACAGATCCTGCATCGTGCGCCGTGCAGTGTGCTGGCGATCAAACCGGGACATACCTTGCAATCGTGAAGAATCGCCCGGTGCCGAGTCGTTTTGCAGACTCGGCACCGGGCGATTTTTTACAGGTGAAGACGGTGTATGACCTGACGGCTGTCTTCAGGATCGTGGTGGGTTTCGAACTTCAGCGCCCGGGCCAGTTCGCGCATCGGTTCGTTGCTGGCAACGTCGACCGAATACATCTGGCGGAAGCCGTTCTGGCGTGCAGCCTTGATCAGATGCTCCATCAACAGCGTCCCCAGGCCCAGGTGTTGCCATTCATCGGCAACGGTGACGGCACATTCGCATTCATGCTCGCCGGTGGCGGCATACCGGCTGATGCCGATTTCGATCAGTTGGCCGTTTTCATGCACCAGCGCGATGAACGCCGTGCGCAGCCGGTTATCGGTGTCCATCAGTTGGTCGAGCATTGCCGGGCCGGGCTCGCTGATCTGCGCCAGAAAACGCATGTGCCGGGACTCGGGCGACAGGCGCTTGATGAAGGCGTATTCACGCTCGCGATCCTTTTCCGCCAACGGACGGATCAACACATGACGCCCATCCTTGACGGCCTCGATCCAGTGTTGCCCGGAGACTGCGGCGTAGGCCGCCACGGCTCGATCGTTGTGGTCTTTGACTGTAAGCATGGGGTAATCCTCCATCCGGTTTGAAAAGGCTGACACGGGTTGAGCAACGGTTGTTTTTGATGGTTTTACGCCGTCGCCGAGGCCCGCATCTGATCTGGATCAGACACACGCAAACGCGTCACTCAATGGCTGTTGGTTGATGTAAATCAACGTCGGGCAGTGGGCCGCGAGCGCAGGCTGGAACCTTGCCGGTCGTGCAACGCCGGTGCCGAGCGGAGGTGTGTGATGGGGCAATATCAACGTTTGCTGCTGGTCGCCGACCAGACCCTGCATCAGTCACCCGCCATGCTGCGCGCCATGGCGCTGGCCAAGGCGAGCGGCGCGGCGCTGGACGTACGGGCCTTTGTCGAACCGGTGCCGGTTGCGCATCTGTGGGAAGAAGGAATCGACGAAGTCGACGCTCAGCGCTATTTGCGGCGCTACCGCCGCTGGATCGCCGATGAGGTCGAACGACTCAACGGCCATGGCCTGAAGGTCACCGTCGATGTGGTGTTCACCACGCACCCGTTGCTGGAGATTCTCAGGACCGTGCAGGCGCTCAAGCCCGATCTGCTGATCAAGGATGTGGCGCTGGAGCCAGTGCTGAAACGGGTGTTCATCACGCCACTCGATTGTCACTTGCTGCGTGAATGCCCGGTGCCGGTGCACCTGGTCAATCAGATTCGCTACGCATTACCGCATCGAGTGGTCGCGGCGGTGGATCCGTTCGATCCGGCCACGCAGATCAACGGCTTGAACGACACCATCATCCAGACGGCCAACGCCCTGGCCTTGCAATGTGACGCGCCGTTGCACTTGTTGTACGCCTATGACTTGTCGGCGGCATTCAACGGTGACGCACCGCTGGTGACCGGTGGCTGGAACGGCAACTTTGTCGAAGAACTGCGTGAATCGCTGCATCAGGCTTTTGTGACCTTGGCCGATCGTCATGGCGTACCCCCGGAACGTCGGCATTTCGCCATGGGCTTGCCGGTGCCGGTGATCAGCGAGTTTGTCGAGCAGTACCTGGCTGACGTGGTGGTGATGGGTACGGTGCATCGGGTCGGGGTTGACCGGTTGATCGGCAGCAACACCGAGCGGGCACTGTACTCGGTGCCGGGCAGCATTCTGGCGGTCAGGCAACGGGGCCCCAGCGATTGACCGGCCGGGGCCGGCCTCAGCGTGGCGAGCGGTGGCAGCCGGCAACCAATTGCTTGAGGCCGTCCATGTTCTGGATCCGCACGTCGCGGCCGCTGATTTCCACCAGTCCCTGATCCCGCAGGTGAGCGATGCCCCGGCAGATGGTTTCCAGACGCAGCCCGAGAAAAGAGCCGATTTCCTCGCGGCGCATTTTCAGCACGAAATCCTTTGCCGAGTAACCGCGCAGGCTCAAGCGTTGCGACAGGTTGAGCAGAAACGCCGCCAGCCGTTCATCCGAGTTCATGTTGCCCATGAGCATCAACATGCTGTGGTCGCGCACGATTTCACGGCTCAGCAACCGATTGAGGTTGTGCTGCAGCGACGGCAGGTTCTGCGCCAGTTTTTCCAGCTGCGCAAAGTGGATCGGGCAGACCTCGCTGTCCTCCAGGGCAAAGGCATTGCAGGCATGCTCGTCGGCGCTGATGGCATCCAGCCCGAGCATCTCGCCGGGGATGTGAAAACCGGTGACCTGCTCACGGCCGTCCACCGACAGCATGCTGGTCTTGAACGAGCCGATTCGCACGGCATACAACGAGCGCAGCGGATCGCCCGTGCGGTACAGCGCGGCCCCCTTTTTGACCTTGACCCGTTGCACGATCAGCGTATCCAGGCGCTCGACTTCTGCACCGCTCATGCCGATCGGCAGACACAACTCCAGCACACTGCAGTTGGAGCACGCGGTTTTGAGGTGGTGCACAGGCAGAGCAAGTTTTTCGGACATGGGAGGGTTCACGCGGTTGGGGGTGGGTTAAGCATAGGTGCCCCGCATACGGACACCGATTTCATTTAACAACCGCCTGCGCCAGCTGACGAACGGACGAAAGCGCAGTGCGGGGAACGCAGCTGCGCCATTGCTTGATAAAAATCAGAACCCTCGCAAGGTACCGTCGGATACTGGCCGGGCAAGTGGTCACTACTCGATCGACAGGGATGTCAGGCTGGCCCTCAGGCCAGTACCGCACTGCCAGGATGAGGTTCGTATGCTCAGATTCAAGCGAATGCTGTTGATCGCGCCTGCCGAAATGGTCCGCACCCCGGCCTTCGATCGCGCGATGGCTCTGGCCCAGGCAACCGGTGCGGCGCTGCACATCGTGGCGTTCGATTATGTGCAGGCGCTGGCGGTGGCCGGTCTGTTTGACCACGATGCGATGGCCCAGGCGCGCGAGGGTTATTTGCAAGTGCACCGGCACTGGCTGGAGCAACAGGCCCGGTTCCACACCGGCAGCGGCGTGCAGGTCAGCAGCGAAGTGGTCTGGGCCAGGGCCACGCCGGCGCATCTGCTGGAGTACATCAATGACTATCGGGCCGATCTGGTGATCAAGGATACCCATCATGTCCCGGCGCTGAATCGGGCATTCCATCGACCGCTGGACTGGCTGTTGCTGCGCGACTGTCCGGCCCCGGTGCATCTGGTTACCGAAGCCCGTCATCCTCTGCCGCTGAAAATGCTCGCCGCCGTCGATCTGTCGCATCTGGAGGCTCTGACCCAAGGCCTCAACGACCGCATCCTCGATCTGGCCGCCACGCTGGCAGGCGCTTGCGGCGCCGAGTTGCACCTGCTCAACGTCAGCAACTGGTCGGTGCTGGGCGATGCGGCGATGAGCGTGCCGACGCTGAGTCTGGATCACAGCCTGTGCGAGGCGATCAACGACACCCAGCAAGAGGCGTTTGATGCGCTGGCCGAGCGTTACGCAATCGCAGCTCGACGCCGACACCAGATGAGCGGGATCCCGCACAAAGTGATTGAACAGTTCGCTCGCCAGAACGCGTTCGACCTGCTGGTGCTCGGTACGACCTACCAGCAGGGCCTCGACGGCTTCATCGGCGCGACGGTCGAGAGTGTCCTCAACCGGGCGCCGTGCAGTTTGATGATCGCCAAACCCCTCCCCGAGGTGAATTGAGACGGAAGCATGCGAGGCCGGTCCTGACCACAGGATTGTCCGTTATGAGTTGACAGTGAAACGCTTTTCAACCGATTTATCGGTTTCGGTGGTGTCAGTAATCTGTGCCCATGTTCAACGCAACGCCAACCACCACAACCAAGAAAAGGGAATCAAACATGAGCACTGCAACCTACAACCGCCTGAACAAAGACGACGCCGTAGTCCTGCTGGTCGACCACCAGACCGGTCTGATTTCTCTGGTTCAGGATTTCTCGCCAAACGAATTCAAGAACAACGTGCTGGCGCTGGCCGACCTGGCGAAATTCTTCAACCTGCCGACCATCCTCACCACCAGTTTCGAACAAGGCCCCAACGGCCCGCTGGTTCCGGAGCTGAAAGAAATGTTCCCGGACGCGCCGTACATCGCCCGCCCAGGCCAGATCAACGCCTGGGACAACGAAGACTTCGTCAAGGCGATCAAGGCCACCGGCCGCAAGCAGATCATCATTGCCGGTGTCGTGACCGACGTCTGCGTCGCATTCCCGACCCTGTCGGCACTGGCCGAAGGCTTCGACGTATTCGTCGTCACCGACGCCTCCGGCACCTTCAACACCACCGTCCAGCAAGCCGCGTGGAGCCGCATGACCCAGGCCGGCGCACAAATGATGAACTGGTTCTCGGTCGCCTGTGAGCTGCACCGCGACTGGCGCAACGACATCGAAGGGCTGGGCAATCTGCTGTCGCAGCGGATTCCGAACTACCGGAACCTGATGAACAGTTACTCGGCGTTGACCGCGCAGCAGAAGTGACTGCAGCGTTGTGAATGTGAAAGCCTGCCCTGAAAAGCAGGCTTTCTTTGTTTGCGCCGCTGCATCAGCGTTGCTACCCGTTGCGCTGACCGAACGCGCACACCAGCAGTTTTTTGATCACCACCACCGGGTATTCCCAGTCGATTACGGCTAATCTGCGCACTCGCTGACGACAACAAGACAAAAACAGGAGTCATTGATGCAGCCGATCCGTCTCGGTCTGGTGGGTTACGGCAAGATTGCCCAGGATCAACATGTTCCGGCGATCAACGCCGATCCCGGATTTCGTCTGGTGGCGGTCGCCACGCAAGGTAAACCCTGTGCCGGGGTGGAGAACTTTCACTCGTTGAGCGAGTTGCTGGAACACGGCCCGGAAGTGGATGCGATTGCGTTTTGTACGCCGCCGCAAGGTCGATTCGCCCTGGTGCAGCAGGCGCTGGCCGCCGGCAAACATGTGTTGGTGGAAAAACCGCCGTGCGCCACGCTGGGCGAGGCGATGGCTTTGGTCAATCAAGCCCGGCAGCAAGACGTCAGTGCGTTGTTCGCCTGGCATTCGCGCTACGCCCCCGGTATTGAAGCTGCCCGTGACTGGCTCGCCAGTCGCACGCTGCAAAGCGTGCGGATCGACTGGAAGGAAGACGTGCGCAAATGGCATCCCGGTCAGACGTGGATCTGGCAACCCGGTGGTCTGGGCGTTTTCGATCCGGGCATCAATGCCTTGTCGATTGTCACCCGTTTGCTCGCGCAGCCACTGTTTGTCGAGTCCGCCGAACTGCGGGTACCGGACAACTGCCAGTCGCCGATTGCCGCGTCGATCAAGATGTCCGATGCCAGCAGACTCGACGTGCGGGCCGAGTTCGATTTCGACCACGGTCACGACGAACTCTGGAGTATCGAGATTCGCTGCGCCGAAGGGGTGCTGCGTCTGGACAACGGCGGAGCGCTGCTGAGCATCGATGGCGTGCGCCAAGCGGTGTCGGAAGAGGGCGAGTACACGGCGGTGTATCGACACTTCCGGCAACTGATTGGCGATCAGGCCAGCGACGTAGATCTGCAACCACTGCGGCTGGTGGCGGACAGTTTCTTTGTCGGCAGCCGGGTGGCAGTCGAGCCGTTTTATGATCCGGCACGCTGATCGGTTGAAGCGGGATAGCGGTTGTGCGATGACGGCGAACCTCAGCGTCGGGCCTAAGCTAATGCAAAAAGGGTATTTGTTCGTGGTTTTTAAGATCGTTTAGTTTTGTCTCACGACGAATCAAACGCATCAAACCGATAGACCCCCGATTGCCATGACGGCACACGCTGAATCGATCAAAGGCTCTTCAGGTTTGGTTCACACGGGAGTGAATCATGCCGCATACCCTCGATATCACCACGCTGCCGACGCTCGACCTGTCGTTGTTCGAAGGCACCGCGCAACAGCGTTATGAATTTCTTGAAAACCTGCGTCACGCCGCGCGTGACGTCGGCTTTTTCTATCTCACCGGCCATGGCATCGACAGCGACCTGCTCAAGCAGGTGCAGGATCACGCCCGGCAGTTCTTCGCCTTGTCCGAGCACGAAAAAACCGCCGTCGGCATGATCAATTCGCCGCACTTTCGCGGGTACAACCGTGCCGCTTCCGAGATCACCCGTGGTCAGCCTGACTGGCGTGAGCAGTTCGATCTCGGCGCCGAGCGTGAAGCGTTGCCGCTGGACGCGGACAGCCCGTTGTGGGCTCGGTTGCAGGGGCCCAATCAATGGCCGGCGGCGCTGCCAGCGCTCAAACCGCTGCTGCTCGAATGGCAACAGGCGATGACGCGCATGGCGTTGCGCCTGCTGCGTGCCTTTGCCCAGGCGCTGTCGCTGCGGGCGGACGCGTTCGATCAGTTGTACGGCGACAAGCCCAACGAACACATCAAGTTGATGCGCTACCCAGGTCAGGCCGCCAGCGCGAGCCAGCAGGGCGTCGGCGCGCACAAGGATTCCGGGTTTCTGAGCTTTCTGCTGCAGGACCAGCAGGCCGGTCTGCAAGTGGAGGTTGAAGAGGGGCGCTGGATCGATGCGCTACCCCGCGACAACACGCTGGTGGTGAACATCGGCGAACTGCTGGAGCTGGCCACCAACGGTTATCTGCGCGCCACGGTGCATCGGGTGGTGTCGCCGCCCGCAGGCAGCGAGCGTTTGTCCATCGCCTTCTTCCTCGGCGCGCAACTCGATGCCGTGGTGCCGCTGTACCCGTTGCCCACCGTGCTGCTGCGTGAAGCGCGTGGCCCGGCGAGTGATCCGCTCAATCCGTTGTTTCGCGATGTCGGCTGGAACTACCTCAAGGGTCGGCTGCGTTCGCACCCCGACGTCGCCCGGCGCTTCTATGCCGATGCGCTGATGCCCGCCGCACCGGCTCGCAAGACCGTCAACGCCTGATTCATCACTCGCTCAAGGACTCCGCCCATGTTGAAAAAAACAGGTTTGACCCTGGCCGTGCTCGGCGCGCTGGTGACATCGTTCGGCGCGCAGGCACTGGAGCCGCTGCGGGTGGCCGCTGATCCGGTGCCCCACGCGCAGATTCTCGCGTACATCCAGACAATCGATCCGCAACTCAACCTCAAGGTCATCGAGATTCCCAACGGCGTGAACTCCAACGAGCTGTTGGTGCATGGCGATGTCGATGCCAATTACTTCCAGCATCTGCCGTACCTGAAATCCCAGGAACAAGCGCTGGGGCAGAAACTCGCGGTGGCCGCCACGGTGCATATCGAGCCGTTGGGCATCTATTCGCGCCGGCACAAAAGCTTCGCCGAGGTGCCGGAAAAAGGCACCGTCGCCGTGCCCAACAACGTCACCAACCTGAGCCGTGCGCTGTACCTGTTGCAGGACAACGGGTTGATCAAACTCAAGCCCGGCTTCAAGGATCCGGCGGCCGATCAGGCCACCCCCAAGGACATTGCCGAGAACCCGAAACAGCTGAAGATCCTCGAAATCGAATCGCCGCAAATCCCTCGGGCGCTGGACGATGTCGACCTCGCGGTGATCAACGGCAATTACGCACTGGAAGCCGGACTGGTGCCGGCCCAGGATGCGCTGGGGCTGGAAAAGGCCGAGCACAATCCGTACGCCAACATCCTGGTGACTACGCCGACACTGCAAAACGATCCGCGCATCGCACAACTGGCCAAAGACCTGACCTCGCCGCAAGTGGCGAAATACATCACTGATAACTTCAAGGGTTCGGTGATTCCGGTGGAGGATGCCAAGCCATGATCGTCGTCGAGCGTTTGAGCAAGACCTACCCGTCAGCGCCGGCACCGGCACTGGATCAGGTGTCACTGAGTATTCCCGACGGCGCGATCTACGGCATCCTCGGGCGCAGCGGCGCAGGCAAGTCGACCCTGTTGCGTTGTCTCAATCTGCTCGAACGCCCGGACAGCGGGCAAATTCTCATCGACGGCGTGGACCTGCTGACCTTGACGCCCAGCGACCTGCGCCGCCAGCGTCAGCGCATCGGCATGATCTTCCAGGGCTTCAATCTGCTGCACTCGCGCACCGTGTTCGACAACATCGCCGTGCCGCTGGAAATCGCCAACGTCGGCAAACCGTGGCGCCATGTGCGGGTGCGCGAGCTGCTGGAACTGGTCGGTTTGACGGACAAGGCGCAAGCCTTTCCCTCGCAGTTGTCCGGTGGGCAAAAACAGCGGGTGGGGATTGCCCGCGCCCTGGCAGCGGAGCCTGCGTATCTGCTGTCGGACGAAGCTACCAGTGCGCTGGACCCGGAAACCACGGCGTCGATTCTTGACCTGCTGCGCGATATCAACCGGCAACTGGGCGTGACCATTGTGCTGATCACCCATGAGCTGGACGTGGTCAAGTCGATCTGCGATCACGCAGCGTTGATGGCCGACGGGCGCTTGGTCGAGTCCGGCCCGGTGCCGCGTTTGCTTGCCGATCCGCAGTCGAGTCTCGGCACTTCGTTGCGTCCGACCTGTGGCCTGCCGCTGGGCCACGACATTCCCGGGCTCAGCTTCCTCAAGCAATACGGCGTGCGAGCGGCTCAGTCATGAACCGCGCGATCAACTGGGATGAAATCCTGCAACTGCTGTTCAACGCCACCGGCGAAACCCTGTACATGGTCTTGCTTGCCGGGCTGTTCACGCTGCTGATCGGTTTGCCGCTCGGGGTGTTGCTGTTTGTCAGTCGCCGCGAAGGCCTGCGGCCGCTGCCACGGCTCAATGCCGCGCTGGGTTCGCTGGTCAATCTGGGGCGCTCGCTACCCTTTGTGGTGATGTTGATTGCGCTGATTCCGCTGACGCGTCTGCTGGTCGGCACCACCCTCGGCAGCACCGCGGCGGTGGTGCCGATCACCATTGGCGCGTTTCCGTTTTTTGCGCGAATCGTCGAGAACGCGCTGGACGAAGTCGACAAGGGCCGGATCGAAGCGATCCTCGCCATGGGCGGCGATATCCGCCATGTGATTTGCAAAGTGCTGCTGCCCGAAGCGCTGCCGGCCCTGCTGGCGGGGATCACCCTGACGCTGGTGATGCTGATCGGTTTTTCTTCCATGGCCGGGGTGATTGGCGGTGGCGGCCTCGGTGATCTGGCGATCCGTTACGGCTATCAGCGTTTCAACAACGAAGTGATGGTCGCCACCGTGGTGGTGCTGGTCATTCTGGTGCAGGGCGTGCAAAGCCTGGGCGACCGACTGGTGCGCTCGCTGGCCCATCGACGTTAAGGAATTTTATGAGTGTCGTCGTGGCCCGCGCGCCGCTGATTCAGGTGCGTGAACTGAGCAAGCGCTTCGGCTCGAACCGCGCCCTGGATCGCGTCAGCCTGCAGATTCATCCCGCCGAAGTGGTGGCGTTGCTCGGTGCCAACGGTGCCGGCAAATCGACGCTGGTGAAAATTCTCGCCGGCAGCCAGCGCGCCGATGGCGGCGAGATTTACATCGACGGCCAGCCCCGGCAATTCAGTTCGCCGCTGTCGGCACGTCGAGTCGGAATCGTTGCCGTGCATCAGCAGATCAATGAGGGCATTGCGCCCGGTTTGAGCGTGGCGGAAAACCTCCTGCTCGATGAGTTGTGCAAGCCTGACGCGGACTTTTGGCTCAATCGCCAACGCCTGCTGGAGCGCGCCGCGAGTATCGCCGCCGGGCTGGGCCTGAAATTGCCGCTGGAGCAGCCGATTGAACACCTGGGCCTGGCCGAACGGCAGTTGGTGGTGCTGGCGCGGGCCTTTGCCCTGCAGCCGCGTCTGCTGATTCTTGATGAGCCGACCGCCGCGTTGTCGGATGCCGAGGCGCAGCGGCTGTTCGGGTTGATCGATACCCTGCGCAGCCGGGGCGTGGCGATTCTGTACATCTCCCATCGCTTGTCCGATCTGCAACGGGTGGCGGATCGCGCCATTGCCCTGCGCGACGGGCGACTGGCCGGGGAATTCAGCGCACGGCAGTTGCCGGAGGCGGTGCACGCCATGCTCGGGCAGGCGCTGGACGGGCATGTCTACACGCCCGGCAGCGTGGGCCGAAAAGTCCTTGGTGTGCGCGGTTTGCAGATTTTGCCGCGCTCCAGGCGTTTCGATTTCAACCTGCACCAAGGCGAAGTGGTGGTGCTGACCGGACTGCTCGGCGCCGGCAAAAGCGAAATCGCCGAAGTGCTGTTCGGCTTGCGCAAAGCCGTGGCCGGCAGTCTGCAACTGGACGGCGTGGACTGGCTGCCGGGTTCGCCAAGGGAAGCGATTCGCAGCGGTGTGTTTCTCGCAGCGGAGGATCGCGCCAGTCAGTCGCTGGTGCCGGATTTCTCCCTGCGCCGGACCCTGACGCTGCCGTTTCTGCAGCGCTTCACCCGTGCCGGTTTCATTCGCAACCGTGCCGAAGCCGCAGCGGTCGAGGCGCAAGTCGCGGCGCTGGGGATCAAGACTGCCGGTATCGAGATGCCGATGAGCGCGCTGTCCGGCGGCAATCAACAGAAAGTTGTGCTGGGTCGCTGGCTGCTCGGGGCAGGGCGGGTGTTGATTCTCGATGAGCCGTTTCAGGGCGTCGACGTGCGCGCCCGTCGCGAGATCGGCCAATTGCTGCGCGAGACTGCCGCCAGCCGCGCGACCCTGGTGATTTGCGCCGATGTCGATGAAGCCCTGGAAATCGCCGACCGGATTCTGTTGGTGCGCGATCACGCGGTGGTCGCCGAATACCCGCGTGCCGGTCTTGAGCGCGCGACCCTGGTCACCGCGCTGGCCGGCAGCGACGCTAGTGAAAATCCCTTTCATGCCACGCCAAGGAGCAGAGCGAGTGCCTGATTCGAGTTCATTGTTGTCTGCCGCTACGGCACCCGCCGAGCGCCTGCTGCAAGCGCTGATCCGCTACGGCCTGTTGTGGCTGCTGGCGCTGATCGTGGTGTTTTTCAGTGTCGCGGAACCGGCGTTTTTGCGCGTCGGCAATCTGTTCAGCATCTTGCAGTCGGTGTCGATCGTCGCGCTGCTGGCCCTTGGCGTGACGCTGACCATGGCCGTCGGCGGACTTGATCTGTCGATTGGGGCGGTGGCAGCGATGAGCCTGATGATCGCCAGTTACGTGATGGTGGTGCTCGGCTGGGGCGCGGTGCCGGCGGTGCTGATCAGTCTGGCCGGTGGCGCACTGGTCGGCCTGCTCAATGGCTGGCTGATCGTCAAGCTGCGGGTGCCGGATATTCTCGCGACGCTGGGCAGCATGTTTCTGGTGATCGGCGTGCAACTGATTCCCACGGGTGGGCGCTCGATTGCGGTGGGCATGACCTTGCCCAGTGGCGTGGAAACCGAGGGCACGTTCAGCGCGGCGTTTCTCGCCTTGGGTCGCGGACGCTTGTGGGACGTGGTGCCGGTGCCGGTGTTGATCACGGCGCTGGTGGCGCTGGCGGTGTGGCTGTTTCTTGAGCGCACGCGCATCGGCCGGTTGTTTTATGCGATTGGCGGCAACGAGCAGGCGGCGCGATTGGCGGGGGCGCCGGTACAGCGCTTCAAGTTACTTGCTTACGTGCTGTCGGCGTTGCTCGCCTCGCTCGGCGGTTTGCTGTTGGCGGCGCGGTTGGGGCGCGGCGATGTCAGCTCCGGCAACGGCCTGGTGCTGGACGCCCTCGGCGCGGCGCTGATCGGTTTTGCCGTGCTCGGCGCGAAGAAGCCCAATGCCTTCGGCACGTTGGTCGGCGCACTACTCGTTGCCTCGTTGCTCAATGGCCTGACCATGCTCAACGCGCCGTATTACGCGCAGGATTTCGTCAAGGGACTGGTGCTGGTGCTGGCCCTGATGTTCACCTTCGGCCTCGCGCATCGGGCGCGCTGAGCCGGTTCATTTGTCGCTGCAAGGAAGATGTATGCACGGTTCAATCAAGCAGTTCGCACGCCATTGCCTCGCCGGCGCGGTGCTTTCGGCGTTGGCTTTGAGCGCTCAGGCCAAGGCATTGCCGGGTGCCCCGGCGCCGTTCGACAAGGGCCAGGTGCAGATCGCGCTGGTCGGTTACCTGTTTTCCGGGGACTTTCCCGAGGCGTACCTGCGCGGCGTGGAGAAACAGACCGAAGCGCTGGGGGCCAATCTGCGGGTGTTCGATGCGCGGCAGCAGGCGGCGAGTCAGGGCGAGATGATCGATCAGGCGATCGACCTCGGGGTCGACGGGATCATCGTGCAACTGGGCCTGGCGGAAACCCTCAAGGGACCGATTGACCGGGCGATCGCCAAAGGCATCAAGGTGGTGGCGTTCGACGTTGACCTGAACAGTCCGCAAGTGACTCAGGTCGAGCAGGATCACCATGCACTGGCGCGGCTGGCGCTGGATCAGGCCGTGAAAGACAACGGCACGCGGTTCGATGCCGGTTACGTGTACATCAGCGGCTTCACGCCGATGGAGCGCCGCGATGAGATCTGGAGTCAGGTGAAAAAGGCCAATCCGGGCATCATCGAGAAGGCGCGGTTCGGCACGCTCAATCCGCCGATTGCCAACTCGGTGGCGGATCAGGCCAGCGCGGTGCTGCGCGCCAATCCGGATATCCGCGTGATCTTCGCGCCGTTCGACGAGTTCGCCAAAGGCGCGAAAATCGCCGTCGACGAGGCCGGGCTGGGGCGCAAGGTGAAGATCTACAGCGCTGACATCTCCACCGCCGACATCCAGATCATGAAAGAACCGGACAGCGCCTGGGCGGCGACCGCAGCGGTCAATCCGCAAGTCGCGGGGGCGATCAGCGTGCGCAGTCTGGCGATGTTGATTGCCGGCGAAAATCCGGGGCATCAGGTGCTGGTGCCGCCGACCCTGATCACGCGTCAGCAACTGCTCGATCTGGACGTGAAAAACGTTCGCGATCTGGCGCAGAAACTCCCGGCGTTTGGTGATACCACCAACGTGGCGCGGGCGGAGTGGATTCCTGTGGCGAACTGAAAAATCTGTATTCATTCACCGATCCCTGTGGGAGCTGGCTTGCCAGCGATAGGGCCTGTTCAGCCACCTTATTTATTGACTGATACACCGCTTTCGCTGGCAAGCCAGCTCCCACAGGTTTTGCGGCGTGCACCAATCCGCTGATGGACACAATCCACTGTGGGAGCTGGCTCGCCAGCGATAGGGCCTGTTCAGCCACCTTATTTATTGACTGATACACCGCTTTCGCTGGCAAGCCAGCTCCCACAGGTTTTGTGGCGTGCACCAATCCGCTGATCGACACAATCCACTGTGGGAGCTGGCTTGCCAGCGATAGGGCCTGTTCAGCCACCTTATTTATTGACTGATACACCGCTTTCGCTGGCAAGCCAGCTCCCACAGGTTTTGCGGCGTGCACCAATCCGCTGATCGACACAATCCACTGTGGGAGCTGGCTTGCCAGCGATAGGGCCTGTTCAGCCACCTTATTTATTGACTGATACACCGCTTTCGCTGGCAAGCCAGCTCCCACAGGTTTTGCGGCGTGCATCAATCCGCTGATCGACACAATCCACTGTGGGAGCGGGCTTGCCAGCGATAGGGCCTGTTCAGCCACCTTATTTATTGACTGATACACCGCTTTCGCTGGCAAGCCAGCTCCCACAGGTTTTGCGGCGTGCACCAATCCGCTGATCGACACAATCCACTGTGGGAGCGGGCTTGCCCGCGAAGGCGCCGGTTCAGTCGATAAAGACGTTGGATGTGCCAACGCCATCGCTGGCAAGCCAGCTCCCACAGGGAAGTTGTCTACATTTTAGTTAGTTGATCTTTAGTTGGTTTAAGTGTTGATGGAACAACACTTGTGTTGCTCTAAATACAACTATTCAGCCGGATCTAACCTAAGTGTTATTGGTTCTTTTACGGCAAGCCTTCAGCCCGTCTAGCATCGGTTTTCAACGGAGAAGCTGACTTTGGGGATGCTGCGCTTCAGTCACTAATCAGCCTTCACCGCCTTCCTGATTTCCATAACTACAGCAGACATTGCCGTGCATTGATTGCCGACCCTTTATTGTCGGTAACGGCCGGGTATTAGCTGCGATAAAGGAGCTGTCACATGTATCAGCGTTCGCGTTCATTACTGGCCATCGCGGTGGTCGGTGCGATCTGGCAACTTCCGGCGCAAGCCGAAGACACTTCCACCCGCGTTGACGATGACACACGGCTGGGTACCGTGCTGGTCACCGGCACTCGGGGCACGGCACGTACGGTGCTCGATTCTCCCGTGCCGGTGGACGTGTTGACCGCCGCCGATCTCAAGTCCACGGGCGCGGCTGACGGTGAACTGGGCCAGGCGCTGCAGACGTTGCTGCCGTCGTTCAGCATGCCGCGTCAGTCCAATTCCGGTGGTGCCGACCATGTGCGCGCCGCACAGCTGCGCGGCATGAGTCCGGATCAGGTGCTGGTGCTGGTCAACGGCAAGCGCCGTCACACCTCGGCGGTGGTCAACGACTCGTCGAAAATCGGTCGCGGCACGGCGCCGGTGGACTTCAACTCGATCCCGATCAGCGCGATCAAACGCATCGAAGTGCTGCGCGACGGCGCCGGGGCGCAGTACGGTTCCGACGCGATTGCCGGGGTGATCAACATCATCCTCGACGACGCCCCCGAGGGCGGTGAAGTGTCCACCAGCTACGGCGCGTTTCACACTCATCAGGACGCCATCGGCAGAACCACCACCGACGGCCAGAACAGCGTGACCACCGCCAAGATCGGCACGCGCCTGGGCGAAGAGGGCGGGTTCATTCGCGGCGGCACCGAGTACAAAAATCGCAATCCGACCAACCGCGCCGGTTTCGACGGTTTTGCCGATACCCCGGACCAGCGCAACTACGTGATGGGCGACGGCCTGGCGCGGGACGTCAACCTGTGGTTCAACAGTGAGCTGCCGCTGGCGGGTGGCAAGGCTTACAGCTTCGGCACTTACAACCAGCGCCACACCACCGGCGCCGAATTCTATCGCTACCCCTACGAGCAGCCGCAGTTCTATCCCAACGGCTACCTGCCGCAGTCGCTGGGCGACAACAAGGATGTCTCCGCCACCGCCGGCTTCAAGGGCATGATCGGCGAAGACTGGGACTTCGACAGCAGCGTGACCCATGGCCGCAACCGCTTCGACGGCTCCACCCGCCGCACGCTCAACGTCAGCCTCGGTGAGGACTCGCCGACCCGGTTCGACACCGGCGATTACGAGCTGCGCCAGACCACCACCAACCTCGATTTCAGCCGCGAACTGCGCCTCGGCGGACGCTCGTTCGTGCTGGCGCTGGGCGGTGAATACCGCTACGAAAACTACCTGACCTACGCCGGTGACGCGGCCTCCTACATCGGCTCCGGCGCTGATGGCGCCAACGGTCTGCGCCCCAGCGAAGAGTCGGACCTGGACCGCAATGTGTTTGCTACCTACGCCGAGTTGTCGGGCGATCTGACTGACCGCTTTTTCGTCGACGCCGCCACCCGCTGGGAACATTACGATGATGCCGGCAGCAAACTTACCGGCAAGCTCAGCGGTCGCTACAAACTGACCGAGCAGTGGGCGCTGCGCGGTGCGGTGTCGAACAACTTCCGCGCGCCGTCGCTGGCGCAGAGCGGCTTTCAGAACACCACCAGCAACTTCGGCGAAGGCGGCACGCTCACCGATATTCGTGTGCTCTCGGTCAACGACCCGATCGCCCGCGCGCTGGGGGCCGAGAAGCTCGATCCGGAAACCTCGAAGAACTTCAGTCTCGGCCTGACCTTCCAGCTCAACGAGCGCTTCGATGCCTCGCTCGATGTGTTCCGCATCGACGTCAAGGATCGCATCACCCTGTCGCAGCGCATCGGCAGCGACGCCATGGAGCAATACATCAACGATAACTTCGGCGTGGCCGGGGTGCATGACGTCAACTTTTTCACCAACGCCGCCGACACCAGCACCCACGGTGCCGAGCTGGTGCTCAACTACCATCAGCCGCTGTATGAAGGGCAACTGGGCCTGACCACCGCGTACACCTACAACCACACCAAAGTCACCAGCACCAAAGGCACGCCTTCGCAACTGACGGCGTTGGGTATCGGCAACGATGCACTGGTCGGCGTTGAAGAAACCAACACCCTGACTGACGCCGCGCCCAAGGATCGTTTCGTGTTTTCCGCCAATTGGGCCAGCGAACACTGGGGCTTGCTCGGGCGTTTGACCCGTCAGGGCGAGACCACCCGCGTCTTCGACTTTGGCGATTCGCAACCGGAGCAGACCTACGGCGCGGTGTGGCAACTGGACGCCGAGGTGACCTACAAATTCACCCCGAAATTCAGCGTCGCCCTGGGCGGCAACAACCTCACCGACAACTACCCGGAACGCTCCGGCTCGGCGATCAACTACGGCGGCAACCTGCCGTATGACGTGCTGTCGCCGATTGGCACCAATGGCGCGTATTACTACGCCAGCGCCACTTACGGCTTCTGAGTCGAACCGCCACGGATGGCGGACTTTTTGCGGAACTCTGCATGAATCACTCCAACGGCCCCAAGCGCCATCTGCCAGTGTTGCAGGCGCTGCTGATCACGCTGGGCATGGTGATCACCACCGACATCCTCAAGACCGCGCCGACCGTGGCGCTGAACGTCGGGCCGGCATATTTCTACTGGGTGTGGGTGCTCGGCGGCCTGGCGTCGATGGCCGGGGCGTTGTGCTTTGCCGAAATGGCCACGGCATTCCCACATCCTGGCGGCGACTATCACTTTCTGCGCACCGCCTATGGCGAGCGCATGGGGTTCCTGTTTGCCTGGTCACGCTTCTCGGTGATGCACACGGGCTGGATCGCCTTGTCGGCGTTCATGTTTGCCGATTACGTCAATGCCGTGGTGCCGCTCGGTCGATACGGTTTGGGGCTTTTTGCTGGCGGGGTGATCGCCGCGCTGGTGCTGCTCAATCTCACTGGCAAGCACATCGGTTTCATCACTCAGACCTTGCTGGTGGGCTTGTTGGCGCTGGGCTTTCTGAGCATCGCCAGCGCCGGGGTGTGGCTGGCGTGGAAGGGGATTGAAGCAGCGCCAGCGAGCGTTTCGGTTGCGCCGGAAAACACCGGTATGGCTGGGTTTTCCGCGGCGATGATTTTTGTGTTTCTGGCGTTTGGCGGCTGGAGCGATGCGGCCACATTATCGGCGGAAGTGCGCGATGGGCGGCGAGGAATTTTCATCGCCATGCTCGGTGCGCTGACGCTGCTGATGGCGATTTATCTGGCGCTGAACTGGGCGTTTGTGCGAGGCCTGGGATTCGCCGGACTGGCGGCGAGCAACGCACCGGCGGTGGAACTGTTGAACCGTGCATTCGGTGCGCCGGGGGTGCTGCTGATTCTGCTGATGGTGGGCATCGCGGCCATCGCCAGCATCAACTCGACCTTGCTGGTCGGCGCCCGCACCACCTATGCCGCGGCCCGCGATGTGCCGCAGTTGCGTCGCTTCGGCGAGTGGCACGAACGCGACGGCGTGCCGCGCAAAGCCTTGCTGGCGGAGGGCGCGGTGGCATTGTTGCTGGTGCTGTTCGGCAGTTTCACCCAGAGCGGCTTCAACACCATGGTCGAGTACCTGACCCCGGTGTACTGGCTGTTTCTGAGCTTCAGCAGCCTGGCGTTGATCATTCTGCGCCGGCTTTTCCCTGAGGTGCCGAGGCCGGTGAAGGTGCCGTTGTACCCGCTGTTGCCGCTGGTGTTTTTCGGGCTGTGCCTGTACATGCTCTATTCGAGCGTGACGGTGGTGGGGTGGGGCGCGTTTCTGGGGATTGGCGTGTTGCTGGTCGGTGCGCTGCTGCTGGCGGGATTGAGCCGCGTGGCGTCGACGCCTCGGCAAGCTCTGGGGCAGATCAGCGATTAAAACGAAACGTCGGCCGGTTGCGACAGGCGCAGTACCGACAAGTCCCCGGTAATGCGTTTGTACGCCAGGCGAATCGCCTCGATGTTGCCGGCGTTCTGTGGATTGTTCTCGTGCAGGATCACGATCACCTTGGTGCTCAGCCGCTCAGGCTCTTTCGCCCCATGATCACGCCACTGCCCATAGGCATCGAACACGGTGAAACCGTCGGGAAACCGCGACGTCACTTCCTTGTCGAGAAACTCGCGCCAGCGCGCCGGGCTGACCGCGCCTTCCTTGCCATCCACGGTGCCCACCGAGAAGTACAGCTCGGTGCGGATCCATTGCGCCTGCGCCGGACGCGTGGCGTCGCCTTGCAGGGTTGAACTGGCGGGGGCATGGGTGTGAACGGCGGCAGGCGGCGGGCTGGCACAACCGGCGACAGTGACGAACAGTGCGGCCAGTAACAGGCGTCTTTGCATGAAGCATCCCTTTTTATGAGTTGAGTACAGGGGCGCAATTATAGAGGGCGAGGTTAATAGCAATAAAAGATTAAAAAATGGTTTTGTGGTTGATTAGTGGAATAAGGAACGAACCAAGCCAGGATGCCAAACGTACCGCCGCCTTCGCGGGCAAGCCCGGCTCCCACAGGTCTCGTGGCGTGCATAAATCCCGTGATCCACACATCTCCCCTGTGGGAGCCGGGCTTGCCCGCGAAAGCGCCGGTTCAGTCAATAAAGATGCTGGATGCACCAACGCCATCGCTGGCAAGCCAGCTCCCACAAGTTTTTGCGGTGTACACAGATCCGCTGATCTACACCATCCACTGTGGGAGCGGGCTTGCCCGCGAAAGCGGTGTATCAGTCGCTGGAGATTTTGCCTGTGCCGGCGCTTTCGCGAGCAAGCTCGCTCCCACAGTTTCTCTCGGTGCTTTCCAGCAGCGACGGCATACTAACGCGTCGCTCAGCGCCCCTCATGCTGCTTGCGATAAGCCCCCGGTTGCACCCCCACCGACTTGGCAAACGCCCGGGTAAATGCGGCGATCGACTGATAGCCCACGGCCGCGCACACCTGTTCCACCGTGTGATTGGCCCGCAGCAACTGGCGGGCATGCCGAATGCGCAACGCCAGCAATACCTGCCCCGGCGATTGCCCGGCCAGTTCGTTGAAGCGTTTGAAAAACGCCGAGCGCGACAGGCCGATACTCGCCGCCATGCTCTCCAGCGACCACGGCAATTGCGGTTGTTCGATCAACTGGTCCAGCAACGGCGCGAACTGCGGATTGCGCGCCAAAGCCACGAGGCCGCCGAGGCTCTGGTTGTCGGCCATCTGTTGGCGCAACACATACAAAAACAGCAGATGACTCAAGCGTTCGAGCAGCGCCGAGGAGGGCGCCGGCAAGCGTTCGCACTCTTGCAGGATCAACTCGAACAAGGCTCGCGCCGCGCTCGAAGAAGGATCGCCCGCGCGCAGGATGATCCAGTCCGGCAGGCCTTCGATGATCAGCGACGACAGCCCGGACTTGAAATGAAAGAACCCGCAGACCAGCCCGACGCCATCCTGTGCCTGACTGTCGAGCGCGGTCATGGCCCTGCGCGGCAGTGTTTGGGCGAGGGCCGGCTCTTCGGCGCTGGAGAGGCGGTAGTTCAGATCGCGCAGCAGAAATACCGCATCTCCCGCGCTCAACACTATCGACTGCTCCTGCCCGTCAATGTGCAGCCAGCAGCGGCCCTGCACGATCAAGTGAAAACTGGCGCGCGCCAGTCCGTGCGTACTTGCATGCCAGCCACCGCAATAGCGCCCGACGTGAAACAGGCTGGCATCGAGTTCGAGGCTTTCTAATAACCAATCAACCAGGGGGCTGGACGAAATCATCTAATGGAAACACTCAGGAGCAAGTAATCGCTACTTTAGAATATGGATCGAAATTTTTATAACCAACAGACTGGCCGGACACTCAACAGCAGGAGTCCACTCCATGTCGCGCGTCACTCTTCACACCGTGCAAAGCGCTCCCGAAGCCGCCAGACCGTTTCTGGAAAATGCGCAGAAAAACTCCGGATTCATTCCGAACCTGCTGGCCGTGCTGGCCAATGCCCCGGCCGCACTGGAAACCTACGTTACGGTATCGGCGCTCAATGGCAAGTCCGAACTCAGCCTCGCCGAGCGCGAAGTGGTGCAACTGATTGCCGCGACCAACCATGGTTGCGATTTCTGTGTCGCAGGTCATACCGCCGTGGCGCTGAATAAGGCCAAACTGCCGCCGGAAGTGGTCAGTGCGCTGCGTGAAAAAGCCACTGTGCCCGTGGCAAAACTGGAAACCCTGGCCGCATTTGCCCGCGAGGTGATTGCTACCCGGGGCAAGGTCAGCGATCAGACCTTCAACCAATTCAAGGCCGCCGGCTACACCGAAGGCAATGCGCTGGAAGTGATCCTCGGCATCAGCCTGGCGACCCTGTGCAACTTCGCCAACGTATTCGCCGACACGCCGCTCAACCCTGAGCTGGCGGCGTATCGCGCGTAATCCGCCAGCGCTTCGGGCCGCATCGTCTATGGTTGATGCGGCTGCGTACAAGGAGAGAAACGACATGCTCAATCCGGCATTGATGCAATGGCTGGAACACAACGCCCAGGCCCTGGATGCGGGCGACGGCGATCCGCAACAGGTGCTGACACAACTGGCGCAGGCCGGGGTGCTACGGGTCGGCGTCAGCCCGGCGCTGGGCGGCAGCGGTGGTCACGTCAGCGATGCCGTGGAAACCCTGGCCGCCGTCGCCAGCCATTCATTGGCAGCGGCGTTCGTATTCTGGGGCCAAAGGGCCTTTATCGAATACTTGCTGCACAGTCCCAACGCTGCACTAAGGGAAAAGTTGCTGCCTTCACTGCTCAGCGCAGAACTGGCCGGCGCCACCGGTTTGTCCAACGCGATGAAGTACCTGTCAGGCATCGAGGCACTGCAAGTGCGCGCCGCCAGTGCCGCTGACGGCTGGGCCTTGAACGGGCGCCTGCATTGGGTGACCAACCTGCGCAAAAGCGGTTTTGTGGTGGCGGCGGCGATCGAGCATGAGGCGGGCGGTTCACCCTTCGTGCTAGCCATCCCGGATGGCGCGGCCGGTGTAACACGTTCCGCCGACCTGCAACTGATGGGGCTGCAATCGAGCAACACTGCCGCCATCGATTTCGCGCAAGTGGCGGTCGGTCGCGAATGGCTGCTGCATGAAGATGCTCGCAAGTTTCTGCCGGCGGTGCGCCCGGCGTTTCTTGGCTTGCAGTGCGGCATGGCGCTGGGCCTGACGCGACGTGCGTTGGCCGAGGTCGAAGGACATTTACAGAACGGTCGTTCGATTCTGCTGGAGCCGTTGCAAGAACAACGCGAGCAACTGGCTCGGAGCGTCGATGCGCTCAAGCAGGGCCTGCATGACGGGCGCTTCCTGACCCAGCCGGGCGCGTTGTTCCAGATCCGCATCGCACTGGCCGAATCCGCCGCCAATGCGGTGCAACTGGAGTTGCAATCCAGCGGCGGCAAGGCCTATCTGACCGAGCACGGCAGTGGTTTCGCCCGGCGCTGGCGTGAGTCGGCGTTCGTGCCGATCGTCACGCCGAGCCTGGTGCAACTGCGCGCTGAATTGCAGCGGCAGAAACGGGAAGCGACGGCATGACCGCGCCGGTGCTGGAGGCGCAGGGCATCAGCCTCGGCTACCCGCGAGAGCAGGGCTGGCACACCGTGCTGGAGCACTTCGACCTGCAATTGCAGCCCGGCGAAGTGGTGACGATTCTCGGCCCCAGCGGTGTCGGCAAATCGAGTCTGCTGCGTGTCCTGGCGGGGTTGCAGGCACCGCAGCAGGGCCGGGTGAGCCTGCTTGGCGAACCGCTGACCGGCGCGCACCCTCGGGTGGCGGTGGCGTTTCAGGACCCGAGCCTGTTGCCGTGGCTGACCCTGGAAAAGAACGTCGCCTTCGGTCTCGACTTCGCCCGCCAGCCGCATCTCACGGCCGAGCAGCGCAAGGCGCGGATCGACCACGCCATCGCTGCGGTCGGCCTCGAACACGCGCGGTTGCAGCACCCGGCGCAGCTGTCCGGCGGCATGGCCCAGCGCACCGCGCTGGCCCGTTGTCTGGCCCGTCAGCCGCAGGTGCTGTTGCTCGATGAACCGTTCGGTGCGCTGGATGAAATCACCCGCGCCGACATGCAGCAGTTGCTCCTGCAACTGATTGCCGAGCACCACACCGCAGCCGTATTGATTACCCACGATATCGACGAAGCCCTGCTGCTCTCCGAGCGGATTCTGCTACTGGGTAACAGCCCGGCGCACATCCTCGGCGAGTGGCGCATCGACCTGCCTCAGCCGCGTGCCGAGCTGGTCGAGGAACTGGGCGCGCTGCGCATCGACATCCTCAAAACCCTTCGGCGGGCGAGCCGCAATCCCGTTACTCAACCTGTGCCCGCTACGTCGGAGATTGACCATGTGCCTGGACGACTTTACTCACACACGTCGTGACTTCCTCAAACTCAGCGCGTTGCTGACCGCTGGCGGCGCGTTGCCGTTGCTCAACAGCTTGAATGCCCGTGCCGCTGCCGAGCCGAACGCGCCGGTGCGCATCGGTTATCTGCCGATCACCGACGCCACGCCGTTGCTGGTGGCGCACAACAACGGGCTGTTCGAGGCCGAAGGCATTCAGGCCGAGCGCCCGGTGCTGCTGCGCAGTTGGGCGCAGGTGATCGAGGCGTTCATTTCCGGGCAGGTCAACGTGATTCATCTGCTGTCACCGATGACCGTGTGGGCGCGTTACGGCAGCAAGGTGCCGGCCAAGGTCGTGGCGTGGAACCACGTCGGCGGCTCGGGCCTGACCGTGGCGCCGGGCATCACCGAGGTCAAGCAACTCGGTGGGCAATCGGTGGCGATTCCGTTCTGGTATTCGATTCATAACGTGGTGGTGCAGCAGCTGTTCCGCGATCACGGGCTGGTGCCGGTGAGCAAATCGGCGAGCGCCGCGTTGGCGCCGAACGAAGTCAATCTGCTGGTGTTGCCGCCGTCCGATATGCCGCCGGCCCTGGCGAGCAAACGCATCGCTGGTTACATCGTCGCCGAGCCGTTCAACGCGCTGGCCGAGGAACTCAAGGTTGGCCGCGTACAGCGTTTTACCGGTGACGTTTGGCGTAATCACGCTTGCTGCGTGGTGTTCATGCATGAGCAGGATCTGAATCACCGTCCCGAGTGGTCGCAGAAAGTCGTCAACGCGATCGTCAAGGCGCAGGTCTGGACCCGCGACAACCGCGCCGAAGCTGCAAAACTGCTGTCCAGGGACGGCGCCAATCGCTACACGCCGCACGCGCAACCGGTGCTCGACCGGGTGCTGTCGCCGGCCAGCAGCGACCGCGAGCAGTATCTGGCCAGCGGCGCGATCCAGCACAGCCATTGGGACGAGCAGCGCATCGACTTTCAGCCGTATCCGTTCCCCAGCTACACCGAGGAACTGGTCAAGCGCCTGAAGGACACGCTGATCGAGGGTGACAAGGGTTTCCTCGCCGGCCTTGATCCGCAGCAGACCGCCAAGGATCTGGTGGATGATCGCTTCGTGCGCAACGCCATCGCGGCTGTTGGCGGCATGCAGACCTTTGGCCTGCCGGAAAGCTTCGAACGCAGCGAGGAGTTCGGCCTCTGATGCGCCAGCGATCTTCATTGACCGTGCAGGGTTTGTTGGGTGTCGCGGGGCTGTTGTGCCTGTTGCTGCTGTGGTGGCTGGGTGTGCATCTGTTTGGCGACAACGACAGCCTGGCGTTGCGCTTTTCACCCGAGGCAACTCTGGCGAGCCTCGGCGAACTGTTGCTGCGCCCGGAGCTGTACGAGCATGTGCTGGTCAGCCTGAAGCGGATTCTGGTCGGGCTGCTGCTGGCGCTGCTGATCGGTGTGCCGCTGGGCTTGATGATTGGCAGTTACCGGCATCTGGAAGCGGCAACCACGCCGGCGTTTCAGTTTCTGCGGATGATTTCGCCGCTGTCGTGGATGCCGGTGGTGGTGATGCTGATGGGTGTCGGTGATCAGCCGATCTACTTCCTGCTGACCTTTGCCGCGGTGTGGCCGATCCTGCTCAACACCGTGGCCGGCGTATGCCAGCTCGACCCGCGCTGGCTGCAACTCAGTCGTAGTCTTAGCGCCACCCGTTGGGAAACCCTGCGCAAGGTGATCCTGCCCGGCGTGCTCGGCCATGTGCTGACCGGGGTGCGGCTGTCGATCGGCATTTTGTGGATCGTACTGGTGCCGTGCGAGATGCTCGGGGTCAGCGCCGGGTTGGGCTACTTCATCCTCGATACGCGTGATCGCCTGGCGTATTCGGAACTGATGGCGATGGTGCTGCTGATCGGCGTACTGGGTTTTGCGCTGGATGCGTTCGCGCGCTGGCTACACCGGCGCTGGGCGCCGGCCTGAGGCTCTTCGCGAGTAGGCTTGTTCCCTGCGCGCAATCCCGCAATCACCACAAAGCCCTGTGGGAGCTGGCTTGCCAGCGATGGGTCCGTGTCAGCCACCACCCGTGCAGACTGACGCACCGCCATCGCTGGCAAGCCAGCTCCCACAGTAATCTCGGCCAGTAACCAAGTCCGTGTACACCGCAAAACCTTTTAGGGGTCACGGGCTCGACGCTGGTTTCGCCAGCGCAATCCCCGCATCCCCCAGCCGCTTGAGAATCTCGAACAGCAGATCACTCTTGGTCCCGCCGACAATCCGTGGGCTGCCGACGTAGCCCGTCACCGTCAAGGTGATGCCATCGGGCGAGAGTTTGCTGAAGCGTACGTACGACGCCGGTTTGTCGAGGATGTTTTCGTTTTCGCGGTAGGTGTTCAGCAGCAGTTCCTTGACCTGTTCCGGGTCGATGTCCAGCGGGAACATCAGCTCCAGGCTCGCCACCCCCTGGGCGCTGCCGCCGAGGGTGACGTTGCGCAGGTTCTGCGAGATCAGTTGTGAGTTGGGCACGATCACGATGGAGCGGTCGCTGAGCTGGATTTCCGTGGCGCGCACGTTGATCCGGCGGATATCGCCTTCGACACCGCTGATGCTGATCAGGTCGCCGACCTTCACCGGGCGCTCGGTGAGCAGGATCAGCCCGGAGACGAAGTTCTTGACGATTTCCTGCAAGCCGAAACCGATCCCCACCGACAACGCACTGACGATCCACGCCAGATTGGTCCAGCGCACGCCCAGTGACGACAGCGTCAGGAGGATAACCGTGGCATAACCGATGTTGGAAAACAGCGTGCTCAGCGACGCGCACATGCCCGGATCCATGTCGGTCTTGGGCAGGAATTCGTTGTCGAGCCAGCGGCGCAGGGCGCGGATCAGGTAGATACCGATCAGCAGCGCCAGCACGGCATTGATCAGGTGCGCGGGGACGATGTTCAGCTTGCGCAAGCCGGCACCACCCAGAATGCCCAGGACATTGCTGGTCAGTTGCCCGAACGTGGTGCCGATGCCGCCGACGAACAAGGTGATGACCGCCAGCAGCAACAGCCCGGCGCGGCTGGCACCGGACAGCACAATCGAGATCTGTTCCAGCCGCCGGTCGCCCAGGCCCAAAGTCTGCTTGAGCGTCTTGCCCGCCGAGTAGCGCGGCGAGAACAGGTACTCGCAGGCGTCCTTGACCACTTGCACCAGTAAATAGAACCCGGCCAGCACGATATAGGCCCATACCAGCTCAAAAGTGATGAAGCGGGCCAGCGACACGTAGCCGGTGAGCAAGGCCAGCGCCGACACGCCCATGCACACCGTGGCGATGCTGTAGATCGCTCCGGCAAACGTGCTGGCGGCCTCCGGTTCGTTGGCGCTGATCAACGCCTTGCGCACTTTGCCGACGCGCAACAGCAATGGCACCAGAATCACGATCACCACGATGGCGATCACCCCGCGCTGGGCGATCACGATCTGGCTGCTCATGCCGGTGGCGTTGCTGACTTGCACCAGCGTCACCAGCACCAGCAGGGTGGCGGCGAGAATCCTCGGATAGGGGCGCAACGCCAGCGCCACCGAATCGGCCATCGCCGGCAGCCGCCATGAAGGATGCTGGGTCGACAGCAGTGCGCGGCTCAACGCGGTGATCAGGACGCAGGCGTAAACGGCTTTTTCGAATTCTTCGGAAAAAGTCTGCAGCACTGGCGTCAGCGGCTCGTGACGGGTGCAGGCATAGAACAGCAGATGCAGGGCGATGGCTGTGGTGCCCAGGGTCGCCAGCGCCGAGGCGAATGCCAGCGCGCTGCGACGCAGGCGACCTTCCGGCATGCGGTGGATGCACAGCCAGGTCAGGCCGCGTTCGGCAAGTCGGCGGCCGACCGTCCAGAAAGCCAGCGCCAGGAGCACCAGCACACAGGTGAAAAACCGTTCCCCCGGGGCCCAGACGGTGGCCCAGGTGAGGTTCACCTGATCGATGAAAAACTTCAGGCGCTGGCGGTCGTCCGGCTCCGGCGCGACCAATGGCGACCAGAAGTCCGGGCTCAGGATGCTGTCGGTGCGCAGCGTCAGTTCGCTTTCGAGCAGTGTGCGGCGGATGCCGGCGATTTGTGTAATCAGCTCGGCTGCGCTTTGTTTGAGCGCGGCAAGGCTTTTGAGCGTGGCATCGACCTTGTTTTTCTGCTCGCTGAGCAACGCCCGTTGTGCGGCGATTTCCGCCTGCTCGGCGGCAATCTGCGTATCTGGTGCGGCGCCGAGCACCCCCAGTTGCACCGCCAGTTGCGCCTGCTGCGGCAACAACGATGCGGACAACCGATCGACATCCAGAATGAACGTCTGCACCCGGTCCTGCGGGCCTTCGAGCTGGTTGTAATTGTTGGCGGCGGAAATCTGCTGCTTCAGTCCGTCGAGACGCAGTTGCAAGGCTTGCAGATCACTTTGCGAGACCTCCACCAGCGGTGCCGCAGTGGTCGCCGAGGGCGCCGGCAAATCCGCCGCGCACAGCAGCGAACTGCCCGAAGCGAGCACGGTCAGCGCGACAAAAAACAATGACTTCAATGTGTTGCGCATCGGAGGGACCGGTTCTCGTTGATCACACAATCTATGAGGTTAGGTGATCGAACCGGGCACGGCGGAAAATTTCGGCAGAGCAGGGCGCGCCACTGAATCAATCGCTTCGTGTACGCCCTCAGTCTCAGCTAAGTGTTGGCCCTTATCGTCTCCCTCAGCGCACATTCAGCGCTGGACAGGAGAGGCAACCCGCACATGAATCCCGCAAAAGCCGGATGGCTTAACAAAGTCCCCGAAGTGACACTGGCCTTCTGGGTAATCAAGATTCTCTCGACGACCGTGGGTGAAACCGGCGCTGACTTCCTCGCCGTGGATATTGGCTTCGGCGCTGGCTGGACCAGCATCGGCATGGCGCTGTTACTCGGGGGGGCGCTGTTCTTGCAAATGCGCAAAACTGCCTATACACCCTGGATCTACTGGTTGACCGTGGTGCTGGTGAGCATCGTCGGCACGCAGATCACCGACATTATGACCGACATGCTCGACATCAGCCTGTACGTCAGCACCGCGGTGTTCTCGGTGTTGCTGGCTGTGAATTTCCTGATCTGGTTCACGATGGAGGACAGCCTGTCGATCCGTGAAATCAACACGCCGCGGCGCGAGCTTTTTTACTGGTCTACGGTGCTCTGCACCTTTGCCCTGGGCACTGCCGCCGGGGACCTGGCCACCGAAGCGCTGGGGCTGGGCTTCACCGTCGGTGCAGTGATTTTCGGCGCGCTGCTTGCGGCGACGCTGTTGGCCTGGCGGATGGGGGCCAACGCAGTGCTGACGTTCTGGATCGCCTACATCCTGACTCGCCCGTTCGGCGCCTCTCTCGGTGACTTGCTGACTCAGGCCAAGACCTACGGTGGCCTGGGCATGGGCGCCGCCTGGACCAGTGCGATCTTCCTCAGCGTCATCGTGCTACTGGTGGCGGTCGCGCAGATCAGCCTTGGCAATCGCAAAACCCTCACTCAATAAACGTTTGGATACCCACCAAGGAATCAATATGCACGCCTTCAAAACCGTTTTTCGCCACGTCGCGATCATCTCGTCTCTGATGCTGCTCGGCAGCCTCGCCGGCTGCTCGAAACCCGCTGACAAACCCGCTGCCGGTGCACCGACCAGCTCGTTGAGCGCGCCGCCGCAGTCGGGTTCGAAGCTGGGTGACCTGAGCGAGTTCCGCAACATCGCCGCCAACGTCAGTGCGCTGGTCGAGAAAAATGACCTGCCCGGCGCCAAGACCCGTATCAAGGATCTGGAAACGACTTGGGACTCCGCCGAAGCCGGCATCAAGCCGCGTGCCGCTGCCGACTGGCATGTGTTGGACAAGGCGATTGACCGCGCGCTGGATGCCCTGCGCGCCAGCTCGCCGCAGCAGGCTGACTGCAAGGCGGCCATGGATGATCTGCTGAACGCCTTCGATTCGCTGAATGGCAAACAGTGATCACAGCGCTGAAGCGGCGGCGGACAAACGCCGGTTCAAGTGCTTCAATACAGGCGCGATGGCAATGACCATCGCGCTTTTCTCTGTCGGAGCGCTGCATGCGGATTCTGTTGGTCGAAGATGACCTGATGATTGGCGAAGCCATCGAGGTCGCGCTCAAGGACGCGAGCTACGCCACCGACTGGGTGAAAAACGGCCTCACCGCGCTGGCGGCGCTGGACACTCAGAACTACGACCTGGTGTTGCTGGACCTCGGCCTGCCCGGCAAGGACGGGCTTGATGTGCTGGACGCCATTCGCGCGCGCAACAACCCCGTGCCGCTGCTGATTATCACCGCCCGCGATGGCCTCGATGACCGGCTGCGCGGCCTCGATGGCGGCGCCGACGACTTCCTGCTCAAACCTTTCGCCATGGCCGAGTTGCTGGCGCGGATGCGTGCGGTATTGCGCCGTCGCGGCGGTAACGCGCAATCGCTGCTGGATAATGGCGAGGTGTCGTTGAACCTGGTGTCCAAACAGGCCTCCACCGCGCAAGTTATTGAAGTGCAATTGTCCAGTCGCGAGTTTGCGCTGTTGCAGGCGCTGTTGATCCGCCCGGGGGCGATTCTTTCGCGCAGTGAACTTGAGGACCGGATTTACGGCTGGGGCAACGAAGTGGAAAGCAACGCGGTGGAGTTTTTGATCCATTCGCTGCGGCGCAAACTGGGAAACCATGTCATCAAGAATGTCAGGGGGATGGGATGGATGGTTTCAAAAGGCGTTTGAGCGATTCGGTGCAGGCACGGCTTTCGGTCACGCTGTCACTGGCGATTCTCATCGTCGCTTTGCTCGCCGGTGCATTCGCATTCGTTTCGGCGCTCGACGAAGCGCACGAAATGCAGGACGAAAGCTTGCGCCAGGTCGCGCTGCTGTTTGACCTGCAGCACATGACCCTGGGGTATCCCGCTGCCGGCCAGGCCGTTGGTGATGATGAAGACTCGCGGATCACCGTGCAGTACCTGGCCGACAGTAGCAAAGCGCTCGGCACTGACGACGCCAGCCTTCCGTTGCCCTTTCCGCTGATCCTGGCCGATGGTTTGTCGACGTTGAACATAGCCGGTGAAAACTATCGTGTGTTGGTCAGAACCACCTCGGCAGGCGAGCGCATCGCGGTCGCGCAGGAAGCCGACGTGCGCGACAAGGAAGCACGGGAAAGCGCCTGGCGCAGTCTGTTGCCGTTTCTGATTCTGTTTCCGGTGCTGCTGTTGGTGGTGGCGGATCTGGTGCGCAAGCTGTTTCGCCCGATCGCGACCCTCTCGGCGGAAATCGATCAGCGTGACCAACAGGCGCTGCATGCGATTGATGAACAGCACCTGCCGAGCGAGATCCGGCCCTTCGTCGTGGCGATCAATCGATTGCTCCGCCGCGTTGCACAGGCCATGGAGGCGCAACGACGGTTTATCGCCGATGCCGCCCATGAGCTGCGTTCGCCGATGACGGCGCTGTCCCTGCAGGCCGAGCGATTGGCCGCTACGCCCATGTCGGCTGACACCCGGCAGAACTTTCTGCCACTGGCTCAGGGGATCGAGCGCAGTCGCAAGCTGATCGAGCAATTGCTCGCCCTGGCTGCCGCACAATCAATCGCGCAACGCGCCGAGGCCACCGTGTCGGTACATGCAGTGTTTCGCCGTGTACTGGAAGACCTCCTGCCACTGGCAGAGAACAAAGACCTCGATATCGGCGTTGACAGCGTCGAGGACGTGCCGGTCCTCATCAACGAACTGGACCTGTTCATCCTGATCAAGAACCTGGTGGATAACGCCATCCGCTATACCCCGGCGGGCGGGCGCGTCGACCTCAGCGTCGAACGGACGGAGGCGGGCGCGCGCATCGAAATCAAGGACTCGGGGCCGGGCATCCGCGTCGAAGAACAGGCGCTGGTGTTCGATCCGTTTTACCGCAGCCTGGGCACCGGGGAAGCCGGGTCCGGGTTGGGGCTGTCGATTGTCAGGGCGATTGCCGAGCGGACGGGGATTCGGGTGGGTTTGAGTTTCGTCGATGAAGTGGCGCAGCGTGGCTTGCGCGTTTCGCTGTGGTTGTCCTCATAATGTCGCCCATCTTTCATCACCCATCCCAGTTCGACAGCCATGCCTGAAGAGTTCGAAGTTCCCAGCCCCCACGAGCAACACATCGAGCACACCACCCATCATGCCCATGCACAAGGCGATCGCTTCGCCAGCAAGATTGCGGTGATGACGGCGATCATGGCGACCGTGGGCGCCCTGATGAGTTATCAGGCCGGTTCGACGGAAAGTGAGGCGGCGATGGATAAAAACAACGCCGCGATCCAGAAGACCGAAGCCGCCAACGAATGGAACTACTACCAGGCCAAATCCAGCCGGCAGAATCTGTCGGATTTGGCCAGCCATCTGCCGGGGCTGGATTCCGCCCACTATGCTGCCGAGGCGCGGCGCTACGCGGAGCAGAAAGAGCAGGCGCGCAAGAAGGCCGAAGTGCTTGAGCAACAGGCACAAGCGTGGGAGGAAAAGTCTGAGCAGGTGCTGCATCAGCATCACCGCTGGGCCCAGGCCATGACCGCGATTCAAATCGCCATTTCACTGGCAGCCATCACCTTGCTGACGCGCAAGGAATGGCTGCGGCGCGTCTCGTTTGGCGCCGCCGGTGTCGGCGTCATGCTGGGATCGCTGGCCTGGCTGCATATTTGAGCGAGTTCGACTCCGGCTCGGAGTAGCGGTTGGCGCGGTTAATCGCCCAGGCTGCCATGGCTCATCAAAACACCACCCGGCCGGAAATGCAGTGCTGAACGGCACCGCCGACCCAGACGGTGCCGTCCACGTTCTGGATGTGCAATCGGCCGCGGCGGCCTATGGCGGTGCCTTGGCTCACGGTGTAGCGGTCGCCGAGGATGCCTGAGCCGATCAGCCACTGAGCCAGGCTCGCATTGAGGCTGCCGGTGACGGCGTCCTCGGCGCATTCCTCGCCCATGAAGGCTCTGACTTCCACGTCCGTTTCAGCTCCGGAACCCGCCCACGGCGCAATAACCCCGACATTCAGCCCTTGCAGCGCCGCGTAATCAGGCTTTATCGCCAGCACTTCTTCGCGACTCGCCAGCAACACGCCCGCCCACCCCGGGCCGTTATCGACCCATTGGCTCGCGCGGATCTGCCCGCTGGCGAGGCCGAGTCCTTGTTCGATCAGGTTGAGCGTCGTTGCCTCCAGCGGCCCGCTGCGCACCAATGGTGGCGCGGAGAACGCCAGTTGCGGACCTTGTTTGAGTACCCGAATCAAGCCCGCCGAGCACTCCTGAATAATCTCGACCTGCTCAGGCTTGTCGTTCTGCGCGAGCCACACTTTGCAGCTGCCCAGCGTGGGATGCCCAGCGAAGGGCAACTCTCGCAACGGTGTAAAGATGCGGACACGGTAGTGCGCGTCCGGCGCTTCGGGCTTCAACAGAAAAGTGGTCTCACTGAGTTGCGTCCAGCGGGCGAACGCCTGCATCTGCTCGGTCGTCAGCCCATCAGCATCCACCACCACGGCCAGCGCATTTCCTTCGTAGGGGTGATCGGCGAATACGTCGACTTGTTCGAACTGCAGCGAGCGTGGCATTGAATGTCCTTACAGGTTGAGTCGGGGAAGGTCTTTTACGCTCATGGATTCGGATCACGGCTGCTGACTGTCAGGTGCCGGTCCATGACATTTCGATATGCGTGTCTGTTGTGCCAGTCCGGCGAAAGCCCAGTCGTTCATAGAGCTTTTGCGCCAATGTGTTCGTGCGAAAAGCGCCCAACTGCAACGGCACCTTGCGGGCAGCGGCTTGCAGCTGGAGGTTCCTCAAAATGCGCGAGCCAATGCCCTTGCCTTGGTACGCCTGCGAAATAGCGATGTTCTGAACCTGGATTCGATCCTCTTTATCCAGAATCTGCACGTATCCAATAATCCGGCCATCTTGTTCAATAACCGAAGTGGCTGCGCAGGCGAATTCCGCTGTGAAATTTGCCCGTTGCCACTTCTCATCCCAGCCCCATATTTTCTCGATGTGCTCGCGAAAGACTGCGCGATGCAAGTCAAAGAGGGTTGTCTGGTCACCATCGGTGGCGGGGCGTAGCGTCATGCGGGTCTCTGATTTGTGCTTTTGGCTGTTGCTGAGGCTAGCGGCTGCAACAATAAACGGCAATTCGGATTGATCATGGCTGCGGCATCTGACTGCCCCCGGACAATTACAACGCTACCCGCTCCAGAAACTGCCTGACCTCCAACGAATACGCCACCGGATGCGAGAACCGGAACATATGCCCGGTTCTCGGCATGATGACTTCCTGCGCGCCTTTTATGCCATTCAGCAGGATCCGCGCAGCCTGTTTACCGATCAACCTGTCTTCCTCGGGCGTGAGTATCAGCGTCGGTACGTCGATCTTTGACAGCAGGTCGGTGTAGTCGACGTTCTCGATCGAGCGCACGCGGTTGACGTAGGCCTTGTGCGGGGTGTGCTTGATGAAGAAAGCGCGGCTCCTGGCAGCTGACCAAGGGATTTCACCTTCCTTGTCGAACGATGAAGCCAGTTGCGCGGCGTGGAAGCGCAGGGTCGCCTGGCGATAAAACGGCCCGGAGAAAAACGGCGCCAGTGCGGCCAGCGTTTTCAGCAGGGGCGAGGTGATCGGGCTTCTGGCGAAACCGCCGGACAGCACCAGGCCCTTGAGGCCTTTTGGCTGGCGCGTTGCAACAGCGATCGAGGCGACCGCGCCGTAGGAGTCGCCCACCAGCACGTAGCATTCGAGATCTTTCACTTGATCAACGATGAAGTTGGCGAGCGTTTCCAGATCAGCGACGTCGTCCGGTAAGCGCAACGTACGCATGGCGCGGTGCTGCAAGTGGCTGAGTTGGTTGAGCTGCCACGGCGCACCGGCGAAGCAAGGGACCATGACCAGCGTGGGCTCGGTTTGCATGAGAATTCCAGGGATGTTGAACGGATGTCCGCACTCTAGGAGCACCGAGGCGCGCGATCCAATGGCATTGGTGCAGCCTCTCGATGCACCAGATCGATCATCAGTCGCCGATCAGCATTCTGGTGATCCATTCAACCTCCGGCTCGTTGGCGCGCCCGCGCGCGCGGACGACGAAGACCTCCCAGGTCGGCAGCGGCAAAGGCAACTCAAAAATGCTCAGCTGTGCGGCTTCCTGCAGCTGTAAAGCGATGCGTTCGGCGACCACGGCAATCGATTCCGATGCGCCGATCATGAACGGTACCGCCAGAAAGCTCGGGCAGGTGACGCTGACCTTGCGGCTGCGACCGAGCTGTTCCAGCGCGTCATCGACCGCGCCGCGGGCATCGCCACGGGGCGAAATCAGAACGTGCGGCAGGCGAGTGAAGTCATCCAGCGTCATGTGCAGTTTCCTGCCGCGCTTGACCAATGCCGGATGTCCTTTGCGGGCGATGCCGACAAAACGCTCCTTGTGCGCGAACTGGCAATCAAAGCGTTGCGGCACCTGCGCAAACGAACCCGAACCCAGCACCAGGTCGATCTCACCGGCGTCCAGCAAGCGCATCGCCGATTCGCCATCCACTGGACCGAGTTTCAGCATCATCTCAGGCGCCGCCGCCTGAAGTTTCGCCAGCGCCGGGGCGATGACGGTCAACACGGCGTAATCGGTGGCCGCTACCGACAGTGTCGCCTGCAGACGCGCCGGATCGAATGGCCCCCGTGGGCTGGCGACCAACCGTACCGACTCGAGCACCGCTGCCACTCTGGGCATCAGTTCGGTGGCCAGCGGCGTCGGCGCCATGCCACGGGGATTGCGAATGAACAACTGATCATCAAACGCTGTGCGCAACCGCGACAGGGCATGGCTAGTGGCCGACTGCGACAGATGCAGGCGCTGCGCCGCACGCCCGACGTGCCTTTCCGCCCAAAGCGCCTCAAGCACCACTAGAAGATTGAGGTCGAAACGCGTCAGGTCCAGTGGCTTCATAGGGGGTTGGCCTTTTTACATTTCGGCGCTTTTATAAAGCGTTTTCGCAGCTCTCAACCGGTTCGGCGGCCGCTTCGGCAGCCATCTTTGCGCGGTCGGCCTTGCTGATGTATTTGGGCTTTTTCGGCGCCAGTTTGGCGCTGGCCTTTTTGGCCTTTTCCTTGAACAACTGCTGCAGTTTCTTTTGGCGGTTCATGTTTCTACTCGGTGAAGTGGAGCCGGGCATGTGCCCATCAAGCGCGCATTAAATCCGGGTCGCAGCCATTTGGCGAGCCTGTTGCAGCGATGCGGGATCAAACTGCTCACGGGTGTCCATTCGCACACCGCGCAAGCCCGCTGTTTCCAGCTGCGTCCTATACAGTGCCTGCGCGCAATAGTTGATCAGAATAGAGCGCCGACGTGCGCCATTCACGTTGCGACTGCCCGCGTGGATCAGATCGACGTCAAACAGCAAAATGTCCCCCGCAGTCCCTGAAAGCTGCACGACAGCAGTCTCGTCGTTGGGGTCGAATGGTGGCTGTTGTGGTGAAGGTCGGTGACTGCCCGGGACGATGCGCGTGGCGCCGTTGTCGGGGCCGTAGTCGTCGAAAAAGGCGATGGCGTTGACCATGTCGCCGGGCCGCTGAATCGACAAGTCGCGGTGCAGTTGCTGATGGCCGCCACCGGCCAGCGGTTCGCGACCCTCGACCTGGGACAGGAAGTAGCGTTCGCCAATCAACTCGCCTGCCACCGTCAGAACCTGCGGCAAGCGACACACCGCTTGCACCGTTGCATCCAGGTCCAGCAGCGAATGGCGCCAGTCCATGCCGCGCGGGACCGGCCAGTGTTCCGAAGCTTGCACATTTGCATCGAATACCGCGCGCAGGTCGGCGAGCCAATTCCCCGGGATCGCATCGCGCAGCAGCGCGTAACCTTGCCGGTGAAGCTGCTCGCGCTCGATCATGGCTTCGGTAACGTCAGGAAATCGCTGGTCAGCAGCGCGCCGAGGGCTGTGTTCAAGATTGATCTTTTCCAAGAGTGCATGTGTTGTTTTGCGACAGGACTGCGCGCAGATTCGTAGACCGGTTGCAATGAGGATAGCCGACGCATGCGCCTCTGCATCGAGGCTACGTCGGAACACCGGCGCGCGCGTCCGGATTTGAAATACCCGCCACCGCCCGCTAGAGTCGCGCCCCTTGTCCGGCCAGCAGTGCCGGCGATGGCTGGGGAAGAGGGCGGCAGTTGAACGAACACACATTGTCCATGCGACTGGAGCGGGTGGCGGCGCATGTACCGGCTGGCGCGCGGTTGGCGGATATCGGCTCGGATCACGGCTATCTGCCGGTGGCTCTGATGCGCCGTGGCGCCATCGTTGCGGCGGTGGCCGGCGAGGTAGCGCAGACACCGTTCCATGCCGCGGTGCGCACGGTGCGCGACAACGATCTTCAGCCGTTCATCACTGTGCGTCTGGCCAGTGGCCTGGCGGCGATCGATCCGGACGACGAGATTTCCGCGATCAGCCTTTGTGGCATGGGCGGCGAGACGATTCGCGACATTCTTGACAGCGGCAAGGCGCGTCTGCGCGGTCACGAGCGGCTGATCCTGCAACCCAACGGCGGCGAGCAACCCCTGCGCCGATGGCTGATGGACAACGGCTACCGCATCCTCGACGAGGAAGTGCTGCAGGAAAACCGTTTCTTCTACGAAATCATCGTCGCCGAGCGCGGCGCACCGCTGAGCTACAGCGCCGAACAGTTGTACTTCGGCCCGTTGCTGATGCAGACGCGCAGCCCGGCATTCATCGCCAAATGGCAGCGCTTGTTAAGGCAGAAACAGAAAACCCTTAACAGTCTCAAACAGGCGCGCCAGGCTGTGCCCGAGGAGAAGCTGGAAGAGGTTGCGCGGCAGGTGCAGTGGATGACTGAGTTGCTGGCGTGATTTGCCGTGTTGGCTGTTGCACTCCTTCAGGTTTAAAGTCAGCTTAAAGGTTAACGTGCTGCGGAGTCGGACATGAGAATTGGTGAACTGGCAAAAATCAGCGGACTGGCGCCATCGCGTATCCGTTTTTACGAGGCGAGCGGGTTGATCACTTCGGTCGCGCGCAAAGCCAATGGCTATCGCGATTACGCCCCCGACACACAGTGGGTGTTGCATATCATCACCGGCGCGCAGGCGGCAGGTTTCTCCCTGGAGGAAATCCGTCAGTTGATGCCGATGAACGCGAGTGGCTGGCAGCATGACCAGTTGCTCAGTGGCTTGAAGCAAAAGGTCGAAGAAATCGAGGTGCTGCAGCAACGGTTGGCGCAGAACAAGGAACAACTGCTGCTGGTCATCAAAGGGATCGAAGGCAAACCTGCGGGGATGGCGTGTGCGGACAATGCGCAGAGGCTGATCCAACGGCTGTGCGAAGAAGGCGTGGCTTCTGCGCCCGACAAGCAGCCAGCAGCTGCGGCAAGAAAAGCAAACGCCCGTCAGGCATCCAGAGTCTGACGGGCGTTACCGCTTTCAGCGATTGCCAACCAGCGTGGCAAGCGGTTTTGGCGCATAGAGCGCACTCTGGAACTCAGGGACATATTCGTACTTGAGCATTTTCCCCAGCTTCAAGTCGCGCAAGTAATTCGACAGGCTGCCATCGCCCAGTGTCAGCGTGGCGGCATCCGCGTCCCGGCTGGAACCGTGGCTGAGTTGGCGCGAAACCGCGTAGCCATAGGCCAGTCGGCCCTGGTGATCGAGGTTGGTAAAGCTGCTGGTGACGATATCCTCATCGCGCGACAGTTTGTCGAGCTTCTTCGCGGTGAAGGACACGTCCGGTTTGCCGGTCTGGCTGTCGCTGATCTCATAGATCACGGATTGCCCGTTTTCTTTGCGATCAATCCCGGTCAGCCACTTCGGCAGGTTGTATCCGACCACTCCGCGCACCCGCGCCAGCTCGGTATTGACCGGCAACTTGAGCACATAACCCCAGAAATCTTCTGACATCGACTGGCCAATCAACGTGAGCGGGCCCAGGTTGGCTTTGCCGGGTTTGTTGGTGATGATCGACACGGCAACTTCGTTATAGGCGTCGTTATCGCAATGCTCGTAGGTGTACGCAGTGAATGCGATCAAGCCACGTCCTGGCCAGACTTGCAGCGGCTGCACGGTGGCCAGTATTTCGGGCGGCATCAACGCCCGGAGCCGGTCGAGGTCGGCGGTGTAGATCGCCGTGACACGACTGTTCTGGTAGTAGAAGTTTGGCGAAAACGACTCGAAGCCAATGTCGACCTTGTGCTTTTCCAATCCTTTGAACCAGCTCAAATCAACGCCCGGGACTTCGGCGGCAATCACCGACAACGGCGGATTGGAGCGAAAGCGGTCATACAGGCCACCCTTGACGACGGGCACCGGGTGGCCGGCGATATCGATTGTGGTGGTTTCGGTCGGGTTGGGCATTTCAGGTGTCTCCGCCAACGCATGGTTGGCCATTGAGCTGAACAGCAATCCTGTCAATACGGTGCTTGCGAGTTTCAATCGGTCTTTCTCCGGGTAGGAACTACTTGAAGGTTCAGCGAGCTGTGTGGTCGCCAGCGAGCACCGCCATCACGGCTTCAGCCACGGCGTTGGGCGATTGAGGGTTCTGGCCGGTCACTAGTCTTCCATCGGTAATGGCAAACGAAGTGAACGGCAGCCAGCCCTTGCGGTAGTGCGCGCCCTGGCTCACCAAGCGGTCCTCAAGAAAGAATGGCACCTGATTTTTCATGCCCGAGAGCAGCTCTTCGCGGTCAGAGAAACCGGTGATGTTTCGGTTCTTGATGATCAATTGGCCTTGGCTGTCCTTCAGATCCAGCAGACCCGCTACGCCATGGCACACGGCCGACACGATGCCGCCCTGGTTGTAGATGGTTTCGGCGACACGGCGCAGGTCAGGGTTGTCGGGAAAGTCCCACATGACGCCATGGCCCCCGGTGAAGTAGATGACGCCGAAGCGGGACGGATCGACCTCGGCGATCGGCAGCGTATTGGCCAGGCGCGCGCGGAACGCAGGGGACTGCAAGTGCTCCCGCGCAGCCTTGTCCATGTACAACCAGCCCAGACTGCGTTCGTCCAGAGGCACCGCGCCACCCTTGGGGCTGGCAAACACAGTGGTGTAGCCGGCGGCTTCCACCACATCGGTGAAGTGGGTCAGTTCGGTCAGCCACAACCCGGTGGTATCGGTTCGAGAGGGATAACTGGCGTGATTGGTCATGATCACCAGGATCTGGCGATCCTTGATCGCCGCCGACTCAGCATTTGCAAACGTCATGAAAGCACCACCTATCAATAACAGGGCAGAGGAAACAAGGGTCTTGAGCATCTTCCGGGCTCCATCGAGCAAGCAGGTCGGAGCATGCTCACCTTAAACCTCGCTTTAAGGTCAACCCCGCTGCTGCGAATAGTTTGTGTCGATGCCGTCGGACTTTCGCTTGACCCTCAACCTGACTTTAACGCTAGCGTCTGAAGCTGATTGGGCAAGGCAATAATGCCGGTCATCAATCCACTCAGGAGCCAGGCATGAGTCAGCAAGACCAACCGGATACACCGATGAAATGGATGATTTATGGCGCCAACGGCTATACCGGCGAGCTGATCGCTCGCGATGCCGTCAGGCGTGGACTCAGGCCGGTGTTGGCCGGACGTAGCCGCGACAAGGTCGAAGTGTTGGCCCGGGAACTGGGTCTCGAAGCCCGGGTGTTCGGTCTGGACGACCCTGCGCGGTTGCTGGCGCAGATCAAGGGCCACGGTTTGATTCTGCATTGCGCGGGGCCGTTTTCCGCGACCGCCGCGCCGATGATCGAGGCTTGCCTGCGAGCCGGCGCACACTATCTGGACATCACTGGCGAGATTGCCGTATTCGAACATGCGCAGTCTCTAAATGAGCGGGCGCGGGCAGCGGGGTCAGTCATTTGCCCCGGCGTCGGCTTCGATGTAGTCCCGACCGATTGTGTCGCCGCCGCCCTGAAAGACGCGCTGCCGGATGCGACGCATCTGGCGCTGGGCTTCGATTCACGTTCGAGCTTTTCACCCGGCACTGCCAAGACTTCAATCGAAGGCCTGGCGCAGGGTGGCAAGGTCCGACGCGACGGCAAGATCGTTTCCGTGCCGCTGGCCTATCGGGTACGGCGTATCGATTTCGGTGCCGGGGAGAAGCTGGCGATGACCATCCCCTGGGGCGATGTGTCCACCGCCTGGCACACCACCGGCATCGCCAATATCGAGGTGTTCATACCGGGTTCGGCGGGGATGATTCGCGGCGCCAGGCTCGCCAACTGGATTCGTCCGTTGCTGGGACTGTCGTTTGTGCAGCGGCTGCTCAAGGCGCGCATCGGCAAGACAGTGACCGGCCCGGATCAGGCAAAGCGTGCTGACCAAGGCACCTATGTGTGGGGCGAGGCCCGCAATGCTCGCGGTGAAAGCAAAGTCGCCCGCGTGCACACCGCAAACGTTTACAGCCTGACGATCGACGCTGCGTTGACGGTGGTCGGCTATCTGTTGCAGACAACACCACCCGGCGGTGCCTACACACCTGCGCGGTTGCTGGGCGCGGATCTGGTGACGCACTTGCCAGGGTCCAGCGAAGTCAACATTGAATGACCTTGAAAAAAGTCGTTGACCTTAAAGTTGACTTCAATCTTATGGTGACCTCATCTCCAGTTGAGGACTGCCCCATGAATGTGTTCGACGCCCTGACCTTACCCAACGGTTCAACCATCAAGAACCGCATCGCCAAAGCCGCCATGGAAGAAAACATGGCGGACGCCGACCAGGCGCCCTCTGCAGAACTGATGCGTCTGTATCAGGCATGGGCCGACGGTGGTGCCGGGCTGATTATCACCGGCAACGTGATGGTCGACGGCCGCGCCATGACCGGGCCGGGCGGCGTGGTGCTGCAGGATGATCAGCAACTCGACAAGTTCGAGCGCTGGGCGCGGATCGGCCGTTCTGCCGGTGCGCAGTTCTGGTTGCAGATCAATCATCCGGGGCGCCAGATGCAGTCCAACCTCGGGCAGAAAACCTGGGCGCCGTCAGCGGTGCCGCTGGAGCTGGGCAAACTGTCCAAGCGTTTCGCCACGCCCCACGCCATGACCGCCAGTGTGATTGAGGACGTCATTCAGCGTTTTGCGCGCACCGCACGCTTGGGTGAACAGGCCGGCTTCACTGGGGTGGAAATCCATGCCGCTCATGGCTATCTGTTGAGCCAGTTTCTCTCGCCACTGACCAATCAAAGGACGGACGAGTGGGGCGGCTCTCTGCAGAACCGTGCGCGGTTATTGGTCGAGATCGTCAAGGCAGTCAGGGCAGTGGTTTCTGCAGAGTTTGCCGTAGCGGTCAAACTCAATTCTGCCGATTTCCAGCGCGGCGGATTCACCGCTGACGACGCGAAAAAGGTCGTTGAGTTGCTCAACGATCTGGGCGTGGATCTGGTGGAACTGTCCGGCGGCAGCTACGAAGTCCCGGCCATGCAGGGTGAGGCGCGCGATGGTCGCACGTTGGCTCGTGAGGCCTATTTCGTCGAGTTTGCCCGGGACATCCAGACCGTTGCGAAAATGCCGGTGATGGTCACGGGGGGCATTCGTCGTCGCCCGGTGGCCGAAAACGTCGTGCAGAGTGGTGTGGACATGGTCGGCATCGGCACCGCGTTGGCCATCGATCCGTACCTGCCGCGCGACTGGCAGCAGGGCAAGGACAACGCCCCGCAATTGCCGCCGATCACTTGGAAAAACAAGGCCGTTGCCGCCCTGGCGAACATGGCGGTGGTGAAGTTTCAGCTGGGTAAACTCAGTCGGGCGAAAAAGCCTGATCCGGGGGTGTCGCCGTTGCGCGCGCTGATACTGCAGCAGATCGGCATGGCGTTTCGCACTCGGCAATATCGACGCTGGGTGGAAAAGCGTTCGGCGTGAGTCGCAAGGCATTTCAATCGTGACGTTGGCGGACGCTCTGACGAGAGCCCGCCCACGTCAACCGGTCAGTTCGGCATCAGCACCGTATCGACCACATGAATCACACCATTGGATTGCATGACATCCGCGATGGTGACGGCAGCTTTTCCACCTTTGGCGTCCTGCACCCACAGCTTGCCGTCGTGCAGCATCACGGTCAGCGATTCGCCCTGGACGGTTTTCAGCATCACTTTGCCGCCGTGCATTTTGGCGTCGTCCATCAGCTGTTTGGCAGTGTGAGTGCCGGCTACGACGTGGTAAGTCAGGATCTTCGTCAGGTCCGCCTTGTGTTCAGGCTTGACCAAGGTATCGACCGTGCCGGCGGGCAGTTTTGCGAAGGCTTCGTTGGTGGGGGCGAAGACCGTGAACGGGCCCTTGCTGTTGAGCGTATCCACCAGCCCGGCGGCCTTGACCGCAGCGACCAGGGTCGTGTGATCCTTGGAGTTGACTGCGTTTTCGACGATGGTCTTCGTCGGATACATGGCCGCGCCGCCAACCATCACGGTATCGGCGGCAAAGCTGGATCCGGCGCCGAGGCAGAGCAGGGTGAAGCAAGCGACAGCAAGGCGTTTGATGAGCATGTGCATGGTGCGTCTCCTTGATTCTTCGACCCTTCGAATGAGGGTGTTGAATGTACGGAGCAGGGGGTGAAACGGATGCAGCATGCAGCGAAAAACCTTTTGCGGTACGCCGAAACGGATTACCGCTAATCACGCAGGGTGGCTTCACCTGTGCGCGGGTTGGTCAGGGTCACATTCTCCAGCGCTCTGATGCGCCAAGCCTCGTTCTGCCTGATCAGCACCGCGAGAATCAGCGTATCCACCACATGCGCCCCGGCCGGATGTGCAGCACCGGCCGACAAACGACTCCAGAAATGAATGATCGCCACCCCGTCAGCCACAGGATCAATATCGATCAGTTCATTCTCAAGAGTGGAGTCACGATAGATCGTCTGGTGAATGGGCGCGTGCAGCGCAACGATCTGCTCGACGCCCCGAACGAAGTGGCCGAAACGATTGACGAACGTCGCTTGCGGATCGAACAGAGCTCCGAGTGCCGCCATGTCGTGAGCGTTCCAGGCTGCCTGGAATGCGCCTGGAGCGTCTTCGGGTTTATTTATCTGAGTCATGGCCGGGGCCTCGCAGATCGTTAGAATGCGCTTTTAAACATAAGAAACTCAGTATGGATGTACAAGCGCTCGAAAGTAGCGACGTTTTATCGTTCACGTTGGATCAGGCACATCGCTGTTTCGAAATGGTCGTCAGCCTGAAGGACGGCTGCCGATGCAAACTGACGGCGTGGAATATCGATGGCGCAGAGTTGCCCATCAGTCTCGGTGCTCTGCACATTCAAAATTCTCGCGTCCTCGGAGAGCTGGAAGGGATCAGCTTTGTTGAAAACGTTCTAACTATCGAGGGCGATTTTGGCGATATGTCTATCGAGGCGGACACGGTTTTGGTCGAAAAGCTGATTTAGGCTTTGAGCGCAAAGGGAAGGATCGCCCTCTCGATAGACGATTCCATTCAAATCTCTGTCAACGCTTGGCGCAATACATTCTGTCTGTAACCTGAGGTTCTGCCGGCGCGCTTGTTTCTAAACCTGACGCCAGCGCCTGATCAATCATTTTCCAAGGAGGTCCCCATGACAACAGGGCAGTGTCTTTGCGCGGCAGTACGCTTTTCCCTCACGGTGGAACCGCGCTTTTTCTATCGCTGCCACTGCTCACTGTGCCGCAAACAGACCGGTGTCGGGTTCAACCTCGCTACTCTGGTCAGCGCTCGGGACTTTCGTTGGGACGCAGGGCAGGACTCGATCAACAGTTGGATCAAATCCAGCGGCTACAGAAATGACTTCTGCGCACAGTGCGGCTCGACCGTGCCCAACCCACTTCGCGAATCGCCTTACGTGTGGATTCCGCTCGGACTGCTTGATGAGGATCTGAGCATGGAATGCGTTGGCGATTTCTGTGTGGACGATGCCATGTCATGGGATACGCAGCGTTCAACGCAGAGTTATCACAGGGCGGTGGAGTCACTGGCGTTTCTTCTGCAAAAACTCCGGGTCAACCCTGATTGACCCGAAGCTCGCGCTGCAATTACTTCCTTAGATACGCAAACATGTGTTGCACATAATCCGCCTTGCCCAGCGGCACACCGTTGTGGCGCAGGATGTTGTACGCGGTGATCAGGTGAAAGTAGAACTGCGGCATCGCCCAGTCCACGGCGTATTCGCGGCCGGTCATGTCGAAGGCGATGCCGTTTTGCAGTTCGAGGGCGATTTTCTTGTCCGCGCTGGCGTCAATCTGCGCCGGATCTGCCGCCGCCAGCATCTCCAGTGTGCTGTCGATCAATGCCTTGGCCGCCGCCATGTTTTCGGGCGGTGTGAGCTTGGTCAGCGGTTGTTGTGTCAGCCGCTGCACGGCGTCCTGTGCCTGGGTGCAGGTGTATTGAACCTGCATCGCGAGGTTGTGCATGTCCGGGGCCAGACGTGCGTCGAGCAGAACTTGCGCGTCGTAGCCGCGCTCAAGGGCGTAAGCCTCGCTCTTGGACAGGATGGCCGCCAGCGAGCGCAACATCTGAGCGAAACGAGGAAGGGTCATTGCATGGATCGACATGGTTATTCCCTGTGTAGTCATTCAAAGGTGAGACCTCGGTGGCGAAGGGTAGTCGATTCGCTGTCGAAAATAACCGCGGCAGCACACTTTGCGCAGGAGCCTCCCCACGGCATTTGCCGTAGGTTCAATGATTGACAGCGTCGCGCAACTGTTGAAGCTCAAGTTGCCTGGCAGCACTCGCTTCAAGGGCCGCACGCTCTACATCCAGATACCGATGAATGCTTTGGAGGTTGGCGATTTTCTGTTTGATTTCGGCCATCTTCTTTTCAATCAGCTTCGCGCCGTCAGCACAATCGATCAGCTTGTTGCGCTGCGCATCCAGAATCTCGCCTATTTCTCCCAAGGAAAATCCCATGCTTTGCGCGCGCTGGATAAAATCCAGATCCTGCAGGGTTTGCTCGGTGTAGACACGATAGTTGTTGGTTTGCCGCAGCGGTGAGATCAGGCCGATTTGCTCGTAGTAACGCAAGGTATGACGGCTGGCGCCGCTGCGAGCCTCGAGTTCGCCGATTTTCATGAAAACACCGCTTGACTGTAGAGTGGGGTCGATACTTTACGCTGGATTTCTCACCTTCAACAAGGAACAGGGAAATGAGCGTGGAGTGCTTTGTCACGGGGGGAACCGGCTTTATCGGTCAACATTTGCTGGCGAACCTGAGTGCAAAAGGTCACACCCTTCGGGTGTTGATGCGTCGCCCGGAGCGGCTGGCTGCGTTGCGCGAGCAAGTTGATAGTTTAGGCGGGTGCGCGACACGGGTGTTTGCCGTGGCTGGCGATCTGGAGCAGGACAATCTCGGGCTGAGCCTGGTTGATCAGGAGGTTCTGAGGCGCGCCAGCGTCATTTTCCACCTGGGCGCCCACTTTGCATGGGGGCTTTCGGTGGAGCAGTCTCGTGCGGTGAATGTGCAGGGGGCAAAGCGTGTGGCGCTGTTGGCGGCTGAGCAAAAAAGCCGTTTAGTGATGATCGGCGGCTACATGCTGAACAATCATGAACATCTGCAACGCATCGGCATTGATCCTCGTCAGCCGGAGTTGACGAATTGGCCCGCCGTCTACCGACGTGTCGGTGGTTACGAGGCAAGCAAACTGGAGGCGCATTTTGCGAGCCTGGAGGTGATGTCCGCCAAGGGCGGGGAGATGACCGTTGTCCACCCTGCGACGGTCTGTGGCCACAGCCGCACGGGGCATATCCTTGACGGCCAGCCTTTGGTGGCGCTGATACGCAACCTGGTGCAGGGCAAGCTGACCGCAGTGCCCGGTTCAGCCGAGCACTGGCTGCCACTGGTCACCGTGGATTATCTGGTCGAACTGGTGGCCGTTTGTGCTTTTGATCCTGCCATGGTGGGGCAGGAACTGCTGGCGCTTGATGATCAAACGCCAAACTTGCGAGAACTCCTGGCACAGGTGGCTAAGCCTTTGGGCTTGAAGTCTCCCAAACATCACATTTCACTTCGACTGCTGAAGTGGCTATTGAGTATTCCTCCGGTCGCGTGGTTTTTGAATACAAAACCCGAAGCCTTGGACTTTATCCAGACCACTCGTTTCAACACAGCGGCGGTCGAGCGGTTTGCCAACAGGCATGGAATAGTCAAACCGGACATACGTCAGGCTTTGCAGCACACGGCAACGTTCGTCAACGCGTATTACATAGCCAAGGGCCAGGCACTCTGACGTCTCCCTTGGGCGGCGTCGTCGATACAGGGCGGCATTCTATCGAACGACAATTCAGCGACAAGGATCGTCACCGCGCAGCCTCGGATGCGCGGCAGGATCTTGTTTCGCTACTCACGGAACTGTCGCGAGACCGGCGTTGTTTTTACAACGCAAACGTAGTCCCACGCGTATTTACAAACAACGAGTAGATCGAGTGACTACTGGCCATGAACAGTCGATTGCCTTCGCGTCCGCCGAAGCACAGGTTCGGGCAGCGCTCTGGCAGCGAAATGTGCCCGATGGCCTTGCCCTGCGAATTAAAAACACGCACGCCGTCGAGTTTTTCCAGGTCGGCCTTGGGATCACCATTGCCGCCCCAGCCACACCACAGGTTGCCCGCTTCGTCGCATTTGATGCCGTCAATCGCGGCATAGTCCAAGCCTTCGATGTGCTTGCGGCGTTCGCCCAGGGTGCCGTCGTCTTTCACCGCAATCGCCCAGATCAGGCGATTGGGCTTGGCGCGACCTTCGACGACATACAGGGTCTTTTCATCGGGAGAAAAGCACAGGCCGTTGGGGCCGTTGAGGTCGTCGATTACCCGAGTGACTTTTTGGCTCCCGCCGTCGATGCGGTACACAGCATGGGGTTGGCTCGGGGTGACTTTGTGGCCTTCGTAGTTGTTGCCGGTCTGGAATGGTGGGTCAGTGAACCAGATCGAGCCGTCACTTTTGCAGACGATGTCGTTGGGTGAGTTGAAGGGCTTGCCGTCGAAACTGTCGGCCAGCACGGTGATCGTGCCATTGTATTCGGTGCGCGTGATGCGGCGCCCTTCGCGAGTGGTGGTGGAGCCTTCGCAAACGATCAGACGCCCTTGGCGATCCCGGCACATGCCGTTGGAGAAGTTTGAGTGTTCGCGGTACACGGTGAAGGAGTCGGTGATTTCGTCCCAGCGCATGATGCGATTATTGGGGATGTCGCTGACCAACAGATAGCGGCCATCACCGACCCACACCGGTCCTTCTGCCCAGCGCATGCCGGTGGCGAGTTTTTCAACACTGGCGTTGAAAATACGCAGGTCCAGGAAGCTGTCGTCGAGGATGTGAATCAGTGGATCAGGGTAGCGCTGACTCAAGGGTTCGGCGGCATCGGAGAAGCGGGGCAGTGCGGCGCTGCCGACGGTGGCGAGCGTGGCGGAAACAGCGAGCGACTTTTTCAGGAAACTGCGGCGGGTATTGCCTTTCGTTTGATCAAGGCTTTCAGGCTTGGCGGACAGGAATGAGTCCATGTAGCGATCTCCGTGGTTTTATTTTTGTTGAGGAGACGTAGTAATACCCTGTGATAAGACATCGTACAAGTCGATATGGCATCGCCAGTGCTGCATGTTATCCCGGTGACTGGAATCGATCTGGCCGATACGGCGCTACCTCTACCCACGCTGTCTTGCCTGGCCCGGTGATATCAGGGAAGCTGCGCCGAACCCGGTTGCGGGGCAGTTGTTGAATTGTTCAGGGAAGCGTTGATGGCACTCAGGGTGTTGGTTGTTGGCGGGTATGGAAACTTTGGCAGCATCGTTTGTCGGCATCTGATCGATATGCCGGGCATCGAACTGGCGATCTCGGGGCGCGATCCGCAGAAGCTGGAGCGCAAGGTCGCTGAGTTGGGGGCGAGCTGCGAAAGCTGGTGTGGTGATGCGATGGGCGGAGGGTTCGCCGCTGCTCTGCGTGCAATGAATATTCAACTGGTGATCCACACGGGCGGTCCGTTTCAGGGGCAATCCTATGCGGTGGCCGAAAGCTGCATCGAGGCGGGCGTCAACTATTGCGATCTGGCGGACTGCCGGACGTTCGTCAATGGCATCGGCGTACTCGATGCCCGAGCGAGAGAGGCCGGTGTCGCCATCCTCAGTGGTTGCAGTTCGGTGCCGACGCTGTCGTCGGCGATCATCGATGAGCAGCGCCATCGCTTCAAACGCATCGACTCGATCGAGCACGGCATTTCCTCGTCAGCGAAAATGCCGGGGTTGTCGACGATCGAGGGGGTGCTGGCGTATGCGGGCAAACCGATCCGCCAACTGCGCAATGGTCAAGTGCATGAGGTGATGGGCTGGGAAGACCTGACCCTGCGCAAGCTGCAGAATCTGGGCACTCGTGCGCTGGCCAATGTTGATGTACCGGACATGGACATCTTTGCCAGCCGGTTTGGTGCGCACACGTTGAGTTTCAAGGCTGGCGCTGGCCTCAAGCTTGGCGGCGTGGCCAATTATCTGTTTGCGCTGGCGATGAGGAAGGGGCTGGTGCGTGACCACAGGGTGTGGGCCGCCAGGTTGCATCGCTGGGGGACATGGTTTGAGCGTTTCGGTGATGGCAAAAGTGCGATGTATATAGATGTGCGGGGTGTCGGAATGAACGACCTGCCGTTGTCGATGACGGCGCAACTGACCGCGCTGAATGACAAGGGGCCGGAGATCCCTAGTTGTGCTGCCGTCGCTCTGGCCGCGAAGATCGCCCGAGGTTACCTGCCCGAACCGGGTGCCCGTCCTTGTGTCGGTGAGATCAGCGTCGACGAATACATGGCAGCGATCAACGATCCGCAGAATCTTTGCCTGTCTGTGATGTTCTCTGACGGGATGTGGTGAGCATGCTTTATCTGAGCGTGAAGTACGTGCATGTCATCGCTGCGATTTTCCTCTTCGGCTTCGGCATGGGTTCCTATCTGTACCTGATTGCCGCCAGCCGTACGGCCAATCCACAAGTGATCGCGCATGTGGCGAAAATGGTGGTGCGTTATGACGCCTGGATCACCACGCCGGCGGGCTTCATCCAGATCGCGACGGGTTATTGGCTGATAAGGCTTTCCGGGTTGCCCTTGACCACGGACTGGGTGCTGATGTCGCTGATCCTGTTCTTGATAGTGGGATCGCTCTGGCTGCCGGTGCTGTTGCTGCAGAAACGTTTGCAAGGGATGGCGGCGGACGCGGTGCAATGTGGGGCAGGGGTGGATGCTGATTACCGGGCTGTTTATCGACAGTGGTTCTGGATGGGCGTTTGCGGGTTTCTCGGGATGTTCGTGATTGTCTTGATGATGGTGACGAAAATGACGCCGGGGCAGTGGCTGCAGTTGATGCTGTAGCGGAGCATTCACATTGGCGACTTGAGAAAGCGACGTTCGTGATCGGGGTCGGGCAACAGGCAGGTGTCGTACTTGCCGAAGATCCGATAGCGATTCAGTGCCACGCGGTCGTAGGTCCAGTCTCTAAGTGCTTGTGGGAAAACTCGCAGAAGCCTGACCGGCGACCAACGAGCCGGCAGTTGTGCAATCACTTCGAAGAACGCATCGGAGCGCACCCAGTAATGCTCGTCGCGGATCACCGCCATCGTGTCGAACTCGTCGACCGGAAGACCGGCCCATGCCAGCAACGCCTGACCTTCTGGCGATTGCACTGCCGCCAGGCGCACTCGCTGCTTGTTGTCATGACGAATCAGAAAACGCGCCCAGCCGTTGCATAGCTTGCAGACGCCGTCGAACAGCACCACGGTCTCGCCTGGATTGAGCAAGGGGGCTGGAGTGGGGCGTATTCGGGAATCGGGCATGGGGGACGATCCAGGCAGTTGGGCTGTCATTGTGAAGCATCACCGGAAATTGTTTCAGGTGATGGACCGGATGCTGCGCATCCGCTGACGTTGCGTCTATATATAAGCAGGCTTTTTCGGTGTCTCGACAGAAAACTGAAATTAACGGTTGACGGCAGATTCTGGAGGTCTATAATTCGCCCCACTTCCGGCGCAGTCGAAACGGAAAACTCCTTGAGATTCAATGAGTTACGCGGTTTTCGACAGTGGGTTGCTTCAGTTCATCGAAGCCTGGAAGGAGTTAAAAGAGCGGTGATGTTTGGCTCTTTTGACGGTTCGATCTTCTCGGTCGAAAGCGGAGAAAAAGAGGTGTTGACAGCAGCGTGTAACGCTGTAGAATTCGCCTCCCGCTAACGAGAGATCGGAAGCGCAAGTGGTTGAAGTTGTTGAAGAATTCTTCGAAAGCTTCTGAAAATAATCACTTGACAGCAAATGAGGCTGCTGTAGAATGCGCGCCTCGGTTGAGACGAAAGATCTTAACCAATCGCTCTTTAACAACTGAATCAAGCAATTCGTGTGGGTGCTTGTGGAGTCAGACTGATAGTCAACAAGATTATCAGCATCACAAGTTACTCCGCGAGAAATCAAAGATGTAACCAACGATTGCTGAGCCAAGTTTAGGGTTTCTTAAAAACCCAAAGATGTTTGAACTGAAGAGTTTGATCATGGCTCAGATTGAACGCTGGCGGCAGGCCTAACACATGCAAGTCGAGCGGATGAAAGGAGCTTGCTCCTGGATTCAGCGGCGGACGGGTGAGTAATGCCTAGGAATCTGCCTGGTAGTGGGGGACAACGTTTCGAAAGGAACGCTAATACCGCATACGTCCTACGGGAGAAAGCAGGGGACCTTCGGGCCTTGCGCTATCAGATGAGCCTAGGTCGGATTAGCTAGTTGGTGAGGTAATGGCTCACCAAGGCGACGATCCGTAACTGGTCTGAGAGGATGATCAGTCACACTGGAACTGAGACACGGTCCAGACTCCTACGGGAGGCAGCAGTGGGGAATATTGGACAATGGGCGAAAGCCTGATCCAGCCATGCCGCGTGTGTGAAGAAGGTCTTCGGATTGTAAAGCACTTTAAGTTGGGAGGAAGGGTTGTAGATTAATACTCTGCAATTTTGACGTTACCGACAGAATAAGCACCGGCTAACTCTGTGCCAGCAGCCGCGGTAATACAGAGGGTGCAAGCGTTAATCGGAATTACTGGGCGTAAAGCGCGCGTAGGTGGTTTGTTAAGTTGGATGTGAAATCCCCGGGCTCAACCTGGGAACTGCATCCAAAACTGGCAAGCTAGAGTATGGTAGAGGGTGGTGGAATTTCCTGTGTAGCGGTGAAATGCGTAGATATAGGAAGGAACACCAGTGGCGAAGGCGACCACCTGGACTGATACTGACACTGAGGTGCGAAAGCGTGGGGAGCAAACAGGATTAGATACCCTGGTAGTCCACGCCGTAAACGATGTCAACTAGCCGTTGGGAGCCTTGAGCTCTTAGTGGCGCAGCTAACGCATTAAGTTGACCGCCTGGGGAGTACGGCCGCAAGGTTAAAACTCAAATGAATTGACGGGGGCCCGCACAAGCGGTGGAGCATGTGGTTTAATTCGAAGCAACGCGAAGAACCTTACCAGGCCTTGACATCCAATGAACTTTCCAGAGATGGATTGGTGCCTTCGGGAACATTGAGACAGGTGCTGCATGGCTGTCGTCAGCTCGTGTCGTGAGATGTTGGGTTAAGTCCCGTAACGAGCGCAACCCTTGTCCTTAGTTACCAGCACGTTATGGTGGGCACTCTAAGGAGACTGCCGGTGACAAACCGGAGGAAGGTGGGGATGACGTCAAGTCATCATGGCCCTTACGGCCTGGGCTACACACGTGCTACAATGGTCGGTACAGAGGGTTGCCAAGCCGCGAGGTGGAGCTAATCCCATAAAACCGATCGTAGTCCGGATCGCAGTCTGCAACTCGACTGCGTGAAGTCGGAATCGCTAGTAATCGCGAATCAGAATGTCGCGGTGAATACGTTCCCGGGCCTTGTACACACCGCCCGTCACACCATGGGAGTGGGTTGCACCAGAAGTAGCTAGTCTAACCTTCGGGAGGACGGTTACCACGGTGTGATTCATGACTGGGGTGAAGTCGTAACAAGGTAGCCGTAGGGGAACCTGCGGCTGGATCACCTCCTTAATCGACGACATCAGCTGCTCCATAAGTTCCCACACGAATTGCTTGATTCATTGAAGAAGACGATAGAAGCAGCCCGAAATTGGGTCTGTAGCTCAGTTGGTTAGAGCGCACCCCTGATAAGGGTGAGGTCGGCAGTTCGAATCTGCCCAGACCCACCAATTTTTGTGTGGGAAACCTGTAGAAATACGGGGCCATAGCTCAGCTGGGAGAGCGCCTGCCTTGCACGCAGGAGGTCAGCGGTTCGATCCCGCTTGGCTCCACCACCACTGCTTCTGAAGTTTGAAAGCTTAGAAATGAGCATTCCATCGCTGTGATGGTGAATGCTGATTTCTAGTCTTTTGATTAGATCGTTCTTTAAAAATTTGGGTATGTGATAGAAAGATAGACTGAACGTTACTTTCACTGGTAACGGATCAGGCTAAGGTAAAATTTGTGAGTGACTCTTAAGAGTTTTGCGAATTTTCGGCGAATGTCGTCTTCACAGTATAACCAGATTGCTTGGGGTTATATGGTCAAGTGAAGAAGCGCATACGGTGGATGCCTTGGCAGTCAGAGGCGATGAAAGACGTGGTAGCCTGCGAAAAGCTTCGGGGAGTCGGCAAACAGACTTTGATCCGGAGATGTCTGAATGGGGGAACCCAGCCATCATAAGATGGTTATCTTGTACTGAATACATAGGTGCAAGAGGCGAACCAGGGGAACTGAAACATCTAAGTACCCTGAGGAAAAGAAATCAACCGAGATTCCCTTAGTAGTGGCGAGCGAACGGGGACTAGCCCTTAAGTGGCTTTGAGATTAGCGGAACGCTCTGGAAAGTGCGGCCATAGTGGGTGATAGCCCTGTACGCGAAAGTCTCTTAGTCATGAAATCGAGTAGGACGGAGCACGAGAAACTTTGTCTGAATATGGGGGGACCATCCTCCAAGGCTAAATACTACTGACTGACCGATAGTGAACTAGTACCGTGAGGGAAAGGCGAAAAGAACCCCGGAGAGGGGAGTGAAATAGATCCTGAAACCGTATGCGTACAAGCAGTGGGAGCAGACTTTGTTCTGTGACTGCGTACCTTTTGTATAATGGGTCAGCGACTTATTTTCAGTGGCGAGCTTAACCGAATAGGGGAGGCGTAGCGAAAGCGAGTCTTAATAGGGCGTCTAGTCGCTGGGAATAGACCCGAAACCGGGCGATCTATCCATGGGCAGGTTGAAGGTTAGGTAACACTGACTGGAGGACCGAACCGACTACCGTTGAAAAGTTAGCGGATGACCTGTGGATCGGAGTGAAAGGCTAATCAAGCTCGGAGATAGCTGGTTCTCCTCGAAAGCTATTTAGGTAGCGCCTCATGTATCACTGTAGGGGGTAGAGCACTGTTTCGGCTAGGGGGTCATCCCGACTTACCAAACCGATGCAAACTCCGAATACCTACAAGTGCCGAGCATGGGAGACACACGGCGGGTGCTAACGTCCGTCGTGAAAAGGGAAACAACCCAGACCGTCAGCTAAGGTCCCAAAGTTATGGTTAAGTGGGAAACGATGTGGGAAGGCTTAGACAGCTAGGAGGTTGGCTTAGAAGCAGCCACCCTTTAAAGAAAGCGTAATAGCTCACTAGTCGAGTCGGCCTGCGCGGAAGATGTAACGGGGCTCAAACCATACACCGAAGCTACGGGTATCACGCAAGTGATGCGGTAGAGGAGCGTTCTGTAAGCCTGTGAAGGTGAGTTGAGAAGCTTGCTGGAGGTATCAGAAGTGCGAATGCTGACATGAGTAACGACAATGGGTGTGAAAAACACCCACGCCGAAAGACCAAGGTTTCCTGCGCAACGTTAATCGACGCAGGGTTAGTCGGTCCCTAAGGCGAGGCTGAAAAGCGTAGTCGATGGAAAACAGGTTAATATTCCTGTACTTCTGGTTATTGCGATGGAGGGACGGAGAAGGCTAGGCCAGCTTGGCGTTGGTTGTCCAAGTTTAAGGTGGTAGGCTGAGATCTTAGGTAAATCCGGGATCTTAAGGCCGAGAGCTGATGACGAGTTACCTTTCAGGTGACGAAGTGGTTGATGCCATGCTTCCAAGAAAAGCTTCTAAGCTTCAGATAACCAGGAACCGTACCCCAAACCGACACAGGTGGTTGGGTAGAGAATACCAAGGCGCTTGAGAGAACTCGGGTGAAGGAACTAGGCAAAATGGCACCGTAACTTCGGGAGAAGGTGCGCCGGTGAGGGTGAAGGACTTGCTCCGTAAGCTCATGCCGGTCGAAGATACCAGGCCGCTGCGACTGTTTATTAAAAACACAGCACTCTGCAAACACGAAAGTGGACGTATAGGGTGTGACGCCTGCCCGGTGCCGGAAGGTTAATTGATGGGGTTAGCTAACGCGAAGCTCTTGATCGAAGCCCCGGTAAACGGCGGCCGTAACTATAACGGTCCTAAGGTAGCGAAATTCCTTGTCGGGTAAGTTCCGACCTGCACGAATGGCGTAACGATGGCGGCGCTGTCTCCACCCGAGACTCAGTGAAATTGAAATCGCTGTGAAGATGCAGTGTATCCGCGGCTAGACGGAAAGACCCCGTGAACCTTTACTATAGCTTTGCACTGGACTTTGAATTTGCTTGTGTAGGATAGGTGGGAGGCTTTGAAGCGTGGACGCCAGTTCGCGTGGAGCCATCCTTGAAATACCACCCTGGCAACTTTGAGGTTCTAACTCAGGTCCGTTATCCGGATCGAGGACAGTGTATGGTGGGTAGTTTGACTGGGGCGGTCTCCTCCTAAAGAGTAACGGAGGAGTACGAAGGTGCGCTCAGACCGGTCGGAAATCGGTCGTAGAGTATAAAGGCAAAAGCGCGCTTGACTGCGAGACAGACACGTCGAGCAGGTACGAAAGTAGGTCTTAGTGATCCGGTGGTTCTGTATGGAAGGGCCATCGCTCAACGGATAAAAGGTACTCCGGGGATAACAGGCTGATACCGCCCAAGAGTTCATATCGACGGCGGTGTTTGGCACCTCGATGTCGGCTCATCACATCCTGGGGCTGAAGCCGGTCCCAAGGGTATGGCTGTTCGCCATTTAAAGTGGTACGCGAGCTGGGTTTAGAACGTCGTGAGACAGTTCGGTCCCTATCTGCCGTGGACGTTTGAGATTTGAGAGGGGCTGCTCCTAGTACGAGAGGACCGGAGTGGACGAACCTCTGGTGTTCCGGTTGTCACGCCAGTGGCATTGCCGGGTAGCTATGTTCGGGAAAGATAACCGCTGAAAGCATCTAAGCGGGAAACTTGCCTCAAGATGAGATCTCACTGGAACCTTGAGTTCCCTGAAGGGCCGTCGAAGACTACGACGTTGATAGGTTGGGTGTGTAAGCGCTGTGAGGCGTTGAGCTAACCAATACTAATTGCCCGTGAGGCTTGACCATATAACACCCAAGCAATCTGAATGCTCGAAAGAGACCAGATTGCGGTGTGTGAAGACGCAATGAACCGAAAGTTCGCGCTGCTCACAAAGCACCTGTATCACATACCCGATTTGCTGAAGCGAGGCCAGCCGGTCACGAGTCAGTATCCGAATTTCTTGACGACCATAGAGCGTTGGAACCACCTGATCCCATCCCGAACTCAGAAGTGAAACGATGCATCGCCGATGGTAGTGTGGGGTTTCCCCATGTGAGAGTAGGTCATCGTCAAGATTAAATTCCGAAACCCCAATTGCGAAAGCAGTTGGGCTTTTGTTTTGTCCGCAGGAAAGTGCTTGGCTCGCCAATTAGCACTTAATTACCCCGATCTGACGCGAAAGCCACTTCCGGCTGTAGTCCAGAACACGACTAGCCATGGTGGTAGGAAAATGAATAAAGCCATGGGCGGACGAGGGCAGTAGATGTACTTCAACTGGTGCCGATTGTTGCCAACGCTCAGCGAGTTCCAGCGTGTCATCGCGCAGTGGATCCAGTTCGCCGGTGAACATCAACGCCGGTGGCAATCCGCTCAAATCGCCGTAAAGCGGAGACAATGGTGCCTGCCGGCGTTCATCATCACTCAATCCTGGAGTCAGCAGGCGCAGCGCCTCGACCATGCCCGGGCCGTCGAGCACCAGCGTTTCTGCAGGTGCGGCGTGTACGCTTGGGGTGCCCGCGAGATCGTAGACGCCGTAATACAGCAAAGCGCCGCAGACGCGTTGCAACAAACCGGGTGCAGGTTTGAGTGCCAATAACGTTGCGGTTGCCAAGTGTGCGCCCGCCGATTCGCCGACAACGATCACCGGCAGGCCAACGAATTCCGTGCAATTGTCGCTCAGCAGCCAGCGTGCGGCGCAAAGACAATCCGCCATCAACGCCTCAACCGGTGTATTGACTGCCAACCGATAGTCAACTGACACCACTGCCACGTTGCAAGCCTTGACCATTGCGATGTTAAGGTCATCGTTCATCCGTGCATTACCGATCACCCAGCCGCCACCGTGGTAATCAAGTACCACACCCTTGGGCTTTCCTTGTGGGCGGATGATTCGGACGGGCACTGAAGCAGCGTGCGAATGAACCACAGTGCTTTGCACTTGAAGGCCGTGCTTGACCGGTTTGTCCGCGCCGAGCATCTGACTGACGCGCAGCAATGTCTGGATCAAACGTGGCGTCAGCCGATTGCGAACGCGAAACCGCGGCAGCCAGGCGAGTTTGCGGTTGAAGCGCTGCATTTGCGCCAAATCACTCTCGCTGAACACAAGCTTGTTATCAGCCAAATCCTTCCTCCCTCGTCAGCAATTCCCACTTAACGATATAGGGTTTTACGGCGGAGCAGTGAAGGGCGCCTCACGGTCAAGAACATTCACATCATTCCCCACCCGCCGCAAGGTCTCCGGTACCGCCAACCACAACAGAACGAATGCCACCCCGGCAATCACCGCCAGGGTCAGAAATGCCGCGTTGTAACCGGCTTCCTGCAATACAACACCCGCGACGCTGGCACTTAATGCTGCGCCCAGGCCGAAAACGGTCGAGAGCGCGCCCAGGCTGACGTTGAAGTGGCCGGTGCCCAAGGTCAGATCTTTCACTACCACCGGGAACAGCGCGCCGAAGATCCCTGCGCCGACGCCGTCGAGCATCTGTACCGCCACTAGCCAGTAAGGGTCGGCGGACAAGGTGTAGAGCACGCCGCGCAACGGAAGAATCAGGAAGCCCGCGAGCAGCAGCGGCTTGCGTCCCCACACATCGGCTTTGACCCCAACCAGCAGGGCGACCGGCACCATGACCAGTTGTGCGGCGACGATACAGGCCGAAGTCAGTGGCGTCGCCATTTGCAAGTTGACCTGCGCCAGTTTCTGGCTCACCAGTGGCAGCATCGCCGCGTTAGCCAAGTGGAAGAGGGCACAACAGATGGCGAACATCAGCAGCACTTTGTTGGTCAGCAACACCGTCAATCCCGATGGCGTCTTGCCGTGGGCGGCGTCGCTTGGATCAAGTCCACGGGCGAGATCATGGTTGATGGCGTTGCTGTCGACGAAGCTCACGGCGATCACGCTGCACAGCGCCATGACCGCCATCAGATAGAACACCGCCACCGACCCGAACAAGTAGGCAAACCCACCGGCCAGCAGCGCCGCGCAGGCGTTGCCAGCATGGTTGAAAGTCTCGTTGCGTCCGGTGCGCCGGGTGAACGCGCGCGGGCCGGTGATGCCCAGGGTGATCGCCGAGATGGCCGGTGCGAACACCGATGCCGCTGCGGCGCTCAGCGCTTGAGTGATCGCCACCAGACTGAAGGACGTCACGAATGGCAATACCACGCAACTGCCGGTCACCAGCAACGCGGCAATCGCGATGACCGCTCGTTTACTGCGTGTGTTGTCGACCAGAGCACCGGCGGGTGTCTGGGTGACAAGGGCGGCGACGCCAGCGAGGGTCATCACCAGCCCAATGCTGGCCGGTTCCCAGTGATGCACGGCCAACAGGTAAATGGCCAGATACGGCCCGAGTCCGTCGCGCACATCGGCGAGGAAGAAGTTCAGGCTGTCCAACGAGAGGTTGTTGCGACGATCGGGGTGAGTGTCCACGCTGGCACCTTCGATATCGAGGTTGTTTAGAATGGCGCAACCTTCGTCAATTCAGTGAGTGGTCGTCTGCGGATTGAGTTGCACGGCGCTTATGCGGCCACTCGACTCTGTTTAGAGTGGCCGCGCTGCGAACGGCTCAGTTAATGCGCGGATGCTGCTGCACCAACTCCTTGCGTTTGGCTTCCAGTTCGGCGATTTCGGCGTCGATGTCTTCGATTTTCTGCTCGATGTGGTCGTGGTGTTCCTTGAGCAGTTCCTTGGCTTCCTCAAGGTCAGACGCCGCCGGTGCAGCACCCCGTAGCGGTTTGTTGGCGGTCTCTTTCATGGTCACGCCGGTGATCAGGCCAACCACGGCAATCACCATCAGGTAGTAGGCCGGCATGTACAGGTTGTTGGTACTTTCCACCAGCCAGGCCACGGCGGTCGGGGTCAGACCAGCGATCAGCACCGAGACGTTGAACGCAGCGGCCAAGGCGCTGTAGCGGATGTGCGTGGGAAACATCGCCGGCAGGGTCGAGGCCATGACGCCGATGAAGAAATTCAGCAACACCGCGAGGATCAGCAAACCGGAAAAGATCAGGCCGATCTTGCCGCTGTTGATCAGCATGAACGCCGGAATCGCCAGCAGAAACAGACCGATACTGCCGACAACAATGAAGGGCTTGCGGCCAATCTTGTCGCTGATAAAGCCGATCGCCGGCTGCACGAACAGCATGCCGACCATGATCGCGATGATGATCAGCACGCCACGGTTTTCGCTGTAGTGCAGGTTGTGCGACAAATAGCTCGGCATGTAGGTCAGCAGCATGTAATAGGTGACGTTAGTCACCGCCACCACGCCAATGCAGGTCATCAGGCTGCGCCAGTGCTTGGTCGCGACTTCCTTGAACGAGACTTTCGGCCCGCCCGCCAGACCTTCACGGTCGCCTTCTTCGAGTTTTTCGACGTGCTGCTGAAATGCCGGAGTTTCTTCCAGTGCATGCCGCAGATAGAGGCCGATCATACCCAGCGGCAGGGCGAGGAAGAACGGCAGGCGCCAGCCCCATTCGAGGAATTTCTCTTCGCCGATGATCGTCGAGATCAGCACCACCACGCCGGCACCGAGGACGAAGCCGGCAATCGAACCGAAGTCCAGCCAGCTGCCGAGGAAGCCGCGTTTGCGGTCGGGCGCGTATTCGGCAACGAAGATCGAGGCGCCGGTGTACTCACCGCCGACCGAAAAACCCTGAGCCATTTTCGCCAGCAACAGCAGGATCGGCGCCCAGATGCCGATCGACTCATAGGACGGTATCAGGCCGATGGCGAAGGTGCTCAGCGACATGATCACGATGGTCGCGGCCAGCACTTTCTGCCGCCCGTATTTGTCGCCCAGCGCACCGAAGAACAGCCCGCCCAGCGGACGAATCAGGAACGGCACTGAGAAGGTCGCCAGCGCTGCAATCATCTGTACACCAGGATCAGCCCCGGGGAAGAAGATCTTGCCGAGTGCATAGGCGACAAATCCGTAGACCCCGAAGTCGAACCATTCCATGGCATTGCCCAGCGCGGCGGCGGTGATCGCTTTGCGCATCTTGGCGTCGTCGACAATGGTGATGTCTTTCAATCCGATGGGATTGACCTTGTTTTTCCTTGATTTCATGCGGGTCACTCATAGCTGAACGGATTCGATGCCATTGTTTTGGTGGCATGGGTTCTTTCCGTCAGATACAAGAAGACACGAAATAATTCACTGCTCGTGGCATTTTTGTCGCCCGCAGCCGCACAGGCGCCGCACAGCCCACTCGGCGATGATTACGCAAAAGCACAAGACGTCAGGCTGAAAACCCGGATAATGGCCGCCAATTCGTTTTTGCTCTCTGGTAAACCCGCATGGAAATCAAGGTCAACTTTCTCGACAACCTTCGACTTGAAGCCAAGTTCGACGACTTCACGGTGATTGCCGATCAGCCCATTCGCTACAAAGGCGATGGCTCGGCACCGGGGCCGTTCGACTACTTCCTGGCGTCGTCGGCCTTGTGCGCGGCTTACTTTGTGAAGCTGTATTGCGAGACGCGTAACATCCCGACCGACAATATTCGCCTGTCGCAGAACAACATCGTCGACCCGGAAAATCGCTACAACCAGATCTTCAAGATTCAGGTCGAATTGCCGGCGGACATCTCTGAAAAGGATCGCCTGGGCATTCTGCGTTCGATTGATCGCTGCACGGTGAAGAAGGTCGTGCAGACCGGTCCCGAGTTTGTGATCGAGGAAGTCGAAAACCTCGACGCCGACGCGCAGGCGCTGCTGATGCCGCATTCGACGTCGGAGGCGGGCACTTACATCGTTGGTAAAGACCTGCCGCTTGAGCAGACCATCGCCAATATGTCGGGGATTCTCGCGGATCTGGGGATGAAGATCGAGATCGCCTCGTGGCGCAATATCGTGCCTAACGTCTGGTCGCTGCACATCCGTGACGCGCACTCGCCGATGTGCTTCACCAACGGCAAGGGCGCGACCAAAGAGGGCGCACTGGCCTCGGCGCTGGGCGAGTTCATCGAGCGCCTGAACTGCAACTTCTTCTACAACGATCAATTCTGGGGCGAAGACATCGCCACCGCCGAGTTCGTGCATTACCCGAACGAGCGTTGGTTCAAGCCCGGCCCGAAAGACGAGCTGCCGGCAGAGATTCTCGACGACTACTGCCTGGACATTTACAACCGCGACGGCGAACTCAAAGGCTCGCACCTGTACGACACCAACTCCGGCAACACCCAGCGTGGCATCTGCTCGCTGCCGTTCGTGCGCCAGTCGGATGGTGAGGTGGTGTACTTCCCGTCGAATCTGATCGAAAACCTGTTCCTGAGTAATGGCATGAGCGCCGGCAACACGTTGGCTGAAGCCCAGGTGCAGTGCCTGTCGGAGATCTTCGAGCGCGCGGTCAAACGCGAAATCCTCGAAGGCGAAATGGCCCTGCCGGACGTGCCGCAGGAAGTACTGGAAAAGTACCCGAGCATTCTCGCCGGGATCAAAGGCCTGGAAGAGCAGGGCTTCCCGGTGCTGGTGAAGGATGCGTCGCTGGGTGGTGAATTCCCGGTGATGTGCGTGACCCTGATGAACCCGCGCACCGGTGGTGTGTTCGCCTCGTTCGGCGCGCACCCGAGCCTGGAAGTGGCGCTGGAGCGCAGCCTGACCGAGCTGCTGCAAGGCCGCAGCTTCGAAGGCTTGAACGATTTGCCGCAACCGACGTTCTCCGGCCAGGCAGTGACCGAACCGAACAACTTCGTCGAGCACTTCATCGACTCCAGCGGTGTGGTGTCGTGGCGCTTCTTCAGTGCCAAGTCTGACTTCGAATTCGTCGAGTGGGACTTCTCGGGGCAGGGCGAAAACTCCAACGCCGAAGAAGCCGCAACGCTGTTCGGCATTCTCGAAAACCTGGGCAAAGAAGCCTACATGGCGGTCTACGACGATCTCGGCGCCAACGCTTGCCGGATCCTGGTGCCGGATTACTCGGAAATCTACCCGGTCGACGATCTGATCTGGGACAACACCAACAAGGCCCTGCAATTCCGCGCCGACATCCTCAACCTGCACAGCTTGAGCAAAGTCGGTCTGCGCAACCTGGCCCAAGGCCTGGAAAACAGCGAGCTGGATGATTACACCGACATCACCACGCTGATCGGTATCGAGTTCGACGACAACACGCCGTGGGGCAAGCTGACCATTCTGGAACTGCGCCTGCTGATCTACCTCGCCCTGCAGAAATTCGAGCAGGCCAAGGACCTGGTCGAAGCGTTCCTGCAATACAACGACAACACTGTCGAACGCGGCTTGTTCTATCAGGCGATGAATGTGTGCCTGGAGATGGAGCTGGACGAAGACCTGGAACTGGCCGATTACGAAGCCAACTTCCGTCGCATGTTCGGCGACGAGCGCATGGACGCGGCGATTGGTTCGGTCAACGGCAGTGTGCGTTTCTACGGTCTGACACCGACCAGCATGAAGCTCGAAGGGCTGGATCGGCATTTGCGTCTGATCGACAGTTACAAAAAGCTGCACACCGCGCGGGCGAATGCGGCGGCGTTGAAGCGCTGATAGCAGACGGTCACTTCGTAGTGAGGAGCCTGTGGCGAGGGGCTGAATCCCCTCTCCACGGTTGCGTAAACCTGTGCGGGCGGGCTTGCCAAAGAACAGGTCGTCTCAGTGAATGATTACTGCGGCGCCAGATCGCCGTACAAGTACGCCGCCGTCACACCCCCATCCATCAAGAAATCGCTACCCGTAATAAACGTGCCTTCCGGCCCCATCAGCAACGCACCGACCGCGCCGACTTCATCTGGTGTGCCACCGCGTCCGGCGGCGCTCAAGTCGATCATGCGCTGATAGCCGGGTCCACGCGGGCCGCTCAGTTCGTCTCGTGCCAGCGGGGTGAAAATGATCCCCGGGCTGATGGTATTGACCCGCGCCCCACGCTTGCCCCAACGCACCGCCTCGGCCATCACCCGCAATGAGTTACCGCGTTTGGAAATCTGGTAAGCGTGCAAGGGATCGCTGATCTGATCAGCTTGTAGCATCGGTAACGCCAACAGTTCTTCCACCGGCGTGGTGGCCAGTGCCTTGTTCTGCTCGACACTCAGAGCCGGCAGGCGATGGCCAGACTGCGAGGCGATCACCACCGCCGAGCCGCCCTTGGCGATGACATTACCGAATTCCTCCAGCACCAGCGCCGTGCCATACAGATCCACTCGAAGAATGGTCGCGACTGGCGCCTGCGAAGGGGAAACGCCAGCGGCAAGGATCACGCCGCTGATCTCGCCGATGGCGGTGGCGGTCTGCACCAGGGCCTGCACCGATTCACGAGAGGCGATGTCGACGACCGTCGCGGTGACCTCAAACCCTGCATCGAAAAGGACTCTGGCTGCTGCGTCGGCGTTCTCCTGTTTCAGGTCAGCCAGTACCACATGCTTGCCGGCACTGACCCGGCGGGCGATGGCCTGGCCAATAGAACCGGGACCGATGACGACGATCACTTGTGCAGGATTTTTCATGGTGGGCAGCTCTTTCCAAGTGTTCCGTCACCTTATAGGGCTGTTCATTGCTCAACAATACGGTTTTGATTGCTAGGGTTCATGAGCAGAACTCATCAATTGTCTTCAGCGTTTGCACTGCGCCTGCACCACCTGACAGGTGTTCGGCGTGCCTCCGGAGCGGCTCGCATAGCGCATGCAGTTATTCATCGACTTCTTGCGCGCCATGCTCAAGGTGTCGCCCCAGGCCAGACCACCTTCGCCGGAAGTGGGCACGGCTTTGGCGTAGCAGTTCGAGCCGTTGGTGGCGTAGCGTTTGCTCGAACAGCCGGGCATCAGCGCCATGCCGGTGGCGAGCAGGGTAAGTAGCACCCAGGACGAGCATTGGCGTGCGGTGATTGTGGTCATCTGGGTTCCTCGTGGGGCAAGCGCCTCAGTGGCCTCGCTGACAGGCGTTGGGCATTATCCAGCAATCGACATAAGGAAGCGTCCCCAATGCGTGCACCCACACTACACCTGATGTGCGGCAAGATCGCCTCGGGTAAAAAGTGGATGACGCCATCTGCCGTGCTCGGTTGCATGCACGCAACACGCTGGCCGAGCATGAGTTGGCGGCGTCGGAGCGGAGTTTGATTTGATCACTCGATACTTTAAGGCGCCAGACATGGGCGAGGGGCTGGAGATGGTCATGCACCGAAACCGCTAGCAGGCAAGCTCCCACTTTGTATCTCTGGCAGCTGCCAATCCTGAGCTCACCGCAAAAAAACTGTGGGAGCTGGCTTGCCAGCGGTGGGGCCGTGTCAGTCTCCATCCTTCCCGGCTGATCGGCCGCCTTCGCTGGCAAGCCAGCTCCCACAGGGTTATCTGTTGCTCCCGGAATTTTCGAAACAAACTGATCCCTGACGGACAAAAAACGCAGCCCATGGCCCGATCGCGCAGCCATTTTCTTGCGCAGTCGTTCTGTCATATTCGGTATCAGTTGATTGCAGATAGTAGCCAGCCCAACGCTAATTCCAATGAGGCTGCACTGTGTTTCAACGTCTTGTGTGTTCGCTGTCTGTTCTGAGCCTGTCCATCGCTGCTGTCCAGGCTGCCGAGCCGGTCGTGCTCGACACGCCCCGCCTGAAAAGCATCGACAACTTCCGTGATGTCGCCGGGCTGACCACCGCGTATTCCACGGCCCACGATGGCACGATGCGCGGTGGCGTGTTCTACCGCTCCAACGCGATCACGCCGTCGGCAGCGGATCTGGCGACCCTCAACAGCCTCGGCATCAAAGCCGTCTACGACCTGCGCACGCCGAGCGAAATCGCTGGTACGCCGGACACAATGCTGAGCGGCGCGAGCTACCAGAACATCGACATCATCGGCAGCACCACCTCGGGCGCGAACATCACCACCGTGTCGTTCAAAAGTGCCGCCGATGCCATCGCCATGATGGAACAGACCAACCGCGCCTTCGTCAGCGACGCGGGGATGCGCGGGCAGTTCGGCAAGTTATTCAACGAACTGGCCAGCACCGACGGCGCGCAACTGTTCCATTGCACCGCCGGCAAGGACCGCACGGGCTGGACGGCCGCCGTGCTGCAGAGCATCGCCGGAGTCGACAACGCGACCATCATGGCCAACTACCTGGCGACCAACGACTACACGGCCGCGCGCGTCGCCGCGACCCTCAAGGCGTTGCCGCCGAGCATGGCCTCGATCTATGCGCCGCTGCTTGGCGTGCAGGCCAGCTACCTGCAGGCCGGTCTTGATGAAGTCACCGCCGAATACGGCAGCATGGACAACTACCTCAAACAAGGTCTTGGCCTGTCGCAGGAAACCATCTACGTGCTGCGCGGCAAACTGGTCGAATACAACAGCCTGCCGGTGCAGGCCGGATTGGTCGGCAACGCCGCTGCCGGTGCTGAATTACTGCGTCAATTGCAGAACACCAACCTGTCTGGCACCTACAGCGCCTACAACTATTACCTGCAATCAGCGATCGACGCCGGCACCCTCGGCGGTGTCGAAGCTCAGGTCGGCGGCCAGGTTCACGCCGACGCCGCCAGCTATTTGCTGCGGCAGAACGCGTTGATCGAACAAGCCGCCGCCCCCTACGCCAGCGGCTCCGATCTGAAAGTCGGTCAATACCGGTTGTGGACCACCGCGCTCGCCGGTTACCTCGGCACCGACGGCTCGTCCCACGCCGAGAGCAGCAACGAACACAGCCAAGGCCTGATGGTCGGCATCACCCAGCGCTTCTCCGAACAACTCAGCGCTCGCGGCGGTTTCGGCTACAGCAAAGGCACCGTCGGCGGTGCGGGCGGCGAGGCCGATACCGACTTCACCTTCTTCGACCTCGGTGCGCGCTACGGCTTCACCAGCCTGGAACGCGGGCTGTTCGTCGACGCCAATGTCAGCGCCGGCTACGTCGATTACGCCAGCAAGCGCGAACTCGGCGGCGGCCTCGGCACGGCCAAGGGCGACACCCACGGCAACCTCACCGGCGCAACATTGGCGCTGGGTTACCGCGCACCGGTCAACGGCATGATCCTCGAACCCAGCCTCGGTGTGCGAATCAGCCACCTCGACCTCAAAGGCTTCCAAGAGAAGGGCAGCGAACTGGCACTCGACGTCGACGACAACACCGCCACCCGCCGCAGCGCCGTCGCCAACCTCAACGTGGCGTTCGCCCCGGTGGCGATGGGCGCGTGGCAACTGGTGCCAGGCGTACAAGTCGGCTACGAGCGCACGCTGGGCAACAACGACGTCAACAGCCAGGGCCACCTGCTGGGCCTCGACATCGAACAACGCGCTGCCTTCGACAACCGCGACCAGTTCAGCGGCGGCGTCAACCTGATGGCCAGCCTTGGCGCCGTCAGCGTCGGCGCAGAAGTCGGTGCCAGCGGCGGTGGTGACAGCCACGGTTTCAGCGGCAGCCTCAAGGCCAGTTACGCGTTTTAAGTGATGGGATGACAATCAGGTCAAGGATGACCCCGAAACTGAGGAGCGCTCCCAAACCTGTGGCGAGGGAGCTTGCTCCCGCTGGGCTGCAAAGCGGCCCCAAAAACCTGCCTTGTCAAACACACTCAGCCAGCTCGCCGACCTGACCATTCAATTCCGCACCCGCCCCACAACGCTCCCCAACGAACCGCAAAAACTCCCCCGCAGGCATCGGCTTGGCAAACAACCAACCCTGCCCGAAATCCACCCCACGATTGCGCAGATACTCCAGCTGCGCCTCTGTCTCAATCCCTTCAGCCACCACCTTCAAGCGCAAACTCTTGGCCATGTCGATGATGTGCGCCGTCACCGAACTCGCCTCTGCATCGCGCCCGATGGTGTCGACAAACGACTTGTCGATTTTCAGTACATCCAGCGGCAACTGCTGCAAATGCTGCAGGCTGGAAAACCCGGTGCCGAAATCATCGATAGCTGCCAGATGCCCCAACTCGCGTGCCTGATTCATCGTTTGCCGCGCTGATTCGATCTGCACAAAACCGCGCTCCGTGGCCTCCAGCCAGATCTGGCTCGGCCACACATCAGCCTTGCTAATCGCGGACTTGAGTCGGGGCAGGAAACGGCCGCTGCTGACATCCGCCGCCGCCAGATTGATCGCCACATGCAGGTTGCGCTCTTTGACCAGAAGCGGCCCCAGATCCTGCACGACGTGATCGATCACCTGGTCGGTGATCGGCAGAATCAACCCGCTCTCTTCGGCCAGCGGGATAAACAGATCGGGCCGCACCAGGCTGCCGTCCGGATGCCGCCAGCGCACCAGCGCTTCGGCCCCGACACAGGCGCCATCGCTCAAATCCATGATCGGCTGATAGTGCACGATGAACTCACGATTGCGCACCGCCAGCTCCAGCTCGGCCAGTGGCGACAAACGCCGGCGCGTGCGCCGCACGATCAACAGCGCAAGCATCCCGGCAATCAACCCGCCTATCGGCAGCAACAGCATCTCGCGGCGCACCAGCCCTTGCAGCAACTCATGACGCGATACCGCCGCAATCGCCACCCAGTCACCGCTGTGCACCAGCGTATACAGATAACCATCCTCCAGCGCCGAAGCAGGGCCCAGATGCACGCGACTCATGAAGCGCTCCGTCCCCGGCCGCGAAATTCCCACCAGATGCCCGGCAGCGGTACCGACCATCAAATGCACATCGTCCTCGACCAGGACCTGCAAAAACTGCTCGGGGTCGACCAGCACATTGAAGGCCGCGTACTGCAGCGCCATCATCGGCTTGGCTGGCACGATCCGCGCTTGTACGCCGAGCGACACGCGCACGCCATCAGATGTAATGAAGTCTTCTTTCCACGGCGTCACCCGATGGCCCACCGGCCCCCACGAACCGCAGGCATAAACCTCTTCCTCGACATAGCCGATCGACTTCACCGCGAACGTGTTGATCGTCAGCAGACGCATCTCGTCGATGCTCTCCGGCGTACACGGTGCAAGGCTCGACGCGGCGACGCTCTTCAGCACCCCGGCGGCTTCATGGAAAGTATTGTTGGCGCGGCTGGATGCCACGGACGCCAGCGATTCGAGACGTTGCTGCGCCGCTGCCAGGTTCAACACCCAGGCGACGTAACCCATCAAAAGTACGGGAAGCAAGACACACGGAAGGCCCAGGAGAATGCTCCCCCAGACAATGCGTTTTTTGTTCATTTGACGCCACCTTGGCCCACGGCCCGTGACGTGCGGCTGCACGGCTGTTAATCAGCGTCTACAGATTAGCGCTGGCGCGATCGGCCGATCTTGCCGCAGATCAATACTCTCGTCGCCCACGCCTGTCAGCGTCGCGCGCGCGCGCCCGAACGCAAATCTGCCGGACTGACCCCATACGCCTGCTGAAAATACTGACAAAACCGCCCGACATTGCTGAAGCCAAAGCGCAACGCCACCTCCGTCACCGACGCCGAATGCCGCAGCGCCTCGAAAGCCCGCTCCAGTCGCACCTGCCGCTGATACGCCACAATCGACATCCCGACAAACCGCCGAAACCCCTCCTGCAAAGCGCGCTGACTGACATTGCTCAACCGCGCCAGCTCTACGCCACTGACCAATTGCTCCGGATGCGCCTGAATGAACGCCATCGCCAACTTCACATGCCGCGGCGCCACCCTCGGTGCAGGCTGGCGCAACGCCTCGGTAAAATTGTGCGGCCACGCCTCCAGCACCGCATCAATCAACATCTCGCGCAACCGCGACGGCATCAGCGTGCCGCTGTTGAGCAACAGATCAAACTCCGTGCCCGTCGCCAGATCAATCAACGCCTTGATCCCCCGAAACGCCGCCGTGTGCAGATCCACCACCGGCTCAAACACAATCTTCTGCACAACCGGCCGCCCCAACAACGCCGCCAACCGCTCCGTGAGCTGCGCCCGACTCACGGAAATCCCGTGCTGCGCATGATCGTCGAGAAACCGCATCGAACGGATATCCGCCTTATCAATCGCCAACCCCACCTGCGCCACACCGACGGACTCGGTACGGTGGTTGAACACAATCTTGCCCGCCGTGGGAATCACGAAGGTGATCTCATCCTGCGGGGCGGGGAAGGTGACAGTGAAATCACCGTGGTAATGCATGCGCCGGAAACTCACGCCGTCGTGCCTGCCGTAGACACCGCCGATGATGATGCTGGAAGGGATTGGCGGGGAGTCGGCGTAGCGATTGCCGAAGAACCGGGAGAAGAGGGCGCCGAAGTCTTCGGCGTGGAGGTTTTCGGAGCGGAGGATGATTGTTTGGCGGGGTGGGGCAACGGAGTACACCTTGGGGCACCTTTTTTTGGGGCTCTTGGGTAAGTGGCGCAGGGGAGGTTAGCAGGTTGGGGGTGACAGGTTTGTGACGGGAGATTGAGTCACTGGAGACGGCCAATAACCCCCAGGTATATCCGGCAGCAGCGGGCAGATACTTCAGGTCATTCCTTGCTTCGGTGTTATCTAAAAAGATTAAGGGTTTTTAAATATCTGTTCTGTCATTTTTGTGGTTGGAATGATCAATGACTTTGTGTAATAGGTTTTATATCCATACGCGGTAATGCGTACCTTGCAGGGTATAAAAGCTTTATTGGCTAGTAGCGGTCGGACGGCTTCGTAATCATTCAGATCGAGTTGCGTCCCATCGGGTCTTGTATTGTAAAAAACAAGTTCTGAAGTGAAGGTGTAATTTGGTCGGGTTTGGCTGCTCGCGCTCACCAGGCCTTCAGCCTTTATATTGATTGAATGCTCGGACGAAAAATCCATATCGCCATCTAACGAGCAGGTCAGCGTTGGCGTGAGCTGATTAGAGTTTTCGAAATCATTGAATGCGCTAGCCAGGTCCACTGTTGAAGTAAATTTCACAGTGAAAAGATTATTCGGCCCTAATTCAAAAGACGATAAAGAGAGGTCTGCGGGAGGGATGTTGGCTGTTTTTATACAGCCAGCGCAGAGAAGTAATGTCAGGTAGACGAAGCAGCGATATAGATTCATTGACCGAAAATACCATTGATGGAAGCAAAAATCAGATCGAGCGCTGATTTTGTTTCCTGAACAGGTTGAATGAACATCCAGTTATTCGGCTCGTCTTGTTTACCTCTTTGCGCACATTTCAATTTCAGCTTGTGTTGACGCTTTTGTGTCAATACCTAATCTGTATTTGCAATAGTCAATGATGTCTTGCCTTTGCTCGTTCGTGAGTTTTTCTACTCGACGGTAATTTCCGTCGTTTGCATGGGTGTTTATAAATTTTACACGCATGGTTGGCTTTTTCTTAATGAAGAAAATTCGATTAACTTCGCCATCAGAAACTTCGTTATAGAAACCCACGTTCAGCATGATCAAAAGCAAGACCAATCCAGCAACTATAAAATATTTCATTCGAAGAAAACGTCAGGAGACCCGGAGGCTATTGGATTGACTCCATGCCTTGGTAGTGGGCAGGACGTGGGATCGGTAATACGAGCGGCAGGTTTGCCCGACATCTTGAACATCCTTGTAGAAATAACGGCAGTCGAAGTTTGGCATAGAGGCAGGCTGCAAACCATAGCAGGGCGATCTTGAGCTTTCGGAACGAGGTGTTGGGAATCTGAGAATTCGCCTATCGATTCGTCCTGAAAGCAGATGCCTAATGCGTTCCCGTTTCTGGTTGGTCCCTCCGTGACGGACTATTTAACGCCGCCATGGAGAGAGCGTTCGTTATGCCGTCGGCACAACATTATCCAGCGCCTGATTCACCGCTAACTCCCCCAGCATCACCACTTGCGCAATGCCCAGCAGGGTCTTGCGAATCGGGCCCTCAACCAGCGCCGCGACATCCCCCAACATCTCCGTCGCCGAACCCAGTGATTCACTGGCGTTCGCCAGCAATTCCTCGGTGGCGATTTTGGGGTTGGCGAGGAACATGGCGTTGGGTGTGTAGGGCGTCGCCATGATTGGGCTGGCGGGGTTCAGGTAGTGGTCTAGGGCGCGTTCGGCGGCTTCGCTGAGTCTTCGGGAATCTGGGGATTCGTAGGGTGAGACTGTTTCGGTTTCGGGTGGGTTTGGTGTGACCTTGAACATAGTGAAGCTCCATATGTGGCTAAGGGAACCATCACATTCGCTACCAAACGAGGGTGGTGGCCATTACGAAGGTTGGTAGACCGGCACACATGGAAAAACCGGCGTGCTCGAAAGCACCCTGCGCATGGCCACCATAAAACGCAGGCACCAGAAGGCATCTGTGTAAGGTGACGTTTTGCGCCATGTGTGAACCGGGCTACCAAACCCGATCGCTGCTTTTCAGCGACCGAACCACGATAAAACCCGCACCCTGGGCGCACAAGCCGGCGGATTCTGGCGTAGTCGTAAGCAATGGCGCAAGGCGTTGTAGCCTGGAATGACGTAACGGCGAGTGTTTTTAAACGCGTGCGGGGAAAGGGGTAAACGTGAGGCTTTTCGGGGCTGCGCTTTTCGTGAACGGATGGTTTGGCAAAGAGGAAAGCGGGGCAGTGCGACGTTTCGCTAAATCCCCTCGCGACGAGGATAGTTGTTGTGTGGGAATCAGAGGCTTCGGAGGATGGAGCTGACTCAGGTTCATCGCTGACTGGACTGACGCCTTCGCGAGCAGGCTCGCTCCCACATGGCTTTTTCGGTGTACACGCATGTTGTGCTCGGTACAAAACCGGTGGGAGCGAGCTTGCTCGCGAATGGGATATCCACGGTACTCAAGTCTTATTCATCACCATTCTGGACACAGTGTTTGTCCAGCCGACCGATTTTTGCTGTGCGCTTCAACCCCTAACATCGTCTCCACTCCGTGAACAAACACGGTTCCCCACGAGACGGTGAACATCATGAAACTTGCAAAAATCGCTCTTCTTCTGGCCTTTGGCGGTATCGGCGCGCAGGCGTTTGCGGCGGATGAAACCGCGCCAGTCGAGGCGTACAACGCCGCCGCTCACCTAGACATCGCCCACGTGGTGTCGATCTCCGAGGCGGCCAATCAGTGCGGCGCGGTGCCGGTGCAGATGACTTATGACGACTCGACCGGTGCACGGCATGTCGTGCAATATCAGGTGATGGGCAGCGGCTGCTCCAACGGTTGATGGTTGATGCCGGCGCTGGAGGGGCGACACTCCAGGTCTGCGGCACTAAGCGTTGGCGAGTGGTCTGGCGCCGGCCATGTCTTCATCGGACGCCAGCAGTTGCGGGATGGCGGTTTTCAGGAACTCCACCCAGGTCTTGATTTTGGCGTCGACGAATTTGCGCGACGGGTAAATCGCAAACAGGTTGTATTCCTCCAGGCGGTACTGCGGCAGGACTCGCACCAGCGAGCCTCCAACCAATCCTTCGACGGCTGATGCCAGCGGCTGAATGCCGATGCCCATGCCATTTCTGATCGCCGTGGCCATGCCGTCGGCGGTGTTGATGTGGAAGGGCGAGTCGGGGATATTCTGGGTTTCCATGCCCTGTGGCCCTTCGAACACCCAGTTTTCTGCGGGCATCACCGTGTTGACGATGCGCAGGCAATCGTGTGCGGCGAGGTCGGCAGGTGTAGCGGGGTGGCCGCGTTTGGCCAAGTATGACGGCGATGCACAGAGAATGCTGTAAGTGGTGCCCAGGCGTTGCGCGACGAAACCGGAATCCGGCAGGTCGCGGGCGAGGACGATCGACATGTCGTAGCTTTCTTCGAGCAGGTCGGGCAGACGGTTGCTCAGGGTCAGGTCGAACATCACCGTGGGGTGAATCTCGCGGTAGCGGGCAATGGCGTTGATCACGTAGTGATTGCCGATGGCGGCCATGGCGTGGATCTTCAGACGCCCGACCGGCAAGGTCTGGGCGGTGCCGGCTTCTTCATCGGCGTCGCGCAAGTCATCAAGAATTTTTTCGGCGCGCTGCAAATAACGTACGCCGGCTTCGGTCAACGCGAGGCGGCGGGTGGTGCGGTTGATCAGGCGCGTGTGCAGCCGGGTTTCGAGACTGGAGACGGCTTTTGATACGTTGGTCGTGGTGGTGTCGAGCACGTCGGCCGCGGCGGTGAAACTGCCGCTTTGGGCCACGGCGACGAAGCAGCGCAGGGTCTGAATAACGTCCATCGTTGTTGTTGGCTCTGTGGATGGGATGGCCATTCTAGAGTTTGCCGTGGGTGGTGTTGCAATTGTTTGCGAGCGAGGGGCGGGCGCATGGCGGGTGAAAGGCTGGAAGACATTCTGGCGCCGGAACTTTCGGTGGTGTTCTGCGGGATCAATCCGGGGTTACTCGCGGCGGCGCAGGGGCATCATTTTGCCGGGCGCGGGAATCGCTTCTGGCGCACCTTGCATCTGGCCGGGTTTACGCCGCATGAGGTGCAGGCGGAGGACGATCAAAGCATCCTGCAATTTGGCTGCGGCTTGACGGCGGTGGTCGAGCGGCCGACGGCGCGGGCAGATCAGTTGGCGGCGCAGGAATTCGCTGCGGCGGCTCTGGGCTTTGAACAGAAGATCAGCCGCTATGCGCCGCGTTATGTGGCGTTTCTCGGCAAGGCTGCGTATGCCGCGTTGTCGGGGCAGACAGTGGTGGCGTGGGGAGCGCAGGCGAAGACTTTGGGTGGCGCGCACGTGTGGGTATTGCCTAATCCCAGTGGGCGCAATCGGGCCTTCTCTCTTGAGCAATTGGTCGCGGCCTATCAGGAATTGCATCAGGTATTGATCGCAGGCCGATCCAGCGGGGTTGTTCAACGCCAGCCTGGAGGGCAACACCCGCCGGGCGATTGATTTTCACGAGGGCGATCCGGTCGATGCGCAGGCCTTGAAAGCGCTGATTCGCAAGGCGATTGCGCTGAAGGTGTCGAAGTGAATCGTGGCGTTTGTCTTGATTCAGAAAATAACTGGCTGTTTTAAAACAAATTTTTTTGCACTCAGGGCTTCCCAGATCAAAAAAAGGTTGGTAAATTGCGGCCCATTCTCGCAGAGCTTGTTACAGAGCTTGAGATACAGGGGCGTCGCCAAGCGGTAAGGCAGCAGGTTTTGATCCTGCCATGCGTTGGTTCGAATCCAGCCGCCCCTGCCATATTCAGAAAAAACGCCAGTCCGAAAGGGCTGGCGTTTTTTTATGCGCGCGATTTTTGTCCGGCAGCGAGGGTTGCCTGAGCCGTACCGGAAGACTGTTGTAAACTGCCCCGCGAAAAGTCCCGGCGGGTTGTTGGCCGGCGACACTCATTCTCTCCAGACAAGAGACTTACATGGCTAATCACGACCTCAGCTTCACCCCTGATCCGGATGCGGATTCGATTTCCTCCGATGTTGTCGGTTTCAACGGCATTCTGGTCTCGACCCAGATCCCGACCCGCGCCGATGGCAGCCTGGAACTGGGGGATATCACCCTGCAAAGCGAATGCACCCTGCAGGCACTGAAAGTGGCGCTGGAGCGGGCGGGCAGTTCGATGGATCGGGTGATGCACCTGACCATTTACCTCACCGACATGGCCGACCGCGCTGCGTTCAATGAAGTCTACAAGCGCTTCTTCGCCAAGCCATGGCCGGTGCGCGCGGCGGTGGGCGTGGCGTCGCTGGCGGTGGAAGGCATGCGCGTGGAAGTCACCGCGATGGCCGCCAAGGCCTGATCAACCTGCAAAATCGTGCTGGTTGGCCAGCGATGACGCCCGGCCATCCAGCACTCGTCTTGCGCACTTACTTCAGCGCATCAGCCAGCGGCAACCGCGCCATGTGCTTGGCTTTCAGTGAACCCAAATACAACCAGTCCCCATACTCGCGCGCCGTGGTGATCGGCGAGTAATTGCCGCTGCTGGCATCCTGCAGATTGGCGATCACCTTGCCCTGCAGATCCAGCCCCAGCACAAACCCACGTTTCTCCACCGGTTTGGGCAGCACAGTCAGTGCCCGGACGATCATCGTGCGCACCCACGGATGCCCGGCGGTGCCGTCGAGCAAGGCACTGCGCGGTGCGTAGAGGGCGACCCAGAAGCGGTTGCTGCCATTGAACGCGAGGTTGTCCGGCAAACCGGGCAGGTTGTCGATGAACATGTCGTGGGTGCCGGCCTTGGGGCCCGTCAGCCAGTAACGACTGATGCGGTAGGCGCCGGTTTCGTTGACCAGCACATAAGCGTCGTCCGGGCCGAGGGTCACGCCGTTGGCAAACTGCAGCTTGTCGAGGAGCACGCTGGTTTTGCCGGTCTGAAAGTCGTAGCGCAGCAAGCGCCCGTCACCGCCATGTTCGATGATCGCCTCACCGTCGTGCCCATAGCCCCAGCGGCTGCTGGCATCGCTGAAATAGGCGTAGTGCCCGGACTTGTCGATCGCCACGTCGTCGGTAAAACCGAAGGGCAGGCCATTGGCCTCGGTCGTCAGAGGAATCAGTCGACCCTGCGCGTCGAGCGAGAGCAGGCCTTTGACCGCGTCGGCAATCACCAGCAGACCGTTGGGATGCCGCGCCAGCCCAAGAGGGCGGCCGCCCGTGTCGCTCAGCACTTGGCGTGTCTTGCCATCAAGGCTGGTGCGAATCAGCCGCCCGTCATGCAGGCCGGTGATCAGGAAGTCACCTTCCAGCAGCAGCGCTTCCGGGCCGTCGATGTCACCCGGCCCAACCTGTTCGACGGCTTTGAGTCGCTGGTTTTCGGCGTACAGCCCTTCGCTCAGTGACGGTGCCGCTGGCGGTTTCCACGCCACCGGTTGAACCCTGGTTGGCATCAACAGCAAAAACGCGATGACGAGGACGACCAGCAGTAACAGCAGGCGCTTCATGAATGTTGCCCCGTCAGCGTCAGGTGCTTGAGTGCCATGTCGCGCAGGGCGTGCATCGATATGGCCGATTCACGTTCGATGCGGCGCTTCAACAGCAACAGGTTGGCAACGCGCATGCCCAAGCTGTCGAAGCGATAATCCAGGGTGCGCACGAACCGTGTGCCGTCGCCTTCGGCCGTGCATTCGTAGGTCAGCCGCAACGACAGACCGTGGTCACCGCGCGCCCGCGCGCACCAGCGCCGGCCGGGCAGATACTCGGTGACCTCCCAGCGCAAATGACCGGCGCGCCCGCCGGCATGAATGTCTTCTTCGAAACGTGCGCCGGCGTGCAGCGGGCCTTGCGGGCCGTCGATCTTCAGCGACGAGGGATGCCACTGCGGCCAGTGGTTGACGCTGGCGGCGTAGCGAAGCACGGCGATGGGTTCGCTGGCGATATCGATCTGGTGCTGCATGCGGGTCATGGCGGGTCTCGAATGGCGCAACGGGGCGGGTTGCGGCTCCCAGTACAGGGTGCCGAACAGGTAATCCATCAGCGGGAAAACGATATTGAAATTACGCTCCTGCATGCACTCGCGGCGGTGATGCAATTCGTGCAGATGACGCATCTGGCGGATCCACGGCAGGCGGGTCAGCGGATTATTCGGCGGTAGATGCTCGCAGGCGTGAAACACCTCGTAGGCCAGATAACCCAGAACCATGCAGCCGCCGAACAGCCCGGCGACATTGGCGTTGAACTGTGCGAGCAGCCACCAGAGCGGCAAGGTGAAAAGCAGCGTATGCACGACGATGAGCCAGGCCGGAAACAGAATCACCCGCCAGTCGCGAGCGCCGTCGTAGGTCATGTGGCCGGGGGTGAAAAAGCTGTGGTGGTCACCGGCATGCCGCGCATAGAACAGCTTGGCGAACGTCTTTTTGTGGTGGCCGAGATGGCGATGGACCATGTACACGCCAACGTTGAACAACAGCAGGGTCAGCGGCACGCTCAGCCATTCCAGTGGCTGTACCTGGCGTGCGCTGCTCCAGAAGGCGCCGATCGCCAGCACGCCGAACAGCAGCACGAAAGCGCCGTGCAGCCACGGGTTGTACAACGGATGAATGGCCGCACGGTAGCGGCTGCGGAATGCCTCGGTGGTCTGCCTCAATGCGTTCACCTGCGGGTATTGTTGTTATACCCGGCAGATTAGCCGATCGGGCCGTTTGTGCAGGCCGGACCTTGAGGTCAGTTGTGCCATGCTCCGGTGCAAAGCGGCCGACTCAGCTCAACGGGTTCCAGCGCTGCGACCAGTCGTCATCGGTCTCGATCACCTGGCGCAACAGATCGAAGGCCTGTTGCAGGGTCGCCGAGTCTCGCTCGCGGGCGTACACCAGATAGGTTGGATAGCCGAATTCCGGGGCTTTGGTCACCGCTTCCAGCGCGCCGGTTTCCAGATAGCTGCGCACCACACGGGTGCGAAAGTAGCCGCTGCCGCCGTGTTCGAGGATGTATTGCAGGGCCAGCGGGCCGAGGTTGAAACTCAGCGCGGCTTTGGCCTTGTCTGGCAGTGCTGCGTCATGCTGGCGACGGAAGTCCGGCCCCCAGTCGATGTAGACGTAAGGATCCGGGCGGTTTGGCGCACGCACCAGAATCAGTTTTTCTTCCAGTACCTGCTCGACTTGCAGGCCGGGCCAATATTCCGGCTGATAGACCAGCGCGGCATCGAGCACGCCGAGTTCGAGTTGGCGCAGCAGGTTTTCGCCGTCGCGGATTTCCATGCGCAGGGCATGTCCGGGGATTTTTTCACGCAGTTCGGCGGCCCAACTGAGCATCAACGGGTTGCACAGGCTGACTTCACCGCCGATGTGCAGCACGTTGTGATAGCCGTCCAGCAGCGGCAGGTCGCGCCGCGCGGCTTCCCAGGTCTGCACCAGTTGATTGGCGTAGACCACGAAAGCCTCACCATTGGCGGTCAGTTTCGCCCCGGCGCGGTTGCGCACGAACAGCGTGCTGCCCAGCTGACTTTCGAGCTTCTGCACCCGGGCGGTGATCGCCGTTTGTGTGACGAACAACTTCTGCGCCGCCGCGGCGAGGCTGCCGTGGCGGACGATTTCCAGAAAGGTGCGGGCGAGGTCGATGTCCATGGGCGGGCCGGTATCTGAGGTGCGGGCATTGTAAGTGCCGGCTCGCCACCGCGTCATCGTTCATTGCGCTGCGGTTTCCATGGATTTCGTGAGTGATGCAAACCCCTGCAGGAGCGAGCCTGCTGGCGATGGAGGAATGTCTGCCAAACCAGTGTCGCCCGACACACCGCCATCGTTGGCAAGCCAGCTCCCACAGGTACTGTGTCGGACGCAGAACCCGGTGGGAGTCTGGCTTGCCAGCGATGAGGCCGTAGTGGGCGCTGAAGCTCAACCCGCCAACTCAACCTTGCGCACCCGCGCCCAGTCTTCGACCAGCCGCGCCGGCGTGCCGCAGGCCTTGCGCTTGTAGACGAAGTGGCTGCACTTCTCGGCAAACTGGTTGCGGTTGTAGAGCATGTCTTCCTGCATTTCCTGCAGCTCGTTTTCCCGGCATTGCTCGATCAGCACCTGATCAACCCGCAATTTGCGCTCACGCACGGCGGCATAGGTCGGGTCGGTCAATGCCGCGTTGGCCCGTTGCAGCAACCATAACGAAAACTCGTCCGGGCAGCGCGGACCGATCTCCTGGACCATGCCCAGTTGCAGCGCCTGCGTGGCGCTGATTGGCAGGCAGGCCTGGGTCAGTTGTTCGGCCACCGTCGGGCCGACGGCGCGGGGCAGGCTGTAGGTCCAGTATTCCGAGCCATACAGGCCCATGCTTTTGTAATGCGGATTGAGCACGATGTCGGCCCGGGCAAACACGATGTCGGCGGCCAGTGCGAGCATCACGCCGCCGGCTCCGGCATTGCCGGTCACGCCGCTGACCACCAGTTGCTGCGCGCTGAGCAGCTCGGCGCAGACATCGTCGATCGCCTGAATATTGGCCCAGGCCTCGGCGCCCGGATCCTGCGCGGCCTGGATCACGTTCAGGTGCACACCGTTGGAAAAACTGCCGCGTCCACCCTTGATCAACAGCACGCGGGTGTCCCGCGATTTGGCCCAGCGCAGCGCCTCGACCATACGCTGACACTGTTCGGTACTCATCGCGCCGTTGTAGAACTCGAAGGTCAGCTCCCCGACATGCCCGGATTCACGGTAGCGGATCGGCTGATACGCCTCCTCATTGAACGGCTCGCGGGCGATTGACCAATCGAGCGTCGGCACGTCGGCCAGTTGCCCGGCCAGCACGTGCCGCGCCGGTTGCTTGAAGGTTTCTTCGCCGGGCAGTGGTTTGCGCCGCAACGAACCGATCCACAGGCTGTGATCACCGGTGGCAACCAGCACCGCATCGTCATGCACGGCGAGGATCTTGCCGGGAATGCCGGTGCGCTGATCAAGGTGCGCGTCGTACACGTAATACTGCCCGCCGGCCAGACTCGCCAGTACACCGGGCTGGCCGTCAGCGGCGTCAATGCAGCGTTTGATGAATCGCGAGCAGTCGTGCCAGCTGAAGGTGCGGTCGGCCTGCTTCATGTTCGGTTGCAGGCGGCCGCGGACTTTGGGATCGCTGTAATCCAGTGCGACAGGGACAAAGCCGTCGATGAATTTTTCGACCACTTCGCGAATACAGCGAATCGCCGCATCGCTGACCCGACCGTTGTACAACTCGGACTTGCGCAAGCCCGGCGGCAGATTGAATTCGCAGGTGGCCCAGACCGGGCCGGCGTCCATTTCCTCCACCGCTTGCAGGGCGGTCACGCCCCAACTTGTGAGTTCATTGGTGATCGCCCAGTCCAGCGCGCTGGCGCCACGATCGCCGACGATGCCCGGATGAATGATCACCACCGGTCGCCGGAGATTGCTCCACAGCGCTTGCGGCACGCGGTCCTTGAGGAACGGGCAGATCACCAGATCGGCGCCGCTGTGCTCGATCTGTTCGCACACCGAAGCCTCGTCGGTGAACACCACAACGCTGGGCGAATGCCCGGCCTGGCGCAGTTCCAGCCAGGCGCGTTGAGTCAGGCCGTTGAAGGCCGAGGACAGCAGAATAATCTTCAGTGATCGCATGGTTTTCTTCCTTGAAAGGGCTGCCGTGGGCTCCTGATGAGCCGTCCCTGGCATTCGATGGAGCGCGCAGATTAGTCAGTGCTGCTGCGCTGGCAACTGATCCGGGTCAACGTTGTGTGAGTCAATATTTCCCCGGAGTTGAGGTTCCTTATTCTCAAAGGTTTGACTGTCCTGATTTTTTATTACTTCAAATGTAAGCAGCGCTATTGCACAGTCGCGCCAGATCAGGAGTCGGACGATCCCGGCAGAACGATGGTTTTTCGCAGCGGGTGGGACCCGTTTCAGGGAGCAAGACATGGGTGATGTTCAAAACCCGCATGACCGGATGATTGGGCAAATGTTCCAAAAGGACTATCGCTGGCTGTGCGCTGCCGTCGGCCGCACGCTGGGTTGCCCGCACAGTGCACAGGACATCGCCTCGGAAACTTTTCTGCGGGTATTGACCCTGCCGGACCCGACCGCGATTCGTGAACCCAGGGCGCTGTTGACCACCATCGCCCGACGGCTGATGTATGAAGGCTGGCGTCGCCAGGACCTGGAACGCGCCTATCTGGAAAGCCTGGCCCTGGCGCCGGAACCGGTGCATCCATCGCCGGAGGAACGCGCGCTGGTGATCGAAGCGCTGTTGGCGGTCGATCGCCTGCTCAATGGCTTGTCGGCCAAGGCCAAAGCGGCGTTTCTCTACCATCAGCTCGACGGTCTGACCTACAGCGAAATCGGCGAACGGCTTGGGGTTTCCACCAGTCGGGTGCAGCAATACATGGTCGAGGCGTTCAAACGCTGCTATCAGGCGATGCAGGCATGAGGCCGGACGACGCGGTGATCGATGAGGCGGCGCAGTGGATGGCGCTGTTGCAGTCCGGTGAAGCCAGCGCTGGCGAGCGTGCGGCGTTCGACGCGTGGCGGGCAGCTGACCCGCGACATCAGCGGATCATCGAGCAAATGGGCGGTGGCCTGAACCTGCTGCGCCATCCGGACTTGCGCGGGCTGCCCCGCAACAGTCTGTTGCACAGCCTGAATGCGCCGTCGAGTCGTCGGCGTTTTCTCAGCGGTAGCCTGAGTGTGCTCGGGATTGCCGTGCTGGCCGGATTGCTCGGGCGCCGCTACGGCTGGCTGCCGGAAGCGGGGGAGTTGGCGACCGGCACTGGCGAGCGGCGCGACTTTACCCTGGAGGATGGCAGTGCACTGAGTCTGAATGCCCGCACGCGAGTGGTGGCGCAATTCGATGCGGTTCAGCGCCTGCTGGCATTGCGCACTGGTGAGTTATTGGTGGATGTCGCCAAGGATTGCGCTCGACCATTTGTGGTCGAGACCGAGCACGGTCGGATGCGTGCACTGGGAACGAAATTCCTCGTGCAACAACACGATGATTTCACCCGCCTGGTGATGCTGCACTCGCAGGTCGAAGTGGTCACCGCTGGCGGGGCGCGGCGACTGGTCGAGGCAGGGCAGAGCCTGTCGTTCAACGCGCAGGACATTCTGGCTCTGGAGCACAGCAACGGACAGGAAAGCGCCTGGATGCAAGGTCGCCTGGAAGTGCGCGACCGGCCACTGAGCGAGGTGATCGACAGCCTGCGCCGCTATCGCCGGGGCATTCTGCACCTGAGTCCCGAAGTGGCCGATCTGCGCCTGAGCGGCCTCTATCCGCTGGACGACAGCGACCGCACTTTGCAATTGCTGGAGCGTTCGCTGCCGATTCGCGTCACCTGGCACAACCCCTACTGGGTCAGCATCCAGCCTCGCCCTTAAGCCCACTGCAACCCTGCAGGAGCTGCCGCAGGCTGCGATCCTTTGATCTTGAAAAAACAAAATCAAAAGATCGCAGCCTTCGGCAGCTCCTACACAGAGGTGCGTTTATTCCGGTTATAGGTTTATGACTTCTTGGCCTAATCCCCGCCCTATAAAAAGCGCCGGCCCGCTGCTCATTCCCTGCAGACGCCTTCAACAGGGAAGCCCTTGATGATTTCATTCAAACAACAATTACCGCGCCTGACCCTCGCCGCCGCACTGGCGATGGGGCTGGGGCCGATCGCGGTGTATGCGCAGGATTCTGCGGCCCAGGTCTATACCTTCGACATCGCCAGCGGCCCGCTGGATGAGGTCTTGCTGGATATCTCGCGCCAGACCGGCGTACCGATTTCCTTCAGTCAGAATCTGGTGGAGGGCAAACGCAGCAGTGCCGTGCGCGGCGCGTTGGGCGGGCGTCAGGCGGTCGAGAAAGCGTTGCTCGGCAGTGGCCTGCATGTCGAGCAGAGTGCCCAGGGCCTGAGCGTGCGCGAAGGCGCGGCGAGTACGCCGGTAGCGGCCAAAGTCAGCGCCGCGGCCCCGGCCACCAGCGCCGATTACCGCATGGAAAAAGTCACCGTCACCGGCTCGCGAATCGCTCGTGCACAGAGCGATGGCGCGACCCCGGTCAACGTCATCACCCACGAAGAGATGGAAGCGCGCGGCTACAAGAACGTCTATGACGCCTTGGCGACGCAGACGCAAAACACTGGCATGACCCAGGGCGAGGACTACGGCAATACCTGGCAACCGGCGGCCAGCGCGATCAACCTGCGGGGCCTCGGCCCCAATCACACGCTGGTGCTGATCAACGGCCGGCGCGTCGCCGATTACCCGACGCCGTACGACGGCAAAGTCAACTTCACCAACCTGGCGAACATTCCTTCGGCAGTCATCGAACGCATCGAAATTCTCAGCAGCGGCGCCTCGGCGATCTACGGTTCGGACGCAATTGCCGGGGTGGTCAACATCATCCTCAAGAAGCAGATCAATGGCATCGACGTCAATCTCAAGGGCGGCACCAGCGAGCGTGGCGGTGGCGACAATCAGCGCCTGCAAATCAGCGGCGGAGGCAGTTGGGGCGACTTCGACGGCTTGTTCGGCCTGGAGCTGACCAACCGCGATCCGATCTGGGCCGATGATCGCGGCTTCATGCAGAGCGGCCCGCTGGCGGATGTCGGTTACCGCCGCGACCTGAGCAACAACCGCTACCTCGGCCATGGTTGCGGCGCCTATCAAGGCACTTTCGACAACAAGCTGCTGAACAACGGCGGACGCTGCCGCACCGATCAGATGTACAACGATTACTGGACCATTCAGACGCAAAAGGAAAACTACGACGGCTACACCCGTGGCACTTGGCATTTCAGCGACAGCGGTCAGGTGTTTGCCGATTTGATGTATGGCCTCGATCACATTCAGAACAACACCCGTGGCCCGACGTTTACTTCGCCGGACTTCATCAACCAGAACAGCGGCAATCTGGAGCGCTGGTATCGCCGTTACGGCGAAGAGGAAATCGGTGGCCGCACCAGCAACAACAGCAAGTGGACCGACACGTCGTGGACCGGCACCCTCGGCCTCTCGGACAAGATCGCCGACACCGGCTGGCGTTATGATCTGGCGGCCAATCGCTCGGAATATCGCAGCGTCAGAACCACGCGCTACACGCCGCTGTCCTCGATTCAGGATTTCTACCTCGGCCCGCAACTGGGCACGCGTGACGGTTACCCGCTGTTCGCCCCGGACGCCTCGCGGCTTGATCGTCCGCTGACGCCACAAGAGTGGGAGCAGTTTCGCAGCAACCTGACCCAGCGCAGCAAATCGGTTTCCACCAGCTACAACGCCTCGATCAATGGCGATCTGTTTGACCTGCCGGCCGGCCCGGTCGGATTTGCCGGGGTGCTGGAAGCGGGCAAGCAGGAGTATCGCGTCGACCCGGACGACGGTCTGAATGACGGCACTTTCTATGGTGTGAGCCCGGCACAAAGCTCCGGTGGTTCGCGCAAGCGTTACGCCGCCGGTGGCGAGTTCAGCATTCCGGTCACCGACACTGTGCTGGCCACTGCCGCCGGACGTTGGGACCAGTACAAATTCAGCGGCCGCAGCGAGCAGCAGAAAACCTACAACCTCGGCCTGGAATGGCGCCCGATCACCAGTCTGTTGCTGCGTGGCAGTTACGGCACCAGTTTCCGCGCGCCGGATCTGAATTACATCTACCAGTCCGACAGCAACGGTTACTACCCGGCGCAGATCGACTACTACGGTTGCAGCCAGGGCGTGCAGGGCGCGTGTGATCGCGGACGGGTCGATTACACCCAGAGCGGCACCCCGGACCTTGAGTCCGAACGCGGCAAATCCTGGACCTACGGTTTTGTCTGGTCGCCGTCGCGCAATTTCGATTTCTCCACCGATTTCTGGCGGGTCGAGATCGACGACCTGCTGACCACCGTCGACGAAAATCGCCTGTTGCAGCAAGAGAACGAATGCCGCAACGGCACCCAGGACATCAACTCGGCCAACTGCCAGTCGACCCTGGCGCGCATCGACCGCAATCCGGGGAATGCCGCCATCGATCCGAATCAGTTGCAACGAGTGCGGGTCAATGCGATTAACGCCGCCAGCGAGCGGGTCAGCGGTCTGGACTTCAAGAGCAATATCCGCTGGGGCGCCGGCCAGTACGGTGCGTTCAGTTCGGCGCTGGGCTACACCTTGGTGCTGTCGCATTTCTACAAGGAGTCCGATGAGGCGCCGACTCAGGACTGGCGCACGTCGCGCACCAACTACGACTGGCGCAGCAAGGTCAACGCCAGCCTGACCTGGGATTACCAAAAGGCCACGGCGACGCTGATGGGCATTCGTTACGGCTCGGTGACCAATGGCGCGGGCGACGGGCGTTTGTCGCCATGGACGGTGTTCAACGCCAGCGCCCGCTACAAACTCAACGACCGCGCCAGTGTCGGCCTGACCGTGAACAATGTGCTCAACCAGATCAAGCACGACGACTCCGCCGGCTGGCCGTATTACCCGACCGGCAACTACGACCCGTACGGGCGGCAGTGGTGGCTGGATGTGAGTTATCACTTCGGCAGTTGAGCACGTGGAATATGTGAGTAACGTCCTACGGAAACGGGGGAGTTTTTTGCAGAAACGGGGATATTTCCGACGACAATCTCAGGTTGGTCGTCGGAAGCGTGATCTATAGCATCGGATATGACATTGAAGTCGTAAACGGCTTGGACGCTCAGGCCTCTGATAACGGATGGATTATGCGAACTCCCCACCTCGAATACGAAACGCCTGCTTATTCCCATCGCCTTCACTGGCGCACCGATCGTGCCAGATGCCCCATGGAGGAGGTTGCGATGCCCAGCGTCAAGGTACCCCGGCTGACGGGGATAAAGAGGGCCGAGGGCAGACCTGTCGACGTGCTCGTGAATGGCCGGAACATAGGTGACGATGCCTTTCTGATCGTCGACCTGACCGACGAAGGTTTTGAGTTGAACGATGTCGTCAACATGCTTTCAACCTCTGAGCTTTATCTGCAAGGCGACATGGTCAAACGCATCACCGGCAAGTCGGTCAGCACCGTCCGGCGGTTACTGAAGGAAGGTAAGACGGTACGGCTTGACCCGCAGCAGAGCGTCGTCGCCTACCAATATGCGTTGGTGCTGGAAAAGGCCACTCGCGCCTTCGGGAGGCAGTCACGGGCCGAGGAGTGGCTGCGCAAGCCCAGCACCTACCTGAACGGTCGCGTCCCCGCTGAGTTTATTCGGCATCCACTGGGATTTCAGATGGTGGAGCAGTATCTGGGGCAGCTGATATACGGGGTTTACACATGAATCCCTTGCCCTGGGACGAGCACTGGTATGCCTGGCGGCTGGACGCCGAGGTCTACGGAGGGACTTGGGACAGCGGGATGGGTTCAAATCTCAATGGTGGCCGATGGAACATACCCGGGCGGCGAGTCGTTTATGCATCAGTCGATCCGTCCTCGGCGATTCTGGAGGTGGCAGCCCATCACAGCTTTGATGCGCTGGACAGTGAACCTTATGTACTCACGTGTTTTGAAGTCGTCAGCGAAGCAAAAGTGAAAATCGTGCAGCCGGAGGATGTGCCGAATCCTTATTGGTTGAGCCCCGCCAAGCCTTCCCCCAATCAACAACTGTTCGCCGATGCGTTATTAGCAGAGCATCCGTTTGTACTGATCCCCTCGGCGGCAACCCGCCACTCGTGGAATCTGCTGGTGAGCTGCGAATTGGCGGAGGGGCAGTTCAGGATGGTTTCTCAGGAGCGGTTTGGGCTGGATACAAGGTTGCTGAGGGAGATGGAGCTGGCTTGATCCACACGTGCCATTTTTTGCATAACCTCATCACCCAACGGTCTAAATCGGGCTCTATAAAACCGTTCAGTCCATTGCACATCCCTGCATAAACCAAAACGCAGGGATGGCTGTTCATGATCCATTTTTCACCCGTTAGATCCCGTTTGAGCCTGGCCTTGCTGCTGGCGATCAATACCTTGCCGGCTGTCGCTGCCGACGAACCCACGACCCAGTTGCAACGGGTGGAAGTCACCGGCACGGCGATTCGCCGGGTCGATGCGGAAACTGCAGTACCGGTCACCATTCTGCGAGTTGAAGAACTGCGCGAGCAGGGGGTGAGCACCACCGAAGAACTGGTGAGCCGGATTTCTGCCAACCAGTCTTCGGTCGGCTCCGGTCGTTCGGTGGGTTCGAGCAGCGGAGGGGCGTCGTATGCCGATTTGCGTGGCATAGGCCCGAACAAGACGCTGGTGCTGCTCAATGGCCGGCGCCTGAGCAACAACGCGACCAACGCGATCAATGGCTCCGGGGTTGACCTGAACACCATTCCGTTCGCCGCCATTGATCGCGTCGAAGTCCTGCGTGACGGCGCTTCGGCGTTATACGGCACCGATGCGATCGGCGGGGTGATCAACTTCATCACCAAGACCAGCCTCACCGAAGGCCAGCTCAGCACCAACTACGACACGCCGACTCATGCCGGCGGTGGTGAAAGTCGTAACTTCAGTGGCAGCTGGGGATTTGGCGATTTGCAGAATGACCGCTTCAACGTGTTCGGTGTGGTCAGTTACGACAAGCAGCAGCGCCTGGCTGCCGAGGACCGAGGCTACACCTACAACTATCAGCCCGGACGCGGTCTCGATTACACCTCCGGCACCGCTTCGCCGGCCAACTGGAGTCAGGGCAGCAACGCCACCAACCCGTTGGCCGGTTCCGGTTGCAACGCGCCAGGATTGCTGGCGCGCAACGGCATCTGCCGCCAGAGCCTGTGGAACTACCTCGATCTGGTACCGGAAACCGAGAAGACTTCGGCGTTCGCCAAAGCTACCGGCAAGCTCGCGGATGATCACAACGTCAGCCTCGAATACTTCTGGGCACGCAACGAAAACCGTACGCAGATCGGCCCTGGCACCTTGATGGGCAATCAGGTCAATCCCGGCACGGCGTTTTATCCCGGTAACGGCATTACCCCCGGCCCCAGCGGTTTCGCCCTCGACCCGACGCAACCGGTGGATGTGAACTGGCGCGAAACCGCCGTCGGCGCGCGTCAGCATGAAGACGACAACACCGGCCAGCGTTTGCTGTTGAGCTTCGATGGCAGTGTGGTTGGGTGGGACTACAACGTCGGCGCGTCGTACAACCAGAACAAAGTGGTGAATGCCATCGAGGCCGGCTATGTCAACGACCGCGCCGTCAGCGCCGGTATTGCCAACGGCATCATCAACCCGTTTGGCGCGCAGACCGCTGCCGGACAGGCGTTGCTGGCGGCCAGCACGGTGGACGGCGATTACTCGACGGCGGTCGGTCGGGTGAAGGCGATTGATGGACGTGTCAGCCGCGAGATTGGCGATTGGTTCGGCGCCGGCCCGTCGGCGCTGGCGCTGGGTGGCGAATACCGCAAGGAAGATTTCCATCAGGACTTCGCCCAGTTCGCCGCCGATGTGCAGAGCCTGGGTGTCGATCCGAATGCCAGCGTCGCAGGGGATCGCAGCGTTTCGGCGCAGTACGCCGAGGTCAACGTGCCGGTGCTCGACAGCCTGGAATTGTCCGCCGCCGTGCGCCACGACAAGTACAGCGACTTCGGCAGCACCACCAACCCGAAATACTCGTTCCGCTTCCAGCCGTTCAAGGAGTTGGTGGTGCGTGGCGCTTACAGCGAGGGTTTCCGCGCGCCGTCGCTTTACGAGTTGTACAACCCGAACTTCACCACGTTCACCGTCGCCAACTACAACGACCCACGGCTGTGCGCTGGCGGTAATCCGAGCAACGGCGGCATCGCCAACCGCGACTGCGCCCAACAGTTTTACAGCCGCACCGGTGGCAATACTGACCTGAGCCCGGAAACCGCGCGCAATGTCACCCTCGGCTTCGTCTATCAACCGTTCGAGCGCCTGAGCACCGGGCTGGACTTCTGGTGGATCAACATCGCCAACCAGATCGCCGAATTCCCCGAGTCAGCGGTATTCGAAAACCCGGAGCTGTACCCGGACCGCCTGGTGCGCAAGCCTGACGGCTCCATCGATCACATCGTCACGGGGCTGGCCAACCTCGGCAAGATCAAGACCAATGGCGTCGACGTCAGCTTCGACTACCGTTTGCCGAGCACCCCGTACGGCAACTTCGGTATCGGCCTGCAAGGCACCTATGTCAGCCGCTACGAGTACCAGCAGCAGCTCAAGGGCGACTACATCGACAAGCTTGGCGATTTTCGTGGCGGCGACTTTTCCTCGGCCGGCGCTGTGGCTCGTTGGCGCCACAGCCTGACCGGCAGCTGGAACTACGGCCCTTATGGCGTCGCCCTGACCAACCGCTACACCAGCGGTTACCACGACTCCGACCGTGAGACCCACGATTACGTCGGCTCGTACAACGTCTGGGACCTGGCCGGCACCTACACCTGGCGCAAAACCCTGAGTGTGACCCTCGGTGCGAAGAACCTGTTCGACCGCGAGCCGCCGTTCAGCAACCAGACCTACACCTTCCAGAGCGGCTACGACCCGAAGTACGGCGACCCGTTCGGGCGGACGCTGTACACGCGGGTCAATTACAAGTTCTGACCCGCTCTGTGTAGGAGCTGCCGCAGGCTGCGATCTGTTGATCTTCAAAAGTCAAAAGATCGTCCGATCGCGGCCCGAGCCTGCGGCAGCTCCTACAGGGAGCGGATTTCATGGAGGGGGCAGGTTTTAGTCACTTATTGATCTAAGCCTGCCCTATAAAAATTGCCGGCCTGTTGCACATCACAGGTAGGCAGAAGGTTTGGTGATTGTTAGGGCGTCATCGCTGGCAAGCCAGCTCCCACAGTGACTTGTGAACACCGCAAAACGTGTGGGAGCTGGCTTGCCAGCGATGAGGCCATAAACAGCGCCGTGCAAAAAGGATCTGCCAATGTTCTCCAGGCTCATTCTGTTCAGCGCTTTTGCGCTGCTAAGCCCATTCAATTGGGCCGCTCCACAACCCGCCCTCACGGTCTACGGCGAAGCCCCCAAATACGCCCCGGACTTCCAGCACCTGGCTTACACCAATCCCGACGCTCCCAAGGGCGGGACACTGCGCCGCTCCTCGCTGGAAAGCGGCCCGTTCGATCACCTGATTCCGTACATCGACAAAGGCACTGGCGTCGCTGACATCGACGGCTGGCTCTACGCGCCGCTGGCCTATCGCAGCAAGGACGAACCCTACAGCGTCTACGGCCTGGTGGCGCAGCAGATGGAACTGGATGCAGATCGCCGCTGGTTGCGCTTTTACCTCAACCCCAAGGCCCGGTTCGACGACGGCACGCCAATCACTGCCGAAGACGTGCGTTACACCTTCGAGCTGTTCACCACTCAGGGCAGCCTCAAATACCGCCAACAGTTTCGTGACGTCGCCGACGTCGTGGTGGAGTCGCCGACGCAAGTGCGCTTCAATTTCAAGAGCAACGACAGCCGCACCTTGCCACTGGATCTGGCGACACTGCCGGTGTTGCCCGAACACTGGTGGCGCACGCGCGACTTCGCCGAGGGCGCCGGTTTCGAGATCCCGCCGGGCAGCGGCCCGTACCGGATCAGCGCCGTGGATGCCGGGCGCAGCGTGAAATTCCAGCGTGTTGCCGACTGGTGGGCCAAGGATCTGCCAATCACTCGCGGCCTGTATAACTTCGATCACTTGAGCGTGGAGTTCTTCGCCGACACCGATGTTGCAAGGCAGGTGCTCAAGGCTGGCGGCTTCGACTACAACCGCGAATTTTCCGCGACCAGTTACACCATAGGCTATGCCGGGGCGGCGCTGGAGCAGGGCAGATTGCTCCGCGAACATCTGGCGCCAGGTGCCGCGCAAGGTTCGCAGGGTTTCGTGTTCAACCTGCAAAAACCGCTGTTTCAGGATCGCCGGGTGCGGCAGGCGATCGCCATGCTCTGGGATTTCGAATGGAGCAACCGGCAGATGATGCGCAGCATGTACTTGCGGCAGCGCAGTTACTTCTCGCACAGCGCATTGGCGGCCACCGAGTTGCCGGACGCCGAGGAACTGAAAATCCTCGAACCGTGGCGCGGCAAGATCCCCGACGAGGTGTTTACCCAAGTCTTCGAAGCGCCGAAAACCGACGGCAGCGGCAACATTCGCGCCGAGCAGTTACAAGCCCTGAAACTGCTCGAAGCCGCCGGCTGGAAACCCCGTGGCGATCAGTTGGTGAATGCCAAAGGCGAGCCACTGCAGTTCACCTTTCTCAACGGTCAGAAGGGTTTTGAACGGCTGCTGCTGCCGTTCAAGCGCAACCTGGCACAGATCGGTGTCGGCTTCGATATTCGCCAGGTCGACACCGCGCAATACACCAACCGCGTGCGCAATCGCGACTACGACATGATCGTCGTGGGTTACCCGGTGAGTCAGGCGCCGGGGCGCGAGATGTTCAATTACTTCGGCTCTGACGGCGCCGACGATCCCGGCTCGAATAACTACATGGTGCTGCGTGATCCGGCGGTCGATGCCTTGCTCGAAGGGCTGGTGCAGGCCGACAACCGCGAAAGCCTGCTGCGCCATGCCCATGCCCTGGATCGGGTGTTGCAGTGGGGTTACTACTGGATTCCCAATTACTACCCGCCGGGAATTTCCACGGTGTGGTGGAACCGTTTTGGCCGCCCGGCGACAGCGCCGCTGTATGACGCCGGGCTCGATACCTGGTGGGAAATCAGCCCGACCGCGTTGACCGCCACGCAGCTGCAGCAACAGCAAAAGGAGTATGCGCATGTGGGGCTATAGCCTGCGGCGTCTGCTGCTGATCGTGCCGACTTTGCTCGCTATTCTGCTGGTCAATTTCGTGATCGTGCAGGCCGCGCCGGGTGGCCCGGTGGAGCAGGCCATCGCGCGCTTGCAGGGCATCGGAGTCGGCGCAACGGTGGGCGGCGGTCATGTCGAAACCATTGGCGGCGAATCCCGCGCGACCCGAGGCCTGGACCCGAAACTGGTGGCCGACATCGAGCGTCAGTACGGCTTCGACAAACCCGCCGGTGAACGCCTGTGGCTGATGCTCAAAAGCTACGCGCACCTGGATTTCGGTCAGAGCTTTTTCCGTGGTGCCAGCGTCACCGAACTGATCTGGCAGAAGCTGCCAGTGACCTTGTCGCTGGGCTTGTGGGCCACGCTGATCACTTATCTGGTGTCGATTCCGCTGGGCATTCGCAAGGCCGTGCATAACGGTTCGGCGTTCGATGTCTGGAGCAGCGTGGCGATCATCATCGGCTACGCAATGCCGGGCTTTCTGTTCGCGCTGCTGCTGATCATCGTGTTTGCCGGTGGCAGCGCGCTGGACTGGTTTCCGGTACGCGGGCTGGTCTCCGACAACTTCGCCGAGCTGTCGCCGTGGGCCAAGGTCGCGGACTACTTCTGGCATCTGGTGTTGCCGGTCACCGCGCTGGTCATCGGTGGATTCGCCACGCTGACCATCCTCACCAAAAACAGCTTTCTCAACGAGATCTCACGCCTGTACGTGGTGACGGCGCGGGCCAAGGGCCTGAGCCAGCGTCAGGTGTTGTACGGTCATGTGTTCCGCAACGCGATGTTGCTGGTGGTCGCCGGGCTGCCCCAAGCGCTGGTAACGGTATTTTTCGGCGGCTCATTGCTGATCGAAGTGATCTTCTCCCTCGATGGCCTCGGCCGTCTCAGTTACGAGGCGGCGGTGTCGCGTGACTACCCGGTGGTGTTCGGTTCGTTGTTCATCTTCACCCTGTTCGGCCTGCTGATAAAACTGCTCGGCGACCTGTGCTACACGCTGGTCGACCCGCGCATCGACTTCACCGCGAGGACTGCCTGATGCTGACCTTATCTCCCATCGGCCAGCGGCGCTGGGCGCGGTTCAAGGCGCATCGGCGTGGCTGGTGGTCGTTGTGGCTGTTTCTGCTGTTGTTCGGTCTGAGCCTGGGCGGCGAGCTGATCGCCAATGACAAACCGCTGCTGGTCGAGTATCAGGGCCAGTGGTACTTCCCGGCGTTCAAGCGCTACACCGAGCAGGATTTCGCTGGCGAACTGCCGTTCCAGCCGGACTATCGCAGCGCGCAGGTGCGGCAACTGATCGAAGGGCAGGGCGGACGGATGTGGTTTGCGCCGATCCCGTTCGGTTTCGATACGGTGAATTACGACCTGAGCGAGCCGGCACCGAGCCCGCCGAGCGCCGAGAACTGGCTGGGCACCGACGATCAGGCGCGGGATGTGCTCGCGCGGGTGATCTTCGGTACGCGGGTGTCGTTGCTGTTTGCCTTGGCGCTGACCGCTGCCAGTGCGCTGATCGGCATCGCTGCCGGCGCCTTGCAAGGCTATTACGGCGGTTGGGTCGATCTGCTTGGGCAGCGGTTGCTGGAGGTATGGTCGGGGCTGCCGGTGTTGTACCTGTTGATCATTCTGTCCGGATTTGTCGAGCCGAATTTCTGGTGGCTGCTGGGAATCATGGCGCTGTTTTCCTGGCTGAGTCTGGTGGATGTGGTGCGCGCCGAGTTTCTGCGCAGCCGCGGTCTGGAATACGTGAAAGCCGCGCGGGCGTTGGGCGTTGGCGATGTGCAGGTGATCTGTCGGCACATCCTGCCCAATGCGATGAGCGCGACCCTGACGTATCTGCCGTTCATTCTCACCGGAGCGATTGCCACGCTGTCGGCACTGGATTTTCTCGGTTTCGGCATGCCCGCCGGCAGCGCTTCGCTGGGCGAATTGATCGGTCAGGGCAAGAGCAATCTGCAAGCGCCGTGGTTGGGGCTGACGGCGTTTTTTGCCCTGGCGCTGATTCTTTCTCTGTTGGTGTTCATCGGTGAGGCTTGCCGAGATGCTTATGATCCAAGGACTTGAGATGAGCGAAAACCTGATCGAAATACGCAACCTGCGTGTGGCATTCAACGGCCAGCCTGTGGTGCATGGCATCGACTTCGATATTCGCCCGGGCGAATGCCTGGCACTGGTCGGCGAGTCCGGCTCGGGCAAATCGGTGACCGCTCACAGCATCCTGCAATTGCTCGACCCGAACATCACGCGGCTCGATGGCAGCATTCGTTATGCCGGCGAAGAGCTGCTCGGCGTGCATGAGCGTTATCTGCGCCAGTTACGCGGCAACCGTATCACGATGATTTTTCAGGAGCCGATGAGTTCGCTGAATCCACTGCATACGATCGAGCGGCAACTCGGCGAGAGCCTGGCGTTGCACAAAGGCCTGGCGGGCGCGCAGGCCCGTGAACGGATGCTTGAACTGCTCGAACTGGTCGGCATTCAGAAGCCGCGCGAACGGCTCAAGGCCTATCCGCATCAACTCTCCGGCGGCCAGCGCCAACGGGTGATGATCGCCATGGCGCTGGCCTGTGAGCCGCAATTGTTGATCGCAGACGAACCCACCACTGCGCTGGACGTGACGGTGCAGCGCAGGATTCTGTTGCTGCTCAAGAAATTGCAGCAGCGCCTGGGCATGGCGCTGCTGATCATCAGCCATGACCTCAATCTGGTGCGCACCCTCGCGCAGCGGGTGGCGGTGATGCGCGGTGGACGGATCGTCGAGCAGGCGCCGTGCGAGCAGTTGTTCAGTGCGCCGCAGCATCCTTACAGCATTGAATTGCTGAATGCCGAGCCGGGCGGGCATGCCTTGTGTCTCGACGCGACAGAGGACTTGTTGCAAGTGCGCGATCTGAAGGTGCGTTTTCGTCTGAGCGGCGGTTGGCTGCGGCGCAAAACCTGGCTGGACGCGGTGAAGGGCATCGATCTGAATCTGCAGCGCGGCAAAACGCTGGGGATTGTCGGCGAGTCGGGCTCGGGCAAGTCGACATTGGGCCAGGCGATTCTGCGTCTGATCGACGCCGAGGGCAGCATTCACTTTGCCGGTGAGGCGCTGCAACAGTTGAGCGGCAAGCAGCTGCGCCCCCTGCGCAAGCGCCTGCAAGTGGTGTTTCAGGATCCGTTCGGCAGCCTCAGCCCGCGCCTGTGTGTGGAGCAGATCATTGCCGAGGGGCTGCAGGTGCACAGCGATTTGAATGCTGCCGAGCGCGAACAGACGGTGATTGATGTGCTGCGCGAGGTTGGCCTGGATCCGGCCACCCGACATCGTTATCCGCACGAATTTTCCGGTGGACAACGCCAACGGATTGCAATCGCCCGGGCGCTGGTGCTCAAACCGGATCTGATCTTGCTCGATGAGCCGACCTCGGCGCTGGATCGCACGGTGCAGAAGCAGATCGTTGCTTTATTACGGCGACTGCAGGAAGAGCATGGGCTGACTTATCTGTTCATCAGTCATGACCTGGCGGTGGTGCGGGCGTTGGCCCACGATTTGATTGTGATGAAGGAGGGGGAGGTGGTGGAGCGGGGGGAGACCAGTGCGCTGTTCAGTGCGGCGCAACATCCCTACACGCAGGAGTTGCTGGCGGCATCCATTGTGGAGGCGAGGCTGGCGCGAAATCCTGTAGGAGCTGTCGAGTGAAACGAGGCTGCGATCTTTTGATCTTGATCTTTAAAAGCAAGATCAAAAGATCGCAGCGTGCCGCAGCTCCTGCAGGGGCCAGACGCAAAAATCCCGCCACAGGGGCGGGATTTTCTTCAAACCGAACGCAAGTCTTACGACGGGAACAGCTCGGACAGCTTCATCGACAGCATCATGTCGCCTTCAACGCGCAGCTTGCCGCCCATGAACGCTTGCATGCCGTCGGTTTCACCGCTGACGATGTCTTTCAGCGTTGCACTGTCCAGTACCAGCGTGCAGTTGGCGTTGGCGTTTTCGCCTTCCTGAATGTCGCAAGTACCGTCTTTGACGATCAGCGCGTAGTGCTTGTCTTCGTCGGTGATGTTGAAACCGAAGACCAGATCCAGACCGGCAGCAGCGGCTGGGTTGAACTTGGCTTGCATCGCTTTTACGGCATCAGCTACGGAGGTCATGGTTCGATCCTTTATGGGTTGATTGCAGCAGGGTCACAGTTATCCGGACTCAACGGTAAGTGATGAGTTCCGGGGCCTTCAGCAGTTGCAGGTGCGCGTGACTGTTGAAGGAAGCCAGAGTCACCTCGCGACCGCGGAATTTCAGCTGGTTGAGCGAGGTGTTGACGATTTGCCAATTCAGTTCAAAGGCCTGCCTGGCCGGTATTTGGGTAATCAGGTGGAGCAGGGCGGTAATGGTGCCGCCGGAGGTGAATACAGCGACTTTCTGATTGCCGTCGGCTTGTTCGAGGATGCGCTGGAGGCCCCCCTGAACCCGTTCGACGAAACCCAGCCAGCTTTCCAGCCCCGGGGTGTCATGGGTGCCGGCCAGCCAGCGCTCGATGACCAGCGCGAAGATGCGCTGGAATTCGGCGCGGTTCTGCGCGGCGTTGCGCAGGATGTCGATGGCTTCCGGCTCGTCCTCCAGCATGGCGGGGATCAGCGCACGAATCACTGCGTCGGCGTCGAACTCGTTGAACGCAGAGTCGGTCTCCAGCGTCGGTACCGACAGGCCCTTGGCGCTGAATTGCTCCAGCGCGCTGCTGGCCGTGTGTTGCTGGCGGCGCAGGTCGCCCGCCAGGCAGCGATCGAAACGGATTCCCAACTCGGCCAGGTGCTGGCCGAGGATTTCTGCCTGGCGCACACCGATGGGCGACAGGACGTCATAGTCGTCTGCACCAAAGGAGGCCTGGCCATGTCGAATCAGATAGATGCTGCCCACGTCCGCGTCATCCCGGTACGTTGAAGGTTGTGGCGAGGTTATGAGGATGATGGAGTGCTGTCAATGAAAAAACATACGCTTGTTTGAAATGCTCGTTACAGGCCTGTTGCCAGAGGTTTCACGGCTGGCCGAGGAGGCGGCGCATGGGTATGCTGGAACCATCCCGCGCGTGTTTTTGCATCCGCGCATTGTTTTAAGGAGTCTCTGTGGAGTTTTTCACCGAATACGCCAGCTTCCTGGCCAAGACCGTAACGCTGGTGGTCGCCATTCTGGTGGTGCTCGCCAGTTTTGCTGCATTGCGCAGCAAGGGCCGGCGCAAGTCGTCCGGGCAGTTGCAGGTCAGCAAGCTCAACGATTTCTATAAAGGCTTGCGTGAGCGCCTGGAGCAGACCCTGCTCGACAAGGATCAGCTCAAGGCCCTGCGCAAGGGCCAGGCCAAATCGGAGAAGTCCGAGAAGAAGCAAAAGAACAAACCCGAGGCCAAGTCCCGGGTGTTCGTGCTGGATTTCGACGGTGATATCAAGGCCTCGGCCACCGAGAGCCTGCGTCACGAAATCACTGCATTGCTGACCCTCGCCACGCCGAAGGACGAAGTGGTGCTGCGCCTGGAAAGTGGCGGTGGCATGGTGCACAGCTACGGTCTGGCCTCATCGCAACTGGCGCGGATCCGTGAGGCCGGCGTGCCGTTGACCGTGTGCATCGACAAGGTCGCGGCCAGCGGCGGCTACATGATGGCGTGCATCGGCGAGAAGATCATCAGCGCCCCGTTCGCGATACTCGGCTCGATCGGGGTTGTCGCCCAGCTGCCCAACGTCAATCGGCTGCTGAAAAAGCACGACATCGATTTCGAAGTGCTGACCGCGGGTGAGTACAAGCGCACCCTCACCGTATTTGGCGAAAACACCGAGAAGGGCCGCGAGAAGTTTCAGGAAGACCTGGACATCACCCACCAGTTGTTCAAGAACTTCGTGGCTCGTTATCGGCCACAACTGGCCATCGATGAAGTGGCTACCGGAGAAGTCTGGCTGGGCGTCGCGGCGCTGGACAAACAATTGGTCGATGAACTCAAGACCAGCGACGAATACCTGGCCGACAAGGCGAAGAAAGCCGAGGTCTACCACCTGCATTACGCCGAGCGCAAAAGCCTGCCGGAACGCATCGGCATGGCCGCCAGTGGTTCGGTGGAGCGCGTGTTGGTGAACGGCTGGAGTCGCCTGACCCAGCAACGCTTCTGGTAAGCCACTTGCATAAAAGGCCCTTCATTGTTCTGCAATGAAGGGCCTTTTTTATTGAGGTGGTATATATGTATTTTTTAAGTTTGAAATGTTGATTGTGCGACCTTTAGTTTGATCTGTTATTCGCGCTTTTATAAAGAGTTCGGCTCGTTAAGCTGATGACTCCTTTAAGTGCTTGAGATCATCATGTCCTCGTTACCCGATATAACTACGCCAGTCACGCCAACTTCAGAACAGAAAGGCCTCTTTTTTGATTTGATCAAAAAGAATGCACCGTCCTGGATATTGGCGGCTCCCGAGGCGTTGCGCCGTGAACTCTACGACAGCCTCATTGAAAGTCATCGCACGCGCAGTACCGCAGGCGAACTCCTGAACAAACTGCAGTCGCCCGAGCAGTTTTGCTCGCCCTTGTTGGCCAAGGCCATGTCCGACAAGCTGTCCATGCCACTGGACGTGACCGGCGTGGTATTTCAACACGTGCGTTCAACGTCGAGCCTGCTGGGACTGCGCAAAAAACTAATGCTGCCGATCAATCGCGATCTGCTGGTCGCCGCGTGCGAGAACTTCGAATCCCGCGAAACCGAGGCGAATAACTACAGCGACACTTCACTGATCTATATACCGCAGGAACTGAACGGTGGCGTGGCTTCGATATTGCCAATACAACCCCATGAGTTTGCGCGATTGTGCCGGACACTGGATCTGGGCAAGCAATATCAGACTCATCTTGAATCGGTATTTGAACTTAACGTCGAATCGAGCAATGTGCTTAACCAGTGCGCTGCCCATGTGCGAAGTTGTTTTGATGTGGATCGGCATATTGCGCTGATGAGAAAACATATCAGCACGTCGGTTCACCAAATGTTGAAGTCCGTGAAGGACGGCGACAGCACGATCAAACTGGGGGAAAACACCCTGGGGTATCAGAGTCTGGAAATGTTCAACATGACCCTGCATGGCCCACTGTTCATCGGACCTGTCAGTGAGCACGCCGACGATGATTATCGCTGTGTCGTTTACCTGCCGGGCGATCCGCTGCATCCGCTGAAAGAATATGCCTCGTTCACCGACTTTGAGGTCGAGTTGAGCAGACGCCTGAAAAATCTGGCGTTCAAGACGTTTTTCATGGGCTTCCTGAAGCTGGGCGAGCGCGCGGCCTTTCAACAGGAACTGAACATTCGCTTGTACCCCGGTGGCAGTTCACTACTGACGAGCTCCGGCACCTACGTGACGTTGACGGGTGTCGATATCGAGGGCGATCCCTTTACCCGGATACATCGTCAGCAGGTTGCGCGGACTTTGGCCGATGCCCGGCTTCTGGTGGTTCCCACGGATGATGAAGACGAGAAAACCCGCCTCGCACGCCTGGAGACTTTCAAGGAAATCGGTATCAATCTACTGCTGGTCGCGGCCTCGTTTTTGCCCGGAGTGGGTGAAGTGCTGTTGACGCTGGGCACTCTGCAGCTCCTGTCGCACGTGTATGAAGGCATCGCAAGTTGGACCCGTGGCGAGCAGGAGCAGGCCACGGATCACCTGTTCGATGTCATCGAAAACATCATTCTGATGGCTGCTTTCGCTGCCGGGACGAAAGCCATCGGGGCAGCCTATAAAACCGTCAGGTCATCGGCCTTCATCGAACGTTTGATTGCGGTCAATCCGGGCGGTCGACGCTTGCGTCTGTGGAAGCCGGATCTCAGGGCTTATCGTCAGCTTCGGCGGTTGCCCAAAGGATTGCCCGTGGATGCGCGCGGACTGCGTTGGTTCGAGGGACAGGCTTACGTCACCCTCGACACCGTTCGGTACGCGGTGCATCAGCAACCTGAAACCGAATTGTGGGAAGTGCTGCCTCCACCGGGCGCAGCAGAAGGCTACCGTCCGTTGCTCGAAACCAATGACCGCGGTGCCTGGCGCCATGACTCGGAGCGGGTGCAGGAGTGGGGGCGGCTGACGTTGTTTCGTCGTTTCGGCTACGCCAGAGAAGCGATCCCGGACGCCGTGGCGACGCGTGTTCTGGCGGTCAGTGGGCTTGATGACAGCGTGTTGCGGCAGGTGCATATCGATCAGGTGCAGACCCCGGCACTGCTGGTCGATACCGTGCAACGTTTCATGGCGGACGCTGCAGTCAGGGCGTTTATCGAACAGTTGCAGGCGCCAAGTGCTGCAGCGTTGGCTGATCCTGATTTGCAGTTGCATGTGCTCACCGCCGCCGTGAAATGGCCATCCGATAACGCAATCAGCGTGGTCAACGCGTTGGATTACCCAGTCAACCGTTACGGTTCGCAAACCGCCAGGAGCGTTATCCGGCTGACTGAGGACGCGTTGCACAAAGGTCAGTTACACCATTCGCTGCTGTCGAAGCTCTCGCGCAATCAGCGAGAAAGCCTGCTCGGCAACGCGTCGACGAACACTGAAGTGCAAGCACAGGAACTGGCGCGGATCATTGCCGAACAGGCTCAAACCGCGCGCCCCGATTTGTTCCGGCGGGTATACCAGCGTAGCCAAGTTCCAAGCCATCCCCGGGTCGCGGTACTGATGCAACACTTTTCCGAGCTGCCCGCCAGTGCCGCCGAAGAGCTGGTGAACAATGCGTTCAGTGGTGAGTGGCGCGAGCTGGACGCGAAACGCGTGCCCTTGCGGCTGGCGGAGGAGGCCCGGCGTTATCAGCAGATGATCCGTGTCTGTCGCGCCTACGAAGGTCTTTATCTCGATGGGGCAGGAGGGCAGTACACCAATCGACTGGTGCTCGATGCACTCAAACACCTCCCGGGCTGGTCGGACGCCGCGTTCGTGCAAATACTCGAATGGACCGCGACCCATGATTCGGCAGCCGCGATCGGGCCGGCGACAGCGAGCGAGCGCACGGTGGTCAGCGTGTTCGAGGATCGAATCAACGTCATTCAGGGCACCGACGCACCGCTTGTCACATTCACCAGGCGCACCCGTGAACACTATTTCAGGGCGCTCTGGATGGGGCTTTCGACACAGCGCAGGACGGCGCTGGGCGTACAGGCGGAAAAGGGTGCCGCCATGCTGCAGGAAAAAATTACCCGAGCGGCGCAGGAGCGACGGACGATCTTCGCGCACACCGTTGGCGCGCGTCTCGGAGAGCTGTCACCCATGGGACTGGCCGAACGTCCTGCCATTGTGTCGAGTGCGGCCTCCGGCGAAGTGACCAACGTCATGGTGCGCCGGGCCCTGGAGCTTTATCCGATGCACACCCCTGCGCAGATTCATCGTTTGCTCAACGCCTTGGGCACTAACGAAATCAAGGTGCTGATGAGGCTCGAAGCACTGCGGCTGGAGTTTTTCGCGCTCAGGGAAACCTTGAGTCGCTGGGTCAGCCGTCAGACTTGGCACCTGAGCGCCGATGGCACACGGCAGCCGACTTCCCGTGGCAGCAAGCTGCGTGCCATGCGCGCGATCATTCGCAGTTGGCGCAAAGAGCCGGGGAATGTGGCTGCAGACCAAAGTTTATATGGCACCTTGCGGTTCGCGCCGGAGCCTTTGGGGGAGCTGCCGCCGATGGTGGCCGATTTCAGCCATGTCGGGCGGGTCATCATGGACGGTGTAATGCCCGATGCCGGACTAAACGATTTTCTGCGCAACTTCAGCCAGTTGCGCAGTCTGTCGCTGAGCGACAATCAACTGAGCCAGTTGCCCGAGTCGCTGGAGCGAATACGCTGGCTGACGCATCTGGACCTGAGCAGCAATCGCCTGCAGTCCTCTGAAGCATCGCTTGCTCAATTGGGGCGGATGAAAGACCTGCGGGTGCTGCACCTTGATTTCAACCCGAACCTGGCGCAGTTGCCCGATCTCGGTGGGCTGGCGCATCTTGAGCAGTTGACCGTGCGCGCAAGCCGGATGACACACTGGCCACCGCGCCTGTCCGGGCTGCGTCGATTGCAGTTGCTGGATCTGCGCGACAACCTTATTGAAACCTTGCCAGCACAGGCGTTCGACACTACCCAATTGCCGCAGATAATTCGCTTGCACGGCAATCCGTTGTCCTCCGACACGCTGAAAAAGATCGCGACTTATCAGCAGACCTCCAATGGTCGTTTTGGTGTGACGGCCATGGAGGGGCGCAAATCTCCACTGCAAACCGTGGCGCGGGAAGATCAAAGCGTGCAGTGGCTGGCTGGGGAAAGTGCCAGCGTGGCGTCGTCCCGGCGCGAGGTATGGGAGGCGCTGCGCGCGTTACCCGATTCCACGGATTTTTTCCAAGTGCTGTTGCAATTGGTGCACACCGCGGAATTCACCCGCGTGTATCCGCATTTGCGTCAGCGTGTCTGGGATGTGGTGGACGCGGCTGCCGGCGATCAGCGCCTGCGCCGGTCATTGTTCAGTGCGGCGCGCAGTGCCAGGGTCAGTGTCGACGGGTACAGCGCGTTGTTCAGCGAAATGGAAGTGCTGGTATTGTGTTTCCGGGCGAGGGCGGCAGCTACCGCCGGTGTGCAGGCGCTGGAAGAGCAACTGGTGAGTCTGCTCAAGGGCCTGTTCCGTTTGCACGAAGTGGAAAGCCTGGCGCTGGCGGACATCAGCGCACGTTTTCACACCGCGCCGATGGACTACGATCAGGCGTTGCAAGTCAGCCTGGCCTATCGGGTGGGTCTGGCGCAACGCCTGAACCTGCCAGCGCAACCGCGAACGCTGAGCAGCCCCTTGACTGTCGAGGTGTCGCCGACCGTTCTGGATCAGGCCTTTCAACAGGTGCTCAAGACCGAGAGCAGCGGCGCCTTACGCGACTGGAGCATGGCGCAGACGTTCTGGGTCGAGTATCTGGAGTCGGCTCACGGTGATCGGTTTTCCGCGGTGAACGAACAGACGTCGCGGGCGATGGCGCAATTGGAAGGGCAGATCGAACTGACGCGCGAGGCGGCCTCGACGCAGATGAATGCCATTCTCGACAACTTCGGTAATCAGCGCCGGGAATTGATCGGGCAACTGACGGATCAGGCATTGGCACGCCACGCCGAACCTGACGCGTCAAAGGCCGCGACGGCTGAAATGATGGAGGCTTGATGAGGCGTCGCTTGCACGCAACGCTTGGCGTTAACGCCCGGAATGAACAACGCCTTGAGCCCGATTGCAGGCTCAAGGCGTTTTTCGATCAGCGACGACGGAACAGCGGCAGCGGTTCGTCGGTGGCGGCCTGATAAGTGACCGAGAAGTCCTTCAGGCTTTCCAGTGCTTCGTACGGGTCTTTGTCGGCGCGCAAGGCGAACGCGTCGAAACCGCAGCGGTGCATGTAGAACAACTGGTCACGCAGCACATCGCCAATCGCCCGCAGTTCGCCTTTGAAACCGTAACGGTCGCGCAGCAGGCGGGCGTTGGAGTAATTGCGGCCGTCGGTGAAGGCCGGGAAATTCAGTGCGATGACCTGGAATTCGGCCACGTCGTCACCGATTTCCTCGGCTTCTTCATCGGCGTCCAGCCACACACCCAGTCCGCCGTCGCGGGCCTTGAGCATGCGGCTGTGTTCACGCCAAAGCTGCAAAGGAACGATCAGATCGTCGCAATTGCTGATGTCGTCGATGTTGAAATCTTTCGGCAGCAGGTGCCAGGTTTCGTCGACGACTTCGTTGTTCTTAATGATTCGCTGCATAGACGCGTTCCTTGAAGAGGTCGATGCCAATACGCTGGTAGGTGTCGATGAAGCGCTCGTCTTCGGTACGTTGTTCAACGTACACGTCGATCAGCTTCGAGATCACGTCCGGCATGTCGTCCTGAGCAAAGGACGGGCCGAGGATCTTGCCCAGGCTCGCGTCACGGCTGGCGCTGCCACCGAGCGACACCTGGTAGAACTCTTCACCTTTCTTGTCCACTCCGAGAATGCCGATGTGACCGACGTGGTGGTGACCACAGGCGTTCATGCAGCCGGAGATGTTCAGGTCCAGCTCACCGATGTCGAACAGGTAATCCAGGTCGTCGAAACGGCGCTGGATCGATTCGGCGATCGGGATCGACTTGGCGTTGGCCAGCGAGCAGAAGTCACCGCCCGGGCAGCAGATGATGTCGGTCAGCAGGCCGATGTTTGGCGTGGCGAAACCGCTTTCACGCAGTTCGCCCCACAGGGTGAACAACTGGCTCTGCTCGACGTCGGCCAGAATGATGTTCTGCTCGTGGGACGTGCGCAGTTGGCCGAAGCTGTAGCGCTCGGCCAGGTCGGCGACGGCGTCCAGTTGCTTGTCGGTGATGTCGCCCGGGGCAACGCCGGTCGGTTTCAGCGACAGGGTCACGGCCACATAACCCGGCTTCTTGTGCGCCAGTGTGTTGCGCGAGCGCCAGCGGGCGAAACCCGGATGCTCTTTGTCGAGTTCGGCCAGGGCGGTGGTCTGGTTCTCCAGCGCCTTGTAGTCCGGATCGACGAAGTGCTTGGCAACGCGATGCAGTTCGGCTTCGGTCAGTGTGGTCTGGCCGCCGCGCAGGTGCTCCATCTCGGCATCGACTTTTTGCGCGAAGACTTCGGGGGTCAGCGCCTTGACGAGGATCTTGATCCTCGCCTTGTATTTGTTGTCGCGACGGCCATAGCGGTTGTACACACGCAGGATGGCGTCGAGGTAGCTCAACAGGTCCTGCCACGGCAGGAACTCGTTGATGAATGCGCCGACCACCGGAGTACGGCCCAGGCCACCGCCGACCAGTACACGGAAACCCAGTTCACCGGCGGCGTTGTGGACCGGCTCCAGGCCGATGTCGTGAACTTCGATGGCGGCACGGTCAGCGGTCGAACCGTTGACGGCAATCTTGAATTTGCGTGGCAGGTAGGCGAATTCCGGGTGGAATGTAGTCCACTGACGGACGATTTCGCACCATGGGCGCGGGTCGATCACCTCATCGGCGGCGACACCGGCGAACTGGTCGGTGGTGACGTTGCGCAGGCAGTTGCCGCTGGTCTGGATCGCGTGCATTTGCACGGTGGCCAGTTCCGCGAGGATGTCCGGGATGTCTTCCACCGCCGGCCAGTTGAACTGCACGTTCTGCCGGGTACTGATGTGGGCGTAGCCCTTGTCGTAGTCACGGGCAATCTTCGCCATCATGCGCATCTGACGGGAAGTCAGTTGGCCGTAAGGCACCGCCACACGCAACATCGGCGCAAAACGCTGGATGTACAGGCCATTTTGCAGGCGCAGGGGGCGGAATTCTTCTTCGCTCAGCTCACCTGCCAGATAGCGTCGGGTCTGATCACGGAACTGCTTGACGCGGTCCTCGATGATCCGCTGATCGTACTCGTCGTATACGTACATATAAGTCCTGTTCTCAGGCTTTGGGCTACTCGGAAAACGCTGCGTTTTCGCTTGCTGGAGTCCGATGGTGCCTCTGCAATTACGCGCGCACGGCCGCGCACTCCCTAACGGAGCCGGGGCAATATACCCGTTTGCAGTTATGCGCAAAAGTGATGTTTGAGTATATGTAAAGAACCAAATCGCCTAACGAGAATAGTTGTTGATTAACCCACATTTGTCGCGGGGACAATCATCGTCTTAACTGTGATCGAGTCTTTCTGCAATCACCGATAAAACCGACAAGAGGCGATGCAATGAGCAATCCGACCAAGGCAAGGAAAAGCGATAGCAGTGTCGATGCATGGGCCATTCTGTTCCTGATTATTCTGGTCGTAGGGACAGCGGTATTCTGGGTCAGCCATCAGTAAAACGACCGATCCGGGTCCGCTTCCGACGATTGTCGGACAAAAAACGGGATCAGGCGTCAATAGCCGCTGATTCGGGGGCTATAATGCGCGGCCATTTTTCCTTGGGCCCGGGTCTTTCATGTTGAAGTTTTTCTGCCTCAGCCTCCTGCTGTTCGGTGCGGTTTTCGGATCCGCAGCCCAGGCCGAGTCGGTGCTGTTCCTCAACCCGGGTACGACTCAGGAAGCGTTCTGGGTCAGCTATTCGCAATTCATGCAAGCGGCGGCCCACGACCTTGGCGTCGATTTGCAGATCCTCTATTCCCGACGCCAGCCTGAACTCACCGTGGCCCAGGCCAGGATTGCCCTGCAGGGACCGAATCGTCCCGACTACCTGATGTTCGTCAACGAGCAGTACGTTGCACCACAGATCCTGCGCCTGGCGGAAGGCAGCGGGGTCAAGCTGTTCATGGTCAACGCGGTGCTGACCGCCGATCAGCAGGCGCTGGTCGGCGAGCGTGCCGATCGCATTGGCAGCCTGGTGCCCAATGACGAGGAGGGCGGCTACCTGATGATGAAAGAGTTGATTCGCTTGCACCCGCCAGTGGTGCGAGACGAGCCGATCGAGGTGCTGGCGTTTTCCGGCCTGAAGATCACGCCGTCGGCGCAATTGCGCGAGCTCGGCATGCAGCGCGCCTTGGCCGAACATCCTCAGGTGCGCCTGCGACAACTGGTGTACAGCGGCTGGACACGGCAGCGCGCCTACGAACAGGCGCGGCAACTGGTCAGCCGGTATCCGAAGGTGTCACTGGTGTGGTCGGCGAATGATGAGATGGCGTTCGGCGCCATGCGCGCGTTTGCCGAAGCGGGCAAGGTGCCGGGCAAGGACGTGCTGTTCAGTGCGGTCAATACCTCATCCGAGGCGTTGCAGGCGGTGATCGATGGACGCCTGAGCGCACTGGTGGGCGGTCATTTCACTCTCGGTGGCTGGGCGCTGGTGGAATTGCATGACTATGACCAGGGCGTCGACCTGGCCCGCTACGGCGGTCGCGATCGCCAGGTGCCGTTGCTGCAACTGATCGACAGGCATCAGGCCCGGCAGATTCTGGCGATGGGCTCGACACCGGGTTACGGGGTGAGCTTTCGCAAGCTGTCCGCCAAGGGGCGTCCGGCCTCGTATCGTTACCCGTTCGAGCTGCAGACCCTGATGCACTGACAGCCCTCAGACCCCGGCGAAATGCAGCACCAGTTTGACGATGGCAAACAGGGTCAGGGCGAACACGGCGGTGAAGCCGATCCCCAGGATCACGAAATGGCTGGGCTTGCCATGGGTGAAGTCCCTTGCCCGATTCTTCCCGCTTTGCACGCCAAATGCCGCCGCCATCACGCTGTGCAGCATCTGCCAGAAGCTCGGTGGTTTGTTGTCGACTGGATCGTCCATAAATCCCCCGTCCGAAAGGCTGTCCCGACAGCATAGTCAATCCTGCCGGTTGTGCCGTGGTCGCACGGGGGATCCTGACGTGTCCGGTCATACGTCCACGGCCGTGCGATAACTATGTACCGCAGGTCACTGCGGCGGACATGGTGTTCTGTGCTCCCATTATTCAGGAGAGACAGGATGTCCCATCATTCCCCGACGTTGCCCCGTGCACCCGTCAGCGCCAGCGTCCACGGCAGGTTCCTTGAGCAGATGATCCCCGATTGGCTGATTGCCGCCTCGCCAGCCCGGCGAGCCGCGATGAAAGCGGTCAGCACCCGTCCACCGCCCGGCTATCACGAATTCCCGCAGGAACAGCAACAAGTCTTGAAAGACCAGGTCACGGCTGCCTTTGTCGCCCAGACCCGACTCGACAAGACCATGGCCGGCCTCGAAAGCGTCGAGGCATTTGCCCAAACATTGCTTGGCGAGGCACTCAAGGATCAGTTCAACGTCACGGTCGATCTCGGCGAGACCTTGTTGTGTCTCAGACGGCCCCTCGAACTCGGAGTGCTGGAGGTGGAAGTGTCCACCTTCGAAGTGTTGAAACTGCCATTGCTGCAAGCGGCACTGCACAACTTCGAGGCCTGGGAATGTGAAGCAGGGGCCTATCACGCCCAATCCGGTTTCGTGGTCGAGACAGCGACCCCCGGCGAGTTTCAGGCCGCAGAAATCGGCATCTCGGTCAGTCAGTTTCTGACGCTGTGCCGTTCACTCGACGTCGGTGCGCGTTATCAGACACGGATCAAAGCGTTTTTCGAGAACAACGACACCTTGCGTGGACAGTTCATTGCCAGTCAGAAAGCCGTGCTGCGTGCCGCCGCGCAATGGGCGCTGCTGAAAAAGGACATCGAGCCTGCCGACTACCGGATGATTCTGTCGGTGGTGGACGGTCAGATCCACCCGCAACTCGGCGGCAAGGCCGTGTGGTTTCGCGATCTGAGCCTGATGAAACGGCGAATGACCGGTTGCGTCGTGTTCAGCATCAGCGAGCGCTACCGCTACACCAACGAATTCATCGTCTACATTCCCCATGACCCGCAACACCCGCTCAAGCGTTACAGCAGCGCGCAGATGCGGGAGGTGTTCAAACGCAAATTCACGGCGACCGATACTACGGGTACCGGGCAAGGACCGACCGCTTACCAGCGGTTTTTCAGTCAGTTCGTGGCCTACGCCGACCGTCCTTACTATTTCAGTCAGTTCACCCAAAAGGCTGCGGACGCCCCGAGTGACCCGTTGCATTCGATCTGGATCAAGGTCGCACAGCTGATACCGCCGCTGTCCACTATCGTGCAGATCAAGGAGTTGCCACCCGAAGTCCCCGGCAAGCGCGAGCCACACCCTGACCCGTATCTCGACCCGTTTGCCATCACGCGCCAGGACGTTGCCGGGATCTGGGGTGCCAACACGGATTTGTGGCAATACCTTTATGAACAGCACCGGGCTAAATTCATCGCCGACGCGCGCGCCCATGCCGTCCCGACGGCGGATGTCGATGCCCGGGTCCGCGCAGCCAAACTCAGTCATTTGCTCGAACTCGGCATGCTGGGGTTGAACATGGTGTCGATGTTCGTCCCGGTGCTGGGCGAAATCATGATGACCGTGATGGCGGGGCAACTGCTCTACGAGTCATTCGAAGGCGCCATCGAATGGTCGGAAGGCGATCGTCAGGCTGCCAAGGCGCATCTGGTCGATGTGGCGCAGAACCTGGCGCTGATTGGCGTAATGGGCGCTGTGGGCAAGGGCGTAAGCCGACTGCGCCCGGCCTCCGCCGAACCCGTGATCGAGCACCTGCAACCGGTCGAGCGGCCCGACGGCTCGGTTCGCCTGTGGAAACCCGACCTCGATACCTACGCCAGCGATATTGTCCTGCCTGCGACTGCCGGTCCCGACGCGCAAGGCGTGTATCGGTTCGACGGCAAGACGTTCATTCGCCAGCAGGGCAAGCTCTATCAGACGCACTACGATGAGAACCTGAATAACTGGCGCATTCTCCACCCGCAGGATCCGTCGGCGTATCAACCGGTCCTCGAGCACAATCGACTGGGCGCCTGGCGCCACACCCACGAGCGGCCGCTGCACTGGGATCGACTGACCTTGCTGCGGCGCATCGGTCACTCGACTGACGCATTTTCGGATGAGCAATTGCTCGAAATCGCCGACCTCAGTGGTGTCAGTGATGATGCCCTGCGCCAGATGCACCTCGATCACCAGCCGGCGCCACTGGCCCTGGCCGATACCTTGCGCCTGTATGAGGCGAATCAGCAGGTCGGGCGTTTGATCGATCAGGTCGAACGAGGAACCAAGCTTGACGATTCGTACCTGCTGACGCTGCCCATGCTTACGCAAATGCCGCGCTGGCCGAGCGGGCAGATGCTGGAAGTCTTCGACGGACCGCAGTTGTCCGGGCCCAGCCGTCTGTTCGGCGCGCAGCCGGGTGCAATCGAGGGCCCGACGCGTGCGCCGATCCGGATCACCCGCGCCGACGTGCTCGACGGCCGACTGCCTGAACGCATTCTGGCAACGCTGGATGAGCCGCAAACCGTTTGGCTGCTGGGCGCCGAGTCGGCGGGGGTCATCGAAACCCGGCCGCTGGAACTGCGCAAACAGATCGCCGATTACCTGCGAACCCGGCAGCCGGCGATGTTCGACAGGCTGTATGACGAACCCGCGTTGAACGACCCGCGAATCGCCAGGCTACAAGCCGCCACACCGGGGCTGGGCAGCTCGGCGGCAATCCGTGTACTGCTCGAGGCGAACGCCGAGGAACTGACGCGTCTGCAAAACGGTGGGCGGGTACCGTTGCGGCTGCTGGAGATCTCCCGTGAATATGCCCGGCAGCGGCGCTTCAACCATGCGATTGCCGGTCTGCACATGGAAAATTCGGCCGGCGGCGACAGCCAATGGCTGGCCTTGCGCGCTTTGGAGCGGCTGCCGGGCTGGTCGGACGAAGTGCGTCTGGAAGTACGCGAAGGCAGTGTCGACGGGCCGTTGATCGATAGCATCGGCAGCGAAAGCGCCGGCCAGACCCAGTATCTGGTCAAGCGCGGGCCGGTCTATCAGGCGTACAACGCGCACGGGGAAGCGCTCAACGGCGTCCCGCGGCGCGGGAACAACTTTTTTGCCTCGATCCTCCATGCGTTGCCCGAACAGACGCGACAGGCTCTGGGCTTTGCTGAGGTTTCGCGTAGGGCCGGACTGCGCCGGGCAGTGATCGAGTATGTGGCCCGCCATCGCACCGAGCTGGCTCGGCTGGCGAGCAGGCGCCATGGCCACAAGCAACGCTTCAAGGCGCCGGTGCGGGTGCGCCAGCATGGCCTGGGTTATTACGCCAGCGGTCGCGGCGAAGGCGTTAACCCGCTGCTGGTGACGCGCGTGCAGGACGTGTATCCGGCGCTCACCGATCAGCAGGCGGGCGGGTTCATCCTCAAGCAATTGGCCGCCGGACGGACTGACGCGCAGATCTACGAGATGTTGCAACGGCGCCTGCGTGAATGGCAGGCGCTCGAATCGACACTGGCGCAATGGGAAGGTGTGCCTTCCCCGGAGCCGACGCTGCAATCGATGATCGGCGGCAAATCCAGCGTCGTGCGCAGCCTCAAGCAGAGCTGGCGCCATGCGCCCCTGGCCGAGAGTCAGGCGAGTGCCGCACGCCTCGATCTGACGTGCGACGAGCCGTTGCCGGAGCTGACGGCAGATTTCTCGCATGTTCGCGACCTGCGCATCAGAGGGCGTTGCATCACCGATGCCAACGGCGATGCACTGTTGAGCCGTTTCCCCAGGCTCAAGGCGCTGCGCATCAATGGCACCGCAGAAACGTTTACCAACGTGCCGACGGTGCTGCAGAACATGCCGGAACTGACTGACCTGACGCTCTACGGCGCGATGCCCTATGCCGCCGATATGCCGGCACGCCTGGCTCAATTGACCCGACTTGAAGCATTGAGTGTCAGTACCTCGAGTTACCAGTCACTGGCGTTCGACGTCAGCGGCATGCGCAATTTGCGCAGCCTGGACATCGTCGCCTATTCATTGTTCGACTGGCCTGCGGGTGCGCTGGAGTTACCGGCCCTGGAGCGTCTGAACCTCAGGGATACAAGCATCAGCACCGTGCCCGCCGAGATGCTGCAGGGGCATGAAAAACTCTGGTCGGGGCTGTCGCTGGACTGGTCAAGATTCTCCCGGGAAAACTTCGCGGGCGTGTACGAATACGTCAAAACCCTGCCGGAACACCTGATCGATCGAGAGACGATGGTCAGGGATTATTGTCGCGGCGAGTTGCGGCGTCTGGGCGAGGGTGTGCATCAATCCACCGAGGGGATATTCCATCGTTTCTTTGAGCAATGGCCGGATGAGCAACAGCGCTTCACCGCCATCAATGCCTTGAGCGATCAATATGCTGCGCTGGAACGTGAACTCAGTCAGTGGCAGCAGCGCCTGGTGGTGTCGGCAGAGTCGCTGTCCGAACTGATCGCGCGATCAAACCTGGCGCATGTTCTCAAAGCCAGTTGGCGCAATGGACTGTTCAAGCGCTATGGCGCAACGATCAGCGCCTCGACCGTGGATTTGTCGGGGTTGAGGCTCAGCGAACTTCCGGTGTTGCCGGCAGACGCCTTTGCGCATGTACGCACGCTGCTGCTCAATGGCCAGCGGGTTGCAGGTGCGCAGATGCGCGGTTTCATCAGCGCATTCAGCGAAGTCCGAACCCTTGATCTGAGTAACAATGCCTTGCACGAATGGCCGATCGAGTCACAGCGCCTTTCGCGCCTGATGCACCTGGACCTCGCCGACAATCTGTTGACCGACAGTTCGCGCCTGCAGAGCGGATTGAGTGAATTGCCTGCGCTCGAACAACTGAATCTGCGCAACAATCCGCTGAGCGATTTGAACGTCGGCAGTCTGCAGCGCTTGAAGGCCCTCGACCTGCAGCGTACGCACCTGCAACATTGGCCGGCAGGCGCAGAAGGCTTGCCGCAACTGTCGTGGCTGGACCTGCGCGAGACCCGTATCAGCACGCTGCCACCTGCCGTGCTCGAGAGCACCTCACTGCTCAACACCAACCTGACCGGCGCGCCCCTGACCGCAGCGGCGTCGGCGCAGCTGCGTTCGGCGCAACTGCGGCTCGAGCACGAACTGGGCCTTCCTGCCGGCGCGCTGGAGGCATTTGCCCGGGAGCCGGTGCCGGCGACGTTTCCTCCAGCGGAGAACGGTTTGACCGTGGCCCGCCAGTTGCTGCCGTTGACGCCAGCACCTGTCAGTACCGGGCTGGCACGCATGCGCCAGAATCTGCAGCGGTTGCAGCCGGCCTTTAGCGATGAACAAGCCATGCAAGTGATTGAGGCGCTGCGTAGCGATGGCGCGACCGATGTGCAGATCGAGGAGCGGATCACGGGCTGGAGTCAGACATTCGAAACCCTCGTTCGCCGACTCAACGGCTGGCTGTATACCCGGGAAACCCGTGGAGCCGACTGGGTCATCTCCTCGCAGTCGCGCAGCCTCGCGGCGTGGCGCATCCTCACCTGCTGGCGTGCCAGGTTAGCGGTTGCCGGGGGCGATGCGGTTCTGGATCTCAACGGCCTGCAATTGGGCGATCTACCGGCGCTGCCCGAGGATTTCGGGCATGTCGGCAGCCTGGACCTGACAGGCACTCGGGTGACGACCGAGGGCAGCGACGGGTTTCTCAAGTCGTTCACCCACCTGCGTCATCTGACCCTTAATGGCAATGCGCTGACAGCGCTGCCGGATGGTGTCCGGCGAATGCCGCAGCTGGAGCGACTTGAGCTTTCCAGCAACCACTTCGGCGACACCGAGCACCTGTATGCCGCGCTGTCCGGTCTGGAGCATCTGCAAACTCTGGACCTGAGCTACAACTACCTCGATGCGTTCGATGTCAGCTATTTCGAGCATTTGCAACGTCTGGATCTGCGCAACAACAATCTGGCCGAATGGCCGGCCGGTGCGCTGGATGCGCAGCACCTGCTGACACTGAACCTCAGTCGCAACGACATCGCCGCCATCCCCGAAGAGGCGCTGGACGGTCAGCACGATGAGCTGATGGACGGCACCGACCTGACTGACAACTACAACCTGTCGCAGGAGTCCCTCGAAAGGCTCAGGGCCTATCAGACGGCGGGTGACCGCCAGCGAGTGCTCGGTTTCTCGAGTTCCGAACTGGAGGAAATGGCTGACGACGTTGCCGGCGGGCTCAGCGAAACCACGGACAGCATCGAGTCGGACGAATCGCTCCCGGACGAACAGTCCCATGCGCAGCAGAAGGCGCCGTGGCTGGCGAATCTGCTGCCGGAACAGGCGTCCGCCCGAGACCGGCTCTGGGATCAACTGGCTGCGGAACCGGACAGCGGGGCATTCTTCCATTTGCTTGACCGATTGCAGGACACCCAGGAGTTTCGCGTGGCCAATGCCGACCTGACCCGACGGGTCTGGAGGGTCATGGAGGCTGCCGCCGCCGACAGTGAGCTGCGCGAGGTGATTTTCGCCGGCTCGGCCACCCATGGAACGTGCGTGGACGGGCGAATCCTCACCTTCAGTGGTCTGGAGAGCAAGGTCTTTACCTACAACGCTTTGCTCGATTTGCCGGCCGGCCGCCCGGGAATTCGTGGCGAGGCCTTGTTGTCCCTGTCGCGGCAACTGTTCCGGCTGGACAAGGTCGATGAACTGGCAAAAGCAGCGGCCGCACGCAGTGGTTTTGACGAAGCCGAAGTCCGTCTCGGTTACCGGATCGGTCTGACCGGTGGCTGGGAGGATGGACTGGAGTTGCCCGGACAGCCGAAAAACATGAAATTTGCCTCCGGTGTAACGCCTCAGCAGTTGTTCGATGCGCGGGCCGAGGTGGTTAACGCGGAACATTCCGACCGGTTTCTGGAGGATCTGATCCAGCGCGATTACTGGCTGGATTACCTCAAGGAGCAGCAGCCCGAAGCGTTCAGGCAAATGGATGAAGTGCAACTGATGGAGGAGGGCGAGGACGACGGTCTGAGTGCTGACGACCCGCTTTATCTGAGCCGGTTGTTCGATCAGGCAGCGGCGCGCAATGCCAGGCTCATCGAATTGACGCGACAGGAGATTGAACGGATCGGTTTGTCTGCCGACACGGCACAAATGCCCGGCTCCTCCGGGCAATGGTCAGGCGCGTAAACCTGGTGAACGGTCACTCCCCGGCTGATCCGCGGAGTGACCGTTGCGCTTATTCGTCGTAACCGAGGTTCGGCGCCAGCCAGCGCTCGGTCACGCTCAGTTCCTGACCTTTGCGCGAGGTGTAGCTCTGCACCTGATCCTTGTCGACCTTGCCCACGGCAAAGTATTGCGCCTGCGGGTGCGCGAAGTACCAGCCGCTGACCGCGGCTGCCGGGAACATCGCGTAATGCTCGGTGAGGAACACGCCGCTGCGGCCTGCGCGCATTTCGCTGGCCTCAGGATCGAGCAGGGTGAACAGCGTGGCCTTCTCGGTGTGATCCGGGCACGCCGGGTAACCCGGTGCCGGACGGATACCGGAGTACTGCTCTTTGATCAGTGCTTCGTTGTCCAGCACTTCATCCTTGGCATAACCCCAGTGTTCTTTGCGCACTTGCTGGTGCAGCCATTCGGCGCAAGCTTCCGCCAGACGGTCGGCGAGGGCTTTGACCATGATCGAGTTGTAGTCGTCGCCGGCGTCCTGATAAGCCTTGGCCACTTCTTCGGCGCCGATGCCGGCGGTGGTGATGAACCCCCCGACGTAGTCGGTCACTTCACTGTCTTTCGGCGCGACGAAGTCGGCCAGCGAGAAGTTCGGCTTGCCGTCGGTCTTGATGATCTGTTGACGCAGGTGATGCAGGCGCGCCATGGGCTTGCCGTCATCGCCGTACAGTTCGATGTCGTCATCGTGCACCTGATTGGCCGGCCAGAAACCGAACACCGCACGGGCGCTGATCAGCTTCTCGTCGATCAGCTTGGTGAGCATTTCACGCGCATCCTTGTACAGCGCGGTGGCGGCTTCACCGACCACTTCGTCTTCGAGGATGCGCGGAAACTTGCCGGCCAGGTCCCAGGAGATGAAGAACGGCGTCCAGTCGATGTATTCGGCCAGCACGTTGAGGTCGATGTTATCCAGCACGCGGGTGCCTGTGAAGGTCGGTTTGACCGGCGTGTAGTTGGCCCAGTCGAACTGTGGCTTTTTGGCGATCGCCGCCGCGTAGCTCAGGCGCTCGGTACGGGCGCTGCGGTTGGCGGTGCGCTCACGCACATCGACGTAATCGGCGCGGGTCTTCTCGACGAACCCGGCCTTGAGTTCCTTGGACAGCAACTGCGTCGCGACACCGACCGCACGCGAGGCGTCGGTCACGTAGACCACTGCGTCGTTGCTGTACTTCGGCTCGATCTTCACGGCGGTGTGCGCCTTGGAGGTGGTCGCGCCACCGATCATCAGCGGCAGATGGAAATCCTGACGCTGCATTTCCCGGGCAACGTGGACCATCTCGTCCAGCGACGGGGTGATCAGACCGGACAGACCGATGATGTCGCACTTTTCTTCCTTGGCCACCTGGAGGATTTTCTCCGCCGGTACCATCACCCCGAGGTCGACGATGTCGTAGCCGTTGCAACCCAGCACCACGCCGACGATGTTCTTGCCGATGTCGTGCACGTCGCCTTTTACCGTGGCCATCAGGATCTTGCCCTTGGCTTCCGGCTTGTCGCCTTTTTCCAGTTCGATGAACGGGATCAAATGCGCCACGGCTTGCTTCATCACGCGGGCAGATTTCACCACCTGCGGCAGGAACATTTTGCCGGCGCCGAACAGGTCGCCAACGATGTTCATGCCGGACATCAGCGGGCCTTCGATGACTTCGATCGGGCGCGCGAACGACTGGCGCGACTCTTCGGTGTCTTCGACGATGTGGGTGGTGATGCCCTTGACCAGCGCGTGCTCCAGACGCTTGTTGACGTCCCAGCTGCGCCACTCTTCGGTCTCGGCTTCCTTGACACTGCCGTCGCCCTTGTACTTGTCGGCGATGGCGAGGAGGGCGTCGGTGCCTTCCGGCGTGCGGTTGAGAATCACGTCTTCGACGGCGTCGCGCAGTTCCTGCGGGATCTGGTCGTAGATCTCCAGCTGACCAGCGTTGACGATACCCATGGTCAGGCCGGCGCGGATCGCGTACAGCAGAAACACCGAGTGGATCGCCTCACGCACCGGGTTGTTGCCCCGGAACGAGAACGACACGTTGGACACACCGCCGGAGCTCAGCGCATAGGGCAGCTCGTCGCGGATGTAGGCGCAGGCGTTGATGAAGTCCACAGCGTAATTGTTGTGTTCTTCGATACCGGTGGCCACGGCGAAGATGTTCGGGTCAAAAATGATGTCTTCCGGCGGGAAGCCGACTTCGTTGACCAGAATGTCGTAGGAGCGTTTGCAGATCTCTTTCTTGCGCGCTTCGGTGTCGGCTTGGCCGGCTTCGTCGAAGGCCATGACCACCACTGCCGCGCCATAGCGTTTGCACAGCTTGGCGTGATGGATGAACTGCTCGACGCCTTCTTTCATGCTGATCGAGTTGACGATGCCCTTGCCCTGAATGCACTTCAGGCCGGCTTCGATCACTTCCCATTTCGAGGAGTCGATCATGATCGGCACGCGGGAGATGTCCGGCTCACCGGCGATCAGATTGAGGAAGGTCACCATGGCCTTCTTCGAATCGAGCATGCCTTCGTCCATGTTGATGTCGATCACCTGGGCGCCGGCCTCGACCTGCTGCAGGGCGACTTCCAGGGCTTCGGTGTAGTTGTCTTCACGGATCAGACGGGCGAACTTCGCAGAGCCGGTGATGTTGGTGCGCTCGCCGACGTTGACGAACAGTGAGCTGCGATCGATGGTGAACGGCTCCAGACCCGACAGGCGGCAGGCCTTGGGAATATCCGGAATCTGCCGCGGCGCGTAACCGGCGACGGCTTTGGCGATGGCTTCGATGTGGCCCGGAGTGGTACCGCAGCAACCGCCGACGATGTTGAGGAAACCGCTTTGGGCGAATTCTTCGATGACCTTGGCGGTGTCCACCGGCAATTCGTCGTACTCGCCGAATTCGTTCGGCAAACCGGCGTTCGGGTGCGCCGACACGTGGGTGCTGGCCTTGTTCGACAGCTCTTCCAGGTACGGACGCAGCTCACGGGCGCCGAGCGCGCAATTGAGGCCGACCGAGATTGGCTTGGCGTGGGCCACCGAGTTCCAGAACGCTTCGGTGGTCTGGCCCGACAGGGTGCGACCGGACGCATCGGTGATGGTCCCGGAAATCATGATCGGCAGTTCGATGTGCAGTTCTTCGAAGACGCCTTGCACGGCGAAGATCGCGGCTTTGGCGTTGAGCGTGTCGAAGATGGTTTCGATCAGGATCAGGTCGACGCCGCCCTCGATCAGGCCTTTGGTGGCTTCGGTGTAGTTTTCTACCAGTTCATCGAAGGTGACGTTGCGGTAGCCGGGGTTGTTCACGTCAGGCGACAGCGAGCAGGTGCGGCTGGTCGGGCCGAGTACGCCGGCGACGAAGCGTGGCTTGTCCGGGTTCTCGGCGGTCTTGGCGTCGGCCACCTTGCGCGCCAGACGCGCGCCTTCTACGTTTAATTCGTACGCCAGTTCTTCCATGCCGTAGTCAGCCATGGAAATGCGCGTGGCGTTGAAGGTGTTGGTTTCCAGAATGTCGGCGCCGGCATCCAGATAAGCCTTTTCGATGCCGCCGATCACGTCCGGACGTGTGATCACCAACAGGTCGTTGTTGCCCTTGACGTCGCTCGGCCAGTCGGCGAAGCGTTTGCCGCGATAATCCTGCTCCTCGAGCTTGTAGCTCTGGATCATCGTGCCCATGCCGCCATCGAGTATCAGGATGCGCTCTTTGAGGGCTTGCTTGAGAGCTTGAAGGCGGACGCTGCGATCGGACATTGGGACTACTCGAAAAGACCATGACGAAGGGCCGGGATCATAGCAAACCTGTGCGCTTTTGGAGCATGTGCTGCTTTTGCATGAATATCGTTCATGTTGGTACGAGCGTCATACTGTAGAATCGCGGGCGTTTTTTTCTGGATCGGGATCAAGGGCATGTCGTACCGCGTCATCAGCATTTTCTTGCTGTTCTTAAGCTGGGGCGCCATTGCGCAGGAACCCGCGATCTCACCTTCTATTTCATATACGCGTGACATCCAGCCGATCTTCACCGAGAAGTGTGTGGCCTGCCACGCCTGCTACGACTCGGCGTGCCAGCTCAATCTGGGCAGCGGCGAAGGCGCAGGGCGGGGCGCAAGCAAGATGCCGGTCTACGACGGCGAACGCACTCAGGCGGCGCCGACCACGCGGCTGTTCTACGACGCCTTCGGCAAACGTGCCTGGCAGCAGAAGGGCTTCTATTCGGTGCTCGACGCTCAGGGCAGTCAGGCGGCGCTGATGGCGCGCATGCTGGAACTGGGCCACAAAACCCCGCTGACCCCGAATGCCAAGTTGCCGGAAGAGATCGTCCTCGGCCTGCAACGGGAAAACATGTGCGCGATGCCCGCCGAGTTTGACGGCTATGCCGGCGCCCACCCGAAAGAAGGCATGCCGCTGGCGGTGACCGGGCTGACCGATCAGCAATACCAGACCCTGCAACGCTGGCTGGCGTCCGGTGCGCCGATCGACGAGCAGGGGCTGGCGCCGAGCGCCAAGGAAGCGCTGCAAATCGTGCAGTGGGAAAACCTGCTCAACACCCCGGGCGCGCGGCAGAGTCTGGTCGGGCGCTGGTTGTTCGAACACTGGTTCCTCGCCCATATCTATTTCAAGGACGGCGAGCCGGGGCACTACTTCCAGTGGGTGCGTTCGCGCACGCCGACCGGGCAGCCGATCGACCTGATCGCCACCCGACGCCCGAATGACGACCCGGGCACTCAGGTGTATTACCGCCTGTGGCCGGTGCAAGGGGTGATCGTGCACAAGACCCACATCACTTATCCGCTGAGCGCGGCGAAGATGGCGCGTGTCAAAAGCCTGTTCTACAGCGGCAACTGGCAAGTCAACGCGCTACCGGGGTACGGGCCGCAGAGCCGGGCCAACCCGTTCGCCACGTTCGAAGCGATTCCGGCGCAGGCGCGGTACCAGTTCATGCTCGATAATGCCGAATACTTCGTCCGCACCTTCATTCGCGGGCCGGTGTGCCGTGGGCAGATTGCGACGGATGTGATCCGCGATAACTTCTGGGCGCTGTTCCAGGCGCCGGAACACGATCTGTACATCACCGACCCCAACTATCGCGGCCAGGCCACGCCGTTGCTGGCAATGCCGGGGCAGAACGACGACGTCGGCAGTGTGCTGAGCCTGTGGCACAACTACCGCAACAAGCGCAACGAATACGAAGCCTTGCGTCGCGACAGCTACGCTGACCAACCGCCGCCGAGCTGGTCGACCCTGTGGGCCGGCAACGACAACGCGCTGCTGAGCATTTTCCGCCACTTCGACAGCGCTTCGGTGACCAAAGGCCTGATCGGCGAAGTGCCGCAAACGATGTGGCTGTTCGACTATCCGCTGCTGGAGCGCACTTATTACCAGTTGGCAGTCAACTTCGATGTGTTCGGCAACGTCTCCCATCAGGCGCAGACCCGTCTGTATTTCGACCTGATCCGCAACGGCGCCGAACAGAACTTCCTGCGTCTGATGCCGGCCGATTCCCGTGAGGACTACCTCGACGATTGGTATCAGAGCAGCGGTCAGTTCAAGATGTGGCTCGACTACGAGGCCATCGATGATGACAAGCCGACCGGGTTGAAACTCGATCCGAAGGATCCGAAGTACGACTTCGCCATGCAACTGCTGGCACGCTACGGCGACCTCAATGCGCGGCCGGATCCGATCAACCGCTGTAACGGCGCCTACTGCTCGCGGCCGAACATCGATCCGGCGTTGCAGAACGCCGAACAGGCGCTGAGCCGCCTGACGTCACGACCGGCCGCCGGTCTGAAGGTCATCGACCAATTGCCGGAGGCCACCCTGCTGCGCATCGAAACCCGCAGCGGCAAACGCGAGGTCTACAGCTTGCTGCGCAACCGTGCGCACAGCAACGTGGCGTTTCTGTTGGGCGAATCCCTGCGCTATCAGCCAGGGCTCGACACCTTGACCATTTATCCAGGTGTGCTCAGCAGTTACCCGAACTTCATGTTCAATATTCCGGCCGCGCAAGTCCCGGAGTTTGTCGATGCCATGGAAAACGCCAAGGATGCCGATCGTTTCGAGAAAATCGTCGAACGCTGGGGGATTCGCCGCAGTCATCCGCAATTCTGGTTCTATTTTCACGACCTGAGTCAGTACATCCACGAAACCGAACCGGTGGAAGAGGGCGTGCTGGACATGAACCGCTACGAGAATCTTTGATCGTTGAGATCGACCTGCTGTCCCAACTCCAAGCAACACCGCAAAGCCCCTGTAGGAGCTGCCGAGTGCAACGAGGCTGCGATCTTTTGATTCTTTAACAACAAAGATCAAAAGATCGCAGCGTGCCGCAGCTCCTACAGGGGGCCGGAGGTGATTCAGGAATTGTGCACGGGAGCCGATCATGTTGATTTCAGTGCAGGCCCTGCGCGCGCTTGCCGCGTGGACCGTGGTCTGCCACCACTTCATGCAGATTTTTTTCGACTTCAAGGCGCGCGGCCCGGTCGGGCAGTTCTTCATTGATAAAGGCGCAGTCGGTGTCGATGTCTTCTTCGTCATCAGCGGGTTGGTGATTTTCTTGTCTACCGAAAGCAAAACGCTGCCTCCGGCGCGGTTTCTGCTGTATCGGCTGTCGCGCATCGTCCCGGCATACTGGCTGTACACGCTGCTGATGGCGTTGCTGGTGGTGTTCGCCCGGCCGCTGTTGCCGGATCAGACGGTGGATTGGGCGCATTTCCTCGCGTCGCTGTTATTCATTCCTGCGCAAAACCCCGGTGGCTATGGGATCTATCCGACGCTGAATGTCGGCTGGACGCTCAATTACGAAATGCTCTTCTACGTATTGTTTGCATGCGCGCTGGTGTTCCGCTGGCAGGTGCGTTTACTGGTGGTCGCCGCATTGCTGTTTTCGGCATGTCAGGCGTTCGGCTGGCTCAACGAGTTTTACCGTGCGGACATCGTCTACGAGTTTTTGCTGGGGATCGGTATCGGCGTGCTGTATCGCCGGGGCTGGATTGGCGCCGGCCTGTGGCTGCCGCTGTTGGCGATGGGCGCTGCGATGATGGCGATCTATCACCTGGCACCGGCGCCAAGGTTATTGAACTGGGGCGTGCCGAGCGCGGTGCTGGTGATGGCTTGCATGGCGCTTGAGCGCTACGTCGAGCGCAATCGGGTGATGAAATGGCTCGGTGACTGTTCCTATTCGGTGTATCTGATGCACGTGTTGGTGCTGTCGGTTGGTAGTTTTATCGCGCGACGCTACGGAATCAATCCGTATCTGATGTTCATCGTCTGCGCTGTGGCTATCGCCCTGGGGTCATGGTTGAGCTACGAATGGGTAGAAAAACGCAGCTATCAGTGGCTTAAAGCGCGGATCGATGGCGAACCGCTACGCGTACCGGTCGAGAATCTTTCCCGACAAAAATACTAGGACTTTGTCCGGCGCAATGATTGGCGTAAACTGCGCCCAAGCCTGCGAGGAGTTTCCATGACCGCTATTACCATTACCGACGCCGCCCACGATTACCTGGCCGATCTGCTCTCCAAGCAGAACACACCAGGCATCGGCATCCGCGTCTTCATCACCCAGCCTGGCACCCAGTACGCCGAAACCTGCATTGCCTATTGCAAGCCGGGCGAAGAAAAACCTGAAGATACCGCGCTGGGGCTGAAAAGCTTCACCGCCTATATCGATTCGTTCAGCGAAGCGTTCCTTGATGACGCCGTCGTCGACTACGCCACCGACCGCATGGGCGGCCAACTGACCATCAAGGCGCCAAACGCCAAAGTCCCGATGGTCAACGCCGACAGCCCGGTCAACGAGCGCATCAACTACTACCTGCAAACCGAAATCAACCCGGGGCTGGCCAGCCACGGCGGTCAGGTCAGCCTGATCGATGTGGTCGAGGACGGCATTGCCGTGCTGCAGTTCGGTGGCGGCTGCCAGGGCTGCGGCCAGGCCGACGTGACCCTGAAGGAAGGCATCGAGCGCACCTTGCTCGAGCGTATTCCTGAGCTCAAGGGTGTGCGCGACGTGACCGACCACACGCAGAAAGAAAACGCCTACTACTGAGTAAGGTGTTCACTGCGAACATGAAAAACGGCGCCCCGTGAGCGCCGTTTTTTTATGTCCTTTTGTAGCGAGGGGATTTATCCCCGACGGGTTGCGAAGCAGCCCAAGAAATGGAACTGCTGCGCAGTTCGTCGGGGATAAATCCCCTCACCACAGGTTTTTTATCCAGCCACAAAACTCATCTGACTCAGGGCCTGTAGAGATGTGCATGCCCCGCGCGATACAACGATGATTCGCTGAACACCTCACTGCCCAGCACCCGACCCACCAGAATCAACGCTGTACGCCGAAACCCCTTGGCCTCAACCTTCGCCGCAATGTCCTCAAGTGTCCCCACCACCCAATCCTGATCCGGCCATGTTGCCCGGTGAATCACCGCAATCGGGCAATCCGCGCCGTAATGCGGCAGCAATTCAGTGATGATTTTCTGCAGATGGTTGACCCCCAGGTGAATCGCCATGGTCGCGCCATGCTGCGCCAGACTGCTCAACTCCTCACCCGCCGGCATCGCGGTCTTGTCCGCGTAGCGGGTCAGAATCACGCTCTGTGACACATCCGGCAGCGTCAGCTCGGCGCCGAGCAAGGCTGCACAGGCGGCGGTGGCGGTGACGCCGGGGATGATTTCGAACGGAATATTCAACTCGCGCAGATAACGAATCTGCTCGCCAATCGCGCCGTACAGGCTCGGATCACCCGAGTGCACCCGCGCCACGTCCTGGCCCTTGCCGTGGGCGGTTGTGATCAATTCAATGATCTGCTCCAGATGCAATTCGGCGCTGTTGACCACCGTTTCCGCCTGATGTCCCGCCAGCACGGCGGCCGGCACCAGCGAGCCTGCGTAGATGATCACCGGGCAGCTGCGGATCAGCCGCTGGCCTTTGACGGTGATCAATTCCGGGTCGCCGGGGCCGGCGCCGATGAAGTAGACGGTCATGAAGAAATCCTGTGAAAAACGGGGCAGGGCAACGCTTCAGATGAAGATTGCTCATGATCAAACAGGGGGATTATCGGGAATTTACGCAGCGCCGGCCAATGCCAAGGTTGCCTGAGCGTATTTTTGCCGGGAAATCAGCAGTTTTGCCGGTGCCTGAATCAATTGCTCGGCAAGGGCCAGGGCGGCACTTTCCGCCACACCGTAGCAACCGGTGCGCTCATAGGCGATCTGCGAGTGATGGCTCAGTCGCTGCTGGTAAATCGCCAATTCTTCGCTGCTGAAATACAACAGCGGCAGCGCCAGTTGGCTGGCCAGTTCCTGCAAACCGGGTTCATCGCGTTTAAGGTCGATGCTGGCCAAGGCCTTGACCGCTTCAAGTTCTATACGATGCGCCTGCAACGCCTGATCGAGTAACGCGCGCAGCGTGCTGACCGGGCAGCCGCGCTGGCAGCCCAGGCCGACCACAAAGGTCGGCGCTGCGCGGTCATCGGTCATGCGTGGTACTGACCATCGCTTTTGCGGCGGAACAACCAGGCGCTGATCAGGCCCAGGGCCAGCCAGAACGCCACGTTGGTCAACTGCGAAGCGATTTTGAACTGGGTTTCCAGCGCCTCCGGGGCGAGCATCGAATGCACTTCCGGTTGCGGCGCGCCGATCACATGCGGCACGGCGAGGATCGCCACGCCCAGCAGCTTCATCAGCCAGTGACGGCTGAACACGATGAGGGCCAGGCCGACAGCGGTGGAAGCGGCGGTGCCGATCCACCAGGTCTGTCGCGACGCCAGATCGGCGGCAGCGGTGCCCGGCAGTTCAGGCGGCAGGCCCAGGGTCGGTGCGAGCACGAAGGTCGCGTAACCGGCCAGGCCCCAGAGCAGGCCCTGCGAGGTTTTGGTTGGTGCGCGCAAGGTGTACAGGCCGGCGAGCATCAGCGCGAAACCGACCGCCACTACCAGATTGCCGCCAGTGGTCGAGACCACGCGTTGCCAGCCGTCTTCCGGCTCCCAGGCTTCAGCGTCGTGAGTGTGTGCGGCTGTACCGGCGGCGTGTTCGTGAACGGCCACCGGCTCGGACTTCTCGAAGGTTTCGGCCTGCAGAATCAGTGGCGAAACCCAGAAGCTTTGCAGCAACGTCAGCAGCAGGGCGGCCAGCAGGCCGGTGAAGCCTGCGGTTTGCGCGATACGCTTGATCATGTCGGCAGGTCTCAGTGGCACGGGAACGCGGCGCTGTGGCGGGTATCATGAGCGGCGTTGTGCACCGCTTCGATGTGCGAGAAACCGGCGAAATAAACGAGGCCTGCACCCAGGATCGACGCGAAGATCGCGGCGGTCAGGCGTTGGCTCAAGGTGGCGGTGCTGGAGATTTTGTCGGTGTTGCTGCCGGTGCTGCTGATGATCGACATGGCGCTTCCCTCTGGAGTGTCAGCGGGTGATATAGAGCGCATGGAAACCCCTGCGAGTCGGGCACGCAGAGGTTCGAACAGCGCCCGCCCACCGCGGGTTTGTTATGTTCAGCGACGCAAAATGCGCGCTGTGTGTTGCGGGCCGGTCTCCGGGCTCACGAGGGGTTGGCATCAGGCCGACCTGCAAGCATCACCTTCCCATGCCGCAATGGCACAGTGGATTCGACGCTTCGCTCGCTTACCGTTGCGGGGGCAGCACCGGACTGACATGGCTTTGAGTAAAGCACATGATTCACCGGTTTCCCGTTTCACCCTGTGAAGGGCACCCGTAACAAGTTGTGTAGGAGACCATGAGGGGAGGATTTGAGTCAATTGGGATTGGGGGCATATCCGTTGCTGCGGTAATGGCCTCTTAGGGTTCCGCCCTGACGGCGGGTCACTTTGGCAAACGCCCCAAAGTAACCAAAGGGCTTTACCCTGACGTTCGGCCCTCGCTCAGGCTCGGGTTCCTTCGCTCCGGGATTCATCCGGGGTGCAGCGCCTACGGTTTGCTTCGCTGCACCTCCTCTCGCTGTGTTTGGCTGCGCCAAACGGTCGCTGCGCTCCCACCCCCGGATAAATCCCTCCACTCAGCCTGCCGACGGGCCCTCAGATCAAAAGCTTTACTCGAGCTAACGCTCATCGTGTTGAGTGGTGAAAAGCTAGCGTTTGGCTTTGGCGCTTCTGTGGGAGCGAGCTTGCTCGCGAAGGCGGCCTGACAGCCGACCAAATTCCAACTGAATACACCCAATCCCCTGTAGGAACTGCCGAAGGCTGTGATCTTTTGATCTGGCTCTGGCTCTGGCTCTGGCTCTGGCTCTGGCTCTGGCTTTGGCTTTGGCTTTGGCTTTTGATCTTCAGCCCCTTCGGCAGGCCGAGCGTAGGTGTCCATCCGGGGGTAGGCGCGCAGCGCCGTGCGGCGAAGCCGCATACATCGAGAGGAGGTGCAGCGAAGCAAACCGTAGGCGATGCCCCCGGATGGACACCGTAGGGAGGGAACACTGAGCCTCAGCGAAGTGCCGTACGCCGGGGCAAAGCCTTTTGGGTTACCTTTTCGGCGTCTGGAAAAGGTGACTCGCTGTAAGAGCGAAACCGCCAGCGGCGACACCCGCAGCAACGGATATGCCCCCAATCCAAAAAAAACCAAAGCATTGACCCATCCTCAACCCATGCGTAGCCTTGCACCTTCGAGGTTCTTCGGCCCACGCCGAAGCTAAGAAGGGAACGCGGTCAAAGCCGCGGCTGCCCCCGCAACTGTGAACGGTGAAGTTCGTTGCCACGCCACTGCCAGCTCAATCCACTGAGCCCGCGGGAAGGCGCAGCGAACGCCGGGCCCAAGGCCCGAACACCGTCAGCCAGGAGACCTGCCTCGTCACAGATTTCTCACTACAACCGGGCGGGGTGATCCGGTGGCGAATTCTTCCGCGCGTACGCTCGCAGCGGATCTCGTCCCGTATGCCCGCCACCTTGCCAAAGGGCATCCGATGAAAACACTGGCCAAACTCCCCGTCACCATCGTCACCGGTTTCCTCGGCTCGGGCAAAACCACCTTGCTGCGACACATGCTCGACAACGCTCAGGGCCGCCGCATCGCGGTGATCGTCAACGAGTTCGGCGAGCTGGGCATCGACGGTGAGATCCTCAAGCAATGCACCATCGGCTGCACCGAAGAAGAAGCCACTGGTCGCGTCTACGAACTGGCCAACGGTTGCCTGTGCTGCACGGTGCAGGAAGAGTTCTTCCCGGTGATGCGTGAACTGGTCGCCCGGCGCGGTGATCTCGATCACATTCTGATCGAGACGTCCGGTCTGGCCCTGCCAAAACCATTGGTGCAAGCCTTCCAGTGGCCGGAAATCCGCAGCGCCTGCACCGTGGATGCGGTGATCACCGTGGTCGACAGCCCGGCCGTGGCCGCTGGCACCTTCGCCGCGTTCCCCGATCAGGTCGATGCCCAGCGCAAACTCGATCCGAATCTGGATCACGAATCGCCGCTGCACGAACTGTTCGCCGACCAACTGGCCAGCGCCGATCTGGTGATCCTCAACAAGGCCGACCAGACCAGCGCCGAAGATCTGGCTCGCGTTCGTGCTGAAGTCGCCGAAGAACTGCCACCTGCAGTAAAAATCATCGAAGCCAGCAACGGTCGCCTGCCGCTGGATGTGCTGATTGGCCTCGGTGCCGGATCCGAAGAACACATCGACAGCCGTCACAGCCATCACGATCACCACCACGACGGTGATGACGACCATGATGACCACGATCACGACGCCTTCGATTCGATCTCCATCGAACTGCCGAAGGCCGACGAAAGCCTGCTGCTCGACGCGCTGACGCAACTGGTTGTGCAGCACGGCATCCTCCGTGTGAAGGGCTTCGCGGCGATTCCGAACAAGCCGATGCGCCTGTTGATTCAAGGCGTGGGCACGCGTTTCGACAAGCACTTCGACCGCCAGTGGGGCGCAGACGAAGCGCGCGTCACTCGTCTGGTGTTGATCGGTCAGGAACTCGACGCTGCGCAACTCGAAGCGCAACTGCGCGCCGCGCTCAGCGTTTAAGCCATGCACCTGCTCAGGACCCAGCCCGGCGGTTTCGTGTCGGATGACAACATTGCCGACCTTGGACAAACCCCCGCCGAGCTGGTGATCCTGTGCAGCGGCGACTCCAGCCTGGCGCTGCTCGCCGAAGCCGCGCAGCAACTGCCCGAGGATTACCCGAGCCTGCGCCTGGCCAATCCGATGCAGGTGCAGAATCACGCCTCGGTCGATCTGTATGTTGATGAGGTGCTGCGCCACGCCAAAGTCATTCTGATTTCGCTGCACGGCGGCATCGCCTATTGGCGTTACGGTGTCGAGCGTCTGGTGGAGTTGTCCGAGCGCGGCGTGCAGGTGATTCTGGTACCGGGGGATGACCGTCCCGACCCGGAACTCAGCGACCTGAGCACCGTGCCCGCCGAAGATCGCGATCGTCTCTGGCAGTTTTTGCGTCAGGGCGGCATGGGCAATGCGCTGGGCTTCTTCCATTGTCTGGCCAACCGCTGGCTGGCGCGCGACTACGCCTGGGGCGAGCCGCAAGCGCTGCCGCGTACGGCGATTTACCACCCACAGAAAAACACCGCCGCACTGAGCGACTGGCAAGCCGAATGGCTGCCCGGTCAACCGGTCGCGGCGGTGTTGTTTTATCGCTCGCATTTGCAAGCGGCGAACACCGCGTTCATCGATGTGTTCTGCCAACGCTTGCAGGCGGCGGGGCTCAATCCCTTGCCGATCGCCGTCGCCAGCCTGAAAGAACCCGGCTGCCTCAGTGTGGTCGAGGACTGGCTGGACGAGGTCGAAGCTGCGGTGATCCTCAACACCACCGGCTTCGCGCAATCCAGCCCGGAAGCGCCGCACCTGCGGCCGTTCCGGCGCAATATTCCGGTGATTCAGGCGATCTGCGCCCAGGACAACGAGCCGGGCTGGCGCGACAGCGAGCAGGGCCTTGGCCCGCGAGATCTGGCAATGCACATCGCCTTGCCGGAACTCGACGGGCGCATCATCAGCCGGCCGATCAGCTTCAAGGATCTGGCCTGGCGCAGCGAGCGCAGCCAGTCCGACGTGGTCTGCTACCGGGCGCAACCCGAACGCATGGATTTTGTCGCTGAACTGGCGCGACGCTGGAGCGATCTGGCGCGGCTGCCGAACACGGAAAAACGCATCGCGCTGATCCTCGCCAACTACCCGACTCGCGACGGGCGGATCGGCAATGGCGTCGGTCTCGATACGCCGGCGGCGGCATTGAATATCCTGCGCGCGTTGCAGGCGGAAGGCTTCCCGCTGACGGCGGAGTTGCCGGACAGCGGCACCGCGTTAATCCAGCAATTGCTCGGCGGCGTCAGCAACGACCTCGACAGCATCGACCTGCGTCCGTGCCAGCAAAGCCTGGCGATGGACGCCTATCTGGCGATGTTCAACGCGCTGCCGCAAGCCAATCGCGCAGCAGTGCTGGAACGCTGGGGCGCGCCGCAAAACGATCCGATGTGCCGCGACGGGCGAATGATGATCGCCGGTCTGCGCTTCGGCCTGACCTTCGTCGGCATTCAGCCGGCGCGCGGTTATCAGGTCGATCCGAGTGCGGTGTATCACGACCCGGATCTGGTACCGCCGCACGGCTATCTGGCGTTCTATTTCTGGCTGCGCAACACCTACGGGGCGCACGCGGTGATTCACGTCGGCAAGCACGGCAACCTCGAATGGCTGCCGGGCAAGGGCGTCGGCCTTTCGGAAAATTGCTGGCCGGACGCGTTGCTCGGGCCGCTGCCGAACATCTATCCGTTTATCGTCAACGACCCGGGCGAGGGCGCCCAAGCCAAACGGCGCACGCAAGCGGTGATCATCGACCACCTGATGCCACCGTTGACCCGTGCCGAAACCTACGGCCCGTTGCGCAATCTGGAACTGTTGGCCGACGAATATTACGAGGCGCAACTGCTCGATCCGCGTCGTGCGCGAGAGCTGCAACGCGACATTCTGCAACTGGTGCGCGAGACGCAGATCGATCGCGAACTGCAACTCGACGCCGGTCTGGACAGCGACGCCGATGCCGCGATCTGGCTGCCGCGGCTGGACACCTACCTGTGTGATCTGAAGGAATCGCAGATTCGCGATGGCCTGCACATCTTTGGCGAATCGCCGACCGGACGTTTGCGCATCGATACCTTGCTGGCTTTGCTGCGCATTCCGCGTGGTGACGGCAAAGGCGCGCAGTCGAGTCTGCTGCGGGCGTTGGCCAAGGCCTTCGAGCTGGGGTTTGATCCGCTGGATTGCGCACTTGCCGATCCATGGAACGGCCCGCGCCCGGCGGAGCTGCAAAGCGTCAGCGACGAAATCTGGCGCACTGCCGGCGATACCCGCGAACGCCTGGAGCTATTCGCCACTCAACTGATCTCCCAGGCACTACAAATCCCCTGTGGGAGCGAGCTTGCTCGCGAAAGCGTCGTGTCATTCGACATTGATGTACCTGACCCACCGCTTTCGCGAGCAAGCTCGCTCCCACAGGGGGCAGGATGGGCTGAAGTGAGCGCGATCATTGAAAACCTGCGCGAAGTCATCGCCCCACGCCTCGACGCCTGCGGCCCCGCCGAAATGCGCGGTCTGCTTGACGCCCTCAACGGTCGCTTCGTCCCCGCCGGCCCAAGTGGCGCCCCCAGCCGTGGCCGTCTCGACGTGCTGCCCACCGGGCGCAACTTCTACTCGGTGGACGTGCGCAACCTGCCGACCACCACCGCGTGGCGCATCGGCTTCCAGTCCGCCACGTTGATTCTCGAGCGGCATTTGCAGGATCACGGCGATCACCTGCGTCAGCTCGGCCTGTCCGTGTGGGGCACCGCGACCATGCGCACTGGCGGCGACGACATCGCCCAGGCCATGGCGCTGATGGGCGTGCGCCCGGTGTGGGCCACCGGCAGTCAGCGCGTCGATGATTTCGAGATTCTGCCGCTGAGCCTGCTCGACCGGCCACGGGTCGACGTCACGCTGCGGGTCTCGGGTTTTTTCCGCGATGCTTTTGCCAACCTGATTCGTCTGTTCGACGCTGCCGTGCAAGCGGTGGCGGCGCTGGACGAACCGGATGACCTCAACCCGCTGGCGGCGAAGGTGCGTGCCGAGCGCGAGGCGCTGTTGCAATCGGGGCTGGATGCCGACGCGGCGCGGCGTCAGGCCGGCTGGCGGATCTTCGGCGCCAAACCCGGTGCCTATGGCGCGGGCGTACAGGGCGCCATCGACGGTCGCCTGTGGCAGAGTCGCGAGGATCTGGCCGAGGTCTACCTGAACTGGGGCGCTTACGCTTATGGTGGGGCGGATGAGGGCACCGCTGCGCGCGAACAGTTCGTCCAGCGCCTGAGCCAGGTGCAGGCGGTGTTGCAGAATCAGGACAATCGCGAGCACGACTTGCTCGATTCCAACGACTATTACCAGTTTCAGGGCGGCATGCTCGCGGCGGTGGAAACCCTGCGCGGGGAAGCGGCGGCGAGTTATCACGGCGATCACAGCCAGCCGGATCTGCCGAAAATCCGCACCCTGAAAGAAGAACTCAATCGGGTGATCCGCTCCCGGGCGGCCAATCCGAAGTGGATCGACGGGGTCAAACGTCACGGCTATAAAGGGGCGTTTGAACTGGCGGCGACGGTCGATAACCTGTTCGCCTTCGACGCCACCACGCAACTGATCGACGATCATCAGTATGCGTTGCTGGCCGATGCCTATTTGCTCGACCCGACGACCCGCGATTTTGTTCGTGAACACGATCCGCATGCCCTGCGCGACATGACCGAACGCATGCTGGAAGCGCAACAACGTGGGTTGTGGCAGGAACCCGGCGTGTATAAAGAAGCACTGGAAAACCTGCTGCTGGATATAGAAGAAGACACCTGACATACCGCAATCCCCTATGGGAGCGAGCTTGCTCGCGAAGGGTGTGTCAGACAGCATTTCTGTAGCTGAAACACCGCTTTCGCGAGCAAGCTCGCTCCCACAGGAAATAGGCTTGGCTCCAACGATCTTCCGACAGACTACCGACCATGACCGAGTATTGAAGATGACCGACACCCCGCATTTCCCGCTCTCCGCCGTGGTCGGCGCCGATGACTTGAAACTCGCGCTGTACCTCACTGCCATCGACCCGAAAATCGGTGGCGTGCTGATCGAAGGCCCACGCGGAATGGCTAAATCGACTCTGGCCCGTGGCCTCGCCGATCTGCTGGCCAGTGGTCAGTTTGTCACGTTGCCACTGGGCGCCACTGAAGAGCGTCTGGTTGGCACCCTTGATCTCGACGCGGCACTGAGTGAAGGGCGGGCGCAGTTTTCTCCCGGCGTGCTGGCCAAGGCCGACGGCGGTGTGCTGTACGTCGATGAAGTGAATCTGTTGCCCGATCATCTGGTGGATCTGCTGTTGGATGTGGCGGCCAGCGGCAGCAACCTGGTCGAGCGTGATGGCATCTCGCATCGGCATTCGGCACGGTTTGTGTTGATCGGCACAATGAACCCGGAAGAGGGCGAGTTGCGCCCGCAGCTGTTGGACCGTTTTGGCCTGAACGTCGCCCTCAGCGGTCACACCGCGCCGACTGAACGCGGGCAGATCATCCGCCGCCGACTGGATTTCGACAGCGACCCGCAGGCGTTCTGCGCGCAGTGGGAAGCCGAGCAGCAAGCGCTGCGCGAACGCTGCGAACAGGCACGCTGCGCCTTGGCGCGCATTGCGCTGGATGACGAGGCTTTGGCAAGCATCACCGAGCGCTGCTTTGCCGCCGGCGTCGATGGCTTGCGGGCCGACCTGGTCTGGCTGCGTGCGGCCCGAGCCCACGCGGCATGGCGCGGTGCCGAAGCCATTGCCGAGCAAGACATCGATGCGGTAGCGGAGTTCGCCCTGCGTCATCGCCGTCGTGAGTCCTCTTCGCCCAGCCTTCAACCACCTGCTCAGAACCAGACCAGCACCCAGGCCGAACCAAGCGAGGGGCAGGGGCAGTGGGGTGACATGCCTGCTCCGGCGCTGGCGACTGGCGCACGCCGCGAAGTGCCGAGCTGGCCAAAAAAGTAACCGGCATTCGTCCCCGATCCGACGCGGGGGCGAATGCCAGACCCCGCGCCGGACGACTCGACCACGGACGCCAGGGCAAGCGCCACGCTGCGCGCAGCGGTCTGGTGAACTGGCCGGGGACGCTGCTCAACGGCCGGCCGCAAACCCGTGAGGACTTGCAGTTCCAGCTGCGCACGCGTGCTCCCCATGAGTTATGGCTGGTGATCGTCGATGCGTCGGCTTCGACGCGACGGCATCAGGCACTGAGCGATGCCAAGGGTTTGCTCGCGCAATTGTTTGATGATGCGTATCGACAAAGGACGCGACTGGCCTTGCTGACCGCCAGTGGCAGCGCGCCGCAATGGCAGGTGCAAGGATTGAAGGCTTCAAGTGGCTTGCGCACCTGGCTGGAGACACTGGGCGCGGGCGGCGGCACGCCATTGGTGGCGGCGTTGGCGCAGGCGCAGCAATGGCTGATGCAGCGACAGAAGCGCTTCCCGGCCGAGCAGCAGCGCTTGCTGGTGGTCACGGATGGGCGTTTGAAAGCCTTACCGTCGATGCCGCCGCTGGAGTGTCCGGGATTGTTGATCGACATTGAGCGCGGGCCCATCCGATTGGCACGGGCGCGGGAATTAGCGGCGGCGCTGAATGCGGAATATCGGCATATCGATGATGTGTGAAGTCTGAGCGGGCCTCTTCGCGAGCAAGGTTGGTGAACACCGCTTGCTCTGTGGGAGCGAGCCTGCTCGCGAAGGCATCGCCTCGGATCGTGCGGGATCACCAAAAACCGCAGCGCTGCTCTATGCTCCACCCCAGCCCAATCACAAGGAGTGAATCATGCGGGTACTGGTCGCCAATCCTCAGGACGATTTTCGCGTCAAAGCCTACGCCGGCACCAACGGCGTGCTGCTCGCCATGGACCTGTCCGAACCCCGACGCAAAGGCTTGCTCGGGTTTGCCATCGAAAAGCAACAGGGCGACAAACCGTGGTTGTTCCTGTTCAACAGCCTGACGTTTCCCGCCAAGGCTCACACTTTTCCCCAATATCACGCCACGCCCAGCGATAAGGCACCGCTGCAAAAATTCCGCTGGGCCGATTACGCCGTCAACCCGGGCACGACCCTGCACTATCGCGTGCATCTGGCCTACGGCACGGCGGACGCGCCGCTACTGGGCGAATCGCTGGAGCTGAGCATCACCAGTGACGACGGCCACCCGGCCAATCAGAGCGTGATCTTCAATCGCGCCGTGGCTGCCAGTCAGGCGTTTCAGCGCAAATTTCCCGACCTCGACGCACAGATCAGCGCCAACAAGAATCTGCCCATCGAAGCCTGGCCCGGCGCGGCGCGCCTGTGGCTGGAGAACGGACTGCTGGAGCGATTGCTGGGCTTCATCGAGCGGGCTGTGGACGCGCAGTGGGCGTTGGACATTGCGATCTACGAGTATCAGTTGCAGGCGATCATCGATGCCGTAAACGCGGCGTTCGCGCGAGGGGTGCAAGTGCGCGTGCTGTACCACGCCCAGCCTGATGATCCCGATACGACCCTGAACGAAGCGAACCTTGCCCAATTACCAGCGGCGAACAAGCGGGGCCGGGTCACTCACAACATTTTCCACGACAAATTCATCGTCCTCAGCCGGGTCGACGTCGGTCAGCGTCAACCGCAGGCGGTGCTGTGCGGCAGCACCAATTTCACCGCCAATGGCGTGTATCGCCAGGCCAATGTGCTGCATACGCTTGATGACGTGACCATTGCCACGCGCTATTTGCAAACGTTCGAAGAGGTCTGGGCCAACCCCGCCGACGTCGCTGCGACGCGCAACTGGATCACCGAGCACAACCCGATGGACCCGACGCAGCCGCTGTTCGCCGGGTTCTCGCCACGCAGCGGTGGGGGCGATTTGCGTGAGTTTGTCGAGATCATCGAGGCGGCCAGCAAGGACGTGCTGTTTGTCACGGCGTTCACCTTGCCGGACGCGATCCTCAATGCGCTGCTCGGCAAATCCCATGACGACATCTTGCGTTACGGTCTGCAAAACACCGCTAGCCGCATCACCGGGTTTCATGCCGATCGCAGCGCCGAATTCGCCGCCACCGCCTTGCTCAACACCGGGCTGGAAGGCTGGCTGAAAGAAAACATGAAAGGTCAGAAGGGCAACCTGCTGGTGCACACCAAAGCGGTGGTCGTCGACTTCACCAGCGACAGGCCGACGATTATCAGCGGCAGCCACAACCTCAGCACTTCGGCCAGTAACGGCAATGATGAAAACTACCTGATCATTCGCGGCGACACCGATCTGGCTGATCGCTATGGTCTGGAATTGCTGCGGTTTTATGAGCATTACCGCTTCCGCTATTTCGCGAAAAAACTCGAGCTGAAGCAGGTGAGTCCGTTGGCGGTGGATGACAGCTGGACCAACGATTACTACGTGGAGGGGGATTTGCGGCAGTTGTCGCGGTTGCGCTTTGCCGGACGATGACAGCCAACTGTAGGAGCTGCGAAGGCTGCGATCTTTTGACTTTGTTCTTCAAGATCAAAAGATCGCAGCCTGCGGCAGCTCCTACAGGGGGGGCAGTGGTCGTTGATACAGATTTTGAAATGATTTCGCTCTGTAGGAATTGTCGTCAGAGCCTGTACGCTCCAAAGCCATTTTTCATTCAGGATTTGCATGAACACCCTCTTGGAGCCTCCCAGTCGTACCTTTTCCTCGCGCCATGGCGCGGTCTTGACGCACTCGCAGCATCCGGTTTTCCGCCTCCCGACTATCGTTGACAACGCGGCCTCAGAGCCTTCGCGTTGCACTTTGCCGTGCCCGGCAGCCTGAATTCACTGAAGAGAGATCGAGACATTTTATGGAATGGTTAGCGGATCCCACGGCCTGGTTAGGCTTGTTGACTCTGATCGTGCTGGAGCTGGTGCTGGGTATCGACAACCTGGTGTTTATCGCGATCCTGGCGGACAAACTGCCGCCGCATCAGCGCGATCGTGCGCGGATCATCGGCCTGTCGTTGGCGCTGATCATGCGCCTGGGCCTGTTGGCGAGCATTTCCTGGCTGGTCACCCTCACGCAGCCGTTGTTCGAAGTGTTCGGCAAGAGCTTCTCCGGCCGTGACCTGATCATGCTGTTCGGTGGTGTGTTCCTGCTGTTCAAGGCGACGATGGAGCTGCACGAACGGCTCGAAGGGCATGTCGGCCAGCGCTCGACCAACGCGGCTTACGCATTGTTCTGGCCGATCGTGGCGCAGATCGTGGTGCTCGATGCGGTGTTCTCGCTGGACGCGGTCATTACCGCCGTGGGCATGGTCGATGAACTGGCGGTGATGATGATCGCGGTGATCATTTCCATCGGTTTGATGATCGTTGCGAGCAAGCCGCTGACCCGCTTCGTCAATGCGCACCCGACGGTGATCATGCTGTGTCTGGGCTTTCTGATGATGATCGGTTTCGCCCTGACGGCCGAAGGCCTGGGCTTCCACATCCCGAAAGGCTATCTGTACGCGGCCATCGGCTTCTCGATCCTGATCGAGGTGTTCAACCAGATCGCCCGGGCCCGCCGCAAACGCTCGATGCAAGGCCTGCGCCCCCTACGTGAGCGCACGGCCCATGCTGTGATGCGCTTGCTGGGCGGGCGCAAGCTGGAAGTGGAGGAGGTCGGCGAGGAAATCTCCGACCTGCTGGATGACGGCGAAGCCCCGAGTGCAGAACTGTTCGATCGTCGCGAGCGGGTGATGATCAGTGGTGTGCTGCAACTGGCCGAACGCCCGATTCGCAACCTGATGACCGTGCGTGCCGACGTCGACACCATCGACCTGGCTGACGACGCCGAAACGATTCGCACAAAACTGATGCACTCGTCCTATTCGCGTCTGCCGCTGATTCGCCACGGTGCTGTGGATGAACCGTTGGGCTTCGTGCACAAGAAGGAATTGCTCAAGGAGTACCTGAGCGGCATTGAGCCGAACCTGGAACATCTGGCGCGCAAGACCATCAACTTGCTCGACAGCTATTCGATCCTCAATGCGCTGGAGCAGATGCGCGCAGCGTCGACCCACATTGCTTTTGTGGTCAACGAGTTTGGCGACTTCGTCGGCGTGTTGACCATGACCGACATCCTCGAATCGATTGCCGGCGAACTGCCCGATGCCAGCGAAATAGAAGGCCCGGACGTGATCGAGGAGCAGGGCGGTTTTGTCGTCAGCGGCGCATTGAATCTGACGCGTGTTCGCCAGCGCACCGGGTTTGGCGCCGAACCGACCGAGGACTATCAGACCCTGGCCGGACTGGTGATGAGCCTGCTGGATCGCTTGCCGATGATCGGCGATCGGCTGCAGTACGCAGGCTGGCAAATGACCGTCAAAGCCGTTGAGGAACGACGGGTGACGCAGGTGTTGCTGGTGCGCGATTCTGCGTAAGGCAGCAGCCTTGCGCTGACGGTGCCGGTCCCCACAGTGCACGCGTCGTACACGAAATGTGTGAACAACGTTGACCCCTGTGGGAGCGGGCTTGCCCGCGAAAGCGATGTGTCAGACGCCGTAACGATTAGGGGAAATGCACTGCCTCAAATCACCCGCCGATGCGCACGCGTGATTGTGCAGAGCCTGCTCAATGTGCGGCGCAACCACGGCAGGTCATGTCGTGGTTTCTGCTGCACCACCGGTGCCCTGGTCATGCCAATATGCCGGGCAAAGTCCGCCGCCAGTGTTTCCTCTGTGCCGATGCCCTTGAGCTTCTTCAGCAACTTGCCGTTCTTGTAGAACAGCACCGTCGGCGTGCCGGTGACCAACGGATGGCGCGGCGACTCACGGGTGTTAAGCATGTAGATATTGGCGCGATGCCGGTACGGCTCGGCAATCTGACGAAAAATCGGCCCGGCGAACTCGCAGGCAGGACAGTGTTCATTGGCGAAGTACAGGATCACCGGGCGCCAGGTTTTCAGGGCTTTGCGGTAGGTAGCAGGCAGGTCTGGAAAGCGAGTCGTCGAACTCATGGGAACCTCCTTGAAGACGCATTCTCAACGTTGCTGACGCTAATCCCATGGGCAGCTTTCCTCTACTGTCAGAGTTGACAGTAGACCGTGCGCGTTTTCGGTGAGTGCGCACTCAAATGTAGCCCGAGTACCCGAGCGATGTGGCCCACGGTAGCGCCTGAGAAATCCACAGCGAGTAACACCTTCCTGATGCTATTCGCATCCCTTTGATTCCAAAAACATTTCAATCCACTACAGATTCCCCGCCATTCCTATGGCACACTTTCTGCTGTCTATTCCGTAGTAACAAACCGTGTTCCGGTATAGCGGAATAAACATCATCCTGGAGTGCTTGCCATGCATCGCCGTCCTTCGTTGTTCAAAGCGTGTGTTTTTGTTCTTGCGGCTTCGTCCGCTGCCATGGGCATGGCCCAGGCAGCCGACAGCAAACTCGACAGTGTTCTGGCCCGGGGCAAGCTGATTGTCGGCACCGGCAGCACCAATGCGCCGTGGCACTTTCAGGGTGCGGACGGCAAGTTGCAGGGCTTTGATATCGACATCGCCAGGATGGTGGCCAAGGGGTTGTTCAATGACCCAAGCAAAGTCGAATTCGTCGTGCAGTCGTCCGACGCGCGAATTCCCAATCTGCTGACCGACAAGGTCGACATGAGCTGCCAGTTCATCACCGTCACCGCCAGCCGTGCGCAACAAGTGGCGTTCACCCTGCCGTACTACCGCGAAGGTGTCGGCCTGCTGCTGCCGGCCAACAGCAAGTACAAGGAAATCGAGGACCTGCAGGCGGCCGGTGACAGCGTTACTGTGGCCGTGCTGCAAAACGTCTATGCCGAAGAATTGGTGCATCAGGCGCTGCCCAAGGCCAAGGTCGATCAGTACGACAGTGTCGATCTGATGTATCAGGCGGTGAACTCCGGTCGCGCCGATGCCGCTGCTACCGATCAGTCGTCGGTCAAGTACCTGATGGTGCAGAACCCTGGCCGCTACCGCAGCCCGACCTACGCGTGGAGCCCGCAGACCTACGCCTGCGCAGTCAAACGCGGCGATCAGGATTGGCTGAACTTCGTCAACACCACTCTGCATGAAGCCATGACCGGCGTTGAGTTCCCGACTTACGCGGCATCCTTCAAGCAATGGTTCGGTGTCGACCTGCCGTCGCCGGCGATCGGTTTCCCTGTCGAATTCAAATGATCCCGTGAGAGTGGGGCGATACAAATCGCCCCGCTCAAGGTACTGCTGACCATGAACTATCAGTTGAACTTTGCTGCCGTGTGGCGCGATTTCGACACCTTGCTGGCGGGGCTCGGTCTGGGTCTTGAACTGGCGTTGGTGTCGATCGCCATCGGCTGCGTGATCGGCCTGCTGATGGCGTTTGCCTTGCTCTCGAAGCATCGCGCCTTGCGGGTGCTGGCCTCGGTGTACGTCACGGTGGTGCGTAATACACCGATTCTGGTGTTGATTCTGTTGATCTACTTTGCTTTGCCGAGCCTGGGGATCCGTCTGGACAAGATCCCGTCGTTCATCATCACGTTGTCGCTGTATGCCGGTGCCTATCTGACCGAGGTGTTCCGTGGCGGTTTGCTGAGCATCCCCAAAGGCCAGCGCGAAGCGGGGCTGGCAATCGGTCTCGGTGAGTGGCAGGTCAAGGCTTACGTGACCGTGCCGGTCATGCTGCGCAACGTGTTGCCGGCGCTGTCGAACAACTTCATTTCGCTGTTCAAGGACACCTCGCTGGCCGCCGCGATTGCAGTGCCGGAGCTGACCTATTACGCGCGCAAGATCAACGTTGAAAGCTACCGGGTGATCGAAACCTGGCTGGTGACCACGGCGTTGTACGTCGCGGCCTGTTACCTCATTGCCATGCTGCTGCGTTACCTCGAGCAGCGTCTGGCAATCCGCCGATAGGAGGCTGCGATGTACGAATCCCCCAGTTGGTTGCATGAGTTGTGGGTCGCTCGCGAGACCTTGTTGCAAGGGTTTCTGACCAGTGTGCAGGTGTCGGCGCTGGCGATTCTGTTTGGCACGCTGCTCGGCGTCGTCGCCGGTCTGGTGCTGACTTACGGCAAGTTCTGGATGCGCGCGCCGTTCCGTTTTTACGTTGACCTGATTCGCGGCACGCCGGTGTTTGTGTTGGTGCTGGCCTGCTTCTACATGGCGCCGGCGCTCGGTTGGCAGATCAGCGCGTTTCAGGCCGGTGCGCTGGGCCTGACGCTGTTCTGCGGCTCGCACGTCGCCGAGATCGTGCGCGGCGCCTTGCAGGCATTGCCACGCGGGCAGATGGAAGCGAGCAAGGCGATTGGCCTGACGTTTTATCAGTCTCTCGGTTATGTGCTGCTACCCCAGGCGTTACGGCAGATCCTGCCGACCTGGGTCAACTCGTCCACCGAAATCGTCAAGGCTTCGACCTTGCTCTCGGTGATCGGCGTCGCCGAATTGCTGCTCAGCACCCAACAGATCATCGCCCGGACCTTCATGACTCTGGAGTTCTACCTGTTCGCCGGTTTTCTGTTCTTCGTCATCAACTACGGCATCGAATTACTCGGCCGGCACATTGAAAAGCGGGTGGCCCTGCCATGACTCAAGCTCAAGTTTCCAACGTTTCAAATGGCCAGCCGCTGCTGGACATCCGTGGCCTGCACAAGCAGTACGGTGCGGTCGAAGTGCTCAAAGGCGTCGACCTGAGCATGCAGCGCGGCAACGTCGTGACCCTGATCGGCTCCAGCGGTTCGGGCAAGACCACCTTGCTGCGCTGCGTGAACATGCTCGAAGAGTTCCAGGGCGGGCAGATCCTGCTCGACGGCGAATCCATTGGCTATGACGAGGTCGGCGGTAAACGTGTGCGTCACGCCGAAAAAGTCATCGCCCGTCATCGCGCCATGACCGGCATGGCCTTTCAGCAATTCAATCTGTTCCCGCATCTGACCGCCTTGCAGAACGTTACCCTCGGTCTGCTCAAGGTGAAGAAGATGCACAAGGACCAAGCCGTCGCGCTGGCCGAGAAATGGCTGGAGCGGGTCGGCCTGCTGGAGCGGCGCAATCACTTTCCCGGGCAGTTGTCCGGCGGTCAGCAACAGCGCGTGGCGATTGCCCGGGCGATTGCGATGAACCCGAGCCTGATGCTGTTCGACGAAGTCACCTCGGCCCTTGACCCGGAGCTGGTCGGTGAAGTGTTGAACGTGATCAAGGGGCTGGCCGAAGACGGCATGACCATGCTGCTGGTGACCCACGAAATGCGTTTCGCCTTCGAGGTCTCGGACAAGATCGTTTTCATGAATCAGGGGCGGATCGAAGAGCAGGGGCCTCCCAAGGAGCTGTTCGAACGCCCGCAATCACCGCGTCTGGCTGAGTTTCTCAAGAGCACGCGGTTCTAATTTTGCTATGTAATCAGGAGAAGTACCCATGAGCATTACTCGATACGGCACCGGCAGCACCGCCGCTGGCGGTCAGCCACGTCCCTTCGCGCGCGCCGTTGAAGCGGACGGCTGGCTGCACGTGTCCGGCCAGGTGCCGGCAGTGGATGGCGAGATCATCGTTGGCGGCATTGTCGAGCAGACCCACCAGACCATGAAGAACCTGATCGCGATTCTCGAAGAGGCCGGTTATGGCCTGGAGGATGTGGTGCGGGCCGGGGTGTGGCTGGACGATCCCCGGGATTTCAGCAGTTTCAACAAGGTTTTCGGCGAGTACTTCAAACCTGAACACGCCCCGGCGCGGGCCTGTGTGCAGGCGAGCATGATGGTCGATTGCAAGGTCGAGATCGACTGCATCGCCTACAAGAAAAAGGCCTGATTGTCGTCGGCTCTTGTAGGAGCTGCCGAAGGCTGCGATCTTTTGGCAATTTTGGATGCACCACGAAGGCAAGATCAAAAGATCGCAGCCTGCGGCAGCTCCTACAGAGGCATTTTGAGTGAGTACTGACATGACCGAAGACACCATCAAACGCCGGGCCCGCGGTCTGGATCGGGCGTTCGATATCCTCGATTTCCTCAAGGAAATCGGCCAGCCGCTGCGTCCGAACGACATCGCCAACGGTATCGGCAGCCCGAAATCCACGGTTTACGAACTGGTGGCGTCGTTGCTGGAACGACGGATTCTGGAGCCGGTGGGCAAGGACGGGCACGTCTATCTCGGTCGCCAGTTGTACTTCCTCGGGCAGGCGCACCTGCGCCATTTCGACCTCAGCCGCGAGGCCGATCATGCCTTGCAGGATATCGTCAGCCAGACCCGGGAAACCGCGCAGATGTGCCTGCTCAACGGGCGCAAATACACGGTGGCGTTGATGAAGGAGGGCGAGCGGCATTTCCGCATTTCGTCCGACATCGGCGAAAACGCGCCGATCCCGTGGACTGCATCCGGACGCCTGCTGCTGGCGCATTTGAGCGACCAGCAGATCATCGACCTGATCGACGAGGACGACTACATCCTGCCCGACGGCGAACGCCTGCCGCTGGAGCGCTTTCTGGCGGAAATTCGGCAGGCCGGGATCGACGGTTTCTTCTCCTTCGACAGCGTGGCCGACACCTTCACCCATTGCTTCGCCGCGCCGGTCAAAGACCCCAATGGTGTGGCCATCTGCACCCTGTGCATCGTCGCCCCACGGGCCGATGCGAAAAACAATTACGACGACTATCGCCGGGTGCTGATCGAGAGCGCCAACAGCCTCGCCCGGCGTATCAACGAATAACCGCGGCTGCCTGCGGCCGCGACTGAATGCGAGGAGTTTGACCATGACGACTGCCATCAATACCGCTGTGGAAAAGGGCGCCGCTGCCATTGGCGCGCACCTTGTGCGTGACGTCAGCCTGCCGGCGCTGGTGCTGCACCGCGAGGCGCTGGAGCACAACATTCGCTGGATGCAGACGTTCGTCAGCGACAGCGGCGCCGAACTCGCGCCCCACGGTAAAACCAGCATGACCCCGGCGCTGTTCCAGCGTCAGCTCGACGCCGGCGCGTGGGGTATCACCCTCGCCAGCGCCACCCAGACCCGCGCCGCGTATGCCCACGGCGTGCGGCGGGTGTTGATGGCCAACCAACTGGTCGGCACGCCGAACATGGCGCTGATTGCCGATCTGCTGGCAGACCCGGATTTCGATTTCTACTGCATGGTCGATCACCCGGACAACGTCGCCGATCTCGGCGCCTACTTCGCTTCGCGCGGCGTGAAGTTGAACGTGATGATCGAGTACGGCGTGGTCGGTGGCCGTTGCGGTTGCCGCAGCGAGCAGGAAGTCATCGCACTGGCCCAAGCGATCAACGCGCAACCGGCGCTGGCCCTGACCGGCATCGAAGGTTACGAAGGGGTGATTCACGGCGATCACGCGGTCAGCGGTATTCGTGAATTTGCCGCGTCACTGGTGCGCCTGGCGGTGCAGTTGCAGGACAGCGGCGCGTTTGCCATTGCCAAGCCGATCATCACCGCCTCGGGTTCGGCGTGGTACGACCTGATCGCCGAGTCGTTCGAAGCGCAGAATGCGGGCGGCCGCTTCCTCAGCGTGCTGCGCCCGGGCAGTTATGTCGCCCACGACCATGGTATCTACAAGGAAGCGCAATGCTGCGTGCTGGATCGTCGCAGCGATCTGCACGAAGGCCTGCGTCCGGCGCTGGAAGTCTGGGCCCACGTGCAATCGCTGCCGGAGCCGGGTTTTGCGGTGATCGCCCTCGGCAAGCGCGACGTGGCATTCGATGCCGGTTTGCCGGTGCCGTTGCTGCGTTACAAGGCCGGCGTTGTGCCGGCGATCGGCGACGATGTCGGCGCGTGCAAGGTGACGGCGGTGATGGACCAGCATGCGTTCATGAGTGTGGCGCCGGGGGTTGAGTTGCGGGTCGGCGATATCATTTCCTTCGGCACCTCGCACCCGTGCCTGACCTTCGACAAGTGGCGGGTGGGGTTGTTGGTGGATGAGCAGTTAGCGGTGGTCGAGAACATGGAGACTTGTTTCTAAGGCTTGAGACCGCGTTGCGGCCTCATCGCTGGCAAGCCAGCTACCACAGGAATCTCATGAGTTGTGAAGATTGTGTGGGAGCTGGCTTGCCAGCGATGAGGCCGGATCAAACACCACCGAATCAGCAGAGACGCCACCCGATGACCACCCTCAGCCCCCTGGGCCCGAACACCCCGCGCATCGCCCTGATCGGCGAATGCATGATCGAACTCCAGCACCGCGCCGACGGCAGCCTGCAGCAAAGCTTCGGCGGCGATACCTTGAACACGGCGGTGTATCTGTCCCGCGCCCTCGGCGACAACGCCCAGGTCGATTACGTCACTGCGCTAGGCGATGACAGCTTCAGCGATGCCATGTGCCAGAGCTGGGCCGATGAAGGCATTGGCCTCGACATGGTGCAGCGTCTGCCCGGTCGTTTGCCGGGTCTGTACTGCATTCAGACCGACGCCAACGGCGAGCGACGTTTCCTCTACTGGCGCAATGAGGCGGCGGTGCGCGATTGCTTTACCACTCCGGCGGCGGAGCCGATTCTTGCAGCGCTGCCGGATTACGACGTGCTGTATTTCAGCGGCATCACCCTCGCGGTACTCGGCGCCAAGGGCCGTGAGCGTTTGATCCAGACTCTTATCGAAGCCCGGCAGCGCGATGCGCGGATCGTCTTCGACAACAACTATCGGCCACGTTTGTGGGCGTCACAGGAAGAGGCGCGGGCGGCCTATCGCAGTGTGTTGCCGCATGTCGATCTGGCATTGCTGACCGTCGATGACGAGCAGGCACTGTTCCATTTTTCCGACTGCGATGCGGTGTTCGAGGCGTATGCGCAGATCGGCACGCCGGAAGTGGTGCTCAAGCGCGGCGCCGAGGCATGTCTGATTCGTTGTGATGGCGAGGCGTTTGAAGTACCGGCGCAGAAGGTCGAGAAGGTGGTGGACACGACGGCGGCGGGGGATTCGTTCAGTGCGGCGTATCTGGCCAGGCGGTTGTCGGGTGGCAGTCCGGTGGAAGCGGCGCAGGCTGGGCATTTACTGGCGAGTAGGGTCATCCAGTTCCCGGGAGCGTTAATCTCTAAGGACTGACAACTATCCCTGTAGGAGCTGCCGAAGGCTGCGATCTTTTGATTTTGCTTTTTTAAGATCAAAAGATCGCAGCCTTCGGCAGCTCCTACAGGGAAACAGGGCAATCAGGTCAATCAGGTCAATCGCGGAAAAACACCTGCACCAGGTGATAGCCAAACTTGCTCTTGATCGGTCCGTGCACCGTGCGCAACGGTTTCTTGAAGATCACCGCATCAATCGCGCCGACCATCTGCCCCGGCCGCACTTCACCCAGATCGCCGCCGCGCTTGCCGGACGGGCAGGTCGAATATTTCTTCGCCAGCACATCAAACGCTTCGCCCTTGGCAATGCGTTGTTTGAGCTGTTCGGCCTCTTCGGCGGTTTTCACCAGAATGTGGCGGGCTTGGGCTTTCATCGTGCGATACCTGTAACGGGGTGACGGCGGGGCGCGGGATTATGCCTCAAGTGACGGCGTTTGGTTGATCATCTCGCGGATCTTGTTCGCCAGCACTTCAATCGAAAACGGCTTGGCCACCATGTCCATGCCGTCCTCGAGAAAACCCTGACGCTCCGCAGCTTTCTGCGCATAACCGGTCATGAACAGCACCTTCAGTCCCGGACGATGCTGGCGGGCGATTTCCGCCAGTTGCCGGCCATTCATCCCCGGCAGGCCGACGTCGGTCACCAGCAGATCCACACGCAACTCCGATTCCAGCAGCGGCAGGGCGGCGCTGGCGTCGGCAGCTTCGTGGGCGAGGTAACCCAGCTCCTTGAGCAGGTCGAGCACCAGCATGCGCACCGCCGGGTCATCTTCGACCACGACCACGGTTTCGCCGCAAGTGGCCGTCGGCGCTGCACTGAGGGTTTCCACGACTGGCCGTTCTGGCTCCAGCAGGTTCAGGCGCGGCAAGTACAGGCGCACACAGGTGCCCTGGTTCGGCAGGCTGTCGAGGCTGACATGGCCGCCCGACTGCTGGGCGAAACCATAAATCATCGACAGTCCGAGCCCGGTGCCCTGACCAATCGGTTTGGTGGTGAAGAACGGATCGAAGGCCTTGGCGCGCACTGATGGCGTCATGCCGGTGCCGTTGTCGCTGACCGCCAGCATCAGGTAGTCGCCGGCCTTGACCGGTTCAAGGGTGGTGATGTCGTTGCCGTCGAGATAGACGTTGGCGGTTTCGATCAGTAACTCGCCACCGTCGGGCATGGCGTCGCGGGCGTTGATCACCAGGTTGAGCAGGGCGTTTTCCAGTTGGCTGACGTCGGTGCTGATCGGCCACACATCGTCGGCCAGGCGCAGCGTGAGTTCGATCGGGTCGCCCTTGGTGCGGCGGATCAAATCTTCCAGCGAATGAATCAGTTCGTTGACGTTGAGGGTCTTGCGGTCCAGCGACTGCCGACGAGAGAACGCCAGCAGGCGATGAGTCAGCGCCGCTGCACGGTTGGCCGACGACACCGCCGCTTCGGTGAAACGCCCGATTTCATCGGCGCGACCGTCGGCGATGTAGCGTTGCATCAGGTCGAGGCTGCCGATGATCCCGGTGAGCATGTTGTTGAAGTCGTGGGCGATACCGCCGGTGAGCTGGCCGACCGCTTCCATTTTCTGCGCATGGCGCAACGCATCTTCGGCGCGCTCGCGTTCGAACATCTCGTTCTGCAGGCGCTGATTGGCCTGGGCCAGTTGTTCGGTACGGGCGCTGACCCGTTCCTCAAGGGTTTCATTGAGGTTGCGCAGCGCTTCTTCGGTCTTTTTCCGTTCACTCTCGTCGATCACGAAAATATAGAAACCGTTGACTGAGCCATCGGCGCCGTGGCGCGGCAGGTAATTCATCAGCGCATGACGGCTGCTGCCGTCGCGGTGCGGGGTGTACAGGCTGAACGAGCAGGGACGCCCGGCCAGCGCCTCGGCGATGTACGGCGCGCGCAGGAAGTAGGCTTCTTCGCCGATCACTTCGCGAATGGTGCGGCCATACAATTCCTGAGGCGTGAGGCCGTACCAGTCCAGATACGCGGCGTTGTTCAAGCGGAAGCGCTCTTCGTGGTCGACGTAACTGATGAGGATCGGCATCGCGTTGATGATCAGCTGCAATTCGGTCTGGCTCTGACGCAGCGCCTGCTCGGTGTGCTTGCGCTCGGTCAGGTCCAGCGCGGCGCCGAGGAAACGCACGGGTCGCCCGTGGTGATCCTTGTAACAGCGACCACGGGCAAACACCCAGCGCAGTTCGCCGTCGGCTTTGAGCAGCCTGTATTCCTCGGCGTATTCGGTACCGTGGGTGATGCAATGCTTGATGCTGCGGGCGATCAACGCGCGGTCTTCGGGGTGCACCCCTTGCAGGTAATCGCTGATCGGCAGCTGACTGGCCAGCGCCGGATCGATGCCGTGCAGTTGGGCGAAGTGGGCATCGGCGATGAAGCGGTCTTCACCGATGTCCCAGTCCCAGGTGCCGACTGCATCGGTAGCGGCCAGCGCCAGTTGCAGGCGCTCCTCGGTGTCGCGCTGGGCCTTGAGGCTTTCTTCGGAACGACGTTGCAGTTCAAGGGCAATGCGCCGGCGCTCGTTGGTTTCGATGGCCGTGACCAGAATTCCGGCCACTTGCGCATCTTCATCGCGGATGGGGCTGTAAGTCAGGTCCAGCCAGAAGTCGGACTCCTTGCCTTCGCGTTGCAGGGTAAATCGCCGTTCGCTGTAGGTGCGCACCTGGCCTTGTAGGACGGCTCGATAAATCGGGTCGGTAAAGTCCTGAAGTTCTGGCCATATCAGGTGCGCCGGCTGTCCGAAAGCGTGCGGATGCTTGCTGCCGGCGAGCATCGCGAAGCCGTTGTTGTAGATCTGCGTGAGCTGCGGCCCCCACAACAGCAGCATCGGCATCGGCGAGTGAATCACTATATCCACCGCGGTGCGCAGGCTTTGCGGCCAGGTGCCGGCGGCGCCCAGCGGAGTGCGGGCCCAGTCGATACGGGCGATCAGGGCTTGGGCGTCATCGGGGGTGGGTGCTGCGTTCATCACATCTATCCTGAGCGTCGGTCAGTGCGTTGGCATCTACTATTCTTGCACTTGCGGTAGACGCTGTATGACCCGTTACGTCACGACAGCGGGTCATTTCTGTTCATTGAATGCTTCGCGGGTGCTTATTGCCATGGAAATCGATGCACTGTTGCTCCGTCTGTCGAGCCAGCACGGCTCGGATCTGTTTCTGTCCACGGGAGCGCCACCCAGTGCGCGTATCGAGGGCGTGCTGACGCCGTTCAGCGAGCGGCCATTCAAACCCGGTGAGGTCGAGGCCATCGCCAACTCCCTGATGGACGCCGAGCAGCGGCGTGAGTTCGATCGGGAACTGGAAATGAACCTGGCAATTTCCCGCACCGGTGTCGGACGTTTTCGCCTGAACATCTTCAAGCAACGCAACGATGTGTCAATCGTGATCCGCAACGTCAAACTCGATATTCCGCGCTTCGAAGACCTCAAACTGCCGCCGGTGCTGCTGGATACGGTGATGCTCAAACAAGGGCTGATCCTGTTCGTTGGCGCCACCGACTCCGGCAAGTCGACCTCGCTGGCCGCACTGATCGACCATCGCAATCGCCACAGCAGCGGGCACATCATCACCATTGAAGACCCGGTGGAGTATATCCATCGACACAAGCGCTCGATCATCAATCAACGCGAAGTCGGCGTCGATACCCGCAGTTTCCATGCGGCGCTGAAAAACACCCTGCGCCAGGCCCCGGACGTGGTGCTGATCGGTGAAATCCGTGACCGCGAAACCATGGAACATGCGCTGGCGTTCGCCGATACCGGGCACCTGGTGCTGTCGACGCTGCATGCGCACAACGCCAATCAGGCGCTGGACCGCATCGTCAATCTGTTCCCCGAAGAGCGCCGCCCGCAGTTGCTGCATGCGCTGGGCAACAATCTCAAGGCGTTCGTCTCGCAACGGCTGGTGCGCACGTTGGACGGTCAGCGCCGCGCGGCGGTCGAGGTGATGCTCGGCACGCCGACCATTGCCGACCTGATCCGCCGCAACGAATTGGGCGAACTCAAAGGCATCATGGAGAAGTCCGGCGAGGTCGGCATGCAGACCTTCGACGGGGCGCTGTATGCGCTGGTGGTGGAGGGCGTGATCAGTGAAGACGAAGCGCTCAAGCATGCCGATTCACAAAACAATCTGCGCCTGCGTTTGAAACTGCATGCCGAAGCGGGCCCGGTGCCCGCGCCTTCATCATCAGGCGATTGGGGCTTGATGGATTAACACCTCACCCCTGTGGGAACGTTTAGTCCGACAGCTCCGGGCGATTGCGAAACTGCTCCAGCGCTTCAGGATTGGCCAGCGCATCAGTGTTCTTCACCGGTTCGCCATGCACCACATTGCGCACGGCAAGTTCGACCACCTTGCCGCTGATGGTGCGCGGAATATCGGTCACCGCGACGATCTTCGCCGGCACGTGGCGCGGCGTGGTGTTGGCGCGGATCACCTGGCGGATCTGTTGTTGCAGGTTGTCATCGAGCGTCACGCCCGCCTGCAAACGCACAAACAGCACCACGCGCACATCGTCCTGCCATTGCTGCCCGATCGCCACGCTGTCCAGCACCTGCGGGACCTTCTCGACCTGACGATAGATTTCCGCCGTGCCGATGCGCACGCCGCCGGGGTTGAGCACGGCGTCGGAGCGGCCATGGATCAGCATCCCGCCGTGGGGCAATTGTTCGGCGTAATCGCCCTGGGCCCAGACGCCGGGGAACAGGCTGAAATAGGATTTGCGCAGCTTTTCGCCGTCTGGGTCGTGCCACAGGCCGACGGGCATCGCCGGGAAGTGCCGAGTGCAGACCAGCTCGCCTTTTTCGCCGATCACGGCAACGCCGGCGTCGTTCCACACTTCAACCGCCATGCCCAGGCTCTTGCCCATGATTTCGCCGCGGCGCACGGGCGACAGCGGGTTGCCGTTGACGAAGCACGAGACCACATCGGTGCCGCCGGACATCGACGCCAGGCACACGTCGCGCTTGAAGTCGCGGTAGACGAAATCGTAGCTTTGCGGCGACAGCGCGGAGCCGGTGCAGAGCAGCGTTTTGAGACTGCTCAGATCATGGCTGTGTGCAGGCTTGATGCCGCTGCTTTCCAGTGTCGCGAGAAACTTGGGACTGGTGCCGAACACGCTGATGCGCTCATCGTCGATCAGATCCAGCAGTCGCTCATGGCCGGGGTGAAACGGCGAGCCGTCATACAGCACCACCGCGCTGCCGACCGCGAGGGCCGAGACCAGCCAGTTCCACATCATCCAGCCGCAAGTGGTGTAGTAGAACAAGCGGTCACCGGGGCCGAGATCGACGTGCAGCCCATGCTCCTTGGCATGTTGTAGCAGCACGCCGCCGGTGCTGTGCACGATGCATTTGGGGACGCCGGTGGTGCCGCTGGAATACAGCACGTACAACGGATGATTGAACGGCACCGGGACAAACCGCGGGTCGCCGCCGGGTTGGTAGAAATCGTTCCACAACGTCACGTCGGCACGGGTGTGGAAATCCTCGGCACGGGCCTGCGCGCGAGCGTAGGGCACGATGATCAATTGCTGCAGCGATGGCAGTTGCGCGAGGATTTCGTTGACCTTGGTGGTTTGATCAATGTTTTTGCCGGCGTAACGGTAGCCGGCGCATGTGATCAACACTTTGGGGTCGATCTGGCCGAAGCGGTCGATCACGCCGTGGGTGCCGAAGTCCGGCGACGAGCACGACCAGATCGCCCCGAGGCTGGTGGTCGCGAGCATCGCCACAAGGGTCTGCCAGGTGTTGGGCATGCACGCGGCCACGCGGTCGCCGAGGCCAACACCGGCGGCTTGCAGGCTGGCCTGAAAACCGGCGACGTGTTCGGCCAGTTCGGCCCAGGTCAATTGCTCGCGCTGACCGTTTTCCGCCACGGCGATCACCGCGACCGCATCGTCACGACGGCGCAGCAAGTGTTCGGCAAAGTTCAGGGTCGCGCCGGGAAACCATTCGGCACTGGGCATTTGCGCGCCTTCACGCAGGACGGCGTCGGGTTGGGTGTGAAAGCGGATATCGAAGAAATCGACGATCGCCTGCCAGAACGCTTCGCGCTGATCCACGCTCCAGCGGTGCAGGTCGGTGTAGCTGCTCAGTGCCAGGCCATGACGCTGATTGATATCGCGGCGGAACTGATCCATGCGCGATTGGGCGATACGCTCGGCATCGGGTTGCCAGAGGAGGTCGGACATTGGTTTGCCTCTTGTTTTGTTGTTCCAGCACATAGGCCAGGGTGCAGCACTTAATTCTGTGGCGAGGGAGCTTGCTCCCGATCGGCTGCGCAGCAGTCGTAAATTCTCGTGGGCGGCTTCGCCACCCAGCGGGAGCAAGCTCCCTCGCCACAGGCGGCTTGCGTCGTTTACTGCGCCAGCCACCCCCCATCAATATTCCACGCAGCTCCCCGCACCTGGCTGCCAGCCTCGCTGCACAGAAACAACACCAGTTCCCCCAGATGCTGCGGTGTGACGAACTCCAGCGACGGCTGTTTCTCCGCCAGCAAATCATGCTGCGCCTGCTTCGGATCGACCCCTTTGGCGGCGCGATCATCGATCTGCTTCTGCACCAGCGGCGTCAACACCCAGCCGGGGCAGATCGCGTTACAGGTGACGTTGCTGGTAGCCGTTTCCAGGCCGACCACTTTGGTCAAACCGATCACCCCGTGCTTGGCCGCAACATACGCGGCTTTGCCAGTCGAACCCACTTGACCATGCACCGAGGCAATGTTGACGATCCGCCCCCAACCCTTGGTGCGCATGCCCGGCAGGCTCAGGCGGGTGCTGTGAAACACCGAGGACAAGTTGATCGCGATGATCGAATCCCAGCGCTCCACCGGAAATTCCTCCACGGCCGCCACATGCTGAATCCCGGCGTTGTTGACCAGAATGTCGACGCCGCCGAATTCGCGTTCGGCGTAAGCGATCATGTCGGCAATCTGCGCCGGATCGCTGACGTCCGCCGGGTGGTGACCGACCTTGCCGCCGAATTGGCCGACCTCGGCGATCACGCTCGACGCCTCACCGAAACCGTTGAGAATCAGGTTGGCGCCGGCCTTGGCCAGGCTCAGGGCGATGCCCAGACCGATGCCGCTGGTGGAACCGGTAACCAGTGCGGTCTTGCCCGAAAGAGTCGTCATGAATACCTCACACAATGCCAGTGGCGTAGAAAGTGCCGATCACTACGAAGACCGCCAGGGTCTTGATCAGCGTAATACAGAAAATGTCTTTATAGGCCTCGCGGTGGGTCAGGCCAGTGACCGCCAGCAGGGTGATCACCGCGCCGTTGTGCGGCAGGGTGTCCATGCCGCCGCTGGCCATCGCGGCCACGCGGTGCAGCACTTCCAGCGGAATGTTCGCGGCGTGTGCCGCCGCGATGAATTGCTCGGACATCGCCGCCAGCGCGATACTCATGCCACCCGACGCCGACCCGGTGATGCCCGCCAACAGGGTCACGGTGATGGCTTCGTTGACCAGTGGATTGGGGATTTGCTTGAGCCAGTCGGCCAGCACCAGAAAGCCCGGCAACGAGGCGATTACCGCACCGAAACCGTATTCCGAGGCGGTGTTCATCGCTGCCAGCAACGCGCCGCTGACCGCACTTTTGCTGCCTTCGGCGAGTTTGCTGCGGATCGCCTTGAAGCCGAACACCAGCACCATCAGGATGCCGATCAGCAATGCCGCCTGCACCGCCCAGATTGCGGTGAGCTTGGCGATTTCCGTGGTCACCGGCGTGGCCATGCCGGGCAGCGCGAGGCTGTGGGTCTTGCCGTACCACTGCGGAATCCACTGGGTGAACAGCAGGTTCATGATGCCTACCGCCAGCAGCGGGGAGAGGGCGATCCATGGGTTCGGCAGTTTCAGGTCTTCGGCGGTTTCCGGTTCGTTACGCAGTTCGGTGCCATAGCCTTCACCGGCGCGCTGGGCCTTGTTGCGTTGGCGCTGCAGGAACAGCATTCCCGCGCAGAACACGAAAATCGTGCCGATCACGCCCAGCCACGGCGCGGCCCATGCGGTGGTGTTGAAGAACGTGCTGGGAATGATGTTCTGAATCTGCGGCGTACCGGGCAGGGCGTCCATGGTGAACGAGAACGCGCCAAGGGCGATGGTCGCCGGGATCAGGCGCTTGGGGATGTTGCTCTGGCGGAACATTTCCGCGGCAAACGGATACACCGCAAACACCACCACGAACAACGACACGCCGCCGTAAGTGAGCAAGGCGCAGACCAGCACGATCACCAGCATCGCCTGACGGGTGCCGAGCAAGCGAATCGCTGCGGCCACGATCGAACGGGAGAACCCCGACAACTCGATCAACTTGCCGAACACGGCGCCAAGCAGAAACACCGGGAAATACAGCTTGATGAAGCCGACCATTTTCTCCATGAACACCCCGGTGAAGGCAGGGGCGACGGCGGAAGGATCGGTGAGCAGGACAGCGCCGAGGGCGGCAATCGGGGCGAAGAGGATGACGCTGTAGCCACGGTAGGCGGCGAGCATCAGCAGCGCAAGGGCTGCCAAGGCAATGATCACACTCATGGAGTGTCTCCAGGGATTGTTATTTTTGTGGGTATTGCGGGTGCAGGAGAGGCTTTAGCGAGATCTGTGCCAGATATTCAACCTATTGAAATATAAGAGTTTTATCGGGTTTTGCGATCAGCTGTTAGAGACGAAGTCTCGATAGTGAGACTTTTTAGAGGCGAAAAGATCGCAGCCTTCGGCAGCTCCTACATGGGATTTCCGTATCAACCCTGTAGGAGCTGCCGAAGGCTGCGATCTTTTGATCTTGAAGTAAATGTCTCGCTAGCAAGACTAAATCTCTTTATTGAGACTCGGCGATGCCCAAGGCCAGCATCTTCTTATACAGCGTCGACCGCCCCAGCCCCAGACGAGCCGCCGCCTCCGGCACCTTGCCCGCACATTGCGCGAGTGCCGACTGGATCAACTGCCGGTCAAACCGCTGCCGCGCCTGGGCAAAAGTCTCTTCCGCCAACGGCTCCAGCGTCGGCACCGATGGGCGCTGAACCGGAGTAAAGGCGCCAATGGCCGCGCGAATATCCTCTTCGGTGAGGATCAGGTCATCGCTGAGCAGCGCCGCGCGTTCGAGCACGTTGCGCAACTCGCGGATGTTGCCCGGCCACGCATGTTGCCCGAGCAGATCCAGCGCTGTACGGCTTAGCTCATGCTGGCTGCGCAGCTCTTCAAGGATCGCCTCGCTGAGCGCTGGCAGATCGTCGAGGCGCTCGCGCAGTGGCGGGACCTGGATCGGCAGCACGTTGAGGCGGTAATACAGATCTGCGCGGAACTCACCGCGCTTGATCGCCGCTTGCAGATCGGTCGACGTCGCCGCGATCACCCGCACATCGCTCTGGATCACGTCGTTGGAGCCAACCGGCTCGAACTCTTTTTCCTGCAGCACCCGCAGCAGTTTGCTTTGCAGCGGCAACGGCATGTCGCCGATCTCGTCGAGAAACAGCGTACCGCCCTGAGCAATCTGCAACTTGCCGGTGCGCCCCTTGCGGTCAGCACCGGTAAACGCACCGGGGGCAGTACCGAAGAATTCGGCTTCCAGCAGCGCTTCGGGAATCGCCGCGCTGTTGATGCTGACGAACGCCTTGTGCGCCCGTGGCGAGGCACTGTGAATCGCTTGAGCCAGCAACTCCTTGCCGGTGCCGGTCTCACCGAGCAGCAACACCGGGGATTCGGCGCTGGCGCTGCGGCGGGCACGGCGCTTGACCTCGAGGCTGGCGCTGCTGGTGCCGATGAAATGGGCGAAGTTGTATTTGGTCTGCCGGGCCCGCAGCAGCGAGCGGGTCGAGGCCAGCTCTTCCTGCATGCTCAGGTAGCGCTTGAGCATCGGCGACAGCGTGCGCAACTCATCGAACAGGGCAAAACCGATAGCGCCAATCACCGCGCCGGCGTCGTCGTGGATCGGCAGGCGCATGACCACCAACGGCTCTTTTGGCGTGTCCTGCATGTCCAGCAGAATGGGGCGGCCGGTACGCACCACTTCACGCAGCAGGCTGCCGGGGATCACGCTTTCGCAAGGTTTGCCGATGGCTTTTTTTGCCGACTCCAGCCCAAAACGCCGGGCATAGCGCTCGTTCATCCAGACGATGTTGGCATCGCGATCGACAATCACCGTGCCCTCGCTGGACTGCTCGATGATCTCGAACAGCGAGCGGATCGCCAGCGTGCGCACGCGTTGGTAGTCCTTGAGGCTTTCGGTGGTGTTCATGGGTTGGCGGATCCGGAATTTGGGTTGTCTGTTCGGGCCTCTTCGCTGGCAAGCCAGCTCCCACAGGTTTCTCTGGGGTACCCCATATTTGGGTACAACCCGAATCCCTGTGGGAGCTGGCTTGCCAGCGAATGTTGCGACTCGGTATCAAGGCAAACGCCGATTATGCCTACCCCGGATGCGCCGCTGCCAACAGCTCTTTGGTGTAAGGATGCTGCGGTGAGTCGAACACATCATGGCTGGCACCGCGCTCAACCACTTTGCCGTCCTTGATCACGATCATGTCATGCGCCAGTGCCCGCACCACCGCCAGGTCGTGGCTGATGAACAGGTAGGTCAGACCGTGTTTTTCCTGAAGGTCGCGGAGCAGGGCGACCACTTGTTTCTGCACGGTACGATCAAGGGCCGAGGTCGGCTCGTCGAGCAGGATCAGCGCCGGTTTCAGCACCAGTGCCCGGGCGATGGCGATGCGCTGGCGCTGACCGCCGGAAAATTCGTGCGGATAGCGATGACGGCTTTCCGGATCGAGACCTACTTCCTTGAGCACGCGGATCACCTGGGCATCGCACTCATCGGCGCTGGACTGGCAATGCACCTCCAGCCCTTCGCTGATGATTTGCGCCACCGACATCCGTGGACTTAGGCTGCCGAACGGGTCCTGAAACACCACCTGCATCTGCCGACGCCACGGCCGCAACTGCTTCTGATCGAGCCCATCAAGGGCGGTGCCCTGAAAGCGAATGCTGCCCTCGGAGTCGAGCAGCCGCAGAATCGCCTGGCCCAGGGTCGATTTCCCTGACCCGGATTCGCCGACAATGCCCAGGGTCTTGCCGCGCTGGATATTCAGGCTGATGCCGTCCACTGCACGCAGGTATTGCTTACGCTGGAACAGCCCGCCACCGACGATGAACTCAACCCGCAGATCATCGACTTCCAGCACGTTCTCGCGCTCGTCCCGGGGCAGGGCTTCGCCTTCCGGCTCGGCGTTGAGCAACACACAGCTGTAAGGATGCTTTGGCTCGGTAAACAGGGTTTCGCACGGTGCCTGCTCGACGATTTCACCCGCCTTCATCACGCACACCCGTTGCGCAATGCTGCGCACCAGATTGAGGTCGTGACTGATCAGCAGCAGCGACATGCCCAAGCGTTGTTGCAAGGATTTGAGCAGCAGCAGGATCTTGCGCTGCACCGTCACATCCAGCGCGGTGGTCGGCTCGTCAGCGATCAGCAGTTCCGGCTCGCAAGCCAGCGCCATGGCGATCATCACCCGTTGCCGCTGACCACCGGACAGCTGATGCGGATAGGCTTTGAGGCGCTCTTTGGGCTTCTGAATGCCGACCAGTTCCAGCAGTTCCAAAATGCGTTGTTGCGCCGCTTTACCGCCCAGGCCGCGATGCACCAGCAGCGTCTCGCCGATCTGCTTTTCGATGGTGTGCAGCGGATTGAGCGAGGTCATCGGCTCCTGGAAGATCATCGCGATCCGGTTGCCACGCAGTTCGCGCAACACCTTCGGATCGGCACCGAGCAGTTCCTGACCGCGATAGCGAATGCTGCCGCTGGTTTGCGCATCGCCTTCGGGGAGCAACTGCAGGATCGAATGCGCGGTCACCGATTTGCCCGAGCCCGACTCGCCGACCAGCGCCAGACATTCACCGGGACGGATGTCCAGGCACAGGTTGCGCACCGCCGGCTGGCCATGGAAGGCGACATTGAGGTCACGGATTTCGATCAGGTTATCAGTCATGGTCACACTTCAGGATCGAGGGTCGAACGCGTCACGTAACGCTTCGCCGATGAACACCAGTAAAGAAAGAATCAGCGCCAGGGTGAAAAATGCGGTCAGCCCGAGCCACGGTGCTTGCAGGTTCTGTTTGCCCTGGCCGATCAGTTCGCCCAGCGAAGCGCTGCCGGCGGGCATGCCGAAACCGAGGAAGTCGAGGGCGGTGAGGGTGGAAATCGCGCCGGTCAAAATGAACGGCAGGTAACTCAGCGTTGCGTTCATCGCATTGGGCAGGATGTGCCGGACTATCACCTTGCGGTCGCTCAGGCCCAGGGCACGAGCGGCTTTGACGTATTCCAGGTTGCGCCCGCGCAGGAACTCGGCGCGCACCACATCCACCAGCGCCAGCCAGGAAAACAACGCCATGATCCCCAGCAGCCACCAGAAATTCGGCTCGACGAAACCCGACAGGATGATCAGCAGGTACAACACCGGTAACCCGGTCCAGACTTCCAGCAGGCGTTGCCCGAGCAAATCGACCCAGCCGCCGTAATAGCCTTGCAGGGCGCCGGCGGCAATCCCGATCAGTGCACTGATGGCGGTCAGCATCAAGGCAAACAGGATCGACACCCGGGCGCCGAAAATCACCCGCGCCAACACATCGCGGGCTTGATCGTCAGTTCCCAGCCAGTTGACCTTCGAGGGTGGGCTCGGTGCCGGTTGGTTGAGGTCGTAATTGGGCGTGTCGTCGCTGAACGGAATCGGCGGAAACAGCAGCCAGCCACCGTCCTTGCGGATCAGGTTCTGCACATAGTCACTGCGATAATCGGCCTGGAACGGCAGCTGGCCGCCAAATTCCTGCTCGGTGTAACGCTTGAACACCGGGAAGTAGAGCTGGCCCTGATAGCTGACCACCAACGGTTTGTCGTTGGCGATCAGTTCACCGCCCAGCGTCACCACGAACAGTCCGATGAACAGCCACAACGACCACCAGCCACGGCGGTTTTTCTTGAATCGCGCAAAACGGCGACGGCCCAGAGGCGAGAGCTTGAACATCAGGCGTTCCTCGCGGCGAAATCGATACGCGGATCGACCAGGGTGTAGCACAGGTCGCCGATCAGTTTTATCAAGAGTCCGAACAGGGTGAAGATGAACAGCGAACCGAATACGACCGGGTAGTCCCGGGAAACCGCCGCTTCGTAACTCATGCGGCCGAGGCCGTCGAGGGAGAAGATCACTTCGATCAGGAGTGAGCCGGCAAAGAACACACTGATGAATGCTTGCGGGATCCCCGAGACCACCAGCAGCATCGCGTTGCGAAACACGTGACCGTAGAGCACGCGGCGCTCGCTCAGGCCTTTAGCGCGGGCGGTGACCACATACTGGCGGGTGATTTCATTGAGGAACGAGTTCTTGGTGAGGATCGTCAGCGTGGCGAAACCGCCGATCACCAGCGCCGTCACCGGCAACACCAGGTGCCAGAAGTAATCGGCAATCTTGCCCAGGGTCGACAGCGATTCGAAGTTGTCCGAAACTAGCCCGCGCACCGGAAACCAGTTCAGCGAGGTGCCGCCGGCAAACACCACGATCAGAAACATCGCAAACAGAAACGCCGGCATCGCATAGCCGATGATGATCGCGGTGCTGCTCCAGATATCGAAGTGGCTGCCGTGATGCACCGCTTTGCGAATGCCCAGCGGGATCGATACCAGATAGGTGATCAGCGTCGCCCACAGGCCGAGGGAAATGGTCACCGGCATTTTTTCCAGAATCAGATCGGTGACGGTGGCGCCGCGGAAAAAGCTTTTGCCGAAGTCCAGCTGCGCGTAATTTTTGAGCATCAGCCACAGACGTTCATGCGCCGGCTTGTCGAAACCGTACTGTTTTTCGATGTCCTTGATCAGTTGCGGGTCGAGGCCACGGCTGGCACGCGAGGTGCTGCTCATGGTTTCGCTGGCACTGCCGCCGACACTCGCGCCACCGATCCCTTGCAGATGGGCGATGGCCTGTTCGACCGGGCCGCCGGGTGCCGCCTGGATGATAGCGAAATTCACCAGCAGGATGATCACCAACGTCGGAATGATCAGCAGCAGGCGCCGCAGAATGTAAGCCCACATCAGTGCGGTCCTCCGGGTCTGCCACGACCGATTTTTTCGGCGCTCATCTGCTGGTTGGTCAGCGGCGTGCTGCTGATTTCCCACCAGCTCTCGATGGCTTCGTCATTGCTGGCTTGTGTTGCCGGCATGCCGAACCGATTCCACCAGACGGTGGAGGTGCCCGGCGGGTAATAGTTGGGAATCCAGTAGTAGTTCCATTGCAACACCCGATCCAGCGCGTGGGCGTAGTGCAGCATGTCACTCTGGGTCGAGGCGCGGATCAGGCCGTTGATCAAGGTGTCGACCGCGGGATTCTTCAGCACCATGTAGTTATTGGCGCCGGGGTCGTTGGCCGAAATCGAGCCGAAGTAGTTGAGCAACTCGCCACCCGGAGATGTGCTGACCGGGTAGCCGGTGACGATCATGTCGTAGTCGCGGCTCATCAGGCGATTGACGTATTGCGAGGAGTCGATGCGGCGGATATTCAGGTCGATGCCGATCTGATTCAGCGTGCGTTTGTAAGGCAGGAGCAGGCGATCCATGCCGTTCTGGCTGACCAGAAAGGTGAAACTCAGCGGTTCGCCCTCGGCGTTGACCAGTTGGTCGCCATTGGGTTTCCAACCTGCCTGTTCGAGCAACTCCAGAGCCTGCAACTGTTTATCGCGGATCAAGCCGCTACCGTCGGTTTTCGGCGCTTGGAAGACCTGAGTGAAGACCTCGTCGGGAACCTGTCCGCGCAATGGTTCAAGGATTTTCAGTTCGGCGGCATCCGGCAGCTCGCGGGCGGCCAGGGCGGTGTTGGAGAAATAGCTCTGCTGGCGGATGTACATGTTGCGCATCATCTGCCGGTTGCTCCACTCGAAATCCCAGAGCATCGCCAGTGCCTGACGCACCCGACGATCCTGGAACATCGGTTTCTGCAGGTTGAACACGAAGCCCTGTGCCGATTGCGGGGCTTCGGTGGCGAGGTGGGCTTTCTGCAGGCGGCCGTCACTCAGCGCCGGGCTGTCGTAACCGATCGAATAGCCGGTGGCGGAAAACTCGCGGTTGTAATCATAGGCGCCGCCGCGCAGCACCTGACGTGCGACATCGGTGTCGCCGAAATACTCGATGCTGAAGTGATCGAAGTTGTACAGGCCGCGACTGACCGGCAGGTCCTTGCCCCACCAGTCGGGGTTGCGCTCGAATGTGATGCTGCGCCCGGAGTCGACCTTGCCCACCCGATACGGGCCGCTGCCCAGCGGCGGTTCATAGCCGCCGCCACCGGCGAAGTCGCGGGTTTTCCACCAATGCTCGGGAAACACCGGCAGGGTGGCGATGTCCAGCGGCAAGGTGCGGTTCTCGTTGCTCTTGAAGTCGAAGCGCACGGTCAGCGGCGCTTCCACTTCGACACCTTTGACATCGGCGAACTGCGTGCGATAGCGCAGGCTGCCCTGGGTCATCAGCAGGTCATAGGTGTAGCGCACGTCTTCGGCTGTGATCGGCTTGCCGTCGGCGAAACGCGCCTGGGGGTTGATGAAGAAACGCAGGGACAGGCCGTCCTCCGCGCGTTCCATTTTTTGTGCCACCAGGCCATAGACGGTGTAAGGCTCGTCCATCGAACGCTGGGCCAGCGGCGAATAGAGCATGCCGTCAATCTGGGTGACGCCGATGCCCTTATCGATATAAGGCAGGATGTGATCGAAATGCCCGATCTCTATCGCCGAGCGCCGCATGGTGCCGCCCTTGGGCGCCTGCGGATTGGTGTAGTCGAAGTGGCTGAAGCCAGCCGGGTATTTGGCCGGTTCGCCATAGACGGTCAACGCGTGTTGCGGAGTGGCGTCCACACCGGCGGCGCCCAACAGCAGGGCCACGGCAGTGAACAGCAGAGAAGGGAAAGCCAGTCGCATTGTCAGCCTTAAAGCCGGGTGATCGATAAGCGCAATTTGTACGCGAGCGGCGCGTCAGTCGCCAGCCGCATCCTGTAACCAAAACACAACGGCCCACCAGAAGGCGGGCCGTTGGGGCAGCAATCAGGCGACGGATCAGTCCTGGCGGCTGGTGACTTCGAGCAAGTGATAACCGAACTGGGTCTTCACCGGGCCTTGCACGACGTTGATCGGCGCGCTGAAGACCACGGTGTCGAATTCCTTGACCATCTGGCCAGGACCGAACGAACCCAGGTCGCCGCCCTGACGGCTGGACGGGCAGGTGGAGTTGGCCTTGGCGACTTCGGCGAAATCAGCACCGCCTTCGATCTGGGCCTTGAGTTCGTTGCATTTGTCTTCGCTGGAAACCAGGATGTGGCGGGCAGTGGCTTTAGCCATGGGGAAATTCTCCAATCTATTTCAGTAAAGTGTGGAGCCTACCGGAATCAGTAAGCGATTTCTCGGCAAAGTTCCGCTCGGCGCATTGGCGCACGTTTACAGGTGCGCAGCCCGCAAGCGTGCAGCGTGCTCGACATAGAGAGCGACGGGATCCTGGCCGGTTTTTTTCACTCCGTCGGGGCGACGCAGACTGCCCAGGTGGCTGAAAGGATAGTCGGAACGGATGACCCGGCCCAGATGGGAACTGAAGCGTCCCACGAAACCATCGTTTTGTCCGGTCTCTGCGACAAAATGCTCTGATAATCCCCGGCAGACGATATGCACCGGATCAAGTGCCTGCAATAAGTTGTCCTGCAGCGTGCCGCTCCAGGAATAGTAGTGAACGTCATTGACCCGCTCCGCACCCTGGCCGCCCCAGCTGGAAGGCAGACCTTGCGGGTACTTTCTGTTGAATTGCCCAACACCTGCGGTCGTCAGGGCACTGAGTGCGGCGACAGCGTTCTGCGGCAGTCCCGGTTGCCCGCTGAGCAGCGAGAGGAGGCGGGCAAACTGTGTTGCAGCGTGCTCCGCCACGTGCTCCGGCAGGCCACCCGGTATCAGGGCCTGGCGTAAGGCGTCAGCCAGTTCCGAACCGTGATTGGGGCCACTTACCGACGTGACCGAGGCGACTTTCTCTGGCGTCAGCGCAGCGGCGTAACGGCACGCCAGCGCGCCCTGGCTATGCCCGATCAGGTTGACCTTGCCGGCTCCGGTTCCTCGCAGAACGCTTTCGATCTGAAACATCAATTGCTGGCCGCGTACTTCGTTGTCATGGGTCGCAGACAGCTGCGGCACAAACACTTGGCCGCCTGCTTCCCTCAGCGCTTGCTTGACATCATGAAAAAGCTCGAAATGGCCGATACGGTCAAACCCGAACAGGCCATGGACCAAAAGGATGGGGTAGCGGGTTGTCGCATTCCGTTGCATGTTTCTGTCTCTTTCTGCAGATGCTTGTCAGTGGTTGGTGCGTGCCACTGTAAAACAGGCCTGCGGGTCGGCGATGTCTGAAAGCTCCTCGGTACTGAAAGGAAACTGGAATAAAAGCGGTACGAATATTCGCTTCTGCTTGAGGGGGTAGTCGGAACATCTGGCAATCTTTTGAGCGGTATCTCTTGATTCTGCTTCGTATGCCTACGTCATGTGGTGCATTTACCCTGCCGATGGAAGGCGTTGTGCTGACTTCTGGCAATGGCTGGATGGTGTTCAATGGAGTTCGTTCGACGTTGCCTTCATGGCGGCGTTTTATCCAAGGAATGGAGCTACGAATGTCTATATACGAAGTCAATGGCGACACCTCTGTGGCGACCGCGTCAATTACGTCTCCTGTAGCGGATGACTCCGGTGGACGCGGTCTTCTGAGTTTGAAGGTGGACGGCGAGAACTTCGAGTTCTGCTATCGACCTGCGTCTGCACCGGTACCCGCTCCAGTCTCGTCGCTGCCTGCGCCGATGCTTGAGGTTATGGAGGGCGGAATGCTTGATCCCTCACTGAACCAGGCATTCGTCAGGGTTGCGCCTTACCCGAACATGGTGTGCGGCGACAAACTTGTGCTGCACTGGCAAGGGCTGGATGACGAAGGTTTGTCCTACATCCACGAAATCACTCGCACGGTCAGTGAAGGCCAGGTGGGGCAGGAACTTGTCTTTGTCGTGAAGGGATTGCACATAGCTACGCTGGAGCGTGGCTCACTGGAGGTTTTCTGGACGCTGTACAGCGTCGCGCTGCCGGAGCCGCTGTCATCCAGGCGCTTGCAGCTGGATGTGGGCGATCCGGAACCCGATCTGCTGGCGCCAATCCTTGAAGAGACGGTGGGTGGGACGCTTGATCCGGACCGTGTTCCGCAAGGGACTGGCGTGATCGTGCGACCTTACGCCCGGATGGCTGTCGGGGACCGGGTCATCCTGTCCTGGCAAGGTGATGAAGGACTGCCGGTCATCAATGATGTATTGCTCGTGGAACAGTTTGCTGTGGGCGAAGCGCTGTCTTTCTGGATACCCGCGCATTGCATCGCCCCACATCGTATGCGAGAGGTGAGCGTCAGCTACAGGGTGGAATCAGGCTCGGCTGAGGTAAGGCAGTCTGCAAACCTGCGCGTTCTGATCGCACCATTGATGCGAGGTGATCTCGCAGCTCCGCAGGTATTGGAGGCGCAAGATGGCGAGCTGGAGGTAGTGGATGCCGAGGATGGCATTACCGTAGTGATCGACAATGCCCAGGCTGAGGAGGGAGAGCTGGTTTACTTGAAGTGTGATGGTGAGTATTTCAGTCATCGCGATGATCGGGATATCACCCGGGAAACCGCAGGCCAGCCCGTGGTATTCATTGTGCCTCACCGTTTCTGGCGAGAGCATCGGGAAACTGTGGTGCAGGTGTCGTATTCGGTGGAGCGGCTGGATGATGTCAGCCAGGCCTCTGAGGTGACCCGTATTCGGGTGCGGGCATAACCTGTGGTGAAAGCTGAACGACGATCCTGCCTTTGCGGGATTTTGACAATTCCGCAAAGGCTGTTCCGATCAACAGGCTCGAAGACGTTCGGCTGCGCTCGACAGCAACAGCTCTGTCGCATTGAACCCAAGGCAACCATCGGTCACCGACACGCCGTAACGCAGGGCAGGGCCTAAAGGCTGGCAGCCTTCGAACAGGTGGGACTCAATCATCATCCCGATCAAGGAACGATCCCCCAGCAGTCGTTGTTCGAGCACTGCATTGAACACCTCGGGCTGGCGCAGAGGATCCTTGCCGCTGTTGGCGTGACTGCAGTCAACCATGATCCGCGCCGGAATCTTCAGGCGTATCAAGTCGGCACGGACCCGGGCAATGCTTTCGTGATCGTAGTTCGGGCCGTGATGGCCACCACGCAGCACCATATGCGTGTCGGGGTTGCCCGGGGTCTGAATGATCGCCGGGTGCCCCTGGCTGTCGACACCAAAGTGTCGATGCGGGTGGGCTGCTGAGCGCATGGCATCGACGGCTACAGAGACGCCGCCGTCAGTGCCGTTCTTGAAGCCGACGGGCATGTTCAGACCACTGGCCATTTCCCGGTGGATCTGCGATTCGGTGGTGCGTGCACCGATGGCAACCCAACTGAGCAGGTCGTCGAAGTAACCGGCAGCCATGGGCTGCAGGAGTTCGGTAGCGACAGGCAAGCCCAGGCGGATCATCTCGATCATCAATTCTCGCGACAGGGTCAGGCCCGCAGCCATGTCGTCGCTGCCATCCAGGTGCGGGTCGTAGGCCAGACCTTTCCAGCCGACGGTGGTGCGTGGTTTTTCGACGTAGGCGCGCATCACCAGCAGCATCTCGTCGCTGACTTGATGTGCGAGGCGGGAAAGCTTTTCGGCGTATTCGAGTGCGGAACGCGGGTCATGAATCGAGCAGGGGCCGACGACGACCAGCAGGCGATGGTCTTCGCCATTGAGAATCGCGCGGACCGCCTGGCGGTGGGCTGCGACTTGCTGGGCGAGGGCATTGCTCAGGGGCAATTGCTGTTTGAGTTGCAACGAGCTGGGCAGACGCAGGGTCAGCGTTTCGTTGGCAGAGTCGAGGGTGGACAGTGGCAGAGCAGAAACAGACGAGTTCATATTCAGGATTCCTGGGCTGGCGGCGGGTACTTCCCGCTCACTCGGCCCTACTGGGGTGTTCGACAATTGGCCGTATTGGCTGCGTGTGTGTGCTTGCCACCTGTGGGTGACCGATCGGAGGCGGCAGGCTGTCCCGAGCGGAGGCTGCTAAATCGCCAGGCGCTAAAAGTGTCGTAACGGTAATAAGTGGCGTAGTTCATGTCGTGATTCCTCAAAGTGTCTGGTGTGTTGCTGAAAAAGTTGGGGCCTGAAAAAACAAAACCCCCGGTCGGGAGGCCGACCGGGGGTGAGAATTCTCTGGTAGGCGACCCGTTTTCATGGGCGCCGTTTGGGTATCAGGCGCGCCAGTGGCTAAACCAATACCCAAAATAAAAGCTGGCAGGAGCACAAGCGTCATTCGCCCGGGCAGCCGCAACCGAGCGCAAGGCGCTGGCGGAACGAAGCTGTGAGAGGACGTTGAACATGGTTTGTCTCCAATAAGTGCGCCGAGCTTACTAGAGGCCCATGCGCCTGAGCAATCAGAAATTGCTATCGCGCTTACATGACATTTCCTATTGCTTGAGTGCCGCAGGCGTTGTGACACACTGCGTATTTGGCACAATCCCAAGGATGAATAATGTCGACGTTCACCATTGCTGCAGCCCAATCGTTCTCCGTTGCCGGTGATCTGGCGGCGAACATCGCCCGTCATTTGCGCTTCATGGCCCTGGCAGCGGAGCAGGGCGTCGAACTGCTGGTGTTTCCGGAGCTGTCGCTGACAGGTTACGAAGGCCAGATGGCTGCAGACATGGCAATCGATCCGCAGGATTCGGTGCTGCAACCCTTGCGTGATTGCGCGCGTGAGCTGGGTCTCATTGCGGTGGTCGGGATGCCGATTCGCCATAAGGACAGTTCGAAGGTATTGATCGGCGCGCTGACGTTAGGCAGGGATGGTTCTCTTGAGGTTTACAGCAAACAACATCTGCACAGTGGCGAAGAGCTTTTCTATGCCACAGGTGCTGGTGGTTCGTCCTTGCGCATAGGCGGCGATACCGTCGCGCTGGCGGTCTGCGCTGATTTTTCCCACGCCAGCCACGCGGCAGCGGCTGCCGTTGCTGGCGCCGACCTGTACGCAGCAGGCGTGCTGATTGGCGAAAAAGGTTATGGCGTGGATAGCGCGATATTGCAGGGCTACGCCCAAAAGCACTCGATGGCGGTTCTGATGGCCAATCACGCCGGGCTCACGGGTGGATGGCAATCGGCAGGTCGCAGTGCCGTCTGGGCTGAAGACGGCACGCTGGTTGCCGCCGCGCCAGGGCCTGGTGAACTGTTGGTCGTTGCGCGACGTGATGACGGCGCATGGCAGGGGCGGCTAGTTCCGGTGGTGGCGGGGCAATGACCTACCAATTGCGTCGCGCCGAACTGGCTGATCGGGTATTTGCCCGAGAGCTGACGTGCCAGAACATGCTGCGCTATTACATTGGCCACGATCTGCTGTGGCAGGACCAAGCGTTCGAGGTTGCCTGGGATGGACGGGACAATTGGCTGATCATGCTTGGCGAAGTTCCTGTGGGATTTTTCAGCCTCAGTCGGGATCGCAGGGCGCTGTATCTCCGCGAGCTGCAAATCGGCGAGGCGTTTCGCAGGCAGGGTGCTGGATCCTGGGCGATTGATCAGGTTATCGCCATGGCCCGCGCTGAAGGACTGCCGGCGCTGCGTCTGACCGTATTCAAGAATAATCCTGCGCAAAGCCTGTATAAGAGAAAAGGCTTGCATGTGTGTGGCGAGGACGAGTGTTTCCTGAGGATGCAGCTCGATTTCGGTACACCTGTGCTCTGAAACCCACGGCCGGCAAGCCTTCGATGATGAATTGAAACTTTTTAAATGACGCTTGCCGCTAGGTCTGTCTGGCACTTTTTGCTAAGGTGTCCGGCATCCCAATAAGACCATATCGCGAGGTGTCTGCTTGATTAGGGTGCTAGTGGTCGATGACCATGATCTCGTTCGTACAGGCATTACACGGATGCTGGCCGATATCGATGGCTTGCAGGTGGTTGGACAGGCCGAGTCCGGGGAAGAGTCCCTGATCAAGGCCCGTGAGTTGAAACCCGATGTGGTCCTGATGGACGTCAAGATGCCCGGTATCGGTGGTCTCGAGGCCACGCGCAAGCTGTTGCGCAGTCATCCGGACATCAAGGTTGTCGCTGTCACGGTGTGTGAGGAGGATCCATTCCCTACACGTCTGTTGCAGGCAGGTGCCGCCGGCTACCTGACCAAGGGCGCGGGTCTGCCGGAGATGGTTCAGGCCATCCGCCTGGTGTTTGCCGGCCAGCGTTACATCAGTCCGCAGATTGCCCAGCAACTGGCGATCAAATCGTTCCAGCCGACCAATGATTCACCGTTCGATGCCTTGTCCGAACGGGAAATCCAGATTGCGTTGATGATTGTCGGCTGCCAGAAGGTGCAGATCATCTCCGACAAGCTCTGTCTGTCGCCGAAAACCGTTAATACCTATCGCTACCGGATCTTCGAAAAACTGTCGATCAGCAGCGATGTCGAGTTGACGTTGCTGGCCGTGCGCCACGGCATGGTTGATGCCAGCGCCTGATCATGACTGAAATATTCGATTCCGGCGCCTTCCTGGCGACTGTCAGTGGGCGTCCCGGCGTCTATCGCATGTTCGACAGCGAGGCACGCCTGCTGTATGTCGGTAAGGCCAAGAACCTCAAGAAGCGACTTGCCAGCTATTTCCGCAAGACCGGACTGGCGCCGAAGACCGCTGCTCTGGTCGGGCGTATCGCACAGGTCGAAACGACCATTACCGCCAATGAAACCGAGGCGTTGCTGCTTGAACAGACGCTGATCAAGGAGTGGCGGCCGCCGTACAACATTCTGTTGCGCGACGATAAGTCTTATCCCTATGTATTTCTGTCTGACGGCCAGTTCCCACGGTTGAGCATCCATCGTGGCGCGAAGAAGGCGAAGGGCAAGTATTTCGGCCCATATCCGAGCGCCGGGGCCATTCGCGAAAGCCTCAGCCTGCTGCAAAAGACCTTTTTCGTCCGGCAGTGTGAGGACAGTTACTACAAGAACCGTACGCGCCCTTGTCTTCAGTATCAGATCAAACGCTGCAAGGCTCCTTGTGTCGGTCTGGTTGAACCGGAAGTTTATGCCGAGGATGTGCGTCACTCGGTGATGTTTCTTGAAGGACGCAGTCACGCGCTGACCAATGAGCTGTCAACGGCAATGGAAGAGGCGGCGATCAATCTCGAGTTCGAACGCGCCGCCGAGTTGCGTGACCAGATTGCCTTGCTGCGTCGGGTCCAGGATCAGCAGAGCATGGAAGGCGGTACGGGCGACATCGATGTCATCGCAGCCTTCGTCAACCCGGGCGGCGCGTGCGTTCATTTGATCAGCGTGCGTGGCGGGCGAGTGTTGGGCAGCAAAAACTTCTTTCCACAGGTGGGTATTGAAGAGGAGGTTGCCGAAGTCATGGCGGCGTTCCTCGGCCAGTACTATATCAGCAGCCCGGAGCGCGACCTGCCGAGCGAACTGATCGTCAACGTCGTGCCCGAAGACGCCACGGCCCTGATCGATGCCATCCACGAGCTGCGCGGTCGCGAGCTGAGTATCAGCCACCGGGTGCGTGGCACACGGGCGCGCTGGCAGCAGTTGGCGGTCACCAATGCCGAGCAAGCGCTGGGCGCACGCCTGGCCAACCGTCAACACACGGCTGCGCGCTTCGACGCGCTGGCAGAAGTACTGAACCTGGATGAACCACCGCAGCGCCTCGAGTGCTATGACATCAGCCACTCCAGTGGCGAGGCGACTGTCGCCTCTTGTGTCGTGTTCGGTCCGGAAGGTGCGATCAAATCCGACTATCGTCGTTACAACATCGAGGGCGTCACAGCGGGCGATGACTACGCGGCCATGCACCAGGCCCTGACCCGGCGCTTCAGCAAACTGAAGGACGGGGAGGGCAAGCTGCCGGATATTTTGCTGGTGGACGGCGGCAAGGGACAATTGTCGATGGCCCGTGACGTGCTCAACGAATTGGCAGTACCGGATCTGATCCTGCTGGGTGTGGCCAAGGGCGCAACCCGCAAGGCAGGGTTCGAAACTTTGTATCTTAATGATGCCGCCCATGAGTTCACTTTGCGTGGCGACTCACCCGCGCTGCACCTGATCCAGCAGATTCGTGACGAGGCACACCGGTTCGCGATCACTGGCCACCGTGCGCGGCGCGGCAAAACCCGCCGGACGTCGACGCTGGAAGGCGTTGCAGGCGTAGGGCCGACCCGGCGTCGGGACTTGTTGAAACATTTTGGTGGATTGCAGGAGCTGTCTCGTGCAAGCATCGAAGAGATCGCCAAAGCACCGGGGATCAGTAAAAAGCTCGCAGAGTCGATTTATGCAAACCTGCATAGCGAGTAGAATGCCAACTCACCTCGTAGCCAGTTGTGCCGATGAATATCCCGAATCTGATTACCGTTCTACGCGTCCTGCTCATCCCGATCTTCATTTTGCTGTTTTACCTGCCTTATCAGTGGAGCTACATGGCCTCCGCCTCGGTGTTCGCCTTTGCGGCGGCCACTGACTGGCTCGACGGCTATCTGGCTCGTCGCCTGGAACAAAGCACGCCGTTCGGAGCTTTTCTCGATCCGGTTGCCGACAAGCTGATGGTGGCTGTCGCTTTGGTATTGCTGGTTCAGGAACACGGCAATTTGTGGCTGACACTTCCCGCAGCCGTCATCATTGGCCGTGAGATTGTCGTCTCGGCCTTGCGTGAGTGGATGGCAGAACTCGGCGCCCGCGCTCATGTAGCGGTGTCCAATCTCGGCAAGTGGAAAACCGCAGCGCAGATGCTGGCGCTGGTGATCCTGCTGGCCAATCCAAGAGACTTCAGTTTCTGGGTCTTGCTGGGTTATGCCTTGTTGATGATCTCGGCAGGCCTGACGTTGTGGTCGATGGTTCAATACTTGCGGGCCGCCTGGCCGCATCTGAAAACCGACGTTGAAAAGAAATAAAACTTTTTTGAATCAAAGGGTTGACGGGGCTTCTGAAATCTATAGAATGCGCCACACCAAGCGGGAATAGCTCAGTTGGTAGAGCACGACCTTGCCAAGGTCGGGGTCGCGAGTTCGAGTCTCGTTTCCCGCTCCAAGTTTGTACGCGGTTGTTGTGGTGCTACTAAACAGCGATCGTTTGAGGCCGAGTAGCAAAATGGTTATGCAGCGGATTGCAAATCCGCCTACGCCGGTTCGATTCCGACCTCGGCCTCCACTATAAACAAGCTCCGTAGATCCATGATTTACGGAGCTTTTTTATTTCCAGTGCGCTGCAAGATTTAGTCTTGAAATCAACCACTGTGAACTTGCTTCACCGGGACGTGATGTATATATTTCCCGCTCTGCTTTACAAGGCTTAACGCTGTCAGGTTTGCTGATCGACTGCTTTGAGCACTACACCGCGCTACCGCCCGAATGGCGAAACTGGTAGACGCATGGGACTTAAAATCCCCCGCTCGTAAGGGCGTGCCGGTTCGATTCCGGCTTCGGGCACCATGAATATCAAGGGCTTGCATGATGTACCTCATGCAAGCCCTTAGTTCTTTTTTCCGCAATCAAAAAATCTTTTCCGCAATTCGTTACCGTTAGTCACCTCGTAGGGGTGACCTTCATGCCCTTTCGCATGCGGATGTACTGTTCTGTCATCCCTACGGTGGTGTGCCCAAGTTGGTCCCGAGCTTCTCTGATGCTCCCTGTTGACTCCTCTTTATCCGTTGCCGCTTTTGCTCGTAGGTCGCGCATCTGAAATTCTGCTTTTGGAATCCCGGCTGCTTCCCTGGCGTCATCGAACCTTTTTCTGAGCATACTGGTCGTCATCGGCTGGCCAGAGTCGATTACTACCAGGCGTGTTGATCTGATTTTCTGTCCGGCCTTTCGCGCCATGATTCGATCGATTACGACTTTGAGCTCACCAATGATTTCGATCCTTCGTTTAGCCCCAGTTTTGCCTTGCTGGACGGAGAGCTTTCCGTCCTTTATGTCGCGCTCATCCATCTTCAATGTGTCAGCGACCCTCTGACCTGTTAGATAAAACAGGTCCAAAGCATCTCTTAATGGTTGATCGGCATGCTGGTAGGCTCGGGCAAGGACGTCGTCTTCAACATATATGTCGCGACCGGTTTCTTTATTACCCTTCACGCCTGAGCAAGGATTTGCCAAGGATGTATAGCCATTCTCGCGAGCAAAGTTCCAGATGGAGCTGAGTAAAGCCTTCTCCCGATTCGCGCGAATAGGTGCTGTCTTGCCACGATGACGAAGGTACTGGCTGACATGTTTCGGTTCGATAGCTTCTAGAGGGGCGGGCGGATCGTTGAAGAACAGAAGTAGGTTTTTGAGTTCGCGCGCGTTGTCTTTTTGGGTGGCGTGGGCTTTAGTGGGAACCACCTCATTCATATAAAGCTCGGCTACGTAAGCAAAGGTAAGTACGGTTTGTGTCAGGGCTTGAGAGACGCGGCTTTTTTCGAGCTTTGCGTACTCTAAGATGGCCAGGCCGTAATCCGTACCTAGCGGGATTTCCTTGCGTGGTTTCCCGCCAGTGTCATAAAGGTAATAGGTTGTTTTGCCGCGTTTTCTCTCGCGCAGGCGAGGAATGCTTCCCGGCTTTGTTGGTCTTCGTCCCATTCATCCCACCAGGCGCGGCTGCCACGTTGGAGTTTCTGCCGCGTTGGTAGTTGCTCCTGTCAGCGCGGACGCAATCACGCAAGGCCAGCCATTGCGCTTGATGGTATGACGAATGCCATTGCGCTTCAGCACCATAATCTGACCGGCTTTAGTTTTAGCTCCGGTCAGTTCGCAGACTTGCTCATGGCTAAGAAATTGGATACTCATGCTGGCTCCTTGCTAGGAAATGCTGAGCGCTTCGAATGCGCTTGCGGTGCGGTCTTGTTGCCCTCGGTTCCTGGATACAGCTGCGCAGCCATTGCAAGCGCCTGCCCGCGCAGCGATCGGGCATCACGCTCGAGCTTCTTGCTGGTACGAAAGGCGCTGAAGGTCTCAGCGGCGATCCGCAGCAGCTCGCCGATATCGACCAGCGTCTGGTGCTCGGCCGGGCCGAAGAGTGGACCTGCTTCAAATCGTTTGCAGGTGTGTGCCAGGCGTGCGTGATCGGCCCGTATGAACTGCAGGGAGACCTGGAGCTCGCGGATGGTTTTGGCGCTTGCGGCGCGCTGGATGTCTTCACCCTCGCGCAGGCCTGTTTCCAGGCCATCGCTGCGGCCCATGATGTAACCGCCCCAGAGCAGCAGGGCGGCCAGAGCTATCAGGATGATGAGTGCACCGATTTGTATTGGGGTCATCATGTGGTGTGCTCCTGGGATTGTCGTTGGCTGGTGGTGACAGCCGTCAGTGGTGTGGGGGCAACAGGGCGTTGTCCGTCGTGCTGTCGCTGCATGTCTTCATCCGCTTTGTAGGCGCGGATGTCGATCAGCGAGGCGACGTGCCGGATGTGGGCGTATTTGAGGGCCTTGCGGCTGGTGTCCAGCGTGGTGATCGGGAGCTGGATCCGGCCGCTGTTGATTTCTGTCACGAACGACTGTTCGTTGAGATTGCGAAAGTACTGCTCGCGGACTTTCTCCAGCGGGATCAGGACGTCACCGAAGATTCGATAGAGCAGTTCGACGGTGGCCAATTCGGGCGCCGGATGAAGGCGAAGCGGATTCTGTGCAGCGTTACTCATGGCCTTGTCGAGCCTCCTTGCGTTGTTGTCGTGCCGGGTGGTTCCAGGCGTTCAGGCAGTGGCGTCTGGTCAGCTCGCGCAGATGTTCGGGCACTTCGAGGAGCGCGGCGTTGCGCTCCTCGCGTGTGCGCATGGCAACGATCTGGCGGGCGTACTCCCTAGGCCACGTCACGGCGATCTACCGGGATGGCAGGAAGATCGATGTCCAACTGCTCGGCCAGCCAGCGGATACCGGCCTGCTTCACCCGAGCCGACTGGCTGTACTGCATTCCGTGTTTCTCGTCATACCAGGGACTGTCCTTGACTCGCAGGTACGCTTTGTCGCGCTTCGGGTCCGCCGGCAGGTTTCCCTTGAGCAAACCTTTTTCTCGCATGAGAGCGATCAGTTTGGGGCGAGTGAGGCCGAGTTGAGCGGCTGCTTGGGCGAGGGTGCGTTCCATGACGTCCTCCTTATGCTGCGTGCGCAGCTGGAGTGGCCGCTGCAGCAAGGTGGTTGATGGACTCAATGACCTTTGCGTAGATCTCGGCATCGGAGTCGTACAAGGTGAAGCAGCGCGTATGCGGGCTCTTGTTGCCGATGCTCAAGATAGCGGTGACGCCGCGGCGCGAATGGGTGCGATGCAGCGCCACATGCAGGGGAAGTTCAAAACCCATGTCGAGGCTAAGCACGCCGCCGGTGTGCACCAGCTCGAACACACGTTGCTTGTCCTGGACAATAAAATGGCCGTATTGACGATCGACATGCGGGAGATGCACCAGGTCGTTGGAGTTGCTCGCGTCGACCCCAGTTGACTGGTTGACCAGTTGACCGGGCTTGGAAATAGGAGGCTTCATGGCATTTTTAACACGTAAGGAATACGGCGAGCTCAAGGGGTGGTCTAAGCAATACATCAGCAAATTGATACTCAATAATCGACTGGTGCTGGATGAAGCGGGCCGGATCGATGTCGATGCCAGCGAACAGTTTCTGGAGGTGACGCGGGATCCGAGTAAGGCCGGCGTCAGCGCTCGACACCAGCAGGAACGGCTCCAGCGTGACGTCTATAGCCACGTCACATCAAAATCCGAACCGACTAACACGGCTGCGCCGCCGCCCGTTGATTCGGCCCAGGGGCACTCTCCGGACTTTCAGAAAGCACGAGCGCATCGCGAGCATTACTTGGCGCGAATGGCGGAGATGGAGTTTCGCAAGGCGCAGGGTGAACTGGTCGAGATCAGCTTCGTGCAGAAGGCTGCGTATGAGACGGCGCGCTCGCTCAACCAATCGCTGATGATCCTGTCGCCGCAATTGGCGCCACAACTCGCAGCGTTGTCTGACCCATGGGAAGTGGAACGACAGCTGACCGCTGCACTACGTCAACGACTCAACGAGGCGGCTCAAGTGTCCAGCGACGACTTCGGATTTACATTGGACGATGGTAACAACATGTCGAGCTCGCTCGACCGAAGTCATTGTTGAGAAATGGCAGTTACCGGCCAATGAGCACCAAGTGCTGCCCGAGCACTGTATTTCGATAAATAGCTCGCCGCGGACATAAAGCCGCACGCGATATGCCACGTCGGGTCTTAGCGACACCTGCATATGTGCGCTCTCGCCGCGAACGTAAGAAGGCGGAGATATTGTTTGCCCATCTCAAGCGCATCCTGAAACTGGATCGCCTGGGACTATGTGGCATGAGTAGCGGGATCGATGAATTCACGCAGCCTGCGGCGGTATAGAAACTGCGACGGCTGGCTAGATTTAGATCTCGAGGCCGCCTGCCACGGGATAAGTGCGTCTGCACTCAGCAAAAACCTCAAATTAACTCCCAAACTGAGCAGCAGTTTGTTTATCCATCGATATCGGTTCAAAGCAGCAAGCTGAAAAAATTAGGCCTAGTCCTATAGAGTCCAGTGTTGGTCTGTTGTTTAAGTTTGCTGCCTTATTAAACCTCGAGCGAAATTTATGTTGGATAATTTGCCTCCCCACCTTAAGCGTGTATTTCAACCACGTCGTTACCTTGTGCCGATACTTGGGTTTGCCACCATAGCCATGCCGCTCTCCCTAGGCTTTTTTGAACGACAGGTAACACCGATAGACGGCACTCAGACTCTGGTATTCCTGCGCCACGCCGAGAAACCCGATCAAGGCATGGGCCAATTGAACTGCCAAGGGCTCAATCGCGCTCTTGACCTCTCCACAACGTTGCCCGAGCGTTTCGGCAACGCTGACTATGTGTTCGCCGCCAACCCTTTAAGGCATGTCGAGGAGGGCAGCCAGGATCAACGCTACAGCTATATCCGACCGCTGATGACTATTGGCCCTAGTGCCATCCGCCTGGGCCTGCCAGTGAATATCGACTTTGGGGCCAACGACACTGACGAACTGGCCGACGAATTCCTGCGCGAGCAGTATCATAACGCGACGGTCTACACCGCTTGGTCACGTGGCTACCTGCCGGAACTGATCAATGCCGTAGCAGGTAAGGTCCTCGGTGAGGAACGAATGATCGTCGAGGATTGGAGGCGTGATGATTTCGACACGCTATATGTATTGACCCTGACTTGGCGCGATGGAAAAGCGAGACTGCACAGCCAAAGTCTGCACCAAGGCCTCGACCATAGGGAGTCAGCCTGTCCAACATGATCTGCGGGTTACTGCCTATCCCTGATCCTGATGGGGAACAGGCGCATGAACTCGTCCACTTCCAAAGGTGTCGACAGGGCAAAACCTTGTCCTGTGCGGCACCCAAGCTGGAGCAATGCATCAATCTGCGATGAAGATTCAATCCCTTCGGCGATGATATCCAGCTCCATGGTCTGGCCTATCGAAATCGCTGCGCAGACTGCCGCACAACAGCCGCAGTCATCGCCCATACCTTGTACGAAGCGGCCATCAATTTTGAGTTTGGAAAATGGCATTTGAGTCAACAGGTCTATCGAAGCAAAGCCACAACCAAAATCGTCCATTGCAATCGGAAAGCCCCACATGCGCAGAGAACCCAACTCCCTCGACAAGGCAAGCCAATCATAAACTGGCACGTCTTCGGTCAATTCGATCATGAGTAGGGAAGTAGGCACATCTGCTTCACGAAGCCTTTGCGCGAGTGATCGGCCGATGCCAACCGTAGATAAAGTCGAGGCTGATGCATTTACTGCGATAGGCACAGCAACACCCTGACGGTGCAAATCGCTCAACAGCGCAATCACTCTAGTCAGCACTATGTGGAAAAGCAGCAGATCCATCCCGGCCTGGCGCGCCAACGGCACAAAGGTCGACGGTGCAATGTTGCCCTTGGATTCGTGGCTCCAGCGCGCCAGCGCCTCGGCACCTACGATCTCGCCGGTTTGCAGGTTGACTTGCGGTTGCAGCACTATTCTGAAATCATTATTGGTCAACAGGGCACGCATCAGCTCAAGCGTGTTTGGTACCTGTGTTTCGTCGTGCTGGATGGACTCGCCACTGGCTACATTTTCCAATAGAGCACTGACGATATTCATTTCGACATTTGAACTGGACAAGTCGAAAAGCAGGACCTTTACACCCGCACGCCCTGCCAGCCTTATATGCCAATCCAAGAAGCTCTGTTTCTGCGCGCTGTACCATATGACCACAGGCAAATTCGACAATATGCGTTGCCGCTTGAGGTCCAGCAGTAATGACGGTAAGGCCAACCCCTCGGCACACTCCGTCGAGATATGACTCAACACTGCATGAAAACGTCGCGTGGCCAGTGCGATTGTCGCTGCACTCAGGTTTTTTACGACCTCCGTTTCTCCGGCGAACGAAAGGCTGTAGCCGATATCTTCAACTGTCCCCACGATCAGCAATTTTGGCAGTGCGCTGTAGTTTTTTTTCTGCTTTGGCTTGGATGACATCGTATCGACCTATACGAGTAGTAATGCCAAAGACTCTACGCAGCGTGCAGAGAGCAAGATATCGGATTCGGACTAAAAGGAGAGCCATCCCCTCTCGCGATTACGTTCTATCTGTTTCCGTAGATAATGAATATTGCACTAGTAACTGTTCCAGAATATCCAGATCCGCCTGTGCAAAGCTTGAAGATCCGACCTTGAACCGGGCCTCCATTGATTTCGCCAACGATGCCATATCTGGTTGTTTCAATATTGCGAAGGCACCAAACAATCGATGCGCGTAATGAGTCGCTTCTTCCATGTCAGCCATTTCAACTGCAGCTCGTAACGCATGCACGTCGCTCCAGAGGTGTGCGATATCTGCTCGATCATCTGTATCGAATGTGGCCTCTTCATCAATATGTGCTAGTGGCAAATCCGTCCAGAGTTGAAGTGCATCTCTTAACTTGCCCAGTTTGATGGGCTTTTTCAGTACGCCGTCCATGCCTGCGACGAAACAGGTGGCGGTGTGTTCATCATCGGTCGATGCGGAGATCGCTACGATCGGCGTAGGTGCAAGGGCGAGCGACGACTCTATGGCTCGCCACTGGCGGGCCACTTCATAGCCGGAAATGCTCGGGAGATCGCAGTCTAATAACACAATGTCAAATGTGTTTTGCTCAAGTGCAAGCAAAGCTTTTTCCCCATCCGGTGCCAGTGTCGGGCTGCAGCCCAAGACTTCGAGCTGAGCGTGGAGGACTGCTTGATTGGCGGGCATGTCCTCTACCAGCAAAACCCTTAGTACTCGCTCTGTCGCTGGCACATCCAATTGTTGCCTAGATAAGCTCTGTTCTTGTAGATGGGGCGGCGCAACGTAGATATCACAGGGTAGGAGTACTTTGGCGACAGTACCTTTATCAGGCTCGCTCTCGAGATCTATAGTACCACCCATCAATTCCAACAGTTGCCTGCAGATGGTCAAGCCAAGCCCGGTGCCACCAAACTTGCGCGCAGTATTCGTGTTTGCTTGGGTGTATGGTTGAAAAAGCCGTTGAAGAGAGTCGGCGTCTATCCCGATACCTGTATCCACTATGCGGATTTGTAATTGATGCCGGTTTAGCGGGGGAGGGCTGGGATCCAACCGTATACTGATCGTCACGCCACCTTCAGGCGTGAACTTGATCGCATTCGAGATGAGGTTATGCAACACCTGCTCAACGCGAAACCTATCCAGCATCAGATGGGGTTCAATGGGGTGTTCTTGTATTAGCTTCAGTTCAATCCCGTTTTTTGCCTTTAGCGCTAGCAAATCTACAACGGAGCGAGCCAGTTCCATAATATCGACGGGCCCCAGGTCCAGTTGCAGCCGTCCGGCCTCGAGCTTGGAGATATCCAGAACGTCATCCAACAGATATAGTAAGTTCTCCGCACCGCTGGAAGCTACCGCCAGCAAACGATGAGATTCATCAGGCAGCTCGGTACGCTGCATCAGCAGCTCCATGGAGGCGAGGATGGCATTCATCGGCGAGCGAATCTCATGGGTAAGCACGGCCAGAAACATGGTTTTCTCTTTCTCGCTGAGCATGGCCAGGCGCCGTTGCTGTCTTGCGTGAATCGCAAATCCTCCGATCAGCAACAGGCCGCTCAAGATCAGCGCCATTTGCAGGCCGTAATAGCGCAATAGTACGGTTAGCGATGGTCTACCATAGTTGGCCGACTCGAGCTCGCGCTGTATCATTGCATCGACTTGTTCAGCAGTCATGGACGCCAGCGCCTTGTCAAGGATATCGCGCAAAATCGGCAGATCACGTCGTACAGCCATGGACAGCTCCATCGGCAAACGGGCGATCCCGCCGGAGACATACAGTTCTTCATCATATTTGCTGCGCAAAAAGGGTAGCAGTGCAGGTGCAACGTCTACTGCCGCATCAGCACGCCGTTCAATGACTGCAATCAGCGAATCTTCGGGTGTTTTCGTTTCAAGAATTTTGACAGCAGGATAGAGCGTTCTGATTGCGCTCTCATATGAACTGTCCTTCTTGACAGCAACAACATGCCCGTTCAGTCGGCGTAGATCGAACACCGCCTGACTGTTTTTACGCGTGACAACTATCGTTGCCCCCGTGTAATAGACATTGGTAAAAATGGCGGCATCGATAATCGATTTCTCCGCAAACATCTGCATGATCCCGGGAAGTACATCTACTTCATCCCGCTGAAGTTTCTCTATCCTCCCCTGTCCAACTCCCGTGTCGGGCACAGGCACAAATCGAAGGCCTGTGCTGCGCTCGATGAAGTCTATGTACTCAGTGGCCAACCCCATGTCCTGACCGTCCTCCACATACTGTAACGGTTTCCAGTCAGGCTCGACCGCCACATGGACGACCGGGTTTGCAGCAATCCAGGCGCGTTCTTCAGGGGTGAGATCCAGAGGATGGGAGAAAACTGACGGTAACCAGACAAATAAAATCGCTGGCCACAATGCCGCTCCCCGCTTCATGGTACTTTCACCTGGTACTTCGGTTGGAAAAAGTCAATATTGAAGATAACAGCTGACCTGTCGGATTTTTCTGCATTTTTTCTCACGGCCATGCCTCCTGGAAAGCAGTGAATGACCTCGCGCTTTTGATCGAAACCCTACCGCTGGCATGAGCGGCCGTCAATTATACTGTACTGCTCACGCGCCACGAGCGAGATAAGAATACGAGTTGCCATCTCACATGATTTTTAGGAGTAGTCTTATAGTCTGAAATGATCAGGCGTTGTTTAAATGAGTTGTCATTACACTCATGAAGCGATCGTCAAGTTGAAAACTTCGCCCCTTACTCTAACGCCTCCCCCCCGAGTCAATCTGGTCGTATTAAGCCACGATGAACAATATGTGTTACGCATGACAGAGTGCCTGAACGGTAGTGGTCTTTTCCATATCGAGCACGTTGAGTCGCTGAGCAGGCTGCGCCTGCGTAAGCAACCTATAGACATCGTTATGGCCGAGATTCATGCTGATCATGTCGACAGTCTGATGCTACCGTGTTGGGTCGGTGAACTTAACGCCTACGGCCGGGTACGCAGAGCTCCCCATATTGTCTGGACCATAAAGGCCAGTGCGCTTGATGATGCGACTTCGTCGGCCGCTGCCATCGAGCAGGGCCATACGGATATCGTCAAAGGTATTTCCAGTATAGCTTTGGCCTCGTATGCCCGACTCGCCAGAGCATCGGGCATACGGGTTGAGATCGTTGCCGAGAATCATCCCACTCAACTTCTACAAGTACTCGAAAAGCTTGCTACAGCCGAACACTTGCTACCGCAGCTGCCGCAATCTGACAGATTTGAGTTGTTGATCAGCGAAGACGATGTCGTGTCAGTGATAACGTCGGGTGAAAATCTGCGTGTGGTGCTGCAGCCGCAATATAACTTGGCCAGTCGTCAAGTGATCGGAGCCGAAGCGCTGATACGCTGGGAACACCCAATCCACGGCGACATCCCCCCGTTGATCCTGATCCCGATGGTCGAACAGTTAGGGTTAGGCCTCTTGCTGTTCAGTCATGTCGAGAGAGCGGTGATTGAAGTCCTCGATGCGCTCGATCGTCTGGGTATAGACATTCCCATCGCTATAAATGCCTCGACCCGCACGCTGTGTGCCACCGGACTGGCTACCCGGTTGGCAATCAAGATGCAAAAGGCCGGTTTGCCTGCCCGGCGATTGAAGATCGAGCTGACTGAGCCAATCACTCCTGGAAACGAACTGATGTTGTCAGCGTCCATCATGGCACTCCGAGCGAAGGGTTTTCTGATTTCGCTCGGAGACTTCGGTGCCGGCGCTGCAACGCTCGCTCTGTTGACGCACATACCCTTCGATGAGATGAAAATCGACGGAAAGTTAGCTGGAATTGCTGAGCAATCGCCACAATCGAGCGAGATCATTTCCGGTATCGTTAACCTTGCCCGCTACTTCAACTTGAATCTAGTGACCGAGGGTATTGAGGATCCATCCAGCATCGAGATGCTCAACCGTCTAGGTTGCAGCGCCGGGCAAGGATTGGCTCTGGCCCCTCCATTGGAGCAGGCTGATTTCCTGAGACTCGTCGCGCGATAGTGCACGACAAAAGCCTGGGTGCGACTTTCCAGAACTGTGTGTTTGTACTTAAAAAATTCTCGATCAGGTACCAGTATTGACTATTCTCATTTTAGTCTTTGAGTTACCTGGTCCATACCGAGTGACGTCTGAACGCCATGAAGTCTATACGTGTTGCATTACTCGACGACCATGCTGTCGTTCGCCAAGGTCTTGCCAGTCACCTAGGCGACGCCCCCGGTATAGAGATCGTCGGGATATATAAAAACAGCCGGGAACTGATGCGCGGTATGTCTACAGTGCCCGTCGATGTGCTTTTGCTGGACTTCGTTCTCGGTCGCGACGAGCTTGATGGTGTTTCATTGATTCGCGCTTTGCGGGTTCGCTTTCCCGCCTGCCGGATCCTGGTGCTGTCAACTCACCACGATCCGGCCACTGTCTCGCTGGCCCTGCGGGTTGGAGCGCGCGGATTCATTGGCAAGGATGAGGATCTGACATGCCTCGCCAAGGCTATCCGGGTGGTTGCTTCCGGAGCTGTTTACCTAAGTGCAGAAGCCTCCTATAAAGTAGTCGATGGTATCCAGCAAAGTGACAATTCACCTCAATTAATCAGCAGTGACACTAACGTGCTGCAATTGGCTCTACTGTCGGCGCGTGAGCAGGAGGTTATCCGCTGTTATCTCGACGGCATGACCATCACGGAAATCGCCGAAAAGTTCAACCGCAGTATAAAAACCATCAGTACGCAGAAAGCCACAGCTTTTCGCAAACTAGGAATAACCTCTAACAATGGGTTGTTCAAGATAATGAAGGCACTAGAGTAGCCTGTGAAGTTTTACGCATGTCCGTAGGTACATTCTTGAATTTGAGAAGGCTCACAAGTTATTATCTGTGAGTTTTTTTTGTTGGCGGCAACTGCACGAAATCTGTAAAAGGAAAATCATGATGTCAGAAAAAAGCGGAGGTTCGAGAACGGCGAGGAGTTTTTCTCTCTTATGGAAGATGGTCTACCTCGCTAGACATCAAAGCAGCGTTAGGATTATTTCACGCCAACAGCATCATGATTCATGCGGCGGGGAAAATGCATTGTGGTAAAGACGCCATTGCCCTTGAGTTGGAAGGGTTCTTCAGCTTCGGATTTCCTGTACGCAGTACCAAGCGACATTTGTTGGTCTAAGGCGATATGGCTTTGCAAATTTCTGATTGGAGTCTTGGTGGTGTCAGCGAGGACGGAACGATAATAAACGTAGGGGGTACTGCGACCGATGTTATATGTCGCGGGCAAGATAATTAAATCGCCCCTGGTTTCGTAGACACCTCCAAGCCTCATAATGAGGCCCAAATAGGAGGTGCCATGAGTCGCCAGCGTTACCCCGAAGAATTCTAGATCGAAGCGGTCAAGCAAGTAACCGAAAAAGGCAAACCTGTCGCCGATGTTGCCCAGCGCTTGGGCATGTCCGTGCACAGCCTTTACGCCTGGATCAAGGTCTACAGCAAGCCCCAAGAACAGCGTCAGCAAGGCGACGATGAGCAGGCCGAATTGCGCAAGCTACGCGCTGAACTCAAGCGCGTGACTGAAGAGCGAGACATCTAAAAACAGGCCGCCGCGTACTTTGCCAAGGAGTGCGGCTGAAGTACGCCTTCATCAAGAAGTACTCGACTGATTACCCGGTGCGGCGTCTTTGCCAAACCCTCAAGGTGTACCCCAGCGGCTACTACGCCTGGCTGGCCGAGCCTCAATCTGCCCGAGCAAAAGAAGATCAACGTCTGCTTGGCTTGATCAAACACGCTTGGCTAGAAAGCGGAGGTGTATTCGGCTACCGCAAAATCCACGATGACCTACGTGAGCTGGGAGAGGAATGCGGACGAGATCGAGTCGGGCGCTTGATGCAGGCGGAAGGGCTGCGTTCGCAAACGGGCTATCGGCGGCGTCCAAAACCAACAGTGGCCTCGCCCAACCACCTCGCCCGGCAGTTCAAGGTCAGTGAGCCGAACAAGGTCTGGGTGACAGATATTACTTACATCCGCAACTATGTAGGATAGCTCTACCTCAGATCAAGGTAGTCAGTTCAGTAGCTCAGATTGGCAAAGCTTCTCGAAGGCTAACAATGTAATCAGCAGCATGAGTCGGCGAGGAAACTGCCACGACAATGCCGTAGCCGAGAGCTTTTTCCAGCTTTTGAAGCGGTAGCGAATCCGACGAAAGGTCTACACAACTCGTGAAGAAGCCCGAAATGATATTTTCGATTACATCGAGATGTTCTATAACCCTAAACGCCGACACAGCAGTGCTATGCATCTGTCTCCAGTAAAGTATGAGAAACGCTATTTCCTGAGCTTGGAGAGTGTCTAGGAAACTTGGGGCGATTCAAATATCTGGCGTGACGCAGTGGATAGTACATTTGGAATTTTAAGTCGCCATCTGAAGTAGATTGTTAGGCCCGGGAATGAGTAGAGAAATAGTGTGGGGCAAAAGCCCGTAGCGAATAAACGCTACGGGCCGATTTTGTATTACAAATAGACTAACTCTAGCGTGGCTGAACCGTCCAGAGACACATCGCTGCTCAGATCCAGTTCAGAACCTTTATTCAACGCGGCCTGCACGTTTAAAGTACCTGACAGAGTCTTGAATGCGATTGGAGCGCCAGCAGTTGTTGCCGACCATGACATGAGAACTGAACCATCATTTGCAATACCTCCTGAACTTGAGTTTAGCCATGTAGTGCCGGAGTCTTTGCTGAAGATTGATTCAACTTGGGCGCCGTCAGCAGTGAAGTCATTTACGGCTAAGGTCATCGCATAAACACCAATATTTTTTCCGGACGCATTGCCCAAACCAAAGGCACCGATTTCATTCAAGGCTGGCCTGATTTTCTTTACTGCTCCAGGGACTCGTGTGCCCGCACGATTATCTATAGCCTTCAGCGCAACTTTTGTCGGTGCATTGCAAACAATAGTGAACGCAACATTTTTTTCAGGCAACAGGGTAAAATCGTTTGTGCTCAAGTCAGTAGAACTGTGTGTGCCGTAATCGATAGTGCCACCACCCGCCAATGTCGGAGTGCAGGCGTTCGGAATAATAGTGCCAATTACTTTTACCTCAACCGATGCAGCATGTGCACCCAAAGAAAAGGCTGTCGCAGTAGTGGCGAAGGCCCATGCGGCGAGTTTTGGATTGAAACGCATTTTTATTTCTCCGTTACGAAAAGTTAGGTAGGCCTGCTCCAATGGCAGAGTGGCTGGCTTCCATTCCAGCTGGATGCTATTTTCTTATTAATAATGTTTGCGAAGCTCTAGGAGTAAGCCTAAAAATAAAAGTCGATATGCAATCTTCTACTGCGTATCCAGTGTCAACCTGCCGAGCCCTTCAAGTACGGTGATGTCGCGCGCATATGTCTCTGTGTCACTGATATACGTTTGAATTTCAACCTGAGCCAAAAAAACTTTGCCAACAGCCCGCTGACCTTGAACCATAGTTGTCACCACTTCATTTGGGCGCAGTAGCTCCGTTGGCGATAACGGCCTGGCACTGCCAGCCTGAGCGAGTTGCACGGTATTTCCATCCAGCGTTGCGTTACTCAGCGTGATTGTGAAATGGCCTTTATCGGCAAACCGGTAGCTATTCAAATCCGCCGCTTGTCCCTCAAACCGCAATCCAAAGCGGGTTTCTTCGCGACAGACCACCGTCAGGTTTAGTTGCCGGTTTCCGAGGGCAATCGGAGCACTCCCGCGGATATCCATATCGCTCCGGTTAAGTGTGCCGTAATCGACCTCCGGGTTGCTCAAACGCATTTCGCAGTCGGCCGCGAACGTACTACTGGCAACCAGGGTAAGCGCAGTGCCAAGCCATCGCGCGCAATCTGCACTGGTGCTACGGCGCATGACAAACAGCCGGTGCAACATCGTAAAAAGCGTCATAGTCAGTCTCCTTGGGGAAGTCGATCTTCAGCAGGCAGGACTTTTCATCAGTGAGAGAAACCCTCAGTACTTCAGTAGGGGCCAGGTCAGAAAGAAAGATGACGCCCTTGTCCAGGACCGTCGTAAGGAAGTGGTTTTTGTCATCAAGTACCGAAGAACCTTTGGGCAGCGGTTGTCCTGCTGTGTCGGAGGCGTTAATCAGGATGCGTTGAACCTTGATGACCTTGAAGTCGAGGTGACTCACCGAACCACGGCCGGCGCCAATTCTCTGGAAGCCGTTCTGTAGGTCGATCCGTTTCGGCAGCGATTTTGTTTGCACCTCGACGCGGCTATCTCGATAGGCACTCAGTTGTGGTACCACTGCTTTGCCTTTGTAGTCAGTCCATACCGGGCCATAAGGTGTCGACACCTTGACCCCGGACAGGTCGCCGACGTCCACGATGCCGAAGGTGTCTTGCACCGGATATGGCGAGAAGGTCACCCCATCTTGATGTGCTACTGCGCCGCCGGAGACTCGAGCGTTGTAGTTCTTGCTGTCCGGGCCTTGGGCATAACCCAGGTCCACGCTGGTGAAGCGAGGAATGGCCGAGAGGTTGGCGGTAGAATAGTTGTCACCCCGGTCGCCAGTGCTCTCGGTGCTAAGGCGGTAATTGAACTGGTCATTGATGGTTTCGGAATACGTTGCACCAAAACGCTGGTTGTCGCCGCGTCGGCTGGCATAGGTGCGCACGCTACGGGACTGACCCAGGGGCACGCTGACGCTGAAGTAGATTGCGTCGTCGCTGTCACCCGGACTGTTGGAAGAGCCGCTTAATGCGGTTTCCACGGTGGCAGACACAGTGGCATGTTTGAACGTTTTCCCCCAGGAGCCCACCAGGCGGTTGGTAGAGTCGCCATTGAAGGTACGGCTGGGTGAAATGGACACATTGAAGCTGCCCAACGTGCTATTGGACCAGCCCAGCGAGGCACTGTATTGGCTCTTGTAGCGGCGGTTGTACCAATCGTCATCAGCATGCAATGTGGTGTCGGACAGTTCTCGATAGCCGGTGGTCTGCTGGGTAGCCGACACACTGCCTGACACGGTCTCGGTGAAACGCGTGCTCAAGGTGACACTGGCCTGGGTGCCTTTTACGTCTTCCTTGGCTGTGTGGGAGTAGAGGTTACGCACACTCAGGCTGGTGTCCTTTGCGAGGTTGGTGTCCACGCCCCATCCGGTGGATTGATAGTCGGTGGCTGCCATCAGCCCGGTAGTAGCGGTCAGGCTTTCACTCAGGCTCCAGGTGCCGGTGCCGGTAATCACCCAGGGTTGGTCCTCATCATTGGCGCCCTGGTTGCGTATCTTGCCGGCAGAAAAGGTGTAACCAGGTCGGACCGTAACAGCGTTGCGAAATGACGCTGCTGACACGACGAAGTTTCGCTCTGCGCCAGTGATGTCTCGCACTTTGACGTCCAGATCGGAGTTGCTGTTGAGCAACGGTATATCGCTCAGGCTGAACGGTCCTTCCGGCACGATCGTGGTGTAGATCAACGCACCGACCTGACGTACTTCTATCGTGGATTGTGCATTGGCGATGCCCTCTACCCGTGCCCCGGAACGGGCCGACCCCATCAGCGCCGTTTCGGGCAGTATCTGCACGCCGGTAATCGCTCCCCCGGAAAAAAGCGGGTTGTTGATATTGATCTGCCCGGCCTGCAGCAGGGCCTTTTGCTCGGTGAATGTGCGTTGTGCGTATGCGTATAAATGTTCGAAACTCTCTTTGTCGTCGCTCTTGCTATAAAGCTGGTGACTGCGCACGATCCAGTCACCCATGTTGAACCCCAGATCGGTCGAGCCCGACAGGTAGTCGCTAGACTGCGAACCAAACTCCGAACGCATGGCCATTACGTCATAGTTGAAAAGGGCAGCAGTGCCACCACGGCTGAAGTTCGTAGTCTGGGGCGCATCGCTCTGTAAGGCATGCTGCGGGACCACCAGAAAAATCTCATCCTTGTTCGGGTGCAGGCTGACCTCGGTTTGCGGGTACGCCGCCACAAAGTCATAACGCTTTTCGGTGGCGTTCTTTGAACTCAGCACGTACTGCGAACCGGGAGCCTTCAGACGGGCCTTGGTCAGCAATGCCTCGTCAAAATACAGCTCTCCGTGGTTGTCGAACCGGGCTTCCACTCTGCCCAGCTTGACCCCGTTAACCACCAGTGAAACTACGTGCGCGCCCTCCGTAAACCGCGCGGGCTCGCGAAAATAATCAGCCAGTTTGGGGTCAATGCCGCGTGCTTTAAGGGTTTGCATATCGAACCTTGCGAAATCGCCGCTGGCTTGCCCAGCCCCCTGCGACATGTCCGCCTGGGCGGCAATCGGCGTAAGCAAGAGTGCGTTCCAGATCGCGTACGCAAGGGGCGCAAAGATCGGTAGGAAAGGGCGCTTGTTTTGTTCAGGCACGAGTTTGCAGCGGCCACCCTTATAGGTAGCCAGGAAAGGCTTTTTCATGGTTTAGGACTGCTAGGTAGAAACAGGCGGGGAGGCAAAAGCTGTTGACTATTGCGCGTGCTCAGTAACTAGTAGTGGCATCGATAGGCGCTTCGTACTTATCGACAGAGAAGCCATAGACCGTGCCAGGGCCGATGGTTACCGAGCTTGAGTGGATAGCTTCAGGTGCCAACGCCATCTTCAATGTCTCACCAGGCAGGACATAGGTGCGTGGCAGCAAGGCCGTCTTGCCCGAAGGCTTGAGTTTCAGCTCTTGAGACAACCGCACGACATAGGCGCTGTTGTTGATCACCACCAGCTTGCCGTTATGGATACCCCATTTCAGCAACTTCCAAGGCTCACGGTTGGGCTCCAGACCCTTGGGGTGAACGATCAAAGGCAGGTTCTGACGCATGCTGACACCGACAGTCGAGCGCCCTTGGCTGTTGAGTTTTGGAGCGATGCCTTCAAAGATTACGCGCTTGAGTCGCTGGGTTGTCACCGGCTCGCCTCCTTGACGCAGGAAACGCACAAGCTGGGTTTCACCGGCCTCAACACGGGTGACGGGTGGAGTCAGCACTACCAGGGGCTCGGTGTCCTCGGGGATATTCTCGATAGTCGAATACAACAGCGCCGGAGTGCCGTCGGTGTTCTTGACGTTGATGCTGGTTTCACCTTCGTCCTCATACAATATCACCACAGAGGTCTCAGGCTGCATACCGGTCGCGCAAATGAACGGTGCGGCTAACGCCGCAGCCGAACCTGCCAACAGGGCACACAAATGTTTTTTGGAGATAGTCATGTCTATACCTCATTGAATTGCCGCCAATCGATGAGTTCAGATGGGGCGCTCATTGAGGTGAATTATGGAAGTCCGGTACTAAGCAAAACATCGGAATAGGATTAAAAGTGAGATGAGTTGCCGATAAATCGTGTCCAGGAGGCGAAAACCTGCGCGGTGGACACCTGGCTGCCGTTGATCAGAGCAAGACTTCATCCCCCCCTGCGACAATGGCTCCACCATGATCCTATTAGTGGGCCTCTACCATTATTCATCTACCTTTTATCAATGTATCCGGTGTCCGCGCAGGTGATAATCCGAGCATTCGTCGAGCTGTTCGGCGGCGTGTAAGAAGGTACCGTGAGCGAGCATGTTCCTACGGGGTTGACACCTAGCCCACACGAACATGTCTGCTCGTGAAGAAATGCTTCATTCTTATATTGCAATCGGTTCCCCCTATCTTGTTCAGCCCTCTGTGAGGTGCTAACTCCACCAGCGCGAGGTTTTCTTGGGGCGGCGGAGGTGCATCTAGTTACCTCTAGAAAGTCCAGGAGGCAGTAGCAGAAGCGCTCTGGTCGTGAAAGCGCTGGCCTATTTCTCCTATGTACCCCAAGCCGATGGAAAAGGACGGCGTTAGGTCAAGGCTGGCGTTGAGTGCCAATTGAGCCATGTCTTTTTGCACAGGTAAACCGGAGATACTGACGAAGTCCCCTTGGGACCGCAGTTTCAGTCGGGTCTCCGTGGATGGTTCGCTGAAGGTGTGTTGCAGCCCTGTGCTGCCACTCAGCCGCAAGGTCATGCCTCTGGCCAGTGGATGGGTGGCGTTCACACGCGCACCGAGTCGGGCCGAGGTCACGTCCATGCGGCTTTTCTTGCCGCTAAGGGCGAACAGGTTTTGCTTCTCGGTAAAGGCCTCGGTTTCAAGGTGTGTGTAGTTAAGCCCAACAAAGGGTTCTAGAGTCAAGGTGTTGAAGTTGATGGCCTTGGACAGTTCGGCAAAGACCTGGCGGGTGCTTCCATCGTAACTGCCTTTCAGTCGCGTGGTGCCATTCTTGTGGCTTATATCGCGTTTGCTGTCGATCTCATGCCAGGCGTAGGCCGCGCCGAGGCGTACTGTAACGCTGTCCAACTGTTTACCAGCATAGGCGGCAAGGCTGTAGGTCTCGACATCGGCCGAAGCACTCTGCATGGAGAGCGAGGCAGAGTTGCTTTGATAGCTGGCGGCGATACCGGCTCTCAAACCGCTATCTTCGTCTTGCTGATCGAGCCCCGAGATTACCCCGTGAGTCGAACGATTGAGTTTGGCTGCACCATCCTGGCGATTTTGCGTGCCACTGGAGTTGAAGGCATATCCCCAGGCGCCCAAAGCACGCGGGTTCTGTTCTGTTTGGTAAAGACGATTAAGCGTGGCGTTGCGCACGTAGCCTGAATCTTGCAATAGCGCATTCTTGAGCGAGGCATGCAGCTCGCCGGTCATGGATTGCAAGACGTGCTTGAACTCATCTCTGGAGAGCCCGATCAAGGTATTGGTTTCTTTTTCGGCCCAGGTTAGAGGTACGGTTTCCGGAGCGCCCACGGAGGGGGTAGCGGCCAGCAGTGTTGCTGATGGAACAGGCACTGGCGTTACGGTGGGCGAGGGCGTAATAACGACTGGCAAAGTGGAGGGCGGTATAGTGATAGGGGCCTCGTTCAGCAGCTGGGTGGCCAAGACTTTTTCGTTTGCGGTTTCCACCAGTGCTTGAGGACTGACGTCGTTACGCACCAGGTTCAGGTTTACTTGGTTTGTTTCGTAAGTCAGGCTGGGCGTGAGGAAGGCCAAATTGGATGTGACACTGGCAAATTGGCCGCTGACGCCTTTTTGCGCCTGGATAATAGGCAGGCTGGTGTTGGATTTGTAGTCGCCGGCCTCTGCCTGAACGTCAACCAGACCACCTTGCAGGTCAATATGTCCGGCTACGTCCAGCTTGTCGGCACGTCCAGTCGCATCGACCTCGACCTGGTAAATCGACTCGGGCCTGAAGGTCAGATTTTGGGTGATGCGTAAGGTACCGATCGAATTGCCGGGGGCGATGATCCCGCCTTTGTTGACGGTGACTGAGCCGACTTCGCCGATGCCCTGCAACTGGCCGCCGGACTCTACGTAAACCAATGCATGGTTCAGTGTGCCATTGATCTTCAGTGCACCTTTGTTGATGTAGGTGTGCCCAGTAGTACTGTTGTTGCCGTTGAGTTCGAGCATACTCGAGCCGTCTTTTATTAGACTGCCGCCACCGCTGATATTGCTGCCAAATGCGATGTTGTCACTACGATTGAAGGTGAGCGTGCCATTGTTGTTGATATTGCCCGTCACCAAGCCTTGAGTTCCGCCGTTACCCACTTGTACGGCGCCCTGGTTCACGTCGATGCCGCCATTGGAGACCGTGTTGCCTGTAAGGATCAGCAGGCCAGCGCCATCTTTCACCAGCTTGCCATCTCCATTGATATCTCCGCCAAAAGCTATGTCGTCGCTGCGATTGAAGATCAGCGTGGCGTCGTTGTTGATATTGCCCGTCACTGCGCCTTGCGTTCCACCGTTACCTACTTGCAAGGTGCCCTGGTTCAGGTCAATGCCGCCACTGAAGGTGTTGTTGCCTGTGAGGACTAGCGTACCGCTACCATTTTTGATCAAGCTGCCAGGGCCACCAATATCTTCCTTCCAGGTATCGGTTTGTGAAAACCCGGCCAGATCCAAATCCGAAGCCGGGTTCTGGTTGACTGTGAAATCTTCATAGAAATAGGTGGGGCCGCTAAAAGCGCGGGGCAGGTTGATCAGGCCCCAGTTGGCGTCTGGGTTGTTGGCGTCGAAGGTCCAGCCCGCCAGCGAGTTGCTGGGGTAAGCTGTGCTAGCCAGAATCTGCCGCCATTCGGGTGACTTCAAATAGGGAAAGCGAAAACGCAACAAGGCACTTGACTGTTGCGGAATATGTTCAGGGGTGAGCGCTACGACAGGGCGTTTGAGCAGTTGGTTGTAATAGCCGATGCTGTAGTTTTCGTTGGCTTGAGTATCGGTCAAGGGCGAGTCTTGAGCCTCAAGGCAGCCACGCAAAGGGCCCGAGCAAAGCTTCGACTCTTCTACCTGCGTTCGAACATCCTTGCTCAGTTCAAAAAAGGTAGTTGCCAACGTGTCGTCTGACAGTATTTTCGACAGATAGAAATAGTTGCCAATGCGGGAGGCAATAGTGTCGGTTGGAAAGTGTGCTTCCAACACGACACGGCTCTCGCCGTATTGCAATGCGCGGGAAATTATTTCGCTGCCACGCTCTGGAAATACCAGGCTCATGGGCAGCGCCGTTGTATAACCGTCCCAAGTGTGGCCGCTTGGGAAGGATGAGCCTTTTATGGATAGGTAGTCTTTTATATATTGTGAATTTTCCAGAACCTCATAGGGTCTTCCACGAAGAAACTGTTCCTTTAATATGAAGTCTGCGGTTCGTTCCCTTTGTTTGTTAGGGTCATATGATCTGGCTGCCAGTTCGTATAGATCTACCAAGCGGTCGTAAGACGATAGATCTGAAAGAACTAGCGGCATGGTGGGTGTTTTTGCGGGGGTGAGCGAACCTAGCGCTGACTGCGTCATTATCGATAGTTGATAAGCGGACTCTTGCGACCTATCGCTCCTGGCAAGCTTGTATCTAGCTCCACTGTCTTGTACGTAGGCGATGGAACCTATCCGATCAAGCTCGGATGATTCTGAGCCTGGCTGTGGATAGCCGGTAAGGACGTTATTTTGGAGCTCCTTGAACCAGGTATTTCTTTTGGAGTCGATCAGTGCTTCAGCGATGTCGGTTTCAATTCCAGCTAATACACATGAAGGTGAAAGCATCCAGAGAAAAAGTACATATTTCAAAGCTGCGTGTTGGCCCGATGGGCTAGTATTCAAGGATATGTTTGTTGGTCGCATGAGTCATCCTTTGGTCTACGGCTTATTGGGAAGGAATCGTTATGCGGGGTTTTCTTTTCTGTTTTATTACAATGTTGTTGACAGGCTAAAAGAAAATATTTCTGTAAGAATCAAGGGGCTTTATATTTCGCATATTAATTGTATTTAGGATTTTTCCTATTGATTTTTGTTTTTGGTTTTGTAAGGTCGCTGTTGGTGGTGTGGTGATTTATTGTGTTAGATGTTTGCTGTAACAGCGAAATTTTAGCATTTGTTGTCAGAGGTTCCGTATGCCTCCCTATAAGGTGGGACCAGTGTCAGGCCAGGCCAGTCCCATTTCATAGGTGTCGGTCTTTACCACTTCCTTCGCGTCGCTAAGTAGCTCTTGCCATAGCTTAGGCGGACTGCGATCAGTTCGGCGGTCGTGTGATGTGCGAGAGTCGAGGCTGGCTGTCATGTACTTGTGTAAATTTCTCAAGATCATGCGTAATTTGCATCGTGTTGACGGCGACAGAAATTTCGGATCATTCCTAGAGATTTTTTTTACTTCAATCGTCAGCATTCAAACCTAAATTGGTCATAGTATGAGGGCGATTTTCATGCAGCATTGACGTACCACACAGGAGGGAGAATGAAGCTTCTCTATTTTTAGAAAAAATTTTCACTGTTGGATGTACCTATATAGGCAGGTGGTGCCCTCGGATCCGTCAAGGACAGTTGTTGATCGACAGTGAGTGGCGGTGCCGAAAGCAGTGATGATTTGAGCTTGGCGTCAGCGAACCTTAAGGTCCGATGCTTTTCGCCCGCTGCCGATGACTGATACTCCGGACGGAGCAGTTATCAGTTGCCGTTAATTGGAGTTCAATCACCAGGGAACGGCAGGTCATTGGCAATTGACGCGAATGATCAGTTATTAATCGAGATATGTATGAGCAGACCAGGGCGAACTAAATAGTGCGAGCGGTATGCTATTAACAATCCCTCGTCGCATGAAGAAGTCGGTGGCGATAAAGTGTGGTTCCAATGCGATCGGACGAATAATCAAGATTTTTGGCCAAGCAGTGGAGGAAAATATGGGTGCTATATTACATGCCAATAAATAATAAATTTTCTTGCAGCTCGTGTGCTTTGTTCGCTTTAGAAATCAAACTGTCTGCCTGTCTCTGGAAGCAGCGAGGCATGGCAGCCATCGCTAGTGGAATATGATCATGCCTACAAAGACCTTGCGAATTATAATTTTCGACAAACGCCATTCTCAACGGCTCGAAGTCGAAAAATTACTGAACGAACAGGGTTACTATCGTATAGCGCCGGTGGCAGTCTTTGCCGATTTTCTTCATTTAGTGGAATACTCGCTCGTGGCTATTGATCTTGTCGTCATGCATTGCGGCTCGATCGATGGGATGAGAGACGGTTTCAATCTTGATAGCTTCTGTCGTAATAGCCCCAACCTTCGTCATACCTTGATCTACGATGACCAAACTTTTGATGTAACAGAAATAGATTGGGTGTCTTCACGGATCATCAGGAAGGTCCCGAGTCCTCCGAGTCGTATAGCTATAAGTAGTCTCATGGAGTTAATCGACCCGCGCAGGAAATGGTGAGTGTAGTAAACGAGCCGACCTGGTTTCGTAGGCACTTGACAGCTGTTTTTGGCCAATTGCTACTCGCCGGAAATAGCAGATTCCGGCCCAGATTTTCTAGACAAGCGAAAGGAAGTATCCAGCTCACTGACTATGAGGTGTAACCCGCAGCAATCCGTTGTGTGCCATGACTGCGTTAGGAGCGCTCACGTTCCTGAGGGTAGACGACATCTAGTAAGTTTTGACCATAGACTCATATGAAATTTTGTCCGTGATTTCAGCCTAGGGTAAAGCCTTGCGCAGAATGACAGAAACAGGAAGCCCGGCGCGTTGCCGGGCTTTTTGTATTTCGGATGGGGGCTGATCCCTCAGCAAATTCGAGTGTAGTTCAGTCAGATCTATGGTGCAGCTAACACGTTCTCTTAGGTAGTTATCAGATATGAATGGCATGGAAGCGACAACCCATTGAGCATTCTCCCTTTGTGATGGCTGACATTTCGAGCCGACGCTAAAGCGTAATTGCGGCAAATGTCCTTGGGTATCGAGGCTGGTGACTCAACTGGATGGTTTCGCCCCTGTCACGTCAGATCAGTGGGAATCATTTGAGGTTGTCAGTGAGGTGAATCACGGCTGGATATCATCCATCCAGATTCAGGCCTTTACCTCTCCCTTGTCGTCCTTCACATCAAACAATCCTGCAAAAAAAAGATGGAATGCATCCCAGGTTCGCGTCCACCAACCACCTGCTTCTCCGGCTTCTAATGCGATGAGAGAGCGTGTCACAAGTTTATTCTCGCCGTCATACAACTCGTAGCTTCCGACTATGTCACCGACGGCAATAGGAGCTTCCAGTGCGTTATTGATGTGAAGGCGGCTTTCCACCTTGCGATTACTATTCTTGGGCATCGTCAATGTCACATCATCGAGCAACCCAACAGAAATTACGTTTTTCTCGCCTTTCCACAGTCGTGGTTGAGCTAACACCTGCCCGCCTTTCTGATAGGTCTTCGTCTCAAAAAAGCGGAAGCCGTAGTTCAGGATTTGTTGAGCATCTTCTGCACGATTGTTCGTCGTGGTCGAGCCAAATACCGCACTGATAAGACGCCGCCCATCACGAAGAGCAGAGGTTACCATGCAGTAGCCGGCCTCTTCGGTGTGGCCAGTTTTGAGTCCGTCAACACTGGGGTCGCGCCAGAGGAGAAGATTGCGATTGGGTTGGCGAATGTTGTTCCAGGTGAAATATTTGTGCGCGTATAGCGGGTAGTAAGCGGACTCATCATTGATAATTGCACGCGCAAGCCGGGCCATATCATGAGCAGAGGAGTAGTGCCCAGGTGCCGGCAAGCCTGTAGGGTTCATGAAGTGAGTGTCAGTCAGCCCAAGTTTATTTGCAGTGACATTCATCAAACCGGCAAATGCATCTTCGCTACCCGCTATGTGCTCCGACAGTGCCACACTGGCGTCGTTGCCAGAGTCGATAACCACGCCACGGAGCAGGTCATGCACAGGGACAACGGCACCAGGATCAAGAAACATCCTGGAACCACCGGTTCTCCATGCGTTTTCACTGACGGTAACCGGATCGTCGACCTTGAGGCGTCCCGCCTGTATCTCATTGGTAGCCACATACACCGTCATCAACTTAGTTAAGCTAGCTGGCGGCAAATGCATATCAGCGTTTTGACTGCTAATAATCGAGCCTGTCGCGGCATCCATCAGTACCCAGGATTTCGCGCTCAGTTGCGGTGGTGCTGGGATCATCGCTCGGGCAGTTGGAGAGGTAGGACTTGGGGTGGGTATTGGAACCGCCCAAACTGGTGTCAGAAAAGAACACGCAAGAGTGAGTGTAAGCCGCAATTTAGAGTGTTTCACAAGCGCCAGCCTTGGATTCGCAGAAAGACGCGCCAAGCTAGATGATGAGCTTAGAGGGCTCAAATTAACCCGGATTAATATAAATTTAATTAGCCGTTGGAGACGACCTCGGGCAATGGACAAATAATCGAGACTGAGGCTCCACTACCACGCGGCGACTCTTGGATATGCAGTACAAACCCGTGCAACCGAACAATTGCCGACACCAGAGAAAGCCCCAGTCCATGCCCAGGTTGCTGACGGGTGGTGTCTCCGCGATAAAGCCTGCGGATCACGCTGTCACGCTCTGCCTCGGGTATTCCAGGGCCGCTGTCCGAAACCTCTATATTGAACGAGTTATGCGTCAGAGAGCCGGTCAAGTGAATCACACCGCCCTTGGGGGTGAACTTGATAGCGTTATCTAAAAGATTAACCAGCGCCTCGAACAGAAGAGAAACATCACCAGATAACTTTGGAAGGTCTTCAGAGAGGTCGAGGAGTAGCGTCAGTCCTTGCTCTTGTGCCAAGGGCAAAAAAAACTCGTGCGCTTGCGTCAGCAGCGATGCTGGTTGGAACGATTCAAAACCTGATCTTCTCCTTGTATCTTCAAGTTCAGATATTCGCAGCAGCCCTTGGAAGCGCAACATGATGGATTCGCTTTCTTCCAGCGCCATGTTCAATGTTTCTGCATGAGCGCTATCCAGGGGTAACTGCTGTAGCTGGTCAAGATGGGCGCGCAGGCGAGTCAGGGGAGTACGTAGATCGTGCGCAATACCGTCACACGCCCCCTTCACTTCATGCATAAGCTGCTCTATATGCTCGAGCATGACGTTGACAGCATTGGCCAACATGTCGAGCTCATCGCGGCGTGGAGACAGCGGCAGGCGTTCACCGAGATTGCCCGATACGATACTTTCGGTGCAGCTTTGAAGTCGCTGCACTCTGCGTAAGGGCCTTCGCCTCAAGAGCCACCAACCGATCAACCCAGGGATAAGGGTAAGAGAAAACCCCCAAATTAATGCCTGCTCGATGATGCCGCCGACTGCGGAGATAGATCCTCCATCACGCGACAGGATCAAAATTCGACCATCACGCCGATGTTGCATTAGCGCATGGCTGCTTCGGGTTTGCTCGCGTGGCAATGCGATGCTCAAACCTCGCTCCAGATAATGTACCTGGCCATCATCTGGGAGACTTGCTCGTAACCGGAGAAGGTCACCGGCGATATGTGTGCCGTCAGCTTTGAACAAACCGTAGGCGTCGATCCCTGAAGTCGAATACACCTCACTGGCAGCCAGTTCATCCTCTAGGCTGGCATCATCGATTTTTTGATAATAGTGGGCGCGTTGCATCAATGTCCGCTCGGCAACAGCCCCGAGATAGGTTGAGATTTTCCAATAAAGCACCCCCGTAAAAACGGCTCCCCAAGCGATAAAAAACAAGGCGTAAAGCCCGAGAAGGCGACTATTGGAAGAACGCCAGCGCTCACTCCTGGGAAGCAAGTACATAACCAGAACCACGAATTGTTTGAATAACAGGGGAACCGCTCCCCTCGATTTTTTTCCGCAGCCGACCGATATGAACATCAATAATGTTCGTGCCAGGATCGAAGTGATATCCCCAAACCGCCTGAAAAAGCATGGTTCTAGTGACCAACTGACCCGCGTTGCGCATGAAATAAGTGAGCAGTTTGAATTCGGTTGGGAGAAGCGGAATGTGCACATTCGAACGACTGAGTGAGTGTTCAATGAGATCGATATGGAGGTTGCCAAAGCTCAAATGACGCTCACTTTCACCTGCGGTTGGGCGCCTCAGCAGCACCTCCACCCTGGCGATCATTTCAACCGTAGAGAACGGTTTGGTCAGGTAGTCATCGCCCCCCGAACGAAGCCCTTTTACCCGCTCATCGACATCAGACAATGCGCTGATCATCAAGACTGGCTTCAGAATGCCAAGGCTTCTCAACGTGCTTACTATCGTCAAACCATCAAAATCAGGCAGCATTCGGTCAAGCGTTATCACATCATGGTCGCCAGAAATAGCCGCTGACAATCCATCACGACCGTTAGCCGCCCACTGAACATCGAATCCATGGGAGGTAAGCGTGTTAACAATAGCCTTGGCTGTAACCTCATCGTCATCTATTACTAGCGCGCGATTCATTTTTTACTCCACACAACGATTGCAAACCTAAGACTCAAGCAGGCTCCAAGCGCCGTAGATCTCAAGATGGATGCAGCCTAGGTAGGGTGCAACGGACGGTAAACTAAATTTTTCTTAACTCTCCTTAATTTCGACATTGCTTGAAATGTGACTATTTTTTTGCGCCTTCACTGCTAAACCTCATTTCTACGCTGGATTCAGGATACTCCGTCATGACGAAGACCTTACTGAGGCTCGCATTGGCCTGCTTGTTGTTCTTGGCAGATGGCATCGAGGCACAGGATGCGACCTCTACCAAAACGCTTACCCTATTTGTGTCTGGAGGCTTCATCGCAGCGATTCAATCCTTAGCTCCCGTATATGAAAAAGAGACAGGATTCAGCTTGGTCATCAAAGAGTCTCCACCTACCGGGAATACCCCAATTGCAATCACTAATCGGCTCTTGCGCGGTGAAAAAGCGGATATCGTAATCATAGAGGATTGGGAGCTTCGAAATTTGATGGATCAGGGGCAGCTGCAAAAAACGAGTCGAATTGATCTTGGCAAGTCGTTCATTGCAATGGCCGTCCAAAAAGGTGCAAAAAAGCCCGATATAGGCAACATGAAAGCCTTCAAAAAAACGCTACTCAGTGCCAAATCCTTGGCTCTATCGGATACGCCCAGCGGAACATACCTGTCTCGCATTCTCTTCCCTCAAATGCACATTTCAGAAAGCTTGAGGATCAAGACGCGGACGATTTCCGCCGAACCCGTCGGAGAAGCAGTCGCTCGTAGCGAAGCAGAGATAGGCTTCCAACAACTGAGTGAATTGATGCACACGGAAGGTATTGATGTGATCGGGCTTATTCCAGATCAGGTGCAGAAAATGACGATGTATTCTGCAGCTATCTCTACTGGTGGCGTACAGCAAGAGGAGGCTGCAGCGCTGTTGAAATTCCTGAGTTCAAAGGCCGCTAGTACTGCCATCAAGGTAAGTGGATTAATACCCGTGCGATGAGTTTTCGTAACCGTCTGGCCAATACACCTTCCCGAGCCGTATCCTCAGGAGACCATCAGGAAGTTATGTTGCCCCGAAGGCTACTCATGGACTCGTCTTTTGGCGACCTGATCGACAGGACGACGTATATCGGAATGAACCAGGTTGCACCCCCGACCTTCCAGTTGGCACGGTTTCTAGAATCTCTACCACCTGCGTTTTCTCGGAGTAGACAACAAGGTTTCATCGCTGAATTAGGATAGAGTTACCGGTAGGAAAATCGGGAAGGCAGCATGACAAGGAACATTTATAGCCCCAGCGTTGATGGCCAGATCGCTTACTAGCATAGCTGCGGAGTGCGACCTCAGACACGCCATACAACACAAGGTTTTCGAAGCCCTTAGTCGCGGATTCATAGGTATGATCGACCGAGGCCGTGAGGGTTGCGAGCGCCTCCTGTGATTGCTTGTCGAACACCGCGAACACGATCTTGCCGAGAGACCGGAAGAATGTACCCAGAGGAGCGACATTGGTCTCGCCGCGAGCATCGACGATAGCCACTCCAAGGTTTTCGAGAGATTTGAATCGCGTGGGATCCAGCTCGGCGAGCCGGCGGGCGGCGGCAGGCAATGCGTCGAACTCCGTACGGCCCTCAAGCACAAGTACGTAGCGGGCAAGTAGAGCTTCGCAGAACCGAGCTTTAAACTCTGTGCGATAAGCCTTGGGCTTGCTGCTGGTGGGTATGTTGCAGATAACACCGGCCGTGCGCTTGAGAACCACCACCTGGGCAGGATCGAACTCCTCCAGCACGTAGGGTGAGTGGGAGGTGAAGATGGCCTGTGCCGACTTCTGGCGTAGCGAATTGATAATTCGTTTCTGGGTGTGCGGCGGAAGCGCGATCTCTGGCTCTTCCATCGCGAAGATCACGCTTTGCTTGAGTTCGGCGATGATAGACAGCAGAGCCAATACCAGCGTGTTAATAGTGCCAGTGCCTTGGTGCTGATATGGGGCGGAATAGACGGAGCCGTCCGGCCTTTTCGCTCCAGTGCCCATGAAGACAGTCAGGGTTCGACGGAGCATGTCGCGGGCGAGGTCCGAAACCCGCATGTGGGGTTGCTCTGCCCAGTCGGATGGTACGTAGTGCCGTACTGCCCCTGGACTGCGATAAGTAACTTGCCGATATCCTCGGTCTCTCCAACTGGCAATGCCCTCAGTTGGTCGAGCACGTCTTCCCACATTGCCAGTCGTGTCTCCTTCAGCCGAAGGATTACGTCCAACAAAGAGCCTCGCTCTAGGCTGAGTGCGCGGACGCCAATTCGTAGGGTGCGAAGATAGAGAAAACCGCACTTTCGTTTGTCGGGCGCAGAGAACCGCAGGTAGGAACCATCCGGCATTTCGGGAATGGCGTAAAAGGTATCCCCAGCGAAGTCGTCCTCTTCTACGTCATACCAGCCGTTGAAGAAGACGCGTATTGCTGCGCCAACATGGGGGGCGTCCGTTCCCTCTGGCGGTGCCCCCACAGCAATGTCTTGGCCTGTGAATCCCACCACTCGATATGGTCGCGGAAATGCCGCAGCTGCTCATCGGAGAGTCCAGCGACTATAACCTCGATCTGGATCGGGACGACCTCGTTCTTGGCCGGATCTACGTACATACCTGCGTAGAAATCGTGCTCATCAACTACAGGACGACGACTCAGGCGCTCTGGGCCAAGTACCAGGTCTACCGCTTCCAGCAATGTGGACTTGCCGGCGTTGTTGTCACCAATAAAAGCAGTGTGTCCATTGAGATGGACCTCACCGTAGGCGATGCCTCTGAAGTTCTGGACGCGAACACGCACAAGATGCACTTCGACACTCCTTGTCTAGCGGAACCCAATCTACTGATTTTAGTCCCTCATGGTAGGTGCGATTCGACTGTATCGCCCTTGAGAGCACCTTCGGGTCGATTCGCGTATCGCGCGCGCAACCAAGGGCCGCTATTGGCTGTGGATTCAACCGGTCAGGAGCAACAACTATCGAGCAACTGCTGCCGCATCAGTGAATGCCTGCCCGATCGGTGCAAGGTGTATTTGCTGGCCGCTTTATCCTTAGACTGCACCTGTCGTTGCTGGACTCAACCGATTCCTATCTGTCGCGAACAGGACCTTCATTACGCACTCGGCTAAACAAAGGTCGCAACAGTGACAAGTGAAAACGTTGCCGCCGGTAGTCTGAGGTTACAACCTGGGAGACTATCAATGACTCGACTCGCCTGCTTAGCTGCTCTTTTGGCACTGACTGCATCAACCGCCTTTGGTGCCCCAAGCTACAATCATCTCTATGCTTTCGGTGACAGCTACTCTGACAATGGTGCGGGTGAAACCTTCACTAGAACTTTAGCCATGCAGAAGATTAGAGATGCACAGGAGCTGCCCGGCTCGTTGTATTGGAAGGGGCGCTGGAGCAATGGCCCCACCGCCGTCGAGAACTTGGCTCGCGTCTTGAAAACACCCTTGACCGATTACGCGATTGGCGGTGCCAAGAGCGGCAACGGCAACTACTATGCTTGGATGGAGCCATCTCGCGACACTGGCGTTTTCGGCCAAATTGCCGATCATCTAAAAGCCGCTAAAAAACACAAAGCGGATCCGAATTCGCTCTATTTTATTTTCATCTCAGCCAACGACTTTTTTGAATGGGCCGACTTCTCGCATCCAGAATCGATTGAAGTGCTAAGCCAGAAAAGCGTGGCGAATATACAGAGGAGCACCGAGGCGCTGATTGCAGAAGGTGCGATGCACTTAATGGTCGTGGGGACCACGGATTTGAGTCACGTTCCAGCTGTGGTGCAGGGCAATCAAGTCAAGAGTGCAATAACATACCAGCAGATACTCGAACAAAAACTGCCAGCCGTGCTGACAGCATTGGCTAATGCCCATCATGTCAGTATTAGTTACTTTGACTACCTGGCCTTCAGCAACAAACTTCGTGCGGCACCCGATGTTGCGGGGTTGAAGGATTTGGATACTCCTTGCCAAACCACCTATCCGGACGTCAAGCCCGTGTGTCAAAACCCAGATGCCCATTACTACTGGGATGAATGGCACCCGACCCGCAAAATCCACACCCTGGCTGCCGAGGCGATGCTTGAAGTGCTAAAAGCTAGCCGTTGAGGTTCTCTGTCAGGGCATAGTTAGTGAGCGCGCTCAGGGCTGTGCACGCAAATCATTATCAAGGCAGTTACGCGGACATTGTCGCCCTTATCTTAGGGATCAAGCAGGTGTGTCCGCCGGACGATTACTTTAGTCGTGTTACATCGATCGGTTGAAGTCACTGTCAGTTGCTGCACCTCGTGACAGACGGCAACCGGCTATGACTGCTAATGGCCCAGAGTGTGTAAAAACGCTAGATCCCGTATCGATCTTCAAGGCTGAGCGACTGTGCCGCTTAGTAGCCTGATCAAGGCACGATGTCCCGTACTGATGAGCTAACCGCCCCAGCAACGCGCCAGATCATCGGGACACGTAAAAACAGGCCGGTTTTTAGGCTGTTAGCGCCTTCATCAAGTGATGGGTACCGATGATTTTCATGACCCGTTTCAAGTTGTAGGCGAGCACATTCGAGCTCATCTCCGCACTCACCTCGGCCAGCTTTCGCGTCAGGAAGTGCGTCGCACCCATCCATTGCTTGAGCGTCCCGAAGGGATGCTCAACCGTCCGTTTTCGGACTCGCATCATCTCCGGCGCTTTGCTCAGCCGAAGCTGCATTTCCTCCAATACGGCTTCATGCTCCCAGCGTCGAACTCGTCGTTCCGTGCTCGGAGTGCATTGCGATTTCAACGCGCAGCCCTGGCATTTCGAACTCCAGTAACGATGCAACTTCAGGCCTTTTTCAACGTAGGAGTAGTGCCAGATCAGCGCCTCGCCAGCTGGACAAATGTATTCGTTTTTTGCCGCGTCATAGATGAAGGCATCGTTATTGAAACGCCCGTCAGCCTTGGCTCCAGAGGTCATAGGCTTGGGCACGTAGGCGGTGATACCTGCATCGTGACAAGCGAGGATTTGTTCGCTTTTGAAGCAACCTCGGTCAGCCACTACCGACAACGTATCTGACGCCATCGCCTCGCGGGCTTGTTTGGCCATCGAGCTGAGTTGAACGCGGTCGGAACCGACGTTGGTCACCTCGTGCGCAACGATCAAATGGTGCTGGGTATCGACCGCCGTCTGCACGTTGTAACCGACGATTCCCGTGCCGCGCGTCATCATGGAACGGGCGTCTGGATCGGTCAGTGAGACCTGTTTATCGGGCGACTCATTGAGCTGGATTTCGATCGCCTGAAGCTCTTTCATTTGAGTTTTGAGCTCGGCGATTTTCTCTTCCAGGCGCACGGCTTTGGGCTCAGAGACTGTGGGTTCTTGCCGATCGGCAGCATCGAGTGCCGCCAGATAACGGTTGATACTCGATTCAATTTCTTCCATTCGCCGCTTCAGTTTGGCGCTGGTGAAATTGCGGTCGCGATTGTTGACGGCTTTGAATTTACTGCCGTCGATGGCGACCAGATTTTCTCCAAACAATCCCAACTGCTGACAGAGCACGACGAACTGGCGACAAACGCCTCGGACGGCCTTGCTGTTGTCTTTTCGGAAGTTGGCAATGGTCTTGAAATCGGGCATCAAACGGCCGGTCAGCCACATCAGCTCGATGTTGCGTTGGGCTTCTCGTTCCAGCCGTCGGCTCGACTGAAAGCGGTTGAGATAGCCGTAGATATAGATCTTCAGCAGGATCGCCGGGTGGTAAGCAGGACGGCTTGTGTCAGCGGGAATAGCGCCGTCAAAACCCAGACTGACCAGGTCGAGTTCCTCGACGAAAACGTCGACTACACGCACTGGATTGGTATCGCTGACGTAATCGTCGAAGCTCTCGGGAAGCAAGGTGCCTTGGCCTCGATGTTCACCTTGGATAAAGCGCTTCATGGGCGATCCCTGCGATGAAATCCTCAGAAATCATAGCAAGGGTTCGCAAAAGCGTTTACACACTCTGGGCCAATGCAGTCTCTTATGAGAGGCGACTATCGACCCAGGGCTGACCCTGCTCTCGCGAAACGCGGGGTCGAAGTTATCTGATTTGGAACAGGCGGGAGATCGCGGTTATGGCCTTGTCTCCGTCAGTTTCATAGAGACTGAAAAGGCGCGTTTGGTCGCACAGACGATGAAGCCGAAAATGGTTATAGAACGCTTGGCCTAAGCGCTGATTATCGAATGCTCCGCGTTCCCAAAGAGTTAAAAACTCTTGATACGCAACGCGCTCAATTTCCAGTCTCGGCATGCTTTCCATATACACATCCATTTATGTCAGCGATGACCGAATCCTACTGACGCCGGACAGATGCGGCAATGCGCGTTTGGGGGGCGATTTTTAAGCATCCGAGCTGGCTTTGGAGTTTTTACACACTCTGGGCCGATAGCTGCCTTTGACGCCTGCTACATGGAATTCCAGCTTATGTTCACTCGGCCCCCACACCTGGACCAGGCGTGGGGGCTTTGTTGCGGCCACGGCAACCAGTCATCCCGATGCTGGTCTGTCATTCCTTGGCTGTCTGGCTACTGACGTGCATCTGAGTTCTCTTAAAATGCGTGATCCTGCAGCCCAATTTCTTTCCGCAATTTATTTTTAGGGTGCTGGTTTTGCTGTCTTAAAACGGAGAGAAAATTTCTGTGATGCGGAAAAAAACTGAACGTAAGCTATTGAATTAAGGGTAAAAAATTGTGGACTTAAAATCCCCCGCTCGTAAGGGCGTGCCGGTTCGATTCCGGCTTCGGGCACCATCTAAAATCAAGGGTTTGCGGGCGAAAGCTGATGCAGACCCTTGTTTGTTTTCAGGGCACCATTTTTAAATGGCTCGTCGTCAATTCTTCCATGTCCTCTTCTTCCTGTTTGCAAAGACCGTTTGTCACTTCTTGATGCAATCAATCCTGCGAGCGTCTACGTTTGTTGCTTGGTCGAAGATATCAAAAGTTATTGAGTGAACATTTGAGCTTGACCCGATGGCGTTGATATCAGGATGGATCTTGATCAAGGCGCGGTGCATCGTTCAGGCGATGGGCATTCAGCCCCCCAGTCTGTCACGCCAAACCCGCCATTTTTGACGTGTTAAGGAGAACACCGATGGCAATCAATCAAGTGCACGCAGCAACCGATAAAACCGCTCTCGTCGAAGCCGAGGTGTACCGTTGGTACAATCTCTTCTTTCCGTGGTCGCGCGGTATGTCTTCCCGGTCGGAAGGCGCCATCAAACCCCTGTACGACGCATTGGCGAATGACTTTCGTGTGGTACTCACTGATGGACAGATCATGAGTCGAGCGGATTATTGGGAGCGACTTTGGGGTTTGTACGGCGAGCGTGCTGGAAGCCCTGAATCGCACATCACTAACCTCTCGATCACAGCGCTTCCAGGGGACTGCTTCCTGGCCGTTTTCGACCTTGTCAAAGACGGCATCACCAAGAAGAAAGTCGATTCGGCGCTTATGCGCCTCGACCAGACCTCGCCATCCGGAATTTCATGGGTTTACGTGCATGAAAGCGAGCACGAAAGGGCTCTTGCGTAAGTCACTTGAGTTCTACTCTTGTGGCCGAAAAGCCTGCATGTTTTAACGTTGGCGAACAATCAGGCCCAGCCCCGTGCTGGGCTTTTTTGTATCTGCTGTTCAGTCAGAAAACAACAAGTCCAGGCATGCCCGGGCCGGTTTAGGGAATACATTCAGCGCGAATCAACCTCTTTTGCAGCCTGGGCGTTTAATCGTTCCTTGCGCCTGCGCAGCCAGCTGAAGAATGCATGTACCGGGTGCAAAAACGCAGCCAGTACGCACAGCAGCATGATGGTGAAAATGGCAATCAGTGGAATGCTTTCGTGCGAGAACATGGTGGGGTACTCCTGTAGGCACTATGTTGGAACCCGCAGGCTAGACGCTTAGAGCCAGGCTTGCGATGAACGTATGTTCATCCTCGGGCGCTTGAACTGTGCTACGGAGGGCTCACCAAAATGATCAATTCCAGAGGTGCGCAAGCGCCGGCCTCAGCTGAGGCCAGCGCCTTGCGTGGAGTGATTACGCAGATGTGTTTTCAGCTGCGTTTCGGCAGCTTCCAGTTCGGGCGGATGAAATGGCAGGTGTAACCATTCGGTATCCGCTCCAGATAGTCCTGGTGCTCGGGTTCCGCTTCCCAGAAGGGGCCCGCCGGTTCGATTTCAGTGACCACGCGCCCCGGCCACAGCCCGGATGCATCGACGTCGGCAGCGGTGTCTTCAGCAATGTCGCGTTGCTGTTCGTTAAGGTAGTAAATCGCCGAGCGATAACTGGGGCCGAGATCGTTGCCTTGTCGGTTGGGTGTGCTGGGATCGTGGATCTGGAAAAAGAACTCAAGGATTTGCCGGTAGCTGATCACGGCAGGGTCGAAGACGATTTCGATGGCCTCGGCGTGGTTGCCGTGGTTGCGGTACGTGGCATTCGGTACATCGCCACCGCTGTAGCCGACTCGCGTCTGCAGTACGCCGGGATAGCGTCGCAGCAGGTCCTGCATGCCCCAGAAGCAGCCCCCGGCGAGAATCGCGGTTTCGGTCTTTCCGGTCATGATCTTTTTGCCTCTCGGTGACTGTGGATACGGATCTGGTTATGAGGGCGCGTTGGCTATTTGCAAGCTTGACTCAGGGTGAAGGGCTGCTCGAAATCATCAATGCCCTGACGATAAGGCCAGAGCATTGATGGTTTCGAGCGGTGAACTCGTGGTAATTCGCGCTGAGTGATGGACGAAAACCAAGACATCAAGCGGTTACACAAACGCTTGCCCGAAAAAGCCCCGTGGCAGGCGTTGCGGACCCGCCAGAGCGGTCAAGCGTGCGATCCATTCCGAACGCCAGTTCGATGCACCGTGGTCAGCCTTGGTGTGGCGCGCTGCACGCCGAGCAGCATTGCGCTGGGTTTTGCGCGCATTTTTGTAGGCATCGGTGTTGCGGCAGCTGCGGCATTTGACGCGATTGAGTTCCTGGCTCGAGGCAAGGTTGCTGCCCTTGTGACCACAAGCCAGGTGCCCGTCTACTTTGAAATGGATAACCATGGATCAGTCTCCTGGTGACGTGTACAGGTTATGACCTCCCACGACTGCGGGTGTTCGCCGGGTCGGCCAGGCGGTACGCGTTGAGACTGTCGTTTATTGCCATCCGGTCATCTGAAACGAGGCAGTGGCCGCTCGACAGGTTGCAGCGAAGACAGGGTGCTGCGAATCAGCGGCGTATCTTTTTCGATGTCGTTCAGGCGATCACGTATGCGCAGGGCGGTCGGATGGCCGCCTTGATGATCGACCCAGTCGGCAATTTCCTTGCAGGCCGCAGCCAGGCGCGCCTGACGGGAGTCAAGCAGGGTGAGGAGGGTGGTGATGGACTCTTTTTCGGACATGGAGCACCTCCGTTCAGACAAACCGTTGAGAGGCAGCAAAAAGCCCGCAGGCTGCGAGCTCTCTGCCGTTGGGGCGCTGGTCCGTCAGCTGCTATGAGTATAGACCCCGCCTGTCAATTGCATCAGCCGGCCGATTGTCGCGCCGGTCGCGGCGAGCTGGCCGCATTGAGCCTTTGGCATTCGCGCCGGGCATCTTCTTCAAGATCATAGCCGTCACCGATGAAGCCTCCGGTTCGGGTGTCATTGATCCGAAACCAGCTGCTGGATTCGGCAGGTTCATGCTGACTTTCCCCGGCGCGACGGCCGTGAATGATGATCTTGTTGCAGCGCTTCACGACAAAGATGTCTTCCATGGCGTCACCACAGCAAATAGGTGTCAGATCAACTATAGAAGCCTTGGCCGATCGTGCAAAAAATAGCCAGTCAGTTCGTCGGTTGCAGCCGCCACTCTGTGGCGTGCCGATCCAGGCGATGCGTCTGCTTCAACGCCTGTAGAAACTCAGGATCGTGGGAAACCGCGATTGATTGCTCGGCTACCAGCGCGATCAAGGCGCGTCCATCATTTGCTCGAGAAACATCGCCAGCGCCACTTCCTCGGCGCGCAAGCCCTTGCGCACCCTCGGGCGTGGCAGTTCGGCCAGCGCACCGAGCAGGAAGCGCTCGACCACGGCCGGATGGATGTAGCACTTGCGGCAAACGGCTGGGGTGTTGCCCAGCTGTTTGGACACGCTCTTGACCATCTCCACCACATGCCGTTTCGCCTCGGCTTCCGACTCCCATTGCAGTTCGCGCAATACCGCCAGGGCCAGCGCGCTGCCGGCCCACGTGCGGTAATCCTTGGCGGTGAAGTCGGCACCGGTGAGGGTTTGCAAGTAGCTGTTGACGTCGTGGGAGCTGATGGTGTGCCGCTCGCCATTTTCATCCAGATACTGAAACAGATTCTGTCCCGGGATTTCCAGGCAGCGCTTGATGATGCGCGCCAGGCGACGATCCTTGACGGTGATCTGGTGTTCGATGCCGCTTTTACCGCGAAACTGAAACAGGATCGCGCTGCCGTTGACCTCGACATGCCGGCTGCGCAGGGTGGTCAGGCCATAGGAGCGGTTGTCCCGCGCGTATTGAGTGTTGCCGACACGAATCAGCGTGGCGTCGAGCAGCGTGATGACCGTGGCCATGACCTTGTCGCGACTGAAACCGGGTGCGTCGAGCAGGGTTTCGAGCTGTTTGCGCAACTTCGGCAGCGCCAGGCCGAACTCACGCAAGCGCGAGTACTTGTCGGCGTCGCGTACCTCGCGCCAGCGCGGGTGATAGCGATACTGCTTGCGGCCCCGGGCATCGCGGCCGGTGGCCTGCAAGTGGCCACGCGGATCGGCGCAGATCCACACGTCGGTGTAGGCCGGCGGCACTGCCAGCGCGTTGATCCGCTTGATCTCATCGGGGTCGTTGATGCGTTGTCCGGCCGGATCGAAGTAGGCGAATTTGCCACGCAGTTTTTTACGGCGGATGCCGGGTTGGGTATCGTCGACGTAATGCAGGTCGGGCGGTAAGACGTCGGCTAGTACAGTGTCGGGCATGGCGGTGTCCTTGGCGAATCGCTCTGTTACAGCGATTGACCGCGGGCCGTGGCCGTCGTGCCAACCAATTCAGGCCAGCACGGCGACGGCCTTGATCTGCGCCCACAAATGCTGGCCCGGGTGGATGCCGAGCTGATCCCGGGAAAACCGCGTGATCCGTGCCAGCAGCGGTGTGCCGCCGGCATCCAGACGAATCAGCACATGCGCGGCGTTGTCCGCCGCCAGCTCGCTGACCACGGTCACCGGCAAGCGATTGAGGATACTGCTGGCTTCGCTGTTGTGCAGGGCCAGACTGATGTCGCGGGCGTGCACCTTGCAGCGCAAGGCTTGACCGACCGCCATCGGCGCGTGCGTCACGCGGATGTTCATGGCCGTGGCCGGCAATTGCAGACTCAGCAGTTGGTACTCGGCATCGTAGGCGCTGACCTGGCCTTCGATGATCACCCCGGCGTCATCGCCCAGCGCCATTGGCAGGTCCAGCCGGGCGAGGGTCTCGCCAATCGGGCCGCTGGCCAGGGCCTTGCCATCGCTGAGCAACACCAGATGATCGGCCAGCCGCGCCACCTCATCCTGCGCGTGGCTGACATAGAGCACCGGAATGTCCAGTTCATCATGCAGGCGTTGCAGGTACGGCAGGATTTCGTTTTTGCGCTGGCTGTCGAGGGCCGCCAACGGCTCATCCATCAGCAGCAGTTTCGGACTGGTCAACAGCGCGCGGGCGATACCGACACGCTGGCGTTCGCCGCCGGACAGATGCTGCGGATGGCGCTCCAGCAGATGGCCGATGCCCAGCAGTTCGGTGGCTTGCGCCATGTCGACACGGCGCTGGGCCTTGGCAATGCGCTTGAGACCGAACTGCAGATTGGCCAGCACTGACAGGTGCGGGAACAGACTGGCTTCCTGGAACACGTAACCCAGCGCTCGTTTGTGCGGCGGGACAAAAATCCGGCGTTCGCTGTCCTGCCAGACTTCGTCGTTGATCTGGATGAAACCCTGCTCGGCTCGCTCAAGCCCGGCGATACAGCGCAGGCAAGTGGTTTTGCCCGACCCGGAATGACCATACAGCGCAGTCACGCCACGCCCCGGCAAATGCAGATCAACATCCAGGCTGAAACCCGGATAAGTGATTTTCAGACGTGCATCAATCATCGATCAGCTCCAACCCGCGCGGGTCTTGCGGCTGGAGTAGAGCGCCAGCAACACCAGAAACGAAAACACCAGCATCGCCCCGGCCAGCCAATGGGCCTGGGCATATTCCATCGCCTCGACATGGTCGTAGATCTGCACCGAGACCACGCGTGTCTTGTCGGGAATGTTGCCGCCGATCATCAGCACCACGCCGAATTCACCAACGGTATGCGCGAACCCGAGGATCGCCGCGGTTACGAAACCGGGGCGGGCCAAAGGCAGGATCACGCTGAAGAAAGTGTCCCAGGGATTGGCGCGCAAGGTCGCGGCCACTTCCAGTGGACGGGTGCCGATGGCCGCGAACGCGTTCTGCAACGGTTGCACCACAAACGGCATGGAATAGATCACCGAACCGATCACCAGCCCGGTAAAACTGAAGGTCAGCGTGCCCAGGCCCAGCCATTGCGTGAAGTGGCCGAGAAAGCCATTGGGCCCCATTGCCAGCAGCAGATAGAAGCCGATCACGGTCGGCGGTAGCACGAGGGGCAGGGCGACGATTGCGCCAATGGGGCCGCGTAGCCAGGAACGACTGCGCGCCAGCCACAGGGCAATCGGAGTGCCGACGACCAGCAGGATCGCGGTGGTCAGGGACGCCAGTTTCAGGGTCAGCCAGATCGCCGCGAAGTCGGCACTCGAGAGCGACATTTAGAGCTGGTAACCGTAGGACTTGATCACCGCAGCGGCTTTCGGGCCTTTGAGGTAGTCAACCAGTGCTTTGGCGGCGGCGCTGTCTTTGCCTTTGTTCAGGATTACCGCGTCCTGTTTGATCGGGTCGTGCATGTTCGCTGGAACGATCCACGCCGAACCGCTGGTGACCTTGCCGTCCTTGTAGATCTGCGACAGTGCTACGAAGCCCAGTTCCGCATTACCGGTGGACACAAACTGGTAGGCCTGGGTGATGTTCTGGCCTTCAACGATTTTGGCTTTGGTCGCTTCAGTCAGCTTGAGTTTTTCCAGCACCTGAGTGGCTGCCAGCCCGTACGGTGCGGCTTTCGGATTGGCGATGGACAGGTGCTGGTATTCATTTTTCTTCAGCACTTCGCCTTTGCCATCGACATAACCTTCCTTCGCCGACCACAGCGCCAGGGTGCCGATGGCGTAGGTGAAGCGCGAGCCCTTGACGGTATCGCCTTCTTTTTCCAGTTTTTCCGGCGTGGTGTCGTCCGCCGAGAGGAACACTTCGAACGGCGCGCCGTTCTTGATCTGGGTGTAGAACTGGCCGGTGGCCCCGTAGGCGGCGACCAGTTTGTGCCCGGTGTCTTTTTCGAAGTCGGCAGCAATGGCCTGGATCGGCGCGGTGAAGTTGGCGGCAACCGCCACCTGCACCTCATCGGCGTGAGCGGCGCCAAAGGCAAATACCGCCAGCAAAGAAGCCAGGCAAGTGGGGGCAAAACGTGAGGCACGAATGGTCATAACAGCTCCGTTATTGGCGATTGCAGAGGGCAGTTATTGTTGGAGGTGGACTGCACCGATGCGAAGGGTGAAACGCTATATAGCGAAATATATAGCGAAATGCCGCTAAACAGGAAGTGCTGTTGTATACAGGATGAGGCTGCGCCGTGCCTCATCCTGGATCGGGTCAGTGTCGGACCAGTTTTGCCAGCGCGCCTTGCGCCAGTTCCCGGGTCAGCTCGGCGCTGCTCAGCTCCTTGCCCAACGGAAAAGCCTGCCCGGCCCAGAGGTTGCTGAACTGCGCTTCGTTTTTTGCACGCAAGGGCATCAGCGCTCCGCCGGCCAGCGGGAAGGCTGGGGCTTTCGCTGACATCGGGCCGATTTCGCGCATCACCCGATTGAGAATGCCGCGAGCCGGGCGCCCGGTGAACAGGTTGGTAATCGCGGTTTCGCTTTCCTTGGCGGTGCGCAGCGCTTGGTGATGGGAGGCGCTGACTCTCGCTTCCGGGGTGAACAGATACGCGGTACCGACCTGCGCTGCCGATGCACCGAGCATGAATGCCGCGGCCACCCCGCGCGCATCGGCAATGGCGCCGGCAGCGATCACCGGTACTTTCACCGCATCGACAATCTGCGGCACCAGGGCAAAGGTACCGACCTGACTGCTCAGGTCATCGCTGAGAAACATCCCGCGATGACCACCTGCCTCGTAGCCCATGGCGATGATCGCGTCGCAACCGTTTTGTTCCAGCCACACCGCTTCATCGACAGTCGTGGCAGAAGAGAGGATTTTCGCGCCCGTGGCCTTGACCCGATCCAGCAGGGATTTCTCCGGCAGGCCAAAGTGAAAACTCACGACTTCAGGACGAAACTCTTCCAGCACGGCGCACGCTGCCGCATCGAAGGGTGCCCGGTTGGACACCGGCGTCGGAGCATCGAAATCGACACCCAGTTCGCGGTAGTACGGCTCCAGCAGGTTTTTCCAGTCCCGCGCGCGCTGTTCATCGGCAGCCGGTGGCTGATGGCAGAAGAAATTGACGTTGAACGGCTTGCGAGTGTGCTCGCGAATGGTCTGCAGTTCTTCGCGCAGTTGCTCGATACTCAGCATTGCGGCGGGCATCGAACCCAGGCCGCCGGCGTTGCACACGGCGATCACCATGGCCGAGTTCGTGGCACCGGCCATTGGGCCCTGGATGATCGGCAGCTCGATGCCGAGCAGGTCAAGAATGCGAGTGTCAGGCCATTGGCTCATGGAAGCGGTTCTCCGAACGATGAAACGGGGCAGGGACGGCAGAGCCGGTTTTTTAACAGCAAAACCGGACTCAGGGCCAGCGCGAATTTTCCTCGCACGGACAGCCATGCGCCGTCAGCGTCGATGAAAACCACCGCCACCGCCGCCAAATGAACGGTTCATGACTTGCGAGGAGTTGTGAAAGTTGTTGGTGCGCTGGTTGCCGAAGTTGCGCGCTGCAGATTCACGATTGAGGTTTTGCAGCTGGGCAGTGTTGTTGACCGCTGCCGTGCGGGTCGGGCTGCCCTTGACCATTGATTGCCAACCGTTGTCGGTTTTCTTGTAGACGTTACCGTCGTGCCCGGCATAGACGTTGTCGCCAACCCGTGCGGCGCCGCCGTTGCGTCCCCTGACGCCAGCATATTGCGTGGACTTGTCGGTGTTGGGGTTGTACACCGCGCCACGGTTGGCAGTGACTTGCGTGCCGTTGCGTGCGTTGCCCGCCGTCACTCGGCCGCCGGCAATGGCGCCACCGTTCGGCCCGACCACCTCACCACTGCGTCCGGCCGCGTAGTTGCCGTTGTACGCATTGTGTACGGCGCCGCGCTGGCCCGCCGCGGCAATCCCGGTGCGCGAGTTATAGGACGAGCCGACCTGACCGGCCCAGCGATTGCCGGTCCAGGCGTTGTAGCCGGCGCCGTAACGACTGACGGTCGCGCGGTCGCCCCACTGACGATAAATGTTGCCGGTGGTGCCGGCCCAGCCACCGGGCCCCCAGGCCACGGCACCGCCGCGATAGCCGTAAGCGGCGCCGCCCCAGGCCAGCGGCGCTGGATACAAGCGCGGCCCCCAGGCATAACCCCAGCCGTAATTGCCCCACCACGGATAAGCGCCCCAGCCCCAACCCATTGCCACGGTGTTGCCGCCCCAGCTCCAGCCGAAGCCGAAACCGAAGGTCCAGCCGGTCCAGGGTGTATAGCGAATCGCGACGCCGAAACCGTAGGTCACGGGCGGCCCATACCAGACACTGCCAACCCACGGCGTGTACGGGTATCCGGTGCCGTAAACCACCACACCCGTGGCCGGATCCAGGTTCGACCCTTGATACCCCGGGGTGTAGCCAACCACCACCGTGTCGCCGCTGGACTCATAGACTTTGACGTAAGTGAGGTAATGCATCGGCGAACTCGGCGGGATTGAATAGATCACCGACGGTACCGAACTGGCGACGACCCACGGTCCGCTGACTGTCGTTGCGCTGAACCAGATGCCGTTCTCCACGGCATACCAGCTGTCGTTGTCGACACGAATGATCGGCGTCGCGCTGTTGACCACATATTGCAGCGACGTGGTGTTGATCGGTTTGAGTTGCGGCTCGCCGTCGAACTGCGGCGCGGTCATTTTCACTGCACTTTTCTTGATCGCCGAGGTTTGCGGGATGGTGGCGGCAATCGCGGCTTCCTTGGCCTGCGGCGTACCGGCGACGGAGGCCTTGACGTTCTCTTTCGGACTGTCGTCGGGGATGTTGGCGAAGTCGGCAGGCAATTTGTCCGCCGGGGTAAACGTCCACGGCCCGTTCATGTCGGCGGCCCGGAACCAGCGTCCGGAAATCAGCACGTAGCTGTTCTGGTCGCCGATTTCCTTGAAGATGTGCCCTGTGGTGTTGCTCACGTAGAGCAGGCTGGTGCCCTGGATCGGCGACCACTGCGCAGCCCCGTCGGTAACGATCAGCTCGGTGGGGGTGGTGGCGATGAAAATTTTCGGCTGCGGCGGCTTGGCCAGATTTGGCACCTTGTCTTTCGGATCACTCTGCCCGGTGAGCAGATCGACCTGACGGCTCTGGATCGCCACCTGTTTGGCCTTCTCCAGATCGGCCGGCGGTGTCGTCAGACGAGTGTATTCGCCGCTGAGGTTGTCAGCGACCATCCAGCCATCAAACACATGCAAGTAGTGCTTGCCCTCGGCGTCCTTGAGCAATAACGGGCGGGTGTTGATCACCCGCTGCAACGCGGTGCCCTCGACCGCGCGATACGCCGCGTCGCCATCAATATAGACAAGCAGGGCGGGGACGTCGGAACTGATGATCGCCGGCGGGGTATTTTCCAGTGGCGCGCTGTCGGCTTTCTGCTCTGCCGACAACACACCGACGGCGGCCTCGAGTTGATCGAGGGAAATGGTCTTCTTGCGGCTCTGGGCATCCTTTTGCAGTGCCGCGAGCCAGACATCCGCCTGACTGGCATCGGCGGGGAAGTCGGCCTTGATGATCTTGTATTGATCCAGTGCGACCCAGCGCGTGGCCTTGTCGACCAACGTGTGCGCACTGAACTGGACAATGCCGTAGGTGGGTTTGCCGTCGGCGCCGGTGGCTTCGACCGCCGCCCGGGCATTGAGTGTGTAGCCATCCCAGCTGTCGAGTTGCGGCTGGTACACGGTCAGCCTGGCCTTGCCGCTGGTGATCACTTGCGGCCACGTCGGCGCGCTGGGGGCGGCGTCAGCAGCGGCGGGTTTGTCGGCAGTGGCCGGGGCGGCCCACGGGTTGCCGGCGGTCAGCAGGCACAGCATGAGGATTGCAAGCCATGAGCGCGGGTAAGGCATTGTCAGCTCCATCGACAGGGGCCGCTTTCAGCAGGGGGGCAGCGAAAGCACGACCGTCGAAAAAGCATAGTCGCCCGCTCTGGAATGACTGGACGGATTTGCGAATTGGCGCAAAGTCGGGTGGGGCAATGTGTTGCTTTGTGTTATTTCAAGGCGCGAGGATTTGAATCCATTGAGTGAGAAGCAGCCATGTTCAACGGCATTTTGATCGACAAAGACGACAGCGGTTACCGCGCCAGCCTGCAGCAGATCGATGAAGCGCAGTTGCCCGAAGGCGACGTGACGGTGCAGGTGGCGTACAGCACGCTGAACTTCAAGGATGGTCTGGCGATTACCGGCAGCAGCCCGGTGGTACGCCAGTTTCCGATGGTGCCTGGGATCGACCTGGCGGGCACGGTCGAGGTCAGTTCGCATCCTGATTATAAGGTTGGTGATCAGGTTCTGCTCAATGGCTGGGGCGTGGGCGAAAGTCACTGGGGCGGCCTGGCACAAAAGGCGCGCCTCCGTGGCGATTGGCTGATTCCCTTGCCCGAGGCCTTCAGCGCCGCGCAAGCGATGGCCATCGGTACCGCCGGCTACACGGCGATGCTGTGCATTCTGGCGCTGGAGCGTAACGGCGTGACGCCGGATCAGGGTGAAGTGCTGGTGACCGGCGCCAATGGTGGGGTGGGCAGTTTCGCCATCGCCTTGCTCAGCAAACTCGGGTATCGCGTGGTGGCGTCCACCGGCCGGGTGTCCGAGCATGAGTACCTGAAACAACTGGGCGCCAGCGAGATCATCGACCGCGCATCCTTGTCGGAACCGGGCAAACCGCTGGCCAGGGAACGCTGGGCCGGCGTGGTCGACTCGGTCGGCAGCCACACCCTGGCCAACGCCTGTGCCAGCACCCGCGCCGAAGGCACGGTGGCGGCCTGCGGTCTGGCCCAGGGTATGGATTTTCCTGCGTCGGTGGCGCCGTTCATTCTGCGCGGCGTGACCCTGGCCGGCATCAACAGCGTGACCCAACCCAAGGCCCGGCGGATCGACGCCTGGAAACGTCTGGCCAAGGATCTGGACTTCGCCCTGTTACCTTTGATCAGCCACGAAATCGCCCTGAGCGAAGCCATCGACGCGGCACCCAAATTGCTCGCCGGACAGCTGCGCGGCAGGGTTGTGGTCGACGTCAATCGCTGACAGAGTAAGCGCCATTGCGGCCCTGCGTGGCCGCACTTCTATTACAGGGAGCGGCATTTTCGATGGATTTGAAACGACAGCAAATCGACGCCTTCACCGTGGCCGGCCTGCGTGTGCGCACGACCAACGCCGCAGAGCACCAGCCCCATAGCGCAAAGATCGGCCCGATGTGGGGCCGGTTTTTCAGTGAAGAACAGGCCGAGAGTATTCCCGGCAAGATCCCCGGCTCAGCAATTTATGGTGTGTATTCGGCCTATGAATCCGATGCCTCGGGTGCGTTCGATGTCACCGCGGGGGTCGCGGTCAATGCACGACCAAAAGGCTATGAGACCGTACAGATCGAAGCCGGCGAGTATCTGGTGTTCGAGGCGCAGGGCCCATTGCCCGACGCGGTCATTGCGACCTGGGGACGGATCTGGACCTTCTTTGAGGAGAACCCTCAGATTCAGCGCCGTTATGCCACCGACTACGAGGCCTATACCGGCCCCGAGTCCGTGGCGGTCTGCATCGGGATTCGCTAAGGCTGGTTTTCGCGTTCCAGCAACTGGCGTTTGCGCTCCACACCCCAGCGATACCCCGAGAGATTGCCATCGCTGCGCACCACGCGATGGCAAGGGATTGCCACGGCCAGACGGTTGGCGCCGCAGGCTTGCGCCACCGCGCGCATGGACGTCGGTGCGCCAATGCGTTGTGCGATTTCGGCGTAACTGGCGGTGCGACCCACCGGGATTTCCCGCAGCGCTTGCCATACGCGCTCCTGAAACGCTGTGCCGCGCACATCCAGTGGCAAGTCGAGGCCCAGTGCTGGGGCTTCGATGAAGCCCACCACTTTGGCAATCAACTGTTCGAACGCGGCGTCGGCGCCAATCAGGTTGGCCTGACGGAACTGATCCTGCAGATCGCACACCAGTTGATGCGGATCGTCGCCCAACAGGATCGCACACACCCCGCGTTCGCTTTGCGCCACCAGAATCGCGCCAAGTGAGCACTGGCCAACCGCAAAGTGAATGTCGTTGTTGCGCCCTGCAGCGCGATAGTCACCGGGCTTCATGCCCAGCAGCTTGTCGGCCGATTCGTAAAAGCGGCTGTTGGAATTGAAGCCTGCTTCGTACAGCGCATCGGTCACCGAGCCGCCATTCGCGAGCCGTTCCCGCACCCGGCGCGAGCGATGCGCTGCCGCGTAACCCTTTGGCGTCAGACCGGTAGCGCCCTTGAACACGCGATGAAAATGGAACGGGCTGAGGCCGGCGACCTTGGCGAGTTCATTGAGCGCAGGCACTGTTTCGCTCGATTCGATCTGCCGACAGGCCATCGCCACTGTCGCGGCGTGCTGGCTGGCGACATCAGTCTGATCCTTGCTTGTGCGTTTGCTTGGGCGGTAGCCCGCCGCTTCGGCAGCTTCGGCGCTGTCGAAAAATTCGACATTTTGCGGCTTGGGCAAACGCGAAAGGCTGCTGGGTCGGCAATAGATGCCGGTGGTTTTTACCGCATAGACAAACTGCCCGTCGGCTCGCGGATCCCGCGCGAGCACGGCGGCCCAGCGTGGATCGGTTTCAACATTGATGATCGGCGAAAGCTTTTTCATGGCGAGTAGTCCGTTGACCTGTTTGATTCAGGTTAACCAGCTGCAATGTGGGTAACACTCCGGGCCTTGCGGTCAAATTTTTCAGATCACCCGGCGACCCGGAAGGTCAGATTGATTCGCCGTTCGCCCAGACGCGGATGCTGGCCGGGCTTGATCGGCAGCACACCGTGAAAACGCAGGCGATCGACCCCGCCCCAGACCACCATGTCGCCGTGCAACAGAGGAATGCGCTGGCTCTTGTCGCTGCGGACAAAACCACCGAACAGGAACATTGCCGGCAACCCCAATGACAGCGAAACGATCGGCGCCGCGTAGGCATGTTCGTCTTTGTCCTGGTGCAAAGACATCTTGGCGCCGGGGACGTATTGGTTGATCAGGCAGGAATCCGCGTGAAATCCGGCAAATCCTGCGCGCTGCGCCGCTCTCTGTGCCAGTTCGAACAGCACTTGGGGCATTGCCGGCCATGGTCTGCCGCTCAGCGGATCCACGGTGCTGTAGCGATAACCGCTGCGATCGGTGATCCAGCCCAGCGCTCCGCAGCTGCTGGTGCCCACTGACATGCTGAAACCGCCCGGGGTCATCATGTGACGCAATGGCGCTGCGGTGAGAACGCCGTCCAGCGCCGGCAACAGTTGATCGATCATCGGCAGGGCGAAACCGCGCAAAACCCACGATTGTTCGCCGATTTGCTCGGCGCGGGGTTGTTGCTCGGGTTCGTGGTCGGCGAACAGGTCGAAGTGGCTCGGTTGCATGCTGCTCATAATGCGTCGTGGAAGATGATGCCCAGAGTATGCCGGTTTCCGCTGTGCAGGCGACTGACGCCATGACGCATGGTCACCCGATAATCGCCACGTGTGCCGCTGACCGGGCGCTGGTTGACCGCGAATATAACAGCGTCACCCTTGTGCAGGTCCACGACGTGTGGTCGCGACTGCAGGCGTGGACGCTGCTCGGTCAGGACGAACTCTCCGCCGGTAAAGTCCTGTCCGGGCTCCGACAGAAGAATCGCCACTTGCAGTGGGAAAACCAGTTCTCCGTACAGATCCTGATGCAGGCAGTTGTAGTCCTGCGGGCCGTATTGCAACAGCAAGGGTGTAGGCCGCAGTTGGCCGGCATCGTGACAGCGCTGCACAAACCCGGCATGGGTTGCGGGAAAGCGTACAGGCACATTCATGCGTTCGTACCAGCGGTTGGCCAGCGGCACCAGGCGCGGGTAAAGCGCAGTGCGCAGACGTTCGATGGTTGTCGGCAGGGGATAGCTGAAGTACTTGTATTCCCCGCGACCGAAACCGTGGCGGGCCATGATGACCTGCGAACGAAACGGTTCGGTCTGCGAATACAGGGCGCTCAAGCGCTCGCAGGTTTGCGCCGACAGCAGCGAGCGGACGATGGCATAGCCATATTGATCCAGATGCTGTTCGAGGCTTGCCCAATCGAGCGCATCCAGCCGAGACGGGGACATTGACATTCTGACTCCTGAACCCTTTGGTCGAGGCTGTCAGTCTGGGCAAATCCCGGCGGCAGAACACTCCGTCGCTTGCGGTCGAATCCGGAGTGTTGCGTTACAGGGCTTTGCTGACGGCGACATCGCTGATCACATCTTCAGTCTGGCCGTGGATGGCATCCAGTGCAGCCTTGGCTTCTTCCACGGTGCCGTTTTGCAGTTGCGCGAACTCGAAGCGGCGCTCACCGTTGAGCTTGTATTTGATGACGTATTTGGTCGTTTGGGCCACGGTCATGCTTACCTTTGCGTTGGGGCAACTCAGCTCAGTTTGGAGCTGGAGCGGCGGATGATCTTGATCGAGTGGGTCAGGGTCGGTTTGCGCGTGACGCTGATGGCGCGCCGGCTGACGGTGTCGATGGTGATGTTCCAGAAACCGGTGCTAGGCGCGGTGATTCGCGCAGGAAACGTGTCGAAAGCACCGCCGTGATAGGTGTGGCGGCCGCCGTTTTTGAACGCGCGGAAGTTGGCGTCGTTCATCAAACGGATGTTGCAGGTTTGCGAGCATTGGATGACGACAATGTCGTCTTCGTTGAGGTGCTCGCGCTGGTGAATGAATTTCATGGGCGCCTCCAGAAGGGCTTTTTCTACTAAATCAAAACGATAGCATGTGCGATTGGCGCAGTTTATCAGCCCGAACGGGTTATTATCCCGCCGTCGAGCGCTGCTTTGACAATTAAAAACGGTTATTCGCGATTCGCTGCGGGTTTAATGGAGTAAGCCTCGGAGAAAAATGGCATTACTGCTGTCCGAGGGTCTTTATGGGAGGTATTTGTATGAAGTGGGGTGTGGTGTGTCTGCCGTTGATGTTGGTCATGGGTGGTTGCGCGAGTGTTTCCGAAATCAATGAAACCTTGCCCACCATGAGCGTGATTTCCGGCAAGAAACCCCATGAGTATGCGCAGTGCCTGGCGGACAAGCTGGCCAACAGTCGCGGCGCACTGCAGATGCAGCCGCACAAGGATGGCGTGCGGGTGATTGTTCCCGGGAAATTTTCCACTGGCGCGGCAGCGGTGTTTGATATCGACGATCGTTCCGGCGGCAGCAGCATCAAGTTGCATGAGCGCATGTCCAATGTGCCGATTCGTCCTCGCGACGTGCAAAACGCCGCCAATGCCTGCATTTCCGGCTGATAGAATAGCGGCCATCAGCACCAATGCCGCCACAGTCATGCTGTGGCGGCATTTTCATTTCTGGAGTCGCGCATGAAGCGAGAGCAAGTACGGGAACGGCATGCAGAGGGCCTTATCTCTGCCACGCATGTGATTCAGAATCCGGCGAACTCGGGTGAGTGGATCGTGTTTTTCAAGAAGAGCGCCGGTCGCAGCTATTTTCTGGTCGACGATAACGACGAAGTCGAATCCTTCGCCCGGCTCGATGACCTGATCGAGATCGTGCGCGGGCTCGGGATCAAATTCGCCGAGATCCACATGTAGGGTCTATTTGCAGACCACCACCACGCTGCGATTCTTGTAGTTGCCGACATCGACCCCCAAGGTCTTGTCGCTGTCCTTGGGTGCCGGCGTGCCGTCGGTACCGACAATGCGATAACCAGTGCCCGCGCAGGAAGCATCGGCTTTTTCGTAGCAGGTGGCCCAGGAGTTGGCTTCCCCGGAGCAGTCGATACTCAAACCCTGTTCGCCGTTGTTCAGGTAGGTGGTTTGCGAGGTGGCACAGCCACCCAGGGCCAATACCGCGATCAGCGGCAGCAATCTGTTCATGTTCATAAGTGTGTCGTCTTCAGCGAGGGAGGGGCTAAACGCTCTGACAGCGCCGGAGTGAAAAGGTTATAGCGATTGGCCACTTGTTTTCATCGGGTTTGCGAGCGGCCACAAAAAAGCCCTGCGCAGGGGCAGGGCTCGGCGCGTGTCGCAACCGGTCAGTCCTGATCTTTGCCACGGCGTTTGGACGACGCAGGGGTGTCAGTGAACACCGACGCCACATCAGTCGCCAGCTGCTCGCTGTCGAAAGGCCCGGCGATGTGTTCGCCATTGGTCGTGGTCAGGTTCCACTTGCCGTCTTTCTTGTCGATCACATACCCGTTGATGATTTTTACCGCGGCCATCTATCTGTCTCGTTCGCTGGTTCAAAGGCGCCATGATACCGACAAATCCTCACATTGGGGGATGATGAGCGTAGAGTGATGCAGCGCATTTGCGTGTTTGAGCTACTCTGTTTTCGCGGGTCGAAGTCGCCAACGGAACTATCGGCGAGAATATTTCTCTATGTTGGCATCGGTTAGCCAGTGCGGGGCATTGTAAGGTGCACGCCGCCTGATTAGACTGCGCCGAAACTCGTACACACAGCCCTTTCAAGGACTTATATGATCAAGAAATGCTTGTTCCCAGCAGCCGGTTACGGTACTCGCTTCCTGCCAGCGACTAAAGCCATGCCCAAAGAAATGCTGCCGGTGGTAAACAAGCCACTGATCCAGTACGGCGTTGAAGAAGCTCTGGACGCTGGCCTGACTGAAATCTCGATCGTGACCGGTCGTGGCAAGCGCGCTCTGGAAGACCACTTCGACATCAGCTACGAGCTGGAAAACCAGATCAAGGGCACCGACAAAGAGAAATACCTGGTCGGCATCCGCAAGCTGCTGGACGAGTGCTCGTTCTCCTACACCCGTCAGACCGAAATGAAAGGTCTGGGCCACGCGATCCTCACCGGTCGCCCGCTGATCGGTGACGAACCCTTCGCCGTGGTACTGGCGGACGACCTGTGCGTCAACCTCGAAGGCGACGGCGTACTGACCCAGATGGTCAAGCTGTACAAGCAGTTCCGCTGCTCGATCATCGCCATTCAGGAAGTCGACCCGCAGGAAACCAGCAAGTACGGCGTGATCGCCGGCGAGATGATCCGCGACGACATCTACCGCGTCCACAGCATGGTCGAGAAGCCAAAGCCGGAAGATGCGCCGTCGAACCTGGCGATCATCGGTCGTTACATCCTGACGCCGGACATCTTCGACCTGATCGAGCAGACCGAGCCAGGCAAGGGCGGTGAAATCCAGATCACCGACGCCCTGATGAAGCAAGCCCAGAATGGCTGCGTCATGGCCTACAAGTTCAAGGGCAAGCGTTTTGACTGCGGTGGCGCTGAAGGCTACATCGAAGCGACCAACTTCTGCTTCGAGAACTTCTACAAGACCGGCAAGGCTTACTGATAACGCCGGATCTGCAATGCGAAGGGTGTGAAAGCACCCAAGCGAATGCACCCACAAACGCCCCGACTTGTTCGGGGCGTTTGCTTTTGTGCTGGAAAAAACCTTGGGCCCCGCGGCGCGATTGGCTGACGCCTTCTGAGCGTGCTGGCTGCTATTTAACGCGGGAAGGTGCGGGCGAGTTTGCTGGTGGCCCCGATTCCCTTCAGGCGGCACTGCAGGGCCCCGGACAAGCGGGCAACCGGTCCGCCCAGAACGAAAAAAGCTCCGTATCTTGCGATACGGAGCTTTTTCTTTATGCGTTACTCCGATTGCGATCTCTCGTAACCGGCGCCTTCCAGGCGGTTACTGCTGCACGACATTCGCTGCGGTGGGCTCGACCTTTTTCGGCTTCATCAGGCTGAAGTCGATCAGGGCGCGCTGCTCGCGTTCGTACGGGTTGCCAATCATCAGCGGACGCTGTTTGAAGCTGTCGCTGACCAGGCTCTTGCTGCGGTCCAGTTCATCGAAACTCAAACCGGCCATGTCCGCCCAGGTGTGGATCAGATGCGAGCTGCTGTACGGCCGGCTCAGGTCGGCGGCAAAGTTCCAGTCATGGTTCTCGCGCCATTTCGGCGAAGCCCAGGCCATGAACGGGATGGTGTACATCGGTGCCGTCGGTTTGTTCTCGTTACGGCCGAGGGTGTTGTGGCCGACCGAGTCAAACACATCTTCACCGTGGTCGGAAAGATACAGCAGGAAACCATTCGGATCGGACTTGGCGTAGTCCTTGATCAGGCTCGATACCACGAAATCGTTGTACAGCACGGCATTGTCGTAGCTGTTGTAGGTCGGCACCTGATCGTCACGCACACCGGCCGGCACGCCGGTACGGTCCTGGAACTTGTCGAAGGTCGGCGGATAGCGGTACTGATAGCTCATGTGCGTGCCGAGCAGATGCACGACGATCAACTTGCGCTGCGCCGGGTCGCTCAGCGCCTTGTTGAACGGCTCAATCACGTCACCGTCGTACTGCGCGGCGTTCTGGTTGCGGTTGTTGTTCAGGTACACCTGCTCGTCGGCCTGTTCGGAGAAGGTCGTGAGCATGGTGTTGCGCTTGGTCATGGTCTGCTGGTTGGTGATCCAGAAGGTTTTGTAGCCGGCCTGCTTCATCATGCTGACCAGTGACGGCGTGGACAGGTACAAGTCCGGATTCTCTTCGTCGGCGAAGGTCAGTACCTGTTGCAACGCCTCAATGGTGTACGGGCGCGGGGTGATCACGTTATCGAACACCGCGAGCTGATCCTTGAGCTTGTCCAGTTCCGGCGTGGTCTTGCGGCCATAGCCATACAGGCTCATACGCTGGCGGTTGGTCGATTCGCCGATCACCAGTACCAGCGTCGACGGTTTATCCGCGTCGGCAGCCTTGAGGTTATGCAGCGGCGGGACCTTGCTTGCACTGTGCAGCATGTCCTGCATGCCGGCCAGAGTGTCGAGGTATCGGTGGTAAGCCACGGCCATTTGCCAAGGCACCGCTGGCTCGATGCGGTCTTCGAACTTCTCGAAACCGCCGGCGAAACTGCCGGTACGCTGGGTCTGCTTGATCAGCGGATAGCCGACCACGGCGAAGACGATCGCGATCGCAGCCACGAACGCCCGGCCTCGGGGCATGTACACCGGGCGCAGGCGTGTCCAGAGAAAGTAGGCGAAAGCGGTATGCGCGAGGAACGCCGGGATCATCCACCAGGCAAAGTACTGGGTCATGTACTCGCCGGCTTCCGACACGTTCGACTCGAACATGATGAAGATGACGCTTTGCGAGAACTCCTGCTGATAGATGAAGAAGTAGCCCAGGCTGGCCATGGAGCAGGCCCACAGGACAATACCAATCAGCGCAGCCAGCAATTTGGTACGTTTGGGGAACGCCAGCATCGGGGCGAGCCACAGCGCACTCATCACGAAGGCCTGACGGAAACCGCTGAAACCGGAGGTCCCGGTCAGTTGGATCAACAGTTGGGTGATACCCGAGAAGTACCAGAAAAAAGCAAAGAGCCAGAGAACCCCGGCCCAGTCGAAACCTGTCGCAGTCGTTTTGCTGCGTTTGAACAATGCCATTCAGCACTCCAGCTCATCGTCACTAACCACCGCCGGAACACTACATCAAACCGACGAACGGAAGCCGCGCGCAAACGCACGGCCAGAATGGGCGCGAGTATCACGAACGTAATGTGAAAACTTCGTTAGTTGCTGATTGCTGGCAGGAGCGGATCATGACGGGAACGACGGGCGCCGTTCCCGAAGCTGGCGGGGCAGGTCAGGCGTGCGGTTGACGCTGGACAACCGGCAGAGGTTTGGGCTGAGCGCCCTGGGTCAGCGAGCGCAGTTGCGCCAGCTCCTGCTTCAATTGGTCGCGCTCGTCCTTCAACTGGCGCAATTCATCGCGACGGATCGTGACATACAGGGTTTGTGGCGGCATTGCTGTGTGTACTGTGCCCATTGCTCACCTCGCAAATGGCGTGTCTCAACTGCAGATTGTCCCGGTGCCGGGCTACTGATCTGCTATCGGCGCCAATTTTGATTTCTTTTGCCCATGAATGGAACTTTTTTATTTTTCATGGTCGGTGTGTCTTCGGCATGATTCGGGGCGTTATCAGTCTGGATCGGGCACAATGCCCGGAAACTTCGGCCCGACGCTCTGGACTAACCTCCATTAGTCGCGTTGGGCTATAACCAATGACACACATTTATTTGTAGTAAGGAGCATCAGCACATGCAACTCGGGATTATTGGACTGGGCCGCATGGGCGGCAATATTGCGCGGCGTCTGATGCTCAACGGTCACACCACCGTTGTTTACGACCGCAATACCGCCTTTGTCGACACCCTGGCCGCCGAGGGCGCCACGGGCGTTGCCGATCTGCCTGCGCTGGTCGCCGGCCTGGCCAAGCCACGTGCCGTGTGGGTCATGCTGCCGGCCGGTGCGCCGACCGAAGACACCATCAACACCCTGAGCGATTTGCTGGAAGCCGGCGACACCATCATCGATGGCGGCAACACCAACTATAAGGATGACATTCGCCGGGCCAAGACCCTCGCCGAAAAAGGCCTGCACTACATCGACGTTGGCACCTCCGGCGGTGTCTGGGGCCTGGAGCGCGGTTACTGCATGATGATCGGCGGCGATGCCGAGACCGTGAACCGTCTGGATCCGCTGTTCGCCGCTCTGGCGCCGGGCATGGGCGAGATTCCGCGCACCAAGGACCGCAAGTCCGAGGATCACCGCGCCGAGCACGGCTACATCCACGCCGGTCCCGCCGGTGCCGGGCACTTCGTGAAGATGATTCACAACGGCATCGAGTACGGCATGATGGCCGCGTTTGCCGAAGGCTTCGACATCCTCAAGACCAAATCCAGCGAACGCCTGCCGGAAGATCAGCGTTTCGACCTGAACGTGGCCGACATCGCTGAAGTCTGGCGTCGTGGCAGCGTCGTTTCCTCGTGGCTGCTCGACCTGACCGCCGACGCACTGGCCAGCGATCCGAAGCTCGACGGGTTCTCCGGTTCGGTGGCGGACAGCGGCGAAGGTCAATGGACCATCGAAGCGGCCATGGAGCAAGCGGTGCCGGTACCGGTGCTGTCCAACTCGCTGTTCTCGCGCTACCGCTCGCGCGGCCAGGGCACGTTTGGCGACAAGATTCTCTCGGCCCAGCGCTTCGGCTTCGGCGGCCACGTGGAGACACCGAAGAAATGACCCATACGATCCGCAGAAAATCCAAGGCAGAACCCGCACCACCGACCACGCTGTTTCTGTTCGGTGCCCACGGCGACCTGGTCAAGCGCTTGCTGATGCCGGCGCTGTACAACCTCAGTCGCGACGGCTTGCTTGACGAAAATCTGCGGATCGTCGGCGTTGATCACAACGCCATTACCGATGAGGCCTTCGCGCAAAAACTCGAAGACTTCATCCGTACCGAAGTGGCGGCGAAAGTCGGCAAGGGCGATCAGATGCTTGATCCGGCCTTGTGGGCCAAGCTCGCCAAAGGTATCAGCTACGTCCAGGGCGACTTCCTGGACGACAGCACCTATTCCGCGCTGGCGGCAAAAATCGCCGACAGTGGCACGGGCAACGCGGTGTTCTACCTGGCCACCGCGCCACGTTTTTTCAGTGAAGTGGTGCGCCGTCTCGGAGCCGCCAAACTGCTCGAAGAAACCCCCGAAGCGTTCAGAAGGGTGGTGATCGAGAAACCGTTTGGTTCCGACCTGCACACTGCCGAAGCCTTGAACGCCTGCCTGCTCAAGGTCATGTCCGAGAAACAGATCTATCGGATCGACCATTATCTGGGCAAGGAAACCGTGCAGAACATTCTGGTCAGCCGGTTCTCCAACAGCTTGTTCGAAGCGTTCTGGAACAACCATTACATCGACCACGTGCAAATCACCGCCGCGGAAACCGTCGGCGTTGAAACCCGTGGCAGTTTTTACGAGCACACCGGTGCGCTGCGCGACATGGTGCCCAATCATCTGTTCCAGTTGTTGGCGATGGTTGCCATGGAGCCGCCGGCCGCGTTTGGCGCTGACGCGGTGCGCGGTGAAAAGGCCAAAGTGGTCGGCGCGATCCGCCCGTGGAGCGTCGAAGAGGCGCGGGCCAATTCGGTACGGGGTCAGTACAGCGCCGGTGAAGTCGATGGCAAAGCGTTGAATGGCTATCGCCAGGAAGCCAACGTGTCGCCTGACAGCAACACCGAAACCTATGTCGCGCTGAAAGTCATGATCGACAACTGGCGCTGGGTGGGCGTGCCGTTCTACCTGCGCACCGGCAAGCGCATGAGCGTGCGCGACACCGAAATCGTCATCTGCTTCAAACCGGCGCCGTATGCGCAGTTCCGCGACACCGAAGTCGATGAACTGCAGCCGACTTATCTGCGTATCCAGATCCAGCCCAACGAAGGCATGTGGTTCGACCTGCTGGCAAAACGGCCGGGACCGGCGTTGAACATGGCCAACATCGAGCTGGGGTTCGCTTACAAGGATTTCTTCGAAATGCAGCCGTCCACCGGTTACGAAACGCTGATCTACGACTGCCTGACCGGCGACCAGACGCTGTTCCAGCGCGCCGACAACATCGAGAACGGCTGGCGCGCGGTGCAACCGTTCCTTGATGCCTGGCAGCAGGACGCGAGCGTGCAGACTTACGCCGCCGGGGAAGACGGTCCACAAGCCGCCAACGATCTGCTGACTCGCGATGGTCGCGTCTGGCATGGTCTGGGATGAGTGAGTCGATCCGTTTTTTATTGAGTGACATGGACGGCACGCTGTTGCTGCCCGATCACAGCCTGAGTCAGCGCACCATCGATGCGGTGCGTTCGCTGCGCGAGGCGGGCGTGTTGTTCAGCCTGGCCACCGGGCGCCCGCCCAAGGCAATGTTGCAGCAGATCGAAGCCTTGGGGGTCGATCTGCCGACCGCCGCCTTCAATGGCGGCACCATCGTCAATCCAGACGGCAGCGTGCTGGTGGCGCATTACCTGCCGGTGCCGACGGCGTTGATTGCTTTGGCGTTGTTCGCCGATCAGCCGGAAGTGGAAATCTGGGTGTTCAGCGGTGGCGACTGGCTGCTCAAGGATCCGCACGGGCCGATGGTGCCGCGCGAACAGCACGGCCTCGGTTATCCGCCGGTGGTGGTCGAGAGTTTCGAGCCGTTTCTGGAGCGCATCGACAAGATCGTCGCGACCAGCAACAACACGGATTTGCTGATTGAACTTGAGGCGCGCCTGCTGCCCAAGGTCAACGGCATGGCTCAGGTGTCGCGTTCGCAGCCGGTTTATCTGGACGTGACGGCGCTGGAGGCCAACAAGGGCACCGCGCTGTCGACGATTGCTGCGCATCTGGGCATCCCGCTGGAGCAGACGGCGGCGATTGGCGATGGCGGTAACGACCCGGCGATGTTCCATTGCGCAGGATTGGCGATAGCCATGGGGCAGGCAGAGGAGGCGGTCAAGCGGCAGGCTGACGTGGTGACCGCGCCAAACACCGAAGATGGCGTAGCCCTGGCGATCGAGAAGTACATCCTCCAGTAACACTTGCAGGAGCTGCCGCAGGCTGCGATCTGTTGATCTTGTTTTTTTATGCAGCAAGATCAACAGATCGCAGCCTGCGGCAGCTCCTGCATGAGGTTGTTGTCAGAGCCAGTAGCTGACGGCATACCAACCCAGCAGGCCCATCACCACGGTGTAGGGCAGCGCCATCCACACCATGCGCCCGTACGAGAGTCGCACCAGCGGGGCAATCGCCGAGGTCAGCAGGAACAGGAACGCAGCCTGACCGTTTGGCGTCGCCACGCTCGGCAGGTTGGTGCCGGTGTTGATCGCGATGGCCAGCGTCTCGAAATGCTCGCGGCTCATGTGCCCGGACAGGAAGGCCTGTTTCACTTCGGTGATGTAGATCGTGGCGACGAACACGTTATCGCTGATCGCCGAGAGCAGACCGTTGGCAATGAATAGCATGCCCGGCTGTTGATCCGCCGGCAGTGCCAGCACCCATTGGATCAACGGGGCAAACAGCTGTTGATCATGAATCACTGCCACCACGGCAAAGAACACCACCAGTAACGCGGTGAACGGCATGGCGTCCTTGAATGCGTTGCCCAGACGGTGTTCGTCGGTGATGCCGGTAAACGCGGTGATCAACACGATCACCATCAGACCGATCAAGCCGACTTCGGCAACGTGAAACGCCAGGCAGCCAATCAGAATCAACGCAGCAGTGCCTTGCACCAGCAGCGCGGCACGCTGACGTGGAGTGCGTTCGGCGTCATCTTCGGCGGCGTAGTTAGCCAGTACAGTACGCACGTTGTCCGGCAACAGGGTGCCGTAGCCAAACCAGCGCAGTTTTTCCAGCAGTACGCAGGTTGCCAGTCCCGCCACCAGCACCGGCAACGAGACCGGTGCGACTTTCTGGAAGAACGCCGCGAAGTGCCAACCCATCTCATGGCCGATCAACAGGTTCTGCGGTTCGCCCACCAGGGTGCAGACGCCGCCAAGTGCGGTGCCCACAGCGCCATGCATCAGCAGGCTGCGCAGAAACGCCCGAAACTGTTCCAGGTCGTCATGGTGCAGCACCGGCAAGTGTCGGTCGTCGCTGAACTCGCTGTCTTGACGCGGATCGTTGCCCGAGGCCACACGGTGGTAAACCGAATAAAAGCCGACGGCCGCGCTGATGATCACCGCCGTCACGGTCAGGGCATCGAGAAACGCCGACAGAAACGCCGAGAGGAAGCAGAACATCAGCGCCAGAATCGCCTTGGAGCGTACGCCCAGCAGCAGCCGCGAGAACAGAAACAGCAGCAGATCCTTCATGAAGTAAATGCCGGCGACCATGAACATCAGCAGCAGGATCACCGGGAAGTTGTGCACCAACTCATCGTATAGCGCCTGCGGCGTGGTCATCTTCAGCAGCAGGGCTTCAATCAACAACAAGCCGCCGGGCATCAACGGATAGCACTTGAGGGCCATGGCCAGTGTGAAAATGAATTCGATCACCAGCAGCCAGCCAGCGGCGACCGGGCCGACGGTAAATAGCACCACGGCATTGAGGATCAGGAACCCGACGATGCACGCCTTGTACCAGCGGGGCGAATGCCCGAGGAAATTATGCGCGAAGGCCTGGGCCAGTGAACCGGACATCGGTTGCTCCTTGTATTAAGAAGCGCGCAAAGTGCCGCAAGTGACTGGCAAGTTCAAGTCTCGGGGGTTTATTGATTCAGATAGCGGGCAACCATGGCCCGGTAGTTGCCGTCCAGAGAATAGCCGCCGACCAGGATGTGTCCATCGGCCTGCACCGCCAGTGAGTTGGCGATATCCAGGCTGCGTCCCAGTCGCGTGCGCAACCAGCCGTGGCCGTTACCGAACTCGCGGTCGAGTTGGCCGTCGGCCAGATAGCGCGCGACGATGAAATCGGCCTCGATACCGCCAATCGTCGCGCCCACCGCGATGATGCGGCCATCGGTCATGCACTGCGCCGCGCTCCACTGACAGCCACTGGGACCGATCTCCAGCAGATGCGGGTGGCCGGCATTGTTGCGCAACTCCGGGCGACCGTTGGGGTGCAGGCTCAGCGCCATGCAGCGGATCGGGTCGCGGCTGCTGCCAAAGCAGTGCAGGTGTTCCATCGAATGCAGCACCTGACTGACCATCGCGCTTTGTCCGTGGGCCTTGAAGGCGAGGAAACCGTCCACCGCGAAGCGCTCATCCAGACGTCCGTCAGGTAGATAACGTGCCACCAGACCTTCCTGAGGAAAGTCGATGGCGCCGGCAACGATGATGCGCCCATCCTCTTGCAGCAGCAGGCTGTTGAGCCAGGTGTTGAGCAGCAGGTGACGGATCATCACGAATCCACGGCCATTGAAGCCGGGATCGAGGGTGCCGTTTGGAGTCAGACGAATCAGCATGCCGGCATGGTCGGCCAATTCGAAGTGGTGATTGGCGATCAACAGAATGTGCCCGTCGTCCTGCACCGCGAAGTCGCATGCTTCGGCCCCCGGCACTCCGGGCGGAAGCCAGCTATCCCGAGAGCCGACGGACAGGTCACCCGGCAGGCGCACGACTTGTCGACCATTGTCGCCAAACGATGGGTCAGGCAAGCCGTCAGCCGTGAATCGGGCTAAGGCGGGCAGGGTACGGTGAGCGTTTTCATAATGCAGACCGGCCAGCAGAATGCGTCCGTCTGGCAACACTTGGACCTTTGCGCCCATGGCTTCGAATCCGGGGGCGAATTCGCCGATCACACTGCCTTGAGCGCCGAAGCCGAGATCGGCAGAACCGTCGGGAAGCATTCGCGCCAGCCCAAAACGGCTGCCATCGGCAGTGCCAATCTTTGCAGCCACCAACACCCGCCCTTGTGGATCCAGAGCCAGGCCTTGAGTCATGCTCGACACGCTGCCGGCGAAATACACTTGAGCAATGCCGGAGTGGGCAAAATCTCTGTCGAGTTGCCCGGCGTTAGTCTTTGGCGGCGGGAGCGCAATGGCGTTCTCGGGGGACATGCATGCTTCTCCTTGCAAGTTGACCAAGCCCGAATCGGGCGGGTAACTGCATGAGCGAAACATTCAATCCCTGAATACGCCGAAGTACAACTGACATAACTAACAGGTGGAGGGTCGCACTGTGCCAGAACAGTGTCTTTTTGAACCAAATGAAAGCCTGCCAAGCAGTGTCGCCTGACGCTTTAAGGAAAGTTGTACAAAAGTACTGGAGATAAACAGCAACAGATCAATAAAAAGAGCGGGGCGGACGACTGGAAGTCGTCCGCATTACCTTCTGATCAGTGCGGCATCGACCACGATTGCAACAGGTAACCTTCTTCGCTGAGTTCGGCGCGTGCCTGCTGCAGCAGTTGTTCCAGTTGCGCCGGATCGGAGTAAGCGCTGCTTGGAATCTGCTTGCGGCCGATATGCGAATTGGTACGGTCGATGACGGTCAGGTTCAGTTCGCCGTTGCCGTCTTGTGGGGCCCAGGCCACGCACTGGAAAGGTTTAAATGCGTGGTTGGCAATCAAAAGAGCTTCGTTGATACGGAGCGGGGCGGTCATGGGGTCTTCTCTCTGTCGTGCCCAATCAAGTGATGTGCCGTCGGTTGGGCTTACCGTTCGGCTGGTTACTTGTACTGATGCACGCAACCCCGAAGCAGGTCACACACGAAACGGAGAAATTTCAACTTTATTGCTTATGCTCAAGATTTCGACAGTTTTTGAAAGCCTGGCGAAAGAGAGCAACTCGATAGCTAACTAATAACCCGGTTTCTTATAACTCATTAGCTTGTACACCTATAAGCAATCGATACAAGCCCCTGTCAATTTCTTGCTAATGTTACAGTCGGGTCTGCCAAATGACTGTTTTTACAATAATTTCCTTAAATTTGGCGCCAAGGAACAGTCATGATCGAAGCGCCAGCGTTACGACGTTTATTGGTAGTCGACCCCTGTGACGACTGCCACCGCCTGTTACCCGGATTGCGCGCGGTCGGCTGGGATGTCGACAGCTGTACCCTGGAAAATGCCGCCGATCGGCCATGCGACGTCGGCCTGCTCAGATTGCAACCTTTTCACCTCGAGCGCCCGGAAGCCGTCAAGGAACTGATCAGCCGCAGCGGCACCGAGTGGATCGCGGTGTTGAATCAGGAGGTCCTGCGGTTGCAAAACGTTGGCGACTTCGTCTGCGAATGGTTCTTCGATTTCCATACATTGCCGTTCGATGTCTCGCGGGTCCAGGTGACCCTTGGGCGCGCGTTTGGCATGGCGCGTTTGCGTGGACAAGGCACGATTCATGTCGATCAGCCGGAACACGAGTTGCTCGGCGACAGCAAGCCGATCCGCGAGCTGCGAAAACTGTTGAGCAAACTGGCGCCGACCGAGTCCCCGGTACTGATCCGCGGTGAAAGCGGTACCGGCAAAGAACTGGTTGCGCGCACGCTGCACCGCCAGTCCCAGCGCCACAGCAAGCCGTTTGTGGCGATCAATTGCGGGGCGATTCCCGAACACTTGATTCAGTCCGAACTGTTTGGCCACGAAAAAGGTGCCTTTACCGGTGCACATCAGCGCAAGGTCGGGCGCATCGAAGCAGCCAACGGTGGCACACTGTTTCTCGATGAAATCGGTGATTTGCCGCTGGAATTGCAGGCCAACCTCCTGCGTTTCCTGCAGGAGAAACACATTGAGCGTGTCGGTGGCAGCCAGCCGATTCCGGTGGATGTGCGCGTCCTCGCGGCCACCCACGTCGACCTGGAAGCCGCCATCGAGAAAAAACGCTTTCGCGAAGACCTGTATTACCGTCTCAATGTGCTGCAAGTGGTGACCGCGCCATTACGCGAGCGACACGGTGATCTGTCGATGCTGGCCAACCACTTTTCTCATTTCTACAGTCATGAAACCGGCCGCCGTCCACGCAGCTTCAGCGAGGATGCGTTGATCGCCATGGGCAAGCACGACTGGCCGGGTAACGTGCGCGAGCTGGCCAATCGCGTGCGACGGGGCCTGGTGCTGGCGGAGGGGCGGCAAATTGAAGCCCGGGACTTGGGGTTGATCAGTCAGCACTCAATCGCCACGCCGATGGGCACGCTTGAAGACTACAAGACCCGGGCCGAACGCCAGGCCTTGTGCGATGTATTGAACCGGCACAGCGACAACCTCAGCGTCGCGGCGAAAGTGCTTGGGGTCTCCCGGCCAACGTTTTATCGCCTGCTGCACAAACATCAGATTCGCTAGAAACCAAAGATCAAAAGATCGCAGCCTGCGACGACTCCTACAGTTGTAATCCCTGTAGGAGCTGCCGCAGGCTGCGATCTTTCGCTTTAGAAGTAGTACGGGAATTTCAGGCTGAAGGAGAAGTCCGGGGCATCCGGGGTCATGCCGATCGACAGGTTGGGTACGATGGTCAGGTTGTCCGTGGCGGCAATGGTCATGCCGACGTTGAAGTAACCCGCGTTGGCGTCACTGGACACCACCGATTGCCAATCCCCGCCATCGGGTTTGAGTTTACTGCGGCGTTGCACCAGATCAGACATCGAAAACGACATACTCATCTTTTCGTTCAGTGCAAACGCGATACCGGCGCCGATCTGGAAGCTGTCGCCAATGCTGACCTTGCCCGGCGTTTTCTGATTGACGGTGGCACTGATGTCGTCGAACGACTCCTCCAGGTTGTGGGTGTAGGACAGGCTGCCGAACAACACGGCTGGGTCGAACGTCTTGACCAGCGAAACCCCGGGGGTGATCGACCAGACGCCGTTACCGGTGGGCAAGGTATCAGGCACGAACAGGTTGGAGTTGGCATCGGTCTGGCGCAATTTGATCCCGAACGGATCCTTGCCGGTTGGCGCCTTGACTCGCAGGGTGACCACGGCGTCCGGGGTGTTGACCGACTCGTCGAGGAACTTGTAGGCGATACCGAAGTTGACGTCGCCGATGGTTGGATCACGCGAAACATCCTGTTCCGTCGTGACGTTCGATGCACCACCGTTGCCGCCGCCGGACTGGTAGGTCGACTCGCGGTAGACCACCGGTACGTTGACGTCGAACTGCCAGCGGTTGTCGAAGTTGTAGCGGCCGGTCAGGTCCAGCGTCCAGGTGTCGGCCTTGATCCGGTCTAGGTTGATGTTGCCCAGAAAGATCGAGTCCAGTGCGAGGAAGCCGTTGAGGATCAGCTGCCGGGTGTCGTAACGCGAGTAGGTCACACCGGTTTCAAAGCTGAATTTGCCACCACCGAAGAAGCCGCTGGCCTCGTCGTAGAGGTTTGACACACTCTGTGCCGGTTGCGAATCGTCGGCCAGCGACTGGCCGTAAGACGCGCCACTGCCCCCTGCTGCGCCCCCCGACGCTGCTGCCGCCCCAGTCCCGGGCGCGCCGGTGCTGGTAGCGACTTTTGGATTGCCTTTCATGTCAGACGGCGACTTGGCCAGCCGTTTGGGTTGCGGCGCTGCCGGTTGATCTTCAACCTGACGGACCCGTTGTTCGAGCACCGCCAGGGCCTTTTGTTGTACTTCGTATCGTTGCTTCAGCTCCAGAAGTTCCTGTTTCAGGGTCTCCACATCTGCGTCGGGTGCTGCTTGCAGCATCGCCGCAGGTAGAAGAGTACTCAGACATACAGCGGCACGCAGTGATACTGATCGATACATGAATAAGCCGTCCCTTTAAGCCCAATGATCGAGACTCAGCGTAGTTCAATATCCGATATTGCGTAGTGCCCTGAGTTGAGTCAGGTTGCAGTCCAGTGCGCCGGGGCTGATGCCGTTATTGTTAAGTACAACATTGAGTTGGGTCATGTTGTTGACCACGTTGGCGCTGCCCAGCAGGCGCGTGTTCTGCAGCAGGCCACCCTGGGCGATTTGTTGCAGGGCGGTGCCCTGATTTCCCGAGGCCTGGATCGCCATTTGCACGCCACTGCTGCTGGCCGAAACGGCGACGTTGCCAGCGGCATTGCTGGCACCGATGGTTTGCCCGGCGATCAGGGCCTGACCTTGTGCGGGGGCCAGTGGAGGAGGGGTGTTGGCCTCTTTTACGTTGATCGCCACATTGTTGTTGGCGGTGTTGCCGTCGCCGGCGGCGCGCACGCTTTGGGTCACGCCCTGGCTGCTGTTGAGTGCCGCACCACCAATGACATTGCCAGTACCCGGCGTTGGGGTGCTGCCGTTGCCCTGTTCCTTGATGGTCGAGACATAAAATTCCGGTTTGATCGTGGCGGCCTGGATTTGCATCGACGTCGCAGCGCCGATCAGATCACCGCTGGCGTTGCGCCAGGTACTGCTCATGACAATGCCGAAGCTGATGATCCGCCCCGGCATGACGTAACGACCCCGAAGCTGTGACAGCTCCTGATCCTGGATTTCGATAGGTTTGAACCCTGCATTGGCATAGCCTGACGCGCTCGCTGCCAGGCAGGCGGCGGCCAGCCAGTATGAGGTTTTCATCTGCTGCTCCCGGGACATCCAGCCCCATTCTTTATAATCGGCGATTAAAAGAAGTCGCTCTGTATGAACCCGAAGTCCATCAATTCAGCATCTTTGACAGGGTTGAAGTTATCCAGCTTGTTCTTGGCCGTCAGCGGAGTCGGTGGTGAGCGCAATGCATTGGTTTTGTCATAACCGGGGCCGACGATGGCGAAGACGATGCCGTTCCAACCTTTGACAAAGTCATCATGGGTGTAGCGTTTGTGGCCTAAGACGGGATCTCCGATGTAAACCCAATCCTTGTCCGAACGCTGCAGTACCACGAAATGCTTGTAGCCGCGAATTTCCAACAGTACCACCACCGGGATTGTGACTGCGTCGAGCTTCTCCGGTGGAATCTTGTAACCCCTGGCGCGCATGCCGATGCTTTCTACGTAGCGCTTCATGTCCAGCATGGAAAAACCCTGAGTGCGAACAAGGTCCTGGTCGGCGTTGACCAGCATGCCTTTGATGATGTGCTCCTCATCGACGTCGAGCCAATAGGCCTGGCGCAATACCGTGGCCAGTGCGGCGGCGCCGCAGCTGAAATCGGTTTTCTGTTCGACAATGTCGGCAAACTTGCGCTCACGGATACTTTGCACGTTTTTGTAGACGAGTACGCCGCCGGGCAGGGCAGCGACGGGCATCTGGGCAGCCTGGGTCAGGCCGGACAGGCAAAGCAGGGCGATAAAGGCAGTCTTACGCATGATCGATACGCCTTTGCGGACTGAGGAAAAGCCCCGTTTCCGGGGCTTTCGTTTCGATCGCGATTACATGCAGGCTTTGCAACCTGCAGCGATGGACAGCGAGTTGCTTTGTTGGTTGCCCACACCGGAGGCGTTGTTGAAGCCACCGTTGCCCGACCAGTTGTTGCCTACGTTGGTCATGCTGGCAGTGTTGGTGACAGGGTTTTTCCAGCCGTCTGGGGTCAGCACTTGTTGAGTGGTCACACCCGCCAGGCCGAAGGCACCGACAGCTTCGAAGGTAGCTTTTTGATCTTTGCTACCGCCATTGCCGCCATGGCCTCTGTCGTCATTGCCGTAACCGCCACCGCCGTGGCTGTCACCCTTGATGGTCGCTTCGCCCACGGCGCCGAATACGCCGACGGCGGCGACAGTGCCAGTGAGGGTATCTTTCTTGAAGGTCTGAGTGCCGTTGTTGCCGACTTGCAGACCGGTAGTGCTTTGGTTGGCAGCGGCAGCGGCTTGCGCTACACGGCCACCGGACACAGCGATTGCCAGGTTGTTTTTCTGTTGGTTGAAGTTGCCGGCAGCGTTGTTCACGCCGATGTTACCCGAGCCACTGTTGCCGACGTTGTTCATGCCGGCGTTGTTAGTGGTGGAGTAGTTGCCAACGGTGTTGTTGCTGTTGACTTGAGTGGCGCTGGAAGCGGACACCGCAGAGCCGAAGATGAAGCTTTCGTCGGCAGTTGCCAGTGCAGCGGCGTTGTCTTGCTGGTTGCCGTCACCGGCCACGTTGTTTGCGCCGACGTTACCGTTGGCGCCGTTGAGCGAGCCGCTGATGCCGGCGTTGTTTTGAGTGCCCTGGTTCAGGACGGTGTTGTCGGCATTGTTCTGCACGTCGAGTACTGCGGCACCGGCACCTGCGCCGATTTGCAGCAGTTCTTCCAGGGTAGGGCCTTTTGGTGGAGGAGGGTTGTGACCGTGACCACCATTGTTACCATGATCATTACCGCCTGCTTGAGCCGCCATTGCCATTACTGCTGCAAGTGCGAAAACCAGTGGTTTGAGAGCCATTGTAGTTTTCATGGTGTTTCTCCATCGTGCTTATTAGTTGGTTAAGTGTTGGTACTTTCTAATTGCACTGCTTTTGTTGTTTGGGTCAGTCAGCGACCCGGATGCTCAGGGTGTTAGCCATACGGTTCCCCACCCCGGCACTCTGGTTCACCTGGATTACCCCTCGGCTGCCGGTGAAGGCCTGATCACTTGTCGTGACCTGGCGACTGCCGGGTGAGGTACCAGTTGCTCCTGAGCTCGGTAAAAGCGCCACGTTCTGTTGCGACAGGGCGCTGTCGTCAACGCTCTGCGGGGCAGCACTGATGCTGACGCGCGTCACGTTGGCCATCTGATTGTTGGCCCCGGCACCCTGGTTCACGCCCAGGATCCCGTTGCCATTACTGAAAGAGGTGCCGCCAATGGTGGCGCTGGCGTTCATCGACGGGTTGGCAGGGGTATCCAGCTTTTGCCTGACGATGGTTGTCGCGCTGGCGTTGGTGCCGATGGCGATCGCTTTGGTATTGGTCTGTTGCATCTGGTCGCCAGCGGCCTGGTTGACGTTGAAGTTGCCGCGGTACTGCACACCGGTGTCCTGAATGTCGGCGTTGTTGACTGACCCGGGCTCGGCGGCCATGGCGCTGGCGCAGCCGAAGAGAGCAAGCAGCAGCAGGGAACGATTCATCTCATTGACCTCCAGCCATGCGGGTCAGCGGTGCCAGACCGGTACTCAACGAGCGATTGATCGTGTTGGAGATCGTGCCGCCACCGCCGCCACCATGACCGGCACTCATGCCTGGCAGGCCGTTGGGGTTGGTGAGCACATTCATGCCGGGCATGTCCGAGTTCGGCGTGATCATGTTGCTGCGGATCGAAGCGCCACTGGCGACACTGGCGAACTCACCGTCACTGAGTTCGGTGCTGGTCATTGCTTGATGGATTCGATCGGAAGGGTTGGCATTGACCGTGGTGGGATAGGGGTCTTTGCCACCGCTGCGTCCGATTGGAATGGGCTGGACATCGCGGTTGAGAACGATCACGCCATTGCCTTCGGCCTGAACGTTGAAACTGATGAAAGTGCTGGCGGCTGATCCAATCAGCAGAAGGCAGGTCAGGCCTTTATTGAAATTCCCCACGGCGGCAATTCCTTCTTCAGTGGGCTGGCTCTTGTCAGCGTTGGGAAGGAGAGAGCGAAAGCTGTGCCGCTTTTGAGTTGTTGTTGATTTTCAACAGGTTGGCGATGGGCCGCGCAGGGTTGATACAGAAGCTGTTTCAACGCTGAAACAGTCGTGCAGACGCCCACAGGTTGCATGGCGGCGCAAAGCTCTGGGACAAGGGTTTGCCGGGGACTGTTTCACTGGCGAAACAGATGTCCCGACAAAATGATGAAGGCCACTGAACTGGCCGCTTTGCGCGCAGGGAGGTGTTTCAGGAATGGACACTTTCGTCCTGAACGGAGCTATTCGATGGATCCATCAGCCAATAACCGGTCGACGGCTTCAAAGGCCTGAACGCGGCGTTGATCCCAATCGCCCTGAATGATCTGCAACGGCTGCTTGTGCTGTTCCAGCCAGTCGCGGGTGGCCTGAAAGAACGCCAGGCGTGCGCTCAGTTGGGGCTGGCAACGTTGGCCGTCATCCGTCCAGTCGATCTGCTCCGGCGACAACAGCAGGTGCAAGTCGTAATGCCGCGCCAGCAGCTGGGGCTCCAGCCATATCGGGCAGTCGCCGAACAGGGTACGGCTCCACAGGATGTTGCTCAGCAAATGGGTGTCGAGAATCAGCAACTGCGGTTGCTGCGTCCGCGCCTGATCTTCCCACTGCAACTGCCCGCGAGCGATAGCGGGGACGTCGTCGAGGCAGGTATCACGAGGGTTTTGCTCGATGAACCAGCGTACGTATTCGTCCACCCGCAGGCCGCCGAAGTGCTCCTGTAGGCCAGCGGCCAGCCAGCTCTTGCCGGTGGATTCCGGGCCGGTGAGGACAACCACCTTCATCGCTGCAACGCCGGATCGGCGCGCCATTCTCGCCAGCCTTGCACCGCAATCAGGGTGAACAGGGCATACAGCGCGGCGGTGAGGTACAGGCCCTTGTAAAGAAACAGGCCGACGAAAATCACATCCAGCACGAACCACAGCGCCCAGCATTGCAGGCGTTTCTGCGCCATCCAGAGTTGTGCGACGAGGCTGAAAGCAGTCAGTGCGGCATCAAGCCATGGCTGCGCGGCGTCGGTCCAGTGCGCCATGGCCGCGCCCAGCAGCAGGCTGCCCAGTGCGCCGACACTCAGGCCGAACAGGATCGAGCGCCGATCCAGACGCGTGACCTCGCGTCCGTCATGCATTGTCCCGGCGCGGGTCCATTGCCACCAACCGTAGACTTGCAGCGCGGCGTAGATCACTTGCAGCAACATGTCCGAGTACAGCTTCACGTCATAGAAAATCCAGCTGTACAGCAACACCATGACCAGGCCGATCGGCCAGCACCATGGATTCTGTTTGACCGTCAGCCACACGGCAATCACACCGAGGGCGGCGGCAAACAGTTCAAGCCCGGACATGGGGGTTCCTTGGGGGAGTGCAAGAAGGGGCGCAATTGTACCCAAAAACCTGTGGGAGCGAGCTTGCTCGCGAAAGCGTTTTATCAGTAACGACTCTATCGACTGACACCAAGCCTTCGCGAGCAAGCTCGCTCCCACAGAGGGGGTTAGGTCAGACGCGGAACTGGCGCAGAAGCTGGTTCAGCTGTTCACTCAATTGCCCCAGCTTCACGCTCGCCGCACTTGACTGCTCCGCCGCCAGCGCAGTGCTGTGAGACAGGCCGGCCGCCTGTGTGACGTTCTGGTTGATGTCCTCGACCACATGCGCCTGTTGCAGCGTCGCGCTGGCAATCGAGGCGTTCAGACCGTTGAGATTACGCAGCGCCTGGCCGATGGCATTCAGGCTCGCGCCGGCCAGTCCCGCCTGCTCGATGGTCAGTTGCGAGGCCTTGCTGCTGTCACCGATGACCTTCACGGCCGCTTCGGAATGGTTCTGCAGGCGCTCGATCATGGTCTGGATTTCCGCCGTCGACTTTTGCGTGCGCTGCGCCAGCAGCCGCACTTCATCGGCCACCACCGCAAAGCCCCGGCCCTGTTCACCGGCACGGGCCGCTTCGATGGCCGCGTTGAGGGCCAGCAAGTTGGTCTGCTCGGCAATCGAGCGGATCACCTCCAGCACACTGCCGATCTGCGTGCTTTCAGCGGCGAGGGTGCGGATCACTTCGACCGCTTGGTCAATGGTGCCGGACAGTCTGTCGATCTGTTGCAGGCTGCCGTCGATGTTGATCTGGCCCTGCTGCGCCTGAGCTTCGGCATCGCGCATTTCCGCGGCAGCATGTTCGGCATTCTTCGCTACGTCCTGTACGCCGTAGGTGACTTCGTTGATCGCGGTCGCCACCAGCTCCATCTGCTGCGATTGCTGCTGGCTGCGTTGCTGGGCCTGGGTCGCATCGTTGCCCAGTTCGCTGGACGATTGGCCCAGCGCGCTGGCCGAGATCTGCAGGTCACCGATGACCCGGCGCAACTTGGCGGTGAAGGCGTTGAAGTGATGCGCCAGCTGCGTGACTTCGTCTTGGCCGTGGGTATCGAGGCTGCGCGTCAGGTCACTTTCGCCGCTGGCGATATTGGCCATGGCGTTCACGGTTTCCTGCAACGGACGCACGATGCTGCGAGCAATCAAAATCACCAGCAGGGCCATGATCAGCGCAATCGCCAGGCCGATTACCGAGGCCTTGATCAACTGACCGCGAAACTCGCTCTGCACATCATCGACGTAAACGCCGGAACCAAGGATCCAGCCCCACGGCTCGAACAGTTTTACATAGGACGTTTTCGCGACCGGTTCGCTGGCGCCGGGCTTCGGCCAGCGGTAATCGACCATGCCCGCGCCTTTGCTTTTGGCGATCGCGACCATCTCGTTGAATACCGCAAAACCGTCCGGATCGCGGATCGCCGAGAGGTTCTGGCCTTCGAGTTTGGGGTTGGTCGGGTGCATGACCATCACGGGGGTGAGGTCGTTGATCCAGAAGTAGTCGCTCTGGTCGTAGCGCAGTCCGCGAATGGCGGTCAGTGCCTGCTTCTGTGCGGCGTCGCGGGTGAGGGTGCCGGCGGTTTCCAGGTCGTGGTAGTAGCTCAGCAAGCCGCTCGCGGTCTGCACCACGTGCTGGGTTTTCTGCGCCTTGGCGTGGTAGAGGTCATCGTGGATCTGCTTGAGCATCAACACACCCAAGGTCAACAACATGACCACGGCCACAATCAAAATGAGCCACAAGCGTCGGCTGATCGACACACTGCGCAAGCTGTTCATAACGCTGCCACTCCGATTTCTTTTTCTTGTAATAAATCAACGCCAGCATCCAACCACGTTTGAGTGGTCGGGCATACGCGACCCAAGTCGTATAACGCCGCAGCACTATTAAGGCTTGTCTGTTAGGATTTCGGCCCCGCGCGCGAAAACCTGAATCCAAGTTGATATTTCACGGAATTTTGACCGTTTCGTGTGGATGCTGTGCGCGCGGAATCGGTACAGCAATAAACAGCTACGCTGATCGCAGTGAACGTAAAAATATTATCGGGGCATGCCAGCGTGCATCGCTCTTTGGGGGACTGATGGATCTTTGGATCGCCTTGCAGGCACTGATTCTTGGAGTTGTAGAGGGGCTGACGGAGTTTTTGCCCATTTCCAGTACCGGACACCAGATCATTGTTGCCGACTTGCTCGACTTCGGCGGCGAACGGGCCATGGCGTTCAACATCATTATTCAGCTCGGCGCGATCCTCGCGGTGGTCTGGGAGTTTCGTCGCAAGATTCTCGATGTGGTGATTGGCTTGCCGACCCAGCCGAGCGCGCGACGTTTTACTGCCAACCTGCTGATCGCATTTCTGCCGGCGGTGGTGTTGGGGGTGATTTTTGCCGACCTGATTCACCAGTACCTGTTCAACCCGATCACCGTCGCGACCGCACTGGTGGTGGGCGGCGTGATCATGTTGTGGGCAGAGCGCCGCCAGCATGAAGTGCACGCCGAAAGCGTGGACGAGATCACTTGGAAAGATGCGCTGAAGGTCGGGTTCGCCCAATGCCTGGCGATGATTCCCGGCACCTCGCGTTCCGGTTCGACGATTATCGGTGGTCTGCTGTTTGGACTGTCGCGCAAGACCGCGACCGAGTTCTCGTTCTTCCTGGCGATGCCGACCATGGTCGGTGCGGCGGTGTACTCCGGTTACAAGTATCGCCACCTGTTCGTTCCGGCGGATTTTCCGGTATTCGCCATCGGCTTCATCACGGCGTTTATCTTCGCCATGATTGCCGTGCGCGGTCTGCTCAAGTTTATCGCCAGCCACAGCTACGCGGCGTTCGCCTGGTACCGGATCGTCTTCGGTCTGGTGATTCTGGCGACCTGGCAGTTCGGCTGGGTGGACTGGTCGGCGGCCAAACCATGAGTGATTCCCGCGCACGCCGCCCGGATGGACGCCCGTCCGGCGGCGGCATTCAGCATCTGAAACTGAAACTGGCGGTGCTGCTGATTGTCTGCGCGCTGCCGCTGTTCGGCTCGCTGTCAATGTGGCTGCGCGGCATCTCGTTGGTACCGTTGACCGCTTATGGGGTTGTCAGTGTGCTGGCGTTTTTCATGTACTGGGCAGACAAGCGCAAGGCCCGCGCCGATGCCTGGCGCACGCCGGAGAACATCCTGCATGCGCTGGAACTGGCCGGCGGCTGGCCCGGTGCGCTGATTGCCCAGCAGGTGTTCCGGCACAAGACGCGCAAGGTGTCGTTCCAGATTCTGTTCTGGGTGATTGTGGCGCTGCATCAGGTGTTCTGGATCGACCAGTTGTTTCTGGGTTCGAACCTGCTGTCACTCTTCTGAATCACCGCAAATCCCCCTGTAGGAGCTGCCGCAGGCTGCGATCTTTTGATCTTGCTTTTTCAAAGATCAAAGTCAAAAGATCGTCCGAACGCGGCCCGAGCCTGCGGCAGCTCCTACAGGGATCGGGTTTAGAGCAGTAATCCGATTTGAGTTTTTTTGGGCAATTTGCCCACCACCAACTGATGCGAACGCGTCAGCAATCCCTGCAGTTCCTCGGAGCCCAGCGGGTAGGGCGGGTGCATGATGATCCACTGTGCCCGCGCCAGATAAGGCGCCGGGTGAATACCCGGGCGGTCGCAATGGCCGAGAAACAGATCCTTGTCGACCTTGAATGCCAGTGAATCCCCGCGCAGCCCCTGCAAGGCAAACATCTTGTTGCCGGCAATCGAGAACACCCGCACGCCGCCCCATTTGTAATCCTCCCGCGCGCCCGGCAAGGCCAGGCAAAAGGCGGCGACATCCGCTTCGTTCATCTTTCCCTTGCTCATAACAGCCGCTCCCCGCACGCATTGAACGATTCGACCAGATGGTCGATCCACGCCCGCACCGCCGGCATCACCCCGCGCCGGTGCGGATACACCGCCTGCAACCAGCCGCCGGGCAACGACCACTCGGGCAACAGTTGCACCAGCGCGCCGCTTTCAAGATCGGCTTCGCAATACATCATCGGCAACAGGGTAAAGCCCTGACCGGCGAGTACGCAGGCTTTGCGCACGATAAAGTCATCGATGCCCAGGCGCGCTTCCATATTCAGCTCGACGCTATTGCCTTGCTGATCAAGCAAACGCACGTGGACCATGCGGTCGGCTTCCAGCGCGCCAAGTACCGGCAGGTTTTTCAGATCCTGCGGGTGGGCAATGGTCTTGCCTTCGACAAAGGCCGGGCTGGCCACCACCACCATTTGCGCCTGCCGCAGACGGCGGGTGACCAGCAATGGATCTTCATCGCCCAGTTCACGTACGCGCAGCGCCACGTCGAAGCCTTCGGCGACCAGATCCACGCGGCGGTTGAGCAGCACCACCTCCAGTTGCACTTGGGGGAATCTGCCCAGAAATTCGCTGATTACCCATGGCAACATTTCTCGCGCCAGCCCGGTCGGACACGATACCCGCAAGCGCCCGCGCGGTTCACTGGACATGCTGGCAACGGCTTCGTCGGCCATCTCCGCTTCCAGCAACATCGCCTGACAGTGGCGCAGATAGCGTTCGCCGACAGCGGTCAGATTCAACTGGCGCGTGGTGCGCTGAAGCAGGCGTGCGCCCAGGCGTTCTTCGAGCTCGGCAATGCGCCGCGACAACCGCGACTTGGGAATGCCCAGTAAGCGGCCGGCTGCCGCAAAGCCACCGGCCTCGACCACCTTGGCGAAATAGTACAGATCGTTGAGATCCTGCATAAAAAGTCCATCGTTCTATCAGTGGGACGAACTATCGCATTGTCGGCGGCTAATCAGCTATTGGTTTCTTCCGTAGGATTGTCTCCATTCCGTCGCCGCCGGCGATTCTTTCCAGGAGATTCCACATGAAACTGCTGCACATCGATTCGAGCATTCTGGGCGACAACTCCGCTTCCCGTCAGCTGAGCAGCCAAGTCGTCAAAGCCTGGCAAGCCGCCGAGCCAACCGCCGTGGTCACCTACCGCGACCTGGCCGCCGACGCCATCAGCCACTTCTCGTCGACCACCCTGGTGGCTGCCGGTACCACCGCTGAACTGCGCGACGCCGCGCAACAGCACGAAGCCGAATTGAGCGCTTCGACCCTGGCTGAATTCATCGCTGCCGACGCCATCGTCATCGCCGCGCCGATGTACAACTTCACCGTACCGACCCAGCTCAAGGCCTGGATCGACCGCGTCGCCGTTGCCGGCCAGACGTTCCGTTACACCGAAGCGGGTCCGGAAGGCCTGTGCGGTGGCAAGAAAGTGGTGATCGTCTCCACCTCCGGTGGCATCCATGCCGGTCAGGCGAGCGGCATCGCCCACGAAGAATATTTGAAGCTGGTTCTCGGTTTCCTCGGCATCACCGACATCGAAATCGTCCGTGCCGAAGGTCTGGCCTACGGTGATGAAGTGCGCAACAACGCAATGAGCGCCGCTCAGGCGAAGATCGCCGAGCAACTGTTCGCCGCTGCGTAAGCATTGCGTAAAGACCAGCTGCCGTTCAGGTAGCGCTTAAAAAAACTCTGTATTCTGGTTCTGCAAGGGCCAGGTGCGGAGTTTTTTGTTTCAGACTGTTGCATAATCTGGCCCGGGTTATGCAGTCAAACGATCAACGTCTGAGTGCAACGCCACGCCGGATCACCGAACCTCAGGGTTGCGGGCGTGTCGGAACACAAAGGATCTTTCGATTGAGTAACACAGGGTGGGCCATCCGATGATGCGTCTTTGTGCAACGTTACTGATTTGCCTGCTTGGCAGCCTCGGTTCAGTGCATGCCGCGCCCGGGCGACACCCTGTCTGGAGTGTCGGTTACCACGAAATGACGTTTCTCGATCCGCTGGATCTGCAACCGATGCGCGCCATCGCCTTCTATCCCTCCAGCGACCGCGAGCACAGCAGCCTGCTTGAGGGTTACACCGTCGAGGCGGGCGCCGACACCAAGGTTGCCATCGGCCGCTTCCCGATGCTGATGCTGTCCCACGGCAACACTGGCACGCCGCTGGCGCTGCATGACCTTGCCACCTCGCTGGCACGCAAGGGCTTTGTGGTGGTCGCGGTGATTCATCCCGGCGACAACTCCAAAGACCACAGCCGCCTCGGTACCCTGAGCAATCTGTATGGGCGGCCAATCCAGATTTCCGAAGCCATCACCGCCACCCTTGGCGACCCGATGCTCTCGCCGTTCGTCAACGCCGATCAGGTCGGGGTGATCGGCTATTCGGCCGGTGGCGAAACCGCGTTGATTCTCTCTGGCGCGCAGCCGGATCTGGATCGCCTGCGCCGGTACTGTCAGGAGCGCCCGGATGACCGTGACGCCTGCAACACTCAGGGCGAACTGATCGTCGATCGTGATGACTTGCAACCGGTGGCCGATCCGCGCGTGCATGCGCTGTTGCTGATGGCGCCGCTGAGCCTCAAATTTGGTCGTCACACCCTCGCGGACGTGCATGTGCCGGTGCTGCTGTACAGCGGCGATGGCGACAAACTGGTGGCCTTCGACAAAAACGCCGCGGCGCTGGCGCGCAAACTGCCGACCGCGCCGGACTTCAAATTGCTGGCCGGGGCAGGGCACTTCGTGTTCATGGCGCCGTGCAACGAAGAGCAGATACGCGCCATGCCGGCGCTGTGCACCGACGCTGACGGCGTGGATCGCGAAGACATCCACCGCAACCTGATTTCCGAAGCCGGACAGTTTTTCTCGCGCACGCTGGGCAGGCCGAGCCGGGCGGGGATGCAGACCGCGGATCAATAAAGATCAAAGATCAAAAGATCGTCCGATCGCGGCCCGAGCCTTCGGACGATCTTTTGATTTCGTATTTCAGCTCACCGCCCGGCGCTTGAGCAACAAGGTCAACCCCAACCCGAGCACCGACAACAGCGCCGCGCTGAAGAAAATCCACGCATATCCCAGGTTCAACGCCACCGCGCCCATCAGTGGCCCGGCAATTGCCAGTGCCAGATCAAAGAACACCGCATAAGCCCCCAGCCCCGAGCCACGGCTGGAACTGGGCACCTGCTTGATCGCCTCGACTCCCAGCGCCGGATACACCAGCGACAGGCCAAACCCGGCCAGCCCCGCGCCGATCAAGGCGAACGCGGTCGACGGTGCCAGCCACAGCAGCACCAGGCCTAGGGTTTCGATGCTCATGCAGGCGATCGCCGAATTGAAGCCGCCAAAACGGCTGATCGCCGAAATGAACAGCAGCCGCGACAGGATGAAGCACACGCCGAATACCGTCAGGCAATACGCAGCGCCGCTCCAGCCACGGTTGAGGTAATAAAGGGTGATGAAGGTGGTCAGCGTGCCGTAACCGATCGACGCCAGACTCAAACTGGCCCCATACGGTGCGATGCGCCCGAATACTGCCCAAAAAGACAGCCGTTCGCCGCGCACCACCGGTACCGAGGGTTTATTACGGATGATCACCAGAGCGGCCGCCGCCAGTACCGACAGGGCAATGCCCAGGCTGGTAAAGCCGTAGTCGGCAACCATCACCACGCCCAGCGGCGCGCCAATCGCAATCGCGCCGTAGGAGGCAATGCCGTTCCAGCCGATCGACCTTGCCGTGTGCTCCACGCCGACCTGGCCCATGCACCAGCTGATGGTGCCGACGCCGATCAAACCCTGTGCAACGCCGAGCAGCAGCCGACCGATGATCAGAATGACCAGGCTCGGCACCGGGAAGTCTTGCAGGAGCGTCGAAATCAGCGTCAACAGGCCGCTGAGCACAATCCCCGATAAGCCATAGACAATTGCCCGTTTGGTACCCAGCGTGTCCGACATGCGCCCGGCCATCGGTCGACTGAGCAAAGTCGCCAGATATTGCGAGCCGATGACCAGTCCGGCAACGATCGCGCTGAACCCCAGTTGCTCGTGAACATAGCCGGGTAACACTGCAATCGGCAGGCCGATGCACAGGAAGGCGATAAAGGTATAGAAAACGATGGAGACGATCTGCAGGGTGATCGCCAGGGAGCTTTGCAAAGGCTGTTGCTGCGCAGGCATGTGGACTCGTTCGCGGGCGGCGGTGGGAGAATCGGCATCATGGCTGGGTGCTGAAATAAAAGGAAGCAGGCTAACTAATTTACTAGAAGTCGGTGGTGCTTTTGAGGGCCTGCTCGCGAAGGGCTTCGCAGCACAAAATCACGATCCCTTGAAATGCAAAAAGCCCTGTCACACCGACAGGGCTTTCGCTTGAAGCTTGGAGCGGGAAGTTCGCCGCTATCTTTAGAACACCACACCCTGACTACGCAGGTAGTCATCGTAAGTGCCGCTGAAGTCAGTCACGCCGTTCGGGCTCAGCTCGATGATGCGCGTGGCCAGAGACGATACGAACTCACGGTCGTGGCTGACGAAGATCAGCGTACCCGGGTAGTTTTCCAGCGCCAGGTTCAGCGCCTCGATCGATTCCATGTCCAGGTGGTTGGTCGGTTCGTCCATCACCAGCACGTTCGGCTTTTGCAGGATCAACTTGCCGAACAGCATACGACCTTGCTCACCGCCGGAGATGACCTTGACCGACTTGAGAATCTCGTCGTTGGAGAACAGCATGCGACCCAGGGTGCCACGAATCACTTGCTCGCCCTGCGTCCACTGACCCATCCAGTCGAACAGGCTGACATCGTCTTCGAAGTCGTGGGCGTGATCCTGAGCGTAGTAGCCCAGCTCCGCGCTCTCGGTCCATTTCACAGAACCGGCGTCGGGCGTCAGCTCGCCCATCAGGGTGCGCAACAGCGTGGTCTTGCCGATACCGTTCGGGCCGATGATCGCCACGCGCTCGCCGGCTTCAACGGTGAAGCTGAAGTTCTTGAACAGGGTCTTGCCGTCGAAGCCCTTGGACATCTGCTCGATGGTCACGGCCTGGCGGTGCAGCTTTTTAGTCTGTTCGAAACGGATGAACGGGCTGACACGGCTCGAAGGCTTGACCTCGGCCAGCTGGATCTTGTCGATCTGCTTGGCGCGGGACGTGGCCTGTTTGGCTTTCGAGGCGTTGGCCGAGAAGCGGCTGACGAACGTCTGAAGTTCGGCAATCTGGGCTTTCTTCTTGGCGTTGTCCGACAGCAGTTGCTCGCGGGACTGGGTCGCGGCCGTCATGTACTCGTCATAGTTGCCCGGGAACAGACGCAGTTCGCCGTAGTCCAGGTCAGCCATGTGCGTGCACACGCTGTTAAGGAAGTGACGGTCGTGGGAAATGATGATCATGGTGCTGTTACGCACGGTGAGAATCGATTCCAGCCAGCGAATGGTGTTGATGTCCAGGTGGTTGGTCGGTTCGTCGAGCAACAGCACTTCCGGATCGGAGAACAGTGCCTGAGCCAGCAAGACCCGCAGCTTCCAGCCTGGCGCCACTTCAGACATCGGGCCGAAATGCTGTTCCAGTGGAATACCCAGACCCAGCAGCAGTTCACCGGCACGGGATTCGGCGGTGTAGCCGTCCATCTCGGCGAACTCGGTTTCCAGCTCGGCCACGGCCATGCCGTCTTCTTCGCTCATTTCCGGCAGCGAGTAGATACGATCGCGTTCGGCCTTGACCTTCCACAACTCTTCGTGACCCATGATCACGGTGTCGATCACGGTGAATTCTTCGTAGGCAAACTGATCCTGACGCAATTTACCCAGGCGAACGTTCGGCTCGAGCATGACCTGACCGCCGGATGGCTCGAGATCGCCACCGAGGATTTTCATGAAGGTCGACTTGCCGCAACCGTTGGCGCCGATCAGACCGTAGCGGTTGCCGCCGTTGAATTTGACCGAAACGTTTTCGAAGAGCGGCTTGGCGCCGAACTGCATCGTGATGTTAGCTGTGGAGATCAATTGCTTTACCTATCAATGGGTTGCGAGCCGCACATTTGGCGCTTGGGCCATTTCTGGGGCATTTTGGAGCGTTTTCTTCCCTACCCGGTCAGTGTTGGCGGTAGCCAGCAGGCGAGGGGTGAGAGCAGCAACTGGACACGGCGTCCAGGCTGTTGGGCATTAAAGGCGGGATTCATGCCAGACATTGCGCGCATTGTCGCATAAGTCATGCGGCAGTTGTATGGCGGAGGCTGACGAACCGGCAGACTGCCTGCATCGGGGAGCGTGAAATGCGCGTTCACGCCGTGGTCTATCGAATTCATGAGTGTCGATGCGGGCTTCCAACAATCATGGGAGGAACTAAAACGCCTGATGTCGTCTACATTTCATCAAGGAATTTCCGATGAGAGGACGGTCATGTTTAAAAAACGCTTACTGGTTGCGTCTGTTACTTGTCTGGCCTTGGCGGTGAGTTCTGTAACGGCATTGGCCGATCCCGGAAATGGCAATGGCAACGGCAAAGGGAACGGCAAGGGCGGCCCGCAGAACAGTCAGGGCCATGGCAATCAAGGGGGCAAAAACAAAGGATCCAGTTCGGGCAACTGGGACCATGCACCAGTAGTCGATCGAAGCGGTGTGCTGACCGTGCTCAACGGCTACAGAGACTACTGGAGCCCTGGTCCGGCGTTGCCTCCCGGTATTCAAAAGAATCTGGCGCGCGGCAAACCGCTGCCGCCGGGCATCGCCAAAAAACTGGATGGACGTCTGGCGGGGCGATTGCCTCATTACGACGGATATGAGTGGCAGCAGGCGGGCACCGACTTGATTCTGGTGGCCATTGCGAGCGGGCTTATCTACGAAGTGCTGAATGGCGCTTTCGATTAGTCTGATGGCAGGTCAATGAATCTGATTTTTTGAATCTGTTCACCTAAGGTAAAAGCAATACATTCTCACCCACTTTATAAATAAGGCGATTGGCTTCCGCTGATCGCTTGTGGGTGAACCAGATCTAAATGAATGCATCTCAGATGGCAGTAAAACCAACCCCTGTGGATGCCGTCATGCGTTTTAAAAAGAAAAATCTGGTTGCCGTCATGTCCTGCGTAATGATGTTTGCTGCTGCGCCGTTACTGCCTGCTCAACTGTCCATCATGGCCTCTGCCCACGCCAAAGATGGTGGTGGTGGTGGTGGTGGTGGTGGTGGTGGTGGTGGTGGTGGTGGTGGTGGTGGTGGTGGTGGTGGTGGTGGTGGTGGTGGTGGTGGTGGTGGTGGTGGCGCCGGTGGCGCTGGCGGTGGAGGCAGTCACGGCGGCGGTGCCGGCAGCGCTGGCCATAGCGGCGACAGTGCCGGGCACTCAGGCAGCGTCTCCAGCAATGGCCGCGCTGAAGGCCAGGAAACGGATCATGACGGCAGGGCCGTACGGGATCATGGCGTCAGTGGCCAACATATTGGACGCGACCACAATACCGACCGCGGGCACGGCCTGGCGACTTCAGGTGTAGCGCATTCCAAGGACACCAAGGGGTTGTCGAAAGCCACGGCGGTCTCCGCCACGACGCCAGGCGATCACAATACCAAGGGATTGAGCAAGGCGAGCCTTTCTACCGATAAATAAGCCCTTACTCGCAACCCGCCAGGTGTCATGCTCGGTTGAGCTCCAAACCTGGCGGGTTTCGCTTCACCCTTTTAAACTCATTTCTCATGGCCCGCGGACCATTTTCAAGTCAGGTGCGGATTACATCTGGCTTGGTACGCAGCGGCTGAAACGTACACGTCAAAGCTCAGCGCAAACGCTGCGGCCCTTCCCGGAATAACCTCTGTTTTGCTCTGCGTCAGCACTCATGCGCCTGCACGAGCGTACTGTCGCGTCTGCCGTTTGGCAGATTCAGCCGACAGTTTTTCACAGATCAGGTTCACCATTGGTTACAAAGTATGGCTAAAATGCCATCCGATTACCCAATAGCCGCTCACGGCATGGGCTCAAGGAAGTGCCACCGGGACAGTATTTGTATTCATGCCACTGCATCAGACCCTGGGCCTTTGGCCGGCAGGCGCGCAGTTTGTTCACTTTTGACGTGTGACGATTTCCGTGAAACTCATCATTGCCGCTATTTATGTCATTTCCATTGCATACGTTCACCTTCGTGGTCGTGTGCGTCACAAACTGGGCCGTCAGTTGAGCGACCACTCGACGTTTCTGGCGCCGATCAACTGCTTTCTGTACCTGTTTTCAAAGAAACCAAACAAGCCCTATCTGGATCCGTCCGAGTTTCCGGACCTGAGCCCGTTGCAGGCGCATTGGGAAGAAATTCGCCAGGAAGGGCAGGACCTGCTGCGTGCCGGTGAGATAAAACGCTCGAATCAGTACGACGATGTGGGTTTCAACTCATTCTTCAAAAGTGGCTGGAAGCGTTTCTACCTCAAGTGGTATGGCGAGAGTCATCCGTCGGCGATGAAACTGTGCCCGCGCACCACAGAACTGGTGCAGAGCATCGGTTCGATCAAGGCCGCGATGTTTGCCGAACTGCCACCGGGTTCGAAACTGGTTCGTCACCGTGACCCGTATGCGGGCTCCTATCGCTACCACTTGGGCCTGGATACGCCGAACGACGCGGGTTGCTACATCAACGTCGACGGTGAAAGCTACCACTGGCGCGACGGTGAAGCGGTGATGTTCGATGAGACTTTCATCCACTACGCCGAAAACACCACCGACAAAAACCGCATCATCCTGTTCTGCGACATCGAGCGTCCGATGAAATATCGCTGGGCGGCAGCGTTCAACAGATGGTTCAGTCGCACCGTGATGTCGGCGGCAGGCGCGCCTAACGATGCGGGCGACCGTACCGGCGGGATCAACCGTCTGTTTACCAAGATCTACAAAGTGCGACTGCGTGGCAAAGAGCTGAAAAAGCGCAATCGCGCGCGTTACTACATGGAAAAATGGGCGATCTTTGGCGGTTTGCTGGCGATCTTCATTCTGATCTGACTGTTGTGTCGCGCCTGTTTGTCATTGCCACAGACTGGTTTCCACAGGGGAATGCATTGCAAACCGTGGGAGCCACCCTGCTGGCGATGACTGTCTCAAAAGCAACCTGTCAGTTACCTGACAGGCGTTGAATATTCATTCCCCAGAGGCTTTTTTGGTTTTCCTTGCCGGCGTGGACTTCGTGGGTTTCTCCGGTTTAGCCTTGGACTTGGCCGGCGCTTTCCCACCCAGACTGCGTTTAAGCAGCTCGGTCAAGTCGATCACATCCGCAGACTTGCGCTCCTCTTCGCCACCCACGGTTTCGACATCCTCGATCTTGCCTTCGTGGGCCTTTTTCTCGACCAAGGCCATGATCTTGTCCTCAAACTCGTCCTTGTAGTCCTCCGGGCTCCAGTCGCCGCTCATGTCCTGCACCAGACGTTTAGCCATGTCCAACTCGCCCTTGGCCAGTTGCGGCTTGGTCACCTCGCTGCCCAGTTCCAGTTCGTCGAGGCCGCGCACCTCCTGCGGCCAGCGCAGTTTCACCAGCACCAGCGCCGATTCCAGCGGCATCAGCGCCGCCAGATATTGGCGAGTGTGCAGAACGACGCGGGCAAGTGCGACCTTGTTGGTTTTGCTCAATGTTTCGCGCAGCAGGGCGTAGACCTTGCCGCCGCGTTTGTCCGGGGCCAGGTAATAAGGCGTGTCGATGTTCTGCAGTGGAATCTGCTCGGCATCGACGAAGGAGAAAATGTCGATGGTCTGCGTGGACACCGGGTGCGCCGAGCGGATTTCTTCCTCGCTGAGCACCACATAGCGGCCCTTCTCATAGGCCACACCTTTGACGATGTGCTCTTTGGTGACTTCCTTGCCGGTGACTTTGTTTACCCGTTTATAACCCACCGGATCCATGCTGCGGCTGTCGAGCCAGTCAAAGTCGACGCCGTGCGAAGACGTTGCCGACACCAGCGCAACGGGGATATGCACCAGTCCGAAACTGATTGCGCCTTTCCAGATTGCCCGAGCCATGGTGAGTCCTCCGCGAATGATGTTCAGGTGACCTGCAGCCGGCGGCGAAAGTTTCCAGCGTTTGCCGGAGACAGCAGTGCTGTCGGTCAAGCTGTGTTACATCTTGTTTAAGGGCGATGGGTTAACAAATCCGAACCCGGGGCGTAGCGTGGACTCGAAGGCTCTATCACCTGTGCATCGAGAGGCCGTCCCATGAACCGAATATTGCCCGGAATGATCGTTCTGCTCCTTGGGGCAGGTCTTGCGCATGCCGAGGTCACGGCACCGTCCGCGCCGCTGTTGCTGGCACAAAGTCCCACCGGCAACAGCAACAATCCCTACAACAGCCCGATTCGCCGGGCCAATCCCAACAGCATGCAGGGCACCCAGCCCAGTACGCCGGTGATTCGCGGGCCGAATACAGTGCCGGTGCCCAGTACGCCCACCGTTGGCAATGGCGGCATCGGCAATGGTCAGCAGCAACGCTCGGTACCGAGTACACCACCCAAATTCATTCCCAACCCACCGCCGCGTGATGGAGACAGCAACCGTTGAACATCAGGCCTGAGCGCCTGTCAGCCTTCGAAACGAACAAAAGGAATCGTGCATGTTGCGTAAAACCTTTCTAGCCACGCTGTGCGCCGGCGCGTTGATCAGCGCGCCCGCCTTCGCTGCGACCCCCAAAGCGCTGCAGAGCGAGCAGGGCGCCCTTGAAGTCACCACGATTACTCAAGGCCTGGAGCATCCGTGGGCGCTGGCGTTTCTGCCGGATCGTCAGGGCATGCTGGTGACCGAGCGTCCGGGTAACCTGCGGGTGATTACCGCTGATGGCAAGCGTTCCGAGCCCGTCAGCGGCGTGCCCAAGGTCTGGGCCAAAGGCCAGGGCGGTTTGCTCGACGTGGTGCTGTCGCCGGACTTCAAACAGGATCGATTGGTCTACCTGTCCTACGCCGAGGGCGGGGGCGCCGGGGATAAGGCCGGGACGGCGGTGGGGCGAGGCCGGCTGTCGGACGATTTGAAGACGATCAGCGATTTCAAGGTGATCTTCCGTCAGGAGCCGAAGCTCTCGACCGGTAACCATTTCGGTTCACGTCTGGTGTTCGACCGCGATGGCTATCTGTTCATCACCCTCGGCGAAAACAATGATCGGCCGACCGCGCAGGATCTCGACAAACTGCAGGGCAAGGTCGTGCGGATTTTTCCCGATGGCAAGGTGCCGGATGACAACCCGTTCGTGGGGCAGTCCGGCGTACGTCCGGAAATCTGGTCCTACGGCCACCGCAACCCGCAGGGCGCGGCGCTCAATCCGTGGAACGGCACTCTCTGGGAGAACGAACATGGTCCCCGTGGCGGCGATGAGGTGAACATCATCGAGCGTGGGAAAAACTACGGCTGGCCGCTGGCGACCCACGGCATCAACTATTCCCTGCAACCAATACCCGAAGCCAAGGGCAAAAGTGTCGAAGGTGCGGTTGACCCACACCATGTCTGGGAGAAATCACCGGGTGTTTCCGGCATGGCGTTCTATGACGCTGATCGCTTCAAGCCGTGGCAGCAGAATTTGTTCATCGGCGCGCTGGTCAGTCAGGAGCTGATCCGCTTGCAGTTCGATGGGGACAAGGTGGTGCACGAGGAGCGGCTATTGGGCGAACTTAAACAGCGGATTCGTGATGTGCGGCAGGGGCCGGATGGCTATTTGTATGTGCTGACGGATGAGCAGGACGGTGCGCTGTACAAGGTCGGCCTGAAATAACTTCACTTCTAATTTTCACTGATGTCCTTTGGCGAGGGAGCTTGCTCCCGCTGGGTTGCGCAGCAGCCCTAAGCTCTTATGAGCACTACGCACTAATGCGGGAGCAAGCTCCCTCGCCACAAAAAAACCTCTAGGGCCTGACGATAGTTGGCGTAGCGCGGGCATACAAAACCACCGCCGCGCGCAATTTCCCACGCCCAAACCGACTCATCTTCTCAAACTCACCATGGCTGACCGGTACATGCTGGCAGTCCATCGGTTGACGATGCTGGCTGTGGTCGACATCCGGATCGTGCAGATACACAAAGTCTTCATCGCAATCGGTGACCACCACCCAATGCGGGGACTTGGAACGGGTCAGGCGATAGCTGCTGATCAGCACCAGAGGCTGTCCGCCAGTCTGCAGCAGGCGCGGTAAATCCAGATGGTTGCCAATTTTGCGCTCGATATCGGTCTCGTGCATTTGTGCGCTGAACTCCTCATGCACCAGGCGCATGACGTCTTTTTTATGCTCATCGCGCACGCCATCGAGAAACAATGGCCCGGCCATGCTGAGCTGTAAACGCACTTGGAAACCTCGACGCCAAGCGGCCAGTGCCAAGCCCTGAGGACTGCAGCCACCATGGCCGGACGTCATGAACACCGTGGTCGCCTCACGCCAGATCTGCAATTCTTCACGTCGCTCCAGTGAGCGCGCCGACTGCAACGCGCCCATGGCCATCAATAGACAGGCCGGGCCACAAGTGAAATCGGTGGTTTGCAGGTAATAGGGCACCTTGATATTGCGCGAATCACGGTGCTGAACAATGCGCTTTTCCAGGCGCAGCGCATCGGCGTGGTCCTCGTAGTAATCGTGAATCAACGCAAAGCGCCGATAGCCGTTGCGCTCGTAAAGCGCGATGGCGCTGGGGTTGTCGATGCGCACCTCAAGACGCAGGTACGCGCAGTCATGCTCCACGGCGCAGGCCTCGATACGTTGCAGCAGTTGTTTTCCCAGCCCAGTACCGCGAGCTTCGCCGGCAATGGCGATGGAATACAGGCGCGCCAGTGATGTGCCGCGATGAAACAGCACCAGGGCGTAGCCGAGCAATCGACCGTCAAGTTCGGCGACCAGCAGTTGCGCATGGGCGCGGGTGATCATCCATTGAAAGCTGCGACTGGTGAGCCGGTCGCTGGTGAAACATTGCATTTCCAGAGCCAGCAGCGCTGGCAAATCTTCAACTACCGCCAAACGAAAAACAGCACTCATATGACCACCGTAAAAGTTGCGTAACGAAACGGGACTTTCGAAAAACTTCGTGCTTAATAGAAATGGTCTTGTTCTCCAACGGATCAATCTCTATGTCAGCGGTACAGGGTCATTGGCGCGAAGTATCCGAGCAAAGTTTGCCGGCGGCAACTTTTTTAAATCCAGCCATCAGAACTTCCAGTCAAGTGTTGATCATCGTCGAACGCAAGGAAGATTGGGCCTCGTACTTCCCCAGCGAGGACATCGTCACCGCTCAGGAATACCTCGAGCAAACCCGTGACAACGAGCCGGGCAAGCGCGTGCAGGTGATCAATCTGTGCCGCAGCTACAAGTATCTGGGGCACGGTTACTACTGCTCGCTGCTGGCAGAAGCCCGCGGCCACAAGGTGATTCCATCGGTGCGCACCATCAGCGAACTGACGAAAAAATCGCTTTACGGTCTGGCACTGGACGATCTCGATAAAACTCTGGAAAAAGCCCTCACTCATCATCTGTACAGCGATACCGAAGGTTTCACCTTGACGCTTTACTTCGGCAAGACGCATATCGAGCCGCTGCAGGATCTAGCTCGACAATTGTTTGAAGTGTTTCCGTGCCCGATTCTGTTAGTTGAGTTTCGGCGAACTAACGGTTGGCACATCGAAGGCATTAAGTCCGGTGCCCTGCACAAGCTGCGTGATGACCAAGAAGATCAGTTCGCCAATGCGCTGGACGGCTTCAGCCGTAAAGTCTGGCGAGCACCACGCTCGCCGCAAGTGGCGCGTTACGACCTGGCGATCCTGCACGATCCGCAGGAGGCCTTGCCGCCATCCAACGCCAAGGCACTGGAGAATTTCGTCCGGGTCGGCAAGCGTATGGGCATCGACGTCGAACTGATCGAGCGCAAGGACTATGCGCGGATCGCTGAGTACGACGGCTTGTTGATTCGCGAGACCACCAGCGTCGACAACCATACCTACCGCTTTGCCAAGAAGGCTGAAAGCGAAGGCCTGGTGGTGATGGACGACCCGACGTCGATCCTGCGCTGCACCAACAAGGTCTACCTGACCGACCTGCTCAACAGCCATCAATTGGGCATGCCCGCCACGGAAATTCTCTACAAGGAGCGACCGGAAGATTTCGAACGGGTCGGTGAACGCCTCGGTTTTCCGCTGGTGTTGAAGATCCCCGACGGCTGTTTTTCTCGCGGAGTGATCAAAGTCGAAAGTCAGCAGGCGTTGCTGGAGGCTACTGCCGAACTGTTCGAACACTCGGTGTTGTTGCTGGCTCAGGAGTTTTTCTACACCGAGTACGACTGGCGCATCGGCGTGCTCAACCGCAAGCCGATCTTCGCCTGCCAGTACTTCATGTCCAAGGGTCACTGGCAAATCTACAACCACAAAGCCAAGGGCCAGGACGTCAACGGCGAGTGTCGCACCCTGGCCGTGCACGAGGCGCCGCGAGCGGTGGTGGAACTGGCGGTGAAGACCGCCAACCTGATCGGCGATGGCCTTTACGGCGTAGACCTGAAACAGGCCGGCGACAAAGTGGTGGTGATCGAGGTCAACGACAACCCGAACCTCGACGCCGGCATCGAGGATGCCTACTTGCAGGACGATCTGTATTCACTGGTGCTGGAGGAGTTTGTGCGACGATTGGAGCTCAAACGTCGCGGCCAGGCCTGGTGAAGCGCCGATGATCAGCAGTTTCGCACTGACTCATGGCGCGTTGCAGCGGGTCGAGCGGCTGGACGCCGAGGTGATGCTGTTCAGCAACCCCGATGCGGCCGAGCGCGATTTGCTCCACAGCCACTACAAGGTCGACGAACACGCACTGGCTTCGGCGCTGGACCCGGATGAAGTCTCGCGAATCGAGTTTCACCCTGATCATTTGTTTCTGATCTGGAAGCGCCCGGAAAACTATTCCGGCGGGGGCAGCCTGGCGTTTGAAGTGTCGTCCTGTGGCCTGCTTTTTTCGCCCGGTCAATTGCTGGTGATCGCCACCGACGACACGCCGCTGCACGGCATCGGTACGCGCCAGCCGCTCAATGCGCCGCTGGATGTGTTGCTCGATCTGCTGTTCAACAACATCCACCATTACCTTGGCCATCTGAAGGTGATCAAACTGGTCGCCCGCGAGCTGCAACAGAAGTTCAACGCCTCGATGCAGAACCAGCATCTGGTGCAGATGTTCAACCTCAGCGAAAGCCTGATCTATTACATCAATGCCTTGCACAGCAACGGCGCGGTGTTGACGCGGCTGCGCAATCATGCGGAAAAACAGCATTTCGGCAGCGAGGCGATCGGACTGATCGACGACCTGATCATCGAGAATAACCAGTGCTACAAGCAGGCGGAGATCTACTCCACGGTGTTCTCGGGGCTGATCGATGCGCGCGGCAATCTGATGAACAACAGCATGAACAACCTGCTGCGCAAACTGACGTTGATCAACGTGGTGTTTCTGCCGTTGAACCTGATTGCGAGCATTGGCGGGATGTCGGAATTCAGCATGATGACGGCGGGTACGCCGTGGTGGATTTCCTACCCCGCGTTTCTGCTGGTGATGTTGTTGGGGGCCGGGGGGATGTTGTTTGGGTTGCGGCGGTTGGCCAAGTGATCCGTGGTGACTTGGCCGACGCCAGCCTATAGCGCCAGTGTCAAATAAGCCATTGACTCGCCGCTCGCCGCCGGGCTAACTTCAGGCCCATGACTTCCACCGTATTGCGCTGCCAGCCAAGCATTATTACCGCCATTCCTCATTTGGCGGGCTAGCTCACGACTGCAGCACCCAACCCGCCCTAGAGGCGGGTTTTCATTTTCTGTCTCCTGGGTTTTACCAACGAAGGCTCCCTGTAGGAGCTGCCGAAGGCTGCGATCTTTTGATCTTGCTTTTGATTTGAGAATAACAAAGTCAAAAGATCGCAGCCTTCGGCAGCTCCTACACAGAGCGCCCGGAGATGACGATGAAATACAGCCCTGACCAGCAAACCCTGCTTGAGCAGTACGTGAAAAAGATCCTCGCCGCGCCGGTCTACGACATTGCCGTGCGTACGCCGTTGCAAGCGGCGCCGGCGCTGTCCGAGGCGTTGGGCAATCGGGTTCTGCTCAAGCGCGAGGACCTGCAGCCAACGTTCTCCTTCAAGATCCGTGGCGCCTACAACAAACTGGTGCAATTGAACGATGCGCAGAAAGCACGCGGGGTGATCACCGCTTCGGCGGGCAACCATGCGCAGGGCGTGGCGCTGGCGGCGCGTGAACTGGGGGTCGCGGCGACCATCGTCATGCCCTCGACCACGCCCGAACTCAAGGTGCTTGGGGTGCGAAGTCGGGGTGCCGAGGCGCTGCTGCACGGCGAGAGTTTTCCGTTTGCCCTGGCCCATGCGCTGCAACTGGCCGAGCAGACCGGGCGCACCTTCGTCTCGCCGTTTGACGACCCGGAGGTGATCGCCGGCCAGGGCACGGTGGCCATGGAAATCCTCCGTCAGTATCAGGGACCGCTGGATGCGATCTTCGTCCCGGTGGGCGGTGGTGGCCTGATCGCCGGCATCGCGGCGTACGTCAAATACCTGCGGCCGGAGGTACGGATCATCGGTGTCGAATCGGAGCACTCGGCCTGCCTTAAGGCGGCGCTGCACGCGGATGCGCGGGTGGTGCTGCCCAGTGTCGGTACGTTCGCCGATGGCGTGGCCGTGGCGCAGATCGGCGCTTATGGATTTGAGGTGTGCCGGTTTTGCGTGGACGAGGTGGTTACCGTCAGCAATGACGAGCTGTGCGCGGCGATCAAGAATATCTACGACGATACCCGCTCGATCACCGAGCCTTCCGGGTCATTGGCGGTGGCCGGCATCAAACAATACGTGGCGCGCAGCGGTGTTCGCGAGCAGACTTTCGTCGCGATCGACTCCGGCGCCAACATCAACTTCGACAGCCTGCGCCACGTCGCCGAGCGCGCCGCGATGTGCGGCGTCCCGGCGTGATTACACTCAGGGCAGCAATGGGCGCAGGAAACTGCGCTCGTAACTGACGATGAATTTCTTCTGCACCAGCGATTCCACCAGCGCCGTGCTTTCCGGGTCGGTCAGCGCGATGTGCCGGTAGCTTTCGTAATCGGCCAGCGAAGGAAAGCTGAACAGGCAATAGGCGATGTTGCTCGCGCCCTCGGAGGGCAGGAAGTAGCCGTGATGGGTGCCGCCCAAGCGCTCGACGATGCCCAGCCAAGCCTTGGCATAGGCTTCGAACTCGGTCAGTTGGTACGGATCGATCACGTATCGCACATGGCAAGTAATCAAGTTTGGCGCTCCTGTTTCAGGTCATTCCGCGATGGCGGTACCGACCTTGTCCGAAGCCGACCAGATGCGGTAACGCACTTCGACGTCCTTGGGCGCGTAAATCACCAGCGGCAGCTTGCTGTTGTAACGCAGCATGAAGCCATCATCGACGACCGGGACAAAGGCGCGCTTTTTCTGGCTGCCGGGCGGACAAGCCATCAGCGTACTCATCGGCCCGATGACTTTTTCCAGCCGGTAGAACGGGTAGCCCCAACCTTCGAGGTTTTTCTCGTACAGAGCGCCGCCCAGGCGCTGGCGGTTACAGTCGACTTCCAGGGTTTTGCCGGCGAGGACTTCAACCTGGAAGTTCTCCTCCTGATCCTGTTTGGGCAGGTAGATGACTTGACGGGTGAAGCCGTTTTCCGCCTTGGGATACGGCGCGACGTCTTCGAGTTTGGCCGCGTGGGCGAGGGTGGACAGGCCGGCAACGAGCAGACCGATTGTCGCGCGAGCGCGTGAAGAACCCATGAAAGCCTCCTGGCGGGTGTAGGGTGGATGTTGGGCATTCTCACTGTCATCAGCGATGAATGCAAACCGGCGTCGACTTGCAAATTGCAGTGCCCAAGAGGGTCGATCTTGCATTTTGCAACTGGCCAACTGCTGGCCAGCGCGCCAAGTGCTTGATTTTATGAGGGTCGAAATGACCCGATGAAAGGCACGTTTTATGCGTCGCTTTGGTGCAGCGCACCGGCTTCGGGCGCCTATACTCCAATGGGCATTTCGCAGTACAACCGTTTGCCGCACCAGGGAATCAGCGGGGACACACCCGTGCAGGGGCAGCAAAAGCGGTCAACGTGAAGAGTTGATTGGCAGTTTCATCAATAAGGAGAGGTTCACCATGTTTCTGTCTGCCTTGGAACTACGCAATATCATTGAAAGCAGTTTTCTGCCTAAACGCTGCCAGTGCACGCTGTCACCAGACTTGTCGATGACCGTCAAGGTCTTCGGCGACCACCAGACTGACCAGGTTGATCTGCACGTCACGGGTATCGATGCCAGCCATCTGAATGGCTGCCGCGAGATCAACGACCTGATCGCCGGCCTGCGTTCGGATCTGGCGCAACAAACCACGCAGTCGCATTACAGCCCACGATCCAGAGCCGTTTAACTCACCGTTTCACCCAGTTCGACCGTCACGCGCCGGGCCTGCACAAAGCCGAGGCCCAGCGCGAACTCGACCAGCACCGCGAGCAGAATCCCGGGGCCGGCATGGCCGTTCAGCCATTCGCCAAACCCCAGCACCGCCAGACCAAAACAACCAACGATAAACCCGTTGCTCAGGGCATTGCGACCCAGCGACGGCGGCGCGCTGCGCACCAGATAAAACATCACCCCCAACGCCGCAAACAGCACCGCACTGCGCCGCGCGACAAACCCGACAGCGCTCGAATACTCAATGCTCCAGATCGCCAGCAATACCTCCGGGAAAAAGCCCCAGACCAGCGCCAGTACAAAACACAACGAAGCGGTGATGATCGACAATGTGCGAAACGACAACTGCATGGCGAGTCCTTGCGGCAGTAAGAAGGGACCCCGAGCATAACCCGCGAAGCCTTCATCGCCTACCGCAAAGCCGCAAATCAGAGCCTTCTGTCAGTTCTGCTCGCTGCAGGCGTCAGACATTTTCCGGTAGGTGATTTCCGCAGGCTTGCCGGCATTGTCGATGTACTTCATATCAGCGCTCACGACCTTGCATTGGCGCGTGGGCTGCTCGGTCATGGAAATCACTTTGTTCACATGCAACGGCATGCCGTACTGATAGGGAACGGCCTTTGACGTGGCTGAGGTGTCATTGGCCTGAGCCAGTCCGGCGAATGCGGTGCAGGCGAGGGTGGAGGTGAGCAATAGCGTGCGAATGTTCATGAATCGGACTCCCGTGCGACGGAATAAGCGTTCGGCGCCATACGGCCGAACCTGCCGCACTCGGCGCCAGCCAGCGGCTGAGGTGTGCGGTTCAGTACAGTCTTGGACTGCGGCGTTAAGCGATGGTTAACCTGGCTGAACGCCGGCTGTCTGGCGGAGGGAGGATTTCTCGGGGATGCGGTGCCGATTCCTACAAGGATGGATGCTTTGTCTGCTTCCGGCGGCGGGAACGGGGCGGTTATGGTTTGACGTCGCTGCAAAATCAGCGGCTCGGGTTTGGTCACCTGAAAATACTCACACATGTGTGCCATCATTCGCACCGCGGACATCTATGTCTTCGTAGTGCATCGCTGTGGCGGCTGTGTGCAGGACGCCTTCGGGCGAGCTGATTGGGTATTCAGTTGACCAAACTTGCATACAGTCCGCCTCCCATCGTTTGGTCACGGTGTCGGCGGGTTACCTTACCCAGCAAGAGATAACTCTGATGCCGATATTAAATCCGTTACCCAATCGTTATCACCCTCTAAACAGCGGCGTTACCGACAGCGCGCCAATGGTCATCGACACTCAAGCCAACCCCCAAGACATCCTCGAAGCCGCCGTCCAGCGCATCCGCGCCTGCAGCGACCTGCTCGAAACCCTGCACTGCTTGTGCTTCCGCCATGGCGATGTTCAGGATATTCCACACATTACCCATGCGCTGTATCTGCTGGCGCAGGACGGCAATGATTTGCTGCAGGTGGCACAGCAGCAGATGCTGGATTGGAAGGCGCCGGTTTGATGTTGTAGCAAGAAGGGAATGAGTGAGGTTGAAGTAGAGTTCATACAACTCACTCTTTCCGTTATTTACGGCATTTCTTTCGCAGAAATAATTGTTTTTAACGTCCCAGCTTTTCGGGGAAAAAGGAGAGGGGCGGGTGACTGTCTTTCCATTTTTTAGCGACTGCTTTTGAGCTTTCAATCTGTTCGGAAGTCATCTTTGCCCCAATCTCTTCAAGAGTATCCTGAACGAAATCCTGAATGGCACCACCCCCATCCAGCTCTTTGAGCAGGCTAATCAGTGCATAGCCCTTAACCAAATCCAAAGGGTAACCAACCTGATCAGGCGCATGAGCAAGGTAAGAGCCATAGCTGCTGATTGCTTTTTGATCCCCTGTTTCAGCCGCTACTTGAAGCCAATGACGGACGCCCTCGAGATCGTTGTTTTTATAAAGGATCTCAATGTAATCCATCATTGCTTTTGGATTCCCTCCCTCAGAAGCCGCTTTCAACCACCGGCTTACTGATGCTTCCCGCTTCCCGGGAAGAAGGAAAAATCCCTCACCTTGCCGATCACCGACGGCCATCCAATACTGTGCGAGCGCGTAGCCTGAGCTAGCCGATTTTTCTAACCAGGTACGATCGAAAGTTATTTCATACATCAAATACAAAGACTCAGGATCGCCTTTGCTTGCTCCCTTCATAGCTTGATCTTTTGCCTGGCTCAACCATTCGGCGCTTGATTTTTCGCTAGGGGGGCAGTTGTTCATTTTTTTGCAAAGATCATTGTTTTGGCGACCTAATTGAATCATCGCAAATATAGACCCATTGTTCGCAGCTTTTTCATACCATTGCTTTGCTTCGCTCGTCATATAGCGATTCCGCTTTCGAAGAGCCTCTCCTAAGTAATATTGGGAGTCTACATCGCCGGCCTTTGCGTCTTTTTCTAATTGCGGAATGGCAGTGTCGATTTTTAATTGGTTGTATAAGGTAATACCGCTACTTTTGTTGCTGTTTTTCTGGCTGTCTGGCGTGTAGGCAAATGCTACAGTGCTTACGCTCTGACAGAAAATAACAGACCAGATGATTAGCGATCGAAGTGCCTTATAAGTACTCATGTTTTTTGTGCTCATTAGAAGTTTCTTAGAAGTGGTGACGCTCCACTGCTAGAGTAGTTTGGACGAGGAGCAAAATTTTTCTGGCAATACTCTGAAAGATTTGCGCCAAGCAGCCTAACGTGGTTTTTGTAACGCTCTCTGGCACTGTTGCTTTGTTTGTCTAGTAGGTTTTGAACGCCTTCTGCCATGAAACTGTCTAGCGCAAATCGATTCTTGCAGTAATCTTGCTCTGAGTTAGCAGCTCTTACACCGAATTCATTCATCGACATACACGCCATCTCAAACTGGCTTTGTGCTTTGTCGATAGTGTTGTTCTTCTGTGCGTTCTTAACAATCCAACCTAAAATCCGCTCGATTGCTTTCTGTTGAAGTGCATGAGCTTCCGATTGTGGATATGTTCGTTTTGAACCTTCGCTATTTACAGAGAACGCCTCAGGCGGGCTACTTAATGTTCTAAGCAGCGGCCCCAATGCGCTAGGGATCGCGTTAATACACCAGTCCTCTAGCTCGCTCTGGTTGCCGTACTCAACAATCGCTTCCGCAATTGGGCCACCCTTGCCACTACGAGTCAGCGCCTCATATAGGCTCATCACAACATCCCAACGCATCATGTACGCCATCGCTACGTTCAACCCGGTAGCACCCAATGCATTAAGCGCTGACGCATATTCACTCGCTTCAGGATCCATCCACTCGACGTTGCGACCTTTAGTCTTGTGAAGTTCCTTACGGTACAAGTTGATGATATCTACCACCGCCTCATAACCAATCTCAAACTTAAAGCTGCCGTTAGCACCAGGGCCCAGCACTACCGCAGCCTTCAGATTGAGAATAAAGCGGCCCTTATCCACAGAAATTTGCGCCGTTCCCTGGAATCCTGCGCCCAGCGCAACTCCCACAGAACCACTCAGCTTGGCAAGGGTTAGCCATGGATTGGCTTTTTTCGCGTCTTTATCGCTGCCGATACCCATCGCTGGAGCCGTGCGCAGTGCGACCAGCTCTTTAGGTGGTGCCCAGTTCAGTGCGCCGGTGAGTTCGATGGCGGCTTGCAAGCCTCCGAAAACATTGAAAGTCGCTTTCGCTCCGTTTTCGATCTGGACATTGGCGGCACGCCCGGTTAGCACTTGGTCTGTGCTTTTGGTGCTGGCAACGGTGCCGGATTTGGACTTGTGTTCAAGATCGGGAGTAGGGCTGTTGTCACCGTTGTCGGCCTTGGCTTTCTTGGCCGCATCGTGATCTGCACGTTCTTCTTTGGCTGATGCGTCTTCACGCTGTGCGCGTTTGACCGGGCTGAGGGAGGCGCCGTATTTGACGTTGCCAAGGATGGGGCTCAACTCGACAGTACCCGCCAGTAGCAGCGATGCCCCGGCGTACCCCCAAGCTTTCACACCAAAGTGAAAGGAGAACCGGCCGAAGCTCATTTTCTGCGGCACGCCGTCCAAAGAATAATCCAGCGTTATATCTTTAGCGCTCGCTTTGGCAGGCATGTCGATTTTCATCAACTGTACTTCTCCGCGTGCCAGGTCCAGGCTCAGACCTACGTTGGCCGACATCTGAAAGCCTTCGGCCGCGGACATTTTGGGACCTTCCAGCTTTACTTCGCCGTGAATGCTTGGCTGGGGAGGAGTCAGGCAGCGAACGAATTGCGCCTGAGGGCTGTTATCGAAGAGTCGGATTTTTCCGCGAACGCTTTTCCGGAAGACCAACTGCTGAAGGTGCTTGCCCCAACTGGTCAATGCTGCACTGTTCTCCAGTTCAGTGACGGTGTAGCCCTGTTTTTTCAAATAAGCGTAGAAATCGTTGGCTTTAAACCAGCCCTTTTCATCAAAACAGTCACCTACTTGGTCGCTGAACTTGACTGCGCCCTGCGCGAGGAGCCATTCGCGGAATGAGCTGGTTTCACTGTTTTTATCAGAATCTTCTGTCGCGTCGGTCGGTGGGCTTTTTATGACCTTTTTTAACGAGCCGCCTAAACTTTTTCCATCCTCCTTCAGGATTTTTTTAGCATCTTTCAGGTTTGTCATGCTGAACCAGCCCAAAGGCGTACCCTTGGCGTCCGAAAGGCTGACCTCACGAAGAGGAAACCCGGGTTTAACCATGCGGTCGACTGGTTTAGGCTGGAACTCTTCTGGTTCCCAGATGAGATGACGCCCAGGCTTGGTTGCACTGACATTACTTTGGGCTGTTGCCTGAAGGTCGTCCTTGATTTTTTGCAGCCGATCCCACTCGGCTCGCTCTACGTCAACCAAGCCCGCTGGCGCTTGGGCATTTTGACCGGTCGCCTCGATCCAGCGTTTGTATTTTTCCTGAAGCTGAGCCGTGACTTCTGCCTGCTTCTTCTCTGTGTCCAGATACAACTTGAATTGCGCGATGCCCGATGGAAGGCCGTCACTGATAAGCGCGAACTCCGGAAGTGCGATACCGTACTCCGAAACTTTGATAATGGACTCGGTGTAAGCATGGTAATTCAGTGCGTCGGCGTTTTTGATCAGCGTGTAGACATACCCAGACATGTCCGCTGTACAGTCGCTCATACCGCTGCATATGCTTTCGTAACTTTTTTTCTGCTCAGCTAGCGCCTTTGCAACGTCTTCAAGGGGTACTTGTTTGAAGTCTTTATTGCTGAGTATTTTTTTTCGCGCTTCAAGATATGCTTGCACGCGCGCGCGGGCTTCAATTGCCTCCTTGGAGTACAGCGATCCACTTTCGTAGGAGTAGCCCTGAAGCTTCGCCGCTTTTATCGCTTCCTTTTTCAGCTCAAGCCACTCAGTCCGCCGTTTGTGGAAATCTACAAACTCTTTGCGAATACTTTGCTGGGTAGCTATGTCCGCATTCAAACGGTCAATGCGCGATTGTGCAGTGTCTTCCTGCGGAGGTTGAGCAGGTGCGGCTACCGGCTTGTTTCGATTGGCTTCGTTTTGTCTCTTCTTAGCGGTTGCGGGATCGATTTCGATCTCATCCCCCATCGCCTCAAATTCTTCCATACGTGTACGCTTCGCACCCGTGAGGAAGTTGCTCAACTTGGGCTCAAGGAAGTATTCCAGCAAACCCGATTCTTGCAGCCCGTTCAGGCGTGCATCACGTGGTTTGCTGGGGGCAATCATTTTATCCAGCGCGAACATCGACTCTTTGATGGCGGACTTTGCCCGCTCAGGGAGTAGCCAGAACTCTTGTTCCTCTGTCGCATAAATGGCGCTCGCAAAAGTCTTGGAGCAGGGTGGGGCGTGAGGCTTGAAGGTCTTTGAGGAACCATCGGGAGAGTCCTTGACCGGATCCAGCTCAACCAAGTCTTCCGCAGAGCACTGTGTTGCAGCATTCGGAGCCGTCTCGGCAGGCGCCTTAGGCGCAGCGGGTGTCGAAGCAGCGGGTGTAGCTGAAGCGGCTTGCGCGCCTTTAGGGACGCTCAGGTTCCATCCGACCTTGACGTTGTTCGGATCGGTGATGAATGGGTTGAGTTGGCGAAGTTGCGCCACGGTGCTGTTGTAGCGCGAGGCAATCTGGCTCAGGGTTTCGCCGGGCATGACGGCGTGATTCGTGATTTCCATGGTGATTCCGTTCTGTTGTCGCGTCGCCGTTAACGTTGGGCGACGGCGGCTGATTCCAGGAGCCGATCTACTTTGATAAACGACTCGTCCTTTGATTGCAGGATCGCCATGATCTCGGGCTGCGCTTCAAATAGCGGGCCGTTCACGGCATGACCAAGCTTGAGCAGGTGATCACCTTCATAGATGTTGCTCTTGAGCAGGAGGTCGAGGTTGTCGGCGATATCGTTCAGACGATCATCACTCGGCTCTTCAAAAGCTGTGTATTCCTCATCTACCCAATACACCCAGCCGAGGCGAGCTTGAACTTGCGCGGCTGCCTCCGGAAGGTTGAATGGTGCTTTGTCACCTGGCCATGTCGATTCTTTGTTGGCTATCCAGGCTAACCATGGACCACGCTGCTCGCCGAAGTTCTTTGGCGCCGGGGAGTAAACGGCGCTCCAGCAACCCAGTAACTGATCAAAGTTTTTATCGGCGGTGTAGGCCAATGCTGCCCACAGGCTCGGTTTGTGGAAGCTCAACAAACTCTGCCCGCCAGAACCGTCGTTGACTCTGAGGAGCCAGCGTGCGTGAGCCAGGGCTTTTTCCGGGTCAGGTGTTGAGATCGCAATTCCCGAAAAGTGTTCCTCACAAAGTTTTGTCGCTTCTGCAGCCAGTTTGCTGCCTCTGGGGGCGATCAACCACAAGGGACCCTCAGGAATTTCGGCGAAGTCAGTACCGAGGAACAGCCCTTGGGAAACAACGGGCTCACCGACTCGATAGAGCCGACTCAAGGCTTGCGGCTGGAGGCCCTGATCGATGATGAAGCACAGCGATTCGCTTGCAGCGGGCAGGTCCGAGAAGTTGTAACGAGGCTCTGCCAGCAGAGCGCTCAGCGCTTTTACATGCATGTGCAATCCTTACGGCTGCAAGCGCCGTTACTCTGTTTGCCGCACAACGGTGTGATGCCTGATTCATTGAGACGAGCGGGTAGTGGTGCTTTGCCCGCCTTATCCGCATCCGCCACTTTCATCGGCCCCGGCAGCAACGGCGCGGCCGGCGTACCCACGCCCGGCGCACCGCCGGTATTGACCTTCACCTCGGCGCCGCTGATGGTCACGCCACCGGCGTCGACCTTGACGAAGCTGCCGCCCGCTTTGGCGGTCAGTTCCATTGCGCCTTCGACGACGACTTTCTGGCCGGCGTAGTAATGAATTTCGCTGCCGGCTTCGACGAATTGTGCTGTGCCTACCTTGAGGTGCTGGGTGACTGCGACGGTCAGGTGATCATCTGCGCGCATTTCACTGACGCGATTCAAATGGGTGATGCGGTGCTCTTCGACTTTGAATTCGCTGTAGGTGTTGGCCTCAACCGTGTCATGCCGCTCATTCCCCACACGAATCTTCTGGTCGTGCTCGATGTTCTCGTCCCAATCGCGCTGGGCATGGATGTAGATTTGCTCGACACCCTTTTTGTCTTCAATCCGAAACTCGTTGTAGCCTTTGCCGCCCGGGGAGCTGAGGGTTTTGAAGGTGCTGCGGGTTTTGTTCGCCGGCAGGTCGTAGGGGACGACGTTTTCCTTGTGGTACAGGCAGCCGGTGACGAGTGGCTGGTCGGGGTCGCCTTCGAGGAAGGTGACGAGGACTTCCATGCCGATGCGCGGGATGGCGATGCCGCCGTAGGCCGCGCCGGCCCAGCCGCTGGCGACGCGTAGCCAGCAGGTGGTTTTGTCGTCGGACTGGCCGTCGCGGTCCCAGTGGAACTGGACCTTGATGCGGCCGTACGGGTCGCAGTGGATTTCTTCACCGGCCGGGCCGGTGACGACCGCGGTCTGGCTGCCGAGGACTTTGGGTTTCGGGTGTTCGAGGGCAGGGCGGTAGTGCGCGTCCCACGGGGTGGCGAGGAAGCTGTTGCGGTAGCCCTGGTGGAAATCGCTTTTGTTGTCGGTGACGTCGCTGGTGACGTTTTCACCGAGCACCTGCGGTTGTTTGCCTTCGTGGAAGACTTCCAGCAGCAGCCACAAGTCGTTCCATTCAGCGCGCGGGTGTTCGGCCAGGGTCAGGAAATGGCCGCTGGTCAGGGTCGGTTCGTCACCTTTGCCTTCGGCGAGTTTGTAGTCGCTGCGATGACGTTCGAGGGCGCGGGTCGAGAGGAATTTGCCGCGCTCGCGGGTGGTGAAGCGGCCGGGGTAGTCATAGTCCTCAAGGTCCGGGGCAAACTCGGATTTGACCGCGCCTTCGGGCAGGATCTTCGGTTTTTCGAAGTCGTAGTCGCGGCGGCTGACGCGGGTGGTGCGGGTTTCCAGGCGCAGGTTGAAGCGTTTGATCACCGGTTTGTCGGCGCTCATGCCGGAGTCTTGCTGGTAGCTCACGGCCTTGAGTTTGCGGAACACCGTTTGATCGTCGCCGAACACCAGTTTGTGCCCGCTGCTGCTGTGCTGGAAGTGGAAGTGAATGCCTTCCTCCTCGCACAGGCGCTGGATGAAGTGCAGGTCGGACTCGTCGTACTGCACGCAGTAATCGCGCTGCGGGTACTCGGCGTTGAGCTGGAAGCTGTAGGCGTCGGCGAGGATGCCGCGATCTTCGAGGACCTGGGCGATGATTTTCGGCACCGTGAGGTTCTGGAAAATCTGCTGGTCATGGTTGTGCCGTAGATAGGCCAGTTGCGGCACCAGGCTGATGCTGTAACGGGTCAGGGTTTTGCCGGAATCGCCTTGTTCGATGCGATACACCAGGCCGTGGATCTTGCCTTCGCCGGTGGCGCCGAAGGTCAGGACGCCGGGCTTGTGCAGCAGCTCTTCGAGTTTGAGGTCGGGGCGGGCGCTGACCAGTTCGAGGTCGAAACGGAAAGGCTCGTTGAGGGCTTCGCGACCGGTGAAACTGAGCACTTGCAGGTCGGCGGAGGCGCCTTCGAGGGTAAGGGTAATGTGGGTAGCGTTGGCGTCCAGCATGCCTTGAATTCCGTCCATTGAATAAGCAGGTGACGGATGATGGAGGATTAGACCGCCTCGTTCAAGGCGCAAATGCCGTAGGCGCGGGAGCTGCGACGTATAGGGAAAACCCTTAGATCGGTGTTTCGAGCCAATGAAAACGCGGGTTGCGCCGTTCTGAAGGAGCCGGCAATGCGTGGTTCAGAGCGGTCCAGCGCTTGAGAATCGCCAGTCAGTTTCAGACTAAAGTCGCCTTCAGGCCGTCAAAGCCATCTGCCATCATTGTCGCTCACCCCTGCGTGTCCACTTCTTCCCGGCTGTTTCTGACCCGGGACGGGAGCTATTTTTCTGGCTGACTGCGCCCTGGCGCAAACGCTGTACTGTTGGAGTTTTTCATGCGTCCCCCATTCCCTCTCATCACCCCGCGCCAGTCGTTTGGCTTCGGAGCCGCTGTGCTGTGCGCCGGTTTTGCCGCGCAGGTTCAGGCCAGCGGTTTTCTTGAAGACACCACGGCGAAAATCGAATCGCGCACGGTGTACTTCAACCGCGATTTCCGTGATGGGCACACCTCCAGTGACCAGGGCGCTTCCAAGCGTGAAGAGTCGGCGCAAGGCTTTATTCTCAATCTGCAATCGGGTTACACCGAGGGCACGGTCGGCTTCGGTATCGATGCGCTGGGCATGCTCGGCTTTCAGCTCGACTCCAGCCCTGATCGCAGCAACAGCGGCTTGCTGCCGTCCAGCGGCGAGAACCCGCGCGGCTCGAAGGGCCAGTACGCGAAGATGGGCCTGACCGCCAAGGTCAAGGTCTCGGACACGGTGTTGAAGTACGGCGCGCTGCTGCCGGATCTGCCACTGCTCAAGTACAACGACGGCCGCCTGCTGCCGACCATGTTCAACGGTGCGATGCTGACCTCTAAAGAAGTGAAGGATCTGACCTTCATGGCCGCGCGTCTGGACAAGTACACCGCACGGGATTCCACTGATTCGCAAGACATCCGCGTGCACTGCAAGAACAAGCGCTACGCCTGTAACACCACCGCCGACCATTTCGACATGTACGGCATCGACTACAAGATCAATGATCGCCTGACCGCGCAGTATCACTACGCGGAACTGGAAGACATCTATCGCCAGCACTTTGTGGGGATGTTGGCTAACCAGCCGCTGGGTGACGGTGTGCTGAAGGCCGATGTGCGTTTGCTGAAAAGCGCCGACAGCGGTGATGCCAAGGCCGGCTCCATCGACAACCGCGCGTTGAGCGGCATGCTCTCGTACGGCATCAGCGGCCACACCTTCAGCGCCGGTTGGCAGCGCATGAACGGCGACAACTCGATGCCGTACCTCGATGGCAGCAATCCGTATCTGGTCAACTACGTGCAGGTCAACGACTTCGCGGCGGCGCAGGAGCGCTCCTGGCAGTTGCGTTACGACTATGACTTCAAGGCCATCGGCATCAACGGCCTGAGTTTCCTGACCCGTTATGTGAACGGTGACCACATCAAAGTCCCGGGCAGCGATCAGGAAGGCAAAGAGTGGGAGCGCGACAGCGAGTTGAAGTACGTGATCCAGACGGGCACGTTCAAGGATGTCAGCCTGCGCCTGCGCAATGCGACTTACCGCACCAATTATGAGAAATTTGCGCGGGATGTGGATGAGACCCGGTTGATTGTGAGTTACAACTTTTCGGTCCTGTAAACCTCGCTCCCTGTAGGAGCTGCCGCAGGCTGCGATCTTTTGATTTTGTTTTTTACAATCAAGATCAAAAGATCGCAGCCTTCGGCAGCTCCTACAGGGGGACTGCGGCGGCCTACAACCAATGCCAGAACCGGCTCCAGAAGCCGCGATTCAAATCCTCTTTGCACCCGGCATACTGCCGCGCATACACGTCGGAACGCGCCTGCACCTTGCGTGCAGTCGGCATCAGCCAGGCCTTGCTGGCGTAGGTCTTGTTGCGGAAACCGCCCCAGCCTTCGTGGTAGTTCAGGTACTGGTTATAGGCGTCGTACTTGTACACGCCGTTGATCGAGGTGGTCTTGTCCATGTACCAGCCGACGAAGTCGATGGCGTCGTCAAAGTCTTCGCGGTCAGCCCAATTGCGCCCGGTACTCTTCTGGTAATCGGCCCAGACTTCATCCTTGGCCTGGGCATAGCCGGCGGCCGTCGACACCCGGCCCCACGGAATCACCCACAACAGGTATTTGCGCGGCGTCTTGGCGTCGTAGCGGTAGCCGGACTCCTGATACATGATCGCGAAGGGCACCTGGATCGGTACGCCCCAGCGCTTTTGCGTGACTTGCGCCGCATCGTACCAGTCGCTTTTTTGACGGAAGATCTCGCAAATGTCTTCCGGCGAACGCGGCGGCGAGGTGCCGCAGCCGCTGAGTAATCCCGCCAGTATCAAAAGTCCCGCCGTCCGCCCCGACATCAAATCGTCATCCCCGTGCGCGCAAAAAAGCCGACAGTCTACGCGCTCAGCTCAACTGGTGACGATAGGGCAAATCCGGACCGGTCTTGCTGCACGTCAGGGCGGCCGCCTGTACGGCAAACCTGAGCATCGCGTCGATCTGCTCGCGGCTGAGCTGTTGCACGCCCTCAACCGAGTCCAGACCTTGTTCGGTCAGCCAGGTGATCAGCGCCGCCTGAAAGGTATCGCCGGCGCCGACGGTATCGGCGATCTGCACCGAGCATGCTGGTACTGACCACGAGCCATGGGCGCGGCTGAACACCGTTGCGCCTTCGCCGCCACGGGTCAGGAACACCAACTGGCAGCGATGCTGCAGCCAGCCTTCGATCACGCGCTGCGGGTCCTGTTCGGGATACAGCAGGCTCAGGTCTTCGTCGCTGACCTTGATCATGTCGGCCAGTTGCACCAGGGTCGCCACGCGCTCGCGCCAGAGGTCGATGTTCGGTTCCGGGTTGAGGCGCACGTTGGGGTCGAGGGTGATCAACCGCTTGCCGCTTTCGCGCTGCACCAGCGTCAGCAGCGTATCGGCAATCGGTTGCACCACCAGCGAGAACGAGCCGATGTGCAGACCACGGACGTCATCTCCGAGTTGCGGCAGATGGGCGAGACTTAATTGGCGATCAGCACAGCCCTCGCCGCGAAAACTGTAATGCGGCGAGCCATTGGCGCCGACCGCGACCATCGCCAGCGTGGTTGGCGCGGCGAAGTCGACCAAGTAGTCCGCCCGCACGCCTTCATCCCGCAGCACTTGCTGCAAACGTCGACCGAGATAGTCGGTGGACAGCCCGGCAAACAACGCCGAATCCACACCCAAACGGCGCAAGCCGACCGCGACGTTGAACGGCGAGCCGCCGGCAATCGCCTTGAAATTCACCTTCGAGGCCAGACCGCTGGCATCGTCTTCGCTGAAAAAATCGAACAGGGCTTCGCCACACACCAAATACATGATTGTTTGCTCTTTATAGGGTTGCGACATGCTGTTGATAGCGTTCATAGGCCTGCTGGAACGCCGCGACATGGGCGGCAACCGGCAGGGTTTCACTGTGCAGATCGAGCTTTACGCAGCGCTGGCAAAGATCGGCCAAAGAGTCCTCGTGGCCGTTCGACCATGACTTGCACCACGCCGCCTGAATCGCCGCGCCGAGGGCTGCGGCTTCGCTGTGTTCGGTACAGATCACCGGGGTGTTCATGATGTCGGCGACGATCTGCCGCCACACCGCACTTTTCGAACCGCCGCCGATCAGGCAAATGCTGCGGCTTTGTAAACCATTGTGGCTTAACAGATCCAGTCCATAACGCAAACCGAAGGTGGTGCCCTCGACCACGGCGCGACACAGATTGGCCTGGGTCAGGTTGTTCAAGGTCAAGCCGTGCAGGCTGCCGGTGGCATGGGGCAGGGCGGGGACGCGTTCGCCGTTGAGGAACGGCAGCATGCTCACGCCTTCGGCACCGATCGGCGCCTGGGCCACGAGTTGATTGAACTGCTCCAGGTCGAGGTTGAACAGCTCGCGGATCGCACCGGTGGCGTTGGTCAGGTTCATGGTGCAGATCAGCGGCAGCCAGCCGCCGCTGGACGAGCAGAACGTCGCGACCGAAGCATCCGCGCTGACCTGCGGCGCCTCGGCGTAGGCGTACACCGTGCCGGAGGAGCCGAGGCTCATGGTGATCGCCCCGGGTTGAATGTTGCCGGTGCCGATGGCGCCCATCATGTTGTCGCCACCGCCGCTGGCGACTACTGCGTTCGGGTTAAGACCGAGCTGTTCGGCAATCGCCGGCAGCAGGGTGCCGACCGGCTGATGGGCGTCGATCAGCTCCGGCAACGCGGCTTGCAGGCGACCGGTGGGGTCAATATCACGCAGCAACTGCAAGTCCCACTGGCGGCTGCGCACGTTGAAATAGCCGGTGCCGGAGGCGTCGCCGTACTCGCTGCAGGCGCGACCGGTGAGCCAGAAATTCAGGTAATCGTGGGGCAGCAGGATCCGCGCAATACGCGAGAACACCTCCGGGTACTGTTCCTTGGTCCACAGCAGTTTCGATACGGTGTAGCCCGGCGCGATGACCACACCGAGGCGCTCCAGCGCGCCTTTTTCACCGCCGAGGTGTTGGAGCAGACGCTCGTTTTCATCCGTGGTTTCGGTGTCGCACCACAGCTTGGCCGGGCGCAGCACCTGGCCCTGATCGTCGAGCAGCACCAGGCCGTGTTGCTGGCCGGAGACACCGATGCCGAGGATCGCCTGCCCGTCGACATTGGCTGCGAGCAGGGCGCGGCGGGAGGCGAGGGCGAAGGCGTCGAGCCACTGTCGGGTGTCCTGCTCGCGGCGGCCATTGGCGCCGCTGATCATCGTGTGCGTGGCGGCGCCTTCGCCGAGCACCTGACCGCTGGCCGCATCGAGGATGATCGCCTTGGTGCCCTGGGTGCCGCAGTCGATGCCGAGGAAGAGTTGTCGGGTGGTCACAGTGATGTCCTCAGGGTGTCAGGTGAGTCAAGGTGAAGCCAATCGCTGGCTTGCCAGCGATGGCGTCGGTGGTTTCACCGCATCACTCAGCCAGTACCCGCTCCAACGTGCGCGTCACACCCACCTCACGCAAGCTGTTGCAGCACCACTCAAACGCCGCCACAAATGCCGCCGAACGTGGAATCGCCGTGCCGAAAATCTCCTCGACCGCCAACAAGCGCTGAGTGATCAACGCATCATCCGCCACCAGCCCCTGACAGAATTCCGCCCGTGGATCCGGAATCGTATAAGTGTCGCCATTTTCATCCACGCCCTTCAGATACAACGCCCAGGCAGCCACCACCAACGCTGCGCGCCTGGTTTCCTGGCCATCGGCAATCAAGCGATTGATCGTCGGAATGGTGAACTTGGGAAACTTCGATGAACCGTCCGAACACACCCGTTCCAGTTGATCGGCAATCGCCTGATTGGAAAAGCGCGCCACCAGCGTGTCCTTGTAGTCGGTCAGGTCGATGCCCGGCACCGGCGCCAGTTGCGGGGTGACGTCAAGGTCCATGTAGGCGCGCATGTAACGTACGAACAGCGGGTCGTTCATGGTCTCGTGGACGAAGCGATAGCCCTTCAAAAAACCCAGGTAAGTCAGGGCCAGGTGGCTGCCGTTGAGCAGCTTGATCTTCATCTCTTCGTAGGGCGAAACGTCATCGGTGAACTGCACGCCAATCTGTTCCCAGGCCGGGCGACCGTTGACGAATTTGTCTTCCAGCACCCATTGCACGAACGGCTCGCAGACCACTGGCCAGGCATCGTCGACGCCGTGTTTGTCGGCCAGTTGCAGGCGGTGCGCGGTGCTGGTCATCGGTGTGATGCGATCGACCATGGCGTTGGGGAAACTCACGTTCTGCTCGATCCAGTCGCGCAACCCCTGGTCGCGCAGCGTGGCGAAGGCCAGCAGTGCCTTGCGGGTCACCGCGCCGTTATGCGGCAGGTTATCGCAGGACATGAGGGTGAACGCCGGTGTGCCCGCGTTACGGCGCTTTAGCAGCGCTGCGCAGAGGAAGCCGAACACCGTGGTCGGCGCGTCCGGGTTTGCCAGATCGTGCTGGATCTGTGGCAGGTGCGCCATGAACTCGCCGTTGCTGTCGTCGATGCAATAACCGCCCTCGGTGATGGTCAGCGAGACGATGCGGATCTGCGGATCGGCGAGTTTGTCGATCAGCGCCTGCGCGCCGTCTTCGGCCAGAAGCATGTCGCGAATCGCACCGATCACCCGCACTTCGGTGTCGTCGCTGTCGCCGAGTTCGAACAGGGTGAACAGGTAATCCTGCTCTTTGAGATCGTCGCGGGCACGGCGGTCTTCTGTGCGCAGGCCGACGCCGCAGATTGCCCAGTCCAGCGCCTGACCGGTATTCATCAGTGCATCGGTGTAATACGCCTGATGCGCGCGATGGAAGCCGCCGACGCCAATGTGCGCGATGCCCTGGCGGGTGTCGCTGAGGCTGTAGGCCGGCAGTTGCACCTCGGGGGCGAGGTGCTGCAGATTTTGCTTATTGAGTTTCATCGGACAAGTCTCGAGGTTCAAGCCGCGGCGCGCAGCGGGCGGGTCAGCGCCACGCCATTGGCGTCGAACAGGTGGCAATGGCTGGCGTCCAGGTGCAGGTTCAGTTGCTCGCCGTAGCGGCTCGCCAAGTCACCGCGCACACGCATGGTCAGGGCTTCGCCGGCGTTGGTGGTGACGTGGCAGAAGGTGTCGCTGCCCAGGCGCTCGCTGACGTCGGCGGTGACTTGCAGGGTGCAGTCGCCCGGTTGCGCCAGCTCCAGATGCTCCGGGCGAATGCCCAGGGTCACGGCGCTGCCGACGCTCAGATTGGCGGCGTTGAACGGCAGGGTGATGCGTGTACCGGCGTCCAGCGAGACTTCGCAGCTCTGGCCGTCGATGCGGGCGATCTTGCCCTTGAGGAAGCCCATTTTCGGCGTGCCGAGGAACCCGGCGACGAACAGGTTGGCCGGGTTGTGATAGAGGTCCAGCGGCGAGCCGACCTGCTCGATCTTGCCGCCATTGAGCACCACCACCTTGTCAGCCATGGTCATCGCTTCGACCTGGTCGTGGGTCACGTAGATCATCGTGGCTTGCAGGTCCTTGTGCAGACGCAGCAGCTCCAGACGCATTTGCACGCGCAGGGCGGCGTCGAGGTTGGACAGCGGCTCGTCGAACAGAAAGATCTTCGGATTGCGTACGATGGCGCGGCCGATGGCGACCCGTTGCCGTTGCCCGCCGGACAGCTGTTTCGGCTTGCGCTCGAGCATCGGCCCGAGTTCGAGAATGCGCGCCGCTTCGCCGACTTTTTTCTCGACTTCGGCTTTTGGCACACCGGCCAGATCGAGGGCGAACGACATGTTCTTTTTCACGGTCATGTGCGGGTACAGCGCGTAGGTCTGGAACACCATCGCCAGATCGCGCTTGGCCGGGCTGACTTCGGTGATGTCGCGGCCATCGAGTTCGATGGTGCCGCCGCTGACTTCTTCCAGTCCGGCGATCAGCCGCAGCAGGGTGGATTTGCCGCAGCCGGACGGGCCGACGAAGACCACGAATTCCTTGTCGTTCACCTCAAGGTCGATACCCTTGATGATGGAGAAACCTTCGAAGCCTTTTTGCAGATTCTTGATTTTCAGGTTGGCCATGGTGATGGGCCTCCGCATTGTTGTTTTTTTTAAGATCAAAAGATCGCAGCCTGCGGCAGCTCCTACACAGTGCCCCTGTAGGAGCTGCCGCAGGCTGCGATCTTTTGCTTTTAAATCTTCATTTCACGGCACCGAACGACAGGCCCCGCACCAGTTGTTTCTGGCTGATCCAGCCGAAGATCAGGATCGGCGCACAGGCCAGGGTCGAGACCGCTGACAACTTGGCCCAGAACAAGCCTTCGGGGCTGGAGTACGAGGCGATCAACGCGGTCAGTGGCGCGGCTTTCGACGAGGTCAGGTTCAGCGACCAGAAGGCCTCGTTCCAGCACAGGATCAGCGACAGCAGCACGGTGGACGCGAGGCCGCCCTTGGCGATCGGCAGCAGCACGCGGAGCATCTCCTGGGCGAGGGTGGCGCCGTCGAGGCGGGCGGCTTCGAGGATGTCTTTGGGGATGTCCTTGAAGTAGGTGTAAACCATCCAGACCACGATCGGCAGGTTGATCAGCGTGTAGATCACGATCAGCGCGATGCGCGTATCAAGCAGGCCAAAACTCTTGGCCAGCAGGTAAATCGGCATCAGCACGCCCACCGGCGGCAGCATCTTGGTCGAGAGCATCCACAGCAGCGTGCCTTTGGTGCGCTGGGTTTCGTAGAACGCCATCGAGTAGGCAGCCGGCACCGCGATCAGCAGGCACAGCGCCGTGGCACTGAACGAGATCACCACCGAGTTCCAGGCAAAACTGAAGTAGTCGCTGCGCTCGTTGATGTGCAGGTAGTTCTCCAGCGTCGGCGTGAAGATGAATTGCGGCGGCGTGGCGAACGCGTCGATTTCGGTCTTGAAACTGGTCATCACCATCCAGAAGATCGGGAAGAAAATCACGATCGCGATGGCCCAGGCCAGGGTGCCGAGCAGCAGGCTTTGCAGCCGGCGGGATTGTTGAAGGGTCATGGCAGGCCTCAGGCTTTGTCAGTCAGGTTTTTGCCGATCATCCGCACCAGAATGATCGCGGCGATGTTGGCGATGACTACGGCAATCAAGCCGCCGGCCGAGGCCATGCCGACGTCGAACTGCACCAGCGCCTGGTTGTAGATCAGGTAGGCGAGGTTGGTCGAGGCGTAGCCGGGGCCGCCGTTGGTGGTGGTGAAAATCTCGGCGAACACCGACAGCAGGAAGATCGTTTCGATCATCACCACCACGGCAATCGGCCGCGCCAGGTGCGGCAGGGTCAGGTGCCAGAAGATCGCGACGGGACCGGCGCCATCCAGACGCGCGGCTTCCTTCTGTTCCTGGTCGAGAGACTGCATGGCGGTCATCAGGATCAGGATCGCGAAGGGCAGCCATTGCCACGAGACAATGATGATGATTGACAGCAGCGGGTAGTGCGCCAGCCAGTCCACCGGCTCGGCGCCGAACAGCCGCCAGACGTAAGCGAGAATCCCCGAGACCGGATGGAAAATCAGGTTCTTCCAGATCAGCGCGCCGACCGTGGGCATGATGAAGAACGGCGAGATCAGCATGACTCGCACGATGCCGCGGCCGAGAAACTCGCTGGCTTCGAGCAGCGCGCTGATCAACACGCCGAACACCACGCTGATCAGCAGCACGCTGCCCACCAGCAACAGGGTGTTGGTGGCGCCGGGCAGGAACCCGGAGTCGGTGAGGAAATAGCTGAAGTTCTCCAGCCCGACGAACTCGTTCACCCCCGGATCGAGCAGGTTGTAACGAATCATCGAGAAGTAGAGGGTCATGCCCAACGGCACGATCATCCACAGCAGCAACAGGGCCACCGAAGGGCTGACCAGAAACCAGCCGGGATTGCGTACGCGGACTTTGCGCTGGGGTTGCGCCAGGTCGAGGTGGGCTTTGGCAGTTGAAGTATTCATGGTGATCACAACCGTTTGGGTGCAGATACATGTTCAGGAGAGACAACCGTCCTGACATCGACGCGAACCCTGTGGGAGCTGGCTTACCAGCGATGAGGCAGGCACATCCGACATTGATGTTGGCTGCTCAATCGCCATCGCTGGCAAGCCAGCTCCCACAGGTCAAGCAGTGGTTACTTGGGATAACCCGCGCGCTTCATCTCGCGTTCGGTGGTTTGCTGTGCGGCGGCCAGGGCTTGATCCACCGTGGTCTGGCCGATCAGCGCCGCCGAGAACAGCTTGCCGACCTGGGTGCCCACGCCCTGGAATTCAGGAATGGTCACCAGTTGAATGCCGATGTATGGCACCGGTTTCAGCGTAGGTTTGCTCGGATCTGCCGCTTTCAACGATTCCAGCGTGACCTTGGCGAACGGCGCCGCGCTCATGTAAGCATCGCTGTAGGTCGAGGCGCGGGTGCCCGGCGGCACGTTGGCGATGCCGTCGGTCTTGGCCACCAGCTCGCCATATTCCTTGGAGGTCGCCCAGGCACTGAAGGCCTTGGCGGCGTCCTTGGCCTTGGAGCTGGTCGGAATCGCCAGTGCCCACGAGTACAACCATGCCGAGCCCTTGTCGGTGACCTGATGCGGGGCGAAGGTGAAGCCGACGTGATCGGCGACCTTGCTCTGGGTCTTGTCGGTGACGAACGAACCGGCGACAGACGCATCCACCCACATCGCGCACTTGCCACTGTTGAACAGCGCGAGGTTCTCGTTGAAACCGTTGCTGGAAGCGCCCGGCGGGCCGGATTTCTTCATGGTGTCGACGTAGAAGTTCAGCGCGTTTTTCCACTCCGGGCCATTGAATTCCGGCTGCCATTTCTCATCGAACCAGCGCGCGCCGTAAGCGTTGGCGACAGTGGTGATCAGCGCCATGTTCTCGCCCCAGCCGGCCTTGCCGCGCAGGCAGATGCCGTACTGCTCTTTGTCCTTGTTGGTGAGTTTTTCGGCGAAACCGGCGATCTGTTCCCAGGTCGGACGCTCGGGCATAGTCAGGCCGGCGTCCTTGAACAGGTCGGTGCGGTAATAGGTGATCGAGCTTTCGGCGTAGAACGGCAAAGCGTACAGCGAGCCCTTGACCGAAAGTCCTTCGCGCACAGACGGGAACACGTCGTCGAGGGCGTAACTGGCCGGCAAGTCCTTCATCGGTTCCAGCCAGCCTTTGGCGCCCCAGAGTGCCGCTTCGTACATGCCGATGGTCAATACGTCGAACTGCCCGCCCTGGGTGGCGATGTCGGTAGTCAGGCGCTGACGCAGGACGTTTTCTTCCAGCACCACCCAATTGAGCTTGATCTCCGGATGCTCGGCCTCGAAGGTTTTCGAGAGCTTTTGCATGCGGATCATGTCGCTGTTGTTGACGGTGGCGATGGTCAGGGTCTGGGCGCCAAGGCTGACGCTGCTGAGGGTCATGCAAGTGAGGGCAAGCAGAGCTTTTGCAGTGGGTTGCATCGTGCACTCCTTTTCTACGTCCGTTGGGAAGCAGAAGGACAGTTATTGTTTTTGTGTCTTCCTGTGCAGGAAGAATGTGTGCTGATTACAGCCCTCTATCGACGGACTGACAAATCATCCATCGCACTTGAACCGATACTTTTTTGCACTGGCAAAAAAGATCGCAGCCTGCGGCAGCTCCTACAGGGATCGGTGTAGGAGCTGCCGCAGGCTGCGATCTTTTGATGTGGCTATCAAGCGTGATTCTGTTCGGTCAGGCGCTGCACGGCGAGGCGTCGATAGTGCGACGGCGTCATGCCCTTGAGTTGCTGGAAGCGCCGATTGAAGTTGGAAATATTGTTGAACCCCGACTCGAAACACACCTCGGTCACCGGTTTGTCGCCGTCGGCCAGCAGTTCGCAGGATTTGCTGATGCGCAGGCGATTGACGAACTCGATGAAGTTGCGCCCGGTGGCCTGTTTGAATACGCGGCTGAAGTAGGTCGGCTTCATCCCCAGATGCTCGGCGACTTCTTCCAGCGTCAGCTCCCGGGCGTAATGGGCGAAGATGAAATCGACGGCGCGGTTGGTGCGGTCGATATTGTGCTCGTCGGCCAGTTGCGTGTTGGTGGCGCCGGAAAGCAACTGATAGTCGTCTGTCGCCGCCAGCAACTCCATCAGAATGAAAAAATGCCCCAGACGAGTGATACCGCGCGTATCGGCAATTCGCTGCATCAGCGTCATGGCTTGGCGGATCGTGTCTTTGTCGCGAAACTCGATGCCGTATTGCGCGCGCTCCAGCAGCGGCGCCAGGGTCTTGAGTTCGGCAAATACCTGGTGCCCACTGTCGAACAACTCATCAGTGAAGTTCACCAGCATGTCGCGCTTTTCCACCACTTCGTCTTCGGCCACCTGGCTGATCCAGTTGTGCGGCAGATTGGGCCCGGTAAGGAACAGCGTTTGCGGATAAAAGTTGCCGATGTAGTCGCCGATGAAGACCTTGCCGGAACTGGCGACGATCAGGTGCAGTTCGTATTCCTTGTGAAAATGCCAACGCACTAAAGGGCAGGGAAAACCATGCTGACGGTAGATGATGGACAACCCGTTGTGATCGTCCATCAGCTCGTAGGAGGGATCAGTGATTCTGGTTGCCCGAGTCATGTCCGATACGTTCTGTTGTTATGTCCGGATGCTCATCATGCACGCGCGTCACGGACAGTGCCAGCACCTCAGCCCCGAGCCTTGACCAGGCCTTTGGCATGGTTGATCTGCTGGCAATATTCCGCGAGCCGCGTGGCACCGACGAAATCGGCATTGATAATGCTGCACTTTGGCGCCCAGCCCGAGTCCGGGCCAAACCATTGATTGAGTTGGTGGGTGATCCGCTTTACGCCGGCCAGTTCGCCGTAGCTGGTGGTCGATAATGACCAGAGGCTGCCGGACGGCGGCGGGTTGGCCAGTGTTCGTGTGATGTGTTGCTTGAGTTGCTCGGCAGAGGTGATATCTGAACCGCTCCACTCATGACGGATTTGCGGCCAGTACAGGGGCGACCTGAAATCCGGATGCGAGTCGTTTGCCAACACCACTCGTTGTATCGGGCTGATCTTTTTAAGTTGTTCAATGGTCAGCTGACTGTTGTTTCTGGGAATAAGCCGCGAACCCAGCTCCGTGGTGATGACTTCGTGCAAGCCCTTGTAGTCGAATGGTTGATTATTGATGCCCGTGAGTTCATGTATGTCCAATATGATGAACTCGTTCGGGTTGTCAGTCAGGAAGACCTTGAGACTTTTTACAAGTTCGCTCAAAGCACGCCCCCGGAACAGTTTCAAGCCATGAAACGTATGGAACTTCTTGATGCCCAGCCAGTGTTCATCGGCATGCAGACGCACGTCGAATGCGCGCACGCCTTCATTAAGTTGCTGAATGAACGGGCCATCCTGGCAGACAAACCAGTTTTTCGCCGGCTGCACATACGCCGGGTACGAAAAGTCGTAATCCAGCCCGGCGTTATGGGCTCCAGGCCAGACCACTTCACCCAGCGTCAGTTGGTCGATACCGGGTGCGGACGCCATCCAGTTTTTTAAAGGGTAGTTGCTCATGATGCATTCCGTTGCAGATAAAGTTTTATTCCGACCAGTCACATTACTCGGTCAGTTCGGAAGTTATTCTTTGATGCAGTCGGAAAAAGTACAAGTCAGCACTCTTTGCAAAGTGTTGGTACTGGGTTTTTGCAGTGTTGGCTTATCAACTTTTCTGGTTTTTGGCTTCGATCCACTGCGCCATGTATTGGGTACTTTTGTGCAAGTGGTGACGCAACATGCTGCCAGTAAAGTTGGCGCGCCGTAATGCCGACAAGTTATCGCGACAATGTTGCAGGCGAGCGATCAGCGCCGGGCCGTGATCAGCCTGCCGATAGCGCGCGTTCAATAACGCGACGCCGGCCTGCTGTGCGTCAGTCCAGCGCTGTTGGTCTTCATGCAGGGCGACCGCGGCATCGGCCAGGGCCTGGGCAGACGGGGCCACTTCACCCGGCCATGACAGCGCACCGCCCATCCCTTCGGCACCGATGGGCGTGGTGACATTGGGCGTGCCGCAGAGCATCGCATCGACGAGCTTGCCCTTGATTCCCGCGCCAAAACGCAAAGGCGCCAGGCAAACCCGGGCTTGCGACATCACTTGCAGTGCATCCTCTGCCCAGTTCATCACATGAAACCCCTGCGCCGCGTTGTGCAGGGCTGTGGCCTTGGGCGGCGTATAGGCACCGTAGATATGCAGTTGGGCGCCGGGCAATTGCTGGCGGATCAGCGGCCAGACGGCGGTCTTCATCCACAGCACGGCGTCCCAGTTGGGCGCGTGACGGAAGTTGCCGATACTCAGAAAGTGCGCGCGCTCTTCAAAAGGAATGAACGAACCGCGCGGGGGTTCAAGCATCAGCGGGCACCAGTGCAGCAGGTCGCCAGGGACTTGAAACTGTTCGACCAGCAACTGGATTTCCACTTCGGAAATCATCAGATTCAGATCGCAGCGATATAACGCGGCGATTTCCCGTTTGACCAGGTCCGTATCGGCCATCAACTCGAACTCTTCGCGCAGCGCCGGCGCGAACAGTGCGCTGAAGTCCTGATTGTCCGGGTCGTCTTTCAAACGTTCCTTGAGCCGATGGTGGCGGGCGTGGCGCAGGCTCTGCAGGTCGGATGTCTCCAGTACGCGCAAGGCGTTCGGGCATTGCTTTTCGACGCGCCAGCCGAACTGCTCTTCCATCATGAACTGGTCGAACAGCACGATATCCGGAGCCAGTTCACTGATGAAACTATCGAAGCTGCTGTTGTTGAGTTCGATCGGCACTTCGCGGATGCCCAGCGCGGTCAGGTCAGCCTTGTGCTCGCCCGGGCCGGCCGGGCTGCTGAAGGTGATGTCCCAGCCTTGCTGCAGGAATGTATCGAGGATCTGCATCACGTGTCCGCTGGCTGCCGAAGAGCGCGGTTCGGGCCAGACGTAACCGATGACCAGAACTTTGGTGGCGGGAGATGCAGTCATTGACAAGTGTTCCTTGCAGGCAGGCGGCTAAAAATGGCGCGCAATTAGACCACATCTGCAGCCGCTGCCGGATCAAGGCCAATCACTGGCCCAGGATGCCCTTGACCTTGTCACGCAATTGATCGATGGAGAACGGTTTGCCGATCACGTGCATGCCGGCAGGTACGTCGATGTTTTCGGCGTAACCGCTGGCGAACAGAACGGGCAGGGTGGCGCGGAGTTCACGTGCCTTGCCGGCCAGTTCACTGCCTGTCATGCCCGGCAGGCCGTAGTCGGTCATCATCAAGTCGATACCCTTGCTCTGATCCCCGAGAATATTCAGCGCAGACTCACCGTCGTCCGCCTCCAGCACACTGAACTCCAGTTCCTCCAGCACATCGACGATGAGCATGCGTACGATGTCGTCGTCTTCTACTACAAGGATGGTGGGCGCTGGGGTGGACATATTGGGGCTCTCAAAAAAGGAAATCGGAATGGCGACCGGTCGAAAATGCCGGGCTCTTGCATGAGTAAGTGGCGCATGGCCACAAGTTCCCGATTCAACGGAAAAAAGATTAGCTGCTCTTCGCGGCGCAAGGATAACGGTTGGTGCTCGGTAAGCGCAGGAAAATGTAGGAAATTGCTGCCAAAGCAGTCAGAAAAATGGATCCATACGACGGTTTTGGGGCAAACTCCCGGGTTTCGACAGTTCGACAAGGCCGCCCCATGCCCACTCCGTCTTCGATTGATGAAACACGGTTTCGCAAACTCCTGACGCGCAACATCGGATTGCCGCTGGGCGTTGGCGCGCTCAGCGCCGTGTTCTTTGTATCCCTGATTACTTATCTGCTGTCGGTGATCCAGTGGGTGGAGCACACCGATCGCGTCATCAATAACGCCAACGAAGCGGTGAAACTCACGGTTGATCTGGAAACCGGCATGCGCGGCTTCCTGCTCAGTGGCGATGAGCATTTCCTCGACCCGTACGAGACCGCCAAGCCGCGGATCAACGTGGCCCTCAACACCTTGCTCGAACTGACCGCCGACAACCCGGTGCAGACCGATCGTCTGCGTCGTTTGCAGGCGCTGCAGACCGAGTGGGCCAACTACGCACAATCGATGATCGATCTGCAGCGCTCCAGCGGTGATTACCGGGGCGCGGTCAAGGCCGGGCGCGGCAAGCGCTTGACCGACGAGATCCGCAAGCAATTCGAAGACGTGATCGACATGGAGCAGCAGTTGCGCACCACGCGCAACGAAGAGGTGCGCCGCACCACAATCTGGAGCATCACCCTGTACCTGCTGTTTATCGCGGGGATCAGCGGTTTGCTGGCGTATGTCGGTCGCCGTGATCTGGTTCGTTTGTCTGACAGCTACAGCGCCACTCTCGCCGCGCAACAGGCCAGCGCCGAGCGACTGGAGCGTCAGGCATGGATGCGCAGCGGTCAGACCGAGCTGGCGGAGCAGGTGCTGGGGCAACTGACGCTGAACCTGCTGGGGCGCAATATTCTGCAGTTCTGCGCGCAATACCTCGGCACGGCGGTGGCGGCGCTGTACGTGCGTGAAGAACACGGCGGCCTCAAGCGCGTGGCGTCCTACGGGTTCTCCCGCGAGCAGGAAGAAAAGGATCAGCAGATCTACAGCGGCGAAGGCATCGTCGGCCAGGTGGCTCAGCAGGGGCAACTGATTCGGCTGGATTCGGTTCCGGCCGACTACTTCAAGGTCAGCTCCGGCCTGGGCGCGGGCCTGCCGCACAGTGTGCTGGTGGTGCCGACCAGTGATGACGACCGGGTCAACGGCGTGATCGAGCTGGGCTTCCTGCGTCCGCTCACCGACCGCGATATCGATTTGCTGGAACTGATTGCCGGCAACATCGGCACCTCGATCGAAGCGGCGCGTTATCGCCAGCGTCTGCAGGAAGTGCTGGCCGAAACCCAGCAGCTCAACGAAGAGTTGCAGGTGCAGCAGGAAGAGCTGAAAACTGCCAACGAAGAACTGGAAGAACAGTCGCGGATTCTCAAGGAATCCCAGGCGCATCTGGAAACCCAGCAAGTCGAGCTCGAACAGACCAATGAGCAGTTGGCCGAACAGGCGCAAACCCTGGCCGAGCAGCGCGACGCCATGGACCAGAAGAACACCGAGCTCAATCAGGCTCAGGTGCAGCTTGAAGAGCGCGCCGAGGAGCTACAGCGCTCGAGCAAGTACAAGTCCGAATTCCTCGCCAACATGTCCCACGAACTGCGCACGCCGCTAAACAGTTCGCTGATCCTCGCCAAGCTGCTGGCCGAGAACCCGCAGGACAACCTGACGGCCGAGCAGGTCAAGTTCGCCGAGTCGATCTATTCCGCCGGCAACGATTTGCTGAACCTGATCAACGACATTCTCGACATTTCCAAGGTCGAGGCCGGCAAGCTGGAAGTGATCCCGGAAAACACCAGTGTCGCGCGGCTGGCCGACGGCCTGCGCAGCGTGTTCGAGCCGCTGGCGGCGGACAAGCAATTGACCTTCAGCGTCGAGTTGCAGCCGGATGCGCCGATCATGCTGTACACCGACCGCCAGCGCCTGGAGCAGGTGATCAAGAACTTGCTGTCCAACGCCGTGAAGTTCACCGAGCACGGCGCGGTCAGCCTGACCATCGCCGGCCAGCCAGACGAGCGCATTGCCTTCATCGTGCGCGATTCGGGGATCGGTATCGCCGCGGATCAGCAGGAAAGCATCTTCGAAGCGTTCCGCCAGGCTGACGGCACCACCAACCGCAAGTACGGTGGCACTGGCCTTGGTCTGTCGATTTCGCGGGATCTGGCGGCCTTGCTCGGCGGCTCGATCAGCGTCAGCAGCGCGCCGGGGCAGGGCAGTGTGTTCACCCTCGTGTTGCCACAGCAATACAGCGAGCCGGGCGACTCACCGTCCGCGCCGTTGTCCTTTACGCCGCCGCCGGTATCGAGCCCGGTCCCGGTGGCGCCGCCGTCGATTGCGGTGTCGCCAATGGCCCCGGTGCACATCCCGCGCTTTGCCGATGACCGTGGCAAGGCACCGTTCGCCACCCGCTGCATTCTGGTGGTGGAAGACGAGCCGAATTTCGCCCACATTCTTTACGATCTGGCCCACGAACTGGGTTACCAGTGCCTGGTGGCTCACGGTGCCGACGAAGGTTACGACCTGGCTCGCGAGTTCGTACCGGATGCGATCCTGCTCGACATGCGTCTGCCGGACCATTCCGGGCTGACGGTGCTGCAACGCCTGAAAGAACACGCTGAAACCCGGCACATCCCGGTGCATGTGATCTCGGTCGAAGACCGCGTTGAAGCGGCGATGCACATGGGCGCGATCGGTTATGCGGTCAAGCCGACCACCCGTGAAGAGCTCAAGGACGTGTTCGCCCGTCTCGAAGCCAAGCTGACCCAGAAAGTCAAACGCGTGCTGCTGGTCGAAGATGACGATCTGCAGCGCGAAAGCATTGCCCGCCTGATCGGTGACGATGACATCGAGATCACGGCCGTCGGTCTGGCGCAGGATGCGCTGGAGAAACTGCGTACCACGATCTACGACTGCATGGTGATCGACCTGAAGTTGCCGGACATGCTCGGCAACGATCTGCTCAAGCGCATGTCCACCGAGGACATCTGCTCGTTCCCGCCAGTGATCGTCTACACCGGGCGCAATCTGACCCGCGATGAAGAAGCCGAGCTGCGCAAGTATTCGCGTTCGATCATCATCAAGGGCGCGCGCTCGCCGGAACGCCTGCTGGATGAGGTGACACTCTTTCTGCACAAAGTCGAATCGCAGTTGTCCCATGAACGGCAGAAGATGCTCAAGACCGCCCGCAGCCGCGACAAGGTCTTCGAAGGCCGCAAGGTGTTGCTGGTGGACGACGACGTACGCAACATCTTCGCCCTGACCAGTGCGCTGGAACACAAAGGTGCAGTCGTGGTGATCGGCCGTAATGGTCGCGAAGCGATTGATAAGTTGAATGAAGTCGAGGACATCGATCTGGTGTTGATGGACGTGATGATGCCGGAGATGGACGGCTTTGAAGCCACCATTGAAATCCGCAAGGATCCGCGCTGGCGCAAACTGCCGATCATCGCGGTGACGGCCAAGGCCATGAAAGACGATCAGGAGCGCTGCCTGCAGGCGGGCGCCAACGATTACCTGGCCAAGCCCATCGACCTGGATCGCCTGTTCTCGTTGATTCGCGTGTGGTTACCGAAGATGGAACGCATTTAGTGGACAGCAGTCACTCCGTGGAGCGCAACAGCGAAATCGAATTACGCCTGTTGATTGAGGCCATCTACCTCAAGTACAGCTACGATTTTCGTGATTACTCGGGCGCTTCGATCAAGCGCCGGGTGCAGCACGCCTTGAGCCAGTTCGAGTGTGCGACGATCTCGGCGCTGCAGGAGAAAGTGCTGCACGATCCGACCGCGTTCATGCAGCTGCTGCAACTGCTGACGATCCCGGTCAGCGAGATGTTTCGCGATCCGTCGCACTTTCTGGCGATCCGCCAGGAAGTGGTGCCGCTGCTGCGCACCTACCCGTCGCTGAAGATCTGGATCGCCGGGTGCAGCACCGGTGAGGAGGTCTATTCGATGGCGATTCTGCTGCGCGAGGAAGGCCTGCTCGAGCGTACGATCATCTACGCCACCGACATCAACCCGCGCTCGCTGGACAAGGCCAAGCAGGGGATTTTCTCGATGGAGAACGTGCGCGCCTACACCGCCAATTATCAGCAGGCCGGCGGCCAGCGCTCCTTCGCCGATTACTACACCGCCGCCTACGGCTACGCGATTTTCGACAAGAGTCTGTGTGAGAACGTGACCTTTGCCGATCACAGCTTGGCGACCGACAGTGTGTTCTCCGAAACTCAATTGATTTCCTGCCGCAACGTACTGATTTACTTCAACAAGAAACTTCAGGACCGTGCCTTCGGTCTGTTTCATGAATCGCTGTGCCACCGAGGCTTTCTGGTGCTGGGCAGCAAGGAAACGCTGGATTTTTCCGGCTACTCGAATCAGTTCGAGCCGCTGGTCAAACAAGAACGGATCTACCGCAAATTATGAACGATGCCTTGGATTTGCCTCGTGTCGAGGCCATCGTGGTCGGCGCTTCGGCTGGTGGGGTCGAGGCCCTGCTGACCCTGCTCGCGCCGCTGCGCCAAGGCTATGTGCTGCCAATCATCGTCGTGTTGCACCTGCCGGAAGAGCGCCGCAGCCAGTTGGCCGAAGTATTCGCCCGACGGCTGATGCTGCCGGTGGAAGAGGCGACCGACAAACAGGACATCGCTCCCGGTACGGTTTACTTCGCGACACCCGGTTACCACCTGTCGGTTGAGCAGGATCGCAGTCTGTCGCTGAGTCTTGAAGACCGCGTGCACCATTCCCGGCCAGCCATTGACTACTTGTTTGAATCCGCCGCTGATGCTTACGGCGCAACCCTGGCTGCCGTGTTGCTGACCGGTGCCAATCACGATGGTGCTCGCGGTCTGGCGCAAGTCAAACGGCGCGGCGGACTGACCATTGTTCAAGACCCGCAGGACGCGCAGGTCGCCACCATGCCTCTGGCTGCGCTGAAGATTCAGCAGCCTGACCATGTCCTACCCATTCACGGCATCGGCCGTCTGCTTGTCGAGCTGGAACGAATCGCATGCTGAGTAATATCCAGGCCAAATTGCTGATCGTCGACGATCTGCCGGAGAACCTGCTGGCCCTCGAAGCGCTGATCAAGCGCGAGGACCGCACGGTGTACAAGGCGCTGTCGGCGGACGAAGCACTTTCGCTGCTGCTGCAACACGAGTTCGCCATGGCCATCCTCGATGTACAGATGCCGGGCATGAACGGCTTTGAACTCGCCGAGTTGATGCGCGGCACCGAGAAAACCAAAAACATCCCGATCATTTTCGTCAGCGCCGCCGGCCGTGAACTCAATTACGCGTTCAAGGGCTACGAGAGCGGGGCGGTGGACTTCCTGCACAAGCCGCTGGATATTCACGCGGTGAAGAGCAAGGTCAACGTGTTCGTCGACCTGTACCGCCAGAGCAAGGCCATGAAGCAACAGGTCGAAGCCCTGGAGCAGGCGCGCCGCGAGCAGGAAGCGCTGCTGCAACAACTGCAGAGCACCCAGTTGGAACTGGAGCAGGCGGTGCGTATGCGCGATGACTTCATGTCAATCGTCGCTCACGAAGTACGCACGCCGCTCAATGGCCTGATACTCGAAACCCAATTGCGCAAGATGCACCTGGCCCGGGACAACGCCGCCGCGTTCACCCTCGACAAGATGCACGCGATGGTCGATCGCGACGAGCGCCAGATCAAAAGCCTGATCCGCCTGATCGAAGACATGCTCGACGTCTCGCGGATTCGTACCGGCAAGTTGTCGATCCGTCCGGAGCGTTTCGATCTGGTGCAACTGGTGAGCAACCTGCTGCAGAATTTTGCCCAGCAGATAGAGGCCGCCGAGACCGAAGTGTCGTTCACTGCGTCCGGGCCGGTGGAAGGTTATTGGGACGAGTTCCGCATTGAGCAGGTGGTGTCCAACCTGCTGACCAATGCTCTGCGCTACGGTGGTCGCAGCCCGATCCAGGTGCGGGTGTACCGTGAAGGTGATGAGGCGCGGGTCGAGGTTCAGGACCGGGGCATCGGCATCAGTGAAGAGAATCAGAAGCGTATTTTTCAACAGTTCGAACGGGTTTCCGCCAAGACGGTAGTGGCTGGTCTCGGGCTGGGTCTGTTCATTTCCGAGCAGATCGTCGCCGCCCATGGCGGTTCCATCGTCGTCGAGAGTCAAATCAACGAGGGCGCCCTGTTTCGCGTTTGTCTGCCAATCCAGGAAAACGGCATATCCGACGCAACCTCTGAGTGACCGCACGGTCGTATCAGCAGCTATTGACCGAACAAAGGCTTCCCATGAGCGTAGATGCACAAGATGTAGTACTCGTCGTCGAGGACGAACCGGTTATCTTGATGGTGCTGACAGACTATCTGTCGGGGCAGGGTTACCGCGTGTTGCAGGCCGAAAACGGCGAGCAGGCGTTCGAGATTCTCGCGAGCAAACCGCATCTGGACATGCTGATCACTGACTTCCGCCTGCCGGGCGGGATCTCCGGCGTGCAGATCGCCGAGCCGGCAGTCAAGCTGCGTCCGGATCTGAAAGTAATCTTCATCAGCGGCTACCCGCAGGAAATCCGCGAGACCGGCAGCCCGATCACCAGCAAGGCGCCGATCCTGGAAAAACCGTTCGATCTGGACGTGTTGCAGGAAAAGATTCAGGAATTGCTGGCCTGATCAAAAAACACTGAAATGCCCCTGTAGGAGCTGCCGCAGGCTGCGATCTTTTGATCTTGTTTTTAAATCAAAAGATCGCAGCCTGCGGCAGCTCCTACAGGTGTTTTTGGGAGTCAGTTCTTGATCATCTCGCGGACCTTGGCGGTCAGCAGATCAAAGGTGAACGGCTTGGTGATCATCTGCATGCCCGGGTCGAGGAACCCGCCGCGCACAGCGGCGTGCTCGGCATAACCGGTAATGAACAGCACCTTCAGCCCCGGCCGGTACTGCCGACCGATTTCCGCCAGTTGCCGGCCGTTCATGCCCGGCAGGCCGACGTCACTGATCAACAGATCAATGCGCTGCGTCGAGTTGAGGATCGGTACCGCGCCGTCGGCATCGCCGGCTTCGACAAATGCATAACCCAACTCACTGAGCACTGCGCTGACCAGCACGCGCACGGCAGGGTCGTCTTCGACGATCAACACTGTTTCGCCATCCAGCGCCTCCGGAGCCTGTTGAATAGCGGACACCGGATGCTCCAGTTCCTCGCCGCGGAAGCGCGGCAGGTACAGTTTGACCGTGGTGCCCTGATCGATTTCGCTGTCGATCGAGACGTGACCACGGGACTGTTTGCTGAAGCCATAGATCATCGACAAGCCTAAACCGGTGCCCTGGCCGATGGGCTTGGTGGTGAAGAATGGATCGAACGCGCGGTTGATCACGCTCTGTGGCATGCCGCTGCCGTTGTCGGTGACGCTGAGCATGACGTACTCGCCAGGTTCGAGGTTGGTGTAGGCCTCGGTGAATGCCTGTTCAAGGACCTGATTGCTGGTTTCGACCACCAGTTTACCACCCTCGGGCATCGCATCCCGGGCGTTGAGCACCAGGTTGAGCAGGGCGCTTTCCAGTTGATTGGGGTCGGCTTCAGCGACCCACAAATCGTCGTTCAGGCGCATGTCGAGCTGAATGCTTTCGTTGAGGCTGCGTTGCAGCAACTCGCCCATCGACAGCACCAGGGTATTCATCTGCACGGCTTTGGAGTCCAGCGATTGCCGGCGGGAAAATGCCAGCAAACGGTGGGTCAGGCCGGCGGCGCGGTTGGCTGAGGTGACGCCCAGATCGATCAGGCTGTCGAGGTCATCAAGGCGCCCGCGAGCCAGTCGTCGGCGCAGTAATTCAAGGCTGCCGATGATCCCGGTGAGCATGTTGTTGAAGTCGTGAGCAATACCGCCGGTGAGCTGACCGACCGCTTCCATTTTCTGCGACTGGCGCAAGGCTTCCTCGTTGTGGCGAAGCTGCGCGGTGCGTTCCTCGACTTGCTGCTCGAGGGTTTCAAGGGTTGATTGCAGGCGCCGTTCACTTTCACTCAGATCAATCAGGCGATCACGGGCTTCGTACTGTCGTCGTCGCCCGCGCAGGGCGGTGGACACCAGACTGACCAGGGTCGCCGGATGAAACGGACGCTCGAGAAAGGTCACGTTGCCCAATAATTCACTCAGGCGTGAGGAGGGGCCTTGTTCGGGGCCGCCGTGGTGCGTCAGCAAGACGATCGGCAGATCCGACCAGGCCGGTTGCTGCTCCAGAAAATGCAGAAGCGTTTCCAGTTCCGGGCCGCGCAACGCTTCGGTAGCAATCAACAAGAGCCCGGCGCCAGGTTCCAGTTCTGTGCACAATGCGCCCAGATCCGGGGTGATGACCCCGCCGTAGCCCGCCTCATTGAGGATCATCAGCGCCACTTGGCTGTCGCGGCCCATGGGCGCGAGAATCAGCGCCCGTTCCGGCAGTGAAACGGAGGCTGTCACAAGGCTTCTTCCCGCAACAGCGGATTGCTGGCGCCAAGGTAAGTCGGTACGCCCCGCAACACACCCTGGAACGCTTCCAGCGGTTCGCCAATGGTCATGCCCTGGCTCGAAATGCGGTATTCACGGATGGTCGACTCGTGGTTGCCGGTGCGTTTCTTGATGATGGAAATGGCTCGGCGTACTTTGCCGATGGCTTCGAAGTAGCGCAGCAGGATCACCGTGTCGGCCAGGTAAGTGATATCGACCGGCGCCTGCATGTCGCCGACCAGACCGTGCTGGGCAACCGTCATGAATGTCGCCGCACCTTTGCGGTTCAGATACAGCAGCAATTCGTGCATGTGCAGCACCAGCGCGTTTTCTTCCGGCATCGCGGCCTGATAGCCGTTGATACTGTCGATCACGACGGTCTTGATGTTGCCCTCATCGACGCAGCGACGTACCCGGTGCGAGAACTCGCCGGGGGACAGTTCGGCGGCGTCCACCTGATCGATCAGCAGGTTGCCGGTCGCTTGCAGGGCCTTGAGGTCGATGCCGATATTTTTCATCCGCTCGAAGAGCAGACCCAGCTCTTCATCAAAGATGAACAGCGCCGCTTTTTCGCCGCGTGCTACGGCAGCGGCGGCGAAGATCATTGAAATCAGCGATTTGCCGGTACCGGCCGGGCCCAGGATCAATGTGCTGGAACCGGTCTCGATGCCACCACCGAGCAGGGCGTCCATTTCCTTGATGCCGCTGGTCAATTGCAGGCGAGGATAGTCGCCACGGTGTTCGGCAGCGACCAGGCGCGGAAATACATGCACCCCGTCGCCCATGATGGTGAAATCATGGTAACCGCCACGGTACTTCTGCCCGCGGTACTTGATGATGCGTACGCGGCGGCGCTCGGCGCCGTAATTGGGGGTCAGCTCTTCGAGGCGGATGACGCCGTGGGCGACGCTGTGCACGGTCTTGTCGAGGGACTCGGTGGTCAGGTCGTCTAGCAGCAGGACCGTGGCGTCGTAACGCACGAAGTAGTGTTTGATCGCCAGAATCTGCCGGCGGTAGCGCAGCGAACTCTGCGCCAGCAGGCGGATCTCCGACAGGCTGTCGAGCACCACGCGGGTCGGTTTGAAGCGCTCGACCACTTCGAAAATCTGCTTGGTGGCTTCACCGAGCTCAAGGTCGGAGGAATACAGCAGGCTTTGCTGATGTTCGGCGTTGAGCAGACTTTCCGGCGGTGTCAGCTCGAAAATCTCGATGTTCTCGTTCAGTTCCCAGCCGTGAGAGGCTGCGCCCTGGCGCAGTTCACGCTCGGTTTCCGACAGTGTGATGTACAGACAGCGTTCGCCGGCACGGGCGCCCGCCAACAGGAAATGCAACGCGACGGTGGTTTTGCCTGTACCGGGTTCACCCTCGAGCAAAAACACATGCCCTCGGGACAGACCACCGGCGAGGATGTCATCCAGGCCAATGATGCCGGTGGCGGCTTTTGCACTGATCAACTCGTTGGACGTAGACAAAGAATGCCCTCTCATGACTAGGGGAATCGAGGCAGCAGGCTGTACCAGCCGTTGTGCTCTACCTGATTACTTGACCGCTGCCGCTCATGACGGTTCCGAGGTTTCGATAGCAAAGTGTCATTGAATCAGCGGGTAAAGGCTCAGAGTCCCTGTTGTAACGCCGGGTCATCAGGGTTCATCTGCTCCAGTTGCGCGAGCAGAATCTGCACGTTCTGCAACTGTCCGCTTTCCTTCCAGTAATTGATCAACAGCACCCGTGCCTTACGGTCGGCGGGGTGGCGCTGCACGACTTCCTGCAGTTGTTTTTGCGCCGCTTCCAGTTCTTCGGCGGCATGCAGGGTGGTGGCGAGGTCGTAGCGGTAATCCTTGTTGTCCGGTTCCAGTTCGACGGCTTTGGACAAGCCGAGCAGGGCGAATTCGCGCTGGCCGTGGTGCAACAGCCACAGGCCCAAGGCGTGTTGCAGATAGGCGGAATCCGGCTGGGTCTGCAGTTGTTTGGCGAGCAACTGGCGCGCGGCGTCGCTCTGGCCCTGGCGGTCGAGCACATCGATTTGCATCACCAGCGCCGGCAGGTTGCCCGGTTCCAGACGCAGCGTGTTGTCCAGCGCTTGCTGCGCCTGTTTGAGCTCGGCGTTGTGCAGATACAGGCGCGCCAGCTGCGCATAGGTGGCGGCGCTTTCCGGTTGGCCCTGGAGCACTTGTTCCCAACCATCGATGGCTTGCTGTAGCGGGGCAAAATACAGCCCCAGCTCATCCGGCGTCAGACCGAGGAGGGCGTTGATTGCGGCAAAACGCACGTTTTGATCTTCATCGTCGAGCATCGGCCCGAGCAGCAGGCTGCGTTGCCCGCCGGGCACCAGCCCGACCACACTTTGAATCGCTGCCAGCCGGACTTCGGGGGCTTCGTTCTGCAGATGCGCATCGGCCAGTTTCAGCGCTTGTGGGCTTGGATAGTTGGGCAGTTCGGCCAGCAGCCAGACGCTGCGCTTGGCCGACAAGTCCGGGCGCCCCAATTGCTGGTACAACTGCCGTGCCGCCCCGGGCTGCCCGGAGCGGGCCGCCGTCAGGGCTTCGCTGTAGCCGCGCTTGATCGCCTCGGGCACTACCGGGGCGGTGGAGCGCAGAGATAACCAGGCAACGACGATGATCAGCACGAGGCCAAGGCTGATGAGCAGGTAGCGGCGGGACTGAGGCATGCGATTTCCGTGAACGGGTGTTCTTTAGCAGAGGGGCAAGCTTCGGTCAGAGAAGGCCATGAGTCAAACCCATGCTTGCGAATTGGCCTGCAGGAGCTGCCGCAGGCTGCGATCTTTTGACTTTGATGTTCAAGATCAAAAGATCGCAGTCTGCGTCAGCTCCTACAGGGGTGGGCACAAAAAAGCCCCGCGACCGAATGATACGCGGGGCAAAAAATTGGTTGGTTGCGGCCAACCAAAGGAGCGCTTTGAAAAGCTTTACTTGCTGGCGACGGTTTCTGGCTGCCAGCCACCACCCAAGGCTTTGTAAATCGCGACGATGCCGCGATACAGATCAACCTCGGCCTGGGCCTGACTGTCTTCGGCGTTCAGCCGTTCACGCTGGGCGTCGAGCAGCACGAGGAAGTCGGTGGTGCCTTCGCGGTAGCGGATTTCAGCCAGGTCGGCAGCCTTGCGGCTCGATTCACTCTGACGAATCAGCGAGATCAACCGTTGCTGACGCTTGCCGTAATCGCTGAAGGCGTTTTCCGATTCTTCCAGCGCCAGCAACACTTGCTGCTCGTAGGTGGCGAGTGCGCCTTCGGCATCGGCATCGGCGCCACGCAAGCGGGCGCGCACGCTTCCCAGATCGAACGCCGCCCAGGTAATGCTCGGGCCGAGTGCCCAGGCGTTGGCCGCCGAGGAGCCGATCTGCGAACCACGCCCGGCCGTCCAGCCCAGGAACCCGCTGAGGCTGACTCGTGGAAACAGGTCGGCTTTCGCTACGCCGATCCGCGCGGTGGCCGAGGCCAGTTTGCGTTCGGCGCTGAGGATGTCCGGACGGCGTTGCAGCAGCTCACCCGGATCACCGATTGGCAAAGCCTTGGCAATTGCCGGCAAGTCTTTCGGGCTCAAGTCCACGGTCATTTTGTCCGGACGCTCACCCAAAAGGGTGGCGATGCGGTTTTTCTGCCGAACCTGTTCCGCCTGCAATTGCGGCACGCTGGCTTCGACCGAGGCCAGACGCGCATCGGCACGTTCGACGTCGAGCTGATCACCGACGCCGGCGTCACGCAGGCTGATGGTGATCTTGCGCGACTCCTGCTGGTTTTCCAGGTTGGCCACGGCGATTTTCTCGCGCAGTTGCGCACCGCGCAGTTGACCGTAGGCGTCGACCAGTTCGGCAATCATCGTGACTTGCAGTTGATACAGATCGGCTTCGGCCGCCTGCTGGTCGGCGTCGCTGGCTTCCAGATTGCGCTGGATCCGGCCGAACAGATCAAGCTCCCAAGCCATGTCCAGGCCCAGATCGTAGCGTTCGCTGTTGACCCGCTTGGTGGTCTGGCCGGGAATTTGTCCCTTGGCCAGATCACTGCTGGCGCGGCTGGTGATGGTCGGCATCGCATCGTTGCTGACGTCGTCGCGGATCGCCCGGGCGGCTTTCCAGCGGGCGAACGCCACGCGCAGTTGACGGTTGCCTTGCAGCGATTGAGTCACCAACTGGTTGAGGGTCGGATCGTCGAATTGCTGCCACCAGATGCCTTCGAATTTCGAACGGTCAAAGTTCTTTTGCCCGGCGGCGCCATCGGTGGCGGCCGTGATATTGGCCGCCTCCGTGGCTGGGGTCTTGTAGTCGGGGCCGACGGCGCAGGCGCTCAGCGCCAGCACCAGAAGACTCGGCAGGAAGACTTTCAGACTCATTATTGCGCCTCCAGTGGCTTTTGAAGAGCGTGCGCTCTGGCCGCTTTGCGGGCTTCCCCGCGTTCGACAAAGTTACGGATCAACACGTAGAACACGGGCGTCAGCAACAGACCGAAGAAGGTCACCCCGAGCATCCCGGAGAACACGGCCACACCCATGGCGTGACGCATCTCGGCACCGGCACCGCTGGAGAACACCAGTGGCACTACACCCATGATGAACGCGAACGAAGTCATCAGGATCGGCCGCAGACGCAGACGGCAGGCTTCCAGTACCGCAGCCAGCGGGTCGAGGCCTTCCAGCTGTTTGTCCTTGGCGAATTCGACGATCAGAATCGCGTTCTTACAGGCCAGGCCCACCAGTACGATCAAGCCGATCTGGGTAAAGATGTTGTTGTCGCCGCCGGAGACAATCACCCCGGTGATGGCCGACAGCAGGGTCATCGGTACGATCAGGATCACCGCCAGTGGCAGGCTCCAGCTTTCGTATTGAGCGGCGAGCACCAGGAACGCCAGCAATACGCAGAGCGGGAACACGAACAGCGCAGTGTTACCGGACAGAATCTGCTGGTAGGTCAGGTCGGTCCACTCGTAGGTCATGCCGTTTGGCAGTTCATCCTTGAGCAGTTTTTCGATGGCTTTTTCGGCCTGGCCGGAGCTGTAGCCGGGGGCTGCCGCACCGTTGATTTCAGCGGTGATAAAGCCGTTGTAGTGCATTACACGATCCGGGCCCGAGGTGTCGCTGACCTTGATGAAGGTCGCCAGCGGGATCATTTCGCCCTTGTTGTTACGCACTTTCAACTGACCGATCTGATCGGATTCGAGGCGGAACTGCTGTTCAGCCTGAACATTGACCTGATAGGTGCGCCCGAAGCGGTTGAAGTCGTTGGCATACAGCGAACCCAGGTAGATCTGCAGGGTGTCGAAGATGTCACTGACGGCCACGCCGTGAGTCTTGGCCTTTTCGCGGTCGATGGCGGCATCGACTTGCGGCACGTTCACGGTGTAGCTGGTGAACAGTCCGGCCAGTTCCGGCACGTTGTGGCTCTTGGCGATGATGTTCATGGTTTCCTTGTACAGCTCGTCGTAGCCCAGGTTGCCCCGGTCTTCGATTTGCAGGCGGAAACCACCAATGGTGCCCAGACCTTGTACCGGCGGTGGCGGGAAAATCGCCATGTACGCTTCCTGAATGTTCGCGTACTGACCGTTCAAGGCCCCGGCGATGGCACCGGCGGACATGCTCGGGTCTTTACGTTCGTCGAACGGTTTCAGGGTCACGAACACGATGCCGGCGTTCGGGCTGTTGGTGAAACCGTTGATCGACAGGCCCGGGAACGCTACGGCGCTTTCCACGCCCGGTTGTTTCAACGCCAGGTCGGACATGCGCTTGATCACGTCTTCGGTGCGATCCAGGCTCGCGGCGTCCGGCAGTTGCGCGAAGGCCACCAGGTATTGCTTGTCCTGGCCGGGTACGAAACCGGTTGGTGTGCTGGAGAAACCGAAGAACGTCAGCACCATCAGGCCTGCATACAGCAGCAGAGCGATGCCGCTGCTGCGGATCACGCGGCGCACCGTGCCTACGTAGCCATGGCTGGCTTTGTCAAAGAAACGGTTGAACGGGCGGAACAGCCAGCCACCGAAGATTTTGTCGAGAATCCTGGAGAAGCGGTCTTTCGGCGCGTCATGCCCTTTGAGCAACACGGCGGCCAGCGCTGGCGACAGCGTCAGCGAGTTGAACGCCGAGATCACGGTCGAGATTGCAATGGTCAGCGCGAACTGCTTGTAGAACTGCCCGGTGAGGCCGGAGATGAATGCCGCCGGAACGAACACTGCACACAGCACCAGTGCGGTCGCAATGATCGGGCCGGTCACTTCACCCATGGCCTTTTTGGTCGCATCGAACGGGTTGAGCCCCAGTTCAATGTTGCGCTCGACGTTCTCCACCACCACGATGGCGTCGTCCACCACGATACCGATCGCCAGCACCAGGCCGAACAGCGACAGGGCGTTGAGCGAGAAGCCGAACAGGTGCATGACCGCAAACGTACCGATCAACGACACCGGCACCGCCACCAACGGAATGATCGAGGCGCGCCAGGTCTGCAGGAACAGGATCACTACCAGCACCACGAGGATCAGCGCTTCGAAGAGGGTGTGAACCACCGCCTCGATCGAGCCGCGCACGAAGATCGTCGGGTCATAGACGATGCTGTAGTCCATGCCTTGCGGGAAGCCTTTCTTCAGCTCTTCCATCTTGCCGCGAACTTCGTTCGAAATATCGATGGCGTTGGAGCCTGGACGCTGGAAGATCGGGATCGCTACCGCTGGCTGATTGTTCAGCAACGAACGCAGGGCGTACTGACTGGAACCCAGCTCGACGCGCGCGATGTCCTTGAGGCGAGTGATTTCACCGTTGTCGCCGGAGCGAATGATGATGTTCTCGAACTCTTCCTCGGACACCAGACGGCCCTGGGTGTTGACCGACAGCTGGAAGCTCTGGGCATTCGGCGCAGGGGGCGCACCGAGCTGACCGGCAGCAACCTGACGGTTCTGCTCACGAATCGCCGTCACCACGTCGGTGGCGGTCAGGTTACGCGAAGCGGTCTTGTTCGGATCGAGCCAGACCCGCAGCGAGTAGTCGCCCATGCCGAACAGCTGCACGTCACCGACACCGCCCAGACGCGCGAGCTCATCCTTGATGTTGAGTATCGCGTAGTTGGACAGGTAGAGCATGTCGTAGCGTTTGTCCGGCGAGGTCAAGTGCACAACCATGGTCAGGTCGGGCGAGGCCTTGTCGACGGTGATACCGATGCGCGTCACTTCTTCGGGAAGTTTCGGCTCGGTCCGGGTCACCCGGTTCTGCACCTGTACCTGCGCGTTATCCAGGTCGGTGCCCAGGGCGAAGGTGATGGTCAGGGTGATCTTGCCGTCAGCGGTGGATTGCGAGGACATGTACAGCATGTTCTCGACGCCGGTGATGGCCTGCTCCAGCGGAGCGGCCACGGTTTCACCGATGACTTTGGGGTTGGCACCCGGGAAGTTGGCGCGTACCACCACGGTCGGTGGCACCACTTCCGGGTATTCGCTGATCGGCAACTGGAACAGCGAGATCGCACCGGCGATCAGGATCAGCAGCGAGAGCACCGCTGCGAAGATCGGCCGTGAAATGAAGAATTGGGAAAAATTCATCGGAGTTGTCGTCCCTTAACCGCGTGGGGTCGTAGCGGCCAGCTTCACAGCCGTACCCTGTGCACCTTTGGCAGGTGCGACTTTGGGCAGGTTGCTGGCTTCCAGCGCTTGACGTTGTTGAGCCAGAGCGGCAATGGTCTGCTCGCTGGCCATCGGGATCACTTCAGGCGTCACCGGAGAACCCGGACGAACCCGCTGCAGGCCCTTGACGATGATCGTGTCGTCCTTGTTCAGACCGGTGCGCACGATGCGCAGGCCTTCGATCTTCGGCCCCAGTTCAACGGCGCGATAAGCGGTTTTGTTGTCCGCATCCATCACCAGCACGAACTTCTTGCCCAGGTCGGTACCGACCGCTTCGTCGTTGATCAGCATGGCGTTGTAGGTGCCGCTGCCGACCAGTTTCAGTCGTGCGTACAGGCCCGGGGTGTAGGTGCCGTCGCTGTTGTCGAACACCGCACGACCACGGATGGTGCCGGTTTTCGGATTGACCTGGTTGTCGACGAAGTTCATCTGACCGAGGTGCGGGTTGCCGTCTTCATTGGACAGGCCCATGTACACCGGCGTGGTGGCGCCACGTTGGCCGTTGCGGGCGAGTTGGGTGTATTTGAGGAACACACGCTCGTCGGCGTCGAAGTAGGCGTAAACCTTGTCGGTGGAGACTACGCTGGTCAGCGCGGTGGTGTCGGCGGTCACCAGGTTGCCGGCGGTGATTTCGGCGCGACTGACGCGGCCGCTGATTGGCGCGGTGACGCGGGTGAAACTCAGGTTCAGCTTGGCCAGATCCAGTTGCGCTTGCAGGGCGCCAACGGCGGCGCGGGCCTCTTGTGCAGCGCTGGTGCGCGAGTCGGCCAGTTCAGCGGAGATCGCGTTGCTGGCGCGCAGACGTTCGCCGCGACCGGCTTCGTTTTCACTGCGGGTGGCATTGGCGCGCGCTTGGGCTACCAAAGCTTCGAGACGGCGAACTTCTGCCTGGAAAGGGCGCGGATCGATCTGGAACAGCAGGTCACCTTTCTTGACCAGCGCGCCTTCGGTGAACGCCACCTCGTCGATCTGGCCGGAGACCCGTGGACGGATTTCAACGGTTTCCGGCGCTTCGAGGCGCCCGGTGAATTCGTCCCACTCGTTGACCGGTTGTTCCAGCACCTTGGCCACGCTGACTTTGGCAGCGGGCATAGTGGCGGCAGTCTCCGGAGTCTTGCCGCAAGCGCTCATCACCAGCACGGCCAACATGGCCAAGGGGAAGCGCAAATGTTTGAGTGACTGTTCCATGGAATCATCCGCCAATGTATTGAAGATGGGCGGATGATGCTCGGCGGGCTGTGATGGCACGAATCGAATGAAGCAAAGGTAACTATCATTCGGAATGATATAAGAGCGATTCGAGCCCTCTAGCATGCACCTTTCGTTAGGGTGCTATCAATTGGTTTGATGACAAATGTGTGTTGCGCCGCCAGTAAAAATCCAGCGGCGGCTTCAGGAACAGAATTCATAAACAAAGAGACGGCCATGAAGGCCGTCTCGTTCAACGTGTTGCGAAGTGACTCAGTTGTTGCCTTTGCGGTTCGGCCCGAAACGGTTCGGACCTGGCTGGCTGTCTTGCACCAGGAACACCAGGTTGACGATCGGCAGCAGCAACCACCAGCCGCTACGGTCAGTGTCGTGCATACGGCGCGCGCCCACTGCGATGCTCGGCAGCAACATCGCCAGGCTGTACAGATTGTAAAGCAAGCCCTTGGTGTTGAGCATGGCGTCGAGAACGCCCATGACAATGCAGATACCCATGTTGATCAGCACAAACATCCAGTACTCGCGGCGGGTGGCGCGGCCTTTGAATTCGGCGTAATTCTTCAGCGCTTCCACGTAAGGATTGCCCGTGGTGATGGCGGGGCCGCTTGCATAGGACGGTTGAGCGGCCTGAGGTGCACCGCACTGTGGGCATGCCACGGCCAGGCTACTAATTTCCTTGGCGCAACCACGGCAGAAAACCAAGCTCATATTTTTTCCCTAAAATTATTCAATCGATAGACAGGACAAAACGAACGCGGCAAGGCCAGACAAAACGATGCCGGCGATCGCGAGGTTTCTTCCTGGGTGTTTTTGGTTGATACAGACGATGCCGCAAGTGAGGCCTGCAAGGCTGAGGATGCCCACACCGACAATCGCATCCCTGTCCCATTCGGAATCATCAAACAGGTTGAGTGCGCTGATAATCCCGAGGATCAATGAAACGATGGCCAGCCAGGGTGTTTCGGCTTGCGTTTGCGGCACGGAGGCCTGTTGGGGCGCCCCGCATTGGGGGCAGGTGAGCGCCGTTTCGTGTAGCTCCTTGGCGCAAGCACGACAATAGACCATTGCCATCGTTTTCCTTAACTGAGTGCAAATGCCCGATCCTCCAGCGGTCGGGGCGGCGGTAAGTTAAACTTTATTACCGGATTTGTCATTATCACTTTGCCATCATTGCTGCCGTGGCTGTGCGGGGACTCAAGGACTGAAGGCTATCGGGATTGTGCAAGCGTCTGGAGCCGTGCCTGCCAGCGAGGCCATTTACCGCTTCGGCATGGTCGAACGCTTCACCGGCTCCTTGCTGCTCAAGATACGTCGCGCAGCACGAACCGCATTTTCATGCGCGGTATCCAGCACGATATAGCTGAATGCCAATATCAGGCCAACGCTGCGACCGCCAGCTACCTTTCAACCCCGGCAGCGAACGATAAAATCCACGGCATGGGCAGTGCCGTGGGTGACGGGATGATCATCGCGCAGAAACAGATCGACCTGAAGAATGACTGCATGCAGGGCAACGTTTACTTGGGCCAGTGAACAAGGCAGCTTGTTTGATCAAGACCTCGTATGCTTCTACCGCATTGGATCAGATCAGTGTGGCTTGACCCTCTGATGATGCGTCCCCCTAAACGTCGAAACATTCGGCAATCGGCACCAAGACACCGACAGATGGGCACAGATCGCTTGCGTACATTCACGCGCGATCATCGACGAGTAATACGACGTTCAATGAGTGATTCTACGGCGACAAACACCGGCAACTGGTACGCAGTCATTGCCCTGGCATTGGCCGCGTTTGTGTTCAACACCACCGAGTTTGTGCCTGTCGGGCTGTTGAGCTCGATCGGCAGCAGCTTCGACATGTCGACGGCGCAGGTCGGTCTGATGCTGACCATTTACGCGTGGGTGGTGTCTCTGACGTCGCTGCCGATCATGCTGCTGACGCGCAACGTCGAGCGACGCAAACTGTTGCTCGTGCTGTTCGCAATGTTTATCGCCAGCCACATACTGTCGGGTCTGGCGACCAGCTTTGGGGTGCTGCTGGTGAGCCGGATCGGCGTGGCGCTATCGCATGCGCTGTTCTGGTCAATCACCGCTTCTCTGGCCGTGCGCCTGGCTCCGCCGGGCAAGCAGGTTCAGGCGCTGGGCTTGCTCGCAACCGGTACTTCGCTGGCGATGGTGCTGGGCATTCCTCTCGGCCGCTTGCTGGGCGAGGCGATGGGGTGGCGCACAACCTTTATCGTGATTGCGGGCTTCGCGGCGGCGCTGGTGTTCTGTCTGGCGAAGGTGCTGCCGTTGCTGCCCAGCCAGAACTCGGGCTCGCTCAAGAGCCTGCCCATATTGCTGAAGCGACCTGCGCTGGTAGCCGTTTATGTGCTGACAGCTCTGGTGGTGACTGCACAGTTCACCGCTTACAGCTACATCGAGCCGTTCGTACTGACCGTGGCCAACATGAGCGGTGAGGTGGTGACGCTCCTGCTGTTGTTATTCGGCGGCGCTGGCATTTTCGGCTCGCTGCTGTTCAGCTATTTGCACAGCTATAACCCGCAACGTTTTCTGATCATCTGCGTATCGGTGCTCGCCTTGTGCCTGGCGTTGCTGTTGCCGTTCAGCGGCAACGTCTCATACCTCGGCGTGTTGAGTGTGTTCTGGGGCATGGCGATCATGGGCTTCGGGCTGGCGCTGCAGTCGAAAGTCCTGGTGCTGGCGCCGGACGCCACCGACGTGGCGATGGCGCTGTTTTCCGGGATCTACAACATCGGCATCGGCGGCGGGGCACTGGTGGGGAGCTGGGTCGGCAGCCAGTTCGGCTTTGCTTACGTCGGGCTTGTCGGCGGGATGCTGGCGGCGTTGGCGTTGTCGTCTTACTGCGTGTCGATCTATCGCATCAGCCGGTCCAGGACTTGAGCCTTTGGCTGCCTGCTTAATGTGCAGGCAGCTCAAGGCTGTCAGGATCACCGAAAAACATCTGAATCCGCGACCGCAACCAGCGCTCCCCTGGATCGTTGTCCTGCGATCCACGCCAGGCCATGTGCAGCTCAAACGTGCGCGTCGGCAACGGTGGATCTTCTGCGCGCACACCGCCCGCCGCCGTCAGCGCATCCGCCGTGTAATCCGGCACCGTCGCGACGATGTCGGTTCCGGCCAGCAACGTGCTCAAGCCGTTGAACTGCGGCACGGCCAGCACCACGTGCCGCTTGCGCCCGAGTTTCTCCAGCTCTTCATCAATGAAGCCACTGAGGTCGCCGGCGAACGACACCAGCGCATGGGGGCGGGCGCAGTAGTCGTCCAGGCTTAGCGGCCCCGGCACCGTATCGGCGCGCAGCAGTTTCGGCTGACTGCGCCGCAAGACCTTGCGCTTGGCGTTGGCCGGCAGGTCGGTGGTGTAGCTGACACCGATGGAAATTTCGCCGGAGGCCAGCAGGCTTGGCATCAATATGTAGTTGACCCGACGCACGACGAGGACGATCCCCGGTGCTTCGGCGCGTAGGCGCTTGAGCAGCATCGGCAACAGGGCGAATTCGACGTCATCGGACAGGCCGATACGAAATACCGAGGTGCTGGTGGCCGGATCGAAGTCCGCCGCTCGGCTGACAGCGGTGGAAATCGAGTCGAGTGCCGGCGAGAGCAGGGCAAAGATTTCCACGGCGCGGGCGGACGGTTCCATGCTGCGTCCGGTGCGCACGAACAACGGGTCATCGAACAGGCTGCGCAGGCGCGAGAGCGCCGCACTGATCGCCGGCTGGCCGAGAAACAGCTTCTCGGCGGCGCGGGTCACGCTGCGTTCGTGCATCAGGGTTTCGAACACGATCAACAGGTTCAGGTCGACACGACGCAGGTCATTACGATTCATCTGGAGTCCTGGCAGAGTCATCAAGCTTGACGAGAGCGACCATATGAGAACAATGGCCGGCATGAATATTACGGGGAAAGGCTGGTACTCTGCACCGCTAAATTCAGCTTTACCGAGCCGGTTGCGGCATTTTTTCATCGATTTTGCCAATGCCGTTCATACTGCGGAATCAATGACAGGCATGTCGACTATTAATAGCCACTGATAGTCTTGGGTCAAAAGCCCAGATAGAGTTCAGGGCATTAGAGGTTACTTTGACGAGGTTTGCGATGTCCCGCACGATCCGTTTTCACAAGTTTGGTCCGGCCGAGGTGCTCAAATGCGAAGAGCATGCGGCCGCTCAGCCAGGTCCTGGCGAAGTGCAGGTGCGTGTCGAAGCGATCGGCATCAGCTGGTATGACATTCTCTGGCGTCAGAACCTGGCCTCGTCCCAGGCACGCTTGCCGTCCGGTCTTGGCCATGAAATGGCCGGCGTGGTCACCGCGATCGGTGACGGTGTCGACGACCTGTCGGTTGGCGACAAGGTGGCCAGTTTTCCGGCCGAAAGCCCGAACGACTACCCGGTGTATGGCGAGCAGATTGTATTGCCGCGCACCGCGCTGACGCGCTATCCGGATGTGCTCAGCCCGATCGAAGCCAGCGTGCATTACACGCCGCTGTTGATCGCTTATTTCGCCTATGCCGATCTGGCGCGGGTCAAACCCGGGCAGTTTGCCCTGGTCACTGACGCCAGCCATTGCGCCGGTCCGTCCTTTGTCCAGTTGGGCAAAGCCATGGGGGTGAGGGTGATTGCCGCGACGAAAACCGCAGATGAGCGTGAATACCTGCTGTCGCTGGGTGCCGAGAAAGTCATCGTCACCGAGGAAGAAGATCTGTTGATGCGAATCAACAAAATCACCGACAACCGTGGTGTCGATGTGGTCTTTGACGGTCTTGGCGGCCCGCAGATGTCGTTGCTCGGTGATGTGCTTGCGCCGCGTGGCAGCCTCGTTTTGTATGGCCTGCAAGGCGGTAATCAGACACCATTTCCGGCCTGTGCGGCCTTTCAGAAGAACATCCAGTTCTTTGTGCACTGCATCGGCAATTTCACCGGCAAACCCGAGCTCGGTATCACTCAGGATCACGTCGCCTTGCAGCGGGCCCTGCGTGACATCAACCAGCTCACCGCCGACCGCGTATTGCTGCCGCTCAAGACTCGGGTCTTCCCGTTCAACGAGTTCGTTGAAGCGCATCGTTACATGGACGAATGCCCATGCCGCGAGCGGGTCGCTCTGCAGGTCGAACCCGCGTAACCCCCCTCCGATCAGAGTCCGTGGCCCCACGGACTCCAGCGTGTTGCTCCCTTGCCATCACAACAGTTGCCGGATTCAGTGCCTGGCTGTCTGTGCATCTGAACCGGTTTTTGCTCGCGATCTGTATCTTTTAATCGCCCTCTAAGCCCTGATAATTGGATGATTACTTTCATCTCAAGGAATGAGCCATGTCTGTGCATTCTGTTTTCTATTCCGTGTTGAATAATTCATCTCGCGAGCGATATGCCGGTTTCTGTTTAATCGGTGTAGGGTCTTTCCTATTATCGTTCTGCTTTTCTTGTACTCAATGTTCGTGGGACGCTGTAAGAAGTTTCCTCAGATGTTTTTCTATCAGGGAAAACCCAGCGTGGGCAGGGGTTTGCGTCACTTAGGGTGACGTTATTGTCGACTTCTCAGGTGCAAGTGTTTCAAATAACTTCAAAATCATAAGTGTTAGTATTTGATCGTCTATTACTTATTGATGAATTTATCGCGCCAGTGTCTTCACTGATGTGCGATATGAATTTTTTACGCCGGGTAAAGTACTGATGAGCACGATCCATGATCAGGCAATGAACTATGTCTACCAGCAAGTACTGCAACGTTTGCTGAGTTTCTTTTCCAGAGCCGAACGGACTGCGCTGCAGTTGCTGATCCAGCGGCTGATGGTCGCCGCCGGCGGAGCGGAACGCATGGGGGATTACAAGGTTCTGGTGACACCGTCCGGTACTCGTGACAGCTGCTACACCCTGGCGTTGTTGCGCGCCGCTCAGCTGAGTATCGCCGGCCGCGCTCCCGCCACCTTCCAGTTGCGTGTCGCCGTCCTGCGCAGCGGCAGCATGGGCGGTGCCGCACTCGACAATCTGCACCGCAGCTTTGCTGCACTGTTTCTCTATGATGACCCCCGGGTCGAAATGCTGATGGTGGATCATCGTCAAGTACTGCCGTTCAATCACCAGAAGTCACCCGACAAGGACAGTGCGGATGCCAATCGCATCAATCTTCTGATGATGGGGCATCGCCGGGTAAGGGACGAGCCACTTGAATTGTGGGACGACGTTTGCCTGGCGCGGGCCGAGTTTTGCGGCCAGATTGCCCGCTGGAACAATGGTGTTGACGCCTGGGTTGCCAGTGAGTCGCCGCGGCGACAGAGGCAATTCATCAATGATCTCGCGCGAGCGGTGCAGAAAGCCGGCCTGGAGGCTCTGCCATCCAATGCCGTCTCATTCGATGACTTGTTCGCGGTTCTCGACGGCCTGGGAGGGGATCTGTATCGCGGTCTTTACGCCGAATCCGAGCTATTGCGCTGGCGTCCCGAGGACGGATTCGAGTCTTGCCGTCGCACTACATTCGTCGATATCCACGACATGGCGGTGGGCAAGCTGGAGGAGCGCTGGCCGTTGCTTAGCGAGTTTCTCGGGTATCAGGCGGAGGAATGGGTGTTTCATCAGGGCGAAGGTGAATACGCCGATCCTTTGATCGAGGCTCATCTTCACGGTCTTGAGGCCGAGTTCATTGACGGAAGCGGTTATGAGTGCGGTTTTGCGGAACATGTTCAACGCATGCTGTTAAACATGCAGCAAATGCAGGTGCCGGATCCGGTTTGTGAACAGATGATCGCGAGGCTAGGGTTACAGCAGACTGAGGCGTTGCGTGAAGAGGCGGCAACAGCTCTGCACCAGACCTACGGTCTTAACGAAGCGCAATGGGTGTGTCTGCTGTTCACGCCGTTCATCGAGCGGGGGGCCGGGCTTGAGCGGTTTCTGCGCAGTTGTCATCCCGGCATGTTGGTGGCATTGCCCGATTTGCACCGGGCAATGCAAGGGCTGCACGGCCCCGAGCAAGTGTTGCAATGGATGACGGATGTCAGCGGGCTGCCGATCAGACTGATCGGGCATCTCTACGCCATGGAGCCACTGCCGGCCCGTGGTGCTGCCCGGTCGGCAGGAGGCGCGGCGGATGCTGGTAATGCCGACACCGGCGTGGGTGGCCGGTCAGCGGAGCGTTGAGGTGAGTGATTCATCCTTCAGAGCGCCTGTCGTCCCGGTATCGGGCTCATGAAAGGGGTACGAGAGCCCGGTTTCGCTTATCAGGCCGTTTATCGTTACCTGATGCGATTGATGGCGGAGACGGCCGGTAAAGACAACACCAGGCTACCGTCGCTGCGTCAGCTGGCAGAGCGTCTGAATGTGTCGATTTCGACCATTCAATATGCTTATTCGTTGCTGGAGAAAGAAGGGCGGGTCTATTCAGTTGCCAAGTCCGGTTATTACGCCCGGGCGTTAGCGGATCTGTCTTCTCCAGCCGTTTGCAATGATCTGCTTGAAACCCTCTACGTCAATGCGCGGCACCCGGGAATGCGGCTGTTGAGCGCCGAAGACCCGGTCTCCGTGCAATCGCTGGACAGCCCGTTGCTATTGCTCGAACGCGAACTGCTGCGGCAGTACCCCCGGCAACCGACGCCGCTTGATCAACCTTGCGGTGAGTTTGAATTACGCACGGTCGTGGCAGCCCGCTACACCACTTCACCGCAGCAGTGCTGGCACGCCGAGGATGTCTACATTGGTGCGGATCTGCGCGGGGTGCTGGAAATTCTGGTTGCCGTTCTACAGCTCAAACACGCAACGGTTCTGGTTGAATCGCCCTGCGACTGGGTCATACTGCGGCTGCTGCAGGCAGCAGAGGTACGCGTAATCGAGTTGCCCCTGCAGGCCTGCGGCGGTCTGGAACCGCAACGCCTGGAAGCGCTGCTCAACACTGAACATGTCAGGTTGGTGGTGCTTTCTTCGGGGTTGAGTATGCCGCGTGGCACCCAGGTTCCTGCAGGCAACCGCAGCCGCATCGCCGGGCTGCTTGTCAAACACGGCACCTGGGTTCTGGAAAACGATTGTTATGGTGAGCTTGGCGAAGTCATGGACGGCGATTGCCTGCGTGACTTGCTGGATCCAGATCGGCTGCTGGTCTTCTCCACGTTCGAAAAATTCATCGGAATCGAAGCACCTTACGGGTTCGTGTTGTCGCGCCAATGGAAGAGCGAATTACTGCGACATTTTCTGATGCGTTCGTTCCGACTGTCGCCCATCCGCCAGAAGGCGATCGCTCGACTGTATGGAAACGGTCGGATCGATCAGCATCTGCATGTCCTTCGCCGGCTGCTCAGGGAGCGTCGAACGCCCATGATCCATTTGCTGCGCGAACGCTTGGGCGATGCACTGCAGGTCGTTGAGCCGCAAGGCGGCGCGACTGTCTGGGTGCGGGCAAGGCGTCCGGTGGACATGCGCGACGTGTTTCAGCGCCTGCTCAGACAACAGATTCTGATCGCGCCGGGGGCACTGTTCAGTTTGCAGGGTTTGCACCGTCGGCATCTGCGTCTGAACCTACTGGATCAGGGGGAAACCGGCTTGAGCGGAGCGATTGCAATGCTCGGGGATGCATTGCGCCTGGCTGCTGTGGAATGAACGTTGTAATCCGTCGGATAGATCCCGTCGCGCTGTGGTCGAACTGCCAGTAAACTGCGCTGTATTTCCTGAACCACTCTATTACAGAGGTTTTGCATGACTATCAGTCCTTTTGCGGGCAAACCGGCACCGGCAGAATTGTTGGTCGATATCCCGCGACTGGTAACGGCTTATTACACCGGCCAACCGGATGCTTCGATTTCCACCCAGCGTGTGGCGTTTGGTACTTCCGGGCATCGGGGCAGTTCCTTTGACCTGAGCTTCAATGAGTGGCACGTTCTGGCGATCAGCCAAGCGATCTGCCTGTACCGCGAAGCACAGGGCATTGATGGCCCGTTGTTTGTCGGTATCGACACTCACGCACTGTCGACCCCGGCAGGAGCCAGTGCGCTGGAAGTGCTGGCGGCCAACGGCGTGACCGTGATGATCGCCGAAGGCGACGAATACACGCCGACGCCGGCGGTTTCGCATGCGATTCTCTGCTACAACCGTGGCCGCACTTCTGGCCTGGCCGATGGCATCGTCATCACGCCGTCGCACAACCCGCCACAAAGTGGTGGCTACAAATACAACCCTACCAATGGCGGCCCGGCCGACACCCATATCACCAAGTGGATCGAAGCCAAGGCCAACGAACTGCTGGCCAACAAGCTGGCGGGTGTCAAACGCATCAGCTACGAGCAGGCGCTCAAGGCGAGCACCACGCACCGCCATGACTACCTCAACAGCTACGTCGCCGACCTGATCAACGTGATCGACTTCGATGCCATTCGTGGCGCCAAGTTGCGCCTGGGTGTCGATCCGCTGGGTGGAGCAGGGGTGCGTTACTGGTCGGCGATTGCCGAGCATTATCGTCTTGATCTGGACGTTGTTAACAAACAGGTCGATTCGACGTTCCGTTTCATGACGGTCGATTGGGACGGTCAGATTCGCATGGACCCATCGTCCAGCCATGCGATGCAAGGTTTGATCGGTCTCAAGGAACGTTACGACGTGGCGTTCGCCTGCGACCCGGATCACGACCGTCATGGCATTGTTACGCCTTCAGGCGGTCTGCTGGCACCGAACAACTATCTGGCGGTATCCATCGATTACCTGTTCCAGAACCGCCCGCAATGGCGCGTCGACGCTGCCGTGGGTAAAACCGTGGTCAGCAGCGGCCTGATTGATCGTGTGGCCAAGCGCCTGGGTCGGCGCTTGTATGAAGTCCCGGTCGGCTTCAAATGGTTTGCCGATGGCCTGTTCGACGGCTCATTGGGTTTTGGTGGCGAAGAGAGTGCCGGCGCTTCGTTCCTGCGCAAGGATGGCGGCGTCTGGAGTACCGACAAGGACGGCCTGATTCCAGCTCTGCTGGCGGCTGAAATGACCGCGCGTACCGGTCGTGACCCAAGCCAGGCCTATCGCGCCCTGACCGATGAGCTGGGTGAACCGTTCTCGGTGCGCGTCGATGCCAAGGCCAACCCTGAGCAGAAAGCCCTGCTGAGCAAACTGTCGCCGCAGCAAGTGACGTCGACCGAACTGGCAGGCGAGAAGATTCAGAGCATTCTCAGCCATGCGCCGGGCAACGATCAGGCCATCGGCGGTTTGAAGGTGATGACCGAAAACGGTTGGTTCGCCGCGCGTCCTTCGGGCACCGAAGACATCTACAAGATCTACGCTGAAAGCTTCATTGGCGACGACCACCTCAAGCAACTGGTGGCTGAGGCGCAAACCTTGGTGGATGGTGCAATCAGCACCAAGTGATCTTCAGGGAGGTGAGTTCTTTGTGTGGTGAGGGGATTTATCCCCGATGGACTGCGTAGCAGTCCGCTCCATTGAAAAGACGACCGCTTTGCGGCCTATCGGGGATGAATCCCCTCGCCACAAAAGCTGCAAAAAATGGGCGACCATGACGGTCGCCCCTTTTTTTACCTGCATATCAGGCGATCAAGCCAGATCCACCAAAACGATTTCGCTGTCTTCGAGTGCCGTCACCGTCAGTACCGCCTCCTGCTCGACGGCAACGCCATCTCGAGCTTGTGCACGCAAGCCATTGACTTCAATCAGACCGGTGGCGGGCACCAGGTACGCACGGCGTCCTGCATCCAGCTGATACTCAGCTGTTTCGCCCGCCTTGAGGTTGGCTGCAACCAATCGCGCATCGGCGCGAATGCGCAAGCTCTGATCATCGCCATCCTTGCCGCTGGCCAGGGTGACAAAGCCTTCGCGCTGACCTTTGGGGAACGGTTTGGCACCCCACGATGGCGGCGCCCCGGTTTCCGTCGGCAGAATCCAGATCTGAAAGATTCGGGTCTCCTTGTCTTCCAGGTTGTATTCGCTGTGTGCGATGCCGGTACCGGCGCTCATGACCTGCACGTCGCCGGCTTCAGTGCGTCCCTTATTACCAAGGTTGTCCTGGTGAGTAATCGCACCTTCACGCACATAGGTGATGATTTCCATGTCGCGGTGCGGGTGTAACGGGAACCCGGTGCCGGCGGCGATCACATCGTCATTCCACACCCGCAGATTGCCCCAGTTCATGCGTTGCGGGTCGTAGTATTCGGCGAACGAAAAGTGGTGATGGGCATCCAGCCAGCCGTGATGAGCGCCGCCCAGCGTGTTGAAAGGTCTGAGTTCAAGCATGATCGTCTCCTCAAAAGGTCCGTCATGGGGCGCAACGCCAGAGCCACGAAGCGAGACCGTCGGTTAATGACGGGCATCATCCATCAGTCAATCATCGATAAAAAGCGTAAAAAGTGCGGCATTCTCATCGAATCCGTTGATGAGAAGCGGGTTCGAAACGGTCTCACCCCACTTTCACTTCATCGCCTAAACCAATGAGCTGTAAGCATTTCGCTAGAACTCAGGGGCAAATAAAGACACCATAGCCGCAACAGCCTCACACACTGGAGCCCCTCAGCGTGGCGCAACACACTCCCGATCTGCCTCCCGAACTCCGTCCACTGGCCGAGATGCCATGGTTCAAGCGTCTCGCCGCGCGTTTTTTCGGCCACGGCCTGACACGCTTGCGCGCTCAACACCGCGCGTCATGGTTGCATGGTCAGGCTGACGGCTTTCGCAGTGGCCATACCGCTGGCGTGGAGTATGGCTTCAAGGAGGGCAAACTCGAAGGCCTGGAGGAAGGCCGGCAAGTGCTGTTGATTCGTGACAGTCGCAGCACCGAACATCGTCCGCCGAGCGTGGACAATCACTTGTTCGACGACTGTCGCCTGCCCCTCAGTGCCGAGCTGAAGAAGCGCATGAAAGCCGATGTGGCGCGCCTGCTGCCCGAACATGCCCAGCCAAGCGCCGCGCAATGGAAGATGATTTTCAGTGATACGCCTTCGACCTCGGTGATTGCCGGTGCCGGAGCGGGCAAGTCGACGACGCTGGTGCTGAGGATTCTGTTGCTCACTCACTACCTGGGCTTTGAACTTGATTCGATGACCGTGGTGACCTTCACCCGCGAGTCGCGCAAGGATTTCATCAACAAACTGATCGAGCTGTTTGCACTCTGGGGCTTGGCCCTGAGCCTGAAACAGGCGCGGGAACTGGTGCGCACCTTTCACTCGCGGATTCTGCCGATGGTGCGCAGCCTGCCGGGATTTGAGCGCTTGCAGGCGTTCGAGAACCTCAGCGACCGAATTCAGGGTGCTGACGAAGAGGTCGACAGCAATCCATTCGATTTGCGGATCAACGACGCTCAGCGCCGCCAGCTCAATGCCTGTTACCACCGGTTGTTCACGGAAGACGAGCGTTTCCGTCAGCTCATTCAGCCGTTGGCCAAGGCTGGTTTGCAGCTCAAGGAGCTGGAACGCGATCACCCGGACGTGCAAAAGCGCATGGCGGTGACGGAGTTGGCGGCCAAGCGCGATGAAGAGCTGTGCGATGCCATCGAAGACTTATGGTTTCGCGCAGGTGCCTGGCCGATCAAAGGCATCGAGCCCAGCCGGCAAACGTTCGAGATCAACGGTTCGACCTTTCACTGCCATGGCTACATTCCCAGCCTCGATGCCTGGGTGATGCTCGGGTTTGATCCTCGGGAAAACCCGCAGATCTGCCGACCCAACGCCAGGCTCGGGGTGCGCGCCGAGTGGGCAGTAAAGCGCACCTTGTTTCAAGTTTTCTGCCGTAAGCCATTGATTTGGATGGATAGTTACGAGGCGTCGAAGCGGGTGTTGTCGACGTTGGCGGGCGACGCGAGCGCCGGTCCAGGCTTCGATTACAAGGTCAAAGGTGAGCTGGTTTCAGCGCCGCTGCTGGACTGTTTTGTCGCGGCGGCCGGCTTCATCGAAAACCTCGGGCTGGACGTGCCGGACGCTGTCGGCCGGATGAGTTTTGCCAAGGATGATCCGGACCGGTTCTTCTTTGAGGCGCTGAGCCTGTTCTGGCGTGCCCTGGAAGATCATTTGCTCGATCAGAAACCGCCGGTGATGACCTATAACCGGATGTTTGCGCTGTTCAGCGAACATTCGCCAGAGAATCTCAAACTGCTCAGTGACGAGCTGCTGCGCCCCATGTCGCACTTGATGATCGACGAGTTTCAGGACGTTTCGCCGCAAATCGTCTCCTGGATCCGTGCCAGTCTGGCGGAAATCCGCAGTCGTGGCCCGGCGATGCATGTTGGGCGGGGCGCACAGCGTTCGTCGTTGCTGTGTGTGGGCGATGACTGGCAGTCGATCTACGGCTGGCGTGGCAGTTCACCGAGTTATTTCATGGAATTCAACAAAGAATTCCCTTCACCGGGCACTACACGGGTGATGCTCAGCGACAATTACCGCAGTCATCAACACATCATCGATGCCGCTGAACACATCGTCCGCGCAGCGCCAGCAATCCCGGGCAAAAAAGCCAAAGCCAGCGGCGCCCCCAAGGCCTTGCAGCCGGTGAGCGTGCTGGAACGCGATGATCAGGCTTTGGGGCTGCGCCTGGCTGAACACTATAATCGCGGCGACTCAATCTTGATGCTGTATCGAAAAAGCAGCGATAAATCATTGATTGAGCAACATATTCAGTCTGTAGTTAATGTTGATTCGAGCTTGCCGTATGAAGCGCGACGCCTGAAACAACTGACTTACCACAGTGCCAAGGGACTGCAGGCCGATGCGGTGTTTCTGCTGGGTGACTGCCAGCACCTGACCAGTTCTCCGTACAAGAACCAGGTGTATCGCATGGCTGGCCTGGGCAAGGCTGGCGACAGTGAGCCCTATGACACGGCGCAAAAGGACGAGATATTGCGGCTGGCCTACGTCGGCATCACCCGGGCGGTCAGCCATTGCTATTGGTACGTCGAGCCGCAGGACGCTCAATCAGTCAATATGCCGAGAGCGTCTGACCGGGTGGCCCAGAACAAGGCATTCTTCGTCGATCAGCGGAAGCGGCCGCAAACCGCGTGATGCACGTCCGCGCAAAAAAAAAGCCCGCCGGAATTGGCGGGATTTTTCATTAAAAAACAAAGGCTTAAGCGTAACTCTTGAGAGATTCCGGAGGAATGAAAGTCTCCAGTTCGTCTTCCACGGCTTCGATGATTCGTTCGACATCGGCCGCGTTCATCACCGTGGCGCAGGGAATGCCGGCGATGGCGATCATGGTCTCACCGCTGGCACGATCGAATAGTCGGGCAATCATGCTGCCCGGCGCATCCATCGTCGCTTCAAAACCCATTGGATGAAAATGCCAGCGCATCAACTGGCACGCGTTGGGGAAAGTGACTTTACTGGAACCTTTATTCATGTGTTGCCCGCCTTCTTCATCGAGCGATTCCTTTTGCTCATGTTAGGTGGGAAGAGCCTTCATTGGCTCAACCGGTCAGTGACGTTAAAAGTAGCATCCGCATGTGAATTTTCCGTGAGCTTTTTCAGTTCATTTTGCGATTGCTGCGCATTTTTTGATGTAAGTCACGCCTCATTCACTCTTCGCCAAAAGGCCACTACGGTTTACTGATTGATCGTCTGGATGAAGTTGGGCAAGCTCGGTGCTTTTGCGCAGAGCCCTTTATGCATGTCGACGACGACGGCCCAGAACAGACCCCGGCCACGGCCGCTACGGTCATGCGCTATCACTTGAGCTGGAAACATCGCGACCTGGACAGCGTCATGGCGTTGTACCACCCGGACGTTCAGTACAACGATTTCTTTCAGAACCGGGTGCTCGGTTTTGATGAGTTACGTGAGTACGTGCGTGTCAGCATGCCGCGAGAATCCGACGAAGCGCTGGAGCATTGCGACCGGATCCGCGTGGATGGCAACACTGCCTACATTCAGTACGAAGTGACCTTGCGCGGTGGCGACGGACTGGTGTCGTTCCGTTCCAGTGAAGCGATCACGGTGAAGGACGGCCTGATCTGGCGGGTCAACGAATACGCCTCGCTGGTTCGCACGCCAACCAGTGGCACCGTCGCTCCCAGCCAGCGTCCGGCGGTGAGTCGACTGGGCCTGTCACCGCGCCAGATCAGTTTCATGGCCGAAGACCTGCAGCAATATTTTGAACGGCAGCAGCCTTACCTCGATCCCGAGCTGGATCTGCAACGGGTGGCGAAGGAGTGCGGGTACAGCCGCAATCAGATTTCCTACCTGCTCAATCAGGTGCTGGGGCAGAGCTTCTATCGATACGTCAACCAGGCGCGCCTGCAGCATTTGCTCAAGTCACTGGATCACGCCACGCCACCGCTGCGTATCGATGAGCTGGCATTTGCCGCCGGTTTCAACTCGCTGTCGGCGTTCTACAGTTGCTTTCGCCAGCACACCGGCCAGTCGCCGAAGGCCTACGCCAAACAAATTTCTTTGCGGGCACGCGCGCAAGACAGTGATTGAAGTCACGCACTAGGATCGACGCCATCGAAGGTTTTCAGTGGCGGAGTCTTGCATGCCGGCGTGGCGCACTATCAGTTTGTGGATGGATCAACTCGACGAGCCGCTGATCGCGCGGCCGGCGCTGGAACAGGATCTGGATGTCGACGTGGCCATCATTGGCGCTGGTTACACCGGGCTGTGGACCGCGTACTACCTGAAAAAACTCGCGCCGGGTCTGGATATCGCCATCATCGAGGCGCAAACCGCCGGTTTCGGTGCGTCCGGGCGCAATGGTGGCTGGCTGATGGGCAATCTGCTGGGCGAGGATCGACTGCTCGCCGGCCTCTCGCCACAACAACGTCGCGCCTCTTTTGATCTGCTGCACAGCATCCCCGATGAAGTGGAAGTTGTCCTCGAACGTGAGGGTATCGACTGCGATTATCGCAAGGGCGGGGTGCTGTACTGCGCCGCTCGCTACCCGGAACAGGAAGCCAGCCTGCGCGAATACCTCGACAAACTGCACGCCCAAGGCCTGACCGACAACGATTACCGCTGGCTGAGCCCCGAACAACTGGCGCAACAGATTCGCGTGGCGAAACCTTACGGCGGCATCTATGCGCCGCACGTGGCGACGATTCACCCGGCGAAGCTGGTGCGCGGTCTGGCGCGTACCGTGCAGAACATGGGCGTGAAGATCTACGAAAACAGCCCGGTCACGCACTGGCAGTCCGGTAGTTTGCGCACGGCCAGGGCCAGTGTGCGCAGCCGCTGGATCGTGCCGGCCGTTGAAGGCTATTCGGTGACGCTGCCGCCGCTGGGGCGCTATCAGTTGCCGGTGCAAAGTCTGATTGTCGCCACCGAACCGCTCTCGGCTGCGACCTGGGACGAAATCGGCCTCAATCGTGGCCAGGCGTTCAGCGAGTTCAGCCGTCAGGTCACTTATGGCCAGCGCAGTGCTGATAACCGTCTGATCTTCGGCGCTCGCGGCGGCTACCAGTTCGCCGGCAAGCTGCGCCACAACTTCGATCTGACCCGCGATGAAATCGAACTGCGGCGCTATCTGTTCGGTGAGCTGTTCCCGCAACTGAAAAACGTGCAAATCACCCACGCCTGGGGCGGCAACCTCGGCATGTCGCGGCATTTCAAGCCGCACATGCTTTGCGATCGCGCCAATGGCATCGCACTGTCCGGCGGTTATGGCGGGGAGGGCGTGGGTGCCAGCAACCTCGGCGGCCGCACCCTGGCCGATCTGATTCTGGAGCGCGATACCGAACTGGTACACCAGCCGTGGGTGCTGCCGGACGGCGGGATCCATGCGCTGCGCGCCTGGGAGCCGGAACCGTGCCGCTGGCTCGGTTACAACGCGATCATCAAAAGTTTTGTCCACGAAGACCAGACCCTGGCCAATCCGGCCACCGCACCGTGGCGGCGCAAGCTCGCCAGTCAGGTCGCGGGCTTCATGGAAGGTTTCATGCACTAACCGCCGTTTTCTTCACAAGACAGGTCCCGCCATGAGCATTACGCAGTTCAAGAACACCGCCAGCCTGCAACTGGACCAATCCAACCCGGTCGCCGTGCCGATCGGCGAGCCGGTCGCAATGGCCTCGACCACCAGCGTCGAGCGCGACGACGGCGTCGAAACCGGCGTCTGGGAATGCACCCCGGGGCGCTGGCGCCGGCAGATCACCGCGCAAGAGTTCTGCCATTTCATCTCCGGGCGTTGCACGTTCACCCCGGACAACGGCGGTGAAACCCTGCACATACAAGGTGGCGACGCACTGATGTTGCCGGCCAACACGCTCGGCATCTGGGATATCCAGGAGATGGTGCGCAAGACCTACGTTCTTATTTTCTGATTGTTTGATCCTTTGATTGCCTGCCAACAAAAATAGCCACTACAGGAATCACCTCATGATCCAGAAAACCCTCGCTCTGGCGCCGCTGCTGCTGGCTGCCTCCATTAGCCATGCCGCCGAAACGGTGAAGATTTACAACTGGTCCGATTACATCGCGCCGGACACCACGAAAAACTTTCAGAAAGACACCGGCATCGGCGTCACCTACGACGTCTACGACAGCAACGAAACCCTCGACGGCAAGTTGATGACCGGTAAATCCGGGTATGACGTGGTGTTCCCGTCTAACCACTTCATGGCGCGGCAGATCCAGGGCGGGGCGCTGAAGAAGCTCGACAAGAGTCAGTTGCCGAACTGGAAGAACCTCAACCCGGTGTTGCTCAAGGCCTTGCAGGTCAACGACCCGGATAACGAGCACGGCTTTCCGTATCTGTGGGGCAGCACAGGCATCGGCTACAACGTCGCCAAGGTCAAGGCGGTGCTGGGTGATAACGCGCCAGTGGATTCCTGGGATCTGATCTTCAAGCCCGAATACATGGAAAAACTGCAGAAGTGCGGCGTGGCGATCCTCGATAACGGCCCGGAATTGCTGCCGGCAGCCCTCAACTACCTGGGCTTGCCACCCCACAGCAAGAACCCCGAGGACTACAAGAAAGCCGAAGCATTGCTGATGAAAGTGCGGCCGTATGTCAGCTACTTCCATTCCTCGAAGTACACCAGCGACCTGGCCAATGGCGATATCTGCGTGGCGGTCGGTTTCTCCGGTGACATCCTGCAGGCGGAAAACCGCGCCAAGGAAGCGAAGAACGGCATCGACATCGGTTACGCGATTCCCAAGGAAGGCGCCGCCATCTGGTTCGACATGGTCGCCATGCCCGCCGATGCGCCGGACGAGAAGGCCGGTTACGCGTTCATGAACTATTTGCTGCGCCCGGACGTGATGGCCGGCATCAGCAATTACGTGCACTACGCCAATGGCAACCAGCAGGCCGACAGCCTGATCGATCCGGCCATTAAAAGTGACACCAAGGTCTATCCGAGCCCGGAGATGATGGGCAAGCTGTTTGCGCTGGAGGCGATGCCGCTGAACATCGACCGGATTCGCACGCGGGTGTGGAACAAAATCCGTACCGGTAGCTGAGCCAACCCCAAACCCTGTAGGAGCTGCCGCAGGCTGCGATCTTTGATCTTGAATCGAAAGATCGCAGCCTGCGGCAGCTCCTACAGAAAATCGCGTTAATTTAGTTGATATCAATACACTGGCATTGCACTAATAGAGTGCAGGAAAGTGAGACGCGTCTAACAAAAAACAACTTACCAATATTTAATATTTAAATAGAAAATCGTCAGACAATTGGGGGCGGTGAAACCGGGTAAAACAATCTTTCGACCCCGCAGGCTTTGTTTACGGTAGTTTTGCGCAACAGTGCAATTTGATCTCAAAAAAAGGCTAGACGTATGATTTCAAATTGTGTCAGGTTCGTTACGCCTTCATTGGGCGAGTGATAGGACGATCTCGCCAGGGATCGTCGCTATCTGACAAAAACTGTTCCATTGCTAAACAAGGAAGTGTGTTTATGTCGAAAGTAAAAGCTAACGCTATTGATATCACCGCAGACACATTCGTGCCTGTGGGTGCAGTGCAGTCTCTGGCGGCAACCAGTTCCGCCTGGAATCAGATCAATAGCTTCAGCCATCAATACGATCGTGGCGGCAACCTCACGGTCAATGGCAAACCCTCCTTCTCGGTGGATCAAGCCGCCACCCAACTGCTGCGAGACGGTGCTTCCTGGCACGACCTCGACAACAGCGGCAAGATCGAACTGACCTACACCTTTCTGACCGCCAAAACCGCTAACTTCAGCGGCCTGGGCGTCACCGGTTTCAGTCAGTTCAGTGCCCTGCAAAAAGCCCAGGCGGTGCTCGCCATGCAATCCTGGGCGGATGTCGCCAACGTGACGTTCACCGAAGCTTCCCGTGGTGGCGACGGTCACATGACCTTCGGCAACTACAGCGGCGGCCAGGAAGGCGCGGCGGCGTTTGCGTTCCTGCCAGGCACCGAGCCAGGTTATGACGGTCAGTCCTGGTATCTGACCGGCAGTGGCTACGACGTCAACAAAACCCCGGGTCTGAACAATTACGGGCGTCAGACCCTGACGCACGAAATCGGCCATACCCTGGGCCTGTCTCACCCTGGCGACTACAACGCCGGCGAAGGCAATCCGACTTACAAGGATGCTTCCTACGGGCAAGACACCCGCGGTTATAGCCTCATGAGTTACTGGAGTGAAAGCAACACCGCCCAGAACTTCAGCAAGGGCGGTGTGGAAGCCTATGCCTCCGGCCCGCTGATGGACGACATTGCAGCAATCCAGAAACTGTACGGCGCCAACCTGACCACCCGTACCGGTGACACCACCTACGGCTTCAACTCCAACGCCGGTCGCGATTTCCTCAGCGCCTCGTCGTCGAGCGACAAGCTGGTGTTCTCGGTGTGGGATGCGGGCGGCAAGGACACCTTCGACTTCTCGGGTTTCACCCAGAACCAGAAGATCAACCTCAATGAAGCCTCGTTCTCTGACGTGGGCGGCATGATCGGTAACGTATCCATCGCCAAGGGCGTGACCATCGAGAACGCCATTGGCGGTTCGGGCAACGACCTGCTGATCGGTAACAGTGCGTCCAACGAGCTGAAGGGCGGTGCCGGCAACGACATCATTTACGGCGCCGGTGGTGCGGACAAACTGTGGGGCGGTTCGGGTTCGGACACTTTCGTGTTTGCCTCCAGCTCCGACTCCAAGCCGGGTGCAATCGATCAGATCCTCGATTTCGTCAGCGGTCTGGACAAAATCGACCTGAGCGCCATCACCAACGGGTCCGGCCTGCACTTTGTCAGCAGCTTCACTGGTTCGGCCGGCGACGCGATCCTGACCTCGTCGGGCGGCAACAGCCTGTTGTCGGTGGACTTCTCCGGGCACGGCGTGGCGGACTTCCAGGTCAGCACCGTTGGCCAGGCAGCAACCAGCGACATCGTGGCGTGATGTAAACGGGAAAGCGGCGCTTCATGCGTCGCTTTCTTTGCTTGCATCGTGTTGATTGCTGGGCAAGGCTAGGTGCCGGAGCGAATTTTCTGATGATCCGTAAAGTTTTTACCTACAAGGGAATGGCGTGGCTTTCGGCGGCGCTGATCATGATTTCTGGAGAAGCAACCATGGCAAGCAGCCTCAGACTGGAAGACCCCTCCGTGTTCGCCGGGCAGTGGCAGGCGATTCTGACTGCACCCGATGACGCCCCAGAGGCGCAGGCATTGCAGGATAAACCCTCGAACACCTGTCTGATCGATCTGGAACCCAACCAGATACTGGGCAAGGGCGCCGAATGCCTGGGGGCATGGCTTGAGCAAGCGCCAGTCGGCTGGTTTCCTGATCCGGACGGCTTGTCGATTACCGGCAAGGAAGGTTCAAGAATCCAGTTCTTCAGCCGACAACGTGATGGGCTTTATCTGAGCACTTTGAAGTCGGGGCTGGTGATTACGCTGACGCGCCATACACCGCAGCCGTGAACAACGGCACCGACTGAGCGGTTGACTATAAGGTTTGATGTTGCAGTTATAAGCAACAGCTCAATGCAACGACTGGCGTTGAACTGTTGAAAGTTGTTATTGAAGTGTAAATGCAAGTTGAAAGAACCCGTCCGGTCTGTGCACGGATAATTAATAGAAGCGTCTCGCCAAAGAATGGCGGGGATTACATTCAGGAATAATCAATGAAGATGGCGAAGGCCCCAGCCACCGCTCCCTTATTCAAGGCTTTGGGTGACTATAAAAGCATACTGATCAGCGTGGGGTGCTTTACCGCACTGATTAACGTGCTGATGCTGGTGCCCTCCATTTATATGCTGCAGGTCTACGACCGCGTGCTGTCTTCGCAGAACGAAACCACCCTGGCGATGCTGTCCTTGATGGTGGTCGGCTTCTTTGCCTTCATCGGCATGCTGGAAGTGGTGCGCAGCTTCATCGTGATCCGCATCGGCAGCCAGCTGGAGCGCCGCTTCAACCTGCGGGTGTATCAGGCGGCGTTCGAACGCAACCTGTTCAAGGGCGAGGGCAACGCCGGGCAATCGCTGGGCGACCTGACCCACATTCGCCAATTTGTCACCGGGCCAGCCCTGTTCGCGTTTTTCGACGCGCCGTGGTTCCCGGTCTACCTGTTCGTGATTTACCTGTTCAACGTCTGGCTCGGGGTCCTCGCCACGGCGGGTGCGCTGCTGCTGATCGCGCTGGCGTGCCTCAACGAATACATGACCAAGAAGCCGCTGGGCGAAGCCGCCGGTTACTCGCAGAAGTCCAGCCAACTGGCGACCAGCCACCTGCACAACGCGGAAACCATTCAGGCCATGGGCATGCTCGGTGCGTTGCGCAAGCGCTGGTTCGGCGTGCATTCGCGCTTCCTCGGTCTGCAGAACCAGGCCAGCGACACCGGTGCGGTGATCAGCTCGATCAGTAAAACCCTGCGTCTGTGCCTGCAATCGCTGGTGCTGGGGCTCGGCGCATTGCTGGTGATCAAGGGCGACATGACGGCCGGGATGATGATCGCCGGTTCGATTCTGATGGGCCGGGTGTTGAGCCCGATCGATCAGTTGATCGCCGTCTGGAAACAGTGGAGCGGGGCGAAGCTCGCCTACCGCCGTCTGGATGCTTTGTTGCAGGCGTTCCCGCCGAGCGACGAGGCCATGGCGTTGCCTGCGCCAAAAGGCCAGATTGCCTTTGAGCAAGTCAGTGCCGGCCCTCCGGGGCAGCGCGCGGCGACCCTGCACATGGTCAACTTCGCGATTGGCGCGGGCGAAGTGCTGGGCGTGCTCGGTGCTTCCGGGTCCGGCAAGTCGACCCTGGCCCGAGTGCTGGTCGGCGTGTGGCCGACCCTGGGTGGCACCGTGCGCCTGGACGGTGCCGACATCCATCGCTGGAACCGCGACGAGCTCGGCCCCTATATCGGCTACCTGCCACAGGACATCGAACTGTTCAGCGGCAGCATCGCCGAAAACATTGCCCGGTTCAGTGAAGCCAACCCGGAAAAGGTCGTGGCTGCCGCGCAACAGGCCGGCGTGCACGAGATGATTCTGCGGATGCCGCAAGGTTATGACACACAGTTGGGCGAGGACGGCAGCGGTCTGTCCGGCGGACAGAAGCAGCGTGTCGCATTGGCGCGCGCCCTGTATGGCGACCCGAGCCTGGTGGTGCTGGATGAGCCGAACTCCAATCTCGACACCGTCGGTGAGGCCGCGCTGGCCAGCGCCATCGCCCAGCTCAAGGCCAAGGGCACTACCGTGGTGCTGGTCACACACCGCTCTTCGGTACTGGCCCAGGCCGACAAGTTGCTGGTGCTCAACGACGGTCGTCTGCAGGCATTCGGCAACAGTCAGGACGTACTCAGGGCGCTGTCCGGCGCTCAGGAACAATCACGGGAAAAATCTGCGCAGGCACCGGGCGGGCTCAGCATGAGCCGGCAGTACCAGCCCACGACAAGGAATTCGGGTGTATGAGCAGCGCCAGCATGAACACTGAAAACGAAGCCTCCATGGAACACGCATACGTCACCGAGCGCCCGGAGCGCGATGCGAAATTCTTCGCGCGCATGGGCTGGATTCTGGCCATCGTCGGCGCCGGCAGTTTCTTCACCTGGGCCGCACTGGCGCCGCTGGATCAAGGCATTCCGGTGCAGGGCACCGTGGTGGTGTCGGGCAAGCGCAAAGCCGTGCAGTCAATGAGTGCCGGCGTGGTCAGCCGGATTCTGGTGCGCGAAGGCGAGATCGTGAAACAGGGCCAGCCACTGTTCCGCCTCGACCAGACCCAGGTCGCGGCCGACGTGCAGTCGCTGCAAGCCCAGTACCGCATGGCGTGGGCCAGCCTCGCGCGCTGGCAGGCCGAGCGCGATAACCTCAAGCAGGTGACCTTTCCGGCAGAGTTGAGCAATGATCCGGATCCGCGTCTGGCGCTGGTCCTTGAAGGCCAGCGTCAACTGTTCAGCAGCCGCCGTGAAGCGTTTTACCGCGAGCAGGCCGGTCTGCGCGCCAGCATCGAAGGTGCCACCGCGCAACTGGCGGGCATGCGTCGCGCCCGCACCGACCTCAACGCCCAGGCCGATTCGCTGCAGCAACAACTGAGCAACCTGCAGCCGCTGGCGGACAACGGCTACATCCCGCGCAACCGCTTGATGGAGTACCAGCGGCAGCTGTCGCAAGTGCAGCAGCAACTGGCGGAAAACACCGGTGAAAGCGGCCGGGTGGAGCAGGGCATCCTCGAATCGCGCCTGAAGCTGCAACAGCATGGCGAGGAATATCAGAAGGAAGTGCGCACGCAACTGGCCGACGCGCAGCTCAAAAGCGTGACCCTGTCCGAGCAACTGACTTCGGCCGGTTTCGACCTGCAGCACAGCGAGATCCTCGCCACCGCCGACGGCGTGGCGGTCAACCTTGGCGTGCACACCGAAGGCGCCGTGGTGCGTCAGGGCGAAACCCTGCTGGAGATCGTCCCGCAAGGCACCACCCTGGAAGTCGAAGGGCACTTGCCGATCAACTTGATCGACAAGGTCGGCACGCATCTGCCGGTCGATATCCTGTTCACCGCGTTCAACCAGAGCAAGACCCCGCGCGTGCCGGGTGAGGTCAGCCTGATTTCCGCCGACCAGATGGTCGACGAGAAAACCGGCGTGCCGTACTACGTGTTGCGCAGCAGCGTCAGTGATCAGGCGATGGAAAAACTCCACGGCCTGGTGATCAAGCCCGGTATGCCGGCGGAAATGTTCGTGCGCACGGGCGAACGTTCACTGCTCAACTACCTGTTCAAACCGCTGCTCGATCGGGCCGGCTCCGCGTTGACCGAAGAATAAGGATGTTCGGCTGTATGAATAAGCTTTCGATGTTGGGGGCGGCGTTCGCGCTGCTCGCAGGAAACAGCGCACTGGCGGCCATGGGGCCATTCGAGGTCTACGAACAGGCATTGCGCAACGATCCGGTGTTCCTCGGCGCGATCAAGGAGCGCGACGCGGGCCTGGAAAACCGCATCATCGGCCGCGCCGGACTGTTGCCAAGACTGGGTTACAACTACAACCGGGGTCACAACACCTCGAAGGCCACGCAACTGACCGCTCGCGGCAACCTGACCGAAGACCGCAACTACAACAGCTACGGCTCGACCCTGACCTTGCAGCAACCGTTGCTCGACTACGAAGCTTATGCGGCGTATCGCAAAGGCGTGGCGCAGTCGCTGTTCGCCGACGAGGCGTTTCGCGGCAAGAGTCAGGAGCTGCTGGTACGGGTGCTGGACAACTACACCAAGGCCTTGTTCGCCCAGGATCAGATCGATATCGCCCAGGCCAAGAAGAAGGCTTACGAGCAGCAGTTCCAGCAGAACGAACACATGTTCAAACAGGGCGAGGGCACGCGCACCGACATTCTGGAAGCCGAGTCGCGCTACGAACTGGCGACCGCCGAAGAGATCGAGGCGCGCAACGAGCAGGACGCCGCGCTGCGTGAACTGGGCGCGCTGGTCGGCGTGCAGACGGTGGATATCAGCGAGCTGGCACCACTGGATCAGAACTTCCAGACCTTTGCGTTGATGCCGGCCAACTACGACACTTGGCATGAGCTGGCGATCAGCAACAACCCCAACCTGGCGTCGCAACGGCAAGCGGTAGAAGTAGCCAAGTACGAAGTCGAGCGCAACCGCGCCGGGCACCTGCCGAAAGTCAGTGCCTATGCGTCGATCCGCAAGACTGAATCGGACAGCGGCAACACCTATAACCAGCGCTATGACACCAACACCATCGGCTTTGAAGTCAACGTTCCACTGTATGCCGGTGGCGGGGTGTCGGCCTCGACCCGTCAGGCCAGCCGCACCATGGAGCAGGCGGAATACGAACTCGACGGCAAGACCCGCGAAACTTTGATCGAACTGCGCCGCCAGTTCAGCGCCTGCCTGTCGGGCGTCAACAAGTTGCGTGCCTACCAGAAGGCCCTGGCGTCGGCTGAAGCGCTGGTGGTGTCGACCAAGCAAAGCATTCTTGGCGGTGAACGGACGAACCTCGATGCGCTGAACGCCGAACAGCAACTGTTTACTACCCGCCGCGATCTGGCTCAGGCGCGCTATGACTATTTGATGGCCTGGACCAAGCTGCATTACTACGCGGGGACCTTGAACGAACAGGATCTGGCGCGGGTGGATGAGGCCTTCGGACAAGGCCCGAAAACCCAGTAACACTGAAAATCCTGTAGGCGCTTGAAGCAGAGCAAAAGATCGCAGCCTGCGGCAGCTCCTACATTGAGCAAGAACTGGCTGAACAGTAATCCCTGTAGGAGCTGCCGAAGGCTGCGATCTTTTGATCTGGCTGTCAGTGCCTGCAAAACAATAAGAAAAGTGAGTGGTGAACATGGACGTACGCATCAAGCCGGCAGCGGTCGGCACCCTGTTGCTCGCAGTTTCCATCGCGAAAGCCCATGCGCAGTACCTTGAATCCGGCAAGCCCGGCGATCCCGCCAGTTGGCGCAGCGCCGAATTCCAGCGCGACTGGGGCCTGGCGCGGATGCAGGCCGATCAGGCTTACGCCGCCGGTATCACCGGCAAAGGCGTGAAGATCGGCGCCCTCGACTCCGGCTTCGATGCCGCCCACCCTGAGTTCGCCAGCGACCGCTACCACCCGGTGCTGGCCTCCGGCAGTTACGTCGACGGTTCGCTGTTCAGCGTCAATGGCACCCTCAACCCCAACAACGACTCCCACGGCACCCACGTGGTCGGCACCATGGGCGCCAGCCGTGACGGCACCGGCATGCACGGCGTGGCCTACAACGCACAGATCTACGTCGGCAACACCAACAACAACGACAGTTTTCTCTTCGGCCCCAAACCCGATCCGCGCTATTTCAAAGCGGCCTACGACGCTCTGGCCGCTGCCGGCGTACGTGCGATCAACAACAGTTGGGGCAGTCAGCCGCCGGATGTCAGCTATCGCACCCTGGCCGATCTGCATGCCGCTTACGCCCAGCACTGGAATCAGGGCACCTGGCTCGACGCGGCGGCGGACGTCTCGCGCCGTGGCGTGATCAACGTGTTCAGTGCCGGCAACAGCGGCTACCCGAACGCCAGCGTGCGCTCGGCGTTGCCGTACTTTCAGCCGGATCTGGAAGGCCACTGGCTGGCAGTCTCCGGGCTGGACCAAAGCAATCAGCAGAAGTACAACCAGTGCGGCATCGCCAAATACTGGTGCATCACCACGCCGGGTGCGAAGATCGACAGCACCATTCCGGGCGGCGGTTATGCGATCAAGTCCGGCACTTCGATGGCCGCGCCGCACGCCACCGGGGCGCTGGCGCTGGTGATGGAACGTTATCCGTACATGAACAACCAGCAGGCGCTCGACGTGCTGCTGACCACCGCCACGCAACTCGACGGTTCGGTCACCGATGCGCCGACCGAGCGGGTCGGCTGGGGCGTGGCCAACCTCAATCGGGCGATGCACGGGCCGGGACAATTGCTCGGCGCGTTCGATGCCAACCTGGCCGCCGGACAAAGCGATGTCTGGAGCAACGACATCTCCGACAAGGCCCTGATTCAGCGGCAAAGCGAAGACCTCGCCGAACACCGCGCCTGGCAGCAAACCCTGCAGGACAAAGGCTGGCAAAACGGTATTGCGGCCGGCGCCAGTCAGCAGGATCAGACCGACTACGCGGTCGGTATGGCGCGTGATGCCGCAGCGGCGACGCGGGTCTATCAGGGCAGCCTGATCAAGTCCGGGGCAGGGCGCTTGTTGCTGACTGGTGACAACACCTTCCGTGGTCCGACCACGGTCAATGGCGGCTTGCTCAGCGTCAACGGCTCGCTGGCCTCGGCGGTGACCGTCAACGACAGCGGTACCCTCGGCGGTTCGGGTCGGATCGCCTCGTTGAACGCCAACAGCGGCGGCCGCGTGGCACCGGGCAACTCCATCGGCACGTTGAACGTGGCGGGTGACGTGACCTTCGCGCCAGGCTCGACCTACGCGGTAGAGCTGTCGCCGACCAGCAGCGACCGCATCGTCGCTGGCGGCACCGCGAGCGTCAGCGGTGCCACGGTCAGCCTGTCGCTGGAAAACAGCCCGACCCTGCTCAGCACCACTCAAGCGCGAAGCCTGCTTGGGCATTCGTACGACATTCTGCAAGCAGCCGGCGGCATTCAGGGTCAGTTCGGCGCGGTGCTGCCGGACTATCTGTTTATCGGCGGCAACCTCGACTACGCGGCCAACGCCATTCAGCTCGACATCCAGCGCAATGCGACCTCGTTCGCCAGCGTCGGGCAGACCCCGAATCAGCGTGCGGTGGCGACTGCAGTCGAAGGTTTGGGCGCCGGCAACTCGGTGTACGAAAGCTTGCTGCTGTCAGCGTCTGCCGCCTCGGCGCAACAGGCGTTCCAGCAACTCAGCGGGGAAATCTACCCGGCACTGGGCTCGATGCTGATCAATGACAGCCGCCAGTTGCGCGACGCGGTCGGCGAACGTCTGCACGATGCCAACGCCACGCCAGGCAATGGCTGGATCAAGGCCCTTGGCGCCTGGGGTTCGACCGATTCCAGTAATGACACCTCGCGCTACAGCACCTCGATTGGCGGTTTGCTGGCCGGTGTCGACGGCGCGCTGGATGAGCAGACGCGCATCGGTCTGGTCACCGGTTACAGCGACAGCTCGCTGAACATGGGCTCGGACACGCATTCGTCGGCCAAGGTCGACAGCTATCACCTCGGCGCTTACGCCGGTCATGACATCGGCGCCTGGCGCCTGAGCACCGGCGCGGCCTACAGCTGGCATCGCGCCGATGTGAAACGCGATCTGCAATACGGCGACGTCAGCGCCAAACAGAAAGCCAAGGTCGATGCGGCCACCACGCAGGTCTTCGGTGAAGCGGCTTATCGCCTGAACGTGCAACCGGTCGCGTTGGAGCCGTTCGCCAACCTCGCTTACGTGCATCTGAACACTGAAGGCTTTACCGAAAAGGGCGACGCCGCGGCACTGAAAAGCTCGGGCGATCAGCGCGACGCAGTGCTCAGCACCCTCGGTGTGCGGGCGGTCAAGCGCTTCAATCTGTCGACTCAACAGTCGCTGGATGTCAGTGGTCGTCTCGGCTGGCAGCACAGCCTGAGCGACATCGACGCCGAACAGCATCTGCGCTTCGCCAGCGGCAGCACACCGTATTCGGTCGAGAGTTCGGCACTGGTGCGTGATGCGGCGCTGGTCGGTGTGCAAGCCAGCCTGGCGTTGAGCAAGGACGTACGGGTCAACCTCGATTACAACGGACAACTGGCCAACCGCGAGAAAAGCCACGGCGTGGGGTTGAGCCTGAACTGGCAGTTCTGACGGAGGATGAATACGTCCCCTGTAGGAGCTGCCGAAGGCTGCGATCTTTTGACTTTGATTTTTTAACAACAAGATCAAAAGATCGCAGCCTGCGGCAGCTCCTACAGGGGGGATGTGAGCACACACCTGTGGTGAGGGGATTCATCCCCGATGGGACGCGAAGCGGCCCCGATAGTCGTCCGGGTGTGCGACTGCTGCGCAGTCGATCGGGGATAAATCCCCTCGCCACAAGCGTTATTTCCCAGGCCCGGGTGTGGGCCTGGTACACGGATTTTTCGCAACAACACTAAGGAAGGTCGCTGGATGAATAACAACAATACCCCCGCGCAAACGGGCGGTCGCTTCGCCATGAAAACCCTCAACTGCGCCGTACTCTGTGCGTTGACCACCTGGGGCACCGCGCACGCGGCGCCTTATGTGGAAAACGGCCGCAGCGGTGATCCCGCCAGTTGGCGCAGCGCCGAGTTCCAGGCGGAATGGGGCCTGGGCGCCATCGGGGCGGATTCCGCTTACGCTGCCGGCTACACCGGTAAAGGCGTCAAACTGGGAATCTTTGACCAGCCGGTGTATGCCGCGCACCCGGAGTTCTCCGGCCCCAATAAAGTCGTGACCCTGGTCACCAGCGGGATCCGCGAATACACCGACCCTTACATTCCGGTCAAAGCCGGGGACGCGTTCCGCTATGACGGTTCGCCCTCGGTCGGTTCCGACGGCAAGCTCGGCGCCCACGGTACTCACGTCGGTGGTATTGCCGCCGGCAGCCGTGACGGCGGGCCGATGCACGGCGTGGCGTTCGGTGCGCAGATCATCAGCGCCGACAACGGCGACCCGGGCCCGGAAGACGGCATTGTCCGTGGCAACGACGGCGCGGTGTACAAGGCCGGCTGGGATGCGCTGATCGCCAGTGGCGCGCGGATCATCAACAACAGCTGGGGCATCGGCATCACTGACCGTTTCGACCTCGGCGGCCGCGACCCGGCGTATCCGCACTTCACCGTCAACGACGCGCAATTGCAGTTCAACGAAATCCGCACGCTGCTCGGCACCAAGCCCGGCGGCGCCTACGACGGCGCCATCGCCGCCGCCCGCAGCGGCATCGTGACGATCTTCGCCGCCGGTAACGATTACAACCTGAACAACCCGGACGCCATCGCCGGCCTCGGTTACTTCGTGCCGGACATCGCGCCGAACTGGATCACCGTCGCCGCGTTGCAGAAGAACCCGGATCTGGCCAGCGCCAACCCGTACATCATGAGTACGTTCTCTTCGCGTTGCGGTTACACCGCGAGCTTCTGCGTTTCGGCACCGGGCACCAAGATCTTCAGCTCGATCATCGAAGGCACCAATGCCGACAACCTGACCACCGGCTACAAAAACTACAACGGCACCTCGATGGCGGCGCCGCACGTGGCCGGCTCGATGGCGGTGTTGATGGAGCGCTTCCCGTACATGACGGGTGACCAGGTCGCCACGGTGCTGCGTACCACCGCCACCGACCTCGGCGCACCGGGCATCGATGCCTTGTACGGCTGGGGCATGATCAACCTGCGCAAGGGCATTGATGGCCCGGCGATGTTCGTCACCGAACAGGACATCCCGGAGGAATTCCGCATTCAGGGTGCCTACGGTTCCGGGCAGTTTGTTGCGGACCTGCCGGGCATTGGCGCGATCATCGACAAGGGCAAACCGACCGAGCGTGTCTGCACCGACATCACTTGCGGCCTCGACACCTGGCGCAATGACATTTCCGGTCACGGCGGCCTGACCAAGCAGGGCATCGGCACGCTGGTGCTGACCGGCAACAACACTTACAGCGGCCCGACCCTGGTCAATCAGGGGCGCCTGGCGATCAATGGCTCGCTGGCGTCGGCGGTCACGGTCAACGACAGCGGCATCCTTGGCGGTAATGGCCGCATCGGCGCACTGACCGCGAAAAGCGGCGGTACCGTGGCGCCGGGCAACTCGATCGGCACGCTGAATGTCGCCGGTGACGTGACCTTCGAGCGCGGTTCGACCTACGCGGTGGAAGTCTCGCCGACCAGCAGCGACAAGATCGTTGCCGGTGGCCAAGCGCTGATCGATGGCGCCACGGTCAGTCTGTCGCTGGAGAACAGCCCGACCTTGCTGACCACGACTGAAGTGAAGAGCCTGCTCGGTTCGCAGTTCAACATCCTGCAAGCGGCCGGTGGCATCCAAGGCCAGTTCGGGCAAGTGCTGCCGAACTACGCGTTCCTTGGCGGTACCCTGGCGTATTCGGCGAACGGCGTGCAACTCGACGTCGGGCGCAACGGCGCGTCGTTCGCCAGTGTCGGCCTGACGCCGAACCAGCGTGCGGTCGGTGCGGCTGCCGAGGGGCTGGGCGCGGGCAATGCGTTGTTCGAAACCTTGCTGCTGTCGCCAAACGCGGCGTCGGCGCAACAGGCGTTCCAGCAACTCTCCGGCGAGATTCATCCCGCCATTGGCACGATGCTGATCAACGACAGTCGCTACCTGCGTGAAGCGGTGGGCGAGCGTCTGCGTGAGCGCGATCTGTTCAATGCCAACGCACCGACTGACGAGCGCAGCAACGCGTGGGTCAAGGTGCTGGGTTCGTGGGGCAAAAGCGATGGCGGCCACGAAAACGCCGACGCCAACAGCTCCATCGGCGGCTTGCTGGCCGGTGTCGACGGCTTGATTGCTGAAGATACTCGTCTGGGTTTCGTTACCGGTTATAGCGACAGCTCGTTGAACATGGGCAGTGGCACGCATTCGTCGGCCTCGGTCGACAGCTACCACCTGGGTGCGTACCTGGGGCATCAGATCGATGCGCTGCGTCTGACTGCCGGTGCGGCGTATAGCTGGCACCGCGTGGACGTGAAGCGTGATCTGCAGTTCGCCGGCGTCAATGGCAAAGAGAAAACCAAGCACGATGCCGCGACCACTCAAGTGTTCACCGAAGCGGCTTACGATCTGCGTCTGCAACCGATGAATCTGGAGCCGTTCGCCAATCTGTCTTACGTGCATCTGAACACCGACAGCTTCACCGAGAAGGGTGATACCGCGGCGCTCAAGGGCGGCGAAGACAATCGCGACGTGGTGCTGTCGACCCTTGGTGTGCGTGCCAAGCGCAGCTTCGCGCTTTCGGACAAGCATCAGCTGGAACTGGGCGCGACCCTCGGCTGGCAGCACAACCTGAGCAGTGTCGATGCTGACAGCCACCTGGCCTTCGCCAATGGCAACAGCGCGTTCACTGTGCAGAGTGTGTCGATGGATCGTGATGCGGCCGTGGTCGGCGTCCGTGCCGGACTGGCGCTCAATCGCGATGTCCGGGTCAACCTGGACTACAACGGACTGATCGGTAACAACGAGAAGGACCACGGTGTGGGTCTGACCCTCGACTGGCAGTTCTAAAGGAGTACCGGCAGCCCTCCAGGGGCTGCCGGTCATGAAGGAAGAGAGAGCACAACATGGGATTGTTCGATTACAAAAATGCCGATGGCAAAGCGTTGTACAGCGATGCCATCGCCCTGACGCTGTATGCCTACACGCCCACCGGCCAGCCTTTGCCGGCGACCGCCTGGAAACCGCTCAACGCCACGGCGCTGGGCTATCAGGGCAAGGTCGGCGCGCAAGGCACGTTCTTCGGCGAGAAGGACGGCTTCACCAGCGCCGAGGCCGAAGTGCTCGGCAAGTACGACGCCGGCGGCAAGCTGATCGGCATTGGCGTGGCCTTTCGCGGCACCGGCGGGCTGGGTTACAGCGACACTTTCGGCGACATGAAGAACAATCTGCTGGCCGCCATCGGCCCATCGGATTACGCGAGCAACTACGCGAAAAATGCCTTCGACAATCTGCTCAAGGCCGTCGCCGCGTTCGCGCTTGCCAACGGCATTGCCGCCAAGGACGTGCTGTTCAGCGGTCACAGCCTCGGTGGCCTCGGGGTCAACAGCGTAGCCGAGTTGAGCGCCAGCAACTGGGGCGGATTCTTCAAGGACGCCAACTACATCGCGTTCGCTTCACCGACCCAGAGCAGCACCGGCAATCACGTGTTGAACATCGGTTACGAAAACGATCCGGTGTTCCGCGCACTGGACGGCACCACGTTCAGCAGCGGGTCGCTGGGCAAGCACGACGGGCCGCATGAGTCGACCACCGACAACATCGTCAACTTCAATGACTACTACGCGTCCACCGCGCAGAACCTGGTGCCGTTCAGCATCGTCAATCCGCTGAGCTGGTCGGCCCACGGCTCGTTGGGGTATGCCGATGGCTTGAACCGGGTAATCGACTCGAAGTTCTACAACCTGACGCACAAGGACTCGACCCTCATCGTCTCCAACCTGGAGGAATCTTCCCGGGGCAAGACTTGGGTCGAGGACTTGGGGCGCAGCGGCGAGCCGCACACCGGCAGCACTTTCATCATCGGCACCCAGAGCGGCGACTGGCTCAAGGGCGGGGCGGGTAACGACTTCCTCGAAGGCCTGGGCGGTGATGACCGGTTCCGCGATGACGGTGGCTTTAACATTCTGCTCGGTGGTCAGGGCCACAACACGTTCGAGCTGCAGAAACCGCTGCAGAATTTCAGCTTCGCCAACGACGGTGACGGCACGCTGTATGTGCGCGACGCCTACGGCGGCATCAGCATGACCCGCGACATCGGCGCGCTGGTGAGCAAGGAGTCGGGTTCATGGTGGGGCAGCAAGGACATTACCTGGGGCGTCACGGCCAAGGGTTTGACCAATGGCAACGAGCTGACCCAGTACACCCATTCGCTCAATGGCGATGCGTACGGCAATGCGCTGCACGCCAGCGCCGACGGTGACTGGCTGTTCGGTCTGGGGGGCGATGACAAGCTGATCAGCGACAAGGGCCACGTGACCTTCGTGGGCGGCGCCGGCAATGACGTAATGACGGCGGTGGGCGGCAACAACACCTTCCTGTTCAGCGGCGCGTTCGGTTTCGACGCGATCAATGGCTACCAGGGCAGCGACAAACTGGTGTTCATGGGCGTCGAAGGCGCGGGGCAGGGCTATGACTACAAGCAGCATGTTGCCCAGTCCGGCGCTGATACGGTGCTGAAGATTGGCGAGTATGCCGTGACCCTGATCGGGGTGGGAGTGGCTAACCTGTCGGACTCGGCGTTCGTCTTCGCCTGATTAACCAGCCTCTGTAGGAGCTGCCGCAGGCTGCGATCTTTGATTTTGATTTTCAAGATCAAAAGATCGCAGCCTCGTTTCACTCGACAGCTCCTACACGGATTTATGGATGTAGGAGCTGCCGCAGGCTGCGATCTTTTGTTTTTGATTTTCAAGATCAAAAGATCAAAGCCTTTATGCAAGTAGTACTGAAATGCTCCGGGGCGTGCCCGTGAGGGGCGCCCTGGCTGTGAGCTATCTCTGACAATTCCAACAAAAGAGAGGCAATAGCAATGGGTGTGTATGACTACAAGAACTTCGGTACAGCCGATTCCAAGGCATTGTTCAGCGATGCCATGGCGATCACGCTGTATTCCTATCACAACCTCGATAACGGCTTTGCCGCCGGTTATCAGCACAACGGTTTCGGCCTCGGCCTGCCCGCCACGTTGGTGACCGCGCTGCTCGGTGGCACCGATTCGCAAGGGGTGATCCCCGGCATTCCGTGGAACCCCGACTCGGAAAAACTCGCCCTCGACGCGGTGAAAAAGGCTGGCTGGACACCGATCACCGCCTCGCAACTGGGCTACGACGGCAAGACCGACGCGCGCGGCACCTTCTTCGGCGAGAAGGCCGGTTACACCACCGCTCAGGTGGAAATTCTCGGCAAGTACGACGCTCAGGGGCATCTCACGGAAATCGGCATCGCTTTTCGCGGCACCAGCGGCCCGCGGGAAAACCTGATCCTCGACTCCATCGGCGACGTGATCAACGACCTGCTGGCAGCTTTCGGCCCGAAGGACTACGCCAAGAATTACGTCGGCGAAGCGTTCGGCAATCTACTGAATGACGTGGTGGCGTTCGCCAAGGCCAATGGCCTCAGCGGCAAGGACGTGCTGGTCAGCGGCCACAGCCTCGGCGGGCTGGCGGTCAACAGCATGGCTGACCTGAGTGGCGGCAAGTGGGGCGGATTCTTCGCCGATTCCAACTACATCGCCTACGCCTCGCCGACCCAAAGCAGCACCGACAAGGTGCTCAACGTCGGTTACGAAAACGATCCGGTGTTCCGCGCTCTCGACGGCTCGACCTTCACCGGCGCCTCGGTCGGCGTGCACGACGCGCCCAAGGAATCGGCCACCGACAACATCGTCAGCTTCAACGATCACTACGCCTCGACCGCGTGGAATCTGCTGCCGTTCTCGATTCTTAATATTCCGACCTGGATCTCGCACCTGCCGACCGCTTACGGCGACGGCATGAACCGGATCATCGAGTCGAAGTTCTATGACCTGACCAGCAAGGACTCGACGATCATCGTCGCCAACCTGTCGGACCCGGCGCGGGCCAACACCTGGGTGCAGGACCTCAACCGCAACGCCGAAACCCACAAGGGCAGCACCTTCATCGTCGGCAGCGACAGCAACGATTTGATCCAGGGCGGCAGCGGCAATGACTATCTGGAAGGTCGCGCCGGCAACGACACGTTCCGTGACGGTGGCGGCTACAACGTGATTCTCGGTGGCGCCGGCAACAACACCCTCGATTTGCAGCAGTCGGTGAGCAAGTTCGACTTTGCCAACGACGGCGCCGGCAACCTGTACATCCGCGACGCCAATGGTGGGATCAGCATCACCCGTGACATCGGCAGCATCGTCACCAAGGAGCCAGGCTTCCTCTGGGGCCTGTTCAAGGACGACGTGACCCACAGCGTCACGGCCAGCGGTTTGAAGGTCGGCAACAACGTCACCCAGTACGAGTCCAGCGTCAAAGGCACCAGTGGCGCCGATACGCTCAAGGCGCATGCCGGCGGTGACTGGCTGTTCGGCCTGGACGGTAACGACCACTTGATTGGTGGCACGGGTAACGACGTGTTTGTCGGTGGCGCCGGCAATGACCTGATGGAGTCCGGGGGCGGGGCGGATACGTTCCTGTTCAACGGCGCGTTCGGTCAGGATCGGGTGGTGGGTTTTACGGCCAACGACAAACTGGTGTTCCTTGGCGTACAGGGTGTGTTGCCCAATGATGACTTCCGCGCACATGCCTCGACGGTGGGGCAGGACACGGTACTGAAGTTTGGCGGTGACTCGGTGACGCTGGTTGGGGTGGCGCTGAATAGCCTCAGCGCCGATGGAATTGTGATCGCCTGAGGTTGAAGCGGCGTCTGTAAGGACGCCATCGCGGGCAAGCCCGCTCCCACAGGGTTTTGCGGCGTACACAAGCTTTGTGAACGGCCTATAACCTGTGGGAGCGGGCTTGCCCGCGATTGAAGGATTACTCGGTATCAAAAGTGACTCGATAGCCACACCCTGACTCAAAAGCTGTGCAAACAGCAAAAGCGGCCTAAAGCCAGCACGTGCCCACACGTTCTATAGCCAGCCGCCATTGAGTACAGGAGATGCACACGTGAGAAGGGTCAAGGGGTATGTCGGACTTGTCGGACTGGCGCTGTTATCGGCCAATGCCTGGGCCGATCTGCCGCCAACCTCGATTCTGAGCCGCTACGGCATCAGCAGCGATCAACTGCCGAAACCGGCGAAGACGGAAGCAATCGAACCGGTCGAAGAGAAAAGCCTGTTTCAGATCCAGCCCGAACAGCCGTTCGTGACCATTCGCCTGGGTGACGGCAAACAACAGCAGGCCACTGGCAATCTGAGCATTGACCGCATGACCCAGCAGGATCTGGAGCGCTGCCGACGTCTGCAAGCCGAGCTGGCGCGCCGGGGTGAACAGTATTTCAGCTGTGATCACAGCCTTGTGGGCTTGCCTGCTTTCGAATAACCCACACAGATCACGCTCTCCCTGTAGGAGCTGCCGCAGGCTGCGATCTTTTGATCTTGTTTTTAAAATCAAAATCAAAAGATCGCAGCCTGCGGCAGCTCCTACAGGTAAAACGGGGTGTCAGTCTTCCTTGCGTACGGTCGCTACCTCATCGGAGCGGACTTTCACCTTGGTCCCGGAAATGTCCTCGAACTCATAGAACCCGTCCTTGTTCTTGGTTTTCGGCATGTCCTTGGTCAAATACTGGGTACCGTTCTGCAAGGTCACCACGGTCGGTGTCGAGCAACCGCCCAATGCCAGTAAGGCTGCTACCGCCAGGGGAAGACCCAGAGTCTTGATATTCATACCCACCTCAAATACCTCATTCCATATGAATTGACCGTATCCGGTCTCTAACGCGGTTGGTGCCATCGAACCGAGAAAAGTTCGATGTCACCCTGAAAAAATCCCGATTGCCGCTGCCATTGATCTTTTTCCGTTTGCACGCGACCGGGCAGAGCTGGTATCTGTACGCATAACCAGTACTCGCTCGCCATGGCCCTGAATTCCCGTGACTGCCAACCCACTCGACGATCCGTTCTATTACCTCAACAACTTCCGGCAAGTACTTGATTGGCTTGAGCTTCGCTATGCCGATGTGTTGAGCGAATCCGAGCATGGCTTCATCCGCGACTTCAAGATCTTGCCGCGCGCTTCGCAGGGGCTGCTGGTGCGCATGGTCATGCGCAAGGGCGTGCATTTTCGCCTCGGCAAACTCAACTACCCGGAAATCGGCGACATCAGCGACGCTGCGCAGCCATTGTTGAGTCACGGCTGGCTCGACGATCAGGCTCTGTTGAGCGTGGCCGAGGTGTTCGACGTGTTGCTCAAGGCTGAACTGCTGCAGGCGTTCGGCCAGTTCATCGAACAGCCCAAGGGGCGCAAGGACGACTGGCTGCCGGCGCTCGCCGAGCAATTCAGCGAGTCGCGCAGCCTCTCCGATTGGGCACCGACGCTCGGCGACCGCTTGCTCAGCCTGACCATCATGGACCTGTGCGACCGTCTGCGTCTGATGTTCTTCGGCAACCTGTACCAGGACTGGTCGGAATTCGTCCTCGCCGACCTCGGCATCTTTACCTACGAAAAAGTCGAATTGTGCGCCGACTCCCGTGGCCTGCGCAGCCGCGAAGACGTCGACGCCTGCCTGTTCTTGCATCAGTGCCAGCAACGCTTTGAAGCGGGTGAGCCGTTGGAAGCCATTGTCGAGCAGGTCAGCGCACTGCAATTCGACAACCCGTGGCTGCAACGGCGGCGCGGCAAGGTGTTGTTCCAGATCGGCCAGTATTGCGAACGCATCACTGAGTTCGCCCTGGCGCTGAGCATTTACCGCGATTGCGCCTACCCCGGCGCCCGTCAGCGAATGATCCGGGTGCTGGAGCGCTGCGGCGAATACGCACGGGCGCTGGAGCTCGCGACGCTTGCCGAACAGGCGCCGGAAAGCGCCGCCGAACAACAGAGCCTGCAACGGATGTTGCCACGGCTGCGGCGCAAACTCGGCGGGCCGCCACTCAAGCGGGCAGCGCCACGCCCGGTCGAGCGCCTCGATCTGCAACTGCCGCGCACTGATCCGGGATTGTCAGTGGAGTTCCATGTGCAAGCGCATCTGCACGAAGACAGCGGCCCGGTGCATTACGTCGAGAACAGCCTGATCAACTCGCTGTTCGGCCTGCTGTGCTGGCCGGCGATATTCGCGCCGCTGCCGGGGGCGTTTTTTCATCCGTTTCAGCGCGGGCCGGTGGACCTGCTCAACGAAGACTTTCAGCCACGCCGCGCCGAACTGTTCCAGGCCTGCCTCGACCAGCTCGACGATGGCCGTTACGCCGCAACCATTCGTGAGCGGTTCGTCGCCAAATGGGGCGTGCAGTCGCCGTTCGTGTTCTGGGGCGCGTTGAATGAGCAACTGCTGGAGCAGGCGCTGGCGTGCTTGCCTGCCCAGCACCTCAAGCACTGGTTCAATCGCCTGCTGCTCGACATCAAGGCCAACCGCGCCGGTATGCCCGACCTGATCCAGTTCTGGCCGCAGCACAAGACCTACCGGATGATCGAAGTCAAAGGCCCGGGTGATCGCCTGCAGGACAACCAGCTGCGCTGGCTGGAGTTCTGCCACCAACACCAGATGCCGGTCGCCGTGTGCTACGTGCAATGGGCGGAGCAGAGCGCTTGAGCTACAGCATTGCCGTCCGAGCCCTGTGCGAGTTCACCGCCAAGACCGGCGACCTCGACCTGCGTTTTACCCCTTCGCCGACAGCGCTCGAAGGCATGCTCGGGCACCGTACCGTGGCTTCACGGCGCAGCGATAAATACCAAAGCGAGGTGGCGCTGGAAGGCGAGTTTCTGCAATTGAAAGTCAGGGGCAGGGCGGACGGCTACGACCCGGCGCAGAACTGCCTGGAAGAAGTCAAAACCTATCGCGGCGACCTCAGCAAGCAACCGGCCAACCATCGCCAGTTGCATTGGGCGCAGGCGAAAATCTACGGCTGGCTGATTTGCCACAAGCTTGAACTTGAACAGATCAATCTGGCGCTGGTGTATTTCGACATCGTCAGCGAAAAGGAAACCTGTCTGGTCGAGTCCTTCAGTGCGCCGGTCTTGCAGGCGTTTTTCGAACAACAATGCCGGTTGTTCCTGAACTGGGCCGAGCAGGAAATGGCCCATCGCGAGGCGCGCAACCTTGCCGCACAGCAATTGGCCTTTCCCCATGCTGACTTTCGCCCCGGCCAACGGCATCTGGCCGAATCGGTGTTCAAGGCGGTCAGCACCGGCCGTTGTCTGATGGCCCAGGCACCCACCGGGATCGGCAAGACCCTCGGCACGTTGTTCCCTCTGCTCAAGGCGCTGGCGCCGCAGCAACTGGACAAGGTGTTTTTTCTGACCGCCAAGACCCCGGGGCGCAAACTGGCGCTGGATGCCAGTCAGGTGTTATTCGATCAAGCGCAAACCTTGCCGCTGCGGGTGCTGGAGATGGTCGCCCGGGACAAGGCTTGCGAACACCCGGACAAAGCCTGTCACGGCGAATCCTGCCCGTTGGCCCAGGGCTTCTATGATCGCCTGCCCGCCGCCCGACAAGCGGCCAGCCGGATCAATCTGCTCGATCAGGTGGCGATGCGCGAAGTGGCCCGTCAGCACACGGTTTGCCCGTATTACCTGAGCCAGGAGATGGCGCGCTGGGCCGACGTGGTGGTAGCGGACTACAACTATTACTTCGATTTCAGTGCGCTGCTGTTCGGTCTGGCTCAGCTCAACCAGTGGAAAGTCGCGGTGCTGGCCGATGAAGCGCACAACCTGGTCGAACGCGGGCGCTCGATGTACAGCGCCAGTCTCGATCAGGCCGCGCTGGCCAGCGTACGCAAGTCCGCCCCCGAAGCCTTGAAGAAATCCCTGCAACGGGTCAACCGCGAGTGGAACGCGCTGCATCAGCCGCAACTGGCGCCGTATCAAGCCTACGACAAAGCCCCGGAGAAACTGCTGCAAGCCGTGTCCCTGTGCAGCGCGGCCATTGGCGATTACCTCAATGATCATCCGCAGGGGCTCGACAGCGCGCTGCAAACCTTCTATTTCGACATGCTGCAGTTTGGCCGGGTCGCGGAGCTGTTCGACGAGCATTACCTGTTCGACATCAGCAAGCGCGACCTCGAGCGTAAACGACCGCTTTCGCAACTGTGCCTGCGCAATGTGGTGCCGGCGGCGTTCCTCGGCCCGCGCCTGAAAGCGGCGCGCAGCAGCGTGCTGTTCTCGGCGACACTTAGCCCGCGGCGCTATTACGCCGATCTGCTCGGCACGCCCGCCGACACGGTCTGGATCGATGTCGAATCGCCGTTCAGCGCCGAACAGCTGCAGGTGCAGATCGTCAGCCGCATTTCCACGCGCTTCAATCATCGGCAGGCGTCGCTGGAACCGATCGTCGAGCTGATCGCCCGCCAGTTCAGCGAGCGCCCGGGCAATTACCTGGCGTTCTTCAGCAGCTTCGATTACCTGCAACAGGTACTGACGCTGCTCGCCGAACGCCATCCGCAGATCAATCTGTGGCAGCAGTCCCGGGGCATGGCCGAAGGGCAGCGGCAGGCCTTTCTCGATCAGTTCACCGCCGACAGCCAGGGCGTCGGCTTCGCCGTGTTGGGCGGTGCGTTCGGCGAGGGCATCGACCTGCCCGGGGCACGGCTGATCGGCGCGTTCATTGCGACTCTGGGGCTGGCGCAGCTCAACCCGGTCAACGAACAGTTGAAACGGCGCATGGCGGCGATTTTCGGTGCCGGTTACGACTACACCTATCTGTATCCGGGCGTGCAGAAAGTGGTGCAGGCTGCCGGGCGGGTGATCCGCACGCGTGAGGATCGCGGCGTGGTGATGCTGATCGATGACCGCTTCGCCGAACCCAGGATCCAGCAACTGTTGCCACGCTGGTGGTCGCTCGGCACAGACGCGCCCTCGATCAATCCGCTGATCACGCCGTGAATTGAAGCGCGTTTACACCTTCCCATGGCGCCGGATTGCCGCATACTTGCGCTAATGAAAACCAGCGGTGAACCTGATGAGTGACAACCCGAGCAAAACTGCCGCGATCGAGGAGATGCGTTTCCGTCTGCTGATCGATGCGGTGGTCGATTATGCGATTTACATGATCGATCCGGACGGCATCATCACCAGCTGGAACACGGGGGCCAAACGCTTCAAGGGCTACGACAAGCAAGAAATCATCGGCGAGCATTTCTCGCGTTTCTACACCGAGCAGGACCGCGCGGCGGGCTTGCCGCAACGGGCGCTGGACACCGCAATCCGCGAGGGCCGATTCGAAGGCGAAGGCTGGCGCGTTCGCAAGGACGGTACGCATTTCTGGTGCCATGTGGTGATCGACCCGATCATCGATCCGGACGGCACGCTGCTGGGCTTCGCCAAGATCACCCGCGACCTGACCGACCGCAAAATGGCCGAAGAAACCCTCAAGCAAAGCGAGCAGCAGTTCCGTCTGCTGGTGCAGGGCGTCACGGACTACGCGCTTTACATGCTCAGCCCCGACGGTCGGGTATCCAACTGGAATCAGGGCGCCCAGCGGATCAAGGGGTATCGGCCGGAAGAAATCATCGGCGAGCATTTCTCGGTCTTCTACACCGCTGAGGACCGCGAGCGCGGCGAGCCGCAACGGGCGCTGGAAATCGCGGCGCGGGAAGGGCGTTTCGAAAACAAAAGCTGGCGAGTGCGCAAGGACGGCAGCCGATTCTTCGCCCATGTGGTGGTGGATGCCATTCGTGGCGAGACCGGGACATTGCTCGGCTTCGCGAAAATTACCCGTGACGTGACTGAGGTCCATGAATCGCAGCAGGCGCTGGAGAAAACCCGCGAGGCATTGCTCCAGGCGCAGAAGATGCAGGCCATCGGTCAGCTCAGCGGCGGCATTGCCCACGACTTCAACAACCTGCTGACCGTGATCCTCGGCAACCTGGAGATTGTGCGCAAGCGTGTGGGTGACGACCCGAAAATCAATCGCCTGCTGGAAAATGCCACACAAGGTGCGCTGCGCGGCGTCTCACTGACCCAACGCATGCTGGCCTTTGCCCGGCGTCAGGAGCTCAAGACCGAACCGGTCGACATCGTGCAACTGGTGCAAGGCATTACCGGGCTGTTGCGCAGTTCGCTGGGGCCGGGGATCAGTATCGAAACCTCACTGCCCGACGGACTGGAACCGGTAATGGCCGATACCAATCAACTGGAACTGGCGGTGCTCAATCTGGCGACCAATGCCCGCGACGCCATGCCCGATGGCGGCAACGTGGTGATCAGCGCCCGGGCGGAAGTCGTCCTTGAAGCGAGCCATTCGACCCTGGCGGCGGGACGTTATGTGTGCCTGAGTCTGCGCGACACCGGCGAAGGCATGGACGAGCACACGCTGGCCTCGGCCCGGGATCCGTTTTTTACCACCAAAGGCCTGGGCAAAGGTACCGGGCTGGGGCTGTCGATGGTGCATGGATTCATTGAGCAGCTCGGTGGCCGTTTCATCCTCAAGAGCGAGAAGGGACGAGGCACGGCAGCCGAACTCTGGTTACCGGTCGCGGTGGATGGCGCACTGGCTCCACGGGTGCAGCCCGGCAGCGCACCCATCACGGTGCCACGCCTCAGCGTGCTGGTCGTCGACGACGATTCGCTGGTGTTGACCAGCACCACGCTGTTGCTCGAAGACCTCGGCCATCGTGTGGTCAGCGCGACCTCCGGTGCCAGGGCGCTGGCGTTGTTCGAGCAGGGCGAAGTCATCGATCTGATGATCACCGACATGGCCATGCCGCAGATGAGCGGCGCGCAATTGGCGCACGCAGTGCGTCTGCTCAAACCGGATCTGCCGATCGTCCTGGCGACCGGTTACGCCGAACGTCTGGAGGGTTTTGCCGCGCAATTGCCGCGTCTGCCCAAGCCGTTCACCCAGTTGAACCTGATGGAAATCATCGCCCGGTCGATGAAGTGAATCCGCCTGAACTTGTCCGGGGCAGGGGCCTTCTAACAGGTTTCCCCGCCCCGGAGCGTGCGTCCCTTGCCTCGCATACTGACTCAGCCCAGCGCTGAAGAACACCTGACCGAACACGATGCCAAGATGTTCGGCTCACCCAAGGAACGGCTGGATTTCTATCGCAAGGAAATTCAGTACGAAACCAGCATTCTGGCCAACCGCACCGATGCCTATCTGGCCGCGCAGTCGTTTCTGGTGATTGCGTTTGCTTCGTGCATGTCCAACCTCAACCCCGAGTGGGGCAAACTGTTCACGCTGGTGGTACCGCCATTCCTGGCGCTGCTCGGGCTGCTCAGCTCGCTCAATGCGTGGCCGGGGATTCGTGCCGCGTACGACATCATTGACCATTGGCATTACAAGCAGAGTGAGTTGTTGCGCAGCGAACCGATCATGGGCATGGCTTACGACGAGTCGCCACTGTTCAGCGAGATGGAGTCAAGCCATAAGGGCTATCGTAAATCGCTGTTGTTTTCGGTGCGCACGCCGTGGATTTTCGCCACGTTCTGGATCCTGCTGGGCGCTTATGCGGTGTTCATTCAGGTGACCAACCCCGGGGGCTGAACGCCGCCCAAAGAAAAAGCCCGGACATCGCTGCCGGGCTTTTTCTTGTGCGCTTTATTCGACGGTTTCAAGCTGCCGACGCAATGCCTGCGAGTGATGCGGGGACATCGGAATTGGCGGAAAGTCCTCGTTGAGCACGCACAAGTGATCGATGGCTTCTTCGAACTTCATATCGGCCTTGCGGCGCAGTGCTCGATAGTGCTCAAACTGTTCGAGGTCCAGATTGTCCGCTTCCAGCAGCTCGTAAGCCGCTCGGTTGAGGGCGTGGGCATCTTCGAACAGTTGACGATTGCGTTCCAGGGCCAAAGCCCTGCAAGCCTTGATTTGTGCCGGATTCGAGCATTCTTTCATGACCGTGACCTTGTTATCCAAAGATTCCTCTTCATGGGCTGCAAGCCGCAGGGGAACCGAACCTGCCGGACCCCGCCGAGTGCATCCAGCGAGGGGTTAAGGTTGTGACTGTCGGAATCTGAAGAGGGATCCATTTATTTTCAGAAAAAACTTCGATGGATTTCCCAAGATAATCCCACCGGAAAAATCAGCTTTTTCGTTTTTGCCGTTGCTCGTAGCGCGCCAGCAGCGGCTGAGTGCTGATGCCATGCAGCAAAATGCTCAGCGCCACCACCGACAAGGTGATGTGGGTGCACAACGTCGCGACTGAAGGACTCAGACCATGGTTCAAGGCATAAAACAGATAAAACAGACTGCCGATTCCGCGAATGCCGAACCAGCCGATCAACAGGCGCTGACCACCATCGAGCAAGTTACCCCATGGCATCAGCGCGACGCAGAGTGGACGCACCACGAAAAACAGCACCGCGCCGATGACCAACGCCCGCCAGTCCCAATGCGGCACCAGTACCACGCCGAGCAGCGTTACCAGAAACACTTCCATGGCCCGTTCCACCAGGCTGCCGAACGAGAGCATGTCGCCCATCATGATGCCGGCGGCGACCTGACTGCTTTCCAGTCGTTCGGTATCGCCGTGCACCGCGTCCTGCGGTTCGATGTTCTGATGGCCCACCACCGGTTGCACCAGATGCTCGGCCGGCGGTTGGCTGGCGCCGGTGGATTTGACTTCCTCCTGGCGCAAGCCGAGACCGGCAGCGAACACCGACAGAAAACCATAACCGCCAATCGCCTCTGCGCCGACGTAAGCCAGGGCAATCAGTGACAGCGCAAGGTAGTCATTCGGGCTCAGGGTGCTGTCGTCGTTACGAATGCGCAGCGACAGGGTCAACCGACCGATACCGCGACCCATCCAGTAACCGCTCAGCAGTCCGACCGGCACCGCCCAAAGCAAACCGTGCAGCACCCAATCGGTCAGTGCGCCGGGTTGCGTGTCGGCCTTCAACAGCAGCAAACCGAGCATCACGAACGGAAACGCGATGCCGTCATTGAGCCCGGCCTCACCGGACAGGCCAAAGCGCACACTGTCGACGTCCCGCGCATCGTTGACCTGTACCAGCGCCGCCAGCACCGGATCGGTCGGCGCCAGCATTGCCCCGATCAGCAGTGACAGGCCCCACGACAGTTGCAGGCCCCAATGCAGCAATACGCTGACCCCGGCGATGGTCAGCACCATCACCGGGCCGGCCAGCCCGAACGCAATCCGCCAACGCCTGTCGCGCAGTGGCAGGCGCAGCTTGAGGCCGCAGACAAACAGCGAAAACAGCACCGCCACTTCCGTGAGGTGTTCCATCCACACCGAGGCGTCTTCCAGTGACAGCTTCAGCAGGTCCAGACCGCTGGGGCCGATGCCGATCCCCAGCAACAGGCACACGGCCGAGGTGGTGACCGGCATCCAGCGCAGGTACGACGAGGTCAGCGCGAGGGTCAACAACACGGCGCCCAGCACCGCGACCCAGATGACAAAGCTCATGGAGGCTTACAACATCGGCTTGCCGCCGGTGACGCCGTATCGCTGCCCGGTGATGTAACTGGCTTCATCCGAGGCCAATAGCACGTAGATCGGCGCCACTTCCACCGGTTGTCCGGGGCGACCGAGCGGGGTTTCGCTGCCGAAGTTCTGCACTTCCTCATCGGGCATGGTCGAGACAATCAACGGCGTCCAGATCGGCCCCGGGGCCACACAGTTCACGCGGATTTCTTTCGGCCCGAGTATCTGCGCCAGACCGCCGGTGAAGTTGGCAATCGCGCCTTTGGTGGTGGCGTAGGCCAGCAGGGTGGGTTTGGGCATGTCCGAGTTGATCGAGCTGGTGTTGATGATCGAGGCGCCGGGGCGCATGTGTTTGATCGCCGCATGGCACAACCGGAAAATCGCGGTGATGTTGACGTCGAAGGTCATCACCCATTCTTCATCGGGGATTTCTTCGAAGGTTTCGTGGGTCATCTGGAACGCCGCGTTGTTGACCAGAATGTCGATGCGCCCGAAGCGTTCGACCGTCTTGTCCACCAGTTCCTGGCAATGGGCCTTGTGTGCGAGGTCGCCGGACAGCAGCAGGCACTGACGGCCCGCCTGTTCGACCCAGCGCGCGGTCTCTTTGGCATCGTCATGTTCATTCAGATAGGCCACGACCACGTCAGCGCCTTCACGGGCGAAGGCAATCGCCACGGCGCGACCGATACCGCTGTCGGCGCCGGTGATCAGCGCAATCTTGCCGGCCAGCCGTCCGGAACCGACGTAGGTCTGCTCGCCGCAATCGGGGTAGGGCTGCATGTTGCTTTGCGAGCCCGGCACGGCTTGAGCTTGTTTGGGGAAGGGTGGTTTTGGGTAATCGGTCATCACAAATCTCCGAGGTTCTCAGGGCGGGTATGGGCGGTTGACCCGGACGGTTTGCCGTGAGTTCGATCGGATTTGCGCTGGATTTTTTGGCGATGACAATGCAAAACCCTGTGGGAGCGAGCTTGCTCGCGAAGGCAGAGTGTCAGCCGACATCAATGTTGACTGAACCACCGCATTCGCGAGCAAGCTCGCTCCCACAGGGGGATCTACTGTGGATTCAGGTATTGCGCTGGGTCAGGGCGCGCTCCATGCGGCGGATGCCTTCTTCGAGCAACGACCGCGGGCAGCCGAAGTTCAGACGCACGAACTGTTGGTGCTGATCACCGAAATCCAGTCCGGCGCTGAGGCCGACTTTGGCCTGTTCGAGGAAGAACTGCTGCGGATTGTCCAGGTCCAGCGCCGAGCAATCGAGCCACGCCAGATAGGTCCCTTGCGGCACATTGATCGTCACGCCCGGCAAGCGGCTGCGCACCGCATCCACCAGCCAGTCGCGGTTGGCCTGCAGATAGGTTTTCAGTTCGGCCAGCCATGGCGCACCTTCGCTGTAGGCGACGCGGGTGGCTTCCATGCCCAGCGGGTTGACACTGTCGACCATGCCGCAACGGGCGTGGTTGACGCGCTCGCGCAGGGCGGCGTCCTGGATGATCATGAACGAGGTCTTGAGGCCGGCAATGTTGTAGGCCTTGCTCGCCGACATCAGGGTGATGGTGCGCTTGGCGATTTGCGGGCTCAGGGAGGCGGTCGGAACATGCACGCGGCCGTCGAAGCACAGCTCGGCGTGGATCTCGTCGGAGATGATCCAGGCGTCCTGTGCTGCACAGATATCCGCTACGGCTTGCAGCTCCTCACGGCCAAACACCTTGCCGATTGGGTTGTGCGGGTTGCTCAGGAGCAGGGCGCCGCCACCGTTCAGCGATTCGCGCAGGGTCTCCAGCGGCGTGGCGTAGGTGCCATCGGCCTGAGGGATGAATTCCAGCTCGACCTTGTTCAGCCCCCAATGCCCCGGCGCATGCCGCAGCGGCGGGTAGTTCGGCACCTGCACCACGACGTTTTGCTGCGGCTGCACGAGCGCTTTCAAAGCCATGTTGAAACCGGATTCAACGCCCGGCAGGAAGATCAGCTCCTGCGGTTTGACCTGCCAGGCGAACTTGTTCCACAGGTCGGCGACGATGGCTTCACGCAGATTGTCCTGCGCCACGCTGTAGCCCACCAGCGGGTGCAACAGGCGTTGTTGCAATGCCTCGATGATCACCGGCGGCGCGGCGAAATCCATATCAGCGACCCACATCGGCAACACATCGGCCGGGTAGCGGCTCCACTTGGTGCTGCCGGTGTGGTGGCGGTCGAATACCTGATCAAAATCGAAAGTCATGCGCGGTCTCGTGAAGGCGGGGTTGGTTCTGGGCGCCATTCTAAGCCCAACGTGACCCCTGTGGGAGCTGGCTTGCCAGCGATGGCGTCGTCACTGTCGCTATTAGTGTTGACTGATCCACCGCTTTCGCTGGCAAGCCAGCTCCCACAGGGTTTTGCGTTCATTGGCCAATAGACCGACAAACGGCCGACGGTCGGTTTTCACACAGAACGTGTGGTCATTGTCTACAGTGAAAAAGCCGGCAGCCATTCTGCCGTAACCGTGTTTGTCCAGAAAAAGCCCGGCTCAAGTACCGGGTTCCACCTGATCAGGAGTGCACGATGGATCTCAGCCGTCGTCAATTCTTCAAGGTCGCCGGTATCGGCCTTGCAGGCTCTAGCCTGGGCGCGTTGGGCATGGCTCCGACGCAGGCCTTCGCCGAGCAGGTGCGTCACTTCAAGCTTGCCCACACTCATGAAACCCGCAACACCTGCCCGTATTGCTCGGTCGGTTGCGGGTTGATCATGTACAGCCAGGGCGATGCCGCGAAGAACGTCGCGCAAAATATCATTCACATCGAGGGCGACGCCGACCACCCGGTCAACCGCGGCACCCTGTGCCCGAAAGGCGCCGGCCTGCTGGACTTCATTCACAGCCCGGGTCGCCTGCAGTACCCGCAGGTGCGCAAGCCCGGCAGCAGCGAATGGACCCGGATCAGCTGGGATGAAGCGCTGGATCGCATCGCCGATCTGATGAAGGCCGACCGCGACGCCAACTTCATCGAGAAAAATGCCACCGGGCAAACGGTGAACCGCTGGCTCACCACCGGGTTTCTCGCCGCGTCGGCAGCGTCCAACGAAGCGGGCTACATCACCCAGAAGGTGATTCGCAGTCTCGGCATGCTGGGGTTCGATAACCAGGCGCGTGTCTGACACGGCCCGACGGTGGCAAGTCTTGCCCCGACGTACGGCCGTGGTGCCATGACCAATACCTGGACCGATATCGCCAACGCGAATCTGATCCTGGTGATGGGTGGCAACGCCGCAGAAGCGCATCCGTGCGGCTTCAAATGGGTGACCGAGGCCAAGGCGCACAACGCTGCCCGGCTGATTGTGGTCGACCCGCGTTTTACCCGGACCGCTTCGGTGGCCGACTATTACGCGCCGATCCGCACCGGTACCGACATCGCCTTCATGGGCGGATTGATCAATTACCTGCTGACTCAGGACAAGATCCAGCACGAGTACGTGCGCAACTACACCGACGTTTCGTTCATCGTCAAAGCCGGGTTCAGCTTCGAAGACGGTCTCTTCAGCGGCTATGACGCGGCCAAGCGCAGCTACACCGACAAATCCGGCTGGGGTTACGAGTTGGGCGAGGACGGCTTCGTCAAGGTCGACCCGACCCTGCAGGACCCGCGCTGCGTCTATCAATTGATGAAGCAGCATTACAGCCGCTACAACATTGATCTGGCGAGCCAGATCTGTGGGATGCCGGTCGAGGCGATGCAGAAAATCTGGGATGAGATTGCCACGTGCTCAACGCCGGGCAAGACCATGACCATCCTCTATGCCCTCGGCTGGACGCAGCACTCGATTGGCGCGCAGATCATCCGCAGCGCGGCGATGGTGCAATTGCTGCTGGGCAACGTCGGCATGCCCGGCGGCGGTGTGAATGCCTTGCGCGGCCACTCGAACATTCAAGGCCTGACCGACCTTGGGCTGCTGTCCAACTCGCTGCCGGGCTATCTGACCCTGGGGGGCGATGCCGAGCAGGACTTCAACGCCTTCATCAAAAAGCGCACGCAAATGCCGTTGCGTCCGGGGCAGCTGTCCTACTGGCAGAACTACAGCAAATTCCACGTCAGCCTGATGAAGTCGTGGTACGGCGCCAACGCCACCGTCGAGAACAATTGGCTCTATGACCATTTGCCGAAACTCGACATTCCCAACTACGACGTGCTGAAAATGTTCGACCTGATGAGCCAGGGCAAGGTCAACGGCTACATGTGCCAAGGCTTCAACCCCATCGCCGCGCTGCCGGACAAGAACCGGGTCATGGGTGCACTGGCCAAACTCAAGTGGCTGGTGGTGATGGACCCGCTGGCCACCGAGACCTCGGAGTTCTGGCACAACGTCGGGCCGTACAACGACGTGAAAAGCGCGGAGATCCAGACCGAAGTGATTCGCCTGCCCACCACTTGCTTCGCCGAGGAGGACGGCTCGCTGGTCAACAGCAGCCGCTGGCTGCAATGGCACTGGAAAGGCGCCGACGGCCCCGGCGAAGCGCAGACCGACATTCGCATCATGAGCGAACTGTTCCTGCGCCTGCGCAAGCGTTATCAGGCCGAGGGCGGCAAATTCCCCGACCCGCTGCTGAAACTGTCGTGGCCGTACAAGATCCCCGACGAACCTTCGCCGGAAGAACTGGCGAAGGAAATCAACGGCAGCGCCATGGCCGACTTCACCGATGCCAGTGGCGCGACGGTCAAGGCCGGTTCGCAACTGGCGGCATTCGCTCAGCTCAAGGACGACGGCAGCACCGCGTCCGGTTGCTGGATCTTCGCCGGCAGCTGGACCGAGGCCGGCAACCAGATGGCCCGGCGTGACAACGCCGACCCGTATGGCATGCACCAGCATCTGGGCTGGGCCTGGGCGTGGCCGGCCAACCGGCGGATTCTCTACAACCGCGCTTCGGCAGACGTCGCGGGCAAACCGTGGGATCCGAAAAAACGTCTGGTGTGGTGGAACGGCAAGGCCTGGGGCGGCACCGATGTGCCGGACTACAAGGCCGATGTACCGCCGGAAGCCGGGATGAACCCGTTCATCATGAACCCCGAAGGCGTGGCGCGGTTCTTCGCCGTCGACAAGATGAACGAAGGGCCTTTCCCCGAGCACTACGAGCCGTTCGAAACGCCGATCGGCATCAACCCGCTGCACCCGCAGAACAAGAAAGCCACCAGCAACCCGGCGGCGCGGATCTTCGATTCGGTCTGGGAAAGCCTCGGCGAAGCCAAGGACTTCCCGTACGCCGGCACCAGTTACCGGCTGACCGAGCACTTCCACTTCTGGAGCAAGCATTGCAAGTTGAATGCGATTGCCCAACCCGAGCAGTTCGTCGAAATCGGTGAAGTGCTGGCGAAGGAGAAGGGCATCGCTGCCGGAGATCGGGTGCGGGTCAGTTGCAAGCGCGGGTTCATCGAGGCGGTGGCGGTGGTGACCAAACGCATCCGGCCGCTGCAGGTCAACGGCCAGGTGGTGCATCAGATCGGCATCCCGCTGCACTGGGGGTTCACCGGTCAGACGCGTCACGGTTACCTGACCAACACTCTGGTGCCGTTCCTCGGCGATGGCAACACACAGACCCCGGAATCCAAGTCATTCCTGGTCAACGTGGAGAAATTGTAAATGGCCAGCCAAGACATCATTGCCCGCTCGGCCACCACCACGGTGCCGCCCTCGGTGAGGAATCAGCAGGAAGTCGCCAAGCTGATCGACACCACCAAATGCATCGGTTGCAAGGCCTGCCAGGTCGCCTGCTCGGAATGGAACGAGCTGCGCGACGAGGTCGGCCACAACCACGGCACCTACGACAACCCGCTGGACCTGAGCGCAGAAACCTGGACCTTGATGCGTTTTACCGAACACGAAACCGACGCCGGCAACCTGGAGTGGCTGATCCGCAAGGACGGCTGCATGCATTGCGCCGAACCGGGGTGCCTCGCGGCCTGCCCAAGTCCCGGGGCGATCATCAAGCACGCCAACGGCATCGTTGATTTCGATCAGGATCATTGCATCGGTTGCGGTTATTGCATCACCGGTTGCCCGTTCAACATTCCGCGCATCTCGCAGAAAGATCACAAGGCCTACAAATGCACCTTGTGTTCGGATCGGGTGGCGGTAGGGCTGGAGCCGGCCTGCGTGAAAACCTGCCCGACCGGCGCCATCGTCTTCGGCAGCAAGGAAGACATGAAGGAGCACGCTGCCGAACGCATCGTCGACCTGAAAAGCCGTGGCTTCGACAATGCCGGGCTGTATGACCCGGAAGGCGTCGGCGGCACTCATGTGATGTACGTGCTGCACCACGCCGACACGCCGAAGATCTACGCCGGATTGCCAGAGGCGCCGGCCATCAGTCCGCTGGTGGGCTTGTGGAAAGGTATCAGCAAGCCACTGGGCTTGCTGGCAATGGGTGCGGCGGTGCTCGCCGGGTTCTTCCACTACGTGCGTATCGGGCCGAATCGCGTCGAGGAGGATGAACATCCGACACCACCGGATACTTCGGTGCACGTTGTCGATCCGGCGGTGCACACCTTCGATCCACGCGGGGAGGACCGGCCATGAGCAACAAGACGATCCTGCGCTACACCGCCAACCAGCGCACCAATCACTGGCTGGTGGCGATTCTGTTCTTCATGGCCGGGCTGTCCGGGCTGGCATTGTTTCATCCATCGATGTTCTGGCTGACCCACCTGTTCGGCGGCGGGCCGTGGACGCGCATTCTGCACCCGTTCATGGGCGTGCTGATGTTCGTGTTGTTCCTCGGTCTGGTGTTCCGTTTCTGGCGCGCGAACTTCTTTATCGACAACGACGGGAAGTGGCTGCGCCGCATCGACCGGGTACTGGTCAACGATGAAGAAAGCGTGCCGCCGGTGGGCAAATACAACGCCGGGCAGAAGCTGCTGTTCTGGACTTTACTGCTGTGCATGCTCGGCTTGTTGTTCACCGGGCTGGTGATCTGGCGCGCGTATTTCAGCGCGTACTTCGGCATCACCGTGATTCGCTGGGCCATGCTCCTGCATGCGCTGGCGGGGTTTGTGCTGATCCTCAGCATCATCATTCACATCTACGCCGGGCTGTGGATCAAGGGCTCGGTGGACGCGATGCTGCATGGCTGGGTCAGCCGCGCCTGGGCCAGGAAACACCACGAACTCTGGTATCGCGACATCACCCGTAATGAACGCACTCCGGACGTGCCGGAGCGACCGATCACCAAAAAGGGCTGACTTTTGCCAACCATTCTTGAACCTGGGGAAATCGAAGCGGCGGCCAGTTCGCCGCCGTTTCTGCACCTGCCGCCGCACAACCTGTTCACTTTGCGCGCCCAGCGTCTGGAGCAATTGGCTCATGGGCATCCGCTGGCTGATTACCTGCGACTGATCGCCGGATTGTGCCGGGCTCAGCAGCAGGTTTTCGATGATCCGCCGCTGACGGCATCGTTTGATCAGCAAAGGATCGAAGCCTGTCAGCAACATGGGTTACCGCCGTTCGCCGCCGACACACTGGTGCGCGAAGACGCTTGGCAGGCTTATCTGGATGCTTTATTGCAACGTTACGTGGCGCCCGAGCAACCCGCCGTAGTCGACGCGCTCGCCACATTGCGCGGTGCCAGTGCCGGGCAATTGCGCGCGTGGGCGGTGGCGCTGGTCAGCGGTCAGTATTCAATGGTGCCGGCGGCGCTGGTGCCGTTCCTCGGTGCCGGCCTGCAAGCGGCGTGGAGCCATTGGCTGCTCAGCGCACCGTACCTGCAACTGAAACCCGGCGACAGCCTCAGCCAATGCCCGGGCTGCGGCTCACCGGCGATGGCCGGGGTGATCCGCCATCGCGGCAAGCACAACGGTCTGCGTTATCTGGTGTGTTCGCTGTGCGCCTGTGAATGGCATGTGGTGCGGGTCAAGTGCGTGTATTGCGAGTCAAGCAAGGGGCTGGATTACCTGAGCCTTGAGGATGATCGCCACGCCGCCAATCAGGCGCCGATTCGGGCGGAGGTGTGCCCGAGCTGCAACAGCTATCTGAAGCTGGTGTACCTGGAAAACGATGCCGAAAGCGAAGCGCTGTCGGCGGATCTCACCAGCCTGCTGCTCGACATGCGTCTGGCGCAGGACGGTTATCAGCGCCTGGCACCGAATCTGTTGCTGGCGCCGGGAGACGAATGACCAGAACGTCTACACTCGCCGGACAGTCTTGTTTTTTCGGGAGTGGCTGATGTCCGCAAGTGTGGCCCCGCGTTTACCTTCCATTGATGGGTTGTTACGTCACCCGGCCTGTCTGCCGTTGGCCGAGCGTTATGGGCGTGAGTCGTTGCTGGCCAGTTTGCGCCAGTTGCTCGATGAGTTGCGTTCCAGCGTATTGAACGGGCAATTGTCGGCGATTGAAATCAGCCCCGACGTGCTCGCCGGCCGCGTCGGCGAACGTCTGGCCCAGCAGCAGCGCAGCAACGTACGGCGGGTGTTCAACCTGACCGGCACGGTGCTGCACACCAACCTCGGCCGGGCGTTGTTGCCGGAAGAAGCCATCGACGCGGTGCAGATGGCCGCACGTTATCCGCTCAATCTGGAATTCGATCTGGCGACCGGCAAGCGCGGTGATCGCGACGACCTGATCGAAGGCCTGATCCGCGAACTGACCGGCGCCGAAGCCGTCACCGTGGTCAACAACAATGCCGCGGCGGTGCTGTTGACGCTCAACAGTCTCGGCGCGCGCAAGGAAGGCATCATCTCGCGCGGCGAACTGATCGAGATCGGCGGCGCGTTCCGCATCCCCGACATCATGGCCCGCGCCGGCGTGCGCCTGCACGAAGTCGGCACGACCAACCGCACCCACGCCCGCGACTACGAAGCCGCGATCAGCCCACGCAGTGGCTTGATCATGCGCGTGCATGCGAGCAACTACAGCATCGAAGGCTTTACCGCCCGGGTGCCCACCGCCGAACTGGCCGAACTGGCCCATCGGCATGGTTTGCCGTTGCTGGAAGATCTGGGTAGCGGCAGTCTGCTCGACCTGACTCGCTGGGGCCTGCCAGCGGAACCGACAGTAAGGCAGGCGCTGCTTGATGGCGCGGACATCGTCACCTTCAGTGGCGACAAATTGCTCGGCGGGCCGCAGGCCGGGTTGATTGTCGGGCGCAAAGACTTGATCGCGAAGATCAAAAAGAATCCGTTGAAGCGCGCCTTGCGGGTCGACAAGTTGACCCTGGCCGCACTGGAAGCGGTGCTTGGCCTGTATCGCGATCCGAATCGCCTCGCCGAACGTCTGCCGAGTTTGCGGCTGTTGACTCGTCCGCAAGCCGAGATCCTCGCCCAGGCTTGTCGTTTACAACCGGCGATGGCTGGCGTCTTGGGTGAACCGTGGCAGGTCAGCGCTGTGCAGGCCTTGGGCATGATCGGCAGCGGCAGCCAACCGGTGGCGCGGTTGCCGAGTGCGGCGCTGTGTCTGCGCCCGCAGGTGTCGAAACGCATGCGCGGGCGTTGTCTGCTGACTCTGGAAGCGGCGCTGCGCGGGTTACCGATCCCGGTGCTCGGGCGTATTGACGATGATGCGCTGTGGCTCGATCTACGCCAACTCGACGATGAACCGGCGTGGCTGGCGCAGTTGCCGCAGTTGCAGGTCGAGTCGTGATCGTCGGCACCGCCGGGCACATCGACCACGGCAAGACTTCCTTGCTGCAAGCCCTGACCGGGCAAACCGGCGACCGCCGCCCGCAGGAGCGCGAGCGCGGGATGACCATCGACCTCGGTTATCTCTACGCGGAGCTGGAGCCCGGTGCCGGGCTGACCGGGTTCATCGATGTACCGGGCCACGAAAAATTCACCCACAACATGCTCGCCGGCGCGCAGGGCATCGATCTGGTGTTGCTGGTGGTGGCGGCGGACGACGGGGTGATGCCGCAAACCCGTGAGCATCTGGCGATTGTGCAGTTGCTGGGCATTCCCCGGGCGCTGGTGGCGATCACCAAATGTGACCGGGTCGAACCGGGCAGGGTGGAAGAGGTTGAACGTCAGGTACTCGACCTGCTGGAAACCGGGCCGTTTGCCGAAGCACCGATGCTGACGGTGTCCAGCGTGACCGGGCAGGGCGTCGATGAACTGCGCCAGAACTTGCTGCAGGTTCAACGTGAAGTCCATGAGCGCAGCCGCGAAGGTGGTTTTCGCCTGGCCATTGATCGCGCCTTCAGCGTGGCGGGCGCCGGGATCGTGGTGACTGGCACCGCGTTGTCGGGCGCGGTTTGCGTCGGCGATAAACTGGCCCTCGGGCCGTCCGGTAAAGCGGTGAGGGTGCGCGGGTTGCACGCGCAGAATCAAGCCGCCGAACAAGCCTTCGCCGGGCAACGGGTGGCGCTGAATATCAGTGGTGACCGGTTGACCCTGGAGCAGATTCATCGCGGCCAATGGCTGCTGGCCGAGTGGCTGCACGCACCGACGCAACGGGTCGACATTGAATTTCAACTGCTGCCTGGCGAGCGCACGTTTGAACACTTTCACCCGGTGCACGTGCACCTCGGCACTCAGGACGTCATCGCCCGTGTGGCATTGCTTGAAGGCCCGCGTTTGCGTGCCGGCGAGCGCATGTTCGCGCAATTGCTGATCAACGCCCCGGTGCACGCGGTGAAGGGCGACCGCCTGATCCTGCGTGACCAGAGCGCGCAACGCACCCTTGGCGGCGGTCAGGTGCTCGACCCGTTCGCCCCGGCCCGGCAGCGCCGCAGCCCGGAACGGTTGGCACAGCTGCAAGCGCTGGCCGACAGCGACAGTCTTGAGCAAGCGCTACCACTGCTGCTCGACCACAGCGCGGGCGGCCTCGATCCGCAACGGCTGGAGCGTCAGTTCAATCGCCCGCGTGAAGACTGGTCACTACCGGCCAACGTGCGCCTGATCGATACCCGCCAAGGCCCGGTGCTGTTCAACGTGCAGCGCTGGGGGCAATTGAAGTTCACCCTGTTGGAGCAGTTGGCCAAACTGCATGAGCTGGAACCGGACCAGATGGGACCGGATCGCGACCGTCTGCGACGCTTCAGTGGTCTGGCGCTGGAGCGCTCGACCTTTGCCAGCCTGCTGGAAGAACTGCGCAGCGCCGGATCGATCAACGCCAGCGGGCCGTGGCTGCATCTGCCAGATCATCAGGTGCGTTTGAATGCCGAAGACGAAACCCTGTGGCAACGCATGCAGCCGCTGTTCGAAGAGGCCGGCTACGATCCGCCGTGGGTGCGCGATGTTGCGAAAATGCTCGGTGAAGACGACGCGGGGGTGCGCCTGCTGCTGCGCAAACTGGCGCGCCTGGGGCTGATGCACCAAGTGGTGCGCGACCTGTTTCTGTCTGCCGGGCAACTGCGGCGCATGGCCGACGTCCTGTTGCAACTCGAGCAGGAAAATCCACAGATCCAGGTGACAACTTTTCGTGATGCGCTAGGCTTGGGACGCAAACGCTGTATTCAGTACCTGGAATACTTCGACCGCGTCGGCCTGACCCGACGCATTGGCGAATCCCGCGTGATTCGCCACGATAATGCGCTGGCCAGTGCCGACGCACCCTGAGTTCAAAGGAAGGCAATCGCGCCCGGTGGCGCGGCCGGGCTTCAAACCCGGTTGGGGACGGCATCCGTTCCCGGGCAGGTTCGACTCCGGCTGCCTTCCGCCAATTACCGCAGCATTCACGACGCACTGAATCCCCTGTGGGAGCGTTGTCGGCGGCTTCGTGGAGTCTTTCCAGTCGATGGATTCGTAGGCGACGTCGGCTCTGAGTCTGGGTTTAACCACCCGCCATCAAAACCCCAGCGGATACTGAATCACCACATAAATCCGGTCGATATCATCGCCGGCCTGTGCCTCATTCGCTCGGTGCGAGACGTGCGACAGCTGCACCGACAAATCCTTCGCCGCTCCCGATTGCACACTGTATTTCAGGTCAATGTCCCGTTCCCAATGCTTGCCACCAGCGCCTTGCTGCGGCTGATAGTCGCCGGTGTCGGCATCGAACAGGTTGTACGCGCCGCCCTTGGGCGCGTGGGTGCCGTCGATGTGGCTGCCGCGAACATATCGGGTCATGAAGGTCAGGCCGGGGATGCCGAAGGCGCCGAGGTCAAGGTCGTAGCGTGCTTGCCAGGAACGTTCACCGGCGCCGTTGAAGTCGGCGTATTTGATCGAATTGGCGAGGTAGATCGAGTCGCCGCCCACGAAATCGAACGGTGTATCGCCATTGATGCGTTGCCAGCCGAGCATCAATCCATGCGGGCCAAAGTTGTACTTGCCGGACAGGCTGAACGCCGTGTTATCGATGGCGCCGGCCAGCGCGCGGCCGGTATCGCGGGTGTGGTAGAGGTTGGCGTCGAGCAGCAGGCCGGACTGTTTGACGTGCAGATTGGCGTAGTACTGATGCCAGGTGTCTGTCAGTTCCGAGGCGTACAGCGAACCACCGACGGGTCTGTCGCCATACAGGTCGGCGCCGAGAAAACTGATTCCGCCGGCCTCGGTGGTGGCGCCGTAGCCGGAAAAGTCGCCGTGGCTTGAAGAACTGTCCTGATTCTTGAACGCGGTGAAGTGTCCGGCCGTGAGGTTTACGTTGTCGATTTCACGGCTGTTCAACAGTAAACCTGTGGCGTATTCCGGTTGCAGGCGTTTGTCCGAGGTGTCGAACACCGGGGTTTCCACGGTCATCTCGCCGAACGCGAGGGTCGTTCGCGAAACCTTGAGTTTGAACGCGCCGCCGGCGCTGGAGTAGTTCGGTTCACTGCGACCGCTGCTGTCGACCGGCAACAGCCCCGTGCCGGAATGACCTTTGCCACCGTCGAGTTTCAGGCCGAGAAAGGCGTGGGCATCGATGCCGAAACCGATGCTGCCCGGTGTGTAGCCAGAGGTGAACGTGCCAATAAAACCCTGGGCCCATTCCTGCTTATAGTTTTTGCCGGCAGGCGAGGGCGAGCGGTAGTCGTTGCTCAGGAAGAAGTTGCGGCTGAGCACGTCGGTTTTGGCGTCGTTGAAGAAGTCGCTGGCGAAAACAGTGTCGGTCGCTGCGCAAAGCAGGGCCAACAGTGCAAAGCGTGGTGTCGAGGGAGCCATCGAGGGAGACCGACAATCAGGGAAAGTCTCCGATGATGGGCACGATCAACCGGGCCGGATTGAGCCGATGTGCTGAGTTCAACCGAGTGCCCTTGTGGGAGCTAGCCTGCTAGCGAAGGCGGCCTGCCAGTCGATATTAATGTTGAATGACACTCCGCTTTCGCTAGCCGGCTAGCTCCCACAGGGGCTATGGGTTACAGGCGGCCGTATTCGCGAGCGGTCCGATCCACGGCGATGCGCGTTTTGTCGACCAACTCATCTAGCTCCGCCCGCGTAGCGATCAATGCCGGGGCCATGATCATTCGGCCCAGCGTCGATCGAATGATCAGGCCTTCCTCAAAACCAATGGTGCGGCAGCGCCAGGCGATGTCGTTCTCGTTGGCAAAGCGCTTGCGGGTGGCTTTGTCTTCGGCGAACTGCAATGCTGCCACCAGCCCGACGCCCTGAACCTCGCCCACCAGCGGGTGGTTGCCGAACACTTCGCGCAGGCAGTTCTGCAAGTACGGGCCGGTGTCGTTTTTGACCTGTGTGACCACGCCTTCATCGCGCAAGGCCTTGAGGTTGGCGATGGCCACCGCCGCCGCCACCGGGTGACCGGAATAGGTCAGGCCGTGAGCGAACACGCCGCCTTTTTCCACCAGTGCTTCGGCCATGCGTCGCGACAGGATCAGGCCGCCCATGGGGATGTAGCCGGAGGTCAGGCCTTTGGCGATCGACAGCGTGTCCGGTTCAAAACCGAAGGCCTGGTGCGCAAACCATTCGCCGGTGCGACCAAACCCGCCAATCACTTCGTCGGCGCACAGCAACACGTCGTACTTACGGCAGATGCGCTGGATTTCCGGCCAGTAGGTGGCGGGCGGGATGATCATGCCGCCGGCGCCCTGGAACGGTTCGGCGACGAACGCGGCGACCTTGTCGGCGCCCAGTTCAAGAATCTTGTCTTCCAGTTGCCGCGCTGCCTGCAGGCCGAACTCTTCGGGGCTGAGGTTGCCTTCGTGGGCGAACCAGTACGGCTCATCGATGTGCGCGACGTCAGGGATGGTGCCGCCCATTTCGTGCATGAATTTCATGCCGCCCAGCGCCGTCGCGGCGAGAGTCGAGCCGTGGTAGCCGTTCCAGCGGCCAATCATGATTTTCTTCTCGGGCTGGCCCATCACCTGCCAGAACTTGCGCACGGTGCGGATCAGCACTTCATTGGCTTCGGAGCCGGAGTTGGTGTAGATCGCGTGGCTGTAGTGCCTGGGCAGCAGGCTGAACAGCAGTTCGGAGAGCTCGATCACCTGCGGGTGAGTGGTGTGGAAGAACATGTTGTAGTAGGGCAGTCGTTGCAGCTGCGCGGTCGCGGCGGCGGCCAGATCCTTGCGCCCGTAACCGAGGTTGGTGCACCACAGGCCAGACATGCCGTCCAGGTAGCGCTTGCCGTCGTTGTCCCACAGCGCCAGGCGATCCCCGCTGACCATCACCCGCGGGCCTTCCTCGTTGAGCGCCTTCTGGTCGACGAAGGCGTGAATGTGGTGGGCGGCGTCGGCGGCCTGGTAATCGCGGGTGCTGCGGGTCGGATCGAATTCGGCGGACATGGCGGTTCTCCAGAGAAACGGGGCAAGTGAGTGCGCGTTCATTCCAGCGGTGCACGGCTAATATTTGTCACTTAAAAATATTTTTGTAAAGAAAATATTTGTCGGTGAAAAAAGAAATCCGTAGGCTGACGCCCATCAGCAAGACAGGACACCAGCACCATGAGCGGGCTCAGAGAACGGCAAAAGGAACAGCGCAGGGAAGTCATTGCGCAGGCGGCGCTGGAGCTGTTCATCAGTAACGGCTTCGGCGCGACCACGCTGGAGCAAATCGCCAATCAGGCCGGGGTTTCCGCGCCAACGGTGGTCAATTATTTTGGTGGTAAACAGGAAATTTTGCTGGCCTTGCTCAAACAGCCGGACGAGCAGGCGATGCGTGATGCGCGGGCCAATCTGGACGACGACAGTGATCCGCTGGAGGCGCTGTGCGAGTTTGAAGGCTTGATGACCGACTACCAACTGCAAGCGATGCCGGCCTCGCTGTGGCGTGAATTGGCGCCGTTTCTGCTCACGGGTGAACTGGCTCAGGCATTGAGTCCGTGGAATGCGGCGGTGATCGAGGAGACCAAAGCGCTGCTCGGGCATTTCCAGACGCAGGGCAAGTTGCGTGCGTCGGTCGATCTGGACGTGGCGGCAACGCTGTTCAACCAGTACGCGAACATGGCGTTCATCCGTTTGGCGACCCAGGAAGTGCCGGACCGACCGGCGCATGCCTTGCACATGCGCGGGGTGCTGACGCTGTTGTGTCACGGCATGCTGGAAGGTTGAACGGACTGACAGGTCCGACCCGTCAGAGGCGAAGGCTGTCCGCAGAGTGAATGGCAGCAATGAAGAAATACTGTCACCACCCTCATCCTGCAAGCCGATCTGACAACCGTTCAGCGCTCAACTACGCTGCCTTACGTATTCCTCTGACACCCGGGCGTAAGGAAACACGCGCATGCGAAGCAGGCTGCTGGCGGTAGCGATGATGGTCTGTGCCTTGCTCGGGTCCGCAGGTGGCTGGGCGCTTGAGGAGACGGCAAAGCCTGCGAATGAAGCGGTGGAGCTCAAGGTCGCCAACCGCAGCATCATGCTGTTTCGCGCGACGCTGCTGGGCGAATCGCCGGCGACGCGGGTCAAGCGAGCGAAGACGGTCATCACCGAGGCGCTGGACGAGTCGGAGAATCTGACGGTCTCGATCGACCCCATCCAGAACAGTTACATGGTTTTACTGGGCGACAAGCGCGCGTTCATCGTCGCGCCCAAGGACGTTGATGGCCTCGAATACGCCTCAGTGCAGCAGGCTGCCGAAGGCGCGGCCGAGAAACTGCGCCAGGTGGTCACTGAAACCGGGGAGGCGCGCAGCCTGCACCTGATCCTCAGGTCTCTGGCGCTGGCCGCAGCGTCCACGGTGATCTATGTCGGCTTGCTCTGGTGCCTGGCCTACCTGCGTCGCAAGTTGCTGAGCAAATTGCCCGAGTTGATGGAGCGCCATACCCAGGTGCTGAAAGTCGGGCGGGTCCAGTTGATCGACGCCAATTTCCTTTATCCGTTGGTCAGTCGCCTGCTGTTGGTGTTGCGTTGGCTGGTGATTGCGCTATTGACCTATGAATGGCTCGGGTTTGTCCTGTCGCGATTTCCCTACACCCGGCCATGGGGTGAAAGCCTCAACAACTACCTGTTCGAGTTGGCCGGCTATCTGCTGGATGGCATTGTCGGGGCGATTCCCGGGCTCGGCGTGGCGCTGGCCATTTTCTTTATCGCCCGTGGGGTGACGGCGTTTGCCCGGCGCATTTTGCGGCGCATGGCGACCCCGGGCACCTTCAGTTGGCTGAACCATGAGACCCTGCAACCGACCCAACGCCTGACCTCGCTGGCCATCTGGCTGTTTGCCCTGGCGATGGCGTATCCGTATCTGCCAGGCGCCGGCACCGATGCGTTCAAGGGCTTGTCGGTGCTGATCGGCCTGATGATTTCCCTCGGTGCCACCAGTGTGGTGGGGCAGGCGGCAGCCGGATTGATCCTGACCTACACGCGCACTTTGCGCCCCGGCGAGTTCGTCAGGATCGGCGAATATGAGGGCACCGTCACCGAGCTGGGCATGTTCACCACACGCATCCGCACCGGGTTGGGTGAAGTGCTGACGCTGCCCAATTCGATGATCACCGGCACCGTCACCAAAAACTACTCGCGCACCGTGAAGGGTCCCGGTTACGTGGTCGATACCGTGGTCACCATCGGTTACGACACCCCGTGGCGGCAGGTCGAGGCGATGTTGCTGGAGGCGGCCCGCCGCACGCCGGGTGTTCTGGAAGACCCGCCGGCTCAGGTGTTCCAGACTGCCTTGTCGGATTTCTATCCCGAATATCGCTTGGTGGCGCAGGCCATTCCGAGCCAGCCGCGCCCGCGTGCGGTGTTGCTGAGCATGCTTCACGCCAATATTCAGGATGTGTTCAACGAATATGGCGTGCAGATCATGTCGCCGCATTATCTGGATGACCCGCAGCAAGAGAAGCGAGTGCCGAAGGACAAGTGGTTCACGGCCCCCGCACAAAAACCGGAGGGTCAGGATTTGCCTTAGTCAGTGCCGTTCTTTGGGGGGCGTCAGCGCCGGATCGCGGCATACGACTTGCCCAGATCGCTGGCCCAGCCGTCCAGCACGCCTTTGACGTCATCGGCAGTCAGCACTTGTTTGTCGTTTTCCAGCGGCACGCCGGTACCCTTGCGCACCACTTCGGCGACCACTTCGCCGGTGGAGCCGTCCTCGAACGAGACTTCGGTGGTGATTTCGCTGTCCTGATCGCGGATGCCGGTGGCGGTGCTCACGCCGGCGGCAACCAGGGTCACTGGCAGCCATTCATAAAAGCGCAAGCCTTGGGTGCTGGCGGCGACGCGGGTAATCGCTGGTCTGACGGTCAGGGTATTCGGCCCGGGTTGCGATACCAGGTGCATGACCTTGCCCAGTTCCAGCCTGAGCGCGGCGTCGTAGTAGTCGGTGACGCCGGACAGCGTGCTCAGCGGAACTCGCTCGGTCGGCGCGACGCTGGGGTAGAACTGACTGGGCGCCAGATAGGCCTGGGTGTAACGCCCTCGGGCCAGCGCCGGGCTGACCCAGCCCAGCACAGTCTGCCCGGATGGCGATGTGTGCTCGCTCAGCACGCTGTAATCGTGCAGAATTCCCGTGTACTTCTGCGGTTCAACGGTTTTGCTGCTGCAGGCCGACAGGCTCAGAGACGCTGTGCACATCAGTGTCATCAAGCAATGGCTTTTTATCATGCGAATCCTTGTTTTGCGCTTTTGACCCACGTCGTTCAAGCGCGGGCAGTGATTGGGGAGGAGAGCGGCGGGGTGTTGTCCGAGCATTCGATGTGCAGCTGGCCGTGGCTCATGATCCACTGGATGAGGTCGGCGGTCGGAATCGAATGCACGTACTCCACCCATCGGGCGTCTGCCGGGTCGTACTGTTCGAAATAGCGGCGCAGGACGATACGGCTTTGGTTATCTGACAGGCCCAGGCAGAACTCCTGAAACAGCAACGGCGTACTCTGATCAGGCGCGCTGGTGCGCTGGCTGAGAATCAACGGATAGCGGGCGTCGTGGCCCTCGGCGGTGTACCTGTCGTGCAATGCGCTCATTGAATGCCCCCCGGTTGTCGATGGCGAGCAGAGTGCCTGAGGGGTTTTGCCGCAGCATGTCCGCTTGATGTCCGCGACGAAGGAATGTTGCTCGATTGAAATATATGACCTGGCGGCCAGAATGGTTTTAGATGCGTTCTTTTTTGGCCTGAGGATCCTGTGCCCGTGAGCAGACTGCTGATCGTCGACGATGACGTGGAAATTCTCGCCCTGCTGAAGAAGTTCTTCGTCCAGCACGCCTACGAGGTCGATGTCGCCGCTGATGGCGCAGCGATGTGGGCCGCGATTGCCCAGCAGCGCCCGGACACGATCATTCTCGATCTGATGCTGCCCGGTGAAGGCGGCCTGAGCCTGTGCCAGAAAGTGCGGGCGCAGATGGGCATTCCGATCATCATGCTGACTGCCATGGGCGAATTGAGCGACCGGATTGTCGGCCTCGAACTGGGTGCCGACGACTACGTCACCAAACCGTTTGCCCCGCGTGAACTGCTGGCCCGTCTGCGCGCCGTGCAGCGTCGTGCCGGTGAGCAGGTCAGCCCTGTCAGCGAACCTTCGCGACCGGTGATTGCTTTCGCCGGTTGGCATCTGGATATCACTTGTCGCGAACTGCGCTCCCCGGAAAACGTGATGATTCCGCTGTCCGGTGGCGAGTTTGATCTGCTGGTGGTGTTTCTCGAACACCCGCAACGCATTCTCACCCGCGAGCAACTGATCGACCTGTCTCGCGGCCAGGGCCACGACGCCTTTGATCGCAGCATCGACGTGCAGGTCAGCCGCTTGCGCCGCAAGATCGAGCCGGACAGCAAGCGTCCGGACCTGATCCGCACCGTGCGCAACGGCGGTTACCTGTTCACCGCCAAGGTCACGCGCGCATGATCCGTCGCTTCCTGCGCCGTGATCCGCTGAGTCGGCGGATCGCCCTGACCATCGTCGCGGCCATGCTCGCTTCGCTGGCGCTCAATTTTCTGTTCGTGGAGGTGGCAGGGACCTGGGCGCGACCACCGATTGAGCGCACCGGGTTGCTGGAGCAGATTGCGGCGACCGTCAAGGTGATCGAGGCTGCACCTGCGCCTTTACGCCCGAAACTCGCGCACGCGGCAACCGGCCCGACGCAGGAGGTGACGTGGAGTGCGCAACGTGACGAACTCGGATTGCCAGCAGGGGGTACGCAGCTGATCGCCAACAAGACGTCGGGGTTGCATCAGTTGCTGGGTGATGAGCGAGACATTCGGGTGTTCAATCCCGCCGACTGGCCGAGCGGAAGTCCGCTGGCGCGCTACGCGGCGCTGATTCAACTGCCGGATGCCAGCTGGTTGTTGTTCTCTTCGCCTGAGCGCTCCTGGGGCCTGGACATCGGCACACGCATCGCGATCATCATCGCCCTCGGTCTGATCGCCACCGTGCTGGTGGCCTGGCTGGCCACGCAGCAACTGGCCAAACCGCTGCAACGCTTTGCCAGTGCCGCCCGCCGCTTTGGCGGTGATCTGCGCGCGCCGCCGATAAAAGTCGAAGGCCCGGACGAGATCCGCCAGGCAATCATCGCTTTCAACACCATGCAGGCGCAGATCCAGCATTACATCAGCGAGCGCACGCACATGCTCGCGTCGATCTCCCACGACTTGCGTGCGCCGCTGACCCGCATGCGCCTGCGCAGCGAGTTCATGGAGGACTTTGATCATCAGGGCAAACTGATCCGCGACATTGAAGAAATGCAGTCGATGATCAACGCTGCGCTGGCGTTCTTTCGGGAAGACACTCAACCGGAGCAAAGCACTGCGTTCGACCTGTCGGAGTTGCTGCAGACCATCATCGACGACTACCGCGACCAGAACATCGCCATCGATTTCCATGGCCCGGCGCATCTGGTCTACGAGGGCCGCCCGCTGGGAATCAAGCGTGTGATCGTCAATCTGCTGGAAAACGCCGAAAAGTACGCGCAGCAGCCGGCCATTACCTTGAGCAGCGATGGCTACAGCGTTTGCGTTGACGTCAGCGACGAGGGGCCGGGGATTCCCGAAGCGTCGTTGCAGCGGGTGTTCGACCCGTTCTTCCGCCTGGAAACCTCGCGCAACCGGGAAACCGGTGGCGTCGGGCTCGGGCTGTCGGCGGCGCGGGCGATCGTGCGCGAGCAGGGCGGCGAACTGACGTTGAGCAATCGCAGCGGCGGCGGCTTGCAGGCTCGGGTTGAGTTGCCTTTGTAATACTTTGAAACATTTGCGCGTGACGGACGGTCAACAGGACACATTCTCTGCAAGAAGCGTCCATGAAAACCCCACGGCCTTCCGCACGCCTCGAACCGCTTTCACAACTTCGCAATCTGAAAATGGCCCGTTCCGCGCACGCTTATGTGCGCGGCAGTACGGTGCAGTTTTATGAGTGGCTGCACAGCCAGCCCGGGCGCCGCCTGCCGAAAGGGCCGGCGGTGTGGATCTGCGGCGATTGTCATGCCGGCAATCTGGGACCGACCGGCGATCTGAAAGGGCGCATCGATATCCACATCCGCGACCTCGACCAGACGGTTATCGGCAATCCCGCGCATGACCTGGTGCGACTCGCACTGTCGCTGGCGACTGCCGCCCGGGGTTCCGATCTGCCCGGTGTGGCCACGGCGCGCATGCTCGAGGAGATGATGCGCGGCTACGAGCAGGCGTTTGAAGACGACGTCGACAAAGAGCCGCCACGCCCCGCGCAAGTCAAGGCCGGGATGCGCAGCGCAGTGCAACGCACGTGGAAGCATCTGGCCCAGGAACGCATCGAAAACACCAAACCGACCATTCCGCTGGGCAAGCACTTCTGGTCGCTGTCACGCGAAGAGCGCAGTGCGCTGAAGACCCTTTGCGCCACGCCAGATCTGCACACGCTGGTGACCTCATTGAAGGGGCGCAACAAGGACGACCGGGTGAAAATGCTCGATTCGGCCTATTGGGTCAAAGGCTGCAGTTCGCTGGGGCTCAAGCGTTATGCGGTGCTACTCGGTGTGGGCGAGGGTGATGACGAGGAATATTGCTTGCTCGACGTCAAGGAGGCCGTTGCCGCCGCAGCCCCGCGCGTCGCCCGCACCGCGATGCCCCGCGACAACGGCAAACGTGTGGTCGAAGGCGCGCGTTTTCTCTCCCCGGGCCTGGGTAACCGGATGATCGCCACCCGGCTGCTCGACCATGGCTTCTTCATCCGCGAACTGCTGCCACAAGACATGAAACTGGAGCTCGATCAGTTGAGCCAGACCGACGCGATGCTCGCCGCCGGCTATCTGGCCCGGGTCGTGGGGCTGGCCCATGCCCGGCAGATGGACATGAGCACCCGGGCGTCATGGATGCGTGAACTGCAAGCGTGCCGCTCGAAGACACTGGATGCGCCGTCGTGGCTGTGGTCCAGTGTCGTGCAATTGGTGGGTCGTCATGAGAAAGGCTATCTCGAACATTGTCGGCGTTATGCGCTGGAGCATTGATCTGTGTGAGTGAAACAGTTGTCGGTTGCCGATATGAAATTTGTTCTGTAGATTTTCATGAAATTATAAGAAATAAATTTCATGAGGCGCCGAATGTTTCAGCAATCCCAGCAGCATGTCGCCAGTTATTACGCCCACAGTTGCGCCGATATTTTCAGTACACGGCCGGCGCTGGAAGGCGCGCACGACACCGACGTGGTGATCATCGGCGCCGGATTCAGCGGGCTGCACACCGCGCTGCGTCTGGCCCTGGCCGGCAAGCGCGTCACCGTGCTGGAGGCCAGTCGCGTGGCATGGGCCGCCTCGGGGCGTAATGGCGGGCAGGCGATTCTGGGCTGGTCATGCGACATGCCGCCGCTGGAAGCTGCGCTCGGCTATGAGCGCGCCCGTCGCCTATGGGACGGCATGCGCTGGGCCGCGCAGGAACTGCGTGAATTGCCAGGGCGACACGGTTTTGATTGCGACTATCGCCCCGGCCATTTGTGGACCTCGGTGATGCCGCGTCGGGTCAGCCTGCTGACTGAATGGCAACACGAAGCCAGTCACAAATGGGGCCATGACGGTCTGCAATTCATTCCCCGTGAAGACCTGCCGCAATGGGTCGCCAGCGATCGTTATCAGGCGGGGCTCTTTGACGCCGAAGGCGCACACCTCAATCCGCTGAAACTCGCCCTTGGGTTGGCCGCCGCCATCGAGCGCGCCGGCGGGCGTATTCATGAGCAAAGCAAAGCGCTGAGTTATCAGCAGGAGGGCGACGGTTTCCGGGTCAATACCGAGCGCGGTTCGGTGAACGCCGACGTGCTGGTGCTGGCCTGCAACGCCTATCTTGATGAACTTGATCCGCAACTCTCCCGTTGCATCCTGCCGGTCGGCACTTATCAAGTCGCCACCGCACCGCTGACGCCGGAGCAAGCCACGGCGTTGCTGCCGAGCAACGTCTGCGTGACCGACAACCAGTTCGTCCTTGATTACTTCCGCCGCACGCCGGACAACCGCTTGTTGTTCGGCGGCGGCTGCACCTATCTGGGTGGCATGCCCAAGGACATTGCGGCGGCGACCCGGCCGTTTCTCGAACGGGTGTTCCCGCAACTCAAGGGCGTTGAACTGCAATTCGCCTGGGGCGGGCACATCGACCTGACCATGAACCGTACGCCGGATGTCGGCGGCGAGGGCAACCGTTATTGGCTTCAGGGTTATTCGGGGCACGGCGTGCTGCCGACACTGGCCGCCGCCCGTGCGGTGTCCGATGCAATTCTCGGCGAGACGGATGAATTGGCGTTGTATCAGGGCGTTAGCAATGGCCGTTTCCCCGGCGGCAAGCACTTCGCCGCACCGCTGGAAGCCATCGGCAAGGCCTGGTATCGGCTGCGCGACAGTATTTGATGAGATTTTGACCATGAACAAGCAAGAAGAAATCGCGGCGCTGGCGATCCTGATCCACGACCTGCGCAAGCACAAGAAATGCACCCTCAAGGAACTGGCGGACAAAATCGGCCGTTCGGTGGGGTTTCTCTCGCAAGTCGAACGCGGCCTGTCGCGCCCGACCGTGGCCGACCTCACCGCGATCAGCGAAACCCTCGGCGTGCCGACCACCTATTTCTACAGCCTGCCCAAACCCAGACAAGTGCCGTGGGTCACCCGTCCGGACGAGCGCCGCACGCTGTATTACGCCAGCGGCATTACCGACATTCTGGTATCGCCGCAGATGCGTGCCTCGTTCTCGATGCTCGAAAGTCATCTGGAACCGGGCGCGAGCAGCGGCGACCGGCACATGAGCGACAGCTCGGAGCAGGGCGGTTACGTCCTCGAAGGAGAACTGACCTTGTGGCTGGGCAACGACGACGAGCCGGTGACCTTAAAGGCCGGCGACAGCTTTCAATTCGACAGTCACACCCATTGTCGCTACGGCAACCTCACCGGGCAGCTCACCCGTGTGCTCTGGGTCTACACCTGATAACAACAAAGGATGAACACGATGGACGCTGTCTGCTCTGACCTGCTCGCCGAAGTGCGCGCGTTTCGCCAACGTTACCCCGAGGTGCGTTATGTCGACCTGATTTCCCTGGACATTCCGGGGCATTTTTACGGCAAGCGCTATCCGGTGGACATGCTCGAAAAAGTCGCGGCGGGAAGCGCCTTGAAACTGCCGCAGAACTGCGTGTTGCTGGGCGTGCAGGGCGGTCTGTTCAAGATCGGCGATTACTGCTTCAACGACGGTGATCCGGACGCCGTGCGCCGCTTGGTGCCAGGCACGCTCAAGCCCGTGACCTGGGAAAATCTACCGCTGGGGCAGATGCTGATCACCTCCGACGGCACCGCCAAACCGATCGAATTCGAACCCCGCGAGGTATTGGCGAAAGTGCTGGATCGACTGGCGGCCAAGGGCATTCACCCGGTGGTGGCCTTCGAACTGGAGTTCTATCTGTTCGACAAAAAACTGCGCGACGGGCTGCCGCAATTCCCTCGCGACGAGCTGAGCGACGACGCCGATGATCAGCCGAACATGCACATCGAACGACTATCGCGTTTCGCCCCGGTGCTTGACGACATGGTTGAAGCAACGCGGGCGCAGGGCATCGATGCCACGGTGATTACCGCAGAGCTGGGGCCGGGCCAGTTCGAAATCAATTTCGGCCATCTGGACGACGGTTTGCGCGCCGCCGACTGGGCGGCGCTGTTCTGTCGCAGCACCCGCGGCGTTGCGCTCAAGCACGGCTATCGCGCCAGTTTCATGGCCAAGCCGTACGTGCAGCATCCGGGTAGCGGCATGCATGTGCATGTCAGCCTGTATGACGCCGCCGGCAACAATCTGCTGGCCGCAAATCACCAACAGCCGCTGCGCCATGCAGTGGCCGGTTGCCTGGAATTGCTGCCGCACAGCATGCCGATTTTCGCGCCGAACCAGAACGCCATGCGCCGCCTGAGCGGCACGGTAAACACCGCGACCAAGGCGAGCTGGGGTTACGAGGATCGTGACGCCTGCCTGCGCATCCCCGAGTCGGATACGAAAAACCTGCGCATCGAATACCGGCTGGCCGGCGCCGACGCCAACCCGTATCTGGTGCTGGCGGCGATTCTGGTGGGCCTGGAACATGGTCTGGCATCAGGCAAGGAACCGATCCCGCCCCTCAACGATGACCGCAACAGCGGCGTCGCTTTCCCCACTGAGATCCTCGACGCCGTGCGCGCTCTGCAACACCAGCCGCAACTGCGTGCAGGACTGGGCGCCGAGTTTGTCGACGTGTATTGCGAGAACAAACGTCAGGATCACCTGGCATTCATGCAGGAGATCAGTGCGCGGGAGTATCGCTGGTATTTGTGATCACTGGTTCAGCACAACACATGAATCGGGTGCAGGGGCCGCGATGTCCGGTTGGAAATAGTTGACTTTGGTTGGCAGCTATCGGCCAGAAGCCGACCTTCGTGAAGGGTCAATATCGACCCAATTCAGCCGGTCAGAACCGACAGATGCCAATCAATTGCAGTCAGTACCCCGTATCCGCCAAAGTGTTTCTTATCATCTTACTGCTTCGCGAATTGACAGCTTCGGATCCGTAACCATGCAGCTCTCAGCCATCACCCCAAATGCATTGACTGCCAATTCTAGGAGCGTTAATTGACTGGATGATGCCCTGCGTCACAAGGGGATCGACAGTCTGTCCGACCACTTTCGAGATCCTAATATCAATCCTCCGAATTTCGCACGATAATTCTAATAACGAGGGGTTGCATACCCTGTACCGGTCTTGATATTAGTAGCTACCTCGCACTATACCGCGCGCGCGTTCACAAGAAACTCAAGGATCGATGAACCAATGAACCTCCAAGAAATTTTGAAATCTCTGGAAAAGCCTGTTAAGCATAAAATTTTCGTTAGCTACCACCACAAACTAGATCAAGCTTATTACGACGCGTTCTCTAAACAATTTCATGATACCCATGAAGCAATACACGACGCTTCCTTGGATAATGAGATAGAAAGTGACGACACTGAATATGTAATCCGGAGGATTCGCGAGGAATACATAACCGGCACTTCCTGCACAATAGTATTGATTGGCGCAGAGACTTATCAAAGAAAGTATATCGACTGGGAGATAAAAGCAACCCTTGACAAAGAGCATGCTCTTCTCGGTATCTACCTCCCATCTGCACCAAGAAACGGAGTTAACATAACTGTACCAATTCGATTAGCTGACAACGTCCGAAGTGGATATGCGGTATTCACAAGCTGGAAGAATGCAACTGAGTCGCCAGAATCTCTTGATAAGTACATCAGCGAAGCAAAGGGGAAATATAAATCACTTATAGACAATAGCCGCGACAAGAAGAAACGCAATGGTTGACGCAAACTGTAGCGATCTCGCAAAACCATTTTTCGTTATTTATGTCGTATGGCACCCAAGCTTTAAATCAGGGGAGGAAATTGCCAATAAAATAATGCAACACTTTCGACGTGATATTTACAAAAACATCGTAGGAGGTGCCGGAATCCCAGTGGTATTTCGCAGCGCCTGTATGCCTGACCATGAAAAGCCTATAGCAATTAATACCGAGGACTCTCAGACATCCGCTATCATTGCGCTGGTGGACGAGAAACTCTGTGAATCGCAGCACTGGATTGACTACCTTAAGACCCTCTCAATCACGACCGTAGAGTCTAATAAAACTGGATTCAACAGCCTTCTATTCCCTGTGTCCATAACTAAAGAAGTGCTACATAGTGCTAGCTTAGTTGAGCAAGCACTAAGATGGGATTCATGGATAGGTGATAAAAAGGAAAAAACAAAACGTTTAATCAGCGAACTTACCTATGAATTTTGCCGAATACTCAGGCATCAGCTTGCGCAGCTCGAACACCCAGATATTAGGAATTTGGAGAACTATCTAAAGAAAGTACAAATATTCTTAAGCCACTCCAAACATGATAGCGATGGTACTGAAATAGCCTCAGCCATAAGAAAGAGAATACACGAAGGCCATGGCCTCTCTTCGTTCTTTGACGTTAACGACATTCCAGCAGGGCTCAGGTTTGATGAGGTCCTAATAGCGCAGGTGCGCGTCAGCGCGATGATAGCAATTCACACAGATTCCTACTCGTCAAGGGAGTGGTGCCGGAAGGAAATCATTGAAGCCAAGACTTGGAATGTCCCGCTTGTAGTTGCTAATAGCATAAACAACATGGACGAAAGAGGGTTCCCATACATGGGGAATGTGCCTGTGGTTCGTCTCGGCTATGATGCTACAGATGCTTCTCGCATAGACATTGTCATCAGCAGACTTCTTGACGAGGTTTTGAAAGACTTCCTCTGGCGCTGTCAGACCCACGAAATAAAAAAGCAGCTTCAAGGAAAAGCATTCCTCATTCCACGTCCGCCTGAGTTGATATCGCTCTCTTGTGTTCCTGAGGGACCTGAAGACATCGAAGGCCAGCAAACAGAAATTTTACTAATATACCCAGATCCTCCATTGAGTACTGAGGAGGAGAGATTGATCAATAGGGTTGCGCCTAACGTGCAACTGAGAAGCCTAGCCGAATGGAAAGCGGGGGCTACCAGGTGAGTTACAAAGAAGTCTTAGACGGCTCGAAAATCTCTATATCGATTTCAGAGAGCGAGAACATGGCAGGACTGGGTCTAAGTGAGGCCCATCTCGTGGACGCAATGTGTGAAACTGCACGTCACATGCTTGCTCTAGGCGCAACAATAACCTACGGAGGCGATCTTCGAAATCATGGCTTTACAAAGATACTATACGAGCTTGTATCCAGGTATCGTAAAGATTCTGATGATCAAAATAACCTGGCAAGCGTAATCAGCTTTCTTGCATGGCCAGTATTCGTACACTCAAAGTTTGACGAATTGCTCGCGTTGACGAGCGAAATGGATGGTACGGCCGAAATAAAGATTATTGACGAACAATCCAACACGTTGTTACTTGAGGATGCTGGTCGTCTAATGCCTGGTGCGAAGTTTAATTGGTCCTCAGGGCTTACTGCAATGAGGAAAGCAATCACTGACGACTCGACAGCTAGGATTGTCCTTGGAGGGAAAACTTCACAATTTAACGGCATCATGCCAGGTGTTGCGGAAGAAGTTTTTATATCCCTACAAAGCCATAAACCCGTTTTTCTGCTAGGGGGGTTTGGCGGCTGTAGTCGAGAAATCTTGGATCTAATGGGTGTCGAAAATCAGTTCGCTCCGTCGAGGCCAGTCTGGCCCCATGCTAATGTGTTCACACAATACCAACTAGAGGACCTGAAAAACGGCCTTACAACGGAGGAAAACGTCGTACTTGCCAACACTCCTCACATTGACCAAGCAATTGTTTTGGTCATCCGTGGGTTAATGAATCTGATCGCTCCTAGTTCCTAGACTTTTTCAGGTTCTGCCAGCTTGCAGATAGTGTTGTGAGAAATGTTTCGGAGGGAGGGCGTTCTAACAGGCCACCAATGATTCATATGCTTATGAGGAGAATGCTTTGCTTCTTGAACAGGCCATTCAGGCTGCAAAGAATCTTAAAATATTGCGACAGAGGCAGTCAGTCGAGCGCTAGTATCGCCGCTACTGGAGAGCGATCACATGATTGTTGCATCGTAGCTGCGGGCTAGCGTTACGTAGGTAAAGGCGTCCTCCGGATTGGCTAGATGTCTATCGATATCTGAAACAAAAAATAATGGGCGTTATATGAGTCAGATTGAGGTCATACATGAGCGGAATTGTTTCCCGAATCAACCAAGGAAGATATGACTCTGAGCAAAGCTTGCTGAATCTTCGGATAATGCCATTAATAAAAATCGTACGGATGTTATTGATTCGGTAAATCAGTGTCTTAAAAAGTGCCGCCCCAAAATTTATGAACGGCTGGTAGGGCCTGTTTGTTAGCGTAAAAGAGACAAAAAATTCAGGTGTTACTTTAATAATTCGAAAGCTCTGCATGATATTTTTCAGGAAATCATAGGTAATGAAGTGCATTTTCATTCGTTAATATGTGATGCTTGCTGGCAAAAAGATATCACAAAAACTTGGGGCTATTATGGTTGAGCAAGAAAATTAAATCCCTATAAAACGTGGGACGCTTTGTGTGAAAAACGTGCGCATGCAAAATTTGTTGAGTAAGTTTGCTCTGTTTTAGTATTTTTTTTGCATCTGGCCGGTGCATCCTTTGTCATTGATCACTTCTGGCCGACTCCCGCCTGTCGTGACCGGTAGAGACCGGCCAAAGCTGTCTCTAGTCGTTGCTATTCACTCATGAAAAAGGGGACGAATTATTTTCAGAAGTGAACCAAAAAAACCTCCCCCTTTTTTGGAATATTAGTATTTGCTGGATTTAAAACAAAAAAGCCCAAATATAGATGATCATGATAGTGAACGACGCAAAGATGGGGATACGTTGCTGATTAAACAGTCTCCTCCGAGAAACCAAGTAACAGAGATCTTTTGTCGGCGCGCAAGAATTCTTAGAACATGCTCAATCAAGAATGACTTGAAATTAAGCTCATTGTTTATTTGTGAAAGACTCGTGCAGCTATTATTTACAATGGCGGAAACGACTGAGCGAAACACGACGCCGTAGTTTTCCACATGTTCACTAGCATACAATTCAAAACCAGAGTCCGTTATTGAGACTGATGGAAATTCCCCTCCCAAAAAATGCTGAATATCGAATGTCCCGTGTTCACCTAGCGCCTCAACTGATTCTCTTAATTGATGCTCTGGGATGGTCAAATTACCATTTTTGCAAAAGGCCGAAATACTTACGTGTCTCGAACCTGTTTCCAGGGCGAACTCGCATGCCAGCTTGTATACTAGGCTGTCTATATTATTGTGGCCGGCGACACTGGGGCCAAAGTTATTGACATAAATCGGCGGTTTGCCAAGAGCCGGCTTGTCCGAAGCACCAAAAATCGAAGCAACGATGCGTTCTAGGCTGGGCTGATACGAATCCGTATCATAGATTTTCTCCCAAAGAGTGGCTTTCAAAACTTCAGGAACTTCGCAATCGTCGATAACAACGGGAATTAACTTACTCCCATTATTGATTCGCTTCACACATGCTGCATCAAGCTCATGTTTGACCCAAGGCTTTTCAACGCTATTTTTCGACAGCACAACTATCACTGCTTGGGCGCCCTTAATCCCCTCTTCAAAAATTTTGGTTATGAGGCTGTCACCAGGCAGCATTTCCCACTTATCAAGCCATGCATCAACTCCATTGGCCCGCAGCTGTTTTGCAAAATTCAAAACAAAGCGATCTTTGTCTTCACTCGCATGACTTACAAATACTTTGGGAGACATGTCCATTCTCGCGTAATTGTGGTGTCAGATTATGAGCAGCACTGCAAAAAAAAAGCTACCCGCATCGAAAGCTTCGAAGCGATTTCTAGCTGCATACGTCAGCAGGTTCTTAAGAACTGTCCAGAGCTTGGGATTTAGTCCGTCTAGGATTGGCGCGAGGGATGGAGTTGACAGCTAGAAAAAATCTGAATCGTTCACGCCTCAATAGCTTTTTTTGAACGACCGCACTTGGCCGATTGCTGCCTGTCGTGAAGGGCTGCACCGGCACAAAGCTGACGATAGGCTTGGCTCAGTTTCAGATTGAGCATGCCGGTCTCTCCCCCAACCGCTCTACCAACCTTACGAGATAACCGTCGGGATCCTGGACGATGAATTCGCGCTGGCCTATTTCTACATTGTCAGCCCGATACCAGGTGTCTTTGCATTCTCGATAGAGTGGACATCCAGACTCATCAAGTTTCTGGATGATGGGTGCGACAGCCTCAACGTCAATCTGTAAGTTGATGCCTCTTCCAAACGGCTTGGCCAACGGCGCAGTCAGCCATTGACCCGCGTCCGAATCAATCTGCTCAAGCATTACTTGAGCACCATTCAAATCAAGATATGCAAATCCATCTTCCGGGCGTTGATAAGCGACTTTGAACCCCAGACGAGAAACCCAAAAAGCCAGGCTGCTATCCAGGTTGGTGACCATTAACTCCGGAACGAGTTTGTTACGTTCGAACATGAGATGACTTCCGTTTCAAAAGGCTCGTTTTGCGGATGGGCAGGTTCTGCACTGTTGGCTTCGATACCACGACGGGATCGTGGCGAGCGCGATGATGCACGCTCGGGTGGGAATTATCGAGTCGCGTTGACCGGAAGCTGCCCTACGCGAACGGCGGATAAAGAGGAAGTCTGTCGCTCTCGCTTAGCCCAACCTCACACCAGCGCATCATCCTGATGTGACAGCGACTGCACCGCCAGGTGTGGCGTTTCGCCGAAGAACTCGATCAGTAGTTCAGTGAGCACACGAATTTTGCGCGCAGGATGCGGACCCGGCGGGCGGAGGATGTAGGCTCCGGCCGGAGGGGGAGGATGGTTTGTCATGATCGGCACGAGTGCGCCGGATGCCACGTGTTCATGGGTGAGGCAGTCGGGCAGGTAGGCGACACCCAGGCCTGCGATCGCGGCGGCGACCAGGGCGATGCCGTTGTCGGCCTTGAAGCGGCCTTGCGGACGAACCGTGATGACTTTGTCGCCATCCATGAATTGCCAGGCTTCGGTGCCCTGCATGAGCGCCTGATGGGCAATCAGTTCATCCGGCGTCTGGGGTTCTCCATGCGTGTTGATATAGGCGGGGCTCGCGACGAGCTTGGCGTAGACCGGGCCAATCCGTCTGGCGATCAGATTGGAGTCCTGCATATAGCCCACCCGGATGGCGCAATCGTACCCCTCGGCAATGAGGTCAACGAAGCGATCGCTGTAACACGTCTGGATGTGCAGCTGCGGATGCCGACGCGCCATTTCTGCCAGCATCGGGGCGAAGTGACTCTGGCCGAACGACAGCGGCACGGCTACGCGCAAGCGGCCGCGGAGGGCGCCGGCGGGCAGGATCGTTTCCTTGGCGATGTCGATCTCGGTGCAAACCCTGGCGGCGTAGTCCCGGAACGTAGCACCGGCCTCGGTAAGCGCCGCCCCGCGAGTGGAGCGTGCCAGCAGTTGCACACCCAATTCGGTTTCAAGCCGAGCCAGGCGGCGGCTGACGATCGATTTCGACACGCCAAGACGCAGGGCAGCCTGCGAAATGCCCCCGGCATCAGCCACTTCCACGAAGGTCTGCAGTTCTTCGATGTCCACTCTTGCGTTCCTCTTTTCGCGACACAGCACGTCGCGCAATGCTACTACTGCGTCGAACATGGGAACAGCACAATGGATTTTCCGGGCATGGCGTCATTCGCACGTGTCTCGGAATCCATCACCCGCACAGGCTCCGGCCTGATTCACAAACGTGCGTCACCCATGAAAAGGATTTGCCGATGGCAAGCGAGACTCTCCGCAACCCCCATACCGATCAGCTACTGACCCCGGAAAACTCGGCGTTGATCATCATCGATTATCAGCCTGTTCAGGTTTCTTCGATCCGCTCGATGCCGCGTGATGAACTCGTCTTCAACATAACCAGCGTCGCGAAGGCGGCGGTCAACTACAACCTTCCGATCATTCACTCGACAGTCAATGTCGCGACCGGCCGCAACAAGCCGCCGATTCAGGAGTTGCAAAAGGTGCTCGGCCATCTGCCGACCTATGACCGCACATCGATCAACAGTTGGGAGGACACGCAATTCAAGCAGGCAGTCAAGGCGCTCGGGCGCAAGAAGCTGATCATGACTGCACTCTGGACCGAAGCGTGCCTGACCTTCCCGGTGCTCGACGCGATTCAGGAAGGTTATGACGTTTATGTGCCGGTCGATGCGGTCGGCGGCACATCGCTCGCCGCGCACGAGGCGGCGTTGCGCAGAATGGAACAGGCGGGCGCGAAGCTCATCAGTCGGGTGCAAATGTACTGCGAACTACAGCGCGACTGGGCGCGAGAAGTAACCGTACCGGGCTTTCTGGGCGTATTCGAGAACTTCGACGGGTTCAACGCTGAAAAAGCGCTGGAAGAGGCGAACAAGAAGGCTTGATTAGGGGGCTGTGGATGAAGGTGTCGCTCGCGATAGCGGGCGACATCTCTATTTTTTCCCGCTCCAAACGACCGCTTTTGTGCAGGCCCTGCCGCCGATTCAGTACCTTGGATGCGTCATGACCCTGTCAGATATCAACATGTGGATACTGAATAGTCGTGTTGCTTACTCATGAATCAGGAAGAGGCTTCACCAAAACCAATACGGCAAAAACTTCGGTGTGGGTTCGATCATGAGTTCCAGGTGATAGGTGATCGGGTTGAAGAAAAACATATCCAGAATCAGAAAAGCCGCTACGCCAAACGACAGCGTCATGAACTCGCGATAGAGATGCTCGGCGAAATACTGGTGTTTGCCATGGTAGAAGCTCAGTAGCGCAGACAATCCCAAGACTACGCCCAGGTAGTTGGGCTGTAACGAAACATCGGCGAAGTTGTTGTAGACCAGCACCGCCACCAGCATCCCCAACCCAAGCAGGGGCAACTTCAGGCAGACGTTGAGCAGGCCGTTTTTGGCGCGGACGAAGGCGGCTTCCTTGCTGACGAAGAGGTAAGCGGCCAGCAGTGAAATTGCCGGGGTGATTGCCAGGATATAGCGTGCTTTCTTGGAACTCGGAAGGGTGAACAGCACCAGCAGCACTAGCAGCCAGCCGGTTAGATAGCGCAGCAGGTCGATGTTTCTATCGCGGTTCGAACGGAAGAACAGTTTGTACTTCTTGAGAATGACGTTGATGGCGTAAAACACCGTGATGCCGTAGGTCAGCAGACCTGCCGAGAAGTAGAAGTAATAGCGTGGCGCGTGGTCGGAACCGAAGCGTGCGATGCCCTGCATGTTCAGCACTTCGTCGAGGAACGCTGGCCCTCCTTGCACGTAGGCCGCCCAGGCCAGTAACACCACCCCAACAGTCAGAATCACCCCCGAGAGCAGTGAAAACAACAGCAGCATGCGCCACTGCCGGCTCAGTAAGTAATAAGCGCCAATGACACTCGCAGGTCCGATCAAGCCGATAGGCCCACGAAAAGCGAAACCCAGTGCCAGCCCGACGTACAGAAACACCAGGCGGCGCGGGTCTTTTTTGATCTCGGCCGTATAGGCAAAGTAGAAGCACATCACCGTTAACAGTGCCGGATAGATATCCAGTGCCAGCGAGTTGACGCCGTCGAGAAAAGCCCAGGTCAGCAGACTGAAAAGAACGCCGTACGCCCCCCACTTCTTGCTGTGCAGCGCGCCCAGTCGATAAATGAATACCAGCATCAGCGACGCGGCCACACAGGACGGAAAACCCATGGAAAGAACGGATACCCGGCCGAATGGCAAGGACACCAGGTAGACCAACAAGGTATTGAGGACCGTGTAGTCGGGATAGGGTTTGAGGTCGTCGGCAATCGGGAACAGTGTGATGCCGTGCAGCAACATGTAATCGGCAAAGTCGACAAAGCGTGTTGTGTAGTTGAGGACCGCGGGTTTGTACTGCAATGCCATGAACACGGCCAGTGTCATGAAAAAAATGCTCAGGCATGGATTTCTCGTAATCAGTCCCGTCAACATTCCAACCCGCGAAGTGCGCTCTACAACAAGCGGGGCATCATATCGATCCATCGTTAACCCTTTAGTGAAGTTGTTCTTTTGACCGCAATCCTGACAGTCCGGTGACGCCTGCATTGAACTTCTGTGTGGCGCGAGATTGATGTTGAGCCTGGCCCGCGGCGAGGACTATTCAAGCATGACGGCCCTAAACACACCCTGAACAAAACCAATTGAAGTCAACAGGAAAACCGTATTAACAACGCGTGTCGAAACGGGCTTTGTGCATTTCAATGATTGAATGGCAGTGATACAAGGCCGGCTAGATGACGCGACCTTTCTTCGACGGCGCATGATCGGCCGGCCCGGTTCTGGCGGTTTGCAGCAACCGGGCAAATGCCGCTTTGTCGATGGGCCGACTCATGAAATAGCCCTGAACCTCGTTGCACTGATCCTTGCCCAGAATCGCCAGTTGCTCCTCGGTTTCCACGCCTTCGGCGGTCACGGTCAGGCCCATGGCTTTACCCAGGCCGATGATCGCCTGGACCACGGCGCGATCGTTGGCGCCGTTGCTGATCGAGGCGATGAAGCGCTTGTCGATCTTGATCCCGTCGAACGGGTAGGCGCGCAGGTAGCCGAGAGACGAATAGCCGGTGCCAAAGTCGTCCATGTTCAGGCGCACGCCGAGTTGCTTGAGCGCATTCATCGTGGCCAGCGCGCCGTCGGTGTCGACGAGCATCACGTTTTCGGTGATTTCCAGTTCCAGGCGACTGGCCGGGAAACGGGTCTGGATCAGCGCTTCGCGTACGTCTTCGACGACATCGCTGAGGGCGAACTGTGCCGGTGACAGGTTGACGACAGGAGGATGTCTGACGGCCATTCGAGTGCGGTTTCACAGGCTTCGCGCAACACCCAGCGTCCCAGCGCCACGATCAGATCGGTCTGTTCCGCCAGGCCGATGAACACGTCCGGGCCCAGCAGACCCTTGGTCGGGTGCTGCCAGCGCACCAGCGCCTCGACCGAGACGATGTGCTTGCCGTCGACGGTGTAGCGCGGCTGGTAATGCAGAATGAATTCGTCGTTTTTCAGCGCGCCGCGCAGGTCGCTTTCCATTTGCCGGCGGGTCTGGATCTGGTCGTTCATGTGCGCTTCGAAATAGCACCAGGTGTTTTTGCCCTCGGACTTGGCCTGATAGAGCGCGATGTCGGCGCAACGGATCAACTCGCTGGGCACGAAGCCCTGGCGGCGGCTCAGGGCGATACCGATGCTGGCCCCGACGTGCAACGGATGGTGCTCGAAGAGCATCGGTTGATGCAGGCTCTCGACCAGCCGGGTACAAAAGCGGTCGACCTCTTGCCGAGTGTCCATGCCATTGAGCACCACAACGAATTCGTCGCCACCCAGGCGTGCGACGATGTCGTGCTCGCGGGTGCATTCGCGCAGACGACTGGCGACTTCCTGCAACACCGCGTCGCCTGCCGGATGGCCGAGGGAGTCGTTGATCGGCTTGAAGTTGTCCAGGTCGATCACCAGCAGCGACAGCGGCGGCGCGTGCTCCTTGAGCAGCAGCGCTTCATCCAGATAACGCGCCAACTGGTTGCGATTGGGCAGGCCGGTGAGGGCGTCGTGCATCGACAGGTGCTGGATCTGCGCATGGGCGGCGACTTCGTCGGTGATGTCGCTGGCGGTGCCGCGATAGCCGACCACGGTTTGCTTCTCGATAATTGGCCGCGCCGACAGTCGACAGTGGCGTTGCTGTCCGGCGTGATCGCGGTAGGTGCAACGCAAGTCGCTGGCATTGCTGTCCTCGGTGAGTTTCTTCAGCCACAGCTCCAGCGGCGTGGTATCGCACGACACCAATTGCCCAATGCCCTGGCCCAGCCACTCGCTTTGCGGGTAGCCGGTCACTTCGCTGAAGCGCGCCGAGAGATAGGTCAGGCGCAAGTGTCTGTCGACTTCCCAGATCCAGTCCGACGCCGCTTCGGCGACCGCGCGAAACCGTTCTTCACTGGCTTCCAGCGCATGGTTGGCCGCCTCCAGTGCCTGATTCGAAGCCTGCAGCGTGCTGAAACTGTGGTCGACGTAGGTTGAAGATCGCACGGCGTGACGCAAGAAATAGGCGGTCAACAGCATCAGCACGGCCAGCACGGCGCCGAGGGTTGGCAGCAGTGACCACAGCAGTTGCCGGCCGGGACGTTCAAGGTCTGCGCTGAGGCTGTAACCGGTGTTGTTCAGCGACACCCGAGGCTGTTCGTCGGCAAGCGTGTCATCCGCCGTAAGTTTCAGGTTTTGCAGGCCATAGGCAGTGCCGATCGCCTGCAGTTTGGCAGGCGTCAGCTTGTCGACGAACACCAGCACCGAGGTCTGTGTCGGATCGCCCACCGGACGTTCGTCGTTGGGCAGAATTGCCGCTGCCGTAACCAGTGCCGGCCATCCGTCGAACAGCGAATAGGTATTGATAGGTACAGTCAGATCAGCCTGGTTTTGCACCTGATCAATCAATGACGCGGCAGAAGCCTTGAGCAGACTGCCGACGTCCACGTCGGCGAGTTGTCCTTGCACGACGGCGTACTTCGTGCGGCTGCGATCCAGCACAAACACGCCGTCGTAACCGTCGCTGGTGAACAGGGTCTTGCCGATGTTCTGCTGGGTGTAGGCCCAGTCGGTATCGACGCGGGTGTGCAAGTGTTCGTAAGCCGTGGTCCAGTCGGCATAGCTGGTGATGTAGCTTTTGGAGGTCGCAATGCGATTTTCCAGGGCGCGGGCCGTATAGAAGCGGGTTTGCTCGACATCCTCGCGATCCAGGCGAGCGGCAATGCTGAGCAGGGTGCCAATCGCAGCAATCACCCCGACGATGAACAGCGTGGCGACCGCAAATGCCAGGCGGCGGGTAATGGCGCTTTGCTGAGGCGGAACCGGCGTGGCAGGAGCGAAACTGTCCATATGCTCGTCCTTGGTAGCTAGGGTTTGCTCATCTGGAACAGCGGCCCGAGCGCATTGTTCAATCTGTTGTTGGCAATGGCGCTGCGGCGGATTTCTCAAGCGTAGTGAATACGCGGGGATTTTGCCTTTGGCGCAACGTCATTGCGCTCTGAGCAACTGCCCCAAGACCTCCAATTCTCCTTTCTCCACATCCGACACCAGCACGAAACGCATATGAGCGGCCTGCCACGAGACCACGTTGAATCCGCGCACGCTGTGACTCTGCACGGCTTGGTCTGCCTCGCTCGTCGGCAGGATGAACAGGTTGATGATGTGCTTGGCATGCCCGTAGCTCAGGGCGGCGGTGGTCTGGTGTTGCAGGTAATCCAGACGCCCGCCAAGCAAGGGGAAGCCTTGCGCCGTGTAGTCGAATACCGGCGGCGAGAAATCGAGTTTGCCGGTGAACCACGGTTTGACGGTGTGGCGATCGGACGACACCACGTCGTTGAGGTGTTCGCCCATCAACGAGCGTACGTGGCTGGACACGGCCTCGTCGATCAAGGGTTGCTCGCTGCCGGGAGTGGCGACATACAGCACCAGCGCCAGAGCCAGCGCGGCGGCGGAAAAGGCCGGGGCCAGCCATTTTAGCCAGCGCTGGATGAACGTCGGCTCAGGTTTGTCTGCGGCGAACACGCTCGCCGCCAATGCAGCGGGCGCGGGGTAGTAGGGTACATGGCGCTTCACGCTGACCTTGAGCAATTTCGCTTGCTCGTGCAGCTGCGCGCATTCGGCACAGGTGCTCAAGTGCGCGGTCACCTGCGCCGCCGTCGCCGGATCCAGTTCCTGATCCAGATAGCCGTGCAACTGTGTCTGGCAAACCGCGCAGTCGAGTTCATTCATGATCGTGCAACTTCAGTAGTTCGAGCTTGAGCAGGGCACGTGCCCGAGCCAGTCTGGACATGACGGTGCCAATCGGAATATCGACCACCAGGGCGATGTCCTTGTAAGGCATGTCTTCGAGTTCCTTGAGCACAATCACCTCGCGAAACACCGGCGGCAGGGCACTCAGCGCCTGCTGGAGCAAGGCGGCATTTTCCATGTGAATGGCCAGCAGTTCCGGGGTCTGGCTGTGGCTCAGCGGGCCTTCGTCAGCGACCCGGTCGTCATCGATGGCGACCCAATGGCGCCCGGCCGAAGCCTTGAGCCAGGTGTAGCTTTCGTTGCGCACGATGGTCAGAAACCACGCCTTGGCGTTGCCATCGGCGAAACGTTGCAAAAACCGGAAGGCGCGCAGGGCGCTTTCCTGCACGACGTCGCGCGCAGCGCTGTCGTTGCCAGTAAGCCAGCGCGCAAGGTTGTAGGCCGCGTCCAGATGGGGCGCAATCAATTCCTCAAATCGCTTCATGGTCGGTTCCGCACCGTCACCCCCCTGTAACCGCGCTGCGGCAGGTTTTATTCGCGCAAAAAGATTTATTTTTTGCCGTGGAATAAAGCCTCACGCCGCAAGGTTTACCTCGTGTCAGCTACCTCACTGTAGTTCGCCCGCGAGGACACATCGATGGACATTCAAGCAAAACACCCGCTGCGCACCGACGGCCCGCTCAACCCGGACCGGCGAACCCTGCTCAAATGCTCGGCGTGGGCCGGGGCCGGGGTTCTCTGGGCCCTGAGCGGTGGCATCCCCAAAGCCTTTGCGCTGGATGACGCAGGCAACGTCAGCGATCCCAAGGCGCTGGACAGCACCTTTCACTTCGTGCAGATCAGCGATTCGCACATCGGCTTCAACAAGGAAGCTAATCCCGAACCGGTCAAGACCTTGCAGGTGGCCATCGACAAGGTCATCGCGCTGCCCAGACGGCCATCGCTGATCTTGCACACTGGTGACATCACCCACCTGTCCAAGCCCGAAGAATTCGACACCGCCGCACAGTTGCTCAAGGGCCTGCCATCCACCGTGCATTACGTCCCCGGCGAACACGACACCCTCGACGAGGGCGGCGGCAAGCTGTACCTGGAGCGTTACGGCAAGGGCACCAAAGGTAACGGCTGGTATAGCTTTGATGATCATGGCGTGCATTTCATCGGGCTGATCAATGTCTTCAATTTCCAGGCCGGTCATGAAGCCACCCTCGGCGCCGAGCAACTCGCCTGGCTGGCCGATGACTTGCGCGCAGTCAGCAGCAGCACGCCCATCGTCGTGTTCACCCACATCCCGTTGTGGACGGTTTATCAGCCGTGGGGCTGGGGCACCGAGGACGGCGATCAGGCGATCGCGATGCTGCGCAAGTACGGCTCGGTGACGGTGCTCAACGGGCACATCCATCAGGTGATCCAGAAAGTCGAGGGCAACATGACCTTCCACACCGCCCGTGGCACCGCCTATCCGCAGCCAGCACCGGGCGCAGCACCGTCACCGGGACCGATGACGGTGGCGGCGGATCAATTGCGCAATTACCTGGGGATCACCGATGTGCGCGCGACCCAGGGCGATCACCCGCTGGCCCTGATTGATTCGACACTGGTGTAACCGAGGGCAAACCGATGAAAACGCGACTATTGGCACTGGTGGGCCTGTTGCTGGCGATGCCGGTGTGGGCAGCGGAAGTGAAGATCGACATCAAGGAATTCATGTTCGCCCCCAAGGACCTGACCGTGGCCGTCGGCACCAAGGTGACGTGGGTCAATGATGATCAGATCCCGCACACGGTGGCGGAAACCCACAAGGTGTTTCGCTCGGGTGCGCTGGACACCAATGACAGCTTTTCCTGGGTATTCGATACGCCGGGGGAGTTTGAATATTTTTGCGTGTTGCATCCGCAGATGATCGGCAAGGTGGTGGTGACGCAGTGAAACGGACCGCAGGGGACGGTGCGGTCTGCAGCAATACGCACCTGCACAAGTTTAAAATCGATGCTGAACGTTTTTGAGCGTCGGACCTGCAATGAGCCCGTCAGTAATTTCTTGAATCCGACGGTGGTTGACAGCGTGTGGCCAAACAAGGGAACAGAGAAAAAACCTGCAGTTGAACTGCAGGGTGTGGAGAGGTTTCGACATTGAGTGCCACTAACTCGCGATCGCTTTAAGCAGGCATGGCACGTTTCTACTTCATAATTTATTGGTCGAGAGGGTAAGCTCAGAACTATTTAGGCACTGGAAAAGTCCACTCATTCGAGCGACTGCTCTGCACTCCATCTGTTCCTGCTTGCGTGGCATACACTCTATATTGACCCTGATCAGACTCTATGTTTTTCATATAAAGATACATATTCCAACTCCCGTCCTGGTTGGCTGTGGTCGTCTCCAGTACCTTGGAGGCTTTTATGTCGAAAAGAGTCACTTTGGCAACGGGTATAGCGGTACCTGTGTAATGAATAATAGTTTCTCCAGGTGGGCCAAATTCAAGTTTTGCTTGGCGAATTTCAGGAGGAGTTGTGACGTTGCCTGGAGCTGACCTATTCACCGTGAAAGACACATTTTCCGCCCATCCGCTCTGCCCATTTGTCCCAGATTGGGTGGCAGTCACCTCATATTGCTGGCCCCGGACACTGGCCTCGTTACAGCGAATGGACCAATTCCCGTTCTGATCGGCATAAGTCGTTCCCAACAAGGTCCCGACATAGCTTTTGTATAGCTCTACTTTTGCATAGGGCTTAGCCTTGCCACTGACTTCAGGATTAGGATCGACAAATGACCCGCGGCCCGGGCGTTGAATTACAGGAGGGCCTTGAACGATGAGTTCTACGGTGAAATACACATTATCTGCCCAATCGCTCTCTGACCCATTCTTCCCCCTCTGTTTCGCAGTCACGCCATATTGCTGCCAAGGAATAATGGCTGCTTCGTAGACGGCAGACCAGCGCCCGTCTTCACCTGCATAAACAGGCCCTCCTACAGGGTTACCGCTACCAGCTTCATATAGCTGTATCGCAGCGCGCGACGTAGCGGTGCCTTCAACTAAAGGTCTAAGCGGGGTGATTTCTCCTGATTGCGGGCGCTGAATTGCAATAGAGCCACTGAGATTAACCCCAAAGTCGCCATCGACGACCTTAAAACTGACATTATTTGCCCAGCCCGACGGGGTACCATCGCTGTCAAACTGTCGAGCAGTTATCCAGTAGGTCTCATTAGGGTCTGCGGCGAGAATAAGTTGGATCTCCCAGATTCCACGCGAGTCAACCCAGCCTACCCCCCATTCATATCCTGTACCTGATTGATTGATGGTCACTTTGCAATTGGGTTTGCCGCGACCGCGAACAACCGAAGTCGTCTGCATACTTGCGCCATTTTCGGGTGTGTCGATGATAGGGGCACTTATGGACATAATGTTTCTCCTGTTATTAAGGAACCACTCCAAATAAACAAAGGCCAAAAGTGTTCAATTGAAAAGCGTGGTGTTGGCGTGAGAGTAAGGCGTGCTCAAAACCAGCACTACTGTCAGTTCTGACAGGGTATAAGAGTCATTGGTAATAATTTTAGTAGTTGTTATCGCGGTTTTAATGGAAGTTAAGTGAGCCTGCAGAAAGATGATGGTGACGAAGTGAAACGGACCGCAAGCGTGCCGTGCCCTGCCGGGGCTTGTCGTGGCGTGTTACCCGGCTACCGAATTGCACCTTTGTGGAGCTCGTCATGGGCGATCGGGTAGCACCTCTCGAGTCTTGCACGGCAGGGGCTTATGGCAGATTTGCGACTTAAACCATACAAATCAAAAGCATGGAACGCTCATGCGAAATCTGGCATGCATCGTGCTTTTTTGTATCCGTGGATAATTGGATACAAAAAGACAAAAGGTGCTGCCATGCAATTCGCTCCTGCCTTCGATCAACGTCAACCGATGACCGCCGAAGAAGAGGCCTACAACTTTCTGTTGGAGGGCATCTGCGGTGGTCGGTACCGCAAGGGCGACCGGTTGATAGCCGAGGACATCGCCAGTGAAATCGGCATGAGCCGCATGCCGGTGCGCGAAGCGTTTCGCCGTCTCGATGCGCAGGGTCTGGTGACGCTGAGGCCCAATCGCGGCGCGGTGGTCAGTGGTCTGGATGTCGAGCAGATGCACGAAGTGTTCGAGATGCGCAGTGCGCTAGAGGGCCTGGCGATTCGCATCGCGGTGCCCAAGATCAGCGAGCGTCAGTTGACGGCGCTGGAACGGCTTCTCGATGAAATGGATGACTACCGCGACGAGAGTGCGGCGTGGGTCAGCCGCCATCGCAAGTTCCATGAATACCTGTGCAGCCTCAGCGAGCGCCCTCGGTTGCTCAAGCAGATCAGCGCCCTCTACGCGCTGATCGAAGCGCCCATGCGCCTGTGGCTGCAGCACATCGAAAAGCCCCTGAGCGCCCGCCAGGAGCACCAGATCATCCTTGATGCGATTCGTGCCGGCGACGCCAGCAAGGCCGAAGCCGTGGTGCGCGAGCACATCGAAGGCACGGTGCCCGAGCTGATCAAATTTTTGCAATCGGAAAAATAACCACAGAGCGGAACACGAGTCCGCCGATGTTTTGACGTTGAGTACTGCCCGTTACTAACCGAACTGGAGTGTCTGGTCATGCATACGTCTCGCCTGTTATTGGCTGCAATTTCCCTCGGACTCTGTTCGCAATGGGCGCTCGCTGCACCCACGGTGCCGGAGCGTCTGGTCAAGGTCGACAAACTGACCTATTGCTCGGGCATGGATTCGCCGCCGCTGGTGTCTTTCGATGAAGCGCAAAAGCCCAAAGGACTGACCGTCGACCTGGGCCTGGAAATCGCCAAGCGCCTGGGCGACAAGAAGGTCGATTGGCGGGTGATTCCGTTTTCCGGACTGCTCCCGGCCTTGCTCGCCAAACAGTGCGACATGATCGTCGACCAGCTGTTCGACAAGCCCGAGCGCCGCGAGGTGATCGACATCGTCAACTACATGTATTCCAGCCAGGCAGTCGTCGTGCCTAAAGGCAATCCGAAGGCGCTGAAAACCCTGGCGGATCTGAGCGGGCACAAGATCGCAGTGCTTAACGGCTCGACCATCAAGACCTTGCTCGATGCGGAAAGTGAAAGCCTGACCAAGGCCGGCAAGCCACCGATGAAACTGGTGGTCTACAACACCGACACCGATGCCTTCCAGGCCTTGCGCATCAATCAGGTCGACGCTTACGGCACCACGGTGGAAACCGCCGGTTATTACGCCGCGATGGCTCCGGATCTGTTCGAAGAAGGCGTCCCGGCCTTCAGCCGGATCCTTACCGGCCTGGGCATCCGCAAGGACGATGCGCAACTGAGCGCTGCGGTGCAGCAGATCATCACCGACATGCGCAGCGACGGCAGCTACAACCAGCTTCTGAGCAAATGGCACGTTTCCAGCGACACACTCGATTGAGGTAAGCGTTGATGAACTTCAATTGGGATGTGTTCTGGCAATACCTGTTGCAGCCGAGCGGGGTTTATCTCACCGGGCTCTGGCTGACCTGCCTGATCAGTGTGCTGGCAATGCTGCTGGGCTGTGTGCTGGGGTTGGCCGCTGCATTGTTGCGTTTGTCGAAGAACCCGTTGCTGCATCTGCCCGTGCGTTTTTATGTGTGGCTGATGCGCGGCACGCCGTTGCTGGTGCAGATCGTCTTCCTCTACACCGCGCTGGCGGCGGGCGGGATTTTTCGCTTCGAAGACATTGAGCTGTTCGGGCTGGTGGTGCCCGGCAACATTCAGGCGGCGATCATTGCTCTGGGGCTCAACGAAGGCGCGTACATGGCCGAGATCATCCGCGCCGGTATCGGCGCCGTGGACAAGGGCCAGTACGAGGCCGGGCGTTCGCTGGGCATGACCTTCGCCAAACTGATGCGCCGAATCGTCCTGCCACAAGCGTTCCGGGTGATCGTGCCGCCGCTGGGCAACGAGTTCAACGTGATGCTGAAAAACACCACGCTGGTCAGCGTGATCGGCGTGCAAGAGCTGTTGCTCAGCACGCAGATGGTCACCTCGGCGACTTTTCGGGTGTTCGAGTTGTACCTGGTGGTGGCGATTTATTTCCTGTTGCTCACCACGCTGTGGGGCTTCTTTCAGCGCTGGCTGGAGAACCGCTTCGGCCAGTCCGACCGACCTTCTGCGCCACCGCCGGCGTCCAGTCGGATGTTCGGTCGCAGCACTCTGAAACTGCTGAGGGGACGCTAATCATGGCGCAGCCAAATGACGAACTGATCATCGAAGCGCTGAACATTCACAAGGCCTTCGGCGATCTACAGATTCTCAAGGGCATCTCGCTGCAAGTACGCCGTGGCGAAGTGGTGGTGCTGATCGGCGCTTCGGGCTCGGGCAAAACCACGTTTATCCGCTGCATCAACCTGCTCGAAGACATTCAGGGCGGGGAGATCCGGGTCAGCGGTCGGCCCATGGGTTATCGCACCCGGGCGGACGGCAGTCTGGTGCGTGATTCGGAGCGCAACATCGCTCGCCAGCGTCGCGACATCGGCATGGTGTTCCAGCGCTTCAACCTGTTCCCGCACATGACCGCTCTGGAAAACATCATCGAAGCACCGATTCAGGTGTTGGGTGTGCCACGCCAGGCTGCGCTGGAACAGGCGCGAGCCTTGCTCAAGCGAGTCGGGCTGGCAGACAAGGCCGGGCATTACCCGTCGATGCTTTCCGGCGGCCAGCAGCAACGAGTGGCGATCGCCCGAGCGTTGGCGATGAAACCGCAGGCGATGCTGTTCGACGAACCCACCAGCGCCCTCGACCCGGAAACCGTCGGCGAGGTTCTGCAAGTGATGAAAGAGCTGGCCGAGGAGGGCATGACCATGGTCGTGGTCACCCATGAAATGGGCTTTGCCCGCGAGGTCGCCGACCGGGTGGTGGTGCTCGATCAGGGCGAACTGATCGAACAAGGCCCGCCGGAACAGATCTTCAGCCGTCCGACTCATCCCCGAACCCAGGCCTTCCTCAGCCGCGTGCTGTGAATTTCACAAGGAAATCGACGATGCGTTTATCGAGTGTGTTCGCGGCGCTGTGCTGCGCCGCCGTGGTCCCCATGCTTCAGGCCGCCGACTCGGTGGTGAAGGTCTACAACTGGTCCGATTACATCGGCCCCGATACGCTGAAGAACTTTGAAAAGGCCAGCACGATCAAGGTTCAGTACGACATTTTCGACACCAATGAAATGCTCGAAGCCAAGTTGCTCTCCGGGCATTCGGGCTATGACGTGGTGGTGCCGTCCAGCCAGTTTTTGTCCAAGCAGATTCGCGCCGGCGCCTATCAGCCGCTGCAACGCGGATTGCTCGATAACTGGAAGCACCTCGACCCGCGTTTGATGCAACGTCTGCAGGCTGCCGACCCCGGCAACCAATACGCCGTGCCGTACATGTGGGGCACGGTAGGCATCGGCTACAACGAGGAGAAAGTCCGCGCCGTGCTGGGCAAGGATGTGCCGCTCGATTCCTGGTCAATGGTGTTCGACCCGCAGAACCTCGCCAAACTGAAAAGCTGCGGCGTGGCTTTTCTCGATGCACCGGTGAAGATCATTCCTCAGGCCCTGCTTTACCTCGGGCTGGACCCTAACAGCGTCAAGCCTGACGATTACAAGCAGGCGTCGAAACTGCTGATGACGTTGCGGCCTTCGGTGACCTATTTCAACTCGTCGAAGTACACCGCCGACCTGGCCAACGGCGACATTTGCGTGGCGATCGGCTACTCCGGTGACGTGATGCAGGCCCAGACCCGGGCGCGCGAGGCGGGCAAAAACATCGACATCCGCTACCTGATTCCCAAGGAAGGCGTGAACCTCTGGTTCGACATGCTGGCGATCCCCAAAGACGCCGCTAACGTCGCCAACGCCCATGCGTTTATCAATTACCTGCTGCGCCCAGAGGTGATTGCACCGGTCAGCGATTACGTCGGATACGCCAACCCGAACAAGGATGCCACGGCGCTGATGGACCCCAAGGTCAGCGGCAATCCGGGGATCTACCCGACTGACGACCTGATCAACCACGCCTTCGTCTCCGCCGATCTGCCGGAAAACATCCAGCGTCTGATCACCCGCGAATGGAACCGGATCAAGTCCGGCCAATGAATTGCTGATTTGAAGAGCCTTTGCCATGTTGAAATTTTCTGCTCACGAATACCCTTATCCGTCGCAACGCCAAAGCGTCTTCGCCCGTCGTGGCATGGTTGCGGCGTCCCAACCTTTGGCCGCGCAGGCCGGTATCGAGATGCTGCAAAAGGGCGGTAACGCGATTGACGCGGCCATCGCCACGGCGGCGGCGCTGACCGTGGTCGAGCCTACGGGGTGTGGCCTGGGCGGCGATGCGTTTGCGCTGGTCTGGTTCAAGGATCAGTTGCATGGCCTCAATGCCAACGGCCATGCCCCGGCCGGTCTGAGCATCGAAGCGGTGAAGGCGGCCGGCCATGAGCAAATGCCGTTGTATGGCTGGACGCCCGTGACGGTGCCCGGTTGCCCATCGGCCTGGGCCGAGCTGTCGCAACGTTTTGGTGTGTTGCCGTTCGCCGATCTGCTGCAACCGGCGATCAGTCTGGCCAGAGACGGTTTTCCGCTGTCGCCGGTGGTTGCCCATCAATGGCAGGTCGCGCTGGATGAGTTCAGTCCCCATCGCAATGAAGGGCTGCAGGCCTGGTTCGACACGTTCCTGATTGACGGTCGTGCGCCCAGGGCCGGAGAGATTTTCCGTAACCCGGCGCAGGCGCGAACCCTCGAAGAACTGGCCCTCACGCGTTGCGAGAGTTTGTATCGCGGCGATTTGGCGCAACGCCTGGATGCGCATTCGCGGGCAACGGGCGGCTATCTGCGCGCCACGGATCTTGAGCATTACCGCGCGCAGTGGGTCGAGCCCATCCACGTCAATTATCGCGGCGTGGATGTCTGGGAAATCCCGCCGAGCGGGCAAGGGCTGGTGGCGCTGATGGCGCTGAAAATTCTTCAAGGCTTCGACTTCGACCACCGTGACAGCCAACAGACCTGGCACCGCCAGCTGGAAGCGATGAAACTGGCCTACAGCGATGGCCTGCACTACATCACTGATCCTTTGCACATGCGCGTGGCCGTCGCCGATCTACTGAGCGACGAGTACAGCGCCCGCCGCCGCGCTCAGATCGGTGAACAGGCGCAGCCGCCGAAGCCGGGTGATCCTCATGCCAGCGGGACGGTGTATCTGGCTACGGCGGATGGGCAGGGCAATATGGTTTCGTTCATCCAGAGCAATTACCACGGTTTCGGCTCAGGCGTGGTGCTGCCCGACAGCGGCATCGCCCTGCAGAATCGCGGCCAGGAATTCAGCCTTGATCCCGAGCACGCCAACGCGTTGGCGCCGGGGAAAAAGACCTTTCACACGATCATTCCCGGCTTCCTCACCAAGGACGGCCAGGCGCTGGGACCGTTCGGCGTAATGGGCGGCTACATGCAGCCGCAAGGCCATGTGCAGATGGTCATGAATCTGGTGGATTTCGGCCTGAACCCGCAGTCGGCACTGGACGCGCCGCGCTGGCAGTGGCTCGGCGGCATGAAGGTCGGCATCGAGCAGGGCGCTTCAAGGGATCTGGCCAATGCGTTGGCCCGTCGTGGACATGAGGTGCAGATCGCCAGTGACCTGACGGATTACGGACGCGGGCAGATCATTTTGCGTGATCCGGTGACGGGTGTGCTGTGTGGCGGGACCGAGCCGAGGGCGGATTCGCATATCGCGGTTTGGTAGCGATGTCAGGCACTCGTCAGGTCAGGAGCACACACTTTTTCACAAACACCTCCCGGGATCCAATCGATGGCAGAATCTCCCTGACTTGACTGTTTTGGAGAACACCATGCTTCGTGTGTTTGAACGAAGACTCGATCCATTCCCGCCTGACGAGTTGCCACCGCCGCCCAGCGGTCTGGCCAGGTTTCTCTGGGCCTGCACTCGGGGGGCGCGCGGCTACGTCCTCGCGCTGGCGTTGCTCAGCGCCGCCGTGTCGGTTTATGAAGCGTGGCTGTTTTCCTTCCTCGGCCAGGTCGTCGATCTGCTCTCGACCTGGCAGGCGGGCGGGGAAGCGGCTGCACAGGAGCGTCGCGTGTTGTGGGGCATGGGCATCGTCATGGTGCTCAGTGTCGGGCTGGTGGCGTTGCGTACCATGGTTCAGCACCAGATTCTGGCAATTAACCTGCCGCTGCGCCTGCGCTGGGATTTCCATCGGCTGATGCTGCGGCAAAGCCTTTCGTTTTTCTCCGATGAGTTTTCCGGACGGGTCACGACCAAGGTGATGCAGACAGCGCTTGCCGTGCGCGACGTGCTGTTCACCATGATCGAGATCCTGCCCGGGATCGGCGTGTACTTCATCGCGATCATCGCCTTGGCCGGCGGTTTTGCGCTGAAGCTGATGCTGCCGTTTCTCGCGTGGGTCGTGTTGTTCGGTCTGGCCATGGGGTACTTCGTGCCGCGCCTGGGCAAGGTCGGCCAGGAGCAGGCCAATGCGCGCTCGATGATGACCGGGCGTATTGCCGACGCGTACACCAACATCACCACGGTGAAACTGTTCTCCCACTCCAACCGCGAAGCGCACTTTGCACGGGCGGCGATGGAGGATTTCAAACAGACCGGCTTTCGCCAGATGCGTCTGGTCAGCCTGTTCGAGATCGTCAATCAGGCCCTGGTGGTGGCATTGATCATGTCAGCGGGCGGCTATGCCCTGTGGCTGTGGCACCAGGGCGATGTCGGCGCCGGCGCGGTGGCGGCGATCACCGCCATGGCGTTGCGGATCAATGGCATGTCGAACTGGATCATGTGGCAGATGACCTCGCTGTTCGAAAGCATCGGCACCGTTCAGGACGGCATGGCGACCCTGACCCAGGGCACTAAGGTGCAGGACGCGCCGGATGCCGGCGTGCTGGTGACCTCGGGCGGCGCAGTGACGTTCGACAAGGTGAAATTCAATTACGGTGGCGAGCGTCAGGTGCTCGATGGCCTGAGTCTGAGCATCCGTCCCGGGGAGAAGATCGGTCTGGTGGGCCGCTCCGGTGCCGGCAAATCGACGCTGATCAACTTGCTGCTGCGTTTCTACGATGTCGACAGTGGCGAGATTCGGATCGATGGCCAGAACATTGCGCACGTGACTCAAGACAGCCTGCGCAGTGCCATTGGCATGGTTACGCAGGACACTTCGCTGCTGCACCGCTCGATTCGCGACAACATTGCCTACGGCCGGCCCGATGCCACCGACGCGCAGATCCGCCGCGCGGCGGCCAACGCCCAGGCTGACGAATTCATCAGCCAGTTGAGCGATCGCCAAGGTCATACCGGTTACGACACTCTGGTGGGCGAGCGCGGGATCAAGCTGTCCGGTGGCCAGCGCCAACGGGTGGCGATTGCCCGGGTGATGCTGAAGAACGCGCCGATTCTGCTATTGGACGAAGCCACCAGTGCGCTGGACTCGGAGGTTGAAGTGGCGATTCAGGAAAGCCTCGACGACATGATGCAGGGCAAGACCGTGATCGCGATCGCCCATCGACTGTCGACGATTGCGGCGATGGACCGGCTGATTGTCATGGATGACGGACGCATCATCGAGCAGGGCACCCACGCCGAATTGCTGGAGAAAAACGGCGTGTATGCACGGCTGTGGGCACATCAGAGCGGCGGCTTCCTGGGTGAGGACAAAGGCGTGATCGAGGCGGTGGATCAGGCCTGACCCACCGACGTTGCTCGCGTTGCCGGGGCAGGGTGACGCGACGTCATCAAGCCGATAAACGAAATCGCCAGCGCCAGGCCAATGGTGGTGGTGACTTCGGTGCGGTGCTGCGGAGTAATCATCATGACCGCCAGCGCCGCACAGATGAAGCCGATCACCAGCCACGTCAGCCAGGGAAACAGCCACATGCGGAAGGTCAGCTCGACCTTGCGCTGTTGCAATATCCGCCGCATGCGCAGCTGCGACACCGCAATCGCCAGGTACACCAGCAAGGCAATCGCCCCGGAGCTGGCCAATAGAAACTCGAACAGTCCGGCGGGCATGAAGTAGCTCCATACGGTGATCGATGCGCCCAGCACGGTGCTGGCGATCACGGCGGCCCGCGGCACGCCTGCCGCGGAAGTCTCCTTCAGCGCTTTTGGTGCATCGCCTCTACGACCCAGCGAGTACAACATGCGCGAGGCAATGTAGATCGAGGAGTTCATGCAACTGGCCACGGCGATCAGGACGACGACGTCGACCATGAACTTGGCATTTGGAATGTTCATGATTTCCAGGGCGCGCTGATACGAGCCCACCGAGGCCAGCAACGGATCATTCCAGGGCACCACGGAGATGACCACGAAGATCGACAGCAGGTAGAACACGCCGATGCGCCAGATCACCGAGCGGGTGGCCTTGGCAATGTTCTGCGCCGGGTTATTCGATTCGGCGGCGGCAATGGTCACCGCTTCAGTGCCGATGAAGCTGAACATGATCGTGATGAAAGCGCCGACCACCGCCGACAAACCGTTGGGCGCAAAACCGCCGTGCGTGGCCATCAGACTGCTCAGCCCGCTGACTTCACGGTCGGGAACCCAGCCCATCAACACGGCAAAACCGACACCGATGAAGCCGATGATCGCCACCACTTTGGCCATGGCGAACCAGAACTCGAACTCACCGTATTTGGACACGCTGAACAGGTTGGTCACCACCAGCGCAATGATCGATCCCAACGCGAACAGCCACGCATCGACCTGCGGAAACCATTGGTTCAACACATGCCCGGCTGCCAGCGCTTCGATAGGAATGACCAGCACCCAGAACCACCAGTACAACCAGCCGATGGTAAAACCGGCCCAGCGGCCGATGGCCTGGTCGGCATAGGTGGAGAACGAGCCGGTGTCCGGATTGGCCACCGCCATCTCGCCGAGCATGCGCATGACCAGCACGACGAGCAAACCGGAAAACAGATAGGCGAGCAGCACCGCCGGCCCCGCTGCGGCAATGGCGTGTCCTGAACCGACAAACAAACCGGCGCCGATAATCCCGGCGATGGACAGCATTGTGACGTGACGAGGCTTGAAGCCCTGCGCCAATTGGCTACTCGAATCCATGGAGTTCGGGCTGATCATCGGTATTTTTATTCTCTGCTGATCGACATTTAAGCGAATTGAACGGGCACCCGATCGAGCACCATCGTTGCCTGCTGAAACTCCCGAAAGAAGCCCGTCCAACCGCCGCAGTTCTTATCAACCCCATGATCCGAGCGGGGTCGTTTGATACGAAGACACGGCACCTTAGCCGGCCTTGTCGCTGATTCAGTAGCCTGATTGCGCCACGATCGTGTCTGATATCGACATGTGAATACCATGAGGTCGTATTGGAATTTTCTACGAATCTCTCAGCTATCCGACCGAACCGCGCATCAGCCGGGAAAAAGATCGATTCGAATATGTCAACATTCAGGGCGGTAGATCAGATAGCGTCCGCCGGCGGGTGGCTGACTATTACGATTGGGGGCTTTTGGACAGGGGCTATGTAATGGATCTGAAGTTCAGTCATGTAGATGTACTGGTCAATAATCTCGAGGAAGCCTGTGCTTACTACGCACACATACTAAACGCCAGGATTTCCAAAACGCTTGTCTGGGAGCGGGGCGGTCTGCATGTTCGCTACGCGATTGCACTGATAGGTCAAGAACGTTTCATGCTGGTGCAACCGTTGGCAGGCAATCTGAAAGAACTTTTGGATTCTTCAGGTGAAGGCATGATTTACCGCCACTGCTACTCAACGAAAGATATCGAAAAAGCCTATGACGAGCTGATGGACGCGGGTGTTCAGCCTCAAGACGAAAATGGAGCGCCATTGCCTCGCGCGAATCTGCAATCCCCGGCCGGCGCACGCATTATCTGGCTACCAAAGCGCTTCGGGCATTTCTCTATCGAGATACTCGAAGAAAAGGCGCTGGAAGCGTTTATCGAGACTGCGTTTATCTGAAAAAATAGCGGCCATTCCTGGATTAAGTGACTTGGCAATGGCGGCGAGCTGTGCAGTGCCAACGCCAGCTTTTATTCGATTGCAGCCCTTCGCTAACAGGCAACAACTGGGATAGGTCGGCCAAAAGCAGCCGTTTGGGAAAGACGGATCTACAAAGCAGGCACTGCCTGCCATCGGATCAAGTTCGCTTGAGTTGGAACGCAATCTTAATCGCGGCTTCAGCCTGGCCAGCGAGCAAAGCTATTTGCGGGGGGATGAGAACCTCGCCCCAAGACAAGTTTGTCGCGACGGACACAATCAAATGCAGCTCGTAATGGCGCCCGTTCAACTCGGTTTTGACCCAAGCAAGAGTGCTACCTAGAGTGTCAACTGTTACTGGGATAGAGATAAACCTGCTTTGGTCCGTCGGTCGCACACCGCCGCGACGACATTCAAAGTGAACAGCCATCCGTTCATAGGTTTGAGCGTCAATGCCATGCACGACGACGAAATAGTTTGAGCAATCATATTGGTCCACCGTAGTAATCATAAATTTACAGTCCATTGCAGAGACCAATCTGCGTTGATATCTAAGCAGCTAAAGTTTTCTTGGGGCCGGTTTCTGCCATTATCCATTATTGACTGACTGCCTTGGGCCCGTAATCAGTCGACCGGTTGAATCCGCAGCCGATAGCTGCCACCCACAAACAACTGTCATAGGCCAAAAGCAGCTCGCCAGCAGCCAATAAATCCGCTGTCCTCTCACAAAGTGTTACTCACCAAGCCACCATTCAAGTACCGGCAGTTGCCGGGGCTCGCCACACACCGGGCGCGATACATTGCGCACATGCCGGGCACCGAGTCGCTCGTAGAAGGCTTGGGCCGACGGATCGGACTCCACCGACAGGGTGGACACGCCCAGGCCGCGTGCCACAGCCAGTGCATGCTCCACCAGGCGTCGTCCGTGGCCTCCGTTCATGGCCGACGGGTCGACCCAGCAATGCTCCAGTTGCCAGCCATCCTCGTCGCGCTCCAATCCATAGAATCCCAGTGGCGGGCCATCCGCCGCGACCAGCACCGCGTAATGGCCGGTCAGTTGTGCCGGGGTTAACGTCAGCGCCGGTTCCCAGGCCTCCATCCACGCTTCGGGATAACCCCAGTGGGCCTTGCTGCGCCGGGCCAGGGCACTCAGCGCCGGTGCATCCGCGCCACGGCATGGCCGCAGGATCGGCGTCTCGTCCGCCAATAACGCTCGCGCCGCCGGGTCAGTGGCCAGCAGGCTGTACTGGTGCAGGCTGAGGAAGCGCTCGTCCTTGTACTCCAACTCCCGCAGGGTTCCCTCAAACACGAAACCGAGCCGCTCCAGCAGGCGGGCGCTGGCGGGGTTTTCCGGCTCGACGTCGGCGTGAATGCGGTGCACGCCGAGGTTGCTCAAGGCGAAGCGCAGAAGGGTGGGCAGGCAAGCCTGCATCAGACCTCGCCCCCAGTAGTCCGGCATCAGCCAGTAGCCGATATCCAGGCTGCGATCGGCATGAGACCAATCATTGAAGCCACAGGCGCCCACCCATTCATCGCGCCCCGGCAGTGCGATGCCCCACCAGATACCCCGGCGTTCTTCCAGCAACGCGTCGTACCAGCGCATCTGTTCGTCCGTCGCTTCGAGGCTGTTGTAAGACACGCCATAGTGGGCAATCACCTGCGGGTGAGACAGCCCGGCGAAAATCGCATCGACATCACGACGATGAATTCGCCGCAGCGTGCAGCGTGGCAGGAAAAACTCGGGGAAATCAGCAATAAGGTCCATCAAATTCACTGCGCCAGGTGAGTGCAGGAATACTCGCAGCAAAGTGGCCAGACGCACAGATACAGTCAGGGAAGGGCTGGGCGTAACAGACTGACACTCATGCCGAACTGCTGGAGAGGAAGGGCGTTTATACGCGGCGGCGTGCGCATCAGGTCGGAGCTTTTGGGTCTACAGTCTTGTGTATCGGGCACTGGAAGCAATTGAAATGAACCTGTCATCTTCGCTCTCGCCGCCAAGGTATGTCTGCCTGCTGGGCTATGGCGGTTTACTACCGTTTATTGGCCTTGTGCTACTCATCCTCACATCTTTGGAATATCGAATGTTTTGGGCGGTAGCGCTGGTCAACTATGGCGCTGTCATCCTCAGCTTCATCGGCGCCTTGCACTGGGGGTTCGCCATGTCAGTGCAAAACATGAGTGACGAACTGCGCCGCGACCGGCTTATGTGGAGTGTCATGCCGGCGCTTGTCGCTTGGCTCAGCACGTTACTGCCGGTGCCAGTGGGTTGCTTGCTGTTGATCATCGGATTTGTCGTGCACTTCTGGCAAGACCGGCAGTTGGTTCGGGTTGTGAGCCTGCAAGCCTGGTACCTGCCAATGCGATTGCGCCTGACGGCCGTGGCGTGTGTTTGCCTGCTGACTGGCGCAGTTGCTGTAGTCATTCATTCGTGAAACCGCGCCTGCCCGAATCGTCTGCAGTGAGAGTGTCTTAACAATCAACCGTTTTGATCATGGACGAGCAACTTGCCGCCTCACGACGGCAAGTTGCATCAGGCCCTACAAGGTAAACGACAGCGCGGAGAAAACCATCCCGCCGCTGCCCGCCCAGCCCATGCAAAACTGCCCGGTCTCGGCTTCGCCACGACTCATCGCATCGAAGATGCCGTAGGGGATGGACGCGGTAATGATGTTGCCGGTTTTATGCCCGACATGGTGCAGCTTGTGATCAATACCGATCAGTTGCCCAATGTGCTCCCACATCTTGGGTGAACCGGTATGAATAAATACTTTATGAACATCCGCCGCAGAGACGTTTTGCAAGTTGAAGACTTTTATCGCTTCGTTGCGACCATCTTCATGCAAGGCTGCTGCGTAGGAATTGAATTGATACTGGCCGCCGGTCGGTGAAATACGCGGAATATCTTCCTCATTGCAGAACAGTTTCCAGTCCGGCAGGGAGATGGTCGACAAGTCACTCAAGTCCGGCCGGTTGATGTACGAGAACTTGAAGTTGCCGGGGGCTTCATGACTGAGAATGGTGACCGTGACAGCTTCGCCAATGGTAAAACTCGGAAACTTGTAAGCCAGTTCCGCCGACGACTGTAAAGAGAAGTTCTTGGGCATCACCGGCCCGCCAGCAGACATGCCAAATTCCATATTGACGATCGCCGCGTAGCGAATCTCGCCGGCCTGCATTTTACTGTTGATGACATCCATGGCGGTCACCCAGCCGTTGCAGGCGTCCACCACATCGAAGTTTCTGCAGTTCAGCCCCAGCGCCTTGGCGATGAAAGTGCTGTTGGCCGGCTCGATGAAGCCTCGCGTAACGTTCGGATAGATCAACAGATCCAGATCGGCCTTGTCGATATTGGCCTGGGCGAGCGCGGAGTTGAATGCTGTCTCCATCAGTTCCATCGGCGTTTCGTCGGCGCCCAGCCAATGCCGCGTGCCGCTGCCGCTTTTTTCAAGCAACTTGCTGATGGTCTTCAAGGTTTTTGGCAAGTCTTCCTGGAACGTATCTTTAGAGTGTTCCTCGACCAGGTTTATAACGTCTTGATTGCTGATAATGCGTGACGGGAGAATCCCGGACAGCCCAACTATTTTCATATGACTTCCTTGTTGAAAGTATGCATCCGTGGGCAATGGCTGCGGATGAGCAAACCCTTACTCATCCCTGTAAGGAGCCACTGGCGGCAATACTTTTAGCACAAAGAAAATGCGGATCAAGAAAGTTGTGGGTTATTTTCCTCAATCGAGTTGAATCATGATCTGAGTCAATTTAACGCGTCATTCCTTATAAACGAGCGCATCCACCACAACCCCGAACGCTGACGAATGTTCACGACGATTCGGGTAGTAAAGGTGGTAACCGGCAAACGGTTGGCACCAATCCTCAAGTACGCGCACCAGTGTGCTGTTGGCCAACTGGCTGATGACCATGTCTTCCGGCAGAAACGCCAGCCCGCAGCCTGCCTCCGCCGCACGCAGGATCGGCATGCTGCTGTTGAACGTCCATTGCCCCTCGACGCGCGCCTTGAGTTCGTGACCGTCTTTTTCAAAATCCCATTGCATCAGGCTGCCGTGGGTGGGCAGGCGCAGATTGATGCAGTTGTGCGCAGCCAGATCGCTCGGTGCCTGCGGGATCGGTCGGTGCTTGAAATACTCGGGAGAGCCTACTACCGCGATGCGCAATGACGGACCGATCGGCACGGCAATCATGTCCTTCGCCACCTGATCGCCCAGACGCACGCCGGCGTCATAGCGCTGTGCAACGATGTCGGAAAGGGCATAGTCGACCGTGATTTCGACCTTGATGTCCGGGTAGTCGGGCAGCACCTTCAACAGCTTCGGCCAGAGGATATTGTTGGCTGCATGTTCGGACGCCGAGATCCGCACATTACCGGCCGGGGTGTCGCGAAATTCACTGACCGCAGCCAGTTCCAGTTCGATCTCATCGAAGCGCGGCGCCATCGACTGATACAAGCGCTGGCCGGCCTCGGTCGGCGAAACGCTGCGCGTGGTTCGCGTCAGCAGGCGCACGCCCAGCCGAGTTTCAAGGGCGCGCATGGTGTGGCTCAGCGCCGACTGCGAGACGCCCAGCTGTGCGGCTGCGCGGGTAAAACTGCCTTCGCGGGCGATCACCACGAAGGCTTGCAGGTCGTTGAGGTTGGCGCGGGACATTGATGAGGGCCTCTCATGAGGGACGCGGGATTATTCCATGAAAGCAGGTTGCGCATGGATGCGCGACTCTCAAGGCGCTCATCACAGGGTGCGTGCGTAAAATTCGCTCAGCTTGCCAATCGCCGCATCAACATATTGCGGCACCCAGTAGGTTTCGATGTGCGTCGCGCCATCGACAATGAACACTTCCTTGTCCGAGGTGCCGGTGGCTTTGGGGAAGGCATCCTGAGTCATGTACAGGCTGTCGGCCTTGCTGCCGGCGATCATCAGCAAGGGTTGATTGATCAGATCGATGTGGTCGGTGGCGTCGAAACGCATCAAATCCAGCAAACTGCTGGTGGTGTATTTGAAGGTCGAGTTGGGGTGTGCGTGGGTTTTCCAGTAGTACTCGTAGCCCTGGCGATACAGTTCGAAGGGCAGTTTGGCTATCTGCTCATCGGTGAGGTTGGCATCGCCCGAATACAGCACCGCACCACCGGCCGCTTCCTGTGCGCGGGCTGCTGATGCCTGTTGCAAACGTTGCTGGATGCTGTCGATTTGCGAGTCGTTGTAGCCGTTGCGGCGTACCCGGCCCGAGTTGAACATGCTTACGGTCGCCAGCGATTTGAAGCGTTTATCGGTTTGCGCCGCCGCCAACGAATAGCCGCCACCGCCGCAGATGCCAAGCAGGCCCAGACGCTTGTCATCGACACCGGCAAACTGGCTGATAAAGTCGGCCATGCCGTGGATGTCTTCGATGCGATACGCCGGTTTATCGATGCTGCGCGGCTGACCACCGCTGGCGCCCTGATAGGCCGCATCGGCCGTGATGGTGATGTAACCCTGTTCCGCCAGACGCTGGGCATACAGACCGGCAACCTGTTCTTTGACGCCGCCATTGGGGTGAGCAACGACCACGGTCGGGTAAGTCTTCTTCGCGTCGTAGTTGGCCGGGGTGTACACGTTGGCGGCGATGTCCAGACCATTGAGCGTGTACCTGACCGGGTGGATATTGACCTTGCCCGGTTCGTTCTTGCTGATCGCGCCGTCGTAGGCGAGGGTGAAAGGGTTCTTTTTGTAATCGGCGGCCAAGGCCTCGCCCGCCGAGAGGCCGACCAATGCCGACATGAGCGTGGCTTTGAGAGTGTTCTTCACATGAGGCTCCTGAGCAATCAATTAGGGCGGCAGTTGCAAAAATATTGGGGTCAGTCCAGCTGTTTTTCTTTGAGGAATTGCGCGACCAGGTCAGCGATCTGCACGTTGTTCAGATCCGACATGGGGAAGTGGGTGTTGCCGTGGATGCCAATCTCCGGCAGGTGGATCAGGCGCACATCACCGCCATGTCGATTGACCGCGTCACGCCAAAGCCGGGCCATCTTCAAGCGTGCGCGCCAACTGTCCTGAGCGGGCAGGTCGACGGCCTGTTCCGGGATGTTGTCGCCGTAGAGGATCAGAATCGGAATGCGCGTCAGTGCCATGAATTGCTCCAGCGGCACCGCTGCGCCTTGCACCGTGTCGAACGCGCTGGGGATCGGCGCCGGTACTTCACCGTCAGCAAACACGAAACTGCTGCCCGGTTCGAATGCCACGATGGCTTTGACCTTGGCGTTCTTGATCGCCGTCAACCAGCCCGGTCCGCCACCTTGCGAATGGGTGAACAAAATCCCCGGGCCGATTTTGTCGAACAGCGCCGACACGCCATCGGAGACCACGCCCATGTCGAACGGCCCGGTGTTTGGCGTCATCGCCCGGAAAAACTGCTCGCGGGTTTGTGCGTCCTGTGCCACTTGCACGCCTTTGAAGTAGTTGGGCCACAGGCCGATGCGGAACTGGTTGAACCACAGTTGTTCGTCAGGCACAGGCTTGAGTGTGGTCTCGACCATGCTGCGTCCGGCATCGCCACGCCGAGGCTGATCAATCAGATAAACGCCGTAGTGACGGCGAAGAAAAATGTTCTGAAAACCCTCGCGGCCATCGGCAGTGGTTTCCCAGGTCTTGGAAAATTGACCCGCGCCGTGCCACATGAAGATGGGCAGTTTTCGCGCATCGACCGGGATCTGATAGAACGCGTAGGCGTGGTCACCGTGGTAAGTCTGGCCGTTGGGCGCCATCGGTTGGCGCGGGTTGAAAGTGCCCGGTGCCGTGATCATCGTTCCGCCAGCGGCGAAGCTGCCTTGCTTCTGGATCAGCAGCGGGCCTTCGGAAGGGTTTGCGCAGGCCGCCAACAGGCTCAACAGTGAGAGGCACAGCAAATGTTTTGCAGCTTTCATGTCATGCCCCCGAAGCTGCGAGGGCTTGGGTCAGCGCGGTGTCGGCACGTTCAGCTGTCTGCGCATCGCCGTGTTTTTTCAGCAGCTCGGTAACTTGGCGCAACTGTGCCGCGCTGAGACCGACGCGCAGGCTCGCCGCCATGTGCGAGCGCAGCTGTGATTCCACCCCCGGCGTGGCTGCCAGCGCCCCGACGGTCGCCAGTTCGCGGCTTTGCCAGTCGAGGTTGTCGCGCTCGAAGATGTCGCCGAACAAGTGCGTTTGCAGGAAGCGGTTGATCACCGGAGCGAACTCGAACACCGGGCCTTTGACCGGGCCGCCGGAGATTCTGGTTTGATTCGCGGTGCCGGCGGCCAGCAGTTCGTCACCGGTCGAGACAGCGCGGCCCGGCTCGCGTCCCGGCGCATCATTGACGCCGCGCTGTTTGCGGGCCTGGACCACCGTCATCAGTTCGTTCAAGGCGTTGAGGCTGCGCGGGAAGCCGACATAAGCGTAGAGCTGCACCAGAACTTCGCGGGTTTCGCTGATGGTCAAGCCGGCATCGAGTCCCTGGTTGAGCGCCGCGTTGAGGTGAGGCATGTCGCTGGTCGCCATGAAAGCCGCGATCAGTGGAATCGCTTGTTGTTGGCTCGACAATGTCGTTGCGCTGGCGGGTGTGTTGGTCATGGTTTGCGCTGCCTCGGCTGCTTGAGTGGTAACGCTGAAGATCGCCGCAACGCCCAGACAAAGCGCCATGAGTGCGGGGAGGGCGGTGGACTTGCGTGCGTCAGTGGTCATCATGAAAGGCTCCATCCATTGCAGGTCACTGCGGTGTTGCTGGATCGTACGGAGGATGGTGGTGGCGATTAACCCCGAAAAGGCGCATGCACTCCTGAGCAAAACTCATGAGTCAACGTTGCCATAACCGCTGGAGTCCTGACTCGGCCCCGCTGTTACGGGGCCCGGAGGTCAGATGATGGTTTGCCGGAAGAGTCCGAACGAACAACTTCGACACATTCTGTAACTTCATTGGCCGGCGTATTGCGCCTCCGAGACTTGCTCGGCCCAGGTGACGGTCTGGCCGTCCTCGGCTTCAGCAATGGCGATGTGGGTCATGCCACTGTTGGCCGTGGCGCCGTGCCAGTGCCGGGTGTTCGGCGGAATCCAGACAGTGTCGCCCGGACGGATTTCCTGACGCGGGCCACCCTCTTGCTGCACATAGCCAACGCCAGCGGTGACGATCAGTGTTTGCCCCAGCGGATGGGTGTGCCACGCCGTGCGTGCGCCAGGTTCGAAGGTCACCGTGCCGCCGGCGATGCGCGCGGGCGCGTCACCTTTGAACAAGCCATCAACGCGCACAGCGCCGGTAAAGTTTTGCGCCGCGCCCTTGATCGAGGGCTGGGTACCGTTCGGGGTAATGCGGATTTCACTGGCAGCCTGGGCTTCTGCGGTCATGAGTGAGAAAGCCACGAGTGGCGCGATCAATCGGTTCATCGGATCAACTCCGGTCAGTCAATGAAAGCGGCGCCGCGCGCGGTGCCGCGTTGGGCAGACTCAAAGTCCAGTCATTTTCAGTGCCGACTCCGGCAGGCGTTCACCGTGCACCTGAATCTGCGCCATCTGCTCGTTGATCACGCGCAGATCATCTGCGCTCAATGGCAACTCGACCGCGCCCAGGTTTTCTTCCAGGCGATGCGGTTTCGTCGTACCCGGGATCGGCACAATCCACGGTTTCTGTGCGAGCAACCAGGCCAGGGCCACTTGTGCCGGCGTGGCGTGTTTGCGTTGCGCGACGGCTTTCACCACATCGACCAGCGCCAGATTGGCCCTGCGCGCTTCAGGGGAAAAGCGCGGGACGACATTGCGGAAATCGCTCGCGTCGAACTGCGTGTGCTCGTCGATCTGACCGGTGAGGAAACCGGCGCCCAGCGGGCTGAATGGAACGAAGCCGATCCCCAGTTCTTCCAGCACCGACAGCAGTTCCAGCTCCGGGCCGCGCCAGAACAGCGAATATTCGCTCTGTACCGCCGTGACCGGTTGCACCGCGTGAGCCCGGCGTATGGTCTCCACACCCGCCTCAGACAGGCCAAAATGCTTGACCTTGCCCTCGGCGATCAGCTCCTTGACCGTGCCGGCGACGTCTTCGATGGGTACCTGCGGATCAACGCGGTGCTGATAAAACAGGTCGATGCAATCGGTGCGCAGACGCTTCAACGCCGCTTCGGCCACGGCGCGGATATGCGCCGGGCGGCTGTTGGTGCCGCCGCCGCGTGCGCCGGTGATCAGGTCGATATCGAAGCCGAATTTGGTAGCAATGACGACTTGCTCGCGGATCGGCTGCAAGGCCTCGCCCAGCAGTTCTTCATTGGCGAACGGGCCATACGCCTCAGCGGTGTCGAACAAGGTGACGCCTTGCTCGTGGGCCGAACGAATCAGCTTGATCATGCTGGTTTTGTCGGCAGCCGGCCCGTAGGCCGACGTCATGCTCATGCAACCAAGGCCCAGTGCGGACACTTTCAGGCCATTGCCCAACGTGCGGATTTTCATGATGTCACTCCGTACAGAATTCGATTAACGCGCGAGGGGGTGATCGCTCAGCCAGCCATTCACGCGCTCCATGGTCTTGCGCTCTTGCTCACCCTCCATCACAAAACCTTCCAGAACCTTAGTCTTCGGTGCGTGCTTGACGAGCACGCTGCGACTGTTGCCCAAGCCATAACCGCCGTGGGTGTTGAAGGGGATGAGGGTCTTGCCGGTCAGGTCGTGGGCGCTGAGGAAGGTGCGCACGATCGGCGGCGCGGTTTCACCCCAGATCGGAAAGCCGAGATAAATCGTGTCGTAGTCGCTGAGGGCGTGAACCTTGTTTTGCAGTTCGGGTTCGAAGCCGCTGTCACGCTCCTGACGCGCCTGTTCCACGGTTTGCAGATAGTCCTCGGGGTAGGCGCGGGCCGGGCGAATCTCGAACAGATCGGCACCCAGTCCACGCTGGATCAGCCCGGCAACCACGCGGGTATTGCCCGAGCGCGAAAAGTACGCGACCAGAATCCGCGAGCCTGAGCGCGGTGTTTCACTGGCGCCTTGCGTGTCGGCGAGCGACAACAGCGGAGCGCTGGCCAGTGCGGCGATCACCGTGCGCCGCAGCGGATCGTGATCGTTGCTCATCGACCGACACGCGCTTTAAGGGCCTCGGGATAGCGCTCGCCTTCGATGCGGATCTGCGCCAGCGCAACATCAATCGCCTTCAGCTCGGCGGCATCGAGCGTGATGTCCGCGCCGCCGAGGTTTTCTTCCAGGCGATGCAGCTTGGTCGTGCCCGGAATCGGTACGATCCACGGTGCCTGCGCCAGCAGCCAGGCCAAAGCGATCTGCGCCGGTGTTGCGTGTTTCTGCGCGGCGATCTGGCGAATCAGTACCACCATCCCCTGATTGGCTTGCAGCGCCGCTTGGCTGAAGCGCGGCACGATGCTGCGGAAATCGTCGCTGCCGTAAGTGGCCTCCGCCGACACCGTGCCCGTGAGAAAGCCCTTGCCCAAAGGGCTGAACGGCACGAAGCCGATGCCCAACTCCCAAAGCGTCGGCAGGATTTCCTGTTCGGGCTCGCGCCACCACAGCGAGTATTCGCTTTGCAGCGCCGTGAGCGGCTGCACCGCGTGCGCACGGCGAATGGTCTGTGCACCGGCCTCCGACAGGCCGAAATGCTTGACCTTGCCTTCGCTAATCAGGTCTTTCACCGTCCCGGCGACGTCTTCGATCGGCACGTCCGGATCGACGCGGTGTTGGTAAAGCAAATCGATGTAATCGGTTTTCAGTCGGCGCAGCGAACCTTCGACGGCGACCCGAATACGTTCGGGCCGGCTGTCCAGAGTCTGCTTTGTGTTGTCAGCACCGACGGCGAAGCCGAATTTGGTGGCGATCACGACCTGGTCACGAACCGGGGACAGCGCCTCGCCGACGACTTGCTCATTGAGATAAGGGCCGTAGAACTCGGCGGTATCGAAGAAGGTGACGCCTAGGTCAACGGCCGTGCGAATCAGCGAGATCGCTTGCGCCGTTTCTGTCGCTGGACCGTAGCCATGGCTCAAGCCCATGCAGCCAAAGCCCAAAGCTGACACTTGCAGTGAACTGTTTCCGAGTGTGCGCTTGTGCATGTCGATCTCCCGTCAGACGTTGGGAGCACAGTAAGCGAGCGTGAGTAAGGGTACTAGACGGGTAAATCGGCAAGGGTTTATGAGGCTCACTCATCAGTCACTCGATGTGTCGACCGCGCTCTGCCGGTATCTGAATGTGACGTTGCGAGCAAAGGTCTCCCAGAAGGGATAAATACCTTCCATGCCAATTTCTGTCACATCGCTGCGTAAAAGCCTCAAGATGGCCCTAACATCCACGATAAATAGGGAACTATTAACGTCCACAAATAGACTGAGCTGCTGTTGCGACGTCGCACGAAACAATTTCTACAAAAAATGGAGCACACAATGGGCAGGGCACGCGATGAGTTTGATTTTTGGTGGGGTACGTCCGGGTCGTGGGTGGAACCGCCGAATGTGCGCCGCAGCGGCACCAGCGGTGTCCAGCTGATTGTTCAAGGTGACAAGACGTTTTTTGTAAAGCGTCAGACCGGCCATTTGTTCCGCAGTCTGCGTTACCCCACTGGCCGACCCACCGCATTGCGTGAAGGCGTTGCCCTTTCAAGACTTGAGCAACTGGGCGTGAATGCACCAAGGCCGGTATTTTATGGTGCGAGAAAAGTTGACGGCCTATGGCAGGGTGTTCTGGTTACCGAAGACCTGGGCGGCTTCATCGATCTGGATACCTGGTATGGCCAGGGCGCTGCAAGCCTGTTGACCACAGCGCAACATCTGCGACTGCTTGAACGTTTAGCGCAAATGCTGGCGCGGCTGCACTCGGGCAAATGGCAACACGGTTGCATGCGTTCCAAACACATCTTTATCAAGGCGTCGATTACTGACGCTGACTTCGATTTCGAACTGGCGCTGCTTGACCTGGAGAAGTCTCGCGGTCGTGCTACTGCAATGGGCGCGGCGCGTCACGACATTCCCCAACTCAGACGGCATTCTTTCTGGGATGAGTCGCAGTGGCGGCATTTCCTTTCGAGCTATGAGCAAGCCAGCGGTAGAACTATGTAGATAGGTGTGCCTGCCACCGGGGCCTTACCGTCCTGTTGGCGGATTGTTAATCAGCCACAAGTTTTTCGTAAACGGCGGGGTCAGCCCCCGACGTTGTGCGGCAGCGACACCAGCTCAATCTGCGTGCCCCACGGCGCCTGAAAATAGAACCAGCGAACGCCGTCCGGGTTGGTAATGGGCTCGTTGAGAATGGTCACATTCAGGCGCTTGAGGGTAGCCAGGCTGCCGTCAATATCGGCGGTGCGCAAGGCCACATGGCTGGCTCCGGCGTCGTCGCCATGGGGTTGAACCTGATTGATTTCAGAGCCTTGGTACTGAAACAACTCCAACTTCGCGCCGCCGTCCATTTGCAGCATCACAAAGCGTTGCAGCTCGCTGGAGCGGTGCCAGCGGAATTGGCTTTTCCACTGATCCGGGATCTTGCCAGGGCTGATATCCGAGATCACCCGTGCGCCCATCAGCGCGGAGAAAAAGCGTGTGGCTTCGTCGATATCCGGCACATTGATGCCGACATGATCGATGGCTGAAACCTGAAGCGGTGCGGCGGAGTTCATGGCGGGTGGGCTCTGCGGAGTCGAGGGCGCTGCCAAAGTACCGGCAGCCAAGGGCAGGGTGGCGGCAAGCAGGGCCCAGTGCAATGTGTTCATAAACGGATCCTCATGAATGGGTGGCGGGCGACCGCAACAGTCGCCCGCTGACTGCTCAGATTTGCGCTTGGCCGCCGTCAACAAACAGCTCGATACCGTTGACGAAACTGGCGTCATCCGAGGCCAGGAACAACGCGGCGCTGGCAATTTCATCCGCTTCACCGACACGCCCCATGGGGATCAGCGACGCCAGGTAGTCGAGCAAGCCCTGCTGTTGAGCGGCATCAGGGCCGGCCAAATCAACCAGGCCAGGCGTGCGGGTGGCGCCGGGGCTGATGGTGTTGACGCGCACCTGGCGGTCTTTCAAATCCAGAATCCAGTTGCGGGCAAACGAGCGCACGGCGGCCTTGGACGCGGCGTACACACTGAAGGCGGCCGTGCCCGAACTGCCTGCCGTAGAGCCGGTGAGAATCACCGAGGCTTTTGGAGCCAGCAGCGGCAGCGCCTTTTGCACAGTGAACAGCACGCCTTTTACGTTGCGATTGAAGGTGTCGTCGTACTGCTGTTCCGTGATGTCACCCAGCGGCAGCATGGATCCACCGCCAGCATTGGCGAACAGCACGTCGATTCGGCCGTGGGTCGCGCCAATCTGGCGATACAACGCGTCCAGCTGATCAAGGTTGGTGGAGTCCACCTGCACGCCGGTGGCGTTGCCAACTGCGGTAACAGCGGCGTCCAGTTCTGCTTGGCGACGGCCCGTGATATAGACGTGAGCGCCTTCCTGAGCGAAGCGTTTGGCGGTGGCCAGACCGATGCCTGTAGTGCCGCCGGTTACCAACGCAATTTTGCCTTCGAGTTTGTTAGTCATGGTGTTTCTCCCGTATTTCGATTGAGTGAGTTGCGGTGTGGGAGAAGCTTATCGACGGGGAAAAACTTTCAAAATAGAATTGCCTGAAACCTATCGTTGCAGAAATGAAATGAGCAGACTTCCGGATTTCGAAGGGTTGGCAATGTTTGCCAAGGTGGCCGAAGAGGGCTCGTTCGCCGGCGCGGCGCGCGTCATGAGCGTGTCGGTGCCAACGGTATCGCGGGCGGTCGCGCGGTTGGAGGCGCGTTTGGGTGGGCGCTTGTTCAACCGTACGTCGCGGCAACTGGCGCTCACCGAGTTCGGCGCGAGTATGGCGGCCAAGGCGGGTGAGATTTATCGGCAGGCTGAAGAGGTAGAAAGCGAGGCTCAGGATTTATCGGTCCAGCCCCGCGGCCAAGTACGCTTGGCGATACCCATGTCGTTTGGCTTGCGTTGGGTGGCACCGCTGATGCCGCAATTGCTGCGCCAGTATCCCGAGCTGTCGATTGACTTGCACCTTTCAGATGCCTCGGTAGACCTGATCGCCGAGGGCTTCGATGCCGCCTTGCGCATCGCCGTATTGCCGGATTCCTCGCTGGTTGCACGGCGACTGTGTGCCGTCACTCAATACCTGGTCGCTTCACCGGCTTATCTGGACGCTCATGGCCACCCTGGCCACCCCCGCGAACTCGCGTCCCGCACGTGCCTGAGTTATGCCTACCGGGCCCGCAGCCAAGTGTGGCGGTTCACCCATAAAGACGGCAGCGAAGAAGACGTGGTGCCCAGCGGCCCGCTGAGGGTGACCAACTCGGATGCGTTATTGCCGGTGTTGCTTGAGGGCTTGGCTATCGCCGAACTGCCGGAATTTATCGCCAGCGAGTACTTGAAAGACGGGCGTTTGGTGGTGGTGTTACCGCAATGGAGCATGGCCCGTGGCGGTTTGTATTTCGTCACCCCCTCGGCGCGTACACGGCCTGTGAAAATCAAAGCGCTGTCGGACTTTTTTGCCGAACATTTAAGCCAGCCCGAATGGCGATGGCCGTCATGAGACGTTGCGCACATGGCTTTCAATTATGAAACGATGATTTTCATTAACGTCTGTTTTTGAAATCGAAGGGGTCCCTTAACGTAGTCAGGTCAGCACCTGCAGTGTGCTCGTCCCTTATGCGTTTCGGAGAAAGTCGTCATGAAAAATGCCGTGGAGTTACTGCAAAATTACCTGGATGCCATTCAGACGCCGTACCTGGCGGCAGCACTTTTCGCGGAGGATGGCGTGCTCGAGTTGCCGTACCTGGCGTCGCTGGGCATACCCCATCGCGTTCAAGGCCCTGCCGCCATCGAGGGATTCATCGGCTCGTTGCTCGGTAAAGTGCCGGATTTCAAATTTCGCAATGTGCGCTTTTTGATCGACACACCCGATCAGGCGTTTGCCGAATACAGCGTAGAGGCCTTGGTGCCTGCCACTGGGCGCCTCTACCGGCAAATGTACGCCGGCCGCCTGGTGGCCAAAGACGGCAAAATTCAGCTGCTGCGCGAATCCCTCGATACCGTGGCCGCTGCCAAAGCGTTCGCGCCGGATGATTCAGAGCGAGGCCAATAAGTCGCGATTATTCCGCTGTGGCGGGCAGGGATTGGCGCAGGTATGAGTGAAACCTCTATCGTCGTTCTTGGTTGATGGAGAAAGTCGAACGTCAGCGAATGGCTGAAGCGGACGTTTGACTTCATTCACTGACATTCCATCATTGCCAGTGGATCAGTTTCCTCAGTGGTCGTTCAAGCGCAGATAGTGATGCAGTTCTTCACTTATCACTTCGAGCGCCTTGGCGATCCGTGGCAATTACAGAAATGCTGATCGGCGTCCACAGCCCGGTTTCGACCGAGCGACGCAAGGCGGCTGAATGATGCCTTTCTTCCGTCGCGATCTTTATCAGAGTTCTTGCCTTCAGCTTGGAATGTCGGCCAAGAGCTGAGGAGCAGTTATCAGAAATGGAAATAGGATCGTAATTTTTCATACCTTTTCTGGCCGATCTCATTTCCTCTGCTAGTTTTTTCTAATGTTCAATCTGTCGCTGGAAGATTGATTCACTGAGAAACCGTCCCAAGCAAGGATGCCTTCTGTATGAACAAAACATCTTTATTCGCCAGCGGCCTGCTCGCGACTGCTGTATTGCTTGGCGCAGTTGCCGTGCAGGCACAGACTTCGCCAGTAGTGCAGGTATCCGGCCCCGAAGCCGATGTGAAGGTGACCGAAACTTACGTACGGATGATGGCGCGTGAGGCGTATTTCTGGGGTTGGCCGATGGCCAATATTTTCAACCGGCGGCAGAAATTCAAGGATCTGCCGGAGCCGGGCCTGATGGGCGGAATCGTGCCCGTAGCGCCGATCAATCATCTGTCGATGCTCACCGATTACATTTCCCCCGGCGAGAGGCTGGTGGCTTGTCCGAACCAGGACGTGGTCTACGGGGCGGGCAGCATTGCGTTGGATATCGAACCGGTGGTGATTCAGGTACCGGACTTCGGCGACCGATTCTGGGTCTACCAACTGGTGGACCTGCGCTCCGACAGCTTCGCCGAACTGGGCAAGATGTACGGCACCAAACCGGGCTTCTATCTGCTGGTGGGGCCGGACTGGAACGGCAAGGTGCCTGAGGGCATCACCCAGGTCTTTCGTGCAAAGACCAATACCGGTTTCGTGATCCCTCGGGTATTCCAGGACGATACGGCCGAAGATCGCAAGGCCATCCAACACTATTTGTCGGGCATCGACATGTACCCGCTGTCCAAATACGACGGCAAACTCAAGCAGCGTGACTGGAGCCAGTCGCCGAAATTCCCCGCCGAGGCGTCGGGTGACGAGGAAACGCGCTGGGTGCTCCCGGAAAAGTTCTTCGATGAGCTGCCGGCGATTCTCAAGGACGCCAAACCGCTGCCGGGAGAAGAGGCGCGCTATGCGCAATTGTCGGTACTGGCACAAATCGCTCAGCGCGATCCTGAGCTGAAAAAAGCCATGATCGACGAAGCGCAAAAGGCTGACAGCGAAGTGGTCAAGCCGCTGCTGCAGTTCCGCAATTACGGCCAACAGTTGCCACACCACTGGAGCACCATCAGCAACGGCGCAGCGTTTGGCACCGACTACTTCCTGCGCACGGCGGTTGCCCGTTCGAACATCTTCGTCAACAAACAGATCGAGACCAAGTACTTCTATCAGGATCTGGACGAGTCCGGCGTGCGGCTCAATGGTGCCCAGCGCTACAGCGTGACCTTCCCCAAAGGTGCGCTGCCACCGGTCAAGGGTTTCTGGTCGCTGACGCTGTACAACCAGCAGCATTTCTTCGCCGAAAACCCGTTGGGGCGTTATTCCCTCGGCACCAAGAACAAGTCGCTCAAGACCAACGCCGATGGCTCGCTGACGCTCTATGTGCAGAGCGATTCGCCGGGCGCCGACAAGGAAAGCAACTGGCTCCCGGCGCCGAAGGGCGCGGACTTTTCGCTCTACGTTCGCGCCTATTGGCCGGAAGCGGCCGCGATGAATGGCCAATGGACGCCACCGGCGGTGGTCAAGGTCAACTGAACCGATTTTCCAACTGCGTTCATAAGGACAGCCCATGAACCGTTTGCGCACCTCACTGACGGCCCTGGCCGTAAGCCTCTCCCTAAGCGGCCTCGCCGATGCCGCGACGCGCTATGAAGAACTGGCCAATCAGCCTTTTGAAAAAGGCTTCCCGACCGAAGCGACCGCACGCAGCATGATCGATGAGCTGGTGTTCCAGCGCGCCGTGCAGTCGTATCTGTGGGCCTTGCCGGCGATCAACATCTGGTCGATGAAGGAAGCGTCGGAGAAGCAGTTTGGCGCGGGCTACAACATCTTGCCGACCTGGAAAAAGCGCATCAACGCCAAGACCTTGGTGACCACGCCAAACTCCGATCTGGTCTACGCAATGAGCTATCTGGATCTGGCAAAGTACGGTCCGCTGGTGGTCGAAGCACCGCCCGGCGTGCAGGGCATGTTCGATGATTTCTTCCAGCGCCCGATTGTCGGGCCGACCATCGACGGCAGGACCTGGCGCGGTGACGTTGGCCTGGCCGGCCCCGACAAGGGCAAGGGCGGCACCTACGTGCTGCTCCCGCCTGATTACAAGGGGCCGGAGCCGACCGAGGGATTCGTCTACCGTTCGCGCACCAACAACGTGTTTCTGTTCTGGCGCACCTTCTTCAAGGACCCGAAAGACCTTAGCGTGCCGGTGGCCGAAGTCGAGCGCACGAAGATCTATCCGTTGGGCAAGAAGGACTCAGCCCGGCCGATGCAATTCCCCGACGCTACCGGCGCACCGATCAACATGCTGTTCCCCGAAGACGGCCGCTACTTCGACATGCTGTCGCGCTTTATCGACGCCGAAGCTGTCGATCCAGCGGACATGGACATGCGCGGCTTCTTGCACACCCTTGGCATCGAGAAGGGCAAGCCCTTCGCCCCGGATGCCGAGCGACGCAAGTTGCTGGATGACGCCGCGCGCACCGCGTTCAAAATGAGCAAAGTGGTGACCAGTCACTTGCTGTACAAAGAGCCGGGCGGTCTGTACTACAAGGATCGCCAATACGTGAACACCTTCGCCGGGGAGAACACCGAGTTTCAATCCAGCGGCAGCTTCACCAATCTCGAGCAGCGCGTGGCGTTCTTCACCTCGGCCTATTCGGACAGTCCGGGTATGGTCATGAACATGGTCGGCGCCGGTGCCAAGTATCCCGCGACGACCCGAGACGCCGAGGGCAAGTTTCTCGACGGCGCCCAGACCTACAAGCTCAACCTTCCGGCCAATGTCCCGGCGGCGTTGTTCTGGTCGGTCACCGCCTATGACAACTTGACCGCCTCAGGTCTGGACAATGGTCAACCGTTCCCGTCCCTCAATCAGATGGATAAACCGGCGCAGAACAGCGACGGCTCCACCGACATCTACTTCGGGCCGAAATCGCCAGGTGAAGGCAAGAACTGGATCAAGACCGTACCGGAGAAAGGCTTCCTGGTGATCGTGCGGCTGTATGGGCCGAAACAGGCGTTTTTTGACCAGAGCTGGAAGCCAAGTGATCTGATCAAACAATAGAAGCTCCCCGGACGTGAACACTTGGACCCTGCGCCTTCAGTACGCCTGGTGAAATGGAGTGCAAATCGATGCAATCGATAAGGATTCGATCAGGTTTGACACTCTGCGCGGCCGTGCTCAGTGGCATGGCCTGTGCCGCCAGCCCTCTGCCGGAATTGGCTTCCCCGCCAGTTGCAGGGGCCAAGGTCGATCCGGAAAAGTGTCACCAGCTACAACAGGACTTCGACATTGACCTGAAAGAAGTGGTCAAGGCCGGCTGCGAGCCGTCCACCGAACAGATATCCAGACTGATGGACAATCCGGTAGGCAACCTTGTCCTGCTGTTCAACCAATACGATTACACCGCCCTCAAAGGACCGCACAGCAACGGCACACGGATGCTCGGTAAATACAGTTTCATGCCGACCTTTCCGATTTCTCTTGGCGAAGACTGGAACCTGATCAACCGCCTGCCGATCAGCTACGTCAGCGCCCCGGTCAACCGCAAGGCCGGTAATCTGATCGGCATGGGCCCTAACGAGATTCTGCACGATCGCGGTGACTTCACCTCGGTTGTACAGGATCCGTTCGAGCGCACCAGCGGCTTCGGTGACCTGGCCTACGTCGGCGTGTTCTCGCCCAAGGAACCGATCCGCTTTGCTGGGGGTGGCAAGATGGTCTGGGGGTTCGGCCCGACCGCGATGTTTCCGACTGCCGAAGAAGACGTGCTCGGCACGGGCAAATACTCGCTGGGCCCGGCGTTCGTCGCCGCGTACCTTGGTCCGGACTGGACCCTTGGCGTTTTCCCGCAGCACTGGTGGTCGGTTGGCGGTGATAGCAAGCGCAAGGATGTCAGTCTGACCAATGTGCAGTATTTCATTCAGCGAGCGATTCCAGGGCCGGAACAGTGGCGCATCGGCATGACCCCCAACGTAACGGTCAACTGGAAGGCCGAGGGCGGTAATAAAGTCACGTTTCCGATCGGTATCGGTGCTGGGCGAATCTTCAATTTCGGCAAGTTGCCGGTGAGAATTTCCGGGGAAATTCAGTACTCGGCGATTCATCCGGATGACCTGATCAGCAGCCGCTGGAATTTCCGGCTGTCGTTCATTCCGGTCATACCTACCTTTATGTTTTGAGGATTACCCCAAGCCGGGGCGTGCATTTAGGCGCATCAGAGCGGAGGGTTTTTGAGGCAGGCGCTGGTGCGTGCTCAGCACATAAGTCACGCACCAGACTCGTTTGAATAATTACCACTGACCGCTTCCGAGACAGGCGATTATTTCCCAGCCACTGAATTCCCACCAGGAATAGCGCTCATCGGAGCAACTTCTGGCCAGACTGGCCGTCTGGATTTCTCCGGCTTTTCGCTGGGTTGAGAAAGGCGTGTCAATCGAGGCGGTCGCCTGCTTGACCGTCTGTGGAGCAGTGATGGTCGTTGGATGCACGGCAGCGTTTGTGACGGTTGCGGCGAAAGCAAGCGTCGCGCAGATGGCCAGAGTTGTCATGGGCTTTTTCATGTTCGAATCCTTTCAGTTAACTGACAGCGGGCTTATACAGCGGCCCCGACCTGCCTTCTGAACAGATCGGGCATTCGCGTAATGTGACGCCAGAAAAGCCTATCACTGCGCTATCTCCAGAACAGTCGCACAACTGTGCTATTGACAACTTGTTGAACGGCCAGTCTTCGTCAAGGGCGCTGGATCGAGTCAAATAATCTGAACCCCGCCCGAACGCTCACGCCTAACGATCAGCTTGTGTTCATTCGCGCAGGCCTGGTGCCAATACCGGCACATTCCGAGAGGTGGTCAACGTGGCTAAAGACGAGAAGAAAAGCAAAAAAGACGATGCTTCGAAAGCCAGCAAGGACTTGAAAGACAAAAAGTCCTCGCCGGAAAAGAAATCGGCGGCAGCCTCCACGCTTTCCAAGTCTTCCGACAAGAAAGACAAGAAGAAAGACGCCGAACCGAAAAAGTCTGCCAAGAAAGCCGATAGCAAGCCGGAAAAGGCCAAGGATGCAAAGAAGGCTGACAAGCCGGCGAAAAAGAAAAAGTAATACCTGCGACTCGCCAGGGCGTCATGCCCTGGCGTGCATGTGTTTAAACAGTCTCTTCAACCCTGCGCGCATCCCCCAATGAATCACGCTGCATCGACTGCAGGTTTTTCTCGATGGTTTCGCACAGAGCCTCCATCTGAATCTGGTGCTCACTATGGCGAAAAGGGCTTTGCAGGTCGGTGCCGATGCGCTCGATGGCCAGCAGCATGAAGCCCACCACGGTCGAGGCGAGCGGGGTGAACCAGCCCAGCGACTCTACCAGCCCCACCGGCACAATCAGGCAGAACAGCGAGATAAACAGGCGCGGGAAATACACGTAAGGGTAAGGCAGCGGGGTATTGGCGATCCGCTCCATCCCGCCCTGACTGTTGGACAGCTCGACCATGGTCGATTCCAGCCGCGCCAGACGAATGCTGTCCAGACGCCCGCCCTTGTATTCCCGGGCCAGCAACGATGCAGAGCCGGTGAGGATGTCGTTGGCGAAGTTGTTGGTGGTGCCACTGCGGGCGAACTCATCTGCCGGGATAAACGCGCGGACCTCCTCCGGGCAAGGCTGACCTTGCAGGTGCGCGGCGAGGCAATTGACGTACGCCACATGGCGGCGCAACAGCGTCGCCTTCACCGGGTTGATTTCGTTTTGCGGATCATCCAGCAGCGTCAGCACCTGCCGGGCGAAGCTGCGCGAGCTGTTGATCATCATGCCCCACAGCGTGCGCGCTTCCCACCAACGGTTGTACGCGCTGCTGTTGCGGAAACTGATCAGCACCACCAGCGCTGAACCGAGCAGCGTCAGCGGCATCAGCGGCAGGTTGATCTTGGCGTTGAGGAACAACATGAAGTCGACGGTGACGGCGATGTCCCAGAGCAACAGCCAGAACAGCGACCAGCCCACGTAGCCCATGGTCTTGATGATCAGACGGTATTTTTTGACGATGGCAGCTTTCAAACGGAAACCTCGTGGCGAGCGGTAAGCGTTAACGCCCTAGCTCCGACGCAGGTTTGGGGGTAAAGGTTCGGTGTTGACTGAGCATCTTGGTTACGACAATTGTCAGGCAATAAAAAACCCGGTCATTACGCCGGGTTTTTTATTGCCTGCAGTTCTGCCAGAAGTCAGAGCGAAGCTTTCACCTGCAAGCCAAACACCAACGCATTGTCGATGTCCTGCCCGGAAAAGGCCCCCGGCTCGATGATGTATTGCAGGTTCGGGCGCAGTGTCAGCCAAGGCGTGGCCTGGTAGCCGTAGCCGAGTTCGATCAACTGCTCGCCACTGTCCAGGTTCGGGAACTGCGTGCCGTTGGCCATGGCGGCGTCCTGCTGCACGTCGCGGCTGCGCGGGTTAGGCACGGCGCGGCCGTAGCCCAGGGCGACGGTGTCACGCGGGCGACCTTCGAACGGTTTGTACAGCACCAGACCGGTGCCATACCACTTGCTGAATGGCGAAGCCGCCTCGCTGGCTGCCGAGTATTGGCCGAACGCATGCAGGCTGCGGCCCTCGGACGATTGCGAACTCCATACCGCCTGATCAATCAGCAGGTAATGCCCGCCACGCCCGGAGACTTCTTTGTCGCTGCCGATGCGTTTCACGTCCGAGCTGTCGTAGTAGTAACCCAGCTTGTATTCGCCGGGCAATTGGCCCGCGTGCTTGTACACCAGCTCGATCGGCACCACGGTGCCGGTGGTGTGTTTAGGGCCCAGATGCCAGGCGCGGCTGGAGTTGCCGTTGCTTTCCGGGTCGACGTTGAACGCGGCCACGCGCAGTTGCCACGAGGACGACAAGTCGTACTTCACCCGCACGCCCAGGTGCGCGTTGGGGTAGTTGGTCCAGCCACTGCCGCCGGACATGTTCAGCGGATGGCCGCAGAAACCGGCGTTCATGAAGTTGCACAGAATGCCGCTGTCGAGGCCGCCGAGGTCGTTGCCCATGGCCATGTAGCCGAGTTTTACGTTGAGCGCCGGGGTGAACAGACTGCGCTCGTAGCTGAGTTCCGTCAGTCGGGTGTAGAGGCCGCCGTAGTTTTCCTGGATCGGCAGACGGTTACCAACCAGGTCTTCGGAGGCGCTGTTGCCGCGTCGGTCGTTGATGGTCAACTGGACCTTGCCGGCGTTCTCCACGCCATACAACTTGCTCAGATCAAACTGGGCGCCGAGCTTGATGTTCTGCGAGTAACGGCCGGAGCGATGCAGGCCGCCATCGGCGTTGTAAGCCATTTCACCGGTGTAATCGCCGGTGAACTTGATCCCGTCCTGGTCCATCTGGTGACGCAAGCCACCCCAGTCACCGGTCAGGGTGTTACGGGTCAACAGGTTTGCATCGGTATCGGCGAAGGCGGGCAGGGTGGCGCTGCAGGTCAGGCCCAACAGCACGCCGTTGACCCAGCCGTTACGAGTAAAACCAAACATGGAGATCTTCCTGCTCAAAGCGGTAGCAATATCGGAAAGCGGCGCGGCACCCTCAGGTGCCGCGCGCAAAAAGAAAGCGCCCGTGTTCAACACGGGCACTGCGGTTTACGGCAAGGCGTAAGCCATCACGTAGTCGCCGCGATCGGTCGACTGACGCGCGCCGCCAGCGGTGACAACGATGTACTGCTTGCCGGTTTTCGGCGAAACGTAGGTCATCGGACCGCCCTGGCTGCCGACCGGCAGACGCGCTTTCCAGATTTCCTCGCCGTTGCCGCTGTTGAAGGCGCGCAGGTAGAAGTCCTGAGTACCGGCGATGAAGATCAGGCCACCTTGAGTTGACAGGGTGCCGCCCAGGGTTGGCAGGCCAATCTTGATCGGCAGGTGCATGCGGATGCCCAGGGGACCGGTGTCTTCAACGGTGCCAACCGGAACCTGCCAGGCGACTTTCTGGGTCTTCATGTCGATCGCGGTCAGGGTGCCGAACGGTGGCGCCTGGCAAGGAATGCCGGCCACCGACAGGAAGCGGTTTTTGTTCACCGCATACGGCGTGCCTTTGAGCGGTACCGCGCCCATGCCGGTGTTCAACGCTTCGCCACCGGACGAGGCTTGAGCCTTGTTCTGCGACGGAATCATCTGGATCCACAGACCCAGGCGCATGTCGTTGACGAAGATGAAACCGTGGACCGGGTCAGTGGAGAGGCTGCCCCAGTTCATACCGCCCAGCGAACCCGGGAAGCTCAGCGATTTGTCGGTACCCGGCGCGGTGTACAGGCCGTCGTAACGCATCGATTTGAAATCGATCCGACACAGCAACTGGTCGTACGGGGTGGCGCCCCACATGTCCGACTCAGTCAGGTGCTGGGCACCGATCTGCGGCATGCCCACCGATTTCGGCTGGGTTGGCGAGTACGGTTCGTTCGGGATGTTCGCGGCTTTGACCGGGACTTCTTTAACGTCGGTCAACGGCTTGCCGGTGGCGCGGTCGAGCACGTAGATCTGCCCAGCCTTGGTGCCGATGACCAGCGCCGGAACGGTTTTGCCGTCCTTGGTGAAGTCGATCAGGCTCGGCTGCATCGGCAGGTCGAAGTCCCAGAGATCGTTGTGCACGGTCTGGAACACCCAGCGTTCATCACCGGTGGTGGCGTCCAGCGCGAGCACCGAGGCGCCGTAAGTGTGATCGAGTTTGCTACGCTCGACACCATAGATGTCGGTGGACGAGCTGCCCATCGGCAAGAACACGGTGTTGGTCGCCGGGTCGTAGGACATTGGCGCCCAGCTGTTCGGCGTGCTGCGCACATACGTGCTGCCATCGGCCGGGGCCTTTTTATCCTGCGGGTTGCCCGGGTCGAACGCCCAGCGCATGGCGCCGGTGATCACATCAAAACCACGGATCACGCCACCCGGCATGTCGGTTTGCACGTTGTCGGCCACACGACCGCCGACCACCACGGTGGTACCGGCCATCAGCGGAGCGGAGGAGAGCTGATAGTAGCTGTCCGGCACATCGCCCAGACCGGCCTTCAGATCAACCTGACCGTTGTTGCCGAAACCCTGGCAGAACTCGCCGGTGTCGGCATCGACCGCGATCAGGCGAGCGTCGATGGTGTTGGTCAGCAGACGGCGCTGGCAATTGGCGACAGGCGCCGGTTTGGCTTCGATGATGCTCGAATTGCTTGGCTGAGCGATGGCCTTGGTGGCATCGAAATAGGCCATGCCACGGCAACGCTGCCAGACTTTCGATTTGGCGTTGATCGCGTTCTTCCACAGCTCTTTGCCGGTGTCGGCATCCAGCGCGATCAGGTTGTTGTGCGGGGTGCAGATGAACACCTTGTTGCCGATTTGCAGCGGGGTGAGCTGGTCTTCGGCACCGTTGCCATCGCTCTCGGCGACGTCACCGGTGTGGTAGGTCCACGCCACTTTCAGTTTGTCGACGTTGTTGCGGTTGATCTGGTCCAGCGCAGCAAAGCGGCTGCCGCCTTCGGTATTACCGTAATGCGCCCAGTCTTTTTGCGCCTTGTCTGGCTCAACCGGCGTCAGGCCCGGGCCCGTGCCGGTGGCAGCGACAGTCGGATGCGCGACGAACATATTGCCGGCAGCCACCGCCAGCCCCACGGCCAGGACAGCGGCAACGCCGTAAGCGGCACGCCCCGGCACGCCACCGTTGGCACGCTTGAGCAGCGGGTAGACCAGCGCCACCACCAGGCCTACGGCGCTGAACATGAACAGGCGCGAGAACACCGGCCAGAACACCAGCCCGGCATCGCTCACCGCCCAGATTGCGGTCCCGACCAGAAATGCCGCGAACAGCCAGGCGCCGGCCGTCTTGAAGCGAGCGATCAGCAGACCGGAAACGGCCATCACCAGACCGCCCACGAGGAAGTACCACGACCCTCCCAGGCTGACCAGCTTCACTCCGCCAGCCGCAAGTGCCAGGCCGAGCAGGGCGATGATCACCCCCAGCCCGACCAGAATGAATTTTGATATGCCCGAGAGGCGTTGACTCTGCTTCACGTTGAATGTCCCGTTGAAATGAGGCGTGCATTATATAGTTAGGTAACTACCTAGTTAAATCACTAATTCAGAATGAAGCATAGAACAACGCCGCTACGCGGGTTTGCGGGCAGGCGTGAGCGCTCACGGGACCGGCAAGGGCTGGTCGAGCGTGAGGCAAAGTCGCTATATCGACTGAACAAATGGGATTTTTGACAGGTATAAATCAAAAGGAGGGAGAGTGAATCGATAAACGCCGATTCGACGTGCCAGGCATCAACCGACGTACGGCTGCTGCCGTTTCGACTCACGAGAACGAAGGCAAAGAAAGGACAACACCCCGGGCAGGCACTGAGATCAGTGGGCGCGCAAAACTGTAAAAATGACGTCAGACGTCCTTGAATTCCTCTACGAGCAGCTCCGCAAATTTTTCTTTTGCTCGATGAGGTCCACTGTTTTTATTCCATATAAAATAATTCTGTATTGGGTACAGGTCGTCAAATACATGGCCGCTTATGTCACCGATCCTGCGAAACTGTTCAAAAACGCCTCTGGGCACTAACGAAACACCCGCTCTAGAGCTGACACACCCAAGAATGGTGCCGTAACTGGCGATGCTTGTTATAGGACTAACAACACCATGCGCTTGCAGCCAGTTTTCCAGCGCCTTTCTATAAGGACAGCCCTCAGGCCACATGAATATATCCGTGCCACTCAAGTCCTGCGGATTATGCACGTGTCCCGCAGCTGAAGAGGCAATCAATACCAGTTCTTCCTTGTAGATTTCGATACTTTCAATATCAGGATGATCCTGATTGACAGCAATGATGGCACCGTCGAGTTTATGATCAACCACATCATTCAATAACTGCGACCAGTCACCGGTGCTGAACTGCATTTGCACAGACGGATAGAGTTGATGAAACTTTGAAAGCAACTTGGGCAGTCTGCCGGTGGCCGATGACTCTATTGCCCCGATCTTCAAGAGTCCTGACGGCGCCGCCGCAGGATCGAGCGCTCTTTGTGATTCCTGGCACAAAGACAGGATTTTGTTTGCATACCCAAGAAATAATCTACCGGAAGGGCTGATAACAAGCCCCCGACCTTTCCTGATAAACAAAGATACCCCAAGTTCTTTTTCCAGAAGTTTGATTCTGTTGGTAATGTTGGACGGCACACAGTGCAGTAATTCAGAGGCGCGAATGATACTTCCGTGATCCGCTACAGTCTTGAACATAGTAAGTTGAGAAAGCTCCATGCCATTGCTCACTTATAATGAAGGGTTTGATCATTATAAGTCACTTGTCGAAACCCTTCAAGTCACATATTGTTTAAAGCCTGATCTGATTGTGGAAGTTTAAATCAGCGGATTAACTCGGCATATCTTTAGGGAGAAGGATAAGCTCATGAGCTCAACCATGTTGCAGAGTCGCGTTGACGCATTTAATAGTTACAGATCCATGCAAGAGTTTGGTGAAGCTTTTATAGACGCTCTGCCAAAGCACATCAGGAATTTGAAAATACCTGGTCGAGTGATATTGCAGAATCAGCGCAGACAGCCCGTATTGGCAAACGTCACGCATATCCCTGACATTCAGGATGCCATGCTGGAAGTGCTTAATCATCCCATTACCCAGGATGCCCAGCGCCATGCCGAGAACGCATTTGAAGCGTTTCTTGAAAAGGCCGCAATGGATTCGGCTGTTCTGAAATTCTTTAATGGATGGAATGAAACACATAAAACCACCAGCTTGGTCTCTGCAAAAATAATTATGCGACTCTCAGCAGACGCGCTATCCGTATCTGCTGAAAGACACATCGAATATCTGAATGTCATGGCACACATGCATGAAGTTGCGAAAGACGACTTCGGGCTCGGGCACCCTGGGCATGATGGCATGTTCGAATACATGACTTCAGCTTTTAACGCGACTGCCTGGATTGAAAATCAACACAAAGTTCGAGAATGCAATGAATTCTCAGATTTTCTTTACAGTACTGGAGTCTCAGAACACAAATCAGCTCTGAATTCGATAGAGCACAAGAGTTCAATCATGGATGCCATGATGGTTTCTATCGCTTCAGAACTTTGGAATGGTCGTGAATATAATTTCATCGCTCAGTACATTGAAGCCAAGTTGCTTGAAGTCAATCCTCTGCTAAAAACGGATGTTCAAGCTCTACGTAACGCTAAAGGTTACGTGATGGGGCACTCAGGCGAAGTCGAAAACAAACATGGTCTTCATGCGTTGGCCGCCGCGCAAGCGTACGGTCGAGCGATGGATATACCTTTCAAGCTCGGTCGCATGAAAGGCATCATGCTCAACTATAATGAGCGCGTAGGAAGAGCTTTCGAGGCCATGCATCGATATCTTACTGCGGAAAATTAACCTGGAGGATGTTGTGATACTTTGCGGAGAACTTCAGTCCCGAAAGGATCTCCTGAATGGATTTTGAACAAGCGTTGTTCGCTTTAGGCTTTTTTGCATTCTGTGGTGGTTTGATAGATGCAGCGGTAGGTGGTGGCGGGCTTGTACAGCTGCCAGCACTTTTGCATGCGCTTCCTCAATATAGTTTGGCAACCGTATTTGGAACCAATAAGCTGGCAGTTCTTGCGGGCAATCTTTCTTCGATATACAGCTATACCAAAAGAATAAAAATTGTCTGGAAACTGATGTTGCCCACCATGCTGTCGGCATTCGTTTTTGCGTTCATTGGCGCGTTTTCAGTGTCAATCGTTCCCAAAAAAACCATGGAGTTCGTTGTTTTTTTTGTTTTGATAGCGATGGCGATCTATACGTTCGCGGAAAAAAGATTAGGCCTGATCAGCACTGAATTTCATTGCGGAACAAAGGAAATTGCGTGGGGCATTTTTTTTGGTGGCTTGATTGGTTTTTATGACGGCGTCTTCGGTCCGGGTAGCGGCAGCCTTCTGCTATTCATTTTCGTAAAATATTTTGGCTTTGATTTTTTAAATGCCTCCGCCTCCGCAAAGCTGGTCAATCTGGGCACGTTCTGCGCCGCGCTCATGTTTTTTGTACCAACGGGAAATGTTCTGTGGGCTGTAGGTGGCGTCGTAGCACTGTGCAATATTGCCGGCTCGCTGACTGGCGTTTTTCTGGCACTGCGGTATGGCAGTGGCTTTATTCGGATCTTTTTCCTGATTCTGCTGGTTTTCCTGATTGGCAGAATGGGGCTGTCTCTATTTTCATAGATGAAATCCAGCCCCCTTCAGCACTCCAATGAACATTGGCTGGTGCGCTTGATCACCCACGGTTGTTGCGCAAAATCGAGAAATTCAACGCCGCCGCCACACACAACCAGGCCAGATAAGGAAACAGTATCAGCCCAGTGATCACATCCAGGCGCATCGCCAGAAACACCATTGCCGCGACTACTAGCCACAACACCAACAGAATCACCATGGCGGCCAATACCTGATGCGCGCCGAAGAACACCGGCGTCCACAACGTATTCAAGGCAATCTGCGCCGCCCACAGTGCCAACACGGTCTGACTGCCGGGAATCAGGCTCAAGCGATAACCGGCCCAGGCCAGCAATAGATAGATAATCGTCCAGGCCACCGGAAACGCCCAATTGGGTGGGGTAAATCCGGGTTTATTCAGTCCTTCGTACCATGGCCCGGGTTTGAAAATCACCCCGGTACTCGCTGCAGCGCCGCACGCGATCAGGAAAATCAGAAACGTCATCATTTATCACTCCTTGGCCGCAGCCACTCTCTCTGGATTCGTACCGCCGCAGCGGATTATTCGGACTTCGTCGCCATCAGGTCACTGACCCGCGCCACCAGCGTGTCGACGGCGAAAGGCTTGGTCAGCACCTGCATGTCCGGGCCAAGCTGACCGGCACCAATCACCGCGTTTTCCGCGTACCCGGTAATGAACAGGGTCTTCAGGTTCTGGCGGATTTCCCGGCCGGCATCGGCCAGTTGCCGACCGTTCATGCCACCCGGCAAGCCGACGTCGGTGATCAGCAAGTCGATGTGAATGTCCGAGCGCAACATCTTCAGCCCGACCACGCTGTCAGCAGCCTCTATCAAGGTGTAGCCGAGATCGCCGAGCACGTCAGTCAGCAGCGCACGCACCGTAGGCTCGTCGTCCACCACCAGAATGGTCTCGCCTGCCTTGGGCACGGCGGCCGGCGCGTTGTCCTTGTGATCCTGATTCGGCAGCGGTTCGCCATGATAGCGAGGCAGATAAATGCACATTTCTGTGCCCCGGCCGACCTGCGAATGCACGCGCACCTGGCCGCCGGATTGCTTGGCGAAACCATAGATCATCGACAGTCCCAGCCCCGTGCCCTGGCCCAGCGGTTTGGTGGTGAAGAACGGGTCGAAGGCCTTGGCGATGACATCGGCGGTCATGCCGGTGCCGGTATCGGTCACGCACAGGCACAGGTATTCGCCCTCTGGCATGTCCAGGGTGCGCGCGGTCTCGCCGTCCAGCGTGCGGTTGGCGGTTTCGATGGTGATGCGCCCACCGTCCGGCATCGCATCGCGCGCGTTGATGCACAGGTTGAGCAGAGCATTCTCCAACTGACTGGCATCCACCAGCGTTGGCCAAAGCCCCGGCGCGGCGCGGGTTTCCAGGACGATGCTGGGGCCAACCGTACGCTGGATCAGTTCGGTCATGCCGGTCATCAGCGTGTTGACGTCGGTGGGGCGCGGATCGAGGGTTTGGCGTCGAGAGAACGCCAGCAGCCGGTGGGTCAGGGCGGCCGCACGCTTGACCGCGCCCTGGGCGGTCATCATGTATTTGTCGACTTCGTTCAGCCGTCCCTGGCTGATGCGTGCGCCCATCAACTCCAGTGCGCCGGAAATGCCGGCCAACAGATTATTGAAGTCATGCGCCAGGCCCCCGGTCAGTTGGCCGACGGCTTCCATTTTCTGTGACTGACGGAGTTTCTCTTCGGCTTGCATCAATTCTGCGGTGCGCGATGAAACGCGCTGCTCCAACGTATCGTTGAGCGCGCGCAATGCAGCAATGGCGCGGTCGCGCTCCGCTTCGACATTGCGCCGCTCCTCGACATCGATCAGTACACCGGGAAAGCGCAGCGGCGTTCCATCGTCTGCACACTCAACCCGGCCGTTGGCCTCGATCCACGGGTACTTGCCGTCTGTGCGACGCACGCGGTACTGATGAGAGTAGGCGCCACCACGGCCGATGGCTTCGTTGATCGCGCTGGTCAGTCCATCGCGGTCTTCGGGATGCACGGTCACCATCACTTGTTCGAGGCTGAGCCCTTCGCGGCCCAGCGCCGGGTCGAGGTCAAACACCCGGGCGAATGCTTCGTCCACGGCGAAACGATCGGTGAGCAGATCCCAGTGCCAGGTGCCGATAATGGCGCCGGCGGCGAGCGCCAGTTGCACACGCTCGACGTTCTCCCGCGCGATGGCCTCGCTGGCTCGCAAACGCTCCTCGGCGTCACGCCGCTGGGTGACGTCGTTGAACAGAATGGCGATCTGCCGGTCGGCCGGATCGCCGACACGCACGGCGCGCACGTCGAACCAGCGCTCGAAGGTGTTGGCGTAATTCTCGAAGTTCGCCGGTTCCCCGGTCTTGGCCACATGGCCGTAGGTTTCAAACCAGAAGCTTTCCAGATTGGGCGCGAACTCGGTCACCCATTTGCCGCGCAGGTTGACGCCGCACTGGTGTTCGAACGCCGGGTTGGCTTCGACGAAGTAGTAATCGACCGGCTTATCGTCAGCGTCGAACTTGACCTTGACGATGGCAAACGCCGATTCGATGGTTTCCAGAATGGTGATGAAGCGAGCCTCGCTGCGGGCGAGGGCGTCCCGACTGGCTTGCAGCTGCGCCGCCATGTCGCGCTCGAGGTCAACGTCCTGTGTGTCGACCTGAGTGCTTTGAAGCGCCGCACGCAATCGCCTGACTTCTGACTCGAGCGCTTCGCGACTAAGGTGTTCAAGGGTATCCATGTGACCTGCTTTGTTGAATGTTCAAGGGCTGGCTGCATAGAGCGCGTAAGCACAACACGAGCAGTGGACATTGCGCTCGCGGAGGACTCGAGCGCCGATCATCCGTTGACCGGGCGGGTTGTGCTTAAGTTTCACCACCGGCGCAAGCGAGCGTTCATTTCAGATCGATTCGCCGTTATCCAGACGCGCCAACAGGTTCTGCCCGCGTTGCCACAGTGCCTCCTGTTTGGCTGACGGCATGCGGTCGAGGTTCTTGTACATCATCGCCATGCGCTGATTGCCGCGCAGCTGTTCACCGTGGCGCATCAGAAAATGCCAGTACAACGCATTGAACGGGCAGGCATTGTCCGCGGTACTTTCGCTGACCTTGTAGGCGCAGCCGCGGCAGTAGTCAGACATGCGATTGATGTATTGGCCACTGGCGCAATAAGGTTTGGAACCGAGATAGCCGCCATCGGCATGCATGACCATGCCCAGCGTGTTGGGCAACTCGACCCAGTCGAAGGCGTCCATGTAGATCGCCAGATACCATTCGCAGATCTGGCTCGGCGCAATGCCGGCGAGCAGGGCGAAATTGCCGGTGACCATCAGCCGCTGAATGTGGTGCGCATAGGCATGCTGCAGACTCTGGCCGATGGCCTGGCGCATGCAGTTCATCTGCGTGGCACCGGTCCAGTAGAACTCTGGCAGTGCACGGCTGTTGCCGAAGGCGTTGCCCAGTGCGTAGTCCGGCATTTTCAGCCAGTACACGCCGCGCACGTATTCCCGCCAGCCGATCAGTTGCCGAATGAAGCCCTCGGCGGCATTCAGGGCAATCCTGCCGGCCCAATAGGCCGACTCGACGTCGCTGCACAACCGCCGCAAATCCAGCAGGCCGATATTGAGCGCGGCGCTGATGCGTGCATGAAACAGGAACGGCTCGTCACTGGCCATGGCGTCCTGATAGTCACCGAAACCCGCCAGGCCATAATCCAGAAAATAGTCCCACAGCGCCTGCGCGTCGGCATGGGTGACCGGGTAATTGAAATCATCGAGTGCACCGTAGTGCTGGCTGAAGCGCGCCTGCACCAGATCCAGCACCTCGCGGGTGATGGCGTCGTTACTGAAACGGATCGGGTAGGGGGCTTTCACACCTTTGGGCAGGGACTTGCGATTCTCGGCATCGAAGTTCCAAGCACCGCCCACCGCCGTGCCATCGCCATTGAGCAGCAAGCGACTCTTGCGGCGCATCTCGCGATAAAAGAACTCCATGCGCAACTGTTTTTTCCCCGCAGCCCAGGCGGCGAACTCGGCGCGACTGCACAAAAAACGCGAATCGGCGTGCCAACAAACGGGCAGGCCACAATCCTTGATCGATTGTTCCAGGCGCCAGTCACCGCACTCGGTGACGTGTACTTGCTCGACCTGCAAGCGCTGTTGCCAACGGCGTAATTCCCCCGGCACCGAACCGCTGTTGTGCGGATCATCCAGCGTCACATATTCGACACGAATGCCCTGGTCTCGCAGCGACTGGGCGAAGTGGCGCATGGCGCTGAAGATCAGGGCAATCTTTTGCGGATGGTGCGGTACATGGCTGGCTTCTTCCATGACCTCGACCAGCAGCACGGTGTCGCGCTCGCTGTCGAGCGTCTGCAAGGAGGCCAGATCGAACGACAACTGATCGCCCAGCACCAGGCACAACCGACGATTCGGGTTCATTCAGTGCAGTCCGGCAGGATTCGTTTCATAACGACGTGGCCAGCGAAAACGGAATGCGCAGCTCTTCGACCGGCCCGGTATTACGGCCACACATTTCGTCGTGCACGCATTGCTGCACCAGCACGCATGGGAATGCCGGCACGGTCTGCAGCAAGTCACGCAGATGGGTGATTGAACGCAGGTGCATCGGTTTGGCCGCGTCGTCGAGCAAGGTGAACTGACCGTGATCCAGGCGAACCCGGGCCAGATAAAAACCACCTTCGAGCGACAGCAACTCCAGCTCACGAATTTCGCTGTTGGCCGCGCGTTCGGTCAGGGTTTGCAGATTCATGCTTCACTCCTTGCCTACCAGGGCAGGCGTTGTCCATCGTAGGCAAAGAACTGGCCACTGTCGGCCGGCGTCAACTGGTCAATCAGGTTCAGTAGCTGCTCAGCGGCAACGTCCGCGGGTCGGGCGCTGGATGCCCCGCGAAAAGGTTGCGACAACCCCGACACGACCGTGCCCGGGTGCAGACTCAGCAAGCGGCTTTGCGGGCGGGTGCGGGCCAGTTCGATCGCTGCGGTCTTGATCAGCATGTTCAGCGCCGCCTTGGAGGCGCGATAGGCGTACCAGCCGCCCAATCGGTTGTCGCCGATGCTTCCAACCTTGGCCGAGAGCATCGCCATCGCCCCTTGGGGATCAAGCAGCGGCAGAAAATGCCGCAACACCATCGCCGGCCCCAGCGCGTTCACTTGAAACACGGCTTGCAGCGCATCGGCCTCGATCGCGCTGTAGCTCTTTTCCGGCTTGATCCGCTCTCGATGCAGCAGGCCCGCAGCGTGCACGATCAACTGATAGGGCGCTTGCGCGGCCAGTTCGGCGGCGGCGCTGGCGATCGATTCTGGCTGCTCGAGATCCAGCGCTGGAACGGTATGGCGCCCCAGTTCACGAACGCCGGCACAGCGCGGGTCCTGACTGAGCTGCTGGCAAAACGCGCGGCCGATGGCGCCACTGGCGCCGATCACCAGGGCACGATAATCATCGCCCAGGGACGTCATGCTGAACGCGCTGTTCATTGACTGACTCCGGCACCCTGACGGCGGAAGAACAAGGTCACCTGGCCAACTTCAACCCCGAGCTTGGACATGCGGGTGCGATTGATCAGCGTGTCCTCGTCCATCTGGTACATCCAGTCGTCCATGCTCATTTCATAGGTCGAGCCATCAACCGGCAGGTTCAGGCGATACCGCCAGTGCAGCGCATTGCCGGCCACCTGACCTGTGGCGACGCCCACTACATCACCCGCGCGCCCGCTCCAGCGTCCCTGGCCCTCGGGCGTCAGGGTCCAGACGCGGCGCTGGCGCGTACCGTCGCTGTACAGGAAGCGCTCATCAAGAATCAGGTTGTCACCTTCACGATGGCTGACGATGTTGACCTCGAAGCGCATGACCACTTCCCCGGAACGCTTTTGAAACATCCCCCAGGCTTTCACCGGCTGGCTGAAAAAGCGCTGCAGATCCAACGCCGGTTGCTGATCGGCGTAGCGACTGACATCCACGCTGCCGCAGCTCGCAACGCCGAGTATCAGAGCCAGCAAGAGCACAATTCGGGTCATTGACGTTCTCCCTGAAGGCACAGGCAGGAGGGTGAAATTGGAAAGATCATGCTTGTACAGCCTACTTTCGCTGTACAGGTTTATCGTACCCATCGAGGGTCGAACATCAACTTCGCCGCCCGATCAATTGCAGGAACTCTTGACGCGTGGTGGTGCTGTCACGAAACGCGCCGAGCATCACCGAGGAGGTCATGACCGAATTCTGCTTTTCAACGCCGCGCATCATCATGCACATGTGCCTGGCCTCAATGACCACGGCCACGCCGGCGGCATCGGTGATCTGCTGGATGGCCTCGGCAATTTGCCGGGTGAGGTTTTCCTGGATCTGCAGGCGCCGGGCGAACATGTCCACCACGCGCGCCACTTTCGACAGCCCGAGCACCCTGCCGGTGGGGATGTACGCCACGTGCGCCTTGCCGATGAAAGGCAGCATGTGGTGCTCACACAAGGAATAGAGCTCGATGTCACTGACGATGACCATCTCATCGCTTTGCGATTCGAACAGTGCGCCGTTGGTGACGTCTTCCAGGCTCATCGTGTAGCCGTTGCACAGATACTGCATCGCTTTGGCCGCACGTTTGGGCGTGTCGAGCAGACCTTCACGCTCGGGGTTTTCTCCGACGCCGACGAGAATTTCACGGTAATGGCTGGCTAGTAGTGGGTTCATTCAGAGGACTCGCAGCAGTGCTGTGCGTGAGGGCCAATCCGTAGCGCAAGAGTTGTACGCAATTAAGTTAGTTGTATAGGTTTTACTCAAGATAGGCTGAAAAAATCCGCCTGACAATCAATCGGCAATCTTTTTTATGCAGATGCGAACACCTCACATCGCAGCGTGCGAGGTCGCGCGTTTGGCGCAGAGGGGAAAGCGCTCCCGGGCAGTGGGAGCGCTGGGCGAATTCGCGGAATTATTCGCTGTAGGTCGGGTAATCCACATAGCCTTCGGCATTGCCGCCGTAGACCGTGGCGGGGTTCAGCGGATTGAGCGGCCAGTCATTGGCGATGCGCGCCGGCAGGTCCGGGTTGGCCATGAACGGCCGACCGAACGCCACCAGGTCCGCCAGCCCCGATTCGAGCAATTGCGCTCCGGATTCAGCGTTGTAGCGTCCGGCGTAAATGACGGCGCCGCTGAAGGTGTCGCGCACTGCGCGCCGGAATGTTTGCGGCATCGCGGGCGCGTCGTCCCAGTCCGCCTCGGCGATGGACAGGTAGGCAATCCCCACATCCTCAAGCACCTTGATCGCTTCGATGTAAGTAGTGTGCGGGTCTTCCTCGACCATGCCCAGATAAGTGCGCGCTTCATCGGTGGTGGTGAACAGTGGCGCGAACCGCACGCCGACTTTTTCCTTGCCGATGCACTCGGCGACACCCGACACCACTTCGCGCAGAAAACGCAGGCGATTGTGCAGCGAGCCACCGTATTGATCGGTGCGCACATTGCTGTGCGCAGAAATGAACTGGTTCACCAGATAGCCGTTGGCACAGTGCAATTCGATCCCGTCAAAACCGGCATCCATCGCATTGCGCGCCGCCTGAATATAAAGCTGAACCAGTGCCTGGACTTCATCGGTGCTCAGCGCTCGCGGTGCGGATGGCTTGACCAGCTCCCCAGCGCCCGGCGTGGTTTCAATGAACACGCTGACCCGTTCAGTCGCGATGGCGGAAGCGGATACCGGGGCCGCGCCGTCGGGTTGCAATGCGGTGTGGGACACACGTCCGACGTGCCACAGCTGGGCGAAGATCACGCCGTTCCGGGCATGAACCGCTTCGGTGACAATGCGCCATCCGGCAATTTGTTCAGGTGTGTGAATGCCGGGGGTCCAGGCGTAGCCCTGACCGCGAGGCTCGATCTGCGTGCCTTCGGTCACCAGCAGACCGGCGCCGGCGCGCTGCTGGTAATACTCGGCCATCAATGCGTTGGCGACATTGCCCGGTTGCGTGCTGCGCTGGCGGGTGAGGGGCGGCAGGACGATGCGGTTTTTCAGGGTGTGCTGGCCCAGGGTGAAAGGCGTGAAGAAAGGGCTGTTTTTCATGAAGTTCCTGTTTTGGCCTTATTAGACCAGTCGACTAGTAATGCGGCAAAAAAACACCGTGCGTGATGCGCACGGTGTCTGGGAGGCTCGGTGGCTCAGGCCAACAGCTTCAACAGCTTTTCAGCAACGGCTGCCGAGCTGGCAGGGTTTTGACCGGTCACCAGTTGGCCATCGGTCACCACGTGAACCTGCCAGTCAGCCGCTTTGGCGTAGCGCCCGCCAAGACGCTGGAATTCGTCCTCGATCAGGAACGGCACGACATCGGTCAGGCCCACAGCGGCTTCTTCAGCGTTGGTGAAACCGGTGACGTCCCGGCCTTGAATCAACGGTTTGCCATCGGCAGCCGTGACGTGGCGCAGCACGCCCGGCGCATGGCAGACGAACCCGTGGGGTTTGTTGCTGCGGTCGAAGGCTTCGATCAGTGCGATCGAGTGTTTGTCCTCGGCCAGATCCCACAGCGGGCCATGGCCACCCGGGTAGAACACAGCATCGAAATCCTCAGCGCTGACATCCGCCAGGCGCCCGGTGTTGGCCAGTGCCTGTTGGGCAGCAGGGTCCTTGCGAAAGCGCTCGGTTTCAGCGGTTTGCGCATCGGGCTCATCGCTTTTCGGATCAAGCGGCGGCTGGCCGCCAGCCGGCGATACCAGAGTGATCTGTGCACCGGCATCCTTGAAGGCGTAGTAGGGGGCCGCGAACTCTTCGAGCCAGAAGCCGGTTTTCTTGCCGGTGTTGCCAAGCTGATCGTGGGAAGTCAGAACCATCAAGATTTTCATAGAGCGCCCTGTGGTGGTCGGGTGTCCTCGACGGGTTCGTCTGCGACACCTTGGAAGGAATGACGGGCACAGCATAGATTCATATTAGACCGGTCGTCTAGTAAATTTTTACGGCCGTGTTTCCACGCGATCACTGTGGCAAACTCCTGCTCATCAGAAATATACGACTGGTCTAATGTTTGGTATTTTGCGCCCATGAAACCGACCTACGACGATACCCGCCAACACCTGCTCGACACCGGCCACCGCATGATGGCCGAAAAGGGCTTCACCAGCGTTGGCCTGAGCGAGATCCTGCAGACCGCCGGTGTGCCCAAGGGCTCGTTCTATCACTACTTCAAATCCAAGGAACTCTACGGCCAGGCGTTGCTGGAGGATTACTTCGTCGGCTACCTCGCAGATATGGAGCGACGCCTGACACTGCCGGGGCTCAGTGCCTATGAGCGGCTGATGGATTACTGGCAGGGCTGGCAGAACCGCTGCACCCTGGAAGGTCACGGCGATGAATGCCTGGTGGTCAAGTTGAGCGCGGAAGTCGCCGACCTGTCCGAGTCGATGCGCCTCACCTTGCGTGACGGCGCCGAGCGCATCGTTGCGCGGATCACGACGTGCCTGGAAGAAGGGCAGCTGGATAAAAGTGTGCCGGATGCTGATGCTCGTCAGCTGGCAGAAACCCTTTACCAGCTCTGGTTGGGCGCCAGTCTGCTGAACAAGCTGCAGCGCACCGGGCAGTCATTGCAGACCTCGATGGTGATGACGAAGCGGCTTTTGCAGCGGCCCTCAAACTGAAGCGCCAGGCCTGTTGAGCGCCCCCGATTCTGGTGGCCTCGCCCTCAAGGTAGCGCGTAGATCTTGAACAGCTTCTTCGCCGCTTCGCCGGCGCCATCCAGGTAGTTGTCGTACGCCTGCTCGATGTCGCCGGCGCGGTACATTTCACTCAGCGCAGTGTCGACCAGCAGACGGAAATCTTCGTCGTTTCGATCCAGCGCCATGGCCGTCGGCGCGTACTCGAAAATCCGCTCCAGCAGCACCAGGTGACCTTCGGGGTCATTCCTGCTCAACAGATGCTTGAGCACCATGCGCTCAGCAAAAAAGGCACTGGCTTTGCCTTCGGCAACCTGTTTGAGGCCTGCATCGGCGTTCTCCACCGTGACCAGCGTGGCCACCACGCCGAGCAAACGCATCTGCTGGTGTATCCACGCCTCGGTCACACCGCCGACGATGGCAGCATAGGTTTGATTGGACAGCCCAAGGTTCGCGGTGGCACGCCACGTTGGCCCGGTATGGGCCACCTTGCCATTGAGCACATTAAGCAACGGCTGGGAGGCGTCCTCGCGCACCACGGCCGAGAGACCGGCGGTGTAGACCGGCACCGAGTAGCTGACCTGCGAGCGCCGCACCAGTGTCGGAGGGGTCGGTGTACAGAGAATGTCGATTTTCCCCGAATTGACGGCATTGATTTCGTCGTTCAGGGACACAGGCTGGTACGCAATCTTCAGCGTGGGCAACGCCAGTTCGCTTTTGACCTTTTCGGCTATTTTCAAACAGAGGTCGATGGCATATCCGCTGGCTTTATCGGCGACCTGCTCGCTGAACGGCGCGAAGTCCGGCAAGTAGCCGAGAGTGAACGTGTGGCTCGTGCGGATGCGCTCAAGCGTGCTGCTGTGGGCCATGACTGGCAATAGCGTCAGTAGGCAGACGAGTAGCAGCGGTTTGGATTTGCTCAGTTTTACGTTCATGTGCGGGTTCCTCGAATTCAGATGTCTGAGCCGTCACGAAGACGGCGGTCAAGGATTGTCGGCCCGGGGGGGGAACCGGCACAGACACTTCGACAAATCGTTTGGCGAGGAAGCCGTAGAGCAGGTAGCCGAACACCAGAACCAGAATGCCGCCGAACACCGCATCTTTGCCGCAGGCATACAACGCGTATAGGGAGTACGCCACGGCCACCACCAACAGCAAGGTGTTGCGGGTGTACACGCTGGCACTGACCTTGGCTTTGTACATCATGACCAGCAGCCCGGTGGCCGCTGTTACATAGGGAATCAGGTTGGTCACTGCGGCGAGGCTGACCAGTTTGCCGAACTGCGCACTGGCGTTCGGCGAAATGGTCGACAGCGCCATTAAAGTCTGCAGCACGCCGCAGACCAGCATCCCGACGATGGGGGCATTGCGGGCGCTGACCTTGCAGAACAGTTTGGGAAACATGCCCTGGTCAGCCGTCATCTTGGCGGTTTGTGCCAGGGTGAACTGCCAGCCCAACAGCGAGCCGACACATGCCATCACCGCCAACGCCATGATGATGTGGCCGACCGTCGGGTTGAACATATGCGCATAAACCAGCGCGAACGGCGCGGACGAGTTAGCCAGCTCGGCATTCGGAATGATCCCCTGAATGACGGTCGTCGAGAGCACGTAGACAACCGCCGCTCCCAGTGTGCCGAACAGGCAGGCCAGCGGTACCGTACGCGTGGGATTTTCCACCGCGTCAGAGGCCTGGGCGGCCGACTCCATGCCGAGAAAGGCCCAGAGTGTCAGCGGAATTGCTTTGCTGATCGCTTCGGAAATGGGCAGGTGGTAAGGGTTCCAGGCGGCGATCAGCAGATCGGGTTTGAACCAGAACCATCCGATAAGGCTCAAGCCGGCGACCGGGATGATCACGCCCCAGACCGTAATCGCACCGATCTTGCCGGTAACGCCGGGGCCGCCAAAATTTGCCACGGTGGTTATCCAGAGCAAGCCGACCGTTCCGATGAACAAAGGAATGGCGCCGCTTCCCAGCCAAGGCATGAACGACGTCATGTATCCCACTGCGGAGATGGCCACCGCCACGTTGGCGATGGCCAGTGACAGGAAATACAGATACGAGCAGAGGAAGAATCCCGACTTTGCGTGCGCCTCTTCGGTGTAGGCGGATAACCCGCCCGAGCGCAGACAGAAGATGCCGCACTGGGAAAAACAATATGCAATGGCCATGGAACCGACAGCGGTGACGATCCATGACAACAACGAGACCGCCCCGAGTTGCGCCATGCTGGTCGGCAACATGATGATGCCCGAGCCCATCATGTTGACGGTCACCAAAGTGGTGAGTCCCGTCAGGCTCATTTTCTTGTTGGTGTCGGTCATCGAAAACCCCTCGATCGGCGAAGTGCATCCGCGCCCAGCCCTTGAACGCACTGCAGCGTGGTCATGGTCAATGTTCGCCGACGGTTGAGGTCAACGTGTCTGCCTTGTTTATCCAGCCTCCGCCTGTTGCCTTGTAAACATCGATCATGGCGGTGAACACCGAGCCCCGGGTCCGGGTGTAGGTCAGCTCGGCATCGAACAGACTGCGCTCGGCATCCAGCACTTCTATGTAGCTGGTGTAGCCGTTGTCGTAACGCAGCCGGGCAAACCGGGTGTAGGTGCGCAAGGCTTCGACCTGATTGCCTTGAGAAGTCATTTGCTCGCGGGATTTGCTCGCGGCAACCAGGGCGTTTTCAACATCCCTGAAGGCTGACTGGATCGACTGTTGGTAAGCCAGCAAGGTTTGTTTTTGAACGGCCTCAGCCTGTTGCACCTGGCCGGCGATCCCGCCAGCGGTGAAGAGCGGCATGCTGGCCGCGACCCCGTAAGACCAGGTGGCGGCCGGCCCGGTGAACAGGTTGGACAGTTGATTACTGACCGAGCCCAACAATCCGGTCAGCGATATCGTCGGGAAATACAGTGCCTTGGCCGCACCGATTCGGGCGTTGGCGGAAACCAGATTCAACTCGGCTTGCCGCAAATCGGGGCGGCGCTCAAGCAAGTCCGAAGGCAGCCCTGCGGGCACCGATGGCAGCGACAGTTGTGTCAGCTCACGGCCTCTGATGATCGGCCCCGGATTGCGCCCAAGCAGCACCGCCAGATTGTTTTCCTGTTGCGCCACCAGTGACTCGAATTGCGCAACGGATGCCTGGGTGCGCTGGAATTCCGAAAGGTTTTGCGCCAATTCCATTTCAGAAATGGTCCCGGCACCGAAACGCAGCTTGAAGATTTCGTAGGAGTCGCCACGGGCCTTGGCCGTGGTGCGGGCGATTTCCAGTTGGCGGTCAAGATCGCGCAGCGCGATGTAACTCGATGCCACCGACGAGACCAGGCTGAGTATCACCGTCCGCCGACCTTCTTCCGAGGCCAGCAAGTCAGCCCGTGCCGACTCATTGAGTCGCCGCAAGCGCCCCCAGACGTCAAGCTCCCAGCTCACACTCAGGGTGGCCTGATAATTCTGGTAAATCGGGTCGACGCTGGAGTCCAGCGGTACCGGGCCATTGTCGCGTGGCGCCCGAGAACGACTGCCTTGCGCGGCGGCGCCGATTTGCGGAAACAGCTGCGAACGCGCCACACCGTAACGGCCCTGAAACTCCTCGACCCGGGCGGCGGCGATCTTGATGTCTTTGTTCTGCGCCAGCGCGCTGCGGATCAAGTCATTGAGCACCGGATCGTTGAACTGTTCCCACCACAACGCGTTGGACAGGTCGTTGGCCTCTTGCTCTGCGTAGCGATAGGCCGGCGGGGTGTCGGTGGCCGGGCGCTGGTAATCCGGGCCGAGCATGCAGCCGCTGAGCCCCAGACAAATCAACCACGACAAATGGCATGTGCGCATTCATTCCCCCTCATGTCTGTGCAGGGGAGCGCCACCGGGGATCTCTCCGGGCGATGTGAGCGAAGGCGGCGGGGTGGTCTGTTGTGGCGCGCCTTTTTTCTCGGTCAAGCGTTCAACCAGGTAATAGAACAGCGGGATGAAGAAAATGGCGATGACTGTTGCCGCCAACATCCCGCCGATGACACCTGTGCCGATCGAGTGTCGGCTGTTTTCCGATGCGCCGACGGCAATGGCCAATGGGACACACCCCAGAATGAACGCCAGCGACGTCATCACGATAGGCCGCAGCCGCTCCCTGGCGGCGGTCATTGCCGCATCGTAGGCAGACATGCCGCTTTCCCGGTTCAGTACCGCAAATTCGAAAATCAGGATCGCATTCTTCGCGGCCAGTGCGACCAGCATGGTCAAGCCGATCTGGAAGTAAACATCGTTGCTCAGCCCGCGAATCAGTACCGCGAGCAGGGCACCGAACAACGCAAAGGGCACCGCCAGCAATACGCCGACGGGCAGGGACCATTTTTCGTACTGCGCGGCCAGGATCAGGAACACCATGACCAGGCCGAAGATGAACACCTGAGAGGAAGCGCCCCCGCTTTTTTTCTCCTCGAAGGCCTCGCCACTCAGGGCCAAGGCATAGTCATTGGTCATGATTTCAGCGCTGATCTCTTCCAGCGCCTTGAGTGCCTGACCGGAGCTGTAGCCGGGCGCGGCGTTGGCGGTGAGCTTGACTGCCGGGAAGTTGTTGAAGCGCGTCAGCAGGTCGGGGCCGGTGACGTAGCGGGTGGTCAGCAGCGCTTTGAGCGGCACCATCCCCGGGTTCTTGCTGCGTACATAAATCTGCTGCAAGTCTTCAGCCTTGAGTCGGTAGCTCGGTTCAGCCTGCAGAATCACCTGCCACAGACGGCTGAACTTGTTGAATTGAGACACATACAGAGAACCGAACATGGTTTGCATGGTGCTGTACACGTCTTCCACCGGCACCCCCAGCGTCTCGGCCTTTTCGCGGTCGACATCGACCAGCAATTGCCGGGAAAACACATTGAAGGTCGAGGTGATGGCGCCGAGTTCCGGACGCTGCCTGGCTTTTGCGACAAGCATGCCGACCATCTCGGCCAGTTGCCCGACGCTGGCGTCGCCCTTGCTTTGAACCCACACCTCCATGCCGCCCGTGGTGCCCAGACCCGGTATGGATGGCGGGTTGACCGGCAAAATGATCCCGCCCTGTACCGTGGAAAAGGCCCGGGCCGCTTTCTGGATGAGCGCTGGAGCACTCTGTTCCTTGATGGTTTGCGAGTCCTTGTAGCGCTCTTCGAAATCCTTGAACCCGACGAAAAAGGCACCGGCATTGTTCTTGTTCTGGCCATCGAGCAGGCTGTAGCCGTTAACGATAGCGACACCCTCGACGGCCTCGTCATGCATGAAGAAGTCACTGGCGACCTTGCCCACTTCAGCGGTGCGATCCAGGCTGGCAGCATCGGGCATGATCAGCGCGCCCAGCAGATACCCCTGATCCTCCGGTGGCAGGAAGGCACTGGGAATGCGCTGCGCCATCAGCGCAATCAAAACGATCATGCCGGCGAACAGCAGCAACGCCAGCACAAAGCGTTTGATCATGAACGCCACGGCACGCGAATAGCCCTCGGTCATGCGTTCGAAGCTACGCTCGAACCAGCGGAAAAAAGCGTTTTTTTCGCCTTGGTGAGGTTTGAGCAGCAGGGCGGCCAGGGCCGGTGAAAGCGTCAACGCCACCAGACCGGAGATCACCACGGAGATGGCAATGGTGATCGCAAATTGTTTGTAGAGCTGCCCGGTGATGCCCCCCATGAAAGCCACCGGCACGAACACAGCACACAACACCAGCACGATCGCGACCACCGGCCCGGCCACTTCATCCATGGCGCGTTTGGCGGCGTCCTTGGGGTTCATCTTGCGTACGTGCATATTGCGTTCGACGTTTTCAATCACCACGATCGCGTCGTCGACCACGATGCCGATCGCCAGCACCATGCCGAACAGCGTGAGCATGTTCACCGAAAATCCCAGGGCGGACATGCCGATAAAGGTGCCGACAATCGACACCGGTACGGCGAGTACCGGGATCAGCGTGGCGCGCAGACTCTGCAGAAAGATGAACACCACCACGACCACCAGCACCAGCGCTTCGAAAAAGGTGTGAATCACCTCGGAAATCGACGCGCGGGTGAACGCGGTAGTGTCCATCACGATCTTGTATTCGATCCCTTCGGGAAATGTCGTTTTCATTTGTGCCAAGGTCGACGTCACCGCTGCCGAGACATCGAGGGCGTTTGCCCCCGGTTGCTGATACACCGCGATCAGCGTGGCGGGACGTCCTTGATAAGTGCTGCGCAGCGAATAGTCCTTCTGCCCGAGTTCGGCGCGCCCTACATCCTTCAGGCGGACGATGGCCGCGCCGTCGTTGCTGGCGCGCAAGATGATGTTCTCGAACTCCGCAGGCTCCGTCAGGCGGCCCTTGGTGGTCACCGCGAACGATTGCTCCACGGCCTGGCCGGTCGGCGATTGCCCGACACGGCCGACGGCGAATTGCTGGTTCTGGTTGGCGACCGCTGTCTGTACGTCAGCGGCGGTAATGCCCAGTTGCGCCATGCGATCGGGTTTGAGCCAGATCCGCATGGCGTAATCCGGCGTGCCGAAAATGCTCGCCTGGTTGGCCCCGGGAATGCGCTTGATTGCATCCAGAATGTAGAGGTTCGCGTAGTTGGCGACATAGGTGCTGTCATAGCGCTCGCCCGCCGAATACACGGCAAGCACCATCATGAACGCGGAAGATTTTTTTTGTACCTGAATGCCTTGGCTCTGGACGGCGGAGGGCAGTTGCGGCAAGGCCAGATTGACGCGGTTTTGCACATCGACCTGGGCAAGGGACGGGTCGGTGCCAATCTCGAAGAACACGTTGAGGGTCATGTTCCCCGTCGCCGAGCTCGACGAGTTCATGTAAATCATGTTGTCGGCGCCGTTGACCTGTTGCTCGATCGGCGCTGCCACGTTATTGGCCACCACCTGGGCATCGGCGCCGGGGTAGGTTGCCGAAACGGTAATTTGCGGCGGGGTAATGTCCGGGTACTGGGCCACCGGCAATTTGACCATGGCCACCGCGCCGGCCAGGGTGATGATGATTGAGATCACCGAAGCGAAAATGGGGCGATCAATGCAGTAGTGGGAAATACTCATGGGCTGTGCCCGGTGTCTTGCTGCGTGCTGGCAGCCATCGGTTTTGTCGGCGTCTGGTTAGCTGGCGGGGCAGGAGGGGCAATGATGTTCAGCGGCCCTCCGGGCGTGACTCTGATCGCACCGTCGACCACGATCCGTTCACCGGCCTGCAACCCTTGGGTAATGAACCAGTCATCGCCGTGCCAATCACCCACTTCGACCACCCGTTGCTCGGGCTTGCCCGCAGCATTGATCACCCAGACGAAGTGGCTCTTGGCCCCCTCCAGAACGGCTTTTTGCGGTACGACGATGGCGTTCGGCCTGGTAGCTCCGATGGCCCGCGCCCGCACGAACTGGCCGGGACGCAATTGGCCGTTGGGATTGGCGACCACGGCGCGGACCAGAAAGGTGCCGGTGTCCTGACTGTAGGAGGGCGCGGCAAAATTCAGTCGCCCCTGTTCAGGCAACACCGAGCCGTCGGCCAATACCACTTCCACGACAAATTCACTGCGCAGCGGGAATATGAGGTGCCCGGAAGCAATCTCTTCGCGGAACTTGAGCGTCTCGTTTTCCGAAAGACTGAAGTTGACGTAGATCGGGTCCATCTGCGAGACGGTGGTCAGCAGTCCGGACTCACCGGGTGTGACGTAACTGCCTTCCTGCTTTTTGGCAAAGCTTGAAAGACCGGTAAGCGGGGAGGCGATGGTGGTGTAGCTGAGGTTCAGCTGTTCGGTTCGCACCGACCCTTCGGCGGCCAGCACGGCGGCTCTGGTCTGACGCTCATCGCCGACGGCATTGTCCAGGTCCATCTTGCTGACAGCATTCTGCGCCGCCAGCGGCCGGACACGGGCGAGGGTGGCTTTGGCCACCTCCCAGCGTGCCTGCTGTTGAGCCAGTTGCCCCTGGGCCGAGAGCAATGAAGCTTCAAAGGGCTTGCGATCCATCTGAAACAGCGTCTGCCCGGTTTTTACCAGGTCGCCTTCGGTGTACAGCCGCTTTTCCAGGAACCCGGCAACCCGGGCACGGATCTCCACTTCGCGGGAGCTTTGGGTTTGCGCAACGAACTCGAAGGTCACCGGTGTAGTGCGTGCGGTGACCGTCATGATCGTGACATCAGGCGCTTGGCGGGCGAGGGTCGGGGGTTCTTTGCCGCAGCCGGCGAGCAGGCTCAGGCTGCCGACGATAATGGCGACGGGCAAGCCGAGTTGCCTGCCAACACTCATGTTCCTGCCCATATTCTGCTCCGTGAAGGTTTCTCGGACAGACGCTTAGCCATTTGTTGGTCACAACGCTAGCACCGGCACTCAGTGGCATTTCTGACAATTATCAAAGAACACGATTTGCCAGCCGCGAGACCCATGGGTTGGCACTCAAACCATGGAGCAGCACACTCAGTAAAACGGTGCAGGCCGCAACGGCCACCAACGTACGACCGACTTGCAGAGGGTAGTCCAGAATCATCACGGCGAAGACAATACTTGCCAGGCCGCGCGGGCCGAACCAGCCGATGAACAGCCGGGTTTCGAAATCGAAGTCGGTCCCTGCCAGACTGATAAGCACAGGCAGTACGCGAACCACGGTCAGGCTGAGCACTGCATACAACCAGATATTCAGCGTGAAACTGCTCCAGGCCCAGGGGATTACCTGCGCGCCAAACACCACCCAGGTAATGACGGAAAGCAGGCTGGCGAACTCTTCACTGGCCTTGAGCAGATCATGCTTTTGTTCAGCAAACAGATAACTGGCGAGCAGGCCGCCAACGAACGCCGCGATAAACCCGCTACCGCCTGATGCTTGCGCGGTGGCAAAGCAAACCAGAGCCAGTCCGGGTAGCGTCAGTTGTGACCACATGGGGGTTTGCCAATGGCGTTTCCCGGCGTAACGCTGCAAGAACCAGGCGATCAACGTCAGGGCTACGCCGACGAGCGCACCAATGCCAAGCTCCTCGGCAATCAGCTCCACCGCCAGCGAGACGGGCGACCGCGTCTGTTCTTCGATCAACAGGGCCAGGAACATCAACAGCACCGGCACGCAGATGCCGTCATTGAGCCCGCTCTCCACGTTCAATCCTTCACGCACGGATGCCGCCACCTTCGGGTTGCTCACGACAGCCTTGCCCAGTGCGGCATCAGTGGGCGCCAGAAGAGTCGCCAAGATGGCCAGTTCGATCGAGGGAATCTGCGGAAACAGCCAGATGCCGACCAGCCAACCCCCGAGCATGGTCAGCGGCAACCCGATCAACAACAAGCGTAGCGGTAATCCTTCGTGGGCTTTCAGCACCTTGAGATCAGCGTTGGCGGCATCGCTGAAGAGCACAATTGCCAAGGTCAGTTCGGCCAGGATCCGGAGGCCGTCCTTGTCGATCCGGGGCAGCAGCAGGCCCAGGAATGCCGGGCCAAGGATCAGCCCGGCGAGCATGAACATCAGAGGCCCATTGAGCAGGCGCGACTCGAAACGTCCGGCAAACAGGCTATAGACAAGAAGGAAAGCGGCAAGCAGTGCCAGGTTCTGATACATCGATCACCTGCCTGTCCGGGATCAGAGCGAAGGGATAAGGCAGGTTTAATTCATTGCTCGTAGCGTCTTCTGATAAAAATCAATGGATGTGAGGATTCCCCAAGCAAGTACCTGATCAGCTCCTGCGTCGACGTTCCAATAGAGAGAACAGGTACATGCCGGCCAGCATGGCCAACACGAATACGATGATCTGCCCGTGCCCGGTAAGCAGGATAGCGACGGCTGGCCCAGGGCAGATTCCCGCCATCCCCCAACCGATGCCGAACAGCAGGCTGCCGCCAATCAGGCGGGCATCCAGCTCCCGTTTCATCGGTAACTGCATGGGGGCTCCCAGCAAGGATTGCTTATTGTTCCGCGCCCAATTCAACGGGATGACCGCCACGGCGATGGCGCCTCCCATCACCAGTGCAAGTGACGGATCCCAGGCCCCGGCCACATCCAGGAAAGCCAGTACCTTGGCGGGGTTCGCCATGCCTGCCAGGAGCAGCCCAAGGCCGAAGATCAGTCCTGCGAAAAAAGCGCTCAGCTTGATCATTTTCAGGCCCCCACGATGTGACGAATGACGTACACCGTTGCAAAACCGGTGAGCATAAAGCACATCGTTGCCGTGATGGATCGTGCGGACAGTCGAGAGATCCCGCAAACCCCATGACCACTTGTGCAGCCAGAGCCGTAACGGGTGCCCACGCCGACGAACAGTCCCGCAATGATCAGCGTCGGCCATTCTGCCTTGATCTCGATCTGCGGCAGTACGGCAAACACTCCCCACAGCAGTGGCGCGAGCATCAGGCCAAGAAGAAACAATGCCTTCTCGCTCCAGCCCTCACTGCCAAATTGCATCACGCTGCCAATCAAGCCACTGATGCCGGCGATGCGACCATTGGCGAGCACGAATACCCCGACCGCCAGGCCTATCAAGGCCCCTCCGCCCAACGCAGTCCAAGGCGTAAAGTTCAGCCAATCGATGCTCATTTTGTAGCTCCTGCACAGAAGTGCTGATAAAAGCCATACATCACCGCGCGTGCCGTGGAGCTGTTGATTCGCTTGCCGGCGTGTTTTGCGTCATTTCAGGTGGCCGCCCAATCGGTTCGATGCTGCAGCAGAAAATCTACGAAAGCCCGGACCCGCTGAGGAACGTAGCGGCCATGAGGGTAGAGCAGGGTGTAGGGCCGGGAGCGCCCATTATAGGGCTGGAGTACCTCGACGAGGCGCCCATCGGCCAATTCGTTCTCGACAATGAATCGGTAAGTCTGGAACAGACCAGCACTGTGTTTGGCCAGAGTAACGCCGCCCAGCACATCGTCCGAGCAGCAATAGCGGCCCTCTGTGAAAATCTCCCGATGTTTGCCATCGACCTCGAACAGCCATGAGATGCGACGACCGCTGCTGGGCAGTTCAAATTGAATGCACTCGTGAGTGATAAGGTCATCCAGTGTCGTTGGCGTGCCGGCCCTGGTCAGGTATTCAGGTGTCGCGACCACGACCAGTTGTGCGTCCTCCAGCAAGCGGGCGATCAGGGTCGAGTCCGGTTGAGCCCGGACCCGAATCGCCAGATCGTAGCCCTCCGCCACAAAGTCGATATTTCGGTTACCCAAATGGATATCCACGCTGACGTCTGGATAAAGCGCCCGAAATTTCGGCAGAAGCGGCAGGATCCGGTGATGCCCATACGTGGTCGGAAGACTGATGCGCAGCCGCCCTGAAGGCGTCGATTGAGCGCCCATGACTTCTTGCTGTGCTTCCACCAGTTGCGTCAGGGCCTGTCGGCATTGTTCATAGAACACCCGGCCGGGTTCAGTCATCCGGATGCTTCGTGTGGTTCTGACGAAGAGACGTGATCCCAAACGCTCCTCAAGACGCAAAATCGAGCGGCTTACTGCTGCAGGCGTCACACCGGCTACCTGCGCGGCTGCTGTGAAACTGCCCGTTTCCGAGGCCAGGCAAAATAGCTCGATGCTTCCTAGCTGCAGGTCATCAAAATGACGCTTCATATTCATCACACCGAGTATTCGCGAAGTGCCCAAAGCATACCGAGGTCGATGACGCAGTGGCGAGGACCGCGGCTTTTATTCATTACACGGCGTCATAAATGAAGTAACCGAGCGCGCATTTATTCATTCAAGGCCAGCTTATAGAGTTCATTCCACTTGCCGTCTCATCATGCCGATGAGACGCGAACTGGAGACTTTCCCGTGCCTTTCATCACCGTTCGTATCACCCGCGATGGCGTTACCAAAGACCAAAAAGCACAGGTGATCGCCGAGATCACCCAAACCATGCAGACGGTGCTCAACAAAGACCCGCACCTGACGCACATCGTGATCGAGGAAGTCGATACCGATAACTGGGGCTACGCAGGAATAACCACGACCGAGTACCGCCAGTCGCTGGTGGAGCCCAGGTAATGCTGAGGAACCTGAAACCGCTTTTTTAAACTATCGAGGCATTATCATGAGCCATTCAAAAAAAGTCGTTGTGGTCACTGGCGCATCCCAGGGTCTGGGCGCGGGCATCGTCGAAGGTTTTCGTAAACTCGGTTATCGAGTGGTGGCGACTTCACGCTCCATCCAGCCGTCATCGGATCCGGACATCCTGACCGTCGCCGGTGACATTGCCGATCCGGCGACGTCCGAGAAAATCATCCGCGAAGGCGTAGCGCGTTTTGGCCGCATCGACACGTTGGTGAACAACGCCGGGATCTTCCTCGCCAAGCCGTTCACGGCCTATACCCGCGAAGAGTATGTAAATACCGTGGCCACCAACATGGGCAGCTTCTTCCATATGTCGCAGCAGGCGATTGCCCAGATGGAGAAGCAAGGCGAGGGCGGTCATGTGGTCAGCATCACCACATCGCTGGTCGATCACGCCATCGAGGGCGTGCCATCGGTGCTTGCGTCGCTGACCAAAGGTGGGATGAACGCCGCGACCAAATCCCTGGCGATCGAGTACGCCAAGCGCGGCATCCGCGTTAACGCGGTGTCGCCGGGCATCATCAAGACCCCGATGCATGGCGAGGAAAGCCACGCCGCACTGGGCCGCCTGCATCCGGTCGGCCACATGGGCGACGTGCAAGACATTGTCGCAGCGGTGTTGTATCTGGACAGCGCCCCATTCGTCACGGGCGAAATCCTGCACGTCGATGGTGGCCAAAGCGCCGGTCACTGATGGAGACGGCGGCCTGGCTAACCAGGCGACCGGCAATCTGAAGCAAGAAGCCGCCATCGGCGGCTTCTCCCATCACATTTGGGGGGCGTTGCGCGCAGCGATCGCGACGGTGCTCGGCGAATCTGCAAGTGGGACGAATTGCCGTGTCGCGCCATCAAGTGCATCGATGCATCCGGCTTCGATGTCGTAAACCCAGCCGTGCAGATTCAGACGGCCTTGCTCGAGCGCGAGGGCCACTGAGGGATGCGTACGCAGATTCGCCAGTTGCGCGATCACGTTTTCACGCACTAGGCCATCGAGCTTGGCGCCGGGCGTATCGAACTCATGCGCCGCGTTAATCGCTTTCGCGGCGTCCGCGTGACGGAGCCAGTTAGCGACCGCTGGCAGATGATCCAGACAAGTGCAGCGCGAAATCGCGCCCATCGCGCCGCAGTCCGAATGGCCGCAGATCACGATGTCCTGGACGCCCAGCACAGCGACCGCATATTCGACGGTGGCCGAAACGCCGCCGGGCTCAGGGCCGTAAGACGGCACAATATTGCCGGCATTACGAATCACGAACAGTTCGCCCGGTTCACGCTGCGTAAGGAGTTCCGGCACAACACGACTGTCCGAGCAGGTGACAAACAGCGCCTTGGGATTTTGTGCCGTCGCGAGCTGCTTGAACAGCTCGACACGCTGCGGATAAACCTCGCGCTGAAAGCGCAGAAAGCCGTCAATGATGTCACGCATGAAGTTCTCCAAACCCGATTAACAGATGGGGGCACAAGCACTCAATGTGCTGTCGCGCCGCGGTGGCCGGTATTATCGCAAACGTTGCGCGTGTTAGCTGTATTTGACTTGATGTCTGCAATCTACAGGCATTGGTGCAGGAGGGACGTAACGTAATACGTTGTTTAACATAATATACATTACACGTAACAGGATGTTTCCGAATCAGCCCGGTTGCACGCCACATTCAATCCAGAGGCTCACCTGAAGCCGCATTTTCCAAAACCTCGGTATGGCCTGAAATTTGTGAGCATCAATCAGCATCCCGCGTCAGCTTTTCTATCAATATCCGGTGCTGTGGAAATTGCGCAGTCAGTCTGCGTCTGTCACCCATCTCCATATCCGCGAAATCAAATCCTGGCGACACGGTTTCGCTGATCAAACCAAACCCGTGTTCACCCTCAAGCAGTCGCGATGCTTTCCAGATGCCACCAGGTACGTGCATTTGCAAAAGCTGTCCCGCCAGAATGTCGCTACCCAATACCAATGTTTGAAGCGAGCCGTCACCTGAGATCATGCTGTACTCGATGGGATCGCCCAGATGGTAGAAATGCAGGATGTCCGATTGGTTGAAATGAAACTGTCCCACCGGCGAATCTTCAGTCAGCAAGTAATAGATCGAAGTCACCAAGTAACGTGGGCCACGGGTGGTTTGCAGCATGGCACGATGATCTGTTTGAAAAGTTCTGCGAAAATAGCCGCCTTCAACATGAGGCTGCAGATCCAGTGCAGCAATCACGTCCACGATCTCTGTTTTCCCTCGATTCATGGCCTGCTCCATTGATTGAAAGGCAGATAGGCTGATAGCTCTACTAAACAGCCATTTAGTAGAGTTGAATTGATCTCGTAGCCAATGTCTTATCAGTCCGTTATTGGGCGGTCGCTTTATAATATCTTGCTGACGGATATTGATTTTATTTCACAACACCTTTTCTAAAAGCATGGTTCTCTTGAACCTAGCTGACAGAGATACTCCAGTCTAAAGGGCTAGTCATTGTAGACCACTCGAATACTGTCGCAGGGTCGCAACGGGTTCGAACTGCTTAAAACTGAGGACACACAATGAATGCTGATTTTGCCGCTTGGACTTGGAGCGCTGGGAAAGGAATTGAGGGACTGCAACTCACCCGAAAGCCACTGGTGCAACCCGGCCCGTCTGAGGTACTTGTTGCCAACCGAGCAATCGCTCTGAATCCAGTAGACTGGAAAATGGTCGACTGGGGACACCCGAGCTGGAAGGACGGTCACGTGCCGGGGGTGGACGGCGTCGGTGTGGTCGTTGCAGCAGGACCCGATGTCTCCATCAAGCCGGGTACGCGCGTCGCGTATCATCAATCACTGACACGTGACGGTAGTTTTGCCGAGTTCTGTTTGCTGGAAGCCAGCATTGTACTAATCGTGCCCTCCGCGCTTGATGACGGTATAGCGGTAACACTGCCTTGTCCTGGGCTTACCGCCTGGCAAGCATTGGAAAAGATACCCCAGGTCAGCGAAGACGTATTAGTGGTGGGTGCAGGTGGTGCGGTCGGTCTGGTGCTTGTGCAGTTAGCAGTACAGCGAGGCTATCGGGTGTGGGCCACTGCAGCTCAAAAGCACCATGCGCGACTGAAATCGCTGGGTGTTGTCGGTGTTGTTGATTACCGGGAAGACAACTGGCAGCAGATACTTCAAGCGGGTATGGGTAATCGGCGATTGCACGTCGTTTTCGATACTGTGAGTGGTACTCATGCAGCCGGTCTTGCGCCTCTTCTGGGTTACAACGGCCATTTGGTGTGCGTCCAGGATCGTCAGGAAGTCGCCCCCCTTCCCCCTTTCGGCACTGCGATCTCTTTGCATGAAGTGGCACTCAACAGCTTCCATACCCATGCCAGTTCGAGTGATAAGCAACGGCTGCGACATGCTGGAGAGCGTCTGCTGGAAAGCTTGCTGGAAGGCCGTTTAGCAAAACCAGAACTTCAGATCTTCGATTTCCGAAAACTGCCCGACGCTTTACTGGCTCTCAAGCAAGGGGGTAAAGGCGGGAAATGGATCGCAAGGCTCAACGAGTCAGATCCAGTAACACTTGACTGATCGATAAAACACGGCGCCCGATTTTCAGCATTGGAGTTCGGGCGCTTTTTTCTCGCGTAAAGCTACTCACGCCTCAACCAGATTTTCTTTTTTCTCCAGCCAGTCAATCATCAGATCGCCCCAAGCAATATCGGCCTGCAACGCGTCCTTGGCCTTGGCTGAATCTCGAGTTCGCAGGCCTTCCAACACTTCAAAGTGCTTGTGCTTGGCACTGGCCAATTCCAACTTTGGCACCTCTGCATGAAACCGGCTAAGCAATGGCCCCATGATGACCCACATGTTTTCCAGTGTTTTGGACACCACAGGCATGCGTGCCGCAGAAATCAATCCGAAGTGAAACTCCCGATTCAGCAATGCAGCCTGCTTGTAATCGACTGACACGGCTTTCTGAAATGCCTCCTGGATGGTCTCGAGCTTCTCCAGCTCCGGCCTGGTAATTCGCTGAGCTGCCATGCCAGCAGCCTCGCCTTCCAACAAACGACGAATCAACTGTATTTCCCGAAGTTGGCTGACCGACAACTCCGGGACATAAATTGAAGTGGCGGCTTTCATGTCCAGTGCATGGTCACTGACCAGGCGGAAAATCGCTTCACGCACTGGAGTGATCGAAACGCCAAACTCCTCCGCCAAACTGCTTATGCGCAACCGATCACCGGGCTGGTACTGCCCGTCCATCAACGCTGTGCGGATAATTGAATACACCCGTTCGCTCAGGTTGCCTTTGTCAATAGGCTTATGCACGGTCACTGTCACTCGATCTCCATGGTCGATTACTGTGCGTCAGACGATAGACTTGTGAATCCACCGCCTGCAAACGCCGATAACGCATCATACATCATCGATCGACACCTGCCACTCCAATCGAAGATTGGTTCAAATGCGCGTATCTCGCCGGCCAACACCTTGCAGCAATACCGCGATGACGATAATTGCCCCCTTGATAATTTGCTGCGGATAGGCCGGGACACTGAGTAAGTTCATAATATTGCCGATCAGCCCCAACACCAAAACACCTACCACCGTATAGAAAATGGTGCCTTTGCCACCCGATAACAAGGCGCCACCGATGACACAGGCAGCGATCGCGTCCAGTTCCAAAGCCAGGCCGGCACTGGGGGTGGCAACTCCCGAGCGTGAGGCGATAACCACCCCGGCCAATGCCGCAAGGCCACCGCACAATCCATAGGCAGCCAATTTGTAACGCTCAACGGAGATCCCCGCAAGGCGCACCGCCGTTTCGTTACTGCCACTGGCAATGGTCAAACGACCATATGCGTTGTACCGCAGGATCAAGGCTAGAACGATCGTCACCAGCGCGCCAAGCCACACCGGCCAAGGAATGCCCAGAACACCGTCTGACAGTCGTCCGAAATCACGCAGTAATTGAGCGCCTACAAGTTTGTCATCCAGTCGTTGCGGCTGGCCGTTGGACAGGATGAACGCCAGACCACGAGCAACCGTCATCATCGCCAGGGTCGCGATAAATGGCGCCATGCGGAAATAGGCGATGAAGGTCCCCGTCACTAGCCCCATGAAAACCCCGACCGCCACCGCAATCGCTACCGCAAGCAACAAACCGGCACTCCCGCCGACCGGCAACACATTAAGGGTCATGGCGACTACAACTCCACCCACAGCCGCTACAGATGCTACGGATAAATCGATGCCCGCGGTCAGGATCACGATTAACATTCCGATGCTCACCAGCAACAGTGGCGTCATTTGGCGCAGCAAATTGCCAAGGTTCTGATAGGTGAAGAAATCCGCCGAGAGGATGCTGGCGATAATCGCTAGAACCACCAGCATCACTAACGCGTTGTGCTCCAGAAACAGGCGCTGCAACGCGCGTTGACGGGAATGCGCCTCGCCCGCGTGGTCGGTGTGCTGAACGCGTTCGGCCGTGGCCAGTTTGAAATCAGGGTTATTCATGGTGCTCCACTCCCATTGCCAGGCAAATCATTTCTTGTTCTTGAATGCGGTCGCCCGACAATTCGCCGGCGATCGCGCCTTCACGCATGACCAGCACGCGATCACACATACCGATAATTTCCATCATCTCTGAAGAAACCATGATGATTGCCACACCCTGTGCGGCGAGGTCGTTGATGACCCGGTAAATTTCAGTCTTGGCGCCCACATCGACACCACGCGTAGGTTCATCAAGAATCAGCACACGACAGCCGGCGCCGACCCATTTCATCAATGCGACTTTCTGCTGATTTCCGCCTGACAGATCGCCCACCAGTTGCTCGATCGAATGAGACTTGACCGCCAGTTGCCGGCGCAAGGCTTCAATTCCCCGGGTTTCCTGAGCACTTGCAATCCAGCCCATAGAACCGGTGTAAGGACTGTTCGGGCGCAGCGCGCCATTGACCCGGATCGACATTTCCAGCAGTACGCCCTGCTGCTTACGATCTTCCGGCAGCAGGCCGATGCCATTGGCAATGGCGTCCCTGGGAGTGCGATTGTGGATTTCCCGACCATTGAGGCGCAGGGTGCCAGAAGTCTTGCGGTCAGCACCGAAGATCGCACGCATGGTTTCTGTCCGCCCGGCTCCCACCAGCCCGCAAAAGCCCAGGACTTCACCGGCGCGCAGATCAAAGCTCACATCACGCACTTGGCGCCCGGCATATAGATGCTCGACCGTCAGCAGCACCTCACCGATCTGCGCTTGTCGTGCTGGAAACAGGTCGCTCAGCTCACGACCGACCATCATTTGGATCAAGCCGCGCTCGGTGATGCTGGTCAGGTCCACAGTAGCGACGGTCCTGCCATCCTTGAGCACCGTGGCACGGTCGCAGAGACTGAAGATTTCGTCCATACGGTGAGAGACGTAGACAATGCAAGCCCCTTTGCGCCTCAGATCATCAAGGATCTTGAATAGTTTCTGCGTTTCGTGGGAGGTCAATACCGCGGTTGGCTCATCAAAAACCAGTACATTGGAGTTACGCGACAGCGCCTTGCAGATTTCAACCGCCTGTTGATACGCCACCGGCAAAGTGCCGACCGGTTGACGTACATTGATGTCGCTGAATCCCAATTCATCGAGAATCTTCCGCGCCTTTTTGCGCAGCGCCGACCACTGGATCAGGCCTCTGCTCTTGCCTAGGTCGTCGATGCAAATATTCTCAGCGACCGATAAATGCGGAGCTAAGGCAAACTCCTGGTAAATAATCGAAATCCCGAGTTTGAGTGCATCAGCGGGTTTACGGATATCAACCGCTTCACCGTTCAGGCTGACGGCGCCGCCATCGCGCACGTAGGCTCCGGAAAGAATCTTCATCAAGGTGGATTTACCGGCGCCGTTCTCGCCCATCAGGGCATGGATCTCCCCGGCCTCGGCCGCAAAAGTGGCGTTGTTCAGGGCGCTGATACCGCCGAACTTTTTTGAGATGTCGAGCATCTCCACGGCAGGTTTTTGCATGGCATTCATAGTGTTCACCATCTATAAAAGTGGCGCGATCAGGCAGTGCCTGCGGTTCAATACGCAGCCACTGCCCAGTTCTATTGCGCGATATCACTTGATCGCGGTTTTGATCTGCTCGATTGACCGGAACGGTGGAACGGTGTCCGTTGACGGTGGCAGGCCGTCAGCCTTGATGTAGGTATCGACGTTATCCGGTGTGATCAACGTTACTGGGAAGTAGGACGCCAAAGGCAGGTTGTTGGCATCCAGGCCCTTGTCGAGGATCTGGTGAATCAACTCGATAGCGGCCACCCCCGTTTCCGATCCGCTATTGGTGGCGGTTACCAGCAATTTGCCCTGCTTGATCAAGTCCAGTGCCAGCCGAAAACTGCCGGCTCCGGAGGCAACCATCACGCTGTTTTTCTTGCCGGCGTTTTCCAACGCATTAATCGCACCGATTGCAATGAAATCGTTCTCGGCCAAGAGCAGATTAAGCTTGTCACCTTGAGACGAGAGAATGTCTTCAGTGGCTGTTAGTCCGCCCTCCTCGGTCCAGTCACCACGGCCCCAGGCCAGCACGTTGAAGCCGCCTTCCTGCCAGTTGAAACTGCCTTTGGCCTTGACCTGTTGAAACAACTTAAAACCTTTGAGCATTGCGTCTTCCCGGGATAGCCCCAGTTTCCGTTCTTGCGAACGGGCATAGACGATCCCGGAAATCATGCCGTTGAGACGGCTTTCGGATGTCGAGTTGCCCATCACCCCAATGACCATTGCCGCGTTAATCACCTTGGCCGGATCAGTCTTGGCCGCGATGTAACGCCCAGCCTCGAAGCCGCTGCCATACGGATTGCCGGTACTGGTAGTAATAACGGGCGCCCGAGAATCCGGCGCCGTGCCAACGGTTATGACGGGAATTCCAGCCGCCACTGCCCGCTCCACATCAGACACAGACCCGAGCACATCAGTCGGGTCGATCACGATCAAGTCGACCCCCAGTGTGATGAAGTTATCAACCTGAGCACTCTGCTTGGCGACATCACTGTCTGCTACCTGCAGTTCGATGTCGTAGTTGTACTGTTTCGCGATCGTTTTCGAGTCGTCAATCATCGAGACAAACCAAGGATTGCCCAGGGTTATTTCGGTCCACCCGATACGCAGACGCTCGCCCTTCTTTTTCAGTGGCAAGGCTTTGTTGATGGCTGTGCGATCAGGCATGTCAGGATCGATGACCCCCGACAGCGCAGTGTTTGGCATCAACCTATAGATTTCATGCTTTGGGGTTGCCCAGGCACATGTGCCGATTAGGCTTGCCATTGCCATTGCCATTGCCATTGCCAGTGAGGTGATCGAACGGACAGCCGACAGTTTCATAATTATTATTCTCCAGTACGCTGATTTTGATCGGTGACGCGGTGGCTCAGGCCAGATCGATCCAGGCGGATTTGACTTCCGAGTACTTATCGAGAGCGTGCAACGAGCGGTCACGGCCATTGCCTGACTGTTTGTAGCCACCAAATGGCATGGTGATGTCGCCTCCATCGAAACAGTTGACCCAGACACTGCCGGCTCGTAAGGAGCGAATAATGGAGTGGGCGCGGTTCAGATCGCTGGTCCAAAGGCTGGCAGCCAGCCCATAAGGCGAGTCATTGGCGATGCGCACCGCGTCCAAGTGATCTTTGGCGTTAATCACCGAGAGTACCGGTCCAAAGATCTCTTCACGGGCGATGGTCATGTCGTTGGTGACGTTGTCGAAAATCGTAGGTGGGATGAAGAACCCATCAGCCAGTGCACCGCCAACACGCTCGCCCCCGAGGATGATTTGTGCACCCTCTTCGCTGCCTTTGCGGATGTAGCCGAGTACGCGATCCATTTGTGCGCGGTCAACCATTGCGCCTAATTGCGTCGCTGGATCCAGTGGGTCGCCCACAGCAATAGTGCGTGCGACCTTCAACACCTCGGCGAGAAACTCATTACGAATACCTTGCTCAACGATTAGCCGCGAGGGCGCCACGCAGACTTCGCCTTGATTGAAAAACATTGACCTAGCCGCCGTAGCCGCCGCTTTTTCCAGGTCATGACAGTCATTGAGAATGATGTTCGGCGTCTTGCCACCGCACTCCAACCACACGCGTTTCATGTTCGACTGTCCCGAGTACTGCAGGAACAGCTTTCCGACTTCACCGGAACCTGTGAACACCAGCGTATCGACGTCCATGTGCAGGCCCAACGCGCGGCCGGCAGTCGGACCAAATCCTGGCACAACGTTGAACACCCCAGGCGGAATGCCCGCTTGGACTGCCAGTTCGGCAATGCGCAAAGCCGTCAGTGGCGATTGTTCAGCGGGTTTCAAAATTACCGAGTTACCCATTGCCAGAGCCGGCGCGACTTTCCACATGGCCATTAGCATCGGGAAGTTCCATGGCGTTACGGCTGCCACCACACCGATGGCTTCTCGGGTAATCATGCCCAGTGCTCCAGGGCCTGAAGGGGCGATTTCGTCGTAGACCTTATCGCAGCACTCGGCATACCACTGCAGGCACTCAAGAACGGCATGCACATCGAACCCGTTGCTCTCGGACACCGGTTTACCCATGTCCAGGGTCTCAAGCAGCGCCAGTTCAGTCATGTGTTGCTCGAACAACGCAGCAAAACGCAACATGACTTTCTTGCGTTCCTTGGGCGCCAGTTGGGACCACACACCGCTATCAAATGCCCGGCGTGCGACCTTGACCGCGAGATCGACGTCTTCGGCTTGACAGGATGCAACCTGGTTCAACACCTGTCCGTTACGCGGGGAAATATTGGCGAATGTTTCGCCGCTGAGCGCGTCGACAAAATCGCCATCAATAAAGGCTTGCCCCGGCAAACTCAGAGTGGCGACGCGTTTTTGTACGGCAGCGATATCAACGAGGGTATTCATGGTATTGCTTCTCCTGTTGTAGTTTTTCGTAAAAACGACTGTCCCGCTAAAAACTGAATTCGGTTTTCAACCCGAACACCACCACACTCTTATCCCCGCTCAGGCCGCCAGGATTGACCACGTACTGCACATTGGGACGTAGCGTCAGCGCCGGTGTGATGTTGATGCCGTAGTACAACTCCATCGGGTATTCCGTATCCGGTGCTGCCGAGGCGTAGCCATTCGCCTGACTGATGCGCCTGGAAGAAAGTTCGTTAACCTCCAGGCGACCGATCGCTACGCCAATCTCATCTTGAGGACGGGTAGCAAAAGGCCCGCTGATAAATGCACCTAAGTGAAAGACTTTTTCCACGTAGGACACATCGCGATCCGATTGAATGAAGTTGGCGAACAGAGTCAGACTGCGAGTGCTGTTGTCGGGATCCTGATAGACCCGTTGCTCGGCCATGAGGTAATAACCGCTGGCCGAATCATGTTGCTCCGGCGAGTGACCGGTCAGGCCGATGGGCCGGCCATCAATGTCGTGGTAAACATCATTGAAGTCTCCGGTATTGCGCCAGATGCCTGCACGATAGCTGCCAGGCAAACCTTTCACTGTCGGAGTCCAGGCCAGTTCGCCGACCGCCAGATAGCCGGTGGTGCCAGGCGGACTACCAAAATTCAAACCTTGGGCGTTTTCAGAAAAGCGTGGATTGACCTGGTACAAAGATGCATTTAGCGACAAGTCATCGGTAAGCTTGCCCGCCACCACTGCTCCCCATTGGCTGACAGGCCAGGTGAACCAGTTGGGGGTGATGTAACCCGGCACCGTGCCGCAAAATGTCAGGTTCTGGAACTTGCAGGAAAACGGAAATACATCGCCACTCATGGGCAACCGGCCGAGCTTGACCATCAACCGATCATTCAATAACACCTGTTGATAATAGAACTGGACCAGTCGGGTAACGCTGCCGTAGCCGTAAATCTCCTGGGCAGCCAACAGCGTGTTCGTCCCGGCCTCGGCGCTGAGGTTTTCACCGTTTCGGTTGCTGAACGTCATGCGAAAACTGACGCCCTGCCAATCGAGCAACTTCTCCAAGTTGAAATTGCTGACAAACATCAGTTGATCGCTGTACGTACCTTTATGCTCTTGGCCGCCCTGAGTGTTGTAAGCAAGTTCGTTAACATAGGTCAGCTGGAAATCCACCCCTTGCTGATGCAAGCGGGTACGTTCACCACCCCAGTCTCCGAGAAGAAAGTTGTTCGGCGAATAACTTGAGGCATGAGCGCAAGGCAAAACACAGGCACCCAAAAGTCCAGCGACAACAATGGCGTTGTTGGTCATTCTTAGTGTTCCCGAAACTGTTTTATTGTTGGTTTTAGTGTTTTTCGAACATGCAGAGTCCAGTCGACCCAATGACTGGGCCGGCGCAACATCTGTTTTCAGAACGGCGTTAGAGCGATTTCGGCTAGAAACACATCCTCACAATTTCAGCGACTTCCTCTTTGTTGTTGATTTTCTTTGGGTGACAAGCCAGGTCTTGATTGAAACTGGTCCAGACAGTCTGGGCAAAATCATCCACCTGTTCCGGACGCAGTCCGTAACTGCGGAAGGTATCGGTAACTCCCAAGCTGGCGAACAATCGCTTGAGAATGTCCGGTAAACGCTGGGCACGATCACTCTCGGTCAGGTTCAGTGTCGAAGGTTCGAGAATCCCTGCAACTCGTGCAAACTTGTCGGTGCACACCGGCAATGTCCAGCCGACCACATGGGGGGTACTCGCTGCGACAGTACCGCCATGCGGGGCATCGGTCATCGCCCCTAATGGTTGGCCGAGTGCATGCGACACGGTCACTCCGGAACTGGCGATCGCCATGCCACCGAGGGTCGAAGCGAACGCCATCCCGGCGCGTGCTTCAAGATCGTCTCCATGCTGCACGCACCGCATTGCATTGGCAGCAAACAATCGAATTGCTTCCAGCGCCACCATCTCCACCCAGGGCGTACAGTGAATGCTGATAAAGGCTTCCAGCGCGTGACAGAAGGTGTCCACGGCAGTCAATGCGGTCAGTTTCGGTGGCTTCGACACGAGAATCAGAGGGTCAACCAAGGCCACATCGGGGTAGATGAATGGATTGACGATGGCGCATTTAAGCCCCAATTCCGGGTTGTTGATGACCGCAAACGGCGTAGCTTCAGTGCCGGTGCCTGACGTGGTTGGCACAACTAGCAACGGCAGGCCACGGCTTTGCGGACGGGTGACAGTTTCACCCAGGCGTTCGGTGTAATCCCAGCAGTGACCGCCGTGCACAGCAATGAATGCAACAGCCTTGGCGGAGTCGATGGCGCTGCCGCCACCCACTGCCACTACTACGTCGCAACCTGTCTCATGCACCAATGCCACTGCATGATCGATCGTGGTGTGCCTGGGATTGGGCACAATGTCGTAAAAGTCGATAAAACCGATGCCGCGCTCAACGAGACTACCGGTGATTTGCGCCACTAGATCACTGCCCTGAAGAAACGGATCAATCATCAGGAAAACCATTTTTCCGAACGGCTCTACCTTTTCCCCAACGTGTTTGATCGCCCCAACCTGAAAATCCAAAGTCAGCGGCAGACTTGCCTGAAAAGCTTTCATCAGCTCACCCTTCGTTTATGAAGTTGCACTAAAAATGGCATCAGCCAGCCAGTAGCGATCCACCTTCTTTATAGAGACGGCCTAGGTCGCTAGCGCAGATCAGCGCTGCTTTCATTTCATCAAAGGTGACTTCGAACGGTTCGACCTTGCTGGTCTGGCCGGGATCAGAGGCGGTACGTGCCACGCTGTCGAGTTCATCCGGGGTGATATCGGCCAATCCGAGATCATCGAACGTCACGGGCAAGCCTACGCTCAGGCAAAACCTCAAAACGGCATCCAGTTCACGACTGGACTTACCTTCGAGCACTAACATCACCAGTGTGCCGAACGCTACGTATTCACCGTGGTACATCGTTGCCCGACGGCCCAGCTCACTGAACCCGCAATAGACTGCGTGAGCGGTAGCGACGCCATTGCTTTCAAAACCAATACCACTCATGAGAGCGTTGGCTTCCACCACTCGGTTAAAAGCCTTGGTCACACACTTGTGTTCTGCTGCGCGTCGGGCTTGCAGGCCGTCTTGCAGTAACACCCGATAACACAGCTCGGCAATCGCCATGGACGTCTGCGTCGCTTTGGCGTGGCAAGCACCCTCCTCCATCCCTGAGTCCGCGTTACCGAGAAAATTATCGCGGTCAGCCTCTACGCAAGTGCGGGCCTCGAAATAAGTCGACAGCGCGTCGCCCATTCCGGCCACTAAAAGTCTTACGGGTGCCTGCGCAATGATCCAGGTATCAACCACCACCACATCCGGGCTGCGCTCATAAAAGACTACGTCATCAAAGGCCCCCGTCTCGGTGTACAGCACCGAAAGAGAGCTGGTGGGTGCATCGTTGGAGACAACGGTGGGGACGATGCACAGTGGCAGCTTGCGCTGATTGGCGACAGCCTTGGCGATATCAATCACTTTGCCTCCACCAACTCCGACTACGCCGTCGCATTCGAGCCTACGCGTCTGCGTAGTCAGCCGTTGAATCTCCTGGCGTGTTACTTCTCCAGAAAATATTTCGAAGTGAAGCTCAGTCTTAGTATTCGCGAACTGGGTAATCAACGCTTGATACAGGCTGTCGAGACGGCCCTGCGTGGTGATTACCATCAACCGCCGACCAAACCAGGCCACATGCATTTGCAATCGGTCGAGTTCTTTGTAGCCCTGGATGTAACGGCCGGGCGCAGCAAACATTTGGGTCATGTCATCGTCATCCTGGCCTCGTCATGGAGGCTTTTTGTTATTGCTTTGAGGACGTGGTCGACCAAATACGCATCGACTGATGGATGATATATCATGTTTTATATTTTGCTACCAAGCCCTTTTTACAACCTCAGTCACGCAAAAAACACCGATTGACGATCACCCGGACGGAAGATATATGATGTATGAAAATAAGAACAACACTGTTCGGAGAAAGGCATGCACGATTACATTGTCATTGGTGGTGGCTCCGCAGGCTGTGCGCTGACCGGCCGACTGATCGAGGCCGGCGCCTCGGTTCTACTGATCGAGGCAGGGCCGCGCGATACCCATCCACTGATCCACATCCCTGCCGGGTTCACCAGATTGCTCTCAAGCTCCCTGCTATCGCGTCACGAAACTCAACCGCAGACCACAATGGATGGACGCACGCGCATCTTGCCGCAAGGCCGTGTCCTGGGCGGTGGCAGTTCGGTCAATGCGTTGATTTATATTCGTGGACAACAGGAGGATTACAACGAATGGGCCAGCAGCGGCTGCGAAGGCTGGTCCTATCGTGACGTGCTGCCCTACTTCAAGCGCGCCGAGGACAACGAACGTTTCGACAATCATTACCACGCCACCGGTGGCCCTCTGGGTGTTTCGGACTTGAAGCAAGTGTGTGAGTTGTCCCGAGGATTCGTACGTGCCGCGCAACAGGTCGGAATTCCCTTCACGTCGGACTTCAATGGCGAGCGCCAGAATGGGGTCGGCTTCAACCAGATCACTGCCCGAAACAATCGGCGTTGCAGTGCTGCCGTGGCCTACCTGCGCACTGCTGAAAAGTCTGGGCGATTGACCCTCATCACCAACGCCACGGTGCAGCGAATCTTACTTGAAGGCAAGCGGGCCATAGGCGTCGAATACATCCAAAAAGGTCGAGTGGTGCAGGTTCATGGCAGCAAGGAAATAATCCTCAGTGCTGGGGCAATCCAGTCACCGAAACTGTTGATGCTCTCTGGCATAGGTCCCGCCTGGGAACTCGATCGCCACGGCATCGCTCTGCGCCACGAGTTGTCTGGTGTGGGCCAAAATCTGCAGGATCACGCGGAAGTAGGGGCCATCGCCTATTGCCATGGTCGCTATGGCTACTACGGTCAGGACAGCACGCTCAACACGCTCAAGAACGGCCTGCAATACCTGATGTTCAACAGTGGCCCTGTGGGTTCGAATGTCACCGAAGCTTGCGCATTCATCAACACTGACAACGCAGCAGCTCGCCCCAATGCACAGATGCACTTTGTGCCTATTGTGTTCTTCGACCTCGATCAGGAAGCCATCAAGAAACCTGGCGCAACTATCAATACCTGCGTATTGCGACCCATGAGCCGTGGCGAGATTCGCCTGCGGTCGAGCGACGCAACCAGCGCGCCTGTGGTTGATCCACGTTATTTCGCCCATCCCGAAGACCGCCGCATCGCCATCAAGGGCCTGAGCCTGGCACGGGAAATTCTTGGTCAGCCGGCCATGCGCCAATACACCGGCGAAGAGATCTTCCCAGGCCCGAGCGTACGCAGCGATGAAGCCTTGCTGAGCTACATCAACCAACGCGCCAAGACCGTCTACCACCCGGTCGGAACCTGCAAGATGGGCTGCGATGACATGGCAGTGGTCGATCCGGAACTGCGGGTACATGGCTTGCACAATTTGCGGGTGGTAGATGCCTCCATCATGCCTAACCTGATCTCCGGTAACACCAACGCCCCATCGATCATGATCGGCGAAAAAGCGGCTGACATGATCCTGGGCCGCGATGCACTGCGCGCGGCCAGTGCCTGATCCCCCCCCTTTGAACGAAGGAGTGTTACATGCCTATCAGCGGTAAAACCCGGGTTGTAGTCCATCTGACCTACCCCGCCAAACATTTGCGTACACCTGAGTTCTTCAATCCGCTACTGGAACGACTCGGCATCGACGGAGTGCTTGTGCCCTGGGAAGTCTCGCCGGCCAAGCTCGCTACGGCCTGGGAAGGCTTGCGCGCAATCGAGAACCTGGCGGGAGTCATTGTCACCGTTCCGCACAAACTGGAGGTCGCCAAATTGTGCGATGAACTACACGGTACTGCTCGCCTGCTGAATGTATGCAATGTCGCCAAGCGAATGCCGGATGGACGCTTCAGCGGGCGCATGTTTGATGGTGACGGCTTCGTTGCCGGACTAAAAAAACAGGGCCACGACTTGCGCAACAAAAGAATTCTTCTGCTCGGTGCAGGAGGCGCTGCAACCGGCATTGCCCATGCCTTACTGGCTGAAGATATCCAGGCGTTGGTTATCAGCAATCGGACACCAGGAAAAGCCGAAGCTCTGGCCGCAGAGCTGCAGCAGATGTTCCGGTTACGACAAGTCAGCGCTGGACCTGCTGACGCCAGTGGTTTTGATGTCGTGATCAACGGAACGGCCCTTGGTCTCAAATCTGATGATCCAATGCCACTACCGGTCGAAACGCTGGCCCCTGGGACAGTGGTCGGTGAGGTCGTAATGAATCCTGACATCACCCCACTGTTGAGCGCGGCTGCTGAGCGCGGCTGCGTGATTCACAAAGGCGCGCACATGATCACTGGTCAGATCGACTTGCTCGCCGCTTTTCTGTTTTCCCAATCAGGCGTTTAGAACGCCCCTCCAACCCGAAGGAACAACCATGAAAAAAACTGCAATCGTGACCGGCGGCGGTTCCGGCATCGGCCTTGCCACTGCGCAACGCCTGCTCGCTGACGGCTTCGACGTGTACACCCTTGGCCTCGGCGAGCCGGAGCAGCAAATCGACGGGGTTCATTACCAAGAGCTAGACGTGACGAGCGACGAAGCGGTGAGCCGATTTTTCGCACAGTTCGAGCGCGTCGATGCGGTCGTCAATGCTGCCGGCGTCATCGATCACAACCGCGAGTGGGAGATTGAAGGATTCAGCGGTGTGATGGATGTCAACCTCACCGCGGTATTGCGAATTACCAATGCCGCCCTGCCCGGGTTGAAAGCGGCTCGAGGAGCGGTGGTGAACTTTGCATCAATGTGGGGACTTTTTGGATCGGCCAAAACACCAGCATATGCATCGAGTAAAGCCGCCATCAGCGAATTGACACGTTGCATGGCGGTTGCGTGGGCAACGGATGGCGTACGGGCAAACGCCGTGGCGCCGGGCTGGATTCTGACCAACTTGTCGCGCCGCGCGTTCGAAGATCCCGGCCGTTCCGAAGGCATCATGGCGCGCATCCCCATGAAAGCCTGGGGCGCCCCGGAAGACGTGGCCGATGTGATCGCCTTCCTGGTCTCGGATAAAGCGCGCTATGTCACAGGGACGACGTTGCCGGTAGACGGCGGATATTCCATCGCCTGAATCGCAACGAGTCGATTGAGCGCTTGACCGTCAAAAAACATGATATATCATGCATCACTATAAGATCGAGTGCTCGGCGTTCTCCCTGCCGAGCCCCGAACAACAATAAGCAGGCAAGTGAGAGGTGCTGAATGAATCTGGTTTTCGGCTCGCCCGGACGCTATGTCCAGGGCACTGAAGTGCTCGCTCAGGCGGGTGCCTACCTGGCGCAATGTGGGCGTCGCGCCGTGGTGGTGATTGATAGTTATGTGCTGGGCCTGATCCGCCAACGACTCGATGAGTCTTGTGCCCAGGTACAAGTCGAGTTGCACTACATCACTTTCGACGGTGAGATAACCGCCGACGGTATCGCGGGTCTGCGGGCTGCTGCCGCAAATATCGAATTCGAGATGATCCTGGCCGTCGGCGGTGGCAAGTGCATCGACGCCGGCAAAGCCCTCGCTCACACTACGGGTCGCGCCCTCATCACCATGCCTACGGTGGCCTCCAACGACGCACCCACATCAAAAAACTATGTGATCTACGACGAACATCACCAACTCAGTGAAGTTGGCCACTTGCCGGTCAGCCCACGCTATGTGCTGGTAGATACCTCGCTGATTGCCCAGGCGCCGCGTTCGTTTCTGCTGGCTGGCATTGCCGATGCCCTGACCAAAAAATTCGAAGCCGAGCAGTGCTACAAAGCGGCGGGCGTGAACATGTTCGGCGCCCGTCCGGCGTTGTCCGGATTGGTGTTGGCGCGTGAGTGTTATCAGGTCATTCGTCGACATGCAGAATCGGCTCTGGCTCTGGCCGGCACTGGCGAGGTGACAGTTGCCTTCGATCACTTGATTGAAGCAGTACTACTGATGAGTGGCCTGGGGTTCGAAAGCGGTGGTTTGTCCATCGCCCATGCGATGACCCGTGGCTTGTCGAAAGTCTCTGGCGCACAGCTGCAAGTCCATGGCTGGCAAGTAGCGTATGGCCTGTTGGTGCAGTTGGTGCTGGAAGACCGCGATGCTGAGCTTATGGGCGACATGTTGAGCTTCTATCAACGAATAGGCCTGCCCCGTAATTTGTCGGAGCTGGGTGTGATCGAGATCAACGACGCATTGCTCAGGCAAGTCGCCGAACCTGCCTTGAATGCCCCACACGCGAAAAATTTCGTTTCGGACTCAGGCGACGCATTGACCTGCGACGAACTGATTGCAGCCATGCGCGCACTCGAAGGGTTGACCCATTGGTCACCACCCCCCGCCTGAAAAAATCATAACCACACCATTGAAGATCAACCCGCACCACTGATTTTCGACTTCAACAACTACATGCCTGTGAAATGGAGGTAGAGATGTCTACGCCCCGCGAAACGCTAGAACAGTGGAAGGCCAGCAATTTTGTGCCGTCCTCCGATACCGTCACCAAGCTCAAGGAACGAGCGAAATTTGTTCGCCTGGAAACCATACGCCTGATTGAAATCGCCAAAACCGGCCATTACACGTCGGTGTTCTCCGCCGCTGAATTATTTTCCGCACTGTACTACGACGTCATGACGATCCGCCCCGAAGAACCAAAGTGGCCAGGGCGCGACCGATTTCTGATGGGCAAAGGCCATGCTGCAGTCGGCCAGTTCCCGATTCTGGCAGACCTCGGTGTCTTTCCCAATGAATGGCTCGATGAATACACCCGCCTGGGCAGCCCTCTGGGCGATCACCCTGACATGCGCAAAGTACCCGGCATCGACTTCTCTTCCGGCTCCATTGGCCATGCGCTCTCTGGAGGTCTGGGCATGTGCCTTGCCCAACGTTTCACCGGCGAAGTCTACGACGTGTTCGTCATGCTCGGAGACGGCGAAATGCAGGAAGGCCAAGTCTGGGAAGCTGCGATGAGTGCGGCCCACCACAAAACCAAGCACTTGATCGCCATCGTCGACCGCAACGGCTTCCAACTCGACGGTCAGGTCGATGACGTAATCGGCATAGAGCCGCTTGACGAAAAATGGCGTGCATTCGGTTGGGAGGTACATGTCATCGATGGCCACAACATAGCTGAAGTGACCGAAACCCTACGTCGTGTGAAAGCCGATGAAAACCGCGACAAACCGGTGTGCATCATCGCCAAGACCGTCAAAGGCAAAGGGGTTTCCTACATGGAAACCGAACCAGGCTGGCATCTCGGTTATCTCGACCCGGAAGACGCCAAACGCGCTATCGCAGAAATTGAAGCCACGGAGATCTGAACATGAACGCCCCTCTTTCCCCCAATTCCTGGCAGTACCGTGGCCTCAACGCACTCAACCCGGGCCTGTCGTATTTGTCTGATGCGTTGATTGAACTGACCGAGGCCGGTTATCCGGTGATGGCCGGCTCAGCGGACTTGCAGTATTCCAACGGATTGAACAAGTTTGCCAGCCGTTTTCCGGAGCGCTATCTGCAGTTCGGTATCTCGGAGCAAAACATGGTGACGGCTGCTGCTGGTCTGGCCACGTGTGGTGTGATGCCGTTCGTGGCGACCTTTGCCTCGTTTCTCGGCCTGCTGTGCTGCGAGCAGATTCGAATGGACGTCGCCTATTCGGCGCAACCGGTACGCCTGATCGGTCACCACACCGGTATATCGCTGGGTTTCTACGGCACCTCGCACCATGCTACCGAAGACATCGCCACCATGCGTTCGATTGCTGATCTGGCTGTGGTTTCACCGGCGGACGGCCCACAATTGGTAGCGGCGATCAAAGCCTCGGCCACCTATGACAAGCCTGTGTACTTCCGTATTGGTCGCGGTCGTGACCCGATCATTTACGAGGACGGCATAGTCTTTGAGTTTGGCAAGGCGCATGAGCATTTCCAAGGTGAAGAACTGACGATCATCGCCTGCGGCATCACTGTACATCCGGCACTCGCAGCGGCTCGCAAACTGAATGCAGAGGGCCGTTCGGTGGGCGTGATCGACATGGCTTCGATCAAACCGATTGACCGCGATGCCATCCTGCGTGCCGCTGCCCGCAGCAAACGCATGATGACCGTCGAAGAGCACAACGTGCTGGGTGGTCTGGGTGCTGCGGTAGCAGAGGTCCTGGCGGACGAAGGCGTCGGCGTAAAGCTCAAGCGTCACGGTATCTACGACGAGTACAGCCTTATCGCTCCACCCACGCACTTGTACCAGCACTACAAACTCGACGCCGCCGGCATCGAAGAAGTGGCGCTGGCGCACCTCAACGCCTGACCTTTGCGCTGTGGGGGCGTGCCTTCCCGCTCCCACAGCGGATCCTCACCGCACTGGAGCATGCGTTCTTTCAGGGAGATTCACGCAAAAACCAGCGTCACCCGCCACGCCCCGTGGCAGATGAAACATCTCGGAGCCAACAATGAATAACATTACCGAGACCTGGTCCGAACAATCCGTCGGACAAGGTAATACACGCAAGTCTTTACGTAGAAAATCGTTGCTAGCCACCGGCGTCGGCAACTTGCTGGAGTGGTTCGATTGGACAATCTATACCGTCGCTTCGGTCTACATCGCCGCGGCACTCTTTGATAAAAGCAACGCGACTTCGGCCTTGCTCAATACCTTGGCGGTGTTTGCTGCGGGGTTCTTGTTGCGGCCGATCGGCGGCATTTTCTTTGGCGTTCTCGCCGACAGGCTCGGCAGACGCGTGGTGTTGCTCAGCACCATGTTGCTGATGGCCGGCGCCAGCTTGTTGATCGCCTTCATACCCTCCTACGGGTCCATTGGCAGCTGGGCATCGGCACTCTTATTGTTGGCAAGGCTGATCCAGGGCTTTGCCCACGGTGGAGAAACCACTACTTCCTACGCCTATATCGCCGAAATCGCCCCGCCCAAACGCCGTGGTCTGTGGTCGAGCACGGTATTTCTGGCAGTAGGTTCCGGATCGTTGCTGGCGACGTTCTACATGGCACTGCTCACGTCAGTGCTGTCCGTCAGTGAAATGCAGGAATGGGGCTGGCGCGTTCCTTTTGCCACGGGAGGCCTGCTGGCTGTGTTTGCCTTGTGGTTACGCCGCAATATGATGGAAAGCGAGCATAGTCCCAGTGCTGGCAGCCAATCGGCATCGCCCGCCTGGAGTCGCGGCAAGGTCATCCAGCATGGCATCCGGTTGTTTCTCTATGAGGCCGGCGCCACCTTGACTTACTACACCTGGGTGACCTCCGCCTCGATCTACGCGATCAGCGTAAAGGGCATGGACCCACGCAGTGCGTTCACGATGAGCTGCATTGCACAAGTCATTTATCTGGTATTCCTGCCTATTTCAGGATGGATCTCGGATCAATGGGGGCGCAAGATTTCCGCACTGATATCGTTACTCGGGATTGCCGCCACACTGTTCCCGCTGTGGGGGTTGATCTCCAGTGAGCCCTGGACCTTGATGGTGGCGCAAACCGCTGGCCTGCTGCTCGTGGGTTTCATTACCGGGTGCAAACCGGCATCGATTTCAGAGCAGATCCCGACCCGCTACCGCACCCGGATGTTCGGCGTGTGTATCTCATTGGGCGTCGCGGTGTTTGGCGGGACGGCATCTTATCTGACGACCTGGCTGTATTCAGAGAACATGGGCTGGATGTTCAACATCTATCTGATTGTGGTTGCCATCATCGCCAGTGCTGTCGTACTGATGTGGAAAAACAACCACGGCGTACCGATCGACAAAATCTGAAGCATAAAACCTGTGGGATCGAACCGACTCCCACAGGTCTTTTCAGCGTTGTCCGGCGCAGATCAGCCGCCCAACGCATTCACCATCGCCGCCTGATTCTGCCATTGCGCCGTCTTGACCTGGGACAGCGCATTTTGCGCTGCCAGTTGCACACGCTGGGCCTGAAGTACATCCAGGAACGGCGTTTCCCCAGCCTGCCAGGCGCGCTTGATTTGCTCGGCAGCAGAGCTGGCCTGACTGGCTGCACTCGCCAGATAGGCCTGCCGTTCGGCATTGCGCTGAGCCGTAGCCAACGCTGACTCCACCTCGGACACTGCCGTCAGCACCGTGCGCCGATAACTCAACAGCGCCTGCCGCGCTTCGGCATCCCGCAGATCGACAACGCTGCGCCGACGTCCGCCATCGAACACCGGCGCGCTGGCATTCACACCGGCCAGCCAGAACGTAGAACTCGCCAGGTTGGCAGCACTCACCCCATCAATCAAAGAGCCCAGCGCCGCATCCAGGCTCAATCGCGGCATCAGATCTGCCCTGGCCACCCCGACCCGTGCATAAGCTGCAATCACACGAGCTTCGGAAGCCCGGATATCCGGGCGCCTGCGCAGCAGATCCGGTGGCGTACCTGCACCCGGCAACACTACCGTCGACAACCTCGCCGGGCTGTCCTTGAACTGCTGATACAGCTTCTCTGTCGGTTGGGCCAACAGCACCGATAACCGATGCAGCGAGCGTTGCCAATTCAGTTGCAGAGCTGGCACTTGGGCAGCCGTCGAGTCTGATTGCGAACGAGCACGCAACACATCCGCTTCCGGGCTGTCACCTGCCGCATACAACTGCTCGGTCAACTGCAGGGTTTCGGCCTGACTGGCCGCGCTTTGCTTGACGATCGCGAGACGCTCTTCGAAGCCACGCGCCTCGGCGTAGGCCTGAACCACTTCGGTAATCAACGCCACCCGCACGCCGCGTGCCTCCTCTTCGGTGGCGTTGAGGTCGGCGTCGGCAGCGCGCACTCCTTCGCGGATGCGGCCAAACAGGTCGACTTCCCACGCAGCACCCAAGCCGATCGAGGCCGGCTCGGTAATCAGCGAGTCACTGAAGCCTGCTTGGTCAGCGGAGATCCGCTGACGTGCCGCACCCCCGGTCAATTCAACCTGCGGACTGCCCGAAGCCCCAGCGACATTGCGCAGTGTCCGGCCTGCATCGATCCGCGCCAGAGCCATCTGCAAATCAAGGTTTTCACTTACCGCGCGCTCCACCAGACGATTGAGCAACGGGTCCTGATACTGCGTCCACCACCGCTCACTCACGCTGACAGGTTCGGCCGTCTGAGCATTGACGTATCGCTCGACCAGCATCTTCGACTCGGGCGGCATGACCGGCGACGCACACGCACTCAGCAGCGCGACCCCCATCATCAGCCCGGTTACACGAAAAGAGTTATTCATCAGCCGCACCTCGTTCTGAATGAATGGATCGACCAGGTACGTGACGCTCGCCACCGGCCAGACGACGGATCAGCACATAGAAAACCGGCGTGAACAGCAGCCCAAACAGCGTGACTCCGATCATCCCGAAAAACACCGCCGCCCCCACTGCCTGACGCATTTCCGAACCAGCACCCTCGGACATCACCAAGGGCAGCACGCCGAGTACAAAAGCCAGAGAAGTCATCAGGATCGGTCGCAGACGCAGGCGACAGGCTTCAACCACTGCTTCGACGATTCCCTGCCCTTCTTTCTCTTGTTGACGTGCGACCTCGACAATGAGAATCGCGTTTTTTGCCGCCAATCCCACGAGGACGATGAAACCGATCTGGGTAAGAATATTGATGTCCAGTCCCATCAGCCGCACGCCTCCGGCAGCCGCGAGCAGACACATCGGCACGATGAGCAGGATCGACAGCGGCAGGCTCCAGCTGCCGTACTGCGCCGCCAGCACCAGGTACACGAAGATCACACACAGTGGGAATACCAAAAGCCCCATATTTCCCGCAGTGGTCTGCTGGTAACTGAGATCGGTCCACTGATAGGTGATACCGGCTGGCAGCGTATCTTTAGCCAGGCGTTCCATAGTCTTGATACCAAACTCCGACCCCAGGCCCGGCAAGGTATCGCCGTTGATTTCCGCCGTCGGGAACAAGTTGTAGCGTGGGAATCGCTCCACTCCCAGCGCTTCATGCAAGCGGGTGACACTGGCGATCGGCACCATTTTCCCTGCATCGTTGCGCACCTTGACGCGAGCCAGATCCTCCGGCGTGACGCGGTAAGGCAAGTCGGCCTGCGCGGTCACGCGATAGGTACGACCGACGAGGTTGAAGTCGTTGATGTAGGACGACCCGAAGTAGGTCTCGATTGCCTGGTTGATCTGGCTGCTGGGCACACCAAGCATTTCGGCGCGCTCACGGTCCAGTTCGACGAACACCTGTGGTGTCCGGGCCGAGAATGGTGAGTAGACCCCTGTCATGCCCTCCGTGGCATTCGCGGCGGCGATCAGGTCATCGGTTGCTTTGGCCAAGGCTTCGGTTCCTAGCCCGGCGGTGTCTTGCAATCGCATGGAGAAACCACCGGTGCTGCCCAACCCTTGAACGGGTGGTGGTGTCGCGACGATGACCGTTGCACCGCTGACTACCTTCAAGCGTTCACGCAAGTCTTCGGCGATCCTGTCCGACGTCAATCCGTGCAACTTGCGTTCTGACCAGGGCTGGAACACGGGCGCCAGACCCGCCGAGTTCGATGAGCTGGTACCGGTGACCATCGAGAAACCGGAGAAGGTCGGCACCCGATCAACCCCTGGCACTTCAAGAGCAATCGCTTCGATCTGTTGAGAGATTTCGTTGGTACGCTCCAGCGACGCACCGTCAGGCAATTGCACGATGACCACCAGATAACCGCGATCCTGAATCGGGATAAAACCCTTTGGCGTCGACACCAACAAGTAAGCGGTGGCGGCAATCAGCACCGCGTATATCGACAGCATCAACGGGGTTTTTGCCAACAGCGCACGTACGCTGCCGGCATAACTCGATGACAGTTTCAGGAAGCCATTGTTGAACCCGTCGGCCGCTCGCTTGAACAGACCGGATAAACCTGTTTTCTGCGTACCATGCGCCTTGGGGTCATGAGGGCGCAGGATCATCGCCGCCAGAGCTGGCGACAATGTCACCGAATTGAATAGAGAAATCGCCGTGGCGACCGCGATGGTAATCCCGAACTGACGGAAGAATTCTCCGGAAATGCCCGGAATGAACGCCGTCGGAATAAACACCGCACACAGTACCAGCGTGATCGCAATCAACGCCCCGCCAATCTCCTGCATGGTAACGATGGTCGCCTCCAGCGGGCTCTTGCCATCGGCCAGATGCCGCTCGACGTTTTCCACCACAACGATGGCGTTATCGACCACGATCCCCACAGCCAGCACCAGTCCGAAAAGGGTCAGGTTGTTGATCGAGTAACCGAGCATCGCCATGACCGCAAATGTACCCACCAACGATACCGGAATCGCCAGGATCGGAATGATCGAGGGCCGCCAGCCTTGCAGGAACACCAAGATCACCAGCACCACGAGAATCACCGCCTCGTAGATGGTCTTACCCAGCTCGCCGATGCTATCGGCGATAAACGCGGTCGGGTTATAGCCGATGCTGTATTCAATGCCGTCGGGGAAGTCCTTGCCGATTTTCTCCATGGTTTCCTCTACTACTTTCATCGTCGCCAACGCATTGGCGCCCGGACGCTGCAACACTTGCAGGCCGATGGCCGGGTTGCGCAGGTAGTAGGTGTTGTTGACGTATGCCAATCCGGCGATTTCCGTGCGTGCGACGTCCTTGAGCCGCACCAGACGCCCCGCATCCCCGGACTTGAGGACGATGTTGTCGAAGTCGGATGGCTCCTTCAGTCGCCCCTCGAAAATCAGGTTCGGCTGAAAGGCTTGAGACGCCACCGGTGGCTGAGCGATGACACCACCCGCCACTTGGGTGTTTTGCGCTCGTACCGCAGCGATGATGTCGGCCGGGGTCAGATTGAACGCGGCCACACGCTCCGGATCAAGCCAGATGCGCATCGAGTATTCGCGCGCACCCAATGGATTGATATCGCCGACCCCGTCAATGCGTTTAAGGACATCCGCCACGCTACGAATTGCAAAGTTCGAAATGTAGAGCTGGTCGTAAGTACCTTTGGGCGAGGAAATGAAGATCGTCGAAAGCTGCGTAGGTGAAGACTTTCGTACCGTCACACCACTGCGCTGTACCGGTTCCGGCAAGCGTGGCGTGGCCAGTGCGACACGGTTCTGCACCAGCACTTGTGCCTTGTCGACATCGGTGCCGCTCTTGAAGGTCACGGTCAGGTTGAGACTGCCATCGGACGTAGCCTGGCTATACATGTAGAGCATGTCTTCGACGCCGTTGACCTCCTGCTCGATGGGGATCGCCAGCGTTTCAGCCACGGTCTGCGCCGAAGCGCCGGGATAAGTGGCGGTCACCACGACGGTGGGCGGTGCGATATCCGGGTACTCGGATGTCGGCAGAACCAGATAGGCCAGTCCGCCGACAATCATCAAGACGATTGAAAGCACAATCGCCAGCACCGGTTGCTCGATGGAGGTACGTCCCAGGCTCATAGTGGCGCCCCTTGGCTATCAGCAGTGTTCGCCACCGTTGCCAACTGGCGCTCCTGTGCGGTCGCAGTGTCGCCGGTACGCACGCGTTGGAGACCGTCGACGATTACCCGGTCCTGTTCCTGCAAGCCGCTGACGATTTCACGCAAACCGTTATGCAGTTTGCCGAGGGTGACCGGGCGGATTTCTACTTTGTTTAGTGGGTTGAGTACGTACACAACCTTGCGGGTCGCGTCGACGCCGATCGCTGTGTCCGGCAGCAATAGCGCCGGGTACGGCGCCTGACTGGAGAACTGCACGCGGCCGAATTGCCCTGGGCTCAAACGCAGGTCACGGTTGCTGACGCGAGCGCGCTGGCGCAGGGTGCCAGTGGCGGTATCGAGGCGGTTGTCGATGAAGTCCATGTGCCCGGTCATGCTCGGCTCGACCTCGCTGGGCAAGGCGATCCGCACTTGACTCTGATTGGTGCTGGCCGTTGGCTGACGCCGGTATTTGAGGTAGCTCTGCTCATCAATATCGAAGTAGATGTCGATCGGATCGAGCGAAACGATGGTGGTCAACAGTGTCGCGTTACTGTTGCCGCCGTTGACCAGATTGCCCTCACTGATCAGCTTGCGACTGATACGTCCGCTCATGGGGGCGATGATACGGGTGAATTCCAGATCCAGCTTGGCATTACTCAGCGCACCTTCGGCGCTCAATACCTCAGCCTGCGCGGCTTGGCGCGCTTGCAGACGCTGATCATAAAGGCTGCGGGCAATGGTTTTCGATTCGATCAAAACATTGGCGCGCGCAAATTCCTGCTCGGCGAGCGCCAATTGCGAACGCACTTGGGCGAGTTTGCCTTGAGCCTGCACTACGGCTGCCTGAAACGAGCGCGAGTCGATCACGAACAACAAGTCTCCCTTCTTGACGAAGGCGCCGTCCTGGAACGCGACTTTCTCCAGATATCCGCTGACTCGTGAACGCACGTCCACCGAATCGGTGGCCTCGAAACGGCCGGTGAAACTGTCCCAGTCGGTGATCACCGATTGGACTGGCTTGCTGACGGTGACACTCGGGACTGCCGGTGCCTGACTGGCCGGATCCGGTCCGCAACCACTGAGGGCCGCAGCCAGCGCCAGGCTTAATGCCGACACCGCCACACCTTTTAATAACATTGAATTCAATTGTGTATTCTCCGCAGTTGGCCATTGAATGCACTGCATCCGATGGACAGACAGATAACTGAGCTGTAATTCGAGCGAGGTAATAGCAAGTTACTACGGCAAAGCAGTTAACTTTTAGATGTGTATTCACTGTGGGATTTATTACGCTCGACGAAGGCACCGGACTCTTCAGCGTGAACCGCCAGGGAAGCAGAGAGCGCAGCCAAAGTCGCGAACAGTGCAATGGATTTTTTTACGCAGGTCATTTCAAGTGTTCTCGGTAGTGTTTGAATAAAAAGAATTTTCCGTGAGCACACGATCGAAATAAACCGTCGAAACGCGAAAAGAATATTGACTAAAAGGCAAGAGCCGGCGCTCTGATATGAGACGTTTGGGGATTCTGTCGACCACGTGAAAATAATCTATGGAGTGGGCTCACCGATTATTCAAGTGTGCTGATAAATAGCTCGAAATATAACTTTCAAAGAGTCAGAAATGTTAAAGGCAGACAAAAAAGATGGCCTGGCGGCCATCTTTTTCAACACTCAGCGATTAATACCGCCCAAGCAGAGGTATTTGATTTCTAGATAGTCTTCAATGCCGTATCTGGACCCTTCACGGCCAAGTCCCGACGCTTTGACACCCCCGAATGGCGCAACTTCGGTAGAGATCAGTCCTTCGTTGATTCCGACGATCCCGCACTCCAGTGCTTCGGCGACACGCATGATCCGCCCGATATCACGACTGTAAAAATACGAAGCCAGGCCAAACTCGGTATCGTTGGCCATCTCGATGGCTTGTGCCTCTGTACTGAACCGGAATAGTGGCGCCACCGGGCCGAACGTCTCTTCACGGAACACTTTTGATTCCCTCGGCACATTCACAAGAATCGTCGGCCGATAGAAACTGCCGCCCAAAGGATGACGCTCGCCACCGGTCAATACCGAGGCACCCCGTTCGACCGCATCGGCAACATGCTCTTCAGCCTTGCGTACTGCGTTGTCATCGATTAGCGGGCCGATTGTCACGCCTTCTTCAAAACCACTGCCCACGCTCAGCGCTTCGACGGCGATTTTCAGTTTGGCAGCGAACGCATCGTAGATGCCGTCCTGCACCAGCAAGCGGTTGGCACAGACACATGTCTGCCCGGCGTTGCGGTACTTGGAAGCCAACGCCCCCTGCACAGCCGCGTCCAGATCGGCATCGTCGAACACGATAAAAGGCGCGTTACCGCCCAGCTCCATGCTGGTCTTCTTGATCGTCGGTGCGCACTGGGCCAGCAATGTCGCCCCGACTTCAGTGCTACCCGTGAAGGACAATTTGCGCACATCCGGATTGGCAGTCAGTTCGCCACCTATCTCACTGCCGGGACCGGTAATCACGTTGCAAACACCCGCCGGCAGACCCGCACGCTCGGCCAGTACAGCAATGGCAATCGCCGAGAAAGGTGTCTGGCTCGCTGGCCGCAACACGCCCGTGCAACCGGCCGCCCAACCGGGTCCGGCCTTACGAGTGATCATTGCCGCCGGAAAGTTCCACGGGGTAATAGCGGCAAACACGCCGATGGGTTCTTTCTGGACGATGATGCGACTGTTTGGCGAATGGGAGGCGATGGTGTCGCCATAGACGCGCTTGCCCTCCTCCGCGAACCATTCAATGAACGATGCGGCATAGGTGATCTCACCGCGACTTTCGGACAACGGTTTACCTTGTTCGGCGGTCATGATGCGTGCGAGGTCTTCACGATGAGTGATCATCAACTCGAACAGCACTCGCAATTTTGCTGCGCGTTCTTTGGCGGTGAGTGCCCGCCATGCTGGTTGCGCGCGCCTGGCGGCGGCAATGGCGCGCGCAGTTTCGACCGCGCCCAGTGACGGTACGCGCCCGAGCACTTTACCGTTGGCCGGATTGGTGACGACGATGCTGCGCCCCTCACCCACCTCCAGCCACTGGCCATCGATGTAGTTCGCCTCGCGGAATAGCGTCGGATCTTCGAGCGTAGAAAGGAAATTGGTATCAGCCATGCTGTCGCTCCTCAAAATTCAATAACCTGCCGCACCGCACTGCCATCGTGCAGGCGGTCGAAACCTTCGTTGATATCGTCAAGTTTGAGCCGGCCGCTCAGCAACCGGTCTACCGGCAGGCGACCGTCGCGATAGAGTTCGATGAACCGCGGAATATCGCGAAGCGGCACACAAGTGCCGATGTAGCTGCCCTTGAGGGTGCGCTCCTCGCCTACCAGTTGGACGACATTGACCGGCAGCGACGAACCGGGTGGTGGCAGGCCGGCCGTCACGGTCATCCCTCCGCGCCTGGTCATTTTCATTGCGTTCTCCAGCGCCCGGATCGAACCGGCCATTTCGAAAACGTAGTCGGCGCCGCCACCGGTGAGTGCCAGCACCTGCTCGACGGCGTCGGGATCACCACCATTGACCACAGAGGTGGCACCGACATCCTTGGCCAAAGCGAGCTTTTCCGCTGACAGATCGACCGCAATAATTTTGCTCGCCCCGGCGGCTCTTGCCCCCAGCACCGAAGCCAGACCGACACCGCCCAAGCCAATGACCACGGCGGTCGAGCCCACGCGCAATTGCGCGGTATTGACTACCGCACCGACACCGGTCAACACCGCACAACCAAACAGCGCGGCTTCGACAAAGGGCAACTCGCGGTCGATCTTGACCACCGAGTTGCGCGACATCACGGCGTATTCAGCGAATGCCGAAACACCAAGATGATGATGAACGTGAGCGCCGGCCGCGCTCAACCGCACCGAGCCGTTGATCAATGTCCCGGCGGCGTTGGCTTTCGCTCCAGGCTCACACAGTGCCGGGCGCCCCTCAGCGCATGGTAGGCAATGACCGCAGCTGGGCATGAAGACCATTACTACATGGTCCCCCGGCTCAAGGTCGCTAACCCCCTCGCCCAAGGCCTCCACCACACCGGCAGCCTCATGACCCAGTGCCATGGGCATTGGCCGGGGCCGATCACCATTGATCACCGACAGGTCGGAATGGCACAGACCGGCAGCACGAATTCGCACCAATACCTCGCCCGGTCCCGGCGATGCCAATTCGATGGTTTCGATCGAAATCGGCTTGCTCAGGGCATAGGGCGGGGCGACGTTCATGTGTCTTAGAACAGCAGCTCTGACTTGCATCTTTTCGTCTCCGACGCAGCTGGACTCGATAGTGAGTGTTCATCACTATGCCGGAGCCCGACCAAGCCAGAAATGCATCGCCGGGCGCAGCTGTTTGGAATCGAATTCGCAAAAGCGCGCTATGCCAGCGGACACTCAATTGAATCGAATTGTTATTTGAGTTCTCAAATCTTGTGCACGACCAGCGCATTCCCGGCTTCTGACCCAGTGCTTATTCTGAAACCACAAACAACGTCACAGCGTCTCGTAAAGACGCCTGAATGAGGGTTTCAAAATGACCGAATCAAGCACCCGGAAGAAACTGGTCGAGGCCGCTCCCCACGCCTCGTTCAATCTCGACGAGATAGTCAAGACGTTCCCCGAAACCGCCGAAACGCTCTTGGTCGACACTCGCCTGACTGACGAAGACGAAGCCAGTGCCCGTGTCTTTCGGGTATACCACCCAACTCCCGCCCACTATCACGCCACCTGTGACGAGTACCTGATCGTACTCTCCGGCCGCGCTACGTTTTTCATGGGCGACCGTGAAGAGTTCGAGGTGGGCCCGGGAGAAATGCTGTTCTTCAAGAAATTCACCATTCACGGCATGCCGAAAATTCTCGAACACCCGCTGTTCATGGTATCGGTCGATACGCCACGCCGAGATCCGAGCGACATCATCTTCGTCGACCCCTCCAGCGGCACCGCTGAATCATTCGTGCAGGCAAAGCCATGAACAGCCCGGCACTGGAGGTCTTCGCGACATTCCCGGTCGAGCGCCCAGGCAATCCCACGGTATTGCCTGACGGACGCGTTCTCGTCTCGGTGTCGGCCATCATCGCCCCCGACATTTCGGTACGAGCGGTGGCGCAGAACGGCGAGCACTGGGCCTACCCCAATGAGGCATGGGCCGGCAAACCTCGCGAGGACGGGCGTGGCATGTCCGCCGTGATCGGTATCCGCACCGATCCCGAAGGCATAGTCTGGATACTCGATATGGGAAAACCAGAGCAACAGCAACCGCGGCTGATTGCCTGGAGTGATCGTGAGCAACGCCTGCACCGTCTGATCGTATTGCCGCAAAACGTCTTGCGTCCAAGCTCCTTCACTCAGGATTTCGTCATCGATTGGCGGCGCCAGCGCATCTATATCGCAGACATGACCATGAACGCCAGCGGCGCCAGTGACTACCCGGCAATCGTCGTGGTTGACCTGCAGACGGGTCTGTCATGGCGTTCGCTAGAGTGTTACCCGGGATTGATGCCCGGCGATGTGCCTCTGCTCGTTGCTGGCAAACCGCTGGCCCTGCGTACGGCCGAGGGTGAAGTCATTCCGTATCGCTACGGCTTGAACCCGATCGCTATCGACCCATTGGGCCGTTGGGTGTATTTCGGCTCAATGTCGGGACGCAAGGTCTTTCGGATCAACACCGAGAGTCTTGCCCAACCCAACAGCGCGACAGCGTTGGTCGAAGCCGTTGAGTACTGGTGTGAAAAGCCGCATTGCGACGGCTTTGATGTCGACGCCGAGGGCAATATCTACGTGACCGATATCGCCAACAACGCGATCGGTCTGGCGTCTCCGGCGGGTTACCGCGTCCTGGCCCAGGAGGATCAATTGCTCGGCTGGCCGGACGGTGTCGAACTCGATGCTCAAGGTAAATGGTTGTACATCACGGCCAACCAATTACATCGTCACCCGTTGCTCAACGCCGGTGAAGATGCCAGCCAGCCACCGTTTCATGTGTTGCGCCTGCGTGTGGATGCACCAATGGGCTTGAGCGAAACGCCATGAACCATAACCGTTTTGCACTCACTGTCATTGCATTATTGTTCATCATCAGCACCGTCGTCCTTGCATTGACCGAGAGCACGTCAGGAGTCGGCATCTGGCTGTACGCCTTGGTGGCGGTTGCCGTCATGGGGGTCTCAAGGTCGATGCCAGATCTCTGGCTCAACTGCCTCTTCGACGCATCGAGTGCTTGGCGGGCGGCCCTGACCCAGCGCCTGCTGACGCAGATGGCAGCACTGGTTTGTCTGCTCTCTGCTCAAACGGTAAGCGGGACAGTATCCACGACGCTCTCGATCACCGGCCTTCTGCTGTTCATTCACACTTTGGTACTGGCGCGCTTGTTTCGGCGCCCGCGACCAGTGAGGCATTGATCCGTGACAGCACAGGCCAGCCAACGATCATCGGTACCCGGGCGTCTGCCGTTGTTAATGGGGCCGGGGTTGTTGGTCGCAGTGGGTTACATGGACCCGGGCAACTGGGCAACCGGTATCGCTGCGGGGGCGCAGTTTGGCTACAAACTGCTGTTCATGGTGGTGTTGTCGAGCCTGGCGGCCATGTTGTTGCAGACACTCGCACTGCGCCTGGGCGTCGTCACAGGTCAGGACCTCGCCCAGACCTGCCGCCTTCGTTACCCCCGCCCCCTCACATTCGCGCATTGGGCGATGGCCGAAATAGCCATCATCGCCACCGATATTGCTGAAGTTCTGGGGGCGGCGCTGGCATTTAAACTGCTGTTCAACCTTCCACTCAGCATCGGCATCTTGCTGACGGCAATCAGTACTTTGATCATCCTGGGCGTAAAGGGCGCTGCCAATGGCCGCGTACAAAGGATCGTCCTGACACTGGTGACGATCATTGTCATGTGTTTGGCCGCAGAACTGGCACTGATCACACTCGATTCAAACAAGTTGCTCCAGGGATTCGTTCCTTCACTGGCCACGCTGGCTGAGCCCGGGGCGCTGTTCATTGCAGTGGGCATCATTGGCGCCACGGTCATGCCGCATAACCTCTATCTGCATTCAGCTCTGGCCCGTTCCACCGGGCGTCTCAACAACAATACGCAGGTCACGCAATCGCTGCGCCGCGGTCGCCACGACACAATTCGCGCGCTGTCGATTGCCGCCGCCGTTCAGGTCGCGATTCTGTTGGTGGCTGCCGCTGTGTTCCATGAAAGTGGCCACACAGAAATTGGCGGTATAGAGCAGGCCCACCAGTTGTTGATGCCCCTGACGGGGGGCGCGTTGTCCGCAGTGCTGTTTGCCCTGGCCCTGCTGGCATCCGGACAAAGCGCAACACTGACAGGCACCCTCGCCGGTCAAGTGGTGCTCGAAGGATTCCTGCAACTGAGGATTTCATTGTGGAAGCAACGTATCGCCACCCGGCTGCTGGCCATCGTGCCGGCGCTATGGGCAATCCTCTGGCTCGGTGATCGTGCAGTCGGCGACCTGTTGGTGTTTTCACAGGTGGTGCTGTCGATACAACTACCGTTTGCCGTTTATCCGCTGATTCGTTTTACCCGCGATAAAACACTGATGGGCGACTTTGCCATATCACGCCCGGTCGCCCTCATGGCCTGGCTGATCTTCCTGCTGATCGGCGCCGCCAATCTGTGGCTGGTCGCATCCATCATTCTCTGAAAAACCCACGAAACAGGTGAAATCATGAGTGAAGTCCACGTCTGGATCGCAATCGAACGCCCCCTTGAACAGGTCTGGTCGCTTCTCGGCGGGTTCGACTGGTTGCCCCGCTGGCTCGATGTGATCGCCAGCAGTACCCTCAGCGACGGAGGGCGATTGCGGCATTTGAAAACCACGAACGGTGCGACTATTGTCGAGCGTCTACTCACATTTGACGAAGATGAAAAGCACTACAGCTATGCCTTGCTCGAAGGGCCTTCACCAGTCATTGACTACGTCGGCAGAATGTCAGCGCAGTCCGACGGCAAAGGTGGAACACTGGCGTCTTGGTCGAGTACCTTCTTGGTCAACGGAGCGGAAGAAACCGAAGTCATCGCTCACTTCGAGTCGCTTTATCGCTCTGGCCTGGAAAGTCTCAAGACCATCATTGAATCCAGCGACTGAAACAAGCAAGGGCTCACCCGCGATCCATGAAGGCTTGCAGGCGCGGCACCATAAAGTCGAGGAACGTCCGGATACGCTGAGGGACATGCTGCCCGCCCTGATAAAGCGCATGGACTTCCTCGCAGTCATGACCATTTTGTGAAAGCACCTCGACCAGGCGACCCGAGGCCAGATCATCGTCGATGTGAAAGTCCGCCAGTCTGGCGATCCCGACACCTGCAATGGCCATGCGCCGAACAGTCTCGCCATTGTTGGCCTGCAGGTTGCCCTGGACGATACGATCCACTATGCGGCCACTTTGGTTCATTGGCCAGACCGGACTGGAACGACGGAAGTTAAAACTCAAACAATTATGTTCGCAAAGATCTTCCAGGGTTTCGGGGACACCGTGCTTTTCCAAGTAGCCCGGTGAAGCAACGATTTTTCGCCGAGCGACCCCTATCTTCCGCGCCCGTAATGTCGAGTCATTCAATATGCCTACCCGGAACGCAATATCCGTCCTGTCCAGGTACATGTCGACGATGTCATCGCTCAAGGACAGATTGATCTGAATGTTGGGATGCGCCTCCCAGAAAGCCGGCAGATTGGGTTCGATCGCCAATGTGCCGAACGCTACCGACGCATTGATGCGCACGGTCCCGCGGGCCTTTTGTGCACCTTGAGCCAACACCCTCTCGACATCATCGAGCTCGGCCAGCAAAGCATGACTGCGTTCGTAGTAAATACGTCCTTCATCAGTCAGTGACAGTTTACGTGTCGAGCGCTCCAGTAGCCGCACGCCCAAGCGTAGTTCCAGGCGAACTATCAGCTTGCTGACCGTCGAAGGTGTCATCAGCATTTGGCGCGCCGCCTGCGAAAAGCTGCCGGCGTCGACAACCCTTACGAAGACCGACATCTCACCCGCTCTGTTATCCACGTATCTATCCTCAGAATGACTCGTGAAAAAATATCACAAGCGCCTGCATGTAAATTATGGATAACAAGGGATAGAGTTCATTTGTCTTTGGAAGTAATTTCACAATTAAAATGCGACCCGCGTTCTGCAGCGATTGCTGGTTCCCTGATCAGTTGTGAAGCGACCTCACAGAACCTGTTCACCCTGACCCCGTTATCAACCAGTCGATCCGTGCTTAACCTCTTTAACACCACCCATTGAGGACAGCAGGCTATGAGCACGTTATTTACCCCATGCCAGACAGGGTTGCTGACACTGCGCAATCGCATCGCAATGGCACCCATGACCAGGGCCCGTAACCCCGATGGCGTTGCAAATGAACTGACCGCGCTTTATTACAGCCAACGAGCCAGTGCCGGGCTGATCATTACAGAAGGCACTCCGATTTCACGTTCGGCCGAAGGTTTTCTGGCCATCCCCGGCATTTATACGACGCCCCAGATCAACGGCTGGCGCAAAGTGACTCAGGCGGTCCACGAAGCTGGGGGCGTTATATTCACTCAGTTGTGGCATGTGGGACGCGTTTCCCATGTCAGCATTCAGCCAGGAGGTATTGCACCGGTCAGCTCGACATCCCGGGTTGCCCGCAACTCGCAGGCCTGGGGTATGACCGAACGTGGAGAACCCGGCCCGGTTGATGTTTCAACTCCGCGTGCTCTCAGCACGCAGGAAGTCAAAGCGGTCATCCGTGACTTTGCCCAAGCCGCCGCCAACGCAATGGAGGCCGGCTTCGACGGAATTGAACTGCATGGGGCAAACGGCTACCTGATCGAGCAGTTTCTCAATCCATTGGTTAATGACCGTACGGACGAGTACCGTGCCGATACTGTCGAAAGCCGTTCACGCTTTTTGCTTGAAGTGGTCGATAGTGTGATTGATCGAATCGGTGCGCAACGTACAGCTGTCCGCTTGTCGCCATTTGGCGGTCTATTTGACATGGGCTTATACGAGGATGTCGAACAGACCTATCTGTATGTTGCTGATCAACTGTCTCGGCGTGGATTGGCGTACGTTCATTTCATGGATCAACTGTCGCGGGGCAGCTCGCCAATCCCCGACAACTTTCTGCAAAGATTCCGCAATCACTATCACGGAACACTGGTACTCGCTGGCGGCATGACCAAAGAACGGGCGGAGAAATTTCTGGATGAGGGTCTGATCGATATCGCTGCTTTCGGTGAACCGTTTATCGCCAATCCCGATCTGGTTGAACGCCTGCGAAATAACTGGCCACTGTTAAAACCCGACCGTGCACTAAGCTACGGCGGCGGAGCTCAGGGGTATACCGATTATCCAACCTACTCGATCAGTTAATGCTCATTGAAGTCTGAGTGACGTTATCCGCCATCTCCTGAGTCAGGAAATCGATCAGTGCCCGGGACGCGGCCGACAACTGCCGATGAGGCGGGTATATCACAGAGAACGGTCGGGACCGTCCGCCCGACTGTTCGAGTAGCGGGATCAGGCGTCCACTTTCAATCCGGTCCCGAACAATGAAGTCGTAGGTCTGGCATATCCCCATACCGTGTTCAGCCAGGGAAACCGTGCCCAGAACATCGTCGGAGACTTGAACACTTGCCTGCGGTATCCACTCACGATCAATCCCGTGCTCGCAAAACAACCAAGGGCCGACCCGACCACTGCTGGGCATCACAAATGGCAGACAGGCATGGTCTGCCAGATCCTCAACACTGAGAGGAGTACCCGCTCGCTGCAGATATTCGGGGGCAGCGACTACGCACAAATTCGCGTCTTCGAGCTTGCGACCGACCAGGCCACTGTCGGGTAATTGTCCGAGGCGAATAGCCAGATCATACCCTTCGGCCACCAGATCCACATTTCGATTGCTGATGCCCAACTCGATGCGCACTTGCGGAAACTGACGAGTGAAGCGACAGAGAAAGGCTGGCAGTCGGTGATGTCCATAAGTCGTCGGCACGCTCAGGCGCACTCGGCCGTTCAACGCACCCTCCCGGCCATGGATGAGTCGTTCGGCATCATCGATCAATGCGAACGCCGCGCGGGACTGTTCAAGATAAAGCAGACCCGCATCGGTCAGGCTCAAACGGCGGGTCGTGCGTCGAAGTAACTGGACGCCCAGACGTGCTTCCAGTCGGGAGATCGCCCGACTGACCACCGACGGCGTGGTCGCCAAAACCACTGCCCCGGAGCTTAATGAGCCCTTTTCCACCACAGTGATGAAGACTTCGACGTCCGCCAGATAATCGAATCGACGCGTCATATTTGCCTCAAAAGAACAGCTGATTTTCGTGAAGGCCAGTTTATCGCCGACAGAGGCACGAATAAAGTTTCGTCAATGGTCAACACAGTTGATCTGAACCTCCCTATCACTCTGCGGAAATCTCATGCGCCTTATCAATCGACTCGCCCTTGCAATGGCTATTTGCGCCGCTACCGTAAACGCCCAAGCCAGCAACGTACTGATCGTTTTGTCAGACTCAGACCATCTCGACCTCAAAGATAAGAAAGTCTTCGCTACCGGTTTTTATCTGAATGAACTGATGCAACCGGTGAAACTGTTGCTTGATGCCGGGCATTCGGTGACCTTTGCGACGCCGACAGGCAAGGCGCCGACATTGGACCAGTCATCCAACGACAAAATGTATTTCAACAATGACCTGACGGCCCTTCAGGAACACAAGGCGTTGCTTGAGCGGCTGAAAATTACATCGCCGGGCGAATCCCCCGTCATCAGTCTTTCGCGCGTCGAACAGATAGGCTACGCACATTTCGATGCGATCTATGTACCCGGTGGTCACGCACCGATGCAGGATTTACTCCATAACGCAGCGCTGGGAAGACTGCTCAACAATTTTCACGCGACCAACAAGACGACAGCCCTCGTCTGTCATGGGCCAATTGCCTTGCTGTCGACGCTGTCCGACCCGACAGCCTTCACCCGCAAGCTCGAAGCCGGCAACAAAGCCCAAGCATCAGGCTGGATTTATGCCGGATACAAGTTCACCGTCATCAGCAATCAGGAAGAAGAACTGGCCAAAGGGTTGTTGAAGGGAGGCGCCATGAAGTTCTATCCGCAAACTGCACTTGAACAGGCCGGTGGCCTCTACAGCAGTAACAGCACTCCATGGACCTCTAATGTCATCATCGACCGCGAATTGGTGACAGGGCAAAACCCGGGTTCAGCGTTGGATGTGGGCAAGGTTTTACTCCAGCGACTCAAGGACTCACAACCGACTCAAATACGTTGAATGGTTCAGTCACCTGTTCACGGTGAGTTCCGGAACAGTCTCAGCGTCATCAGGTTGCTCGCGGCCGCTTTGGATAGAAAGCGCTGGCAAGAAAGTCAGCGCTAGAACGTCGAAACCTATCTCACAGTACCGAGCGTATGGTCCCGCCCTCAACGCGCATGGCCATGCCGTTGAGCGCCGGCGAGGCTGCCAGGTGGAGGACGCTGCGGGCTACCTCCTCGGGTTCGATCATACGTCTGATCAAGGATGTGGGTTCGGTTTCGTCAAAATAATTCTGGACTACTTGTTGAGCCGAGATGCCTTTCTCTTGTGCGATTTCCTGGTGATAGCGCTTGACCGCATCGGTGCAGGTTGGCCCAGGCAGTATCGAGTTGACCCGCACCGCGGTACCCTTGGTCAACTCCGCCAACGCCCGGGAAATACCCAGAAGGCAAGTTTTCATCGCTCCATAGTGAACCATCCACGGCTGCGGCTTGACCGCTGACTCGCTGCTGATAAACACAATTGAGCCTTGTCCACGCTCAAGCATTGCTTTCATCACCAGGCGAGTCATACGCACGCCGCTCATGACATTGACGTTGAAGTAATGAAACCACTGGGCATCGTCCGTTTCGAAAAAGTCCCTGACTTCGAATATCCCGACGTTATTGATCAGGAAGTCGATGGGACCGTCCTCCAGGGCCATATCAACCAACTGCTGCGCCGCACCTTCCTCCGTTAAATCGGCCACCAGTCCCTTGCTGAAGTCACCCAGTTCTTCAACCGCCGCACTCACTTCATCTGCCGATAACCCGCTAATGACAACCTTCGCCCCTTCGAGAATGAAGCGCTGGGCGATGGCCTTGCCAATGCCTGTCGCTCCGCCAGTAATGAGTGCGGTTTTGCCAGTCAGTTGATAATCCATGGAAGCTGCCTTGTTTTGTTGTTTTAGGCAAAATCTTGCCCCAGGCTCGTAATGAAGTCTTTCAAGGGTTGCAGAAGACTGTTTTAACCAAAAAACGAAAGTGGTTACTTGACCTGCCTTCATTTAGAACTGAGATGTGGAGCAATCCTTTCCAGCAGGAAATCAATAAAAACCCTCACCCGGTGAGGCAGTTGCTGGCCAGGGCCGATAAACACCGCATGGATGGCTTCGGTTTCGCCGCTGTTGAATTGCTCAAGCAGCGGTAACAACCGCCCTGACTCGATATCGGAATTGATGTGGAAGCTTGCAAGTCTGGCGATACCCAGACCAGCCAACGCAGCCTGACGCATGCTCTCACCATCACTGAGTAACGCGTTACCCTTGGGTTCAATCTCAATGCGTTGGCCTGCTGCGTCGCGATAAACCCAAGCCTGCGAATGACGATGAAAACCAAAGCTCAACCGATTATGTCGGTGCAAATCATCCAGAGTTTCCGGCTGACCGTATCGTGCGATGTAAGCCGGCGAAGCCACCGTGATCATTCGGCTTTCACCCAGTCGACGCTGGACCAGGCTCGACTCCTTCATAGGCCCCGTGCGTATCGCGACATCCGCGCGTCGTTCGAGTAAATCCACAACGGTATCGGTCAGTTCCACGTTCAAGGTGATGTCCGGGTAGGCCGCCAGAAATTCAGGCAATTGCGGTAACAAGTAATGCAGACCAAAAGGAAGGTTGGCGTTGACCTGTATCAGCCCGCTGGGCCTGGACACGTTACCGATATCCCGTTCGGCGGAGTCGATCAACTCAAGAATGCGCAGGCACTCATTGTTGAAGCGTTCGCCCTCCGCCGTGAGTTCCAGTCGCCGAGTGGAACGATGCAGCAAACGGGCCCCCAGGCGTGCCTCCATACGGGCGATCAGTTTACTGACCGCTGAAGGAGACATTTCCAGGCGCCGCGCCGCTTCTGAGAAAGTGCCAGCATTGACCACTCGGGTGAACACTTCCATTTCGCCAGAACGATTGATGTCTTTGAGATTTAGCATGAACTTGATTCACAGATTCTTGTAGTTAAAGCAGTCTAGCTCACAAAAAGCCTCCGTCGTATGGTGATGAGATTCCTTACTCAGGAATGGCTTCGCCTTTCGCTCAGGAAAGGCCAGGCCCAATCAAAATAAGAGGGAGGCAGGACAGTGAAAATTTTCGTTACCGGCGTGACCGGTTACATCGGCGGCTCTGTAGCTAAATACCTGGTGGATGCAGGCCATGAAGTCAGCGGTCTGCTACGCAACCCGGGACAGCGTGGGGCATTGCAGGCTATGGGGATCACCCCTGTGCTCGGCACCCTGGATGACGCCTTCATTCTTACCGAACAGGCGCGTGCTGCGGACGCGGTAGTGAACGCGGCTAACTCCGACCATCTGGCTTCGGTACATACCTTTATTTCAGCACTGAGCGGCAGTGGGAAAGTCCTGCTGCACACTTCGGGCTCGAGCGTTGTCGGTGACGATGCTCGCGGCGCTTATGAGCGCAAGGAGATTTTCACCGACGAAACGCCGTTTACGCCTATGGACATCCGTAAAGACCGCGTCCATATCAACCAGGTCGTAAGGCGAGCAGGTGTTGAACAGGGTATCCGCAGCATCGTATTTTGCCCGACCATGATTTACGGAGAATCCCTGGGTTTGCCTGTGAAAAGCGATCAACTGCCGAAGCTGTTCGAGCAATCGCGAAAGTATGGCGCGGGCGCTTATATCGGTGCCGGTGTACATCGTTGGTCTAACGTGCATATTGAGGATCTGGCAGAGCTCTATCGCCTGGCCATCGAAAAGGCGCCATCTGCCTCCTTGTTCTTCGCAGAAAACGGCGAAGCGTCGTTCCTCGACATCGCGTGCTCCATCAGCAAGTCCCTCGGTTTTGGTGGCGCCATTCAAAGCTGGCCGGCCGACGAGGCAATCGCTCAGTTGGGAGACTGGGCGCGTTTCGCCATCGGCTCCAATAGCCGTGTGCGAGCCGTCAACGCCAGAAACCTGCTGGGCTGGACGCCAAAGCGTGAGTCGATGCTGCAATGGATCGAGACAAGCGGCGTCCAATGGTGATCGTCGCTGCGCGGTTCGAAAGCTCACTTCGGTGAGCTTTTTTGTACCTGTGCAAATTGTCCTTCCGAACACAGCACTCGCAAAAAAAACGTGCGGCCAAGGTCTTCGTCAATGAACACCCTGATCGCACGTGCAGGCTTAAATTGCCTGAAAGGGAAAGCCAGAAATACCGCTACGCGTTCACTACAACGCAGGTATGGATTTACGTCATCAACCCAGAACTTCCAACGCTACACTTTCAATGCCGGCGGCATCGAGTCGGTAGTGCCGGTAGAGATGGGTTGGCGGGGCAATCAGGCTGTACTCGTCGTAGATACCATGCCGGCGAACCTTGACGCCGACGCCCTCCTCCGCGATCACTTCACACACGGCACCGCCCAGACCGCCGATGATGTTGTGTTCCTCAACGGTCAGTATCGCCCGACTATTTCGCGCAGCGGTCAGTACCGCCTCACGGTCTAGCGGCTTGATGGTGGTCATATCGATCACACCTACCGAGCGCCCGGCGGCATTCAATGCCCGCGCCGCTTCGAGGGCCGGATGAACCGTGGAACCGGTGGCAATGATCGTCAGTTCATCGCCGGTCAAATGCACGGTCGCCTTGCCGAAAACAAAGTCCGGAACAGTGTCATACACCACAGGGTCGCGCCCGCGCTGGATACGGAAATAGATCGGTTGTGGGTAGTTGGCCGAAGCAAGAATCGCAGCTTTGAGCTGGTTGCCATCAGCAGGTGCGACGACGGTGATGTCGGCAATCGAGCGCATGATCGCCAGGTCTTCGGTAGCGTGGTGCGAGGTGCCGTAAAAGCCGAGTGAGATTCCGGCGTGGTGACCGATCAGGCGTACCGGGAGCGCCGAATAAGCAACGTCCATACGGATCTGCTCACAGCAAAGCAGTGGCAGAAACGACGCAAAGGTCGCCACAAACGGTTTCATGCCCACCGCTGCCATGCCGGCGGCGGCTGACACCATGTTCTGTTCGGAAATACCGAACTGCACGAATTTCTCTGGATGCAGTTTGGCGAACTTTGAAAGACCGTTGGAGTATTGAAGGTCAGCGGTACCGGCAACGATCGGCTCGCCCCGCTCGACCAGTTCGATCAAGGCATCCGACAAGGCATTCAGGCTCGGTGTCTGGCTATTGAGTTCCCGGTACTGCCAGGAGTTGTTCGACAGAGGTGCGGTATTCATGGGTTAGATCACCTTGCTTTTGATTTCGTCAATTGCACGTTGTGCATCTTCGGGATCGAGATACCCCAGGTGCCAACCTGGTTCAGTCTCCATGTAGGAAACCCCTTTGCCTTTGACCGTATTGGCAATGACGCATACCGGTTGCGTGCGTGTCGTATCGGCTTTGAGGCGACGCAACAGGCTCGTGACCGCAGCGAGATCATGGCCATCTACCACATGGGTCTCCCAGCCGAACGCAATCCACTTGTCCGCCAATGGTTCGATACCGATAACATCATCAACGTTGCCGTCAAGCTGATAGCCATTGCGGTCGATGATCGCCACCAGGTTTGCAGTCTTGTGGTGAGCCGCCGACAGTGCCGCCTCCCACACTTGCCCTTCCTGCATTTCCCCATCGCCGAGCATCACGTAAGTGGTGAATGATTTGCCCAGCATCCGCCCGGCCAGAGCCATGCCCAAACCGCCGGACAGAGCATGACCGATAGAACCTGAGGAAAAATCCACGCCGGGGACTTTGCGCATGTCAGGGTGGTCACCCAGGGGATTGCCGAGGCGCGTGTAGTTGTCGAGAATGTCTTTGGCGAAGAAGCCCCACTCCACCAACACCGGAAACAAGCCGACGGCGGCGTGTCCTTTGCCCATCATGAAACGGTCGCGGTCGGGCCACTTCGGCTGACCGAATCGCAGTTCCATCACGTCGTAATACAACGCAGCGAACAACTCGGCAGCGGAAAATACCGAAGTGTAGTGGCCGACCTTGGCGATCTCGATCAGCCGGATGGTTTCCAGACGGATGAATTGAGCTTTTTCCCGCAGGCGAGCCAACTCCTTTTCGGTCAATTCAAAGGCTTGATCCGCGCTTTCGCGGATATCTGTCAAATCAGTCATATGTCGTATCCAGGCGCATTAGCAGAATTTTGGCCGCACCTGCGATGCGGCCACACATAAGCCCACGGCAATCAGGCGATCACTGCGCTTTCAAACGAGGTGTCATGTAATCGTTGAGGCGAGGCATGACTTGCTGCGCAGTCAGTTGCATCGATCGCCGCCACAGCGCTTCGTCATCCCACTCGTGGAAAGTGGTCATCAACGTACCGAACGGTCCAGTCTGTTCACTGAACGCGACCAGTTGCTCGGTGACGGAATTCACGTCGCCGTAAATCACCATTTCCTTGATGCAATGGTCGACCGTGACTTCCTCGTCGGTCATGTCGGGGCGGGTCTTGAAGATCTTGGTGTAATGGTTGGTGGCAAGGTTATCGATCATGTAATCGAAGTAGCGTCGCAGCGTGCAGCTCTCTTGCGCCAGATAGTCCTCGGCCTGAGCTTGGGAGTCGGCAACGAACACCGAACGAGCCACACGCCAGTTATTGGCGTCGGCTTTGATACCTGCGCTTTCGGCACCCTGACAGTAAGCGAGCCAATGGGAGGCAACCGTGGCGGTCGGGTTGAAGTTGGCGGACATCAGGTCCCAGTCCTTGGCACCGGCAAGTTTCGCAGTGCCGGAAAACGGACTCATGGCCGTGGTTGCCACGCGCGGAAACGGCTTTTGAAAAGGCGTCGGCATGTAACCGATTTCCAGATCGTGGTGCACCGCGTCCTTGAGGCTGACCTGATAGTGCTCTGAGGAAAAATCATAGGGCGCTTTCGAGTTCCAGATTGCACGTATCATCTCGTAGCACTCGACCATCATCTGCCCACGGTCCTTACCGTTGCTGCCATACACCTCGAAGTCGGAAGCGAGCCCGCCAGGGCCAATGCCCATGATGAAGCGCCCTTTGGACATATGGTCGAACATCGCAGCATCGGCGGCAATTCGCGCCGGGAAATGATGCGGCAAATTCAGCACACCGGTGCACAGTTTCATGCGTTGAGTCAGCGGAATCAGGGTGGACAGAAATTGCAGCGCGTTGGTGATCGGCTCGGTGCGCTGTGACGTGTGTTCACCGACCCAGAGTTCATCAAAACCGACGCTGTCAGCATGGACAGCGCAGGCGATATCCTGATCGTACATCTCGTGATAGTCCCAGCCCTTGTGATGAAGTGGCTGCATGAACATGGCGAGTTTCATGTCGTTCTCCTGCTGCGTTGAGTGATGGGCGCGTTGCGAACAGTTTTCACAACTCACCGTTTTTATGACGAGCGCTCGTTTCGCAGGCGTGCCAATGCCGGCGCTGCAAGTCGCAACGTTCAAGGAATGGGTTAAATTCCGGGGAAGTGAGGCGTCACTTAACGCCTGCAACTCACCCTCAAGTGCTTGACCTGTGTTTTAACTTCCGTGCAACAACCAACCGCCGTCCACCAGCAGATCAATTCCGGTCACATAGGACGACAGCGGTGAAACCAGGAACAGCACCGCATCGGCGATCTCCCAAGGTTCCGCCGCGCGGCCCAGGGCGATGTTGCCCAGCACGTTGTTTTTGCGGTGCTGCTCAAGCAGTTCCGGCTCCAGATTGCCGGGTGTCGCGGTCAGCCCCGGCGACACCGAATTGACCCGGATATTGAAGGCGCTCAGATCTTTCGCGAGGCTGCGAGTCATGGCCATGACCGCGCCTTTAGATGTGTCGTAGGTACAGTGATTGGCCATGGGCCTGTGACCACAAATCGACGACAGGTTGACGATCGCCCCAGCGCTCCGCTGCCTGCGCATCTGCCGTTGCGCCACCTGCGCGCCCACGAATACCGCTCGCGTATTGATCGAGTGCAGCCCGTCCCAGAAGTCCGCATCGACTTCGTCAATGGCCTTGAGCGGATAGATGCCTGCGTTGTTGATCCATATATCCACGCTGCCGAAGCGCTCGACAGCGGTGTCCGCCAGCCTCTGAATATCCGCCGGTTGGCTGACATCGGTTGCTTGAAACGTCACGGGAAAACCAGCCTCCACCAGCTCCCCACTGCGCTCCGGCGCAAGGCTTCCAATCACCACGTTGGCCCCGGCTTCCACCAGTCGGCGACTGATGGCGAAGCCGATACCACTGCCACCACCAGTAACCACCGCGGTTCTACCGGATAAATCAAGAAGCTCGGCAAAAGGCCGGTATGGCAATGCCTGATAGGGTGACGACATGTTAGATGTTCCTCGAAGATTCTCGGTCATCACGCGGTGGCCAGCGTCATGATGCGGTCAGGGGCAATCTGCGGCCGATGCAGGATGCCTTGGGAGCAACCGCGAGCCATGACCATCACCCGATGGGACAATCCGATGACTTCCTCCAAGTCGGAACTGACGACAATCACCGACACACCGGTTTTCGACAGGTCAATGATCAGTTCGTAAATCGCCGCCCGTGCGCCCATGTCGATGCCTCGGGTCGGCTCATCGAGGATGATGACTTTCGGATTGCGAGCGATCCATTTGGCAATCACTACTTTCTGCTGATTACCGCCGGACAACTTCTCGAGTATCTGCCCCGCTACGCCCTTGATCCCCAGGGTCGCGATGCGTTCACGAGCGAATGCCGCTACCCGGTGTCCGGCAATTACTCCACAGGAGCTGAGGCTATCCAGATTGCAGTACGCAAGGTTCTCGGCAATCGTCTGATTCAGCACTACGCCCTCGGATTTTCGATCTTCCGGGATCAACACGATGCCGGCGTCAATCGCCGCCAGCACGTTGTTGGCGGGCAGCGTTCGATCGCCGAGCATTACTTTGCCAGTACTCAGTGCGCTCAATCCGGCAATCGCCTGAACCAGTTCGGTACGTCCGGCGCCGACAATGCCGGCAATACCGAAGATCTCCCCAGCCTTCACTGAAAACGACACATCGTGAAAACGCCCCGCCCTGTCCGATAGTTGCTCGACGCTCAAAACCACCTTCTCCCCAGGGATGGGTAATTCCGGAAACAGGCGATCAATCGGGCGCCCCACCATTTGCGAGACCAGAACGCCGACATCAGCCGAACCGCTGTCGTGCCGCGCAATCAGGTGACCGTCGCGCATCACCACTACCTTGTCAGCGATCCGCGCAATCTCGTCCATGCGATGGCTGATGTAGATGAATGACACGCCTTCCTTTTTCAGCTCCCGGATCTGCTTGAACAGCAGTTCGGTTTCGTCTTTGCCCAACGCGGCGGTGGGCTCATCGAGAATCAACAGCCGCGAGTTGAGCGTCAGCGCCCGCGCGATTTCCACCAGTTGCTGTGCAGCGATTTTCAGCTGGCGCACCGGCGTCTCCGGCGAGATGTCCAGGCCGAGACGGCGCAGTTGTTTCTCGGTTTCACGGAACATGGTCTTGCGGTCAACAATGCCGTTTTGCGTGGGTAAATGACCAAGGAACACGTTCTCCGCCACACTCAAGTCGGGCAGCAGATGGATTTCCTGGTGGATCATGTTGATCCCCTGCGCCATGGCAGCGCCCGGCCCGTTCGGCGCATAAGGTTCGCCGGCAACAAACATCTCGCCTTTCGATGGCGTCAGCGCTCCGGCGACGATCGAGGAAAAGGTGGATTTTCCCGCGCCGTTTTCGCCAAGCAGAGCGACCACTTCTCCATAGCCAATGTCGAGGCTGATGTCTTCCAGCACCCTGACCGAGTTGAAAGACTTGCCGATATTGCTCGCGCGAAACAAAGGCGCCTGGTGGGTCTTGATGACTGTCATGACGTGCCCTCCTTCACCGGACTCACGGGTGCTTCTCGAGGAAGGTTGCTGCGTTTTCCCGGGTAGTTACAAAGGCTGGCAACAACTGGGTCTTGGTTACCTGTTTGCCTTGCTGGAGATCGACGGCGGTACGCAATGCGGTACGCCCCATCTCCACGGCTTGCTGCGTTATGGTCATGTCCATTTTTCCATCACGAATGGCCTCCAGGGCAGATGGCAAACCGTCATAACCGAAAACCCAGACCTTGTGATCGATGTTGGCCACTTTTACCGCCTGTGCCGCACCCAGCGCCGGAGCATCGGAACGCCCGATGAACACATTGATGTTCGGGTTCTTCTGCAGCATGTCCTGGGCGACCTTGAAGCCGTTTTCCTGCAGCCAGTCAGTGGGCTTGTGGTCGACGATCTTCATTTCAGGTACCTCGGACAACACCGCATCCAGGCCTTTGGCACGGGCCACTTCAGTGGAGTCGCCCAAGGTGCCTTGCAGCAGACCGATTTCGGCCTTGCCGCCCGTCAGCTGGATCATCTGCCGGGCCAGTTCACCTGCGGCTGCCAGGTTGTCCGTCGAAACATATGCGTCGCACTCGACGTTTTTCGGAAAGTTGTCAATGCAGATCACCGGCACACCCTGCTGTCTCGCCAGACGCACTGGCACGGCCGAAGCGGCACTGCCGGTAGCGGTGTAGAGCAGCACGTCGATTTTTTTACTCAGCATGTCCTGAATCTGGCTGACCTGCCGCGCCGGGTCGGCCTGGGCATCAGCTACCAGCACATTTTTGATACCGAGGGTACTTGCCTGCTCCATGACACCATCGCGAACCATCAGATAGAACACCCACTGGAGGCTGGGGATCGACATTCCCACAGTGATTTCATCCAACGCCTTGCTTTGTGCGTGAGCAGTCATCGACATCAGGCCGCCGAGCAACGGCAACCACAGAAAACGTAGCGAGAAAACAGCACACAGCTTCATGTTTTTATCCTTCTAATCGTGTGTGTAGACGGGGATTCTTTTGAAGCGTGATCCGGACTCAATCAGTCTTGCGCTTGAGTAAATCGAGCATTACCGCGAACGCGATGACCGCGCCGATGACCACTTGCTGGACGAAAGGAGAAATACCCGCCAAGTTCAAGCCGTTGCGCAAGACGCCGATGATCAGCACGCCGATGATTGTGCCCACCACGCTGCCTGCACCGCCTTTCAGGCTGCCTCCGCCGATCACAACGGCGGCAATCACATCAAGTTCATAACCGACACCTGCGCCGGCGCCGGCAGTGTCCAGACGCGACGTCATGATGATGCCGCCCAGTGCCGCGCAGATGCCGGAGATGATGTACACCGCGCTGGTGTACCCCTTGACCCGGATGCCGGCGAGCTTGGCCACTTTGCTGCTCCCACCGATGGCATACAGACTTCGTCCTGAGACCGTAAATTTGAGGACGAACCAAAACACCAGCGCCAGCACCACGAAGCAAGTGACCGTCAGCGACAGCACACCCCCGTAACGAATCACCGAGAGATTGCTGAACCACTCAGGGAAACCGCTGACCTGAGCACCGTCTGTGACCATGTAGGCCAAACCACGAGCGACCGACATCATCGCGAGTGTTGCAATAAATGAAGGCAGGCCCGCTCGCACGACCAGTAAGGCGGTTGTCGAACCACACGCTGCACCCACGGCGATCGCAGCAAGCATGGCCGCCCACATTGGCAGGCCCAGGACCTGTTCGAGCCAGCTCATGACCATGATCGCCACCGCCAGCACGGCCCCCACGGACAGATCGATACCACCGATCAAAATCACTAGGGTCATGCCCAAGGCCATGATGCCCAGTACGGTCACTTGATCCAGTACATTAAGCAAGTTGCTCAGGGTCAGAAAGCTATCGGTAAAGAAGGTCAATACCGCACATAACAACAACAGGCCGACCATAGGGCCAGCGATACTGGATTCCAGACCAATCCACTTTGGAATTGCTCCGGAGAGTCGTGCCTTTGCCAACAACTGGTTGTTCATACCCACATCCACTTCTTATTTAATTGTTATAAGATCGAGCAGTGCATCAATTACGACTTAGTGACCGAGCTGCCGATAGCGGCCTCCCATATAGAGGAGAGGCTCTTCCAATGGCTGCGTAATCACATCTATGACGTTTCCTATAAACACCGTATGTGAACCGTGTTCTATCTCCTGCACGACTTCGCAAAAAATCGCCGCCTGTGCATCGGTCAGATACTGGATGCCATGCACGCCGGTGCGCCAGTCGCCTTCCACGAATCGCCGTTCGCGCAAATCGGGTTGACTGAAGATTTTGCAGATCGGCTCATGCTGAATTTGCAGCATATTCACGCAGAAGAGCCCGGAACGCTTGATGATCGGCGAGGCACTGGCGGTGCGGTTAACACAGATCAGTGCCGAGGCGGGGTCCATCGATACCGAGGAAAAGGCAGTCGCGGCCAAGCCGTGGGACTGACCGTCATCATCGAGTGTGGTGATAAGGGTTATTGAAGAGGCGAAGCGGCCCATTGCCATTTTGAACTGACCGGCCAGGTCTATTGAAGGGGCGGTCTCTTGATATTGAACACGCATAGCATAAACCCTCTTTTTATTGTGACTCACAGGCACTGACTTGCATTATTAACAATCAATCGGACTTTTCTATTCGATTTTAGGGAAATGACTATTCACTGATGCCGAAAGGTGAACCTAACAACAAACATATTTGAATTCGCTTCACAGGCGTACTCAAAGCCCCGTCCCAAAGCACTTGCGTATCACAACGACTTTTCGCTTTCACTTTGAATTTGTGGTTTTTACTGAATAATTGACTGATACTTTTCTGAAAACAAAAACAACTTCCACGAGACAAGATTCCCATGGTCGATCGATTGCAAGACATGCGGCTATTTCGCCTCGTCGTTCAGACAGGTTCCCTTTCAACAGCGGGTCGGCAGATGGGCCTGTCACCTGCGGCCATGAGTGGTCGACTCAAGGCGATGGAGGACTTTTATGGATTGCGGTTGCTCAAGCGCAACACGCGAAGCCTGAGCCCTACCGCCGAAGGGCAACTGTTGTTTGAAAACGCCCGGAAAATTCTTGAAGAGGTCGACACCCTCGACAGCATCATCAAAAACGGCCACAGTGATGTACTTGGCACCATCGGACTGACGTGCCCTACCGATCTGGGCCGGCAGTGGATCAGCCAGTTGGTCGACAGTTTTATCAGCGAAAATCCTCATATCGTCATTCGCCTTTTCCTCACTGACCGCGTACTGGATTTTGTTGAGTCCGGGTCAGACATTGCGATCAGGTTCGGCGACCTTCCGGACAGCTCACTTATCGCCCGCTCACTCGGAGTGGACCGCCATATCGTTTGCTGCTCTCCACAATATCTTCAGCAGCACGGTGCACCGCGCACCCCTGAAGATCTGCAGCATCACAACTGCCTGGTACACCTGAGTGCGGATTTCACGCTTGATCGCTGGAAATTTATGGACAAAGGGGTGCCGACGACCATTCAGGTCAAGGGTAACCGGATGGCCAATGACGGATTCACGTTGCGTCAATGGGGAGTGCAAGGCCTAGGGATCATTTGGAAGTCAGTCTGGGAGGTGGCAGATGACCTACACGCCAAACGGTTGATCCCATTGCTTGAAGACTATCAATGCCCGAGCACCGGTTTTCATCTGCTGACCGAGGGGGGGAAAAAGCTACCGTCGCGCGTAAAGACGTTCGTCGAATATGCCGTGCAGTACTTTAAAAACCTCGATACACCGTCGCGATACAATCTGCCGGCACCTTAACCTCAATGTGATCGCAATCAGCAGCGCGTAGGGACTTCAGTCATTCGGACTGGTAACACAAGCATCCCGTCATTGCTCAAAAAACCTTTTGAGGGGAAGCACCTTCATTTATTCGCTTGCTGAATGTGCTCCAAGGCCCGGTTTAGATTGGCATCCACTTTCAGCAACAATTTGTGCAATAGCATTTGTTCTTCAGCACTTAAACCCTCAAGCGCCTGGCTGCATGTCTGATCCATCACTCGTTTGGCTTTGGGCAACTGACATGTTGCCAGTGCTGACAGCGAGATCAGCCGACTGCGGCCGTCTGCAGGATCGAGTACACGCTGAACCAACTCATCACGCTCCATACGACTGAGCAGTTGCGCCATGCTGGGTTGCTCGACTCGAACGGCTCGGGCCAATTCTCCCTGTGAAATCGCTCCGAAGTTTTTGAGTGTGACCAATACGGGCAATTGGCTGACGGTAAGGCCAAGTTCTCGAAGCGGTAAGTCGACCAGGCGCGAAAAGCTCCTAGACACCATCCCTATCAGCCTCATGGGGTTTTTATCCAACACATTTGACATGCATAGGCACCTATATTAAATGTATAGGCACCTATCTTAATGGCTGGCTTTCATGCATTCAAATCCACGCATTGCGATCATTGGCGCAGGCCCCGGCGGACTGACGCTGGCTCGCATTCTTTACTTGCACGGTATTGTCGCCACTGTGTACGAGCGGGATGTTCACCCACTTTCACGGCCTCAAGGTGGTTCGCTCGATTTGCACGAGGACTCGGGGTTGCTGGCGCTTGAACGCGCCGGATTGAGAAATGAATTTCAAGCTGTCGCCCGCTACGAAGATCAAGGCATGCGGCTCCTGACCAAGAACGGGCAGCTGCTTTTCGATGATCAAAACCCCAGTGACGGCAATCGACCCGAAGTGGATCGCACAGCTCTGCGTTCTCTGCTGCTGGACGCTTTGCCAGCGACGATGATTCGTTGGAACTGTGCATTGTCGGAATTGGAGGAAGCCGGGGGCAACTGCTGGAACCTCTCGTTCGGCCACGGTAACGAGGGTCCTTTTGATTGCGTGGTCGGCGCCGATGGCACTTGGTCACGTGTGCGGCCTTACCTCTCGACATACGAGCCGCAATACAGCGGGCTGTGCTTTGTAGAGTTTGGCATCGATGATATTGACCGCTTGCATCCTGATTTGGCTACGTTGGTAGGCCGTGGAATGTTGAATGTACAAGGTGATGGCAAGGCCCTCATAGTCCAGCGAAATGGCAATGCCCATGTCCGTGGGTATGCAATCTTTCGCGTGCCGATGGGGTGGGTCGAGAGGAAATTTGACTTCAAATCAGCACGCGCCGTGCGCGGGGGATTGATTCAAGAGTTCGCCGGGTACTCCGAGAATATTCTGGGTCTTTTCCGGGCCTGTAACGATGACTTCGCCGTTCGCCCGATTTTTGCCCTGCCCACGGGCCATTCTTGGGTACATCGTCCAGGCTTAACCCTGATCGGTGATGCAGCTCATGTAATGTCGCCGTTTGGTGGCGACGGTGTGAATAACGCCATGCTTGACGCCGCCGAACTCGCGGATTTGCTGATCAAGCGTCGTTCGTCCGATAACGCCGTAGCAGAGTACGAACGAATGATGTTTGACCGTGTGGTCGCATCTGCCAAAGGTGCAGCAGAGGGAGCGGCTACCTTTCTTTCTCATGATGGGCAAGCACTGGCTCTAGCCATGTTTCAGAGCCATCAAGGCCCCCGGCATTGACCTCCATTCAGGCAACGACAGCATCCATATCAATCGTGCGTTTTGCTCAAGACTCTTGTGCGTGTTGACACATTTTTCTCCAGTGGGGAGCGGCCGATACTGGCGGCATTCACACATTACGTTGCCTGGTATCACATAAGGCGCAGGAGATCTGATGAACTCGCACTTTCAACGATTGCTTGGCCCGGGAGACTTTTCCCTCGGCCTGGAACTGCCACTGGACAATGACTGGTCGACAACAGGCCAGCGCCTGCGTATAGCGGAGGATCGTCCTTTCGGCGTCCCTGACCTCAAGCAACATGCACAACTGGCGCAATTGGCCGACAGCAGCGGCTTTCGAGCACTGTGGGTGCGGGATGTTCCGATGTACGACCCGCATTTCGGAGATGCAGCGCAAGTATTCGAGGCCTTTTCCTACCTGGGCTATCTGGCTGGTATTACCAAAAACATCATGCTGGGCACTGCGGCGGTCGTATTGCCGCTTCGACAACCGTGGCTGACTCTTAAAGCTGCCAACAGCATCGACGAACTGAGCGATGGTCGTCTGCTGCTGGGAGTGGCCAGTGGCGACCGTCCGATGGAATACCCGCTGTTCGGTGTCGATTACGACCAGCGAGGAGCACACTTTCGCAGCGCTGTAGAACTGCTCAAAAGTCAGGGCAACGGACGCTTGCCTGAAGGTGTTCAACTCCTGCCACAGCGCCAGGAACAAGCTCCCCTGCTCGTCGCCGGGCTTGGTCAGCAATCACCCGAGTGGATAGGAAAACACATGGATGGCTGGCTCGCTTACCCCGGAACAGCGCAAGAACATCGCCGGCGTGTCGGGCTGTGGCGAGAAGTCGGCGGCGACAAGCCTTACATCACGTTCCTGCACCTGCACCTTGAAGCCGATCCTCATTCGCCAATGAAACCCGTGCGCTTCGGCGGACGAGGCGGAAGGATGGCCCTCATTGATGAATTGGAAGCACTGCGTGAAGCAGGTGTGCAACACGTAGGCCTGCATCTTCGTCACAACACGCGCCCGGTTGCCGAGGTGATTGAAGAAATTGCCGAGTACGTATTGCCCAGGTTTCACGACGCTCGGTAAAACAACACCGGCAGCTCACTTACACCTTGAAATTGGCAATTAGCCCGTGCAAATCACGTGTCATATCAGCAACCTGATTGCTGATATTGACCGTGCTGAGTGTCTGCCCTGCCGTGGACTCGCTCAGCGTTTTTATCTCTAACGTATTCTGCTCAACGTCTTGCACAACATTCGCCTGCTCCTCAGTAGCTGAAGCAATCTGAATATTCTGATCGATGATGAGCGCCATACCGCAGGTAATGTCATCAAAGTAGCCGGCTGCCCGGGACACCTCCTCCACCGTTGTAGATGCGTTGCCATGACAACTGCGGATGATCGAGACCGCGTTGAGTACCTCGTGTTGCAACCGGGTAATGTTAGCGTGGATCTCGCCCGTCAGCTTATGGGAGTGAATCGCCAGGCTACGCACTTCATCGGCGACCACCGTAAATCCCCGACCCTGGTCACCAGCACGTGCTGCCTCGATCGCGGCATTGAGTGCGAGCAGGTTTGTCTGCTCGGAAACACTCTTGATGAGTCCTACCGCTTTTGAGATGGCCTGACTTTCGCTTTCCACCGCTTGTATGGAAATCATTGAGTCGTTCAGTTCCTGGAACAGATTATTGATTCCCGTCACTGCCCGGCCAACCTGGACGGTACCGTCGCGACACTTCTGACCTGCCAGGCTAGCTTTGTCGGCCGTTGTATGGGAACTGACGCTGACCTCTTGTACGCTACGGACCAACTCCACCATTGAGGCTGCAATCAACTCTAGCCTGACAGCTTGCTGTTCTATGCTTTTGTGAGATGAGAGTGCATGTTCGCTGACATGTACCGCCTTGTCCTGTGTTGAAAAGGAAAAGTTTTTCACTTCGGATATCAGTTCGCGCATACGGGCTTGCATGAGGTTGAAGTCTCGTGCGAGGTCGCCCAGTTCGTCACTCCCCAACGATTTTATCCCGTGGCGTAGATCGCCTTGCGCAAGGAGACGCGTCGCGCCTGAGAGTTCGCGGATGGCCCGGCCAACGGACAGGTAGAATCCGATGAACAGATAAATGATCACCATTACTGTTGCCGTGAGCGCAAAACCCCAGAGCATCAGTTTGTTTTGGCATTTAGCCAAGCGTTCATGCAGTTTTTGGTCGGCCTGTGCGAACACTGACTCCATCGCTTGGTCAAGCTTCGCAAGAAAAGGCGCGTAATCGTTGAACCGCTCTAGCCATGTGCCCATCAGCTTCTGGTAGACCGAGCCTGTTATCGAATAGGGATCAATGATGCTTGATTTGTATCTGGACTCAGCTTCTTGGGCCGCACTGGCAATGAGCAATTGTGTATCAGCATTGTCCGCCCCGTTGTTTTCGGCCTGAATGAACCGGTCGAAATTGTTCAGTTGGTTAAGGACGGTGGCTTGCGTGGACGAGTCAAGATAGCCAAATGCAGTGACATAGCCTGCGTAACTTTGGGTCTGAGCGAGCACTTGATACAGGGGCAGGATTTCGTCGAGCAACAGCGCCATATTGCGATAGACAAGTGGGTCGTCATCATGAGTGAGGCGCGCCGATGCGGCAATTTCCTTGATAGTAACAAGGCGTTTGTGAAGTGCGCGGGCCCCCTCGGTATATCGCACGCTCAAAGGCTGTGAAGCGTCAGTAATCTGTGCCGGAGCATTCGAGGTGACGAGGGAATTGGAGAACGGGCTTTTTTTCAGCCACTGGTTCAGTTCATCTGTTTGTTGTTTGAGCAAATCAGCCTGCTTTCGAATGAGCGCGGCGATGTCTGGTTTGTTGCGAGCACGCGCGACAACCTCAAGGCCCGCAAGCTCCACGGCTTTTTTGTACTCGGACAGACTTTTACTCATGGCTTCAAGTCCTTGCAGCTCGAGTCGGGCTGACTGTCGTTCTTGGTAAATGCTGATCATCTTATCGATGGAGAGCCAACAGTACGGAAGCATGAACACCACGAAAATCAGTGAAAACTTCTGCGCATATCGCGCACGGTTCATCAAAGCCAGAACGGGTCTGAACATCACTGCTCCTACAAATGGAGATCGCTGGTTGCGAGAAATCACGTCAAACGGCCGACGTTCCCTGTCAGCCCCCTGCCCTTCGCTTAACCGATGGTCATCAGGCTTGCGTTACCACCTGCGGCGGCGGTGTTTACGCTCACCGCCCGCTCGATGACCAGCCGTTCCAGTGGAATGTCGCACTCACCAGGTGACAGGCCGTGAACGCTGATGATTGCCCCTGGCCGAGAAGCGATGAGTTGGCATAAATGCCGCAATTGATCTGAATGCCCATGATGAAGAACGACGTCGAACTCCACCGTTCCGCTGTTCCATTCCACAGCTCTACTGATAACGCGCTGTACTGCTTCAGGAAGTTTGCTGAACAACGCCTTTGTTTCTGGGTTTTCGACCCACAAGACTTGACTGCCTACGGCGAGTACAGCCGCCAGTTGCACCAGCAGATCCGCTTCCGTGTGAGCGATGCAAAGCACACGAGACCGAGGCAGAATCGTGTAAGTGTTTCGCTCACCCGTAGGCCCGGTCAGCACACGTGTCAGTCCGCTTTGCGATTCGGTTTCAAATGTCGTGCAGAGTGAATACAGCGCGTTATTTCTAATGGAATGAGCCCAAACAACGAGAGACTTAAGTGGTCGCAACAATCTTTCGCGAGCACTTTGTTCTGGAGCATTCTGCGCGTCGGATTCACCAAACGCTTTGGACAAAGCATGCTCCGGTCTTGTCGACAGCAGGCGATACATGTAAAGAGGTCCACCGGCTTTCGGCCCGGTGCCGGACAAGCCTTCTCCTCCAAATGGCTGCACGCCGACAACTGCTCCGACGATGTTACGGTTTACGTAAACATTGCCCGCGTGAACATTCCCAATGATTTTGGCTATGGTTTCATCGATACGGGTATGCACCCCCAACGTCAGCCCGTACCCGGAACCATTGATATGCTGGATCAGTCGATCGAGATTCTTGCGGCTATAGCGAACGATGTGAAGTACCGGCCCGAAGATCTCTCGTTCCAGTTCATCAATGCTTTCCAACTCGATTAACGTCGGCTGTACGAATGTGCCTCTGCGGAAATCCTCACCTGAAATGATTGAAGTCTGGTAAACCGAGCGACCTTTGGCACGCATGCTTTCGATGTGTTTATCGATGCCCGCTTTCGCCTCGGCATCAATGACTGGTCCAATGTCCACGCTTAACCGGTCCGGGTTGCCTTGCCGACATTCAGCCATAGCGCCTTTCAACATCTCGATTACTCGATCCGCTGAGTCATCCTGAAGGCACAGCACCCTCAACGCTGAGCAGCGCTGGCCGGCACTGTCAAAAGCGGAAGCCACAACATCAATGACGACCTGCTCGGTCAGCGCCGATGAGTCAACGATCATTGCGTTCTGGCCGCCCGTCTCTGCAATCAGCGGAACCGGGCGACCTATTGCGTCGAGGCGTCCGGCGATATTTTTTTGCAGCAGACGTGCTACCTCTGTCGACCCGGTAAACATGACCCCCTTGACTCGGTCGTCACTGATTAGCGCCGAGCCGATGACACTGCCACGCCCCGGCAAAAGCTGCAGTACGCCAATCGGAGTACCGGCTTCAAGCAGAATGCGTACAGCTTGCGCGGCGATCAATGATGTCTGCTCGGCTGGTTTGGCCAGAACTGTATTGCCTGCCATCAATGCGGCAGCGACCTGGCCGGTGAAAATAGCCAACGGGAAATTCCAAGGGCTGATGCAGACTACCGGCCCCAATGGCCGATGAGCATCATTGGTAAACTCCTTGCGAGCCTGTGTGGCGTAATACCTTAGAAAGTCGACAGCCTCTCGCACTTCGGCAATAGCATTGGCAAAGGTTTTCCCGGCCTCTCGCACGAGCAGGCCCATGAGCGGTTGAATATCCGCCTCCATCAGGTCCGCTGCCCGTTCCATAATTTGCGCCCGTTCGCTGACGGGCGTTGCCTGCCAGATAGGGGCAGCACTGGTTGCATGTCCCAGTGCCTGTTCGACATCTTCCAGGTCAGCCGGCTGGACGTGCCCCACGATGTCTCGCAAGTCTGAGGGATTGCGGACCGGTTTAACCTCACCCGATCGCCCGCCTCCACCCAGCATAGGTGTGGCGACCCATTCAGTGTTCGCAGTAGCGAGCAACGCACAGGAAAGAGAGGCAAGGCGATGTTCATTCGTCAAGTCGATTCCGGCGGAGTTGGCACGATCGACCCCGTACAAATCCCTTGGCAACGGAATCTTTGGATGTGGTAGGCCGTGAGCACCATCCTCAAAAGCCATTGCATCTACAGTCAACACCGGATCAGCAACCAATTCCTGGAGGGTGATTGACTGGTCGGCGATGCGATTGACGAACGAGGTGTTGGCGCCGTTTTCCAGCAGACGACGCACCAGGTACGCCAGCAGGGTTTCGTGAGTACCAACCGGTGCGTACACGCGGCACGGACGGTTCAGCTTGCCTTCGGAAACTTTGCCGACTACCTGCTCGTAGAGCGGTTCGCCCATGCCGTGCAGGCACTGGAATTCGTACTGGCCCGGGTAATAATTCTGACCGGCAATGTGATAAATGGCCGACAGGGTGTGGGCGTTGTGCGTGGCGAACTGCGGGTAGATGACTTCCGGCACCGACAGCAGTTTGCGCGCGCAGGCGATGTAGGAAACGTCGGTGTACACCTTGCGGGTGTAGACCGGATAGCCTTCCAGGCCTTCGACCTGGGCGCGCTTGATTTCGCTGTCCCAGTACGCGCCTTTCACCAGACGGATCATCAGGCGATGACGGCTGCGGCGAGCCAGGTCGATCACGTAGTCGATCACGTATGGGCAACGCTTCTGGTACGCCTGAATCACGAAACCGATGCCGTTCCAGCCAGTCAGCTGTGGCTCGAAGCAAAGGCGCTCGAGCAGATCCAGCGACAGCTCCAGACGATCAGCCTCTTCGGCGTCGATGTTCAGGCCGATGTCGTATTGCTTGGCCAACAGGGTCAGCGACAGCAGCCGCGGGTACAGCTCATCCATCACCCGATCATATTGGGCGCGGCTGTAGCGTGGGTGCAGTGCCGAAAGCTTGATTGATATGCCGGGGCCTTCGTAGATTCCACGGCCGTAGGAGGCCTTGCCAATGGCATGAATGGCCTGAGTGTAGGACGCCAGGTATTTCTGTGCGTCATGCTCGGTCAGTGCCGCTTCACCGAGCATGTCGTAGGAGTAGCGAAAGCCCTTGGACTCGAATCGGGTAGCATTTGCCAATGCCTGCGCAATGGTTTCGCCGGTGACAAACTGTTCGCCCATGACACGCATCGCCATGTCTACGCCTTTACGAATCAGCGGCTCTCCACCTTTGCCGATGATGCGTGTAAGCGTAGAGGTCATTCCGGATTCACTATGAGTCGCGACCAGTTTCCCGGTCAGCAGCAACCCCCACGTCGCAGCATTCACGAACAGAGAGCCACTTTTGCCGATATGCGTCTGCCAGTTGCCATTACTGACCTTGTCCCTGATCAACGCATCGCGCGTGCCCTTATCCGGAATGCGCAACAGCGCTTCGGCCAGGCACATCAAAGCAACACCTTCCTGCGAGGACAGGGAGAACTCCTGAAGTAATCCCTGCACAAGCCCTGCCCGTCCGCTAGCGTTTTTTTGATTGCGCAGCTTGTCGGCAATGTCTGTAGCCAGTCCGGCTGTCAAAGAGGCCATCTCTGCAGGCAGGCGTGCCTGCTCAAGCAGCATGGGTACCATCTCCTCCTCTGGCCGCCGATAAGCTGAAGTAATCGCCGCTCTGAGCACCGACTGTGGATGGATGTTTTCGGCCAGGTCTAGAAAGGGTTGGCAGGCCGTCTCCACCGCTGCCAGTTCTCCTTGTTCCTCCGGATCACCGAGGTGCGTGCCTAGCAGCTCATCCAGCGTAATGCCGCCTTCAAGCTTTTCCAGACAATGGAAAAGGGCCTGCTTGATCAACCAATGCGGGGTTCGATCAATTGATGCAGCGGCAGATTTGAGACGTTCACGGGTCAGGTCGTCGAGTTTCACACCGAGGGTAGTCGCCATTATTAGAGCCCAGCCAAGGAAACCGTTAAAAGGAAAATGGAGCGGTCATGAACCGAATTGAAGACGCGCCAGTACGAGACTCCTGGCAACTTCAGGGCGCAAAGGCAATGATTGCCGCCAAGTAGAATGACGTAATCGGCGTCAACATCGCGGCTACCGGTTGATACGGTAGCTGCGATGTTCGCCGCCCTTATTGCAAGGGCGCGATCTTCAGAGTACCGAGCGCAGGAAGTCTGCGGTTTCAGCTTTTTCCGGATGGTCGAAGATCTGTTCGGGCGTCCCTAATTCGTGAATCTGTCCTTTATGGAAAAAAGCCACACGATCTGAAACCTCACGGGCGAAACGCATTTCATGGGTTACCACGATCATCGTCATCCCTTCGTGAGACAACATGCGCAAGGTATCAAGCACCTCGCCGACCAATTGCGGATCGAGGGCTGATGTCACCTCGTCGAACAGCATGTAATCTGGCGACATCGCCAATGCCCGGGCAATAGCCATGCGTTGCTGTTGGCCACCCGACAGGCGCGATGGGAACGCCGTCAGCTTTTCACCCAAACCGACATGCCGGAGTTTTTCGACGGCGATCGCCTCGGCTTCCTGTTTCGATTTGCCCAGGACTTTTCTTGGCGCGAGCATCACGTTTTCGAGCACGGTCATGTGGGGAAACGCATTCCACTGCTGAAAGACGATGCCGATTTTTTGCCGAAGTTGATTGAGGTCGGTTTTTTTCGAATGGACATGAATACCATCGACACTGATACGACCTTGCTGGATATCTTCCAGACCATTGATACACATCAGCATGGTCGACTTGCCGGAACCCGAACCACCGATCATCGATAGCACTTCGCCTTTATTTACGCTCAGGCTGACGCCCTTGAGTACATGCAAGGCGCCAAAGTGTTTATGTACGTCTTCAATTTTTATCATTGTATTTGCCACCTTTTCTCAAGGCGAGCGCCGAGTCTCGCAATAGGGAAGCTCATTAAGAAATAGATCACGCCGGTAATGGCCAGAATGGTCAGCGGTTCCTGCACTCGAGTTGTAACAATCTGCGAGCTACGCAACAGTTCGATAATGCCGATCCACAACACTAGCGAGGTGTCTTTCATGATCCCGAGGGCCAGACCGATCCAGCTCGGGAACACGATTCTGGTGGCGATCGGCAAGGTGATCGAGGCCACCTCCTGGCGCCAGGAAAGGCCCAGTGATCGCGCGGCACGGCGGGTGGTCGCAGGCACTGCCGCCACCCCGCTCCTGACGATTTCGGTGCACAGTGCTGCGGCATAGACGCCAAGGCAAATACACGCCACTACGTAAGTTGGCCAGTTCAGGCGAAACATGCTGTTGAACGAATTGAATATGACCAATTGAATCAACAGCGGCACAGAACGAAAGATATCCAGCACCCAACCGATGGGAGAGCTTATCCACCACGCGGCACCGGCTCTGATTACACCAAACAGTGTGCCGAGCAATGTGCCTATCCCGACCGCAGCCAACGTAATCGCGATTGTGACAACAGCACCCTTCAACAGAAAAAGGATGTCGCTCCACGCTAATGTCCCTTCAAAAAACATGGCGCACCTCTCAATAACGAAACAGGCGCCAAGCACATAGCCGCGCGCAAATCGTGAATATTTTCGATATCAGGTAGTACAGGCAAGCCGCGACGAAGAAGTACTCGAATGTCCGATAAGTCATGACATTAAGCTGCTGAGTAACCCCCGTCAGGTCGCTCGTCAGACCCACGATGGTTCCGAGAGAAGTCATCAGAATCGACCAGACCATCTGGTTGGTCATGGCGTGAAACACCGCCCGCAACATCTGCGGGAGCACGATGTGCCACAACGTCTGAACAGCTCCCATACCCAATGAACGAGCAGCGCGGACTTGCGTTTCCGGGACGGCGGAGAAGCCGCCCCGGAACGTTTCTGCCAGATAGCCTGCGTTGTTGAACGTAATACCAAGCAAGAGTGCATAGTACGAGTCGATACCCACTCCAATGGAGCCCAGCCCGAAATACACCATGTAAATCTGAAATAGCGCCGGGGTATTGCGCGCCGTTTCGATCCATACACTGGCCAAGCCAGAAAGGGTTTTGTTACCCGATCGTTTTGCAAGCGCCAGCAGGATCGCCAACACCGTACCAACTGCCATCGCCAGCGTGGCTATCTCCAGAGTGACTACCGCTCCCGATAACATATCCGGAAGCGATTCCAGAACCGGGCGCCACTGGAAGGTATAAGACATACGATTACCTTTTTACGCGAAAGGTTTTTGTTATGCGGAACGAATGCTCCGTTTCCTTAACGATAGGTGCCTGAGACAGTCAGATCCGGAGCCGGCCCACCTTCAGTTCCGACCCATTTGGCGTAGAGCTCTGCATAGCGACCCGAGCGCACCTGGCGGTTCAGGAAAAGATTCACGTAGTTGAGCAAGCCCTGCTCCTGGCGTTGCACGAGAAACGCGCAGTAATCGGGATCGACAGGGGCATCACCGACGATCTTCAATCCCGGGTACTTACCCGAATTGATCACGTGGGTAGCAATAGTCGCAGTGGTGTATGTCGCATCAATTTTCTTCTGGCTAAGTGCAAGGAAGCTGTCCGACTGCGACTGAAAGGTCAGCATCTTGGTGGCGGGATCATTGATCTTTTTCACCGCCTCGTTCAGAGCGGTCGTTTCATAGGCTCCGGCCGGCCCTCCCACTGTGTGCCCTTTGAAATCGGCAACACTATGAATGCCGGCGTCTTCTCGGGCGAGGATGATGGTTTTGAACACGAAGTAAGGAATAGAGAAACCGATCGTCCTTGCGCGCTCCAAGGTATCGGAGGCCACGGCAATCCCTACATCGGCCCGGCCCGACAGCACCGCGGGAATCCGGTCCGGATCCGGGGTATCGACGATTTCCGCCTTCACACCAAGAGCGGCGGCCAGGTCATTACAGTAGTCGACATCGAAGCCGATCGGCTTGTTGTCCTTGTCTCGCGCGCCGTTAGGCGGGAAGTCAAGTTCTACCGCACAACGCAGCTTGCCCGACGAAATGATATCGTCCAACTGGTCTGCGTGAACGGCAGTAGTGCTCAAAGCGGCGACGGCTGCGGCCAGAATGAGTGAGTTGATGCGCATTTTTGTTCCCCTCGTTTGTTGGCTGAACTCAGAAACAAGATACGCATATTTTAGCGTATCTTGGATATCGTATACGTATTATCGGGGCAGTAAAATTACAGCTCTTAGATCATTATTGTTGGTATCACTGGACGAGAAAACCGTAGGTAAGTGGATCGGTCTCATCGATGATCCAGTTCGCGAAACCACAGATATGTGCCTTACCGCTTACCTCGGGGATAACGGCGTCCAACGGACCTACCTTTGTTTCGCTGAGCACGCGACCTTTGAAAACGGTCCCGATAATGGATTCATTGATCAATGCATCGGTGGCCGATAGTTCACCACGCAGATAGAGTTGTGCAACGCGGCCCGCGGTGCCCGATCCGGTTGGCGACCGGTCGATCGCACGATCGGCATACACGCAGCAGTTGGCCTGGCTTGACCCCTCGTGACGCGGATCGCCATACACCATTACGCCGTACACATCATTGAACTCGGGGATTTCAGGGTGGATGAACGAACCCCGGGCATTGATGGCGGTTTTGATTTCATAACCGAACTGAGTGAGGGTGGACAGATCCTTCTCGCGTATGGCGATATTATGTGGCCGGCCATCGACGTAGAAGTAAGTCGCGCCGCCGTAGGCGATATCACCGGTCACCTTGCCGAACGTTGGTGTGGTCACTGTCACATCTCGCTCGAAGATGAACGATGCTACGTTGACGAAACGTACCGCCCCTGTCCGCACACCATCCCACTCGACGAACGCCTCGATGAAGCCGCATGGCGCATCGATACCTACACGGGTCTCGGGGGCTTTTCGCTCAATCCAGCCCAGCTCCACAGCAGCCGTTGCCAGCGCGATCACACCGTGACCGCAATGTGGGCTATAGCCCATGTTGTTCAGGAAAATGATGCCGAAATCGGCGCCTACACTCACCGGTTCAGTCAAAAAACCGCCGTACAGATCCTTGTGACCGCGTGGCTCAAGCATGAGGGCTCGCCGGTAATGGTCGGCGTTCTGCTGCAACCAGGTACTGCGCTCGACAATGGTCGCACCAGGCACTTTGGGTAGCCCCTGGGTAACGAGACGGAACGTTTCCCCGCTCGTGTGCAGCTCAACCGTGGCAAATGATCGTTCGTACTGCATTCGTATTCTCCGTATCTCAGGGTTGCGAAAGCTAGAAATGGCGTAAATAGATCGCCATTTCAGATATGGTATACGATAAACGATGTTCGTCAACTGTCAAATAGCAAGTCCGCTGATCAAGGCTGATCGATAGGCAGGCAAATGGAAGGCCTATAAAGAAGGAAAGAATCCAGCCCGGCTATGACTTGATGACGTCATTGACACAGGCGATACGGTATACGATATTCGATAAAAACATCAGGTATCAGATGTATGACTCATTCAGAAATCGATTCGCCGGCCGTCATCGGCTATGTCACGCCGCTCAGTGCGCAACCCGGAAAACTTCTCGAATTCAAGATTTCCTCGGCAGGTGATATGGATATTCGCGCCAGGGTTGTTCGGCTTGACTGCTGCGATCCCAATCCGCAGGGCCCAGGCCTCAAAAGCGTGGACGTGGATTTCGACCTGGACGAGAGCTATCGGGCAACCGAACAAAAGACTTACCTCGGATCGTGTGCAGTTGCTCCCCTGCCCTGTCTCAGCGATACCAGCAACCTGACATTATCGCTGCTTATAAAGCCCACGCTGTACAGCACCGCCGACCAAGTAATTTTTTCGTGGCAGGATGAAACTGCAACGACGGGCTTCGCATTGATCCTCAACGCGGGCACGCTTGAGTTAAAACGGCTGGGGGAACACACCCGCCTGGAGCTTGGTCTTTGCCTGGAAATCAACCGTTGGACTCAGCTGGAAATCGGCTTTGGCGTGCAAGACATCGTTGTTCGATCGAGGCTGGTGGGCAGACGAGAAACCGCCGAATCCAGCACCTGCCTGGAAGGGCTTCACGCCTTGCTCAAGAACACCAGTCATCTGACTCTCGCTGCCATCTGGAGCGGCCATCCCGTCGATTGCCTCAATGGCGCCATCGAGGCTCCATGCCTGACCCGCACTCAGGTTGGCACGAGTACCGACATCGAAGTGCTTGCGCGCTGGTCTTTTGCCAATGATGCATTCAAGCAAACGATTGAAGATGACATTGATCCCTCGCGCCATCTCACCTTGGTCAACATGCCGATGCGTGGCGTGCGCTCTTCGGGTTGGACCGGCCGCAACATGGACTGGAAAAACGCGCCTGACGAATATGCCGCCATCGCTTTTCACGCTGATGATCTGAGCGATTGTCAGTGGAGCACGACCATTGCGGTTCGAGTGCCTGCCGGTATGCCATCGGGTGTTTACGGACTTATCGTCGATCACCCGTCAGGCAGCGACACTATCCCGTTCTACGTTCTACCCGGTGCAGGCTTGCCTCGACGCAAAATTCTCTTTCTGGCACCCACGTTTACCTATCAGGCCTATGCGAACCATGCCCGCGGAACATTCGCCGGCGCGCTGCAGAACCGAGTCAGTGAGTGGAATGCCTATCCTCATAATCCGGATGTCATCGGTACATTTGGATATTCAAACTACAACTGTCACCCGGATGGGTCAGGGATAACCCTTTCATCCCGATTGCGGCCGATCATGACTATGCGCCCTGCCTATCTGGTCTATCTCGACGAGCGAGGTTCCGGGATGCGTGGCTTTGCCTCGGACTCGCATCTGACCGACTGGTTGAAAGCCAAAGAGTACGACTTCGACGTCATTACCGATGAAGATCTGGATCGTGAAGGCGTTGATGCCCTGACGCACTACGATGTCGTGCTAACCGGGACCCAGCCTGAGTATCAAACGCGCCGCACACTGGAAGCGCTGATCACCTACCGCGAGGGCGGCGGCAAACTGATGTACCTCGGCGGTAACGGCTTCTACTGGAAAATCGGCCGCCATTCACAGCTCCCTCATATGATCGAGGTGCGTCGCGCAGAAGGTGGTATGCGGGTCTGGGCCAGCCAGCCCGGCGAGTATTACCACCAACTCGATGGCGAGTATGGCGGCTTGTGGCGTCGCAACGGAATCGCACCGCAACAAGTCGCCGGCGTAGGTTTCACCGCCGAAGGCGCATTCGAGGGGACGTACTACGTCCGCACTCCGGAATCGTATCGTAGTGAACTGAACTTTCTGTTTGAGGGTATTGCACCCGATCAGCGAATAGGCGATTTCGGTCTTTCGGGAGGCGGAGCTGCCGGGTTCGAGATCGACCAAGTCTGTTCGGACTTGGGTACCCCGGACTTCGTTTCGGTAGTTGCTGCCTCTGAAGGTCATGGCCCGACCTTCGAAACCACTTTCGAAGAGCTTCTGCTTCCGGGTGTATTCGATGGTGGCCCGCGACCTTACGGCGGCATCCGCTCGAACATCATCTATGGCGTCGACGAGAACGGCGGAGGTCTGTTCTCGGTCGGGTCTATTACGTTTTGCGGCAGCCTCTCGCACAACCACTACGACAACAACGTGTCGCGCCTGCTGGAAAACTGCCTGCGCAAATTTCTCCAACTCTCATGCCGCTCCGATGACCTGGGACAACCCTCCCCCAACTCCGCCACCTCCTTAAAAGAAGACTGACGCCATGAAAAACGATCTTTCTTTAGTACGCATGGACTTCGACGAACTCAGCCTGCTGTTGAGAAAAATCTTCATCCGCCACGGAACATCTGATTTCGTCGCTGAGATCCTGGCCGCCAATTGCGCAGGCTGCGAGCGCGATGGTGCGCTGAGCCATGGCATCTTTCGCATGCCAGGTTATGTGGAATCGCTGAAAACCGGCTGGGTGGACGGACAAGCCAATGCCGAAGTAAATATCGTAAGCCCCTCGTTCATCCGCATCGATGCCCGCAACGGATTCGCCCAACCAGCCCTGGCCACCGCTGCGAAGGCCATTGATGTAGCTATCGAAGCTACCGGCGTAGCCGTCGTCGCTATCCGAAATTCCCACCATTTCAGTGCACTCTGGCCTGACGTTGAACCGTTCGCACTCAAAGGACTTGTCGCGATCAGCTTCGTCAACGGTCTGGCAAATGTCGTCCCGCACGGCGGACACACAGCGGTTTTCGGAACCAACCCGATTGCCTTTGCAACGCCGGTCGCCGGCGCTGAACCACTGGTGGTGGACCAGGCGACCAGTGTCATGGCCAATGGCGAAGTTAGGCTGCATGCGCTAGACGATCGGCCACTACCGCCCGGCACCGGCGTCGACAGCTCAGGTAACGCTACTACCGACCCACATGCGGTGCTGGCCGGCGGCGCATTAAACACATTCGGCGGATACAAGGGCTCTTCGATTGCACTCATGGTCGAACTGTTGGCTGGCGCCCTGACCGGAGGACAATTGTCGTTCGAGAACGACTTCGGCAGTTGCGTTGGTGCGCAGACGCCAAAGGCCGGGCAGTTATTGATCATGATCGACCCGGATCGTGGCGGCACAACCGACTTCAGCCAGCGCGCTGCGATCCTGTGCAACCGTTTGATAGAAGCCGGTCAGGATCGACTGCCAGGTGCAAGGCGCCACAAGAACCGGCACACCGCACTGACCCAAGGCATTTCCCTTACAAAAAAAGCCATTGCGGATCTGCAGCAAATGGCCGCGGACAACGCCATGCAGGCACCTTGATCACATTCACAGATACATTCCCCCCACCTCAAAAGCAACATTCTGGAAAAGACATGAGCAACCTATCCCGCGACACCGACAAACTGGAACTTCACCAATCGCTATCGTCTTCACACATCGAACAACTGGTGGCGCTTTTTCAAACCGAATGGTGGACCAAGGGACGCATCAGTGCAGATGTAGAAAAGATGGTGCAATCGGGCGGCCCGCTCTTCGCTTTCATTGACCCGCAGAACGATGAACTTGTCGCGTTCGCCCGAGCAATGACCGACGGCGTCTACAAGGCGATGATCTTCGACATTATTGTCAAGGAGACGTGGCGAGGGACCGGGCTGGGCGCTGTACTCATGAACACAGTGCTGAACGATCCGGCGTTGGTTAACATTAAACACCGCGAACTCTACTGCCTGGACGAGATGGTCCCGTTCTATGAGAAATGGGGTTTTGCCACCGCTGCGGCCGGTCTGAACTTCATGCGCAAGTCAGAGGGGTAAACCCGATTCCGGCCGCGATCCTGTCATATGGAGAAACGCTTGGCACTGAAAGGTTCCAGATTCTGCGCGGGTGTGCGGCCGGCAATCATCTGCGCAATGAGTCGGCCGGTCGTGGCCCCCAAGGTCAGACCAAGCTGACCATGCCCTAGAGCCATGAATACATTCGATAGCCGGGTACTACGGTCGATCACGGGCTTGGTGTCTGGTAAATACGGTCGGTAACCGACGCCGTACTCCAGGTCACTCAGTCGCAATCCGGGAATGATCTTGCGCGCCTTTTCAAGAATGATTTCTGCGCGTTTGAAATTCGGCTCGGCATTATGTCGTGCAAACTCCATGGTGCCACCGATTTGCAAGCCACGTGTCATGGGGCTGATGCAAAAACCACCATCGGGAAAAATGATCGAGTGTTGCACTCTTTCTACCTCCGCTGGCAGAAGCACTTGGTACCCGGCGATCCCGACCAAAGGAATCTGTACGCCTAGCTGGGCAAAAAACTTTCGCGAACCGACACCGGCTGCGATCACCACATGATCGGCCGCGTAGCGCTCATCATCGGCCAGCGTGACGCCGCTTGCACGCTCGCCCCCTTCATCCAAGCGTTTGACCTGACCACGGACCCGAACACCGCCTTGGTCGATAAAGCTTTGCGTCAACGCTGCAATAAACCCCTCGGTGTCGCTTACCGAGCGCCAGTCAGGAAAGAGTAAGCCGTGACTGAATCTGCCCGCTAGCGAAGGTTCAAGATCGGCAATTGCCGCGGCATCCAGTATTTCTGCTTTGAAGCCCAAGGCTGTTCGGAACGCCAAATAGGGACGCTCCTGTTCCATACCTGCTGCGGACTCAAACAACTTGATCACAGGACTTTCGCGTAGCAACCCTTGCTCAGTACAAGCCTGTAACAATGGCGCATAGTCCGAGTGCGCATGAAGTGTAAGACTGGCGATATCCCGAGCAATTTCTTCGGATTTCGATTGCTTGGCACACGCCAGAAACCTCAGGAACCACGGCAACATGCCTGGCAATGCGCTGGCTCTCAACGCCAGGGGGCCTTCCTGATCGAGTAGCCACCCCGGAATCTTCTGCATCACCCCAGGTCTGGAAAGTGGAACCACTTCGCCGATGGCCATTTGGCCGCAGCTCCACTTGGCAGTACTGTCGCCTGCCGCGGCGGGATCGATCAAAGTAACGGCATACCCTTCCTTTTGAAGATACAGCGCACAGCAAGTCCCTACGATGCCTCCACCTACGACTACCACCCTCTCTGAAAACAAGCGAAAGCGCTCGTAAGAACGAACAGGCGCCATATAACCCCCCTTGAAGACTGCGTCAAATTCCGAAAATTATCGGATATGGTATACGCGCAATGGTGAATTAAAATCGCCGTAGCGCAGGCTACGGCATTGCGGACACCTACGCCTGAATTTACTTGCGAATGTTGTCCAACAGTGACTCACACGCCTTGGTGATGTGCTGACGCAGCAACTCAGCAGCCTCCTCGGCATCGCCTTTGCGGCATGCCGCCAGGATCTGCCGGTGTTCGCGATCATCGACCCCTGTGCCACCGGATAAGGTCAGTTGAATTCTCAAGTAGCGCTCTATTCGGTCATTGACCGAACGGATGAGGTTCATCAGGAACGGTCGGTTGGCATCCTCATAGAGGCAGGAATGAAACTGCCAATTGAGCTCCGCCCAGCGCGCCACGTTGGTCTCCTGCGCGAACTCGTCACAATACTGCTCGGCTCTCTTGAAAGTGGCTTCGGTCATCAGTGGCACGGACAGTTTCAGCGCACTGGACTCCAGCATTGCCCGGACTTCGAAAATCTGCGCAATTTCCGGCTCGGAAATGCTCTTGACGACAGCACCGCGGTTGCGCTGAAACTCGACAAGGCCTTCGGCTTCGAGGCGTTTGAGCGCTTCACGCACTGGTATCTTACTGACATCGAACAACTTGGCGACGTCGTCCTGGCGAATCGGTTCGCCTTCATCGAAGTCACCCGTGATGATCGCCTCGCGAATGTGATTGGCGATGATATCGGACGCCGTAGGCGCGGAGCCAAGTGACGGCAGATCTGCAGGACTTAGGGGCAATTTGAACTCCATGTGTGCAATCGGGAAGCCACGATCGAATAACGTATTCTATATCAGCCCGTAGCTTACCATCGGCTGGTCTCTCTGGTGATACAGCCTCGCCGGGTGACTGACGCGCTTCATCAGCCCCTAAAAACCCGTTGACACCACCATCAACGTATACGATATTCAATCTAGAGTTTGACTCACTCGGTGTCAAGCGACGAACGCCGTGCTTGCGCTGCATACCTGCCAACAAGAACAACAGGAGGAACCTGCATGCATTCGCCCCCAAAAAAGCCTGCCAAACAATCGCGGGTCGTCGACAAAACGACGGTCGCCCCCGGCGCGCCCCGGCACTCCGCCCAGAAAACCGGTAAGTACGACGACCTCAGGTCTTTTTTCCACGATCTGATGAATGAGCCCGGCTCCAGCGAACATTTGTTAATTCTTTGATACGGGCTTATCGCAACCCGCCTTCGACGCTCGCAGCGCGAACACTCAGGAGAACACGGAATGCCGATAGTAAAAATCGAAATGCTCGCCGGACGACAAGGCGATAAAAAGCACGAATTGGCACGTGAAATAACGGCTGCCTTTTCCAGGATCCTCGGTTCCGCGCCAAGGGACGTCACCATCACATTCACCGATGTGGCGCCCTCCGACTGGGTAATTGCCGGCGAACCGCTTAGTGCCTCCGTCACTGCGCCCTCGCCCCAGCGTTAAACGACTCCCTGAATGGCGTTTGCGGATTGAACGCGATCAATCTCGAAGCGCTGTGTTCTCTATCCTTCAATGTCGAGTTTCACTCATGTATTTGAATGCCCAACAACTGGCCGATGCATTGCCTTGGGACGCGCTGATGAGTGCGTTATCCGATATATTCACCCGCACCGTGCATTCCCCTGTGCGTCATCACCACAAGATAGAAGTACCGGGCGACCCCGCCGCCATGCTGTTGCTGATGCCAGCATGGATCGAGGGCGAGTATCTGGGGGTCAAGCAAGTCACCGTGTTCCCCGGGAACAATGCAAAAGGCCAACCGGGGCTCAGCAGCCACTATCTCCTCAGCTGTGCGAAAACCGGCCTGCCGCTGGGTCAGTTTGATGGCAATGAACTGACAGCCCGCCGCACAGCCGCGGCTTCTGCGCTTGCCTCTCGCTATCTGTCTCGTGCCGATTCGAAACGACTGCTGATGGTCGGGGCCGGCCGTATGGGACGATATCTGGTCAGCGCGCATCGATCGGTTCGAGATCTGGAAGAGGTCATTGTTTACGACCTCAACTTCGAAGCTGCGACAGCTTTCGCGAACGACATCAAGGCCAAAGGAATCCAGGCAAAAGCCGTCACGCTTCAGCAATTACCCGCAGCCGCTGCGTCCGCCGACATCATCAGTTGCGCCACGCTGGCCACGGAGCCGGTCATACAAGGTCAGTGGTTGAAACCTGGCGTTCATCTGGACCTGGTCGGCAGCTTCACCCCGGCCATGCGCGAAGTCGACGACGATGTTGTGGCGTGCTGCAGCATTTTCGTTGATACCCGCGAAGGTGCTCTCGCGGAAACAGGTGACCTGATCCAGCCAATTAAGAAAGGCGTTATTACCGAAGACGACGTGATCGCCGAGTTCAGCGAGCTGTGTGCCGGGAAACACTCCGGGCGCGCAGCCCTGAAGACTCCGGATGAAGCCATGACCCTGTTCAAATCGGTTGGGGCGTCGGTAGAAGACCTCGCAGCCGCCATTCTGGCTTACCAGCGGACTTCAGTTGCCCACTAAGCCCAACCTTTCGTCGTTTGCACGTTCAATACATGTCGGGCGCCAGGCGCCCCTCGAATCCTCGGAGAAATACCATGCGATCATCCAAAGTCATCCATGTCGTCAGTTGCCATGCAGCGGGTGAAGTGGGCGACGTCATTGTTGGCGGTGTTGCCGCCCCTCCGGGGGAAACGATCTGGGAGCAACGCAAGTTCATTGAAACCGACCAGACACTGCGCAACTTTGTCTTGAATGAGCCACGCGGCGGAGTGTTCCGGCACGTCAATCTGCTAGTTCCGCCCAAGCACCCGAAAGCAGACGTTGGCTGGATCATCATGGAGCCGTGCGATACGCCACCAATGTCAGGGTCCAACTCGATGTGCGTGGCGACCGTACTGCTGGAGACAGGGATCATCCCGATGGTTGAGCCGGAAACCCGCATGTTCCTCGAGCCGCCAGGAGGATTGATCGAAGTGGTTGCAAGCTGCCGCAATGGCAAGGCTGAACGAATTACCGTACGTAACGTGCCATCATTCGCTGACAAACTCGATGTGACTATAGAGGTAGCCGGGATTGGGTCTCTAACCGTCGATACTGCTTATGGTGGTGACAGTTTCGTCATTACCGACGCCAGAAGACTGGGCTTCTCGCTGACCCCTGACGAAGCCAGAGAGATTGCCGATTACGGCATGAAGATCACCCAGGCAGCCAACGAACAATTGAGTTTTGTCCACCCGGAAAACAGTGACTGGAAGCATATTTCCTTCTGCCAGATCGCTAACCCGGCAGAAATGAAAAACGGCGTTCTGACCGCAGCCAATGCAGTGGCTATCCGCCCCGGAAAAGTAGACCGTTCCCCATGCGGCACGGGTTGCTCGGCACGCATGGCAGTCCTGCATGCAAAAGGCCAGATGAAATCGGGTGATCGCTTCATCGGCACGTCGATCCTGGGCACCGAGTTCGATTGTCGGATCGATTCAGTATTATCCGTGGGTGGCCGTCCAGGTATCAGTCCGATCATTTCCGGACAAGCCTGGATTACAGGCACACACCAACACACGCTGGATCCTACTGATCCGTTTCCGGCAGGGTATCGTCTTTCCGACACTTGGCCTGTGGAGAAGCAGTGATAGGCGCTTGTTCAAGTGCTAACGATAATTTTGCTCAGAGATCCCAGTTGTAATGAATCAAATTCTTTGAAGTCGTTGCAGCATTCGAGGATCTTGGCGCGTTGAGCAGGTCGGGCTGTAGTTTGTCCAGCGACGCAGCATTTGCAGCGTCGCTGGACACTTGGTTATAAATTTGTGCGTTGATAGTGGATCAAGTGGAAGCTTACTTCGCCGTCATCATCGAGCAGTGACTTCTCCAAGGGGGGCGGAGCATTGGAAGGCGGAGCGAACGCGGCCCCCTCATCATTGTAGCGGCGCTCCTACGGCCACTCTTCCAGGCAAACGCGCAAAAATTCACCGTAAATGGGCAGAAGCGATTTGCAGGCCAGTTTCTCCTCTGCCAAGCCTTCTCTGCCTTTCGCGAACACCGACGCAGTAAAACGTCGGGCCCCGTCGTCCTGAGTGCGTCAGATGCTTTCGAGCTTTGTCAGTCCTTGGGATGATGTTTGGAGCTTGCGATCCAGCGTGTGAGATATTCTGCATACTGCTCAGCAGCCGACTCCAGTTCGCAAGATGAGAGTTTGTCGGCCTGATACAGGACAAAGGGTTCGCCCCATTCCAATCCGCACCGGTGCGCCGTCGCTCGCAGCGGTGCGAGCAAGTCCGACATCGTGTACATATTGCGTCCGCCTGAGGCATAGGCCCCAACAGTGTTCCCAGCAGTAATGGCGATCATGATGGGTTTGCCTTCCAGGCGCCGCCCCTCGGACTCATAGGCGATGTAGAACATGCGTGTCAGCACCGCGTCCTGCCAGGCTTTGAGCAGTGGCGGGCTCGAATACCACTGCATGGGGAATTGAAGTACGATCCGGTCGGCGGCGAGCAACCGGGCGGCTTCTCGCTCACCATCGCGTGAAAGATCGAGGCCTTCGGGACAGGCGGCGCTCATGTCGACGATTTCCATGCCAGGCAGCGGTTCGACGGCACGCACCAAAGCAGCATTGGCTTTTGATCGGTTTAAATCGGGATGAAAAAGCAGCAGAAGAGTTTGGGTCATCACCCTCTCCAACGTTTTGGATGATGTAGATGATCACCGTGCTCTTCTAAATAATCTAATCGATGAAATGTCTAATCTATTATCGACTGCATGAATTTACGATCGCTGGACCTCAACCTGCTGGTCATACTGGATGCGCTTCTCGATGAAGCGCATGTCAGCCGTGCTGCCGAACGACTTTTTCTTTCCCAGCCAGCTACTTCAGCCGCGCTGCAACGTTGCCGCCATCTGTTTCGCGACCCATTGCTGGAGCGCGGTCGAGGCTGCATGCGCCTGACGCCGAAAGCACAATCCTTGCGCTTGCCGTTGAAGTCATTGCTTTCTGACGTGCGCAATCTGGTCGATCTACCCGAGGTGCCGCTGTCAGATATCAAGCAAACGCTGCGTATTACGATGGCCGACTACCCCGCATTGTTGGTGATCACATCATTGCAACGCGCGCTCCTCGAAACGGCACCGGGTATTGCGATCGTGGTTCAACCTTGGCGAGGGGCCGAGGCCGCTCGCGCCGCCCTGATGGATGGAACAACCGACATCGCTGTTTCGGTCTTCTCCGGGCCCGACGCAGACATTCATTGTGAGTGGTTGCTCGACGAAAACTATGTCATTGCTCTGCGCCATGACCATCCGGCTATCCCGGGATTCGATCTCGCCCGGTGGCTCTCCTACCCTCACATTCTGGTATCGGGAATCGGTGAGGCCAACAGCCCTTTGGATGACGAACTTGCACAGCTCGGCATGACCCGGCGCATCGGGCTGGTGGTGCCATCTTTTGGAATGGTCCCCGAACTGCTGCGCGGTTCAGACATGATTGCCATGCTGCCATCGCGGGTGTTATCGGTGACCGGCGATTTGAGCGTGTTACCCGTGCCTATTCCGGTTAACGGGTTCAGGCTTCATCTAGCTTGGAATCAGCGCAGAGAGAAAGATAAAGCACTAACACATGTCGCGGGATTACTCACAGATCTACTGAAAAGGATCGACAACTAGCGTCCCACGTTCAACTCCTGCGAGTAGCGGGTCATTCAACGGGGAGTCCGCGTATGCCCACTTTGCTAACCTTTAAGCACCACATCGCTAACGCTTCAGAGTCTCGCTCGGCAGCTCTTTGAACAGCGCCCGATAACTGTTGGAAAACCGCCCCAGATGCCAAAACGACCAGTTCATCGCCACTTCGGCCACGGTGGTTTCCGTGGGCCGGCGATTGAGTAATTCGCGGTGTGCACTGTTAAGCCGGCGCAGGCGCAGCCAGTGGCTGGGGGTCATGCCGGTGTAAGCCTTGAACGCCTGCTGTAATTGACGCAACGGCACCCCTGCCACCTTCGAAAGCTCAAGCAGGTTGACAGTCTCTTCCGGCGAATCCGCTGCCCATTCCCCTACTCGCTTCATGATCGTCCGCTCTTCAGTACGACGCTGCAAACCGCCTCGATCAAGGCGGGTGTGAGCGTTGTCGAGAATGAACAGACAGTCTTCGAGCAGCTGCTGCGTCAACGAGTTTTTATCAAACGGATCAACAGCTTGCGACAACTTCGTGAGTGTTGAGCTTAACCAGCGACTGAACAAGGCGTTCTGCCCGCAGTTAAGCGGCGCCATGAACAATCCCTCGAGTTTCGCCACATCCAGACCGTGTTCACGGACGAATTGCGGGCCGAACACCACGGCGATTTCCTGGTAGTTCTCCGGGGTGATCCAGATGTTGCGGCTGTCTTCGTTAAGCAAATACAGCGCGTTGTCACTGCGATCAAAACAGAACGCTAACGCACCCGATGGCGCACTGAATGCCTGCTCGACGCGGGTGTTCATCTGTTCTTCGTAGACCTGCACACCTTCCAGATCCAGATAGCGGATCTGCCCGGCGAAATGCCCGGGCGACATCTGCTGGTAATGCTGAACCCAACCCGGCGTAGCGCGGATTTGTTCGGTGACATCAGCGGTATTGAACGCCTGAACCTGAAGCGGATTACACGTTGTCATGGGAGACCTTGCGCACTCTTTTGGTGCGCTTTGGTGCTGCTTAAAGTGGATAGATGGAACGGCAAGGCACGCCCAAGATAGTCGTCAACGCGCCACAGGGGAAGGGGCGGAAGATGAAACCCGCCCTCCCCGGCGTCTATAAAACCAATAACGAGGTCTTTATGAATGCCCCTTTCGATCAGCTGTTCACATGGCTGAAAGATCACAAGATTACCGAAGTTGAATGTGTGGTCAGCGACCTGACCGGCATCGCCCGCGGCAAGATCGCACCGACCAACAAGTTCCTGCATGAGCGAGGCATGCGCCTGCCGGAAAGTGTGCTGCTGCAAACGGTAACCGGGGATTTTGTCGACGACGACATCTACTACGACCTGCTCGACCCGGCCGACATCGACATGGTCTGCAAACCGGTGAGCGACGCCGTGTATGTGATTCCATGGGCCATCGAGCCGACCGCCATCGTCATCCACGACACCTTCGACAAATTCGGCAATCCAATCGAACTGTCGCCGCGCAACGTGCTGAAAAAAGTCCTGCAGCTGTACACCGACAAGGGCTGGAAGCCGATCGTTGCACCGGAAATGGAGTTCTACCTGACCCAGCGCTGCGAAGATCCGGACCTGCCACTCAAGGCACCACTGGGGCGTTCGGGCCGTGCCGAAAGCGGTCGGCAGTCATTCTCCATCGACGCCGCCAACGAGTTCGATCCATTGTTCGAAGACGTCTACGACTGGTGCGAGCTGCAAGGTCTGGATCTGGACACGCTGATCCACGAAGACGGCCCGGCGCAGATGGAAATCAACTTCCGTCACGGCGACGCCCTGGATCTGGCCGATCAGATCACCGTGTTCAAACGCACCCTGCGCGAAGCGGCGCTCAAGCACAACGTCACCGCGACGTTCATGGCCAAACCGATTGGCGACGAACCCGGCAGTGCCATGCACCTGCACCAGAGCGTGGTGGAAATCGCCACGGGCAAGCCGATTTTCGCTGATGCCGACGGCAAGATGAGCGACTTGTTCCGCCATCACATCGGCGGCCTGCAAAAGTACATTCCTAAAGTACTGCCGATGTTTGCGCCCAACGTGAACTCGTTCCGCCGCTTCCTGCCGGACACCTCGGCACCGGTCAACGTCGAGTGGGGCGAAGAAAACCGCACTGTCGGTTTGCGTGTACCAACCTCCGGGCCGGAAGCCATGCGCGTGGAGAACCGTTTGCCGGGCGCCGACGCCAACCCGTATCTGGCGATTGCCGCGAGCCTGCTGTGTGGCTACATCGGCATGGTCGAAGGCATCGAACCGAGTGCCGCCGTCGAAGGCCGCGCCTACGAACGCCGCAACCTGCGCCTGCCGATCACCATCGAAGACGCGCTGACGCAAATGGAAGAGTGCGACACCGTTGCCCGATACCTTGGCAACAAGTTTGTGCGCGGCTACGTCGCGGTCAAACGCGCCGAGCATGAAAACTTCAAGCGCGTAATCAGCTCCTGGGAGCGCGAGTTCCTGCTACTGAGCGTCTGAGCAACACCCACAAACCCTGTGGGAGCTGGCTTGCCAGCGATTACGTCGGCACAGTCGACATCATTATCGACTGTCCCACCGCTATCGCTGGCAAGCCAGCTCCCACAAGGGGCCGTGCTCACCCGAAAAACTCCAATAACTCCAAGAGGTGTCGATATGCGTCTATTGAAATCCATGGTTCCCGCCGCACTGGCGCTGTTGTGCAGCACCGCAGCCCTGGCCCAGCCCCAGGTCAGCGTCTACAACTGGACCGACTACATCGGTGAAACCACCCTCGCCGACTTCCAGGCCAAGACCGGGATCAAGGTGATCTACGACGTGTTCGACTCAAACGAAACCCTGGAAGGCAAACTCCTCGCCGGTCGCACCGGCTACGACGTGGTGGTGCCGTCCAACCACTTTCTCGCCCGTCAGGTAAAAGCCGGCGCGTTCCTCAAACTGGATCGCGAGCAGCTACCGAACTGGAAAAATCTCGACCCGAAATTGCTCGAATTGCTCGAAAAGAACGACCCGGGCAACCAGCACTCGGTACCGTACCTGTGGGGCACCAACGGCATCGGCTACAACGTCGACAAGGTCAAGGCAGTGCTTGGCATCGATCACATCGATTCCTGGGCCGTGCTGTTCGAGCCGGAGAACCTGAAGAAGCTCACCCAATGTGGCGTGTCGATGATGGACTCGGCGGACGAAGTGTTCCCGGCGATCCTCAACTACATGGGCATGGACCCACGCAGCGAGAACCCGGAAGACTACAAAAAAGCCGAAGCCAAACTGCTGAGCATCCGCCCGTACATCACTTACTTCCATTCCTCGAAATACGTTTCCGATCTGGCCAATGGCGACATCTGCGTAGCCTTCGGTTACTCCGGCGACGTGTTCCAGGCGGCCAATCGCGCCAAGGAAGCCAAGAATGGGGTGAACATCGCCTATGCGATTCCGAAAGAAGGCGCCAACCTGTGGTTCGATCTGCTGGCGATCCCGGCCGACGCCAGCAACACCAAGGAGGCCCACGCCTTCATCAATTACCTGCTTGATCCGCAAGTGATTGCGAAGGTCAGCGCTTCGGTCGGTTACGCCAACCCGAACCCGGCCGCCAAGCAGTACATGGACCAGGCGCTGGTGAACAATCCCGAGGTGTACCCGTCCCAGGCAGTGCTGGACAAGCTCTACATCTCCTCTACCCCGCCCCAGTCGATCATGCGTCTGATGACCCGGTCCTGGAGCAAAGTGAAGTCGAACAAATGAATCAGTACACGCAAGAACACGCCCGCTCCTATTACGCGGCTTCGGCCCGGGCCAGTACGCCCTGGCCGGCACTCGACGGTGACCTCACCGCCGATGTCTGCGTGATCGGCGGCGGCTTCACCGGGGTCAATATCGCGATTGAGCTGGCGCAACGCGGGCTGTCGGTGGTGTTGATCGAAGCCCGGCGCATCGGCTGGGGCGCCAGCGGACGCAACGGCGGTCAGTTGATTCGCGGTATCGGTCACGAAGTTGAAGGCTTTGCCCGTTACGTCGGCAACGACGGCGTGCGTTATCTGCAACGCGCCGGTATCGACTCCGTGGAACTGGTGCGCCAGCGCATCACCGAGCATGCCATCGAGTGTGACCTGCGTTGGGGCTTCTGCGAACTGGCCAACACCCCGGCGCAGTTCGCGGCGTTCAAGGACGAACAGGTCAGCCTCGACGAACTCGGCTACCGCCATGAGACCCGAATGGTCGGCCCCGAGCAAATCCGTCAGCAAGTGGTCAACGCCAATGTCTATGCTGGCGGTCTGATCGACATGGGCTCCGGCCATCTGCACCCGCTGGATCTGGTGCAGGGCGAAGCGCGTCTGGCGGCGTCCCTCGGTGTACGCATTTTCGAGCAGAGCCCGGTCCAGCAGATCATCCACGGCGAAACGGTTGAAGTGCGCTGCGCCACCGGCAGCGTTCGTGCCGGCAGTCTGGTGCTGGGTTGCAACGCGCATCTGAATGAACTCGAGCAGCAACTCAGCGGCAAGGTCCTGCCCGCCGGCAGTTACATCATCGCCACCGAGCCGCTGTCCGAGGAACGCGCCGCGCAATTGATCCCGCACAACCTCGCGTTGTGCGACCAGAAAGTCGGCCTCGACTATTACCGGCTCTCGGCGGACCGACGCCTGCTGTTTGGCGGCGCCTGTCACTATTCCGGTCGCGATCCGGCGGACATTGCCGCCTACATGCGCCCGAAAATGCTCAAGGTCTTCCCGCAACTGGCGGACGTGCGCATCGACTATCAATGGGGCGGCAAGATTGGCATTACCGCCAACCGCTTTCCGCAGGTCGGGCGGCTCAAGCAACAGCCGAACGTGTTCTACGCTCAGGGTTATTCCGGTCACGGTCTGAATGTCACGCATTGGTGCGCCAGGCTGCTGGGCGAGGCCATTCACGCCGGCCACAGTCAGGGCATGGACGTGTTCAGCGCGGTACCGCACATGACCTTCCCCGGCGGCCCGGCCTTGCGCTCACCGCTGCTGGCATTGGGCATGTTCTGGTATCGCCTGCGCGAAATCCTCGGCTAACGCTCGCCCCTGTAGAAGCTGCCGAAGGCTGCGATCTTTTGATCTTTAAAATCAAGAGATCGCAGCCTGCGACAGCGCCTGCACAAATCCGCATCAGCCCGTGAATTTGCTCTATCGCCAAGCACTTCTATATTGATGAAGTGCTTTTGCGTTCCTGACGCTCAGCATCCACAAAACCGAGGAGGACATGGATGAAGTCGTCAGCCGCCGATGAACCACGAGCACCGGGCCACGCGCCGATCAAGACCCGGCGTTTCAGCATCTCCCTGGTGTGGATCGTCCCGGTCGTCGCGGTGCTGGTCGGCATATCGCTGGTGGTGCACAACCTGCTGCAGGAAGGCCCGACCATCGTCGTCAACTTCAAGACTGGCAGCGGCCTGGTTGCCAACAAGACCGAGGTCAAATACCGCAGTGTGGTGATCGGTCAGGTGACGGATGTCGAATTGAGCGGCGATCAGAAGAGCGTCGACGCCACAATCAAACTGGTCAAACAGGCCGAAACCTTCACCCGCGAAGATTCGGAGTTCTGGGTTGTGCGCCCACGCATCGGTGCCGGCGGCGTTTCGGGCATCGATACCTTGCTTTCCGGCGACTATATCGGCGCCGACATCGGCCAGGCCAACAACCGCGCCAAGCACTTCAAGGGGCTGGAAAATCCGCCGCCGATCACTTACGGCGAACCGGGCAAGCGCTTCATGCTGCATGCCTCGGATCTCGGCTCACTGGATATCGGTTCCCCGGTTTACTACCGCAAGATTCCGGTAGGCCAGGTCGTGACCTACACCCTCAATCCCGAGGGCAAAGGCGTGGACATCGAAGTGTTCATTCACGCACCGAACGACGCGTTCGTCACCGAAAACACGCGCTTCTGGAACGCCAGCGGCATCGACATCAATGTCGGCGCCAATGGCTTCGCGGTGAAGACCGAATCGCTGTCCACCATGCTGGTTGGCGGCATTGCCTTCCGCGCGCCGGATTACAGCCCCAACGATGTGGCCGCCAGCGAAGACAAGGATTTCGAACTGTTCGCCGATCAGCAGACCGCACTCGCCCCGCCCAACGGCAAGGCGCAGTACATGGTGTTGCGTTTCGAGCAGTCGTTGCGCGGGCTCAAGGTCGATGCGCCCGTCGAGTTTCTCGGCATGGAGATTGGCCGGGTCGTCGGAATCAACCTCGACTTCGACGCGAAAAAACGCACCTTCCCGCTTAACGTCGGGATCGTGATTTATCCGCAGCGCCTCGGCCAGGCTTACAAAAAGATGCTGACCGAATTCAAGCACGATCCCAACGACGAAGCGGCCGGCATTCGTCTGCTCGGCACGTTCGTCGACAACGGTCTGCGCGCTCAGGCCCGCAGTGGCAACCTGCTGACCGGGCAGTTGTATATCGCGCTGGATTTCTTCCCGAAAGCCGAGAAAGTTGCATTCGACGCAACGGCCCGACCGGTCGCCTTGCCCACCGTGCCTGGCAGCCTCGAACAGTTGCAGGAAAAACTCGAAGCGGTGGTCGACAAGCTCAACAAACTGCCGGTCGAGCGGATTGCCGGCAACCTCGACAGCAACCTCGTCGAGCTGCGCAAAGGCCTGCAACAGTTCAATGCGAAAACCCTGCCGGGCGTGCAAACCACACTGGCCGACGTCAGCAAGACCTTGCAGTCCGCCAGTTCGACCCTGGCCGAGGATTCACCGCAGCGCGAGAAACTCACCGAGACCCTCGACGAACTCGGGCGCATGTCGCGTTCGCTGCGTGAGCTGTCGGACTATCTCGGTCGCCATCCGGAATCGCTGATTCGCGGTCGTCCCGACAACGCAGCGCCGCTGGATCTGAAAGGACCGCCACGCAATTGAGCCCAGGAGCTATCCCATGGCTGTACCGCTGAAGATCACCGTGCTCGCTGCGTTCATGCTCCTTGGCGCCTGCCGCAGCGAGCCGATCAATTTTCACACCCTGACGCCGGTGGAACTGTCGGCGTCCCGGACCGGCGCGCAGATTCCGATCGAAGGGATCAGCGTGCCGCCGCAAGTCGACCGCCCGCAAATCGTCATCCGTCAGGGCAACAATGGCCTGGCGATTCTGGAAACCCAATGGTGGGGGGCGAGTCTGGCGGATGAATTGCGCAGTGCCTTGAGCGATCAACTGAGCAATACCGGCAGTCGCGGCAATGTTTCGGTGCGTATCGACGTGCAGCGTTTCGACTCGATCCCCGGACACTATGGGCTGATCGACGTCAAATGGCGTCTGCGCCCGAGCGGTGCGGCGGACAACGCCCTGCTGACCTGCCATTCAACCTTGCAAACACCCTCCGGCCCGAGCATCGACGAACTGGTGGCCGCGCAACAGAACAACGTCAAACGCCTGGCAGCCCTGATCAATCAGGCAGCGGGCAACGCTCGCTGCCCGTCAGCCTCCTGAGCCGCCGACAGCGTGACCGTGAAACGGCAGCCATTAGGCTCGCGAGTGACCAACTGAACCTGCCAGCGTTGATGGCTGCAGATCCGCTGCACCAGCGACAACCCCAGCCCAAGGCCTTCACCGCGCTGTTCGTCACCGCGCACGAACGGCTGGAACATCGCGTGACGTTTTTCTTCCGGAATACCGATGCCGCTGTCCTCGACCACAAAGCTGTCGTTGAGCAGGGTCAACCGGACAAAGCCCTGATCGGTGTAATGCCAGGCATTGCGCAGCAGATTGCCCATGACCGACTGCAAGAACGTCAGGTCATAACGCGCGCTGCCCGCCAGTTGCGGCTCGTAGATAAACTCCAGACCCTTTTCGCCAATCAAACGCCCCCAGATTTCTACCTGGGCGTCGGCGATAGATTTGAGTGTGCAAGTGGATTCGGTGCCGAGCTCCTCCGGCTTGCGCGCCAGCATCAAGAAGGTCTCAACCAGTTGGCGCATTTCTGCACTGGCCCGGGCGATGCGTTTGACCTGTTGGGTGGAGCGCGAATCCAGCGAGGGGTTGGCCAGCAACAGCTCGCAAGAACTGGCCAGAATCATCAACGGTGTGCGCAGTTCGTGGCTGACGTCGCTGGTGAAGAGCTTTTCCCGATTCAGGGTTTCGCGTAACCGGCCGAGTGTCTGGTCAAAAGACAGGGCCAACTCCCCTACTTCATCATCGGCGTAATCCGGATGCAGGGCCGGCGCCAGCGCGATCAATTGATCACGATGCCGCACCTGCCCCGCCAGGCGAATCACCGGCGCCATGACCTGCCGCGCCAGCAGCCTGCCGAGCGCGACGGCCAGCATGACGCTGAGGATGAACCCGACTATCACCACCACGAACAGCAGGTGCTCACGCTGTTCGAAGCTTTCCTGATTGCGCAGCAGCACATACTTGCGACCGCCGACCGCCTCGACCATCGCATAGAAGTCGTCGCCGTTGAACGTGATCTCTTGAAACCCCACGGGCAGTTCCGCCAGTTGCGGTGTCAGCGCCATGGGCCCGGGGCCGTTCTCGAAAAAAAACAGTTCGCTCTTTTCCGGCTCGTGGCGCCACTGGTTGATGTCGTCCATCGCCAACAACCGGCGCAAGCCACCGCTGAGGGCGGTCATGGTCAACTTGTGCTCCACGACATGCACGGTAGCCACAATGCCCATTGCGAAGACACCGGCCACCACCGCGCTCATCAAGGCGAACACAATCACAATCCGATTGGCGAGGCTTTGCTTGAGGTCCATCCGGTTCAACGACTCCAGTGCTGAGGTAAGGCGGCAAGGGCCCGCGCGACGCCGTTGCCCAAAGCTCGGAGCTTCGCCTTGCCCGGCGCTCTTGTTAAGTACTTAAAAAAACAAAACGCTTATTTGAGTTTAGTTATCAAATAGGCTTTTCCGTTAATACCTGCTCTTGCCTCGCAAATTTTTCACATGTTCTTCACTGCTCCGCCACGACTCTGAACGTAGTGTTCAGCAGCCATTCAAGCAAACCGCCGTAAAGTAACTAACCTCCTGGAGCTTACGTTGCACTTTGCGTGTGAACTGAATGGAACTCGGGAATGACAAGGGGCAACGTCGTGGTTGAATTAGCACAAGTACAATCAGCACCCAAGAGGTCGTACCTCTCGCGTCCGCGTGCCTGGGCAGCCATCGCAGTCGGCGTGCTGGTGATCAGTCTGATTTGTGGCTTTGTCTGGCTGCAGCGTTCACCGGCCAACCTGCGCTATGTCAGCGCATCTGCCACCCAGGAGTGGGTCAAAGCCTGGCAGGCTGGCGAGGTCGTCGCGCTGGTCCGCCATGCCGAGCGTTGTGACCGCTCGAGCAATGTTTGCCTGGGGCCGGCAGACGGTATCACTCAGCTGGGCAGTGTCTCTGCAGCCACCGTGGGCCGGGCCTTTACGCAACTGGGAATGCAGCAGACTCAGGTGTTCACCAGCCCGCTGACGCGCACTGCACAAACGGCTCACTACATGTTCGGTCGCGACGCAGTGGCTGCGGAATGGCTGGAAACCTGTGGCCCGACGATGCGCAATGAGGTGGTGGCGCACAAGACCGCAGGACAGAACATGATCCTGGTGACCCACAGCGGCTGCATCGCCGATTTCGAACGGCAAACCGGTTACCCACGCGCGGTCGCCGCCGAATATGGCAGCACGGTTTTAGCTCGAATAGATGCGCAAGGCAAACTTGAAGTAATCGGCATCATGAACCCAGAAGGCTGGCAACGATTGGCCAAGTAATCGTCAGACTTGATCAAGTAAAAAACACTCGGGCAATGCTCTGGCACAGAGCTATTGGTGCTTATGAAATTGTAATAAGAAATTTTTTTCACTTTGAAAAACTGGAAATATTTCATTTTAAAGCTTGTCTTTTCGAGGAGAACTTAACGCTGGAAGCAGACCCGTTCTCTGAATACAGGACACGCCCTTCGGGCGTGCTCGCCTCTGCATTCATTCAACCCAGTGCCGCGCCTGCAACGGATATCGCCAGGCGCAACACTGAAACGCACACTTTGTACTGCACCAAGGTCCAGTCATGACGTCTGAGAACAAACCGTTGCACCATGCAGCGTTGAATTTGCCGCGCCTCCACCAGAGCACTCTGATCGAACGCTTTGCGATACCCGGGCTGGTACTGGCATTCGTGATGTTTTATCTGCTGCCGCTGATGACCCACGGCCTGTGGATTCCCGATGAAACCCGCTATGGGCAGATCAGCCAGGAAATGCTGCAGAGCGGCAACTGGGTGGCGCCGCACTTCATGGGGATTCGCTATTTCGAAAAACCGATTGCCGGCTACTGGATGATTGCCATCGGCCAAGCCATTTTCGGTGAAAACCTGTTTGGCGTACGCATCGCCTCGGCGCTCAGCACGGGCGTGAGCGTCTGGCTGACCTATCTGCTGGCCCGTCGCCTGTGGAACAACCCGCGCATCAGTGCCGCTTGTGCCCTCCTTTATATGAGCTTCGGCCTGATCGCAGGGCAGGCTGGCTATGCCAACCTCGATCCGCAATTCACCTTGTGGGTCAACCTCAGCCTGGTGGCGATCTGGTTTGCCATCGACAGCAATACCCCGCGCGCGCGCCTGGGCGGCTGGGCATTGCTGGGATTCGCTTGTGGCATGGGCCTGATGACCAAAGGTTTCCTCGCTCTGATGCTGCCGGTGTTGATCGCCCTGCCCTACATGATCTGGCAGCGACGCTTTGGCGAGCTGGTGCGTTATGGCCTGGTCGCCGTTGCGGTGGCCGCGCTGGTCAGCGTGCCATGGGCACTGGCCGTGCATTACCGTGAACCGGATTTCTGGCGATTCTTCTTCTGGCACGAACACATCCGGCGTTTTGCCGCCGGCGAAGACGCACAGCACGCACGGCCATGGTGGTTCTACCTGCCGTTGCTGTTTGCTTCTACCTTGCCATGGGCCCTGCTGTTGCCTTCGACGCTGCTGCGCACCTGGCGCGAAAAACGCGATCCGAAAATCGCCTTCCTCGCCTTGTGGTTCCTGCTGCCGCTGGCATTTTTCAGCGCGAGCAGCGGCAAACTGCCGACCTACATCATGCCGTGCCTGCTGCCGTTGGCCCTGTTGATGGGCTACACGGTAATGAACTGGATAGCTGACCAGAACGGGCGCGTCTTGCGCATCAACGGTGTGGTCAACGTGGTGCTGGCCATTGCTGCGCTGGTCGCACTGATCTACCTGCAAGCGACCCGTGAAATTTACGAACACACCGAAATGTTCAGCCTGTCGCTGGGTTATATCGTGTTGCTCGGCTGGCTCATTGCCGGCGCGCTGCAAACCGTGCGCCCACTGACGCTGTGGGCGATGCCGGCGCTGGGCATCGGCTTGCTCGTCGCACTGCTGCCTGCCGCCATGCCGGCGACCATCGTCAACAGCAAGATGCCGGATCAGTTCATTGCCGAACACCAGCAGGAACTCAGCCAGACCCGCTCGTTGCTGAGTAACGACCTGGGAGCCGCTTCTGCGTTGTCATGGCGCTTGCGTCGCCCGCAAGTCGACCTGTTCAACACCGTTGGCGAGCTCAAGTACGGCCTCGATGACCCGGCCATGGCGTCACGCAAGGTCAGCCTCGACGGTGTAGGCGAATGGATGACCGAAGCGCGCAAAAAAGGCTCGGTGGGTGTGGTGATGCGCGTCAACAGCACCTCCGACGAACAACAACTCGAGCTGCTGCCAATAGACGGCAAGCACTACCGCCGTGGGCAAATCGAAATCCTCATTTTCAGCCAGAGCCAGCCATGATCCAGACCAGGACTGAACGCAGGCAGTTGCTGCTTCTGCTGGCCGCGACTGCCCTGCTGTTACTGCTCGGTCTGGGCAGTCGTGAGCTGTGGGGGGCGGAAACCCGCTGGGCCAACATCGCGTTGCAGATGTTGCAGAGCGGCGACTATTTCGACCCCTATCTCAAGGGCAGCCCCTATTACGACAAGCCGCTGCTGTCGTACTGGCTGATCACCGCCACCGCCTGGTTCACGGGTGGACTGGGGCATTGGTCGTTGCGCCTGTCATCGGTGATTTCCGCGTGGTTCAGCGTGTGGCTGGTGTACCTCATCGGCGAGCAACTGTTTCGCAAAGGCACCGGGCTGATTGCCGGATGGATGCTGGCGACCACGTTCTACTTCGTGTTCTGGGCGCGAGTCGCCACTGCCGACATCCTCACCGTTTGCGGTGTACTGGCGGCCGTCTGGTGGTACTGGCGCGGCCCGGATGACACCCGGTTCTGGCGCTACGTGGTGTTCTTCGGCCTGCTGTCGCTGACCTCGCTGTTCAAAGGCCTGATCGGTTTCATCCTGCCGGGGCTGGTGCTGCTGCCGCACCTGCTCAGCCAGCACCGCTGGAAACGTCACCTGAACCTGCGCCTGTTCGCGGCGATATTGATCGCCGGGGCGTTTTACATGACGCCGTTCGTGCTCTCGCACTTCTACGGCGCGCCCAACTACGAACAAAGTGGCCTGGGGCTGGTACTGCGTGAAAACGTTGTGCGGTTTTTCCAGCCGTTCGATCAGTTCGGGCCGATTTACACCTACTTGATCTACCTGCCGGTTTACACCCTGCCCTGGGCACCGTGCTGGTTGATCGCCTTGTGGGTGGCCGCGCGCAACTGGAAGCACATCGAACCGGATACCCGCTGGCTGATTCAAGGGCTCGCGCTGCTGATGCTGTTCTTCACCGCCAGTGGCAGTCGCCGCAGCTATTACGTCTTGCCGCTGGTGCCCTTCGCGCAACTGCTGGGTGCCTGGTGGGTAACCCGGCGCATGGCGGCTCGCCACAGCGAAGGCCGTGGGCTGAAGATCGGTTTCGCTGTCACCACCGTGTTGCTTGCCGCGATATTGGGTGTGCTTTACCCGTGGACCAACAGCGGCGGCGGTGTCATCCGCTTCGGCGAACAGGTTCGCGAGCAGGCCAGTCAGCAGGCACCGTTGAATCAATGGCGCATGGTCATGGTCGAGGTCGACAACAAAGTGCCGATGTACCTGCAAACCGGTGGTGCACCGTTCTACTACGTGCCGGAAACGATCCAGGACTTTCCGCACAATGGCGACACAGCAACGCTGATCGCCTGGCTGGAACGCACCAGCGGGGAACGGTGGGACCCGCAACGCACGATTTTCGTGGCGCAATACCGTTCCGGTGACGCCGTGCCGCTCGATGCATTGAAGGCTGACCATCAGGTCATTACCACCACGCCCACCCGTGGCGAGCAGGTCTTTCACGGGCGGGAAGACCAGAGCGTGGCTTACATCCCCCACTCCTGAGCGATGACGTTAAGACAAAAGTAGAGAGTCGCGGTAAATTTGAATGGCAATGACAACTATTAACGGCTTCTTTGACGTTTTTTTCTCATTTGCCACCCTACATTGCCGCGACTCGACACTTGCAAATCGTTCGCATTGTTTCCTGCGAGGGTTTGCTCATAACGTCTGAAAACAGGAGCTGCCCGAATGAATCCACGCTTTCCATCCTTCTTCAAGCGCGCATTGCTGGCCACCGCGTTGCTCGGCACCGGGCATGCTGTTGCCGCCGACTCGGTAGGTCTGGTGGTTTACAACGCGCAGCATGAAACGCTGACCAAGGCCTGGGTGGCCGGTTTCACCGAGGAAACCGGAATCCCGGTGACCATTCGCAACGGCGATGACACCGAGATGGGCAACCAGCTCGTGCAGGAAGGCGCCGCCTCGCCGGCAGACGTATTCCTCACCGAGAACTCCCCGGCGATGGTGCTGGTGGACAACGCCAAACTGTTCGCCCCATTGGCGCCGACAACCCTTGAGCAAGTCGATTCCGCCTACCGTCCGGCCCACGGCAATTGGGTCGGCATCGCTGCCCGTTCCACCGTGTTCGTCTACAACCCGAACAAGCTGACTGAAAAAGACCTGCCCAAATCCCTGCTCGACCTCGCCACCCCAGCCTGGGAAGGCCGATGGGCCGCCTCCCCGGCTGGCGCGGACTTCCAGGCGATCGTCGCCGCTGTGCTGCAACAGAAAGGCGAAGCCGCCACGCTGGAATGGCTCAAGGGCATGAAGACCAACGCCACGATCTATCGCGGCAACAGCGCGGTGCTCAAAGCGGTGAACGCCGGGCAGATCGACAGCGGCGTGATCTACCACTATTACAGCTTCGTCGATCAATCCAAGACCGGCGAGAACAGCAAAAACACCCAGTTGTACTACTTCAAACATCAGGATCCGGGCGCGTTCGTCAGCACCTCCGGCGCCGGCGTGCTGGCATCGAGCAAGCATCAGGATGAAGCGCAGAAGTTCGTCAAATACATCACCAGCAAGGAAGGTCAGGAAGTGCTCGAAACCGGCACCTCCTTCGAATACGCCGTGGGTAAAGACGCGCCGTCCAATCCGAAGCTGACCCCGCTGAAAACCCTCGATGCGCCGAAAGTCGATGCGTCGACCCTCGACAGCAAAAAAGCCGTCGAGCTGATGACCCAGGCCGGGTTGCTCTAAGTGATGCCCAAAACCTTGCCTGCACCGGCCGTGGTGACGGCCCCCGCCAACCTCCTCCACCCGCCCCGCACGCTGGCCGGGCGCGGCAGTTCGTGGGTGGTGAGCTCGGCGGTGCTGGTGTCGTTGCTGTCACTGCTGCCGATTGCCTTCGTGATCGGCGTGGCGTGGTACACCGGTTGGGCGACCCTCGAAGTTCTGGTGTTTCGCCCGCGGGTCGGCGAGTTGCTGATCAACACCGTGCTGCTGGTGCTGATCACCTTGCCGCTGTGCATTGTGCTCGGGACAACCCTGGCCTGGCTGACCGAACGCAGCAATCTGCCCGGCCGGCGTCTGTGGTCTCTGCTGGCGGTTGCGCCACTGGCCGTGCCGGCGTTCGTCCACAGTTATGCGTGGGTCAGTTTGATTCCGTCGATCCACGGTCTGCCGGCCGGCGTGCTGGTGTCGGTGATCGCCTATTTCCCGTTTCTGTATTTGCCGATTGCCGCGACCTTGCGCCGTCTCGATCCGGCGATTGAAGATGTCGCTCAGTCCCTCGGGCTGAAGCCGTGGGCGGTGTTTTTCCGGGTGGTGTTGCCGCAATTGCGCCTGGCAATCTGCGGTGGCGCGTTGTTGGTCGGCCTGCATTTGCTGGCCGAATACGGCCTGTACGCGATGATCCGTTTCGACACGTTCACGACGGCGATCTTCGATCAGTTCAAATCGACCTTCAACGGCCCGGCCGCCAACATGCTCGCCGGGGTTCTGGCGCTGTGCTGTCTGGCGATGCTCACGGCGGAATCCGCTGCTCGTGGCCAGGCGCGTTATGCGCGAGTCGGTTCCGGCAGTGCCCGGGATCAGCGCAGCGTGCAACTGGGGCGTGGCGCGACAACCTTGGCGCTGCTGCTGCAAACGCTGACGTGCTTGTTGGCACTTGGTGTGCCGTTGCTCACGCTGGGCCGCTGGCTGGTGGCCGGTGGTGCGCAGGTCTGGCAAGGCGACGAGCTGTTGCCAGCCTTGCTGCAAACCCTGTCGTATGGCGTGGCCGGCGCATTGCTGACCAGTGTCGCGGCGATTCCCATTGCGTGGCTGTCGATCCGCTCTCCGGGCAAACTGCAGCGCTTGCTGGAAGGCTGCAACTACATCACCAGTTCACTGCCCGGCATTGTCGTTGCTTTGGCGCTGGTCACCGTGACCATTCATTTCGCCCGGCCGATCTACCAGACCACCATCACGGTGCTCTTGGCCTATCTGCTGATGTTCCTGCCGCGGGCGCTGGTCAGTCTGCGCGCCGGTTTCGCGCAAGCCCCGGTCGAGCTGGAAAACATCGCACAAAGCCTTGGCCGCTCGCCGTTGCGCGCATTGTGGCTGATCACCGTACGCCTGGCGGCTCCCGGCGCGGCGGCAGGTGCGGCGCTGGTGTTCCTGGCAATCACCAATGAGCTGACCGCAACCCTGCTGCTCGCGCCCAACGGCACGCGCACCCTCGCTACCGGTTTCTGGGCGATGACCAGCGAAATCGATTACGCCGCCGCAGCGCCTTACGCGTTTTTGATGATCCTGCTTTCACTGCCGCTGACGGCCATTCTCTATCACCAATCCAGGCGTACCGCTGGCCGATGAACGCTCTCGAACTGCACAACCTCAGTAAAACCTTCGGCGCGCAAAAGGCGCTCGACGACGTCAGCCTCAACGTGCCGACCGGCAGCCGCACGGTGATCGTCGGCCCCTCCGGTTCCGGCAAAACCACGCTGTTGCGGATGATCGCCGGGTTCGAATTCCCCGACAGCGGCAGCCTTACGCTCAACGGCCAGACGCTGGTCGATCGCAGCCACGCGGTGCCGGCCTATCAACGGCAGATCGGCTACGTGCCGCAGGACGGTGCGTTGTTCCCGCACATGACGGTGGCGGCGAACATCGGCTTCGGTCTGGCCCTGACCGGAGCGGCCCGCACCCAGCGCATCCTTGAGTTGATGGACAGCGTGGCCCTCGACGCCAACATGGCCCACCGTTGGCCGCATGAGCTGTCGGGCGGCCAGCAACAGCGCGTCTCGCTAGCCCGTGCTCTGGCACAACAGCCACGGCTGATGCTGCTGGACGAGCCGTTCTCCGCCCTCGACACCGGTTTGCGCAGTGCCATGCGCAAAATGGTCGCGCGCCTGCTCGAAGACGCCGGCGTCACCACCATTCTGGTGACCCACGATCAGAGCGAAGCGTTGTCGTTTGCCGATCAATTAGCGGTGATGCGCAGCGGCCGGCTGGTGCAGTCCGGGCATCCGATGGATCTCTACCGCTATCCGGAGGATGAACAGACCGCGCACTTTCTCGGCGAAGCGGTGGTCCTGCCCGCGCAGATCGAGTCGGGTTGGGCGCATTGCGATCTGGGTCAGGTGGCGGTGAACAGCAACGGTTTCAGTGGCGCCGCGCAAATCATGCTGCGCCCCGAACAACTGCAGATCGCCGAGGTGGCCTCTGACAGTTACGGCTGCCACGCGCGGGTCACCGACCGTGATTTTGCCGGCAACACCTGCACTTTGACGGTTGAACTGAGTTCATCCGCGACTCAGGATCCGGCCCGTTCGATTCTGGTGCGCAGCACCGGTATGCACGCACCGCCCGCCGGCAGCGCGGTGCAGCTGTCGGTGCTCGGTGCGGCGCATGTGTTTGGCCTGAACTGATCAGAGATCGAAGCGATCCACCGCCCGCCGCCGCTCGTTGTCATCGCGCACATCGTAGTTGGCGGTGGTCTGGATGTTGCTGTGATGCGCCAGTTTCTGCGCAATCGACAGGTCGTGCTCCTCGATCACCCGAGTGATGAACGAGCGACGGAAGTCGTGGGGCATGATCTTCACTCCGACCTGCGTGCCGCGCTGACGGGCAATGTAGTAGATCGCATGCTTGGTAATGCGCTCGCGGGTGATGTGGCTGCCACGGCGAATGCGGTTGAACAGAAAGGCATCGTCGCTCTCACCTTCTTTGAGCTGAGAACGGCGCAGTTCGAGCCACGCATCAAGCTTGCTGAATGCCCACGCCGGCGCGTACTTGATCAACTGCTTGTTGCCCTTGGCGGTGACGCACAGGCTGCGCTCTGTGAAGTCGACCTGATTCAGGTCCAGATCCACCGATTCCGACTTGCGCATACCCGTGCCGTACAGCAACGCGATGATCGCCGCATCGCGCAGGCCCTGCGGGCGCGGGTCGGCGGCGCAGACTTCCATCAATTCGTGAATCAACGTGCGCTTGAGATTGCGCCCCTGGGACAACCGTGTGCCGGCAATGCCCTTGACCGAGCGCATCTTCAAAAGATGTTCCTGGCTGATCAGGCTCATGCGCCAGGCCTCGTTCATGACGCCGCGCACCGCATTCACATACAACGAAGAAGTGTTCGGTGCGTAGTTGTCTGCGCGTAATGCAGCAACCAGTGCAACAACATCTTCCGGTTGCAAGGCATGCCAGGGAATCTCTTCGACATTCATGTCTTCAAAGCCCAGGCGATCGGCCGCATCTTGCAGCACGTAACGCATGGTCAATTGGCTGGAGGGCGCCAAACGCGCGAGGTACAGGCTCATCGGGTTGTTTTTTGGAGCGTCGGGGGTTGCAGCAACTAAATCAATCAAACGTTAAACCTTGAGTAAAAAATGTACAGCACTACAACAACTAACAAATGCAATGTACTTGAAGTAAAGAAGGTACTTGAGCTGCACTGTCGGACAAAAAACCGCGATGGACGGCAGAAGCCTGAACAGCGGCTGTATAAGTGACAGATAAACGATTCGCCAACCGGTTTTTCATGTTCCTTTCACAAAAACCGGCATAACCTTAATTCCCATAGGTTCGGTAGTGGCTATGCCCCAACCTGCCGGGCAAATCGTGAAAAGTCAATCTATCCCCGACGTCATGCTTTTTTTGCCAAGTTATTGATGCAGGAGCGCTTTTCTGCGTCTACGCTGTGGTTGGATCCAACAGTTGCGTGAGTCCATCCTTTTATTTTTTGCAATGAGGTGCCCATGAGTCAGGCGTTTCTCCCCTTCTCCCGCCCAAGTATCGGCGATGAGGAAATTGCCGCTGTCGAGCAGGTGTTGCGCTCGGGCTGGATCACCACGGGGCCGAAAAACCAGGCACTCGAAGAGCAATTTGCGCAGTACGTGGGTTGCAAGCACGCGGTGGCCTTGTCTTCGGCCACCGGCGGGATGCACATCACGCTGCTGGCCCTGGGCATCGGCCCGGGCGACGAAGTCATCACCCCGTCGCAGACCTGGGTCTCGACCGCCAACATGATCTCCCTGCTGGGCGCCAAACCGGTGTTCGTCGATGTCGACCGCGACACGCTGATGACCGACGCTGCGCGCATCGAAGCGGCCATCACTCCGCGAACCAAAGCGATCATCCCGGTGCACTATGCCGGCGCAGCATTCGATCTCGATCCGCTGTATGCCCTGGCCGACAAACACGGCATCCCGGTCATCGAAGACGCCGCCCACGCTGCCGGCACGCGCTACAAGGGCCGTCACGTCGGTTCGCAAGGCACGGCGATCTTCTCGTTCCACGCGATCAAGAACATGACCTGTGCCGAAGGCGCGATGTTCGTCACCGACGACGAAGCCCTCGCCAGCCGCGTGCGCATGCTCAAATTCCACGGCCTGGGCGTCGACGCCTATGACCGTCTGACTGGTGGCCGCAAGCCGCAGGCACAAGTGATGGAGCCGGGCTTCAAGTACAACCTGGCCGATATCAACGCCGCGATTGCTCTCGTGCAGTTGCAGCGCCTGGACGAAATCAACGCCCGCCGCACCGAACTGGCCACGACCTATTTGCAAAAGTTCGAAGGCCTGCCAGTGCAACCGCTGGCCCTGCCCGACTACGCCCAGCAACACGCCTGGCACCTGTTCATCCTGCGCATCGACAGCGAGCGTTGCGGCATGGACCGCGAAGCCTTCATGAAGGCGTTGCAGGATCAGGGCATCGGCACCGGTATCCATTTCATCGCCACCCACTTGCACACCTGGTATCGCCAGCGTGACCCCGACCTCTACCTGCCCAACACCGAATGGAACTCGGCGCGGCTGTGCTCGATTCCGCTGTTCCCCGATATGACCGGTCAAGACCTTGACCGGGTGGTCGGTGCCATCGCACACATCATGGAAAAACGCCTGTGAAACCTTATCCAATCCGTAGCGTGTCGATCGTCATCCCGGTCTACAACGAACAGGAAAGCCTGCCCGAGTTGCTGCGTCGTACCGAGGCGGCCTGCCGCCAGTTGCACCACGATTTTGAAATCGTGCTGGTCGACGACGGCAGCCGCGACGAATCGGCAAACATGCTTGAAGAAGCCGCCGGGCGTGAAAACAGCCCGTTCGTGGCGGTCATTCTCAACCGCAACTATGGTCAGCACGCCGCGATCATGGCCGGTTTTGAACAGTGCAAGGGCGACGTGGTCATCACCCTCGACGCCGACCTGCAGAACCCGCCGGAAGAAATCCCGCGACTGGTGGCCGAGGCCGAAAAGGGTTACGACGTAGTCGGCACCGTGCGCGGCAATCGTCAGGATTCGGCGCTGCGCCGCTATCCGTCGAAGCTGATCAACCTTGCCGTGCAGCGCTCCACTGGTGTTGCCATGAGCGACTACGGCTGCATGCTGCGTGCCTACCGCCGCACCATCATCGACGCGATGCTCGCCTGCCGCGAACGCAGCACGTTCATCCCGATCCTGGCCAACAGCTTCGCCCGTCACACCACCGAAATCGTCGTGGCCCACGCCGAGCGTGAACACGGCGACTCGAAATACAGCCCGATGCGCCTGATCAACCTGATGTTTGATCTGGTGACCTGCATGACCACCACGCCGCTGCGCCTGCTCAGCATCGTCGGCTTCGCCATGGCCGGTCTGGGTGTGCTGTTCGCTGTTGCGCTGATCGTTCTGCGTCTGGCCTTCGGTGCCGGCTGGGCCGGTGACGGTACGTTCGTGCTGTTCGCCGTGCTGTTCGTGTTCACCGGTGGCCAGTTCATCGGCATGGGCCTGCTGGGTGAATACCTGGGCCGCATGTACAGCGATGTCCGCGCCCGTCCGCGTTTCTTCATCGAAAAGGTGTTGCGCAGCCAGCCGGCCGATCCGGCCCCTGCCGTCACCGTTGATGGTCTTTCTTCTACCGCTACTTCTTCCACTTCCGATCAGGTTCTCTCATGAGTGCAAAAACTGTTGTCTTCGCCTACCACGATATTGGCTGCGCCGGCATTGAAGCCCTGCTCAACAGCGGCTTTGACATTGCAGCAGTCTTCACTCACGCCGATGATCCGAAAGAAAACGCGTTCTATGCGTCGGTGGCCCAGCTGTGCGCCAATAAAGGCATCCCGGTACACGCGCCGGAAGACGCCAACCACCCACTGTGGATCGAGCGCATCGCCAAGCTGGACCCGGAATACATCTTCTCCTTCTACTACCGCAACCTGCTGAGCGAGCCACTGCTGGCCCTGGCCAAAAAAGGCGCGTTCAACCTGCACGGTTCGCTGCTGCCACGCTATCGCGGTCGCGCTCCGGCGAACTGGGTACTGGTCAACGGCGAAACCGAAACCGGCGTTACCCTGCACCGCATGGTCAAGCGCGCTGATGCCGGCGCCATCGTTGCCCAGCAGCGCGTTGCCATCGACCGCAGCGACACCGGCCTGACCCTGCACGCCAAACTGCGCACCGCCGCCAGCGACCTGCTGCGCGATACCCTGCCGAACATGCTGCAAGGCAAGATCACTGAAACCCCGCAGGACGAATCGAAAGCTACCGTGTTCGGTCGTCGCACCCCGGCGGACGGCAAGCTGGTCTGGGCCAAACCGGCCGAAGAACTGTTCAACCTGGTGCGCGCCGTGACCCGTCCTTACCCAGGTGCGTTCTGCGCCGTGGGCGAGCACAAACTGATCGTCTGGAGCGCCGAAGTCGTCAAGGGCAACGAAGGCCAGGCGCCAGGCCGCGTGATCAGCGTCGATCCGCTGCGCATTGCCTGCGGTCAGGACTCGCTGGTGATCAACGCCGGTCAGCGCAACGACAACGGTCTGTACCTCAGCGGCCCGCAACTGGCCAACGAACTGGGTCTGGTGGATGGCTCGCTGCTGCGCGGCGCCGAATCCGGGCGTGCGCCACGTCGTACCCGCGTGCTGATCCTCGGTGTCAACGGCTTCATCGGTAACCACCTGTCCGAGCGCCTGCTGCGTGACGACCGCTACGAAGTCTACGGTCTGGACATCGGCTCCGACGCCATCGACCGCCTGCGCAGCCACCCGAACTTCCACTTCGTCGAAGGCGACATCAGCATTCACTCCGAGTGGATCGAGTACCACATCAAGAAGTGCGACGTGGTCCTGCCGCTGGTGGCCATCGCCACGCCGATCGAATACACCCGCAACCCGCTGCGCGTATTCGAACTGGACTTCGAAGAAAACCTGAAGCTGGTTCGCTACTGCGTCAAGTACAACAAGCGCGTGATCTTCCCGTCGACCTCCGAAGTCTATGGCATGTGCCAGGACAAGAACTTCGACGAAGACAGCTCGAACCTGATCGTTGGCCCGATCAACAAGCAGCGCTGGATCTACTCGGTCTCCAAGCAACTGCTGGACCGCGTGATCTGGGCTTACGGCGCCAAGGGCCTGAACTTCACCCTGTTCCGTCCGTTCAACTGGATGGGCCCGCGTCTGGACCGTCTGGATTCGGCGCGTATCGGCAGCTCCCGCGCCATCACCCAGTTGATCCTCAACCTGGTGGAAGGCACGCCAATCCGCCTGTTCGACGGTGGCGAGCAGAAGCGTTGCTTCACCGACATCGCTGACGGCGTTGAAGCACTGGCGCGCATCATCGACAACGACAACGATGTCTGCAACGGTCAGATCATCAACATCGGCAACCCGGACAACGAAGCCAGCATCCGTCAACTGGGCGAGGAGCTGCTGCGTCAGTTCGAAGCACACCCGCTGCGTCACAACTTCCCGCCGTTCGCCGGTTTCCGCGACGTGGAAAGCAAGGCGTTCTACGGTGCCGGTTACCAGGACGTAGAGCACCGCAAACCAAGCATTGCCAACGCCAAGCGCCTGCTGAACTGGGAGCCGACCGTGGAAATGCGCGAGACCATCGGCAACACCCTGGACTTCTTCCTGCGTGAAGCCATGCTCGAAATCGCGGACAAGAAGTAATGCAGGCAGGTCTTCGTATCGATGTCGACACCTACCGCGGCACCCGAGAAGGTGTGCCGCGACTGTTGGAGATGCTCGACGAGGCGCAGGTCAAGGCAACGTTTTTCTTCAGTGTCGGCCCGGACAACATGGGCCGGCATCTGTGGCGCCTGATCCGCCCGCAGTTCCTCTGGAAGATGCTGCGTTCCAACGCTGCCGGCCTCTACGGCTGGGACATTCTGCTGGCCGGCACCGCCTGGCCCGGCAAACCGATTGGCCGTGATCTCGGGCACCTGATGCGTCAGGCCCGGGACGCCGGTCACGAAGTCGGCCTGCACGCCTGGGATCACCATGGCTGGCAGGCCAATGCCGGTCGCTGGACTGACGCGCAACTGATCGAACAGATCCGTCGCGGCGTCGACACCTTGAGCGACATCCTCGGCGAAAAGATCCAGTGTTCGGCCGCCGCCGGTTGGCGTGCGGACGAGCGCGTGATCGAGGCCAAGCAGACTTTCGGCTTTCGCTACAACAGCGATTGCCGTGGGCAGAGCCTGTTCCGTCCGCTGCTGGCGGACGGCACACCGGGCACGCCGCAGATTCCAGTGGACCTGCCGACCTTCGACGAGGTCGTCGGCCCGCACGTGGCAGCGAAGGACTTCAACGCCTTCATCCTCGACCGGTTCCAGTCGCAAGCACTCAACGTCTACACCATTCATGCCGAAGTAGAAGGGATTCTGATGGCTCAGGACTTTCGTCAATTGCTGGCCGATGCACGCCAGCGCCACATTGACTTCCAACCCTTGGGCAACTTGCTGCCCGAGTATTTCAACACCTTGCCCGTGGGCCGCGTGCAACGCGGTGCGCTCGAAGGCCGCGAAGGCTGGCTGGGAGTGCAAGGCGCATGACCAGACGCTGGGCACTGCCGCTGTTGGTCGGTCTTTGTCTGCTGGCCTATCTGTTGCCGTTGAGCACCCATGGCCTGTGGATCCCCGACGAAACCCGTTACGCACAGATCAGCCAGGACATGCTGCTCAGTGGCAACTGGGTGTCGCCGCATTTCATGGGCCTGCGTTATTTCGAGAAGCCGATTGCCGGCTACTGGATGATCGCCATCGGCCAGGAACTGTTCGGGCAGAACCTGTTCGGCGTGCGCTTCGCGTCGGCCCTCAGCACGGCTTTGAGTGTGTTGCTGGCCTACCTGGTCGCGCGCAGGCTATGGAACGATCCGCGCAAGAGCTTCGTCTGCGCCCTGCTCTACATGAGCTTCACAGTCGTCGCCGGTCAGGCCGGTTACGCCAACCTCGATCCGCAATTCACCTTCTGGGTCAACCTGAGTCTGGTGGCGCTGTGGTTTGCGCTCGACAGCAAAAGCACCGGGCACCGTCTGGGTGCCTGGGCGGTGCTGGGGCTGGCCTGCGGCATGGGTTTCATGACCAAGGGCTTTCTTGCCTGGTTGCTGCCGGTACTGATCGCGTTGCCGTGGATGCTTTGGCAAAAACGCTGGCGTGAACTGCTGGTGTTCGGTCCGGTGGCCATCGCCATCGCGATCGTCGTCAGCTTGCCGTGGGCACTGGCGGTGCACGCACAGGAACCGGATTACTGGCGGTTTTTCTTCTGGCACGAACACATCCGCCGCTTCGCCGGTGACGATGCGCAGCACGATGCGCCATGGTGGTTTTACCTGCCGCTGCTGGTGGCGTTCAGTCTGCCGTGGGTTGGCCTGTTGCCGACCGCGTTCAAGCAAGCCTGGCAAACCCGGGCCCAGCCGAACATGGTTTTCCTGCTGTTGTGGCTGTGGTTGCCGCTGGGCTTTTTCAGCCTGAGCAACGGCAAGCTGCCGACCTACATCCTGCCTTGCCTGCTGCCATTGGCACTGCTGCTGGGCAATGCGCTGGCTGATCGTCTGCGTCTGGAACAAGGTCGTGCGCTGGGGATCAATGGTCTGCTGAACCTGCTGCTGGGTGTGGTCACGCTGATCACACTGGTTTACCTGCAACTGAACAAACCGGTGTACGACCACGAACTGCACAGTATGGTGCTGGTGTTCATTGCCTTGATCGGCTGGATCATCGCCAACCTGGCGCAAGCGTTCCTGCCGCTGCAATGCTGGGCGGCGCCGGCGCTGGGCAGCCTGTTGCTGGCCGGGATCCTGCCGGCGGCGTTGCCCAAATCGGTGGTGGCCAACAAAACCCCGGATCAGTTCATCCGCCATCACGTCACCGAACTGTCCGGTGCCACGCACTTGCTGAGCAACGATCTGGGCGCCGCAGCGGCACTGGCCTGGCGCATGAAACAACCAGAGGTCGCGCTGTACAACACGGTCGGCGAACTCAAATATGGTCTGTCCTATCCGGAAGGTGCTGAACGCCGACTCACCAAAGACAACGTTCAGCAATGGGTACGTGAAGCGCGCCGCAGCGGCTCGGTCGGCGTGCTGATGCGCGTCAAGGGCCAGGACGAACTTGAAGAACTCGATCTGCTGCCTAAAGACGGTACCCGTTACGAATCGGGCAATCTGGTGATCATGGTGCTGCCCAAGGATCCGTCATGAGTTGGTTGCTGTTACTGACGGCGTGTCTGCTGACGTGTCTGGGGCAAGTCGCACAGAAATTTGCAGTGGAGAGCTGGCGCGGCGTTGAGTCGTCGTGGGCTGACAAACTGCGTTCGCCGTGGTTGTGGCTGGCGCTGTTTTCACTCGGCAGCGGGCTGCTGGTCTGGCTGCTGGTGTTGCAACGTCTTGAAGTGGGCATCGCTTACCCGATGCTCAGCCTCAACTTCGTGCTGATCACCCTGATCGCCCGCTTCGTCTTTCGCGAGCCCATCGACCGCCAGCATTGGCTGGGCGTGGCGCTGGTGATCGGTGGCGTGGTTTTGCTGGGGCAACAGTCATGAACCAGGCACGAGGTATCGGTTTTGCGCTGGCCAGCGTGGGGCTGGTCAGCGCTGCCCAGTTGGGTATGCGCTGGAGCATGACGCGCCTGCCGCAACCGGAACAATGGCTGGCGGCGTTGAGCACCGGCAGTGTCGACCTGTCGGCACTGGCCGTGGTGCTGGCGGCAATTTTCGCCTACGCCCTGTCGATGCTCTGCTGGCTCGCGGCCTTGCGCGATCTGCCGCTGGGGCGGGCCTATTCGCTACTGAGCATCAGCTATGCGCTGGTGTACCTGCTGGCGGCCAGTCTGCCGCTGTTCAACGAATCGTTCAGTTTCACTAAATCGCTGGGCGTGGCACTGGTCATGCTCGGGGTCATCACTATTAACACTCGTCCGTCTCGTGCGCCCGAATTCAGGAGTGCTCCATGAAAATCACAGTATTTGGTAGCGGTTATGTCGGCCTGGTGCAGGCCGCCGTGTTGGCCGAAGTCGGTCACGACGTCGTGTGCATGGACATCGATCAGAAGAAAGTCGAACTGCTGCGCCAGGGTCACGTCAGCATCTTCGAACCGGGCCTGTCGAGCCTGGTGCGCGAAGGCCTGGACTCCGGCCGCCTGCATTTCACCTCCGATGAAAAACTGGCCGTGCAGCACGGTCGCGTTGCGTTCATCGCTGTCGGTACACCGTCCAGCGACGACGGCTCGGCTGATCTGAAATACGTGCTGTCGGTGGGTGACGCGGTGGCGCGCCACCGTGAGCAGCCGCTGATTCTGGTGGAGAAATCCACCGTACCGGTTGGCACCGGCGACACCCTGCGTGCGCACATTCAAGCCGCGCTGGACAAGGCCGGTCGTGAGCTGCAGTTCGATATCGTCTCCAACCCGGAATTCCTCAAGGAAGGTTCGGCGGTGTCCGACTGCCGTCGTCCGGACCGCATCGTCATTGGCTGCGAAGGTGACGACGTGCGCGATGTGATGCGCGACCTGTACTCGCCATTCAACCGCAACCACGACCGCATCATGTTCATGGACCTGCGCAGCGCCGAGCTGACCAAATACGCCGCCAACTGCATGCTGGCGACCAAGATCAGCTTCATCAACCAGATCGCCGAACTGGCCGAACACCTGGGCGCCGACATCGAATCGGTCCGTCAGGGCATCGGTGCCGACACGCGCATCGGTTACCACTTCATCTACCCGGGCTGTGGTTATGGCGGCTCGTGCTTCCCCAAAGACATGCGCGCGCTGATTCACAGCGCCGAGCAGGCGCACTGCTCCAGCGACCTGCTGCAAGCGGTCGAAGCGATCAACGAGCGGCAAAAGCACAAGCTGTTCGACCGTATCAACGCGTTCTATAAGGGTGACCTGCGCGGCAAGACCTTCGCCCTGTGGGGCCTGGCGTTCAAGCCGAACACCGACGACATGCGCGACGCACCGAGCCGCGTGCTGCTCGATTCGCTGTTCGCCGCCGGTGCCAGTGTGCGCGCGTTCGACCCGGAAGCGATGCAGGAAACCCAGCACCTGTACCCGAACGAAGAAAAACTGATGTTGATGGGCACCCCGGAATCGGTGCTGGCGGGTTCCGACGCGCTGATCATCTGCACCGAATGGCAGCAATTCAAGGCGCCAGATTTCGACCTGATCGAGCAACGCCTGAAAGCCCCGGTGATCTTCGACGGCCGCAACCTGTACGACGCCGAGCGTCTGGCGCGCAATGGCTTCAAGTACTTCCCGATCGGCCGAGGCGATTCGCGCAAACTGCCGATGCCACTGCAGCAGTGGCCTAACAAAGCGGAAGTCGCTTGATCACGTTGTCGCCTGTCATCCGCCGGCAGTCCCTGATCGCAGGGCTGCTGGCACTGCTGTTGTTTATCGCCGGGGTTTACGGACAGGCTCCCATTGGCTTCGATTCACGTTTTGTGCTGTTTGCCCAAGAGATGCTCAGGCACGGGCCAACGGTATTCCCGACGACCTACGGGCAGCCTTACGCCGATTATTCGGCGCTTTCGACGCTGTTCATCTGGCTGTTGTCGCTGCCCTTCGGCGCGATCAATACCCTGACGGCATGGCTGCCCAGCGCCATTGCCGGCGGTGTGATCGTGACGCTGATGTACCGCTTGCTGGCGGTGCATTCGCAACGCTGGGCGTTGATCAGCATTGCGCTGCTGATGCTCACCAGCACCTTCGTCACCGAAGTGCGCGCGGTGTCGCAAGACCTGATGCTGGCAGCCGTGGCGCTGTCGGTGTTTTATCTGGGTTACGCGCACGACCACTTCGGCTCGCGCCGACGCTGGCCGCTGATCTTTGTTCTGTTGCTGCTGGGTTTTGGTATCCGCGGGCCGATCGGCCTGGTGGTGCCGACCGGCATGCTCTGCAGTTACTACCTGCTCAATCGTGAGTGGAAACGCCTGTTGGTGTTCGGCTTGCTGGCGTCGATCCTGCTCGCCGCGTGCGTGGGGCTGCTGTTGTGGCTGGCCAGACTCAGTGGCGGCGAAGCGTTCCTGCAAGACGTGATCCGCATGCAGTTCATGGGGCGCATGGACGGCAGTGAAGGCGTCAGCGGTTCGCTGTATTACTTCACCAGTTCCATGGGCAACTACGCACTGGCGTATCCGCTGGCGATCCTGGCGTTGGCGGCGACCTGGCTGAGCAAACCGCATCAGCGCGGGCCGGCCTTGCGTCTGGTGCAATACTGCGCGGCTGCCGGGCTGATCGTCATGATTGGTCTGTCGATTCCGCAGGCGAAGAAGGCGCGTTACCTGCTGCCGATGTTGCCGATGGCGGCGATCATCGCGGCGTACCCGTTTCAGGTGCTGCACGGTCGGGTGTTCCGCGTATTGCGTGGGGTGATCCAAGGCATTTGGCTGGTGACGCCGGGACTATTGATGGTGGCCCTGCTGGTTGCCAAACGCCGCTTCCCCGAGCAGCTCGACGGTCTGACTCTGGTGCTGATCGTACTCGGTGTTCTGCAATTGCTCGCGTTGTCGCGCCTGTTGATGCCGCGTTGGCGTGCCGAAGTGCTGGCGCTGTGCTCGGTACTCGCGTTGTGGATGGTGTATGCCGCGGTGTTCGAACCGGTGGAGCGACGCTTGTACGACACGCAGGCGTTCAGTCGCGCCGCGTTCGCGCAGGTGCAGCAGAACCCGGCACCGCTGGTGCTGCACGGCATGGGCAAAGACGCCAAGGCGATCAAGTTCATGGTCAACGTCGAGCAGGACCTGCAACCGCAGTTCACCGAAACGGTGCAGCAACTCGAGGCCCTCAAAGGCCCGGCCTGGCTGATGATGGACAGCAAGGACCTGCAATCGCTGCAGGGCACCTCGCTGACGGGTCTGCAACCGGTACTGACCGGCCGTTTCGACAAGAACGATTACGTGTTGCTGTACCTGAAACCCTTGTAGGAACTGATTGAGGCTGCGATCTTTTGCGCTTTCGAGAAAAAGATCGCAGCCAGCGACAGCGCCTACAGGGATTTCTTGACCATGAGTTTTGTTGTACGCCGGGCGCGGCAGAATGATGCCGCCGCCCTCCCCGCCATTGAACGCTCGGCCGCCGAGCTGTTTCGCACAGATCCGACCCTCGCCTGGTTGGCCGACACTGACGTGGCCAGCGCCGCGCAACACCGCCAATTCATCGACCATGCCCACGTCTGGGTCGCCGAAACCACCTCGGCGCAGCTCGCAGGGTTTATCCGCGCGCTGGATGTTGGCAAGCAACTGCACATTGAGGAACTGTCCGTCAGCCTGGCGTTTCAGGGTCAGGGCGTGGGCCGTCAACTGCTGCTGGCCGCGATTGAACATGCCCGCCGCGAACAGATGCGCGCCGTGACCCTGACCACGTTCCGCGACGTGCCGTGGAATGCGCCGTTTTATCAGCGGATGGGGTTTGTGGAAGTCGCACCCGGTGAGCACGAAGCGCATTTGCTCGATGCCCTGCAGAACGAAATCGAACAGGGTTTTGCCGCCGAGCGACGCTGCGCCATGCAGCTGAGATTGCCCTGACAGGACAAATCCCTTGTAGGAACGAGCCTGCTCGCGATAGCGTCCTGTCAGTCAACTGCGTTGGCGCCTGACATTCGGTATTCGCGAGCAGGCTCGTTCCCACACGGGTTTCATCATAAAAATAAGGACATTTGCACTGCCGTGGCCACCTACTCCCGCCTGATACGCCGACTGATGATCACCTCGCTGAGCATCGTCATCAGCCGTGCCCTGATCAGTCCGCTACTGACCCTGTTCCTCAGCAACAAACTGGACCTCAACCCGCAGGACGTCGGTCTGCTGTTGGGCATCGCCGTGTTCAGTGCCACGCTGTTGTCGCTGTACGGCGGCTATATCATCGATCGCCTCGACAAGCGTCAGCTGTTGATCCTGACCATGCTCTCCAGCGGTGTCGGCCTGATGCTGCTGACGTTCGCGCAGAATCTGTATCTGGTCACGCTGGTGCTGATCATCAGTGAAACGGCGTCGGCACTGTTCCTGATCTGCTCCAAAGCGATGCTCAGTGAAAACCTGCCGGTCGGCCAGCGGGTCAAGGCATTTTCACTGAACTACACGCTGACCAACATTGGCTACGCCGTGGGCCCGATGATCGGTGTTGTGATTGCCGGGGTTCAGCCTTCAGCGCCGTTTATCGTCGCCGGGCTGATTGCCGCCGGCAGCGTTTTCCTGCTGCTGGGCGTGTCCCGCGAGACCAGTCCGCTGTCGCAGGCCAGCCCACCACAGAGTTTCCTGAACACCCTGATCATCCTGAAAAACGACCGCACGATGATCCTGTTCACCCTCGGTTGTCTGCTCAGCACCCTGGTTCACGGGCGCTTTACCCTGTACCTGTCGCAATACCTGCTGGTGACCCATACCCAAGAACAGACACTCGACACCATGGCCGCCCTGCTGGCCTGCAACGCGATCACGGTGATCCTGCTGCAATACCAGATCGGGCGCTTTCTCAAGCGCGAGCACCTGCGGTTCTGGATTGCCGGCGGCACGGCGTTGTTCATCGTCGGTCTGATCGGTTTCAGCCTGGCGGACAGCCTCGTCGGCTGGTGCGTGGCGATGTTCATCTTCACCCTCGGCGAGATGATCATTTACCCGGCGGATTTCCTCTTCGTCGATACCCTCGCGCCGGAGGCGCTGCGCGGCAGTTATTACGGCGCGCAAAACCTCGCGGCACTGGGCGGTGCGCTGAGTCCGGTGATGTGCGGGTTTCTGCTGATGCACACGCCGGCGCCGAGCATGTTCTACGCCCTGAGCGCTCTGGCGGCTCTGGGTGGGTATCTATGTTTTGTCAGTGGACGCCGCGTGGCCATAATTCAAAAATAATGCACTGAAGCAGCATTTATATGAATTTGTCAGCATCGAATTTGCACGGCACACTGTGCGCGTTCCTCCCCCAATAGTTGGAACGCTTCGAGGACTTTCCGAAACGGACAAGTCCTTTTTTTTGCCCCGAATTTACTGCAAGGACCCGATTCACATGCTCGCTCGCTGGTTCCCCGCCGCCATCAACACCCGCCCCACCGAATGGAGCCGCGCCGCCATCGGTATGGCCTTGGGCACCTTGTTCAGTGTCTGGGCGTGCAGTCAGGTATTCGGCCATGAAGTGGCGTATCACCTGATCGGGCCATTGGGTGCTTCGGCGGTGCTGTTGTTCGCCGTGTCCTCCGGTGCGCTGGCGCAGCCTTGGTCGATCATCGGCGGCTATCTGTGCGCCAGTGTTATTGCGTTGCTGGTGGCTCATGTTCTTGGGCGAACCCTGGGCAGTGCCTGTCTGGCGGCAGGCATGGCGCTGATTCTGATGTGCTGGTTGCGTTGCCTGCACCCACCGGCCGGCGCACTGGCGCTGACACTGGTGCTGGCCGATCCCGCCACCATTGCCCTGGACTGGAAAGCCATGGAACCGGTGATGCTCGCCGCCGCCTGCATGCTGCTCAGTGCGCTGGCCTACAACAACCTGACGCGCATCCGCTACCCGAAACGCCCGGCCGAACCCGCGCCGCTGCAGACTCCCGTCGACAGTCAGTCAATTACCGCCGAGGATTTGAAACGGGCACTGGCTGAGATGGAAGCCTTTATCGACGTCACTCCCGAAGACCTCGAACAACTGATCCACGCCAGCGAACTGCACGCCAAACGCCGCAGCATCGGCGAAGTCTTCACCTGACACCTCACTCTCCCTGTAGGAGCTGTCGAGTGCAACGAGGCTGCGATCTTTTCAAGATCAAAAGATCGCAGCCTTCGGCAGCTCCTACACAAGCACATCCGATTTTTCCCTAAGGCAAAAACGCAAACTCCCCCTGCACATATCCCCGTTGTACACGGCAAATTTGCACTGTTACGATCCGTCAACGCTCGCGCGCGAGCTTCTCGAATAAAGACAATAAAAGCAGGGAGTTAGTGATGACTGCTCAGGCTTCATCCCCGCGGACGCCGTCCATGGATGCCACGCAAAACGACGTGCTGGCCGAGGTTCGCAACCACATCGGTCACCTGACCCTCAACCGCCCCGCCGGTCTCAACGCCATCACCCTCGACATGGTTCGCCAGTTGCAGCAGCAACTCGATGCCTGGGCCGCTGATGCCAATGTGCACGCGGTGGTGCTGCGCGGTGCCGGTGAAAAAGCTTTCTGCGCCGGTGGCGATATTCGTTCCCTGTACGACAGTTTCAAAAGCGGCGCTACGCTGCACGAAGACTTCTTCGTCGAGGAATACGCCCTCGACCTGACGATTCATCACTACCGCAAACCGGTACTGGCGTTGATGGACGGTTTCGTCCTCGGCGGCGGCATGGGCCTGGTGCAAGGTGCGGATCTGCGGGTGGTCACCGAGAAGAGCCGTCTGGCGATGCCGGAAGTGGCCATTGGTTATTTCCCCGATGTCGGCGGCAGCTATTTCCTCTCGCGCATTCCCGGTGAACTGGGGATCTATCTGGGCGTCAGCGGTGTGCAGATTCGTGCGGCGGATGCGCTGTATTGCGGGCTGGCGGACTGGTTTGTCGACAGCTGCCAACTGGCGAGCCTCGACGAACAACTTGATCACCTGGAATGGCACGACACGCCGCTCAAGGATCTGCAGGGCCTGCTGGCGAAAAACGGCGTGCAAACCCTGGCCGATGCACCGCTGGAGAAGCTGCGCCCGGCCATCGACCATTTCTTCGCCCTGCCGGACGTGCCGAGCATTGTCGAGCAACTGCGCGCCGTCACCGTCGCCGACAGCCATGAGTGGGCGACGACCACCGCTGACCTGCTGGAGACCCGCTCGCCGCTGGCGATGGCCGTGACCCTGGAGATGCTCCGTCGCGGTCGGCAACTGAGCCTGGAACACTGCTTCGCCCTCGAGCTGCATCTGGATCGTCAGTGGTTCGAACGCGGCGACCTGATCGAAGGCGTACGCGCCCTGCTGATCGACAAAGACAAGACACCTCGCTGGAATCCGCCGACCCTCGACGCGCTGGACGCCGAGCATGTCGCGAGTTTCTTTAACGGTTTTGATGAGAGCGGGAGCTGAGCCATGCACGATCTCGAACTGACTGAAGAACAAGTAATGATCCGCGACATGGCCCGGGATTTTGCCCGTGGCGAAATCGCACCTCACGCACAAGCCTGGGAAAAGGCTGGCTGGATCGACGACGCGCTGGTGGCGAAGATGGGCGAACTCGGTTTGCTCGGTATGGTGGTGCCCGAGGAATGGGGCGGCACTTACGTTGATTACGTGGCCTATGCGCTGGCCGTCGAAGAAATTTCAGCCGGTGACGGCGCGACTGGCGCGTTCATGAGCATTCACAACTCGGTGGGTTGTGGGCCGGTATTGAATTACGGCAGCGAAGAACAGAAAAAGACCTGGCTGGCGGATCTCGCCAGTGGTCAGACGATTGGCTGCTTCTGCCTCACTGAACCGCAGGCCGGCTCCGAAGCGCACAACCTGCGCACCCGCGCCGAACTGCGCGACGGCCAGTGGGTGATCAACGGCGCCAAACAATTCGTCAGCAACGGCAAACGGGCGAAACTGGCGATCGTGTTTGCGGTGACCGACCCGGATCTGGGCAAGAAAGGCATTTCCGCGTTCCTGGTGCCCACCGATACGCCGGGGTTCATCGTTGATCGCACTGAACACAAGATGGGCATCCGTGCCTCCGACACCTGCGCAGTGACCCTGAACAACTGCAGCATTCCCGAGGCCAATCTGCTCGGCGAACGCGGCAAGGGTCTGGCGATTGCCCTGTCCAACCTCGAAGGCGGGCGCATCGGCATTGCTGCGCAAGCCTTGGGCATCGCCCGGGCGGCGTTTGAAGCGGCGCTTGTGTACTCCCGTGATCGCATCCAGTTCGGCAAGCCGATCAATGAACACCAGAGCATCGCCAACCTGTTGGCCGACATGCACATGCAAATCAACGCGGCGCGCTTGATGATCCTGCACGCGGCGCGCCTGCGCTCGGCGGGCAAGCCGTGTCTGTCGGAGGCGTCGCAGGCCAAACTGTTTGCCTCGGAGATAGCCGAAAAGATTTGCTCGTCGGCGATTCAGATTCATGGCGGGTACGGGTATCTGGAGGATTATCCGGTCGAGAAGTACTACCGCGATGCGCGGATCACCCAGATCTACGAGGGGTCGAGCGAGATTCAACGGATGGTGATTGCTCGTGAGCTGAAGAACTACCCACTGTAAAAGCAAAAAGATCGCAGCCTTCGGCAGCTCCTACACCGGTTTTCTGTAGGAGCTGCCGAAGGCTGCGATCTTTTGATGTTGCCTCAAAAGCTTCGCGAGCAGGCTCGCTCCCACAGGGGATTTGTGTACGACATAAATCCCCTGTGGGAGCGGGCTTGCCCGCGATAGCGTCAGTGAGGACGCAACATTACTTACCGGCAAACTCCGGCGCACGCTTGGCGACAAACGCCGCCATCCCTTCCTTTTGATCCTGCGTGGCAAACGCCGCGTGGAACACCCGGCGCTCGAAACGCACGCCTTCAGTCAGGTTGACCTCAAACGCACGGTTGACGCTTTCCTTGACCATCATCGCAATCGGCAGCGACTTGCTGGCGATCACGGCGGCGACTTTCAACGCCTCGTCGAGCAACTCATCGCTCGGTACGATCCGCGCAACGATGCCGCAACGTTCGGCCTCCACCGCATCGATCATCCGCCCGCTGAGGCACATTTCCATAGCTTTGGCCTTGCCCACGGCGCGGGTCAGGCGCTGGGTGCCGCCCATGCCCGGGAGCACGCCAAGGTTGATTTCCGGTTGGCCGAATTTGGCGTTGTCGCCTGCCAGAATGAAGTCGCACATCAACGCCAGTTCACAGCCGCCACCAAGGGCGAAACCGTTGACCGCAGCGATGATCGGCTTGCGGCGGTTGGCCACGCGGTCGCTGTCGCTGAACAGGTCGTCCATGTAGATTTGCGGATAGGTCAGCTCGGCCATTTCCTTGATATCCGCGCCGGCGGCGAAGGCTTTCTTCGATCCGGTGATGACGATGCAACCGATGTTCGCGTCCGCTTCCAGAGCATCAAGGGCGTGGTTCACTTCGCTGACCAGTTGCGCATTCAACGCATTCAGCGCCTGCGGACGGTTCAGGGTGATCAGGCCGACGCGGCCATGGTTTTCCAGCAGAATTGTTTCGTAGCTCATACATGACTCCTGAATTTGTACCCTGTAGGAGCTGCCGCAGGATGCGATCTTTTGATCTTGTTTTTAACAATCAAAAGCAAAAGATCGCAGCCTGCGGCAGCTCCTACAAAGGGTTGGGGTTAAAGGTTGCGTGAGATGACCATGCGCTGAATGTCGCTGGTGCCTTCGTAGATTTGGCAGACACGCACATCGCGGTAAATGCGTTCCAGCGGGAAGTCGTTGAGATAACCGTAACCGCCCAGCGTCTGCAACGCCATCGAGCAGACTTTCTCGGCCATTTCCGAGGCGAACAGTTTCGCCATCGAAGCCTCGACCAGCGCCGGCTGACCGCTGTCGCGCAGCGCGGCGGCGTAATGCACCATCTGCCGGGCGACGGCGATCTGCGTGGCCATATCGGCGAGGCGGAAGGCCACGGCCTGGTGTTCGATGATCGGTTTGCCAAAGGTGTCGCGCTCGCGGGCGTAGTCGCGGGCCGCTTCGAACGCGGCACGGGCCATCCCCACCGCTTGCGAAGCGATACCGACACGTCCGCCTTCAAGGTTGGCCAGGGCGATTTTGTAGCCTTCCCCCTCTTCACCCAGGCGATTGGCCACCGGCACTTTCACGTCTTCAAACAGAATCTGGCAGGTGTCCGACGCGTGCTGGCCGAGTTTGTCTTCGACCCGTGCGACTTTGTAGCCCGGTGAATCGGTGGGCACGATGAACGCCGTGATGCCGCGCTTGCCGGCACCCGGATCGGTCACCGCAAACACGATCACGATCCCGGCGTTCTGCCCGGACGTGATGAACTGTTTGCAGCCGTTGAGCACGTAGTGATCGCCCTCCAGCCGTGCCCGGGTTTTCAGGCTGCTGGCATCGGAGCCGGCCTGCGGTTCAGTCAAAGCGAAGGCACCGAGCATGGCGCCGCTGGCCAGCGGTTTGAGGAAGCGCTCGCGCTGGTCGTCGTTGCCGAACTTGAGGATCGGCACGCAGCCGACCGAGTTGTGCACGCTCATGATGGTCGAGCAGGCGCCGTCGCCGGCGGCGATTTCTTCCAGGGCCATGGCGTAGGCCAGGTAACCGGTGTCACAACCGCCCCACTGTTCCGGCACGAGCATGCCGAAAAAGCCCAGCTCGGCCATTTCGCCGATGGCTTCCTTGGGGAAACGATGTTCGCGATCCCACTCGGCGGCGAACGGTTTCAGCCGTTCCTCGGCGAACTGCCGGGCCATGTCGCGGATCTGGGTCTGGTCTTCGTTGGGAATCATGGTGAATCCTTAACTTAAATCCGGGTTACACACCGCCCCCTGTAGGAGCTGCCGCAGGCTGCGATTTTTTGATTTTGATTTTAAAAACAAGATCAAAAGATCGCAGCCTCGTTGCACTCGACAGCTCCTACAGAGAGAGGGTGTTCAGTACACGCATTCCACGGCCATCGCCGTGGCTTCACCGCCGCCGATGCAGATCGCCGCAATCCCGCGTTTCAGGTTTTTCTGGCGCAGGGCCGAGAGCAAGGTCACCAGAATCCGCGCGCCCGAGGCACCGATCGGATGGCCCAGCGCGCAGGCGCCGCCGTGCACGTTGAGCTTGTCGTGGGGGATTTCCAGGTGAGTCATCGCGGCCATCGCTACCACGGCGAACGCTTCGTTGATTTCGAACAGATCGACCTCGTTCAACGCCCAACCCGTCTTCTTCACCAGCTTCTTGATCGCGCCAATCGGTGCCACCGGGAACAGACCCGGCGTGTCGGCAAACGCCGCGTGACCGTGAATCACCGCCAGCGGCTTCAGCCCGAGTTTCTGTGCTTGCGACTGGCGCATCAGCACCAGGGCCGCTGCGCCATCGGAGATCGAGCTGGAGTTGGCCGCTGTCACCGTGCCGCCTTCGCGGAACGCCGGTTTCAGCGAGGCGACCTTGTCCAGTTTGGCTTTCGGTGGCTGCTCGTCGTTGCTGATCAGCAGCTGTTCTTTGCCGACGGTCACTGTGAGCGGCACGATCTCGGCTTTGAAGCTGCCGTCCTTGATCGCCTGCTGGGCGCGGGTGGTCGAGGCGATGGCAAACGCATCCTGGGCTTCGCGGCTGAAGTCGTTGGTTTCGGCGCAGTCTTCGGCGAAGGTGCCCATCAGACGGCCCTTGTCGTAGGCGTCTTCGAGGCCGTCGAGGAACATCGAATCGAGCACGCGGCCATGGCCCATGCGGTAACCGGTACGGGCGCGGTCCAGCAGGTACGGCGAGTTGGACATGCTTTCCATGCCGCCGGCGATCACCACGTCGGCGCTGCCGGCCAGCAGCATGTCATGGGCGAGGATGGTGGTTTCCATGCCCGAACCGCACATCTTGTTGACCGTGGTGCAACGGGTGGATTTATCCAGCCCGGCGCCCAGAGCCGCCTGACGGGCCGGTGCCTGACCGAGGCCGGCGGGCAATACGCAACCGAACAACACTTCGTCGACCGCGTCGTTGGCGACGCCGGCGCGTTCCACTGCGGCCTTGATCGCGGCAGCACCGAGTTGCGGCGCGGTGAGGCTTTTCAGTTCGCCCTGAAAACCGCCCATCGGGGTACGGACGGCACTGACGATAACAATCGGATCGTTGGCAATAGTCATGACAAATCCTCCTTACTTGGCGGCCATGCGCAAGGCGCCGTCGAGACGGATCACCTCACCGTTGAGCATGCTGTTTTCGATGATATGCCGAACCAGCGCGGCGTACTCGGCAGGTTTCCCGAGGCGCGGCGGAAAAGGTACGCCAGCGGCCAGCGACTCGCGCACTTCCGGGGTCATGCCGGCCATCATCGGGGTTTCGAAAATGCCCGGAGCGATGGTCATCACGCGGATGCCGAAACGTGCCAGTTCACGCGCGGCCGGCAGGGTCAGGCTGGCAATCGCGCCTTTGGAAGCAGAATACGCCGCCTGGCCGATCTGGCCATCGAACGCTGCGACCGAGGCGGTATTGATGATCACCCCGCGCTCGCCGTCGGCATTGGCTTCGCTCTCGGCAATGGCCGCTGCGGCCAGTCGCAGCATGTTGAAGCTGCCGATCAGATTGACGTTGATCACTTGGGCAAAACTCGACAGCGCATGCGGGCCGTTCTTGCCGAGGATCTTTTCGCCACGGACGATACCGGCGCAGTTGACCAGTCCGTTGAGGCTGCCAAAGGCTTTGAGCGTGGCCTGCACGGCGGCTTCGGCAGCGGCTTCATTGCTGATGTCGGCGACGACGCTTTGCGCGCCGAGGCGCTGGGCCTGAGCGGCAACGGCTTCGGCATTCATGTCCACCAACATCACTTTGGCGCCGGCGTTGACCAGCAATTCGGCGGTGGCGGCACCCAGGCCGGACGCGCCGCCGGTGACGATAAAAACCTTGTTCTCGATCTGCATGACGGACTTCCTGATTCAAGCTGAAACGTTGTGCGCCGCGGCCTCTTGAGCCTTGGCGATTTCCTGGTTGCGCAAGATAAAGCGCTGCAATTTGCCGCTTGGGGTTTTCGGCAATTCGCTGACAAATTCGATTTCACGGGGGTACGAATGCGCGGCCAGACGCTTGCGCACGTGTTGGCGCAACTCTTCGGCCAGCGCCGGTTCGGCGCGGTATTGCGGGTTGAGCACGACGAAGGCCTTGACCAGTTCGGTGCGCTCCGGATCGGGCTTGCCGACCACGGCCGCTTCGACCACCGCCGGGTGCTCGATCAGCGCGCTCTCGACGTCGAACGGGCCGACGCGGTAGCCGGAGGTGGTGATCACATCATCACTGCGCCCGACGAAGCTGATGCTGCCGTCCGGGTTCCATTCCACGGTGTCGCCGCTGAGGTAGTAATCGCCGACGAAGGCCTTGGTCGGCACGCCCTCGTAGCCGCCGAACCAGCACATCGGTGACTGGGTGCGGTCGATGGCGAGGATGCCCGGTTGGCCGACGCCGAGTTCGTCGTAATTTTCGTCGAGCACCACGATGCGATGGCCCGGTGAGGCGAAACCGGCGGCGCCGAGGTGGATCGGATGCTGCAGACCGTGGTGGTTGCACAGGACCATGCCCAGTTCGGTCTGGCCGTAATGGTCGTGAATCACTACGCCGAGGTTGTCGGCAAACCAGCGAATCACTTCCGGATTCAGCGGTTCGCCGGCGCTGCTGACAATGCGCAGCTTGCCCTTGATCGACTTGGCGAATTCGTTGCCACCGGCAATCAGCAAGCGGTACGCGGTCGGCGAACCGGTGAGATTGGTGATGCCGTATTTGTTGATTACCCGGCAGGTGCTTTCGAGGGTGAACGGGCCATCGTAAAAGGTGATCGGATGCCCCATCGACATCGGGCCGGTGACGCCGAAATAGATGCCGTAGGCCCAGCCCGGATCGGCGACGTTCCAGAACGAATCTTCAGAGCGCAGATCCACCGCGTCGCGGGTGTAGCTCTGGAACGCGACGATGGCCTTGAGCGGCACCGACAGCGCTTTCGACGGGCCGGTGGTGCCCGAGGTGAACATCAACAGGAACGGATCGTCACCCGTCAGCAGGACCGGTTCGCAAACGCTGGAATAGTTGGCCAGCTCGGCCCAGAAACTGAAGTCGCCACGGACGATGCCCTGACCTTTGGCACCGCCGACGGTGACGATGGTCGGGCAATCCATGACTTCGGCGAGTTTTGGCCGGTTGACCGCGTCGGTGACCACCACTTTGGCGCCGGAGCTGTTCAGCCGATGTTCGATGGCCTTGGGGCCGAATGCGGTGAACAGCGGCTGATACACCGCGCCAATACGCCAGGTGGCGAACACGGTGATGAGCAATTCGATGTTGCGCGGCAGCAGGCCGGCGACCTTGTCGCCCTTTTGCACGCCTTGTTCGAGAAGGAAATTGGCGAAACGCGCGGCTTTGTCTTGCAGTTCGCTGAAGGTGTACGTGGCACTGGCGCCGTCGCGGCCTTCCCAGAACAGTGCGATGCGCCCCGGCAAGGCATGGCGGTCGCAACATTCGACGCAGGCGTTGAGCGCCTCCAGCGTGCCGCTGAGCGCCGCGTCCACGGTGTGCTGATAGTTGAACTGTTTGGTGGCAGACAAGTAATCGCGCATTGCCAGAATCCCTCGGTGTTTTTATTAGGCTGGGAACCGTAAACAACACAGGGATAGTCGCGCTGCGGCGCGGAGGCGGCAATGGTCAAAGCCATCAAAGTGGCTGACTGGTTTGGCCATGCTTGCAGAATGACAAACAACCCCCTGTAGGAGCTGCCGCAGGCTGCGATCTTTTGATCTTGTTTTTTAGAACATCAAAGGCAAAAGATCGCAGCCTGCGGCAGCTCCTACAGGGGAAGCGCATTCCAAATGTGCGTCGGATCAGACCGCTTCGTTAAGGATCAACGTACGGTAATGCCCCGGATTGGACCCCGACCACTTGCGAAACGCCTTGTAGAACGAACTCGCATCGGCAAAACCCAGCCGCGTGGCGATCTCGACGAAGCTGATCGACGGCTCCGCCAGCCAACTGATCGCCAATTCCTTGCGCACGCTGTCCTTGAGACCCTGATAGGTCTGCCCTTCCTCGGACAAACGCCGGCGCAGGGTCGAGGCGGACATGCACAGTTGCTGCGCCAGCGCCTCGGTCTCCGGCCAATGTTCGGCGGGCAACTGCCGCAGATCCTGCTTGATCCGGCTGGCAAGGCTCTCAGGATCGCGGTACTTCACCAGAATGTTCGCCGGCGCATGGGCCAGAAAGCGCTTCAATTCTTCGGCCGTGCGCTTGATCGGCAGATCAAGGCAGTCAGCGGCGAAAATCATCCGCGTACGCGGACGCTCGAAGCGCAGGTTTTCCGAGAACATCACCCGATAGTCGTCGCAGAAATCCGGCTCGGCGCAGCGCAATTCGATCGCCAGAATCGGAATTCGCCGCCCCGCCAGCCAGCAGGCCACGCCGTGGACGATCATCCAATAGGTGAAATAGGTGAACGCGCGGCGCGGCTCCGGGTCGTCTTCGAGCAGGACGATTTCCGCCAGGCTCTGCTGATGCACCAGTTGCGCGGGCATTTTTTCCAGCATCAGCGAGAGAAAACTCAGGCCCATGTTCAGGCCGGCGGCCAGCGTCGATTGCGCCATGGCGCTGCGGCAGAGGAATTCGAGGCTGCCGGACCTGAGCCGGCGCGGATCCATGCCAAAGAACTCGTCATCGCCGCGCCGGGCCAGCAGACGCCAGAGTCTGGCGTATTGCGAGGCGGGCACCCTGCCCTGTTCGCTGTGCAGCAGGGTCGGCGCAATCCCGACCTTGTTCAAGACTTCATCCGTGGCCACGCCCGGGGCACAACTTTGCAGCAGCGCTTCACGCACCAGCTGCACGGCGATGGTGTCTTTTTCCGACATGGAGCGAGGCAGACCTTGTGGTTTTCGAGTGACGGGCATCTTAACGCAGGCTGCGAATTCAGCACGAATCCCCTGTAGGAGCTGCCGCAGGCTGCGATCTTTTGACTTTGATTTTTAAAAACAAGATCAAAAGATCGCAGCCTTCGGCAGCTCCTACAGGGGGGCTGTGCGGGGGACGAAAAACATGCCGTTCAGCGAATGTTCAGGTAAATGTCAACCATCCCCATTTGGGAATGAGTGTCATTATGTTACAACTTAGCCACCTATCTAAATTACTCGTGGTTGCCTGAATGCTCGTTCCCTTTCTGATCATGCTGCGCGAAGGCATTGAAGCCGCGCTGATCGTTGGCATCATCGCCAGCTACCTGCAACAAACCGGTCGTGGCCAGTGGATGCCGGCGGTGTGGATCGGCGTCTTCCTCGCCGCTGCGCTGGCGCTGCTGGTCGGCGGCGGCCTGGAACTGGTCAGTGCCGAATTCCCGCAGAAACAGCAGGAATTGTTCGAAGGCATTGTCGGACTGGTCGCGGTGGGCATCCTCAGTTCGATGGTGTTCTGGATGCGCAAGGTCGCGCGCTCGATCAAGCATTCATTACAGGCCTCGCTGGATCACGCCTTGACCTCGTCAAAGCATCAAGTAATCGCACTGATCGCCATGGTGTTTTTCGCCGTGGCTCGCGAAGGACTGGAAACCGTGTTCTTTCTGCTCGCGGTATTCCAGCAGAGCGAAGGCCCGGGCGCGCCGATCGGTGCCCTGCTCGGCCTGGTGCTGGCAATCGTCGTCGGTTTCCTGATCTACAGCGGCAGCATGCGCCTGAACCTGTCGGCGTTCTTCAAGTGGACCGGGTTGTTCATTCTGGTGGTCGCCGCCGGAATTCTCGCCAACTCGGTGCAAGCCCTGCATGAAGCCGGTGTGTGGAATCACCTGCAAAGCGTGCTGTTCGATTTCAGCGCGACGCTGCCGATGGACGGCCCGCTGGGTTCGGTGCTGGCCGGCATGTTCGGTTATCAGGATGCGCCGACTGTCAGCACCCTCGGTGCGTACCTGATCTATCTGGTGCTGGCGCTGGTGATGTTTTTCTACCCCGCCGCGCCGGCCTCAAGCGCAGACACAGCCGGCAAATCGTCTTCCGTTTCCAGCCAATAAGGGCACCCATGTCAACGCCTAATACTCCTCAGGCCTCGCCTCCCCGCGCCTTGCGCTGGGCGGTGGCCGGTTCGGTGGTCGTGATGATCGCCGCCGGTGGCCTGTTCTACTACGCCTCGAAAATGGCCGCGGCCAAGCGTCAGCACAACCATGATGAAGTCGTGGTCAACATCAACGCGCACAGCTGTGATCCGAATGAATTGACGGTTCCCGCCGGCCGCGCCAGTTTCCGCATCGTCAACCGCTCCGACCGCGCGGTGGAATGGGAAATCCTCGACGGCGTGCTGGTGATCGAAGAGCGCGAGAACATTGCCCCGGGCCTGAGCCAGGTGATAAACGCCAACCTGCAACCCGGCGACTACGCGATCACTTGCGGGTTGCTGAGCAACCCGCGCGGCGTGCTGCACGTGACGCCGACAGCGGCCTCCGATGCTGCCGCCAAGGCCAAGCCGTCGATGGTCGCTTTCGTCGGGCCTTTATCGGAGTTCCGCGTGTATCTGGCCACTCAGGGCAGCGCGCTGATCAAAGCCGTGACCGCGCTGAATCAGGCAGTTGCCAGCGGCGACCTGGCGCAGGCGCAAGCGCTGTACCTGCCGGCCCGTGCCGCTTACCAGCGTCTGGCACCTGCCGCGCAAAGGCTGGCGGAACTGGACAACAGCATCAATGCCCGCGCCGATTACTTCGAAAAACGTGAGCAGGATCCAGCGTTCGTCGGTTTCCACCGGGTCGAATACGCGCTGTTCCAGCAACGCAGTCTCGACAGCCTGACGCCGGTCGCCGAGCGCCTGCTGGCCGACGTCACCACCCTAAAACAGCAACTGCTGGCCCAATCGCTGCCACCGGAGCAACTGGTGAGCATCGTGGTGCGCAACCTCAACACCCTGGCCGACGTGCGCGCCGCCAGCGGTGAAGAGGAACGCTACAGCCACGCCGACCTCAACGGCTTCGCCAGCAACCTGGAAACCGCACACAAAGTCGTCGAGCTGCTGCGGCCAATGCTGACCAAATCGGCGCCGGATCTGCTGCCGAAAATCGACGCGGCGCTGAGTGATTTCGCCAGCGTACTGAACAGCTTCAAGGTCAAGGACGGCTACGCCACTTACGACATGGTCAGTGGCGAACAACGCAAACAGATCGCCGACAAGGCCAAGGCACTTGCCGACGCTCTGGATGGCATCGACCCCGCCCTCGGCCTCTCCGGCCTGTAAGCAGAAGACGAATACCGATGAAAGAATTGCAAAACCTCGATGTGCAACGTCGCCGCCTGCTGATGGGCATGGGTGTCGCCGGTGTCGCCCTGGCCGGGTCGGCCCTGAGCTGTCCAGCCATGGCTGCAGCCCCGGCGCAAGTCACCGAAGCGCCGAGCAGCGACAAGACCGAAGACCGCCATGACTTCCACGGCGTGCACCAGACCGGCATCGTCACCCCGCGCCCGGCGTCCGGCATGCTGGTTTCGTTCGACGTACTGGCCAGCGATCGCGAAGACCTTGAGCGGCTGTTCCGCACGCTCAACGAGCGCATCGCGTTCCTGATGAAGGGCGGCCCGGTGGCACAGGTCGATCCGAAACTGCCACCGCCGGATTCCGGCATCCTTGGCCCGATCGTGACCCCGGACAACCTGACCATCACCGTCTCGGTCGGCGAATCGCTGTTCGACGAACGCTTCGGTCTGGCCGCCGCCAAACCGAAGCGCCTGCAACGCATGGTCGGCTTCCCCAACGATGCGCTTGAGGCCGATTGCTGCCACGGCGACTTGAGCCTGCAGTTCTGCTCGAACACTGCCGACACCAACATTCACGCCTTGCGCGACATCGTCAAGAACCTGCCTGATCTGCTGCTGGTGCGCTGGAAACAGGAAGGCAGCGTGCCGCCGCAAGCCCCGGTCAAACCGGGTGTGCCGGCGCAATCGGCGCGTAACTTCCTCGGTTTCCGTGACGGCTCGGCCAACCCCGATTCCAACGACGCCAAGGCCATGGACAAGATTGTCTGGGTGCAACCGGGCAGCGATGAGCCGGCCTGGGCGGCGCACGGCAGCTATCAAGCGGTGCGGATCATCCGCAATTTCGTCGAGCGCTGGGACCGTACGCCGTTGCAGGAACAGGAAAGCATCATCGGTCGGGTCAAGACCACGGGCGCGCCGATGGGCGCCCACCATGAAACCGAGGTCCCGGATTACAGCAAAGACCCGCAAGGCAAGCTGACCAAGCTCGACGCGCATATCCGCCTGGCCAACCCGCGCACCGCCGCGAGCCAGGCCAACCTGATCCTGCGCCGGCCGTTCAACTACTCCAACGGCGTGAACAAGAACGGCCAGCTCGACATGGGCCTGCTGTTCATCTGCTACCAGGCCGATCTGGAAAAAGGCTTCATCACCGTGCAGACCCGCCTCAACGGCGAGCCGCTTGAGGAATACCTCAAACCGGTCGGCGGCGGTTACTTCTTCACCCTCCCGGGTGTCACCGGCGACAAGGATTTCATCGGTCGCTCGCTGCTCAACGCCACCCAACCCAAAACAGCTGCCTAACCATAAAAAACCTCGGAGCCGCTCCATGAAAAAGTCGCCACTCGCGTTATTGCTGACCCTCGGTTTACTCAACACCCCGTTGTCGGCGTTCGCCGCAACAGCGCCGCTGGATCTGGTCGGCCCGGTGTCGGACTACAAGATCTACGTCACCGAGCAACTGGATGAATTGGGCAGCCACACCAAGCAGTTCACCGATGCGGTGAAGAAAGGCGATCTGGCCACCGCGCAAAAGCTCTACGCGCCGACCCGCGTTTACTACGAGTCGATCGAGCCGATTGCCGAGCTGTTCAGTGACCTTGATGCGTCCATCGACTCGCGCGTCGACGACCACGAAAAAGGCGTGAAGGCTGAAGATTTCACCGGTTTCCATCGCCTCGAATATTCGCTGTTCTCGGAGAAGACCACCGAAGGCCTGACGGCGCTGGCTGACAAGCTGGACAGCGACGTCAAAGACCTGCAGGCCCGCGTCGCCGGCCTGACCTTCCCGCCGGAGAAAGTCGTCGGCGGTGCGGCCGCGCTGTTGGAAGAAGTTGCCGCGACCAAGATCTCCGGTGAAGAAGACCGTTACAGCCACACCGACCTGTACGACTTCCAGGGCAACATCGACGGCGCTAAGAAGATCGTCGATCTGTTCCGTCCGCAGATCGAAAAGCAGGACAAGGCGTTCGTTGCCAAAGTCGACAAGAACTTCGCCACCGTGGACAAGATCCTCGCCAAGTACAAGACCAAGGACGGTGGTTTCGAGACGTATGACAAGGTGAAGGATAATGATCGCAAGGCGCTGGTTGGCCCGGTCAATACCTTGGCGGAAGACCTGTCCACGTTGCGTGGCAAGTTGGGGCTGAACTGACGGATTTGAGTCGCCAGTAAAAAAGATCGCAGCCTTCGGCAGCTCCTACAGGGTGTTCACATACCCAATGTAGGAGCTGCCGGAGGCTGCGATCTTTTGCTTTTAACGGTTACAAAATCCGGTACAGCAACCGCTCAATCCGCACCCGGCTCACCCGCTTGAGAAACTTCGCCACTCCCGCCGGGTACTCCGGCAGAGTCTCAAGGTTCTGGAAGCTGGCAATCCGTGTGGTGTTGCGGAAAATCTCTGCCTGCTCCTTCGCCCGTGGCTCAAGCCACTCGCCTTGCGGATCATCGATCAGCAGCGCGTTTTCCAGGTCGAGACGAAACGCCCGCGGGTTGAGGTTGTTGCCGGTCAGCAGCGTATAGCGCTGATCCACCCACATGCCTTTGAGGTGATAGCTGTTGTCGCCGTCACGCCACAGGTGCAGGTTCAACTGCCCGCTGTCGATGTTGCGCTGATGACGCTTGGCGAAGCGGCGCAGGCTGATTTCGTACAGGTACGGCAACGCCGCAATCACCTTGAACGGCTCGCTCGGCGGAATATAGAAATCGTTGGCGGTTTTGTCGCCGACCACGATGTCGATCTTCACCCCACGGGCCAGCGCGCGATTGATCTCGCGGATGATCGGCAGCGGCAGATTGAAATACGGGGTGCAAATCGTCAGCTGCTGTTGCGCACTGGCGATCAGTTCGACAATCACCCGGTTCAACGGGTTGTTCTTGCCCACGCCGAGCAGCGGACTCACCGACAGGCCGCTATGCGCGGTGCTGCCGGCGCTGGTGTCGTACGCCGCGTATTTGAGACGGCTGCGCAGGTCGCCGATGTCGTTGCGCAGGCTGCGGGTGGTCGGCAGGTTCGGCAGGTCGAGGCGATGCACAGCCTTGGATTCGATCAGACCGTGCTTGACCAGATGATGCATCGAATCCGCCAGTTCGCGGCTGTGCAGTACGTGGTAGCGGTCGAAGCGGTACTTGTCGAACTTGTGCAGGTAAACGTTGTTCAGGCTTGCACCGCTGTAAACCACACAGTCATCGATCACGAAGCCTTTCAGATGCAGGACGCCGAACAGTTCGCGGGTCTGCACCGGGACGCCGTAGACCGGCACTTCGCTCTGATGGGTGCGGGTTATTTCCTGATACCACGCCGAGTTGCCCGGCTGCTTGCCGGCACCGATCAACCCGCGCTGGGCGCGCAGCCAGTCGACCACCACGACGATCTCCAGCTCCGGGCGCTTGAGCTTGGCGGCGTGCAAGGCATCGAGGATTTCCTGACCGGCCTCGTCGTGCTGCAGATACAGCGCAACGATGTAGATGCGCTGGGTCGCCTCGGCGATTTTCTCCAGCAGGCAACGACGGAACTCGGCGGCGCCGGACAGAATGGTCACGGCCTCGGCAGTCAGCGGAAAGCTGCGCAGTTTGGGCAGCAAAGAGCGTTTGAAAAGCAACGGCATAGGGCTCGCAATGGGTCGAATCCGAAGAACCCGAGAGCTTACACCATCAACCGGTTCGGGTCTTGTGAGTGTCTGTAAAGAGATCAAAAGATCGCAGCCTTCGGCAGCTCCAACAGGGATCATTGTAGGAGCTGCCGAAGGCTGCGATCTTTTGATCTTAAAAATAGCTTGCGAAAGGAGAACGATCGTTCTACTGTTCGCCACATGAACGAAATCAATGACACCTCGACCCGCGACATCATTCTGGATGTCACCGAAAAGTTGATCTACAAAAGTGGCATTGCGGCCACCGGCATGGATCTTCTGGTGAAAACCGCCGGCGTCTCCAGAAAAAGCATCTACCGCTACTTCGCCAACAAGGAGGAGCTGACCGTCGCCGCCCTGCAACGCCGCGACGTGCGCTGGATGCACTGGTACCGCAGCGCTGTCGATCAGGCCGAAACCCCGGCCGACCGCCTGCTCAACCTGTTTACCGTACTCAAGAGCTGGTTCGCCTCGGAAGGCTTCCGCGGCTGCGCCTTCATCAATACCAGTGGCGAGACCGGTGACCCCGAGGACCCGGTGCGCCAGGTCGCCAAAGACCACAAACAGAAGCTGCTCGACTACCTGTGCGAGCTGTGCACCGAACATGGCGTCGAAGATCCGCACCGTCTGGCCAGGCAGTTGCTGATCCTGATTGACGGCGCCATTACCGTAGCGCTTGTGATGGGTGATCACAGTGCCGCTGATAATGCGCAATGCATGGCGCGTAAGTTATTGGACCTGTAACGCCTTAAATAAGCCTGAACCGTTGTTTAATCGTTTATTAGATCGGGAGACTGACAATGTCGACTGCTGCCCAAGTGCGTCCGCCGCTACCGCCGTTCAATCGTAAATCGGCCATCGAAAAAGTTCGACTGGCCGAAGATGGCTGGAACTCCCGCGACCCGGAGAAGGTATCGCTGGCTTACACACTCGACACGAAATGGCGCAACCGCGCCGAGTTCGCCAACAACCGTGAAGAAGCCAAGGCGTTCCTGACCCGTAAATGGGCCAAGGAACTGGATTACCGCCTGATCAAGGAACTTTGGGCCTATTCGGACACGCGGATTGCCGTGCGCTACGCCTATGAATGGCGCGACGATTCGGGCAACTGGTTCCGTTCCTACGGCAATGAAAACTGGGAGTTCGATGAGCACGGCCTGATGTTCCAGCGCTATGCCTGCATCAACGACATGCCGATCAAGGAAAGCGAACGCAAGTTCCATTGGCCGCTGGGTCGGCGTCCGGATGATCATCCGGGGCTGTCGGACCTGGGTCTGTAAGCTCACGGCAATCCCTGTCGCAATGTGCGGAGGCTGCGAGATATTGGCCTGTTCGAAAGCAACAAGGTCAATGGATCGCAGCCTTCTTCCCGTTTCAAGATGATCGCCATCGATTTATCGCGAAAATGTCTAACTGACTGTCATTTATGACAGTAGCCACGAGTCTTGATTGACTCAATGATCGGCGGACACCGCCAACTACATGATCGTTGAGGGCTCTCTATGGAACAGACAAATCGCATCAAAAATGGTGGTTTCAGCAGCGGCAACTTCGACTACTGGCGTCCCAGGGGATATGACACGCCAATAACCGTAGAACTTCGCGAAGGCAACTTTGCCGCTCGAATGGTCGGCGGCAGAAATCAAGGACAAAATCTGGCTGCTGAAATTTTCAGCGTCAAACCCGGAGCTTTCAAGTTCGATTTCGATATCCAGGCACCTGATGCCGTGCCGCTTGAAGACACCCAGCATAGAACCTTTCACATCCAGCGCCGAGAGACGGCAGACAACCCGCTGATTAATGCATTCGTCGTTTATACCATCTGGATGACCAATGCTCAGGGCGAATCAACTATCTGGACCAGTTGGCGATACGTCGATCGGCAATCACAGACAATTACGGTGGAAGGCATTACGCCAGAGGGTTACGGCCGGGTGGATATTCAGGTCGCCATACCCAGTGATCCGTTCGGCAACAAGGGCTGTTATTTTCTCGACAATTTTCAGTTTTTGACCCTCGACTAAAGTGAAATCCCGACGCCCATGACGGCAACTGATCCGTGTCGCAGGAGGCCTGTGTTACGGGCTATGATGACGCCCCGTTCCTTCCTGCCACACAAGCCGATTCCATGCCTTTCGAACTCAGCGTTGACCTCACTACCCTGGCCGTTCTGGCCCTTGTCGCTTTCATTGCCGGTTTCATCGACGCCATCGCCGGCGGCGGTGGTCTGCTGACCACGCCCGCGCTGCTGACTGCCGGGCTGCCGCCGCACCTGGTGCTGGGCACCAACAAACTCAGTTCGACCTTCGGCTCGGCCACCGCCAGTTTCACCTTCTACCGACGCAAACTGTTCCATCCTCGGCAGTGGATGCACGCGATCGTCGGCACCCTGGTCGGGGCGTTGACCGGCGCGATCGTCGCCCATTACCTGCCGGCGGAATGGCTGAACAAGATGCTGCCGGTGATCGTCTTCGCCTGCGGCCTCTATCTGTTGTTCGGCGGTACGCCAAAAGCGCCGCTGGACAGCGACGCGCCAATCAAGAAGAAATGGCAATCGAGCCAAGGCTTCAGCCTCGGTTTCTACGATGGCGTGGCCGGCCCCGGCACGGGTGCGTTCTGGACCGTCAGCAGCCTGCTGCTCTACCCCATCGACCTGGTCAAGGCCAGCGGTGTGGCGCGCAGCATGAACTTCGTCAGCAACATTGCGGCGCTGTCGGTGTTCATGTTTTCCGGGCAAGTGGACTGGATCATCGGCCTGAGCATGGGCCTGTCGGTGATGGTCGGCGCATTCTTCGGGGCACGCACCGCGATCAGCGGCGGCGCCAAGTTCATTCGTCCGGTGTTCATTACCGTGGTGCTGGGCCTGACCGTGCGCCTAGCCTGGCAACACTGGTTCAGCGTGGCCTAAACGGCGCGCCACGTAGACGTCGATCAGGTAACGGGCAATCGATTTTGACGCCGGCAACGGCGGCAGATCGTGCACGTTGAACCACTGGGCGTCTTCGATCTCGTCTTCCTGGCAGACGATCTCGCCACCGGCATATTCGGCATGGAAGCCCAGCATCATCGAGTGCGGGAACGGCCAGCACTGACTGCCCATGTACTGGATGTTCTTCACCTCGATGCTGACTTCCTCGCGCACCTCGCGAATCAGACAATCCTCGGCCGACTCGCCCGGCTCGGCAAACCCGGCCAGCGTGCTGTAGACCCCGGTGACGAAACGCGGTGAGCGCGCCAGCAGGATCTCGTCACCACGGGTGACCAGCACGATCATGCTCGGCGAGATCCGCGGATAACTGCGCAGCTCACACGGCTGGCAATACATCGCCCGCTCCCTCGGCACCTGGATCATCGCCTGCCCACAGTTGCCGCAGAAGCGATGTTCGCGCGCCCAGGTGCCGATCTGCGCGGCATAACCCAACACCTTGTAGACGGTGTGATCGCCATCGAGCATGAACGCCCGCAGCCCCTTCCAGTTGCAGCCAGGCACTTCGCTGTGACTGTGCAGCTCCAGCAGATACACCGGCTCGCCATCGAGATGGCCAATGCCATGCTCGGCGAGGATCGACAAGTCCTGACGCTTGAGCCATTCCCGGGGGAACAGCGCGCCGTTGTCATCGAACAGAAAGCCTTCGGGGCTGCGCGCAACGGCCCAGCCGCCGGGTTGATCGGTGTCCAGTACTGCAGTGGTCCAGCGAGCTGTCATGGTTTCTCAATCCAGAAATTCGGGTTTCTGTTTACTCATATGGGCGGCCATGGCCACGCGCAAGTCGGTGGATTGCAACATGGCGGCGTTCCAGGTGGCAACGTATTCGAGGCCGTCGTCTATGCGGTGGTCACGCATGTAGCTGATCATTTCCTTGGTACCGGTGACCGCGATGGGCGATTTGCGGGCGATGTCGCGAGCAATGTCCATCACGCCTTCAAGCAGCAGGTCCTTGTCAGCATAAACGCGATTGACCAGACCGAGGCTGCGCGCTTCATCGGCACCGAACGTACGACCGGTGTAAGCCAGTTCACGCAGCATGCCGTCACCGATGATCCGTGGCAACCGTTGCAAAGTGCCAACATCGGCGGCCATGCCGATATCGATTTCCTTGATCGAGAATTGCGCGTCCTCGGCAGCGTAACGCATGTCGCAGGCGGCGATCAGGTCGATGGCACCACCGAGGCAATAGCCCTGAATCGCCGCCAGTACCGGTTTGCGGCAGTTGTCGACGGCGTTGAACGAGGCTTGCAGGGTGAGAATCTTGCGCCGCAGCAGGCGTGCGTTACGGCCGATGTCCTTGCCCAGTTCGTTGGCGACGCCGGCGAGCATCATCAGGTCGATGCCGGAGGAAAAGTGTTTGCCGTTGCCGCTGAGCACCACCACTCGCACTTCATCGGTGTCATCGATCCACTGGAAAATCTCGACGATCTCGCTCCAGAACGCGGCGTTCATCGAGTTGATCTTTTCCGGACGATTGATCTGCACGTGCGCGATGTTGTCGGCCAGTTCGACGCTGAAGGCGGTGTATTGAGTCATGGCAGTGATCCTTTACCGGGCAGAAAATGAGGCCCGAACTATAACAAGGCATCACGATGGCGGTTCGGCCAAATGCGGGACTGACTCCCACAAAAAATGCTGGCGCGCCTTCATCCCTGTAGGAGCTGCCGCAGGCTGCGATCTTTTGACTTTCAAGATCAAAAGATCGCAGCCTGCGGCAACTCCTACAGGGTTTTGTATGTGCAGCAAAAAATCTAACTGACCTTCACCGCCACATACGCCGCCGTCTCATAAGGCACCGTCAGCACATGCCGCCCACGCAACGCCGGCTCCGAGGCAATCAGCGCGCGAATCTGCTCATCGACCTTGTCCCGCTGCGCCTGCGGCAACGCGGCAATGAAACTGGTGGAGCGCACCCGATTGAAAATCACGTCCTCCGGCGAGCCGGTATGTCCATGGTGGAACTGCTGCAATTGCAGCGGCCCGAACGCCGGATGCGGAAACACCTGACGCCATTGGCCGGTGTAGTAACGCGGCGTGTCGCCTTCCAGCGCGTTAACGATAGCATCGAGTTTCGGCACCCAACTGACTTGCGCGTCGCGCAGGTTCCAGATCAGGCCAAGCTTGCCGCCGGGCTTGAGCACCCGGGCGATTTCGCTCAAGGCCTCGGGCGTGGCGAACCAGTGAAACGCCTGCGCGCAGACCACTGCATCCACCGACGCATCCGGCAGTGGCAGATCGGTCGCCGTACCGCTCACCGCCAGCACCTGCGGCCAGGCGGCGGAAAGTTTTTCCAGCATCTGCGCCACCGGTTCCACGGCGATTACCTGTGCATCGGTCGCCACCAGCCGGCCGGTGAACTTGCCGGTACCGGCACCCAGATCGATGACCGTCTTGTGACTGTCCAGACCCAACGTCTGGGTCAACCACTGGCTGACCTGCGGCGGGTAGTCCGGGCGGCCCTTGATGTAGGTGTCGGCGGCAGTCTTGTAGCCGGCAGCAGCGGAGTGATGGACCTGATCTTTCATGGCAGTTCCTCGTATGGCAGTGCGGTGGCATCGTCAGGCGCTGGATGGACGGCTGGCGTTCTTGAGCATAACGCCACAATTTGCGCTTACCTTGAACAGAGCCTGACAAAGCAATGAATAAAATGCCGTGCTGTGGTGTTCAAAGTGAAACATAACCCTCTGTGGAGCCTTGCCCATGACTATCCGTTCCGTTATGTTCGCCGCCCCGTTGCTGCTGGTGACCGCGCTGTCTGCATCGATGGCGTTTGCCAACGGTGATGAAAGTGCGCCCGTGCAGAAACCCAATTGCCCCAAAGGCCAGGTCTGGGACAGCAAATCGCAGAAATGCGTGATGCAGACCAGCCGTGCCGTGCCGGATGCCGACCGTACCGATTACGCCTACAGACTGGCCAAGGACGGTCGATACGAAGAAGCCCTGGCCCTGCTCGACACCCTCAAACAACCGAACACCGCCAAAGCCCTCAACTATCGCGGCTACGCCACGCGAAAACTGGGGCGTACCGATGAAGGCATCGGCTATTACCTGCAATCGGTGAAACTCGATCCGCAGTACGCGCAAGTGCGTGAATACCTCGGCGAAGCCTATGTAATCAAAGGCCGCGTCGACCTGGCGCAGGAGCAGTTGCAGCAGATCAAATCGATTTGCGGAACCTCTTGCGAGGAATACCAGGACCTGGCTGAAGCCATCCACGATTTATCGAAAACCTGAAACAGATAAAGGAACGCCATCATCGTCAGCGATCAGGCATTCAGAGCGGAACTCGGACAGCATCTGGCGCGACTGTGGCGCTACGGCCTGCTGCTGTCGCGCAATCGGCACGTGGCCGAGGATCTGGTGCAAGCCACATGCGTGCGGGCGCTGGAACGTGCCGGGCAATATGTGGCCGGCACGCGCATGGATCGCTGGTTGCTGAGCATCCTGCATTCGATCTGGCTCAATGAAGTGCGCGCCCGCCGGGTGCGTCAGGGCACAGGTCAGGTCGATGCCGACGGGCAACTGGCCTTCGACGGCGAATACGCCGCACAAACCCACGTCATGGCGGCGCAGGTGATTCGCCGGGTCGATGCGTTGCCGGAAACCCAGCGCGAGACCGTATACCTGGCTTACGTCGAAGGCCTGTCCTACCGCGAAGTCGCCGAGATCCTGCAAGTGCCGATCGGTACGGTGATGAGTCGTCTGGCCACCGCGCGGCTGAAACTGGCCGAATACCCGCCGCTGCAAGCCGTGCCGAAAACCACCGGAGGTGACCGCCCATGAACAAGCCCTCCGACGAACAACTGGTGGCCTACCTTGATCATGAGCTGGACCCGGCGTATCGCAATCAGCTCGACAGCGCAATTGCCGACGACCCGTTGCTCAGCCTGCGCGTGCAATGGTTTGAACGCAGCAGCCTGCCGTACAAGGATGCCTATGACGAACTGGCGCAACAGGCACCGCTGGAACGTTTGCAGGCGCGCCTCGATGCCATCCCCGCCCCCCAGCGGCCGGGCCTGAGTCGACGCTGGTTCATCGGTGCGGCCGCCGCGAGTCTGCTGGCGGGCGGCGTGTTGGCCGATCGCCTGTTTCTCGCCTGGCAGTCACAGCAGGCGCATAACTGGCGCGCCTTGGTGGGCGACTATATGGCGCTGTATGTGCCGCAAACGCTTGATCATTTGCCGGGCGACGAAGCCAGCCAACGCGCGCAATTGCGTGCGGTTGACGCGCGGCTCGGTCTGAAGCTGTCACCGGCGCTGCTGAAGTTGCCGGGCGCCGAACTCAAACGTGCACAAATGCTCGAGTACGACGGCGTACCGATTGCGCAACTGACCTATCTGGACGCCAGGCATGGGCCGCTGGCCTTGTGCGTGACCCGCTCCAATAGCGGCAGCCGGCCACTGGCGCACGAACGGCGCCATGAAATGAACGTGGTGTACTGGACCGAAGGTGAGCATGCGTGGATGTTGATCGGGCACAACCCGGCGCCGGAACTGGAAGATCTGGCCAGGCGCTTGATCGAACGGTTGAGCGCATGAGAGTCGCTGCCACTATGCTGAGCGAGTGATTATCCAAGGAGGAACCACCGATGCAGATTTCACCCCGCAGCGCCCTGCTGGTCATTGACGTGCAGAACGACTTCACCCCAGGCGGCCAGTTGGCCGTACCCGAGGGCGATCTGATCGTCCCGCTGATCAATCGCCTCAGCGGCCTGTTCAAACAAGTGATCATTGCCCAGGACTGGCACCCGAGCGGCCACGCGTCATTCGCCTCCAGTCACCCCGGGCGCCAACCGTATGAGGTGATTCAGTTGCCCTACGGCGAGCAGACCCTCTGGCCGGATCATTGCGTGCAAGGCAGCGCCGGTGCCGAGTTTCACCCCGACCTGAAACTGCCTCATGCGCAACTGATCATCCGCAAAGGCTGCAACCCGGACATCGACAGCTATTCGGCGTTTCTCGAGGCGGACCGGCGCACCACCACCGGGCTGGCCGGATACCTGAAAGAACGCGGTATCGACACGGTGTACATGGTTGGTCTGGCACTGGATTTCTGTGTGATGTTCTCGGCGCTGGACGCGCGGGCGGCGGGGTTCAATACGTTTGTGGTGCTGGATGCCTGTCGCGCGATTGATATGGAGGGCTCACTGGCGACGGCCATGGAGCGGATGCAGACGGCCGGGGTTGGCTTGATTCAGTCGAACCAACTCATCTGACCCTGTAGGAGCTGCGGCACGCTGCGATCTTTTGATTCTGATTTCAAGAACAAGATCAAAAGATCGCAGCCTCGTTTCACTCGACAGCTCCTACAGTGGGTTGATGCTCAGCTTGCAGTGGGCAACCACAACCTGAACCGCGCCCCACCCAACGGCGAGCTTTCCACCGTCAGTGTCCCGCCCTGCGCCTCCAGCGCCCGGCGGCTGATGGCCAGGCCCAGACCAAAACCACCGGTAGCACGGTCGCGGCTGCGATCCAGGCGATAAAACGGCTCGAAAATTCGCTCCCGTTCGTCATCCGGGATACCGATCCCATCATCGTCGACCCAGATCTCGCAGCCATCAGGGCTGACCTGCACGCCAATCTGAATGCGTTTTTCGCAATAGCGCATGGCATTGCGCAGCAGGTTCTGGATCGCCCGCGCGGTCAGGCGCGGATCCAGCGTGAAGCGTTCGAGCTGACCGTGCAGCAGCACGTCGATGACGATGTCCGGCGATTCCAGCTCTTCATCGACGCTGCCCAGAATGCTGTCGATGAACTCATCCAGCGAAACCTCAACCTGTTCCGGTAATTGCGCCGGATTCTGCAGGCGGCTGTAAGACAACAATTCCAGCACCAGTTCATCCAGTTCTCGAATGTGCGCCACCAGCCCTTGCAGGCGCTCGCGACTGGTCGCCGGCAAATCATCGGACAGTGCCAGGGCCAGACCGAAATCCAGACGGGTCAGCGGCGTGCGCAATTCGTGAGACACCGCATTGAGCAGGTCGCGCTGTTGGTTGAGCAAATCCTCGATATCGCCGGCCATGGTGTCGAAGACATTGGCCAGGCTGCCGATGTTGGAGCTGGCGGGAATCTGCGTACGCTCGCTCAAGTGGCCTTTACCGAAGCGTTCGGCGGCCCCCTTGAGGCGCTCCAGATCACGCCAGTGCGGGCGAATCCACAACAGCAGGCAGGCGAGCATGGTCGCGCCGATCAGCACGTTGATGCTCCAGTACAACAGATTGACGTCCAGCGGATCCGGCGGCACCACCATTTGCACCGCGACATCGTCGTTCAGCGGCGTGACCGCCAACGTGCGCCATCCCCAATCGCCAATGCGCACCACGTTTTCCCCACGGCGCAAACGCGCCTGCTCGGGGGCGGTGAAACCGGCGTCGTCGATGCGCGCCAGAACGATGTGCAGCGGCTGGAAGTCTTTGTCCATCGACTGCGCCAAGGCTGGCCACTGGTCCTGTGGCACCGCGTGAAACTGACGGGTGATCAGCGATTGCAGGCCCCGCGAATAGTCGAGGTTATAAGTGATGAAGCGCTCGCGGAACGCCATGATCACCAGATCCGGCACCAGATAGATCGCCGCGCTGTAGGAGACGATCGTCACCAGATACAGGCGAAACAGGATTCTGAACATCAGCTCAGCATTCCCATTCGGAACGGCTGAACAGGTACCCCTTGCCCCACACGGTCTTGATCTTGCGCGCCTCGCCCGCGTGGTCGTCGAATTTGCGCCGCAGCTTGGAAATCGCCACGTCCACCGAACGATCGGTGCCGTTGAACTCGATGCCGCGCAGGCGCTGCAGAATCTGATCGCGGCTCAGCACTTCACCGGCATGCCGGGCCAGCACCACCAGCAAATTGTATTCGCCACTGGACAGCTCTACCGGCTGCCCGCGCCAGGTCACGGTGCGCTCGGACAAATCGATGCACAGATTGCCCATGACGATGCGGTCATTGACCGTCATCGGTTCACCGAGGCTGCTGCGTCGCAGCAAAGTGCGCACCCGGGCCAGCAGAACCCTTGGCTCGCAGGGCTTGGTGACGTAATCGTCGGCGCCCATTTCCAGGCCCAGCACCTGATCGTGACTGTCGTCGCGGGCGGTCAGCATCAGGATCGGCAGCGTCGCCGAATCGGCCCGCAGCAGACGGCAGACTTGCAGGCCGTCGAGCCCCGGCAGCATCAGGTCGAGAATGACCAGGTCCGGCGGATTGATCCGTGCCCGTTCACGCACATGGTCACCACGACCGATCACGCTGACGGAATAGCCGTTGCGCTCCAGGTAGCTGGAAATCAGTTCGGCGAGGGCGGTGTCGTCTTCGACCAGGAGGATGTTGGGCATGAGGGTGTTCCAGATATTGCTGTGGTGGATGTCAGACCCTCTTCGCGAGCAGGCTCGCGCCCACATCGATTTTGCCTCGTTCACAAAACCTGTGTGGGCGCGAGCCTGCTGGCGAAAGCGGTCCAACCGTCACAAAAGAATTCAAGGCGTAAAGGATATACGCCCTCACCCGTCCCTGAGTAAAACCCTTACACAATTTCACACAGCGCCTACAAAGCTTCACCGCTACCCTCGGCGTCTGGCCTTAGGATGCGGGCTTCAATATTGGGGGTGGTACATGTCGAAAAAACTTCTGGCCGGGCTCGGCCTGATCGCTGTTGCGTCGTTGCTGAGCGCCTGTGATTCGTCTTCGAAGGCCGAAGAAGAAGCGCCGCCGGCCACCGTGCGTATCGAAACCATCGAGGCCCGCCCCCTGTCGATCAGCAGTGAACTGAGCGGGCGCATCGCTGCACCGCGCATCGCCGAAGTACGCGCCCGGGTCGCCGGTGTGGTGCTGCAACGAACCTTTCGTGAAGGCAGCGACGTGAAAAAGGGCGACGTGCTGTTTCGCATCGATCCGGCACCGTTCAAGGCTGATCTTGATAGCGCCGAAGCCGCGCTGCGCAAGGCCGAGGCCAACGCCTTTCAGGCGAAGTTGCAAGAGCAGCGCTACGCGCAGTTGATCGACGACAAGGCCATCAGCGCTCAGGACTACGACAACGCCCGCGCCAATGCCCGGCAAACCGCCGCCGATGTGGCCGCCAATAAAGCTGCAGTGGAACGCGCGAAGCTGAACCTCGGCTACGCCACCGTCACCGCGCCAATTTCCGGCCGAGTCGGCCGTGCTCTGGTTACCGAAGGCGCGCTGGTCGGGCAGAACGAAACCACGCCACTGGCGCTGATCCAGCAACTCAATCCGATCTACGCCGACCTTACCCAGTCGACCCGTGAACTCAACGAACTGCGTCGCGCGCTCCGCTCCGGGCAGTTGCAGGCAGTCGGTCAGGATCAGGTCAAGGCCACGCTGATTCAGGATGACGGCAGTCTCTACCCGTTACCGGGCAAGTTGCTGTTCAGCGACATCACGGTCGATCCAGGCACTGGCCAGATCATCCTGCGCAGCGAGTTCCCCAATCCCGATCTCGACCTGTTGCCGGGCAGTTTCATCCGCGTACGCCTGCAACAAGCGACCGTGCAGAACGGCATCACCGTACCGCAACGTGCGGTGCAACGTGACAGCGCAGGTATCGCTCAGGTGCTGACTGTCGACGAGCAGATGCGCGTGGCGCAGCAACCGGTGCAACTGGGCGCAGTGCAAAACGACCGTTGGATCGTCACCGGCGGCCTCAAGCCCGGCGACCGTATTGTCATCGAAGGCCTGCAACACGCCCGTCCCGGCGAAAAAGTGCAGATCGACGACACCCCTCTTCCCCTTGCCCAGACTTCTGGTCAGTAAGCAGGACGCTCTTCTATGCCGCAGTTCTTTATCGACCGCCCGGTGTTCGCCTGGGTTGTCGCCCTGTTCATCCTGTTGGCCGGTGCGCTGGCCATCCCGCAATTGCCGGTGGCGCAGTATCCCGACGTCGCGCCGCCACAAATCGAAATCTATGCGGTGTACCCCGGTGCCTCGGCGCAAACCGTCGATGAAAGCGTGGTCAGCCTGATCGAAGAAGAGCTCAACGGCGCCGATCACCTGCTGTACTTCGAATCGCAGAGCAGCCTCGGCAGCGCGACGATCAAGGCCACGTTCCAGCCGGGCACCAACCCGGAACTGGCCCAGGTTGATGTGCAGAACCGCCTCAAAGTGGTCGAGTCGCGCCTGCCGCAAGCGGTCAATCAGCAAGGCCTGCAGGTGGAGAAAGTCTCCGCCGGCTTCCTGCTGCTGATCACCCTGACCTCCAGCGACGGCAAACTCGATGACGTAGCGCTCAGCGATTACCTGGCGCGCAATGTGATGAACGAAATCAAACGCATCGACGGCGTCGGCAAGGCCCAACTGTACGGCGCTGAACGCGCGATGCGGATCTGGATCGATCCGCAGAAGCTGATCGGTTTCAACCTGACCCCGGCCGACGTCAACGCCGCCATCGTCGCGCAGAACGCCCAGGTATCGGCAGGCAGTATTGGCGATTTACCCAATCCGTCTACGCAGGAAATCACCGCGACCATTCTGGTCAAGGGTCAGTTGTCGACGCCGGAAGAATTCGCCGACATCGTGCTCAAGGCCAACCCCGATGGTTCTACCGTACGCATCGGCGATGTGGCGCGGGTCGAGATCGGCAGTCAGGAATACCAGTTCGGCACGCGTCTGAACGGCAAGCCGTCCACCGCTGTTGGCGTGCAATTGGCCCCGGGGGCCAATGCGCTGGCGACCGCCACGTTGATCCGGGCGAAGATGGACGAGCTGTCGCGCTACTTCCCGGCCGGCGTCGAATACAAGATTCCCTACGACACCTCGCCATTCGTCAAAGTCTCGATCACCAAAGTCGTCTACACCCTCGGCGAAGCGATGCTGCTGGTGTTTGCGGTGATGTTCCTGTTCCTGCAGAACATTCGCTACACCCTGATTCCGACGCTGGTGGTGCCGGTGGCGCTGATGGGCACCTTCGCCACCATGCTCGCGCTGGGTTTCTCGATCAACGTGTTGACCATGTTCGGCATGGTGCTGGCGATCGGCATTCTGGTGGACGACGCCATCGTTGTGGTGGAAAACGTCGAGCGGATCATGGCCACCGAAGGCTTGTCGCCAAAAGACGCCACGCGCAAAGCGATGAAGCAGATCACCGGGGCGATCATCGGCATTACCCTGGTGCTGGTGGCGGTGTTCATTCCGATGGCATTCATGCAGGGTTCGGTGGGCGTGATTTACCGGCAGTTCTCGCTGTCGATGGCGACGTCGATCCTGTTCTCGGCGTTCCTGGCCCTGACGCTGACGCCTGCCTTGTGCGCCACGCTGCTCAAGCCGATTGCCAAGGGCGAGCATCATGAAAAGAGCGGCTTCTTCGGTTGGTTCAATCGCCGCTTCGAGCAACTGACCGATCGCTATCAAGGCTGGGTCGGTTACGCGCTGAAGCGCAGCGGACGTTATCTGTTGATCTATGGCGTGCTGCTGATCGGCATGGGGTTGTGCTTCGCGCGGCTGCCCTCCTCGTTCCTGCCGGTCGAGGATCAGGGTTACACCATCACCGATATCCAGCTGCCGCCGGGCGCGAGCAAGAACCGTACGGTGCAGGTGGTCGAGCAGATCGAGGCGCACAACGCCAGTGAACCGGGGGTGGGCGACAGCACGGTGATTCTCGGCTTCAGTTTCTCCGGTAGCGGGCAGAATGCGGCACTGGCGTTCACCACCCTGAAAGACTGGTCGGAACGCGGCAGCGACGATTCGGCCACTTCGATTGCCGACCGCGCCAACATCGCCCTGAGCCAGATCAAGGACGCCATCGCGTTTGCGGTATTGCCGCCACCGGTTGACGGTCTCGGTACTTCCAGCGGCTTCGAATTCCGTCTGCAGGATCGCGGCGGTCTCGGTCACGCGACGTTGATGCAGGCGCGTACCGAATTGCTCGCCGCCGCCGAGAAAAGCCCGATCCTGATGAACGTGCGCGAAAGCGCGCTGGCCGAAGCGCCGCAGGTGCAACTGGAAGTGGACCGCAAGCAGGCCAACGCGCTGGGTGTGTCGTTCGCCGACATCGGTAACGTGCTGTCCACCGCCGTGGGTTCTTCCTACATCAATGACTTCCCCAATCAGGGGCGCATGCAGCGGGTGGTGGTCCAGGCCGAAGGCGATCAGCGCAGTCAGGTCGATGATCTGCTGAAAATGCACGTGCGCAATAACGCCGGGCACATGGTGCCGCTGTCGGCGTTCGTCCAGGCGAAATGGACCCAAGGCCCGGCGCAACTGACCCGTTACAACGGTTACCCGGCGATTGCGATTTCTGGCGAACCGTCGCCGGGGCACAGTACCGGTGAAGCGATGGCAGAGATTGAACGACTGGTCGCCCAAGGGCCGAAAGGCCTGGGTCAGGAATGGACCGGGCTGTCGCTGCAGGAACGGTTGTCCGGCAGTCAGGCACCGATCCTGCTCGGCCTGTCGCTGCTGATCGTGTTCCTGTGTCTGGCGGCGCTGTACGAGAGCTGGTCGATTCCGACCTCGGTGCTGCTGGTGGTACCGCTGGGCGTACTCGGTGCGGTGCTGGCGGTAACCTTGCGCGGCATGCCCAACGACGTGTTCTTCAAGGTCGGGCTGATCACGATCATTGGTCTGTCGGCGAAGAACGCGATCCTGATCATCGAATTCGCCAAGAGCCTGTATGACGAAGGCCACGACCTGATCGACGCGACGTTGCAAGCCGCGCGCCTGCGTCTGCGACCGATTGTCATGACTTCGCTGGCGTTCATCCTTGGCGTGGTGCCTTTGGCCATCGCCACCGGTGCCAGTTCGGCGAGTCAGCAGGCGATCGGTACCGGGGTAATCGGCGGGATGATCACGGCGACCCTGGCGGTGATTTTTGTGCCGTTGTTTTTCGTGGTGGTCATGAAGCTCGTCCAACGCTTCAGCAAACACCCTTGATCCCACTGCAGGAGCTGCCGCAGGCTGCGATCTTTTGATCTTGATAGAACAGAATCAAAAGAATCGCAGCCTGCAGCGCCTACAAAAGCACGATAGCGTGCGCTAAGGTGCAGGGATCGATCATCACTGTGAATCCCCATGCGCTTTCTCGCCCGCACCCACCCTCGCCTGTCCGCCGCCGCTCTGGTTGGCCTTGCCACCGGCCTGCTGGTTCCTGCCGACGCCATCGTCAGCAAAATCCTCATCGGCTGGAATGCGGGCGTCTGGACCTACCTGATCCTGATGTTCTGGTTGACCGTTCGGGCGAAGGCGCCGGACGTCAAACGTATTGCCGTCATCGAAGACGAAAACGCCGGGCTGGTGCTGTTCGTGGTGTGTATCGCAGCCCTGGCGAGTCTCGCCGCCATCACCCTGGAACTGGCCGGCACCAAGGATCTGGATACCCATCGCAAACTTCTGCATTACGCCTTCACCGCCGTCACCGTGGTAGGTTCGTGGCTGGTGATCGGGGTGATCTTCTGTGTGCACTACGCACGCCTGTTTTACACCTGGGACGGCAAGGAACCGGCCCTGCGTTTTGCCGAAGGCCTGACCACGCCCAATTACTGGGACTTCCTGTATTTTTCCTTCACCATCGGCGTCGCGGTGCAGACGGCCGATGTCGGCGTGGCTACCCGCGACATTCGCAAGATCGTCCTGGCGCAGTCGTTGATCGGGTTTGTGTTCAACACCGCGATTCTGGGCTTTTCGATCAACATTGCTGCCGGCCTGTTTGGCTGAGCATTGCGCAGATACCTCAATAACGCTAAGCACCGCCCGTCGGCGCCACGTTGAAGTACCACGCGCATTCACTTGACGGAGCGTCGGCTTCTGGTGTTTCCTGAAACCGGTTTCAGCGCCATCGCGGCGCACGAAACGAATAAATCCAATAATAAGGTTTCACACCGTGAACGACTTTTCCGCCGCCCAGCGCAGCCGCGTGACCATGCTCGATGTTGCCGAACTCGCCGGCGTGTCCAAGGCCAGCGTCTCGCGCTTCATCGGCGATGACCGCGCCCTGCTCTCCGATGCCATCGCCCTGCGTATCGAGCAGGCGATCAGCGAGCTGGGGTACCGCCCGAACCAGATGGCCCGTGGTCTGAAACGCGGGCGCACGCGCCTGATCGGCATGCTGGTGGCCGATATCCGCAACCCTTATTCGATTGCTGTAATGCACGGGGTGGAAACCGCCTGCCGTGCGCATGGCTACAGCCTGGTGGTGTGCAACACCGACCGCGATGACGAGCAGGAACGCCAACACCTGGCGTTGTTGCGCTCGTACAACATCGAAGGGCTGATCGTGAACACCCTCGGTCATCACCGTGACGAACTCCACGAACTGCACCGGGAAATGCCGCTGGTGCTGGTGGATCGCAAGGTCGATGGCCTCAATAGCGACATGCTCGGGCTGAACAACGCGCAGGCTGTCGAGATGGCCCTGACGCACCTTGAGCAGCGCGGCTATCGCGATGTGTTGATGGTGACTGAACCTTATGACGGCACCAGTTCGCGGATCGAGCGGGTCAGCAGTTTTCAGGCGCAGATTGCCCAGCGTTCCGAATTGACCGGGGCCGTGCTGGAAACCGGCGACACACTCGCCACTGATCTTCAAACCTTTTTGAACACACCGGCTACCGGGCCTAAAGCACTGTTCTGCGCCAACGGCGTGGCGGCGCTGGCCTGCACCCTCGCCTTGCGCGAAATCGGCTGCGGGTTATTCGCGGATGTCGGGCTGATTGCCCTGGATGACCTGGACTGGTACCCGTTGGTGGGCAGCGGGATTACCGCCCTCGCCCAGCCAACGGCCGAGATTGGCGCGCGGGCGTTTGAGTGTCTGTTGAAGCGTTTGCGGGGGGATGTCGAGATCCCACGCAGGCTCGATTTTGCCCCGGTGCTGATTGAGCGCGGTTCTACCCGAGGGAATGGTGGTGTGTGAGCTGACGCCTTCGCTGGCAAGCCAGCTCCCACAGGGATTGGGGTGTTAATGCAATCTATCCAATCCCCCAGAACATTGTGGGAGCTGGCTTGCCAGCGATGCGGCCCGAAAGGCCATCACAGAACCACCTGATATTTTTTTGAACAAAAATGAAACCGGTTTCAGAGGCAGATAACAATGAATAAACCCGCCGTTTCCATCAGCCTGTCCAGCTACGGCGCCGAGCTTGTGCGCCAACGCGGGCAAGATTTCTTCATCGACGTGCTGGCCACCGCCGGTGCCGATCGCATCGAATGGCGCGAAGAGTTGCTGACCCGCGAAGTGCCTGCACAATTGCAAGCCGCCACCCAGGCGCAGGGTCTGCAAAGCATCTATTCGTCGCCGACCGAACTGTGGCTCGCCGGTCAGGCGCGGCCCAATCCCGAATTGATCAACGCCCTGCAACACGCCCAGGCGTTTGGCTCGAAATGGCTGAAAGTCTCGCTCGGCTATTTCACCGACAACTGTGATCTGCAGGCGCTGCAGCAACTGCTGGGCAACAGCCCGGTGCAATTGCTGGTGGAAAACGACCAGACCTTGCATGGCGGCCGCATCGAGCCGTTCCAGCGCTTTTTCGCGGCGGTCGAGCAGCATGATTTGCCGATCAAGATGACCTTCGACATCGGCAACTGGCAGTGGCAGGACCAGTCCGCCGCCAACGCCGCACGTCTGCTCGGACGGCATGTCGGCTACGTGCACTGCAAAGCCGTGGCCCGGCGCGCCGACGGCAAACTGGTCGCCGTGCCGCCCGCCGTCAGCGACCTGCATTTGTGGGAACAACTGCTGCGGCACATGGCCCAAGGCGTTATGCGCGCCGCCGAATACCCATTGCAGGGCGATGACCTGGTGGCACTGACCACCGAACATGTCGCCGCCCTCGCCCGCCTTGGCCAATCGCGTCTGGAGCCTGCCCATGTCTGAGATCGATATTCTGTCGTTCGGTGAAACCATGGCGATGCTGGTCGCCGAGCAGACCGGTGATCTGGCTGCAGTCGAGCATTTTCATAAACGCATTGCCGGCGCCGACAGCAATGTGGCGATCGGCCTGTCGCGCCTGGGTTTCAATGTGGCGTGGCTGAGCCGGGTCGGCGCCGATTCCCTCGGACGTTTCGTGGTCGAGACCTTGATCAAGGAAGGTCTGGATTGCAGTCACGTCGCGGTCGATCACCAGCACCCGACCGGTTTCCAGTTCAAATCCCGTAACGACGATGGCAGCGACCCACAGGTCGAGTATTTCCGCCGTGGCTCCGCGGCCAGTCGTCTGTCCGTCCAGTCGATCACCGATACCTTGCTCAGCGCCCGTCACCTGCACGCCACCGGGATTCCACCGGCACTGTCAGCCAGCGCTCGGGAAATGTCGTTCGAGCTGATGACACGCATGCGCCATGCCGGGCGCAGCGTGTCGTTCGACCCCAATCTGCGCCCGAGCCTGTGGGCCAGCGAACGGGAGATGATCCGCGAAATCAATCGCCTCGCCGCCCTCGCCCACTGGGTACTGCCGGGTTTGAGCGAAGGTCGCTTGCTGACCGGCTTCGAAGACCCGGCGGACATCGCCGCGTTCTATCTCGATCAGGGCGCTGAAGCCGTGGCGATCAAGCTTGGGCCGCAAGGCGCCTATTACCGCACGCAACTGGATCAGGGGTTTGTCGCCGGAGTGCCGGTGGCCAACGTGGTCGACACCGTGGGTGCGGGCGACGGATTTGCCGTCGGCATGATCAGTGCCCTGCTTGAACATCAGAGCTTTGCCGAGGCGGTGCAACGCGCCAACTGGATTGGCAGTCGGGCGGTGCAGAGTCGCGGGGATATGGAGGGGTTGCCGACCCGGTCCGAGCTCATCGCTGAATTCCAGTCCGCCATCGCTGGCAAGCCAGCTCCCACAGGGTTCGGCGGTGGGAATGCAATAGTCGACTTACCCGAGATACCTGTGGGAGCTGGCTTGCCAGCGATGAGGCCCGCTCAGACAACCCATTAATTGAACCTGCTGCGACAAAAACAACAAGCTCAGGAGCAACACCATGAAAACCACAACCCTCGCCGCCCGCCGCTGGTGGTACATCATGCCGATCGTGTTCATCACCTACAGCCTGGCGTACCTCGATCGTGCCAACTACGGCTTCGCCGCCGCGTCCGGCATGGCCGCCGACTTGATGATCACCCCGGGCCTGTCTTCATTGCTCGGGGCGCTGTTCTTCCTCGGCTACTTTTTCTTCCAGGTGCCCGGGGCGATCTACGCGCAAAAGCACAGCGTGAAAAAGCTGATTTTCTTCAGCCTGATCTTCTGGGGCGGGCTCGCCACGCTGACCGGCGTGGTCTCCAACGCCTATTGGCTGATCGTCATCCGCTTCATGCTCGGCGTGGTCGAAGCCGCAGTAATGCCGGCGATGCTGGTCTACCTGTGCCACTGGTTCACCCGTGCCGAGCGCTCGCGGGCCAACACGTTTCTGATCCTCGGCAACCCGGTCACGATGTTGTGGATGTCGGTGGTCTCGGGCTATCTGGTGCAGCACTTCAGCTGGCGCTGGATGTTCATCATCGAAGGCTTGCCGGCGGTGCTCTGGGCGTTTATCTGGTGGAAACTGGCCGATGATCGTCCGGCTCAGGCCAAGTGGCTGAGCGATCAGGAAAAGCACGATCTGGAAAGCGCTCTCGCCGCCGAACAGGTCGGGATCAAAGCGGTGAAGAACTACGCCGAAGCCTTCCGTTCGCCGAAGGTCATCATTCTGGCGCTGCAGTTTTTCTGCTGGAGCATTGGCGTCTACGGCTTCGTGCTGTGGCTGCCGTCGATCCTCAAGGCCGGCGCGCAAATGGACATGATCGAAGCCGGCTGGCTGTCGGCGCTGCCGTATCTGGCGGCGGTGATCGGTATGCTCGGGGTGTCGTGGGGCTCGGACAAGCTGCAAAAACGCAAACGCTTCGTCTGGCCGCCGCTGCTGATCGCCTCCATCGCGTTCTACGGCTCCTACGCCTTGGGCGCGGAACATTTCTGGTGGTCCTACACGCTGCTGGTGATCGCCGGCGCCTGCATGTACGCGCCTTACGGGCCGTTCTTCGCCATCGTTCCGGAGATCCTCCCGGCCAACGTTGCCGGTGGGGCCATGGCGCTGATCAACAGCATGGGCGCGCTCGGTTCGTTCGGTGGCTCGTACCTGGTCGGCTACCTGAATAGCTCCACCGGTTCGCCCGGTGCTTCGTACCTGCTGATGAGCGGCGCGTTGCTGCTGTCGGTGGTGCTGACAATTTTTCTCAAGCCCGGCGCCAGTGATCGTGTCGTGGCCAAAGCCGTTGCCACGCGTCCTGTGCCGGCGCATTCCTGAAGAGATTTTTGCCCATGAAAAAGCAAGTCGTGCTGTACAAGAAACTGTCGCCAGCGCTGATGGCGCGCCTGCAGCAACACTGTGACGTGACGCTGATCGAAAGCCTCGACGCCGACGGCCTGATGAAGCTGCGCGACGCCTTGCCGAGCGCCCACGGTTTGCTCGGTGCCAGCTTGAAACTCGACGCCGCGCTACTCGATCTGGCGCCGCAACTGCAGGCGATTGCCAGCGTTTCGGTGGGCGTCGACAACTACGACATCGACTACCTGAGCCGACGCAAGATCCTTCTCAGCAACACCCCGGATGTGCTCACCGAGACCACCGCCGACACTGGCTTCGCCCTGATCCTCGCCACGGCCCGGCGCGTGGTGGAACTGGCGAACATGGTGCGCAGCGGCCAGTGGCACCGCAACATCGGCCCGGCACATTTCGGCACCGATGTGCACGGCAAGACCCTGGGCATCATCGGCATGGGTCGCATCGGCGAGGCGCTGGCGCAGCGCGGGCATTTCGGTTTTGGCATGCCGGTGCTTTATCACAGCCAGTCGCGCAAACCGGCAGTCGAGGCGCGTTTTGACGCGCAGTACCGTAGCCTTGAGGCGCTGCTGCAAGAGGCGGATTTCATCTGTCTTACCTTGCCGCTGACCGCGCAGACTGAAGGTTTGATCGGCGCCGAGCAATTTGCGCTGATGCGCCCCGAGAGCATCTTCATCAATATCTCTCGCGGCAAAGTGGTGGATGAAGCGGCAATGATCGACGCGCTGCGCCATCAACGGATTCGCGCGGCGGGGCTGGATGTGTTCGAGCGTGAACCGCTGAATCATGACTCGCCGTTGTTGCAGCTGAATAATGTGGTGGCAACGCCGCACATGGGTTCGGCGACGCATGAGACGCGGGAGGCGATGGCCAGGTGTGCAGTGGACAATCTGCTGGCGGCTTTGGCTGGGGGGAAGCCGGTGAATCTGGTGAATCCGGTGGCTTGGCAGGGCTGAGATCTTCAGTGCCTGTTTTGGCCAAATCGCTGGCAAGCCAGCTCCCACAGGGTTTTGTGTCGTTCTGAACTGTAATGAACACTGAAGAACCTGTGGGAGCTGGCTTGCCAGCGATGAGGCCGGGACAGGCAACACAAAACTGTCAGGCACTACGCGCCTGCAACAACTGCACCGCACACAACGCAATCCGCGCACAGGCATCCGCCAACTTCACCCTGTCCAGCACCAGCCCGATGCGAATATGCCCCGCCGCACTCGGCCCGAACGCTTCACCGGCCAGGACCGACACCCCGTAACCTTCCAGCAGCCGCTCGGCAAATGCCTGCGCACCAAACCCAGTCTGGCGCACATCGACCATCACGAACATCCCGCCATCCGGGCGAATCGGTTGCAACCCCGGGCAGCCGCGCAAATGCTCGCAGACCAGATCGCGGCGCAAACGATATTCCTCGCGCATCTGTGTCACCTCCGGCAGATCGCTGTGCAGCGCAATCTCCGCCGCTTTCTGCACAAAATCCGGTAGGCCAAAAAGCATGCTCAACGACAGGTTCACCAGATGCTCGGCCAGCGCTTTCGGCCCGATCGACCAGCCGATGCGCCAACCGGTCATGGCGTGGGACTTCGACAGACTGTTGATGGTCGCCGTACGTTCGGCCATGCCCGGCAGACTCGCCGGGCTGATGTGCTCGCCCTCGTAAAGCAGATCACTGTAGACCTCGTCGCTGATCAGCCACAAATCGTGACGCACGCACAGCGCCGCCAGCTCCTGCCAGATCAGCAGGGAAAGGCTCGCGCCGGAAGGATTATTGGGACTGTTGAGCAACATCGCGCGGGTCTTCGGCGTGATCCGCGCGGCGACATCGGCGGGGTCGACGCGAAAGCCATTTTCCGGCCGCACCGGCACCGGCACCACCGTCGCGCCGCACGCGCCGAACACGCCCTCGTAGGTCACGTACATCGGCTCGGCGACGATCACCTCGTCACCCGGATCCAGCAGGCATTGAGCGACCGAATACACCGCGCATTGCGCGCCGGGCAGCACGATCACGTGCTCGGCATCCACCACCTGACCGCTGCGCCGCTGGTGGCGAGCGGCGATCAGCTTGCGCAGCGCCAGTCGGCCACGTACTTCGGAATAATGCGTATCGCCGGCCAACAGGCTGTCGATGGCGCCGTGGATGATCGGCAGCGGCGTGTCGAAATCCGGATCACCCACGCTCAGCAGCAGGATGTCGACTCCCTCGGCGCGCAACGCCAGCGCGCGGTCATGAATCTGCCACGCCGCTGCACCCTCCCCGGCGATGCGTTGGGTCAAGGCTGAATAGCGCATGTACGTCTCCTGATAGCGCGGTCTCCAGCCTTCACCCTAGGTCAAATCACAAACCGCGCCACCATCGCATTCAAATCCACCGCCAGACGCGACAGTTCATGGGTCGCGGCGCTGGTCTGGTTGGCCCCGGCGGCGGACTGCGTAGCCAGATCACGGATGTTGACGAGGTTGCGGTCGACCTCACGCGAGACCTGCGCCTGTTCTTCCGAGGCGCTGGCGATCACCAGGTTGCGCTCGTTGATCTGGTGGATCGACTGGGTAATCTGCTCCAGTGCCACGCCAGCGGCACGAGCCATTTCCAACGTGGTCTGGGTGCGCTGGTTGCTTTGCTGCATCGACGACACAGCTTCGCCGGTACCGTTCTGAATGCCGGCGACCATTTTTTCGATTTCCTGAGTCGACTGCGCGGTGCGATGGGCCAAGGCACGCACTTCGTCCGCCACCACCGCAAAACCACGCCCGGCCTCACCGGCGCGCGCCGCTTCGATCGCCGCGTTAAGGGCCAGCAGGTTGGTCTGTTCGGCGATGGCGCGGATCACATCCAGCACCTTGCCGATGTCGCGACCCTGCGCGGCGAGGCCTTCGATCATTTGCGCAGTGCTCTGCACGTCATGGGTCATGGTCTGGATCGCGTCGACGGTTTTCACCACTTGATCGCGACCTTCGCGGGCGGCCTGGGTCGACTGGTTCGAGGCTTCGGAGGTCGAGACCGCGTTACGTGCGACTTCTTCCACCGCGGCGGTCATTTCGTTGACGGCGGTGGCGGCCTGTTCGATCTCGTTGTTCTGCTGTTGCAAGCCACGGGAGGCTTCTTCGGTGACTGCGCTCAGCTCTTCGGCCGCGGCGCCCAACTGGGTGGCGGAGCCGGCGATCTGTTCGATGGTTTTGCGCAGATTGGTCTGCATCGTCGACAAGGCTTGCAGCAATTGTGTGGCTTCGTCTTTGCCATCCACTTCAATCGACTGGGTCAGGTTGCCGCCAGCGATGGTTTGCGCCGCCTGCACGGCACGGTTCAGCGGGGTGACGATGCTGCGGGTCAGCAGCAGGGCCAGCAGGACGGTGGCAAGCGCCGCGACAACAGCCACAATGACGATGCCGGTAATGGCGCTGTCGTAATGCTCACCGGCCTGCGTGGAGGCGACTTTCGCGCCTGCAGCGTTGATTGCGATCAGCTTGTTGAGCTGTTCGCCCATCTGGTCGGTGCCGTCCTTGATCCGCGTGTTGATCAGGGTGCGCATCTCGTCGACTTTGTCCTGGCGCGACAGCTCCATCATCTGGTTTTGCGCTTGCAGGTAGTTGTCGAGTGTGGTCGCGAACGTCTGATATAACGCACGCTCTTCGCCCTCTGCCGGCAACGCGGCGTAACTGGCCTGAGCACTGCGCACCTTGTCCACCAGCACGCCGATGCGCGTTTGCGCTTCTTGCAGGCCTGCCGGGTCGCGGTTGACCAGAATCCGGAACGACAGAATCCGCAGGCGCAGAACGTTTTCCGTTACCACGCCAAGGTACGTGACGCTGGGCAGTTGATTGGTCTCCATGTCGATGGAGGCCTGGCGGATGGTCGACATGCGGTTGACGGCGAACACACCAAGGACAATCACCAACAAGGCGATAAAGGCAAAACCGAGGAAAGCACGAGGCGCGATATTCAGGTTACGCAAGGACATGGTTGGACTCTCGGATAGAGGTAACTGCGAGCGTCCTTGCCGTCATCACTGGCCCTTGAGCGGGGTCAGTCCGGCGGCACTGTTCGAGGGAATCTGTGTGCGCCTGACCTCTGTATCGGCTGGGCTTTAGGAAGATTTCGTGTAAAGCAGAAATATTTTTCAAGGTGTTTCAACACTGAAACACCCTGACACCAACCCTCTGTGGCGAGGGGATTCATCCCCGATCGGCTGCGCAGCAGTCGCAAAATCTCAAAACTGGTTTTTAGCGAAAAGCGCAGGAGGCTGCTTCGCAGCCCATCGGGGATGAATCCCCTCGCCACAACATCTTCACGCAGTCAGTTATTGACTTTGGCCATTTGCCAGACCCGGGCGATGTCCGTCGCGCGCTCGCGCAACAAGCGTGGAGCTTCGGCGCAGGCCTGCTCCAGGGTCATCGGGCCGCTGGTGACTGCGAATGCGGCGTCGATGCCGTGCTCGTAGAGCTCCTGATAACCCTCGCCGAGCGTGCCGGCGATGACAATGACCGGGACATCGTGTTTTTTGGCAATCCGCGCCACACCAAACGGCGTTTTGCCGCGCAGGGTCTGCGCGTCGAAGCGACCTTCGCCAGTGATCACCAGATCGGCGCCGTTGACCGCTTCCGCAAGGCCCACCAATTCGGCCACCACTTCCACGCCTGCTTGAAATTGCGCGCCCAGAAACGCTTTCGCCGCAAAGCCCAGCCCGCCGGCCGCGCCGCTGCCCGGCTCATCGCGAACGTCTTTGCCCAACGCTTGCGCGCAGAAGTCGGCGAAGTGACCGAGGGCCTGATCCAGTTGTTGCACCTGTACCGGTGACGCGCCCTTTTGCGGGCCGAAAATCGCCGAGGCACCGTGCGGCCCGCACAGTGGATTGTTGACGTCGGCGGCGATGTCGAACCGCACTTGGGCCAGACGCGGATCAAGCTCGCTCAAGTCCAGCCGCGCCAGTTGCGCCAAGGCCAGGCCGCCCGGTACCAGCACCTGACCTTGTGCATCGAGCAATTTCACCCCCAGCGCCTGCATCGCGCCGGCGCCGCCATCGTTGGTGGCGCTGCCGCCAATGGCCAGAATCACCCGTTGCGCACCGGCATCCAGTGCGGCGCGAATCAGTTCACCGGTGCCGAAGGTGCTGGTGATGCAGGCATCGCGCTGCCCCGTAGGCACCAACTGCAAACCACTGGCCTCGGCCATTTCAATGATCGCGGTGTGGTTGTGCGGCAGCCAGCCCCACGCCGCATCGACCGGAGTGCCCAGCGGCCCGCGTACCCGAGTCCGGCGCAGTTCGCCTTCGCAGGCAGCAAGAATCGACTCCACCGTGCCCTCGCCGCCGTCGGCCATCGGACATTTGACCAGCGTGGCGTGCGGCCAGACTTGCGCCAGGCCCAGCTCAATGGCCTCGGCAACGCCTTGGGCACTCAGGCTGTCCTTGAACGAATCGGGGGCAATGACGATCTTCATGCGAATTCTCCAGTTCCAATGCGCTTCATGCTGCCAGTCGGCACGCGCATTGACGCCTGTCCGCTGCACAAGGGCGGTTGGCGTTTATTGTTCATTTCTACAAAAGCCTTGGACTTGATGCCGAATGCTCTGGCCTCATCGCTGGCAAGCCAGCTCCCACAGGGATCTTCAGTGGCTACATAACTTGTAATCACCTTGTAAACCTGTGGGAGCTGGCTTGCCAGCGATGGCGGCCTTAAGAACAACTCATACCGCCGGATCAGTCTGCGGCAGTAATTGCACCCCAAGGTACAACGCCAACATCCCGTCCAGCCGCAACGGATCAACTCCGCTGATCTCGGCAATCCGCTCCATCCGGTAACGCAAGCTGTTGCGGTGAATGCCCAGCGCATCGGCACAGGCCTGGCTCTGGCCGTCGTGTTCACACCAACTGCGCAGGGTCGCGAGCAACTGGCCGTTACCGTCCTTGGCAATCACTTTGCGCAACGGTTTGAGCAGTTCATCCAGCGCGTCGTCATTGCGATGGCGCCAGAGCATCACCGGCAAACGATAGCGATTGAGCGTCAGCAGTCGCGACTGCGGCAGCACCTCACGCCCATACGCCAGCAGATCGCCGACCCGTCGATAACAGCGGCGCAAACCGGCCAGCCCATCCGCCTGCCCGCCCACGGCGATGCGCAGAATGTTCCAGCCCAGGCCATCGAGTTTTTCCAGCAAACGATCATGCTCAACCGTCTGACTTGCGGGCCGGCACCACAGCAGCGATGACTTGGCCGAACTCACGCACCAGCTGTCCGGGTAGCGCGAGGTCAGCCACGCACTCAGCGCCTCGACGGTTTGTCCCGGCCCTTGTTCCAGGCCCAGCTCGAACAGGTACGGCACCCGGGTCAACTGCGGCTTGAGCCCCAGTTGCTGCGCCTCATCGACCAGCCGCGGCGAGTCGCCGGCATCGCTCAACAGCAACGCCAGCAGGTCATCGCAACGCTGGCGCCGCCATTGCTGCTCGGCCTGCTGATTGCGCTGACCAACGAGCATTTCGGCAGTCATGCGCACCAGTTCGGCGTAGGTGCGCAGTTGCTCCGGCTCGCCGGTAATACCGAGCACGCCGATCAGGCGTTGATCGAGCATCAGCGGCAGGTTGATCCCCGGCTGCACACCCTTCAAGTGCACGGCGGTTTGTGCATCGATCTCTACCACCCGCCCGTTGGCCAGCACCAGTTGCGCACCTTCGTGACGGGTGTTGATGCGCTCCAGCTCGCCGCTGCCAAGGATCAGGCCCTGGCTGTCCATGACGTTGACGTTGTAGGGCAAAATGGCCATGGCCCGGTCGACGATATCCTGAGCGAGGTCGTGATCGAGTTCGAACATGATCGGCAAAATCCTTAAGCAGCGGCGGCGGACGGTTGTTCACCCGCACAGGGTCTGGCGGCAAACCCTGTGCTCAGGCACAAAGACAATCCGGCCACAGGTGGCCGAGACTCTCGGGGCGATCAACGTTAACCTGTGCATCGCAAAAAATCATAATAAAGAGAGAGCCGCTATGTCGCAGAGCGCCGCAGCTACCCAGACCATCGACGACGGTAAAAACGCCGTCTACAAACGCATCACCCTGCGTTTGATTCCCTTCATTTTCATCTGCTACCTGTTCAACTACCTCGACCGGGTCAACGTCGGCTTTGCCAAGCTGCAGATGCTCGACGCGTTGAAATTCAGCGAAACCGTGTACGGCCTCGGCGCCGGGATCTTCTTCATCGGCTACGTGCTGTGCGGCGTACCGAGCAACCTCGCGCTGACCAAGTTCGGTCCACGGCGCTGGATCGCGCTGATGATGATCACGTGGGGCACGCTATCGACCTGCCTGTTGTTCGTCACCACCCCGACCCAGTTCTACACCCTGCGCCTGTTCACTGGTGCGGCCGAAGCCGGGTTCTTCCCCGGTGTGGTGTTGTATCTCTCGCAATGGTTCCCGACGTTTCGCCGTGGGCGGATCATGGCGCTGTTCATGTCGGCGATCCCGGTCTCCGGCCTGCTCGGCAGCCCGTTTTCCGGTTGGATCCTCAACCACTTCGCCGCCGGGCAGGGCGGCCTGGCGGGCTGGCAGTGGATGTTCCTGCTGCAAGGCATTCCGACCGTGATCCTCGGCGCCCTCGCCTATTTCCTGCTGAGTGACAGCTTTGCCAACGCCAAGTGGCTGAGCCCGTACGAGCGCGCGGTGCTTGAAGCCGATCAGGCCGAAGACCTGGCGAACAAACCGAAAACCACCTCCGACTCGTTGCTTGCGGTATTCAAGAACCCGGCGATCTGGGCGTTTGGCCTGATCTACTTCTGCATCCAGAGCGGCGTGTACGCGATCAACTTCTGGCTGCCGTCGATCATCAAGAACCTCGGTTTCAGCGACAACCTGGTGATCGGCTGGTTGAGCGCGATTCCGTATCTGCTGGCGGCGGTGTTCATGCTGCTGGTCGGGCGTTCGGCGGACTTGCGCAAAGAGCGTCGCTGGCATTTGGTGGTGCCAATGCTGATGGGCGCCCTCGGCCTGCTGATCGCGGTGAACTTCGCCGCCAACCCGGCCATCGCGATCCTCGGCCTGACCCTTGCGACCATGGGCGCGCTGACCGGTCTGCCGATGTTCTGGCCAGTGCCGACCGCGCTGTTGAGCGCGGGCGCCGCGGCCGGCGGACTGGCGTTGATCAACTCGATGGGGCAGATGGCCGGTTTCCTCAGCCCGTACCTGGTGGGTTGGGTCAAGGACAGCACCGGGTCGACCGATGCGGCGTTGTATCTGTTGGCGGGTGTGATTGTTGGCGGGAGTTTGCTGGCGTTGCGCATGACGCGGACTCTGCGGGCTTAATCATCACGTTTTAAGATCAAAAGATCGCAGCCTGCGGCAGCTCCTACAGGAAAACGCGTATTTCCATGTAGGAGCTGCCGCAGGCTGCGATCTTTTTTCTTTACTGATTGCAACGCCCGAACTTGCCAATCACGGAAAAATCCCGCAAAAACGCACAGATCTTTAAAGGATTTTTACCAATGAGCTCGATTCTCGATCTGGAGATCTTCGTCCGCGTGGCCGACTCCGGCAGCATCTCCGCCGCCGCCCGCGCCCTGGAACTGACGCCGGCCGCCGCCAGCATTGCGTTGAAGCGCCTGGAAACCCGTCTCGGCATTCGCCTGCTCGCGCGCTCCACCCGCAGCATGCGCCTGACCGAAGAAGGTCGGCGCTATCTCGACAGTGTACGCATCGCCTTGTCCGCCTTGGCCGAAGGCGAACAAGCGCTCAAGCAACACGACGAAGGCCTCAGTGGGGTGCTGCAACTGGCGGCGCCGTCGGATTTCGGGCGCAACGTATTGTTGGCATGGCTGGATGAATTCAAACGCGAACACCCGAATATTCAATTGCAACTGCTGCTAAACGATCGGCACGCCGATCTGTTTCGCGAAACCGTGGATGTCGCGCTGCGCTTCGGCGTGCCCAGCGACTCGACGCTGGTGGCGCTGCCGATTCTGCCGGCGCATCGACGAGTAGCCTGCGCCAGCCCGGACTATCTGGCTCGCCATGGTACCCCGCAACATCCCGGCGAACTGAACGAGCACAGCGCCCTGCTCTATTTGCGCAACGGCCGGCCTTACAACACCTGGCGCTTCAGTCGCGAGGACGAAACGCTGGAAGTTGAAGTCCACGGTGACTATCTCAGCGATGACGGCGAAGTCGCGCGGCGCTGGGCGCTGGCCGGGCATGGCATTGCCTACAAAGCCTGGCTGGACGTCGCCGAGGATGTGCGCGGCGGACGCCTGCTGACGCTGTTCGATGACTGGCATGGCGAGAGCGTGCCGTTCAATCTGCTCTGCCCGCATCGGGTCCAAGTGTCCGAACGCGTTCGGGTGTTACAGGCGTTTTTACAGACGCGTTGCGCGGCACTGAGCCGATAATTCACTTTGCCCCGTCGGATGCTTCTGGTATTTGATGGAAGCTTTCCCACCGATAAAAGGATTTCGGCATGAGCTATCGCACACTGGGGCACTCGGGGTTGCAGGTGTCCACCCTCACCCTCGGCACGATGATGTTTGGCGAACAGACCAGCGCCGAGGATTCGCTGCGCATCATCGACAAGGCCTGGGATCAGGGCATCAATTTCATCGACACCGCGGACGTCTACACCAACGGCCGCTCGGAAGAAATTGTCGGCGAGGCGATCGCCCGCCATCGGCACGACTGGGTGTTGGCAACCAAGGTCGGTTTCGGCCCGGCGGACGGCGTGCCAAACCGCAGCGGTTTGAGCCGCAAGCACATCTTCAACGGTCTGGAAGCCAGCCTCACGCGCCTCGGTACCGACTATCTCGACATCTATTACCTGCACCGCGAGGACCACAACACCCCTCTGGAAGTAACCGTGTCGGCGATTGGCGATCTGATTCGTCAGGGTAAAATTCGCTATTGGGGCTTGTCGAACTATCGCGGCTGGCGCATCGCCGAGGTGATTAGCATCGCTGACAAGCTCGGTATCGACCGCCCGGTGATCAGCCAGCCGCTGTACAACATCGTCAACCGCCAGGCCGAGACCGAACAGATCACCGCCGCGCAGACCTATGGCCTCGGCGTGGTGCCTTACAGCCCGCTGGCCCGTGGCGTGCTCAGCGGCAAATACGCACCCGATGTCACTCCGGATGCCAACAGCCGCGCCGGACGTCAGGACAAACGCATTCTGGAAACCGAATGGCGGGTTGAATCGCTGCGCATTGCTCAGCAGATCCAGCAATACACCCAAGGCCGTGGCGTGGGCATGGTCGAATTCGCAATTGCCTGGGTGCTGAACAACAGTGCGGTAACTTCGGCGATCGTCGGGCCGCGCACCGAGCAGCAGTGGGATGCTTACACCAAGGCGCAGGCGGTGCAGATCACGGCGGAAGATGAAGCGTTTATCGACTCGCTGGTGACCCCGGGGCACGCGTCGACACCGGGGTTCAATGATGTGAGCCATTTTGTGTCCGGCCGTAAACCGCGCCCTATCTGACACCGCTGCCCTGTAGGAGCTGCCGCAGGCTGCGATCTTTTGATTTTAAAAGCTCAAAAGCAAAAGATCGCAGCCTGCGGCAGCTCCTACAGGGCGGCAGACGGTTCAGAATGTGGGAAATATTGAGCACTCGGCCAATATTCAGAACAAAAACCACGTATCCTGCGCGCCCTGTTTGATCACCCATCCGCGAGGACAGTTTGTCTAAAGGTATCGCTCTATCGGTTTCAGCTTCGGTGCTGTTTGCCGTCATGTATTACTACACCTCGCTGCTCACTCCGTTGAGCGGCGTGGAAATCTTCGGCTGGCGGATGCTGCTGACTGTGCCGTGCATGACCGTGTTCATGCTGGTCTCCGGTGAATGGCGGCGGGTGCTGGAATTGCTGCGGCGCGTGGCCGGTTCTCCGAAGCTGACAGGTGGCCTGATCGTTTCGGCAGCGTTGCTCGGCGTGCAGTTGTGGCTGTTCATGTGGGCGCCGCTCAATGGTTATAGCCTCGACGTGTCGCTGGGCTATTTCCTGCTGCCGCTGGCGATGGTGCTGACCGGGCGCATCGTCTACGGCGACAGCCTGTCGTACCTGCAGAAAATCGCGGTGTTCTTTGCCACGCTGGGTGTGGCGAACGAGTTGTATCGGGTCGGCGGTTTTTCCTGGGCGACCCTGGTGGTCGTTGTCGGTTACCCGCTGTACTTCGTGCTGCGCAAACGCCTGAAGACCGACAACCTCGGCGGTCTGTGGGTCGACATGACGCTGATGCTGCCAGTGGCGTACTGGTTTGTACGCGGTGGCGAGCAAGGCTTTGCCGTGTTCGATCAGTATCCGGGCTTGCTCTGGCTGATCCCGCTGCTCGGTTTGATCAGTGCGTCGGCGCTGGTGGTGTACATCATTGCCAGCCGCTTGTTGCCGTTCAGCCTGTTTGGTCTGCTCAGCTATGTCGAGCCGGTATTGCTGCTCGGTGTCGCGCTGTTGCTCGGTGAAAGTATCAAGGCCGGTGAATGGCTGACGTACATCCCGATCTGGCTGGCGGTGGTGGTGCTGGTGTTTGAAGGCTTCAAGCACTTGATGCGGCAACGCCGCTCTTAAAAGCAAAAGATCGCAGCCTTCGGCAGCTCCTACATTGGATACATTCTCTGTAGGAGCTGCCGAAGGCTGCGATCTTTTGATCTTGAAAAAACCTGGCATAAGCCAGGCTTTTTTATGGCTTACTCGGTCGCGAGTACACCACGGCGCACCTGGTCACGCTCGATCGATTCGAACAGCGCCTTGAAGTTGCCCTCGCCGAAACCATCGTCGCCCTTGCGCTGGATGAATTCGAAGAACACCGGCCCCATCAGGGTTTCCGAGAAGATCTGCAGCAGCAGACGCTTGTCATCCGGGTTCGACGAGCCGTCGAGCAGGATGCCACGCGATTGCAGTTGATCCACCGGCTCGCCGTGGTTCGGCAGACGGCCTTCGAGCATTTCGTAGTAGGTGTCCGGCGGCGCGGTCATGAAGCGCATGCCGATCTTCTTCAACTGATCCCAGGTCTTGACCAGATCGTCGGTAAGGAACGCCACGTGCTGGATGCCCTCGCCGTTGAACTGCATCAGGAACTCTTCGATCTGCCCGGCGCCCTTGGACGACTCTTCGTTCAGCGGGATGCGGATCATGCCGTCCGGTGCGGTCATCGCTTTCGAGGTCAGGCCAGTGTATTCGCCTTTGATGTCGAAGTAGCGGATCTCACGGAAGTTGAACAGCTTCTCGTAGAAGTTGGCCCAGTAGGCCATGCGGCCGCGGTACACGTTGTGGGTCAGGTGATCGATGATCTTCAGGCCGGCACCGACCGGGTTGCGGTCAACGCCTTCGATGAACACGAAATCGATGTCATAGATCGAGCTGCCTTCGCCGAAACGGTCGATCAGGTACAGCGGCGCGCCGCCGATACCTTTGATCGCCGGCAAGTTCAGCTCCATCGGCCCGGTTTCGATATGAATCGGCTGAGCACCCAATTCCAGGGCGCGGTTGTAGGCTTTCTGCGAATCCTTGACCCGGAACGCCATGCCGCACACCGACGGACCATGCTCGGCAGCGAAGTACGACGCTACGCTGTGCGGTTCATTGTTGAGGATCAGGTTGATCGCGCCCTGGCGGTAAAGGTGCACGTTCTTGGAACGGTGGGTCGCGACTTTGGTGAAGCCCATGATCTCGAAGATCGGCTCCAGGGTGCCAGGAGTCGGCGATGCGAACTCGATGAACTCAAAGCCCATCAGGCCCATTGGGTTTTCGTATAAATCTGCCATGGTGACGCCTCATCATTCTTATCAATTAACCAGAGTTAGTTGTCAGTAATGCTGAGACCGGCGGGTGGTGCGCAGGAGATGCCTCGCACACTGCGGGCGAGGAAGTCACCGTAGATCAGTTGAAACCCGAATATCTTCATTGTCGACCCAAGGCTCTTGCGGGCGAGGCTTCTGCTGCCAGAAGACGTTTATTATTGTATGCGTAACCGGATTCTACACAGCGTAAATAGGGTTGTCTGCCTTCTCTATAAAATCCGCCTTTTTCGCATCGGTGCAAGGGGTTTGTTGCACAGGTAAATTCCCGCCAGCACCAGCGCGCCGCCAAAGCACAGAGTCAAGGTCAGTTGCTCGCCAAGCAACAGCGCGCCGAGCAGCACTGCGGTCAGTGGATTGAGGGCAATGAACACGCCGGAACGGGTCGCACCGATTTTGCGGATGCCGTCGTAGTAGCCGATGTAAGCCAATGCCGAGCCGAACACACCGAGGTAGATCAGGCTCAGCCATTGCGGCGTGTCGAGATTGAGCAAGGCTGCCGCGCTCATCTCGCCACGCAATGTCGCCAGCACCAACAGCATCACGCAGCCGATCAATACCGAAAACGTCACCGTCTGCAGCGGGCCGAGTGCCTGATTCAACTCGCGGGAAAACAGCGAGTAAATACCCCAGCCCGCTACGCAACCGAGAATCAACAAATCGCCGATCCAGGCATTCGGAGTAACGGCGAGCAATTGCGGGTTGCGACTGACGATCACCAGACTCGCGCCGCCAATGCACAGGGCGATGCCGGCGACTTTCACCCGGCCCAGGCGCTCCTTGAACAACAGCCAGGAAGCCAGGCCGATCACGGCTGGATTCAACGCGACGATCAACGAAGCGCGCGAGGCATTGATGTACTGCAGGCCATAAAAGAAACAGAGGTTGTAGAAAAAGATCCCGAAGAACCCCAGCAGCGTCAATTGCAGCCATTGCCGAGGCGTCGGTCGTGCCAGCGGGATACGCGCAATCCATACAAACCCGAGCAACGCCACGCTGGCGAGCAGGAAGCGCAGGCTGGCGGCGAACAGCGGGCTGAGGCTGCCCGCCAGAAAACGCCCGGCGACAAAGGTCCCGCCCCAAATCATGGTCACGGCTGCCAGCGTCAGATAAACCGACCGATCAGAAACGTTATTGCGAGTTTGCTCCACGTTGCGCATGACGCTCCAAACCAGAGAAGCCAAAGGATGGCGTATCATTTACCTCATTCCCTCTCATCGTAAAATGAGCAAACACTCATGACCCTCACGCAACTGGAGATCTTCTCACTGGTCGCCGAACTGCGCGGCTTCACCCTCGCCGCCCATCGTCTGGGGATTTCGCAGTCAGCGGTATCCCACGCCATGAAATCCCTGGAGCAGGAGTTGGGCGTCGAGTTGTTGCGCCGACACCCGTCGCAGGTGGAGCTCACCGATATCGGCGAGCAGTTGCTCCAGCGCGCACGCGCCATGCTCGGCCTGGCCAACACTCTGCGCCAGGAGGCGGCCGATGCGCGGGGCATGAAAAGCGGTACGCTGCGCATTGGCTCGTTCGGCCCGACGGCGTCGATCAAGTTGCTGCCGAGAATTCTGCAGCGTTATCGCCAAGTCCATCCCGGCATAGAAGTGCACATCGATGAGGGGCCGGACCGGCAGGTGCTGCAGTGGCTGGAAGAGCGGCGAATCGACGTCGGTTTCGTGGTGTTGCCCGAGGAGCGCTTCGACACTTTTGCGCTGGTCGAAGACCAGATGGTTGCCCTGCTCCCGCTCGGTCATCCACTGGCCGCAAGCGCGGCGCTGAGTCTTCAGGATTTATGTGCCGCTCCCTTTGTGCTGACCGAGGCCGGTTCAGCGGAACTGGTTTCACGCCTGTTCACTGCCGCGCGCCTGCAACCGAACATTCGCTACCGCTGCTCGCAATTGCTCAGCACCCTTGACGTCGTCAGCCGGGGCGATGCAGTCACGGTCGTCGCCGAAGGCTCATTGCCAGACGATCCAGCGCCGCGCTACGTGAAGAAGCCGCTGTTGCCGGCAGTGCAACGTCTGATCGGCCTCGCTGTTCTCGATCAGCGTCAGGCTTCGCCCGCCACGCGGGCATTTATCGAACTCGCCAAGCAGATCAATCAGCCGTGAGCAGCACAAGCGCCAGCAGCCATCTATCATCCCTTCTGACTCCGCTGTTCTTCACCGATGCGCCGTTGCCAGGCCTGCATTCGAGCGTTCCACCTCATCGCAACAGGATGCGCCTATGCCCTTGACCGTCAGACCCCGCCGCAAACGTAGCGTGCGCATTTTGGTGACCCTGCTTTGCGGTGTATTGCCCGTCCTGCTGGGCGGCGGGATTCTGTATATGCAAGCCGAACGGGCCTTGCAGCAGAGCACGCAAAACACCGCCGATGAGGCGTTGCGCCAATTCGAGCTGATGCTCGACAACACTGCCCAGGCTGCCATCGAGTTATTGCCCCTGGCTGGCCAGCCCTGCGAAAGCGTAAAACTGGCTTTGCGCGAACAGGTGACCCGCCGGCCTTTCGTGCGCTCGACCAACCTGGTGTGGGACAACAACCTCTATTGCAGCTCGCTGTTCGGTGATTTCAAGGAAGCCGTGAATCCGGGCGACTATGCGCAAGGCAAACTGTGGTTGATGAATGGCAACCCCGTCACGCCCGACACCGCGCTGCTGGTGTATCGGCTCAGCGAAGGTCGCGGTGGCGCGCTGACTACGCTCGATGGCTATCACTTGAGCAACATCCTGCGCCTGATCGGTCGGCAGACGCAGTTGGTACTGCAGGTCGGCGACAACTGGCTGTCGGCCGATGGCAAAGTGCATCAGGGCGCCCTCCCGCCGCTGCCGATTGCGCAAAGTACGTTGGTGTCTTCACGTTACGCCTTCAGTGTCAGCGCAGGGTTCGCGCAAGGGCAAACGTGGCGCTACATGGCCGCCGAATACCCACCGCTGTTCAGCCTGCTGATCTTTTTCGGGGTGATCTCGGGCGCAATCGCTCACGTCCTGCAACGACGCGCCACCTCGCCCAGCCATGAAATGCTCCGCGCTCTGGAGGCCGGCGAGTTCGTCCCTTACTTTCAGCCGGTGGTGCATGGTGACAGCAGGAAATGGTCCGGCACCGAAGTGCTGATGCGCTGGAAACACCCCAAGGAAGGTCTGGTGCGCCCGGACCTGTTCATCCCGTTCGCTGAACATTCGGGTCTGATCGTGCCCATGACCCGCTCGCTGATGCAACAGACTGCCGCCCTGCTTGGCCCGCTTTCTGTGGACTTCGACCAACCGTTCCATATCGGCATCAACATCACCGCCAGTCACTGCCAGGACCTGGAGCTAGTGGAGGACTGTCGCGAATTTCTCGCCGGGTTTGCCCCCGGCAGTATCAACCTGGTGCTGGAGCTGACCGAGCGCCAACTGATCGAGCCGACCGATGTCACGCACCAGTTGTTCGAGCAGTTGCACATGCTCGGCGTGATGATCGCCATCGACGACTTCGGCACCGGGCATTCAAGCCTGGGCTACCTGCGAAAATTCAATGTCGACTTTCTCAAGATCGACCAGAGTTTTGTCGCGATGATCGGCATTGATGCGCTGTCGCGGCATATTCTGGACACGATTATCGAACTCTCGGCCAAGCTTGATCTGGGTATTGTTGCCGAAGGTGTAGAAACTCCGGCACAGGCTGACTACCTGACCGCACACCACGTCAACTTCCTGCAAGGCTATCTGTTCGGAAAACCCATGCCCGGCGCTGACTTCATCGCTGCATTAAGTGATCGTTAACTAAAAATAAATTAAGCCCGACGCTTCGACCCGACGCACCAAATTGATACAAAACACCACTGTTGTTACATGACGACAAGATCAGGATTTACTCTTGGCGCATTAACTACTACAATTTTTTCAGCCTGTGCAAGATTGACAGGTGAGCCATTATCACCGAGTCGCTTCAAGGCTCTTGGCTTATAGCTTTGTTTGCGGTTGGTATCAGCCAAACACACTATTGGAGTAAAGATATTGTCCAGACTCGCTGAATTTCGTGCAGCTGAAAAGGCCCTTCAGGAACAGCTCAAGCAGCTGGAATCGCTGAAGAACGATGCCGGGCTCAAGAAAGAAATCGAATTCGAAGAAAAGCTCCAGGGGCTGATGAAAACCTACGGCAAAGGCCTGAAAGACATCATCGCCATTCTCGATCCGAACCCGTCCAAGTCCGGCTTGCAAGTGTCCGCCGCACCAAAAACCCGCCGCGCTCGCGTGGTCAAGGTTTATCAGAACCCGCACACCGGTGAACTGATCGAAACCAAGGGCGGCAACCACCGTGGCTTGAAAGCCTGGAAGGAACAATACGGTGCAGCCACCGTTGATTCCTGGTTGCGCGGTTAATCTTGCGCCAACAAACAAGCCCTGCTGTATGCAGGGCTTTTTTTTCGACAATATCTAACAAAAGCAACGATTTCCCCCGCGCTAGTTATCAATCCGCTTTAGCACCCACAAGACGTGAGGCTAAAAATTCATGCCGGGATGTTGCGACGGTCACCGCTGCTAAACTTTGTGCTTAATGCCTTCGAGGTATCTAACCTGGCCGAGGTGATACAGAGGCTTAAAGTTTCAAGCTGTTTCTCACGGCGACTATTTCGTCAGCACTGGCCTTATAAATCTCAGCCTGACCCGCGTAAGAAAGTACATAAGCCTTATCCGCCCCGACCGCCGCAACCAATGTTTGCGACAACACATGTCGGCCATTTTCAGTGATCGTACAGGTGGTTTCCAGTGCGTCCAGAGCGCCGAGTTTCGCCGGGTGCACCTTATTGCACACACTCTGATAACCACCCTGGAAAAAGTCTTTCTGAATCGACTTGCGCATCTCCAGCAGCACGCCCGGCACATTGACCTGATGATCAGCTTCAACCTGAGTCATGGTCAACTCCATCACCATGACCTGATTGCCATCGGCGTCGTTTTTCACCGCACGCTGGCGCGACACCTGCGGCGGTGTGTCGGGCAATGCCTGGATTTCCCACCCCGCAGGCCAGGTGATACTCGGCTGATCGGCCCATGCCGGAGCGGCCAGCAGCGACGAAAAAAGGCAAACGAATAGCACGTTGAACGGTCGGATCATTACCAGAGGCACTCGCAGATTGAGCAGCAAAGTCTGAGGCCCGGTCGCCCCCAGAGCAAGCCGCGCATTCGGTTTGGCGATGCCGCCCCGCATGCGTATCATTGCGCTCATTCACTCGCCCCATTGTTACGGAGGGCCTATGAGCCTGCACGAACTGAACACTTTCCCCGGCGTCACTGCCACGCCAGACAGCGCAACCCGCAACTTCGTCTTCAACCACACCATGCTGCGTGTGAAGGACATCACCAAGTCCCTGGACTTCTACACCCGCGTCCTGGGCTTCTCGCTGGTTGAAAAGCGTGACTTCCCGGAGGCCGAATTCAGCCTGTACTTCCTCGCCCTCGTCGACAAGTCGCAGATCCCGGCCGACGCCGCGGCCCGCACCGAGTGGATGAAGTCGATTCCCGGCATCCTCGAACTGACTCACAACCACGGCACCGAAAACGACGCCGACTTCGCTTATCACAATGGCAACACCGACCCGCGCGGTTTCGGTCACATTTGCATTTCGGTGCCGGACATCGTTGCGGCTTGCGCGCGCTTTGAAGAGCTGGGCTGTGACTTCCAGAAGCGCCTGACCGATGGCCGCATGAAAAGCCTGGCGTTCATCAAGGACCCGGATGGCTACTGGGTTGAAATCATTCAGCCTGCGCCGCTGTAAAAAGATCGCAGGCCTCGCCAGCTCTTACACATCCCCTGTAGGAGCTGCCGCAGGCTGCGATCTTTTGCTTCACCCATAAAAAAACCCATGATCGCTCATGGGTTTTTGCGTTTCAGCGACTGACGTTTACGCCGGCGCCGAAGTACGGATCAAGTGATCGAACGCGCTGAGGGAAGCCTTGGCGCCCTCGCCCACTGCAATCACGATCTGCTTGTACGGCACAGTGGTCACGTCACCCGCCGCGAAGATCCCCGGGATCGACGTCTCGCCACGGTTATCGACGATGATCTCGCCACGTGGCGACAGCTCGATGGTGCCTTTGAGCCAGTCAGTGTTCGGCAGCAGACCGATCTGTACGAAGATCCCTTCCAGCTCGACGTTGCGCAGTTCGTCAGTCTTGCGATCCTTGTAACGCAGGCCGTTGACCTTCTCGCCATTGCCGGTGACTTCAGTGGTTTGCGCACTGGTGATCACGGTGACATTTGGCAGACTGTGCAGTTTGCGTTGCAGCACCGCGTCGGCACGCAGTTGCACGTCGAACTCCAGCAGCGTCACGTGGGAAACGATACCGGCCAGGTCGATGGCCGCTTCGACGCCGGAGTTACCGCCACCGATCACCGCCACACGCTTGCCTTTGAACAGCGGACCGTCGCAGTGCGGGCAGTACGCCACGCCCTTGTTGCGGTATTCCTGCTCACCCGGCACGTTCATTTCACGCCAGCGTGCGCCGGTCGCCAGGATCACGCTCTTGGCTTTCAGGGTCGCGCCACTGGCGAAATGGACTTCGTGCAGCTCGCCGTTCTTGCCGGGGATCAGTTTGTCGGCGCGCTGCAGGTTCATGATATCGACGTCGTACTGCTTGACGTGTTCTTCCAGCGCCGTCGCCAGTTTCGGGCCTTCGGTTTCCTGCACGGAAATGAAGTTCTCGATGGCCATGGTGTCCAGCACCTGACCGCCGAAGCGCTCAGCCGCAACCCCGGTGCGAATGCCTTTACGGGCGGCATAGATAGCAGCCGAAGCACCGGCCGGGCCACCGCCAACTACGAGGACATCAAAAGCTTGCTTGGCGCTGATCTTCTCGGCCTGACGCTCGATGGCGCCGCTATCGAGTTTGGCGAGGATTTCTTCCAGGCCCATGCGGCCCTGACCGAAGTTTTCACCGTTAAGATAGATGCTCGGCACGGCCATGATCTTGCGATCGTTGACTTCGTCCTGGAACAACGCGCCGTCGATGGCGACGTGACGGATGTTCGGATTCAGCACGGCCATCAGGTTCAGCGCCTGGACCACGTCCGGGCAGTTCTGGCACGACAGCGAGAAGTAGGTTTCGAAACTGAACTCACCCTTGAGCGAGCGGATCTGTTCGATGACTTCAGCACTGGCTTTCGATGGGTGGCCACCGACCTGCAACAGGGCCAGCACCAGCGATGTGAATTCGTGGCCCATCGGGATGCCGGCGAAACGCAGGCTGATGTCGGCACCTGGGCGGTTGATCGAGAACGACGGCTTGCGGGCATCGGTGCCGCTGTCGATCAGGGTAATTTGGCTCGAAAGACTGGCAACGTCTTTCAGCAGGTCAAGCATTTCCCGGGATTTCGCACCGTCGTCGAGGGAAGCAACGATCTCGATCGGTTGGGTGACCCGTTCCAGGTACGATTTCAACTGGGCTTTAAGATTGGCGTCCAACATACGGGCGATCTCCTGTGTGTTTATTCAAGGCGAAAAAAAGCCCGAGCGAATTTCGCCCGGGCTTTTTCAATGGGCGGTGCAGCTTACTGAAGTAGGTGCGGAGTCCCGCCCTGTGTTGCGTGTCTCACAGACTCAGATCTTGCCGACCAGGTCCAGGGACGGAGCCAGAGTGGCCTCGCCTTCTTTCCACTTGGCTGGGCAAACTTCGCCTGGGTGAGCAGCAACGTACTGAGCAGCCTTGATCTTGCGCAGCAGCTCGGAAGCGTCACGGCCAACGCCGCCATCGTTCAGTTCAACGATTTTGATCTGGCCTTCAGGGTTGATCACGAAGGTGCCACGGTCAGCCAGACCAGCTTCTTCGATCAGCACGTCGAAGTTGCGGGAGATGACGTGGGTCGGGTCGCCGATCATGGTGTATTCGATTTTGCCGATGGCTGGCGAAGTGTTGTGCCAGGCAGCGTGGGCAAAGTGGGTGTCGGTCGAAACGCTGTAGATTTCCACGCCCAGTTTCTGGAACGCAGCGTAGTTGTCGGCCAGGTCTTCCAGCTCGGTTGGGCACACGAAGGTGAAGTCGGCTGGGTAGAAGAACACTACGGACCATTTGCCTTTCAGGTCAGCGTCCGAGACTTGTACGAAGTCGCCGTTTTTGAATGCGGTAGCTTTGAACGGTTTTACTTGGCTGTTGATGATAGGCATTGATGACTCTCCGTCAGGGTTGTGAATTCGATGGGTGAATCCTACCCACTCACTCGACGGATGGCTCATTGGCAAACCTGATGCTGCTGATTTGTTTTCGCTATTAGCTGACTGTATTAATAGAAGAAAACCATATCTACGACGAAGCCGGCTTATCCGTAATCCGAGCCATCCCGTGAAAGGGGCTCGCTTCAACATAGCGCATAGCTGACTTCATATCCTTCCAGCCGACATAGCTCATCAAGGATTTCAGATCCCAGCCACTTTGATGCGCCCAGGTGGCAAAGCCGCGACGCAGGGAATGGCTGGTGTAGCGCTCGGCCGGGATGCCGGCGCGCTCCAGCGCCTGACGCAGTAATGGAATGACACTGTTGGCGTGCAAGCCCTCCTCGCTCAGATGTCCCCAGCGGTCGATGCCGCGAAACACCGGACCGCGTACCAGCGCCGCCTCGGTGATCCAGTCGATATAAGCCTGCACCGGGCACAGCTTGAGCAGCGCCGGTGCCTGATAGGTCTGCCCGAGGTTCTCGCGGTCGCCCTTGCTGCGCGGCAGGTACAGGGTGATGCCGCTGCCGGCGTGCGCTTGCACATGCTCGATCTGCAAACGGCACAGCTCATCGCTGCGAAAGCCGCGCCAGAAACCCAGCAGGATCAGCGCCCGGTCGCGACAGGCCTTGAGCAACTGCGGGCGATCTTGCTGCTGCCGCGCACTGCGGACTTCCTGTTCAAGCCAGTCGACCACTTGCTGCAGATCGTGCAATTGCAGCGGCTCGGCCTGTTTTTCCTGCGCCGGATGCAGTGCGCGAATGCCTTTGAAGACCTTGCGCACCACTGGCGCCTTGGTTGGGTCGGCAAAACCCTGACTGTTGTGCCACTGCGCCAGCGCCGACAAACGCAGCTTCAGCGTATTGATCGACAGCACGCCAGCATGCTCGACCAGATAACGCGCAACGCTATCGGCCGTCGCCGGCAGGAATCCACCCCACTTGACTTCAAAGTGTTCAATCGCCGAACGATAGCTGCGGCGGGTGTTGTCACGGGTGGCGGCTTGCAGATAGCGATCAATCTCGCTCATGGACAGTGTTCTCGCTGGCGTACTGATTCAGGGCGCAAAAAAGCAATTTAATCACCTGACATTGGGTAATACCAGTATATCCCGCCTGTGAATAATCAAGCATTTAACTTTATTTTCAGCGTGGTACACTGCGTACTTTGGTGGCATGTACCACAGTACGAAATGGTAGGAATTCACATGGCCCGTGGCGGCGTAAATAAGGCAGTGGTGCAGATCGCGCGCGCAGCGATTCTGGCCCGAGGCGAACACCCCAGCATCGATGCAGTACGCATCGAACTGGGCAACACCGGTTCGAAAACCACGATCCATCGCTATCTGAAAGAGCTGGATGACGGCAGCCAACCGGTCGAAGCGTCCGCGGAACCGATCAACGATGAGCTGACGGCGCTGGTCTCACGCCTCGCCCAGCGCCTGAAAGAACAGGCACAAGAGCCCATCGAGCAAGCGCGCGAGCAGTTCGAAGAGCAGCGTGAAACGCTGGAAGCGGAACTCAAACAGGTACGCCAGGCACTCGAACAACTGGAGCATCAGCACGACATCCAGGGCGCAGCACTGGCCCGGGAGTCCGAGGCGTTGAAAGAAACCCGCTCGATGCTGCAGACCGAGCAAACCCGCAACGCCGGACTCAATCAGGCGCTGGCCGACTTCGAGTTGCGCCTGCAGGACAAGGACGAGCAGATCCGCTCGCTGGAAGAAAAACATCTGCACGCCCGCGATGCTCTCGAGCATTACCGCAACGCCACTAAAGAGCAGCGCGAACAGGAGCAGGCCCGTCACGAAGGACAGCTGCAGCAGTTGCAGATGGAATTGCGCCAGGCGCAACAAAGTGCACTGGTGCGTCAGGACGAGATCACCCAGCTGCACCGCGACAACGAACGTCTGCTCACGGAAAACCGTGGTACCCAGCGCGAACTGAGCCTGATGCAGGAGCAGCTCAAGCACAGCAACCAGCGTCAGGATCAGTTGCTGGAGCAAGCCACTCGCGTCGACAGCGAGCGCACCCTCCTCCAGGAACGCTTGCGCGTGGCCCTGCTGGAGAGTCAGACGCTGAAACAGGATGCCGACGAACAGCGGCAGCTCAATCAGTCACTGGAAAAGGAATTGACCAAGACTCAAGCGAGCCTGGAAGACAGCCTGCGTCTGGCGGCTACCGTTGCAGCAGCGCCAGACACAGCCAAAGCGAAGGATGCTTAAGCGCCGACCGGCGTACGCATGGTGACGAACTCTTCGGCGGCCGTCGGGTGCACCCCGATTGTGTCGTCGAAGTCACGCTTGGTCGCGCCAGCCTTCAGAGCAATTGCCAGACCTTGCACGATCTCACCCGCGTCCGGGCCGACCATATGGCAGCCGAGCACTTTGTCGGTCTTGCCGTCGACCACCAGTTTCATCAGGGTTTTCTCCTGACATTCGGTCAGCGTCAGCTTCATCGGACGGAAGCGGCTCTCGAAAATCACCACTTCGTGGCCCGCTTCCCGCGCGTCCTCTTCGGTCAGGCCGACAGTGCCGATGTTCGGCAGACTGAACACCGCCGTCGGGATCATCTTGTAATCCACTGGACGATATTGCTCCGGCTTGAACAAGCGCCGCGCCACCGCCATGCCTTCGGCCAGTGCAACCGGCGTCAGTTGCACGCGACCGATGACGTCACCCAACGCCAGAATCGATGGTTCACTGGTCTGATACTGCTCGTCGACCTTGATAAAGCCCTTGTCTGTCAGCTGCACATCAGTGTTTTCCAGGCCCAGATTGTCCAACATCGGACGGCGGCCCGTGGCGTAGAACACGCAGTCGGCTTCCAGTACGCGGCCATCCTTGAGGGTCGCCTTGAGGCTACCGTCAGGCTGCTTGTCGATGCGCGCGATGTCGGCGTTGAATTGCAGATCCATACCGCGCTTGGTCAGCTCTTCCTGCAAATGCTTGCGCACCGAGCCATCGAAACCACGCAGGAACAGATCACCGCGATACAGCAGCGTAGTGTTCGCGCCCAGGCCGTGGAAAATCCCGGCAAACTCGACCGCGATGTAACCACCACCGACCACCAGTACCCGTTTCGGCAGCTCTTTGAGGAAGAACGCCTGATTGGAACTGATCGCGTGTTCGTGCCCCGGAATCTCCGGAATCTGCGGCCAGCCACCCGTAGCGATCAGGATGTTCTTCGCGGTAAAGCGCTCACCGTTGACCTCGACCTCATGCGGACCGACGATTTTCGCGTGGGCTTCGTGCAGGGTCACGCCGCTGTTGACCAGCAAGTTGCGATAAATGCCGTTGAGGCGATTGATCTCGCGGTCTTTGTTGGCGATCAGGGTCGCCCAGTCGAAATTGGCTTCACCCAGACTCCAGCCGAAACCGGACGACTGTTCGAAGTCTTCGGCGAAATGCGCGCCGTACACCAGCAGTTTCTTCGGCACGCAGCCGACGTTGACGCAGGTACCGCCCAGATAACGACTCTCGGCCACCGCCACTTTCGCGCCGAAACCGGCCGCGAAGCGCGCTGCACGTACACCGCCGGAACCGGCACCAATCACATAAAGGTCAAAATCGTAGGCCATTGCTATCTCCTCGGCAGGCCAACAGCATACCCGCCGCCGTCCATTGGGCAAGCGCCGTGAGCAGCTTTTCGCCCGTCTCGGCGAAGTCGGGAAATATCTCCAAATAATAATATCTCTTGTTTGATACTAAATCGTCGGGCTGCACCTCGTCTTTGAACCAACGGATTTTTTCCCTCGAAGACAAGGAGTCGGCTGCGATGTTCGCGCCCATTACCCGTTCCATGACCCTGACTGTCGGCTTGTTCAGCATGGCGTTGAGTCCCGATCTGCTGGCTGAAACCGACCCTGAAACAGCGCCACAATCCGCCGCCCAGGCGCTGGAACTGGACGCCACCAGCGTCAGCGCTGAAGGCCTCGGCCTCAATACCGAAAACACCCATTCCTACACCACCGGCGCGATGAGCACCGCAACGCGGCTGAACCTGTCGATCAAAGAAACCCCGCAATCGGTGTCCGTGGTCACGCGCCAGCAGATGGATGATTTCAAGCTCGGTACCTTGTCCGAAGCCATGCGTCAGACCACCGGTATCGTCGTGCAACACAACGACTCGGACCGAGTCAGCTATTCGGCGCGGGGTTACCCGATCAACAACTTCCAGATCGACGGAATGCTCAACACCTTCGGGCGCATGAAATCGGATTCGGACACCATCATCTACGACCGCATCGAAGTGGTCCGCGGCGCGACCGGCCTTACCACCGGCGCCGGTGATCCCTCCGCCACCATCAACATGGTACGCAAACGCCCGACTGCCCAGTGGCAGGCACTGGCCGGGGTCAGCGGTGGCAGCTATGACAACTATTACAGCTATGTCGATGTTGGTGGGCCGCTGGCTTTCGACGGCCGGCTGCGCGGGCGCACGGTGCTGGCCTATCGTGACAGCCAGTCGTTCCGTGACAAATACGCGCTGCAACGCGAGGTCGGCTACGGCATTCTCGAGGCTGATCTGACCGACTCCACGGTGCTTGCCGTCGGTTACGACTATCAGGACAAGCAGGTACAAGGCACCTCCTGGGGCACCGTGCCGTACTGGAACGCGGACGGCAGCAAGGCGGGTCTTGGCCGGTCAACGAACATGGCGACCTCCTGGAGCTCCTGGCCGCTGAAGGACAAGACCGCGTTCGTTACTCTGGACCAGCAATTGGGTGATGGCTGGAAGCTGAAGGCCGCCTACACCCACCGCGAAAGTGATACCGACGGCAAGGTCTATTACGGCGGCTCCGGTTTCCCCGAGGCCGACCGCAGCGGCATGACGGCCTACATGGGGCACATGCTCGGCACGCAGAAAATGAGCGTGTACGACTTCAACCTGTCGGGGCCATACCAGTTGTTCGGCCGCGAACACGAGATGATGTTCGGCTACGGCGAGGCGGAAAACCGCTCGACTTCGCCCTACGCCTTCAACAGCCCCCAAGCCGCCGACTACGGCAAGATCCGCGACTGGAAATACATGGGTGACATCGGCAAATTCGCCGACACCGTTACCGGCCTGCCGGGCGCGCGAGGCATCACTCGGCAAAAGGCCGGTTACCTCGCGACCCGCCTGAGCCTGACCGATGAGCTGCATGCCGTCATCGGCAGCCGCTATGGCAGTTGGGACGAATCCAGCACCGATTACTACTATGACGCGCAGCAAAAACTGACCAGCACCGATGCCACCCATCAGCGTCAGAACGATATCTGGACGCCCTACGCCGGCCTGCTTTATGACCTGACGCCGGAGTACACGGCTTACGTGAGCTACACCGACATTTTCAAACCGCAGAGTAAACGCGACAGCAACCGCAATTACCTCGACCCCGTGGTTGGCAGCAACTACGAAGTCGGGCTCAAGGGCAGCCTGCTCGACGAACGCCTGAACCTGGCGACAGCAGTGTTCTGGAGCAAACAGGACAACGTCGCCGAGCGCGACAACTCGGTGCCACCAGACCCGGTGAGTGGCGAGGAGTTTTTCAAGTCCGGCGGCAAGGGCAACAAGGTCAATGGCTTCGAGGCCGAAGTGTCCGGCGAAATCTTCAATGGCTGGAACATGACCGCCGGCTACACCTACACCCATTCCGTCGACGGCGAAAAACAGCGCAGCAACACCGCGCAACCGCTGAACATGCTGCGGCTGTCCACGGCCTATCGCTTGCCGGGCAACTGGCACGCACTGACTGTCGGTGGCGCGGTGAACTGGCAGAGCGACGTCTATGGCGCGGCCAACCGCCCGGTCGGGCGCGGCGCCAACGGCCGGATCATCACCGAACCGGCGCGTATCACTCAACAGGCCTACAGCGTGGTCAAGCTGATGTCGCGTTATGAATTCGACAAGCACCTGTCGGCATCGCTGAACGTCGATAACCTGTTCGACAAGAAGTATTACGACAATGTCGGTTTCTACAACGGCGTGTACTGGGGCGACCCGCGCACGGTGACGCTGAGCCTGGACTGGAAGCTCTGACCCATCCAATCAAACCAAACCCTGTGGTGAGGGGATTCATCCCCGATGGGTCGCGAAGCGGCCCCACGCTCGAGGTGACGCGCAATGCGTCACCCAATCCCCTCACCACCGCTGTTAACCCCGAGTTAATGCCGCGCCGGGACACTGTGCCCCGAGATCTGCTTCATGGACGAACGGCTCCCACGTTTTTCAGTAGGAGGCACCATGAAAACCACCACCGCCATTCTTGCCGGGCTACTCGCCTTCGGTTCCGCCAGCGCCTTTGCCGAGGGCGGCGCCGAACGTATGCGGCATTACTACGACAACTTCCCGGTCCACCCCGCGCCAAGTGAACAACCGACCGACAACAAAGCAGCGGAACTGCAGGTCCCGATCGATCAGACCGCGCAAGTCACCGAGTCTTATCGCGACTGATTCGCCGAGCAACCGATGGACCTCCGATGGCTCCGCTCTGGCCTCGGAGACGACAGTTGGGCGCCCTGTGTGGGGCGCCTTTTTTTATGCCTGCAGATCCTTGATCCAGAACAGCATGCGGCCATGTTCCGGGTCGAACATGCCGGGGGCGAAGCCGAACTTTTGATAGGCGTTCTGCGCCACCGCATTGCCTTCGAGCACTTCCAGGGTGATCTTGCAGCAGCCGCGCTGGCGGGAAATCTCCTCGACCTTGCGTAGCATTTTCTGGCTCAGCCCGAGGCCGCGAAATTTCGCCAGCACTGACACATCGTGAATATTGACCAGCGGTTTGCAGGCAAACGTCGAGAACCCTTCAAAGCAGTTCACCAGCCCTGCCGGCTCACCACCGACGAACGCCAGCACGCTGAACGCGTGGGGCCGGCGGGCCAGCTCTTCAGGCAGACGACGCAGCAGATCCGGGTCAAGCGAATGGCCGCCGCCCATCGGGTCTTCTGCGTAATGATTGAGCACAATGCCGATGGCTTCGGCGTGCAGTGGATTGGTGTAGCTGGCTTGCAGCACAAGTATTTCTGCGGAATCCATTTCCATCCCCGATCAAAGCCCCGGCGTGCAAGGTGCACACCTGAAAGGCTGCTCGACCTTAACGCGAGGCTGCCGTGGGCCACAACCGGAGAAACGCTGATAGCAAACGCCTGTAGGAGCTGCCGCAGGCTGCGATCTTTTGATTTTCCAGCGTCAGCGCCCCCAGATCAGCTCCTCGGTCCAACCCAGTTCGGCAAAATCCTGAGCACGCAGGCCGCTCTCGCCAGCGCAGAAAAACTCATCCAGCTGCGGCGGTTTCACCGAAGTTGCGCTGAGCATCGCATGCACTTGCCCACGATGATGGATCTGATGCTCGAACAGGTGCGAAAGCATGCGCAGGCGGCTGTCGTGCTGCGGCGTTTCCCGGGCGATGGTGACGATCCGCCCCAGATCGGCATCGCGCAGTTGCTCACAATAAGCGATCAACCGACGGTCCACGTGCGCCTGCTCTTCACGCAGCGCAGAGGCCTCGGTAAACGGCTCGTCACGGTTGAAAAACACATAGCAGTCGGGATGCGGCTCGTCACCGCGCAACTCGCGCTCCAGCGCGTCGACGTAGAACCAGTCGCACGTCAGGATATGATTGAGTGTGAGGCGGATGCTCGGAAAAAAACTCACCCGTGGCGCTGCCAGAGCCTCAGCGTCGAGTTGGGCCCAGGCGTTGCCCAAGCGATGATTGGCCCACGCGTTCTGGTAGGCCATGGTCAGTAAATGATGCGACAGCGGTTGGCTCATGTTCGCGCCCTCTGCGCTCAGGATTCGGCAAAACGCTGCAACTGCATCTCCTGCAATCGGCTGAGGGTGCGCCGGAACGGAAATTCCAGATAACCCTCGGTGTACAGCGCGTCCATCGGCACCTGCGCCTCAATGTACAGCGGGACTTTACGGTCGTAACACTCGTCGACCAAGGCGATGAAACGACGCACGCCGTCGTCGTGCACCGACAGTTGCGGCAGTTCGCGGTCGCCGGCCACCACCTGCGCCGAGCCATCCTCGGTACCGCGAGCGATACGCCCTTCGCGCTTCTGTGCGCTGAGGTTCGGCACATCGCTCAACAGAATAGCCCGATAGCGATCGCACAGCGCGATAAAGTCCATCGCGGCAAACGGTTGCTCGCAGAGATCGGCGTAGCGGCTCCAGAGCAACGTCGCACTGGCTTGCACCACGTTCAGCACACGATGGCCGACGGGCACCGGCTCGTTGCTGGCGGGCTGCCCGGCGTTAAGCGACTGGAAGACCTGCTGCAGCGCGCTGTCCTGCCCCGGCGCAACGACAAAATACCGCTGCAGACCTGCACCCGGATGCAGGCGATGATCCTCGGCACCGTTCACCGCCACCACTTGCATATGCGCCTTGATCGCGGCAATCGCCGGGACAAAACGATCACGGTTGAAGCCGTCGGCATACAGCTCATCCGGCGGCAAGTTGGAGGTGCAGACCACCACCACGCCTTCGTCGAACATCACCTGAAACAGGCGTCCGAGGATGATCGCGTCGCCGATGTCGTTGACGAACAGCTCATCGAAACACAGCACGCGCACTTGCGCCGCCAGCTCTTTTGCCAGCGCTCGCAGCGGATCGGCGATCCCGGTCAACTGGAATGAGCGCTGGTGCACCCAGCCCATGAAATGATGAAAGTGCTGCCGTCGGGCCGGCACCCGCAGGCTCTGATAGAACTGATCCATCAACCAGGTCTTGCCGCGCCCGACCGGGCCCCACAAATACACGCCGGCGACCGAACGGGCACCGGCGTGCAAGGCTTCATGGCATTTTTGCAGCGCCCAGACCGCATGCTCCTGGGCTTCATCCTGGATGAAACCCTTGTGCTCGATCGCGTGTTGCCAGGCGCTTAAAGGAGAGTCGAAAGTCATGCGCGGCAGTATATATCCCTGCAGGAGCTGTCGAGTGCAACGAGGCTGCGATCTTTTTATTTTGTTTTAAAGATGAAAAGATCGCAGCCTTCGGCAGCTCCTACACAGGGGTTGTGGGGTGTCAGAGGTCGACTTTATGTCGGGCGGCGTAGAGGCAGAGCATTTCCATGGCCAGGGTTGCCGCTGCCAGTGACGTCACGTCCGCATGATCATAGGCCGGTGCCACTTCCACCACGTCCATGCCCACCAGATTGATTCCGCGCAAGCCGCCGAGGATTTCCAGCGCCTGCACCGTGCTCAACCCGCCACACACCGGAGTGCCGGTGCCCGGGGCAAAGGCCGGATCGAGGCAGTCGATATCGAACGTCAGATACACCGGGTGGTCGCCAACCCGTGCGCGAATTGCCTCGACAATCGCCTCGCAGCCCCGCCGATGTACCTGACGTGCATCAAGCACGGCAAAGCCCTGATGATCGTCATTGGTGGTGCGCAAACCGATCTGCACCGAGCGCGCCGGATCGACCAAGCCCTCCTTGGCCGCATGCCAGAACATGGTGCCGTGATCGACACGTTTGCCGCCCTCGTCCGGCCAGGTGTCGCTGTGCGCATCGAAGTGGATCAGCGACAGCGCGCCGTGTTTGCGGGCATGGGCCTTGAGCAGCGGATAGGTAATGAAGTGGTCGCCACCAAAGGTCAGCATCGCACTGCCGGCATCAAGAATGCGCTCGGCATGCGCCTCGATGCTTTCCGGGATGGTGTGCGGTGAACCGTAATCGAAGTCGCAGTCGCCGTAGTCGATCACCGCCAGATGATCGAACGGATCGAACGCCCACGGCCAGTGGCGCTCCCAGGCGATCCCGGTGGACGCGGCGCGAATCCCCCGAGGCCCGAAACGCGCGCCCGGGCGGTTGCTGGTGGCCGTGTCGAACGGAACCCCGCTGACGGCCACGTCAACGCCGCGCAAATCACGGCTGTAGCGGCGACGCATGAAACTGGTGATCCCGGCGTAGGTGCTTTCGGCGGCAGTCCCGTACAGGCTGTCACGGGTCATGGCTTGGTCGTTGAGCATCGGCACGTCCATCGGTGTGCTCCTTTGATTATTGATGGCTACGGAAAGTGGTCCACAGGCGCGTGCGCTGACGCATGTCCTTGAGGCTCATGCTGCGGTCGGCGTACAAGCGCTCGCGCATTTCGGCGGGTGGATAGATGTCCGGATCATTGCGCACCGCCTCGTCCACCAGCGGCGTTGCAGCCTGATTGGCGGTGGCAAAAAACAGCGTGTTGGTCAGCTCGGCGACCGATTCGGGGCGCAGCATGAATTCGATGAACGCCCGCGCGGCCTGCGGGTTCGGCGCGTCCTTGGGAATCGCCAGGTTGTCCTGCCAGATCAACGTGCCTTCGCGCGGAATCCGGTAAGCGACCTCGTACGGTTTGCTGGCCTTGTGCGCCTGATCGGCTGCCATGCTCACATCGCCGTTGTAGGTCAGCGCCAGGCATACGCTGCCATTGGCCAAATCGTTGATCTGCCGGCCGGTGGCGACGTACAGCACTGACGGCTGGAGTTTCTGCAACAAGGCTTCGGCGGCGGCCAGATCATTTTTGTCGGTGCTGTAGGGATCTTTACCCAAGTAGTGCAACGCCAGACCAATGACTTCCTGCGGCGAGTCGAGTACAGCAATGCCGCAGTCCTTGAGCTTGCTGGCGTACTCGGGTTTGAACAGCAGGTCGAGGCTGTTCAGCGGCACGTCCGGCAAGCGCTTTTTCACCGCCTCGACGTTCAGCCCCAACCCGAGTGTGCCCCAGGTATAAGGCACGGCGTAGCGATTACCGGGATCGACGGCGGCAAGTTTTTCCAGCAGATCGGGATCAAGGTTGGCGTAACCCTTGAGGCCCTCATGGGGAATTTCCTTCAGCGCGCCCGCCGCCAAGCCACGGGCCAGCACGCTGGACGACGGCACCACCACGTCATAACCGCTGCCACCGGTGAGCAGTTTGGTTTCCAACACCTCGGACGTATCGAAGGTGTCGTATCGCACATGAATGCCGGTCTCCTGCTCAAAACGCTGCAGCGTCTGCGCCGGCACGTAATCGGCCCAGCTGTAGAGATTGAGGGTCTTGTCCTCGGCCTGTGCCTGGATGACCACGGACAACAACAGCGCGGGAAAACACAGCTTGAATACGGGAGCCATGACGAACACCTGACCGGAGGAAGTGGTGGCAGGATGCGCCGTCGGATACATTGCAGAAATACCAAGTTTGTTAACCTGACTTTATCCGGGAGTAATGTGATGCTCGGTCAGCTTCACGACGTCGACCTGCAGTTGCTGCGCCTGTTTGTGCGGGTCGTGGAATGTGGCGGCTTCAGCGCGGCGCAAGGTGAGCTGGGCCTGAGCCAGTCGAGCATCAGCCAGCAAATGGCCAAGCTGGAAACCCGCCTCGGTTATCGTCTGTGCAGCCGGGGCAAGGGTGGGTTCAGCGTGACGCCCAAGGGCGAGCAATTGCTGATCGCGATTCGCACGCTGTTTGAATCCATCGAGACCTTCCGCCATCAATCCAACGGCGTCGCTGGACGGTTGATCGGTGAGGTGCGGCTGGGCCTTTCCGAAGCAGTCGATCAGTCGGTGCTGCTGCGGGTGGCGGATGCAATCCGGCGCTTTCGCGAACGCGACGAGTCGGTTCGCATCGAGTTAATCAGCGCGATGCCCGGGGAGATGGAGCGCCTGCTGCTGCAACAGCGGCTGGACCTGGCCATCGGTTATTTCTCACAGGTGCAGAGCGCTTTCGATTACCGCGAACTGTTCCAGGAAACCCAGCATTTGTATTGCGCGCAGGGGCATCCGCTGTTCAGCGTCGATGCGCCGGATGACGCGGCGTTGCAAGCCTGCGACCGGGTCGATCATCCGTATCGGTTCATGCGCCGTGGCGAGCCGTTTGCGGACCAGCGCTGTTCCGCGCGTTCGGAGCAGGTCGAAGGTACCCTCGCGTTCATTCTTTCCGGCAAGCACATCGATTATTTGCCCGATCACTATGCGCGGGTCTGGGAGGACAAGGGACTGCTGCGCGCGCTGCGGCCTGGGGAACTGAGTTTCGAAGTGGCGTTTCATCTGGCCCGACACCGCGCACAGGTACCGGGGGATGCGCAAAAGGCGTTTGAGGAGGATTTGCTCGCAGCCTTCACCCGAAAAATTTCTGCCAGCAATTAACCTGTAGTGAGGGGATTTATCCCCGATGGGCGCGAAGCGGCCCGGCTCTTCGGTATTCAGGAGCTGGGCCTGCTACGCAGTCCATCGGGGATAAATCCCCTCACCACAGGCACAGCAACAAGTTCAAACCCCGTATTTCTTGACCTTTCAGGCAATTTTTGCTCGTTGCCCTCGCCGCCCGCTTCCGGCATCCTGCGCCTCCATTTTCTGACCCGGCCCCGCCTCACGGCGCGCAAAACACCATGACCGCCTCTGAAAAAGTCCCGCGCAACAACGATCTGATCTACGGCCTCAACGACCGACCGCACTTGACCGCCACGGTGTTCGCCGCACTGCAACACGTGCTCGCGAGCTTCGTCGGCATCATTACCCCGACCCTGATCATGGGCGGCGCCCTGGGCCTGCAAAGTGAAATTCCTTACCTGATCAGCATGGCGCTGTTCGTCTCGGGCCTCGGCACGTTCGTTCAAGCCAAGCGTTTCGGCCCAGTGGGTTCCGGTCTGCTGTGCCTGCAAGGCACCAGTTTTTCCTTTATCAGCGTGATTCTCAGCGCCGGTTTCATGGTCAAGGCACGTGGCGGCGGTACCGATGAAATTCTCTCGACCATTTTCGGTGTGTGCTTCTTCGCGGCATTCATCGAAGTGGTGCTCAGTCAGTTCATCGGCAAGCTCAGGATGCTGATCACTCCGGTGGTCACCGGCACCATCATCACGTTGATGGGCCTGTCGCTGATCAAAGTAGCGATGACCGACATCGCCGGCGGTTTCGGCGCGCCTGATCTGGGCGCGGCCAGCCATGTGTTCCTGGCCGCTTTGGTGATCGGCACCATCGTTGTGCTGAACCGCGTCGACGTGCCGTTTCTGCGCCTGGGCGCGATCGTCATCGGCCTGACCCTCGGCTACGTGGTCGCATGGCTGATGGGCACCGTGGATTTCGCCTCGATGCCCGAAGTGCCGCTGGTCAGCGTGCCGGTGCCGTTCAAGTACGGCTTCAATTTCGACTGGGTGGCGTTCGTGCCGGTGGCGGTGATCTTCCTGGTTTCACCGCTGGAGGCGGCTGGCGACCTGACCGCCAACTCGATGATTTCACGGCAACCGGTCAAGGGCCCGCTGTACATTCGCCGGATCAAGTCCGGTCTGCTCGCCGATGGCCTCAATTCGGCCATGGCTGCAGTGTTCAACAGCATGCCGATGGTGACCTTCGCGCAGAACAACGGCGTGATCCAGCTGACCGGCGTCGCCAGCCGCTACGTGGCGTTCTTCATCGCCGGCCTGTTGGTGCTGCTGGGGCTGTTCCCGATGATCGGCGCGGTGCTGCAACTCATGCCCAAACCGGTGCTCGGCGGCGCCGAACTGGTGATGTTCGGCACCGTGGCCGTGGCCGGGATCAAGATCCTCGCCGAGGCCGGCCTGCATCGGCGCAACATGCTGATCGTGGCGATCTCCGTGGGCATGGGCCTGGGCATCGCCGCCGTGCCGGAAGTGCTGCGCGAGTTGCCGCAAGCGCTGCGTAACATCTTCGAATCGCCGATCACCGTCGGTGCGTTGTGCGCTATCGTGCTGAATATCTTCCTGCCGGAAGAATTCATTGAGCTGGAAGAAGACGATTTCGATCCGGAAGCGTCGATTCTGCAGGTCATGGAAAACCCCGATCTGCCGGCCAAAGCTGAACCTGCAAGCGCAGCGGCGGTCGCACAGTTGAACCGCTGACGCGACGCCATGAAAAAAGGGCTGAGCCGGCAACGGTTCAGCCCTTTTCGTTGAGAGACTGTTTATGCGCCGCGTCCACGCCGTCATCCTGTCCCTGCTGCTGTCCCTGAGCGCGTGCGCGCTGTTTCCCAACCGAGACCCGGTGAACATCAACGTGGTCGGCCTCGAACCGTTGCCGAGCCAGGATCTGGAAGTGCGCTTCGCGATCAAGTTGCGGGTGCAGAACCCCAATGAAACGGCCATCGATTACAACGGTATCGCCCTGGATCTGGAGGTCAACGGCCGTCCCCTGGCCTCGGGCGTCAGTGATCAGACCGGCTCGATCCCGCGCTTCTCGGAAACCGTGGTCAGCGTGCCGGTCAGCGTTTCCGCGTTCTCGGTACTGCGCCAGACCCTCGGCTTGAGCCAGACACAAACCCTCGATAACCTGCCTTACGTCTTGCGCGGCAAACTCGCGGGCGGGGTGTTCGGCACCCTGCGTTTTGTCGACAGCGGCAAGCTGAGCTTGCCAAAGGCCACTGCTGCGACGTGGTAAATACACAATTTTGAAACCGCTCATAAATACCTGTGGGAGCTGGCTTGCCAGCGATAGGGTCGCGTCAGCCAACATCGTAGTTGCTGACAGTCCGCCATCGCTGGCAAGCCAGCTCCCACAGGTTTTTCAATCAGCCCGACGTTATGCGCTGAACCGCACGCCGGGTTTGGCGCGTTCATCAACCGACAGCTCAAACACATCCGGCCGCGCATAGTGGCCAACCACGTCGTAGTCATAGCGCGCCCGAACCAGCTCATCAGTATCGATCTCAGCCGTCAGCAACCCCGCCTCGCCACGCAACGGCCCGGCCAGCACATCGCCCATCGGCCCGACAATCACACTGCCGCCGGCAATCAACGGCCGATCCGCCGGCCAGTTGGCAATCTCCACGCCCAGCGCGTTCGGTGAAGCCTGCACCTGACAGGCACTGACCACAAAGCAACGGCCCTCGTGGGCGATGTGGCGCATGCTGACCTGCCACATCTCGCGCTCGTCCACGGTCGGCGCGCACCAGACCTCAATGCCTTTGGCGTACATCGCCGTGCGCAGCAGCGGCATCATGTTTTCCCAGCACACCACCGCACCGAGTTTGCCGACCTGCGTGTCGAGTACCGGCAGCGTCGAGCCGTCGCCCTTGCCCCAGATCAGTCGCTCGGTGCCAGTCGGCATCAGTTTGCGATGCTTGGCCACCAGCCCCGCCTGCGGGTCGAAATACAGCGCCGTGCAATACAACGTGCTGCCGGCGCGCTCGATCACGCCGATCACCAGATTGGCCCCGGTGCGTGCCGACAAACCGGCCAGTGCTTCAGTTTCTGCCCCCGGGACGTCAATGGCGTTCGCGAAATAGCGTGCGAAGGCCTCGCGCCCCTCGGGCAGGCGATAGCCCAACTGAGTGCCAAAGCCCTCGCCTTTCGGATAGCCACCGAGCAGCGCTTCCGGCATGACCACCAACGCCGCGCCGCACTCGCTGATCGCGTCTTCCCAGCTGAGGATCTGTTCCAGGGTTTCACCCTTGCCACCGGGCAACGCGCCAATCTGCAGGGCGGCGACGATTGATTTGGGCATTGCAGTCACTCCATCAGGTTCAAGTGTTGCCGATTCTGCGGCGGCACGGGATCATGAATAAAGACCGATTCACTGCTGAATGATATGAGCCAAATGAATATCGCAACCATCGACCTCAACCTGCTGAAAGTCTTCGAAGCGCTGCATGAGGAGTCCAGCGCCAGCCGTGCGGCGCTGCGTCTGGGCGTGACCCAATCGGCGGTCAGCGCGGCATTGCGCCGGTTGCGCGACGTGTATGGTGATCAATTGTTCGTGCGCACCGGACGCGGTCTGGCACCGACGCTCAAGGCCAATCAACTGAAGCCGGTGGTCAGCGAGGCGCTGAACAAATGCCGGCAAAGCCTGGCGATGGTCGACCCGGCGGCCCATCACTATGACGGCCGTTCGGTGACGGTAGGCCTGTCGGATGACTTCGAAATTGCCTATGGCCGGCGCCTGATCGAAGAAATCGCCCGCTGTGCACCCAAGCTGCGGCTGATCTTCCGCCAGACCCACAGCCAGATCGTCGCTCGCGCCCTGATGGAGCGCAGCATCGACCTGGCGATCACCGCCGGCGGGTTTGCCGAGCGCTTGCTCAGTCGTCTGGTATTGGGTGAAGGGGATTATGCCTGCCTGGTCGATCCGGGCAGTCTGGCGCCCGGTCAACAGGGCATCGATTTGCCGGAGTTCGTCGCTCGCGAGCACATTCTGGTGTCCTCGGGCGGTTTTATCGGCATCACCGATGAGGGGCTGGCGGCACTGGGGCTGAGCCGGCGGGTCTGCGCCTCGACCACGCACTTTGCCGCGCTGCCGCATCTGCTCAAGGGCAGCGACGCCGTGGCAACCATCCCGACCCATGCCGCCCAGGCCATTGCCGGGCTCAGCGGACTGATGCTGCTGCCCTGCCCGCTGGCGCTGCCGCGTTACCCGATCGAACTGGGCTGGCGCACCAGCACGCAGATCGACCCGGTGGTGATCAAGGTGCGTGAGGCGATTGTCGGGTGTTTCAACGCGGACTGAGGCGCATGTTACTTGTTGGCTGCCATCAGGCGATTGACTTCACTGCGCACCATGTTGGCGAATTCCGGCGGGGACATGCCATCCAGCTCAGCGCGCACCCACTCGGCCCATTTGCCCTTGCGCTTGGAGCGTTCGCCGAACAACCGCGCGGCTTCGCCTTTGGCTTTGCCCAGATTGTTCTGCCAGAGTTCGAACAGACGGGATTTCTCGTCTTCCAGCGCAGCGCGCTCGGCGAGGGATTTGTCGGCCAGATTGAAACTCATGGGGAAATACCTGCTGCGTAAAATGGCGACATCTTACACGCTCGGCGGAAATCTCCCGCGCAGGTTTTTCTTTCGCACCTAAAATCAGTGCAACTTTTCCGTCAGCGCCACACTCCATTGATCACTGTTCATCCATCTGCAAGGAGTCACCCAATGGCCCGCAAATCCCGCGTGCAAGCCGTCGAAGACCAAATCAAGGATCAGGCGTTCAGCGAACTTCAGGCTTTGATCGAAGAGTCCGACAAACTGCTCAAGAGCAGCGCCTCACTGGTGGGCGAAGAAGCCGAGACCCTGCGCGGACAGATCGCTCTGAAACTGCAACAGGCGCTGGACTCGGTCTCCAGCGTGCGTGAGCGCACCAAACCGGCGGTCGAGGCCACCGAGAGCTACATTGGCGGCCATCCGTGGCAGACCGTGGCGATTTCCGCCGGTTTTGGCCTGGTGGTGGGCTTGTTGCTCGGTCGTCGCTAAGCGACGATTGTCAGAGCGCATTGTTCAAGGCCTGACAATAAATCTGTGGCGAGGGAGCTTGCTCCCTCGCCACATCGGTTAGCTGACCATTATTCCCCCGCCAGCGCTCGCAACTGCGCCAGCGTCTGCTCATCCAGCACGATGCCTTCGGTCAGTGATCTCGCGCGCTGCAAATGCCGACGATCGCCCGGCAAACGTTTCAACCCCACGCCGTGCATCTGCCGCACCAGCTCTTCGCTGCGCTCGGCAAACGGTTGCCCGGCTGCTTTGCTTGGATCGATGACGATCAGCAACTGCCCGGTCCACGGTGTTTTGGCCCCGGGATGGTTCGACCAGTCGAATTCGAAAGAAAAGTTCCCGCCTGTCAACGCCGCGGCCAGCAGCTCGACCATCATCGACAGCGCCGAACCTTTGTGGCCGCCAAACGGCAACAGTGCGCCGCCCTCAAGAATGGCCTTCGGATCCTGCGTCGCCTGACCCAAACCGTCCACACCCATTCCGGCGGGCAGCCGTTCACCCTTGCGTGCGGCAATCTGCACGTCGCCGTGAGCAATGGCGCTGGTCGCCAGATCAAACACGATCGGTGCTCCGCCTGCGCGGGGCGCGGCAAAGGCAATCGGGTTGGTGCCGAACAGCGGTCTGTCGGCGCCATGGGGCACCACGCAGGTCATGCTGTTGACCACGCTGAGCGCCACCAGGCCTTCCTCGGCGAACGGCTCGACGTCCGGCCAAAGCGCCGCAAAGTGATGGGAATTGCGAATCGCCAACACGGCAATCCCGGCGTTGCGCGCCTTTTCCACCAGCAGCGACCGGGCAGCGGCCAGCGCCGGCTGGGCAAAACCATTGCCGGCATCGACTCGCACAAAACCGGAGGCCACGTCCTCGACCACCGGCACCGCCTGACCATTGACCCAGCCACTGTTGAGGGTCGAGACATAACCGGGGATACGGAACACGCCATGACTGTGTGCCCCGTCACGCTCGGCACCGGCGCAGTTGGCAGCCAAGGTGCGGGCGACGGACGCCGACGTACCATGGCGCAGAAAAACCTTTTCAAGCAATTGCGTCAACGCTTCGAGCGAAAGTGTGGACGCAGCGAGGGAAGACAGGGGTTCGTGTGGCGCAGACATCTGAAGCTCCAGACTAATTATTGGAGGGAACAACAGCGTACGAATATCCAGCCCACCGATTAACCACGTCAGACACGGGTGCTGTCAACCGTTGCGGTGAAGGCTTGTCGCAGCAAGCACACGGCGTTGCCGCTTGTGCGGTAACTATGTACCACCCGCGTCATCTGGCCGGTCATTAGTCTCGAGTCTCAATTTACCGGTGCACCGGACGGTGCCCTGAACGAGACCCGATGATGCCTGCTCCCCTGCCTCCCCTGCTGTTCCTGTCCTTTCTCGATTCCCCCGGATTGTGGCGTGAACTCGGCAATGTCCATCACTTGTCCATCGCTGACTTCCAGTGGCTGAACCACGTGCAACTGGCCACCCATGCATTGCGCAGTCAGCAAACCCCGCCCATGCTTGCCCATCGAATCCTGCTCAACACCGACGATACGCCTGCAGTGCCTCTGGCCGGCAGCTTCATACTCAGTGCCACCCCCGAGGATCGCGGCGTCATGTTGTACACCCCCTTCGACGGGCTGAAAAAACATGCCAGCCTCGCCAGCCTGACCGCACACCTGGAAGAGCGCCTGAACCGTGTCACCGAAGATGATCGGCTGCTGGCATTGCTCGCCCTGTCACAACGCGAACGGCTGGTTGAGCGACGCGCCGTCAGCGTGACCTACCAGCTTGTCGAGGGCGATATCTTCGAAGATCAACGCGCTGCCATCGAACACTGCCTGCGACTCAACGCTCAGGCAATGCTCGATGAATTGATGCAACTGCCCGAACTAGACAGCCTGCTCCAGAGCATACTCGACACACTCCTGACGCCGACCATGCGTGGCGTCGACCAGACCCGCACACGCGCGAACCATTACACAGCCGCCGCAGCAAGCGGTCCGGCATCGACCGACCGTCCTTCACGGAGTGGATTTGAAGCGCTGTCACTTGGCGATGCGCTGCTGTTGCACTTTCGCCACACCGGATGGCCGATTGGCCAGACCCATGAGTTTTCGCACCCGGACCGGACAGTCCAGGCCAGTGATCAGCAACACTGGGAAACAGCCATCACCACGGCTTCGGGCAAACTGCTGGTATTGCTGTATCAGCAAATGGAGCGCTATTGGAATGGGCCCAGCGCTGGCGGGGGCCCGCGGCGCAGCGTATTTGCGCAAAGCATTCGACAGCAGGCGCTGGCTGACTTTTTGCTCAAACGCGAAGCTGGCATTATCGAGCAGCACACCTTCGACAGCCTGCTGACCTCGTTGGGTTTCAGCGACGGTCCGGCACGCCGCGCGACGCTGGAAACCGTGCGCTTGTGGGAGCATCAGGCAAACTTCGTGGAGCTGGCCGGCGCGCTGATGATCAGCCATTCCGACAGTTGCCTGTATACCCCGACCCACGGCTTGCAGGTGCTCAGGGATTACGAAGATCTCAAAGCCATGCTGCTCAGCAAATTTGCCAGCCCCGGGCACGAAGACGAACTCTACGGTCTGCTGAGTCTCGATGAGCGGCAACGCTTCCTCGGTTTCGACAAGCCGCAGGTTTCCGGCCAATCGATTGCCGGAGATGTTTTCAGCGTGCTGCTCGAGTTGATCATCACCAAGCAGCGACAGAACATCGACTATGCCCTGCAGTGGTATCGGCACAGCGACGGCGCCGTGGATATTCGCGCACTGTTCGACAAGGCCCTGGACATCCGTTCGATGCTCCACGAGCGGCTTGAGACCCTGGATGCCCACGGGCGCTGGAGCACCCGGCCGATGCTCACTGGCAACCAATTACCTTCAAGGGTGCTGGCGGACACCGCCGCGGGCGAAGTGCGCAAGTTCGGCAGCATCATGCCCACCCTCGCCGCCGACTTCGCCGCCCAACCGCTGACCGTCACGGCGCTGCAGCGCACCTACCTGCAAGGAATCGCCGCGAAGCTGGCGCACGCCCTGTCTGTCGGCATCACAGGTGAAGCACGGTTGAGAGTCCTGAACGGGACGCTGAGCCGCCATGAGCAAGCGCTGGTCGACACCGTGTTCAATCCGGATCAACCGGATCGCAGCCGCCGCAGGGCACTCAACGGGTTTCAGCCGGATGCCTGGTCATTGACGTTGCAGGTCGCCGGGCAAAGCGAAATGCTGCCGCTGGCCAACTGCGTCCTGCTCACGGAACGCGGTGGCCGCGATACGCAGCACTCAGGACGCGCGATGGTGTGGACACCAGCCCTGGGCCTGGAAGTCTTCCGCTCAATCGAGCATGCCAGACAGGTTTTGGACCAGCGACTGGCGGATCCGCAAAAACGCCTGACGCTGTTGGAAAACCTTTCCCCCCGGCACCAAGGGCTCCATCAACACTTCACGCTGGGACAGTGGCAGCTGATCAGCCGCAGTGTCTTGCAGGATCGGACCGAGTCGGCGATCGAACATTTTCTCCAGCGCTGTGAACAGGTACGGGGCCGTCAATGGCCAAAGCCGCGGGAAACTCAAATCCTCAGGACGCTGAGTGAGCAAGTCGTAGAGACCAACCTGCAGCGCGCCACCGCTCTGGCGCGGGCGATCGGCAAACAGCATTCGTTGCCTGCCTGGCTGGGCATGGCCACGCTTGAAGCGCAGCAGTTGCATCTGGAGCTGCTGGAACAGTGGCGCCACAGCGTCATTGACGATCAGGATTATCTCCACGCGCTGCCAACCGTGCGTGACTACATCAGGCAGACTCTTCAAACGCTGTTGAGAACCCGCTTGCAGAGGCAGGATCTCGACCCCGAACAGATCACCATCACCCCGGCACAGACGCTGATCGGGTCTGCGATGAGCCTGACCGATTTCGCCTTGAACCATGCACATCTCGCACAGAGCACGGCATTCACCCTCAGCTCGGGTACCGACCGGGCGCTGCCGACAGGGCTTGACCAGCAAGCCGTCAGAAGCCTGCTGCTGTCCCTGAACGTTGCAACGACGTTTGCCGATAAAATCACCTCGGCGTTGTCCGCCAGTAACGTCGCTGCTGAACAACGCAAACAGCGTTTCCTCCACCAACTGCCTTGGCAATTGCTGCAACATGCCCATCAGTTACAACTGCAACAACGCTTGTCGCCGAAGGCCTTCGGCTTGATTGCTCAGGTGTTCGACATGCCCGACGCCGTGGCCCGCGCGACCGTGCAAGGGGCCGATGCCATTGCCCGGCCGCTGGCGCTGATCAAGACCGCCGGGGCTGCAGCGGTCAAGGCGTTGGGCCTGTACTTGATCGGACCTGCAGGAAAACCCGGTCCCCAAGTGTTGTATGCGCCCTACCATGGTGAATACGCATTCAGTGAATTCGAGGATGAGGCGTCAGTCATCGCCGCGCTGAATTCGCCGGGCTCACTGCAGGACTTGTTGCTGCGCCGCTTGCCGGAAACTCAACGTTCGATCTTCAGCGCGTTGTTCAACGCAAGCAGCGGCCAGGCGAGGGAGATGACCCTGGCCACCACCCCGGTCAACGGTAACTGGTTGCTGCAGTTGTTCGACGATAACCTGGCCTTGCTGCCACGCTTGCTGAGCGGCCATTCAATGCCGTCGGCGCAGACGGATTGGGACGCCGCGAAGCACCTGTTCAGTTCGGGCATCCAGTTGGTCCGGGGCGTGCTGCCGGGCAAACTCGCCTGTGCGCAGTTTCTCTGGCAAAGCTACAAGGATTTCAAGGGCTCCGCCGAAGCGTTGCAGGATCACCACTGGAAACGTGCACTGGAAACCTTTACCGCCGGCGCAGCGGAAATGATCAGTCTCGGGCGGCTGGCTCTGGAGTCACGTCTGGAATCTCAAGAGGCGGTGCCGCCGCAGCCAACCGCGCCGAGCGCCCCTGTCCTTGCGCAGACCAAGCCGACCGATCCGCAGCGCACCGCGTTGCAGGCATTCGAAACCTCGAAGATCGCCCTCAAGGATCTGACCCATAATGCTGCCGAGGGCACGTATCAGGACCTGAACACCAGAGCGACCTACGCCCCCATTGCCGGCAAAGTCTATCCCGTGGAGCGGCCGGGAGTCGTCTGGCAAATCAAGGGCGCCGGCCAGCCAGGTCCGGTGTTGCAGCACACCGCCTCCCGGCAACTGGTGCTGGATCCGGATCGCCATACCGTGCATTTCGGCAAGGCCTTGTCGAAGATGGTCAACCATTACACCACCCATCGCCAGGCCCGGTACATGCTGAATATCGAAGCGCAAGGCATGGAAGAAATCCGCGCCCGCCATCCGGAAAAAGCACTCATGTTGATCGAGGCAATTGATCTGGCCCGGCATTACGCGTTCAACAGCCTGCACAATCTTGTTCAGCTAAGAAACGATGTGCCGGGCACCCGCCTCGATACTTTTCTCAAGTCGTTTTTTGACGTGCAACGGATTGATGCCGACATGCTCCACAAGTTGAAGCTGTCCATCGTGCCGATCTGTAATGCATTGGTCGATCCAACAGAAGACCTGTTGAATACTCGTCGCTTTGTGGTCGGCTCGAACAGACAGCCCGACTCGGGTGTAATCGCCTTTGTACTGGATGGCGATTTACTCAAGAAAGTCCATTTCACCGAAAAATTCTTCAATCAAGAACTGGAGTGGTACAACACCGGGCTGACCGAGCCCTTCAATGTCGAAGGGCATGCACGGGCCGCGACGCTCATCCACGAGTTTTCCCATCAGTTCAGCAAGACCGTAGACATTGCTTCGCTGGAAGCGCGGCGCCCGTTTGCTGATCTGATTGCTACGGTGACCGGTTACGGAGCTTCCCGCAAACAGTTGCAGACACGTTTTCAACGCGAAGCTCTGTCACTGTCTACCCCCCGTGAAGAGCTGTTCTCGCGCTGGAGCCATGAACTTCAGGAGTGGCTGGATATCGACATGATTGAAGGCATGAATCATGTACGCAAGGAAATTCTCAAGACCACGCGTAGCGCGAATCTGGATGACGCGCGGACCGCTTTTCTCAACCCTTCCAACCCGACTCCACGAATCGACACGATATTGCGCAATGCCGATTCGATCGCCTTTTTGATCTGTGAAATGGGCCGCCAGCTCGATCCGGTGCCCCAAGCTCAAGAAGGGCTCAACTGAAGCAAAAAAATGCGCAGGCGGTTGGCCTGCGCATTGTTTATCGCGAGGCAAGGTCAGTCTTTCTGGTCGCGCAATACATTGCCCGAGGCACCATCGATACGGAATTCATACACCGAACCATCGGCCTTGCGTCCCTCACCTTTCCAGTAGCCGTCATTGTCGGCCTCGATTTCATAGACTTCGACGTAACCGGCCTTGGTTTTCACGATCTCGATAGCCTTTTCGATGGTGACCCAGCCCGCACCGGGACGGTCAGCCATGGCAGCACCGGCACTGAACAAGGCGGCAGTGGCGATTGCAGCGGCCAAGGTTTTTTTGATCATTTTTTCACTCCATTTGTGGATGATGTTCGTCTAACGTCCTGTTTTTGGGCGCCACACGGAAAAATAAGTTCCACTTTGATGGGCAATTGCCATGACGGATGTTCTCGGCACCCGACCCGCAAGGTTAGAATGCAGCAAATCAGGACGAGTCAATGACCCAAGAATCCCTCTCGGAAGCCGAATACGATGCAATCACCGATGCCGCCGCGCACTGGTGCATGCGTCTGCACGCCGTAGACTGCTCCACCGAGGAGCGTCTGGCTTTCGAGCAATGGCGTGATGCGCATCCGCTGCATGCGTTCGAATATGACGCCATGCTGGAAATCTGGGACGTTGCCGAGCACTTGCCCCGTCCGCAGGCACTGCCGAATGTACCGCTGAATAAAGCGGTTCCCGCCTGGCGTCGCTATGCAATTGCGGCGAGCGTGTGCGCACTGGCCTTGCCACTGGCGGCGTACAGTGGCTGGAATCTGGGCTGGTTGCCCAACAGCTATCAGCACTTCGAAGCCACCGACAATGTCCGTCAAGTTACCTTGAACGATGGCAGTCAAGTCGAACTCAACCTCAACACCGAGCTGACTTTCACCAATTACAAGGACGAACGCCGAGTCACCCTGAAAAAAGGCGAGGCGTTTTTCGAAGTCAGTCATGACCTCTCCCACCCGTTCGTGGTCAGGGCCGGCGAAGGCAAGATCCGCGTGACCGGCACCCGCTTCAATGTCTGGCTCTACGAAGATCAGGTGCGGGTCAATCTGATCGAAGGCTCAGTGCTGGTAACCAGCAACGCCGCACTGCCCGGCGACGGTCTGCGCCTTGGGCCCGCCATGCAGGCGCAGTACCGGCATGGCGATTACATGCCACAGATCAGTCAGACCTACGCCAACGACAACGCTCTGGCCTGGCGCAGTGGCAAACTGGTGCTCGACAACCTGGCACTGAATGAGGCCTTGCCGCTGATCAATCGCTATCTGAGCAAACCGTTGAAACTGGCTGACGCCAGTACCGGCGCCATCCGTGTCGGCGGTGTCTACAACGTCAAAGAACTCGGCGGGCTCGTCAACACTCTGCCCAAAGTGTTGCCGGTCTACCTGACCCGTAATACCGAGGGTGATCCGGTAATCAATTCGATGCCGCGGCAGCCGCCGAAAACCTGAAACCCGACACCACCTGCCAGGGTGAACTCTGCGCAATAAAAAGCCGCTGTCCCCATTCAGGGGGCAGCGGCTTTTTCGTTCAGGCTGACTTACTGCGCAACCACCTCTGCGTTCTTGCCCGCGACTTCGCGAACGGTCTGCAATTGATACTGCGGGTCGGCAGCGATCTGCTGTTCAGTGAATGGCAAGACGCTCCACTGTTTTTTCGAAAACGCCTCGGTCTGATCCCGGGAATATTTCGACTCGGGGTCGCTCGACAGCGAGAACGCCAGCAGCCCCTGAGCATGCGGACCGTTGTCGTCAAAGCTCACCACTTGCAGATAACTGGTACCGCTGATCACTTCGAGTTTGCCGTCTTCACGCGGCACGCTCTGGATCGCGTTGTAGATTCCCAGCGTCCCGGGCCCGCCGTGGATCGCAGTTTGTCGAGCGCCGCTGCTCACCACTTGAATATCGCCCCAGCGGGTTTCAGGTTTGAGCCCCATTTTCTGCGCGGTGGCAGCCGACGCCAGCAGCGCTTCACGCAGGGCCTTGCTCACGGTCGGTTGCTCGATCGCCAACCCGCGTGGCGTATGTTGCGGGTCTTTTGGATCGAACGGCACCCGCCAGACATCCGGCGACGCTTGCAACGCCTGCATGATGTTCTGGAAGTGCACCAGACCGATGCCCGAATTCAGATTCGCCCGGCCATCCCAGCCCTTGAGGCTGACGCAAACCGGCTTCAACGCAGCCGCGTCTGCCCCCAGATCCGCAGCGCAGAACTTCAACAGGTCGGGCAGCACCTGGGTTGCCAGATAGACGTTGTCGTCCATCACCATCTGCTGCAGATCCTTGACCGCCAGCGGCCCCTTTTTGCCCAGCGCACTCAGACGCTCCAGCGCAAATCGTGATCGCAGCCCCAGTGGTTGGCCGTCCTGACTGATCAGTGGCGAGAACCCGGTCAGCGGTTGTGCCGGGTTGGCCAGCCACGCGGAATCGTTGGAGTGCTGAACGAAGTCCTTGCGCAACAGTTGCGGCAGCTGGCTGGCGGCATAGATGCCCTTCTGCGCCGCTTGCGGATCGGTATCCCAGGCGCAAGCGCTGTTGGAACCGTCGAGCACAATCATCTGCAAGCCGATGCGTGGGTCGCTGCACTTGGCCAGTTTGTCGGCGCTGACGTTCGGCACCACCGACAGGTTCATGTACAGCGTTTGCCCCTTGTCATCCACGGCCAGCGTGTTGACCCACGGGATGCCCTGGATCTTGTGCACCGAATCCTGCAGGGCTTTGAGGCTTGATGCCTGGTTCATCGCGTACCACTGCGTCAGCACGCGATCATTGTCCAGATTGGCGTCGCGCAGGCTGTAAGCGTACTGATGATCCCAGTCGAGTTTGCCCGGCCACTGTACGATCGGGCCGAACTGCGAGCTGTAGACATCGCGCGAAACCGGCACCACTTGGCCATCCGCCTGCTTGACCTGCACGGTAACGGTCTGCTTGTTCAGCGGCAACGATTTACCGTCGAGCAGGTAGCGGGTCGGGTCTTTCGGGTCGAGTTGCAGGCGATACAAAGTGAAGTGTTTGGATGAATCGACCGTGTGGGTCCAGGCCAGATGCTGGTTGAAACCGATGTTGATCATCGGCAGCCCCGGCAAGGCGGCGCCCATGACGTCGAGTTTGCCGGGGATGGTCAGGTGCATCTGGTAAAAGCGCATGCCGCCGACCCACGGAAAATGCGGGTTGGCCAGCAACATGCCGCGTCCGTTGAATGAGCGTTCACTGCCGACCGCCACGGCGTTGCTGCCGCGATCCAGTGCGAAGCGCTGCAGGCGCGCGTCCGCCAGCTGATAGGCCTGCGCCTTGCTGTCGAACTGCGCCGTGGCCTGCGGCGGGGTCGCGCCCGCCAGGGCTTCGGCGAACTGCCCGACACCGCCCTCGACCAACAAGCGCCGAGTGAGCTTCACCAGATCTTCGGCAGCGATATCGCGCACCCACTCGCCCTGACACTGTTGCGGCAGACCTTGCTCGCGGCGTTCGGCCAAATAGCGGTTGTAGCCGGCGGCATAACCTTCCACCAGATCGTGCACCTGCGCCGGTTGCGCGTCCCAGAAGGCTTTCACCGCTTCGGGGGTGTTGAGCCAAGTGAAGAACAGGTCGCTGACGCGATTCTCGCGTTGTTCGACAGTGAACTGCTCCGGCCCGAAATAGCGCGAGCGCTGACCGTTGACCGTGACAATCTCGTTGGCCAGCAAGCACAGGTTGTCCTGCGCGTAGGCGTAACCGATGCCGAAACCCAGCCCGCGCTCGTTCTCGGCGCGGATGTGCGGTACGCCAAACGCGGTGCGGCGGATATCGGCACTGGCTGGCGTGGCGGGACTGAATGCATGGGCCGACAGACTGAGCCCGAGAAACGCGCTGGCGAGGGCCAGCCCGGTTAACTGCCTGGAAATAATCACACTCGCTCCTGATCGATAGGACACGGTTCGACGCGTGCTTTGCGCAAGGTCCGAACTCGGTCTGAAGTTGACGCCTGCGCCTGGGCGCAAGGTGGCTGTTCAGAAAACGAATGCAGCAAAAAAATATTTAGCCCGTTTGCCCAAGGGACAAACCGCCGATGACGGGAAAACAACGAATAACCGACAAAATTTCTACATATTTCCTTTCATGATTTGTCGTGCTGAAACGTCTTGTTTACTGAGAGCAGCCAAAACGTTTCCTGAACAGGCTCTGCAAAGGAGTAACCCATGTACAACTCGCAACTACCAACGGACGGTAGCCAGGCGTCACAAGGAGCTTCCATGAGTCCCCGCGCGAGCAGTTTCGCACCCAGCCCGGAACGCCAGGGCAATGAGCGCATTCGCCTGCTGCTCAAAAGCTTCGGTCTGCGTACCAGCCTGATTCGCCTGAAGGTCATCGACGCGCTGTTGGTCGCCGCGCAAAACGATCGACGCCTGGGCGTGCGCGGTGTGCACAGCCAATTGCTGGACCTGGATATTCCGTTGTCCTTTCTCAGCGTGCGCGAAGTGTTGAAGCGTCTGTGTGCCGAAGGTGTGGTCACCTTCAACCCGGACAAGAGTTACAGCCTGCATCCACAGGCTGCTGCCGTGCTCAATCACGATTGAAGCGTCCCGCGATCGCCGTCAGGGTTTGACCTTGCGGCGCATCACCCCGTTGATCACCACCACGACCACCGCCACACCGATGGCGATGTACTGGAACGTCTTCTCGCTGATCATCCCGGCATTTTGCAGCCACGACAGGCCGAGCATGATCGCCAGCACCGACAGCGCGATCAGTATCGAATATTTCAAACGTTGCTTCTGGGTCATTGCGGGTTCCTGAACCTTTCAAATGTATCCGGTTTGTATCCGGTTGCATGCCATGCACATACCGTGTTGCGGGGATGGGCTTTGATAAACGCGGTCTCATGTTACAGCCGATGAAGAGTTTTGGCTTCATGACGGCGTAACCATGAGGATTTTTGAAATGTTCCGTCGAATCACCTGGCTGATTCCCGTCCTTGCCGTACTGACCTTGAGCGGCTGCATCATTTTCCCCCACGGCGGCTGGCATGACGACCACCATCGGTACCAGGAAGGTCCCGGTTATTACCAACATCGATAGGCGATGACTCCCCGGATAAACGTTAAAAACTGTGTTCCCGGAACGACCGCGCCTGCTGAATAGCAGGCGTTTTCTGTCTCTAATGTGACCTGCGCGTGTAAGACGCTGATCAAGCTTTTGTAGGACTCTTCGAGCTGCAACGATTTGCGCATTTTTGATATTTCTGGACACACCTGCCGGGTGTAAATCCCCCTCCTCACCGCCCTACCCTCTGCGCTCCTGATGCCCAACCACGAGCACACCCGCGCATGCAACGAACACTTATCGATATCAGCCCCGGACAGGCCCTCGGCTTCTGTCTGGCCGTCTCCCTGTTTGAACTGCTGACCTACATGGCCAGCGACCTGATCATGCCGGCAATGCTGGCCGTTACCCTGGAATTCGAAGCAGACGCGCAGCATGTTCCCTACGCATTCAATCTGTACCTGATCGGTGGTGTCTGCCTGCAATGGCTGATGGGGCCACTCTCCGACCGTTTTGGCCGGCGGCGGCTGCTGTTGAGCGGGTGCCTGTTGTTCGGCGTGGCCTGTGCCGCGACCTTTGGCTCCAGCAGCATTGAGGCGTTCAACCTGCTGCGGCTGATGCAGGGGATGGGCCTGGGCTTCGTCGTGGCCGTCAGTTATCCGGCCCTGCAGGAAGTTTTCCGTGAAGCGGATGCCGTGCGCCTGATGGCGTTGTTGGGCAATGTGGCATTGCTGTCGCCGCTGCTCGGGCCATTGCTTGGCAGCCTGCTGCTCGAATGGCTGAGCTGGCGGACGCTGTTTCTCGGCCTGGGCCTGGCGGCGGCTGTTGCCTGGCTGGGGCTGTATGTCTGCATGCCCGAGACAATCGGCGTCATGCGCAACGACGGCCAACAACAGGCACCCGTTGAGTTCAATTTACGGCAGATTGGGCAGCGCTATCTGACGCTGCTCGGCAACCGCCACTTCCTGTACGCCAGCCTCGCACTGGGCTTGATGAGCCTGCCCCTGATTGCCTGGATCGGGCTGTCGCCGCTGCTGCTGATGCAGTTGCTGGGCCTGTCCTCGCGCGAATACGGGCTGTGGCAAGTCCCGATCTTCGGCGCCGTGATTGTCGGCAATCTGATCCTTGATCGTTTGCTCGCCAGCCACTCGTTGACCCGGGTCATTCGCATTGCACGATGGCCACTGTGCCTGGGCCTGACCGCATTGATTGGCACCGCCCTGTCCAGCGCAGCGCTGCCGCTGTTGATTGCCAGCCTGTCGTTGTATGCCATTGGCTTGGGCATGAGCAATGCGGCGCTGTACCGGTTGGCACTTTTCGCCAGCGATGACAGCAAGGGCCTGGTTTCCGCGACCATCGGCATGCTCTCGATTGTCGTAATGGGCACGGGCGGTTCGCTGATAGCCGCTGTTGGCGGTGCCGACAGTCTCGAGGGTTTCGCCCTGTGCGCGGCACTCGCTGGTTTGCTGTGCCTGCCGCTGATCCAGCGCTTTGTGCACTTGTCAAAGCAACCCGACCTTGCACCGGCTACACCTGAGGAGGCCCGCTAATGCACCTTTTCCCTCACAGTGACGCACTCTGCGCATCCCCGGCCGCCTACTGTGCGGACTCGTTGGCGCCCGGTCTGTTTGATCGGGCCATGCTCGAAATCACGGGGTTTCACATCGCACACACCCCAGGTTATGAACATTGGCTAAACGCCAATGGCATTGCAGCCAAAGACCTCGAAACCCTGGAGGACTGGTCGCAGCTGCCACCGATTTTCGCCAATTTCTTCAAACAGCATTTGCTGCTCAGCTCCACGGGCGAGGACGCGCTGGAACTGACGTCCTCCGGCACCAGCGGGCAAAAAAGCCGCATGCGTTATGACGCGCGCAGCCTGGGTGCGGCGCAGTACATGGTCGAGCGGATCTTCGCGCAGTACGGCTGGATTACACCGCATACGCCCTGCAATTACCTGTTGCTGAGCTACGAACCCCAGGCGCGAATCACCTTGGGCACATCGTTCACCGATCAGTTTCTGTGTGGCTTTGCCCCCGTCAATCGGGTGGTGTATGCGCTACGGGCCGACGGTGACGGTCATCGGTTCGATCTGTTCGGCGTGATCACGGCCCTGCAAGCGTTTGCTGAAGAAGGTTTGCCGGTGCGCATCTTCGGTTTCCCGGCTTTTCTATGGGAAACCCTGCAACGCATGCGCGCCACCGGCGCGACGGATCTGCAACTGCCGGCCGGGTCGCTGGCGTTCTTTGGAGGCGGCTGGAAAACCCGTGCCGCCGAAGAAGTCCCCAAGCAACAGTTGTACGCACGGATCCAGCAGCAATTGGGCATGGATGCCAAAGACTGTCGCGATGGCTACGGCGCCGTCGAGCACGCGGTGCCTTACATCGAGTGTGCCCACCACCATTTTCATGTGCCGGTCTATTCGAAAGTGTACGTACGCAGCCCCGTGGACTTTTCGGTCCTGCTCTATGGGCAGTGCGGTCTGCTCAGTCTGGTCTCGCCTTACATCTCGTCAAGTCCCGCCCACGCGGTGGTCATGAGCGACCTCGCCACGCTGTATCCCGCTGCAAGTTGCGGTTGTGGTCTGGCGAGCGACTGGTTCCAGTTGCATGGCCGCGCCGGCACGACGGCCGCGAGGAGCTGCGCCATGGCCGCTTCCGAATTCCTGGGGAAACACTGATATGTACTTGATCAACGGAAAACTGCGCTGCGACTGCGATCTCGACAGTGCGCTGCAACAACTTTACCCGCAACTGCCAAATCGGCTGCAGACTCCCCTTGAGACCTCCACTTTACTGACCGCTGCGCGGGCGTTCGCCGAACGCCTGCAGCATCAAGCTCTGGAGCTGTCACTCGACACCAGCCAGCGCCAGGCCCTGATCGACTTTTGCCAGCCTGCGACGCTGCAGGCCAAGCTTGATCATGAGCTGGGCCTGCGACCCGATTCCCTGCGCCGCATCGACTATCGGCAGTCGCGTTTCGAGCGCTGGAGTCCTCTGGGACTGGTGGTTCACATCACGCCGGCCAACGCGCCGCTGTTGGCATTCTGTGCAGTCCTGGAAGGTCTTTTGAGCGGCAACGTCAACTGGCTGCGGCCCAGCAGCAGCGACGGCGGACTCACTGCGCGCCTGCTCCAGAAGTTGCTGGAATGTGACCCGAGCGGACAACTCGATGGATACGTCGCGGTGTTGCCGACAACGACTGGACAAATCGGTCAGCTGTGCAGACACGCCAACGGTGTCTCCGCCTGGGGCGGCGAAACCGCGCTGCAAGCCATCCGCCTGCAGATCCCGCCAGGCTGTCGCTGGATCGACTGGGGTCACCGCATCAGCTTCGCTTACCTGACCCCGGATGCGGCATCACCCGCCGTCCTCGATGCCATTGCCGATGAAGTCTGCCGCCTCGATCAGCAAGCCTGCTCCAGCCCGCAATGGTTGCTGGTGGACAGCGACGATGCGAGCGTATTGAACGATATCGGGGCGCAACTGGCTGCCGCGTTCGAGCGTCGCACCGGGCACTGGCCGGCGCTTATCCCGACGCTCGAAGAAGCCTCACAAATCACCACCAGTGCGGCGATGGCGCGATTGGCGCAGAGTTTTGCCGAGCAAACCGGCCGGGTCTGGAGTACGCCGCACTGGCGGGTGATCTGGAGCCATGACCGTCAGCTCGAACCTTCTGCGCTGTTTCGCAGCCTGCTGCTCAAACCCCTGCCCCGCGAACTGCTCGGCGCTACGTTGTCGCCGTGGCGCAACGTACTGCAGAGCTGTGCCTTGCTGTGTCCTGAGGCGCAAATCGCCGAACTGGCGCAGACGCTGATCGCCGCCGGTGTGACCCGCATCGCCCCGATTGAAGCCATCCACGACGGCTACGACGGCGAACCCCATGACGGTGTTTACGCCCTGCAGCGCCTGAGCCGTCGCGTCTCGGTCAGCCTGCCGCCTGACGCGCTGGCGGGGTGTGCCACGCTTGACCGCCAGCCTCCTGCGCCAGGGCTATCAGGGGTTTCGATCATGGACAAGGCGACATTTGCAAGTCAGCCACCGAATGCCAAGGCACAACTGTACTTTCGGTCCGGCGGCAGCAGCGGTACGCCCACACTTTCCGCTTTCAGTTACCACGATTTCCAGCTTCAGATGCGTGCCACCGCCGACGGCCTGCTCGCGGCCGGCCTCGATCCGGCGCAAGACAACGTCATGAACCTGTTCTTCAGCGGCGGGCTGTACGGTGGGTTTTCAAGTTTTGCCAAGGCGCTGGAACAACTGGAGGCCCGACACTGGCCGATGGGCGCTCCAGCGGATGACGATTACCGGGAGATCGCGCAACTGATCGTGCAACAACGGATCACGGTGCTGATCGGCATGCCCAGCACCGTGCACCGGTTGTTTCTCAATGAACAGCAGACGCTGCAGCGCTATGGCGCCATCGACAAGGTTTTTCTCGGCGGCGAGCATGTGAGCGCGCCCACCCGCGAGTTGTTGCAAAGCTGCGGAGTCAGGCTGATCCGGTCGGCGATTTACGGCAGTGTCGATGCCGGTCCGCTCGGCCATGCCTGCCAGGCCACGGCAGACGGTGTGTTCCACCTGATGAGCGACATTCAGCACCTGGAAATCGTCCATTTCGATCAGGACGCGCCGGTCGATCACGGTGAGTCGGGGCGTCTGCTGGTGACCTCCCGGGCGCGTCAGGGCCAGTCCGTGCAGCGCTATGACATCGGTGACAGCGGACGCTGGCTATCCGGCCCATGTCCCTGCGGTCTGACCTCACCGCGCTTCGAGCTGCTGCAACGGCACGGCAAATTGCTGCGCATCGGCACTGACTTCATCTCGCTGACAACGCTGGAGCAGCACCTGCAAGCACCGTTTCAACTGATCCTTGACCACGGCCCTGACGGCCGGGAACGCATGCGACTACGCAGTCCTCTGGAGCCGGCTCAGGCCCATCTTCAGTTGCAGGGCTATCAGACGCTGAACACGCTGGTGCAGACCGGACTGCTCACCGTGGACGTCGAGCAATGCGCCGTTGCGCAATTTGTCCGCAACAGACACAGCGGCAAGACACCCTCAGTGATTGATTCACGCCGCTGAAGACGGGCGCCTGCTGGCGCCCCACCGCTCCTTTGCATATGAAACCACCATGAACACCACCACAGATTTGAATGCCTTGCTCGATTTTGCCCGCCAACATTCGCCTTATTACCTTGAACACTTCAAGGACGTTGCAGGTCCCCTCAGCAGCTTGAACGAGTTGCCCCTGGTCGATCCCGGGCAGTACTGGCACGGCAGCCAGCCCCTGCAGCAGTGGTCGCCGTTGACCGGCCCGACCGCGGATGCGCTGGTCTTCCAGACCGGGGGGACCACCGGATCAGGCAAACTGTCGCTGTTCACCCGCGGCGAATGGCAAACCCTGACGCGCGATTTCGGCGTCCACCTCACGGCACAACTGAACCCCGGCGACCGAGTCGCCAATCTGTTTTTCGTCGGTGACCTGTATGCCAGCTTCATCTTTGTCCACGATGCCCTTGCACATGTCGAGACGCCCGTCAGCGAGTTTCCGTTCACCGGGGCCGTTGATAGCGCCGTACTGGCCAAATCGATCATGGCGAACCGGATCAACGTGCTGGCTGGCGTGCCGGCGCAACTGTTGAAATTTGCCGCCTGGCTCGAGCGTCGGTCGCAAATTCTGGAGGGCGTCGAAACCCTGCTCTACGGCGGCGAGAGCCTGTTCGGCGCACAACTGCAAATGCTGCGTCGGGTGCTTCCGAACGCGCGTATTGCCTCCATCGGTTACGCCAGCGTCGATGCCGGACTGATCGGCGTCAGCACCCGCGATTGCGCCCTGGGCGAACACCGGATGCTTGAGCACCACAGCGTGCTGGAGATCATCGATGAGGTGAGCGGCGCAGTCATCGAAGAATGCGACCGTAACGGCAAACTGGTCATGACCAATCTGACCCGTCGCCTGATGCCCGTCATCCGCTATCCCGTCGGCGATCTGGCGTGCTGGCGTGAACCGCCCGGCACGCCCATGCGCAAATTCGCGCTGATGGGACGCAGTATGAGCAGCCAGCGAGTGCGGGTGGGCGTTTTGAGTCTGGACATGCGTGACACTGGCGACCTGGTGCAAAGCCTCGGGAAAAGCGCCGACTGGCAATTGATCATCGAGCAGCAGGGAAAAAAAGACCTGCTGAGTCTCAGATGGGTACCCGACAGGCACATGACTGATATCGCCCAGGCCAGCGCAAACCTGCGCAGCACGCTGATCGAGCAATATCCGTTGATCGAGAAGCTGCACGGCGAGCAATTGCTCGATCTGCATGTGATCGCCTGCGCCAGCGATGAACTGACGTGTCACCCACGTTCCGGCAAGCAACAGCGGGTTGTGGACCGGCGCGACTATCAGACTCCGTGCGAGCAGCAAGCTTGATGGCCAAGACCATCCTGCGGCGTTATCGCATCACCGACGCACCGGCAGTCAATGGCCTGTTCGAAGCCATTTACAGCACTCGTTATCCTCAACCGCATGTGTATCTGCCGTGCATGATCAATCAGAATCACAGTGACGGACGCTGGCACTCGCTGGTGGCGGAGGTGAACGGGCAGATTCGCGGGCATGCCACCCTGTTTCGCCGGTCTGGCAGATCCTCACTGGCAGAACTGGCACTGACGGTGGTACATCCGGATGCCCGCGGGCAGAACATCGCCACACGGTTGGGCCGGCAATTGCTGATTCATGCCCAGGCCCTGGATTGCCGGGGCGTCACCATCAAGCAGGTCACGCACCATCCGTACACTCAGCGTATGGCCGCCAGTCTCGGTTTTCACAGCTGCGGTCTGTTGCCGGATTACGCCTCTTCGCCCTTCGATGGACAGGGCCGAGAGACGATCGTTGTCGGCCACTACGACATCGAGGGTTTTCGACGCCCACTGCCCGCGCTGGTCTGGCCAACGGATTGCGGCGAATTGATGTCGCATCTGGAGGGGGCGTTTGGTACCACCGACAAAGCCGCGCCCTGGAGAGGCCCGAAGGTCCATGTCGAACACGCCTCGGGGCGCTATGACATCGTGCTCAAGGAACTCGATGACAACCTGCTCAGGCAACTTGAGCGACTGCCGGTGCAATGGCTGGTTTCGCTAAGGCTCAGGCTCGCCCAGGGTTTTCCCGCCGCAATGGGCCAACTTGCCGATATAGGTTTCGCTTTCACCGGGATCGTCCCCGATGAGCGTAGCGAAGGCTGGCTGGCGCTGTTTCATCGCGGCTACCAGCCGTCAACGCTGACATTGCACTGCCCGCACATGCAACGCTTGCAGGATCAGGCCCGCCACGCTGGGGAAATGTACCGAGGCTAAAAAAACGGCCCGCCCACAAAAAAATGGGCGGGCCGTTTTCAAGATTCAGGCCTTGGCTTTGACGCCTTGATCCACCGGTTTCGGCGCGTTGCCTTCACCGTAGGTTTTCAGGTTCTGCAGCACGTAGATCGCCTTTTTGAATTCGGGGATCAGGTTCTTGCCGTAAGCGTTGCCATTGAGGCCATTGCTCTGGATCGCGTCGAGCTGGGTGGCGAAATATTCCAGTGCGTTGAATTTGGCATCGACGTCTTTGGTCACGCCGAACCGGTCAAACTTGTCGCCGGCATTGAGCAAGGTGAACGAGGTGATCTCGGAGATCAGCCCGCGGCTGCGCAGGAAAACGCTCAGATTGCCCAGTTGTTTGACCGAAGTGTTCGACGGGTCGAAGCCCTTGATGTTCTTGCGCAGGCCCTGCTTGTCCATTTCCGCGGTGTTCAGCGCGTTCGGATCGTTGCCGACCATGGTCAGCATCTGCTGCACCTTGACGCTCTGATTCACCTGCTTTTTCGCGCCCGTATTGCGAACCAGCACCCCTGCCTTGCTTTCCCAACCACCGACAATGCCGATCGTCATGAGAAGACTCCCTGTGAAATAACCATGAAATGTCCTTGGTGACACTTTGAATGACGCGAAGTATCTACCGGCCAACTAGTGGCACCAACCCTTTTAGTGCAGTCGCTTACAATTTCTGTACATTCTCGATACAAATCACCGCAAGCTCACTATCACTGGACTTCATGGCAGTTTGACGATGGCTGGCGATGCTTTTTCCGCACCGGTTAAACAGGCGGTCAATTCATTTGTATCAGGGTCGATACGCCCCTTCTGTCAGCCAGAAACTTTCTTGCACGTAAGTACCTAAAGCTTCCCCGCTCGCCGACGATACGCTGGTGTGACCCCGCCGTTTTTCCCTCGACCCCACAATAAGAATCGCAGCTCAAGGACCGGTCTCCATGCCCGCATTCCGCACCATTCAGGCTCGCTACACGTTATTTCTGGTTCTGTTCATCCTGCTGCTGTCGGTGCTGACCGTGGTCGGTATCAGCCAATTGGTCGCACCCAAACTGCGGCATACCGAAGAACAGGTGGTGCTCAATCGGATTGCCGAAGTCGCCGAGCAGATTCAGGGCGAACTCAATAAGGTTCAGTCGCAGCAGCGCAGCATCACCCAGACCATTCCCCTGCTCGACAGCGCGGCCATCGACACGGTGTTGCCGGGGCTGGTGGATCAGTACGGCGAACTGAAAGTGTTTGGTGGCGGGATCTGGCCGTTGCCGGGTCAGCGTGAAGCCGGACGTAACAAGTTCAGCACGTTCTGGCACCGCGATGCTTCGGGCAAACTGACGGTGAACACCTTCTGGAACAGCGACGCGGCGCCGAACTACTACGATCAGAGCTGGTACAAGGGTGGCATGCAGACCCCGCGCGGCCAGTGCGCCTGGGCGGCCGCCTATAAAGACGACGCCAGCGCCGAGCCGCGCACCAACTGCGCCATGGCGATCCAGAAAAACGGTGCGGCCTGGGGCGTGTCGACCATCGACGTGACGCTGGGCTTCTTCAACGATCTGGTGGCGCGCAAGGAAAAAGACCTCAACGCTGAAATGCTGATCGTCGAGGCCGACGGCAAGATCATCAGCAACAGCTCGCGCATCAGCGGCCCGATCGTGCTGAAGAACATCAGCGAGCTGGCCGCCGGTTCGACCTTCGCCAGTCAGGTCAAGGCCGGCCTGCAAAACCGTGATCAGGCGCAACGCGTCGAGTTCGACAACAATGGCGAGGCCAGCACGTTCTTCATGCGCCCGATCGAAGGCACGCCGTGGTTCCTCGCCACCGCCCTGCCAACGAAAATGCTCACCGCCCAGCGTGACGACGTGCTCAGCAGCCTGAGCCTGCTGCAGATTCCGCTGGTGATTCTGCTGGTGCTGTTGCAGGTGTATGCGATCCGCCAACTGGTGTCGCGAATGAAGGCGCTCAAGGCCAATATCGATTCGTTGTCCAGCGGCGATGCCGACCTGACCCGGCGCATCACCATCCGCGCCGAAGATGAACTGGGCGCCATCGGCCACTCGGTCAACACCTTTATTGCCTACTTGCAGAACATGATCGGTGAAGTGACGCAGGCCACCGGCGCCATGGCCTCAAGCCTCGACGATCTGCAACGCACGTCGGCCAACACCAGCCAGATTCTGCTGCGCCATGCATCGGAAACCGATCAGACCGTTACCGCCATCACCGAGATGAGCTCGACGGCCGAAAGCGTCGCGCAGAACGCCGCAGAAACCGCAGCGTTCACCCAACGCGCCAACGAAAACGCCGACCGTTCGCGGGTGGTCGTCGGTGAAGCCACCAACAGCGTGGTGGCCTTGATCGATGAAGTGGCCAGCGCCACCAAAAAAGTCGAGAACATGCAGCAGGACGCGCAGCGCATCACCGAAATTCTCGGGGTGATCGGCGCCATCGCCGGCCAGACCAACTTGCTGGCGCTCAACGCCGCCATCGAAGCCGCCCGGGCCGGTGAACAGGGTCGCGGCTTTGCCGTGGTGGCCGACGAAGTCCGCGCCCTCGCCGCCCGCACTCAGGCCAGCACCTCGGAGATCAACGAAATGCTGACTCGCCTGACCCAAGGCGTGAGTTCCTCGGTCAGCGCCATGGAAAACACTCAGGCCAGTTGCCAGTCCGCCGCCGACGCCACGGCGCGGGTCAACTCGGGTCTGGATGAAATGGCCGGCTCGGTCAGTCACATCAACAGCCTCAGCACGCAGATCGCCACCGCTGCCGAACAGCAGAGCGCAGTCACCGAAGAGATCAACCGCAGCATGGTGCAGATCCGGCACATGGTCGAAGAACTGGTGCACAGCGGCCAGGCCAGCGAACGCAACACCCACCAGTTGCTGGAAGCCAACAACCGGGTGAGCGCGATCATGGGGCGGTTCAAGGTTCGTTGAGCCTGACAGATTTGTAATCTTTCACTCAGCAGGCTGTCAGGCTTGATCAATGATCATCCTGCCAGCCTGTCTTGTATCAACTTGAAACACTCCGTTGATGCCGGGCAGGATAATCCGGTCAAAATGGCCGCCTGAAAAATGACCTGTAGCGAGGGGATTTATCCCCGATGGGCGCGAAGCGCCCTTTTTTGGGCCCGCTGCGCAGTGCATCGGGGCGGTGCGATGTTTCGCTGAATTCCCTCGCTATAGTTTTACTTCATTGGTTTTTCTGCGAGTCGAGAACCCTCATGCGAAACCCTTTACGACTGACCGCCCTCAGCGCCCTGCTTATCTCCTCCCTGGCCCAGGCGGCCGACCTGATTCCGATCGAAGTGCATCGCGATGCCAATTGCGGCTGCTGCAAAAAATGGATCAGCCACCTCGAAGCCAACGGCTTCAAAGTCGAAGACCACGTCGAAAGCGACATGAGCCGCTTCAAGCAGCAACACGGCGTACCACCGCGCCTGGGCTCGTGCCATACCGCGCTGATCAATGGCAAGTTCGTCGAAGGCCACGTGCCGGCTGAACAAGTACTGGCCCTGAGCAAGCGTGACGATCTGTTGGGTATCGCCGCACCGGGCATGCCCATGGGTTCGCCGGGCATGGAAATGGACGGCATGAGCGATGCCTATCAAGTGATCGGCCTGAAGAAAGACGGCACGGATGTGGTGGTGGCGGACTACCCGGCGCATTGATGGCTGCCGGTTACCTCGGGCTGTTCGCGGCAGCGTTCGGCGCTGCGACGCTGCTGCCACTGCAATCGGAAGCGTTGCTGGTCGGCCTGATCGCCAGCGATCGTTACTGGCTCTGGGGTCTGTTAGGCGCGGCGACGCTGGGCAATGTCCTCGGTTCGCTGGTCAACTGGTGGCTGGGGCGTGGCCTCGAACGGTTTCAGGATCGACGCTGGTTTCCGGTCAGCGCGAAACACATGGCCACCGCGCGCAAACATTACGAGCGTTACGGTCACTGGTCACTGTTACTCAGTTGGCTGCCGGTGATCGGTGATCCGCTGACCCTGATCGCCGGCGTCATGCGCGAGCCACTCGGGCGCTTTCTATTGATCGTCACCCTGGCCAAGGGCGCGCGCTACGCGGTGGTGGCGATGCTGACCCTGGGCTGGCTCGGTTGAACATTCCGCTCGCGGCGTTGCCTGTGGTTAACGTCGCCCTAATCCGGGCGTTCCAGCATCGGCCGATTTTCATGGAGTTTGTCCTTATGTCCGTCACGCTCTCCCGCTGGCTGCCCTGCCTGTTCCTCAGCGCCGCGCTGCCGCTGTTTGCCCATGCCGCCGCAACTGAAGCAGCCCCCGCCGACGGCCCGACCTATGGTCCGGAGCTGCAGGGTTTTCAGTATCCCTACACACTCAAGCACTTTGCCTTTCAGTCCCAGGGTAAATCCCTGCAGATGGGTTACATGGACGTCGCCGCCCATGGCAAGGCCAACGGCCGCACCGTGGTGCTGATGCACGGCAAGAATTTCTGCGCCGCCACCTGGGACAGCTCGATCAAGGCCTTGAGCGAGGCCGGTTACCGCGTCGTCGCGCCGGATCAGATCGGCTTCTGCACCTCGAGCAAGCCCGACCACTATCAGTACAGTTTCCAGCAACTGGCGACCAATACCCAACAACTGCTCAAGGCCCTCGGCATCCAGAAAGCCACGCTGCTCGGCCACTCCACCGGCGGCATGCTCGCCACCCGCTACGCGCTATTGTTTCCGGAACAGGTCGAACAACTGGCGCTGGTCAACCCGATCGGTCTGGAGGACTGGAAAGCCCTCGGCGTGCCTTATCGCACCGTCGATCAGTGGTACCAGCGCGAACTCAAGGTCACCGCCCAAGGCATTCGCGACTACGAACGCAACACCTATTACGACGGCCGCTGGAAACCCGAATTCGACCGCTGGGTCGACATGCTCGCCGGCCTGAGCAATGGGCCAGGCAAGACCCAGGTGGCATGGAACTCGGCGCTGATCTACGACATGATCTTCACCCAGCCGGTGTACTACGAGTTCAAGGACCTGAAGATGCCGACCCTGCTGTTGATCGGCACGTCCGACACCACCGCCATTGGCAAGGATCTCGCGTCCCCCGAGGTCAAGGCGAAAATCGGCCACTATGAGGTGCTCGGCAAGCAGGTCGCCAAGCTGATTCCACAGTCGACGCTGGTGGAATTCCCCGGCATGGGCCACGCGCCGCAGATGGAAGAGCCGGCGAAATTTCACCAGGCCTTGCTCGGCTGGCTGAACAACCCCAATCCCGTTCGTTGATGAGGTAAGGCTGATGGCGGTGCAGATTGCAGTGATCGATGACTGGCAGGACGTGGCGCGTGACGTGGTCGACTGGTCGGTGCTCGACAGCATCGGCGAAGTGACGTTTGTGCACGACTACCCGGCGGACAACGCCACACTGGCCGAACGTCTTGGCCAGTACCAGGTGATCTGCGTAATGCGCGAGCGCACGCGTTTCGATCAGGACCTGCTGCAGCGCCTGCCCAACCTCAAGCTGCTGGTCACCGGCGGCATGCGCAACGCGGCGCTGGACATGCAGGCGGCTGCCAGGCTCGGGATCCAGGTCTGCGGCACCGACAGCTATAAGCACGCGGCGCCGGAACTGACCTGGGCACTGATCATGGCCGCCACGCGCAATCTGGTGAATGAAGCCAATGCCCTGCGCGCCGGCGGCTGGCAGCAAGGGCTGGGCGGTGATTTGCACGGTAAAACCCTGGGCATTCTTGGTCTGGGCAGCATCGGTCAAAAGGTCGCGCAATTCGGTCAGGTGTTTGGCATGCGCGTAATTGCCTGGAGTGAGAATCTCACCGCCGAACGCGCTGAAGCCGTCGGCGTGACCCGGGTCAGCAAACAGCAACTGTTCGAGCAGGCCGATGTGCTGTCGGTGCATCTGGTATTGAGCGAGCGCAGCCGTGGGCTGGTCGACGCACAGGCGCTGGACTGGATGAAACCCGGCGCGCTGCTGGTCAACACCGCCCGCGGGCCGATCGTCGATGAAGCGGCGCTGATCAAGGCATTGCAGAAACGCAAGATCGCCGCAGCGGCGCTGGATGTGTTCGATCAGGAACCATTGCCTGAACTGCATCCGTTTCGCACGCTGGACAATGTGCTGGCCACACCGCATGTGGGGTATGTCAGCCGACAGAACTACCAACAGTTCTTTTCGCAAATGATCGACGATATTCAGGGTTGGGCGGCCGGCAACCCAATCCGAATCCTCAATTGACCCCGTGTAGGAGCTGCCGAAGGCTGCGATCTTTTGATCTTGATCTTAAATACCAGATCAAAAGATCGCAGCCTTCGGCAGCTCCTACAGGTTTTGTCCTTAGTCAGCAAAGCAACAAACTGACCGCACCACAACAGTGCGCTTCGCCTTTCCGCTAGCACAAAATCGTGACCGGCCAGTCACCGTTTTAGCCCTCTCCATCAAAAAAACCTGCCCTTCGTCGGTGCGTTCCTGCTTGAACACCACGGTTTTCGCTGCCTGCAAACCGATTGTCGAACAATTTACCCGTTTGCTCTCGCCCGCTCTAGGATCTGGCCTAGACTGATTTTCGCGGGTTAAAACCGGCCAGTCACAAAGCCGAAAAATTGTCGAAACTTTTGCCGATGGCGGCGGGTCATCTGAAAGGCAGGGTCAACGCGACTGGTGCAATCCTTGCAACGGCCCTTTCACCCATTCTGCTTGCGCGTGTTGGGTAGCGTTTGCTCACCGATGCGTGGCGCGTTTGCGCCCGGCCACAGGATTTGGCCACAGCTTGTTCGATACAAGAATCAGATCAACGACACGGGAGATTCATATGATCAGTGCGGCATTGGATATTCAGGGAGAGCGTGCTCAGCAGGCGGTTGGTGAATCGAGCACCATGAGTCTTCCCGGCAGCCGGTCGATCAGCGTCCCGGGCACCAAAACGCTGACGCCAGTCGCCAGCCAGAATCCGAACAAGAAGAAAGTGCTGTTCGTCACCTCGGAAATTGCCGATCTGGTGAAGACCGGCGGTCTGGGTGACGTCTCCGCCGCCCTGCCCCGCGCCATGGCGCACTTGCACGATGTGCGGGTGTTGATCCCCGGCTACCCGCAGGTGATGCACAGCGAGAACCCGATCCATATCATCGGCGAACTCGGCGGCCATGCCGCGCTGCCCCCGTGCAAGATCGGGCGCATGGACATGCCGGACGGACTGGTGATCTACGTCCTGATCTGCCCTGAACTGTATGAACGTGAAGGCTCGCCCTACGGCGCCAACAACGGCCGCGACTGGCCCGACAACCATATTCGTTTCGCCCGCCTGGGCCTGGCCGCTGCCGATATCGCCGCCAACCTCGCACAGATTCACTGGTGCCCGGATCTGGTGCACGCCCACGACTGGCCGGCCGGTCTGGCTCCTGCCTATATGCACTGGCGCGGGCAGCGCACGCCGACCCTGTTCACCATTCACAACCTCGCCTATCAAGGCGTGACCAGCCTCGGCTCCTGCCCGGAACTCGGCATCCCGACCCATGCCCTGCAACAGGAAGGCATGGAGTTTTACGGCAAAATGTCGTTCCTCAAGGCTGGCATGGCCTATTCGAGCCACATCACCACCGTCAGCGCGACCTATGCGCAGGAAATCACCACTCCGGATTTCGGCTGCGGTCTCGACGGTTTCCTCGCCGCCAAGACCCAGCAAGGCTTGCTCAGCGGCATTCCCAACGGCATCGACGAAAGCTGGGATGCGGCGACTGATCCGCACCTGTTTGCGCCGTTCGCCATCGGCGACTGGGAAGGCAAAGCGATCAACGCCGCCCATGTGCGTGAACTGTTTGGCCTGAGCGACTCCAGCGGCCCGCTGTTTGCCGTGGTTTCGCGACTGGTCTATCAAAAAGGTCTGGACCTGACGCAAGCCGTCTCCGAATACATCGTGCAGAACGGCGGCCAGATCGCAATCATCGGCCGTGGCGAGCCGGAAGAAGAACAGGCCATGCGTGAACTGGCGCTGCGCTTCCCCGGGCAGATCGGCGTGCGCATCGGCTTCAATGAAACCGACGCCCGCCGCATGTTCGCCGGCAGCGATTTCCTGCTGATGCCGTCGCGTTACGAGCCTTGCGGCCTCAGTCAGATGTACGCCCAGCGTTTCGGCTCGTTGCCGGTGGCGCGCAATACCGGCGGGCTGGCCGACACCATCGAGAATGGCGTCACCGGTTTCCTTTTCGACGAATCCACCGCCGACAGCTACCGCGAAGCCCTGAGCCGTGCGTTCAAGGTCTTCGCCTTCCCCGAATTGCTCAACGCGATGCGCTGCCGGGCCATGGCCGCGCCGTTCAACTGGTGCAAAGCGGTCGAACCCTACGCCGAACTCTACGAACGACTGGTCGCCAAGGCGCTGGGTAAAGCCGGCCACAAATAACTCAGGGAGCTTTTCACGATGCCGTTACGGACCCAAGAAAACTGGCCCCACGGCGCGATCATGCAGGACGCCGAACACACTCAGTTTGCGCTGTGGGCACCGGATGCGTTTTACGTCAGTGTCGAACTTGAAGACGGCCAGTCCCTGCCGATGTTGCCGCAGGGCGATGGCTGGTTCGTGATCAAGGCCCGGTGCCCGGCGGGCACCCGCTACCGCTTCAACATCGACGGTGAACTGGAGGTGCCCGACCCGGCCTCCCGCGCTCAGGACGGTGACCTTGACCGTCACAGCGTGGTGGTCGATCCGCTGGCCTATGATTGGCGGCACACCACCTGGCACGGCCGGCCGTGGAGCGAAGCGGTGATCTATGAGCTGCACGTCGGCGCACTCGGCGGTTTTGCGGAAGTCGAGCAGCATCTGGCACGTCTGGTCGAGCTGGGGATTACCGCCATCGAACTGATGCCTGTCGCGCAATTTCCCGGTACCCGCAACTGGGGTTACGACGGCGTCCTGCCTTTCGCACCGCAAGCCTCCTATGGCACCCCGGAGCAACTCAAACACCTGATCGACAGTGCCCACGGCCATGGTCTGGCGGTGATTCTCGACGTGGTCTACAACCACTTCGGCCCTGACGGCAATTACCTGGGTCGCTACGCCAAAGGTTTTTTTCGCGAAGACAAGCACACACCCTGGGGGGCGGCGATCGACTTCCGCCGCCGTGAAGTGCGGGACTTTTTTATCGAAAATGCGCTGATGTGGGTGCTCGAATACCGTTTCGACGGTCTGCGCCTGGACGCAGTGCATGCGATCGAAAGCCCGGATTTCCTGCCGGAGCTGGCACAACGCATCCGTCAACAGATCGATCCGACGCGCCACGTCTGGCTGACCGTGGAAAACGAGCTCAACCAGTCAAGCCTGCTCGAAGAGGATTACGACGCCCAGTGGAACGACGACGGGCACAACGCCCTGCACGTGCTGCTGACCGGCGAAACCGATGCCTATTACGCTGACTATGCGCTGCAACCCACTGAGCAACTGGCCCGCTGCCTGAGCCAGGGCTTCGTGTTTCAAGGCCACATCACCCGCCACGGCGAACCTCGCGGTGAGCCCAGTGAACACCTGCCCTCCACCGCTTTCATCCTGTTTCTGCAAAACCACGACCAGATCGGCAACCGGGCCTTCGGCGAACGCCTGCATCAATTGGCCGACCTACGCGCGGTGCAGGCCGCCACCGTGCTGTTACTGCTGTCACCGATGATTCCGCTGATGTTCATGGGCGATGAGTTCGCCGCCGAGCAACCGTTCCTGTTCTTCACCAGCCACCACGGTGAACTGGCGGATCTGGTGCGCGAAGGTCGGCGCAATGAGTTCGCCGCGTTCAGCGCCTTCACCGATCCGCACCAGCGCGAAAAAATTCCCGATCCGAATGCTGAACAGACCTTCCACGCCTCACAGCCACGCTTGATCGGCAGTGGCAGCGCAAAACAGCAGGAAACCCTCGCGCTGTACCGACGCCTGCTGCAATTGCGCCATCAATACATCATTCCCAACCTGTCCGGCACTCAGGCGCTCGGGGCGCACATGCTCGGTCGTGGCGCGGTCAGTGCGCGCTGGCGCCTGGGCGATGGCAGTGAGCTGCGAATTGACCTGAACCTCAGCGACACGCCAGTGGTCAACCCAGCACAGAGCGACGCTGTGTGGCTGTTTCAGCAACCGCCCGCCGTTGCCCTGTCGGAACCGGGCCAACTGCCCGCGTATTGCGCGCTTGTCAGCCTCACGGCCGCAACCCCCTTGCAACCTCTGGATGGAGAGCGCCTATGAGCGATGCGCAACTGGAAATACTCGCAAGCCGCGCCGGCCTCGCCGTCGACTGGATCGACGCCAACGGCCGCCCGCAGAAGGTCGCCCCGGCGGTACTGCGCAATGTCCTTACCGGCCTGGGTCATCCGGCCAACACCGCGCAGGAAATCGATGCCAGCCTGCTGCAACTGCAACAAGTACAGCAAGATCGTCACTTGCCACCGCTGTTGACCGCCGATGTCGGGGTCGGCGTTGATCTGGCTCGCTATTTCGAGCCCGAGACGCCTTGCGAAATCCACCTCGAAGACGGCTCCCGCCTTAACCTCAAACTCGACGCCGAAGCGAAACTGCCCGGGTTGATCCCGGTCGGTTATCAGCAGGTGCATATCGCCGATCAGTATTTCACTCTGGCCGTGGCCCCCGAGCGCTGCTTCAGCGTGGGCGATGCGGTGGACAACCCGATCCCTCGCGTCTGGGGCTTGAGTGCGCAGCTGTACAGTCTGCGTCGCCCCGGCGACTGCGGTTTTGGTGACACGCAGGCACTGGAGGAACTGGCTCGTGTGGCCGGCGAACGCGGCGCCGATGCGCTGGCGATCAGTCCGTTGCACGCGATGTTCAGCGCCGACACCGGGCGCTACAGCCCTTATTCGCCCTCCAGCCGTCTGTTTCTCAACCCCCTGTATGCCGCACCGGGCGCCATTCTTGGCGAACGGGCCTTGCGCGATGCGATCGACGCCAGCGGGCTGGCGGAACAATTTCGTCAACTGGAAGATTCGAAACTGATCGACTGGCCGACCGCCGCCAACGCCAAACAGGCATTGCTGCAAGCCTTGTACGATGGTTTTGTCGCCGGCGAGCATCCGTTGCACCCGGACTTCGCCAGTTTCCGTCATGCCGGTGGCGAAGCGCTGGAAAACCACTGCCGCTTCGAAGCGATTCAGGAAATGCGCGCTGCCCGTGGCGAAAGCCTCGACTGGCGGGAATGGCCGGAACACTGGCACGACCCGCGCGGTGCCGCCCTTGAAGCCTTTGCCGAGGAATACGCCGAACGCATCGGTTACTTCGCCTTCTGCCAATGGCTGATCCACCGCTGCCTGGAGCGCGCGCAGACGGCTGCCCGTAGCGCCGGCATGGGCATCGGCCTGATCGCCGACCTCGCGGTCGGTGCCGACGGCGCCGGCAGTCAGGCCTGGAGCTTTCAGGACGAATTGCTCGCCTCGCTCACCGTGGGCGCGCCCCCGGACATTCTCAACCGCTCCGGTCAGGGCTGGGGGATTTCCGCATTCTCTCCAGAGGGCCTGATCCGTAATGGATTTCGCGCGTTCATCGACATGCTCCGGGCCAACTTCGCCCATGCCGGCGGACTGCGCATCGATCATGTGATGGGCCTGCAACGCCTGTGGGTGATCCCCAATGGCGCCGTTCCGGCCGATGGCGCTTATCTGTATTACCCGTTCGACGACCTGCTGCGCCTGCTGACCCTCGAATCCCACCGGCATCAGGCCATCGTCCTCGGCGAAGACTTGGGCACGGTGCCCGAGGGGCTGCGAGAAAAGCTCAGCGCCCGTTCGATTCTCGGCATGCGCGTGCTGTTGTTTGAACAGGACAATACCCGTTTCAAGCCGATCCTCGACTGGCCGGACAACGCGCTGGCGACTACCAGCACTCACGACCTGCCGACGCTCAACGGCTGGTGGCATGGCCGTGACATCGACTGGAATGCGCGCCTGGGCTTTGTCGATGCCAACGGTGAAATCGACTGGCGCCGTCATCGCCAGCGCGAACGCGAAGGCCTGCGCGGGGCGCTGAGTCAGGACCCGCAAAACTTTCGCGAAGAGTCCCACGAAGCCGATCAAGTGGTCGATGCCAGCGTACGTTTCCTCGGCCACACTCGCGCACCGCTGGTGTTGCTGCCGCTGGAAGATGCGCTGGGCATTGACGAGCAGGCCAACCTGCCGGGCACCATCGACAGCCACCCGAACTGGTCGCGACGCCTGCCCGGCAACAGCGAAGCCTTGCTCGATGGCGCCGATGCCGCGCGCCGCCTCGAACTGCTGGCCTGTGCCCGCCTGCAAGCTGCCGAGCGTGACCAATGAACCAGACCCTTATCCAGCCCCTGCGCGCCACCCTGCGCCTGCAATTTCACAAGGGTTTCACGTTGGAGCAAGCGGTGCCGCTGGTGCCGTACTTTGCCCGCCTTGGCATCAGCCACCTCTACGCCTCACCGCTGCTCGCGGCCCGCGCCGGCTCCATGCACGGCTACGACGTGGTCGACCCGACCCAGGTCAATCCGGAACTCGGCGGCGAGCCGGCGCTGCGGCGTCTGGTCAGCGCCCTGCGCGAACACAACATGGGGCTGATCCTCGACATCGTCTCCAACCACATGGCCGTCGGCGGCGGGGACAATCCGTGGTGGCTCGACCTGCTGGAATGGGGCCGACTGAGCCCTTACGGCGAGTTCTTCGACATCCAGTGGCACTCGCCGGATCCGTTGATGGAAGGCCAGTTGCTGCTGCCGTTTCTGGGCAGCGATTACGGCGTCGCGTTGCAGGAAGGCACACTGAAACTGCACTTCGACGCACAGCAAGGGCGCTTTTACGTCGAGCATTACGAACACCACTTCCCGATCTGCCCGAATGACTACGGTGAACTGCTCAAGCCCATTGAGACGCTCAAGTCACTGGCTGATCGTTTCAGTGCGTTGAGCTATCAGAACGACGCGCATGCGCTGGCGATGCCGCTCAAAGCTGAATTGAAGGAGCTGGCAAGCGATCCGCAGATCTTCGCCGCGATCGAGGAAAGTCTCGCGCATTACGATTCCACCACTGCCGAAGGTTTCGACAAGCTTCATCAATTGCTCGAACGCCAGAGCTACCGTCTGGCCAGTTGGCGCACCGCAGCGGATGACATCAACTGGCGGCGTTTTTTCGACATCAACGAACTCGGCGGCCTGCGTGTCGAGCGCCCGGCGGTGTTTGAAGCGACTCACGGCAAGATTTTCCAGTTGATCGCCGAAGGGCTGGTCGACGGTTTGCGCATCGACCACATCGACGGCCTCGCCGACCCGCGCGGTTATTGCCGCAAGCTGCGGCGGCGCCTCGACTTGCTCGCACCGGGACGGCACTTGCCGATCTACGTCGAGAAGATTCTCGGTGAAGGCGAAACCCTGCGCACCGACTGGGCAGTGGATGGCAGCACCGGTTACGAGTTCATGAATCAGCTCTCGTTGCTGCAACACGACCCCGATGGCGAACACGTCCTCGGCGACCTCTGGCAGCGGCGCACCGAACGTCCGGCGGCGTTCATCGAAGAAGCGCAACTGGCGCGCCAGCAGATTCTCAATAGCTCGCTGGCCAGCGACTTCGAAAGCGTCGCTCAGGCGCTGCTGCAGGTTGCCCGGAACGACCTGATGACCCGCGACCTGACCCTCGGCGCGATTCGCCGCGTGCTGCAAGCGCTGATCGTGCATTTTCCGGTGTATCGCACCTACATCAGCGCACTCGGTCGTTCGGCGCAGGATGAGCACTTCTTCCAGCAAGCCATGGACGGCGCCCGGCAGACCCTGAGCGAAGGCGACTGGCCGGTGCTCGACTGCGTGGCCGCATGGCTCGGTGGCACGCCGTGGCGGCACACACCGCGCGGACGCTCACGCAAGATTCTCAAGCACGCCTGCGTACGTTTCCAGCAACTGACCTCCCCTGCGGCGGCCAAAGCCGTGGAAGACACCGCGCTGTACCGCTCGGCGGTACTGCTGTCGCGCAACGACGTCGGCTACAACACCGAACAGTTCAGCGCACCGCTGAGTGACTTCCACGCGATCAATCAACAGCGCATGGAGGCGTTTCCCGACAACTTGCTGGCCACCGCCACCCATGACCACAAACGCGGTGAGGACACCCGTGCGCGGCTGGCGGTGCTCAGCGAGCGCAGCCACTGGTACGCCGAACAGGTCGAGTTGTGGCGCGCCCTCGCCCGTCCGCTGCGTGACGATGATCAACAGCCCTCGTCCGCTGATGAACTGATCCTCTATCAAGCCCTGCTCGGCAGTTGGCCGCTGCACTTGCGCGATGACGATCAGGCCGGTTTGGCCGATTACGCCGAGCGGATCTGGCAATGGCAGCAGAAAGCCCTGCGCGAAGCCAAGCTGCAAAGCAGTTGGAGTGCGCCGAATGAAGCCTATGAAAACGCTGCGCAGGCGTTCACTCAACGCCTGCTCACCGGTGAAGCAGGCGAGCTGCTGCGCGCCGCGCTGAGCAAGACCGTGAACAGCATCGCTGCGGCTGGCGCCCTCAACAGTCTGGCGCAAACCTTGCTGCGCATGACGGTGCCGGGGGTGCCGGATCTGTATCAGGGCAACGAGTTCTGGGATTTCAGCCTGGTCGATCCGGACAACCGCCGGCCGGTGGACTACGCCGCTCGCGAGCAGGCCCTGCATCAACGCATTGAAGTCGAGACTCTGCTGGCGAACTGGCGTGACGGGCGTATCAAGCAAGCGTTGATCGCCGAGGTGCTGAACCTGCGCGTCGAACACGCCGAGCTGTTCCGGCGCGGCGCGTACCAGGCCTTGGAGGTACTGGGCGAGCAGGCGCACAACGTGCTCGCGTTTGCCCGTGAGCACGAGGGGATGTACGCCATCGTGATCGTCCCGGTGCGCTGCGCGACGCTGCTGGAAAACGGTGCCGTCCCTCAAGTTGATGCGCTGCGCTGGGGCGATACACGGGTGGTTTTACCGTTCGCCGCCTCTGACACAAACCTGAAGGGACTTTTTCACAGCAGCGCAGTCACAAAAAACAGGGAGCTGAACGTCAGCGCCGCGCTGGGGGATATCCCGGTCAATCTGTTTATCCAACTCTTTACGTAACGACGAGTTCAGTTCAGGAGCATTGCGATGAGTACCGACGATAAACGCATCCGCGAGTTCGCCTATCAGATCTGGGAATCAGAGGGTAAACCTGAAGGTCATGAAGCACGCCACTGGGAGATGGCGCGCAAACTGGCTGAAGCCGAAGCTTTGGCACCGAAGAAAGCGCCGAAAGCGGCGGGCAGCAAAACCGCCGGCAAAGGCACCGACAGCAAGGCTGCGGCGACCAAGCCCAAGGCGCCCGCGGCCGCCAAGGCCAAACCGGCAGGCGCCGCCAAGGTCGTCCCGCCGGGTGAAAAAGCCGCCGAGAAAAAGCCCCGCGCCCCACGCAAGCCCCCGGCCAACTGACACACCCGGATTGTTGAACTGAATGACCGTGTGGCGGGTTTGCTCGCCACCGAGGGCCAACTCGTCCTCAAAAAACACACATTACTTCCCTGTCTGGAGAGCGTTCTGTGGTGAGGGGATTTATCCCCGATGGGTCGCGCAGCGGCCCCAAAGCAGCAACGGCGATGTATCCGACATTCCGCGTGCAATGGTTTTGCGACTGCTTCGCAGCCGATCGGGGATAAATCCCCTCGCCACACAGCCCGCCACAGGTAATCGGTGTGACCCGAACTCTATCGTTTTGCAGGAGCAATCATGACCAGTCCAAAAAAAGCCGAGCCCGCAGCGCACGCTGAACCGTCGAGAATCCGTGAAGGCCTGCCCTTCCCGCTCGGTGCGACCTGGGATGGTCTGGGGGTCAACTTTGCGCTGTTTTCCGCCAATGCCACCAAGGTTGAGCTGTGCATCTTCGACGACGCCGGCGAAGTCGAACTCGAACGAATCGAACTGCCGGAATACACCGACGAGATCTATCACGGTTATCTGCCCGACGCCCACCCGGGGCTGATCTACGGCTACCGCGTCTATGGCCCGTATGACCCGGCCAACGGCCACCGCTTCAACCACAACAAACTGCTGATCGACCCCTACGCCAAGCAACTGGTTGGCGAATTGAAATGGTCCGAGGCGCTGTTCGGCTACACCATCGGCCATCCCGACGCCGACCTCAGTTTCGATGAGCGCGACAGCGCGCCCTTCGTGCCCAAGTGCAAGGTCATCGACCCGGCGCACACCTGGGGCAATGACCATCGCGTCAGCGTGCCGTGGGACAAAACCATCATTTATGAAACCCACGTGCGCGGCATCAGCATGCGTCATCCGTCGGTGCCGGAGAACGTGCGCGGCACCTTCGCCGGGTTGATGGTCGATGATGTGCTCGAACACATCCGCAAACTCGGCGTGTCGTCGGTGGAACTGCTGCCGATTCACGCCTTCGTCAATGACCAGCACCTGCTGCACAAGGGCATGACCAACTACTGGGGTTACAACAGCATCGCCTTCTTCGCCCCCGACCCGCGCTATCTGGCCAGCGGCAAGATCGCCGAGTTCAAGGAGATGGTCGCGCACCTGCACGAAGCCAACCTGGAAGTGATCCTCGACGTGGTCTACAACCACACCGCCGAGGGCAACGAACAAGGCCCGACCCTGTCGATGCGCGGCATCGACAACGCCTCGTATTACCGGTTGATGCCGGACGACAAGCGCTACTACATCAACGATTCCGGCACCGGTAACACCCTCGACCTGAGCCACCCGTGCGTGCTGCAGATGGTCACCGACTCGCTGCGTTACTGGGCCAGCGAAATGCATGTCGACGGATTCCGCTTCGACCTGGCGACGATTCTCGGGCGTTATCACGACGGTTTCGACGAACGCCACAGCTTCCTCGTCGCCTGCCGCCAGGACCCGGTGCTGCGCCAGGTGAAAATGATCGCCGAGCCATGGGACTGCGGCCCCGGTGGCTATCAGGTTGGCAACTTCCCGCCGGGCTGGGTCGAGTGGAACGACAAGTTCCGCGACACCGTGCGCGCGTTCTGGAAAGGCGACGACGGTCAGGTTGCCGACTTCGCCAGCCGCATGACTGCGTCCGGCGAGATGTTCAACCAGCGTGGGCGACGGCCGTATTCGTCGGTGAATTTCATCACCGCCCACGACGGTTTCACCCTCAACGATCTGGTGTCTTACAACGACAAGCACAACGAGGCCAACGACGAGAACAACCAGGACGGCAGCAACAACAACCTGTCGTGGAACCACGGCGTCGAAGGCCCGACCGACGATCCCGAGATCAACGCGCTGCGCCACCGGCAGATGCGTAATTTCTTCGCCACGCTGCTGCTGTCGCAAGGCACGCCGATGATCGTCGCCGGCGACGAATTCGCCCGCACGCAGGACGGCAACAACAACGCCTATTGCCAGGACAGCGAGATCGGCTGGGTCAATTGGGACCTCAGCGAAGACGGCAAGGCGCTGCTCAAGTTCGTCAAACGCCTGATCAAGTTGCGCATGGCTTATCCGATTCTGCGCCGAGGGCGTTTCCTGGTCGGCGAGTACAACGAGGACATTGGCGTCAAGGACGTCACCTGGCTGGCGCCGGATGGCACCGAGATGACCACCGAACATTGGCATGACGCGCATAACCGTTGCCTGGGCATGCTCCTTGATGGCCGTGCGCAGGAGACCGGGATCCGCCGCAAGGGTGCCGACGCGACGCTGCTGCTGGTGGTCAACGCCCATCACGACATCGTCAATTTCAGCCTGCCGGAAGTGCCGGAAGGCAGTTTCTGGACCTGCATGATCGATACCAACCAACCGGCCATTCGCGGTCAGGAGCGCTTCGAGTTCGGCCATGAATACTCGGTCACCGGGCGTTCGCTGCTGCTGTTCGAACTGCAACGCGAAGAAGAAGACTGATATGGACCTGCAACACTATCTGGCGCGCCGCCCGCCGGACTACGCCGACACCGCCGCCCTCGGCCACTGCCTGCGAGCGTTGGTCGAAGCCGGGCTCGATCAACTGCCGTTACCGGGCAGTGGTCTTACGCTGGAGCGTTTTCAGCGTCTGGCCGAAGTCGGCGGACACGACTTGGGCTTGTGCAAACTCTATGAAGGCCACACCGACGCACTGTCGATCATCGAACAACTAGGGGGGACGCCCACGCCGGGCAGCACTTGGGGCATGTGGGCGGCGGAACCGCCGCAGGCGCGGGTGCACGTGCGACCGGCCGGGCACATGGTGCGCCTTGACGGGCGCAAGGCCTGGTGTTCCGGTGCGGCGGTGCTCAGCCACGCACTGCTCACGGCGTGGGACGCCGAAGATCGCCAGCAACTGGTGGCGGTGGGGCTCGATCAACCGGGGGTGACCATCACCGCTCAGGGCTGGCAGGCAGTTGGCATGGGGGCCACCGGCAGCGTCGAAGTGCTGTTCGACGGCGTCGAAGCCCAGGCTATCGGCAACCCCGGCGATTACCTGCAGCGCCCCGGTTTCTGGCAAGGCGGGATTGGCATTGCCGCATGCTGGTACGGCGCGGCAAGGCAGATCGCCGAGGCACTGCGGCAACACTGCGCGCAACGCCAGGAGCCACACGCCCTCGCCCACCTCGGTGCGGTCGATGCGGCGTTGTACGCAGCGGCGAATGTGCTGCGTTTCAGTGCTCTGCACATTGATGCGCACCCCGAAGCCGATGCCCGACTGTTGGCCCAGCGCGCCCGCGCTGTGGTCGAACAATCGGCTGAGCAAGTGATGCGCGATGTCGGCCGGGCGCTGGGCGCCGGGCCGTTCTGCAAGGATCGACACTTCGCCCGGTTGAACGCCGATCTGCCGGTGTTCCTGCGCCAGAGCCATGCCGAGCGTGATCTGGCGGCCCTTGGCCAAACGCTGGCTGAACACCCCGAGGAGGCCTGGACGCTATGAATGCCGTGAACAAACCCGATCCGATCATCGGCCACCAAGGGACTTCCCTGTTGCAATGGCAACATTCCCGGCACCTGGCGGCGCTGGACAGCGTCGATGTCCTCAGTCTGGTGCCGCCGGGCGCGCGGGCGGTGATTGTCGCCCCGCACCCGGACGATGAAGTGCTTGGCTGCGGCGGCATGCTGCAATGGCTGGCCGCTGCCGGGCGTCAGTTGCAACTGATCTCGGTCACCGATGGCAGCGCCAGTCATCCCGGCTCCGAGCGCTGGCCAGTCGAACGCCTGAGCGTGGTGCGGCCGCAGGAATCGGCGGAAGCCCTGCGCCGCCTCGGTGTGCCGCTGCACCGGATGAAATGGCTGCGCGGCGGTTTCAGCGACAGCCAGGTTGCCGCGGATGAGCCGTCGCTGGTCGCGTTCATCGAACGCCACCTGCGCCCCGGCGATGTGGTGTTCAGCACCTGGTGCGAGGATGGCCATTGCGATCACGAAGCCGCCGGTCGCGCCAGTATCGAAGCCGCACGCCGGGTCGGCGCCACCTGCCACGAACTGCCGGTATGGACCTGGCACTGGGCCTCCCCCGAAGACGCCGCGGTGCCGTGGCAGCGCGCGCGCAAAATCCTGTTGTCACCCGAGCAAGTGGCGCGCAAACGCCACGCGGTGCATGCCTTTGCCAGCCAACTGGAAGGCGACCCGCAAGCCGGGCTGCAACCGGTGCTGGCGCCGTACGTGCTGGATCGACTGCTGCAACCCTTCGAAGTGGTGTTCCTGTGAGTGTCGATGATCGTTACTTCGAAGGCCTGTTCCGCGCCAGCGACGACCCTTGGGCGTTTCGCGAGCGCTGGTACGAACAACGCAAACGCGCGATCACCCTCGCCGCCCTGCCCCGCGCGCACTATCGGGCGATCTTCGAACCCGGTTGCGCCAATGGCGAACTCAGCGCCGAACTGGCTGGCCGCTGTGACCGTCTGCTGTGTTGCGACACCGCCAGTGCGGCGGTCAACCTGGCGCGCAATCGATTGAGCCTGTTTGACCACGCCGAAGTCCGCCAGAGTCGCCTGCCCGGCGACTGGCCGGAAGAAAAATTCGACCTGATTGTATTGAGCGAAGTCGGCTACTACCTCGATGCCCAGGATCTGACAGAAGTGATCCGGCGCATCAGCGATTCCCTGACCGCAGACGGGCAATTGCTTGCGTGCCACTGGCGCCCGTCCATCGACGGCTGCCCGCTCAATGCCCGCCAGGTGCATGACTTGATTCACGAACAATTGCCGCTGCCACGTCTGGCGCTGCATCAGGAAGCCGACTTCATCCTTGAGGTCTGGAGCCGCGAGCCGCGCTCGGTGGCCGCACTGGAGGGCCTGCGATGATCGGCATTCTGATTCCCGCGCACAATGAAGAAGACTTGCTCGAGCAGTGCCTGACAGCCGCTCTGCGTGCCAGCAAACATGGACTGCTGGCCGGTGAACCGGTGGAGGTGCTGGTGGTGCTCGACAGTTGTACCGACCGGTCGGCACAGATTGTCAGCGGCTTTCCGGTGCTGAGCCTGCACATCGACGCTCGCAACGTCGGCCAGGCCCGTGCCGCCGGCGCGCAGGTTTTGCTGGAGCGTGGTGCACGCTGGATCTCCTGCTCCGACGCCGACAGCCGCGTGGCCGACGACTGGCTGGTGGCGCAGTTGGGCCTGGGCGCCGACGCGGTATGCGGCACGGTAACCGTCGAGCACTGGGATCAATCGTTCGACGAAGCCGCGCAAATCCGCTATCACAGCCACTATCAGGCGCGTGACGGGCATCGGCACATTCACGGTGCCAACCTCGGAATCAGCGCAGACGCCTATCGTTGGGCCGGGGGGTTCAAACCTTTGGCCTGCGATGAAGATGTCCAACTGGTGCGGCAACTGGAGCTGTCCGGTGCCGACATCGCCTGGAGCCATCGCCCGCAAGTGCACACCAGCGCCCGTCTGGACAGCCGAGCCCGGGGCGGATTCGGTGATTACTTGCGAAAAATGGTACAGATAGACATAAAAAAAGCGGATCAGATTGATCTGTGACGCGACGAACCGGTTTTCATGAGCAATACTCTGCTGCGCGGCAATCCAGGGTTCGGAGCGTCGCACAGCAATCCATCCGCCTTCACAGGTCGCGCGCGCCGGATTTTTCACGGTGCAGACACGACTGAGGGCCAGACACAACAAGGACGTCATACCCATGAAACCGTTATTCCTCAGCGAACACTCGCTGCCGGCGCAGATATGGAACAGCGCTGCGCAGCTGGACAACATTCCCGTCATCAACACCCACAGCCTCGTTCCCCCCGGTGCCCGCGCCGTCGTGGTCGCCCCGCATCCGGGTGATGAAGTGGTGACCTGTGGCGGTCTCCTGCAACTGCTTTCCAGCCTCGGTCATCCGCTGCAACTGCTGTCGATCACCGACGGCAGCGCCAGCCACCCGGGTTCACGACAATGGTCGGAAAAACGCCTGAGCGTATTCCGTCCCCAGGAAAGCGTCGAAGCCCTGCGCCGGCTCGGCCTGCCGATGCACAGTCTGAAATGGGTACGCGGCGGGTTTACCGACAATGCGCTGCTCGACTGCGAGGCTGACATCACCCACTTCATCGCGCGCTACCTGCGCTCCGGCGACGTGGTGTTCAGCACCTGGCGCAACGACAGCAACGACGACCATGAAGCGGTCGGCCGTGCCAGTGCCCAAGCGGCTGCGCAAGTCGGCGCGACCTTCCATGACGTGCCAGTCTGGGCCTGGCACTGGCCGGAGCGCGAGCAGAACCTGATTCCCTGGGAACGTGCGCGCAAACTGCGACTCGACACCTGGACCGTGGCGCGCAAAAGCCACGCCACCCATGCCTATGCCAGCCAGCTCAAGGGCGAACCGGCGATCGGCATTGCGCCGATGCTGCCGCGGGTGATCCTCGAGCGCATGCGCTTGCCGTACGAAATCGTCCTCATCTGAAACACTTTTCCCCTGTGGGAGCGGGCTCGCTCGCGAATAGGCAGTGTCAGGCGCTTAAATTGCTGACTGATACACCGCATTCGCGAGCAAGCCCGCTGCCACAAGGGATTTTCGTCAGCGCAGATCCAGTTTAAAAAAAGTCTCTTGCTAAAACGCCCTGTGACACGAGGTGAGATCGACACCCCAGTATCATTGGCCGAGAATCATCCCCGGCGAAACATCTACCACTCATCGAAAACCCCTCCCGACCTGTCAGATCTGACAGTAGGCAGCTCCACTCCGTCAGGCTTTAAATCACTCAGTCCCCCAGCCCTCGACCGGAGCACCTCCCATGGCCTCATCCCCTTCCCCCGACGAGCACACCAACCTCTTGCGCGAGCTGGGCATTCCCGGGCGCACCAAGGAACCGATCTCCACCAGTCCTGATGTGTGGGGCCTGAACATCGCGGCGGTACTGGACAATTTCCCGCGCCACGGTCTGCAGTGCAAGGCCGGCCCCTGGGGGACTATGGCGCAAGGCGACAGCCTGGTCATTTTCTGGGGTCCCAATAATCAGGTACTGCAAAAGACCGTGGAGAAAAATGAGGTCGGCACCCAACTGCAGTTATTCGTGGAGCCACGGCACATCCTGGCCGGCAACTTCGATGTCTCCTACAGCGTGACCCCCCTGGGCCAGACGGCCGAGCCCTCTGAAGTGATGAAGGTGTTCGTCAAGCTCACCCGCCCCGGTGGTCATGATGACAACGATGAACCCGGCCACTCCAAGCTGATCATGCACATTCCCCGCGAGATTCTCGAGGGTGGCATCGATAAGGACAACGTCGCCGCGGGCGTCGACATCAGGATTGAACCGTACCCGAACATTTTCTCCGGTGACGTGATCCGCCTGAGCTGGGGCGGGGTCTTCGTGTCAAGCCTGCCACTGACCCAGGACCAGGTCGAAGGCAAAACACCCATCGTCATCCATGTCGACGAAGCCACAATCCGTAAAGCGGGGGACTCTGACAACATCGGGCTGGCGGTGACTTTCGAACTCTACGACAAAGCCGACAACCGTTCCGAGGACTGGAGTGCCGCCCAGCGGGTGGTGGTCAGCATCGACACGGCGCGCCCACAGGCACCGCTGCTCAGGGAAGCGCGGAACAACGTGCTGGATCTCGACAAGCTGGGCAATGCCAAGGGCACCGGGCAGGTTGTTGCCGTGGACGGCAAGTTGTTCGCGAAGGGCGACACCGTCTTCCTCCAAATCAAAGGCACGCCAGTGGAAGGGACACCGATCGACCACGAGCTGCCGGGCGTGATCCTGGAGAGCGTACCGAGCATCCTTGAGATACCGATCGACAATGCCCTGCTGCGCCGCTTTGCCAAGGTCCAGATGGTGCTGTTGTACCGCATCGAGAAAGCCGATGGCACGGCCGATATTTTGTCCAAGGGGCAGTTCATCAGCGTCATCGGTCAACTCCAGCGTCTCAAGGCGCCAATTGCCGAAGACGCCAAGCAAGGGGCACTCGATCCGGACCTGTCGCGTACCCGCATCGAAATCCCGTGGGATGACTCCTTCGAGGCCAGTCAGGCGATCAAACTGTTCTGGCTCGGCACCCTGCCGGATTTCACGCCGTACCTGCCCGACCTGCCATTGCGACCGATCACCAATGGCGACGTCAACGATAAAGTATCTCTGTACATCACCGTTGACAGTGCCCATATCAAGGTACTGGAAGGTGGCAAGCTGGAGCTCTATTACCAATTGCTGAGCGACGACGGCGTACTGGCGAAGCTGGATCGCTATAGCGCGATCAATGCGGTCCGTGAGTCCGAACACGCGCCGCTGCTCGCGGTCGGCGAGCCACGCCTGGAATTGCCGATGCCGAAGGTAGAGGGTGTGGTCGACAACGTTCTCGACCCGGATCGCAACGGCACCACGCTGAGCGTTACCTGGCTCAGTACTCTGGTCGACGACAAGGTGACACGAGAGTGGGTGGGCTCGAAAACCGGCCTGGACAGCGACTGGATCACACTGAACTCGTTCACCGCCGGTAGAGAGGTGCCGTTCCCTATCAGCGCCGATTTGATCAAAGCCAACGAGGACGGCACGGTCCAGGCCAGATACTTCGTCGAACGTGCGGGGGAGCGCACCCGGTATTCGCAGCCACTGGACTTCAATGTGGGCGCTGCCCAAGCGCTCGACCCGCCAACCATCACCCAGGCCGTAGACTCCAAAGGGGCGCCAATTGCCAACGGCGGGACGACCGTCGATACCCAGGTCACGTTGTCAGGAGCCGGGGCCAAAGGTCAGAAAGTCCAGATCAAGGATGGCACCACCGTCAAAGATGAGGCGACGGTTAACCTGACGACCGGCCTGTGGGAACTGACCGTGACAGGTTTGAGCGTGGCCGCTCACAGCTTCACCGCTATCGCCCTGTATGGCGAAGGAACTGTATCCACGCCGTGGACGCTGACGGTGACGGCCAGTACCGCGCCGACCATCACCCAGGCCGTAGACTCCAAAGGAGCGCCAATTGACAACGGCGGGACGACCGTCGATACCACGGTCACGTTGTCAGGAGCCGGGGCCAAAGGTCAGAAAGTCCAGATCAAGGATGGCACCACCGTCAAAGGTGAGGCGACGGTTAACCTGACGACCGGCCTGTGGGAACTGACCGTGACAGGCTTGAGCGTGGCCGCTCACAGCTTCACCGCCACCGCCCTGTATGGCAGTGGGCAGGTCTCTGCGGCGTGGACGCTGACGGTGACGGCCAGTACCGCGCCGACCATCACCCAGGCCATAGACTCCAAAGGGGCGCCAATTGCCAACGGCGGGACGACCGTCGATACCCAAGTGAAGTTGTCAGGAGCCGGGGCCAAAGGGCAGAAAGTCCAGATCAAGGATGGCACCACCGTCAAAGGTGAGGCGACGGTTAACCTGACGACCGGCCTGTGGGAACTGACCGTGACAGGCTTGAGCGTGGCCGCTCACAGCTTCACCGCTATCGCCCTGTATGGCAGTGGTCAGGTCTCTGCGGCGTGGACGCTGACGGTGACGGCCAGTACCGCACCGACCATCACCCAGGCCATAGACTCAAAAGGTGCGCCAATTGCCAACGGCGGGACGACCGTCGATACCCAAGTGAAGTTGTCAGGAGCCGGGGCCAAAGGTCAGAAAGTCCAGATCAAGGATGGCACCACCGTCAAAGATGAGGCGACGGTTAACCTGACGACCGGCCTGTGGGAACTGACCGTGACGGGCTTGAGCGTGGCCGCTCACAGCCTCACCGCTATCGCGCTGTATGGCAGTGGGCAGGTCTCTGCGGCGTGGACGCTGACAGTGACGGCCAGTACCGCACCGACCATCACCCAGGCCGTAGACTCCAAAGGGGCAGCAATTGACAACGGCGGGACGACCGTCGATACCCAGGTCACGTTGTCAGGGGCTGGGGCCAAAGGTCAGAAAGTCCAGATCAAGGATGGCATCAGCGTCAAAGGTGAGGCGACGATTAACCTGACGACCGGCCTGTGGGAACTGACCGTGACGGGCTTGAGCGTGGCCGCTCACAGCTTCACCGCTATCGCTCTGTATGGCAGTGGTCAGGTGTCCGCAGCGTGGACGCTGACGGTGACGGCCAATACCGCACCGACCATCACCCAGGCCGTAGACTCCAAAGGGGCGCCAATTGATAACGGCGGGACGACCGTCGACACCCAGGTCACGTTGTCAGGGGCCGGGGCCAAAGGTCAGAAAGTCCAGATCAAGGATGGCACCACCGTCAAAGATGAGGCGACGGTTAACCTGACGACCGGCCTGTGGGAACTGACCGTGACAGGTTTGAGCGTGGCCGCTCACAGCTTCACCGCTATCGCCCTGTATGGCAGTGGTCAGGTGTCCGCGGCGTGGACGTTGACGGTGACGGCCAGTACCGCGCCGACCATCACTCGGGCGGAGAACTCTAGAGGGGAAGAAATTCTTCCGGGCGGCTCGACCTTTGAAACTTCTGTCACGCTTAAAGGAAGTGGGGCTAAAGGTCAGAAAGTCCAGATCAAAGATGGCACCACCGTCAAAGATGAGGCGACGGTTAACCTGACGACCGGCCTGTGGGAACTGACCGTGACGGGCTTGAGCGTGGCCACTCACAGCTTCACTGCCACTGCGCTGTATGGCAGTGGACAGGTGTCGGGATCGCGGGTCGTGGTCGTATCGCCATCAATCCCACTGAGGGAGGATTTTGAGAACAGGAGTGGTACTTATCCAAGAAGAATGGATCTTCCTACTATGACAATAGAGCGCAACCGGGGATCAGGACTATATATAGGAATTTGGACTAATAGCAGTTACGAACCACCTCTCGCTGGAAAATTTTTATTGATAAATGGTGGCGACTCCACGTCTACATTTACATTCAAGGATAATTACTCATCTATATCGTTCGATTACGCACACACACTCTACCCAGCGAAAGCTAAATTTTATGATTCCACGGATGGACTGCTAGGAGAAATAGCACTTCTAACAGAGAGCGAGTTCCAGGCGAAATCTGTTCATTTCCAAGGGAATGGCATAAGAAAAATGATTGTCACCACCACTAATTCGGCTGTTTTGTTTGATAACTTTATACTCACCCCCTAACCTTATAAAAAGTAACAGACATTGAAACTACAGGGGCGGCTAAAATACCCGCCCCTGTCCTTCTTTCGCACTCAGGGAATAAACTAAAGTTGCAAATACAATATAGCCTGACGGATTTATTTAATGACAATAGCAAGCAAGTTCACGCCTACAAGAAATCTTTGCCGGGTACTTAACCTGTGACCAACGCAGATCCCAAGCAGGCCTTCGCCTGCTCGCGATGTAACTACAACGGCTGGCGCCTAATCCTCTGGCACAACATTATCCAGCGCCTGATTCACCGCCAGCTCCCCCAGCATCACCACCTGCGCGATGCCCAACGCCGTATGACGGCTCGGCCCTTCGAGCGTGCCGGCGAAATCGCCGAGCATGACCGTGGCCGACGCCAGGGATTCGCAGGCGTTGGCCAGCAGCGATTCGGTATCGGTTTGCGGGTTGACCAGGAACATGCTGCTGGGGGTGTACGGTGTGGCCATGATGTGTGCGGGCGCGAGGTAATGGTCGAGGGCGCGTTCGGCGGCTTCGTGGAGTTTTCTGGAGTTGAGGGATTCGTACGGCGATACCGATTCTGTGATCGGCGGATTGGGTGGGGTTTCGGACATCAGTTGGAACTCCGATCGAGGCATTTTGAATGAATGATGACCTGTAGGAGCTGCCGCAGGCTGCGATCTTTTGATCCTGTTTTTAAACGCAACATCAAAAGATCGCAGCCTGCGGCAGCTCCTACAGGGATCCCCGACTATTGAGGCACGCGGCGGCCGTCCAGTACTCGGTTGACCATCAGTTCACTGAGCATGATCACCTGATGCAGCATCAGCATGGCCCGGCGCTGTGGGTGGTCGACGGTGTCGCTGATGTCGCGGGCCATGTCGCTGGCGGCGGCTAATGATTCGCAGGCTTCGACGAGCAAGGTTTCTTCGTCCACGGAGGGGTCGATGAGGAAGATTCTGTTCGCCTTGCATGACGAGGCTGAAGGGATCGAGATCTTCAGTGCGCCGGGGTTGAGGTAGAAATTGATGGCGCGGTCGGTGGCCGCTTTTATCTTCTGCGGGTCGAGGGCTGGGTCGTACGGGATTGAGGTGTCCGGGGGGTTGGGTGTGGCTTTGAACATGGATGAAACTCCGTATCGAGAATTAGGAGCCATCACCCTCGCTACCAAACGATGGGTGGCGGCCATGCGCGGGTTGGTAGACCGGTCGATACGGAACCCGGCGCTCACGAATGAGCCCCACGCATGCCCACCATAAAACTGAGCCCCAAAAAGAGGCTACATAAGGTGACGCCATACGACCGTACCGAAATGGGCTACCAAACCCGATCACTGTTTTCCAGTGACAGGGAAACGATAAGCCCAACGCATAGCCGTGTAAGCCGGCGGATTCTGGCGTACGCGTAGGTAACGGCGCAAGGCGTTGTAGCCGGTATGGCGTAACGGTTCGTGTACTTTAAACGTGGCTGCGGGTTTACGTTTATGTCCGAGGACTGCTCGGTTTTTTGATGTTGTCGGGTCGAGCGCCTTCGCGAGCAGGCTCGCTCCCACAGGTTTCCTGGCGGCTCGGGGGATTCGTGTTACGGCCTGAGGCATCTGGAAGGAACTGCCCGCGCACAGACCAGTCGCATGAACAGGAAGCCGTTTTTTCAGAGGAGTGAACGTGTCCAGCGATCCCGAGCGTCACGTCGTCGACGCACCCGTCATCCATCGCCTGCGCGTGCTGACGGTCAATACCCACAAGGGCTTCACCGCCCTCAATCGGCGCTTCATATTGCCGGAACTGCGCGAAGCGGTGCGCAGCACCTCGGCCGATCTGGTGTTTCTGCAGGAGGTAGTGGGCGAACACGAGCGCCATTCCAATCGTTACAACGAATGGCCGCAAACCTCGCAATACGAATTTCTTGCCGACAGCATGTGGAGCGATTTTGCCTACGGACGCAACGCGGTTTACCCCGATGGTCACCACGGCAATGCCCTGCTGTCAAAATACCCGATCCGCGAATACCGCAATCTCGACGTGTCGATCACCGGCCCCGAACGCCGTGGCTTGCTGCATTGTGTACTGGACGTGCCGGGCCACGCCGAAGTCCACGCCATCTGTGTGCACCTGAGTCTGCTGGAAAGTCACCGCCAATTGCAGTTGCAGCTGCTCTGCCAGTTGCTCGAATCCTTGCCCGAGGACGCGCCGGTGATCATTGCCGGTGACTTCAACGACTGGCAATTGCAAGGCAATGCCGCCCTCGCCCGCCGCGACTACCTGCACGAAGCGTTCGAACGCCACCATGGGCGTCCGGCCAAGACCTATCCAGCGCGTTTTCCATTGCTGCGCCTGGACCGCATCTACCTGCGCAACGCCAGCAGCCACGACCCGCAGATCCTCGGCAACAAACCATGGACGCACCTGTCGGACCACTTGCCGCTGGCGGTTGAAGTACATCTTTGATAGTTGCAACAAAACCGTCCGTCAGAACTGTTTGATCAGCGCAAAAAAACGACTAAACCTTAAAAAGCTGAAGGATCGGCACTTTCAAAACCTTAGGGTTCAGATCTCACGCAGTTCATAAACATCAGAGGCTTTTTAGATCAGGCACCCCTTCAAGGATGAATTTCCCTTTGGCTAACGCTGGGAATTGCCATCATGCGATCTATTACTGCTCTGAGGGCTTTGCCGTACACCTATATTTTGCCCGCGTCCCTTGCGCTGCTCGTCAGTACACCTGCCTGGTCGGCCTGTGTCTTGACGCCCGGCGCAGGTAACGACGTATATACCTGCGACAGTGGTATCAGCGGTCCCCTCACCGACGTCTCCGGTAACAACAGTCTTACCCTCCCCGTCAACGGCACCGGCCAGATCAATGGCAGCGTGACCTTTGGCGCTGGCACCGACCCTGTCGAAATCCATTCTGGTGTCATCACGGGCGCAATCAATCAAGGCGCGGGCATCGACGACTTCGTCATGACCGGTGGCTCACTCGGCTTTCTGGCCCAGGGCGACGGTCGCGACAGGTTTCTGATGACCGGCGGTACCATCGTTGCGGCGTTCGAAGACGGCGATGTCGCGCGCATGACCGGCGGCACCATCGGCCGCGTCGACATGAAACTCGACAACAATATTTTCGACCTGTCCGGCGGGCGGATCCTCGGCAACCTGGTCACCGGGTTCGGCTCCGATACCATCATCGTTTCCGGAGGCCGCATCGGCGGCAACATCAGTGTCAGCGGCGGTAACGACAGCATCACCGTGACCGGTGGCGAAATCGTCGGCGAGATCCGCGCCAGTGTTGGCGACGATACGCTGCTGTGGAGCGGCGGCGGAATCATCCGGTCGACGATCCTGATGGGCGACGGCAACGACAGCGCAACGCTGCAAATCTCGATGACACCGTGCTGACGCTGACACCCGACGTCGATGGCGGCGCGGGCAATGATGCCCTGACCTTCGACCACACCCGAACCGAGCTGTCCGGTCGTTTTACCAATTGGGAAACGATGAACTTGACTAACGACTCGCAACTGGACCTGGGGTCGAGCAGCCTGGTGCTTGGCGATGCCGTCAGCGGCAGCGGCGTACTCAACGTCGACGCCAGCAGTAGCGTGTTCTCGACCCAAGGCGCGGTGTCACCCGCCGTGGTCGGGCAAACCGTGACCCTCAACAATGCCGGGGTCATCGACCTGACCCGCAACAACAGTCGCACCGATGACACCCTGACCATCAACGGCAACTACGTCGGCAACGGCGGCCAGTTGTTGCTGCAGAGCGAGCTCGGTGCCGACGGTTCGCCCAGCGACAAACTGGTGGTCAACAATGGCAGCCTCAGCGGTAGCACTGTCATCCGCGTGACCAACATCGGCGGCCTCGGTGGATTGACCCAGGGAAACGGCATTCAACTAGTGCAAGCCCAAGGCTCCACCGTCAGTACCAACCATGCCTTCAGCTTCAGCGGTCCGGTGTCGGTCGGGGCTTACGATTATTATCTGTTCAAGGGGGGCGTCACTGCCGGCACCGAAAACAGCTGGTACCTGCGCTCCGCCGTCGTCGCACCGCAGGTAGTCAACGTGCCCAACACCGATCCGCGCCTGCCGCCGATTCTGGTACCGGTGGTGGCAACACCGATTGCTGCAGCGATCACACCCGTGGCACCCGCGCCAGATGAATCGGCGCCGCCGATCTTCAGCGCCAGTCTGCCTGTACTGCCAGCCGCCGTGGCAGGCGCCGCGCCGATCCCGATCTTTCGTCCCGAGGTACCGAACTGGTCGGTGCTTGCGCCCGCCGCCGCGCAACTGACCCTCAGCGCACTCGGCACGTTCCACGAGCGCCAGGGCGATCAGCGGCTGCTCGGCGAAACCGGTGCATTCAGCGCCGGTTGGGGTCGGGTCTACGGCAAGAATCTCGACCAGACCTGGGCCGGTTCCGTCACCCCACGTCTGAACGGTTCGCTCAACGGTTTCCAGGTCGGCAACGATCTATACAGCGCGCCAACATCCGCCGGCCAGACCCAACGTATCGGCCTGTTCGTCGGCCATAGCCGGATTCAGGGCGATGTCGACGGTTTCAACGAAGGCTTCGAAAACAACAGCGCGGGCAAAATCAAACTCGAAGGCGACAGTTATGGCCTGTACTGGACGCTGACCGATCCCTTCGGCTGGTACATCGACACCGTGGCGATGGGCACGCGTTTCGATGGCAATAACCGATCTGACCGCGGGCTCGAACTGGACAACCGTGGCCATGCGTTAACGCTTTCGGCCGAGGCCGGTTACCCGTTCGCGCTCAACGACACTTGGGTGGTCGAGCCACAGGTGCAGGTGATCCACCAGAAAATCTCTCTCGACAGCCAGGACGACGGCATCTCAAGGGTGTCATTCGATTCTGACGGTGCCTGGACCGGTCGCCTCGGCGCGCGACTCAGGGGCCATTACCAAATCAATGGTCTGCCAATGGAACCGTACCTGCGGGCCAACCTTTGGCACACTTTTTCCGGCACCGATTCAGTGACCTTCGATGGCACCGATACCATCAATAGCCAGCAAAAATCCTCCACCGCAGATATCGGCCTTGGCCTGGTGGTGACACTTGACCGTGCGGTGAGTGCCTATGCCAGCACCGATTACAGCAGCAACATCGACAGTAATGACTTGCGCGGACTGGCAGGCAATCTGGGGGTTCGCATCAGCTGGTAAGCGCCTTGACGCGGTGTGCCAATCGACGCCATCGCCAGCAGGCTAACTCCCACAGTTGCAATGCATACCCTGTGGGAGCCGGCCTGCTGGCGATTGCAAGCGACACGGTTGCCGATCAACCCTCCGGCTTGAGAATCAACACCGCCAGCGGCGGCAGATTCAGTTCCAGCGACAGCGACTGCCCATGGCTCGGCACCTCTTCGGTAAACGCCCCGCCGCCATTGCCATAGTTGGACCCGGCGTAGGTGTCGGCATCGCTGTTGAGCAATTCATTCCAGCGTCCGGCAAACGGCACGCCGACGCGGTACGACTGACGCGGCACCGGGGTGAAGTTGGCGACCACCAGCACCGGTTTGCCGTCCTTGCTCCAGCGCAGCCACGCGTACACGCTATTGATCGCGTCATCACCGATCAACCACTGGAAGCCCTGCGGCGCATCGTCCTGATCGTGCAGCGCCGGTTCTTCGCGGTACAGGCGATTGAGGTCGCCGACCAGTTTCTGCACGCCTTTGTGTTCCGAGTATTGCAGCAGGTACCAGTCCAGTTGCTGATCGTGGTTCCACTCGCGCCACTGGCCAAATTCGCAGCCCATGAACAACAGCTTCTTGCCCGGGTGAGTCCACATGAAACTCAGATAGGCGCGCAGGTTGGCAAATTTCTGCCAGCGGTCGCCGGGCATTTTGTCGATCAACGAGTGCTTGCCGTGCACCACTTCGTCGTGGGAGATCGGCAGGATGAAGCGCTCGGACCAGGCGTAAACCAGGCCGAAACTCAATTCATTGTGATGGTGCGCGCGATACACCGGATCCTGCTGGATGTAGTGCAGCGAGTCGTGCATCCAGCCCATGTTCCATTTGTAGGCGAAACCGAGACCACCCTGCTGGGTGCTCTGGCTGACGCCCGGCCATGCGGTGGATTCCTCGGCGATCACCAGCGCGCCCGGCGCCTCCAGCTCGACCACATCGTTCAAGTGCCGGAGGAAATCGATCGCCTCAAGGTTCTCGCGCCCGCCGTGGCGGTTCGGAATCCACTCGCCGGCCTTGCGCGAATAGTCGCGATACAGCATCGAGGCCACCGCATCGACGCGCAGGCCATCCACGTGAAAATGCTTCAACCAGTGCAGCGCTGACGCCAGCATGTAGCCGTGCACTTCGGTGCGCCCCAGGTTGTAGATCAGCGTGTCCCAGTCCTGATGGAAGCCTTCCAGCGGGTTGCCATATTCGTACAACGCCGTGCCGTCAAACTGCGCCAGGCCATGGGTATCGGTAGGAAAATGCGCTGGCACCCAGTCGAGGATCACGCCGATATCGGCGCGGTGGCAGGCGTCGACGAACTCACCGAACTGCTCCGGCGTGCCGTAACGGGCGCTCGGGGCGAATTGCGAGAGCAACTGATAACCCCAAGAACCACCAAACGGGTGCTCCATGATCGGCATCAGTTCGATGTGGGTGAAACCCAGTTCCTTGACGTAAGGAATCAAGCGCTCGGCCAGTTCCGGCCAAGTGTACTGGCGAGCGACTTCGCCCAGATCGTCCAGTTCGCACTGCCACGAGCCGGCATGCAATTCGTAGATCGACAGCGGCGCTGAATGTTTCTGCCGCTCGCGGCGGCCGTTCATCCAGTCCTGATCCTGCCAGTTGATTTGCAGCGGCGCGGCGACTTTCGACGCGGTGTCCGGCGGCAGACTGGTGGCCAGCGCCATCGGGTCAGCCTTCAGCGGCAGGATGCCGTGGGTGCCGAGTATTTCGTACTTGTACAACTCCCCTGCTTGCAGGCGCGGAATGAACAACTCCCAGACCCCGGACGGATGGCGCAGGCGCATCGGATGCCGGCGACCGTCCCACACGTTGAAATCACCGACCACCGACACTCGGCGAGCATTCGGCGCCCACACGGCAAAACGCACACCGTCGACGCCATCGACCGTGGTCAGTTGCGCGCCGAGGCAACTGCTGAGGTCGCGGTGATTGCCTTCAGCGAACAGATACAAATCCATTTCGCCGAGCAACTGACCGAAGCTGTAGGGATCTTCCGCCACTTGCTCGCCGCCGGCCCAGCGCGTGCGCAGCAGATAGGGCCGGGCCTGGGCGAAGTGCCCGACAAACAGCCCCGGGGTTTCGGTGGCGGCCAGTTCGCCACGTTCTTCACCGCTGTCCTTGTCCAGCACTTCGACTTTCAACGCACCCGGCAAATAGGCGCGGATGAACTGCCCGCCGGCACCATCACCGTGCGGGCCGAGAATGGAAAACGGGTCGTGATGTTCCGCACGTACCAACGCGTCGATGTCTTGCGCCGTCGGCAATAACGCTTCTTTAGCGTGACCCTGTTCCTTGTTCGAGACACTCATGACTACTCTCCACCAAGATCGGAAAAGGGTTTAAGCCCCGTCAATAACCCATACAAACCGTGCAACGGCACGGGCAGCCACGTGGGGCGATTTTCGGCTTCATAGGCCACTTCATAGGCCGCCTTCTCCAGGCCGAACAGCGCGAGCGCTGCGTCGGCACCCGCAGGATCCTGCCAGGCATGATCAAGACTAGCCGCCGCTTGGCGATATGCCTGAACAAATGCCTCGCGTGCCTCACGCAGGTAGCGCTCGGCAACCCGATGCCGGGCCGCTTCCGACTCCGCACTGTGATCGACGTTATGCACGTTGATGGTCATCGCCGCCGCGTAATCGAAGGACCGCAGCACGCCGCTGACGTCCTTGTACGGACTGTGTTTGCCGCGCCGTTCGTGCAGCGGCCGCGCCGGTTCACCTTCGAAGTCGATCAGATAGGCATCGCCCTTGATCACCAGCACTTGGCCCAGATGCAGGTCACCGTGGACCCGAATGCGCAGGCCGCCCACGGCTTTTTGCGCGAGCTCCTGCACATGGCCGAGGATGATTTTTTTGTTGTCCAGCAGCCGCGCGACCATTTTCTGATCCGCCGCGCTCAGATGACTTTGATGTTGCTTGAGCAGCTTCAACGCATGCTCGACCTGCGCGGCAACGTCCTTGCCGGTGGCTTGGGCGTCTTTGGCGCTGGTGGTTTGCGGGGCGAAATCGGGATTGTCGCTCGGCGCCGCGAGCACTTGATGCATTTCGCCCAGACGCTGGCCGAGCATGCCGGCAAAGTCCTTGAGCTCGCCGAGGGCGTTGTAATGCTGTTCCTGCTCGGACATGGCGTCGGCCAGTTCATCGCGCAGCGCCCGTTCGAGGTTGTTCTGCGTCCATTCCCAGGCATCGCCCTGATTGCTCAGATAGCCTTGGGCGATCATCAGCAGATTGTCTTCGCCTCGGGCATCACGGCGAATCACCGAACCCAGCAGCGGCGAGATGTTCTCGAACCCGGCCTCGGTCAGGTAGGCGCTCATTTCCAGCTCCGGGTGCACCCCCGAGGCGACTTTGCGGATCAGTTTCAGCACCAGACTATTGCCGATCACCACCGAACTGTTCGACTGCTCGGCCGACAGATAACGCACCTCGGATTCAGCGCCGAGGCCAAGTTTTTCCAGCTGCGCGGTCGGCGTGAAACGAATCTCGCCCTGTTCGGAGTTAAGCACGGTGCTGCTCTGCATGCCGTGCAGCACGGCGTGCACAAACGTTTCGAGGCTGAACGCATCAGTGATCAGCCCCACCTGACGTCCGCGGCGTACCCGGGACAAGGCCAATTGCTGCGGCAACGCCGCCCCGACCTGGTCTTCCGAAATAAACCCGAACGGCAGTTGATAACGGCTGGTCTGCCCGGCGCTGGTGACTTCGATCTCACTGAGCAGCACCGGATGCTGCGCATCGCCAAAACGCACACCGTAGGCCAGATTGACCTGCTCGATGGCCGCGTCCTTGCCGGCGAACCAGCGGCGGTTCTGCAGCCAGCTCGGCAAGACGCTCTGCTCCAGAGTGTTGCGGGTCGGCGCTTCAAGCAGTTCTTCCATGCGTTTTTTCAGCACCAGCGTGGTGAAGTCGGGCAGGCTCTGCGCCGGTTCGACGTGCCAGCTCGGCATCTGGTTTTCCGCCGCGAGGGCGAACCAATAGAAGCCATACGGCGCCAAGGTCAGCAGGAAGTTCAACTGGCCGATGGGCGGGAACGCGTTACCGCCAAGCATCTCCACCGGGACCATGCCGACGTACGCAGAAAGATCCAGCTCCGCCGCTTGCGCGCTGCGCGAGACGTTGGCCACGCAAAGAATGATTTCGTGCTTGCCGTCAGCGTCGGTGAACTCGCGGGTGTAGGCCAGGATGCGTCGGTTGCTCGGCGAGAGCATCTTCAGCGTGCCGCGCCCGAAGGCCTTGGACTGCTTGCGCACGGCGAGCATGCGCCGCGTCCAGTTGAGCAGCGAATGCGGATCACCGGCCTGGGTTTCGACGTTCACCGACAGGTAACCGTATTGCGGGTCCATGATCGGTGGCAGCACCAGGCTCGCCGGATCGGCGCGGGAGAAACCGCCGTTGCGGTCGATCGACCATTGCATCGGCGTGCGCACGCCGTCGCGGTCGCCGAGGTAGATGTTGTCGCCCATGCCGATTTCGTCGCCGTAATACAGGGTCGGCGTGCCGGGCATCGACAGCAGCAGGCTATTGAGCAGTTCTACGCGGCGGCGGTCTCGCTCCATCAATGGTGCCAGACGCCGACGAATGCCAAGGTTGATCCGCGCGCGACGGTCAGCGGCGTAGTAGTTCCACAGGTAATCGCGCTCCTTGTCGGTGACCATTTCCAGCGTCAGCTCATCGTGATTGCGCAAGAAAATCGCCCACTGGCAATTGGCAGGAATTTCCGGGGTTTGCCGCAGAATGTCGGTGATCGGGAAGCGATCTTCCTGGGCCAGCGCCATGTACATGCGCGGCATCAGCGGGAAGTGAAAGGCCATGTGGCATTCGTCACCGTTGACGCCCTCGGCATCGGTGTCGCCGAAGTACAGCTGAGTGTCTTCCGGCCATTGGTTGGCCTCAGCCAGCAGCATGCGGTCCGGGTAATTGGCATCGATCTCGGCACGGATCTGCTTGAGGACGTCGTGGGTCTCGGGCAGGTTTTCGTTGTTGGTGCCGTCGCGCTCGATCAGGTACGGAATCGCGTCGAGACGCAGACCGTCGATGCCCATGTCCAGCCAGTAGCGCATCACCGACAGCACGGCTTTCATCACTTGCGGATTGTCGAAATTCAGGTCGGGCTGGTGCGAATAGAAACGGTGCCAGAAGTACTGGCCGGCGACCGGGTCCCAGGTCCAGTTGGACTTTTCGGTGTCGAGAAAGATGATTCGGGTGCCGTCGTACTTCTGATCGTCATCCGTCCACACATAGAAGTCCCGCGCCGCCGAGCCGGGTTTGGCCTTGCGCGCCCGCTGGAACCACGGGTGCTGATCGGAGGTGTGGTTGATGACCAGCTCGGTGATCACCCGCAAGCCACGTTTGTGCGCCTCGGCGATAAAGCGCTTGGCGTCGGCCATGGTCCCGTAGTCGCTGTGCACGCCGCGGTATTCGGCGATGTCGTAACCGTCATCGCGGCGTGGCGACGGGTAGAACGGCAACAGCCAGATGGTGTTGACGCCGAGTTCGGCGATGTAATCGAGTTTGGCGATCAGGCCGGGAAAGTCGCCGATTCCGTCGTTGTTGGAGTCGAAAAACGATTTGACGTGAACTTGATAGATCACCGCATCCTTGTACCAGAGCGGGTCTTTGATGAAGGTGGCTGCCTTGGGTTTCTTCGCCATGTGAAACTCCTGTTCAGTTCTGTCAGACCACACGGTTGCCCTGTGATGAGGGGCTCTGTGGTGAGGGGATTCATCCCCGATGGGCTGCGAAGCGGCCCTGCTTTTATTCAGTTTTACGCGGTTGTTTTTTGTGGCTGCTGCGCAGCCAGTCGGGTATAAATCCCCTCACCACAAGTTTTTGAGCAAGGTCTTACGCGGCAGTAATCCGCCAAATCCCGAACGGCTGGTACGCCGGATCGATGCGCATGAACTGATACTTGCCGTGCCAGTCCCAGCGATGCCCGTTCATCAAGTCTTCACCGTGGGTGGTTGCGTCGTCGGGCAGGCCCATCTCCCACAGCGGCAATTCGAAATTGGCTTCCTGCACGTTGTGCGGATCGAGGCTCACCGCCACCAGAATGAAATTGCTGCCGTCAAAGCTGCGCTTGCCGAAGTACAGAATGTTGTCGTTCCAGGCGTTGTAGATTTTCAGGCCCAGGTGCGTGTGCAGCGCCGGGTTCTGTCGGCGGATGCGATTGAGCTGGGCAATTTCGGCAATGATGTTGCCGGGTGCATTGAAGTCGCGGACGCGGATCTCGTACTTCTCCGAATCGAGGTATTCCTCCTTGCCGGGCACCGGCGCCGACTCGCACAGTTCATAACCGGAATACATGCCCCACAGGCCCGACCCCATGGTCGCCAGCGCCGCGCGAATGAGAAAGCCCGGACGCCCCGACTCATGCAGGAACGCCGGGTTGATGTCCGGCGTGTTGACGAAGAAATTCGGCCGGTAGCATTCGCGCCATGGCGACTCGTTGAGCTCAGTGAAGTAGGTCGCCAACTCGGACTTGGTGTTACGCCAGGTGAAATAGGTGTAGCTCTGGCTGTAACCGACCTTGCCCAGCCGCGCCATCATCGCCGGCGTGGTGAACGCCTCGGCGAGGAAGATCACTTCCGGGTGCAGCGCCCGCACATCGGCAATCAGCCATTGCCAGAACGGCAGCGGCTTGGTGTGCGGATTGTCGACGCGAAAGATCTTCACGCCTTCGTTGACCCAACCGACCACGATATCGCGCAGCTCGACCCACAGACTGGGGATCGCGTCCGGCGCATAGAAGTCGACGTTGACGATGTCCTGGTATTTCTTCGGCGGGTTTTCCGCGTATTTGATCGTGCCGTCCGGGCGCCAGTTGAACCAGCCCGGATGCTGCTTGAGCCACGGGTGATCCTGGGAACACTGGATGGCGAAATCGAGGGCGATCTCCAGACCATGCTCAGCGGCGGCGGCAACCAACCGGCGGAAGTCTTCGCGGGTGCCGAGCTGCGAGTGAATCGCTTCGTGCCCACCCTCCTCGCTCCCGATCGCGTATGGGCTACCGGGATCCTCGGGACCTGCGGTCAGGGAATTGTTGCGACCCTTGCGATGGGCGCGGCCGATGGGGTGGATCGGCGTGAAATACAACACGTCAAAACCCATGTCCTGAATCATCGGCAGACGCGCGTGCACGTCGTTGAACGTGCCGTGACGGTTGGGATCGTCGGTGATCGAGCGCGGAAACAGCTCATACCAACTGGCAAACTCGGCCAGTTCCCGTTCAACATCCACCGGGAATTCGGCACTCAAGCTCAGATAGGCACGGTGATCGGCCTGCGCCATCAATTGCGCACTGCGCGAGTGCAGGAACAGCGCCACCTGCTCGGTTTCGAGCAGGCCGGACAATTCATGATGCAGTGCGGCGAGTTGTTCGCTGAGCTGACCGTCGCTGCGCTCGGCGGCCTGCTGCACCATGGTGCGGCCTTCCTGCAGTTCGAGCGACACCGGGACGGCGGCGTTGTGCTTTTTCTCCAGTTCGTACTGGAAACTGGCGAAGTGATCGATCCACGCTTCGATGCAATACAGGTAGCGACCCTGGCGTTCGGGACGAAACTGCCCCTGCCAACTGTTATTGCCCAGCTCGTTCATCACCTCGCTGTGCCAGCTCTCTTCGCCCTCCGCACGCCAGCGGATGCGCACCGCCAGCTTGTCGTGGCCGTCGGCAAAGACCTTGCTGGTGACGATCACGTCACGCTCGACGATCGACTTGACGGCAAACTGCCCGCCATCGAGGGTCGGCATGGTGTTTTCGATCACGATGCGCGGCAGCAGCAACGCCTGCGACAGCGGCATGTGCGGGTTGTAGCTCTGCTCTGAAGGTTTTTCAGCGGACATCGAGCCTCTCTCCTTTACGCCCCAAGGACGCTCTTGTGCCGGATCCGTGTCCACAAGGAGGCACCGGCCCCGACATGAACTCACTTAGGTTCCGAGCGACCGGCGCGGGGAAAAGTTCACAGGGATTTGCCTGGGCAAAAAAGCGGATCGAATTCGCCAGCAGGTGGTCAATCCACTTAAGCACTTCTCACGCCATGTGCCACACGGAGGTCTACAGATGAACATCCCGATCCCGGCAGAAACGCCTGATCCGAACATCGACAAACCCACCCTGCCCGAGACCGAACCGCAGCCGATTCCCGAACAGGAACCCCCAGGCACCACGCCACCGCCGAAGGAAGAACCGCCGACGACGATGCCACCCGTCATCGTCTGAGCAACACGTCCCCCCCTGTAGGAGCTGCCGAAGGCTGCGATCTTTTGATCTTGTTTTTAAAAATCAAAGTCAAAAGATCGCAGCCTGCGGCAGCTCCTACAGGTTGTTCGCGGTGTTCACAGATGCTGGTTTTTCTCGTCTTCTTTCTCGAACAACCTGACCACCCGCGGCATTACGCTGAAAATCCCCAACGCCAACAACGTGCTGAGCAGTGCAGTCGCTTCCCTGCCCAACCCCGCCGCCACGCCGATCGCCGCCGTCATCCACAACCCGGCTGCAGTGGTCAGCCCTTTGACATGGCCCTCATCGCCTTCCTTGTTTTTCAGGATGGTTCCGGCGCCAAGAAAACCGATCCCGGCGATCACGCCCTGCAACACCCGGCTCATGGCATCGGACTCCGCCCCGCTGGTTTGCGGCACCAGCACAAACAGCGCAGCGCCGAGTGCCACCAGCATGTGCGTGCGCACCCCGGCGGCCTTGCCTTTGTGCTCACGTTCGAAACCAAGAATCCCGCCGAGCACCGCCGCCATCAGCAGGCGCACGGTGATGCGCGTCAGTTGCGAAGCGTCGCCGACATCGGCGAACTCCGCTTGCAGCGTTACCCACACTTCATGCCACCAAGCGTTCATCGCTCCGTCCTTTTTAATTGTCGTTAATGGATGGACAGCAGCGACCATTAATCAGTTGCGCAGAACGATCGGCCACGCGCGCGCCCTAACCTCTCAGGTACCCATGAAAAAAGGACAGCCTCATGCCCGTTCGAATCGATGAATCCAACCCCGAATCAAAAGTGTGTTTTTTCACCGTCGAAAATGGCGAAGAAATTCGTATCTGCGACACCCTGGAAGTCAAAACGGATAGCGAAAAAGCCATGTCGTTCGTGGAAATTGAAAGCCGGCGCGTTTACATCACTGAAGCAGAGGCCGATGCCTTGACCGTCGCCGGCGCGAAAGACGGCCGCAAGCACCTGAAGGCCGATGAGAGTGATTCGGTGATTTGACTGACCCGGATCAACATCCGGCGCAGACGCCTGCGATAGGCGTTTGCGCCTGCGCCTGCGGGCTGCTTCAAGTTGTCGCAGGGCGTCGCTCAGACGCCATCTGATCCGCTTTTTATTCAAATAGCTGAGTCTGTTATGCAAACAGATCGGCGCTCATAGTTCGTTCGCCTGATGGAGGCTGATGAGCGAATGACCATGAGCGAACAAATCCCCGTCCGAACCATAGAAGCAAGCCCCACCATTAAAAATGTGCCAGGTCGCCCAATGAAGGCGAAGGCCGGCTCTACCGACAAGCAGATCCACACGCGCAGTTTCACCGGGCTGTTCCGCCGCCTGCGCATCAGCGGCGCAGGTTTTCTGTTTTTGCTGTTTTTCGGCACCGTGTGGTTGAACTGGGGCGGTCGTCAGGCCGTACTGTGGGACCTCGCCGAAAGCAAATTCCACATCTTCGGCGCAACCTTCTGGCCACAGGATTTCATCTTGCTCTCGGCGCTGCTGATCATTGCTGCGTTCGGTCTGTTCGCCATTACCGTGTTCGCTGGTCGGGTCTGGTGCGGTTACACCTGCCCGCAGAGCTCGTGGACATGGATTTTCATGTGGTGCGAGAAAGTCACCGAAGGCGAGCGCAACCAGCGCATCAAACTGCAAGCAGCGCCGTGGGGCCTGAACAAACTGGCGCGGAGGGCCGCCAAGCACACCTTGTGGCTGGCGATCAGCGTGATGACCGGGCTGACCTTCGTCGGCTACTTCACACCGATTCGCCCGCTGGCCGAAGAGCTGTTCACCCTGCAGATCGGTGGGGTCAGTCTGTTCTGGGTACTGTTCTTCACCGCCGCCACTTACATCAACGCCGGTTGGCTGCGCGAAGCGGTGTGCATGCACATGTGCCCGTATGCGCGATTCCAGAGCGTGATGTTCGACAAGGACACCCTGGCGATTTCCTATGACGCGGCCCGTGGCGAAAACCGTGGCCCGCGCAAACGCGACGTGAAGCCCGCCGAAGCCGGTCTCGGCGATTGCATCGATTGCCAGTTGTGCGTGCAGGTCTGCCCGACCGGCATCGACATCCGCGACGGTCTGCAGATGGAATGCATCGGCTGCGCGGCGTGCATCGACGCCTGCGATTCGATCATGGACAAAATGAATTACCCGCGCGGCTTGATCCGCTACAGTTCCGAGCGCGAATTGCAGGGTGGCAAGACCCACCTGCTGCGGCCAAGGCTGATCGGCTACGTCGCGGTGCTGCTGGTGATGATCGGCGCACTGGCACTGGCTTTGGTCGAACGGCCCATGGTCTCGCTCGACGTGACCAAGGATCGTGGGTTGTTCCGCGAGAACGGTCAGGGCCAGATCGAAAACATCTACACCCTGAAGGTGATCAACAAGACCCAACAGCGCCAGGACTACACCCTGAGCCTGGTGGATGGCGACGGCTTCCAGTTACAGGGCAAGACCGAACTGAGCCTGGCGCCGGGTGAGATTGTCGATGTGCCGGTATCGGTGGCGATGACCACCGAACGCCCGGCCAGCAGCTCGCAGACCTTGAGCTTCAAGATCGCCGACAGCGACGAGCCGCAGATTTATAGCGTGGCGAAAAGCAGGTTTGTGGCGCCGATGAATCGCTGAACCTTTAAGATGCAGCTCTCTTTTTCACAATGCGATCCCTGTGGTGAGGGGATTTATCCCCGATGGACGCGGAGCAACCCCAAATTTAGCAACCGGCCATGTCTGATACACCGCATCGTATGGTTTCAGGACTGCTCCGCAGCCCATCGGGGATAAATCCCCTCACCACAAATACATGCACTCAAATCAATTACTAACCGGGCAACCGATGAAACGCTACGAAAAATTCGCCGACGACATCGCTGAACTGATCCGCTCCGGCGTCCTCGGCCCCGGGCAGCGAGTGCCATCGGTGCGCTACGCCAGCCAGACCTACGGGGTCAGCCCGTCCACGGTGTTCCAGGCCTATTACCTGCTGGAACGTCGCGGACTGATTCGCGCGCGGCCGCGCTCCGGCTACTTCGTCAACACCCACGCGCCGAGTCCGTTTTCCGAGCCGGTGATCAGTAGCCACGTCAACGACTCCACCGAAGTCGACGTCAGCGAACTGGTGTTCTCGGTGCTCGAATCGATCAAGGACCCGAGCACCGTGCCCTTCGGCTCGGCGTTCCCCAGCCCGACCCTGTTCCCATTGCAGCGTCTGTCGCGCTCGCTGGCCAGTGCCGCGCGGGAGATGGACCCGCGCATGGTGGTCACCGACATGTCGCCGGGCAACCCGCAACTGCGTCGGCAGATTGCCCTGCGCTACATGGTCGGCGGGCTGATGCTGCCCATGGAAGAACTGCTGATCACCAACGGCGCCCTCGAAGCGCTGAACCTGTGCCTGCAAGCAGTGACCGAACCGGGCGATCTGGTGGCCATCGAAGCCCCGGCGTTCTACGCCAGCCTGCAAGTGCTGGAGCGCCTGAAACTCAAGGCCGTGGAAATCCCCGTGCACCCGCGCGACGGTATCGACCTCGGCGTGCTCGCCCAGACCCTGGAACGCCATCCGATCAAGGCTTGCTGGTGCATGACCAGTTTCCAGAACCCGATGGGCGCGACCATGCCCGAGGCGAAGAAACAGGAACTGGTGGAACTGCTGCGCCGGCATCAGGTGCCGCTGATCGAGGACGACGTCTATGCCGAACTCTATTACGGCCAGCAAGCGCCGAAACCGGCCAAGGCGTTCGACACCGAAGGGCTGGTGATGCACTGCGGTTCGTTCGCCAAGAGTCTGGCCCCTGGCTACCGCATCGGCTGGGTCGCTGCCGGGCGCTACGCGCAGAAAATCGAACGGCTGAAACTGATGACCTCGCTCTGTGCTTCAATGCCGGCGCAAGCGGCGATTGCCGACTACCTGCAACACGGCGGCTACGATCGCCATCTGCGCAAACTGCGCTATGCCCTGGAAGAACAGCAAAGCGCGATGCTCGCGGCGATTGCCCGCTACTTCCCGGCGCAGACCCGGGTCAGCCAGCCGGCGGGTGGCTACTTTTTGTGGCTGGAATTGCCGCCGCAGATGGATTCCTTGAAGTTGTTTCAGATGGCATTGGCGCAGGGCATCAGCATCGCGCCAGGGCCGATCTTCTCGCCAACCCAGCGCTTCAGGAATTGTATTCGCTTGAATTACGGCAGCCCGTGGACCGAGGATTCGGAGAAGGCAATGGAGACGCTGGGGCGGATTGTGCGGTCGTTCTGACAGTCAGATGTTGCCAGCGATGAGGTAAGATCGCCCAACACAAATGTCAAAAATCAGCCCTCCCCCCCAAATCAACAAACGTTCCAGACCATCGGACGCACCAATATACGTTCGCTTCAAAAAGCCGATCAAAGCGCACTGGTGAACAATTCAGCGCTGTTTGTGTAACCCGGGTCAGGTGTTGGAAGCTGTCCTGCGGTGATCAGGACTGCACCTGAGCCAAGTAATGTCGCACTGTGGGAATGACGGCCGTCGCTCAAGTCACCGACACGGATCCACTCATCTTTCGCAGATTGGTAGATTTCGGCGGACCATGGATCATTTACATCGAATACCCCGCTCCCACCTGTCACAAGCACCTCGCCACTCGCCAGCCTGGTCGCTGTGTGCCGATTGCGAGCAACCATCAACTCAGCCGTCCCTTGCCAAGTGCCATCATTCGGGCAATAGAGGACGCCACTGCGCAACGCAGCCCCAAATGGTTCGCCAGCGCCCCCGGCCAGCAGAACGCGTCCATCTTTGAGCAGTGTCGCTGTTTGCTGCATTCGCGGCGCAGGCAATGCTTCGACTTCTTTCCAGGTTCGACGCTGCGGATCAAAAACAAAAGCGCTACGAAGTGCAGCATTTTCAATTGCCGAGTAGCCGCCAGCAACCAGCACCTGCCCTGAGTCGAGCAATGTCGCGGTGTGATTCATTCTTGCGACAGGCAGACTGGGTACATCCACCCATTGGCCCATTGACGGGTCAAACAGCTCGACACTATCGAGGACTTCACCGCCGCTGGGCTGCAGATTGTTGCCACCTGTCACTAACACCTCTCCGGAACGCAATAACGTGGCGGTGTGAGCAAAACGCGGCGTCTTCACGTCAGCAGCGGCGCTCCATCGATTGCTGTTGGCGTCATATAACTCGACACTGCGCAGTGTAGTTCCATTGCTCCCGCCTACGACCATGACCAAGCCGGAATGAAGAATCAGCGCAGTGTGAGACCCACGTGGAATACGAAGGGGGGCCGCCGATAACCACATTTGCCGAGTCGGGTCATAGCGCTCAACGCTTGATGTCACCGAGTGCAAGTCAAATTGCATGCCGCCAGGAAACAGCGCATCAAAACGCACGGACGTGAGGGGGGTGAGAGTTGCCCCCACCGTATTGAGCCCTCCGGCTACCAACACTTCCCCGCTCGTCAGCAATGTCGCACTGTGCAACGCCCGCGGCACTGACAGGGGCGCCGTTGGTTCGAAGTTCCCACCTGAAATCGTGTACATTTCGCTACTCCCGTTTAGCCACGGCGAACAGCGCAATTCGGGAGTCGATTTGCCAATGTCCGTCACGTCTACTCTAGGCGCAGCAGCAAACAGATCAAACTGTCAAAACTGACAGTTGACAACGATACAAAACACAATTGCGTCAGAACATTGGCTCTAACGTCCGCCCCCCAGATCAACAAACGTCCCCGTCGCATAAGAAGCCTTGTCGGACAGCAACCAGACAATCGCCTCCGCCACCTCATCCGGGCGCCCGCCCCGAGCCATCGGAATCGCCGACTCAAGCTTGCTGACCCGATCCGGATCGCCGCTCAGCGCATGGAAGTCGGTGTAGATGTAGCCCGGACGCACCGCGTTGACGCGAATACCCTCGCCCGCCACTTCCTTGGACAGACCGATGGTGAAGGTGTCGAGCGCACCTTTGGACGCGGCATAGTCGACGTATTCGTTGGGCGAGCCCAGGCGTGCGGCGACCGAGGAGACGTTGACGATGCTGCCGCCCTGCCCGCCGTGCTTGGGCGACATGCGCAGGATCGCGTGCTTGGCGCAGAGGATCGGCGCCAGGACGTTGGTTTTCATGATTTTGAGAATGCGGAATTCGGACATTTCATCGACCCGCGACTTATGGCCGACGGTGCCGGCATTGTTCACCAGTGCGGTGACCCGTCCCAGCTCGGTGTCGACCCGGTGAAACAGTGCGATGACTTCGTCTTCGATGCTGACATCGGCGCGCACCGCAATGGCCTGCGCCCCCAGCGCCCGCACTTGCTCCAGCACGCTTTGCGCGGCCTGTTCATCCGACTGATAGTTGATGCAGATCCGATAGCCCTGCCCGGCAGCCAACAACGCCGTAGCGGCGCCGATTCCGCGCCCGCCACCGGTGATTACCATGACTTTATCCATGCTGGCCCTTCCCCCGATGCACACGTAACAGTCGGGGTGAAGAATAACCGTCATTGGGCGGTTTTGCATGGGCTCTGTCCAAGACAAAACCCTGCATGAGACTGAGATGTTTTTTGTGGCGAGGGAGCTTGCTCCCTCGCCACCGTTTGCAGTCAGACAGCCGCCTGAGCCTTTCCACGGGTGAGGTTCTGCATGAACGCGTCAGCCGGCATCGGATGGCCCAACAGATAGCCCTGCAACGAATCACAGCCCAACTGCGTGAGGAAGTCCTGCTGTACGCCAGTCTCCACGCCCTCGGCAACAATGCGCAAACCGAGTGCCTGCCCCAGCGCCACAATCGCCGAGACGATGGCCGCGTCATCGCTGTCGTGCTCCAGATCGCGGACAAACCCTCGGTCGATCTTCAGTTCGTTGGCCGGCAAACGCTTGAGGTACATCAGGCTCGAATAGCCGGTGCCAAAGTCGTCGATCGACAGGTCGACGCCCATGTCCGACAACTCCTGCAAAACCGTCATGCTGGCATCGGCGTCACTCATGGCCGTGGTTTCAGTGATTTCCAGCGTCAGGCTGTTGGCCGGCAAATGATGCGTAGCCAGCGCCCGGGCCACGCTCTGTACCAGCCCCGCGTGGCAGAACTGTAATGCCGAGAGGTTCACTGCAATGCGCCAGTCGGTGTAACCGAGCACATACCATTCGCGCATCTGCCGGCAGGCCTCGTTGAGCACCCAGTCGCCGATGGCGATGATCAGGCCAGTCTTCTCTGCCAGATCGATGAACTTGTCCGGCAGCAACATGCCCTGGGTCGGATGCTGCCAGCGCAGCAACGCTTCGGCCCCCACCGGACGACCACTGGCGGCGTCGAATTTGGGCTGGAAATACAGGCTGAACTGCCGGTGCTCCAGCGCGGCGCGCAGATCTTGCAGCAACTGCAGCTGCTTGCGTGCGTTGCTGTTCATCGAGGCATCGAAGAAGCTGTAGCCGTTTTTGCCGCCGCCCTTGGCGTGATACATCGCCGCATCGGCGTTCATCAGCAGTTCCTGAGCGCTCTGGCCATTACCCGGGTACAGGGCAATGCCGACGCTGGCGGAAATCTGCAACTCATGCTCGGCCACGCGAAATGACTGGCCGATCAGGCCGACCTGGCGCGCTGCCAGGCTCAGGGCATCGTTGGGCTCGGTCAGACGCACCAGCAGCACGAACTCGTCGCCGCCAATTCGCGCCAGCGTGTCCTGACTGCGCAAATCCTCACGCAGCCGCACCCCGACTTCGCGCAGCAACTGGTCCCCCATGTGGTGGCCAAAGGCATCATTGACTGGTTTGAAACCGTCCAGATCGATGAACATCAACGCAAAACAGCCGCCCTGCTCCTCGACCTTCTTCATCGCCTGATTGATCCGGTCGTCCAGCAGCATGCGGTTCGGCAGGCCCGTCAGGGTATCGTGCAACGCCAGTTGCGTCAGCTCACGGTTGGCCAGGGTCAGCGAATGCGCCAGATCGGCGGTGCGTGCTTCGAGGCGAGCATCGAGAATCGAGGTCAGCAAGGCGATCGACAGCACCGCCAGCGTGGTGATCAGCACCAGATTGTCGAGGCCGTTACCCTTGAGACCGTCGAGCGTCGCGCCGCAGAAACTGCCATTAGGAAACCGCGCGGCGGCCATGCCCGTGTAGTGCATGCCGACAATCGCGATGCCCATGATCACCGCCGCACCGCCGCGAATCAGGCGCACATAAGGCGACTGCTGGCGCAGGCGAAAGGCGATCCACAACGCCGCCGCCGAAGCACCGACCGCAATCAGCAATGAGGCGCCGAACAGGGTCGGGTCGTAGTCGATGCCCGGCGTCATGCGCAGTGCCGCCATGCCGGTGTAATGCATGGCGCTGATGCCGGCGCCCATGATCAAGGCACCAAAACCCAACTGCAGAATCGGCAGTTTCGGCTGGCTGACCAACCACAGGGCAAACCCGCACGACAGAACGGCAATCAGCAGCGACAGCGCGGTCACCGGAATGTCGTAGCCCAGTTCGATCGGCAACTTGAACGCCAGCATGCCGATAAAATGCATCGACCAGACGCCAACCCCCATTGCCAGTGCGCCGCCCGCCGTCCAGAAATGCACCGCGCGCCCACGGGCACTGGCAATGCGCCCGGTCAGATCGAGCGCGGTGTAGGACGCGAGGATCGCCACACACAAAGAAATGAAAACCAGGGTGAAGGAATAATTACCGATGAGCATGAAGATTCTCGCGACCACCCGCGCCGTACTGCGTCCATTCTCGGCCGGGCAAATGCGGCGATTGTACTGATTGCGCGGAAGAACGCACTGACAAAGTAATCATTTTGCCATCAACCCGATGAAACGCTTGTTTGATGGTTTTGCAAGGCTCTGGAGCAACCATCACAACCTGTAGGAGCTGCGGCACGCTGCGATCTTTTGACCTTGTTTTTTAAGATCAAAAGATCGCAGCGTGCCACAGCTCCTACACGATTTATTCGGTGGCCAGTTGACCGTCCCACCCGCCCCCCAGCGCGGCAATCAATTGCACGCTGGCAATCAGGCGATTCTGCAGGATATTGAGCACAGTGCGCTCGTTGCTCAGCGCCGTGGCTTGCACCACAACCACATCGATGTAGGCAATCAACCCGGCCTTGTACTGGTTCTGGGTCAGGCGCAGCGAGTCGCGCGCCGCATCCAGTGCTTCCTGACGCACCGCCGCCTCGTCTTCATACACTTTCAGTTGCACCAGATAGTTTTCCACTTCACGGAAGCCGTCGAGCACCGTCTGGCGGTACTTGGCGACGGTCTGGTCGTACACCGCCTCGGTACGGTCAACCTCGGCCGAACGGATGCCACCGTCGAAGATCGGCAAGTCCAGTTTCGGCCCGACCGACCAGAAACGGTTGGGTATGGTCAAAAGATTTTTCGAGGTACTGCTGCTGTAGCCGCCGCTCATGCTCAACGTCAGATCCGGGTAATACGCGGCTTTGGCCACACCGATATTGGCGTTGGCAGCGATCACCGAGCGCTCCGCCGAGGCAATGTCCGGGCGCCGTTCCAGCAACTGCGACGGCAGGCTCAGAGGAATCTGCGGCAGGTTCGGGATGTTCTGGGTCTCGGCGATGCTGAACTCGGCCGGCGCCTGTCCGGTCAGTACGGCGATTGCATTTTCGAATTGCGCCCGTTGCCAGATCAGGTCCACCAGATCGGCCTGGGTGGTTTTCAACTGGGTCTGTGCCTGCGCCACCGCATCGCGCCCGGAGATCCCGGCGCGGTACTGGTTCTGGGTCATTTGCAACGATTTTTCGTAGGCCGCGACCGTGGCTTCAAGCAAGCGTTTCTGTTGATCGATCACCCGCAGTTGCAAGTAATTCTGCACCAGCTCCGACTGCTGGCTCAGGCGCATCGCGGCCAGATCGGCGAAGCTCGCCTGGGCGCTGGCCTCGTTGGCCTCCAGGCCTCGGCGCAATTTGCCCCAGATATCCGCTTCCCAACTCACGCCCAACTGCGCATTGTAGGTATCGCGAATCCCGCTGGAAGAACTGCTCAGGCTCGAACTGCTGCTGCCGGTGCCCTGACTGGAGCGGGTCTTGCCCACGCTCAGGTCGACATTGGGGTAAAACGCCCCACGGGCACTGCGCACCAAGGCCTGGGCCTGACGGTACTGCGCTTCGGATTGCGCCACGGTCTGGTTGGAGCTGTTGAGTTTCTCGATCAGGCCATTGAGCTGCTGATCGCCATACAGCTCCCACCAGGCACCACGCGCCAGCGCGTCACTCGGATTGGCCTGGCGCCAGCCCTCGGCCTCTTTGTACTGTGCAACCTCGGCAGTCTGCGGGCGCTGATAGTCCGGGCCGACGGCGCAGGCGCTGAGCATCGCCACGCACAGCGACAGGCTCAACAGGCGCGAACCGCGCGCAGTGGCCAGATTGAGAAGCGAACGGTCGGTCATAGCGGAGTTTCCAGAGCAGCGTCAGTACGCACGCCACGCCACTTGTTGAAGCGGTGGCGCAGCTTGTCGAGATAGAGGTAAACCACGGGCGTGGTGTAAAGGGTCAGGACCTGACTGAAGATCAGGCCGCCGATAATGGTCAGACCCAGGGGCTGGCGCATTTCCGCGCCTTCCGCACGGCTGAGCAACAGCGGCAAGGCACCGAGGATTGCCGCCAGGGTGGTCATCAGAATCGGCCGCAGCCGTTGCAGGCAGGCGCTGCGGATCGACTCCAGCGGCGACAGGCCCTGATGGCGTTCCAGTTGCAGCGCCAGGTCGATCATCAGAATGGCGTTTTTCTTCACCACCCCGATCAGCAGGAACAATCCGAGCAGTGAAATCAGGCTGAACTCGCCGCCCAGCGCGTAGATCGAGAGCAACGCGCCGACCCCGGCCGACGGCAAGGTCGAGAGGATCGTCAGCGGGTGAATGTAGCTTTCATACAGCACACCGAGCACCAGATACACCGCCAGCAGCGCACCGAGGATCATGAACGGCTGACTTTTCTGGGTCGCGGCAAACGCATCAGCGGTGCCGGCCATTTTCGCAATCACGTCTTCCGGCAGACCGACCTTGGCAATCGCCCGCTCGATGGCGGCACTGCCCTGCTCCACAGTCACCCCTTCGGCCATGTCGAAGGCAATGCTTTCGGAGGCGAACTGGCCTTCGTGGCTGACGCGGTCGTCCTCCAGGCTGTTTTCGTAATGGGCAATGGTCGACAACGGAATCCGCGCACCGTCAGCGGTAATCACCTGCACCTGATTGAGGGTGACCGGATCCTGCGCGTACTTCTGATTGACCTCCATCACCACCTGATACTGGTTGAGGCTGTCGTAGATGGTCGAAATCTGCCGCTGGCTGTAGGCGTTGTTCAGCACCGCCGTGACCATGTTCATGTCGACCCCGAGGCGCTTGGCCTGATCGCGGTCGACGATCAGCGTTACCTGCTGCGCACCGCGTCCTTCGCGGGCATCAATCGCAGTCAGCTCCGGCAGTGCGCGCAGCGCGGTCACCACTTTCGGGTACCACTCGCGCAGGGCGCCCAGGTCTCCGCTTTGCAGGATGTAGCTGTATTGCGAGGTGGTCTGTTCGCGGCCGCCGCCGAACTGCAGGTCCTGATCCGCCATCAGCATCAACTGGGCGCCGGGGACCTTGGGCATCTCCTTGCGCAGGCGTTCGATGACTTTCTGCGCCGACAGGTTGCGTTCCTTGATTGGCTTCAGGCGCACCAGCATGAACGCGTTATTGGTGCCGTTGGTGCCACCGATGAAACCGGCCACGCTCTCGACCGCTTCGTCCTTGAGCACGGCGCGGCGGAAGGTTTCCATTTTCGGCTGCATCACGCTGAACGACAGGCCGTCGTCGCCCCGCACGAAACCGATCAACTGGCCGGTGTCCTGCTGCGGCATGAACGTCTTCGGCACCACCACGTACAGCGCGACGTTGACCCCGACCGTGATGATCAGACTGAGCAGGGTCAGGCGGCGGTGGCGCAACACCCAGTCGAGGCTGGTCGCATATTTGCCGACCATCCAGTCGTTGGTCTTGCGGCTCCAGCGTTGCAAACGGTTTTCCTGGCCCGGCGTGTGCGGCTTAAGCCAGCGCGCGCAGAGCATCGGCGTCAACGTCAGCGAGACCACCAGCGACACCACGATCGCCGCCGCCAGGGTAATGGAAAACTCGCGGAACAGGCTCTCGACAATGCCGCCCATGAACAGGATCGACAGGAACACCGCCACCAGCGACACGTTCATCGACAACAAGGTAAAACCGACTTCCTTGGCCCCGAGGTACGCGGCCTTCATCGGTTTGACGCCTTCGTCGATGTGCCGGGAAATGTTTTCCAGCACCACGATGGCATCGTCCACCACCAGCCCGGTGGCCAGAATCAACGCCATCAGCGACAGGTTATTCAGCGAAAAACCGTAGAGGTACATCACCGCGAACGTGCCGACCAGCGACACCGGCACCGCCAGCGTCGGAATCAGTGAGGCGCGGAAATTACCCAGGAACAGGAACACCACCAGAATCACCAGCGCCACAGCGATCAGCAAGGTCATTTCCGCTTCGTGGAGGGTGGCCTTGATCACCGGCGAGCGGTCCATCGCCAGATTCAGCTTCACGCTGGCCGGCAGCACCGCTTGCAACGCCGGCAACTGCGCCTTGATCTCGTTGACCGTCTCGATGATGTTGGCGCCGGCCTGGCGGTTGATCACCAGCAGCACCGCCGCATCATCGTTGAAGAAACCGCTGTTGTAACGGTCTTCGACGCCGTCGCTGACCTTGGCCACGTCCTTCAGACGCAGAGCCGCGCCGTCCTTGTAATGGATGATCAGCGACTCGTAATCCTTGGCTTTCTCCAACTGGTCGTTGGCCTGGATCTGCCACAGGCGCTCGCCGTCTTCGACCGAGCCCTTGGGCCGGCGTACGTTGGCCGCGGCGATGGTCTTGCGTACATCGTCGAGCGCCACGCCGTACTGGTTCAGCGCCTGCGGTTCGAGTTCGATACGCACCGCCGGCAGCGAACTGCCACCGATCTGCACCTCACCCACGCCCTGCACCTGGGACAGGCTCTGCGACAGGATGGTCGAGGCCAGGTCGTAGAGCTGGCCTTTTTCCAACACGTCCGAGGTCAGCGACAGCACCATGATCGGCGCCTGCGACGGGTTGACCTTCTTGTAGGTCGGCATGCTGCGCATCCCGCTCGGCAACAGGTTGCGCGAAGCGTTGATGGCTGCCTGCACCTCGCGCGCTGCGCCGTTGATGTCGCGGTCAAGGTCAAATTGCAGAATGACCCGGGTCGACCCCTGGCTGGAACGGCTGCTCATGGTGTTGACGCCGGCAATCGCGCCGAACGAGCGTTCCAGCGGCGTCGCCACCGTGGACGCCATCACTTCGGGACTGGCACCGGGCAGACTGGCCTGGACCACGATCACCGGGAAATCCATTTGCGGCAGCGGCGATACCGGCAACAGACCGAAACTGACACCGCCCAGCAACATGATCGCCAGGCTCAGGAGCATGGTCGCGACCGGGCGCTTGATGAAAGGACCGGAGAGGTTCATTCAGGCCAGCTCCAACCACCAACCCCTGTGGGAGCGAGCTTGCTCGCGAAGAGGCCGGCACATCCAACATCGTCAGTGACTGACTTACCGCTTTCGCGAGCAAGCTCGCTTCCACAGGTCATTTGGTGCTGCAAATTCATACAACCACCTCATCACGGTCGGCATTGGTCTTGCCAAAGCGCCGACCGAGGCGATCGAAGTACAGGTAGATCACCGGCGTGGTGAACAGGGTCAGCACCTGGCTCACCAACAAGCCGCCGACCATCACCAGACCCAATGGCTGACGCAACTCAGCCCCGGAGCCGGTGGCGAGCATCAACGGCACGGCGCCGAACAACGCTGCCAGAGTGGTCATCAGAATCGGCCGGAAGCGCAGCAGCGCCGCCTGATAGATCGCCTGCTCCGGCGCCATGCCCTGGTTGCGTTCGGCGTCGAGGGCGAAGTCGATCATCATGATCGCGTTTTTCTTGACGATACCGATCAGCAGGATGATGCCGATGATCGCGATCATCCCCAGATCGTTGCCGCTGAGCAGCAACGCGAGCAAGGCACCCACTGCCGCCGACGGCAGGGTCGAGAGGATGGTGATCGGGTGGATGTAACTTTCGTAAAGCACGCCGAGCACGATGTACATGGTCACCACCGCCGCCAGAATCAGCAGCAAGGTGCTCGAAAGCGACGCCTGGAACGCTTCGGCCGCGCCCTGAAACTGGGTCTGCACGCCAATCGGCATGCCGATGTCCTTCTGCACCTGTTCGATGATGTCCACCGCATGCCCCAGCGCCACGCCGGGCGCCAGGTTGAACGACATCATCACCGCCGGGAACTGGCCGATGTGGGTGATCGCCAGTTGCGCCTGACGCTCCTCGACATGGGCCAGACTCGACAGGCGCACCTGCGCACCGTCAGTGGTCTTGACGTGAATCTGGTCCAGCGCCGCCGGCCCGATTTTCTCCCCGGCCTGTGCCTGCAGCACCACGCGGTACTGGCTGGCCTGGGTGTAAATGGTCGAAATCTGCCGCTGGCCGAAGGCGTCGTACAGCGCATCGGTGATGTTCTGCACCGAAACGCCGAGGCGTGAAGCCGCGTCACGGTCGATCACCAGATAGACTTGCAAGCCTTTGTCCTGCAAGTCGCTGGCAACGTCGGTCAATTCCGGTTGCTGCGCCAAGGCTTCGACCAGACGCCCGCTCCACTGGCTGAGCAATTCGGCGTCCGGTGAGGACATGCTGAACTGGTACTGGGTACGGCTGACCCGATCCTCGATGGTCAAATCCTGCACCGGTTGCATGAACAGACGGATGCCGACCAGTTTGTCCAGTTGCGGCTGCAGGCGCGCGATCACCTCGGTGGCGCTCAGGTCACGCTGGCCGTGAGGCTTGAGGTTGATCAGCAGACGACCGCTGTTGAGCGTGGCGTTGTCGCCGTCGACACCGATGTAGGACGACAGACTCTCCACCGCCGGATCTTCAAGAATCACCTTGGCCAGCGCCTGCTGACGCTCGCCCATCGCAGCGAAGGAAATCGACTGCGGTGCTTCGGAAATACCCTGGATCACCCCGGTATCCTGCACCGGGAAGAAGCCCTTGGGCACTACCATGTACAGAAACACGGTCAGTGCCAGCGTTCCGATGGCCACCAACAGGGTCAGCGGCTGGTGTTTGAGCACCCACTGCAACCTGCGCCCGTAGGCGGCGATCATCCAGTCGATGAAGCCGCCGCTGGCCCGGTAGAAACGGCCCTGCTCGTGGGCTTCTGGCTCTCGCTTGAGCAGGCGTGCGCACATCATCGGCGTCAACGTCAGCGAAACCACCAGCGAAATCAGGATCGCCACCGCCAGGGTGATGGCGAACTCGCGGAACAGCCGCCCGACCACGTCAGCCATGAACAACAACGGAATCAGTACCGCGATCAGCGACAAGGTCAGGGAAATCAGGGTGAAACCGATCTGCTTGGCGCCTTTGAGTGCCGCCTGCATCGGGCTGTCGCCCTCCTCGATGAAGCGCGCGATGTTTTCCAGCATCACGATCGCGTCGTCGACCACGAAACCGGTCGCGATGGTCAGCGCCATCAAGGTCAGGTTGTTGACCGAGAAGCCGGCCAGGTACATCACGCCAAACGTACCGATCAGCGACAGCGGCACCGCCACCGAAGGGATGATCGTCGCACTGGCACGCCGCAGAAACAGGAACGTCACCATCACCACCAACGCGATGGCGATCAGCAGTTCGTGCTGCACGTCGGTGACCGAGGCGCGGATGGTCTGGGTGCGGTCGGTGAGCACGGTGACGTCGAGGCCAGCCGGCAGGTTGTCGGTGATGCTCGGCAGCAAGGCCTTGATCCGGTCGACCACCTCGATCACGTTGGCGCCCGGCTGACGCTGGATGTTCAGCAGCACCGCCTGATTCTGGTTGGCCCACGCGGCGAGACGTTCGTTCTCGGCGCCGTCGACGATTTCCGCCACATCCTTCAGGCGCAGCGGCGCGCCATTCTTGTAGGCGAGGATCAGGTTGGCGTAGTCCTTGGGCGACGTCAGCTGGTCGTTGGCATCGAGCATCGAGACCCGGGTCGGGCCGTCGAAGTTACCTTTGGGCTGGTTGACGTTGGACGCACCGATCAGGGTGCGCACGTCTTCCAGGTTCAGGCTGTTCGCCGCCAATGCTTCCGGGTTGACCTTGATCCGCACCGCCTGACGCTGACCGCCGGCAATACTGACCATGCCGACGCCGCTGATCTGGGCGATCTTCTGCGCCATGCGCGTGTCGACCAGGTCATTGAGCTTGGGCAGCAGCATGGTTTTCGAAGTGATCGCCAGGGTCAGCACCGGGGTGTCCGCCGGGTTGACCTTGTTGTACACCGGCGGTGCCGGCAAGTCTGTCGGCAGCAGGTTGGTCGCGGCGTTGATCGCGGCCTGCACCTGCTGTTCGGCGACGTCCATGTTGATGTCGAGGCTGAAACGCAGGGTCAGCACCGACGCGCCGCCGGAACTGGTCGAGGCCATTTGCGTCAGCCCCGGCATCTGCCCGAACTGGCGTTCGAGCGGCGCGGTCACGGCGCTGGTCATCACGTCGGGACTGGCGCCGGGGTACAAGGTCATGACGCGAATGGTCGGGTAATCGACCTGCGGCAACGCCGAGACTGGCAGCAAGCGATAGGCAATCAGGCCGGCCAGAACAATGGCCAGCATGCTCAGGGTGGTGGCTACCGGACGGAGGATGAACAGCCGCGAAATGTTCATGCGCCCTTCTTGGCCTTGTCAGCTGTGGCGGCGTCCGGTGCACTGGCGGCGGGTTTGCCCTGTAGGTGCCCGGTCGGGGTGGTCGGCACGTCATTGCTGTCGTTGACCACTTCCACTTCGCTGCCTTCCTTCAGGCGGTCGGTGCCTTCCAGCACCACGCGATCGCCCGCGGCGAGGCCTTCGGTGACCACGGTGTTGGTGCCGTCGCTGGCGCCGATCTTCAATTGGCGGATGGTGACTTTCTTGTCGCCGTCCAGCGCGTAGACGAAGGTGCCGTTGGTGCCGAACTGAATCGCGGCCGACGGTGCCAGCACCACGCCTTTGAGGGTGTCGGCCAGCAGGTGCACATTGACGAACTGATTGGGGAACAGCGACTGGTCGCGGTTATCGTAACGGGCCTTGAATTTCAGGGTGCCAGTGGCGACGTCGATCTGGTTGTCGAGACTTTGCAGCACGCCGCTGGCCTGGATTTTGGTATCGCCGCGATCCCATGCCTCGGCCGGCAGCCTGGCGCCGCTGTGGTAGCGCGCCAATACGGTTTCGAGGCTGTTTTCCGGCAGGGTGAAGACCACGCTGATCGGCTGGGTCTGAGTGATCACTGCAAGGAACGTGGTGTCGTTGGCCGCAACGAGGTTGCCGACGTCGACCTGACGCAGACCGACGCGGCCGGCAATCGGTGCGCGGATCTTGGTGAATTCGAGATTCAGCTTGGCGTCGTTGACCGCCGCCTGATTGGTCTTGACCGTGCCCAGGTACTGGCCGACCAGTGCTTCGGCGGTGTCCAGGGTTTGCTTGGCAATGCTGTCTTCCTTGTACAGGCCGCGATAACGCTCGACGTCGACCTGCGCATTTTTCAACTGCGCCTGGTTCTGCAGCAAGGTGCCTTCAGCCTGGAGCAAGGCGTTCTGGTACGGACGCGGATCGATCTCTGCCAGCAAGTCGCCGGCCTTGACCATCTGTCCTTCTTCGAAATTGATCTTCACCAACTCGCCGCCGACCCGGCTGCGCACGTTGATGGTGTTGAGCGCGGTCACCGTGCCCAGCGCCTTGTAATACAGCGGGAAGTCGCCCGTGACCGCCGGGGCCACCCGCACCGGAATCGGCCCGGCCGCGCCGCCGAAGCCCGGCCGCATCATCCCCGAACGCCCGGCATGACCGCTCGCCGCCTTGTCGGCGCCCTCCTTGTGGGCCGAACCGGCGGGCCAGAATTTCCAGCACAGGACGGCGATGACCAACAGGACGAGCAGGCTGATCAGCCAGCGACGGGCGTTGCGAGGGGACGATTGCATGGATTGATTAACCATTGGGCGCGTGGGCTTCTTTTACGGGAGGCTGAACGATAAGCACTGATGGGATTTAAGCAAAGCAGCTTTACCGGCAATTTACCTTCAACTTACGTTTCAAGGTGTGAGGCAAAACACTGATACACAAATGAAAACGGCCTGGACAGGGCCAGGCCGTTAACAATTGTAAAAGCGCTTATTTCAGAACGGCGAGTGCTGCGTCGTAGTTCGGCTCTTCAGCGATTTCCTTGACCAGCTCGCTGTGCAGCACGTTGTCGTTCTCGTCCAGCACCACCACGGCACGGGCGGTCAGGCCTTTGAGCGGGCCGTCAGCGATGGCTACGCCGTAGTTTTCGATGAACTCGGCACCGCGCAGGGTCGACAGGTTCTGCACGTTTTCCAGGCCTTCGGCGCCGCAGAAACGGGCCTGGGCGAATGGCAGGTCAGCCGAAATGCACAGCACCACGGTGTTGTTCAGTTCGTTGGCCTGAGCGTTGAACTTGCGTACCGAAGTCGCGCAGGTCGGGGTGTCGACGCTTGGGAAGATGTTCAGCACTTTGCGCTTGCCGGCAAAGTCTTTCAGGGTAACGTCGGACAGATTGCCGGCAACCAGGGAAAAGGCTGGCGCCTTGGAACCGGCTTGTGGCAACTGGCCGTTGACTTGAACCGGGTTGCCTTTGAGGGTGACTTGAGCCATGACTTTAGTCCTTCTTAACGTGGTGATTGAGCATGCAAGAGGCCGAAGTTAACCACGAAATTGTCCGACGACCTATGCCCTGACAGAAAATTGTCAGGGGGCCGCGCAAAAAATTGTATACAACCCCGCCCCCCTGTAGGAGCTGCCGAAGGCTGCGATCTTTTGACTTTATCTTTTCATCAAGATCAAAAGATCGCAGCTTCGTTTCACCGACAGCTAAAAGAATTGGTCAGTCGGGCATGGATCGGATGATGTCGGCTAGATCATCCTTGGTTATTTCATTGGCCTTGATCGCAGCGGCAATATCGGTTTTGGAGAGCGGAAACCGTTTGAAAATTTCTTTCAAGGTTTCCTCATCAACATTGGCCAGCCAGAGCGGATCTATAAATGAACCACCATACTCAGGCTTCATGGGTACTTCTTCGTGTGCAATTGCACCTTTATGATTGAGATACACTACATAACGGTCGTGCCCTTCAGGAAAGCTTTTATCGTGATAAAGGGTAGTACCCAAAGGCAGGACATAGTAATTCTCGTCGCCATTTGGCCCTTCAATCAGCAACGGTTCTTTAGTTTTGATCATTTTCATATTGTGCCCCTTCGTAATATCGCCAAAAATCAGAAAAGCCAAAAAAATCGCATTGACGGATAAAACTGCCACCAGCCATAGGCCAAGACGTCTATTTGTAAACATTTTTCTTATCATAGGGGGCCTCGGTATTCGCTTCGAGCATGGCTTGTAAATCCGCAGGCATGAAAATACCGTCCTTCGGACTACTTTGCGTACGCGCTGCCTGTCTTTCGATGAAAGAAAGACCTCGCATCTCATTGAATCTCGCCGGGTTCTGCACAATTGACTTTCCCGAAACCTTTGCTCCTGCAATTGTCACGGTTGTGCAGTTATTCGTAGTCGGATGATAGTTCGATGGCAAGACATACCGAGCTGATGAGGCAGTCTTTTTTCGCTGTTCTTTTTGCTTGGCGACAATACCGTCGAAATGAGCGATCACAGCCTCGGCGTTTGCATTTTCCAAAAAATAAACAAAACCTGTTGTTGTACGCCCCAAACTGTTTTCACCAGAGATATACGCTTTGAAGGACGTCCAGACGTTCAACGCGCCTTCGCCCTCGCTATCGAACGTGCCCCAGGTTTTTCCATAGCGACCAAAGTCATAAGTAATGTCTTTGCTACCGACCACCACGTGTAAAGCCGCGTGCCCGAAAGGATGCTCTTCTTTATCGCGGGTGTAGGGGCCACCCACCAGCACTTCCATATACGCACCGGATACGACCACCTGATTGGTTTTCGTGGTTTTCCCTGATGCGCCTGTATTTTTTGCTGCCTGGGTTGTGCTGGTAGTTTTAGTAGACTGAACCATTAAAGATGTTCCGTATCTTCAAGTTTCGGAAACTTTATGCTGCAACTCCCCCTGGGAATATTTGCAACATGCACAAAGCCATTTTCGTCGAGGACGCCAGTCATCAAGGTTCCATCGGGAAGCGTCAATTCATACGCCTCGTTGGCTACAGGTTCATCTCTTTCATTAAGCAACTGAAACTCGACGAAAGTCTTTTCTTTCAGAAACTGCGAGAAGAAGCTGGCGGGAGCACTACCAGAATCACCGACGAAGGTGTCGGGTGATCCAGCAGTAATCGTCGCTCCACATGCCGTTTGGGAACCGACATGGGCAACGTCCTTTCCCAACCCAAAAACATGGGGGTGCCCGTTGTTATGGGATTACTGCCGTGAATCGGGCAGGAATAGATATCTCCTACCAAAGCTACGGGAGTCGAGTTAACAAAAATAGGACTTGATCCAGTGCTGATATTTCCACCATGACTACCTGGATCTCCGAGCCTTGCGACTGGCTTTCCTGCCATCGTTTCTCTCCATTGAATATCACGACCTGCGGATGTTACCCGATCTTGTTTTGGAAAACAGGGTATCCATGTCACCTGCGAGCTGGATAGAAAATACGACCGGCTAGAGTCTTTTTTGGTTGGTCGTTGACCGTTCCAACGCGCGGTAAAGGAATGTAACAAGAGAGCTCCGCGCGCCAACTCACGAATCTGACGCAGAGCGTCAAGGGCTGCATTGCTTTGCTGCGCGCGGGAAGGATCATGATCAATCAGTCTTTAAGTTCTACGTGATCCAGTGCTTGATTTATCGCTAACTCGCCCAGCATGACGACCTGAGCAATACCCAGTGCTGTTTTGCGCTGGGAGGTTTCCAGCGAGGCAGCGAAGTTGATGAGCATCTCGCTGGCCGAGCCGAGTGTTTCGCTGGCGTTGGCTAGAAGAGATTCGGTGTTGTACCTGGGATTGGCGAGGTACATGGACTCAGGCTCGTTGGCGCTGGACATGATACGGGCGGCGGGATTGAGGTAGTAGTCGAGGGCGCGGTCGGCGGCTTCGTGGAGTTTTTTACTGTCGACTGAGGCGTAAGGGGTTGTGGTGTCGGCGCCTGACTCTGGGGGGGTTGGGTGTTGGTTTTTTCATGGTGTAACTCCACTGAATAGTCGGAGCTGCCCCCTTCGGTTTCCGGACGAAGAGGTGGCAGCTGTACGCAGGTTGGAAACCCGGGCAGCGGCGACCCGGACGACCCGAAGGTCCCCCGCGCACAGCCGCCATAACGGAGTGCACACATTCGAAGTGCGCAAGGATACGTTATGAAAGGCGTGTACGCGCCACTAATACCCATCGGGGTTTCCAGTCCCGGTCGCTGAATTGGCAGCGACGAACACAGGCTAGAGACCCGACGTCCGACGGACAACCTGAAAACCTTGTGGGAACGTTCCGCAAAATCGAAACAACGTTTAAACATCCTGAATTGAAATACGCACGGGGAGCTGCCGCAGGCTGCGATCTTTTGATGCTGGTTTTTAACGACAAGATCAAAAGATCGCAGCCTGCGGCAGCTCCTACCTTGGCAGTGCAGCGTGTCGGATTGCGTTTGTTAAAACGCCGGACTGCATCTTTTATTCAGAGACCTGTCGATTCACGCCCCTCCCGTTCGACTAAGCAGTGAATCAACCCCATTCCCTGGAGAAACCACCATGCGATTCATGATCCTTGTCAAAGCCAGCGCCGACTCCGAAGCCGGCATCATGCCCAGTGAAGAGCTGATCACCGCCATGGGCAACTTCAACGAAGAACTGGTCAAGGCCGGCGTTCTCATCGACGGCAATGGCCTGCACCCGAGCAGCAAAGGCACCCGCGTGCATTTCTCCGGCGACAAGCGCACCATCATCGACGGTCCGTTCATCGAGACCAAGGAGTTGGTGGCCGGGTACTGGATCTGGGAAGTGAAGTCGAAAGAAGAAGCTATCGAGTGGGTCAAGCGCTGTCCGAACCCGATGCCCGGCGACTCTGACATCGAGATCCGCCAGATCTTCTCGGCAGAGGATTTCGGTGCCGAGTTCACGCCTGAGGCACGGGCGCAGGAAGAACGCGTTCGCGAGCAAGCCAAGAAAAATCTGTAATCCCCGCCCCCTGTAGGAGCTGCCGCAGGCTGCGATCTTTTGATCTGGCTTTTAAAAAATCAAAGTCAAAAGATCGCAGCCTGCGGCAGCTCCTACAGGGTCGTAAAAATTTAGCGCCCGCCTTTAGTGTGACTCTGTAGACAAAACCAAAGAATTAATCCCTTCGACTGGCTAACTCCCGATTAGCTGCTAGCGTCATTCAGACGTGTCCTACAGGCTTGATAAAAAAGGAAATACGTCCAACGGCCGAGAGGCGCCGGGACGTCCATGCAGTAGCCACCAGGGAAACGGGGACCATGTCAAAAAAATTGGGGATTCACGCCTTGCTGCTGGCGAGTTCGCTGGCGCCTGCGGTTTGTGCCTTGGCGAATAACGCCGAAGAGGCCAACAAAAGCAACAATCCGCTGAACCTGGCGCCCGGCGCCAACCTGCAGGATTACTACACGCCGAAGCTGTTCAACAGCAACCTGCACACCAACGACGCGCTGCTGCGCGGCACTTTGCCGATTGCGCCCAACGATTTCATCGGCGTACCGCAACTGCTGCGCGCAACGATGCCGATCAGCACCCGCCCCGATCCGCACGGCGGCTACAGCACCGGCATCGGCGATCTCAATCTGTTCGACATCTTCCTGCTCAAGACCGACGGCGTGCAGTTGGGCATCGGCCCGCAGATCACCGCGCCGACCGCGGCCGAGGACGAACTGGGCACCGGTAAATGGCAAGCCGGTCTTGCTGCAGTGGCGATTGACTCATCTCCGCGCGGCTTGCTCGGTGCGCTGGTGCAGTACCAGAGCTCGTTTGCCGGCGACCACGACCGCGCGCATGTCGAAAGCGCAACCCTGCAGCCGTTCATCATTCATAACCTCAACAAGGGCTGGTACCTGCGCTCTACCGGCACCTGGACGTTCGACCTGAAGAACAACACTCACTACATCCCGATCGGCCTGGGTGCAGGCAAGGTCTGGAAGTCCGGCAGCAACATTCTCAACGCCTTTCTCGAACCGCAATGGACCGTCGAACGCAAGGGCGATGGTCTGCCGCAGTTCACTCTGTTTGCCGGAATCAACGTGACATTCGGAAAATAAGGACATCGCCATGCACATCGCCTTACGCGCCGCCGGTTTCAGCCTGATGACCCTGTTCGCCAGCTGCGGCGTCGGTGCTCAGGATCTGGATACCCGTATCGGCAAAATTGCCATGGAGGGCGAACTGCCGGCACCTGAGTCGATTGCCAAACTCTACGCCGAGCTGGATTTTCAGCAGGCCACCCAGAGTTACCTGTGGGCCTTGCCACTGGTGTCCTACGCGCAGTGGCAGGAAGAATTTCGCGACAAGCTTGGCGCACGCAGCGGCGATCTGATGGTGCTCAACAGCTACGAAGACAAACTCGGCGTGATCACCGCCAACGCCACCACGCCGTACATTCTCGGCTTCGTCGACCTCAGCGAAACCGGGCCGCTGGTGATTGAACTGCCACCGGGACCGACCGCCGGCGGCATTGGCGATTTCTGGCAGCGGGCAATCATCGACATGGGCCAGACCGGCCCGGACAAAGGCCAGGGTGGCCAATACCTGGTGCTGCCACCGGGCGCGGAACCACCCGCCGATGCCGACAAGTATTACCTGGCCAAATCGGAAACCATGAACGTGCTCGTGGGCTTCCGGGTGCTGGATCCGGATCCGGCCAAGGGCAAGGCGCTGGTAGAAAAATTCAAGATGTACCCGTACGCCAAACGTGCCGAGCCGAGCAAGACCCGCCTGCTGTCGCCTGACGGTAAAAAGTGGTCGGGTACCCAGCCACGCGGCATCGCTTACTGGCAGCGGCTGCACCAGATCATCCAGAAAGAACCGGTCAATGAACGTGATCGCTTCTACATGGCGATGCTCGCCAGTCTCGGCATCGAGAAGGACAAACCCTTCAACCCCAACACTCAGCAGCGTCAGGCTCTGGAGTCCGGCGCGCAGGTCGGTGAGCTGATCGCCAAGGCCAACACGTTTGCCAAGCGCTTTCCTGACGCGCAGTACTGGCCCGACCGGCATTGGGACACGGTGCTGAACATCGCCGAACCGTCGCAACGCGTGGCCTATTACGACCAGTTGTGGGAACGCAGCGCCTGGTTCTACGAGGCCGTCACTAACACCAAGGGCATGGTCTCCAAAACCCCGGGCCTCGGCCAGACTTACCTCGGTGCCTACACGGATGCCAAGGGTGACTGGCTCGACGGCGGCAAGACCTACCGCCTGCACGTTGGCGCCAACCCGCCGGCCAAGCAGTTCTGGTCGATGACCGTGTACGACATCGACAGCCGTTGCCTGATCGACAATCCGCAGCGCAAGGCCGACCTGTCCTCACGCCAGGATCTGAAGAAAAACGCCGACGGCTCGGTGGACCTGTACTTCGGCCCGAGCGCGCCCAAAGGCTTCGAAAACAACTGGGTGCAAACAGTGCCCGGCAAGCACTGGTTCAGCTACTTCCGCCTGTACGCACCGACCGAAGCCTATTTCGACAAGAGCTGGAAACTCGACGACATCACAGTCGTGCAATGAATAAGGACGCCGCATGAACACACGCAATCTATGGCTGACCGGTCTGACCCTCGCCCTGAGCAGCAGCGCCTGGGCCGATTTCAGCGCCAGCCCCGAAGAAGCCCGAGGCATCGCCAAGGACGCCTACTTGTATGGCTTCCCGGTAGTGGAAATGTACAAGACCCTGTACACCCAGGCCGTGGACCGCAAGAGCCCGAACTTCAAGGCACCGTTCAACCAGATCGGCAACACCGCCAAGGCCTTCACCGCCAAGGACACCGCGTTCGTCACACCGAACGCCGACACGCCCTACTCGTTTGTCTGGATGGACCTGCGTAGCGAGCCATTGATCCTGACCTTGCCGCCGATCGAAGAGCACCGTTACTACTCGGTGCAACTGATCGACGCCTATACGCAGAACTTCGCTTACCTGGGCACCCGCAGCACCGGCAATAACGGTGGTCATTTCATGATCGCCGGGCCTGACTGGCAGGGTCAGCAACCGATCAACATCGACCGCCTGGTGCGCAGCGAAAGCAACATCGCCTACGCGCTGTACCGCACGCAGCTGTTCGACGAAAAAGATCTGGGCAAGGTCAAGCAGATCCAAAAAGGCTACGCGGTCGAACCGCTGAGCCACTACGTAAAACAGAAAGCCCCGGCGCCGGCACCGAAAATCAGCTGGCCGAAACCGACGCCTACCATGAGCGAAACCCCGGAGCTGTTCCGCTACCTGAACTTCATGCTCGCCTTCACCCCGCCGCAGGACGTTGAAAAAGACCTGCTCGCACGCTTCGCCAAAATCGGCATCGGTGCCGGTCAGCCATTCGACCTGAAAAAGCTCAGCGCCGAGCAACGCAAGGCTCTCGAAGACGGCATCAGTGACGCCAAGGCTGAATTCGCCGCGTTCAAGAAAGACAAGGTCGACACGCACGAACTCAGCAGCGGTGACTTGTTTGGCACCCGTGATCACCTCAAGGGCAATTACCTGTATCGCTACGCCGGCGCCAACATGGGCATCTTCGGCAACTCTGCCGAAGAGGCGAACTACATAGGCTATTTCGTCGACAAGGACGGCCAGCCGGCCGACGCAGCGAAACACGACTACACCCTGCATTTCGACAAGGGCGCCCTGCCCCCGGCCGACGCCTTTTGGTCGCTGACCATGTACGACGGCAAGAGCAAATTGCTGGTGGCCAACCCGCTCAATCGCTACCTGATCAATTCGCGGATGCTGCCCGACTTGAAGCTCGATGCCGACGGCGGATTGACCCTTTACGTGCAGCACGCCAATCCCGGCAAGGACAAGCAGGCCAACTGGCTGCCGGCACCGAACGGGCCGTTCTACGGCGTGTTGCGCCTGTACCTGCCGAAACCGGAAGTGGCCAGCGGCGAATGGAAGATGCCGCAGCTCGACCCGGTCAACTCAAAACAATAAACGGAGCCAGTGATGGTCAAGCCTTACGTTGTGCGTCCGCTGCTGGCGCTGTGCATGATCGGCAGTCCTCAACTCTATGCAGCCGAAGGTGGTGTAGGCCGGCCGATCACCGGGCAACAGGTGTTTTCCAACGCCGGGATCATCCCGCCCGAACCGGGCTGGGTGGTCTCGGTCACCAGCATCTGGTACGACGGCTCGCTCAAGGGCAGCCGCGGTGCGCCGATTTCCGGTGAAGTCAGTGCCGGGATCGACATGAAAGTCTCCTACACCATGACCAACCTGACCCACATCTGGGACACCGGCAAAGGTCCCTGGAACTTCGCCTCGGCCATCGGTGTTCCGCTGCAGTACACCGACATCGACGCGGCCATCACCGGCCCGCGCGGGCGCACCCTCGGTACCAGCGATTCCGGCACCCAGTTCGCCGACGCGCTGGTCACCCCGATTGCCGCCGGCTACCACTTCGACGAACTGAATCACATCGCGTTCTCCCTGCCGATCTACGTGCCGACCGGCGCCTACAACGACAATCGCCTGGCCAACCCGGGGCAGAACAATTACACGTTCATGCCCACCGTGGCCTTCACCCATCTGGACGGCAAGGGGGGCGAGTTCACCCTGTCCAGTGGCCTGGAGTTCTACACCGAAAACACCGCCACCGATTACCGCAACGGCAACATCTTCACCCTCGATGCCTTGTGGACTCACGGCTTCGGCAGTGGCTGGAGCGCAGGTCTCGCGGCCGGTTATATCCAGCAAGTCACCGACGACAAGGGCCAGACCGCCGACAGCCTGAATGGCTTCCGTGGCCGCTCCGTCGGCGCCGGGCCGGTGGTCGCCTGGAGCGGCAAATTCGCCGATGCCCAAGCCAACATCAGTGCGCGCTGGGTGCCGGAGTTCGACACCAAGAATCGACCCGAAGGCAACGGCATTGCCGTCAACATGACCCTGGCGTTTTTCTAGACCGGCCACCAAGGACTGTCCCATGACCGCACTCACCGACCTCAACGCCCTGCAAGCAAGCATCGCTGAAGCCGTACTCGGCCAGGATCAGGTCATTCGGCAGATCCTCCTTGGCCTGCTGGCCAACGGGCATTTGCTGCTGGAAAGCCTGCCGGGGCTGGCCAAGACGCGCACGGTCAAGGCGCTGGCCACGCATCTGGACGCGAAGATGAGCCGCATCCAGTTCACCCCCGACTTGCTCCCCTCGGACATCACCGGCGCCGAAGTGCTGCATCAGGTCGCCGGGCAAACCGAGATCCGCTTCCAGCCAGGCCCGCTGTTCGGCAATCTGATCCTCGCCGACGAGATCAACCGTGCCCCGGCCAAGGTCCAGGCGGCGCTGCTGGAAGCCATGGAAGAACGGCAGATTACCGTGGCCGGCACCAGTCATGTGCTGCCGGAGTTGTTCATTGTGGTCGCCACACAGAACCCGATCGAACAGGAAGGCACTTATCCGCTGCCGGAAGCGCAGATGGACCGGTTCCTGATGAAGGTGCTGCTGGATTACCCCAGCGCCGACAATGAAAGCCAGGTGCTGCGCCTGTTGCGCGCCGAGGAGTTTGCCCAAGGCGCGAACACCGCGCCGAGCAAGGGCTTCAGCCTGTCACAGGAAGTGATTCTCGCCGCGCGCAAGGAGGTCAGCGCAGTGCATGTGTCGCCGGCCATCGACCGCTATCTGATCGACCTGATCAACGCCACTCGCCACCCGGCCGATTACGACGAAGACCTCGGACGCTGGATCAGCATCGGTGCCAGTCCCCGTGGCGGCATCGGCCTGGATCGTTGCGCGCGGGCCGACGCGTGGTTGCAGGGCCAGGATTTCGTCTCGCCGGACAACGTGCGCGCGGTGGTGCATCCGGTGCTGCGCCATCGCCTGCAATTGAGCTACGACGCAGTCGCGGAGGGCGTGACGGCCGATCAGGTGCTCGACCGTTTGCTGGATAAAGTGGCGATTCCAGCATGAACACGGAGGGCCTGGTCTACGTCTCTCTGGCGCAATTGATGGCGCTGGAATTCAAGGCCCGTGACCTGAGTTTTCTCGCGCGCCAGCCCCAGGGCAGCATTCTTGCTGGCAACCACGCTTCGCGCTTGCGCGGCCGTGGCTTGAACTTCGATGAGCTGCGCCGCTACCAGCCCGGTGATGATTTACGTCACCTCGACTGGCGCGCTTCGCTGCGCACCGGCAAACCGGTGGTCCGCACTTTTACTGAAGAGCGCGATCGCCCGGCGTTGATCGTGGTCGATCAGCGCATGTCGATGTTCTTCGGCTCGCAACGCAGTTTCAAATCTGCCCTCGCCGCTGAACTCGGCGCACTGGCGGCATGGATGGTGTTCAACGCTGGTGACCGGGTCGGTGGTCTGGTGTTCAACGATCAACGCATCGACAGCATTGCACCGCTACGCAGCCGCAAACGGGTCGAAGCCTTGCTCAGCCGCGTGGTGCAACAGAATCAGGCGCTGAACGCGGCCAATCCCGACGCCGAAGACGAAGACCAACTGGACAAGGCCTTGCAGCGTTGCCTGGCGCTGGCCGGTCACGACCATTTGATCTGCATCGTCAGCGACTTCGCCGGGGCGGGTGAACGTACCTTGCAATTGATGCGGCAACTGCGCGCGCATAACGACGTGATCGCCCTGCAAGTCTACGACCCGCTGGCTCTGAAGTTGCCGAGCGATGGCCGGCTGCTGATCACGCAGGGCCAATTGCAGGTGGAACTGGCTGTCGAGAAACGCAGCGTGCATCAGCCATTGGGCGACTACCTCGGTGGCCGGCTCAAGGATGTCGCCACGCTGCTGCGCCGCAGTCAGGTGCCGTTGATGATGTTCAGCACCGCCGAAGAGGCCCACGCGCAATTGCGCGCCGAGCTTGGCAAGTCTGCCGGCCCACGGCGATGAACCCGACTATTCCTGACATCAGCCAGCTCAAGGAGCTGAGCCTGCCGGCGCCGGTGAGTTATGCGCCGCAGACCTGGGGCTGGTGGCTGTTACTGGCGCTGTTGGTTGTGCTGGCACTGGTGGTTGGCGTGCGGCGTTATGTGCAATGGCGACGGGATCAGTACCGGCGCGAGGCGTTGGTGCGATTGGCGCAATTGCGCGGGCGCAGCGATGACCTCAATGCCCTGCGCGAACTGCCCGAGCTGCTCAAGCGCGTGGCGCTCTCGATGCCCCTGAAACACCGCCCTGTAGGAGCTGCCGAAGGCTGCGATCTTTTGACGTTGCCTTTAAACAACAAGATCAAAAGATCGCAGCCTTCGGCAGCTCCTACAGGGGTGGCGGCGTTGGGGAGATCGGAGTGGCAGGCCTTTTTGCAGCAGCACAGTAAAAAGAAACTGCCCGGCGATTTCAGCGCCCAACTCGGCCAACTCGCCTACGCCCCCGACGCCACCCTGCGCGCCCTCCCCGCCGAGCAGCGCCAGGCGTTGTTCGACGCCTGCCAGTACTGGGTGGAGCATCATCATGTGGCAGCTTGATTACCCGTGGTTGCTGCTTCTGCTGCCGCTGCCGTGGCTGGCCTACCGATACCTGCCGGTGTATCAGGAAGCCCGCAGCGCCGTGCGCGTGCCGTTTTTCGGCGCCATGAGCCGCGCCGTCGGGGAAGCGCCGAGCCGGGTCGGCAATCGCCGCAACCACTGGCAGCTGCTGCTGAACCTGCTGGTGTGGGCGTTGGTGCTGCTCGCTGCCGCCCGCCCGGTGCTCGTCGAAAAGCCCATCGAACGCCAGCAACCGGTGCGCGACCTGATGCTCGCCATCGACATTTCACAATCGATGGAAACCGCAGACTTCACCAACGCAAGCGGCCAGAAAATCAATCGCCTCGCCGCCGTCAAACAGGTGGTGCAAGGGTTCATCGACAAGCGCAAGGACGACCGCACCGGCCTGATCGTGTTCGGCAGCGGCGCCTATCCGCAGGCGCCGCTGACCCTTGATCACGCCAGCCTGTCGCTGTTGCTGGCCGATACCGGCATCGGCATGGCCGGGCCGAACACTGCCATCGGTGACGCCATCGGCTTGAGTCTGAAACTGCTCGACCAGGCCCACGAGCAGCAGAAAGTGCTGATCCTGCTCACCGACGGCAACGACACCAGCAGTGCGATCACTCCTGATCACGCCGCCGAAATGGCCGCCAACAAAGGAGTGGTCATTCATACCATCGGCATCGGCGACCCGACGGCTTCCGGCGAGGCGCAGGTCAATCTGCGCGGGCTGCAACAGATCGCCCAGACCACAGGCGGGCAGTTTTTCCGCGCCGAAGACCGCGCAGCACTGGATCAGGTCTACACCACCCTCGACCGCCTCACGCCACATCAGGTGAAAACCCTCAGCCATCAGCCGCAACGTGAGCTGTTCCAATGGCCGTTGGGCGCGGCACTGGGGTTGTTGGCGCTGTATCACCTCGGTGCCCTGCTACGCCCGCGCCTGGCGCTTGCCCGCCAGCGGCAGGAGGCCTGAATGGAGATCAATCTCGGTGATTTCCACTTCCTGCGCCCGCTGTGGTTGCTGCTCGCGCTGTTCGCCGCGCTGCTGCCGCTGCTCTGGCGCCGCAGCCGCGACCTGCAGCGCCGGCTGCGCAACAACATCGCCGAACATTTGCTGCCGCACCTGCTGGTCACGCCAAAGGATCAGCAGCACCTGCGCCCGGTGCACTGGCTATGCGCGATGCTGCTCATCGGCGCCATCGCCGCCGCCGGGCCGACCTGGGAGCAGGATCGCCCGGACTTTCTGGAGAATCGTGCGCCGCTGATCGTCGCCATGGACCTGTCGCCGTCGATGGACGCCAACGACGTTCAGCCGACGCGGCTGGAAGCGGCCAAGCACAAACTGCACGACCTCATTCAGCGTCGCGCCGGCGCCCGCACCGCGCTGATCGCCTATGCCGGCAGCGCGCATCTGGTGTTGCCGCCGACCGACGATCCGGCGTTGCTCGACACCTTCATTCAGGCGCTGGGCACTGGCCTCATCGACAAACCCGGCAAGGACGTCAGCGCGGTCATCGAGCAGGCCAAACGCCTGCTCCGTGCCGAGAAAACCCCGGGCAGCCTGCTGCTGATCACCGACGGTGCCGACACCGCGCAATTCGATGGCCTCGACAGACAACTCGATGACAGCCAGTTGCAGGTGCTGGTACTTGCGGTCGGCAATGAGGACGGCGGCATGATTCAGGGAGCCGGCGGACAGCCGAAAGTCGACAGCAACGGGCGCCCGGTAGTCGGCCGCTTCGATATGGCGGCGCTCAAGCAACTGGCCGCCGCCCTTGACGCGCCGCTGGGCAGCCTCACCCTCGACGACGATGATCTGGACTGGATCGAGCTGCACGCGCAACAACACTTCCAGAGTGCCAGCGCCGAACAGCAGCAATTGCACTGGAAGGATGCCGGTTACTGGCTGTGCTGGCCTCTTCTATTGTTGGCGCTGCTCGGTGTGCGCAAGGGCTGGAGCGTCAACTGGGTACCGGCGCTGCTGTTGGCCACAAGCCTGAGCTGGCCTGCCGCACCCGCCCAGGCCAGTGCACTGACCGACGCATTTTTCACCCGCGATCAACAAGGGCGCTGGGCCGCCGAGCATGAGCATTGGCCGCAAGCGGCGGCGCTGTTTGTCGATCCGTACTGGAAAGGCGTGGCGGCCTATCACGCGGCGGACTACGACCTCGCGCTGGCAACCTTTGCCCGCCTGGACACAGCGCAAGCTTGGTTTTATCTGGGCAACATTTACGTGCGGCGTTTCAAGTTCGATCAGGCGATTGCCGCTTACACCCAGGCCCTGCAAAGACAACCGCAATTTCCCGAGGCCACGGCCAATCTGGCGCTGGCGCAGGCGTTGCTCAAGGACACCGACAGCGCCGAAAAAAATGCCCCCGAGACCAAACCGGATGAAGTGAAATTCGACAAGGCGCCGGGCAAGGGTCAGAGCAAAAAGGTCGAGACCGAACAGGCAGCGTCCGACGCGTTGTGGCTGCAGAACCTGAACACCTCGCCGGCGAAGTTTCTCAGGCAGAAGTTCAGTTTGCAGGATCAGTCGGGGGCCAGGCCATGAACCGGGTTGGCTTCATCGCTGGCAAGCCAGCACCCACAAGGTTTTGCGCTGTTAACTCGATTGGCGATAACACAAGCCCCCCCTGTGGGAGCTGGCTTGCCAGCGATGAGGCCAGATCTGCCAGCAAAAAAATCTGCACCTTGCTCATAACCAGCTTACTCAGCCTGAATGCCTCTGCCGCCGAACCCCAACTGAAAATCCACGCCCACCTGCAACCCGCCGAAGGCGCCATGGTCGGCGGTCTGGTGGAGCTGCAAGTCGACGTGCTCACCGACACCTGGTTCACCAGCGCCGCGAGCCTGCCCGAACTGAAACTCGACGGCGCCCTGGTGACGCCGCCCGATGGCCGGGCCCAACACCTGAATCAGACGATCGACGGACAATCCTTCAGCGGCTTGCGCTACAGCTACCTGATCACCCCGAATGTCGCCCGCCGCTTCGACATCCCGCCGTTGACGGTCTCCGCGACACCGGGTCAGGCCAGCACTGCAATCTATGCACACAGCCAACCCTTGCACTTCAGTGCCGCCCAGCCGCCAGGCTTCAAACCCGGAGAAACGCCGTTGGTGGCCAGCGATGTGCGCCTGAGCCAAAGCCTGATCAACTCGGCAACCCCGTTGAAAACCGGCGACAGCGTGACCCGCCAACTGACCCTGCAGGCCGATGGCGCACTGGCGATGGCACTGCCGATTCCGCCACTGGCTGAGGTAGACGGTCTGAGTCGTTATCCGCAGACCCCACGAGTCAGCCGTCTGGATGACGGCCGCGGCAACGTGCTCGGTGGTCAGCGGATCGACGCTGTCACCTACCGCATCGACAAGGCTGGCGCCTACACCCTGCCAGCCATCGCCGTGAAATGGTGGGACGTCAAAACCCGGCAGAGCCGGACTGCGCAAGTGCCGGCCATGACCTTCGAAGCCGCCGTCAACAGCCACTACCAGCCGGTGTTTTCGATCACCGATGATCTCAGGCAGCTTGGCCGCGACAATGTGCACGTCTCCGCACGCTGGCTGCTGTGGCTGGCGCTCCTCAGTGTCTTCGTCAGTGCTGGTTATTGGCTGCACCCTGTTGTGCTGCGCGCCCGGCGCCAATGGCTGGCACGCAAGCACGCGCGGCAATTGGCCCGGGAGCAATCGGCGGACTTCGCCTGGCAGCAGATCAACCCGCAACTGCAGGCTCGGCCGGCGCAATTGAGCGCGGTGTATGTGTGGCTGCGCCGCCGTCGCCTCGGGCTGCGACTGGTGAATGCCGGCCCGCGCTTGCAGGGCCTGTTGCGGGGACTTTACGGGCGTGATCCGCAGACTGAACAAACACTTGTTCAACTGCGCCAATCGTTGACTACGCTTCACAGTCAGGTCGAACAACAGCCGCACAAACCGGCGTCGGCCCTGCGCCCACTCAACCCTGTTCAGGAAAGGGAATTCCCATGACCACCCCGCCGCCGCAGCGTCAACGTTTCAGCCTGGCATTGTTGTTTGCGCTGGCATTGCCATTGCTGGCCCAGGCCAGCGAACCTTTGCCGTCATGGAATGACGGACCTGCGAAAAACAACATCATTGCGTTCGTGCAAGCGGTTACCGACCAGAGCAGCAAGGACTTCGTCAAACCCGCCGAGCGTATCGCGGTGTTCGACAACGATGGCACCCTGTGGAGCGAGCAGCCGATGTATTTCGAGTTGCTGTTCGCCCTCGACGAGGTCAAGCGCAATGCGCCCCAGCATCCGGAATGGAAAACCACTCAGCCATTCAAAGCGGTGCTGGAAAATGACCACAAGGCACTCGCCGCCGCTGGCATGGACGGCATCCTCAAGATCTTCGCCGCCACCCACACCGGCATGACCACCGAGGCTTTCGACGATTACGCCAAGACCTGGCTGAGTCAGGCGCGGCATCCGAAGACCGGCAAGCCCTACACCGAAATGATCTTCCAGCCGATGCTGGAAATGCTCGACTACCTGCGCAGCCAGGACTTCAAGACCTACATCGTTTCCGGCGGCGACACAGGGTTCATGCGCGCCTTCGCCGAGAAGGTCTACGGCATTCCGCCGGAACAGGTGATCGGCACCACGTTCGTCACCGCGTTCCAGTTCAAGGACGGCCAGGCCTCGATCCTGCGCACGCCAAAACTGGCGCACAACGACGACGGCCCGGGCAAACCGGAGAGCATTGATGCGGTGATCGGCAAACGCCCGATCCTCGCGTTCGGCAACTCCGACGGCGACCTGCAGATGCTGCAGTGGACGGCTGCCGGGCCCGGCAAACGCTTCATGGGCCTGGTGCACCACACCGACGCCAGACGCGAGTGGGCCTATGACCGAAAATCCGATATCGGGCGGCTCGACAAAGCCCTCGACGAAGCAAATTCCCGTGGCTGGACCGTGGTCGACATGGCGACCGAATGGCGCCGGATCTACCCGTACGATCCACCGGCAAACGAGCAGGTGCAATAAGAAAAAGCGTGACGCAGGACTGCAGTAAACGTAAGTCGCAGCAAGCGACACCCCCGCGCAAAAGGAGCAAGTCAGATGACTCGCATACGCAAGTGGCTACCGAAACTCGCCCTGGTGGCAACCTCGGTGATGGCGCTGTCGGCAACCGCCACAGCGGCTGAGAAACCCAACATTCTGGTGATCTTCGGCGACGATATCGGCCAGACCAATATCAGCGCCTATTCCATGGGCGTGGTTGGCTACAAGACCCCGAACATCGACCGGATTGCCAAAGAAGGCATGATGTTCACCGACTACTACGCGGAGAACAGCTGCACCGCCGGACGATCGTCGTTCATCACCGGCCAGACGCCACTGCGTACAGGTCTGTCGAAGGTCGGGATTCCCGGCGCTCCGGTCGGCCTGCAAAAACGCGACATCACCATCGCCCAGGCGCTGAAGGGTCTGGGTTATGCCACCGGGCAGTTCGGCAAGAACCACCTGGGTGACCGCGATGAGTACCTGCCGACCAACCACGGTTTCGACGAGTTCTTCGGTAACCTGTACCACCTCAACGCTGAAGAAGAGCCAGAGCGTCCGTACTGGCCCAAGGACGATGCCGAATTCGTCAAGGCCAATACCCCGCGAGGGGTGATCCACAGCTTCGCCGACGGCAAGATCGAAGATACCGGCGCCTTGACCACCAAGCGCATGGAAACCATCGACGACGAAACCACTGCCGCCGCGCAAGCGTTCATCGAGAAACAGGCCAAGGCCGACAAGCCGTTCTTCGTCTGGATGAACACCACGCGCATGCACGTGTTCACCCATGTACGTGATTCGATGAAGGGCCAGAGCGGCATGCCCGGCAACGAATATGCGGACGGCATGCTCGAGCACGATGCCGATGTCGGCAAACTGCTGAAAACCATCGATGACCTGAAAATCGCCGACAACACGATCGTGGTCTACACCACCGACAACGGCCCGAACCAGTTCTCCTGGCCGGACGCGGCGACCACGCCGTTCCGCAACGAGAAGAACTCCAACTGGGAAGGCGCGTACCGGGTGCCGGCGATTGTCCGCTGGCCCGGCAAGATCAAGGCCGGCGAAGTCTCCAACGAGATGTTCTCGGGGATGGACTGGTTCCCGACCCTGCTCGCTGCTGCCGGCGATGCCGACGTGAAAGACAAACTGCTCAAGGGCTGGGCGCCGACTTCCGGTGGTACCAGCTTCAAAGTGCATCTGGACGGCTACAACCAGTTGCCCTACCTGACCGGCCAGCAGCCCAAAGGCGAGCGCAACGAGTTCTACTACTTCAACGACGACGGCATGCTGGTCTCGATGCGCTTCGACAACTGGAAAGTGGTGTTCTGCGAACAGCGCCAGCCGGGCGGTTTCCGGGTCTGGAGCGAGCCGTTCGTGTGCCTGCGCGTGCCGAAAATCCTCAACCTGCGGATGGATCCGTATGAGCGGGCGGATGTGGTGTCTGACCAGTTCTATGACTGGAACACCAAGAACGTCTATCTGGCCGGCGTAGCGGTGACCAAGTCTGCGAAGTTCCTGCAGACCTTCATCGAGTACCCGCCAAGCCAGAAACCGGCCAGCTTCAGCATCGACCAGATCCGTGCTGCAGTTGACGCCAAGATCGCTGAAAAAATCAAAGCGGCTCCGGCTGCACAGTAAGACCGTTGAACTGCCGCCCGCCCTCATCGGCGGGCGGCCCTGATTTTCACCTGAGACCGTGCCGGCCCCAATCGCTGGCAAGCCAGCTCCCACAGGTATTTCTGTCGACCACAACATGAGTGTTCACTGAAGATCCCTGTGGGAGCTGGCTTGCCAGCGATGAGGCCCGCACCGTCACAGATATTGTGTGATTTGAACAAGGCCCCCCCCGCATGTCCTCACGTATCGCCAGCAAGCCGTCGGCCATACCCACCACGCAAGCCGCCACCCCGGCGCTGCTGATCCCTGCCCTGCTGTTATGCACCTCCGGCGCCGCCGCGCTGGTGTATCAGGTGCTATGGATCAAGCAGTTGTCGCTGGTGGTCGGGGTCGAGGTCTACGCCATCACCACCGGCATCAGCGCCTTTTTCGCCGGGCTGGCCATCGGCGGCTGGCTGTTCGGACGCTGGGCTGATCGCTTGCAGCAACCGGTGCTGCTCTATGCCGGACTGGAAGTGCTGGTGGCGATTCTTGGCGTTGGCGCCACGGTTGCGATGAGCCTGGCGGCGAGCCCGTTTGCCTGGTTGCAAAGCCATGTCGGCCTGCTGGCCTGGCTATTGCCATTCGCGCTAGTGGGGATTCCGGCGGTGTTGATGGGCGGCACGCTTCCGGTATTGGTGCGCTCGCTGGCGGCTGACCCGGGCAAGGCCGGCGGTCAGCTGTATGCGGCCAACACCCTCGGCGCAATTGTCGGCACCCTGCTCGCCGCGTTCGTGCTGATCGCCACCCTCGGCGTGCGCGGCAGTGCGCTGTTTGCCGCAATGCTCAATCTGCTGGCCGCAACCGCTGCGGTGTGGCTGCAACGTCAGCGTCCGACGCCAGTTGCAGCCCCCGTCAAAGCTCACACCGGGAAAGCCGCAGACCGCACCGCCCTGTGGTTATACGCCATCGCTGGCGGCGTGGCGCTGGGGTATGAAGTGGTCTGGTCGCAGTCGATCGTGCAGTTCATGAGCACTCGCACCTACGCGTTTGCCGTGGTGCTCGCCACATACCTGACCGGACTGTTCATCGGCAGCACTCTGCTCGCTCGTCGCGTCGAGCGCATTCGCGATCCGTGGGGCGTGTTCGGTCTGCTGATAGCCGGTGCCGGCCTCATCGCTTTGCTGGAAATTGCTGTGCTCGGGCGTTGGCTGGTGTTGGCGCAAAGTCAGGCCGAGTACTGGGTGCTGACGTTCGGCGCGAGCGAACTGGCCGGCATGAGCGCACGTTTTGCAGTGGCGGCACTGAGCATCGTGTTCGTCCCGACGCTGTTGCTCGGCGCGGCGTTTCCGCTGGCACTGCGCTTGAGCGTGGGACGTGAACGCGTCGGGCGCGATGTCGGTGCCGTGGTCGCGTTCAATACGCTGGGCGGGATCGTCGGCGTGATGCTCTGCGGTTTTCTGCTGATTCCGCTGCTGGGGCTGGTGCGTACGCTAGGCCTGCTGGCAATCATCGCGGCCGGCATCGGCTACGTGGCCGTACGCAAGGGTCACCACGTCAAAAAAGGCCGGCGTCAAGCGGTAGTCGCGCTGGGGCTCGTGTCGATAGCACTCGCCGTGCTGACTCCGGTGGACAAACTTGCCCGTCTGCTGCCCGGTGCGCGCAACGGCACGCTGGCGTTCTACGAGGAAGGCCGAGGCGGCACCGTAGCGGTGGTCGCTCAGGGCCGTGGTGAGAACAGCTTCCACCGCCTGTACATTCAGGGCGTGTCGAACACCGGCGATGCCATGCCGTCACTGCGCTACATGCGCATCCAGGCCCTGCTGCCGTTGCTGATCCACAACGGCGAGCCACGTTCGACACTGGTGATCGGTTTCGGCACCGGGATCACCGCCGGCGCCCTGCTGCGCTATCCGGGCCTGGAACATCGGGTGGTTGCCGAGTTGTTACCGTCGGTGGTCAAGGCGGCGCCCCTGTTCAACGGCAACTTCAACGCCGCCAGCGATCCGGGCGTCGATGTGCGCCTTCGCGACGGTCGCCAGGAACTGCTGCGCAGCCCGCAGACCTACGACCTGATCACCCTCGAACCGCCACCGCCGTCGGCAGCCGGAGTGGTCAATCTGTACTCGCGAGACTTCTATCAGTTGGCGGCCAGTCGGCTGGAGCAACACGGCATCGTCGCGCAGTGGTTACCGTTGCCGACCCAGAACATCGACGACTCGCGCGCACTGGTACGCAGCTTCCTCGACGTGTTCCCGTATGCCTCGCTGTGGACCAGCGAGTTCCACGAGATGCTGCTGGTCGGTTCACTGCAGCCGATGCAACTGGACGCAGCGAAAATCACCGAGCGCTTCCAGCAGGCCAGCGTGCGCAGCACTTTGCAGGATGTCGGGATTGGCTCGGCGGCGGCGTTACTCGCGACCTGGGTCACCGACCGCGCAGGCCTTGAACGTTTCGCAGCCAATGCTCCGGCGGTCACGGACGATCAGCCCCGGATCGAATACGCGCCGTGGGTGCGCAGCAAGGAAATCACTCGGGTGTTGCCGGCACTGCTGGACTTGTATCAGCCACCACCACTGGTGAATGCCGATGCCGGGTTCACTGAGCGACTGGAGACACACCGTCAGCGCCTGATGCAGTTCTACCGCGCCAGCCTGCATGCGTATGACGGGGATCGGGATGCGTGGGGACGAGATATGCGTGAGGTGATGCGCGGGGATGGCGGCAACCCGTACTTCAGCTGGTTTACCGGGCAGTAACGCTGCCCCCTGTAGGAGCTGCCGAAGGCTGCGATCTTTTGATCTTGTTTTTAAAAAATCAAAGTCAAAAGATCGCAGCCTGCGGCAGCTCCTACATGGGGTCCCGGGTTATTTACTGGCCTTGAGCTTCAGATACATCTGATGCATGTCATTGGCCCAGCCATCAATCACCGGTTTGACGTCAGTGGCCTTCATGGCTTGCGTGTCGTTTTCCAACGGTTTTCCGGTGCCTTTGCGCACCACCTGTGCCACGACTTTGTTGCTCGCACCGTCGAGGAACACCGCTTCGGTGGCCAGCGTGGTTTCCTGATCGCGGATACCGCTGGCAGTGCTGACGGCTGCTGCCACCAACGCCACCGGGATCACTTCATAAGCGTGCAGGCCTTCGGTCTTGCTGCTCACAGCAGTGATGGCCGCACGCACCACAATCACGCCTGGGCCAGGGCCGTTGGCCAGCGGCAGATCCTTGCTGATTTCACGCTTGAGCGCCTGATCGTAATAGGAGGTGATGCCGTTGAGGGTCTGTTGGGAAATCTTCGCGGTCGGTTGCGGCTTTGGATAGAGCTGGGTCGGCTCGATGTACACGCTGGTGAATTTGCTGATATCCACCTTCGGATCGATCCAGCGCATCACCTCGGCACCGGACGGCGATTTGGCCTCCTTGAGCTGGCTGTAGTCCTTGAGAAAGCCGGAATACTCATCGGGAGCGACGGTTTTGCTGGAGCAACCCACCACGCCAAGGGTGGCAATGCAGAGGGTGCCCATCATTACTGCTAGCTTCATGCTGTAACTCCTGTCAGAAGGCCTGAATGTATTGCGTTGGGGGGAGTTACAGGTATAGCTAAAACCGCGGCAATTGCGCTGAAAACCAGAAAATTCACACAACACCGGGCGCCGCGTCACAACTGACGTTTGACAGACGCCGGGCATCCGGCAAAGCTGCATCAAGCTTGAACGCATGCCAGCAGGCCAATGCATCTGACCACGGAAGTCGTAATGCCCAAGCATAAAAATAAAGTCGTACCGCCTGAACCTGATTCGTCCCGACCGTCCCTTTCACGTTATCTGTTCCCTCTCACCATTGGCGTGCTGCTGGCCGCTGTGGCGGGCATTGGCTGGTTTCTGTTCAGCACTGCGCCCGCGCCATACACGGCCCCGCCGATCAGCGCGGCGGCGCCTGTCGTCGCCAGACCGCAACCAGTGGCACAGAAGCCCGCCAGCATGGTCGATGAGCAACAATGCCAGGGCTGCCACACCGAGCAGGTCAAGGACTGGCAAGGCTCGCATCACCAATTGGCGATGCAGCCAGCGAATGCCGACACCGTGCTTGGCGACTTCAACAACGTCACCTTCAGGGCCGAAAACGAGACCACCCGGTTCTCCCGCAAAGACGACCAGTTCCAGGTCAATACGCCGGGTATCGATGGCAAGAACGCTGACTTCAAAGTCGCCTTCACCTTCGGCATTGCACCGTTGCAGCAATACCTGATCGACGTCGGCGAAGGCCGTTTGCAGGCGCTCGGTGTGGCGTGGGATACCGAGAAACACCGCTGGTTTCACCTCTATCCCGGTCAGGGCGTGAATTTCAAGAATCCGCTGCACTGGAGCAAGCCCAGCCAGAACGCCAATTTCATGTGCGTCGAATGCCACACCACTGGCTTCAAGCGCAATTTCGATGCGGCCAGCAACACGTTCAACAGCCAGTGGAACAGCCTCGGGGTCGGCTGTCAGGCCTGCCACGGCCCGGCCTCGAATCACCTGGAGTGGACGCAGAAAAAAGATGATCTGATCCACAAGGGTTTTGCCGTCGACCTCAAGGACAAGAATGCTACCGTCGAAATCGAAACCTGTGCCCGCTGCCATGCGCGCCGTGCGCCGTTGGGTGATGGCTACACCGTCGGCAAGCGCTTGATGGACGACTACCTGCCCAGCACCCTGACCCGCGAATTGTATGCGCTGGACGGCAAGATCAAGGATGAGGTGTTCGAGCACGGCTCGTTTCTGCAGAGCAAAATGTTCGACAAAGGGGTGCGCTGCAGCAACTGCCACAACCCGCACAGCAGCGAACTCAAGGCGCCGGGCAACGCGGTGTGTCTGCAATGTCACAACACGGCGGGCAAGACCTCGGTCGAAGGTGTCGATGGCAAGGGCCTGCAGGCGAAGAACTACGACTCCATCGAACACACCCGCCACACCCCGGGCCAGCCCGGCTCGCAGTGCGTGGATTGCCACATGCCCGGCAAGTTCTACATGGGCAACGACTGGCGCCATGACCACAGCTTCAGCATCCCCAACCCGGAACGCGCGCAAAAACTCGGTACGCCCGATGCGTGTCTGAGCTGCCACCAAGGCAAGGCCGGTGACAAGGTCACCGCGCAATTCAAGGTGTGGAACGCCTCCGCGGCGACGCCCCAGGCACCGCGCTATGACGAGAGCCTGTGGCTGATTCGCAACGGCCAGCCCGGCGCCGCAAACGCTCTGTATGAGCAATTGCAGCGCAGCGATCTGCCGGCGATTCAGCGGGCAACGTTGCTGGCCGAACTGCCGCTGTATCCGAGTGATCAGGCTTTGAAACTGGCGACTCAGAATCTGAAAAGTCCAGCGCCGCAGGTTCGCGAAAGCGCGGTGCGCGCCATCAGCGCCTTCCTGCCGCCCGCCGAGCGCGCCCCGTTGCTGACACCGCTGCTCGGCGATCCGGTGAAAGCCGTGCGCATCGTCGCGGCGCGGGACCTGCTCAGCGTGGCGCGCAACAACGGCCTCGGCGCCGCACAGATCCATTGGGATGCGGCGATTGCCGAATATGAGGCGGTGCAGAACAGTCTCGCGGAACGGGCCGAGGCCAACCTGAACCTGGCGATGCTGTATCAGGCCAGTGGCCGTGCTGCCGAGGTCGAAGGGTTGCTGCGCACCGCACTCAAACGCGATCCGGATTTCTACCCGGCGCTGGTGACGCTGGTGCAATGGCTGGAGGCCAATGGTCGGGGTCAGGAAGCGCAGACCTTGCTGGACGACAGCCTCAAGGCGCACCCCGACGCTGCATTGCTGCAGCACACCCGTGGCCTGTCATTGATCCGCGCCGGCAAGCCTGCCGAAGCCATGACCGCGCTGCACAAAGCCGCGCAACTGGAGCCGCAGAACCCGCAGTACGGTTACGTGCTGGCGGTGGCGTTGCACGACAGTGGCAAGGTGACCGAGGCGTGTGACGAGCTGGAGCGTCTGCTCAAAGTTCAGCCGGCGAACCGCAATGCCCGGCTGTCGCTGATCCAGTACTACCTGGAGAACGGCCAGGAGCCGAAGGCCCAGGTGCTGTTGCAGGGGTGGAAGAAGATGAACATGGGCGATCCGGCGCTGAAATAACCCGACCCTGTAGGAGCTGCCGCAGGCTGCGATCTTATGATGTTGCTTTTAAAAAACAAGATCAAAAGATCGCAGCCTGCGGCAGCTCCTACAGGGTCATGTTCAGGGCCGCATTACCAGGAAGATGTCGCCCCGCTCTTCAACGCCATCTCACGCCGACTGTTGGCGCGCATCGCCTTGATCAGCGACACCGAGCCCACCAGCAGAATCGCCGCGCCGAACAGAAAGTCGATGTTGTACAGCTGGAAGTCCTGCACCGGTCCCACCAGCAGCACGCGCACCACGGCAATGGCTACCAGCGTAGCGAGGAAGTCGATCCCCGGTTCGTCGCGATAGAACACGTGCAGCAGCGGCAGGCACAGCACCAGCAGCAACAACAGCACCACAACCTTGAACGAGCCTTTGCGCTCGACGCTGAAGGCGCATTCGTGCGGGCCGTAGGCCTTGTAGTCCTCGTCGCGGATCATCGAATTTTTCTCGTTGATGTACTCGACGCGGTTGTATTTCTGAATCGGGGTGAAGGTGTTGGACAGGTCCATCAGGGTGGTGATGTTCTTGAAGCGCAGGTCGATGCGCTCGCTGCCCTTGAGGTAATACAGCACCGGTTTGTAGCCGTAACGATAGGTGTCGAACGGAAAGTCGGTGACCTGACCCTGCACACCGATTGGCCGTGGCTCAAGCTCGGCGTAGGCGCTTTTGGTCGGTGAGGCGAGGTTGCGGCTCAGCGGCTGGACCTTGACCTGTTCGAGGAAGATCGGCGTGACGACATACGACCACTGCAACGGTTCGAGACGCAGACGCAGTTCGTTGCGGCCCAGATCGTAGCGGTTGAAGGTGCGTTCGGAGACCACCAGCGAGCCACTGAGCATGAACTCGCCGCGCAGGTTGTTGGTGACGCGCAAGGTCAGTTGATCCTTGCCCAACAGCGCCGCTTCGGTGGACGGCGGCGTGCCGCACCACGCGGTGCTTTCACCGGCGCCGCCCAACTGGCCGTCGCGGTTTTCCTTGAACACATAGAAGTAACTGGCCCACAGCGTCAGCATCAACAGCAACGCCGTGAGGCCCAAAATCTTTTTGCCCGCACTCACTACCCAGACTCCCTTCTTCGTTCCGTCGTCCAGCCGAAAACCCGCTGGCGACGGCGACTCTACCAAAAGGCCAGCATCGACCCAAGGGCAAATCCGGGAATGGTGCGGGATGTAAGGGTTTCCCCTGTATAGAAGGGGCCGCTAGACAATTGTGGTGAGGGGATTTATCCCCGACCGGCTGCGCAGCGGCCGCAGAACCAGCCAACAGGTTTTAGCTGAAGAAATGCTTCGGCAGATTTTAGGTCTGCTTCGCAGCCCATCGGGGATAAATCCCCTCACCACAAAGTATCTATCAAGCAATGGATATTCAGCGTCTGCGGAATAGCGGGCGCGGCTCGATCACCGAGCGGCCGTACAGCACGCTCATGCCGGCCAGTCCTTTCAGGGCATCTTCGGCCGACTTGTCCTCGCGCACCGCAAAACTGTCGAATCCGCACTGACGCATATGGCTGAGCTGATCACGCAATACATCGCCAATCGCCCGCAACTCACCGCTCCAGCCAAACCGGCTGCGCAGCAGATAGGCCTGACTGTAGGCGCGACCATCGCGAAAGCTCGGGAAATCCAGGGCAATCAGCGGCAGCGAGGCCAGCCACGGCACCACGCTTTCAACTTCATCGTCCGGCCCCAGCCACACCGCGTGGGTCGAGGGCGATTGCAGCCAGTGTGCCAGCGGCAGGATCAGCAATCCTTGCGACCTGCCCTGCTCCGGCTCGCGGACCAGCGTCCATGGGTCGTCCTCGATCAACCGCGCAACACCCTGCTCCAGCCGCAGCAGATTGTTCATGCCGACACCTCCAACACTTTCGGATAGATCCGCTCCTTGAACGGCTCCAGGCCGATGCGCGCCATGGTGTCGACAAACAACTCCTCGCTTTCGCGGTAACGCACAAACGTACCGATGATCCGCTCGATCACCTGCGGCACCTCAGCCGCGCTGAAGGACGGGCCGATGACTTTGCCCAGTGCGCTGTGTTTGCCCTGCGCGCCGCCGAGGGTGATCTGGTACCACTCGCTGCCGTTCTTATCGACGCCGAGGATGCCGATATTGCCGATGTGGTGATGGCCGCAGGCATTCATGCAACCGGAGATGTTCAGGCTGATGTCGCCCAGATCGTGCAGGTAATCGAGGTTGGCGAAACGCGCCTGTATCGCCTGGGCAATCGGGATCGACTTGGCGTTGGCCAACGCGCAGAAATCGCCGCCCGGGCAGGCGATGATGTCGGTCAGCAGGCCGACGTTGGCGCTGCCCAGATTGTGCTCGCAGGCCAGTTGCCAGAGCGCATACAGGTCAGACTTCTGCACATCGGGCAGGACGATGTTCTGCTCGTGAGCGATTCGAATCTCGCCGAAACCGAAACGCTCCGCCCAGTCGGCCACCGCCAGCATCTGCAACCCGGTGACATCACCCGGCGGTGCGCTCAAACCGGGTTTGGTCGACAGCACTACGCTGGTGTAACCCGGTTTCTTGTGCGGCTGCACGTTGCGCGCGACCCAGCGGGCGAACGCCGGGCTTTCGGCCAGACGCGTGCCGAAGTCCAGATCGGTGTCAGCCAGGGTGTGATAGATCGGCGGCACGAATGCCCGGGCGACCCGCTCATACTCGGCCTCGGTCAACTGCGCCGGGCCGTCCTTGAGGTGTTGCCATTCTTCCTCGACCTCTTTGGCGAACGCCTCGATGCCCAGCGCCTTGACCAGAATCTTGATCCGCGCCTTGTACTTGTTGTCGCGCCGGCCATGGCGGTTGTAGACCCGCAGGATCGCCTCGACGTACGACAACAGGTGCTGCCACGGCAAACCTTCACGAATCTGCACACCGAGAATCGGCGTGCGCCCCAACCCGCCACCGACGATCACCCGCAGCAGCATTTGCCCGTCGCGCCCCGGGTAAAGATACAGGCCGATGTCATGCATCATGATCGCCGCGCGATCCTGCTTCGCCGAGCAAATGGCGATCTTGAACTTGCGTGGCAGGAAGAGAAATTCCGGGTTGATCGTCGACCATTGCCGGAGGATTTCTGCCAGCGGGCGCGGATCGATCAGCTCGTCCGCCGCGACCCCGGCGAAGGCTTCGGTGGTGATGTTGCGCACGCAGTTGCCGGAGGTCTGGATCGCATGCATGTTGACCTGCGCCAGACGTTCAAGGATGTCCGGCACCTGCGCCAGTTCGATCCAGTTGAACTGCAGGTTCTGCCGCGTGGTGAAGTGGCCGTAACCGCGATCGTAATCGGCGGCGATGCTTGCCAGTGTGCGCATCTGTTCGGCACTCAGGGTGCCGTAGGGGATCGCCACCCGCAGCATGTACGCGTGCTTTTGCAGGTACAGGCCGTTTTGCAGGCGCAGCGGCAGGAACTCCTCATCGCTCAATTCACCGGCCATGAAGCGCTCGACCTGATCGCGAAACTGCGCAACGCGCTCGAACACCAGTGCGCGGTCGTAATCGTCGTATTGATACATGTGCCTGCCCCACCTCATCAATTAGTTCTGTGGGAGCGAGCCTGGTCGCGAATGCGGTGTGTCAGGCAACTGCATTGTTGGCTGACACACCGCATTCGCGACCAGGCTCGCTCCCACAGTTTTCGTAAAGGCACTATGGACGAGCAGCGCAGCACACAACAGATTCACCTGAAACGATAAAAACCGTATCAGGGCGCGGCAGAACGCCGCAGTCAGCACTCCAATCTGATCCGTACAAATGAAAGATTCCTGAGCCTGTTTTGTTTCTGGCGGTATTCCTACAGTGCAGCTCGTGCCAGACCAGGGTGGCCTGGCAAGACTTTGCAACCGTGGAAGAACTGACCATGAGCACAGCAACAATCGGACAGGCTTATAACTACAAGGTCGTCCGCCAATTCGTTATCGCGACGGTGTTCTGGGGTGTCGTCGGCATGGCGATGGGGGTATGGATCGCCTCGCAACTGGTGTGGCCGGAGATGAACCTCGACCTGCCCTGGACCACCTTCGGCCGCTTGCGGCCATTGCACACCAGCCTGGTGATTTTCGGTTTCGCCGGCAGCGCGCAATTCGCCGCCAGTTACTACGCGGTGCAGCGTACCTGCCAGGTGCGCCTGTATTCGGACAAGCTCGCCGCCTTCACGTTCTGGGGCTGGCAATCGGTGATCGTGATCATGCTGATCACCCTGCCGCTGGGCTACACCACCACCAAGGAATACGCCGAGATCGAATTCTCCGGCGCGGTGTGGATGGCGGTGGTCTGGGTGGCGTATGCCATCGTGTTTTTCACCACTGTGGTGCAGCGCAAGACCAAACATATCTACGTCGGCAACTGGTTCTTTGGCGCGTTCATTCTGGTGATCGCCATGCTGCACGTGGTCAATCACCTGTCGATTCCGGTGGACTGGTTCAAATCCTATCCGGTGTATTCCGGGGCCACCGATGCCATGGTGCAGTGGTGGTACGGGCATAACGCGGTGGGGTTCTTCCTGACCACGGGCTTTCTCGGAATGATGTATTACTTCGTGCCGAAACAGGTTAATCGCCCGGTGTATTCGTACCGGTTGTCGATCGTGCATTTCTGGGCGCTGATCACCCTGTACATCTGGGCCGGCCCGCACCACTTGCACTACACCGCGCTGCCGGACTGGGCGCAGTCCCTCGGTATGGCAATGTCACTGATCCTGCTGGCGCCGAGCTGGGGCGGGATGATCAACGGCATGATGACCTTGTCGGGCGCCTGGCATAAGTTGCGCACCGATCCGATTTTGCGCTTCCTCGTCCTGTCGCTGGCGTTCTACGGCATGTCGACGTTCGAAGGGCCGATGATGGCGATCAAAACCGTCAACGCCCTCTCCCACTACACCGACTGGACCATCGGCCACGTTCACGCCGGGGCTTTGGGCTGGGTGGCGATGATCACCTTCGGCGCGACGTATCACATGGTGCCGAAAGTCTTTGGCCGCGAGCAGATGTACAGCACGCCGCTGATCAACCTGCACTTCTGGCTGGCGACCATTGGTACGGTGCTGTACATCGCCTCAATGTGGGTCAACGGCATCACCCAGGGCCTGATGTGGCGGGCGATCAACGAGGACGGCACGCTGACCTATTCGTTCGTCGAAGCGCTGCAGGCCAGTCACCCGGGCTTCATCGTGCGCTTTGCTGGCGGGGTGTTCTTCCTCAGCGGCATGCTACTGATGGCCTACAACGTCTGGCGCACGGTGCGGGTCGCCGACGTGGCGCTGGCGCGCAGTCAGGCGCAGATCGCCTGAGGCAGGGAGCTGAAGAGGATGGATATTTTCTTGAATGTGCTGGGCGTGGTGTTTCTGTGGCTGGCGGTGGAGTACTGCCTGCGCCATCAGACTTCAGAGAGCCTCGACGATGCGAGCATGGTGCCGTTTGCCGATGATCCGGAGGTGGCACGGCGGGTGGAACTGGCCACCGGCAAAACCGTGAAAGCGGTGGCGCCGGAAGAGGCGAAACCGGGCTGGATCAACCTCGACATGTAATCCCCCGCCCCGTGTAGGAGCTGCCGAAGGCTGCGATCTTTTGATTTTGATTTTCTAAAAACAAGATCAAAAGATCGCAGCCTTCGGCAGCTCCTACAGGGTTTGTGGCGGGTCAGGCGCGGTCGCGGGGAATCAGGCTCTGCAACTGCTGTGCAAGAAAATCCGCATCAAACACAAAGGTGTCCGGATCCTTCAGGCCATTGGTTTTGCGCCACTGCCACTCGCCGCTCGGTAATCCCACCAGCGAAATGCTGCCATAGCGCGCCGCGGTCAGGCCCATCACCGCCAGAGAAATCTGCCCGGCGCTGCCCATCACGTCCGGCACGAATTCCACCATTTTGCCGGCAATCACGATGCTCAGTTTTTCGGTGTTGAAGGTCGAGGTTTCCACCGGCGTGCTCGGCCCGAATGCGACGTAAGCTTCGCGGCTCACCTCCAGCAGGTTCGGTGCCTGCACCGGTTCCAGCCATTGCTGGATCTGGCCGAACAGTTCGGTGATGCGGCTGGCCCAAGCCTGCGACTGGGTTTGGAACAGTTGCTTCTTGTGCGCTTCACTCTCGGCATAGTGACGAAGCATTTCGCCCAGTTGTTGTACGTCGTTCATCGGTACGTTCCTCGGAGAGAGCCTGCGAGAGTCGATAGTGACAGATCGGCGTACCGGCGTACGTTTAACCTCGAACGTCGACACCGTGACACTTGGCAAATGGATCAACGGTACAGTTGCTTTGTACTGGCATCCGTCGTGCAACCGATGGACACTCGGCCGGAGCCCGACTTTTCCAATACGGGCCATTGAACGAGGAATTTCAATGCGTACCATCGGCTTGATCGGCGGCATGAGCTGGGAATCCAGCGCTGAATATTATCGACTCATCAATCAACAGGTCCGCGACCGCCTCGGCCCGCTGCGCTCGGCGCAAATCCTGATGTACAGCGTCGACTTCGGCCCGGTCGAACAGGCCCAGCACGCTGGGCGCTGGGACGATGCGGCGGCGATTCTGGTGGATGCCGCACGCAGGCTCGAGGCCGGCGGCGCCGAATGCGTGGTGCTGTGTACCAACACCATGCACAAGGTCGCGGCGCAGATTCAGGCAGCGATCAGCATTCCGTTCCTGCACATTGCCGAACCGGCGGCGCAGGCCGCGCTGAATATTGATGCGCACACGGTCGGTCTGCTCGGCACGGCGTTCACCATGCAGCAGGATTTTCTCAAGCAGCGGCTGATTGCTCAGGGTCTGACGGTACTGGTGCCGGACGACGCCGAGCGCAAGGACGTGCACCGGATCATCTACGACGAATTGTGCGTCGGGGTGATCAGTGACGAATCACGCAAAATCTATCAACGAGTGATCGAAACGCTGACCGCGCGCGGTGCCCAGGCGATCATCCTCGGCTGCACGGAAATCGGCCTGCTGGTCAAACCCGAACACAGCGCCCTGCCCCTGCTCGACACCACCGAGCTGCATGCGCAGGCGGCGGTGACGTTCGCGCTGGGTGACTGACCCCACAGGATTTTTTGGCTTATCGACGGCGCAGGCGGGCCATGCTCAGCGTGTCGACCCATTGCCCGTCGCGCACCGCGTAGTCACGGAACAGGCCTTCGTTCTCGAAGCCGAATTTGCGGTACAGACCGATGGCCGCCTCGTTGTCGGCGTACACCGAGAGTTCGACCCGATGCAGGTTCATCCAGTTGTCGGCGACGTCCAGCGCCGCCGCCAGCAGTGTCGAACCGACCCCTTTGCCTTGCCACGCCACGGCGACCGCCATGCCGACACTGCCGGCGTGGGCGCGGCGGATTCGTGAATAGTTTTCCAGGCCAAGATTGCCAATGACCACACCCTCATGCAGCGCCACCAGTTGCACCACCCGTTCGTTGTCTGGCGCAAGGCGTTTGCGCCAAACCTCAGTGGACTGAAACGGCATCTGCAACACCTGCCGGGTCACGACCGGATCGTTGTACAGCGCGGTGATGCCCTCAAGGTGCGACTCATTGAAGCGTTCGATTTTGATGGCGGGAGCGTGCTCGGGCATGGCGGATCCTTCCTGGATCGATGGGTAGCCGATTACTCTAAACTGCTTGTTCAAACACATACAAACTGTAGGAGCTGCCGCAGGCTGCGATCTTTTGATCTTGTCGTTTAAAAGCAAGATCAAAAGATCGCAGCCTGCGACAGCTCCTACAGGGAATGGTGTGTCGGGGGATTGGGTCAGGTCTGAAACCATTCCTGGCGTTCGTTGAAGGTGTGGTGGATGAGTTCGACCAGCGTGCGGACTTCTTCTATCGCCTGGGATTCAACGTTGACCGCCAGCCATGCCTGCAACTGCATCGGCTCGTCAAACAGCCCTGGCAGCGCGATCAACCCGCGATCGAAGCGGCTCATGTACGCCGGCAGCAGACCGATGCACGCGCTGCAGCGGATCATTTCCAGCATCAGCTCGTAAGACTGCATCTGCACCACACCGGCCAGACGCTGTTCAACCAGCTCATTCCACGGCCGAAAACTGTCGATCTGCCGGTCGTGCTGCCATTGCACCAGCATGAAATCGCTGAGGTCGTCGGCACTCGCCGGGCGCGCGGTGACGCGGGAATAGCGTTTGGCGATGTGCGGCAGGTAGTCAAGCCGCGCCAGCGCCTGTGGCTGGCTGGTGGCAAAGGTCGGGCCGGGACTCGGGGCTTCGCCGTGGGCCAGCCACAACACCACATCGGCACTGACCGCGCGCAGCGCCAGTTCGCTGTCCAGCGCAATGATCTCCAGACGCACGCTGGCATTGCGCCGCAGCAGTGCGATCAGGTCACGACCAAGGATGTCATGCAGAATCGACTCGGCGACGGCCAAACGCACCAGCGGCTGCTCTACCACCGGCAGTTTGCGTTCGTGGGCCAGCGCAACCAGTTGCGCCTGCAACTGCTGACCTTCACGGGTCAGGCTCAAGGCGCTGCCTTGAAAGCTGAACAGCGCGTGCTGCAGCGTTTGCTCAAGCTGCGCCAATTGTTTGCGCAGCAAGGTCGAGCGCACGTTGAGGCTGCGCGCCGCCTGCATGAAGCAACCGCAGCGAGCACTGACCAGAAAATATTGCGCGACCTCGGCATCGATGGTCGCGGCTTGCGCCAGCCACGGCTCGCGCTCGCCCTGCGCCCAGCGATAGTCGGGGCTACCCTGTCGTCCTGCGGGTTCGGTGAATGACATCGATGACTCCCTGTCGATCTTTGTTGTTGATGCTTCCGGCGCGGCATGGAACGTCTGAACCGGTGAAGATCCTGTGGGAGCTGGCTTGCCAGCGATGGGGGACTCACATCCAGCCCCTGTGTTGCCTGACACTCCGCCATCGCTGGCAAGCCAGCTCCAACAGGGTTATTGGTGGGTTTCGAGGACCTTGTTCAGCTCGGCCCCGTCGATACTCAGCGTCGCGGTATTGAGCATCCCGTCCAGATACGCCTGGGCAATCTGCTCCTGGCGTTGCGCACGCAAGGCTTGAGTCAACTGATCGCGCAGTTCGTCGAGGGTCGCAGTACGTGCCGGTTGCTGTTCGGTGAGTTTGATCACATGGAAACCGGCTGCACTCTGCACCGGCTCGGACACCGCACCGACCTTCAATTTCGCCACCGCACCCCGTACTTCCGGCACCAGTTGCTGCAACGGTTGCAGCCCGGTGTCGCCGCCGCGTTCGGCGGTCAGGCGATCCTGCGAATACTGAGTCGCCAGCGCGGCAAAATCCCCCGGCGTGCCCTGGGCTTTCTTGCTTAGCTCGGTGGCCTGCTTGCGCACGGTATCTGCGCTCTGGGCATCCGGCACCGCGAGGAAAATCTGGCTCACCCGATACAACGCCGGAGTCTGCCAGTTGCCCTTGCCAGCGTCATACGCCTGCTGCAACTCGGCCGTACTCGGATAGTCCGCCGGCACCGTGCTGACCGAGCGCAGGTAATCGCGAAACACGATCTGCTCAGTGGCCGCGCGGGTTTGCCGCACCACGTCCGGACGCTGCGCCCAGCCCTGAGCGTCGGCCTGCTCCAGCACGGCTTTCTCCGCCAGACGGGTACGAATCCAGCGCTCCAGTGCTTCACGGTTGCCGCGCAGTTGCTCGGCACTTGCCGGTGGCAATGTCGCCAGCAATGCCTGCAACTCCTGTGGCGTCACCTGCTGATTGCCCAGCCGCGCCACGGCCGGCCCCGTAGCAACCGCCGCCAAGGGCGACGATTGCTGGGCGGCAACCGGGTCAGTGCCCGGTCGCAGCACCAGTGCCACGGCTACCATCAACAGCGCCACTGCCCCGGCGCCGATCACCATGGCAGGCTTTTTCACAGCGCGACTTCCTCTTGTTCGGCGACCGCGACTTTGGCTGTCGAGGCTTGCGCGGCCTGGGTGAAATCACGCAGATAGACGATGAATTCCTGCAGCAAACGGTCCCACAGCTCCAGGCTGCCACGCAGGTGATCGATGCTCACACCCGCCGCGACCACCACGTCCATTTCCATCACCAGAAATTCGCCCTGCAATGACAACCGGGCAAAACGCCGGGTGGCGTTCCACTGCTCGGCCACACCTTGTGGCAACTCACCTTGCACCCGCAGCGCGCAACTGAAGGTGAAATCGACGTAGCTGCCCTCCTCCACCGCCGGGTTGCCGAAACGCACGGCATAACCGATGCCCTGACTGGCGCTGAGCAACTGCACGATGCCGTTCTGTTCGGTCTGGTTGACGCGATAACCGGCCGCTTGCAGGACTTCGGTCAGGGATTGCGGGGACACATGGCTGATCAATTGAGTCATGACTTCTTCCTTGTTTGTTAATCAATGCGCGAGCGCGGCTCGCGGCGCGTCGAATTGAGTCTTGTAGAGCTCGTCACCGAACCCCTGGGCCAGTTCATCGAACTTGACCCGGGCGCTGCCCGCGAAGGGCTGGCGGATCTTCATCACCTCGGCGACATCGATGTTTTCGTAGGCGCTGAGGATCTGTTTGGCGACGCCGTACATCTGCTGATTCTTGACTGAACATTGCTGCACTTGTGTGTCACGTTCAGCCAATTGCGCTTGAAGCTTAGACCGTTCTGCCTCTTTGGCACGGGCCATGACCAGCAACTCGTCGTAGGCCTTCTTGAACTTGCCGACCTGTTCGTTACTGGCGGCGACTTGCGCTTGCGCCTGACTGTGCAGATTCTGCTGCTGGCCGGCCAACTGTTCGGCCACGCCTCTGGCCTTGGCCAGTTCAGCGGTCAATTGCTTGATCTGCGCCTGCGCGGCCTTGGCCTCATTCTGCGCCGCCAGTTGCGCGGCGCTGGCCTGGGCCTGCTGGCTCTGCAGGGCCTGCAATTGCTGGGTGGTGCTGCGCAACTGGGTGCGCAGACGCTCTTCCATACCTTCGGCATGCGCGCCGTGTGCGATGAAAAAACTCAGCCCCAACAGTAAAACTCGTGCGTGCATGACCGTACTCCCGGCGCCTTAGAAGCGCGTGTTGATCTCAAGCTGCAAGACGTCGATGTCGAACGGCGCACCGTACACGGCTTCGGTGCTCATCCAGCGGCCGGTGGCGTAGACGTTCTTCGCCAGACCGTAGTTGCCGCCGAGGATATAGCCCTTGGCGTTGGTGCCGCCGAGGTGGAATGACGAGTCGTTGAAGCCATCAGGCAAGGCGTCCGGCTGGATGTACTTGTAGCCGGCGAACAGGTTCCAGTCGCCCTGCTTCTTCAGGTCCAGCGCGTTGCCGAGGGTGAACTGGACCATCCACGCATTGGCGCCGCTTTGGATCTCGCCGTTGCTGTTGAGGTTGTTGACGATCTGCCCTTCCGAGCGTTTGCGCATGTCGCCTTCGTCGTAACCGAGGTTGTGGATGTAGTTGCCCTGGCTGCGCAATTTGAAGTCTTGTGGCAGATCGGCGTCCCATACCAGGTTCAGGTCCAGCAGGTTGAATTCCGAAGCAAGACCAACGAATTGCGGCTGCGGCGTGGTGGTCGGGTTGGCCGGGTTCGGCGTGATGTCGCGCAGCAGGAACACGCTGTTGCCCTTCTGCATGAACGCCGCTCGAGTGCCGTCGGTGTCGCAGCCCGGAGCGCCGGCCCACGGTGCGCAAGGGCTGGAGCGCTGGCCCTGAATATCGTCGAAACGGTAGTAAGCCAACGCGCCCTTGAGGCGGTTGTTGCTGTTGATTGCCCACTGGGCGCCGAGCTGCGCGCCGTACAGCCACTTGTTGTCGCTTTCTTCCTTGTCGAAGCCATTGCTGGTGCTGGTGTCGTTGGTGTAATCCACCGGGAACGCACCGACGGTGCCGAACACACCCCAGTCGCGGTTGAGCTTGTGGTCGAAAATCGCCGCCACACCGTCGAAGTTGAGGTCGTTGGAGTACAGCATGTCGGTGGACATGAACGGGTTGGCGAAACGCCCGCCGGTCAGGGTCAGCTCATCGGTCGGTTTCCAGTTCAGGTAACCCTGATCGAGCCAGATGTCTTTCTTGGCGAAACCGCCGCCGAGGTTCTGCGTGGTCGACACTGGGTTGTTGTCTGAGCCGGTGCCGATGCGGATGCCGGCGGTCCATTCTGGCGAGATCACCGCTTTCATCCCTAGCCGCGCGCGCAGCCGGAACAGGTTGGTGCGGTCTTCACGGGTGTTGAGCAACGGCGGCAGGTTGGTGCTGCTGTTGGGGTTCACGTCGTACGGGCCGTTATTGTTGAGTTTGGCGAAGTCGACAATTTCGTTGCTGTTGCTGCCCGAGTAGTAGCGCGATTCGTCACGCAGACGAATGTCGCCGTCGAAGCTGATGCGCGATGCCCAGTCCGGGAAGGTGTTGGGCGCGGCCCAGTTTTCCTGCTTGGCGGTGGCCATGACTTCGGCCTTGACCTGATCGCGGATCTGGTCGCGTACCGCGGCCGGCACATACTGCACGCGCACATCGCCCGGTGCCGCCACCGGACCGGCTGCGACCGCTGTCGAAGCCGCTGCCTGTTTGGCCTGAGCGGCTTCGTTCTGCGCCTGGGCGATCAGCGCATCGGCCTTGTCCTGTTTCAGAATGCCCTGCTCGACCAGCAAGCGGATCAGATTGATCGTGGCGTTCTCCGAGGGCGCAGGCGCTGCCGCGGCCTGACCGACCAGGGTCGCGATGACCATGCCGACCGCCAGGGACAATCGATTCACGTTGGAAATCATCTGCACACAACTCCTTTTCATACAGCTTTATGAATTCGGTTAACCCGGACGCCGCCCTTGCAGGGACAGGCGCACAGGCAAGGTGATGGAGGCCGGTGGCCGTTCGCTCAGATGGGGCGCGTTACGCAATGCGGCCAGCACCTGAGTGTCGATCTCGGGCTTGCCGCTGGACTTGACCAGCTCGACCCGGGTGATTTCGCCGACGCTGCTCAGCCAGACATCGGCCTGCAGCGAAAACGCGAGGTTGCGCAGGTCCGGGTTCTCGCGCAGCAAACGCTGGAAGGTGAACGCGAGGAACTGGCTGTAGGTGCCGGTACCCAAGCGTCCGCCACCCGCTCCGGCCATGCCGCCGCCCTTGCCGGCGCCGATGTTGAAAGCGTCATTGCCGCTCTGGGCGGCGCCGTCGATTTGCATCGGGTTGGCCAGATCGTCCGCCGGTGAAGGCGGCGCCTCCTCCTCGGGCTTGACCTCTTGCGGCTCGGGCGTTGGCTCGGGCTCGACGATTTTTTCTTCCACCGGGGTTTCCGGTTCCGGCGGTTTTTCTGGCGGCGGAGGTGGCGGTGGCGGCAATGGAATGATCGTCGGCACCTTCGGCGCTTCACGGCGGATGCCGCTCATGTCATTGGCCCACTGCCACAGGCACCACGCGGCGAGCGCGCCGAGCAGCAGCCCGGCGCCCCACTTCAGGTAACGCAACGGCGAGCGCTTCACCGGCAGTGGCTCAATCGGGAGTTGTGCGGTCATCACTCAGCCCTGCGTCGGTTTGCCGGTCACCAGACCGACCTGAGACAGTTCGAGCCGGCGCAACAGATCCAGCACTTCGATAACCTTCTGGTACTGCACCGTGGCGTCGCCGCGCACGATCACCGGGAAGTCCGGGTTCTGCGCCTTCTCGATGCGCAGGCGCTCCTCCAACTCGGCGAGGGTCACCGGGTAGGCGTCGAGGAACACCTGGCCGCCGTCGTTGACCGAAATCGCCTTGGTCTTGGCCTCCGACAGCGACACTGAAGCGCTGGCTTTGGGCAGGTTGATCTGGATCCCGGAGACCTGCGCCGTGGCGGTGAGGATGAACATCACCAGCACCACCATCAGCACGTCCACCAGTGGCGTGATGTTGATGCTGTCCACCGCTGCATCTTCGTCATCGTCGTGGGAGGCATTTACGGACGCCATGGCAATGCTCCTCAGGCCGGTACGGAGTGGTTGGCGTGATGGCTGCGCTGATGCGCCGCTTCACTGGACTGACCTTCACCGTGCATCTCCGCCAGACGGGTAATGAACTCGTCGACGAACACGCGCATGTCGGCGCTGACTTCCTTGTTACGGGTGATCAGGCGGTTGTAGCCAAACAGCGCCGGGATCGCGACAAACAGGCCCATGGCTGTGGCGAGCAACGCCGCCGCCATGCCTGGGGCGATGGCATTGATGTTGACGTCGCCGGCCATGGCGGTGCCGAGGAACACCACCATGATCCCCAACACGGTGCCGAGCAGGCCGATGTACGGACCGCCAGCGATGGCGTTGGACAGGGTCGAGAGTTTCGAACTGAGGGCCTGGTTCTCGCGGGTGCGCACGCCGTCCATCGAGCAGCGAATGGCTTCGATGGTCGCGGCAGACACCGAAGAGGTATCGGCGCCCTGCTCGCGGCGAGTACGGATTTCCTTGACCGCCACCGAGTACAGGCGCCACAGCGGCGAGTGCTGCAGACGCTGGGCCAGTTGCGCGTCGTCGGCGAACATCTCCAGGCGCGTACCGACCTTGGCGAACTGCTCGCGGAAATCCTCGTTGGCCTTGCTCACGCGGCTGAGGGTGCGGTTCTTGCGCAGCATGATGATCCACGACTGGAACATCATCAGCACCAGCACGGCGATGATCACCCAGGCGTCCACCGGTACCGCGTTGAGCAGGAATCCGAGGCTGCCGAAGCCGAAACCGGACTGTTCTTCGTCAACGCCGTAAGTCACCAGTTTCGACTCGGCACCTTGGGAGGTCGCATCAGCCAGCAGCAATGGGGCCGGACGCGCGACTTTCGACAGGCGCAGTTCGTCGATGGCGCCCACGAACGGCTGGTATGGGCCTGCGGCCAGATCGCCGCCAACCGCCATCACTGAATTGAACGCCGGCATCGCTTGTGCGAGGGTCGCGCCCTCACGACCGTTGATGTACAGGCTGACTTTCGAACCTTCGGCGGTCAGCGCGACGTGCTGCCATTGGCCGGGATTCAGCGCCTGAGAGGCCACCGCGCGCTGGCCGTCGATCTCCACGAACGGCACGCCTTGATTGACCCCGACCAGCAGACTGTTAGCGCCTTCGCGACGGGCCAGAATCAGTTGCTCGCCATTGGCCTGATCCAGCCGCAACCAGGCACTGAAGGTGAACGCGCTGCCAGCGCTGTGCTGCAACGACGGACTGGCCGGCAGCAGCAATGGCTGACTGCTGAACTGCAAGGCGCGACCGACCACACCGTCAATCGCCGCGCCAGTGGCGCTTTGTGCAGTGTTGCCGTAGGCGGTGGTGTCTTTGGCCGGGGTGCCGGTGGCACCGTCGAAGTGATACAGCGCGGTGTAATTCGGATCGAAGGTCAACTGGCCGTTGCCGGTGGCCGGAGCCTTCTGGTTGCCGTAGTACATCCAGATGTCCTGACGCTGGCTGCCCTCGACATTCGGCACATCGATCCAGATCAGCGCCATGCCCATCAGCGCATCGAAGCTTTCGATCTGGTGGTTGAGGACTGTCTTGTCATCGGCGGCAACGAAGCGCAGATCCGCGCCGTCTTCCTTGACCCCGTCGAAGGTGAAATTGCCGGTGTGCAGGCGCACCAGCAGCGCAGTGCGGCCCAGGGCCTGATTGATTCCGGCGCCCTGCGGCGTGGTGTCGACGGCGATCTGTTTGCGGTAATGCCAGTCGTCCTGCCACCAGGCCTGCGCCGTGGCCGGGAGCACGAAGCCCAGGCAGATCAACAACGAAAGAATGAGGCGCTGCATGAACGTGCTCCTTTAGAACGTGGCTTGAAGGTTGAAGTGCAGGCGCGACGCCTGCTTCGAGGTGTTCGGCCCTTCGAGTAGCGGGTAGCCCCAATCGAGGCTGCCGGACAGCCATTTGCTCAGGCTGGCGCGGGTGCCGAGGCCGACGCTGGCCAGGGCGTAACTGGCGTCCTGATCCGGCAACTCGTCGCGCAGATACAGTTGCGCGCCTTCAGCAAAGGCGTAGAAGCGCCATTCCTGCATCCAGCTGCCGGCGTATTTCGCCAGCGACGGGGTACGCAGTTCCTGACTGAGCAGCACGCCGTCATCGCCGGTACGTTCCGCCGCCAGATAGCCGCGCACCGAAGTAGCGCCGCCGGCGGAGAATTGTTCGTTGGAGACCAGTGGCCCCGACGCCAGCTGGAACGCGCCTTTGCTCGCGCTCTGCCAGTCGTTGTCGAAGGTCCAGGTGAAGGTGCTGTCGCCCTTGACCACCGCGAAACTCGGGTTGGCGCGGTAGCGTTTGTAGTCGAAGTCTTCGTCGGAACTGCCGTAGCCGAAGATGCTGCGGGTGGCCGCGACCAGACTCAGGCCGAGGCCTAGCTGGCTCTTTTCGGTGTAGCGGAAACCGTTGTAGGCGAAGGTGAACGGCGCGTATTTCAGCGGCACCTTGTCGCTCTCGCCGGACAGGGTCAGGCGTTCGTCGAAATCCTTGAAGTCGATACCAGCCGACAGCGAGTTCGACCAACTGCCGCTGGATGGCAGCGTGTAGATCGCCGACACCCCGTAGGAGTGCCCCTTGCCCAATACGTTACTGCCGCCGATGGTTGCGACGTTGCTGTCGGACTGATAACCGGAGAACTGCACGCTCCAGCGCTCGCTCAATGGCGCGGTGTAGGAGCCCGACCAGACCTTGGCGTTGTCGGTGTCCTGCGGCGCGGTGAAGTACGTCAGGTTGATGCTGTGGCCGAGTTGCCAGAGGTTGTTGTAGCCGAGGCTGGTCACGGCGCGCAGCTTTTCGGTGTCGGCGCTGTAATCGTTGTTGAGGCCGACGCTGGCGCTCCACGGGTTCTGGTCTTCGACCTGCAAGTCGACGTCCATGGTCCCAGGGCGCTGGCCTTCGCGCACCAGCGGCATGACCTGGCGCCCCGGGGTTTTATTGAGCTGCGCCAGTTCGCCCTGGACCTTGGCGAAGTCCGGCACCTCGCCTTCTTTCAGGGCCGGGACGTTGTCGCGGATGTCCAGCGGCGAATAGTGTTTGGCGCCGACCACACGCACGCGGCCAACCTTGGTTTCGCTGACTTGCAGATAGACGATGCCGTCGGCCACCGCTTGCTCCGGCAACTCGACGAACACCGATTGGTAGCCGCGCTGCTGATACGCCTTCTGCAAGGCATCGCGGGCGCCCTCGATGTCAGTCATGGCTTTTTGCGGGCCGAGAAACGGGTACACCGCTTCTTCAATCGCCCGTGCGTCGAGCACGGTGTTGCCGCGCACGAAGTATTCGTTGACGTCCACCAGACGCTGCGGCGCGGCGCCTTGGGCAGCCTCTTCGGCGAATGCCGGTTGCGCGCCGGCCGTCACCAGCAGCCAGGACCACAGCGCCAGCCGTGACGTGAAAATCTGATCCACACTACCCCCTGAATTCGCGATGACCTGTTGGCGCTGTTGCGCGCCTTGTGTGTTGCGTCAGTTGCTGACTGTCGAGGCACCGCTGTGCTTGCCGAGCCAGGTGTGCAACAGCGCGAAGTTCAAGGAGAACTCGGGCATTTGCAGCAAGGCACCGCAGAACACTTCGCCAATGATTTTTTGAATGAGCAGCACCGCACGCGGCTCGTTGAGCAGCGTGGCGATGTCGCGACTGAGGACGTTGAAACTCCAGACTTTCTGATTCAGGCCAAGACCGACGAACCAACGGAACAGCAGGTTGTAATTGAGTTGTTCATACAGTTGCTGCTCGCTGGGCACCGAATACAGGAGTTGCAGGAGCAGGATGTGCATGACGGTTTGCGCGGGGATGAGCATGCCGGGCTCGGCATTGAGTTCGTGCAGCAGGCCTTGGTGAGCGTCGAGCAAGTCGTCGATTTGCGGGCGCAGCAACACCAGCGAATGGCCTGGCGGAATGTAGCTGGAGACCTCTTTCAAGGCGCCCTGCCAGTCATCCTGTGAGACGATCCAGACCCACGGCGCGCCGTAGCGATACACCGACACCGGTTTCTTGCGCGCCGCTTCGACGATCTTCGACAGGCGCTGATCGAGCTCCTGCATGCCCACTTTCGAGTAGCGTTCCATAGTCCCCATTGCCTCACTCCCGGCGTCCCGCCTCGGCTTGTGAAAAGCGCCCCGTTGGGCCCCTCAAGCGCGTTACATAGGCATGACCGGACTGGCTATGTGCTACCGAACTTTTGTCATGAAAGCTTCATTATTGGAGTTTTGCTGGTGGGAGGGCTCAGGTGTAAGTAAATCAAAGTGCTGGAGCGAGCCTGCTCAGAAAGCGGTCTGCATCGGCTGACACACCGTAATGTTGAGCATTTGGTTTAAGAATATTGCCATTTAAAACGGTGCCATCTAAATGACAACCAACCGAGATGACACCGATAACTTTCACAGCCTGAATTTTTAATATTACCGAAGGCAGTAACTTTCAACGACAGCGCTATATCGCCTTCAAATAAAACCATCCGGTAATTTTGACAATTTCCGGGCCTGGTATGGGGAGCGGATTTCCTATTAAACGCCCCGCAATGTCAACCCGGCCCAATGTTCGGCGAGGTGAGTCCTGATACGCCAACGTGACAGTACCGCTCTCGGCGATAAACTCATAACTGTGCCATTCAGAATAGTCGTGGTACGTGACACGCTTCAGTTGTCTGACGTCGTATTGTTTAAAAACAGGTTTATCAGGGAATTCCAGAAAAAGGAACCTTGTCGGCGGCATGTGTCCCGGAGGATCGTCCGCGATTCCGATCTCGAAACCAATGCCCATATCCCGAAGATAGAGATCACGTTGCTCGATATGTCCGGATCCTTCCACGTCTACTTCAAATGTACCCGCTGCATCTGATTTGGCTTCAATGCGCTCTTTATAATCGCTTTTCATAGCTATTCACCTTCATTGATAAACTATTCAACGGCACAACTTTTTTAAAATCATGCGGTCGAGGTTATTTATCACAGAGGGTAAATTTTCTTCAACTGTCAAATCTGACAGTTGACAAGGAAAATATTTTAAATGTGAAAATAGAGATCGCAAGCAACATGAAAGATCAAACCATCCATGCACAGTGACTACTTCCGTCCCCAGCCCGATTTTATCTGCTTCATACCCAGATCAAACATTCCAACCACCTTTTTGACGACAGGGCAATAAATATGTCTGCGCCATCCCAGTCACACTTGCCTTTATACAAATAGTCCGGAGAGTTATCCGAGCTTTCAGCAGTGAAAGCCACCGCATCAAAATGCTGACTACGATCAGAAAACCTCAAATAAAAACTTTCAGTCTTCCAATCACTGTCAATAATCGCGCAAGCCATTAAATCACCTGCAATTATCGAAATCGATGTCAGGAATAAACAGGCCAATTGGTGATGATCTTGCCCTTACGCACCGCCAATAAATCACCAAACTGCAATAACACCGCTTCAGTCTGGGTCGGGCGCAGGAACACTTGATCTTCGACGGTCAGGCCGACCGCGTCAGAACCGTTGACCATTTCCTGATTCGAACTGCGGCCATACACGCCGTTGCTCTGTAGTCCGGTCGGTGATTCGAACTCGGCCATCCAGTTGCCGCCGTAAATGAAAAAGGTCTGGCGCTGATTGACATCCCACCACGACAGCAGCTTCGACTGGTCATCCAGCGCCGGGATGTTCACCGCGCCGGTGCTCTTCAACACCGGGGTGGCGATGTAGGTCGCCGGCACATGGTCAACCAGCGAGGGCAGGTCGTAATGCGTCGGTTTGAGCATCGCCGTACCCACCGACACCTCGGTGCTCAGTGTCTCGTTTTCGTGGATGCGGTAGCTCGGGCTGCCGGCGGTGTTCAGGCACAAGTGGTCATTCCATAACGCCGGAAACTGCTGGCGAGTGAAATCCACGCAGCGCTGATAAATCACCATCACCTTGGCGAACAGTTCCTCGGGCGAACCGAGTATCCCGGGCACGCCCATGCCCACAAACGGGTCGTAACCCATGAACCCGGCGAACACCAGGTGCTGCGGGTTGGCGCTGATCAGCGCGAGCATCTGCCCCAACGCACTTACATCACTGACCCCGCCGCGATGCAGGCCGACATCCAGCTCGATGTTGATCCGCATCCGTGTGCCCAATCCCTGCGCCAGCGCCAGGTATTGCTGCAGACGTTCGGGGTTGTCGATCAGCCATTGCAGTTGCTTCGTCGGGTCGAACGGGCCTTTGTGGGTTTGATAGAACAGCTGTGCCGAACACACCGGCAGCGGCTTGCCGAGCAGGATGTCGGACTGGGGAAACGTGACAGCGTCGTGATTGAGGAACGGCTGGTGAAACGACATGAGCTTTTGCGTCCCGGCCCGTTGCGCGATGTAGCTCAACAGTCCCGGTGACGGTAGAGATTTCTCCACCAATCGCAATTGCTTGCCGCCGCGTCGCACCGACTGCATGACCACGTCGATGTTGTGGTCGAGCCGATCCAGATCGATCAAAAGCACCGGACGCATTGGGCCGTGGTCTTTCAACTCTTTATTCAGGGCGCGGAAATACTCGCTGTACGGGCCGCCGTGATCGCCCGGTCGCAACCAGGCACCGACTCCCAGCAAGAAGGCGCCAACGCCCACGGTGCCCAGCATGAAATTGCGTCGATTGACCGCCATCAGTTCACTCCCAGAATTGACGACAGATGCGCGTTGAGAAAACGTCCGCGCGGGTCCAGTGCCTGGCGTACGTCGACAAACTCGCGCCAGCGCGGGTACAGCGGTTGCAGGGTGCGCGCATTGAGCGTGTGCAATTTGCCCCAGTGCGGCCGACCGTTGTACTTCCAGAAAATCGGTTCGACCGCGGCGAAGAAGTTGTGATGGTCCATCTGATAATGCTGGTGCACCGAGATCGAACAGCTGTCGCGGCCCTCGAACATGCTCAGTGGAATGTCGTCGGCCTTGACGTAGCGGTACTCGATGGGAAACCAGGTGCGCAGGTCCTTGTCCTGAATCAGCTTGAGGATTTCGCGCAGGCAGGCCGGGCCGTATTCGGCGGGCACCGAGTACTCCATCTCGTTGAAGCGCACGGTGCGCACGTTGGCGTAGATGTCGAACGAGTCACCGACCCGATCATCGAAACTCGCCAGATGCCGCAAGCTGTTGAGCAACGAGGTGCGCAGACCGGGGAAGTCACTGCCGTACTTGTCGATCTTCTCGATCAGGGTCACGAACTCGTTGCCACCCTCCTCCTCGGGCGGGATCGGCGGTGTGGCCGGGTCGCCGGTTTCGTTGAGGGCGATGGACAAGGCGTAGTCGGAATGGGTGACCACGAGCATCTCCCAGTGCTGGTTTTCGCGGGTGTTCTTGTCCAGATCTTCAAGCAGCTCTTCGGTCCTGGCGATCCACTGGGTTTCCCGCAGACGATACGCCGGACGGTTTTGCAAGCGGACTTTAGTGGCAACACCCAACGCACCAAGGGATACCCGGGCAGCGTTGAATACGTCCGGATGACGCTGGCTGTCGCAGTCCAATACCTCGCCACTGGCGGTCACCAGCTGCATCCCGCAGACGTGCGCCGAATAAGACTGAAAGTTTTTGCCGGTACCGTGAGTCGAGGTTGAAATGGCGCCGGCGAGGGTCTGGTAATCGATGTCGGCCATGTTTTGCAGGGCCTGGCCGATGTCCTTGAGCGGCTTGCCCATACGCGACATCGGCGTGCCGGCGGCGAATTCGGCTTGCAGGGTTTTCGGGTCGTGATCGAGCAGACCGTTGAAGTAGCTCAGTGACAGCAACGTGCCGTCGGTGGGCACCAGCGCACTGAAGGAATGCGCCGAACCGACGGGACGAATCTTGCCCGGTGCCTGTTGGATGACTGCGGTCAATTCGTCCAGATTCTTTGGTGCTATCCGCGCCGCAGGCAGGCAACTCTGCCCGCCCGACCAGTTGCGCCAGGGAATCAGCCGTGGCGCGCGCATCAACTGGCCCAGCGCCGGATTGGAAGCCAGCGCACTGAACGCGCCGACGATACTTGCCCGTTGCAACAACTGACGGCGTGTCAGATCCATGCTCATGCGCGCGCCCTTATTGTGGGAGGGGCTGGTCGGCCATGAAGCCGATCAGCTGCAGGAATTGTTCTTCCGAACACTCGACGCACTGGCCCATCGGCGGCATGCCGTTGTAACCGTTGATGGCGTGATCAAGCAGGGTGTCGGCGCCCTGCCGCAGGCGCGGTTCCCAGGCCTTGCGGTCGCCGGTCAGCGGCGCGTTGGCGGCCGGGTTAGCGTGGCACAGCTGGCAGCTGTTGGCGTAGATCTGCGCCAGTGTCGGATCGGAGGGCGTGGCGTTGTGAGTGGTCGCCGGCGGTGCAGCTTTTTCGCCGCAGCCGCACAGGGCGACAGACAGCGCCAGCAATAAAGTGAGTGGGATTACCCGCATAACGATCCTCGCCTGGGTAGCGCTTTTTGTTGTGATCACACCTTAAGGCAGGCACGGCAGCGGGTTGAGGGCATTGCGGGACAACGAGGGGGGCATCCGGGGCCACACCGATGCCCTCTGTAGGAGCTGCCGCAGGCTGCGATCTTTTGATCTTGACCTTCAAAAGCAAAGTCAAAAGATCGCAGCCTGCGGCAGCTCCTACAGAGATTGGGGTGAGCATCCCGCTCTGTTCCGCCTCTCTGCGTGACATTCGCGTGACATTCACGGGTTTAAATTCCCGCGTATTCAGGCGTATAACCTGTAAAGACTTTTTGATCTGCATACGGACATCAATACGGGGTAGCGACATGACCACAGCAAACATCCTTGGCAACCTGTTCCCATCTGTCAGCGACATCCCGGAAAAATACCGCCTCGACGGTCAGGTCGAGCAACGCGAATACCTCGTCGATGGCCAACTGCGGCGCTGGGACGGCCCGCTCGCCACGGTGCGCAGCCCTGTGTACCTGCACGGCGAGAATGGCGATGAACAAGTGATTCTCGGCAGCACCCCGCTGCTGGATGCCGACACCGCCCTCACCGCCCTTGATGCCGCCGTGCGTGCCTACGATCGCGGTCAGGGCCTGTGGCCGACCATGCGCGTGGCCGAACGCATTCAGCACGTCGAAGCGTTCCTCGGGCGTATGCGCCAGCAGCGCGAAGCCGTGGTCAAATTGCTGATGTGGGAGATCGGCAAGAACCTCAAGGACTCGGAAAAAGAGTTCGACCGCACCTGCGATTACATCGTCGACACCATCAACGCGCTCAAAGAACTCGACCGCCGCTCCAGCCGGTTCGAACTGGAACAGGACACTCTCGGCCAGATTCGTCGCGTGCCGCTCGGTGTCGCGCTGTGCATGGGCCCTTACAACTATCCGCTGAACGAAACCTTCACCACGCTGATCCCGGCGCTGATCATGGGCAACACCGTGGTGTTCAAACCGGCCAAGCTCGGCGTGCTGCTGATCCGCCCGTTGCTTGAAGCGTTCCGCGACAGCTTCCCCACCGGCGTGATCAACGTGATCTACGGCAGCGGCCGCGAGACCGTCAGCGCGCTGATGGCCAGCGGCAAGATCGATATCTTCGCCTTCATCGGCACCAACAAGGCCGCCAGCGACCTGAAAAAACTGCACCCGAAACCACACCGTTTGCGCGCCGCGCTGGGTCTGGATGCGAAGAACCCGGGCATCGTCCTGCCCGAAGTCGATCTGGACAACGCAGTCAGCGAAGCGGTCACCGGTTCGCTGTCGTTCAACGGCCAGCGCTGCACTGCATTGAAGATCCTGTTTGTGCATGAGGACGTGGTCGACGCCTTCATCGAAAAATTCAACGCCAAACTCGCTACGCTCAAGCCAGGCATGCCGTGGGACAGCGGCGTGGCACTGACGCCGCTGCCGGAGTCGGGCAAGGTCGACTACCTGCACGGTCTGGTGGCTGACGCGCAGAGCAAGGGCGCACAAGTGGTCAACCCCAATGGCGGCGCCAGTCGCGAGTCGTTCTTCTACCCCGCCGTGCTGTACCCGGTGACGCCGCAGATGCGCGTGTACAACGAAGAACAATTCGGTCCGGTGGTGCCGATCGTGCCGTACCGCCACCTCGATACCGTGATCGATTACGTGCTGGAGTCGGACTTCGGTCAGCAACTGAGCCTGTTCGGCACCAACCCGGTGGCGATCGGCCGACTGGTCGACACCTTCGCCAACCAGGTCGGGCGGATCAACCTCAACGCCCAGTGCCAGCGCGGCCCGGACACCTACCCGTTCAACGGGCGCAAGAACTCCGCCGAAGGCACGCTGTCGGTACACGATGCACTGCGGGTGTTTTCGATCCGCACACTGGTGGCGACCAAGTTCCAGGACAGCAACAAGGACCTGATCAGCGAAATCATTCGCGGCCGCGATTCGAGCTTCCTGACCACCGACTACATCTTCTGACGAGGACCTTGCACTGAGCACCTTCAGCACCCACCGACTGCCACCGCTGTTGCGGCGAATCCTGCGTCCGTTGCTGGACCCGTATCGCCGCTACCAGCACGCCCGACTGATTCACGCGGTGCGGGTAGCGCTGGGTCTGCTGGCAACCATCCTGCTGACCACCGGCATCAACCTGCCCCACGGCGAGTGGGCGTCGGTGACCATGCTGGTGGTGATCGGCGGCCTGCAGCACCACGGCAACATCGGCAAGAAAGCCGCCGAACGCGCCACCGGCACCCTGATCGGTGCCGGCGTCGGACTGGTGCTGGTGGCGCAACAGGCATGGCTGGGCCTGCCATGGCTGACGTACTTTGCCATGGCGGTGGTCTGCGGATTCTTCTCCTATCACGCCATCGGCAAGGGCGGTTACACCGCCCTGCTTTCGGCGATTACCGTCTTCATCGTTGCCGGACATGGCGACAACCCGATCACCGACGGCTTGTGGCGCGGGGTCGACATCCTGATCGGCATCGCCCTGGCCCTCGCCTTTTCCTTCGCCCTGCCGCTGTACGCGGTGTATTCGTGGCGCTACAACCTGGCCGATGCCCTGCGCGATTGCGCCACGTTGTACGGGCGAATCATCAGCGGTCAACCGGTCAGCGCCGATGAACATCTGAAGCTGATGGGCCGGGTGACCACAGTGATGGTGCAATTGCGCTCGCTGATGCCTTCGGTGTCCAAGGAAGTGAAAATCTCCATGACCGAGCTGGACGCAATTCAACGCAACCTGCGGATGTGCGTCAGCACGCTGGAGATCCTCGGCAACACCCGCCCGGATGCCAACGACCCCGACGCCATGGCGCACCTGCAGTCAGCGCTGCGGGCCGAGCACCGGGTGATCCGCGTGCAACTGATCGGCATGGCACGGGCCCTGAAGTCCGGCGCCACGCAACGCCTGCAGCGACCGCTGGAATTACCGGACGCCAGTCTCGACACGCCGGTCTACAGCACGCTGGACGGTTACCGGTTACTGACCCGACAACTGGCCGCGAACATTGGCGAGCTGCGCCAACGCCTGGCGATGACGGCGCCGCGCTGGAACATCTGAATCAGCGGAAAAATCCATGTAACAAAGCCGACATCATCACTACAATGCGCCGCACAACAGATGTGACATGGACGCATAAATGCAATTCAGGAAGAGTATCAACGCCCTGCGGGCACTGGCCGTGCTGTCGGTCGTGCTGTTTCATTTCAAGGTGCCAGGGTTCGAGGGCGGGTTCGTCGGCGTAGACGTATTCTTCGTCATCTCCGGCTTCCTGATGACCGGCATCATCGTCAATGGCGTGCAGCAGCAGAACTTTTCCCTCCTCGGTTTCTACGCCTCCCGCGCTCGCCGCATTATTCCTGCCCTGCTGGTCCTGTGCGTTGCGCTGCTGATCTTCGGCTACTTTTATCTGCCGCTGGATGACTTGCGCGAAACCATCCGTACGATCAAGAGCAGTCTGCTGTTCAGCTCGAACTTCAGCTTTGCCCAAAGCGGCAATTACTTCGCGGCGCCGCTGCATGAAAACTGGTTGCTGCATACCTGGTCGCTGTCGGTCGAATGGCAGTTCTACCTGCTTTATCCCGTGCTGATCATGGGGCTGCACCGGTTCTTCGGCACCGATAAAACCCGCTTTGCCTTGCTGGTCGTGGCGCTGATTTCGCTGCTGGCGTCCATCGTCGTGACCCCCGTCAACCCGACGTTCGCCTTCTACATGCTGCCCACCCGCGCCTGGGAAATGATCGCTGGCGGGCTGGTTTTTCTGTTTCCCCTACGATTGAGCCAGCGCGGCGGCACGATTTGCGAAGGATTCGGCCTGCTGGCGATTGCCGTCAGCGTGCTGGTTTTTTCGGCGGCGGATCTGTGGCCGGGCTACCTGGCACTGGTGCCGGTGCTGGGGACGATGTTGGTGATTCACGGCAATACCCGGTCGGTGTTCAGCAGCAATCCTGCGCTGCAATTTGTCGGGAGCATTTCCTACTCGGTGTACCTGTGGCATTGGCCGCTGGTGGTGCTGCTGTACTTGTGCGGGCTGTTGACCAGTTGGCCACATGTGATCGGCGCGATCATAGCCTCGTTCACGCTTGGCACCCTGTCCTTCTACATGGTTGAGTCGAAGGTGAAGAAAGGTACGACCGCCACACGCACAGTAATCAAGTTCGCGTCGCTGACGGTGGGTGTGGTTGCCGTGTCGGCAGTCACGTCGTCGCTGGTAAAGCAGCATCCCGACTGGCGCCCGGCACTGGTCGAATTTGGTCAGCCGGAATACACCAGCAAGCTGTATCCGCAGGAGTGCTACCCGAATGCCTATGCGGCGGCGGATTGCAAACTGGGCACGGGGGATGTGTCGGTGATTTTGTACGGCGACAGTCATGCGCAATCCACCGCAGCGGCGGTGCAGATGGACAACCCTAACGCAGCGCTGTCCTGGTCACGGGGCGGTTGCCCGACCCTGGCGCACTTCGCCATGCACGACAAAACCGTCGAAAGCCAATGTCGAGGCTTCAATCAGGAAAAGCTGCAACAACTGAAAACCGCGTACGCCGGCGTGCCGGTGGTGCTGTTCAGCCGTGCGGCGCTGTATGCGGATTCGGGCCGGGAAAACAGCTACCGGATTTCCTTTCCCGAGCGCCAGGCTACGTTTGCCGAAGCCTATACCGAAGAGTACGTCAGCACGGTCTGCTCGATCGCTGAAAACCATCCGGTGTATATCGTCAAACCGATCCCGGAAATGCCTTTCAGCGTCTACAAGGGTTTGAATCTGAATCAGCGGTTGTTCCGGCAAAACACAGACATTTCCTTACCGTTGCAGGCCTATGAGAAACGCAATCGCATCGCCATCAGCACCATCGAAGCTGCTGCCAGCCGCTGCAACGCGACGGTGATCGACCCGACGCCGTACCTGTGCCCCGATGGCCACTGCATGGGCTCCATGGACGGCGTCCCGCTGTACTTTGACGACAACCATCTGGTGGATGCCGGCAATCAGCAGTTGAAAGGACTGTTCCGCGATGTGATCAAACCGATCTGAGCTGGCGCCGGGCTTTCAAGCCCCAGCCCTGTTGCATTCCGGCGGCGGCCAGCAGAATCGCCGCCACGCCGACCCATTGCAGGATTTGCAGGCGATGGCCGAAGGCAAACCAGTCGACGAAGATCGCCGCAATCGGGTAGATGAACGACAGCGCACCGGTCAGGGCGGTCGGCAGTTTCTGGATCGCGCCATACAGCAACACGTACATCAGGCCAGTGTGAACGATGCCCAACGTCACCAGGCTGGCCCAGGCTCCGCCGGTCTGCGGCAGACCGTTGAAGTGCGCGAACGGCGCGAGCAACAGCACTCCGGTGCAGACCTGGATCAGCGCGATCAGATGCGGCGGCGTGCCGGTCAGACGCTTGATGATCAGCGCCGCGATCGCGTAGAGCAACGCCGCGCCCAGCGCCAGCACAATCCCCAGCAGATATTCGTGACCGCTCTCGCCCTGCCCGCCGTGGGCGCTGACGATCGCCAGCATGCCGAGAAAGGAAATCGCTAGCCAGAACAGCTTCTGCAAGGTGATTTTCTCGCCGAGAAACAGTGCCGCCAGGCCAACCAGCATGAACGGTTGTACGTTGTAGACCGCCGTGCCGATGGCGATAGAGGCACGGGAATACGAGCCGAACAACAACACCCAGTTGCCGACAATCGCCACCCCGCTGAGCACCGCGAGCAGGAACGTGGTGCGGGTCAGAATGCCCGGACGCAGGAAGCCGAACGCGGCACAGATCAGCAGCAAGGTGCCGGCGCCGAACACGCAGCGCCAGAACACCACGTCCAGCACCGGCTGCCCGGAGACCAGCACGAACCAGCCAATGGTCCCGGAAATCAGCATGGCGGCGGTCATTTCCAATGAGCCACGGCGGATTGAGTTGTCCATCATCGATCTCCCTAAACGTTTGACGAAAGCGTGGCCAAAGTATGCCAAGCAGGCTCCCTGCGCCTCCAGCGCAAAAAGCAGGCTAAACTCGGTTTCTACCTTTTTTATCGCGGGTGGTTTCCCGTAAATGCCTTATGCCGGAGTTGCGCCATGACCGACGATATCGACCAGACTCTCATCAGCGCCCTGATGGAAGACTCACGCCGCTCGCTCAAGGCACTGGCGCAGATCAGCGGCCTGTCGTCGCCCAGCGTGGCCGAGCGCCTGCGCCGACTGGAGGAGCGCGGCGTGCTCAAGGGCTATACGGTTGAGATCGACCCGAAATGCTTCGGCTATCAACTGCAGGCCATCGTTCGGGTGCGACCGTTACCGGGGCAATTGCAGGAAGTGGAACGACAGATCCTGTCGATTCCGGAATTCACCGAGTGCGACAAGGTCACCGGGGAGGATTGCTTCATCGCCCGCCTGCACGTGCGCTCGATGGAACAGCTCGACACCCTGCTCGACCGCCTCAACACACTGGCCGAAACCAACACTGCGATCGTCAAGAAGACGCCAGTCAAGCGCCGGTTACCGCCGATGGCGTGAGTGCTTTTTGCGCGTGTTCGGCGTAGATTGAGATTTTTCCGGCGAAGGATTGGCGGTAATGAGAATTCAGGCAGTGATGCTGACGGTGTTGATGCTCACCGGGTGCGGGACAGTGCAGACCCTTGTGCTCAGTGACAAGGCTTCCGTAGATCAGTTGAAAACCAAGAAAACCTATTGCGGCGCCGTTCCGCGCATTTACAGCGGTGCGACCTACGACTTTTGCATGCTGCACGCCGAAAAACCGGATGACGTCGACGCGTTCAATTACAACAATGCCTCTCTTGGCCTGGTGGTAGATGCCGCGGTTTCGGGTGTGCTGGATACATTTCTGCTGCCCTACACCATTTACAAGCAACAGGCTGATGGCAGCATCGTGATCAACTGATCTGCTTTTCGCAAACAACAAAAAACCCGCCGATGCGGGTTTTTTGTTGTTTCAGGCCGGCGATCAGTCGTCGCGGCTCATGATGCCGAAGATCTGCAACAAGCTGATGAACAGGTTGTAGATCGATACATACAGGCTGATGGTCGCCATGATGTAGTTACGCTCGCCACCGTGGATGATCGCGCTGGTCTGGAACAGAATGCAGACCGACGAGAACAGTACGAAACCGGCGCTGATCGCCAGTTGCAGGCCGCTGATCTGGAAGAACATGCTTGCCAGCGTCGCTCCCAGCAGAACGAAGAAACCGGCGGTGATGAAACCACCGAGGAAGCTCATGTCCTTGCGGGTGATCAGTACATAGGCCGACAGACCACCGAACACCAGTGCGGTCATCGCGAATGCCGAACTGACCACTTCAGCGCCGCCCTGCATGCCCAGGTAACGGTTGAGGATCGGGCCGAGCAGGAAACCCATGAAACCGGTCAGCGCAAAGGCGGACACCAGGCCCGATGCCGAATCACGGAGTTTGTTGGTGAGGAAGAACAGCCCGTAGAAGCCGATCAGCACCACGAAAATGTTCGGGTAGCCGACACGCATCTGCTGCGCCACGAAAGCCATCACACCGCTGAATGCGAGGGTGAGCGCCAGCAAGCCGTATGTGTTGCGCAGGACGCGGCTAACCTCTAGCTGCTCAGCCTGCACGCTGTTGTGAACTGCGTAATCCTGTTCGCGCATGGCGACACTCCTGTTGGTTTGAAACGTTCAGTGGCAAAGATCATAACAGACGCTCTGTAACAAGCCATGCACAGAGTTTGACAGTGTGTTTCATTCAGGTATTATGGCGCCCGCAACGCAAACGGAGGTGTGGCCGAGTGGTTTAAGGCAACGGTCTTGAAAACCGTCGACTGTAACAGGTCCATGAGTTCGAATCCCATCGCCTCCGCCATATTTGATACGACAAAGCCCTGATTATTCAGGGCTTTGTCGTTTCTGGCGTTTACGAAAGTTTCTGCCTTTCGATATGTGTTCCATAGCTTTTGTGGGCGCGTTCCATAACTCCGACCGATTTCTCCCCTCTCCGGCGTCCTGCCAATCGTTAAAACACTCTTCATGTAACACGGTGCTACGCTGATCCCTTGGCTGCCAAGGAAACCAAAATGCCCAACTCCGACCTTCTCCCTTCCCTGCTCTTCAAGATCAACGAAAACTCGCCCGGGAGTGGTTGGACCCGGCCACGCGGAAAGAACGCGCCGAACAGATGGCGCTGCACCAAGGTGAACCGACAGAGGCGTTCGAGTGGTTCAAGGTTGACCAGGCCGTGGGGAACGTCCGGAATCAAGGCCCCGACCTGATTAAGCCTATCGGATGATGGTTAGAACAGCCGGTGACCAACAACGCCAGAACGCATGCCCACAGGATTTTCATGGTAGCCCCTATAAAAAATAGGAGTGTGCCGCCGCGAATGCAAAAATGAGCAGCGTTACTGAGAAATTTCACGCACATAGGCTAGCTCGGAAAAATGGGTGTGGGGAGCCGGAAACGAAAAAGCCCCGGCAAATGCCGAGGCTCGTTGACTTCCTTAACACGAAAAACTCGTCTTCGCGACAGTCTTTGCACGAAAAAATCGAAAATCAACTGAAATTTATAGCAGTCTTTGGCCTGCCTTCACTCGGACGACTTAACTTAAGACCAATCTGCAGAGCATGTGTAATATTACGTCGCCATCAGCCCACTGCTGATCGAGCGCTTTGGAAAGCGCCGGAAACAACCAATGCTTTCAAGAATGGAGTTATAAATGCGCAAGCTCTTCGCCTTTGCACTTGCATCTGCCCTGTCTTTTACCGCCCAAGCAAACGAGTGGCGGCAGTTCACCTCAACGATGTACGTTCTCGACCCGGCCGGAGAGCAACCGTTGCTTGCGATGGCAAGCTTGTTTGAAGGCGAACACGTGGTCATGAATTTGGTGGACTTGTCGGGGGCATTTTGTGAAAAAGGGGAAAACTCTAATCCTAGACCCGCAGGCCCTTTTCAAATAAACGGAACCAATGTGAAGTTCGTTCAAGCCTGCCTCGGTGGGAAAAGAGTTCTGTCTCCGGAGACTGAAAAAGGAAAAGCCTTCTTGGCTAATGCAATCCTCGGCGGCCCAGCAACCGTAGTGATTGAGGGCGGCGACGTCGTCAAGTTCTCTTCAGAAAACTTCGAGGCTGCGAAAAAGGCAATGCTCGATACCAATTCGGCACTCTGATCCAAAAATGATCTAGGAGGCGCCGAGCAGGATTCATGCTCAGCGTCTCCAGCTTTAAATCTCGCCCCACCCCGAAAGCAAGTTTGAGGTCAGGGTACGCGGGCTGCCGGTGTTGATTCCGTACGTCGCACTATCCGGCTATCGACGTCCAGCCATTCCCGAGTGCTGCCCTGGCTACAGGTGAATTCGAGGCATAAAAAAAACCGCAGTGGGCGGGCTTTCTGTTACCTGGCACTACTTATTTTCCTGGCGGCTACTCGCGAAACCTTGAGTACTACCAGCGCTATTAGCGCACCGACAACCCCGCCAAATAGTCCCATCTGAAATGCTGCAGATGGCTCCATCCAACAAGGGCTCAATGGCTTAAAAGGATAGTAGAGGCATGGCTCAGGAAAGAGTGCCCGCCATACTGGTAACGCACCGCCGATCATCAGCAACCCTATCGTAAAAAGCGCAAAAGCTTTCCATTGCGGTATGACGAGAAACTGCCTCCGAAGCACTGCTAAGGCGATGACTAATACAAACGAAAAGAAACCGGGAAGGTAAAGTGTCACGAAGTAGATTTGGTCGAGCTCGTGGCCGGCAGTATCCATATCACCTCAGCAAAAAAACCGGCGATTGGCCGGGCTTGAATGTCTATGTGCGTTTCGCGTTACTTGTGCACCATGGGAAAACTACCTTACAAATCCCAACATAGAAATACCTTTATGCCGCATCTTCAGAATTTTCATCAAAGACGACCTGCCACACAGGCTTTAACGCCTGAACATCCACTTCTGAAATAGCTTCACGCAGGAAATTCCACACCTCCTTCCAGTCGCGATCCCAAACTTTCGGCTCGCCATGTATGCCTATGAGTCCTTACACAGAAAGCTCACCCAGGCGCGCAAGGAGTACTGCTCGGCAGTCAGGTCTGGAGTTCGTCGCAGTGACCAAGCGCTGCGCCAAGAACAGCCGACGCAGGTGGCGGCGTGAAGCGCTTCATCCGCCGCAAGGTTGAGGCCTGGTTGATATTGGTGGCCGCGAAGATCCTCGAAGGCCGGAACGTCCACCGCTCGCCCGTCGTCTTCCGACATCACTTGTTCGACCTTGAAATGATGGGAGATGTGGCTGTCTTCGACAGGCAACTTTCGACTGTGGATTCAACCGGTCGGTGAGGCACTGGGCGAGTCCAATCCGCTGCAACTGCCGCGCCTGATCGACGGCCAATAAGGAGTTTCACAGATGGCGGCGTCCTGATTGGACGCCGCCTCAGGTCATCACACGACTACGTTCAACAGCAACACCACAATCAAACCGACCACGGCGACGATCGATTGCACCACCGAAATAGTCTTGGTGGCTTCGCCCATCGTCATGCCGAAGGATTCCTTCACCATCCAGAAACCTGCATGGTTGGCGTAGTTGAAGAACAACGAGCCGCAACCAATGGACAAGGCCAGCAGCGGCAGGTTGAGGCTGGGATCAGCACCGGCCAGCGGCGCGAGCAAACCGGCAGCCCCCACGATACCTACCGTGGCGGAACCGGTCGACACCGAAAGCAACATGGCGATCAACCAACCGAGGATCAGCGGAGGGAACGCCGACTGCTGAGTCAGGTGCACAATCGCATCGCCCACCTTGGCGCTGGTCAGCAGTTCCTGAAAGGCACCGCCGCCGGCGATGATCATGATGATCGAGGCGATTGGCTTGAGGCTCTTGCCCAGCGACTCTCGCAATTGCCCCGCATCGCCGCCGCGCGCGAGTACCAGACTGGCCCCGGCGAACAGCACGCCCAGCAACATCGCTATCAGCGGATTGCCGAGGAAACCGGCCATTTTCAGCAGCGCATTGTCCTTGGCCAATACCATCTCGGCGACGGCATGGATCAGCATCAGGATCGCCGGCAGCAAGGCTGCCAGCACGCCAAGGTATACGCTGGGGCTTGGTTTATCGTCGGTTTTTTCAGCCAGGGTGAACTGATCCAGCAACACCTGATCGGGCCGAGTGCTCATGCGCGGGGAAATGAATGCGCCATACAATGGGCCGCCTAAAATCATGGCCGGGATAGCCGCCAGGAAACCATAGAGCATGGTCGGCCCGACCGAGGTTTTCAGCGCGGCGATGGCCGTCAACGGGCCAGGGTGCGGCGGAACCATGCCGTGCATGGCGGCCAGTGCGGCAATCACCGGAACGCCCACATAGACATACGCTGAACCCTTGAAGCGCGCCTGACCTTCCAGCTTGCGCGCCACGCTGAAGATCAGCGGCAGCATGATCACCAGGCCGACCTCGAAAAACATCGGAATGCCAATCACAAACGCGACCATCATCATCGCCCACGGAATCATCCGATCCGTTGTGCGCTTGAGGATGACCGCAGCAATCTGCTCGGTGACGCCGGCGTCAGCAAGAATTTTGCCGAGCATCGCCCCCAGCGCGATGACCACCCCCACTGCCCCCAATGTCTTGCCGGCGCCGGTGACCAAGTGGGAGACGATGCCATCTGGCTCCATACCGGTTGCAAAGCCTACGCCGACGGAAACTACCAGCAAAGCCAGCAGCGGGTGCATTTTGAGGCGCGAGACGATCAGCGCTACCAGCACCAGGACGCTGATCAATGCGGTCAGTAACAGATCTATATCTAAGGGAGTCATGAAAGGTTCTCGGTTGGGCTGGTGCCCAAATTCTTGTAAGTGGGTGAGATGAATGGCATCTGCAACGGCTGAGTTTCAGCGTTCGACTTTCTAAAAACCGAATAACCTTCGAGGCGCTTGCACCAGCAGCGAGTCGCTGGCTTGCGCCGAAAGTTCCAAGGCTTGCAACTGGTCGACGACGGTGGCGAAACCGATGCTTTGCTCATGCTGCGTATGCGGCCAGTCACTGCCCCATACCAACTGATGCAGGCCGAAGCTTTGTTCCAGCAACGGTAATGCCCTTCGAGCGAAATCAATGTTCTGTTGTGGCGTACCTCCCAAACGATAGATTCCCGATACCTTGATCCAGATCGGACTTTTAGATCCGGCCTCAAGCAACTCGCCAAACCCGGGCTGATCGAGACCCGCATTCGCGTCCGGCCGCCCAAAGTGATCGATCACCAACTTCACGCCGAACGGCGTCAATTGCTGGATCAGGCCTGGCAAATCCTTGACTTCCCGGTGCAGCTCGACATGCCAGTCGAGATCAGCGATATCGCTGAAAAACCCTTGCCAGGCACAGTCACGAAAATCAGGTAACGCCTTGCCGATCAGGTTCAAGCGCACGCCGACCACGCCCAGTCCAGCCATGTCATTCAAAGTAGAACGACTGACGCTTGGCTCCAGCACCACCACACCGCGCAACTGCTGCGGCGCGTGCTTCAACGCCGCCAACAGGTAGCTATTGTCGGTGCCAAGGAAACTGGGTTGCACCAATACACCGTGACTCAGACCATGCGTTTGCAAATGCTCAAGGTACTGGCCAAGCGTGGCGTCGTACTCAGGGGTGTAGCGCCGTGCACCGATCAGATGCAGATCACGGTCGAACACATGGGCATGGGAGTCGATGCCGGTGATCGACTTGGGGCGGGTATCTGACATGGGTTTTATCTACTGAAGGTTAGGATTGTCACGCCCGAGCGCGTTGATTGCCGTTGATACCGGCCGAAACGGAGGTGGCATTGGCTTCAAGGTTCCTGCCCCGGGTTTCAGGCAGGCACAGTGCGGCAAGCACCGCCACGCCGTAGGCGATCCCGGCATCAATACCAATCGCCGAACCCAGCGACATGGAGTCACTCATGTGCCCGACCAGGAATGGAAATACAGCGGACAGCACTCGGCCAAAGTTGTAGCAAAAGCCAACGCCGGCACCGCGTACATCGGCAGGGTAAAGTTCGTTGAAGAGCGCTCCCAGACTGGCCGGAATACCGGCGGCGAAGAACCCCAACGGGAACCCCAGGAACAGCATCTGCGTATTGGTCAGCGGCAAAAATACGTAGCACTGCACCGTGACCACGCAGCACAAGGCAAACAGCACAATGTTTTTACGACGGCCAATGCGATCGATCAAATAGCCGCTGGCCACACAACCACACCAGAAGGCGAAGATGATCACCGCCAGATACGCGCCCGAGTTCAGCACAGAGAGATTGCGCTCGGTCTTGAGGAAGGTCGGCAACCAGGTCATTACCGCGTGATAGCCACCGTGCGCGCCCAATCCCAGCAGCCCGCCAAACAGGGTCACGCGAATCAGTTCCGGGCGAAAAATGCCGGCGAGCGACTTGAAGAAACTCTGTGGGATGGCGTTGGCTTTTTGCAGACGCTGGAAGCTGTCCGGCTCCTCAACGTTACGACGTACCCAGATGATCAGGAACGACGGCAGCAACCCGACAAGAAACATCACACGCCAGGCCATGTCCTGTGGCACCCAGGTATAGATCAGCGTGAACACCCCGACCGCCAGGCCCCAACCCACCGCCCAGGCACTTTGCACAGTGCCCATGACCTTGCCGCGATAGTGCGGATTGATCGTCTCGGCCATCAGCACCGCGCCGGCCGCCCACTCCCCGCCAATCCCGAAACCCTGCAGCGCCTTGACCACCAACAGCTGATTGAAGCCCGTGACGAAGGCCGAGAGAAAGGTGAAGAATGAGAACCACACAATCATCAACTGCAACGTACGCACACGGCCATAGCGGTCAGACAACGTCCCACCCACCCAGCCACCGAGTGCCGAGGTAACGAGGGTAACGCCGCTGATCAATCCGGCATCGCCCTTTGTCAGCGCGAAAGCGGCAATCAGCGCCGGAATCGCCAAACCGAACATTTGTACTTCCAACGCGTCGAGCGACCAACCGCCGAAGCAGGCCCAAAACGTTTTGCGCTCCCGAGGAGTGACTTGGCGATACCAGCTGAACATGATTCTTATCCTTATAGGTGTTACGCAAGGCAGCCGACAGCCAACCGCACCGCGACAGGGTCAGCTTTGGCAAACAAACAGAAATCGGGCGGCGATCTAGCCGCCGCAGAACGCTCCGCTACGCAGGCAAGCGTCAGCGAATATCCACGCTGTAGCGGAAGTGCTCCGCGTGGCCGCGCGAGCGACGCCATTCCAGCGGGCTACCCGCGTAGTCGCGGGCCAGACGCTCGATCACGATCACCGGACTGTTGACCGCTACCTGGAGCAATCGGGCATTCACGTCATTCACCGATTCAGCGGTCAGCGTCTCTTCGGCCGATGCAACAACCTGTCCGCACACTTCTTCGTAGATCGGATACAGCAGCGGCCCTTCACGACTGAGGTCGATCTCCAGCAGCGCCTGAAACCGCTGGCGGGGCAACCAGATTTCTTCGGCGAGCACCGGCTTAACATCAAGCAGACGCACACGGACAATACGAATGACCGGCGCATCGGCGGGCAACCCCAGTGCTTGCGCTACGGCCGAAGGTGCGGCAACGGGCTCGATCGAGAGGATGCGACTCTCCGGGACCTGGCGCTCACCGGAAACAGTCTGGAATCGGAAGAAACGGAACAATGAGGATTGAAACTGCGCCCGGCGAATGAACGTCCCTCGCCCTTGCTGACGCTCCAGAATGCCCTCACTGACCAACGCATCAATCGCTTTGCGCACCGTGCCGGTGGACAGTTGGTATTCCGCAGACAGCGCCGCTTCAGTAGGGATCGCCTCCCCCGGACGCCAGCGATTATTGGCGATCTGCTCAGCCAGTTGGTCACGCAGGCGTTGATACAGCGGCAGTCGGGCATCACTGGATAAAGAATTCATCGACTTTATTCACCTTGTTATCTAGTCATCTATATGAATATTGCGGCGAGTATTTGCCCAGATAACTTGCCTGTCAAGGAGGGGCTTTTCGTCCTGCTGACGAATGGCTGCCCCACTGCCCTTTTCATAGACATGTAGGGTTGCGCCGGCGATGTCGGATTCTGGCCGAATGTGGAGCGTCAGGAGTGACAGCTATCGGCCAGAAGCGGTCTTTGGGAACGACGCTTTAACATGTTGAAATCGCACCAGGTTAATGATTAGGTTGTTCATTTTCAGGAAGCATTTGTGAATGCCTGTTTTTGAGATTTTGCCGCTGGAAGCAATCGGCCCCGCACGGCTTGGCGCTTCACGTACCGCAGCAAGGGAAGCAATGTCTGTGAGTGGATTCCAGCTGGAGTGCTCCAATGGCCGCGTCGATTATTTCTGCGAATCTTCAATCCAGCTTGAGTACGGCCCTAGCGATGAAGTCCAGTTCATAGGCGTTTCCTGGAGCTCTCAACTCAACTTCACGTTTAAAGGGGTTGATGTTTTTGCTATCTCTGCGGCTGAGTTGTTCTCACTGATGGCTGCCTCGGACGATTCTGGCCCCCATGAGTTCGACCGTTACGAGTACTGCTTTCCGAACCAAATACTCACGCTTTGGGATGCTGATGAACAATATGACCGTCAACGCGGAGAAGAACGTGAGGTGTGGGGCCAAGTCGGGATCGGCAATGATGCGTATGTGGCAGCCATCGAAGCTATTGAGAAAAAGCTGTAACTGGCTCGCAGGAGTGGCGTATTGAAACGCTGCGATGGTGATAATCACTTTGGGCGACCGGTAGCTATGAGTCGATAGAAGCCTGTTATGACCGGCAGAGTTGGGTCGGTGGTTGCCCTTCGTGACAGGCGGGTTTCGGCCAAAAGCTATCGCTGAGAACGCTTCTTTAGTGCCAGAAAATAGTAGAAGGTAGTGTAGGCTATTCGCTGTTAGAGAGCACTCTCGCTGCCCTGCGAAGCTGCCAAGACATATGAGAAGGGACTTACCTCGATGGATGCTCATTCTGTAATCGCTAGAAATTCTTCTGACTGCGAGGAATACGACGACTATTCGTTTATAGGGCGATTACACGAAGAATCAATCTGGGCTCACGATGACTACTGGATGCTGGAGTGGGCGCTATATCAACTCGCGATCGGCAAAAGCCCCTCCCAAGAGCTCTCTAGGCGGATTTTCCGCATATTCAGTTACACCTTTCTGTTATTCGGCTGCCACTTAGATCGTCGAGACAGTTTCAAGATTGAAAACCTCAAAAGGAAGGAGGTTTACGATCTACGTGAAAGAATGCAGCTGGTTTTCGAAGGTTTTTTTGCTGGTAGAATGCCGGCAACCAGCATTTTTTCCGACCCCAATCCTCTGCTCGTCTCCAACCATCAAAGTTGATTGTTTCGGTTCGGTTTCAGCCGGTCGCGAAAGGCTGAAATCGGCCAGAGGCTGCCTCCTAGAAAGCTAACGCTGAGTGGTCACTCGTCAAACAAGGTCCAGCCATGGCAGATGCCGGCAAAGTCTTTAGCCGTAAAAAATAATGTCAGTTCCTTTGGGTCAAATTCTTTGTAAAGCCAATGCCCAGAAATCGGTCCTCTCGTTATCACGTATTCCAAGCGGTATTTTTGAACAGGCCCAAAACTGAAAGAGCGCGAATTCAACTCAAACCTGTCACCTCTGTTGAGCGCCCATAGCTTTTCAACAAGACAGTCATCAAGCACCACCTCTCCCGCTACCTCAACGAGATACTTTGAATGAAGTTTCTGTTGAAGCCTAACGCTTCTGGCCATACATCAACCTACCTATGAGCAGTCCGAGCATCTGCGCAATAATACTGGAACATGATGATGACCGCTTTGGGTTGAGAAAAGTTAGCCTTGGGCGTCCGCTTCTGGCCGTTTCCTGCCTGTCACGACTGACCTAGCGCAGTCTCTCTGCAGCTCTGAAGTTTGAGACGACCATACGCCTACCCAAATCGCCAAATAGCCGGTTCGTCCGAGCAGCAAAACTGCACGATAAGCATTATGCAACTCGTTGTTCGCTCGTGTAGGCACCGCACCGACACATGACGAATCGTACGGATAGTCCGGCGCCATTCCTCTCCGACTGACCCGAGTGCGATTTCTTCAACGCCCAGACAGTCAGTGCAGCGGATCGATGCCGTCGAGATCTGTGGGTCGTCAATGAGAAACCTCTCCAACTTGAGATGGTGCGATCGGCATGTTCAAATGAGCAATGGCCTTTTGCTACGGTACTCTCAATTGAAACAGAATCGCGGAATCATCCTATTTTTTTCGGCTATGACTTTGCTCTTTATCCTGGTACAGGTATGGCACGCAAAATCTGGCCAGGAAGAGAAAAAGCAGGAGCGGGAGCGCCAACTCAAAGGGCTCGCGCTCATCATGAGTGTGCAGTCCGGAAAAGTATCTGATGACTCAACTCGCGTCGATTCTGTGACCTACAGCGATGAGGTCATGCGTATTTCCTACACACTCACAAAAGTTACCAAAGACGAAATCGATTCTGAAGAATTCACCAAGGATGCAAGAGCGATTGCAGCTTCTGCATTCTGTAATGAAAAAGGTTTGGGACAGTTCGTGAAATCGGGTCTTTCCATTGACCTCCTCTACAAAGATTCAACCAGTTCACCGATCGTCAATTTTCAGATAGGCAAGTCCGACTGCCTCTGAAGCCCCCTTGAAGCCCGCCTCTCTCGCGGGCTTTTTTCTGCGTGTCGTACCACAGTGAGTCCGCGCAGCAGACACAACTTCCGGTGGCTGCATCAATCATTTCTGATCGGAAGATCTGTCAATCCCCTCACGCGCAGGCCAGTCAGTGGCGCGCCTTTCATCAATTGAGTCGTGCTTGTGCTTTCCGTAAGCAGGCATGCGGAGTTACTGCACGCCGTGCTCAGGTAACGCAAAGGCCATCACATAGTCCCCCTTTTGCGTCGTCGCCGAGTTACCGCCGGCACTGATGACCAAAAATTGTCTGCCGGTGTATGGGGAAACATAAGTCATTGGAGTCGCTTCGGCTCCGACAGGCAGACGGCCCTTCCACAGTTCTTTGCCGGTGCGAACATCAAGGGCACGGAGGTAAAAGTCCTGAGTGCCGGCCATGAACACCAGGCCGCTTGATGTAGTCACCGGACCGCCCCGAGTGGGCATGCCAATCGGCATCGGCAAATGCGTGGCAATGCCCAGCGGACCCGTTTGCTCGGTGGTCCCCAGGGGCATCGACCAAGCCACCTTTCGAGTCGCCAGGTCGATTGCACTGATGGTGCCGAAAGGCGGCTCCTGGCACGGAATACCCAACGGCGACAGGAAGCGGCCTTGCTCGATACCCCACGGTGTCCCCGCCTGCGGAGCGTTCCCTTCATGGCCGCCGCCACTAAGGGTTTTCGCGTCATAAGCGGCACGGGGGATCATTCGGTTCCAGATGGCTACCCGGGTGTCATTGACGATCATGTAGCCGAGGTTTTCCGCAATGGACACCGATCCCCAGTTCATGCCGCCCAACCAGCTTGGGTACTGGAGCGTCAGGTGCTCGCTCGGCGGCGTGAACTCACCTTCATATCTAGCCTTGCGAAAGTCGATCCGGCATATCAATTGGTCCAGCGGCGTAAGCCCCCACATGCGCTTTTCGCTGAGCGGCTCAGTACCGATGGCGGGCATTCCGGTCGAATAGGGTTGAGTCGCAGAAATTCGCTCATCCGCCACACCACCTTGAGGAACAGGGTGTTCTTCGACTGTCGCAATTGGCTTTCCGTTACGCCGGTCAAGCATGAAGATCTGGCCACGCTTGGTGGTCTGAATCAGTGCCGGGAGCGTTCCTCCATGGCCATCAGGAACATCGTAAAGCGCTGGTTGCGAAGGTACATCGTAATCCCAGAGATCGTGGTGAACCGTCTGGAAGCGCCAGCGCTCGAGGCCAGTCGCGATGTCGAGTGCGACGACGGAAGACGAGTAGCGATCATCGGCCTCGGAGCGATGACCGCCCCAAAAATCCGGAGTGGCATTGCCGGTGGGCAAGTAGATGAGTCCAAGCGCATCGTCAAAGGCCGGTGTCGACCAGACATTCGGCGTACCTGCGGTGTAAGTCTGCCCCTCGGGAGGCTCGCGGGTAATCGCCGGATTGCCCAGATCCCAGGCCCACACCAATGCCCCCGAGCGCACATTGAAGGCGCGGACCACGCCAGACGGTTCACCTGTTTTCTGGTTGTCCCACACCAGCCCACCGACCACTACCAGATCACGCACAACCGTCGGTGCGGCCGTCGGAAAGTACAAATCCTGATCTGTATCGCCCACGCCGATACGCAGGCTTACGCTGCCATGCTGACCAAAATCGCTGCACGCCTGGCCAGTCTGCGCGTCTACTGCAATCAACCGTGCGTCAACCGTGGTCGCGATGATTCGCCGCAAACAGGGCTGCGCTGCAACAGCGTTGTTTGAGGCGGCCAGCTCGTGGGCTTCTTCGTAATAGCCCACGCCTCGGCAACGCGGGTAAACATTGTTTGCCTGGGTTTTGGGGTCGTGATGCCAAATCTCTTTGCCGGTATCCGCGTCCAGGGCGAACAACTGGCTCGACTGCGTACAACCGTAGAGCACGCCATTGACGTGAAGGGGGGTCACCACATGCCCTTGCGCACCTTTGGGTATTTCACCTGTGCGATATGTCCAGGCAAGCGTCAGATTCGACACGTTCTGCGGCGTTATCTGATCGCTCACGGCATGTCGTGTTCCTGAAGGTGTATGACCGAAATAACGCCAGTCGGTCGTGGGTTCGACTGTGCCGACCGCTTTCCCCGGTACAGGCGCCGGCATCCTCTCGGCGGTCAGAATGGGTTGCGGTTGCAAGGCTGCGTAGAGCGTTGCGCACAGCCCCACGACCATGCCCGCAGCCGCCACGCAAGCCAGCCGCGCCAGTGTGCCACGCTGGCGACTGCGCAAATACGGGATCGCCACCAGCACCGGTACGCTGATGACAGCCAGCGCGAAGAGGCGCGAAAACAGCGGCCAGAACGTCAACCCCACATCCAGAACCGACCAGCAGACAGAGCCGGCGAACACCAGCAGGTACGCCAGTGCTCCGGATCGACGTCGACGCAGCATCAACACACCACTGATGGCCAATCCTGCACCTGCCAGGGCGAAGTACCACGAGCCGCCCAGCGCAACGAGATAAAAACCACCCGCTAGCAGCGAAAGTCCGATGAGCAGGATAAAGGAGCAAAGGACAATCAGCAGCGTGGCGGTTAACCGGGAAGTGTTCGATGGCGGCATGGCTTACTCCTTTAAGTGATTACCGACAGAGCCTGCGGTTGGCCGATCGTCAGGCCGTATGTTTCGACCTACCGATACTTCGGTGGACGCGCCTCAGCGCATGACAAAACCACCATCCACCGAGATGGACTGCCCCGTGACGTAGCTTGAGGTCGAGCTGCTCAGCCAAAGCACAGCGTCAGCGATTTCTTCCGGCTTGCCGTGACGTCCCATGGGGATAGCCTTGGTCATGCCTGCCAGCGCTTCCCCCTGCCCCGCTTCGACCATCCGCTCGGCCATCGGCGTCCAGATCAAGCCAGGGCACACCGCATTGACGCGGATGTTGCGTGCGGCATACTCCAGCGCTGCGCTTTTGGTCAGGCCGAGGACACCGTGCTTGGCCGCGTGATAGTTGCCCCGCTCGGCACCTCCGATCAGACCGCCCAAAGACGAGCAGTTGACGATCGTTCCGCCGCCCTGGCGGCGCATATGTTCGAGTTCGAATTTCATACACGCCCAGACGCCGCGCAAATTGACCGACATGACCCGATCGTAATCCTCGACCGTGGCGTCGGCTGTCTCAGCTAACAGGTTCTGAATACCGGCGTTGTTGAACGCAGCGTCCAGACGACCGAATGTCGCGACCGTTTCCTTGATCATGGCTTGAACCTGACCGACGTCCGCCACGTCGCAGCGAATGCCGATAGCGCGATGTCCTGCAGCTATCAAGGCCTGCGCCGCTGCCTGTGCAGCGCCGTCATCGATATCCGCCAACGCTACGGCAGCGCCGGCCCGTGCGAACGCCTGCGCGGTGGCCAGACCGATACCGGAAGCCGCGCCGGTCACCAGGGCGACCTTGTTCTCGAACGAAAAACTCATCGAATGTTCCTCACTTTGCAGCTGCGCAGAATGTTTATGAGCAATAGCCTCATAACGCACTGAGCAGACATTGTTTGATGTAACCAAGGTAATCGACGCTCGGAGAGCTGAATACCGGCCCTGAGTGGGATGTTCCGATGAGCAATACTCATCAATCGTGAAGAAAGGCGAGATCGCCGTGACAAAACACCGAGTGCGATGAAACAGACGATTAGTGAGCGCTGCTCATCGTTTCATGCAGGTTTTTCCCGGTAGTCGCGCGGAAGTTGGTGCACTAGCGTGGAGGCGCATTTCTTCAATCAACAGGAATCTGCCGATGAAAACACGTGTCGCCTTACCCATGCTGGCAATGACCTTGATGCCTGCGTTCGCAAGCCATGCTGCCGAACTGCCTGCCGACGAGACTATGAGCGTGGTCAGAAATGGCGAACAAGCATCCATCACCGGGGCGCCCGGCAACTTCGTTGGCAACGCGCGCATCGATCCACTGTTTGCAGCGCGGGCACCCTCGACTGTTTCGGCAGGCGCAGTGACGTTTCAGCCCGGCGCACGCTCGGTCTGGCATACCCATCCTCTGGGCCAGACGCTGGTGGTCACCTCAGGCACAGGCTGGATACAACAAGCCGGGGGCGAGAAGATCGTCATCAAACCGGGTGATGTGGTCTGGACACCACCGGGCGTGAAGCACTGGCACGGCGCCACATCCACGAACGGCATGACCCACATTGCCATTCAGGAAGCTCGGGACGGCAAGAACGTCGAGTGGCTGGAACCGGTGACCGACGCGCAGTACCAGGCATTGCTTGGCACACAACACTGAAACGTTGCGCCGAGCTCAGGCGTGGGCGCATCGATGCCCGCCGCGACACCTCGCGGGTATCAGGCCGGAAGCAGGCAACGCGTCACGGGCTTACGCCTGGTAATCGCCGATGGGCTGAAGTTCACGGATCAAGTCAATCAACAGACGCAGCCCTACCGGCAATTGACGGTGACTGGGATAGTACATGTGAAACCCGGAACCTGTGCTGGACCAGTCGTCGAGCACCCTGATCACCTCACCACTTTCGAGCAGCGGCATCATCGCCGGCTCAGGGGCGTACATGAGGCCCGCGCCTTGACGAGCCAGTGAAAGTCCGACGCGAGTTTCATCGATGGTGATGCACCCCGGGACAGCAATGGAGAGCTGCTGTCCTTCTTTCTCGAACTCCCAATCGTACATGGCGCCATTGCCCAGCCGAATCCGCAGGCAACGGTGGTGCATCAAGTCGTTCGGATGTTGGGGAACGCCGAAGCGTTCAAGATAGTCCGCGCTACCCGCGACCACCCAGCGGATATCCGGTGACAAGCGCTGAGCGATCATGTCTTCCGGTACCGTTCCGCCATAGCGGATCCCGGCATCATGGCCGCCGCCGATCACATCGACGATGAGATTGGTGACCGTCAGATCGACCTGGATTTCCGGATACCGATCATTGAGCACCGGCAATACGGGCCCCAATAACAAGTCGGCAGCATCGCTTAAGGTATTCAGACGAATACGTCCGATCGGTTCATCGCGAAAGCGATTAAGCGCTTCCGTCGCCAAACCGATTTCATCCATGGGTTTGCTGATGACGCTGTGCAGCTCCTCGCCCGCAGCGGTCAAGGTGACACTGCGCGTCGTTCGGTTCAGCAGACGGACCCCCAACCGCGACTCAAGCCCCTTGATCGCATGGCTCAACGCCGAAGCACTGATACCGACTTCCTTCCCGGCGCGACTGAAACTCTGGTGGCGAGCAATGGCCAGGAAATAAACGAAATCGGCAAGATTGGCACGACTGGCCTGCATTGGATGCCTCAATGGGGTGACGGGAGAGAATCATTCGCGGTGCGGCGGCTTCGCGCTTGATACTAACCAAGACAAACCGCAAACACTAATCAACTGGATTCGACAGACAGCGGTGCTTGGCTCACCGGTCTTGACCTGCCTGCAAAATACAGGTGAAGCCTGACAAGCCGCTCAAGACCGTGAAAGCGTTTTCAGACGCTCCACCAAAGCCGCTTCAAAAATGACGTACAGCTTTTCAGCATCGCCTGCACGCAAAACCTCACTGGTTTCCAGCCCAAGCACGAAGCCATCCGCACGCGCCCCCGCCTTCACCGCAATGATCATCGAATCTGCCCGGACAATCTGCGCCAGCAGCCGATCAGCTTCACGCTGCATCTTTTCGCTCAACACTACGCCTTCCACTTCCTCACCTTGCCTTCAATGCGACATCGAACAAATGTGTGTTCAAGGCTACGCCGCCGAAAACGGCGCCTCAAGCCACACGCAAACGATCCTTCATTATGGTAGCCATCAGAACCCTTCAAGTGAACGAATCCGTTTTTCCGGGAATCCAACGCGAAGTTTCAAACGCGTTTAGCCGTTGCCAGCTCGAACATTCATGACCGGAGAACACTGCATGCCTCTCAGTGACACCATTCACAGAGCGTTGCTAAGCGCAGAGGAACGTTCCTCTATCGCTGAAATTGAAGCCACTACCAATATTCTGCAACTGGTCACACGCATGACCGGGACGCGCTTTGCGGCGATCGCTAAATTCACCGACACGGAATGGATCGTCTGTTCCGCGTACGATCCGATCGAGCTTGGAATCCACACCGGTGACACGCTGGAACTGGAAACCACGCTGTGCAGTGAGTTTCGCAGAGACCCTCAAGTGCTGTTCGTGCCACAAATCAGTCGCGATGGCAGGTTTTCCACGCGTCCCGTGGTGAAGCAATACTTGATTGAAAGCTACGCCGGCGCGCCCATTTTTCTTCCCGATGGACAACTGTGGGGTGCGCTGTGTGCCTTGGACTCCAGGGCGGTCATATTCGACGACCCGGATCTGGCGGATACGTTAGGCCTGTTCGCGAGGCTGATCGGCTGCATCTTTTATTCGAATCTGACGGACGTCGGCAGCGGCTACAGCAAGAACGGATGAAGTATTTTCGAATAACTAAAAAACAGCCCTGAATATTCAGGGCTGTTTCATTTCTGGCATGTGAGATCCGCGCTGTCCCGGTACTCCGGCACAGACACCGACCAGCCCAGTTCCAGGCTGATACGCCGCCGCAAAACATCCGAGGCGTTGGGTTCGCCATGCACCACGTAGGTGTGTTTCGGTGCACGTTTGAAACCGCGCAGCCACTGGATGATTTCATCGGCATCGGCATGCGCGGACAGGGTTTGCATCGGTACCACTTCGGCGCGGATCGGCACCTCCTGACCGTGGATACGCACTGACGGCGCACCGGCAACGATCTGTGCGCCCCGCGTGCCGCCGGCCTGGAAACCGGGCATCAGCAGCGAGTTGGCCGGGCTCGGCGCCAATGCCTTGAGGTGGTGCAGCACCCGTCCGCCGGTGGCCATGCCGCTGGCGGCAATGATCACGGCCGGAATGCGCTGATGATCGAGATCGATCGACTCCTGGGTCGAACGAATGAAACGCGTGCCTTGGCACATTCCCTCGCATTCTTGCAGCGACAACCGGTGCTCACTGCGAAAACGCTGATACAGACGCGTGACATCCGTCGCCATCGGGCTGTTGAGGTAGATCGGCAGATCCGGAATCGCGTGTTTCTGCTTCAAGCGATACAAGTGATACATCAGCAGTTGCGCCCGACCGACCGCAAATGACGGTACCAGGGTAATGCCGTGGCGCAACGCCGTGCGGTTGATCACGTCGGTCAGTTGTTGCTCGGGGTCGTCGTCAGGGTGCTGGCGGTCACCATAGGTCGACTCGATCAACAGGTAATCCGTGTGTTCGATGGTTTCGGGGGCAAGCATCAACGGGTCGTTGGGCCGCCCCAGATCGCCGGAACAGACCAGCGTGACACCGTCGGCAACCACCTCGACCGTGGCTGCGCCCAGAATATGTCCGGCACCGCGCAGCAGGATGCTCAGGCCAGGAACAATCTCGACCCGATGATGCAGCTCCACCGGTTGCAAGAGTTTCAATGCCTGCTCGGCGTCCTGCTCGGTGTACAGCGGCAACGCCGGCGCATGCCTGGAAAAACCATGGCGGTTGGCGAATCCGGCCTCTTCTTCCTGCAGGCGCCCACTGTCGAGCAACAGGATTTTCACCAGTTCACAGGTTGCTGCGGTGGCATAGATCGGGCCACGGTAGCCGTTGCGCACCAGCACCGGCAGGTAGCCACTGTGATCCAGATGAGCGTGAGTCAGCACGATCGCGTCGAGATCCCGCACGGGCAGTTGGAAAGGATCCCAGTTGTGCAGGCGCAATTGCTTGTAACCCTGAAACAGCCCGCAGTCGATCAGCACATGCCGGTCGCGGTGATCCAACAGGTATTTGCTGCCGGTGACGGTGCCAGCCGCCCCCAGAAAAGTGATTCGCATGGCCGTCTCCTGAATGTGGATGAGAACGCCGACGCCTTCAGCCATACGCCGATTCATGGCTGCTTCGGGATTGTTGCCAGCTACAACGCACTCAGCACGACAATCGGCAAGCGCTTGTTCATGGTTGTTCCCTCGATTGCTCACGACGGCAAAGGTAATGATTCGAGTATCTGGCGTTATCCGGTCACCACTCTGATCTTTGTCAAACAATCACCGACTTGCAGACGCCATCAGCCAATGCGAGGGCGAGGCCGGCATTGTTGATATACCTCAATGCGCGCGCGTCGCTGCGGTGTAGAAAAACAACAACAGGCACGTTTGACCGATCGACACCTGCCCGGAAGAGGACACCGTCATGAGCGACTTGAACCTGCGCAAAAATATTCTCGAAGAACTCGAGTTTCAGCCGGAAATCGATGCCGAGCGCGCGGCCTGGTCAGTGCCCGACGTCGGCAGGGTCGAAGACCATCTGCTGCTGGCGTGACACGCTCGTCTTCCTGGAGCCAGGCCAATGCTTGCCGTCACGCTGATCAACAGCCTGGTCGTGATCATCGCGGTAGTGATCCACTATGAGTGCCTGCTGCGCCTGAATGACTGGATGCCGCGCCTGAAAATCTGGAGCCGGTTCAGAATCGTTGTCGGTGTGTTGGGCAGTCTGTTGGCCCATGCCATCGAGGTCTGGGCGTTCGCCGTGGTTTACTTCCTGATGTCCCGCGCGGGCGAATGGGGACAGCTGACCGGCAACTTCGACGGTTCTTTGATGGATTGCGTGTACTTCTCCTTCACGACGTACACGACCATCGGTTTCGGCGATATTTCGCCGGTTGGCCACCTCAAGTACCTGACCGGGCTTGAGGCCTTGACCGGCCTTGTCCTCATAACCTGGACCGCGTCGTTTCTGTTTCTGGAAATGCAGAAATACTGGAAGCACAAATAGCCGCTCATGGCGTCTGGCGGGGTGTCCATTGCCAGTTGCGTACTTCGGGAAGGTCTTCGCCGTGCTCGATGAGGTACAGCTTGTGTTGCTCCATGTCTAACGACTCAGTGGTCGCGCCCTCCTCCTTGAAACCTCCGGTCATCGAATGACGCCCAAAGACTCTGCGGGATACGCCCGACGCCACTGATTGACAACGTCCTGTTCGCCCCCGTCACCACTCGGCCGGTACAAACCGGTTACGTCCCGCCGTCTTGGCGTTATACAGCGCCTGGTCGGCCACCTCGATCAAACCTGGCAGGTGATCCAGTCGTGCCCCCGACGCCGCCGCAATCCCGATGCTCACGGTCACACGCCCGACCGGGCTGGAGGGGTGCGCAATATGCGCTTGCGCCAGACGATCAAGGATCAATTGTGCGACGACCGTCGCACCGGCACGGTCGGTGTCCGGCATGATCACCGCCATTTCTTCTCCGCCATAACGCGCCAGCAGATCCGACGGGCGCCTTACGCAACCCTCGAGGATTCTGCCGACCCTCTGCAGGCAAGCATCGCCGGCGACATGCCCGAATGAATCGTTGAACAGCTTGAAGTAATCGATATCGATCATCAGCAACGCCAGCGTCGTGCCGTCACGTTGCCCGCGCCGGGCTTCCATGGCGAGGCTCTCATCGAAGCAGCGCCGGTTGGCCAGGCCGGTCAGAGCGTCTTTCATCGCCAGCAACTCAAGCTGGCGATTGGATGAGAGCAACTGCTGCTGCGTGCCACGCAATTGATCTTCAGCCTTGGTACGCCGGCGGATATCCAGCATCAGGCACCAGCCGATCAGCCCGGTAAGCCCCAGCAATCCCGTGACCACCACAGCCGACAACCAGGCTTCCATGCGCCACGCCGCGAGCGCCTCGCGCTTGCCGAGAGCAACGGTGGTGATCAGCGGCAGCCGGTCGCTCTTGCGGAAGGCGTAAAGCCGCTCGACGCCGTCCAGGCTGGAGGTAAACGACGCGGTGCCGACGGATCGATCGACCAGATACTTCGCATAGATCGGCGACTTGGAAAAGTTGCGCCCCATGTCCTGCTCGCGGAAGGGATAGCGCACCAGCAACGTACCGTCGGTGTAGGACAAGCCAATGGCGCCCTCCTGCCCCACATCGATCTTGCCGAACAGGCGCAGAAAGTTTTCGACCCCCAGCGTCACCGCCACCACCCCGGCAAACTCGCCGTGCGCATCGTTGAAACGGCGGCTGACGGTAATCACCCACTCCTGATTGGAGCGGCTCTGGATCGGCGGACCGATAAAGGTCTCGCGGCTCGGATCGTCGCGATGATGGATGAAGTAGGCGCGATCACGGCTGTTGGCCCCGGCTGGAATCGGTCGGTTGGACGACATCAGCCAGCGGCCCTGATTGTCGTAGATGGTGATGCCGCTGAGCTGTGGCATCAGCGGTTCCTGACGGTTGACCAGTGCGCTCAGACGCTGGATCTGCGCGGGGCCACTGCCTTCGGTTTCCAGACGTTCGACGAGTCCGAGCAGCAGCAACGAACTCTGGCGCACGATCCCTTCGGAATACGTCGCCAGCGCCTGAGTCAGGTTCAAGCCATGAACGTTGACTTCCTCCAGCGCACGCTCGCGAGAGGCCAACACTTTCCATACCGTCAGCGACGCGAGGGAACAGCCGATCACCAACAACAACAGCACTACCAGGCGGGTATCACGCTTCACATCACTACCTTTGGGAAAATCCGGTTTCCGTTCCTGCGGCGGGTCGACCGACTCGAGGACTACAGCCGCTTGTCCTTGTCGCGGGCAAGGATACAAGTCGCACGGACTTGCTGCAGCAACAGAATAGGTGGCGCAAAAAAACACGCCGCAGACTTCAGAAAAGCCATCGCGCCTGGGGAAACGATGACAAGCATGCCAGACCAAACCATCGCCAGGCTTTCAGGATTGGACGGGTGAAGCGCGGCAGAAGCCAACTTTCTGACGCCTGTTTCACGACCCTTGCCCGAAGATTCGCCGAGCAAAAAAAATTGGCACTTTTGCACAACAAGTTGACATCCAAAAGCATGCTACGGGCGACCGATATCATTAGAGTATGCGCCCTTAAAAAGGAAAGGACTCTTGATGACTCAGTCACTCTCACGGCGCGTTGTGGCGATTACCGGCGCCCTGGGGAATCTCGGCGAGACCCTGGCGGACATGGCCGCCGCCCGGGGCGCGGATCTGGTGCTGATCGATCAGGCGACGATTACGCTGCCCAGTTCCCATAACCGACTGGTCCTGTCCGGCATCGATCTGACTTCCTTTGCCGATTGCCAGGAAGTCGCCCACCAGATCAATCGCTACTTCGGGCGCCTCGATGCATTGGTAAACGGCGCTGGCGGTTACGCGTGGGAGCCATTGCTCGGTGGTGCGATAGAGGCTTGGGATCGGCTCTACTCGCTGAATCTGCGAACCGCCTTGAATGCCAGCAAAGCCCTGCTGCCGTTGCTGCTGCAATCCTCGGCGGGGCGCATCGTCAATATCGGCGCGAGCATGGCGGCCAGGGCCGGACTGGGGATGGGCGCTTACGCTGCGTCGAAATCCAGCGTACTGCGCCTGACCGAAAGCCTCGCCGAAGAGCTCAAGGACATGAGCATCACGGTCAATGCCGTGCTACCGAGCGTGCTCGACACCCCGCAAAACCGTGAGGCCATGCCCGACGCCGAGCACCAGCGCTGGGTGACACCCGCGCAGCTGGCGGCGGTCATTCTGTTTCTGATTTCGGAACAGGCGTCTGCGGTCACCGGCACCGGCATTCCGGTGATCGGGCGCATGTAGGGTCTACTGACGCCGCGCGCCTTGGCGACGTCGCTTTCTTCACCTTTCGGAAAAGCAAGATCACCGGATGACCGGACTTCCCCTCCCCCCATGCGACCCGCCACTTCCAGCGCTGCTTTCGTGAACCACGTCCTTGATGTCGCCGAGCAACACGGCTGCGATGGCGACTGGCTGTTGCAGCAGACCGGACTCTCACGCGAGCAGTTGTCCGATTCGATTGTGCGCATTCCCATGCGCCAACTGCGGACCTTGCTGGAACTGGCGGCGCGCAGCAGCAACCTGCCGCATTTCGGTCTGCTGGTCGGCGCCGCCGTGCGCCCCGGCACCTACGGCGTACTGGGTTACGTGCTGATGACCAGTGCGACGCTCGGCGAGTCGCTGAACATGATTCTGCGGTTCGGCAAGATCGTTTACGACAGCCCGTCCAGCCAGACCCGGATCGTCATCGGCGACGGCCGCGTGACCCTCGAAGATCAGCGCATCAATGAACTGGAGCCTTACTGCGCCCTGCATCAGGAAACGTTAATGGCCGGCTGGGCGGCGTTCGGCCGCTGGTTGATCGCCAGCAACTCGCCGATGCTGGAGGTCAGAATGAGGCATCCGGCGCTCGGCGAGCCGGCACTCTACGAAGCGTTTTTTGGTTGTCCGGTGCAGTTCGAAGCCGGGAGCAATGCGCTGGTGTTCGCCGAGTCGACCCTCTCGTCACGCATCCAGGGCGCCGACCCGCGCATGCATCGCAGCATGCTGCTGGAGGCCGACTGGCAGCTGTGTCTGTCGTACCCGGCATTTTCCGTGACCGACCGCTTGCGTGCCTTGCTCACCGAACAGTTGCCGACCGGCGATTTCAGCTTGAAAAGCCTGGCCCGGCAGCTGGCGATTTCGCCGCGCACCTTGCAACGCAAACTGGCGGCGGAAGGGGAAAACTTCAATCAGGTGCTGGAAACCATGCGCATGGAACTGGCTGACCATTACCTGCGCCGCACCGAGACCAGCATCATGAACATCGCCCTGATGCTGGGTTACTCGCAGGCCAGTTCTTTCAGCCATTCCTTCCGTCAGGCTCGCGGGATTTCGCCGGTGGATTACCGCAAGTTGCTGCGCGCCAGATAAGCCCGATCACGGTTTCAGCTCCAGCAGCGGCTGGCCCTTTTTCACCACATAGGTCGCCAGTTCAACGCCTTGGTCTTGACCGACGTTCTTCGCCACATGAGCAACACCTGCCGGGATGAACAGCGAGTCCCCGGCTTTTAGCGTGACCGCTGGCCGCCCCTCCAGTTGATACTCCAGCGTGCCGCTGAGCACGTGCGCCACCTCGACGCCGGGATGCGCATGCCGCGGCGCGGTGACACCCGGCTCGAAATCGATACGTGCCTGTATCAACTCGCGATCCGCGTCACCCAGGTCCTGACGAATCAGCTCGGTACGGCTCAGGCCCTGTTGCCAGCTCATGGCCTGAGCGTCCGCCGCCTGCGCCAGACCGGTGAATGAAACCAGTGCGGCCACAGTGGCCAGAATCAGTGTGCGTTGCATGCAATTGCCCTCTCGACAGTCATGGTGTGAAGGCCTGCACTGTGAGCGCCGGGTGTAGCGCCGATGTGTCGAAAAACCCGGGTTTGGTCTCGCCGTGTATCGTGCGCACCGCTGAATACACGGCCATACAAAACACACCGGCTGTGTATCACAGTGTGTACAGACGCCCCGGCGATACATGAACTTGAATCACCGCGTTTTTTCGACATGGGCCAGATACGTCCCGGCGTTCCAATGCCTGCAAGGTTTGCCGGGCTCAGCCCGCACCTGCCCCCGACAGGTTTGCCAAGGAGACTTCAACATGAAAAACGCAGCACTCAACCGTATGAACATCCTCGCCGTGGCGCTGTTCGGCGCGCTGGCGGCGACGCAAATGCCAGTGGCCGCCGCCGCGCAGCCGGCTCCCGCTAACCCCGGCGTCAGCTATGCCGCGCCCTCGCCGTTCGGCCCGCTCAAGCATGTGCAGGCCGGCCTGCTGGATGTAGCCTACGCCGAAACCGGTCCGGCGCAGGGGCCGGTGGTGATTCTGCTGCACGGTTGGCCGTACGACATTCACAGTTACGACGAAGTCGCGCCGTTGCTGGCCGCCAAGGGTTATCGGGTGTTGATGCCATATGCGCGCGGTTATGGCGACACGCATTTCCTCTCCGATCAGACACTGCGCAACGGGCAGCCTGCGGCGCTGGCCAGCGACGTGATCGACTTCATGGATGCCCTGAACATCAAGCAAGCGGTGCTCGGTGGTTACGACTGGGGCGCGCGTTCGGCGGACATCGTTTCGGCGTTGTGGCCGGAGCGGGTCAAGGCATTGGTCTCGGTCAGCGGCTACCTGATCGGCAATCAGGCTGCCGGGCAGAATCCATTGCCGCCCAAGGCCGAATTGCAATGGTGGTATCAGTTCTACTTCGCCACTGAACGTGGTCGTGACGGCTACCGGAAAAACACTCACGACTTCGCCAGACTGATCTGGCAGCTCGCCTCGCCGAAGTGGGCGTTCGATGACGCCACGTTCGACCGTAGCGCCAAAGCGCTGGAGAACCCCGATCACGTCGCGATCACCGTGTTCAACTACCGCTGGCGTCTGGGCCTGGTGCAGGGCGAACCGCAATACGCGGCGCTGGAACAGAAACTCGCCAGCGCCCCAACCATCAGCGTGCCGACCATCACCCTCGAGGGCGATGCCAACGGCGCGCCGCACCCGGCGCCCGAGGATTACGCCAAGCGGTTCACCGGCAAGTACCAGTTCCGCTTGATCAACGGCGGCATCGGCCACAACCTGCCGCAGGAAGATCCGCAGGCGTTTGCTCAGGCAGTGATCGACGCCGATCACCTCTGAGGTCGAAGGCAGAAAACGCCTCGGTCTATTTGACCAGGCGTTTTTCCCTGGACGGGCGATAACCAAAAAACGCGCTGTAGCACTTGCTGAAATGGCTCGGCGAAACGAAACCGCAGGCCACCAGGACTTCCATCTGCGACAGCTCGGTGTGCTGCAACAGGCGCCGGGCTTCGGTGATGCGCAATTCCAGGTAATAGCGCTGCGGCGTGGTGCCGAGCTGCTCCTTGAACAAACGCTCCAGCTGTCGCCGCGAGCGCCCGGCGTACACCGCCAGTTGCTCCAGCTCCAGCGGCTCTTCGAGGTTGGCGTCCATCAGCTTGACCACCTCGCGCAACGGTGCACTGACGCAAAGGTTTTCATCCGGTTTGATCCGCCGATACCGCGACTCCTCGAACGCCAGAATGTCCTCGATACCTTCGACCAGCGCCTTGCCGTGCAGGCCCTTGATCCAGTCCAGCGCCATATGGAAAGCCCCGGACGGACTCGACGCGGTGAGCCGGTCGCGATCGATCACATAAGGTTCACTGCTGACCTGGGTGGCCTTGGCAATTTCCGTGAGTGCCGGACGGTGTTCCGGGTGGATCGCGCAACGATAACCATCGAGCAGTCCGGCGCGGCCGAGAAACCACGCACCGTTCCACAAACCGGCCAGACTGACACCGCGCTCCGCCGCCGAGCGCAGCAGGCTGATCAACTCTTCACTGGCCTTCAGCTCAGTGCGGTAGCCGCCGCACACCACCAGCAGATCCAGATCCGCAAGGCTGGCGGCGTCAATCCGCGCATCCGGGCGAATCACCAGCCCCAGGTCGCTGATCACCTCACCCTCGCCCAGCCCGAACGTGCGCGAGCTGAACAGTCCGGCGCGCAACAGGTTGGCGGTGATGATGGTGTCCAGCGCCTGGGTGAAGGCCGGCAGTGAAAAGTGCTCCAGCAACAGGAAACCGGTGCGGGTGATGCGGGTCTCGGCGGCTTGCTCATTCAGATAGCGGAGGTTTTTGCCCTTCATGCCTCCGCTGAATTGACGTCGTTCGATCAAGGTCTGGCCCATCGGTCATGTTGTTATGCGCCGATAGTTGGCTTGATGGGCCAAAGAGTCAATCACGCTTGCGGCTGATGACTGGTCACGCAGTGAATCCCGCCGCCACCGGCAGCGATCGCATCGATGTTCAGCAGCTCGACTTTGCGCTCCGGGTACAGCTTCGACAGCAAGTCGTAAGCCTTCTGATCGGCTGCCTTGTCGCCGAATTCCGGGGCGATGATCGCGCCGTTGATCACGAAGTAGTTGATGTAACCGGCGGCGAAATCCGGGTTGTTCTGGTTGAACTTGCTCTTGCGCGGCTTGAGCGGCGGCGAAATCGTGTGGATCTGCAGCGGGCGACTGTCAGCGTCGGTGGCTTTCTTGAGAATTTCCAGGTGCGCCAGCGTGACCTGGTGATCGTAGGACTGCGGGTCGGTGTCGAGGTTGACGATCACCACGCCGGGCCTGACGAACCGCGCATAGAAATCAACGTGGGCGTCGGTGATGTCCTTGCCCTTGATCCCCGGCAGCCAGATGATTTTGCGCAGGCCCAGGCGCTCCTTCAATTCAGCCTCGACATCGGCCTTGCTCCAGCCGGGATTGCGGTTGCTGTTGATCCAGCTGCTTTCGGTCATGATCCCGGTGCCGTGGCCGTCGACTTCGATGCCGCCACCCTCGCCCACCAGCTCGCTGCGCAGGTAGGTCGCCTGTGCATCGGCGGCCACTCGCGCGGCGATTTTCGCGTCCTTGCTGTGCCGCTGCTTGTTGCCCCAACCGTTGAAATTGAAGTCCACGGCGCCAAGCCCGCCCTTGTCGTCGATGACGAAATTGGCGCCGATGTCACGCATCCAGATATCGTCGAGCGCGGCGGTCACGTAGGTGACGTTGCCGGTGCCGCAATACTCTTCGGCGAGGCTGCGTTCGCCACTGCGACATAACACCGTAACTGGCTCATAACGGGCAATGGTGCGGGCGATGCGGCCCAGCGCGGCTTGCACATCCGCGGTGAAATCCTCCCAGATTGCATCCTGCGCGCCGAACGCGATGAAGGCGCGCTCGTGCGCGTCGCCCTCGTCGGGCATGAACCAATCCCCCGCGCTGGCCGCCAGCAGTTTGCCGGGTGCCAGGCCAAGGCCCATGACCGCGGCGCTGACACCTGCAGCGACCGATACCTGTTTGATGAACTCACGACGCGTCGACATAACGGGCTTTCCTGAAAGGGGGCCGGCGACCGGGCGCCGGCCGATGAATCATGGGTGGGTGGCGGTTTTGAATTTGGTCCAGGTGCGCATGCGGGCGCGCATATCAGCCTGAGGAATGTCCTTGCCCGGGATCAATCGAGCATAGGTCGCCTCGTCGAGGTAGATGTCCGGGTTATTGCGCATCGCGGCGTCGACGCTGTCCCGTGCCTTGGCGTTGGAAGTCGGGTAACCGGTGAAATTACTGATCGCCGCCATGTTCTCCGGGCGCATCACGAAATTGATGAAGGCGTAGGCGTATTCCGGATGCCGGGCATCGACCGGAATCGCCATGGTGTCCATCCACACCGTGGTGCCTTCGCGCGGGATGCGGTACTCGAAGCGGGTGCTCTTGCCAGCGCTGTCCGAGGTGCGCTGGGCCTGGGTCATGTCGCCGCTGTAACCCAGCGACAGGCACAGGTTGCCGTTGACCAGATCGGTCACCGGTTGCGACTGAAACTTGCGCACGTACGGCCGCAGCTTCATCAGCACCTCACTGGCCGCCGCCAGATCCGCCGGTTTCGCGCTGCGCGGATCGCGGCCCAGATAATTGAGCACCACTGCCAGCACTTCGTCCGGCGAGTCGATCAACGAAATGCCACAGTCGGCAAACTTCGCCGCCAGCTCCGGTTTGAACAGCATGTCCAGACTATTGACGGGTGCATCGGCCATGCGCTGTTTGATCTGCGCTGCGTTGTAAGTCAGGCCGATGGTGCCCCAGGTGTAGGGCACGGTGGCCTGGCTGGAATGTTGGTAATGGCTGCGCAGTTTCTGCAGACCGGGCTCGATGTCGGCCAGCGCTGTCAGCTTCGATTGATCCAGCGGCATCAGGCTGCCGGCACGCATCAGGCGCTCGGCCACGGTGTCGCCGGGGAAAATCAGGTCATAGCCGCTGCCACCTGAAAGCATCTTCGCTTCGAGGGTTTCACTGCCGTCCATGACGTCGTAGATCACCTTGATCCCGGTTTCGGCGGCGAAGCGGCTCAGGGTGTCTTCGGCAAAATAATCGGCCCAGTTGTACAGCCGCAGGGTTTTGTCCTCGGCATGCAGCGACGGGATCACGCAAATCAATGTCAAGCCCAGAACACCGAGCAGTCGTTGGTGGTGCGAAGCCATGTTCAAACCCCTTGAGTGGTCCAGCGTGCGTGGAGGTGGTGGCCGTCCTGACTGAGCAGCGCGCCATACATGTCCGGGCGCCGGTCGCGGTAAATGCCCCAGCTCAGGCGCTCTTCGCGCATCGCGTCGAGATCGAGGCTGTGCACCAGCACGCCAGTGCTGTCGCGGTCGGCTTCAGCCAGCAACTTGCCCTTGTGATCGCTGATGAACGACGAACCGTAGAAGTTCATCTGCAGCGCCTGATCGGTGCTCGCCACTTCTCGCCCGACCCGGTTGGCCGCCACCACCGGCAGCAGATTGGCGGCGGCATGGCCGCGCATGGTCATCTGCCAATGGTCGCGAGAGTCCAGCGCCGCGCAACCCGGCTCGGAGCCGATAGCCGTCGGAAACAGCAACACTTCAGCGCCCAACAGCGCCAGACAACGCGCGGTCTCGGGAAACCATTGATCCCAGCAGATGCCCACGCCGAGGCGGCCGAACGCGGTGTCCCAGACTTTGAAGCCGCTGTCGCCGGGGCTGAAATATTCCTTCTCCTGATAGCCGATGGCGTTGGGGATGTGGGTCTTGCGATACACCCCCGACAGACGCCCGTCGGCATCGGCCACGCTCAGCGAATTGAAGTAGGCATTGCCAGCCTTTTCGAACCAGCTCAGCGGCAGCACCACGCCCAGCTCTTTGGCCAGCGCGGCGAAACGCTGCAGCACGCGGCTGTCGCGATACTCCTCGGCCAGCGCCAGATGTTTGTGGCTCTGTTCGATGCAGAAATACGGGGTGGCGAACAGCTCCTGCAACAGGATCACCTGCGCGCCCTTCGCGGCGGCCTCACGCACCAGCTGCTCGGCCTGATCGAGGTTGCGCGGCAGGTCCCAGGTGCACGGCATCTGAGTGGTGGCGATGGTCAGATGGCTCATCGCTCAACCCTCCACTGGCCAGGCGGGTTGCTGCTGGGTGATGCAATGCACCCCGCCGCCGCCATGGGCCAGATGATTGATGCGCACCGGCACCACTTCGCGTCCGGGGAAGGCCTGCGCCAGCACTTTCGCCGCCGCCTCGTCGGCCTCGATGCCGTAAGCCGGCATGATGATCGCGCCGTTGGCGATGTAGAAATTGGTGTAAGAGGCGCAGAACACTTCGGCTTCGGTATCCACGGCTTCGCTGGCTTCGTAGAGTTCGATCAGCTCGAACTTGCGCCCCTGAGCGTCGGTCGCCAGCTCCAGTGCGCGGCGGTTTTCGCGCACCACTTCGGCGTACACCGAGCGTTGGTCGTGGGTCGCATCCACCAGCAACACGCCGGGACGGGCGAAGGCGCAGACGCCATCGACGTGGCCATCAGTCATGTCGCCGGTGACGTAATCAGGATCGCCCGGCAGCCAGATGGTTTTCTTCACGCCGAGCAAGCGACTGAAGATTTCTTCCATTTCAGCCTTGCCGATGTCCGGGTTGCGATTGGGGTTGAGCAGCACCGACTCGGTGGTGATCAGCGTCCCCTCGCCGTCAACGTGAATCGCCCCGCCTTCGTTGCTCAGCGGCGTGCCGAAGCATTCCAGCCCCAGATGATTGAGTGCGCGGCGTGCCAGGCTTTCGTCCAGCTCGTGCGCCGACTTGCCGCCCCAGGCGTTGAAGCGCCAGCTGACACCGGCCAGCCCTTGCTGTGGGTGGCAGACAAAGCTCGGGCCAGAGTCGCGGCACCAGCTGTCGTTGACCGCCAGCGGGATCAGCTCGATGTTCGGCCCGCACAGCGCTTTGGCACTCGCCAGCGCCGACGGATCGACGACCATTTTCACCGGCTCGAAACGGGCAATGGCATTCGCGACTCGGGCGAAATCCTCTTGCACCCACGGCAAAGTCACACGCCATCCCGATTCCCACAGCGCCTGGTTGTGCGGCCAGACCATCCAGGTGGCAGCGTGGGTGGCCCACTCCGCCGGCATCATCCAAGCGCTGTTTTTATTGTCATTGTGCTGCATGATAAGCCTCGTAAGTTAAGCCAATGTGTTCACGCCGACCATGCTACGGACGCGTAAACAGGCAAACAAACGATGGATTTTGCGCAGAAATAATTAGAGGAACTTATCGATATGCTCAAACACTGGCCACCGCTCAGCTCCCTGCGCGGCTTCGAAGCGGCGGCTCGCCTCGGCAGTTTTCACAAGGCGGCCGATGAGTTGCACCTCACCCAATCGGCAATCAGCCAGCAGATCCGCAGCCTTGAGGCGTACCTCGAACAGCCGCTGTTTTTTCGCAACGGTCGCAGCGTCGCGCTGACCGATGCCGGCCACGATTTGCTCAGCACCACTCAGGCGATGTTGCAGCAACTGGCGGTCGGCATCCGGCGTCTGGGGCAATATCAGAAGCCCAATCAACTGGTGCTCAACACCACGCCAGCCTTCGCCCGACATTGGTTGTTGCCGCGTCTGGCGGATTTTCGGCGCCAGCATCCGCAGGTCGATCTGTGGATTTTCAGCACCGATGAAGTGCCGGACATGACCACGCAAACCATCGATCTGGCAGTGCGCGACGACATCAGCTCGCAGGCTGAATGCAGCTTCAAGGTGCTGCATGCCGACCGCCTGTTTCCGGCGTGTCATCCAAGCGTTTTGGCGCAGCCCGCCGCGCAGCGCACCACCCTGCACGGTGAGCGGGAAATGGACTGGAGCCATTGGGCAGTGGAAGCCGGGGTCGATGTCGGGCAGCAGGATCAGGGGCTGAATTTTTCCGATCCGGGCTTGTTGCTCGATGCTGCTGCGGCGGGGTTGGGGATCGCGCTGGTCAGTCAGTTGCTCAGCCAACAGGCGCAGCACAACGGACTGTTGCTGCCCCTGGTGGAGCAAACCATTCGCGGCCCGAACTGGGCGCTGCTGACCCATCGCGACAGCGAGAATGACCCGATGGCGCGATGCTTCAGTGAATGGCTTTCAAGCCAACTGGCGGGACCTGATCACGGTCAGACCACGGTGAGATAGCCCGCACCGAGCCGGCCTTCCAGACGACCGAACAGCACGTAATGCTGATATCCACTGGTGAACGCGCCGGTGGAAATCGCGTTTTTGACGTCCTGGTTCATCTGCAGGTATTGCGCTTCGTCGAAGTTCTCCGCACTGACTTCGCCGGCTCGCCCAAGCTTTTCGCTTTCGACCGGCAGCCCCATGATCGTGCGCCGCTGGAAGTCGATAATGCGGTTGACGGCGTGACTTTCCAGCGGCCCCCGATTGGATTGGGTCGAGTAGATGTGCAAGCCGTTTTTTGCGCAACGATTGCACATGTCGATGCAATTTTTCTGGGTGGACTTGAGGCCGGTCAGGTGCGCCAGAGGCATGTCCAGATACTTGCCGACCTGGTATTCGGTCTGATTGAAAACCGAACAGCACAAAACGGTATTGCCGTTGCAGTCGAGAACCAGCCAGTCATCCTTGAGCGAGCACGCCTGCTTGGGATACTGGCGGACCAGATTGACCAGATCGTCGAAGGGCGGCAGCGCCAGCCTTTTCAGGGTTTCATGATCGGTATCTGTCACCGAAGGATCGCGTTCGATCAGCGCCAGCGTTTTCTCAAGCGGCATCATCACTGAATATCCGGTCGAGAACTCGAAACCCAGACGCTGGGCGAATTCGCGCATCAGCCCTTCTTCTTCCATGTTGTCCAGATAACGGTGGTAGTACACCTCGATCCGCGTACTCAAACCATGTTGCTGTTTGAGTTCATGCAGTTTGATCATATTGGCCTTGACCACTTCAATGTCGCCGCCCACGTGCCCCTGTTGGTAAGTCTCCTGATAAAACCCGGACAACGAAATACGGAAGAACCATGGATTGGCCAGCATGGCGGTTTGCATGTTCTTGGCCAGGTTCAAGTTGGAACTGATACCGCTCTGCAAACCGGCGGCATTGATGATCTCGACAAACTCACCGATTCGCGGGTGGATCAACGGCTCGGTCCAGTTATACAGAAAGATCGTCTCGACCCCTTCGTTCCGGGCCTTCTCGACGATCTTGCGAAACATGTCAACTTGCATGGCTTTCTTGAAGTTGACGTTTTCCGAGTTACCCATCGGGCAGGAGGGGCAGCTCAAATTGCACGCACCGACAATATCGATATACATATTCATGACGGGTGACGCTCCTTGAGTGAATAGCGGTGCATCCAGAGCAAGCGACTGTCATGGTTGGCGTTATTCGTTAGTTATTTGACAGTCCCGGAGCGCGGCTCAGCAAGTTCCGGGCCATTGCCATGGTGCGCCATCAATTCCACGATCCAATCGATAAATACCCTTAGCTTTTGGCTGATATGCCGGTTCGGCGGGTACGCCACATAGAGCGGCATCGGCTCGAGTTGCCAGTCCTCGAACAGCGGTACCAACTCACCCCGAGCCTGATGCGCGTGCGACATGTACCGGGGCAACCACAGCACGCCCATGCCGGCCAGCCCTGCCGCAAGGTAGGCGTTACCGTCATCGACGGCGAGTACGTGGCGACCCTTGATCTGCAGGTGTTCGCTGCCATTGCGCAAGGCGTAAGGCACGGGTTTGCCGGTGCGCGCCCAGAGAAATCCAACCACCCGATGATGGGAGTCTTCCAGCTCGCGGGGATGCTGCGGCGTGCCGGCGCGGGCCAGGTAAGTTGGCGCGGCGAAGACCCCGAGCTGCAGGTCGGCCACCCGCCGGGCCATCAGTGACTGATCGAGCAATTCACCGCCGCGCACCACGCAATCGACGTTCTCATCGATGATGTCGACGATGCGGTCACTGACCCCCATGTCGATCTGAATATCGGGATAACGCGCGTGAAACTCAGGCAATGCCGGCATCAGGATCAAGCGCGCCAGCGGACTCGGCACATCGACTCGCAGACGCCCACTGGGCAATGCGCCGGCGCCGGACAACGTGGTCTCGGCGTCTTCCATATCGGCCAACAGCTTGATGACCCGCTCGTAATAGATTGCGCCATCGGCCGTGACGTTGACCTTGCGCGTGGTGCGGTTGAGCAACTTGACCCGCAGCCGTGCCTCCAACTGCTGCACCAGTTGCGTCACCGTGGTCTTGCTCATGTGCAAGGTCTCGGCAGCCTTGGTGAAACTGCCTGCCTCGACCACCCGGGCGAACGCCTGCATTGCATCGAAACGGTCCACTTCGCGCCCTCTGATTGTTTGGAAAATACAAACAGTGAACGCCAAGGTTGCGCGTTTATCCCCCTTGCGCAAGCCCCTAAAGTCACTCCATCAACAACCACCAAACAATGATGGAGACACCCATGACCCGACGCGACGTCGTTTTCCCGCCTGCCCGCCATGCACTTTATGAGCGTCATCGCTATTCACCGGCCATTCGTTCCAATGGCTTTCTGTTCGTCTCCGGGCAAGTCGGCAGCCGTGAAGACGGTTCGCCCGAGCCGGATCTGCAGGATCAGGTGCGCCTGGCGTTCAACAACCTCAATGCGATCCTCAATGCCGCCGGTTGCAGCTTCGCCGATGCGGTAGACGTCACGGTGTTCATGATCGATCCACAATCGACTTTCGAAACCATCTGGGAAGTGGTGCCGGAGTTCTGGGGCAGCGCGCCGTATCCGACGATCACTGCGGTCGGCGTGACCTGGCTGGCCGGGTTTCAGTTCGAGATCAAGGTGATTGCCAGAATCCCCGTGTAGGAGCTGCGGCACGCTGCGATCTTTTGATCTTCAATCGAAATGTAAAGATCGCAGCCTCGTTTCACTCGACAGCTCCTACAGGTGTTTTCGTGGTGACAGCGGCAGTGGGCTGCAGGAAATGTGGAGCAAAACATCACCGGACAAGCGCGCTGGCCTTTCACGGCGCGGCTGCGTATAACCTGGCCGTTTCGTCTAACCTGATTGAGCGCCCGCGCGCGACACCGCGCCCGGTGGCGCTTAGAATGCGACGCTCATGAAACGGAGATTTCCATGCTCAAACGAACCCTGGCACTGACTGCTGGTCTGGCCCTGTCTTTTTCTGCTTTGGTGGCGCATGCCGCCGATGTGTTGCGGGTCAGTGCAATTCCCGATGAAGCCCCGACCGAATTGCTGCGCAAATTCGAACCGCTGGGGGCCTATCTGGAGCAGCAACTGGGCATGAAAGTGCAGTTCGTTCCGGTGGCCGACTACCCGGCAGTGGTGGAAGCGCTGGCGACCGATCGCCTCGACATGGCCTGGCTGGGCGGTTTCACCTTCGTTCAGGCACGCCTGAAGACCGACGCCACCACCCCGGTGATTCCGCTGGTGCAGCGCGAGCAGGATGCGCAGTTCACCAGCAAATTCATCACCGCCGACCCGAACGTGAAAAGTCTGGCCGACCTCAAGGGCAAGACCTTTGCCTTCGGCTCGGTATCGTCCACCTCCGGCAGTCTGATGCCGCGTTACTTCATGCTGAAGAACGACAACATCAAGCCTGAAGCCTATTTCAGCCGTGTCGCCTACTCCGGTGCGCACGACGCCACCGTCGCCTGGGTCCAGGCCGGCAAGGTCGATGCCGGTGTGCTCAACGCCAGCGTCTGGCAGAAACTGGTGGACGCCGGCAAAGTTGATACCAGCAAGGTGCACGTGTTCGCCACGACCCCGGCCTACTTCGATTACAACTGGACCGTGCGCGGCACCCTCGACCCGGCGCTGGCAGCGAAGATCAAGAAAGCCTTCCTCGACCTCGACCCGGCCAACCCGGAGCAGAAGAAGATTCTTGATCTGCAGGCGGCCAGCCGTTTCATCGACACCAAGCCCGAGAACTACAAGGGCATCGAGGAAGCTGCTCGCGCCGCCGATCTGTTGAAATGACCCTGAGCCTCAATCAAGGCCGCCTGCACCACGCCAATGGGGTCGACGCACTACGTGGAGTCGATCTGCAGATTGCGGCGGGTGAACAGGTGGCGATCATCGGTCCGTCCGGGGCCGGTAAATCCAGCCTGTTGAACCTGCTCGCCACCGCGTTGCGCCCCAGCAGCGGTGAAATCGAGGTGCTGGGTGAACGCCCCTGGCACCTTTCCGCCCGCCAACGGCAACGTCTGCGCGCACGAATTGGCCTTGTGCATCAGGCCCCACCGCTGCCGCCGCGCCAGCGTGTGGTGACGGCGGTACTGGCCGGCAAACTCGGGCAGTGGAGTCTGGGCAAGAGCCTGCTCAATCTGCTGCATCCGACGGATATTCCCGGTGCCCGTGCCGCCCTCGCCCGCCTGGATCTGGGCGACAAACTCTTCGCTTACTGCCAGCAATTGTCCGGCGGCCAATTGCAGCGCGTGGGCATTGCGCGGGTGCTGTATCAGGCACCGGAGATTCTGCTGGCGGACGAACCGGTGTCGGCGATGGACCCGGTGCTCGCCGGGCACACCCTGTCGATCCTCTCCCAGCACGCGCGGGCGCATAACGTCACGCTGGTGGCGAGCCTGCATGCGGTGGAGCTGGCGCTGGCGCACTTTCCGCGCATCATCGGCTTGCGCGACGGCCAGATCCTGTTTGACAGCCCTGCCGAGCAGGTCAGCCGCGAAATGCTCGACACGCTGTACGCCAATGAGCAATTGCAAAGCCCGACGACGCCCAGTGCGCCGCTGATTGTGCAGATCCCGCGATGCTGACGGCTGATTCCCGCGATCCGGCCGCCGCGCCGCGACTGCTGCTGACCCTGCTGGCGATTGCCCTGCTATGGCCGGGCATCCAGCTCAGCGAACTGGACCTTGGCGTGCTGCTGCACAGCGACAGCCAGACCGAAATGGGCCGCTTTATCTCCGGGTTCTGGCCACCGGCGCATGACCACGATTTTCTCCAGTTACTGCTCAAGGCCACCCTGCAAACCCTGGCCATCGCCACCGCCGGCATGGCGTTGGCGTTGCTGCTGGCGGTGCCGGCCAGCCTGATAGCCAGCCGCGCGCTGTCGTTGTCTGCGGCATCCCGGAGCGGCATTCCCAGTCGGCTCGGGCGCTTGTTGCGCTGGCCGGTACGCGGCCTGCTGATCTTCTTGCGCAGCGTGCCGGAGATCGTCTGGGCGCTGCTGTTTGTGCGCGCTGTCGGCCTCGGCCCGGCGGCGGGTGTACTGGCGATCGCAATCACCTACAGCGGCATGCTCGGCAAGGTCTACGCGGAAATTTTCGAATCCACCGACCAACGCCCGGCGCACGCCTTGATGCAGGCCGGCAGCGGACGACTCGCGGCATTCGCCTACGGGATTCTGCCGAATGTCGCGGCGGAGCTGCTGTCGTACACGGTGTATCGCTGGGAGTGCGCGATTCGTGCCTCGGTGGTGATGGGGTTTGTTGGCGCTGGTGGCCTCGGCCAGCAGATCGACCTGTCGCTGCGCATGTTCGCCAGCGGTGAAGTGGCGAGCATGTTGCTGACCTTCCTGATTCTGGTGCTCGGTGCCGACCAACTCAGCCGCCTGCTGCGCTGGAGGCTGACATGAATCGCCTGATCAATCTGTTGCTGGTGGTCGGCATCGGCGTCGCAGTCATCGCCTCGTTCGGCTACCTCGAACTCGACCTCGGCGAACTGGGCAGCGCCACCAGCCTCAAGCAGATGGGGGCCTACGCGCAGCGCTTTCTCAGCCCGGACCTGAGCGCCACGCACTTGCAGGCGATCCTCAAGGGCGCGCTGGAAACCCTCGCCATGTCGGCCCTTGGCACCCTGCTCGCGGCCGTGTTCGGCATTCTCCTCGCGCTGCCCGCGGCCGGGCGTTTCGGCTGGCCGCTGCAAAGCGCCTCGCGCCTGTTGCTTAACGGTTTGCGGGCGATTCCGGAACTGGTGTGGGCGGCGCTGATGGTGCTCGCCGCCGGCCTCGGCCCGAACGCCGGCACCCTGGCGCTGGCCCTGCACACCACCGGCGTGCTCGGTCGACTGTTCGCCGAAGCGCTGGAGAATACCCCGCCAGAACCGGCCGAAGCGATCCGCTTGCAGGGCGGCAATCCCGTGCTTGCCTTCTGCTACGGCACCCTGCCCAACCTCGCCCCGCAATTGCTCGCCTATTGCCTGTATCGCTGGGAAAACAACATCCGCATGGCCAGCGTGCTGGGCTTCGTCGGGGCCGGTGGTTTGGGGCAGATGCTGTATGTCAGCCTCAGCCTGTTTCAGGAAGCGCAGGCCAGTACGGTGATTCTGGCGATGCTGATTCTGGTGCTGGGCGTGGATTCGCTGAGTGCCTGGAGCCGGCAGCGCTGGGTCAAGGCCTGACAGGCAAGCCTCACTGCGCCGTCGCCAACCGATACTGGCGCGGGGTGAATCCGGTCGAGGCCTTGAACTGCCGGGTGAACGCGCTGTGGTCGGTATAGCCGCACTGCAGCGCCACCTCGGTGATCGGCAACTCGCCGTGCAACAGCCGATGCGCGTGCTCAAGACGGACTTTCTGGATCATCTGCCGAGGCGTCAGGTGGAACACCCGTTTGCAGTAACGCTCCAGTTGCGCCACTGAAATTCCGGCGATGCGTGTCAGTTCGCTCAGGCTGACGCGCTGATTGAAGTTCGCCCGAATGTACTCATCCACCGCCGCCAGTCGCTGATACGCCGGATGAGTTTCGCTGGCGGTTTGCAGGTCGACGGAAATGCCCGCCAGGCCAATGATCCGGTTATCACGATCGTACAGCGGACGTTTGTGGGTCAGGCACCAGCCGGGTTCGCGGCTGCCGTACAGGTGCAGCTCCAGCTGATCCTCCAGCACCAATCCCTCTTCCAGCACGCGCCGATCCTGCTCGGTGTAGCCCGGGCCCAATTGCGCCGGAAACACCTCGGCGCTGGTCTTGCCCAATAACGGTCGCAGGTCTTTCAAACCGCAGCGTTGCACCAGTGTCTGGTTAGCCATGACGTAGCGCGCCTGCGGATCCTTGATGAAGATTGCCGCGTTGGGAATCACATCCAGCATGGGCAACAGCAGCGCCATGCTGGCGAGCAGATCGTCGAGGCATTGCGGTCGGCTCGCTTGGTTCTGCTGGCTCAGGATCGCAAACGCGTTCTGCGTCATGACTGTCACTCCCCACGGTGCGCATTGGCTTGCGCGCAGATTGCCCCATGGATGGCGGCCTGTCGAGCCGGGGCCTTGCCGTGGGCCATTGTGCTGATTTCGTCATCGACACCGGCAAAAAACATCAATCGCGCAGCGCCTGACAAGTTCACTGTAGCGCCACTGCACGCCCCTCCAACAACCAACAAGAAGGCGACGCTATGACAGGCCAAGGCAAGTTCAAGAAACAACTTTCATTAATAGACCTCACGTTCATCGGGCTGGGGGCAATCTTCGGTTCGGGCTGGTTGTTCGCCGCCAGTCACGTGTCCGCCATCGCCGGCCCGGCGGGGATCTTTTCCTGGCTGCTCGGCGGTTTCGCCGTGTTGCTGCTGGGCATCGTCTACTGCGAACTGGGCGCTGCGCTGCCCCGTGCCGGCGGCGTGGTGCGTTACCCGGTTTACTCCCACGGCCCGCTGCTCGGTTATCTGATGGGCTTCATTACGCTGATTGCGTTTTCCAGTCTGGTGGCGATCGAAGTGGTCGCCTCGCGGCAATATGCGGCAGCATGGTTTCCCGAGTTGACCAAGGTCGGCTCCAGCGACCCGACCGTGCTTGGCTGGTTCGTACAGTTCGGGCTGTTGTGCCTGTTTTTCCTGCTCAATTACCGCAGCGTGAAGACCTTCGCCATGGCCAACAATCTGGTCAGCGTGTTCAAGTTCATCGTGCCGCTGCTGGTGATCGGCGTGTTGTTCAGCTTCTTCAAACCGGCGAATTTCGACGTGCACGGCTTTGCGCCGTTCGGCCTGTCCGGCATCGAAATGGCCGTGTCGGCCGGCGGGGTGATCTTCGCGTATCTGGGCCTGACACCGATCATTTCGGTGGCCAGTGAAGTGAAGAATCCGCAACGCACGATTCCGATTGCGCTGATCCTATCGGTACTGCTCTCCACCGCGATCTACGTGCTGCTGCAGACCGCGTTCCTCGGCGGCATCCCGACCGAAATGCTCGCCAATGGCTGGGCCGGTGTCGCCAAGGAACTGGCCCTGCCGTATCGCGACATCGCGTTGGCACTGGGCGTCGGCTGGCTGGCGTATCTGGTGGTGGCCGATGCGGTGATCTCGCCCAGCGGTTGCGGCAACATCTACATGAACGCCACGCCACGGGTGATCTACGGCTGGGCGCAGACCGGGACCTTCTTCAAGATCTTCACCCGCATCGACGAGAAGTCCGGCATTCCGCGCCCCGCGCTGTGGCTGACCTTTGGCCTGTCGGTGTTCTGGACCCTGCCGTTCCCGTCGTGGGAAGCGCTGATCAACGTAGTCTCCGCCGCGCTGGTATTGAGCTACGCCGTGGCCCCGGTGTCGGTGGCCGCCCTGCGCCGCAGCGCGCCGGGCATGCCGCGTCCGTTCCGGGTCAAGGGCATGAATGTGCTCGGGCCAGTGTCGTTCATCATCGCCGCGCTGATCGTCTACTGGTCGGGTTGGGGCACCGTGTCGTGGTTGCTCGGCCTGCAAATCCTGATGTTCGTGATCTACCTGCTGTGTGGTCGCCTGGTGCCGACCGCGCACCTGAATCTGGGCCAGCAAGTGCGCTCATCGGCGTGGCTGATCGGCTTCTACGCGCTGACCATCCTCCTCTCCAAACTCGGCAGTTTCGGCGGTATCGGCGTGCTCAGTCATCCGTTCGACACCGTGATCGTCGCGGTCTGCGCACTGAGCATCTACTACTGGGGCGCGGCCACCGGCGTACCGGCACACCTGATTCGTCTGGAAACCGAAGACGACGAAAGTGAAGCCGCTGAATCCTCCACCCATTCGGCAACGGGCCAACGCCCGGCGCACGCCTGATATTCACTGAAGGGACGCGTTCATGAAACGACTGCACATCATCGACTCCCACACCGGCGGCGAACCCACACGCCTGGTGATGAAGGGCTTCCCCGACTTGCCCGGCAACAGCATCGCCGAGCAGCGCGATGCCTTGCGCGAAGGCCACGACCAATGGCGCCGCGCCTGCCTGCTGGAACCGCGCGGCAACGACGTGCTGGTCGGCGCGCTGTACTGCGCGCCGGTCTCGCCGGACGCCACCTGCGGGGTGATTTTCTTCAACAACGCCGGTTACCTCGGCATGTGCGGCCACGGCACCATCGGCCTGGTCAACTCGCTGCATTATCTGGGCCGCATCGAACCGGGCGTGCACCAGATCGACACCCCGGTCGGGCCGGTCAGCGCCACCCTGCACGAGGACGGCGCGGTAACCCTGGGCAACGTCCCGGCGTACCGCTATCGCAAACAGGTGCCGGTGGACGTGCCCGGCCACGGCCGCGTGTTCGGCGATATTGCCTGGGGTGGCAATTGGTTTTTCCTGGTTTCCGAACACGGCCAGGACCTGCAGATGAGCAACGTCGAAGCCCTCACCGAGTACACCTGGGCGATGCTCAAGGCCCTCGAAGCCCAAGGCATCCACGGCGAGAACGGCGAGCTGATCGACCACGTCGAATTGTTCGCCGACGACGCCCACGCCGACAGCCGCAACTTTGTCATGTGCCCGGGCAAAGCCTACGACCGCTCGCCCTGCGGCACCGGCACCAGCGCCAAACTCGCCTGCCTCGCCGCCGACGGCAAGCTCGCCGAAGGCCAGGTCTGGACGCAAGCGAGCATCACCGGCAGCCAGTTCGAAGGGCGCTTCGAATGGCATGGCGAACGCGTGCGCCCGTTCATTACCGGTCGCGCCTACATGACCGCCGACGCCACCCTGCTGATCGACGAGCAGGACCCTTTCGCGTGGGGCATCTGACCTGCCCCGCTTTTTTACCGATCTGAATGAATCTCCCGAGGAGCTACAACAATGAGCGATAACATCTTCACTGGCTGCATTCCCGCGCTGATGACCCCGTGCACCGCCGAACGCAAACCGGACTTCGACGCCTTGGTCGCCAAAGGTCGCGAACTGATCGATATCGGCATGAGCGCAGTGGTTTACTGCGGCTCGATGGGCGACTGGCCGTTGCTGACCGAAGCCGAACGTCAGGAAGGCGTGGCGCGCCTGGTGGCCGCCGGGGTGCCAACCATCGTTGGCACTGGCGCGGTCAACAGCCGTGAAGCGGTGTCCCACGCCGCCCACGCTGCAAAAGTCGGCGCCCATGGCCTGATGGTGATTCCACGCGTGCTGTCCCGTGGTGCTTCGGCGACTGCGCAAAAAGCCCACTTCGCCGCCATCCTCAAGGCCGCACCGAACCTGCCGGCGGTGATCTACAACAGCCCTTACTACGGCTTCGCTACCCGCGCCGAGCTGTTCTTCGAACTGCGCCGCGAGTACCCGAACCTGATCGGCTTCAAGGAGTTCGGCGGTGGCGCCGACTTGCGCTACGCCGCTGAAAACATCACCTCGCAGGACGATGCCGTGACCCTGATGGTCGGTGTCGATACCCAAGTGGTGCACGGTTTCGTCAACTGCAACGCCACCGGCGCGATCACCGGCATCGGCAACGCCCTGCCCCGCGAAGTGCTGCAACTGGTAGCGCTGAGCAAGCAAGCGGCCAAGGGCGATGCCAAGGCCCGGCGTCTGGCGCGCGAACTGGAAGCAGCGCTGGCGGTGCTGTCGTCGTTCGATGAAGGCTGCGATCTGGTGCTGTATTACAAGCATCTGATGGTGCTCAACGGCGAGCGCGGATACGCCCTGCACTTCAACGAAACCGACGCCTTGAGCGATGCCCAGCGTCGTTACGCCGAGACCCAGTACGCGCTGTTCCGTCAGTGGTACAAAAACTGGTCCGCCGAACAGAACCTCGCCTGACCGCAGTCCCTGCCCCGGTGCGATATCGGGGCTTCACCTCTTTTATCAAGGAAGCGCCATGACTCTGACAGGCCATATGTTGATCGGCGGCCAAGCCATTGCCGGCAGCCGTGAAGCGATCCGTGCGATCAATCCCGCCACCGATGCGGTGCTGGAACCCGCGTACGCCGGGGGCAGCAGCGAGCATGTCGACCAGGCCTGCACACTGGCGTGGCAAGCGTTTGATCAATATCGCGAGACATCCCTCAGTGCTCGCGCCGAATTTCTCGAAACCATCGCCGATGAGATCGAAGCCCTCGGTGATGCGCTGATTGACCGCGCCGTGGCCGAAACCGGCCTGCCGCGCGCACGGATTCAAGGCGAACGCGGACGCACCTGCGGGCAATTGCGCACTTTTGCCCGTACCGTCCGTGCCGGCGAATGGCTGGACGTTCGCGTCGATCAGTCACAACCACAACGCCAGCCACTGCCCCGTTCTGATTTGCGCCAGCGGCAGATTGCGCTGGGGCCGGTGGCCGTGTTTGGTGCAAGTAATTTTCCGCTGGCGTTCTCCGTGGCGGGCGGCGACACCGCTTCGGCGCTGGCCGCCGGTTGCCCGGTGATCGTCAAGGCGCACAGCGCGCATCCCGGCACAAGCGAACTGGTCGGCCAGGCGCTGACGAGCGCGGTGAAAAAGTGCGCGTTGCCCGAGGGTGTGTTCTCCCTGCTGTTCGGTTCCGGCAATGAAGTCGGCATCGCGCTGGTCAGCGACTGGCGCATCAAGGCCGTGGGTTTCACCGGGTCGCGCCGTGGCGGCGTCGCCCTGAGCCAAGCGGCGCAGGCACGGTCCGAGCCGATTCCGGTGTACGCGGAAATGAGTTCGATCAATCCGGTGCTGCTGTTTCCCGCAGCGCTTGCAGCTCGCCCTGAGGCGTTGGCGCAGGATTTTGTCGCCTCGCTGACTCAGGGCGCCGGGCAGTTCTGTACCAATCCCGGGCTGGTCATCGCTCACCAAGGGCCGGCGCTGGACAGTTTCATCGCCACCGCCGCCGAAGGGGTCCAGCGCAGCCCGGCGCAGACCATGCTTACGCCGGGGATCTTCCGCGCCTATTCGAGCGCAGTCGCCGCGTTGGCCGAACATCCGCAGGCGCAACACGTAGCGAGCGGTCTCGCGACTGAAGGGCCGAACCAGTGTCAGGCGCAATTGTTCGTGACCCACGCGCAGGACTTCCTCGCCGACGCACGCCTGCAAGATGAAATCTTCGGCGCCGCGTCGCTGATCGTACAGTGCGCCAACGACGATGAAATCCGTCAGGTCTGCGAACACCTCGAAGGCCAATTGACCGCCACGCTGCACCTGGATGACGCCGATCTGGATCACGCCCGGGCCTTGTTGCCGACACTGGAACGCAAGGCTGGACGTCTGCTGGTCAACGGCTGGCCGACCGGGGTCGAGGTGTGTGACGCGATGGTGCATGGCGGGCCGTTTCCGGCCACGTCGGACGCGCGTAGCACCTCGGTTGGCACCGCGGCGATTCTGCGTTTCCTGCGCCCGGTGTGCTATCAGGACTTCCCTGACGGTTTGCTGCCGCTACCGTTGCAACAGGCAAATCCGCTGCACTTGCGGCGCTTGCTCGACGGCCAGAGGGAAGCCTGAACATGCCCGACAACCTCACAGCGGACAACGCCGATATCACGGTGATCGGCGCCGGCATCATCGGTGTCGCCTGCGCCCTGCAACTGGCACGTCAGGGTAAACGGGTGGTGGTCATCGACAAGCAGCCGCCCGGTCATGGCGCCTCGTTTGGCAACGCCGGGCATCTGGCGACAGAGCAGGTGTTTCCGATTGCCGATGCGTCGATCCTCAAGCGCCTGCCGGCGATGCTGATGGACCCGATGGGGCCGCTGCGCCTGGACTGGAAGTACCTGCCGTGCGCCGTGCCGTGGTTCACCCGTCTGTTGCTGAACCTGCGCCCGGCGCCGTTTCAGCGCACCGTAGCCGGCTTGCGCGCGCTCAACGAAAGCGCCCTCGACGCCTGGAAGCGCTTGCTGCACAGCATCGCCCGCCCCGACCTGCTCAAGGAGGACGGCTCGCTGCTGGTCTTCGAGCGCGCCGAATCGCGACAAGCCGTCGACGCCTTGCAGGCGCGCATGCGTCAGCAACAGGTGCCGGTGGAATTCTGGTCGGCCAGCGCCGTGCGAGAAAGTGCGCCGCAGCTCAGCGAACAGATTCAGGGCGGATTGTTCTACCCGCGCACCGGGCATTTTCTCGATCCGTATCAGGTGGTGTGTGAACTGGTGAGTGCGGCCAAAACGGCCGGCGTGCAGTTTCTCCAGCAGGAGGTTCGGGGTGGCCAGTTGCAGGCGCATGGCGTGTCGTTGCTTACCGATCAGGGGCGTTTCAGCGCGCGGCAGGTGCTGATCGCCTGTGGTGCGCATTCGGCAAAGCTCACCGCCGCGCTGACCGGCAAGCAGGTGCCGCTGGACACCGAGCGCGGCTATCACCTGATGTTGCCGCACGAGCACGGGCGCCTGCCGTTTGCGGTGACGTCACTGGAGCGCAAGTTCATCATGACGCCAATGACCGGCGGTCTGCGCCTGGCCGGTACGGTGGAGTTCGCCGGCCTGCAGCGCCCGGCGTTCATGCAGCGCGCCTGGCAGTTGCACCGTTTGAGCAAAGGTTTGTTCCGTCATGATTTGAGCGCGGAGGACGCGACGCCGTGGATGGGCTTTCGTCCGTCGCTGCCGGACTCGCTGCCGATCATCGACCAGGTTTGCGACGGCAAGGTGCTGCTCGCCTTCGGTCATCAGCATCTGGGGCTGACGCAGGCGGCGGTGACGGCTCAGATGGTCGCGCAGCTGGTATCCCCTTCGGCAAACGCTGGCTTGCCGGCACAGGAGGCCTATCGACTGGAGCGTTTCTGAGATACCGATGAAACGTTTTTGGTTTCATACTGAGCGCCGACCTTGGCCCCGCGCATATGGAACCGACGATGACCTCAGCAATGGATACCCCCGAGCCGCAAGCGATCTGCAACCCCATCACCAGCAGCGCGATTTTCATCGTCGCCACGTTGCTGCCCGGGAACGACGCCGCCAGTCAGGTGCGCGGCTGGTGCGGCGACATCGCCGCCCTCACCCGTTCGGTTGGCAAACGCGTGCCCAGCGGTAACTTGTCGTGTGTCTGCGGGTTCAGCGCCAACGCCTGGGACGCCCTGTTCGGCAGCCCTCGCCCTGCCTCGCTGCATCCGTTTCGTGAGTTCGGCGTCGAGGGCCGCCGTGCGGTGGCGACGCCGGGGGACATTCTGCTGCACATCCGTGCCGAGCAGATGGACCTGTGTTTCGAACTGGCCACGCAGCTGTGCAGCGCACTCAACGGCGCAATCACGGTCGTCGATGAGGTGCAGGGTTTCCGCTACTTCGACATGCGCAGCATCATCGGTTTCGTTGATGGCACCGAGAACCCGGTGGGCCGCAAGGCCGATCACTTCACGCTGATCGGCAACGAAGATCCGGCGTTCGAATCCGGCAGCTATGTGCTGGTGCAGAAGTACCTGCACAAGATGCAGGCCTGGAATGCGTTGAGCGTCGAGGCTCAGGAGAAGGTGATCGGCCGCACCAAGCTGGCTGACATCGAACTCGGTGAGGCGGTCAAGCCGAGCAACTCCCACAGCGCCCTCACCACCATCACCAAGGACGGCCAGGAGCAGAAGATCCTGCGCGACAACATGCCGTTCGGTCGCCCGGGGGCTGGCGAGTTCGGCACTTATTTCATCGGTTACGCGCGCTCGCCGGAACCGATCGAGCAGATGCTGGAGAACATGTTTGTCGGCAAACCCGTCGGCAACTACGACCGTTTGCTGGACTTCAGCACGGCAGTCACCGGAGGTTTTTTTTTCGTGCCGTCAGCCAACTTGCTCGAAGACCTCGCGGAGCGCGAGCCCGAGCCCGAGCAGGCGTGACACCGTAGCGCCACGCCCGCCCGTCACTCAGTGTGGCGCGCGCGGGATGGTTTTCAGCAGGTCTTCCGGGCTGATGTGGCCCACCACGCTGCCCGGTTGCGGCATGTTGAGGATGTGGCCTTTCATCTTGCCGATGATGTGCATCTCGCACGGCTTGCAGTCGAACTTCAGGGTCAGAACTTCGTCGCCGTGAATCAGCTGCATCGGCGCGACTTTGGTGCGCACGCCGGTCACGCCCTTGGCCTGTTTCGGGCACAGGTTGAACGAGAAACGCAGGCAGTGCTTGGTGATCATTACCGGCACTTCACCGGCCTCTTCGTGCGCCTCGTAGGCCGCATCGATCAGCTTCACGCCGTGACGGTGATAGAAGTCGCGGGCCTTCTGGTTGTAGACGTTGGCCAGGAACGACAGGTGCGACTCCGGGTACACCGGCGGCGGCGTGGTTTCGGCCTTGCGGCTGCCACGCGGATGCGCGGCGACGCGAGCAGCGGTCAGCGCTTCGATGACTTCACGGCGCAAGGCCTTGAGCTGCGAGTTCGGAATGAAAAACGCCTGCGGCGCGTCGAGCTTGATGTCGGTGGCGTGGTACTGAGTGGTACCGAGCTGACCGAGCAGATCCTGCAATTGCTCCAGCGCCTGCTCCGGCTTGTTGGCCACACCGAACGGGCCGTTCAAGGTCACGCTGGCGCTGATGCCCTCCTCACTGGTGGCAGTCAGTTCCAGCTGCTCTTCACGCAGGCGCGCCACCCAGCTCAGGGCCACGCGGCGTTCGGCGGAGGTCTTCAGCAGTGCCTGTTGCCAGTTGTGGTCGAGGTTGCGGTTCAGCGGATGGTTCGGGCGCAGCTTGTACAGGCCTTCGGGCATTTCGTTCGGCTCGACGCGGTAGCGGTAGCGCTTCTCGCCGTCTTCTTCGAACTCGCCCTTCGGCTCGGCGATGTTGGCGCGGAAACCCACCACTTCACGCTTGACCAGCACGTTGAGGCCATCGCCGTTGGACAGCGGCTCCTGCGTCACCACCTGCATGTCACGCTTGCCGACTTTCTCGACGGTGCCCACGGGCAGGCCGGTGAAGGTCGGCGAGTCGAACGCGCCGATGTCGATCTTGCGATCGGTGACGAAGTAGTCGGTGCTGCCACGGTGGAAGGTCTTTTCCGGGTCCGGCAGGAAGAAATGCGCGGTGCGGCCGCTGGAAGCACGGGCCAGATCCGGACGGTCTTCGAGCACATCGTCGAGGCGCTGGCGGTAATAGGCCGTGATGTTCTTCACGTAGCCCATGTCCTTGTAACGACCTTCGATCTTGAACGAGCGCACACCGGCCTCGACCAGCGCGCGGATGTTGGCGCTCTGGTTGTTGTCCTTCATCGACAGCAGGTGTTTTTCGTAGGCGATCACGCCACCCTTTTCGTCTTTGAGGGTGTACGGCAGACGGCAGGCCTGGGAGCAGTCGCCACGGTTGGCGCTGCGCCCGGTCTGCGCGTGAGAAATATTGCACTGCCCGGAGAACGCCACGCATAGCGCGCCGTGGATGAAGAACTCGATGGCGGCATCGGTTTCATCGGCGATGGCGCGGATTTCTTTCAGGTTCAGCTCACGGGCCAGCACCAGTTGCGAGAAACCGGCCTGATCGAGGAACTTCGCCCGCTCCAGGGTGCGGATGTCGGTCTGGGTACTGGCATGCAGCTCGATCGGCGGGATGTCCAGCTCCATTACGCCCAGATCCTGAACGATCAGCGCGTCGACGCCGGCGTCGTACAACTGGTGGATCAGCTTGCGGGCCGGCTCCAGTTCGTTGTCGTGCAGAATGGTATTGATGGTGGTGAAAATGCGCGCGTGATAACGGCGGGCAAATTCCACCAGCTCGGCGATTTCGCTCACTTCGTTGCAGGCGTTGTGGCGCGCGCCGAAGCTTGGGCCACCGATGTACACGGCGTCGGCGCCGTGCAGGATGGCTTCACGGGCGATGGCCACGTCACGGGCGGGGCTGAGCAGTTCCAGGTGATGCTTGGGCAAGGACATAGTTTTTTTAGTCAGGCGGTCACGGTCAAGGCGCGCATTGTAGCCGCGAAACGCCCGAGCGGCACGCTTGTGCTGCCAAGTGGCAAATGTCCCGACTCCACCAAACCACACATCCCCTGCGACAACCGGCTTGCCAGCGCTTGGGGCCTGTCAATTGCCGAATCGGTCGAACGTGTCCGGATCTTCGTCTTCAGGAAGACCCTCATCCGGTTCTTCAGGATGGCTTGTGGTGTGCGCCGGACTATCGGGTTCCGGATGCGTGGGCACCGGGTCGAAAGCGCCCTGCTCTTCACTGGGAAATCTGGGTGTGTTCATGAGGCACCTCGCAAAGAGTCGCTAAGTGAAGACTCTGTACATTCGAGGTGCCGGTCGGGGGCGGCGTTCAGTCATTTCACCATCGCGCAGCGGTGAAGCGACTGACGGTCAGGGTCGAGCCTGCAACTGGGCGACGATCTTGTCTTTGACCTGCAGGCGTTTTTCTTTGAGTTTTTTCAATGTGTCATCGCTGGGCGCATCCGAGGTTGCCGTCTCGGCCTTGACGACGTCGGCGTCCGCCTCGGAATACTTGTTGATCAGTGCATCCAGAAATGGATCCTCGGAGCGTTTTTGCTGGACCTCTTCCTTCGTTAGCTTCAAATCCTGATACAGGTCATGAGTCACCGGCATGGAACACCTCCGTCAGTTGATCGGCAGCCAACGCGACCGATGGCGTCAGCCTGTATCAGAATGGCCTCGGTTGAGGGGTTCTGTCGACCACCTGTCAGACCAGCGGTGGCCGTTCGTCGCCCTGTCGTAAACGCGATCAAACCTTTGCCCGCGCCATTGCCTCCATTGCATAACGTCAACAAAAACCTGTGTGGAGAAATACCAATGGACGGATTCAACCTGCGTCATCTCGTTCTGGCTGTCGCGTTGAGCAGCGGCATGGGCAGTGCCTTTGCCGCCACTTCCAACAGCTTCGTCGACAATGCCGCAGCCGGCGGCATTGCGGAGATCGAGACCAGCCGTCTGGCCCTGGAAAAAAGCCAGTCGGCCGACATCAAGGCCTTCGCCAACATGATGATCACCGACCACGGCAAGGCCAACGATGAACTGGCGAGCATCGCCAAGGCCAATGACATCGAGGTGCCGGACAGCACCACCCTGGTCAAGCAGGCCAAGGAGAAGATCCTCGACATGCGCGATGAGTCCTTCGACGCCGCCTACGCCAACAATCAGGTCAAAGCCCACGAAGAAACCATCGAATTGTTCAAGAAAGAAGCGAACACGGTGACCGACGACAAGGTCAAGGGCGCCACGGAATTGAAAGCCTTCGCGCAGAAGATGTTGCCGGCGCTGGAAAAACACCTGACGGCCGCCAAAGAGCTGCAGGCCAAGCACCCAAGCAAGTAATCCGCGCGCCTGCCCCACAAAGCCGCATCCTGCCGATGCGGCTTTTTTCATTCTGCGACCCGCGCCCTGCGCACGCCCGGCGCGCAAAAAACCGCCAGATGCGGCCATCCCGACTAGAGTTACCGGGGCCTTTCTTGCGCCAGATCAAAAATATCCTTGCGCAATGGAACAACTATTTTGAACGGCAAAGGTCACTGACTTCGCACCGGTCATTTTTTACAGAACCGGCCCCCATACGCTACGGAGCAACAGGCACATGGCAGCACTGCAGAACAGCACATTCGATGCGATGAAAAACAAGCAACCCCAACTGCTGAGCGAATGGATCAACGGCCTGGAAGCCAGCGGCGCCACCCGCAATCTCAAGGACCATGACCTGCAACAACAGACCAGCGACTTCCTGCAACTGGTCATCAATGGCCTGCAGGATGACAACGGCACCAACATCAATGCGCCGGGTTGGGAAGCCACGCGCCAGTTCCTCGAAAAGCTGTCCCATAGCCGCGCCCTGCTCGGTCAGGATTCGCAACAGACCGCCAGCTTCATTTTCGCGCTCAAAGGCCCGCTGTTTGCCTTGCTGCAAAGTCACTATCGCGAACAACCGGCACTGCTGGCCGAACAACTCTGGGAGATTTCCGAACTGTTCGACGCCTTCGGCATGCACACCATCCGTACCTTCCAGAAGTCCCGCGAAGCGGTGATCAAACGTCAACAGGAAGAACTGCTGGAGCTCTCCACGCCAGTGGTCAAGCTGTGGGATGGCGTGCTGGCGCTGCCGATGATCGGTACCCTGGATTCGCAACGCACCCAGGTGGTGATGGAGTCCCTGCTACAACGCATCGTCGACACCGGTTCGGAAATCGCCATCATCGATATCACTGGCGTCCCCACCGTGGACACCCTGGTCGCGCAACACCTGCTGAAAACCGTGACCGCGATTCGCCTGATGGGCGCCGACTGCATCATCAGCGGCGTGCGTCCGCAGATCGCCCAGACCATCGTGCACCTGGGCCTGGACCTGCAAGGCGTGGTCACCAAGGCCAATCTGGCCGATGCATTGAAACTCGCGCTCACCCGCCTGGGCATCAGCCTCGGCAAAGCGGTCTGAGCCGATGGAGCGTATTCCGATTCTTCAAATGGGCGACTTTCTGCTCGTCACCATCCAGGTCGACATGCATGACCAACTGGCCCTGACCCTGCAGGACGACCTGTCCGAGCGCATCAGCAGGACGTCGGCGCGCGGTGTGTTGATCGACATCTCGGCGCTGGACATGGTCGACTCGTTCATCGGGCGGATGATCGGCACCATCTCCGGCCTGTCAAAAATCATGGATGCCGAAACCATGCTGGTGGGCATGCAACCCGCCGTGGCAATTACTCTGGTCGAGCTCGGCCTGACCCTGCCCGGCGTCAGCACCGCGCTGAACGTCGAGCGCGGAATGAAACTGCTGCAGGAACGAGTACGCCAACAATGACCGTGCGCAGCAGCGGTACTCAACCGATCAGCATCGAGCAGGACGTGGTGCTCGCCCGGCAGACGGCGCGCAAACTGGCCACCGAATGCGGCATGCGGCTGATCGACCTGACCAAACTGGTGACGGCCGTCTCAGAGCTGGCGCGCAACACCATGGTCTATGGCGGTGGCGGCGACATGGACTGGCAGATCCTCGACGAAAACGCTCGTGTCGGCCTGCGCCTGACCTTCCGCGATGAAGGCCCGGGCATTCCCGACATCAAACTGGCGATGACCGATGGCTGGACCTCCGGCAGCGGTCTGGGCCTGGGGCTTACGGGCGCGAAACGGCTGGTCGATGAATTCGAACTGGACACCGAGCCCGGCAAGGGCACTCGAATAACGATCACCCGATGGACATGAATATCGCTGGGTCGCTGACCCAGGTGCTGCTGATCGAAGACAGCAGCCAGATCGGCCACGCCCGGCGCACCGCGCAACGGCTCGCCGAGCAACATGGCTTCGATGCGACCGAAGCCGGACGTGTGGCGCTGGTCGCCACCGAACTGGCCAGTAATGTGCTCAAGCATGCCAGCCGTGGCGAGTTTCATCTGCGGCTGCTACCGCGAACCGGCGGCTTCGGCATCGAAATGCTTGCGGTCGATCGCGCTCAAGGCTTTGACCTGGACGCGTGCCTGACCGATGGCTTTTCCACCGGCGGCACCCAGGGCATCGGGCTGGGCGCCGTGGCGCGCCAGACCGACGTGTTTGACGTTTATGCCGACACCCGTGGCGCGGTGCTGCTGGCGCGTTTGTATCCACGCGCAGACCGTCAGCCCGACCTGCGTTACGGCGTCAGCCAGCACTCACTGCACAACGATCCGGCGTGCGGCGACGCCTGGCACCTGGCGTACAACGGTGCCAACGTCAGTGCGCTGATCATCGACGGCCTCGGCCACGGTGAAGACGCCGAACGGGCGGCGAAGGCCGGCGAACAGGTGTTCGCCCAGAGCCCGTTCGCCAGCCCGGTGCTGCTGATGGAGGACATGCACCGCGACATGATCGGCAGCCGCGGTGGTGCTGCCGCGTTCGCGCAGTTCAATGCCGCCCGCGACGGCCTGACCTTTACCGGCGTTGGCAACATCGGCGCCAGCCTGATCAGCGCCGACAAGTCGCGCGGGCTGGCCTCGCATCCGGGGATCGTCGGCGGCCAATACCGGAAAGCCCAGCCCTTTGACTATGCTCACGTGAACGGACATCTATTGATCATGTACAGCGACGGCCTGCAGTCCCGTTGGAATCTTCAAGACTACCCCGGTCTGGTGCACCGCCATCCCGCCGTGATAGCCAGCGTCCTGCACCGCGACTTCTGTCGCGGACGCGACGACGTAACGGTGCTGGTCGTTGCCCTGGAGGCCGCCCATGGCTGAGTCGCCCACCCTGAACGCGGCGGAGCAGGCTGCGCTGATCGCCCAGTTGCAAAGCGAGACCGCCGCCCTGCGCGACGAACTCGACGAAACCAACCAGGGCGTGCTTGCGCTTTACGCCGAGCTCGACACCCAGGCCGAACAACTGCGCCAGGCTTCGGATCTGAAAAGCCGTTTCCTGTCGTACATGAGCCACGAGTTCCGCACGCCGCTGGGTTCGATCCTGAGCGTCAACAGTTTGCTCGCCGACGAGCTCGACGGTCCGCTCAGCCCCGAGCAGCACAAACAAGTGGCGTTCGTCAGCAGCGCCGCCCGGGAACTGAGCGACATGGTCGATGACCTGCTCGATCTGGCGAAAATCGAAGCCGGACGAATCAGTATTTCTCCGGCGTGGTTCGACATGTTCGATCTGTTCAGCGCGTTGCGTGGCATGTTCCGGCCGATCGTCGATGCGTCGGCGGTTGATCTGATTTTCGAAGAGCCGGTCGGATTGCCGCGCCTGTACACCGACGACAAGAAACTCGCGCAGATCTTGCGCAATTTCATTTCCAACTCGCTGAAATTCACCACCCGTGGCGAAGTCCGGGTCTCGGCGCGCCTGGAAGGTGCGGACAGAGTACGTTTTGCCGTCAGCGACACCGGCATCGGTATCGCGCCGGAGCTGCATGGTGCATTGTTCGAGGACTTTTCTCAGGTCGACTCGCCATTGCAGAAACGCCTGCGCGGCACCGGTCTCGGCTTGTCGCTGTGCAAGCGCTTCGCCGCCCTGCTCGGCGGCGAGGTCGGGATGGACAGCACACCGGGTGTCGGCTCGACCTTTTTCGTGATCATTCCACTGGCGCTCGCCCTGGAGAATGTCGATGAAACGTGACATCCGTCTGTTGATCGTCGACGACAACGTCGCCACTCGCTACGCCTTGCGCCGGCGTCTGGAGCGGCATGGCTATGAGGTGCTGGAGGCCGGTACCGGCAGCGAGGGCCTGACGCTGATCGCCAGCGAAGCGCTCGATGCCCTGATCCTCGACGTCAATCTGCCGGACATGAGCGGTTTCGATATCGTGCGCATCCTGCGGGCCGATGCACACACCGCGCTGCTGCCGGTGATCCACGTGTCTGCGGCGTCGATCCAGACCGGCGACATCATCACCGGGCTGGACGCCGGGGCCGATGCCTACCTGATTCACCCGGTGGACCCGGACGTGCTGTTGGCGACCCTGCGCACTTTGCTGCGAGTGCGTGATACCGAAAACGCGCTGCGCGAGAGCGAGGCCCGGTTTCGCGAGATTTTCGTCAATGTCTCGGCGCCGATTGCCGTGCTCGACGCCAACCTGAAAGTGCATGAATGCAACCACGCCTTCACGCAAATGATTCAGGACAACCGCAACCCGCACACCCTCAGCGAATGCTTCGACGATGACCAGGGCGCGATCCTCAACGAGTTGCGCCTGCGACTGGTCGATGGCGAGCGCTGGAAAGGCACGTTGAACATGCGCGTACAGGGCGAGATTCGCGAAACCGAGTGGCAGATTTCGCCGTACCGCACGCCGCAGCTCAGCCTGGTATTCGTCGAAGACGTCACCGAGCATCGCCACCGCGAACGCTCGCACCTGGCACAGCTGGACGACACCACCACACAACTGGCCAAGGAAGTCGCCGAGCGCGTGCGTGCCGAATCGCAGCTGCTGCAAGTGCAGAAAATGGACGCGCTGGGCAAGCTCACCGGAGGCATTGCCCACGACTTCAACAATCTGCTGACCGGGATCATCACCAGCCTGGAACTGATCCAGAAACGCGTGGCCGATGCGCGTCCGGACAAGGTGCAGTTCTACGCCGAAGCCGCACTGAATTCAGCGATGAGCGCCGCGTCACTCACTCATCGCCTGCTGGCCTTCGCTCGCCAACAGCCATTGGATACCCGACCGGTAGACATCAATGAGCAAGTGCGCTCGCTGGAAGAGTTGCTGATGCGCACCATCGGTGAACGCATCACGCTCAAACTGGAGCTGACCAACAAACCGGCGATTGCCCTGGTCGATCCGGTGCAACTGGAAAGCGCGGTGCTGAATCTGGTCATCAACGCCCGGGATGCGCTGCCCCGAGGCGGCAATATCTGGGTCAACACCTATGCGGCGTATTCCCATGGCGACCCGAATCTGGCCGATGGTGCGTATGTCGCGCTGTCGGTGCGCGATGACGGCACCGGTATCGAGCACAGTGTGATCGACAAGGTGTTCGACCCGTTCTTCACCACCAAACCGCTGGGCCAGGGTACCGGGTTGGGGCTGTCGACCATTTACGGTTTTGCCCGCCAATCCGGTGGCGATGCGCACATCCGCAGCGTGGCACGGCGCGGCACCGAAGTGACCCTCATGCTGCCGGCGACCAACGACCCGACCGGCGCCGACATCCCGGCGCCGAAGGTGGATCCGCAGGGTGCCGGCGAGCATGTCCTGATCGTCGAGGACATGCCGGCGGTGCGCATGTTCGTCACCGAAGTGCTGGAGGATGCAGGTTATCGCTGCACGCAGGCGGCGGATATCGAAACCGCGCTGGAGCGCTTGCAGAATGACCCGACGATCGACCTGCTGCTGAGCGACGTCGGCCTGCCGCGCATGAGCGGCCGGGAACTGGCGGACGTGGCGCGGGGCTGGCGTGAAAGCCTGCCGATCCTGTTCATGACCGGTTATGCCGAGACCGCGATCAATCGTCAGGTATTCCTGGGCAGCGGCATGGAAATGCTGGTCAAGCCGTTCCAGATCAGCGAACTGCTGGACAAGGTTCGTCGCACGCTTGATGGTGCCTGACACAACGCCATCGCCAGCCTGCTGGCTCCCAAAAGGGTTATGTACACCCGATAACCTGTGGGAGCGGGCTTGCCCGCGATGGCGTCGGCACATTCAGCCTCTCATTGCCTGACATTCCGCTTTCGCTGGCAAGCCAGCTCCCACAAGGTTTTATGTTGATCAACAGCCTTGTGCACACCGCAGAACCGTTGGGCTATCGGCTCAAGGCCCGCGCCAGAAACGGCGCCGTCCGGCTCTTCTTGCTCGCTGCGACTTTCTGCGGTGTGCCGGCCACGACAATCCGGCCGCCCTGATCCCCGGCCCCCGGGCCGATGTCGATCACCCAGTCACTCTGCGCCACCACGCGCATTTCATGCTCGACCACGATGACCGTGTGCCCTGCCGTCACCAGGTTGTCCAGTTGTTCCAGCAGCCGATCGACATCCCGCGGATGCAAACCGGTGGTCGGTTCATCCAGCACATACAGGGTCGCGCCGCGCTGATTGCGCTGCAGTTCGGTTGCCAGTTTGATCCGCTGCGCCTCGCCACCGGACAGCTCGGTGGCCGGCTGCCCGAGCCGCAGATAACCGAGGCCGATGTCTCGCAGCACTTCCAGCGAACGGCGAATTGTCGGCTGTTCGCCGAACACCTCGACCGCTTCATCCACGGTCAGTTGCAGCACCTGCGCAATGCTCAGGCCTTGCCACTGAATCATCAACGTCTGTGGGTTGTAGCGCGCGCCATGACAGGTCGGACACGGTGCGTACACGCTCGGCATGAACAGCAACTCAACGCTGACAAACCCCTCACCCTCGCAGGTCGGGCAACGGCCCTTGGCGACGTTGAAGGAGAACTGCCCGGCGTCGTACCCCGCCGCCCGCGCCTCGGGGGTGGCGGCGAACAGTTTGCGCACGTTGTCGAACAGCCCGGTGTAGGTCGCCAGATTCGAACGTGGCGTGCGGCCGATGGGCTTTTGATCGACCTGCACCAGACGCTTGATCGACTCCAGCCCCGCCGTCACCTGACCGCTGCTGGCCTGCGGCGCGTCGTCTTCGAGACTGAGTTCTTCCGGCGCCTCTTCAATCACCGGCCGCCCGAGTTGCGCACCGACCAGTTCGAGCAACGCCTGACTGACCAGACTTGACTTGCCCGAACCCGATACCCCGGTCACCGAGGTGAAACAGCCCAGCGGAAATTCAGCGCTGAGGTTGTGCAGGTTATTGCGGCTGATGCCATCGAGTTTCAGCCACCCGCTCGGCTTGCGCGCGGTGCGGGTCTGCCGCTGGCTCTCGGCAAACAGATAGGCGCGGGTCTGCGATTCGTCGATCTCGGCCAAGCCTGCTGGCGGGCCGCTGTACAACACCTGCCCGCCCTTCTCGCCCGCCGCCGGGCCGACATCGATCAGCCAGTCGGCGCGGCGCATGGTTTCCAGATCGTGCTCGACCACAAACAGCGTATTGCCGTCAGCCTTCAAGCGCTGCAAGGCTTCGAACAGCGCCTCGCCATCGGCTGGGTGCAGGCCGGCGGACGGCTCGTCGAGCACGTAGATCACGCCGAACAGTTGCGAGCCCAATTGTGTCGCCAGACGCAGGCGCTGCAGCTCGCCGGACGACAAGGTCGGCGTGCTTCGCTCCAGCGCCAGGTAACCAAGGCCCAGATCGGTCAGGGTGCTCACCCGTTCCAGCAAGTCCTCGGCAATGCGCTGCGCTGCCAGACGCTTTTCCAGCGACAGGTTCGGCGTGTGGCGTACGTCCGGCGCGCTGGCGTGGCCGCTGGCACCGTGGGCGACGCGTTGCTGACGCGCCTCGCGGGTTTGCGCTTGGCTGAGGGTTTCACCGCTTTCCTCGGCCTGTTCCAGATACGTCGCCGCAGCCACGGGCTTCAATACTTCGGCGACTTGCAGCAACGGCATCTGCGACAACTCGCCAATGTCGTAACCGGCGAAGGTCACCGACAACGCTTCACGCTTGAGGCGCTTGCCGTCACACAACGGGCACGGGCTGCCGAGCATGAATCGCGCAACGCGCTTCTTCATCAGCGCACTTTGCGAGTGGGTGAAGGTGTGCAGGATGTAACGGCGGGCGCCGGTGAAGGTGCCCTGATAACTCGGTTCCATCTTGCGTTTGAGCGCGACCCGGGTTTCCTCCGGGGTCAGCCCGGCGTACACCGGCACGGTGGGCGTTTCTTCGGTGAACAGAATCCAGTCGCGCTGTTTTTTCGGCAGCTTCTTCCACGGAATGTCGACGTCGATGCCCATGGTCACAAGAATGTCGCGCAGGTTCTGCCCTTGCCACGCCAGCGGCCAGGACGCCACGGCGCGCTGGCGGATGGTCAGGTTCGGATCGGGCACCATCAGCGCCTCGGTCACTTCGTAGACCCGGCCAAGGCCGTGGCACTCTGGACAGGCGCCCTGCGGCGTGTTCGGTGAAAAATCCTCGGCATAGAGCATCGGTTGCCCCGACGGATAACTGCCGGCGCGGGAATACAGCATGCGGATCAGGCTGGACAACGTGGTCACGCTGCCCACCGACGACCGCGTACTCGGCGTACCGCGCTGCTGTTGCAAAGCCACGGCAGGCGGCAAGCCTTCGATGGAATCGACATCCGGCACTCCGACTTGATCGATCAGGCGCCGCGCGTACGGCGCCACCGATTCGAAATAGCGCCGTTGGGCTTCGGCGTACAAGGTCGAAAAGGCCAGCGACGACTTGCCCGAACCGGAAACGCCAGTAAACACCACCAGCGCATCGCGGGGAATGTCGACGTCGACGTTCTTCAGGTTGTGCTCACGGGCGCCACGCACCCGGACCATGCCGGTAGGTGCTTTGGAATTACGCTTGGAAGTCATTGGCTGTCCCTGCAGAAAAAATTAGGGGCGAAGCTGAACCCTGTGGTGAGGGGATTTATCCCCGATCGGCGGCGCAGCCGGCGCAGTCACTGCAAATGCCATATAGCTGGAAAAATGCAGGGGAGTGCTGCGCACTCCATCGGGGATGAATCCCCTCGCCACAGGGAATCGGGAATTGGCCAGCTAGGCACTGAGCACCGATCGAATCATCTGCAACAGTGACTCCGGGCCATACGGTTTGCTCAGCAAGTGCGTGTCCGGACTCAACTGGTGGTTGCGCGAAATGATGTCGCGGGTGTGGCCAGAGGTGAACAGCACCGACACCGGCGGTACCTGCACCTTGGCCCATGCCGCCAGATCGGAGCTTTTGATCAGCCCCGGCATCACCACGTCGGTGAAAATCAGATCCACTTCGATACCTTCCAGCAGCCTCTGCATCGCCACGTCGCCATTACCGGCGGTCAACACGCGATAACCCTCTTCGCGCAGCAATTCCACGGCCGAGGCGCGCACCGCGTCGTTGTCTTCGACCACCAGGATGGTCTCGTGGCCGCCGCCCTGTTGCTTGTCGATACTCGGCGTCTCATCAAGGACCGGACGCAGGCTGCGCGGAAAGTACAGTTGCACCCGCGTGCCTTCGCCCACGGTGCTGTCGATCTCGACATGGCCACCACTTTGTTTGACGAAACCGAACACCATGCTCAAACCGAGCCCGGTGCCCTGGCCGTCAGCCTTGGTGGTGAAGAACGGCTCGAATACCTGCTCAAGCATTTGAGGCGCAATGCCGACGCCGCTATCGCTGACCATCACCCTTACAAAATCGCCGGCGACGATGCCTTTGCCTGCGCAAAAAGTGCTGTCCAGCCGCGTATTGATGGCGCTGAGGACAATCGTGCCCTCGCCTTTCATCGCGTCCCGGGCGTTGATCGCCAGATTGAGAATGGCGTTTTCCAGCTGATTGCGGTCGACGTTGATGTGCCACGGTTCCTGCGGCAATTGCACGTCGATCTGAATGGTTTCGCCCAGCGCACGCTGGAGCAATTCGCCGACGCCGTCGAAGATCTGCCGCGGATCGCACACCGCCGGCGACAACGGTTGGCGCCGGGCAAAAGCGAGCAATTGCGACGACAGTTTCGCACCGCGTTCCACCGCTGCCAGCGAGGCGCTGACCCGGCGTTGCACGTTGGCATTGTCCGGCTCATGCCGCGCCAGCAAATGCAGGTTGCCGGCAATCACTTGCAGCAGGTTGTTGAAATCGTGGGCCACGCCACCGGTAAGTCCGCCGATGGCTTCAAGTTTTTGCGACTGGCGCAATTGCTCTTCCGCCGCCAGCCGGGCATCCACTTCACTGGCCACCCGCTGCTCCAGGTTGCGCGTGAATTTGAGCAGGGATTCTTCGGCGATCTTGCGTTCATGGATGTCGATCAACACCCCGGGGAAACGGAGCGGCGTGCCTTGCTCGTCAAACTCGCAGGCGCCACTGGCAAGCACCCACAGATAGCTGCCGTCGGCCCGTAACACGCGGTACTCGGCGTTGTATGGCTCGCCGGTGTGCAGTGAATGATTGACCCGGTCCTGCACCCACGCCAGGTCATCCGGGTGAATCCGCGATTCAGTCAAGGATTGCGGCAGGTTGCTCAGATCCTGCTCCGGCGGATACGAAAACGTGCGAGCGAAACGCTCGTCCGCCGACAACACATTGTTCTTCACATCCCAGACAAACGAGCCGAGCAACGCCCCGGCATTCAGTGCCAGACGCACCCGTTCGTTATCGGCGCGATAGGCGTCTTCAGCGGCCTGACGCAGTTGTTCGGAGCGCACTAGCTCGGTGGTCTCGACCACCATCGCCATCACCCCAGAAGGCACGCCGTCGTCGTTGGCCACCGGGCTGTAATACAGATCCATCCAGACATCTTCAGGCACGCCATCGCGCAACAGCACCAGTTCCTTGTTGCGGTAGGACAAGGTGCCGCCCGCCAGACAGGTGTCGACCACGTGCCGGTTGAACTCGGCGACTTCCGGCCACCCCAGTTCCACGGGTGCACCCAGCAGATACGGGTGGCGACCACCGGCAAACTGCGAGTACGCGTCGTTGTAGATCATGTACCCGGCGTGGCCCCAGAGCATGACCATCGGCAAGGGCGAAGCCAGCATCAATTGCACGGTGCTGCACAGGCTGGCAGGCCAGGTGTCGAGCGGGCCGAGTTCGGTGTGGCGCCAGTCGAACGCGCAAATGCGTTCGGCCATCTCGCCTTTCCAGCCGTCACAACCGTGGCTATCGGATAAAAACTGCATCGATTGACTCGGTGTCCTGTGGTGTTTGCCCGATATATCGCAACGCTGAACGAACGCAGCGCCCCTGTGTTTCGAGCGCCGTCGGTCGCATTGGTTTCATTGAAGGTATAGCCGATTTCTCGCGGCGCCCCGGGTTCAGACCCCGATCAGGTGTTTGAGCGGATGGTAGCCAGTTTTCATCTTCGCAGCGACGTCGAGAATCGCCTTTTCGACGCCATTGAGGTGCAGGCAGGTCAGCTCGATGGCGGCGTTCTGGTCGCCTGCCTCGATGTATTCGATCAGGCGCAGATGTTCGTTGTCGCGGCAGGCTTCGTGGCTGTCGTCATCCAGTGCGGCAACGTACAGCGAGGCACGGGAAATCAGCTTCTGGAACCAGTCCAGCAGCACCGGATTATTGAGGCTGCGCGCCAGTTTGATATGGAACTCGCCGAGCAGGTGGATCAGTCGTTCATGATCGCCGGCGGCGTGGGCTTCATCTTCCAGCAACAGGTGTTTGCGCAGGTCTTGCATCGCCGCGGTGTCCTTGCGGCGGCACAGCTCGGTGACGATGCCGATCTCGATCAGCCGCCGGGTTTCGAACAGCGAGCGGATCTCTTCATCGCTGGGCAAAGACACCGACGCACCCTTATTGGGCTCGGTGGTGACCAGGCCATCAGCCTCCAGTTGCTTGAGCGCAGCGCGCACCGACGTACGGCTGACATTGAACAGTTCGGCCAGCGAGGCCTCGCCCAGCTTCATCCCCGGACGCAGCGAACGCTTGCTGATCGCCTGGTAAACCCCTTGGTAGACGCGGTCGACCGTGGTTTCCAGTTTCTTCTCGGTCATTCGAACACTCCTTTAGCCTCAGGCAAACACGGTGTTCCAGAGTTTTGCGCTGTTTGCTTCGATAAGTGTGGCGCAGGATATCGCCTTTGGTGGCGAGATGCAGGGGATGAATCGCAAGTCAGGAGGGGTCAAGTGAGCGGGAGGCCGTCATGATGCAAAAAGATCGCAGCCTGCGGCAGCTCCTGCATTTGGGATGCGTTTCCCTGCAGGAGCTGGCGCAGGCTGCGATCTTTTGATCTTCAGTCGGTACCGTATTTCGGCGAACGCGGACCGTACAACAGACCGGCGTGCTGACCGGCCGACAACAGACGATTGCTCGCCACACCGGCAATCGGATACCCGGCGTCGGTCGAACTGTTGATCACCTGTTTCACTGCGGCGGTAATCAGCATGCCGACCAGACCGCCACCGCTGTTGTTGCCGCCCTCTTCGCTCGACGCCCGCGCCGAACCGGTCCACAGCGTGGTGCCGGACTTCAGGTCCACCAGTTTGGCGGTGGCGGTCACCGCGGTTTCGCTGCTGATGACCATGTAACGCGTACCGTACTCGGTCACGGTGATGTACAACGCAGCGTCGGCGCCGAAGATTTCCTTCAGTTTGTTCGCCGGAGCCTGATGGATATCATCCGGCGTAGTCAGACCGTTCTGCCGGAAGGTTTCGTCCACCAGCGCGATCGGCAGTACGTAGTAACCGGCTTCAGCCAGTGGAAACGTCACTTGCGACAACAGGCTGTACGAGGCTTTCACGTCCGGCGAGGTGTTCAGCGGCGGCAGCACCAGAATGGTCTTCGGCCGTGCCTGCTTGTACGCCGAATAGTCGACGGTTTTCGGCGCAACACAGCCACCGAGTACGGTCAGGGCCAAACCGGCGGCCAGCAGTTTCAGGGTGCGCGAGATCATTTGGCGTCTCCGGTCTTGGCGTTTTTAAGCAGAAAATCCATGTACGGGCCGGACTCGGGGAACAGCGCTTTTTCGGTGCGGAACTGCTGCACCATCTGATCGTCCTTGCCCATGCTCAGGTACAGCAGCCCGAGATGCGCGTGGTAGCCCGGCGGCACAGCCTTGCCGGTGGAACGGATCTTTTGCAGATCGCGCTCCAGCACTTCGGCCTGCGCTTCCTTCGGCTCTTCGCCTTTGAAGTATTCGTAGACCTGCGGTTGATAGTCTTCCCACTGGTACAGGGTTTTCGGGCTGCTGCAACCGGCCAGCAAGGCGCTGGCGGCCAGCGTCAGGGCCAGCAGCGACCGCGACAAAGTCAGATTCATGGGGTGTTGCTCCTTGCAATGAATAACGATCAGTTAGCCGGTTTCCAGGCACCGGCGTTCATGCCATCGACCAGACGATTGATCGCCTCGCGCATGGCCAGATCGAGGACTTTGCCGTTGAGGGTGGAGTCGTACGCGGCGGTGCCGCCAAAACCGATGATTTCGCGGTTAGACAAGGCGTACTCGCCGGCGCCCTGCGTCGAATACACCACTTCGGAGGTGCTGATGTTGACGATGTTCAGGTTGACCTTGGCGTAGGCGACCTGGGTCTTGCCACGGCCAAGAATGCCGAACAGTTGGTGGTCGCCGGTTTCCTTGCGGCCGAACTCGGTGACGTCACCGGTGACCACGTAATCGGCACCCTTGAGGCGCTGGGCCTGGCCCTTGATCGCGGCTTCCTGCTGGATCTCGCCCATGTTGTCGCGGTCCAGTACCGAGAAACGGTTGGTCTGCTGCAAGTGCGTGATCAGGATGGTCTTGGCCTGGCCGCCGAGACGATCGACGCCGTCGGAGAAGATCCCGCGCATGTAGCTGGAGCGGTTATCGAACTTGCCCACCGCCATCGGTACGCGAACGCCGGTCCAGACTTGCGTGGCGCTCTCGACCTTGGCCACCGGCAGTGCGCGGGAGCTTTCGGTGGCGCATCCGGCAAGGGAGCTGGCAAGGGTGCCGAGCACGGCAATCGCAACGCCTGAGACCAACATCCGGGAGATCATTCTCACTGTGCATTCCTTCTGAAAAAACGGTGTGCCCCGGCACGGCAAAGCGGTGGGGAGCAGGAAAAGGGGCGACATTATGACAAAGTGCCATCATTCGCGACAGATTTTTTTGACGCCAATGAATTGGCTGATCTGAACGACACAAATACCCCGTGTAGGAGCTGCCGCAGGCTGCGATCTTTTGACTTGGCTTTTTAAAAACAAGATCAAAAGATCGCAGCCTGCGGCAGCTCCTACAGGGGGATCGGTGTTAATGGAAGTCGCGGCTCTGCACGCGGATGCCGTCGAGCAGAGGACTCAGATCGCTCAGTCGCCCGGCGATCAGGTGCCGCACTTCGCCCTCACGCTCCCAGCGGCCGTCAACCTTGAGCAGTTGCGAGCCGACCAGCACCTGACGCTGACGCTCGGCCAGATCGCGCCAGACCACCACGTTGACGTTGCCGAACTCGTCTTCGAGGGTGACGAACGTAACGCCGCTGGCAGTGCCCGGTCGCTGACGCCCGGTGACCAGCCCGGCGATGCTCACTGGCCGACCGTGTTCCACGTCCAGCAACTCCTGTGAACTGCGGCAACGCCGGGCCTTGAGTTCGCCACGCAGCAACGCCAACGGATGCGGCCCCAAGGTGGTGCCAAGCGTCGCGTAATCGGCCTGCAAGTCCTCGCCGACACTCGGTTTGGGCAGCAGCACATCGGGCTCTTCCTGGCTCGGCAAGCCGGCAAACAGACCCAGCTGTTTCTGCACCCCGGCCACTTCCCAGCGCGCGCGATGCCGATGCCCGGCCACCCCGCGCAACGCCCCGGCATCGGCGAGCAACGCCTGGGCCCGACTGTCGAGCGCGGCCCGTTCGCCCAGGTCGGCGACATCGGCAAACGCTCCCCGCGCCCGCGCCGCCTCAATGCGCCGCGCATCGTCCTCGCGAAAGCCCTTGATCATCCGCAGGCCCATGCGGATCGCCGGTTGCGCGCCGCTGATCGGTTCCAGGCTGCAATCCCAGTCGCTGGCACGCACGTCCACCGGACGGATCTGCAATTGATGGCGGCGCGCGTCCTGAAGGATCTGATCCGGGCTGTAGAAACCCATCGGCCAGCTATTGATCAGCGCACAGGCGAACGCCGCCGGTTCGTGGCACTTGAGCCAGCAACTGGCGTAGGTCAGCAAGGCGAAACTGGCAGCGTGGGATTCGGGAAACCCGTAACTGCCAAACCCCTTGATCTGCTCGAAGATCTGCGCGGCGAATTCCTCGGTGTAGCCGTTTTTCTTCATGCCGGCAGCCAGTCGCGCCTTGTGCGGCTCCAGCCCGCCGTGGCGTTTCCACGCGGCCATCGAGCGACGTAACTGATCGGCCTCACCGGGGCTGTAGTCGGCGGCGACGATGGCGATCTGCATCACCTGTTCCTGAAACAGCGGCACGCCGAGGGTGCGCTTGAGCACCACTTCCAGCTCCGGCGAGGGATAGGTTTCCGGCTCTTCCTTGTTGCGGCGACGCAGGTACGGATGAACCATACCGCCCTGAATCGGCCCGGGGCGGACGATGGCGACCTCAATCACCAGGTCGTAGAACTTCGCCGGCTTCAGCCGCGGCAGCATCGACATCTGCGCCCGCGATTCGATCTGGAACACGCCGATGGTGTCGGCGCGGCTGATCATCTCGTAGGTCGGTTTGTCTTCAGCAGGAATCGTCGCCAGGCTCAGATCCAGATGCCGATGCCGACGCAGCAAGTCGAAACAGCGACGGATCGCACTGAGCATGCCGAGGGCGAGGATATCGACCTTGAGCAGCCCGACCGCGTCGAGGTCGTCCTTGTCCCACTGAATGATCGTGCGCTCGGCCATGGCCGCGTTTTCCACCGGCACCAGGGTGTCCAGTGGCTGTTCGGAAATCACGAAACCGCCGGGGTGTTGCGACAGGTGCCGGGGGAAGCCGATCAGTTGCCCGGTCAGGCTCAGCACCCGGCGCAGTACCGGGCTGTCGGGATCGAAGCCGCCTTCGAGCAACCGCGCCAGCGGCGGTGTTTCGTCGCTCCAGTGGCCGCAGCAATCGGCCAGTGCATTGATCTGATCCGGCGGTAGCCCAAGGGCCTTGGCTACGTCGCGCACCGCACCGGCAGCGTGGTAAGTGCTGACCACCGCCGTCAACGCCGCACGCCGCCGGCCATAGCGGCGAAACACGTATTGCAGGACTTCTTCGCGGCGTTCGTGCTCGAAATCGACGTCGATGTCCGGCGGCTCGTTGCGTTCTTTCGACATGAAACGCTCGAACAGCAGCGTGGTGCGGTCCGGGTCGATCTCGGTGATACCCAAGGCAAAACACACCGCCGAGTTAGCCGCCGAACCGCGGCCCTGACAGAGAATCTGCTGATCGCGGGCGAAACGCACCACGTCGTGCACGGTGAGGAAGTAGCTTTCGTAGCCGAGTTCGGCGATCAGTTTCAGTTCATCGTCGATTTGCTTGAGCACTTTGGCCTGCGGCCCTTTTGGCCAGCGCCAGGCAATGCCGTCTTCGGTCAGTTGGCGCAACCAGGAGCTGCCGGTATGCCCCTGCGGCACCAGCTCTTTCGGGTACTCATAGCGCAACTCGCCAAGATCGAAGGTGCAGCGCCGCGCCAGTTGCACCGAGGCGTCGAGCAACGCTTGCGGATACAACTCGCGCAACACGTCGAGGCTGCGCAGATGGCGCTCGCCGTTGGGGTGCAGGCGCAACCCGGCCTCGGCCACCGGGACGTGATGGCGGATCGCAGTCATGGTGTCCTGCAAAGCGCGCCGGCCACGGGCGTGCATGTGCACATCACCGCTGGCGACAGCGGCAATCTGCAGCTGCTCGGCCAGACTCCGCAGCGCCGCCAGCCGGCGCTGATCGTCCTGACCGCGATGCAACTGCACCGCCAGATACAGGCGCGCGCCGAAAGCCTGTTTCAGCCAGCGCCCCTCTTGCACGTCATCGACGCTGTCCGGCACCCACACGATGAACAATCCCGGCAGCGCCTCGCTGAAATCCTCGCGCAACACCTGGTACTGGCCCTTCTGCGTGCGCCGCCGAGCCTGGGTAATCAAGCCGCACAAGGTTTGATAGCCCGCCAGATTCTCCACCAGCAGTATCAGTTTCGGACCGTTATCGATACGGACTTCACTGCCGATGACCAGCGGCAGCTCCACTGATTTCGCCGCTTGCCAGGCGCGGACGATCCCGGCCAGCGTGCATTCGTCAGTGATCGCCAGCGCCTGATAACCGTGTTTTTTTGCCCGATGGAACAGCTCAAGGGCGCTGGAGGCACCGCGCTGGAAACTGAAGTTCGACAGGCAATGCAGTTCGGCATAACCATCGCTCATGCAAACCAGCCCTGCAGCCACAACGGACCGCCCTCGCCCACCGCCCGATAGGCCCAGCCCTGCTGACCGGCGCGGTTCTGGATCAGGTAGTAATCGCGGCGCACATCGTCACCGTCCCACCAGCCGGATTCGATGCGCTCCGGCCCCATGAGGATTCGCGCCGAACCTTCGGGCACGCTTTGCGGTTCGCCGAGCAACCAGCCCGGACGCTGCACGCTCGGCAAACCGCTGCAACGCTGTTTGTCGACAGCGTTCTGCCACGCACATTCGGGGCGGTGGTCGGCCTGAAAGCGCAGGCCCTGCACCGCGTCATCGCCGAGCCGTGCGCGCAGGCGTTCGCGCAACTGCTCCCAGGGCAAGGTCTGTTGCGGACGGTCATCGAACAGTTCCTGAAACTGCGGCACGAAACTCGGCAGGTCTTCGGCGCGCAGACGAAAACCGCGCACCGGGGCCTCGACCTGGACTTGCTCCAGTCGCCCGCGGGCCAGTTCGAAGAGCATCGCCGGATCGCGCTCGGCGCTGAGCAGGCCGACCTTGATCAGCGTGTCCGGCAGCCCGGCGTGCTCCAGATGCAGGTCGAAACGCTGCACGCCGCTGTCACGTCCGCAGAGGAACGCCGACAGGTCAGCGGTCAAGCGGCGTAACGGGAACAGCAGCGCCTGATGCGACTGCACGTCGAAATTGAGTTCAATGCGCACATCGAAACGATCCGGCGGCAGATAGAACGCCAAGGCCAGCGGACGCGCGCCAAACAAGGTGTCGAGGTGTTTGAGCATTGACGCTTCGAAACGCCGGGCCAGGGCCTGACGTGGCAGGCTTTGCAGCTGGTTCAGGTGGCGCAGGCCCATGCGCGTCAGCGCCGTGGCGACTTGCGGCTCCAGCCCGACACGGTCGACGGGCAACTGCCCGAGGTGATGTTGCAGGGCTTCGCCGTCCGGTACGACGAGACCGTCGTAGGCGTTGGCCAGCACCCGCGCCGCCACCGGATTCGGTGCGGCGACGATGCGATGGCGGAAACCCAGCTCGGTCAGCTCCTTGCGCAACCGTGCTTCGAACTGCGTCCAGGAACCGAACAGGCCCAGACTGGATTCGATCTCGAACACCACGGTACGCGGGTAATGCACGCTGACCTGGGCGCTGAACCGATAAGCCCACGCCGCGAGAAATTGCTGCCAGTGCTCGACCTCGGCCAGGTCGTAATCGGCCGTGGCAAAGCCTTTGCACAAGGCTTGTGCGGCGGTCATCGACTGGCCGGCACGCAGCCCGAGCTGGCGCGCCGCTGGATTGACCGCTTGCAGCACCCGGCGCTGGGCCGGGCCGCTGAGCAGCACCAACGGTTCATCGGGATCGGCACGCTGACGCAACACCGAGTCGAGGGCCAATTGCGGGAACAGAATACACACCCAGCGCATGACGACCTCAGTGTCCCACGGCAAACGCAATCGGTGCCGTGCGCGCCAGTCCGCCCCGGCATTTGAGCACGCGCAACTGGGACGGTCTGGCATCAATGGCAATCCGTAGCGCGGCCGGCGACGGGTTGACCGCCTCGCTCAGCGCACGCCAGGCAAACGCCAGGGTCTGGCCGGTTTCCGCCGCCACCTGCAAGCGCCGCAACGCACGATCATCGGCCTTGTGCGGCCAGCACAGCACCGCGCCGCAACTGCCCGAACGCAGGCATTGTTCCGCCGCCCACAAGGCATCGCGTTCGCTGGCCTGAATCACCGACAACTGGCGCAGATCGACCCCGGCGTTCGCCCACGCCTGCGGGTACGGCACGAACGGTGGCGCCACCAGCACGATGCGCTCGCCCGCTGCCGACAACCGCGCGAGCGTCGGCCACACCAGTTGCAGTTCGCCGACACCGGGGCCGGCCAGGAGGATTTCACTCAGCGCCGCTTCCGGCCAGCCGCCGCTGGGCAATGCCGCATCGAGGGCTGCATGCCCGGTGGGTTGCGGGCTGGCCGCCGGCGGCGCAGGCCGGCCCTTCCAGACCTGGCCACCATTGAACAGCGTATCGAGTGCAACGACGGCGCCCATCAGCCTTGCCTCACCAGACCGCAGAACACTCCTTCGATGGCCAGGTCCTGATCGTCGCGCACGACAATCGGCTGGTACACCGGGTTGCGCGGCAGCAGCCGAATCTCATCGCCTACGCGCTCGAAGCGTTTGATTGTCACTTCACCGTCGAGGCGCGCCACCACGATCTGGCCGTTGAGCGCCTCGGGATTGCGCTTCACCCCCACCAGATCGCCGTCAAGAATGCCGTCCTCGATCATCGAATCGCCCTGCACTCGGAGCATGTAGTCGGGCGCACGGGAGAACAGCGCGGGATCAAGCATCAAGCGGTTATGGATGTCGGCATCGGCACCGATCGGCGCACCGGCAGCCACCCGGCCGAGCACCGGAATGTCCAGTAGCTCCGGCCGCGCGGGTTGCCCGAGCAGGCGAATGCCCCGGGCCTGATGCGGGTTGACCTCGATAAACCCGGCTTCGGTGAGCGCCAGCACATGCTTGCGCGCCACGCTGCGCGAGGCAAAACCAAAAGCCTCGCTGATTTCAGCGAGGCTTGGGGGCTGACCGTGTTCGGCGATGCGTTCGCGGATAAAGGTCAGGATGGCGGTACGGCGGGGAGTAAGATTGGTCATGGAGTACATTTGTACTCCTGTGGGATTTTACTGACAAGCACCGCCAGTCGGCCTGAGCTGGCGATCCACAAAAATCAAAAGATCGCAGCCTCGTTTCACTCGACAACTCCTACAAAAGAGGCGACTCGGGGACTGTGTAGGAGCTGCCGCAGGCTGCGATCTTGTGATTTTAAAAAGCAAGATCAAAAGATCGCAGCCTGCGGCAGATCCTACGGGGAACGGGGCGTCAGTTGAGGCCACGTTCGGCGAGGAAGGCGGCGATGTAATCGATGAACGCGACGACCTTGGCCGTGGCTCGTCGATGGCTCGGGTACACCGCAAGAATGTGCGGGCCGAAGCTGTCCGGGTCGATTTCGTAGTCAGCCATGACCCGTACCAGACGCCCGTCGGCGATGTACGGTGCGGCGCTCCACAACGGCGTGTGCAGCAAGCCGCGTCCGGCCAGGGCGCCGGCCAGCAGCAGGTCGTAATTGTCACTGCGCAACCGCGGCGCCGTCGGCTGTGGCAGGCTCAGGCGCTGGCCGTCGCGCTCGGCCCACCAGAATTCGCGACTGAGCAATGGGTGCTGATACAGCAGCCATTCATGCTGCTCGAGGGTTTGCGGATTCACCGGCAAGCCCTTGCGCGCCAGATACTCCGGGCTGCCGCACAAGGCCAGTCGATTGCTGCCGACTACCCGGGCAATCAGCCCCGGCAAGTCGTCATGGCCCTCGCGCAAGGCCAGGTCGTAGCCGCTTTCCAGCAGATTGACGAACGCGTCGCACAGATCCACTTGCAGGCTGATCTGCGGGTATTGCTGCAAGAAGCCGTCGCACACCTGATCAAGAAACGCCCGCCCATAAGCCAGTGGCGCGGTGATTTTCAGGTTGCCGCGCAGACCGTGCTGCAACTGCTCGATCTCTTCGCCGGCCTCCTCCAGCCGCTGCAGCACCAGCCGTGCGGTTTCCAGGTAGACCCGGCCGATTTCGGTCAGCAGGATCCGCCGCGTGCTGCGCTCGAACAGGCGCGCACCGAGTTCCGCCTCCAGGTGATTGACCGCTTTGGTCAGGGCCGACGGGGTCTTGCCCAGTTGCTCGGCCGCGCGGCTGAAACTACCGAGTTGCGCGGTGACCACGAACATTTTCAGTGCACCCAACTTGTCCATGCTTTTTCCATTCAGGCAAAAACGTTTTTCGTGAGGAAGGCGTTCTGTCGGCCAGTGTCAGCCACTAATCTGGCCATCAGACGCAATAACAAGGAAATCTTCAATGAAAAGATTCATCCCGAGCCTGTTGGTTGGCGCTGTAAGTTTTGCCTCGATGGAAGCCATGGCCGCCACCGATCTGGTGCTGGTCAACGGCAAGATTTTCACCGCCGACCGTGCACAACCAAAGGTTCAGGCGCTGGCCGTGGAGAACGGCAAAGTGCTGAAAGTCGGCACCAATGCGCAGATCAAGGCGCTGATCGAACCCGGAACGCAGGTGATCGACCTCGGCGGCAAGACCCTGATGCCAGGCTTGATCGACAGCCATTCCCACGCGATTTTCGGCGGTCTGGAAATGGTCTCGGCCAACATGGAGGACGAAGTCGTCGCCCTCGATGAATTGCAAAAGCGTCTGCGCGCCTGGCGTGATGACGGCAAGGCGAAACACGGCGACGTGCTGAGCATCGCCGGCATGAGTTCGGCGTACTGGGCGCAGGCCGAAGCGCTGGGCAAGACGTTCAACCAGGGCGAATGGGCCGACGTGCCGGTGGTGTTCACCGGCAGTGACCACCACACCGCGTGGGCCAACAACGTGATGCTCAAGCGCGCCGGCATCGACGCGGCATTGCTCAAAACCCTGCCCGCTGCGGAAAAAGACACGATCGGCACACTGGCGAACGGTGAACCCAACGGTTTTCTGGTCGATGCCGGCTGGGACCGGGTCGCAGCCAAAATGCCGGTGCCGAGCCCGGCCGATATGCTCAGCGCAGCCAAATCCGCGGTGCGCTTCAACAACAGCCTCGGCATCACCGCGTGGATGGATCCCGCCGCCAACGCCGCCCCGGGCGAGGCCGTGTTCGCGCTCAAACCCACCGAGAAAACCGTCGGCGTGCTGCCGGCCTACAAAGCGCTGTCGGCAAGCGGCGACATGAGCGTGCACGTCGCAGCGTTGCTGGTCGCCAACCCGAAAAGCCTGCCGGCCGACCTCGACACGCTGGATAAAGTGCGCCAACAGTTTCAGGGCATCCCCAACCTGACCCTGCCCGGGGTCAAGATCTTCGCTGACGGCGTGATCGAGTACCCGGCGCAGAGCGCGGCGATGATCGATCCGTACCGCAATTCGCACAAACAGGGCGAACTGTTGATCGATCCGCAGCATTTCGGCGAGCTGGTCAGCGCCATCGACCAGCGCGGCTGGCTGGTGCACATCCACGCCATTGGCGACCGCGCGGTGCGTGAATCGCTGAACGGCATCGAACGCGCGCGCAAGGATCGGCAGAGCGGCATCACCCATTCGATCACCCACCTGCAAATGGTCAATCCGAAAGAGTTCGCGCGCTTCAAGCCATTGAACGTGATCGCCTCGATGCAACTGCTGTGGGCCAGCGCCGACGATTACACCACCGACATGATCAAGCCCTACGTCAGCGCCCTCGCCTTCCGTTATCAGTATCCGGCGCACTCACTGCTGAAACAGGGCGCGACGATTGCCGGTGCCAGCGACTGGCCGGTGTCGTCACCAAACCCGTTCAATGCCATGGCCCAGGCCATCACCCGCGTCGGGCCGATGGGCGTGCTGAATGCCGACGAGCGTCTGGATCGCGAAACCATGTTTTACGCCTATACCGCCAACGCGGCGCGGACCATAGGCCTGGATCAGCAGATCGGTTCGCTGACACCGGGCAAGCAGGCTGATTTCATCGTGGTCGACCGCGACGTGTTCAGCGTCGACGAAAAAGCCCTGCATGACACCCAGGTCCTGCAAACCTGGTTTGGCGGGCGTCAGGTCTACACCGCCACCCCATAACAATTCGTTCCCCGTGTAGGAGCTGCCGAAGGCTGCGATCTTTTGATCTTGTTTTTTACGATCAGGATCAAAAGATCGCAGCCTTCGGCAGCTCCTACAGGTTTTGCGTCCAGCCCCTAAAACAATCACAACACCGGGACTTCACATGAAAGCCTTGCCCTTGCTCGCCCTGAGTTCCTTGAGTCTGTTGCCCCTGAGCAGCCAGGCGATTCCCTTGGACGACGACTTCGCCGTGCTGGTCGACCTGACCCTGGCCAGCGACTACCGCACCCGCGGCATATCGCAAACCCAGAATGACCCGGCCGTGCAGGCCGGTCTGACCCTGGCCCACAGCAGCGGCTTGTACGTGGGGGCCTGGAGCTCCAACGTCGATTTTGGCGGCGGCCTGAAAACCCGTCAGGAAGTCGATTACTACGCCGGCTGGCTGTGGCAGGCCACCGAGGATGTCAGCCTCGACCTGGGCTACATCAAGTACGCCTATCCCAAAGAAAGCCAGTTCAACCAGAGCGAGGTGTACGGCATTCTCGGCGTCTACGGGGTGAAGCTGGCGGCGTATTACTCCAGCGATGCACCGGGGATCGACAGCAAGCAGAGCTCGCTCTACACCTATGTCGGTTATGAAACCGAGCTGCCGTTCGATTCCGGGTTGAAACTGCGTTACGGCAACATGGATTTCAAGGATCCACACCTGTACTCGGCGTCCGGGCATACCGAGGACAGCTACCGCGAATGGGAGGTCAAGCTGACGCACAACCTGGCCGGCGTGGTGTTGGGCCTGAGCTACATCGATACCGATCTATCGCAAAGCCAGTGCCTGAGCAACTGGGGATTCAAGGATGTGTGCACGGCGACGGTGGTGGCAAGCGTGAGCAAATCTTTCTGACACCCCGCCTTGTGTAGGAGCTGCCGCAGGCTGCGATCTTTTGATTCTGAAAGCAAGATCAAAAGATCGCAGCCTGCGGCAGCTCCTACGGGGAAACGGAGTAGTTGTTACAGGATGTTTACAAAATTTTTACCAATGTTCTTCTACAGTTACGCGCGTTACCGCGCGTGTTTTCTATTCTGCTAGAGGAATGTCTGTAATGGCTTTGGGCAAAGGACTGCGTTTACCGTCCATCACTTCCACCCGTCTGGTGCTGCTGTTTTCCCTGGCACTGGTGACGCTGTACAACCTGGCAACCTGGAAGGCGCTGGGGAATCTGATCACCTTGCAAGGCGCGCACAAACTGGCGTTTTTCGCCTCGTTCGGGCTGTTCCTGTGGGCGGCGATCACCCTGCTGCTGACCCTCGTTTCGTTTCGCTGGACGCTGAAACCGGCGCTGACCGTGGTCGCTCTGCTCTCGGCCTGCGCGGCGTATTTCATGAACGAATACGGGATCACCATCGACACGGTGATGATCCAGAATGTGTTCGAAACCAACCCGGCCGAGGCTGCGGCGCTGTTCAACGGCAAGCTGCTGGCCTACGTGTTGCTGCTCGGCGTGCTGCCGGCGGCGTTGATCTGGCGCTGGCCGGTGCGTTATCGACCGTTCTTTCGCGGCGTGCTCAACAAGCTGCTGGTGATTGCCGCTTGCGTGCTGGTGATCGGCGCATCGGTAGGCGCGTTCTATTCGACCTACGCGCCGATCTTCCGCGAAGAAGACAAGCTCACCCATTTCATCAACCCGACCAACTACATTTACGCCATCAGCAAATACACCAAGCAACGCCTGGGCATCAAAAAGCACTTTGTGGTGCAGGCTATCGGTGAAGACGCGGTGATGAGCACCAAAGCCGCCAGCCGCGAGAAAAAGTCGCTGATGGTGTTTGTGGTCGGCGAAACCGCCCGCGCCGATCATTTCTCGCTGAACGGCTATGCGCGCGAGACCAATCCCGAGCTGAGCAAACTGGACATCCTCAACTTCACCCAAGTGCATTCCTGCGGCACGTCCACGGCGGTGTCGGTGCCGTGCATGTTCTCGATGTTCCCCCGTGAGGACTACAGCGACAAGAAAGGCAAAACCTACGAAGGCCTGCTCGACATTCTGCAACGGGCCGGCGTGCAGGTGCTGTGGCTGGACAACAACAGCGACTGCAAGGGCACCTGCCTGCGTGTGCCGCACCGCGACATCGCGAAGAACCAGCCCGGAACGTTCTGCGATGGCAACAACTGCCTCGACGAAGCGCTGCTGGCCGACCTGCAAGGCTACATCGACAGCCTCAAGGGCCACGCGATCATCGTCCTGCACGCCGACGGCAGCCACGGCCCGGAATACTACGAGCGCTACCCGAAAAGCATGGAGCGCTTCACCCCGATCTGCCACACCAACCAGTTGGGCAGTTGCAGCCGCGATGAACTGGTCAACGTGTACGACAACACCATCCTCTACACCGACCACTTCCTCGCCAAGGTGATCGAGTTGCTCAAGCGCAATCAGGACACCCTGGATACCTCGATGCTGTACGTCTCCGACCACGGCGAATCCCTGGGCGAAAACGGCCTGTACCTGCATGCGGCGCCGTATGCATTGGCGCCCGAGGCGCAGACTCATGTGCCGATGGTGATGTGGTTTGGCAACAACACGCTGGCGCAACTGGGGATTGATCGCGATTGCCTGCAAGGCAAGACCGGGCAGCCGGATCTGAGCCATGACAACCTGTTCCATTCGGTGCTGGGGTTGTTCGAGGTGAAAACCGCGCTGTATCAGCCGGGGCTGGATGTGTTTCACGGGTGCCGGCCAGCCATGACGGCTGCGCAGTAATCCAGATATTGCACAAAACCCTGTGGGAGCTGGCTTGCCAGCGATGGCGGTCTGTCAGTCACATAGATGCCTGATATGCCGGCCTCATCGCTGGCAAGCCAGCTCCCACAGGGAAAGCAGTGTTCTCAAGAACTGAGCTGTGCCAGGTAATCCCACGGGTAGATCCCGCGTTGATGGCCGTCGCTGAACACCAGTTGCACGCCGTAGCCCTGCGGGTTGATCTCAATCAGGCGAACACGCTCATCCACCAGCGGAGTCACACCTTTCAGGCGAAACGCGCGGCACTGCGAGCACGGGCACTGGCGGCGCAGTTCGGCGTGATTGAACAGCGACTCGCGGCCGTCCGGCCAGCTCAGGCGCAGTGTCCGTTCGCTTTGCGAGTTGCTCACCGACAGCGGATTCATTGCAGCTGACTCAAGGCAATCCGCACCGCTTTGCGCACTTCCGGATCACCGTCATCCTGCGCCGCCTGCAACGCCGCCACCGCGCCGCGATCATGCAACTCACCGAGGGCCAGCGCGGCTTCCTTGCGCAGGTTGCTGATGCGATGGCCGAGGGTCTCAATCAAGGCGTCCAGCGCTGGCGCAAAACGCAGGCGACCGAGGCTGCGGGTGGCGCGCAGGCGCACTTGCCAATAGTCATCGCTCAGGGCTGCGATCAATGCCGGGCCGGCGTCGCTGTGGCCGACTTTGCCCAGGGTTGTCGCCGCTTCTTCGCGCACTTGCCAGGCAGCGTCCTGCAATGCCTGACGCAGGGCCGGCAGAACTTCGGCGCAGGAGGCCAATCCCAAAGCCCCGGTGGCGGCGCGGCGCACTTCGGTGTCCGGGTCGGCACTGGCCAGTCGCGCCAATGCCGGCAGTGCGTCGAGCTGCTTTAGCCAGCCGAGCACGCCGACAGCTTCGCGGCGTACGTTGGCATCGGCATCATCAAGTGCCGCGACAGCAGCAGGCGCCGCAGCGGCGAAACGCAGTTCGCGCAAGGCACGGAACGCGGCGATCCGCACACTGACCTCGGCATGCTCGGTCCACGGCAGAATCACCCGGCCTGCCGCCTCGCTCTTGAGCAGGCTCAGACTTTGCGCGGCGGCTGCCTGCACTGCCGCAGACGGATCGGTCAGCGCCTGGCACAGCGCAGCCACCACCGGTTCGTCTTCCCACGCTTCCAGCAGCCGCGCGGCTTCGGCGCGGACGTCTTCAGCCGGATCATCGGTCAGCCTTTCGACCAGCCACAGCAGGCCGTCCGGTTCTTCCAGATCTGCCAGCTCGATCAGGGCAATGCGCCGCACACCGGCATCGTCAGCGGTCAAACGCGGTTGCAGGGCGAGGATGTTGTCGTTATCGGTCACAGCAAAAAATGAGGTCATAAGGCAAATCGCGGCAAGGGGTGTTCGGGCGGCAGGCCGAGCGGATTGAGGCGCGGCAGCGGTCGGTCGTTGTCGTGGCGCAGCAGGTCGAGACAATGGCGCTTGAGGCAGGAGAATTCGGTGCTGGTGACCAGCTCAGAGGTACGCGGACGCGGGAAGTCCAGGCGCAGGTCTTCGATGATTCGCCCCGGACGTGCGCTCATCACCAACAGTCGATCGGCGAGGAACAGCGCCTCATCGATGTCGTGAGTGACAAACACCACGGTGGTGCGAATCTGTGTCCAGATATCCAGCAGCAGCTCTTGCATGTTCAGGCGGGTCAAGGCATCCAGCGCGCCGAACGGCTCATCCATCAGCAGCAGCCGTGGACGGTTGACCAGCACCCGGGCGATTTCCACCCGTTGCTGCATACCGCCGGAGAGCTGATCGGGCCAGCGCTCGGCGAAGCCGTCGAGGCCCACCAGTTTGAGCATTTCATCGGCAGCGCGATGGCGCTCGGTTTTGCCGATGCCGCGCATTTTCAGGCCAAAAGCGACGTTGTCACGCACGGTGCGCCACGGAAACAGCGTGTGATGCTGGAACACCATGCCGCGCTGCGGCGACGGCCCGGACACCTCGCTGCCATCGACTTTAAGGCCGCCAGAGTGGGCGTGCAGGTGCCCGGCCAGTGCACCGAGCAAGGTGGATTTGCCGCAACCGGACGGGCCGAGAATGCACACGAACTGGCCCGGTTCGATCTGGCAGTCCAGACCGTGCACGGCTTCAAAAGCGTGTTGGCCTTCGCCGAGCACGATCGACAACTGGCGAATATCGATTCGCCCTTCCGGGGTTTGCATCGCGCTCATCAGGCTTTTCCTCGTGGTCGGTGCCAAGGCGTGAACAGCCCGCCCAGGCGCTTGATCAGCAGACTGCTGCCCATGCCCAGCACACCGATCAGCAGCATGCCGACGACGATGTCGGCGTAGTTCTGGATGGTGTAGGACTCCCAGGTGTAGTAGCCGATACCGAACTGGCCGGAGATCATCTCCGCCGTCACCAGGCAGAACCACGAGGTGCCCATGCCGATCGCAAGGCCGGTGATGATGCTCGGTGCAGCGCCGGGCAAAACCACTTCAAGCAGGATCGCCCGGCGCCCTGCCCCGAGGCTTTTTGCCGAAGCGATCAACCGCCGGTCGACGCCTTCGACGCCGTGCACGGTGTTGAGCAGGATCGGGAACAGCGCGCCAGTGAAGGTGATGAACACCATCGACAGCTCCGACGACGGGAACATCAGGATCGCCAACGGAATCCACGCCACCGCCGGGATCGGGCGCAGCACTTCCAGCGGTGGCAGCAACAGGTCCTCGGCCCATTTCGAACGACCGATGGCCAGGCCCAGAGCGATGCCGATGAAAAGTGCCGCGAGGTAACCGGAGAACACGCGGCTGAGGCTGGCGCTCAGGTGCTGCAGCAGCTTGCCGGAATCGCCCAGGCCCAGCGCCGCTTCGATCACCGCCAATGGGGTTGGCACGTTGGCGAAAGTGACCAGACCGAGATTCCAGTGGTGGCTGGCGGCGAGTTGCCAGAACAGCAGGCAGAGCAGCAAAGAGGCGGCCCTTGGAGCCCAGCGTAAATAGGATCGGTACACAATTCTTCCTCTCAACCGAGATCCCCTGGAGGAGCTGCCGAAGGCTGCGATCTTTTGACTTTGATTTTAAAAAGCAAGATCAAAAGATCGCAGCCTTCGGCAGCTCCTACAGAGAGGCGCGGTGTTCTTCGGGTTAGCGGCTGGCTACGGCTTGGGTTGTGGCATCGGTAAAGTCGAAAACCTTGCCGCCCTGCGCCGCCGCATATTGCTGCGCTTGGCCCTTGAGCAGGAACGCACTCAGGCGGCCCTTGGCATCACTGGCAAACCACGCCTGATCGGCGAGCAACTTGATCCCGCTGTCACTGGCCTGGGCATACACCGCGCGGATGTTTTTGCCTTCCTGTTTCAATGCGGCCAGCGCAGTGAAAGCGGATTCGGCGGAGGTGTACTGGCGTACTTTGTCTTCGCCGCGCACCCAGATTTCGGCGACGTGGCTAAAGTCCTTGATGGCTTTGCCAGTCGCCGCATCCACGGCTTTCAACGGAATCTGCGCGTAGTTGGCGAGTTGCGCGGTGTAGTCCAGGTTCGACGCCTTGAAGGCGGCGCGGATGTACTGATCGTCAATGAAGGTGTTGAGGTCGAGGCCGCGATCGGCCTTTTTCAACAGTTTCAGGGTGTCGATCGCCGTGCCCACCGCCTGGCGGTATTCCGGCTTCCAGCTCAGATCGCGGGTCTGCACGCCCAGCGGGCCGTGGAACAGGTAGTTGACCTCGGCATCGACGCCGGTGACCTTGGCGATCAGCTCGCTGTACTTCTCAGGCTCAGCAGCCAGCAACTGATTGGCCTCGATGCTCGCCCGCAGGTAGGCGACGACGATTTCCGGGTATTTTTTCGCGTAAGCCTGATCGACCAGCGCGCCGTGGAACGTCGGCGCATTGGCCTGGGCGCCGTCGTAGATTTTGCGGGCGAAACCACGGCTGGGGAACAGTTCGGCGAACGGCACGAAGTCGGCGTGGGCGTCGATCTTGCCGGCCTGCAACGCGGAGCCGGCGACTTCCGGTGGCTGGGCGATGATGTTCACGTCCTTGAGCGGATCCCAGCCCTGCTCCGCCACCGCGCGCAGCAACATACCGTGGGCGGTCGACGCGAATGGCACGGAGATGGTCTTGCCCTTGAGTTCGCTCAGCGCCTGCACCCCAGAGGCACTCGGCACCACGATGCCGTTGCCGCTGCCCTTGATGCTGCCCGACAGGACGCTGATGAACAGGCTGTGCTTGCCGGCGGTTTCGAACGCCACCCCGTTGAACGCCCCGGGGAAATCGGCCATGGCGCCGAAATCGAGTTTGCCGGCGACCATCTCGTTGGTCAGCGGCGCACCGCTGGTGAAGTTTTTCCACTGCACATCGTATTTCGCGTCTTTGTAGGCGCCGTCGTGCGGCAGGTATTTGTCGAGCAGACCGAGTTCACGAATCAACAGCCCGCCAGCGGCGCAGTTGATGGTGGTGTCCTGAGTACCGATGGCAATGCGGATGGTCTCGGCCGAGGCCGACAGGGTGAATGAGGCCAGTACCAGACCGGCGAGTGCTGCACGCAACATGGTGTGTTTCCCCTCGAATCATTTATAGGATGTTCGTCTCCGCCGCGATCAGGGCGCGGTGGGAAACGAGGGGTTTCGGTTATTCCAGCGTCCGGGGTATGCCGGATGGCTTTTGTGTTGTCCAGGCGGGCCTCATCGCTGGCAAGCCAGCTCCCACAGATTTCTCTGTGATTGCAAAGTCCGTGTCTCACTACAAATCCCTGTGGGAGCTGGCTTGCCAGCGATGGCGTCCGCCCAGTCACCGCAGGAGATAGGGGATTTCGACTTTCACCGCGCCAGTCGGGCAATCCTTTTCACAGGGCATGCAGTACCAGCATTCATCGAACGCCATGTAAGCCTTTTGCGTGGCCGGGTTGATCGCCAGCAGGTCCATCGGACAGACGTCGACGCACACGGTGCAGCCCTTGTCGGCGATGCATTTGTCCTCGTCCACGGTGACCGGGGCGTTGGAGCGGAAGAAGATTTCCTGGGCTTGATAGGCCATGGTTCGGACTCTCTCTGGTGATGCATCAAGCGGCAAAAGCGCCCACTCGCAAGCGGTCGTAAGCCTGCATGTCTTCGGCATCGAGCGCGATGATGTAAGGCTCGACGGGTTTCTTGAAACTGGTCATCCGGCCGTCCTCGCCCTTTTTCAGGTGACAGTGGCAGAACCATTCACTGTCATTACGTTGCGGATGATCGACGCGATAGTGGTACAGGCCCCAGCGACTCTCGGCGCGGAACAGTGAGGCGCGCGCGGCCATTTCGGCGCAGTCGCGGATCACGCTGGTTTCCATGGCGCGCATCAATTCGTGGGCGTTGTTGGCCTTCATCTGCTCAAGGTCGCGTTCGATGTCGCTGAAGCGCTGCAAGCCGATCAGCATTTTTTTGGTCACTTTCGGCGGTTGCAGGTAGTCGTTGACGAAGCGTCGCAGCTTGTACTCGACCTGCGCCGGTGGCAGACCGTGTTCACGATCCAGCGGCGCGTAGACCCGGGCTTTCTCTGTTTCGATCTGCGCGGCATCCAGCGTCGAGAACTCGCGCCCGGCGACAAAATCCGCCGCGTTGTGCCCGGCAAACCAGCCGTAGGTGAACGCGCCGAGCATGTAGTTGTGCGGCACAGCGGCCATGTCACCCGCCGAGTACAAGCCTTTCACCGAGGTCTCGGCCCGCTCGTTGACCCACACCCCGGACGCCGAATGGCCGCTGCAAAAACCAATCTCGGAGATGTGCATCTCGACCATCTGCGTGCGGTAATCGGTGCCGCGATTGGCGTGAAACTGGCCGCGACTCGGGCGTTCGTTGCTGTGCAGGATCTCTTCGATGTTCTGGATGGTTTCCTCGGCCAGGTGATCGAGTTTGAGAAACACCGGGCCGTTGCCGCTTTCCAGTTCTTGGTGGAACTCCCACATCATCTGCCCGCTCCAGTAGTCGCACTCGATGAAGCGTTCGCCCTTGTTGTTGGCGGTGTAGCCGCCGAGCGGGCCGGTGACGTAGGCGCAGGCCGGGCCGTTGTAGTCCTTGATCAACGGGTTGATCTGGAAGCATTCCAGGTTCGCCAGCTCGGCCCCGGCGTGATACGCCATCGCGTAGCCGTCGCCGGCATTGGTCGGATTTTCGTAGGTACCCATCAGGTAACCCGAGGACGGCAAGCCCAAGCGACCGGCCGCGCCACAGGCGAGAATCACCGCTTTGGCCTTGATCACATGGAAGTCGGCGGTGCGGCAATCGAAGCCCATCACCCCGTTGACTGCGCCCTCCTCGTCGGTCAGCAAACGGGTGCAAACGAGGCGATTGGTGATGCTCACCCGCGCCCGTTTCAACTGGCGGTAAAGGACTTTTTTGATGTCGTGCCCTTCCGGCATCGGCAGCACGTAGGCGCCCATGTGGTGGACTTTTTTCACCGCGTAATCGCCGGTCTCGTCCTTCTCGAACTTCACGCCCCAGCGATCCAGTTGCTCGATGGTTTCAAAGCTGTGAGTGGCGTACGCGTACACCGCGGCCTGATTGACGATGCCGTCATTGGCGATGGTGATTTCCTTGGTGTACTGCTCCGGCGTCGAATGCCCGGGGATGATCGCGTTGTTCAGGCCGTCCATGCCCATGCTGATCGCACCGCTGCGTTTGACGTTGGCCTTGTCCACCAGCAACACGCGCAAATCACGGTTCTTTTCTTTGGCCTTGATCGCGGCCATCGGCCCGGCAGTGCCGCCGCCGATCACGACGATGTCGTACTCCTGTTCCAACGTGTTGCGCGTCATGCCTGCTCCCCTTTTTGCCGGTCGATCCGCAGGCGGTACTGGAAGGCATCGCCACGGTAGTAAAGGTGCTCGAAGTCCAGCGGCTGGCCGTCGGCGTTGTGGGTCAGGCGCTCAATGCGCATGATGGGCGAGCCGGCTTCGACGTTCAGCGCCTGGGTCAAATCGCTGTCGGCCAGTACCGCGTCGATCGCCAGATCCGCGTGGCCGAGGGCAATGCCACAGTCGTTTTCCAGAATCAGGAAGATGTCGCGCGTCACCAGATCCGCCTTCTCCAGGCGTTCGCCGATGGCTTTGGGCAGGTAGGTGATTTCCAGCGAGATCGGTTCGCGGTTGATCAGGCGGACGCGTTTGATCTGCGCCACGGTCTCGCCTTCCGCGACCTGCAGGCGCTCGGCCACGCGTTTGTCGGCAGGGATGAATTTGAAGCTGCGCAGGCGGTTGATCACCTCGTAACCGCGCCCGGTCATGGACTCGGCGAGGCCTTGCAGGCTGCTGACGTTCTGGAAGGTTTTCGGCTTGGCGACGAACGTGCCTTTACCGTGGATCTTGAAGATCAGCCCTTCTTTCTGCAGATCGCCCAGTGCCTGACGAACGGTGATGCGGCTGACTTTGAACAGCGCGCCGAGCTCGCTTTCGGAAGGCATTTGGCTGTCTTGCGGATATTCGCCGTCAAGAATGCGGGCGCGCAGCACGTCGCGCAATTGCGTGTGCAACGGGACACTTGCCAGGGACAGTACGTTATCGGTCATCACGGGATCACTTGTTATAACGAGTTATGACGTGATCTTAGAGACGTTATGACAAGCTTGAGAAATATTGTTTGGGCATAACCTTAGACACAGGTTGACCGGGACTTTTGTGGCGAGGGGATTTATCCCCGATGGGTTGCGAAGCGGCCCTGACCCGGCTGATGCAATCTACCTGGCGGATCGAGGCGCATGGTTTTACGACTGCTGCGCAGCCGATCGGGGATAAATCCCCTCACCACAGGGGTTCTGTTTACAGAGAAAATTCAGTGCCGTTTAAGGATCTGGTCCATCACCCAGTCGGTCTTGACGGCTTGCTCGGCGACGGCCGGATGCTGCGAATCGCCCCGAATATGCGCATTCATGCCCAGCACGTGGTGCCACTGAATGTGCTCGTGATGCGCGATCTCCAGGCTGATCTGCTCATCGGCGAACAGCTGCACCGGATGTTCGTCAAACACGGAGAACGCGATGCGTCCCTGACTGCCGATTATTTCCACCCGGTCCTCGCGCCGATCCGCGACAAAACTCCAACAGCCCATGCCCAGTGCTCCGGAGGCGAAGCGCCAACTGGCACTGACCGCGTCTTCCGCCGCATACAACCCGGCTTGCCGGGCGGTGAAACCGGCGACTTCAACGATGTCGCCGAGCAGGTACTGGAACAGGTCAAAACCATGGCTGGCCAGATCGGCAAAGTAGCCGCCACCGGCGACGCTCGGGTCGGTTCGCCAATTGGCGCTGCCGTCCAGATCGGCCGCCGAGGGGGCTTTGGTCAGCGTCCAGCTCAGGTGTCGTACCTCACCGATGCGGCCCTGCGCCAGCCATTGCCGCACTTGAGCAAAACGCGGCAACGAACGGCGGTAGTAGGAAACGAACAGGTGCAGACCGGCGTCGGCAAACGCCTGCTGCATCTCGCGGCTTTGCCCGGCGTTGAGCGCCATCGGTTTCTCGACGCAACAATGCTTGCCGGCGGCGGCGACTTTCATGCTGTAGGCGTGGTGGCTATCGGGTGGCGTGGCGATGTACACCGCGTCCACCTCGGGGTTGTTGATCAGTGCGTCAACATCGGTGTAGACCCGGGCGATGCCATGACGTGCGGCGTAATCGCTCACCGCTTCGAGGCGCCGGCCCATCACCGCCACCAGCGCCGAACCCGGGGCCTTGTAGAAGGCCGGCCCGCTCTTGCGCTCGGCGACACTGCCGCAGCCGATCATGCCCCAACGCACCACGTCCATGGTCAAACCCTCCGTGCTTGCAAAACCTCAGCCCAGGCGCAGCGCGCGCAGATCGAGGTGGCCGTCCTTGATGGGCGGGCACCAGTAATAGCCGCCGGTAATCGGTCGGCTGATGCGGTACAGACCATCAGCGATACCGTCTTCCAGACCGCTCATGCGCCGCAGTTGCGCCTCGAAGGCGTCCAGCGAGAACCCGAAGGCGAGGAACATCAGACCGGCCCGGTCACCTTCAATCCATGGCATCGAACGGCGCACGACGAAGGCTTCGGGGGCGAAGCTTTCCTGGGCGGTGCGTTTGACGTGGGCAGAGACTGGCGCATCGTCGATCTCTTCGTTGTCGCTCAGGCGACGGCCCATGATGTTGTCCTTGTCTTCGCCGGACAATTGATGAAAACCCTTGAGGTCGTGCTGCCACTGCTGGATCGCGGCGAAGCTGCCGCCGACCAGACCTTCTGCGCCCTCGCCCAACAAGGCTGCAGCGATGGCGGCTTCGTCGTGCGGGTTTTCGGTGCCGTCTTCGTAGCCGGTCAGGTCATGGCCGTCCTTGTGGCGGAAGGCTTCCTGCCTGTCGACCAGGCGCAGCGCCGGGGCCAGTGCGGCCTCGACGGCGTTGCAGCGGTTGAGCAGTTCGCCACGGTCGTCACCGTGCAGCCAGACCCACAGCGCGTGCTGGGTCGAGGGGTTTTCCACGCCGACGCCGGTTATGGCCGGGAAGCTGCGCAGACCATCAATCTGTACGTTCAGCGCCTTGGTCAGGGATTCACCGAAACCGACCACCGCCGACTTGCCCTCCACCAGGCTCAGCAGGTTGTCGATCGCCTGCGGCAGTGCTTCAACCGACGCCAGGGCGAAAAACAGGTGGCGCGCTTGTGCAGGAACGGGGGTGGCGAGAATGCCCGGCTGGTAGTAACTCATGTGAACTCCTTGGGAAAGTGCGCGGGAGTTTACCTGTAGCCGGAGGGTTTGTGGGGCCTATGAAAGTCAAAAGATCGCAGCCTTCGGCAGCTCCTACACCGATCCCTGTAGGAGCTGCCGAAGGCTGCGATCTTTTGATCTTCTAAATGGTAGCCGTGCTCTCGGTACGCCACGCACTCGGGCTCATCCCGGTCCAGCGCTTGAACGCCCGACGGAAGCTGCGCACGTCGCTATAGCCGACCTCTTCGGTGATGCGTTCAATCGGCATGTCCGGATTCGCCAGCAGACTCAGGGTCCGCGCCTGCCGCACCTGTTCCAGCAGCGCTTCGAAGGTCAGTGCGTGCTCGGTGAGGCGCCGACGCAAAGTGCGGCTGCTCATGTTCAGGTCGCCGGCGATTTTTTCGATATGACTGCCCCGGCTCAAGTCCCGGGCAATCGCCCGCTCCACGGCTTGAATCAAATCGAGTTTCTGGTGCACCTGCGCCGCTTCCAGCTCCAGCAATGCAACCGCTTGGCGCAGCGCCAGCGAATGATGATTGGGCAAGTTGACGTCCAGCCACTGAACATCGATCAACATACGATTGTGCAGACAACCGAAGCGCACATCGGGCCCGAGCAAGCGGTGGTATTCGCTCAGGTAATCCGGTGCGGCATGCACAAACTCCACGGCAATCGGCTTGAATTCACTGCCGGCCAAGGCCCGGCCATACACCAGCAGGCTGGCGAAAAACTCTTCGACGGCAAACACCTGAACGTCGGCGAACGGCAAGCGGCACTCGGCGTCGAGGTGCACCTGATCACCCACCACATCGACGCTGGACACCACGATCCCGCCGGAGGTGTGTTGGTGGCGGATACCGAGGGCAAAGGCATCGCGCAAGGTCTTGCACAGCGACAGCACATGCCCGAGCAAGCCCAGCGTACCCAACACATTCTGCGCGCCGACCCACAGCCCCAAACCCTGATTGGGCAACACTTTGAGCGCCCGTTGAATCATCGCTACGGCCTGGCGATAGGAAATCCGTTGCGCCGGATCCTGCAGATCTTCGAGGGTGAAGCCCAGGCCGCGGCACAGGCTTTCGGGGTCGATGCCTTTGTTGTGCACGACTTCGGCGAGGGTTTGCAGGAGAAAGGGCGAGACCAGCGCCAATTCGAAAGTGGGGTCTTGGACTTTTACGTTCATGGGGGCTGACATTCCGGATCACGCTTGATTGTTATTTTTGTAACCGGTTATGTCGAAGGAAGTTAGCACAGGGTTGGCCGACTGTCCGCAGAAGTCCCCCTAACTGTCCGCCAATACCCTGCCCCGTCGGGCCTCTAGCGCTTATTTCTATGGTGCCGGACGTTCCGCGTACCGGCGCCACGTCCCACCACAATAATAATGAGGACAGCCATGAGCCCGAACCGCGCCACCTTCCCCTTGCGTCTGGCACTGACTTTGCTCGGTTGCACCGCGTCCCTGTCGGCTCTGGCCACCGAAGCCGGCGTCGACAACATCGGCCCCGGCACCGACGGGTTCTTCATGCTGCCGCTGGAAGTCGACAGCCTTCCGGAGAACATGGTCGCGTTCAACCTTTACTACAACCATTACAAGTCGACGAAGCTCAACATCAGTTCGTTGGGGGGCAAGGTGCCGAATGTCGACATCGAATCCACGGCGGTCATTCCGCGCATCGATTACCTGAGCCCGGTACGCGTGTTCGGCGGACGCCTGGCCGGCTACATCGCCCAGCCCTGGTTGAAGCAGGAAGTGTCGGTATTCGGTCTCAGCGATACCCGCGAAGGCATGGGCGACACCACGATTGCACCGATCATCCTGTGGGACATGGGCAAGAACCTGACCCTCGGCGCCGCCCTGGAAATCACGGTGCCCACCGGTGAATACAGCGTCGATCGGCTGGCCAATACCAGCAACAATTTCTACACCTACAAGCCGCTGTTCTCGTTCACCTGGCTGCCGACCGACAAGACCGAGGTGTCACTCAAGACCACCTACAGCTTCAACGAAAAGAACAAGGACACCGACTACAAGTCCGGACAGATTTTCCACTTCGATTATTCGGCCAGTTACAAGATCACCGACGATGTGATGTTCGGTATCAACGGCTACTACCTCAAGCAGACCACCGACGACAAACAGTACGGCCATACCGTGCAGTTCGCCGGGCAGGATGTGGACGACGGCGTGCGCGGCAAGGTCTTCGCGATTGGCCCGGCGCTGCACTTCACCTTTCTCAAGTACGCCAGCGCGGAGATTCGCTGGGCCAAGGAGTTTGACGTGGAGAACCGGCCGGAAGGCGACATGCTCTGGGCCAAGGTCAGCATCCCCTATGCCTTCTGACCTCGACCTGCAGGAGCTGCCGCAGGCTGCGATCTTTTGACGTTGGTTTTCACAAGCCAGATCAAAAGATCGCAGCCTGCGGCAGCTCCTACACAGACGGCGGTGTTGTGGAGGAATCCGATGACAACGTGCGTCGATTTTCCCTTATGGGCAAGGGAAACGTCTGACATCTTTCCCGCCAGCGCTTGGGGATACTTGGCACTTCGTCTTGCCAGTGACGACAGCGAGCCACATCCCCCTTAGACTGCTTCACATTGATCATGGAGGTCACTATGAGCGCCGAACTTTCCCTTATCGTTTCAGACTTCGAAACCCCAGAGCAGGCCGCCAGCTATGATCGCTGGTTCAGGGCACAGGTACAGGCCTCGATGGATGATCCGCGGCCCAACATCCCCCACGAGCAGGTGATGGCCGAGATGCGCGCCCTCATCGAATCGAAACTCAACAAAAACAGTGCGGGTTGACTGGCGACCTGAAGCTCGCACTCAACTCTGGCAAACCCTGAACTACATCGCTGACCGTAACGCCGTTGCGGCCAGTCAACTGAACGCCGCCATCGAAGCGGCTACCTCCGCCCTCCCACTTCACCCCTACCTTTATCGCTTCGGCAAGGTCGCCGGCACCCGGGAAATCGTTGTCCATCCCAACTATGTCGTGGTTTATCGGGTGACCGAGCGGATCGAAATCCTAAACGTATTGCATGCTCGACAAGGGTATCCCTGAACCTTCCCACCTACACAAAAAAAGGGCGACCAACCGGTCGCCCAAAGTACTACACGAGAGTCCTTTACAACGTCAGCTGCCCCCGTTCCTCCTCGGTCAGCTGCTGTTTCGCCTGTTCATCCAGCACCCCGGCGCCCAGCACCTGCACCGGGCTGTTCGGGTTGTATCCGCTGGCCGGCGCACGACTGGCGCCATCGCGGGTCGGCGCCAGTTGCTCGTTACCGAAACTCAGCACCTGCACGGTGAACACCGACGCCTGATTCTGCCGCGCTGCTGCCTGCTGCTGACGGGCCACGTCTTCAGCGGCCTGGGTGGCTGAAGAGGCAGCGGAGCTTGCCGAGGTGATCGCCCCGGTGTTCACCGCCGACACAACTGGCACACCCGTCGCCTTGCCCTGCACCGAGATGTTGGCAGCGTTGACCACCGTCAGCGCGGCGATGTTGACGTTGCCCGAGACACGAATCCCCGCCTCCCCGGCGTCGATGGTGCCCAGCGGCGCGATCAGGTCGATGTCGCCAGGTGCCACTTCGGCAATCGGGTTAAGGGTGGCGATACCCGCACCGGTGCTCGGCACCGAAGGCGACAGGGTCACGTTGCCCCAAGTGTCGTAAACCCGTTTCGGCGGGGTGTAGACCACGGTGGTTTTCGAGCCACGACCGGCGTTGATGTCGCCCTCGGCCGACCAACCGAGGATTGAGCCGCCGAAGGTGGTCATGATCCGGCTCTGCCCCAGCAGAATGCCGCCCTGCGAATACAGCTGAATGTTGCCCGAGCCCTGGGTGATGATCCCGGCGGTGGACGGTGGTGCTGCGCCTTCGATGCCGAACACCTGAGCGCCGCCCGGCGTGAGCATCTGGATATCGCCGCCGAACAGGGTTTTGACCCCGGCGCCGCCATACAGCGTGATGTCACCGTCGTAACGGAGCGGATTGCCCGCCACATCGGTGCTCGGGAACAGTGCGGCGATGGCGTTGCGACCGCGCAGATAACTGCCCTTGCGCGGGCCGTCGGCGTCGTTGTATTCCAGGCCGCCGGCGCGCAGTTCGGCGAAGTACACCTGGCGAGCGAAGATCGCCTGCTCGGCACTTGGTAGCGCGGCGTAGAACGCCTGTGCCTGCTCTGCGTTGCCGCTGAAGCCGTAGCCGAGGGTCAGCCAGCTCCGCAACTCGTCGAGGTAGGTCTTGACCACTTTGCCCGGCTGACCGTTGAGAGTGGCATTCGGATTGGCAAGATTCTGCGGGTTCAGGTAACGCGCGATGAACCTTGTGTAATCCGGCCCCTGTGCGCCCGTGCCCGCCTGCAATACCACGCTGGCACCGGGTCGCTTATCCCCGGCCACTATCGCGCCAAGACTGGTAATGCTGGCGCGATTTTCCATCAGGATGTTGCGCCCGGCATTGATATCCAGCGTGCCAGGGCCGGCGATATCGAAGCTGCTGTAGAGAATGTCGCGACCCGCCGACACCCGCGATATATCTCGCGGATTGTTATGAACGAACAGGTTGCCGGTCGAGGTAATGCCCTCCTGACCGACGCCCATTTCCTCGGGCTGCACGGCTGTCGGTTGGCCCAGGTGGGTTCCGGATGCCACGATGTCACGTCCGGCAATCATCCAGACAGGGCCTGCTGCTTCGTACCAAGTGCGTTTCGAGGTATCGAAACTCAACGTCTCGCCACTGCGTATCCCTACCAGATCGCCGGTCAGGGCATAGAACCGTGCGGGCCCCTGCACATCACTCAAACCGGAATAGCTGTCGGGACCAAAAGCGAACAATGGGTAACGCGAATTACCATCCGGTTTAACACCGTCACTGCCGTAGTTGCTGTTGAGTGGCTTGTTGGGGTTATTGCTGGAAAAGGCGAGGAATGACGGCCTGAACGGGGTGGCGATGGCCAGCGGGCTGGCACCGGACTGATTGATTGCGTAGCCGCCGGCATAGATGGAATCGCCCGCCAACAGTTCGAGTTGTCCGGATGGAGAAGGCGCCAAAAGCAGGGAGTACGCGGTTTTCGGCGCAGCATTGCCGACCCCGTAAGCCGCTGATGGCCCCGCATAAATCGAACCTTGAGCGGCAACGGCCCGAAGAATCGCCGGGTAGACAAAACGACCATCGGTGGGCGAGGTATTGGTGCCGCTCACGGGAGACAGACTCCCATCGACCTGCGCCAACTGAGTGCTGGGCGTGAGATTGCCGCCGGCGGAAAACAGATCGATGGCGGTGTGATCGGTCCACAGTGAGAAGCCGCTCAGGGTGCCGCCGGTAAGGATATTAGCGTCGCTATCGAGCAGTGGCGTGGCGTTGAATTGGCTCACACGACCGGGATCGGCCGCCCCGCCCAATACCAGATCACCACGGGTGCTGAGACTCATGCCGGCGTCTCCGGGAATCAGCACCAGGCCACCGGAGGCGTTGCTGGTCGTCGAGGTGAACGGATCCAGCGGTCGGGTTTCACGGACATCATGCAACTGCGAGCTGGCACCGTATTGCAGATTGATGCCGCCCAGCGCCCCACCCGTCAATTGCGCCGCACCGCGCAAGTTGATCAGTGCGCCTTGCAGGTCGTGCCTCGGCGGCTGAGTCCCGTTATCCCCGGCCCGCGCTTGCAGCGATGGGTTGAATGCGCCGCCGATGCGAATGTCCATATCGCCACCGCCGGTCATCTGCACGCTGCCATCGTCGGCGACACGCCCGGTGCTGCCCACGGCAACGATCAGCCCTTGGCTGCGCGGATAATTGACCGCATCGCCCAACGGTCTGAGCATCCCGGCGTCGCCACCGGCACGCAGGCTGATGTTGCCGCCGCCCAGGGTGCCGAATCCGGTGAAGCCCACCAGGTACGGTTCGGTATTGGCGTCAGGCGTCATCAACCGAGTAGCGTAACTGCCAAAGTTGATCCACCACGCTGTGGGCACATCCGGGTTGCCCGTGCCTTGGCGCCACAACCAGTTGCCCACTGACGCACTGGCGATCTGTTCGCGGAACCCAGCCGCTGTCGATTGCGCTTTCGTGCCTACCGAGTCACCCGAAACCGACCCGCCGGCATTGATTGTCAGGTTGCCCCCCATCTGCGGATACCAGGCCTGATAGAGGCTGTCGCTACCGCCGTCGACCCATTTTTCATAAGCGGCACCGGCCGTGCCCATCACCGAATTGTTATCCGAAAGATGCCCGCGCGGTTGGTTATAGAGCGGGTCGATATTCGCTGACTGGGTGCCGGCGGTGTACACGCCGAACGGCGAATCCATGCTCAGATTGCCTGCGGCGATCAGGTCGAGATCACCCGTGCCGGTGCGCAGAACACTGAACATCTGCATATGGGCCTTGGCCGTTTTCCCGGGATTGTTGCCGATGCACAGCTCTGGCTGCAGATCACAAATGAATTGAGCCTCCTCGGGAACCGGTTCGTAGTCCGGCCCCATTCCGCTGCCTGGCGCCCAGACCCACCGGGCCATGGGTACGCACAAATCGGCAATTTGCTGGCAGTACTCGAGCATGTCATCAGGGACCGGCTCGTAGGGAGTAAAGAAGGGATTATCCGGAGCCCAGACCAGCTTGCCCGCCGCCGTGGTGATGTTGACGCCGTAATGACTGTCCGCCAGCCGCAGATTGCCTTCAGGGGTCAGCGGTTTGACCGCACGGCTGTCGGCCGCAGCAAGATCTGCACCCGCCACCACGCGCATCGACCAGGAAGCACTGCCCGACGGCAGCATGCTGGCCAGCGCCCAGTTCTTGCCCTGTTGTGTGCCGTTGAACGGGCGCAACTCGATCAGCGAAGTGCCTTCGGCGAGCTTCACATCGGTCATCGACGGAATCAGCGAACCGCGCAACAAGGCCACTTCGCCCTTTAATTTCACCCCGGAGAACGTAGTCAGGTCTGCATCGTAAACGCTGGGCAACGGCACACCCTTGGGCCAGTTCATCGCTTGCAGGGCGGTGGCCTTGTTCAAACGGATCCCGGCACCCAGGCGAGTGTCGGCAGGCAACGTCACGCTGTCGCTGAGCAGCGTACCGGCGGCGTACAGCAGATGACCGTTGCTGTCGTGAATCGCCCCCGCCAGCACGGTGCCGGCGCTGAAGGTATACGCCTCAGCCAACACTGCCTGAGTCGGCAGCAACGTGCCGCTGGCCAACACCGCGCCCTGAAGGGTCACGTCATAATTGAGCGTGACGCCGATCGGGAACTGTGTCCCTTCAGCCAGCGAAACACCACTGCCCGGCACGATCAGATCGCCACCGAACGGCTGCACACCGGCAATCAGTTTCCACCCGGCGTCATCCTGGGTTTCCGGTGGCGGCGCGAAGCCGTCATTGATGCTGCCGTAAATATCGAGGTTGCCACCGGCACGAATCACCAGGCTGCCTGCTTCCCCGGAACCATATACGGCGGGGTTCAGCTGCGTGTGCGAATTGAGACTGGCATAGCGATAACCCGAAAGGTCCAGATCGCCCTCCACCACCAGATCACCGTCGGCAGTCTTGCTGGCGATTTCCACGCCCGGGCGCAGATGGAAGGCGTCGGCGTAAGTGGCGTTATTCAGCCCGGCGAGTTTGCGTTGCAACAGATCGTTGTTGCCCAGTGCGCCGTTGATAAAATCATTGCTGTCGCCGTGAATGCGTTCGAGCATGGCCTGATCAATCACCTGATATGGTCGGCCACTGACCGCCGGATCGACGCCATCGCGGGCATCGGTATAGCGGCGCAAACCATTGAGCCCGATGGAGCGAGCCCCCTGAATGGTCAACGCACCGCTGGCGTCGATGGCGATGTCATTGCTGCCCAGTCGCGGCGCGTTCAGCTCCAGCGTACCGCGCAGCACTCCATCGTGTTGCCCGGCGAGGAAACCGGGCACGGCATCGGTGCCGTGGCGCAGGTCGATGCGCGCGCCGCTGCCCAGCGTGAGCAAGCCATCGCCGGAATTCAGTTCGACCGTGGCGCGGTTCGGCGCATCGATGATCTTGCCGTAGCTGTCGACGCGCAGCACGCGACCATGGGCATCGAGCACGCTGCTGCCCGCCAGGGTCAGGCCATTTTTCGCCGACAGGCGAATGCTGCCGACACGCTCGCCACTGGCATCGATCAGACCGGCCACCGTCAGGCTGCCATTGTCCACCGAGACATTGACTTCACCGGCCTTGAGACCGTCGCCGATCATCAGGTTGCCTTGTTTGAGCTGCAGGCTGCGGCTGCCGTAAACCTGCCCGGCATTCAAGCGCTGATTGAATGCGGCGAACTGCTCGGTGGCGTCACCACCCAGGCGCTGCGCGCGAATGTCCACGCCACCGGCCTTGTACGGCACCAACGTGCCGCCGGCGTCGTAATAACCGCTGCTGCCGCCGGCAATCTCGCCTTGCAGATCGACCGTCCCGGCCGCATCGGCCAGTGCGACGACGCTGAGATTACCGGCCTGATTGTTCTTCGCCGACAGGTCGATCCGCGAGCCCGCAGCCTGACGGATATTGCCGTTGGCGCTGTACAGCGAGACGTCGCCGCCCCAGCTGTATTTGCTGACATCGTTGAACGGCAAGGTCCGCCCGGCCATGTCCAGCACGGCACGAGTGCCCAGCGTCAAATCGCCCTCGGACTTGACGGTCAACTTGCCGCTGGCCAAGGCAATACGGCTGTCCAGCACGATGTCGCGGGCTTCAAGATTCAACTCCGCACCCAAGGCATTCGCCAACCCGGCAGTTCCGCCGCCGCTGAGCGTCAGGCTGTTGCCGGCCTTCAGCAGGCTGACCGAAGCTGCTTCACCGGTGAGCAACGGCGTGCGCAGGTTCAGATTGCCGCCGCTGTAGCTGTAACCCTTGAGCGGATCGTAAGCGCCCTGCTCCTGATAAACCGCCAGGCTGCCCTTGTGATTGGCGGTGATGCGCTCGCTGGCGCTGAGGTTGACGTTGGCAAAACCCAGCGCCAGACGATTGTTCTGATCCAGCCCGCTGGCCTGAGGCATCGGGCCGTAACCCAGCTCGATCCGCTGGGCCTGAATGTCCAGTGTGCCGCTGCCCGTACCGGCGCCACCGGTGATGACGCTGCCAGCACTTTGCGTCGCGCCGTTCCAGACCAAGTTGGCGGTGCGGATACTCGCCACATCGTTGGCATCGCCCAGACCGTAGATCGCCGGAGTGACCAGCACCAGATTCTGCAGTTTGCTCTGGCCGGTCTGTGGATCGATCGTGTCGAGGCTGACGCTGCCGAAGAAATTGAAGGTGTCGCGAGTGGTCAGGCTCAGGGTTTCCAGAGCCGGCGCGCCATATTGGGTGTCGCCGCGCAGCAGGCGGTCGAGCACGTTCTGGTTAAGGGTCAGACCGGCCGGTACGCGACCGCCGGCCGCCGCCAGCGCATCGGCGCTGCCGGCGTTGACCGAGCCCACTGCCAGTGCCAGTCGGCGCGTGCCGAAACGTACTGCTTCACCCAGTTCGAACTGATTGTCCGTCGCCGCCGTAATACTGCCGTTCGAATAGAGCAGCGCCGGATCGTTGCAGGGTGACGAGGCACACACGCCAATCCGGATGCTGCCCGCGCCGCTGATGCCGCTGGCCGCTGCCGGCGCCAGCACATGGGTCCAGCCGTTGGATACGACCAACAGGCTCGAGGCTTCAGGCTGGTAGAGGTAGCCGGACGTTGAATCGAAGGCCACATTGCCACGCCCCAGGGTGTTGATCCCGGCGCCCGCTTCGACCGTGATGCCACCGTTGGTCGAGGTGGTGCGCAGCACGACTTCCGGCGCTGACAGGATGGCCCCTTCGCGCAGCGTGATGTTGCTGGAGGTCCCCACGAACTTGATGATGTTGCCGGTCGTGTTGTAAATCACCTCCGTCAGCGCACCGAGCGTCAGACGTCCGGCATTGAAGTTGTTCAGCGTGTCGGCGTACACCGACACGCCACTGAAACCCGGCGTCGGCGCACGCCCCGTACCGAGCACCTCAAACTCGGCGCCGGCGTAACCGCCGCGTAGCGCCGCCGTGCCGATCAGCCCACCCTCGGCGGCATCAAACAGCGCTCGCCCATCGAACTGCAACGCAGTCTCTTGCTTGCCACCCGTGCTCAGGCGCAGATCGAGCACCTTGCCGTCCATTGGCGCCAACGCACGGGGCACGCCACGCCGGGCGGCATCGCTGCGGATGAACTGGGTGAACGAGGTTTCGTTGTACTGCGAGTAACGGCGCAGCACGTCAGCCGACGTCAGGATCACCTGACTGGCCAGACTGTCGCGCAGTCCGGTATTGGCAATCGACATCTGCCCGCTGCCGGTCCACGAACCGTTGCGTAGCTGCAACGCTGCCGTCGTCGCAGCTGGCGTCGCCTGACCGTTGACCTCGACCCGGAATGCGCCCGGCAACAAGGCAAAGGTGGACGGCAGCAGCGTGTATGTCCCCGCCGCCAGCCCCGGCACGCCGGCGCCAATAGTGACCTGCTGGCCGATGCGCGGATCGACCGCTCCGGCTTCGGCCAGGATCGGCGCGTAACGGCTCTGATTGCCCGGCACGATGGCGTAGACCGGATTACTCACCAGCCCCGGCAGACTGAAGGTGCCATCGGTGGCATTGCGCACCAGCGGATTGAAGCGCGCATCGGTAGAGCCGCCGCGCCCGGAAATGAAACCGGCGCCGCGAAGATCGCCACCGCCGGACAGATCGATCAGCGCACCGTTCTGCACTTCGATGTATTGCCCACCGATCGCCACGCCGTTTTTATCGCCCGTGATGCCGTTCAACACCACGGATTTACCGTTGTAGAGATAATCGATGCCGTCCGTAGTGCCACCGTATGGCATGACCAGACCGGCGCCGCTGACCGACGTGGTGCTGCCCGACAGCAGTCGAACCTCATGACTGGTGGTCTGCAAATCGTCACCCAGAACAATCTTGCCCAGCGGGGCCCGCACCACCCCGCCCTGCTCGATGTACGCCGCGGAAAAACTCAGATTGCCGAAGACCGAGTACGGCACCTCAGCGGGTGCCGCACCGTGGCTGCTGATCCGCAGCGTATGGTCGGACGCCGCAACGGCACCCTGATAGCCAACGCGCACTTCAGCCTGGACGTCACTGGCGGGATAGATTTGTGCAGCACCGAGGTTCAAGTCACCCGGCGTCCACAGCCGGGTTTTTTCGGCACCGTCATTGGGCGCGAGGAAACGCAGATCGCCACGACTGTCGAGGCTCACCTGACCAAATGCCCGTCGGCCATACGCAACCGCGGGCGCGCCAAGTTGCAGGATCGAACCCTGTGTACCGAACGACAGGCCATTGCTCACGTCCAGCAAGTCCGCTGACGCGCTGAAGGTCGCGTCCGACAGCTGTGTCGTCGGATTATTGGTCAATCGCGGCCGTATCAGGCCGAAGCCGGCGTGATAAGTGCCGACGCCGGACAGACGCAGGTACGGCGCGCTCAAATCGACGCGAGTCGTATTTGCGGAAGTTTCGGCCAGCGACAGCGCTCCGGCGTACAGCGTCAGGCTCTGGTTCATGTGCAGATTGACGTCGCCGTCAAACGACAGCAAACCGTTGCTCAACAGACTCAGGTTATCGAAGCCGCCCGCCATCAGGCTGTCTGCGCTCAAGCGCGTCTGACCGTAGCGCAGGTCAGCGGCGCCCTCGCCCGGACGCAGATCCGGCGCGAGCGGTTTGTCCGTCGGCGCCTGGCCAATGATCATCTCTCGCGGCGCCCGCACGGCATTGCTTGCCGAGTCAACGTACAGCGGTGTTTCAAGCGCAATGTCCAGACGACCGCCGGCAGCCCCGACACCGCCCGCCGCTGCACGCAGGTTGCCCTCAACAAACAGGCCGTTGTAGGAACTCAGGCTGATCCGCCCGCCATCCGTCGCAACGCGGGTCGGTCCCTGGCCGGCGATATCCACAACGGCCTCGCTGCCGGAAGCGTCCAGCCGGGCGCCCTGACGCACGATCACATAGGCATCGGCGGCCGTGGCTGTAGCCAGTTTCGCATCGATTTCACCGCCGATGATGATGCTGCCGCCCTTGCCGACCTGCCCGTAAGTGCGGCCCAGCGCATCGACTGCCGTAGTGGCGCGTCCGGAGACATCCAGCACAGCCTGTTCACCGATCCAGATGGAGCGGTCATGTGCGCTCGGATCGGCCACGACAATGGCGGTCGCCGGTTTGTTCGAACCAAACTGTTGCTGACGGATATCAATCGCACCACCCCAGGCATTCAGTTCACCTTCCACGGTGATCTGCCCGGCACCGCGCAGTTTGATGCTCTGCCCCGGATCGACGCTGATCCGCGAACCGCGGCCCAGGGTCAAGGTGCTGTTGGCGGCGTCTATCAGCCCGACCAGCGTCGCGCCACCTTGCAGTGTCAGGCTGGCGCCGGCGCGTTGAGTCAGTACGCCCTTGGTCGGGTTTTCCTGGAACAGCGTCGGTGTCCACAGCTCCAGCGCCGTTTGCGGATCAACACCACTGACCTGATTCGGCGCGGCATCGGCGAAACGGTACACCGGCATGAGCACATCGATCGCCGTACCTTCAGCAACGTCCAGCCCATTCAGGCCAATCAGGTTGTAGGCGGAAAAGCCCTTGCGCAACAGATCGGCAGACAGCTGCAGGGTATTGTCGGCCAGCGCCTTGTCGGTCTGACCGATGAGAATCTTGTTGGCCTGCACCGTCAGCGTGCCGCCGCCCGTGACACCGTAGCCCCGCAGACCGCCCGCAAGGTTCAGGTGGGTTTCACCGGGCGCCGAAATCGCACTGGATTCCAGCGTCAGGTCCCCGCCCTTGCCACCCCGGGTCTTGCCGTTGGCCAGCACAGCGCCGCCGGAGGACACATCGAGCAGGCTGCCCGCGCCAAGGTCGATATCGCCGCTGCTGCGGATCGATATCAGGCCACCATTGAGAGACGCCAGGCTCGCACCGTCGTCCGGGTTGCTGCGCAGGTTGCTCCATACACCACGGGTATCGAGTTGCACGCCTTCGGCCACAGTGACTTGCGTCGCCTTGCCGACCTTCGCCGTGAGCCGAGTATCAGCGGTATCGCTACTGAGAAACTGATTGAGCACATTGCCCAGACGCAGGCTGCCGCCACGCGCGGTCAGGTCGGCGCCGACCTGCACATCCGGGGCGTACAGGGTGATGTCGCCACCGTTATCGACCGTGAGCGCATCGTCGACGGCGATCTGATCCTTGGCAGATACCTTCAGTGCACCGAGACGGAATCCGTTGAGCTGATCGTTATCGAGATACAGCTTGCCCTTGCGGGCACCGGGCACTACGCCGGTCAAGTCCAGATCGTTGCCGGCAACCGGAGGCGCGCCACCGATCTGCACCTGATCGAGCAATGGATTGAGGGTGTAGAGCAGGCCATTCGACGCCGCGACGAAGGTCGGGTCGTAACTGCCGACGATCAACTGCGCACGCCGGGCCAACGCGGTCTGACTCTGCTGATAGCCGTCGAGCAGCGGTTTCGGCGCCTGGCTCTGCCGTTCGCCCTGATACACCTCGCCGATCATTTGCCCGTCGAGCACGGCGTTGGCCGTGGCGATCACCAGTTGTCCGGCGTCACGACCGACGGTGTAGCCCGACTCGAAACGCAAGCGCGGGGCAATCAGCGGGCTGTAGTAATAACTGGTCTGGCCCCAGCGTTGGCTGCTGTCTTCATAACCTTTGTACAGGCCGGTGTAGAGCAAGTCCCCCGGCGCGCGCGACACTTCATACAACTTGCCGTCGGCGCCACGCAGCCAGCTCTGGCGGATCTCGCCGCTCTGCACATCCAGGGTGCCGCCGGACAGGTTGATCAGCGAACCCTTTTCAGTCACCACGTCGTTGCCGGCAAAACTCACCGTGCCGCCCTGAGCCATCCATTCGCCGACGCTGTGGCCCTGAGTGCCGAGATAACCACCGACTTCGAGCAAACCGCCCGCCGTGTACCAGCGATCCGTGGCGTAGCCGTTGGTGCCGGCCGGCACATACACCAGCTCGCGCACATCGACCCAGATGTCATTGCTGTTGAGCGCGCCTTTCTCGCGGTTGACCGAGGCATCGCGCTGCTCGTTGCCTTGCACGTTGATCTTGATGCTGTTGTTTTCCATCGCCACTTTGACGCCGAGGGCACCGGACACATCGATCATTGCACCGTCGCGCACCAGGCTGCGGCGTTGTGCATTGACCGCAACCTGGCCGCCGGTGGCCAGGGTGATCGAACCGCTCTGGAACTCGACACTGCCGCCGCTCTGAATCTCGACGCGTGACTGATCGCCACGGATCCGGTTATTGGCCGTGACGCCCGTCAGCGCGGCCTGACGTTGGCTGTCGAGGGCCGTCAGGTCACTGCTGTCGAGCATGACGGCCGTGGCGCTGCCCTGCCCCAGCGTGACGCTGCCGCTGCTGTCGCTGTTCGGGTTGGTCAGGTGAATAGTGCCCCGCGTCGCCACTGACGTGCTGGCGAGCAATACGCCATTTTGCACCACCTCGTGACCGGTCAGAGTGATGTCGCCCGTGGCAGACTGGATCAGTCCGTTGTTAGTGACTTTGCCCGCAACGGCACCGGTCTTGAAGCCCGGAATGACTTCGCTGCCGAAGGTGGTCGACAGCGCATTGCCTTCGGTGCCCGAGCCCTTGCGGATGTAGAAACGATCACCAGCGGCGAGCACGGTCTGGCCCTTGGTGGTGCTGATGCTGCCGTCGTTCTGTACGTCGCTGCCGAGCAGCAAGGCATAACCCCCGGCAGCGGTAGACGATGCCGGCTTATGGGTGTCGATGGAGGCACCGCGTTCCACCGACACTTTGCCGGCGGCATCGGTGAAGGTCGGCTGGGTGGCGCTGCTGTCGAAATACAGACCCCGATCGCGGAACTGGATATCGGTGATATTCGCCGCTGCTGCCACCAGGTTGCGCACGTTGATCTGACTGCCGCCGCTGAAGACGATGCCGTTGCGGTTGATCAGCATCACCGTGCCGTCGGCCTTGATCTGGCCCTGAATCTGGCTGGCCCGGGCATTCGGATCGTTGACCCGGTTGAGCACCGCCCAGTTCGACTGCTGGGCGAATTCAACGGTGGTGTTGCGGCCGACGTTGAAGGTTTCCCAGTTGAGGATCGCCTTGTCGGCGGTCTGCTCGATCTTCACCGTTGTCTTGCCGTCGGCCCGGGTCTGTTGCGGGCCCTTGGCGTTCTGCCAACCCTGGGTCAGGCTGTTATCGACTTTCAAACCGCCCTCGCCCAGACCGTCCGGTACAAACTGTACCGTGCCCAACGCCGCCGTGCGTCCGGCCGCCTGTGCCGCCTGTTGCGCAGCAATCGCGGCAACCGTGTTATTCAAGGTCTGAATCGAACGCTGCAACTGCGCATTGGCTTTTTGCTGTTGGGCCAATGGCGGTGTCATCCCCGGCAAGCCACCCACGCTCGGACGCGCCGCTGCGGCCTGCTGCGCTGCACCCTTGGCGGCAAACCAGCTCGAACTGAACGCCGTCTGCGCCTGCGCACTGCCCGCCACCAGACACAACGCCACCGCGTGCGCCAACGGCTTGAGCAGCCACAGCGCCGGCTCCACGGCATCACGCTGGAAGGACTGAACGTGGGTACGACGACGGGATGGGCGAGCGAGCATCACTACGAGATCCTTTTTGATTGCCACACTTTGGTTGCCAAAGATGCCGCAGGCCTGCAAAAACCTGCTGTTACGACATAGGCCGTTGGCGGAGGGCGCGACCGAACGGATGTCACACAAACTTCATGTTCGGCGTGTATTCGAGCCAAAAAAAATGACGGCAACCCCAAGGTTGCCGTCATCGGCGTTACGACCGCGCGAGCTTACAAAGGACGACCGATAGCGTTGCAGACGCTGGCGTTGTTGATGTCCAGGTTGTTGCCCGAAGTGTTGGTGATGAAGTTGGCGGTGACCGCGGTTTTCCAGGCGTTAGGCACGGCGACGAACTTGTGGGCCTGAGTCGCAGTGTTGTTGCCCGGGTTGCTGTAGTGCTGAGTCAGGAAGGCTTTGACGGCCGCGGCCACGGTTGCATCCTTGTAGCACTGACCGAAGATGAAGTTGGTGTAGGCAGCCAGTTTGTAACCCGAAGCCGGGTTAGCCACCACGGGCGACCAGTTGGCAGGGTTTGCAGCCTGGGCCGGGGTCGAAGGAGCCGACACCGACGACAGTGCCAGGGTGACGTTGAGCGACGTTGGCTGAACGCCGTTGACGCGAGCAACAACAGCGTTGCTGGTAGCGTCGACACCGTCCGGACCGACATAACCGATCGAACCGTCAACCGCGTTCACGGCGGTGGCGACATCGGCAGTGTTGGCGACGCCGACCCAGTTCGACGGCAGTGCCGAACCGGCTGGCAGACGCGCGTTGGTGAAGGTGGAGTTGGTGGCGAACTGAGTCGGGCAGACCGAGTTCAAGTGACGGCTGAGGATTTCCGAAGTGCCGCTGGAAACGTTGCGGTAAACAACGCGAATCGGTGTGGTGTCAGTGGTGCCGAGCAACTGGCCCCAAGTGGTTTTGGCACCGGAGAACGCATCGCACAGTTGAACGCTGGTCAGGTTCAGCGCGGTCTGGCCGGCTTTTTTGTACGGGATGGCAACCGAAGTGGCCACCGACGGCAGTTGAATCAGCGGGCCGTACGAAGCGCCGTACGTGGTGTTGTAGGTGCTGATTTCCGAAGCGCTGAGGATCGAGTCGCTACCGGCGAAATGCACGGTGCCGGTGGTGCTGAAGCCGGCCGGGTTGTTGGTCAGGAAAGCGGTCTTGCCGGCACCGCTACCCACGGCGGCGTAGCTGAAGTTGGCAGGCAGGATGCTGTCGGCCGAACCTTTGTACAGAGCGGCTGGCAGCGTGGCGCCGCCACCGGTAACGGCCATGGCCTGGGCGGAAGCCAGGGCGGCGACGGTCAGGGAAGCGGCGATCAGAGTGCGCTTGAACATGAAGAATCTCCTTTTCAACGATGGTTGTGAACACAGGTTTTCAGGGGACTTGCATGACACTGGGAAGACTCACCGCTGACCTTTGCAAGCGGGCCCGGGGTTAAGTCGCAGTGAGAAATTCGCAGTTTCCGGTGACAGATAAAGGAAAAAACCTCGGGAGCTGCGCGGGGTATTTCAGGGGGTTTTCTCGGGTGTTTGCGGGGGATTGCGCGGCGTCTGGATCGTGGGTTTGGCTGAAACTGGCTGCAGCCGTTGCGGGGTGGTTGCAGATGACAGAAAGGAGAACCCGAGGATGGTTCTTTTGAGGCTCGGGTGATGCTGAAGTCCTGGTAAAAAAGTCTGAGTTATTTGTTGTTCTGCATGGCCCTATCGCAGGCAAGCCAGCTCCCACAGGTGGATGGTGCTTACTCCATTCTCTGTAGGAGCTGCCGAAGGCTGCGATCTTTTGATTTTGCTTCTGCTTTTCAAGATCAAGATCAAGATCAAAAGATCGCAGCCTTCGGCAGCTCCTACAGGGGGTTATTGCACCAACTGGTTGATCTCGATGATCGGCAACAACACTGCCATCACAATCACCAGCACTACCCCACCCATCACCACAATCATCAGCGGTTCGAGCAACGCGGTCATGCCCATTGCCCGCCGTTCGATATCGCGCGACAGGGTCTGCGCCGCACGTTCGAGCATCGGCGGCAGCGCGCCGGTTTTCTCGCCGCTGGCGATCAGGTGAATCAGCACCGGCGGAAACACGTTTTCCACCCGCAACGCCGCCGCCAGGTTGACCCCTTCGCGAACCTTGGCCGTGGCGTCGCTGACACTCAGGCTGAGCCGATCATTGGATAGCGTCTGCCGCGCCGCCTCCAGCGCCCGCAACAACGGCACCCCGGCACCGCCGAGAATCGCCAGGGTCGAGGCGAACCGTGCGGTGTTCAGGCCCAACACGAACCGTCCGATCAGCGGCAGTTTCAACACCCGATGATGCCAACTCAAGCGCGCCGCCGGATTGCGCAGGTACAGGCGCCAGCTCCAGAATGCCCCCGCGATCAGCGCCGCACACAACCAGCCCCATGCGCGAATGAAATCACTGGCGGAGAGCATCGCCAAGGTCAGCCCCGGCAAGTCCTGCCGCGCCTGGGAAAACGCACTGACCACCTGCGGCACCACGTAACTCAGCAGAAAGATCACGATGCCGATCGACACCAGCCCGACCACACCGGGATAGATAAACGCGGTGAGAATCTTGCCGCGCAGGTTGTTGCGTTCTTCGATGTAATCCGCCAACCGCTCCATGACCTGCGCCAGATCGCCAGACTCCTCCCCCGCAGCGATCAACGCGCGGTAGATCTCTGGAAAGTCGCGTGGCCGCGCGGCCAATGACTCGGCCAGACGCATGCCGCTGCGCACGTCGGCGCGCACCGCGCTGAGCGTGTGGGCGATGTGTTTTTTCTCGGCCTGCTCCACCGTCGCGCTGAGCGCCGCCTCCAGCGGCAGGCTGGCACCGAGCAGGCTCGCCAGTTGCCGGGTGGCCCAGGCCAGGTCGTTGTCCGACATCCGCGCACTGAACAAGCCACTGCCGCCGCCATGCTGGGCGACGTTGCTTTCCTTGTGCACCGACAACGCGGTCAATCCACGACTGCGCAACACGCCGAATGCCGCGCCCTGGCTGTCCGCCTCCAGGTGCCCGGACTCGATCTTGCCGGTAGAGTCGGCGGCTTCAAAACGATAGCGATTCATCAGGCGTCTCGGGTCACACGGAGGATTTCTTCAGGAGCGGTGGCGCCGCTGCGAATCCAGCGCTCGCCGTCCTCGCGCAGGCTGAACATCCCGGCCTTGGCCGCTGCCGCGCGCAAGGCCTGCTCCCCTGCCCCTTGATGAATCAGGGTGCGGATGTCGTCGTCGATGCAGAACAATTCGTGGATGCCGGTGCGTCCGCTGTAGCCGGTGTGGTTGCAGGCGGCGCAGCCCACTGGCCGCCACGTGCCCGGTGCCGCCGGGTCTTCCTGCTTGCACTGATTGCACAGCCGTCGCACCAAGCGTTGCGCCAGTACACCGAGCATCGACGAGGCCAGCAGAAACGGCTCGACGCCCATGTCGATCAAGCGGTTGACCGCCGACACCGCATCGTTGGTGTGCAAGGTCGCCAGCACCAGGTGCCCGGTGAGCGAGGCCTGCACGGCGATTTGGGCAGTTTCCAGGTCGCGGATCTCGCCGATCATGATGATGTCCGGGTCTTGCCGCAGGATTGCCCGCAGCGCCAGGGCGAAGGTCATGTCGATCTTGGCGTTGACCTGAATCTGGCTGATCCCCGGCAGGTCGTATTCCACCGGGTCTTCGACGGTGAGGATGTTGCTGGTGCTGGCGTCCAGTCGCGCCAGCGCGGCGTAGAGGCTGGTGGTCTTGCCGCTGCCGGTGGGGCCGGTGACCAGCACGATGCCGTGGGGCTGGCGGATCAGCTGATCGAGTTTGGCCAGCACCTGCGCGTCCATGCCGAGGGTTTCCAGATGCAGGCGCCCGGCCTGTTTGTCGAGCAAGCGCATCACCACGCGCTCGCCATGCCCGGTGGGCACCGTGGAAACGCGAATATCAATCGGCCGCCCGGCCACCCGCAGCGCGATACGGCCGTCCTGCGGCAAGCGTTTTTCGGCGATGTCGAGCTGGGCCATGATCTTGATCCGCGACACCAGCGCACCGTGCAATGCCTTGCGCGGCGAGACCACGTCGCGCAGGGTGCCATCGACCCGATAGCGCACCACCGAATGGGTTTCGAACGGTTCGATATGAATGTCGCTGGCCTCATCGCGCGCGGCTTGAGTGAGCAAGGCGTTGATCATGCGGATCACCGGCGCGCCGTCCTGAGTGTCGAGCAGGTCGGTGATTTCCGGCATGTCCTGCATCAGGCGGTCGAGGTCGACTTCGTTTTCTGCCGCACCGACCACAGCGGCGGCGCTGCCGGTGTCGGCATAGGCGGAGGCGAGCAGACCGTCGAGTTCGTCGTCGCGCACGCGCCTGAGCGAGGTTTCACCGAACTGGCGCCGCACCTCGTTGATCGACCAGCCCGGCGTCGATGGGCAAACGGTCAGCACGCCGTCGCACAACAGAATGCGCTGGGCCTTGGCCCAGGCGTAGGGCAATGCACTCATCTACACCCTCCCCCCATGACAATACAATCCCGTGTAGGAGCTGCCGCAGGCTGCGATCTTTTGCGTTTAAAGATCAAAAGATCGCAGCCTGCGGCAGCTCCTACAGGTCCAGCGTCGCCCCGGCTCTCTATGGTGAGGGGAATTCTTGTGGTGAGGGGATTTATCCCCGATGGGCATCGCAGCAGCCCCGAAACCTGACATCCGAATCCATCTGATTGACCGCGTGCATAGGTTTTGGGGCCGCTTCGCTGCCCATCGGGGATAAATCCCCTCACTACAGGGTTACTTCTCATATTGAGGACTCTGTTCAAAAGCGTGTGCTCCCTTCAATCGGCACAGCCTTGATCGTCGCCCTCGGCCCCGTCCCCGGCACCACCGCCGGAACACCCTGCGCCGCCGTCGGCAACTGCGGCGCCTGCATGTCCGGCATTGCCCAGCTGCGTTCCGGTTGCAGGCCGCCCTGGGCGCGGCGCATGAAGTCGTAGCGGTTGAGGGTGATGCTGCGACCCGCTTCGCTGTCGCGAATGATGTACGGGCGCAGGAACACCATCAGGTTGGTCTTGCTGATCGCCCGGCGCTCGTTGCGAAACAGCGCACCGATTCCCGGCAATGTTCCCAGCCAAGGCACCGCTTCATTGCTCTGGCTGTAGCCGTCCTGCAGCAAGCCGCCGAGGACCATGATCTGGCCGTCGTCGAGCAGGATACTGGTGTCGATTGCGCGCTTGTTGGTGACGATCCCCGCCGCTCGCGCGCTGACTGAAGCACGTTCGTCGATGCTGCTGACTTCCTGATAGATATCGAGCTTGACCGTGCCGCCCTCGGAAATTTGCGGCCGCACATTCAGCTTCAAGCCCACCTCTTCACGGGTCACGGTCTGGAACGGATTGTTGCTGGTGCCCCCGCCGCCAGTGACGTAACTGCCGCTGACAAACGGAATGGTCTGGCCGACAAAAATACTCGCCGCCTCGTTATCGAGGGTCAGCAGATTCGGCGTCGACAGCACGTTGGTGCCGCCCTTGCTCTTCAGCGCCCGGGCCAGCACTTTCAGGTCGAGAATCTTGCCGATGCCGGGGATATCGACCGTGCCGTTGACGTAGCCGAGGTTCAAACCCTGCGGCAGCACATCGAGGCTGGTCTTGCCGTTGAGGTTGATCCCCGAACCACCAAGATTCGCCCCGCCAATCACACCTTTACCGCCGAGATTGCCGGTCTGCCACTGCACACCGAATTCGCTGGCATCGTCCTCGCCGACCTCAACAATCAGGCTCTCGATCACCACTTGCGCACGGCGCTGGTCGAGCAAATCGATGACCTCGCGCAGGTTGCGATACAACGGCTCCGGCGCGGAAATCAGCAACGTATTGGTGGTGGCGTCAGCCTGAATCGTCACCCCGCCAGCGCTGAACGCAACGTTCTGCTCGCTGGCCTGATTGCCGCCGCTGCCGGTCGAACTGCTGCCCTGCGCATAACTGCCACCTGTGCTGCCAGTGCTCGACGTGGTCGAGGTGTTGCCACTGGTTTGCGTGCCGCTCTGCGCACCCGATCCGCCATTGTTGTTGCCATTGCTACCCATGGCACTGAGCACCGAGCGCGCACTGTCGCTGGTGCCGCTGTCGCTCTCGCCAGTCAGCAGCCCGCGCAAGGCCTGCGCCAGTTTCGCCGCTTGCGCGTTACGCAGATACACCACATGCAGATTGCTCGGATTGCTCTGCGCGTTGTCGAGTTTGTAGATCAGGTTGCGCGCCAGCTCGGTGCGCTCGGGGCTGCCGGCGCGGATGATGATGGTGTTGGAACGCGGGTCGCCGATCACCGCGATTTTCTGCGTCGGGTCGTTGCCCGGCGCGTCGAGCAGATCGGCGACCATCGGCGCGATGTCGGCAGCGATGCCGTTCTGGATCTGCACCACGTCGGTGTCGATCGCGCTCGGGGTGTCGATGGTCTGGATCAACTGGGCGACGCGCGTGAGGTTCTCGGCGTAATCGGTGACGACGATGGTGTTGTTGCCTGGGTAGGCATTGATCGGATTGTTCGGCGAGACGATCGGGCGCAGCACCGGAATCAGGTTCACCGCGTTCTCGTATTGCAGGCGAAAGGTGCGGGTGAGCATGCCGTTGCCGGCGGGTTTGTCGGCACTGTAGATCGGGCCGCCGAGCAGTTTCGCATCGGCCTCCGGCACCACCTGGGCGACGCCGCCGACATCGACCACGCTGAAACCCTGCATGCGCAACGCCGCGAGCAGCATGTCGTAGGCCTGGCGTGCCGGCACCTGACCTTCCGAGACCAGCGTCAGGCTGCCCTTGACCCGAGGGTCGACCAGAAACTGCTGACCGGTGGAACGCGATAACGCGCGCACCACCGCCTGAATATCGGCGTCGACAAAATTCAGCGTCACCGGTTGATCGCCCAGCGGATTGCTCGGCAGTGTGCTGCCGCGTGGGGCGCCGCCACTGCGTGCGCGTTCGGTGATGTTGTGCAGTTGCCGGGGTTGCGGCGCGGTTTGAGCCTGGGCGCGTTGCCGATCGAGCAGCGCATCACCGCTGCGTTGGGTGTTGGCCAATGGGCGGCCAAGTTCGCTGTCCACCAGCAACGGCGGCTGATTCGGCGGCGTGGTGGTGTTGCTGCACGCGCTCAACGCCATCAGCAGCATCGGCAACGCCAGACGTGCCGGTTTGGATCCTGACCCCTTCATGAAGCTTCCTTAGCGCCCAGCGCCTGATCCATGCGAACGGTGCCTGACAATGTGCCGGCAGTGACTTCGGTCGAAGCGTTGTCGGCGCGTTGCAGACGGGCCTCGACCACTTGCAGAGAAAGTTGTGCCGGAGTGCTCAGCAGCCAGTCGAGCAGCGCATCGGCTGGCGCCGCGTCGAACGTCAACTGCCACGCGCCAGTCTCCCCGGCCTGCAATTGATAGTGCCCGGCCAGGCCGCTGGCCTGCAGCGTTTGCTCAAGAGACTGCGCCAAGCTTTGCCCTTCGGGGCGCACGCTGACCTCGCGCAGCAGCACTTCAAGGGCTTCGGCCTGCGCACGCAACTTCGGCGTTTCGCTTTGCCAGTAAGTGATTTTTTTCAGCGGCGGCTGAATCAATGCGACCCACACCAACAGCGACAGCAGCACCACCGCCATGCCGCCGACCATGCGTTTTTCGCGCAGGGCCAGCGCTTGCCAACGCGCCTGAAGTTGCGCGCTGAAACGCTGCCAACGGGCGCGATAAACCGCGAGCGATGCCTTATTCATCTTCTGCTCCGCTGTCGTCAGCGCTGTCGTCGGGGGTGGTGACTTCGTCGCTCGGGCGCAGCAGCCAGCCTTCATCGTCAGCCGTCGCACTGATCCCGACCTGGGCCAATGTGGCTTGCCAATCCTTGTCCTTGTCATTGGCGCTGCGCCGGGCATCGGCCAGCAGACTCAACTGCAAGGTGCCGTCGACAAACGTCAGGCGCTCGACCGTACCGGCCATGAACGGCATGCCGCTGCCGGCCTGCAACACCAGCCGATTGAACGGCTGCGCCGGGTCCTCCGCCGCGCCCTTCTGCCGCGCCGCCAATTGCTGACGCGCCTGCTGCAGCGGATTGAGGATCACCGGCAACTCGGGAAAGGCCTGCTTCACCCGCTGCGCCATCTGCGCCTTGAGCTGCTGGCCCTGACTGGCTTCGCGAGCGGCATACAGGTTCAAGCCGATCACCCACACCGCCACCGCCAAGGCGCACAGCCCCAGCGCCCGGCCCCAACCGCGATGCTCGCTACGCTGCTGTTGCACCGCGCCGTGCAGGCCCCAACCGGGTAACGGCCCGGTCCAGCGTTGCGCCTCGGCCATCGGCAATTGCGCATCCGGCGGTGGCGTGGAACCGATCCAGTGCAGCGGCGTACCGCAGGTCAGCAGCCAATCGCCAATCGCCTCGTCGAACAGCGGCTGCACCCGCGCCACCTGCACGCTTTCGCGCAGTAACAAATAGCCATCCTGCCGACAAGCCACCGTGCCCGGCAGCACCGGCAAGCGGTACGCCGCCGAGTACAAGCCGCGCAGATTCAGACCGGACTGCTTCAGCAATTCCCCCAGATGCTGCAAACGCTGACGCGGCGCCCAGGCAATCTGCACCTGCCCCGCTTCATCCCGCGAACTGTGAGCGATGTGCATGTCATTGCAGTCGCCGAGCATCAAGGCCTGCGCCGCGCATTGCACCGCCGCTGCGGTCTTGTTCGCCGGTAGCGGTGGCAGGTCGATGCTCGCCAACAGGCTGTCCGCCGGGTGCAGATAAGCGCTGAGCGGTGGCTGCTTGGGTGACTGCCCCAGTTGGCTAAAGGTCTGGCGCTGTTCACGAATGACCTGCCCCTGACGGTCCAGCCACGCGCAGTCCATCTCACTGTCGAGACTTAACTGCGCCAGTGGCGGCAAACTCACACGCAACTGGCTCATGCGCCCACCCGCGACCAGATCACTTGCGGCAGACGATCCTCGCTGCGGTGCAGCAACGCATCGAGACTGACCCGACGCTGATCACGCCGTGCCTCGCCACGCAGACGAAACCAGTCACTGGTGATGCCGACCTTGACGCTGGTCAGCTCCAGATTCGGCATGCGCAAGCGGTTGACGAAATCGCCACGGTTGATGAACCAGCGCCCGGCGTCGCGCTCATTGATCAGCGCCTGCGCCCGCTCCAGCGACAACCCCGGCACATACGCGGCCAACACTGGCGCGGTGGCGGTATTGCCATTGAGCCAGGTGGTCGCGGGGATCACCGTCAGGTATGGCGCCAGTTTGCCAATGACCACGTCATTCACACCCTCGACGCTGCGCAGATCATCGACACTGCGCAGCATCGGCAACTTCGGATGCTGTGGCTTGCGCGACGCATTCGGCGACGTGGCGCGGCCACTGTCAAAGGCGTTTTTGCTCGTAGTGTTTTCGGCAATCTGCGGGTTCAACAGGTACGGATAAGAGCCGATCACCCGCTGACTGATGCGCTGACTCAACCCGGCGCTGATGCCGATCAACGCGCACAGCCGCTGAAACGCCTGCACCTGCGCCTCATCGATACGCTCGTTGGCCACCAGATTGCGCAGGTTGAACTTACCCTGCTCATCCTCCAGCCGCCCCTCGAAACCTTGCGCATTCAAACGCTGCGCCCACGGCTGATCGAGCCGGGTCAGCGGATCACGCTGCCGCGCATCCCAGAGCAATTGCCGGCTGATCTCCAGACCACCGTGCAACACCCAGCGCCCCTGCACCCGATGCTGATCCGCCTCCAGTGCGCGGGTCGAAACGCTCTGCCGGGTCAACATCCCCGCCGCAATCACCGCGACCACTGCCGCAATCAACAGCGCACTGATGATCGCCATCCCCTGCTGGCTCGATTGGCTGTTCATCGCCGGCCTTACAGCTGCCAGGAACCGATGTCGGCATTCACGCCGTCGCCGTCAGGCTGACCGTCGGCACCGAGGGAAAAGATATCGATCTCACCATTCGCGCCGGGGTTGAGGTACTGATAAGGACGACCCCACGGATCATTCGGCAGACGCTCCAGGTACGAACGCCAGTTGCTGTTCTTCGCATCCGCCGGCCGCTCCACCAGCACTTTCAGACCCTGGGTCATGCTTGGATAAGTGCCGTGATCGAGGCGATACAACTTCAGCGCCTGCATCAAACCGCCAATATCCTGCTTCGCCGCCGTGGCCCGCGCCTGATCCGGCCGATCCAGCACCTTGGGCACCACCATCGCCGCCAGAATCCCGAGAATCACCACCACCACCATGATCTCGATCAGGGTAAAACCCTGCTGCCCACGCGGCATCCGGCTCGGTCGTCCGGGCTGTTTGAACTGCGCGATATCCATCTCGACATTCCCTTGGCTTGATTCGATTCGACGCGCAGTGTTGCAAGAAGATATGTCAGGGATGTTGAAAATCCTCGGGAGCTTTCGTCGTCAAGCCGTCAAGGACGCGGGTTAGGGTCGAGGGCTGTGTTTTGGCTTTGGGCCATTTATGCCTACGCGCTCCCGAGAAAACGGATTCACCCTGATTGAAGTGCTGGTGGCACTGGCGATCATTGCCGTGGCGATGTCCGCGGCTGTGCGCGTGGCCGGGTTGATGACGCAGAGCAGCGGGGTTTTACGGGATCGGTCGGTGGCGATGATTGCGGCGCAGACACGCATGGCGGAGTTGCAACTTGAAGGCCGATTGCCGACCGGTGTGAAAGCGGTTGATTGTGATCAGGGACGGTTGTTGTTGCGGTGTGAGCAGGTAATCGCAGCGGCTGAAAATGGCCGATTGCTCAAGGTCGGCATCCAGGTCTTCGACCGCAACCAGGATGCCCCGCCCCTGGCCCGCCTGGAAACCCTATCGAATCGCCCCCTGTAGGAACTGCCGAAGGCTCGGGCCGCGATCGGACGATTTTTTGATCTTGTTTTTTAAAATCAAAATCAAAAGATCGCAGCCTCCGGCAGCTCCTACATAGATATCTCAGGCAACAGACAGCGCATCAGCCATAACCACCGCTACCCGCCCAGCTCCAAAAGTTTCAGCCTCTTATACGATATCCGCGATCAACTTATAACCCTGTGGTAGCGGGCTTGCCCGCGAAGGCGCCAGAATGGCCGACGTAACATCGGGGAGCGGATTTACTTTTTCTTCAATGCGCAATGCCTTAACGATGATTGCCTGTCGAATGTCCGATCATTTCCAGAGGATGGTATCGGCCGGAAGCAGTCAGCGCATGACAATGGTATTGTCCACTCCTTTTCATTGTTTCTGACAGATTATGAATAGAGTCAAACTCTCAATCCGGGCCGTTGCTCCGGCACCAGGCATCCCTGAATCCATGGATACCTGACATGGCAAACACATCGCAAAACGCGAGATTAAATGAGTTGCTGGGCATGTGCGAAGCCAGTATTGACAGGGCTAAGTCCAACACCGACTTATTGAAGGTGATCCATCAGTTCGTCTCTTACGATGGCCCGCTCGAATTCGATCGCACACGCGCATGGTGGTTTTTCGGCACTGGCCTGTTCTTGCTCGCGAGCGCTGTGGCTCTTTATTGGCTTGGGAGCATCTATAGCGTCGCTTTGTTCTTTTACCGGTTGGAAATTGATCCCGACTCGTTCGGTATGGGCACTGGTTTTTTTGGCATCGTGATTGCCGTCTGGAGTCTGGCATGGATGAAAACCACATCTGATCGGTTGCCGTCGCTCAGTAAAAGAATTGCTCGACTGTCATCCTACTTCGACAACGGACTGACCTTCCTGAGTGAAGACTCGGCCACGACCCTCAAGAAACTGGACACGGAATTTGGTGATTATCGCCGGGGCGACTACAGCCGCGAGTTGGTCGAGTCGGTACGGGGTGTATTTACCGGCACGATGCGCAACCTGCCTTACACGTACCGCCAACTGCACTATGTCAACAAACGAGAGGTGAGCACCACGGTTACCGACGAGAAGGGCAATACCAAAACGGAGACTCGAGTGGTGTACGACCACTATGACCGGTACAGTTTGGTCATCGACTTTCCTTGGGTCACCGGAATATCGGTCAGATCTGATTACCAGTCAGAGAACGACTATTCGCACCCCATGGACACGGCTTCGCCGGATTTCAATAAAGCGTTCCGTTTGACCGGTCGCAGCGAGATGCTCTGTGCGAAATTTATCAAGCCTTCGACGGTGCTGCACTTGCTGAAGCTATTCGACATTCTCGATCGTCCGAACCTGGAGTTCGCGGAAAGTGGAAAGCTTTGCCTCAGCTTCGCGAGCAGCGACCTATTCGCGTTCGGTACTGAGTATTCGCTGGCTACACCCAAAAGGTTTTACTCAGAAATATCTGCGGGTGTCGATCTGCCGCGCCTGATGTCTGCGCTCCAATGGAGCCATGCACTCAGTGAGCTGCACGATGACAACTTTACCTCCTCGCTCCCAACAAACCGCCAAGAGAAGTAAGCAATGGACATTACCCTCATCCTCTCCGCTGTGATCGCTGTAGTCATAATCATCGCGGGTTTCAGCATCTACAACGGCATTATTGGGGGACACAACCGAGTACAACGTGCCTGGTCGGACGTCCTCGTTTATGAACGCCAGAAGACCAAAGTTCTCGATCAGCTGCAAAAGGTGCTCGCAGATTTCATGGTCTTTGAAGCCAGCCTCCTCGAAAAAATCGCCGGCCTTCGCAGCGCGGTCCACGCCCTTCCTGCTGGAGCAGACGGCAATGCCCTCACGAAAGTTGAAACCGCCTCGCGGGAACTGATGGGTGGCTTGCGCATTGCTTTTGAGGCCTACCCTGACCTGAAAGCATCCGAAGCCGCGAACAACATGATGCGTGAAATTGCCGAACAACAAGAAAACGTCGGCGCTGCCATCACCATCTACAACCGCAACGTCGAACTGTTCAACAACTCCATCGAAATGTTCCCTGGCTCAGTCGTAAACGGCCTGTTCAACAAGAAAACGCGTGTGACGCCGTTCACCGATACCGAAGCTTCGCAAGGCTTCTCCTACTCCCCGAATATCTAACACTTGTAGTGCTTCAAACCATCACTCGCGAGGGTGATGGTCGACCACCTCCCTCATTTAGCCGAACACGAATGTCCGTGCCCAACCCATAACCTTGTGGGCAAGTTCACAGCAGCGTCTACAGGTTTTGGGTGTCCGCAAATTACGCATCCACCACAAACCCGGTGGGAGCGAGCCTGCTCGCGAAGGCGCCAGAACGAACACCCAATCAATCACCAAGTGTCCCCGACACCTACATCACCCCTGCAACTGCAAATTATCCAACGCCCGACTCACCGCCAACTCCCCGAGCATGATCAACTGCGCAATCCCCGCCAGCGCATGACGCTGCGACACCGGCAACAAGCTGGCGACGTTCTGCGCGAGGGTGTTGGCTGAAGCGAGCGTTTCACTGGCATCGACCAGCAGCTCTTCAGTTTTGTTGTCCGCCGTCACGGCATACATCCCACGGGTTTTACGTGTGGGTGGTGTGGAACCGAGCGGACAGAGGTAATGGTCGAGCGCGCGGTCGGCGGCTTCGTGGAGTCTTGAGAAATGGAGCCGTCAGCCATCGCGGCTGAACGAAGAGGTGGCGAAATCCTCCTGCGCCCCCCTCAAATGGCCGAGGTTATCAGGTGTAACTGACGACTTTGGCCATATGAACTGAGCTATTTCCTTTAAGCCCACGTCTACATCAGCCGGATATTTCAAGTCCATGCTCATGAACAACCGAGTCGAAAGTAATGCTCATGGTTGCTGCAACACATTACCGGGCATTGTCAAAGAGCCCTTCGCCCGGTTAACAGAAGGTTTCGCAAGATCCACCGCTTTGATCCTGTACCGTTTCACTGGCCCGTCAATAGCGTCCGCTTTTACTTTGCTCATAGTCAAAGCCACCTTGTAATGCAGCTCCAGCAAGCTATCGTTTCCCAGCTCTTGAAAATAGCTGTATGGCACTGTCTGAAGATATTGCCCGGTATTTATCCAGTTCTGATTCACCGACGCGCCCGGGACGTTCCACACCTGACGATTGTGCTCTGCACCCGTGGCAGTCATGCCTTTCAATTCCAGCCAAACAGGCTGACCAGCCTGCATGAATGCCCAGGCTCCCGCTCGGAGAGTACCGCCTTCCGTGACTTTGCTCAGATCCAGCTCATCGCCCTCAGCCTGCACGATGCTGAGTTTATCCAGCTCTGCGGCAGGTAACGGCAGGACGTTTACAGTCAGCGTGCCCGACGAGGTTTTACTGTCGCCCTCCGTGACTTCGTACTTGAGCATGAAGCTTTTAGCGGCGTTGCCGACGTTGGCAGCAATGGCCTCAGAATCAATCGAAAACTCCGCACTCCCACTCTCCGCACCCTGCATGGGTGGAATTGTCGGGGAGCCGGCTCCCGGCGTGCCGGACATTATCAACTGAATGCTTTGGTCCTTATTCATACCAGGGTAGGCAACGCTGACCCGTAAACCTGATTTGGCATCAACAGCGGCCAGGGTCACACTTGCCCCGACATCTGACGCGTGTGGCACTTGCAGTATGGGAACTTGAGCGTTTTGGTCCTGAGGCTCATAAACAAAGGTGCGGCCATCAGAGCCACTCAAGTCCACCCGGACAATAGGCATGAACTGCCCCGTCTCCTGAAAGTAATCGCGCTGAAAAAAGCGCGCGCTCGTTAACGCCGTTTCACTTGTATGGAAAAAGGCTTGAATGGGGAGCTGCGTCGCAATGTTCTGGGGCCACGCGGCGATGATGACCTCGTTATGAAGCCTGCGCATATTCGGATCAGGAAGGTGAGATCTAACATCAACACTCATCGCAAATTCGGATTGATTTGCACCGAAACTACAATGGTGCCTATAAAGCCCCTGCAACTCATCGTAATAAACGCGCCATGTTGCGATATCGATAACACCTTGCTCCACACAGGGCTTGCTAATGGATAACTCCCCGTACTCGTTGCAACTGTCGCTTCGGTGTTCGGTTGCAGCATCTAACGGATAGGCGCAGCGCACGGTAAGGGGAAAACCTGCGGGTGCCGCCATTTCCTTGAGAATCAAACCTTGGCTTTTCGCATACAAAAAGCCCTCGGTGCCGACATCTTCTCGAATATAGGAAAATGACACGCCGTTTCGCTGTACTGATCCAGGGCTTGGGTTCCAAGCATGGTAGTCCGGTGAAGCACTTGTCACTCTGATCAACACGCCATTGCACTCGTAGGCTGGCGAGTTGCCGCGACAGGCAGGCGCTGTGTCGGCATACCTTGCATTCAGCTTATCGGCCACTTGATAACCGATGTACAACTGATCCTGCTGATTGAATCCGAATACCGCACGCTCTGCCTGAGCCAAATCCATTCGCAGAATTGGCAGCCAATCCCCGGTAGTTGCAAAGTAGTCATACTGATCTTTCTGCGCCCCGAGCAACGAACCTGATTGATTCGTATCGTAAAAAAGCGCCTGGATCGGAATTTTTTTGGGTGCGGTTTCGTCCCAGTTTCTTATCTGCAACTGGGTAGGTCGGGCCGACCAATCGCTGTCGATGCCTTGATGCGCCAGCAGGCTGGCCTTGAATAACGTGGGATTGAGGCTGTTCAACGAGCATTGCTTTGTCGGTTGTCGGCCTTGTTGCTCGAAGTGCGCCAACCAACTCGCTGAATCACTTACGCCCTCGCTTGCGCAAGAGCTCGCGTCGGCGGCCTGTCGACTTGCACTTGACAGGCCGCAACCGAAACCCGCATGGCTCCCAACAGGGACAAACGCGAAAGGATAGGCGCACAGGACATCCAGTGGCTGATCCTTGCCAATAGCCGTGAACGAATCACTGAACACCACGCCATTGGCTGACGACAATGTCTGGGTACCCAAATCGGCGCGCAGATAGACAAAACTTTCCGCCCCCAATTGCGCGGCTACATCATCGTGTTTCCAGAATTCGATCATCGGAGCGCTGCCATGCAACATGACGCCGCTGCAAAAATACGCCGGATTACCCCCTGCACACTCTGTTTGCACGTTTTGATAGCGCTTGTTGAGCAACTGTGCGATTTCCGGGCCGGTTGCGGCTTCCCCCAGGCTATTGAACAGTAGCAATGCCAGTAGCCACGCCTTAACCCGCGTCCATTCGATTTTCATGATGCTCCGCCTTGATCTCAAGCTTCGAACAGGCCCTGGAATAACCCGGTTCACTGTCAGGCAATCATTAGTTATGCATGGCGAACACTTCTGTTCAGCCATGCAGATACGGGATGATTGAAGGCTTGATGCAGAGCGGCTGTCACCTGTCACATCTGACAGGTGAGTGGGGCTTTATGACGAATGGTCATTTCCTGGAAGCGGAAGAACAGGCTCTACTCAGGCCGGATGAGCGGCGACAACGGCGGCCCCTCCGCCAACCTTTCCACTTCCAACCTCACCCTCTCGCCACTCTGCTCAATCACCACCCCATCCCCCTCCACCGTCACCAACTTCACCCCAGGCCCCACCCGCTCTCCCTGCAAAAAACTCCGCGGCGGGCCATCGTTCAAACTCAAAATCGCCACCGCCCCGCGACTCCCCGCCATCACCCCGCTCACCTTGATGTCCATCGGCGCCGTCTGGTTGGAAAACCACTGCAACGCCGGGCTATCACTGCGTGCCGCGAGCATTTGTGGGGGGGCTGGTGGGGTGTGGGATTCGGCGGAGGTCAGGAGCAGTGACGACCAGGTCGCGACGCCGACCAGGGCGGCGAGCAGTGCGAGGGCCTGGACGGTTTGCGGGGGGGATATGCGGGTGGTGAGCATCATGGGCTGAATCTCCTTTTGTCCCTGCTGACAGGCTACGCGGCAATTCTCACGGTTTTATTTCACACGGCTTACATGTTGTCCGTGCAGGATGTTTTTTTGGACGGGGCTGGACGCAACGGAGCGCGCAACCAATGAAGGTGGGCAGGCAACAGGGCTTTACGCTGATCGAACTGATGGTGGTGCTGGTGATCATCGGGATCGCCAGTGCGGCGATCAGCCTGAGTATCAAGCCGGATCCGCTGCAGTTGCTGCGCAAGGACGCCGAGCGTGTGGCGCAGTTGCTGCAGGTGGCGCAGGCGGAGGCCCGCGCCGATGGCCGGCCGATTGTGTGGCTGAGCGATGGCAAGGGCTTTCGGTTCAGTCGGCGCAGTGACAGTGGTCGTGGGTTCGAGCATTTCAAGGATGATCCGCAGTTGCGGCCGCGCACCTGGCAGAGTCCGAAGCTGGAGGTGCGGGTAGAGCCGAAGCAGAAGGTGGTGCTCAATGCCGAGTGGATCAATCCGCCGCTGCAATTGACCCTGTCTGATGGGCTCAATCGGCTGAGTGTGCTGCGTGATGCCAGTGGCAGGATCAGTGTGCAATGAACGATCAACGGGGCTTTACCCTGATCGAGGTGATGGTCGCGATTCTGCTGATGGCGGTGGTCAGTTTGATTGCGTGGCGTGGGCTGGACAGTGTGACGCGGGCGGACAGTCATTTGCAGGCGAGCAGTGAGCAGAGCGACAGTTTGTTGCGGGCGTTGAATCAGTTGCAGCGTGATGTGGAGATGCGCGCTGGGGTTGAATTGACCGAGCCGAAGAAGGCTGGCGTGGACGATGAACCGCCGAGTGCGCCGCCTGCGCTGACGGTGCGAAGCAGTGACAGCAAGGGGTTTCGGCTGGACATTATTCGCCGTGCGGCGGATCAGCCGGGGGCGTTGCAGCGGGTGCGTTGGTGGGTCAAGGGGGATACGTTGTATCGGGCGGTGGCTGAGGCGAGCAGTCGGTATCCGTTACCGGCGCCTGGAAATGGAGTAGCGGTGTTGCAGGGGGTGAGTGATGTGCAGGTGCGGGTTTGGGAGGTGGATAAGGGTTGGCGGCAGTTGAGTGGCAATCGGCGGGAGAACCCGTTGGGGTTGGAGGTGCGGTTGACGCGGGAGACGGCGCAGGGGGTGGAGCGGTATCGGCAGGTGATGGGGCCGTTTGAGTGATGCATGCAGGTTATGTCGATATCACTGCATATCGGAGATTTCTGTAGGAGCTGCCGAAGGCTGCGATCTTTTGATCTTCAAAAACAAAAGATCGCAGCCTTCGGCAGCTCCTACATTGGGATTGGTGGTGTTGGCGGGATTGTTAGCTGAGGACGACGACGCCGCCGGGCAGTTCGGTGCATTTGACGCCGTAGGCGTCGCGAATCAGCAGGGCGACGCCGGCGAGTTGGTCGAGGCTGAAGCGGGCCTGGACGCGGCGTTGGCCGAGTTCACGGTTGAGCAGCAACAACATGCCGGGGCGGTAGCGGTTGATCTCGTCGATCATTTGGCTGAGGGTCGCGCCGTTGAATACCAGCACTTGTTGGCGCCAGTTCATCACTGCGGCGGTGTCGACGCTTTGCACTGCGCCCACTCGTTGCGAGTCGTAGGTCAGTTGTTCACCGGGCTGCAGGCGCAGGCTGTGGCCATCGACATTGACGTCCACCGAACCATCGAGGCACGTCACGCACACTTGCTGATCGGTGTTGCGCAGGTTGAACCGCGCCTGACGGGCGCGCAACCACCCTCCTCCAGCCTGCATCGCCAATGGCAACCGCCCGGTCTGCACTTCAACCTCGCCGCTGACCAGTTCGAATCCCTGCACATCGTCATCGCCGGCGCGCTGGTTAATGCGGGTCTGGGTGTTGAGTTCCAGGCTCACGCCATCGGCCGGTTCGAAACGCTTCTGCTGGCCGACTTCGGTGATGTAATCGGCGCCGAGCCCTTCAAAGCCACCGGGAATCGTGCCTCGCACCAGCAAAAACGCTGCTGATGCCGCGATAGCGCCACCGAGAAACGCCCGGCGACCGAAGCGCCGAGGCGACTGCACCCTTTCAGCGGCAGGCTGCAGGTTGTGCCACAACACCTTGGCGTCTTCGAAAGCGCGTGCATGTTCCGGGCTCTGCGCGCACCACTGGCGCAACGCCCGGGCGTCGGCCACGGTGGCGCGGCCGGAGGTCAGCAGGACCAACCAGTCGTGGGCTTCGCTGTGCAGATTGTCGGCCGCCGATGGCTTGGCAGGTGTCAGTCGAAAGATGTTCAAACGCGCAGATTCTCAACGAAATGATCGGGCACTATTCAGAAGACGGTTTTCCGGCCCCGCGACCGAACCGCTGAAACACTTTTCTTTCCAGTTTCGCCGCGCAGAAGCCCAACGCGGCTTTGATTTCCTTCTCGACCATGCGCGTAGAGATGCCAAAGCGCTGGGAGATTTCCAGGTGCGGCGCCTCCTCCAGCCGCGCCGCGATAAAGATTCTGCGACGCCGCGCTGGCAGCTCGTAAAGGGCGCTGAGCAGCGACTGAATTTCTTTTTGCCCACCGACCACCCGCGCCGGATCCAGCGCCTCGTCGCCGATCTGCAACAGCTCTTCGACTTCCTCGCCGGTGAGCAGGCGCGCGTCGGCCTGACGGCGGTCGGCGGCGATGTTCAGGGCCATGCGATAGAGGTAAGCGTTGGGCCGCAGCAGGTTGGGCGGCGTTTCCATGCGGTCGACCCGCAGGTAGGTTTCGTGCAACACATCGTTGGCCAGATCTTCCGAGCCGAGACGCCTGCGCAAGCGCACCCGAAAGTCCTCGTAGGACGTCAGGAACAGCTGGACCATCGAACCTTGTCCGGTGTCTTTCATCCCCCGGAAACTCCTTCCCATTTGGTGCATTCCATGCGTTTCCCTGACGACTCCGGTAACAACAGCAACGTGACCGGCTGACGCAACGCGCTGGGCGTCGGCCGGTCGATCCTGAAATTGCGAAAGCTCTCCACCAGCGCGGTATCGCGCCGTTCATCACCGGTCGAAGTGACCAACCGGTTGTGCTGCACCACGCCGTTACGCCCGACCCAGACCTGCAACACCGCGCGATAACTGCCCGGACGGGTCAGCGGCGAACGGCACAGGTTGCGCTCGATCGCCGCTTGCACCGCGGTGGCGTAGCTGCGACTGACAGCGACACTGGCCGAGGTGGTTTTGTCCAGCGCCGATGGCACGTCCTCGACCTGCGCCACCTGCAAGGTGAACGCATCGGCGCGGGCGTAACGCGCCATCAGGCCGCTGCCGCCGAGCAAACGGCGCAAGGCGTCTGCAGCGGTGTATTCGCCATCGACCGCCAATGAGCGCCGACCGCGACTCAACTGGCTGTCGACCAGCACCGCAACACCCGTGGCGTGGCTGTACTGATCCAGCGCCCGGGCCAGGTCCTGCGCCGGAATGTGCAGGGTCATGCGCAAATCCGCCGGCAGCGGTTCGGCGGTCGCCGCACCGCTGAACCAGCCAAGCAGCAGCCCCAGACTCACCCGGCGCACGAGAGTCGCTGAACGCTGAAGACCGTCCCTGGAACTGCCTCGCTGCACGGCTGACGTACCCCTGAAAACCGTCATCCTGATAGCTGTTTATGAATCTGGTATGACGGGCGGTGCAAAAAAACCATCACGGGATTCGCCCAAGGCTTGCACTAGACTGCAAGCAGACAACGGCCGCTTCGGGCCGGCCAGGAGGCTTGCATGAAATCACTGTGGAAAATCGCCCTCGGCGGGCTGCTGCTGAACGTCTTCGCCAGCGCCCACGCCGAACAGCCGTTGGGTTGTGTGGAGGTAACGGTGGGCGGCTACAAGGCACCGAATTACGACTGCCTGAGCCAGCAGATGGGCAACAATCCCGAGGGTGCCGCCGCCGCGCAGAAGAATCAGGAAGCGCTGAATGTGCCGGTGAACAAACGGCCGCCGAATCAGGTTGGGCTGGCGACCCCGGCGGCGACCAGTACGCGGATGGGCAATACGTTCGGGACGTCAGTCAAACCACAGCGCCCACCCGCCAATAGCGGACCATCCCCATTAACCAATAAATGAATCAAACACCTGAGGCTAAGAAACTCACACACCTAGAGGAAGGGGAAACACACCTGTGGCGAGGGGATTTATCCCCGATCGGCTGCGCAGCAGTCGTCAATCCCGCTGACTCGGTTTATCTGACGGGACCCGCGTCGGATAGTTTTGAGCCTGCTGCGCAGGCCATCGGGGATGAATCCCCTCACCACAAGAAACACCTCAATCACAGGGTGTGTACGTCAGTCGCTTGGGATCTGGCGGAAACTTACCGCCAGGCGATTCCAGCTGTTGATCGTGGTCACTGCCATGGTCAGATCCACCAGTTCGGCCTCACTGAATTGCGCTTTGGCCAACTGGTAAACATCATCCGGCACATGACTTTCAGCCAACAAAGTCACTGCCTCGGCCCAGGCCAACGCGGCGCGCTCGCGGGGATTGAAAAAGCCGCTGTCGCGCCACACCGCAATCGCATACAAACGCCGTTCACTCTCCCCGGCGCGCCGCGCATCCACTGAATGCATGTCGGTGCAAAACGCGCAGCCGTTGAGCTGCGAGGCGCGGATCCGGATCAGTTGCAACAGTGGCGCCTCGATGCTCAGGTCGCGGGTCAGCGCTTCCATGGCGAGCATGGCTTTCATCGCCTTGGGTGAGGCGTTGTAGTAGTCCAGACGCGGGGACATAGGCAGGTCTCGGAATGCGGGATAGTGGTTTTACGGTAGGCGCTGATGCGCCAGCGTTACAGCCCCAATTCCACGAAAAACCGCCACACCACTGAAATCCCGGCCCCACACATTTCCCCTGTAGGAGCTGCCGCAGGCTGCGATCTTTTGATCTTGCTTTTGCTTATAAAAAATCAAAGTCAAAAGATCGCAGCCTGCGGCAGCTCCTACAGGGATGGTGACCAATTTCGGGTTTTTGTGCTGCGCAACTACTGCCCATCACGCAACAGCGGTAATCTGGCCGACACCCCAATCGCCCCCCGGAGCCGCGTCGGTATGGAACTTCACGTCGTGATCAATGGCCGCAAGGACCTGGCCGGCCAGCTGTACAACCAGCTGCGCGGCGCCATCGAGTCCGGGCGTCTGGCCGCCGGCACGCAGTTGCCGCCCAGCCGCTTGCTGGCCGAGCAACTGGGGATCTCGCGCAAGACTATTTCCGACACCTACGCGCAACTGACCTACGAAAACTTCCTTACCGGCGTCATCGGCAAAGGCACCTACGTCAACGCCCGTCCGGCGCAGGTTCAGCGCAAGCAAAGCCACACCGAACTGGCCAGCGCCGAACAGATCGAGCGCTGGCGCAACCTGCCGATGTTCCTGCAGCACCCGACGCTGGAAGGCTCGCTGCGTTACGATTTTATCGGCGGCGCCACCAGCAAGGGCCAGTTCCCGCATGACGACTGGCGCCGTTGCGTCTCGCATGCGATGCGCCAGATGGCCGGCTCCAAAGGTTTCTACAGCGTTCCCGAAGGCTTGCCGGCACTGCGCAATGCGATTGCCCGGCACATCGCGTTTTCGCGCGGGATCAATGCTCAGGACGAGGACATCGTGGTGTGTAACGGCGCGCAGCAGGCGCTGGATCTGATCACCCGCGTGCTGATCAGCCCCGGCAGCCAAGTGGCGATGGAAGACCCGGGGTATCCGCCGGCCCGCCTGCTGTTCGGCAGCCACGGCGCCGCAGTCAGTGGAGTTCCGGTGGATGCCGAAGGCATTGTGGTCGAACAGATTCCCGAGGGTACGCGGCTGATTTACGTCACCCCGTCGCACCAGTTTCCGCTGGGCATGCCGATGAGCCAGGCACGCCGCGAGGCGTTACTCGCCCGGGCGTATGAACTGGGCGCGATCATCATTGAGGACGACTATGACAGCGAGTTCCGCTATGAAGGCCGGCCTACGGACTCTCTGTTCAGCCTCGATCAGCGCGGCATCGTGGCCTACGTCGGCACCTTCTCCAAGACCCTGCTGCCGGAGCTGCGCCTGGGTTACGCGATTCTGCCGCCGGCGATCCTCGAAGCGGTGATCCGCGCGAAAAAGCTCACTGACCAGCACGCTTCAACCTTGCCGCAATGGGCGCTGGCCAAGTTCATTGCCGAAGGTTGCCTGCTCAAGCATATCCGCCGCTGTCACGCGATTTACGCCCAGCGCCGCGAGCGGATTCTGGCGCGCATGGCCACGGATCTGTCGCCGTGGCTGGAGGCGATAGCGCCCAGTGCCGGGTTCCACATGGCAGTGCTGTGCAAGGTGCCGGTCGATCTGGCGCTGGTGATCGAGCTGGCGAGAAAGGTCGAGGTCGGGTTGTATCCCATCGACATTTTCTATTATCAACAGCCGGTGAGGAGCGGCCTGTATTTCGGCTTCGGCGCCATCGAAACCCTCGACATCGACACCGCTCTGGATCGCCTGCGCGACATTCTGCAACAAGTGGCGTGAATGATTGGTCTGCGCGATTAACCGCCGATTGGTTATTGGTGATCAACCGGTGCGGGCCTATTCTGCATGGGCGTTATCCCTCAATGAGCAGGATTCGTCCGGCCTGATTCAGGAGAGTGAGCAATGTCCAACGAAGTGATCAACACCGTCCAGGTGCGCGCCGCCGCCGGCCGTTCGGAAGAGCTCGGCCGGCAGTTGCAGAAGATCGTAGACACCCTGCGCCAGACCCCGGGCTGCGACGCCTATATGGTCGACCGCTGCCCCGAGGACAGCCAACGCTGGACAGTGAGCGCACGCTGGCAGTCGGAAGCGGCGATGCAGGCGCACTTCAACCGGCCCGAGGCGCAGGGGTTTATTGACCTGATCGATAGCCGTCTGGCCAATAGTGTGGATTTCAACAGCTTCCCCATCGTTTAGAAGCAAGATCAAAAGATCGCAGCCTTCGGCAGCTCCTACACTATCCCTGTAGGAGCTGCCGAAGGCTGCGATCTTTTGCTTTTTGGCGGCAGCCGATTGGTCACCCGATCTTCCCGAATATTGGCCGTTTGCATGCCCCACCGCGCAGACTACTGTGGTCACCACTCCCTCCTCCCACAGGTGATCCGCCATGAAAGCCCTGCACCTCTTCACCGCCATTCTCGCCCTGTCCATGTCCGCTGCCGCGCTGGCCCACGACCCGTCCGAAAAAGTCACGGTCCTACAAGACCAGATGCTGAAAAACGCCCCCGGCAAGAAAGCCATGATGATTGAAGTCGACTACAAACCCGGCCAGTCCTCGATCGCCCACAAACACGACGGCACCGCCATGGCCTATGTGCTCGAAGGCGAAGTGATTTCCCAGGTCAAGGGCGAACAGCCGATCACCTACAAGAAAGGCCAGTTCTGGTACGAACCGGCCGGCTCCGAACATCTGGTGTCGAAAAACGCCAGCAAAAGCAAACCGGCGAAGTTGCTGGTGTTCATGGTATTGGCGCCGGACGAACAAGTGCTGATCCCTTTGAAAAACTGATGGTTGTTGGCACAGCCATAAATAAAAAGGCGCAAAACACTGTTTTGCGCCTTTTTATGTCCCGACGAAATTAACCGATTTGCCTTAAAGCCAATAAAACTAATGTATTGCCACAACAGGGAAAATTGTCAGCTTATTTACAGGTTGGCGGGTTTAGTCTGAATCAACTGTCGTGCGCCCGTAACAAACAGCCGCGACAACTCTGACGTTCCGACTGAAGTTGCTTCACGGGAGACTCACCATGAAACTTGCCTTTGCCAGTACCCTGGCGATATCGGTTTTAGCCTTGTCCGCCTGTTCCGTACCCACCGCGCCGAAAGCGGTTTCGTCCCTCGATACGCTGTTCACCCAACCGGTTGGCCGCAGCAGCGCCGCCCAGGTGCAAAGCGGCCCCGGCGTGTCACTGGGCGTGGTCTACAGCCCCAGCACCCTGACCAACCGCGAATACCTGCGTAACTATCAAGCCAACGCCGGCACCGGTTTCGGCCAGAGCCTGCTGGTGCAGCCGATCCATGACGCCTACGTCAACACCTCGAAACCGGACATGGCGGTGGATTGGGTCAAGGCCTCGCTGCAACGGCAGTTCGGTTCAGTAACGGTGTACCCGGACATGCAGAGTTTGCGTGCAGCGCATTCAGACGTGGTGGCGATCATCGACACCCACAGCCAGTTGATCACCTCGCGCAGCTCCGACATCAAGGCCGATGTGAGTGCGGATTTTTATGATGCGAAGTTGAACTACATCGGGACGGCGAAAGGTTCTGAAGCGAAGGAACTGACGCCGGTGTGGGCCGACTTCAAACGTTCGGAAGAGATCGTCGCGGATATTAATCAACAGCAGGATGTGCAAGTTCGGGCGCTGCAGAAGTTTGATCAGTCGCTGAGTAATTTATTGACCAGACCGACAGATAAAGTGTCGATGCTGGATAACAAACAAGCACCTGACTTGTATTGAAAGTAAGGCCCTCATCGCTGGCAAGCCAGCTCCCACAGGATTTGTGGTGACACTCAAACCCTTCGGCAGCTCCTACAGGGAGCGCATCAGCGAGCATAAAAAAGCCCCGGCATCCACGACACCGGGGCTTTCTCATTCAACCACTACTCAGGCCGGTTCAAGCTCGGCATTCGCAGCAGCCGCAGGCACCACCGCTTGCCCGCTCAACGCGAGGTCCAGCAGCTCACGGTTGGCCACGGCATACATGGCGTAGTCAGTGCCGCTCGCAGCACGGATTTCCACCAGCATGGCGCGCCAGCGCTCGATCATGCTTTCGTGCTGTGCCATCCACAGCGCCAGGCGTGCTTCCACGTCCTGAGTGCCGTCGCCCTGTTGCAGGACAGAGATGGTGATCGCACGTTGCTGCCAGTCCACATCGTCACGGAACGCTTCACGGGCCAGGGCCTGCCAGTTGTTTTCAACCGGCAGTGCGCTGATCTGTTGCAGGTACCAGGTGATGTCCAGCGCACTGCCTACGGCGAAGTAGGCCTTGGCCACTTCGGCCGGATCCTGGCCAGTGACGTCGGACGCTTCGATGATCGGCAGCAGGGTGTACAGGTGCGAGGTACCCGCCACCATACGCGCCAGCAACTCCGGCACACCGGCCGCGACGTAAGCCTGATAACGCGCCTGCCAGTTTTCACGGATTTCGCCGCTCAGCAGTTCGTCGAGCTTCAGGCCCAGCTCCTTGAGGTGCGGACCGAAGTGCGCGACGTCACGGGCAGCGTTCTGCTCGTTGCGACGGGCACGCAGGAACCAGCGGGTAGCACGGCGGCCCAGACGCATCAACTCGTCCATCAGCTCCAGCTGCACGTCAGCGGAAACCTGATAGTCGAGCGCTTCGATCTGACGGAACCAGTGCGGGAGGTGGAAGATGTCACGCACGATCACGTAGGCACCGGCCACGTTCGCCGGGCTCATGCCGGTCGACTCTTTGAGTCGCTGCACGAAGGTGATGCCCATGTGGTTGACCAGATCGTTGGCGATCTGGGTGCTGACGATCTCGCGCTTCAGACGGTGACGACGCATGGCTTCGGAGAACTTGCTGACCAGGGTCGGCGGGAACGCCGTTTCCATGTCGCGGGTCAGGTAGTCGTCGTCCGGCACCAGCGAGTTCAGCAGCTGTTCCTTGAGGTCGATCTTGCTGTACGAGATCAGCACCGACAGCTCGGGACGGGTCAGGCCATGGCCTGCCGCAACGCGCTCGTTGATCTGCTCTTCGGTCGGCAGGAACTCGATGGCACGGTCCAGCTTGCCACGGCCTTCCAGATCGCTCATCAGACGCTTGTACTCGGCAATGCGCTCGTAGGCACGACGCGCCGCCAGGGACAGGGCCTGGGTCTGCTTGTAGTTGTTGCCCAGCACCAGACCACCGACTTCGTCGGTCATGCTCGCCAGCAACTGGTTGCGTTGCTTGTCGGTCATGTCGCCGGCCTGAACCACTTCGTTCAGCAGGATCTTGATGTTCACTTCGTGGTCGGAGCAGTCCACGCCACCGGCGTTGTCGATGAAGTCGGTGTTGGAACCGCCGCCATTCAGACCGAATTCCACACGGCCCAGCTGGGTCATGCCGAGGTTACCGCCCTCGCCCACCACTTTGCAGCGCAGCTCGTTGCCGTTCACGCGCAGTGCATCGTTGGCCTTGTCGCCGACGTCGGCATGGCTTTCGCTGCTGGCCTTGACGTAAGTGCCGATACCGCCGTTCCACAGCAGATCCACCGGCGCCTTGAGCAAGGCGTTCAGCAGTTCGGTCGGGGTCAGCTTGTCGGCCTTGATGTCGAAGCGTTCTTTCATCTGCGGCGAGATGGCGATGCTCTTCGCGCTGCGCGAGAAGATGCCGCCACCTTCGGACATGATGCTGGTGTCATAGTCGGTCCAGGCCGAACGCGGCAGGTCGAACATGCGCTGACGCTCGACGAAGCTGGTCGCCGGGTTCGGGTTCGGATCGATGAAGATGTGCATGTGGTTGAACGCAGCGACCAGTTGCAGCTTGTCGGACATCAACAGGCCGTTACCGAACACGTCACCGGCCATGTCACCGACGCCGACCACAGTGATGCTGTCTTCCTGAACATTGATGCCGCGCTCGCGGAAGTGGCGCTGTACGCCGACCCATGCGCCCTTGGCGGTGATGCCCATTTTCTTGTGGTCGTAACCGGCGGAACCACCGGAGGCGAACGCGTCGCCCAGCCAGAAGCCGTAGTCGATGGCGATGCCGTTGGCGATGTCGGAGAAGGTTGCAGTGCCCTTGTCCGCAGCCACCACCAGGTACGGGTCATCGTCGTCATGCCGCACGACGTTGGCCGGCGGCACCAGTGCGCCGTCTTTCAGGTTGTCGGTGATGTCCAGCAGACCCGAAATGAAGATGCGGTAGCAGGCAATGCCTTCGGCCGCGATCTCGTCACGGCTGCCGCCCAATGGCAGACGACGCGGCAGGAAGCCGCCCTTCGCACCCACCGGCACGATGACCGAGTTCTTCACTTGCTGGGCTTTTACCAGGCCGAGGACTTCGGTACGGAAGTCTTCTTCACGGTCGGACCAGCGCAGACCACCGCGCGCAACGTTGCCGAAGCGCAGGTGCACGCCTTCGACGCGTGGCGAGTACACGAAGATTTCGAACTTCGGTACCGGCTTCGGCAGCTCAGGGATCGCGTGCGGGTTGAACTTGAAGCTGAAGTACGACTTGTTCTGGCCGTTGGCATCAGTCTGATAGAAGTTGGTACGCAGGGTGGCTTTGATCAGGTCCAGGTAACGACGCAGGATGCGGTCTTCGTTGAGCACCTGAACATCGTCCAGTGCGGTCAGAATCGCCTGTTCCAGACGCTGTTGCTTGTCTTCCAGATCATCACTGCCCAGCTTGCGCGCCAGGTAGAAACGGGTCTTGAACAACCGGGTCAGCTCGCGAGCGATGTCGGTGTGGTTGTTCAGGGTGCTGGCGATGTAACCCAGGTCGAAGCCCAGACGGATCTGCTTCAGGTAACGGGCGTAGGCGCGCAGCAGCGCCACATCGCGCCATGGCAGACCGGCGGTCAGCACCAGACGGTTGAACGCATCGTTCTCGGCATCGCCACGGACGATGTGGACAAACGCGTCCTGCAGGGTGTCGTTGAGTTGCTGGATATCCAGCTCCAGACCTTCGGCGGCAGTGAACGCGAAGTCGTGAATCCAGAACTCGCGGCCGTTGGTGTGACGCAGACGGTACGGGAACTCACCCAGCACGCGCAGGCCGAGGTTTTCCAGAATCGGCAACACGTCGGACAGCGCCAGCGGGGTGTCGGCGTGGTACAGCTTGCAATGCAGCTCGCGCTGACCAGACACCTGGCCCAACGGCTGATAGAAGCTCATCACCAGCGGATTTTTTTCGTTCAGGCTCAGCAGGTGCTGCATGTCGACCACGGCCGAGTGCGCCGCGAAACGCTCGCGGTAACCTGCCGGGAAGCCTTTCGGGAAATCCGCCAGCACGTTGGTGCCGTGGGCTTCGCCGAAGCTTTCGACGGTCAGTGCGGCGTAGTCGTCCTGCCAGCTGCGGCAGGCCTGCACGACTTCTTTTTCCAGCAGCAGCGGGTCGATGTCGATGCGGTTCTTCGGATCAACGCGCAGGATCAGCTGCACGCGAGCCAGCACGGACTCGGAGAAGAAGGTCCAGAACTCGCAGTCGGTAGCCTTCAGGCGCTCCATCAGGACTTGCTGGATCTTCTGGCGCACTTCGGTGGAATAGATGTCGCGCGGCACGTAGGCCAGGCAGTAGCAGAAGCGACCGTACGGGTCTTTGCGCAGGAACACGCGGATCTTGTTGCGTTCCTGGATCTGCACGATCGACATCACGGTGCTGAACAGTTCGTCGACCGGGGTCTGGAACAGGTCGTCACGCGGCAGCACTTCGAGCACCTGCGCCAGTTCCTTGCCCAGGTGAGCCTTGGACTGGAAGCCGGAACGGCGTTCGATTTCTTCGACCTTGCGGCGGATGAACGGGATGACCCGCACGCTCTCGCCATACACCGAGGAGGTGTAAAGGCCCATGAAGCGGTGTTCCTTGATGACATTGCCGTCAGCGTCGATCTCGCGGATCGACACGTAGTCCGGGTAGGCCGGACGGTGGACACGGCTCGGGTGTGCAGCCTTGGCGAACGACAGCAGGGTCGGTTCGCGCAGGTAGTTCACCGCGTAGTCTTCGATGTGCCGGTCTTCGTTGGTCAGGCCGGTGCGCAGCAGCTTGGTCAGACCGAGGAAGGAATTCTGGTCGTATTCGATATGGCCGCCATCGGCCTGATCGACAACGGTGAACTCTTCGTAGCCGAGGAAGGTGAAGTGGTTGCCCACCAGCCATTCCAGGAAGCTTTTGATTTCGCTCTTTTCGTCGGCATCGACGGCGAATGCGCTGTGATCGAGCTTGGTGAGGATCTCCTGCACCTTGGCCTTCATCGGCTCGAAATCAGCGACCGCGACGCGCACTTCACCGAGCACCTGCTCCAGCTCTTTGCTCAGCACATTCAGTTCGGCCGCGTTGGCGCAGCGGTCGATTTCCAGGTACATCAGCGACTCGTGCAGCACGCCTTCGCCGGTGCTGCCCTTGGGCAGGATTTCCAGCAGCTCGCCCTTGCTGCCACGGCGTACGCTGAGCACGGTGGTCTGCAGGGTGTGGATGCTGTAGCCGCGGCGGTTCAGCTCGGTGCGCACCGAGTCGACCAGAAACGGCAGGTCGTGGTGCAGCACTTCGACCGCGGTGTGGGTCGACTGCCAGCCATGACGCTCGTAATCGGGGTTGTAGACGCGCACTTGCGGTTGCGCGTGATCGAAGCGCTCAAGCAGGCGCCACGCGGAAAGAGTACAGCCAGCGAGGTCGGAGAGGCGACGTTGAGTCAGCTCGTCCAGGGAAATGATGCCGAAGAATTGTTCAGCGAACAGCGCCACTTGTGGCAGTGCCTGTTCACTGATGTGCTGCGCCAGTGCCGCTTGCAGTTGGTGCTGGAAGTCGGCTTTGCTGGCTGCGGTGAAGAACGCCATCTGTGGTACTCCGCTTAAGCTTGTTATTGATGGAAAGCGTCGCGTGCAACACCCCTTGCGGGGCTTGTGTCGCCCTGTTCCTGATTCTCGGGCAGAGGAAACAGGGGGACAGGTGGGTGAAGCTGGACGAGACACTCAGGTCACATTCACCTTCCATTGAATGGGCATCTGCAAAAACGACTGTCGAGGCTGCCGACAATGTCTTTACGGGTGCTCATCCGTTGCGCAGCTTAATGGGTGCGACAATGTGTCTGCTTGCGGTGCTGCGACATATTCGGTCATTGGCACGTAAACAAGGGGTTCGGCACCGATAAACACTAGCATTCATGGCGCAAAACGCCGGCCTGAATGCCCGTATTTACGGTACATCTGTGCCAGAAGTGACCATTGACCTGTGTCGCGTTCACGACACATCCTCTGACACTCTCACATGCAGAAATTCCCGAGGACTGGCAGAATCGCTTCCATTAGCGACCGACACGCCCCTTGAGGCAGGAATTGACCATGCAAATGACCACCGCCCTACTCATCGTCAACCCGTGTGACGACGAAGAAGACAACATGGCCATGCTCTGCTGCCATAGCGACAAGGGCGAGATGTTTCTGATGAGCCGTTATCCCGATGAGGATGAGCTGGAAATCACCCTGGATGGCGAGCCTTCGACCCTCGACGGGGTGAAAGTCACCCTGGGCAAGACGCTGCTGAAGATCGAGATCGCGGCGGCGGATGCCGATGCACTGAATGGCGATGATGTGCTGGAGATCACTTTCAACCCGGATATGGTTGATCTGCCTGAAGTTGAAGAAACCCTCAAGAACATTCTGGATGGCACTGGGACCTTCATTAGCGAAATTTGATGTCGTCTGGGCTGCCCTCATCGCTGGCAAGCCAGCTCCCACAGAGAGCGATGTGTTGCATAAATCGCATTCGCACCGCTGATACCTGTGGGAGCTGGCTTGCCAGCGATGGGGCCAGAACTGCCACCTCACCACTCCCCCACTACAAAATTCCAACAAATCCCCCGGTCATTTCCCGCACTTTGCGCAAAATGCCGTTAGTCGCCACCCCCCTCGATGGATTAAAGTAACGCCCCCAGCCCCGGCGTTATCCGAACGCCTGCGGCCACCCTTTCCAGGAACAGTCACCGATGGAACATCGTGAAGCGCTGCTGGCGCTGCGAACCTTTCTTTCAACGCAGATTCTCGGCCAGGAAAAACTCATCGAGCGTTTGCTCATCGCCCTGCTCGCCGACGGCCACATGCTGGTCGAGGGCGCTCCGGGTCTGGCCAAGACCAAAGCGATCAAAGAACTCGCCGAGGGCATCGAAGCCCAGTTCCATCGCATCCAGTTCACCCCGGACCTGCTGCCGGCCGACATCACCGGCACCGAGATCTATCGCCCGGAAACCGGCAGTTTCGTGTTCCAGCAAGGCCCGATCTTCCACAACCTGGTGCTGGCGGACGAAATCAACCGGGCCCCGGCCAAGGTGCAATCGGCGCTGCTCGAAGCCATGGCCGAACGTCAAGTCAGCGTCGGGCGCAGCACTTACGAGCTGTCGCCGCTGTTTCTGGTGATGGCCACGCAAAACCCGATCGAGCAGGAAGGCACCTACCCGCTGCCGGAAGCCCAGCTCGACCGCTTCCTGATGCACGTCAAAATCGGTTTCCCGGACGCCGCCGTCGAACGCCGGATCCTGCAGCAGGCCCGTGGCGAAGCGCTCAACGGCGAAACCAAGCCTGAACGCCGGGTCAGCCAACAAGCGATCTTCGCCGCGCGCAAGGAAATCCTCGGTCTGTACATGGCGGACGCCGTAGAGGAATACCTGGTGCAACTGGTCATGGCCACGCGCACCCCGGCCAAGTTCGACCCGGAGATGGCCGAGTGGATCGCCTACGGCGCCAGCCCGCGCGGCTCTATTGCCCTCGACCGTTGCGCCCGGGCTCACGCCTGGCTGGCGGGTCGCGATTTCGTCAGCCCCGAAGACATTCAGGCGGTGCTGTTCGACGTGTTGCGTCACCGCATCATTCTGTCGTTTGAAGCCGAAGCCGCCGGCATCGATCAGGATCGGGTGGTGCAGCGGATTCTCGACGTCGTAGCCGTCGCTTGACCCCCATGAACGTCCCCCTGCCGTCCGAACCGGGCATCCGCATCAGCCTCACCGACCTGATCGAGATGCGTCACCGTGTGCGCGAAGTGCAGCTGTTTTCCACGCCAAGTCAGCGCAGCCCGCTGATCGGCCTGCATCACTCGAAATTTCGCGGACGCGGGGTCGACTTCGATCAGGTGCGGGTGTATCAGGCCGGCGACGACGTGCGCACCATCGACTGGCGCGTGACCGCGCGCACCCAGGAGCCGCACACCAAGCTGTTCCACGAGGAGCGCGAACGACCGATTTTTATCATGGTCGAGCAAAGCACGCGGCTGTTTTTCGGCTCCGGGCTGATGTTCAAGTCGGTGCTGGCGGCGCAAGCGGCGGCGCTGATCGGCTGGGCCGCGCTGGGGCACAATGATCGAGTCGGCGGGCTGGTGTTCGGCGACAACGAGCACTACGAAATCAAACCGCGCCGCAGCAAGCAGAGCCTGCTGCAATTGCTCAACCGTCTGGTCAAGGTCAATCAGTCGCTGCACAGCGAACGCGAGCCGGACCGCGACGCCCTCGGCGTGGCTTTGCGCCGGGCGCGTGAAGTGTTGCGCCCGGGCAGTCTGGTGATCGTCATCTGTGACGAGCGCGCGCTGTCCGACAGCGCCGAGCAGCAACTGAGCCTGCTGGCGCGGCATTGCGATCTGTTGCTGTTGCCGCTGTCCGATCCACTGGACCACGCCCTGCCCGCCGCCGGGCTGTTGCGGTTCGCGGAAAGAGGTGCACAACTGGAACTCGACACCCTCAATTTCGAGCTGCGCCAGACCTATCGCGCCCAAGCCGAAGCCCGTATCGCCCGCTGGGAATTGCTCGCGCAAAAGCTGCGGGTGCTGCTGATGCCGTTGAGCACGCAAAGCGAAATGGTCGAGCAGATGCGCGAGTTCCTCAATCCGCAGCGCCCGGGGAGCAGTCGATGAACGGCCTCGAGCAACTGCAACCGCTGATTTCCCCGCCACCGATCGACTTTTGGCCGCCAGCACCGGGCTGGTGGCTGCTGCTGTTATTGCTGCCGCTGCTGGGCTTCGCCGTGTGGCGTTTGCGCCGGTTCATTCCGCTCAAGAAACGCCCTATCGTGCGCGCCGAACAGCCGCTCGACCCGGTACGCATCGCCGCGCTGGCCGAACTGGCACAAATGCCCAAACCCTACGATGGTGCACCGGCCGGGGCGTGGCTGCAGCAGCTCAACGGCCTGCTCAAACGACTGTGCCGCAACCACTACCCTTACAGCCAGAGCCACACGCTCAATGGCCGCAAATGGCTGGCATTTCTCGACAACCGTTGCCCGGCGGCCGGTCTGACGCGCTGGATGGTGCTGGTCGAAGGCGCCTACAAACCGGAATGCAAACTTGACGACAAAGCCATCGCCGGCCTGACCCAAGCCGTCGAAACCTGGATTCGCAAGCATGTTTGAGTTCGCCTGGCCGTGGATCTTCGTGCTGCTGCCGCTGCCGTGGCTGATGCGTCTGGTGCTGCCGGTGGCCGACAGTGGCGAGCCGGCGTTGCGCGTCAGTTTTCTCTCGGACCTCGAAGGCCTCGCCCGTCGCCGGGCCCGCGCCAACCTGCCGGCGTGGCGTCAGCAGGCGCCGTTTCTGTTGCTGTGGCTGCTACTGCTGAGCGCCGCGGCGCGCCCGCAATGGCTCGGCGAACCGCTCCCGATTGCCGCCAGCGGCCGTGATCTGCTGGTGGCGGTCGACGTGTCCGGTTCGATGGATTTCCCCGACATGCAGTGGCAGGACGAAGACGTCAGCCGCTTGTCGCTGGTCCAGCATCTGCTAGGGGATTTCCTCGAAAGCCGGGATGGCGACCGCGTCGGTCTGATCCTGTTCGGCAGTCAGGCGTATCTGCAGGCACCGCTGACGTTTGACCGCCACACCGTGCGCGTCTGGCTCGATGAGGCGCGCATCGGCATTGCCGGCAAGAACACCGCCATCGGCGATGCGATCGGTCTGGCGCTGAAGCGCCTGCGCCTGCGTCCGGCGCAAAGCCGAGTGTTGATTCTGGTCACCGACGGTGCCAACAACGGTGGCGAAATCGATCCACTGACCGCAGCAAAACTGGCCGCCAGCGAAGGGGTGAAAATCTACCCGATCGGCATTGGTGCGGACCCGGAAGACAGTGGCAGCACCGGCCTGCTCGGGGTCAATCCGAGCCTGGATCTTGACGAACCGGCGCTCAAGGCGATTGCCGCAGTCACCGGCGGTCAGTACTTCCGCGCCCGCGACGGCAAAGAGCTGCAAGCGATCAGGGACACCCTCGATCAACTCGAACCGGTCACCCAGCAACCGACCCAGGCGCGTCCGGCGCAAGCCTTGTATCACTGGCCGCTGGCGTTGGCCCTGCTGCTGAGCCTGTTGCTGGTCGTCCGCGAATTGTGGCCGGACAACCCGCTGCAACGCCTGTTTACCAAGGAGCTGTATCTGCAAAGTCCGTTGCCTGACTGGCGTGAGCGTCTCAAGCGCCTGCGTTTGCGGAGGCGCCGATGATCGCGCTCTGGCCGCACTGGTTCCGCCCCTGGTGGCTGCTGCTTCTGCCGCTGCTCGGCTGGCTGATCTGGCAACTCTGGCACCGACAGAAACGTGCCGGACGCTGGCAGATGATTCTGCCGCCAGCGTTTCACTCGACGTTGCTCAGCGGTGGCGGTGGACGCGACAGCAAGCTACCGTGGGTTGCCCTCGGCGTGGCGTGGCTGCTGACCCTCGTCGCGCTGCTCGGGCCGAGCTGGGAGCGCGTCGAACAGACCAGCCAGAAACCCGCCGATCCGTTGGTGGTGGTGCTGGAGCTGACCCCGGAAATGCTCGCCACCGACTCGCCGCCAACGCGACTGGAACAGGCCCGGCGCAAGCTGTTCGACCTGTTGCAGGCACGCAGCGATGCGCAGACCGCGATCGTCGTCTACGCCGGCAGCGCGCACACGCTGGTGCCGCTGTCGGATGACCTGGCGACCAGCCACAATCTGCTCGACGCCCTCAAGCCCTCGTTGATGCCGGAAAGCGGCCATCGCGCTGATCTCGGTGTGAGCAAAGCATTGGCCTTGCTCAAGCAAGGCGCTCTGGGCCAGGGACGCATCCTGCTGATCGGCTCCTCGCTGACCGAGGAGGAACGCCAAGGCATCCGCCGTGCCCTCGGCGAGCAATCGGCGCAACTATTGATGCTCGGCATCGGCACCGCTGAAGGCGCGCCCATCGCTCAGGAGGACGGCAGTTTCCTCAAGGATGAACAAGGCGCGATTCGCGTACCGCAACTCGACAGCCCGGGCCTCGGCGCGTTCCTCGCCAGCGTCGGCGGTGAATACCACAGCGCGCGTCTGGACGAGTCCGACTTGCGCGCCCTCGGCCTGCTCGATGGCCCGCGCAGCCTGCGCAACGATGGTCAGACCGTGCGTCTGGACACCTGGGCCGATCAGGGCTACTGGCTGTTGTTGCCGCTGTTGCTGCTCGCCGCGTGTGCCGGACGGCGTGGCTGGTTATTCTGCCTGCCGCTGCTGCTGTGCCTGCCGCAGCCGAGCTACGCTTTCGACTTCGAAGACCTGTGGCTGCGTCCTGACCAGCAGGGCTTGCACTTGCTCAAGCAGAAGCGCCCGGCCGAGGCTGCCGAACACTTTGAAGATCACCAGTGGCAAGGGCTGGCGTTGTATGAGGCCGGCGATTACAGTGGCGCCGCTCAGCGTTTCGCCGAAGGCAGCGACGCCCGCGCCCACTACAATCGAGGCAACGCGCTGGCGAAAAGTGGTGAGCTGGAAGCGGCGATTGATGCCTACGAGCAAGCGCTGGAACTGCAACCGGATTTGCGCCCGGCGCTGACCAACAAGGCCCTGGTGGAAAACCTACTCAAGCAGAAGAACACCCCGCCACCGGCCGAACCACAGCCGCAAACGGCCCAGCCGAACGTGCCCGGCGATGAACCACCGCCAGCGACCGCGCCGCCACCGACGGTCAAAAACGAGACCCCGAGCGAGGCTCAGCCCGGCGAGTCGGCCAGCGAACCGCCGCCGACCACCCCGCCGCAACCGGGCCCCAACGAGGTGCCGGGCATCGACGAGACGGAAGAAACGGACACCGTGCCGACGCTGCGCCCGAGCGAGGACAACCTCGAAGGCGAGCAACGTCAGGCGCTGGAACAATGGCTGGGCAAGATCCCGGACGACCCGGGCGAACTGCTGCGACGCAAATTCTGGTACGAACAGCAACAACATCAGGATCAGGAAAAAACTCGATGACCCGCTTCAGCGCCCTCTTGCTACCCCTGCTGCTCTGCACGGCCACCGCTCAGGCGGCCGAGTTGACGGCCAGCGTGGATCGCAGTCGCCTGAACTCCGGCGAGACGGTCGAGCTCACCCTCGAAACCAGCGATGTCACCCAGTTCGGCAAACCCGACCTGACCCCGCTGGAACCGTTGTTCGAGGTGCGCGGCACGCGTCAGGTCAACCAGTTGAACACGCTTAATGGCGACAACCGCGCCACCACGCGCTGGATCATCACCCTGCTGCCGAAAGAGAACGGCAGCGTGGTCATTCCACCGCTGCAACTGGGTGACGTGCAGAGCCAGCCGATCACCGTACAAGTGGTCGAGAGCGACACTCGCGAAGAAAAAAACAACCCGAACCCGGTGTTCATCGAGGTCAGCCTCGATCAGTCCAGCGTTTACGTGCAAGCCCAGGCGATCCTGACCCTGCGCATCTACCATTCAGTGTCGCTGTACGACGACAGCAGCCTGACCCCGCTGCAAATCGCCGATGCGCGTATCGAACAGCTGGGCGACATGCGGACCTATGAGAAAGACATCAACGGCGTGCGCCATGGCGTGATCGAGATGCGCTATGCGATCTACCCGCAGCACAGTGGTTTGCTGCTCATCGCCCCGCAGACGTTCAGCGCCACGCTGGTCGACACCCAGCCCAGCCAGGACGCCACCGCGCAAGGACCGAAACCGGGCAAATTGCTGCGGGTCAACTCCGCCGAGATCGCCCTGACGGTCAAACCGAAACCGCTGACCTATCCGGCCGATGCGCCGTGGCTGCCGGCGCGCAGCCTGAGCCTGAGCGAAAGCTGGAACCCGGAGCCTGAGCACATTCAGGTCGGTGACTCGCTGACCCGCAGCCTGACACTGAAAGCCGAAGGCCTGGCCAGCTCGCAGTTGCCGGCCCTGCCCGGCACCGAAGCCAATGGCCTGCGCCGTTACCCGGATCAACCGGTGCTGAGCAACCAGAGCGGCGAGCGCGGCCTGATCGGCAGCCGTGAAGAACGCGAAGCGCTGGTGCCCAGCCGTAGCGGCAGCATCGAACTGCCGACCGTCGACGTGATCTGGTGGAACACCTTCGAAGATCATCTGGAACACACCAGCCTGCCGGCGCGCACCCTGCAGGTGGCGAACAACCCGAGCCTGCAAGTCGACACCCCGGCGGGCACCCTGCAATCGGCCATTGTCGACAGCGACACCCTGTGGTGGTGGAAACTCAGCACGCTGATCCTCGCCTGCACTACCCTGCTCGGCTTCGGCCTGTGGTGGCGTGCACGCTGGCAACCGGCGGTGCATCGCGCCGCCCAGACCGGCCCAAGCCCGCGCACCTTGCTGGACGACATCAAACGGGCGTGCCAGGCGAATGATCCGCAAGCGACGCGGCAGGCACTCGATGCCTGGGCGCGGCAGCAGCCGGAGACACTGGCGGATATGGCGGCGCGGTTTGTGCCGTTGTCCGACGCGCTGGACGGGCTCAATGGCGCGCTGTACAGCGAGACCGGGCAGCATTGGCAAGGCGAGGATTTGTGGCGGGCGATTCGTACCATTCCGGCGGCGGAGCGGGTGCAGGATCCGGTGGGTGACAGCGGGTTGCCGCCGCTCTACCCGAAGTAAAAGCAAAGATCGCAGCCTGCGGCAGCGCCTACAGGGATCACATGTAGGCGCTGCCGCAGGCTGCGATCGTTCAGGCGTTGGCGGTGTTATGAGGTTTGTTGACTTTCTGCCGCTTCAAGCAATCGCGTCTCACGCATTCCCAAACCACGGGACAGCGCTGTAGCTTCGTAGAAGATTTTGCCATTGAGCTGATCGGCGACGGCATCGCTATCTCCTCCGGCGGGGCCACGCCCCCAGGTCACGACGTCGCCGCTGGAGGTTAGCGCGGCGAAGGCATGGGTGTTTCCATAAATGGCGCGGACGTTGACCAGTCTGGCGGCAATGGCATCCGGAATTTCGCCACCTCGATCAGAAAACCCCCAGGCTACAACGGTGCCGTTGGCCCGCAATGCGGCAAACGCAACGCGCCCGCAAACCACCTGTACAACGTCAGTCAGTAATGCAACTGGCGCCGGAATTGCCTGGGCTCCCCAACCCACTATACGTCCGCTGCTCAGCAGTGCGACGAATGATCCATAGTTACCCGTTACCGTGCGGATGTCTGTCAATAAGGCGATCGGCTCAGGAACGTTTGCGCCATACCCGCCGCTCCCCCAGGCAGCAACGCTGCCATTGCTGCGTCGCGCGGTAAAGGCGTATTCGGTTCCGATCAGCTCCACAATGTCTGTCAGTACCCCAATGTTGCCAGGCACCGCCCCCCCATAGGAGGAGGCTCCCCAAGCCACCACTGAACCATTGGAACGCAGGGCTGCGAAGGCATAAGCGTTAGCGACTACATCAACAATGTCAGTCAATACCGCGACGGCCTCAGGCAAATTACCTCCATTGATTTGGTGCCCCCACGCCACGACCGAACCATTGGCCCGTAACGCAGCAAAGGCGTAGAGGTTGCCAATCACTCTGACGACATCTCTCAATGCAGGGATTGGCTGTGGAAGTGTTGCCCCATAACCCAGGCTTCCCCACGCCACCAGACTCCCGTCGCGACGTAACGCAACAAACACATAACCGTTGCCGCTTACCGCTACGATGTCCCGCAAAAGACTGATGGGTTCGGGTATCTCGCCTCCGTCTTCTTTACGCCCCCAAGCCACCACCCCCCCACTGGCCTGACGCGCCGCAAACGCATAACCGCAAGCACTCAGCGATAGGGCATCAGAAATGGCCGGTAACGAATCCCCCAAATCTCCACCACGACCAGGCTTGCCCCAAGCCACCAGGGCACCACGTTCAGTCCGTGCCGCAAAGGCTGCGTTGTTTGCTTCGGGGCCGGAATTAAAATTCCCGTTCCCACACAAATTCAGCGGATTGATCGTCACTTGATCATCACTGATCCGCACATGCAGCAGTCGGTCCGGGCGGGTGTCACGAAACGTCATACCACTGACCTCGCCCTCCTCGCCGTTATAACGCCACCAGGCCTTGACCGGCTGCCGGTCGGTTGCATCCAGCGCGGTCAGCCACGCAGTCCCGCCGCCATAAATCTGATAATTGCCCCGCGAGCGCGCGCCCATTACCAGCAAGCGGCCTGTCCCCAGCGAAGCACGCACGTCATAAACCGCCACGCGCGAGTACTGTTGACCACCGGCCTGACGCAGCACGGTGCAATCCAGCGAGATCTCCTGCCCGACGTTGGCCAACACCACCGACTGCGGCACGCTGATCAGTTTGTCGCGTCCCGCTTCTCCGCTTTCCACGCGAAATGGCACCATCGCCGTGCCCTCTCCGGCAATGCCGATCCAGCGGATCTCGCCGCGGTCGCCAACCTTCAGGCCATACGTCGCGGCAAGGCGCACGGTGGCACCCACCGCAGGTACCGCGCTCGCATCGATCTGGTCGCCGCGTGCGCCATCGATTGAGGGCGGATCGAAATCCAGCAGGGCATTGCCGACCCGCAGGGTCAGCGGAAAGGAGTAACCCAGGGTCTTGCCGTTGCGCACGATAAAGTAGTCGATGACGATCCGCCGATTGAGGTTGTTGGTCACAAACTGTTTAGGCACGGTGAACGGCACCTCCTTGCCGGCGGTTTGCGATGTCAGGTGCAGCGAGCCGCTGGTACTGCCGCTGGTGGCCGAGCCGCGCCAGCGATAATTCACCACGTCTTCGGGCAGCGTCTGCAGATACGGCACAATCAATTTACAGCCCAGCGGCGGTACGGCTTCCGGATCGATCAACGACGTGCCAGGCACTGCCTCTTCCACACGCGGCGTCACGAAAAGCGGTTGCACCTCGCCCACCTGCATCTCGAACGGCAACGACTCGCGCACGTTGAGTGTCGCCTCGTCATCATTGGCGACGGAATAGAACACCGAGACCTTCAACCCGTCGAAACGCTGGATCACCACATTCGAGACGTTGCGCAAAACCGGCTCGTCATCCGGCACATCACCAACCGGGCGCGGATCTTCGTAATAGACGATGCCGCCGCCGGGACGCGTGGCCTGCCAGATCAGCGTCAACAGGTCACTGGCGGCACGCCCCGCAAACCAAGGAATGCGCACGGTTGCCCAGCGTTCGTCCGGGTTCAGCGTACCGGCAGGGGCTTCGTCCACCGTTGGAGACGGCAGTCGGAAGATCTCCCCCGTCACCGAGATACCGACGGTCTTGGACGGTCGATCAGCCTCGCCCGCTCGCTTGAGGATGTAGGAGACACTGGCCCGGCCTTTGGCAATGGCCCGTACCTTGTCGTTCGGGACGGTGAAAGACAGCGCAAGACCGACTCGCGTCACCGTCAGCTCTACCGGGCCATGGTTGATCGGTGCGCCCTGGGCGTTGGTTCCCAGCCAAGTCAATGCGACGACATCCTGTTCCTGGAAGTTGCCGGCGGGGGTATTGACCAGAACGTTCACATCGTCCTCGTTCAATTCGTCGAGGTCGATTTCGTCAGTCTGCGGATCGGCCTCCAGCACGATAGGTGCATCGAGGCGATTTTCTTTCAGATCAACCACGACGCGGGTTTCCGCCGACCACGGTGAACGCAGATCGGGATAATTGCCGCACTCATCGATCACCTGGTACGTCACGATCGTCCTGGCGTTGTCGCCCGCCTTCTCGATTTGTGACTTATCGATGGTCGCGACCAGCGGGTTATTGTCAGGGTCGTCAATATGTTTTTGCTCGACAAAGACGGCTTTCTCTTCGCTGCCCCATGCCACTTTTACACGGTCGTTGATGCGCATGAAGAGGTACGGCAGGATCGTGATTGGTACACCCGCCGCGGCCTCCTCGGGGCCGACGCCGTTGTCGATGATGCTCTGGGGAATTTGGTAACGCAGGTTCTGGTTACCGGGCGTCGACTGGTCGTCATCGAAACCGCCGGGGCGATCCAGTTTGACGAAGAACCTCTCCGGCGGAGTTGACTCAGGCACCTGAGTCCACCGGGTCACGCGATAAAAAACCGGATAGGCCTCCCCCCTGCGAATATGCCCCTCATCGATCGTCCCTTTGATGAATTCGTTTACATCTTCCGGCTCCATTTTTTTGCTCCAGACCGGCGTCTGCAGGTCGCCCCAGAACACCTCAAGCAGATCACCCACCTTCATTGCCAGCCAGGGAGGCACCAGAAACTCGACGCCTCCCTCCACAGCGGCCACCGGCAACCCACCGTCATAGCCCTGCACGGGAGTCCTGAGCTTGGTGATGTTTATGGGCTTGAGTGCGCTCACGCCTGGATCAGAAGACGTAGAGGCCGATGGTAATTGCGTTTTCATGCAAGCAGCTCCTCAGATGACAGAAAGCCCCGGCCTGACGCCTTGGCGACTGCGATATCCCATCACCCGCTGCCGTCTGTCGCTACTGTCAGATCTGACAGTAGCGACAGACGGCAGCGGCAACGGCCTCTTGATCTTGCAAGCCTTTGGGCAAGCCCGCCCGTTTGCCAGTAAACTCCCCCCTCTTTGCCGCCCATCATTTCCCCCGCGGCCATCACCTCTTTCTGTAGCGGAGTCCACCTTGCGTCTGTTTCACACCTCCGACTGGCACCTTGGGCAAAACCTGCATGGCCAGGAGCGCGATTTCGAGCATGCGTGCTTTCTCGAATGGCTGCTGCGCCAACTGCAACTGGCACAGCCGGATGTGCTGCTGATTGCCGGGGACATCTTTGACACGGTCAACCCGCCGGTCAAAGCCCAGGAACGCCTCTACGATTTCATCGTCAGCGCTCACGAGCAGCAACCGTTGCTGACCATCGTGATGATCGCCGGCAACCACGATTCCGGCTCGCGCATCGAGCTGCCAGCGCCGTTGATGCGCCGTTTGCGCACCCATGCGCTGGGGCGGGTGTTGTGGCTGGATGACGGTCAGCTCGACGCCGAACGTCTGCTGCTGCCACTGCCCGATGCCCAAGGCGAGATCGCCGCGTGGTGTCTGGCGCTGCCGTTCCTGCGTCCAGCCGAGGTGACCGGTGCGCATCTGGGCGACGACTACCTGCGCGGTATCGGTCAGGTGCATGAGTGGCTGATCGAAGCGGCGAATGCCAAGCGCCAGCCGGGTCAGGCACTGGTCGCCATCAGCCACGCGCACATGGCCGGCGGCTCGGTCTCGGAAGACTCGGAGCGCAGCCTGATCATCGGTAACGCCGAGGCGCTGCCCGCCAGCCTGTTCGGGCCGAGCATCAGCTACGTTGCCCTCGGCCATTTGCACAAGCCGCAGAAGGTCAACGGTGAAGAACGCATTCGCTACAGCGGCTCGCCGATTCCGCTGTCGTTTTCAGAGATCGGCTATCAACACCAGATTCTCGACATCACCCTCGACGGCGAAACCCTGGTCAGCGTCGAGCCGAAACTGATCCCGCGCTCGGTCAACCTGCAACGCATCGGCCCGGCGCCGCTGGCGGAGATTCTGCTGCAACTGTCTGACCTGCCGAATATCGATCTGCTCGCTGAAACCCAGCGTCAGCCATGGCTGGAAGTGCGCGTCACCCTCGACGAGCCGCAGCCGGATCTGCGCCATCAGGTGGAAAACGCCTTGCAAGGCAAAGCCGTGCGCCTGGTGCGGATCGCCGCCGAGTACGCCGGCAACCGAGGCGCTGAGGGCAGCGACGACGCCAGCGCGCTGGTCGAGCTGGATCAACTCACTCCGCAGGAGCTGTTCAGTCGCGCCTGGCTCGACAACTATGGCAACGAGGTCGATGAGCAGACCCTCAAGGACTTCGCCGAACTGCTGCAGGACGTACAGATGGAGGGCGAGCAGCCATGAAGATTCTCGCCATTCGCTTGAAGAACCTCGCCTCGCTGGCCGGGCCGTTCGAGATTGATTTCACCGCCGAACCGCTGGCCAGTGCCGGCCTGTTCGCGATCACCGGGCCGACCGGCGCCGGTAAAAGTACCTTGCTCGACGCCTTGTGCCTGGCGCTGTTTGGCGCCGTGCCACGGCTTAACAACACCGGTCGTGACGCCAAGGTGCCGGATGCCGACGGCGAAATCGCCACCGGCGACCCGCGTACCTTGCTGCGCCGTGGTACCGGTGAAGGTTACGCGGAAGTGGATTTTGTCGGCGTCGATGGCCGGCGTTATCGCGCGCGCTGGGAAGCCAACCGCGCCCGGGAAAAGGCCGGCGGCAAGTTGCAGGCCAGTCGCCAGAGCCTGCGCGACATCGATCAGGATCAACTGCTCGCCAGCCAGAAAGGCGAATACAAGACCCAACTCGAAGCTGCGCTGGGCCTGAACTTCGAACAATTCACCCGTGCCGTGCTGCTGGCCCAGAGCGAGTTCAGCGCGTTTCTCAAGGCCGACGACAACGACCGCAGCGAACTGCTGGAGAAACTCACCGACACCGCGCTCTACACTCGCCTCGGCCGCCGCGCGTTCGACAAGACCAAAGAGGCCCGCGAAGCGCACAAGCTGTTGCAGGATCAGGCCACCGGCGTGACTCCGCTGACGCCCGAAGCGCGGGCCGAGCTGGACGAACGCTTCAACGCCGCCCAGCAACAGTTGAAGTTGCAGCAGGCCCAGCTCAAGCAACTGGAACAACAGCACAGCTGGCTCAAGGATTTGCGTCAATTGCAGGACGCGCAACAATCGGCCGCCGAACAACTGCAGAGTGCACAGCAGCAGTGGGAAGGTCTGGCTGGCGAGCGCCTGAAGCTGACGCGCCTGGAGCAACTCGCGCCGCAACGCCACCAGTTCGCGCGCAAGACTGAACTCGATGCGCAACTGACGCCGCTGGTGGCACAGATTGCCGCGCATACCCGGCAACACGGCGAGCTCAACGAGCGCCAGACGCAACTGGAACAGGCGCTCAATGCGGCAAACATCGCCCTGAGCGAAGCGCAGCAGCGGCACAGCGAAAGTGCCTTGCTGCTGCGTCAGGCCTTCGACGAGCAAAGCACCCTCGCCCGCCTCGCCAAGGAAACAGCCCTTAGCGCCGAAACCCGGCAAGCCGCCGAGCTGGCCTGCAGCGAAGGCCAGCGCGCAATTCAGGCCTTGCAGACGAAACAGGTAGAAGTCGCTGAACGCCTGCAGAAAATCGCCGCCGGGCTGGAGCAGAGTGCGGGTCTGGCGCCGCTCAGCGATGCATGGAATGCCTACCGCGATCGCCTGCAACAGCTGATGCTGATCGGCAATCGCCTGAACAAGGGCCAGGCCGAACTGGCGTCCCTCGAACAGAACGCGGCGCTCAGCGCCGAGACGCTGGCCGCGCAAAAACAACAACTGGAAGTGCTGTTCAAGGAGGCCGGCGCCGAGCCGGATGCCGTCGCCGAACAGATCGGCATCCTTGGCAATCTGCTGCAGGACAATCGCAAACAACTGCGCGCTATCGAAGACCTGACGCGGCTCTGGGCCAGTCAGCAGGAGCTGGAAAAACGCAGCGCCGAGGTGCAACAGCGCCTGCTCGTTGCACAGCAGGAACGCGAGCGCCTGACCCAGGACGGGGTGAAAACCAAGGCCGAACTGACTGTCGCTGAGCAAACCCTCAATGTCACCCGTGAACTGCTCGAACGCCAGCGTCTGGCCCGCAGCGCCAGTGTCGAAGAGCTGCGCGCGCAGTTGCAGGACGACCAGCCCTGCCCGGTCTGCGGCAGCCACGAGCATCCGTATCATCAGCCGGAAGCGCTGCTGCAAAGCCTCGGCCGGCACGATGAATCCGAGCAGGCCAGCGCGCAGCACGCGGTGGATCAGCTCAAGGAAAAACTCACCGAGTTGCGCGCTGAAGTCGGTGGCGTGATCGCCCGGCAGAAAGAGCTGCTGCAACAGCAGGAACAATTGAGCGCCCAGCTGCAGGCACTGGCGCCGAGTCTGGAGGCGCATCCGCTGGCGCCTCAGTTGCTCAATCAGGACGCCGACAAGCGCGACGCCTGGCTGCCCCGGCAAAACGAGCAACTGAACCAGAGCATCACTCAGGACGAACAACGCCAGAGCGCCCTGCTCACCCTGCAACAGGACGCGGCGCGCCTGACCCAGCAACTGCGCAATGCCGAAACCGCACATCAGCAAGCGGCGCAGCACCTGAGCAACCAACAACGCGAACTGAGCAGCGACCGTCAGCGCCTCGACGAAGAGCTCAGCGCGTTCGCAAGCCTGCTGCCAGCCGACACCCTCGAAGCCCTGCGCGTTGAACCGGCGGCAACCTTCATGCAACTGGATCGGCAGATTGCCGAGCGTCTGGGGCAGGTTGAGCAGCAGAATGAAGAGTTGGCCGAACAGCAACAACGCCAGCAAACGCTGGAGAAAGAACAGGACCGCCAACACAGTCGCGTACAACAGCTGCAAAGCGCCGAGCAGCAGTTCAGCGCCCTGGCCGAGCAGCAACAGGCTAGTCAGGAAAAACTCGCGCGCCTGCTGGGCGAACACAGCAGCGCCGAGCACTGGCAGCAGCAGCTGGAACAGGCCGTGGAACAGGCGCGCAACGCCGAAACCAGCACCGCTGCGGAACTGCAGAGCGTGCGTACGCAACTTGTGCAAATTGGCGCCGAACTCAAGGCACAACAAGAACGCTTACAGGCACTGCAAAGCGAAGACAGCGAACTGACGCAGAAGATTGCCGACTGGCGCGCACGCCATCCTGAACTGGATGACGGCGGCCTCGAAGACCTGTTGCGCGTCGATGACACACAGCTCAGCGAACTGCGCCAGCGCTTGCAGCACAACGAAAAAGCCGTCGAACAGGCCAAGGTGCTGCTGCAAGAGCGCGATCAGCGCCTGGCCGATCATCAGGCGCAGCACAACGGCAATCTCGATGCCGAGCAACTCGCCAGCGCCCTCGCCCAGCTGCAGAACCAGTTCAACCTCAGCGAGCAACAGTGTGCCGAACTGCGCGCCGAACAAGCCGAAGATCAGCGCCGCCAGAACGCCAATCAGGCATTGGCGCAGCAGATCGCCGAGGCTTACGCCGAGTACCAGCGCTGGGCGCGCCTGAACGCGTTGATCGGCTCAGCCACCGGCGACACCTTCCGCAAGATCGCCCAGGCCTACAACCTCGACCTGCTGGTGCATCATGCCAACGTGCAGTTGCGCCAACTGGTCAAACGCTATCGCCTCAAACGTGGCGGCAGCATGCTCGGCCTGCTGGTGCTGGACACCGAGATGGGCGACGAATTGCGCTCGGTCCATTCGCTGTCCGGCGGCGAGACCTTTCTGGTGTCGCTGGCTCTGGCACTGGGGCTGGCCTCGATGGCGTCGAGCACGCTGAAAATCGAATCGCTGTTCATCGACGAAGGCTTCGGCAGCCTCGATCCGGAATCCCTGCAACTGGCCATGGATGCCCTCGACGGCTTGCAAGCGCAGGGGCGCAAGGTCGCGGTGATTTCCCACGTGCAGGAAATGCACGAGCGGATTCCGGTGCAGATTCAGGTACAGCGCCAGGGCAACGGCTTGAGCACGCTGGAGGTGAAATGAACACGCTGTATTCTTTCCGCCGCTGCCCCTACGCGATGCGCGCGCGAATGGCCCTGCGCTATTCGGGGGTACCGGTGGAGATCGTCGAAGTCAGCCTCAAGGCCAAACCGGCCGAGATGCTCGCGATCTCACCCAAAGGCACGGTGCCGGTGCTGGAGGCCGATGGCCGGGTGATCGATGAGAGCCTGGAGATCATGCGCTGGGCGTTGGCGCAGCACGATCCGGATGATTGGCTGCTCGATGGCGATTCACGGATTGCCGGGTTGATCGAGGCCAATGATCAGGGGTTCAAGGTGCATTTGAACCGCTATAAATACGCCGAACGCTATCCGGAGCAGCCGATGGAGGTTTATCGGGCTGAGGGCGCGGTGTTTTTACAGCGGCTGGAAGAGTTGCTGGCTGATCGCGATTACTTGCTGACCGAGCATCCCAGCCTGGCGGATATCGCCCTGCTGCCGTTCGTTCGGCAGTTTGCGCATGTGGATCGCGAGTGGTTTGCGCAGACGCCCTATGTTCGCTTGCAGGCGTGGCTACAGCGCTTCCTCGAATCCAACCTCTTCACCTCCATCATGAAGAAATAACCCCAGGGAATCCCTGTGGCGAGGGGATTTATCCCCGATGGGCGGCGAAGCTGCCCTGAAATCAGACACCTTGGTGTATCAAAATAATCTGGTTTGCCGGGTCTGGGGCTGCTTCGCGACCCATCGGGGATAAATCCCCTCACCACAATGATCGGGTTGTCTAAGCCAGTACGTTGCACATGCCCAGTGCCATGCAATCCACTTCAAACGGCCCAAGAAAATCGACCTCAGCCTTGATCGGCGGATTACCGGCCAGCAACCCCTGCGAGTTGGCCCGTTCGATATTGTGCGCAATGCTGTGATTGGCCTCTATGGCCCGGGCCAGCGCACCGACCGAGCCTTGACCAAAACCGAGTAACGCCGCGCCATTGGTCATCAATGCCAGACCGGCGATGACCCAGAGTCTGTAGCCTTTCATGCGCCGCTCACTCCTGTGATTTCAGCACGATCAACCAGCACGTCTGCGCGGTGTTCGAACTGGATGCCGGGGTGTGCGACTTCGATCGGTGCGTCGAAGCTGTGTTGGGTTTGCGCAGCGATGCTGACGAACAGCACCAGGGCCAGGTAAAGACCGATGGCCAGGTAGGCGCCGCGCTTGGCTGAGGTGATGATTGAACTGGCCATCATGTGCTCCGTGGGCATGTTTCAGTGCCGTCAGGATCAATCAAAAAAGCCGTGGTAACCACTCAGGGTTTGCCATAGTAAACATCAGCTTCGTTGATTATTTAGGCCTTCTATCTCAGCGTTGGAGAAAACCTATCGAGCGGAGATTTTTTGATCACGCATACGTGTAGGAGCTGCCGAAGGCTGCGATCTTTTGATCTTAAACGTCAAAAGATCGCAGCCTTCGGCAGCTCCTACAGGGGTGCGATATGCGTCCGAAGATCTCCGTTTTGGAGACAGCTGCAGAGTTCAGTGTTGGGCTTTGTGATCCAGTGCGGCGTAGAAGTTGGCGCTCTGTTGCAGGTATTTCTGGGTGTAGCTCTGGGTGTGGGATTTTTTGCTGGCGATTTCAACGTTGGCACTGGCTGGCAATGCAACGGTGGCGGAGATGGCGGAAGCGGCGATGACGGAGAAGAGATTGAAGTTCATGGCGGTAACCCTCGTGTTCGGTTGGCTTGCTTTGCCCGGTTGGGCCGTGAAGCAAACTTAACGCTCGAGGGTTGATCGCTTGAAATGCTTTGTAGCATTACCGGATATCAGCGCGATTAATACAAAGAGACAGGCCCCGTAAACCGGGGCCTGTGGCTCATTGTCGCACGATAAACTTCAGGTCGCTGGGCGCGTCCATCGGCAGTTTCTGCACGGTTTTGCCGAGCAGACCGGTCTTGGCGTCACGCTCGACGACGACAATTTCGTTGCTCTTCTGGTTGGCGATCAGCAGGAATTTGCCACTTGGATCGAGGCTGAATTCGCGCGGGTGATCGCCCTCCACCGAACGTTTTTGCAGCTCCTTGAGCTGGCCGGTTGCCGGATCGATGCTGAAAACCAGTAGCTGATTGGCGGTACCACGGTTGCTGACGTAGAGGAACTTGCCATCGGCCGAGGCATGCAGCGCGGCGGCGGCTTTGTCCGAGGTCGGTTGACCGGCAGCCAGATCGACCAGTTGCGTCTGGGTCAACACGCCGTCGTGATAGTCGAACACTGCGACCTGTGCGCTCATTTCCATGGTCAGCCAGGCATGTTTACCGTCCGCGCTGAACAGCAAGTGACGCGGGCCGCTGCCGGCCGGCAGGCTCACCGAAGCAGTTTTCGCCGGGGTCAACGGCAGCTCTGGGTTGGCTTTCGGGTCGAACTGGTAGATGAAGACCTTGTCCGCCCCCAGATCGTTGGAGAACACGTAGCGGCCATCCGGCGAGGACACCGTCGAGTGCACGTGGTTCGAGGCCTGACGCTCGGGGTTGACCCGGCTCGCCGGGTGCGCGCTCATCTGCACCACCGGTTTGAGTTTGCCATCGGCACTGACCGGCAACACCGCGAGGGTGCCGCCCGGATCTTCGACCACCGAATAGTTGCTGACGAACAGATGGCTGGCATCGCCGCTGAGGCTCGAATGGGTCGGCTCGTTGCCCAGGCTCTGCACTTGATTGATCAGCGTCAGGACGTGGGTCTTGGGATCGATCGAGTAGCTGCTGACGCGGCCGACCGGGTCTTTCTGGCCGGGACCGTTTTCATTGACCACGAACAGCTGCTTCTGGTCTTTGGACAAGGTCAGCCATGACGGGTTTTCGCTCTTCACCACTTGCAGCGGCTTGGCGGCGATCTGGCCTGTGGCGCTGTCGAAATTCATTCGATAGATGCCCTGGCTGGTGCCGGCGGTGTAGGAGCCGACCAGCAATTGATAGCTCTCGGCGCTGGCACTGGACAGGCCCATCGCACCGACGCTGCCAGCCATCAGCAATGGCCAGAATTTACGCATGTTCATTAATTGTCATCCTCGTCGTCGCTGCTGCTGACCACATCACCGAGGCAGACCAGACGGTGTTCGCCGGTGGTCTTGGTGTCGCTGGCGTAGCCAATGATCAGCCAGCTCTGCAGGTCTTCGTCAAACGTTGCTGCCTCAACTTCAGCCGGAGTGAATTCGAAGTGCAGGGATTTTTTGCCATCCATGCATTCGATGTGCAGGTTGTCGTCTTCGTCGAGGGCGAATTCGAAGGCGTGCAGGCCGTCGATTTCGACCATGCCGCAGTGTTCGAGGGCGTTGAGAAGGGTTTGGGCAGTCATGGCAATCAAGTCTTTCAGGGGGGAAACCGGCAATGATAGCTCATTGTTGACGCAGGACCCTGTGGGAGCTGGCTTGCCAGCGATAGCAATTTGTCAGACACATCAATGTTGAATGTGCCGTCCTCATCGCTGGCAAGCCAGCTCCCACAGGGAAATTGGCGGACCGTTACAACGCGTCGCGTGACGGCTTGCCATCCACCAGCCGCTGAATGCGCAACGGGTTGGCGTTTTTCAGCGGTTCCGGCAGCAAGCTATCGGGGTAGTTCTGGAAGCATACCGGGCGCAGGAACCGATCGATCGCCAGCGTCCCCACCGAGGTACCGCGCGCATCGGAAGTCGCCGGATACGGCCCGCCGTGCACCATTGAGTCACACACCTCCACACCCGTTGGATAACCATTGAGCAGGATCCGTCCGACTTTCTGTTCGAGCAGCGGCGTCAGTTCCGGGAAGCGTTCGAAGTCGGCCTGTTCGCCGATCATCGTCGCCGTCAGTTGGCCGTGCAGCCCCTGCAGCGCCGCGCTGAGCTCGGCCTTGTCCGCCACTTCGACGATCACCGTGGTCGGGCCGAACACTTCTTCCTGCAGCACTTCATCGCCGTTGATCAACAGGCTGACATCGGCCTTGAACAGTTGTGGCTGCGCCTGATTGCCCTGTTGCGGATTACCCGCCAGATGCTCGATGCCGGAATGTGCCAGTAACTTTTGCAGACCTTTGCCGTAACTGCCAAGGGTGCCGGCGTTGAGCATGGTTTGCGCCGGTTGGTCGCCAATCAGCCCGGCGACTTGCTGGACGAAGGCGCTGAACTGCGGCGAGCGAATCCCAATGACCAAACCCGGGTTGGTACAGAACTGACCGCAGCCCTGCACCACCGAAGCGGTCAGGTCGCGGGCGATGGTTTCCGAGCGCTCAGCCAAGGCTTGCGGCAGAACGATCACCGGGTTGATGCTCGACATTTCGGCGAACACCGGGATCGGTTGCGGCCGTGCCGCGGCCATGTCGCACAGTGCGCGACCGCCCTTCAGCGAACCGGTGAACCCGACCGCCTGAATCGCCGGATGCTTGACCAGCCATTCGCCAACACCAGCGCCGTAAATCATGTTGAACACGCCTGCCGGCATCGCGGTTTTTTCCGCCGCGCGAATCAGGGCCTGGGCCACACGTTCAGCGGTTGCCATGTGACCTGAATGCGCCTTGAACACCACCGGGCAACCGGCGGCCAGCGCGGCAGCGGTATCGCCGCCCGCAGTGGAAAACGCCAACGGAAAGTTGCTCGCGCCAAACACCGCCACCGGGCCGAGGCCAATGCGGTATTGGCGCAGATCCGGGCGTGGCAACGGCTGGCGATCGGGCAACGGCAAATCGATTCGCGCACCGTAGAAATCACCGCGCCGCAGGACTTTGGCAAACAGGCGCATCTGCCCGCTGGTGCGCCCGCGCTCGCCCTGAATGCGTCCGGCGGGCAGCGCGGTTTCACGGCAGACCAGCGCGACGAAATCATCACCCAGCGCATCCAGTTCGTCGGCAATCGCGTCGAGAAATTGCGCGCGGCGTTCGGCGCTGAGGCTGCGATAGGCCGGGTACGCTGCGGCGGCGGCTTTGGCGGCGGCATCGACTTCGGCTTCAGTCGCTTGAATGAATGCGTACGGCAGGTGTTCGCCGGTGGTTGCGTCGACGCTGTGCAGTGTCACGTCGCCCGCTGCGCTGCGCTGTCCGCCAATGAAGTTGTGGCCAAGAATCTGAGTCATGGGAGCTCCTTAAAGGGTGCCGATGCTGTCCGGTTGAAAAGCCGCTGCTGCCGGGGCGATGCCGTTGACCAGCGGTGCGCCGAATTCGGCCTGGCTGATTTCAAACTGGTCGCCGGGTTGGGTGCGAACGCCATCGGCGAACGACAGGGTCGCAGTGCCGAAGAAGTGAATGTGCACGTCGCCCGGACGCAGAAACTGGCGATATTTGAAGTGGTGGTATTCGAGGTTGGCGAGGCTGTGACACATGTTGGCCTCGCCGCTGAGGAATTCGTTCTGCCACAGCACTTCGCCGTTACGCAGGATGCGGCTGGTGCCAGCCAGATGCTGCGGCAATTCACCGGTGCGCAGTTCCGGGCCGTAGCTGCAACTGCGCAGTTTCGAGTGGGCCAGGTACAGGTAATTCTTGCGCTCCATGACGTGATCGGAGAACTCGTTACCCACGGCGAAACCGAGGCGATACGGTTTGCCGTCGTGGCCAATGACGTAAAGGCCGGCCATCTCCGGTTCCTCGCCGGCGTCTTCGGCGAACGGCGGCAGCGGGAAGGCTTCGCCCGGACGCACGACGATGCTGCCGTCGCCCTTGTAGAACCATTCCGGCTGCACGCCCGCCTGCCCCGCCGCTGGTTTACCGCCCTCCACGCCCCATTTGAAGATGCGCATGGTGTCGGTCATTTGCGCTTCGTCGCCGGCCTGCTGGTGCATCTTGTCCCGCGCCGAGGCGCTGCCCAAATGCGTGAGGCCGGTACCGCTGACCAGCAAGTGCGCCGGGTCCGGGTGATCCAGCGGCGGCAGGATGCGCCGGTCTTTGAGCAACTGCGCATAGTCATGACTGATGCCCAGGCCGTGGGTTTGTACTTGCTGCTCCAGAGTGCCGCCGGCCTCAATCGCGGCCAGCGCGAGATCGCGTACGCTGCGGGCGTCCTGCACTTCGCGGATCAGACCGTTGTCGACCACACCGACGCGGCGCTCGCCGTTGATCAATTCGAATTGAACCAGATGCATAAATTTCTCCTGTAAACAAAACTTCGAAACACTGCAAAACCCTGTGGGAGCTGGCTTGCCAGCGATAGCAATCTGTCAGATACCGCTATGTTGGATGTGCCGCCGCCATCGCTGGCAAGCCAGCTCCCACAGGGTTTGCGGTGATGGTTCGTTTGATATCAGGTTCGGGTGGCGCTGCGTGCGCTGGCGGCGAATTGCTCGGTTGGCAGGACGTGTTTGCGCTCAAGCACGCGGTAAACCACGCCGGTCAAAATCAAACCGAACACCATCACTGCACTGAGGAAATACAACCCCGAACCCAGATTCCCGGTGTATTCCTTCAGCGCCCCAATCACGAACGGCCCGATGTAGCCGCCGAGGTTGCCCACCGAGTTGATCAAGGCGATCCCCGCCGCCGCACTCGCGCCGGCAAAGAACCGTCCGGGCAAGGTCCAGAACACCGCCGTGCAGGAAAACAGCGCGAACGCCACCAGACACAACGCCGCCAGTTGCGCCACCGGCAGGGTCAGCCAGGCGCTGAAAAACAGGCCCAGTGCACCCAGCACATAAAGCACCGCGAGATGACCGTAGCGATCGTTCATGCGGTCGGAGCTGCGTGGCACGATCAGCAGACCGACGATGCCGAAGATGTAGGGCACCGACGAGACGAAACCGGTCACCAGATCGCTGCCGCCAAACTGTTTGATCAGCGTCGGCAGCCACAGGCCAAGGCCATAAATGCTCAGGGTCACCGGCAGGTAAAACAGCGCCAGCAGCAACACGCGTTTGTCCTTGAGTGCATGCAGCGGGTTGCCGTGACGGGTCTGTCCGTATTCCTGCAAGTCCTTTTTCAGCTCGCCGGTCAGCCAGTCTTTCTCGGCCTGATCCATCCACTTCACGTTTTGCGGGCCATCGGGTAGCCAGCGCAGTACCGGCCAGGTCAGCAGGATCGCCGGGGTGCCGATGACGATGAACAGCCACTGCCAGCCGTGCAGACCGAGGATGCCGTCCATACCGAGCAAACCACCGGACACCGGGCCGGTGACCATCATCGCGATCGGTTGGGAGAGGATGAACAGGCCGAGGATCTTGCCGCGATGGCGCACCGGGAACCATTGGGTGATGTAGTACAGAACACCGGGAAAGAACCCCGCCTCCGCCGCGCCGAGCAGAAAGCGCATCACGTAGAAACTGTGCGGGCCCTGGACGAACGCCATGCCGATGGTGATCGCGCCCCAGGTGATCATGATCCGCGCGAACCAGCGCCGCGCACCGAAGCGTTCGAGCATCAGGTTGCTGGGAATTTCGAGAAGAAAGTAGCCAATGAAAAACAGCCCGGCACCGAGACCGTAGGCCGCATCACCGATGCCGATGTCAGCGCCCATGTGCAGCTTGGCGAAGCCGACGGCGGAGCGATCCACATAGGCGATCAGGTACAGCAGGATCAGGAAGGGAATCAGTTTCAGCGTGATGCGGCGGATAAGCCGCAATTCCTGGCTCATGGGATCGGTCTCCGATTGTTGTTTTTATAGAACCTCGGGGGACGCCTCTCGCGAAAAATCGCCAGGGCCAATCCCTTCGTCGAAAACGACTATATAGTAATACTAATTACCCAACAACACTTCCAAAGCGGTGATTTTACGCTTATGTTTAGTCACGACTCGCAATCAATAGTCTTACAATAAGAGAATCGATCATGTCTGAGAAGAAACCCACCCTGCGCTCCGCCCAATGGTTTGGCACGGCCGACAAGAACGGCTTCATGTACCGCAGCTGGATGAAGAATCAGGGCATCGCCGACCACCAGTTCCACGGCAAGCCGATCATCGGCATCTGCAATACCTGGTCGGAACTGACCCCGTGCAACGCGCATTTCCGCCAGATTGCCGAGCACGTCAAACGCGGCGTGATCGAGGCCGGTGGCTTTCCGGTGGAATTCCCGGTGTTCTCCAATGGCGAGTCGAACCTGCGCCCCACCGCCATGCTCACCCGCAACCTGGCGAGCATGGACGTCGAAGAAGCGATTCGCGGCAACCCGATTGACGGCGTGGTGCTGCTGACCGGCTGCGACAAGACCACCCCGGCGCTGCTGATGGGCGCGGCCAGTTGCGATGTGCCGGCGATCGTCGTCACCGGCGGGCCGATGCTCAACGGCAAGCACAAGGGCAAGGACATCGGTTCCGGCACGGTGGTGTGGCAGCTCAGCGAGCAGGTCAAGGCCGGCACCATCACCATTGACGATTTCCTCGCCGCCGAGGGCGGCATGTCGCGCTCGGCGGGCACCTGCAACACCATGGGCACCGCGTCGACCATGGCTTGCATGGCCGAAGCACTGGGCACGTCGTTGCCGCACAACGCGGCGATTCCGGCAGTCGATGCGCGGCGTTATGTGCTGGCGCACATGTCCGGCATGCGCGCAGTGGAGATGGTGCGCGAAGATTTGCGCCTGTCGAAGATCCTGACCAAGGAAGCCTTTGAAAACGCCATTCGGGTCAACGCGGCGATCGGTGGTTCGACCAACGCGGTGATCCACTTGAAAGCCATCGCCGGTCGCATCGGCGTCGAACTGGATCTGGACGACTGGACCCGCATCGGCCGTGGCATGCCGACCATCGTCGATCTGCAACCGTCCGGGCGTTTCCTGATGGAAGAGTTTTATTACGCCGGAGGCTTGCCGGCGGTGCTGCGCCGTCTCGGCGAGGCCAATCTGATCCCCAATCCGGATGCCCTCACCGTCAACGGTAAATCGCTGGGCGAGAACACCAAGGACGCGCCGATCTACGGCGAGGACGAAGTGATCCGCACCCTCGACAATCCGATCCGCGCTGACGGCGGTATCTGCGTGCTGCGCGGCAACCTGGCGCCGCTGGGAGCGGTACTCAAGCCGTCCGCCGCGACCCCGGAATTGATGCAGCATCGCGGTCGTGCGGTGGTCTTCGAGAACTTCGACATGTACAAGGCGCGGATCAACGACCCGGAGCTGGATGTCGATAAAGACTCGATTCTGGTGATGAAAAACTGCGGGCCGAAGGGTTATCCGGGCATGGCCGAGGTGGGCAACATGGGCTTGCCGGCCAAGCTGCTGGCCCAGGGCGTGACCGATATGGTGCGCATCTCGGATGCACGGATGAGCGGCACGGCGTACGGCACCGTGGTTTTGCACGTTGCCCCGGAAGCCGCTGCCGGTGGGCCGTTGGCGGTGGTGCAGGAAGGCGACTGGATCGAGCTCGATTGCGCCAGCGGGCGTTTGCACCTGGACATTCCGGATGCCGAACTGGCAGCGCGCATGGCCGATCTGCAGCCACCGCAGCAGCTACTGGTCGGCGGCTATCGTCAGCTGTACATCGACCATGTGCTGCAGGCGGATCAGGGTTGTGACTTTGACTTCCTGGTGGGTTGCCGAGGGGCCGAAGTGCCGCGCCATTCTCATTAAGATCAAAAGATCGCAGCCTGCGGCAGCTCCTACCTTGGAATGCATTTCCCTGTAGGAGCTGCCGCAGGCTGCGATCTTTTCAAGGGCTGGATCGCCCACCGCCCGTGCCTGCTATGATGCGCGGCATCTCCATCGCTCAGGATCGCGCCGTTCCCCATGGATTACCGCAAACCCTCCGACCGTAAAAGCATGCACTCGCGCATTGTCCAGGAACTGGGCATGCAGATCGTCTCCGGACGCTTTTTGCCCGACGACAAACTGCCCGCCGAAGCACTGCTGTGCGAGGAATACGCGGTCAGCCGCCCGGTGTTGCGCGAAGCCACGCGAGTGCTGGTGGCCAAGGGGCTGGTGTACTCCAAACCACGCGTCGGCACGGTGGTCAAGGCCCGTCGCGAATGGCACATGCTCGACCCGGACGTGCTGCACTGGCTGATGCAAAGCAGTCCGCAGAATGAATTCTTCAATGTGCTGACCAGCGTGCGCAGCATCATCGAACCGGCCGCTGCCGCCCTCGCCGCCCAGCACGCGACCGAGGCCGACATCGCCGCCATCGGCGAGGCCTATCAACGCATGGAAGCCGCGCCGACGCCGGAGGCCTTGCTGCAACCGGACCTGGACTTCCATAGCCGGATTGCCGATGCGACGCACAACGATTTGCTGGCGAACCTGTGCAACATGCTTTCGGTGGCGATTGCCGAGGCGTTGAAGCATTCCAACCAGCGGCCGAATCTGCATGAACTGGCGTTGCCGCGGCACAAGGCGATTCTCACCGCGATCGAGAACCGTGATGCCCTTGGCGCCCGCCACGCGACGCTGGTTCAACTGGATGATGCGCGCAGTGCGTTGAGTGTTGTGCTGGGTACCGAGCTTTCCTGAAGCAAAGTCAAAAGATCGCAGCCTTCGGCAGCTCCTACAGGGATCGTGTGCACTGGTGAATGTCGAGTGTACTTGTGCCCATTGCAGGAGCTGCCGAAGGCTGCGATCTTTTGATCTTGACCTACAAAAAAGCCGCAACCCTGAGGTTGCGGCTTTGTCGTTTCAGGCGTCCGGATCAGTGAGCAAACAGCGAATTGCCCTTCTGCCCCGCCAGTTTCTCCGGCTTGATCAGGAACTTGGCCAGGGCCGGCAACAGCCACAGCGCACCGAACATGTTCCACAGCAACATGAAGGTCAGCATCAGGCCCATGTCGGCCTGGAACTTGATTGCCGAGAAGATCCAGGTGCACACGCCGATGGCCAGGCACAGGCCGGTGAACAGCACCGCTTTACCGGTGGATTTCAGGGTCTGGTAATAGGCTTCCTGCAAGGGCAGACCGGCGCGCAGGAAACTCTCCAGACGGCTGTAGATGTAGATGCCGTAGTCCACGCCAATCCCCACGCCCAGTGCCACCACCGGCAGGGTCGCGACTTTGACGCCGATTCCCATGAACGCCATCAGCGCGTTGCCCAGCACCGAGGTCAGCACCAGCGGCAGGACGATGCACAGGGTCGCCGCCCATGAACGGAAGGTGATCATGCACATCACCGCCACGCAGATGTACACCAGGATCAGGATGGTCAGTTCGGCCTGTTTGATCACCTCGTTGGTGGCCGCTTCGATCCCGGCGTTACCGGCGGCGAGGATGAATTCCAGGCCGTCCTTGTTGTTGGCCTTGGCGAATTCCTGCACCGCATGCACCGCACGGTCGAGGGTTTCGGCCTTGTGGTCGTTGAGGAAGATCAGCACCGGCGCCAGCGAACAGCTGTTGTTGTACAGGCCGTCGGCACGGGCGATCGAGTTGTTCAGCACGTCCGGGTTGCGCGACAGGGTTTCCCATTTCAGGTTGCCCTCGTTCATGCCCTTGATCATCTGTTTGGACACGGTCACCAGCGAGATCGCCGACTGCACGCCCTCGGTGTTCTGCATCTTCCACATCAGTTCGTCGATCGGCGCCATCGCTTCGTAGCGCGAGCAGCCCTCGGTGGCGGTCTTGACCATCACCACCAGCACGTCGGAACTGGTGGAATAGTTGTTGATGATGAAGTTGTTATCCTTGTTGTAGCGCGAGTCCGGACGCAGCTCCGGCGCGCCCTGGTCGAGGTCGCCGATCTTCAGGTTCTGGCTGTACCAGAGGCCGCCGCCGAAGGCGAGCAGCGCCAGAGCAATCGAAACCGGGGCGACTTTCGGGCTGGCGAAATTCGACAGCAGGCGCCAGAACGGATGTTCGCGATTCGCGTCCTTCTTGCTCTTGGCAATCGCACGCTTGCTGATGCCGACATAGGAAATCGCCACCGGCAGCAGGATCAGGTTGGTGAACACGATGACCGCCACGCCGATGGACGCGCCGATCGCCAGCTCGCGGATCACTCCGATGTCGATGATCAGCAGGGTGATGAAGCCCACCGCATCCGCGAGAATCGCGATCATCCCCGGCAGGAACAGTTGCCGGAACGTGCGCCGCGCGGCAGTCAGGGCGTTGTCCGCCTCACTCGACTGCAGGGCGATGCCGTTGATCTTCTGCACGCCGTGGGAAATGCCGATGGCGAAGATCAGGAACGGCACCAGCATCGAATACGGATCCAGCCCGAAACCGAAGAAGTGCATCAGCCCGAGTTGCCAGACCACCGCCACCAGCGTGGTGCTCAATACCGCAATGGTGCTGCGCAGGCAGTTGGTGAACCACAGCAGCAGAATCAGGGTGATGACGAACGCGATGCCGAAGAACATCACCACCATCACCAGACCGTCGATCAGGTCACCGACCTTCTTGGCGAAACCGACGATGTGGATCTTGACGTTGGGGTTCTGTGCTTCGAACTTGTTGCGGATCTTGTCTTCGAGCTCATGGGAGAACTGGCGGTAGTCCAGCGCCAGCAGCTTGCCCTGATCCTGCGGGTCCGGGTAGGACTCCAGCAGCGGGATGTCGACGATGCTCGATTTGAAGTCGTTGGCCACCAGGCGCCCGACCTGCCCGGATTTGAGGACGTTGTTGCGCAGCATGTCGAGGCTGTCCGGCGAGCCGTCGTAGCTCTGCGGGATCACTTCGCCGCCGGCAAAGCCTTCTTCGGTGACTTCGGTCCAGCGTACGCTCGGACTCCACAGCGACTTGAGGCCGGAGCGGTCGACGCCGGAGATGTAGAACACCTCGTCGTTGATCTGGCGCAGGGTCTCCATGTACTCCTTGGAGAAGATGTCGCCGTCTTTGGCTTCCACCGAAATCCGTACGGTGTTGCCCAGGTTCGCCAGATCGTTGCGGTGCTCCATCATCTTCTCGATGAACGGATGCTTGAGCGGGATCATTTTTTCGAAACTGGTGGACGGCCGGATCAGCGTGGCCTGCCAGAACAGGAAAATGCTGACCACCAGGCAGATCAGGATCACGGCCGGGCGGTTGTTGAAAATCAGACGTTCGAGGAACGTCGCCTTGTCCTGATGATGAGTGCTCAAGGAAGTCATAGCCCCGCCTTCTTATTATTGATTTCGGCGCCGTTGGGCTGCGTGGTGTGCACGCCGCCCTGCCCGGTCAGAATCAGATTGCCGTCGCCGGCCGCTGTCACCGAGGACAGCGAAATGCGGTCCGGGCGGTTGAACACGCTGAAGGTTTCGCCGTTGTCGCTGCTGCTGATCACCGAGCCGCCGTTGCCGACGATCACGATCGAGCCATCCGCGAGCAGCGTGGCGCCGGACAGGCCGAACTCCAGCGCACCACGCGCGGCTTTGAGTTCGACCTGCTGCCAGGTGCTGCCGAAATCGCTGGAACGATAGAGGTTGCCGCGCAGGCCGTAGGCCAACAAGGTCTGCGCCTGGGCGGTGCCGATCACGCCGAACAGCGAGCCTTGATATGGGCCCTGGAGTTTTTCCCAGGTCTGGCCCCAGTCCGGGGAGCGGAACATGCTGCCCTGCTCGCCGACGATGAACAGCCCGGCGTCCTTGACCGCCGCGATGGCGTTGAGGTGGAACTGGTCCTGGTTGTCGAGGCGGTCACTGACGTCCTGCCAGTTCTTGCCGCCGTCGGTGGTTTCCAGCAAGGCACCGTAGGCGCCTACGGCGACGCCGTGGTTGACTTCCTGGAACCAGACGTCGAGCAGCGGTGCTTCGCGCTTGAGGTCTTCGAACTGTTTGCTCCAGGTCAGGCCGCCGTCAGCGCTGGCGAGGATCTGCGCGTCGTGGCCGACCGCCCAGCCGTGCTTGTCGTCGACGAAGTACACCGCCGTCAGCAGTTGCCGGGTCGGCACCTTGGCCTGGGTCCAGGTCTTGCCCTGGTCATCGGAATAGAGAATGTGCCCGCGATCACCCACCGCCACCAACCGGGTGCCGGCGTGGACAACATCGAGTATCAGGCTTTTGGCGGCTTTGGCCGATTCGGTGGCATACACCCCGTCGGCGGGCGCTTCGGCGGCCAGAACGGGTGCCGACAAGGCAGCACAGCCCAGCAGTGTGAGTGCTGTGGCCAGCAACGCGGTGTTGCGTAACGCCGGCGGGCGGCAACGACTCATAGACCTTCCCCTATTTATTATTGTTAGGCCATTGGGCCTTAGGGCGCCGCAAGGGTGCTCGTGGTGACTGATGGGTCACAAGCATAGCCGTGAAACCCGCAGTCCAGAGCGCCTTGGGAAGCTGGCTCATCCTATCGGGCTTTGGAAACGTCTGACAATCGGCGCCACGTTATCTTTTGTTAACCAAATGACCCGACACAACCCCCTGTAGGAGCTGCGGCACGCTGCGATCTTTTGATCCGGTTTTTTAAAAACAAGATCAAAAGATCGCAGCGTGCCGCAGCTCCTACATCGATATCGCGTCGTGGCGGATTGATGAGGATGGCAGGCGAATACACCGCCATTCGCCGGATCGATGCGGCAAATCTTGCGTGGGGGACTTGCACGATCGGTATTATGGTATACCATCAGACGCACAGACACTCTCAATTCCCCTACGGAGCAGCTCATGAGTTTCGAAATTCGCAAGATCGTCAGCTATGTCGAAGAAACCTTCATCGAAGGCGGCAAGACCACTGACAAGCCAGTGACCATGGTTGGCCTGGCCGTGGTGATGAAGAACCCGTGGGTCGGCAACGGCTTCGTCGAGGACCTGAAACCGCAAATCCGCGCCAACTGCTCCGACCTCGGCGCAATGATGGTCGAGCGTCTGGTGGGCATCATCGGCGGTGCCGAGAAGATCGAGGCTTACGGTAAAGCCGCAGTGGTCGGCGCCGACGGCGAAATCGAACACGCCTCGGCGGTGATCCACACCCTGCGCTTCGGCAACCACTACCGCGAAGCGGTCAAGGCCAAGAGCTACCTGAGCTTCACCAACAAGCGCGGCGGCCCGGGCACGTCGATCCAGATCCCGATGATGCACAAGGACGACGAAGGTCTGCGCTCGCACTACATCACCCTGGAAATGCAGATCGAAGACGCGCCGCGTGCCGACGAAATCGTGGTGGTGCTCGGTTGCGCCGACGGTGGTCGCCTGCACCCGCGCATCGGCAACCGCTACATCGATCTGGAAGAACTGGCCGCCGAAAAAGCCCAGTAATCACAATAAAAAGGCATTGCAGGAGCGCTCCATGATTCGGCTCACCGCTGAACTCACCCCGGCTGGCACCAGTTACCTGGCGACCGGCCAAGGCCAGCCCGTGGTCTTGATCCACGGCGTGGGCCTGAATAAAGAAATGTGGGGCGGCCAGATCGTTGGCCTGTCTGCCCAATACCAGGTGATCGCCTACGACATGCTCGGCCATGGCGCCAGCCCGCGCCCGGCCAGCGGCACCGGCCTGCTCGGTTATGCCGATCAGTTGCTGGAACTGCTCGATCACTTGAATCTGCCCCAGGCAGCGGTGATCGGTTTCTCCATGGGTGGCCTGGTGGCGCGGGCGTTTGCCCTGCATTACCCGGAGCGCCTGCAAAGCCTGGTGGTGCTCAACAGCGTGTTCAACCGCAGCGAAGAACAACGCGCCGGGGTCATCGCCCGCACCGCGCAGGCCGCCGAACACGGGCCGGACGCCAATGCCGAAGCGGCGCTGTCGCGCTGGTTCAGCCGCGAATATCAGGCGGCGAACCCGGCGCAGATCGCGGCCATTCGTCAGACCCTGGCCGGCAACGACCCGCAGGGTTATCTGACTACCTATGAATTGTTCGCCACTCAGGACATGTACCGCGCCGACGACCTCGGCAGTATTCAGGCGCCGACGCTGATCGCCACCGGCGAATTGGACCCCGGTTCCACCCCGGAAATGGCCGAGCAACTGGCCCGGCGCATCCCCGGTGCGAAGGTTGCGGTACTGCCCGAGCAACGGCATATGATGCCGGTAGAGTCGCCGCGCCTGGTCAACCAGACGTTGCTGGAATTTCTCGACTACGCACACGCCCGACAAAACCCTATAAAGGGGATCGTTGCATGACACTCCAACGCTTCCAGATGTGCATCGGCGGAGAATGGGTCGACGCCCTCTCCGGCAAGACTTTCGAAAGCCTCAACCCGGCCAGCGCGCAAGCCTGGGCCGAACTGCCTGACGCCGATGAAGCCGATGTCGAACGCGCCGTGCAAGCGGCGCAGACTGCCTTCGACAGCCCGGCCTGGCGCGGCCTCACCGCCACCGCACGCGGCAAACTGCTGCGGCGTCTCGGTGACCTGATCGCGGAAAACAAGGAACAACTGGCGCAGCTGGAAAGCCGCGACAATGGCAAACTGATCCGCGAAACCCGTGGTCAGGTCGGTTATCTGCCGGAGTTCTTCCACTACACCGCAGGTCTGGCCGACAAGCTCGAAGGCGGCACCCTGCCGCTGGACAAGCCCGACCTGTTTGCCTACACCGTGCACGAAGCGATGGGCGTGGTCGCCGCGATCATTCCCTGGAACAGCCCGCTGTACCTGACCGCGATCAAACTGGCGCCGGCCCTCGCCGCCGGCAACACGATTGTGATCAAGCCGTCCGAGCACGCTTCGGCAACCATCCTTGAGCTGGCGCGACTGGCGCTGGAAGCCGGAATTCCACCGGGCGTGGTCAACGTTGTCACCGGTTACGGCCCGAGCACCGGCGCCGCCCTCACCCGCCATCCGCTGATCCGCAAGATCGCCTTCACCGGCGGCGCGGCCACGGCCCGACACGTGGTGCGCAGCAGCGCCGAGAACTTCGCCAAGCTGTCGCTGGAACTGGGTGGCAAATCGCCGAACATCATCTTCGCCGACGCCGATCTGGACAGCGCGATCAACGGCGCCATCGCCGGGATCTACGCCGCCTCGGGCCAGAGCTGCGTTTCCGGTTCGCGCCTGCTGGTGCAGGACGAAATCTATGACGAGTTCGTCAACCGCCTGGTGGAACGCGCCCGGCGCATCCGCATCGGCAACCCGCAGGAAGACCACAGCGAAATGGGCCCGATGGCCACCGCGCAGCAATTGGCAGTGGTCGAAGGTCTGGTGGCTGACGCTATTGCTGAAGGCGCGCGGTTGCGCACCGGCGGCAAGCGTCCGGCCGGCCTCGGTGACGGCTGGTTCTACGAGCCGACGCTGTTCGAGTGCGGCCGCAACTCGATGAAGATCATGCAGGAAGAAGTCTTCGGCCCGGTGGCATCGGTGATTCGCTTCAAAGATGAAGCCGAGGCGCTGGCAATCGCCAACGACTCGCAGTTCGGCCTCGCCGCCGGCATCTGGACCCGTGATCTGGGCCGCGCCCATCGTCTGGCCCGGGACGTGCGCTCAGGGATCATCTGGGTCAACACCTACCGCGCGGTATCGGCGATGGCGCCTATTGGCGGCTTCAAGAACAGTGGCTATGGACGCGAAAGCGGCATCGATTCGGTGCTGGCCTACACCGAACTGAAAACGGTGTGGATCAATCTCTCTCAGGCCCCGATGCCTGACCCGTTTGTGATGCGCTAGGAGTCCTGCGACATGATCGAACCCGGCATTTACAAAGACGTCATGAGCTCGTTTCCGTCCGGGGTCACGGTGGTCACCACCCTCGACCCGGAGGGCGCCATCGTCGGCATCACCGCCAGCGCCTTCAGTGCGCTGTCGATTGACCCGGCGCTGGTGCTGTTCTGCCCCAACTACGCCTCTGACACCTACCCGGTGCTGCGCGACAGCCAGAAATTCGCGATCCATTTGCTGTCCGCCGAGCAGACCGCTGAAGCCTACGCCTTCGCCGGTAAAGGCAAGGACAAGGCCAAAGACATCCAGTGGCATTTGAGCGAACTGGGTAACCCGATCCTCGCCAAGGCCACGGCGATCATTGAGTGCGAGTTGTGGCGTGAATACGACGGTGGTGATCACGCGATCATTGTCGGCGCGGTGAAGAACCTGATCCTGCCCGCGCAACCGGTGACGCCGATGATTTATCACAAAGGCAAGCTCGGGCCGTTGCCGACCCTGGCCTGATGGATACATAGGTCCCACTTTGGAACTGCCCATTGTGGTGAGGGGATTTATCCCCGATGGGGTGCGAAGCGCCCCCACAACCTGCACCCGCGTTTTTCCAGAAACACCGCGTGCAATGGTTTACGACTGCTCCGCAGCCGATCGGGGATAAATCCCCTCACCACAGGGTTCATTCCAGCAAAGGGATATGTGGTGCGAGGAGGAATGATGAGTAACGAAAAATACGAAAAGGGCCTGAAAATCCGCACCCAGGTACTGGGCGAAGCCTACGTGCAGCGCTCGATCGAGAACGCCGACGACTTCACCCGCCCGCTGCAGGAAATGGTCACCGAATACTGCTGGGGTCATGTCTGGGGCCGTGAGGGTTTGTCGCTCAAGGAGCGCAGCATGATCAACCTGGCGATGATCTCGGCGCTCAACCGTCCGCACGAACTCAAGCTGCATGTGCGCGGCGCCTTGCGTAACGGCCTGAGTCGTGAGCAAATACGCGAAATTCTGCTTCAGGTCGGTATTTATTGCGGCGTCCCGGCAGCCGTGGACAGTTTCCGGCTCGCCCGTGAAGCCTTCGCCGAAGCCGACGCCGAGGCCTCCAGTTAACCCCTCGGCTGTTTAGATGCCCGTCTGGCATGGACAGCCAACTTAAAGAGCGGACCCCATGAAACGCCAGCCACTCGACGACAGCTTCAAGGTCAATCGCAACCCCGTTACCCTGCGCGAAATCGTGCTGGACAAACTGCGTAGCGCGATCATGAATTTCCAGCTCATGCCCGGCGATCGTCTGGTTGAGCGCGATCTGTGCGATCGCCTCGGTGTCAGTCGCACGTCGGTGCGCGAAGCCTTGCGTCACCTGGAGTCCGAAGGCCTGGTCGAATTCGCCGATGCCAAAGGCCCGCGCGTAGCGATCATCACCCTCGCCGATGCAGTCGACATCTATGAACTGCGCTGCGTGCTCGAAGGCCTGATCGTCCAGCTGTTCACCCTGCGCGCCAAGGCCAAGGACATCAAGGCCCTGGAAAAAGCCCTCGACGAGAACCGCAAGGCACTCAAGGACGGCGAACTGCAACAGGTGATCGACTCGGTGCAGGGCTTCTACGACGTGCTGCTCGAAGGCTCGGGCAACCATGTCGCGGCCACGCAGCTGCGCCAGTTGCAGGCGCGCATCAGCTACCTGCGGGCGACCTCGGTGTCCCAGGAAAACCGGCGCGGCGCGAGTAATCACGAAATGGAAAAAATGGTCGAGGCGATCAAGAGCGGTGATCCGCTGGCGGCGCATCAGGCCTGCGTCGATCACGTGCGTGCGGCGGCTGCCGTGGCCCTCGATTATCTGAAGCGCAAACAGGAAGAGACCGGCGCCACGCCAACGATCACCCTGCCCATCGCGCTGAAAGAACCGCGCATAGGTCACTGACATGTTCAGCCCGAGCTTTTGCCCGAAATGCGGTGGCCCTGACCTCGGTCAGCAGGTACCGCCGGGCGATACGCACGAGCGCCTGATGTGCCGCGGCTGCGGCTACATCCACTATGTGAACCCGAAAATCATCGCCGGCTGCATCATCGAGCAGGACGGCAAATACCTATTGTGCCAAAGGGCGATCCCGCCGCGCCCCGGCACCTGGACGCTGCCCGCCGGCTTCATGGAAAGCGGCGAAACCACCGAGCAGGCGGCGCTGCGCGAAGTCTGGGAAGAAAGCGGCGTACGTGCGGAAATCGTCTCGCCGTATTCGATCTTCAGCGTGCCGAAAATCAGCGAGGTATACATCATCTTCCGCGCGATCGCGCTGGAGATCACCGGGCAGTACGGACCCGAGACTCTCGACTACAAGTTCTTTGCCCCTGAAGACATTCCGTGGGAGCAGATCTACTACCCGGCGATCCGGCAGATCCTCGAGCGCTATATCGAGGAGCGTCAGGCCGGGGTGTATGGGATCTACATGGGCAATGATGACAGCGGCAAGATCCACTTTATCCGCTGATACCTCACCCCTGTAGGAGCTGCCGCAGGCTGCGATCTTTTGACTTTGATTTTAAAAAACAAGATCAAAAGATCGCAGCCTGCGGCAGCTCCTACAATGGCTACGGCGCCAGACCTTCGACGATAACGATCTCCGCCCGCGCCCATTCCTCGCGATAACGTTTCGCCTCCTGATACGCCGCCGAGTGGTAGCACGCCACGGCCTTCTCATAGCTCTCGAACTCGATCACCACGCTACGCTGAGGAGTAGCCCTGCCCTCCAGTGCTTCGCTGCGCCCGCCACGCGCTAAAAACTTCGCGCCGAATTCGGCGAACGCCTTCGGTGCGCGCTGGGTGTATTGGCTGTAGTGCTCGGCATCGTCGACATCCACGTGAGCAATCCAGTACGCCTTCATAGTGACCTCTTTGCTGATTCTGTATTATGGTATACCAATATTATTTGCAACCAACCCTGAGAGTCCAGCATGGCCTTCAACAGCATCGAAGAAATCCTCGAAGATTATCGCCTCGGCAAAATGGTCCTGCTGGTCGATGACGAAGATCGGGAAAACGAAGGCGACCTGCTGCTGGCCGCCGACTGCTGCACGCCCGAGGCGATCAGCTTCATGGCCCGTGAAGCACGCGGGTTGATCTGCCTGACGTTGACCGACGAGCACTGCCAGCGCCTGGGCCTTGAGCAGATGGTCCCGAGCAATGGCAGCGTGTTCAGCACCGCGTTCACCGTGTCGATTGAAGCAGCGGTCGGCGTCACCACTGGCATTTCTGCGGCTGATCGCGCGCGCACAGTCGCGGCCGCTGTGGCCAAAGACGCCCGCGCTGAAGACCTGGTGCAGCCTGGGCACATCTTCCCGCTACGCGCCAAGGAAGGTGGGGTACTGACCCGTGCCGGCCACACCGAGGCCGGTTGCGATCTGGCGCGCCTCGCCGGTTTTACCGCGGCCTCGGTGATCGTCGAGGTGATGAACGACGACGGCACCATGGCCCGGCGTCCGGATCTGGAAGTATTCGCGCGCAAGCACGGGATCAAGATCGGCACCATTGCCGACCTGATCCACTACCGCCTGAGCACCGAACACACCATCGAGCGCATCGGCGAGCGGGAATTGCCGACGGTGCATGGCACGTTCCGTTTGATCACCTTCGAAGACCGCATCGAGGGCGGCGTGCACATGGCAATGGTCATGGGCGAATTGCGCCGCGAAGAGCCGACGCTGGTGCGCGTGCATGTGATCGATCCGCTGCGTGATCTGGTCGGCGCCGAGTACAGCGGGCCATCGAACTGGACGTTGTGGGCAGCGCTGCAACGGGTTGCGGCCGAGGGGCATGGCGTTGTGGTGGTGCTGGCCAATCATGAATCGTCACAGGCATTGCTTGAGCGCGTACCGCAACTGACTCAGCCGCCACGGCAGTTCAGTCGTTCGCAATCGCGGATTTACTCGGAGGTCGGCACCGGGGCGCAGATTCTGCAGAACCTCGGTGTCGGCAAACTGCGCCATCTTGGGCCGCCGCTGAAGTATGCGGGGCTGACCGGGTATGACCTGGAGGTGGTGGAGAGCATTCCGTTTACCGAATAACGCTCAGATCTGGAGATCCCCTGTGGCGAGGGGATTTAGCGAAACGTCGCACCGCCCCGATCGGCTGCGCAGCAGTCGTAAAACCAGATATTGCGATCAACCTGACACATCGCAATCGCTGATTTCAGGGGCCGCTTCGCGGCCCATCGGGGATAAATCCCCTCGCCACAAAACGCGGTTCACCCATTTCCCTGACAATAAACAACACGCGAGCAGATAACCGGTAAGGCAAAGTGCTTGCACAAAGTTTGGAATACCATAATATGATATTCCATAGACCGGACGACCTGAAAAACCGTCCAGCTACTGCTCCCGACAGGCGGGCAACAACGCAAGCCCGCTCAAAAACACAACAATGAGGGCGTAAAAATGGTGTTGAACAAAGCTGCAACCGCAATCCTTTTTGCGGGACTGCTGAGCGTGACCGGCCAGGCTGCAATGGCCGCCGAGAGTGTGAACTTTGTCAGCTGGGGCGGTAGCACCCAGGATGCGCAGAAACAGGCCTGGGCCGATCCGTTCAGCAAGGCCAGCGGCATCACCGTCGTGCAGGACGGCCCGACCGACTACGGCAAACTCAAGGCCATGGTCGAGAGCGGCAACGTGCAATGGGACGTGGTCGATGTCGAAGCCGACTTTGCCCTGCGCGCCGCTTCCGAAGGCCTGCTCGAACCCCTCGATTTCAACGTCATCCAGCGCGACAAGATCGACCCGCGTTTCGTCAGCGACTACGGCGTCGGCTCGTTCTTCTTCTCCTTCGTCCTCGGCTACAACGAGGGCAAGCTCGGCGCTGCCAAGCCGCAAGACTGGAGCGCCCTGTTCGACACCAAGACCTATCCCGGCAAACGCGCGCTCTATAAATGGCCAAGCCCCGGCGTGCTCGAACTGGCCCTGCTGGCCGACGGCGTAGCGGCTGACAAGCTCTACCCGCTGGATCTGGATCGCGCCTTCAAGAAACTCGACACCATCAAGAAAGACATCGTCTGGTGGGGCGGCGGCGCGCAGTCGCAACAACTGCTGGCCTCCGGTGAAGCGAGCATGGGCCAGTTCTGGAACGGCCGGATTCACGCCCTGCAGGAAGACGGCGCACCCGTCGGTGTGAGCTGGAAACAGAACCTGGTCATGGCCGACATCCTGGTGATTCCAAAGGGTTCGAAAAACAAGGACGCGGCGATGAAGTTCCTGGCCAACGCCAGCAGTGCCAAAGGCCAGGCCGACTTCTCCAACCTGACCGCCTACGCCCCGGTCAACGTCGACAGCGTGGCGCGCCTGGACTCGGTGCTGGCCCCGAACCTGCCGACGGCTTACGCCAAGGATCAAATCACGCTTGATTTCGCGTACTGGGCCAAGAACGGTCAAGCCATCGCGACACGGTGGAACGAATGGCTGGTCAAATGAAAATGGCGGCCACTGCGCCCCGTCCTGCAACGGTGACCGGGATCGCCACTGGCGCTGCCGGCTCGTCCCCCACCTTCAGACAACGCTGGAAAGGTGCCGGCAACCTGGTCCCGGCACTGCTGTTCCTCGGTTTGTTCTTTCTCGCGCCGTTGATTGGCCTGCTGTTGCGCGGCGTGCTCGAACCGACCCCCGGCCTTGGCAACTACGAACAACTGTTCGCCAACTCGGCGTATGCGCGGGTGCTGCTCAACACCTTTTCGGTGGCCGGGCTGGTGACGATTTTCAGCCTGTTGCTGGGCTTTCCACTGGCGTGGGCGATCACTCTGGTGCCGCGCGGCTGGGGCCGCTGGATCCTCAACATCGTGCTGCTGTCGATGTGGACCAGCCTGCTCGCCCGCACCTATTCGTGGCTGGTATTGCTGCAGGCCTCGGGGGTGATCAACAAGGCGCTGATGGCGCTGGGCATCATCGATCAGCCACTGGAAATGGTGCACAACCTCACCGGCGTGGTGATCGGCATGAGTTACATCATGATCCCGTTCATCGTCCTGCCGTTGCAGGCAACCATGCAGGCCATCGACCCGATGATCCTGCAGGCCGGCTCGATCTGTGGCGCCAGTCCCTGGACCAACTTCTTCCGGGTGTTCCTGCCGCTGTGCCGGCCGGGGCTGGCGTCCGGCGGGTTGATGGTGTTCGTGATGTCGCTCGGTTACTACGTCACCCCGGCGCTGCTCGGCGGGGCGCAGAACATGATGCTGCCGGAGTTCATCATTCAGCAGGTGCAATCGTTCCTCAACTGGGGCCTGGCCAGTGCCGGCGCCGCGTTGCTGATCGCGATCACGCTGGTGCTGTTCTACTTCTACCTGAAGCTTCAGCCGGAATCCCCGGTTGGCGCCAGCAACGCGAGGTAAACCGAGATGCTCCTGACTCCCAATGCCATGAGCCGGCGGATGCGTTTCGGCTTGTACGCCACCACCGGGTTGATCGGTCTGTTCCTGCTGTTGCCGATCGTGTTCATCGTCCTGCTGTCGTTCGGCTCGTCGCAGTGGCTGGTGTTCCCGCCGCCGGGCTGGACGCTGAAATGGTACGGCCAGTTCTTCTCCAACGCCGACTGGATGAACGCCGCGGCGGCCAGCCTCAAGGTTGCCGTGCTGACCACGATTTGCGCCGTGGCCCTCGGTCTGCCAACCGCGTTTGCTCTGGTGCGCGGGCGCTTCCCCGGTCGGGAAATGCTCTACGGCCTGTTCACCCTGCCGATGATCGTGCCGCTGGTGATCATCGCGGTGGCGGTGTACGCGCTGTTTCTCAAGCTCGGTTACACCGGGACCATGTTCGCCTTCGTGGTCAGCCATGTGATCGTCGCGCTGCCGTTCACCATCATCTCGATCATCAACTCGCTGAAGCTGTTCGATCAGTCGATTGAAGACGCGGCGGTAATCTGCGGCGCCTCACGCCTGCAAGCGGTGTTCAAGGTGACCTTTCCGGCGATTCGTCCGGGCATGGTCGCCGGCGCCCTCTTCGCCTTTCTGGTTTCGTGGGACGAAGTGGTGCTCAGCGTGATGATGGCCAGCCCGACCCTGCAAACCCTTCCCGTGAAAATGTGGACCACCCTGCGCCAGGACCTGACCCCGGTGATCGCCGTCGCTTCGACGCTGCTGATCGGCTTGTCGGTTTTGGTCATGGTCATCGCCGCCGCGCTGCGCCGGCGCAACGAAATCAGCGCCTGAGCGCCCAGGAGTACGACATGAGTGCCGTGATCAAAGACGCCTCCCAGCAGAGCGACAAACCTCTGGTCAGCCTGCGCAACCTGAACAAGCACTACGGCGACTTTGCCGCCGTCGACAACATCTCGTTGGACATCAAGGACGGCGAGTTCCTGACCTTCCTCGGCTCCAGCGGCTCGGGCAAAAGCACCACGCTGTCGATGCTCGCCGGCTTCGAAACCCCAAGCAGCGGCGAGATCCTGGTCAACGGTCAGTCGTTGGTCAACGTGCCGCCGCACAAGCGCGACATCGGCATGGTGTTCCAGCGCTATTCGCTGTTCCCGCATCTGTCGGTGCGCGACAACATCGCCTTCCCGCTGGCGATCCGCAAACTCGCCGCTGCCGAACGTGACAAGCGTGTCGATGCGATGTTGAAGCTGGTGCAACTGGAACAATTCGCTCATCGCCGCCCTTCGCAACTCTCTGGCGGGCAACAGCAACGCGTCGCCATCGCCCGCGCGCTGGTCTACGAGCCACGCATTCTGTTGATGGACGAACCCCTCGGAGCGCTGGATAAAAAACTGCGTGAAGACCTGCAGGATGAACTGCGCCAGTTGCATCGGCGCCTGGGCATCACCATCGTCTACGTGACCCACGATCAGGAAGAAGCCATGCGCCTGTCGCAGCGCATCGCGATCTTCAGTCACGGCAAGATTGTCGGCCTGGGCAGCGGTTATGACCTGTACCAGAATCCGCCGAACGCGTTTGTCGCGTCGTTCCTCGGCAACTCGAACTTCCTCAAGCTCAAGGCCCAAGGCAATGCGGCGGCTTCGTTTGAAGGACAGTCATTGTCGATTCGACTGACCGCCGGGTTGCACACCGATCAGGATGTGCTGCTGATGGTGCGTCCGGAAAAGGCTGTGGCGCTGAGCGTGCAGCAGGCAAGCGCAGAGCCGCTGGCAGCGGGTTGGAACGAGGTGTCGGCGCAGGTTGTGGAGGTGTTGTTTCTTGGTGAGAGCCAGACGTGCAGCGTGCTCACCGCGGGCGGTACTTCGATGACGGTGAAAGCCTTGTCCGCCGCCGGCATGCCGCTCAAGGCTGGCGACCCGGTGCGAGTGCGCTGGGCGACGGCGGATGCCTGTGTCTACAGCGAATGGGCTGAAAGCGACCTCAACAAAGCCGCCGGCTCCCACTGATATACCCCACGCAATACACCTCCCTGTGGGAGCGGGCTTGCCCGCGAAGAGGCCGGTACATTCAATATCAATGTTGAATGTGCTGACGTCTTCGCGGGCAAGCCCGCTCCCACAGGAATCTCAGTGTTCAGGCGATCGGGGTGAAACCTTCAATTTCGTCCGGCCACGCCGTGAGGATCTCGAAGCCGGTGTCGGTCACCGCCACCATATGCTCCCACTGCGCCGACAAGGAGCCATCCTTGGTCAGCACCGTCCAGCCGTCCGGCATGTTCTTCACATGGCGCTTGCCGGCATTGAGCATCGGCTCGACGGTGAAGATCATCCCCGCCTTGAGCTTCATGCCCTGATTGGGGAACCCGTAATGCAGGATCTGCGGTTCATCGTGGTAGACCTTGCCAATGCCATGCCCGCAATACTCGCGCACCACGCTGAAGCCTTCTTTCTCCGCCAGACTCTGAATCGCATGGCCGATGTCGCCCAGTGTCGCTCCGGGACGCACCCTGCGAATGCCGGCGCACATGGCGTCGTAGGTGGTTTTGATCAGGTGCTGCGCCTCAGGCGTCGCCTCGCCGACCACGTACATGCGGCTGGTGTCGCCGAACCAGCCATCCTTGATTACCGCGATGTCGAGGTTGACGATGTCGCCATCCTTCAGCGGCGTGCCCGACGGGATGCCGTGGCACACCACGTCGTTGACCGAGGCGCAGACGGTTTTCGGGAAGCCGTGATAACCGACGTTGGCCGGAATCGCTTTCTGCACGTTGACGATGTAGTCGTTGCACAGGCGATCCAGTTCATCGGTGGTCACGCCCGCCTTCACATGCGGTACCAGCATCGCCAGCACCTCGGCGGCCAGCTTGCCGGCAGCGCGTGACTGAGCGATTTCGGCGGGGGTGTTGATCTTGATCTGGTTTCTCATGCGCTGACGGCTTCCTGAGTCAGTTGGTGCAGATCCAGCCCGCCGTTCTGTTCGGCGCGGATCAGCAAGCGGCAAATGGCGCTGTGGTCGAGGTTGGGGTGCAGTTCGGCAAGCATGCCGATGCGCATCCAGTGCTCGGCCTGCGCGTTGATCGAGCGGCTGAGCGCGGTGCTGGAGATGCGCAGGTTCTCGTGCATGTCTTCAGAAATCTTTACGATGCCCATATCCAAATCCAATACGAAGTGTATATGGATCGTATACTATCCAAGCCTCATGGAAAATTGCAATACACTCCGCAAACCTACTGACATAAACGTGTAGGAGCTGCCGCAGGCTGCGATCTTTTGATCTAAAAAAAAAGTCAAAAGATCGCAGCCTGCGGCAGCTCCTACAGGGATTTTGTGTTGGTTTTTGGGGGAAACGTGTGGAATTTCAGGCAAAAAAAAGCTGCCCAAAGAGGCAGCAAAAACTTTAAGAACACGCGATGTATTGGGGTCAGGATAGTAGCCGGATAATGACAGAGTCATGACAGCCAACCCTTCACTGAAGCGCCCCTGCCCCGTCATCAGGATGTCATCAACCGCACCGCAAAATCCTCGCAAACCGTCTTGAGCCTTCGACGGATGCTTTGCAGGGATTCCCATGAAACAAGACGCCTCGCTGTTTGCCGCCATCGACCTGGGTTCGAATGCGTTTCGCCTGATGATCGGCCAGTCGGTACGCAGTCGACAGGGCTTGATGATTCAGGAGGTCAAAACCCTGCGTGAGCCGGTGCGACTGGCCGAAGGTTTCGAAGGCGGTGCTCTGGACGCACTGGCGCTGGATCGGGGCTGGCAGGCGTTGGCGCGGTTCGGCAAGAAACTGCGCGGGTTCGAGGCCGGCAAGGTGCGGGCCGTGGCGACCAGCGCGGTGCGCGAGGCCGACAATGCGCAGTTGTTTCTGCACAGCGCCGAACGTCATCTGGGTTTTCGCATCGATGTCATTTCCGGCCATGAAGAGGCGCAACTGGTCTATGCCGGCGTCGCCCATTCCCTGCCGGATGCAGAAGACATGCGGCTGGTGGTCGATATCGGCGGTGGTTCCACCGAGCTGATTCTCGGCCAGGGGTCGCAGCCGCTGCTCACCGAAAGCATCGCCATCGGCAGCGGCACGCTGGGCGCACGCTATTTCCCTGACGGGCGCATCGCGCCCGGTGCGCTGCAGGAAGCCGAACGCGTGGCGATCCTGCAATTCGAGAAAGTCGCCCGCCGCTACCGCGCACAGGGCTGGCAGCAGACCATTGGCTCGTCCGGCACGGCGCGGATGCTGGCGAAAGTGCTCAAGGCCAATCGCTTGAACGACTTCGGCCAGGATGGCATTACCTATGGTGGGTTGTTGCGTTTGTCGCTGTTGCTGCTGAAGGTGAAGAATGTTCAGCAGTTGAAGCTGGCAGGTTTGCAGCCGCATCGCCAGAGCATTTTGCCCGGCGGATTGGTATTGATGCTGGCGGCGTTCAAGGCATTCGGGATTTCACAGATGGTGCCGTCGGAACCGGGGCTGCGCCTGGGTGTGCTGCATGGTTTGATGAGCCGGCACTGATACCCTACACACTCCAGTGTGGGAGCGGGCTTGCTCGCGAAGGCGGAGTGTCAGTCGAGAATTATTCAGCTGACACTCCGCTTTCGCGAGCAAGCTCGCTCCCACAGGGTTTGTATTCAGGCTTCAGGCCAGTTCTTTGCGCAGTTGCCGGGCAGCGGCAACCATATGCACCAGCGCCGCTTCAGTCTCCGGCCAGCCACGGGTTTTCAGACCGCAATCCGGGTTGACCCACAACCGCTCGGCCGGAATCCGCTGCGCTGCCTTGCGCAGCAAGTTAGCCATCTCCGAAGCATCGGGAACGCGTGGCGAGTGGATGTCGTAGACACCCGGGCCGATCTCGTTCGGATAGGCGAAGGCTTCGAAAGCGTCGAGCAACTCCATGTCCGAACGCGAGGTTTCGATGGTGATCACGTCGGCATCCATCGCCGCGATGGACTCGATCACATCATTGAACTCGCTGTAGCACATGTGCGTGTGGATCTGCGTTTCGTCGCGTACACCGGAGGCACACAGGCGGAACACTTCAGTGGCCCAGTCCAGATAATGCTGCCACTGCGCGCGGCGTAGCGGCAGACCTTCGCGGAAGGCGGCTTCGTCGATCTGCACGATCTTGATTCCGGCGGCTTCCAGATCCACCACTTCGTCACGGATCGCCAGCGCCAGTTGCCGCGCCTGCACTTCACGGGACACGTCTTCACGGGGGAACGACCACATCAGCATGGTCACCGGGCCGGTCAGCATACCTTTCATGACCTTGCCGGTGAGGCCCTGAGCATAGCGGATCCAGTCGACGGTCATGGCTTGCGGACGGCTCAGATCACCGAAGATCACTGCCGGTTTCACACAACGTGAACCGTAGCTCTGCACCCAGCCAAAACGGCTGAACACGTAGCCGTCGAGTTGCTCGGCGAAGTACTCCACCATGTCGTTGCGCTCGGCTTCTCCGTGCACCAGTACATCGAGGCCCAGTTGCTCCTGGATCTCCACAGCGTGACGAATTTCGCTGTACATGGCTTCGGTGTATTCGGCTTCGCTGAGCTTGCCTTGCTTGAACGACTGACGCGCCAGACGAATCGAGGCGGTCTGCGGAAACGAACCGATGGTGGTGGTCGGGAACAGCGGCAGGTCGAGGCCGGCGCGCTGCTTGGCGATGCGCTGGGTAAACGGCGATTGGCGCTGGCTGTCCTGCACTGTAATGGCCGCCACACGGGCCTGCACCGCCGGTTTGTGAATACGTGGCGAGGCGGCGCGACTGGTCTGTACCGAGCGGCTTTGGGTCAAGGCACGGAGCACTTTTGGTGACTCAGGCTCGTTGACGGCCTGAGCCAGCACGGCGACTTCTTCGCACTTCTGCACGGCAAACGCCAGCCAGCTTTTCAGCTCGGCATCGAGCTGGTCTTCGCGGCTCAGGTCCACCGGACTGTGCAACAGCGAACAGGACGGCGCGACCCACAACCGATCACCCAATCGCTCATGCGCATGCTGCAAAGTCGCCAGCGCATGTTCCAGATCGCAGCGCCAGACATTACGGCCATTGACCAGGCCCAGCGACAACACTTTGTAGGCCGGCAGGCGATCAAGAATGGTCGGATACTGTTCCGCTGCACGCACAAGATCGATGTGCAACCCATCGACCGGCAGATTGGCGGCCAGGCCGAGGTTCTCTTCCAGACCACCGAAGTAAGTGGCGAGCAGCTTTTTCAACGGATCGCGCTGGATCTGGTTGTACGCACGCTCGAAAGCGTTCTTCCATTCCTGCGGCAGGTCGAGCACCAGAATCGGCTCGTCGATCTGCACCCATTCCACACCGAGTGCGGCGAGGCGCGCGAAGATCTGCCCGTACAGCGGCAGCAGGCGGTCGAGCAATTCCAGCTTGTCGAATGCGGCGCCTTTGGCCTTGCCCAGCCATAGATAAGTCAGTGGGCCGATAATCACCGGTTTGACGTTATGGCCGAGGGCACGTGCCTCTTCGACTTCTTCGAACAACTGTTCCCAACCGAGCTGGAACTGTTGATCGGCGCTGAATTCCGGGACCAGATAGTGGTAGTTGGTGTCGAACCACTTGGTCATTTCCTGAGCGTGTGCACCGCCGCAGCAGCTGTCGCTGACACCACGGGCCATGCCGAACAGGGTCTGCAGCGTGGCTTTGCCGTCGTGCGGACGGAAACGCTCGGGGATCACCCCGAACATCAGCGAGTGAGTCAGCACCTGGTCGTACCAGGCGAAATCGCCCACCGGCAGCAGCTCGATGCCGGCGTTTTTCTGCAGGTCCCAGTGGGCCTTGCGCAGTTCACGACCCACTTCACGCAGGCCGGCCTCGTTCAGCTCTCCTTTCCAGAACGCCTCTTGCGCTTTTTTCAGTTCGCGGTCGCGACCGATGCGCGGAAATCCGAGGGAATGGGCCAGTGCCATGACAAACAACTCCAATGTCTTGTTGATGGCGGCCATTGTCGGGATCAGGTACTGGTGAGACAAACTCATTTTAATCTTGATGATCACAAGTTTCCCTCATGATCGAACGTCACCTGTATGCCCGCTGAAAACATGTTTTGCCCTGCAGGATATTCATCCGCGAATCAAGCTGGCGAGCGCGGTCACGACGCCCTTTGAATACTCAATGGCGCCTTGATGTAAACCCTCTGAAACCGCGCCGTTGCAGGCTTCGATTCTGTTCTATGGTTAGATCGAAATGGCCGTATCTGCGGCTGACTAATGGTTGCGACAGATCCTGTCTGCGCCTATGTTGCACGCGAGCTTTTCCCCGCGAATGGAACGCGATCAACACCACTACAAGAGGTGAAGAAATGTCAAAGGATTCACGCCCTGCCGTACTTGGGCTGATCGGCAATACGCCGCTGGTACAAGTTACCCGCTTCGATACCGGCCTCTGCACACTGTTTCTCAAACTGGAATCACAAAACCCCGGCGGCTCGATCAAGGACCGCATCGGTCTGGCGATGATCGACGCCGCTGAACGCGATGGGCGCCTGCAACCAGGTGGCACCATTGTCGAGGCCACCGCCGGCAATACCGGTCTGGGCCTGGCACTGGTCGGCCGGGCCAAGGGCTACCGCGTGGTGCTGGTGGTGCCGGACAAGATGTCCACCGAGAAAGTCCTGCACTTGAAAGCCATGGGCGCCGAAGTGCACATCACCCGCTCGGACGTCGGCAAGGGCCACCCCGAGTATTACCAGGACGTCGCCGCCCGCCTGGCGAAAGACATTCCCGGCGCGTTCTTCGCCGACCAGTTCAACAACCCTGCCAACCCGCTGGCACACGAGTGCAGCACCGCACCGGAGATCTGGGCGCAGACCGAGCATGATCTGGACGCGATCGTGGTCGGCGTCGGGTCTGCCGGCACCCTGACCGGGCTGAGTCGCTTCTTCAAACGCGTGCAGCCGGATCTGGAAATGGTCCTCGCCGATCCGGTGGGTTCGGTGATGGCGCAATACAGCCGCGACGGCACGATGCCGACGCCCGGTTCGTGGGCGGTGGAAGGTATCGGCGAAGACTTCATTCCGTCGATCACCGACCTCAGCAGCGTGCGCCACGCTTACTCGATCAGCGACGAAGAAAGCTTCGATCATGCCCGTCAGTTGCTCAAGGCCGAAGGCATTCTCGGGGGGTCGTCCACCGGCACCTTGCTGGCTGCCGCGCTGCGTTATTGCCGCGAACAGACCGAGCCGAAACGTGTGGTCAGCTTCGTCTGCGACACCGGCACGCGCTATCTGTCGAAGGTCTACAACGACCAGTGGATGACCGATCAGGGCCTGTTGCAGCGCAAACGCTATGGCGACCTGCGCGATCTGATCGCCCGACGTTTCGAAGACGGCCGCGTGATCAGCGTCGGCCCCGACGACACCCTGCTGACCGCGTTCCAGCGCATGCGCCTGGCGGATGTCTCACAACTGCCGGTGCTGGTTGAAGGCAAACAACTGGTCGGCGTGATCGACGAATCCGACATCTTGCTCGCGGTGCACGAAGACGCCGCGCGCTTCAGTCAATCGGTGTCCAGCGTAATGACCGACAAACTGCAAACCCTCGCACCTGGCGCCCATCTCACCGAGCTGGAAGCGGTGCTCAGTCGTGGCCTCGTGGCGATCATTGCCGACGCTTCGGGCTTCCATGGTCTGATTACCCGCACCGACATGCTCAACCAATTACGGAGATCCCTCGCATGAGTCAGCACGACGATAAATCCCAAGGCTTCGCGACCCGGGTGATCCACGCCGGGCAAACGCCTGACCCGACCACCGGTGCGCTGATGCCGCCGATCTACGCCAACTCGACGTACCTGCAAGACAGCCCCGGCGTGCACAAGGGCTTCGACTACGGGCGCTCGCACAACCCGACGCGTTTTGCGCTGGAGCGTTGCGTGGCGGATCTGGAAGGCGGTACCCGCGCGTTCGCGTTCGCGTCCGGGCTGGCGACGATTTCCACCGTGCTCGAACTGATCGATGCCGGTTCGCACGTGATCTCCGGCAATGACCTGTACGGCGGCACGTTCCGCCTGTTCGACAAGGTACGCCAGCGCAGTGCCGGACACCGTTTCAGCTACGTCGATCTGACTGACCTGGCGGCGTTCGAAGCGGCGCTGCAGGACGACACCCGCCTGGTAATTGTCGAGTCGCCGACCAACCCGCTGCTGAGCCTGTCGGATCTGGCCGCGATTGCACGCATCTGCCGCGCACGCGGGATCATCAGCGTTGCCGACAACACCTTCGCCAGCCCGTATATCCAGCGCCCGCTGGAGCTGGGTTTCGACATCGTGCTGCACTCGACCACCAAGTACCTGAACGGTCACTCCGACGTGATCGGTGGTATCGCGGTGGTTGGGCAGAATGCCGAACTGGCGGACAAACTCGGCTTCCTGCAGAACGCGGTCGGCGCGATTTCCGGGCCGTTCGATGCATTCCTGACGTTGCGCGGGGTGAAAACCCTGGCGCTGCGCATGGAACGTCATTGCAGCAACGCACTGGAACTGGCCAAGTGGCTGGAGCAGCAGCCGCAGGTCAAACGCGTTTACTACCCAGGCCTGCCGTCGCACCCGCAGCATGAGTTGGCCAAACGGCAGATGCATGGTTTTGGCGGGATGATTTCGGTGGATCTGAACAGTGATCTGGAGGGCGCCCGACGCTTTCTGGAAAACGTGAAGATCTTTGCCCTGGCCGAAAGCCTGGGCGGCGTGGAAAGCCTGATCGAGCACCCGGCGATCATGACCCACGCGACCATTCCTGCTGAAACCCGCGCCAGACTGGGCATCGGCGATGGCCTGGTGCGTCTGTCGGTGGGCGTCGAAGACCTCGAAGACCTGCGCGCCGATCTGGCGTACGCGCTGACGAAAATCTGATCCTGCAACAACGGCAAAGCCCGCAGTGATGCGGGCTTTGGTTATTCGAGTAGGCGGCCAGTGCTGGTCTCTGGCTTACAAGGTTTATCGGGCCTCTCACAGTACAAAAGCAACCATGGAAAAAGAACGGTGCTTTGCTGCCTCACACGGCATAAGGGCTGGATCTCAGCGCGGAGATCTTTCTAACCGTGTACCCTTCGGAACGCGCCCCACGTCCCCTTGCTATCCGCTTGCGCATCAGTCTGCGTCTTCGCCTACACCTTTGAGGCTAGCAAACGCTATCGGCTGATGGGTGAGTGTTTTTAGACTGATTTCCTTTCTGCGCCCCTTTGCAAGGAAGCGAAAAGACTATCGGCTTCACGGCTCACTAGCACATTTGTGCTAATCGACCGCCCCGCCCCCCGGCGCTATATTCCCTCGCAACCCCCGATGTTCCCCAACATTGCCACTGTGCAGTGCGCGGGATCGTTGTGCCTGGAAATCAGAACAACACCAAGGAAGAAGCACCATGAAACTGCATTCCAATCTGTGCAAAGTGGCCATTGTCGGCGCCCTGATGCTGGGCGCCAGCGGTTGCCAGACTGCTAAACCCACCGAAGCCAGCATGAAAGAACGGGCCCAGACCGTCATCGGCAAACCGGTGTCGAAAATCGACAACATCCGCAGCGACAGCACCCTCACCTACTACACCGCGTATACCTCGGCCGGCGAGTACAACTGTGAGTTGCCCAGCGGCGCGATTATCGCGGTGGCGAGCATGGGCATCATGACTCCGCCGCTGTCTTGCCTGCCCAAAGGTGCCTCACCGATCCCCGTTCAGTAATTGATTTCTCCGGTAAAGGACGACGTTCATCATGAAAATCCTGATCGCTACTCTCACCCTCACCGCCCTCGCCCTGACCGGCTGCGCCACGCCCAAACAGTGGGAAGCCACCGGCGGCAGCAAGAACGACGGCGTGGTTCAGGTTTCCTACGAACTGGGCCAGTTCGAAAGCGGCCAGACCAACGCCGCGCAAGGTCTGACTGTCGCGATGGAGCGCTGCAAGACCTGGGGTTACAAGAACGCCGAGGTGACCGGTTCGGAGAAAAACATCTGCCGCACCATGGGCCAGTACAACTGCCTGCAAACCACCATCACTCAGGACTACCTCTGCAAGCGTTGAGTCAGACCTGTTCGACCGGTTCGGTTTGCCGGTCGCGCAGGGCTCGCAAGGTCGCGCGCAGCTCGGCCGGGCGTACCGGTTTGGACAGGATGGCAATTTGGCGGTCGTGCAAGGCCGCCTGTATTTTCTCGATGTCATGCCCGGTGATGATCATCGCTGGCACCGCAAAACCACGCTGGCGCCGCACCTCGTCGATGCACTCGATCCCGGTCGAATGCGTACCCAGATCGTAATCGGCGACGATGACGTCGCAATCGGTGACCAGACCCTGCCCGCTCAACTCGCCCTGCACCACACAGCCCCAGCGCTCAAGCAGCGCCGACGTCGCCAGCAACACGTTGCGATCGTCCTCTACCAGACACACCTTCAGCCCGGTCAACAGGCCGGCCTGCCGCACATCGTCACGCATGGCCGGCAACTGTGGCGCCACGGCCACCGGCAAGCCATACAGCGTGACCGCCGTGCCGCGCCCAAGCTGCGAGCGCAGCGCCACATCGACGCCGATCAACTGCCCCAGACGCTTGACGATCGACAGCCCGAGGCCGACGCCTTCCACGTCCTTGTCACGCACCTGACGCACCCGATAAAACTCCTCAAACACTTTCGGCAGATGCTCCTCGGCAATGCCGTTGCCGCGGTCATGAATCACGATGGCCAGCCCGGCGCCGCGTTTGCGCACGCCGATCAGCACCGGGCGTTGCGCGCCGTATTTGAAGCAGTTGGAAAGCACGTTCTGCACCATGGTCGCAAGCAGCGCCGGATCGCTCCGCACCCAGTGTCGGCACGGGCGCAGGCGCAATTCCACACCGGCCCAGCGCGCGGCTTCGGCGTTCTGGCGGACCAGGTCGGCCAGCCACTCGCCCAGATTGAACACCTGCAACCTGGGCAGGACGCGCCCGTTGTCGAGGGTGTAGAGGTCAAGAATCGAACGGAATAACTGCGAGACGTTGAGCAGCGATCGGTCAATGTTGTCGACCAGTTGCCGCTCCTGCTCACCCAGCCGCGATTCACGCAGACACGCCGTGAACAGACCGATGGAGTGAATCGGCTGGCGCAGATCGTGGCTGGCCTGGGCGAGAAACCGCGACTTTTCCAGATTGGCTGCGACGGCTTCTTCAGAGGCCTTGCGCGTGCGCTCCAGCAGCAAGTGCGCGTAGAACGGAATCACCGTGCTGGTGAGCATCAACATCAGCACCATGTACGGTTGCGCCTGCCACACCGGCGTCAAGCGATAAACCGCCAGCAACGCCAGCAGCGCCAACCCGGTGGCAATCGCCAGGTAGCGCGAGCCATAGCGCATGCCGTTGCCCAGGTTGACCCAGATGATCACCGCGTACAGCGGCAACGCCGCTTCCCCCCCAAGCACCAGGCCGAAACAGGTGCCGGTGTAATCGTGGACCATGCCGAAAATCCGCCGCGGCGGGTAATGCCCGGGCCAGCGCGCAATGGCCTGGCGCAAGCCAATCGACGCCAGCAGAAACAGCGCGATGTAGACCACCACCGGCAGATAGGTAGCGAAGCGCTGACCCGGCAAGACACCGAGCACGCCAATGTAAACCATGGCAATGCTGGCGATGATGATGCGCAGATTGGCCTGATCCAGCTCGGTGTTTTTTTCGAACTTCATGGGCAACGTCCTTGTGCGACAGTCGTCAGAATCAGCACCGGCCAGCAGGCAATCCGCGTCTGCGGTGCTAAGGTGCATGCCGTAAACCACGCCTGATCCAGGGAGGGTCACGCCATGACCGGCCGAATCATCATAGCCGACGATCACCCGTTGTTTCGCGAAGCCATGCGGCGCACCGTGCAGCGCCTGCTGCCCGAGGCGACTATCGAGGAGGCCGGCGATCTCGACGCCGTGCTGGCCTTGCTGCCCGCCGGCAACGAGCCGGACACGCTGATTCTCGACCTGCGTTTCCCCGGCCTGACCTGCATCAGCCAACTCGCCGAGCTGCGCCAAAAACTGCCACGCACCACATTGATCGTAGTGTCGATGGTCGACGACGAGACATTGATCGGTGAGGTGATGGCGGCCGGCATCGACGGCTTCATCGGCAAGAACATCGCCCCGGATGAGATCGGCCAGGCGATTCTGGCGATCCGCGAAGGCGAAGTGTTGGTCAGGTTCGCCCCTTCCGGGTTGCTGCCACTGGAGACCGGCACCGCCCTCACCCCGCGTCAGCAGGATGTGTTGCGGTTGATCGCCCAAGGCAAGACCAACAAGGAAATCGCCCGGGAGCTGGATATCTCGCCGTTCACCGTGCGCATCCATGTGTCGTCGTTGTTGCGCACGCTCAATGTGCCGTCGCGGGCAGCCGCTGCGGTGAAGTATTCGGGAGGCAGTGGCGCAATTTAAATGAACCCTGCGCGCTTGGGCTCACCTAACTGAAAGACCATCAGGAGGTAGCCCATGCAAATTGAACCCGTCTGGATCGTACTCGCCGTCGTTCTTGTGATCATTGAACTGTGGGCGATCAACAGGGTGCGCAAGAGCGCAGGCAAAGGCAGCAATAAAGGCGTGTGGATTATCGCCATCGTGTTCCTGCCCTTGTTTGGCCTGATTGCCTGGGCACTGGCCGGCCCGAAACACGTTACGCAGGATTGATACAACACAATCCCCAGTAGGAGCTGCCGCAGGCTGCGATCTTTTAACTTTCAAGATCAAAAGATCGCAGCCTGCGGCAGCTCCTACAGGGAATGCAGCGTTTACGGATCAACCTGCGCCATCAACTCCGGCACCGATTCCGGCCGTTTCGCGTAACGCTGCGCCAACACTGCACAGACCATCAATTGAATCTGATGGAACAGCATCAGCGGCAGGATCAACACGCCAATCGTGCTGCCGGCAAACAACACCTGCGCCATCGGCACGCCGGTGGCCAGACTCTTCTTCGAACCGCAGAACAGAATGGTGATACGGTCTTCCTGGCTGAAACCGAACGCCTTGCCCAGCAAGGTCGACGCCAGCAAAACCAGCGCCAGCAAGATGCAGCAAACCACCACCAGCCCCAACAGATCGACCAGCGGAATCTGATGCCAGATACCTTCGTTGACCGCCTCGCTGAACGCGCCGTACACCACCAGTAGAATCGAACCCTGATCGACAAACTTCAGCCAGTTTTTGTTGCGGCCGACCCACGCGCCGATCCAGCGCCGAGCGATCTGCCCGGCAATGAACGGCAGCAGCAGTTGCACGCTGATCTTCAGAATCGCATCGACGGTCGAACCGCCGTCACCGTGCACGTTCAGCAGCAGCGTCACCAGCAATGGCGTGAGAAAGATCCCGAACAGGCTCGATGCCGCCGCACTGCAGATCGCCGCCGGAATATTGCCCCGGGCCAGCGAGGTGAAGGCAATTGCCGACTGCACGGTGGCCGGCAACGCGCAGAGATACAGCATGCCCATGTACAGCTTGTCGCCAATCAGTGGCGACAGCAGTGGTTTTAGCGCCAGGCCGAGGATCGGGAACAGCACAAAGGTCAGGCCGAACACCAACAGGTGCAGGCGCCAGTGGCCGGCACCGGCGATGATCGACTCACGCGAGAGCTTGGCGCCATGCAGGAAAAACAGCAGCGCGATGGCGATGTTGGTCAGCCAGCCGAACCCGACCGCGACCTGACCGCTGGCCGGCAGGAAACTGGCCAGCAGCACAACGCCGATCAGGGTCAGGGTGAAGTTGTCGGGCAGGAATCTTGGTCGGGTCATGGGTCTGTTCATCCGGGGGTTGCCAGTACGTGACTGCGACTCTAACGTGAGCAGAAATTACCGACTAACGCCGAAGAGCCAACAGATGCCGCCTAAAGGACACGAGAAAAGCTTCCGGCGCAGCATTCCCGGGCTGCCGAGCCTACCGCGTGCGCTGTACGGGCGCACCGAATCGCTGCCCAACCGCGCGCTGACCCGACATCACAGTCACCCGTGGGTGCAATTGTCATACGCGATTCAGGGCGTGCTTGAAGTGCAGACCAGCGTCGGGCGTTTCGTCGCGCCGCCAGAGCGTGCGGTGTGGATTCCGGCGGGCGTGCCGCACCGAGTGTTCAGCTCGCCGCACACCGAAATGCGTAGCCTGTATATCGATTGCAGCGTGGCCGGCTGGGCGCTTGAGCGCTGTCATGTGCTGGGCGTCAGCGACCTGCTGCGCGAGCTGATTCGCGCCTTCAGTCTGGTGCCGGTGGAATACGACGAGAGCGGCGCCCATGGCCGGTTGGCCCAGGTGATCCTCGATCAACTGGCCGAGGCGCCGCAGATCGACCTGATGCTGCCACTGCCGCAGGACAGCCGTCTGCGGCAGATCTATCAAAGTCTGGAGCAACATCCGGAACAGCAGACCACACTGAACCATTGGAGCGAAAAATTCGGTGTCACCGAGAAAACCCTCAGCCGACTGTTTTTACGCGACACCGGCCTGACCTTCCGTGCCTGGCGTCAGCGCTTGCGTCTGTTGGGCGCGCTGACCCCGCTGGAACGCGGCGAACGGGTCACCGACGTGGCGCTGGCCTGCGGTTATGACTCGACCTCGGCGTTCATCGCAGCCTTCCGCCAACAGTTTGGCGAGACACCGGGGGAATTTTTTCGCTGAGTTTTGTCGATATTTATCGAATTAGCACATGCCATTCGGCAAAGTTCAGGGTAGAGTTTCGCCCATACGAAATTCTTCACGCATTTCGACGATAACCCTAATGACCCAACCCTTTAGCGAACCTGTCGGCGGTAACAGCATGATCGAAGTCACTGAAGTCTCCATTGCTCAATTACGCGCGGCGCTAGAAGCCGGCCAAACCACCGCGGTTGAACTGGTGCAGGCCTATCTGGCCCGGATCGACGCCTACGACGGCCCGAACACCGCCACCGCACTGAATGCCGTGGTGGTGCGCAATCCCCAAGCACTGGCCGAAGCCCAGGCATCCGATGCGCGCCGGGCCAAGGGCGAAACCCTCGGCCCGCTCGACGGCATCCCCTACACCGCCAAGGACAGCTATCTGGTCAAGGGTCTGACCGCGGCTTCCGGCAGCCCGGCATTCGCCGATCTGGTGGCGCATCGCGACGCCTTCACCATCGAACGCCTGCGCGCCGCCGGGGCGATCTGCCTGGGCAAGACCAATATGCCGCCGATGGCCAATGGCGGCATGCAGCGTGGCGTCTATGGCCGGGCCGAGAGCCCGTACAACGCCGCCTACCTGACCGCGCCGTTTGCCTCTGGCTCGTCCAACGGCGCCGGCACCGCCACCGCCGCGAGTTTCTCGGCCTTCGGCCTGGCGGAAGAAACCTGGTCGAGCGGTCGCGGCCCGGCGTCGAACAACGGTTTGTGCGCCTACACGCCGTCGCGCGGAGTGATTTCGGTACGCGGCAACTGGCCGCTGACGCCGACCATGGACGTGGTGGTGCCGTACGCACGGACCATGGCCGATCTGCTTGAAGTGCTCGACGTGGTCGTCGCGGAAGACCCCGACACCCGTGGCGACCTGTGGCGCCTGCAGCCGTGGGTGCCGATCCCGAGCGTCGCCTCGGTGCGTCCGGCGTCCTACGCCGAACTGGCAGTGAAACCCGCGGCACTGGCCGGCAAACGCCTCGGTGTGCCGAAGATGTACATCAATGCCGACCCTGAAGCCGGCACCAGCGAAGCGCCGGGCATCGGCGGCCCGACCGGGCAACGCATCAACACCCGCGCTTCGGTGATCGACTTGTGGAAACAGGCCCGCACGGCTCTGGAAGCGGCCGGCGCCGAAGTCATCGAAGTGGATTTCCCGCTGGTCTCCAACTGCGAAGGCGACCGTCCGGGCGCGCCGACCGTGTTCAATCGCGGCATCGTCTCCAAGGAGTTCCTGCACCACGAACTGTGGGACCTGTCGGCCTGGGCCTTCGACGATTTCCTGCGCGCCAACGGCGATCCGAAGCTCAACCGTCTGGCCGATGTCGACGGGCCGAAGATCTTCCCGCACGACCCGGGCACCCTGCCCAACCGTGAAGGCGATCTGGCTGCCGGCATGGACGAATACGTGCGCATGGCCGAGCGCGGCATTACCCCGTGGGACCAGATCCCGACCCTGCCGGACGGCCTGCGCGGCCTGGAAAAGACCCGCAAGCTCGATCTGGAAGACTGGATGGACACACTGAAACTCGACGCGGTGCTGTTCCCGACCAACGCCGACGTCGGCCCGGCAGATGCCGATATCAATCCGGAATCGGCGGACATCGCCTGGAGCAACGGCATCTGGGTCGCCAACGGCAACCTGGCGATCCGTCACCTCGGCGTGCCGACCGTCACTGTGCCAATGGGGATCATGGCCGACATCGGCATGCCGGTCGGCCTGACCTTCGCCGGGCGCGCCTACGATGACTCGAACCTGCTGCGCATGGCTTCGGCGTTTGAGGCGACCGGCTCCAAGCGTCAGGTGCCGCCGCGCACTCCGGCGCTGACTACCGGCAAGTAACAAGGAGGGTTGGATTGAGGCTCGAAAGGGTCTCAATCCGCTCTCGGCTGCAATGGCCTGTCGCTCATCTCTGCGTCAATACCCCTTCAACATACCCTCCCGTGCCTGACAACTGACAGTTCTGACAGTAGCGGTCAAACAGGGCCGCGAGTAACGTTCTCGCTCGATGGACCTTCCATTTAGAAAATCCGCGAAATCGCTTATCACTAAAGGAACGCAGACCATGAGCAATGCCAATCTATTTAAACAACTTGGCGTCGATGAAAACTTGAAGCCATTACCTATCAAAGTAAAACAACAGCCGCTTGACAAATACTACAAGGCGACATTCACCCCTAATTTTCCGCCCATTCCGAGGTTCGAGCCGAACGTGTTTATTTATGCTTCCCTGACCGACGAATCAGTCAGTGCCATTGGGCGATATCATACACAAGACGATTTCTACCAAATAGCCATTATCTTTGGTCGCAAACTCCAAAGCGGCACATATCCGATTAAGAAAGGTGAAGGAAGCCACGTACTTGCCAGCGTCATTTCCGCTGGAGGGTGGCTTCATGGTGGCAACGGCGAAATCAAACTTCTGCGAGACAACATAAAAGAATCAATATTCGCAGATTTTAATTTTGAAATAGAGTCCGGCGAAAAATCCTACAAAGTAAAGGGCACATTAGAACTACTGGCGACGGGCCCTCTTTAAAACTTTCAGCAATAGGAAAGCTTGTTGCAAACACACATCAATGCCAAACGGGCAAGTGCCTGCCCGCAGTGTTTGGCAGCTCCACCTTTCAAATTAACTCACGTTGAAATTTCTCTCGCAGTCACGCATCAATGCCGCTTGCCATTGCAAAGACGCCTGCTGCAAAAAAACGCCAGACACTTCGTTTTTATCGAACTTTATCTCAGGAATATACGATTTTTCCTTGGCACTCACTCCTCGCTAGCATGTCCCGGTCTATCTCCAACGACATAAAGCCAAGGAGCCCGCCATGCCAACTGACAATATCAACATTGGCGAACCATGGATGTGGGGCGCGTTTATCGTCTTCGTCCTCGCCATGCTTGCACTGGACCTGTTCGTCTTCGGCGGACGCAAGGCGCACCGCGTTTCAGTGCGGGAAGCGTCCTGTTGGGTGATCGCCTGGTGCGCACTGGCCATGGCTTTCGCCGGGTTGCTCTGGTGGTATTTGCACGGCGAGTTCGGCGCCGAGATCGCCCAGCGCAAGACGCTGGAATTCCTCACCGGTTATCTGATCGAGCAGTCACTGTCGATCGACAACATGTTCGTCTTCGTGATGATCTTCAGCTACTTCGCGGTGCCGCCGGAATTGCAACGCCGGGTGCTGCTGTATGGCGTGCTCGGGGCGATCGTGATGCGCGCGGCGATGATCTTTGCCGGGGTGTGGCTGGTGTCGCAGTTCGAGTGGCTGCTGTATGCCTTCGGGGTGTTCCTGATCATCACCGGGATCAAGATGCTGATGTTCGCCGAGCAGCAACCGGATCTCGACAAAAACCCGCTACTGCGCTGGGTGCGCGGGCACATGCGAATCACGCAGGGCTTTCACGGCGAGCGCTTTTTCGTGCTGCAGAACGGCGTACGCTGGGCCACGCCGATGTTTCTGGTACTGGTGCTGATCGAGGCCAGCGACCTGATGTTTGCGGTCGATAGCATCCCGGCGATTTTCGCAGTCACCACCGACCCGTTTATTGTGTTCACCTCGAACATCTTCGCGATCATGGGCCTGCGGGCGTTGTATTTCCTGCTGGCAGACATGGCCGACCGCTTTCATCTGCTCAAGTACGGACTGGCGATCGTGCTGGTGTTCATCGGCGGCAAGATGACGCTGATGCCGTGGTTTCACATGCCGGTGGAATGGTCGCTGGCGGTGGTCGGCGGGGTGATTCTGGGGTCAGTGGTGTTGAGCCTGATCGTCACCCGCAAGGAAGACGAAACTCAATCCCTGTAGGCGCTGCCGCAGGCTGCGATCTTTTTTAAAGCAAAATCAAAAGATCGCAGCCTGCGGCAGCTCCTACAGGGAGGAGGCGGTTACTTGTCGGACTTGATGCTGGTCCACACCCGGGTGCGTACGCGTTCGAGTTTTTGCGGCAGGGGCTGGACGACGTAGAGGGTTTTCAGGGCTTCAGGCGTTGGCGTCAGGTTCGGGTTGGCGGTGATGTCTTTGTTCACCAGCGGCATCGAGTCCTTGTTGACGTTCGGGTAGCCGAGGAAGTCGCTGATCGGCGCAATGACTTTTGGATCGAGCAAGGTGTTGAGGAATTCGTGGGCCTCTTCGACATTCTTCGCGCTTTTCGGAATGGCGAAGGTATCAAACCAGATCGGCGCACCCTCCTTCGGCAAACGCCAGTCGACCACCACACCGTTGCCCGCCTCTTTCGCACGGTTGCCGAACTGATAGAAGCTGCCGGAGTAACCGATGGCCACGCAGATATCGCCGTTGGCGATGTCGGTCATGTACTTGGCCGAGTTGAAGTAGGTCACGTACGGACGAATCTTCAGCATCAGGTCCTTGGCCTTTTCATAGTCGGCCGGGTTCTGGCTGTTCGGGTCGAGGCCGAGGTAATGCAGGGCCAGCGGCAGAATTTCCGACGGCGAATCGAGCATCGCCACGCCGCAGGATTTGAGCTTCTCCATGTTTTCCGGCTTGAACACCAGATCCCAGCTGTCGACTGGCGCGTTGTCGCCAAGCGCGGCCTTGACCTTGGCCGGGTTGAAGCCGATCAGCACCGTGCCATACATGTAGGGCACGCCGTACTGGTTGCCGGGGTCGTTGGCATCCAGCAACTTGAGCAGCGCCGGATCCTGGTGACTCCAGTTCGGCAGTTTCGACTTGTCGAGTTTCTGGAACACCCCGGCCTTGATCTGGGTGTCGATGAACTGGTTCGACGGCACCACCAGATCGTAGCCGGAGTTGCCGGTGAGCAACTTGGCTTCCAGCGATTCATTGGTGTCGAAGGTGTCCCAGGTCACTTTGATGCCGGTCTTTGCGGCGAAATCCTTGGGCACCGACGGCAGGATGTAATCCGCCCAGTTGTAGACCCGCAGCTCGCGCTGCTCGGCGTGTACCGCACTGGCCAGCAGCGTCAGCCCACACACGGTGGCACCCAGAATGCGTTTCATCGTGACCATGGTTGTTTCCCCGAAATGCGACGTGAGATCGATGGTTTTTATGTTCTGTACACGGCAGCGGCTGTAAAGGTAGCCAAGGGCAAGTAAAGTCCAGCGTTTTGTTGTGGCTTTGATTCTTGCCGACCGCGGGGTCGCGGCACAGTGGGTGATGGGCCAAAAGGGGATCGAAATGGCCAATTTGAATGACCGCTGGAATGCACAAGGTCCAAGGAAACATCACTTGTGGTGAGGGGATTTATCCCCGATGGAACGCGAAGCGGCCCCCTTTGTATCTCAAAGGGGGGCCGCACTCGCTGATTTCATGACTGCTTCGCAGCCGATCGGGGATAAATCCCCTCGCCACGTTGCTTCTGCGTCTGCCCGCGTGTGGCGAGGCAGTAATACAACGGCACCGTCACCACCAGGCCGAACAGCCACGACAGGTCGGCGCCATCGACCAGATTGGCGTACGGCCCGACGTACAGCGACGTATTGGCGAACGGCAGTTGCACAATGATCCCGATGAAATAGGCAATGATCGCGTGCAGATTGAAGCGCCCGTAAATGCCGCCGTCCGCGCGGAAAATCGAGCTGATGTCATACGCGCCGCGCTTGATCAGGTAGAAGTCGATCAGATTGATCGACGCCCACGGCACCAGCACCAACAGCAACGCCAGAATCAGCCCGATGAACTGCGAAATGAAATCCGCCGAGGCACTCAGCGCTACCACGCAGCAACCCGCCAGCACCACGCTCGACAACACCACACGCACCTTGATGCTCGGCGTCCACTGACTGGCGAAGGTCTGGATCGAGGTGATGATCGACAACACTGCGCCGTACAGATTCAGCGCGTTGTGGCTGATGATGTTGAGCAGGAACAACACCATCAGAATCGGCCCCAGCCAACCGGTCGACTGCTTGACCGCCGCCATCGCCTCGGTGCCTTCCGGCGTCGCCAGCACTGCCACGGCGCCGAAACTGAACGACAGAATCGTGCCCAGTGTCGCGCCCATATACGTGGCCCAGAACGGTTTGGCGATGCCGATATCCGCCGGCAGATAACGCGAATAATCGGACACGTACGGCGAGAAACTAATCTGCCAGATGATCCCCAGCGACACCGTTGCCAGCCAGCCCGACAGGTTGAAGCTGCCGCGCGTCAGGAAGTCCGCCGGCAAATCGTGGGCGAAGATGTAGAGGAAGCCGGCGAGCAGCGCGCTGCCCATCACCCAGGTGCCGATGCGGTTGAGTGTGTGAATGAAGTTGTAGCCGATCACGCCAATCGCGGTGGCCGCCAGTGCACCGATCAGAATGCTCAACGGCGCCGGTACCGACGGCGCAATGCCGACAATCGATTTACCGGCAAGCACGATGTTGGAAATGAAGAAGCCGATGTAGATCAGCGCCGCAAAAAACACGATCAGCAGTGCGCCGTAACGCCCGAACTGACCACGACTCTGGACCATTTGCGGAATGCCCATGCGCGGGCCTTGCGCCGACGCCAGGGCGATCACCACCCCGCCGATCAGGTGCCCCAGCGCAATCGCCAGCAGGCCCCAGAGCAAATCGAGATGGAACACCTGAACCACCATGGCGCCGGTAACGATGGGCAGTGGCGCGATGTTGGTGCTGAACCAAAGGGTAAAAAGGTCGCGGGCCTTCCCGTGGCGTTCCGCGAGTGGGACGTAGTCGACCGTGTGATTCTCGATCAACGGATCTTGCCGGGACATCTGGGACATATGCATGAACTCGAGTTTGTCTGTTCTTATCTTTGTATGAAGCCAAACCGGGGGGACTCTGCGGCCGCCCCTCAGATGCAGACCATATTATGGTATTCCAAACATTTCACAAGACTGATCCGTAGTTCAAGGCGCTATCTGATCCGTTATCCTCACTGATTCTGCGGCCTGCAGGCCAGCCGAGGGCCCAATAAACGCTGAGTTTCCGACGAAAGCACCACGTTTATCGGTTCAGCCTAAAAGCCCTTGCAAAGAAAAAATACTGGTATACCATCAGACCAACAAATACATAAAAATCGCGTCACAACACCCGAGGATCGTCCAATGATCGATGCTGCCATCTACAAACAAGTCATGGGCTCGTTTCCGTCCGGCGTCACTGTCATCACCACGCTGGACGATGACGGCCAGATCGTCGGCCTCACCGCCAGCGCCTTCAGTTCACTGTCGATGGACCCGGCGCTGGTGCTGTTCTGCCCCAACTACAGCTCCGACTCCTACCCTGTGCTGATCAAGAACAAGCGCTTCGCGATCCACGTCCTGTCCGGCGGCCAACAGAGCGAAGCCTACGCCTTCGCCCGTAAAGGCAAGGACAAAGCGCAAGGCATCGAGTGGACATTGAGCGAGTTGGGCAACCCGATCCTGGCCAACGCGACGGCTATCATCGAGTGTGAGTTGTGGCGCGAATACGAAGGCGGTGACCACGCGATCATGGTCGGCGCGGTGAAGAACCTGATCGTCCCGGAACAGCACACCGGGCCGCTGGTGTATTGCCACGGCAAGATGGGCGCCCTGCCCGCTCTGGCCTGATCAAGATTTCAGCCCTCCCACACAGCTTTGTAGCCTCAACAATAAAAGATCCGAGGAAGCGTCATGAAATTTTCCCTGTTCATCCACATGGAACGCTGGGACGAAAGCGTCAGCCACCGGCAACTGTTCGAAGACCTGACCGAACTGACCCTGATGGCCGAGGCCGGTGGTTTCAGCACCGTGTGGATCGGCGAACACCACGCGATGGAATACACCATCTCGCCCAGCCCGATGCCGCTGCTGGCCTACCTCGCCGCCAAAACCACCACCATTCACCTCGGCGCCGGCACCATCATCGCGCCGTTCTGGCACCCGCTGCGGGTGGCCGGTGAATGCGCCCTGCTCGACGTCATCAGCAACGGGCGCATGGAAGTCGGCCTGGCGCGCGGCGCCTATCAGGTCGAATTCGATCGCATGGCCGGCGGCATGCCCGCCTCCAGCGGCGGCCAGGCCCTGCGCGAAATGGTCCCGGTGGTCCGCGCCCTGTGGCAAGGCGACTACGCCCACGACGGCGACATCTGGAAATTCCCGATCTCGACCAGCGTGCCGAAGCCCATCCAGAAACCTAACCCACCGATGTGGATCGCCGCCCGCGACCCGGACTCACACAACTTCGCCGTGGCCAACGGTTGCAACGTGATGGTCACGCCATTGATGAAGGGCGACGAAGAAGTCGTCGACCTGAAGAACAAGTTCCAGACCGCCCTGGACAACAACCCCGACGTCCCGCGTCCGCAACTGATGGTGCTGCGCCACACCCACGTGCACTCGGCGGACGATCCGGACGGCTGGAAAGTCGGCGCCAAGGCGATCTCACGTTTCTACCGCACCTTCGATGCGTGGTTTGGCAACAAGGAAGTACCGGTCAACGGCTTCCTCGCCCCAAGCCCGGAAGAGAAGTTTGCCGGGCGTCCAGAGTTTGAGCTGGAGAGTTTGCACAAGACAGCGATGATCGGTACGCCGGAAGAGATCATTCCGCGGATCAAGTATTACCAGGAACTGGGGGTGGATGAGTTCAGTTTCTGGTGTGACAACAGCTTGCCGCATGCGGAGAAGAAGAAGTCGTTGGCATTGTTCATCAAGCATGTGGTGCCGGCGTTTCGCTAAGGCCCCTACAGGTTGAAACCGAACAAACAAACGCTCCAACGCTGTGTCGGGGCGTTTGCATTTAAACCTTCAATCAGTGCACTACGCCAAGTTTCGTCGACACCTCGCCAGCCCCCAGCACACGGCCGTCAGCCGCCTGCAACTCAAGCTTTCTGATCGGCTGACGCTGCCGCGCATCGACCATCACCGAACCCGGCTCACCCGGCGCATACAGGTGCTCGCCGCCCCACTGCGACAGCGCGACGATCACTGTCTGCAAGGCCTTGCCGCGTTCGGTCAGCACGTATTCCTTATAGGCACCGCCATCGGCGGCCGGCACGGTTTGCAGGATCCCCTGCTCCACCAAGGCCTTGAGCCGAGCGCTGAGCATGTTCTTGGCGATGTCCAGATTCTTCTGAAAATCACTGAAGCGGCGAATGCCCTCCAGCGCATCGCGGATGATCAGCAGCGACCACCAGTCGCCGATCAGGTCCAGCGTACGGGCGACCGGGCAGGCGTTGCCGTGCAGGCTTTTGCGCTTCACAGGGTGTTTCTCCATCAAAAACGGCGTGTGGTTGCATCTTACAACTGTGTTCGCGAAAAAGAACCACGCCGACAGCGCAGCACCTGCATACAAGTGGCCACGGTCGATTGCGCGGATAGTGAATCCTGCTTTTACAGCCCCTCCCCAACGCGTACTCAAGCAAGGAGTTTCCATGAGCACATTCACTACCGATGACGGCACACAGATCTATTTCAAGGACTGGGGCAGCGGCAAGCCCGTGCTGTTCAGCCATGGCTGGCCGCTGGATGCCGACATGTGGGAATACCAGATGGAATACCTGAGCAGTCGCGGCTACCGCACAATTGCCTTCGACCGCCGTGGTTTCGGCCGCTCCGATCAACCATGGACCGGCTACGACTACGACACCTTTGCCGATGACATCGCGCAACTGATCAACCACCTCGACCTGCGCGACGTGACGCTGGTCGGCTTCTCCATGGGCGGCGGTGACGTCAGCCGCTACATCGCCCGTCACGGCAGCGAGCGCGTTGCCGGGCTGGTGCTGCTCGGTGCAGTGACGCCATTGTTCGGCAAAAAAGCCGACTACCCGCAAGGTGTCGACACCTCGGTGTTCGATGGGATCAAGGCCGGTCTGCTCAAGGATCGCGCGCAGTTCATCGCTGATTTCGCTGCGCCGTTCTACGGCACCAATCAGGGCCAAAAAGTCTCCGACGGCGTGCTCACGCAAACCCTGAACGTCGCCCTGCTCGCCTCGCTCAAAGGGACCGTGGATTGCGTCACCGCGTTTTCGCAAACCGACTTCCGCCCGGACATGGCGAAGATCGACGTGCCGACTCTGGTGATCCACGGTGACGGCGATCAGATCGTGCCGTTCGAAACCACCGGCAAGCAGGCCGCCGCGCAGATCAAGGGCGCCGAGCTGAAAGTCTACGCCGGCGCGCCCCATGGTTTTGCCGTGACCCACGCTCAGGCGCTGAATGAGGATCTGCTGGCCTTCCTCAACCGCTGACGATCATCAGCGCGACAATCGTCTGCGACGACTTGTCCGCCTGGCTCAATCCGCCATCAACGCTGCCAGTGCCAACGCATTACCCAACGCGGCACCACTGGCGGTGTTGTCGAAGATGCACCACACCGCGGCGCCCGCTGCTGCCGCGACCTGCATCTGCTCTGCCAGCGCTTGCAGATAACGCTCGTTGTAGGCGCTGTGGTAGATGCGTGGCGAACCGTGCAATCGCCAATAACACACACCTGTCCAGCCTTGCGCCGAACCATCAGTACTGATCCGCGACGGATCGACCATGGCTTGGGCAATCCGATACGCCTGCAGCATCGGCGCCGCCGCCACCCATGACTCATGCCGTGGCTCAAGCACCACGGCACCGGCGAAGCGTTGGCGCAATGCCACGAAAAACGCCTCTGCGCTTGTCGGTTCAAAGGCCAGCGACGGTGGCAGTTGCACCAGCAAGCATCCCAGCCGATCGGCCAGCCCCGCGCACTGCCCGAGAAACTCGTCCAGCGCTTGATCACAGTCCCGCAGACGCCATTCATGAGTGATCTGCTTTGGCACCTTCACTGAAAAGCGAAAGCCCGGCGGCACCGAATCCGCCCAGCGCGCATAGGTCTGACGCCGATGCGGACGATAAAACGAGCTGTTGATTTCCACGCAGTCGAACCGCGCCGCGTAACGCTGCAGATGCGTGCCCTCGGCCGGAAACTCCGGCCAATAATCACGCCCCAGACTCCAGCCTGCGCAACCGATGAACATCAAAAAAGCCCCTTCGCTGCTTCACCCATGAAAATCTCCACGGTCTCGTTCACAGATATCAGGCACGACGAAATACCTGTGGGAGCTGGCTTGCCAGCGAAGGCGTCGACACCTCCACAATCGCTGTGCCTGACACAACGCTTTCGCGAGCAAGCTCGCTCCCACAGGTTTCGGCGGTGCTCACAGCCTTGGTGCACGACGAAGTGCCTTCACGATTATTTTTTGCCGGGCAGGACGCTGGCCAGCACCTGCTTGGCGGCTTGCACGATCACGCCCGCCTCGTCCGGGTCGCCCTTGAGCAGGGTCGTGGCAAATTTCTTCGCCTGTTCGAGTTTGATGTGCGGCGGCAATGGCGGCACGTTGGGGTCGGTCTTGAACTCGATCAGCACCGGCACGTCCGAGGCCAGTGCCTGCTCCCAGGCAGCGGCGACGTCTTCTTCGCGGTCGACGAAAATCCCTTTCAGGCCGATGGAAATGGCGAACAGGTGATACGGCACATCGGGAATGCTCTGCGAGGCTTCGAACTTAGGATCGCCCTCCATCACCCGCTGCTCCCAGGTGACCTGATTCAGATCCTCGTTGTTGAACACCGCGCAGATCCATTTCGGGCTGCTCCATTGGCGCCAGTATTTGGCGACGGTGATCAGTTCGGCCATGTTGTTCATCTGCATCGCACCGTCACCCACCAGCGCAATCACCGCGCGCTCGGGGTGCGCGAACTTGGCCGCGATCGCATACGGCACGGCAGCGCCCATCGAGGCCAGGCCACCAGACAGCGAACACTGCATGCCGCGGCGAATCTTCAGATCACGGGCGTACCAGTTGGCGCAGGAGCCCGAGTCGCTGGTGATGATCGCCTGCTCCGGCAGGCGCGGTGACAGTTCATACACCACCCGCTGCGGATTGATCGGATCAGCTTTGGCCATCGCACGCTTTTCCAGGGTTTTCTCCCAACTGCCGCGCCAGCCCTCGATCTTTTTGCGCCACTTGTGCGAGGTCTTCTGTTCGAGCAACGGCAGCAGCGCGGCAAGGGTTTCGGCGGAGTCACCGACCAGATTGACCTCCATCGGATAACGCAGGCTGAGCATGTCTGGCTGCAGGTCAATCTGCACGCCGCGCGCCTGACCTTCCTTGGGCAGAAATTCGGCATAGGGAAAACCCGAGCCGATCATCAACAAGGTGTCGCATTCACTCATCATCTTGTAGCTCGGCTCGGTGCCCAGCAGGCCGATACTGCCGGTGACCCACGGCAAATCGTCCGGCAGCACGGCCTTGCCGAGTAACGCCTTGGCGACGCCAGCACCGAGTTTTTCCGCGATGGCGATCACTTCATCCGTCGCTTGCAACGCGCCAGCGCCGACCAGAATCGCGATTTTTTCACCGCTGTTCAAAACGTCGGCGGCGCGCTGCAGATCCGCCTCGTAGGGCAGCACTTTCGGCTTGGTGTATCCGACGCCGGAATGCGCAGTGCCGTGTGCCCGCGCCGGTGGCTCGTACGCAAGATCCTGCAAATCATTGGGCAGAATGATCGCCGTCACCCGCCGCTCGCCAACTGCCGTACGCACGGCGCGATCAAGCAAATGCCGCACTTGCGACGGCGCCGACGCCTGCTGCACAAACGCCCCGGCCACATCCTTGAACATCGACACCAGGTCCAGCTCCTGCTGGTAATGACTGCCGAGCGCCGTCCGTGCCTGCTGGCCGACAATTGCCAGCACCGGTTGGTGATCCATCCGAGCGTCGTATAACCCGGTGATCAGGTGCGAAGCACCCGGCCCCGAAGTAGCGATGCAAACACCCAGCTCGCCCGTGAACTTGGCGTGGGCCGAGGCCATGAAGGCGGCCATTTCTTCGTGACGGGCCTGAACGAATTCGATCTTGCCATTGGCTCGGGCGAGCGCGCCGAACACGCCATTGATGCCGTCTCCCGGATAACCAAAAATCCGCGTGACGCCCCATTGGCTGAGCCGCTCAACCAGAAAATCGCCCACTGTCGTCGTCATTTCGTTCCTCGCCTGTCACCGATACATGAAGCCTGCCCGGCGAGACATCCGCCGGGCGGTACAAGGGTCTGGACAGTTTCGGAGCGCGCGAAGTTTCGATTGTTTTTATCCGACAGCCTTGCCGAACCGCTCCCTGTAGGAGCTGCAGAAGGCTGCGATCTTTTGATATGCAAAAACAACATCAAAAGATCGCAGCCTTCGGCAGCTCCTGCACGGGGATCATCAACGATGCGGATGCACCGTCATCGCCACCAGTTTGATCACGATCGGCCGCACCACGAGGATGCACAAAAACGCGACCGGCATCGCCAGCTTGTAGGCGTGCAGCGCATTACTCAGGTAGTCGTTATCAATTCCGGAGTTGGCGGCGGTGATCACCAGCGACATCAGGAATGCCATGATCGTCGCCATGTACAACGCAAACACGTAGGGCGTCGCTCGTGACGACAACTTGCGACGCAGCGAATACAAGGCATCGGTAGTGGTTCTTTGATTCATATGGCTTTTCCATCCATTGACAGGGAGCCGGCACCTTAGCAAAGCCCCCAGCCCTCAACTAGACGGCCTGCCTTAGGTACTTTATAAAGCACAACTTACGAATCAAACCCACACGGCGGGACACGGATGAATCTGTTGGCGGCGATTGCCAGTTTTATCAAAGTGGTTGAAGCCGGCTCAATCGTCGGCGCCGCCAAGGCCTTGGGCGTCAGTGCGGCAGCGGTCAGCCAGACCCTCAATCGCCTGGAAACGCACCTCGGCGTGCGCCTGCTGCAGCGCACCACCCGCCGCATGGCCCTCACTGAAAATGGCGCGCTGTATTACGAGAAAGTCAAACGCATCGCGGCGGACCTGGAGTCGGCGCAAAGCGCGATCATCGGCGACGAAGGCGAACTGCAAGGCCGCTTGAGCATTGCCTCCACCAGCGCATTCGGTCGCCACGTATTGGCGCCGTTACTCGCCAGTTTCTCCGCACTGCATCCGCGCCTGCTGGTCGAGCTGTCGACCACCAATGGCAAGATCAATCACATCCAGAACGGCATTGATCTGAGCCTGCGGATCAAACCACAACTGGAAGACGGCATCGTCGCACGCCGAATCGTTTCCCTGCCTTTCATCTTCTGCGCCGCACCCGCCTACCTTGCACGCGCCGGCGTGCCGCAATCACCGCAAGACCTGCAACACCACGCCTGCCTGGCGTTCCGTTACCCGTTGGATGGGCGCTTTCTGCGCTGGGGTTGCATCCGAAACGGCCAACACTACGACGCTCCGATCAACGCCACCGCCATCAGCGACGACATCGACGCCCTGGCGCAAATGGCAGTCAACGGCGCAGGTGTCACGCGTCTGGCCGAATTCGTCGCCGCGCCCTACCTTGAAAGCGGTCAACTGGTGCAACTGTTCGAAGATCTTCCGGGTGAAACCCACGGGCATGTCGAACCGATGGACATCTATGCATGCGTGCAGGAACGTGCGGCGATGACGCCGAAGGTCAGAGCCTTCATGGATTATTTGACGGAGCACCTGAACAGGCGCTGGCCAATGCAAGCCCGTTGATCATGCCTGGCTGATGAATGCAGCGCTCTGTCTTCAAGGCTGCAGATCACCCCCGAGCCATTGGCTGCACGCGCTCATCTGCTGGCTAATCCACTCGCGAAAAAGCATGGCATTGGCACTCTGTTCGAAGGGTCGCGGTGACAGCAGGCAATAACTCGAACCGTCGCGAACGAAGCCGAACGGCGCGATCAACTGGCCGGACTTGAGTTCGTCCTGCACCATCAGAAACGACGCCATTCCGACGCCCAGCCCGGCCAGCGCGGCCTGAATGCACAGGTAGAAATGCTCGTAATCGACCCGACTGACATCCGATGCGTTCATGCCAGCCAGTCGTATCCAGTTGTCCCACGCCTGCGGGCGCGTCTTGCTGTGCAGCAGGCAGGCACCACGCAAATGATCACCGTCAGGTCGACTGGACGGCACGCAGACCGGGCCGATCCACTCTTCACAAAGGGTCACGCCGTGCACGGTTTCGTCCCAATGGAAATCGTCGCGGCGGATCGCCAGATCCACGCCTGAACGAGCGAAGTCGATCGGCCCGCCGGCCGTCAGCAATTGCACTTGCAACTGTGGATGCGCGCTGTGGAAGTCGGGCAAACGCGGGATCAGCCACTTCATGGCGATGGTCGGCTCGCAGGACACCACCAGCACGTCATCGTGGACTTCGCGTTGCAGGCGATAAACCGTGCTCTGCAACTGTTCGAACATCGGCGCGGTGACATTGAACAGCAAACGTCCCGCGTGATTGAGAAAGATCGCGCGATTACGCCGTTCGAACAACTCGACCCCGATCGCCTCCTCCAGCAAACGCACCTGGCGGCTGACTGCGCCGTGGGTGACGTGCAGCAGCTCGGCAGCCTTGACGAAACTCTGGGTCTGGGCGGCGGTGTTGAAGAAGCGAAAGGCAGCCAGCGGAGGCAGGTTCATATAGACGATGATTTCTCACAGATTTTCGCGACTATAAATCGTTTTTTTTGCCAGTGACAATTCCCCATCATGGCGCCACTCGGAGCCTGCCGCACCTTTCCAAGCGTTTGAAAGAATGACTGCGGACTGTGCATCTGTGAAATCAAGTAGCGCAAATAACGCGATGGAGCGTATGGATGAATGAATTGTTTTTGATGATCGCCATCACTGTTCTGGCGGTGATCAGTCCCGGCCCGGACTTTGCCATGGTCACTCGCAACAGCTATGCCTACGGGCGGCGCAGTGGTTTGCTGGCTGCGCTGGGCATCGCCTGTGGCGTGCAGGTTCATGTGTTCTACACGGTGTTCGGGGTGGCGCTGATCATCACCCAATCGCCGCTGCTGTTCTGGATGATGAAACTGCTGGGTGCCGGCTACCTGGTCTATCTGGGCATCAAATCCTTCACCAATCAATCGGTGCTGACATTTACCGATGCGAGCGCTTCCGCACCCCGTGCCTGGAAGGTGTTCTGCTCAGGTTTTCTGACCAATGCACTGAATCCGAAAACCATGTTGTTCGTGGTGGCGGCGTACAGTCAGGTGGTGGAGCCAGACAGTTCGCTGACGATGAACTTCGCCTATGGCCTGTTCATGTCGGTCATTCATTGGCTGTGGTTCAGCCTGGTCGCGCTGTTTTTCTCCACCGAACGGTTGCGCCGGCGCCTGCTGGAAAAACAGCGGCTCCTCGACAAGGTCATCGGGATCGCGTTGATGGGTCTGGCGGCGTGTTTGATCATTCCGGGGGTTGCGCAGTCTTGAGCTAGAGCGTTTATGCTGTCTGGTCTGATACCCGTCAGGTCATTCTCGGCAAGTTCACCATGAGGCCCATTTCATGAGTAAAGCGCCCTACGTACCGCCCAAAGTCTGGAAACACGAAGCCCCGTCCGGCGGCCATTTCGCTAGCATCAACCGCCCGATTGCCGGGCCGACGCATGAAAAGACCCTGCCAGTGGGCAAACACCCGCTGCAGTTGTATTCACTGGCGACGCCCAATGGCGTCAAGGTGACCATCCTGCTGGAAGAATTGCTCGCACTGGGGCACACCGAGGCCGAGTACGACGCCTGGCTGATCCGCATCAACGAGGGCGATCAGTTCTCCAGCGGTTTTGTCGAGATCAATCCGAACTCGAAGATTCCGGCGCTGCTCGACCACAGCGTACAGCCGCCGATTCGGGTATTCGAATCCGGTTCGATCCTGCTGTATCTGGCAGAGAAATTCGGCGCCTTCCTGCCGAAAGATCCGGCTGGCCGCACGGAAACCCTGAACTGGCTGTTCTGGCAGATGGGCGCCGCACCTTATCTGGGCGGTGGCTTCGGGCACTTCTACGCGTATGCGCCGGAGAAGCTCGAATACCCGATCAACCGCTTCACCATGGAAGCCAAGCGTCAGCTCGATGTGCTTGACCGGCGCCTTGGCGAGAGCCGCTATCTGGCGGGCGACAGCTACACCATTGCGGACATCGCGGTCTGGCCGTGGTACGGGCAACTGGTGCGCAATAACGTGTATTCGGCGGCCGAATTTCTATCGGCTCAGGACTACAAACACGTGCAGCGCTGGGCCGAAGACATCGCCCAACGCCCTGCGGTGATGCGTGGCCAGCGCGTCAATCGCACCTGGGGTGACGAGGCGAGCCAGGTTGCTGAACGGCATCAGGCCAGCGATCTGGACTGACGCCACATTCCCACAAAGATTTGTGCTGGACAGGGGCATCCCGGTTCACAGCAACCTTTGTGGGAGCGAGTTTGCTCGCGAAGGCGCCAAGTCAGTCAACACTGACATAACAGACCTACCGCTTTCGCGAGCAAGCTCGCTCCCACAGGGAATTCGGGTTGGACATGAGGATTTGTGAACCTCAGCAATTACAGTGAGACCACACCACCACTGTCGTATAAGGATCTGCAATGCCTGTTGGAAAACGAGAACTGGCGCGGATCGAGCGGCGCTTGATTGCCACGCTCACCGACGCATGTGAAAGCGCAAAAGCTGAAATCCAGGGCTTCACCTGGCTGACCCATACCGCTGACCTGAACGCGTTGGCGGCGACCCTGAAAGTGATCTGGGTGTTCGATACTGAGGCCGACAAACATCTCGCCCTCACACAAGCCAAAGCACGGATCTTCGAACTGACGGCCACCGCGCTGAGGGAGGCCGATATCGACCTGCCCGCATCAGAGCGCAACGTGTGTTTCGACTCCGAGCAAGCGTGCATGCGTTCTCACGGTGGCAACTGGCGTGAGCGTTTGGCCCGCTATTCCTAGCCCTTGCGTTGCTGTTGATACTGCGCCACCAGCTTGTCGAGGAACTCGAACAGCTTAAGGTTCATCTGCTCATAAGCGTTGGTGCGAAGCGCCGCCGGCTGCTGAACGAAACGACAATCCAGCGCCGCCGCCAGCTCGTCAGGGGACGCGGCAATCAAACGCTCCACGACCTCCGCGGTGAACTCCATGTGGCACTGGAAGCCGTAGACAAGATCGCCGTACTCGACAATCTGGCGCGGACAGCCCTCACTGACGGCGAGGACCTTCGCCTGCGCCGTCAGCCCCGGCATATCGTTGTGCCAATGACCGACGTCGAGCGCATCGCCGAAGTGCGCCACCTTGGCGTTGTTCTTGCCCGCCTCGGTCAAGGTGATCGGAAAATTGCCGATTTCCTTTTCCGGGCTGTGACCATGCGCAGCACCCAGCGCTTCGCCGAGCAATTGCGCCCCCAGGCAAACGCCTACCACTGCCTTGTTCGCGTTGATCGCTCTAACGATCAGGTCGCACTCGGCAGCCGCATCGAAATGCGGACATTCCTCTTTGCTCGTCGCCGGCGATTGCGGGCCGCCCAACACCACCAGCAGGTCGATGTTCTCGACGCTCGCGGGCAAGGCCTCAAACGCATGCACGCGCGAATAACTCGCTTCATGGCCACGTTCGCACACCCAGGTTTCATAGGCGCCGGGCGATTCGAATGCTTCGTGAACCACGAAATGAACGTTCATTGGAAATCCTTGATGAGGGGCTGGATGAGTGATGCGCCAAAGACTATATGACACATAGTGTCATTGGCAAATCCGTTGCTGGAGCAGAGCTGCCAACTCCACGATCACTCTCGCACTTCTCTCAACCAGTCGCGTTCGACTCGACAAAATGCACTTGTGCAGCGCTGCGCCCCGCTAACCAGGCGAGCATCGACGCAATCACCAACACCGCCGCGCTCAGCTCGAAGGTGGCTTTATAACCGCTCAGATCAAACGCCAGGCCACCGACGATGGCCCCTCCGGCGATTGCCAGTTGCACGATGGCCACAAGCAAGCCTCCGCCGGCCTCAGCATCCTCCGGGAGCGTCTGTGCCAGCCATGTCCACCAGCCCACGGGCGCCGCCGTGGCGACCAGCCCCCACAATCCGAGCAGCACCGCAGTCAGCAGCGGTGATGCGCCGAAGTTGACCAGCGCCAGGGCGATGACCGCCATCATCAGCGGGATAACCGTCAGCGTGCGGTACAGGCCGGTGCCGAGGAATCTTTCGATCACAAAGGTCCCGATGAACCCTGCAAGCCCCAGTCCCAGCAGCATCAAGGACAGGGTTGAGACGCTGACCCCGGTGACCTCCTCCAGAAAGGGCCGCAGGTAGGTGAACAGCATGAATTGCCCCATGAAAAATACGCTGACAGCGACCATCCCCAAAGCGACTGGCCATTGCTTCATCAGCCGCAGGGCGTTGCCGCGACCGGCCTGACGCTCGAGCTTGAAGGACGGCAGACTGATCAGCAGCCATATGGCCGCCAGCGCCGCGACCGGAACCACGCAGAAAAATGCGCCGCGCCAGCCTATCAACGCGCCGAGGAAACTCCCCGCCGGAGCGGCAATTACCGTCGCCAGCGCGTTGCCGCCGTTGACGATCGCCAGTGCCCGGGACACTTGGTCAGGCGGCACCAGACGCATCGCGGTTGCCGCTGACAACGACCAGAAACCGCCGATCGCGATGCCGATCAAGGCCCGCCCGAACATGAACGACGGATAGCCCGGCGCGAACGCGACCACCGTGCCCGAGACGATCATCAGCAAGGTCAGCCCCAGCAACAGCGTTTTGCGCTCGACACGAGCGGCAACCGCTGCAATCACCAGGCTGGTCACCAGGGCGAATGCACCGGACACGGAAATCCCCTGCCCGGCCTGGCCTTCGCTGATCTGCAGTTCGGCGGCAATCGGCGTCAGCAGACTGACCGGCATGAATTCTGAAGCGACCAGGGCGAAGGCGGCCAGAGACATGGCCAGCACCGCGCTCCAGCCGCGCTGTTCTGTAGAAAGGGAAGTCATGGGAACTACCTGTATGGCGAGAGGCGTCCGGGCGATGGCCCGGACGCACTGTTTTTCACGGTGCCAGCGTCGCGTTGTCGATCACGAAACGGTATTTGACGTCACCTTTGAGCATGCGCTCGTACGCCTCATTGATCTGCTCGGCACGGATCAGCTCGATGTCCGAGACGATGCCGTGTTCGGCACAGAAATCGAGCATCTCCTGAGTCTCCGGAATGCCGCCGATCATCGATCCCGCGAGGGTGCGACGCTTCATGATCAGGTTGAACACGTTCGGCGAAGGATGCGGCGACGCCGGTGCCCCCACCAGCGTCATCGCGCCGTCACGCTTGAGCAGCACCAGCAAAGCGTCGAGGTCGTGGGGGGCGGCCACGGTGTTGATGATCAGGTCGAAGCTTTTCAGGTGCGCGGCCATTTGCTGCGCATCGCTTGAAACCACCACCTCATCGGCGCCGAGGCTTTTCGCGGCCTCGCGTTTCGATTCGGACGTGGTGAACGCCACTACGTACGCGCCCAACGCGTGCGCCAGTTTGATCCCCATGTGGCCCAGACCACCGATGCCGACCACGCCGACTTTTTTGCCGGGGCCGGCGTTCCAGTGCCGCAGCGGCGACCAGGTGGTGATGCCCGCGCACAGCAGCGGCGCCACCGCAGCCAGTTGAGTTTCAGGATGACGAATCCGCAATGCGTAGCGCTGGTGCACCACGATCGCTTGCGAGTAACCGCCCAGGGTCCAGCCGGGCGCATCTGCAGTCGGGAAGTTGTAGGTGCCGATCATGCCGTCGCAGTAATTCTCAAAACCCTCGGCACACTCTTCGCAATGTTTGCAGCTGTCGACAATGCAGCCGACGCCGACCAGATCACCCGGAGCGAAGCCGCTGACCTGTTGGCCTACGGCGGTGACCCGACCGACGATCTCGTGACCGGGCACGCAAGGATATTGTGTGCCCTCCCATTCGGCCCGCACCTGGTGCAGGTCGGAGTGGCAGATACCGCAATAGGCAATCTCGATCTGCACGTCTTCCGGGCCGGGATCGCGACGGGTGATGCGCAGAGGTTCAAGCGGTTTGTCGCCCGCATGGGCGCCATAAGCGAAGACTTGCATGGTGGCTCTCCTGTAATGGTTTGACACATTCTCCCGGTCGATTCACCTCTGCCCTAGTGCATTCCTCTTGAATGCTTGCCTGATCCTCTGAGGTTGCGGGGTGGTGTATAGGAAACGCCTGTGCAGCGGATTAGAGTTCGATCAACAGGAGTTGTCCGACATGATCCCTACCCCGCTGCGCCACGCATCACCTTTGGCGTTGAACATTGACCCGCGCGTGAGCGTGCCGGGTGACTTCGCCACGGCGATACCCGGCCTGTCGCTGTTTCGTCGCGATCAGCCGGCGCCTCCCGCCGTGTGCATGATCGAGCCGAGCCTGATTCTGGTGGGCCGTGGGGAAAAGCGCTTGTGGGTCGGCGGTGAGGGTTACCGCTATGACCCTTCGCGATTTCTGGTCACTTCACTGGATCTGCCCGCCAATTCCGAAGTGATGCTTGCCAGCCCCGAACAGCCCTGTGTCGGGCTGGTGCTGAAACTGGATGTCGGCATGCTCGCCGAAATCCTCAGCAAAGGTGGCTTGCCTGCGAAACGGCAGCCGTCGATGAACGCGGGCGCTGGCATTGGCAGCATGTCGTCCGCGCTGGAAGGCGCGCTTGAGCGCCTGCTGGCATTGCTCGACGAGCCTGAAGCGATCCCGGTACTGGCGCCGCTGGTGCTGCGGGAAATCCACTATCGGCTGCTCCATACCGATCAAGGCGCGCGGCTGCGGCAGATCACGGCCGTCGATGGCCAGGGTTATCGCATCGCCAAAGCCATCGACTGGCTCAAGGTCAACTACACCGAGGCGCTTCGCATCGATGAATTGGCGGCACGGGTGCAGATGAGCGCACCGACTTTTCACCACCACTTCCGCCAACTCACCGGCATGAGCCCGCTGCAGTACCAGAAGTGGCTGCGATTGAACGAGGCGCGCCGATTGATGTGGATGGAGCGTCTGGACGTTTCGCGAGCGGCGTTTGCGGTCGGCTATGAAAGTCCTTCGCAGTTCAGCCGCGAATACGCACGCCTGTACGGCACCGCACCCAGTCGGGACATCGCGCTACTGCGTGGCGAACCCTTCGCCGCAGAAGCGCTGGGTAACGCGGCCAGTTGAGCAAGAACACGCGTTACCGGTGAGGCGCCACGCCGCGTTTCACCACTTATAAAAATGCACGTCAACCGATGATCGAGCGGGTGAACCATGGAACTACGAATCAACCAGAAAACCTATCAGGTCGATGCCGACGCCGATACGCCCTTGCTGTGGGTGATCCGCGATGACCTGGGCATGACCGGCACCAAGTACGGCTGTGGATTGGCGCAGTGCGGCGCCTGCTCCGTGCTGGTGGACGGCAACGTGGTGCGCTCGTGCGTCACGCCGGTGGCCGGTGTGGTCGGCCGCGAGGTCACCACGATTGAGGCGATCGAGGCCGATGACGTCGGCAAACGGGTGGTCTCGACCTGGGTTGATCTGCAGGTCGCCCAGTGTGGCTACTGCCAGTCCGGGCAGGTAATGGCCGCCACGGCGCTGCTCAAGCAGAACCCCAAACCCAGTGATGCGCAGATCGAGGCGGCGATGGTCAACCTGTGCCGCTGCGGCACGTACAACGCCATTCATGCCGCTGTGCATGAGCTGGCCGGCAAGGGAGACGCCTGATGAACGTGCGTATCGATCCTGCTCAGGAAGCCTCAGCACTGACGCTGCACGAACCGATCAATGTGTCGCGCAGACGCTTTCTGGCCGGCACCGCCGTCGGCGCACTGGTGCTCGGCTTCGGCCTGCCGCTGGGCACGACGCGCGTGCAAGCGGCAGCGGCAGCGGCGTCGGCCACTGCCGAACGCGGCACGCAGGTGCCGGCGTTTCTGGAAATCCGCCCGGACAACCGCGTGCGCCTGCTCTGCCCGTTCATGGAAGGCGGACAAGGTACGTTCACCGCGATGGCGCAGATCGTCGGTGAAGAACTGGATGCCGACCCGGCGACTTTTCTGGTCGAAGCCGCGCCACCCGGCGAAGCCTATGTCGTGATGGAAAACGGCATGCGCATCACCGGCGGCAGCATGTCGGTGCGCATGAGTTACCCGGTGATGCGCCGCCTCGGCGCCCTCGCCCGCGCCATGCTGCTGCAGGCCGGTGCGCAGAAATTTGGGGTGCCGGTCAGCGAGCTGAGCACCGAACCCGGCAAAGTCGTGCACGCCAGGTCGGGCCGCTCGCTGGCCTACGGCGAACTGGCCGAACACGCCATGGATCTGCCGGTTCCCGATCCGGCCTCGGTGCAGTTGCGTGATCCGAGCCAGTTCCGCTGGATCGGCAAACCGGTGAAACGCGTCGATGCCTACGACAAGTCCACGGGCAAGGCGCTGTACAGCATCGACCTGAAGGTCGACGACATGCTGCATGCCGCCGTTCAGCATGCCCCGCGTTTGGGCATGACCGTGGGCAATTTGCGCAACGAAGAGCAGGTCAAGGCGATGAAAGGCGTGCATTCCGTGCATCGTCTGCCGGGTGCCGTGGCGGTGGTCGCCGAGCGTTGGTGGCACGCCAAACGTGCAGTGGAAGCAATACAGGTCGACTGGCAAGAGCCAACCGCCGACAGCAAAGTTCGGCCGATGCCCGCAGACTTTTCCAGTGATGCCTGGCTCAAACGCCTGGCTGACGACAAAGGCCCGGCCAGGGATGATGAAAATGAGGGCGACGTGGCTGCAGTTCTGGCCAGCGCCAAGACCCGGATTGACGCCACTTACCACAACCAGTACTTGAACCACGGACAACTGGAGCCGCCGTCGGCGCTGGCCCGCTTCAATCCCGACGGATCACTGGAAGTCTGGCTGCCGAATCAGGCGCCGGACATGTTCCGTGCCGACATCGCCAAACGCACGGGGCTGGACCCGTCGCGCATCACCTTGCATTCGCCATTGCTGGGCGGCTTCTTCGGTCGGCATTTCCTCTACGACGCCGCCAGTCCCTACCCTCAGGCGATTGAGTTGTCCAAGGCGGTTGGCCGCCCGGTCAAACTGATCTGGAGCCGCGAGGAAGAGTTCCTGCGCGACGTGCTGCGTCCTGTAGCCGCGGTGAATTTCCGCGCCGCGCTGGACAATGAAGGCTGGCCGCTGGCGATCGAAGCGATCAGCGCCACCGAAGGCCCGACCGAGGCGCTGGCCGGCAAACAGGGTGAGAAGCTCGACCCGACGGCGCTTGAAGGCTTGTCGGGCAAGTCCTATGCAATCCCCAACAAGCGCATCGCGCAGATCTACGCCAAAGGCCCGGCGATGCTCGGTTACTGGCGTTCGGTGGGCAATTCGCTCAACGATTTCTTCTATGAGTCGTTCCTTGACGAACTGGCCGACAAGGGCGGCAAGGACCCGTTCGAACTGCGCCTGCATCTGCTGCGCGACAACCCGCGACTGACCACGCTGCTGCACGCAGTGGGCGAGCTGTCGGGTGGCTGGAAGCGTGGACCGTTTACCGCGGCGGACGGCAGCAAACGTGCGCGAGGCGTGGCGATGGCTTCGCCGTTCGGGACCCAGACGGCGGTGATCGCCGAGGTCTCCATCGAGCACGGTCAGGTCAAGGTGCACGACATCTGGCAGGCAATCGACCCCGGCAGCATCGTCAACCCGGCGATTGTCGAAGCGCAGGTCAATGGCGCGGTGGCGCTGGGACTGTCGCAGACCCTGGTGGAGGAAGCCGTGTGGATTGATGGCAAACCGCGCGCGCGCAACTACGACTTGTATCCGATCCTGCCGCCTGCGCGGATGGCCCGGGTCCACGTGCGTGTGGTCGAGAGCGGGGAAAAAATGGGCGGTATCGGCGAACCACCGTTGCCCGCTGTCGCGCCCGCCGTCGCCAATGCGGTGGCAACGCTGACCGGGCAACGGGTGCGCAGCCTGCCCATGAGCCGCCACACCTTCACTTGAACAGCGCCGGAGCGTCCATGAATAACCGCCGATTCGCAAGAACCGCAGGCTGGCTGGCAGTGCCGTGCCTGGTCGCGGCAGGCCTGCTGGCCTGGTATGTCACCCGCGAGCCTGTCTCGCGCCTTGAAAACAACCACACCGCCGTGGCCGACATCGACCCGGCGCTGGTCGCTCGTGGCGAATACGTCGCCCGACTCAGCGATTGCGTGGCGTGCCACAGCGTGCCGGGCGGTGCGCCGTTCGCTGGCGGCCTGGAAATGGCCACGCCACTGGGCGCGATCCACGCGACCAACATCACCCCGGAGCCGGAAACCGGCATCGGTCGCTACAGCCTGGCGGATTTCGACCGTGCGGTGCGCCACGGCGTGGCACCCGACAGCCGCCGTCTGTACCCGGCGATGCCCTACCCGTCCTACGCCAAGCTCAGTGACGACGATGTGCGCGCGCTGTATGCGTTTTTCATGAAAGGCGTGGCACCGGTCAAGCAGGCGAATATCCCGAGTGCGATTCCTTTCCCGTTGAACCTGCGCTGGCCGATTGCGCTGTGGAACGGTGTGTTTGCCGAGACCGAGCCTTACGTGGCCAAACCGTCGCAGGATGCCGTGTGGAATCGCGGCGCTTATCTCGTTCAAGGCGCAGGACACTGCGGCAGTTGCCATACGCCGCGCGGTCTTGCGTTCAACGAGAAGGCTCTGGATGAATCCGCCACGCCGTACCTCGCCGGCGCCTTGCTCGATGGCTGGTACGCGCCGAGCCTGCGTGATGATCACAACACCGGCCTGGGTCGCTGGAGCGAACCGGAGATCGTGCAGTTCCTCAAGACCGGGCGTAACAAACATGCAGTGGTTTATGGCTCAATGACCGAGGCGTTCAACAACTCGACGCAGTTCATGAGCGATGACGATCTGACCGCGATTGCCCGTTATCTCAAGTCATTGCCCGGGGACCGTCAGCGCGACGGCCAGCCATGGCAGTACCAAGCGGTTTCGGCGACGGAACGTCTGGACGCGCCCGGTGCCCATACCTACGTCACGCGCTGTGCTTCGTGCCACGGTTTGGACGGCAAGGGCCAGTCGGAATGGATGCCGCCGCTGGCCGGCGCCACGTCGGCACTGGCCAAGGAAAGTGCTTCGGCGATCAACATCACCCTCAACGGTTCGCAACGGGTGGTGGCCGCCGGAGTACCGGACGCCTATCGCATGCCGGCCTTCCGTGAGCAGTTGTCGGATCAAGAGATCGCCGAAGTGCTGACCTTCATGCGCAGCACCTGGGGCAATCAGGGCGGTGCCATTGAAGCGCAGGTGGTCAACAAGCTGCGTGAACGTACCGATCCGGCCAGCAGCAGCCCGATCATCCTGCAAATGCGTTAGAGGAACGTTTGATGGAAAGCATCGACTTGCTGGTCCTGCGCACCGCGCGGGACTGGCTCGCCGCCGGCGAGCGAGTGTTGCTCGCCACGGTGGCGCGCACATGGGGCTCTTCGCCGCGCCCGACAGGGTCGATGATGGCCTTGCGTAACGACGGACGCGTGGTCGGCAGCGTGTCCGGCGGCTGCATCGAGGACGACCTGATCCAGCGCTACACCACCGCGCAGGGCGGCAGCGGCCTCAAGGACAGTGCGCCCGAGGTGGTGCGCTACGGCGTCAGCGCCGACGAGGCGCATCGTTTCGGTTTGCCCTGTGGCGGCACGCTTGAGCTGATTTTTGAGTTCAATCCCTCATGGCAGGTGCTGGACCAACTGCTGCTGCAACTGGATGCCGGGCAACTGGTGCGCCGCTGCCTGGCACTGGATAACGGTCGCGTCACACTGCAAGCCACAGCCACCCCGGAGCAATTCAGTTTCGACGGCCAACAGATGCTCAATACCCTCGGGCCGGGGTATCGGCTGCTGATGATCGGTGCCGGCGCACTGGCCGAGTATCTGGCGACCATGGCGCTGTTCAACGGCTTCAAGGTCGCGGTGTGCGACCCGCGTGCCGAATACATCGACACCTGGGCGGTGAACGGTGTGGAGCGGATCATTGGCATGCCGGATGACGTGGTACGCGACTTCGCGGTCGATCTGCGCACCTGCATCGTCGCCTTGAGCCATGATCCGCGACTCGACGATCTGGCACTGCTCGAGGCCCTGCACAGCCCGGCGTTTTACATCGGCGCCATCGGCTCGCGGCGCAACAGTCAGCTGCGCCGCGAACGTCTGATCGAGCATTTTGGTGAGACCCAGGCATCACTCGAACGGCTGCACGGGCCAATCGGCATCTACATTGGCAGCAAGACACCGGCGGAGATCGCGGTCAGCGTGATGGCCGAGATCCTGGCCGCGAAGAATGGCGCCAGCCTGCCGAAGGCGTTTTCGATTGCCAGCTCCAAGACGCAGGTAGCCTGACTGGCGGACGTGTTCAGCGCCTGCGTGATGACGCTGAATCAACCTTCAACGTGAGGCGGCACGGGTGAACTGCTGTTCCGTGACCACGCTGCCCCACTGGCTGCCCTGCTCTTCCATGGTCAATTCGAACCCGGCGGCTTCGTACAGTCGGCGCGCGGCGTCGAGGCCCTTGAAGGTCCAGAGCTGGATCGCGTCAAAACCCTGCTGATCGCAAAACTCCACCGCCGCGCTCAGCAGTTGCCGGCCGACGCCACTGCCGCGGCAGCCGTCGTCGAGGATGAACCAGCGCAGATGCGCCTGATTGTTACCCAGATCCTGGCCGTCGATCGCGATCGAGCCGACGATGCGCTCATCAAGCATCGCCACCCAGATCTGGTTGCAGGGCTGATCGAGGCGCCCGACAAACTCCGCCGTTTCACTGGCGACGCGGCTTTCAAAGATCGCGCCGAAACCGGAATGCCGCGAATAATAATCCGCATGCATTTGCGCCACGCGGCCGATCAGGCCGGGGCGATAGCCGGCGCTGATGTGCAGGTTCGGCGTGAGTGGCCGGTCAGCGCCCAGACGGATGCTTTTGAGCGCATGGGCGTAGGTTGCAAGGCCCTGCGCCACGCTCTGTTGTTGCGACGGATTGAGCGTGTTCAGTGCATTGCTGACCTGCGCCCGGCCGTAGGCATGAATGTCGGCGACGGTCTGCCGGCCCTGCGCGGTCAGCTGCAACAGCTTGACCCGGGCGTCCTCGGCGGCGCGCTCCTCGATCTCCCCGGCCTTGATCAGTTTGCCGACCATGCGGCTGACACTGGACTTTTCCAGACCAAGGCTTTGCGCCAGTTGTGCAGCGCTGACGCCGTCCCCGGCTTCGATTTCCAGCAATGCGTGCACGCCGGAGGCTGAATAGTCGGTCGCCGCCAGGGTGGCGCGCAGGAAACCGAACTCACGCACCATCGTGCGTGACGCTGTACGGATTTCTTCGATCAAGGCTGTAGGGACACTCATGACACATCACCGCTGAAATTTAGTTGTACTATACAACCATATCCCCTGTCGCCGACGCAAGCAGCCGACCACGCCGGGCAAGCGTCAGCGTGCCGACATCAACACCGCAGCAAACGACAGGCAAAAAAAGCCCCGCAACCGGATGAGGTGCGGGGCAAAGTATTGGTTGGTTGCGGCCAACCAAAGGAGCTCGGTCAGAACGGTGTGCGCGGCCGGGTCAGATGCAATCCTGGGCAGCGCGTTCAAAACTGGAAGGCAGGAAGTTCGAAGCCAGCAAGTGGCGCTCGTAGATGAACACCTTGCCGCCGTTGCCGGCCTTGTAGGCCTCCAGCACGTTGTCTGCCGACACCTTGCTTGGCACCACGATCCGGTAGCTGCGCTGGGTCTGCGAGACGGTCGGGTTCAGCGCACTGCTCTGCAGCTTGGGCACCACGCAATCGGCGTATTGCGCCGGAGTCTTGCGGGTCTGCAAGGTGAGCGTCGGGTCGTTCGGTGCGGAGGCGCAACCGGCGAGCAGCAAGGAGGCAACCGCCAGGGTCGGGGCAAAAAAAGTACGCATCGGTGTAATCCTGAAAATAAAAGTCCGGTTCATCCGGCAACGGTTCAGCGTCACGCCGCCGCTGCCCTTTTGGTTTTGAGTGTTCAGCTGGAAGCCACCAGCGCCTTGAGCGAGGCATCGAACTGCTTCAAGGCATTGAGTTGCAGATCACGTTGCTGCTCGATCTGCGCGGCAATCTCCTGCGCCGCTTTGTCGTGTACCCAGACCGACGGAATCTGTTTCTCAGCCGAGCCCTCGGCCTTGCCGATGTACTGCAGATCGGCATCGTAGAAACGCGCGATGAAATGCGCCTCGTACAGGCTGTTTTGCTGGGTCAGCAAGCGGTTGAAGGTGTCGAGTTTCACCACAATGTCCGGGTGTGCCTGAATCAGCGCATCAAGGCTGTCGTAAACCGTCACCGACGAAAAATGACGCTGCAGCGAGCTGAGCAACCAATCGATGGCCAGTTCCGGGTCGGAGCTGCTGACAAAGGCTGCACGAATTCGCGAATCCAGCGCATCCTTGGCGCCGTGCAACGCCATGTCGTGGTAGCGCGTCAGGTATTGCAGGTTTTCCCGGGTGTTTTCGCTGTACAGCACACCCACGGTCTGTGAATGTTGCAATGTCGCGCTGCTGCCGGCGATTGGCTGAAGATGACACGCACAAGCGTCGTCTGCGTAAGACGGTGCCGTGGCTACCATGCCGCTCATCAGCAGAGCGGTCAGCGCCAGTCGGGTCAGGGTCTTCATCGCGCAATTTCCTTGAGCTGCGTTTTCAATGAAGGCAATTTTCCGCCTATTGCTTGCAAAGCTGAACTTGCGTTTCGTGATGGTCACTATTACTTCTAGCGATAGTTACCGACGATAACGTTTGATCCATGCTCATCTCTAATGACTAAAACAACAGTGAGGACGCCGCTTTGAGAACCTTTGACCTGATCCGCGACGCGGTTTTGCCGGACTTTCGCGAGCGGGTGGCGGAATACCTGGTGCAGTACGAAAACGTGTTGCTGGACAAGGACATCACCGATGTGCAGCTCAAACGCGATACGGCCAATCAGTTGCGTGGCTATCTGCGCGGGCTGAACACCACGCGAGTGCTGGGCATGGCTTATTGGGAAGAACTGGATCGGCGGGTCGTCGACACTTGGCTCGCGCCACAGTCATGACGGCGAACGCCCGGCCATGACATCAGCGTGCGGAGCCTGCCAAAACGGCCCCGAACGCTTACAATCGCCGGCCCTACCGACCTTCTGACAGGCTCCCCCGGAAATGCCGCTCGACCCACTGACGATGCTGACCATTTCGATCGCTCTCGCAGCCGCCGCCGCGCTGTATCTGGCGGTCGAGTGGCGCAGCATTCGTGAGCCTTCGCTGCTGTTCTGGAGCGCCGGTTTCGCCACCATCACCATCGGTTCCACCCTGGCCCTGCTGCGCAGCAACGGTTTTCTGCTGATCGGCATCTGGTTCGCCAACGGCTTGCTGGTGACCGCGCACTTTCTGTTTTTGCTGGGGGTGGCGCGCTTCACGCAGATCCGTCTGTCCCCGGCCTGGTACCTGATTTTCGTCAGCTGGCTGGTGATGCTGTTGTTGCCGGACGGGCCGCTGTGGTCGAAAGTCATGCTGGCCGCCAACTCGCTGCTGGTGGCCGCCTCGACGCTCAAGGCCAGTCTGCTGCTGCGGCCCCATGGCAGCTCGCTGAGCGTCGGCGCGGTGCAACTGCGCTACGTGTTGCTCGGTCACGGGCTGTTCTATGTGGCCAAGGCCCTGACCGTGATGATCCCGGGCACGCTGATCGATCTGGCGGCGTTCCGGGGTGAAATCATTCAGATTTCGCTGGTCGAAGGCGCAATGGCGATCATGCTGATTGCGCTGTCGATGACCGGCACCGAACGCTACCGGCGCGAGGAACAGATCGCCCGACTGGCCGCCCGTGATCCACTGACCGCTCTCTACAACCGCCGCGCCCTCGATGCGCGCGCGCCGCGCTTGCTGCAGGACGTCTCCCCGGCGCATCCGGGTGCCCTGCTGCTGATCGATATCGACAACTTCAAATCGGTCAACGATCAGTATGGCCACAGCGCCGGCGACCGTTTGCTGGTGGCTTTGAGCGAAATGATCCGCGCCGAGACCTCCGATGAGGCGCTCGCCGCCCGTTTGGGCGGCGACGAGTTCGTGATTTTACTGAGCAACGCGCCCAGTGATCACGTCGTCAGACTGGGCGACGCCCTGCGCGATCAGTTTCACCGCAGCGCCGCCCAGGCATTTCCGACACCAGAGCCGGTGACGTTAAGCATCGGCGCCAGCCTGTTCAACCAGCCACCGGCCAGCCTCGCGGCATTGATCGAACAAGGCGACGCCGCGCTCTATGAATCCAAGCGCGGTGGGCGCAACCGCCTGCGCCTGACCGGAATCACCCCTTCAGGATGACCAGCCCCATGACCCGTTCCGAAACGCCCCTGCAAGACCTCGCCGCCCCCGAAGGCATCTGCTACGGCTGCGGCGGCCGCAACCCGCATGGGCTGCACGTCAAAAGCTTCTGGCACGAGGACGGCGTGCATGTGATGGCCGAACACCTGCCGGACGACAAATACTGCGGCTGGCCGGACCTGGTGTACGGCGGGTTGCTGGCGATGCTGGTCGACTGCCATTCCAACTGGACCGCGATGGCTTACCACTACCGCGCCGAACAGCGTGCCCCGGGCAGCCTGCCGCGCATCGACTGCGTCACCGGCAACCTTGGCCTCAAGTTCATCAAACCCACGCCGATGGGCGTCACCCTGACCTTGCGCGCCAGGGTCGAAGGCGATGTCGGGCGCAAAACCCGGGTGATCTGCGAGGTGTACGCCGGGGAAGTGCTGACGGCGGTGGGTGATTCGGTGTTCGTGCGGGTCGATACCGGGCAACTGGCGGACGCGGCGCACGGCCGCTGACTCCACACGCTCTCCTGTAGGAGCTGTCGAGTGCAACGAGGCTGCGATCTCTTGATTCTGACCTTGATGGAGGACGCCAAAAATCAACCTCAAAAGATCGCAGCCTTCGGCAGCTCCTACAGAACCGATACTTGAGCAAACCCGGCTAGGCGCGCCTACGCCAAAATCGACGAGGCTATAGCCGACCGCACTTCCAGGAGTCTCCACCCAGTGTCCGACCTGCCGACCCACCGCGCCTATACCCGGCGCTTCAACAGCGTGCTCGCCTACATCGATGCCCATCTCGAAGGTGACCTGTCGGTGAATACGTTGAGTCAGTTGGCGAACTTTTCGGTGTTTCACTTCCATCGGCAATTCAGCGCGTTCGTTGGCGTGCCGGTCTCGCGCTACGTGCAGCTGATGCGCTTGCGCCGGGCTGCCCATCGGCTGGCCGCGCAACCGCAGCACTCGATACTCGACGCCGCGTCTGACGCCGGGTTCGAGAGTCCGGAAGCGTTCAGCCGGGCGTTCCGGCGCGACTTCGGCATGACGCCCAGTGCCTTCAGGAAGCAACCGAACTGGCAGACCTGGAATGCGGTATTCGCCATCCCTCACTTTTCCAGGAGCGTCATCATGCAAACCAGAATCATCGACTTCCCGACCGTGCGGGTCGCCGCGCTTGAGCACCGCGGCGCGCCGGGCGAAGTTCAGCAAAGTGTGCAGACATTCATCGCCTGGCGCCTGCACAGCGGGCAGTCGCCCGTGGCGTCCAGTCGCACCTTCGGCATTCCCTTCAACAACCCCGACACCACGCCTGCGGAGGATTTTCGCTTCGCCATCTGTGGCGAGATTGAAGAGCCGGTAGCACCGAATACGTTCGGCGTGGAGGAACTCGTTATTCCCGGAGGCCGTTGTGTGGTGGTGCGGCACGTCGGTTCACCTGACCACATCGGTGAAACGATCTACCCGATCTATCGCGACTGGCTGCCCACCAGCGGTGAGGAATTGCGCGATCATCCGCTGTTTTTCCATTACCTGAGCGTCTATCCCGAGACACCGCAAGAGCAGTGGCAGACGGACGTGTACGTACCTTTGCAAGGGTAAGTGCCACTGAGCTGTTTTTCCGCTTGTGGTGCCCAAGGACAACCCTTTATAAGAGCGGCTTCTCTCTCGAAATAAAGGGTTCACCATGAGCAATGCCTGGAACGAAGGGTATTTCACCGACGAGGGCTACACCTACTCGTATAGCCGGGAAATCAATCCGGTGTTCCAGCGTTTTTGCCTGTTGTTGCGCGGCTTTGCCACGCTGGAGAGTGCCGCTGGCTACCACTGCGAACTGGGCTTCGGCCAGGGTGTGTCGATCAACATCCACGCTGCCGCCAACCCGGGAAACTACGTCGGCACCGATTTCATGCCATCCCAGGCCGCGCATGCCATTGCATTGGCGAGCGACTGGAACAGCCAGGCCCGCCTGTATGACGACAGTTTCGAGCAATTGCTGGCCCGGGATGACCTGCCGGCCTTCAACAGTATCAGCCTGCATGGCATCTGGACCTGGGTCAGCCGCGACAATCAGCAACTGATCGTCGAATTCGCCCGCCGTCACCTCAAACCCGGCGGCCTGTTGTATGTCAGCTACAACTGTTTCCCGGGCTGGTCGCCTTCGGCGCCCTTGCGCAATCTGTTCAGTCTGCACAACCGCTTTGCCAGCCATGCCTCCACCAGCCCGGCCAAACGTATCGATGCCGCGATGCAATTTTCCGAAGCGCTGCTGGCGGCCAATCCGAAGTACGCCAGAACGGCGCCGGCTCTCGGTGCCCAGTTGCAGAGCATCAAGGGCCAGAATCGTCAGTACGTGGCCCATGAGTACTTCAATCGCGACTGGAACTGCATGTATTTCACCGACGTGGTCGACGCCATGGCGGCGGCCAAACTCGACTACGCCGCGACGGCCGTGCCGTTGGATACCGTTGCTGCACTGAATCTGAGTGCAGAAGGCATGGACTTTCTGCAGGGGATCGAGCATCCGGTCATGCGCGAACAGGCGCGCGACTACTTCATCAATCAGAACTTCCGCCGGGATCTGTACGTACGCGGTGCCAATCGGTTGTCTGCCGCCGAACAGCGCGATGCCCTGCTGAGAAGCCGTTTTGTCCTGTTGCAAGCCATTGAAAACATTCCCGACACCGTCACGGGTCCGGCCGGTGCGGCTTCGCTGCAAGCGGAGATCTACAGCCCGGTGCTCGCAGCGCTCGCAGCCAATGCCTATGCCGCGAAGACCCTGCAGCAGTTGTCGATGGCTGTGGGCTCCGTGTCTTACGACGACCTGGTGCAGGCTGTCACCGTGCTGATCGGCATGGGCGTCGCCGCCCCGTGCCAGAGCGAAGCCGCTGAAAGACAGGTGCAGGAACGTTGCGACACCCTCAACCTGCAACTGTGCAAGCGGGCGCTGTTCAACAGCGATATTCAGGTGCTGGCCAGCCCGGTCACCGGCGGTGGCGTGGCAGTCAGCCGCGTCCAGCAGTTGTTCCTGATTTCGCTCAAACAAGGCATGACTGACCCGCAAGACTGGGCGCAACTGGCGTGGGCCGTCATCGGTGAACAGGGCGAAGTGCTGCTCAGGGGTGACCAGCCGCTGCTCACCGCCGAAGAAAACCTTGCCGAGATGACTGAGCAGGCCCGGGTATTTGCCCAGACACCGCTGGACATTCTCATGGCGTTGAAGATTGCCTGATCCCTCCACACGCCGAACGACTGGCCGCGATCACCAGCGGCCGGTCGTCTGCGTTGGCGGCCATGGATGCCGCCTCCGGACTTGACCTCCAGCACTTCCATCCCTGACTCCCCGGCGAAAAAGCAAAATTGCCATGTGTTTCCATCGTTCCTTCTGGCGTCGCACTGTTCATTGCCCGTCCCTGTCTGTCTGGAGTTTCTCGATGCCGTCGCCCAAATCCCTGCCCTCTGCCCTGCTGGGCCTGGCCCTCGCCTGCCCGGTCATGGCCGAGGAACCCAAAGGCATGGAGTTGGGACAGGTGCTGATTTCCGCTGACGAGCAAAGTGGCACCGATGCCTCCGTGGCGGAGGCCGAAGCGCGTCTGGCGCAAGTGCCCGGCGGCAGCAATGTGGTCGACATGCGTCAGCCGTTGCAGGGCCGGGTGGCGAGCAATCAGGACGTCCTGGCGTATCAGCCGGGGGTCTACGCGCAGTCGGCGGGCAACGAAGGGGTGAAGATTTCGATCCGGGGTTCGGGGATCAACCGCGCACCCGGCGCGCACGCTTCGGGGTTGTACACGATGCTCGACGGCCTGCCGCTGACCGGCCCCGGCGGCACGCCCTACGAATTGCTCGAACCGCTGTGGCTCGACCATGTGGAGGTGCTGCGCGGCGCCAACGGCTTTGATCGTGGTGCGCTGGCGCTGGGCGGCGCCGTCGATTACGTCAGCCACACCGGCTACGACGCGCCGAAATTGCAGGTGCGCTATGCCACCGGCAGCCATGGTTACCAGCAGCGTCAGGTGAGTTCCGGGCAGGTGCTGGGCGACTTCGATTACTACGTGTCGCTGACCGACGCGAACGCTGACGGCTATCAGGATCACACCGCCAGCGAAAGCCAGGGCGTGATCGCCAACTTCGGCTACCGCTTCAGCCCGAACCTGGAGACCCGCTTCTATTTCCGTTACCGCGAGACCGACAACGACCTCGCCGGCCGTGTGACCAAGCATTCGATCGAGCACACGCCACGGGCGGCCAACCCGGCTTACGTGGCGCGCGACGACAGCCGCAAACAACCGGGCAGCACCTTCATCGGCAACAAGACCACCTACTACATCGACGATGATTCGAGCATCCAGACCGGCCTGGTCTATCACGACTACCCGATGGACCTGCGCGAAGGCCCGAACCGTCTGAAAGTCGCCTACACCGACGTCAGCGGCACCTTCGACTACAAGCGCCGCGACACTTTTCTGGGTATGGAAAGCCATAGCACCGTGGGCCTGCGCACCACCAAACACCTGCCCAACGACGGCGCCAGTGAATTCGTGCGCATCCCGTCCGGCAACACCGCCGCGTATGCGCCGGGCACCCGCATGCGCAACTTCACCTATCAGGGTTCGGACACCGTTCTGCACGTCGGCAACGACCTGGAAATCGCCGACGACCTGTGGCTGACCACCGGCCTCGCCGCCCTCTACACCCGCCGCGAAAGCGCCGTCACCTACCCGCAAAACGGCGGCAAAACCAGCCTGGGCGACTGGGACTACGCGCCGCGTCTGGGCCTGCGCTATCAGGTCACGCCGGACCTGCAGTTGTTCGGCAACCTCAGCCGTTCGGTCGAAGCACCGCACCCGTGGTCGCTGATCTACAGCTCGAACATCCGCTTCCCGGCCGGCAACGGTGCGGCGACCGGCACCCAGAGCGATCCGATCAAACTGCAGAACCAGACCGCGACCACCCTCGAACTCGGCGGTCGCGGCGACAGCACACTCGGCCAGTGGAGCCTGGCGTGGTACTACGCGCAGGTGCGCCACGAATTGCTGTCGGTGCTGCCGGACGCCCACGCCGTCACCCCGTACGAACTCAACGCCAGCCCCACCGTGCATCAGGGTGTCGAAGCCAGCTTGCAAAGCACGCTGTGGTCAGCCGCCGACGGACGTAAATTGAGCCTGCGTCAGGCCTACACGTTCAGCGACTTCCACTACCGCGACGATCAGCGTTTTGGCGACAACCGCCTGCCGGGTTTGCCGATGCATTACTACCAGGGCGAACTGCGCCACGACTGGCCACAAGGCTTCTTCGCGGCGGTCAACACGCAACTGGTGTCCAAGGTCGCGGTGGATTACGCCAACAGCTACTACGCCGATCCCTACGCACTGTTCGGTGCCACCGTCGGCTACAACGCGCCGAAAAACGACTGGCAAACCTGGCTCGACCTGCGCAACCTGACCAATAAGCACTACGCCGCGACGGTGACGCCGGGGTATGACGACAAGGGCCAGGATGCGGCGCGGTCTACGCCGGGTGAAGGGCTCGGGGTTTATGTCGGGGTGTCGTGGAGTTTGCTCTGACCGCAGGATCTGACCCGTAGCGGCAACAAACAGCGGGTCAAAACGGCCCCTGCGTCATCACCCGCGTCTCGATGATGTTGCGCAGCGCGTCAACCCGCTTCTGGTACAGCTCAGTCAAGCAACCGACCTTCGCGCCACAGGCCTTGCGGCTTTTCAGAAAAGCCTGCTGTTCGCCGATCAGCGCATCGCGCCCGCCCATCGGCAGCAGGCGTTTGTCGAGGCTGAACAGCTCGCCCATGGTCACGTCCAGGTCGTTCAGCGAGCGGTTGGCGCAGACTGCTTTCTCGTCTGCCGCTTTGGCCTTGGCACAGTCGAAACTGGCGGCGTGTGCTGAATTGGCAGCGATCAGCAGCGCACAGCCGAGGGCCGCGGCGGTCACCCGTGAAATTTCTAGAACTCGTGTCATGTCGTCGTATCCAACGTTGTAAGCCAATGGAGGTATGAGAAATGAAAAGCACCGACGACAGCAAGCCTGCTACCCCTCACAACGCACCACCGCTGGATGCGGCGGGCAAACCGGTGGATGTGGTTCGCCGGGATCTGCAGGACTGCGACGACGACACTAAGGCTGTGGACGAAGTGCTGACGCCGACCTCGATCCGCACCAAGGAACAGGAGGCCGAGGCACTCAAGCGCAAGACCGATGCGATCGAGCGCAAGGTTGCCGACGGCAATTAATTCGTCGAACACAGGGTAGCGCTGCTCGAATATGCGCGTTGGATGGATTGCTTATTGCCAATGATTCCATGCGTTGCGCGCGCCTCTCTTCCCTCCCGATAACCGTGTCCGTTCAAAGCCTTGAAGGTCTGGAGCGGATACGTCCTGCTGAGCGTCAAACTCCTGCCCGCGACCGTTCGGCGCTTTCGCTGGCAGGGCCGCCAAATCGCATCTAGGGTTGCGTGGCTGGCGATGTGCCAGCGACCCGCGAGCGGCGGTCACGCGCTCGCCCGTAGCAGCACTGGAAAAGAAATCAGGGATGGTTTTTGTGCTTGCGGTTGTTCTGCGCGCCACCGGGCGCGCCACTGATCCCTGCGTTTCGTTGTGTTCTCTCAAGGATAGAAAGATGAACAACGTACCGGTCATTTCCCCTTGCCAGCCCCTGAGGCAGGCCACTTGCGAAACACCCGACGTCCCGCCTGGCGGTTTCGGCTGAGGACACGCGCGGCCTCGGCGCATGGCGCCTGCGCCGTGCACCCGGACATCACCCTTGAACAGATCCCGACGGATCAGGTTGCTCGCCTGCCGGTGCTCCACAAGGCAGAGGCTGCCTGTCTGTCAGGTAAGGCGCCCCTTCTCGTCAGGGGGCGGTTTTGCAGCACCAATGAGGAAACCCTCGCTATGTCCCGTTCAACGGCCAACATCCCGCCTTACGGCGTCGCCATTCAAAGTGCGATCAAGCAAGGCGATGTGCAGCACATGAAGACGCTGTTGCAGCAACGCGACACCAGCAAGCCCGAAGCGCAAGACCTGAAAGACGCGTACGAAAAACTGGCCAGGGAAGTTTCCAGGCACGAAAAGTCCTGAAGCCATCAATCACATTGCAATGGAGGCAATCAACATGTCCGGATCCACTGAAAATGTCGGCCTGTTCCCGGTGAGCTATCGCATCGGCACCGGCGCTCCCGGTGCGCAGTCGCTGGCGCTGCACCTGCTGGTCTCGACACCCGATACGAAAGTCAACGGCACCGCCGCGATCACCCAGGCGACCAATCCGCCGCTCGACGTGCATTCCGACGTCTGGGGCGAGTACACCTACCTCACCGTGATGTCGCCCGGCGTCAGCAAGATTCTCGTGACGGCCCAGGGCAATCACGGCGGCCCAGGCGCCAACTCCCTCGATAACTTCGAGGTGCGGCTGGTGGTGGGCACTGACTGGCGCGAAGGTGTCGCCAACTATCGCTACTTCGATGGCCAACGCTGGCATGAGGTCAACAACGCCCCGGCGCATCTGGTGGAGTCGATACCTTCACCGTTCAATCCCGGCCCGGTGATCAACCCGCACCCACCGATCCTGCCGCTGTATGCCGCGCCGATTCAGAGCGCCATTGCCAGCGGTGACCTGGCGCAGATGAAAAATCTCGCCCGACTCGCCGAACAGCAACTGGAGCAACTGCCCAAATTGCGCGACGCACTGGACACCGCGAAGAAAGAGGTCAGCCGGCTGCAGAGCCGCTGAGTCAGGCCACTTGATTCACCATTCACTTCAGGGAGTAGCACCATGTCGATTGGACTTTTTCACACTCGTCTCTACATCAGCAACTCACTGCTTGGCGCACCGGTTCTGACCCTTGATCTGCTGGTCGACACCGCGCATAAACGGGTCAGCGGGATTGCCAGCGTGTTCCAGGCCACCTGGCCGACGGTCAATTTCCGGACTCAGGTCTGGGGCAGTTTTTCCGAAACCAAACTGACTGCAAACGTCGAGAACCACATCATCCTGACCCTTGACGGCGGTCCGAGCGGCCCGCTCAGCCAGATCGCCCAGACCTTCCACCTCAGAGGCATTCTGGGCGGCAACTGGGCCAGCGGTTTTGTCGATTATCGCTATGAAGAAAAGGGCCAGTGGCACGAGGTAAAGCACGTTGCGGTGCATCCGGCACCCAGCGAGCAACCGCACCCCACGCCGCATCCGCAACCCCTGTACGCCGTGGCCGTGCAGCAGGCGCAGGCCGGCGGCGATCTGGCGCAGCTCAGATCCGTGGTGCAACAGGCCGAGCAACAAGTGGCTCATGAGGGCGCCTTGCGCAGTGCGCTTGAGCATCTGAAAGCAGAAATCACGCGTCTGGAAACACGCTAACCGACCGGCCCCGGGCGCGATTGCACAGGATCGCGCCCGGGGCTTGTTCAACGGCGGTCAATGCCTTCGTAGCGCGCACAGGATGGTGCGCAAGGATTTCCCATGTCAGACGTGCGCCCTGCCCGTTATCTCAGCGACACCGATCTCAAACGCTACGTGCCGGTGCACGTGGTCTGGGAGATTACCCTGGCCTGCGACTTGAAATGCCTGCATTGCGGCTCCCGCGCAGGGCATCGCCGGCCTGACGAACTCAACACCCGCGAATGCCTGGACGTCATCGACTCGCTGGCCGCGCTCGGCACTCGCGAAATCACCCTGATCGGCGGTGAAGCCTATCTGCGCAAGGACTGGACACAACTGATCAAGGCCATTCACGACCACGGCATGTACTGCGCAATCCAGACCGGCGGGCGCAACCTGACCCCGGCGAAGATGCAGGCGGCGGTGGATGCCGGGCTCGACGGCGTGGGCATTTCCCTCGATGGCCTTGCGCCGTTGCACGATGCGGTGCGCAACGTTCCCGGCTCGTTCGACAAGGCCGTGGACACCCTGCGCCGGGCCAAAGCCTCGCGGCTGGCGGTGAGCGTCAACACCCAGATCGGCGCCGCGACCCTGCCCGACTTGCCAGCGCTGATGGACACCATCATCGAACTCGGCGCCACCCACTGGCAGATCCAGATCACCGTCGCCATGGGCAACGCGGTGGATCATCCGGAGTTGCTGCTGCAACCCTATCAATTGCTCGAAGTGATGCCGCTGCTTGCGCGGCTGTATCGCGAAGGTGTCGACCGTGGCTTGCTGATGAATGTCGGCAACAACATCGGCTATTACGGCCCGTATGAACACCTGTGGCGCGGCTTCGGCGACGAGCGCGTGCACTGGACCGGTTGCGCCGCCGGCCAGACCGTTCTGGCGCTGGAGGCCGACGGTACGGTCAAAGGCTGCCCGTCCCTGGCCACCGTGGGTTTCTCCGGCGGCAATGTGCGCAACATGAGCCTGCACGACATCTGGCATTACAGCGAAGGCATGCATTTCGGGCGCCTGCGCTCAGTGGATGACATGTGGGGTTACTGCCGTGGCTGTTATTACAACGACGTCTGTCGCGGCGGCTGCACCTGGACTTCGCATTCGCTGCTCGGCAAACCCGGCAACAACCCCTATTGCCATTACCGCACGCTGGAGCTGCACAAGCGCGGGTTGCGCGAGCGCATCGTCAAGGTCGAGGACGCGGCGCAGAAATCATTTGCGGTCGGCCGCTTCGACCTGATCACCGAACGCATCGACACCGGCGAAAAAGTCAGCAGCGTCAGCGACAGCGGTCAGGTGATCAAACTGGCATGGATCAATCAGGGCCAGCAATCGCCGGAACAAGGCCGGATCGCCCCACAACTGAGCCTGTGCCGCAGTTGCTTGCAGTACATCTATCCGCACGAGGTGATCTGTCCGCACTGCGCCGCCGATGTCGCCGCCGCCGAAGCCGAGCACCAGGCCAATCGCGCGCGGCAGCAGGCAATCATGAATACGCTGACCGGGCTGCTGGGCATTGCGCCCAGTCACTTGAACTGATTTTCGTGCAGTAAAACAGTCTGGATCGAAGGCTGAGCAATAAAGGCGCCCATATCCTGAAATGAGCGCCTTTTTCTCTGATTGCCGAATCAAACCACGCCGACAAAGTCACTGGCTGTCAACGCGATATGCCCCACCAGATCGATCTGAATATCTGCACCCGATCCTGAATTGACATTGCCCTCCACGTAAGTGTGATCCACGCCGCCAACGTTCACGAAGTGATACTTGAGCTGCGCTTGATTGTTGAACTCGGTACCCACGCCATTCCACTCGCCGAGGAACGTAAAGTCCTGATTGCCGGCAGAACCCGCTCCGGAAGTTCGCGCATCGATCAACGATAGATCGATGTGATCCTGGCCTTGGGTGAAGTCATTGATGACGTCCCGCGTCAACGTTGACGTGCCCGAGTCGCCCGTGGCGGAAAAAACGAACAGATCATTGCCCGCGCCGCCGGACAAGATGTCGCGATTGCCGCCCCCTTCGAGGGTGTCGTTGCCGCTGCCACCAGCGAGTGTGTCCGTGCCGCCCTGCCCGGTCAGCACGTTGTCGCCACCATCGCCGGTCAAGGTGTTGGCACCGCTACCACCGATCACGTTTTCAACATTGATCAACGTATCACTACCGGTCTGCGAACTGCTCGCCAGACCTGTCGCCAGGTTAACCGTGGCGCTGGCGGAGGTTGCTGACAGGTCATAGGTGTCGACATCGCCGCCGCCATCGTAGCTGTCGTTACCGTCGTTGACCGACGCCCGCAAGGTGTCATTGCCCAGTCCGCCGAACACGCTGTCCAGTCCTTGGCCACCCACCAGGGTGTCGCCACCGCTGCCGCCATCCAGCCAGTCGTTGCCACCCTGGCCTTGCATCAGGTTGCTGGCACCATCGCCCTGAATGTGATCGTTGCCGGAACTGCCGTTGACATTTTCGATGCTGGTCAAGGTGTCGCTACCAGTCTGGGTGCTGGTGGAGGTGCCTGCCTGCAAATCCACCGTGGCCGCCGCCGACGTGGCAGACAGATCATAAGCGTCGGTGCCGGTTCCGCCGTCGTAGTGGTCGTTGCCATCGTTGAGCGACGCCAGCATCGTGTCGTTGCCACCGCCACCGAACAACGTGTCGTTGCCGGCCAGGCCGGTGAGCTGGTTGTTGCCACTGTTGCCGGTGATGACATTGTCCAGACTGTTGCCGGTGCCATTGATGTTGTTGGAGCCGAGCAAGGTCAGGTTCTCGACGTTGGCGCCCAGCGTATAGCTGATTGACGACGTCACCGTGTCGGTGCCCTCGTTGAGGCTTTCCTGCACCACATCGCCATTGGCGTCGACCACGTAGATGTCGTTGCCGGCATTGCCCCGCATTGTGTCGTTGCCACTGCCGCCATCCAGCAGGTCCGAGCCGAGACCGCCATTGAGTACGTCGTTGCCCGAGTAGCCCATCAGGATGTCCTGATAGTTGGTGCCGTTCAGCGTATTGCTGAAGAAGTTGGTGCCTTCGATGAAACGCCCGACGGCTTCAGTAGGATCCGACGTCAGTTGCTCCACCGTGCCACTGTTGTCGGTGTAGGTGGTCAGCACTCGCACCTGCTGTCCGAACTGTGCCGAAGTCGGAGCAAATGTCGAAGCATTGGCGCCGGAGATGTTCAGCCACATGGCGCCCACCAGTGCCTGCCATTGATAGGAGAAACCGCTGGGGCCGGGCAAACCATCGGCATCCTGAATGGCCGAGGTGTTGGCAGTCAGCCGGTACTGCGCCGGCACTGGCCGGCTCGGTGTGGTCGGCGCCGTGGCAAATCCCGACACGGCGACATTGCCGGTCGGCAGGTGGTTGTTGATGCTCAGGTTGACCGTGCGATCGGCGAAGCGCAGCTTTTCGACACCGATAACGATGTCGGTGCCGTCGACATTCGCGGCTCCCGCGCGCAGATCCACAACCTTGAACGCAGTGATCAACTCACCACCCGGCCGGGTGTCGGTGAACTTGGTGATGCTGTAGTCGGCGAAGTTGCCACTGAGGATCGCAGTATCGGCTGCACCATCAGCCGTGCCGGGTGCGGCATGGTTGTCTCCCAGAATGAAATCCGGGCGACTGGCCTGCAGGCCGGTAAAGTGCTGGGCGTAGCCTTGGCCGGCGAGCAGGTGATTGAGGTCGGCGAGTTTGATCGAATCGCCGACGATCACATCATTGCCGCCGTTGCCTTGGGCGACATCGTCACCACTGCCGCCAATCAGCCAGTTCTCAGTCGCATTGCCAATCAGGCCGGCCGTCGGATTAGCTGGCGCGGCGGTGTTGGGCCGACTGTCACTGAAGCGCGAACCGATCAACCCTTCAATGTCGGTCAGCAAGGCGTTGAACGGCTGGAACAGCACGCCAGTACCCGGTGCGGCGACGATGTTCTGATTATTCAGATCCGCCGCCGCATCCAGCGCGATGTTCACATCGCTGAACGCGGCAATGTCGAAGCCGACATCCCCAATGGCCTCGTCGCCATCGCCTTGGCCTGGAGCACCACCGAGGCCCGGCAGAAGAATATCGTCGCCGGTACCGCCGAACTCCTGGTCACCGGTCGAGCCGCCGGAAATGATGTCGTCGCCGTCCTCACCGAACAGAATGTCCGGGCCGTCGCCGCCATAAATTTCATCATTGCCGTCGCCGCCATGCACCAGGTCAGTATCGCCACCGGCATCGATGTAATCATTACCGGCACCACCGTACAGCTCATCGATACCGGCTTCGCCGTAGAGGTGATCATTGCCATTACCGCCGATCACCACGTCGAGGGCACCGGCACTGGTGCCGGCGTAAATGGTGTCGTCGCCTTCCCCGCCATCGAGGAAGTCTTCGATATCTCCGCCGTAGATCACATCGTTACCGTCGCCACCGTAGATATGGTCGGCGCCGGCCTTGCCATCGAGAATGTCATCGCCACCCTCGCCGTAGATCGTATCGTCACCGTCGCCGGCATCCAGCCAGTCGTTGTAGTCGGTGCCGACCAGCACTTCGTGAGAGTTGTACCCCACTGCCGCCGTGCCATCGGGATTCTGGCCCTGATCCGGACGATAGTCGCGGATGTAGGTCTGCGAGGTATGCGTTTCCGGATTGCTCAAGCTCACCAGCAAGCCGTTGCCACCAATCCCGCCGACGCCACCGGTGGAATAGACGCCCATGTGGTTGGCTTCGATCAGCGTGCCGTATTTGTGTTCGCTCTTGTACGCGGTGGCACTGGCACCGGAGTCGGTGTAGCTCAATTCGACGTAGCTGTCGGCGTAGCCAAACACATCACCCGCCAAGTGCCGTGCGTCGGTGGTGCGCTCGATGATGTCCTTGAACTGCTCGGTGACCACCTGCTCGTTGAGGTTGGTCATCGCCGGCAAGCCGAGGTCGAGGCGGAACAGGTAGTAGAAACGGTCACCGTCCATCAACCGCTCCATCTGATCCTCGAAGATCGCATTGAAGGTCGTGCCCAGTTGTCCGGTGTAGACGTGTTTTTCCGCCAGACCGCCGATCCACAGATCGATGGCGTTGTAGCCGTCATAACCGGCGACGTGGTTACCGTTCGGATCTGCCGCGCCGGAAAGGAAATAGGCCGCTTGCTCTGCCGTCACGCTGCCACCGGCGTAGTTAGTGGTCAGGCCGGTGGCGTCGGCATCGATGATTGCCTGCGCGTGGGCGACATCGCCGTCAAACGAATAGGCGGCAATGAAGTTCACCAGTGACTCGGGGTGAATCATGTTGTTGGCGAAGTCACTCCAACTGGTATAGGGCGTCAGCCCATCGACGATCAGATTCGTATGGTGTTGCGCGCCGGCCGGTGAAGCCCGTTCGGCAACCAGTGCATCGTGGATCTGCTGTCGCGCCTGATTCAGGGTTGGCAAGCCCAAATCACGACCGCGTGCAAGGTTGATGGTCGCCAGATCCAGCGGCTGACCAAGCAAGCCCTGCTGCAATGCCGGAGTGACGAACTCGTCGATTTCGTTGCTGATCTGCCGGGTCATGCCCAGCGCGATAGCGGTTGGGCCCACTTCGGCAAAACCACCCGGATTGAGGAAAGCCTGCTCCAGTGCGTAGTGGGTGATCGCACCGGTCAGGTCGTAGCTGCCACTGGCATTTTTTTCCAGAGCATCAATGGTTTCACGCAGTTGCGAATGCCCGAAGCGGAACGCTGCCTGCCCATACTCCAGCGAAATATTGGTGTTGATGCCCGAGTCGTAGGTGACGAACTCAGGCAGGTCCGGGGTGATCAACCGGGCGTATTGGTCGATCGCCACATGCTGGTATTCCATCTCCACGGTCAGCTTGGCGGCGTAGAAGAGTTTGTCCTGATCCCAGGACACCGTGACGCCGTCAGCCAAGGTGAAGTTGCCATTGGCGTCGGTGTAAAAACTGCCATTGCCATTGCTGATCTGCACCTGCCAGTTGTGCCGTACATTGACGTCAGTCTGGCTCAGCACTTCGTTCTGCAGATTGATCAGCTGCACGTTATGGTCTTCGTGGAATACGTGATGAATCGCGGTGAGGCCGAAGTTTTCGTTCACCCGTCCGTCGCCGGCAATGTAGTGATCGCCCACCGATTGCAGCAACAGTTCGTTGGCCACTGCGTAATCGGCACTGCCCGGCGCTGCACTGATGGTGAAATCAGCGAAGTTGACGAAGCTGAACAGATTCTTCGGCCCGGCATTATCGTAATTGACGACCATGCCGTAAGGGTTGTTGGCATCGAAGGTGATGCTGGTGATGTGCGAATCCAGCGACATCAGGCGAGCCTGGTCGATATGCGCATCATCGAAGTGCGGATTCATGTCCAGCAGCAGCGCTTCACGGGTGTAAACCGCCTGCACGCCTGCTGTGTTGGGGTCGGCATCAAGCACATGGCCTTGGGCGTCGCGCACACGAAAGTTGGCGATATCGTCCCAGGTCAGGTCGTCACGACCGGTGGCCAGCACATGCGCGCGTAACTCGCTCAAGGTGGGCAGGGTCTGGTGAGTCAGTACGCCGTTAAGCGTCCAGGCCGCCTCATCACTCAAGGTCGTACCATCGAACAGGGCCGCTCCGGCGATGAATTGCTCGGGATGATTAGGGTCAGCCACCCACTGGCGCAGCAACTGCGTGACTGCGTCATTGGAGCCGTAAGTCTGATTCTGATCGATGTAGGGCGAGTCGAGGTTGACGTACTGCGCCTGCCCCTGCCCGTCCACTTCAGCCACGGAGGCGCGGTGGACTTTGATCGAGTACACCGGTTGCCCATCCGGGCCGATCGTGCCGTAGAGCGGATCGTCCGGCGCCAGCGGAATCGTGATGGTCGCGTTCTGGTTGGGTTTGTTGATGAAGTCCAGACCATGGTCGAAGAACTGCCCGAACAGGGTGAACCAGCCAGTGGTCGAGGGGTCACCCGACACGGTGTTCTGGTTACGGATGTAGTACTGGCCGGAATCCGGGGCACTGGTGTCGATTTCACCCAGGGTGCCGAGAATGCCCGGGTCAGTGACGATCGCCACGCCGGTGGCAGTGTGCTGAATATGACCATTGGCGTCGGTTGCGAAAGTGACGCCACCGCTGACGATGGTCTGGCTGATCATCCGGGGGGTGTAGTCCACCAGCGACGCTGTCGGATCGCTGTACAGTGAACTACTGTCAGACATGGGCGTGATGCCTGCAGGCACACCGGCGCCGAGGGTCAACGCAGCATTGCTCAGGTTTTGCTGGACGTAGTGACTGTAGTCCGAATGCGTCAGACGAATGAAATTCTGCCCGAAGCTGCCCCAGCTCTGGCCGTCCTGGGTCAGGTTATTGAAATGGCCGGAGACGTTGCGCAGCCCGATCGGATCGCGGGCGCCGTTGTACCAGACAGCTTCACCGGGCGGTGTATCGAGCGGATTGAAGCTGCCAAGCAAACCCAGCACATGGACGTTGCCGTCCGAGCCATCGTAGCCATACAACGGTTGGCCAGCGCTGTCGTAGCCAACAATATGGATAGTCGGAAAGGACACCTGCTGTTCAAGGAACGAAATATCGTTGGCATTGAGGGTAAAGCGCTTTAGCTGGTACATGGCAAACTCCGGATATCCGTTGGCTCGCAAGGTTTTTCAACCGACTTACCACGATCATCAGGAAATCGACGCGATGGCAAAAGATGCAAAAGTCGAATCAAAACACGAGACTTTTGTCGCCGACGAGACTGAGACTTTGGTCGAGTCAAGGTCCGTCTCCAGAGGCGCCTGGCGCTCGCGCTTCAAGCTGCGCACACGTCACTTGAGCCGCTCCACCCAGTTTGTAATGGCCGCTGCGCTGATCCTCGGGCTGACCATGTTGTTCGTCGGCAAACTGGTGAGTGCGCGCATAGAACGGGCGGCCGTGCAAAGTGCCGCCGAGGCTGGCGCGCATTACATGGAAGCGTTTCTGGAGCCTTACGTGCAGGAGATGAGTCGCGATAACGGCCTGTCACCCGCCAGCATCAAGGCGCTGGATCGACTGATGGAAAGCCGTTCACTGAAGCGCCACATTGTCTCGATAAAGATCTGGCGCGCCGATGGCACCGTGGTTTACAGCACGGACAAGTCCATCACCAACCGGCAGTTCCCGATGGATGAAATCGCCGATGCGCTCAAAGGCGAAGTGGTCACCGACCTCGAAGATCTGGATCAGGAAGAAAACGAGTTCGAGCGCAAACTCAACGTTCCGCTCTACGAAATTTATGCACCATTGCGCGAGTTCACTACCCGAAAAGTGATTGCCGTGGGTGAGTTCTATGAAAAGGCTGAAAGCCTGGAACAGGAAATCAGCCGCGTGCGCCAGCAGGTCTGGCTGGTGGTCGGTACCGCCACCCTGGCGATGCTGGCGCTGCTGTTTTTCCTCGTGCGACGCGGCGACCAGATCATCCAGCGCCAACAAGTGTCACTGCAATTACGTTTGCTGGAACAAACCCGACTGCGCGTCAGCAATGCGGCACTGCATCGCAAGATCAACACCGCGACCCAAGAATTCTCGCGCATCAACGAATTGACCCTGCGTCGCATCGGCGCCGACCTTCACGATGGTCCAGCGCAATTGCTGACGCTGATTCTGATCCGCCTGGACGATCTCGCCGAGCACTGCGACACGCTCGATCAGGAATCGCTGGAAACCATCCGCGGCGCCGCTACTGATGCGCTGCGCGAAGTGCGCGATCTTTCGCGAGGTCTGGCCCTTCCGGAAATCAACGACCTGACGTTGACGCAAGAACTGCATCTGGTGGCGCAGCGGCATGAGCAGCGCACCGGCAGCAAGGTGCAGCTGAACGTCTCGCCGCTGCCCGACTCCGCACCGCTACCGGTCAAGCTGTGCCTCTACCGGTTTGTTCAGGAAACCCTCAACAATGCCTATCGCCATGCGCAAGGCAAAGACCAGGCGATCATCGCTCATCATATCGACGGAACGTTGCTGGTTACCGTCAAGGATGGCGGGCCCGGAATGGCCGCGGATGCATTGCTGGTCGATGGCCACGGTAGAAACCGGCTGGGTCTGGCCGGTCTGCGTTATCGCGTAGAGTCGCTGGGCGGCGTGTTCAGGATCCAGTCGTCACCAGACACCGGCACCGCGGTCAGTGCACAACTCAAATACTGATCAGGAACCCCCGTGGGCATCCAGCTGTGACGGTACCGAGCCGATATGCAAACGACCGACAGCCTCACGCTCCCAATGGCGCCTGAGCGCCGTGACCGCTTCAACACGGTTGCGCGCATGCAACTTCTGCATGACACAGGTCATGTAGTACTTGACGGTTTTTTCGCTGATGAAGAGCTTCGATGCCACTTCCTTATTGGTCAGGCCTTTTGAAACCTCGCGGATGATCTGCTCCTCCCTGTGCGTGAGGTCGATCTTGCGCACCTCAGCTTCATGCCGCTTGAAATTGCTCAGCAGTTTGTTGGCAAATTCTGGGGTGATAAACGTTTCGCCTCTGGCAATCGAACGGATGGCCTGCACCAGATCCGGTCCGCTGACGCCCTTCAACACATACCCACGCGCGCCGGCCTCCAGTGCCGAATAGGCGTCATCCTCAGATTCGGAGACGGTCAGCATCAGCACCTTTACCTCCGGCAGTTGCGTGGCGATGTATTTGACTGCGGCAAATACATCGCCCGGCATGTTGACGTCCATCAACATCACGTCCGGCCTCATCCGTTGTGCGATATCACGAGCGTCATCAGCACTGCCACCCTGCTCCACAACCTGCAGGTCGGTCCTTTTTCGCAGGGTATTGGCGACACCTTCACGCAGCAGAGGATGATCATCGGCAATGCCGATGCGGATGAAAGGATTCATGACGCACTCCTGAAATGGCTGAGCATTCAGACACCCAGTGATTAATAGCAGGAAACCTGCAGCGATGCCGGGTGCCGGCGGCGTCCGCGGCGGGGAAATTAGACTTAAGTCGGGCGATTTTTAACCGTCAATAAGCTTTCTTCGTAACAAGAGACTCAAAAAATCCACAACAACCTGTTGTTTTGCAAAGCGCTACTGACAGTCAAAAATATGCCGCTCGCAAAAAAGCCGGATCGCACCTTTATCCGACCAACAGTCACTCTCCTACGCTGAGCTACATGACGCTACGGCATTGGAACCTTCCCGATGAACAAGAAAAATCACTCGCGATCCGAGTTGGCCGACGTGTTTTTTCGGCTGCGCCGCACGTTTTATTCGCTGGCCGGATTCAGTGGTGTGATCAACGTGCTGATGCTCTCTCCCGCCATTTACATGCTGCAGGTCTATGACCGGGCGCTGGTCAGCAGCAACCTGACCACGCTACTGATGCTGACGATTCTGATGATCGGCCTGTACACCTTGCTGGCCATGCTGGAAGTGGTGCGTACCCGGGTGATGATCCGCGTTGGCAACCGTCTCGACATGGCCCTCAACCGCCGTGTGTTCACCGCTGCTTTCGAGCGTAACTTGCAGCGCGCCGGCGGCAATCCTGCCCAGGCACTGCAGGACCTCGCACAGGTACGTCAGTTTCTGACCGGCAATGGCTTGTTCGCGTTTTTCGATGCGCCCTGGACGCCGATTTACCTGTTTGTCGCCTATCTGATTCATCCCTTGCTGGGCATCGTCACCCTCTGTGGCTCGCTGGTATTGGTGGCGCTGACATGGCTCACCGAGATCGCCACGAAAAAGCCGTTGGGCGAAGCCAATATCGCTGCACAGATCTCGGGAACTTTCGCCAATAACAATCTGCGCAACGCTGAAGTCATTGAAGCGATGGGCATGTTGCCGGCGATCACCGGTCGCTGGTTCGGCAACCATCTGCAGATTCTGCAAATGCAGACCCTGGCCTCGGATCGAGCCGCCTATATCAGTGGTCTTGGGCGGTTCGTGCGGATTACCCTGCAATCACTGATCCTCGGCACCGGCGCCTTGCTGGCGATCGAAGGCTCGATCACGCCGGGCATGATGATCGCCTGTTCGATCCTCAGCGGCCGTGCACTGGCGCCGGTGGAGCAACTGATTGGCGCCTGGAAACAATTGCTGACCAGTCGTCGTGCGTGGGGACGGCTAAAGAACCTGCTGAAGGATTTTCCACAGCGCGCCGATGCGATGAAGCTGCAAAGACCGCTGGGCATGATCTCGGTCGAGCATTTGCATGCCGGGGCTCCAGGAATGACCCAGGCGATCATTCACGGGCCCAACTTCAATCTTTCACCCGGTGAATCACTGGGCATCATCGGTCCCTCCGCCTCGGGCAAATCAACACTGGCGCGTTTGCTGGTCGGCATCTGGCCGGCGCTCAGCGGCAAGGTGCGTCTGGACGGCGCCGACGTCTACCTGTGGAACAAGCAGGAACTCGGCCCATGGATCGGCTATCTGCCTCAGGATGTGGAACTGTTCGAAGGCAGCATCGCCGACAACATCGCGCGTTTTGGTGACATCGACAGTGATGCGGTCATCATCGCTGCCAAGCGAGCAGGCGTCCACGACATGATCCTGCGCTTTGCTCACGGTTATGACACGACGCTGGATGTCGACGGCAATCCGTTGTCCGGCGGCCAGCGCCAGCGCATTGGCCTGGCCCGCGCGCTGTATGGCGAGCCCTCGGTGATCGTGCTTGACGAACCCAACGCCAACCTTGACGACGCCGGGGAAAAGGCCCTGATCGAAGTACTTGAGGATCTCAAACAACGGCGCTGCACCACTGTGCTGATCAGCCACCGACCAAGCATTCTCGGTACCGTCGATAAAGTTCTGATGTTGCGTGAAGGCAGCACTCAATTGTTCGGCCCTCGTGAAGAAGTGTTCGCCGCGCTGCGCCAGACCAGCGTGCTGCCAACGGTGGGTTCGCCAACCCTGTCTGCCGTGCGCGGGAGAGAATAAATGGGCACGTTGAGTGTGGATGCGCATGGCCGCGAGCTGATGCGCGCCATGGCCGACATCGATGTCGATGATCGGCGCCCGGCGCGCTGGGGTGTACTGCTGGTGATCGTCGGTTTTGGCAGTTTCCTGCTCTGGTCGTGGCTGGCGCCGCTGGACGCCGGGATCGTTGCCAGCGCAACGGTCAAGGTCACCAGTAACCGCAAGGCCATTCAGCACCAGACTGGCGGCACCATTGAAGCCATTCTGGTGCGCGAAGGCGATAACGTCAGCAAGGATCAGGAACTGGTACGGCTGGACGCCACTCAGGCGCTCTCGGAACAAGGCGTGGTGAATGCCCAGTTCATCGCTACCAAAACCATGGAGAACCGTCTGCAAGCTGAACGCGACGGTTTGCCAGACGTCGTATTCGATCCGCTCATGCTCAAGCGCTATGCCGCCAACGAACACCTGGCGGAGGCCATCCGCTTGCAGCGTCATCTGTTCGAAACGCGGCGCGCCAGTCTGGCCGGCGAACTCGACATCCTGCGTGAATCGCTTAACTCCGCCGATGCGCAGATCAAGGGACTGCAACGCGTCTACAACGCACGCGCCTCACAGATCGGTTTTCTCAATCAGGAACTGGTTGGGGTGCGCCAACTCGCCGCCGAAGGCTACGTGCCGCGCAATCGGATGCTGGAGCTGGAGCGTAGCGGATCCGATCTGAACGCGTCCCAGGCCGACAATCTGAACAACATCGCCCGCGCCCGGGGCCAGGCCGCCGACATCAAGTTACGGATCATTCAGCGCGAGTACGACTACCGCAAGGAAGTGCAGTCGCTGTTGGCTGATGTGCAGAAAGAAAACAGTACCCTCACCGATCGCTTGCAAGCCTTGGACTATCAGGTTCGACACACCGTAATCCGTTCGCCCATCGACGGCATGGTGCAAGGGCTGGGTGTGTCGACTGTCGGCGGCGTGATTGCACCCGGTTTCAAAATCATGGAAATCGTTCCCGCCCATGAGCCGCTGCAAATCGACGCAATGATTCCGGTGCAAGCGATCGACCGCATGAACCCGGGGCTGCCGGTGACCATTTCATTTCCCGCATTCAACCATGTGCAAACGCCGAACATCCCGGGGAAGGTGCTGACCATCTCGGCTGACCGCCTGATGAGTGAGGACAACAAACAACCCTATTACCTGGCGCAGATTGAAGTTACCCAGGACGGGATGACGATGCTTGGCAGCAATCACATACGCGCGGGCATGCCCGCCTCAGTGACCATCAAGACCGGTGAGCGCAACATGCTGAGCTATCTGTTGAAACCATTGCTCGACCGCGTCAACAGCGCGTTCAAGGAGCAATGAGGTGCAGCGGATCATCGGCGTGACAGTGCTGTTGGTCCTGGCGCAGCCAGTGCTGGCACTGGATCTTCGCGAGTCCTGGAATCTGATGCAGTTTCAGGGCCCGACCTACCTTTCCGCCGGTCACGAAAGAGAGGCGGCCCTGGAAAACCGCGCGATCGGCAAGGCGGGACTACTGCCGAAAATCGGTATCACCGCGTTCGACAATCACATCAATGGCACGCAGAAGCAGCCTGATTTCTACGGCAACAACCACACCAACGATCTGAACTACGCCTCTCGCGGTGCCACGCTGCAATTGCGCCAGCCATTATTCAACAAACAGAAAATGGCCGAGTACCGCCAGGGCCAGTACCAGGCCGAATACGGTAACGCAGTGTTCGATGGCAAGGCTCAGGACTCGGCAGTGCGCCTGGCCGGGCGCTACTTCGACGTGCTGCTGGCTCATGAAACCGCCAAGCTGGCGGCGGCCAAGCTCAACGCGCTGCATGAGCAGGTGGCGTCCACTCAACGCCGCCGCGAGCTGGGTGACGGTACCGTGACCGATGTCGATGAGGCCGTGGCCAGGCGCGACCTGGCTCAGGCTGAGCTGATCGAAGCTCAGGACAGCCTCGTCGTCGCCAGACGTCAACTGCAGGAATACATTGGCGAAGCACCCGAGCAGGTCGCCACACTGCAGGAAACCTTTCCCACCCCACCCCTGCAGCCCAACACTCTGCAGGAGTGGATCATCCGCGCGGGAACGGACAACCCTTCGATCCGTGCCCGACGCTTGAACGTTAATACTGCTGATGAAGAAGTCGCCAAGGCCAAGGCCGGTCACTGGCCGACCCTCGATCTGGTACTGGGTTACACCGCCGCCGACAGTGAAACCCTGTCCACCCAGAATCAACGCAACCGCTACACCTCGGCTGGAGTGGAGTTGAACATTCCGTTGTACAGCGGCGGTTATGTCAGCGCCCGGGCCCGGCAGAGCATCGCCACACGGGATCAGGCAGAAGAGGATCTGAATGCAACCCGCGAGGAAATCATCTCCGGCACCACCCGGGAATTTCGCAGTGTGCAAAGTGGAGAAGCGCGAATCCACGCGCTGGAAAAAGCCGTCATGTCCAGCGAACGCTCGCTGATGTCGTCGAAGAAAGGCTTTCTCGCCGGCAGTAGCACCAACATCGATATCCTCAATGCTCAGGAGCAGATCTTCACTGCTCGCCGAGACCTGTTTGAAGCCAAGCTGCGCTACTTGCTGGCCAGGCTGCGACTCGCTGCCGACGTTGGCGCACTGGGCGAAGATGATATCGAAAACGCCAACGCCTACCTGGGCCCAAGACTGACCTTCTGAATACCTCAGATGATCCGAAGCCCTTTAACCACGGGGCTCTCAGAGCGTTGCATCAGAATTTTATCTTCACATCCCAGCTTAATAATATTTTACCGATACCCCCCTCCTGCCTAGTCTGACCGCAAGCAAAACGGACAAGCCTGAAGCGATCCGAATCCACTTGCCTTGCCAGGAAGGATGTACAAATGAGCACTGAAACAATAAAAACAGACACGCTTGTCGTGGGCGCCGGACAGGCGGGTGTGGCGATGAGCGAGCACCTGAGCAAACTCGGTGTGCCGCATCTGGTGCTGGAGCGCAGCCGCATTGCCGAACGCTGGCGCAGCGGGCGCTGGGACTCGTTGGTGGCCAACGGTCCGGCGTGGCACGACCGCTTTCCGGGGCTGGAATTCGATGATGTCGACCCCGATGGTTTCGCCCCCAAGGAGCGTGTGGCGGACTACTTCGAAGCCTACGCGAAGAAATTCAACGCGCCGATCCGCACCGGCGTCGAGGTCAAAAGCGTGGTGCGCAATGTCGGGCGTCCGGGCTTCACCGTCGAGACCTCCGAGGGCGTGATCGAGGCCAGCCGGGTGGTCGCGGCGACCGGTCCTTTCCAGCGCCCGGTGATCCCGCCGATTGCACCGCACGACCCACGTCTGTTGCAGATCCACTCCGCCGACTATCGCAATCCGCAGCAACTGCCCGACGGCGCGGTGCTGGTGGTGGGTGCCGGTTCGTCCGGCGTACAGATCGCTGATGAGCTGCAGCGTTCCGGCAAGCAGGTTTACCTTTCGGTCGGCGCTCACGACCGTCCGCCGCGTGCCTATCGCAACCGTGATTTCTGCTGGTGGCTGGGGGTACTCGGCGAGTGGGATCAGGCGGCGATGAAACCCGGCCGTGAGCACGTGACCATTGCGGTCAGCGGCGCGCATGGCGGACGCACCATCGATTTCCGGAGTCTGGCCCATCGCGGCATGACCCTGGTCGGCGTGACCGAGTCGTTCAATAACGGCGTGGTGACCTTCAAGCAGGACCTGGTCGACAACCTCAAACGTGGCGATGACAACTACCTCGCCTTGCTGGATGCCGCCGATGCCTACATCGAGCGCAACGGCCTCGACCTGCCACTAGAACCTGAAGCGCGAGAGACCTATCCAGATCCGGAGTGCGTGAAAAATCCGCTGCTCGATCTGAATCTGGCCGAAGCCGGGATCACCTCGATCATCTGGGCCACCGGCTTCGCCGTGGATTATTCCTGGCTGCAAGTCGCGGCATTTGATGACAAGGGCAAACCGCAGCACCAGCGCGGCGTGTCCAGCGAGCCGGGGGTGTATTTCCTCGGCTTGCCATGGCAGTCGCGACGCGGTTCGTCGTTTATCTGGGGCGTCTGGCATGACGCCAAACACGTGGCCGACCACATCGCCACCCAGCGCAAATACCTTGATTACAAAGATGCCGAGCAGCGTGAAGCCGCCCTGCATTCGACCGCTCACACAAAAGCCGCCGACACCGTCGACGCTTGATTGCCTACTTTCGCGGCGGTGCTTCTGCGCCGCTGAATACCCAGTCTGGAGCTGTACATGAGCAAGCCAACTCACACCCGCATCCGTATGTTCAACACCAAGGACACTTACCCAAACCAGACCCTGGACAACGACCTTTGCCAGGCCGTGCGTGCCGGCAACACCGTGTATGTCCGGGGTCAGGTCGGCACTGATTTCGACGGCAATCTGGTGGGCCTCGGTGATCCGCGCGCGCAGGCCGAACAGGCCATGCGCAACGTCAAGCAACTGCTGGAAGAAGCCGGCAGCGACATGAGCCACATCGTCAAGACCACGACTTACCTGATCGACCCGCGCTACCGCGAGCCGGTGTACCAGGAAGTCGGCAAGTGGCTCAAAGGTGTGTTCCCGATTTCCACCGGGCTGGTGGTGTCGGCACTCGGGCAGCCGCAGTGGCTGATGGAGATTGATGTGGTGGCGGTGATTCCCGAGTAATCAGACGCACCGCGTCGCGGCCATCGCTGGCAAGCCAGCTCCCACAGGTTTGAGGTGCTTACAGATTTTGTGACCAACCCAATAACTGTGGGAGCTGGCTTGCCAGCGATGAGGCCCGCAAGGACAACAAATTCCTCGAAAGGAGTTAGACCATGACCTTTTCAATCGCAGCCCGTTGCCCCGAAACCGGCCAGTTCGGTGTCGCCATCAGTTCCTCCAGCATCGCCGTCGGTGCGCGTTGCCCGTGGTTGCTGCCGGGGGTTGGCGCGGTGTCGAGCCAGAACATCACCCTGCCGTCCCTTGGCCCGGAAGTCCTCGCGCTGATGGAACAAGGTCACGCGCCCGATGCGGCGCTGGACCAGGTGCTGACCCGCAACGGCTATAGCCAGTACCGGCAGATCACCGCGATCAACCACCTCGGCCAGACCGCGCATTTCAGCGGTGCACAAACCCTCGGCGTGCACAACGCCGTGTGCGGCGAACAATGCGTGGCCGCCGGCAACATGCTCGCCGGGCGCGCGGTGATCGAAGCAATGGTCAGCGCCTTTGAAGACGGCGAAGGCCAATTGGCCGACCGTTTGCTCAAGGCCCTGCACGCCGCCCAGGCCCTCGGTGGCGAAGCCGGGCCAGTGCATTCGGCAGCGGTGGTGGTGGTCGGCGAACAGACCTGGCCGATCGTCAATCTACGGGTCGACTGGGCCGACGAAAATCCGATCGGCGAGTTGCAAACACTCTGGGACGCCTATCAGCCGCAGCTGCAGGACTACATCGATCGCGCGCTCGACCCGGCCAAGGCACCGGGCTATGGCGTTGCCGGAGACGATCGATGAGCAGCAGCGTCGCGTTGCTCAAGACGCTGGTGGGGTTCGACACCACCAGCCGCGAATCCAACCTGCAGCTGATCGAGTTCGTGCGTAATTACCTCGCAGGCTTCGATGTGCCGTGCGAGCTGATCTACAACGCCGAGCGCAGCAAGGCCAATCTGTTCGCGACCATTGGCCCGGCCGAGCACCCGGGCATCGTGCTCTCGGGGCACACCGATGTGGTGCCGGTCGATGGTCAACCCTGGACAGTAGCGCCGTTCGAACTCAGCGAACACGACGGCAAGCTGTTCGGGCGAGGCACTGCCGACATGAAGGGCTACATCGCCTGCGTGCTGGCGCTGGTGCCGTCGCTGGTCGCTGCAGAGCTGCGCAGGCCGGTGCACATTGCCCTGTCTTACGACGAAGAAGTCGGTTGCCTCGGCGTGCGCTCGTTGCTCGCCGAGCTGGAACAACGTCCAGTCAAACCTTTGCTGTGCATCATCGGTGAACCCACCGAACTGAAACCGGTGCTCGGCCACAAAGGCAAACTGGCGATGCGCTGCGACGTACACGGGCATCCGTGCCATTCGGCCTACGCGCCGCTGGGGGTCAACGCCATCGAGTACGCCGCCGAGCTGATCGGCGAACTGGGACGCATCGGCCAACAACTGAAGGCGCCCGAGCAGCACGACAGCCGTTTCGATCCGCCCTACAGCACGGTGCAGACCGGAGTGATCAGCGGCGGCAAGGCCTTGAACATCGTCCCCGCCGATTGCCGTTTCGACTTCGAAATCCGCGCCCTGCCCTCACAGGATCCGACCCAGGTCGCGCAGCAGTTGCAGGCCTACGCCGAGCAGCACGTGCTGCCACGCATGCGGGCGGTCAGCGAACACAGCGCGATTCGTTTCAGTGAACTGTCGGCTTATCCCGGCCTGGCCACCGATGCGCAAAGTCAGGCGGCGGAGCTGATCGCCGCGTTCTGCGGTTCACGGGAATTCGGCACCGTGGCGTTCGGCACCGAGGGCGGGCTGTTCGATGCGGCGGGCATTCCCACCGTGGTCTGTGGTCCCGGCAGCATGGATCAGGGGCACAAACCGGACGAGTTTGTCAGTCGCGCGCAACTCGATGCCTGTGATGCGATGCTGCAACGGCTGCTGGCTTTTATCCACGCTTGAAACACGGCTCGACGTACGTTCAGGCGTACAGTCGAGCCAATTCCTCCCGACAGTGATCGACGAACAACTGCACCGGTTTGGTCAGTTGCACCCGGCGCAGCCAGGCCGCCGACAGGCCCGAGCCGGTCACGGTTTCCACCAGCGGCACGCACACCACTTTCTGTCCGTCGTAGGTGTACTCGCCGAACGGCCGGGTTACCAGAATCGAAAAGCCGAAACCGCGCCCGACCATGCCGCGCACCATCTCGATCGACGGTGAGCTGAAAACGATGTGCGGGGCCAGTCCGCGCTCTTCGAAGATGCTCACGAAATAGGTACGGCTCGGCACCACGTCGAGCAGGATCATCGGCTCCAGCACCAGATCGTGCAGCGAAACTTTCGCCTGTTGCGCAAAGCGGTGGTCGGCCGGCAGCAAGGCGTAAGGCTGCTGCGGGGGCATCAGCGAGGTGGTTTCGATGGTGCTGTCGAGGTCGTGCTCGAACAGCATCGCGACATCGATGCTGCCGGCGGTCAGTGCCTGCACCAGTTCCTGCTGTTCGCCGTCGCGAATACGGATTTCCACCCCCGGCCAGCGCTGCTTGAACCCGGCGATCAGGCGCGGCAGGTACAACGGCGCGACGGTTTCGAAACAGCCGATATCGATCTGCCCGGAGACCACGTCGTTGTCCGCCAGCGCGTTCTGCTCGAACTCATGCGCCACCCGCAGCAACTCCAGCGCCTTGCGATAAAACCGCGAGCCACTGGGCGTCAGCGACACGCCTTGGGCGTGATGGCGGATGAACAGCTGCACGCCGAAGCTTTCTTCCAGATGCTTGATCGCCGTGGAGACCGACGGCTGGGCGATATAGAGCTTGCGCGAGGCTTCGGCCACGCTGCCGCAATCGGCGGTGGTGACGAAGTATTTGAGCTGGCGCAGGTTGTAGGCGGCCATATAAAACCTCTGCAAGTGAGACGACGCTTTTGTGGTGAGGGGATTTATCTGTTGTCAGGACATTTATCTGTGGTTTGGGGGTTCTGTGGTGAGGGGATTTATCCCCGATGGGGCGCGAAGCGGCCCCTGTTTCTAAAGTCAAAAGAGGGGCCGCTTCGCAGCCCATCGGGGATAAATCCCCTCACCACAAAACTGTGTAAATCCAGAACAGAGTGAAGCCTGAACATACCGGAGCTACGCATTACACGCGGCATATATTTTTTAAGGTCTGAAGCAACAAACTTACTAATTTATCTATCCCGGGCCTTTGCACATGATCGCTTCAACAAGAAATGCGCCGTCCGTGTCGGCGCTTACCGAAGTACGTCCACGTACTCATCCTTGCCTTGGAGTTCGTCATGTCCACCTCTGCAACAACGTCCGCCCCGCTCATTGAAAAACACACGATAGGATACGTGCCCCCCGAAGATCGCCACGGAAAGGTCAGGGATCTGTTCACGCTGTGGTTCGGCGGCAATATTGCGCCGTTGCCCATCGTCACCGGCGCGCTGGGCGTGCAGTTGTTCCACTTGAATCTGGTCTGGGGCATTGTCGCGATTCTGGTCGGTCACCTGGTCGGCGGCGTGCTGATGGCACTGCACTCGGCGCAAGGCCCGCAGATGGGCATTCCGCAGATGATCCAGAGCCGCGCGCAGTTCGGCTCGCTCGGCGCGCTGCTGGTGGTGCTGATTGCCGGCGTCATGTACATCGGCTTCTTCGCCTCCAACATCGTACTGGCCGGCAAGTCGTTGCACGGCGTGGTCGACAGCGTGCCGGTGCCGGTCGGCATCGTCATCGGCGCCCTCGGTTCGGGGATCATCGGCATCATCGGTTACCGCTTCATCCACGTGCTCAACCGCATCGGTACCTGGGTGCTGGGGATCGGCATCGTCGTCGGTTTCGGCTACATCTTCACCCATATTCAAACCGATGACTTCCTCACCCGCGGCAGCTTCAACCTCTCCGGCTGGCTCGCCACCGTGTCGCTCGCCGCGCTGTGGCAGATCGCGTTTGCCCCGTACGTGTCCGACTATTCGCGTTACTTGCCGGCGGACGTGAAAGTCTCGTCGACATTCTGGACCACCTATCTGGGTTCGGCGCTCGGTTCAAGTCTGGCGTTCATCTTCGGTGCCGTTGCCGTGCTGGCAACGCCCGTGGGCATGGACACCATGGATGCGGTCAAACTTGCCACCGGCTCGATCGGGCCGCTGATGCTGGTGCTGTTCCTGCTCAGCGTGATCAGCCACAACGCCCTCAATCTGTACGGCGCGGTGCTGTCGCTGATTACCCTGGTGCAGACTTTCGCCTACCGCTGGATTCCGACCGCCAAGAGCCGTGCGGTAATCTCGATCATCGTGCTGCTGGCCTGCTGCTTCGCCGCCGTCGGCGCCTCGAAGGACTTCATCGGTCACTTCGTCGACATGGTGCTGGTGCTGCTGGTGGTCCTGGTGCCGTGGACCGCGATCAACCTGATCGACTTCTACGCCATCCACAAGGGCAAGTACGACATCCAGTCGATCTTTCAGGTCGACGGCGGCATCTACGGACGCTACAACCCGCAAGCGCTGCTGGCCTACGCAATCGGCATTGCGGTGCAGATCCCGTTCATGAACACCCCGCTGTACGTCGGCCCGGTGTCGGCGCATATCAACGGCGCCGACCTGTCATGGCTGGTGGGGCTGCTGGTGACCTCGCCGCTGTACTTCTGGCTGGCCAGTCGTGACAGCGCCTATCGGCGGCGGATGACCGGCGGCAAACTGGTGGGCAGTCACTGAGATTGATTCGATGTAAAAAGAAGGCCCGCCATGCGCGGGCCTTCTGCGTTGTGGTGTGGTATTTCTTGATGCCCCGACAGGCACCCACGAGACAGGGAAAACTCATGCTGCGAATTCTGGGCAAGGCGTCATCGATCAACGTGCGCAAAGTGCTGTGGACCTGCGCTGAACTGCAGATCCCGTTCGAGCGTGAGGATTGGGGCTCGGGCTTCAAACCCTCCGACACCCCGGAGTTTCTCGCCCTCAACCCCTGCGCCATGGTGCCGGTGATTCAGGACGGCGATTTCACGCTGTGGGAATCGAACACGATCATTCGTTATCTGGCGGGCGACCATGGCGGCGCAGACCTTTACCCCACCGAGCCGCGAACCCGCGTGCGGGTCGATCAGTGGATCGACTGGCAGGCGTCGGAGCTGAACCGGTCGTGGTCGTATGCGTTCATGTCTCTGGTGCGTCAGTCACCGGATCATCAGGACAGCGCCGCGTTGCTCAACGGCGTCGATCAATGGTCGAAGACCATGGGCATCCTTGATCAGCAGTTGCAGAAGACTGGCGCGTACGTCAGTGGCGAGCAGTTTTCCCTCGCCGATATCCCCATCGGGCTGTCGGTCAATCGCTGGTTCGAAACGCCGCTCGCGCATCCGGATTATGTCGCCGTCAGGGCGTATTACGAGCGTCTGAGTCAACGCGAAGGCTTTCGCCTGTACGGCAGAAACGGTACGCCGTGAAGCATGACCGTTGCGGCGTCGAGGCATGAGTGACGTCGTCGACGCAGCTACTCTTCTGCACGCACCACACCGCGCTCTTCCAGCAAACGCACGAACATACCCAAACTGCGCGACACCGAACCCCGGCGCCACACCAGCCACGTGGTCAAGTAGCGAAAATCTGCCGCCAGCGGCCAGACGCTGACCGTCGCACTGCCGGGCATGCTCTGCAGCATTTTGCGCGGCATCAGCGCCAGCCCGGCCCCGGCGCTGACGCAGGCGAGCATGCCGTGATACGACTCCATCTCGAAAATCTTGCCCGGCACAGCGGCGTCGGTGCTGAACCATTTTTCGAAGTGGTGACGATAGGAACAGTTGGAGCGGAACGCGTAAATGTTTTCGCCATTCACGTCCGCCGCACGCTGCACCGGGGCGTGATTGAGCGGTGCGATGATGACCATTTCCTCTTCGAACGCCGGCACGCCTTCCAGCGCCGGGTGCAGCACCGGGCCATCGACGAACGCCGCCGCCAAGCGCCCGGCCAGCACGCCATCGATCATCGTTCCGGACGGGCCGGTGGACAGGTCCAGATCAACCTTGGGATGCAACTGGTTGTACGCCGCGAGCAGTTCGGGGATGCGCACTGCGGCGGTGCTTTCCAGCGAACCGAGGGGAAATGCGCCCTGCGGCTCTTCACCGGCGACCGTGGCCCGCGCCTCCTGCACCAGATCGAGAATGCGCCGGGCGTATTCGAGGAAACTCCAGCCAGCCGGCGACAGGCGCAGACGGCTTTTCTCGCGAATGAACAGGTCGACGCCCAGGTCCTGCTCCAGCTGTTTGATCCGCGTGGTCAGGTTCGACGGCACGCGATGTATCTGCGCCGCCGCCGCACTGATGCTGCCGTGCTCGGCAACGGCTTTGAAGATTTCCAGTTGCACCAGATCCACAGTCATTCTCCAATCGTGAAAGAATTGATCTTTATTATTCAGTTTCCAGAAAACAAACGCCACCCTACTCTAGGCCCATCCACTGAACTCGCAGGAGCCAGCCATGAGCCAGATTTCCAGCCAGACCCACGCCATCTCGATCAACCCCGCCACCGGCGAACAGATCGGTCACTACGCCTTTGAATCCGCTGAGGCCCTCGACGCTGCGCTGACCCGCGCCGCATTCGGTTTCTCGAAGTGGAAACGCAAGCCGCTGCAGGATCGCTCCCGCGCCCTGACCGCCCTCGCCGGCGCCCTGCGTGACAGCGCCGAAGCCATGGCGACCATGATCACCCTGGAAATGGGCAAGCCGATCGCCCAGGCCCGTGGCGAAATTGAAAAATGCGCCAAGCTCTGTGAGTGGTACGCCGAAAACGGTCCGGCCATGCTCGACGCCGAACCGACTCAGGTTGAAGGCGGCAAGGCGCGCATCGAGTACCGTCCGCTGGGCCCGATCCTCGCGGTGATGCCGTGGAACTTCCCGATCTGGCAAGTGTTGCGCGGTGCCGTTCCGGCGCTTATCGCCGGCAACACCTACGTGCTCAAGCATGCGCCGAACGTGATGGGCAGCGCCTACCTGCTGCGCGACGCGTTCAAGCGCGCCGGTTTCGCCGATGGCGTATTTGAAGTGATCAACGTCACCCCGGAAGGCGTTTCCACCGCCATCGCCGACCCGCGTATCGCTGCTGTAACCCTGACCGGCAGCGTGCGCGCCGGCATGGCCATCGGTGCTCAGGCCGGTGCCGCGCTGAAGAAGTGCGTGCTGGAACTGGGTGGTTCCGACCCGTTCATCGTGCTCAATGATGCGGATCTTGATGAAGCCGTGCAGGCTGCCGTCATCGGGCGCTATCAGAACTCCGGCCAGGTCTGCGCCGCGGCCAAGCGCCTGATCATCGAAGAAGGCGTGGTCGAAGAGTTCACCCGCAAATTCGTCGAGGCCACGCGTCAATTGAAAGTCGGCGATCCGCTGTCCGCCGACACCTACATCGGGCCGATGGCGCGTTTCGATCTGCGTGATGAACTCGACCAGCAAGTGCGCGACACCCTCGAAGAGGGCGCGACCCTGCTGCTCGGCGGCGGCAAGGCCCAAGGCCCGGGCAACTACTACGAGCCGACCGTGCTGGCCGATGTCACCGACCGCATGACCTCGTTCAAACAGGAGCTGTTCGGCCCGGTCGCGTCGATCATCACCGCCCGCGATTGCGCCCACGCCGTGGCCCTGGCCAACGACAGCGACTTCGGCCTGACCGCAACGATCTACACCGCCAACGTGCAACTGGCCCAGCAACTGACCAGCGAACTGGATACCGGTGGCGTGTTCATCAACGGCTACTCCGCCAGCGACCCACGCGTGACCTTCGGCGGCGTGAAGAAAAGCGGTTTCGGTCGCGAGCTGTCGCACTTCGGCGTGCGTGAGTTCTGCAACGCGCAGACGGTGTGGCTGGATCGCAAATAACACCGCCCCCTGTAGGAGCTGCGACACGCTGCGATCTCTTGATTTTGATTTTCCAGATCAAGATCAAAAGATCGCAGCCTCGTTTCACTCGACAGCTCCTACAGGGTTTTACGTCGTGCGTTGATTGCGCGAGCGCAATGACCCCAGGGCTTACAGATATTTCAGCCAGGCGATGTCGCGGCGCCGCGACTTCAACGCGGAAAACCAACGCACCGCGGGGTACAGTGCCACCGCCAACAGCACCGACACCAGCCAGATTGCCGGCACCGAGTCGAATCCGAAATGGCTGCCCTGATTCAGTCCGAACAGCGCCAGCGCCATCAGGTAAAGCACCTTCAGCACGTACAGGTGCAGCAGATAGAAGAACATCGGCGCCGAACCGAAGACCGTCAGCCAGCGAATCCAGCGGCGCGTCTGCCGCCGTTCGAATACCCCCAATAACAGCAATCCGATGCTCACCGTCAGGGTGATGAACAGCAGCGATGGCGGGTACTTGGTGATGTTGAAAAACGCCATCAGCGTTTGCACGGTCGTGTCTTCAACCGCCCAAGGCTTTTCGCCATAAGCGTTGATCAGCCGCAGCCCGACGAAGCCCAGCAGACCGGCGATACCGCCCAGCAACAGAGCCTGTTGACGGCTCCAGGCATCAGCCCCGCGAGCGAACCACGGGCCCAGCGCATAACCCAGACCGATCACGCCGATCCACGGCAACAGCGGGTACGAAGTGCGCAAGCGCAGATTGTCACCGACCTCGATCCAGCCCCGGTCATGCAGAATCGCCCATGGCACATGCAGTGCCGACTCCGGCGAAAAATGCAGCCCATCCAGCAGGTTATGCCCGGCAATGATCGCCAGACTCAGCGTCAGCAACAGCCAGCGCGGCAACCAGACCAGCAGCGACAGCGCGATCATGCTCAGGCCAATCGCCCAGATCACCTGCAGATAGATCACGCTCGGCGGCAACTGAAACGTCCACGCGAAGTTCACCCAGGTGAATTCCAGCAGCACCAGAAACAGCCCCCGCTTGAACAGGAAGGCGCTGACATCGGCCTTGCCCGCGTACTTTTCGCTGAACAACCACGCAGACAGCCCGGTCAGCAACACGAACACCGGTGCGCACAGATGCGCCAGGGTGCGACTGAAAAACAACGCCGGCTCGGTGTTGGCGATGTCCATCGGATCGGACACCTGACGGTGCAACAGGAACGTCTCACGCACGTGATCCAGCAACATGAACAGGATCACCAGACCTCTCAAGGCATCAATGGACAGCAAGCGACCGGTCGGCGGCGGGTTGGAACGAGCACAGGTAATCGTCATGGACATTTCGCCATCGAGTCAATGAATCAGGGGTCGCAACGGCGAGCCTCAGCAAAAATTTGCGTTACTCTATAACATAAAAAGTCGATTCCCAAGCCAATCGACATTTGCCCAATCACGTCAGGCTTCTATAGTGATCAGGCGCCCCCTGCCCTTTGCGCCAGCTGTCGAGCGTTGCCCATGACCTCAACCGAACACCTGATCATCTGCGAGCATTGCGATTGCGTGTATGAAAAAGTCGTGCTCGGCAAACACCAGAAAACCCTCTGCGTGCGCTGTGGCGGTGTGCTGCAGCGTTATAACGGCTTGACCGTCGAACAGCGGCTGGCCTTGACGTTCACCGCCGCCATGCTGTGGCTGTTCGCCAATTTCTACCCGGTGATGAGCATCAGCATGAAAGGCCTGAAGAACAGCGCGACGCTGTGGGATTCGGTGCTGGCCTTGAGTCAGGGACCGATCACGTTCATGGCGATGGTCGCGGCGATTTCGATCATCATCGCCCCGGCCTTTCAACTGGTGCTGTTGATCTGGGTGTTGAGTTACGCACTGTCTTCACGGCGGGCACCGGGCTTCAAGCTGTGCATGCGCTGGCTGGAAACCCTGCGCCCGTGGAGCATGCTCGAAGTGTGTCTGCTGGGGGCGATGGTGGCGGTGTTCAAACTCGCCGGGCTGCTGGACGTGTTGCCGGGTATCGGCCTGTTCGCCTTGGCGGTGCTGAGCCTGATGATGATCCGCATTGCCGGCCGCGACATTCGTGATCTGTGGGACATTTTATGAAGCGACCCGCGACCGCCAGCGAATTGAATCTGTGCCTGTGCCACAGCTGCGGGCTGGCCTGCGACATGACCGACGAACCGCACGAATGCCCGCGCTGCGATGCACCGCTGCATCGGCGCAAGACCAATTCCCTGACGCGCACCTGGGCCTATCTGTTTGCCGCGCTGGCGTTTTACGTGCCGGCCAATCTGCTGCCGGTGATGAACACGGTGATGCTCGGCAACGGCGCCGACAGCACGATCATGAGCGGCGTGCTGGAGTTCTGGGAGGGCGGCGCATGGGACATCGCGCTGATCATTTTTATCGCCAGCATCGCGGTGCCGGGGATCAAATTCGTCGCCCTGTCGCTGCTGCTGATCACCGTGCAGCGGGGCAGCGACTGGGCGCGCCGTGAACGTTCGAAGCTGTACCGTTTCGTCGAGCTGATCGGCTACTGGTCGATGCTCGACGTGCTGGTGGTCGCACTGGTCGCGGCGCTGGTGAAGTTCCAGGCGCTGGGCGATATCGAACCACGCCCGGGCATCCTGTTTTTCGGCATGGTGGTGGTGTTCACCATGCTCTCTGCGATGAGTTTCGACCCACGGCTCATCTGGGACAACGCCCCGGACGACGAACCGCTCAGCGACGTACCACCTCCAGCAGTACCTGCAACGGATGGCGCAGCGCCTGATCCGACTGGCGCTTGACCTGACTGCGGCAGGAATAACCGGTGGCCAGTGCCTCGCCCTGCTCCGCCGGTGCCTCGACCTGTCGCGCCCACGATTGCTCATAGATCACCGCCGAGGTTTCACGGTTGCGCGCTTCATGGCCATAGGTGCCGGACATGCCGCAGCAACCGGTGGCCTGCGTCGCCAGTTTCAACCCGGCCCGTTCGAACACTTGCTCCCACTGGCGAGTGGCGGCTGGCGCGTTGGTTTTCTCGGTGCAGTGCGCCAGCAGCCGGAATGACTGCGGCGCGTCGGCACCAGGCTGCTCCGGCATCACCTTGAGCAACCATTCCTGCACCAGTGCAACTTCCGGGCACTCCAGCATGCCGGGCACTTTCTGGTATTCCTGGCGATAGACCAGCGTCATGGCCGGATCCAGCCCCAACAACGGCACGCCGATATCGGCCAGCTCACGCAGTTGTCGGGCATTGCGCAATGCTGCACGGTTGAACGCCGACAGGAAGCCCTGCACATGCAGCGGCTTGCCGTTGGCACTGAACGGCGCCAGATACACCTGATAGCCCAGCCGCGAAATCAGCTCCAGCAGATCCGCCAGCAGCGGCGCCTCGAAGTAACGAGTGAAGGCATCCTGCACCAACACCACACAGCGCTCGCGCTGAGCCGGGGTCAGCGCCGACAGTGTCGAGACCGTCGCTGGCTGCACCTTCCAGCGACGCAGCGCAGCGTGAAAATCAAAGCGGCTGAGCAACGGCACATCGACCATGCCACCAAGGCGCTCCAACTGTTGGCGCACGAACGCAGCGCCCATCAAACCGTTGTACAGCGCCGGAATCCGCGCCATGTACGGAATGCTGTACTCCAGCGAAGCAATCAGATAATCCCGCGCCGGGCGCAGATAACGGCTGTGATACAGCTCCAGAAACCGCGAACGGAATTCCGGCACATTGACCTTGACCGGGCACTGCCCCGCGCAGGATTTGCACGCCAGGCAGCCGGCCATGGCGTCATACACTTCATGGGAAAAGTCTGCACTCTGCCCACGGCTGTTGCGCCAACGGGTCCACAGGTTGCGGAAAAACGCCGGACGACGAATCGCATCGGACAGCACATCCACCCCCGCCTCGCCCTGCAAGCGCAGCCATTCGCGGATCAGCGATGCGCGGCCCTTGGGCGATTGCGCACGCTCACGGGTAGCCTTCCACGACGGGCACATGGCGTCGTCGGGATCGAAGTTGTAGCAGGCGCCATTGCCGTTGCAATGCAGGGCCGCGCCGTAGCTTTGCCAGACCTTTTCGTCGATCTGCCGGTCGAGTTCGCCGCGCAGGGTCACTTCGTCGATCTTCAACAGCTGCGCGTGCGTGTTGGCCGGCGTGGCGATCTTTCCCGGGTTGAACTGATTGAACGGGTCGAACGCGGCTTTGAGTGCCTGCAACGCCGGGTACAGCTCACCGAAAAATGCCGGCGCGTATTCCGAGCGCAGGCCCTTGCCATGTTCACCCCACAACAGGCCGCCGTAGCGCTGGGTCAGCGCAGCGACACCGTCGGACACCGGACGCACCAACGCCGCTTGCTGTGGATCCTTCATGTCGAGAATCGGCCGCACATGCAGCACGCCGGCATCGACATGGCCAAACATGCCGTACTGCAAACCGTGGCTGTCGAGCAGTTCGCGCAGTTCAGCGATGTATTCGGCCAAGTGCTGCGGTGGCACTGCGGTGTCCTCGACAAACGGCTGCGGCCGCGCTTCGCCGGCAACGTTGCCGAGCAGGCCGACGGCGCGCTTGCGCATGCCATAGACCTTGTTCACCGCCGCTTGGCCGACCGCCAGGGTATGGCCGAGGCGTTCGACGGTGGTGTCGCTGCTCAAGTGTTCGAGAAAGGCCTCGACCCGGCGTTGCAGATCCTCGGGGTCGTCGCCGCAGAATTCCACCAGGTTGATCCCCAGTGTCGGCCGCTCGGCGCTTTCCGGGAAATATTCGGCGACGCCATGCCAGACGATGTCCTGCATCGCCAGCAGCAACACCTTGGAATCCACGGTTTCAATCGACAGCGGCTTGAGCGCCATCAGCGCCCGGGCATCGCGCAACGCATCCATGAAACCGGCGTAGCGAATGTTCACCAGCATCGTGTGTTTGGGGATCGGCAGAACGTTGAGCTTCGCCTCGACCACAAACCCCAGCGAGCCTTCGGCGCCGCACAGCACGCTGTTGAGGTTGAAACGATTGTCGGCCTCACGCAGGTGCGCCAAGTCGTAGCCGGTCAGGCAGCGGTTGAGATCAGGGAAGCGTTGCTTGATCAGCTCGCCCTGCTCATCAATGATCTGCCGCGCACAGCGATAGACTTCACCGACCCGGTCTTCACGGGCACACAACGCTGTCAGGTCGTCCTCCGCCAGCGCTGCACCGTGCAGGCGTTCACCGCCGCGCAGAATCATGTCGAGTTCCAGCACGTGGTCGCGGGTCTTGCCGTAGGTGCAACTGCCCTGGCCGCTGGCGTCGGTGTTGATCATGCCGCCGACGGTGGCGCGGTTGGAGGTCGACAGTTCCGGGGCGAAAAACAGCCCGGCAGATTTCAGTGCGGCGTTGAGCTGATCCTTGACCACCCCGGCCTGCACCCGCACCCAGCGCTGCTCGACGTTGATTTCCAAGATGCGGTTCATGTGCCGCGACAGGTCGACGACGATGCCATCGGTCAGCGACTGACCGTTGGTGCCCGTGCCACCGCCGCGCGGAGTGATCACCACTTGCTGATAAGCCGGTTCGGCGATCAGCCGAGCGACCCGCATCACATCCTCGGCATCCATCGGAAACACCGCCGCTTGCGGCAGGCGCTGATAGATCGAATTGTCGGTGGCGAGCACTACTCGGCTGGCGTAATCGGCACTGATCTCACCACGAAAGCCACTGGCTTTCAGGGCTTTGAGGAACTGTTGGTAATCAGTGGTCAATGCGGTGGCGGGCGACAGCTGGGCAATCATCGGTGAGGAAATCTCGGTCAAAATCGGGCCGTGTGGCGGTGAACAGTTGTGCGCAATGAATGATTGCGTCACGCTCCCGCCATCTCATGGTGCTTATGTTCATTGCTTGGCGCCGTCGGGACAAACGTAAAATCGACCCGCAATCCATGACTAAAACGAATGAATCCGCGAACCCTCACCCCTTCCATGTCGTTATTGCTGGCCTTCGAGGCCGCTGCACGCCATGAAAGCTACACCCGCGCCGCCCACGAACTGTCGCTGACGCAAAGCGCGGTCAGCCGGCAGGTGCAGATTCTGGAAAAGATGCTCGGCATGCGCCTGTTCAGCCGCGAAGGCCGGCAAGTGGTTTTGACCGATGTCGGGCGCATGTATCAGCGCGAACTGGCCGAAGCCCTCGGGCAGATCCGCAGCGCGACGTTGCAGGCCATGGCGTTCGGTTCGGGCATTCACAGTTTGCGTCTGGCGACGCTGCCGACCTTCGGCTCGAAATGGCTGCTGCCACGGCTCAAGGACTTCTACACCGCGCACCCGGGCATGACCGTGCACTTGCATTCGCGCATTGAAGCAATCGACTTCGACACCAGCGAAATCGACGCCGCGATCTGTGTCGGCGGCGGTGAATGGCCGGGCCTCAGTGCCCTGCCGCTGCACACTGAGGAACTGGTGGTGATCGCCAGCGCTCAGTTGTCGACGGCCGAACGCGACGACGCCGAACAGCACATCGCCGGGCAGTTGCTGCTCAATGTCAGCAGCAATGCCCAGGCGTGGGCGGAATGGTTCACCCATCATGGTTTGCCACACCGCAGCATGCGCATCGGCCCGAGCTTTGAAATGACCTCACACCTGATTCAGGCGGTGCGGGCGAATATTGGCGTCGGGCTGGTGCCGCGGATTCTGGTGGAGGATGAATTGCTCAACGGCGAACTGCTGCAACTGGGGGAGCCGATCACCAGCCGGCGCAGCTATTACCTGGTGTATCCGCCGCGCAATGAGGCGTTACCGTCATTGAAAGCGTTCAGAGACTGGTTGGTGGATACGCTGTGAACAGCAGCAGTGCTTTTTTAAAGGTGGAGGCGCACTCGGCCCCTTCAACAGTGGACTATCCAACGGTTTTCCGTCTGGCCCAAAGAACAGGTGTTCATATTTCTTTGGCATTGGTTGTGGTGCGCGGGCGCTCATAATCAATCCTCTGATGCCGGGCTGAATTCAACCCATTTAACCTTCGCGGAATCTATCAACAAATATTCGGCGCCAAAAGGCGCCACATTGCCATCTTCATGCAGCCAACGCGGCTTATGGATCACGAACTGACCGTTGGCTGATTCCGGCGGCCACTCGGCCGGCCAACCAAGTACGCGCCTTTCGTCATGCAAATGCAGGGTAATGAGTCGATCAAGTTGGGCGAATGCGCAGAACCATTCGCTTGGGTAAGAAGATTGTTTCGTTACGTTTCTGCTACGCAACCAACCATGTAGCTTGTCATTGGTCGCCAGACAACAGGACAGCAATCCAAGTACCAGCGAACAAAAGAATGCCCAAGACGTCTGCGCCTTGCCATCCCATATTCCTACGGAAACCCCCTTCATCCCCATCCACAAAAGGATCTCGCCAATACTTGTTACCACCCCATGAATCACAAACGTAAAAATCAACGCCTGCACAATCTGCCCAAACGTATCAGGTCGCTTGAATGAAGTGAGCGTGTAGAAAATCCAGGTCGAGACAAATCCGGGAATCAGATACTGCAACAACGGAATAACTTCTTTGACCAGATCATCCATGATCCGTGGCTCCTTGAAAGGCATGCCCCACTGGTTACCGGGCAGCACTCAAAAGCCTAGCGCACACTGGAAAACGCCTCGTGCCGATCTGTCACAACGCATTTCGCAAATTCACAAAGCAAAAAAGCAGAAACCATTGCTCCGGTTTCTGCTTTTCTGGCGGCGGGTTCTGCAGCTGAGGCTGTGCTTTACAGGCAGTCACGCACCGATTTGCGCAACGACCCGGACTTGGCCCAAGGCGGCCCCTGATACAGGGAAACCCGGCTGCCGTCCTTGTACTTGATGATGTCAAGAATCTCGTCGGCGGTAACAATGCTCGGTGCCGTGATCCGGTAACCATTGGAAATCGCGGTCTGCGTGGTCTTCGGAATGTCCTGCTGCCACAACGGCAACAAGCACGCGGCATAGTCTTTAGGCGCCTTGGTGGTGGTCTTGCTGAGATTCGGCTCGCCCGGAACCAGCGATGCTGGCAATGAGCAACCCGCCAGCAATGCCAACGCCAAACTCCCGATCCATATCCGCATGGTGTTTCCCTGTTTTGAAAAAAAGCGAATGTAACGTGTAACCGGATGTACATCCAGCGCGACGCCTCGCCCACAAGGGGGATTGGACAAATATTTACATGCATCCAGCCCGATGGCAGACGAGCTGCGCATCATCGCTGAAAAATGCGGCTACTCTGTTTTACCGAGAATGTTCCGGAGGTGATCATGCGGCTCAATGAATACGAACACGAACTTCAACGCGACCTGCAAGCCGTTGCATCGGATCTGAGATGGTCGGCGGTCGACCTCAAGCGCATCGCCGAACAGCTTCGCAAGAGCGGCAACGAAGCGGATGCCCAAGCGGTTCTGAGGTCTTGTGAGGTGCTGCAAAGTGATGAAGAACGCTTGCAGTCCTATGCCAAGGAAGTGAAGACGCGCTCCATCAGCCGGATCAAGGTTCACTGATCCCCCTGCCCTCGACAAAAGCCCCGGTCATCACCGGGGCTCTTTCGTTACATCTGCTTCAATTTGCAGTGTGACTTCGCGCTCGCGCCGAGCGTTGTCTGTAACCCGGCAACGCAGCGGCGTAGGCCAGCGCTTCCTCTCTGCTACCAAACGATGCCAGCCGGTCGCCTTGGGTACAAACCCGCCAAGGGCCGTTATTCACGCTGAGTACGTCGTAGCCGTTCATGTGCATTTTGTTCAGAACAGGAATGCTCATGGGTACCTCCTTTTTGCTGACGGTGGTTTCAGCTGAGCTTTTTTACCTTACACCCTGTTGTCGCAGATGTGCCGACCGGGTGTCGCGACAGTCATGTGCCAAAGGTCTGGCACTTTCCGCCTCGCCACCCGCTCAAACCTTGACGGAACCTTTGAATCCGGGCCCGGCTCGAATATTGCAGTTTTATTTCATTTATGTGACACGCAACAAACAGGTAACAGATGAAAGTACGCGCAACCGTCATTTGCGAGCAGGATCGACACGTTCTCCTGGTCCGCAAACCCCGCTGTCGCTGGACATTGCCCGGCGGCAAAGTCGAGCCTGGGGAAACCAGAGCCGGGGCGGCGACGCGCGAGCTGCAGGAAGAAACGGCACTGGATGCCGAGCAAATGTTGTATCTGATGGAACTGCACAGCGGCAGCACCCAGCATCATGTCTACGAGGCTTCGGTGCTCGACCTTGAGCAGTTGCGCCCGCAAAACGAGATCATCGAATGCATCTGGCATCCGCTGGACGCGGTGCAGAATCTGCCCACCAGTGACGCGACCTTGCGCATCGTGCAGGCATTTCAACGACGCTTGTGAGGTTTCAACCGGCAAACGCCCGGCGCCCGGCGCTGATTTCCGTGCGCAATTCGCCGATGAAGTTGGAAAGATCGCGGATCGTCACCAGATGCTCCGGCGAAACCCCATTGAGCAACAACTCGACTCGCCCGGAGTCAGGCTCATAAACCTTGATCCGCAGCAGTCCCTGCTCCACTTGTGTGCATTCGCATTCAAGCGACGGAAAGCCGGACTCGACAATCCGGCAGATGTCGGCAATGGCTAGCATGGGTACACGCCTCGCAGGCGTTGAGTCGGTCGACCCGTTGAGCATAGATGAGCCATCAGCAACCTGCCGCCCCGGCAATTGCCAACCCGCTCACATATTTGACCCCGCCTCAGTGCGCGTCGTGATCCCAGATCCAGTTCCAGATGCCCGGCAACTGCACCGGCTGCGAACTCTGCTGAACCGTGCGCGCCAGCGCCGCTTTCTGCAGTGCCGCGTGATCATCGTAGAACGCTTTGTCCGCCAGCCTCACGTCCGTGGCGGCGGCGCTGTCGAGGAGGATCTGCAGGTATTCGCGAGTATGTCGTGCGGTGTAACGGTTGAGGTCATGAAAGGTCACCACCACCGGAATGACGCCGTCCACGGTTGGTAATTCGCCGCGGGCAATGCGCTCGCGGACTTCCGATAGCTGGCGCAGCATATTCGCCCGACGTCGGGGGCTGGCGTTGAAGCCCCAGATCTTGCCGTCATTGGCGCTCAAATCGGTCAGCAACACATGCAGACCGTGTTGCTGATAGGCGGCGAAGGTGCGCTTGTCGTAATTCCAGAAGGGCGGACGCAGCAGGATCGGCGCAGCGCCGGTGATCGCGGCGATATCCGCCGTGCCGTTGCTCAGCGACTGCTCCAGCTCTTGCGGGTCGAGCGAGCGATGGTTGGTGTGCCAATGGGTGGCGGTGTGAAATCCGAGGATGTGCCCTTCGGCGTATTCGCGTCGCATGATGCCGCGGCCAATCTCACTGTTGCCGGCGCGGGGCGCGCGGGTCTGCACGAAAAACACCGCTTTGATGTCCGGTTGCACCGGGTTGTCCTTGAGGCTGTCGAGCACCGTCGCCGACGGGTTCCACAAGCTCGAAGCGCTGGGGCCGTCATCGAACGTCAGCAGAAACCGTACCGGCGCCTGGGCCTTGAGCCGGGTTTCGGTCTGCGCGGTCATTTCGATCGGCGCGGCAATGCAGCCGGCCAGCCCGAACGCGATGGCCGCTGCACAGAGAAGATTGAACGCGTATTTCATGTTTTGCCTTGCGCCTGACCGTTGCGGTCCTGTTGTCGTCCGGCAAAACTCCCTCGCCCTGATCCATCCCTGCGCCCGGCTATTCGAGCCAGCGTTGGATAGGGTACACAGGCTTTGGTTCCGGCGCTCGCTCAGTCCGCCAATGCCTGTTGAAACGAGGTGTCGATGATGCCGGCAGTGGCCAGCGGCGCCGGCAAGGCCTTGACCTTGAACAGGAAGTCGGCGGTGCTTTGCAGGTCGGCGGCGGCCTGTCGATCCACCGGCCCGACGCTCATGTGCGCCTGGCGCAACCAGTGCCGCGACACCTGCTGATCGAGATTGGCCTTCTTCGCCCACAGATCCGCATATTCATCGGTGTGGCTGTCGACCCAGGCCCGCGCCCGTTTCAAACGCCCGAGAAAATCGGCAATCGCCGCACGCTTGCTGTCGATCGACGGCGCCGACGCGGCAATCGCGCTGAGGCCCGGCATCAGGTTTTTCGCCGTGAGAATCGGCCGCGCACCGGAGAATACGATTTGCTGGGAGATGTACGGTTCCCACACCGGGAACGCGTCGATGCTGCCCTGTGGCAATGCCGCCGCGGCGTCAATCGGCATCAGCTTGACGAAGTCGACGTAGTTTTCCGGCAGACCGCCCTGCTCCAGGGCGCGCAAGGTCAGTTGCTGGCTCCACGCGCCAGGCCAGTAGGCGACTTTTTTACCCTTCAGATCAGCGATGGTTTTCACCGGCGAATCTTTCGGCACCAGCAAGGCGATGGTGTCCGGGTTCTGCCGCGATACCCCGATCAGCTTCACCGGCGCCTGTTTGGCGGCGAGAAACAGAAAACCCGAATCGCCGAGAAAGCCCAGATCCAGCGAGCCGGTCTGCAACGCCTCGGCCAGTGGCGCGGCGGCCTGGAAGTGCTTCCAGTCGACGCTGTAAGGCGCGTCTTTCAACACGCCGGAGGCTTCGACCGAGGCACGGATGTTGTAGTAGTTCTGATCACCGACGTGCAGGACCAACGACTCGGCGGAGTAGGCAAGCGGTGCGCTGAACAGTCCAGCAGTCAGTGTGATACGCAAGAATTTGGAGAGCTTCATGGCGGGTCCTGCAATGGGATTTGCATAGACGATAACGCTCTTGATTGGCGCTTTTTAAATTCGATTAATGCATAAGCTCAGCACACCGAATGCTCACTGTTCGCTGCGCAACAATGCGATACCAGCGTGTTGCCCCAGCAACAGTTGAAAGCCGTCAAACCCGGCGAAAACCCCGTAAACATTGGCTGATACACACATGGCACAGAGCCTGCAATATTCCATTCATGCAGGAAGCAGCCATTTAAAAGATATTTTTGGACATAAAAACAGTGCCTTTGCCGGAGCGCCGCCATGACATCCTTCTTCCCGTTTTTTCGCCTCAAAACGCTGCTGGTTGCCAGCGCCATGGCGCTAAGCCTGCAGCCGCTGGCTCACGCCACCGAAACGGCGCCCGCCGAAGTTCATCTGGACTACGCCTACTACTCACCGGTCAGCCTGGTGCTCAAGCATTTCGGCTTCCTCGAAAAAGCCCTGCCGCAGACCAAAGTCAGTTGGGTGCTCAGCCAGGGCAGTAACCGTTCGCTGGAATATCTGAACAGCGGCGGCGTCGATTTCGCCTCCAGCGCCAGCCTTGCTGCAGTGCTGAGCCGCGCCAACGGCAGCCCGATCAAATCGGTCTATGTTTACAGCCGCGCCGAATGGACTGCGCTGGTGGTGCGCAAGGATTCGCCGTACCAGAGCGTCGCCGACCTCAAAGGCAAGAAAATCGCCGCCACCAAAGGTACCGATCCTTACCTGTTCACCCTGCGCAGCCTGCAACAGGCCGGGCTGAAGAAAGACGACGTTGAGCTGGTGCACCTGCAACATCCGGATGGTCGCACCGCGCTGGAAAAAGGTGATGTGGACGCCTGGGCCGGACTCGATCCGCACATGGCCGCCAGTCAGGTGCAGGCCGGTTCGCGTCTGCTGTACCGCAACCCGGCGTTCAACAGTTATGGCGTGGTCAGCGTCACCGAGCAGTACGCCAAGGAGCATCCGCACACCATCGACACGGTGATCAAAGCCTACGAGCAGGCGCGACAATGGGCGCTGCAAAATCCGGACGAGTTCGCCGCCCTGCTCGCCAAGGAATCCGGCCTGCCGCTGGACGTGGCCAAACTGCAGTTGTCGCGCACCGACTTGAGCAGCCCGCAACTGACCGCCAACGACGTGCAGGCGTCCAAGGCGGCGGCACCGATTCTGGTGTCCGAGGAATTGGTGCGGCGTGGGGTGAATGTCGATCAAGTCATCGATCAGTTGCTCGACAGTGGTGTGCAGCAAGCCGTCGCCCGCCAGTAACCGACCAGACTCACAGTCCATCCGCGTCCGCTGCGGATTCGCTGTGAGCGGAGCCCATGTATGACCACTCGCAGTAACGAACTGCCCGCACCTCCTCGGCGCTTGTCGAGGCCGCGAGCGTCATCCCTCAACCCGACATGGCGACGGCGCTTCAAAGGTCTGGCCCTGCCGCTGCTGATCGTAGTCGTCCTGGAGTTCATCGTGCGTCTCGGCTGGCTGCCGTCCTACCAAATGCCGGCCCCCAGCGAGATCGCCCTGACCCTCACCGACCTCGCCGAAGGCGCGCTGTGGAAACACATCGGCGCCAGCCTGATCCGCGTGTTGCTCGGGTTTGCAATTGGCGCCAGCCTGGCGCTGGTGTTCGCCGCCTGGGTCGGCCTCAGTCGTGAGGCCGAGGCGTATCTGGAACCGATGTTCGCCGCGCTGCGTTCGATTCCGAGTCTGGCCTGGGTGCCGCTGTTGCTGCTGTGGCTGGGCATCGATGAAACCTCGAAAATCGTGTTGATCGCCATCGGCGCGTTCTTTCCGGTGTACGTCAACGTGGTCGCGGCGATTCGCAACATCGATCGCAAACTGGTCGAGGTCGGGCGCATTTATGGCTTCAGCCGCCTGCAACTGGTACGGCGGATTCTGTTGCCGGCCGCCCTGCCCGGCCTGTTCACCGGTCTGCGCAGCGGCATGAGTCTGGCGTGGATGTTTCTGGTGGCCGCCGAGCTGATCGCCGCGACCAAAGGCCTGGGTTATCTGCTCAGCGACGGCCGCGAAACCTCGCGACCGGACATCGTGCTGGCAGCGATCATCGTGCTCGCCGTGCTCGGCAAACTCAGCGACGGTTTGCTCGCAGTGCTGGAACGCCGCTGGCTGATCTGGCGCGACACGTTCACCGGTCAGGCGGCGCAAGATTGATTGGCCAGAGCCAACTAAGCTGAAAGCGTGCAACCGGAGATTCAGCGCATGTGCGGAAGACTCTCGCAGTACCGTGGCATTCACGACTTTGTCGCGGTGCTGAGCATTCCCGATGCGCTGATCAATCACGTCGGCGACGCCGCGCTGGAACACTACAACGCGGCGCCGACCACGTCTCTCGCCATTCTTCATCAATATGATCAACGCCTGTATGCCGACAATCTGCGCTGGGGCTGGCGTCCGCACTGGGCCAGGGACCGCGCGGCGCCGATCAACGCCCGTGTGGAAAAAGTCGCCCATGGCCCCTTCTTCCGGGCGATCTGGCGTCATCGGTTGATCGTGCCGGTCGACAACTGGTTCGAATGGGTCGACGGCCCGGATAACACCCGACAGCCGTGGCTGATCCGGCGTGCCGATCACGGGCCGGTGTTCTGTGCGGCCATCGGCCAGTTTCCGACACCCGGCGGCGAAGCCCGGGACGACGATGGTTTCGTGATCATCACCGCCGACAGTGTCGGCGGCCTGCTCGATATCCACGATCGCCGACCGGTGGTTTTTCGCCCGGAGCTGGCTGCCGAGTGGCTCGACCCGGCAACACCGGCGGAACGTGCCGAACAGATGCTGCTGTTCGAAGGTGAAGCCAGCGAGGCATTTGCCTGGCACAAGGTTGGCAAAGCCGTCGGCAATTCGCGCAATCAGGGCGCCGGGCTGATTGAAGAAGTGGCTTAAAGATCCGTGATCTCACGCGTTTACCCTGTAGGAGCTGCCGCAGGCTGCGATCTTTTGATTTTTAATTTTTTAAAAGCAAGATCAAAAGATCGCAGCCTGCGGCAGCTCCTACAGGTGATTACAGGTGACACTCGATCTTTACAGCTGGTGTTTCATCGCTGAAACAGCCTCAAAAAAACAGTCGTTTGAGCGACTTAACCGCTTGTCTGACATTTCAACCGTCATACATACATTTAGATGCACTACGGATAGCATGCGCGCCGCATTTCCAATTGGCATACCAGTTGACCAAAGAGTCAACAAACCAGGAATCCCCTACAACTTTTACCAAGCCTTGCAGAGAACTAAGTTGCGCGACGATTTTGCAATCAAACAGGCCAACGGCCTGGAGTGTATCTATCTGTCCATGACAGAACGCTTTCAACTCGACTGTTTTATCGGCCACTACATCAAGACCCGAAACCTGCGTTCAGTGCCGGACATCGAACGTATTCTGCGCACCACGCTCGAGGGCTATCCCGGCCACCCACCGGTGATGGTCAATGAGCTCAATGCGTGGATCGACAAGACTTTGGGCTATCGGGCGTCACATCCGGACTTCCCGCACCTGGAAGACCTGTGAAACAACAAAAAGCCCCGCTGCTGCGGGGCTTTTTGCATGGGGCTGTCAGAATTTCACGTCGGGCCCGGTGAGTTCCTTGTCATCGTCGTGCTTCCACGTCTGTTCCTTGCGTTTCTCACGCTCGATTTCCTCTTCGCTCGGTTCGTCCACTTCGTCGTCTACTGCCTGGTTTTCATCCGGACGCTTCTGCTCGGTCGTCATGTGAACTTCGCCTCGTCGACAATAATCATCCAATAAGCGTAGAACAGTTTTTCCCCGTCAACTTACAACCACCAGCGCAACAAAAAGAAAAACGCCATGCTTAAAAGCATGCTGAGCAACGTATTGCGGGTGTACAGCACCAAGCCGATCGCAACCAGCGAACTCAGCAAATACGGATTATCCCACTGCACATTCAACTGTTTGTCCGGCATGAACACGATTGGCCCGCAGATCGCCGTCAACATTCCCGGTACGGCAAACCCGAGAAACTGCCGCGCGTTGCTGCTCAAACGCAATGGCAGGCGCGGTTCGAGAAACACGTAGCGGTTGAGGAACACCAGAATCCCCATACCGACAATCACTGCCCAGACCATCATGTGCGCCCCCGATACAGCTTGTTGCAGACAAATCCTGCGGTCATCCCGGCCAGCCCCGACAGCACCAGCGCCGAGCCCCATTGCCAATAGCTGAACAGCACCGAGCAGAACAGCGACACCGCCACGCAAACCACGGTCGGCACGTTACGCACCACCGGGGTGATCAATGCGATGAAAGTGGCGGCAATCGAGAAGTCCAGGCCCAGATGCTCAAGCCCCGGAATACTGCTGCCCAGGACGATGCCGGCCAGGGTGAACAGGTTCCACGCGATGTAGAACGTCAGACCGACGCCCAAGGCATACCAGCGATTGAACTGCTGACGGTCATGCTGGCTGGTCAGGGCAAACAGTTCATCGGTGAGCAAAAAGCCCAGACCGATGCGCCAGCGCCCGGGCAGCGGCGAGATCACCGAGCGCATGCTCATTCCGTACAACAGGTGCTGTGAGGTCAGCAGCAGTGTGGTCAGCAGAATCGAGAAAATCCCGGCACCGCCCTTGAGCATGCCGATCGCCACCAGTTGCGCGGCGCCCGCGAACACAATGCTCGACAGGCCCTGCCCCTGCAGCGGTGTGAGATTGGCTTCGATCGCCATGGAGCCGGCCAGCAGCCCCCACGGCGCCGTCGCCAACGATAACGGCATGATCGCCGCAGCGCCGCGAAGAAACGCACGGCGCGGCATAAGTGAGTCAGACATAACGCTCTTCAACCGAGGAAACGGTCGCAGACTCTGCCAGCAAATGCCCCTTCGTGGCTTGAACAATCTTGCGCACTTGCGCTGAATCGCCGCGCCCCGGCGCCTCTGTCGGCGTACCATGGAGGCCTTCACAACCGTGTCAGGGAGACGACATGCTGTACCGAATCGCAGCCGACGGGCTGGTGCTGTTCCATCTGTCATTCATTCTGTTCGTGCTGTTCGGCGGGCTGCTGGTGCTCAAGTGGCCACGCCTGATGTGGCTGCATCTGCCGGCGGCTGCATGGGGCGTGGCGGTCGAGGTGTTGCACCTGACCTGTCCGCTGACCTACTGGGAAAACCTGATGCGCCACGCCGCCGGGCAGACCGAATACGCCGGCGGCTTCATCGAGCACTACGTGTGGCCGATCATCTACCCCGCAGGTCTGACGCCACAGATCCAGTTGGCACTGGGCAGCGTGGTGCTGGTGATCAACCTGCTGGTCTACGGGCGTCTGGCCCGTGCGTGGAAACTGCGCCGCGCCAGCCGTATTCCGTTTTAACGAGCGGCGGGTTTCAAGGCTTGCAGCCAGGCCGGATCCAGGCGCTTCTGGTCGACCTCCAGACCCAGCGCCTGCATCCGCTCCTGGTGCGCTGCGACCTCCCGCTGCAACTGCGCGTGATCGCTGGAGTTACCGTCCAGTTCGTGCATCTGGGTCAAACCCAGATGATAGAAACGCAGCACCTTCATCGCCGTCGGATCATTGTGCTCAACGGCCTCTGTCACCTGATGCATCACGTTGGTCACACTCATCAGACTGCGCTTGAGCCGCCAGCTATAGACCGCCGGGGCCATCCACGGCTGCTGCCAGAACTGCCCGCGCATCAGCGCCGCCGTCAGCAGAAACGCGACGAATACTCCGCCGACATTGAAACGCAGATTATCGCCGCCGGGTTCACCGAACAGCGCCACCGCCGCCGTCGAAAGCGCCATCGCCAACACCAGGAACAGCACGGCAATGATCAGCGTGCTGCGACGGGTCTGCTGGCGAAACGTTGCTGGGTCCATCGGCTGGATCTCGAACATCAGGCATGACTTCCTTGAACGATAAAAAGGGCAACGGAAAAAACTCGTTGCGCATTATCGCCTCTGTGCACGATTTAGCTATGCTGGGGGCCCTTTTCATCTTTTCAGCGTCCAACGGGGACATGGCGGTACAGCGCAGATCGTGCCATCTTCATTCATGGATACACACTATTCGGATGCCATTTGCCTGCCATTGGAATGACATCGTTTTAAGGATCATTGCATGACCCAACGACACGTAATCAACGCCTCGGTCAGCCCGAAAGGCAGCCTGGAAACCCTTTCTCAACGTGAAGTGCAGCAACTGAGCGAAGCCGGATCCGGCAGCACCTACACCCTCTTCCGCCAGTGCGCCCTGGCTATCCTCAATACCGGCGCGCATGTCGACAACGCCAAGACTATCCTCGAAGCCTACAAGGACTTCGAAATCCGCATTCACCAGCAGGATCGCGGCGTGCGCCTCGAACTGCTGAACGCCCCGGCAGACGCGTTCGTCGACGGCGAAATGATTGCCAGCACCCGCGAGATGCTGTTCAGCGCCCTGCGTGACATCGTCTACACCGAAAACGAACTCGACAGCCAACGCATCGACCTCAGCACCTCGCAAGGCATCAGCGACTACGTGTTCCACCTGCTGCGCAACGCGCGCACCTTGCGCCCGGGTGTCGAGCCGAAAATCGTCGTGTGCTGGGGCGGTCACTCGATCAACACCGAAGAATACAAATACACCAAGAAAGTCGGCCACGAACTGGGCCTGCGCAGCCTCGACATCTGCACCGGTTGCGGCCCCGGCGTGATGAAAGGCCCGATGAAGGGCGCGACCATCGCCCACGCCAAGCAGCGCATCCACGGTGGGCGTTACCTTGGCCTGACCGAGCCGGGCATCATCGCCGCTGAAGCGCCGAACCCGATCGTCAATGAGCTGGTGATCCTGCCGGACATCGAAAAACGTCTGGAAGCGTTCGTGCGTGTCGGCCACGGCATCATCATCTTCCCGGGCGGCGCCGGCACCGCCGAAGAGTTCCTGTACCTGCTGGGTATTCTGATGCACCCGGACAACGCCGGCCTGCCGTTCCCGGTGATCCTGACCGGGCCGAAACATGCCGCGCCGTATCTGGAGCAACTCGATGCGTTCGTCACCGCCACCCTCGGCGATGCGGCCAAACAGCACTATGAGATCATCATCGACGACCCGGCCGAAGTCGCCCGGCAGATGACGGCTGGCCTCAAAGCGGTGAAGCAGTTCCGCCGCGAGCGCAACGACGCGTTCCACTTCAACTGGCTGCTGAAGATCGACGAAAGCTTCCAGCGTCCGTTCGATCCGACCCACGAGAACATGGCCAACCTCAAGCTGCACCGCGACCAGCCGCCCCACGAACTGGCCGCCAACCTGCGCCGCGCGTTCTCCGGGATCGTCGCCGGCAACGTCAAGGACAAGGGCATCCGCTTGATCGAGGAACACGGGCCGTACCAGATCCGTGGTGACGCAGCGATCATGCAACCGCTCGATGCGCTGCTCAAAGCCTTCGTCGCCCAGCACCGGATGAAACTGCCGGGCGGCGCGGCGTATGTGCCGTGCTATCGCGTGGTGGCGTAACTCTTCCGGCCACCGCATCCCGCTCCCATGCAGGCACAACAAAAACCAAAGTGGGAGCGAGCCTGCTCGCGAATAGGCCAGGTCAGCCACTTCAGATGTTGACTGATCCACCGTTTTCGCGAGCAGGCTCGCTCCCACAGGTTGTGTGCCAGCCATTGCGTGCGCCGGCTCTGCCAATCAGCCTTGGTTTCTGACGCAAAAGCCCCGTACATTCCGCACGACAGCCACCCCCGGCCCGTACTAAGCTTCGCGCTCAATTTTTCAGGGACGATTCATGAAACGGATTGCCGCGTGTCTGCTGTCACTCCTGGCCCTGGCAGCCGATGCAGCAGATCTGCAACTGCTCACCGACAACCATCGCCCCCTGCACTTTCAGCAAGGCGATCACCTGGAGGGTTACGGCGTCGACGTGGTGCGCGCGCTGGCAGAGCAAACCGGTGACCGGATCGCCCTGCAACAAGTCCCCTTGCTACGAGCCTTGCGCACGGCCAGCGAAACAGCCAACACTGGCGTATTCACCGTCCTGCGTACCGACGAGCGCGATGATCGATATCAATGGGTCGGGCCGCTGATCGAAGTCGAAACCGCGCTCTACGCCCGTGCCAACAACCAGCCGCCGGTGAAAACCCTGCAGCAGGCGGATCAGGCCGGGCACATCAGCGTGCCGCGCAAATGGCTGGTCTACAGCTACCTTCAGCAGCAAAATCTGAAGAACCTCGACGGTGTCGAAACCCCGGAACAGATGATGCGTCTGTTCAGCTTGGGCCGGACCGATTTCGTGGTCTCCGACACCCTGTCCACCGCCGCGCTGGCCCGCACCCAGGGCATGGAGCCGGGACGCTTGCGGTATCAGATGTCGCTGATGAAACAGGACACCTACATCGCCTTTTCGCTGCAGACCGATCCGGGTCAGGTCAAACGCTGGCAACAGGCGCTGGAAATCTTGCGCGCCGACGGGCGCCTGGAGCAGATCCGCCAGCGCTGGCTGATGAATGCACTGCCGAGATAATCATTGGCTGAACTGGCCCCATCGCTGGCAAGCCAGCTCCCACAGTGGTTTGTGTTGTTCACAGACTTTGTGATCCATGCAAAACCCTATTGGGGCTGGCTTGCCAGCTACCCCAGTTTTCTGTGTTGCTCACAGATTTGTGATCCATGCAAAACCCTGTGGGAGCTGGCTTGCCAGCGATGGGCCAGCAAGAACAACATCAATCCACCAGCCGCGCCGCCAATGCCCTGGCCTGCAACGCCACATCCGTCACTGCCGTACTTTCCCACCACATTCCGCGTAGCGGTGGGCCCATGGCGAACAGACGGCTGGCGACTTGCCCTTCAGCGTCCAGCACCGCGCCGTCCACCGCTGCCGTAATCCCCAACGCCAACGGCCCCGGACGCACCAGCCCACGCGCCAGCAACTGCTGCGGCAACGGTCGCGCCACGCGCCGCCAGTCATACTCGATGCCACTGGAATTGATCAGCGCTGCGCCGTGTACCACGCGAGTCTCAGACTCACCGCGTGGCCGAATGCGAATGCTGACACCATTTTGCGTACTCGGTTCAAGCCCCTTGAACGACGCTGCCTGAATCCGCAACCGTCCCTCGTTGTGCAAGCGCTCAACCAACGCCGCACTCAACGGTGGCGAACGGTGGTGATGACTCTCCCACCATGGCCGCACATGGCGTACGAATTGTCTTCGCTGCACGTCAGTCGCCTGACTCCAGAGCCGGCCGATATTCGCTCGCACGGTGTCCAGCGGCGCCTGCCAGTCGATGCCTTGGGCAATGGCGTCACGGCAATGCCTGCGCAGTTCGTGCAGCAACTGTCGCGGCGTGCGAATGCCCGGATCTTGCGCAAGGAAATCCACCCACGCCGGCGGTTGTCGACGCACATGGGGCAATAGTCCATGGCGGGAAAACACGTCGATCGGCCCGCGATGCCCGGCCTGCTCCAGCGAAACCACGGCATCGACCATGGTCAGCCCGGAGCCGATGATCAGCACGGTTGACTGCGGATCGAGCTGGCGCATGGCCGCGACGTCCCACGGATCAAGCGCAGCGGCATTCAGGCCGCTGGAATCCTTCTGTGGCGTGCGCGCGGCGGGGAACATGCCCGTGGCGAGCACGGCACAGGCGCCGTTCAGGTGCTGCCCATCGTTCAAGGTCAGTTGCACCGAATCAGCATCGGTTTGCAGATCGACGACTTCGGCGCGAACGTGCTCGACGGTCGAACCGTGTCGCGCACCAACGACTCGCGCCTCGGCCAGGCGCTGCTGCACATACACGCCAAACAGCCCGCGCGGCGGGAACAGTTCACTGATCGGTACGTTCTGCTCGGCAGACTCCGGCCAGCCACCAGCGGCAATGTGCGCAGTCAGCCATTGGGTCAAGTCATCAGGGTTGTCCGGGTCGACACTCATGCGCGCCGCATTGCCGTTGAGCGTGTGGCCCAGTTCGACGGCGCTGTAGGCTTCGCCACGGCCGAGTTCGGCGCGCGACTCGATGATCAGGATCCGCCGCTGGCCGGGCAGTCGCAACAATTGCACGGCCAGCATCGTGCCGCTGAGGCCACCGCCGATGATCAGGATGTCTGCGCTCCGGGCCATTCAAATCACCACATTGCGCACAAAGCGCACCGCGACGGATCCGTCGTTGCGATAGCCGTGCGGCTGGTTGCTGGCGAACATGAAAAACTCGCCAGTCGCAATGGTATTGGTTACTTCACCCACCGTTAACGTCAGGCAACCTTCGAACACATAGATCTGTTCACTCCAGCCATCGGCGTCGGGTTGCGACGGGTAAACCTCGCCCGGTTGCAGGCACCATTCCCACTGTTCGACTTCACGGGTGGCGGTGGCCTTGGACAGCAGCACCGCTTTGCTCCCGGGAATCACCCCGGCCCACGCCACTTCGTTGATGCGACTGGTATCGCGCGCGTCGGGGGCCTGGATCAGGTCGCTGAAGGCCACATCGAGCGCTTCGGCGACGCGGTCGAGGGTGGTCAGGCTGACATTCTTTTCCCCGGCCTCGATCGCCACCAGCATGCGCCGACTGACCCCGGACTTTTCGGCCAGCGCGGTCTGGCTCATGTCAGCGGCGTGGCGCAGGCGCCGAACGTTGTGGCTGACGTGTTGCAGGACGGACGCCCGTTGGCTGGAATCTTTGTGCACTATATTGCTCACTCGGTGGGGTTGGGCAGTATACTGCGCAACGTTGGGCGCATTGTGCGTCCTGCCTTTTATAGTGCGCAAGGTCATGACGTCAGTGAACAGCTCCCCCACCCCTCTTCGCTTCTCCCGCTTCAGCAAGGCCGAGTGCGTGCTGGTGCTGATCACCATGGTCTGGGGCGGTACGTTCCTGCTGGTGCAACACGCCATGACCGTCAGCGGCCCGATGTTCTTCGTCGGCCTGCGCTTTGCCGCTGCGGCCGCCATTGTCGCGCTGTTTTCCTGGCGCCACTTGCGCAACCTGACCCTGTTCGAACTCAAGGCCGGGACCTTCATCGGCGTGGCGATCATGCTCGGTTACGGCCTGCAAACCGTTGGCCTGCAAACGATCCCGAGCAGCCAGTCGGCATTCATCACCGCGTTGTACGTGCCCTTCGTGCCGTTGCTGCAATGGCTGGTGCTGGGCCGTCGGCCGGGGCTAATGCCGAGCATTGGCATCATGCTGGCGTTTACCGGTCTGATGCTGTTGTCCGGGCCGTCCGGGGCTGCGCTGAATTTCAGCCCCGGCGAAATCGCCACGCTGATCAGCGCCATTGCCATTGCCGCCGAGATCATTCTGATCAGCACCTATGCCGGCCAGGTCGATGTACGCCGGGTGACCGTGGTGCAACTGGCAGCGACCTCGGTGCTGTCATTCCTGCTGGTGGTGCCGACCGGTGAGGCACTTCCGGATTTTTCCTGGACGCTGCTGGTGACCGCACTGGGACTCGGCGCGGCGAGTGCGGCGATTCAGGTGGCGATGAACTGGGCGCAGAAAAGCGTTTCGCCGACCCGGGCAACGTTGATCTATGCCGGTGAGCCGGTGTGGGCCGGGATCGTCGGGCGGATCGCCGGGGAGCGCTTGCCGGCGATTGCCTTGGTGGGTGCAGGGTTGATTGTCGCGGCGGTGATTGTCAGTGAGTTGAAGACCAAGGGTAAGGTTGACGAAGCAGTTGAAGGTGCCTTGGAGAACGACAGCGGTAATTGAAAGCGAAGATCAAAAGATCGCAGCCTGCGGCAGCTCCTACACGGAATGCATATCCCTGTAGGAGCTGCCGCAGGCTGCGATCTTTTTCCCCTTGAAACAAAGCCAAACCAATTTTTTCAGACTACTTTGTAGGATTCTGAGACATCCTGGCGTTTGGTAATCAGGGAGCTGGCACGTATGATGCTTCACAAACTTCCGCAGATTAGAAGCCTATGTCCCTGATAGTTCTACTGCTTCTGCCATTCATTGGCAGCTGTCTGGCAGCGGTGCTGCCACACAATGCGCGTAATACCGAATCCCTGTTGGCAGGTCTGGTCGCTCTGATCGGCACCGTGCAGGTCGCGCTGTTGTACCCGCAAATCGCCCACGGCGGCGTGATCCGTGAAGAATTCATGTGGCTGCCCAGCCTCGGTTTGAACTTCGTCCTGCGCATGGACGGTTTCGCCTGGTTGTTCTCGCTGCTGGTGCTGGGCATCGGCGCCCTCGTCTCTTTATATGCGCGTTATTACATGTCGCCGGACGACCCGGTGCCACGTTTCTTCGCCTTCTTCCTGGCGTTCATGGGCGCCATGCTCGGCCTGGTGATTTCCGGCAACCTGATCCAGATCGTGTTCTTCTGGGAGCTGACCAGCCTCTTCTCATTCCTGTTGATCGGCTACTGGCACCACCGCTCCGATGCCCGGCGTGGCGCCTATATGGCGCTGATGGTCACCGGCGCCGGGGGACTGTGCCTGCTGGCGGGGGTCATGATCCTCGGCCATGTCGTCGGCAGCTATGACCTGGACAAGGTCCTGGCCGCCGGCGATCAGATTCGCGCACATGCCCTCTACCCCATCCTGCTTCCCCTCATCCTTATCGGCGCCCTCAGCAAAAGCGCTCAGTTCCCTTTCCACTTCTGGCTGCCGCACGCCATGGCGGCGCCCACCCCGGTTTCGGCTTATCTGCACTCGGCGACCATGGTCAAGGCCGGGGTGTTCCTGCTCGCACGCCTGTGGCCGTCGCTGTCCGGCAGTGAAGAATGGTTCTACATCGTCAGCGGCGCCGGCGCGTGTACGCTGTTGCTCGGCGCGTATTGCGCGATGTTCCAGAACGACCTCAAGGGTCTGCTGGCCTATTCGACCATCAGCCATCTGGGCCTGATCACCTTGCTGCTGGGCCTGAACAGCCCGCTGGCGGCGGTCGCGGCGGTGTTCCACATTCTCAACCACGCGACCTTCAAGGCCTCGCTGTTCATGGCCGCCGGGATCATCGACCACGAGAGCGGCACCCGAGACATCCGCAAGCTCAGCGGCCTGATCAAACTGATTCCGTTCACCGCGACCCTGGCGATGGTTGCCAGCGCGTCGATGGCCGGCGTACCGCTGCTCAACGGCTTCCTGTCGAAAGAAATGTTCTTCGCCGAAACCGTATTCATCAATGCCACCGCGTGGGTCGAAGCGGCGCTGCCGATTGTCGCAACCATAGCCGGCACCTTCAGCGTCGCCTACTCGCTGCGCTTTACCGTCGACGTATTCTTCGGCCCGACCGCCACCGACCTGCCGCACACCCCGCACGAACCGCCGCGCTGGATGCGTGCGCCGGTCGAGCTGCTGGTGTTCACCTGCCTGATCGTCGGGATTTTCCCGGCGCAAGTGGTCGGTCCGCTGCTCGCGGCTGCCGCTCTGCCGGTAGTGGGTGGAACGCTGCCCGAGTACAGCCTGGCCATCTGGCACGGTCTGAATGCGCCGATGATCATGAGCCTGATCGCCATGTCCGGTGGCATCGTGGTTTATCTGTTGCTGCGCAATCAGCTCAAGCGTGGCCGCTTCAAATATCCGCCGCTGGTAGGTCGCTTCAACGGCAAGCGGCTGTTCGAGCGCAGTCTGGTGCTGATGATGCGCATGGCCCGCCGGGTAGAACGTCGACTCGGCACCCGCCGCCTGCAGATGCAACTGTTCCTGATGGTATTGGCGGCAGTGCTCGCCGGCCTGATCCCGATGCTGCACAGCCAGCTGAGCTGGGGCGACCGGCCGAAGATTCCGGGCTCCATCGTGTTCGTGACCCTGTGGCTGCTGGCAATCGCCTGCGCCCTCGGCGCCGCATGGCAAGCCAAGTATCACCGTCTCGCCGCCCTGACCATGGTCAGCGTCTGCGGGCTGATGACCTGTGTGACCTTCGTCTGGTTCTCGGCGCCGGATCTGGCCCTGACACAACTGGCGGTGGAAGTGGTGACCACGGTGCTGATCCTGCTCGGCCTGCGCTGGTTGCCGCGACGCATCGAAGAAGTCTCGCCACTGCCGTCGAGCCTGCGCAAGGCCCGGGTGCGGCGCCTGCGCGACTTGCTGTTGTCGATTGCGGTCGGCGCCGGCATGGCGCTGCTGTCCTACGCGATGCTGACGCGGCAGACGCCCAACGACATTTCCTCGTTCTACCTCAGCCGGGCCATGCCCGAGGGCGGTGGCAGCAACGTGGTCAACGTGATGCTGGTGGACTTCCGTGGCTTCGATACCCTGGGTGAAATCACCGTGCTGGTGGCCGTGGCGCTGACCGTGTTCGCCCTGCTCCGGCGTTTCCGCCCGCCGAAAGAGAGCCTGCAACTGCCGGCCCAGCAACGCCTGCTCGCGCCGGACGTGGTCACCGATCTGGTCAACCCGCGCAGCGCCAGCGATACCGCGCTCGGCTTCATGATGGTGCCGGCGGTGCTGGTGCGCCTGTTGCTGCCGATTGCGCTGGTGGTGTCGTGCTATCTGTTCATGCGCGGCCACAACCAACCGGGCGGCGGTTTCGTTGCCGGGCTGGTGATGTCGGTGGCGTTCATCCTGCAATACATGGTCGCCGGGACGCAGTGGGTCGAGGCGCAAATGAGCCTGCGACCATTGCGCTGGATGGGCACCGGGCTGCTGTTCGCAACCGCCACCGGTCTCGGGGCGATGGCGGTCGGTTATCCGTTCCTGACCACCCATACCTGGCATTTCGCCTTGCCACTGCTGGGCGACATCCATATCGCCAGCGCGCTGTTCTTTGACATCGGCGTGTACGCCGTGGTCGTGGGCTCGACGCTGCTGATCCTCACCGCTCTCGCCCACCAATCGGTGCGTGGTCACAAAACCGCGTCGCTGCCCAAGTCCGTCGCCAGCAAAGGAGCCGTCTGATGGAAGAAGTCATCGCAATCGCCATCGGCGTCCTCGCCGCGTCCGGCGTGTGGCTGGTGCTACGGCCACGGACGTTCCAGGTGGTCATGGGCCTGTGCCTGTTGTCCTACGCGGTCAACCTGTTCATCTTCAGCATGGGCAGCCTGTTCATCGGTAAAGAGCCGGTGATCAAGGACGGCGTGACCCAGGACCTGCTGCACTACACCGATCCGCTGCCACAGGCACTGGTGCTGACTGCAATCGTCATCAGCTTTGCCATGACCGCCCTGTTCCTGGTGGTGTTGCTGGCATCGCGGGGCCTGACCGGCACTGACCACGTCGACGGCCGGGAGCCCAAGGAATGATGGCGATGACTCACCTGATCGCCGCACCGATCCTGCTGCCGCTGCTGACCGCCGCCGTGATGTTGATGCTGGGCGAGAAACACCGGCCGCTAAAGGCGAAAATCAACCTGTTCTCCAGCCTCGTCGGCCTGTTCATTTCGGTGATGCTGCTGCAATGGACGCAAACCACCGGCGTGCCCGGCTCCATTGGCGTGTACCTGCCGGGCAACTGGCAGGCGCCGTTCGGCATCGTGCTGGTGGTCGATCGCCTGTCGGCATTGATGCTGGTACTGACCGGGATCATCGGCGTCAGCGCCCTGCTGTTCGCCATGGCGCGCTGGGATGGCGCGGGCTCGAGCTTCCACGCGTTGTTCCAGATTCAGCTGATGGGCCTGTACGGCGCGTTCCTCACCGCCGACCTGTTCAACCTGTTCGTGTTCTTCGAAGTGCTGCTCGCGGCCTCTTATGGCCTGTTGCTGCACGGCTCGGGCCGGGCGCGGGTATCGTCGGGCCTGCATTACATCTCGATCAACCTCCTGGCCTCGTCGCTGTTTCTGATCGGCGCGGCGCTGATCTACGGCGTCACCGGCACCCTGAACATGGCCGATCTGGCGCTGAAGATCCCGCTGGTGCCGGAAGCCGACCGTGGCTTGCTGCATGCTGGCGCGGGGATTCTTGCGGTGGCGTTTCTGGCCAAGGCCGGCATGTGGCCCCTGAACTTCTGGCTGGTGCCGGCCTACTCCTCGGCCAGCGCACCGGTCGCGGCGATGTTCGCGATCATGACCAAGGTCGGCGTCTACACCCTGCTGCGCCTGTGGACGCTGCTGTTCTCCGGCCAGGCCGGGGCATCGGCGTTCTTCGGTGGTGACTGGCTGATCTACGGTGGCATGGCGACCATCGCCTGCGCCGCGCTGGCGATTCTGGCTGCGCAACGCCTGGAGCGCATGGCCAGCCTGAGCATTCTGGTGTCAGCGGGGATTCTGCTGTCGGCGGTGGGTTTCGCCCAGCCGAACCTGATCGGCGCGGCGCTGTTCTATCTGGTCAGCTCGACGCTGGCCCTGAGTGCGCTGTTCCTGCTGGCGGAGTTGATCGAGCGGTCGCGTTCGGCCAACGAAATCCCGCTGGAGGATGAAAGCGAACTGCTGCCGCGTCCGCAGGAATCCCTGCAACCGCCCAAGGGCATCAACCTCGATGACGAGCAGAAAGCGGTGGTCGGCCAGGTCATTCCGTGGACCATGGCGTTTCTCGGCCTGAGCTTCATTGCCTGCGCACTACTGATCATCGGCATGCCGCCGCTGTCCGGGTTCATCGGCAAACTCAGTCTGATCGGTGCGCTGCTCAATCCACTGGGGCTGGGCGATGAAGCGCCGATTTCCAATGCGTCCTGGGCGTTGCTGGCGCTGCTGATCCTCTCCGGGCTGGCCTCTCTGATGGCGTTCGCGCGCATGGGTGTCCAGCGTTTCTGGACGCCGGAAGAGCGCCCTTCACCGCTGCTGCGCAAACTCGAATGTGTGCCGGTTTTCCTGTTGCTGGGGCTGAGCATCGCGCTGACCTTCAAGGCCGAACCGCTGCTGCGCTATACCCAGGCCACCGCCGACGCGCTGAACAACCCGCAGCAATACGTGATGGCCGTGCTCGGCACCCGCGCCGTTCCCAGCCCTGAAGCCAAAGCCGCGATGCTGGAGGTGCAGCCATGAAGCGCGTGTTCCCGGCTCCGCTGCTGTCACTGGCATTATGGGTTTTGTGGCTGACACTCAACCTCTCCGTCAGCCCGGGCAACCTGCTGCTCGGCGCGATACTCGGGTTCGCCGCACCGTTGATGATGCGCAAGCTGCGCCCGAAACAGGTGCGCATTCGCCGCCCGCTGACAATTTTGCGCCTGTTCGTGATGGTCGGTCGTGACGTGATCCTCTCCAACCTGATCGTCGCCTGGGGCGTGCTCAACGCGGGTCGCCGACTGCCACGCTCGCGCTTCGTCAAAGTGCCGCTGGACCTGCGCGACGCCAACGGTCTGGCCGCGCTGGCGATGATCTGCACCGTGGTGCCGGGCACCGTGTGGTCGGAGCTGGCGCTGGATCGCAGCATTCTGCTGCTGCACGTCTGGGATCTGGATGACGAGGCGCACTTCATCCACCACTTCAAGACTGCCTACGAGCAGCCGTTGATGGAGATTTTCGAATGAGCCCGCTGCTGTCGAACGCGATTCTGCTGACGCTGTTCCTGTTCTCGCTGGCAATGGTTCTGACCTTGATTCGCCTGTTCAAGGGGCCGTCGGCACAGGATCGGGTACTCGCGCTGGATTACCTGTACATCGTCGCCATGCTGATGATGCTGACGCTGGGCATTCGTTATTCCAGTGACACTTACTTCGAGGCAGCGCTGCTGATCGCGCTGTTCGGCTTCGTCGGTTCATTTGCCCTGGCGAAATTCCTGCTGCGTGGCGAGGTGATCGAATGACTGCGCAATTGTCGTTGTGGGTCGAGATTCCAGTGGCCATTCTACTGGTGCTCAGCGGAGTGTTTGCGCTGCTTGGCGCGGCCGGCTTGCTGCGTATGAAGGATTACTTCCAGCGCATGCATCCACCGGCGCTGGCCTCTACGCTGGGCGCATGGTGCGTGGCGCTGGCGTCGATCATCTGCTTTTCGGCACTCAAGTCCGGGCCGGTGATGCATGCCTGGCTGATTCCGATTCTGCTGGCGATTACTGTGCCGGTGACCACGTTGCTGCTGGCGCGGGCGGCGTTGTTCCGCAAGCGCATGGCCGGGGATGATGTGCCGGCTGAGGTGAGCAGCCGCAGGACCGAGAGTGGTAGTTAATTCGGCGGTGTCTGGGCAGGCCTCTTCGCGGGCAAGCCCGCTCCCACAGTGATTGTGGGTGTTCACAAGTAATGGATTCCATCCAAAACCCTGTGGGAGCGGGCTTGCCCGCGAAGAGGCCGGTACTGCCAACACATGAACCGGGTCAGACCCAAGCCACCGCCAGCAACCCCGCCCCCAACAACAGGCACAGCGGTGAATACACCCAGGTATCCAGCCGCGCAAATCGCGACCCCTTCACTTCCTTGAAAAACCCCACCAGATTCGAATCGCCGATCGCCCGGGCAAACATCAATAACGCAATCGCACTGATCACCCATTGCAGCGCCTTGTGATGCACCGGCGGCATGCCCCAGCCAACCCGCATGCACACCAGCGCGGCGATCACCAATAACGCTGCCGCCACCAACAGCGTGATCCAGCCAGACGGTTTGAAGGCCGGTCGCACCGTCGCCACCAGCCCTCGCACCGGCACTTGCGGTACCGCCGCCACCGCCGCCCATTGCCCACCCAGCGCCCAGTACACGTGTACCAGGGCGATTGCCGCAAATATCGTCACCAGCCATTGAGCCAACACAAAGGTCATGGTCGAGAATCCTTTCTGGGGATTTGAACAAAACATCCTAGTCGGCATTTTTTGAAGTGCACGACCGATCGGCGGTACGGTAAAGTGCCGCCCCATGAAATTCACCCGTTCCGATCGCTCACTGCTGGCCTGGATGCTTTATTGCTGCGTCCTGTTCAACGTGTTCGCCTGCAGCATCGGTCACGGACAAATGGTCGGGATGCAGCTCAACGGCATCGGCGGGCAGTTCTGTACGGTCGACCCGGCCACTCAAGCGCCGCTGACGAGCAATCCCAGCGAAGAACAACTGCCGACCCTGTCCAAGGCGTTCGGCTGCCCGCTGTGCTCGGTCGGCGGCGGCATGGGCCCGGCGTTCAACTCCAGCCTGACCCTCGCGGTGCTGCCCGAGCACCACAGCCCGCCGCTGGCGCCCATTGTCAGCGCCGACCTCCCTGCCCGCTTCACCTGGCCTTCGGCCAACCCTCGCGCCCCGCCGCTCGCCTGAGTGTCTTTGCCTTTTTGATTGTTCAGCCCACTGCGCCAACGCGCGGCGTTTGCCTGTGCGCTGACTCCTAGACAAGCATTCAGGATTCAACGATGAAACATATTCCTCTACTGGCGAGCCTGTGCGGCTGCCTGTCCCTTAACGCCTGGGCGCAATCCACCGTGGATCTGGCGCCGATCACCATCGACGGCGAATCCACCAGCGAACCGGGCCTGAGCCTCGATCAATCCAGCGGCATGGCTTCGCGTCTCGGCTTGAGCGTGCGCGACACACCTGCGTCAGTGGCCGTCGCCAACCGCAACGACATCGAACGCCACGGCGCACAGAACTTCCAGGACGCCGCCAACACCCTGCCCGGAGTCAATGCCAGCGCGCCGCCTGGCTTTGGCGGATTCGTCTCCTACCGCGGTTTCACCAGCAGCCAAATCACCCAGATGTTCAATGGCATCAACGTCTCCGGCGGCCTCGCCCGACCGGTGGATTCATGGATCTATGACCGAGTCGAACTGGTGGGCGGCCCGTCGTCGCTGATCAACGGTGCAGGCTCGGTCGGCGGCTCGTTGAACTACGTGACCAAACTGGCAACCCGCGAAGAACAAGCGGTCGAAGGCCGCGTCAGTTACGGCAGCTACGACACCACCGAAACCGCGTTCGGCCTCAACCATGCGCTGACCGAACCGAACGCCGACGTGCAGCACTACGCGCGCCTCGATGTCAGCCACAACACCAGCAACGGCTACATTGATCGCCAGGAACGCGATGCCTGGAGCGTGGCGTTTTCGTTGCTCAGCGACCTTACGCCGGATCTGTCGCACACGCTGGCCCTGGAATATCAAGACGAACACGAAGACAGCCCGTACTGGGGCACGCCGGTGCTCAACCCCAAGGCTGGCGAGTTGAAGATCGACAAACACAACCGCTTCAACAACTACAACGTCGAGGACGGACGCTACGAACAGCGCACGATCTGGGTGCGCTCGATCATCGATTACCGGATCAACGACAGCACCACCCTGCGCAACACGCTGTATCACCTCGACAGCCAGCGCGACTACCGCAACCTCGAGACCTATCAGTACAACGCTGACAACACGGCGGTGAACCGCTCCACCGCGTATCAAGTGCGGCATCAGGGTGAGCAGAACGGCAACCAGTTCGAACTGCGCCACGACAACAGGTTTTTCGGTCTCGACACGACGTGGTCCGGTGGTTTCGAGTACAAGGTCAACCAGACCACCAACTCGCCGCTGAATATCAAAGGCGCGAGCTCCGTCGATCCGAACAACTACCGCCCGGGGCATTTCTACGATATTCCCGGCACCAACCCGGCGCTGATCAGCGACAAGACCAACGAAGTCACGACCAAAGCGCTATTCGCGGAAAACCGTCTGGCCCTGACCGACAAACTGGCGCTGCTCACCGGCCTGCGCTACGACGACATAGACCTCGACGTGACCAACCATCGCACGGTGACGGCCACCAATCCCAAGCACCTCAAACGCAGTTGGGAGCCGGTCACCGGGCGCGTCGGCCTGACCTACCAGTTCATCCCGTCGGCCAACGTCTACGTGCAATACAGCACCGCCGCCGAACAACCGAACGGCACGCAGGACTTCGATGTTTCAACCGGCAAACAATGGGAAATCGGCAGCAAGTTCGACTACCTGAATGGCCGTGGCGCGGCGACGGTTGCCGCGTACACCATCGAACGCAAGGACTTCGCTGTAACTGACCCGCTGGACCCGACCAGCAGCATCCCGGTCGGTCAGCAAACCTCGAAGGGCATCGAGATCGCCAGCTCCCTGCGGATCACCGACAAGCTGTTGGCCGAAGGTAACTTCGCCTGGGTCGATGCGCAGTACGACGACTTCACCGAAAAGAATGCCGCCGGTGTGGTGGTGTCGCGCAAGGGCAACACACCAACCAACGTCCCGGACCGGGTCGGCAATCTGTGGCTGACTTATGATTTTTCGCCGCACTGGCAAGGAGGAATCGATGCGCGGTATGTGGCGTCGGTGTATGCGGACACGGCGAACACCATGACCGTGCCGTCGTACACGCTGTTCGGCAGCTTCCTCAGCTACAAGGTCGACTCGCACACCACCGTTACCGGGCGAGTGCGTAACCTGACCAACGAGGTGTACGCCGAGTTTGCGCATGTATCACCGGCTTACTATCTGGGTACGCCGCGCACCTTTGAATTGGCGGTGCAGACCAGGTTCTGAACTTAACCCGATGCCTTGTAGGAGCTGCCGCAGGCTCGGGCCGCGATCGGACGATCTTTTGACTTTGATTTTAAGATCAAGATCAAAAGATCGCAGCCTGCGGCAGCTCCTACAGAGAGCGATTACAAACTGGCGGAGACCTTCTCCGCCACATCCTTCGGCACCCACGCCTGCCACACCTCCGGATGCGCCTTCATGAACGCTTCTGCCGCCTGGCGCGGCGCAGTGTGCTTCTCGCTCATCTCGGCCAACGCCTTGTTCAATGGGTCGATCGGGAAATCCACCTTGCTGAAGAACGCCGCGATCTGCGGATACTGCTTCTGGAACGGCGTAGACACGCCAATCGACAGCTTCGATGCCAGCGAACGGGTCGGTTTCGGATTGGGGTTATCGGCATCGGTCAGGGTCTTCCACGCCTCGGCATCGAACGGTGGCTCTTCCAGCTGCACCAGTTTGAATTTGCCCAGCAATGGCGTCGGCGACCAGTAATAGAACAGCACCGGTTTGCCCCGACGGATCGAAGAACTGATCTCGGCATCCAGCGCCGCACCCGACCCGCTGCGGAAGTTGGTGTAGTCATCCTGCAGGCCATAAGCGGTCAGCTTCTGCTTGTTCACCACTTCCGAGGTCCAGCCAATCGGGCTGTTGAGAAAACGGCCCTTGCTCGGGTTTTCCGGGTCCTTGAACACGTCCTTGTATTGCTTCAGGTCACTGACGCTGCGCAGATTTGGCGCCAGCGGCTTGATACCCTTGGCCGGGTCACCCTTGATCACGTACTCCGGGACCCACCAGCCTTCCGTAGCGCCCTTGACCGTATCACCGAGACTGGCGACCTTGCCCTCCGCCTCGGCCTTGACCCACACCGGACTGCGTCCGGCCCACTCCTCGCCAATGACCTGAATGTCATTGTTGGCCAGCGCCGTTTCCAGGGTGATGGTGGTGCCCGGCAGCGTATCCGTCGGCAAGCCGTAACCTTTCTCGACGATGATCCGCAGGACATCGGTGATCAGGCTGCCGCTTTCCCAATTCAGGTCGGCAAAATGGATGGGCGTTTGCGCCGCCGTCACCGGTTGTGCCGATGTCAGCACACCAAACGTGACCATGCTGGCGGCCAGTAGCCGTCGAAATCCTTTCATGCTTTTGCACCTCGTGCTGTTCACAGCAATAGCAGGATGGCCTGGCAGAAGACCGCAAGCCTCTGAATACTCAGTCAACTGACTGTAGCCGAGGTTCCTGCTTTTTCCGGGACCCTACCCCGACGAGGTTACGTTTCAGACTTTTCCTGCAAGCTTTGCAGCTCGCGTCTGACCATGCTGGCGTATTCCGCAGGCCGCAAGGTGTAGATCTGCGCAGCCACCCAGTTCAGCCACGCGCCTTGCATTCCGGCTTTGGCGTTGAACAGCCGCAAAGCCTCTTCACGTGCTCGGTCGAGGTGCCGGGAATGGAAGTCAGCGCGACTCAAATCGCCAGTCACTCACTGGCCTTGAACGTGACCAGCTCGCCCTTGCGCCACTTCGCGGCTTTGCCGGTGACCGCTTTCAGGGTTTTGGTCAGGCCTTCCTGCAATTGCTGATGCGCGGCAAACACCGTCACCACGCTGTGGCCTTCCTTGAACAGGATCGCGTGACCCTCCGCTGTATCGACAAAGGCATAATCGCCCAGGCCGTACACCGTCAGTTTGATTTCGCGAAAGCGGATGTCCATCTTGCCGCCTTCACGGCTGGGCAGCACCGCCGCGCTGAAATGATCGCCGACCTTGAGCTTGAGCCCCGGTTTGTCATCGACCACCAATGCACTTTCGGTGTCGATCTCGGCCACGTAAATACCTTCGGCGTTCTGTTCGGTGATGTAAACAAAACGCGATTGAAACAGCTTGACCAGCTTTGCACGCAAATCACCCAACACGAACAAAGCATGCATATCGAGATTACTGACTGCCAAGGAAACATCCCCACATCTGAAAAGTACCTGCGCAAAACGCGCACGGCAAAAAAACGGCCAGGCCGATGCTGTTACCGATTGACTTCAGTACACCTGAAACAAGCGGAGCGCCCATACATCACAAGTTCGCAAGACTACTGGAAAGTCAGGCGAGAAACTTGCCTCGACGTTCGCCAGGCTTTGAAGGAAAAATCTTCATTGAAGCGCAACGAAGACGGACTACAAACCTTAGGGAAAAAGCTGACGAAAAAAAGCCCTTTTCCGACATATCGCCGGTAAAAAATTGCTTTAGATAGGCACCTGTCGCCAACAGACACTGGCGATTCTAGAGCAGCAATGCTCCTTCCGACTACCCGAACCGACCTGTAACCGTCGGCTATCTCATGAAAAGGACTTCATATGTGCACTCTGACTCACTTTGCCCAGCCTTCCAACCTTGGCATTGACTCGCCATTCGTACTGCAAGGCACCGATTTGGCTGAACTGGCGGAGCACGGACCAGGCAATCACAGACCTCGATTTCAGGTAGTTCCGGCGGGCAACGCGTTCTTTCATATCAAAGAATCATCCACCGGTCGTGTAAGAGGTTTCCGCGAAGATCATAACGAAGCATGCGCCCTTGCCCGCTCGCTTGAATCACGAATCGAACTCTTGTCCAACGGCCGCCTCAGATAAAGAGCGAGCGACAGCGCCATTCCGGCCAACGCAAAAGGAGTAAAACGATGGAACTGCCAGCCTATGATCTGAAAACCCTGTTCGACCAACTGGGCCTGCCTTCGGAAAACGAGGCAATCGACGATTTCATCGAAGCGCATCCGCTGGACGCCAACACCAAGTTGATTGATGCCGAGTTCTGGACACCGCAACAGGCGCAACTTCTGAAAGAATGGTTGCGCGCCGACGGCGAAGAAGCGGTGATGGTCGATGAGTTGAACGTACGCCTGCACGACGGACGTTAATAAATGTCAGTGCAGGCTGTCGCCAGGCTCGGCCATCAGTTGCGCGAGCCAGGCAGCCTTGCACTCCTCCGCCTCGTCGCGACTGGCGAACGCAGTGCCGCGCCGCTCACCGTTGAGCAGCACCACCCAGCAGACACTCTGGCCCATCGCGCGCAATCCGGCGGGCACACCACTGCCAATCATCACCGCGACATCGACTCTGCACATATTGACCTCTCGATTTCATTAGCTACCTAACTAATAGCCATGTTAATGACATCGTCGCAGAGGAAACAGCAACGCCCGTGCACAGATTCATTGCGCGAGCGGTAACAATCGATCAGCGCGGACTCTCCGGTTTATAGCCCAGGCGCAGACCACCCCAATGCCGGCCCTTGACCATGATCGGCACCGACAGGTCATGCATCAGCTCGCCGGTATCGCGGGTGTACGTCTGCAGTAGCACCGCTTGCTGATGACTGCCGCAGCGAATCCCGGTGCGGTCAGCGAACTTGCGCTTGGTGCGGTTGCCCACCGCGTCGACCTGCGCGTCACCGGTCAACGGCTGACTGAACGCCAGGTTGTGCGTCGGCACATAGCCCTGTTGCGTGCAGGCGATGGCGAACACCACCCCCTCATGACGCGGCAGCAACGGCTCCTGAATCGCCGGCAATACCTGATCGGTGTAGCGGTCGAAACGGGTCTGAAACTTCGGCGGTTGCGTTCCGGGAATCGGCTGATATTGACGGTCGAACAAATCCTCAAGGCTGATCCGCCCCTGCTCGACATCCGCCTCGAACCGCGCCGCAATCTGACTCGCGCCCTCACGCGCAAGGTCATAGACGCGCTGGTGATAGTCATCCAGACCGACTTCGGCCAGGCGCTCGCTGATGGTTTCCGCCTGGCCTTCCATCTGCACGGCGGCCTCGGCCAGGCGCCGGGTCTGTTGATCGCTGATCGCCAGATCGCTGCGCATCTGTTCGATGGCCTTGAACAGGCTGTCGAGCTGCTCGCGATTGGTTTCCGCACCCCGGGCGATTTCGCCGACCTGACCTTCCACCCCGGCGGCCAACCGGGCGATGTTTTCCAGATGCTGACCGGTGTTCTCGACCTGCTCGACGCCGGTCTGCAGATCACTGGACAGCTCGCGGATCTGCTCCACCACTTGCGCCGTACGCTGCTGAATGTCGGCGACCATCTCGCCGACTTCGCCGGTCGCCGAGGCAGTCCGCGCTGCCAGACCGCGCACCTCATCCGCCACCACCGCAAAACCCCGGCCATGCTCGCCGGCCCGCGCCGCTTCAATCGCCGCATTCAGCGCCAGCAGATTGGTCTGGCTGGCGATGGACTGAATCACCAGCGTCACCCGTTGAATGTCGTCGCTGCGCAGGCTCAAGGCTTCGATCAACTCACGGCTGGCGTTGGCGCGTTGACTGAGTTGATGCATGCGCGCAATCGAATCCACCAGCTCGGTGCGCCCCGCCGCGCTGCTGTGATGCGCTTCACTGGCGGCGTCCAGCGCTTCACGGCTGAGCTGCGAGGTGGCGTGTTCGGTGGCGATCATCACTTCGGCGTTGCTGACAATCTGCGCCGCCGCGTCGAGTTGCGATTCCAGTTTGCTCGCCAGTTGCTTGACGGAAAACGCCACACCGGCGGCTGACAGCGCGTTATGACTGGTGGTGTAGGAAAGGTCGCGAGTGAGTTCGGAAATCGCGCTGCCGGCATCGACAGGGGCAACATCGGGGATGGCACGCGAGCGCAGGCGCGGCAGCCAGACAATCAGCACCGCCAGCGGCAGGCCGATGTACAGCGACCCTCCACCCAGCGTCATGCCGGCAAGCAACAGCATCAGGGCGATGCTTTGCAGGGTCGGAGCGATCCAGCGGTTTTTCGGCAACAGCACTGGTGCGGGCAAAGCCCCAACCAGAGATCCATCTCTCGTCATTTCAACACCCCACGCGTGTTCTCATTGTTGTGACTGCATTAAACGCCACTAGAACGCCATTATCCATGGTCCGTTAGTCGTGGAGTCTGCAGCAGGTCAATGGAACGGTGCGCGAGATATCGCAGACGAGCAAAAGCAAAGATCGCAGCCCCGTCAGCTCGTGTAGGAGCTGCCGAAGGCTGCGATCTTTTGCAGGCGCCCCCGATTCAGGGGGCAACCATGGAATCAGGCCTGACGCTGGTGCTTGTCGATCTGCTCGTGACGCTCTTGAGCTTCGATGCAGTATTTGGTGGTCGGGCTGATCAGCAGGCGTTTCAGGCCGATGGCCTCGCCGCTGTCGTCGCACCAGCCAAAACTGTCTTCCTTGATGCGCTCAAGGGCTTGTTCCAGTTGCGGCAGCATGCGCTGGTCGCGATCGATCGCGTTCACCAGCCAGGTGCGCTCTTCTTCAACCGAAGCCGCGTCCGCCGGGTCGGCCGGAGTGTCCAGGCTTTCGATGGCGATACGGTTTTGCTCAATGCGCTCATGGGTTTCGACTTTCATGTTCTGCAACAGCTCAGTGAAGAAAGCGTGTTGCTCGGCATTCATGTAGTCATCTGCCGGCATGGCCAGCAACTTGTCCTTTGTCATTGATATCTCTATAAAAAAAACGTGCATTAAGGCGAAATAGGGAGCGTTCCGGCGAACCGTGTCCGGTCGACGAAAAGGCATCGTTTATTGCAAACGCCACCCGGCACTCAATTTACGAAGGGGCGGCAGTCTAAGGCCCGTTTGAGGCCTCAGCAACTGTAAATACCGGGAATTTGTCCGACAAGCCCCGTAAACAGCTCTGACACAGGCGTCATGGCGGTCATCGGAGTGCGTTTATAGCAAGAAATTCAGTCCAACGGCTGTATATAGAAGACAAACGGCTAACCGCTGGCGCCGCATCGCGCATTTTTCTTCTCCCGGTGCATCGTTTCAGCCAGGCAGAACCCCAAAAGCCCTCCTACCATCAGCCACAAAGTGATTTGATCAGCCTGAAGGAAGACTTATGCCCCGCCCCGATCTGCCGGCCAACGACGAGCGCCCCCTCGCCAGCCCCCCGATCAATGCCGAGCGTCTGCTGCAACTGATCAGCGACGAATACGACACCCTGCCACGCCAACTCAAACGCATCGCCAGCTACATGAGCCAGCAAAGCGAGCGGATCATGGTCGATCGCATCAGCGACATCGCCCGCGAATGCGAGGTGCATCCGTCCGCCATCGTGCGCTTCTCGCAGCGCTTCGGTTTCAGCGGCTTCAGCGAAATGCAGGCACTGTTCCGCACCGCCTACACCCACAAAGCCTCGCCGGTGCACAACTACCAGCAACGCATCCGCAGCATGATCGCCAACCAGTCGCAGCAGGCCAGCGACGGCGACCTCGCCCGCGAATGCATCGACGCCACCCGCTCCGGCATCGAACGCCTGGGCCGCGAACTCGACGACGTCGCGTTTGAAAAAGCCGTCGACCTGATCGTCAACGCCGACAACATCTATGTCGTCGGCGTGCGCCGCTCCTTCGCCGTCGCCGACTACCTCGTTTACAACTTGCAACACACTCACAAGCGCATTCACCTGGTTTCGGGGCTGGGCGGCAGCTATCGCGAACAGATGCGCAGCGTGCGTAGCGGTGATTTGGTCATCGCCATCAGCTTCACCCCCTACGCCAAGGAAACCCAGCACTGCCTGCGCTACGCCCGCCAACAACAGGCCAACACCCTGATCCTCACCGACAGCCACCTCTCGCCCTTGGCCAAAAACGCCAACAGCCTGCTGCTGATCAATGAGGGCAGCGCACTGGCGTTCCGTTCGCTGAGTGCGACGTTGTGTTTGTGTCAGGCGTTATTTGTGGCGGTGGCGTATCGGCTGGAATTGAATGTGGATGAGATTCACGAGCAGGCTGGTTTTGACGACTGACATTTGCCTCAGGCTCGGCTAGGTTATGCCTTCCCACCGGTTCGACTTGAAGGAACGCGTCATGAAACTGATCGGCATGCTGGACTCCCCTTACGTGCGCCGCGTGGCGATCTCCGCCAAACGCCTCGGCATCGACCTCGAACATGAATCGGTCTCGGTGTTCCGCCACTTCGAGCAATTCCAGCAGATCAACCCGGTGGTCAAGGCACCCACACTGATCCTCGATGACGGCGTGGTGCTGATGGACTCCACCCTCATTCTCGACTACCTCGAAGCCGCCAGCGGCAAAAGCCTGTTGCCGAGCGACCTCAAACAACGCGCCCACGCCCTGCGCCTGATCAGCCTCAGCCTCGCCGCCTGCGAAAAAGCCGTGCAGCTCTACTACGAACGCAACCTGCGCCCGGCCGACATTCAATACCAGCCGTGGGTCGAACGCGTCGAAGGCCAACTCGCCGCCGCCTTCACCGCCCTCGAACAGGAACTGGAAAAAACCGGCCTGCCCACCGACGGCACCCTGACCCAGGCCGGCATCAGCCTCGCCGTCGCCTGGAGCTTCACCGACCTCGTCGTCCCCGACCAGATCGACGCTCGCCGCTACCCGCACATCGCCCAATACACCGCGTACGCCGAAACCCTCGAAGCGTTCGTCAGCACCCCGATGACCTGACCATGAGCACCACCGACACCGCCGCCCCGGCGTTAAAGGAAATCTTCAACGCCGAACGCCTGCAACACATCGCCAGCGAAATGAGCGCCGTGTACCCGGCGTTCAAGGCCAAGGCGTTTCTCAAACACGCCAACCAAGGGCTGGCGGAATTGTCGGTGATGCAACGCATGGCCCGCGTCAGCGAAAGCCTGCACGCCGTGCTGCCACTGGACTACGAAGATTCCCTCGAAGTCCTGCGCGAACTCGCCCCCCGCCTCAACAGCGGATTCGTCAGCATGTGCCTGCCGCACTACGTCGCCAGCTACGGCGGCCACGCCTTCGATACCTCCATGCAAGCACTCAAATACTTCACCACCTTCGGCTCCTCCGAATTCGCCATCCGCCACTTCCTGCGCAGCGACCTCGAACGCTCGCTGGAACTCATGCACGACTGGACCCAAGACCAAAACCACCACATCCGCCGCCTCGCCAGCGAAGGCACCCGCCCTCGCCTGCCCTGGTCATTCCGCCTGGAAGCTGTGCAAGCCAACCCGCAACTGACCGCCGGCATCCTCGATCGGTTGAAAGCCGATGAGAGTTTGTACGTACGCAAGTCCGTGGCGAACCATCTGAACGACGTGACCAAAGAGCATCCGGAATGGGTGCTGGACACGATTGAAGGCTGGCCACTGGAGAACAAACACACGGCGTGGATTGCCAAGCATGCGTTGCGCAGTTTGATCAAACAGGGAGATCTGCGTGCGCTGACGGTGATTGGTGCGGGGGCCAAGGCTGAGGTGGAGTTGCTGGATGTGCGGGTTGAGCCGGCGGTGGTTCGGTTGGGTGAGGCGATTACGTTGTCGTTTACGGTGAAGTCGACGGTGGCGCGTGAGCAGCGGTTGGTGATTGATTATGCGATTGACTATGTGAAGGCGAATGGCGGGGTTTCGGGGAAGGTTTTCAAGTTGAAGACGGTGGTGTTGGCGGGGTTTGGGGAGGTGGTTGTGGGGAGGCGGCAGGTGATTCGGGATTTTACGACGCGGAAGCATTTTTTGGGGCGGCATGGGGTTAGGGTTTTGGTGAATGGGGAGGTTTTGGGGAGTGCTGCGTTTGACATCGTTGCTGATTGATACCGATAAATAGATTCCGTTGATCTGGCGGGACTCGGACTGATAGGGAATTACGGATGGGGCTGCTTTCGGCCAAGAGCCGCCCTTGGAAAATGGCATGAAAGCCAGTAGGAGCCATTCCAGGCCTGGTAAAAATCAGTTGTAAATTTGCTGTTGTCATCACATCAGATTCCGGCACCGAACAGGTCGCTCACTAATATAGAAGACGCTATATCGCAATATTTTCTAAGCGCAAGCAAGCAGGAATTCTTATATTGGCTAAAGTGATACAAACTCAGATCTGCAAAAAAATGCGGATTCATACTGAATCCAAAATACAATTTTTTACACCGCATATTTGCGACGGAGATGAAAATGGGCAAATTATTTTTTGAAACCAGAGGGAAAGGGCAAGCACTTTCGGCTGAGGCGATGCTTGGGCAATTACATGAGGCGTTTGTCGAGGCAGGAAAATCAGACAACACTCCTGTAGACATAAAGATCGTTATTACAGGAAGCAAGGAAATAACACTAAATTTCAACATTAAGGAAGTAGACGAATTGATATCAATCTTGGAGCTAGGAAAAGATTAAAATGCTATATTCACATCATGACGTTGAGAGATGTATTGATGTAGAGTCAGCAATTGTAAAAGCAAAATCATTCCTTGAAAAAAAAGGATTTTCAATTAACTCAATAAGTCTTGGCGACGGCATTGCGACAACTCACCTAGAAATATTGAGCAAGGATGGTTATCGCACGAATGGGTGTGGAAAAGGAATCTTCAGGCAATCCATGGCTTCGGCCATTTTTGAAGCTCTGGAGCATGCATACACCCTATCCTACAATGAAGAGGACGACCGCAGTCCTAAAATTGTAGATCTAAACGGAACAGATAAATATCTATCCGAGGGGGCGCCATACTTAGAAAAAATTGTTAGAAACGATGAGTTGTATTTCTCCAGACTCCCATTTGTGAACATTTCAAATCTTGAAAAAATAGATTACCCCGCATTCCTCATCCATCCTCGTTATAAAGCAACTCATGCTGAAGAGCTGGCTTCTATCAATAATTACAGTTTGATGAGGTACAGCTCAAACTCCGGATCTGCTGCGGGCGTGAACATCAACGAGGCGACGCTGCATGGAATTCTAGAGTTGATAGAGCGAGACGCTATTGGCGTAGCGTTGCTTAAGTCAATCTTCAAATCTCCCCCTGAGCCGGTTAAATTAGTTCGACTATGGACTCTGCCGGAAAGCATTCAACGGATACTACATACTATTAGCAGACAAGAAAATGTCAAAATTGAGATCTTCGATATAGCCACTGACGACAGCGTGCCATCTTTTATGTCCTTCATCGAAGCAGTCTCCACCGGAGAAAGATTTTTCGGATCTGGAACATCCACTAGCTCAGAATATGCGATTGAAAGATCCATACTGGAGTCTTTGCAGTATCTTCATATTTCCAGGCATATCGGCAGGCCCGCGCCGAGACGCCGAAAACCTTCGATTGTTACTGGAATAAAATATATTTCTGCTTATTTGGAGGGCGGAGTTTTTCAATATAGAGGAGGAACAAAATTAATTGATTTTACGGCGGTCAGCGACGACTCCACCACCCTAGATTCGAAAATCAAAAAAATTATCAGTCGATTCAAAACAAAAGGAGCAGATTTTTACAGGAGAGTGATAGTTGACGACGAGGTGGCTGTTGTTCAGATTGTAGCGCCAAAGTTAGAACGATTTCATTTAGTTGCACGAGGGGTCATAGTGCTTCCGGGTCATCGAGGTTATCAAATCCTAGCGAAAAATTAATGTTGTTACTCATTCTCTCCATGTCGATCATGCCTATTCCACGCGCTGCTGCCTTCCCTTTCAAGACTCTCTGGATGATCTATCCTTGCCCCGTGACCGACCGATTTGGGTCGATGTCAGCCCTTCGTGGCAGGTAGCACCCGGCGAGCAGCGTGCACTTAGACCTTCTCTGGATTTACTTGGTTGTGTAGATAACGCCGCGCCCGCGAGTATGCTGGTCAATTTACCCATCGATTCAGGGAATGAGCCGCAATGTCGCTTTCAAACGAATACGAGACATACGATACCGATGCTTTTTTGTTGAGCATGGCTTTGGCCCAGGGGAGACGAACGCTCGCCATTTGCCTACCTAATCCACCAGTAGGCTGCACAATCGTGCAACGGCTTGCAGCCGTATCGAGTGGTTTCATTCGCCTCCTAGGAACGTACCACACCGAGACAATGGTCCTTCCGAAACTCGAACTGGGGCGGAGTGAATTGACAGCTTGTGTCATGCTGGAACCCTCCTAGGTCGTGGGAAACCTCCATTTGTGTGCCCACTCTTTTGTGAAGTCAGGTTTCCAGGAAGTGTTTGTAGAGATGGTCGACCTCAATCCAGGTTTTACTGGCTTACCGATTCGCTCCTTGGACTGCGATGCAGAACCTGCTAAAACATTTTTCTTGCAAAGGATGCCGTATGTACGACCAGTCATTTAATTTTATTTCAATCTCTAAAGTTCTTAGGAAAAATGATTTCTACCTTAAGCCGTGGCTAAGAAATCCATTATCAAAGGACGCTGAAATTGAAGCAGCGGTGGAGCGCTCAGACAGTGGGTTCGAATCTTATTCATTTCTAGATAGCTCGAGTGTTCGCGGAAAAAACGTTTATAGAGTCCTCGCATTCAGTCATGAGCTATTGTTACGAAAAATAGATAAAAACTTGAGGAAAGCGAAACCCATATTCACTCCTTCTCGAGATACAATAATTGCTAATCTCCGGGTTTTAATAGCGGAAAGCGCACAGTTTAAAATTTATCGACTAGATATAAAGAGTTTTTATGAGTCATTCACACCTTCTCTGGTTCTGAGCACTATCTACAATATCAAAGGGCTAAGTCCGCATACAAAGAACCACATAAAGGAAATTATTGAGCACTTCGCATCTGCCGGTGGGGTGGGAATTCCGAGAGGTATGGCGCTAAGTGCTACATTGTCGGAGATTGTAATGAGTTCCTTTGATTCCATTATAAAGTCAATGCAGGGGGTTTATTTTTACAGTCGATATGTCGATGACATTATCATTATAACTAGCGGCCAAGAACACTCAAAACAGTTCATTTCGAAAGTGAGCAAGCTTTTACCGTATGGGCTCCAGTTAAATCGGAAAAAGCAAGAGCTTTGTTCTGCTCCTGATTCTTCTGGGTACAAAAAAAGTCAGCAGCCTGAAATGCCACTACTATTCTCGTTTGAGTACTTGGGATATAGCTTCTCTGTTTACGAACCACCAGAAAAAAATGGCACTCGAGAAGTGATATTGGATATAGCTGACTCTAAAGTAAAAAAAATAAAAACGAGATTGACAAAAGCCTATCTCGATTACTGCAAGAATAGGGATTTTGGGCTTCTTGAAATACGCATGAAATTTCTCACTTCAAACTTTAGCGTTTTAGATATTAATAGGGGCGGTTATAGGCTTGCCGGAATCTATCACAACTATCATAGGATAGATAAAGATAGATCTGTAGCACTGGATGCTCTGGATGAGTACTTACGTCTGGCCACCATGAGTGGTTTTGGCAAAGTGTTCGATCGATTTTTTTGTAGCACTACTGTTGCGCAGCGGCGCAGGCTACTGACTTTCAGTTTTAAACGCGGCTTCCTGGAGCGTAGTTATTTTCACTTTAATCGTTCACAGCTCAAAGCTATCAGGGAGTGCTGGGAATATGCCTGACGATAAAAAAGCCGAGCGAATCGTAAAGAGCGATTTTTGCAGAGTTCTAGTAACCGAAACAGCTCCTTATGAAACCCCGCTTATATTTTCAAATGATGGATTCTACAATATTGCAAAAAACCTCACGACCAATACAGGTTTCGCCCATGTAATTGCAAACTTGTTCATAGCAAGCAAAAATGGAAAGTGGAGCACTGTTCCTTACCAGTATAAAATAAAGAAAAGTACCACAGATTTTAGATGTCTTTCGATTCTGCATCCTCTATCACAGTGGCAAATTAAGTTATTTTACGAGCGTTATGAGCACCTTATCTGCCACTACTGCACTCTAGGCCACTACTCAATCCGCACTCCATTCAAAACTGCCAGCATCTTTTACTATAAGAGTTCTTGGGAAAATATCGGGCAATATAAGCGAGGTACGGTTGATGATGCGTCTTCAGAGACAAGACTTAAACACAGTTCATCCTTTTACTCGTATAAAGGTTACACAAGGCTTTACAAGATGTTTAATTCCAAAGCCTTTCTTGATCTTGAAAAAGACTTTACCATTCTAAAGACGCTGGATGTTTCTAAGTGCTTCGATAGTATTTATACCCATTCGATTGCTTGGGCAACTAAGGATAAAGGTTTTGTAAAAGATGGTAGATATTCCGCTTCGATTTTTGGGAATAATTTCGACGATGTTATTCGTATGGCGAATCACAACGAAACAAATGGCATTGTAATCGGTCCTGAAGTTAGTCGAATTTTTTCGGAGATTATATTTCAGGACGTGGATTGCAAAGTTGAAGCCAAGCTAGCCTCAGAGAAATTCAATTGGGTTTTGGGTGTTGACTACTCAATAAAGCGCTATGTTGATGATGTATTTATATTTGCAAGATCAACAGAGATGGCGAACAAGATTTATGAGATTTATGCCGACAGCCTATTGAGTTATAAGCTTCACGTGAACTCCTCTAAAAGCCAAATATATCAACGCCCGTTTTTTACGCCAAAATCAAAGGTTATAAGAGAGGTAAATCTTTACGTAAACGAATTTATCGAGAGATTTTTAGAGGAGGTCGATGAAGGAACGTCACTAAAGCCAAAAAAGATATTCAAAATAGATCGGCTTGTCCGCAGCTTCATTGATGCTATCAAGTCAACTTGCTCTGCTGAACGTATGGAATACGACGAAGTATCCTCGTACATAATATCTTCCTTGTTCGAAAGAACAAAGTTGCTAATTAATGTCCCCAAGGGTTTCAGTCGGGAGACAGGAGTTAATGATTATAAAGACGCTTGTATCGTGTTTTTAGAGGTGATGCACTTCTTTTATTCAGTTGCTCCATCCGTTAGCTCATCATATAAATTTTGCGCATCGTTGATTCTGATTTGTCGTTTCGCTGACCAACATCTAGGGCATTATGGGCACACAATTAAACAGCGTGCATTTGATCTATCTCTATCCTTGCTGGATAGCGATACTTTCCACAAACGAGCAGATGTAGATAATTTCATATCACTTGAGGTTTTAAATGTAATTCTTTCTTTAAGCGATTTTGGGGCCGCTTACCTACTTCCCCCACATGTCGTAGACAAGGTTTTTGGTGGGGATAGCTCATATTTTAATATTGTTTCATGTCTTTTTTACATCAAAGATCATAGTCTTTACTCCACAATAAAAGAGAAGACGCTAAAAAATCTAGATATCAAGCTTCAAGATATGTCAAAAATTCTTTCCAATACAGAGCAAGCATGCCTATTTTTAGATAGCCTAACTTGCCCTTATATCGACAGAAAAAGAAAAGTCAAATATATAAATAGACTATGCACAACGCTGCAAATTAGAAAGCCCAATCAACAAGACCTAAGTGATTTTATTTCTGGTTATGCTTCCGAGTATTGGTTCATTAACTGGAGAGAAGTCGATCTCTTGAATGCTCTAGAGCGCAAAGAACTGAGGCAGGTGTACTAGTTGGAGTTAGCAAGGACTTTTCTCTAATTTTCGTCTGTGCTAGCCTACAGATTGAAAGGTTAGTCAATATACCTCCACGTAGCCCCTCAAAGGCGCGTTCCATACCTACGTAGCGAATTTTTCATCACCTCATGGGTAGATGAGGCGCTAGCCGCGTAGGAGCGGTGCAAGCCGTACACACTAAGGTTGAGACTACCTTTCTCCCTTTTCTTGGTGCCTGTTAATTACTATCTCGTCTAAAGCATTGTTTTGTATCGAATATTCCCTTGATGTCATTGATAAAGATGACTAGCTGCTTTTGGCCGAAAGCGGTCCTTTGTAGGCTGCATTGACTCGACAAAAGAACAGGCAGAAGAGGTGCCTTCTTGCTGCCTCCTACCAACTTCCGTACGGAATGCCGTACTTGTCGATGTAGCGCTTGGCCTTCTCACTCACCGGATAGGCATAGCGCCCGCCATGCTTCCCCTGCTCCGGGCCTAGCGGTTCAAGTTCGCCCTGGGCATGAGCGACTCGGATCGGTCGGTGGCATGAATCTCTGACCCATGCTTGAAGTACTCCACCCGGGGCCAACCCCACGTAAAGCGAAGCCATGTATCGAGCGGTCCTTTCAGGAGTTTCCGGGCAACGCTGGTGCGTTGAATCCACCATCAATTGCCTCGCTGACTCTGGAATTTCAATGAAACCCTTGTAGATTTTCTGCTCTGATATGGATTGCCAACGAACGAAGATGAGCTTTGGAAGATCGGCACCGGTTACCGGAATACCGGAACCACTGACCGTCCCCCAACCACGGGCTGACTCCGTGCCATCTTCTGGTTCACCTCCGGCGGCGGTGCTTCCGCCTGCCTTGAAAAAAGTCCTGTTATTGATGTCCAGGACTGAGCTGTCTTCTACCCAGACCTTCATGTAATCAGGTTCAGTGAAAGCCAGCCCCCACCAATCGGATCTCGGATCGTTCTCGGCTGAAAGTGGATCCGTAGTCTGGCATCCAGCTACCAGTAGAACGCTCAAAACTAATATAAATTGCTTCATTCGTGGACGGGTTACCAACTCCCGTACGGTATGCCGAATTTCTCGATATACCGCTTGGACTTTTCGCTGACGGGATACGCATAGCGCCCTTGGTTCTTACCTTGACTAGGGCCTAGTGGCTCAACCTCTGCTTGTGCTCCGGCGACTTTGACAGGATGGTGGCATGAGTCTCGAACCCAGACTTGCACGACACCACCGGGCGCCAGGCCCAAGTAGAGAGACGCGTTATAGCGCCCCTTTTGTTCAGGTGTTTTAGCGCAGCGCTGATTGACGGACTCAAGCATGAGTTGTCTGGCTTCCTCTGGGATATCTACCCAGGCCTTGTACGTTTGCGGTTCAACAATGGACTGCCAACGGACATAGATCCTTTTGGGAAGATCAGCACCTACAACAGCTTTTCCGTTGCTTCCCACGCCGTGCCAACCTTGAGCAGATGCTGTTCCATCCTCTGGCTGCCCGCCGGAGGCGGATCCACCTCCTGTACGCAGGAATACTCTGCCTTTAATGTCTTCGACCGAAGTGTCCTCAACCCAGACTTTCATGTAGTTGGGCTCGGTAAAGCCTAGTTCCCACCAAGGAGATTTGGGGTCGTTTTTGGCTGATAGCGGATCACTCGAATCACAGCCGCTAATCAACAGGGCAAAAAGTATCGTTGGAAATCTTTTCATCGGACGACGGTTACCAACTCCCGTACGGAATGCCGTACTTATCGATATACCGCTTAGCCTTTTCGCTCACAGGATAAGCATATTGACCGCCGTTCTTGCCCAACTCAGGCCCCAGCGGCTCCAACTCAGCCTGAGCGCGAGCGACTTTAACTGGGCGTCGGCAAAGATCTCTTACCCACACTTGCACCACCCCACCCGGTGCGAGTCCCAAATAGACCGAGGCCATGAAGCGTGCCGTTTTCTCGGGAGTCTCCGGGCAACGCTGATGGGTAGACGTCACCATCACCTGTCTGGCCTCCTCAGGAATATCTACCCAAGCCCGGTAGGTTTTTTGTTCCGGTATCGATTGCCAGCGGACGAAGATGCGCTTGGGTAACCCTGCCCCGATAACCGGTTTGCCTGTACCTCCGACACCAATCCAACCGCGTGCAGACTCCTTGTCATTATTCGGTTCTGCACCGCTCGCGTTCCCTCCCCCGGCACGTAGGAAAGTTTTACCGTCGATGTCCTCCACGGAGCTGTCTTCAACCCACACGTTCATGAAGTTGGGTTTGATAAATGCCAGTTCCCACCAAGGGTACTTAGGATCGTTTTCTCCGGAGTTGGAGCTTGTTGCGTTACATCCGGTGAAGGCCAAAATGCTCAACAGAGCTACGAGTATTCTCATTACCAAAGCTTCCAATCAGCTACGTGAGGATGCTGCACGCGAATGCCATCCTCCGTGGGTGCGTTGATGTAAACAGCTCGCAAACCGCTGCCGTCCCGCCTGCCTTGGGGGTGGTTCCAGTTGGCAGAGGTGTGGATGTATTTCAGTTTCAGCAATTGCTCGTCATCGGGAGAGGTGGTGTAGTCGCCGGCGACGAATCTGTCACAGATCGATTGCAGCTCTTGGGGAACGGCATACTCCGTACGCCCAGGTATATCGGTGAAGGGAACGCCTTTCTCCTTCGCCAACTGATACATCACTCTCAAATAAACCGTGGAAAGTTTACCGCTGACCGGGCGTTTGAGTTGCAATCCCGCGTACACGCGTTTTTGTTTGGGTCCGAACCGATCTTGTGGGTCGGGCGGCAATGCGAGCGCCGCTGGCGTTACGACCTCCAGCATGTGTGCAGGCCAGCCCTTGGCTATCCACTGACTTTTTACTTGAACGGCATCTTGGTAGATCGAAGTCGTTTTGACGTCCGTGTTGCTCCATACATCAAGTGTTTGCATGGGGCTGATCAAAACACATTCTTCGACCTCATCGAGGTAGCTGCCTCCGATGTCCGAGTGGACGCCAGGACATGTGTATTCGGGATAGTCAGGTTTGACTCTGCTGAGTGCGAAGTTAGCCCGACATTCGTCACGGGCCACCAAATGAACGACGTCTTTGAAGAAACGTCGATCAAGGTACAGTTTTACGCCAGGAGCGATTGGGCTCGACACCCTGCCCAAGTTCGTGAAGCCAGCGATTGACGCTACCGTATCGAACAGGCCGATAAACCCCATGTTGATGCTACTACCGTACTGATCAACGAACGTACGACTGAAGTTGTTGGCGTAAGTCGTCAATGAATCCCTTAACGGCCCCTGCTTGCCTCTTACAATTTCATTTGCAAAATGCCGAGCGGCGGCTGCACCTCGACTGAAACCGAAAGTGTCAAAGGTGATTGACGCAATTTCACTGTTCGGATTTTCCTGAAGGGCATCCTCGATGATTTGCTTGATGAAAGTAAACGAAGTCTGAACACGCCCCACGACTCCCGTCTCTCCCCGCCCAGTGCCTTGGCTGACGACGCTGTCCTTCTCGCTGGATCGTGTACCAATGCCTTCAATATAAACGGGTCGTGAGACCTGTTTTATCGAACCCTCTCCTTCTGCAATCGGAGCTTCGTAATACAGGTCGGCAAGTTTTTTTATATTGGTCGCGCCAGCACCATAGCTACTGTCCGGATCCCTCATATAGGGCTGACAGCTAGCAGGAATATCCTGCGGCGCAATCGGATGCTGCGCACCACACAGCAACCCTGCCGCCGTGTTATTCGCATTGTTACCAGTACCATCAAAGAAAACCCCAATCCTCAACGCAATGCCGATTTTTTCAGGCTCGCGCGCAGGCTCTTTCCCGTGCTTCTCATACTCTGCCCAACGCTGGGCATGAATATCGACGGGTTTGGCTTCTTCGTAGCGGTAGTTTTTCGGGGGGTTGGGAACGTAGCCACTCAATCCTTGATTCCTTGTTCTGATCCTTGAAGAACGGGCCGAAGGGTGACAGCCGAGGCTTGGGGGCGCAAGGCGTGGCTCTGTGCCAGCTCGATTGAAATTGCTGGGTGCGACGAGGGTTTGGGCTCGTCGCACCGGGGTGGTCAGTGGGCGATTTCGACGTTGTCGAGGGCCTGGTTTACGGCGAGTTCGCCGAGCATGACGACCTGGGCGATGCCCAGTGCGGTTTTGCGGTGGGAGGTGTCGAGTGTGGCGGCGAAGTTGTTGAGCATTTCGCTGGCGGAGCCGAGGGTTTCGCTGGCGTTGGCGAGCAGGGATTCGGTGTCGCACTTCGGGTTGGCGAGGTACATGGGTTCGGGTTTGTGCGGGCTGGCCATGATTTGGGTGGCCGGGGACAGATAGTGGTCGAGGGCGCGTTCGGCGGCTTCGTGGAGCTTTTTGGAATCGAGGGATTCGTAGGGGGATGCGAGGTCGGTTTCTGGCGGATTGGGTGTTGGTTTGATCATGGTGAAACTCCTGATTGTTCATTAGGAGCTACCAGCATCACTTGCAGATGATGGGTGGCAGCTGTGCGCGGGTCTGCAAGACCGGGAAACCAGGAACCCGGCAGACCCGAAGGTCTCCCGCACAAAGCTGCCATTTTGTGGACACAAACGAGCGTCCATTTGGCGTAGCTATGCGACTGGTTTTCCGGCGGGCTTGCAGACCCGATCACTGATGAGCAGTGACAGGAATCAAGGTACGGAGGGCGCGCCAGACGCACAAGCCGGCGGATTCTGGCGTACTCGTAGGCGATGGCGCAAGGCGTTGTAGGGCGTAGGTGGTAACGGCAGGCTTCATGTAAACACCATGATCATTTCCTGTTTATCCGTTGATTGAACGGGCTACCGATCCAGCACCCACCCGGCAATGATCGGAATGCACTGTTCAGCCCAAAACAGTCATTTACGCACCTACCTCGCCATCACTCGGCTCGCTAGAGTGCAGCGCTCTTTTCAACTGGCTGACGTACTGATGAATCTGTGGTTTCGACTGCTCTGCATGCTTTTTCGCCGACCGTGGCGCAAGCCGGTCAATGCGCTGGAATCCACCGTGATCCGCATGCGCGTGTGGCCGCTGGATCTCGATTTGAATCGGCATGTCACCAATGGTCGCTACTTCACTATGGCTGACGTCGGGCGCATGGATTTTGTGTTGCGCAGTGGCGCGTTTCGGGTGGCGTTGCGCGCTAAAGCGTTGCCGATTGTTGGCGATACCTGGGGCAAATTTCGGCGTGAGCTGAAGCTGTTTGAAGCGTTTGAAATTCACAGCCGGATGCTTGGCTGGGACGACAAATGGAGCTTCATGGAGCATCGCTTCGTGAGCAAGGGACGGGTGATCGGCGTGGTGGTCATGCGTGGGCTGTTTCGGTCGGCGAGAGGCACGATGGCGCCGGGTGAGTTTGTCAGGGCGTTGGGGTTGCCTGAGCAGTCGCCGGAGATGCCTGCATGGTTGACGTCGTGGTCGGCGAGTTGCGATCTGATGAGTCTTCAGCTCAGGGGTGAGGAGGTTTGAGTCATTGGTTGCCTGGATGATCGTGTTTATGGATGCAGTACGGTGTCGTTTGGGCTGGCGTCTTCGCTAGCAGGCTAGCTCCCACAGGTTCTGCGCAAGGCTCGGGAGGGCGTTTGGCCGGGCGGACCCCATCGCGGGCAAGCCCGGCTCCCACAGGGATTGGGGGATGGCTATAGTCGGTGGCGGGTCATGTTGATCAGGGCTGCGCGTCTGCCGCCCGGCGCAGCACGCTCTTCGATGGAGAACGGCACGAAGCCGAGTTTCGGGTAGAGCAGCAACCCTGCGGTGTTTTCATTGAAGCAGGACAGCTGCACTTCCCTGGCCTGATACTTTTCGAAGCCGACCGCGGTCATGGTTTCGACAATGTAGCGAGCGACACCCTGGCCACGGGCGTAAGGCGCGACGATGACGTTGCCGATGCAGCAGACGCCGTCGTGTTCGGCACGGTAGAAATTGGCGAAACCGACGAACTCGCCGTTGGCCAAGAACGCCGTGGAGTCGAAGCGCTGGCTGATCGCGGTGTGCATCTGCTCTTCCGTCAGCGGGTACTGCGCTTTCGGGAACATGAAGTACAACTCTTGGACGCCCTGCGGAAAGCCGCACAGGGTTTTGACGTCGTCGGCCGTCACTGGCCGGTGGGTAAAGTTCATGGCTGCCCTGCCACTTATTGTCGGTGTTGCCAAGGTGATGCGCGCCCGGCGCGTTGGCATGCCATAGCGTGGACGCGAAGTGTTATTCGGGCAACTGCTGCGCTCTTCAAGACGCCACAAAAACCTGTGGGAGCGAGCTTGCTCGCGAAGGCAGTGTGTCAGTCAGCGATGATCCCGGCTGACACGACGCCTTCGCGAGCAAGCTCGCTCCCACAGGGATTGGGGTTGAAGGAGGTCGGGGTTATTCGGTGCGGCCCGGCAACATCCGCACCAGGGTGTTATCCCGCACCCAGTAGTGGTGAAACAGCCCCGCCGCCGCGTGCAAGCCGATCAGCCAGTAGCCGGCGCTGCCCAGCGTTTCATGCCAGTACTTGAGTTGTTTGGCGAAGTCCGGGTCGATGGCGACCGGTGCCGGGACGTGGAAGCCGAAGTACGGGAACGGTTTGTCGGCGGCGGCGAGCATCAGCCAGGCGAAGATCGGCGTGGCGATCATCAGCACGTACAGCGCCAGGTGCATCAGGTGCGAGATGCCGGTCTGCCACGCTGGCGGCTTGGGGGTGATGGGCGGGCGTGGGGTCAGGCGGCCGAGCAGGCGCACCCAGACGAGGATGAAGATGCTCGTGCCGAACAGGCCGTGGAAGCCCATCAGCAGGCCGCGCGCTTCGCTGCCCTTGGGCATGAAGCCTTTGATTTCGACGCAGGCATAGACGCCGACGAACAGCGCCAGCATCAGCCAGTGCAACGTAATTGACAGTTTTCCATAACGGGTGACGGCGGTGTCGCGGGTCATAAGATGCGCCTCGTGATTGTCGTGAGCGACGGTCGATTCGTTCGACAGTCTCGATCCGGTTGCAGGGCGAACCGACGGTGCCACCCTGCCCTTGCAGTCTTAAGACAATCTGAAGATTGCCCGTTGATTAACCTTTTTTCACCTTCAGACTTCGTTAAGAAATGCCTCCGATACTGCGCTCAAACCATTGAGGGAGGCGCTTTGCCCATGCCCGATTACCACTGGAACATTCCCCTTCCTCTACGTTTCGGCCAGGCCGAAACGCCGCAGATGACGTTGACCGGCGCCCTGCCCGACGACGCGCTGCGAGAGACTTTCGAAGCCTTCATCCAGCAGCGTTTTCGCAAGGCCCACGGCGCCGACATTCGACACTTTATGCCCGAGCTGTTCGGCATGCACAACGGCGACGGTGAACTGTGCGCGGTGGCCGGGGTGCGTCGTGCCCATCAAGAGCCGCTGTTTCTCGAGCGCTATCTGGATGAACCGATCGAACCCTTGATCAGTGCGGCGGCGGATCGTCCGGTTGAGCGTAGCGCCATCGTCGAAGTCGGCAACCTCGCTGCCAGCGACACCGGCAGCGCACGCTTGAGCATCATCGCCATCACCTATCTGTTGGCCATGGGCGGTCTGGAATGGGTGACCTTCACCGGCAACATCGGGCTGGTCAACAGCTTCCATCGGCTCGGTCTGAAGCCAGTGACATTATGCGCCGCCGACCCGGAGCGCCTGGGTGACGAGCGTCAACACTGGGGCAGTTATTACGAAAGCAAGCCGTGGGTGCATGTCGGCAACATCCGCGCCGGCTTCGTCCATTTGCGCAATATCGGCCTGTTCACTCGATTGGGCCTGCCGACTTCGATTGAAGGAGCCTGCCATGTCGCTTGAACTGCAACGCTTCCAAGAGACCCTGCGCGACCATGCCCGGCGCAATGACAACGCCACCGCGCTGTGGGGCGATACGCTGAAACTCGATTACGCCACGGTGTATGCCGAGGTGCTGTATCGCCAGGAACGCCTGCGCGATGAACAGGCGCAGGTGATAGCCTTGGCACTGGATAACGGCGTCGATGCGATGCTGTGGGATCTGGCCGTGCTGTTCGAGGGCTTGACCTGCGTGACGCTGCCGCCGTTTTTCAGCCCTGCGCAACGGGCGCATTGCCTGGAACAGAGCCAGGCCGAACGGGTGATTGCCGAACCTGAGCTGGCGGCCGAGCTGCTCGCCGCCGGCTATGAACAGCGCGGCGAGTTCTGGTGCCGCACCTTCAGCGGCCCGAGCCGGATGCCGGCCGGCACCGCCAAACTGACCTTCACCTCCGGCACCACCGGCACACCGAAAGGCGTGTGCCTGAGCGCCGACAGCTTGCTGCGTGTGGCGCGGGAGCTGGATCACGCGAGCAAACCCACCGATCCACAGCATCATCTGGCGTTGCTGCCACTGGCGATTCTGCTGGAAAACCTCGGCTGCTACGCCGCCCTGTACGCCGGTGCGACGCTGAGTCTGCCGAGCCAGAAAACCCTGGGCATTCAGGGCGCCAGCGGCGTCGATGTACCTTACCTGCTGGGCTACCTGGCCGGGCGTGCGCCGGAGAGTCTGATTCTGGTGCCGCAACTGTTGCTGATGTTGGTCAGCGCTGCCGAGCAGAAAGCCTTCGACCCACAAAAACTGCGCTTCGCCGCCGTCGGCGGTGCGCGGGTCTCGGAGGATCTGCTGCACCGCGCGCAGCGTGTCGGCCTGCCGGTGTTCGAGGGCTACGGCTTGTCCGAATGCGCCTCGGTGGTGTGCCTCAATCGCCCCGGCGCGCGGCGTCCGGGCAGTGTCGGCCAGCCGCTGCCGCACGTTGAAGTGCGCCTGGCCGAAGACGGCGAAGTGCTGATCAAGGGCTCGACCCTGCTCGGTTATCTGGGGGACGCGCCGTACGCCGATGAGTGGTGGCCCAGTGGCGATCTGGGCGAGTTCGACCCCGAAGGTTTTCTCTACCTCAAGGGTCGCAAGAAGCACCAGTTCGTCACCAGTTTCGGGCGCAACGTCAACCCGGAATGGGTCGAGTCGGAACTGACCCAGCGCCGCCACATCGCCCAGGCCTTCGTCTATGGCGAGGCCTTGCCGCGCAACCACGCCCTGCTCTGGCCGCACCGTGCCGATTGCAGCGACGCGGAGCTGGCCGCCGCGGTCGCCGAAGCCAACGAAGCCTTGCCCGATTACGCCCAGGTGCATGGCTGGACGCGCCTGCCGCAACCGTTCACCGCCGCCAATGGCTTGCTCACGGCCAATGGTCGGCCACGCCGCGAGGCGATTGCCGCGCTGTACCGCGCCCAATTGACTGAATCCGCTGTTTCCGAGGAGTCCGCATCATGAGTTTTTTCGACACCCTGCAAGAAGCCACGCATCAGGAACGCCACGAGCTGTTCAATCTGCCGATCATCCTCGACGCCCTGCAAGGCAAGGTCAGCCTGGAAAGCTATCGGGCGTTTCTCGCCCAGGCGTACTACCACGTGCGTCACACCGTGCCGTTGATGATGGCCTGCGGCGCGCGTCTGCCGACACGCCTGGAATGGCTGCGCAAAGCGGTGGCCGAGTACATCGAAGACGAATACGGCCATGAACACTGGGTCCTCAACGACATCGCCGCGTGTGGCGGTGACCGCGATGCGGTCCGCGACGGCCAGCCCTCGCTGCCGATCGAGCTGATGGTGAGTTTTCTCTACGACTTGATCGCCCGAGGCAATCCGGTGGGTCTGTTCGGCATGGTCAATGTGCTCGAAGGCACCAGCATTGCGCTGGCCACGCATGCGGCGGGGAGCATTCGCGAGCGTCTGGCGCTGCCGGACACCGCGTTCAGCTACCTCAGCTCGCACGGTTCGCTGGACATCGAGCACATGCAGACCTATCGCCGCTTGATGAATCAACTGGAAGATCCCGAAGACCAAGCGGCCGTAATTCACGCCTCGAAAGTCGTCTATCGCCTGTACACCGACATGTTCCGTGGCCTGCCGCGCGACGCGGAGACTCAACATGCAGCTGCGTGACGCGCGGGTGGTGTTGACCGGTGCCAGTGGCGGCATCGGCCTGGCGATTACCGAGGCCTTGTGCGCCGCCGGCGCCCAGGTGTTGGCGGTGGCGCGGCATGAGCAGGCGCTGACGCCGTTGCTTGAGCGCTATCCAGATTCGCTGTGCTGGGTCGCCGCCGACCTGACCTTCCTCAGTGACCGGCGCAAAGTGCTGGCCGCTGCCGAAGCCATCGGCGGCATCAACCTGCTGATCAATGCGGCCGGGGTCAATCACTTCGCCATGCTCGAACAGCTCGACGACAGCGACATCAACGCGATGCTCGCGGTAAACATCAGCGCGCCGATGTGCCTGACCAAATTGCTGCTGCCGCTGCTCAAACAGGCCGACAGCGCGATGGTGGTCAATGTCGGTTCCACTTACGGCTCGATCGGCTACCCGGGCTACGCCAGTTATTGCGCGACCAAGTTCGCCCTGCGCGGATTTTCCGAAGCGCTGCGCCGCGAGCTGGCCGACACTCGGGTCAACGTGCTGTATGTCGCGCCCCGCGCCACGCGCACGTCGATGAACAGTGCGGCGGCGCAAGCCTTGAACGATGCCCTCAAGTCCAGCGTCGATGACCCGCAAACCGTCGCCTCGGCGGTGATCTACGCGATTGCCGGCGACCGCCGCGACTTGTATCTGGGCTGGCCGGAGCGCTTCTTCGTACGTCTGAACAACCTGCTGCCGCACCTGGTGGATCGCGGTTTGCGCAAGCAGTTGCCGCTGATCCGCCGCCTCAGTGAAAAACCTGATCGCGAGCCGCCAAAACCCTGAAAAGACTGTTCTTTGCGTACCCGGACAGCCTGTACTTCTGAGCGCAACGCCTCTACCGTCAGAGGCGCTACGCTGAAGTCAGACCCGTGCGCTGAAACGATCGTCGCCTGCGGGCCGACAGCAACCCGACACTCGACTGACAGGAGTCCGCGTGCGTTTATTACTGATTGAGGATGACGTGGCCCTCGGTGAAGGCATTCATCGGGCATTGGGCCGTGAGGGCTACACCGTCGATTGGTTGAAGGATGGCAGCAGCGCGTTGCATGCGCTGCTCAGTGAAACCTTTGACGTGGCGGTGCTCGATCTGGGCCTGCCGCGCATGGACGGCCTCGAAGTGCTGCAGCGCCTGCGCAACAGCGGTTCGAACCTGCCGGTGCTGATTCTCACCGCCCGCGATGCCACCGAAGACCGCATCGCCGGGCTGGATGCCGGCGCCGACGACTATCTGGTCAAACCGTTCGACCTCGCCGAACTCAAGGCACGCCTGCGCGCTCTGTTGCGGCGCAGTGCGGGCCGCGCTCAGGCGCTGATCGAGCACGCCGGCATCAGCCTCAACCCCGGCACCCAGCAGGTCAGCTATCAGGGCCAACCCGTGGCGCTGACGCCCAAGGAGTATCAGTTGCTGCATGAATTGCTCTCGCCGCCCGGCCGGGTGATGACCCGCGATCAATTGATCCAGCTGCTTTACGGCTGGAATGAGGAAGCGGAAAGCAACACCCTCGAAGTGCACATCCATCACCTGCGCAAAAAATTCTCCACTGACCTGATCCGCACCATTCGCGGTGTGGGGTATCTGGTGGAGGAGCGTCGATGACCTCGATTCGTCGCCGCACGCTGACGCTGATCATCGGGCTGTTGCTCGCGGGTCTTGCGGTGCTCAGCGTGTTCAACCTGCACGACAGCAACCACGAAATCGCCGAAGTCTACGACGCGCAACTGGCGCAAAACGCTCGCCTGCTGCAAGGCGTGATGCGCATGCCGCTGGCGAGCCAGGATCACTCGCAGTTGTATCAGGCGTTCAATCAGGCGCTCAGCGAAGCCAAGCCACGCGTCGACGGGCACCCTTACGAAAGCAAGATCGCCTTCCAGGTGTGGAACCCGAAAAACGAGGTGCTGGTGCACACCGCCAGTGCCCCGTCGTTCACCGCGCCGCCGACGCAACCGGGCTTCAGCGATGTGGTGGACTTGAACGGTCGCCACTGGCGCGCCTTCATGCTCGAAGACCCGCAAAACGGGCTGCGCATCTGGGTTGGCGAACGCGACGATGTGCGGGCCGATCTGGTCGACCGCATCGTGCGCCATACGCTGTGGCCGAACGTGCTGGGCAGTCTGATCCTCGCGGCGATGGTCTGGCTGGCCATTGGCTGGGGCCTCAAGCCGCTGGCGAACATGGCCGCGACCCTGCGCGCCCGCCACAGCGGCTCGCTGGAACCGTTGCAACTGACGCCCCTGCCCAGCGAACTGGAACCGATGCAGGCGGCGCTCAACCGCATGCTCGCGCAGATCCAGGAAGTGCTTGGCCGTGAACGGCGCTTCATCGCCGATGCCGCTCACGAGATGCGTACGCCGCTGGCGGTGCTGCGGGTGCATGCGCAAAACCTGCTGGAGGCCGGCACCGAACAGGAGCGCCGCGAGTCGTTGCAGTTCCTGATTTCCGGGGTTGATCGCGCCAGTCGCCTGGTCAATCAATTGCTGACCATGGCGCGCCTGGAACCGAAATCCAACCCGCCGCCGCTGCAACGCATCGACCTCAGCGAAACCGTGCGCAACAGCCTGGTGCAACTCACGCCGTGGCTGCTGAGCAAGCATCTCGAACTGGCCTTCGAAGACAGCGCACAAGCGCTGCACGTCATGGCCAGCACCGCCGCCATCGACATCGCCCTGAGCAACCTGATCACCAACGCCGCCAACTTCTCCCCGGAGAACGGGGTGATCACCGTCAAGCTGAGCGAGGCCGATGGCTGGTGCCTTTTGAGCGTCGAAGATCAGGGCCCGGGCATCGACGAGGCCGATCGGGCACGGTTGTTCGAACGCTTTTACAGTCGCGGCAACGCCAACGGTGCAGGCCTGGGGCTGACCATCGTCAACACCATCGCGTTGCGCCTGGGCGGACGGATTACGTTAGTCAACCGGGCCGAGGGCGGCTTGTGCGCAACGTTGTCAGTGCCGATCAGCTCAGGTGTGCAGCAACGCCGCGGCGGATGAAACGACCAGCAGCACCGCGAGGATCCGGTTCAGCCACTGCAACTGCGCCGGATTGCTCAGCCAGCGCGCCGCGCCCCGACCGAGCAACGCCCACAGCGCCAGACACGGCAACGACACCAGAAAGAACGCCAGGCACAACGCATTCAGCCCCTGCCCCTGCGCGGTGAACACGCTGATCACCGCAATCGCCATCATCCACGACTTGGGGTTGACCCATTGCAACAACGCGGCGCCAACCAGCCCCAGTTCGGGTTTCTCTTCGCCGGTGGCGGGGTCGATGGCGGTGGCCGGCGCGCTGAAGATCTGCCACGCCAGCCAGAGCATCCAGCCCATTCCCAGCGCACTGATCACCGGGCGCACGCCGGGCAGCATCAAGGTGCTGGCACCCGCACCGGCCACCCACACCAGCGACGCAGCGCCCGCTCCCGCGCCGAGGATGATCGGCAGGCACGGCCGCCAGCCGCGCCGGGCGCTGGTGCTGAGCACGATCAGATTGGTCGGCCCCGGAGTAACCGAAGCCACGAAGGCAAAGAGGATGAACGCAAGCATGGCACGGCCCTGTAGAAAGTCAGGGCCTACTCTGACGGCTGCGCAGGGCTGCGGTCTTGAACGTTTGTTCAGCGTCGAGAGGCGCCGATGGCGCGTTGCTGATAGGCGCCCGGCGTGATGCCATAAGCGCGTACGAACCAGCGGCCCAGATGGCTTTGGTCGGCGAATCCGAGGCGACTGGCGACGTCCACAGGCTGTATGCCGGCAGCGAGCATCTGCCGGCCCCGGCTGAGGCGCAACTGGATCAGCCACGCGTGCGGCGCGAGCCCATAGGCTGCCTTGAAGGCTCGAGTCAGGCGAAAGCGGTCGGTGCCGCAGACCTCGGCCAGGGTTTGCAGGCTGATGTCCTGTTCGTGAAAGGCCACCAGATAATCGCGCGCCTGACGGGCGATCAAAGGCGCGCGATTGGCAGCGGTCGGTTGCGGTCGCCGGTACAGATGAATCGCCAGTCGTTCGAGCAACGCGTCCAGCGCCACCTCGCGCACCATGCGCACGTCCTGTTGATGCAGCGCATTGAACGCAAACAAGGTGGCGCGGGCCAGCTCGGGATCATCGTTGAGCACACTGCCGATGCCCGGCAAGCCGCTGCCATAACTGCCCAGATGCAAACCGTCCAGCGCCTGTTCCAGCCATGCCGGTTGCAGGTACAGCATGCGATAAGTGAAGCCGTCCGGGCTCGGCGCGTCGCCATCATGAATGTCCCCGGGTTCGAGCATGAAGACTTTGCCCGGGGTACTGTCGTGCCGCGCCCGACGACTGTTGAAGCGCTGCACGCCTTGCTCGGTGAAGCCGATCAGGTAGGTCTCATGCCAGTGCGGATCGTAGGCATGCGCATGCCCGGCGAAATGCGCGTGCAGGGTTTCGATGCCGGTTTCCCGGTCGTGGGCAAGGTCGATCCAGTTACTCATGGCTTGAATACGCTAATGGGCTGGCGCCAGTAATCCACAATTGCCCCGGAACGGCTAGAACGTTTGTGCACTGCCCGACCGATGAAGGCGTGTCGCGGCGCTTCAGATCGAGCGCTGATTGACCCGGGCCATCAGTTGCTCGGCGCTTTCCTTGCGTTCGGAATAGCGATCCACCAGAAAATCCTGGCGCTCGCGCAGCAGCACGGTGAACTTCACCAACTCCTCCATCACATCGACCACGCGATCATAGAACGGCGAAGGTTTCATCCGCCCCGCCTCGTCGAATTCGGTAAAAGCCTTGGGCACCGAAGACTGATTGGGGATGGTGAACATACGAATCCAGCGCCCCAGCACACGCAGCTGATTGACCACGTTGAACGACTGCGAACCGCCGCAGACCTGCATCACCGCGAGGGTTTTGCCCTGGGTCGGACGCACCGCGCCAAGCTCCAGCGGGATCCAGTCGATCTGCGCCTTGAACACCGCCGACATCGCGCCGTGGCGTTCCGGCGAACACCACACCTGGCCTTCCGACCACAGCACCAGTTCGCGCAGTTCCTGCACTTTGGGATGATCGACCGGAGCATCGTCCGGCAACGGCAAACCGGACGGATTGAAGACACGCGTTTCGGCGCCGAAATGCTCCAGCAAACGTGCGGCCTCCTCCACCAGCAGACGGCTGAAGGAGCGCTCGCGGGTCGAGCCGTAGAGCAGCAGGATGCGCGGTTTGGGCCCGTGCAAAGGTGGCGTGTTGCGGCCTTCGAACAGGGTGTGATCAAGATTGGGCAGGTGCTTTGACATATGTCCTCCGGCTCAAAGGGAGCCGATGCGATCCAGTTCACGCTGAAGCTCAACGCGGCTGAGTGTTTGGAAAGGAAGACCGAGGAAGGTTGCGCAACGGCGCTCGATGATCGCCAGCGTGGCACGGAACGCCGCGTCCACGGCCGCCTCATCACCGGTCACCTCGGAGGGATCCTCCAGCCCCCAATGGCACTTGATTGCCGGGCCGAAGTACACCGGGCAGGTTTCGCCCGCCGCCTTGTCGCAAACGGTGATGACGATGTCCGGCGGGTTGCCTTCAAAGGCGTCGTTGCCCTTGCTGTACAAACCGTCGATAGCGATACCGGCCTGTTGCAGCGTCGTCAGGCTGCGCGGCAGCACCTGGCCCTTGGGAAAACTGCCGGCACTCACCGCCTCGAAGCCCTCCCGCGCCAGATGATTGAACATGGCTTCGGAAAGGATGCTGCGGCAACTGTTGGCCGTGCACATGAACAGGACACGCATGGGTAGCTCCCGGGGATATTTGAAGTTCAGCAGCACGCGGTTTCGCGGGCAGGACGGCCATCCATGTTGTGCAGGCGACAGGCGTTGTCCTTGAGCCAATCGGTGTTGGCCATGGCCGTGACCTTGAGGATCTGCCGAACCCAATCCGGCAGATCCGGGTTGAGCCGGTAATAGACCCATTGGCCCTGACGCCGATCAAGCAACACCCCATTGCTGCGCAATTGCGCGAGGTGGCGGCTGATTTTCGGCTGGCTGTCGTCGAGGGCGCACATCAGCTCGCAAACGCACAGCTCACCCTGCTCGGCAATCAGCAAGGTGGCGCGCACGCGGGTTTCGTCGGCCAGGCTTTTGAACAGTTCGGTGGGAGTGAGCATGGGGCGGACTCGAACATATGGAAAACCGAATATACGGATATCCATATATTATTCAACCCCGAGTTTCAGCGACAACGATGAGTCCTGCGGGAACGTGCGTGGTCGCAGAAAGCAAAAAGCCGCTTACACCGTGAAGTGAAAGCGGCTGAGGCAAAGGCCTCAATAGAGCAACAGGATCAGTGCACGAACAGGGCGATCAGGATAATGATCGGGATTGGCACACCGAGGAAAAACAGTAGTAGAGAGCGCATGGTGATTCTCCTTGTTAACGGACTGGAGGCAGCGTGGTGGTGGCGGTGTAAGTCTCGACTTCAACGTACTCGACTGCATCCCGACGACGGCCGCCGAAGGTGGCTGCCAGGCTGGCGAAGAACGCACCGGCCAACAGCGCAATGAACATCCACAGCGACGTCCAGGCAGCAACTTTGGCAGCGGTGTCAGCCGCCTGTTGGGCTTTGACCTTGGCATCGGCAATGGCTTTTTGAGTGCGCGCATAAACCTCGTCGACACGTTTCTCGGCATCGGCCTGACTCAGGTTGGTCCGCTGTGCGACCAGTTGCGCGAGGTAGGTGCGGTCTTCAGGACTGAGTTGGCCGTTGGCCAGGCTCTGGGCGAAGATCCGGGTCACCGCACCATGCGCGGCGTCATCGCTGACGGACGCAGGACGGTCATCGCGAAACAGGCTGTCGACGAAGTAACCGTATTGATCGCTGCTGGTGTTTGCTGCAGCGGTACCGGCCGCCTGAGTCGCGGCAGCGGCTGCGCCACCGGCGACACTGGCACCGGCCTGCACGCCGCCACTGATGACACTGCTCACCGAGCCGACGACCAGCACGGCGGTGACCAGCGTCGCCACACACCAGGCGAGGAAGCCATGGGCGGTATCACGGAAATACACTTCATCTCCGTGCATGTTGGCCCACTTCACCCGCAGGCGACCGGCGATGTAGCCACCCAGGCCGGAGGCGATAATCTGCGTCACCGCCAGCCAGACAATCGTGGAAATCCCCAGGCTTTTGGCGCTGACGCCCTCCCCGGCCCAAGGTGAAACGGCAGAGAATCCCAGACCGAAGCCAAGCAGCACCAGAATCATCGACAGTGCTGCAGCCGCCGCCGCGCCCGCGAAGATCGCGCCCCAGGACACGCCTGACACGTTGCTCGACTCTCCTTCGAAGGCCGGATAAAACCCATCAGAGGATCTATTCATTGTTGTAGTGCTCCAGGCATGAAAAATGGTGTTACAACTCGTCAGCAGATGAATTGCAGCGACCGTGCCAGTCGACAACTTTAAATAAACCTTTATTTTTCAACGAGTTAAAAAGACTGAACTTCTCTATTCATTGCAATTTGCAACAATGCACGCAAAGCAGCGGGTTTTCTGCATTGACGGCAAAACAGCCGGACACCCGAATCTGCGTTTGTGACAGGCTATACATGAAAGTTAATTTAAAGCGCGACGGAAAATACTTGGCAAAATGCTGCCATCCCGTTTGAACCGATCAAGGCCTGCTCTATGACTCGTATTTTGACCATCGAAGACGACGCCGTGACTGCCCGTGAAATCGTTGCCGAACTCAGCAGCCACGGCCTGGAAGTGGATTGGGTCGACAATGGCCGCGAAGGTCTGGACCGTGCCGTCAGCGGTAACTACGACCTGATAACCCTCGACCGCATGTTGCCGGAACTCGATGGCCTGGCCATCGTCACCACCCTGCGCACCATGGGCGTGGCCACGCCGATTCTGATGATCAGCGCGCTCTCCGATGTCGACGAGCGTGTGCGCGGCTTGCGGGCTGGCGGCGATGATTACCTGACCAAGCCGTTCGCCACCGACGAAATGGCCGCGCGCGTGGAAGTGCTGCTGCGCCGCCAGAACAGCGTCGCCACCCAGGCCACCACATTGCAGGTGGCCGACCTCGAACTGGATCTGATCAGCCACGAAGCACGCCGCGCCGAGCAGGTGCTGACGCTGCTGCCGACCGAATACAAGTTGCTGGAATTCCTCATGCGCAACAGCGGCCAGATCCTGTCGCGGATGATGATTTTCGAAGAAGTCTGGGGTTATCACTTCGACCCGGGCACCAACCTGATCGACGTGCACATCGGTCGTCTGCGCAAGAAGATCGACGCGGCGGGCAATGTTCCGCTGATTCGCACGGTACGGGGCTCGGGTTATGTCATTGCCGAACCCGTCTGACGGCTGGCGCTCCTCCAGCAGTCGTCTGCTGGCGCTGTACAGTTCGCTGTTCGTGGCCTGGAGCGCGATCCTCATGGGGGTCATGTACTTCGAAGTCTCCAGCTACCTCGATAACCTTGCCAAGCATTCGCTGATGCAACGTCAGCATCTGTTTTCGCACTTTCGCGGTGAACAACTGGAAGAAGCGCTCGCCGCCAGCATGACCTTCGACATCCGCGGCATCGACGCTTACGGCCTGTTCGACGCCCAGGGCGTGTACCTCGGTGGCGCCTTGCAGCAACTGCCCGAAGGCCTGCCGCTGGATGGCAAGATCCACACCCTGGATGACTGCGCCGATTCCGACGACCCGACCCTGCCCGCCGACAGCTGCGATGCGGTGGCGACTCAGACCCGCGATGGCCGCTGGCTGGTGTTGCTGCGCGATAACGGTTCGTTGTTCGCCGTGACGCGGATCATTCTGCATGCCTTGTTCTGGGGTGTGTCACTGACGATCCTGCCGGGGATTGCCGGCTGGCATTTGTTGCGCCGTCGGCCGCTGCGGCGCATCCGCGCGATTCAGGACAGCGCCCAGGCCATTGTCGCCGGCGACCTGACTCACCGTTTGCCGCTGTCCAACCGCCGCGACGAACTGGACATGCTCGCCGCCATCGTCAACGCCATGCTCGATCGCATCGAACGGCTGATGCACGAAGTCAAAGGCGTGTGCGACAACATCGCCCATGACTTGCGCACGCCACTGACGCGCCTGCGCGCGCAGTTGTATCGCATGCAGCAACAGGCCGGCGAAGGTTCGCCAGCTGCGGCGCAACTGGATCTGGTGCTGGCCGAGGCCGATACGCTGATGGCGCGGTTTCGCGGCTTGCTGCGGATTTCCGAACTGGAAGATCGTCAACGGCGCTCAGGATTTGTCGAGCTCGATCCAGTGCAATTGCTGGAAGAATTGCATGAGTTTTACCTGCCACTGGCCGAAGAAGGCGAACTGCTGTTCGTGCTGAACATGCCGGAAACCCTGCCGCCCCTCAATGGCGACCGCGCGTTGTTGTTCGAGGCGCTGGCCAATCTGTTGAGCAACTCGATCAAGTTCACTCCGGCGGGGGGCACGGTGATTTTGCGTGGTGTGAATGACGGCGGGCATACGCGGATCGAAGTCCACGATTCCGGGCCGGGGATTCCCGAAGCCGAGCGTGAGGCGGTGTTCCAGCGCTTCTATCGGGCCGAAGGCGGGCAACCGCAAAGCGGCTTTGGCCTGGGCCTGTCGATTGTCGCGGCGATTGTCAGCCTGCATGGCTTCAATCTTGAGGTGGGCAGCAGTGAATTGGGGGGCGCGAAACTGGTGCTGGATTGCCGGCAGAGTTTGATTTCGCAGTCCTGAATTCGCCCGATCTTTCAAACTGATACATCCCCTGTGGGAGCTGGCTTGCCAGCGATGGCGGCGGTCCAGTCAATATCTATTCGACTGAAACACCGCCATCGCTGGCAAGCCAGCTCCCACCGTTTTTTGTGTTGGATGATCAGGCCGGGTAATTGGCCCGCAGCGCCTCAAGGCCACCCTGATAGAGGCCGTTGAACTCAGATCGCCATACTGTCGACTACACCGCCATCTACGCGCAAGGCCGCGCCCGTGGTGGCGGAGGAAAACGGCGAGGCGATATACGTGACCAGATGCGCCACCTCGGCAACGTCGGCCACCCGCTGGATGATCGAGGTCGGCCGCGCCCGGCGGACGAAAGCGTCGGCTTCGTCGCGCAGGTTGCGACCGGACTCGGCCGCGGCGTCCTTGAGCATGTGCTCCACGCCGCCGGTAAAGGTCGGCCCCGGCAGGATCGCATTGACCGTCACGCCAGTGCCGGCCAGACGCTTGGCCAAGCCATGGGATACCGCGAGGTTGGCGCTTTTGGTCACGCCATAGTTGAGCATGTCGGCCGGGATGGCCACGCCGGATTCCGAAGACAGGAAAATGATCCGCCCCCAACCCTGCTCGACCATCGCCGGCGCGTAATGGCGCGACAGGCGCACGCCGGAAATCACGTTGACCTCATAGAAGCGCGTCCACTCGCTGTCCGGGGTGTCGAAGAAATCCACGGCGTCGAAGATCCCCAGGTTGTTCACCAGAATGTCTGTACGCGGTTCAGCGGCGAAGAGTTTTTCCGCGCCTTCGGCGGTGCCCAGATCCGCCGTCAGACCCCGCAATTGCGCACCCGGCACCTGCTGCCGAATGCTCGCCAGCGCTTGCTCGACCTTGGCCGCTTCACGCCCGATGACCACCACCGTGGCGCCGGCTTCGGCCAGCGACTGACTGATGCCCAGACCAATGCCACCCGTGCTGCCGCTGACGATGGCCAGTTTTCCACTCAAGTCGATTTTCATGGGTTCACCTCTTCGATAGGCAATACACGGACGAATAGAAGGAATGGATCAGCGTAGACGCGATGTCGGCCGTATGAAGACGTGGCCGACCAAAGACCGGTCGCGAACGATCCGACGCCTTCGCGGGTTGAGCGGCGTTCTACACTGAAAGGGTCAGCTGCTTTTTAGAGAACACCATGAAAATGTCTGCGCAAATGACCGTGGTCGCGGTGCTGGCCACCCTTGCCTATCTGGGGCTGGCGGTGTGGGGCATCGGCGGGCCGGCGGTGTTCTTCTCGCATCGGGCGCTGGTGTTGGTGGCGCTGGCCACGGTATTGATGGTGCTGGCGTCGCTGTTCACCGATGTGAACATGAGCTCGGGCGAGCGCGAGGACCGGGCCAATCGCTGGGTGATTCCGGCGTTCGGCGTCATCGGTCTGCTCAGCGGTTTTCTGCCGGCGTACTGCGATCGCATCGACTTCTGGACCTTCGGCGCTGAAGGTGTGCGCTGGCTCGGCGCGCTGCTGTTTATCGTTGGTGGCGCGCTGCGACTGTGGCCGGTGTTTGTGCTGGGCCGACGGTTCAGCGGGTTGGTGGCGATTCAGCCGGGGCATCGGTTGGTCACCGACGGCATTTACACGCGCCTGCGCAACCCGAGCTACCTGGGCTTGGTGGTCAATGCCGTGGGCTGGGCGCTGGCGTTTCGTTCCAGTGTCGGGTTGATTCTGGCGGCGCTGACATTGATTCCGTTGATCGCGCGTATCCACTCGGAAGAAGCGTTGCTGCGCGGGCAGTTTGGTGCGGAGTACGAGGCCTATTGCGCACGTAGCTGGCGCTTGTTACCGGGCGTCTACTGACCCTGTAGGAGCTGCCGAAGGCTGCGATCTTTTGACCTTGCTTTTGAAAATCAAAGGCAAAAGATCGCAGCCTTCGGCAGCTCCTACAGAGATTGTGTTGTGTCAGGTCTTTTGCAGGTGCAGTTGGCCTTGGCTGTTGGCGGTGACGCTCAGCGACTCATAACTGTCGATCGTCGCGTGGCGGGTGTCGAGCGGATGCTGGTGGGTTGTGGTGATGATCATCAGCGCCGCTCCGGCTGCTTCAGCAGCCTGGATGCCGACGGTGGCGTCTTCGAAAATCAGGCAATCGGCGGGATCAAGCCCCAGACGCTGCGCGGCCAGACGATAACCCGCCGGATCAGGCTTGCCGGCCGTCACATCCTCAGCCGTAATCATCACCGCTGGCTCGGCAATCCCCGCTGCCGCCATGCGGCGCAACGCCAGATCCCGAGGCGCCGACGTCACCATGGCCCAACGCTGCGCAGGCAGGCTGTCGAGAAACGCCGCGGCCCCGGGAATCTGCACAATCCCTTCGACATCATCGATTTCCGCCTGCGCGATGAACGCCGCTTGCGCCTCGGCATCAACCCCCGGCAGGTTCAGCCGGCGAATGGTGTCGATGGCGCGGGCACCGTGAATGGTCGGCAGAAACGTTTCGACATCCACGCCGTGGCGCTCGGCCCACGCCGCCCAGACGCGCTCGGCAGCAGCAATGGAATTGAGGACGGTGCCGTCCATGTCGAACAGGAACGCGCCGAACGCGCGATCGAAGACGTTATCGTGAGCAGACAAAAGGTCGCATCCTTTGACAGAACTGGGCGGATTGGCCGGGCAATGTAGCATTTTTGCCCGGCAATTCGACCCGAAGACTCAGTGCAGACGCGCGGCCTTGGATTTGAACGCGCTGTCGACACAATCGAGCAACTGGCCGATGGCCCAGGGCTTTTTGATGAACGCCACCGGATGCTTGACTCCGGAAGTCTCCGGCGTTTCATAACCGGACATGACCATCACCGGTTTGTCCGGCCAGCGCTCGCCGACCAGATTGGCCAGCCCCGCGCCGTTGATTTCACCGGGCATGGTGATGTCGGTCAGCAGCAGCGCGACTTCCGGCGCGTGCGCCTCCAGATACAGCTTGGCGGCATCCGCACTGGTTTGCGGCTCGACCTTGAAACCTTCCTCCTGAAGAATTTCGCAGAGAAATTCCAGAATCAACGGGTCGTCCTCAACCACCAGAATCAACCCGCCAGGAAGGTGCGCGCTCGGCGTCGGTGTTGGACTCATGAACTGGCACTCCCTGAATTGCATTAACGACTTAGCGGCTCAAATCCGCTGCTTATCAGGTATGAGCAGCGCGCCCTGCATAAATTCATTTTTGATACAGGTCTTTTCTTAACAGTGGTCAGTGGTCTTGGCTTTCGGGCGTTCGTCAGGCGGTTTTTGTGGTTAAAATGCCGGCCCTTTTGCTTGCCGACCGTGACTGATGAACCCTGAAGCCCTCACCACCCTCCGCGCCCACTTGTTACCAGCACTGGCGGCCGCACCGAGCGAAACCCGTCGCCTGTTCCATGGCCGCGGGCGTTGCTGGCCGGGGCTGGAGCAACTGACGGTGGACTGGCTGCAAGGCGTGGTGCTGGTCTCGCTGTTCAAGGAACCGGCACCGGAACAGCTCGAAGCGCTCAAGCACGTGCTGCTCGACCTCAGCGCCTCGGCCGAGTGGCAGCAGTCCGGCGCCCACACCCTGCTGCTGCAACATCGCTATTTGCCGCAAAGCACCGCCGAATGGTTGCTGGGGGATGCAATCGACGAGATGAGCATCGTCGAGGGCGGCTTGCAATACCGCGTCGATCTGGGCCGCAAGCAGAACGCCGGGCTGTTTCTCGACATGCGCTACGGACGCGACTGGGTGCGTGAGCACGCCGAGGGCAAGCGCGTGCTGAACCTGTTCGCCTACACCTGCGGGTTTTCCGTGGCGGCCATCGAAGGCGGCGCCCGCCACGTGGTCAACCTCGACATGTCCCGCGCGGCCCTGAGCCGTGGTCGCGACAATCATCGCTTGAACGGGCATGACTTGAGCAAGGTGAGTTTCCTTGGCCACGACCTGTTCAAGTCCTGGGGCAAGGTGATCAACAGCGGCCCGTACGACCTGGTGATCATCGACCCGCCATCATTCCAGAAAGGCAGTTTCCTGCTGACCAAGGATTACCAGCGGGTGCTGCGTCGTTTGCCGGAATTGCTCACGGCAGACGGCACGGTGCTGGCGTGCATGAATGATCCGTCGTTGGGTTCGGGCTTTTTGATTGATGGCGTGACTCAAGAGGCGCCGAGTCTGCGCTTTGAGCAGCGGCTGGAGAATCCGCCGGAGTTTCCGGATGTCGATCCCGAGAGCGGCCTGAAGGCGCTGGTGTTCAAACGTTTCGACTGACCTGACACCCCGCCAACACCGCTGATCCCTGTGGGAGCTGGCTTGCCAGCGATGGCGGTGTTTCTGGTAACGAGGATGTCAGCTGTGCCGCCCTCATCGCTGGCAAGCCAGCTCCCACAGGGGTTTGGTGGGTCAGGAAGTGGGTGGACGCAACACCAGCGCAAACAGTTCACCATGCCCGTTCACGTTGAGCTTGTGATAGAGATTGCGCCGATGGACCTTCACCGTCTCCGGCGAAATCCCCATCTGCTGGGCGATGGCCTTGCTGGAAAACCCTTGCAGAATCAGCCGCGCGGTGTCGACTTCGCGCAGTGTCAGACGCGCGTCGAAGCGATCGAGCAGCGTCGCCAGATCCCCCGCCACCGGCTCGGTGCCGGTCCCTTGCGGCGGCAATAGCTGCACGTGACGGCGCATCGCCGCCAGCACCCAGTCGCGCACGCACAACAGACAGCCCTGCTCGACCAGATCGAAAGCCGTCGAGCGCCCCAGCGACAGGCCCAGTACACCGCCGTCGATGTTGATCATGAACTGCAACTCGTCCTCACCGACCACCGAGCGAAAGTAGCTCTGGTAATACTCGCTGTGCAGAAACTGGTCGGGCGCCACCGAGGCCAGGCTGTGCAGGCCGTCGGCGATGCCGGTCGAGGCGGTTTGATAAAACGGATCAAGCAGGTACATCCCGGCGCTGTAGCTGGCCAGCTCTTCCTGCTCGTCGGCGCGGCCCTTGCTGTCGAAGTCGATCAGCAACTGCGGCGCCTGCCCCGCCTTCATCAGCGCCACCAATGCGTTGTCCAGCGGCACCAGCAGCCGCAGCGTGTCGACCAGCGAACGCCAGAACCCGTCGTGGCCGACGGCGGCAAACACCCGCGCCAGACTCTGATGCACCGGCAACTCCTGCAACAACGCGTCCACGCACTACCCCTTTTGTGTAACCCATGATGGGAATGGGTCAGGCGCGCCCGCCCCGATAGGCTGAGCACTCCTGTCAATTACCGGCCTGCCGCAGGCCAGGAGTGCCGCATCATGCGTTGTCGTCGTGGCTATATCAACCGGGGCATCAACCTTGGCCTGCTCGCCTGTCTGGGCGCCACATTCGCTGCCAGTGCCGCCGACGCACCGAGCGTGCACGTCTACAACTGGTACGACTACATCGGCCCCACGACCTTGGCTGATTTCAAGCGCGACAGCGGCATTCAACCGGTTTACGACACCTTCGACAGCGCCGAAGTGCTCGAAGGCAAACTGCTGACCAGCCGCAGCGGTTACGACGTGGTGGTGGCGAGCAACTTCAGCCTGCCGACGCTGATCAAGGCCGGCGCCCTCGCCCCGCTGCCGCGCGATCAACTGCCGGGCTGGAAGAATCTGGACAGCGATCTGCTGAGCAAACTGGCCAACAACGATCCCGGCAATCAATACGCCGTGCCTTATCTGTGGGGCACCAACGGCATCGGCTACAACGTCGACAAGGTGCGCGCAGCCCTCGGCGACAAGGCGCCGCTGGATTCCTGGGACCTGGTGTTCAAGGAAGAGAACCTCGCCAAGCTTGGCCAGTGCGGGGTGGCGATGCTCGATTCGCCGTCGGAAATGCTCCCGGTGGCCCTTCACTACTTGGGCTTGCCGCCCAACAGCACCAATCCCGAGGACTATCAGAAAGCCGAAGCGCTGCTGCTCAAGTTGCGCCCGCACATTGCCTACTTCAACTCGTCGAAATTCATCAGTGACCTGTCCAACGGCAACATCTGCGTGGCCGTTGGTTGGTCCGGCGCGATGCTCGAAGCCAAAACCAACGCCGAGCAGGCCAACAACGGTGTGAAGATCGCCTACAGCCTGCCCAAGGAAGGCGCGCCGGTGTGGTTCGACACGCTGGTGCTGCTCAAGGATGCGCCGAACCGCGCTCAGGGCCTGGCGTTCATCGACTACCTGCTGCGCCCGGAAGTGATCGCGCCGGTCAGTGATCACCTGTCGTACCCCAACGGCAACCGCGCCGCGACCCCGCTGGTGGCCGCAGCCACGCGGGATAACCCGGCGGTGTATCCGTCGGCGGCGGCGATGGCCACGTTGTACACCCTGGAGCCACTGCCCAAAGCCACCGAACGCGTGCGCACGCGGGTGTGGAGCAAGGTCAAGAACGGCCAGTAACCCCACCTGCAAACCACACAAAACCTGTGGGAGCGTGGCTTGCCCGCGATGACGGAGTGTCAGGCGACACATGCATTGGCTGGACGGACGCCTTCGCGGGCAAGCCACGCTCCCACAGGGTTTTGTGCTCAGCCCCACTCATTCATTTCTGCCTTGTTATAGAGAGACAACCCATGAAACCTCGTGCCCGTGACCTCAACATCCGCATCGGCCAACTGCAACCCGGCCCGCTCAACGCCATCACCGATGTCCCCGGCGTGCGCGTCGGCCACAGTAATGTGCGTGGCCGCAGCGACAGCGGACGCGACATCTGCACCGGCGTCACCGTGATCGAACCGCGCCGTGGCTCAAGCAACCAGCAACCTTGTTTTGCCGGGGTGCATGTGCTCAACGGCAACGGCGATGCCACCGGCCTTGAGTGGATTCGCGAGGCCGGGCTGTTGACCAGTCCCATCGCCTTCACCAACACCCATAGCCTCGGCGTGGTGCGCGATGCACTGATTGCGCTGGACCGCCAACAGCAACCGGACGACGGTCGGCTCTACTGGAACATGCCGGTGGTGCTGGAAACCTTCGATGGCTTGCTCAACGACATCAACGGTTTTCACGTCAAGCCCGAGCATGTCGCCGAGGCACTGAATTGCGCGCATGCCGGTGCCGTTGAAGAAGGCGCCGTCGGTGGCGGCAGCGGCATGATCTGCCATGAATTCAAGGGTGGGATTGGCAGCGCCTCACGGCGTTTGAGCAGCGCTCAGGGCGGCTGGACGGTGGGTGCGATCGTGCAGGCCAACCACGGCATTCGCAGCGAGTTGCGGGTCGACGGTTATCCGGTGGGCCGTTATATGGAACAAGTGGATTCGCCGTTCCTGCGTGCCTCGCTGCCGCATCCGGGCATGGGTTCGATCGTGGTCTGCCTGGCGACCGACGCACCGCTGCTGCCGCATCAATGCACGCGTCTGGCACAGCGCGCCAGCCTTGGTCTGGCGCGCAGCGGCGGCGGCAACGAAGACCACAGCGGCGACATCTTCATCGCCTTCGCCACCGGCAACGAACAGGTGCCGCCTGCTGCCTACGAGGGCAAAGGCGCGCCGACCTGCGACGGCTTGCGCATGGTCAACAACGACCACATCAGCGAGCTGTTCCTCGCCGCCACCGAAGCGGTCGAAGAAGCGATCATCAACGCCCTGCTCGCCAGCGAGAGCACTGAGGGCAATGGACATGCGGTGCAAGGGCTGGACTCAGAAACGCTGCTCGCCGCCCTCGCCAAGGCTGGCTGGCCCGGCGCCCGCTGACCTGTAGGAGCTGCGGCACGCTGCGATCTTTTGATCTTGCTTTAAAAAAATCAAAAGATCGCAGCCTTCGGCAGCTCCCGCATGAGGTGGGAATCAGGTGAACATCTGGGCGCCGATGTGCCGTGCCGTCTGCAGATGCTCCTGCGGATCACGCACCTCCGACTCCACCATCAGCGTCGAACTGACCACTGTCGCCCCGCTGTAATCGAAAATCCCGTGTTCGATCTGCGCCTTCATCGCCGGGCCATAACCGTGGCGTTCGTAGGCGCGCTCATCGGCCCCTGCAAGGCCGACCAGATGCACGCGCAGGCGCTGCAGCTTCTTCACGTGCTTGAGGTCGCCAGCGAAATCGAACGCCCAGCCGTTGCTGAACACCCGATCAATCCAACCCTTGAGCAACGCCGGCATCGACCACCAGTACACCGGGAATACCAGCACCAGAGCGTCGGCCCGGTCAATCCGTGCCTGTTCCGCCAGTACGTCGGATGGCGGCAGCGCCTCACGGTGATGCACGGCGAAATCCGCTGCGCCGAACACCGGCTGAAACCCCTCGGCGTACAGATCAGCGATTTCCCAGGTATTGGCGGGGTTGGCGCGGTTCAGGCCCTCGGCAATCTGCGTCGCCACACTGCAGGTCAGCGAACGCGGCTCGTGATGCGCCACAACAATCAATGCGTGCATGGTCATTCTCCTGTAAGTTTGCGCTGACCAAGGGCTATGTACTCTTGGTAAGTTACGAACAGTAAGTTACGTTTGGTATATAACCGATGTCAACCACAGAAATCACCGAAGCCGATTCCCCTGCCCAACCGCGCCGTCGCCTGTCGCGCGAAGATCGCAACCGCCAGTTGCTCGACGTCGCTTGGCAGATCATTCGCGCCGAGGGCACCGATGCGCTGACCCTGGGTTATCTGGCGGACAAGGCCGGGGTGACCAAACCGGTGGTCTACGACCACTTCACCACTCGCTCGGGCTTGCTCGCGGCGCTGTATCGCGACTTCGATACTCGCCAGACTGCGGTGATGGATGCAGCGATCGACCATTGCCCGCCAACGCTGATCGACACCGCGACGGTAATCGCCACGGCATACGTCGATTGCGTGTTATTGCAGGGCAATGAAATTCCGGGAGTGATTGCCGCGCTGGGCAGCACGCCGGAGCTGGAAAAGATCAAGCGTGACTACGAGACGATCTTCCTCGAAAAGTGCCGCAGTGTGCTGCAACCGCTGGCTGCTGGCGGGGAAATCACCCAGGCCGGTTTGCGCGCGATGCTCGGTGCCGCCGAGGCGTTGTCGAATGCTGCCGCCAGTGCTGAAATCAGTGCCGGGCAAGCGAAAGACGAATTGTTCGCCACCATCATCGCGATGGTGGAACGGGCCGCCGCCCGTGCGACTAGCGGTACTTGAGTCAGCCTCTGCGCGTTCCCATGATGAAGGTACGCAGGCGCTTCACTCCTGAGCGCCTGTGTAGGGATCGGGTGTTCTGAACCCCAAATCAAGCCCGTTCCCTGTTTCATGCGCAGCTTGAGCCTCATGGGCTCTACTTCTCCCCATCAAAGAGCCTTGAGGCTCTTTTTTTGTCCGCTTTTTGCCGCTGACTCAGTGCAGCGTCAAACGCTGGCGCACGAACGCTTCAGTGTGCCGGGTGACCTGATCGAGATGCCGGTCGCGCTGCTTCTCGGCATCGAGCATCGCGCGCTTGCCGTTCTTCTGCAGCAGGTAGGTGTGGATCTGCTGCACTTCCAGCGAGCGGTAGATCGGTGTGGTGTCGATAAAACCGCGCAAGCCGTTGCTGCGGTAATGCCGGGTGCTCATCAGCACCTGGGTTTCGCGAGCGCCGATCACCTCGAACCCCAGCGCTTCGAAATACGGCACCTTGCCGACACTGCAGGTCAGTTCGGCATGCGGGTAACGGCTGACCATCTCGCCGATCATCGCCCGCGCCACGCCCTGGCGCCGATAGCCTTCACGCACCGCCATGTAGGCGACGCTGCACGCTTCCCAGTCGCCCTGCACCGGCAAGTACAAGAGGAAACCGGTGACCTGCTCCGGATCGTCCTCGGCGGTCGCCACCAGCAATTCCACCTCGGTGCCCTTCTCGCCGTTCAGCGCCTCCAGATACAGATGCACCTCATAGCCGATCGCGTACTGATAGACGTTGTACAGCAGATTGCTCGGGCCGAGACCGACCGCGCTGATGTCGGTGAGGTAATCGACCACCAGTTGCAGAATCTGGCTGTTGACGCTCTCGGGGCATGGGGATTTGTAGTGGGTGATACGTGACATGACGGGTGAACTCCGGCGAAAAACCGCGCCATCATACCCTGTCCCGACGCCTGCTCTGTGTAGGAGCTGCCGAAGGCTGCGATCTTTTGGCTTTATAGAAGCAAGATCAAAAGATCGCAGCCTGCGGCAGCTCCTACAGGGAAGCTCGCGGTTGACCTGAAGAAAATTTCATCCTCCGTGAAGCGGATTTTTCGCCGATTTGGCGTCCAATTCTTCAGCTGCGTTCACTTTTTCACGCAGGCCTTGAGGAGTTGTCATGAGCGTTTTGCGTTCACTGTTCAAATGGCGAAAAACCCTGCTGCTGGTGCCGATGACGCTGGCGGCGCTGGCCAGTGCGCCAGCGTTTGCCCAGCAGGTGGTGATCGTCCAGCAAGCCCCACCGCCGATGCGCATGGAAGTGATGCCCGGCGCGCGTCCCGGGTATATCTGGGATCAGGGCCACTGGCGCTGGGAAGGACGCGGTTACGTGTGGATGCCCGGCCATTGGCAACCGGTGCGTCACGGTGCGCACTGGCGACCGGGGCACTGGCAGGCACGCGGGCCGAACTGGTTCTGGGTTGAAGGGCGTTGGGTGCGCTGATTGGCCGTCGACCTGCACACCTCTTCTATAAGGAACAACCCATGTCCAGAAGCATTAAAGCCTTGCTCGCCGCCGCACTGGTGGCTATCACCCTATCCGGTTGCGTCGTCGAACCGGTCCGTCCGCACCGGCCACCGCCGCCAGTGGAAGTGGTGCCGGTGATGCCTGCGCCGGGCTATCACTGGGTCGCCGGGCATTACCGTTGGGGCGGCCATGAATGGCGCTGGGTGCCGGGACACTGGCGCGCCTACTGACCGCAACGGCTGGCGTCACTGCTGTGGCGCCACCACCTTGAAAGTGATCGCAATGTCGTTGGACACCACGGTATCCGCCAACTCCCCCGCTCCGAGCCCGAATTCGCTGCGCTTGAGCACCAGCTCGCCGTCGAAAATGCCGATCGCGCTGTCCGGCTTCAGCTCAACCGGCACCTGCACCTCGCGTGTAATGCCTTTGACGGTGAGCAGACCGGCGACCAGATAGCGGTTGTTCGCCACGCGGGTAAAACGGCTGGATACGAACACCGCCTCAGGAAAGCGCTGGGTATCGAACCACGCCGGTTTCACCAGCTCGGTATTGGCGTCGTCGCTGCCGGCATCGATGCTGGCCAGGTCGATGTGCAACGTAGTGTGGGCGTTGGCGAGGTTGTCGCTGTCGAACTGCAGCGTCGCGTCGAACTTGCCGAAGGTGCCATAAACCTGGTCGCCGAATTGCTTGTAAATGAAGCTGATCTTGCTGGCGGTGGTGTTGACGCGATTGTATTCAGCGGCCTGCACGCAGGTCATGACGCACAGGCCGGTAAACAGTGCCGCAGCGGTGAATCGGGCACGCATGGGATTCTCCGGACAGGGCAAACCTTCGAGGCCTCGATTGACTTAAGCAAACAACCGGCAGTTGTGCCATGTCATCTGTCCGCCGAATTGGCTCAGGCAGTCGTCTCGGCGCGCTGGGTTTGAACGCACTGCCGCTGCCCGCGACGCAGGCGATGGCGCAGCTTCAGAGCCGGGCGTTCGACGCAGTAGTAGGAAACCCCGCTCAGCGCAAAGGCCAGCACCAGCACCGCCACCACGATCTGGGCGTCGTAGGCAACCGGCCAGAAACCGCGCAAGAAGTACATCACCACAAAGTGATTGAGGAACACCCCGTAACTGATGTTGCCGAGGAGCTCGTCAACCCGGTGATATTTGAATCGGGTCAGCAGATACACCGCAGGGATGCCCAACGCGATACCCAGGCTCACCTCCGCGTTGAACGGACGACGTTCGATCAGCCCTGCCATGATCGCGACAAAGAGCAACCCTGCCAGCACCGCCGTACCGGCGGCGATCACCAGGCCTTTGGCCTGAGGCCGGTACAGGTAACTGCCGCACAGGAAGATAAAAAGTACACCGGGCAGCAACCGGTAACCGTAGATATCGGTGTTGAGGTAACCCAGACACGCCAGCATGAAAATGCCGACCGAAAGTACAAATGCAGCGCCCCGCAGCTTGAAAATCAGCAGAAACGGGATCACCAGGTAGAAGCACATCTCCAGGCCGAGCGACCAGGCCGGGGGGACGATTTCGGTTCCCGCCACCCCGAACATGTAGAAGCCGAGCGGCAGCATGAGCACGCTGCTGACGATCGTCTTGAGCGTCAGTTCCGCCGCCTGAGGGGTACCGGGCAGAAGGAAATGGATCACCGTGCAAGAGAGGACGAAGTAGAACAGGAACTGCGGGTACAACCGCAAGGCCCTGTCCATGTAGAACAGGCCGATTTTCCCGGGGACACTATAGTTGCGCTCGATCAGCGAGGTCATGACAAAACCGCTGATGATCAAAAAGGAGATGACCGCGACCACTCCCGGGTTGAACCCTGCAACTGTTTTGCCCATATGAGAAACGGCGACCAGAACGGCCAGCAACAGACGAAAAGCTCCCATCGATACCCTCAAGCGTCCTTATCGTTATGGCGGGTAAGCTACGACGCTTTGATCGACAATGCCAGCGAGACAAAAAAGGGCCGCCCTCAAAGGATGGCCCTCTCTCAATCCCGTCAGACCAGCCGCTCGATCTTCTGATGCTGCCAGACCAGTTTGTAATACAGCGTCTGCAACACCAGCATGCCCAGATACGCCACCGGAAACGCCATCCAAACGCCTTGCAAACCGTACTGCCCGTCCAGCCAGTAAGCCGCCGGCAGCTGCACGCCGACCACGCAGACAATGGCGATTGCCACCGGCACCAGCACCGTGCCACTGGCGCGCATGATGCCGCCGATGATCGCCTGGAAACCAAACACCAGCAGGCTCCACAACATGATGTGCAGCAAGTGCTCAGCCATCGCCCGGGTCGATTCTTCGGTCAGGAACAGTCCCAGCAACCAGTGCGATAACAGGTAACCGAGCACGATCAAGCCACCGGTCAGGCACACGTTGATCAACAGCCCGGTGCGCAGGATCGCGGCCAGGCGCTGCAGTTGCCCGGCACCGATGGCCTGGGCGCCAAGGATCGAGGCAGTGATGGCAATCGACAGCGCCGGAAACTGCACGTAGTTGACGATCTGCGTCACCGCGCCATACGCCGCCGTCGCCTGCGAGCCGTGCTGGTTGACCAGCGCCAGAATCACCAGCTCCGACAGCGACAACACGATCATCTGCACCCCGGTCGGCAGGCCAATGCGCAGCACTTTGCCCAGAATCGCCCTGTCCAGCCGCAGTGCCGCGAAGAACTCACGGTCCGGCGCCAGCGGATGGTTGTTGCGAATCAACCGCCAGGCCAGCCATGCCATGGCCGACAGGTTGCCAGCCAGACCGGCGAAGGCCGCGCTCTGGATGCCCAACTGGGGCAAACCGAACCAGCCACGAATCAGCGCCGGGGTCAGCGCCAGCCCGACCGAGGTCGATACCATCAGCGCCAACAATGGCGATACGGTGTCGCTGACCCCGCGCAGCAATTGCGTGAACAGCACAAACACCAGCATCGACGGCAGAATCCACATCATCACGTGCGCATACGCCACCGCGTCGTCCAGCACATCCGCCGGCGTCCCCAGCCCCTGCAACGCCTGCCGCGCAAACACACTGCCCAGTACCGCGGCGAGCAAGCCGATCAACACCCCCAACAGCAGCGTCGCCCCGGTGATCGCCTTGACCATGTGCGCCTCGCGCGCGCCCCACGCCTGACCGATCAAGACCCCGGCACCCGCGCCCAGACCGATCACCAGCGCAATGAAGAAAAAGATCACCGGAAACATCCCCGACACCGCTGCCAACGCCTGAGTCCCGAGCATTTGCCCGATGTAAATGCTGTTGACCGTGCCCGACATCGATTGCAGAAAATTGGACAGCACCATCGGCGCGAGGAACAACAGGTAGGTTTGCCAGAGTGGTTTGCGGGTGCCAGGGGTTTGCATTGAGGGTCCGTCTCGGGGTGGGAGATGCGATGGATATTACGCTAGATGCGCAGGTTAAAGTCGGTCGACATCGCCTCTGCGCAAGGCTTAAATGTCGGCACTATTTTCCGTGGAACGCACCCGCCCATGACCCCGTTGCGAAATGCCCTGACCTGTTCCCTGCTGGTTGTTTTCAGCCACATGGCTGGCGCCGCCGAAGCCACTGCTCCCACCGAATCGTTGCGTCCCTTGCTGGCAACCTTGAACGAACGCCTGAACATCGGCGATCTGGTGGCACTGACCAAATGGGACAGCGGCAAGCCGATTCAGGACAGCCCGCGCGAAGCGCAGGTCATTGCCAATGCCCGCACACTGGCGACCGAACATCAGCTCGACCCCGAAGACGTGGCTCAGTTGATCGCCGCGCAGATGGAGGCGAACAAACTGGTGCAGTACGGATTACTCGCGCGATGGCAAGCGGCCGGGGCGGCGCCGGACACCCCGCGACCGGATCTGGCGAAGCAGATTCGTCCGCGTCTGGACGAGTTGCAAACCCGCCTGCTGCGCCAGTACGCCGACTTCGCGCCGCACCGCCGCGAGCCGAATTGCCAGGCGTTGCTGGCCAAGGCTCGGCAGGGTCTGACCCACGACGCACTGCATGATCTGGCCCTGACCCGTGCCACCGGAGAGCTGTGCATTCGGGCGCCGGAGCTTTAAATCAGGGGTTCCGGCATACATCGCTGGCGTCGATAGTCACCATCACGTCAATGAAGTTCTCATAAAAAATCCGCGGCGTAACATCAGCTCCATACCAACCCAATACACCCCGGAGCACACGATCATGAAACGCCAAACCATCCTCGGCATCGCTTTCTCGGTTCTTGCAGTTAACGCTTTTGCAGCAACACCCGCTCACACCCTGGTCGCTGAAGGCGGCTCGGACAAGTTGATTGAAAGCCGTTTGGCTGAAGGTGGTTCTGATCGTCTGCTGGAACGCCGTGTAGCCGAAGGTGGCTCGGATCGTCTGCTGGAGCGCCGTGTAGCCGAAGGTGGTTCGGATCGTCTGCAGGAACGCCGCGTGGCTGAGGGTGGCTCGGATCGTCTGCAGGAACGCCGTGTGGCTGAAGGTGGTTCGGATCGTCTGCTGGAGCGCCGTGTAGCCGAAGGTGGTTCGGATCGTCTGCAGGAACGCCGTGTGGCTGAAGGTGGTTCGGATCGTCTGCTGGAACGCCGCGTGGCTGAAGGTGGTTCGGATCGTCTGATCGAAAGCCGTAACGCCTGAAACACCAGTTCTAAAGCAGTCAAGGAAAGCCCGGCCTGATCAGCCGGGCTTTTTCATTTTGTCGTATGCAGGCGTGGTTCTTTTCAACAATCAGCGTCAGAACGGATCTTGCCCTGTAGAGCATCGGCGAAACTTCCGACGGCTCTTATCCGGAGCGACCGACTGGCAGCCCGACGCTTAATGCGCATACCATGCGGCCACAACGTCCAAACAGAATTTGCCTGCCCATGCTCAAAGCCAGTCTGCGAAGCCACCTGACCCTCTGGTTCGCCGGTTTGTCCTTACTGACCCTGGTGAGCGTCGGCTTCTATGTCGGCCATATCGCCACCGAACAGATGAAACAGGCCAGCGGCAGTGCCCTGCTCAATACCGCGCGTTCGGCGGCGACGCTGCTCGGTGACCAGTTGCGCGAACGCCAGCTGGAGGTTTACCTGCTCAGCCGTGCGCCGCATCTGGAACGTGGCGATCTCGACAACCCGGCGATTCTCAAGTCAATGCAACTGCGCACCCAGGCCCGTGCCGAGTATGCGTGGATGGGCGTGACCGATGCCGAGGGCCATGTGCATCAAGCGGTCAATAATTTGCTGGTCGGGCAATCGGTGCAGCAACGCCCATGGTTTCAGGCGGGTCTGCGGGGCGAGTACACCGGTGACCCGCACGAAGCGGTGTTGCTGGCCAAACTGCTACCGGGAACACCCAACGGCGAACCGCTGCGCTTCATCGATTTCGCCGCCCCGATCCGCAACGCCGATGGCCAGGTGATTGGCGTACTGGGCGCGCACGCGCACTGGAGCTGGGTGACGCGCATCGTCGAATCGGCAGCGTTCTCGCATAAAAATGCCTCGCCGGATATCGAAGCGCTGATCATTGATCACGATGGCAAGGTGCTGTACCCGGAAGCGCTGATGGGCCAGCAACTGGCGGTGAATGATTCGAAGTCGCCGGGCTGGTCGGTCGGCAACGGTTACCTGACCAGCATGGTCACCGTACCGACGCCTTCGAGTACCGCGCTGTCATGGTCGATTGCCGTGCGCCAGCCACTGGACACCGCGCTGGAACCGGCACGCCTGCTGCTCTATAAATTGCTGCTGCTGGGGGTGGCCGCCGCCGTCGCGTTCGGGCTGGTGGCGTATTACCTGGCGCAGTACCTGAGCCGGCCCATCGAGCAACTCGCGCATTCGGCCAAACAGGTGCAGAACCAGCAGCCCGGCGCACACTTCCCGCTGCAACACCCGGTGCGGGAAATCGCCCAGCTGGGGCAGTCGATTGACGCCATGACCCAGTCGCTGCTGGCCAAGGAACGCGAACTGCAGGAAGCCAACGCCTCCCTGGAAGCCACCGTCGCCCAGCGCACCGCCGCACTCATGCAGGCCAATGCCGAACTGTTGAACCTGGCGACCCACGATGCCCTGACCGGCGTCTACAACCGCCGTCGCTTCGACGAAAAACTCAGCGAGTACAGCCTGCTCTTCCGCCGCACCGGGCGACCGTTTGCCCTGCTGCTGATTGATGCCGACCACTTCAAGCGCATCAACGACACCTACGGCCATGCGATTGGCGACGACGTGCTGCAGCAATTGGCGCAACTCATTCAGGTCAGCGTGCGCGCCACCGATTTCGTTGCCCGTTACGGCGGCGAGGAGTTCGCCGTACTGCTGCCGGAAGTTGCCCAGCCTGATACGCCAGAGGTGGTAGCCGAAAAGATCCGTGTTGCCGTGGCACAGGCGCACTTTCCCAACATCGGACAGGTCACGGTAAGCATTGGCGTCGCGCTGGCCGATCCGGCGGACAACAGTCACACGATGCTGATCAAACGTGCCGATCAGCAGCTGTATCAGGCGAAAGCGGCGGGCCGTAATCAGGTGGTTTGATCAGCGAGGTGTAAGGAGTCGAGTTGTCCTCGCCGAAAAATCAAGGTTTCAAGTCATCGACAAGCTTTTTCATCACCAGATCGGAAACATGGGTGAACGCCGTGCGCAATGCCTCGGGGTCAGTCGCATATTGCTCCGGTGTATAGGCGATGGTGTTGGCGTCGTTGAACACTGAAATGGTTTCGAAGTTACGCCATACCGCAGAGCCATTGCGCTTGATGGACGCATTGGCGCCGATAACCGGGTACAGCACGGTGCTGTAGTTCTTCAGGGAAAGTCCCCACTGCATCACGAGGATTTCCACTTCGGCGTCAGCCTGCTCGCCCTCACCCACGACAGTGAAGACTCGTTCCTGCTGGATGCGTTTGACGAAACTCTGGCGGATCAACTGACTCAGGTCGATACCGTTGGCTTTCATATTGTTCTGGATCGCTCGGGAAATATCGCCAGTCAGCACATCGCCCGTTTTAGTCCCGGCCACGGAGCCTGCCCCGGTCAGTGCTGCTGTACCGGCAGAGGATGCACCGGCCACCATGCCGGTTGCTGCGCCGGCACCCGCGCCCAGGCCTGCACCCCATGCCTGAGTCATGCTGGTGTACTGGAAATTGTCGACCGCAACAAACACCGGCAACACCTTCAGGGTCTTGATTTGCTGGCGGTCTTCAGTGCTGAGGTTTTTGGTCACGCAACCAGAGAGCAATGCCAGCGCACAAACAATACCGAGAATCTTCTTCATATCAGGCAGGATCCAGAACATGGGTGACAGTCGTATCGCCCGCCGCCTGCATTTCTTGAATCCGTATGAGCTGGAGAGTCAGGCTTGCGTGCCTGATCCGGATCAAACGAGCGAACTCAGGTATTGGTCTTCAACTTGGTCAACAACCGCGCAATCGCCGACGGCCGCTCCTCCACGGTGAACACAACCTCGATGAGCTGGCATCGGGCGTGTTGGTGGTGCCGTTCGGACCTCTGCTGAAGAGGGGCGGAATTTACGCGTTACGCCTGCAACCGGCGGCGGCTTCGCATGCGGCGTGCGCGGTGGTCATGCAGTGGTTTGCCGCGCAGGTCGAGAAAACTCTTTAGTTGGCGAACTGCTGCAGATACGCCAGCAAATTATCGATCTTCTCCTCGTCACTCAGCCCCCAGAAAATCATTCGCGTGCCCGGCACCACGCCTTTTGGATCTTTCAGATACGCGGTCAGCGTGTCGCGATCCCAGGTCTTGCCGGAGTTTTTCATCGCCTCGGAATACACGTAATTGGCCGACGTCCCGGCCGGTCGGCCAATGATGCCGTTGAGTTGCGGGCCGAAGCCGGGGCGCGCGTCCGGGCCAACCTGATGGCAGCCGCCGCACAGACGTGGAAAGATCTTTTCGCCGGCTGCCGGATCGCCTCCGGCGCGGGCGGTTGAGCTGAACAGCACGGCGGTTGCGGCCAGGGCAAGAAGAAATGAAGCGGTGTTTTTCATCGAGCAATCCAGAACGGTGTGATGCAGTCGAGGCAAGGCTAACATTTTGTGGCGAGGGCACTTGCTCCCGCTGGGTTGCGTAGCGACCCCAATATGGGCCTGCGCTGCAGGCCAGCGGGAGCAAGCTCCCTCGCCACAGATGTATTTCACAGTCAGTATTTTTACAGATAAGCGCCGATGACCTTTCTGACGGTGATCAATGCCTGGCGCAAGACGTCCATCGGCACCGACCCCAACGCCAGCCGAATCGCATGCGGCACATGCGCCGACACCGCGAACGGCTCGGCAGTCGTCACCGAAATCTGCTCGTGCATCAACTCCACCACAATCTGATCCGCGCGCACGTCTTCTGGCAGCGGCAGCCACAAGAAGTATGAAGCTGGATGTCCGATGCACGTCAGCCCTTGCAGTAACTCAGTGGCGAGCATTTGCCGGCCCTTGGCGTCGTCGCGTTTTTGTTGTTCCAGCAGGGTGACGGTGCCATCGTCGAGCCAGCCGCAAGCCATTGCAGTCATCACGCCGGGGGTGTTCCAAGTGGTGGCGCGAATGATCCGCTCCAGCGCCGGCACCGAGTGCAGCGGCGCGGCAATGAAGCCGACGCGCAGGCCGGTGGCGATATTTTTCGACAGCCCCGACACGTACACCGTGCGTTCCGGTGCCAGATCGACCAGGGTGCGCGGTGGGTTTTCCACCAGAAAAGCGTAGGCCGCGTCTTCGATGATCGTCAGATCATGGCGGCGGGCGAGCGCGACCAATTGCTCGCGCTGTTCGATCGGCGTCACCCAACCCAAGGGATTGTGCAAGGTCGGCATGCTGTAAATCGCCCGCACCGAACGGCTGCGACAGAGCTTGTCGAGCGCCGCCAGATCCGGCCCGTGATCACCGGGCGGAATCGCCACCACTTCCAGATGCAGCGCTTCGGCCAGTACCTTGAAACCGGAATAGGTCAGCGCATCGGCCGCAATCACATCGCCGGGTTTGAGCAAGGCCATCAGTGTCACGGCCAACCCTTGCTGGGCACCGTTGACGATCAACACCTGCCCGGCATCGACCTGCACTCCGCGAGCCTGCAAATGCTGCGCAACCGAAGCGCGCTCATGCTGGCGCCCGGCGTGGGGTTGATAACGCAGCAAGGCTTCCAGATCACCGGACAGCGCCAGTTGGCGTAACGCCGTGCGCAACAGATCGGCCTGGCCGGGCAGCGACGGATAGTTGAAATTCAAGTCGATCATGCCGACTGCCACGTCTTTCTGATCGATGCCCTGCCCCGGCGACAACGAGGTTTCGCGCACGAACGTCCCGCGCCCGGTTTCGCCGCTGACCAGTCCCATCGCCTCAAGCTCGGCGTACACCCGCGACGCGGTGACCAGCGCCAACCCCGCACTCGCTGCCAGTTCCCGGTGGGTGGGCAGTCGGGTTCCGGGCGCCAGACGCCCCGCGCGAATGTCTGCGGCGTAGGCGTCAACGAGCGTCTTGTAGCGCGAACGCGGCATGCTGGATGTATCCATGACAATTATTTGATTGTGCTGATTCTCAGCCTCAGCATGGCTCGAAAGCAACCCACCTTTTGAGCGTGACCTGTATGGAACGGACTTCGAACCTGGTTAATCCCGCCCTGGAAAAAACCAGCGGCTGGATCAATGGCTTTATCGGCGTGGTGATCTTCAGCGGATCGCTACCCGCCACGCGTCTGGCGGTGCTGGAATTCGATCCGGTGTTCCTCACCGTCGCGCGCGCAGCCATTGCCGGCGTGTTGGCGGTCATTCTGTTGAGGCTGTTTCACGAACGACGCCCGACACGCGATCAGTGGTGGTCGTTATTGATTGTGGCCTTGGGCGTGGTGCTGGGTTTTCCACTGCTGACGGCATTGGCGCTGCAACATGTGACGTCGGCGCATTCGATTGTGTTTGTAGGACTGCTCCCCCTGGCGACGGCGATTTTTGCCGTGCTACGTGGCGGCGAGCACCCGCGACCGGTGTTCTGGGTGTTTTCGATTCTCGGCAGCGCGTTGGTCGTCGGCTTCGCCCTGTCACAGGGGCTGACCGCCTCGCCCACCGGTGATCTGCTGATGCTCGCGGCGATTCTGGCCTGCGGTCTGGGTTATGCCGAAGGCGCGAAACTTTCGCGAGTCCTCGGCGGCTGGCAGGTGATCTGCTGGGCGCTGGTGTTGTCGCTGCCGGTGATGGCCTTGCTCAGCCTGTGGCTGGCGCCCGCCTCGTTCAGCCACATCAGCCTGTCGGCCTGGCTGTGCCTGGCCTATGTGGCGCTGTTCAGCATGCTGATCGGCTTTGTGTTCTGGTATCGCGGCCTGGCCCAGGGCGGGATCGCAGCGGTCGGTCAACTGCAATTGCTGCAGCCGTTTTTCGGTCTGGCGCTGGCGGCGACGTTACTGCATGAGCAGGTCAGCGTCGGTATGCTGGCGGTGACGCTGGGCGTCATCCTCTGCGTAGCCGGCGCAAAGAAATTCGCCAGATAACCCGACCGCCTCTGTAGGAGCTGCCGCAGGGGGGATCAGTGCTGTTCGACGCCCGCGCGTTTCAGCAGTTTCTTGCAGCGCTCGGACAGATGAAACACCTGCAACTCCTTCCCGGCCTTGGCGTAACGCTCGCGCAAGGTCTTCAGTGCGGCAATCGCCGAATAGTCAACGAAGCTCAAATGCCGGCAATCCAGCGTCACCCGGGCCGGGTCATTGGCCGGGTCGAACTGGTTGAGAAACGGCGTGGTCGAGGCGAAAAACAGTGTGCCGTGCAGGCGATAAAGTTTGCTGCCGTCGGCTTCCAGATGTTCATCGGCGTACAGCTCGCGGGCCTGCTGCCAGGCAAAATTCAGCGCGGCGATGATGATCCCGCAGAGCACGGCAGTGGCCAGGTCGGTGAACACGGTGATGCTGGTCACGGCGATGATCACCAGCACATCGTTGAGCGGCACTTTGTTCAACACCCGCAACGAGGCCCAGGCGAAAGTCTGCTGTGACACTACGAACATCACGCCCACCAGCGCCGCCAGCGGAATACGCTCGATCAGCGGCGACAGAAACAGGATGAACAGCAGAATCAACACACCCGCGACCACCCCGGACAAACGCCCACGGCCGCCGGAGCTGAGGTTGATCACGGTCTGGCCGATCATCGCGCAACCGCCCATGCCACCGAACGCGCCCGAGACCATATTCGCCGCCCCCAGCGCTACACACTCGCGATCCGGATAGCCTCGGCTTTCGGTGATTTCGTCAGTGAGGTTGAGGGTCAGCAGGGTTTCCAGCAGACCGACCAGTGCCATCAGAATCGCGTACGGAGCAATGATGCGCAGGGTCTCCAGGCTCCATGGGATGTCCGGCAAGGCGAATGTTGGCAGACCGCCGGCGATGTGCGCCATGTCGCCGAGGGTGCGCGTCGGCAGGCCGAACAGGTAGACCAGCAGGCCCACACCGAGGATCGCCACCAATGCCGGCGGCACCGCGCGGGTCAGGCGCGGCAGAATGTAGACGATGGCCATGGTCAGCAGCACCAGCCCGGTCATCAGGTACAGCGGCGTGCCGCTGAGCCAGTGTTCACCGCTCTTGAAATGCTCCAGTTGCGCCAGGGCAATGATGATCGCCAGGCCATTGACGAAACCGAGCATCACCGGATGCGGCACCATGCGCACCAGTTTGCCCAGGCGCAACAAGCCGAACGCCATCATGATCAGGCCACCGAGCAACACGGTCGCCAGCAGGAATTGCACGCCGTGCTGCACCACCAGCGCGACGATCACCACCGCCATCGAACCCGCCGCACCGGAGACCATTCCCGGCCGGCCGCCGAACAATGCGGTCAACGTGCAAATGATAAAGGCGCCGTACAAGCCCATCAGTGGATTGAGATGCGCCACCAGCGCGAACGCAATGCATTCGGGCAACAAGGCAAACGAGGTGGTGAGTCCGGCCAGGACATCGGCGCGCAGACGTTGTGGTTTCATGGCTTACCCGACTGGCGGCCGACGAGCGCGGCCGCTGATGTTCACGAAAATGAGGGGTGCGGATGTTACGGAATAGTTCGGAATCGGGCCAGCGATCGCTGACACCGTTAGCCGTGCGATTTATCCTGACGCGCTTGTGCCTCCTCCGAGTATGACCATGACTGCATGGCTGACCGCCCGCGACGTTTGCCAGCGCTTGCGCGAGGCTGCGCTGGGTGTACTGGTGTTCAACACATCCGAGAGACCCGGTGATGCCGGACTGGTTGCGGTCGATATCGAAGGCTGGCAGTTGCTGCTGGACTTTGAAGGCGGACGCTTGCACCACTGTGAACAGGCCCGCGCCCCGGATGGCCGCGAGGGGACATTGGCAACGTGGCAGCGTTACGGCACCAATCCAGTCGACCTGCTGAGTACCTGGGAGCTGGCGCAGATCGAGCGGTTGCTGGCGCGGCAGTGTTGAACTCGATCAACCTTGACGCAGATCGAGCATATAAGTGTAATAGCCGGTATCACGCACATAACCCAGCGACTCGTACAAACCCTGCGCCATCAAGTTGTCGGTGGCGGTTTCCAGCACCAGACCTTTGGCGCCGGTCTGCAAGGCAAAGTCGCGGGCCGTGTTCATCAGCAATCGCCCGACACCGTGACCACGGGCTGCGGGCGTGGTGAACAAATCACTGAGCAACCAGGTGCGGTGAGCGTCGATCGAGGAAAACGTCGGGTATAACTGCACAAAGCCGAGCGCATCGCCCTGTTCATCCTGCGCGAGGAAAATCGCCGACTCTTCGCCAGCCATGCGCTCAGCGATGAAGGCGCGCGATTGCGTCAGGTTCGAAGGTTGCTGATAAAAGCCACGATAGGCGTCGAACAGTTTTGCCACAGCCTCCAAATGAGTCGCCGTAGCGCGCAGTACGTTGATGGCCATGTTCCCTCCCCCGACTTTTTGATGATCGAATCAGCATAGCGCTCTCAAACGAGTGAGCTGGCCTCATCGCTATATAGTTTTGTATATTACGAAGCCAAATTTGCCAGTATTCGTCCATGCCATTCATACACACCGCATTCCCATGAGCGCCATCCGCGTACGCAACGAGCAACTGATCCTCGCCGCCGCCAGCGAAGAATTTGCCGCCAACGGTTTCGACGCCACTCAGACCCGCGACATCGCCGCCCGTGCCGGCGTGCCCAAGGCCAATCTGTATTACTACTTCCAGACCAAAGAAAACCTTTACTCCAAGGTTCTGCTGGGGTTCGTCGAACCGCTGCTGGAAGCCTCGGCGGCGTTACGTGAAAGCGACGATCCGATGATCGGCCTGCGCGCCTACGTCGCCGCGCGCATCCGCATCGCCCGTGAACACCCGGCGATTGCCAGGGTTTTCAGCGGCGAGCTGCTGCTGGGGGGCCGCCAGCTACCGACCGAATGCCGCGACCTGCTGCACGCCGAAGCCCGGCGCAACGTCGACTGCCTGCGCAGCTGGATCGAACGCGGCCTGCTGGCCCCGGTAGACCCGGAGCATCTGATGCTGTTCATCTGGTCGGCGACCCGCACCTACACCAACATTGGCTGGCAAATGGGCTGCATCACCGGGCGCGCAGTGCCGCAGGATGAGGATTATCGGACGGCGGCGGAGACGATTACGCGGATGGTGCTGGAGGGGGTGGTGTCGGAACCGGTCGCAAGTGCGCGTGGCTGGTTGTTTGCGACTTGAATGCAGCGGGGCTGTTGGTCAGCCCCGTCGACATTTCGCCAAAACCTCGCCGCAGAGAATCAGGGCATGAAATCCAGCGGCAACGTCTCACCGTTCTCTATTCGCTTGTGCCAGGCAAGCAATGCTTCGGGCACACGTTTTTTCCATTGCAGCGCGTTGGTGTAATAGCGGGCACGCAAATTACGCTGCTCATCGAACACCAATAAAACCAGCCATACCCGAGCGTCCGGCGCGCGCATCAGAATGCCTGCATTGGTGTTGGCCAGCCCACGCAACCAGAACTCATCGACCTGAGCATCCGGCACATCGCGGGAAGCATCAGCCGTCACCATCGATCCACTGTTTTGCAACAACGTCTGATAATCGCCCTTGAGCAGAGTGTGTAATAGCTCGTTTTCCTGCTCAGTCCGCGCCACCCCCAGACTAAGCAAGTCGTAATCAATCGCCAATGGCTGTTCCGATGCCACGTAGCGACCGCCGTAGTAAACCCCCATTCCACCGCCGCAGGTAGGGTCTGCACCATCCTGGTCAATGTCCAACAGACCGTTGAATGCGCTGAACTTCAACGAACAGTCATCTTGGGCATAGTGTGCTTCGCTGCCCACAATGTTGGCGACGCCATCCATATCGCCGGAGTTGGCGCCAGCCATGCCTGAAATATCAAAGGCGATATGAGTGGCATCGATACGCTTGGTTTTAACCTCGACCGACGATGATACGCCCCATGGAATGAGTTGCCAGGTCGCATCCCAATTGAAGGGTTTGGCCATGAATTCCAGTGCTTTGAGGCGCATCAGGTATTCCCGGCGCAAACAGGCCACATCCGCAGCACATTGATTGCGTTGCTTTAGCCAGCCTCGCTGATCGGCCTTCAAGGCTTTCGAATCCGCAACTTTCGGCAACGTGACACGCCACAGAGAGCTCAGTTTTTCATCAAGGTTGGAGATGTAGGGATCAGAACAAATGGTTTTTTCAGCCGGGCTGGTGGCGCCGGTGCAATCGAAACTGGTGGCATGCGCGGTAGTGGAAAATACCAGGGATGTCAGCAGCAAGGCGTGGCGAGGTTTGAAAGACAACATCGACAGATTCCATTCTTCGGGGCGCGGGATTATGCCTGTGAAGTGTGGTCAGTACTGCCGTCTTCGCGAGCACGCCCGCTCCCACAGGGATTTTTTGCTGTACATGGAATCTGTGAACACCATCAATCACTGTGGGAGCCAGCCTGCTGGCGATTGGGTGGGTACAGCTTGCATCTTCATTAACAGATCCATCGCCATCGCTGGCAAGCCAGCTCCCAAAATGATCTGTGTTGTTCAAAGACTTCGTGATCCATGCCAAACCCTATGGGAGCTGGCTTGCCAGCGATGAGGCCAGTAGGAACAACAGAGCTATTTTCGGGCTTCAGAAAATGACCTCGATTGCGGGTTTGACGTCAATGCGTCCAGTAGCCCCCGTCAGGTGCGCCAGATCCTTGTTGTGTTCGGCGATGATGTCTTCGGCGCTCATGTTGCCGTTGTCGAGAGTGGAATGAGCGTCTGCCACGAGGACGACGTCGTAACCCAACTGATGGGCCTGGCGCACGGTGGCGTTGACGCAATAGTCGGTTTGCAGGCCGCAGATGATCAGGCGCTCGAAGTCTTCGCCGGGCAGCAGTTTGCCCAGCTCGGTCTGGTAGAACGAATCCGGGGTGGTTTTGCGTATGCGCAGGTCTTGATCTGCCGTCAGCAGGCCATCGGCGAGTTGCCAGCCTTCGGCTCCATGGGCCTGCGAGCCGTCCTTTTCTTCATGCTGAATCAGCACCACCGGCACGCCGGCCTTGCGCGCGCGAGTGCTGAGCTGGTTGATGGCATCGATAACGCGGCGAATGTCGAAGCACTGATATTGGCCCGAGCAGAGAGCCTGTTGGACGTCGATGATCAGCAATGCGCTAGACATGATGGGCCTTCCTTGATCGAACGTTGAAACCGGGGCGGAGCAGCGCCCGCCCCCTTTTTACCCCTGTCAGTAGCCTAGTGACAATCCGGTATTGCGTCGTGGATCGTTGGCCCCGTAGAAGCGGTTTTTGCCCACTGGCTTACCGCCCAGCGATGGCGCGCCGACCAGGATCGCGGCGATGTGGTTGGCGTCCTGCGGCCCGGCGAACTTGTGGCCCCAGCTCTCGAGGAGCTTCTTCGTATCGGGGCTGGCCGCGAAGTCTTCGAGGTTGGTTTCCTCAGGCATCCATTGCTGGTGGAAACGCGGCGCGTCAACCGCTTCCTGCAGGCCCATGCCATAGTCGATGACGTTGAGCATGGTCAGCAAGGTCGCAGTGATGATGCGGCTGCCACCCGGCGTACCGACCACCATCACCACTTTGCCGTCCTTGGTGACGATGGTCGGGCTCATCGACGACAGCGGAGTTTTGCCCGGAGCGATGGCATTGGCCTCGCCCTGCACCAGACCGTACATGTTCGGCACGCCGACCTTGGAGGTGAAGTCGTCCATTTCGTCGTTAAGGATCACCCCGGTCTTGCTCGCCATCACCCCGGCGCCGAACCAGTCGTTGAGGGTGTAGGTCACTGACACTGCGTTGCCCCACTTGTCGACGATCGAATAGTGCGTGGTGTTGTTGCCTTCATGGGGCGCGACGCCGGGTTTCAGTTCGGCGGAGATCCCGGCCTTCTGCGGCTGGATAGCGTTGCGTAGCTTGGTCGCGTAGTTCTTGTCCAGCAGATGCTCGATCGGGTTCTTCACAAAATCCGGGTCGCCCAGATAGCTGTTGCGATCAACATAGGCATGGCGCATCGCTTCGATCTGGTAGTGCATGCCCTGGGCCGAATGGAAGCCCAGGTCCTTCATCGGATAGCCTTCGAGAATGTTCATGATCTCGCAGATCACCACCCCGCCGGAGCTTGGCGGTGGCGCCGAAACCACGTGGTAGCCGCGGTAATCGCACTCCACCGGGGCCAGTTCGCGGGTCTTGTATTTGTCGAGGTCGGCCTGGGTGATGATGCCCTTGTTGGCCTGACTGGAGGTGACAATGGCGTCGGCTACCCAGCCCTTATAGAAACCGTCAGCGCCTTTTTCCGAGATGGTGCGCAGGGTTTTCGCCAGATCCTTCTGCACCAGTTTCTGCCCGACCTGCATTGGCTCGCCGTTGTGCAGGAAGATCGAGCCGGAATCACGCATGTCCTTCTTGAATACATCGGTGGCGTAGTCCAGCAAATCGACGTCGCCCTGCTCCAGTTCGAAACCGTCTTCCGCCAGTTTGATCGCCGGGGCGATCATGTCCTTGCGCGGCTTGGTCCCGTACTTGCTCAGCGCCAGCTCCATGCCCGACACGGTGCCGGGCACCGCCACGGCGAGGTGACCGCGGGTGCTCAGGTCCGGGACGACGTTGCCGTCCTTGTCCAGGTACATGTTGGCGGTCGCCGCCAGCGGGGCTTTTTCGCGGAAGTCGAGGAAGGTCTTGCGCCCGTCCGCCAGTTGAATGGTCATGAAACCGCCACCGCCGAGGTTGCCTGCCGCGGGATACACCACCGCCAGCGCATAGCCCACAGCGACTGCCGCATCCACCGCATTACCGCCGCTTTTCAACACATCGACGCCGACATGGGAGGCCAGATGTTGAGCGGTGACCACCATGCCGTTCTCGGCGGCAACCGGGGCCACGGAAGCGGCGTGGGCCATCAGGCAGCTCAGTGCCAGTGAAGTCGCGATCAGCGTTTTGGCCAAAGGTTCGTACTTCATGAGTCGATCTCTTTTTTGTTTTTGGGTTCTGTGCAGAGCAGAAGGGAACGCTGCAAAAGCACCAAGCAGTATGGTCGCTATTGCGATTTGCGCCTCCCCGATCAGCCAGTATGCTGGACGCCTTCGCCACGCTGATCCGGAGTTCTGCCCATGCCCTACACGTTCATTACCCTGCCCTCACCGGTCGGCGAACTGAAGCTGGTTGCGAACGGCGCACGACTGGCGGCCATCCTCTGGGAAAACGACAAACCGGGCCGGGTACGCCTTGGTCCGATGAGCGCAGCACCGGACAATCCGCTGCTGCAACGAACCGCACAGCAGCTTGAAGAATACTTCGCCGGCAAGCGTGATCGCTTCGACCTGGCGCTGGATTTTGTCGGCACCGATTTTCAGAAAAAGGTCTGGGCAGCGTTGCTGACCATTCCGTTTGGCGAAACCCGAACCTACAGCCAGATCGCCGAGCAGATCGGTCACCCGACAGCCGTGCGTGCGGTCGGAGCGGCGAACGGGCGCAATCCGATTTCGATTGTGGCGCCGTGCCATCGGGTGATTGGCGCATCGGGAAAGTTGACCGGATTTGCGGGTGGGCTTGAGGCCAAAGAGCGGTTGCTGGTGTTGGAGGGTGGTAACTGGTCGGCGGTGGGCAGGACTGGGGATTTGTTTTAGAAGATCAAAAGATCGCAGCCTGCGGCAGCTCCTACATGAGAATGCGTTCCCTGTAGGAGCTGCCGCAGGCTGCGATCTTTGCTTTATCGGACAAACAGGTTATTCATCGCCGCATACTGCAACAGCATGATGGTCTTGGCATCGCAGATCTCGCCACGGTGAAATGCAGCCAGTGCTTCATCGAAGCCCCATTCGAGCACTTCCAGCTCTTCGGTTTCTTCTTCCAGGCCGCCGCCCTCACTGACCTTCGATTTCGCGTCGTACTCGGCAATGAAAAAGTGCAGTTTCTCGGTCACCGAACCGGGGCTCATGTAAGCCTCGAACACCTTCTTCACGTCGTGAACGCGGTAACCGGTTTCCTCTTCGGCTTCGTGACGGATCCGCTGCTCCGGTGCCGCACCTTCCAGCAGACCTGCCGCCACTTCGATCAACAAGCCGTCGTGGCCGTTGACGAATACCGGCAAACGGAATTGGCGTGTCAGCACCACGGTGCGCTGTTCGCGGTTGAACAACAGGATCGCCGCACCATTGCCCCGGTCGTAGACCTCGCGCGTCTGCCGCTGCCAGTCGCCGTTGTTGCGCAGGTAGTCAAAGGTAATCTTCTTCAACAGGTACCAGTCGTGGGACAACACCTGAGTGTCGACGATGTTGACCCGCTCGGCTGTCTTGATCATGACGCCTGATCCTTTGTCATCGGAAAACGCCCATAGTCGATTAATCGCGCCCACAAAAAAAGCCCGGCAGCGCTACCGGGCTTCTTTACTTGCGATTAACGGGCGATGCGCGACAACGCATCATCCGTTTCCTGCGCCGCTGTTCGAGCGCTGTGAATCAGCGGTCCATAACGCCGGCTGAACTCCCAGTTGTACGGCAGGCGATCCTTGCTGACGCCGTTGTCCCAGTTCACCGACCAGGTCATCAGGCCCTTGATCGGCAGCCCCTTGATCGCCAGACGCTTGAGCGCATTGCCCACGACGGTGCTGTCGATCACATAACCGGTGGCAGCGGCATCGACGTTGGCCGGCAGGCCGATGACGAATTTGTCCGCCGGGATTCTGGTGAAGCCCCGGGTACCGGTCACCAGACTTTCGGTCAGGTAATAGAGGAAATCCTCTTTCAGCGCGTCGTTGTTCTGCGCGATCCACGCGCCATTGCCATTATTGGCTTCCGGTACCCAGACCCCGTCGCCGCCCTGGTTGTAGAACTGCGGTGCGATGAAGTCGTAATAGCCTTCCAGCGCCTGCAGGTAACCGACGTATTTGCCGTTGGTGGTCAGGTACGGAAACTCCGGGGCCATGCTGATGATGAAATGCTTGCCCTGGCCTGCGTAGTGATCCTTGACCAGCTTCAGCGCGGCCGGCAACACGGTCTTGTTGGCAGCGAAATCAATCGCGCTCTGTTCAAGATCGATGTCCAGCCCGTCAAAGCCATAGGTTTCCACCAGACGGATGATTTCATTGGCTAGAGGCTGTTCCTGACCGGCACGCAATTCGATGTGCGCATCGGCGCCGCCCAGGGAGACCAGTACCGCCCGCCCCTGGCTGTTGAGCACGCCGACCTGGCGCCGGAACTCGGCATCGGAGACGTTGTACGGTTTGAAGGTCGGAATCCCGCTGCCCTTCATGAACGCCACCGCAACCACGTTGTACTCCTTGGGCACCGCCTCCAGAGCGATCTCGGCAAAGCGGCCCTGGCGGTAGCCGTCACTCGGACCGGCCGGCCAGTTGTGCCAGAAACCCATGAGAATTTTCTTGCCGGCGATGCTTGGCATCAGCGAGGCAGCGTCGGCGGCCTGACTGTGCATTAACGAAAAGTCGATATTTGACATGTTCTAATCCTTCAGAACCTGTGGGTTGAGCGTTACGCCGTTATTTGAAGTCGACGTCGAACGCCTGATAGAACGCGTTACCGGTATTGGCGACGATCCACATCAACACGATGACGTGACGACCCTTTTTGCTGGCCGGCAACTTCACCGAATGATTGACCTTGGCCTTCAATTCCCCCGGATAGCTGTAATACGGCACCTGAGTGTAGAAGTCTTCGGCGAAAGGCTGCGCTTCGAGTTGTGCACGGGAAATACGCTGTTTCGGATCCCAGCCATCCTTGGTGATCAGCCAGCGATAACCACGGGTGGTGTGTGGCGCGGTGTATTCCCACTTCACTTCCAGCGTCTGGCCCGGGGTGACGCTGAGCAGCGGCCAGTTGAACGGACGGTTGAGCTTTTTGCTCATTTCCTCGTCGGTGAAGTTCACACAGTCACGGGCATCGGTCTTGCCACCGCTGAGAATGTAACCGTCGGCGGGTGGTGTGACGCTGTCGCTGTCACTGCCATAGGGCGCAGGAAAAGGTCCTGCCGTCAGCGCGGGGAAGTTCTTGCCGCCTTCCATTTCGTTGACCTGCCAGGCACCGAGCAATCCTTGCTCGATGGCTACCGCACCGCGGCTGGCTGGAGAGGTAACGCGACCGTGTCGCAGTTGGGTTTGAGCTTGTGGTTGATTCATGTTTTTCACTCCGTTGATTTAAGAACTCTCCTGTCCGAGGAGAGGCCTTCAAGCTAACGGAGGTGGTTTTTTTGTCCATCGGCGGTTTTGTCGCAGGTAATCGGCGTCTCTAGTGGAAAACGCCGCAAACACTGGATGCATATACAGTCAATTGCGACAACGCCCACCTGACGCATGGCTAAAGGCCTACACGCCGACACAGCAAAAACCCGCATTCATCACTCACTCCAACTGTGCCTGATATTCCTTCTCGTATTGCCCGGCGAGCTGTTCCTTTTGCTTGTCGTCGAGCAACTTGCCGGCCATCTGGAAGAATTTCTGCTCTTCCTCCTTGAGATGGTGATGAACCTTGTCGGAAAGTTTTTTTGCGGTAGCCAGCCACGCCGGGCTGGACATCTCGGTCTCATCCAGTTCTTCCATCATCTCGTCCATTTCATGGTGTTCCGAGATCGCGTGACGACTGAGATCGACGCCGTTGTCGAACTCCATCAGCGGAATGTAGAAGTGGCGTTCTTCGGCGGTCTCATGAGCCTGCAGTTCGGCCTTGAGCTGTTTGTAGGCTTCGACCCGCTCCGGGGTGTCGCCGCTGGTTTCGACCAGTGCTTTGGCGTAATTGCGCTGACGGTCGTGGCTTTCGCGAAGGGCTTCGAAAATATTCATGGGGGGTCCTCATCAACCGCGTTCGAAATGACGCTGTAGAAGCTAGACCCCGACGCAACAGCGGCGGTTCCAAAGGGATGAGCAAGGACTTGGAAAGCGCCCGCCGGGCAGGATAGGCTGCGCGTTCACCTCACAAGGAAGTTGCGTATGACGTTGCGAATCGAGCTGTCACAGAACCCCACGGAAGAACAGCGCAAGGCTATCCTCGAGCCGTTGATTGCCTACAACGACGCCCAGACCGGGGGCTCCACGTCGGAACCGTTCGCCCTGCTGGTACGTGATGAACACGACGCGATACTCGGCGGCTTGTATGGCCGGGTGATTTTCCAGTGGATGTACATCGAGTTGCTTTCGGTGCCGGAACAGGGGCGCGGCCAGGGTATTGGCTCGAGACTGATGACCATGGCCGAAGAGCTGGCCAACGAGAAGCGCTGCCTGGGCATCTGGCTGGATACCTTCGATTTTCAGGCGCCGGAGTTTTACAAGAAGTTGGGATTCAGCCAGTTTGGCGAGATCGTCGACTATCCGCCGGGGCATAGCAGGCACTATTTCCAGAAGCGCCTGAAGGGTTGAATCTCAAGAGCCCTTCGCGAGCAGGCTCGCTCCCACAATGGAATGCATTTCAAACAGTGGGAGCAAGCCTGCAGCCGCTCAGCGCAATATCAAAGACAGGTCGCCAACCCCGCCAAACGCCGCTTGGCGACAAAATCATCCTTCTGCACGTAGTAATTGAGCACCGTCCCCGACGCATCGCTGGTCACGTCGACAAACGACTCTGCCGAACGGGTATACACCGTCGAGCCGCCCTTCTTGCCCGGTTGCAGATACGCGCCGGCGTCCACGCCAAACACCGCCTCGTCCTGCCAGGCGAATTGCACGCACTGGGCCACGACTTTCTCTGGCTTGTCCGAGGTCAGAACCTTGTAAGGGGCTTTGGTGCGAGAATCGTCCATCACCGAACCCGCGCAGCCCGCCAGCACGGTCGCGGCCAGCGCTACCATCAGAATTCGCATTGCATTCGCTCATTCAGAAAAAAGCGGACTGTATCATCGCAACAGGCAAAATCGTTCTGCTTTACTGCATTTATAGCGCGACACGCGCCGGCCGCTCCGGCACCCTAGGGTCATCAGCCTGACAAGGAATACACATGGCGCCCACCGACCAGCGACATGAGCAAGCCCTGAAACTGTTTCTCGACGCACGCCCCGAATTGCGCGAAACCCTCGATCACCTCAACCCGCTGCTGGCCCAGGCCAAGGGCGAAACCCCGGCGCAGTATCGTGAGGAGCGCCTGCACGAAGCCTTCGAGGCTGAGGCGGAGAATCAAGGCCTGTTCGCTTGGGAACTGACCTTGCAGCTCACGGCGCAAACGCCCGAGGAGTACCAGGCTCAGCGCATGGAGGTGCACCGCGAAGTGGCGGAAATGGCCCACATGAGCTGGGCCGATTACTGCGATCTGTACGGGTTGGAACCTTAACCGCCGCTCAAGGATATCGTCACCGATGCTGCCCTCCACTTCGACTCACCGCGCCACGTCCGGGCATTTGCATCGGCAGAAATGGCGTGGCCGTATCGGCCTGGCACTGGTGGCCAGTCTGTCCGTGCTGGCAGGCATGACCGATGCTATCGGCTTCATGGCCAGTGGCGATTTCGTGTCCTTTATGAGCGGCAACACCACGCGGCTGGCGGTGGCGATCAGTGACGGCGACCTCGGACTGACGCTGCGCCTGGTCATCCTCGTCGTCACGTTCGTGATCGGTAATGCCTTGGGCATCGTGATCGGTCGCCTCAGTGGTCGGCGCACACTGCCCTTGCTGCTGTGCATCGCCACCCTGCTGTGCTTCGCGGCCGCGTGGCCGTATGACACGCAACTGCCGGCGCTGCTGGCGGCGATCATCGCGATGGGCATGCTTAACGCGGCGGTCGAGGAAGTGAATGGTCTGCCGGTCGGTCTGACTTACGTGACCGGCGCGCTATCGCGCTTCGGCCGTGGACTCGGCCGCTGGATGCTCGGCGAACGCCGTAACGGCTGGCGGGTGCAACTGGTGCCATGGAGCGGGATGTTCATCGGCGCAATTCTCGGCGCGGTACTGGAACATCATTTCGGGCTTCGGGCGCTGTTCGCCAGCGGCTTGCTGGCGGCGGCGCTCGGTGTGCTGTCGCTGAGCATTCCGCGGCGTTGGCAACTGGGCTATATGCCCCGCTGATCGAAACCTCACTCCCCCCCCTGTAAGAGCTGTCGAGTGAAACGAGGCTGCGATCTCTTGATCTTGCTTGTAAGATCAAGAGATCGCAGCGTGCCGCAGCTCCTACATGGATTCGCACTATGACCGATAGCAGCAGGCGGACAGTTATTCCCGCGCAATCGGTGTGTGCAACTTGGGTTTCGCGGCTGCCTTCATAAAGCTTTATCATGGCCGCAGTTTTGCTGATCGAGTCCGTCATGAAGTTCGCCATTGCGCTGTTTTCCGCCGCCCATGCGCCCTCCTCGCGCCGTGCCCTGCTGTTTGCGCAGGCCGCGCTGGCCGGCGGGCATGAGATTGTCCGGCTGTTTTTTTATCAGGACGGCGTCTACAACGCCTCCGACGCGGTGGTCACCCCGCAGGACGAACTGGACCTGCCCAAACAGTGGCGTGCGTTCATCACCGAGCAACAACTGGACGGCGTGGTATGCATCGCCGCCGCCCTGCGTCGTGGCGTACTGAATGACGAAGAGGCCAGGCGTTATCAGCGTGATGCCGTTGCGGTCAGCGCACCGTGGGAGTTGTCCGGCCTCGGCCAGTTGCACGATGCGGTGCAGGACGCTGATCGACTGATCTGTTTCGGAGGTGCGTGAGATGGCCAAATCCCTGTTGATCATCAGCCGCCAGTCGCCATGGTCCGGCCCCGGCGCCCGCGAGGCGCTGGACATCGTGCTGGCCGGCGGCGCGTTCGATCTGCCGATCGGCCTGCTGTTTCTCGATGACGGCGTACTGCAATTGGCCGCCGGACAGAACGCCAAGGCCCTGCAACAGAAAGACCTGAGCGCCAACCTGCAGGCGCTGCCGATGTTCGGCGTTGAAGAACTGTTCTACTGCACCGACAGCGCCAGCGCCCGTGGCCTGAGCACGCTGTCGCTGGACGAAGCGCAGCCGCTCGGCGCCAGCGAAATCAGCGCCCTTATTGACCGTTACGACCAGGTGATCACCCTCTGATGTCGACTTTGCATGTGTTGTCTCATTCCCCGTTCGGCGACGAGCGCCTGAACAGTTGCCTGCGCGTGATCGGCGCTGCCGACGCCCTGCTGTTATCCGGTGACGCGGTATATGCCCTGCAACCCGGCACCGCGCCATTCGCCACGCTGAACGAGCGCCGGGTCAAGCTGTTCGCCCTCGCTGAAGACCTGCAGGCCCGCGCCATCGTTGCTCCCGACTGGGCAGAGGCCATCGATTACCCGGCATTCGTCGAACTGTCGATCCGCCACGACAAGGTCAACAGCTGGCTATGAACTCGATGACTGTCGGCGCCCGCGCCATCGAACTGGACAAGGACGGTTTTCTGGTCGACCTCGACGACTGGTCCCATGACGTCGCCAGCGCCCTTGCCGCTGCCGAGGACATCGAACTGACTGCCGAACACTGGGAAGTCCTCGAACTGCTGCGCAGCTTCTACGCGGAATTTCAGCTGTCGCCGGCCACCCGTCCATTGATCAAATACACCGCACTCAAACTCGGCCCGGACAAAGGCAACAGCCTGCACCTGAACCGACTGTTCAAAGGCACCCCTGCCAAACTCGCCGCGAAACTGGCGGGCCTGCCCAAACCGACGAATTGCCTATGACCGACTTTCCAGCGCTGACCCTCGAAACGCCCGCCGAGCACCCGTTCGCGCAGTTCGTACGGATCCTCGGCAAGGGCAAACGCGGCGCACGCGACCTGACCCGTGAAGAGGCCCGGGAAGCCATGGGCATGGTGCTCGACGACAAAGTCGAAGACACCCAGCTCGGGGCCTTTCTGATGCTGCTACGGCACAAGGAAGAAAGCGCCGAAGAAATGGCCGGTTTCACCGAAGCCTTGCGTGAACGCTTGCAGGCTCCAGCGTTGCACGTCGATCTGGACTGGCCGACCTATGCCGGCAAGAAACGTCATCTGCCGTGGTACCTGCTGGCGGCCAAGTGCCTGGCGCAGAACGGCGTGCGGATTTTCATGCACGGCGGCGGCGCGCATACCGCCGGGCGTCTGTACACCGAACAACTGCTTGGCGAGCTGGACCTCCCGCTGTGCCGCACGTGGCAGCAGGTCGGCAACGCGCTGGACAACGGCGGCCTGGCATTCATGCCGCTGATGGACTGGGCGCCGCAGTTGCAGAAGATGATCGACCTGCGCAACACCATGGGCCTGCGCTCGCCGATCCATTCACTGGCACGGATTCTCAACCCGCTGCGCGCCCGTTGTGGCCTGCAAAGTATTTTTCATCCGGGCTATCAAGCGGTGCATCGCGAGGCCAGCGGTCTGCTCGGCGACACGGCGATCGTGGTCAAGGGCGACGGCGGCGAAATCGAGATCAATCCGGATGCCGACAGTCATCTGTACGGCACGAAGGGCGGCGAGAGCTGGGACGAGGAATGGCCGCAGCTGTCGAGCCAGCGCCACGTCAAACCGGCCACGCTGGACGTTGAACATCTGAAAGCGGTGTGGCGTGGCGAGGTGGTCGACAGCTATCCGCAAATGGCCCTGATCTCGACCATGGCCTTGGCCCTGCGCGGTCTCGGTCAAAGTCGCGAGCAAGCGTTCGAAACCGCCGAGCAATACTGGGCGGCGCGCAACAAATCGATTTAACCGATCATAGACGCCCGATCTTTGCGCTTTTTGTTCGAACTCATCGGAATAGACTCGGCTCCAACGCTTATTGGATTCAGGAGTCTTGATCATGGGTTTACTCGTCGATGGCCACTGGCAGGACAAGTGGTATGAAAGCAGCAAGGACGGCGCGTTCCAGCGCGAACAGGCGCAACGTCGCCACTGGGTCACCGCTGACGGCCAGCCCGGGCCGAGCGGTGAAGGCGGTTTCGCCGCCGAAGCCGGGCGCTATCACCTCTATGTATCGCTCGCCTGCCCGTGGGCGCACCGCACGTTGATCCTGCGCAAGCTCAAAGGTCTGGAAAGCCTGATCGACGTGTCCGTGGTCAGTTGGCTGATGCTGGAAAACGGCTGGACCTTCGACAAGGCCTTGGGCTCGACCGGCGACAAACTTGATAATTTCGCCTTCATGCACCAGCGCTACACCGCCGACACCCCGGATTACACCGGGCGCGTCACGGTGCCGGTGTTGTGGGACAAGAAACTCAAGCGCATTGTCAGCAATGAGTCGGCGGAAATCATCCGCATGTTCAACAGCGCCTTCGATGGCCTGACCGGTAACGGGCTGGACTTCTACCCGGCACCGTTACGTGGCGAGATCGATGCACTGAACGAGCGGATTTATCCGGCGGTGAACAACGGCGTGTATCGCGCTGGGTTCGCCACCTCGCAACAGGCTTATGAAGAGGCGTTCGATGAGGTGTTTGCCGAGCTGGATCACTTGGAACGGGTGCTGGGCGCCAATCGCTATCTGACGGGTGAATACCTGACCGAGGCCGATGTGCGACTGTTCACCACGCTGATTCGCTTCGATGCGGTGTACCACGGGCACTTCAAGTGCAATCTGCGGCGGATTGCCGATTACCCGAACCTGTCGAACTGGCTGCGTGAACTGTATCAGTGGCCGGGGATTGGCGAGACGGTGGATTTTCAGCACATCAAGAATCACTACTACGGCAGCCACAAGACCATCAATCCCACGGGGATTGTGCCGAAGGGGCCAGAGCAGGATTTCAGTGTGGCGCATGACCGGGAGCGCCTGAATGCGAAAGGGGTTTGGTTAAAGGGCTAACAGCAAAAGCAAAAGATCGCAGCCTGCGGCAGCTCCTACAGGGAACGCATTCTCATGTAGGAGCTGCCGCAGGCTGCGATCTTTTTACTTTGACTCAAACTTGCGCCTGAGCCCCTTCAAACCACGCCAATTTCTCGCGCAGCTGCACCACTTCACCCACAATCACCAGCGTCGGCGCATGCACTTCATGCTCCGCCACCAGGCGTGGCAGGTCGGCCAGCGTGCCGGTGAAGACTCGCTGATTGACCGTCGTGCCCTGCTGGATCAACGCTGCCGGGGTGTCCGCGCGGCGACCGTGTTTGATCAACTGCTCGCAAATCACCGGCAAGCCCACCAGGCCCATGTAGAACACCAGCGTCTGCGCCGGGGCAACCAGGTCGGCCCACGGCAGATCGGTGGAACCGTCCTTCAGGTGACCGGTGACGAAACGCACCGACTGCGCGTAATCGCGATGGGTCAACGGAATCCCGGCATACGCCGCGCAACCGCTGGCCGCCGTGATCCCCGGCACCACCTGGAACGGAATGCCGTGGGCCGCCAGCTCTTCGATCTCTTCACCGCCGCGACCGAAGATGAACGGGTCACCGCCCTTCAAGCGCACCACCCGCTTACCGGCCTTGGCCAGGTCCACCAGTTGCTGGTTGATCTGGTCCTGCGGTACCGCATGGTCGGAGCGACGCTTGCCGACGTAGACACGCTCGGCATCGCGACGGCACAGCTCAAGAATCGCCGGCGCGACCAAGCGGTCGTACAGCACCACGTCGGCTTGCTGCATCAAACGCAAGGCGCGGAAGGTCAGCAGGTCCGGATCACCCGGCCCGGCGCCCACCAGATACACCTCACCGGTGGTGATGTCCGCCTCGCCATCAATCTTGGCCTGCAACAGACGCTCGGCCTCGGCGCCCTGCCCGGCCAGTTGCCGGTCGGCAATCGGGCCTTGAAACACGTCTTCCCAGAACCCGCGACGCTGCTGCACATCGGGAAACAGGTTTTTCACCTGATTGCGAAAACGTGCGGCAAGACCGGCCAACTGGCCGTAAGTCGACGGAATCCAGGTTTCGATCTTGGCGCGAATCAGCCGCGCCAGCACTGGCGCATCGCCGCCGCTGGACACCGCGATGATCAGCGGCGAGCGATCGACAATCGCCGGGAAGATCACGCTGCACAACTGCGGCGCGTCAACCACGTTGACCGGCACGCAACGCCGATGGGCATCGCTGGAGACCTGCGCATTCAGCGTTTCATCGTCGGTGGCGGCAATGATCAGCCCGCAACCGTCCAGATCCGCTTCCACATAACCACGCAACAGGCATTCACCACCGCTGGCAGTGACCAGTTCGCGCAGTTGCGCTTCGATTTCAGGTGCGACCACCCGCAGCAGCGCACCGGCATCGGCCAGCAGGCGGGATTTGCGCAAGGCAATTTCCCCCCCACCGACCACCAACACACGACTGCCGCGCAGGTTGTGAAACAGCGGCAGATATTTCATTTAGCCGATGACCTCAAGGCCACCCATGTACGGTTTCAGTACGTCCGGCACGCGGATCGAACCGTCGGCCTGCTGGTAGTTTTCCAGCACCGCCACCAACGTACGACCGACCGCCAGGCCGGAACCATTCAGGGTGTGTACCAGCTCAGGCTTGCCGGTTTCCGGGTTGCGGAAACGCGCTTGCATGCGGCGGGCCTGGAAGTCGCCGCAGTTGGAGCACGACGAAATTTCGCGGTACTTGTCCTGGCTTGGAATCCACACTTCCAGGTCGTAGGTCTTCACGGCGCTGAAGCCCATGTCGCCGGTGCACAGCGCCAGGGTGCGATAAGGCAGACCCAGCAGTTGCAGGACTTTTTCGGCGTTGGCGGTCAGGCCTTCCAGCGCTTCCATCGAGGTCGACGGCTCGACGATCTGGACCATCTCGACTTTGTCGAACTGGTGCTGACGGATCATCCCGCGAGTGTCACGACCCGATGCGCCGGCTTCGCTGCGGAAGCACGGGGTGTGCGCCACGAACTTGATCGGCAGCAGTTTCGAATCGACGATTTCACCGGCCACGATGTTGGTCAGCGACACTTCGGCAGTCGGGATCAGGTACAGATCGGCTTCGCCTTCGCGAGCGATCTTGAACAGGTCTTCTTCGAACTTCGGCAGTTGACCGGTGCCTTGCAGCGCCGGGGCCTGAACCAGATAAGGCGTGTAGGCCTCTTCGTAGCCATGCTCGTTGACGTGCAGGTTGATCATGAACTGCGCCAGAGCGCGATGCAGGCGAGCAATCGGGCCACGCAGCAAGGCGAAACGGGCGCCAGAGAGCTTGGCGGCGGTTTCAAAGTCCAGCCAGCCGAACTTCTCACCCAGCGCGACGTGGTCCTTGACCTCGAAATCGAACTGGGTCGGCGTGCCCCAGCGACGCACTTCGACGTTGTCGTCTTCATCTTTACCGACCGGTACCGATTCGTGCGGCAGGTTGGGGATACCCAGCAGAATCGAGTCCAGCTCGGTCTGGATCGCGTCCAGCTCGACTTTACCGGCACTCAGCTCGCCCGCCATGCGCTCGACGTCTGCCATCAGCGGCGCGATGTCTTCGCCGCGCTGCTTGGCCTGACCGATGGATTTGGAACGCGCGTTACGCTCAGCCTGCAGTGCTTCGGTGCGGGTCTGGACGGTCTTGCGCTGTTCTTCCAGCGCTTCGATGCGCGCGGTATCCAGGGCAAAGCCACGGGAAGCCAGGCGGTCCGCTACGTCCTGAAGGTTGCTACGTAACAGTTTGGAATCGAGCATGTCGGTTTCTCGTTATCAAAGTTTGGTCAGGGACAGGCCGGCCCACGTCGCGAGCAGCCCGCCGAATACGCTGATCGCCGCATAGCCCAGGGCCAGCGGCACTTGCCCGCTTTCCAGCAGGCGCACCGTATCCAGTGAAAAGGATGAAAAAGTCGTCAGCCCCCCGAGGAAGCCGACCATCAACCCGGCACGCACCTCGATCGGCACCTCCGGGCGTATCAAAAACAGGCCGTACAGCACGCCAATCAGCAGACAGCCCACGATATTAACGGCCAGCGTCGCGGTATAGAAGTGCCGCGGCCAATTGGCGTTGACCCAATTAGCGGTGGCGAAGCGCAACAGCGTGCCGGCGATTCCGCCGACGGAGACCGCAACAATCAATGGAAGCACTATTTTCTCCGCTGTCTTGGGCTTAAACGGTCGAGTTGGGCGAGGTGGTTGAGCTTCTCGCCGATCTTCAACTCCAGGCCACGGGGCACCGGTTGATAGAACGGAATGGGCTCGAGCTCTTCCGGGAAATAATCTTCGCCGGCGGCATACGCGTCCGGTTCGTCGTGGGCGTAGCGGTATTCGTCGCCATAGCCCAATTGCTTCATCAGTTTGGTCGGCGCATTGCGCAAGTGCAGCGGCACTTCCAGCGAACCGTACTCGGCAGCCGCGCGCAGCGCGGTCTTGAAGCCCATGTACACCGCGTTGCTTTTCGGTGCACAGGCCAGATAGGTGATGGCCTGGGCCACCGCCAGTTCGCCTTCCGGGCTGCCAAGGCGCTCCTGCACCTCCCACGCTGCCAGGCACAGACTTAAAGCGCGCGGGTCGGCGTTACCGATGTCTTCGCTGGCCATGCGCACCACGCGTCGCGCCAGGTACAACGGATCGCAACCGCCATCGATCATCCGCGCGAACCAGTACAGCGCGCCATCAGGGTTGGAACCGCGTACCGATTTATGCAGCGCGGAGATCTGGTCGTAGAACGCTTCGCCGCCCTTGTCGAAGCGCCGTCGAGTGTCGCCGAGCAGGCTTTGCAGCAGCTCGGTGCCCATTTCGCTGTTGTCTTCGGCCAGGTCCGAGGCGTTCTCCAGCAGATTGAGCAGGCGCCGACCATCGCCATCGGCCGCCGACAACAGCATCTGAAAGCCTTCATCGCTGAGGGTCAGGTTACGCTTGCCCAGGCCACGCTCTTCAGTGAGCGCGCGGTGCACCAGTTTGCGCAGTGCCGTCTCGTCGAGGCTTTTCAGCACATAGACGCGGGCCCGCGACAACAGCGCGTTGTTCAATTCAAACGAAGGGTTTTCAGTGGTAGCGCCGATAAAAATCAGCGTGCCGTCTTCAACGTAGGGCAGGAACGCATCCTGCTGCGATTTGTTGAAGCGGTGCACTTCATCGACGAACAGAATCGTGCGCTTGCCGTACTGGCCGGCCTGCTGCTTGGCGATTTCCACCGCCTGACGGATTTCCTTGACCCCGGCGAGCACTGCCGAGACCGTTTCGAAATGCGCGTCCGAGACTTCCGCGAGCAAGCGCGCCAAGGTGGTCTTGCCCACACCCGGCGGTCCCCAGAAGATCATCGAATGCAGGGCACCCTGCTCCAGCGCCTCACGCAGAGGCTTGCCGCGAGCGAGCACGTGCTCCTGACCGACGTACTCATCCAGATTGGTCGCGCGCAAACGCGCGGCCAGCGGCTGGGCAATCGGTGCACTGCGAAACAGATCCATCACGTAGCGTTGAAACCTCTGATTGTCTTAAGCCTGTTGGAACACCTGTGGACACCTGTTGGTGACCCTGTGGTGAGGGGATTTATCCCCGATGGACTACGCAGCAGTCACCTTTTTGGGGGCTGCTTTGCAGCCCATCGGGGATAAATCCCCTCGCCACAAAAGCTCCAAGCCACAAGAACCCGACCCGGGGTCCGGGGTTTATTCCTGGATAACGTCAGCACCCTTCGGGATGTCGAACTTGAACTTCGACGCCGGCACCGCTTCGTTGGCCTTGACCCCGGTGAACAGAATGTTGGTGCGCTGGCCGACGCTGTCGATCAGTTGCATGTCATTGACCAGGCCGTTGCGGAACGACAGACGCAGACTGTCGAACAGGGTGTCCTTGGTCTTCGGCTTGAGGGTGAAGTCGATTACGCCGCCCGCCTCTTTGGCACTGATCTCAAAGCTCTGGCTGATCTTCGACACGTCACCGGAGAGCAGCAGCGCCGGGGTTTGAGTCAGGCGCTCGTCGAGCTTCTTGATGGTCGCCTGCTCCAGATCCGGATCCCACAGGGTGACCTTCTTGCCGTCGGAAACCATGGTCTGCTCGTTTGGCGCTTCGGTGTGCCAGTAGAACAGGCCCGGACGCTGCAGGACCATATCACCGCGAGTTTCCTGCAACTGGGTGCCGCTACCATCGAGGGTCAGCTGGGAGAAGTTCGCGGTCAGGGTTTTCGATGTTTCCAGCAATTGAGTCAGACGCGCCACGTCCTTGTCATCGGCGTGGGCCGTGAGCGTGGTCAGCGCCAGTACTGGCAACAGCATGCGGATAAGACGCATGGGAGTCCTCTTGAATACTCGTTGGGAGAGCGGCGGCACATCATTGTCCCGCCTCTTGCTTGGCAATCAGTCGCGAACCGGGCCGGGGGCCAGAACTTCACGCGAACCGTTGGTGTTCATTGAGGTCACGACCCCCGCCATTTCCATGGCTTCGATCATGCGCGCAGCGCGGTTATAACCGATCTTAAGCTTGCGCTGTACCGCAGAAATCGACGCCCGGCGGCTTTCCAGCACGAACTGCACGGCTTCGTCGTACAGCGCGTCGGTCTCGGCATCATCACCGTCGCCACCACCGCTGCTGCCTTCAAAGCCGCTGCCCGCCTCTTCGACACCGTTGAGGATGTCATCGTTGTATTCCGGTGCGCCACGCAGTTTCCACGCTTCCACCACGCGGTGAACTTCATCATCGGAAACGAACGCGCCGTGTACCCGGATCGGCAGGCTGGTGCCCGGCGGCATGTAGAGCATGTCACCGTGACCGAGCAGTTGCTCGGCGCCGCCCTGATCGATGATGGTCCGCGAGTCGATCTTGCTCGACACCTGGAACGCCATACGGGTCGGAATGTTGGCTTTGATCAGACCGGTGATCACGTCCACAGAAGGACGCTGGGTCGCGAGGATCAAGTGGATACCGGCGGCACGTGCCTTCTGCGCGATACGGGCGATCAGTTCTTCGACCTTCTTGCCGACGATCATCATCATGTCGGCGAATTCGTCGACCACCACAACGATGGTCGGCAGCTTCTGCAGCAACGGCGCTTCGTCGTGAATGCTTTCGCGCTTGTACAGCGGGTCGCTCAACGGTTCGCCGGCGTCCTGGGCTTCCTTGACCTTGGCGTTGAAGCCGGACAGGTTACGCACGCCCATCTTCGCCATCAGCTTGTAGCGGCGTTCCATTTCGGCAACGCTCCAGCGCAGGGCGTTGGCGGCGTCCTTCATATCGGTCACTACCGGGCACAGCAGGTGCGGAATGCCTTCGTAGATCGACAGCTCGAGCATTTTCGGGTCGATCATGATCAGTTTGGCGTCATCCGGGCCGGACTTGAACAGGATCGACAGGATCATCGCGTTCACGCCCACCGACTTACCGGAACCGGTGGTACCGGCCACCAGCAGGTGTGGCATCTTGGCCAGGTCGGTGATGACCGGTTTGCCGCCAATGTCGTGGCCCAGGGCCAAGGTGACCGGCGACTTGAAGTTGTCGTACTCGGGGGTCGACAGCACTTCGGAGAAACGCACGATCTGCCGGTCTTCGTTGGGAATTTCGATACCGACCGTGGTCTTGCCCGGAATCACCTCGACCACGCGCACGCTGGTCACGGCCAGCGAACGTGCAAGGTCTTTCGCCAGGTTGGCGATGCGGCTGACTTTGACGCCGGCTGCAGGCTGAATTTCGTAACGGGTAATCACCGGGCCCGGATGGATCGAATCCACGGTGACTTCGACGCCGAACTCCTTGAGCTTGATCTCCAGCAAGTGGCCAACGGCAGCCAGAGATTCCGGCGAATAATTGAGTTGTTTCTTTTCCGCCGGATCGAGAATCGAGATCGGTGGCAAAGTACCTTCCACGGCGCTGTCGACGAACAACGGCACCTGTTTCTCTTTCTGCACGCGCTTGCTTGGTTCCGGAGCTTTGACCGGGGCCGGGGCGATGACCGGCGGCACCTGCTTCTCGCGGTCCGACATGTGCTTGCTCAAGGCCTGCTCGCGCTCGATCAGGCGCTCCTTGACCTTGGCCTGTTCACGCTTGTCGGTAACGGTCGGCGCCACCACGTCGTGGACGCGGTCATCGACCTCACGCAACTGCGCGACCAGTTGCTTGCGCTCGGTACGGGCCGACCACCAGCGGTTGATCGCGCCCTGAAACAGTTCGAACAGGTCGAGGGTGATCTTGCCGGTGACGTCCATCACTTTGAACCACGACAGGTCGGTGAACACCGTCAGGCCAAACAGGAACAACGCGATGAACAGCAGCGTGCTGCCCTGGATATTCAGGGCGTTGCGCGCCAGGTCACCGAGACTTTCGCCCAGCGCCCCGCCCGCACCCGCCGGCAGACCGGTGGCGGCATGAAAATGGATATGCGCCAGCGCAGCGCCGGACAGCACCAGAAACACCAGACCGATCAGGCGCCAGGAGAACAGCCAGCCACTCCACTGCCAGGGTTCGTGGCGTTGACGGAAGATTTGATACGCCTTGATCGCCAGCAGCAACGGGAAAATGTACGCGAAATAACCCAGCACCATGAACAGGATGTCAGCGCTGTAGGAACCGGCGGGGCCGCCGAAGTTCTGCACGTCGTCGATCTTGCTGTTGTGGCTCCAGCCCGGATCGTCCTTGCCGTAGGTCAGCAGGGCCATCATCAGGAACAGGCACAAGGCACCGATGGCGATCAATGCACCTTCCTTGAGCCGGTAGTGCAATTGCTGGCGCCAGAGCGGAACGACTGTTTTTGGTGCTGCGGTGGATTTCTTCAAAACGCTTCTTTTCCTGCGCCCAAGGCGCGTCCATCTATTGAATGACGATAAAAAACTGCCCAATCCAGGCAGGTAAAAAAGTGAACCGGCGCATCTGAGACTACTTTTAACACTGTGCCGCAGCTTTTATAAACACAGCTATAAACACAGCGCTCTACAAATATTCTGTAACAGCCCGGCATTGTACGGGTTTGCGCGGCTGATGCCATGCTTCAAACCCCTTAGCTGAGCATAGCCAACCGCACAAATCCTGCGGTTCAATTTGAGCATGCATTGTCTTTTGTGACAAAGGCTTATGAGGTGTATTTGATGAACGCAGCGAAGCATTCACGCCTGATCATTCTTGGCTCCGGTCCTGCCGGCTACAGCGCCGCCGTATACGCCGCCCGCGCCAACCTCAAACCGGTGGTGATTACCGGGTTGCAGGCCGGTGGCCAGCTCACCACCACCGTCGAAGTCGACAATTGGCCCGGCGACGTCGAAGGCCTCACCGGCCCGGTACTGATGGAGCGCATGCAGAGACACGCCGAACGCTTTGCCACCGAGATCGTTTACGACCACATCCACACTGCCAAGTTGCAGCAGCGCCCTTTTGAGCTCATCGGCGACAGCGGCACTTATACCTGCGACGCCCTGATCATCGCCACCGGCGCTTCAGCGCAGTATCTGGGACTGCCCTCGGAAGAAGCCTTCGCCGGCAAAGGCGTCTCTGCCTGCGCGACCTGCGATGGCTTTTTCTATCGCAATCAGGTGGTCGCCGTGGTGGGCGGCGGCAACACTGCCGTCGAGGAAGCCCTGTACCTGTCGAACATTGCCAGAGAGGTGCACTTGATCCATCGCCGCGACAAGTTGCGCTCGGAGAAAATTCTCCAGGACAAACTGTTCGAAAAAGCCGCCAACGGCAACGTTCACCTGCACTGGAACCAGAATCTGGACGAAGTGCTGGGCGATGCCAGCGGTGTGACCGGCGCGCGCCTGCGTGACAGCCACACCGGGCAGACCCGCGAACTGGCCCTGGCCGGCGTGTTCATCGCCATCGGCCACAAACCCAACACCGACCTGTTTCAGGGCCAGCTGCAAATGCGCGACGGCTATCTGCTGGTCAAGGGCGGCAGCGACGGCGACGCCACCTCCACCGAGATCCCCGGCGTCTTCGCCGCTGGCGATGTGGCCGACCATGTCTACCGTCAAGCCGTGACCTCGGCCGGTGCCGGTTGCATGGCGGCACTGGACGCGGAGAAGTATCTGGACGACATTCCTGTCATTTAACGGCACACTTTATCGCGGGCCTCGCGCCCGCACCGCCCTCCCCTTCTGCAAGCCTGGACGCCATGCTGACTTGGTTACAACGCAATTCCCTGACTTTCCCGCCCCTGGAAAAGGCCATGCGCGATCCCAATGGATTGCTGGCTGCCGGTGGCGACCTGTCCGCCGATCGCCTGGTGCAGGCTTACCGGCACGGCTGTTTTCCATGGTTTTCCGAGGGCCAGCCAATCCTCTGGTGGTCGCCGGATCCGCGCACCGTTCTGTTTCCCGACGAACTGCATGTCTCGCGCAGCCTCGGCAAGCTGCTGCGCAAGCAACGCTACCAGGTGACCTTCGATCGGGATTTCGCAGCCGTGATTCGCGCCTGCGCCGCGCCTCGGGACTACGCCGATGGCACCTGGATTACCGAAGCGATGCAGGACGCCTACCTCGAACTGCACCGCCGCGGCTTCGCCCACTCGGTCGAGGTCTGGGATCAGGGCCAACTGGTCGGCGGCCTGTATGGCCTGGCGATGGGTCAGCTGTTTTTTGGTGAATCGATGTTCAGCCGCGCCGACAACGCCTCCAAATATGGCTTTGCCACGCTGGTGCAGCATCTGAAAGAAGCGGGATTCGTTCTGATTGATTGCCAGATGCCGACCGATCATCTGCACAGCCTCGGCGCCCGGGCGATCCCCCGCCACGAATTCGCCAACTATCTGGCTCGCCACCTGGATCAACCCAGTCGTGCCACTTGGGTTTGCTGAGCGACTTTTGCGCGCGTGGCTTACACTTAATTCACCAGCTTATCCCGAGGGTTGATCATGACCGAGTTGGCGCGCTTGAAGTTCTATGCCACTCAGCCTCATTCCTGCAGTTATCTGCCCGAGGAGCAGGCGACGACGCTGTTTCTCGACCCGAGTCAGCCCATGGATGTGCACGTCTACGCAGACCTGTCGGAAATGGGGTTTCGCCGCAGCGGCGATCATCTGTATCGGCCCCATTGCCAGAATTGCAATGCGTGCGTGCCTGCACGCATCCCGGTGGCGCAGTTCCTGCCCAACCGCCAGCAGAAACGCATTTTCAAACGCAATGCCGATCTGCAGGTACGCCCGGTAAAACCGCACTTCAGCGAAGAATATTTCGATCTGTACCAGCGTTACATCGAGCAGCGCCATGCCGACGGCGACATGTACCCGCCAAGTCGTGACCAATTCTCGACCTTTCTGGTGCGCGACCTGCCCTTCTCACGCTTCTATGAATTTCGACTCGACGGACGGTTACTCGCTGTTGCTGTAACCGATCTGTTGCCCAACGGCTTGTCGGCGGTCTATACCTTTTACGAACCTGACGAGGAACGCCGCAGCCTGGGACGCTTCGCGATCCTGTGGCAAATCGCCGAAAGCCAGCGTCTGGGGCTGGAAGCGGTGTATCTCGGATACTGGATCAAGAACTGCAAAAAGATGAACTACAAGACCCAATATCGCCCCATCGAATTGCTGATCAATCAGCGCTGGGTAATCCTGAACTAATCGCGAACCCTAAACCCCTTGGCTTGAACCCCCTTTTTCGGGCACAATGCACGCCGCTTTTGCCTGGCGCAGTTGCACCGGGCCATTCATTGGACACCGAGGGCTTTACTGCATGTCGAAAGAAGACAGCTTCGAAATGGAAGGCACTGTCGTCGACACCCTGCCCAACACCATGTTTCGTGTGGAGTTGGAAAATGGGCACGTCGTAACCGCGCATATCTCCGGCAAGATGCGCAAGAACTACATTCGTATTCTTACCGGTGACAAAGTGCGCGTCGAGCTGACGCCCTATGACTTGAGCAAAGGGCGCATTACTTACCGCGCTCGCTAATCAAGTCAATACAAGACGCCCGGTTTATACCGGGCGTTTTTGTTTGTCTGGGATTTGTTGGTTTTGTGTGTATATCCGTTGCTGCGGTAACGGCCTCCTATGGTTTCGCTCTTACAGCGAGTCACCTTTTCCAAACGCCGAAAAGGCAACCCAAAAGGCTTTGCGGTATGACTCACCCACATAGGTAACAAACCAGCTCAAGCACATAGGTAACAGTTTTTAACTGGCACGGGTCGATTCCGAGGATCTGACCATGCCGTGGCAAGAGCTGAAACCTATGGACCTGAAAGTGATGTTCATTGCTGACTACCTGTCTGGTCGTCTCAATTTCAGTCAACTCTGTGCAGCTCACAGCATCAGTCGCAAGACTGGATACAAGTGGGTGGCCCGCTACAACGCGGACAGCATTAATGGTTTGGCTGAGTGCAGTCGCAAGCGGCACTCTCAAGCTCAGGCTGTACCGTTTGCGGTCAAAGAGGCCATTCTTGAGTTACGCCAACAGGGGCAAACCATACCGGGCCCGAAAAAGATTCAGACAGCCCTGAGTCGACGATTTCCAGATCAGCCACCGCCGTCCAAAACCACGATCTATAACGTGCTTAAAAAGGCGGGGCTCGTCGAGCCTCGGCGCTTGCGCCAACGTGTCGCCCTCTATCCCAAGCCACTTCAGAAAGCCGAGCTTCCCAATCAGCTCTGGAGTGCCGATTACAAAGGCCAGTACCTGACAGGAGATGGTGTCTGGTGTTACCCCTTGACGGTGATGGATCACGCCAGTCGCTTTCTATTGGCTTGTGAAAGCATGCCGAGCACGACGTTCAAAGATGCCAAAGCTACCTTTGAGCGGCTATTCAAGATGTACGGAATGCCCGAGCGGATTCGTACTGACAACGGTGTCCCATTTGCCAGCGGTGGGTGTGCTGGGCTGTCGCAGTTGTCGATCTGGTGGGCTCACCTGGGCATCATTCATGAGAGGATTGAGCCTGGGCGACCTGAGCAAAACGGACGCCATGAACGCATGCACCGCACGCTTAAAAGCACGCTGCCAAGACCGCCGGAAATTGAATGGGGAGCCCAGCAGAAGCATTTTGATCTGTTCATGCAGCACTATAATCATGAGCGCCTTCATGAGGCTTTGGGGCAGAAAACGCCGGGCTCTTGCTACACAAGCTCGTCACGGGCCTTTCCGGGAAAACTACCGGAGATGAAATATCCAAGCCATGTTGAGACGTACCGAACGGACTCAAACGGGGTGGTGAACAAGGGACGACTCAGAATCTATGTCGGCTATGTCCTGAAGCATCAGATGGTCGGATTGGCGGGAATCAGCGAGGGTGTTTGGGACATCATCTTTGGACCTGTTCTACTGGGCCGTGTTGATGAACGAGACGCTAAGGATGGTTATCTGACGCTCAAGACAATCAAAAATTAGTGATCGGGTGTTACCTATGTGCCTGAACTCTTCTGTTACCTATGTGGTTGATCCCTTCATTGCCCCGGCGTACGGCACTTCGCTGAGGCTCAGTGTTCCCTCGCTACGGTGTCCATCCGGGGGCGTCGCCTACGGTTTGCTTCGCTGCACCTCCTCTCGATGTATGCGGCTTCGCCGCACGGCGCTGCGCGCCTACCCCCGGATGGACACCTCCGCTCGGCCTGCCGAAGGGGCTGAAGATCAAAAGCCACATCAAGAGCAAGAGCCAGATCAAAAGATCGCAGCCTTCGGCAGCTCCTACATGGGATTGGGTGTTTTCAGTTGGTGATTGGTCGGCTGTCAGGCCGCCTTCGCTGGCAAGCCAGCTCCCACAGTGGGATCGGATGTTTTCAGTTGGAGTTTGGTCGGCTATCAGGCCGCCTTCGCTGGCAAGCCAGCTCCCACAGTGGGATCGGATGTTTTCAGTTGGAGTTTGGTCGGCTATCAGGCCGCCTTCGCTGGCAAGCCAGCTCCCACAGTGGGATCGGGTGTTTTCAGTTGGAGTTTGGTCGGCTATCAGGCCGCCTTCGCTGGCAAGCCAGCTCCCACAACTTTATTCGTGCACACCCCATGCGGCGAAGCCGCCCCACTCAACACGATGAGCGTTAGCTCGAGTACCGCTTTTGATCTGAGGGCCCGTCGGCAGGCTGAGTGGAGGGATTTACCCGGGGGTGGGAGCGCAGCGACCGTTTGGCGCAGCCAAACACAGCGAGAGGAGGTGCAGCGAAGCAAACCGTAGGCGCTGCCCCCCGGATGAATCCCGGAGCGAAGGAACCCGAGCCTAAGCGAGGGCCGAACGTCAGGGTAAAGCCCTTTGGTTACTTTGGGGCGTTTGCCAAAGTGACCCGCCGTAAGGGCGGAACCCTAAGCAGCCGTTACCGCAGCAACGGATATTCACCCAAAAAAACCAAACGACAAATAACAAAAAGGCGCCCGAAGGCGCCTTTCGCTTTACAACAGACCAACAACCGTCAGGCCATCTCAGCCGTAGTCTCGAAGTCAAACGTCAACTCACCATCCTTGATGTCGATGTGCACCACACCGCCATGCTCGGCCAGCTCGCCAAACAGAATCTCCTCCGCCAGCGGACGCTTGATCTTGTCCTGGATCAGACGCGCCATCGGACGTGCGCCCATCGCCGAGTCGTAACCACCGGCCGCCAGCCAACTGCGCGCCGCATCGGTAACCTCCAGCAACACACGCTTGTCTTCCAACTGCGCCTGCAGTTCGGTAAGGAACTTGTCCACCACACTTTTGATGACCTCATGGCTGAGGCGACCAAACTGGATAATGGTGTCCAGACGGTTACGGAACTCCGGCGTGAAGCTCTTCTTGATCACTTCCATCGCATCGGACGAGTGGTCCTGATGAGTGAAGCCGATCGAAGCCCGCGCTGCCGTCTCGGCGCCGGCGTTGGTGGTCATGATGATGATCACGTTGCGGAAGTCCGCCTTGCGCCCGTTGTTGTCGGTGAGCGTACCGTGGTCCATCACCTGCAACAGCAGGTTGAAGACTTCCGGATGCGCCTTCTCGATTTCATCGAGCAGCAACACGCAGTGCGGCTGCTTGGTGATCGCTTCGGTCAACAGACCGCCCTGATCAAAGCCGACATAGCCTGGAGGCGCACCGATCAGACGCGATACGGTGTGGCGCTCCATGTACTCGGACATGTCGAAGCGCACCAGTTCGATCCCCAACGCCTTGGCCAGTTGCCGCGCAGCCTCGGTTTTACCGACACCGGTTGGACCGGCAAACAGGAACGAACCCACTGGCTTGTCCGGCGACTTGAGGCCGGCGCGGGACAGCTTGATCGCGGTCGACAGCGAATCGATCGCCGCGTCCTGACCAAATACCGTCAGCTTCAGGTCACGCTCCAGATTGCGCAGCAGTTCCTTGTCGGAGCTGGTGACATGTTTCGGCGGAATCCGCGCGATTTTCGCCACGATGTCTTCAACCTGCGGCACGTCAATGCGCTTCACGCGCTTGTCGGCCGGCTGCAGACGCTGGTAGGCGCCCGCTTCGTCGATCACGTCGATGGCCTTGTCCGGCATGTGCCGGTCATTGATGTAACGCGATGCCAGTTCAGCAGCGGCGCGCAACGACTCATCGCTGTATTCGATGTTGTGGTGTTGCTCGAAACGCCCCTTCAGGCCGCGCAGGATACCGATGGTGTCTTCCACCGACGGCTCGACGACATCGACTTTCTGGAAGCGTCGTGCCAGCGCACGATCCTTCTCGAAGATGCCGCGAAATTCCTGGAACGTGGTCGAGCCGATGCAGCGAATGTCGCCAGACGACAGCAGCGGCTTGAGCAGGTTCGAGGCATCCATTACGCCACCGGACGCAGCGCCCGCACCGATGATGGTGTGAATCTCGTCGATGAACAGGATCGCCTGCGGACGTTTTTTCAGTTCATTGAGCAGCGCCTTGAAGCGCTTCTCGAAATCACCGCGATACTTGGTGCCTGCAAGCAGAGCGCCGAGGTCGAGCGAATAGACGACACTGTTGGCCAGCAGATCCGGCACCTGGTTGTCGACAATGCGCTTGGCCAGGCCTTCGGCAATCGCGGTTTTACCCACGCCCGCCTCGCCGACCAGCAGCGGATTGTTCTTGCGTCGACGCGCGAGGATCTGCGCGACACGCTCGACTTCCGTTTCGCGACCGACCAGCGGATCGATTCGACCCTGGCGCGCAAGTTCGTTGAGATTGCTGGCATAAGCATCCAGCGGATTGCCTGAAGAAGAAGACTCACCGCCCTCGTCGTCCTGCATATCTTGTTCACCTTCAGAGTGATCGCCATGCCCCGGCACCTTGGAGATGCCATGGGCGATATAGTTGACGACATCAATGCGCGCAACGCTCTGCTGTTTCAGCAGGAACACGGCCTGACTCTCTTGCTCACTGAAGATTGCAACCAGCACGTTGGCGCCAGTCACTTCGCGTTTGCCCGAGCTCTGTACATGAAAAACAGCACGTTGCAGTACACGCTGGAAGCCCAGGGTTGGCTGGGTTTCGCGATCTTCGTCATGGACGGGGATCAATGGCGTGGTTGAGTCGATGAACTCCTGCAGGTCGTGCTTGAGTTTGTCGAGGTTTGCGCCGCAGGCACGCAATACGGTGGCGGCAGCCTCATTGTCCAATAGGGCCAGCAGCAGGTGTTCGACGGTCATGAATTCATGACGCTTCGAACGAGCCTCCTTGAAGGCAAGATTGAGGGTGACTTCGAGCTCGCGGTTTAACATAGCTTCACCTCATACCCAAGTGGTCGGCGATTAACCGTCCTTCTCGATTTCACAGAGTAGCGGATGCTGGCTTTCCCTGGCGTACTGGTTGACCTGCATGGCCTTTGTCTCGGCGATGTCGCGGGTAAACACTCCACATACTGCCCGTCCTTCTGTGTGAACGGCCAGCATGACCTTGGTCGCCAGCTCGCGATTCAGGTTAAAAAACACCTCGAGCACTTCGACGACGAAATCCATCGGTGTGTAGTCATCGTTGAACAAAACCACCTTGTACATCGGCGGCGCCTGTAACGCAGGCTTTGCTTCCTGAACAGCAACGCCTGCCGAATCGTCGTCGTGCTCCTGTGGAAGATCCTTTTGGAGAAGCGGGCGATCCTGATTGAATGTTAGTCGAATCTGGCTGATTGCATGCATGGAAAGAAAGGTTCGTCAGTTGTGCAAATACAGTGGTGGGGGCGGCTGTACACCTTTTCAACTCCGACTGCCCGGTCACCTTGACTATCGGGAAAACGGTGTTACAACCAATAGAGCCCACAGTGGGTAAAAAAGATCCGCGGAGTCAATCTTTTTAACGGATTCGATTGCGGATGAATTGGATGATACTCCAGCGATGGAGACTGTTGCAGAGGGATTTGAGCATGGCTGTCGGCAAGGTGAAATGGTTCAACAATGCCAAGGGGTTCGGTTTCATTAACACCGACTCCCGCGAGGGGAAGGACGAGGACGGCAAGGACATCGATTTCTTTGCCCACTACTCCGCCATCAAGATGGACGGGTACAAAACCCTCAAAGCCGGGCAAACCGTCAAATTCGAGATCGTGCAAGGGCCCAAAGGCCTGCACGCCACAAATATTCAGAATGTCGAGGTCGCGAAAGATGCCGCCTCGGCTGCGGCTGTCGCTCAACAACAATCAGTGACCAGCTGAAGCCACCCGGACACCTGCCAGAAAACACACCGCCCGGCTCGATCACTCGAGCCGGGCGGTTTTGTTGCGACCGCCGTTCTTACATGTGCTTGACGATCGCCTCACCGAAGCCCGAAGAAGACACCAGCGTGGCGCCTTCCATCAAACGTTCGAAGTCGTAAGTCACGGTCTTGGCCTTGATGGCGCCATTGGTGCCCTTGATGATCAGGTCAGCCGCTTCGGTCCAGCCCAGATGACGCAACATCATCTCCGCCGACAGAATCACCGAGCCCGGGTTGACCTGGTCCTTGCCGGCGTACTTCGGCGCGGTACCGTGGGTCGCCTCGAACATGGCCACGGTGTCGGACAGGTTGGCGCCCGGCGCGATACCGATACCGCCCACTTCAGCCGCCAGGGCATCGGAGAGGTAGTCACCGTTGAGGTTCAGCGTGGCGATCACATCGTATTCGGCCGGACGCAGCAGGATCTGCTGAAGCATGGCGTCGGCGATGGCATCCTTGACGATAACTTCGCGGCCGGTTTTCGGGTTCTTGAATTTCATCCATGGGCCGCCATCGAGCAGCTCGGCGCCGAATTCTTCCTTCGCCACCTCGTAGCCCCAGTCCTTGAAGGCACCTTCGGTGAATTTCATGATGTTGCCCTTGTGCACGATGGTCAGCGACTTGCGGTCGTTGTCCACCACGTATTGCAGGGCCTTGCGCACCAGACGTTTGGTGCCTTCCTTGGAAACAGGCTTGATGCCGATACCGCAATCCTGGTCGAAACGGATCTTGGTGACGCCCATTTCTTCTTTCAGAAACTTGATGACCTTGGTGGCCTCAGGCGAGCCGGCCTTCCATTCGATACCGGCATAAATGTCTTCGGAGTTCTCGCGGAAGATCACCATGTCGACGTCGCCAGGCTTTTTCACCGGGCTTGGCACACCTTCGAACCACACCACGGGACGCAGGCACACATACAGATCGAGTTGCTGGCGCAGGGCTACGTTGAGGGAGCGGATGCCACCACCGACCGGGGTGGTCAGCGGGCCCTTGATGGAGACCACGTAATCCTTGACGGCGTCCAGGGTTTCCTGGGGCAGCCAGGTGTCCTGGTCGTAGACCTGGGTCGCTTTTTCGCCAGCATAAACCTCCATCCAGGAAATCTTGCGCTTGCCCCCATAGGCCTTGGCCACGGCAGCATCAACCACTTTGATCATCACCGGGCTGACGTCGACGCCAATGCCGTCACCTTCAATGAAGGGGATGATCGGGTTATCAGGAACATTGAGAGAATGGTCTGCATTGACGGTGATTTTGTCGCCGACGGCTGGAACCTGAATCTTCTTGTAACCCATGCTGAACTCCATTGTTTGGATTGAACATCTGGCTTGGTTCGAGCGTAACCCAGTTAAATCAACACGCAAACCCTCTGTTCACGACGCGGGCACATCTGGTTTCGTACAAGCCTGAAAGCAAAGGGAAAAGCGCCAAACTCAAGCATTCCCGGCGACTCTACGCCCCACCCCGCCCTGCGACCTTTAGACCAATGGACGAGACCGGTTGCATATGAACCATCGGCAGATTGCCAGCTACCTATGTATAATGCCGCCCGCTGACCAAAGGGTCACGACGGCTGGCCTCTCTAGCACGAGACTTTCCGCCTGATTGGTCGGGTTGTTACCGCAGCCTGACTGCTTGACGCTCAACGATGCACCCAACATCACCGCGAAGATTCTCGACATTCGGTTCATGGATGACTTTGAACGAACGCGCTTACCCGGCGCCCCTCGAGTTTCTGCGCACGCTTTAGCAAAGAAGAGAGAGTTAATCCGAATATGCCCACCCGCTCGAAGATCATCTATACCTTCACCGACGAAGCTCCAGCCCTCGCCACCTATTCCCTGCTGCCGATCATCGAGGCTTACACCGCCTCGGCCGATATCGCCGTGGAAACCCGCGATATCTCTCTTGCAGCACGCATCCTGGCCAGCTTCCCCGAGCAACTGGGCGACAAAGCCGTAGCCGACCACCTCGCCGAACTGGGCGCCCTGGCCGTTACGCCTGAAGCCAACATCATCAAGCTGCCGAACATCAGCGCTTCGGTACCTCAGCTGCAAGCGGCAATCAAAGAGCTGCAAGCCCAGGGCTACAACCTGCCGGACTACCCGGAAACCGTGACCAACGACGCCGAAAAAGAAGCCAAGGCGCGTTACGACAAGGTCAAGGGCAGCGCCGTGAACCCGGTTCTGCGTGAAGGCAACTCCGACCGCCGCGCTCCGCTGTCGGTCAAGAACTATGCGCGCAAGCACCCGCACAAAATGGGCGCCTGGGCCAAAGACTCCAAGTCCCACGTGGCTCACATGAGCACCGGCGATTTCTACGGCAGCGAAAAAGCTGCCCTGATCGACGCCGCTGACGCTGTGAAGATCGAACTGATCGCCAAAGATGGCACCGCGACCGTCCTGAAAGAGAAAACCAGCGTTCAGGCCGGCGAGATCCTCGACTGCGCCGTGATGAGCAAAAACGCCCTGCGTGCGTTCATCGCTGCTGAAATCGACAGCGCCAAGGCGCAAGGCGTACTGCTCTCGGTGCACCTGAAAGCGACCATGATGAAGGTCTCTGACCCGATCATGTTCGGCCAGATTGTTGCCGAGTTCTATAAAGACGCCCTGACCAAGCACGCTGACGTGCTGGCCCAGATCGGCTTCAACCTGAACAACGGCATTGGCGATCTGTACGCGCGCATCAAGGCTCTGCCGGCCGAGCAGCAAGCGCAGATCGAAGCGGACATCGCAGCGGTCTACGCCGCGCGTCCGTCGCTGGCGATGGTCAATTCCGACAAGGGCATCACCAACCTGCACGTGCCGAGCGACGTTATCGTCGACGCCTCGATGCCGGCGATGATCCGTGACTCCGGCAAGATGTGGGGCACCGACGGTCAACTGCACGACACCAAGGCAGTGATCCCGGATCGTTGCTACGCCACCATTTACCAGGCCGTGATCGAAGATTGCAAAGCCAACGGTGCGTTCGATCCGACCACCATGGGCAGCGTGCCAAACGTTGGCCTGATGGCGAAGAAAGCCGAAGAGTACGGCTCGCACGACAAGACGTTCCAGATCAAGGCTGACGGCGCGGTTCGCGTCACCGACAGCAAGGGCAACCTGCTGATGGAACAGGCTGTTGAAGCCGGCGACATCTTCCGCATGTGCCAGACCAAAGACGCGCCGATTCAGGACTGGGTCAAACTGGCCGTCAACCGCGCTCGCGCCAGCAGCACCCCGGCGATCTTCTGGCTGGACCCGATGCGCGCCCACGACGGCGTGGTTATCGAGAAGGTTCAGGCGTACCTGAAGGATCACGACACCAGCGGTCTGGACATCCAGATCATGGCGCCGGTCGATGCCATGAAGTACACCCTGCAGCGCACCCGCGAAGGCAAGGACACCATTTCGGTGACCGGCAACGTACTGCGCGACTACCTGACCGACCTGTTCCCGATCATGGAACTGGGCACCAGCGCCAAGATGCTGTCGATCGTGCCGCTGATGAACGGCGGTGGCCTGTTCGAAACCGGCGCCGGCGGTTCGGCGCCGAAGCACGTGCAGCAACTGGTCGAAGAGAACTTCCTGCGTTGGGATTCGCTGGGCGAATTCCTGGCGCTGGCAGCGTCCCTCGAGCATTTGGGTGTGAACTACAACAACCCGAAAGCACTGGTTCTGTCCAAGACCCTGGATCAGGCCACTGGCCAGTTCCTCGACAACAACAAGTCGCCATCGCGCAAGGTCGGCAACATTGACAACCGCGGCAGCCACTTCTACCTGGCGCTGTACTGGGCTCAGGCCCTGGCCGCCCAGACCGAAGACGCTGCACTGCAAGCGCAGTTCGCGACCCTGGCCAAAACCCTGACCGAGAACGAGGCGACCATCGTTGCCGAGCTCAACGCCGTGCAGGGCAAGCCAGTGGACATCGGTGGTTACTACCACGCCGACGCCGAGCTGATCAGCAAGGCCATGCGCCCAAGCGCAACCTTCAACGCGGCGATTGCTGCGCTGGTTTAAGGTTGTAGAGGGAACATCACAAACCCCGGCCCTGTGCCGGGGTTTGTGTTTCCAAACACAACACGAAACCCTGTGGGAGCTGGCTTGCCAGCGATAGCGGTGGATCAGGCACCTTCAATGGTGAATGATAAGCCGCCATCGCTGGCAAGCCAGCTCCCACAGTGAATCGGTTTAACCTGGATTTTGAGGAAGATTTATGGAATGGCTCCCCCACATCACCGTCGCCACCATCGTCGAAGACAATGGCCGCTTCCTGATGGTCGAAGAGCACAAGGCCGGGCGTAACGTGCTCAACCAGCCCGCCGGCCATCTCGACCCGGACGAAACCCTGATCGACGCCGCCATCCGCGAAACCCTCGAGGAAACCGGCTGGGACGTCGAACCCACTGGCGTGATCGGGATTTACCTGTACACCGCACCGAGCAACGGCGTGACTTACCAGCGCGTGTGCTTCAGCGCCAAAGCGGTGAAACACCACCCGGACTATCAACTCGACGACGGCATCGTCGGCGCCAAGTGGTTGACCCGTAGCGAATTAATCGCTCAACGCGACAACTGGCGCAGCGAGCTGATCATCCGCTGCATCGACGACTATCTGGCCGGCCATCACTTCAGTCTCGAACTGATCCGCCCTTCTCTTTAGCCTTGAGGCCGTGAGCCTGCTAGAATCGCGTCCTTTTTCAAGACACTCATTGAATCCCTATGCGTGATCCAGCCCCTTCTGACACATCCAAGAAGCGCGTCATTGTCGGCATGTCCGGCGGCGTGGACTCTTCCGTTTCCGCTCTCCTGCTGATCGAGCAGGGCTATGAAGTGGAAGGCCTGTTCATGAAGAACTGGGAAGAAGACGACGGAACGGAATACTGCACCGCCATGGACGACCTGGCGGATGCCCAGGCCGTGTGCGACAAGATCGGCATAAAGCTGCACACCGCCAACTTCGCCGCCGAGTACTGGGACAACGTGTTCGAGCACTTCCTCGCCGAATACAAGGCCGGCCGCACGCCGAACCCGGACATCCTGTGCAACCGCGAGATCAAGTTCAAGGCGTTCCTCGACTACGCCATGATGCTTGGTGCCGACCTGATTGCCACCGGCCACTACGTGCGCCGTCGTGACATCGATGGCCGCACCGAACTGCTCAAGGGCCTCGATCCGAACAAGGATCAGAGCTATTTCCTGCACGCCGTCGGCGGCGAACAGATCGCCAAGACCCTGTTCCCGGTCGGTGAACTGGAAAAGCCCGAAGTGCGCGCCATTGCCGAGAAATACGAGCTGGCGACCGCCAAGAAGAAGGATTCCACCGGAATCTGCTTCATCGGTGAACGACGCTTCAGCGATTTCCTCAAGCAATACCTGCCGGCGCAACCGGGCGAGATCAAGACCACCGAAGGCGAGGTCATCGGCCGTCACCACGGCTTGATGTACCACACCATCGGTCAGCGTCAGGGCCTGGGTATCGGCGGCCTGAAAGATGCCGGCGACGAACCGTGGTACGTGCTGCGCAAGGATCTGGACACCAACGAGCTGATCGTCGGCCAAGGCAACAACCATCCGTGGCTGTTCTCCAGCGCCCTGCTCGCTTCGGAAATCTACTGGGTCAATCCGATCGACCTGAGCCAGCCGCTGCGCCTCACCGCCAAAGTGCGTTATCGCCAGAGCGATCAGGCTTGCACCCTGGAAAAAACCGAAAACGGCTACCGCGCTGTGTTCGACGAACCGCAACGCGCTGTCACCCCGGGCCAGTCCGTGGTGTTCTACGACGGTGAAATCTGCCTCGGGGGCGGCGTGATCGAAGTCGCCGAGCCGTGGAGCGGCCAGGCATGAGCCCGACTCAGGAGCAACTGACGGCGCTGGGCGGGGTGTTTCTCGCCGCAGTGCTGGTCGACCGGATCGCCAAGACCGGCCAGACCAGCGAAGCCGGCCTGAGCTGCATGCTCGGCAGCCTGCTGGTACGCGACCCGAAAGACACACTGGACGTGTACGGCGGCGACGATATCAATCTGCGCGAGGGTTATCGGGCATTGATCGGCGCCCTCGAGCGCGACCCGAGCACCCTGCAGCGCGAGCCGCTGCGCTACGCCCTGTCGATGCTCGGCCTTGAGCGGCAATTGGCCAAACGAGACGACATGCTCGACACCATCGGCAAGCGCTTGCCGCAGATCCAGTCACAGGTCGAACATTTCGGCCCGGCCCACGAAAACGTGATCGCCGCTTGCGGTGCGCTGTATCAAGACACCCTGAGCACCCTGCGCCAGCGGATTCAGGTACACGGCGACATGCGCAACCTGCAGCAACCGAGCAACGCCTCGAAGATCCGCGCCCTGCTGCTGGCCGGCATTCGCTCGGCACGCCTGTGGCGCCAGCTCGGCGGCCATCGCTGGCAGTTGGTGATCAGCCGGCGCAAGCTGCTCAAAGAGCTGTATCCGTTGATGCGCAGCGAGTAAATCGTCGCGCGATAAAAGGTTTGTAGTCTGTAGCGCGTAATACGCCGGTCAGTTGGCAACGGACCGGCGGATTTTTTCATGTATGATACGCGCCCCATTTCGTTGCCCGACTGTCCGAGAACACCCCATGCAGCTCTCTTCGCTCACTGCGGTTTCCCCTGTTGACGGCCGCTACGCCGGCAAAACCCAGGCCCTGCGCCCGATTTTCAGCGAGTACGGCCTGATCCGTGCCCGCGTCCTGGTTGAAGTGCGCTGGCTCCAGCGCCTGGCCGCCCACGCCGGTATCCCGGAAGTGCCAGCCTTCTCCGCCGAGGCCAACGCCGTTCTCAATGAACTGGCTGAAAACTTCTCGCTGGAGCACGCCGAGCGCGTCAAAGAGATCGAGCGCACCACCAACCACGACGTCAAGGCGATCGAATACCTGCTCAAGGAGCAGGCGGCCAAACTGCCGGAGCTGGCCAAGGTCAGCGAGTTCATTCACTTTGCCTGCACCAGTGAAGACATCAACAACCTGTCCCACGCCCTGATGCTGCGCGAAGGCCGTGACGACGTGATGCTGCCGCTGATGCGCCAGACTGCCAACGCCATCCGCGAACTGGCAATCCGTTTCGCCGACGTGCCGATGCTGTCGCGCACCCACGGTCAACCGGCCTCCCCGACTACTCTGGGCAAAGAGCTGGCGAACGTGGTTTACCGCCTCGAGCGTCAGATCGCTCAAGTCGCTGCCGTGCCACTGCTGGGCAAGATCAACGGCGCCGTAGGCAACTACAACGCGCACCTGTCGGCCTACCCGCAGATCGACTGGGAAGCCAACGCCCGCGCCTTCATCGAAGACGAGCTGGGTCTGGGCTTCAACCCGTACACCACACAGATCGAACCGCACGACTACATCGCCGAACTGTTCGACGCCATTGCGCGCTTCAACACCATCCTGATCGACTTTGACCGTGACATCTGGGGCTACATCTCCCTGGGTTACTTCAAGCAGCGCACCATCGCTGGTGAAATCGGTTCGTCGACCATGCCGCACAAGGTCAACCCGATCGACTTCGAAAACTCCGAAGGCAACCTGGGCATCGCCAACGCGCTGTTCCAACACCTGGCGAGCAAACTGCCAATCTCCCGCTGGCAGCGCGACCTGACCGACTCCACCGTACTGCGCAACCTCGGTGTGGGCTTCGCTCACAGCGTGATCGCCTACGAAGCCAGCCTCAAAGGCATCAGCAAGCTTGAGCTGAACGCTGACAAGATCGCTGCCGATCTGGACGCTTGCTGGGAAGTATTGGCCGAGCCGATCCAGACCGTGATGCGCCGCTACAACATCGAAAACCCGTACGAGAAGCTGAAAGAACTGACCCGCGGCAAAGGCATCAGCCCGGAAGCGCTGCAGACTTTCATCGACGGCCTGGACATGCCAGCCGAAGCGAAAGCCGAGCTGAAACAGCTGACCCCGGCCAACTACATCGGTAACGCTGCAGCGCAAGCCAGACGCATCTGATTCACCGCTTGACCCGTTTGAGACGCCCGGCCGCGCCGGGCGTTTTTATTCCCGTCTGAAAAATGCTTTTTTTCAATAGGTTACACATGAATCCTGATACTCCTCTTCAACTTCTGGGCGGTCTTACGGCGCGCGAATTCATGCGCGATTACTGGCAGAAAAAGCCGCTGCTGATCCGTCAGGCCATCCCTGACTTCGAAAGCCCGATCGACGCCGACGAGCTGGCCGGCCTGGCCCTGGAAGAAGAGGTCGAGTCGCGCCTGGTGATCGAGCACGGCGAGCGCCCGTGGGAGCTGCGTCGCGGCCCGTTCGCCGAAGACGAATTCAGCAAGCTGCCGGAAAAAGAGTGGACTTTGCTCGTTCAGGCCGTTGATCAATTCGTCCCGGAAGTCAGCGAACTGCTGGAAAACTTCCGCTTCCTGCCGAGCTGGCGCGTCGATGACGTGATGATCAGCTTCGCCGCCCCGGGTGGCAGCGTCGGTCCGCACTTCGACAACTACGACGTGTTCCTGCTGCAAGGCCACGGCAAGCGCAACTGGAAGATCGGCCAGATGTGCGACTCCGAAAGCCCGCTGCTGCAACATGCGGATCTGCGCATCCTCGCCGAATTCCACGAAACCGAAGAGTGGGTGCTGGAACCGGGCGACATGCTCTACCTGCCACCGCGCCTGGCCCACTGCGGTGTCGCCGTGGACAACTGCATGACCTACTCAGTCGGCTTCCGCGCGCCGAGCGCTTCTGAAGTGCTGACCCATTTCACTGACTTCCTCAGCCAGTTCCTGACTGACGAAGAACGCTACACCGACGCCGATGCGAAACCGGTCAGCGATGATCCGCATCAGATCCAGCACGACGCACTCGGCCGCCTGAAAAGCCTGCTCGCCGAACACATGAGTGACGAACGCCTGCTGCTGACCTGGTTCGGCCAGTACATGACCGAACCGCGCTACCCGGAACTGGTGGTCGGCCCGGAAGACGTTGAAGAAGATGACTTCCTCAACGCCCTGCAAGACGGTGCGGTGCTGATCCGCAACCCGAGCGCGCGCCTGGCCTGGTCGGAAGTCGATGACGATCTGCTGCTGTTCGCCAGCGGTCAGAGCCGTTACCTGCCGGGCAAGCTGCGCGAGCTGTTGAAGATGATCTGCGCCGCCGATGCGCTGCACGTCGACAACCTCGGCGAGTGGCTGAACGACGAAGACGGTCGCGGCCTGCTGTGTGAGCTGGTCAAACAGGGCAGCCTGGGATTTGCCGATGAATAAGATTCGCGTACGTGTCGCAGACTGGCAAAAGGACAACGCCGAGATCCGGCGCATTCGTGAAACGGTGTTCATCGCCGAACAATCGGTGCCACCCGAGCTTGAATGGGACGCCGATGACGCGACCGCCGTGCATTTTCTGGCGTTCGAAGGTGACTTTCCGATCGGCACCGCGCGCCTGCTGCCCGACGGGCACATTGGCCGGGTGTCGGTACTGAAGGACTGGCGCGGGATGAAGGTGGGCGATGCACTGATGCAAGCAGTCATCGCCGAAGCCGAAGCCCGCGGCCTGCAGCAGCAGATGCTCAGCGCCCAGGTACAGGCCACGGCGTTCTATGAGCGCCTGGGCTTCAGCCTGGTCAGTGAGGAATTCCTTGAAGCCGGGATTCCGCATGTCGATATGGTTCGCCATTCGGCCTGAGCGGCAGAAATCTTGTGATCTTTGGAGATCCTGTAGTGAGGGGATTTATCCCCGATGGACCGCGAAGCAGGCCCAAGGTTTTTTGGGGCCGCTCCGCGCCCCATCGGGGATAAATCCCCTCACTACAAAGGCTCTTGAGCGCCCTCTCAAAACGCCCCGCCATTTTCGGATGCCGGGGCGTTTTGCTGTCTACGATTCAACTTGCCCCACCCCGGGCCGACAAACTGGCAATATCAAGCCTTTCGAAAGCGGAGATAACGGACATGTCCCTACGCACACTGCTCACCACCCTGCTGCTCGGCTGCAGTTTTTCGGTGATGGCAGCCACAGAAATCGTGCCCCTCAATTACCGCACCAGTGCCGATATGCTGCCGATGGCGCAGGACTTCATCGGCAAGGACGGTCAGGTCAGCGCCTATGGCAATCAACTGATCATCAAGGCCGAGCCGGACAAGATCCAGGAACTCAAGGCGCTGATCAGTCAACTCGACACTGCGCCCAAACGCCTGCTGATCACGGTCGATACCAATGAAAACAACGACCGTGGCGATGAAGGCTACTCGGTCAACGGCGCCCAACCGAACCAGACCCGCATCATCAGCCGCAGCACCGCCAGCCGTGATGGCGGCGTGCAGCAGGTGCAAGCCACCGACGGCATGCCGGCGCTGATTCAAGTCGGTCAAAGTGTGCCGATCACCAGCAGCCAGACCAACTCCTACGGCGATTACAGCAGCCAGACGCAATACCGCAACGTCACCCAGGGTTTCTACGTGACGGCGAGCGTCACCGGCGACATCGTTCACCTGGCAATCAGTACTAACCGTGACCGCATGAGCCAGGAACGTCCCGATGTAGTGAACGTGCAAAGTACCGACACAACAGTCAGCGGACGCCTGGGCGAATGGATCACTCTCGCCGGGGTGAATCGCCAGACTCAGGCCGACAAACAGGGGCTGACCCGCAGCTACTCGACTCAAGGCCGGGATGACATGACCTTGCGGGTCAAAGTCGACGCCCTGGACTAAAGCACCGAAAACTGACTGATTAGTCGTATTAGACGAAAGATGTAGTGCTTGAAAAAAAGCACTACAAAACGTTTGACGAGCCAAAAAAGCGAAGGCATGATGGCCTCGCTCCCGCTAATCAGAGGCCCTGGCAAGGGCCTTCGAAGCGACGTTCGCACCTACCCCGCGAACCGCTTCGTGTCTGTACCGCCCACAAGGTGTGTTTGACGAGGTTGCCGACTGGAACGAAGTTGTCCCGAGGGACGGAAGCGTAATTAGGTAACCCGGCTTCACGCTGTAGAACGTATAAAGGCCCACGACGCCCGAATGCGCCCGCAGTCCGCCACTACCTGCTCACTTCCCCTCGAGCTCATCGTTCATCCCGTCGCCTACCCCGCCGAACCCGACCTGACCGCCTAAGCTTCTGGTCAGCGAGCGCAGGAATTTTCCACCGCAGAACAACTTTTCATAAAGACGCGACGAGGTTTATCTCCATGGCACTGACACGCGAACAGCAAATTGCAGCCCTTGAAAAAGACTGGGCTGAAAACCCGCGCTGGAAAGGCGTGACTCGCACTTACTCCGCTGCTGACGTCGTCCGTCTGCGTGGCTCGGTTCAACCTGAGCACACCTTTGCGAAAATGGGCGCCGAGAAGCTGTGGAACCTGGTGACCCAGGGTGCCAAGCCGTCCTTCCGCCCAGAGAAAGATTTCGTCAACTGCATGGGCGCTCTCACCGGCGGCCAGGCTGTTCAGCAGGTCAAGGCCGGTATCCAGGCGATCTACCTGTCGGGCTGGCAGGTGGCTGCAGACAACAACTCCGCAGAATCGATGTACCCGGACCAGTCGCTGTACCCGGTGGACTCGGTGCCGACCGTGGTCAAGCGCATCAACAACTCGTTCCGTCGTGCCGACCAGATCCAGTGGAAAGCCGGCAAGAACCCGGGTGATGAAGGCTACATCGACTACTTCGCGCCAATCGTGGCTGACGCTGAAGCCGGTTTCGGCGGCGTACTGAACGCCTACGAGCTGATGAAGAGCATGATCGAAGCAGGCGCCGCCGGCGTTCACTTCGAAGACCAGCTGGCTTCCGTGAAAAAATGCGGCCACATGGGCGGCAAGGTGCTGGTTCCAACCCAGGAAGCCGTACAGAAGCTGACCGCTGCTCGTCTGGCTGCCGACGTTGCCGGTGTACCGACCATCATCCTGGCCCGTACCGACGCCAACGCCGCTGACCTGCTGACTTCGGACTGCGACCCGTACGACCAGCCGTTCGTGACTGGCACCCGTACCCAGGAAGGTTTCTATAAGGTTCGCGCCGGTCTGGACCAGGCAATCGCCCGTGGCCTGGCCTACGCACCGTACGCCGACCTGATCTGGTGCGAAACCGCCAAGCCGGACCTGGAAGAAGCCCGTCGCTTCGCCGAAGCGATCAAAAAGGAATACCCGGACCAGATCCTGTCGTACAACTGCTCGCCTTCCTTCAACTGGAAGAAAAACCTGGACGACGCGACCATCGCCAAGTTCCAGCGCGAACTGTCCGCCATGGGTTACAAGCACCAGTTCATCACCTTGGCCGGCATTCACAACATGTGGCACAGCATGTTCAACCTGGCGCACGACTACGCCCGCAACGACATGACTGCCTACGTGAAGCTGCAGGAGCAGGAATTCGCTGACGCCGCCAAGGGTTACACCTTCGTGGCTCACCAGCAGGAAGTGGGCACCGGCTACTTCGACGACATGACCACCGTAATCCAGGGCGGCACGTCCTCGGTCACCGCGCTGACCGGTTCGACCGAAGAAGAACAGTTCCACTGATTCGACTTCGCTGAGCAAACGGCCTTTGCGGATCGTATAAAAAGCTAACCGCAAAGCCGCAAGACTGACGCCCCGACTGGTTCGGGGCGTTTTTTTTGCCCGCCGATCCCCCAAACACCACAAAACCCCTGTAGGACCGGTGGAAAGCTACGGGACAAAACATTGATCCAGACCGGTACGAATGGCAGAAAAAACGGGTAAAACTGGCGCCTCCGCTACTTGCAGTAACGGGCATATAAGACAACTTCCCAACTAGCGCCCCGTTAAACAGTTACAAAACCACCCCAAACGATATTAATTATCATTTAGCGACAACTATGTTCGTTACATTTCCTACAAAACATAATTGGCAGAATCCCGGCTAATGCCCGCAACGCACGGGCTGCAGGGCATTGGAGGTACGCTATGTCCTTATTCCAATAAATAATTTCGCTATAGGAATTTTACTTGCCGGGTGTTTAGCCATAAAATCAGCGCGATTGATTGCTGCGACATATCGTCACTGCCTATTTCTTTATCAAGCTCAGAGACCTTTGCTCTCTGTTAAGGATTACCAGCATGCCCGAAGCGACAGGACTCATGGCCCACAACTGGGGCTTTGCCATTTTCCTTCTGGGTGTCGTCGGCCTGTGTGCCTTCATGCTTGGCGTCTCCAGCCTCCTCGGGTCAAAAGCCTGGGGCCGCAGCAAAAACGAACCGTTCGAGTCCGGCATGCTACCTACAGGTGGCGCCCGCTTGCGGCTCTCAGCCAAATTCTATCTGGTCGCGATGCTGTTCGTGATCTTCGATATCGAAGCCCTCTTTCTCTTTGCATGGTCTGTGTCCGTCCGCGAAAGCGGCTGGACCGGATTCGTCGAAGCTCTCGTTTTCATAGCAATTCTGTTGGCAGGTCTTGTCTACCTGTTCCGAGTGGGCGCCCTTGACTGGGCTCCGGAAGCTCGTCGCAAGCGGCAGGCGAAGCTGAAACAATGAGGCTTTGGCAATGCAATACAATCTCACCAGAATCGACCCCGATGCTCCTAACGAGCAGTATCCGATTGGCGAACGGGAAACCGTTTCCGATCCGTTAGAGGATCAAGTCCACAAAAACATTTTCATGGGCAAGCTCGAAGACGTGCTGAGTGGCGCGGTCAACTGGGGGCGTAAAAACTCCCTGTGGCCGTACAACTTCGGCCTTTCGTGCTGCTACGTGGAAATGACCACCGCCTTCACGGCGCCCCACGACATCGCGCGCTTTGGCGCCGAAGTTATCCGGGCATCACCGCGTCAGGCCGACTTCATGGTTATCGCCGGTACCTGCTTCATCAAGATGGCGCCGATCATTCAGCGTCTCTACGAGCAGATGCTCGAACCGAAGTGGGTGATCTCCATGGGTTCGTGCGCCAACTCCGGTGGCATGTACGACATCTACTCCGTGGTTCAAGGGGTGGACAAGTTCCTGCCCGTGGACGTCTACGTACCTGGCTGCCCGCCTCGTCCAGAAGCATTCCTTCAAGGCTTGATGCTGTTGCAGGAATCGATTGGACAGGAGCGTCGTCCGCTTTCCTGGGTCGTTGGCGACCAAGGCGTTTATCGCGCCGACATGCCTTCGCAAAAGGAACAGCGCCGCGAACAGCGAATCGCAGTCACCAACCTGCGCAGCCCTGACGAAGTCTGATCCAGTCTGTTTCAAAGAAACGAGAAGCTGGCTTCATTCTTTACGTTGACCGAAAGCGAAAAAATAACCATGACTACAGGCAGCGCTCTGTACATCCCGCCTTATAAGGCAGACGACCAGGATGTGGTCGTCGAATTGAACAACCGTTTTGGCGCCGAAGCGTTCACCGCTCAGTCGACCCGCACCGGCATGCCGGTGCTGTGGGTGGCGCGCGCCAGACTCGTCGAAGTCCTGACCTTCCTGCGCAACCTGCCCAAGCCGTACGTCATGCTCTATGACCTGCACGGCGTGGACGAGCGTCTGCGCACCAAGCGTCAAGGGCTGCCATCGGGCGCCGACTTCACCGTGTTCTATCACCTCATGTCGCTTGAGCGTAATAGTGACGTGATGATCAAAGTCGCCTTGTCCGAAAGCGACCTGAGCTTGCCGACCGTCACCAGCATCTGGCCGAACGCCAACTGGTACGAGCGTGAAGTCTGGGACATGTACGGCATCGACTTCAAAGGCCACCCGCACCTGTCGCGCATCATGATGCCGCCAACCTGGGAAGGTCACCCGCTGCGCAAGGACTTCCCGGCGCGCGCCACCGAATTCGATCCGTTCAGCCTCAACCTCGCCAAGCAACAGCTTGAGGAAGAAGCCGCGCGCTTCCGTCCTGAAGACTGGGGCATGAAGCGTTCCGGGGCCAACGAGGACTACATGTTCCTCAACCTGGGTCCGAACCACCCTTCGGCGCACGGTGCGTTCCGCATCATTCTGCAGTTGGACGGTGAAGAGATCGTCGACTGCGTGCCGGACATCGGTTACCACCACCGTGGCGCCGAGAAGATGGCCGAGCGTCAGTCCTGGCACAGTTTCATCCCGTACACCGACCGTATCGACTACCTCGGCGGCGTGATGAACAACCTGCCGTACGTGCTCTCGGTCGAGAAGCTGGCCGGCATCAAGGTGCCAGAGAAGGTCGACGTCATCCGCATCATGATGGCCGAGTTCTTCCGGATCACCAGCCACCTGCTGTTCCTCGGTACCTACATCCAGGACGTCGGCGCGATGACTCCGGTGTTCTTCACCTTCACCGACCGCCAGAAGGCGTACACGGTGATCGAAGCCATCACCGGTTTCCGTCTGCACCCGGCCTGGTACCGCATCGGCGGCGTCGCCCACGACCTGCCACGCGGCTGGGAAAAACTGGTGAAAGACTTCGTTGAATGGCTGCCAAAGCGCCTCGACGAATACACCAAGGCCGCCCTGCAGAACAGCATTCTCAAGGGTCGTACCATCGGCGTTGCCCAGTACAACACCAAAGAGGCGCTGGAATGGGGCGTCACCGGTGCCGGCCTGCGTTCCACCGGTTGCGACTTCGACCTGCGTAAAGCACGTCCATACTCCGGCTACGAGAACTTCGAGTTCGAAGTGCCGCTGGCTGCCAACGGCGATGCCTACGACCGCTGCATGGTTCGCGTCGAAGAGATGCGTCAGAGCGTCAAGATCATCGATCAGTGCCTGCGCAACATGCCGGAAGGCCCGTACAAGGCGGATCACCCGCTGACCACGCCGCCGCCGAAAGAGCGCACGCTGCAGCACATCGAAACCCTGATCACGCACTTCCTGCAGGTTTCGTGGGGCCCGGTCATGCCGGCCAACGAATCCTTCCAGATGATCGAAGCGACCAAGGGCATCAACAGTTATTACCTGACGAGCGACGGCGGCACCATGAGCTACCGTACCCGGATCCGTACTCCGAGCTTCGCGCATCTGCAACAGATCCCTTCGGTGATCAAAGGCAGCATGGTCGCGGACTTGATTGCGTACCTGGGTAGTATCGACTTCGTTATGGCCGACGTGGACCGCTAAGCATGAACAGCACGCTTATCCAGACAGACCGTTTCACCTTGAGTGAAACCGAGCGCTCGGCCATCGAGCACGAGCTGCATCACTACGAAGACCCGCGCGCGGCGTCGATCGAAGCCCTGAAGATCGTTCAGAAGGAACGCGGCTGGGTGCCGGATGGCGCCCTGTACGCGATCGGCGAGATCCTCGGCATCCCGGCCAGCGACGTTGAAGGCGTGGCGACGTTCTACAGCCAGATCTTCCGTCAGCCGGTCGGCCGCCACATCATTCGCGTCTGCGACAGCATGGTCTGCTACATCGGCGGCCACGAGTCGGTGGTCAGCGAGATCCAGAACAATCTGGGCATCGGCCTGGGGCAGACCACCGCCGACGGTCGTTTCACCCTGCTGCCGGTCTGCTGCCTCGGCAACTGCGACAAGGCTCCGGCGCTGATGATCGACGACGACACCTTTGGCGACGTGCAGCCTGCCGGCGTGGCCAAACTGCTCGAGGGCTACGTATGACCCTGACATCTTTCGGTCCTGCCAACCGCATCAAGCGTTCGGCCGAGACTCACCCGCTGACCTGGCGCCTGCGTGATGACGGCGAGGCCGTGTGGCTCGACGAATACCAGGCCAAGAACGGCTACGCCGCTGCGCGCAAAGCCTTCGCCGACATGGCCCAGGACGACATCGTCCAGACCGTGAAAGACGCCGGCCTCAAAGGTCGCGGCGGTGCAGGTTTCCCCACTGGCGTGAAGTGGGGCCTGATGCCCAAGGACGAATCCATCAACATCCGCTACCTGCTGTGCAACGCGGACGAGATGGAGCCGAACACCTGGAAAGACCGCATGCTGATGGAGCAACTGCCCCATCTGCTGATCGAAGGCATGCTGATCAGTGCCCGCGCACTGAAAACCTACCGTGGCTACATCTTCCTGCGTGGCGAGTACACCACCGCCGCCAAGCACCTCAACCGTGCTGTGGAAGAAGCCAAGGCTGCAGGCCTGCTGGGCAAGAACATTCTGGGCAGCGGCTTCGATTTCGAACTGTTCGTCCACACCGGCGCCGGGCGTTATATCTGCGGTGAAGAAACCGCACTGATCAACTCCCTCGAAGGCCGCCGTGCCAACCCGCGCTCCAAGCCGCCCTTCCCTGCCGCTGTCGGCGTGTGGGGCAAGCCGACCTGCGTGAACAACGTCGAAACCCTGTGCAACGTGCCGGCGATCATTGCCGACGGCGTTGACTGGTACAAATCGTTGGCCCGCGAAGGCAGTGAAGACATGGGCACCAAGCTCATGGGCTTCTCCGGCAAGGTCAAGAACCCTGGCCTGTGGGAACTGCCGTTCGGCGTTACCGGCCGCGAGCTGTTCGAAGACTACGCCGGCGGCATGCGCGACGGTTACAAGCTCAAGGCCTGGCAGCCAGGTGGCGCCGGTACCGGTTTCCTGTTGCCAGAACACCTCGACGCACAAATGTACGCCGGCGGCATCGCCAAAGTGGGCACCCGGATGGGTACCGGCCTGGCGATGGCGGTGGACGACAGCGTCAACATGGTTTCCCTGCTGCGCAACATGGAGCAGTTCTTCGCCCGTGAATCCTGCGGCTTCTGCACCCCGTGCCGTGATGGCCTGCCATGGAGCGTCAAGCTCTTGATGGCCATCGAAGAAGGCCGTGGTCAGCCGGGCGACATCGAGACCCTGTTGGGTCTGGTCGGTTTCCTCGGCCCAGGCAAGACCTTCTGTGCTCACGCACCGGGTGCCGTGGAGCCGCTGGGCAGTGCCATCAAATACTTCCGTCCAGAGTTCGAAGCCGGTATCGCGCCTGCAAGCGCCACCGTCCCGCCTCTGGCAAGGCCGATCGTAATCGGCGCGTAAACGCTTAAAAAGGCGAAGGGTCCGTGCCCTTCGCCTTTCGTCCGATGACGCCTTTCGGGGCTGACTGGATTCGGACGGATAACAAGATTCCATTAGCCACGCCCGCTGACACCGGGCCAACGAAGACCTTTGAACCATGGCCACTATCCACGTAGACGGCAAAGCGCTCGAAGTCGACGGGGCAGACAACCTGTTACAGGCATGTCTGTCGCTGGGCCTCGACATCCCTTATTTCTGCTGGCACCCCGCGCTTGGTAGCGTCGGGGCCTGCCGCCAGTGCGCAGTCAAGCAGTACACCGACGAGAACGACACCCGTGGTCGCATCGTCATGTCCTGCATGACGCCTGCCACCGACAACACCTGGATCTCCATCGACGATGAAGAATCCAAGGCGTTCCGCGCCAGCGTTGTCGAATGGCTGATGACCAACCACCCGCACGACTGCCCTGTGTGCGAGGAAGGCGGTCACTGCCACCTGCAAGACATGACGGTGATGACCGGCCACAACGAGCGCCGTTATCGCTTCACCAAACGCACCCACCAGAACCAGCAACTGGGCCCGTTCATTTCCCACGAAATGAACCGCTGCATCGCTTGCTACCGCTGCGTGCGTTTCTACAAGGACTACGCCGGCGGCACCGACCTCGGTGTGTTCGGCGCCCACGACAACGTGTACTTCGGTCGCGTTGAAGACGGCACGCTGGAAAGCGAGTTCTCCGGCAACCTCACCGAGGTTTGCCCGACCGGTGTGTTCACCGACAAGACGCACTCCGAGCGCTACAACCGCAAATGGGACATGCAGTTCTCGCCGAGCATCTGCCATGGCTGCTCCAGCGGTTGCAACATCTCCCCGGGCGAGCGTTACGGCGAACTGCGTCGCATCGAAAACCGCTTCAACGGTTCGGTGAACCAGTACTTCCTGTGCGACCGTGGCCGTTTCGGTTATGGCTACGTCAACCGCACCGACCGTCCACGTCAGCCGCTGCTGGCCGACGGCACCAAACTGAGCGTCGACGCTGCGCTGGATAAAGCCGCTGACCTGCTGCGCGGGCGCAACATCGTCGGTATCGGTTCGCCACGCGCCAGCCTCGAAAGCAACTACGCGTTGCGCGAACTTGTGGGCGCCGAGCACTTCTACTCCGGTATCGAAGCCTCCGAGCTGGAGCGCATCCGTCTGGTCCTGCAAGTGCTCAAAGACAGCCCGCTGCCCGTGCCGAACATGCGCGACATCGAAGACCACGACGCTGTGTTCGTCCTTGGTGAAGACCTGACCCAGACCGCCGCCCGTATGGCGCTGGCCTTGCGTCAGTCGGTCAAGGGCAAGGCCGAAGACATGGCCGAAGCCATGCGCGTGCAGCCGTGGCTCGACGCTGCGGTGAAGAACATCGGTCAGCACGCACTGAACCCGTTGTTCATCGCCAGCCTGGCGGAAACCAAGCTCGACGACATCGCCGAAGAATGCGTTCACGCTGCTCCGGATGACCTGGCACGCCTCGGTTTCGCCGTGGCCCACGCGCTGGACGCCAGCGCCCCTGCCGTTGAAGGTCTGGACGCCGAAGCCCTTGAACTGGCCAAGCGCATCGCCGACGCCCTGCTCGCGGCCAAGCGTCCGCTGATCATCGCCGGTACTTCGCTGGGTTCCAAAGCCTTGATCGAAGCCGCGGCGAACATCGCCAAAGCCCTGAAGCTGCGCGAGAAGAACGGTTCGATCAGCCTGATCGTGCCGGAAGCCAACAGCCTCGGCCTGGCCATGCTCGGTGGCGAATCGGTCGACGCGGCGCTGCAAGCCGTGATCGATGGCAAGGCCGACGCCATCGTCGTGCTGGAAAACGATCTGTACACCCGCACCTCGAAAGCCAAGGTCGATGCCGCGCTGAACGCTGCGAAAGTGGTGATCGTTGCCGACCACCAGAAAACCGCCACCACCGAGCGCGCGCAACTGGTGCTGCCAGCGGCGAGCTTCGCTGAAGGCGACGGTACGCTGGTCAGCCAGGAAGGCCGCGCCCAGCGCTTCTTCCAGGTTTTCGATCCGCAATACATGGATGCGAGCATCCTGGTTCACGAAGGCTGGCGCTGGCTGCACGCCCTGCGCTCGACCCTGCTGAACCAGCCGATCGACTGGACGCAACTCGACCACGTCACCGCTGCCGTGGCGTCGAGCACCGAGCAACTGGCGCGTATCGTCGACGCCGCGCCGTCTGCCGCGTTCCGCATCAAGGGTCTGAAACTGGCGCGTGAGCCGCTGCGTTATTCCGGTCGCACCGCGATGCGCGCCGACATCAGCGTTCACGAACCGCGCACCCCGCAAGACAAAGACACCGCGTTCGCCTTCTCCATGGAAGGTTACTCGGGCTCGGCCGAACCGCGTCAGCAGGTGCCATTCGCCTGGTCGCCTGGCTGGAACTCGCCGCAAGCCTGGAACAAGTTCCAGGACGAAGTCGGTGGTCACCTGCGTGCTGGCGACCCGGGCACCCGCCTGATCGAAAGCACCGGTGATTCGCTGAACTGGTTCGCGGCTGCTCCGCGCGCATTCAACCCGGCGCCGGGCACCTGGCAAGCCGTGCCGTTCTACCACCTGTTCGGCAGTGACGAAAACTCGTCGAAAGCCGCGCCGGTACAAGAACGCATCCCGGCTCCGTACGTGGCGCTGGCCAAATCCGAAGCGGATCGCCTGGGCGTCAACGACGGTGCTCTGCTGAGCCTGAACGTGGCCGGCCAGACCCTGCGTCTGCCGCTGCGCATCAATGAAGAACTGGGCGCTGGTCTGGTGGCCTTGCCTGCGGGCATCGCCGGCATTCCACCGGCATTCGCCGGCCTGTCCGTCGACGGTCTGCAGGAGGCAGCGCAATGACCTGGTTCACCCCTGAAGTGATCGATGTGATCCTGACGGTCATCAAAGCCATCGTGATTCTGCTGGCCGTTGTGGTCGCAGGCGCGTTGCTCAGCTTTGTCGAACGTCGCCTGCTGGGCTGGTGGCAGGACCGTTACGGTCCGAACCGCGTTGGCCCGTTCGGCATGTTCCAGATCGCCGCCGACATGCTGAAGATGTTCTTCAAGGAAGACTGGACCCCGCCGTTTGCCGACAAGGTGATCTTCACCCTGGCACCGGTGGTGGCCATGTCCGCCCTGCTGATCGCGTTCGCGATCATCCCGATCACCCCGACCTGGGGCGTGGCGGATCTGAACATCGGCCTGCTGTTCTTCTTCGCCATGGCCGGTCTGTCGGTCTACGCGGTGCTGTTCGCCGGCTGGTCGAGCAACAACAAGTTCGCCCTGCTCGGCAGCTTGCGTGCCTCGGCGCAGACCGTGTCCTACGAAGTGTTCATGGGCCTGGCCCTGATGGGCATCGTGGTGCAGGTCGGCTCGTTCAACATGCGCGACATCGTCGAGTACCAGGCGCAGAACCTGTGGTTCATCATTCCGCAGTTCTTCGGCTTCTGTACTTTCTTCATCGCTGGCGTCGCCGTGACTCACCGTCACCCGTTCGACCAGCCGGAAGCGGAACAGGAACTGGCCGACGGTTACCACATTGAATACGCCGGTATGAAATGGGGCATGTTCTTCGTCGGTGAATACATCGGCATCATCCTGATCTCGGCGCTGCTGGTCACCCTGTTCTTCGGTGGCTGGCACGGTCCGTTCGGCATCCTGCCGCAACTGTCCTTCGTCTGGTTCGCACTGAAGACCGCGTTCTTCATCATGCTGTTCATCCTGCTGCGCGCTTCCATCCCGCGTCCGCGTTATGACCAGGTGATGGATTTCAGCTGGAAATTCTGCCTGCCACTGACCCTGATCAATTTGCTGATAACCGCTGCGGTTGTGTTGTGGAACACACCTGCGGTTGCGGTTCAGTGAGGATTTGACCCATGTTCAAATATATTGGCGACATCGTTAAGGGTACCGGTACCCAGTTGCGCAGCCTGGTCATGGTCTTCGGCCATGGCTTTCGCAAGCGCGACACTCTGCAATACCCGGAAGAGCCGGTCTACCTGCCACCACGCTACCGTGGTCGCATCGTCCTGACCCGTGACCCCGATGGCGAAGAACGTTGCGTAGCCTGCAACCTGTGCGCCGTGGCTTGCCCGGTAGGTTGCATCTCGCTGCAGAAAGCTGAAACCGAAGACGGTCGCTGGTACCCGGACTTCTTCCGTATCAACTTCTCGCGCTGCATTTTCTGCGGTCTCTGCGAGGAAGCCTGTCCGACCACCGCAATCCAGTTGACCCCGGATTTCGAGATGGCCGAGTTCAAACGTCAGGACCTGGTGTACGAGAAAGAAGATCTTTTGATCTCCGGCCCCGGCAAAAACCCTGATTACAACTTCTATCGTGTTGCAGGTATGGCAATCGCTGGCAAGCCGAAAGGCTCCGCGCAGAACGAAGCCGAACCGATCAACGTGAAGAGCTTGCTGCCTTAAGGAAGAACGATGGAATTCGCTTTCTATTTCGCATCGGGTATCGCGGTTGTGTCCACGCTACGTGTGGTCACCAACACCAACCCTGTGCACGCCCTGCTCTACCTGATCATCTCGTTGATCGCCGTGGCCATGACCTTCTTCGCACTCGGCGCACCGTTCGCCGGCGTGCTGGAAGTGATCGCCTACGCCGGCGCCATCATGGTGCTGTTCGTGTTCGTGGTGATGATGCTGAACCTGGGTCCCGCCTCGGTTCAGCAGGAACGCAGCTGGCTCAAGCCCGGCATCTGGGCAGGCCCGGTGATTCTCGCCGCCCTGCTGCTGGCCGAACTGCTGTATGTGCTGTTCGCTCACCAGAGCGGTCAGGCCATCGGCCACACCACCGTCGATGCAAAAGCCGTGGGCGTCAGCCTGTTCGGCCCGTATCTGCTGGTGGTCGAACTCGCCTCGATGCTGCTGCTCGCCGCAGCCGTCACGGCGTTCCATTTGGGCCGTAACGAGGCGAAGGAGTAAGACATGCCTGCTATCCCTCTCGAGCATGGATTGGCCGTTGCCGGCATCCTGTTCTGCCTTGGTCTGGTCGGCCTGATGGTCCGCCGCAACATTTTGTTCGTGTTGATGAGTCTGGAAGTGATGATGAACGCCTCTGCCCTGGCCTTCATCGTCGCCGGCGCCCGCTGGGCGCAACCGGATGGACAGATCATGTTCATCCTGGTGATCAGCCTGGCAGCCGCCGAAGCCAGTATTGGCCTGGCGATTCTGCTGCAACTGTATCGCCGCTTCCACACGCTCGATATCGACGCTGCCAGTGAGATGCGCGGATGAACCTAATCTTTCTGACTTTTGTATTCCCTCTGATCGGTTTCCTGCTGCTGTCGTTCTCCCGTGGACGCTGGTCGGAAAACCTCTCGGCGCTGATCGGCGTGGGTTCCATTGGCTTGTCGGCGATTGTCGCCGCCTACGTCATCTGGCAATTCAACGTCGCGCCCCCCGAGGGCGGTCACTACACGCTGGTGCTGTGGAAGTGGATGGCGGTCGAAGGCTTCAAGCCTGACTTCGCCCTCTACATCGACGGCCTGTCGATCACCATGCTCGGCGTGGTGGTGGGCGTGGGTTTCCTGATCCACCTGTTCGCGTCCTGGTACATGCGCGGCGAAGCGGGTTACTCGCGCTTCTTCTCGTACACCAACCTGTTTATCGCCAGCATGCTGTTCCTGGTCCTCGGCGATAACCTGCTGTTCCTGTACTTCGGCTGGGAAGGCGTGGGCCTGTGCTCGTACCTGTTGATCGGTTTCTACTACAGCAACCGCAACAACGGTAACGCCGCACTCAAGGCCTTCATCGTGACCCGGATCGGCGACGTGTTCATGGCCATCGGCCTGTTCATCCTGTTCCAGCAAGTGGGCACGCTGAACATCCAGGAACTGCTGGTGCTGGCACCGCAGAAATTCCAGGCCGGCGACTTCTGGATCACCCTGGCGACCCTGATGCTGCTGGGTGGTGCGGTCGGTAAATCGGCGCAACTGCCGCTGCAAACCTGGCTCGCGGACGCGATGGCCGGTCCGACCCCGGTATCGGCACTGATCCACGCTGCAACCATGGTGACCGCCGGTGTCTACCTGATCGCCCGTACCCACGGTCTGTTCACCCTGGCGCCGGAAATCCTGCACCTGGTTGGCATCGTCGGTGGTGTGACCCTGGTTCTCGCAGGCTTCGCCGCCCTGGTACAGACCGACATCAAACGTATCCTCGCCTACTCGACCATGAGCCAGATCGGCTACATGTTCCTGGCGCTGGGCGTGGGTGCCTGGGATGGCGCGATTTTCCACCTGATGACCCACGCCTTCTTCAAGGCCCTGCTGTTCCTTGCTTCCGGTGCGGTGATCGTTGCCTGCCACCACGAGCAGAACATCTTCAAGATGGGCGGTCTGTGGAAAAAACTGCCACTGGCCTACGCCAGCTTCATCGTCGGTGGCGCTGCACTGGCCGCCCTGCCACTGGTCACCGCAGGCTTCTACTCCAAGGACGAAATCCTTTGGGAAGCGTTCGCCAGCGGTAACCACGGTCTGCTTTACGCCGGTCTGGTCGGCGCGTTCATGACCTCTCTGTACACCTTCCGCCTGATCTTCATCACGTTCCACGGTGAAGCCAAGACCGAAGCCCACGCCGGTCACGGCATCGCTCACTGGCTGCCGCTGTCGGTGCTGATCGTGCTGTCGACTTTCGTCGGCGCGATGATCGTACCGCCGCTGCACGGCGTACTGCCTGAAAGCGTCGGCCATGCCGGTGGCGAAGCCAAGCACAGTCTGGAAATCGCCTCGGGCGCCATCGCTCTGGCCGGTATCCTGCTGGCGGCCCTGCTGTTCCTCGGCAAGCGTCGCTTCGTGACCGCGATCGCCAACAGCGGCATCGGCCGTTTCCTTTCGGCCTGGTGGTTCGCTGCCTGGGGCTTCGACTGGATCTACGACAAACTGTTCGTCAAGCCGTACCTTGCGATCAGCCATGTACTGCGCAGAGACCCGCTCGACCAGACTATCGGTCTGATCCCGCGTATGGCCAAAGGCGGTCACACCGCCCTGAGCCGCACCGAGACCGGTCAACTGCGTTGGTATGCCGCCTCGATGGCTGCTGGTGCCGTGCTGGTGATCGGCGCCATCGTGCTGGTAGCGGTCTGATATGAACCTTGCGAATTTGCGAAAGGAAACGAGCCCGTCATGATTCTGCCTTGGCTAATCCTGATCCCCTTCATCGGCGGCCTGCTGTGCTGGATGGGTGAGCGCTTCGGCGCTACCCTCCCCCGCTGGATTGCGCTGTTGACCATGACCCTGGAACTCGCCCTCGGCCTCTGGCTGTGGGCCCACGGTGACTACTCATTTGCACCGGCGCCTGGCGCCGATCCGACCTGGGCGCTTGAGTTCAAGCACGTCTGGATCCAGCGCTTCGGCATCAACGTGCACCTGGCCCTCGACGGCCTGTCGCTGTTGATGATCCTGCTGACCGGTCTGCTGGGTATCCTCTCGGTACTCTGCTCGTGGAAAGAGATTCAACGTCACGTTGGCTTCTTCCACCTGAACCTGATGTGGATCCTGGGCGGCGTTGTCGGCGTGTTCCTCGCCCTCGACCTGTTCATGTTCTTCTTCTTCTGGGAAATGATGCTGGTGCCGATGTACTTCCTCATCGCGCTCTGGGGTCACAGTTCTTCGGACGGCAAGAAAACCCGGATCTACGCCGCGACCAAGTTCTTCATCTTCACTCAGGCTTCCGGCCTGATCATGCTGGTGGCGATCCTCGGTCTGGTGCTGGTCAACTTCAACAACACTGGCGTGATTACCTTCAACTACGCCGACCTGTTGAAGACCAAGATGTCGATGACCACCGAGTACATCCTGATGCTCGGCTTCTTCATCGCCTTCGCGGTCAAGCTGCCAGTCGTACCGTTCCACTCCTGGCTGCCTGATGCGCACGCCCAGGCGCCGACTGCCGGTTCCGTCGACCTCGCCGGTATCCTGCTGAAAACCGCGGCCTACGGCCTGCTGCGTTTCGCCCTGCCGCTGTTCCCGAACGCCTCGGCCGAGTTCGCGCCGATCGCCATGACCCTCGGCCTGATCGGGATCTTCTACGGTGCATTCCTCGCTTTCGCGCAAACCGACATCAAGCGTCTGATCGCCTTCTCGTCCGTTTCCCACATGGGCTTCGTGCTGATCGGCATCTACTCCGGCAGCCAACTGGCGCTGCAAGGCGCAGTGATCCAGATGCTGGCGCACGGTCTGTCGGCGGCAGCACTGTTTATCCTCAGCGGTCAACTGTACGAGCGTCTGCACACTCGTGACATGCGTGAGATGGGCGGTCTGTGGTCGCGTATCGCTTACCTGCCGGCGATCAGCCTGTTCTTCGCCGCCGCCTCTCTGGGTCTGCCGGGTACCGGTAACTTCGTCGGCGAGTTCCTGATCCTGATCGGTACGTTCGCCAGTGCACCATGGATCACTGCGATTGCCACCTCCGGTCTGGTGTTCGGTTCGGTCTACTCGCTGATCATGATCCACCGTGCCTACTTCGGTCCGTCGAAATCGGATTCGATCCTGCACGGCATGGACGGTCGCGAACTGACCATGGTGCTGGGCCTTGCGGCGCTGCTGATTTACCTCGGCGTCTACCCGCAACCGTTCCTCGACACTTCCGCCGCCACGATGCATGGCGTGCAGCAGTGGCTCGGCACCGCCTTCACTCAACTCGCTTCGGCCCGGTAAGAGCGCTATGGAATTCACGATTCAACACTTTATTGCGCTAGCGCCACTGTTGATCACCAGCCTCACCATTATCGTGGTGATGCTGGCAATCGCCTGGCGCCGCAACCACTCGCAGACCTTCCTGATCTCGGTCGCCGGTCTGAACCTGGCCTTGCTGTCGATCCTGCCAGCCCTGAAAGTCGCGCCTCTGGCCGTGACGCCATTGCTGCAAGTCGACACCTTCGCCTGTCTGTACATGGCGCTGATCCTGGTCGCCACCCTCGCCTGTGTAACCCTCGCCCATGCCTACCTCGGCGATGGCGGCTCGGGTTACCCGGGCAACCGTGAAGAACTGTACCTGCTGATCCTGATGGCCGCCGCCGGTGGTCTGGTTCTGGTCAGCGCGCAGCATCTGGCCGGGTTGTTCATCGGTCTGGAACTGCTGTCGGTGCCGGTCTACGGTCTGGTGGCTTACGCCTTCTTCAACAAGCGTTCGCTGGAAGCCGGCATCAAGTACATGGTGCTGTCGGCCGCGGGTTCCGCGTTCCTGTTGTTCGGTATGGCCCTGCTCTACGCTGATGCCGGCACCCTGAGCTTCAACGGTATCGGTCAGGCACTGGCTACCACCAACCTGCCGAGCTCGCTGGCTCAGTTGGGTCTGGGCATGATGCTGATCGGTCTGGCGTTCAAGCTGTCGCTGGTACCGTTCCACCTGTGGACGCCGGACGTGTACGAAGGTGCTCCGGCGCCGGTCGCCGCGTTCCTCGCCACGGCGTCGAAGGTTGCCGTGTTCGCGGTGATGGTGCGTCTGTTCCAGATCTCCCCTGCCGCGAGCAGTGGCGTGCTGAGCGACGTACTGACCGTCATCGCCATCGCCTCGATCCTGTTCGGTAACCTGCTGGCCCTGACCCAAAGCAACCTCAAGCGTCTGCTCGGTTACTCGTCCATCGCACACTTCGGCTACCTGCTGATCGCGCTGGTGGCGAGCAAGGGTCTGGCGGTGGAAGCCATCGGCGTGTATCTGGTGACTTATGTGATCACCAGCCTCGGCGCGTTCGGCGTGATCACCCTGATGTCCTCGCCGTACAACGGCCGTGACGCCGATGCGCTGTACGAGTACCGCGGCCTGTTCTGGCGCCGTCCGTACCTGACCGCCGTTCTGACCGTGATGATGCTGTCCCTGGCCGGTATTCCGCTGACCGCGGGCTTCATCGGCAAGTTCTACATCATCGCCACCGGTGTCGAGTCGCACCAATGGTGGCTGGTCGGCTCACTGGTACTGGGCAGCGCCATCGGCGTGTTCTACTACCTGCGTGTGATGGTCACCCTGTACCTGATCGAACCGAACCTGCGTCGCCACGACGCCCAGCTGCACTGGGAACAGAAGGCAGGCGGCGTGATGCTGCTGGCCATCGCCGTGGTTGCATTCTTCCTGGGTGTGTACCCGCAGCCATTGCTGACCCTGGTTCAGCAGGCGGGTCTGGCGGGCTGATATTCGGCTGGCTGGAAACGGAAACGGCACCTTCGGGTGCCGTTTTTGTTTTTGTGGGATTCAACATCAAAAGATCGCAGCCTTCGGCAGCTCCTACATTGGGATGGTATGCGGTCTGTAGGAGCTGCCGAAGGCTGCGATCTTTTGACTTATAACGCTCTCCCCTTTCTAGGAATTTGCCTGCAAAGTGGTGAGCAATGGCTGACATTCTGCAGAAGGTAATTGCGGTTAAATTTGAGGATCAACTATCAAGTGGAGATCCACGAACCATGAAGCGGGATATTTTTTCAGAGTTGATGGATGGCCTTGATGCGATAGCCGAAGAAAGCCAAGGCAAAATTACCTTGAAGAAGACGCGTGTAAAACGGATCGGCGACACGAAGGGCAAACTCATACTTCCCGCCGAAACTGATGCCTCTCTATCACACGGTTTGCTGGATACCTTCGAACGATAAAAAGCCACATCTGCTCTCATGTGATCTATCAGACTCACTCAACCCACTGTGGGAGCGAGCCTGATCCGGGCGGCGTTCCGACGAAGGCGTCGGCACATCCCCATCTTCAGTGCCTGACACTCCGCTTTCGCGAGCAGGCTCGCTCCCACAGGTTTATGTGGCGTTCACTCAATCCATATAACCACATGACGAAATTGTAATTCCCCCATCACCTTGGCGTTATCCGCAGCCTGCAACGATGTGACCCGGCGACCAATGCCGGCGGGCCCTGCCCCGCCGAACAATAAAACCACGCCGACGCACGTTCCCGTTCTGCCGAACCCAAGGAGTGTTTGATGGTTAACCCTACAAAAATATCGATGGCCGCTTTAGCGGTGGTGGTCGGCTCAGGGCCGTCCATGGTGTTTGCAGAAGACAAGCCCGAGGGCTTTGTTGAAGGCAGCCGCCTGACCGTGCTCAACCGCAACTTCTACTTCAATCGTGATCATCGCAATGGCCAGTCCAGCCCCACCGGCAACGGTTATTCCGAAGCCTGGTCGCATGCCGTGATCAGCAAGTTCGAATCCGGTTTCACCCAAGGGACCGTCGGGGTCGGGGTGGATGCGTTTGCCATGATCGGTTTGAAACTCGACACCGGTGATGGCCGCAACGGCGGGCGCAGTTCGTTCGATGTATTGCCGGTCAACCGTGACGGCCAGGCGCGGGATGAGTACACCAAGATCGGTGGCGCCGCCAAAGTGCGGGCATTCGATACCGTGGTCAAGGTCGGTGATGTGTTCCCGGCCAACCCGGTGGTGGCGGCCGGTGACTCACGCTTGCTGCCGGAAAGCTTTCGCGGGGTGACGGCGACCAACACCAGCATCGACGGTCTGTCGATTCAGGGCGGACGGCTGCATGCGATGAGCCAGCCGGTGTCCAGCGACATGCGCGAAAATTTCGCCACGTTTTACGCCGGTCCGGTCAACTCGCCGTGGATCGCTTACGGCGGTGGTGATTATGTGCTGAACAAGAACCTCAGCTTCAGCCTGTACTCCAGCCGCCTCAAGGACGCCTGGAACCAGTATTACGCCGGCACCGCCTGGACCTATCCGCTGGCGGACGACCTGTCGCTGTTCGGCGGCCTGAACTATTACAAGGCGGTCGACGAAGGCAAGCAACTGCTCGGCGAGTTCGACAACAACATCTGGAGCGGCCGCGTCGGGGTGAAACTCGGTGCGCACTCCGTCGCCCTCTCCCACCAGCGCAACAACGGCAACGACGACTTCGATTACCTGCGCCAGTCCGACTCGATCTTCCTCGACAACTCGATCCAGTACAGCGACTTCAACTCGCCGAAAGAACGTTCGTGGATGGTGCGCTACGACCTCGACATGACCGCTTACGGCATACCCGGTCTGTCGTTCATGACCCGTTACGCGCGCGGCACCGATGCCGACTATTCCAACGCCAACGCCGTGTACATGCGCCGCGATGCCGACGGCAATCCGCTGACCGACCAGAAACGCTGGGAGCGTGATGTGGAAGTCAAATATGTGGTGCAGAGCGGTTCGATGAAAGACCTGTCGCTGCGCCTGCGCCAGGCCACTACCCGCGCCACGGCTTTCGAGTCGGACCTGGACGAAGTGCGCGTGATCGTCGAATACCCGCTGGCGATTCTCTGAGTTTCCCCGAGCAATACCATTCACCTTTAGAAGCTCCTTGCTCCTTTGGTCAGAGGTGAATTTTTTGGCGCCCTTCGGGGCGCCTTTTTTATCCCGTCCGAAACACACTCCTGTAGGAGCTGCCGCAGGCTGCGATCCCTTGATTTTGGTTTTTTAGATCAAGATCAAAAGATCGCAGCCTTCGGCAGCGCCTACAGAAGACATTGGTCAGGCGATGGGTTCGACGTTATCCAGCGCTTTGTTCACCGCCAATTCGCCAAGCATGACCACCTGCGCGATGCCGAGCAGCGTCTTGCGATGCGTGCCCTCCAGCAACGCGGCGAAATTACCGAGCATCACCGTGGCCGAGGCCAGGGATTCGCAAGCGTTGGCCAGCAGGGATTCGGTGTCGGCATTGGGGTTGACCAGGAACAGCGCGTTGGCGGTGTAAGGCGTGGCCATGATGGGCGCTGCGGGCTTGAGGTAGTAGTCGAGGGCGCGGTCGGCGGCTTCGTGGAGTTTGTGGGTATTGATGGCGGCGTAGGGGGATGTTGGATCGGGGTCTGCAGGCGTGTCTGTTTCGGGCGGATTCGGTGTTGGCTTTTTCATAATGTTTTACTCAGCTTGACGGTGGAGCTGACCCTTTCGGTTCCACGCGAAAGGGTGGCAGCTGTACGCAGGTTGGAACCCGGGCAACTGAGCAAAACCCGACAGACTCGAAGTCTCCCGCGCACAGCCGCCATAACGGAGTGCACACATGAAAGTGCACAAGCATACGTCATGAACGGTGCGATTTGCTTCAGTTAAGCCGAGGGGTTCCAATCCCGATCGCTGATTTGGCAGCGACCCATACAGGCTAGAGAGCGAACGTCCGAGCGACAACCTGAAAACATTGTGGGAAGGTTCTGCTTTGCCCACACAACCTTAAACATCCCGAATTGAAATACCGATCGTGATACTGAAAATGTGCCCCGTGCAGAAGCTGCCGCAGGCTGCGATCTTTTGACTTTGATTTTAAGATCAAGATCAAAAGATCGCAGCCTGCGGCAGCTCCTACAGGGATAGGGATTAATTAGCCACCGCTGTTGCGGCACACGCCGGCCACGCTGTACTTGAGGGTGTTGAGTTGCCCTTGCGAGTCTTCGTAGGTCATGGCTGTGGGTACTACCGAGCAAGCCGGCTGCGGCTTCACCACGCTGACGATTTTCACCACGTCCAGCTTCATCCCGTATTCGTATTCCTTGACCACCGGCGGCGCTTTGCCCTGCTCGGCGGCGTATTGCTCCATGGCTTTGGCGTTGGCGCTGAAGGCACGCTCGAAAGTGCGGTCACCGCCGCCTTCGGCCATGACCAGAGAAGACATCGCCATGACGCTGGCGAACGCGATCAACTTGCGTATTTTCATATCCATTTCCTTCCCATCCAGGCATAAAAAAGCCCAGCATCGATGCGCGATGACGGGCTTGATCAAGTGCTGTCGCTTACAGGCTCTTGCTGTTGTCGACGGCTTTTTCATTGACCACCACCGGGTTGCCGGCGGCTTTTTCCTTGGCCACAAACAGCTCCATGGAACGATCATTGTTGGTCATCATCCGATCGAACGTGCGGTCGCCGCCACCTTCAGCCATGACCAGGGAAGACATCGCCAACGCCACCACAAAAGCACCCATTGGTACGATTTTCATTTTTGATTCCTCGTTTAAGTAACTGACGGGATCAAGGTAACAAGGCGTACCTTTCGTGACGGTGGCGGGGGAATTACAGATTCGTAATGTGGCAAGTACGGCAGCCACACAGAAAATCTCAGGCCTGAGAAATACCTTGTGGCGAGGGGATTTATCCCCGATGGGCCGCGCAGCGGCCCCGCTCTTTATCCAAAAAAGCGGGCTTGCTGCGCAGCCCCATCGGGGATAAATCCCCTCGCCACAAAGGTAGTGCTGTTCTACCGGATGGGCACTACGTCCTCATCCCGGCGATGGGCGATCTGGTACAGCGCCGGCAATATCAGCAGCGTGAGAATGGTCGAGGACAGAATCCCGCCAATCACCACCGTCGCCAGCGGCCGCTGCACCTCAGCGCCGGTGCCGGTTGCCAGCGCCATCGGAATGAAACCCAACGACGCCACCAGCGCCGTCATCAATACCGGCCGCAACCGCGTGAGCGCACCGACATTGATCGCCTCGGCCAGCGACCGCCCTTCCTCGCGCAAATTGCGAATGAACGCGATCATCACCAACCCGTTGAGCACTGCCACTCCGGACAGCGCAATAAACCCGACGCCTGCCGAAATCGACAACGGAATATCCCGCAGCCACAGCGCCATCACCCCACCGGTCAACGCAAACGGAATCCCGGTAAACACCAGCAAGCCGTCCTTGAGGTTGTTGAACATCATGAACAACAAGCCGAACACCAGCAGCAGCGCCACCGGCACCACAATCTGCAAGCGCTTGGCTGCCGATTGCAGTTGCTCGAACTGCCCGCCCCAACGGGTCCAGTAACCGGCCGGGACCTGCACCTCGCGCTCGATCACCGCACTCGCTTCGCTGACGAACGAGCCGATATCGCGCCCGCGCACGTTGGCGCTGACGATCACCAGACGCTTGCCGTTTTCGCGGCTGACCTGGTTCGGCCCGAGCACCAGGTCGAGGCTGGCGACGTCTTTCAGCGCGATAAAACCAATCTGGTTCGCCGCACCGCTCAGTGCCGGCACCGGAATCAGCAACGCCGACAAACCCTCGATGTCCTTGCGCATGGCATCGGACAAGCGCACCACCATGTCGAAGCGCCGATCGCCCTCATACAAGGTGCCGGCCTGACGCCCGCCGACGGCCACGGCGATGGTGTCCTGCACATCGCCGACGTTGAGCCCGTAACGCGCCGCCTTGTCGCGGTCAATGTTGATAGTCAGCACCGGCAACCCGGTGGTCTGCTCGACCTTCACTTCAGACGCGCCATTGACCTTCTGCATCGCCGCCGCGATCTTCGCTGCCGTGGCGTTGAGCACGTCCATGTCATCGCCGAACACCTTGACCGCGACATCGCTGCGCACGCCGGAAATCAGTTCGTTGAAGCGCAACTGGATCGGCTGCGACAGTTCATAGTTACTGCCCGGCAGTGTCGCGGCTGCAGCTTGCAGTTCGGCCATCAGGGTGTCGCGGGACTTGTTCGGGTCTGGCCATTGCTCCTTCGGTTTGAGCATCACGTAGCTGTCAGAGATGTTCGGCGGCATCGGGTCGGAAGCGATTTCCGCCGTGCCGGTGCGGGCGAACACCCGTTCAACCTCCGGCACTTTGGCCAGGATCAAGGTTTCCAGGCGCTGCTGCATGTCCACCGATTGCGTCAGGCTGGTACCCGGCACGCGCAGTGCTTGCAGAGCGAAATCGCCTTCACTGAGACTCGGTACAAACTCGCTGCCCATGCGGCTGGTGAGCACGCCGCTGAGCACGATCACGCCCAACGCCGCGCCCACCGCAACCGTGCGATGGGCCATGACCCAGGCCAGCGCCGGCGCATACACCCGACGTGCGCCGCGCATGACCGCGCCCTCTTCTTCCTTGACCTTGCCGGTGACGAACAGCGCAATCGCCGCCGGGACGAAGGTCACCGACAGCAGCATGGCACCGAGCAAAGCGATGACCACGGTGAGCGCCATCGGGTGGAACATTTTCCCTTCGACGCCACTCAGGGCGAAGATCGGCAGGTACACCACCATGATGATCAACTGACCGAAAATCAGTGGGCGCCGCGCCTCTTTCGCGGCGGCGAACACTTCCTTGAAACGCTCGGGACGGCTCAACAAACGCCCGTGATGTTGCTGCGCATGCGCCAACCGGCGCAGGGTATTTTCGACGATCACCACCGCGCCATCGACGATGATCCCGAAGTCCAGCGCGCCGAGGCTCATCAGGTTGGCGCTGACCTTATTGCTGAACATGCCGGTGAAGGTGAACAGCATCGACAGCGGAATCACCATCGCGGTAATCAGCGCAGCGCGAATGTTGCCGAGGAACAGGAACAGAATCGCGATCACCAGAATCGCGCCTTCGATCAGGTTTTTTTTCACCGTGGCGATGGCTTTGTCGACCAGGTGCGTGCGGTCGTACACCGGCACCGCAATCACGCCTTGCGGCAGGGATTTATTGATCTGTTCGAGCTTGCTGGCCACCGCTTGCGAGACGGTGCGGCTGTTCTCGCCGATCAACATGAACACCGTGCCGAGCACCACTTCACGACCGTTTTCCGTGGCTGCGCCGCTGCGCAGTTCGCGGCCGATTTCCACGCTGGCGACGTTCTTCACCCGGATCGGCGTGCCATCGACATTGGCCATGACGATGTTGGCGATGTCCTCGGTGCTCGCCACTTGCCCCGGTGCGCGGATCAGCAACTGCTCGCCGCTGCGCTCGATGTAACCGGCGCCAACGTTGGCATTGTTGCGCTCCAGCGCGGTGATCAGATCGGTGAGGGTGAGCTTGTACGCAGCAAGGCGTTTCGGATCCGGCGCGATCTGGTATTCCTTGGCAAAACCACCGATGGTGTTGATCTCCGCCACCCCCGGTACGTTGCGCAATTGCGGTTTGATGATCCAGTCCTGAATCACCCGCAGATCGGTCGGCGTGTAGGCTGTGCCGTCGTCCTTCAACGCGCCTTCCTTCGCCTCCACCGTCCACAGAAAGATCTCGCCGAGGCCGGTGGAAATCGGCCCCATCAGCGCTTCCGCGCCTTCGGGCAATTGCTCCCTGGCGATCTGCAGGCGCTCATTGACCAGTTGGCGGGCGAAGAACAGGTCGGTGCCGTCCTTGAAGATCACCGTGACCTGCGACAGCCCGGAGCGCGACAGCGAACGGGTCTGCTCCAGCGCCGGCAAACCGGCCATCGCGGTTTCAATCGGGAAAGTGATGCGCTGCTCGGTTTCCAGCGGCGAGAACCCGGCGGCGCCGGTGTTGATCTGCACCTGGACGTTGGTGATGTCGGGCACGGCGTCGATCGGCAGTTTCTGATAACTGGCGATGCCGAGGCCGGCCATGAGCAGAACGGCGAGCAGCACGATGATGCGCTGCTCGATGGCAAACTGGATCAGGCGTTCGAACATGGGGACCTTCCAGAATTAATGACTGTGCTCGGCCGAGGCTTTGCCCAGCTCCGACTTGAGGACGAAGCTGCCGGCGCTGGCGACTTGCACGCCCGGTACCAGCCCTTGGGTGACTTCCACGTGGCCGGCGGCGCGGCTGCCCAGTTCCACCGCCTGCGCCTTGAAGCCGTCGTCGGTACGCACGAACACCGTGGGTTTGTCCTCGACGGTCTGGATCGCGGTTTCCGGCACGGCCACTTTCGCTTCGCGGCTGTCAGTGGCGACCCGTGCGCTGACGAACAGCCCCGGTCGCCACGAGCCTTGCGGGTTTTCCAGGGTCACGCGCACGGTCGCAGTGCGGGTCTGTTCGCCGAGCAGACTGCCGACATAAGCCACACTGCCAGTCACTTCGGCTTTCAATTCCGGCGCGCTGACGGTGACCGCTTTGCCGACCTGCACTTTCGTCAGATCCTTGGGCGAGACACCGAACGTGACCCACACCCGCGACAGATCCGAGAGAGTGAAAGCCGCGGTGGTCTCATCGACCACCTCCCCCGGCGTCAGATGTTTTTCCACCACCACGCCGTCGAACGGCGCGCGCAGTTCGTAGCGATTGCCGCCGGTGGCGACCACGCTGCCGCTGAGCACGCTGATTTTTTGCCGGGCGTTGTTCATGGCGATTTCCGCCTCTTCCAACGCCTGCTTTGCCTGGAGGAAATCCTGTTCGGCGGAAATCTTGTCCTGCCAGAGCTTCTTCTCGCGCTCGTAAGTGGTGCGCGCCAAGGCCAGACGCCGTTGTGCGGCGGCCTGTTCACTGCGCTGATCGGAAATCTGCTGACTGGCGATCACCGCCAGCAACTGGCCCTTCTTCACCGCTTGCCCGAGGTTGACCGCCACCGATTCGACCACCCCCGGCACGCGCGGCACCACGTGCGCCGTGCGGTCCTCGTCGAAGCGCACTTCGCCGGGAAACGACAAGCCGAGACTGATGCTTTGCGCCCGCGCCTCGGCCAGTTGAATGCCTGCGGCGGCGATCTGCTCGGCGCTCAATTCGATGTGGCCTTCTTCGGCATGTTCGCCCTCGGCGGCAGCGCCCTCCTCGGCGTGATCGGCATGTTCGGAAGCCTCATCGGCATGCGCGTCGATAGTTGAATTGGCCGGCCACATCGAACCAAGGCCAATACCCAACGCCAAGGTCGCGACCGCGACCACCATCAGTTTTTTATCCATGGAAACTCCTCTGCGCCGTGCCATCGCGCAGTTGTCTGAAAAGTGAAATTCAAGGGCTGACGCTCAGGTCGCCGAAGATCCGTTCGAGGCGCACGCGGGCGTCGGTCGCCTCGCTGACGGCCTGGATGTATTGGCTGCGCGCGGCAATCAGGGTGCGCTGGGCGTCGAGTACGTCGAGGAAGCCGAACTTGCCCATTTCAAAACCGCGGGTGGCGCTGTCCACCGCACTTTGCGCGGCGGGCAGGATGGTCTGGTTGAAGGCTTTGACTTCGCCGTTAGCGGTCTGCCATTGCTCAAGGCTGGTCTGGACTTCGGTGCGCAAACGCAGCTCGGTGGCGTTGCGCAGATCCCGCGCCTGATCGCTGCGCCGTGCGGCGGCGAGCACGTTGCCCTGATTGCGGTTGAACAGCGGAATCGGCATCGACAGCCCGACCACGTTGACCCGCTCACGCTCGGTTTCGCTGTACTGGCTGCCGATGCTCACGGTCAGGTCGGGAATGCGCTGGGACTTTTCCAGGCCCAGCGATGCATCGCGCTGATCGATCTGCAGCTTCGCCAGACGCAGCTCGGCAGTCTGGTTCAGACGCTCGAGCAAACGACTGGGCGGTGGCAGCGTGGGGAGGTTTTGCGTCGCGGCTTGCACATTGGTCGAGGTCGGCAACGGTGCGCCCATGACTTGCGCCAGTTGCTGATAGGCGTTGGCCTGATCGCGCTCGGCGCGGCTCACTTCCAGGCGCACTTCCGAGAGCTGCACCTGTGCTCGCGTGCCCTCGACCGGCGACGATTTGCCGGCCTCGATCCGCCCCTGAGCAACGCGCACACCGTGCTCGGCCAGTTGCAGTGACTGACGCGACAGCTGCAAGCGTTGCTGCGCGGTTTGCGCGCTGTTGAACGCCTGGATCACATCGGCGCGCAAGGCATTGCGCTTGCGCTCCAGTTCGATACCGGCGGCATCCTGCGCACGGCTGGCGACATCGATGCGCGCGCCGCGTTTGCCGCCCAGTTCAATCGGCTGACTGAGCATCACCGTGGTGGTGCGCGAGCCGCGTCGGGTGTCTTCGGCCTCCCACGACACCTCGGGATTGGGGATCAGCCCGGCCTGTTGCCGATCGCCCTCGGCAATGCCGATTTCCCACTGCGCGGCGGCGAGATCGGGGTTGCCGGCGAAGGCACTTTGCAGCGCCTGATCCAGCGTCAGGGCCGATGCGCTGGTCAGGCTGCTGCACGCCAGCAACAAGAGGCCGCTGGCGGTTTTGTTCAGGCGTGATCGCGCCGTCAGTTCAATTAAACCGGGCAATGGAGGGCTTCCTTTAATTCAGGATTTTTCGATGCCGCCACGTTAGGGTTTTGAACTTATCGACAAGGTGACTGGAACATTACAAATCCGTTATCCACGGTTCAGCAAAGTTGTTTTGTTCTAGGATGCGAAGTGCAAAAGGCGTTGTCGTAATACATCGAAACACATACGCACGGGTTATCTGCCAAACAGCACTTGCCGAAATCGAAGTCGCGGAAATTTGCTTTTTAAACTGCGACAGGGTGTCGCGCAACGCCGTTTTAAAGGCTCCGCTCGTTGACCCTGTAGCCACTTCAGCCTTTACCGTGCTTGGCATCAAGTTATTGAAACGTGCGCAAGGCCCTACAAAAACAACAACTTTCCCGACCGCCTTAATTAAACATCCATTAAATGAAAGTGGTGAAAGATCATGCGAATCCTTGTCGTCGAGGACGAGCTTAAAGCTGCCGAATACTTGCATCAGGGTTTGACCGAAAGTGGTTATATCGTTGACCACGCCGCCACCGGTGCCGATGGCTTGCATCTGGCGCAACAGCAGACGTACGACCTGATCATTCTCGACGTGAACTTGCCGGAACTGGACGGCTGGGGCGTCCTGGAACAACTGCGCCGCACCCACTCCACACGGGTGATGATGCTCACCGCGCGCGGGCGGCTGGCGGACAAGATTCGCGGTCTGGATCTGGGCGCCGACGACTATCTGGTCAAGCCGTTCGAGTTTCCCGAACTGCTGGCGCGGGTGCGCACCCTGATGCGCCGCAGCGAAAACATACCAGTGCCGCAGGTGTTGAAAGTCGCTGATCTGGAACTGGATCCGGGCCGGCATCGGGCGTTTCGGGGGGCGCAGCGCATCGACCTGACCACCAAGGAATTCGCCCTGCTGCACTTGTTGATGCGCCAGTCCGGCGAGGTGCTGACCCGTACGCAAATCATCTCGCTGGTGTGGGACATGAATTTCGACTGCGACACCAACGTGGTCGAAGTGTCGATCCGCCGTTTGCGGGCGAAGATCGACGACCCGTTCGCCAACAAGCTGATCCACACCCTGCGCGGTGTCGGCTACGTGCTGGAGGCGCGGGAATGAAGCCGGCCAGCCTGTCGATGCGCCTCGGTTTGACGGTGAGTATTCTCGGCGCGCTGCTGGTGGTGTTTCTGGCGATCCTTGCCTATTTCGCCCTGACTCATGAGCTGAATGCGCTGTCGCGCGACAGCCTGCAAAAGAAGATGGCGCAGGTGGAGCACAGCCTGTCGCTGTACGTCGACGCCAATGAAGTCAGCGGCAAACCGCACATTCTGCTCGATCAGGTCATGGGCCATGACAACCTGACGCTGACGATTTATGACCATTCGAACCTGCGTTCGCCGCTGCTCAAATCCGGCTCGGGACTCACCGACCCACGGGTGGAGCTCAGAGCGGTTCGCGGGACCACCGATCAACTGACCTACAGCGACAGCAGCGATGCCGAAGGCGCGCGGTTCCTCACCGCATCGAAGCTGATTCGCCTCAAGGACGGCAGCAGCGTGCCGGTGCTGCTGTCGATGGACAACGCGCATGATCAAGCGCTGCTCAGTGCTTATCTGCGCTCGACGCTGATCGCGTTGCCGTTGCTGTTGATGTTCATCGGCCTCACAGCCTGGGGCGCGGTGCAGCGCGGACTGGCGCCGCTGCGCGAGTTTCGCAAAGTGGCGGCGATGGTCTCGACGCAGGATCTGGAGCATCGGCTGTCGGTGGTGAACATGCCGCAGGAGTTGAGCGAACTGGCGCAGGGCATCAACTTCATGCTGCATCGCCTCGATGCCGGGGTGCAGCAGTTGTCACAGTTCTCCGATGACCTGGCGCATGAGCTGCGCACGCCGATCAACAACCTGATGGGCAAGGCCCAGGTGACGCTGTCCCGCGAGCGTACGACCGAGGAGTACAAGGACGTGCTGGTGTCCTGCACCGAGGAGCTGGAGCGCGTGGCGCGGATTGTCTCGGACATGCTGTTTTTGGCGCAGGTCAGTCATCCGTCGGCACTGGCGCCATTTGAAGCGGTGGCGCTGGAGGCAGAAGCGGCGAAGGTCGCGGAGATGTTTTCGCTGGCGGCGCAGGACAAGCAGATTCACTTGAATGTTGTCGGCAGCGCCTCGGTGTTGGGCGATCGACTGATGATTCAGCGGGCGATTTCCAATCTGCTGTCCAACGCGCTGCGCCATTGCCCGAACGGCAAAACCATCACCTTGCTGATCGAGCAAGGCGCAACGCAGGCTTCACTGCTGGTGAGCAATCCCGGCGTCGGCATCGAGGCGCAACACCTGCCGCACCTGTTCGACCGCTTCTATCGCGTCGACAGTGCCCGCTCGCGCTCGCAGGGCAGCACCGGGCTGGGCCTGGCAATCGTGCGCTCGATCATGAGCCTGCATCAGGGGGTGGCGGAGGTGAAGAGCTTGCCCGGCGTCATGACCGTATTCCGCCTCGGTTTTCCTGCGGCGACACACATGGCCTCATCGCTTGCAGGCAAGCTCCCACAGTGATCTGCGGTGTACCCGGGCCTGACGCCATGCTCGATACCAAGCATGAAGCTGGCATTGACCGGTGTCCTGTAGGAGCTGCCGCAGGCTGCGATCTTTTGCCTTAGCCTTTGAAGATCAGAATCAAAAGATCGCAGCCTGCGGCAGCTCCTACAGGGATCGGGGTGTTTTTGAGTTTTTTGGACGACACGCAAACTTGTGGGAGCTGGCTTGCCAGCGATGACGGCGGGTCAGTCACATCCTTATTTTTTTGACACACCGCTATCGCTGGCAAGCCAGCTCCCACAGTGAATCGCGGTGTACCCGGGCCTGACGCCACGCTTGATACCTTTGAAGAAATTCAGCATGAAGCTGGCATTGACCGATGTCCTGTAGGAGCTGCCGCAGGCTGCGATCTTTTGCCTTGGCCTTTGAAGATCAGGAGCAAAAGATCGCAGCCTGCGGCAGCTCCTACAGAGTGTCGGGGTGTTTTTGGGGGTTGTGGACACCACTGAAACCTGTGGGAGCTTGCCTGCAAGCGATTACGGTAGATCAGGCAACAAAAAAAACGGCACCTTACGGTGCCGTTAGCCTTTCACACATCAACCATCACTTACGCGCATCCGCCCACGATTTCAGCAGTTCGTTGTAGCTCACGGTCTCGCCCTTCGGCTTCTCGTTGGCCAGTTTCGGTTTCGGTGCGCCCGGTTGGTCGAACCAGTATTGCGCGTCACGTTCCGGGTTCATTTTCGGGGCGCACGTGGCTTGCGCCTTGGAGCGTTCCAGACGCGTCATGATCGCGTCCTGATCCTTGGCCAGGCCATCCAGCGCCTGCTGCGGAGTCTTCTCGCCGCTGGCCGCTTCGGCGATGTGGCTCCACCACAATTGCGCCAGACGCGGATAGTCCGGCACGTTGGTCCCGGTCGGGGTCCATTGCACGCGGGCCGGGCTGCGGTAGAACTCGACCAGGCCACCGAGCTTCGGCGCCAGATCGGTCATCGCCTGCGAGTTGATGTCCGACTCGCGGATCGGCGTCAGGCCGACGATGGTTTTCTTCAGCGATACGGTTTTCGAGGTGACGAATTGCGCGTACAGCCACGCCGCGAGTTTCTGTTTCTCAGGCGTGGACTTCATGAACGTCCACGAACCCACGTCCTGATAGCCGAGCTTCATGCCCTCTTCCCAATACGGCCCGCGCGGCGACGGCGCCATCCGCCATTTCGGCGTGCCGTCGGCGTTGACCACCGGCAGGCCCGGTTTGGTCATGTCGGCGGTGAACGCGGTGTACCAGAAGATCTGCTGGGCGATGTTGCCTTGCGATGGCACCGGGCCGGACTCGGAGAAGGTCATGCCCGCCGCTTCCGGTGGCGCGTAAGCCTTGAGCCAATCGACATATTTCTGCGTGGCGAACACCGCCGCAGGTCCGTTGGTGTCGCCGCCACGGGTCACGCTGGAACCGACCGGATGGCAGTCCTCGACGCGAATCCCCCACTCGTCCACCGGCAGACCGTTGGGCAAGCCCTTGTCGCCGCCACCGGCCATGGAGAACCAGGCATCGGTGAAGCGCCAGCCCAGCGACGGGTCTTTCTTGCCGTAGTCCATGTGGCCGTAGACGCGTTTGCCGTCGATTTCCTTGACGTCTTCGCTGAAGAATTTGGCGATGTCTTCATAGGCCGACCAGTTCACCGGCACGCCGAGTTCGTAGCCGTACTTTTCCTTGAACTTGGCTTTCAGGTCGGCGCGTTCGAACCAGTCGGCGCGGAACCAGTACAGGTTGGCGAACTGCTGGTCGGGCAGTTGATAAACCTTGCCGTCCGGCGCGGTGGTGAACGAGATGCCGATGAAATCCTTGATGTCGAGGGTCGGCGAAGTGAAGTTCTTGCCTTCGTTGGCCATCAGGTCAGTGATCGACTCGGTCTTGCCGTAGCGAAAGTGCGTACCGATCAAATCCGAGTCGTTGACCCAACCGTCGTAGATGTTCTTGTCCGACTGCATCACCGTCTGCATTTTTTCCACCACGTCGCCTTCTTGCAGCAGGTCGTGGGTGAGCTTGATCCCGGTGATTTCGGTGAAGGCCTTGGCCAGCACCTTGGACTCGTATTCGTGGGTGGTCAGGGTCTCGGAAACCACTTTGATTTCCATGCCGCGAAACGGCTCGGCGGCCTTGATGAACCACTTCAGTTCTTCGAGCTGCTGATCGGCCGTCAGGGTCGACGGCTTGAACTCGCTGCCAATCCATTTTTTCGCAGCGTCTTCGTAGGCATCGGCCCAGGCCGAAGCGCTCAAACCGCTGAGTGCGAGCATGGCTGCCAATGAAATGCTATGTCGCAGCTTATTGTTTTTATCGAACATAGAGACCTCCAGTTAGAGTTTCGGAGCACGATTGCCGAGCGACTCGACTAGCCCCAGCGCATCACAACCAACAGCCACACCAGAGACAGCGCGGACGCCACCCAGATGCTCCAGTCGGTGACGCCGATTACCAGCAGATGCAGGTAGGCGCTGCCGAGAAGACCGATGAACAAGCGATCGCCACGGGTGGTGGCAATCGGCAGAAAACCGCGTCGCAGGATGCTCGGCGAGCGCAGTTCCCAGGTGGTCATGCCCACCAGCAACAGGCCGATGGCAATAAAGAACCCCGCCGTGGGGGTGGTCCAGCTCATCCATTCCATCATGCGTTCCTCAGACCCGACCGAGGGCAAAGCCCTTGGCCACGTGGTTGCGAACAAACCAGATCACCAGCATGCCCGGCAGGATGGTCAGCACCCCCGCCGCGGCCAGCACGCCCCAGTCGATGCCCGAGGCCGACACGGTGCGGGTCATCACCGCGGCAATCGGCTTGGCATTCACCGAGGTCAGCGTGCGCGCCAGCAGCAGTTCGACCCAGGAAAACATGAAGCAGAAGAACGCCGTGACGCCGATCCCGGAGCCGATCAGCGGGATGAAAATCTTCACGAAGAACTTGGGGAAGCTGTAGCCGTCGATGTACGCGGTTTCGTCGATTTCCTTGGGCACCCCGGACATGAACCCCTCAAGAATCCAAACCGCCAGCGGCACGTTGAACAGGCAGTGCGCGAGTGCCACGGCGATGTGCGTATCGAACAGCCCGATCGACGAATACAACTGAAAGAACGGCAACAGAAACACCGCCGGCGGCGCCATGCGGTTGGTCAGCAACCAAAAGAACAAGTGCTTGTCGCCGAGGAAGCGATAGCGCGAAAACGCGTACGCCGCCGGCAACGCCACACTCAGCGAGATCACCGTGTTGAGGCTGACGTAATACAGCGAATTGAGATAACCGGTGTACCAGCTCGGGTCGGTGAAAATCACCTTGTAGTTGTGCCAGGTGAAATCCTGCGGAAACAGGGTCAACCCGCCGAGGATTTCGGTGTTGCTCTTGAACGACATGTTCAGCAGCCAGTAGATCGGCACGAGCAGGAACAGGATGTACACCAGCAACGGAATCAGCTTTCTTTTGTGCATGGCCGGGCCCTCAGCGATTGGCGTCGGAATGGGTCATGGCGGTGTAGAACAGCCACGAGACCAGCAGGATGATCAGGAAATACACCAGCGAAAACGCCGCTGCCGGGCCCAGATCGAATTGGCCGACCGCCATCTGCGTCAAGGTCTGACTGAGGAAGGTCGTGGCATTACCCGGCCCGCCACCGGTGAGCACGAACGGCTCGGTGTAAATCATGAAACTGTCCATGAAGCGCAGCATCACCGCGATCAGCAGCACGCTCTTCAGCTTGGGCAACTGAATATGGCGGAACACCGCCCAGGCCGAGGCGCGGTCGATGCGCGCCGCCTGGTAATACACGTCAGGAATCGCCCGCAACCCGGAGAAACACAGCAGCGCCACTAGCGAAGTCCAGTGCCAGACGTCCATCACCAGCACCGTGACCCAGGCGTCCATGGTGTTGGCCGCGTAGTTGTAGCTGATGCCCAGCGCATTCAGGCTCGACCCGAGCAGACCGATGTCGGCGCGGCCGAAGATCTGCCAGATGGTGCCGACCACGTTCCACGGGATCAGCAGCGGAATCGCCAGGATGATCAGCACCACTGACGACCAGCGCCCCTTGGTCGGCATGGTCAGGGCGACGGCGATACCCAGCGGAATTTCAATCAACAGCACGCAGGCCGAGTAGATGAACTGGCGCAGCAACGAGTCATGCAGACGCGGATCGAGCAGCACCTGCTTGTACCAGTCGGCACCGACGAAGTAGCGGCTGGACTGGTCGAAAATGTCCTGCACCGAATAGTTGACCACGGTCATCATCGGGATCACCGCACTGAACGCCACCAGCAGAAACACCGGCAACACCAGCCACCAGGCCTTGTTGTTCTGCACCTTGTTCATGGCTGCACCTCGGTAGAGTCGGTGTCTTCAAGAAGAAATTCGTCGGCGTAGACCATCAGCCACTGCGCCGGAAAGCTGATGTACGCGGTGCCTTGCGGCACCGGTTTGTCTTCGGCCAGACGCACCTTCAACGGCGCGCCGTCGAGGTCGAGGGTGAGGATCTTGTAGGTGCCCAGGTCTTCGACGTGAACCACCCGCGCCTGCATCGCTTCGTCAAACGGCTCGTCCCAGACATGGATGAACTCCGGGCGGATGCCGACCTTCAGATTTTTCCACTGACCATGTTCGATATGCCGCTGCAAGGCGTCGGACAGTGGCAGGTGCGTCGAAGCGAAACCGACCCCGCCCGGCTGCGGCTGCACCTCGATCAGGTTCATCCCCGGGCTGCCGATGAAGTAGCCGACAAAGGTGTGGCTCGGCCGCTCGAACAATTCCCGCGGGGTGCCGAACTGCACGATCTGGCCGCCGTACATCACCGCGATCTTGTCGGCGAAGGTCGAGGCCTCCAGTTGATCGTGGGTGACGTAGACCATGGTGATGTTGAACTGCTCGTGGATCTGCTTGAGCTTGCGTCGCAGCTTCCACTTCAGGTGCGGGTCGATCACCGTCAGCGGTTCGTCGAAGAGGATTGCCGAGACATCGTCACGCACCAGGCCACGGCCCATGGAGACTTTCTGCTTTTCGTCAGCGGTGAGGTTGCGGGCCTTCTTGCTCAGCAGGTTTTGCAGGTCGAGGACTTCGGCGATTTCCTGCACTTTGCTGTGCACTTTCGCCTCGGCCATGCCCTGATTTCTCAGGGGAAAAGCCAGGTTGTCGAACACGGTCATGGTGTCGTAGACCACCGGGAACTGGAACACCTGGGCGATGTTGCGCTTCTCCGGGGTCAGGTCATTGACCGCTTTGCCATCGAACAGCACATGCCCCTGCGAGGGGCTGAGCAGGCCGGAAATGATGTTGAGCAACGTCGACTTGCCGCAACCCGAAGGGCCGAGCAAGGCATAGGCGCCGCCCTGCTCCCAAATATGGTCCATTTCGCGGATCGCGTAATCGTCAGGCCCGCTCGGCTGCTTGCTGTAGCTGTGGGCCAGGTGCTGCAAACGAATTTCGGCCATCAGGCAACCCTCGCGACACGCCGGCCCGGTGCCTGCACCAGACGGCCCTGCGCATCGAACACGAACAGTTTGTGGGTCGGGATGTAAATGCGGATCGGTGCATCAACGTCGTATTCGTGAACCCCGGGCAGGTGCAGCACCAGCAGGAAATGTTCGTTGCGCACGTGCAGGAAGGTTTCCGAACCGCTGATCTCGGCCACCTCGACGGTGACCGCCAGTTCCAGATCGTCATCGTTGCTCGGCACCAGCGAAATGTGGCTGGGGCGCACGCCGAAGCGGAATTCGCCCTCGCCCACCGGCCGTAGATCGACGTTCAACGGGAAGTGCACGAAGTTGGCAAAGCTGACTTCGTTGCCGGCAATGCGCCCGGGCATCAGGTTGATCGGCGGCTCGGAGAACAACTCCGCCGCCAACACGGTTTGCGGCTGGTGATACACCGAAGTCGACGGGCCGCTCTGGATCACCCGGCCTTCGTGAAGAATGGTCGTGGTGCCGCCCAAGGCCAACGCTTCGTTGGGCTCGGTGGTGGCGTAGATCGCGATGGTGTGGCGGGCCTTGAACAGCTCGCGCATCTCTTGGCGCAGTTCTTCGCGCAGCTTGTAGTCGAGGTTGACCAGCGGCTCGTCGAACAGGATCAGTTCGGCATCCTTGACCAGCGCCCGGGCCATCGCCGTGCGCTGCTGCTGACCGCCGGACAGCTCCAGCGGATAGCGCTGCAGAAACTTCTCGATGCGCAGCATCCGTGCGGTTTCCTGCACCTTGCTGTGGATGATGTCCTTGGCGACACCGGCCTGACGCAGCGGCGAGGCGATGTTCTCGAACACGGTCATGGTCGGGTAATTGATGAACTGCTGATAGACCATCGACACGTTGCGCAGGCGCACTGGGCGCTGAGTGACGTCGACGCCGTTCATCAGGACGCGGCCGCTGTCGGGCTTGTCCAGGCCGGCCATCAAACGCATCAGGCTGGTCTTGCCGGACAGCGTGCGGCCGAGCAGAACGTTGAAGGATCCGGGTTCGAAGGTCAGGCAGGCATCGTCGATCCAGGTCTGGCCCTCGACGGTGCGGCTGACGTGCTCCAGGGTGAGTGACATGGCTCGGCCTTTTTTATTATTTGGAGTCAAGCGACCTGTGCAGCAGAGCGACATTCGTGCCAGAAATGGCAAGTGGTTGATTTGTCGTGAAAAGGGCTGAAAACGCGGGGATCTGGCGTTCATTGCTGAACACATTTGAACAGTTGGGCGATTGACAATGAACAATAGTGAACAACACTCTACGGGCTGCTCACCTTCCTGTAGGAGCTGCCGAAGGCTGCGATCTTTTGATCTTGTTTTTTAAAGTCAAAGTCAAAAGATCGCAGCCTTCGGCAGCTCCTACAGGGGATCGCATAAAAATAATAAGAATGCTGCATCAGAGGCCCACCACCATGGCCGCACCTGCTCCGCCGCTGTCCCACGACGCGATTGTCCAGACCTCCTGGCAACGTTGCCGCGCCTTCGGCCTCGACCATCAAAGTGCCCCGGCCTTCGACCAACTGCCTGCCGCCGGCATTGCGCAATTGCTCGACCGTCACCACTCACTGGTGCAAACCACGCATCAGGAAGTGCTGCCGTACTACGAGAACATTCTGAGCAACTCCAATTGCCTGATCATGCTCGCTGACCACCACGGCCAGGTGCTGACATCCTGGGGCACCCAGCGCTTTATCGAGCCGAACCTGGCCCGGGGTTTTCGCGCCGGGGCGAGCTGGATGGAACGCTGCAGCGGCACCAATGCCATCGGCACCGCGCTGGCCTGCGAGCAAGCGGTGCACATCGAGCACGATGAACACTTTCTGAAAGCCAACCGTTTCATGACCGGTTCCGCCGCGCCGATTTTCGATGCCGAGCGCAAGGTCATCGCCGTGCTCGACGTGTCCAGCGACAGCTACCTGCCGCCCTCGCACACCTTGGGCATGGTCAAGATGATGAGCCAGACCGTGGAGAACCGGCTGATCCTCAACCTGTTCCACGGTCAGCACTTTCAGCTAACCTTCAACACCGGGTTGAACAACCTCGACAGTCAATGGGCCGGTTTGCTGATTTTCGATGAGAGCGGTCAAGTGCTGTCGGCAAATCGCCGCGCGGACAATCTGCTTGGCGTGCGCCTGTCGCGGGTCAGTGTCGAGAGCCTGTTCAACGTGTCGCTGCTGGAGCTGCTGAATCAGCCGGACGGCTTGCCGTTTGCCTTGCAGACCTCAGGGCGCAACCGTTTCCAGTGCCTGTTGAAGCGACCGCAACAGGCGCCGATTCAGCCTCGGGTATTTGCCGAAGCGAAAACGGCGCCGATCAAAGCGCCGGGCGTGATCAGCCTCAACTCTCTGCATTTTGGTGACAGCCGCGTAGAAAAAGCCGTGCGCCAGGCCGAACGCCTGCTGGAGAAAGACATTCCACTGTTGATCCACGGCGAAACCGGGGTCGGCAAGGAAGTCTTCGTCAAAGCGCTGCACCAAGCCAGTTCGCGCAGCAAACAGGCATTCATCGCCGTCAACTGCGCGGCGATCCCCGCCGAACTGGTGGAATCAGAACTGTTCGGCTATGAAAAAGGCGCGTTCACCGGCGCCAACCAGAAAGGCAGCATCGGCCTGATCCGCAAAGCCGACAAAGGCACCCTTTTCCTCGACGAAATCGGCGACATGCCGTTGCCGACTCAGGCGCGGTTGTTGCGGGTGTTGCAGGAGCGCTGCGTGCAACCGGTGGGCAGCAGCGAGTTGTTCGCGGTGGACTTGCGGATCATCTCGGCGACCAACCGCTCTTTACGCGAGCAAGTGCAATTGGGCCGATTTCGTGAGGACTTGTACTACCGAATTGGCGGTTTGACACTGGAACTGCCGCCGCTCAGAGAGCGCAGTGACAAGGAGGCGCTGTTCAAACGCCTGTGGGAGCAGCATCGTGAACCGACACAATGGGCCGGGCTCAGCCGCGAAGTGCTGGAGTTGTTCAGTCGTCATCCATGGCCAGGCAATCTGCGCCAGGTCAGCAGCGTGATGCAGGTGGCGCTGGCCATGGCCGAGGAACAACCGGTACGGCCGGAGCATCTGCCGGATGACTTTTTTGTCGATCTGGAGATGGAGCCGGTGGAGAGCGTGCAGCCGCTGGGGCTGGATCTGAATGATGTGGAGGCGTTGAACCGCGAGTTGAAAGCCGCCGGGGGCAATATTTCGCATCTGGCGCGCAGGCTTGGGGTGAGCCGAAATACGCTCTACAAGCGTTTGCGGCAGGCCGAATGACTGGTTGCCTGGGCGGACCCCATCGCTGGCAAGCCAGCTCCCACAGGGTTTCGGGTTATACGCAACACTCGTGAACAACAAACAACTTGTGGGAGCTGGCTTGCCAGCGATGGCGTCAACACAAGACCCAAAGCCCAAAAAACAAAACCCGCACAAGGCGGGTTTTGTTTTAACGCGGATCAGGCAATCAGTCAGCCAGACGCCAGGTCGTGCCGCCCTTGCCGTCTTCCAGCACCACGCCCATGGCGGTGAGCTGGTCGCGGATGCGGTCGGATTCGGCCCAGTCCTTGCCGGCGCGTGCCGCCAGACGTGCAGCAATCAGCGCGTCGACTTCAGCCGCATCGACACGCCCTTCGGCGCCCGCTTGCAGGAAATCATCGGCTTCCAGCTGCAACACACCCAGCACGCTCGCCAGTTCTTTCAGACGTGCCGCCAGACCGGCCGCTGCGTCGAGATCGTTCTCGCGCAGACGGTTGATCTCACGCACCATCTCGAACAGCACGGCGCAGGCTTCCGGCGTGCCGAAGTCGTCGTTCATCACCGTGGTGAAACGCTCGACGAAGGCTTCGCCGCCAGCCGGAGCAACGCTCGGCAAGCCTTTCAACGCGTGGTAGAAACGCTCGAGTGCGCCCTTGGCGTCCTTGAGGTTGTCTTCCGAGTAGTTGATCGCGCTGCGGTAGTGGCTCGACACCAGCAGGTAACGCACGACTTCCGGGTGGTACTTGTCGAGCACGTCGCGAATGGTGAAGAAGTTGTTCAAGGACTTGGACATCTTCTCGCCATTGATACGGATCATGCCGCAATGCATCCACGCGTTGGCGTAGGTCTTGCCGGTGGCCGCTTCGCTCTGGGCGATTTCGTTTTCGTGGTGCGGGAACTCCAGGTCGCTGCCGCCGCCATGAATGTCGAACGTTTCACCCAGGCAGCAGGTGGACATCACCGAGCACTCGATGTGCCAGCCCGGACGCCCGGCGCCCCACGGCGATTCCCAGCTCGGCTCGCCCGGCTTGGCGGCCTTCCACAGCACGAAGTCCAGCGGGTCTTCTTTCGACTCGTCGACTTCGATGCGCGCGCCGATGCGCAAGTCTTCGATCTTCTTGCGCGACAGCTTGCCGTAGCCCATGAATTTGGCAACGCGGTAGTACACGTCGCCATTGCCCGGAGCATAAGCGAAGCCCTTGTCGATCAGGGTCTGGATCATCGCGTGCATGCCCGGAATGTGATCCGTGGCGCGCGGCTCCATGTCCGGCTTCTTGATGTTCAGGCGCGCTTCGTCTTCGTGCATCGCGGCGATCATGCGTTCGGTCAGCGCTTCGAACGACTCACCGTTCTCGCGGGCACGATTGATGATCTTGTCGTCGATGTCGGTGATGTTGCGCACGTAGGTCAGGTCGTAACCGCTGAACCGCAACCAGCGGGTCACCAGGTCGAACGCGACCATGCTGCGGCCGTGGCCGAGGTGGCAGTAGTCGTACACGGTCATGCCGCACACGTACATGCGCACCTTGTTGCCATCCAGCGGCTTGAAGACTTCTTTGCTCTTGGTGAGCGTGTTGTAGATCGTCAGCACTTTATATTTCCTTGACGCTAAATCACTGGCCCCACGAATCACGCAGGGTCACGGTACGGTTGAATACCGGCTGACCTGGTTTCGAGTCCTTGATGTCGGCGACGAAGTAGCCTTCGCGCTCGAACTGGAAACGGTCTTCCGGCTGTGCATTGCCAAGCGATGGCTCAGCACGACAACCGGTCAGCACTTGCAGTGAGTCAGGGTTGATGTTGTCGAGGAAACTCGCGCTGTCTTCGGCCTTCTCCGGGTTCGGGGAACGGAACAGGCGATCGTACAGGCGCACTTCGCACTCGATGCTGGCAGCGGCCGGCACCCAGTGGATCACGCCTTTGACCTTGCGGCCTTCAGGGTTCTTGCCGAGGGTGTCCGGGTCGTACGAGCAACGCAGCTCGACGATGTTGCCGTCGGCGTCCTTGATCGCTTCGTCGGCACGGATCACGTAGCTGCCGCGCAGACGCACTTCGCCGTTCGGCTCCAGGCGCTTGTAGCCCTTTGGCGGTTCTTCCATGAAATCATCGCGGTCGATGTAGATTTCACGGGCGAACGGCAGCTGGCGCACGCCGAGTTCTTCTTTCTGCGGATGACGCGGCAGTTCGAGGTTTTCGACCTGACCTTCCGGGTAGTTGGTGATCACGACTTTCAACGGACGCAGCACGCACATGGCACGCGGCGCGTTCGCGTCCAGGTCCTGACGGATGCTGAACTCGAGCATGCCGAAGTCGACCACGCCATCGGAACGGTTGGTGCCGATCATGTCGCAGAAGTTACGGATCGACGCCGGCGTGTAGCCACGGCGACGGAAGCCCGACAGCGTCGACATGCGCGGGTCGTCCCAGCCATTGACGTGCTTTTCATCGACCAGTTGCTTGAGCTTGCGCTTGCTGGTGATGGTGTAGTTCAGGTTCAGACGGCTGAATTCGTACTGGCGCGGGTTGGCCGGCACCGGCAGGTTTTCCAGGAACCACTCGTACAGCGGACGATGGCTTTCGAATTCCAGGGTGCAGATCGAGTGGGTGATGCCTTCGATGGCGTCCGACTGACCGTGGGTGAAGTCGTAGTTCGGGTAGATGCACCACTTGTCACCGGTCTGATGGTGATGGGCGTGGCGGATGCGGTACATGATCGGGTCGCGCAGGTTCATGTTCGGCGAGGCCATGTCGATCTTGGCGCGCAGCACGCGGGCACCGTCCGGGAACTCACCGGCGCGCATGCGCGCAAACCAGTCGAGGTTCTCTTCCACCGAACGGTCGCGGAACGGGCTGTTCTTGCCCGGCTCGGTCAGGCTGCCACGGTATTCCTTGGCCTGCTCCGGCGTCAGGTCGTCGACGTAGGCCTTGCCGGCCTTGATCAGCTCGACCGCCCAGTCGTGCAACTGGTCGAAATACTGCGAGGCGTAGCGCACTTCGCCGGACCACTCAAAGCCCAGCCACTTGACGTCGGATTCGATCGCGTCGATGTATTCCTGGTCTTCCTTGGCCGGGTTGGTATCGTCGAAACGCAGGTGCGTGACGCCGCCGAACTCCTGGGCCAGGCCGAAGTTCACACAGATCGACTTGGCGTGGCCGATGTGCAGGTAGCCGTTGGGCTCAGGCGGAAAACGGGTGACGATCTGGGTGTGCTTGCCCGAGTCCAGGTCTGCCTGGATGATCGGCCGCAGGAAATTGACCGGCACGGCAGGGCCGGACTTGGCATTCGAGGTAGGGTCGACAGTGGGCTTGCTCATAGGATCCTTGACTTACATGTGCGCGGCCGCAAAGGGGGCCAGACAAAACAAAGCCGCTATCATAGCCGATGCTGTCAAGGGGCTGACAGAGCGCGGCCTATAAAGGCGTGCATTTAATCGACGGGTTTTGGAAAAACAGCCTCGAAATTCGCGCCTGTCACGCTAAACTGCGCACCTTGGCCGATGCAGGCTGAACCGGTTGCGGGGCTGAATGTCCCAGAACCACGAATTCCTTATAAAGAGTAGCGATCATGACTCAAGTCAAACTGACCACCAACTACGGCGACATCGTCATCGAACTGGACGCGGAAAAAGCGCCGATCACCGCTGCCAACTTCATCGAATACGTTAAGAAAGGTCACTACGAGAACGTGGTGTTCCACCGCGTGATCAAGGGCTTCATGATCCAGGGCGGCGGTTTCGAACCTGGCATGCAGGAAAAGAAAGACAAGAGCCCAAGCATTCAGAACGAAGCTGACAACGGTCTGAAGAACGAGAAGTACACCGTTGCCATGGCCCGCACCATGGACCCGCATTCGGCCTCGGCGCAGTTCTTCATCAACGCCACCAACAACAGCTTCCTCAACCACACCGCCAAGACCGCTCAGGGCTGGGGTTATGCCGTGTTCGGTAAAGTGGTTGCCGGTACCGACGTCGTCGACAAGATCGAAGGCGTTGCCACCACTTCCAAGGCCGGTCACCAGGACGTGCCGAAAGACGACGTGATCATCGAGAAAGCCGAGATCATCGAAGCGTGATATTGCTGATTTCAGATTTGCATCTGGAAGAGGAGCGCCCGGACATCACCCGGGCGTTTCTGGATTTGCTCGCCGGACGCGCCCGCTCGGCGAGTGCGTTGTACATCCTCGGCGACTTCTTCGAAGCGTGGATTGGCGACGACGCCATGACGCCCTTCCAGCGTTCCATCTGCCAGGCCCTGCGCCAATTGAGCGACAGCGGCACGGCAATCTTTCTGATGCACGGCAATCGCGACTTCCTGCTCGGCAAGGCCTTCTGCAAAGCAGCCGGCTGTACGCTGTTGAAGGACCCGAGTGTCGTGCAGTTTTACGGCGAGCCGGTGCTGCTGATGCACGGCGACAGCCTGTGCACCCGCGACGAAGCCTACATGAAGCTACGGCGCTACCTGCGTAACCCGATCACCCTGTTCATCCTGCGCCACCTGCCACTGAGCACCCGCCACAAACTGGCGCGCAAGCTGCGCAGCGAAAGCCGTGCGCAGACGCGGATGAAGGCCAACGACATTGTCGATGTCACCCCGGAGGAAATTCCGCGGATCATGCAGCAATACGGGGTGAAAACCCTGATTCACGGCCATACCCATCGCCCGGCGATCCACAAGCTGCAGCTCGGCGAGCAGGCGGCGAAGCGGATTGTGCTGGGGGATTGGGATCGTCAGGGTTGGGCGCTGCAGGTGGATGAGAACGGGTTTGCCCTGGCGCCGTTCGACTTTGCCCCGCCGCCGGCCCTGCCCGCTCCCGCAATCTAAAAGCCAAGATCAAAAGATCGCAGCCTGCGGCAGCTCCTACAAGGAAACGCATTCCAATGTAGGAGCTGCCGCAGGCTGCGATCTTTTAGCGATCACCGCACAATCAATGACCGGAAGCAGCCGGCCCGGCCTTCGCCGCAAACGGTGGCTTCGCCAGCCACACAATCAGAATCAGCCCCATGAACCCCCAGCCCAGCAACGTGAAGTAATCCACGGTGGAGAGCATGTACGCCTGGCTGGTGAGGATCTGATCCATCTGCGCGTACGCCGATTGGCTCGCGCCACCTAAATGATTCAACGTCTCGCGGGTCGCCGGCTCGAAAGTACTGATGCTTTCGCTCATGTACGCATGATGCTGATCGGCGCGGCGGATCCAGATCCACGTGGTCAACGATGCCGCAAAGCTGCCGCCCAAGGTGCGCAGGAAAGTCGCCAGACCGGCGCCGTCGGCGATCTGGCTAGGTGGCAGGTCGGACATCAGGATGCTCAGGGTCGGCATGAAGAACAGCGCCACGCCAATCCCCATGAACAGCTGCACCAGGGCGATGTGCTGGAAGTCCACCTCGTTGGTGAACTCGGCGCGCATGAAGCAGCTCAGGCCAATCGCGAGGAACGCCAGACCGGCCAGCAGGCGCAGGTCGAACTTGTTCGCGTACTTGCCGACAAACGGCGACAACAGCACCGGCAGAATCCCGATCGGCGCCACCGCCAGACCGGCCCAGGTCGCGGTGTAACCCATCTGGGTTTGCAGCCACTGCGGCAGGATCAGGTTGATGCCGAAGAACCCGGCGTAACCCAGCACCAGCACCAGCGTACCGATGCGGAAGTTGCGATGGGCGAACAGGCGCAGGTTGACCACCGGGTGCTGGTCGGTCATTTCCCAGATGACGAACACCGCCAGGGCGATCACCGAAATCGCCGCGCCGATGATGATGAAGTTCGACTCGAACCAGTCCAGGTCATTGCCCTTGTCGAGGATCACCTGCAACGCGCCGACGCCGATGATCAGCGTGATCAGACCGACGTAGTCCATCGGCTGCCGACTGGTCTCCACCGGGCGCTTGGCCAGTTGCGAGCGCACCACCATCACCGCAAAGATGCCGATCGGTACGTTGATGAAGAAGATCCACGGCCAGCTGTAGCTGTCCGTGATCCAGCCACCGAGAATAGGCCCGGCAATCGGCGCGACCACCGTGACCATCGCCAGCAATGCCAGAGCCATGCCGCGCCTCGCGGGCGGATACACGGCAATCAACAACGTCTGCGTCATCGGGTATAGCGGCCCGGCCACCAGGCCTTGCAGCACGCGAAAGCCGATCAGTTCCGGCATCGACGTCGAGATACCGCAGAGAAACGAGGCCAGCACGAACAGAATGGTGGCCCACAAAAACAGCTTCACCTCGCCAAAACGCCGACTGAGCCAGCCGGTCAGCGGCAGCGCGATGGCGTTGCTTACGGCAAACGAGGTGATCACCCAGGTGCCCTGCTCCGAACTCACCCCGAGGTTGCCGGAGATCGTCGGCAGCGCCACGTTGGCGATGGTGGTGTCGAGCACTTGCATGAACGTCGCCAGCGACAGGCCGATGGTGCTGAGCAACAGGCTGGGCGGCGTGAAAGAGGCGTTATTGCTCATTGTGAATCCTATGAAACCAGGTTGACGCCCTGTCTGTTACAGACACAGCAGCCCTTGTGGGGAAAAATCAATGTTGCAAGGAAACACTGTGGCGAGGGGATTTATCCCCGATAGGCCGCGAAGCGGCCCCTCCTTTGATTCAGAAAAGCCGGGCCTGCTGCGCAGTCCATCGGGGATAAATCCCCTCACCACAGTAAATCTCATCACCTTGAGAACCTGTTCCCACAGGGAACGTATCAGCGTTGCGCGGTCTTGCTCACCGCAGCGCTGTTGTCGTGGATCAGCTGCGCAATCATCGCGTCGGCTTCAGCCAGTTGGCGGTCGTAGACGTTGGTGCTGAACGAGGCCTTTTGCGGCGGTTGCTGGGCCAGCACCGGGCCGCTCTGGTCGTGCAGGTTCACTTCAACGTTGGTCGACAGACCGACCCGCAACGGATGCTTGGCCAGTTCTTCGGCGTTGATGTGAATCCGCACCGGCACACGCTGCACGATCTTGATCCAGTTGCCGGTGGCGTTCTGCGCTGGCAACAGAGCGAACGCGCTGCCGGTACCGGCGCCGAGGCTGTCGACGGTGCCGCTGTACTTCACGCTGCTGCCGTAGATGTCGGACTCGATGTCCACCGGTTGGCCAATGCGCATGTCACGCAGCTGGGTTTCCTTGAAGTTGGCGTCGATCCACAGTTGATCCAGCGGAATCACCGCCATCAGCGCGGTGCCTGGCTGTACGCGCTGACCGAGCTGCACAGTGCGCTTGGCGACGTAACCGGTAACCGGCGCGATCAGGGTGCTGCGGGCGTTGGTCAGGTACGCCTGACGCAGATCGGCAGCGGCCGACATCACGTCCGGGTGCGACGAAACCACGGTGTCATCGACCAGCGCGCTGGTAGTTTTCAGTTGTTGCCTGGCGTTGGCCAGGGCGTTTTGCGCCGAGGTCAGATCGTCGCGGGCGTGGGACAGTTCTTCCTGGGAAATCGCCCCGCCAGCAGCGAGGTTTTTCCGCCGGTTGTAGTTGTCCTGAGCCTTCTGCACTTCAGCCTGTTGCGCGTTGACCTGGGCTTTCATGCCGTCAACGTTGCTGTACAGGCCGCGCACCTGACGCACGGTGCGCGCCAGTTTCGCCTGGGCACTTTGCAGGCCGACTTCGGCGTCGTTCGGGTCGAAGTTGACCAGCACCTGACCTTCGTGAACCAGATCACCATCGTCAGCGCCAATGCTGACCACGGTGCCAGTGACCAGCGGCGTGATCTCGACGACGTTGCCGTTGACGTAGGCGTCGTCGGTGCTTTCGTTGAAGCGCCCGATGAATTCGTGATACGCCCACACGCCAGCCCCGGCGAGCAGGACCAAGACGGCCAGCACCAGCAGCATGAATTTGCGCTTGCGTGGATTGCCAGTGTCGGGAGTGTTGGCTTGAGTTTGGGTGTTTTCGGCAGTGGCCATGACAAATACCTGAATTAGTTGTGCGACGTGGCTGGGGTGGCGTTGGCTGCGGTCAGGGTTTCGCCCTGAAAGCCGCCGCCCAGCGCTTGCATCAGTTGAATCGACAGGTCGATCTGCTCGGCATTGAGGTTGGCCAGCTGACGCTGGGCCTGCAGCAATTGCTGCTCGATGCTGAGCACGTCCAGGTAGTTGCCGATGCCGGAACCGTAACGCTGGACGACGGTGTTGTAAGAATCCTGAGCAATCTCGGTGGCGTGTTGCTGCGCGCCGATCTGCCGGCCGATGTCACGCAACTGGTTGATCGTGTCGCTGACATCACCGAGGGCTTTCACCAGGCTTTTGTTGTACTGCGCCACCGCCAGATCGTAATCGGCGTCACGCGCATCGAGGTTGGCGCGCAGGCGCCCGCCGTCGAAGATCGGCACCGAAATGGTCGGGGCGATGCTGAAGAAGCGACTGGCCGACCCGAACATCGCGTCACCCAACAAGGATTCGGCACCGGCCGAAGCCGTGAGGTTCAAGTTGGGATAGAAGCGGGTTTTCGCCGAGTCGATGTCTTTGCTCGCTGCCTCTACGCGCCAGCGCGCAGCGACCAGATCCGGACGCCGACCGAGCAGCTCTGCCGGCAACACCGACGGCACCGCCACGGCGCTGGCTTGCAGAACTTTCGGTCGAGCAATTTCGTTGCCGCGATCCGGGCCTTTGCCGAGCAGCACGGCCAGAGCGATTTTCGCGCTGTTCAGACGTTTTTCAGCGTCGATCAGGCTGGCTTCGGAACTGGCCTCAAGGCTTTGGGTTTGCTGGAACTGGTACTGGCTGTCGATCCCGGCACTCAAGCGGCGCTGGCTCAGATCGAGCATCTGTTTGGTGCGTTTGAGGTCTTCGTTGGCCAGGTCATAAACGATGTGCGCCTGCCCCAGATCGCTGTAGGCGCGGGCCACGTCGGCGGCGAGGGTCAATTGCGCGGCCTGACGATCGACTTCAGCAGCGCGAGCCTGACCAAGTGCAGCTTCCCAGGCATCACGCTGGCCGCCCCACAGGTCGAAGTTGTAGTTGAAGCCGGCGCTGACGTTACGCACGGTGGCGTAGGCATCGCCCTGCCCGCGCGGGTCCTGATCCTTGGCCAGGCGCGAACGGCTGATGCCGGCGCTGGCGTCGAGGGTCGGATAACGTTCGGCATCGGCGGCATACGCGGCGGCGCTGGCCTGATGGGCGCGGGCTGCAGCGATCTGCATGTCCGGGCTGTCGTGCAGCGCTTCGCGGATCAGCCCGTCGAGTTGCGGATCGCCGAGGCTGGTCCACCAGTCGCTTTTCGGCCAGGCGGCCGGCGACAGGGTCACGCCGCTGAGGGATTGGCTGGCGTTGAGGCTTTTCGCATCGAGGTTTTGGCCTTGAGTGTCGAGGCCGCTGTAGTTGGCGCAACCGGCGAGGATCATCGCCGACAGCAGCAGGGTCAGGCTGCTGCGCAAGGTTTTACCGCTCATTATGTTCACCTAAGCGCTGGATCGTGATCGGGTCACCGGCTGCCAGCAGGATTTTCTTGAGGATGTATTCCAGGGTTTTCAGCTCTTCACGAGAGATGGCGCCGGCCAGTTCATTCATCGCATCGGCGCCGATGCAGGGCAGGCGATCGGCCAGTTGCTGGCCCTGCTCGGTGAGCTTGAGCTGCACCTGACGGCGATCGCCTTCGCTGCGTTGGCGAACCAGGAAACCTTTCTGCTCCAGACGATCGAGCATGCGCGTCATCGAACCGCTGTCCAGCGACAAATGCCGGCACAGCTCGGCCGGGGTGTCGACGCCGAACTGGGCCATGATGATCAACACCTTGAATTGCGCGGCGGTGATGCCGTGGGGTTCCATGTGGGTGTCGATGATCCGGTCCTTGAGCAGCGCGGCACGGCCCAGCAACAGGCCGAGATGGCAATGTTTGAATTCGTCCGGGGTGAAATGCTTCATGTGCTCACCTAATAACTGCCTAGGCAGTGAATGTATGTCGAGATGTTACTGCCTAGGCAGCGAATGTCAACGTAATAGTTAGGTTGCTTTGTAATTAGTTGACCAGTGGAGTGGGTTTTGTGTTTGGCGGGCGGACGCTATCGCTGGCAAGCCAGCTCCCACAGGTTTCTATGGTGTATGTGAATTTTGAGTTCACCACTGACCCTGTGGGAGCTGGCTTGCCAGCGATTGGGACAACCCGGTTTAAAGCCGATCAGACTTCATCGGAAGGACGGGCAGCCGCCGGCGGCTGGAGGGGATGCACTTCGCGCCCGCGCAAGGCCGTCAGCGCATAACCGCAAGCGCGTTTGATCACCGCATACATGCTGTGCCAGCCCGGCGGTGCCGGCTCGATCGCGGCATGCAGCGCCCGGGCGTAATCAAGCAGCAAACCGGGCGTCCAGGCCATCACTTCGGCGCGTTTACGCACCTGCGCCGCCACCCTGAACTCGGGGCTGAGTATCACTCTGGCGAAATCGAGCATGCTCGAATGCCCGCGATTCATCGCCCCTTCAAGGGCTGCTTCGAGGCTGTGGGCGACGGCACTCGAGCAGTTGCGGCTGGTGAGGTTGTATGTGCTGTTCTGCCGATATTCGCTCCAGAACGCCTGCAACCGCCGGGCGTCGTAGTGAGCAAAACTGACCTGAACCGAAGACGGGCACCAGTCCGCCACCTCCCCCGCATAGTCCGGCAGAAACCGCCCGGCGACATCGTTGTTCGGCGTCGCCCGCAGCAAGCGCACGAAATCCCCCGCCGAACGATCGATGTCGTCCAGCGGGTAATGGCTGATGTAAATCTCCGGGCCACATTCCAGTGCCGCGTGGCCAGCCGAGATCACGCCGTTGATGTCGACCGCGGCGATATAGCGGTTGAGCAGACGGTTGCGCACCAGAATGTCATCGACGGTGCCGCTGGGGGTCCAGACATGAATGACCAATGCGTCGCTGCTGGCCGGCGCACTGAGCGCAACAGGGTTAGTCAGCGGCGGCAGGTGCCTGAAGCGCACGGCTTGGCGCAACAACGCGCAGCCCGACAGAAGCAGGCTCATGCCGATGCAGAACGGCACCGTGCCCTTGTACAGCGTCGGATACGGCTCAAGGATAAACACGCCAAAGCCGAGTTCGAACAACCCCGCCAGCAGCGACACTTGCCAGCCGACAAAGCGCACCACCACCGCAGCCGCCAACCTGAAGACCCCATCAACGATGAAAGCCCCGCCAAACAGCACCGCCAGAATCAGCCCGGCAGCATGTTGCCGGTCAACGATCAGCAGCCCCAGCAAGAGAAACGCCAGACCTCGCGCTTTACGCAGGGCCGCAGCGGTCCCGGTCTGCGGTGCAGGCACCAGCAGCAGGATCAGCGCTTCGAGCAACAACAGATAGCCGAAGAGATGCAGCGGGAAATACAAAACGCCATCCAGCGCATCGATGAAGATCGCCACCCGGCCGCGCCCCAGACAATGCCGGTCAGCGCCAGTGCTGACCAACGCTTGCGGACAAAGTCATTACCGAGCAAGACCATACTCAAGCGGACCATAGGCGGAACCGGCAAGGTTTTGAGGGTTCGGTGAGTCTAATACATCCTGGAAAAACCGGATCGCAGCGTCACGACCCGGCTATTGGCCACGTTCTCAGAAATCGCGCTTGTAGAAGATATCCAGCGAACTGGCGACACCGCTGGCGGCTTCGACATATACCTTCTTGCTCAGCTTGTAACGCAGCGCGATGGTGTTGGCTGGCTCGAACACGCCGACGCCATAACGCAGGCTGAGTTTCTCGGAGATGTTGCCGCTGGCGACCACGCTGGTAGTGTTGCCGCTGCCTTGGGTATCGAGCTGGAAGTCCTGAATCCCCAGGTCCTTGGCCAGACTGCTGGTGACCCCGGAACTGCCCATCAAGCCCAGACCCAATGCCGCTTGCGCGAGCATGTTGTTGTCTTCGCCGTTGGTGCTCAGCGGACGTCCCAGTACCAGGTAGGACAACGCCTGTTCCTGGCTCATGGCCGGTTCGGAGAAGATCTGCGTGGTCGGTTGCTCGGCACTGCCGCTCAGGCGAATACCGGCGATCACGTCGTCGGTCTGGCGGATCGCTTCGATGTCCAGATACGGCTGATCGATCGGGCCGGCAAACAACAGACGCGCACGACGCACGTTCAGGCGCTGGCCGTAGGCGCGGTAACGGCCGTCGTTGAGCCACAGCTCGCCACGGGTGTCCATGTTGTCGCCGATGTGCACGTGACCTTGCAGGTTGGCGGTCAGGCCGAACCCGGCGAAGCTCAGTTTGTCTTCGCCGACCACCACGTCGATGTCCATCTTCATCGCCAGCGGCGGTTTGCCCTCTTCGGTCTGTGCCCCGACGATGATCGTGTCGTCGGACACCTTCACCGTTGACGGCGGCAGTTCACGCACGGTGATTTCGCCTCGGGGCACCTGAACCTTGCCGGCAATTTTCAGCTCATCGCCGGCCATGGAAATCTTCAGGTCCGGCGCCACTTCCAGCTTGGCGTACGGCTCGACGGTGACCGGCAATTGCGTGCCCTTGAGCGCCAGATCCACCACCAGCGCCTGGCCCCAGGCGACGTTACCGTTCAGGCTGCCCTGCCCGCTCTTGCCGCTTTTCCAGCCACCGTCGAGGCGCACCGATTCGCCGGCAATCACCGCGGTGAGTTGCAGATTCTGCAACTCCATCGGCAACTCGGCGCCAGATACTTCACCGTCACTGAGTTTGACGGTGCCGTTGACCAGCGGCGCCAGCAGCCCGCCGGAAATCGTGCCGCTGCCGTTCAGGCGCCCGGTGAGTTTTTCGACCATCGGCACAAACGGCCGCGCCACCGACAGGTCCAGTCCGCTCAGGCGGAAAGAGCCGCTCAACGGTTTGTTTTTCGGCAGCGGATTGAGCTGCGCCTGCACCATCAACTCGCCGAGTTTGCCGCCGACGAAGTTGAGTTCGGTGTCCACGCGCTTGGGTGTGAGTTTGCTGGTGAGCTTCAGGGTCTGGTACGGGAAGTCCAGCCACTGATCCTTTTCTTTCATGCGCAAGGTGCCGCCGCTGGCGTCGATGCTGACCACGCCGTTCGGGCCGCTGGCTGGCAGGTCCAGTTGCAGATCGGCGTTGAGCTTGCCCTGCCAGGCAAAGTCTTTCGGCAACCATTGCGCGAGGCTTTCGATCGGGAACTGCTTGAGGTGGTAACGCAGTTTCGGCTCCGGCAGCAGGCGCTGATCTTCGCCGCACAGGCTGGCATTGCCGGACATCCAGCAATGCGCGCCGAAGTTGATCTTGCCGTCAGCGAGGCGTTCGAGTCTGGCCGGGTTCTGCAGTTTCCAATCCTGGCCGCCGGCCTGAATGTCGCCACTGGCCAAACGTCCGCGCCAGTTGCCCTGATCCAGATTGCCGTCCAGACCGAGGGCCAGTTTCAGCTTCGGCCCGAGCAGGTCGAGGTCGAGTTTCTGCTGCTTGATGTCGCCTTGGGCGCTGGCCGTCAACACACCGAGGTTGGTGTCACCGGCCTGAATGCCGCTGCCCTTGAGGTCGATCTTTGCCCGTTGCGCACTGTCGAGCGTGGCATCGAGATTGAGGCTTTGCAGACGATTGTCCTGAAACGCCAGTTGCGAACCTTGCAAGCCGAGCTTGCCTTGCGGTGCCTTCAGCGTACCGGCGACATTGACCAGCCCCGTGACCTGCCCGCGCAACTGCGGCCAGAGCTGGGCCAGGCGCGTCAGCTTGATGTCGATCTGCCCGGTGAGCTTCTGTTGCAGGCTGCCCTTGCCGCTGATGCTGTTGTCGCCGAGGCGGATTTGCAGGGCGTTGAGGTTCCATTGCTCACCGGCACCGTCCGCCTTGGCCTGGAGGATCGCCGGTTGCCCGCGCAATTTGCCTTTGAGGTCGAGGTCGGCGGAGAGGCTCAGGCGTTCGTTCTTCATTTCGCCTTTGCTGCGCAATGGCCCGGCCAACGTGCCCGGCAACTCCGCAACCCAGTACGCCGGGTTCAGCGCTGACAGATCCAGCGCGGTGTCCCAGGCGATGCCATCGGCAAACTGCACGTTCACATGGCCTTCAGCCTTGCCCTGCCCGGCTTCCATTTTCAATTGTGGCAAGGCGATCTGTTTCAGGCTGCCACTGAACGGACTGCTGAGGCTGAATGCGCCCGCCGGACCGTCCAGTGCGGCGGCGAAGTTACCGATGTACTGACCGTCGGTGTAGGAGACTTCGCCAGTGAAGGTGCGCAAGGCGACTTGGGGTTCATCGATTTCGTTATAGAGCCGATGCCACGGAAAGTCCTGCCAGTTGATGTTGGCTTGGGCGCTGAGGCCTTTGCTCCAGTCAACGCTGCCGGTGAGTTTGAGGCTTTGTTTGTCGTTGGCCGTCAGGTCGAGGCCGGCAATCTGCGCGCCACTGGCGTCGACTTTGCCTTTGAGCAGCAGCGCCACCGGCCCCTTGTCGGCGGGCAGCGTGGCGTTGCCATTGAGCTGGTAACCGTTTTTCAGATCACCTTCGCCGGTCAAGAGCAGTTGATTCAATTGCAGGGTGTCCGGCAGGTCAGCGCTCGGTTTGAACGCATCGCTGGTGATCCGCACCTTGGCCGGCAGATTTTCCGCCAGCGGCTGCAGTTCGCCGCTCAACTGGCCGTCGAGGTAACCGTGGCTGTCGGCGTGCAGGTTGAGGGTTTTCAGCAGATCGCCGTCAACCTTCAGCGCCAGCGTCCAGGGGCCGGTGCCCGGTGACGGCAGGGTCAAGTCGCCAACAATGTTCAGCGGCCAGTTGCCGGTCGGTTGCAGCAGGCCTGAAAGGTTCAGGCTGAGGTCGTCGCGCTGCAATTTCACGCTGTCGATCTGCAGGCCCTGGGCGGTCCAGTGCGCCGCCAGTTGCAGGCCCTTGAGCTGCTCGCTGCCGTTGAACAGCAGGCTGCCGACTTGTACGTCGCCGAGTTCGATTGCCACCGGCAGTTGCAGATCCGGCAGTTTGATCGGGCCGCTTTCAGTGGTTTCTTCACTCGGCGGGAATTGCAGAATTACCTGATCGGCCTTGAGCTGTTCGATGCACAGGGTCATGCGCGTCAGGCACAGCGGCGACCAGGCGAAGATTGCCTTGTTCAGCTCGACGCGACTGCTGTCCTGCTGCCACAGCAGATGATCGGCGCTCCATTGGCCACCGAGACGGCCCTGGAAATTCTCCACGCTCAAACCCGGCACCAGGCTCAGCGCCCAACGGCTGCCGGCCTGCGTCCCGAGTACCGTGCTGATGCTCATTACAACCAACAGCACCAGCGACAACAGCGCCAGTGCCGATATTTTCAAACCACGCTTCACAGCTCAGGCCCCATGGAAAAGTGCAGCCGGATGCCGCCATCGTCGTCCAGCGCGTGGGCCAGGTCGAGGCGGATCGGCCCCACCGGCGAGACCCAGCGCACACCGATACCGACCCCGGTCTTGAGGTTCGGCAGTTCGAGTTTGTTGAAAGAGTTGCCCTGGTCGACGAAGGTCGCGACCCGCCATTTCTCGGCAATCGAATATTGATACTCGACGCTGCCGGCGACCATGTAACGCCCGCCGATGCGGTCACCCTTGGCGTTTTCCGGGGACAGGCTCTGGTAGTCGTAACCGCGCACGCTCTGATCGCCACCGGCGAAGAAACGCAGCGACGGCGGTACCGAGTTATAACCGTTGGTGGCGCTGCCACCGACCTGCACCCGGCCGAGGAAGCGGTGGTTGTCGAACACTGTGGTCAGGCCTTTGATCAACGCCGTGCCATATAAAAGGTTGTTGTCGGAGCCGAGGCCTTCCTTCGCCACTTTGCTTTCAAAGGTCAGGCGATAGCCGTTGTGCGGGTCGATGCGGTTGTCACTTTTCAGGTACGAATAGCTGATGCCAGGCATCAACAAGGTGCTCAGGCCGGAGTCGTCGCCGAGCTGATATTCCTCGCGCTGCCATTTCAGCGAGATCACCCGCTGCCAGCCGCTGGGCAACTTGCTGTGCCATTCCGGGCCGAAGGTCAGCAGCTTGCTCAGGGTGTCGGAGCCGTCGATGTCTTCGTATTGATAACCACCGGCCCAGCGCAATTTATCGGTCAACGGCGGGTCGAGCGGGATGTCGTAGAACAGCCCGACGTTTTGCCGTGGCGCCGACAGTTCGGCCTCCCAACCGTAGCTGTCGCCCTGCGGGTTGACCCAGTGGCGCGTCCAGTTGGCCTTGATCCGAGGGCCGACGTCGGTGGAATAACCGAGGCCCAGGCCCATGGTGCGCGGCTTGCGTGTGTCGAGTTTGACGTCGACCGGGATCACGTCGTTTTTCGCCGCCGTCGGTGCGGCATCGACACGTACGCCTTCGAAATAGCCGCTCGATTGCAGGTCGCGATTGAGTTCGGCGATCAGCTCGGAGTCATACGGGTCGCCGGCCTTGAACGGCACCATGCGCTGCAGCAGGTCTTCGTCGAACGGCGTGTCGCCCTCGAAACTGACGCTGCCCAGCGCATAACGCGAGCCGCTGTCGTAGATCAATTCAACGTCGGCCACCCCGGCACGCGGGTCGACCAGGAGTTTCTGGCTGGTGAAATGGCCGCTGAAGAAGCCGAAACGCGAGGCCTGGTTCTGAATCAGGCGTTTGGCGTCTTCATAACGCCCATGGTTGAGCACGGCGCCGGACTTGAGCGTGTCACTGCTCGGCACACGAAAGGATTTGAGGGAGGCCGCGGGCCCGTCGACGCGGATAGTCACGTTGCGCAGACGAATCGGCTCGCCGGGATCGATGTTCAGCACCAGGCGCGGTTTTTCACCGCCCTTCACGTCACTGTCGATCTGCGGCTGGTAATAACCCAAGGCCTGCGCGGCTTTGCGCGCCTGCTCCTCGGCCCCGCGACTGAAGCGCAGCAAGGCTTGTTCGTCACGATCGCCGAGGCTGCCGATATAGCCTTCTATATTGGCCTTGAGTTCGTCGTTGGACGGTTTGATCCGCACGTCCAATTCACTTTGCGCCAGCGCCGCGCAGCTGGTTAACAGCAGGAGCACGCCACTGGTAAATCTTCCTGGAAACTTCATAGGCGCGGATGCTATCACGGGCTTGGGAGCGTGATAGAACAGGAAATTTCCGAAGAAGTTCGATTGCTATGCTGTTGCAGTTTGTAACACCTGCGGATTGGCGTGGAAAAATACATGTTCGCGCACCGGGCCGACGGCCACTTCGCCAATCTCTTCGTAGCCCTGGCGTTTATAGAATTCCAGGTAACGCGGGTTGCCGGTGTCGAGCACTACGCCTTGCGAGGTTTCGTCCACCGCGCACCAGTTGTGCACCGCCGTCAGCAACTGCTCACCGAAGTGTTTGCCCTGAAACTGCGGGTGGATTCCCAGCAGCGGCAACATGTGCACCGAGTCGCTGGGCACGCACGCCGCCACCGCATCGTGATAGGCCAGATAACGCCGGGTGCACCGGAAACCGGTGCTGAGCACCATGCGCAGGCGCCACGCCCAGCTCTCGGTGATCCCCAGACGCCGTTGCGGCGGTGCGATCAGGGCAATCCCGATCAGGCGGTCGTTGACCAGCAGACCGATGGCCGGCAGGTCCTGCAGGAAATGCTGCTTGACCAGCTCACGCACCGTGGCCCGTACGCGCTGCTCGTAGCCCGGCCGCTCGGCCTCGAACAAGTAACCGAAGGTCGGCTCGTGGCGATACGCCTGATACAGCAACGATCGGGCTTCGCGCGAGTAACCGCGGTCGAGCATGTGGATGTCGGCGATGGCAGTCTGGGTTTCAGGCATGACGGTGATTCTCCCCCGGGGCGCAGCGCAAATGACTGCGCTCTTGTTGCTACGAACCTTTTGCGGGCGGCGCAGTTCCCCACAGGTATAGACCAAGCCGGGAGCTTCATCGACCGGGCGGGCCTCTTCGCTGGCAAGCCAGCTCCCACAGGTTTTTCCGGTGTACATGAATTATGTGTCCGACATGGACACTGTGGGAGCTGGCTTGCCAGCGATGAGGCCTATACCGGCAACACTCATCTGACAGAACACAGGGAATCTGCTTACCCCACACTGGCCCCCATCCCACATGTCAGCTAGCATCGCCCTTTTGCCAGGACTGCCGACCATGAAGATTGTTTCCTTCAACATCAACGGACTGCGCGCCCGTCCGCATCAGCTGGCAGCGCTGATCGAAAAGCATCAGCCGGACGTGATCGGCCTGCAGGAAACCAAGGTCCACGACGACCAATTCCCGTTGGAAGAAGTGCGTGCGCTGGGTTATCACGTTTATTTCCACGGTCAGAAAGGCCATTACGGCGTTGCCCTGCTTTCGCGCAGTGAGCCGATCGCGATTCACAAAGGCTTCGCCAGCGATGAAGAAGACGCCCAGCGGCGCTTCATCTGGGGCACCTTCGCCGACGCCAATGGCGTGCCGGTGACCATCATGAACGGCTACTTCCCGCAGGGCGAAAGCCGCGACCATCCAACCAAGTTCCCGGCCAAGCAGCGCTTCTACAGCGACCTGCAAACCCTGCTGGAAAGCCAGTTCCATAACGAACAGCCGCTGGTGGTGATGGGCGATGTGAACATTTCCCCGGAAGACTGCGACATCGGCATCGGCCCGGACAACATGAAGCGCTGGCTGAAAACCGGCAAATGCAGCTTCCTGCCGGAAGAACGTGAATGGATGGCCCGCCTGAAAAACTGGGGCCTGACCGACAGCTATCGGCACCTGAACCCGGACGTGACCGACATGTTCAGCTGGTTCGACTATCGCAGCCGTGGTTTTGAAGACGAACCGAAGCGCGGGCTGCGCATCGACGTGATCCTCGCCTCCCATGGCTTGCTGCCACGGGTCAAGGATGCGGGCGTGGACTATGAACTGCGCGGCATGGAAAAACCGTCGGATCATGCGCCAATCTGGCTTGAGTTGAGCTGATATTGGTCAAGATCAAAAGATCGCAGCCTGCGGCAGCTCCTACATTGGAACGCGTTTTCCTGTAGGAGCTGCCGCAGGCTGCGATCTTTTGATCTGTCATGTTTTGGTCATGCACCTGACTTAATCTCCCCGGCAATCCCCTTGGCCTGATTCGGTGCCGGCATGACCCTGCGTGTTCTGTTCGCTTTTCTGTCGAGTGCATGGCTGACGGTCAGTGCCGCCACCCTGCCCGTCCCCGAAAACGGCCCGGCATTGCGCATTCAGGGTTCCAACACCATCGGCGCCGATCTCGGCCCGGCGCTGGTCGAAGGTTTTCTGCAAGAGCAGGGTCTGCTGAAGATTCACCGCGAAAACCCCGACAACGCCAACGAACAACACATCGTGGCTCAGACTGCGCAAGGCCAACGGGTGGTGATTGACGTCGCCGCCCACGGTTCCAGCACCGGGTTCACCGCACTGAAAACCGCCAGCGCCGACCTCGCCGCCTCCTCACGCCCAATCAAGGACAGCGAACTGCTCAACCTGGAAGCGCTCGGCGACCTGAAAAGCGCTGAGGCCGAGCAAGTGATCGCCATCGACGGCTTGGCGATCATCCTTCACCCCGGCAACCCCCTGCAGCAACTGGACACCGAGCAACTGGCGCGGATCTTCAGCGGTGAGGTGAAAACCTGGGAAGACGTCGGCGGGCACGGCGGATCGATTCATTTATATGCGCGGGATGATCAGTCCGGTACCTACGACACGTTCAAGGAACTGGTGCTGGTTCGTCGTGGGAAACACCTGAGTTCCACTGCGAAACGCTTCGAATCCAGCGAGCAATTGTCCGATGCGGTGAGCAACGATCCGCAAGGCATCGGTTTCATCGGCCTGCCGTATGTGCGCCAGGCCAAAGCCGTGGCCATCGCTGACGGCGCATCGCAGTCGATGTTGCCGCTCAACAGCCTGATTGCCACCGAGGACTATCCGCTGTCGCGGCGCCTGTTCTTTTATTTGCCGCCCAGCAACCAGAATCCGTGGGCATCGGCGCTGGTGGCGTTTGCGCAAAGCCCACAGGGCCAGAAGATTGTCGCGGCCAACGGTTTCATCAGCCAGACCGTGCACGCGATGACCGTCACCCCGAATGCGCTGATGCCCGAGGGTTATCAATCCCTCAGCCGCCATGCCCAGCGTCTGACGGTGAATTTCCGTTTCGAGGAAGGCAGCGCCAGCCTCGACAACAAGGCGCAGCAGGATCTGGCGCGGGTGCTCGACTATATAAAGCGCCACGCCAAGACCGAGCGCGCGGTGACGCTGGTGGGGTTTGGCGACGAGAAAGACGACCCGGCACGGGCCGACCTGCTGTCGAAACTGCGGGCGATGGCGGTGCGTCGCGAACTGGTGAAGAACGGCGTGGTGATACGCGAGGTGCGTGGGTTTGGCGCGCTGATGCCGGTGGCGGCGAACAGTGCGGATGAAGGCAGGATCAAGAATCGGCGGGTTGAGGTTTGGGTTTATTGACGGCCTCAGACCTGTCCAACGGCCCCCGCATACTGTCAGAGTTGACAGGTGTGTGAGCGATTGCTTCGTGCCTAAAATCGGCATCACTTACTGACCTGTTAAAACCCGCCAAGCAGGTGCCGTCAGTGCCAAGGGTGATATTCAAGGATAAGTCATGAACACTGAAAGCTCGAGGCCAAAAAAACCTGGCGATCTGGACACAGGCTTCGGTACAAACGGGATCATTTTTGGCCCGACAAACGCAGTCACCTACTGCGTAGTCGATCAACTCGACGGAAATCTGGTCTACGCAGTACACACTCAGAATTCTTATCACATCCACCGAATATTCCCAGACGGACAGCCCGATACCTCCTTCGGCAACGAAGGCATGGTCATCGGGCAGTTCAAAGAGAATCAAAATTCCGAACCCGTTCGTCTGGTGGCGCGCGACAAAAAAATAACGATCTTCGGCGATGCACTGACAGGCGCCGAGGGAACACCTGCCGCCAAGCGGCTAAACGAGAACGGAAGTCCGGATCTGGTGTTCCAACCTGTTCTGGTACCTCGCCCGGCCATATCCTCCAACGGCGACCCCAGCGATGGAGGTGTGCTTGAAGATGGACGGATCCTGATCCTCAGCCAGCGAACCAAGGACAACCTGATGCACGACAAGGGTCAGTTGACCTGTTTTCATGCAGACGGCAGCCTCGACACAAGCTTTGGCGACCAAGGCCACATCAATATCAACTGGGGAAACGACATCAACCGCATGGTGAGTATCGCCATTCAACCGGATGACAAGATCGTTGTGGGTGCCAACTACGTGAAACTGCCAGCGGGCTCACGTATCGTCCTGACGCGTTACTTGAGCAATGGCAAACTGGACAAGACTTTCGGTGATGACGGACTTGTATCTCTAGGACCTGAAGGCGGTTCGTACGACCTTAAAAAGCTTATCGCCCTCCCGGACGGCAAACTGCTGTGTGCAGGACGCATCGGAAATTACCAAGCATTGATAATGCGTTTTGAAACGGACGGTCGTCCCGACCCGACATTTAATGGCGGCAAGGAAGTTCTGATTGAAGTCGCGTCTTACAATGGGACGTTATCCGCAGTGGCCGTACAACCTGAAGACGGAAAAATCATTGCTGCGGGTTGGGACGTAAGTTCTCCGCTGCAAATGTTTTGGGGAAGACTGAATGAAGACGGTTCGTTCGATACCCGTTTTGGCAATAACGGCTGGTCCAGGGGACTTACCGGAATTCCCTACGACATCGTGATGCAACCTGAGCGCTTCATCATCGCAGGGCAATCCTCAACACCTTCGAACTCGGTGCTCTACGGCATACAGCGCTGACAGCGCTTTTTTGACTCTCAAGAACATTGCGCCAGTTACATCCCTGTACTGGCGCAATTTCATTAACCACCCGTGCGCAGCATCTCCTTCGGCACATACTTGCCGATCTCGAACTTGCCAATCGCCGCGCGGTGCACTTCGTCAGGGCCGTCGGCCAGGCGCAGGGTGCGCTGCATGGCGTACATATAGGCCAGCGGGAAATCATTCGAGACCCCGGCTCCGCCGTGAATCTGGATCGCCCGGTCGATCACCCGCAGGGCGACGTTCGGCGCGACGACCTTGATCTGCGCGATCTCGCTCTTCGCCACTTTGTTGCCCACGGTGTCCATCATGTACGCGGCTTTCAGGGTCAGCAGGCGCGCCATGTCGATTTCCATCCGCGAGTCGGCGATCTTGTCGACGTTGCCGCCCAGACGCGCCAATGGTTTGCCGAACGCGGTGCGGCTCACCGAACGTTTGCACATCAATTCCAGTGCGCGCTCGGCCATGCCGATCGAACGCATGCAGTGGTGAATGCGGCCCGGGCCAAGGCGACCCTGAGCGATTTCGAAGCCTCTTCCCTCACCGAGCAGCACGTTTTCGTACGGCACGCGCACGTTGTCGAACAGCACTTCGGCGTGGCCGTGCGGTGCATCGTCGTAACCGAACACCGGCAGCGGACGGACGATTTTTACCCCGGGGGTGTCGACCGGTACGAGGATCATCGAGTGCTGGGCATGGCGCGGTGCGTCGGGGTTGCTCAGGCCCATGAAGATCAGGATCTTGCAACGCGGATCGCAAGCGCCGGAGGTCCACCACTTCTTGCCGTTGATCACCCACTCGTCGCCATCACGCACGGCACGGGCGGCCATGTTGGTGGCGTCAGACGAGGCCACGTCCGGTTCGGTCATGGCGAACGCCGAGCGGATCTCGCCGCGCAGCAGCGGTTCGAGCCAGCGCTGTTTCTGTTCTTCGTTGGCGTAGCGCACCAGCACTTCCATGTTGCCGGTGTCCGGCGCCGAGCAGTTGAACGGCTCCGGCCCGAGCAGCGAACGGCCCATGATCTCAGCCAGCGGTGCATATTCCAGGTTGGTCAGCCCGGCGCCGAGTTCCGACTCCGGCAGGAACAGGTTCCACAGACCTTCAGCCTTGGCCTTGGCTTTGAGTTCTTCCATGATCGCGGTCGGCTGCCAGCGATCGCCCTCGGCAACCTGGCGTTCGAACACGGCTTCGGCCGGGTAAACGTAAGTGTCCATGAACGCGGTCACGCGCTCACGCAGTTCTTGCACCTTGGGCGAATAAGCGAAATCCATGAGCAATTACCTTCTATGGGCAGAGGTTGTTCAGATCATGCAATCGATGCTAGAACAGCGCTGATAATTTACCTAGCCTATTCTCGGCGTGTATAAACATTCATCACCGATATATGATCCGCTGATCGTCAGCCCCTAGAACAAGAGAAGCCGCGTAATGAATCTGAGTAAGGTCGACCTCAACCTTTTCATCGTCTTCGACGCGATCTACACCGAAGCCAACCTGACCCGCGCCGGGCAGATTGTCGGGATTACCCAGCCGGCGGTGTCCAACGCGCTGGCGCGGTTGCGCGAGACCTTCAACGATCCGCTGTTCGTGCGCACCGCTCAGGGCATGGTGCCGACGCCGATGGCGCAGAACATCATCGGCCCGGTGCGCAACGCGCTGTCGCTACTGCGGGTGTCGGTCCAAGAGAGCCGGATTTTCAACCCGGCGCAGGCGGTGAAGACTTACCGCATCAGCATGACCGACCTGACGGAGGCGGTGATTCTGCCGCCGCTGTTCCAGCGTTTGCGGCGTCTGGCGCCCACCGTGATCATTGAAAGCTTTCTGTCCAAACGCCGTGAAACCACCAAGGAACTGGCGGCCGGACGTCTGGATTTCGCCGTCGATGCGCCGCTCAATACCGATCCGCAAGTGCGTCACGTCAAGCTGATGGAAGACCGTTACGTCTGTGCGATGCGCAAGGGCCATCCGCTGGCGGGCAAGGAAAAACTCAGCCTCGACGATTACCTGTCGCTGACGCATATCCACATCTCCAGCCGCCGCAGCGGTCTGGGCTATGTCGATCTGTCCCTGGGGAAAATGGGCATTCAGCGCAAGATCGCCCTGCGCTCGCAGCATTACTTGATGGCGTCCCAGGTCATGCAGCAGACCGACATGGTCATGACCGTGCCCGAGCGTTTTGCCCGGCGCAACGATTTGCATGCGTTCAACCTTCCAGTCAACGACGTGCCGCCGGTGGAGACTCACCTTTACTGGCATGAAAGCACCGACCAGGACCCAGCCAACCGCTGGATGCGCGAGCAGATCATCGAGTTGTGCCAGCAGGTGGCGGCGCAGGAGAAGAAGCTCGATAAGGTGTAAGGCTGGCTACCGCGTTATCGTTCTTCGCGAGCAAGCTCGCTCCCACATGGTCTTGTGCACGCCACTGATCCTGTGGGAGCGAGCTTGCTCGCGAAGAGGCCGGCACTGACAGCAACGATCCTTCCTGCTTGACGTAAACGTCAACTCGCCATTAGCTTAGCGCCAAGACCTTTTTTCGAGCGCTTTCATGAGCAGCCAGACCTACAGCATTTCCGACCTCGCCCGCGAGCTGGACATCACCACCCGGGCGATCCGCTTTTATGAAGAGCAAGGCCTGCTCAGCCCTGAGCGCCGTGGCCAGGAACGCATCTATTCACCCCGCGACAAGGTCAGCCTGAAGCTGATCCTGCGCGGCAAGCGCATTGGTTTCTCGCTCGCCGAATGCCGCGAGTTGATCGAACTTTACGACCCGTCCAGCGGTAACACCAAACAGCTCAACAGCATGCTGGCGAAAATCAGCGAACGCCGCGAACAGCTCGAGCAGCAGCTGCTCGACATCGAACAGATGAAGCTGGAGCTCGACACCGCGGAAGAACGCTGCGTGCAGGCGTTGGAACAGACGCTCAAGGGTCAGCAGGCTATTTAACGGAAAAACCTATCCCCTGTGGGAGCGAGCTCGCTCGCGAATACGGTCCGACTCAAATCTTTCGTCGACTGATCCACCGCTTTCGCGAGCAAGCTCGCTCCCACAAGGGGGCATCCGCAGTCTTTAGATAACTACAGGTCAATCCCATGTCCCTCCCCTCCCAAGTACGCCTGATCGAAGTCGGCCCGCGCGATGGTCTGCAGAACGAAGCCCAACCGATCAGCGTGGCTGACAAGGTACAACTGGTCGACGCCCTGAGCGCCGCCGGTCTTGGCTACATCGAAGTCGGCAGTTTTGTCTCACCGAAATGGGTGCCACAGATGGCCGGTTCCGCCGAAGTGTTCGCGCAGATCCAGCGCAAACCCGGCGTGACCTACGGCGCACTGGCGCCGAACCTGCGCGGCTTTGAAGACGCACTGGCTGCGGGGGTCAAGGAAGTCGCTGTGTTTGCCGCTGCGTCCGAAGCGTTCTCGCAGCGCAACATCAATTGCTCGATCAGCGAAAGCCTGGCGCGCTTCGCACCGATCATGGAAGCCGCGAAACAGCACGGCGTTACAGTCCGCGGTTACGTCTCCTGCGTGCTGGGTTGCCCTTATGAAGGCGAGGTCGCGCCGGAACAAGTGGCGATGGTTGCGCGTGAACTGTACGCGATGGGCTGCTACGAAGTGTCCCTCGGCGACACCATTGGCACCGGCACTGCCGGCGCCACGCGGCGGCTGTTCGAAGTGGTGTCGGCGCAAGTCCCACGGGAAAAGCTTGCGGGGCACTTCCACGACACCTACGGCCAGGCGATGGCCAACATCTATGCCAGTCTGCTGGAAGGCATTGCGGTGTTCGACAGCTCTATTGCCGGTCTCGGCGGCTGCCCGTATGCCAAAGGCGCGAGCGGTAACGTCGCCACCGAAGACGTGGTGTACCTGCTCAACGGTCTGGGTATCAAGACAGGTATCGATCTTGACGCCTTGATCGCCGCGGGTCAGCAGATCAGTGCGGTGCTCGGTCGCCCGAGTGGTTCGCGTGTGGCCAAGGCCCGTAACGCCCAGTGAGGGCGAAGGTGTTACCGCGGTGTCTGAAACGTGGGCGTAGTCGAGTAACACGGAAACAAATTGTCTGGTTTTGCCTGAAGGAAAAAACCTTCAAAAATCTCAAGCTATTGATTTAAAAGAGTTTTAAAAAGTTGGCACGGCTTCTGCTATCTCTATGGCATAACAAGAATAAAAAGCAGCAAACCAATAAAAATAAGACGTACCGACTCTGACATAACAAAAACAACACGGCAGAGACGCAGCTAACAGATTTTTTTGGAGAAGGTGTGCTTTTCAGGGTGCTCTCAGGAGTGACCCGCAACCGGGCAGAGAACAATAAAACTACCTTCAGGTAGCTCCCGAATCGGTTGGATCGCTAGACGAGAAAGCAGATCAGCGCTCAAAAAAATACGTTTGCTCTTGACCCCGGATGGGGGTCGCCAAAAACAGCGGTAAAGGGCCACGGTTGCCAAAAACAACAACAGACCGCCCCTCAATAATAAAAAAGAGCACGCGACGACAAAATTAAAGGGGAGCTTCGGCTCCCCTTTGTGCTTTCTCTGATTCCTGAAACACCACAAATCCCCTGTGGGAGCGAGCTTGCTCGCGAAGGCGGTGTATCAAATACAAATTTGTCGCCTGACACTCCGCATTCGCGAGCAAGCTCACTCCCACAGGGATTGTGCTTACCGCTCGACTGTCCTCAGCTCCTCGATACTGATCTCGCGCATCCGGAATTTCTGGATCTTGCCCGTCACCGTCATTGGAAACTCCTCGACGAACTTGAAATGACGCGGCGTCTTGAAGTGGGCGATGCGTTCCTTGCACCACGCTTGCAGCTCTTGTTCGGTGGCATTGTGGCCGGGGTGGAACTTGATCCAGGCGACGATCTCCTCACCGTAACGCGAGCACGGAATGCCGATCACCTGTACGTCCGCCACCGCCGGGTGAGTGAAGAAAAACTCTTCCAGCTCACGCGGGTAAATGTTCTCGCCGCCGCGAATGATCATGTCCTTGTTACGCCCCGCGATATTCACATAGCCCTCATCGTTCATGCTCGCCAAGTCGCCGGTATGCATCCAGCCCGCCTCATCGATAGCTTCGGCGGTGGCTTGCGGGTTGCTCCAGTAACCAAGCATCACGCTGTAACCACGGGTGCAGAGTTCGCCGATGGTGCCGCGCGGAACCAGGTTACCGGCCTCGTCGATGATCTTGCTTTCCAGCTGTGGCTGAGTTCGGCCGACAGTGGTCACGCGCAGCTCCAGCTCATCGTTTGGCCCGGTCTGCAGTGACACCGGGCTGGTTTCGGTCATGCCGTAGGCAATCTGCACTTCGCTCATGTGCATCTCACTGATGACCCGCCGCATCACTTCGATCGGGCAGGTGGCACCGGCCATGATCCCGGTGCGCAGGCTCGACAGATCGAACTCGGCCCGCTGCGGCTGATCGAGCATGGCGATGAACATGGTTGGCACGCCGTACAACCCGGTGGCTTGCTCTTCAGCGACGGTTTGCAGGGTCAGTAGCGGATCGAACGCGTCATTGGGGTAAATCATCGTACTGGCGTGGGTGATGCAGCCGAGGTTGCCCATGACCATGCCGAAGCAGTGATACAGCGGCACGGGGATCACCAGGCGGTCGCTCGGGGTCAGGCCGATGCTTTCGCCGACCATGTAACCGTTGTTGAGGATGTTGTAGTGACTGAGGGTCGCGCCCTTGGGGAAACCGGTGGTGCCGGAGGTGTACTGGATATTCACCGGTTGATCGAAGTGCAGACTGTCGCTGCGTTCACGCAATTGTTCGGCAGAGACACTGGCGGCCAGATCTGCCAGTTGCGACCACGGGAGAAAACCCGAAGGCGGCTGTGCATCAAGGCTGATCAACCCGCGCAAATCCGCCAGACGTTCGCTGCACAAATGGCCGATGGATTGCTCTGCGAGTTCCGGTACCAGCCCTTGCAGCATGGCGTGGTAGTTGGAGGACTTGAAAGCGCCGGCGCACACCAGCCACTGGCAACTGGACTGCTTGAGCACGTATTCCAGTTCGGAGCTGCGGTAGGCCGGGTTGATGTTGACCAGGATTACGCCGATCTTCGCCGTGGCGATTTGCGTGATGCACCACTGCGCGCAGTTCGGCGCCCAGATGCCGAGCCGGTCACCGGCCTGCAAACCCAGCGCCAGCAGCGCTCTGGCATGCACGTTCACCGCGTCGGCCAGTTGCTGCCAGGTGTAACGCAGCTGCTGGTGGCGCACCACCAGCGCCTCGCCGTCCGGGTACTGCGCGACGGTCTCGTCGAACTTCTGCCCGATGGTCATCGCCAGCAAGGCTTTGCTCTGGGAACCACGGGTGTAGCTGCGCTGCGGGTTTGCACTGGGTTGATCCATGATGACCCCTATTGTCTTTATTAGTGGGTTTACCGGAGCTCACTTTTTTGCGGGTGGCCTTGTGGTGAGGGGATTCATCCCCGATGGTGTGCGAAGCGCACCTCAGTTTTTCCTGCTGAACCGCATTCACAGGTTTTGGGTCGGCTTCGCCAACCATCGGGGATGAATCCCCTCGCCACACAAGCCCGCCCCCACCAAAAGCACTCCGCTTCAATCCTGAACTGGTCCTACTCTCGCCTATGTTGACGTTAACGTAAAGGGTGATTGACAGCCAACCAGCGCAGGCTTACGTTAACGTAAAGGTGAGAGCCGTTCGACTGCCCTCCCCACCCTACAAAAAAGCCAAAAGGTGACCCATGAGCTACCCATCCCTGAACTTCGCCCTCGGTGAAACCATCGACATGCTGCGCGATCAGGTTCAGTCCTTCGTCGCCGATCAGATCGCCCCACGCGCCGCGCAGATCGACCACGACAACCTGTTTCCGGCCGATATGTGGCGCAAGTTCGGCGACATGGGCCTGCTGGGTATCACCGTGCCGGAAGAGTACGGCGGTGCGGGTCTGGGTTACCTGGCGCACGTGGTGGCGATGGAAGAAATCAGCCGCGGTTCGGCCTCGGTGGCGCTGTCCTACGGCGCGCATTCCAACCTTTGCGTCAACCAGATCAACCGCAACGGCAACCACAAACAAAAAAGCAAATACCTGCCCAAGCTGATCAGCGGCGAACATGTCGGCGCCCTCGCCATGAGCGAGCCAAACGCCGGTTCCGACGTGGTCTCGATGAAATTGCGCGCCGACAAGCGCGGCGACCGTTTCGTGCTCAACGGCAGCAAGACCTGGATCACCAACGGCCCTGACGCCAACACCTACGTGATTTACGCCAAGACCGACCTGGAAAAAGGCCCGCACGGTATCACTGCATTCATCGTCGAACGCGACTGGAAAGGCTTCAGCCGCAGCAACAAGTTCGACAAGCTCGGCATGCGCGGCTCCAACACTTGCGAGCTGTTTTTCGATGACGTCGAAGTGCCGGAAGAAAACATCCTCGGCGTGCTCAACGGCGGCGTCAAAGTGCTGATGAGTGGCCTCGATTACGAGCGCGTCGTGCTGTCCGGCGGCCCGACCGGGATCATGCAGTCGTGCATGGACCTGATCGTGCCGTACATCCATGACCGCAAGCAGTTCGGCCAGAGCATCGGCGAGTTCCAGCTGATCCAGGGCAAAGTCGCCGACATGTACACCCAGCTCAACGCCAGCCGCGCCTACCTGTATGCAGTGGCCCAGGCCTGCGAGCGCGGCGAAACCACGCGCAAGGACGCCGCCGGGGTGATCCTCTACACCGCCGAACGCGCGACGCAAATGGCCCTCGACGCGATCCAGATTCTCGGCGGTAACGGCTACATCAACGAATTCCCGGCCGGCCGCCTGCTGCGTGACGCCAAGCTCTACGAAATCGGCGCCGGCACCAGCGAGATCCGGCGCATGCTGATCGGCCGCGAACTGTTCAACGAAACCCGCTAAAACGGAGCTGTCCATGGCTATCCTGCATACCCAGCTCAACCCCCGTTCAGCGGAGTTCGCCGCCAACAGCGCGGCGATGCTCGAACAGGTCGACGCCCTGCACACCCTGCTCGCCCACGTGGCGCAAGGTGGCGGCGCGAAAGCCCAGGAAAGGCACACCTCGCGCGGTAAATTGCTGCCGCGTGAGCGGATCAATCGCCTGCTGGACCCGGGCTCGCCGTTTCTGGAAATCAGCCAGCTCGCCGCGCACGCGGTGTATGGCGAAGACGTTCCCGCCGCCGGCGTGATTGCCGGGATCGGCCGGGTCGAAGGCGTCGAGTGCATGATCGTCGCCAACGACGCGACGGTGAAAGGTGGCTCGTACTACCCGCTGACCGTGAAAAAACACCTGCGCGCGCAGACCATCGCCCAGCAGAACCGATTGCCGTGCATCTATCTGGTGGACTCGGGCGGCGCCAACCTGCCGCGTCAGGACGAGGTGTTCCCGGATCGCGAACACTTCGGCCGGATCTTCTTCAACCAGGCCAACATGAGCGCGATGGGCATTCCGCAGATCGCCGTGGTCATGGGCTCGTGCACCGCTGGCGGCGCCTATGTGCCGGCGATGGCGGACGAAGCGATCATGGTGCGCAACCAGGCAACCATCTTCCTCGCCGGCCCGCCGCTGGTGAAAGCCGCGACCGGAGAAGTGGTCAGCGCTGAAGACCTCGGCGGTGCCGATGTGCACTGCAAGATTTCCGGGGTCGCCGACCATTACGCCGAGAGCGACGAACACGCCCTCGCCCTCGCCCGCCGCAGCGTTGCCAACCTCAACTGGCGCAAGCTCGGTGAAGTGCAACAACGCACGCCGATTGCGCCGCTGTACGCCAGCGATGAGTTGTACGGTGTGGTTTCCGCCGACGCCAAACAGCCGTTCGACGTGCGCGAAGTGATTGCGCGGCTGGTCGACGGCTCGGTGTTCGATGAATTCAAGGCGCTGTTCGGCACCACGCTGGTCTGCGGTTTTGCGCACCTGCACGGTTACCCGATCGCGATCCTCGCCAACAACGGCATCCTCTTTGCCGAAGCCGCGCAAAAAGGCGCGCACTTCATCGAACTGGCCTGCCAGCGCGGCATTCCGCTGCTGTTCCTGCAGAACATCACCGGCTTCATGGTCGGGCAGAAATACGAGGCCGGCGGCATCGCCAAGCACGGCGCGAAGCTGGTGACGGCGGTGGCCTGTGCCAAGGTGCCGAAATTCACCGTGATCATCGGCGGCAGCTTCGGCGCCGGTAACTACGGCATGTGCGGGCGCGCTTACGATCCGCGCTTCCTGTGGATGTGGCCGAATGCGCGCATCGGCGTGATGGGCGCCGAGCAGGCTGCGGGCGTGTTGGTGCAGGTCAAGCGCGAGCAGGCCGAACGCAGCGGGCAGGCCTTCAGCGCCGCGCAGGAAGCCGAGATCAAGCAACCGATCCTCGACCAATACGAAGAGCAGGGTCACCCTTACTATTCCAGCGCACGACTGTGGGACGACGGCGTCATCGACCCGGCGCAGACTCGTGACGTGCTGGCTCTGGCCTTGTCCGCGTCGCTGAACGCGCCTATCGAACCGAGCCGCTTCGGCGTGTTCCGGATGTGATCGGGAGAACCCTATGAGCGACTTCAACACCCTCGAATTGCAGAGCGATCCACGGGGTTTCGCGACCCTGTGGCTGAGCCGCGAAGAAAAGAACAACGCGTTCAACGCCGAAATGATCCGCGAACTGATTCTGGCGCTGGACAAGGTGGCCAGCGATGCCAGCCTGCGTTTCCTGCTGGTGCGCGGACGCGGCAAACACTTCAGCGCCGGCGCCGATCTGGCGTGGATGCAGCAATCGGCCGAGCTCGATTACCACACCAACCTCGACGACGCCCGGGAACTGGCGGAGCTGATGTACAACCTCGCCAAGCTGAAAGTCCCGACCGTGGCCGTGGTGCAGGGCGCGGCGTTCGGCGGCGCGCTGGGGCTGATCAGTTGCTGCGACATGGCGATTGGCAGCGATGACGCGCAGTTCTGTCTGTCGGAAGTGCGCATCGGCCTGGCACCTGCGGTGATCAGTCCGTTCGTGGTGCAGGCCATCGGCGAACGGGCTGCGCGTCGCTACGCCCTGACCGCTGAACGTTTCGGCGGGCAGCGTGCGCGGGAAATCGGTTTGTTGTCCGAGAGCTACCCGGCCGCCGAGCTTGATCAAGCGGTCGAACAATGGATCGACAACCTGCTGCTCAACAGTCCCGCCGCGATGCGCGCCAGCAAGGATCTGCTGCGCGAAGTCGGTAACGGCGCGCTGACCCCGGCGCTGCGCCGTTACACCGAAAACGCCATCGCACGCATCCGCGTCAGCCCTGAAGGTCAGGAAGGCTTGCGCGCCTTTCTGCAAAAACGTCCGCCAAGCTGGCAGGCTGCAACCACCCCCAAGGAGCCGCGTTGATGAGCGCACCTGTCCTCACCACCCTGCTGGTGGCCAACCGTGGCGAAATCGCTTGCCGGGTCATGCGTACCGCCAAGGCGCTGGGCCTGACCACCGTCGCCGTGCACAGCGCGACCGACCGCGAAGCGCGGCACAGCCGGGAAGCGGATGTCCGCGTTGATCTCGGTGGCAGCAAAGCCGCTGACAGCTATTTGCAAATCGACAAACTGATCGCGGCGGCCAAGGCCAGCGGCGCGCAGGCGATTCATCCGGGTTATGGCTTTCTGTCGGAAAATGCCGGCTTCGCCCGCGCCATTGAACAAGCCGGGCTGATTTTCCTTGGTCCACCCGCCTCGGCCATCGACGCGATGGGCAGCAAATCGGCGGCCAAGGCGTTGATGGAAACCGCCGGCGTGCCGCTGGTGCCGGGCTATCACGGCGAGGCGCAGGATCTCGATACCTTCCGCGATGCCTGCGCACGCATTGGCTATCCGGTGCTGCTCAAGGCCACGGCCGGTGGCGGCGGCAAAGGCATGAAAGTTGTTGAGGACGTCAGCCAATTGGCCGAAGCCCTGGCCTCGGCGCAGCGTGAGGCGCAGTCGTCATTCGGCGATTCGCGGATGCTGGTGGAGAAATACCTGCTCAAACCACGCCATGTGGAAATTCAGGTGTTCGCCGATCAGCATGGCAACTGCCTGTACCTCAACGAGCGTGATTGTTCGATTCAGCGCCGGCACCAGAAAGTCGTCGAAGAAGCCCCGGCCCCGGGCCTGACTCCGGAGCTGCGCCGGGCCATGGGCGAAGCGGCTGTGCGTTCGGCGCAGGCGATTGGTTACGTCGGCGCGGGGACCGTGGAGTTCCTGCTGGATGCGCGCGGCGAATTCTTCTTCATGGAGATGAACACGCGCTTGCAGGTCGAACACCCGGTCACCGAAGCGATCACCGGACTCGATCTGGTGGCGTGGCAGATTCGTGTGGCGCGCGGCGAAGCGTTGCCGATCACCCAGGATCAGGTGCCGCTCAATGGCCATGCGATTGAAGTGCGCCTGTATGCCGAAGATCCGTCGAATGATTTCCTGCCGGCTACCGGCCGCCTGGATTTGTATCGTGAATCGGCTGCGGGACCAGGGCGTCGGGTCGATAGCGGTGTTGAGCAAGGTGATGAAATTTCGCCGTTCTACGACCCGATGCTCGGCAAGCTGATCGCCTGGGGCGAGGATCGCGAGCAGGCGCGGCTGCGGCTGTTGAGCATGCTCGATGAGTTCGCGATCGGCGGTTTGAAGACCAACATCAACTTCCTGCGGCGGATCATCGCGCATCCAGCGTTTGCCGCCGCGGAGCTGGATACCGGGTTCATTCCGCGTTATCAGGAAACGCTGCTGCCTGCTCCGAGGGAGTTGAGCGATGAGTTCTGGCAAACCGCAGCACAGGCTTTTGCACAGGGTTTGCCTAGCGCTGTTCGGGAAGATGATCCGGGATCGCCGTGGGCCTTGAACCGAGGTTTGCGCGCGGGCCTGCCGGCGGAAATCACTCTGCACTTGAGCTGCGAGGGCCAGGACCGGGCGTTGACGCTGGGCATCACCAGCCACGCCCGACTTTGCGGTGAAACGCTGGTGGTCGAGCGCGACGGCGTGCGCCGCACCTTGCGCGCCATTCGCCAGGGCGATTCGCTGCACCTGCAATGGGACGGCGAGTTACGGCGTATTCAGACCTACGACCCGATCAGCGCCGTCGACGCCAGCCACAGCCATCAGGGCGGTCTGACTGCGCCCATGAACGGCAGCATCGTGCGGGTGTTGGTGGAGGCCGGGCAATCGGTCGAGGCCGGTGCGCAACTGGTGGTGCTGGAGGCGATGAAGATGGAGCACAGCATTCGCGCGCCCCATGCGGGAGTGATCAAAGCGCTGTATTGCCAGGAAGGCGAAATGGTCAGCGAAGGCAGCGCTTTGGTTGAACTGGAAGCCTTGTAGCCAGAGGATCGATCCTGAGCCGAACGAGGATCGATCTGGCTAGAAACGCGCTGTGGCCTGAACCACTACGCCAATGATTCGACACTCATCGGTGAACAAGGCTTTGGGCCAGGTCGGATTGAGCGGTACCAGATAACGCTGGCCGCCCTCTTCGTCCAGCTTGCGAAAGATCGCTTCATCGCAGCCTTGCCACTGGGCGATCACCAGTTTGCCGGGCAGTGCTTCCACCTCAGGGTCAACCAGAATCAGCATGCCCTCGGCAATGCTCTGGCCGGTCGGTGCGGTCATGGAATCCCCCGCCACCGTCAGCCAGAACGCCGCACCACGGGCGTGATAATCCGTCAGTTCGAAGCGCTGCTTGTCCTGCGTCGGAGCATAGGTTGTGGCTGCACTCTCGCGGATTTCGCACGAGGTGGACCAGTCACTGACCGGGTAGCGGAAGTACGGGTTGTACTTCTGTGCCAATGGCATTTCGTCATCCGCCGCTTCCTGCGGTTCACGGATCACCAGCACCACTTCGAGGAAGTCCATGCCCAGCGCCTGCAACACGCGGTTCATTTGGGTGATGCCCGGTTCGCGGCGTTTGTTCAGCCAATGGCCGATGCCGCCCTGGGACATGCCGACGCGCTCTCCGAGCTCTGTTTGAGTGATTTTGAGTTCACTCATCTTGGCCTTGACCAACTCAATCCATTTATCCATGTGCGGCACCTTACTTGCCCCGCCTTCGGCCGGCAAAACACATATTGTAGTATTTAAATTCTGGTCACAACTACGCATCGTACTATCCTGAAAGCACGGACTTCCAATCGAACAAGGAGTGACCCTTCACCATGAATATCAGCAGCAAAGACTTGCCCGATCTGCAAATGGACACCACGTTTACCTCCCCTCAAGGCAACGCGGCAGCGCAGCGAGCGCTGGACTATTACTTGAAACCAGCTGTGTCAGAACCCGAGGTCGATGAGCGTTTTTTTGATGTGAAACGCCATCTGAGCGGCGAGGAAGCGCTGGTGCATGCGTCAGATCTGCTGCGTTGCGCAGCGGCCACCGCCTTCAAGGCAGCCGAAAACCTGCAGGGCGCAAGCCGTGACCTGGCCTTTTCGGTGGTGCATATGGTGGATATGGCGCGAGCGATGGTCGACCATTCGATTGATGGCGAGCAGCTCTGACGAACACGGGAAGTGAGCGGACAGGAAAGAATTTTCCAATCGCGCAGATAAAAACGTTTGACTTGCAAATGATAATGATTATTATTGCAAGCAGCTGATCGCGAGATCAGTCGATGGACCAGAGACCTCAGGTCGGTCTTCTGGACTATCTCCTCATCAGGCTAATCACGGTTTTTGACCCGGCTTTTTGCCGGGTCTTTTTTTGCCCGTTTTTCGGGCTTATGGCTTCAGGCTAATGAAGTCTGTGGGTGCTGCAAATTCGATGGCGCGGATAATATCAAAAGAATATCGCTTGGCAAGCTTGGCCCGGCCAGATTGGGGCAAACCAATGACAATTAGCACTTGAGAATCAATCGCACAGTCTCTAAGCTGCTTGCGCGTCACGGAAGACGCCCCCTACCGCAAGCCGCAATTTCCCTCGGTTTCACCTCAGTCTTGCGTGTAAAGTAGCCGCCATAAAAATCATATTCAGGAACCGATTATGACCGTGGCCAAATCTTCGTTCGACATCAGCGCCAACTTCGACAGCGGCAACATCCAAGTCATCGACATCTCCAATCCGCTCAACCCGGTTCTGGCCATCCGCCCGGATACCCGCAGCGCGCATTTTCAGTGGTTCCACTTCAAGGCCAGCGGCCTGCATGTTCATCAGGAACACTGGTTCCGCCTGGTCAACGCCAGTCAATCCTCCTACAACAAGGCCTGGACCGGCTATCAGGCTGTCGCTTCCTACGACCACGTCAACTGGTTCCGCATTCCCACCAGTTTCGAAGGTGACAGCCTGCGCTTTTGCCTTGAAGCCGAGCAAACCCACGCCTGGTTCGCCTACTTCGAACCCTACAGCCGCGGTCGTCATGACTGGTTGATCGAGCAGGCGCTGACCAAGGCCGGCACCGAACTGCTGGCCACCGGCAAGAGCGTCGAAGGGCGTGACATTCAGTTACTGCGCAAGGGCAGCGGTGTCGAGAGCCAGCGCAAAATCTGGATCATCGCGCAACAGCACCCGGGCGAGCACATGGCCGAATGGTTCATGGAAGGCGTGATCGAGCGCCTGGAACGCCACGACGATCCGGTGCTGAACAGACTGCTGGCCAGCGCCGATTTGTATCTGGTGCCGAACATGAACCCGGACGGCGCCTTCCACGGTCACCTGCGCACCAACGCCATGGGCCAGGATTTGAATCGCGCCTGGCAGAGCGCCAGTCAGGACGTCAGCCCCGAGGTACTTTTCGTACAACAGCAGATGGAAAAGTATGGCGTCGATCTGTTCCTGGACGTACACGGTGACGAGGAAATCCCCCACGTGTTCACCGCCGGTTGTGAAGGCAATCCGGGTTACACGCCGCGCATCGAGAAGCTCGAAGAGCATTTCCGCACGCACCTCAAGCACACCACCAAGGACTTCCAGACCCAGTTCGGCTACACCCGCGACGAACCGGGCCAGGCCAACATGACGCTGGCCTGCAACGCGGTCGGTCAGACATACGACTGCCTGTCGCTGACCCTGGAAATGCCGTTCAAGGATCACGACGATCATCCGAACAAAGAAACGGGCTGGTCGGGCAAACGCTCGAAACAGTTGGGCAAAGACGTGCTGACCACCATCGCCGACATGGTCGACACCCTGCGCTGATTCCTCCCCCCGCTCCACCCGAAGATCGCAGCATGGTCTGCGATCTTTTTTTTGCGCGATCAAATGCCATGACCGACAAGGTTGCAAATTAAAACCAGAATGCTTACTTTGATTCTGGTTTTAATTTGAAACCCAAAAAGGAATCAGGGCATGCAACCTCAACCACTCAAAAGCAGCGTGGTGCTGCTGTTCGCCATTGCCTGCGGTCTGGCCGTGGGCAACGTGTATTACGCGCAGCCGCTACTGGACGCCATGGCCGACGCATTCGCCATGTCACCGGCAAGCATCGGTATCGTCATGACCTTGACGCAGATCGGTTACGGCATCGGTCTGGTATTGCTGGTGCCCCTCGGCGATCTGCTCAACCGACGCCGACTGATCGTCACCCAGACCCTGCTCTCGGCAGTCGCCCTGCTGATGATTGCGCTGGCACCCAACAGTCTGTGGCTGCTGCTCGGCATGTCGTTGACCGGTTTGCTCGCGGTGGTGACGCAAGTGCTGGTGGCCTACGCCGCGACATTGGCCATCCCGGCGCAACGCGGTCGAGTGGTCGGCGTGGTCACCAGCGGAATCGTCGTCGGTATTCTGCTCGCCCGTACCGTGGCCGGTGCCATGGCTGATCTGGCCGGCTGGCGGGCGATTTATCTGTTGTCGGCGGGGCTGACGCTGCTGATGGCCTTTCTACTGTTGCGCGTCCTGCCCAGGCGTGAGTCCGCGCAACGGTCCAGCGCTTACGGCGCGCTGATCGTCTCGGTGTTCCGCCTGTTCAAACAAGAGCCGGTGCTGCGCCAACGGGCAATTCTCGCGTTGCTGACCTTCGCCAGCGCTATGGTCCTGTGGACGCCGATGGTACTGCCGCTGGCCGCCCCGCCGCTGTCGTTGTCGCACAGCGAAATCGGCCTGTTCGGACTGGCCGGCGCCGCCGGGGCACTGGCTGCAGCACGCGCCGGACATCTCGCCGATCGCGGTCTGGGCCAATGGGTCAGTGGTGTGTCGCTGCTGCTGATGCTCGCCTCGTGGCTGCCAATCGCCCTCACCCAATCCTCGTTGTGGGCGCTGTTGCTGGGGGTGATCACTCTGGATCTGGGCCTGCAGGCCGTACACGTCACCAGCCAGAGCATGATCTACAGCGTGCGCCCCGAAGCGCAAAGCCGCCTCACTGCCGGCTACATGCTGTTCTACTCGATTGGCAGCGCCGTGGGTTCAATCCTTTCCACGGCGACATACGCGTGGGCCGGCTGGAGCGGCGTGTGCCTGCTTGGCGCCGCTATCAATGCGCTGGCGCTGGGTTACTGGTGGCTGACCCTGAAAAGTGGCGCACCGCAGCGGTGCGCCACACAGGCCGGTTAATTGCGCTGGCGACCGCGCAACATGCTGTCGAGCACCTCGTCGCGGCGCACCCAACCGTGGAACAGCGCCGCCGCCAGGTGTAACAGCACGGTCAGAAACAACAGGTACGCCAGATAACCGTGCGCCTTGCGCAACATGGCAAACACCTGCGCATCGGCCGGCAGGATCGACGGCAATTGCAGGGTATTACTGAGCATCACCGGCTCCCCCGACGCACTGATCATCGCCCAACCGAGCAGCGGCAGCACCAACATCAATGCGTACAACAACACATGCGAAGCCTTGGCCGCCATCACCTGCCAGCCCGGCAGATCGGCCGGTAGCGGCGGCTGTCGGGTAGAAAACCGTACCAACAGGCGCACGACCACCAGCAGCAAAATCGCAATCCCCAGCGGTTTATGCAGGTGAATCAGCCATTCATGCCGCTGTGAGACCGAAGTGACCATGCCGGCGCCAATGAACAACATGGCGATGATCATGACCGCCATCAGCCAGTGCAGGAGCCGCGCCAACAGCGCGAAATGAGTCGGTTGCGTGCTCATGGGCGAGCCTCCTGTCTGGCGGCGGGCAGTTGGCTGACTTCACTGGTACGCCGCAGGTAGGAATCGGCGTAACCGGCGGAACGCGCAGCGAGCAACGGGTCGTCGGAGCCTTCGATACCGGCGGGCAGCACCAGCGGATCGTAATTGATGTCTCGGCATTCACCGCTGAGCTGCGGCTGGGTCTTCTCCAGTACCAGCGTGCCGGCGTTGATCACCTTGCGGCCGTCGGGCCAGGTTTTGCTTGCATCGTTTACCGGGTCACCGGGGTTGGCCAAGGTGATGTTCAACTGCCAGCGCAACGGCCCTTCGGCCAGTCGCTGCACCAAATCCTTTTCCAGAAAATCCGCGCCCTCCGGCGCTGTTGCTCCGGCGGCATCGCGCGCCAGTGGCGTGACGCTCCAGCGCACCGCCTGCTTCTGCCCACTGGCGCTGACCAGATAGAACGCATTCACGCTGTTGTAGGTTTCGGTGGCATAGCTGGCCGAGGGTTTGGCGGTCTTCACCCACGTCAGGAACGGCACGGCTTCCGGGTGCGCGGCGAAGAATGCCGGCACCTTCGACGGGTCCGGTTTGCCCGTGACCGGATCCGGCGACTGCGCCTGCTGCAATTGATAGAACGCTTCGGGCGTGCCGACCGGGAACACCGGCATGCTGTTCATCCCGGTGCGCCATTGCTGACCGTTGGCCTGACTGAAACGCAGCGCCAGACTGCGAATCGGTACGCTGCTGTCCGGGGCGTAGGGATTGCCCGCCGGCAATGCGAAGCGCCCGACCACCGGAGTCCGCGCCTCGTTGAACACCTGCGCGACAGAAAACGCCCGCGCCTCGCCGCTGCTCTCAAAATGCCCGATCACGCACACGCCTTTGGCGTGGTTGCGACGGAACCCGGGATGCACGCCGTTGTTTTTCTCCAGCACATCGACCAGCGCCTTGGGCGTCAGACGTTGTGGGTCAAGGTTACCGTGGACGTAGGCAAACGCCCCGGCGACAGCCGCGACAACTATCGCGATGCCGCCAAGACGCAGCACCAGGCTTGCGCCACTCAAGGGCGGACGCTGCGGCCCGCCCGGGGGTGAGGTGCGATCAACCATGAAAGACTCCAGGGCCATCGGCCATAGGGAAAGGTGCTATGAGACGTTCGTCTCGCAGGGTTATTCCCTTTGAACTGTAGTTTCTTTCATCTGATCGCGAGCGACGTATTCAAACCACTAGCGGTCCAGCTCAAATCGAGGCGCACGCTTCTCCAGGAATGCCCGCATGCCTTCCCGTTGCCCCGGCGTCGCGAACAAGCCATGGAAGGAACGGCGCTCGAACACAATGCCCTCGCGCAAGCCCGATTCATCAACGCGGTCTACGGCCTCCCGCGCCGCACGCACCGCCGTGCGCGGAAAACCACTGATCTGTTGCGCGACGGCCAATGCTTGCGGCAAAACCTCGGCGGAATCGGTCACCCGCGATACCAGACCGGCCTGCTCGGCTTGCGCGGCGCAAAGCGAGCGTCCGGTCAGAATCATGTCCATGGCTTTGGCACGACCAATCAAGCGGGTCAAACGCTGGGTGCCGCCCATTCCAGGCATGACCCCAAGCCTGATTTCCGGCAACCCGAACTGCGCGGTGTCCGCCGCAATGATCACATCACACATCATGGCAAGCTCGCAGCCACCGCCGAATGCGTAGCCGCTCACCGCTGCGACTTTCGGTGTGCGTAGCCGCGAAAAGGCCTCCCAACCGGCGAAATAGTCTTCGCGGATCATGTCAGCACAACTCTTGTCGTACATTTCACGAATATCCGCGCCCGCAGCGAAGTAGTCCTTCGTCCCGGCGATGACGAAACAGCCCACCTGCGGATCGCTGTCCAGCGACTGCAACGTCGCCAGCAACTCTTGCATCAGTGACGTGCTCAGCGCATTTCGGGCTTGGGGGCGGTTCAGTCGAATCAGGGCAACCCGCCCATGTCGTTCAATCAACAGGTTCATGACAATCTCTTCAAACAAGGGAAAATTTCAGTAAGTCACAGGCGCGGTCGTCAGGAGTCCCAGAGGGCGCCGTAGGCCGCAATGCCTCGCGCCTCCATTTCCTCGACAACACGTTCAGTCAGTGTTTGATTGGAAATGCAGATCACCGCCTCGGCACCGGTTGCCTGGACGGCCGCGTAGGCCAACGCCACCAGATCCGGCTTACCCGATAGGTCGGTATCCCAGATATGCGCACCGGGTTGAGCCCGAAGAATTTCGTCCACCAGTTCATCGCCATAGGTCTTGCGCGGGCTGCGGGTTGACCAGATCAGGTGGATCGGCACTTGTTGTGCCAGCAGGTGCGGCAACACCGGACCGATGCCACTGCCGGTCGCGACATACACCACCGACTTGAACAGCGTTTCAATGTGGGCAACACCTGCGGTAGTGATGCCCTTGACCCAGACATGAGTCGATGGCTGATCAATCAAGCGCCCCGTCCAATCGCCCGCGCGGGAAATGATCAAGCGAAAACCAGGCTGGCCCGGCGCAGGAATATTGGCAAATGAATGCCATTCCCACAGCGGATTGAGGCTGATGGCCGTGGACGATCCGGCAAACGGCGTCAGATGCTCGAACCCTGCAATCAGCACATGCGACGACGGCTTTACCTGTGTCACCGGCACCCTGCGCAGGCGCAGCCACGGCAGGACGATGCTGAACGTCAGTAATAGCAGCATCCAGAACGAGGTCGAGTCGCCAAGCATCTGCAGCAGGCTCGCCTTCGGGTTCTGATCACGGGCGGCGATCAGTGTCATCACCCAAAACAGCCCGAGTGCCGTCCAGCCGCCAAAACGATGGGTTCGTTCAAACGCGTTATGGAACGTCGAGCGAATGCGCGGCAGTGCCATGATCGCCATCAACAACAGCACGCCGAGCAGGCTGCCACTGACAGCCAACAGCGTCATCGAGACGGTACCCGGCCCCGCGAATCGATCCTGGAGCATCACCGCCAACAACAGCGCAAACCAGACGATCGCGGCAACCGCACCACCGCTGTGCAGACCACCAAAATGATAAACCTTGGCCAGCGAGCGCCGAATTGCCAGCGGCCAGCTAGTGGGGACGCGGGTTGCGAGCCAGAACAGCAGATTGATCAGGTACTGCTGGCGAACCAGAATCGCCAATGACAGATTCGCCGTGACCCAGCCAGACAGCGTCGGCAATGCGAGACTGTCGCCTGTCCACCATTGCCCAGCGGTCAGACCATGGCCCAACGCTGCGACATTGACGATCAGCACCAGCGCAAACAAACGGTTGTAGTGGGAAAACACCGGCAGCGAGCCCAACCGCCGCCAAAGTGCCCGCCGGGGGGGCAAGACCAGGCCCGCATCCAGCCGACTCATTGCCCCGTCTCCTGAGCGTTGCTCTGCTGCCGTTGATGCGCCATGGCCCATTCGAGTAACAGACGCTTGTCGACTTTGCCTCGGGAAGTGAGCGGAATGCTGTCCACCGCCAGAATGAGAGTCGGCACGCAGTAATAGGCCAAGCGCTGTTCGCAGCAATGGCGGGCAGCGACGATGTCCGTGGTGCGCGGATAGACAAACGCCACCAGGTTGCGATTGTCGAGTTTCAACGTAACCGCCCGCTCGCAGCTCGGGGATGCCTCAAGCGCAGTGGAAACCGAGTCAAGTTCCACACGGAAACCGCGAATCTTGACCTGGTCATCGACCCGTCCCAGGTGCTCCAACTCACCGTCCTGCGTCCAGCGGCCCAGGTCTCGGGTGCGGAACATCATGCGGCCCTCACCGAGAAAGGGGTCAGCGCGATAGCGTTCAGCGGTCAATTGCGGATTGCACAGATAACCTGCCGTCACACAATCCCCGCCCGCCCACATTTCGCCCGGCTCACCGGGCGCGCATAACTGCCCTGCCTCATCCAGCACATACACGGTGTTGTTCGGCGTCGGCTTGCCAATGGTCAAGGCGCCTGGTTGCCGGTAGCGCTGCATGGTGTTGACGATGGTGGTTTCGGTCGGCCCGCAGGCGTTATAGAACTGGCAAAACGATGCCCAGCGATCTGCCAGGGGTTGCGGACAAGGCTCACCCGCCAGCGCCACCACCCTCACACGGGTGCAACGTTCCGGCTCCAGCGTGGCAAGAATCGACGGCGTGGCGATCAGCACATCACACTGCTCGGCTGTCGCGGCGATGTTCTTGCCGCGAATCAGCAACGTTGCGCCATGGGCCAGACACCCGAAAATCTCCCAAGCCGCCATGTCGAAGGCAATGTTGAGGATTTGTCCGACCTTGCATCCCGGCTGCATACCGAGGTTGCCCGGGGCGGTCAGCAGAATATTGCAGACATTACGTTGCGTGACACGTACGCCATTGGGTACGCCGGTCGTGCCCGAGGTGAACAGCACGAAGCACAGCGAATCGGCCGAAATCTGTTGACCGGCGGGGTTGCGCTCATCAGCTTGCGATGACGGCGTCTTGATAAAGGTATCGAGGTGTATGCAGTGCTGCAGTGTCGTCAGCGGGATTGCGCACGCCAGCTCCGAGAGCGTCAGTACGATGCGCGTGCGAGCGACCTTCATGATGTGCTGCAACTGGTGCGTCGGTGTGATCCCCACATGCTGAGGAATGTAGGCAGCGCCGATTTTCAGTGTTGCCAGCATCCCCACCAGCATAGGAATCGAGCGCTCGACAAACAGCGCGACATGATCGCCAGCGGCCACCCCTTGCTCAAGCAGATGCCTAGCGAGGCGATTGGCCTGCCGGTTCAATTCGCCATAGGTGATTGTCTCGCCCCGACAGTGAGCCGCGATGCCCTCGGGCATGCGCACCGCTTGCGCCTCAATGGCGTGGTGAATCAGAGAAAATGCCGGTGTGGCTTTCGGGCCACACCCAAAACGTTGCCATGAACTATCAATTCCCGCACGGGATTGCGGCTGGTTGGAAATTGCGAAAGCTTGCATAAAAAAGGTCCCCCTTGATCTCATCGGGCGACAAAGCGCATTCGGCGAGGTTGCCTGCCTGCGCATGTCGAACCCGTTGAGCCGGGACATGCAACATTATTACGCTGACTACAAAACGCGACGAACTTTCCTACCCAGTTAAGAAAAAAAACTTTCACGCAGATTCATGGAATAACCTGCATCAAGCGGCGTCTTGCTAATCAATACCGCCGTTTCTACCCCAGGCATGCCCCTTTCCATGAACACACTCGACGAACACCTGCGTGAGTTGATTCCCCGTCTGAGGCGCTTCGCCCTGTCTCTGACGCACAATGGCGCCAGCGCCGACGATCTGGTGCAGGCCAGCCTTGAACGGGCCTTGTCCGGCTGGAGCGGCAAACGCGCCGAGGGTGACGTGCGTGCATGGCTGTTCGCAATCCTCTATCGGCAGTTTCTCGACGCCCATCGGCGCTCCCGTCGTTATGCGCGGATGCTCGAATTCTTCACCGGTCGCGATGACGCCGAGCCCTCGACCGAGCGCACGGTGATCGCCCAATCGACCCTGCAAGCCTTCGATCGCCTGCCTGCTGAACAGCGAGCCCTGCTGTTGATGGTTTCGGTGGAAGGCTTGAGCTACAAGGAAGTCGCGCAAATCCTTAACGTCCCCAGCGGCACGGTGATGTCGCGTCTGTCCCGCGCTCGTCAGGCCTTGCGCCAGCTCAGCGACGGCGAAATCAGCAGCCCTTCCTTGCGGATACTCAAATGATCAGCATGCCCCCCAGCGAACGCGACCTGCACGCGTACGTCGACCACCAACTCAGCGAGGCCGATCGGCGCGTCCTCGACGCCTGGCTGGCCAATCATCCGGACACCGCCGCACAGGTTCGCGCCTGGCAGCAGGATGCCCAACAATTGCGCGCTGCGCTGGGCGGTGCGTTGCAACAACCGACGAATCCGCAGTTGGATCCGGCGCAGATTCGCCAGCGTCTCAAGCGTCAATCACGGCGTCATCTGGCCAGCGCGGCAGTTTTGCTGATCGCGGTCGGCCTCGGTGGTTTCAGTGGCTGGCAGGCGCGGGAAATGACCCTCGCGCGCGCCTCTGTGCTGCCAATGACCGATGCCTTGCAGGCCTATCGACTGATTGCACAGCAGGGAATATTGCCGGCGGACTATAAAGTCGACAGTGACGGCGACATGCAGCATTGGCTCGACCGGTATTTCACTCAGGCCAGTCGTCTGCCGGATCTGAAATCCGCCGGCTTCGAACCGGTCAGTGGCCGTCTGCTCAGCACCGACGAAGGTCCGGCGGCGATGGTGATGTATGAGGATCGCAGCGGTCACAAGGTCAGTTTCTACGTGCGGCCACCGGGGCCGAAAAACACCTTTCTGCCACGCGGCAGCCGCAGCGACGGCGATCTGCAGGCCGATTACTGGTCCGGCGGCGGGTACAACTATGCGATGGTCAGCCCAACAGACTCGCCGGCGGCGCAGCAGTTGAAGCAATCAATGCAATTCTGAAAGCCCCACTGTAGGAGCTGCGGCACGCTGCGATCTTTTGACCTTGATGTTAAAAATCAAAAGATCGCAGCGTGCCGCAGCTCCTACAGGGGACTGTGTTGGGTCAGAAACCCACGTCCAGCACCACATTGTCCAGGTAAGTCCCCGCCGGCGGCGTGGTCTGATCGGTGTAGATTTTCGCGTTGTAATTGAAGATCTGGCTCCCGGTGCCCAGACCATTTCCTGGATTGACCTCGGCGTCAGTGCTCGACCGGCGCGCACTGCCGACACTGCCCCAACGAGTAGTCCCGGCGCTTTTGAAGATGTCGTAGGCCAGATAATTGCTCCCGGAAATCATCCGCCGCCGACCGCCGACACTGACCGGGTTCTGCCCATCGCTCAAACCGACGGTGTAGGCGCTGCCCTTGGTGCAGGCCAGATTGATCGTCTGCCCGGTCACCGGCATAAAGGCGCTGATCACCGGCGCGCTGCCAAAGGCAATGTTTGGCGCGGTAATCGTGCAGTCGTTGGACACGGTCAGGTTCACTGTCAACGTCGCCGTACCGCTGTTGATGTCGCGCCCCAGGCAAATACTGCCGGCACCGATCCCGGAGCAGTAATTCCAGTTCCAGAAAATACTCAGGGTTTCTGTGTAGACCCCGGCGGCAACGTTGCTGCCAATGGTCGTACTCAGGTACAGCGGCACGGTTTTCGGGGTGGTGCCGTTGAGCAGCCCCAAAGCGTCGATGATGCCATTGCGGGCGAAGTCGAAGGCGGTGCCACGGGTCACCGGGTAGCTGGTGCTGTTGTTGGCGTAGATCGTGTAGCCGATGACATCGCCGGTCGGCCCGAGCAAGCCGCTCTGGGTCGAGGTGATGGTGGCGTAAAAGTGATCATTGCTGGTCAGCAGGGTCAGCAGCGAACCCGTACAACTCAACCCGGCGTTGAGCGTGGAACTGGGCTGCGTCGTGGTGCGCACGGCAATCGAACTGATCGAACCGAACGCCGCCGCAGTGGTACTGACCACCGAACACAAGGCCTGTGCCGCCCCAGGCAGCAGCAGCGCCAGACACAGGCAAATCCGCGCCGCGCTCATTGACACACCAACGGGCCGATCAGCGGCACCTGGCTTTGTTGCATATCCACATTGAACTGCGACTTGCAGGTCTTGCCGTCCGCCAGCGTCACCAACAACGAGTTCTGTGCCTGCAGGTTTTCCAGGTAGACCAGGCCATCCCAGCCAACCACCGTGCGCGCCCCGCTTTGCTCGTGCAACACGCCCGCGCCCAACGGCAGTTCACGTTGCTGCGCGTCCACCAGCACGATACTCGCAGCGATCACCCGACTCAGTGGAAACTCCAGCAAATAACCGCTGCCCCGGCGCACGGCGATGCGCTGCTCGACGTTGGGGCTGCGCACGTTGGCCGGCAGGTTCAGCGGATCGATTTCATATTTGCCACGGTAATAGGCGCTGCTCCAAGGCACCAGCAGATGGCCGTTCTTGTCGGTTTGACCGACCTGCTGGTTTTCGTAGCGCACTGGAATGTCGGCAAAGCCATCGGTACTGACCACCACAAATGCATCGTCGATACGATTGGCCGCGAATACCTGGCGATCCATCCACACCAGCGAGCCACTGGCATCAGCCCAACGGGTTTCGGCGTCTGAAGTGCCGTAGACCCCGGCCTGCAATTGCACCGATTGCAGACGCCAGGTCAGGTCGGCCTGACGATAATCGGGGCCATCACCCTCGGCGTAGCCCAGATTGAAACCGACCCCGCCCTCGGTCGGCACCGAACGACTGTAATTGACCCGCTGCTGACTCTGCCCGGTCTTGCTGCGCTCGCTGCTGATCGCCAGACTGCCGCGCAGATCGAACGGGATCACCAGTTGCGCCTGCACTGCCCAGTGGCTGTCGCCGATCTCGCGGTTGGCCGACAGATAGAAGCTGCTGTTGCGCCACAGCGGTTTGCTCCAGCTCAGGTTGAGCAGACGCGTGCGCGAATCGTCCGCCGCGCGCACGTCGAAATAACCGGCACCGAGGCTGCCCCAACGGTCGAGGTTGACACTCAGGGTCGCCTGCTCGCTGCGCCGGCTGAGGCTGATGTAAGGCGTGTCGATCACACTCAGGTCGGCGTATTGGTCGCGGCGTTGCAAGCGTTGCCAGGAAAAACTGTAGCGCTGGCTGCTGTACTGATAACCGAGGCTGAACTGGTTGCCCCCCTCGCCTTCGAAACGGCTCTGACTGATGGCGCTGTTGAGCACGCCGAAATTGCCCAGACGCAGGTTGCCGCCGATGCCGCCGAGGGTCAGCGAATCCGCCGCTTCGGCATGGCTTTCCAGAGTAAAGCTGTCACTGACGCCGTAGCGCAGGCTGCCGGAGGTGACTCCGGTGCCGTAGCTGAAGTCCTTCAAACCGTAATCGCGGCGCAACGTACCGGCAGCCACGGAAAAATCGCTCAGGCCTTTTTGCAGCAAACTGCTGGTGACATAGAACGGCACCGTCGTCGACACTTGCCGCCCCAGCGCATCGGTGGTCACCACCACCGCCTCCCCGGCGCCGTTGATGAACGGAATGTTGGTCAGGGTATACGGCCCCGGTTGCAGGTCGGTGCTGCTGGACTTGTAGCCATTGATAAACAGATCTACCGAGGACGGCACCGCCGCTTCCCCGGCGAACTGCGGCAAGGGATAGGTCACCAGATCCGGACGCACGGCAAAGTCCCGCGAGAACTGCACACCGCCCAGACGCACCGAGTTGCTCCAGGGCAAGGCGCCGCTGATCACGTCGCCGCCTTCGTAGGTGAGCATTCGCTCGTCATCCGAGTAACGCCAGGTGGTGTCGTAGCGCAGATAGCCGTTGTCCAGCGTACTGAGCGAATCGCCGGACAAGGTGCGCCGGTACTGACCGGTGTTGGACAGGGTGCCCCAGCCGTCGAACAGCCGCAGCTCGTTCCAGGCCGCCAGATAGGTGCCGGCGTCGTCGGTGTCGTTGAGGTACAGGTCATAATTGAACAGCGCACCGAAGCTGCTCAGCGCCGGAGTGCGCGGATAGTTCTCGCGATTGCCGATGAACTGGTCCGGCAGCCACTGCGGCGGAACATCCAGCAGCAGGCGCTGACCGACACTGTCGTACTCGCTGTGCAGTCCCGGCAGGCCGTCAAGATCGACTTCGTCAGCACTACCGTCAGGCAGTTTCATCCCGGTTTCGCGTAATGCGCTGGCCGGCAGAAACAGATGCCCGTCACGCTGCTGTACCGCCACTACCCGCCCGGTGTTCATCTGATTGACCACCAACTCCAGAAACAACTGTGCATCACTGACGGCCTCCATGCCGCTGGGAGGCGGCGGCAATTCGCCGGCCCCGGTGGGTTGCACGACCATCAGGCACCACGCGCCAGTCATTAGCCACAACGGACGCTGAATACGACGAGCCCATCCTGAGCTCATACACGCTTTACGTCCGTCAATGGACTGAATCCTCCTGATGCCACCGCCCTCAATGACAGGTTGCTACTCATTGTGGTGAGGGGATTTATCCCCGATGGGGCGCGCAGCGTCCCTCACTTTTACCCATGCGTCTGAGTGGCGTATATCGACAACTGCTACACAGTTGGACGGAGGCAAAACCCTCTCGCCAAAGAATCACTTAACCAGGACTGCTCAGCCCGGCCATTACTTCGCTGGCGCAATGCTCTGCACCTGCGCCCCGCCATTGACCCGCACCTGCAGCGCCGACTCGCTCGCCAAGGGGCCCGGTGCCGGCCAGCGCATCACCGCCCCCGGCAGCACGTAACCCAACAGGCCCTCGGCCAACGGCTTGCTTTGCCCGCCTTGTTTGATCGCCACGTCAGTCAGCCGCGCATGCACCGCGCCCTGATTGCGCACTTCGACATACGGCCGGCCATCCACCGCCACCGTGCGCCAGCTCAATTGCGGCAGCCCCACGCCTTTGGGATCGCGCGGCCGCGTGCTGTCCTCTTTGCTCCACAGCCCCGCGCCGTAGGCAAACAACGGCACTGAATAACGCATCTGGAAGCGAATCGCCGCCGCCGTTTTGCCGCCCTCGGCAGCCGGTGGCTGAGCGCCAGGGATTTCGTCGATGATGATCCGGTAAGCCAGTTCCTGTCCCGGCGGCACATCCTTGGTTCGGGTCAGGCGCACCAGTTGTTTCTGGCCCGGTTCGATCTTCGCCACCGGCGGGCTCCCGATCACGTCACGCTGGTTCTGGTATTGCTCTTCAAAGCCGCTCTGGCTCCAGCCGAACACTCGGATCTGCAGGTTGGCGGTTTCCGTGCCGCGGTTCTCCAGCCACAACGCACTGGCCTGTTGATCGGCCTCCAGCACCGGATCGATCGGCCAGATCAGCACCGAACTGGCGGCCTGCGCATTGCCAGCCCCAAGCATCATCAGCGCCAGCATCACGCGCTGCGCAACCGAATGCCGTGAAGTCACTGCCCCCATGAACCTGCTCCTTGTCGGCCATTCAAACGTCGCCTCACCACGACAGTTGCACCTGCAACACGTCGATGTACGTCCCCCCAGGCTGATTGCCCGGCAACTGCACCTGCCCATAAATCGGCAGGCTGATGTTGTTCGCATCGCTGTAAGCCACCGCCACGCTCTGACTGATGCCCAGACTCTGGCTGTAAGCCGCATCGCGAAACAGCGCGTACGCCACCCGCGCACTGCCGCTGTTGAGCTGCATATGCCGACCACTGCTGTTGTACTGGCCGCCATCGACGCTCATGTTCAGCGTCACGCCCGGTGTGCATTGCAACTGCACGCCACCGGTCAGCGCCACTTGCACCGTGCCGGTACCCAGAGCCGAACTGGTACCGAAATTCAGCCCACCGTAATTCGAGACACCGCCCACCACCAGGCACCCCGGGGTGATGGTGGCGCTGACCTGAAAGCTCTGGCTGGTGGCGGCCCCCAGCGGCAGCGGCACACTGCCCGCACAGAGCAGGAGCAGCGCGGCACAGCCCTGACGGCGCATGGCATCAGAACGTCAGTTCGACAGCGACGGTGTCGGTGTACGTGCCCGCCGGCAAACCGGCCTTGCCCACCGCCTGACCGTAGATGTTCACCGTCTGTGCCACGCCGGTGCTGGTCGCCAGGTTGATCGTGCCGTCAATCGGCAGCAGCTGCGAATGCCCGGCATCGGTGTAGAAATCGTAAGGCACGTAGTTGGCGACACCGTCGTACAACGCACGTGCACCGCCCGGCGATTGACCGTCGTGGGCGCCGGCGCGCACCTTGACCACCGGCGTGGTGCCGCTCGAGCAAAGAATCGACAGCGCCCCGCCACCACCGCCCAACACTTGCCCGCTGGCGGTGGTAAACAGGCTGTTGGCAGTGCCGAAGTTCAGCGCACCGAAGTTCAGCCCGGTGGAGCCGCCGGCGCCATTGACCTGACAACTGCTGATCAGGGTCAGGCTGGCGGTGATCTGGCCGGTGACCGTGGTGGCGGCGTGGGCACTGGAAACCAGCGTCAGGCCGAGCAACGACAAACCTATCCTTGATGCAAACGTGCGCATGGTGTCCGTCCTCTACGGGTTACCAGTCGAGCGTCACCGTCAGCGTGTCGGTATAGACACCTGCCGGTACCGCGCGGGTATTCGCCACCACCGTGCCAAAGACCGGAATCGGTATCTGCGCACCGCTGGTGACAGCGAAATTGTGTTGTTGGCCGATGCTGTAGCGTTGGCTGCCGGAGGCATCCAGGAACAGTTGATAAGGCAGGGTCTGGCGTCCGTTGCTCAGGCGGCGGGTGGTACCGTCGCCGTGGGTGCCGCCGTCGATGGTGACCGTGAAACCGGTGACCGAGGGATTGCAGGCGACATTCAGCTTGCCGCTGCTGTCGCCGTCGAGACTGGCCTTGATGGGCGAAGTCCAGGTCGGCCCCTGCTGACCGAAATCAAGGGTGCCCAGATTGCTCACCGGAATCGCCGGGGTGGCGCTGTTGGTGACTTCGCACCCGGCGATCAGGATCAGTCGCGCGTTGATCTGCCCGCTGATCGCCGCCTGTGCGTCGTCAGCGAGCAACAGCAGCGTACCCGTGGCGATGACCATCCAGTGCTTGCCTGTCATTGCGTCCGTCCCTACTCCTTCAGGATGCCTGCGTACCTTGCGTTCAGCATTGAACGCCCCTTCCCTGCGCGACCCGCCTCCAGCGAATTGCCTGAAATCCTGCACTCACCAGGTCACGGTGACTTTCACCAGATCCGAATAGCGGCTGACCTGCGGCACCTGCGCCAGACGCTCGATCCGCGCGTAAAGCGGCAACTCCACCGTGCCGGTGTCCGGCACCCGGCCGCTGACTGGCACGTTCACCACCAGCGGCACCCGGCGCGCCGCGTCCTGATACAGCCGATATGGAATCGGCTGGCTCCCCGCCGCCCCCGCCATGTAGCGAACCTCACCAACTCCGCCATGCAGGCCACCGTCGACCCGCAGTTGATACGGCGTGTCGGGGTTGCACTCCAGGCGCGGCAGACGCTGATTGGTCAGCGCCGCACCCAGTGGCCCGGCCGGATCATCGAGACGCGCAGCACTGCCGAAATCCAGCACGCCCAGCTGTTCAATACCTGCCTCGCGCTGCTGGCCGATCAACTGGCAACCACGCTGCACGTCAACGCGAACTTCGACCTGAAGATCCGCCGCATGCACCGAGGCCCCAAGCACCCCGAGCAGGCCCATCACCACACGTACAATCACTGTCCCATTCCTTGTGAGGGAACATCCTGGATGACGTTACTGTGTTTCAGGGTAGCAACGGACGACGAATCCGCCAGTCGATTGGATCCATGGATCTGCCGGGATATGTTTCGAAAGTTTGGCAACACGACGAATTACATCGCTGAAAATAGCTGTACGTCCCGCACAAATCTGTTCAGTGATCGCCCACAGTCGACGAGCCGCGATGGAAGCCTGACGCCGCCTCTGGTTACACTACGGCGCCGCGCTCCCGGGCGCCGGCCTGATGACTACGGAGTGACTGCACTGTGCCCTCTCGAGCGCCCAAACGATCGCCACTGACCCAACGCTGGTCGGCGCTGCGCCGCTGGTTCGCCAAGGGCCGGCCAGCCAGTGCCGGGCATGACGCCACTGCCCGCTCGATCCAGGAATACTTCCGGCTCAAGGCTCACAGCCAGGGTTACACCCTCAGCCACAGCCAGCAGCGGGTGATCGATTGCATGGCACAACAGGCCAGCCTGTTGTTCGGTGCCAGGCCGCAAACGCCGCCGAGTCTGTACCTGCATGGTGCGGTCGGACGCGGCAAGAGCTGGCTGCTCGAAGGCTTTTTTCAGGCCCTGCCCACCGCGCAGAAACAGCGCGTGCATTTCCATGAATTCTTCGCCCGATTGCATCAGGGCATGTTCGAGCATCGCGAACAGAACGATGCCCTCGGCGTCACCCTCGATGAACTGTTACACGACTGCCGGGTGCTGTGTTTCGACGAATTTCATGTGCATGACATCGGCGATGCCATGCTCATTACCCGGCTGTTCAAGGCCTTGTTTCAGCGCGGCATTGTGTTGCTGGTGACCTCCAATTATCCGCCGGAGGGCTTGCTGCCTAACCCGCTCTATCACGCGCGTTTCAAACCGGTGATCGACTTGATCAACGCACGCATGCACGTGATGGAGGTCGGCGGCCCCCACGATTACCGCAGTCAGGCGAGCAATCATGCGCACCAGGTCTTCACTCAAGGTCATTATGTGTGGCCGGCCGCAGCGACCCAGCGCCAGGCGCTGAATCTGCCGCCCGAGGGTGCGCCAGCCATGGCTCTGCCGGTGGGCAGCCGCCACATTCAGGCGCGCCTGTGCGAGGGTCGCCGGGTGGCTTTCAGCTTCAACGATTTGTGCGAGCAACCGACGGCGGTGATGGATTACCTGGAACTGTGTCGGCGTTTCGACCTGTGGATCATCGACGACCTGCCGGAACTGGACGAACGCTCGATCGCCGCGCAACAGCGCTTCATCAACCTGATCGACGTGCTCTACGACCAGGACAAACACCTGACCCTGCTCAGCCGCTTGCCGCTGCGCGAGACCCTGAGCGGCAACGCCATCGATCTGGCCCGCACCCGCAGCCGTCTGGGGCAGTTGCAGGAAATCCACTGATCCCATTAATCACCACCGATTACCACTGTGGGAGCGAGCTTGCTCGCGAAAGCGGAGTGTCAGTGACGAATCACTGACTGACAGGACGCCTTCGCGAGCAAGCTCGCTCCCACAGTGGATCAGAGTGTTCTTCAGTGCAAATCCCGGCTTTGCCGTTATCATGTCGCCCATTCCGAGCGCCCGGCGCTTCTTTCCTTTGATAGTGAACATCCCCATGCACACCCTTGCTCAATTGCGCGCCGGCGAGTTGTCGGGCATTACCCGGCTGGACCTGTCCTGCGGCCTGACCGAGTTCCCCCGGGAAATTTTCGATCTGGCCGATACGTTGGAGGTGCTCAACCTCAGCGGCAACGCCTTGAGCAGCCTGCCGGACGACCTGCATCGGCTGACCCGCATGCGCATTCTGTTCTGCTCGGACAACCACTTCACCGAGGTGCCGGAGTGCGTCGGCCAGTGTGCAGCGCTGACGATGATCGGCTTCAAGGCCAACCGCATCCGCCACGTGCCGGGCGCTGCATTGCCGCCGCTGCTGCGCTGGTTGATCCTGACCGACAACTGCATCGACACCCTGCCCAGCGAACTGGGCGAGCGCCCGTACCTGCAAAAACTGCTGCTGGCCGGCAATCGCCTGCAGGCGCTGCCGGCGTCGATGAGCCAGTGCCACCGTCTGGAGCTGATCCGCATCGCGGCCAACCAGTTGCGTGAACTGCCGCAGTGGCTGCTGACCCTGCCGAGCCTGACCTGGCTGGCATATGCCGGCAATCCGCTGGAAACCGAAGCCGACGCCGCCGCGCTGGAGGCCACGCCGCTGATCGACTGGTCGACGCTGCGTCTGCAACAGCGTTTGGGCGAAGGCGCTTCCGGGGTGATTTCCCGGGCACAGTGGCAACGTAGCGCAGACTCGTCGGTGCCGGTCGCGGTGAAGCTGTACAAAGGCGAGATGACCAGCGACGGTTCGCCGCTGCACGAAATGAACGCCTGCATCACCGCCGGCCTGCACCCGAACCTGATCCGCGTGGAAGGCCGTATTCACGGTCATCCTGACGGGCAACACGGGTTGGTGATGCAACTGATCGACCCGAGCTTTCGCAATCTGGCGGCGTTGCCGAGCCTGGCGAGTTGCTCGCGGGATGTGTATGCCGACGATTGCCGCTTCAGTGCCGAAGTGGCGCTGAACATTGCCAAGGGCATCGCTTCGGCAGCCGAACACTTGCATCAACACGGCATCACCCACGGCGACCTCTACGGCCACAACATTCTGTTGAACGATCAGGGCGATTGCTTGCTGGGGGATTTTGGCGCGGCATCGTTCCATGCCACCACTGACAATCTGGAAACCCGGGCGCTGCAACGCATCGAAGTGCGGGCGTTCGGGGTTCTGCTGGGGGAATTGCTGGCGCGCATCGACTCAGGGCTGAGTGCCGAGCGGCGCGAAGTGCTGCAAGCGCTGGAACAGCGTTGCTGTCAGCCGGATGTGCTGGCGCGGCCGGGGTTTGGCGAAGTGATTCAGGTATTGCACACACAATGACAAAAAGATCGCAGCCTGCGGCAGCTCCTACAGGGTTATGTGTACACCTGTAGGAGCTGCCGCAGGCTGCGATCTTTTGATCTTAGCCCGCCAGGCCGACAAACATGTCCTGCACGTCATCGTGGTTGTCGAGGCCTTCCAGGAACGCTTCAACTTCAGCCATCTGCTCGGCACTCAGGCCGCTGACCGGGTTCTTCGGCTGATAGCCGAGTTTCGCCGACAACACCGTGAAACCTTGCTCAGGCAGGGCTTTTTGAACGGCATCGAGGTCAGTCGGATCGGTCAGGAACAGGGTCGCACCCTCTTCACCCGGCTCGAAGTCCTGGGCACCGGCCTCGATCGCGGCCATTTCCGGGTCGGCGTCCGGGGTGTCCGGCGAGGCTTCGATCATGCCGACGTGGTTGAAGTCCCAGGCCACCGAACCGGATGCACCCAGTTGGCCCTTGCGGAACGCCACGCGGATTTCCGCGACGGTGCGGTTGATGTTGTCGGTCACACACTCGACGATCAACGGAACCTGGTGCGGCGCGAAACCTTCGTACGTCACACGGTGGTATTGCACGGTTTCGCCCAGCAAGCCAGCGCCTTTCTTGATGGCGCGGTCCAGGGTTTCCTTGGGCATCGAGGCTTTCTTGGCCTGTTCGACCACCAGACGCAGGTGTGCGTTGGTGGCGGTATCGGCACCGTTGCGGGCAGCGATGGTGATTTCTTTCACCAGTTTGCCGAAGATCTTGCCCTTGGCGTTGGCTGCCGCTTCTTTGTGTTTAACCTTCCACTGTGCGCCCATTACTCACTCTCTTGATCTGTGGCGCCGAGACATCTATTGGCCGACGCGTGGCGCCAAGTTTATACGGCCTAAAGTCGGCAATCGACCAAAAAAATTCATTGTTGAATCGACATCTTCACCACGACTTGTAGGGCGATTCTGAAAAGCCCACCAGCCACGACCATTAATGCTCGCGTTTTCGTACCCTCTGCCGTCCGTATTGCCCCACAGAGCCCGTATGAATGCTCAATGACCAGCAAAGCCCGTTCACCCTGACCCTGACCGACGGCCCACTGTGCCTGCCGGTCCTGCGTTTCAGTGGCAAGGAAGCACTCAATCAGCCGTTTTTTTTCGAGATTGAAGTGATCGCCCTGGCCCCGGCCTTGGCGCCGGGCAGCCTACTGCGACAACCGGCGTTCCTGCGCCTGGGCGACGCTCACGGCATTCACGGCCTGATCCACAGTGTCAGTTGTGAGCATCGCGCCAGCCACCGCATTGGCTACCGACTGACGCTGGTGCCGCACCTGCAACGTCTGGCGCAGTCGCCACAGCGTCGGGTCTTCGTGCAAGCGAGCGTGCCGGCGATCCTTGCGCAACTGCTCGAAGAGCATGAGCTGCCAGCCAACAGTTACCGGATCGAAATGAGCGTCGGCCATTACCCACCACGGGAATTTTGCCTGCAATACGAGGAAAGCGACCTGGCCTTCCTTCACCGTCTGTGTGAGGAGGAAGGCATTCACTATCACTTCGAACATCGCCCGGACGGGCATGTGGTGGTATTTGCCGACGACAACCTGAGCCTGCCGCAGGAACCGCTGGCAGTGCCGTTTGCCGTGACCGACGACACGCCCTCACCGCGCATCAGCACGCTGTTACAGCGCCATGACGCGACACCGGTCATGGCCGCGCCCGGCATTCGCAATCGGGGCCAGGCAGTCATCAGCGCCGACGCGGCCAACCACCCTGTGCCGGCGCTCACACCGCGGAACCTGTCGAGCGCGCAGCGTCACGCCGAACAACGCAGCCGACGCCATCTGCAGCGCCAGCGCTGCCAGTCGCGCACGATTCGCGGATCCGGCGATTGCAGCGCGTTGCGCAGCGGGCATCTGCTGCAGATCAGCGAACACCCGATCAATGCGTTCAACGAGCAATGGCTGATCACCGAACTGCACCATCAAGGCCGGCACCCTTCGATCCTTGATCCGACAACCGAGGTGCATGATTACCGAAACGACTTCAGCGCCCTGCCCTGGTCGAGCGACTTTCGCCCGCCCCTGGCGCAGCCGCGCCCGAACATCGGCGGCTATCACCTGGCACGAGTGCTGGGATCGCCTGGCCAGCCAGCGCCACTGGATGATCGCGGGCGCATCGGCGTCAGCCTCTGGCCGACGCAGACACCTGAGCCTGCGTGCCTGTGGTTGCCGATCGCGCTGACCGGCGCCGGCCGGCTCGCCATCCACCAACTGCCCCGCGCCGGCAGTGAGGTGTGGGTGAGCTTCCTCGACAGCGACCCGGATCGACCGATCCTCTGCCTCGCCCATCCACCCCCGGCGCCACCGAACGAAACGCCACCGCCGCACGACGGCAGCCTGTTGCTCGACTGGCTGCTCCACGGGGCCGATCCGTAAGCACCGCAGACATTGGAATTGAGTACAGCTGCCGGAAAGTGGTTGGCCGGGAGGTTGCTATCACGAGCAGGCTAACTCCTGCAGTTGGATTGGGTGTGGGCAGTGGGAGATTGGTCGGCTGTCAGGCCGCCATCGCTGGCAAGCCAGCTCCCACAGGTGGATTGGGTGGGTTCAGTTGGAGATTGGTCGGCTGTCAGGCCGCCTTCGCTGGCAAGCCAGCTCCCACAGATGGATTGGGTGGGTTCAGTTGGAGATAGGTCGGCTGTCAGGCCGCCTACGCTGGCAAGCCAGCTCCCACAGGTGGATTGGGTGTGTTCAGTTAGAGATAGGTCGGCTGTCAGGCCGCCTTCGCTGGCAAGCCAGCTCCCACAGATGGATTGGGTGGGTTCAGTTGGAGATAGGTCGGCTGTCAGGCCGCCATCGCTGGCAAGCCAGCTCCCACAGTGGGGATGGGCGCGGTCTGTTGGAGATTGGTCGGCTGTCAGGCCGCCTTCGCTGGCAAGCCAGCTCCCACAGGTGGATTGGGTGGGTTCAGTTAGAGATAGGTCGGCTGTCAGGCCGCCTTCGCGAGCAGGCTCGCTCCCACAGGTGGATTGGGTGTGTTCAGTTGGAAATTGGTCGGCTGTCAGGCCGCCATCGCTGGCAAGCCAGCTCCCACAGGTGGATTGGGTGCGGTCTGTTGGAAATTGGTCGGCCCATAGGCTGCCTTCGCGAGCAAGCTCGCTCCCACAAAAAAGCAAAGCAGTCCATGCAGACCGCATGCTTTTCACCACTCAACAGGATGAGCGTTAGCTCGGCTGCAGCTCTTGATCTTGCCGTGCCGGCCCCATCGGCAGGCTGAGTGGAGGGGTTTATCCGGGGGTGGGAGCGCAGCGACCGTTTGGCGCAGCCAAACACATCGAGAGGAGGTGCAGCGAAGCAAACCGTAGGCGATGCCCCCGGATGAACCCCGCAACGAAGGAACCCGAGCCACGGCGAGGGCCGTACGCCGGGGCCAAGACCTTTGGTTACTTTGGGCTGGGCCGGCACTCCGGCGTTTGCCAAAGTGACCCGCCGTAAGGGCGGAACCCTAAGCAGCCGTTACCGCAGCAACGGATATGCCCCCATAAATCAAAGCCACCAATCACCCCTTGTCAGCCTTCCCCGCCGCCGCCGCAAACTTCGCCAACCGCACATCCAGATGCCGCGGTCGCCGCCCATGATCCTCAGCCCGCTCTTTGCGCCGAATCGCATTACGCACCATCAACGACCCCAGATACCGAATCGGCTCCGGCGGAAAATACCCCAACGGCCCGTTCACCAAGGGCGAACGGGTCCAGAGGTTATCGAGCCCCTGCACCAACGAGGCAAGAATCTGCCCGCCCATGTGACACGGCCCGACGCCACTGCCGGAATAACCAAAGCCATAAAACACATTGCCACTGGCACTCATCTGCCCAAAAAACGGCAACCCGGTCACCGAACGATCCGACGGCCCATTCCAGGTCGCATCCACCTTGACCTCGGCAAACGCCGGAAAAAACGCCCCAAGGCTGCGCTTGAGCAAATTCGCATAGGGCGATGGCTGATCGAACACCGGCAGAATCCGCCCGCCAAACGCAAACGTGTTGCCACCCTTGCCAAGCATGATCCGGCCATCCGGGGTGTTGTGGTAGTAGTGCACGAAAATCCGCGAGTCGAGCACAGTAACGCCACTGGTCAAACCGATTTCCTGCAACAGATCCGGGCGCGGTTCGGTGATCAGCATGTCGCTGGAGACAATCGCCACGCTGCGTTCGAACTGCGGAAACGCGCGGGCCATCCACGCATTCATCGCCAGCACCACGCGGTCGGCAATCACGCAACCATGGGCGGTGTGGATTCGCGCCGGGCGGCCCTCTTCCAGACCGGTCATCGCGGTGTTTTCGTGGATCTTCACGCCCAGTTGCAACGCCACCCGGCGCAAGCCGCGCACCAGTTTGCCCGGTTGCACACTGGCGGCTGCCGGCGAGAACCAGCCTTCCAGATGTTGGCTGGAACCGGCCATACGCTGTACGTCGGCCACCGGCCGCTGGGTGAACGAGTTGATGCCGTTACGCTCCAGCGCCGCGATCACGGCGTCGGTCGAACCGACCTGCGCCTTGTTGGTGGCGGTGTACAGCGTGCCGTCGAGGCGGTAATCGGCATCGACGCCGTACTGTTCGCAGAACTCGCCGATGGCGTGGATGCTGCGCTCGGATTCCTTGACCAGGCGCACCGCCTCCTCGACGCCGAACAGCCGCTCGAGGGTGAAATACTTGGCCGACCACGACAACGCGCAACCACCGTTGCGCCCACTGGCACCAGCGCCGCAGATGTCCGCTTCGATCATCAGCACGTCGAGCTCAGGGTTCTGCTGCTTGAGCATGATCGCCGTCCACAACCCGGTGTAGCCGCCGCCGACGATGCACACGTCGGTGCGTACTTCGCCTTGCAGCGACGAGCACATCGCGGATGGGTCGGCCTGCAAGGCTTGCTCTAGCCAAAACGGTCGCATGGGATTCTCCAGTCAGATGGCCACGACACAGCCTGCCGCGAGTGCCGCAGCAGGCCGCAGGGCAAGGGTTTTCAGTTACGCAGGGGTTTGATGGTCAGCGGGCAATTGGGAATGGCCGCACGCGGTTCCATCACCCCGACCGGGCGGCTGTTCCAGTGCGGAATCAGCACCAGCGCCGAGAACAATGCGCAGCCGGCGAAGACGATGAACACCGTCACTGAATCGAAGTAACCCGGCAGCAATCCGCCGAGCACCGCGCCGACCGAGCCGCAACCGTTGACGAAACCGGCTGCCGTGGCACCGGCCTTGGCCTTGCCGAAGTCAATGGCGGCCGCGCCGCTGATCATCGAATCCGGCCCGTACAGGGTCAGGCCCATGACGAACAGCAGCGCCACCACCAGCATCACGCTGCCGGTGTGCAACGCGCCCATGAACAGCGCCAGGGTCACGGTCAGCGCCAGCAGGCTGAGGACGCAGGCCGGCATGCGCCGGGCGCCGAACAGTTTGTCCGAGGCCAGACCGATCATGATCGGCCCGAGCAGACCGGCCAGTTCAAACGAGGTGGGAATGATTGCCGCGCCGACCTTGCCGACACTCGGCATCTGCTCGAAGACGATCACCGGGCCCCACAACAGAATCGCGTAACGCGCCGGTTTCAACATGAAATACGCCAGGCCCAAGACCAGCACCGTGCGGTTGCGCAGGATTTCCTTCAACGGCTCCCAGACGCTGAGCTTACTGTTGGCCTCGGTTTCTTCTGCACTGAGTTCCGGCTCCGGCTCCACGGCCGGCAGGCCGACGTCTTCCGGTTTGTTGCGCTGAAAAATGAAGAACAACAGCGCCACCGCCGCGACCACCGCGGCGCTGGATATGAACGCTGCGTGCCAGGTGCCGATCAGCGTATACGCCCACCAGCCGGCGAACGGCGAGGCTACCAGACCGCCGAACGCATAGCAGGAGCTCCACAATCCGAGCACCCGCCCGCGCTGCTGCGCCGGGAAGAAACTGCCGAGGTTCTTGCACAATCCCGACCAGCCGGTGGACTGCGCCAGGCCCTGAATCAGCATGCAAGTGGCGAAGATCGGTAGCGTGGCAAAACTGCCCATCACTAACGCCGCTGCGGCGGAAATCAACAGCCCGCCGAGCACCACGACCCTTGGGCCGAAGCGGTCGGCGAGCATGCCCCAGGTGAATTGGCCGATGGCGTAGGCCGCCAGATAGATCGCATCGAGGTTGGCCATGGCCATCTTGTCGAGCATGAAGGTCGGGTCTTCCGCGATGCCCAGTTTGGCCACGGAAAACGCTTTGCGGGTGAAGTAGAAAGCGGCGTACGCGAGCCAGGTGATAGCGAAAATCTGCATGCGCCAACGCGCAAGGGTGCCGATGTGCTTGTTCATTGTGGTTCTGACCTCAGGGTGTGAGTGTGCCGGCAGAATCGTTAAGTAAACGCCTGTATTTTTTATTGTTGAGCACTGCGCCAGCGCCCCGTCCCTATGGCGATAGCGGTCAGATGAGTCCTGTTATTGCACGCACAGGCTCATCGCCAGCGTTGCTGCCCGAGCGGGCAGTCAGCGATGGCGTGAGCGGATCAAAGCAATTACTGTTTAATAAATAAAATCGATTTATCGTATTTCACACATAAGCTCAGCTTGTTGATGGAGGCTACATGTCGGTGTCCCACGCCCAGCTCAAAGCCTTTCACGCCGTGGCTGTACACGGAAGCTTCACTAAAGCGGCCGAACGGCTTTTTCTCACGCAACCGGCGATTTCCGACCAAGTGCGCAAACTGGAGGAGCGCTTCGGTGTGTTGCTGTTTCATCGCAACAAGCGTTCGGTGCGCCTGACCGATCTGGGCGAGCGCCTGCTGGCGATCACCCAGCGGCTGTTTGTGATTGAGGCTGAAGCCCAGGAACTGCTACAGGAATCCCAGGCGCTGCAGACCGGCAGCCTGATTCTGGCGGTGGATGCCCCGGTACACGTGCTGCCGCTGATTGCGCGGTTCTGCGAGCGCTACCCGGGGATCAGCGTGAAGATCGAGACCGGCAACACCGATGAATCGCTGTTTCGCCTGTTCAACTATCAGGCCGATCTGGCGCTGCTCGGGCGTGATGTCAGCGATGAACGTTTGCTGTGCGTGCCGCTGCGCAATGACCCGATGGTGGCGTTCGTTTCGCGCCATCATCCGTGGGCCGAGCGTGAGTCGATCTGCCTGGCGGATCTGGATGACACGCCGCTGGTGCTGCGCGAGCACGGCTCGGTGACCCGGCAGACCCTGGAAGAAGAAATGGCCGGCGCCGGGTTTCGCATCCGTCCGGCGATTCAGGTCGAAGGCCGGGAAGCGGCGCGCGAGGCGGTGGTGGTGGGAATTGGTGTGGGGGTTGTTTCGGCGGCGGAGTTCGGCGCGGATTCGCGGGTGTGTGCGTTGCCGATTACCGATTGCACCCGGCGTTTGACCGAGACCCTGGTGTGCTTGCGCGAGCAGAGTTCGCGGCGGGTGGTGGCAACGTTTCTCGATATGGTGCGCGAGAGTCTGATCTGACCCACCACCTGTAGGAGCTGCCGCAGGCTGCGATCTTTTGATTTTGCTTTTAAAAAACAAGATCAAAAGATCGCAGCCTGCGGCAGCTCCTACAGGGGGATATGGGCATGGCGCAATACTTGTCTACGATGTATCAGGCTGTCGCCAGAGCGAAGAACGCCTGAATCAAGCGCAACTCCCGCCGCCGCTCCATGCAGCCGATCATGTGCCGGTTCACCAGCCCGTCCCCGACAATCGGCAGCGCCACCACCCGCGGGTCATGGCTGACTTCCACCGATGACACCACGCCCACCCCCAGTTCCGCCGCCACCGCCTCGGTCACCGCTTCGCGACTGTCCAGTTCCAGCAACACCCGTGGATTGACCGCCGCCTGCGCACACGCCTGATCAAAGGTACGGCGGGTGATCGAACTCGGCTCGCGCAACACCATGATCACCTGATCCAGCTCCTTGAGCCGCACCTCGCCGCTACGCTGCGCCCACGCATGCCCGGCGGGCACCAGCGCGCAGATCCGCGATTCGCTCAAGGCTTGCAGATGCAGGCCCTTGCGCGGTTCGACCTCGGTCAGCACCGCCACGTCCGCGTGTTCCGATAACAGCGCGGCGAGGGTTTCCTGGGCATTGCCCAGACGCAGATTCACCGTGATCCCCGGATACCGCGCGCGCAGGCTGGCAAGCATCGGCATGACCATGTGCGGACCGTCCGCCGCCACTTCGAGGCGCCCAGTAAGCAACTGGCGGTTGGCTTCGAGCAGAGTCTGCGCTTCTTCGGCCAGGCCGAACATGGCGCGGGTGATCGCCGCCAGTTTGGTGCCCTCCTCGGTCAGTTCGACCCGACGCGCGGTGCGCCGTAACAGGGTGATCTGGTAGTGCTCCTCCAGCGCCTTGATGTGTCCGGTGACCGCCGGCTGACTGATGAACAGGCGCGCGGCGGCGCGTGTGAAGCTGCCTTCCCGGGCCACGGCGTCGAAGGCGCGCAGCTGGAACAGATTCATGGATAACCCTCACTGATGGCTGGCATAACAACAAACAATTTGATTGATGACTCGGCGAATTGCAACGTATGCCCCGTAGCTTCATCCCACAGCGCTATCGCGAGGACACACGAATGAGTACTGCCGCACCCATCCTGCTCACTCCCGGCCCGTTGACCACCTCGGCCCGCACCCGCCAGGCAATGCTGGTCGATTGGGGGTCATGGGATGATCGCTTCAATCAACTGACCGCCAGCCTCTGCGAGCAATTGCTGGCGATCCTCAACGGCGCCGCCACTCACCATTGCGTGCCGTTGCAGGGCAGCGGCACCTTTGCCGTCGAAGCCGCCATCGGCACACTGGTGCCACGTGACGGCAAGGTACTGGTGCTGATCAACGGCGCCTACGGCAAGCGTCTGGCGAAAATCTGCGAAGTGCTCGGCCGCTCGTTCAGCACCTTCGAAACCGCCGAAGACGAACCGACCACCGCCGCCGACGTCGACCGCCTGCTGCGCGCCGATGGCGACATCACCCATGTCGCGCTGATCCACTGCGAAACCAGCACCGGCATCCTCAACCCGCTGCCGGAAATCGCTGACGTCGTGCAGCAGCACGGCAAGCGCCTGATCATCGACGCCATGAGCTCGTTCGGTGCGCTGCCGGTGGATGCGCAAAAAGTCCCGTTCGATGCGCTGATCGCCGCCTCGGGCAAGTGCCTGGAAGGCGTGCCGGGGATGGGTTTTGTCTTCGCTCGCAAGGAATCGCTGGCCGCAGCCGCTGGCAACTCGCACTCGCTGGCGATGGACCTGTATGACCAGCACACCTATATGCAGAAGACCGGTCAATGGCGCTTCACCCCGCCGACCCACGTGGTCGCGGCGCTGCACGAAGCGTTGCTGCAATACAACGAAGAAGGTGGCCTGCCCGCTCGCCATGCGCGCTACGCCGCCAACTGTCAGGCACTGATGGACGAGATGGGCAAACTCGGCCTGCGCAGCTTCCTGCCGGCGGCGATCCAGGCCCCGATCATCGCCACCTTCCATGCCCCGCAAGACCCGCGCTACCAGTTCAAGGACTTCTACGAACGGGTCAAGGCCAAGGGCTACATCCTCTACCCCGGCAAACTGACCCAGGTGGAAACCTTCCGCGTCGGCTGCATCGGCCACGTCAGCCCGGATGAAATGCGCCAGGCCGTGACGGCAGTGGGCGAAGTGCTGCGCGAAATGGAAGTGCTGGAGATCTGAATCACCACGATACCTGTGGGAGCGGGCTTGCCCGCGATAGCGGTCTGACCATCAGCATAGATATCGACTGAAAGGGCCCCATCGCGGGCAAGCCCGCTCCCACAGGATCGCCGAACCTTTTGAATTGCATTGCCAACACAGGATTCTTATTGCCATGAACTACGTAAACCCAAGCAAGCTGCAAGCCGCGATCCTCGACTGGGCCGGCACCGTGGTCGATTTCGGCTCGTTCGCGCCAACGCAGATCTTCGTCGAAGCCTTCGCCGAGTTCGACGTTCAGGTGTCCATCGACGAAGCCCGTGGCCCGATGGGCATGGGCAAATGGGACCACATCCGCACCCTGTGCGATCAGCCGCAAGTGGCCGAGCGCTATCGCAAAGCATTCGGCCGCACCCCGACCGACGATGACGTGACCGCGATCTACAACCGCTTCATGCCGCTGCAGATCGAGAAGATCGCCGAGCACTCGGCGCTGATTCCCGGCGCGCTGGAAACCATTGCCAACCTGCGTCAGCAAGGGATCAAGATCGGTTCCTGCTCCGGCTACCCGAAACAGGTGATGGACAAGGTCGTGGCGCTGGCTGCCACCAACGGCTACGTTGCCGACCACGTGGTCGCCACCGACGAAGTGCCGAACGGTCGCCCGTGGCCGGCTCAGGCCCTGGCCAACGTGATTGCGTTGGGCATCGATGATGTCGCGGCCTGCGTGAAGATCGACGACACCGTGCCGGGCATCCTCGAGGGCCGTCGCGCCGGGATGTGGACCGTGGCGCTGATCTGCTCGGGCAACGCACTGGGCCTGGATTACGCCGGCTACCGGGCGCTGGGCAGCGACGAACTGGCCAGCGAACGCAAACGCATCCACGCATTGTTCGCAGGTTCCCGTCCGCACTACATGATCGACACCATCAGCGACCTGCCGGAAGTGATTGCCGACATCAACAAGCGTCTGGCCAACGGTGAAATGCCGCAATCGAGCTGATTGCTTCTTTTGTCAAAACAACAAAAACGCCAGGGTCTTCGCGACGCTGGCGTTTTTTTTATGGCTGAAGCCTTGAGTCAGCGCATTGAAACTCCGATCAGCCTCAGGCAAATCCGCCAAAGCGGATTACAGTTAAAGCATGCCGTCGCACAAGAACGGCATGTGGCGACCTGATCTGTGAGGAAACACCGTATGCCGTGGACAAGTTCCGAATCGCGCTACAGCACCGTGTCCGTGCTGCTGCACTGGCTGATGCTGATCCTGTTGATCCTGGTCTATGCCAGCATGGAGTTGCGCGGGATCTTTCCCAAGGGCAGCGGCGGCCGCTCGCTGATTCGCGAAGTGCATTACATGCTTGGCCTGACCGTGTTCGTGCTGGTGTGGTTTCGCCTGGTGGCCCGCAGCATCGGCCCGGCACCGAAAATCTTCCCGGCCTCGCCGCAGTGGCAAACCCTGCTGGCGCGGGTGATGCACTGGCTGTTGTACCTGTTCATGATCAGCATGCCGATCCTCGGCTGGCTGATCACCAGCGCCGAGGGGCACCAGGTGATGTTCTACGGCTTCGATCTGCCGTTGCTGGTCCACGAAGACAAGGCATTGGCCAAACAGGTGGAGCACTGGCACGTACTGATCGGCAACATCGGCTATTGGCTGATCGGCCTGCATGCGCTGGCGGGGCTGTATCACCATTATGTGGTGGGTGATAACACCTTGTTGCGGATGATGCCCAAGCGCGCGCCACGCTGAGGCCCGGTTTTGACCATTGTAGCGAGGGGATTCATCCCCGATGGGCTGCGAAGCGGCCCCAAAACCTGTGCATGCAGTGGATCAGACTCAATAGCTGATCAATGAGGGGCCGCTGCGCAGCCCATCGGGGGTAAATCCCCTCACCACAGGGTTACTCATTCATCCTGTGGTGAATCCTCGTCGCCCTTGCAATCCACCCGTGTGCACGAAGATCAACCGGGTGCCTGACTCGAATCCGCCCGCCTCGATCCGCTCCTTGAGCGCCAGCAACGCCTTGCCGGTGTACAGCGGCTCCAGCGCAATGCCGCTCCTGCGTTCAGTAATCTCGATGAATTCAAGCAACTGCTCATCAACCTTGGCGAAGCCACCGCGACTGGCGTCGAGCAGCTCGTAGTCGGCAGCAGCGACACCTGCCTCCTGCATAATCGCCGCCACCTGCGGCGCCACCCCATGATCCTCGGGCACCGCCAGTGCGCCATACACCGGATGCGCACCTGCCTCGGCGAGCACCAGCCCTGCCAGCGTCGTCCCGGTGCCGCAGGCCAGCCACCAGCCGTGATAATTGCTCCAGCCCAGGTTGCCCAGTTGCGCGATCACCTGCTCCTTCAACACCTTGCAGCCCAATGCGCCCGCCAATCCGCCACCGCCCTCCGGCACCGCATGAAAATCTGGATACTGCGCCCGCCACGGCTCCCAGAACCCCGGTTCATGCCGCGCCCGATAGCCGCCGTAACCAAGCCAGTGCAGTTGCATGCCGAAGGCTTGCAGATCGCTGACCGTCGGCGTTTGCTGTGGATGGCCGCGCAACAGGCCAACCGTTTCGAAGCCAAGACGCTTGCCCGCCGCCGCGAGCGCATGCAGATGATTGGAATGCGCACCACCGAGGCTGATGACGCCCTGCGCGCCAGCGCGGTCGGCGGCCTTGAGATGCTCGACGAGTTTGAACCATTTGTTGCCGCTGATCAGCGGGTCGATCTGGTCCAGACGCAGGATCGCGACCTCGATTCCGGCGCGGGTGAGCCAGTCGAGTTCGAGCATTTGGAGGGGAGCTTGGGGCAACCAGTGGGCGGGAGGAAGAAGCATGGGCGACTGATCATTCTGAGTAGAGCCGGCATTCTAGTCGCTCATAAGCAGCCATCGCGAGCAGGCTCACGCCTGCATTGGTTCGATGTTGTTCACCGAATCAGTGAACAACACAAACACTGTGGGAGCGAGCTTGCTCGCGAAAGCGGAGTGTCAGCCAATATATATGTCGACTGACACCACGCCTTCGCGAGCAAGCTCGCTCCCACAGGTTAAGCGGCGTAGCTTAGAGCTCAGCGGCCAGACGCGACCCCTGATTGATCGCGCGCTTGGCATCCAGCTCCGCTGCCACATCGGCACCACCGATCAGGTGCACGTTCTGCCCCGCTGCGACCAGACCTTCCTGAAGGTCCCGCAGTGGATCCTGGCCGGCGCAAATCACGATATTGTCCACCGCCAGCACTTGCGGCTCGCCGGTTTCGCCGATACGGATGTGCAAGCCTTCGTCGTCGATTTTCAAGTATTCGACGCTGTTGAGCATCTGCACCTGCTTGTTCTTCAGACCGGTGCGGTGAATCCAGCCGGTGGTCTTGCCCAGACCATCACCGACCTTGGTTTTCTTGCGCTGCAACAGGAACACTTCGCGAGCCGGCGCGTGCGGCGCAGCTTTGATCCCGGCCACGCCACCACGCGCTTCCAGATGGGTGTCGATGCCCCACTCCTTCCAGAACGCGGTGCGATCCAGACTGGTGGCCACGCCTTGGTGCACAAGGAATTCCGAGACATCGAAACCGATGCCGCCCGCGCCGATCACCGCCACGCGCTTGCCCACCGGCTTGCGCTCAAGGATCACGTCCAGGTAACTCAGCACCTTGGCGTTGTCGACGCCAGGAATTGCCGGCACACGCGGCGCGATGCCGGTGGCGAGGATGATGTCGTCGTAACCGCCTTCAACCAGTTTCGCCACGTCGACGCGGGTGTTCAGGCACACCTCGACATTCGTCGTCTGCAACTTGCGCTTGAAGTAACGCAGGGTTTCGAAGAACTCTTCCTTGCCCGGCACCCGCTTGGCGATGTTGAACTGGCCGCCGATTTCGCTGGCCGAATCGAACAACGTCACCTGATGTCCGCGCTCGGCGGCCACGGTCGCGGCGGACAGGCCGGCAGGGCCAGCACCGACCACAGCGATCTTCTTGATCTGCTGCACCGGCAGATAGTTGAGCTCGGTTTCATGGCAGGCACGCGGGTTGACCAGGCAACTGGTGAGCTTGCCGCCAAAGGTGTGATCGAGGCACGCCTGGTTGCAACCGATGCAGGTGTTGATTTCGTCGGCGCGGCCTTCTGCAGCCTTGTTGACGAAGTCCGGATCGGCGAGGAACGGCCGCGCCATCGAGACCATGTCGGCATCGCCTTCAGCGAGAATCTGCTCGGCGATTTCCGGGGTGTTGATGCGATTGGTGGTAATCAGCGGAATGTTCACCGACCCGCGCAGCTTGGCAGTGACCTTGCTGAACGCCGCGCGCGGCACCTTGGTGGCGATGGTCGGGATCCGCGCTTCGTGCCAGCCGATGCCGGTGTTGATGAGGGTCGCACCGGCCTGCTCGATGGCTTTGGCCAGGGTCACGATCTCTTCCCAACTGCTGCCGCCCTCGACCAGATCGAGCATCGACAAACGGAAAATGATGATGAAGTTCGGGCCGACCGCTTCACGCACTCGACGGACGATTTCCACCGGCAGGCGCATACGGTTTTCGTAGCTGCCGCCCCAGCGGTCGGTACGGTGGTTGGTGTGGGCGGCGAGGAACTGGTTAATGAAGTAACCTTCCGAGCCCATGATTTCCACGCCATCGTACTCGGCCGTCTGCGCCAGTACCGAGCAGGTGACGAAATCGCTGATCTGTTTCTCGATGCCTTCCTCGTCCAGCTCTTTGGGCTTGAACGGGTTGATCGGCGCCTGGATCGCACTCGGCGCCACCTGTTTCGGACTGTAGGCATAACGCCCGGCGTGAAGGATCTGCATGCAGATCTTGCCGCCCGCCTCGTGCACCGCGCGGGTGACGATGCGGTGCTTGAGCGCTTCTTCCTCGGTGGTCAGCTTGGCCGCGCCGGAGTACACGCCACCCTCGTCGTTCGGTCCGATACCGCCGGTGACCATCAGGCCGACGCCGCCACGAGCACGTTCGGCGAAGTACGCCGCCATGCGTTCGAAGCCACCCGGTTTCTCTTCAAGGCCAGTGTGCATCGAGCCCATCAGGGTGCGGTTGCGCAGTGTGGTGAATCCCAGGTCCAGCGGAGCCAACAGGTGCGGGTAATGAGCGGCGGTCATCGGTAACTCCACAACGTGCGATCACGGAAATTGCGGGAGCTCTGCGTCCCCCGTCAGTCATGTTCGACAGACTAAGAGTCGCACTGCTGTCACTCAATGACCGAAACTGACAAGTTATTGATCCAAATGCGCAGCGCCCCTTGGCAAGCGCAGGCATGCGCCCTACCCTAGTCGCCACACCCTGTACCCGGTTGTTGTTGGTTTTCATGCGCAAACTTCTGTACCTGTTTTTCTCCATGGCCATCGTTGCCACCCTGACCACCTACGCCATGTGGGCGGCGGACCGGCCGGCGGGACATTACCTGTCGGACCTGCGCATCAAACTGGCGGTCGATCAGGGCACGCCCGGCGACCGTGGCAACTTGCTGGGTATCCAGCCGGAACTGTTCCCCACCGACTACCAAAGCCCGGAGCGCCTGCACCGCAAACTCGCGGCCTATCTGCAGCAAGCGCAGGATCAGGGGCTGCTGAATGAAAAAACCGTGGTGGTGCTGCCCGAGCATGTCGGTACCTGGCTGATGATCAGCGGCGAGAAAGACGAGCTGTACCAGGCGCCGACCCTGGTCGAAGCGATGAATTGGCTGGCGGCGAGCAATCCGTTGCTGTTCGCCCGCGCCTGGCTTACTGCCAAGGGCGACAATCGCCTCGACGATGCCCACCTGCGGATGAAGTCCAAAGCCATGGCCAAGGATTACCAGGCACTGTTTGGTGGGCTGGCCAAGGAATTCCACGTGACGCTGGTGGCCGGCTCCATCGTCCTGCCCGAACCCAGCATTCGTGATGGCCAGCTCAAGCCCGGTAGCGGCGCGCTGTTCAACAGCAGCGTGGTGTTTGGCCGTGATGGTGTACCGCTGGGCCAGCCCCAGCGGCAAATGCACCCGATCTTCGAACAGCGCGATGTGATCGAGGGCGAAGACGCCCACGCGATCAACGTGGTCGACACGCCGGCCGGACGCCTGGGCGTGCTGATCGGCAGCGACAGTTGGTACCCGGACAACTATCGCCAACTCGACGAGCAAGGCGCGCAACTGGTAGCGGTGCCGGCCTTCGTCGTGGGTCACGGTGCGTGGAATCAGCCGTGGGCCGGTTATAAGGGCTCAAGTACACCGGGTTCGGTCAGCCTCAAGCCCGGGGAAATCAGTGAAGGTCAGGCCTGGCATCGCCTGACGCTCACCGCACAGCCGCCGAGCAGCCGTGCGATCGCCGGCATGAGCGTGTTCCTGCGCGGCCAGTTCTGGGACAAGCCCGGCTCGGGGCAAAGCTTCCTCAGCAGCAACGGCCAGCAATTCGCCGATGGCGAAGCCCGTGGCGCGCGTCTGCTGAACATCTGGTTGTAAGCCATGAAACCGCTGCCGATGCGCCTTGGGGATCTGTCGGTAGGCTTCGTGCACAGCCTGGCTGATGCCGTGCGCAGCCACGGCGTCGAGCCGCAACCGCTGCTCGAACAATATGGACTGGATGCCGCGCGATTGGCCGAAGCCGGCGCGCGACTGTCGATCCCGCGTTACATGCGGCTGGGGCACAGCGCGATCCAGTTGACCGGCGATCCGGCGCTGGGCCTGAGCATGGGCCAACTCAGCCGCTTGAGTCAGGCCGGGCTCGCCGGGGTCACCGCTGCACAGGCACCGACCGTGCGCGAAGCGGCCCGCTGCCTGATCCGTTTCGAGCCGCTGTACGGTTCCAACTATCGCGGGCAGTCGAGCTTTCACGAGGATGCCCATGGCGCGTGGCTGCGCTTTTATTCGATCAGCCCGTACAACGCCTATAACCGTTTTGTGGTGGATTCCATCATCGCCGGCTGGCTGCATCAGCTGTCCAGCGTCAGCCGCGAGCCTTTGCGCGCCGAGCGCATCGACATCGAATTTGACACGCCGGACTATCGCGACGCCTATAGCGTGCTGGGCGATTGCCCTATCCAGTTCAGCGCCGAACGCAATCAACTGCGCTTGAGCCTTGCCAGCCTCGCTCTGCGCAACCCGGAACACTGCCCGAGCACCTGGAAACACTTGCTTGCGTTGTGTGAACGGGAACTGGAGCAGTTGACCCGCACCCGCAGCCTGCGCGAACGCATCACACAGTTGTTGGGGCCGTTGCTCAATGGTGGCCGGGAACCCGACCTGGAAGAAGTGGCGGCGCGTCTGAAGCTGCCGACCTGGACCTTGCGGCGCAAACTGGCCGAGGAAGGCACACAGTTTCGCGCCATACTCAACGACACCCGCCGCGACCTGGCAATGACCTACATCCGCGATACCGAACTGGCGTTCGGCGAGATCGCCTATCTGCTGGGCTTTGCTTCAGCCGAGGCGTTTCAACGCGCCTTCAAACGCTGGAGCGGCCAGACCCCCGGCGAGTTTCGCCGCAGTCACCGCAAAACCGCCTGACGCCTTACAACTCGGTGGCGTCTTCGGCCGGTTCTGGCTGATCGAGTTCATACGCGTGGTATTCGAGCAGTTCTTCTTGATAATCGTCCATCGTTTCATCCCCCTACTGCCCGTTGAAAATACAGCCCGGTCAAGTGACCAGTGCCTCGAGCTTATCGTGCCCGTATGAAGGGAACGTGACATCCCGCCTTCATGAATAAAACGTAGCAGGTGGTCAGGAATTTATCGCTGGAGTTTTGTCCGGGGAATGTAACGGGATTTGAGTGCGCCACAAAACAAATGTGGGAGCGAGCACCCCCGCTCCCACAGCAGAGCCCGCGCGGCTCACTGCATCGCCGGAATCGGCTCCGATGGCGGCGGGATATTGGTCGGGTTGGGCGGCGGCGTGATCGTTTCGGCAGCCGGTGCAGGATCTGCACTCGGTGCCGGGGTGATCGGCGCGGATTCCGCAGGCGGCACCACGGGTTCGGAACCCGCTGGCGTCGGTGCAACCGTGGCCGGCGCAGGCGTCACCGCCGGAGTGGCCGGCGTCATGGTCTGGGCTGGCTCGACAATGCCGGCCGGCGGTGGCGCTGGCGCTGTCTCGACTGCCGGGGCAGGTGTTGTCGGCGCTACAGCCGCAGGCTTCGGCTCCGGGACCCCCAGATCAGTCTTGGGTTTTTCTTCGATGTGCGCGGCTTTCTTCGCATCGGCTGGCAGGAACAGCTCAACCAGGGTGAAGAAACGCTCATAGAACTTCTGCGACGTCACGGTCTCACTGGCCACCTTGACCATCGAATCATCGGACGAGCCGATCGGCATCGACACCGAACCCAACACGCCGACCCCGAGGCTGGCAGAGTTGTTGGTCTTCTTCAACGCGTAGCGATCCTGCAAGGCATTGGCGAACACCGTGGCATGGTGTTTGGAACTGCCGTCTTCGGTACACACCACGTTGAAGCTGATCTCCATGTGGGTTTCACCGGTTTGCTGGAAGCTTTTGTGGCCACTGATCAGTTTCGGGTCACTGCTGGTGATGATGTAGCCCTGGCTAAGCAACGCACGACGGGCCGCCTCGCAACTCGCGGTGTCGGCCACCGGATAATTGCGCGAGAACGTGCCGGAATCGTCGAAGTTCTCATGCTCATAGATCGGCTTGTCCTTCGAGCAGCCAGCAACAGCGGTCAACAACAGCGCCAACCCAACGACACGCATGGGAGTTGAAATCAACATTGAACATCCTGAGGGAAAACAGTCCGGGGCGTATTGTGCAACAGAACTTGGCCCTGCGGCGCATGGATTGTGTCTTAAAGCCGTTACAACCCTATTGACCATGGTTTGCCGGAAAAAGTCGCAGCCACTCGCCGCACGGGCGAAACGGCCAGCCGCCACACCCAAAACAACGGAAACAGCCAAATCCCAAGCATAAAAAAGCCCCGACCATCAGATCGGGGCTTTGCTGTTACCGCTCAGTCAAACATCAATAGCGCTTGATATCCGCCTGACTTTCCAACTGCTTGCGGAACGCCGCGAAATCCTGCTGACCTTCACGCGAAGCAAGGAAGCGACGGTACTGCGCCTTCTCTTCATCAGTCGGCGCTACTGCTTCATTCACACCGTCCAGGCGCACGATCATCAGGCTACCGTCCTGCAAGGTCACGCTGCTGAACGTCGGCTTGCCCTTGGCCGCCGGTTTCGGCATACGGAACAACGCCTGCAGCACAGTCGGATCAACCCCTTCCTGAGCGCGAGTGGCCGCTGTGACAACCTTCCAGTTCTGACCCTCGACAGCCTTGTCCAGCGGAGTCTTGCCATCGCGCAGACTGGCGATCAGCTGGTCAGCCTTGGTCTTGGCCGCAGCACTGGCATGCTCCTTGGTCAACTGCGCGCGAATCGCCGTGTTGACGGCTTCCAGAGGCAACTGCTCAGGCTTCAGGTGTTCCTTGGCACGCAGCACGACCACGGTTTCCGGGTCCAGTTCGATGCCGGTGCTGTTGGCATTTTCCTCCAGCACTTCCTGGCTGAATGCAGCGCTCACCACAGCACGGTTGGCCGCAATGCCTTCACCACCTTCACGGCCGAACGGCTTGGAGGTGTGCACAGTCAGTTTCAGATCTGCCGCTGGCTGGGCCAGGTCAGACGCTTCGAACGCCGAGTCTTCCAGTTGCTTGGTCGCCTCGACAAAACGCTGCTCGACCTGTTGAGTCTTCAGCTCGCGGGTCAGCTTGTCTTTCAGGCTGGCAAGGGTCGGAACTTCCGGCGCTTCAACACCCAGCAGCTTGATCAGGTGGTAACCGAAGTCGGTACGCACCGGCTCGGACACCTGGTCCTTGTTCAGCGAGTACAGGGCTTTTTCGAAAGCTGGATCATAGACGCCAGGACCGGCAAAACCGAGGTCACCGCCATTGTTGGCCGAGCCCGGATCCTGCGAGAACTCCTTGGCCAGCGCTTCGAATTTCTCGCCCTTGGCCAGACGCGCCTGGACTTCTTCGATCTTGGCCTTGGCCTGAGCGTCGGTGGTCTTGTCGTTGACTTCGATCAGGATATGCGCGGCGCGGCGCTGTTCCGACAGGTTGGCGATCTCTTTCTGATACGCCGCCTGCAGGTCTTCGTCCTTGACCGCAACCTGGTCGAAGAATGAAGACTTCTTCAGCTCGACGTAATCGACAACCACCTGCTCAGGGGTCATGAACTCCTTGGCGTGCTCGTCGTAGTAAGCCTTGACCTCATCGTCGGTCAGCTTGACCGCGGCCGGGTCGGCCTTGACGTTCAGCGAAGCGAAATCGCGGGTCTGTTTTTCCAGACGGGCGAATGCCAGCACTTCAGCGTCGGTGACGAAACCGCTGCCGGCAACACCGGCGCGCAACTGACCGATCAGCATTTCCTGAGCCAGCATCTGGCGGAATTGCATGCGGGTGTAGCCCAGTTGACGAATCACCTGATCAAAGCGCTCGGAACTGAACTTGCCGTCCACCTGGAATTCAGGGGTCTGCAGGATCACCTGATCCAATGCACCTTCGGAGAAAGCGAATTTCGATTGTTCTGCGCCTTGCAGCAGCAGCTTGCGATCGATCAGACCCTTGAGGGCCGATTCGCGGAGCATTTTTTCGTCAAGCAAGGAAGCATCGAAATCCTTGCCCAGCTGTTGCATCAGCTGACGGCGTTGCATGTCAACGGCCTGGCTCAGCTCGTTCTGGCTGATTTCTTCACCATTGACCTTGGCCGCATCGTTGGTGTGCGTCGTGGCCTTGAAAATAGCGTCGAAACCGGTCAGAGCCATCAGTGCAACGATGACCCCGATAATGGTCTTGGCAATCCAGCCTTGTGAATTGTCCCTGATATTCTGCAGCATGCGTCCCCCAGAAACGGTTGAACTTCAAAAATTTGGCAACCGTGGAGCGTGGGTAGAATCCGGATAGAAGAAAGGCGCATCCGAGGATGCGCCTTCTCGTAACTGGCGGAGCGGACAGGGCTCGAACCCTCGATCCCGGCGTTACAGGCAGCTGTTCCAGCGACCTGCTCTACCGCTCCGCTGCCAAGTCAGGCATGACCCCGACCCGGATGGGTAAAAACCTGAAACAAACTAACTTAGTTGACAGCTTCTTTCAGTGCTTTACCGGCTTTGAAACCTGGCTTTTTAGCAGCTGCGATTTGCAGCGTCTTGCCGGTCTGTGGGTTACGACCAACGCGAGCTGGACGATCAGTCACGGAGAAAGTGCCGAAACCAACCAGAACAACAGAGTCGCCGGCCTTCAGAGCGCCAGTGACGGATTCGATAACAGCGTCCAGCGCACGGCCAGCAGCAGCTTTCGGGATATCAGCGGATGCAGCGATAGCATCAATCAGTTCCGACTTGTTCACTCTAAGTCCCCTTATATCTATTTTGAGATGATTCTAAGTTTTTTGGTGAAAGCAAAAACGAGTGCTGAATGGCCTACAGACACTTAAGAGCCGCTTTATAACAAGGGCTCTAAAAAGCTGTCAAGGAAGCCCCCCAGGCAAAAACGTATTAATGCGTGCTAATTCTTTCCTTTGAATCAGACTCACGTTTTTCGTCCTTGGAAACTATCTCCGGAGCCACATCCGGCAAGGGCTCCGGCGCGTATTGCAGCGCAATTTGCAGGACCTCGTCAATCCATTTAACCGGTTTAATCTGCAGATCCTGCTTGATATTGTCAGGAATCTCCTTCAGATCGCGCACGTTCTCTTCCGGAATAATCACAATCTTGATTCCACCGCGGTGGGCGGCGAGCAGTTTTTCCTTCAGACCACCGATTGCCAGCACTTGACCACGCAAGGTGATTTCACCCGTCATGGCGACATCGGCGCGCACCGGAATCCCGGTCAATGCCGATACCAATGCCGTGCACATGCCTACACCGGCGCTTGGACCGTCTTTCGGCGTCGCGCCTTCCGGCATGTGAATGTGGGTGTCGCGCTTCTCGTGGAAGTCCAGCGGAATGCCCAGGCTCTTGGCACGGCTGCGCACAACGGTCAGGGCTGCAGTGATCGATTCGACCATTACATCGCCCAACGAACCGGTCTTGATCAGTTGACCTTTGCCCGGTACCACAGCCGCTTCGATGGTCAGCAATTCGCCACCCACCTGCGTCCACGCCAGGCCAGTCACCTGACCGATCTGATCCTGCTGCTCAGCCAGACCGTAGCGGAATTTACGCACACCGAGGAAGTGTTCGAGCAGGTCAGCTGTCACTTTTACCGAGAAGCGTTTTTCCAGCGCATGTTCTTTCACAGCCTTGCGGCAGACCTTGGCGATCTGACGTTCGAGGCCACGCACACCGGCTTCACGGGTGTAGTAACGGATGATGTCGCGGATCGCTTCCTCGTCGAATTCCAGCTCGCCCTTCTTCAGACCATTAGCGGCAATCTGCTTGGGCGACAGGTACTTGACGGCGATGTTGATCTTTTCGTCTTCGGTGTAGCCCGGCAGACGAATGACTTCCATCCGGTCCAGCAATGCCGGCGGGATGTTCATCGAGTTCGAGGTGCACAGGAACATCACATCGGACAGGTCGTAATCGACTTCCAGATAGTGATCGTTGAAGTTGTGGTTCTGCTCCGGATCGAGCACTTCCAGCAACGCCGACGCCGGGTCGCCACGCATGTCGCTGCCCATTTTGTCGATTTCATCGAGCAGGAACAGCGGGTTGCGCACGCCCACTTTTGTCATCTTTTGAATCAATCTTCCTGGCATCGAACCGATGTAAGTCCGGCGGTGACCACGAATTTCCGCCTCGTCACGCACGCCACCCAAGGCCATGCGCACGAATTTGCGGTTGGTGGCGTGAGCAATCGACTCCGCCAGCGAAGTTTTACCCACGCCAGGCGGACCGACCAGGCACAACACCGGACCACGGATCTTCTTCACACGTTTTTGCACGGCGAGGTATTCAAGGATGCGTTCCTTGACCTCTTCAAGGCCGTAATGATCAGCATCGAGAATGTCTTCCGCACGCGCCAGGTCCAGACGTACCTTGCTCTGCGCCTTCCACGGCACCTGCACCAGCCAGTCGATGTAGGAGCGCACCACGGTGGCTTCAGCGGACATCGGCGACATTTGCTTGAGCTTGTTCAGCTCGGCGGTGGCCTTGGCCAGGGCATCTTTCGGCAGGCCGGCCGCATCGATGCGCTTTTTCAGCTCTTCGATTTCGTTGTGACCTTCGTCACCGTCACCCAGCTCTTTCTGAATGGCCTTCATCTGCTCATTCAGGTAGTACTCGCGCTGACTGCGTTCCATTTGTTTTTTGACGCGGCCGCGAATGCGTTTTTCGACTTGCAGCAGATCGATCTCGGCATCCAGCAAGGCGAGCACGTGCTCGACGCGGGCCGACAGATCGATGATTTCGAGGATTTCCTGCTTCTGCTCGATTTTCAGCGCCATGTGCGCGGCCATGGTGTCAACCAGGCGGCCAGGCTCATCAATGCTGTTGAGCGACGACAGGACTTCAGCCGGGACTTTCTTGCCCAACTGCACATATTGTTCGAACTGCGACAGCAGGCTGCGCACGAAAACTTCCGATTCGCGCTCGGCAGCATCGACTTCGTCGATCAGCGAGACTTCGGCGCGGCAATGCCCGTCGACTTCGCTGAAGCGCTCTACAGCGCCGCGCTGCTCACCTTCGACCAGAACCTTGACGGTGCCGTCCGGCAGCTTCAGCAGTTGCAGCACCGTCGCAATCGTACCTACGCGATAGAGAGCGTCTTCACCGGGATCATCGTCAGCCGGGTTTCTCTGGGCCAGCAGCAGGATCTGCTTGTCGCCCGTCATCGCGGCCTCGAGGGCTTCGATGGATTTCTCGCGCCCCACGAACAGCGGGATAACCATGTGCGGATAAACCACGACATCACGCAATGGCAGGAGAGGCAATTCGATGGTTGTCTTCATGATTTCGCCTCTACGGCGGCCATATGGCCGTAATCAGATGGAATTAAGCTTGAAACCAAGATGGGGGCTGCCTTGAAAAAAAACAAGCGCAAAGCGGATGTAAAAAACGACATAAAAAAAAAGAGGCCCGAAGGCCCCTTCTTTGTTCCGGCAGTGTGGACACTTACGCGTCCGGCGCTGCCTTGGCCGTCGGCTCACTGTTTTCGTAGATATACAGTGGCTTGGACTTGCCTTCAATCACACTTTCATCGATGACGACCTTGCTCACTTCAGACTGCGAAGGGATTTCGTACATCGTGTCGAGCAGCACACCTTCAAGAATCGACCGCAGGCCACGGGCACCGGTTTTACGCTCCAGAGCTCGCTTGGCAACCGATTTCAGTGCGTCGGTCCGGAATTCCAGATCCACGCCTTCCATCTCGAACAGCTTGGCATACTGCTTGGTCAGCGCATTTTTCGGCTCGGTGAGGATCTGCATCAGCGCAGCCTCGTCGAGCTCGTCCAGCGTCGCCAGAACCGGCAAACGACCGACGAATTCCGGGATCAGACCGAACTTGACCAGATCGTCAGGCTCGACTTCACGCAGGGATTCACCGACTTTTTTGCCCTCTTCCTTGCTGCGCACTTCTGCGTTGAACCCGATGCCGCCCTTGGTGGAACGGTTTTGAATAACCTTTTCCAGACCCGAGAACGCACCACCGCAGATGAACAGGATGTTACGGGTGTCGACCTGCAGGAACTCCTGCTGCGGATGCTTGCGGCCACCTTGCGGCGGGACGGAAGCGACCGTGCCTTCGATCAACTTGAGCAAGGCCTGTTGCACGCCCTCACCGGAAACATCGCGGGTGATCGACGGGTTGTCGGACTTGCGGGAAATCTTGTCGATTTCGTCGATGTAGACAATGCCCATCTGGGCCTTTTCCACGTCGTAATCGCACTTTTGCAGCAGTTTCTGAATGATGTTCTCGACATCTTCACCTACGTAACCGGCCTCGGTGAGGGTGGTGGCGTCGGCGATGGTGAACGGAACGTTCAGCAGGCGGGCCAGTGTTTCGGCCAGCAGGGTTTTACCGGAGCCTGTCGGGCCGATCAGCAGGATGTTGCTCTTGCCGAGTTCGACGTCGTCAGCCTTCTTGTCACGCTGGTTCAGACGCTTGTAGTGGTTGTATACCGCTACGGCCAGAACCTTTTTCGCACGCTCCTGACCGATTACATACTGGTCAAGGATGCCGCTGATTTCTTTAGGCGAAGGCAATTTATGCGCGCTGCTTTCGGCCTGTGCTTCCTGCACCTCCTCGCGGATGATGTCATTGCACAAGTCGACGCACTCGTCGCAGATAAAGACCGAGGGGCCGGCAATCAATTTGCGTACTTCATGCTGGCTTTTGCCACAGAAGGAGCAATAGAGCAGCTTGCCGTTGTCCTCGCCGTTGCGGGTGTCAGTCATTCGTTCGATCCAAATCCGATAGGCTTGCAACACAAGATGAAGGCTATTGCGGGCTTTTTCAAGCCCGCTGGTGGTCGGACCTGCCGACCCACCTTATTTTGAGCTGCTTATTTTACGCAGGACGCTGGTTGATGACTTCGTCGATCAGACCGTATTCCTTCGCAGCTTCTGCACTCATGAAGTTGTCGCGGTTGGTATCACGCTCGATTTCTTCAAGCGTACGACCGCTGTGCTTGGCCATCAGCGTGTTCAGACGCTCGCGGATGAAGAGGATTTCCTTGGCATGGATTTCGATATCCGAGGCCTGGCCCTGGAAACCGCCCAGCGGCTGGTGAATCATCACACGCGAGTTCGGCAGGCAGAAACGCTTGCCTGGAGCACCGGCCGTCAGCAGGAATGCACCCATGCTGCACGCCTGACCAATGCACGTCGTCGATACGTTTGGCTTGATGAACTGCATGGTGTCGTAGATCGACATGCCCGCTGTCACCGAACCGCCCGGGGAGTTGATATAGAGATGGATGTCCTTGTCCGGGTTTTCCGCTTCAAGGAACAGCAATTGCGCACAGATCAGGTTGGCCATGTAGTCCTCTACAGGACCCACCAGAAAGATTACGCGCTCCTTCAGAAGGCGCGAGTAGATGTCATAGGCGCGCTCGCCACGAGCAGATTGCTCGACAACCATCGGGACCAGGCCGCCGGCGGCCTGGATATCAGAGTTCTGCTGAATATACGAATTACGGAACATGCTCTGCAGTCACTCCCAAATAGTTATGTCTTGAATACGCATAAGCCAGCTCGAAGGCTGGCTTATGTGTGTACTTCTTAACGCAAAAACAATCAGTCGGCTTTTGGAGCTTCTACCGGCTTGACCGCTTCTTCGTAAGAGACCGATTTGTCGGTCACGCTAGCTTTCTGCAGAACAGTATCCACAACTTGTTCTTCCAGCACAACCGAACGGACTTCGTTCAGTTGCTGCTCGTTCTTGTAGTACCAAGACACGACCTGCTCAGGTTCCTGGTAAGCCGAAGCCATTTCCTGAATCATTTCACGAACGCGGGCTTCGTCAGGCTTCAGGTCGAATTGCTTGACCACTTCAGCGACGATCAGACCCAGCACTACACGGCGCTTGGCTTGCTCTTCGAACAGCTCGGCCGGCAGTTGATCAGGCTTGATGTTGCCGCCGAACTGCTGAACAGCCTGCACGCGCAGACGGTCAACTTCGTTGGACAGCAGAGCCTTTGGCACTTCGATCGGGTTGGTGGCCAGCAGACCGTCCATGACCTGATTTTTCACCTTGGACTTGATGGCCTGACGCAGCTCACGCTCCATGTTCTTGCGAACTTCGGTGCGGAAGCCTTCCAGACCGGTTTCCTTGATGCCGAATTGAGCGAAGAATTCTTCGTTCAGCTCTGGCAGTTTCGGCTCGGAAACGGTGTTGACGGTCACGGTGAACTCGGCGGTTTTACCAGCCAGGTCCAGGTTCTGATAGTCCTCAGGGAAGGTCAGGTTCAGAACGCGCTCTTCGCCTGCCTTGGCGCCAACCAGGCCTTCTTCAAAGCCCGGAATCATGCGACCGGAACCCAGCACCAGCTGAGTACCTTTGGCGGAGCCGCCGGCGAATGCTTCGCCGTCAACCTTGCCGACGAAATCGATGTTCAGCTGGTCTTCGTTCTGGGCAGCGCGGTCGGCCACTTCAAAACGGGTGTTCTGCTTGCGCAGGATGTCCAGCATCTTGTCCAGATCAGCGTCAGCCACGTCAGCGCTCAGGCGCTCGACAGTGATGCCGTCGAAACCGGCAACAGTGAACTCAGGGAACACTTCGAATACGGCAACGTATTCCAGGTCCTTGCCAGCTTCCAGCGACTTCGGCTCGATCGAAGGCGAACCGGCAGGGTTCAGCTTCTGCTCAACCACGGCTTCATAGAAGGAGGACTGGATGACATCACCAACAGCTTCCTGACGAGCGTCAGCACCGAAACGGCGCTTGATTTCGCTCATTGGCACTTTGCCTGGACGGAAGCCAGCAATCTTGGCCTTTTGGGCAGTCTGCTGCAGACGCTTGTTGACCTGGCTCTCAATGCGCTCAGCCGGCACGGTGACGCTCATGCGGCGCTCAAGAGCAGTAGTATTTTCAACAGAAACTTGCATGGATATTCCTCGTTGCACAGACGTTAGCCGGCCGTTTCCGACCCCAGAATCAAGGGCATGCATTCTAGTGGGTCAAACTCAAGAAGTCACCCTACTGAAAACGGGTAAAAAAACAGCAGGCCATTTATAGGTGTGAATGCAGCAATGCATTCCACCCCGAAGACGAATAAAGACCATCACGCCAGGGCTCTGCTTCAACCGCTTCTATATATAGAAGAGACTGCGAGCCATCTCCCTGACGGCCGATCCAGCGAACATGGCCGGTGGTCGACACGCAGGCTGCAAGCCCGTAAACACGACGAAACGCCCTGCCCTTCGACCTGAAACCCAGCACAACAAACCACAAACCGTAAAACAAAAAAGGCGCCAGACTGTTAAATCTGGCGCCTTTCGAAATATGGGGTGGACGATGGGGATCGAACCCACGACAACGGGAGTCACAATCCCGTGCTCTACCAACTGAGCTACGCCCACCATATTGCGTCACAAAAAAGCCATTCAACTTCTTTGCTGAACTTCACCAGGCCTGCGGCAAGAATGAAGCTTTAATTGGTGCGGATGAAGAGACTCGAACTCTTACGCCTCGCGGCGCTGGAACCTAAATCCAGTGTGTCTACCAATTCCACCACATCCGCAGATGAAGCTTTTAAAGCAAAGGCGCCAGACTGTTACATCTGGCGCCTTTCGAAATATGGGGTGGACGATGGGGATCGAACCCACGACAACGGGAGTCACAATCCCGTGCTCTACCAACTGAGCTACGCCCACCATATCGCGCTACTTGTGCCAAAGCTGCCTAATGGCGCACCCGGCAGGACTCGAACCTGCGACCATCCGCTTAGAAGGCGGATGCTCTATCCAGCTGAGCTACGGGCGCCTTATTAATCTGTACTCTTGGAGGACTACAAACTAAATGCTTTCCAGCCTCGCAGAACGCTAATTCCGCTCAACCTTCTTAACCAGTGCTAGGCTGTGCCCGACAAGTGCGACGAATAGTATAGAGCGCTCCCAAGGTCGTCAAATCCTTTTTGAAAAAAATTCATTTAATTAAAGGAGTTAGGGGAATTTGCTGACCAAGCGCCTTTGCCCTCACCGTCTGACATGCGAGAATGCGTTCTCTTTTTTTCCCCTCTCGATGGTTAATCACGCGCAATGACTGCACAACTAATCGACGGCAAATCGATCGCCGCCAGCCTGCGCCAGCAGATCGCCCAACGAGTTGCCGAGCGTCGCCAGCAAGGCCTGCGCACTCCCGGCCTCGCGGTGATCCTGGTCGGCAGCGATCCTGCCTCTCAGGTTTATGTCTCGCACAAGCGTAAAGACTGTGAAGAGGTAGGCTTCCTCTCTCAAGCCTACGACCTGCCCTCCGACACCACTCAAGAAGCGCTGACCGATCTGATCGATCGCCTCAACGACGACCCGGCCATTGACGGCGTGCTGCTGCAACTGCCCCTGCCCGAGCATCTGGACGCGTCCAAATTGCTGGAGCGCATCCGCCCGGACAAAGACGTCGATGGCTTTCATCCTTATAACGTCGGCCGCCTGGCCCAGCGCATTCCGCTGCTGCGTCCGTGCACACCAAAGGGCATCATGACCTTGCTGGAAAGCACCGGCGTTGACCTTTATGGTCTGGATGCGGTGGTGGTGGGTGCGTCGAACATCGTCGGCCGCCCGATGGCAATGGAACTGCTGCTGGCCGGTTGCACCGTGACCGTCACCCACCGCTTTACCAAGGATCTGGCCGGCCACGTCGGTCGCGCCGATCTGGTGGTGGTCGCCGCCGGCAAGCCGGGCCTGGTCAAGGGCGAGTGGATCAAGGAAGGCGCGATCGTGATCGACGTCGGCATCAACCGTCAGGACGATGGCAAGCTGGTCGGTGACGTGGTGTACGAAACCGCTCTGCCCCGCGCCGGCTGGATCACTCCGGTGCCGGGCGGTGTTGGCCCGATGACCCGCGCCTGCCTGCTGGAAAACACCCTCTACGCGGCAGAAACCCTGCACGCCTGAGAGGTTTTTTCGCAATAAAAGAACCCCGCCTTGTGCGGGGTTTTTTGTATCTGAGAAAAAACACTAACCGTTCGCCGGAAACCTCTATTTTTACAGGGCTTTTCACGAGATTTTCAGGTCATCCAAACAACCATCGACAGATCTTCAGCCATACTCCTAGAATGCGACGCTTTGAAGAAATAACCCGTTACAAACTAACGGAATATCCAACCTTTATGAGTTCGCCCGCGTGAAAATTCGTCTTTCGATCCTGAGCCTGGTTTTTGCTTTTTCAGGCACATTCGTCACGCCAACTGTCAACGCCGCTGAAACCACTGCTGCGCCACGCGATGCTTCGCAACTGAAGATCGCCTCCGGCAGCGCCCTGCTCATGGACTTGCAGACCAATAAAGTCATCTATTCGAGCAACCCGGATGTGATCGTACCCATCGCTTCGGTCAGTAAGCTGATGACCGGGCTGGTAGTCGTTGAAGCGCACCAGAACATGGACGAATGGATCGACGTCGACATCAGCCACACGCCGGAAATGAAAGGCGTGTTCTCCCGAGTCAAGCTGAAGAGCGAACTGCCGCGCCGGGAAATGTTGCTGATTGCCCTGATGTCCTCGGAAAACCGTGCAGCCGCCAGCCTTGCGCATCACTACCCGGGCGGTTATGCAGCCTTCATCGCGGCGATGAATGCCAAGGCCAAGGCACTGGGCATGACCAACACCCACTATGTCGAACCGACCGGCTTGTCGGAACGTAACGTTTCCACCGCTCGCGATCTGAGCAAACTGTTGGTGGCCGCGAGCAAGCACCCGATCCTCACTGAACTGACGACCACCAAGGAAAAAACGGTGTCATTCCGCAAACCCAACTACACCCTGGGTTTCCGCAACACCGATCACTTGGTGAACAAGGCCGACTGGGACATCAAAATCACTAAAACCGGCTTCACCAACCCGGCGGGTCATTGCCTGGTGCTGGTGACGCGGATGAGCAACCGCCCGGTTGCCCTGGTGATTCTCGATGCGTTCGGCAAGTACACACACTTCGCCGATGCCAGCCGTATCCGCAGCTGGATGGAAACCGGTCGCAGCACCAACGTTCCGGCAGTGGCCCAACAATACAAGGCCGAGAAAAACCTCAAGGCGCGCCAGAGCGGCGTGGTCGAAGCCTCCAAGTAGTTCGCGAAACAATAAAAAGCCCCGACATCTCGGGGCTTTTTAATGCCTGCGTCTCAGTCATTGGGCAGCGGCATCTGTTCGTCATCGGGAATGCCGTCACCGGCACTCGGGTCGCGATGATGCTCCGGGGTCAGCACATTAGGCCGGGCCAATGGATCACGCAGCGGGCTGTCCGGATCCAGCACGGGATCCACGTCATCCTCAGGCGTGGTCGGCACGCTGTCCGGTTTTTTATCGTCAAAGCTGGAATCGGTACTCATACGCACCTCCCTCAGGGTTTCAGGTCAGCCAACGGATCGTAAGGCTTGGCCGGACGCTTGCTGTCTTCGCCGGTCTCCACGTCCTTCGGCGCCTTGGCAGGGCCGACCGGATCAACCTGCGGATCGTCGAGATCCGGTGAGTCCGGATCGAAACCCAGATCATGACCGGACGAATGCTCGCTTGAGTGTGGGCCTTTCGGGGATGGGGAATCTGCCATGCTCGCCTCCTGATTCACCCGCACATTCGGGCTCTATCGTTAAGAGGCGTGCCGGGCGTGAGGGTGCCCGGCAAATGACGAACGGAGGTTTAATGTGCAGCCAGAGCCTTTTTGGCTTGCTCCGCTTCACGTTCCTGCCCGGCCTGCGCCAACTCATCCGCCGCCTTTAGCCAGCGCTGACGATCAACCTCGGCGGGGATCTGCGAGGGCTTTTGGATCAGCACGGCCCAACCGCCCGACTTTTCGAACGCCGACTCGAAGGAACTGAAACTCATCAGTTCGCGGCGATTCATTCCGGCGCGCAACAGCACTTTCTGTTTCAAGCGGTCGTAACCGGAAAGAATGGCGTAACGCGGTTCAGCCCAGAACGCCGAGCCTTCGCTAAAGCGCACCATCACCGGATATCCGGCCGCGACCTGGGTGAGCAAGGCTGGCAGGTTCTTGTCCAGCGGATAGACCACCATGCCGTAATCGCGGGCCAGGTTTTGCAGATTCTGCTGCAACTGATCCTGTGCACCCGGCAGCTGCAACGGTTTTTCCAGCAGCCCCGGCGTGATCATGATGCCCTGCTGCGACAACAGGCTGGCCAGCACTTGCGGACCACTCTGATTGGCTTCACCGCGATAGAACGTACCGCTGAGTTCGACCCGCTCCGGCAGGCGCTTGACCTGCGGCGCGACAGTGCCCGCACAACCCGCCAATACAGCCGCGCAACCGGCCACCAGCAACGCCCCTCGCAATCGAGTCAATACCTGCACCATTGTCACTCTCTGATCAGACGCCGGTCATCGTGTTCCGGCAACGCCTGCGATCATAGGGCGACGCACGGCTGCGGTATAGCCTTAAACCGCAGACCGATCGATTGCATAGAGCGAACTGATTGGTCATCACCGATCTTTGGTCAATAGTCTGAAACACCCCATTGTCTAGACTGTCACTGAAACAGAGCGAATTGAAAAAGTGTGTGCCCGACGCAGGGCAAAGAGGAGGCACCGATGAGCCTGACCATGACCATCGTAATGTTGATAGCCGGCTGGCTGGCCGTTGCCAGCGCCATGCTGTGGGGCGTGCTGCGCATTGCGCGACGCCATCATCATCCGGTCGATTCGACTGCGAATCACAAGCCAGAAAAGCACCGCCACGCGACTGCGCACTGACAGGTCAGTTGATATAAAACCTCTGCAGGAGCTGCCGAAGGCTGCTATTTTTTGATCTTGCTCTCAAAAATCAAAAGATCGCAGCCTTCGACAGCTCCTGCATAAGGCACAAGCCGTACGGCATGAGGCACAAGCAAAAAGGCCGGCTGAACTCGACGAGTCCAGCCGGCCTTTTGGTTTGCTGCAGATTAAGCCTGCTGAGCCAGCTTCTTCTGCTTCGCCCGGCGCGACATCATGTTCAGCACTTCAATCGCTGCCGAGAAGGCCATGGCCGCGTACACATAACCTTTCGGTACATGGGCACCGAAGCCTTCGGCGATCAGCGTCATGCCGATCATGATCAGGAAGCCCAGGGCCAGCATCACCACTGTCGGGTTGTCGTTGATGAACTTGGCCAGCGGCTCAGCTGCGAACAGCATCACCATCACCGACACCACTACCGCGATCACCATGATCGGCAAGTGTTCAGTCATGCCCACCGCAGTAATGATGCTGTCGATGGAGAACACCATGTCCAGCATCAGGATCTGACCGATTGCGGCAGCGAAGCCCAGGGTCACGGTCGAAGTCGCAGTTTTCGGATCTTCCGGGGCCGGGTCCATGCTGTGATGGATCTCGGTCGTGGCTTTCCACACCAGGAACAGACCACCGGCAATCAGGATCATGTCTTTCCAGGAGAACGCCTGGCCCATGATTTCGATTACAGGTTCGGTCAACTGCACGATGAAAGCGATGGTGCTCAACAGGGCCAGACGCAGGATCAGCGCCATGCCGATACCGATGCGGCGCGCCTTCTGCCGATGCTGCACAGGCAACTTGTTGGTCAGGATCGAAATAAAGATCAGGTTATCGATGCCGAGCACGATTTCCATCACCACCAGTGTGGCCAAAGCAACCCAGGCGGCGGGGCTGGCGGCGAGTTCTAACAGATATTCCATGGGTCAGTCCTGACTCTTGTATGACGGTTTAGATGGTCTTGGAGGAAGATTCGGATTTTTCCGCATCTTTTTCCGGCGCTTCTTTTTTCTCGATCAAGCCGCCGGTGGCGTCGCTGAGCGCTTGTTCAGCAGCTTTGTGCGTATCGTCGATCGCCTGTTTGGCGCTTTCGGCAGCCTTGCCCATCAACTGCTGGGCGCTTTTCTCGGCCTGATCGCAACCGGCCATGAGCAGTAAAGACGTAAACATCAATGCAGGGATTGTGTATTTCATGAGACTTCCTTCGAATGAACAGACAGGGTCACAGACCACCCGTCGATGGCTGGGCATTCTAGGGAGACAAACACTTCAGGAAAATTCGTATTTTTAGCGGCTATACTTCGGCTTTAACGAACTATGACCATCAGTGCAGGAGCTGCCGAAGGCTGCGATCTTTTGATTTTTTAAAGCAAGATCAAAAGATCGCAGCCTGCGGCAGCTCCTACAGGGGGGGGGAACCTTAGAGTGCTCAATTACCGACAACTGCATTACTTCTGGGTGGTCGCCAAGACCGGCAGCATCGTGCGTGCCTGCGAGCAACTCAACCTCACACCGCAAACCATCAGCGGGCAGATTTCGCTGCTCGAACAAACCTACGGCATCGAACTGTTTCAGCGGGTCGGCCGCCAGCTGGAACTGACCGAGGCCGGACGCCAGGCCCTGCCCTACGCTGAGCAGATGTTCCAGTTAGGCGGCGAACTGGAGTTGATGCTGCGCGCCCAGCCCAACGAACAGCAGATCCTGTTTCGCGTCGGCGTGGCCGACGTGGTGCCCAAGTCCATCGTCTATCGACTGATCGCGCCGACCATGGAGTTGCACGAACCGCTGCGCATCACCTGCCGCGAAGACAAACTCGAACGCCTGCTGGCGGACCTGGCCATCCAGCGTCTGGACCTGGTGATTTCCGACAGCCCGATGCCGTCGCACCTCGACATCAAGGGCTACAGCCAGAAACTCGGCGAATGCGGGATCAGTTTTTTCGCCACCGCGCAATTGGCGGCGCAATACGGGCAAGACTTTCCGCGCAGCCTCAACGGCGCACCGCTGCTGATTCCCGGCGCAGAAACCGTGGTGCGCAGCCGTCTGCAGCGCTGGTTTGCCGAGCAGCAGATCCAGCCACAAATCGTTGGGGAATTCGATGACAGCGCCCTGATGCAGGCCTTCGGCCAATCGGGCAGCGGGATTTTCATCGGTCCGAGCGTGATTGCCGATGAAGTCAAACGCCAGTACGGCGTCGAGGTGATTGGCCAGACCGACGCGGTGACCGAGTCGTTCTATGCCATTTCCGTGGAACGCAAGGTCAAGCACCCCGGCATCGTGGCGATTACCGAAGGTGCCCGACGCGAGCTGTTTACCGCGTTATGACGCCTGGGCGCACTCTTCGCGCGGCTTGAGCGTCATCAAGACCATGGCGAGGAATACCGACAACAGAATGAATCCGGCAGCGGCGAAGCCAAGAAAGCCCAGGCCAGCGCTGTCGATCACCCGACCGCCGATCATCGCACCCAGACCAATCCCAAGGTTGGCCCCGGCGATGTTCAGCGAGGCGGCAAACGCAGGCGCTTGCGGCGCGGCCTTCATCAGGCGCACATGGCTGACCAGAAACAGCGCCGCCTGGGTGATTCCCCAGATGCCCATGGCCACCGCCAGGCCCATGGTCGAGTGGATATTCGGCACCAGCGAGACCATGCCGGCAATCATGAACGCGCAGAACAGCACGGACGCACCCAACGGATGACGATCCACTGCACGCCCGCCCAGCGAGTTGCCGATCAGCCCGACCGCACCGAAGCCCATCAGGCACCAGCCAACCACGGTGCCGTTAAAACCCGCCAGACGCTCGAGGATGTCGGCCAGATAGGTGTAGGCGGTGAACATGCCGCTGAATACCAGGATCGACAACAGCACATGGCCGAGCATCAGCGGGCTGCGCAGGATCTTGAACTGCGAGCTGAAGCTGACCTGGTGCTGATGCAGACTGGTTTTCGGCAGGTAAACAAACAGCAGCAAGGCCTTGGCAAAAGCGATCACCGCCAGAATCGCGAATGCACTGCGCCAGCCGAACGCATCGGAAATCAACGTGCCCACCGGGATGCCGAATACCGTGGCGCAGACGATGCCGAAGCCGATCTTGGCAATCGCACGGCCGGCGTAATCCGGGCCGACGATGTCCACCGCTGTCTCGCTGGCCAAGGCCCAGAACACCGGCAGGCCGAGGGCCGGGATCAAGCGCGCAATGGCCATGACCCAGATGTTCGGCGCCAGCGCGGCAACGGTGTTGGCCAGGCCGAACATGATCAGGATGGTGATGAACAACTTGCGCCGCTCGAAGCGGGCGAAATAGGCGGTCAAAAACGGGCCGAACATCGCCACCGTGAAAGCGAATAGAGTCACCAGCAGACCCGCCTGCGGAATGGTTACCGCCAGGTCTCGGGCAATGGCCGGCAACAGGCCGACGATGACGAATTCCGTGGTCAGCACCGTGAATCCGGCAGCGGACAACAGAAGAATGGGCAACAGCATGAGCAACTCCAGCAAAACGACGACACCAGCGAAGGCCGGAAGGCCCGCTGGCAACGATTAAAATGAGGATGGCGAATCTTAACAGAGAGTTTCAGCAGTGACTTGCATAAACCTGCCGACTTGCCGATCAATCCGGTGGCAGATCGTCACAGGCCTGAAGGATAACGCCTACGCTGTGATAAAGTCCGCGCCCTGAAAAACGTACACCCTGTTCAGCGCCCCGTTTAACAGCGTTGATCGCGCGTCAGCCCTTTCGGTTCGTGCCGGTGACCTGCCCCCTTGATGTACCACCGGTTTCACGCAACCTTGCACCCTATAAAAAATCAGAGATGCCGTTATGACCGCTTCATCCCCTTCTCTAATGCAACGCCTGAAAAACCTCAGTCTGGTCACGCAGATCCTGATCGGCCTGATCGCCGGTATCGCTCTGGCGTTGTTCGCCCCGGAAGCGGCAAAAGGCTCGGCGTTCATCGGCAAAGTATTTGTCTCGGCGCTCAAAGCCGTGGCGCCGATTCTGGTGTTCGTGCTGGTGATGGCGTCGATCGCCAACCACAAGCACGGTCAGGAAACCCACATCAGACCCATCCTGTTCCTGTATCTGCTCGGCACTTTCGCCGCAGCCGTGGTCGCGGTGGTGGCCAGCATGGCGTTTCCCTCGCATCTGGTGCTGTCCACCGACAATGTGTCAGTCACCGCGCCGGGCGGCATTGCCGAAGTGCTGCAAAGCCTGCTGTTGAGCGTGGTCGACAACCCGGTCAGCGCGCTGATGAATGCCAACTTCATCGGCATTCTGGCCTGGGCGATCGGCATGGGCGTCGCGATTCGCCATGCCGGCGACACCACACGCGAGGTGCTGGGCGACCTGTCCAACGGCGTGACCGTGATCGTGCGCGTAGTGATTCGTTTCGCCCCACTGGGCATTTTCGGTCTGGTGGCGTCTACCCTCGCCACCTCGGGCTTCGGCGCGTTGATCGGTTATGCGCACCTGCTGGCCGTGCTGCTGGGCTGCATGCTGTTTGTCGCACTGGTGATGAACCCGCTGATTGTGTTCTGGAAGCTGCGCCGCAACCCGTACCCGCTGACCCTCAAGTGCCTGCGCGAAAGCGGCATCACCGCCTTCTTCACCCGCAGTTCGGCAGCGAACATTCCGGTCAACCTGGAACTGAGCAAGCGCCTGGGCCTGCATGAAGACACTTACTCGGTATCGATCCCGCTGGGTGCGACCATCAACATGGCTGGCGCAGCGATCACCATCACCGTGCTGACCCTGGCTGCCGTGCACACGCTGGGGATTGCCGTGGACATTCCGACCGCGATCCTGCTCAGCGTCGTCGCGGCGATCTGTGCCTGTGGCGCCTCGGGCGTGGCCGGTGGCTCGCTGCTGCTGATTCCGCTGGCGTGCAGCCTGTTCGGCATTCCCAGCGAGATTGCCATGCAGGTGGTGGCGGTGGGTTTCATCATTGGTGTGCTGCAGGACTCGGCGGAGACTGCGCTGAATTCGTCCACTGATGTGCTGTTTACTGCCGCGGCTTGCTTGGGTGAAGAGGCGAAAGTTCAGCGCTCAGTCTAAAGATCAAAAGATCAAAAGATCAAAAGATCGCAGCCTGCGGCAGCTCCTACATTAGGAATGCGTTTCCCTGTAGGAGCTGCCGCAGGCTGCGATCTTTTGCTTTATCCAATAAAGAGCCCGCCAAGGCGTGAACCTTGGCGGGCTTTTTTGTTACGGGGTGTTTTAGTACGCGCCCATGTAATCGCGTTTACCCACTTCAACACCGTTGTGGCGCAGCAGCGCATAGGCAGTGGTGACGTGGAAGAAGAACTGCGGCAGACCGTAGCTCAGCAGGTAAGCCTGACCGCTGAAGCGCTTCTCTTTCGGCGTGCCCGGACGGGTCACGATCTCGATGCCTTCCTTGCCGTTGATCTGCTCCGGCTTGATCTCGCCGATGTAGGCCAGCACCTTGGCGATCAGCGCCTGCAGTTCGGCGAACGTGGTTTCAGTGTCGTCATACTTCGGGATTTCGACTTCGGCCAGACGCGAGGAAACGCCCTTGGCGAAGTCGACGGCGATCTGCACCTGACGCACCAGCGGGAACATGTCCGGGTACAGGCGCGCTTGCAGGAATGCGTTCGGGTCGATGTTTTTCTCGGTGGCGTGGGCTTCAGCCTTTTTCAGGACATCGCTCAGGGCGTTGAGCATTTGTTGAAAAACCGGGACGGATGCGGCGTAAAGGGAAATGGTCATGGCAGTCTCGTGTGGTGGCTGGGTGGAACGTGGAGGCGATTATAGCCATGCTTGATGACCACACGGCTTGCCTTTTGTTAGCCAAGGATTAGGCTAGGCGCCTTCGACTGCTGAGGGAACGCGCGATGACCACCGAACTTGCAACCACCACCAACGAACCACGGCTCAACGCCACGGAAATCCGCATTCTGGGTTCGTTGATCGAAAAACAGGCCACCAGCCCGGAAACCTATCCGTTGACCCTCAATGCATTGGTGCTGGCCTGCAATCAGAAGACCAGCCGCGAGCCGGTGATGAACCTGACTCAGGGCCAGGTCGGCCAAAGTCTGCGGGCGCTGGAAAGCCACGGTTACACCAAACTGGTCATGGGCAGTCGCGCTGATCGCTGGGAGCATAAGCTCGACAAGGCGCTGGAACTGGTGCCGGCCCAGGTGATTCTCACCGGTTTGATGTTCTTGCGTGGCCCGCAGACCGTCAACGAACTGCTGACCCGCAGCGGGCGCATGCACGATTTCGAAGATGCCGAGCAGGTTGTGCATCAACTTGAACGCCTGATCGCCCGTGGGCTGGCGGTGTTGATCCCGCGTCAGGCCGGGCAACGCGAAGACCGCTACACCCATGCACTGGGCGATCCGGCGGACATCGAGGCGATCCTGGCGGCGCGGCAGAATCCTGGGGAGCGCGCGACCAGCGGCGTTTCGGTCGAGCGCATCGAAGAGCTGGAAGCACGGATTGCCGCACTGGAAGAGCGCCTGGCGCGCCTCGAATAACCCGCAAAATCCTACTGTGGGAGCGAGCTTGCTCGCGAATACGGCGTGTCATTTAGCAATGATATGTATGACACATTGCATTCGCGAGCAAGCTCGCTCCCACAGGGACTGCACCAAGCCGAAGGTCTCTATTTACTCACCATCCCAATAATCCACCCCATCCGCCTGCCGCGCCACGGCGACAAAACCTGATGCATTGCCCTCGGTATCAACCTTGAAGTTGTCCATCACTGCGTATTTGTTGGAGTCCGGGTATTCGCAGATATCCGGTTGCTGCTGGGTGCTGACCGCCAGGTAACGCAGTTCCGCTTCGCTGGTATTGATGATTTGATGCGCCGTCTCCGGGCCGCCCGGCGGGCAGGCGATCACGTCGCCCGCGCGAATCGGAAAGCGTTCGGCCCCCAAGCGCACCTCGCCCTCCCCGACCACCACATAGAACATCTCTTCATTGACCCGGTGGCTGTGAAACGGACTGCCGCGCATGCCTGGCGGCAAGGCGTACAACCGATAGCCGAGTTTCTGCGCACCGAGCTGCTGGCCGATGCGCGCCATGCTTTGCTGATAGCGACCCGCGGTTTCGCCTTCCGGGGCAAGGGCTTCAGGCAGGGGTTCGAGTTCGACCTGGTGCAGGTTGAGGATGGGCGGATGCATGGGGTGCCTCGATCAGGTTTTTATGAGGGGCAAGTCTTGGCTTGCTGAGGCCGCAGTATAGGCAACCTGATAAACCGAGTTGAATTCATCGCTGGCAAGCCGGCTCCCACAAGATTTGTGGTTGCTCACCTGGTTGTGTTGCAACCTGATACCTGTGGGAGCTGGCTTGCCAGCGATGGGGCCAACTCATTCAACACATAATCCTGAACATCAGCTGCGGGCGAAATTCACCGCCGCCGCAAACTGCTCTTCACTCGGCCGCACCCCCGTGTACAGCACAAACTGCTCCAGCGCCTGGATCGCAATCACCTCCAGTCCGGTAATCACTTTCTTGCCCTCGGCCCGGCCGCGCACGATCAGCGGCGTTTCCGACGGAATCGCCACGACATCGAACACGATCCCGGCTGCCTGGATTACTTCAGGCTCAAACGCCAGTTGCCCCGCCTCGGGCCCGCCGTCCATGCCCACCGGGGTGACGTTGATCAGCATCTGCGGACGCTCTTCACCCAACTCGGCCCGCCAGCGGTAACCCAGCGAATCCGCCAATGCCTGCCCGGCGCGCTCGTTACGCGCAACGATCAGTCCATTCTTGTAGCCACCATCACGCAGGGCGCTGGCCACGGCTTTGGCCATGCCGCCGCTGCCACGCAGGGCGAACGTCGAATCTTTCGGCACTGCGTGGGTTTCCAGCAATTGCGCGATGGCGATGTAATCAGTGTTATAGGCCTTGAGGTGACCGTGGGTGTTGACGATGGTGTTGATCGACTGGATCGCCGCCGCCGACGCATCCAGCTCATCGACCAGTGCGATGCACGCTTCCTTGAACGGCATCGACACGCCGCAACCGCGAATCCCCAAGGCACGAATGCCGCCGACCGCCCCCGGCAAATCCTGACTGCTGAACGCCTTGTAATAGAAGTTCAGGCCCAACTGCTCGTACAAATGGTTATGAAACCGCAGACCGAAATTCCCCGGGCGCCCCGACAGGGACATGCACAGCTGGGTGTCTTTGTTGGGATTCATCTGCATGAAACTTCTCCTTCAAAACGGACTTTCGGATGGACGGAGTTAGCCATTCCATCGGGTTCTGGACGATCATAAGCGCCTGTCTGCAACGGACCGCGTGCCCCTTTGACCCACCGGTAAAGAAGCCGGTACAGACCTTACACAAAATTTACCCAGCGGCTGTGCTGATTTTCAGAATTTCGCTGTCATAGAAGTATCCCCGCGACAACTTTGGGCCTGGTGCAGGCCCGGACGCCGGGTCGAAGAACCGAGGAATTATCATGATTCGTAAACTCCCCATCGTGGCCTTGTTGATTGGTGCATTCGCGATCACAGGTCAGGCAGAAGCCCACGGCGGTGGCTGGCAGGGTCCGGCCGTGTTTGGTGCGATCGTCGGCTCGGCCATCATCGGCTCGGCACTGATCAACCAGGATCGGCCGGTCTACGTGCAACAGCCTGTTTACGCTCAACCGGCACCGGTTTATGTGCAACAACCGCCGCCACCGGTCTACTACCAGCCGGCGCCGGTCTATGTGCAACAACCGATCTACGTGCCTGGCCCGGTCTACTACGGCCCACCACGCGGCTATTACGGCCGGCCACATGGCTACTACGGTGGCCCACGCTGGTAATCGCCAACAAACAGCCCTGCTTTATAGCGGGGCTTTTTTATGACCGTCGGTCGGGCAACGTCTGAAAAAATCTTGCCAAGGTCGCTGTGAGGACAGTTCCAGCGGCTAAAGTCGGCATGATGGACTTGACCGCTGGGGGCAAAACACAGAACGGTCATCGATTTGTCATGACGGAACCGCAATCTGAATCCGTCCGTAAACAACAGGTTGATAACAACAAGGACGAACCATGCCTACTCAAAATCCGCACCGCATCGTCGGCCTGTGCACTTCAAGCAAGGTGTACAGCGCGCTGACCGAACTCAAACACCTGGAAGGCCACCGCTGCGCCAAGTTCCTTTCGCTGCTGGCGGAGAACCTGGTGCACAAGGGCCTGCTCAACGAGCGCGAAGTGGTGCACATGCTCGACCAGGTTGTCGACTGAACCCGTCCTCACTGTTATCAATGACCACTATCGAAAGCGTTGATTGTCCCTGAGCACAGCGAATCCTTAAGGTAGCTCCACAGATAGATGGAGGTACTGGTCATGGCTCAGGTTCAAATCATGTCGGTCATCGGCAGCGCTGTTCCCGCATCGCTCAGAGCGTCGGGATTGCTCGCCTGCTGGTATCTGGTGCGCGACGGTGAGCCCATCAGCGGCCCGCTGACTTCGCTCCCGGCAGCGCAGGCACTGTCGCAGAAAATCGTCAGCGCGCCGTTCCACGCTTAAGGCAACTGGACTTTCGGTTTGGTCTCGATAAACAGCGCCCAGCTCGACATGAAGAGCGCCGCGATCAGTGGCCCGATCACGAAACCGTTGAGACCGAACACTGCGAGGCCGCCGAGGGTTGAGATCAGGATCATGTAGTCGGGCATGCGCGTGTCTTTGCCGACCAGAATCGGGCGCAGCACGTTGTCCACCAGACCGATCACAAATACCCCGAACAGCCCCAATACCACGCCCTGCCAGATCATCCCGCTGAGCAGGAAGTACACCGCCACTGGCGCCCAGACGATTCCCGCGCCCACCGCCGGCAACAGCGACAGAAAGCCCATCAGCACCGCCCAGAGCAACGCGCTGGGGATGTCGAGAAACCAGAAAATCGCCCCGCCCAATGCGCCCTGAGTGACCGCCACCACCAGGTTGCCCTTCACCGTCGCACGTACCACACGGTTGAACTTCAACTGCAAACGGCGTTTGTGGGTCTCTTCCAGCGGCACTGCGGTGCGTACCTTGCGTACCAGTTCGGCGCCATCGCGCAGAAAGAAAAACAGCAGGTACAGCATGATGCCGAAGCTGACCACAAACTCGAATGTGCCCTGTCCGAAACTGAAGGCCTGACTGGCCAGCACCTGACTGCCCTGCATCGACGCCTTGACGATTTTCTCGCGCAGACCGTTGAGTTCGCCCATGCCGAAGCGATCGAGCAAATGCTGAAAGTAAGGGGGCAAGCTGTGTTTGAACTGTGCCAGGTAGGCACCGATGTCCAGTTGACCGCTTTCGATGTTGTTGTACACCGTCGCGCCTTCCTGAACCAACAGGATGCTGAGAATGATCACCGGAAGAATCGCGATCACCAGACAAATGCCCAGCGTGCAAAGCGCGGTCAGGTTGCGCTGCCAGCCGAATTTGAGCTGTAACTTGCGCTGCATCGGCGCAAACAGAATGCCGAGAATCACCGCCCAGAACACCGCACCGTAGAACGGCAGCAGAATCCAGATGAAGGCGACCGTCACCAACAGCAACAGCACGGTGAGGGATTTGAATTGCAGCGTTTTTTCGTTCATGTCCGATCCATGTCAGTCAGGCGTCACGCACGCCTCGAACCTTAGTCCACCGGGGCGCGCACGAGTGCCATCTTTGTTCATGGAGCATAGATCGCCTGGTAGAAGCAGCTCGCTGCACCTGATGCAGCGGGACCTTGTCATGGTGCCGGCGCGGCACAGATCAGCGGCACCCGCGCAAAGATAGATCCAGATCAATAAACCGCACTTGCCGCTGCACTACCCTGCCGCGCTTTTGCGACCGACGCCGCCATGATCCTTGACCTCCCCCTCGCCGCCCCGGAGCTGCTGGCTCCCGCCGGCACCCTGAAGAACATGCGTTATGCCTTCGCCTACGGCGCCGATGCGGTCTACGCCGGCCAGCCGCGTTACAGCCTGCGGGTGCGCAACAACGAGTTCGACCACGCCAACCTCGCCCTCGGCATTCGCGAAGCGCAGGCCCAGGGCAAGCGCTTCTACGTGGTGGTCAACATCGCCCCGCACAATGCCAAGCTGAAAACCTTCCTCAAGGACCTGGCGCCGGTGATCGAGATGGCGCCGGATGCCCTGATCATGTCCGACCCGGGCCTGATCATGCTGGTGCGCCGGCATTTTCCGCAGATGCCGATCCACCTTTCGGTGCAGGCCAACACGGTGAACTGGGCGAGCGTCGAATTCTGGCAGCAACGAGGTCTGAGCCGGATCATCCTGTCGCGGGAATTGTCGCTGGAGGAAATCGCTGAAATCCGCGAACAGGTGCCGGGCATGGAACTGGAAGTGTTCGTCCACGGCGCCCTGTGCATGGCTTACTCCGGGCGCTGCCTGTTGTCGGGCTACATGAACAAGCGCGACGCCAACCAAGGCACCTGCACCAACGCCTGCCGCTGGAAATATTCTGCGCAGGAAGCCACGGAAAACCAGCTCGGCGAGATCGTGCAGACCTTCCAGCCCGAGCCGACCCTGGGCATTGGCGCGCCGACCGATCAGGTGTTCCTGCTGCAGGAAGCCAATCGTCCCGATGAGTTGATGCCGGCGTTTGAAGACGAGCACGGCACCTACATCATGAACGCCAAGGATCTGCGCGCGGTGCAGCACGTCGAACGCTTGACGCGCATGGGCGTGCATTCGCTGAAGATCGAGGGTCGCACCAAGTCGCACTTCTATTGCGCGCGCACCACCCAGGTCTATCGCCGGGCAATCGACGATGCCGTAGCCGGGCGCGAGTTCGATCGCAGCCTGATGACCGACCTCGAATCACTGGCCCAGCGCGGCTACACCGAAGGTTTCCTGCGCCGGCATGTGCATGACGAATACCAGAATTATCAGAACGGCAGCTCGGTGTCGGAACGTCAGCAATTCGTCGGCGAACTCACCGGTGAGCGCCGTGACCGGTTGGCCGAGGTCAAGGTGAAAAACCGGTTTGCACTGGGCGACCACCTGGAACTGATGACGCCCAAGGGCAATTTCCACTTTGATCTGCACCAGTTGCAGAGTGCCAAGGGTGAAGCGATCGAGGTGGCACCGGGGGATGGGCACACGGTGTACCTGCCGATTCCGGATGCGGTGGATTTGCGCTTTGGTCTGCTGATGCGGGATGTAGCTGCCAATCCGGCATGAGGACACGCAACACCTTGTAGGCGTCACTGATCTTCAGCGACATTGCGGCCGCCATCGCTGGCAAGCCAGCTCCCACAGGGGTTGTGTTGAACACAAAATCCCATGTCATCAACAACTACTATGGGAGCGGGCTTGCCCGCGAAGAGGCCGGCATGAACAAAACACCTCGCCACTGACGACCAAAAAAAACCCGGCACCAGAGCCGGGTTTTTCACTACCGGCGATCATCCGACAACGGCGTCGGCTCATCCGCCGGCGGCACATCATCGTCTGCCGCCGGGTCCTTCCAGTCTTCCGGCCGATCGGCATCACGCAACGGATCGCGCCCGGGACTCATGCCCGGTGGCGCATCGTGATCGGCCAGTGTCGGCTCATCCGTACCGGGCACCGGACGGGTCGGATCGGTCGGCAGCACACCACCTTGAAACAGCAAATCATTAGCCATGACACACCTCACCAAGGAGGTCCGGAAAACCCGGGCCATACCGCTTGGAAGCAGGCCTGCGCAGGCCGTGCCATCGAGCAGACCAACGGCAATCAGCCCTGCGCACTGAAACGGTCGCGGCTGTTGGTCAGGTGCAGCCACATCGCCGCGCGCGCTGCGTCCGGGTCCTGGCGCTTGATCGCATTCAGGATCGCTTCGTGCTCCAGATGCGCCAACTGCCCCAGCTTGCTCAGATCCGCCGCCCCACGCTCGGCCGCGTTGAGCCGCTGACGCGGAATCATCGCGCTGCCCAGATGCTGCATGATTTCGCTGAAGCAGACGTTGCCGGTGGCTTCGGCGATCAGCAGATGAAAACGTCGATCCGCCTCGACGCAACTGTCGTTGCTGTCCAGCAGACGCTGATAGTCATCCAGCGCCTGGCGCATGTGCAGCAATTGCTGTTCGCTGCGCCGTTGCGCAGCCAATGCGGCGGCCTGAGTTTCCAGGCCCATGCGCAATTCAAGAATGCTGCGCACGCCGAGCGCAGTGTCGACATTCAGGCGCAAGCCCTGCTCGGCAGCGCGTTCGATGACGAAAGTGCCGATGCCGTGCCGCGTCTCCACCAGCCCTGACGCCTGCAACTTGGAAATCGCTTCGCGCACCACCGTGCGACTGACGCCGTGCTCCTGAACGATGGCGTTCTCCGACGGCAGCTTGTCGCCGGGCGACAACTGGCCGAGCAGGATGCTCTGGGTGAGTTTCTCCACCAGATCATGGGCGAGGTTGTGCGCACGTTTGGGCGCGGGTGCGTCAAGGTCTTCTTGCATGATCAATTCCGGTCATCGGGGCTTGCGGATCGTAGCACTGCGCGGTGGCTGACGAGATTGATTTTAGTCCTGGAACAGCCACCTACTTGTATGACAACACTCAAGAAAACAGGAAATATGGGATTTCCGACAGACACAGGAACAAAGGCGGATAGCAGTTTCCTTAACACTGACAACCAGCCATGCCTCCATACAACCCCAACAAACATGGACCAACTGACAAAAAAGCAATAAAAAACCTGCCTGCCAGAAAAAATTAATCGCCACACCCCACTTGTAGGACAAAAAAATCAAGTTGTATGATGTCTATCAACAGCGCAGCACCCAGCCCTACCCCGCATAAAAATAATCAGTGGGAGAAAACCAAGTGAAAACCTCCGTCTCCGGGATCAACGAGGGCGTCGATTCGACACTCGCGTCCGCCATCTCGAAAGTGAAACGCCACGTCCTGCCGCTCTTCGTGATCATGTTCATCGTCAATTACATTGACCGGGTGAACATCGGTTTCGTCCGCACTCACATGGAACATGACCTGGGCATCGGGGCGGCCGCCTACGGCTTCGGCGCCGGTCTGTTTTTCATCGGTTACGCGCTGTTCGAAGTGCCGTCCAACATGCTCCTGCAAAAAGTCGGCGCGCGTATCTGGCTGACCCGCATCATGCTCACCTGGGGCCTGGTCGCCGCCGGCATGGCATTCATCCAGAACGAAACGCACTTTTACATCCTGCGCTTTCTGCTTGGCGTGGCCGAGGCCGGATTCTTTCCCGGGGTGATCTACTACTTCACTCGCTGGCTACCCGGCGCCGAACGCGGCAAGGCCATCGCGATTTTCCTCAGTGGTTCGGCGGTGGCCTCGTTGATCTCCGGCCCATTGTCCGGCCTGCTGTTGCAGATCAACGGCCTGGGCATGCACGGCTGGCAATGGATGTATTTCATCGAGGGGATGTTCTCGGTCGGGCTGTGCGTGTTCGTCTGGTTCTGGCTCGACGCGAAACCCCACGACGCGAAATGGCTGACCCGCGCCGAACAGGACGCACTGGTCAACGCCATCGATGATGAACAGAAGGCCCGCGAAGCCGCGACGCCGATCCGCCCATCGATGGGCAAACTGCTCAAGGACCGGCAAATCATCCTGTTCTGCCTGATCTACTTTTTCATTCAGCTGACCATCTACGCCGCGACGTTCTGGTTGCCAAGCATCATCAAGAAAATGGGCGAGATGAGCGATTTCCAGGTCGGGCTGTTCAACTCGATTCCGTGGCTGCTGTCGATCATCGGCATGTACGCCTTCGCTGCCTTCTCGGCCAAGTGGAAGCATCAGCAGGCCTGGGTCGCCACCGCGTTGTTGATCGCCGCGGCGGGGATGTTCATGTCCACCACCGGCGGGCCGATTTTTGCCTTTGTCGCGATCTGTTTTGCCGCGCTCGGCTTCAAGTCCGCCTCCTCGTTGTTCTGGCCGATTCCGCAGGCGTATCTGGATGCGCGAATCGCCGCAGCGGTGATTGCGCTGATCAACTCGGTGGGCAACCTCGGCGGCTTCGTCGCGCCCACCACCTTCGGCCTGCTGGAACAACACACCGGCTCGATTCAGGGCGGCCTCTACGGTCTGGCCGCGACCTCGATCATCGCCGCGATCATCGTCTTCGCGGCCCGCACCACACCGAAACCCGCTGCTCACCTTGCCGTGGCCGAAGCCGCGCCGAAGCACGCCTGAATTCTGTCTGATTAGGATCAAAACCATGACTGCACACGACACCGCCAAAGCGCCGATCATCACCGACATGCAGGTGATTCCAGTGGCCGGCCACGACGGCATGCTGCTCAACCTGAGCGGCGCCCACGGGCCGTTTTTCACCCGCAATATCGTTATTCTCAAGGACAACGCCGGGCACACCGGCGTCGGTGAAGTCCCCGGTGGCGAGCGCATCCGCCAGACGCTGGAGGACGCTCGCAGCCTGGTGCTCGGCAACCCGATCGGCAACTATCAGAAAATCCTCAATCAGGTGCGCCAGACCTTCGCCGAGCGTGACGCCGGCGGCCGTGGCCTGCAGACGTTCGACCTGCGCATCACCATTCACGCAGTGACCGGACTCGAAGCCGCCCTGCTCGACTTGCTCGGGCAACACCTCGACGTGCCGGTCGCGGCGCTGCTCGGCGAAGGCCAGCAGCGCGACCAAGTGAAGATGCTCGGTTATCTGTTTTACGTCGGTGACCAGCGCGAAACCAGCCTCGCCTACCGCAGCGAACCGGACGCCGATAACGACTGGTTCCGCGTCCGTCACGAGAAGGCCATGAGCGCCGAAGCGGTGGTGCGTCTGGCCGAAGCGGCCCAGGCCAAATACGGTTTCCAGGATTTCAAACTCAAGGGCGGCGTGCTCAGCGGTGATGCGGAAATCGAAGCCGTGACGGCACTGGCCGAACGCTTTCCCGAGGCGCGTATCACCCTCGATCCGAACGGTGCCTGGTCACTGAAGGAAGCGATCCGCCTGTGCCGCGATCAGCATCACGTGCTGGCTTATGCCGAAGACCCTTGCGGTGCGGAAAACGGTTACTCCGGGCGTGAAGTCATGGCCGAATTTCGCCGCGCCACCGGGCTGAAGACGGCGACCAACATGATCGCCACCGACTGGCGCGAGATGGGCCACGCCATTCAGCTGCAGTCGGTGGACATCCCGCTGGCCGACCCGCACTTCTGGACCATGCAAGGCTCGGTACGTGTCGCGCAGCTGTGCCATGAGTGGGGCCTGACCTGGGGCTCACACTCCAACAACCACTTCGATATCTCTTTGGCGATGTTCACCCATGTCGCGGCCGCGGCACCGGGCGACATCACCGCCATCGACACGCACTGGATCTGGCAGGACGGCCAGCGCCTGACCAAGGCGCCGCTGCAAATTGTCGACGGTTGCGTGCAAGTGCCGCAGAAACCGGGGCTGGGCGTGGAGCTGGACATGGACCAAGTGGCCAAGGCTCATGAGCTGTATAAAGGCATGGGCCTCGGTGCGCGAGATGACAGCGTGGCGATGCAGTTTTTGCTTCCGGGGTGGACGTTCGATAACAAGCGGCCGTGCCTGGTGCGCTGATGCCTTCCCCCTGTAGGAGCTGCCGCAGGCTGCGATCTTTTGATCTTGATCTTCAAAAATCAAAGTCAAAAGATCGCAGCCTGCGGCAGCTCCTACAAGGGTTTTGTGTCAGGCAGTGATTTGCAGCAGCCAGTTTTTGAACGCCGTCATCGCCGCCGTCTCCGGCCGTGACTGCAAACGCGTCAGCCAATAACTGCCGGTGGTGATTTCAATCGCAAACGGCTGACGAATCACATCCGCCGCCAATTGCCGGGCGAACATCAGCGGCGGTGCCAGCGCTACGCCGCTGCCCTGCAGCGCGGCCTCCATCATCGCCAGCGACGAGTCGAACACGATGCTCTGCGGCGGCGCGGCGTGGGTCGCCAGGCCGGCGGCGTGAAACCACTGCGGCCATTCATCGGTGCGATACGAGCGCAGCAAACGCTGCTGCAACAGGTCACCCGGGGATTGCAACTGCCGGGCAATTTCCGGCACGCACAACACCGACAGTGGCGCATCGAGCAAGCGCGTGGCCTCGATGCCATGCCACGCCCCGGCACCGAAACGAATCGCGTAATCCAGTCCTTCGGCGGCGACATCGACCCGGTTGTTGTGAGTCGATAGTCGCAAATCTATGAGCGGATGTTTCGCCTGGAAGTCTGCCAGCCGTGGCAGCAGCCAACCGACCGCAAAGGTTCCGACGGCACCCACGGTCAGCATTTCCCGATACTGACCGCCGGCCAGCCGCTCAAGCATCTGCGCGATGTGATCGAACGAAGTGCTCAGAACCGGCAACAGGGTCTCCCCTTCACTGGTCAGCATCAGCCCGCGGGGCAGGCGTTTGAACAGGGTGACGCTGAGTTGCGCTTCGAGGCTTTTGACCTGATGGCTCACCGCCGCCTGGGTCACGCATAACTCCACGGCGGCGCGGGTGAAGTTCAAATGCCGCGCCGAGGCTTCGAACGCGCGCAATGCATTGAGCGGCAGTTGAGGTCGAATCATGCCCATTCCCAAATTTTTCTAATGGCTCATGCGAGATTTCATCGTTTGTCGATCATCGCCGGACTGCCTAAATTGACGGCGCTGATCAGTCGCCCATCAAGAAGATCGCCCGCAGTGTAGCGGGATATCACCCTCAACACTCATGGAGAGTGGGTCACACATGTCCTTCATCAACCCGAGCAAAGTCAATATCTGCAGCGCATTTGGTGTTATTTTCGCTGCTACCACGTGCATGGCCGCCACACCCAGCGACGAGCAATTGCAAGCCCTGGTAAATAAAGCCGTCGCCCCGGTGATGCAGCAGCAACAGATTCCGGGCCTGGCCGTGGCTGTCACCGTCCACGGCCAGCCGCATTACTTTAATTACGGCGTCGCCGCCAAGGACACCGGACAGAAAGTCAGCGAAAACACCCTGTTCGAAATCGGTTCGGTGAGTAAAACCTTCGCCGCGACCCTGGCCGGTTATGCGCAGGCGACCGGCAAACTGGACCTGTCGACCAAGGCCAGCCAGCTCTGGCCGGAACTGAAAGGCAGCGCTTTCGACAACATCAGCGTACTGCAACTGGGCACCTACAGCGCCGGCGGCCTGCCGCTGCAATTCCCTGACCCGTGGGATTCGTCGGACAAGATGCTCGGCTACTACCAACAATGGAAACCGAGCTTCCCGGCTGGCAGCCAGCGTCTGTATTCCAACCCCAGCCTGGGCCTGTTCGGTTATCTGGCCGCCAAGACCCTCGGTCAGCCATATGATCAGGTGATGAGCGAAACCCTGCTGCCGAAACTCGGCCTCAAGCACACCTTCATCCAGGTGCCCGCGTCCGAAGCCAAGCTTTACGCCCAAGGTTATGACAAGAAAGACAAACCGGTACGGGTCAGTCCAGGCGCACTGGATTCCGAAGCCTACGGTATTAAAACCAGTGCTGCGGATCTGCTGCGGTATGTCGAGGCTAACCTGAAACCGGCCAGCCTTGAAGCGCCGCTGCAAAAAGCTATCGCTGCGACCCACAACGGTTACTACACCGTTGGCGACATGACCCAAGGCTTGGGCTGGGAGCGTTATGCCTACCCGATCAGCCTCGATAAATTGCAGAACGGCAACTCGACGCCGATGGCCATGGAAGCGCACAAGGTCAAATGGCTGGCCTCGCCACAGCCTGAACCGGCCAACGTGCTTTACAACAAAACCGGCGCGACCGGAGGCTTCGGCGCCTATGTGGCGTTTGTACCGTCGAAGGATCTCGGCATCGTGATTCTGGCGAACAAGAATTACCCGAACGCGGAACGGGTGAAGATTGCCCACGAAATATTCAGCGCCCTGACTGACTGACATTGAAACGGTGGAGAGGGGATTTATCCCCTCTCCACAAACGGGCAATAAAAATGGGCGACCTGTAGAGGTCGCCCATTTTTTGATTCAGGCCATGCCATCAATCATCCGGCATTTCCGGTGGTTTGCTCGGTTTCGCCGGTTTGCTCGCCTTGGCGCCCTTCTCGCCTTTCTTGGCTGCCGGTTCGGCGGCCGTGGCCTTGGTTTCAGCGACCGTCGGTGCGCTGATTTCCTTTTCGCTGGCCGGCAGCGCATCAACGGTGTCGAAGATTTTCTTCAGGTCCACCGATTTCGCTTCATCGCCCGAGGCCGAGAGTTTGGTCTCGCCGTCCTTGCCCAACAGGAACACTTTCGGGTACGCCCCGGCGCCCAGCTTCAGCGAGCGCAACAGGGCCATGGTGTCCTGCTGGCCAAGGTCCTTGCCGTCGAGCTGACCGGCCATATTGAGGATGGTGTAGACCTTGATGTTGCGGTCAGTCACACCTTTCTTGTTCGCCGGATCTTCCAGCGACTTTTTCAACCCCACCCACACGGGGTCGACGGTGCTTTGTGCGATCACGATCAACGGTCGGGCCCGTCCCATATCCCCGGCTATGGGCGAATCGTTGTCAGCGGCGAACAAGGGACCGGCAATCGCCAGCAAGAGTGTCAGGGTCAGAGACCTGATGAGCATGCGCATCTCCTTTTGATATCCACGCTCTAATGATTGCGCATCGCGGCGATTGTTCCGGGGTCGTGCCCGGCAAATATGTTTCGCCTTGTCAGAAGCTTAGGTCAGCCGCGTCATTGCGCAACCGCATCGGCGTAATCGTGACGCGGATTTGATTACCTTTTATGAGCGCATTAGGCTGGCTGTTCCGCCCATGAAAAGGAGTTCAGCCCATGCACATCGACTACCTGTGTGATCACCCGCATTTGATTGAGGAACTGGCCGAACTCAATTTCAACGAATGGGGCGAATTCCGTGACGGCGATACCCTTGAGGCTCGTACCGAGCGGATGCGCGCCGCCTGCGGCAAGGGTGTGGTTCCCAGCGTGGTGGTGGCCATTGAAGACGAAAGATTGCTCGGTGGCGCGCTGCTGATCGACAGCGACATGAAGATCCGTCCCGAGCTGACGCCTTGGCTGGCGGGGGTTTATGTGAAGGCTGAAGATCGCGGACGCGGAATTGCTTCGCAACTGGTCAACAGGATCGTCGCCGAGGCGGCGACGCTGGGAGTGACTGAGTTGTATCTGTACACCGACGCTGCGCAATCGCTGTATGCGGGGTTGGGTTGGGAGGTGGTCGAGGATCTGGTCTACGAGGATTTGCCGGTGACCGTCATGAAATTCCACATCCTTCATACCGCAGCGTAGGAGCTGCCGCAGGCTGCGATCTTTTGATCTTGATCGTAAAAACGAAGATCAAAAGATCGCAGCCTTCGGCAGCTCCTACATCAGAACGCCAGTTTATAGCCGATCAACAGCAACATGGTCGCCAGACACGGGCGCAGCAATTCATCGGAAATGCGCCCGGTCAGGTGGCTGCCCAGCCAGATGCCCGGCAGCGAACCCATCAGCAGGAAACCCAGCACGCCCCAATCCATGTTGCCCATGCTCGCATGGCCCAGACCTGCAACCAGGGTCAGCGGCACGGCGTGGGCGATTTCGGTGCCGACCAGACGCCGGGTCGGCAGCAGTGGATAGAGAATGAACAACGCGACCGTGCCGAGGGCGCCGGCGCCGATCGAGGTCAGGGCGACCATGGTGCCGAGGATCAGACCGGTGATCACCGTCATTACGTTCAGGCGCGCGCCGCTCGGGTTGTAGTTGCCGCCCGCACGGTTATGGGCGAATTCGAGCAGGCGCTTCTTGAACAGAATCGCCAGCGCGGTGGCGAACAATACCCAGCCCAAGGCTTGCTTGATGATCGCGTTCATCGCCTCGGGCGCGGTGTGCAGACTGCTGAGAAACCACAAGGTCAGGGCGACTGCCGGCACGCTGCCAAGGGTCAGCCAACCGGTGATCGCCCAATCGATGTTGTTGTTCTTCTTGTGAACCAGCACGCCACTGGATTTGGTGATGGCCGCGTACAACAGGTCAGTGCCCACCGCGGTTGCCGGGTTGATACCGAACCACAGCAGGATCGGCGTCATCAACGAACCGCCGCCGACACCGGTCATGCCGACAATAAAACCCACCACCAGCCCGGCGATGACCAGGCCGAAATTTGCCAATTCCATTAAGACGTCCAGAAAAACGACAGGAAAAATCTGGCCCGCAGCATAGCGATTTTTCATATAACCACATATATCGATGCGGTCTATCGTTATGCCCGATTCCTACATCTAACACTGTAGGAGCTGCCGGAGGCTGCGATCTTTTGATCTTGATTAAAAGACAAAATCAAAAGATCGCAGCCTCCGGCAGCTCCTACAGTGGAGGTGTAGTTCAGTGCTGGCGCCGGCCCGGTTTGAAACTGTGATGCCGGTTGATCCACACCGTCGCCAACGCAATCAGCGACAGGATCAACAGCGCCCACGGAAACGACATTGCCCCCGCTTGATCCAGCAGCAACCCGCCAAACAGGCCGCCGCCGGCAATTGCCACGTTCCAGGACGTGGTGAGCATTGCCTGTACCACGTCCACATGCTCGCCGGCCGAATCCGCCGCAGCCGTCAGCAGCAACGTTGCCGAGCCGCCGAATGACAGGCCCCACACCGCCATGCAGGTGTAGATCAGCCACGGCGACGCAGACATCAACGCCAGCACCAGTGCAGTCAAGGCAAACACCGCGAGGCTGATCAGGGTCAGCCAGCGCAGCCAGCGATCCACCAGCACGCCGATGATCCAGATTCCGACCAGCGAACACAGACCAAACACCAGCAGCACCAGATCGACACGCTCGGCCAGCCCGGCCTGCATCAGGAAAGGCGCAATGTAGGTGTAAAGAATGTTGTGCCCGAGCATCCAGGTCAGCACCACGAACAGCACCGGCCGCACGCCCGGCAGGCGCAATGACTGCAGCAACGGCAGGCGTTCGGCGCTGGCCTGACCCGGACGATCCGGCACCGCCAGCACAATCCACGCCGCCAGCACCAATGCCAGCGCCGACATGATCCCGAACGACGCGCGCCAGCCGATCAGGGTACCCAGCCACGTCCCCGCCGGGGTACCCAGCGACAGCGCCACCGGGGTACCCAGCATCGCGATTGCCAGCGCCCGCCCCTGCTGGTGCACCGGCACGATCCCGCGGGCGTAACCGGCCATGATGCCCCACGACAGTCCTGCGGCCATCCCGGCGAGAAACCGCGACGCGAGGGTCAGGCCGAAATGGCTGGAGAACGTGGTGACGGTGTTGAACAGCAGGAAACCGCCGACCGTCATCAGCAGCACCCGGCGCCGTGGCCAGCCCCGGGTGGCCACGGTCAACGGAATCGCCGCGACAATCGAACCCAGCGCATACAGCGTCACCAGTTGCCCGGCGAGCACTTCACTGACGCCGAGCCCGGCGCCGATCTGCGGCAGCAGCCCGGCCGGCAGAGTTTCGGTGAGGATGGCGATGAAGCCGGTCATGGCGAACGCCAGTAACGCGGCGTACGGCAGTTTTTCTGTACGGGCGACGCGGTCGATGCGGTTGAAGTCGGTGCTTGCGGAGTCGGTCATGACAGGTGCAGCTCCCTTTTGAGCTAATTTTTATTTGAAACTGTATACAACTTACACCACCAACCCCTGTAGGAGCTGCCGCAGGCTGCGATCTTTTGACTTTGTTTTTTTAGATCCAGGTCAAAAGATCGCAGCCTGCGGCAGCTCCTACAGGGTTCACTGCACCGGGAGGAAATTCAGGAACAGCAGGCTCTGCGCGTAATTCAGGCCAATACGCCGGTAACGCTCGTCGAGCATCTGCGTCAGCAAGTCGAGCCGCGCGACGATCTTGCCGAATTCGGTGGCGAAGCTCAGGTTGCTGCCCTCCTCCGAGATTTCATTGGAGAACAGCAGCGGCTGGCCTTCCTTGTTCTGGCGCTGGGCCAGGATCCACGTGGCTTTCTCGATATTACGCGCGGCGTTGTGGACGAAGGTCGGGTTAATTGCATCGGTCATGTAGAACTCGACGCGGTTGCCATGAGCGGTGACCAGCATGCTACCGATGGCATAGATGAAGGCGCCGACCCGATCCCCGAGAAACTCCGGACTCATCGCATAGCTGAGCGCCGCCAGATCCTTGCGCCCGCCCAGCACCGGCAACGGTTGCTGCTGCTCGACAGCCAGGCGCACCTGTTTCACCGCGGTGTTGATGTCGAGGAACCCCGATTTGCGCAGTTCTTCCGGGTTGCGCAAATACAGCTTGCCCATCAACCGATAAAGACTGTTGAGGTTGTCGCGCATCGCTAATGTGGCCATGCGGTCGACGCTGGTCTGCAGGAATTCCTGCGGTTGACCGTCACGCATCTGGGCGAAGAATCCATTGCCGGTCTGGTGCGTGCAACCGCTGACAAACAGCGATGCCAGACAGGCCAGCAGCAGACACGGGCGGCGAACAAATCGGATGATCGGGTGAAAAGCTCTCGGCATGAATTCTCGAACAGGCACATTCCTGCGCGGCGGGCGTCGCCGCATCCTGGCCAAGGATAGAGCCGGCAATTGCAAAAAAGTGCAGTGGCGGATCTGCCCGGTTGATTGGCGGCGAATGAGCGCCAAGCTAATTAGTCAGTCTTTTTTGTTGAAATACACGATTAATCAGCTATAAATCTTTTCCACACGCGCAAATAGATTGACTAATTCCGTGTAGGAGCTGCCGAAGGCTGCGATCTTTTGATCTTGATCCTGAAAAACAAAAGTCAAAAGATCGTCCGAACGCGGCCCGAGCCTGCGGCAGCTCCTACAGGGGAATTGTGGTGTTTTCAAAACAACAACAAAAAGGAAGGTCAACCATGCTTCAATCCCGACACCTGCTCTCCGGCCTCGGACTGTCCCTGATGATCGCCACCCTCTCCGCCAACGCAGCCGGCCTGACCGCCGAACACAAAGCCTTTGGCAAAACCAATGACGGCACACCCGTCGAGCAATACATCCTGCGCAACAGCCACGGCATGCAGGCGACCGTCATCACCTACGGCGCCACCTTGCAATCGCTGCTAGTACCGGACAAGCACGGCAAAGCCGCTGACGTGGTGCTCGGTTTCGACGACGTGCAGGGTTACCAGAAAGGCACGGCGTATTTCGGCGCAACCATCGGCCGTTTCGGCAATCGCCTGGCCGAGGGTGCATTCGAACTCGACGGCAAGCGCTATCAAGTGCCGCAGAACGACAAGTCCAACGCCCTGCATGGTGGCACCCAGGGTTTCGACAAGAAAGTCTGGAAAGCGCAGGAAACCAAGGACAAGGATTCAGTCGGCGTGACCCTCACCTATCTGTCGGCGGACGGCGAAATGGGCTTCCCCGGCAATCTCACCACCGAAGTGACCTATCGCCTGACCGACAACAACGAGTTGCGCATCGACTACAAGGCCAGCACCGATAAACCGACGGTGCTGAACCTGACCAACCACAGCTACTTCAACCTCGCCGGTGCCGGCAATGGCGACATCCTCAAGCAGGTGGCCACCTTGCACGCCAGCCATTACACCCCGGTCACCGGCAAACTGATCCCGACCGGCGAACTGGCGCCCGTGGCCGGCACGCCGATGGATTTCACCCAGCCCACTGCCATCGGCACCCACATCAAGGCTGATCACCCGCAGCTGAAATTCGCCGAACCGAAACAGGGCGGCTTTGATTTCAACTGGGTGCTGGACACAAAAGGTGATGTGAGCAAAGTTGCCGCCGAGGTCAGTGATCCGCAATCCGGACGGCATCTGCAGCTGTTCACCAGCGAGCCGGGCGTGCAGTTCTACACCAGCAACTTCCTCGACGGCACGGTCAAAGGCAAGGGCGGCAAGGTCTATCCGCACTGGGGCGCGTTTACCCTGGAAACGCAGCACTATCCGGATGCGCCGAATCAGCCGGACTTCCCAAGTACGCGTCTCGATCCGGGGCAGACTTACAACCACAGTGTGGTGTTGAAGTTCTCCGCTAAATAGCACCGGCCTTGTGGTGAGGGGATTTATCCCCGATGGGTTGCGCAGCAACCCTGCTTCTTGGGGGCGCTACGCGCCCATCGGGGATAAATCCCCTCGCCACAGGTTCATCGCCCTCCATTGGAACCCCTGCGCTATCCTGCTGCCCACTAAGGTATGACCATCAGCACAGGAGGTTTGAATGCGTACCCTCGAACTGGCAGGCGTGCAGGTTCCAGTGATCGGCCAGGGCACCTGGCGCATGGGCGAAGAGCGCTCGGCGCACTCGCGTGAAGTGTCCGCGCTGCGCCAAGGCATCGAACTCGGCATGACTCTGATCGACACTGCAGAAATGTACGCCGAAGGTGGCGCCGAAGCTGTCGTCGGCGAAGCCATCGCGGGCCTGCGCGACCAAGTGTTTCTGGTGAGCAAGGTCTACCCGCACAACGCCAGCCGCACAGGCATTCCGCAAGCCTGCGAACGCAGTTTGCGCCGGCTCGACACCGACTACATCGACCTCTATCTGCTGCACTGGCGCGGCCAGTATCCGCTGGAAGAAACCGTCGAAGCCTTCGAACGCCTGCGTTCGGACGGCAAGATCGGCCGTTGGGGCGTGTCGAATTTCGACGTCGATGACCTCGAAGAACTGGGCAACCCGGCCTGCGCGACCAATCAGGTGCTGTACAACCTGGAAGAGCGCGGCGTCGAATTCGACTTGCTGCCATGGTGCCAACAACAGCGTATGCCGTTAATGGCGTACTGCCCGATCGGTCAGGGCGGCGCGATGTTGGCCGAACCGGTACTGAACAGGATTGCCGCCCGTCACAACGTGACCCCGGCACAGGTTTCGCTGACGTGGATTCTGCGTCAGGATGGTGTGATTGCGATTCCCAAGGCTGTGCGACCGGAACACGTGCAACTCAATGCACAAGCGGCGCAGTTGCAACTGGATGCCGGGGATCTGGCGGCGCTGGATCAGGTATTCAAAGCGCCACAACGCAAGCAACGGCTGGCGATGGTCTGAGTCGCTGGCCGTTGGCGAGGGCTTCGTCATGAGAAGCACTGATCAGTACGATCCGTTCAATCTTCAGCGTTTCGTCCAGGCGCAGGACCCAGTGTTCGAACGGGTTCAGCGCGAACTCGATGAGGGGCGCAAACGCAGTCACTGGATGTGGTTTGTGTTCCCGCAGTTCGCCGGGCTGGGTGGCAGCGAGATGTCCCGGCGTTACGCCATTCAATCCGCCGAAGAGGCGCAGGCCTATCTGGCTCACGACCTGCTTGGCGCACGGCTGCGCACCTGCACGCAACTGGTGCTGAACATCCGTCAGCGCTCGATAGCCGAGATTTTCGGCCACCCCGACGACCTGAAATTCCACTCCTCGATGACCCTGTTTGCGCAGTTCAGCGCCGACGACTGCCCGTTCGCTCAGGCACTGGAGCGCTACTTCCACGGCATCCTCGACGAATGGACGTTGCAGCTACTGGACTCAAAACAGGCCCAGTTGCCCCCCGATCAGGGTTGAAAAATCGTCATCGACGAACGGCAGAATCGCGTCCGCCACCGGCTGCAGCTGGCGGGTGATGTAATGGTCGTAGTCGATCGCGGCGCGACGCACTTCCAGCGGTTCCGGCCCGGCCAGGGTGATGACGTAACTGATCCAGCCGCCATTCTGGTACTGCCGTGGGCGCCCGTGCTGCGCGTTGTAATCATCGGCCAGTCGCGCCGCCCGCACATGCGGCGGCACGTTACGTTCGTAGTCATCAAGGGTGCGGCGCAGGCGCTTGCGGTAGACCAGTCGTTCATCGAACTCGCCGGCCAGAGTCTTGCGCACGTAATCGCGCACGTAATCCTGATACGGCTTGCGCTGGAAGATCCGTTCGTAAAGCTCCTGCTGAAATTGCCGGGCCAGCAGCGACCAGTCGGTGCGCACGGTTTCCAGACCCTTGTAGACCATGTCTTCGCTGCCATCGGCGCGGCTCACCAGTCCGGCGTAGCGTTTCTTGCTGCCCTCCTCGGCGCCGCGAATGGTCGGCATCAGAAAGCGTTTGTAGTGGGTTTCGTACTGCAATTCGAGGGCGCTTTGCAGGCCGTATTCTTCCCGCACGTGCTCGCGCCACCAGTCGTTGACGTGCTTGACCAGCGCTTGGCCGATCTGCGCCGCCTCCTCCTGACCGTGCGCGCGACGCAGCCAGACGAAAGTTGAGTCGGTGTCGCCGTAGATCACCGCGTGGCCCTGCGCTTCGATCAGTTGACGGGTGCGCAGCATGATCTCGTGGCCGCGCAAGGTAATCGACGATGCCAGGCGCGTATCGAAAAATCGGCAACCACTGGAGCCGAGCACGCCGTAGAAGGCGTTCATGATGATCTTCAGCGCTTGCGACAACGGCGCGTTGTGCTCGCGCTTGGCGGTCTCGCGGCCCTCGGCGACCCGCGCGACAATCGACGGCAGGCAATGCCGGGTGCGCGAGAATCGGGCGCCGCGAAACCCCGGCACCGAATCGGCATCGTCCGGGTGTTGCAGGCCCTCGATCAGGCCCACCGGGTCGATCAGAAAGGTGCGGATGATCGACGGGTACAGGCTCTTGTAATCGAGCACCAGCACCGACTCGTACAGCCCCGGCTGTGAATCCATGACGAAGCCGCCCGGGCTGGCCTGCGGCGGGTTGGTGCCCAGGTTCGGCGCTACGAAACCCTGGCGATGCATCAGCGGCATATACAAGTGGGTGAACGCCGCCACCGAACCGCCGCTGCGGTCTGCCGGCAGGCCAGTGACGCTGGCGCGTTCGAGCAAAAACGTCAGCAGTTCGGTTTTGGCGAAAATCCGCGTGACCAGTTCGCAGTCCTTGAGGTTGTACTTGGCCAGCGCCGGTTTGTCCTCGGCGAACATGCGGTTGATTTCGTCCATGCGCTGGTACGGGTTGTCGATCGCCTTGCCCTCGCCAAGCAGGGTCTGGGCGACGTTTTCCAGGCTGAACGAAGGGAAACTCCAGGTCGCCGAACGCAGCGATTCGATGCCATCGATGATCAAGCGCCCCGCTGCCGAGGCAAAGTAGTGCGTGCGACTGCCGTGTTCGCGCCACTGCATCTCTTCACCGCCACGGCCGATTTTCAGCGGCACTCCGAGGCGCCGCGCGTGTTCGTGGAGGACGCGCAGGTCGAACTGCACGACGTTCCAGCCGATGATCGCGTCGGGGTCATGCCGGGCGAACCAGTCGTTGAGCTTTTTGAGAAGAACGGTGCGCGAATCGCAGTATTCGAGATCGAAGTCGACAATGCTCGCATCACCGTTCGGTGCGCCGAGCATGTACACCTGACGCTGGCCGCAGCCTTCCAGGGCAATGGAATACAGCTCGCCGGTTTCGGTGGTTTCGATGTCCAGCGAGACCAGCCGCAGTTGCGGTCGGTAGTTGGGGTCGGGTTTCAGTTGGGCATTGAGCAAGACGCCGTCGTCATCGGCACTGCCACTGAACAGCACCGGCGCGGTGATGAAGCGCTCCATCAGGTAGCGTTCCGGCGGACGCACGTCGGCCTCAAAGACGTCGACCCCGGCGCGGTTGAGCGCAGTTTCCAGGCGCATCAACTGGCCGTGTTGCTGGCAATACAGGCCCAGCACCGGGCGATGCTCGAAATCCTGCAGGGCCAGCGGGCGCAGCTCGACATTCTTTTCATCGTGCAGCAGACGTTCGGCCGCTTCGCGTTGTGCAGCGGGGATAAACGCCACTGACGTCTGCGGCGCCAGACGCACACGGCGCGGTCCGGCGTCGGTCGCCAGCCAGAACTCGACTTCGGTGCCGGCCGGGGTGTCGCGCCAATGCCGGGTCAGGACGAAGCCCTGCTGTAAATCCACCACTGCAACCTCAGGAATTGAATCAGAGGGGCATTCTACGCTGCCATTCACGGGATAACCCCATTCCTGTGGGGAGGGGATTTAGCGAAACGTCGCACCGCCCCGATGGCCTGCGTAGCGGGCCCAGAGCCATCCAGTGATATATGTCAGAAAAATCCGGCTTCATGAGTTTGGGGCTACTTCGCAGCCCATCGGGGCGGTGCGACGTTTCGCTAAATCCCCTCACCACAAGGTTTCCCTTCGCGCAGGCTCAGGGGTAGGTATTTTCGGCAAATGACGTTTTTTGCGTGCTATCTGCCGCTTTGCCACCTTGCCCTGCACGCCAGCGTCTACGATGCTTGGAGAACAACGACAACACCTGAGTAACCACCATGAAGACCGTCGCCCAACTGCTCAAGCTCAAAGATCAGAAAAATCAGGAAGTGCATCAGATCAAACCCGATCACATGGTGCTCGAAGCGCTGATGAAAATGGCCGAAAAAAACGTCGGGGCCTTGCTGGTGGTGGAGGACGAAAAAGTGGTCGGCATCATCAGTGAGCGTGATTACGCGCGCAAACTGGTACTGCACGGGCGCTCTTCGGTCGGTACACCGGTGCGCGACATCATGGTCAAGGATGTCATCACCGTGGACACCCATCAGACCGTCGACACCTGCCTGGGCATCATGTCCGACAGACGCCTGCGCCACTTGCCGGTGGTGGAGAACGGCAAACTGATCGGCTTGCTGTCGATCGGCGACCTGGTGAAAGAGGCGATTGCCGAACAGGCTGAGCTGATCAAGCAGCTGGAGCAGTACATTCGCGGGGAATAAGTCCCTCCCTCCTTTAGGAGTGAGCCCTGTGGTGAGGGGATTTATCCCCGATGGACTGCGTAGCGGTGCCAGCTTTTTTGGGGGTGCTTCGTGCCACATCGGGGATAAATCCCCTCACTACAGGATCTTGTGGTGGTCAAACCGGCCAATGCCGGGCAAACACCGGCGCCAGCACCGGGTGCCGGTCAATGCGCTGCAACCACGCGTAGAACCCGGGGCGGGTCTGACGCAGGTGCTCGCGACTCCCCGACCAGCGCGTCACCACCGCTGCCAGCACGTCCAGGGCGCCGGGCGTCTCGTCGTCCAGGTACAACTCGGCGGAAAACTGGTCGGCAAACACTTCCCAACTCCAGTGCAAGCGCTCGCGGGCACCGGCCATCAGATTCTGTCGTGAGGCTTCGTCCGGCATCACCAGCCAGCGTTCGGGGTAATCGATGACGCCGATGGCCGCATAGCAATTGCTCGCGATGTAGACCATGCCGCGAATCGCCTGATCGCGATCAGTGGCCTCGGCCGGCAACAGGCCGAATCCGGGAAAGCGCAGGCCCAGGTGAATCAGAATCGCCACACTCTCGGTGATCGCACTGCCATCGGGCAACTGCAGGGTCGGCACCTGTTTCAGTGGATTGAGGCGCGCCAGGGCTTCGGCCGCCTCGCTCGAAGCTTCGATATCGATGAAGCGATAGGCGATCTGGCATAACTCCAGCGCTGCTTCGATGGCTGCAGCACCCGAATTGCGATGTCCGTACAGTTGATACATGCCCCCTCCTCGACCTCGACGGATCTGTGTAGCCCTATTTATAGCGGGTGTATCGGCTTTGGCACGTTTTTCCCATGCATTCGCGACTTGCGAATTCAAACCCCGCAAAACCGCGCTGGCGGTGCCCATCCCGCACCAAGAGCAATCATCGAACGCTATCCGCGTTCTTGTAAGGTGCGATACCGGACCAAAAGTTCGCGTATCCGAACTGGCAACAAGGAGGTCACTGCGTGAATCTTCAATCGTTCTGCCGTTTCACGGCCTGTTTATATCCATCCGCGCAATGTCGAGTTCACCTGAACAGCACCGGCCATCCGCGCATTTACGTCATTACCTGAACCTGACAACCGACCACTCTGCTGGCGCTGAATAATGCGCCCACGACAGCGTGGTATTTATTTTTTAAATAAGACCCATGAAGTTATTGAGCCAGCACTGAGTTCATCAGCGATTGCCAAATTGTCGAACAATAACTTCAACTGGTTTTTTAATTGCACCAAAAGCGTTCCTGCGCACGCAACTAACGCAGATCCGAAATACTGATTTCATTTAAACAAAAACAAGGAACATGCGCCGTGACCCGCTAAAACATTGACCCGCACCAAATCAGTCCGTCGCGCACCATCAAGCGCCCTGGAGGACTCGAGCTCAGCGGCTCTATCTGGCTAATCCGGCCGATACAGCGCCCGTTCTGACTCGCCTGCAAAAAAGCCCCGGCGTTCGGGGCCGCGGACAGTCATGCACTAAAGAAAACCGGGACATTCTGTAAAACTTATATAAATGCGACATGGGTAACAGCCATGAAATAACCGCTCTACATTTCAGCAATATTTGGCACAGCGGTTGCAAAATGAATCACGACCATTGAAACAATCCATACCGATACAGAACAACACCAGGGAATGGCGAATGAACAAACGAAGTCATTGGCGTTAAACCAGTAAGCCTGCACAAGCCTATTCAATAGATAGTTCAACTATCGGCTTGCGTACACCCAAAAGAAAGTTACACCCACCCACTCGAACATCATCGAAATGTTCGCACGGCACCTTATTGCCCTTCATCAACCCGAGGGAGCTTTAATGAACGATGCGGTAAAGCACAGAGCCCTGCCGGGGCCGTTACGGGACGCGCCAGTCCCGCCACCACCGGGCAGACCGGCCTTCACGGCCAACACTTCGCAGCCCGGCGGGTTGAATAAGCAGCAGATGCTGTTGCTGGTGGCGGTGTCGGCACTGATACACGGCGGTGCCTGGTGGTTTTTCCAGCAGACCCGGCCTGAGCCCCTGCCGACGCCGCCGCAGATTCCGGAAATGACCGTCGAGCTGACCAGCCCGACGCCACCGGCACCGCCCACACCGGAACCACCACCGCCACCGCCGCCCCCTCCACCTCCGGAGCCGGAACAACCGGTGGAGGACGAAGACGCGGGCAAGCCACCGCCCAAACCGGTGGAGAAACCCAAGCCGATCGAAAAACCGAAACCGATCGAGAAGCCCAAACCGGTGAAGAAAGTCGAGCCGCCAAAAGCTCCGCCTGCCCCGGCACAACCCGCCGCCCCGGCAGCGCCAACCACGCCGAGTGCGCCACCGGCCCCAGCCGCCGCGCCGGGCCCGGTCAAGGAATCGGCCGCGATTTCCGGCCTTGCCAGCCTTGGCAACCCGCCGCCGGAGTACCCGTCACTGGCGCTGCGGCGCAACTGGGAAGGCAGCGTGGTGCTGCGCATTCAGGTGTTGGCCAACGGTCGCGCCGGCTCGGTGACAGTGACCAAGTCCAGCGGCAAGCCGCAACTGGATGACGCCGCCGTCGCGGCGGTAAAGAACTGGAAGTTCATTCCGGCCAAACGCGGTGACACGCCGATTGACGGCTTCGCCACCCAGACCATCGATTTCAAATTGCCGCAATAACGGCACAACCCAACGAACTCACAACCGACTTAATGCAAGCGAGGTGTAGCGATGAACAATTCACTGTCTTCGATGATTGTCCCCGGGGTGCTCTGGGGCCTGGTGCTGTTTTCCGTGGTCAGCTGGGCGATCCTGCTGGTCAAGTCGGCGCAATACCTGCGCCAGAAAGCCCAGAACAAACAATTCAGCAAAGCCTTCTGGGGCGCGCCGGATCTGCTGACCGCCGCCGAACATGCCAGCCAGTATCCGGGCTCGCTGGCGCGCATCGCCAGCAGCGGTTTCGAAGCCTTGCTGGTGGAAGAATCGCCGCGGACCACGCAACAACTGGCGCACACCATCAACCGTTCCGATCGCCTGGAACGCAACCTGCGCCAGCAGATCCAGAAAGAACGCCGCTCGCTGGAAAACGGCCAGGCGATCCTCGCCAGTATCGGCAGCACCGCGCCGTTCATTGGTCTGTTCGGCACCGTGTGGGGGATCATGGAAGCCCTGCAAAGCATTGGCGAAACCGGTTCGGCGAGCCTTGAAGCGGTCGCCGGGCCGATCGGTCACGCGCTGATCGCCACCGGCGTCGGGATCGCCGTCGCGGTCCCTGCGGTGCTGATTTACAACTTCTTTCTGCGTCGCCTGAAACTGGCCTCGGCAGACATGGATGACTTCGCCCACGACTTCGACGCCCTCGCCTCGCGCAGCGCGTTTTCCATCAGCCGCCAGGCCATCGCCAGCAAAACCACTGCCGCCGTGCGGGAGGCCAGCTGATGTCCTTTTCCACTCAAGACAGCGATGAAGTGCTCAGCGAAATGAACGTCACGCCGCTGGTGGACGTGATGCTCGTGCTGCTGGTGGTGTTTATCGTCACCGCACCGCTGATGACCAACGCGATCAAGGTCAACCTGCCGAAAACCGACGCCGTCGCCCCCGCCGAGAAGAAAGACCCGGTGGTGGTCAGCGTCGATCAGGACGGCAAGTTCTACCTGGCGAAAACCGAACTGGCACCGGAATCTCTGGAGGCCAGCCTCAAGGAGGTCAAGGCCAGGGACGCCGAGGTGCGCGTGCAGCTGCAGGCCGACGCCAACGTCAATTACGGCCAGGTGGCCAAGGCCATGGCGTCCATCGAACGCTCGGGCATCAGCAAGATTTCGGTGATGACCACCCACTGAGTGCGGTGTCGGGCGCGCGTTGAGAAACGCGCCCGACACCGCGAACCGCTTCCCGTCGCAATCAGCCGACCGAAAAACGCCAGACGTCTTCGGAGGGGATCGGCTTGCTTGAAGAAAGTGGCTTTCCGCATGCGGTATCACCGAAAGCGGAGCAATGAGGGGCTCACAAGGCCAATTCGATAACGTCTGATCAAGTCGGAAACAACCATGCTGATGAACACTCCACGCTTCACGCTCAAACCTTTGGTGGCAACGATTTCTCGTCACCGTTTTGTTCCGTTGTACCTGGTGGCCATGGGGATGGGCGCCGGGACCGTGCAAGCCGCCGAGGACGACAACGCCGCCGTCCCCGCTGCAGCCGCAGTGGTGGCACCGACCACGCAACTGCAACGGGTGGAAGTGACCGGCTCGGCGATTCGCCGGGTCGATGCGGAAACGGCGGTGCCGATCACCATTCTGAAAGCCGATGAGCTGCGCAAACAGGGCGTGACCACCACCGCCGAACTGGTGCAGCGGATCACCGGCAGCCAGTCGATCAACAACAGCGCAGGCTCGGTCGGCGCCGCCACCGGTGGCGCTTCGTTTGCCGACATGCGTGGTATCGGCGCGAACAAGACCCTGGTGCTGCTCAACGGTCGACGCCTGGCCAACAATGCCTTGTCCGGCACCAACTCGGCCGGTGGCGCGGTGGATCTGAACATGATCCCGTTTGCCGCCATCGAGCGCGTGGAGGTTCTGCGCGACGGCGCATCAGCCCTGTACGGCACCGACGCCATCGGCGGCGTGATCAACTTCATCACCAAAAAATCCCTGACCGACGGCCAGCTCACCCTTGGCGGCGAAACCCCGACCCACAGCGGCGGCGGTGCCACCAAAGACATGAGCGCCAGTTGGGGCTATGGCGATCTGGAAGAGGACCGCTTCAACGTGCTCGGCGTGTTCAACTACAACAAGCAGCAGAACCTCGACGCCAACGACCGCTCCTTCGCCCGCGACTACGATCCTGGTCGTGGCCTCGATCAGACCTCCGGCACCGCGTTCCCCGGTAACTACAGCCAGAACGGCAACGCCACCAACCCGTTGGCCAACAGCAATTGCAACGGGCCGAACCTGGTCGCGCGCGATGGCCTGTGCCGCTTCAGCACCCGCGAATACATCGACCTGATTCCGCAAACCGAAAAGACCTCGTTCTTCGGCAAGACCACCGGCAAACTCGGCGACGATCACAACGTCAACCTCGAATACTTCTGGTCACGCAACAACAACGCCACGGCGGTCGGCCCGGCCCCGCTCACCGGCCTGAGCCTGGATTCCTCGTCGCCGTACTACCCCGGCAACGGCATCACCCCCGGCCCGACCGGTTTCGCCCTCGACCCGACGCAACCGGTCGACGTCAACTGGCGCGAAACCGCCGCCGGCCCGCGCGAATCGAAAGACCAAAACACCAGCCAGCGCTTTCTGCTGAGCTTCGACGGTCTGGTCGGCGGCTGGGATTACAACGTCGGCGCCTCGTACAACCAGAACAAAATCGTCTCCAGCGTCACCAGCGGCTATGTCAGCGATCAGGCGATGATCAACGGTCTGGCCAGTGGCCTGCTCAACCCGTTCGGCCCGCAATCGGCCGCCGGTCAGCAGTACATCGACGCCGCGATGTACCACGGCGCCTACTCCACCGCCGTTGGCCGCGTGGCCGGTTTTGACGGACGGGTCAGTCGCGAGATCGGTGACTGGTTCGGTGCCGGGCCGGCCGGTCTGGCGCTGGGTGGCGAGTACCGCAAAGAGAAATTCCACCAGGACTTCGAACAGTTTGCCGGTGACATCCAGAGCCTCGGCATCGACCCGGCCGGCAGCGTCGAGGGCGACCGCAGCGTGAAAGCCGCGTACGCCGAAATCAACGTGCCGGTGCTCGACAGCCTCGAACTGTCCGCCGCTGTGCGTCACGACAAATACAGCGACTTCGGAAGCACTACCAACCCGAAATACTCGTTCCGTTATCAGCCGCTCAAAGAGCTGGTGGTGCGCGGCGCGTACAGCGAAGGGTTCCGGGCGCCATCGCTGTACGAGCTGTACTCGCCGCGCAGCATCACCTACACCCAGGGCTACTACAACGATCCGGTGCTGTGCACCGGCGGCGTGGTGCAACCGGGTGGCAACGGCGGGCGCGATTGCGGTCAGCAGTTCCTCAATCAGATCGGCGGCAATGAAGATCTGGCTCCGGAGAAGGCGCGCAACGTGACGCTGGGCTTCGTCTATCAGCCGGTCAGCAACCTGTCGGTGGGTCTGGATTTCTGGTGGATTCACATCTCCAACCAGATCCAGCCGTTCCCCGAATCCACCGTGTTCGATCAGGCCGGCAGCTACCCGGATCGCTTCGTGCGCAACGCCGACGGCACGCTCAACTACATCGTCACCGGCAACGCCAACCTCGGCATCGTCGAAACCAACGGTGTCGATGTGTCGCTGGATTACCGCTTCCCGAACACCCCGTACGGTCAGTTCGGTCTGGGGCTGCAAGGCACCTACGTCGACAGTTACGACTTCCAGAGCACCATCAAAGGCCCGTTCACCGACAAGGTCGGCGATTTCGAAGGGGACGGCGTGATCGCGCGCTGGAAACACAACCTCACCGGCAGCTGGACCTTCGGCGCCGCAAGGGCGTCGCTGACCAACCGTTTCACCACCGGTTACAACGACTACGACCGCGATACCCATGCGCGCGTGGCGTCGTATTCGGTGTGGGACCTGTCGGCCGGCTACACCTTCAACAAGGTGCTGGATGTCGATGCCGGGATGAAGAACATGTTCGACCGCAACCCACCGTTCTCCAACCAGGCCTACAACTTCCAGAGCGGCTATGACCCGCGCTACACCGACCCGCTGGGCCGCACGCTGTTTGCGCGCATGACGTATCACTTCTGACCCCAGGGCTGGACACATCCTTTGTGTGACTGAGCTTTTGTGGTGAGGGGATTCATCCCCGATGGGGTGCGAAGCGCCCCCAAAACCTGAACTGCGGATGACCAGAATCACCGCATGCAATGGGTTTGCGACTGCTTCGCAGCCGGTCAGGGATAAATCCCCTCACCACAGGGCACTCCCACAGTTTTCAGCGTTGCCAGTGAGTTTTCGGGCTTAGAGGAAAAACTTCATGAGATTCATGCGCAACATGGCAGGCCTGCTGCTCGGCGGAGCTTTACTCTGCGCTGCCGTGCCGGCACTGGCCGCCGCCAGCTATGCACTGACGGTGTACGGCGAAGCGCCGAAGTATCCGGCGGGTTTCCAGCATTTCGATTTCGTCAATCCCGACGCGCCCAAGGGTGGATCACTCAGCCGCGCGTCGATGGAAATCGGCCAGTACAACTACATCACCCCGTATACCGATCAGGGCATTTCCGTGGTGCAGGTCAACGACTGGGTGTATGCGCCACTGGCGTTCCGTTCTCTCGACGAGCCCTACACCGTTTACGCACTGGTCGCGCAACAAATGGAACGCGATCCCGAGGGGCTCTGGGTGCGCTTCACCCTCAACCCCAAGGCCCGCTTCGCCGATGGCACGCCGATCACAGCCGAGGACGTGCGCTACACCTTCAACCTGCTGATGACCAAGGGCAGCCTCAGTTATCGCCAGCAGTACGCCGACGTGCAGGACGTGCTGATCGAAGGCCCACGGCAGGTGCGCTTCACCTTCAAGAACAACCTCAACCGCACCCTGGCGCTGGACCTGGCGACGCTGCGCGTGGTGCCCGAACACTGGTGGAAGACGCGCGACTTCGCCAACGGCGGCGGCTTCGAACCGCCGCTGGGCAGCGGTCCGTATCGCGTGAGCAAGGTCGACGCCGGGCGCAGCATCAGTTTCCAGCGCGATCCGGACTGGTGGGGCAAGGACCTGCCGGTCAGTCGCGGGATGTACAACTTCGACACGCTCACGGTGAATTTCTACGGCGACACCGACGTCGCTCGCCAACTGCTGCAGGCCGGTGCGTTCGATTACAACCGCGAGTTTTCTTCGTCCGGTTACGTGGTCGGCTACGACAGCCCGGCATTGCGTGACGGGCGTTTGCAACAGGCGATTCTCGCCCCGGAAAAACCCACGGCGGCGCAAGGCTTCGTGTTCAACCTGCAAAACCCGATTTTTCAGGATCGCCGCGTGCGTCAGGCGATCAGTCTGCTGTGGGATTTCGAGTGGACCAACAAGCAGATGATGCGCGGCTTCTACGTGCGTCAGAACAGCTTCTGGCCCAAGAGTGAAATGGCCGCCACCGCCCTGCCCGACGCCGAGGAATTGAAGATCCTCGAACCGTTGCGCGGGCAGATCCCGGACGAGGTGTTCACCGAGGTCTATCAGGCGCCGAAAACCGACGGCAGCGGCTATATACGCGACAAGCAGTTGCAGGCGCTGAAACTGCTCGCCGAGGCAGGCTGGACGCCGCAACACAGCCGACTGGTCAACGCCGATGGCGAGCCGCTGGCGTTCACCTTCCTCGACGGTCAGGGCGGCTTCGACCGCATGCTGTTGCCATTCAAACGCACCCTCGCGCAGATCGGCATCACCCTGAATTTGCGCCGGATCGATTCGGCGCAATACGTCAATCGGCTCAACGCCCGCGACTACGACATGATCGTCACCAGTTTCCCGCGCAGTGGCGATCCGATCGTCTCCCCCGGCCGCGAACTGTACAGCCTGTACGCCTCGCAAAGTGCCACGCAAGTCGGCAGTTCGAACTCGATGGTGCTGGCCAACCCGGCGGTCGATCAACTGATCGACGGGCTGGTCAAGGCCGACACCCGCGATGCCATGGTGCATTACGCCCGCGCCCTCGACCGGGTGCTGCAATGGGGTTACTACATGATTCCCAACTACTACTCCAAAGGCACGCCGACGGTGTATCAGAACCGCTTCGGCATGCCGCCGGTGCAACCGGCTTACGACGAAGGCCTCAACACCTGGTGGGAGGTCTCGGCCAAGCCGTTGACCACGCAACAGATGCACACCCAGCTTGCGGGGGGCCAGTGACATGCTGCGTTATCTGAGTCGACGTTTGCTGCTGATCATCCCCACGCTGCTGTGCATCCTGGTGGTCAATTTCCTCATCGTGCAGGCCGCGCCGGGCGGCCCGGTGGAACAAGCCATCGCGCGTCTGCAAGGTTTCGGCGGGCACAGCATGGGCGGTGGTGGCGAAGTCGCTGCGACGGGCGGTGCCGGGCGCAGCAGCCGTGGCCTCGACCCGGCGCTGATCGAGGAAATCAAACACCACTACGGTTTCGACAAGTCGATGCACGAACGCCTGTGGCTGATGCTGAAAAATTACGCGCAGCTGGATCTGGGCAGCAGTTTCTTTCGCGGTGCCAAGGTCACCGATCTGATCCTGCAGAAACTGCCGGTGTCGTTGTCGCTCGGCTTGTGGGCGACGCTGATCACCTACCTGATTTCGATCCCGTTGGGCATCCGCAAAGCGATCAGCAACGGCAGCGCATTCGATGTCTGGAGCAGCACCGCGATCATTATCGGCTACGCGATGCCGGCGTTTCTGTTTGCGATTCTGCTGATCGTGGTGTTCGCCGGCGGCAGCTACGTCAACTGGTTCCCGGTGCAGGGGCTGGTGTCGGATAACTTCGACAACCTCAGCACGTTGGGCAAGGTCGGCGACTACCTCTGGCACCTGGTGTTGCCGGTCACGGCGCTGGTCATCGGTGGCTTCGCCACCCTGACCATCCTCACCAAAAACAGCTTCCTCAACGAGATCAGCCGCCAGTACGTGATTACCGCACGGGCCAAGGGTCTGACCGAACGCCGCGTGCTTTACGGCCACGTGTTTCGCAACGCCATGCTGCTGGTGGTGGCCGGTGTGCCGTCGGCGCTGATCGAAGTGTTTTTCGCTGGTTCCTTGCTGATCGAAACCCTTTTCAACCTCGATGGCCTCGGGCGCATGAGTTACGAAGCGGCGGTGTCGCGGGACTATCCGGTGGTGTTCGGCGCGTTGTTCCTGTTCACACTGTTCGGCCTGTTGATCAAGCTGATCGGCGACCTCTGCTACACCCTGCTCGACCCGCGCATCGACTTCTCGGCGAGGACTGCCTGATGTTCACACTCTCTCCTCTGGGTCAGCGCCGGGTCGCGCAGTTCAAGGCCAACCGCCGTGGGCGCTGGTCGCTGTGGCTGTTCATTGGCCTGTGCCTGATCTGCCTTGGCGGCGAACTGATTGCCAACGACAAACCCTTGGTGATCCGCTACCACGGCGCTTTGTACTTCCCGATCCTCAGCGATTACCTGGAAACCGATTTCGGCGGCGAGCTGCCGTTCCAGCCGGATTACGCCAGCGCTTACGTGCACTCGCTGATCGAGGATCAGGGCGGCTGGATGCTGTTTCCGCCGATTCCGTTCAGCTACGACACGGTCAATTATGACCTGACTGAACCGGCACCCAGCCCACCCTCGGCGAGCAACTGGCTGGGCACCGACGATCAGGCGCGGGACGTATTGGCGCGGGTGATTTTCGGTACACGGATTTCGATTCTGTTTGCGCTGATCCTCACCGGCATCAGTGCGTTGGTCGGTATCGTTGCCGGCGCGTTGCAGGGTTATTACGGCGGTTGGGTGGATTTGCTCGGGCAACGGCTGCTGGAGATCTGGTCGGGGCTGCCGGTGCTGTATCTGCTGATCATTTTGTCCGGGTTCGTCTCGCCGAGTTTCTGGTGGCTGCTGGGGATCATGGCGCTGTTCTCCTGGCTGGCGCTGGTGGATGTGGTGCGCGCCGAGTTCCTGCGTGGACGCAATCTGGAATACGTCAAAGCCGCGCGTGCGCTGGGGCTGACCGACAGTGAGCTGATGTGCCGGCACATCCTGCCCAACGCGATGACCTCCACCCTGACCTACTTGCCGTTCATTCTGACCGGCGCCATCGCCACCCTCACCGCGCTGGATTTTCTTGGCTTCGGCATGCCGGCGGGCACCGCCTCACTGGGCGAACTGATTGGCCAGGCCAAGCGCAATCTGCAAGCGCCGTGGCTGGGCCTGACGGCGTTTTTTGCCTTGGCGCTGATTCTGTCTTTGTTGGTGTTCATCGGTGAGGCTTGCCGAGACGCGTTTGATCCGAGGAGCTGACATGCAAAACCATTTGATCGAGATTCGCGACCTGCGCGTGGCCTTTGGCGAGCAGGCCGTGGTGCACGGTTTGAACCTCGACATTCGCCGTGGTGAATGTCTGGCGCTGGTCGGCGAGTCCGGCTCGGGCAAGTCGGTCACGGCGCATTCGATCCTGCGTTTATTGCCAGGTAAAAGCGTCAGCAGCAGCGGTTCGATTACTTACAGCGGAGTGAACTTGCTGCAGGCCAGCGAGCAACACCTGCGCGGTTTACGCGGCAACCGGATTGCGATGATTTTCCAGGAGCCGATGACCTCGCTGAACCCGTTGCACACGGTGGAAAAGCAAGTCAGTGAAGTGCTGGAGATTCATAAAGGCCTGAAGGGTCGCGCGGCACGTGAGCGGACGCTGGAACTGCTGGAACTGGTCGGTATTCGCCAGCCTTTGCAGCGTTTGAATGCCTATCCGCATCAGCTGTCGGGCGGACAACGGCAACGGGTGATGATCGCCATGGCGCTGGCCAATGAGCCGGAACTGCTGATCGCCGATGAACCGACCACCGCGCTGGACGTGACCGTGCAGCAGAAGATTCTTGAGCTGTTGATCGAACTGCAACAACGCCTGGGCATGTCACTGTTGCTGATCAGTCACGATCTGAATCTGGTGCGGCGCATCGCGCAACGGGTGTGCGTGATGCGTCACGGTGAAATCGTCGAACAGGCCGACTGCGAGACGCTGTTTCGCACCCCGCAACATCCTTACAGCCGCTTGTTGATCGAAGCGGAACCCAGTGGTGTACCGGTGCCGAGTGCGTATCAACACAATCTGCTGGAGGTCGATGATCTGAAGGTCTGGTTTCCACTGCCCAAGGCGCTGTTCAGTCGTTCGCAGGCGTACATCAAAGCGGTGGACGGCGTCAGCTTCCGCCTGCAACGCGGCAAAACGTTGGGGATTGTCGGCGAATCCGGTTCGGGCAAATCCACGCTGGGCCAGGCGATCCTGCGGCTGGTGGAATCCGAGGGCGAGATCCGCTTCGGCAACAAGCAACTGAGCCTGCTCAATCAGCGCTTGATGCGCCCGTTGCGGCGGCAGATTCAGGTGGTGTTCCAGGACCCGTTCGGCAGCCTGAGCCCGCGCATGTCGGTGCAGCAGATCATTGCCGAAGGCTTGCTGACTCACGGCATCGGCACCGAGGCCGAGCGCGAGGCGGCGGTGATTCGCGTACTGGAGGAAGTCGGCCTCGACCCGAAGAGTCGCCATCGCTACCCCCACGAATTTTCCGGCGGCCAGCGCCAGCGCATCTCCATCGCCCGCGCATTGGTGCTGGAGCCGGCGCTGATCCTGCTCGACGAACCGACCTCGGCGCTGGATCGCACGGTGCAGAAACAAGTGGTGGAGCTGTTGCGGCAACTGCAGATCAAGCATGGGCTGACCTATCTGTTCATCAGCCATGACCTGGCGGTGGTGCAGGCGCTGGCTCATGACTTGCTGGTGATCAAGGATGGCCAGGTGGTGGAACAGGGTTCGTCGCGGGAGATTTTTGCCGCGCCAACCCACCCCTACACCCAGGAACTGCTGAAAGCCTCCGGCCTGAGCGTCCCGCGTAAAACTGCCGAGCTTGTGTAGGAGCTGCAGCAGGCTGCGATCTTTTGATGTTGTTTTTCAAGAGCAAAAGATCGCAGCCTGCGGCAGCTCCTACAGGGGATTGGTGGGGCCTGGAGAATATTTTTCGGGCACTGCATCCAAACGCCTCCGCCACGGGTAGTCCCTGTAACAGCCCTCTTCGGCTGTCAGCGGTCTACCCCTTTCGGAGATAACACTGATGAACATCACTCAACTGATTGGCCTCACCGGTTTGCTCGCCCTGTCCTCGACAACCTTCGCCCAAAGCAACTATCCCGACGCAATCAAAGTCCCGGAAGGCCACAAGATCGCGATGGAAACCACCGGGGTCGGCGAGATCACTTACGAATGCCGCGACAAGCCCAATGCCGCCGGGCAGACCGAATGGACCTTCGTCGGCCCGAAAGCGGTGCTCAATGATCGCAGCGGCAAGCAGGTCGGCACCTACTTCGGCCCGCCAGCCACCTGGCAGGCCAAGGATGGTTCGAAAGTCACCGGCACGCAATTGGCCGTCGCCCCGTCGAGCCCGGGCAACCTGCCCTATCAACTGGTCAAGGCCAACCCGGCTGAAGGCAAAGGCGCGATGAGCGGCGTGAGTTATATCCAGCGTGTCGCGCTCAAGGGCGGCGTGGCGCCAGGCAGCGAATGCACGGCGGCGAACAAGGGCAAGCAGGAAGTGGTGAAGTATCAGGCCGACTACATTTTCTGGGCGGCGAACTGATCTTTGGATCACTGAAATCAAAGGTGGGAGCGAGCCTGCTCGCGAAGGCGGTATATCAATGAAGGATAAGTTGACTGATACGACGCCTTCGCGAGCAGGCTCGCTCCCACACAGCTAATGCACTCTCTGGATGTTTGCGGAATGTGAACTAGATTGCACCAGATGTCCTTACCCGAATCTGAATTCGATTACGACGCCCGTCTCGCTGCCTGTGCCCGCGGCGAGCAGTCGGCCCTGCGCGATTTGTACGTGCAGGAAGGCCCGCGCCTGCTCGGCGTGGCCAAGCGACTGGTACGTGACACGGCGCTGGCCGAAGACATCGTGCATGAGGCGTTCATCAAGATCTGGAACGGTGCGGCGCAATTTGATCCGGCGCGCGGTTCAGCGCGCGGCTGGATGTTCAGCGTGACCCGACATCTGGCGTTGAACCAGCTGCGTGATCAAAGCCGGGAGACGCCGTTCAACGAAGAACACGATGCCGAGCCTGACGAGGACGCCTTCGATGTGCAGGGCCATTCGGCGCGGATCCATCGTTGTCTGGAACAACTCGACCCGCAGCGGCGAAGCTGCATTCTCCACGCCTATGTCGACGGCTATAGTCATGCACAGATTTCCGCGCGCCTGGACACGCCGCTGGGCACGGTCAAAGCCTGGATCAAACGCAGCCTCAACGCTTTGCGGGAGTGCATGGGATGACCACTGAATCGGCGCAGGAACGTGATGAGCTGGCCGGCGAATACGTGCTCGGTACACTCTCTGCTGAACAACGGATCGAGGTGCAGAAACGTCTGCCGAATGAACCGGATCTGCGCGCGGCGGTGGACGCCTGGGAACGGCGGCTGCTGGAGCTGACGGACTATGCCGAAGCGCAGCAACCGTCGGCGCTCCTGTGGCCGCGAATTGAGCGCAGCGTCGAGCGACTGACGCATAAAACGCCCACCACCTCGTGGTGGAATCTGCTGCCGCTGTGGCGCGGGCTGAGCGCCGCCGGACTGGCTGCGACGTTGGTCCTGGGTTCAATTCTGCTGACCCAGACCCCGCCGAAACCGAATTATCTGGTGGTGCTGGTCGCGCCGCAGGACAAGGCGCCAGGCTGGGTGATTCAGGCCAGTAATCCACGGGAAATTCAGTTAATCCCGCTGGGCGTGGTCGAAGTGCCGGCGGACAAGGCGCTGGAGTTCTGGACCAAGGCTGACGGCTGGCAAGGGCCGGTGTCGCTGGGGCTGGTCAAACCGGGGCAGACGCTCTCGGTGCCGCTGGATAAATTGCCGCCGCTGCAACCGAATCAGCTGTTCGAGCTGACGCTGGAAGGCGCCAATGGCTCGCCGATCGGTAAACCGACCGGGCCGATTCAAGCCATTGGCCGAGCCGTCAAAGTGCTTTGAACCGGCGTCAACCGGCCTTGGCCATGCAGCGCTTGTAGCGCTCATCCACGCGTTTGGCGAACCACGCTGTGGTCAGTTTGCGGGTGATTTTCGGGCTCTGCAGGACGATCCCGGGCAACACGGCACGTGGCAAGGTCTTGCCTTCAGCCTTCTCGGCCAGTTCGAACACCCGCTGATAGAGTCTGGTCTCTTCGAACTCCAGGGTTTTGCCCTTTTCCAGTTGATCGCGAATCGTCGGGTTGCGCAGGCCCAGCGCTTTGCCGAGGGTGCGCACCGCCAGTTCGGTGCTGCCGGGCATGATCGAGTCGTAGCGAATCAAGTCGCCATCCAGCGCCAGTGGTACGCCCGAGGCTCGGCTGACGGCGTTCTGGAACGCGGCATTGCGGCTGGCGTACCAACCGGCGTTGAAGTCGGCGAAGCGATACAGCGGCTCGCGGTAACTCACCGGGTAGCCAAGCAAATGCGCGATGCCGAAGTACATGCCGCCTCGGCGGGTGAACACTTCGTGGCGGATTGTGCCGTCTACCGGGTATGGATAGTCCTTGGCGTGCTGCTCGGCGAATTCGATGCTGACCTGCATCGGTCCGGCGGTGTGCACCGGGTTGAAGCCGCCGAACAAGGTGCGGCCCATCGGCACTCTGCCGATGAAGTCGTCAAAAATGGCGCTGAGTTCTTTTTCACTGCGCGCCGCGCTCAGGCGTTCGCTGTAGGTCTTGCCGTTGGTGGAGCGCACTTGCAGCGCACCGCTGACCAACAGGCCCGGGATATGGACTTTGGCGGCACGACGGTCGATTTCGTCGCGAGCGATCTTGCCCAGCCCCGGCACCGTCGGGTCGACCTGATAGGTCGATTCCTGCTCGGCCACGGCCAGCACTGAACAGAGATTTTGTGTGGTCGGGCTGATGTGCTGAGCGGCGAACGCGGCGTAGATGTCGGTGGCCCAGCCCTCACGGTCGGGCACTTTGGCTGGCATCAGCCGGACGATTTCAGCCTTCACTTCAGCCGGCGCACGCGGCGCCGGCTCCTGACTGCGCTGGCCGGCGCAACCGGCAAGCGCCAGCAGCGCAGCGAGGGTAATGAGTAATCGCATGTTGCTCCATCCAGTCCAATAAGCCCGAACACCATACACAATCCGTGTAGGAGCTGCCGCAGGCTGCGATCTTTTGATTTGTCTTTTAAAACCAAGTCAACAGATCGCAGCCTGCGGCAGCTCCTACAGGTGAATGTGTTTTCAGGGGTGATGACAAACTGATTGCAAAACGTTACTGCGAACTCCTATCATTTGCACCTGGAGTCGTATTTGCGCAAGGAGTTCCCCGCGCCGCCCTATTTTCTTACCGGCCCTGCGCCTCCAGGTACGAATACATGCCCGCTTCAGTTCGCCTCGCTGTCCCGTTCCGCCCGACGCTTCTCGCCCTGCTGTGCTCCCTGACTGTCACCGCTCACGCTGCCGATGAAAACGGCAAGGCGCTGGTGCTCGACAATGTCAACGTCAACGCCCAGGCACCGACGCCCAACGCCCTGCCCCCGGTCTACTCCGGCGGTCAGGTCGCCCGTGGTGGTCAACTCGGCGTGCTCGGCAATCAGGACATGATGGACGTGCCGTTCAGCGCCGCGTCGTACACCGAGCAACTGATTCAGGACCAGCAAGCGGAAAACGTTGCCGACGTCCTGCTCAACGATGCCTCGGTGCGTCAGGCCTCGGGCTTCTCCAACCAGGCGCAGGTGTTCATGATTCGCGGCTTGCCGCTAAACGGCGACGACATTTCCTATAACGGCCTGTACGGCGTGCTGCCCCGGCAGATCATTTCCAGCGACGCCCTGGAGCGCGTGGAAGTGTTCAAAGGGCCGAACGCCTTCATCAATGGCGTGACCCCGACCGGCTCCGGCATCGGCGGTGGCGTCAACCTGCAGCCCAAGCGTGCCGGCGACGAGCCGCTGCGCCGCTACACCACCGACATCAACAGTGAAGGCCGGATCGGTCAGCACCTCGATATCGGCCAGCGTTTCGGCGAAGACAACCGCTTTGGCGCGCGGGTCAACCTGTCCCAGCGCGAAGGCGACACCGGCATCGATCACGAAAACCAGCGCTCGAAACTGTTCGCCATCGGCCTCGATTATCGCGGTGACGCGCTGCGTATTTCCGGTGACTTCGCCTACCAGAAAGAACGCGTCAACGGTGGCCGCAACTCGGTCAACCTCGGCACCGCCACGCACATTCCGGACGCGCCGTCGGCCGACACCAACTACGCGCCAAAGTGGGGCTACACCGACATCGAAGACACTTTCGGCATGCTCCGCGCCGAATACGACCTGAACGACAACTGGACCGCGTACGTCGCCGGCGGCGCCAAGCACACCCGCGAAGTCGGCCGCTACAACTCGACCACGCTGGTGGGCAACAACGGCGCCTCCTACACCACCGGCTCGTTCATCCCCCACGATGAGGACAACACCAGCCTGATGGCCGGTCTCAACGGCAAGTTCAACACCGGCGCGGTCAGCCACAAGCTCAATTTCGGCCTCAGCGGTCTGTGGGCCGAACAGCGCAGCGCCTACGATTTCGACCTGACCCAGTACGCCAACAATATCTACCACCCGGTGGAAACCCCGTCGCCGGTCGGCAACTTTTCCGGCGGCGACCTCAGCGATCCGGGCATCGTCGGCAAGACCTTCAACCGCAGCCTGGCGCTCTCCGACACCCTCGGTTTCTTCGACGATCGCCTGCTGATCACCGCTGGCCTGCGTCGTCAGCAACTGGTGGTGCAAGGCTACAACTACGCCAGTTACGGCAGCGGCAGCCGCAAGTCGAGCTACGACGAATCGATCACCACACCGGTCTACGGCATCGTCTTCAAACCATGGGAGCACGTGTCGTTCTACGCCAACCACATCGAAGGTCTGGCGCAAGGCCCGACTTCGCCGACCAGCACCGGCGGCTTGCGCGTGACCAACGGCAACGAAGTCTACGCACCGGCGCGTTCCAAACAGACCGAGGCCGGGGTCAAGGTCGACATGGGCACTTACGGCGCGAGCCTGGGCGTGTACCGCATCGAGCAGCCGAGCGATGGCTACTGTGAAATCAACAGCGCCACCACCTGCACCTACGTGCGTGAAGGCGAGCAGATCAATAAAGGCGTAGAGATGAACGTGTTCGGCGAGCCGATCAACGGCCTGCGTCTGATCAGCGGCCTGACCCTGATGGACACCGAACTGCGCAACACCCAGAACGGCGCCAACGACGGCAACCGCGCCATTGGCGTGCCGAGCTTCCAGTTCAACGCCGGCGCCGACTGGGATGTACCGGGCCTGCAAGGCGTGGCGCTGAATGCGCGGATGCTGCGCACCGGCGGCCAATATGCCGATGCGGCCAACAACCTCAGCCTGCCAACCTGGAACCGCTTCGATGCCGGTGCGCGTTACGCCTTCAAGGTCGCGCAGAAAGACGTGACCCTGCGCCTGGGCGTCGAGAACCTGGCCAACAAGAAGTATTGGGAATCGGCGCAGGGTGGTTATCTGACTCAAGGAGAGCCGCGGGTGGCGAAGTTGTCGGGGACAATCGATTTCTAAAACGCTGCCAAATTGAAAAGGCCCCGCAGCTTCAGCGCTGTGGGGCCTTTTTGGTTTTTGGGTGCCTGAAAAGGCCTTTTCGCGAGCAGGCTCGCTCCCACATCGGAATGCGTTCTACTGTGGGAGCGAGCCTGCTCGCGAAGAGGCCGGCACTGGCTAGCCTTTCCATCTGATCCATACTTGCTGCACAGCCAACGGAGGACAGGCTCATGCACCGCAGCGACGTACTGATCATCGGCGCCGGCCCGACCGGTCTGGTGCTGGCTCTGTGGCTGAGCAAACTGGGCGTGCGCGTGCGCATCATCGACAAGACGTCCGCGCCCGGCACCACCTCGCGGGCGCTGGCGGTGCAGGCGCGCACGCTGGAGTTGTATCGCCAACTGGATCTGGCCGATACCGTGGTGCGCAACGGGCACAAGGTCGCGGCGGCGCATTTCTGGGTCAAGGGCAAACCGGTTGCGCAGTTGCCGCTGCAACGCATCGGCGAAGGCCTGACGCCCTACTCGTTCATCGAAATCTTTCCCCAGGACCAGCACGAACGGCTGCTGCTCGAACGCCTCGAAGACTATGACGTGGTGGTTGAGCGCAACACCGAACTCGAAAGTTTTGAAGAACTCGGCGACGGCCTCACCGCGCATCTGCGCTTGCCCGACGGGCAACAGGAAATTTGTCAGGCGTGCTTTCTCGCGGGCTGCGATGGCGCGCGTTCGGTGGTGCGCAAAACCCTCGACACCGGTTTCCCGGGCGGTACCTATCAGCAGATTTTTTACGTCGCGGATGTGCAGGCCAGCGGCCCGGCGCTTAACGGTGATTTGCACCTGGATCTGGACGAAGCGGATTTTCTCGCCGTCTTCCCGTTGGCCGGCGAAGGCCGTGCGCGATTGATCGGCACGGTGCGCGATGAACGTGCCGATCGCGCCGAAACCCTGCAATTCGCCGACGTCAGCCGCCGCGCCATCGAACACCTGAACGTACACATCGACGAGGTCAACTGGTTCTCCACCTACCGCGTGCATCACCGCGTGGCCGAGCACTTTCGCAGCGGTCGGGCGTTTCTCCTCGGCGACGCCGCGCATGTGCACAGCCCCGCCGGCGGCCAGGGCATGAACACTGGGATTGGCGATGCAATCAACCTGGCGTGGAAACTCGCCGCCGTGCTCAACGGCAGCGCCACGGCGAAGCTGCTCGACACTTACGAAACCGAGCGCATCGCCTTCGCCCGGCGGCTGGTGTCGACCACCGACAAGGTGTTCACTTTCGTCACCGCCGAGGGGCGCATCGCCGATCTGCTGCGCACGCGCCTGGCACCGTTTCTGATCCCGAAAATGGCCACGTTCGAGGCCAGCCGCGAATTCCTTTTTCGCACCGTTTCGCAAGTCACCCTCAACTATCGCGGCATGCCGCTGAGCCAGGGCACGGCCGGCCACGTCCACGGCGGCGACCGCTTGCCGTGGGCGCATGATGGTGAGGGGGATAATTTCGAGCCGCTGCGCCAGCCTTGCTGGCAGGTGCACGTGTATGGCGACACCAGCGACGAGATGATCGCCTGGTGCAATGAACACCATCTGTCGCTGCACGTGTTCGACTGGCGGCCGGCGTTTGACACGGCGGGGTTGGGGCGTAACGGGTTTTATCTGCTGCGCCCGGATACTTATGTGGCGATTGCCGATAACAGCGCGGATCCGAAGGTGATTGAGCGGTATTTCCGCGATCACGGGATAAGGCCGTTCTTCAACAGCCCCTGACCCAAGAACACCCTGAATACCTGTGGGAGCTGGCTTGCCAGCGATAGCGATGGATCAGCCAACATTGATTTTGACTGTGCCGACGCAATCGCTGGCAAGCCAGCTCCCACAAGGGTTCTGCGGTATTCGTCAGATCCCGGCCAGCGCCAGATCCATCGCAAAGTAGGTGAAGATCAGGTCCGCACCTGCGCGCTTGATCGCGCCCAGGCTCTCGCGCACCACGCGGTCCTCGTCGATTGCACCGGCCTGCGCGCCGAACTTGATCATCGCGTATTCGCCGCTGACCTGATACGCCGACAGCGGCAGGTTCGAGGCTTCACGGATGTCGCGGATGATGTCGAGGTACGCACCGGCCGGTTTGACCATCAGCGCATCGGCGCCTTCCTGCTCGTCGAGCAGCGATTCGCGCAGGGCTTCGCGGCGGTTCATCGGGTTCATCTGATAGCTTTTGCGGTCGCCCTTCAGCGCACTGCCGCCGGCTTCACGGAACGGGCCGTACAGCGCTGAGGCGAATTTGGTCGAGTAGGCCATGATCGGAATCTGGGTGAAACCGGCGGCGTCCAGCGCCTGGCGAATCGCCCGCACCTGGCCGTCCATCGCCGCCGACGGAGCAATCACGTCAGCGCCGGCACGCGCCGCGGCCACGGCTTGCTTGCCGAGGTTGATCAGGGTCTGGTCATTGTCGACTTCGTGGTTGTGCATCACGCCACAGTGGCCGTGATCGGTGTATTCGCAGAAGCAGGTGTCGGACATCACGATCATTTCCGGCACCGCGTCCTTGGCAATCCGCGACATGCGCGAAACCAGTCCCTCTTCGCGCCAGGTGTCGCTGCCGTTGGCGTCCAGGTGATGGGACACGCCAAAGGTCATCACCGACTTGATCCCGGCACGGGCATAACGCTCGATTTCACTGGCCAGCTTGCGCTCGGGAATGCGCATAACCCCCGGCATGCTCTTGATCGGCACGAAGTCGTCGATCTCTTCTTCGACGAAAATCGGCAGCACCAGATCATTCAGGCTGAACTCGGTTTCCTGGAACAGGCTGCGCAGGCTCGCATTGCGGCGCAGACGGCGGGGACGTGCTTCGGGGAACTGGCTGGACATGGGGCTTTCCTGAAATCGGAAGATGAGACGAAAGTCGTAGGGGGCGAAGCTTATGCCTTCGCTGGGCGCAGGTACAAACCTGGATCAATCAAGACAGCATTACCGGGGGTGCAATAATCCGTCAGACAACCCACATTCCCCTGTAGGAGCTGCCGCAGGCTGCGATCTTTTGACTTTGTTTTTAGAAAACCAGATCAACAGATCGCAGCCTGCGGCAGCTCCTACAGGGATTGGTGTTGATTACGAGGGAATGGTCAGGCCTCGAACAACCGCCGGCCGCGCCAGAAAACGCTCCAGCACCCGGGTCACATTCGGGAAATTGCTGATTCCCACCAGATCCCCGGCCTCATAGAAACCGATCAGGTTACGCACCCACGGGAACGTTGCGATGTCGGCGATGGTGTAGCGCTCGCCCATGATCCAGTCGCGCCCTTGCAGACGTTTGTCGAGCACGTTGAGCAGGCGTCTGCTCTCCTCGACATAGCGGTCACGCGGACGCTTGTCCTCGTAGTCCTTGCCGGCGAATTTGTTGAAGAACCCGAGCTGGCCGAACATCGGGCCGATACCGCCCATCTGGAACATCAGCCACTGAATCGTCTCGTAACGCAGCGCGCCTTCCTGGGCCAGCAACTGGCCGCTCTTGTCGGCGAGGTAGATCAGGATCGCGCCGGACTCGAAAAGCGCCAGTGGTTGGTCCTCGGGGCCGTGAGGGTCGAGGATCGCCGGGATCTTGTTGTTGGGGTTCAGCGAGAGGAATTCCGGTGACATCTGATCCTGGGTGTCGAAGCCAACGCGGTGCGGCTCGTACGGCAGGCCGATCTCTTCGAGCATGATCGAGACCTTGACGCCGTTGGGGGTCGGCAGGGAATAGAGCTGAATCCAGTCGGGGTACTGCGCCGGCCATTTCTGGGTGATCGGGAACGCGGACAGATCGGTCATGGGAAACATCCAGTCACATGGAAAGCACTGATCATAATGTAGGAGCTACACGAACCGTAACATCCTGCGGCTAATGTGCATGAACCAAACCGGCCTCAGAGGACTCTGAGCTATGCCCTTCGTAACGGAAGCGCGACACACGACATGGACAACACCCGGTGCCGGGAGCCCGTGGTGCAAGGGTTGGTCAGCCCCCACTGAATTTGCTGAAGAATCCTATATTCAATGACGAACCTCATGAGTTTCGCCAAACGCTTCAAACATCGCGCCTGCGTGGCCCTGCCCTCCCTGCTGGCGGTCAGTGCGCTGACCTTGTCGCTCGAATCGAGCCAGATTCGCGCCCAGCCAGTGGACGGCACCCAGACCCTGGTTTTCCTGCGCCACGCGGAAAAGCCCGCCGGCGGTCTCGGCCAGCTCAACTGCCAGGGCCTGAACCGGGCGATCGAGCTGTCGACCCTGCTGCCGGAAAAATTCGGCAAGGCCGATTACGTGTTCGCCGCCGACCCGACACGCAATGTCGAGGAAGGCGAACGGGACAACTCCTACAGCTACATCCGCCCGCTGATGACTATCAGCCCCGCCGCGATCAAGCTCGGCCTGCCGGTGAACATCGAGTTCTCCGCCAACGATACCAGTGACCTGGCGCGGGAACTGACCGAAGACAAGTACCACAACGCGACGATCTATACCGCGTGGTCCCACGGTTATCTGCCGGAGCTGATCAACAAGGTCGCGGGCAACGCGGTCGGCGAAAAGCAGACCATCACCGACGACTGGGCGGCGGGCGATTTCGATTCGCTGTACGTGCTGACCCTGACCTGGCACAACGGCAAGGCCAGTTTGCAGAGCCACAGCTACAAGCAGGGGCTGGATAACGGCAAGGTGACTTGCCCGACTTGAGTGATTGGCTGTCTGTTGGTTCCTCATCGCTGGCAAGCCAGCTCCCACAGGGTTTGTGTGAAGCCCATATTTACGGTTTTCACAAAACACTGTGGGAGCTGGCTTGCCAGCGATTGGGCCAGCAAGGCCACCCTCAAACCCGCTGATTCAGCCGCTCACGCAGATACTCCAGCACCGCCCCGCGCTCCCCGGCAAACTCGATCCGCCCGCCCTTCTTCTCCCGCTGGAACGCATACATCGGGTCGTAATATTCGCGCAGCAACACGCTGATCCAGTCACGGAACTGCTCGACCGATCCGCTGCGCGCCTGCTCGGCCAAGGCCTCTTCCATCTGCAGGAACATCCGCTGATGGCGCTCGCCGCCCAGCCGGCGCTGGATATTGTTCAAGCTAGCAATCAACCGCTCGGCATACAGCGCAAAGCCCTGCTCGCCGTGCACGGCGACGAACTCGGCGTGCAGGTTGATCACATAGTCCTGCAGAATCCGCTCGACCCGCTGTTCCAGGCTGTCTTCCAGCCAGACCATCGGCGCCACTTGCATGCCTCGGTACAACGGCAGTGGCAAGGCACAACTGCCGACTACCCGGCTCTCGTCTTCCAGCACAAACTGCTGGACGCCGCCGGCGCGTTTTTTCAACACATCAACGGCCAGACGGTTTTCGAAATCGATATTGGTCGGCTGCCCAGTGGCGCGCTTGCCGAAACTCGATCCCCGATGATTGGCGTGGCCTTCCAGATCCAGACCATTGCGCAACTGCACCAGCAGTTCGGTCTTGCCGGTGCCGGTCATGCCGCCCAGCAGCACCAGATCGCACTCGGCCACGGCCTGATCGATCGTCTCCAGCAGGAACGTGCGCATGGCCTTGTAGCCACCGCCGACCCGCGGGTAATCGATCCCTCCCTCCTCCTTGATCCATTGCTGGACGATCTGCGAACGCAAGCCGCCGCGAAAGCAATACAGGTAGCCGTCGGGGTGTGCCCGGGCAAACTCGACCCAGCCCTGAATGCGCTGCTCACGGACCTCGGCAGACACCAGCCGCTCGCCCAGGGCGATGGCGGCTTGTTGTCCGTGCTGCTTGTAGCACGTGCCCACTTGCTCGCGCTCGCGGTCGTTCATCAGCGGCAGGTTGACCACGCCGGGAAATGCGCCGTGGGCAAACTCGACCGGCGCGCGGGCGTCCATCATCGGCCGGTCGTTGAGGAAAATGTCGCGGTAATCGGTGCAGTCGCGGTACATCAGATCACCTCGACTGCGTGGCTCTGTCGCTCAACCAGCTCGCCAATCGGCGCCAGGTCCAGGCCCAGTTCGGCGGCCACGGCGAGAAACTCATCGTTACCTTCAGGGGTCACCGCAATCAACAGACCACCGCTGGTCTGCGGGTCGCACAGCACGCGCTTGTGCAACTCCTGCAGACGGCCGAGCTTGCTCGAATAGCTGTCGAAGTTACGCAGGGTGCCACCGGGCACGCAGCCTTGTTCGAGGTAGTACTCGATGCTGTCCAGACGCGGCACGTGGTTGTAGCGGATGCGAGCGGTCAGGTGGCTGCCATCGGCCATTTCCACCAGGTGCCCGAGCAGGCCGAAACCGGTGACGTCGGTCATTGCGGTGACGCCGGCCAGTTTGCCGAAGCGGCTGCCCGGCTTGTTCAGGGTGCACATCCAGTCACGGGCCACACCAATGTCGCCGGGGCGCAATTTGCCCTTTTTCTCGGCGGTGGTGAGGATGCCGATGCCCAGCGGCTTGGTCAGATACAGCAGGCAACCGGCGGTGGCGGTGTCGTTGCGCTTCATGTGGCGCTTTTCCACCAGACCGGTCACCGCCAGGCCGAAGATCGGCTCCGGCGCATCGATCGAATGCCCGCCGGCCAGCGGAATGCCGGCGGCGTCGCACACCGCACGCCCGCCGCGAATCACTTCCCGCGCCACCTCCGGCGCCAGCACATTCACCGGCCAGCCAAGGATCGCAATCGCCATCAGCGGATCGCCGCCCATGGCATAGATGTCGCTGATCGCATTGGTCGCGGCGATACGGCCGAAGTCGAACGGGTCGTCGACAATCGGCATGAAGAAGTCAGTGGTCGATACTACCCCGCGCTCGGCATCAATCTCGTACACCGCCGCGTCATCACGCGAGGCATTGCCGACCCACAGTTTCGGGTCAAGGTTCTGCGCTCCGCTGCCGGCCAGAATCACTTCCAGCACCTGCGGGGAAATCTTGCAGCCACAACCGGCACCGTGGCTGTATTGGGTCAGGCGAATCGGCTCGCTCATGGGAGAGTCTCTGGCAGTTGATGGGGGCGATTCTAGCAGAGCGCGGGCCGGCAGATTTTTGCGCTGAAAGTTCGGCCCCCTTCGCGAGCAAGCTCGCTCCCACAGTGGATCGCTGTCATCCACAAATCCTGTGTTCACTGAAGATCCGTGTGGGAGCGAGCTTGCTCGCGAAAGCTATCGATGGGTCTCCACGGTTTCACGGCCGGGCACAAAAGGTGCCCTGATGAAAAACCATCTGCCACTGCTCACCCTGCCGCCGCCACACCGAACTGCGCAGACTGTCCGCCGGCACCCGCTGGCCGCCAGCAACGGTATGGCAGTGATATGTCACCAGCGCCGAATCTTCCGACAACGGCTTGAGCGTGAACTGACTGATGGTACGTCGTGCAAACGCTTGCTGCGGCAGCGCTTCCAGCACAGCGGATTTATTCCAGATGCCGCCGCTGGCGCCGAATTCGACAAAGTCATCCGCGATCAGTCTTGCCAGTTCAGCAGGGTCCCCGCGGACAGCGCACGACAGCAGGCGGTCTTCCAGATCTAGCAAATGCTTCGACAGATCCATCTCGTTCCTACCTCATTGACTAATTCACTTGCCACAAAGGCTTGTGATTGTGCAAAAAAAACCGCCCTTTCGGGCGGCTAAAGTACTTCGACCATGATTCAGAAGCTTTGACTGAAGCTGATGTTGAACGCGCTGTCGTTGTTGTCGCTCGACACCTGGCCCGAGTAGCCGATGCCCAGCTTGCCGGTCGGGGTGACCTGGAAGTCGATGCCGGCTTCGAGCAGTGCGCTGTCCTTGGCAATCGGTACGCCCTGGGTGCTGAACGAGGCGCCGCCGTCGATGAAGGTCAGGTCGGCGTCAGGTTTGGTGTCGCCGTAAGCGTGCCGCCATCCGATGGCCGCGCGTGGTGTCAGCTGGCTGCCGTTGGCCAGGGTCACCAACTTGCCGACGCGCACGCCGAGGGTCGAGTAGGTGATGTCCTGATCGGCGTCGGCCTTCAGGCGCCCCACTCCCCCTTTTTCCTTGCCGGTGTCGCTGTCGTAGTTAACGTAGGCCAGCCCGGCAAACGGTTCGATGGCGACGCCTGCCGCGTTGATTGCGTAACCCACTTCACCGAACACCTGCGCACTGCGTGCGTCGTAATCGGCCTTCAGGCGATCGTTGTAGCTGCCGACGCTGACGTCGCGTTTGGTCTCGATGCTGTGCCAGCTGTAAGCCGCGCCGAGGCGCACCGCCAGTGCATCGAATTGCGAGTTCAGATAACCGGCCAAGTGGTAGCTGTCGACCTTGGCGTCCGAGTTGCGATCATGCGCGTTGATGTTGCTGCGGGTGTAGCCGGCGGCCATCCCGGCACGCCAGCTGTCATCCAGCGCCTTGTCGGTGCCGAGCATGAAACCGCCGAGGTTGCGATCGACTTTGGCTGTGTTGCTGTCGCCACCCATGTCGCCCCAGGCACCGATGGCCCGGATCCAGCCGACCATTTCACCGTGGCAACCGTTACTGCTCAGTTGCGTGTCGCTCGGTGCCAGGGTACGACGCGGATCATCCGCAGCGCTGCACGATGGCTGGCGCATGCGGTCGTTGACCGCCTCGCGAATGAAGCGCGAGTCTTCAAGCATGGCGCTGGCGGTGCTGGCGTGGATTTCGCCGGAGAGGCTGTCGAATGCATTGCGCGCACCGGCCACGCTGAGGTTGACGATCTGGTTCTGCAACGCCGCGCCGGCCGCACCGTTATTGGACAGTGCCGTGGCGGTGTCGCGCTGGTTACCCGTGGCGGCGACGTCAGCGAACGAGTTGCCGTTGCGGCTGACGGCCAGGGTGACCGAATCTGCACCGTAGACCAGCGAGCTGCTGAGGAACGCGTACTGCGGCAGATCAGCGGCACTGAAGGTGCCGCTCACACCACCGCCCGCAGTGATCAGCGAGTAAGTGGTATTACCGGTGAACGGCGCGAGGCTGTTGACCACCAGGCCACCACCCAGGGCTGCCGTGCCCCCCACCACCAACGGCGTGGCGGTTGGCGAACTGACCGTCAGCGCCAACACACCGTCACTGGCGTTGGTCAGGTTGCCGGCCACGCTCAAGGTACCTTCAGCGCCACCGGAAGCCACCATCCCGTGGTTGACCACCGAACCGACGCTGCCGTTACCGCTCAGGCCTGCGCCGTTGGCGACAGTGACCTGCCCACCCAACGAGGCCCGGGCCGCACGACTGCCGACTTGCAGCACGCCTTGATCGACCGAGACGGTGCCACTGAACGGTTGATTGCCGGTCAGCAGCAACGTGCCGGTGCCGCGTTTGGCCATCGCCCCGAGTCCGCTGAGGATGCCGTTGAATTGGCCATTGGTGTTCTGCTGGAACACCAATGATGCGTTGTCGGTGATGCTGCCTTGCAGACTCGTGGTGTTACCGATCAGCGTACCGCCACTGACGGTGGTGCCGCCGCTGTAAGTATTGGCACCGGTCAGCACCAGCGTGCCGGAATCGAGTTTTTCGATCCCGCCGGTGCCGATCAGCGGCACATCGATTTGGGCGCTGGCGCCGGCATTCACGCGGATCGGTGCGGGCGTGCCGCCAGGGCCATTGACCGGGGTCAGCGTGTCACCGGCATCCGGCACCAGGCTGTAGCCACCGACGAGGAATTGCAGGCCGGTGAAATTCTGATTGCCCTGCACGGTGACCACACCTGGCTGACCGCCAAACACCGCGAACTGACCATTGGCCGCCAGCGCCTGCGTGCCGCTCGGATCGGTCCAGTTGGTGCCCGGGCCCCACACGCCACTGCCGCCGCCGATGCTGCCGTCAGGATTGGTGGTGCCGCCGTTCCAGAACTGCACTTCACCCGGAGTGCCCTGCACAAGCAGGTTGACCTGATTGGCGATCGCGGTTTGCAGGGTCAGGTTGGCCGCCGACACCGGCAGGCTGCCGTAGACCAGACCGTTGTCGGTCAAGCTGCCACCGTAGCGGAACAGTTGATAGACCCCGGTGCCGAAGCCGCCGGCGTTGCTGATATTCAGCGTACCGTCGAGGGTCAGGTTGCCGGCGACGTTGACCACCGTGGTTGAACTGGCGGCCGAGCCGAGGCTGAAGTCCAGGTTGGTCCCCGAGGACAGCGCCAGCGCACCGACCGACAACGGCGTGGCCGAGCCGCCACCGCTCAGCGTTGCACCGCTGGCCAGTTGCACGTTGCCACCCAGTTGCCCGCTGCCACCGATTTGCGCACCGCTGGCGACGTTGACGTTGGCGCTGTTGAGCACGCCGTTGACGATCAGGTCGCCGGCCTGCACCGAGGTGTTGCCGGTGAAGGTGTTGTTGCCGGTCAGGAGCAACTGGCCGATACCGGTTTTGTTCAGCGTGCCGCTGCCGGTGAGGTTGCCGGTGTAGCTGCCGTCGGCGTTTTGCGCGAAAGTCAGCGCCGCGTTGTTGACGATGGCGCCTTGCAGGCTGCTGGTGTCGCCAGTGGTCGTGCCAGCGTTCAGCGTGGTGCCGCCGCTGTAGGTATTGGCACCACTGAGCACGAGATCACCGCTGCCGTTTTTCACCAGACTGCCAGTGCCGGTGATGGCGCCGAGCAACGTGGTGTTCTGGTTGCCGGCCAGGGTCAGTTGCCCACCAAGGTTGACGGCATTGGCCAGTTGCAGCGCCGAGGTGCTGTCGAGGCTGCCGTTGCCGGTCACGCTCAATGAACCGCTGCTGATGGCGCTGTTGTTGCCCAGCACCAGCGTGCCGCCAGCGAGTTGCGTGCCGCCGCTGTAGGTGTTGCTGCCATTGAGGGTCAGGCTCGAAGCGCCGGACTTGATCAGGCTGCCTGCACCGCTGACCACACCGTCGAGGGTCAAGGCGTTGCTGCCAGCGACGCTCAGGCCACCGTTCACCACCACATCGTTGCCCAGCGTGACGGCCGCGTTGCTGTCCAGTGCGGTGCCGTCCGCGGCAGTCAAGACGCCAGTGCCCAGCGCCGCGTTATTACCGACGACAATCTTGCCGCCGTTGAGCGCGGTACCACCGGTGTAGCCGTTGGCGGCATTGAGCACCAGCGTACCGCTGTCGTATTTGCCGAGGGTGCCGCTGCCGTTGAGCGCTACGCCAACGGTCGCGGTGGCGTTCGGATCGACTCGCACCGTGGCGTTACCCAGCGAACCGTTGACCAGGTTCAGCGCACCGGCCGTGCCGTTCTGCAGGGTGTAGCCATCGGTGACGAATTGCAGGCCGGTGATGGTTTGTGCGCCGTTGACGGTGACCGTGCCGGCTGTGCCCTGGAACACTGCGAAATTATTGGTCCAGGCCTGATTGGTGGTGCCGTTGACATCGGTCCAGTTGGTGGTGCCAGTGCCCCAGGTGCCGCTGCCGCCATCGACCGAACCGTTGGCGACGAGTTGGTTGCCGTCCCAGAACTGCACGGTGACGCCCGGTGCGGTGACCAGCAAATTGATCTGGTTGGCCAGCGCGGTTTGCAGGGTCAGATCCCCCGGGGTGACGCTGCCCGGCACCGTGCCGATCAACATGCCGTTGTCGGTCAGGCCGCCGGTGTAGTTGATCAACCGGTACACGCCGCTGCCAAAACCGCCGATGTCGCTGACGTTGAGGGTGCCGTCGAGGGTCAGGTTGCCACCGACGTTGACCAGCGCATTGCCGCCACCGGAAACCGGCACACCGAGGCCGACATCGAAGTTGGAATTGGCGTTGAGCACCAGCGAGTTCACCGACAGGGTGCTGCCGGTGGCGCCGGCCAGGTGACCGCCATCGGCCACGGTCACGGCACCGCCCAGTGAGCCGCCGCCAGTCAGGGTACCGCCGCTGTTGACCAGCACACTGGCGCTGTCCAGCGAGCCGCTGACGTTCAAGGTACCGGCGTTGACCGTGGTGTTGCCGGTCAGGCTGTTGAGGCCGGTCAGGGTCAGCGTTCCGCTGCCAAGTTTGTTCAATTCGCCAGTACCGGTGAGTACACCGGTAAAAAGGCTGCTGGCGTTGTTGCCGCCGATGCTCAAGGTGTTGCCGCCGCCGATCAGTGCGGTGCCACTGCCGGTCAGGCTGGCGAGGCTGCCGGAGCCGCCGAGATTCAGCGTCGCCGCAGCGCCGAGATTGACTCCGACGTTACTGCCCAGCGCCGAATTGCCCAGCGTGGTCAAGCTGCCGGACTGCACATCAAAGGTGCCGCTGAAAGTGTTGTTGCCCGACAGCGTCAGGTCGGCCAGGCCATTTTTGGTCAAGGTGCCCGCCCCGGCGATCACACCGCCGAGGGTCAGATTGTTGTTGCCGGCCACGCTCAGGTTGGCATTGACGTTGACGTTGTTCGCCAGTACCAGCGGCGCCGTGGTGTCGAGGGTCGACGCACCCGCCACGGTCACCGCGCCGGAGCCCAGGCCCGCCGAGGTGCCGAGGGTCACGGTGCCGGCGTTCAGTGTGGTGCCGCCGCTGTAGGTGTTAATGCCGTTGAGGGTCAGGTTGGACGCGCCGTTCTTGATCAGACCGCCGGTACCGCTGACCACGCCGCTGAGCGCTACGTCGCTGTTGCCGGTGTTGGTCAGATTGGCGTTGAGCACCACGTTGTTGCCCAACGACACCGAGGTGTTACTGTCTAACGCCGAGGCACCGGCCACGGTCAGGTTGCCCAGACCGAGGGCGCCGTTGCTGCCGGCGGTCAGGGTGCCGGCGTTGAGGGTGACGCCGCCGAGGAAGTTGTTGGCCCCGCTCAGGATCAGGTTGGCCGCGCCGTTCTTGGTCAGGCTGCCAGCGCCGTTGATCGCGCCGCTCAGCGTCAGGTCGTTGCTACCGACGACACCAAGGTTGCCCGCCAGATTGATCGCGTTACCCGCCGTGAAGGCGCCGTCGGCATCCAGGGTGGTGCCGTTCGCCGCGTTCAGGGTCGCCGAGCCCAGCGCGCTGTTCGACGCCAGAATCAAACCTCCCGCATTCAGCGCCACCGGCCCGAGGAAAGCGTTGTTGCCACCGAGGGTCAGGCTGGCCGAACCGTTCTTGATCAAGCCGCCGGTGCCGGAAATGACACCGTTGAGGGTCAGCGCATTGCTGCCGAGCACAGTGAGGTTGCCGTTGAGGGTGGCCGCGTTGGCCAGGGTCACGGCGGTATTGCTGTCGAGTTGCGTGCCGGCGTTGGCGATCAACGCGCCGCTGCCCAGCGCGGTGTTGCTGCCGACCACCAGGGTGCCGCCATCCAGTTGTGTGCCGCCGGTGTAGCTGTTGGCGCCGTTGAGCACCAGGGTGCCGGCGTCGAGTTTGTTGAGGATGCCGCTGCCGTCGATGTTCACGCCGACCGTGGCAGTCACGCCCGGATCAACCCGCATCGCGGTGGTGCCACCGCTGCCATTGACGGCAGTCAGTAGCCCCGACGTGCCGTTGACCACGTTGTAGCCATCGGTGAGGAATTGCATTCCGGTGAACAGTTGCGTGCCGTTGACCGACACCGTACCGGCCGTGCCCTGAAACACCGCAAAGTCGCCGGCCCAGGTCTGGTTCAGCGTACCGTTGGAATTGGTCCAGTTGGTGCCGCCGGCAGTCCATGTGCCGCTGCCGCCGTCCACATTACCGTTCGGGATGGTCTGGCTGCCGTCCCAGAAGCGCAGGTTGGTGTTGGGCGCCGACACCACCAGATTCACCTGATTGCCAAGGGTCTGCACAAGGATGTCGCCGAGGCCATAACCCACCGGCACACCGGCCACGGTCAGGCCGTTGTCGGTCAGTGCACCAATGTAGTTGAACAAGCGATAGACACCGACGCCGAAGCCGCCGGCATCAGTGACGTTGAGGTTACCGTCGAGGGTCAGGTTGCCGCCGATGTTCATCAGCGAGGAGGTCGAGGGCGTAGCGAGGCTCGCGTCGACATTGCTGTTGGCCGTGAGGATCAGCGACGAGGTCGACAAGGTATTGCCCGAGGACAACGCCAGATGACCGCCGCTGTTGACAGTGATGACGCCAAGCGCCGAACCGGTCCCCGTGAGGGTCGCACCGTTGTTGACGTTGAGCTGGGTACTGGCCAGCGAACCGGTAAGGTTCAGCGTGCCGCCGTTGACGTCGGTGTTGCCGGTGATGCCGTTGCTGCCCGTGAGGTTCAGCGTCCCGGTACCGACTTTGGTCAGGGTACCGCTGCCACCGAGGTCGCCGTCGAAGGTGCTGGTGCTGCTCACGCCGCCCACGGTCAGCGTGTTGCCGCCGGCGACCTGCACGCTGCCGCTGCCGCTCAGCCCGTTGAGGCTGGCGCTGCTGTTGAGATAGAGATTGGCACCGGCGCTGATGTTGGCGCCGGAAGTGTTGCCCAGCGCCCCGCTGCTCACGGTGGTGACGCTGCCGGAGGCGATGTTCAGCGCACCGGTGAAGGTGTTGTTGCCGCTGAGCGTCAGGTCGCCGAAGCCGTCCTTGGTCAGGCTGCCGGCGCCATCGATCACGCCGCTCAGGTTCAGGGTGTTGCTGCCGGCCAGGGTCAGGCCGGCATTGAGGGTGATGTTGTTGCCGATGCTCATGCCGGCGCTGGTGTCCAGCGTAGAAGCGCCACCGACGGTCAGGCCGCCACTGCCCAATGCAGCGGCCGAGCCCAGTGTCAGCGTACCCGCATTGAGGGTGGTGCCGCCGCTGAAGGTGTTGGTGCCGTTGAGGGTCAGGTTGGCCGCGCCGTTCTTGATCAACTGGCCGGTGCCGCTGGTAACGCCGCCGAGGGTCAGGTCCTGGGTGCCGCCGACGCTCAGGGCCGCATTGAGCACGACCGCGTTGGCCAGGCTGGCCAGCGGCGAACTGCTGTCGAGGGTTGCTGCGCCACCGACGGTCAAGGCACCGGTGCCGAGGGCCGAGCTATTGCCGACGGTCACCGTACCGGCATTCAGTGTGGTGCCGCCGACGTAGGTGTTGGTGCCGTTGAGGCTCAGATTGGCCGCGCCGTTTTTCACCAGGCTGCCAGCCCCGGCGACGGTTCCGATGAGGGTCAGATCCGCGCTGCCGCCCACATTGAGCGCCCCGGCCAGGTTGACCTGATTGCCCAGGGTGACGGCGGTGTTGGTGTCCAGCGTGGTGCCCGCCGCTGCGTTCAATGCGCCGCTGCCCAGCGCGGTGTTGCTGCCGACAATCAGCTTGCCGACGTTGAGTGCGGTGTTGCCGAAGTAGGTGTTGGCGCCGTTGAGAATCAGGTCGGCGGGGCCGCTTTTGGTCAACCCACCGACGCCGGAAACCACGCCCGCGAGGGTCAGCGCGTTGCTGCCGCCGACGGTCACGTTGCCACCGAGGTTGACGTTGTTGGCCAGGCTCGTCGCGGTGCTGGCATCCAGCGTGGTGTTGTTGCCGGCGTTGAGCACGCCGGTGCCGAGGGCGGTGTTGGAACCGACGATCAGTGTCCCGGCGTTCAGCGACGTAGCGCCGGTGTAGGTGTTGTTGCCGGTCAGGGTCAGGGTCGAAGAACCGGTCTTGATCAGGTTGCTGCCACCACTGATCACGCCGCCGAGGGTCAGCGGGTTGGCGCCGCCGGCAGTCAGGTTGGCGTTCAGGGCAATCGCGTTGTTCAGCGTCACGTTGGTGCTGCTGTTGAGCGTTGCGCCCGCGCCGCCCACGGTCAGCGTACCGGTGCCGAGTGCCGCGCCGTTGCCAACGGTCAGGCTGCCGGCGTTGAGCGCGGTGCCACCGGTGAAGGTGTTGGCGCCGTTGAGGGTCAGGTTGGCGGTGCCGTTCTTGGTCAACTGGCTGGCGCCACTGATCACGCCACCGAGGGTCAGCCCGTTGCTGCCGCCGATCCCCAGATTGTTGTTGAGAATGACGTTGTTGTTCAGCGTCACCGCTGTATTGCTGTCGAGGGTCGCAGCGCCGCCGACGGTGATATCGCCGCTGCCGAGCGCAGCGTTGGCACCCGCCGTGATGGTGCCTGCGTTCAACGCAACAGCACCGAGGAAAGTATTGGCGCCGTTGAGAATCAGGTTGGCCGCGCCGTTCTTGGTCAGCCCGCCGCTGCCACTGACCACACCACCGAGGGTCAGGTTGGCGTTACCGGCGATGTTCAGGTTACCGCCAAGGGCGACCGCGTTGCTCAGCGCCACGGTGGTGCTGGCGTCGAGGGTAGTGCCCGCCGCCGTGGTCAATGCGCCAGTGCCCAGTGCGGTGTTGGAGCCGACGATCAGCGTCCCGGCATTGAGCGCCGTGCCGCCGGAGAAGGTGTTGTTGCCGCTGAGGGTCAGGTTCGCGGTGCCATTCTTGATCAGGTTGCCGGCACCGCTGATGACGCCGCTCAGGCCCAGCGCCTGGGTGCCGCCGAGGGTCAGATCCGCCGCCAGCGCGACAGCGTTGGCCAGGGTCACCGCGGTGGTCGCATCCAGCGTGGTGCCCGCCGCCGCGTTCAAGGCGCCCGTGCCGAGGGCGGTGTTGCTGCCAACGAGCAAGCTGCCGCCGTTGAGCGCGGTGGTGCCGCTGTTGGTGTTGTTGCCGGTCAGGGTCAGGCTGGCACTGCCGCTTTTGGTGATCGCGCCGGTGCCGGACACAATACCGCCCAGGGTCAGGGCATTGCTGCCGAGCACGTTCAACGCGCCGGTGATGCCTACGTTGTTGGCCAGGGTCACGTTGCCGGTGCTGTCGAGGCTGGTGCCGTTGCTGGTGTTGAGCACCCCGGTGCCCAAGGCGTTGTTGTTGCCCACGCGTAGGGTCCCGGCGCTGAGGCTGGTGATCCCGGTGTAGGTGTTGCTGCCGTTGAGGGTCAGGCTGCCGCTGCCGGTTTTGGTCAGGTTGGCGGCACCGCTGATCACCCCGCCCAAGGTCAGCGCACCGGTGCCGGTCGCGGTCAGGGTGCTGTTGAGCGTGATCGCGTTCGCCAGCGAAATCGGCGTCGTCGCCGAAATGCTCGAAGAGCCGCCGACGGTGATGCCGCCGTTACTGAACGCCTGATTGTTGCCTACCAGCACCACACCGCCGTTGAGCACGGTATTGCCGGAGTAGGTGTTGATACCGTTGAGGTTGATCTGGCCGCTGCCAATCTTGGTCAGGCCGCCCGTGCCGGAAATCACCCCGTTGAGGGTCATGCCGTTGATGCCCTGCAGGGTCAAGCCGCTCGCGCCCAGGTTGATCTGGTTGGCCAGCGTCAAACCGGCATTGCTGGCCTGCAGGATCCCGCCGTTGGACGTCAGCACGCCGCTGCCGAACGCCGCGTTGTCGTTGAACTGCGCGACACCGCCATTGAGCGTGGTCGCACCGCTGACCAACGGCCCCTGCAAGGTCCAGGTGCCGCTGTTGAGGGTCAGGTTGTTGAAGTTGACGTAGGTCGCACTGGACGCCGTGCCGGTCCCGGTGGTGCCGCCGCCGAGGCCGATCGGGTTTTGCAGGATCAGCGTGTTGGTGCCCGCTGCGCCGCCATCGATCGTGCCAGTCGGGGCGAAGGTCAGGTTGATGCCGATCAGGCCCCCGAGGCCGACGGAGACTTGTACACCGTCGCCGACGTTCACGCTGGAACCGGTGATCGCGTAGAAGGTGTTGGTGCTGCCCGCCCCCATCGACACACCGCCGGTGATGTTGCCGGCGTTGGTGAAGGTGTTGCCTGCTACTGACGTCTCGAACGCCACCCGGCCGTTGATCGTGCCGCTGGCGCTGTTGGTCATGTTGACTTGCGAACCGCCATACACCCCGACCACCGGGGTATCGGCCAGGGTGATCCCGCCGACCGACAGCCCGGTGGAAGTGATGGTGCCGTCGTTGGTGATGGTCGTGGTGCCCGACACCGAGTTGTTCACCGCAATCCCCAGCCCGTCGATGCTGGTCAAGTTAAGGCCGAGCAGCATGCCGGTGCCGCGAATGAGCCCGGTGGTGTTGTTGACAATGCTCACCGTGCTGGTCGCGCCGGTACCGATGAACGCACCGCCACTGAGGATCGAGACCAGGCCCAGCAACGCCGGGTCGAGGGTGCCGGAGTTGTTCAGGTTGATATTGGCCCCGGTCAGGTTGATCACCTTGCCGCCCAGCGTCGCGTTCATCTGCGCTCCGGAGCTGACATTGACCGTCAGGCCACTGGAGGCACTGCTGTAGTCATTGAGAAACAGCGGCAGCGTCGGGACGCCCGAACAAGTAATCGTCGAACCTGCCGCCGAGCAGGTCGCGAGCGCCTGCTCGCTGACTCCACCGAACAAAAGTCCGGCAACGCTCAAGTGCACGGCAAGGGAAAGAGGGGAAAAACGCGAAACGAGGGCGACACCAAACCTTGCTTCCACGGGCTACTCCTTGTCGTGGCCAAATTCTTCCTTGAAGGCGTGCAAGTCGGGCTTATTCCACACGCGAATCAAGACTGCGACGGTCATCACAAAACCGCGTTATGGGTGACAAGCTAGTAGACGCCCCGCGATGGGGCACTGATTAAATGGTGTTAATACTTTAATACTAGGGCCGTCTAAACCGCGGGTTTCGGCCCCTAAACACTGGACTCTGCCTAAACGACATCCCCCTGTAGGCGCTGCGGCACGCTGCGATCTTTTGATCTTGATCCTTAAAAAAAAAATCAAAAGATCGCAGCGTGCCGCAGCGCCTGCAAGGGCGAACAGTGCGACTTGGTACGTGTTGTGCAAACGTTTGCGACCTGCCTATAACGGCTTTTTCGTAACAAAACCGTGCAGGCCCGCAGAATCCGGGCCTTGATCCGCAAAAAAGGACTTTGAATGCTCGCTACTTCCTCTCTCCGCGCCCCATTGGCGCGCACGTTTGCCGTTTCCCTGCTACTGACCGGCGTTACCGGAGTTCTCAGCCACAGCGCGTTGGCACAACCGGCGCTGCCCGACGAATCGGCCCAGGGCGAAGCCCTCAGCCCGGAAGCTGCCCCGCCGAAAAAAGGCGCGTATCTGTCAGACTGGTACAACCAGGACCTGACGCTGATCGGCAGCAAGGACATCAGCTTCGGCCCGCAACCGGCCGACGACATTTATCTGGAATACGAGTACTTCGGGCGCAAGGGGCCGTTCGAGCTGTACGGCTACGTCGACATTCCGAAAATCTTCAACATCGGCAACAGCCACGACAAAGGCGTGTGGGATCACGGCTCGCCGGTGTTCATGGAACACGAACCGCGCATCTCCATCGACTACCTCGCCGGCCGCAGCCTGGCCATCGGCCCGTTCAAGGAATGGTACGTGGCGTTCGACTGGATCTACGATCACGGCAGCCGCAAGGAGAACCGCGCCAACACCCTGTACAGCGGCTTTGGCACCGACATCGATACTCACTCGCGGGTCAATCTGTCGGCCAACCTGTACGGCCGCTACCAGTGGGAAAACTACGGTGCGAGCAATGAATATTCGTGGGACGGCTACCGCGCGCAACTCAAGTACATCGTGCCCATCGACAAATTCAGCAATGGCGCGTCGCTGACCTACATCGGCTTCACCAACTTCGATTTCGGCTCCGACATCCACAAGGACAACCCGGCGCGCACCGCCAATGCCACGGTGGCGACCAACGTGTTGCTGTACTCGTTCACCCACTTGCGCTTCACCCTGGTCGGCCGTTATTTCCACAACGGCGGCAACTGGGAGGACGGCAGCGAGCTGAACTTCGGCGACGGCAATTTCCGCGCACGCTCCAACGGTTGGGGTTACTACGCCGGCATCGGCTATCAGTTCTGAAATCAGGAGATTCTCATGCAAGCAATGACGCGTCTGACCCTGGCCGCTGCGGCCCTGCTCTCTTCCACCACTTGGGCGGCTGAAGCGCCGATCCAGCCGAAAGTGGTGTTGATCACCATGTTCGCCCCCGAGGCGCAGCACTGGATCGAGCGCCTCGATCTCAAGCAGGAAATCCGCGTGCCGGGCCTGTCCGCCGAGTACCCGACCATCCGCTGCAACGCACAACAGGTGTGCCTGCTGACCACCGGCATGGGTCAGACCAACGCCGCTGCTTCAACCCTGGCACTGGCCTTGTCGCCGAAATTCGACCTGCGCAAAAGCTGGTTCCTGATCGCCGGGATCGCCGGCATCAGCCCGAAACACGGGACCATCGGCACCGCTGCGTGGGCGCATTACCTGGTGGAGTTCGGTACGCAATGGGAGCTGGATTCGCGCGATGCGCCGGCGAGCTGGCCGACCGGCTACCTGGGCATCAACACCAAGGGCCCCAACGAAAAACCGCCGCTGGACTACAAGACCGAAGTCTTCGAACTCAACCCGAAGCTGCAGGCCAAAGCCTTCGCCCTGAGCCACAAGGTCGAGCTGAGTGAAAGCAAGGAATCGGCGGCCTGGCGCCTGAAATACCCCTCGGCCCCGGCCAATCAGCCGCCAGTGGTTACGCGCTGCGACACGCTGGCTGGCAACACCTGGTTCTCCGGTACGCGCCTGAGCGAACGCGCCGAGGTCTGGACCCAATTGTTGACCGACAACAAGGGCGAGTACTGCACCACGCAACAGGAAGACAACTCCACTTATGAAGCCTTGTTGCGCGCCAGTCGCGAAGGTCTGGTGGATGTGCAGCGTCTGGCGGTGGTGCGCGCCGGTTCCGACTTCGACCGCCCGGCGCCGGGCGGTAGCGAGGTGGACAATCTGCTGAAGTACGCCGATCAGGGCGGGTTCGTGCCGGCGCTGGAAAACCTCTATCGCGCGGGTAATCCGCTGGTGCAGGACATTCTGAAAAACTGGTCGGCGTGGGAAAACGGCGTTCCGCAATCCTGAGCACAAAACGAACCCTGTGGGAGTTGGCTTGCCAGCTCCCACAGGTTATGCGGTGTCTGGAAGATCAGGGAATCAGGATGATCTTGTCGCCACTGCCCTGATTCACCTGCGCGTAGCTGTCCAACCCCTCCGCCAGAGGCACTTCCACCCACTCCTGCGGCAACGGTAACAGCCCCTCATCGAAGAACCGCCCGAACTGCTCGAGCATCGCCGCACAGGCTTGCACGCCGTACAGCAGCGAGTTGATCCCGACCACCGAACCGCCCTTGCGGTACAACGCCAGCGCCGGCAATTGCACGTGGCCGTCGACCGGCGCGGCGATGATCGCGATGCGGCCAAACGCTGCCAGTGCCGCCACCGAGGCGGGCAGCCAGAAACCGGTGGTATCGAAGACCACGTCAGCGCCGCCGCTGTACACCGCGCAGACCTGCGTGCCGAGGTCTTCGGGCTTATCCAGCTGAATCGTCGGATAGCCCTGTGCCTGCAACGCCTTGACCTGCTCCGGCCGCCGCGCGGCCGCGAGGATCTGCGCGCCGCGCACCTTGGCCAATGCCAACGCCGCGGTCGCCACCGCACCACCGCCGATCACCAGCAAACGGGTTTCAGCACTCACCAGGCTGCGTTCCAGTGCATCCCAAGCGGTGGTGTAAGGCACGCCGAGGCTGGCTGCCTGGGCGAAGCTCAAGTGCGACGGTTTATGCGCCACGCCATTGGCCGGCAATTTGACGAATTGCGCGTGCGAACCATCGGCAAAAAAGCCCAGTTCGCGCCCGGTGCCCCAGACTTCCTGACCGAGCAACGCCGGCGGTCCTTCGACCACGACGCCGGCAAAATCGCGCCCGGGAATTCGCGGCAACGTGGTGTAGGGAAACCGCCCGAGTACGTTCTTCACATCGCTGGGGTTCAGACCGGCGGCCTTGATTTCGACCAGCACGTCATCAGCGCCGGGCACCGGGGTCGGTACGTCGACGAAACGCAGGGAGGACAGATCGCCGGTTTTATCGAATTGCAGTGCTTTCATGAGGACATCCACCAAAGGAAAAAAGGACATTCAGGACAACCAACCGGCGACCAGTTGCCGTCCCATTGGCCACAGCTGCTCACCCGCGAGCATGCCCAACAGCCCCACCAGCGCGATGGCCGGTGGCGCCGGGGAACGGAAATCCAGCGCGCCATAGAGCAGGCCGACGCCCAGACCGATGGCCAGCGAAATCAGGTAGTTCATGGAAAACTCCGCCGCGTGAAAGGAATGGGCAAAGTCTAGGGAAGGATCGGCAGAGGTGTCGGCCAAGGACTTCTGAATTTCGGCCAAAAGACCGACATCCCCCTGTAGGAGCTACCGCAGGCTGCGATCTTTTGACTTTGATTTTGAAAACAAGATCAAAAGATCGCAGCCTGCGGCAGCTCCTACAGGGTCGCGTTCAGGCCGTGGAGAATTGCGAAGGCGCCACCCCCAGTTCACGCCGGAACATGTCACTGAAACTGCTCGGTGAATACCCCAACTCCCGAGCGATCGCATTCACCGGCACGCCCTGAATCAATTCGGCCACCGCCGTCGCCAGTTGCACCTGCCGCCGCCATTCGGCGAAGCCCATGCCGAGGCTGTCCTTGAACAGCCGCGCCAGCGTGCGCACGCTGGCTCCGGCGTTTTCCGCGTGCTGCTCGAATGGAATGTCCAGCGACGGCGCCGCCATCACCGCCTGGCACAAATTCATCAGGCGCCGGTCGGAATCGTCTGGCAGCGGGATCTTCAATGGCGAACGCCGGGCACGCTTGAGTTCCAGCAACGCCAGCCCGACCAAGGCGTCGTAATAAGCCGGCTCGCCGCTGTGACCCTGCTCCACCAAACCGACGATCAACTCACGCAGCAGCCCACCGACCTCAATCACCTGTACCGTCGCATCCAGCGTTGCCGCCAGCACCGGGCGCAGGTAGATATTGCGCATCTGCAAGTCCGACATCACGCGAATCCCGTGGGGCACTCCAGGCGGCAACCACACCGCCCGCTGCGGCGGCACCACCAGCGCCTCATGCGGGGTCTCGACCCACATCACCCCGCTCATCGCATACAGCAACTGCCCCCAGACATGCTCGTGCGGCTCGATGAACAACCCGCGCGGATAAGTGCGCGCCAGCGGTTGCACCGGCACATCGGTATCCGTGAGATCGGGGGGGGCGGCGAGGGCCATGGCGAGTATTCATTGGGGTTGGCGGAAGGCGCATGGTAACCAGTCGGTCACAGCGCCGCCAACGATAGATACCGTCGGACAATCCGAATGAATTTTCGCGACGCGCCGCGATCCTTCTAATACCACAGGGAGGATTACGGGCTTTATGAACAACGCAAAACTGTTTGTCATCGATTACACCCTTCACGGCACGCCCAAGTCGTTCATTATCCGCTCGGACAAAATGGACAACGCCGAGGCGTGGCACTGGGCAAGCTGTGATGCCGGCGTGGGTCGCATCCCGCGTTTCGGCCGGGAAAAAGTGCAAAAGACCAGCAAACCGATGGCGGAGAAATTCGGCGTGGAAAACGTCACATGGCGACCGGCGAGCTAGACTCTCGCCAAGCAATGGGGACTCTTTGGGGGCGTACACAATGACCAGCATCTTCAGCCCGGCGCATCTGGATTATGGCCTGGACACCCTTTTCGGACGTATCACCAGAAGTGTGGACTGTCAGGTGGGTCTTGAGGCTGTCGAAGACGACCCCTATCGTTTCGCCCTGCGCGTACCGGCGCCGTTACCGGAGGACCTCGACCAGGCGAAAACCGTGGTGGTCAGGGTCGACGGTCGGCGTCTGCAAGGCACGGTCCGCCATACCGAACGGCTGGATGATGAAAGCCTGAAACTGCAAGTGGAGCCTGATTAGGCTCCACTTTTTTTGCGCGCGGTTATTTGGGGTGGGCGCAATGGCAGCCTTTGCTTGAACACTCTTCACCGCCCTTGTGGTGGTGCGCGCAAGCCTCGCAGCAATAGTGTTTGCCGTGCACGGCGTAGGCGTGTTCGCCTTCCTTGATGGTGCATTTGCAGTTGGGGCAGTCGCATTTTCTATCGGGCATGGGGGCAGACTCCTTTTTGGGTGGTTGTCTGGGCTTGTGGGATAAGCCGTAAATAGCAGTGTAGGAGCTGCCGAAGGCTGCGATCTTTTGATCTGGTGTTTTTTGCGGGATTGGGTGTATATCTGTTCGTGCTGGCGATATTGGGTGTATATCTGTTCGTGCTGGCGATATTGGGTGAATATCCGTTTCTTCGGGTGCTGCCGCTGGCGGTTTCGCTCTTACAGCGAGTCACCTTTTCCAAACGCCGAAAAGGTAACCCAAAAGGCTTTGCCCCTGCGTACGGCACTTCGCTTAGGCTCAGTGTTCCCTCGCTACGGTGCCCATCCGGGGGCATCGCCTACGGTTTGCTTCGCTGCACCTCCTCTCGATGTATGCGGCTTCGCCGCATGGCGCTGCGCGCCTACCCCCGGATGGACACCTCCGCTCGGCCTGCCGAAGGGGCTGAAGATCAAAAGCCAGATCAAGAGCCAAAGCCAAAGCCAAAGCCAGATCAAACGATCACAGCCTTCGGCAGTTCCTACATGGGATTGAGTGTTTTCAGTTAGAAATTGGTCGGCTGTCAGGCCGCCTTCGCTGGCAAGCCAGCTCCCACAGTGGGATCGGGTGTTTTCAGTTAGAGATTGGTCGGCTGTCAGGCCGCCATCACTGGCAAGCCAGCTCCCACAGTGGGATTGGGTGTTTTCAGTCAGAGATTGGTCGGCTGTCAGGCCGCCATCGCTGGCAAGCCAGCTCCCACACTGGGATCGGGTGTCATCAGTTAGAGATTGGTCGGCTGTCAGGCCGCCATCACTGGCAAGCCAGCTCCCACAGTGGGATTGGGTGTTTTCAGTCAGAGATTGGTCGGCTGTCAGGCCGCCATCGCTGGCAAGCCAGCTCCCACAATTTTATTCGTGCACACCCCATGCGGCGAAGCCGCCCCACTCAACACGATGAGCGTTAGCTCGAGTACCGCTTTTGATCTGAGGGCCCGTCGGCAGGCTGAGTGGAGGGGTTTATCCGGGGGTGGGAGCGCAGCGACCGTTTGGTGCAGCCAAACACAGCGAGAGGAGGTGCAGCGAAGCAAACCGTAGGCGCTGCCCCCGGATGAATCCCGTAGCGAAGGAACCCGAGCCCAAGCGAGGGCCGAACGTCAGGGTAAAGCCCTTTGGTTACTTTGGGGCGTTTGCCAAAGTGACCCGCCGTCAGGGCGGAACCCTAGGTGGCCGTTACCGCACCAACGGATATTCACCCAAATCTCAACCAGAACGACGAACACTGCTGCGATACATAAAGACCAAAGCCAACCCCAGACAAACCATCGCCAACACCCGAGAAGACGAAAGCTCGATCGCCGGATTCCCCAGCCAGCCAAAATTATCGATCAACATCCCCATCCCCAGTTGCCCGACGATCACCGCCACAGTCGCCACCGCCGTACCCACGACAGGCACAGCACCGACCATGACCATCATGTAAACCACACCAAACAGCGCCCCGGTGAGCTGCCACTTCGGCACGTCCAAGAGGCTGACCGCCTGCGCCGGCTCAAAGAACAGAATCAACAATCCGGTGGTCACAGCCCCCACGACAAACGTCAGCAGACTACTGCGCAACACCCCGACCGTTTCACCCAGGCGTCCATTGATCGCCGCCTGCACACTCAACACCGCGCCAGCCAACACCACCACTGCCAACAAAATAACCAGACTCATCTCTTCAACCTCGCGCAATCAGAATCAATGCCACCACAATCAACACCAACGCCAGCCAGCGCTCGGCATTGACCTTCTTGCGCGTCGCGCCGAACCAGCCGAAATGGTCGATCAGTACACTCTTGCCGACCTGCCCCGAGAGAATCGCGATCATCGTCATCGCAATCCCGATATGCGGCGTCGCCAGGGTCAACACCACCACGTACATCGGCCCCAGAAATCCTCCGATCAACTGCCAGCGCGGCAGCTCGGTCAGCGCTGGGCCTTTCTGGGGGCCGGCGAACAACAGCAGCAAAAACAGAATCGCCGAACCCACGCCGAAGATGCTCAAGGTCGCCCACAGATGCCCGACTTGCTCACCCAATGGCCCAAGCAATCCGGCCTCCACCGACAGGCCCATGCCGGCCAGAATGACCAACGGCAATAACAACAAGCGCAGCCCCGACCGGGTAGCCGGTGCCGCCCCACTTACTTCATCCAGCGTTTGCATATTCAAATTCCCATGCAAGTAAACGATGGTGCGGATTATCGGCTGGCGCCGCTGTGCGATAAATGGGAGCATCCAGACAACACTTTTGCGCAACTCGCACAACAGGATAGATTCATGCACGGGCTAAACGAACTGGGGTTCAAGACGTTGAGGCTGTTTGTGGCGGTACTCGACCACGGCAGTTTCTCTGAAGTCGCCCGTCGCGAGGGCGTGGCGCCCTCTTCAATCTCGCGGCAGATCCAGTTGATGGAGCAGGCGCTGAACCAGCAATTGCTCTACCGCCACACCCGTGCCGTGACGCCGACCGAGGCCGGGCGCATGCTCGGCCACCATGCGCGGCTGGTGCTGGTGCAACTGGAAGAAGCCGAACAGGCGCTGCAGGAGCAGCAAAGCGAACCCACCGGGCTGGTGCGCATCAATGCGCCGGTGGTGTTCGGCCAGCGTCACCTGACGCCGTGGCTGGGAAAATTGTGCGCGCGCTATCCGAAGCTGCAACTCGACATCCAGCAGACCGACCATTACGTCGACCCGCTGCAGGAAGGTGCCGACCTGCTGTTTCGCATCGGCCCGCTGCACGATTCAAGCATGCAGGCGCGGATTCTGGCACCGCACAGTTTTCAGGTCGCCGCCAGCCCGACCTATCTGCAGCGCCACGGCATCCCGCAACACCCCGAAGATCTCGCGCAGCACCAGTGCCTGGCCTACAAAGGCGCAACCGGTCAGCAGCGCTGGTTCTTTCGTCAAGGTCAGGGCGACTGGACGCCTTACTCGGTCAAAGGCCCGATCACTGGCAACCACGCCGACACCCTCACCCAGGCCGCCGAACAAGGCCTGGGGCTGGTGATGTTTCCGTCGTGGCTGATTGGTGAAGCGGTGCGTGAAGGCACGCTGGTGCCGGTGTTGCGCGAGTATCAGGTGTCCAACAGTCTGGAGCCGCAGCAGATTGCGGTGCTGTGGCCGGGTAGCCGGCGACTGTCGGTGAAGGTGCGTACGGTGATCGACTTCTTCATCGAATGTTTCGGCGAAGTCCCCTACTGGGACAGACCCTGAGCCTTACACCGCCCCCCGTGTAGGAGCTGCCGAAGGCTGCGATCTTTTGACTTTGATCTTTTAAAGCAAGATCAAAAGATCGCAGCCTTCGGCAGCTCCTACATAGGTTTGTGTAAACGTTAAATTCGGAACTGGCCCACCAGCTTGCCCAACCGCTGCCCCAGCTCCGCCAGACTGCGCGAAGTCTGCGCGCCCAATTGGGTCTCATCCGCCACGCTGTCCACCGCCACGGCGATCTGATGCACGCTGCGGTTGATCTCTTCGGCCACCGCCGTCTGCTCTTCCGCCGCACTGGCGATCTGCGCGTTCATCGAATTGATGGTCGCAATCAGCTCGGCCATCGCATCCAGCGACGCGCCAGCCTGATTGGCCTGCGCCGAAGTGCCATCGCCCGCCTCGCTGGAGCGGCGCATCGCCTCGACCGCCGACTGCGTGCCCGCCTGCAAACGATCGATCATGCCCTGAATTTCCTGGGTGCTGATCTGCGTGCGGCTGGCCAGCGCCCGTACTTCGTCCGCCACCACCGCAAAGCCACGCCCCGCCTCCCCGGCCCGCGCCGCTTCAATCGCCGCGTTCAGCGCCAGCAGGTTGGTCTGTTCGGCAATCGAGCGGATCACTCCGAGCACGCCGACAATCGACGACACGTCCTGCTGCAGGCTGTCGAGCGATACGCCGCTGCTGCGAATGTCATCCACCAGCGCATGAATCTGTTTGATGCTGCCGGCCACCACGCGCTTGGCGCTCTGGCCTTCCTCGTCGGTCTGCTGCGCGGCCACCGCGGCGTTCTGCGCGCTTTTGGCGACTTCCTGGGCGGCGGCGGACATTTCGTTGATCGCCGTGGCGACCTGATCGGTCTCATGGCGCTGACGCTCCATCGCCTGATCGGAACGCTGGGCCTGATCCGACACTTGGGTCACCAGGCCGGTCAGTTGCGTGGTCATCTCGGTGATCTGTCGCACCAGGCCGTGGATCTTGTCGACGAAGCGGTTGAACGAGCCGGCCAGTTCGCCGAGCTCATCCTGGCTGCTGATGTTCAGCCGGCGGGTCAGATCGCCCTCGCCTGCGGCGATGTCGTCGAGGTTGGCTTTCATCAGGTTCAGCGGCCGCAAAATGGTGTTGGCCAACAGCATGCCCGCTGCGGCGATCACCAGCAGCACCAGCACGGCCACGCCGACGATGCTGAGGATCACGCCTTGCATACGCTCCTGCACTTGCGCCTCGACCACCGCCACTTGCGCCTCGATGCCGTCGAGGTTGACCGACGTGCCCACCGCCATGTCCCACTTCGCCAGGTATTCGGTGTAGCCGAGTTTCGGCACCAGCACGTTGGCATTGCCCGGCAGTGGCGAGCTGTATTGCAGATAGTGAGTGCCGTCCTTCGCTACTTTCACCAGGCCGAGGTTGACGTAGACGCCATTCGGATCGCGGTTGTCCTTGAAGCTTTTGCCCACGCCTTCGGGGTCGTTGGCCTTGAACAGGCGCACGGTCTCGGAGTCGTAGCCGAAGAAGTAGCCGTCCTTGCCGTAGCGGATGCCCGACAACAGCTTGATCGCCTGCGCCCGCGCCGCGTTATCACCGGGGGCGGCCGCGTCGTACAGCGGTTTGATCGTGGTCATCGCCACGGCGACGTAACTTTGCAGCGTGGCCTTGGCGTCGGCGAGCAGGCGTTCGCGGGTCTGCTCGACCTCGGTGTGCGCCTGCTGCTGGAGGATGAACAGCGTGGTCAGGCTGATGACCAGCGCAAAGAGCAGCACCGGCAGGACGGCAAGGGACAGGACTTTGGCCTTGAGACTCAAGCGCATTGGGGGGCTCACTCTTTTGGTTTTATTGGCGTGGTTAAAGGCGTTAACGGCACGCGCGAGCAAAAGTTGAACCCAAAAAAAGATCGCAGCCTTCGGCAGCTCCTACACCCATCTCTGTAGGAGCTGCCGAAGGCTGCGATCTTTTGATCTTCAGCTTTTAATCAGAGGACCATCGCCGCCACCCAGCCAAACGCCAGCAGCGGCAGGTTGTAGTGCAGGAAGGTCGGGACCACGGTGTCCCAGATGTGGTGATGCTGGCCGTCGATGTTCAGGCCGGAAGTCGGGCCCAGCGTCGAGTCCGAAGCGGGCGAACCGGCGTCCCCCAGGGCTCCGGCAGTGCCAACGATGCAGACGATCGCCAGCGGACTGAAACCCAGTTGCACGCACAGCGGCACGAAAATCGCCGCCAGAATCGGCACGGTGGAGAACGACGAACCGATGCCCATGGTCACCAGCAGCCCCACCAGCAACATCAACAGCGCGCCGATGCCCTTGCTGTGATTGATCCACGAGGCCGACGATTCGACCAGGGTCTGCACCTGCCCGGTGGCCTTCATCACTTCGGCGAATCCGGACGCGGCAATCATGATGAAACCGATCATCGCCATCATCTTCATGCCTTCGGTGAACAGGTCATCGGTCTCACGCCACTTGACGATGCCGGACACCGAGAAGATCAGGAAACCGACCAGCGCCCCGATAATCATCGAGTCCAACAGCAGTTGCACAATGAACGCCGCCGCAATCGCCACACCGGCGATCATCAGGCTCAGCGGGTTGTACTGCACGGCCACTTGCTCGACCTGTTCGATTTTCTGCAGATCATAGACGCGCTTCTTGCGGTAGCTGATGAACGCCATGGCCAGGCCGAACAGCATGCCCAGCGCCGGAATGCCCATGGCGTGGGTGACGTTGATGCCACTGATGTCGACGCCGCTGCGCGCGACGTTGGCCAGCAGGATTTCATTGAGGAAGATGTTGCCGAAGCCCACCGGCAGGAACATGTACGGAGTGATCAGGCCAAACGTCATGACGCAGGCGATCAACCGGCGATCGAGTTGCAGCTTGGTCAACACATATAACAGTGGCGGCACCAGCAGCGGAATGAACGCAATGTGGATCGGCAGAATGTTCTGCGAGGCAATCGCCACCACCCAGAGCAGGCCGATCAGCAGCCATTTGACGCTGCCGCCCCCGGTCGCGTGCTGCCGATCGACCATCGCCAGCGCCTTGTCGGCCAGCGCATGGGCCAGGCCGGACTTGGCAATCGCCACGGCGAACGCGCCCAGCAATGCGTAGGACAAGGCCACGGTTGCGCCGCCGCCCAGACCGCTGTTGAACGCCTTGAGCGTGGCGTCGATGCCCAAACCACCGGTCAGGCCACCGACCAGCGCACCGACGATCAGGGCGATCACCACGTGCACACGGGACAGGCTGAGGATCAGCATGATGCCGACCGCAGCAATCACTGCATTCATTTCACTACCTCAAAAACACTGCGATGAAATATCACCGCCAGACAGGATGAGTCCGCCAACGGTTAACCGGCGGATTGGCAAAGAGGGTCTTATTAGAAGGGCGCGCACTGTGCCGCAGAGTGGCGATGGTGTCAAAGCAACCGAATGTAACAACCGATGAACCACCCTGTAGGAGCTGCCGAAGGCTGCGATCTTTTGATCTTGTTTTTAAAAAATCAAAATCAAAAGATCGCAGCCTTCGGCAGCTCCTACAGGGGATTGGTTGCATGCGGCAATCGGTCATATTGCGCTTGAACAATAAAGAAAGCCGAAACGCGGCCGTTACAGTGCAAAGTCTCAGATATTTATCGAATAAGGACGTCTCCATGTCGCTCAGACAACTTTCCATTCAATGGAAAATCACCCTGCTCGCCGGCCTGTGCCTGGCGGGCATCGTGACCCTGCTGGTGGGTCTTTCGCTGTACCGCATGGAGCACAGCTCCGAGCTGGTGAAGGCTTCGAGCATGGAGATGCTGACCGAGTCGGCCCAGGCGCGCATTGAATCGCAAGGCGAAGTGCAGGCTGCCGGGATTCGCCAGCAGTTCATGGACGCCTATCAATACGGCCACGGTTTTTCGCGGCAGGTGCTGTTCCTGCGCGAGCAGGCCGAGAAGCGCTTCCTCGATGCTTTTGACCTGCGCGAAGACATGACCCGTCAGGTCAAGTCCGCGCTGCAGGCCAACCCGGAGCTGCTCGGTCTGTCGCTGGTGTTCGAAGCCAACGCCTTGGATGGCAAGGATGAACTGTTCGCCGGTCAGGCCGAGCTGGGCAGCAATGACAAGGGCCGCTTCGCCCTGTACTGGTCGCAGCCGACGCCGGGCAAAGTCACCTCGATGGCCCTGCCGGAAAGCGACATGACCGACACCAGCACAGGCCCCAGCGGTCAGGCGGCCAATGCCTGGTTCACCTGCCCGCGCACCACGCTCAAACCCTGCGTGATCGAACCGTACTTTTATGTGATCGACGGCCAGAACGTGCTGATGACCAGCATCGTCTTTCCGCTGATGGTCAACGGCAAAGTCATCGCCTCGCTGTCGGTGGACATCAATCTCAACAGCCTGCAGGCGATCAGCCAGGCCGCGAGCAAAAAACTCTACGACGGCCAGACCGCCGTGAGCATCATCAGCCCCACCGGCCTGCTCGCCGGTTACAGCCCGGACGCCAGCAAGCTGAGCAAACGTCTGGATGCCGTGGACACCGTCAGCGGCGCCGAACTGCTGCGTCAACTCGGCGCCAGCAGCAGCGTCAGCAGCCTGCACAGCAACGGCCAGTTGAAAGTGCTGTCGCCGTTCCAGCCGATCCCCGGCGGCCCGGCGTGGGGCGTGTTGCTCGATGTGCCGGAAAAGGTGCTGGTCAGCCGCGCCGAAGCACTCAAGCAGCAACTGGATGCGAGCAACCAATCCGGCACCCTGATCGAACTGAGCCTTGGCGTGCTGGCGGCACTGATCGGCCTGCTGTTGGTGTGGCTGATGGCGCGCAGCGTGACCAAACCGATCCTCGGCGTGGCCAATATGCTCGAGGACATCGCCAGTGGCGAAGGCGATCTGACCCGCCGTCTGGCCTACGACAAGAAAGATGAACTCGGCCAATTGGCCGGCTGGTTCAACAAGTTCCTCGACAAGTTGCAACCGATCATCGCCGAAGTGAAACGCTCGGTGCAGGACGCGCGCAACACCGCCGACCAGTCCTCGGCCATCGCGACTCAGACCAGCGCCGGCATGGAGCAGCAATACCGCCAGGTCGATCAGGTCGCCACCGCGTCCCACGAAATGAGCGCCACCGCGCAGGATGTTGCGCGCAGTGCTGCGCAAGCCGCCGAAGCGGCCAAAGACGCCGACCGCGCCACCCGTCAGGGCCTGACTGTGATCGACCGCACCACCGCGAGCATCGACACCCTGGCCGCCGACATGAGCGCGGCGATGGTTCAGGTCGAAGGGCTGGCGGCCAACAGCGAGAAGATCGGCACGGTGCTGGAAACCATCCGCGCCATCGCCGAACAGACCAACCTGCTGGCGCTCAACGCGGCAATCGAAGCGGCGCGTGCCGGCGAAGCCGGGCGCGGCTTCGCCGTGGTCGCCGACGAAGTGCGCAACCTCGCCCGCCGCACGCAAGAGTCGGTGGAAGAAACCCGTCAGGTCATCGAGCAATTGCAGACCGGTACCCAGGACGTGGTCGGTTCGATGGGCAACAGCCATCGCCAGGCTCAGGGCAGTGTCGAACAGGTCGGGCAAGCGGTGACCGCACTGCGCCAGATCGGCGATGCGGTGACAGTGATCAGCGACATGAACCTGCAGATCGCCAGCGCGGCGGAAGAACAGAGCGCGGTGGCCGAGGAGATCAACAACAACGTGGCGACCATTCGCGACGTCACCGAATCGCTGTCCGGACAAGCCAATGAGTCGGCGCGGGTGAGCCAGTCGCTGAACAGCCTGGCGAATCAACAGCAGAGCCTGATGGATCAGTTCCGGGTCTGACTGTATCACCCTCGCCTGTAGGAGCTGCCGCAGGCTGCGATCTTTTGACCTTGATCTTTAAAAACAAGATCAAAAGATCGCAGCCTGCGGCAGCTCCTACACGGGATTGGTGGTGTTTGGGAGATCAGCGTTTAGGCAACTCGATCACCACCTTCAGCCCGCCCCACTCACTCTCGCCCAGCACCAGCACTCCGCCCCACGTCTCGACGATATCGCGCACAATCCCCAGCCCCAGGCCATGCCCGTGGGTCTGCTCATCCAGCCGCGCGCCGCGACTGAACACCTGACTGCGCTGCTCTTCGGGAATCCCCGGCCCGTCATCTTCAACGCTCAGGGCGAAGCCGTCCGTTCGTTCGATCACGCTCAGCCGCACCTCGGCATCCGCCCATTTGCAGGCGTTGTCCAACAGGTTGCCGAGCAGCTCCAGCAAGTCCTCGCGATCCCACGGCAATTGCAGCCCCGGCGGCGCGATGTAGCTCAACGCCAGATGCTCGCCGTGGATCATGTTCAGCGTCGCCAGCAGCCCCGGCAGTTCCGCATCACAATCAAACAGTGCGCCGGGCAGTGCATCACCGGATAAACGCGCGCGATTGAGTTCACGATTGAGCCGCTGCTGCACTTGCTCCAGTTGCTCCTTGAGGATCTTGCGCAGCTCCGGATGGGCATCGAGTTTTTCGCTCGACGCAAGACTCAAAAGCACCGCCAACGGCGTCTTCAGCGCATGTCCCAGATTGCCCAGCGCATTGCGCGAGCGCTTGAGGCTGTCTTCGGTGTGCGCCAGCAGATGGTTGATCTGCGCCACCAGCGGCTCGAGCTCGACCGGCACCTGATCGTCCAGTTGCGAGCGCTGGCCCTGCTGCAACTGGGCGATCTGCTCGCGCGCCCGTTCCAGCGGCTTCAACGCGCGACGTACCGTCAACCGTTGCAGCAGCAGAATCAGCAGCAAGCCGGCAAGGCCCAGACCGAGGCCGATCTGGCGCATGCGCTGGAAACTCTCGCGCACCGGGGTGTAATCCTGGGCGACGCTGATGGAGATTGACTGCCCCAAACGCCGATAATCCGAACGCAACACCAGCAACTGCTGACCGTCCGGGCCCAGTTGCAGGTTGCTGTGCAGGCCAGGATGGTCAAGCAGCGGCAAGTCCTGATCCCACAGCGAACGCGAGCGCCAGTGGCTGTCGGCAAAATCGATGCGAAAGTAATGCCCGGAAAACGGTCGCTGATAGGCCGGCGACAGGTGCCGCTCATCCAGTTGCAAACCTTGCGGGCCACGCACCAGCGCGACCAGCAGACTTTCGCTGTCGTTGCGCAGACCGGCCTCGAGATAACGCTGCAACCCGACTTCGAACAACCACAGGCTGGTTTGCGCCAACACCAGGCCGACGATCACCATCACGCTGATCAACCCCAGGCTCAAGCGGCGCTGGATCGACCTCACGAAGCTTGCCCGCCGAACAGGTAACCCTGGCCGCGACGGGTTTCGATCACCGCTTTACCCAGCTTGCGCCGCAGGTGGTTGACGTGAACTTCGAGGACGTTGGAGTCACGCTCGGTCTCGCCGTCATAGAGGTGCTCGGCGAGGTGGGTTTTCGACAGGATCTGTTCCGGGTGCAGCATGAAATAACGCAGCAAGCGGAATTCGGCGGCGGTCAGCTGAATCTCGCTGCCGTCACGAATCACGCACTGGCGACCTTCGTCCAGATGCAGGCCGGCGGCCTTGAGCGTCGGCTGGTTGGCCTGGCCCTTGGAGCGGCGCAGCAACGACTGCACCCGCAGGTGCAGCTCTTCAGGATGGAACGGTTTGGTCAGGTAATCGTCGGCGCCGGCCTTCAGGCCTTCGATGCGCTCGGCCCAGGAATCGCGGGCGGTAAGGATCAACACCGGCGTCGACAGGCCACCGGCGCGCCATTGCGCCAGCACCTCCAGCCCGGGAACGCCAGGCAGACCAAGGTCGAGAATGATCAGGTCATACGGCTCGCTGCTGCCCTGATACACCGCATCGCGTCCGTCCGCCAGCCAGTCCACCGCGTAGCCTTGGCGCTGCAGGCCGGCGATCAATTCGTCAGCCAGCGGCACGTGGTCTTCCACCAGAAGCAAACGCATCGGTCAATCTTCCTTGTCTTTAACTAATTCGCCAGTATCGGCCTTCAGGTGCAGCTCCCGGGCGACACCTTCGACGGTCAGCAGCTCGACTTCATACACGTAGACGTCGTGCTTTTCCTCCAGCTCGACTTCCAGCAGTTTCGCGCCGGGGTAGCGATCCAGCGCCTGTTGCAGCACTTGCTCCAGCGGCAGGATCACCCCCTGCTGCCGCAGCCGCAGCGCCTCGTCCTGATCGAGATCGCGAGCCATCGCCGCCGAGCAAACAATCACAAGCGCCAACGCCGTGCGGCTGGTGGCGCGAACATTAACCTTCATTACGTATCCTGATGATCCTTGAGAACCTGCCCAGTCACCGCGTCTAATTCCAGATCCCACTCCAGCCCTTGCGGATCACGCATTTCGACCTGGTAGACGTACTTGCCGTACTGCTCTTCCAGCTCGGTATCGGTGATGGTCGACCCCGGATGTCTGGTCAGCGCCGTGGCGTTGAGCTTCTCGAAGGAGACGATAGTACCAGCGTCGCGCAGGCGCAGGGCTTCGTCGGGGCCAAGATCGCGGGCATGGGCGAGGCTGGCGGTCAGGCCGATGATCGCGGCAATGGACAGGGCAGTCAGGGTTTTCATGGATGTCTCCGTATTTTTATGTGCAGCTACGGTGGGCACCTTAGCGGGATCAACTTAACTGAAACTGAATTGCCATCATTGCCCCTGTAGGAGCTGCCGCAGGCTGCGATCTTTTGATCTTGCCTTTAAAAATCAAAAGATCGCAGCCTGCGGCAGCTCCTACAGTGTTTTGCAACATGTGCTTATAATTGTTCGCTTGCTAACGATCGAGACCGGTATGACTGCCATCCACATCAAGTTTACCGCCCTCACCCTCAAGGCCGGCCCTCGGGCCATGGCGCGCATTCGTGCCGAAGGCCTGAACGCCGCCGACGTCGGCACCCTGCCCGGTGCGGCCGGAGGGCCGAAGGCGTTGGGGATTCAGGGGCTGGACCTGGCGTTGTTTGGCGAATGGCTGCCGAGCGCGCCGCGTGAGCGCTCGCTGATCGGTGCCTCGGTCGGTTCCTGGCGCTTCGCCAGCGCTTGCCTGCCGGACGCTGCCGAAGGCATTCGCCGCCTCGGCCAGTTGTACGCCGAGCAGAATTTCAACAAAGGCGTGACCATGGCCGAGATCAGCGCGAGCTCGCAGCGCATGCTCAATGACCTGCTCGACGGCCGCGACGCCAGCATCCTCAACAACGCCGACTACCGCCTGAACATCATGGTGGTGAAAAGCCACGGACGCCTGGCCGAGGACCATCGCGGCCGCCTCGGTCTGGCGCTGGGTTCGGTAATCGCCGATAACCTGCGCGGTCGCGCGCGCCTGTCGCGGCACTTCGAACGGCTGATCATTCACGACCCGCGCCTCGCCCCGCCGGTGAATGCGCTGAATGACTTCCCGTCGCGCTTCGTCGCCCTCAATGCGGGAAACCTGCGCCAGGCTTTGTTGGCCTCCGGTTCGATCCCGATGGTCATGGAAGGCGTGCGCGACCTGCCGGGCGCCGGTGCCGGCACGTTCCGCGACGGCGGCCTGCTCGACTATCACCTCGACCTGCCCTACAGCGGCGACGGCATCGTGCTCTATCCGCACTTCACCGATCGGGTGATCCCCGGCTGGTTCGACAAGACCCTGCCGTGGCGCCGCGCCTCGGTCGAGCGCTTGCAGGACGTGCTGTTGCTCGCACCATCGAAGGAATATCTGGCGCGCCTGCCCTACGGCAAACTGCCCGACCGTAACGACTTCAAGCGCTTCATGGGCGATGCGCCGAGTCGGCAGAAATACTGGCACGCGGCGATGGACGAAAGCCGCCGTCTCGGCGACGAGTTTCTCGAACTGACCGCCAACGGTCGCCTCGCCGAGCGCTTGCTGACCCTTTAGTCAGTGTTTTCCCGCATCGCCAAACACAAGCTGGTAAACTCGCCGCCTGCCCGAATCGCTGCGGCGAACGCCACCTGAACAGAGCCGAAAATACTGTGGAAATCTTCAAGGAATTTACTTTCGAATCCGCCCACCGCCTGCCGCACGTACCGGACGGCCACAAGTGCGGACGCCTGCACGGTCACTCGTTCAAGGTGGCGCTGCACCTGAGCGGCGACCTCGATCCGCACACCGGCTGGATCCGTGATTTCTCCGAGATCAAGGCGATTTTCAAGCCGTTGTACGAGCGTCTGGACCACAACTACCTGAACGACATTCCCGGCCTGGAAAACCCGACCAGCGAAGTGCTGGCCAAATTCATCTGGAATGAAATGAAGCCACTGCTGCCGGAACTCAGCGCGATCCGCATTCACGAGACCTGCACCAGCGGTTGCATTTATCGCGGTGAGTGATTGAACACCAATCCCCCTGTAGGAGCTGCCGCAGGCTGCAATCTTTTGACCTTGATCTTTAAAAACAAGATCAAAAGATCGCAGCCTGCGGCAGCTCCTACAGGGAAGGGTGTGTTGTCAGGGAAATAGAGAACAGCCTTCACGGCTGTTTTTTTATGCCTATGCTTTTTGGCTCAAACCCGCCAAGAGGACACCTCGTCCAAGAGGACGCCCCGGAAGCGATCGTCGCCGCCCTGCTCAGATTCCTCTGACCCAACACCCATTCCTGGTGGGAGCGAGCCTGCTCGCGAAAGCGGAATATCAGCCATTGCAGATGTCGCCTGACTCGCCGCCTTCGCGAGCAGGCTCGCTCCCACTTTGGGCTCGGGTGCATTCGGTTGCACCGCTTTCGCGCCAATCCATGTGTCTCGTCTATACATAACCCGCGCCAACCGGATTTGGCACGACCACTGCAACCTGCTTCGCGTCCCCCCTCTTCAGCAAGGAACGCCCCATGACGCAGAACGATCCCGGCAACGACTACCCCCTCAGCGAAGTCCCGATGCATGCGCGAAAAGGCCTGGCCTCGACCGCCATGGTGTTACTGGGATTCACATTTTTCACCGCAACCATGTTTGCCGGCGGCAAGCTCGGCGTGGCCTTCAGTTTTGGCGAGATGATGGCGGTGATCGTCGTCGGTAACCTGCTGCTCGGGCTGTATGCGGCGGGGCTGGGTTATATCGCCTTCAAGAGCGGGCTTAATTCGGTGCTGATGGGGCGTTTCTGTTTTGGTGAGGTTGGCAGCAAACTCAGTGACCTGATCCTGGGATTTACCCAGATCGGCTGGTACGCCTGGGGCACTGCAACCGCCGCGGTGGTGATTGGCAAATACTTCGCGCTGGAGCAAGGCACGGTGCTGGGCCTGATGGTGCTGTTCGGCCTGGTGTTCTGCGCCACGGCGTATGTCGGTTATCGCGGCCTGGAGATCCTCTCGTACATCGCGGTGCCAGCGATGATGCTGCTGCTGATGCTGTCGATGTGGGTTGCGACCGTAAAAGTCGGTGGCCTCGATGGTTTGCTGGCGGTGGTGCCGAGCGGTTCGCTGGACTGGTCGACCGCGATCACGCTGGTGTTCGGCACCTTCGTCAGCGGCGCGACGCAGGCCACCAACTGGACACGTTTCTCGCGCTCGGCAAGGGTTGCCGTGCTGGCGAGCCTGATCGGTTTTTTCATCGGCAATGGCCTGATGGTGCTGATCGGTGCCTACGGCGCAATCGTTTATCAGCAGCCCGACGTGGTTGAAGTGTTGTTGCTGCAAGGCTTCGCCATGGCCGCGATGGCCATGCTGTTGCTGAATATCTGGAGCACCCAGGACAACACCATCTACAACTTCGCCGTCGCCGGCTGCAACCTGCTGCGCACCGGCCGACGCAAAACCGTGACCCTGGCCGGCGCGGTAATCGGCACCCTGCTCGCGCTGCTGGGCATGTACGACATGCTGGTGCCGTACCTGATTCTGCTGGGCACGGTGATTCCGCCGATTGGCGGGGTGATCATGGCCGACTTTTTCTTCCGTTGGCGCGGGCGCTATCCGCGTCTGGCCGACACACGGCTGCCGGCGTTCAACTGGCCGGGGCTGGGGGCTTACGCGGTCGGTACGCTCGCCGCGTTCCACTCGCCGTGGGTCGCACCGCTGGTAGGGATTGCCGCCGCCGCGCTAACGTATGTCATCGTTACCGGCCTGCTCGGCGCCCGTCGCGCCAGTGCGCCACTACCAGACCTATAAGAAGGATTCGCCTGATGCACATCATCAACGCCCGACTGCGCAACCAGGAAGGTTTGCACGAATTGCACCTGGAAGACGGCCTGATCCGCAGCATCGGCCGCCAGACCGAAGCCCCGACCCTCAACCCCGGCGACCTCGACGCCGGCGGCAATCTGGTGGTGCCGCCCTTCGTCGAGCCGCACATCCACCTCGACGCCACGCTGACTGCTGGCGAACCGCGCTGGAACATGAGCGGCACGCTGTTCGAGGGCATCGAGTGCTGGGGCGAACGCAAGGTCACCATCACCGAAGAAGACACCAAAACCCGCGCCAGGAAGACCATTCAAGCCTTGGCCGCTCACGGCATTCAGCACGTGCGCACCCACGTCGACGTCACCGACCCGCAGCTCACCGCGCTGAAGGCGATGCTCGAAGTCCGCGAAGAAACCCGCCATCTGATCGACCTGCAAATCGTCGCGTTCCCACAGGAAGGCATCGAGTCGTTCCGCAACGGTCGCGAGCTGATGGAAGAAGCGATTCGCATGGGCGCCGATGTGGTGGGCGGCATTCCGCATTTCGAATACACCCGCGATCAGGGCGTCAGTTCGGTGAAGTTTCTGATGGACCTGGCCGAACGCACCGGTTGCCTGGTCGATGTGCATTGCGACGAAACCGATGACCCCCATTCGCGCTTTCTTGAGGTACTCGCCGAAGAGGCACGCAGCCGCGACATGGGCGCGCGGGTCACGGCCAGCCACACCACGGCGATGGGCTCTTACGACAACGCTTACTGCGCGAAATTGTTCCGTTTGCTCGGTCATTCCGGGATCAGTTTCGTCTCGTGCCCGACCGAAAGCATTCACTTGCAGGGACGTTTCGATAACTTCCCGAAACGTCGGGGCGTGACCCGGGTCAACGAGCTGCTGGAGGCCGGGATGAACGTGTGTTTTGGCCAGGATTCAATCGTTGATCCGTGGTACCCGCTGGGCAACGGCAACATCCTGCGCGTGCTTGAGGCCGGGTTGCACATTTGCCATATGCTCGGCTATCGCAACCTGCAGAACGCGCTGGATCTGGTCACCGACAACAGCGCCAAGGCCATGCACCTGGGCGAGCGTTACGGCCTGGAACAGGGGCGTCCGGCCAACCTGCTGATTCTGTCGGCGGACAGCGATTACGAAGTGATCCGCAGCCAGGGTCTGCCGCTGTATTCGATTCGCGGCGGCAAGGTGCTGATGAAGCGGCAGATGCCGGTGGTGGAGTTCAGCAGCCCTCTTAACTGACCGCCATTTCCTGTAGGAGCTGCCGCAGGCTGCGATCTTTGTTTTTGATTCTAAAAACAAGATCAAAAGATCGCAGCCTGCGGCAGCTCCTACAGAATGCTCGCGATCCTGCATGGGTATGCATTTCCCTGTGGGAGCTGGCTTGCCAGCGAAGGCAATCACCACTTCAACCGATCAAGCGAGCCGTACCAAACAACCTGACCCGCATCAATTCGCCCCGCTCTTCTTCAAGCAACACCGGCGCCGTCCCGCCCGGCATGACGACGTGAACCTCCCCACTCGCCACCCAACCCACCGCCCATGCGGCACAGGCCACTGCACTGGCGCTGGTACCGGAAGACGCCGTCGGTCCTTCACCACGCTCGAACACTCGAGCGACGATGCGCTGCGCTGACTCAAGCGCGGCCCATTGCAGATTGACGCCCGCCGGGCATGGCTGGCCGGCGCCCGTCGGCATCGCGTAGGCGATTCGGGTCAGGCCTTCGGCCCATGGCGACTGGCGCATTTGTGAGTTGCTCGGCAACTCGGCGATGTCGGTCAACAACGTTACGCAATGCGGATTGCCGATACGCACGAATTGACTGTGCTGCCACGCGGAATCGAGTTGTGCCAACGGCGCTACGTGGCTCACCTCATGACCATTGAACCCGCGCTGTTCAACCTGCTGCGCACCCACCGCTGAAGGCCCGAAGCCCGGTTGACCAAGGTCCAGCCAGAAACCGTTCACGCCTTCGACTACGGCCGGTTTCACCGAGGTTTCCACGGCATCACCCTTGTCGTGATGCACTCGCAGCGACGCCCCTTGCGCCGGCATCAGCCCTTGCTCCAGCAACGACTGGGAAAAAATCGTCAAGCCATTGCCACTGCGCTCGGCCAAGGTGCCGTCGGTGTTGACGATCAGCACGTCGAACGGCGGCGCTGACTGGAACGGACCGATCAGCAGCCCGTCACTGCGATGCGCCTTGCTCCCCGCCGGACGCTGGCCCTCGGGCCAGTCGCAGCACAGGGCAATGGCCGCCTGACTCCAGGACGGTCTCGACACCGCACACTGCGCGGCACCGATCGGCAAATCGATCCCCGCCTCACGAAGTGCCTGCGGCGAAATCACCCCGTAAATATTGCCTCGCGCATCGTAGAACTGCGTCATCACCGATCTCTCTCACCTTGTCGAAGCCATCACTGTAAACCGCGATCCCTTGTAGGAGTGAGCCTGCTCGCGAAAGCGGTTTGTCAGCGGCCATATTCATTGCCTGAACCACCGCAATCGCGGGCAAGCCCGCTCCCACAGGGTTCTGCACAGAACGGGCAATTGTGAACACCGGTCATCCAATGTGGGAGCGAGCTTGCTCGCGAAGGCTGCGTATCAGTCGCCATATTCATTGGCTGATATACCGCATTCGCGAGCAAGCTCGCTCCCACAGGTTAGGATGTCGGCTGCCCCGCCCCGAGACCTGCGATCGAACCTCGCCGCGCGATGACTGTCATTCGGGGGACGCGACGTTTTTTGCCAAGGATCGATATGACCAGCCTCAACCCCCAAGACACCTTCGTCCCCGGACGCCTGCAGCAGATGTCGACGCGCATCGCTTTCTTCATCGCCGGCCTGGGCATTGCCGCGTGGGCGCCATTGGTGCCATACGCCAAGGCTCGCGCCGGGCTCGACGAAGGCACGTTGGGCCTCCTGCTGTTGTGCCTCGGCGTCGGCTCGATTCTCGCAATGCCGCTGGCGGGGATTCTCGCCACGCGATTCGGCTGCCGCAAAGTCGCCACCGGCGGCACCCTGCTGATCTGCGCGGCGCTGCCGTTGCTGGCGACGGTATCGTCGATTCCGGCGCTGATCGCCACGCTGTTCATGTTCGGTGCCGGTCTGGGCACGGTGGATTCGACCGTCAACCTGCAAGCGGTGATCGTCGAACGGGCCAGCGGCAAGCACATGATGTCGGGCTTTCATGGCCTGTTCAGCCTAGGCGGGATTGTCGGTGCAGCGGGGGTCAGTGCCCTGCTCGGCCTCGGCCTGACGCCGCTGGCAGCGATGCTGGTAGTGGTGGCGGTGTTGGCCGGCGCGCTGTTCAAGTGTGTACCGCACATGTTGCCGTACGGCAGTGAAAGCTCGGGACCCGCCTTCGCCATTCCCCACGGCATTGTGCTGTTCATCGGCGGCATGTGCTTCATCGTGTTCCTCACCGAAGGCGCGGCGCTGGACTGGAGTGCGGTGTTTCTTGCGCAGGAGCGCGGGATCGACACGGCGTACGCGGGATTGGGTTATGCGGCGTTTGCATTGACCATGACGGCCGGACGTTTGATGGGTGACCGGATCGTGCGGATTGTCGGTGCAACGCGGATCATTCTGTTTGGTGGTCTGTTGGCAGCTGCTGGTCTGTTTCTGGCGACATTCGCGCCGAGCTGGGAAGCGGCATTGGTCGGTTACGCACTGGTGGGTGCGGGTTGTTCGAACATCGTGCCTGTGCTGTACACGGCGGTGGGCAAGCAGACGGTGATGCCGGAGAGCATCGCGGTACCGGCAATCACCACGCTCGGTTACGCAGGGATTCTGGCCGGTCCGGCGGTGATTGGCTTTGTGGCACATGCCAGCAGTTTGAGTTTTGCCTTTGGCTTGATGGCGGTGTTACTGGTGGCGGTGGCTATCGGCGGCAAGACCTTGAAAGTCTGAACACGGGTGCGATACCTGTCAGCTTTGACAGTAGACAAGAATTGCCCCCAGGCATCATGTTGATTTCCAGCTCAGCGGAAATGGAAATCTGTCATGAACATTGGAACCGGATCGGTTATCGCGCTAATCACGCTTCTCCAGGGATGTGCCTCCGTCAATCGATACGACTGGGGTGAAGGCACTGCCAATTTTGCGCCCGCTGAGCGCCTGGCCAATGCCGGCGGAAACTATGCGCATTGGCAAGCCATTGGCCGTGTTGAAGTTGAAAGCGGCATGACCTGCTCCGGCACGCTGATTGACACTCGAGAACCCGGAGCAGTATCGCAACCCGCCTATGTGCTGACCTCCGGACACTGCACACATCCGGAGATAGGCAATAACGAGATCATCGTCAATCAACCTGCAAAGGGTCGGGTGACGTTCAATTATTTTTTCGACACACAACCGCAAAGCCGTTCCTACGCGGTCAGTCGCGTCGGCTGGAGCACGCTACGCGGTCAAGACCTCTCTATCATTGAGCTTGAACAGCCTCTGGAACAGTTGATCAGAGACGGTATCCAGCCGTTGAAACTGGCGCGGGCCCCGTTGGACAGCGAAGACGACATTCTGATCACCGGCGCGCCCATGAACGGTTTCATTCAGCGCATGGCCTGCAAACAAGAACACTCGGCGGCGATTATTGAAGGCCCATGGCGTTGGGTCGGACAACTGAGCAACCGTTGTCTCGATGTTGTCAGCGGGCTGTCAGGCTCGCCACTGCTTGCGCGTTACACCAATGAAATTGTGGGTGTGCTCGGCACCACCACTCGCGGGAGTGACCGCAATCGCTGCGACAAGGGCGCGCCCTGCGAAGTCGTGGCGGGACAGGTCAACAAACGCAGCAATACCAATTACGCCTCCACAACCGATGGGCTGGACGCCTGTTTCGCCAAGGGACATTTCAATCCACGTCTGGGCGGTTGTTCGCTGGGCGAGAACTGGTCGTTTCCTGGTTCGTCGCAAAACAGCGATTACATCAAGCTCGAGCGCGACGAACATGGACAAGTCGTGCCTTGGCGATGGCTGCAAACGTTCACCACAACCGCGCCTTACTACCGCTATCGCTTTACGCGCACTCTGGACGAATGTCAGAACCTTGATGGCTATAGCCAAGTGCGAACGGCTGCACCGGACGCCAATAATCAATTGAGTCATGAACTTAAAGACGGCTCAGGCTTGTACTTTCTCTGCCTGATTGGCCAACAGCGGCCTACGGACGTGCCCAAGCAATGGGCCGGAAGGACACCCAGCGTCTACTGGCGCTGGTTGATGGAAGCGCCCGCACCGCTGAAGCCTGCCTATAAGATCGAAGGGGTAGGTGGCGACGAATATGACATCAGAGTATTTCCGGTTTCACCGGATCTGGATCCCGCCCGATTTCAATACAAGTACGGCCAGCCCGGAAGCATCAATTGCAATGACGGGCAGGGATTTCAACGCGTATCACCCTCCACAGGCGTGTTCCATGTTTCCATTGCCAATGGCCGACAGAACGTCTGCCTCAAAGGCGCAGACCTGGCCGGGAATCCCGGACCGACCATCGAGTTTCTGATCCCTCAATAGCTCCAGGCTTTTTGTGGCTGAACCGTGTGAAACCGGTTCAGCCACAATAGCGCCTTAGAAACCTACACTGGCCTGCACAAAGAACGTACGCGGCGCGCCGACATACATCCCCGAATTGTTGTCGCTGGAGCGGGTGAAGTACTGCTTGTCGAAGACGTTTTTCACCCCGGCGCCGAGCTTCAGGTTCGACACCTGCGGCCCGAAGTCATACCCGCCGCGTACGTTCCAGGTCACGTAACCCGGGATGTCACCGTACTGCCCATCGGCCGTGCCTTCGGTGATGTAATTGCCGTTGAAGCTGCCATCGGCGTTGACCCCGGTGCCCGGCGAGCGTTGTTTCGATTGGGCGAAACCATCGATGTTGTAGGTCCAGCGATTGACGTCGTAACGCAAGCCTACGGTCGCCACCTGCCGCGAATAGAACGGTAGATCACGGCCCTTGAAGCCCGGGATTTCGCCTTCGTAGGTGGCGCGGGTGTAAGTGAAACCGGCGTTGGCGGTCAGCCCGTCAAGGCGTGGATCGAGCGCGGCCATGTCGTAATGCACCGACGCTTCGATGCCCTGATGCTTGGTCGCGCCGAGGTTGGTCCAGCCGACATCGTTGCTGATGTATTGCAGCTCGTCATCGAAGTCGATGTAGAACAGCGTCACTTCCCCGCCCCACACATCATCGTTGTAGCGTGTGCCGATCTCGTAAGTCTTGGCTTTTTCCGGCTCCAGGCCGTTGGCGGTCTGGTCACCCGAGCCGCCCTGGCCGAGCTGGAAATACTGCAGGCTGCCGAACGAGGTTTCGTAGTTGGCGAACAGTTTCCATGCATCCGACAGGTGATACATCACGCTCAGCGCCGGCAGCGGTTCATTGCTCTCGATGCTGCGGTTTTTCTCCGGCACGCGTTTGCCCGAAGTATCGAGCACGGCGCGGTCATGCCAGTCGGTGCTGATGTGTTCGAAGCGAATGCCCGGGGTGATGGTCCAGTTGCCGACGTCGATCTTGTTGTCGACATACACCGAGTTAGCCTCGGTGCCGCCGGTGCGGTCCTGGAACACATGGCCGTCGGACGTCGGCGTGACCACCGGCTGATTATTGACCAGCGCCAGACGGCTCGACTGTTCGTGCATCGCCTCTTTCAGGTAGCGATAACCGACGCTGACTTCCTGCGTGGTCGGGCCGACGTCAAACACCCGCGACACCCGCGGTTCGACACCGAGGGTGTAGTAGGAACGCGGGTACGAGCTGAGGCTTCTCTGGTCGCGGGCGGCGATGGTGCTGCCGCGAAAACTGTCGGTGTAGTAGGTGAGGATTTCTGCCTGAGTGCGCTCGTCGATCTGGCGAATCCACTTGAACGACACGTCTTTGCGCCGACCGCTGAAGTTGTCGTAGTCGCGCACCGAGTCGTACGGCTTGTCGTCGTACTGCTTCTGCGTCAGACCGCCCGGCATGTCGGCGCTGGCGTCGTAGTAATGGAAGTTGAGGCTGAAATCGTCCTGATCGGTCGGCGCCCAGTGCGTCTTGAGCAGCACATCGTCGATGTCGTTACCGTTGTTGCGCTCGCGGTAACCGTTGCCGTTGACCCCGGAATACAACAACGCCACGCCCATGCCGTTGTCGGCGGTGCCGCCGAGGAATGCCGTGTCGATGTGTTTCCAGCCGCCGTAACGGGAGGTTTCCAGGGTAGTGCCGATTTCCCCGGTGGCTTTTTCCGGGATGGCGCGGGTGACGAAGTTGATCACGCCGCCGACGTTCTGCGGCCCATAACGCACGGAACCGGCGCCACGCACCACATCGATGCTGTCGAGGTTGCCGGAAGAGATCGGCGCCATCGACAGTTGCGGCTGGCCGTACGGTGCGAACGCGGCCGGCACGCCGTCGATCAACACCGTGGAGCGTGGCGACAGTCGTGAAGTCAGGCCACGCACGCCAACGTTCAGCGCGATGTCGCTGCCGCCGGTGCCGTTGGAGTCCTGCACCTGCACGCCGGGCACGCGCTTTAGCACATCACTGACGTTCATCGCGCCCTGCTCGACCATGGCTTCGCGGCGGATAACCGTACGCGCACCCGGGTGGTTCTGCACCACCGCGGCATCAGCGTCACCGAGCCAGTCGCCGACCACTTTGATGTCGGTCACGCCCAGTTCCAGCGGGCCATTGTTGGCAGCGGTCGCGGCCGGTGCGAGGGTCACCGAGCCTTCGTTGATCTGATACTCCAGGCCGCTGCCCTGCAACAACTGACGCAGCGCCTGCTCGGGGGAAAGGTTGCCGTCGACCGCCGGTGCCTGTTTGCCAGCAACCAGATCCGGGCTGAAGAAAACCTGCAGCGAAGTTTGCTGGCCGAGTTCGCTCAGGGCCTGGCCCAGCGGCTGGGCGCGGATGTGAACGGCTTCAGCGGCGAAGGCCAGCGGCACGGCGGCATTGACCGCCAGCGCGAGAGCCAGCGGCAGCCAAGGGGATTTTTTGTTGTGGGCTGAGGTGTTTTTCACGTCGAACGTAGTCCTGTGGATCGCAAGAGTGTGCGTCTGTTAATGCAAACCAGTTGCAGTTGAACAGGAAGACGATGAACTCGAAAAAAACCTGAATGCTATTTTGAAATTATTTCCTGACTGCCGTCGGCCAAGGTGCGCACGGCCACCGGCAGGATGTTTGGCAGGGCCTTGAGCAAGGCGTCGGTGTTGTCGGATTTGAACACACTGGTCAAGCGCAGGTTGGCCACCGTCGCGTTGGCGACCTTCAGCGGTTTGTCGCGATAGCGCGAAACCTCCGCCACCACTTCGCTGAGGCTGGCGTTGTTGAACACCAGTTTGCCGCTGCGCCAGGCCGTCAGTTCGACGGGGTTGACCGCATAGGCCGCAGCGACTTTGCCCTCGGCGTCGACATGGGTGCCGAGGCCTGCGGTGAGGTTGATGAAAGCATTGTCCGGTGCATTGCGCCCCTGCACCTTGACCGTGCCCTGCTCCACCGCAACCCGGGTTTGCGTGGCATCGCGGCGCACATCGAAACGCGTGCCGGTGACCGTGACCTTGCCGCTGCCAGCCTCAACCACGAACGGGCGCGAGGTGTCGTGCTGAACGCTGAACATCGCTTCGCCTTCACTCAATTCGATCAGTCGTCGATCCTGCTCAAAACGCACCTGCAGACGGCTGCGGCTGTTCAGATCAATCACTGAACCGTCCGGCAACGCCACGTGCTTGCGTTCGCCCAGCGCCGTGGCGAACTCGGCGTGATAGCCGCCCGGATGATTCAAACCACTGAACAGACCGAGCCCGAGCGCCACCGCCAACACGCTGGCGGCCACGGCATAACGCAGTAAAGGACGTCGCTCGCGGCGGGTTGACGGTGTTTCAATAAGCGCTTTGAGGCGTGGCGCCGGTAACAGATCGGCGGCGGTCCACAGACCTTGCAGCAACTGGAATTCATCACGGTGCTGCGGATGCTGGTTCAGCCAGGCGTCGAAGCGCTGCTGTTCGTCGGCACTGATCAGCGGTTCCTGCAAACGCACAAACCAGCGTGCCGCCTCATCGCGCACCGTTGTTTGCCCGCACGCGCAATCACGGGTATCCATCATGGAATGTCCTGTCGGGCTGGGGATGAAAAGCGGCGGCCGCTCATGACTGCATGCCATCGAGACGGTCGCGCAGATGCCGCAGGGTGCGAATCATATATTTTTCGACCATGTTCCTGGACAGTCCCAGGCGTTCGGCGATCTCTGCCTGGGTCAGCCCTTCGATCTTCTGCCAGACGAAAATCCTCCGGCAATTGAGCGGCAGTTCCTGCAGCGCCCGTTCGATGGAGTCGGCCAACTGGATCGCCTGCATGTAATGCTCCGGGTCGCCGGTGGACGACACACTGTGATCGATCGCCTGCGACTCCATGGCTTCCCGCCGATCCTCACGCCGATAACCGTCGACCGCGATGTTGCGTGCGGTCTGGTGCAGATACGCCCGTGGCTGCTGCACCGCTGCCGAATCGGATTCGAGCACCCGCACAAAGGTGTCGTGCGCCAGATCCTCGGCCTGCGCGCGATTGCGCAGGCGCCGGGTCCAGGTGCCGATCAACTCTTCGTAATGCTCGAAAAAGCCGGGTCTGCGGGGCAGCATGGGGTTCATGACAGCGTGCTGGGGGAAAGAGGCGTGAATAGTAATGCTTCCTATTAAGCCCGGCAATTCATTCCTTGGAAACGCTCGTTTCAAGGGTAATCGTCAGTAAAACCGCGCCTTCCCCCACCTATTGTGTAAAATGCCGCCCGGGTGCCACCGCAACAACGCGGCAGGGCAGGTTTAATTCAGCGCAGGTCGGGCCGCCGCGCGGAGTTCCCGTGCCTATGAGCCACGATCCGTCACGCCTGCAGGCTGCCCGTCAGCAGTCGCCGTCTGCTTTGGCCTTTCTCACCCGATTCTTCGCTGCCGAGTCCGCCGGTGGCCTGATCCTGATGGCCGCCGCCCTCGCCGCGCTGCTGGTCGCCAACTCGCCTTGGGCAGCCACCTACTTCTCGACCCTGCACATCAAAGTCGCTGGTCTGTCGATCGAGCATTGGGTGAACGATGGCCTGATGGCGATCTTCTTCATGCTGGTGGGCCTGGAGATCAAGCGCGAAATGCTCGCCGGTCAGTTGTCGACCTGGGGGCAGCGCGCGCTGCCGGGCTTTGCCGCACTGGGCGGGATGCTGGTCCCGGCCTTGATCTACGTTGCGATCAATTGGGGCAATCCACAGACCCTGAGCGGTTGGGCGATCCCCGCTGCCACCGACATTGCTTTTGCCCTGGGCGTGCTGTCGCTGCTGGGCAAACGGGTGCCCGTCTCGTTGAAAATCTTCCTCTCGGCGCTGGCCATCCTCGATGACCTGGGCGCGGTGGTGATCATCGCGATTTTCTACACCAGCGGCCTGTCGATAAGCATGCTGCTGGCGTCGCTGGCGGTGATTGCACTGCTGGTGATCCTCAACCGCTGCGGGGTCAGAAAGCTGTGGCCGTACCTGATCGCTGGCGCCCTGCTGTGGTTCTTCATGCTGCAATCGGGGATCCACGCGACCCTCGCCGGGGTGATTCTGGCCCTGTGCATTCCGCTGGGTAACCCGGAAGACGAGCACAACTCGCCGCTGCTCTACCTCGAAGAAAAAATGCATCCGTGGGTGGCGTTCGCCGTGGTGCCGATTTTCGGCTTCGCCAACGCGGGCGTGTCGCTGACCGGCATTTCTCCGAGCAACCTGCTTGAGCCGGTGCCGTTGGGCGTGGCGCTGGGGCTGTTGTTCGGCAAGCAGATCGGCATCCTCGGCCTCGGCGCCTTGGCGATTCGCAGCGGTCTGGCGCAACTGCCGCAGGGCGCGAGCTGGCTGCAACTGTATGGCGTCGCCCTGCTCTGCGGGATCGGCTTCACCATGAGCCTGTTCATTGGCGCACTGGCCTTCCCGGGCGCGCCGCATCTGGTCGATTCGGTGAAGGTCGGCGTGTTGCTGGGTTCGATCCTGTCGGCGCTGCTGGCGGTGGTCGTGCTGATGAATGCGGGTAAGGCGAAGGCGTCGAACTGACCCTCTGCGGCAAGCAGTCCCGGTCAACTCGCGTTGACTGGGACTGTGGCGATTGCGGCCGAGCTATGCGATCTGGAGCTGTTGCGACCCAACGGCTCTGGATCCTTCAGTGACCTCAAGACGTTGCGCCCGCAACAGATCCCGCCCACTGTGCAAATCAGCCTTTTTGCACCTCAAACTTCGTCGCATGACTGCCCTGCAGCATTTAACAATCTTACCTGGACCAGTGCATCCCCCACCTCGCCACCGTTGATTGCATAGGTAGCACGGGCCGATCCATCTTTAATAGGCTTGATATGCGTTGACCAATCACCAACTGTTATTACAACACCCTCGGAGATGTCCTCCGAAGTGATAGCGTGCTTGAGCGAAGTCTCGGTACCGACAATGGGTTGCTTGCCCGCTTGATCGGTATATCCCTGCCAGTTCAGTTTCAATACGGCCCCGATCTGCGTGTCTGGCAACAGCCTCACTTTAACCCTTACACCGCCCATTGGATTCGAACGGCAATTGATGACGCCGTCTTTTGCATCCGGAAATGTGATATCGCTCATTTTTGCAGCTCCTTGAAATGACTTGATAAAGGCCGGGATAAAACCAATCTGGTTTGAAGTACCGGAACCTGATCTTCAGTTTTCAAGTTCATCGTCACAACTGTTAGAAATGACAGTTTTTTAGAACGCCTAGCTATAACTTTGATAGATAGCCGATATATATTGAACCTGCGGTGTGCCAGCAACGGTTTAGCAGCGACTATCGGCGCGGCAATGACCACAGATCAAAACGAGCGAGCTTGCTCGCGAAGGCGCTGGTTCAGTCAACAGCCTCGCTGACTGAACTGACGCCTTCGCGAGCAAGCCCGCTCCCACAGTTTTTACAGCGGTGCTACTCAGCCTTTTTCGTCGATTCCGGCCTGCAGGGTCTGGCTGTCCAGGTGGCCGCTCAGGGTCACCGGACCGACTTTCAGATTGTCGTTATCGAACGACACCTTCGGTGCGTTCTCCTCGGTTTTCTGCGGCAGGTCCAGTCCGGCTTTCACGCCGTATTCAAGATTGACCAAGTCGCTGCTACCGACCTTCGAACCGCCCAGGTCCACCTTGCCTTCAGTCGCCGAAATCCGCGCGCCGGTCAACTGTGTCGCACCGCCCACCGCAAGGTTCACACCCTGATTGCCACCGATGCCGGACGCCTGCGCCACGCTGTCCTTGTGCGCGTATTCGCCCTGCGCTTTCAGCGTTGGTTTGTAGTCGGTGCCGGCGAGTTTTTCCTTGTCGCTCGGCGGGTTCTTCTTCGCGGCAAGGCCCAGATCGACATCGACCCTGGCTTGCGTCTTCGAGTCCTGACGGCTGTCGGCGGTCAGGTCACCGGCAACCTTGCCACTGACAGTGTTCGCGTCGATCCGTGCGCCCGACAGTTGTGCATCGCCTGCGCTGTTGAGGACCACGCTGTCAGCCTTGATCTGGCTGTTCTGCTGGGTGGTGCCTTGCAGGTAATCGACGCCGACCTTGGCCCCGGCGTTGAAGCCGTGGTCGCTGCTGGCCTGTTCATCGGCGGCGGTCGGGGTCTTGCTGCTCAGGTTGCCGCCGGCATTCAGCGCGACGTTCCAGTTGTTGCGGCTCTCGGTGGATTGCGCCGACTCCTGAACGAAGCCACCCTTCTGCGCATCGATGCTGACGTTCGGCGCGCCTACCTGCGTGCCTTGCAGGTGCACCGCGTCACCGCTCAACACCACGTTACTCTGGCTGCTGAGCTGACCACCGGTCAGGGTTTTCGAGTGTTCGTTGACCCGACCGATGTTGAAGTTGCCGCTCAGATTAGCGCCCTGATCGCGACTCTTCTCGCTGCTGGATTTGCTGCCGCCGCCCTTCAAACCGCCGCCGAGATTGCTGCCGGTCGCGGTGTGGGTATCAACGGCCGCTTGCAGATCAAGCTTGCCGTCAGCGTGCAGATCGATAGCGCCGGCGCTGTCGATCTTCGTGCCTTGCTGAACCTGATTGCCGCCGCTGCTCAGTTGCACCGAGCCGTTGCCGCTGATGCTCGCCACATGAGCCTGAGTGTCAGTGGTCTGCTTGCCGGTATGATCGAGCTGAAAGCCCGCGCCGAGGTCGACGTTGGTGCCGTCGGTGCCCGGCATGGTGCCGACCGTCAGCGAGCCGTTGCCGCGCAGGCTGGAGTCGCTGCTGCTCTGGCGATCATTGGCCTGATTCAGCGCCAGATCGCCGCCAGTCTTGATGTTCACACCGCCCTGCGCGCCGTCGAAACGGCTGCCAGCGAACTGCGCGTCACCGCCAACGTTGATGTTCACACCCTGATTGCCGGCATACCCGCCGACCACCGCCGTGCTGCTGTCCTTGCTGCTGTAGCGGTTGCCGCCCGCGCCGCTGCCGGCGACGTTTACGTCTTCGCCGGTCTTGGTGTAGACGCGCACGTCGACCTTGGCGTCCACTGAGTTATCGGTGCTGCTGTGAGTGTTGCTCGCGGCATCGGCAACCAGTGTGTCAGCGCTGATGTTGACCTTGCCGTTGCTCGCGCTGTACTGAGTGCCCTGGTCACGCAGGGTGCCGGCGCTTTTCACGTCGACACTGCCGCCATCGAAACGACTGACTACCGCGTTGCTGCTCTGCTCGGTCTTGTCGGCGCTGCCGTGACCGATCGCCACGTCGAGGCCGACGTTCGGCTGGCCAAGATTGCTCAGGCCTTCCTTGTCCGGCACCTTGCCGTTGAGCACATCCTTGACCGCACCGGCAATCGGGCGGGCGATGTCCTTGTACTCGACATTGGCGCCGATGTCCGCCGACCAGGTGCTCTGGTTATGGCTGCTGTTTTCGGTGTTGCTTGCCGCGCGGTTGTCGATCTCGTTGGCCGCGACGTTCAGACTGTTGCCAGCCTTGACCTGCGCGCCTTCGGTCACCAGCTTGTCGGCGTTGAGGGTCAAGCCGCCGCTGCTCTGCACGTTGGTGGTTTGCGCGGTGGTTTTGCTGCTGCTGTCTTGCGTGGTGCTGTGGGCAAAATCGACGCCACTGCCGGCACGGTCGAGGCCGCCGGTGTAGTAGAAACCGCCGCCGGTGCTGGAGGTGTCGGTCGAAGTTTTGTGGCTGTCCTGTTCGGCCAGCAACGACACATTTTTGCCGCCCAGCGTGGTGTCGCCAGCGGTGGATTTGACTTCACCGCCCTTGATCGTCAGATCGCCGCCGGCCTTCACTTGCACGCTGCCGCCGCTGAGGCTCGAACCTTGCTGGTTGACGTCGTTGCGGGTGACGGTCTGCTGCTTGTCTTCGTAGTGCACCCCGGCGCGGTATTGCTCCGGCGTTTGCTCTTTGGCGTAGGCATCGAAGCCACGGGTCTCGGTGGTCGAACTGCTGTCGTGGCTGTTCTGCGTGGAATGCACGTTCACATCACCGGCAGCGTCCGCCGTCAGCGCGCCGCCAGCCTTGACCGTGGAACCGGCCACTTCGATGTCCTTGGCGCTTTTGAGCTTTAGGTTGCTGTCGGAAACCAGCTCGCTGCGCACCGTGGTGCTGTCCCTGGAATTCTGCCGCGACTCGTCCTTGGTGATGCCGAAGAATTTGCTGTCCTTGTCGTGGTTGTTGCTGTGCGAAGTGTCCTGCACACCGTCGATCAGCAGCGAACCCTGATCGCTGATCACGCTGGCCTCGGTGCCGCCACGGACCTGGCTGCCGCTGATGCGCACGTCGTCAGCCTTGACGATCAGTTTGCCCGCCGCATTGATTTTGCTGCCCTGATGCCGGGTCTGGCCCTTGTCAGCGTCACCGGTCTTGCCGAAGAAACCGCCACCCACCAGGTCGCCGGAGTAACTGTTGTTGTTGCTGCGACTGGTGCGCGTGGCGGTGGTGACGTCCACTTGCTTGCCCGCCAGTTTCACATCGCCGGCGCTGTTCAGTTCGGCGCCTTCGGCGCGCAACAACGCGGCGGTCTGCAGCGCGATATTGCCGCCCTTCAACTGGCTGCTGATGCTGCGCTGCTCTTCGCTGCTGTTGTTCCAGTCAGCCTTCCACAAATGCTTGCGATGGTTGCCCTGATCGGTCTGAGTGTGGCTTTCGGTGGCCGCAGTCAGGCGCAGATCGCCGCCACTCTGCACATCGAGATTTTTCGCCGCTTCAACTTTCGCAGCTTTGAGTTCGGTGTCTTTGCCGGAGGTCAGCCTGGCGTCGCGGCTGGCGACGATCTGGCTGCCGTGCTGGCGAGTTTCACTGTCGGTCTGGGTGCGGTCGTAGGTTTCCCAAGTGATGCCGATGGTGCTGTTGCTCCAGTTCTCGCGTTTTTCCTGAAGCTTGCGGCTTTCTACGGTGCTCAGTGTCAGGTTGCGCTTGGCATTGACGCTGACGTCGCGAGCACTGACATCGGTGGCGGCCAATGTCAGGTCGTTGCCGCTGTGCAGGCCGACATCGCCCTGACTGCTGCGAATGCCGGCACGGGTCACGTCGAGGCTGTTGGGGACGGTTTCACCGCTGACACTCAGGTCGCCAGCCGAACGGATCTGCACGCCGTCACGCCCGGCCACTTGCACCGCCCCCACACGCACGCCCGCGCCTTCGGCGGTGCTGACGATGTTGATGCGCCCGGCCTGCATCGCGCCGAACAGGCTGGCGTCGATGCGTTGATCGGTGGTGTTGCCCGCCGGGTCCACGGTTTTTACCTGACCGCTGGCGTAATCCACCTGATTGCGTCCGACCGTGAGGTTCAGTTGATCGCGGGCGTCGATGCGGCCCTGGCTGTCGATACGCGGGGCGATCAGGTTGACCGAACCCTCGGCATTACGCAGGCCGCCACTCTGAATCTGCAACTGACCGCTGGCGTCGCGGGTGTTCAGTGCTTGCAGTTTGCCGTCGTTCAATTCAGGACGACCGACCAGCAGACTGGCGTTCGGCGTGTTGATGAAACTGCCGCCGTTCACCGAGATGCCGTTGGGGTTGGCCAGCACGTAATCGGCGGCGCGGCCGAAGATTTCCTGGGCGCCATTGATCGCCGAAGGGTTACGGCTGATCACCTCGTTGAGGATCACGCTCGCCGCCTGCCCCTGAAGTTGCGGGTTGGCCGCCAGTTGCCCGGCGAGCTGCGATTGCCCGGCCTGCAAGGCGTTATTCAGCACCAGCCCCTGACGGTCGACGTTGTAGTCGAGGAACTGGTTGTGCGACAGGCCCGAGCCGTTGGGCGCGACGATATTGACGATGGGCACGCCGCCCTGGGTCTGCAATTGCGCGGTGCCGCCGGGGCCGGGTGCGACCACTACACCGCCGGCGAGAGCGGTCGGCAGGTGCACGGCGAAGAACAGGCTGGCGATCGCCCAGCGCAGTTTGCCCCGAGGAGAAAGATGAAATGCAAAGGTGTGTGCTGGCATAAAAACGTCTCCATGTAAGTACGGCATCACGGCGCGCGATTGAGTATTGGCCGTGGCTGTCGCGCTCAGATCCGACGGCTGTTTGTTCACTGCTTGATAAGTCTCGGTGGTGCTCATATCTGCAACCCCACGCGCATCAGCCAGGTCTCTGGCTCGTGCTGCAATCCGTTGGGGGTGTTGAGGGCGCGCTGGTAGTCGACGTCCACTTGCAGATTCTTCCAGCCCAGATTCAGCCCGACGCTGGCGCCGCTCAGGCGTTGGCTCTGGGCACCGTGGTCGGCCTTGAGCCAGCCGTTGTCCAGCGCCACGCGGGGGGTGATCTGCACCGGCCAGTCGTTGCGCAGGGGCAGACGCAGGGTGTTGCGCCAGATCGCGCCGCTGGCAGCGGATGCGCTGTTGACCCGATAGCCGCGCACTGCCGAATCGTCGGTGCCAAGCAACTGTTCGATGGCTGGCAACGGGTCGGGGCTGTATTGCAAATTGAGCTGGCTTTGCCACTGCCACGCTTGCGCGCCGAACTGGCCGTTACGCCACTGGCTGAGGCCGGCGCGGTACTTGTGAAATTGCGCTTTGGGCAGGTTGTTGACCGCGTGATTGGCGTCGTCATCGGCGCCCAGCCAGCGCAGGCCTTGCGAGTAGGTGAAGTCGAGGTTCCACACCGCACGGTCGAGCCAGAACAGATTGAGTCCGGCTTCGGCCACGGTCAGGGTCGGGCTTTGAATGCCCAGACGGACATTTTCCAGATAGCTGTCGACGTCCTTGTGTGCCAGTTGCAGGTTGGCGCTGAGCTGGCGGCTCTGGTCGCGCCACAACACGCGGTCGGCGCGCAGGCTCAGTTGATCGGTGATGCCGGTGCTGTACAAAGTCGCGCTGGGCAGTTTGAACGGCGCGCGATATTCGGCATGGCTGGCGAATGCGCTGTAGGTCCAATAGCCGTAGGGAATCGCGTAATACAGGCTGGCGTTGCGACTGTAGCGGTCGCCCTGATTCAACGTGTCGCTGGCGCTGAGGCTCAGCAGGTCGTTAAGTTGCAACGGGCTGTCGACGCTCAGGCTGACGCTGTTGCGATCCCGCCCGGTGCTGGCGCTGCCGAGGTTGTCCATGCCCAGCCCCAACGCCCAGCGCGACGGCCCGGCCGTGCGCGAACGCAGGATGATTCGCGACGCGCCGGGCTGGCTGCCGGGGGCGATGTCGGCGGTCAGGTCAAGCGAACGCAGGCGGTTCAACTGATCGAGGCCTTGCTCCAGATCGCGCAGGTTCAGCGGCTGGCCGAGCATGTGCGGGAACGCGCCGCCCAGCGAAACGGGCAGGCTTTGATCGGCCAGTTCGATGGACTCGATGTAGCCCTCGTCCACCATGATGTCCAGCGACTGCCCCGCCGCCGGCGCGCTCAACAGGTACGGGCGGCTGGCGATGTAGCCCTGCTCGACATAGATCGCGGTGATGGTCGCCAGCAAACGATTGATCTGGCCGACGCCCATGCACGGCGCCAGCAGCGGTTTGATCCGCGTGTTGAGCTTGTTGCTGTCGAGTAGCGTAACGCCGCCGATGCGCGTGCCGCTCAGTGGCCAGCAGCGTTCATCGGGGGTGACGGTTTGCGGGATGGCCGGCGTGGCCGGTGCCGGACCGAACGCACCGCGCTCCAGTTGGCGCTTGCGCTGCTCGAGCTGCAGTTGTTGCAGATCGCGCTGTTGCTGTTGCTGCTGGCGCAGCACTTCCTGGCCCGGCGCAACAGGGTCAGCCGCTTGAATCGAGGAGGCACACACACTCAACACAAAGGCCGACAACAGCGGGCAAAGCGTGAAGCGACGACGAGAAACAGCGCGAAGCAAATACGGCACGCAACATCCTTGCAAGCATGAAATGGCGTAATGCCACTTCATCAATGCGAGTGATAGTCAGAGCCTTCCTACACAAATGCAAGACGCTTCCTACAGCGCTTACATTTCTTAAACATTTGATTTTGCTGCGTTCAACGCTAGGCCATCAGGGTTTCCCCGAGGGCTTTCATCGAGTACTCGAAGACCTGCCCCGCATTACCAGGGCTGTCATTCATCGAAACCGCTCCAAACCCCGAGGCCGGGTAAGCAACTGACGACCGGCACAAAAACATAATTGCCACAAAATATTACTTGCGTCATATTACGACTGTAATAACTACTCGTTCCCGCAGGTATTACGCCATGACCGCCATGTCCACCCTCGAGCCCGGCCTGTCATCCCCGGTTACTCCCGCCAAACCGCCATTGCGCAAGCGCCTGCTGCTGACCGGCGCCGGCCTGATCGCGCTGGTCGTGGTCGGCGTGTACGCCAGTCATTGGTGGAGCACCGGGCGTTTTCTCGAGGAGACTGACGATGCTTACATCGGTGGCGACGTCACGGTGATCGGGCCGAAGGTTGCCGGCTACATCGAAGAAGTGCTGGTCAGCGACAACCAATCGGTGAAGGCCGGCGAGGTGCTGATCCGCCTCGACGCGCGCGACTATCGCGCCAACCTCGCCAAAGCCGAAGGCGCAGTAGCCGCCGAAGAGGCGCTGCTGGCCAACCTCGATGCCACTGAACAACTGCAGCAAGCGGTGATCGGCCAGGCCCGCGCCGGCATCGATGCCGCCGGCGCCGAAACCGCCCGCTCGCGGGACGACAACGCGCGCTACAAACGCCTGGTCAGCAGCAATGCCGTGTCGGTGGAAAGCGCCCAACGCGCCGACGCCAGCTTCAAGACCGCCCAGGCCCTGAGTGCCCGTGCCCAGGCCGAACTGCTCGCCGCTCAGCGCCAACTGGCGGTGATCGACACCCAGAAACAACAGGCCCGCGCCGCCCTGCAACAAGCCCGGGCCGAGCGTGATCTGGCGCAGTTGAACCTCGGCTACACCGAACTGCGCGCGCCGGTTGATGGCGTGATCGGCAATCGCCGCGCACGGGTTGGCGCCTATGCCCAGGCGGGGTCGCAACAGTTGTCGGTGGTGCCGGCCAGCGGTCTGTGGGTGGATGCCAACTTCAAGGAGGACCAACTGGCGCGGATGAAACCCGGGCAACGGGTGAGCATCCGCGCCGACGTGCTTTCCGGCCAGGAATTCCACGGCCGCCTCGACAGCCTCGCCCCCGCCACCGGCTCGCAATTCAGCGTGCTGCCGCCAGAGAACGCCACCGGCAACTTCACCAAAATCGTCCAGCGGGTGCCGGTGCGAATTCTGCTCGATCCGGCCGACGGCGTGCTCGGGCACCTGCGGCCAGGCTTGTCGGTCACCGCTGAAGTCGACACCCGCGCGCCCGCTGAATCCAGCGCCGTGGCCGTCGCACCATGAGCACCACCCTCACCGCCCCGGCGCAACCGTTCAACGCCGCCGACATGGCCACCGCAACCAAAGTGTTCGCCTTCGCCACGATGTGCATCGGCATGTTCATTGCGCTGCTGGACATCCAGATCGTCTCGGCCTCGCTGCGCGACATCGGCGGCGGACTCTCGGCCGGCACCGACGAAACCGCGTGGGTGCAGACCAGTTACCTGATCGCCGAAATCATCGTGATCCCGCTGTCGGGCTGGCTGTCGCGGGTGTTCTCCACCCGCTGGCTGTTCTGTGCTTCGGCGGTCGGTTTCACCCTGGCCAGTTTGCTTTGCGGTGTGGCGTGGAACATCCAGAGCATGATCGCCTTTCGGGCGCTGCAGGGCTTTCTCGGCGGCTCGATGATTCCGCTGGTGTTCACCACCGCGTTCTTTTTCTTCACCGGCAAACAACGGGTGATCGCCGCCGCAACCATCGGCGCCGTGGCGTCACTGGCGCCGACCCTGGGTCCGGTAATCGGCGGCTGGATTACCGACATTTCCTCATGGCACTGGCTGTTCTACATCAACCTGGTGCCGGGGATTTTCGTGGCCGTGGCCGTGCCGATGCTGGTAAAGATCGACCAGCCGGAACTGGCGCTGCTCAAGGGCGCGGACTACCTGAGCATGGTGTTTCTCGCGCTGTTTCTCGGTTGCCTGGAATACACCCTCGAAGAAGGCCCGCGCTGGAACTGGTTCAGCGATCAAACGATTCTGACCACGGCGTGGATCAGCGGTCTGGCGGGTCTGGCCTTTATCGGGCGCACCTTGCACGTGGCCAATCCGATCGTCGATCTGCGCGCACTCAAGGATCGCAACTTTGCCTTGGGCTGCTTCTTTTCCTTTGTCACCGGGATTGGTCTGTTCGCGACGATTTACCTGACGCCGCTGTTTCTCGGCCGGGTGCGAGGCTACAGCGCGCTGGACATTGGTCTGGCGGTTTTTTCCACCGGGGTGTTCCAGATCATGGCGATTCCGTTGTACGCCTTTCTCGCCAATCGCATGGATTTGCGCTGGATCATGATGCTTGGGTTGGGCTTGTTTGCCGTATCGATGTGGGAGTTCAGTCCAATCACCCACGACTGGGGCGCCGGCCAATTGATGTTGCCGCAAGCGCTGCGCGGGATCGCCCAGCAACTGGCGGTACCGCCGGCAGTGACGCTGACCTTGGGAGGCTTGGCACCGGCACGCTTGAAGCACGCTTCGGGGCTGTTCAACCTGATGCGCAATCTGGGCGGGGCCATCGGCATTGCCGCCTGCGCGACCATTCTCAATGACCGCACCAACCTGCACTTCACCCGCCTGGCCGAGCATTTGAACAGCAGCAACGAGGCGCTGAATCAGTGGTTGTCGCAGGTCGGTGGCAACCTGGCGACATTGGGCCAGAGCGGTGATGTCGGGACCACCGCCGGCCTGCGTCAACTGTGGTTGCTGACTTACCGCGAGGCGCAGACCCAGACCTACGGCGATACCTTTTTGATGATCATGCTGTGCTTCATCATCGCCACGGCGATGGTGCCCTTGATGCGCAAGGTACAACCACCATCTGCGCCGAGTGCGGATGCGCATTGATCACCCTTTCCGAAACGCCCCTCCCCCTGTAGGAGCTGCCGCAGGCTGCGATCTTTTGATCTTGTTTTTAAAATCAAAGTCAAAAGATCGCAGCCTGCGGCAGCTCCTACAGGGGTTAGGGGTTAGGGGTTAGGGCTTAGAGCTGCGGGGTTTTGCGGAAGCCTACGGCCAGACGGTTCCAGCTGTTGATGGTGCTGATCGCCACGCTCAGGTCGACCATTTCCTTGGGCGTGAATTGCGCAGCGACGATGTCATAGTCTTCGTCCGGCGCGTGAGTCAGGCTCAGTTGAGTCAGCGACTCGGTCCACAGCAGCGCCGCACGTTCGCGCTCGGTGAAGAATGGCGCCTCACGCCACGCGGTCACCGCGAACAGCCGGCGCGGGGTCTCACCGCCCTTGATAGCGTCAGCGGTGTGCATGTCGATGCAGAATGCGCAGCCGTTGATCTGCGAAGCGCGCAGCTTGACCAGTTCGATCAGGGTCTTTTCCAGCGGCAGTTTCGAGACCGCGGTTTCCAGGGCCATCATCGCTTTCAGGGCGTCTGGGGAGGCGGTGTAGAAATCGGTACGAGCTTTCATGGTGGAGTTTCCGGGGGCCAGTGAATGTGTGACTAAGGTAGTCCCGCCACTGCCCCGGACAAATAGCCAATCTCCCGGAAGACGAGTAGACCACCGCGTCACACGCGCTGACGCAACCAGTGCAGGAACCCGGTTTTCGCCACCACGGTCGGCACGTCCTGGGTCAGGGTCTGGGCCTTGTGCAGGCGATAATCGAGCAAGGCTTTCATCGCCTCGTTGATGTCGTGGCGGGCATCCAGGCACGGCTTCAGGTAGGTCTTCTCGATGCGATACAGCGCGCAAAAGGTTTTTGCTGCGAAGGTCGCCGGCACCGACGAATCAGACAGAATCCCGGCCTCGCCAATCACTTCGCCCGGCCCCATGCGCCCGGATTCGAACGGGCTGCCATGGCGGGTCAACGTCACGCTGACCACGCCGGATTCGATGATGAACAAATGGTCGCTGACCTCGCCGGCTTCGAGGATCGTCTCGCCGGCACGAAAGGTTTGCAGGGTCATGTTCTGGCTGAAGGTGTCTTTCTCTTCCTGGCGCAGGGTGGAGAAAATCGGTGAGCTGTCGAGCAGCGCCCGCGGCCGCGAAAGGTTGCCGGTGACGATCGGTTCGACACTCGACAACAGATTGACCCCGGACGCCTGCAGATGCCGGTAAGCCAGATCGAACAGCTGATTGCGCACCGGACGTTTCTGGTCCATCGACGACACAAAGCCGCTGATTTCGTATTCGACACCGGTGCTGCTGGCGCTTTTCAGTGCGACGCTCGGCGCGGGATTGTCCAGCAGCGGACGGCAGCCCTGCATCGCCCGTTCCAGCGCATCGATCACCGTATTGGGCCGGGCATGCGGGCTGACCTGGACACTGACGGCCAGGCCGAACATGTTGCTCGGCCGGCTGAAGTTGATGATCTTGGCCTTGGCCGCCAGCGAGTTGGGAATCACCGCCATGCTGCCCTGGCTGGTCTGCAGACGCGTAGCGCGCCAATCGATGTCGATGACCCGGCCTTCGGTGCCGTCGATGGAGATCCAGTCATCGATCTGATACGGCTTGGTGGTGTTGAGCACGATCCCGGAAAACACATCACTGAGGGTGCTCTGCAACGCCAGACCGACAATGATCGCCAAGGCCCCGGATGTTGCCAGCACGCCTTTGACCGGCAAGTCCAGCACGTAGGCCAGTGCGGCGATAATGGCGATCAGGAAAATCACCGCACCGAGCAGATCCTGCAACAGCCGCCCGGTGTGCCCGACGCGCTGCATCATCACCGCGCCGATCAGCACGGTCAGGGTGCGTGCGCCAAACAGCCACCAACCGATCTGCAACCCGGTCGCCGCCAGATGCAACGGCACGTTGTCCGCCCACGGCGCAGGCTCCATCGGGTTGAGGCCTTCGTTGAACAGCACCGCGCTGAACAGGCTGAAAATCAGCACCCGCACCAACAGCTTCCACGCGCTGCCACGGGAACTGATCAGGCGCCACAGGCCCAGATCGAGCAGGATCAGGATCAACGCGCAAAACAACGGATGTTCGGTCAAGAAAGACAGCATCAAACCACTCCGATACGGGCCAATCGCGAGAAGATCGCACAGATTCGCTCAGTGTAGGAGCAATTGATTTCAGAGGCAGAACGCCCGCGCAAAAACACCAGAAACCAAATTAGAAGCGGGCTTGCTCGCGAAAGCGGTGGCTCAGTCAAACACGCATCGACTGTAAGTCCGCTATCGCGAGCAAGCCCGCTCCCACAGGGGTGAAATTTACCCGTGCATCTGGCCAAAACGCCCGGACTGGAAGTCGGCGAATGCCTGATGAATTTCCTGCTCGGTGTTCATCACGAACGGACCATGGCCGACAATCGGTTCGTCGATCGGCTCGCCGCTGAGCAACAGCACCACCGCGTCTTCACCGGCCTCAAGGGTCAACTGACGACCGTCGCGCTCGAACAGCACCAATTGCCCGGCACCCGCAGTTTCCACACCGTTTATCTTGACCGACCCTTTCAACAGCACCAGCGCAGTGTTGCGCCCTTCGTGCAGATCCAGGCTCAGCAACTTGCCGGCATTGAGCCGCAGGTCCCAGACGTCGATCGGCGTGAACGTGCGCGATGGGCCTGTGTACCCATCGAACTCACCGGCAATCAGCCGCAGGCTGCCGGCGTCGTCCTTCAGCGCGATATTCGGAATATCGCCGTCGAGTATGGTCTGGTAGCCGGGCGCGGCCATTTTGTCCTTGGCCGGCAGGTTGACCCACAGCTGCACCATTTCGAGCTTGCCGCCGGTTCTGGCGAAATCATCCGAATGAAACTCTTCATGCAGGATCCCGGACGCAGCCGTCATCCACTGCACGTCGCCCGGGCCGATGGTGCCGCCGCTGCCGGTGGAGTCACGGTGCTGCACCTCACCGTCGTAGACGATGGTCACGGTTTCAAAACCACGATGCGGATGCTGGCCAACACCGCGGCGCTCGGTGGTCGGGGTGAATTGCGCAGGTCCTGCGTGATCGAGCAGCAGGAACGGGCTGATGTGCTTGCCCAGATTGTCGTAGGAAAACAGAGTGCGAACCGGGAAGCCATCGCCGACCCAATGGCCGCGAGGGCTGGTGTAGATACCGATGATGTTTTTCATGGTTGCCTCCAGAAAAGTGGGTGACGCAATGGATTAAGCTTAAATCCATGACGGCCGGAGGACTAGACGGCAAAAATCAGCTTAAGTGTTCCATCTGCAGGACAGTAGTGCACTTTTCGCGAGCAATTCACAACCCCCTGTAGGAGCTGCGGCACGCTGCGATCTTTTGATCTTGTTGTTTAAAATCAAAAGATCGCAGCGTGCCGCAGCGCCTACAAGATTCGTGACTTCTGCTCAACAGTGCTTTGCCCCACCAGCGGTTTTTCTCAAGAACGCAGACGCGGATACTCCCGCCCATTCTCACTGCAACCCTGGAGTCATCAATGTCTGTTCCCGCTTTTGGTCTGGGTACGTTTCGCCTGCAAGGCCAGGTGGTGATCGATTCGGTGCGTAATGCGCTGGATCTCGGTTACCGCGTCATCGACACCGCGCAGATCTACGAGAACGAAGCCGAGGTCGGTCAAGCCATCGCCGCCAGCGGCATTGCTCGCCAAGAGCTGTTCATCACCAGCAAGATCTGGATCGCCAATTTCGCCAAGGATCGCTTGATCGACAGCCTCAAGGAAAGCCTGCGCAAGCTGCAAACCGACTACCTCGACCTGACGCTGATCCACTGGCCATCGCCGGAAGATCAAGTGCCCGTCGCCGAGTTCATGGGCGCGCTGCTCGAAGCCAAACGTCTGGGCCTGACTCGGCAGATCGGCGTTTCCAACTTCACCATCGAGCTGATGCAACAGGCGATTGCAGCGGTCGGCGCAGAAAACATCGCCACCAACCAGATCGAACTGCACCCGTACCTGCAAAACCGCAAAGTGGTCGAGTTCGCGCAAAGCCAAGGCATCCAGATCACCTCGTACATGACCCTCGCCTATGGCGAAGTGCTCAAGGACCCGCTGATCCAGCAGATTGCCGCACGCCTGCAAGCGACCCCGGCGCAAGTCACTCTGGCCTGGGCAATGCAACAGGGCTACGCGGTGATTCCATCGTCGACCCGACGCGCCAATCTGCAGAGCAACCTCGGTGCTACGGCGCTGACCCTGAGCGACGCCGACATGGCGTTGATCGCCACACTGGAACGTGGCCAGCGCCTGACCAGCCCGGAAGGCATTGCTCCGCTGTGGGACTGATCGTTCAGCTCTGAAGGCGCTGCGCGAGACTGAGCATGGCCTGGCGCAGCACCTCGACCGAGCGCTCGACCACTTGGATTTCGGCGTCTCGGCAGGCCTGCTCAAGATCCGCACAGGCTGCCACCACTCGCGCGGCACCGACCATCTGCGCGCCGCCCTTGATGTGATGCGCCAGCGTGCACAATTCACTCGGATTGGGAGGCTGGCGTGCGACGTCCAGCCGTTGCAGGTCGTCCTGCAGACTGCACAAGATTTGCTCTCGCAAACGTTGTATCAGCGCATGATCGTCACCGGCCATTTGCTCCAGCGCACTCAGGTCGAGTTCGGTCAAGGGCCGTGGCTGCTTCGGCTCGCCCGCATTTTCGCTGTGCCTGGCGCCCTGCAATGCCAGCGCCAGATCAGCCAGGCGGATCGGTTTGAACAGGCAATCATCCATACCGGCCTCAAGACACCGTGCCTTTTCCTCGATCTGCGCATTGGCGGTAAAGCCGAGAATCAGACACCGTGCCCGGCCGCTCGCCGCCTCTTCGCCACGGATCGCCCGCGCGAGTTCGTAGCCGTTGCGCCGGGGCATGTTGCAGTCGGTGATCAGCACGTCAAACGCTTGCGCCCGCCAGCGTTGCAGCCCCTGTTCCCCGTCCTCCATATCAACGGTGCGGTGGCCGAGTTCACTCAACTGCCAACAGAGCAGCAGCCGGTTGACCGGATGGTCATCCACCACCAGCACGCTCAGTGAGCGCGCCGGCGTGTCGGCCACCGCGGTGCTTGCAGCCTCGGTGGCAAGCGCGGCCAACGATTGCAATTGCAGACTGACCTCGACCTCTGTTCCATGCCCCGGCTCGCTGTCAAGGCGCAGCGTACCGCCCATCATTTCGCAGAGCTCACGGCTGATCACCAACCCCAGCCCCGAGCCGCTGCGCGCGGACTGCCCGGGGTTGCCGGCCTGGACAAACGGGCTGAACAGGCGCTGGCGGTCATGCTCGCTGATGCCGATGCCACTGTCTTCGATCACCACCGTCACGCCCACGCTTGCGAGCGGCATCGCGTGCACTGATAGCCGCAAGCTGACCTCGCCTTGCTCGGTGAACTTGATCGCGTTGCTCAACAGGTTCGACAGCACTTGCTTGAAGCGCACCGGATCAATCAACACATCAACGTCACTGCCCGCCCCCAGCTCGATGTGCCAGGACAGGCACTTTTGTCGCGCCAGCCCTTCGAATACCCGGCACACCGAAGCCACCAGTTCACGCAGGTTGGCCCGCTGCGGCGCGAGGGACAACTGCCCGGATTCGATGCGCGCGATATCGAGAATATCGCCAATCAGCGCGAGCAGTTGCTGACCGGCGCCCGACGCAACCTGAATCGCCAACCGGTCAGTGACACCCTCCTCGGCACGCTTGAGCGCCAGTTCGAGCATGCCGATCAACGCGTTCATCGGCGTGCGGATTTCATGGCTCATGGTCGCCAGGAAAGTCGTCTTGGCGCGGTTGGCATCGTCAGCCGCCTCCTTGGCCTGCTGCAACTGATGCAACCATTGCTGACGCTGACGTAACTGCCAGCGCTGAAAACCGATCCAGGCCAGCGCCAGCACCAGCAACCCCGCCGCGGCGGCAAACCCGAGGACAATCTCGCGGCGGTGGCGCACCCAATAGCTCTCCTCCACCACCACATCATGGCTCCAGCGCTCGACCAACTCGTCCATCTGCTGCGGCGCGATGCTCAGCAGTGCCTTGTTCAGCATTGTGTGCAGCGCCGTGGCTTGCGGTGCAGTCGCCAATGCAATGCGTGCCGGTTGATCGCCGACGGTGTTGGTGATGCGCAAACGCTCGCGGTACTGGCGGGCAAGCAGAAAGCGCGCCACCAGCAGTGAACTGACGGTCGCATCGGCCTGGTCCTTGACGATCAGTTCCATGCCCTCGGCGGGACTGCGCACCTCCACCAGTCGGACTCGTGGCACGCGCCGCACCAGGTAGTCGCGCAACGGATGCCCGCGATAAATCGCCAGGCGCTTGTCCTGTAAATCGTCGAGGCTGCGCGGGCTGCCGGCCGTTGTCGCACTGATCAGCACAAACGGGTTGTTCAGATAGGCGCGGGTGAACTGCAGCTCGGCTTCACGCTCGCTGCTGGGCGTCACCACCGGCAACACGTCGAGTTCACCGGCCTTGAGCTGTTCGATCTGGCGGTCCAGCGAACGCCCCCGAACCACGTCGAATTGCAAACCGGTGCGCTGGCTGATCAGGTTGAGCAGCTGTGCCGACAGACCACTGAAACGGCCCTCGGCATCAAAAAAACTCAGTGGCGCGAAGTCCTCGATCACCCCCACCCGCACCACCGGGTGCTGCGCCAACCAGTCCTGCTCGCTGGCACTCAGGTGTACCCGCGACTGTGCGGCCATCTGCGCGCGTCCTGCGCTCCAGCGTTGCTCGATAAGCTGACGACGCTCCATGGGAATCGCCACCAGTGCCTTGTCGATGATGCGTTTGAGGCGTACTTCACTGCGCCGCAGGGCGAAACCGAAGGCGTTGGCATCCAGCCCGGACGGCCCGGCCAATTGCAGGTCATTGCGATAATTGGTGTTGATCAGGTAATTGGCGCTGATCAGATCGCCGAGATAGCCATCATCGACACCGAAAGCCACCGCCCCCAGTGCGTCCATCGCCGAGGGATAGCGCAGCACCTGCGCCTCGGGATAGAACGCCTGCACACTGGCCAGCGGCAGATAATCCTCGACCATGGCGATGCGTTTGCCTGCCAGATCCACCGACAACGTTTCGTCAAACCGGGTCACCAGCATCGGCTGATCGTCGGCGTAGGGTCGCGACAGGACGAAATCAGGGTCGGCGAGTTCAAAGCTGTTGGAGGTGCCGAGCAGGTCGAGTTCACCATGTTTCAGCGCAGCCATGACTTGCTCGCGATTGGCGAAACGCTGCACATCGATGCGCACCCCGAGCAGTTGCGCCAGCAGCTCGGCGTAATCGGCGGTGAGCCCTTCCAGCTCTTGTTGATTGCGGGTGATTTCGAACGGCGGATAGTCCGCACCGGAAATGCCCATGCGCAAGACCGGATGCTGGCGTAACCACTGACGGTCACGCCCATCGAGCGCAACATGGACATTGTCCAGTTCGGCTTGGGGCAACAGTTGCAGGTGCTGCGCCGGGTCACTGGCCCAAGAGGTGGCCGTGATGCTCAACCACAGGACACAGCACCAGCCTTGCCGATTCATCAGGTCACTCAGAGCAAATGATTGCGTTTGGCGAATTCGCGCAAGTGCACCGTCGAGTTGATTCCGAGTTTTTTCATCAAACGGGTTTTGTAGGTGCTGACGGTTTTATGGCTCAGGTGCATGTCTTCGGCAATCAGTTTGTTAGCTTTGCCCTGGGCCAATTGCTCAAGGATATTCAGCTCACGATTGGACAGGTCGTCGATCATCTGCTTTTCGCTGCGGTGCAAAGGGGTCGACGTATAGTCCTTGTCAGACGGCGCCGCAAAGTAGGAATAGCCTGACATCAACGCCTGAATTGCCTTGTGCAATTGCAGCAACTGGTTGGTTTTGGCCACGAAGCCCAAGGCACCGGCACGCAGGCAGCGGTCCTGATAATACTGCGGGTCCTGAGAGGTGAAGATCAGCACCTTGCATTTGGGGTCGATGGCCTTCAGCCGTTCCAGCACCTCCAGGCCACCGATCCCCGGTAACTTGAGGTCGAGTATCACCAGCTTGGGTTTGTGCTCACGATTCAGGGCCAGGGCCTCGCTGGCGCTCGCGGCCTCGTGAATCTCCTTGAATCGCTCGGTCTGGAGTACGAGTCTCACGGCTGCGCGCACCACCGGATGATCGTCGACGATCAGCGCTGACTTCATGACGGCTCCCCGTGCAACCACATGACAAAGGTGCCACGACGTCGGATGCTGCGGACGCCGTCGCTGTGCAAAGACTGTTACACGGGAACCCTGCGGGATCTACCTGTCAGATCTGACAGTTGCAGCAAACGCCAAACCGTGCTCAAGCCCGGCGCTGCAGGGCCGATGCCGGGTTCCGGGCATTCGCTGCGCACTGCGGCGGGCCCTCAACCCGATCCATCAGGTGCTTGATCGCTGCCAGGTCGGGCAGTGCGACATGGCTGATCTGCATGTTCTCCTGAGCAAAACCTGCCGGGGTCTGCACCGGGGCCGAAGGTTCGTTGTAGATCAGAACATGACGGACATGCGGGTTGTTCAGGAAAAAGTCCGACAGGTCCAGCGACCCGGCCGTCAGTTCGGCATTGATGACTACGGCATCGAAGGGTTCGCAGCCGTATTCCACCAGCGTCAGCAACTCCAGCAGACTCTGCACCGGAGCGACGCGGAAGTATTCGAGATGGTTGAACAGCCGCTCGATTTTCATTCGGTGAAAATGCTGCGGATCGGCAATCAGGATGCGCAGGGTTTTATTGATCATGCTCGATATCCCGAAGTTCGGAGATGGCGCGCCGAGATTACGCATCTCGCCGGAACAGCTCTGTAGGACCTTTCCTAAAAATCCGCTCATTCGTCTGTTCCTTTGCCGTGGTTGCGCCGTTGTAGCCAGTTCAACAGATCGGCCCCGGCCATCGGCCGTGCGTACCAGTAGCCCTGCCCTTGCGTGCAGCCCAGCGCCAGCAGTTCACGACGTTGCGCGGCGGTTTCGATGCCTTCGATGACCACGCTCATGCCCAAGGCTTCGCCCAACGCCAGGGTGCTGCTGATGGCCGCGCGGCAACGGGGTTCATGCGCAAGGTTGCGAATGAAATCGGCGTCGAGCTTGATCTCGTTGAAGGGCAACTGACACAGGCGTTGCAACGAAGAGAATCCGGCGCCGAAGTCATCGATCGACAAGCGACAGCCCATCATCCGCAACCGCACCAGTGTCTCCAGGCTGGTGGCGGGTGCCTCGAGCAGGCCGCTTTCGGTCAGCTCGAAGGTCAGGCTCGAGCCGCTGCTTGTATGTTCGGCCAACAGGCTTTTCAACGTCGACGTCAGTTGCGCATTGGCCAGTTGCACGGTTTGCAGGTTGAACGCCAGGTTCAGGACAAAGCCTTGCGCCCGGGCGCTGCGCTGCATCTGCAAGGCCTCGTCGATCTGCGCCAACAGCATCTCGTCGAGCAGCCCGCAACGCTCGAGCACCGGCAAGAACAGCGCTGGCGTAATCATCCCGCGTGTCGGGTGCTGCCAGCGGCACAGCACTTCGACACCACGGACCTCGCCGTTCTGCAGGTCGAACTTGGGTTGATACCAGGCCTGCAATTGGCCCTCGGCCAGCGCATGGCGGACCGTCGTTTCACTGGCCAGCGTCATCGCGCGCAGCGGCTGCGGCGGGCTGATCTGCCGGTTGACGAATGTGTCGAGTAACTCGGCCAGTCCCTCAACGTGCAGCGGTTTGCCGACATCACCGAGCAGGTCCAGCCCAAGCAGTGCAACCATCTGACGCACCGCCCGCCGCAGGTCCGCCGACAGCGCACTGCAGATGATCACCGACCTGACCTGCCCCGAGGCGCCGACCCGTTGCAGAAACGCCAGCCCGTCCATGCCCTCCATCTGCAAGTCGCACAGGGCGATGTCCACCGCGCCGACTTCATCGAGCAACGCCAGCGCCTGCGCACCATCGCTGGCCTCCAGCACCTGCTGACAACCCAGCCCTTGCAGGAGGTTCACCGCCACGGAGCGCTGAAAAGCGTGGTCTTCAAGCACCAGGATACGAAGCGGCAGGTTGGGCATGAGGGTCGGATCGCTGTGGGTGACGCACGGATGAGAATGGAGCTCGCGAGGGAGCGTCTGTGGTCGCTTAACCATCGAGATGTTCCAGCACGGTGCCAGGGCCCTGGCGATTCCGGATCGCAGAGCGTGTAGGACTTAGAGTTTGACGGCGTAAGAAAATGTGTTGAGCACGCTATCCAGAACTCACCAGAAACGCTGTAGGAAACGTCCTGAAAACAGCTGGAAATCTCTTGAAAGCCGACAAGATGCCGCACAGGCATTGGCCGATGCGGCGATGTTCATGACAGCACCAGCGACTGTGAACGCTGAGAGCCACGCCCAATGGCGGTGCAATGTGGTTGCCTTATTCGGTGGTGCTGGGACTCCAGAACGCCTGCACCACCAGCGCCGACGTCGAGATCCGCGCCACCAGCGCATCGAGTTCATCACCGTCGACCGAGGTGGTCGCCAGCGTGGCTTCGATCTCGATTTCGTCGGCACCGAAGGCGTGTACATCGACGTCGCTGGCCGGGTAATTGCTGCGTTCCAGCTCGGCTTCGAGCAGGGCGAACACGGCTTTCTGCTGCGAGCGCCTGGCGATCACGTAAACGATGTTGGTGACTTCCGCCGAGACCACGTCCAGTGGCTGGCGGTTGATGTTGTTGACGATCGGTCGCAGCAAGGTGTTGGCGGCGAGGATGAACAGCGTGCCGAGCACCGCCTCGGCCAACAGGTCGGCCCCGGCGCAAGCGCCGACGGCGGCGGAAGTCCACAAGGTCGCGGCGGTGTTGAGGCCACGGACGTGACCTTCCTCGCGCATGATCACGCCCGCGCCGAGAAAGCCAATGCCGGAAACCACGTACGCGACTACCCGCACTGCGCCTTCAGCGCCGCCGAGACGGTTGGCCATGTCGACGAAAATCGCCGCACCGACCGCCACCAGCACGTTGGTGCGCAGGCCGGCGGTGCGTTGCCGGTACTGGCGCTCGAAACCGATCAGGCCACCGAGGATGAACGCCGCGCTGAGGCTGACGAGGGTGTCGAGCAGCGAGGTGAGGTTGAGGTTGTTGATGGCTTGCATGATGAAGCTCCTTGAATAGTCCACAGTCCCTTTGTTGGGCTTGCTGCCAATTCACTTGAACTACCCGTTCCCTGTAGGAGCTGCCGCAGGCTGCGATCTGTTGATCTTGTCTTTTAAAAACACAATCGACAGATCGCAGCCTGCGACAGCTCCTACAGGGTGGCAGGTGAAGATTGCAGCCTGCTGTTATTGCCAGCCGAATCGGCGGATGTAGAAACCTTTCACCGCCTGGGTCAGCGCCATGTATGCCAGCAGGATCATCGGCAGGAACACGAAGTACAGCGACGGCAGTGCCTGCAATTTGAAGTAGTTGGCCAGCGGCCCCATCGGCAGGAAGATCCCGACCGCCATGATGATCCCGGTCATCACCAGCAGCGGCATGGCTGCACGGCTTTGCAGGAACGGAATCTTCGGCGTGCGGATCATGTGCACGATCAGCGTCTGGGTCAGCAAGCCCACCACGAACCAGCCGGACTGGAACAGCGTCTGGTGATCCGGGGTGTTGGCATCGAACACGTACCACATCAAGGCGAACGTAGTGATGTCAAAGATCGAACTGATCGGCCCGAAGAACAGCATGAAGCGACCGACATCCGCCGGCTGCCAGCGCTGTGGCTTTTTCAGCATCTCGTCATCGACGTTGTCGAACGGAATGGCGATCTGCGAAATGTCGTAGAGCAGGTTCTGTACCAGCAGGTGCATCGGCAGCATCGGCAGGAACGGAATGAACGCACTGGCGACCAGCACCGAGAACACGTTGCCGAAGTTGGAGCTGGCGGTCATCTTGATGTACTTGAGCATGTTGGCGAAGGTCCGACGCCCTTCGAGCACGCCCTCCTCCAGCACCATCAGGCTCTTTTCCAGGAGGATGATGTCGGCGGCCTCCTTGGCGATGTCCACCGCACTGTCCACCGAAATACCGATGTCGGCGGTACGCAGCGCCGGCGCATCGTTGATGCCATCGCCCATGAAACCGACCACATGGCCGTTGCCTTTGAGGATGCGCACGATGCGCTCCTTGTGCGACGGCGTGAGCTTGGCGAAGACGTTGGTTTTCTCTACCGCCACGGCCAGTTCGGCATCGCTCATGCGCTCGATGTCGTTGCCCATCAGCAAGCCCTGTTGCGCGAGGCCGACTTCGCGGCAAATCTTCGCGGTCACCAGTTCGTTGTCACCGGTCAGCACTTTGACCGCCACGCCGTGCTCGGCCAGCGCCTTGAGCGCTGGCGCAGTGCTTTCCTTCGGTGGATCAAGGAACGCCACGTAACCGATCAGCGTCAGTTCCTGTTCATCCGCCAGGCTGTAAGTGTCGCGACCTTCCGGCATCGAACGGGCAGCCACCGCCACCACGCGCAAGCCTTCAGCGTTGAATGCTGCGGTGACCTGACGAATCCGGGTCAGCAATTCATCGCTCAAGGCTTCTTCGACTTCGCCGTGCTGCACACGGGTGCACACCGCCAACACTTCTTCCACCGCACCTTTGCAGATCAGTTGATGTGGCTGACCACGCCCTTCGACCACCACCGACATGCGCCGGCGATTGAAGTCGAACGGAATCTCGTCGACCTTGCGAAACGCCGTGCCAACCTTCAATTCGCGATGGATTTCCACGTGCTCCAGCACCGCCACATCGAGCAGGTTTTTCAGCCCGGTCTGGTAGTAACTGTTGAGGTAAGCCATTTCGAGCACATCGTCGGAGTCTTCACCCCAGACGTCGACATTGCGCGCGAGAAAGATCTTGTCCTGGGTCAGGGTGCCGGTCTTGTCGGTGCACAGCACGTCCATCGCGCCGAAGTTCTGGATCGCATCCAGCCGCTTGACGATGACCTTCTTGCGCGACAGGAACACCGCGCCTTTGGCCAGGGTCGAGGTGACGATCATTGGCAGCATTTCCGGGGTCAGGCCCACGGCAATCGACAGCGCGAACAGCAGCGCTTCGGTCCAGTCGCCCTTGGTGAAACCGTTGATGAACAGCACCAGCGGCGCCATGACGAACATGAAGCGGATCAGCAGCCAGCTGACTTTGTTCACGCCCAGCTGGAACGAGGTCACCGCGCGGTCAGTTGCGCCCACACGCTGTGCCAACGCGCCGAAATAGGTGCTGTTGCCCGTGGTGAGAATCACCGCCACCGCCGTGCCGGACACCACGTTGGTGCCCATGAACAGAATGTTCTCCAGCTCCAGCGGATTGCGCGTGTCGCGGTCGGCCTGACGGGCAAACTTTTCCACCGGCATCGATTCGCCGGTCATCGCCGCCTGGCTGACGAACAGGTCCTTGGCGCTGAGCACCCGGCAGTCAGCGGGAATCATGTCGCCGGCCGACAGCACGATCAGGTCGCCCGGGACCAGTTGCTTGATCGGCAGCTCGATGCGTGGCTCGTCGCGGCGCATCACCGTGGCGGTGTTGCTGACCATCGCCTTGAGCGAGTCGGCGGCCCGGTTGGATTTGCTTTCCTGCCAGAAGCGCAGCAGCGTCGACAGCACCACCATGGAGAAAATCACCGTGGCGGCTTTCAGGTCTTCGGTCAGCCAGGAGATCACCGCCAACAGGGTCAGCAGCAGGTTGAACGGGTTTTTATAGCAGTGCCACAGGTGAGTCCACCATGGCAGCGGCTGCTCGTGTTCGACTTCGTTGAGGCCGTACTGCGCGCGCAGTGCGTCGACTTCAAAATCGGTCAGGCCGTCGGTGTGAGTGCCCAGCGACGAGAGCAGTTCACCGCTGTCGCGATGGGCCGCATCGACCAGGGTGTTGGCCAGCGTGGGCGGGACTTCACGGCTGACCGTGGTGTCGTTGATCGATTCCAGCAGCGCCAGACGGCGGAAGTGCCGGGCGATGTGGCGTGTGCGCAGGAAGCCTGCGAAAAATTCCTTGAGCGTAAGTTTCATGGCTGTTGCCCCTATGGTCAGCCGGGAAACCGTCGAGCAGGTACGACCACGCCTCGTTCACCGGAAAATCCGGCACGGCAAGGCTTGGCGCGCCGGTCAGAAAAGACAGGCGTGTCGATAGGTTTGCGATCACGACCACACGGTCGAAATCACATACTTTCAGTGTCGATGAGAAGGACGTCGGGACATGGTCTCAACTGACCATGATCGGGATGCCGCTGCTCGCTTTACGGCGAGACAACGGCAGAGAAAGGCTGCGCGTTATCTTGCCGAGAATCTGCCGGTTACCGAGACCGGCCGACAACTGTCACTCGAACAAGTACCCACTGTGGGTCTCCGCTATTGATGAAAACGCGCGAAGCTTACGCCTCGATGATTGGAGAGTAAACCCGCAAAAGGAAGTGTGTCGGGGAATGTGGCGGGTGTTCAGGAAGGGTTCAGGATTCAGATTTTTCGCTGGCCTCCAGGGCCCTATCGCGGGCAAGCCCGCTCCCACAAGAATCTCCAGTGAATACAAGTTTTGCATCCGACACAGATCCTGTGGGAGCTGGCTTGCCAGCGATTGCGGTGGATCAGGCAAAGCAGATTCAGCTGGCAGTCGCCAACAACAGATCCGCCATCGAACGATGCCCACGGTTCTTGCCATGCTCATACAACGACCCGGCAATCTCGTCGGCACGCACCGGCAACACCGACAGCAAGGTGTCGCTCAGACCATGGCTGGCCTGGCAGAAGCCCTGCATGTACAGGCCGGCCTTGCAGCGTTCGTCGGTGATCAGTTTGTAGTTGCGATCGACCTCGAAATCACCGAGGTACTCTTCCAGTGGCGCCAGTAATTTGCGGTGCATCTGCCGCTCGTAACCGGTGGCCAGGACCACGGCGTCATAGAGGCGCACGGTGACTTCACCGGTGGCGTTGTTGCGCACCGCCAGTTCGATGCCGCGCTCGGTGGCGGTGGCGCTTTCCACAGTGGTCAGGGTGCGGAACGCATGACGGGCGATGCCCGAGACTTTCTGCCGATAGAAGATGCCGTAGATGCGTTCGATCAGGTCGATGTCCACCACCGAATAGTTGGTGTTGTGGTACTCGTTGACCAGCCGCTCACGCTCGGCGCTGTTTTGCTGGAACACCAGATCGGTGAACTCCGGCGAGAACACTTCGTTGACGAACGGGCTGTCGTCCGCAGGCTTGAGCGCCGAGCCGCGCAGGATCATGTCGACCTGCACCGACGGGAACGAATCGTTCAGATCGATGAAGGCTTCCGCCGCGCTCTGCCCGCCGCCGATGATCGCGATGCTCATCGGTTGATTGTTCACACAAGGCTGCTTGGCCATCTGCGACAGATACTGCGAGTGATGGAAGACACGGCTGTCACCCTTCAGCGCCTTGAACGCCTCCGGAATACGCGGCGTGCCACCGGCACTGACCACCACCGAACGCGCGGTGCGCACGAACTGCTGGCCTTCGCTGTCGCGGGAGATCACGCGCAACGCTTCAACCTGGTGGTTGTGCAGCACCGGTTCGATGGTCAGCACTTCTTCGCCGTAGCGGCTCTGCTCGGTGAACTGCCCGGCGACCCAGCGCAGGTAGTCGTTGTACTCCATGCGGCACGGGTAGAAGGTGCCGAGGTTGATGAAGTCCACCAGGCGGCCGTGAGCCTTCAGGTAATTGACGAACGAGTACGGGCTGGTCGGGTTGCGCAGGGTCACCAGATCCTTGAGGAAGGAAATCTGCAATTCGCTTTGGGTCGACAGGGTGTTGCCGTGCCAGCTGTAGTTGGCCTGCTTGTCGAGGAACAGCACATCCAGCTCGCCGTGGGTCGGGCCGCGCTCTTGCAGAGCGATGGCCAGCGCCAGGTTCGAAGGGCCGAAACCGACGCCGATCAGGTCGTGAACGATGGGCGATGCAATTGCCTGAGTCATTTCCAGTGTCCTCTGGATGAACCCCTCAACAAGGGGAAAGGAGAGCCTAAGTGACCCGACTGGCCTTGAGCAGGACAGCAGGTCGTCTGTTGAGTAGGAACGAGGACAGGGAAATAAAATTTAGCGACGGCGGCTCAATGGGCATCCCATTGCTTGATGCGCAGGCGGCAATGCTTCATCGCATTGACAATGTGTTTTTCCACCAGTGCCTTGGAAATGCCCAGGTGTTCGGCGATCTGCGGGTGCGACAGGCCTTCGATCTTGCGCAGCAGAAAACTGTCGCGGCACAGCGGCGGCAATTCTGCCAGGGCGCGCTGGAGCATCTCCAGACGCTGGCCGTGATCAAGGGTGCCATGGGGCGACGGGGTGAAATAGCGCTCTTCGCTGTCGAGCACTTCCAGCGGCTCGACCTGACGCAAGGCGTTGCGCCGATGATCGTCGATCACCAGATTCAGTGCAGTGCGATAGAGAAAGGCCCGGGGCTGCTCGATGGGCGTATCGCTGGAGCGTTCCAGAACCCGCACATAAGCGTCATGCACCACATCTTCGGCGACCTGACGGTTGCCGAGCTTGGCGTTCAGGAAACACACCAGCTCGCGATAGTAGTTTTCCAACATGACTCCCGGCCGCTTCGATGCGGATTCGATCCTTGAGCACACTGATCGACGGCCCCGCAAACACGGGTAGCAAGATAGTGGCAACTTGAGGTGCGTAATTTATAGTAATTCTCATATAGATTTAAAGTGGCGTTTGTCGTTGCCCGCCAAATAGTGCCGTTCTATACCTGTAACATCCTGTGTCTTCGCTTAAATTCCCCCCCGCACTCATCGTTTACAGGACAGCTCCCCGTGTCTGTCGTGCCCTGCGACAGCGTTCAGCGGCTGCGCGCTGTGCCGCGCAGCCGGACGACGGGCCGAATTCCACTGGCCGGAACCCTGCATGAAACGTCCCCGCCCCGCCCGACGCGCCCTGCTCGCAACCCTCTGTCTGATTCCCGTTGTTGCCTTCGCCGCGTGGCAAATCATGCCGCCGGGCCGCGAGCGCTTCGCCACCGTGCAAGTCAGCCGCGGCGACATCGAAAGCAGCGTCACCGCGCTGGGCACTCTGCAACCGCGCCGTTATGTCGATGTTGGCGCGCAAGCCTCCGGACAGATCCAGAAAATCCACGTCGAAGTCGGTGACGTGGTCAAGGAGGGTCAACTGCTGGTGGAAATCGATCCGTCCACGCAGAAGGCCAAACTCGACGCCGGGCGCTTCTCGATCGAAAACCTCAAGGCGCAATTGCAGGAGCAACTCGCCCAGCATGAGCTGGCGCGGCAGAAGTATCAGCGGCAGCAGCATCTCGCGGCCGGCGGCGCCACCCGTGAAGAAGACGTGCAGACCGCCCGCGCCGAACTGAAAGCCACTCAGGCCCGCGTCGACATGTTTCAGGCACAGATCCGCCAGGCTGAAGCGAGCCTGCGCAGCGATCAGGCTGAACTCGGCTACACGCGGATCTACGCGCCGATGGCCGGCACCGTGGTCGCCCTCGACGCCCGCGAGGGCCAGACCCTCAACGCACAACAGCAGACACCGCTGATCCTGCGCATCGCCAAACTGTCACCGATGACCGTGTGGGCCGAGGTTTCCGAGGCTGACATCGGCCACGTCAAACCGGGCATGACCGCCTACTTCACCACCCTAAGCGGCGGCCAGCGGCGCTGGAGCAGCACCGTGCGGCAGATTCTGCCGGTGCCGCCCAAGCCGCTGGATCAGACCAGCCAGGGCGGCGGCAGCCCGGCCAGCACCAGCAAAAGCGGCAGCGCCCGCGTTGTGCTGTACACGGTTTTGCTTGACGTTGATAACGCCGACAACGCGTTGATGGCCGAGATGACCACCCAAGTGTTTTTCGTCGCCAATCAGGCCAAAGGCGTGCTCACCGCGCCGGTCGCCGCGTTGCAGGGCAGCACCACGGCCAACCTGCAAACCGCGCAGGTGGTGGCGGCCAACGGCGACATTCAGCAACGCGAGGTACGCACCGGCATCAGCGACCGGCTCAAGGTGCAGATTGTCGACGGCCTCAACGAAGGTGATCACCTGTTGATCGGCCCGGTCGACGGCAGCGGAGGCTGAATGCAAACGCCTCTGATCGACCTGCAGGACATTCGCAAATCCTACGGCGGCGGTGACGCGCCTGAAGTTCACGTGTTGCGCGGCATCGACCTGTCGATTCACGCCGGTGAATTCGTGGCGATTGTCGGCGCATCCGGCTCCGGCAAATCGACCCTGATGAATATCCTTGGTTGCCTCGACCGGCCGACCTCCGGCGAGTACCGCTTCGCCGGAGAAAACGTCGCCGGCCTCGACAGCGACGAGCTGGCCTGGCTGCGCCGCGAAGCCTTTGGATTTGTGTTCCAGGGCTATCACCTGATTCCGTCCGGCTCGGCCCAGGAAAACGTCGAGATGCCGGCGATCTATGCCGGCACCCCGGCCGCCGAGCGTCACGCCCGCGCCGCTGCCCTGCTCGACCGACTCGGTCTGGCCTCACGCACCAGCAACCGTCCGCATCAGTTGTCCGGTGGTCAGCAGCAACGGGTGTCGATTGCCCGGGCGTTGATGAACGGCGGCCACATCATCCTCGCCGACGAACCCACCGGCGCCCTCGACAGTCACAGCGGCAAAGAAGTGATGACGCTGCTCGATGAGCTGGCGAGCCAAGGCCACGTGGTGATCCTCATCACCCACGACCGCGAAGTTGCGGCCCGGGCCAAACGCATCATCGAAATACGCGACGGCCTGATCATCAGCGACAGCGCCCGCGACAATCCCCACGCCCAGACCAGCGCCAACCCCGGCGCCCTGCAAGCGGTGGATCTGCGCCAGCGTCTGGCCGTGGGCGCGGACGCCACCGGCGCCTGGAAAGGTGAACTGGTTGATGCCCTGCACGCGGCGTGGCGAGTGATGTGGATCAACCGCTTTCGCACCGCGCTGACCCTGCTCGGGATCATCATCGGCGTGGCGTCGGTGGTGGTGATGCTGGCGGTCGGCGAAGGCAGCAAACGCCAGGTGATGGCGCAGATGGGCGCCTTCGGGTCGAACATCATTTACCTGAGCGGCTCGGCGCCCAACCCGCGCACGCCGCCGGGGATCATCACCCTCGACGAGGTGCACGCGCTGGCCAGCCTGCCGCAAGTGCAGCGGATCATGCCGGTCAACGGCGCCGAGGCCGGCGTGCGGTACGGCAACGCCGACCACCTGAGTTACGTCGGCGGCAACGACACCAACTTCCCGGCGATCTTCAACTGGCCGGTGGTGCAAGGCAATTACTTCACCGAGGCCGATGAGCAGAACGCTGCAGCCGTCGCGGTGATCGGCCACAAAGTCCGCAGCAAACTGCTCAAGGATGTGCCGAACCCGATCGGCCAATTCATCCTGATCGAGAATGTGCCGTTCCAGGTGGTCGGCGTGCTCGCGGAAAAAGGCGCCAGCTCCGGCGACTCCGACAGCGACAATCGCATCGCCATCCCTTATTCGGCGGCCAGCGTCCGGTTGTTCGGCACGCGCAATCCGGAATACGTGGCCATCGCCGCCGCCGACGCGCGCAAGGTCAAGGACACCGAGCAGGCCATCGAGCAACTGATGCTGCGCCTGCACAACGGCAAGAAGGATTTCGAACTGACCAACAACGCCGCGATGATTCAGGCCGAGGCGCGCACCCAGAACACCCTGTCGCTGATGCTCGGCTCGATTGCCGCGATTTCGCTGCTGGTCGGCGGCATCGGCGTGATGAACATCATGCTCATGACCGTGCGTGAGCGGACTCGCGAGATCGGTATTCGCATGGCCACCGGCGCCCGCCAGCGCGACATCCTCCGCCAGTTTCTCACCGAAGCGGTGATGCTCTCGGTGGTCGGCGGCATTGCCGGCATCGCCCTGGCCTTGATCGTCGGCGGCGTGCTGATTCTCAGCGAAGTGGCCGTGGCCTTTTCCTTGATGGCGGTACTCGGCGCGTTCGGCTGCGCCCTGGTCACCGGTGTTGTCTTCGGCTTCATGCCTGCCCGCAAAGCTGCCCGGCTCGACCCGGTCACGGCCCTTACCAGTGAATGATCGATCTATGAAACCGCGTCTCAGCCTGTTGACCGTGTGCCTGTTGCTCAGCGCCTGCGGCAGTCCCGTCCAGCGCCCGGACAGTGGCGTGCAAACGCCAGCTGCCTGGCAGTCGCCCCATAGCGCCAGCGTTGCCCGCAACAACCCGCAATGGTGGACGCAATTTGGCAGCCCGGAACTGGACCGCCTGATCGAACAGGCTCGCGTCGGCAGTTTCGACCTCGCGGCCGCCGTTGCTCGCGTGCGTCAGGCGCAGGCAGGCACCGTCATCGCTGGCGGCTCTCAGTTGCCGGAGGTCAAGGCAGGACTGAATGCCAATCGGCAGAAACTGCTGCGCGGCAATGGCTACAGCCAACTCGATGCCAACAGCAGCAACAAGGCGGTGGACTATTTCGATACCAACCTGAGCGCCACCTACGAAATCGATTTCTGGGGCGGCAAGCGCGCGTCGCGCGACAGTGCCCAGTTCGCCCTGCGGGCCAGCGAATTCGACCGGGCGACGGTCGAGCTGACAGTGCTCAGCGGCGTTGCCAGCACGTATGCGCAAACCTTGTCGCTGCGCGAGCAGAGCCGCATCGCCGAACTCAATCTGGCCAACGCACAAAGCGTGCTGAAACTGGTGCAGACGCGGTTTGATTCAGGCTCCGCCACCGCGCTGGAGCTGGCCCAGCAGAAGAGCCTGGTCGCCGCCCAGCAATGGCAACTGCCGCGCGTGCAACAGCAAGCCCAGGACGCGCTGATCAGCCTCGCCGCCCTGCTCGGCCGACCGGTGCAGCAACTGTCGGCGACAGAGCCCTTCGATCACCTGCAATGGCCAGACATCGCCGCTGGCGTGCCCAGCGAGTTGCTCACCCAGCGTCCGGACATCGCACGCGCCGAAGCCCAACTGGCCGCCGCCGAAGCTGACGTCAAAGTCGCTCGCGCGGCCATGTTGCCGGCACTGACCCTGACCGCCCAACTCGGCTCAGGCGCCAATCAGTTCGACGATTTGATTCGCAGCCCTTTCTACAACCTGACCGCCGGACTGGTCGCACCGATTTTCAATAACGGTCGCCTCGGCGCTGAACGCGACAAGGCCATGGCGCGCCAGCAAGAGCTGCTGGAAACCTACCGTGGGGCGATCATCAACGGGTTTGCCGATGTGGAAAAAGCGCTCAATAGCATTCGTCGCCTGGATGAGCAGCGGTTGTGGCAGAACGAAGAACTGAATCAGGCGCAGACCGCATTCGACATCGCGCAGAGCCGTTACCAGGCCGGCGCTGAAGACTTGCTGACCGTGTTGGAAACCCAGCGCACGCTGTACGCGGCCCAGGATCAGCATGCACAACTACGGCTGTCACGAGTGCAGGCGAGCATTGCGCTGTACAAGGCACTTGGTGGCGGGTGGCAGACGCTGTAATCGAATCAACACAACAACCCTGTGGGAGCTGGCTTGCCAGCGATGAGGCCAGCACTCCCAACATCAACGTTGCCTGACCCGATGCTATCGCTGGCAAGCCAGCTCCCACATTGATTGACGATGTTGCCGCTCTCTCGGCCTGACACCTGAACCTGTGGGAGCGAGCCTGCTCGCGAATGATCGATGACGCAGCCCTCAAGTCGGGCTGGTTTTAGCCTTCAGATTGCGCGCATACCATGGCCGTTGCGGCACGCGGCGGAACAGACCGGCGAGTTTTTCCTCGTCGCTGATAAAGGTGATGCGCAGCGCCAGCTTCATGGTTTCCGGATCCATCTCCACCGACTTGCCCACCTGCAATCCCGGCGTGGTACTGCAACCATGGGTGATCGGTCCGAGCCACGGATCATCGACTTCCACCCAGCGCCCCGGGGCAAACCATGGCACGCCATTGACCTGCAGCCGCGCGACTTCGCCCGGGTGGAAACGCTCGTGAGCGCGGAACCAGTCCTCGATGCGATCATCGATCCAGCCATGGAAATGCCAGAACGTCGGGTTGACGTGGGAAGAAAACGGATCGCCGAGGAAGTCGTTTTCGGCGTTGTACCAGCGGGCCGCGAAGTCCGCCGGATCGCGGGCAAACGGCACCGGCTGACCGTTGGACGGGTCACGCGGCACAGAAGCCCAGCGCATGTGCAGCCAGTCATGCAGACCCAGTTCGACTTCGGAGCCAAACTGGCCGAGGGTGAGCCGGGCCAGATACGCCGGATCGCGGTATTGCGACTCCCAGACCTGGAAGTTGCTTTCGTAGGTCTCGGCGGTCTTGATGTCGCTGACCCACTGACTGAATTCGTCATCGCCCGCCGCCGTCCAGGTGGGCGGCAAGGCTGAGCCGTCGTGGTTGTCGAAATAGCGGGCGAAGCCGACACGGTCGCGGATCAGCTCCGGCTGCGGCAGCGGGAAAAACGCCCACGACGGCAGATCCTGCATCGAGCGCGCCGTCCCGAGCATGTGCCGGTGCATGAAGAAAAAGTCCACGCCCGAGCCATTGCGGTCCTTGCGCGGGCCACGGGCATCGCGCTCCTTGTCACGCGGGCCGGGCTGCCAGCCGATGCCGCGCAAGGCTTCGCGTTTGTCCTCAGGCAGCTTGTGCCACTTGTCCCGGGTCGCATGCCACAACTGGTGAAACAGGCGATGCTCGGGCGAGATCAGCCACGCCAGCAATGTCGGGTTGAGCGGCGTGCGCTCGCGCGCTTCGGGAAACAGCCGCTTGACGGCGACAAAGCGATTGTCCTGCGCCGGCAAGGCCAGCGCTCGATCCAGGCGCATAGCCTTGCCGCTGAGGGTGCCACTGCCGGCATTGCCGAAGTCGGCCCACACCTCATCGAGGATCATCTCCAGCTCATAGCTGATCTGGCTATCAGCGCCGATCAGGCGCCAGCTCAGTTTCGCCGCATCGGCTTTCGCGAGGTCGCCCAGAATTCGATAACGCGGTGTTTCAGCGGAGCGCAGGCGCTCGGGCGTGTCGAGAAAACCGCACACGCCACGGCCCTTCTGGCCGATGTCGAGAAACACTTGCAGGCCCTTGAGCGGCAAGCCTTCGAGGCCGGCATCGGCACCTTCGAAACGGATATCCCACACCCCGCGCAACGCATTCGCCAGGCGCTGCCCGGCCCTGTCCGCGACATCGAAAGACGCTTCGCCCGGGGTGATCGTCGGGTCCGGCTTCGTCCATTCACGATGCCCGAAATACGCCGCAGGCACGGCAGCGCCGGTCAGCGCCAGGCCCGCCATGAACCATCGTCGAGAAATCTTCATTGCCCTACCTGTGTCAGCCATGAAGCAGGCTTTATCCAAGCTAGAACGTTTGCTCCATGCACAAATTTATGGGGGTACCTGAAAAGATCGCAGCCTTCGGCAGCTCCTACAGTGATCGCTTTCCAATGTAGGAGCTGCCGCAGGCTGCGATCTTTTAACCTGGCAACCTAAATTCCACGGCCAACCACTCGTTCTTCCCAGATAGCGAAGGCCTCCGCGCCTGCACCTCGATGGCGAACCTGACTGAGATGGCAATGACAAAACCACGTTCGAAAAAGGCTCTATTCATCGGCCTGCCGTTGGCCCTGGCGATCAGTGCCGGCGCAGGCTTTGCCGTGTGGCATCACTGGTTCAAGGACGACCTCGGCTACCCGGCCAAAGTCATGAAGCAGGCCGATGAGCTGCACGAACGCATGCTGTCTTTCGACAGCCATGTCAGCCTGACGCAAAATTTCGGCACCGACGGCCACGAGGCCGACAAGGACGGCGACGGCCAGTTCGACCTCGCCAAGGCCAGCCGTGGGCGCCTGTCCGGCGCCGCGCTGACCATCTTCGGCTGGCCGGAAATGTGGAACGGCCCGAACGCTCCGCACAAGCCGACCCCCGGCTTCGTCGACGAGGCGCGCAACCAGCAGGAAATCCGCTTCAAGATCATCTCCGGGATGGTTCGCGACTACCCCAATCAGGTCGCCATCGCCTACACCCCCGACGACTTCCGGCGCTTGCACGGCGAAGGCAAGTTCGCGATTTTCATCAGCATGCTCAACGCCTATCCGCTGGGCCACGACCTCAACCTGCTGGACCTTTGGACGGCGCGTGGCATGCGCATGTTCGGTTTCAGCTACATCGGCAACAACGACTGGGCGGATTCGTCGCGGCCGCTGCCATTTCTCAATGATTCGCCGGACGCCCTCGACGGTCTCTCGGATCTGGGCAAGCAAGCGGTCAAGCGCCTCAACGATCTGGGCGTGATCATCGACGTCTCGCAAATGTCGACCAAGGCCCTCGAACAAGTTGCGCAACTGAGCCGCACACCTTTGGTGGCCTCGCATTCGGCGCCGCGTGCGATGGTCGATATTCCGCGCAACCTCAGCGACAAGGAAATGCAGCTGATCAAAAACAGCGGCGGCGTGGTGCAGATCGTTGCGTTTTCGCAGTACCTGCGTCCGCTCACCCAGCAAACCCAGGACAAGCTCAACGCGATGCGCAAGGACTTCGACCTGCCGCCGCTGCCGAACCTGGCGATGGCGTTGATGCCGGGCGACCCGATCATTGCCGCGTGGTCGGAGCAGAAGTTCGGCCAGTACGCCAGTCGCCTGTACGCGATCCTCGAAGAGGAACCGAAAGCCAGCCTCAAGGATCTGGGCGATGCCATCGATTACGCGGTGCGCAAGATCGGCATCGACCATGTCGGCATCAGCTCCGACTTCAACGAAGGTGGTGGCGTCAAAGGTTTCGAGAACGTCGGCGAGATCCGTAACGTCACCGCCGAGCTGATCTCGCGCGGTTACTCCGAGGCGGACATCGCCAAGCTCTGGGGCGGCAACTTCCTGCGGGTCTGGGATCAGGTCGAGAAAGCCGCGAAACCGGCACTGGCCGCTGCGCCGGGAACTGCCAAGCCATGAGCAATCGTCGTGAGTTCTTGAAGCAGGCGGGGATTCTCGCGGCGGCGTTGCCACTGGGCGCGAGCCTGCCGAATGTCGCCGGCGCCGCGAACGCCGCGCCCGCGACCGGCAACAAGTGGACGCGGTTGCAGCAGCTGTTCGATCAGGATCCGGCGTATCTGCACTTCTCCAATTTCCTGATTACCTCGCACCCGAAACCGGTGCGCGAGGCGATTGAGCGGCACCGCGCCGCCCTCGACAAAAATCCCGGCCTGGCCATGGATTGGGACCTCGGCGTGATCGAACAGCGCGAAGAGAACGTGCGGGTCTGGGCCGGTCGCTATCTGCAAGCCGATGCGAAACAGATCGCCCTGACCGGCAGCACCACCGAAGGTCTGGCGACGATCTACGGCGGCGTACACGTGCGCCCCGATCAGGAAATCCTCACCACCGAACACGAGCACTACGCGACCCACACCATCCTCGCCCTGCGCACCGAACGCGACGGCACCCGGGTGCGCAAGATTCGCCTGTTCAAGGATTCGTACAACGCGAGCAAAGCAGAAATCCTTGCTGCCATCGACGGCGCTATCCGCCCCGAAACCCGGGTGCTGGGCATGTGTTGGGTGCATTCGGGTAGCGGCATGAAACTGCCCATTGGTGAAATCGGCGCCATCGTCGACCGGCACAACCGTGGTCGCAGCGACGCCGACCGCATCGTTTACGTGGTTGACGGGGTGCATGGCTTCGGCGTGGACAACCTGAACTTCGCGCAAATGAACTGCGACTTCTTCATCGCCGGCACCCACAAGTGGATGTTCGGCCCGCGCGGCACCGGCATCGTCTGCAGCCGCTTCGCCGAAGTCAGGTACGTGACCCCGATCATTCCGACGTTCTCCGAAGCCACGGCGTTTTCCACCACCATGACGCCCGGCGGCTATCACTCGTTCGAACACCGCTGGGCGCTGGACGAAGCGTTCAAATTGCATCTTGAGCTGGGCAAGGCCGAGGTCGAGGCGCGCATTCACGCGCTCAACAGCTACCTGAAACAACGCCTGCAGCAACGTCCGCAGATCGAACTGGTCACGCCGCTGAGCCCTGAGCTGTCCGCCGGTTTCACCTTCTTCCGGGTCAAGGGCAAGGACAGCGACAAGATCGCCGCGCACCTGATGGCCAACCGCGTAGTGGCCGATGCCGTGCACCGCGACGTCGGCCCGGTGATTCGCACCGCGCCGGGGCTGCTCAACGACGAAGAGCAAATCGACCGCTTGCTGGCCGTGCTCGATCAGGCCATTTGACCCGGACGCTCCCTTTTTCCTTTTAGCGAGACTCACAATGAACAGTGAACTGCGTCGATTTTCCTTGAAGGCGCTGCCGGCGCTGATGCTCACCGCCCTCGCCGCCGGCCTGCTGCCGGGCGCCGCGCAGGCCGCCACCCCGCCTGCGCCGGGCAAGGTGTTCAAGGACTGCAAGGACTGCCCGGAAATGGTCGTGCTGCCCACCGGCACGTTTACCATGGGCACGCCGGAGGATGAGGTCGGCCGCGAGCCGGATGAAGGGCCGATGCACCCGGTGACGTTTGCCAAACCGCTGGCGATCAGCCGTTTCCAGATTCTGCGCGGCGAGTGGGACGCCTACCTCAAGGACAGCGGCTACAAGATGCCCGACGGCGACACGCGCCCCGGTCGCGCGTGCAAGGCCGGGATCCCGGATTATCAGGGCAGCGACCCGCGCAAGCAGTACACCGACAAGCACCCGGCGGTGTGCATGGATTTCCCGGAGGCCGAAGCGTACGTGGCCTGGCTGTCGAAGAAGACCGGCCAGCCCTATCGACTGGTCAGCGAATCGCTGCGTGAATACGCCGCCCGCGCCGGCAGCACGGGGCCCTTCCCCTTCCCGTTCGACGAAGGCAAGGAATACAGCATCGCCAAACACGCCAACACCTACGGCGCCGCTGATGGCTACAACTTCACCGCGCCGGCCGGCAGCTTCCCGGCCAACGCCTTCGGCGTCTACGACATGCACGGCAATATTTATGAGTGGACCGCCGATTGCTACAACGAGAACTACGTCGGCGCGCCTAGCGATGGCAGCGCCTGGTTGAGCGGCAAGTGCGAAGTGCGGCGCATCCGTGGCAACGACTGGGGCGAGGCACCGGTGTTTTCGCGCTCGGGCAACCGCAACGCCACCTACACCGACACCCGTGGCGACTGGATCGGCTTCCGGGTCGCCCGCGATCTGTAAGGCCATCGCCCGGCTAAATTAGCCATCCCGCCAGTCGTTCTACAACTGGGCGCGATCTCCATGGTGCGCCCACCGCCCTCTATGTCATCCAGGCGAACCCCACGCGCAGTGCCGGTGTTCGCCGCTCCTTCAAGCAGGGAACCTCCATGAGCAAACCAACACGCGGGGTGATCAATGAATTGTTCGCCCTGCTCAAACCCTTTCGACTGATCGTCAGCGTGTCGATCCTGCTCGGCATGGTCGGTGGCCTGAGCGTCACCGCGTTGCTGGCGACCATCAACAATGTGCTGCACACCGAGGGCGCACTGACCAGCACCATGGTCGCGGTGTTCGCCGGCCTGTGCCTGCTGGCGCTGACCAGCTCGATCTTTTCCGACATCGGCACCAATTTCGTCGGCCAGCACATCATCGCAACATTGCGCAAAGAGCTCGGCGAGAAAGTCCTCTCGGCGCCGATCGAGCAGATCGAGCGCTATCGCAGCCATCGGCTGATTCCGGTACTGACCCACGACGTCGACACCATCAGCGACTTCGCCTTCGCCTTTGCGCCGCTGGCGATTTCCCTGACCGTGACCCTCGGTTGCATGGGCTACCTGGCGATGCTGTCGTGGCCGATGTTCCTGATGATGGCGGTGGCGATCCTGATCGGCACGGTCATTCAGTACATCGCACGCGGGCGCGGCATGCAGGGTTTCCTCAAGGCCCGCGACTACGAAGACGAGTTGCAGAAGCACTACCACGCTGTCGCCGAGGGCGCCAAGGAACTGCGCATCCACCGCCCGCGCCGGCATCGCATGTTCGTCTCGGGCATCGAAGGCACGGCCGACAAGATCTGCGACACGCAGGTGCGTTCGGTGAACATTTTCGTGGTCGCCAAGACCTTGGGGTCGATGCTGTTCTTCGTGGTGATCGGCCTGGCGCTGGGCCTGCAATCGCTGTGGCCGAGCGCCGACAAAGCGGTGATGAGCGGCTTCGTGCTGGTGCTGCTGTACATGAAAGGGCCGCTGGAACACATCATCGGCACTTTGCCGATCGTCAGTCGCGCGCAGATTGCGTTCCGCCGGATTGCCGATCTCTCCGAGCAGTTTTCCTCGCCCGAACCGCACCTGTTGCTCAGCGATCAGGGCCACCAAAAGACCCCGGTGCACAGCCTGGAACTGACCGATGTCTCGTACAGTTTCCCGACGGTAGAAGGCGCCAAGCCGTTCCGGCTGGGGCCGGTGAACCTGAAAATCGAACAGGGCGAGATCATTTTCATCGTCGGCGAAAACGGCTGCGGCAAGACCACGCTGATCAAGTTGCTGCTGGGCCTGTACGCGCCACAGCAAGGCGAAATCCGCCTCAATCAGCAGCTCGTCGACGCCAGCAACCGCGACGATTACCGCCAGTTGTTCACCACGATCTTCGCCGACTATTACCTGTTCGACGACGTGGTTCAGGGCGATACGCATATCCCGGAAGACGCCAACCGATACCTGGAGCGCCTGGAAATTGCACACAAGGTCAGCGTGCGTGACGGCTCATTCACCACCACCGACCTGTCCACCGGCCAGCGCAAGCGTCTGGCCCTGATCAACGCCTGGCTGGAGGAGCGTCCGGTGCTGGTGTTCGACGAGTGGGCCGCCGATCAGGACCCGACCTTCCGGCGGATTTTCTACACCGAGCTGCTGCCGGACCTGAAGCGTCTGGGCAAGACCATCATCGTCATTTCCCACGACGATCGTTACTTCGATGTCGCCGACCAACTGGTGCGCATGAGCGCCGGCAAAGTGGTCACTGAGCTGCAACTCGCCTGACTGTGAAAATTTTGTAAAAAAAATGGCGTTGAGCTTTCCGGTTTTCGGAAGGCTCAACGTCTTACTAACAGTTAATAGAAATAGTTCTCAGTCAACACTTTGAAGAGTAGAAGAACAATGCCCGCACCGCACGGACTCCACCCGCTCGCCAAGGCCCTGCTGATCCGCCGCTCCTTCCGTTGCACCTTGCCCGCGTTCTGCGCCATGGCCCTGACCGTGCCGATGGCCGGCCAGGCCCAGGCCGCCGCCGTGGCGATCAATATTCCTGCACAGTCGCTGGGGAGCGCCCTGCAGGAATTCGGTCGCCAGACCAACCTCCAAGTGCTTTACAGCCCGGATGAAGTCAGCGGTCTGCGCAGCAGCGCCGTCAGTGGCAACCTGGAACCGACCGCCGCCATCGCGCAACTGCTGCAAGGCACCAACATCGCCTACAGTGTCGAGGGCAACAACGTCGCCCTGCGTTCGCGCAGCAGCGGTGGCGCCAGCCTCGATCTGGCCCCGACCAGCATTTCCGCCACCGCCGAATCGGCCTGGGGCCCGGTCGACGGGATCGTCGCCAAGCGCAGCGCCACCGGTTCGAAGACCGATTCGTCGCTCAAGGAAATCCCGCAGACCATCAACGTCGTCACTCAAGACGAAATCAAGATGCGCGGCTCGAAGACCGTCACCGAAGCCCTGCAATACACGCCAGGCATGACCGGCGGCGGTTTCTCGGACCGGGTGAAGATCTTCGACGAACCGACGTCCCGTGGCTTCTCCCCTACTCCGCTGTACCTCGACGGCCTGCACATGCCTTACGGCGGCGGCAGCACCGGTGGTTCGCTGCAGATCGACCCGTACACCCTGGAGCGCGTCGAAGTGCTCAAGGGTCCGGCCTCGGTGCTGTACGGCCAGAACCAGCCTGGCGGTATCGTCAACATGGTCAGCAAGCGTCCGACCGCGACCCCGCTGCACGAAGTGAAGATCGGTGGCGGCAGCTATGACCGCAAGTACGGCGCCTTCGACCTCGGCGGCCCGATCGACGATCAAGGCGAATTCCTCTATCGCCTGACCGGCGTGGTCAACGACAGCGGCTCGGCCATCGACTACGCCAGCCAGAACCGCATGCTGCTGGCGCCTAGCCTGACCTGGCTGCCTAACGATCAGACCACCATCACTGTGTTCGGTCAGTACCAGAAAGACCACGATGTACCGGAAGCCCAGGGCCTGCCGGCCAACGGCACCGTGCATCGCAGCCAGGCCGGGCGCATCAGCCGCAGCCTGTTCCTCGGCGAGCCGGACGTGAACAAGTACCACCGCGAGCAGTTCGTGGTCGGTTACGAGATTGCCCACGAACTCAACGACGTCTGGACCCTGAAGCAGAACGCGCGTTACGCCGACATCAATGACCAGTACGTGGCGCCGCTGCACGGTTATTCGTTCCCGACCAACCCGGTCACCGGCCTCAACGACGGCAGCTACCAGAGCCGTTATGCGGTGGACTGGTCGCAGCACAACAAGGTCTACGGCATCGATAACATCGCTCAGGCCAAGTTCAACACCGCCGATGTCGAGCACACCGTGCTGCTGGGCGTGGACTACTACCACTACAATTCGAAATTCCTCGGCCTGTACGACCGCACCGCTCCGGGTCTGGATCTGTACAACCCGGTGTATGGCAGCCAGATCAATTTCCGCCAGCCGTACAAGTGGGACAACACCATCACCCAGACCGGCCTGTACGCTCAGGATCAACTGCGCTGGAACCAGTGGTTCCTGACCCTCGGCGGTCGTTATGACTTCGCCGAAACCGACAACAAGCAACCGCTGAGCGGCGGCCACAGCAACCAGAAGGACGAGAAGTTCACCGGTCGTGCCGGCCTCGGCTACGAGTTCGACAACGGCATCACACCGTACGTCAGCTACGCCGAATCGTTCCTGCCGCAAACCGGTACCGACATGAGCGGCAGCGCCTTCGAACCGACCACCGGCAAGCAGTACGAAGTCGGCGTCAAGTACGAGCCGAAGTCGATCGACGGCTTCATTCAGCTGTCGGCGTACCAGATCGACCAGGACAATATGCTCACCACCGACCTCAACAACCCGGGCTTCAGCACCCAGAGCGGCTCCGTGCGTTCGCGCGGTATCGAGCTGGAAGGCAAGGTCAACGTCACCCGCAACCTGCGCGTGCTGGCGGCAGTGTCGCGTAACCAGACCAAGTGGGAGAAAGACAACGACGGTCGCGAAGGTCGCACCCTGGCCATGCGTCCACCACTGACCGCCTCCGCGTGGGTCAACTACGACTTCGACATCTCCACCGCCCTCGCCGGTTTCGGCATGGGCCTGGGCGCCCGCTACGTGCGCAGCAGCTACGGTTCGGATTACGAGTCGGACTCGTTCCAGATTCCGTCCTACACCGTGTATGACGCCATGGTCTCTTACGACCTGGAGAAATCGCCGCTGCACGTCAAAGGCGTGAAGCTGCAAGCCAACCTGCAAAACCTCACCGACGAGAAATACGTGGCCGCGTGCAACGGTACCCTCGATTGCTACTACGGCGAAGGCCGGACCATGACTGCTGACGTGACCTACAACTGGTAATACGTTTAGCGCTCACTGAAACGCCGGCATTTGCTGGCGTTTTTTTTGCGGGCTGATTGGGGCTTGGCGGCCTTTGGGCCGACCAGGTTCTTGGGGATTTGGGTGAATATCCGTTGCTGCGGGTGTTGCTGCTGGCGGTTTCGCTCTTACAGCGAGTCACCTTTTCCAGACGCCGGAAAGGTAACCCAAAAGGCTTTGCCCCGGCGTACGGCACTTCGCTTAGGCTCAGTGTTCCCTCGCTACGGTGCCCATCCGGGGGCATCGCCTACGGTTTGCTTCGCTGCACCTCCTCTCGATGTATGCGGCTTCGCCGCACAGCGCTGCGCGCCTACCCCCGGATGGACACCTCCGCTCGGCCTGCCGAAGGGGCAAAAAATCAAAAGCCAGATCAAGAGCCAGAGCCAGAGCCAGAGCCAGAGCCAGAGCCAGATCAAAAGATCACAGCCTTCGGCAGTTCCTACATGGGATTGAGTGTTTTCAGTTAGAAATTGGTCGGCTGTCAGGCCGCCATCGCTGGCAAGCCAGCTCCCACAGTGGGATCGGGTGTTTTCAGTTAGAAATTGGTCGGCTGTCAGGCCGCCATCGCTGGCAAGCCAGCTCCCAGAATTTTATTCGTGCACACCCCATGCGGCGAAGCCGCCCCACTCAACACGATGAGCGTTAGCTCGAGTACCGCTTTTGATCTGAGGGCCCGTCGGCAGGCTGAGTGGAGGGATTTATCCGGGGGTGGGAGCGCAGCGACCGTTTGGCGCAGCCAAACACAGCGAGAGGAGGTGCAGCGAAGCAAACCGTAGGCGCTGCCCCCCGGATGAATCCCGCAGCGAAGGAACCCGAGCCTGAGCGAGGGCCGAACGTCAGGGTAAAGCCCTTTGGTTACTTTGGGGCGTTTGCCAAAGTGACCCGCCGTCAGGGCGGAACCCTAGGTGGCCGTTACCGCAGCAACGGATATTCCCCCCCACCCCGGTCAAGCCAAAGCAAACACCTCTACCAACCGCCCAGCAATCAACCCCAGCGCCTCTTCAGCCTCATCAACAATCGCCCCCATCCGCATGAAGTCATGGGTCATGCCGGCGTAAACCTGCAAATCCACAGCAACCCCCGCCGCCTGCAAATGCCGGGCATACGCCACCCCCTCATCATGCAACGGATCACACTCGGCCAACACCATCAACACCGGCGCGACATCGGCCGGAACTTCACCGAGCAACGGCGAGAAACGCGGATCGAAACGATCGCTGGCATCACGCTGATAGTGCGCGTAGAACCACTGCAGCGAAGCCTTCTCCAGCAGATAACCTTCGGCAAAACGCTCGATCGACGGCGTGCTGCGACTGGCATCGGTGACCGGATAAATCAGCACCTGCAAGCGCGGCTGCACAGCGGCATCCGTCAGTTGCGCAGCCAGTACCGTGGCCAGGCTGCCACCGACGCTGTCGCCGGCAATCGCCAGCCGCGCCGTGTCGATGCCCAGATCAGCCGCACTCGCCAGCAGCCAGTCCCAGGCATCGCGGGCATCATCGGTCGCCGTCGGAAAGCGATGTTCCGGCGCCAGTCGGTACGCCACCGACAGCACCACGCAATCAGCCAGCGAGGCCAGCGCGCGGCACAGCGAATCATGCGAATCGAGGCTGCCGACCACATAGCCGCCGCCATGGAAATACAGCAGTGCCGGACGACCGGCGCCCGCCTGCAACGGATGGTTGCTGTAGATCCGCGCGTGCAACAGTGCGCCGTCACGCACCGGCAATTGCAGCTCATCCACCACGGCCAGTTCTTCACCGCCGGCGTCCATCAGCAACGATGACTGATCGAACTGTTCACGGGCCTCGCTCGGGGTCAGCTCATGCATGCCGACGCGTTTACCACTGGCCCGGCCGTTGCCGACCAGTTGCAGAAATGCGGCGATATCAGGATTCAATGACATTCAAATCTCCAAAGCGATCGGGTGCCATCAGCGCCCGATCGGTTTTACTTGGGTTTCACAGCTGGGTTCAGGACATGACTACTGATTCAACGATCTGGCCGAGCATTTCTTCAGCCTCGGACAGGAAAGTTTCATCGCGCGGGATCTGGAAGTGCCCGCAATCCAGCCATTCGCCGCCCATGCCCGGCTGTCCCAGTTGCGCTGCCAGCTCCAATGCCTCGGCTTCGCGACCCAAGGTCCACCAGCACGTCGGGTTGACGGTCAACGGCGCACAACGCTCAAGCTTGAGCGACAACTGCTTGAGCCGGCGCGCCACGCTGAACACCTGCGCCAGTTCTTCGGCACCCAGTGCCACATAAGTCGACGCCCCGCGCTCGGCGCTCATCGCACGCTGGAACAGCGCACGCAGATTGTGCGGCGTTTCTTCACCGTCGATGGACAAGCCCGGTGCGGCGTCCGGCAGCGTCACCTGCAGGAAGTCGCGCAGGTCGGCTTGCCAGTCATCGACCGCCCCGGCGTCAACCGCCGCCGACGGCACGAAGCTGTCGACCAGCCCGACAAACTTGACCTGTTGCCCGGCCTGTTCCAGTTGCGCGGCAATCAACATCGCCAGCGTTCCGCCCAGCGACCAGCCGAGCAGGTGATACGGCCCCTGCGGCTGTTTCTGGCGAATCTGCGCCAGGTAATCACTGGCCATTTCCTGCAGCGAGGTGTCGTTGAACGCCGGATCCAGCAGCATCCGCGACTGAATCGCCAACACCTGGCGTTGACCGCTCAAGCGCCGCGCCAGCGGCTCGTAATCGAACACCGTGCCGAAACCGGCATGCAGGCAGAACAGCGGCGCCACGCCCCTGACCTCGGCGTTCATCGCCAGCAACCCGGAGGCTTTTTCCGCCGTGCCCTGAACGCTCGCTACCAGTTCGCCGATGCTCGGTTTCTGCATCAGATCGCGCAGTTTCAGGCTCAGGCCCTGAGCCTTGAGCACACGGCTGCGGGCCACCACTTGCAGGCTGAGGATCGAGTCGCCACCCAGTTCGAAGAAGTTGTCGGTGAGCCCGACCCGTTCGATTTTCAGCACTTCCTGCCAGATCTTCGCCAGGGCTTTTTCCAGCTCGGTGCGCGGCTCGACGTAGGCCAGCCGCTGTTCGGCGTCCGGATTCGGCAGGGCCTTGCGGTCGAGTTTGCCGTTCGGCGTCAGCGGCATGCGCTCAAGCACCATCAGGTGTGCCGGCACCATGTAATCCGGCAGGCTGGCCTTGAGTTGCTCGCGCAGACGTTCGCCCAAGCCGTCGGCTGGCGTCTCGGCAGCGGCCAGTACATAGCCGAGCAGTTGCTTGCCGCTGACGCCCTCGCGGGCCACCACGGCAGCGTCACGCACGCCCGGCTGCTGCTTGAGGCGCGCTTCGATTTCACCCAGCTCGATGCGGAAACCACGGATTTTCACCTGATGGTCGATCCGCCCGAGATAGTCGACAGTGCCGTCGGCACGTTGGCGCACCAGGTCGCCGGTGCGGTACAGGCGACTGCCGTCGGCGCTGAACGGGTTGGCAACGAAACGTTCGGCGGTGCCACCGGCACGCCCCAGATAACCGCGCGCCAACGCACCACCCAGGTACAACTCACCGGCAATGCCGGCCGGCAGCGGGTTCAGGTCGCTGTCGAGCACATAACCGCTGCGCTCGCCGACCACGCTGCCGATTGGCGCATAGGCCGCGCCGCATTGATCGTCGACCGCGGCCTTCCAGATCAACGGCGTGACCACCGTTTCAGTCGGGCCATAGCCGTTGATGATGTACTGCGGTTGCAGTGCGCGTTTGGCCAGTTCGAAACTCGCCACCGGCACCGCATCCCCGCCGAAACAGTAGATTCGTACCGGCGGCGGATTGCCGTGCTGTTCGGCGTGTTCGGCCAGTTGCTGCAGGTACACCGGCGGGAACGCGGCCACGGTCACGCCATGCTGTTGCAGGGCGTCGTAGGTCTGTTCGGCCGTCCACAGGCTGTCGTCACGGATCAGCAAACGCGCGCCGTGAGTCAGGGTGGTCAGCCAGCGCTCATGCGCGCCGTCGAAGGCGAACGACATGAAGTGCAATTCGCAATCGGCCGCGCTCATTTCGTAACGCTGGCCGATTGCCTGGCAGTGCATCGCCAGCGGTCCGTGCGCCACGCCGACACCTTTCGGCTGACCAGTGGAGCCGGAGGTGTAGATCACGTAGGCCAGGTTGCCCGGCTGCACCGCGACCTGCGGCGCCGAATCCGGCCGAGCGCGCAGATCCAGCTGATCGAGTTCCAGCACCTGCAGGTTGGCCTGGGTCGGCAGCACCTGACGCAGACTCGAATCGCTGAGCAGCAAGGCGATGCCCGAATCGTGCATCAGATAACTCAAGCGCTCGCGCGGATAGGTTGCGTCCAGCGGCACGTAGGCACCCCCGGCCTTGAGCACCGCCAACAGCGCGACGATCATGTTTTCGCTGCGTGGCAGGGCCACACCGACCCGCACTTCCGGACCGACACCTTCGGCGATCAGCGCATGTGCCAGACGATTGGCCCGCGCGTCGATCTGCCCGTAGCTGAAGGCTTGCTCATTGAAGATCACGGCGGTTTGTTCGGCACGCTGTGCGGCCCAACCGGCAATGCGCTGGTGCACCAGCGTAGTCTGCGCTTGCGCGACAACGTCCGGTGCGGGCGCGACTTGCCCGGTCGGCAGACCGATGCGTCCCAGCGCCTGCCCGGCGTCCTGAACCAGTGCCGTGAGCAGGCCTTCCATGTTGCTGCGGATGCCTTCCACAGTCGCCAGATCAAAATGTTCGCGCAGGAACATGTACTCGATCACCAACCCGTCTTCGAGGGTGACCATCAGGTCCATCGGGAAATTGGTCAGGCCCGAGTTATTGATCTCGCCAAACTTCAGCGAATCATCGCGCCACTCGCGCAGCGCCTGATCGATCGGGTGGTTCTCGAACACGATGATGCTGTCGAACAGCGACTGCCCGGCACGCCCGCCCCAACGCTGGACGTCGGTCAGCGGGGTGTACTCGCGCTCGCGCAGTTCCAGGTTGAAGTCCTGCAACTCGCGCAACCAGGCGCCCACGGCCTGCTCGGCCGGCACGTCCTTGATCACCGGCAAGGTGTTGATGAACAGGCCGAGGATCGATTCCGACGCCGGCAGACTCGCCGGACGCCCCGCCACCGTGGCGCCGAACGCCACGCAACGCTGGCCACTGTAACGGCTGAGCAGCACCAGCCACGCGCCCTGCACCAAGGTGTTGAGGGTGACCTGCTGCGACTGGGCAAAGGCTTTCAACTGTTCGGTGCGGGCCTCGCCCAGACGGCTGTACAGCGCCTGGTGACCGCGACCGCTGCCGGTACGCGTCACTGCGTCCGCCAGATAGGTCGGTTCGTCGAGCCGGCTCAGGTGCTGACGCCAGAAACCTTCGCTGGCGTTCGCGTCCTGCTGTTGCAGCCAGTTGATGTAACCGCGATACGGCACCGCGTCGGCCAGTGGTCGTCCGGAATACTGGCTCAGCACCTCACCGATCAACTGCGAACTGCTCCAGCCGTCGATCAGAATGTGATGGTAGGTCCAGATCAGCTGATAGCTGTGCTCGCTGACTTGCACCAGCGTCAGCCGTTGCAGCGGTGGCCGGTCAAGGTCGAAGCCCTTGGCCCGCTCGGCATCCGCCAGGCCTTGCAAGGCCTCGGCCGAATGATCCTGCTCACGCCAGTCAAGCAGACTGAACGGCAACTGCGGATCGGCGAGGACGAATTGCAGCGGCTCGGCCATGTCCTGCCAGAGGAAGCCGGTGCGCAGAATGTCGTGGCGACGGCTGACGCTTTCCCACGCAGCTTGCAGACGCAGCGGCTCAAGGCCCTGCACCGGAACGCTCAACTGGTTGACGTACAGGTCCGATTCCGGCGAATTCAGGCCGAGGAACAGCATGCCCTGCTGCATCGGCGACAAGCGATAGAGCCCGTCGAGTTGCCCCGCCGGCAGTGGCAGTTGCGCCACTTGCGCCTCGCTCAAGCCGTGCAGCGGCAGGTCGATCAGCGCCGGCTCCGGCGCCACACGCCCTTCGGCAGCTTGCACGCACAGGGCCAGTTGCTGAATGGTCGGTTGCTGGAACAGGTCTTTCGGGCTCAGCTCCAGCCCTTGCTGACGGGCGCGACTGACCACCTGAATCGAGATGATCGAATCGCCGCCCAAGGCAAAGAAACTGTCATGGGTGCTGACCTGCTCAAGGCCCAATACCTCCTTCCAGATCTCCACCAGCGCCTGCTCGGTGGCATTCGCCGGTTCGACATGCAACTGCGCGGAACTCAGCTCCAGTGCCGGCAGGCGCTTGCGATCGATCTTGCCGTTGGGGGTCAGCGGCAGCTGCGCCAGCCACAGGCGATGGTTCGGCACCATGTAATCCGGCAGGGTCGCGCCCAGCCAGTTGCCGAGGGTTTGCTGCAGTGCGGCCTGTTGCTCGGCGCTGGCGTCGATGATCGCCGGATCGCTCGGCACCAGATAGGCAATCAGTTGCTGACTGCCCGACACTTCGCTGGCGACGACCACCGCTTCACGCACGGCGGCATGCGCCAGCAGACGCGCTTCAATTTCGCCCAGCTCGATACGCAAGCCGCGAATTTTCACCTGATGGTCGATCCGGCCCATGTACTCCAGTTCGCCCTCCTCGCGCTCTCGAATCAGGTCGCCGGTGCGGTACATGCGCTCGCCGTTGTCGACGAAAGGATTCGGCACGAAGCGCTCGGCGGTCATCGCCGCACGTCCCAGATAACCGCGCGTGATGCCGGCGCCGGACAGGTACAGCTCCGCCGAAACGCCCTGCGGCACCGCGTGCAGATCGGCATCCAGCAGATGGCTGGCGCTGTGCTCGAGCGCACGCCCGATCCGCGCCTGACCACCGGCACTGCGGCGGGTCCAGGTCGAGTAGGTGGTGTCTTCCGACGGGCCATACAGGTCGTAAACATGCTCGACCGTCGGCTGCTGATACAGCGCCTCCACCAGCGCTTGCTTCAGCGGTTCACCCGCCAGATTGATGATGCGCACGCTCGACGGAATCTGCCCGGAACGCTGCAGCGCGGCGATCGCCGATGGCACGGTGTTGATCAGGCGCACCTGATCGCGGGCCGGCAGTTGCGGCAGCTCCAAGGCATTACGGGCGATGATCAGCGAGCCGCCGTTGGCCAGGGTGACAAACAGTTCCCACACCGACAGGTCGAAGCACACCGAAGTGGAAGCCAACACGCCTTGAATGTCCTCGCGGCTATAGACCTTGGCCGACCAGTCGATCAGCGCCATGACGTTGCGATGGGCAATCGCCACGCCTTTTGGTTTGCCGGTGGAACCGGAGGTGTAGATCACGTAGGCGAGGTTGTCCGGAGCGACCGATGTTTGCGGCGCGCTGCTCGGAAAAGCGCTCAACGAAAGCTGATCCATCAGCAGCACTTGCGTATCGCCCGGCACACTCAGAGTCGCGGCAACGGCCTGCTCGGTGAGCAACACCCGCGCGCGGCTGTCTTCGAGCATGTAAGCCACGCGATCCGCCGGGTAATCCGGGTCCAGCGGCACATAGGCGCCACCGGCCTTGAGCACCGCGAGCAAGGCAATCAGCAACTGCTCGGAACGCGGCATGGCCACGCCCACCCGCACTTCCGGACCAACACCCAACTCAAGCAGTTTGTGCGCCAGACGGTTGGCCTGCGCGTCCAGTGCGGCGTAGGTCAGTTGCGTATGGGCGAAGGTCACCGCCAAGGCATCCGGGGTCGCCGCCACCTGACGGGCGATGGCTTGATGGATGCATAGATCGGTGGAGAAGTCGGTGTTCGCCTGCGGGCTGTGCTCGATCAGGTTCAGCTCACTGAGCGAACGCTGCCCCGACTCGCTCATCTGCCCGAGCAAGCGCTGCAGATACCCGGCCAGTTGCACCACGCTGTGCGCGGCAAAGCTTTCGCACTGGTAGCTGAAGTGCATCGACAACTCGTCGCTCAAGTGCACCAGCAGCGTCAGCGGATAGTTGGTCTGCTCATGATTGTGGATTTCACCGAAGCGCAATTCTTGCGGTGCGCCCTGCGCCAGCGCCTCGGACACCGGGTAGTTCTCGAACACCAGAATGTTGTCGAACAGCGCCTCACCGTTGCGCTCGGCCCAGCGCTGAATGTCGAACAGCGGGGTGTGCTCATGCTCGCGCAAGGCCAGGTTCTGCGCCTGCACGCTCTGCAACCATTCGCCAACGCTCGATGGCGAATGCGGACTGGCGATGACCGGCAAGGTGTTGATGAACAGACCGATCTGCTGCTCGACCCCTTTGAGCTCGGCCGGACGCCCCGCCACCGTGGCGCCGAACGCCACACACGGCTGGCCGGTCAGGCGCTGCAACAGCAGCAGCCATGCCGCTTGAATCAGCGTGTTGAGGGTGACTTTCTGCTGGCGCGCAAACTCGCCCAGACGCCGCGTCTGCTCAGCGTCGAGTACGCAGAAATGTTCACCATGGCCGTCGCGCGGTGCATCGCCGCGCTGCGCCTGCAACGCTTGCGCGAGCAAGGTCGGCGCTTGCAGGTCAGCCAGTTGCGCGGTCCAGTAACGTTCGCTGGCCTGCACGTCCTGGCGCTGCAGCCATTCGATGTAATCGCGATAACGCCCGGCCAGTGGCGGTTGGGCAACCCCGCTGTAGCGTTGCAGGACTTCGCCGAGCAACTGCGAGTTGCTCCAGCCGTCCATCAGGATGTGGTGGTTGGTGTAGATCAAATGGCAACGCTGCTCGTCCAGCCGCACCACGACCATGCGCAACAGCGGCCCTTGGCTCAGGTCGAAACCTTGTGCCTGTTCGGCTGCGGCCAGCGCATTCAGATCGCTCTGACAATCGTCACGATCACGCCAGTCGAGGACGCGGAACGGCATGTCCAGTTGCTTGTGCACCACCTGCACCGGACGCGCCAGTTCACCCTGCCAGACAAAGCTGCTGCGCAGGATGTCGTGGTTGTCCACCGCCGCTTGCCAGGCTTGCTGGAAGCGTTGCGGATCGAGGCCTTCGACATCGAGCCGGACCTGGTTGATGTAATCGTCGGTGGCCTGCTCGTAGAGGCTGTGGAACAACATGCCCTGCTGCATCGCCGACAGCGGATACACATCGGCGACCTGGCGCGGTGCCAGCGGGAACTGATCAAGCTGCGCCTGCGTCAGGCCGGCCAACGGGAAGTCCGACGGGGTCAGGCCTTCGACGCCCGGGGTCAGGCAATGGCCGATCAATGCCGCGAGTTCTGCGGCGTAATCTGCGGCCAGGGCTTCGATCACCGCGCTGTCGAAGCGCTCACTACTGAACGTCCAGCCCACCCGCAGCTCGCCGCCATACACCTGACCGTTGAGGGTCAACCAGTTGCCCAGCGGCGCCTCCGGGCTCTGATCGAGGCCGGCGTTGTCCGGCGACGGCACGAACAGCGCAGCCTCGTCGCCGGCGAAACTGCCGTCGAACTGCCCAAGGTAGTTGAAGGTGATGCGCGGGCTCGGCAAGGCCTGCAGGCTCTGCTGCGCCTGCGCATCACCAAGGTAACGCAAGGCGCCGAAACCGATGCCCTTGTTGGGGATCGAGCGCAGTTGTTCCTTGATCTGCTTGATCGACTCGCCAAGCGTCTCTACCGGCGTCAGGCGCACCGGGAACAGGCTGGTGAACCAGCCCACCGTGCGGGTCAGATCGACACCGTCGAACAGTGCTTCGCGGCCGTGGCCTTCGAGCTGGATCAGCGTCGACGCCTGCCCGCTCCAGCGTCCAATGACTCGCGCCAGCGCCGTCAGCAACAGGTCGTTGACCTGAGTGCGGTATGCCGCCGGGGCCTCTTGCAGCAGTTGCCGTGTCAGCTCGGCGCCGAGGCGGGTTTGTACGGTCTGGGCCAGACGATTGTCCTCGCTGGCGTCAACGCGTTTGCACGGCAGATCGGTACTCACATCGCTCAGGCAGGCCTGCCACCAAGCCAGCTCTGCCTGCAACGCCGGGCTGTTGGCGTAACGTTGCAAATGCTCGCCCCAGTCCTTGAAGGCGCTGGTCCGGGACGGCAGGCTCAACGGCTGATCATTCAGCAATTGCTGATAAGCGTTTTGCAGGTCTTCCAGCAGAATCCGCCACGACACGCCGTCCACCGCCAGGTGATGAATCACCAACTGCAGACGCTGCGTGCCATCGGCCAGAGTTGCCAGCACCGCACGCAGCAGCGGCCCGTGTTGCAGATCGAGGCTGCGCTGGGCGCGATTACCCAAGGTTTCAAGAGCGGCGGCATCGGCCACGTCCTCCTGCCAGAGCAGGTTCTGCGGCAGCGCTTCGACCGCGCGGTGCTCGGCCTGCCACACGCCATCGCGCTGGGTGAAGCTCAGGCGTAAGGCATCGTGATGAGCCACCAGTGCGCGCAACACTTGCTCGACTTTTTCAGCGTCCAGCGCCTGCCGCGGTTGCAGCAGCACCGACTGGTTCCAGTGATGACGCTGCGGAATCTCGTCGGCGAAGAATTGCTGCTGGATCGGCAGCAGCACCGCTGCACCGCTCGCGGCTTGCTGATCAATGGTCGATTCGTCGCCACCCCACTGCGCGACCAACGCCAGACGCTGTACGGTCTGGTGCTGGAACAGGTCTTTGGGATTGAGGCGAATGCCGGCCTGACGGGCACGGCTGACCACCTGGATCGAGATGATCGAGTCGCCGCCCAATTCGAAGAAGTTATCGTGGATGCCGACTTGCGGCAGCTTCAGCACGTCCTGCCAGATCGCCGCCAGCCCCTGCTCCATCGCGCTTTGCGGCGCCTGATAGGTCTGCTGCGCCTGGCTGGCGTCCGGTGACGGCAAGGCGTTGCGGTTGAGTTTGCCGTTGGCGGTCAACGGCAATTGCGCCAGCAGCAACAGGTGCGCCGGGACCATGTGATCAGGCAGATTGGCCTTGAGTTCGGCGCGCACGCTGTCGCGCCACAGCGCCTGTTCGGCCGGGCTTGCGTCGAGCAGCGCGGCGTCGCCTGGCACCAGATACGCCACCAGTTGCTGACCACTGAGGCCCGGCTGCGCCAGTACCACGGCCTGGCGCACGGCAGCCTGTTCCAGCAGCTGCGCTTCGATCTCGCCAAGTTCGATACGGAAACCGCGGATTTTCACCTGATGGTCGATCCGCCCGATGTACTCGATCACGCCGTCGGCGCGGTAGCGCGCCAGGTCACCGGTACGGTACAGACGCCCGCCATCGGCGGCGAACGGGTCGGGAATGAAGCGCAGGCTGGTCAGGTCCGCGCGGTTCAGGTAACCGCGAGCCAGGCCGGCGCGACCGACGTACAGCTCACCGATACAACCTTTGGCGACCGGATTCAGATCACCGTCGAGCAAGTACCAGGACAGGTCCGGGATCGGCTCGCCGATCGGGCTGCTGGCGTCACGCTGCAAGTCGGCCAGCGTAATCGGCCGGTAGGTCACGTGCACGGTGGTTTCGGTGATGCCGTACATGTTGATCAGTTGCGGTGCCTGATCGCCGAAACGCTCGAACCACGGACGCAGGCTCTTGACCTCCAGCGCCTCGCCGCCGAACACCACGTAACGCAGCGCCAGTGCTTGCGCCGCGTGCTGCGGGGCGCACGCCACTTGCATCAATTGCTTGAACGCCGACGGCGTTTGGTTGAGCACGGTGACGCCTTCGCGGCAAAGCAGGGCGAAGAAATCTTCCGGCGAGCGGCTGACCTCGTAAGGCACCACCAGCAGTCTGCCGCCGTACAGCAGTGCCCCGAAAATCTCCCACACCGAGAAATCGAAGGCGTAGGAATGGAACAGGCTCCAGACATCCGCGGCACCGAAATCGAACCACGCAACAGTGGCCTCGAACAGGCGCAACACGTTGCGATGGGCCAGCAACGTACCCTTCGGCTGACCGGTAGAACCGGAGGTGTAGATCACGTAAGCCAGGTTGTCCGGGCTCATGCGCACCTGCGGATTGCTGTCGCTGTAGCCTTCCAGACCGTCACGTTCCTGATCGAGCATCAGGCTGCGCAGCGAATCCGGCACCGGCAGACGACCCAGCAGATGACTCTGGGTCAGCAGCAAGGCGATGCCGCTGTCGCCGATCATGTAGCTCAGGCGTTCTTCCGGATACGTCGGGTCCAGCGGCACATAGGCGCCGCCGGCCTTGAGAATCGCCAGCAGGCCGACCAGCATGTCGAGGCTGCGCTCCACCGCCAGACCGACGCGCACATCCGGGCCGACACCGCTGGCAATCAGCTTGTGGGCCAACTGGTTGGCGCGACTGTTGAGCTCGCCGTAGCTCAGGGACTGCCCGGCACAGCTCACGGCAATCGCTTGCGGGGCGCGGGCGGCTTGTTGTTCGATCCGTTGATGCAGGCACTGCTCGCTCGGGAAATCGCGGATGGCCGGGTTCCACTGCTGCAAGGTCGCCGCACGTTCGGCGGCGTCATGCAGCGGCAGTTCGGCGATGCGCTGAGTGCTGTCGGCGACGATGCCTTGCAGCAGACGGGTCCAGTGTTGCGCCAGGCGCTCGATGGTCTCGACGTCGAACAGGTCGGTGGCATAGGTCAGCTCGGCCCAGACGTTGTCGCTCGATTCAAAAGTGTTCAGGGTCAAGTCGAACTGCGCAGTACTGGACGCCCAAGGCAAGCCTTCAATCGCCAGTTTTGGCAGCCGCGTGGCGCCCTGCGCCTGACGCACCTGGCTCTGGTGGTTGTGCATCACCTGGAACAGCGGGCTGTGGCTGAGGCTGCGCTCCGGTTGCAGCGCGTCGACCAATTGCTCGAACGGCAGATCCTGATGCGCCTGCGCGCCGAGTACGGTGTTTTTCACTTGCTGCAGCAGGCTGCGGAACGTCTGCTGACTGTCGAACTCGGCCTTGAGTACCTGGGTGTTGACGAAGAAACCGATCAGGCCTTCGGTCTCGACCCGGTTGCGGTTGGCCACCGGCACCCCGACGCGGATATCGGCCTGACCGCTGTAGCGATGCAGCAAGGTCTGGAACGACGCCAGCAACAGCGCAAACAGCGTGACGTTCTCGCGCTGCGCCAGGTGCTTGAGCGCGGTGGCCAGTTCGAGGCTCAGCGGGATCTCGCGACGGGCGCCACGATAGCTCTGCTCGGCTGGACGCGGACGGTCGGTCGGCAGCTCCAGCAGCGGTTGATCGCCATCGCCGAGTTGTGCGGTCCAGTAGCTCAATTGCCGCTCGCGTTCACCGGCGTCCATCCACTGTTTCTGCCACGCGGCGTAGTCGGCGTATTGCACCGGCAGCGCCGGCAATTGCACGTTCTGGCCTTGGCTGTAGGCGGCATACAACGCCACCAGCTCATCGACCATGACATTCATCGACCAGCCGTCGGAGACGATGTGATGCAGGGTGATGACCAGCGCGTGGTCATCGGCGGCCAGCCGCAGCAGTTTGACCCGCAGCAACGGGCCTTGCTGCAGATTGAACAGGTGCAGGGTTTCGGCGGCGACCAGCGCTTGCAGCGCCGCCTCGTCGAGCTCCGCCGCCACGTCCTGCACCTGCAGATCGAGCGTGCCGTGAGCCTGGATCACTTGCAGGGTCTGACCCTGCTGTTCGACGAAGCAGGTGCGCAGCGATTCGTGGCGCTCGATCAACGCGTCGAAGCTGCGCTGCAACGCCGGCAGATCCAGCTCACCGCGCAGACGCAACGCCGCCGGCACGTGATAAGCGGTGCTGGTCGGTTCCAGTTGCCAGAGGAACCATTGACGCTCCTGGGCATAGGACAGCGCCAGCGGTTGCTGGCGTGGCAAGGCAACAATCGGTGGCTCCCGATGCGCCTGATCGACACCCAGCGCGGCGACGAAGTCTTCCAGCGTGCTGTGTTCGAACAACGTGCGCAGCGGCACCTGCACGTTCAGCGCCTGACGTACGCGCGAGACCACTTGCGTGACCAGCAACGAGTGGCCGCCCAGTTCGAAGAAGTTGTCACTCAGGCCAACGCGATCAAGCTTGAGCACCGCCTGCCAGATTTCGGCAACGCTGTGCTGAGTGGCGGTTTGCGGGGCGATGTAAGTCGATTGCAGCTGGCTGGCGTCGGGTGTCGGCAAGGCTTTGCGGTCGACTTTACCGTTCGGCGTCAGTGGCAGTTGCGCGAGGAACAACAGATGCGCCGGCACCATGTATTCCGGCAGCTCGGCCTTGAGGCTGGCTTTCAATGCGGCGCGCAGTCCGCCTTCATCAAAAGCGTCGGCGGTCGGCACCACATAGCCGACCAGTTGCGGTCCGGTCGGGCCGTCCTGAGCGACTACGACGGTTTCGCGCACGCTATCGAGGGCGAGCAAACGCGCTTCGATCTCGCCGAGTTCAATCCGGAAACCACGGATTTTCACCTGATGGTCGATCCGCCCGATGTACTCGATCACGCCTTCGGCGCGGTAACGGGTCAGGTCGCCGGTGCGGTACAGACGCGCGCCGGTTGTCGAAAAGGGATCCGGGACAAAGCGTTCGGCAGTCAGGCTCGGGCGCTGGAAGTAACCACGAGCGAGGCCGTCGCCGCCGATCAGCAATTCCCCCGGGGCGCCGAGCGGATTGAGCTCCAGGTCGCTGCCGAGGATGTACAACGCGGTGTTGTCGATCGGCGTGCCGAGGAATGGACGGCTGTTGTCCGCACTCAAGGCGTGCTGCGCCGACCAGATAGTGGTTTCGGTCGGGCCGTAGAGGTTCCACACCCTCGGCGTCAGTGCCAGCATGCGTTGCGCCAGTTCCTGCGGCAGCGCCTCACCGCCACAGAGGAACGTGCGGCCCGAAAGGATGGGCGCCTGTTCGTTGTCCAGCAGCATGCGCCAGGTCGAAGGCGTGGCTTGCAGCGCCGTCACGGCATGACGCTCGATCAGTTCGAGCACCGCTTGCGGGTCTTGATGCACATCCTTGCCAGTCAGCACCACACAAGCGCCGGCCAGCAATGGGCCGTAGATTTCCAGGCCGAAAATATCGAACGAGAAGGTGGTCAGCGACAGCATGCGATCGGCGGCACAGAGGCCCGGCTGCTTGATCATGCTCGCGACAAAGTTGCTCAGCGCCGCGTGGCGCACCATCACGCCTTTCGGTTTGCCGGTGGAACCGGAGGTGTAGATCGTGTAGGCCAGATGCTCGCCATTGACTGCAACGTCCGGCGCGCTCTGTGGATAAGCCGCCAGCCACTCGCGAGGTTGATCCAGCAGCAGCGTTTGCACACCCGGCGGGATCGGCAGCTGCGTCTGCAAATGGCTTTGGGTCAGCAGCAATTGCAGGCCGCTGTCCTCAATCATGTAGGCCAGGCGATCCTGTGGATACGCCGGGTCCAGCGGCACATAAGCGCCGCCGGCCTTGAGGATCGCCAGCAGGCCGACAATCATTTCCACGCTGCGCTCGACGGCGATACCGACCAGTTGATCCGGGCCGACACCGGCCTCGATCAGCTTGTGCGCCAGTTGATTGGAGCGGGCATCCAGCTCGGCGTAGCTCAGCACGTGTTCGCCGATGATCAGGGCAGTGGCCTGCGGCGTTTGCTGGGCACGCCGGGAGAAATCCTGCTGCACGCATTCGGCTAGCGCAGTGCGGTCGGCGCTGCGCAACCAGTCCTGCAACAGCACGCCGTGTTCGGCGCTTTCCAGCAACGGCAATTCGCCGACGCGCTGGCTCGGCGAGGCGACGATGCCACGCAGCAGGTTCTGCCAGTGACGCGCCAGACGCTCGACGGTTTCAGCTTTGAACAGATCGGTGGCGTAGGTCAGCTCGGCGGCAAAGCCGTCGCTGGACTCGTAGGTATTCAGCGTCAGGTCGAACTGCGCGGTGCGCCCTTCCCACTGCACGTCCTCGACACTCAGTTGCGGTAACTGCGCGGCGCTGCGGCCCTGATCGCGACTGGTCTGGTGGTTGAACATCACCTGGAACACCGGACTGTGGCTCAGGCTGCGCTCCGGTTGCAGCGCTTCGATCAGTTGCTCGAACGGCAGATCCTGATGGGCCTGCGCATCCATCGCCGCCTGCTTGACCTGAGCCAGCAACTGGTTGAACGGCAATTGCCCGCTGACTTCGGCATTCAGCACCTGCGTGTTGACGAAGAAGCCGATCAGGCCTTCAGTCTCGACCCGGTTACGGTTGGCGGTCGGCACCCCGACGCGAATCTGCGCCTGACCGCTGTAGCGATGCAGCAACGCCTGGAACGACGCCAGCAGCAGCATGAACAGGCTCGCACCTTCGCGCTGCGCCAGCTGTTTGAGGGCGTCGCCGAGGTCTGCCGGCAGGTTCAGTTCCAACCGCGCACCGCGCAGGCTTTGCACGGCCGGTCGCGGGAAATCGATCGGCAGTTCCAGCACCGGCTGCTCGCCGCCCAGGGTCTTGACCCAGTAGGCCAACTGGCGCTCACGCTCGCCCGCTTCCAGCCAGTGGCGCTGCCAGATCGCGTAGTCGGCGTACTGTATTTCCAGTTCCGGCAGGCTCAGCGGCTGCCCGGCGGTGTCGGCGGCGTAATGCTCGATCAGCTCGTTGACCAGGACTTTGATCGACCAGCCATCGGCGATGATGTGGTGCTGGATCAGCACCAGCACATGGTCGTCTTCGGCCACTTTCAGCAGCGCCACCCGCAGCAGCGGGCCCTGCTGCAAATTGAACGGGCGTGCGGTTTCGCTCTCGACGAAGGCCTTGATCGCGGCGTCTTCCCCGGCGGCGTCGAGGCCCTCCGGCAATGGCGTCAGGCTGATGCTCAGCGGCAGCTGCGGGTGAATCACCTGGCAAAAGCTTTCACCCTGTTCGGCGAAAGTGGTACGCAAGCTTTCGTGACGCGCCGCCACCGCGTTGAAGCTGCGCTCCAGCGCTGCCACATCCAGCCGGCCCTTGAGGCGCAGGGCGCTGGGGATGTGATACGCGGTGCTGTGCGGGTCCATTTGCCAGAGGAACAGTTGACGTTCCTGAGCGTACGACAGAGGAATCGCCGCAAACCCGGAACGTGTTTCCGGGATCGGCAGGTTGGCCGGAGAGACGCCCTCTTCGAGCATCTTTTCCAGGTACAGCTTACGTTTGTCCAGCGGCAGAGTGATAAAGCGCTTGGCTACCCTCAAAGCAACACTCTTGTCCATCAGACTTCCTCCATATCGTCAAGCAGGGCTTCCAGCTTGCTCAGTTTCTGTTCGTTGATTGCCCCGCCTCCTGTATCGAGTCGAGCGACAAAATCGCTCAGGACGGGGTGCTGGAATAACAGTTGCGGGGTCAGCGTCAGGCCCAGTTCCAGGGCCATGCGCGATACCACGTTGACCGCCAGCAGCGAGTGCCCGCCGAGTTCGAAGAAGTGATCGTTCAGACCGATGCGTTGCACTTCGAGCACTTGCTGCCAGATCGCCGCGACCTGTTGCTCAAGCTCACTGTGCGGCGCGACATACGCGGCCTGCATCTGGCTGGCATCGACCGCCGGCAGGGCCTTGCGGTCGAGTTTGCCGTTGGGGGTCAGTGGCAACTGCTCAAGGAACAGCAGGTGCGCGGGAATCATGTAGTCAGGTAACGAAGACTTGAGGCCAGTCTTTAGTCCCTCGCGCAGTTGCCGCTGCGCGTCGCCGTCGTGCATGTTCAATTGCGGGGCAACCACATACGCCACCAGTTGCGCACCGCTGTCGCTGTCGACGGCCAGCATCGCCGCTTCGCTGACCGTCGGCTGGGCGAGCAATTGCGCCTCGATCTCCCCCAGTTCGATGCGGAATCCACGAATTTTCACCTGATGGTCGATCCGGCCCATGTACTCCAGCTCGCCCTCCTCGCGCTGACGAATCAGGTCGCCGGTGCGGTACAGGCGCTCGCCGTTGCCGCCGAAAGGATTCGGCACGAAGCGCTCGGCGGTCATTGCCGCTCGCCCCAGATAACCGCGCGTGATGCCGGCGCCGGACAGGTACAGCTCCGCCGAAACGCCCTGCGGCACCGGGTGCAGATCGGCATCCAGCAGATGACTGGCGCTGTAATCGAGCGCACGCCCAATCCGCGCCTGACCGCCAGCGCTGCGGCGGGTCCAGGTCGAATAGGTGGTGTCTTCCGACGGGCCGTACAGGTCGTAGACGTGCTCGACCGTCGACTGCTGATACAACGCCTCCACCAGCGCTTGTTTCAGCGGTTCACCCGCCAGATTGATGATGCGCACGCTTGGCGGAATCTGCCCGGCACGCTGTAGCGCAGCAATCGCCGACGGCACGGTGTTGATCAGGCGCACCTGATCACGGGCCGGCAGTTGCGGCAGCTCCAAGGCATTACGCGCGATGATCAGCGAGCCGCCGTTGGCCAACGTGACGAACAGCTCCCACACCGACAGGTCGAAGCACACCGAAGTCGAGGCCAGTACGCCTTGAATGTCGTTACGGCTGTAGACCTTGGCCGACCAGTCGATCAGCGCCATGACGTTGCGATGGGCAATCGCCACGCCTTTCGGTTTGCCGGTGGAACCGGAGGTGTAGATCACGTAGGCGAGGTTATCCGGCTGCACCGCCGTCTGTGGTGCAACCGTCGAATAGCCGCTCAGCGACAACTGATCCAACAGCAGCACTTGGGTATCGACCGGCACACTCAGAGTCGCGGCAACGGCCTGCTCGGTGAGCAACACCCGCGCCCGACTGTCTTCGAGCATGTAAGCCACGCGATCGGCCGGGTAGTCCGGGTCCAGCGGGACATACGCACCGCCAGCCTTGAGCACCGCCAGCAAGGCAATCAGCAACTGCTCGGAACGCGGCATGGCCACGCCCACGCGCACTTCCGGGCCGACGCCCAACTCAAGCAGTTTGTGCGCCAGCCGATTGGCCTGGGCATCCAGTTCGGCGTAGCTCAGTTGCTTATGGGCGAAGGTCACCGCCAAGGCATCCGGGGTCGCCGCCACTCGATGGGCGATGGCTTGATGGATGCACTGCTCGGTGACGAAATCGCTGTTCACCGGCGGGCGGTGTTCGATCAGGTTCAGCTCGCTGAGCGTGCGCTCACCAGCATCCGCCATCTGGCTCAGCAGACGCTGCAGATGCGCGCCCAACTGCGCCACGCTGGCCGCCGCGAAGCTGTCGCGCTGGTAACTGAAATGCACCGACAGTTGCGCGCCCATGTTCACCAGCAGGGTCAGCGGATAGTTGGTCTGCTCCTGATTGGCCACCGCGCCGAAGCGCAGACCCTGCGGCGCACCGCGTTCCAGCGCTTCGCCGATCGGGTAGTTCTCGAACACCATCAGGCTGTCGAACAGCGCGTCACCGCCCTGCCCGGCCCAGCGCTGAATATCCGCCAGCGGCGTGTGTTCGAACTCGCGCGAGGCGAGGTTCTGCGCCTGCACCGCTTGCAGCCAGGCGATCACGCTCTGCTGCGCGGACGGCGCAGCGATCACCGGCAGCGTGTTGATGAACAGGCCGATCTGCGCTTCGGCACCCGGCAGGTCCGCCGGGCGCCCGGCGACGGTGGCGCCGAACGCCACGCAATCCTTGCCGGTGTAGCGCTGCAACAGCAGCAGCCACGCCGCTTGCACCACGGTGTTGACGGTGACTTTCGCGGCCCGGGCAAACTCGCCCAGGCGCTGGCTCAGCTCAGCGTCGAGCACCTGGTAATGATCGCCATAACCCACGCTCGGCAAACCGGCGTGCGGCCGTGCGATGGCATTGGCCAGGCGCGTCGGTTCCTGCAGATTGCCCAGCGTCGCCCGCCAGTAGGCTTGCGCCGCCGCGCCATCCTGACGTTGCAGCCAGGCGATGTAATCGCGGTAGCGACCTGCGCCACGGGCGACCGCTTCGCCGCTGTAGTGCTGCAACACTTCGCCGAGCAACTGCGCGCTGCTCCAGCCGTCCATCAGGATGTGATGGTTGGTGTAGATCAAGTGATAACGCTCGGCTGCAGTGCGCACCAGCACCAGACGCATCAGCGGTGCGCAACTCAGATCCAGACCCAGTGCGCGCTCCTCATCGGCGAGGGTTTGCAGCGCTGCCTCCAGATCAGTTCTGTCGTGCCAGTCGAGCACGCTGAACGGCACCTCGACCTGACGCTGCACCACTTGCACCGGTTGCGGCAGATCGCCTTGCCAGAAGAAACCGCTGCGCAAGATGTCATGCGCATCCACCGCCGACTGCCACGCTGCGCGGAAGCGTTGCGGATCGACGCCGTCGACGTCCAGGCGCATCTGGTTGATGTAGTCGCCATTGCCGTGTTCGAGCAAGGTGTGGAACAGCATGCCCTGCTGCATCGGCGACAGCGGATAGATGTCGTCGATGCCTTGCGGCTCCAGCACCAGCGCATCCAGTTGCGCTTGCGACAGTTGCGCCAGCGGGAAGTCCGACGGCGTCACGCCACGGTTGGCAGTGTCGCAGCAGTGGCCGATCAGCGCGGTCAGTTCCTGCACATAGTCGTCGGCCAGACGCTGAATGACGGCGGTGTCGAACATCGCGCCGCTGTAAGTCCAGCTCAGGTCCAACTCACCGCCGAACACCTTGCTGTTGAGCGCCAGCGGATTGCCCAGCGGCCCTTGCAGGTTGACCTCTGCGCCGCCGGACTCGCTGGTCGGCACGAACAGAGCATCGCTGGCGGCATCGAAGCTGCCATCGAACTGGCCAAGATAGTTGAAGGTCAGGCGCGGCGCCGGCAAGGCTTGCAGGGCGGTACGTGTCGGCTCATCACCGAGGTGTGCGAGTGCGCCGAAGCCAATGCCCTTGTAGGGGATCGCCCGCAGTTGTTCCTTGATCTGCTTGAGCGACGCGCCGAGCTCGGCGGCCGGTGCCAGGCGTGCCGGGAATACGCTGGTGAACCAGCCCACGGTGCGGGTCAGATCAATGTGTTCGAACAGGTCTTCGCGACCATGACCCTCAAGCAATACCAGGGCATTGTCGTCCCCGGTCCAGCGCACCAGCACCCGCGCCAACGCGGTCAGCAACAGGTCGTTGACCTGGGTGCGATAGGCCGCCGGGGCTTCCTGCAACAACTGACGGGTCAGGGTCTGATCGAGTTTGCGGCGCAGGGTCAGCGCCTGATCGTGTTGCTGACCACCCTGCGGACGGTCGTAAGGCAAAGCCGCCGAAGCGCCGTGCAACTGCTGCTGCCAGAAGCCCAGTTCGGCCTGCAACGCAGGCGTTGTGGCGTAGTCCTGCAACGCTGCCGCCCAGGCTTTGACTGCACTGGTCTTGGCCGGCAATTGCACAGGCTTACCTGCGAGGAGCTGGCGATAAGCGTTTTGCAGGTCTTCAAACAGAATCCGCCACGACACGCCATCGACCACCAGGTGATGGACGATCAGCAGCAGGCGCTGACTGCCATCAGCCAGGTTCGCCAGCACCGCGCGGATCAGCGAACCGCCGCTCAGTTGCAGACTGCGCTGGGCCTTGTTGCCCAGTGCCTCAAGGGCGGCGAGATCAGCGACCTCAACCTGCCAGAGGATGGTTTCCCCCGCTTGCGTGGCAACGTCACGGTAATGCGCCGACCAGCCCGCGGCCTGCTCGACAAAGTCCAGACGCAAACTGTCGTGCTGAACGACCAACGCATCCAGCGCCTGCTCCAGAACCTGAGCATCCAACGCCTGCGTCGGCTTGAGCATCACCGACTGGTTCCAGTGGTGACGGTCGGGAATCGCCTCGGCAAAGAATGCCTGATGAATCGGCAACAGCGCGGTTTCACCGGTTTGCGCATGCTGATCGATAGGCTGCACCGCCTCGCCGGTCTGCGCGACTGTAGCGAGGGCCTGAATGGTCTGGTGCTGGAACAGGTCTTTGGGACTGAAGCGGATCCCGGCCTGCCGCGCCCGGCTGACCACCTGAATCGAGATGATCGAGTCGCCGCCCAGTTCGAAGAAGTTGTCGCTGACACCGACTTGCTCAAGCTTGAGCACGTCTTGCCAGATCGCCGCCAGTTGCTGTTCCAGCGCCGTCTGTGGCGCGAGGTAGGCCTGTTGCAGTTGGCTGACGTCCGGTTTTGGCAGGTTCTTGCGATCAAGCTTGCCGTTCGGCGTCAGCGGCATGCGTTCAAGACGCAGGACATACGCCGGCACCATGTGCGCCGGCAGGCTGGCCTTGAGCTGCGCGCGCAGGTCTTCGGTGAACTCGGCACGGGCCGAATCACCGATCACGTAGGCCACCAGACGCTTGCCACTGCCGGCGCTGCCTTCCTGCGCCACGACCACTGCTTCGCGCACGCCGTCGAGGGCTTGCAGCGCCGCTTCGACTTCGCCCAGTTCGATACGGAACCCACGAATCTTCACCTGATTGTCGATGCGATCCAGATAGTCGAACGTGCCGTCGACGCGCTGGCGCACCAAGTCACCGGTGCGATACAGCAAGCCGCCATGGGCGCTGAACGGGTCGGCGACAAAACGCTCGGCGGTCAGCCCCGGACGGTTCAGATAACCCCGCGCCAACCCGGTACCACCGAGGTACAGCTCACCGGCCATGCCTTGTGGCAGCAGGTTCAGATCGGCGTCGAGCACGTAGGCGCTGCGGTCGCCGATCCGGCTGCCGATCGGCGCGTAAGCGGCACCGCATGGCTCTTCACGGCCAGCCTTCCAGATCAACGGCGTGACCACGGTTTCGGTCGGGCCGTAGCCGTTGATGATGTAGTCCGGATCGAGGGCGCGTTTGACCCGCTCGAAACTGGCGTTTGGCACCGCATCGCCGCCGAAGCAATAGATCCGCACCTTCGGCGGGTTGCCGACACGCTCGGCGTGTTCGGCCAGTTGTTGCAGGTACACCGGCGGGAACGCGACCACGCTCACGCCGTGTTCGATCATCGCGTTGTAGGTCTGCTCCGGCGTCCACAGCGTGTCGTCGCGAATCAGCAGCGAAGCCCCGTGGGTCAGGCTGGTCAGCCAGCGTTCGTGGGCGCCGTCGAAGGCGAACGACATGAAGTGGAATTCGCAGTCGCTGTCACGCATTTCGTAGCGCTGACCGATGGCCTGGCAATGCATCGCCAGTGGGCCGTGGGCAACGCTGACGCCTTTCGGATTGCCGGTGGAACCGGAGGTGTAGATCACGTATGCGAGGTTATGCGGATCGACTGCCACCTGAGGCGCCGTGCTCGGCAACTCGCGCAGGTCGAGACGATCCAGTTCCAGCAACGGCACCGACTCGTCGACCGGCAATTGCGCCGACACCGACGAATCGCTGAGCAACAGCGCCAGCCCTGAATCCTCGATCAGATAGGCCAGGCGTTCACGCGGGTAACTGGTGTCCAGCGGCACATAGGCACCGCCGGCCTTGAGCACCGCCAGCAGCGCGACGATCACCGCCTCGCTGCGTGGCAGGGCCACGCCGACCCGGGTCTCGGCGCCGACACCACGGGCGATCAGCGCGTGAGCCAGTTGATTGGCACGCTGCTCGATCTCGCCATAACTGAAGTGCTGACCGTTGAAGATCACCGCGGTGCGCTGCGGACGCTCGGCCGCCAGCACAGCAATGCGCTGATGCACAGCGATGTCCAGCGGGTACGGCTGCGGCCGGTTTTCGGCTTGCTGGCGGGCATGCTCTTGCGCGCTGGCCAGAGCGATTTCGCCAAGGTTGCGCTCGGCCGACAGCGCAAACTGTTCAAGCAATTGCAGCAGATGGGCACTGATGCCTTCGATCACTTCACCGGCAAACTGGCTGCGGTCGAAACTGTAGTGCAGCGTCAGTTGCTGACCGAGAGTGACCGCCACGCTCAGGGCGTAGTGGGTCTGTTCAAGGTTACCGACATCACCGAATGTCAGGCCCTGCCCGGCCTGGCTCAGCGCCTGGGCGACCGGGTAGTTTTCGAACACCAGAATGTTGTCGAACAGCGCTTCACCGCCCTGCCCGGCCCAGCGCTGGATGTCCGCCAGCGGCGTGTGTTCGAAGTCGCGCAGGCTGAGGTTTTGCGCCTGCACCGCTTGCAGCCATTGGCCAACGTTTTGGTCCGGACGCGGCGCGCCGATCACCGGCAGAGTGTTGATGAACAGGCCGACCTGCTGCTCGATGCCCGGCAAATCCGCCGGGCGCCCGGCCACGGTCGCACCGAACGCCACCGCCTCATGACCGGTGTAGCGCTGCAACAACAGCAGCCACGCAGCTTGCACGAGGGTGTTGACGGTGACTTTCTGCTGCCGGGCAAACGCTTCCAGCGCCTGGGTGCGCGGCACGTCCAGCGTCAGGTAATGGTCGCCGTGGCCGCTGGCGCGCTCGCCGCCGGTAGTGGCGCGGGCCAGTCGGGTCGGCTCTTGCAGCGCGGCCAATTGGCCGCTCCAGAAGTCCTGGCTCAGCTGCGCGTCCTGACGCTGCAGCCAGGCGATGTAATCGCGATACCGTCCGCCGCCATGGGCCGGGGTGCGACCGCTGTAGCGCTGCAACACTTCGCCGAGCAACTGCGAGTTGCTCCAGCCGTCCATCAGGATGTGGTGATGGGTGTAGATCAGGTGCCATTGCTCGGCAGCGGTCTGCACCAGCACCAGACGCAGCAACGGTGCATGGCTCAAATCGAATCCTTGCTGACGCTCGGCATCGGCCAGCGCCACGAGGGCTGCCGGCTGATCGTCGCGCTGGCGCCAGTCGAGGATGCTGAATGGCAACTGCACCTGCTTATGGACGATCTGTAGCGGTTGCGCCAGTTCGCCCTGCCAGACGAAACCGCTGCGCAGAATGTCCTGCGCAGCGACGGTGGCCTGCCACGCGGCGCGGAAACGCTCAGGGTCAAGGCCCTGCACGTCAACGCGCAATTGGTTGATGTACTCACCCGCCGCTTGCTCGTAAAGGGTATGGAACAGCAAACCCTGCTGCATCGGCGACAGCGGATAGACATCATCGAGCTGAACGGCCGGCACCGGCAGCGCATCCAGTTGCGCTTGGGTCACCCGAGCCAGCGGGAAGTCCGACGGCGTCGCTTGCGCGGTGGGCAGTGTGCAGCAGTGTTCGATCAGCGCCTGCAATTCGCTGGCGTATTGATCGACCAGGTGCTGCACCGTGGCGCTGTCGAACATCTCGCGGCTGAAGCCCCAGCTCATCGACAGTTCGCCGCCATACACCTGACCTTCCACGGTCAGCCAGTTGCCCAGCGGCGCCGACGGATCCTGCGCCACGCCGCTGGTTTCAACCGACGGCACGAACAGCGCCGCCTCGTCGAACTGACGGTCGAACTGGCCCAGGTAATTGAAGGTGATGCGCGGTTGCGGCAACCCGGCCAATTCAGCACGCACCGACGGCGCGGCCAGATGCCGTAGCACGCCGTAACCCAGACCTTTGTCCGGCACCGCGCGCAGTTGCTCCTTGATCGCCTTGATCGAACCGTCGAGATCCTCGCTCGCAGTCAGGTTGACCGCGAACAGGCTGGTGAACCAGCCCACGGTGCGGGTCAGGTCAATGTCATCGAACAGGTCTTCGCGGCCATGCCCTTCCAGTTCGATCAACGTGCCCGGCTGCTGCCTCCAGCGGCTGATGGTGCGCGCCAGTGCGGTGAGCAACAGATCGTTGACCTGGGTGCGATAGGCGGCGGGCGCCTGTTGCAGCAACTGGCGGGTGCGCTCGGCGTCGAGGCGCCATTCGATTTTCTCGCCGTGCAAATTGTGCAGGCTGCCATCCGGGCGGTCGCAAGGCAGATCCCTGGCACCCTGATGCTGGGCTTTCCAATAGCTCAATTGGTCATCGAAGCGCGATGCGCCCTGCGCCAGACGCGCGGTCCAACTCTGGAACGCGCTGGTCTTCGCCGGTAACTGAATGCCGCCGCCCGCCGCGAGCTGCTCGTAGGCCTGCTGCAGATCTTCCAGCAGCACCCGCCAGGAAACGCCATCGACTGCGAGGTGATGAATGATCAGTGCCAGTCGTTGCGAGCCGTCGGCCATGGTCACCAGCAACGCCCGCAGCAACGGGCCGTTTTGCAGGTCGAGGCTGCGCTGCGCTTCGTTGCACAACACCTGCAACTGTTCGGCAGATTCGGCATCGCGTTGCCACAGCTCAGCGCTGCTCAGCAGCGGGCCGTGGCTTTGCTGCCAGCCTTCGCTGCCTTCAACAAAACGCAGGCGCAAGGCGTCGTGGTGATTGATCAGGTGGGTCAGCGCCGCATCGAGCCATTGCGCGTTCAATGCCTCACGCGGGGTCAGCAGCAACGACTGGTTCCAGTGCTCGCGCACCGGCATCGCCCGGCTGAAGAAATCCTGCTGGATCGGCCCGAGCACGGCGTCGCCGGTCACCGGCCCCTGATCCACCGAGGACAGATGATCGTGGCTCGCGACCAGCGCCAGACTGCGCACGGTCTGGTACTGGAACAGGTCACGCGGGCTGATACGGATCCCGGCCTGCCGCGCACGGCTGACCACTTGAATCGAGATGATCGAATCGCCGCCTAGCTCGAAGAAATTGTCTTCGAGGCCGACGCGTTCGAGGCCGAGCACAGCCTCCCAGATCGCCGCGAGGGCTTTTTGCATGGCGTCCTGTGGCGCCACGAACGCCTGTTGCGGTGCGGCATCCGGTTGCGGCAAGGCCTTGCGGTCGAGTTTGCCGTTGGCGGTGACCGGCAATTTGTCGAGGGTGATCAGGTAGGTCGGCACCATGAACTCCGGCAGACTGCCGAGCAGCCACGCCTTGACCTCTTGCTGCCATTGCTCGTCTGCCTGCGGGTTTTCCAGCACCAGATAAGCCACCAGATGCTTGCCGCCCTGCACCAGCACCACCGCCTCACGCACCAGCGAGTGCTGCATCAGGCGGGTCTCGATTTCACCCAACTCAATGCGCAAACCGCGCAACTTTACCTGGTGGTCGAGACGCCCGAGGTATTCGATCACGCCGTCGGCACGCTGCCGCACACGGTCGCCGGTGCGGTACAGGCGCGCGCCGTCATGGAACGGGCACGGCACAAAACGTTCGGCCGTCAGCGCCGGGCGCTGGTGATAACTGCGCGCCAGCCCGGCGCCACCCAGATACAGTTCACCGGCGACACCGCTCGGCACCGGCAGCAATTCGGCATCGAGGACATGGGTGCGCAGGTTGGCGATCGGCCGGCCGATCGGCACGCTGTCCGCGCCTTCATCGACACAGGTCCAGTGGGTGACGTCGATGGCCGCTTCGGTCGGGCCGTACAAGTTGTAGAGGCTCGCGTTCGGCAGTTTGGCGAAGACTTGCAGTTGCGCATCCAGCGGCAACGCTTCACCGCTGCAGACAATCCGCTTGAGACCGCTGCAGCTTTCCACGCCCGCCTCGTGGATGAACGCCTGCAACATCGACGGCACAAAGTGCAGCGTGCTGATGCCGTGACGGTTGATGCTATCGATCAGTTGCAGCGGATCACGGTGCGCACCCGGCGCGGCTACCACCAGCCGCGCGCCGGTCAGCAGCGGCCAGAAAAACTCCCACACCGACACGTCGAAACTGAACGGGGTTTTCTGCAGCACCGAATCACTGGCATCCAGCGCATAGGCTTCCTGCATCCAGCACAAACGGTTGACCAGCGCCGCGTGACTGTTGCCAGCGCCCTTCGGTTTACCGGTGGAACCCGAGGTGTAAATCACGTACGCCAGGTTCAGCGGATCGACGCTGACCTCCGGACGGCTATCGCTGTAACGGTCGAGCAGCCCCGGCTGATCCAGGGTGATGACGTTTACGCCGTCAGTCGGCAGCGCTGCCAGCAGCGCCTGTTGCGTCAGCAGCAAAGTAATGCCGCTGTCCTCGATCATGTAGGCCAGACGCTCCTGCGGGTATTCCGGATCCAGCGGCACGTAAGCGCCGCCGGCCTTGAGAATCGCCAGCAGCGCGACGACCATTTCCACCGAACGCAGGGCGCAGACGCCAACCAGACTGTCCGCCTGCACGCCCTGTTCGCGCAGCAGATGCGCCAGACGATTGGCCCGCGCATCCAGCTCGGCGTAGCTCAGCGTCTGTTCGCCGAACAGCAGTGCCGGGGCCTGCGGCGTACGCGCGACCTGCGCTTCGATCAGTTGGTGAATCGGCGTGTCGCTCGGGTACTGCGCGTGGACGTTGTTCCAGTCGTGCACCAGCGTGCGCTGCTCGTCTGCCTCCAGCAGCGGCAACTCACCGATACGCTGCGACGGATCGGCGACCATCGCCGTCAGCAAGTGCAGCCAGTGCCGCGCCATGCGTTCGATGGTCGGTGCATCGAACAGGTCGCTGGCGTAGGTCAGCGCGGCGTGCAGCTTGCCGCCCTGCTCCCAGGTGTCCAGCGTCAGGTCGAACTGGGTGGTGCGGCTCTGCCAGTCGAGGCTGTCGAGTTGCAGGCCGGATGCGGTGCGGAGTGTGGCGATATCGGCCACGTGCGGCTGGTGGTTGTACATCACCTGGAACAGCGGCGTGTGGCTGAGGCTGCGTTCCAGCTTCAGCGCTTCGACCAGTTGCTCGAACGGCAGATCCTGATGCGCCTGCGCACCCAGCGCGGTTTCCTTGACCGCCCGCAGCAACTCGTCGACCCGGGTCTGGCCGTCGAGTTGCGTGCGCAGCACCTGGGTGTTGACGAAGAAGCCGATCAGGCCTTCGATCTCGCCGCGATTGCGGTTGGCGATCGGCACGCCGACACGCAGGTCGGTCTGCCCGGTGTATCGGTGTAGCAGCGCATTGAAGGCGCCGAGCAGTAACATGAACACGGTGACCTGATGCTGTTGCGCCGTGCTGCGCAGCTGCTCGGCGAGTTGGCCGTCGACCGTAAACTCGTAACGAGTGCCGCGATAGCTCGGCATCGCCGGGCGCGAATGATCCAATGGCAACTCCAGCACCGGGTGTTCGTCGCCCAGTTGTGCCTGCCAATAGTCGAGTTGGCGCGCCTGCTCACCGGCCTCCAGCCAGCGGCGTTGCCACAGCGCATAGTCGCTGTACTGGATCGGCAGTGGCGGCAATTGCGGCGTCTGACCCGCGTCGAACGCGTCGTAGCAACGGATGAACTCGTCGATCAACACGTTCATCGACCAGCCATCGGACACGATGTGGTGCAGGGTCAGCAGCAGCACGTGTTCCTGCTCGGCCAGCTTGAGCAAGGTCACCCGCAGCAACGGGCCGACCGCCAGATCGAATGGCAGCAGCGACTGCTGTTCGGCGGCATCGATCACCGCCTGTTCACGCCCACTGGCCGACAGAGCGCTGAAGTCTTCCCGGTTAATCAGCAGCGGCGCGGTGGCCGGCACTTGCAGCAGGCTGTCATCGGCCTGGCGCTGGAACACTGTGCGCAGGGTTTCGTGACGCTCCACCAGACTGGCGAAGGCTTGCTCCAGCGCCGACTGGTTCAGTCGACCATTGAGTCGCACTGCACCGGGCAGGTTGTAGGCTCCGCTCTGCGGATCGAGTTGCCACAGGAACCACATGCGTCGCTGCGCGTAAGACAGCGCCTGACGATCCTCGGCTGCGATGCCGGCGGGTATCGGGAACCGCGCGAAATCCACGCCCTCCTTGTGCAGGGCCGCGAGGAACATCTGGCGCTTTTCCAGGGGCAACCCGATAAACCGGCGAGCAAGTTTCAAGGAGTCTTCAGCATTCATTTCTCAGCATCCGGATCAGTAGGCAGGAAGCACAAAGGCACGTCGTCCCTATAAAACGAATGCAGACCGGAAAAATTAGCGAATGAGAACAACTGTCAGGCGGGAGGTAGAGCGGGGAATTTCAGTCGTATCGCACAATCCTGTAGGAGCTGCGGCACGCTGCGATCTTTTGATTTTAAAGATCAGGATCAAAAGATCGCAGCGTGCCGCAGCCCCTACAGGGAGCGGATCAGGCGGTGATGGCCAGGTTGTGCCGACGATGATGGCCCTCCAGCTGATCCTTGATCACCTTGAGCACTTTGGCCTCATGCTCATGAATGAAAAAGTGCCCGCCGGCGAGCATGTCCACCGAAAAGCTGCCGCGGGTTTCCTTGCTCCAGCCGATCAGTTGTTCGGTGGTCGCGCGATCCGCCTTGCCGCCCAGCACGTGCACCGGGCAGTTAAGCAACGGCCGCTGCAACGGCTCGAATTTGCCGCAAAGCAGAAAGTCCGCGCGCAGGATCGGCAGCGTCAGGCTCATCAGTTCGGCATTGGCCAGCACTTCTTCGCTGGTGCCGTTGAGTGTGCGTAGTTGATCGATCAGCTCGGCGTCGGTTTTCGGCTCGGCAAAACCGCGATCGTAATCGGCGCGCATCGTCGGCGCCGCCGTGCCCGAGGCAAACAGCGCCACCGGTTCCGGACAGCCCAATGCGCGCAGCGCGTGAGCGATTTCGCAGGCCAGCAGCGCGCCCAGGCTATGGCCGAACACCGCATACGGCGCTTTGAGATTCGGCCGCAATTCCTTGGCCAGTTGCATCGCCAGCGCACGCATATCCGTGTGCAGCGGCTCGTCGAAACGTGCACCGCGCCCCGGCAGTTCCACCGGTTGCAGTTGCAGCCATTGCGGCAGTTTTGGCCGCCAGCGGCTATAGACCATGGCGCTGGCGCCGGAGTACGGCAGGCACAGCAGGGTCAGCTTGTTCACCCGGCTTTCCTCAAAAAATTTGTCTGTAGAGATAAACGGATTACGCCCCCGGCAAATTAGTCGCGCGCCGGTAAATTGCATCAACAGGCGCTCGTTAACTGTTCAGGCCAAAACCAATAACGAGGATTCACCGTGGACCTGCAGAGCATCCTGGGCAAGTTGTTCGCCAACGCCGGTGCCGTCGGCATCGAAGGCGTTTTCCAATTCGTGTTTGGCCCGCAGCAGGCCTACTGGTCGGAGGTCAAGGCCAGCAGTCGCACCGCACCCGGACGCCACCCCAGCCCCGACGTGACCATTGAAGTCGCCGAGGGTGATTTTCTCGGGATCATGGGCGGCCGGGTCAATGTCGAAGAACTGTTCGCCAGCGGTCGCCTGAAAATCGGCGGCAACATGGGCCTGGCGACGCTGCTGCCGCAGATCATCGAGCACGCGATGCACGGTGGCGCCGTGGCGCAAAAAGTCGACATGAACAAGCGCTATCCGACCCCGCCGCGCTTCAGTGAACGACTCACCGCCGGACTGCCGGTCCAGACCCGCGTCGAGCGCCATGCGCGCGATGAATTGTCGGTCAGCGAGTTCAAAAGCAAGTATTTGCCCAACGGCATCCCGGTGGTGATCAGCAATGCCCTGCAGGACTGGCCGCTGTTCAAGCTCAGTCGCGAGGAATCACTGGTGCATTTCGCCGAACTGCAGGGCATCACCCGCCACGGAGATTACGTGAAGAAGACCTTTTCCACCGAACGTGATTTCCGCTCGACGTCGATGGCCGAGTTCATTGCCTCGCTGGATCAACCGGCAGTCAAAAGGGCTGACGGCGAACCACCGGCCTACATGGGCAACAACATCCTGCCGGCGCAATTGCTGCAGCAGATCAAGTACCCGCCCTACTTCGATGCCTCGCTGTTCATCCCGCCACGCATCTGGATCGGCCCCAAAGGCACGCTGACGCCGCTGCACCGCGACGACACCGATAATTTGTTCGCGCAGGTCTGGGGCCAGAAGCAGTTCACCCTCGCCGCCCCGCATCACCGCGAAGCACTGGGTACCTGGTCGACCGCGCCTAAGGGTGGCCTGGACGGCTGCGACTTCAACCCCGACGCGCCGGACTACCAGCGCTTTCCTGCAGCACGCGATGTGACGTTCCTGCGCGTGACGCTGGAAGCCGGGGATCTGCTGTTTTTGCCGGAGGGCTGGTTCCATCAGGTGGAGTCGGTGTCGACGTCACTGTCGGTGAATTTCTGGGTGAATTCGGGCCGGGGTTGGTGACCCATTCGCTGTCGGTGTGGATAACTCTGTGGCGAGGGGATTTATCCCCGATCGACTGCGCAGCGGTCGCAAACTCCCGGCAAGGTACTTCTGAAGGAAAGGGCTGGCTGGATTTGGGGCTGCTTCGCGGCCCATCGGGGATAAATCCCCTCACCCCAACCGCTCGTCAATGCCGGGTTATTTCAGGTGCCGATAACTCTGAAATGCCGACGCCAATACCACCGCCCCCGCCGCAATCGCCAGCCAGAATCCGCTGCGTGCGCCAAAGGCATCGACCAGCGCGCCGGAGCCGGCGGCACCAATCGCCACGCCGATGCTCAATCCGGTCACCAGCCAGGTCAGGCCTTCAGTCAGCTTGGCCGGCGGCACGATGCGCTCGATCAACGCCATCGCCACAATCAGCGTCGGCGAGAAGAACAATCCCGCGACAAACACCGCCAGCGACAAGCTGACAATATTGCTCGCCAGCAACAACGGCAGCGTGGTCACCGCCGTCGCCACGCCGCCATACAGGAACAGACGCGGCAACGGCAGTTTCGAACGCATCGCGCCGAAGGCGATACCGGCCAGACACGAACCGATGGCGTACACCGACAACACGATGCTCGCCGCCGCCGGCTGACCCTGCTGCTGGGCGAAGGCGACGCTGACCACATCGACCACACCGACGATGACGCCCATGGCGAGCATCAACGCCAGCAGCCATTGCACGTCGGTCGAGCGAATGATCGAACCCTGATGTTGTGATTCCTGCGGGTGCACCGCCGGCTCGGTGCTGCGCTGGGCGACAAACGCCGTCACCCCGATCGCCAGCGCCAACAGCGCGGCCAACGGCCCGGCCTCGGGAAACGCCACCACGCACAAACCCACCGACAGCGGCGGGCCGACGATGAAACAGACTTCATCAAGCACCGATTCCAGCGCATAGGCGGTCTGCAATTGCGGCTGGCCACGATAGATCTCGGTCCAGCGCGCACGCACCATCGCTGACATGCTCGGCATGCACCCGGCCAGCGCGGCGAAGATGAACAGCGTCCAGGTCGGCGCCTGCAAACGCGTGCACAACAGCAACATCAACAGCGCCCCGCCACCGATCAACGCCGACAACGGCAGCACGTTGCCCTGGCCGTAACGATCCACCAGCCGCGAGACCTGCGGTGCACAAAACGCCGTGGCCAGGGCAAACGTCGCCGCCACCGCACCGGCCAGCGCGTACCCGCCCTTGAGCTGCGAGAGCATGGTGATCACGCCGATGCCGGTCATGGAAATCGGCATGCGCGCGATCATCCCGGCCAGAACAAAAGCCCGGGCGCCGGGGGCGGTGAATAATTCGCGGTAGGGGTTTGCCATGGGTACAGCCTCATCAGGGGCCGCCAAGTTGCCATAAAGGTTGATGAGCGTGGAAGCGGGGAATTGTTGGTGGAATGTGAAGGCGCGAAACTCAACACCTTGCGATTCCAGGCACTCTCCCAGGATCTCTTCCCAAGACCAATGGCATTGCCGCCGACGTCTGGAATCACATAACCAATAGTCGAAAATCGCGCACACCTGTCAGGTTTTACAGGTGCCTTTTCATGCGATTGCAGTTCTCATGAGGCTTTGACTCAATGGCGTACCGCTCCTGAATGAACGGGCAACTGCTCTTGAGCACTATCCCATAGCGCACGCGCCAAGGAGCCTTGCCATGGAAGAACAGCTTATTCTGGTATCGCCCAAGGATCGCCAGACCGGTGTAGCCTCAAAGATGAAGGTGCATCACCAGGGACTGCGCCATCGCGCATTTTCGATTCTGCTCTTTGACTCACAAGGTCGGATGCTGATGCAGCAACGCGCGTTGGGCAAATATCATTCCGGCGGATTATGGACCAACACGTGCTGCGGGCATCCTCGCCCCGGCGAACGCACGGCCGCTGCTGCCCTGCGTCGACTGCAGGAGGAAATGGGCACGACGTGCAAACTGCAGAAAGTCGCTTCGATGCTCTATTACGAGCAAATGTCCAATCAACTGATCGAGCATGAATTTGACCATGTGTTTGCCGGCCTCAGCCAGCTCGATCCGGTAGCCAATCCCGAGGAAGTCGAAAGTTGGGAGTGGCTGTCGCTGGAGGAGATCACCGAACGGATCGAACAGGCACCCGAGCAGTTCACGATCTGGTTTCGCCGGATGTTCGAGCAGTTCGGGACAGGGGGTGTAAGGCAATGGTTCGAGGCCGCCCGCGATGCGTCAGCGGCACGATCAATGCCTGATGCTTTTGGGAAGAAGGCAAGATCACCCTGGGCCGTCCCACCGTTGTATTGTCCGGCGCCGTTTCGGGTTGATACGGCGCTGGCCGAGGCTGTCGAGGATCGGCTCATGCCATGGATCAAGGAGGTCGGCATATTTGCCGGACAACTCGAAAAGGTCCGCGCCATGGGGTTCGGTCGCTTCGCCATGCTTTGCCATACCGACACTCACGATCCCGATCGCCTGCTGCTTTCGGCACAGTGCATCGCCGCCCTGTTTGCCGTGGATGATTACTACTGTGATGACGAGCGAACCGGCTCCGAACCGCGCCTGGTAGGGCCCCGACTTTCGCTGGCGCTGGCCGCACTGGAGCCGGCGCACCTGCCCTCTCGCTTTCATTGCGGTCTTGATCAGGCACTGAACAGTGACCCGGTACTGGTTGCGCTTCGCGCCTATATGGACCGCGTTCAGGCATTCGCATCTTCCGTACAAGTGGCCAGGGTACGCCACGAAATCATCGCCATGTTTGTCACCATGACTGCCGAAGCGGCCTGGCGTCTGGAAGGATTGACCCCACCCATCTGGGAATACCTCGCTCAACGCCAGACCAACAGTTTTTTACCCTGCATGTCATTGATCGACGTGATCGGCGGATACGAACTGCCAGCACACATCTACAGCGCCCCTGCCGTGCGGCGCGTGACCACGCTGGCCGCCAGCGCCACGATCGTCGCCAACGATCTGTATTCCGCACACAAGGAAAATCAGGCCGCAATCGGCGATTTCAATCTGCCGCTGTTACTGGCTCGCGAACACAATTGCACGCCCCGACAAGCGATGATCAAGTGCGCGCACGTTCATGACGAAATCGTGCACCTGTATGAAGCGGCGGAACAAGCCGTGCTGCCGGATGCATCGCCGCTGCTGCAGCGTTTTCTGACCGGCATAAAAAGCTGGGTCTCCGGCAGTCTTGAATGGCACCGGCACAGTGGCCGCTATCACGTCTGAACGTGTCGATCTTTTCATGCATGCGGATGAACTCTCGCAGCTCGCCATGGGTCAGCTGACTGAGCCCTTAACCCAGGCATTTCGAGCATGCAGATTTCCCTCGCCCGCCAAGTAGCACTGGTCACCGGCGCCAGTTCCGGCATCGGCCATGCCGCCGCCAAAGCGCTGGCCGCTGCCGGCGCCGCCGTCGTCATCAATTACCACCGTCAGGCCGAACCTGCTGAAGCGCTGGCGCAGCAAATCATTGCCGACGGCGGTCAGGCACTGACCATCGGCGCCGATATCTCCAAGGAAGACCAAGTCGAACGGCTGTTCGCCGAGACCCTCGAAGCCTTTGGTGCGCTGGACATTCTGGTGGCTAATTCCGGTCTGCAAAAGGATGCCGCGGCGGTGGACATGACTCTGGAAGACTGGAACACGGTGATCGGCGTCAACCTCACCGGCCAGTTTCTCTGCGCCCGCGCCGCGCTGCGGATTTTCAACCGCCAAGGCGTGCGTGAAGGCGTGTCCCGCGCCGCCGGCAAGATCATTCACATGAGTTCGGTGCATCAGCGCATCCCGTGGGCCGGGCACGTCAACTATGCGGCGTCCAAGGGCGGCGTCGATCAGTTGATGCAAACCCTCGCCCAGGAAGTCAGCCAGCAGCGCATTCGCATCAACGGCATCGCGCCGGGAGCGATTCGCACGGCGATCAACCAGGACGCCACCGAAGGCGCTGCCGGTGAAAAACTGCTGGAGCTGATTCCGTACGGGCGCATCGGCGACGTCGAGGACATCGCCAACGCGGTGGTGTTTCTCGCTTCCGACGCCGCCGACTACATCGTCGGCACCACCCTGTTCATCGACGGCGGCATGAGTCTTTATCCGGAGTTTCGCGGCAATGGCTGAGCATCATCCTGAACGACAAAGCCCGATTGACGCCCACGGCATCATCGGCGACCTGCGCAGTGCCGCGCTGGTCAACGACAGGGGCAGCGTGGATTTTTTCTGCTGGCCGGAATTCGACAGCCCGTCGATCTTCTGTTCGCTGCTCGACACGCCCGAGGCAGGGATTTTCCAGCTCGCCCCGGACTTGCCCGATGCCCGGCGCGAGCAGATCTACCTGCCCGACACCAACGTGCTGCAGACGCGCTGGCTCAGCGAGTATGCGGTGGTGGAAATCACCGACCTGCTGCCGATCGGCGACAGTGTCGATGACCTGCCGCTGCTGATGCGTCGGGTGCGGGTGGTCAGCGGTGAAGCGACCTTTCACATGCACTGCGCGGTGCGCCATGACTACGCGCGCGCCAACACCCGGGCGCAGATGGATCAACAATCGGTGATTTTCAGCGCCGAGGGTCAGCCGTCGTTGCGGCTGGTGGCGGATCAGGCGTTGCGCATTGAAGGCGAATCGGCCGTTGCTTCCTTCAGTTTGCAACAGAATCAACACGCCGAGTTCGTCCTCGGTGGCGCCGACGATCCGCGCTTCAAGGATGACGGCGCGAAAATGTGCCTGGAGCGCACGCTGAAGTTCTGGCGTGACTGGATCGGCCAGTCCAACTACCGTGGGCGCTGGCGGGAGATGGTCAATCGTTCGGCTCTGGCGCTGAAGCTGCTGACCTCGCGCAAGCACGGCGCGATTCTCGCCGCCGCCACGTTCGGCTTGCCGGAAACCCCCGGCGGCGAGCGCAACTGGGACTACCGCTACACCTGGATCCGCGACGCCTCGTTCACCGTCTACGCGTTCATGCGTCTGGGCTTTGTCGATGAGGCCAACGCCTACATGGGCTGGCTGCGCGGGCGGGTCAGCGATTGCCAAGGGCATTCAACCAAACTCAACATCCTCTATGCCATCGACGGTCGCCAGCAACTGCCGGAAACCGAACTCTCGCATCTCTGCGGCCATGGCGACGCGCAACCGGTGCGCATCGGCAATGGCGCGTACGATCAGATTCAGCTCGATATCTTTGGCGAACTGATGGACGCGGTGTACCTGGTCAATAAATACGGTGACGCGATTTCCCACCAAGGCTGGAAACACGTGCGCGAAGTGGTTGATCAGGTGTGTGAGACCTGGCAGACCACGGATGTAGGCATTTGGGAAATGCGCGGTGAGCAGCATCACTTCTTGCACTCGCGACTGATGTGCTGGGTGGCCCTGGACCGGGCGATACGGCTCGCTTCGAAACGCTCGCTGCCGGCGCCGTTCGCCCAGTGGGACCAGACCCGCCAGGCGATCTACGCCGACATCTGGGACAACTTCTGGAACGAGGAGCGCGGGCATTTCGTCCAGTACAAGGGCGGCACCGCGCTCGACGGTTCGATGCTGCTTATGCCGCTGGTGCGCTTCGTCAGCGCCAAGGACCCGCGCTGGCTGTCGACCCTTGAAGCGATCGAAAAGACGCTGGTGCGCGACGGCATGGTTTATCGCTATCGCAACGATGACGCCAACATCGACGGTTTGACCGGCACCGAAGGCGCATTTGCCGCCTGCTCGTTCTGGTACGTCGAATGCCTGGCCCGGGCCGGTCAGGTGGAAAAGGCCCATCTGGAATTCGAGCAATTGCTGCGTTATGCGAACCCGCTAGGGTTATACGCCGAAGAGTTCGACAGCCATGGCCGGCACCTGGGCAACACCCCGCAGGCGCTGACGCATCTGGCATTGATCAGTGCGGCGAGTTTTCTCGATCGGCGTTTGAGTGGGGAGAAGGGTGAGTGGCAGCCGTAATTTCGCCAGTATCTGTAGGAAATATGCCGCATCAGCACGCTTCGCTGGGCTAACCCCTACACAGAAATAAACAGAATCAGATCTCCTGGGGTGAGGGGATTTATCCCCGATGGGCTGCGCAGCGGCCCCGCTCTTTGCCTGCTTATTTGTTCAACAGTGCCGCATTGCATGGCTTTGCGACTGCTGCGCAGTCGATCGGGGATAAATCCCCTCGCCACAGTTTGGGTAGTTTGTTCCTGCTTCTTCTAAACAAAACCCAAGCAAATCCCTCCCCCGCAACCTGCACTTACACCCTGAAATACCCTGTTGCCAGCTGTTACATCCCCCCCTACCATCCACCGCAACGGGCACAGCGGAGCTGTCCAATAAAACCCGAATTCAAGGAACCAGAATGACCCAGCACGTCCACCGTCCCATCGCCACGCCCCTGCGCACCGGCCTGACCCGCACCCAACTGTGGGAAGCCGCCGACAAAGGCCTGATCAAATGCTGGGAAATCGGCCGCCAGCGCGCCAGCCGCTTCCCCGACCTCGCGCAACAATGCCTCGCCGGTGAACTGCCAGTACTCGGCTGGAAAGGTGGCGTCAGCCGCAGCCTGAAGAAAAACGAAAAATACGGCTCGCTGAAATACCTGGCGCAGTGGCAAGGATTGCGTGGCGAAGACCTGGATATTGATCTGAGTGAAGAACGCTCGATGACCTGCTCGCGGACGAAGATGCGGGTGACGTTTACCCCGGATCGGACGAAGTATTTCAATCAGGTGGCGGAAGCTGAAACCTGAAAGAAGTACGGCGGCTCCCTTATCTTTTGGTCACTCAAAAAATTGAATTGAAAAGCAAAATAAATCCCAAATAATCCATACAAGGAAGTTAGACCATGAATGCATTGACACCGGATCATAACGATAGACCGGCGGACTCACTCGACGCAGTCAAACAGCACGTGCGCGAATTCATGAAATCGCTATTCTCTGAAGAAAAACGCAAGGCGTATTACGCAATAAGCACCCTTACCGGACTATTGATTTTCTTCATATACTTTTCTCACATAAATTACACACCACGAATATCACTAACTGACTCGATCCTTCTACTGTTTTCCGCACTCATAATCGGCGTTGGATTTTCATTGGTAATTGCCGGGCTTTTTATACTTCCTTCGTTGGCTTGGAAAGATCTGCTGGAGAAGAACCTGCCAGATGAACAACCAAAACGTTTCAAATATATCTTCCTCCGACAGGGAATAGCATTATTTTTGCTCATAAACTTGGCACTTGGTGCAATGCTATACAGCGACTACCGCGAATATTGTTTCATGGGTTTTTTGGCCAGTGGATTACTGTGGTTCGTGATCATGCTCGCGAAAGGGGAAGAACTGCCAAAAAACGCCATTGCACTTGCACTCAACACACTTGTTATGAGTCTCTGTGCATTGATGGTCATTAACATCGCTCTGCACGGAGTTGAAAGCATTGTCGACGCTGAATTGAAAGAAACAACTGCGCGCATGTATGTTTTCTTCAGCTTAATGCTAATCCTCTTTATCAATGTATTCCTTGCATCTTTCAAGAAAACAGGCATTACTGAAACCGTATTGAGCGCCTTAGGGCTATTGTTTTTGATTTTTATTGCTACGCAAAGTCTCGCCACCATCCCCAAAGGAGTGATGCATATACTTGGCCTTGGGAGTTTCCGTGCCGAAGAAATAGTTCTGAAGAACGAGCTATGTGACTATTTCAAAAAAAATGATGAAAAAAACGTCAGACCATTAACTTCAAAAACCTGCTCCCTGACCAAATCGTGGATACTTTGGAAAGGAGAAGATACCGTTCTAATCATGATCAAAAACATTAAGTATCAAATTGACAAAAAAGATATAAAACTGATCTCGTACGAGTCATTTGATGTTGATTCGCCAGCCCGAAACGAGAAAAAGGAAGAGATGAAAAGCAAGGGTGATCCAAAATCAGACTAGTCATAGTCTAGTGTTCCAGAATGCGAACGCATTCTGGAACTGCCATGCTCTGCTATCCAATACAACAAGCAAAAACCGCTACTCTCGAAATTGCCTACGAACACCACGGCCCGGATACAGGAGCCTCAGTCATTCTGCTCCACGGTTTCCCCTACTCACCCCGTGCTTACGACGAAATCGCCCCAGCTCTGGCTGCCGAAGGCTATCGGGTCATTGTTCCGTACCTGCGTGGTTACGGGCCGACTCGGTTCAACAGTGCCGAAACGTTGCGCTCAGGCCAACAAGCTGCCCTCGCCCAGGATCTGCTCGACCTGATGGATGGGCTGGGTATCGGACAAGCCACGCTGTGCGGGTACGACTGGGGTGGGCGCGCGGCGTGCATTATTGCGGCGTTGTACCCCGAGCGAGTGCGTGGGTTGGTCACTGGCGATGGCTATAACTTGCAGGACATTGCCAACTCAGTCACGCCGCTGGATCCCGAGACGGAGCATCGGCTCTGGTATCAGTACTATTTCCACACGCCGCGAGGTGTTGAGGGACTGAGGCAAAACCGGCGAGAGTTCTGTGAGTTGCTGTGGCAATTGTGGTCCCCTACGTGGTCGCGCAACGCCGAGCGATACCCACTGAGCGCGCCGACGTTCGATAACCCGGACTTCGTCGAGGTGGTGATTCATTCCTATCGCCATCGTTTCATGTATGCGCCCGGTGATCCCGCGCTCGAGTGGATGGAAGATGCGCTGACGAAGCAGCCGGCAATCAGCGTGCCGAGCATTTCCCTGTGCGGCGCCGATGACGGGGTTGGCCCCGCACCGGAAGAGGATAAGGACGCCGAACACTTCAGCGGATTCTATGAGCGGCGGTTGCTCGCTGGCGTGGGCCACAACATTCCCGAGGAAGCACCGCAGGAAACGATCAAGGCATTGCTAGATCTGTTGCGAACCGACTGACGCTCAACCCTATGGCTGCCATCGCGGATCGTTGCGGACTTTCTCGGCTATGTGTTTGAAGAATTCCTTGCGGATTTTCAGTTGCAGTCCTGTCTCGGTTTCGACAATGGTCAGATCATTGTCCTTCGGGTTCGGGCGGTACTGAAAGCGGGTAAATACCTGTTCCGTCTCGCCTTGGATGAAATAGTGCAAGGTGTTTCGAGAGTTTAAGGATGGTAAATCGTCCATCCCGAGTTCGTTCGCACTGACTGTGATTCCCGGTTCTGCAACCACATGAAGCTCAGTGGCGGTGACCCCTTGTTCTTCGGCGTCCGCAGCTGAAAACCGAATAGGCATGATCATCAGGTGACCATTGCGATAAAACTGCTTCTGAATATGGAAAGGTTTGCTGATGCCAACCTCTTTCCCGCTAACGTGAATGTTCCAGTACACATGCGTCACATCATCGAGTTTTCGGAAAGCCCCATCCTCGCCGAACACTATTTCGTAACCTCCCCCGAAGTAGCAGTGCAGCGAAGTCGCCTTGCTTTTCAATTCGAGTTCCAGAAGCATGCCGGCAAATGCCATCGTAGTGCTCAGGTAGGTCGCACGATCAGCTTCGACACCGAGGGCGGTGCCGGTCTCCCACTGGTATTGTCCGAGCAGACTTTCAAACACTGGCGCGCCTGTGCCGATCAAGTGCAGATCGGTACAGCTCGGAGTGTCGAAAGTCCTGGCGTCGAAGTTGATTTGATAGGCCGCATTCTCATAGACGAAATATCCCGTCAGTTGCAGATCCAAGCCATTCAGATCGTCCGGCAGTTGCTTCAGATACGCTCGAAGGGCAGCCGGGGTCAGCCCGGATCCCGCCATGGCTCGCAGTTCTTGAATCACCAATCTTGCCGCCACTTCATGGCCTGCCCATGCGATGGCCATGTCATCACAGATGACAATGACCTTTTGGGTCAGCCCGACGATGGAATACCCCGATCCCTTGGGAAAGACTTCAGTGACTTTGCCCACGGAAGGAATAGAGACGTCGTGCTCAGTCTCATCACCCGACAGCAGCAAGTCGCCCATAACCACTAATCGCCGATTGAGCGCGTAAGAGATCCCTAAAGTCATAAAAGCTCCTGGGTGAACGATTGATATGGCCGCGCCAACAAAATGCCACCATCGTTCATCCGATTGCAACGCTGACCGAAAACCGCTCCCGATACGCCTGCGGCGTCACCCCGATCGCCCGCAGGAAACTGCGGCGCAACGTCTCCTCACTGCCAAACCCGCAGTTGGCCGCCACCCGTTTCACCGGCAGCCCGGTGTCGCTGAGCAGGCGCCGGGCGGTTTCGACGCGGATCAGTTCGATGGCGCGGGCCGGGGTCTGGCCGGTGTCGGCGCGGTAGTGGCGGACGAAACTGCGTTCGCTCATGCCGGCCTGTTCGGCCAGGGTCGGGACGCCGAGGTCGCAGGTGAGGTTTTCGGCGATCCAGGCGTGCAGCTCATCAAAGCGATTGCCCTGATTCTGCAGGGCCAGGGTCACGCTGAATTGCGATTGCCCGCCGGGGCGTTTGAGGAACACCACCAGATGCCGGGCGACGTCGAGGGCGAGGTCGCGGCCCAGATCTTCCTCGACCATCGCCAACGCCAGATCGATGCCGGCGGTAACGCCGGCCGAGGTCCAGACCGGGCCATCGTTGATGAAAATCGGGTTGGCTTCGACCTGCAACTTCGGGTGCTGCTGCGCCAGTTGTTCGCAACGGGTCCAGTGGGTGACCACGCGACGCCCGTCGAGCCAGCCGCTCGCCGCCAGTAGAAATGCCCCCGTACACACCGAGGCGACGCGTCGACATTTCGCTGCGTGCTCGCGTACCCAATCCACCAGCGACTCATCTTCGGATGCCGGATAGATCCCCCAACCACCCGCGATAATCAGCGTGTCGCTGGCGTCTTGCGGCAACGGTTCGGCGAGCACCGCCAGCCCCGCCGAGGACATCACCGCTCCGCCCTCGCGAGCAATCACCGACGGCGCATACGGCACCGGCAAGCCGCGTTGGCGGGCGATGTCGTTGGCCGAGGCGAATACTTGCAGAGGGCCGGTGACATCGAGAATCTGCATGTTGGCAAACGCGAGTACGTGGATGACTTTGGGCATTTGGCGTAATTCGTGGGCTTACTGGCGTATGCGCCAGAACCTACGCGCCTACAGTGAAGCCGTCCACCCCTCAAATGGAGAAAAACCCCATGACGTTGCAGATCGGTTTTCTGTTGTTTCCGCAGGTGCAGCAACTCGACCTGACCGGTCCCTATGACGTACTGGCCTCGCTGCCGGACGTGCAGGTGCATCTGATCTGGAAAGATCTGGTGCCGATCACCGCCAGCACCGGCCTGCTGTTGAAACCGACCACCACCTTCGAGGACTGCCCGAATCTGGATGTGATCTGCATACCCGGCGGCGCCGGGGTCGGGCCGCTGATGGAAGATGAGCAGACGTTGGAGTTCATCAGGCGTCAGGCGGCGCAGGCCAGGTATGTAACGTCGGTGTGCACCGGTTCGCTGGTGCTGGGCGCGGCGGGACTGCTGAAAGGCAAACGTGCGACCACCCACTGGGCCTATCACGAACTGCTGCCGAAACTCGGCGCGATTGCGGTGCAGGACCGGGTGGTGCGCGACGGCAATCTGTTTACCGGTGGCGGCATTACCGCAGGCATCGACTTTGCGCTGGTGCTGGCCGCCGAACTGGTGGGGGCCGAGGCGGCGCAGTTGATTCAGTTGCAACTGGAATATGCGCCGGCGCCGCCGTTCAATTCGGGCAGTCCTGATACGGCACCGAGCGCGATCGTCGATGAGGCTCGCCTGCGGGCTACGCCGTCGCTGAAATTGCGCTCGGAGATCACCGAACGCGCCGCCGCGAAACTCAACCTGCGCTGATCCTCAGCCACACACAAAACCCTGTAGGAGCTGCCGCAGGCTGCGATCTTTTGACTTTGGCTTTTCAAGATCAAAAGATCGCAGCCTGCGGCAGCTCCTACAGGTCGGATTGCGGCGTGTCACCGTTTCCCGCCACACCTTTACTTGTCCCCACGCCCTCACCCGTGTAGAAAGCCCTTCCATCCCATTCTGCACAAGGACTTTCGATGAAGGCGTTGCCATGGCCCTATCTGGCACTTCTCAGCCTCGGTTATGGACTGGCATTGAGCTTTGGCCAACTCGGCTGGCTTGCGCTGATCTCCTTCGGACTGTTGCTGGTGGCCGGTTTCGCCGTGCGCCAACAGCTGGTGCCGGTGGCGCGGTTGCTGGGCCACGCTGTGTTTGTTTTCCTCGCCCTGTCACTGGCGCTGCACTGGTTGCCGGGGTTCGACAACGGTCGGGCCATCGCGAAGATGCGTTTCACCGATGACGCCGTGCCGTTCGCGATGTACCTGAATCTGGACAAACCGCTGATCGGCTTCTGGCTGCTTTTGGCCTGCCCGTGGATCGTCGCCGCCCGCTCGCTGCGTCTGACGGTATTCGCCAGCGTCCTCGGCCTGATGTTGAGCGCAACCCTGGCCCTGGGTGGCGCACTGTTATTCGGGATGATTGCCTGGGCACCGAAGTGGCCTGATCAGGCGTGGATGTGGCTGCTGAACAATCTGCTATTGGTGACGCTGGTCGAGGAAGCACTGTTTCGTGGCTATATACAGGGCGGTTTGAGCCGGCTGTTCAAGCACCTGCCCCATGGCGACAACCTCGCTCTGCTGCTGGCGTCGCTGATCTTTGCCCTGGCGCATGTGGGTGCCGGCTGGCACTGGGTGCTGCTGGCGGGTCTGGCGGGTGTCGGCTATGGTCTGGCCTACCGTTTCGGCGGGCTGGCGGCGGCGATCGCCACGCATTTCTGGCTGAACCTGCTGCATTTTGCGCTGTTCACCTATCCGATGCTGGCCGGTTGAAGCAAGCGCGGTTTTGCGACGCCGTGCTGATATCTGAAAAAAAACTTCAATAATTTCCTGACAGCGCCGACAACCTTTCAAAGCCTTGCGGATTGAAAAACCATGCGTAACAACCAGCCCATTACACAACGCGAACGGACTTTCCCGGCTCAGCAGCGGTTGATTTCCACAACCGACGCCAAGGGCGTGATCACCTACTGCAACGACGCTTTCGTCGAAATCAGCGGGTTTTCGCGTGAAGAACTGATCCGTGCGCCGCACAACCTGGTCCGTCATCCTGACGTGCCGGCAGCGGTGTTTTCGCACATGTGGGGCACACTGAAACAAGGTTTGCCATGGATGGGCATTGTCAAGAACCGCTGCAAATCCGGTGACCACTACTGGGTGAACGCCTACGTGACACCGGTGTTCGACGGCAATCAGGTGGTCGGTTACGAGTCGGTGCGAATCAAACCCACCGCCGAACAGATCCGCCGTGCCGAAGCGCTCTACCAACGCATCAACCAGGGCAAGTCGGCGATCCCTTCCAGCGACAAATGGCTGCCGGTGCTGCAGGACTGGTTGCCGTTCATTCTGGTCAGCCAGCTGAGCTTCGTGATCGGCGCGACGCTGAACTCGCACTGGGGCTTTGCCCTCGCGGCCGGTTTGTCGGTACCACTGGGCCTGATGGGCCTGCAATGGCAGCAACGCGGACTCAAGCGCCTGCTGCGCCTGGCCGAACAGACCACCTCCGACCCGCTGATCGCGCAGATGTACACCGACAGCCGTGGCGCGCAGGCGCGTCTGGAAATGTCGATCCTCAGCCAGGAAGCGCGCCTGAAAACCTGCCTGACCCGTCTGCAGGACACCGCCGAGCACCTGACCGATCAGGCCAAACAGTCCGACGCCCTGGCGCACAACAGCTCCAGCGGTCTGGAACGTCAGCGCGTGGAAACCGAACAGGTCGCCACCGCCGTCAACCAGATGGCCGCCACCACCCAGGAAGTGGCCAGCCACGTACAGCGCACTGCTGACGCGACACAAGAAGCCAACCGCCTGACCGGTCGCGGTCGCGACATCGCCGGGGAAACCCGCGAAGCCATCCAGCGCCTGTCGGTCGTCGTCGGGGAAACCGGCCTGACCGTCACGCAACTGGCCAAGGACAGCGACGAAATCGGCGGCGTGGTCGACGTGATCAAAGGCATCGCCGACCAGACCAACCTGCTCGCGCTCAACGCTGCGATTGAAGCCGCACGTGCCGGCGAGATGGGCCGTGGTTTTGCCGTGGTCGCCGACGAAGTCCGCCAACTGGCACAACGCACCAGCGAATCCACCGGCCAGATCCACGCCCTGATCGCCAAGCTGCAACAGACCGCCTCCAGCGCCGTACAAACCATGGAAGCCGGCCATCGCCAGGCGGAAGAAGGTGTGGCGCGGGTACTGGAAGCAGATCAGGCCCTGGTCGGCATCAGCGAAGCAGTGGCCAACATCACCGACATGACCACCCAGATCGCCGCCGCGACCGAAGAGCAAAGTGCCGTGGCTGAAGAAATCAGCCGCAACATCAGCAACATTTCGGAGTTGGCGGACCAGACCTCGGAACAGGCGCATAACTCGGCGCTGCTGAGTGAAGAGCTGACCAAGACTGCCAACACGCAGTATTCGTTGGTGGAGCGGTTTAACCGCTAAAAGCAAAAGATCGCAGCCTGCGGCAGCTCCTACACCGAACACCTGTAGGAGCTGCCGCAGGCTGCGATCTTTTAATCTTAAAAGCCCGGACAGCGAAAGCGTCCGGGCTTTTTGTTGCCAGTCTGAAACTGGTGATGTCTGGCAGACCGCATTCGCGAGCAGGCTCGCTCCCACATTTAGTCCTCTGTACGCAGAACCAATGTGGGAGCGAGCTTGCTCGCGAAGAGGCCATAACGGCCAGCGGAATTATTGAGGCAACCGCAGTTTGTCCAGCAATCGATTAACCAACAGCTCGTTCAACATGATCAGCTGTTGCAGCGCCAGCAGCGGATTGCCCTCCGGGCCGCCGATTGAGTTGGCGATATTGCCAGCCCTGGCTTTGGCCGACGACAGCGATTCGCAAGCCTCGACGATCGAGAAGAGGCGCAGCGAAGCAAGCCGTAGACGCTGCCCCCCGGACCGATCCCGGAGCGGAGGCACCCCGAGCCCCAGCGAGCGGGTCGAACGCAGGAGCAAGCGTTTTTTGCTGACTTTTTTGAGGCGCTTGTCAAAAAAGTGAGTCGTCGCAAGGGCGAAACCTTAAGTGGCCGATACCGCAGCAGCGGATATTCACCCCAGTCTCGGCAACGTTATTAGCTGACCAGCACATATAAGGCTGGCCGCCTAGCTGTGAGATCTGACAGTAGACGCCCACCTGTTCGAGCGAGTATCAGGAGAAACCGTAATTGCAGTCGGTTGTAACACCTCCTCTTACTCGAAAAGGCAGGTTTAACAATGACCACTCACGTTATGTTTCTCCCGAAAACGCCACCGGTGCGCAATGACACGTTTCAATGGAGATTGGGCGACAAACGGAAAACAGCGGAATTCAGCTCCTTCTATCAAGGCGAGTTTTTGGGGGAGTTGTATTGGGCCATAAGCGGTGGAACAGGGAATTTCGACGATGAAAACTATTTTGCTTTCTCCATGACTCTGCCCTACCAATCCGATAAGACTCTCACAGGTGTTTATCACCTCGACCAAGGGCTGACATGTGTACACAGCCATTGGATCCCTGCGCCACCGGGATTCATCGGAATGGCTACGGTAGACGCCGACTCGGCGACCCTCAGCATCAAATATGACCCTGAAACGGACATCGCTACGGGATCATTCGAGGCCTTGTTCAAAAGTAATCGCTATCGTCTGAAGCCCAAGGGGACTTTCACCATGACCCGGGTGAGACCGACTGAAGCCGGCTCACTGCAATTCCGGGCAAGCCCACCTCAAAGTCCCTTGAAAGAATAACTTCGTGCAAGCGCTGCCACACGCTGCGATCTTTTGGCTTTTAAAGCCCGAATGGCGAAAGCGTCCGGGCTTTTTATTGCCAGCCTGAAACTCATGGTGCCTGGCAGACCGCTTTCGCGAGCAAGCATGCTCCCACAGTGGGATCAGGTCTCATCAGTTAGAGATTGGTCGACTGTCAGGCCGCCATCGCTGGCAAGCCAGCTCCCACAGTGGAATCGGGTGCCATCAGTTTAGAAATCGGTCGGCTGTCAGGTCGCCATCGCTGGCAAGCCAGCTCCCACAGTGGAATCGGGTGCCATCAGTTTAGAAACTGGTCGGCTGTCAGGCCGCCATCGCTGGCAAGCCAGCTCCCACAGTGGAATCGGGTGCCATCAGTTTAGAAATCGGTCGGCTGTCAGGCCGCCATCGCTGGCAAGCCAGCTCCCACAGTGGAATCGGGTGCCATCAGTTAGAAATTGATCGGCTGTCAGGCCGCCATCGCTGGCAAGCCAGCTCCCACAGTGGAATCGGGTGCCATCAGTTTAGAAATCGGTCGGCTGTCAGGTCGCCATCGCTGGCAAGCCAGCTCCCACAGTGGAATCGGGTGCCATCAGTTTAGAAACTGGTCGGCTGTCAGGCCGCCATCGCTGGCAAGCCAGCTCCCACACAAGAGCAAGAGCAGAACCCGCACCGCTCTTGCTCCTCACCACTCAACACGATGAGCGTTAGCTCAAGTACCGCTTTTGATCTTGATCCACGGGCGACATCGGAAGGCTGAGTGGAGGGATTGATCCGGGGGTGGGAGCGCAGCGACCGTTTGGCGAAGCCAAACACAGCGAGAGGAGGTGCAGCGAAGCAAACCGTAGGCGCTGCTCCCCGGATCGATCCCGCAGCGAAGGAACCCCGAGCTTTAGCGAGCGGGCCGGACGTAGGAGCAAGCGTTTTTTTGCTTACTTTTTTTAGGCGTTTGTAAAAAAAGTGAGTCGCCGTAAGGGCGAAACCCTAAGCCGCCGTGACCGCAGCAACGGATATGCCCCCCAAACAAAGCCTCACCGAAGAAACCCGGCAACCGTCTCCGCAGCCGAAGCCAAATGCTGCTCATGCGTAAACCCGGAAACCTTGAGCGGCTTCAAATCATGATCCCCAGAGGCCAACCAAAACACCTCAATACTCGGCGATAGATCGTAAGCCTCGACAGCGTCCCGATTGCCTAGCGCATCCCGCTCGCCCTGAACAATCAACGTCCGAGTCCGCAAAGCAGCCAAATGCTCAACCCGAGGTTTCTCCGGTTTCCCAACCGCATAAAACGGGTAACCCAGACAAACCAACGCATCAGCCCCCAACTCATCGGCCAAGAGACTGGCCATTCGCCCCCCCATCGACTTCCCGCCAACCGCCAAAACCCCAGCGACATGACGTCGCACTTCAGCGAACACTTCGCGCCAGCACTCAAGCAGTTTCGGCGCCGGATTCGGTGGACGTTTACTGCCATCAATCCGCCGCTGCGCCATATAAGGAAACTCAAACCGCAACACGTTCACGCCCAATCCAGCAAGGCGCCCAGCCATATCCGTCATCCAGTCACTGTCCATCGGCGCACCCGCACCATGGGCCAGGATCAATGTTGCCGAAGCCTTGCCCGACGCAGCATCCCAAAGCCACCCATGATCCCGCACGCACTGCGCCCATTGATCCCCGTCAATACTGGCCTTGTGCTGTTTGTCCATGCTTGCCTCGCTTTTAGTCTGCCTATAACTCCAGGCGAAGGATTCGCGGCGTTTTCTGCGCGCGCTCACTTCGGCTGAACCGTGGATGGGGAACCATGAACACTTCTATCAGTACCGCCTACAACTACAAGGTGGTCCGCCAATTCGCCATTATGACGGTGGTGTGGGGCATCGTCGGCATGGGGCTCGGGGTTTTTCTCGCGGCCCAATTGGTCTGGCCGGAACTCAACTTCAATTTGCCCTGGACCAGTTTCGGCCGTCTGCGCCCGCTGCACACCAACGCGGTGATCTTCGCCTTCGGTGGCTGTGCGCTGTTCGCCAGTTCGTTCTACTCGGTGCAGCGCACCTGCCAGACGCAATTGTTCGCGCCGAAAATCGCCGCGTTCTGCTTCTGGGGCTGGCAACTGGTGATCCTGCTGGCGGCGATCAGCCTGCCGCTGGGTTATACCAGCTCCAAGGAATACGCCGAGCTGGAATGGCCGATCGACATCCTGATCACCATCGTCTGGGTCGCCTACGCCATCGTGTTCTTCGGCACGATCATGCAGCGCAAGACCAAGCACATTTATGTGGGCAACTGGTTCTTCGGCGCGTTCATCATCACCGTGGCGATCCTGCACATCGTCAACAACCTCGAGTTGCCGGTGAGCTTCACCAAGTCCTACTCGGTGTACGCCGGTGCGACCGACGCGATGGTGCAATGGTGGTACGGCCACAACGCCGTAGGCTTTTTCCTCACCGCCGGTTTCCTCGGGATGATGTACTACTTCGTGCCGAAACAGGCCGAACGTCCGGTGTATTCGTATCGCCTGTCGATCGTGCACTTCTGGGCGCTGATCACCCTGTACATCTGGGCCGGCCCGCACCATCTGCACTACACCGCGCTGCCGGACTGGGCGCAGTCGCTGGGCATGGTGATGTCGCTGATTCTGCTGGCACCGAGCTGGGGCGGCATGATCAACGGCATGATGACCCTCTCGGGCGCGTGGCATAAGTTGCGCAGCGACCCGATCCTGCGCTTCCTCGTGGTGTCGCTGGCGTTCTACGGCATGTCGACCTTCGAAGGTCCGATGATGGCGATCAAGACTGTAAACGCCCTCTCCCACTACACCGACTGGACCATCGGCCACGTTCACGCCGGCGCGCTCGGCTGGGTAGCGATGATTTCCATCGGCGCGCTGTACCACATGATCCCGAAAGTCTTCGGCAAAGAGCAGATGCACAGCATCGGCCTGATCAACGCGCACTTCTGGCTCGCGACCATCGGCACCGTGCTCTACATCGCTTCGATGTGGGTCAACGGCATCGCCCAGGGCCTGATGTGGCGCGCAGTCAACGAGGACGGCACGCTGACCTACTCCTTCGTCGAAACCCTGGTGGCCAGCCACCCAGGCTTCATCGTGCGTCTGGTGGGTGGGGCGATCTTCCTCAGCGGCATGTTCCTGATGGCTTACAACACCTGGCGCACCGTGCGGGCCTCGCAGCCTGCTGACGTCGTTGCTGCCGCGCAGATGGCCTGAGGAGTCCGCCATGAAACACGAAACGATTGAAAAGAACGTCGGCCTGCTGATGCTGCTGATGGTGTTTGCCGTGAGCATCGGCGGCCTGACCCAGATCGTCCCGCTGTTCTTCCAGGACGTCACCAACAAACCGGTGGAAGGCATGAAGCCCTACACCGCGCTGCAACTGGAAGGCCGCGACATCTACATCCGCGAAGGCTGCGTCGGTTGCCACTCGCAGATGATCCGCCCGTTCCGCGCTGAAACCGAACGCTACGGGCACTACTCGGTGGCCGGCGAAAGCGTGTGGGATCACCCGTTCCTGTGGGGTTCGAAACGTACCGGGCCGGACCTGGCCCGCGTCGGCGCGCGTTACTCGGATGACTGGCACCGCGCGCACTTGTACAACCCGCGCAACGTGGTACCCGAGTCGAAAATGCCTGCCTACCCGTGGCTGGTCACGCAAGCGGTCGACAGCAGCCACACCGAAACCAAGCTCAAGACCATGCGCACCCTCGGCGTGCCGTACACCGACGACGATATCAGCGGCGCGGTCGCCAGCCTCAAGGGCAAGACCGAGATGGACGCCCTCGTCTCCTACCTGCAAGTGCTTGGCACTGCGATCAAGAGCAAGAGGTGAGCCATGGTCATTGAAATGAGCACAGGCCTCATACGTGGTCTCGGCACGGTCGTGGTGTTCGTCGCCTTCGTCGGTCTGACCTTGTGGGTATTCAATCGCAAGCGCACCCCGGAGTTTGCCGAAGCACGTCTGCTGCCGTTCGCCGACGAGCCGCAACCCGACACTACCCCCGCATCTGAAACAAGGAGTACCCGGCCATGACCACCTTCTGGAGTACGTGGATCTGCGTACTGACCATCGGCAGCCTGATCGGCCTGACCTGGCTGCTGATCGGCACGCGCCGGGGCGAGACCAAGGGCAGCGTCGACCAGACCATGGGCCACAGCTTCGACGGCATCGAGGAGTACGACAACCCGCTGCCGCAGTGGTGGTTCATGCTGTTCGCCGGCACGCTGGTGTTTTCCGTGGGCTATCTGATCCTGTATCCGGGCCTGGGCAACTGGAAAGGCATTCTGCCCGGCTACGAGGACGGCTGGACCGGCGTCCACGAATGGGAAAAGGAAATGAGCAAGGCCGACGCCAAATTCGGGCCGATCTTCGCCAAGTTCGCCGCCATGCCGGTGGAAGAAGTGGCGAAGGATCCGCAGGCGCTGAAAATGGGTGGCCGACTGTTCGCCTCCAACTGCTCGGTGTGCCACGGTTCCGACGCCAAGGGCGCGTTCGGTTTCCCCAACCTGGCGGACAAGGACTGGCGCTGGGGCGGCAGTGCCGAGACCATCAAGACCACCATCATGGGTGGGCGGATGGCGGCGATGCCGGCCTGGGGCGAAGTGCTCGGCGAGACAGGTGTAAAGAACGTCGCGGCGTATGTGCGTCACGAACTGGCCGGCCTGCCGCTGCCGGCCGACAGCAAGGCTGACCTGCAGGCCGGACAGCAAGCGTTCAGCACCACCTGCGTAGCCTGTCATGGGGCAACCGGCCAAGGCACTGAAGCCATGGGTGCGCCGAACCTGACGCACCCGGCCGGATTTATCTACGGCACCAGCCTGACGCAGCTTGAGCAGACCATTCGCCATGGTCGCCAAGGCCATATGCCAGCGCAGAACGAATTGCTGGGCAACGATAAAGTGCAATTGCTGGCCGCTTATGTGTACAGTCTTTCACACGGATTGAATACAGAAAAACTGATTACCGAAGACAACAAGCAATAAATATTGCGCACACCTCTGCCGCATCGTTCTCGATGCGGCAGCATCCCGCCCCTTTGCGACGCATTGTCGCACCCCGTCACACCCTCTCCTTTCGAATCCTCCGATTCGGGTCTACGCTTGCTCGATGCGGACTGGCCCGTGCCGGTTCCAGGTCGACCTTGAGCGATGTGTTCGACAAATCGCCTGACTGACAGGGCGCAAAGCCCGGTAGATACCGGCTGTCGCGTCGATGACCGTCCGTCACCCGATCACTGCGTTCGAACACACCTCGTTACATCTGACCTGAACCCCTCGCTTTTTTCGTCCGCTGCGACATTTTGTCCGAGGCCGATTTTGTCCTTACGCGGCGTATGGAAAGGCCGCAGAATCAGCGTTGGAAAGCATTGACCCAGGTCATGGCGCGTTGCAATGACCCCCTGCTCTCTGCATACTTGCGGCCGATTTTAATCCTAATAAAACACCCAAACCGTGGAACCTTAGAATGAGCACAGCAATCAGTCCGACTGCTTATAACTATAAGGTAGTCCGCCAGTTCGCCATCATGACGGTGGTCTGGGGGATCCTTGGCATGGGGCTTGGTGTCTTCATCGCCTCGCAACTGGTCTGGCCGGAGTTGAACTTCGGTCTGCCGTGGACGAGCTTTGGACGCCTGCGCCCGTTGCACACAAACCTGGTGATTTTCGCCTTCGGTGGTTGTGCACTGTTTGCCACTTCCTACTATGTCGTGCAGCGAACCTGCCAGACGCGACTGATCTCCGACAGCCTCGCCGCCTTCACCTTCTGGGGCTGGCAGGCAGTTATCGTCGGCGCAATCATTACCTTGCCGCTGGGCTACACCACCACCAAGGAATACGCCGAACTGGAATGGCCGCTCGCCATTCTGCTGGCCATTGTCTGGGTCTCCTACGGGCTGGTGTTCTTCGGCACCATCACCAAGCGCAAGACCAAGCACATCTATGTCGGTAACTGGTTCTACGGCGCGTTCATCGTCGTGACCGCGATGCTGCACATCGTCAACCACGCTTCCCTGCCGGTCAGCTTCTTCAAGTCCTACTCCGCCTACTCGGGCGCGACCGACGCGATGATCCAGTGGTGGTACGGCCACAACGCCGTGGGTTTCTTCCTGACCACCGGCTTCCTCGGGATGATGTACTACTTCGTGCCGAAACAGGCCGAACGCCCGATCTACTCCTATCGCCTGTCGATCGTGCACTTCTGGGCCCTGATCACCCTGTATATCTGGGCCGGCCCGCACCACCTGCACTACACCGCACTGCCGGACTGGGCACAATCGCTGGGCATGGCGATGTCGATCATTCTGCTGGCGCCAAGCTGGGGCGGCATGATCAACGGCATGATGACCCTGTCGGGTGCCTGGCATAAGCTGCGCACCGACCCGATCCTGCGCTTCCTTGTGGTGTCGCTGGCGTTCTATGGCATGTCGACCTTCGAAGGTCCGATGATGGCGATCAAAACCGTCAACTCGCTCTCGCACTACACCGACTGGACCATCGGCCACGTACACGCCGGCGCTCTGGGCTGGGTGGCGATGATTTCGATCGGCGCGATCTACCACATGATCCCGAAACTGTTCGGCCGCGCGCAGATGCACAGCGTCGGCCTGATCAACGCACACTTCTGGCTCGCGACCATCGGTACCGTGCTGTACATCGCCTCGATGTGGGTCAACGGCATCACTCAGGGTCTGATGTGGCGTGCAATCAACGATGACGGCACCCTCACCTACTCGTTCGTCGAAGCGCTGCAGGCCAGCCACCCGGGCTACATCGTCCGTGCCCTGGGCGGTGCATTCTTCGCCAGCGGCATGTTCCTGATGGCTTACAACGTCTGGCGCACCGTGCGCGCCTCGAACCCGGTTGAAGCCGAAGCCGCCGCCCAGATCGCTGTCGTTGGAGCTCACTGATGAAGCATGAAGCTGTCGAGAAGAATATTGGCCTGCTGGCCTTCTTCATGGTTATCGCCGTCAGCATTGGCGGCCTGACCCAGATCGTTCCGCTGTTCTTCCAGGACGTCACCAACAAGCCGGTCGAAGGCATGAAGCCGCGCTCGGCACTGGAACTGGAAGGCCGCGACGTCTATATCGCCAACGGTTGTGTCGGCTGCCACTCGCAGATGATCCGTCCGTTCCGCGCTGAAACCGAACGCTACGGCCACTACTCGGTCGCTGGTGAAAGCGTCTGGGACCACCCGTTCCTGTGGGGTTCCAAACGTACCGGTCCGGATCTGGCCCGTGTCGGCGGTCGTTACTCCGATGACTGGCAGCGTGCGCACCTGTACAACCCGCGCAACGTAGTGCCTGAGTCGAAAATGCCGGCTTACCCGTTCCTCGTGGAAAACAAGCTCGACGGCAAAGACACGGCCAAGAAAATGGAAGTGTTGCGCACACTCGGCGTCCCTTACACCGACGAAGACATCGCCGGTGCAAAAGAGGCCGTGAAGGGCAAAACCGAAATGGACGCGCTGGTGGCCTACCTTCAGGGCCTGGGCACCATCATCAAAAGCAAACGGTGATTCTTCATGGATATCGGGATGATTCGTGGCCTGGGCACCGTTGTCGTGATGGTGGCCTTCATCGGTTTGGCGTTGTGGGTATTCAGCCCCAAGCGCAAGTCGGAGTTTGAAGACGCAACCTTGCTGCCTTTTGCGGATGATCCCGAAGCCATCAAGCACGTCGAGCAAGCTTCTAGGAGTAACAAAGAATGACTACATTCTGGAGTCTGTACGTCACAGTCCTCAGTCTCGGTACGATCTTTTCCCTGACCTGGCTGCTGCTGTCGACCCGCAAGGGCCAGCGCAGCGAGCAGACGGAAGAGACCGTGGGCCACTCTTTCGACGGGATCGAGGAGTACGACAACCCACTGCCGAAATGGTGGTTCATGCTGTTCGTGGGCACCATCGTGTTCGCTCTCGGTTATCTGGTGCTGTACCCGGGTCTGGGCAACTGGAAAGGCTTGTTGCCGGGCTACAACTACCTCGATAACGACAAGCAGACCGCGTTCGCCAACGGCCAGACCGGCTGGACCGGCGTGCACGAGTGGGAAAAGGAAATGGCCCGCTCGGACGCCAAGTTCGGTCCGATCTTCGCCAAGTTCGCGGCGATGCCAATCGAGGAAGTCGCCAAGGATCCACAAGCACTGAAGATGGGCGGCCGTCTGTTCGCCTCCAACTGCTCGGTGTGCCACGGTTCCGACGCCAAAGGCGCCTATGGTTTCCCGAACCTGACCGACGCCGACTGGCGCTGGGGCGGCGAGCCGGAAACCATCAAGACCACCATCATGGGCGGTCGTCACGCGGTGATGCCGGCCTGGGCCGACGTCATTGGCGAGCAAGGCGTCGCCGACGTCGCAGCCTTCGTGGTCACTCAACTTGATGGCCGCAAACTGCCGGAAGGCACCAAGGCTGACCCGGCCAACGGCCAGAAACTGTTCGCCGCCAACTGCGTGGCCTGCCACGGACCGGAAGGCAAAGGCACTCCGGCGATGGGCGCACCGAACCTGACCCACCCGGCCGCGTTCATCTACGGTTCGAGCTTCGCCCAACTGCAGCAGACCATCCGTTACGGCCGTCAGGGCCAGATGCCTGCGCAGGAACAACTGCAAGGCAACGATAAGGTGCACTTGCTGGCAGCGTATGTTTACAGCCTGTCTCACGGTGACAAACCCGCTGAAGCCGAGGCCCAATAAGGCCAACGGCTGACGCAAAATAAAGCCCCCACCAGTGCTCTGGCGGGGGCTTTTTTATGGGCGACTGGCCCAGATCGATTTCACCGGTACTGTGGCCACCGGTTGACGATGGCGCCACTGATTACCCTCGACCAGACTCACCTCAAGTTGTTTGCGGTCTTTGGAAAAGCTGGCCGTCAGGTACGTCTGTTGAGAGGCCGCACCGCTGAGGAACATCGGCACACTGCCCATGTAGGTCTGGCTGCCACCCTCGCCATGGTAATGACCAGCAAATATCGCCGTCACCTGATACTTTTCAAGCATTTCGCGAAAGCGCTTCTGTTGCTCCCAACTGCCTGTCCAGTCATAGGGTTTGTGCATATTGATAATGATCGCGTAGCCCTGCGCTCGCGCTATTCGCAAATCACTTTCCAGCCAGTCCAGCGACTGTTTGATATCGAACGAGGTCGGATTCAGCGCATGGGAAATCTTCACCTGGTAAGTCGGCTCATTGTTCAACTGCACCAGATGTACTTCACCGATATTCTTTGAATACGCCAGACTGCCGAGATAGTGCTTATTCAAAAAGCTGCCACTCACTTCAAGATCGAACTGATCGACCTTATCCACGTGATGATCACGATAATCGACAATACTGCCCGCCGTGCAACTCTCACTGAAACAGTCATTCACGTTGTTCTGGTAATCATGATTACCCAGCCCATAGAGAAATTGATCGCCAAAGTGTTTGTTCAGCATCGTCTTCATGAAGGAGCGCTGCCAGCCATGGCCGAACGCAGTGATGTCGCCGTTGATCATCAACGGCACGGCGGCCTGGCCGCCCATTTCGTTGCGAAACTGCGCAATACTCGCAAACTGGCTCTCGACCAGCCATTTCGAGCGTTTTTCAAAGTCCGCGCTCGGCTCATCTTCACCACTGTCCGATTTTTCCGTCCACGGGTATTGCGGGTCCGAGGCAAATACCATGTGCAGCGGAACACCTTCATTGGCACTGGCAAGAGAACTCAGCGATAACAGGCACAGACAAGCGAAAAGCTTTTTAACTTCCTTGATTTTCATAACACTCCATTATTCCATTAACTTTCAAAACACGAACATGCAACTAGCATGCTGCAGAACAGACACCAAGCTATTCGAAATCAATAAAAAATTAAAAGTCTTCAATTAACTAATTATATTTCTACAGCATGGGCATAGCCGTTGAAATTAATACTTTGAGACACATGCCTGATGGACTCGTTTCAGCTTGCTCTGTAGGGTCTGCCAAAGGCCCGGTGACCCGCATCGGAGCCACTTCAAGGATGAAGCCGCTATGTTGAATGACGACAAAACCTGTCTCATGGTTGATCAGCCTCTTACTGAATCTGATCTTCCAACCGAATCATCGGAAAAAACCGTGGAAACCATTACCGCGACATTCGACAGTCCGTCACAACCCGATTCCAAAAGCACCACAAAACGCCATCGAAATACCGGCAGTCTCGATAGCCTGGGCGGCGGCAGGCTGCCCTGATTCTTGAAGCCACGCCTGAATCAACCAGAGCCGGCCTGCGCCTTGTGCGGGGCTGGCTCGACTAATGCCAGCCACGGACCGACCAACGGACGGCTGAGTCCTGTCTTCCTCGATTGCCGCCCCCAAGGCGAAGTAGTAACGTTGCTACATCTGTATTGCGAGAGGTCAACCATGATGGCAATCACCACCATCTCCAGCCGTGAATTCAATCAGGACACCAACAGCGCCAAAAAGGCTGCGCGTCTGGGTCCAGTGATCATCACCGACCGTGGCAAGGCCTCTCATGTCCTTTTGAGCATTGAGGAATATCAGAAACTGAGCGGCGCAAACACAAGCATTGTCGATTGGTTGGTCATGCCGGAGGCTGCCGACATCGATTTCGAAACCGAGCGCGCAGTCATCATTCATCGTCCCGTGGACCTGTCCTGATGTATTTACTCGACACCAATGTGATTTCCGAACTTCGCAAGCCGCAAGCCGATGCCAATGTGGTCAGTTGGGCCAAAGGCGTCATCGCCCCGCGTCTGTACATTTCCGCCATTACTCTGAAAGAACTGGAAACCGGAGTCCTGCGAATGGAACGGCGTGATCCTGCTCAAGGAAAGCTGTTGCGCAGTTGGCTGACGCGTCACGTCATGCCCGCATTCGAAGCCCGAATCCTGCCGGTTGATGCTGCAGTAGCGCTGCGTTGTGCCAGCCTGCATGTGCCCGACCAGGCCAATGAAAGCGATGCATTGATCGCTGCCACGGCCCTGGTGCATGGACTCACGGTGGTCACGCGCAATGTCGATGATTTCCGCTCGAGCGGCGTCGCCCTGATCAACCCATGGGAGCAATGAATTAGCTGCCACTGCAAAACCGTCCATACTCAACAAGTCAATTGATCTGCATCAGGCTTTGCTGCATTCGCTACACCAATAATGCTTTTTTCCCAACGCGACCAAAGGTCGCACCCTTGAATTAGAGCGACAGGCGTATCATTGCGCCACTGCAACACCCCTTTCTGACCGCGGTCGGCACGTATCGACCGAGGCATTTGTCCACTGCCGTGGGATGCAATGATGAGCAACCAGATTCCGGTACACGACGTCACACCGCCGAGCAAAAACGCGAACAACAGCGTCGACCTTTACGCCTCTCGAGAAAAAATCTACACCCGTGCTTTCACTGGCCTGTTCCGCAATCTGCGGATGATGGGCGGCGCTGCGCTGTTTCTGTTGTATTTCGGTACGGTGTGGCTGAACTGGGGCGGGCATCAGGCGGTGTGGTGGAACCTGCCGGAACGCAAGTTCTTCATCTTTGGTGCGACCTTCTGGCCGCAGGACTTCATCCTGCTGTCTGGCCTGCTGATCATTGCCGCGTTCGGTCTGTTCTTCATCACCGTTTACGCCGGCCGCGTCTGGTGCGGCTACACCTGTCCGCAAAGCGTGTGGACGTGGATTTTCATGTGGTGCGAGAAAGTCACCGAAGGCGACCGCAACCAGCGGATCAAGCTCGATAAAGCGCCGATGAGCGGCAACAAGTTCCTGCGCAAGCTCGCCAAGCATTCATTGTGGCTGCTGATCGGCTTCGTCACCGGCATGACCTTCGTCGGCTACTTCTCGCCAATCCGCGAACTGGTGATCGAGTTCTTCACCGGCCAGGCCGATGGCTGGTCGTATTTCTGGGTCGGTTTCTTCACCCTCGCCACCTACGGCAACGCCGGCTGGCTGCGCGAGCAGGTGTGCATCTACATGTGCCCCTATGCACGTTTCCAGAGCGTGATGTTCGACAAGGACACCCTGATCGTTTCCTACGACCCGCGTCGCGGCGAAAGCCGTGGCCCGCGCAAGAAAGGTGTCGACTACAAGGCTATGGGCCTGGGCGACTGCATCGATTGCACCATGTGTGTTCAGGTGTGCCCGACCGGTATCGACATCCGTGACGGCCTGCAGATCGAGTGCATCGGTTGCGCCGCGTGCATCGACGCCTGCGACGCGATCATGGACAAGATGGACTACCCGCGCGGCCTCATCAGTTACACCACCGAACACAACCTCTCGGGCCAGAAAACCCATAAACTGCGGCCACGCCTGATCGGCTATGCGGTGGTGCTGCTGGCGATGATCAGCCTGCTGGTGACCGCATTCTTCATGCGCTCGCTGGTCGGTTTCGACGTCAGCAAGGACCGCGTGCTGTACCGCGAGAACGCCGAAGGCCGGATCGAAAACGTCTACAGCCTGAAGATCATGAACAAGGATCAGCGCGACCACACCTACGTGCTGGAGGCCGTCGGCCTGCCGGATCTGCGCCTGCAAGGCAAACGCGAGATCAAGGTCCCGGCCGGCGAAATCTTCAGCATGCCGGTGGAGTTGTCGAGCGCACCGGAACAATTGCCGTCGAGCACCAACGAGGTGAAATTCATCCTCAAGGACGCCGACGACGACAGCGTCCACGTTGAAGCCAAGAGCCGATTCATCGGCCCACAAACCCGTTGAGAGAACTGAACATGCCCGCCGCAAACGCCGCAAGCCCTTGGTACAAGCACCTCTGGCCATGGATCATCATCGGTATCCTGGCCTGCTCGGTGACGTTGACCCTGTCAATGGTGACCATTGCGGTGAACAACCCGGACAACCTGGTCAACGACAACTACTACGAGGCCGGCAAAGGCATCAACCGCTCGCTGGACCGTGAACTGTTGGCGCAGGAGTTGAAGATGCGCGCCAACGTCCATCTGGATGAACTCACCGGCGAAGTTGACCTGCGCCTGAGCGGTGACAGCCAGCCGAAAACCCTGGAACTGAACCTGATCTCGCCGACCCAGCCGGAGAAGGATCGCAAGATTGTCCTGACCCGCAGCGAAACCGAAGCCGGCCGTTACATCGGCCAGTTGGGCGACAAGGTCGAAGGTCGGCGTTTTGTCGAATTGCTGGGCACTCAGGACGACCACGTGTGGCGCATGTTCGAAGAAGAACAGGTCAGCCATGACAAGGATCTGCTGCTCGGTGACGAACCGCTGCAGGGCGCTGAAGACCAGAAGAAGTAAACCGAACCCTGTAGGAGCTGCCGCAGGCTGCGATCTTTTGATCTTGCTTTCAAAAACAAAATCAAAAGATCGCAGCCTGCGGCAGCTCCTACAAGGATGGTGTTGATTCAGCAGTATTAGCGAATATTCGATGACCACCCCACTCCCCTGCTACCACTGCGCCCTGCCCGTTCCGTCGGGCAGTCGCTTCACCGCCGTCGTGCTCGGGGAGTCCCGCGAGTTCTGCTGCCCCGGCTGTCAGGCCGTGGCCGAAGCCATCGTCGCCGGTGGTCTCGAAAGCTATTACCAGCATCGCAGCGAAGCCTCGGCCAACCCCGAAGCCTTGCCGGTGCAATTGACCGATGAACTGGCGCTGTACGACCGCGCCGACGTGCAAAAACCCTTCGTCCGTCACACAGGCGAACTCGCCGAAACCACGCTGTTGATGGAAGGCATCAGTTGCGCCGCCTGCGGCTGGCTGATCGAGAAACAGCTGCGCAGCCTGCCGGCAGTGGCCGAGGCACGACTGAATCTGTCCAACCATCGCCTGCATGTGCAATGGGCCGACGCGCAATTGCCGCTGAGCCAGATCCTCGCCGAGCTGCGCCACATCGGTTACGTCGCCCACCCGTATCAGGCTGACCGCGCCAGCGAGCAACTGGCCAGCGAAAATCGCCTCGCGTTGCGCCAGCTCGGCGTCGCCGGATTGCTGTGGTTTCAGGCAATGATGGCGACCATGGCCACCTGGCCGGAATTCAACATCGACCTCAGCCCCGAATTGCACACGATCCTGCGCTGGGTAGCGCTATTTCTCACAACACCGATCGTGTTCTACAGCTGCGCGCCGTTCTTCAAGGGCGCGATGCGCGATCTGCGGACCCGCCACCTGACCATGGACGTCTCGGTGTCGCTGGCCATCGGTAGCGCCTACATCGCCGGGATCTGGACCTCGATCACCGGCGTCGGTGAGCTGTATTTCGATGCGGTCGGGATGTTTGCGCTGTTCCTGCTCGCCGGGCGTTATCTGGAACGCCGTGCCCGCGAACGCACCGCCGCTGCCACTGCGCAGCTTGTAAACCTGCTGCCGGCCTCGTGTCTGCGTCTCGACACCGACGGCCAGAGCGAACGCATCCTGCTCAGCGAACTGCGCCTGGGTGACCGGGTGCTGGTGCAACCGGGTTCGATCCTGCCGGCGGATGGCAGGATTCTCGATGGCCAGTCAAGCATCGACGAATCGCTGCTGACCGGCGAATACCTGCCGCAACCGCGCACGCTGGGCGATGCGGTCACCGCGGGCACGCTGAATGTCGAAGGCGCGCTCACCGTCGAAGTACTGGCACTGGGTCAGGACACACGCCTGTCGGCCATCGTCCGCCTGCTCGATCGCGCCCAGGCGGAAAAACCGCGCCTGGCGGAAATCGCCGACCGAGCGGCGCAGTGGTTCCTGCTGTTGTCGCTGATTGCGGCGGCGGCCATCGGCCTGTTGTGGTGGGAACTGGATGCGTCGCGGGCGTTCTGGATCGTCCTGGCGATGCTGGTCGCGACCTGCCCTTGCGCGCTGTCGCTGGCAACCCCGACGGCGTTGACCGCCGCCACCGGCACCCTGCACAAACTCGGCCTGTTGCTGACGCGCGGGCATGTGCTGGAAGGCCTGAACCAGATCGACACGGTGATCTTCGACAAGACCGGCACACTCACCGAAGGCCGCCTGGTCCTGCGCTCGATTCGCCCGCTGGGCACACTCAGCAGCGACCAGTGCCTGAGCCTTGCCGCCGCCCTGGAAAACCGTTCGGAACACCCGATTGCCCGCGCCTTCGGTCGTGCGCCACTGGCCGCTGAAGATGTGCACAGCACGCCGGGACTCGGTCTCGAAGGACGGGTAGGTACACAGCGCTTGCGCATTGGTCAGGCGGAGTTTGTCTGCGCCCTCAGCGGTTCGCCACTGCCGGCGATGCCGGATGAGCCGGGTCAGTGGCTGCTGCTCGGTGATGACTCGGCAGCGCTGGCGTGGTTCGTCCTCGACGATCGCCTGCGCGACGATGCGCCCGCCCTGCTCGCCGCCTGCAAGGCGCGTGGCTGGCGCACATTGCTGCTGTCCGGCGACAGCTCGCCGATGGTCGCCAGCGTTGCCACCGAATTGGGTATCGACGAGGCCCGTGGCGGTCTACGCCCGGATGACAAACTGCATGTGCTGCAACAGCTGCATCAACAAGGACGCAAGGTGTTGATGCTCGGTGACGGGGTCAACGACGTGCCGGTGCTGGCCGCTGCCGACATCAGCGTGGCCATGGGTTCGGCCACCGATCTGGCGAAAACCAGTGCCGACGCGGTGCTGCTGTCCAACCGCCTCGATGCGCTGGTGCACGCCTTCACGTTAGCGCGCAGAACCCGTCGGGTAATCATCGAGAACCTGCTGTGGGCGGCGCTGTACAATGGCCTCATGTTGCCGTTCGCCGCCCTCGGCTGGATCACCCCGGTGTGGGCCGCCGTCGGCATGTCGATCAGTTCGTTGACCGTGGTGCTCAACGCCCTGCGCCTGACTCGCCTGCCGAGCGCGCCGGTTGTCGGCACCCGTTCAGAAACCCGCCCGTTGCCGGCTTGAGCCGTGCGGGCCTGGAGTACCGATGCCAGCTCTTTACGTGATGATCCCCGCCGCCCTGCTGATCGTGGCCATCGCTGTGTACATCTTCTTCTGGGCGGTGGACAGCGGTCAGTACGACGACCTTGATGGCCCGGCCCACAGCATCCTGTTCGATGATCAGGACCCGAACCACACCGCCGCCGTCGACGAAGCCAAATCCGACCAGCCGCAGGACAAGGCGCCACCCCATGCTTGAGCTGGCGCCTCTCCTGGTTTCCGCGCTGATCCTTGGCCTGCTCGGTGGCGGGCATTGCCTGGGCATGTGCGGCGGCCTGATGGGCGCGCTGACCCTGGCGATTCCCAAGGAACAACGCAGCCGACGCTTTCGTCTGCTGCTGGCGTACAACCTCGGACGGATCCTCAGTTACGCGACGGCCGGTTTGCTGATCGGGCTGGCTGGCTGGGCGGTGGCGAACAGTCCGGCGGCGATGTTCATGCGTATTCTCGCCGGGTTGCTGCTGATTGCCATGGGCCTGTATCTGGCCGGCTGGTGGAGCGGCCTGACCCGTATCGAAAGCCTCGGCCGTGGCTTGTGGCGTTACATTCAGCCGGTGGCCAACCGCTTGCTGCCGGTGTCGAGTTTGCCCCGCGCCCTGCTGCTCGGCGCACTGTGGGGCTGGCTGCCGTGCGGACTGGTTTACAGCACGCTGCTGTGGTCGGCGAGCCAGGGCAATGCGCTGGACAGTGGGCTGTTGATGCTGGCGTTCGGGCTGGGCACATGGCCGGTGCTGCTCGCCACCGGACTGGCTGCCGAGCGGGTGACGGCGTTGCTGCGTAAACGCAGTGTGCGCGTGGCCGGTGGCTTGCTGGTGATTCTGTTCGGGATCTGGACCCTTCCTGGCCCCCACCAACATTGGCTGATGGGTCACTGATCCGATCAAAGCCCTGAGAAGATCCATTGTGGTGAGGGGATTTATCCCCGATGGTGTGCGAAGCGCCCCTGCATTCTTCCATTCATACATTGCAAACAGGTTTACGACTGCTTCGCAGTCGATCGGGGATAAATCCCCTCACCACAAAGCAATCACTACCAATCCGCCGTTGATGCAAATCAAGAGCCCCGTCGCCGCACCCCGATAGACTCGCCACACTGCCAGCCTATCCGGGGGAATGCCCGCATGCTCGACGCCATTCGTTGGGACACTGATCTGATCCGCCGCTACGACCTGGCGGGGCCGCGCTACACCTCGTATCCGACCGCCGTGCAATTCAACAGCCAGGTCGGCACCTTCGACCTGTTTCACGCCCTGCGCGAAAGTCGCAAGGCGCTGCGCCCATTGTCGCTGTATGTGCATGTGCCGTTCTGCGCGAATATTTGCTACTACTGCGCCTGCAACAAGGTCATCACCAAGGATCGCGGGCGGGCACAGCCGTATCTGCAACGCCTGGAACAGGAAATCCAGTTGATTGCCTGTCACCTGGAACCGGCGCAGAAAGTCGAGCAGTTGCACTTCGGCGGCGGCACCCCGACCTTCCTCAGCCATGACGAGCTGCGGCAGTTGATGGCGCACCTGCGCAAACACTTCAATCTGCTGGATGATGACTCCGGCGACTACGGCATCGAGATCGACCCGCGCGAGGCCGACTGGTCGACCATGGGCCTGCTGCGTGAACTGGGTTTCAACCGGGTCAGCATCGGCCTGCAAGACCTCGATCCGGCGGTGCAACGGGCGGTCAATCGCCTGCAGAGCCTGGAAGAAACCCGTGCAGTGATCGACGCGGCGCGCACCCTGCAATTTCGCTCGATCAACATCGACCTGATCTACGGCCTGCCGAAGCAGACTCCGGAGAATTTCGCGCGTACCGTCGAGGAAGTCATCAGCCTGCAACCGGACCGGCTCTCGGTATTCAACTATGCGCACCTGCCGGAGCGCTTCATGCCACAGCGGCGGATCAACAGCCAGGAGCTGCCAAGCCCTGCGCAAAAACTGCAAATGCTCCAGCGCACCATCGAACAACTGACCGCCGCCGGTTATCGCTACATCGGCATGGATCACTTCGCCCTGCCCGACGATGAGTTGGCGATTGCCCAGGAAGAACAGACCCTGCAGCGCAACTTCCAGGGCTACACCACTCACGGCCATTGCGACTTGATTGGTCTGGGGGTGTCGGCGATCAGTCAGATCGGCGATCTCTACTGCCAGAACAACAGCGATCTGAACCAGTACCAGAACACCCTCGCCGCCGCGCAACTGGCGACCAGCCGGGGCTTGGTGTGCAATGCCGACGATCGCCTGCGCCGCGCGGTGATCCAGCAACTGATCTGCAATTTCAGCCTGGAATTCGCCGAAATCGAGCAAGCGTTCAACATTGATTTTCAGGGTTATTTCGGCGCGCTGTGGCCGCAACTGCAAGGCATGGCCAACGACGGGCTGATCAAGCTGGAACGCGAGCGCATCGAAGTGCTGCCGGCCGGACGCCTGCTGGTGCGTTCGGTGTGCATGGTGTTCGACGCGTACCTGGAACAACAGAACCGCCAGCGCTTCTCGCGGGTGATCTGAAACGTCCTGCTCATGAAACCGATGTATCGCGAATGCCCCGTGTCTTTGTTTGCCCTGCGGCCTTATGCCCGCAGGGCAATCTCGCCCCAGACTGGCCTGAATGTCCTCCCGTGGGTTACCCTTACGGCTTATGTGTGTTTTCCCACAAGGATTTAAGAAATGTCCGAGCCAGTCAAACTGCGCGCTCACAACCAGGCCCATTGCAAGGATTGCAGCCTGGCCCCTCTCTGCCTGCCACTTTCTCTGAATCTGGAAGACATGGATGCGCTGGACGAAATCGTTAAACGTGGTCGCCCGTTGAAAAAGGGTGAGTTCCTGTTCCGCCAGGGTGACACCTTCGATTCCGTTTATGCAGTACGCTCCGGCGCCCTGAAGACCTTCAGCCTGAGCGACACCGGCGAAGAACAGCTCACCGGTTTCCACCTGCCGAGCGAACTGGTCGGCCTGTCCGGCATGGACACCGAGAAACATCCGGTGTCGGCCCAGGCCCTGGAAACCACCTCGGTCTGTGAAATCCCTTTCGAACGCCTCGACGAACTGGCCCTGCAACTGCCGCAGCTGCGCCGGCAACTGATGCGGGTGATGAGCCGCGAGATCCGTGACGACCAGCAAATGATGCTGTTGCTGTCGAAGAAAACCGCCGACGAGCGCATCGCCACGTTCCTGGTCAACCTGTCGGCCCGCTTCCGCGCTCGGGGTTTCTCGGCCAACCAGTTCCGCCTGAGCATGTCGCGCAACGAAATCGGCAATTACCTGGGCCTGGCGGTGGAAACCGTGTCGCGGGTGTTCACGCGCTTCCAGCAGAACGAACTGATCGCCGCCGAGGGCAAGGAGATCCACATCCTCGACCCGATCCAGCTCTGCGCCCTGGCCGGCGGCTCGCTCGAAGGCTGATCTCGATCCGCGGTTGAGCGAAGCGTTTCAGCCGCGGGTATACTGCGCCGTTTGCAGCCCTGCCAGGACACCTCGACGATGGTCTTCGACTCCTTCGACATCAAATTCCTGATCCGCCCCGTGATCGACTTCCCGAAACCGGGTGTGATCTTTCGCGACATCACTCCGCTGTTCCAGTCGCCCAAGGCCCTGCGCCTGGTGATGGACAGCTTCGCCCACCGCTATGTGGAAGCCGACTTCACCCACATCGGCGCGATGGATGCGCGCGGCTTCCTGATCGGTTCGGTGCTGGCCTATCAGTTGAACAAACCGCTGGTGCTGTTCCGCAAGCAGGGCAAACTGCCGGCGGACGTGTTGGCCGAAGGTTACGCGACCGAATACGGCGAAGCGTTCCTCGAAGTCCACGCCGACAGCCTGTGCGAAGGTGATTCGGTGGTGATGTTCGATGACCTGATTGCCACCGGTGGCACGCTGATCGCAGCGGCCAACCTGATCCGCCGCATGGGTGCGCGGGTGCATGAGGCAGCGGCGATTATCGATCTGCCGGAGCTGGGCGGTTCGCAGCGTCTGGAAGATATGGGCATCCCTACCTTCTGCCTGACGCAGTTTGCTTTGACCGATAAATAGTAAAGATCAAAAGATCGCAGCCTTCGGCAGCTCCTACAAGGGATGTGCGTTTCCCTGTAGGAGCTGCCGAAGGCTGCGATCTTTTGCTTTTAAAGCCCCATCTGCTTGCTAATGATTTCGTTCATCACCTCCCGCGTCCCGCCGCCGATCGACAGAATGCGATTATCCCGATACAACCGCTCTACCAGACTCTCGCGCATGTAACCCAGGCCACCGAGGATCTGCACCGCTTCGCGGGTGATCCGGTCCGAGGTGTCCGTGGCGACGTTCTTGGCCATGGAAACCTCCTTGATCACGCTCTGCCCCGCCGCCATTTTCGCCGCTTGCCGATAGGTGAACTCGCGCGATACTTCCAGCGCCGTGGCCATGTCGGCCAACCGATGTTTGATCACCTGAAACTTGCCGATCGGCTTGCCGAATGCTTCACGCTCGCGCGCCCATTTCAGCGCTTCTTCGAGGGCGAGCTGCGAGGTCATGTTGGCCATCAGCGCCAGCGCCAGCCGTTCGCTCTGGAAATTGCCCATGATGCAGGCAAAACCCATGTTCTCGGCGCCGATCAGATTGCCCACAGGCACCCTGCAATCGTCGAAGAACAGCTCAGCGGTGTCCGAGGCCCACCAGCCCATCTTCTTCAGTTGGCGACCTACGGTGAAGCCTGGGGTGTCCTTCTCGATCAACAGCAGGCTGATGCCGCCGAAACCCGGCGCTCCGGTGCGCACGGCGACGGTATAGAAGTCGGCGCGTACGCCACTGGTAATGAAGGTCTTGCTGCCGCTGACCCGGTAGACGTCGCCGTCACGCACGGCGCGGGTTTGCAGGTTGGCGACGTCGGAACCACCGCCGGGTTCGGTAATCGCCAACGCACTGATTTTCTCGCCGCTGAGCACTTGCGGCACGACGCGCTCGCGCACCTCGGGCCGGGCCCATTTGACGATCGGTGGCAGGCCGATATCCAGCGAACCGAGGCCGGCGACCAGACCACCGGAACCGCAGCGCATCAGTTCTTCGCTGGCGGCGACCTTGGCGAACAGATCACCTTCGTGGCTGCCCCCCAGCGCTTCGGGATAACCGATGCCAAGAATCCCCGCCGCCCCGGCCTTCAGGTACAGCTCACGGGGAAAACTTTCGGCTTCTTCCCACGCGTCGATGTCCGGCAGGATCTCGCGCTCGACGAAACGTCTGACGCTGTCGCGGACCATTTGGTGGCTGGGGTCGAAGTAATCCTGGAAAGCAGGCATCGGCGAACTCCATCGAAGGGTTGGCCGACGTTAACCGAGCGCTTGCTTGGTTTTCAACACAATTGTGTGAATCAGCCAAATCGAGGTGCGCCCATCGCTGGCAAGCCAGCTCCCACAGGTTTCTTTAGTGTGCACAACATTTGTGAACGACCGAAATCACTGTGGGAGCTGGCTTGCCAGCGATGGGGCCAGATCAGGCGATACACCTGTCAGAGGGAAATCGGTTTACGCCCGGCAAACGAATGCGCCAGCGTCCCGCCATCCACCAACTCCAGCTCACCACCCAGCGGCACACCGTGGGCAATCCGCGAGGCGATCAGCCCTTTGTTGGCCAGAAGCTGGGCGATGTAATGCGCGGTCGCCTCACCTTCCACCGTCGGGTTGGTGGCGAGGATGACTTCGGTAAAGGTGCCGGCCTCTTCAATGCGCGCCATCAACTGCGGAATACCGATGGCTTCCGGCCCCAGACCGTCGAGCGGCGACAGGTGGCCCTTGAGCACGAAGTAGCGTCCACGGAAACCGGTCTGCTCCACCGCATACACGTCCATCGGCCCTTCCACCACGCACAGCAGCGTGTCGTCGCGGCGCGTGTCGGCGCATTGCGGGCACAGATCGTCTTCAGTCAGCGTGCGGCACTGACGGCAGTGACCCACCCCTTCCATGGCCTGGCTCAAGGCCTGGGCCAGGCGCGTGCCGCCGCTGCGGTCACGTTCGAGCAACTGCAACGCCATGCGCTGGGCGGTTTTCTGACCCACGCCGGGCAAGGTGCGCAGGGCGTCGATCAGTTGGCGAATCAAAGGGCTGAAGCTCATGGGTAAAAAGTCCGACAAAACAACGAGACGCGGTTTATACCCGCGCCTCTGGCCAGCGTCAAATGTTCAGTCCTGGGCGACCTTTACCACCAGTTTGCCGAAGTTGCGCCCCTCCAGCAGACCGATAAACGCCTCGGGTGCCTGCTCCAGACCTTCCACCACGTCTTCGCGGAATTTCACCTTGCCGTCGCGCACCCACGGCACCATGTGGCTGATGAACTCCGGCTGACGGTCGCCATAGTCATCAAACACGATGAAGCCCTGAATCCGCACACGCTTGGTCAGCAACGTACGCTGCAGCATTGGCAGACGATCCGGGCCCTGCGGCGCTTCAGTGGCGTTGTAACCGGCAATCAGCCCGCACAGTGGAATGCGCGCCTTGGGATTGAGCAGCGGCACCACCGCATCGAACACATGCCCGCCCACGTTTTCATAATAGATATCGATGCCGTTCGGGCAGGCTTTGGCCAGTTGCTCGGCAAAGTCCGGCACCTTGTGATCGATGCAGGCATCGAAACCCAGTTCCTCGACCACGTATTTGCATTTGTCGGCACCACCGGCCACACCCACGGCGCGCAGGCCTTTGATCTTTGCCACTTGACCCACCACCGAGCCGACGGCGCCGGACGCAGCAGCCACGACAAGCGTTTCACCTTCTTTCGGCTGACCGATGTCGATCAGCCCCATGTACGCAGTCATACCCGGCATGCCCAACACGCCAAGCGCCATCGACGGACTCGGCAGGCCGGACGGGATCGGCATGATATTGCGGCCATCGCTGATGCTGTGGCTCTGCCAGCCGGTGAGGCCGACCACCAGATCGCCTTGGTGGAATTTCGGATGACGCGAATCCTCGACTCGGCTGACAGCACCACCGGTCATCACTTCACCGATTTGTACCGGCGCGGCGTAGGACGGTGCGTCACTCATGCGTCCGCGCATGTAGGGGTCCAGCGACAGGTACAGGGTTTTCAGCAGCACCTGGCCGTCTTCGAGATCCGGCAACGCTTCGCGCTCCAGACGGAAGTTTTCCGGGGTTGGCGCACCGACCGGGCGCGAGGCGAGGACAAAGCGTTGATTGAGAGTCAGAGGGTCGGACATGTCAGCGTCTCCTGTGAATGATGAATTCGAGGGTATAGGGAGCAGACCTTGGTGGCATCACAGCGTTCGATGTTTCTACTAGACGCCTGTGGCGAGGGAGCTTGCTCCCGCTGGAGTGCGAAGCGCTCCCCCTGCTTTCTTTCAGGTATACCGGGTTTTCAGGGTTTACGACGACTTCGTCGCCGAGCGGGAGCAAGCTCCCTCGCCACAAACGAATACCGAACGCCCCAGAAACGGAAACAAAAATGCCAGGCGCGATGCCTGGCATTTTGTGTAGCTCATCCAAATCGCGATGGCGAATCAGAATGGCAGTTTCATACCTGCTGGCAGGTTCATGCCGGCGGTCATGCTGCCCATTTTTTCCTGGCTGTTGGCTTCGATCTTGCGCACGGCGTCGTTGACGGCGGCGGCGACCACGGCTTCGAGCATTTCCTTGTCGTCTTCGCTCAGGCCTTCAACCAGGCTTGGGTCGATGCTGACACTTTTCACGTCGTGACGACCGGTCATGACCACGGTGACCATATCGCCACCGGCCTTGCCGGTGACTTCGGCGTTGGCCAGTTCTTCCTGCATCTTGGCCATTTTTTCCTGCATCTGCTGCGCCTGCTTCATCAGGCCGGCCATGCCACCTTTCATCATGGGAATCACCTCAAAAGTACTTGGATCAAAACAGCGCCCGGCGCTTAACGCCGAACGCCCTCAGTTATTAGCCTTGGGCGACCAAGGCATCGACAGGTTCAATAGTATCGTGTCGCACGACCGCACCGAACTGCTGGACCATCTGCTGGATGAACGGATCACCGTGGATCGATTCCTCCGCCTCGCGCTGACGGTTGGCCCGGCGACGGGACGCGGCCTGCGCCGGGGTTTCCTGCTCGGGCTTGATCAGCTCGATGGTCAGGGTCAGCGTGCGACCGTGGAATTGGTTCAGCGCATCGTTCAGGCGCCGCTGTTGCGTGGCGTTGAACAGTGCGCTGTGCGCCGGGTCCAGGTGCATCAGCCAATGGTCGCCATCGACCGCGATCAACGTGCAGTTGGCGGCGATGCTGCCGGTCATGCCGGAGATCGGCAGTTGCGGGAACAGCTCCAGCCATTGCAACGCCAGACCGGTGGCTGGCGCGGCGGCAGGCTCCGGCTCGGGTTCCGGGGCTGGCTCGGCGGTGTGCTCGCTGGCCAGGTCGTCGAGGTAGCTGTAGGCCGAATCCATGTCCGGCTCGATGTAGTCTTCGTCCAGCGGCGGCTCATCGTCGAGGTCCATGCCCGGCGTGGCGGCATCGACGTCGGCGACCGACGGTTCGGGAATCGGCGCAGCGGCCCACTCCGGCGCGTCCGGCACCACGCTGTCCGGGGTCGGCAGCGGCATCGGCGGCAATTCGGGCTGCTCGCTGGCGGTTTCCAGTACCGGCTCGACGGCCGGTTGCTGCACAGGTGCGGGTTCCGGCTCAGGTTCGACAGGATCGTTCCACGGCAGATCGACCACCGCTTCGGCGACTGGCTCTGGCTCTGGTTCTGCTTCCGGCGCAGGTGCCGGCGCGGCGGTCACCACAGGCGCTGCCTCCGGAACCGGCGCAGCAACCGCCGCTGGCGTTGGCGCAACGGCCGCAGCGACTACCGGCGCAGGCTTGGGCGCGGCAGCCACGGAGTTTGTGGAATCAACTGTGGCCTGGCTGATCCCCACTGGCTTTAGCGGTTGCCTCGGGGCATCCGCCGTATCCGCCGGCCGGAAGGCCAGCATCCGCAGCAGGACCATTTCAAAGCCACCACGGGGATCCGGCGCCAGTGGCAAGTCGCGGCGGCCGATCAGGCCCATCTGGTAATAGAACTGCACGTCTTCTGCCGGCAGCGCTTGAGCCAAAGCCAATACGCGGTCACGGTCGCCATGGCCGTTGTCGACACCTTCAGGCAAGGCCTGGGCGATGGCGACACGGTGCAGCACGTTGAGAATTTCCGAGAGCACGCCATTCCAGTCCGGGCCTTGCTCGGCCAGGTGGCGCACGGCTTCGAGCAACGCCTTGGCGTCGCCTTCGATCAGTGCGTGCAGCACGTCGAAGACCTGACCGTGATCCAGCGTGCCGAGCATCGCCCGCACATCGGCGGCCAATACCTTGCCTTCACCGAAGGCGATGGCCTGGTCGGTCAGGCTCATGGCGTCACGCATCGAGCCGTCAGCGGCGCGGCCCAGCAGCCACAGCGCGTCGTCTTCGAACGGCACGTTTTCGGCGCCCAGGACGTGGGTCAGATGCTCGACCACGCGCTCGGGCGTCATGTTCTTCAGCGAGAACTGCAGGCAACGCGACAAAATCGTTGCCGGAAGTTTCTGCGGGTCCGTGGTCGCGAGGATGAACTTGACGTACGGCGGCGGCTCTTCAAGGGTTTTCAGCAGCGCATTGAAGGAATGGCTGGAGAGCATGTGCACTTCGTCGATCAGGTAGACCTTGAAGCGCCCACGGCTCGGCGCGTACTGCACATTATCGAGCAGCTCGCGGGTGTCCTCGACCTTGGTCCGGCTCGCGGCGTCGATCTCGATCAGGTCGACGAAGCGCCCTTCATCGATCTCGCGGCACACCGAACACTCGCCGCAGGGGCTGGAAGTGATACCTGTCTCACAGTTCAGGCATTTGGCAATGATCCGCGCAATGGTGGTCTTGCCGACCCCGCGGGTACCGGTGAACAGGTACGCGTGGTGCAGCCGCTGGCTGTCCAAGGCATTGATCAGAGCCTTGAGCACATGGGTCTGGCCGACCATTTCGCGGAACGAGCGCGGACGCCATTTACGTGCAAGAACCTGATAACTCATCGAAAACCGTCGCAACGAAGGAAGCTGAAGCAGCTAATGCTAGCGGAGCAAGGGCAAAATTGCATCCGGTGTGCTCGTCTAATCTGGCTAAGCTGCTGTTGGCGAGGAAATTTCGCTCGTGGTCGGGACTCATCGGAGCATTTATGCGTTGGGCCTTGGGAGCTTTGTTGGGGATCAGTCTGAGCGTGAACGCCGCCGAACCGCCGCTGCGCTTCGTCGTGGCCGACAGCTGGGCGATGCCCATGGTGCAGATCGACCATGGCCGCCCGACCCAGGGCATCCTCCACGACATCATGCTCAGCCTGGCGACACAGGTCGGCGTACCCGCCGAATTCCATGTGCTGCCGCGCGCCCGGGTGCAGAACGCCATGGAACACGGTGAAGTCGACGTGCGCTGCTATGCCGCACAATCATGGTTGCCGAATCAGTCCGGAGACTACATCTGGAGCCTCCCGCTGCTGTTTCAGCGCGATCTGCTGATCAGCCGCGACAATCAACCGCTCCACGTCGATCCCGCCCGCCTTCCCCGGCAATCGATCGGCACCGTGCTCGGCTACACCTACCCGACTCTGCAGCCGCTGTTCGACGCCGACCACCTGCAACGCGACGACGCGCGCAATCAGGAACAAGTGCTGGAAAAACTCCTGGCCGGGCGTTATCGCTATGCGGTGAGCAATCAATGGACACTGGACTGGTTCAATCAGCGCCTGCTGCCCACGCAGCAACTGCAGGGGGTGGCGGTGCTGCAGGAACAGCATGTCGGCTGCTATGTGAGGAATGACCCGCAGGTGCCGGTGCAGCGGATCCTGCGCACGTTGCTGCGGATGAAAATGTCGGGGGAAATTGATGACATCATCCGGTTGTATACCGGATCCTCGGAAACCACCCCGTAACTCCTTTTTTTGGGGGGACATTTCCCACAGAGAATTATTCAGTAACCGTGCGACTCGCGGAATTTCTGGTAGTCGTGAAATTCGATCCACTCGACCACATCGTACGGCAGATAAAGCTGCTGCCGGGCGCGGGAGATGGCGATGTACACGGCGCAGATCCGCTGATCGAACGCGTAGGCGTCCTTGAACTGCACGTTGGTCAGCAGCTCGGGCGTCAGCAGAACGCGGTCGAACTCCATGCCGCCCGCCTCCTGGGCCTGCATCAACAGGCAGCTTTTGCCGGGGCTGCCGATCATTCGGTTGAGCCGGGTCAGGTCAGCCACCTTGAAGCCCTTCTCCAGCTCGGCCTCGACCCACAGAAACGCCTCGTCGTACTGGTTGGCCTCGCGCACCTGCTGCCACTTCGGCACGTCGCTGAAATAGCGATGCGGGCCCTTCTCGCTGTGCGTGGAACTGTAGTAATCGACCTTGAACAACTCGATGGCGCTGGTCATGAAGTGTTCGAGGTCGCGCTGCGCTTTCATGTCGGCAAAGCTGAACGGGCAATTGGCATCGTGCAGCTGCATCGCCCACTTCATGGTGTCCCAAGGGGACGCCGTCAGCACCACGCAACCTTCGGGCGGGACAAAGCCCTGCGGATAAAACTCGATGCCGACGTCAGCTTCACGCGCGCCTTCGAACGGCACCTTGCTCTTTTCCGAGTGCCGGGAAATCAGCGGATTGACCAGACGCTCGACGTTGCGCCCCGAACGCACCGAGTAGGTGATATCGCTCTGGCGCACTTCACGCTTTCTTTTCACCAGATCACGCTCGGCGTGCTGATACTCATCGCCCAGCGTGATCAGTACCTGCCGGCCGCGCTCGATAATCTGCAGCAGCGACGCAGGAATGTCCTGGCTCTCGTCGATCAGCACGTGGGTATACCGCGGCGGCACCACGCAACCCGCGAGGCTTGCCCGCTTGATCAGCAACAAGGCTTCGAAGCCGCTCTGCCGGCCCCACGCCGGGTTGGCCTCAAGGTAAGTCCAGACGCGGCTCGAATACTCCAGCAACACCTTGGACTCAAGGCTGGACAGCGACAGCTTGAAATGCGGCAGATGATGCGCCGACAGGCTGTAGTCCCGGGAATGGCAATAGCGCTCGAGGGTTTCCAGGCAGACGTTCAGGGTGCGTTGCGCGTCATGCTCGCGAAAGCCGAGGATGTTCAGCGCCTGCGCCAGACTCTGTTTGCTCGCGACTCGGCCAGCGGCGCTTGCCGGCTGTGGCTTGCGCCCATAAATCAGCCCGCGCGCGAACGCTTCAAAGGTGATACCGGGTTTACGATCACCGGTAACGCCCATGCGCTGGCACAGGGTCGCAAGTTTTTCCGGGGTGCGTGCCAGCAACAGGGTTTTCCCGGGGTCCAGGCACTCGGTCAAGGCACCGACCAAGTGGCTCTTGCCGATCCCGGCATAGCCTTGCACGTGCAGGTCTTCATCGAGGTTGGCGCGGAAGGTTCTGACCAGTTTGTCTTGTGCGGCGCTGAGCCAGCGCTCGCGGTGTGCCGGGCTGATCATCTGCTGACTGAACGGATTGTTGGCCGCGTGGTGGCGCGTCTTGAACTCATCATCCCACTTGCCATCGGGCAGCAGGTAATCCTGCGCCGACACCTCGTCAGCCAACAGCAAACGCAGATTCAATCCCCTGATGGCGTTCAGGCCGAAATACAGCTGACGCGGATCGAACAGGCGTTGCGCCTCGGACAGCAGCCCTGTCCGGCCATCGACCGCCCACGCAATCAGTCGCGCCAGCACCTTCTCCGCCGCAGCGGCAGTGAGATCCTTCTTGGCGGCCTGGGCCAGATTATGGATGACCAGCACGGCGGCCAGCTGCGCATCTGTCAGCGTGTCGAGGATTGTCACGCCATCGGGCCGCAAGAGGTTCGCGCAGGTCTCGTCCGTCACGGGCAAATAAACGGCGGTGGATAAATCGTAATGTTCCGGGTGCATACAACCTCGTAGCCAGGGCGCGAACTTGTCAACGACGCGCGCAGCAAGACGGTGGAGTATGCCACTGTTCAACCTTGGTGGCTGAACAGGCATCGGGGCGGCTGCCTTCGCGAGCAGGCTCGCTCCTACAGGGGGCTGGCGTGATAGCTCAAATCGCAGGCATAAAAAAACCGCAGTGGGCGAAACCCATTGCAGTTCTGTTGAAGCGTTCTTTGTTCGTTAAGGTGGTAACCCCACCAGCCACACCCCGGCACACAATGTTCCCGCTGTGGCTGCTTCCTTCCGGATCTGACCAGGTTCACGGGTAATCGTTGCGGGGGGACCGATGGGGTCACCATAACGACACTCACCTGTCGGCGAGCCGCGCCATTGTACCTATCTGAGATGAAGTTACAACCGTTGGTTTCAGATAAAAAATATGAACGTGTTCAAGGACATGCGCTGAGCCTGAAAAGATCGCAGCCTGCGGCAGCTCCTACAGGGTCAGCACCTCATCCGCCTTGCCGCCCGCCTGCTGGATCACCAGATGGATGAAGTGCAGCTTGGCAATCGCCGCCGCCGGCAGCACGAACGGGTAGAAATCCGGCTGCCCCATGCTGCGCGACAGTTCGTTGAGCATGCCCGCCAGCTCGATCCAGGCGTTGACGAACGACAGGAACGCCGCGCCGCCGGGATGCTCCGGGTCATACAGCGTGCTCGGTGGAAACGGCTGATAGTCGAAGTCCATTTCCCGCGCACTCATGCCGAAACCCAGTGCAGTGTCCACCGCGTCCATCATGTGCAGGTAATGCGCCCAGGTCTCGGCCCAGTCTTCCCACGGGTGCATGGTCGCGTAGGCGCTGACGTAATGTTGCGGCCAGTCCAGCGGTGCACCTTGCTGGTAGTGACGGTCGAGCGCTTCGGCGTAACTGGCGCGCTCGTCGCCGAACAGGTTGCGGAAGGCTTCGAGCCACGGGCCGTTGGCGATCAGACGATCCCAGTAATAATGTCCGACCTCATGCCGGAAATGCCCGAGCAGCGTGCGATAAGGTTCATGCATCGCCGCCCGCACCTGCTCGCGGTGGGCGTCGTCGGCTTCTTTGATGTCGAGGGTGATCAGGCCGTTGGCGTGGCCGGTCATTGGCGCGTTGCCTTCGAGGTCGACGCCGATGAAATCAAAGGCCAGGCCGCGCTCTTCATCCACGGTTTTCGGGATGACCGGCAGCCCGAGGGTGATCAGTTGCGCCACCAGCCGGCGTTTAGCGATTTCGACTTTGCGCCAGCGCTCAGGGTTTTCCGGCACCGAGAGGTCGGGGATGGTGCGATTGAGGCTGCAGGCGACGCACAGGCTGTCGCGGCCGTTATCCGGCAGCAGCCAATTGCAGGCGGCGGGGGTGTCGAGATTGGCGCAGCGACGAAACAATCCGGCGTCGGGATCGGCATCGAGTGTCCAGCTACCGTCCTGCGGCCCGGGCTGCAGCGAGGTCAGGCGACTTGCTTCAGGCTGATAGCCGAGCATGGCGCTGCAAGCCAGGCACTGGCTGTTGCGAAAGAACAGCGACTGGCCGCAGCGGCACGGCCAGATTTTGCTGTTGCGTGAAGATTCGCCCATGAACGGCGCGACGATGCGAGAACTGAGCTGCTCGAAAAAGCGGTACATGGCGATCTCTCCCTGGGGCTTGCCAAGACTAGATCATCCTCGTGCGCTGATCGTTCCCACGCTTTGTGTGGGGAAAAGCAAAAGATCGCAGCCTTCGGCAGCTCCTACAGGGGGTCAATGTGGCAAGACACTAATTCTGTAGGAGCTGCCGCAGGCTGCGATCTTTTGTTCTTAAACGGACAGGCCGTGTCCCTTCAGGAAAGCGATAAACGCCTCTTCGTCCATCACCTTCACGCCCAGCTCATTGGCCCTGGTCAGTTTCGAGCCGGCACCGGGCCCTGCGACCACGCAATGAGTTTTCGCCGATACCGAGCCGGCGACCTTGGCGCCAAGGCTTTCAAGATGTTCCTTGGCCACATCGCGGCTCATCAGCTCGACCTTGCCGGTCAACACCCAGGTTTCGCCGGACAGCGGCAAGCCTTCGACGACTTTCTTCTCGCTCAGCCAGTGCATGCCGAAATCCCGCAGCTGTTTCTCGGCGGCCTCGGCGATCTGCCGATGCTCGGGCACAGCAAAAAACTCGCGCACCGAATTGGCCTGCTTCTCCGGCAGCGCCTGACGCATGTCCAGCCAGTCGGCATTCATCACCGCGTCCAGCGAACCGAACTTGTCTGCCAGTTTCTGCGCGCCGCCCGGGCCGACAAAGGGAATGTGCAGCTTGTCGAGCAGACCGCCGAGGGTGGTGCTGGCGGCAAATTCGGCGCCCAGATCGCCCTGATCCTGAATTTGCAGGCCATGCCCCAGCAACTCGGTGATCACCTGCTGGTTGTGCGCATCTTCAAAGAAGCTGTGAATCTCGTACGCCACTTCCAGACCGATGTCCGGCAGGTAGGTCAGCACCTGTGGCAGCGCCTGTTGCACGCGCTCCAGCGAACCCAGCGAGCGCGCCAGGACTTTGGCCGTCTCTTCGCCGACATCGGGAATGCCAAGGGCGTAGATGAAACGCGCCAGCCCCGGCTGCTTGCTGTCTTCAATCGCCGCCAGCAGCTTGTTGCTGGAGACTTCAGCGAAGCCTTCCAGATCAACAATGTCGTCGAACTTCAGCGCATACAGATCGGCCGGCGAATTGACCAGACCTTCGTCGACCAGTTGCTCGACGCTCTTGTCGCCAAGGCCTTCGATGTCCATCGCCCGACGCGAGACAAAGTGAATGATCGCCTGCTTCAGTTGCGCACCACAGGCCAGACGGCCAACGCAACGGTACACCGCGCCTTCGCTGATGGTTTCCTTGCCCTTGCTGCGTTTGACCAATTGCGTGCGTTCGACATGGGAGCCACAGACCGGGCAGCTCTCTGGAATCGCTACAGGACGCGCATTCTCGGGGCGACGTTCGGTGACCACTTGCACCACCTGCGGGATGACGTCTCCGGCGCGGCGGATGATCACGGTGTCGCCGATCATCAGGCCCAGGCGCGCCACTTCATCCATGTTGTGCAAGGTGGCGTTGGCCACGGTGACGCCCGCCACCTTGACCGGTTTCAGCCGCGCCACCGGGGTGACCGCGCCGGTACGGCCGACCTGAAATTCCACGTCGAGCAGTTCGGTAAGTTCTTCCATGGCCGGGAACTTGTGCGCAATCGCCCAGCGCGGCTCGCGGGCACGGAAACCCAGCTCGCGCTGATCGGCGATGCTGTTGACCTTGAACACCACACCGTCGATTTCGTAGGCCAGCGCGTTACGCCGTTCGCCGATGTCGCGGTAGTAATCCAGGCACTCGCCGATGCCTTTGGCCAGTTTCAGCTCGTGGCTGATCGGCAGGCCCCACTTCTGCAACTGCTTGAGGTTGCCGATGTGGGTATCGGAGATATCGTGGGAGACCTGACCGATGCCGTAGCAGCAGAATTCCAGCGGGCGGTTGGCGGTGATCTTCGAATCCAGCTGGCGCAGGCTGCCGGCCGCGGCGTTGCGCGGGTTGGCGAAGGTCTTGCCGCCGACTTCCAGTTGCGAGGCGTTGAGGCGCTCGAAACCGGCCTTGGACATAAATACTTCACCACGCACTTCGAGGGTCGCCGGCCAGCCTTCGCCATGCAGCTTCAATGGAATGTTGCGCACCGTGCGCACGTTGACGCTGATGTCTTCACCGGTGGTGCCATCGCCACGGGTAGCGCCGCGTACCAGCACACCGTCCTGATACAGCAGGCTGACCGCCAGGCCATCGAGTTTCGGCTCGCAGCTGTATTCCACCGCCGCACCGCCACCGAACAGATCACCGGCCGGCAGATCCAGACCTTCGGTCACCCGGCGGTCGAACTCGCGCATGTCGGTTTCTTCGAAGGCGTTGCCGAGGCTGAGCATCGGCACTTCGTGACGCACCTGGGTGAAGGCAGTCAACGCCACGCTGCCGACACGCTGGGTCGGCGAGTCGCTGGTGATCAGTTCGGGATTGGCCGCCTCCAGCGCCTTGAGCTCGTGGAACAACCGGTCGTACTCGGCATCCGGAATGCTCGGCTCGTCAAGGACGTGGTACCGGTAGTTGTGCTGATCGAGTTCAGCGCGCAGCTCTAGAATGCGGTTTTTGGCGGCGGTCATGGGTGTTCTCTCATAAAGCAAAAGAGCAGCCGAGGCTGCTCCAGTTTCATCATTCAAAGATCGCAGCCTCGTTGCACTCGACAGCTCCTACAGGGATCGCGTTCCTCTGTAGGAGCTGCCGAAGGCTGCGATCTTTTGATCTCGGCCTTAGCGCTTCTGGGTCAGGGCGCGGCGTTCGAATTCGACGATGCGCTGACGGTAGTGCTCGATAGTCTGCGCGGTCAGTACGCTACGCTGGTCGTCTTTCAGCTCGCCGTTCAGCTCCTGGGACAGCTTGCGCGCTGCCGCCACCATCACGTCGAAGGCCTGCTTCGGATGACGCGGGCCTGGCAGACCGAGGAAGAAACTCACCGCCGGGGTGCTGAAATGGTCGATGTCGTCCAGATCAAAGATCCCCGGCTTGACCGCGTTGGCCATGGAGAACAGCACTTCACCGTTGCCGGCCATGCTTTCGTGGCGGTGGAAAATATCCATCTCGCCAAAACGCAGACCGCTTTCGAGAATGTTCTGCAGCAGGGCCGGGCCTTTGAAGCCGGCGGCGTCGCGGCAGATCACGCTGATCACCAGGACTTCTTCGGCTTGCGGCTGATCCTTGTCGGCCACAGCCGGCGCCGGCTTGCTGTCTTCGACGAAGTCATCATCACGGCTGCTGAAGCTCGGGCCGCCGTCCAGATCCAGGTCGAGGTTCAGGTCGCCCTGGGCCGGACCATTGCTGCCGCGCTTGCCACGCTTGGAGCCGGATTCGCGAGGCTCGCGTGCTTCGCGGGCCGGCATGCTCACCGACGGCAGGTCGTGTTCGTCCAGTTGCGGCTCTTTATGCGTATCCAGCACGCGGGCCGGGCCCAACAGCTCAGCGCTGGTGTCCTCGTCCGGCAGGTTGGACAGACTTCGGTCAAGACGGAATTTCAGTTTTCCCTTGCCGCCGCGCATACGGCGCCAGCCATCGAAAAGAATACCGGCTATCACAATGATGCCGATGACGATCAGCCACTCGCGCAGACCGATTTCCATGTAATCCCGTGCCTCTATAAAAAATGCTGAAAAATAAGGGGTTTACATTGTGCAAACCGCTTTAAAACGTGGCGCCAACTCTATGTTCTGACAGGCGTTTTGCCCACGTATACGAAAAATTGACATTAAACTAGCACGACCAAAGACAACTTTACACCGTCTGTCACGTTGGCTTGCGCGAATATGTCGATTGGCCAGCAAGTCGAAGTCGGTAAAAAAGTCCTACAGACTACTTATACCCTTCCGACACCACGCTGACTCAGGCGTCCACCATCGCCATCGCCTCCTCGACATCCACGGCTACCAGTCGCGAGCAACCCGGCTCGTGCATCGTCACCCCCATCAGTTGATCGGCCATTTCCATGGCGATCTTGTTGTGGGTGATATAGATGAACTGCACGGTCTGCGACATCTCTTTGACCAAGCGGGCGTAGCGTCCAACGTTAGCGTCATCCAGTGGCGCGTCAACTTCATCGAGCATGCAGAACGGCGCCGGATTCAGTTTGAAGATGGCAAAAACCAATGCCAGCGCAGTCAGGGCCTTTTCCCCGCCGGAGAGCAAATGGATGGTGCTGTTCTTCTTTCCTGGCGGCCGCGCCATGATCGTCACCCCTGTATCGAGTAGATCTTCGCCCGTCAGTTCCAAATACGCGCTGCCACCACCGAAAACTTTCGGGAAAAGTGCCTGTAAACCGCCATTGATCTGATCAAAGGTATCTTTGAAGCGGTTACGGGTTTCCTTGTCGATCTTGCGAATGACGTTTTCCAGAGTCTCCAGTGCTTCCACCAGATCGGCGTCCTGCGCGTCCAGATAACGTTTACGCTCCGATTGTTGCGTGTATTCATCGATGGCCGCGAGGTTGATCGCGCCCAGGCGCTGAATCCGCGCGTTGATTCGTTCGAGTTCTTCTTCGGCGGCGCGTTCACTGGCTTCGGGCGTCAATGTCGCGAGCACGCCATTGAGATCGTAGCCGTCTTCAAGCAGTTGATCCTGCAACGCCTTGCGCCGCACGGTCAGCGCTTGCCACTCCATGCGTTGCTGTTCGAGCTGGCCACGGATCAGTTGCGATTGCTGCTCGGCCTGGGTCCGGCGCTTTTCCGCCTCGCGCAGTTCGCGGTCGGCGTCTTCCAGCGCAATCTGCGCGGTCTTGAGTTCTTCGTCGACGGTCATGCGTTTGTCGAGCAGCTCTTCGAGTTTCAGGCGCAGCTCTTCCAGCGGCGCCTCGCCCTCCTCCAGATTCAGACTCAACTGTTCGCGTTTTTCGGTCAGGCGCTCGGCCTGCATCTCCAGACGCTCCAGCGCCTGACGCGTGGAATCGTGCTGCGCACGCAGCGAACCAAGACGCACCGCCAATTGGTGAGCGTGATCCTTGTGCTGGCGCGCTTCCTGACGGACGCGATCGAGGCGTTCGCGCAGGCTGTCGCGCTGGGCCAGCAGCAATTCGCGCTGCTCGGTGTCCAGCGCCATGGCGTCGAGCGCTTCCTGCAATTGCATGCGCGCTTCGCCGACCTGTTCGTGCTCCAGCTCGCGCTGTTCGCCGAGTTCGACCAGTTCTTCATCGAGACGCGTGCGGCGCAATGTCAGCTGTTCGGCCTTGGCTTTGCCGGCGGACAACTGGGCTTTCAATTCACCTTGCTGGCGCGCTTCGTCCTGCAACAAGCGACGCAAATGTTCGCGGCCGTTTTCCTGCTGACGCTGTTGCGCACGCAAAGTCTGCAAGCGAGTTTCCATGGCCTCGACCGTGGCTTCACGCTCTTCGCGCTCGGCGTGCAGCGTTTCGATTTCCTGGCCCCGGGCGAGCATGCCGCTCTCGGCTTCACTGGCACGACGCACCCGCAAAAAGTGTCGACCGACCCAGTAACCGTCGCGGCTGATCAGGCTCTGCCCGGCGCTCAACTGGCCGCGCAAAGCCAGCGCTTGCTCAAGGCTGTCGACCGGTTTGACCTGGCCGAGCCATGGCGACAGATCGATCTGCGTCTCGACCTTGTCCAGCAGACTGCCCGCCACGCGCACACCATCGCTGGCGGGGCTGAGCAGGCGCAGATCGCCCTGGGTGAAACCGGACAGATCGAAACCGCTGAAGTCATCCACCAGCACTGCTTGCAGGTCGGCGCCGAGCACGGTTTCCACCGCCAGCTCCCAACCGGCCTCGACCTTGAGGCCTTCGGCCAGACGCGGGCGCTCGGCGAGGTTGTGTTCCTTCAACCATTCGGCGGTGCCGGTGCCCGGATCGAGCGCAGCTTGCTGCAAGGCTTCCAGCGACGCCAGTCGCCCGTTGAGCCGCTGCAGATCGCCCTGCGCCTGTTGTTGCGCAGTCAGTGCCTGCTGCAATTCCTGACGCAGTTGTTCAAGCTTTTCGACCTGCGCTTCTTCGCTGGTCTGCAAATCTTCGAGGGTCGCTTCGGATTCGGCGAGCTGCTCGTTGAGCGCCATGATCGCCGCGTCTTCGGGATCGGCGGAAAGCAGATCGCGCTCTTCGGCGAGACGCTTTTGCCGATCGGCCAGCCGCTCCATGCTGGTTTCCAGCTGCTGGATCCGCGACTGCTGCACTTCGGCCTGGCGCCGGGGTTCGGCAGCGGTCAGGTTGAAAGTGTCCCACTGTTCCTGCCAGCCGTGCATGACGCTTTCGGAATCTTCCAGCGCAGCGGCGGCTTCTTCGGCGGCGGCGCTGGTGACTTCCTGCTCGGGGATGAGCATGTCCAGCTCTTCGCCGAGGGTCAGCAGCAACGTGCGGTCGTGGCCCAGGTGCGATTCGGTTTCCAGACGCGCGCGCTCGGCTTCCTTAAGGTCGTCCTGCAACTGACGCAAGCGTTGCTGGCCGTGCTGGATACTCTGCTCGACGCGGGCGATGTCGCCGCCGACCGAATAGAAGCGTCCCTGCACCAGATTGAAGCGTTCGGACAGTTCATGGTGCCCGTCGCGCAGGCGCTCAATGGCGGCATCGGCATTGCGCTGCTCGGCGACCAGCGCTTCGAAACTGACTTCCTGGTTGCCGATGATCGATTCGCGCTGGCCGACCTGATCGTTCAGGTCCTGCCAGCGCAGGGCCGACAGTTGCGCCTTGAGCTGGCGCTCTTCGGCTTTGTATTCCTGATACTTCTTGGCGGACTCGGCCTGGCGGTGCAGGCGTTCGAGCTGGCGCTCCAGCTCTTCACGCAGGTCGGTCAGACGCGCCAGGTTTTCGTGGGTGCGGCGGATGCGGTTTTCGGTTTCGCGCCGACGCTCCTTGTACTTGGAGATGCCCGCCGCTTCTTCGATGAAGTTACGCAGGTCTTCCGGCTTGGCTTCGATCAGCTTGGAGATCATCCCCTGCTCGATGATCGAGTAGCTGCGCGGGCCGAGGCCGGTGCCGAGGAAGATGTCGGTGATGTCGCGACGGCGGCACTTGGCGCCGTTGAGGAAATAGCTGTTCTGGCTGTCGCGGGTGACCTTGCGGCGAATGGAAATCTCGGCGTACGCCGCGTATTCGCCGACCAGGGTGCCGTCGGAGTTGTCGAACACCAGTTCGATGCTCGCCTGACTCACCGGTTTGCGGCTGGTCGAGCCATTGAAGATGACGTCGGTCATCGACTCGCCACGCAGGTTCTTCGCCGAACTCTCGCCCATCACCCAGCGTACGGCGTCGATGATGTTCGACTTGCCGCAACCGTTCGGCCCGACGACTGCCGCCATGTTACTGGGGAAGTTCACCGTGGTCGGGTCGACGAAGGACTTGAACCCCGCCAGTTTGATGCACTTTAGCCGCACGCTCAGGCAACCGTCAGGGCGGAGACCACCAGATCGCTGCTGCGCTGGGCATAAGCCGTCAGCACGATGCGAATCTGCGGCAAATCACGGGCGAGCACAGCGGCCAGCAGGCGTTCGAACAGTTCGAGGAACTCGCTCATTTCGGCCTTGCGCTGTTCGAGGGCGAGGAAATACGCACGGCTCATGGCCGGCTGCAGGTTCTCGACGGTCTCTTGCAGGTACGGGTTGTTGGCAAACGGGTACGCCGCGCGCATCACGGCGAAGCTGTCATCGACGAAGGTGCGGATGTCCTGACGCTCGTAGCTGGCGGTGAGGCGCTGCTGAATCTGCACGAACGGCGCCATGTCGGCCTGGGTCTGCCAGCCGTTGGCAACCGCATTGCCGAGCAGGATGTAAAGCTCGCTCATCAGCGTGCACAGGCTCTGCACCTTGTGCGCGGTGAGTTCGGTGACATGGGCGCCACGTCGCGGCAGGATCGCGATCAGGTGACGGCGTTCGAGGATCAGCAAGGCTTCGCGGACCGATCCGCGGCTGACGTTCAGCGCCAGCGTGACCTTCTGTTCCTGAATGCGCTCTCCCGGCTTCATTTCGCCGCGAATGATGCGTTCGGCGAGGTGGTGAGCGATTTGCTCGGCGAGGCTGTCCGGCGCCTTGAACGTCATGGTTGTCCTTCAAACTCTTCGATCTGCACAAGCGGCGCAGTGTAGCGCAAATGCACGTGCATGGCGGAGTGCCCGCACGGCGCTTTTTGGCACGATTCAAGCAAAAAAGCAGTGGTTCCGCTCAGGGTCAATACTCAATAGAGCACGCGTTAATCGACAAAACCGATTTTCCTGACCTTTAAGTCAGAAAACCATTGACCGAAAAGTCAGACCTGCTAAATTCGGCTCACGTCGGTTAACAACAATAATGAGTCTGCGAGGCCTTCCGTGATCCAGTTTTTACTTAACCAGGAACTCCGTAGCGAGCACGCCCTGGACCCGAATCTGACCGTGCTCAATTACCTGCGTGAGCATGTAGGTAAATCCGGCACCAAAGAAGGCTGCGCCAGCGGCGACTGCGGCGCCTGCACGGTGGTGGTCGGCGAGTTGCAAACCGATGACGCCGGCCGCGAATACATTCGCTATCGCAGCCTCAACTCGTGCCTGACCTTTGTGTCGTCGCTGCATGGCAAACAACTGATCAGCGTCGAAGACCTCAAGCACCAGGGCGAACTGCACAGCGTGCAGAAAGCCATGGTCGAGTGCCACGGCTCGCAGTGCGGCTTCTGCACCCCCGGTTTCGTCATGTCGCTGTTCGCCCTGCAAAAGAACAGCGATGCACCGGATCAGGCCAAGGCGCACGAAGCGCTGGCCGGCAATCTCTGCCGCTGCACCGGCTACCGGCCGATTCTCGCCGCCGCCGAGCAATCGTGCTGTGGCAAGCAACCGGACCAGTTCGACGCCCGCGAAGCCGAGACCATCGCCCGCCTCAAAGCCATCGCCCCGACCGATATCGGTGAACTCAACAGTGGCGACAAGCGCTGCCTGGTGCCGCTGACCGTCGCCGATCTGGCCGATCTGTATGACGCTTACCCACAAGCGCGACTGCTGGCCGGCGGCACCGATCTGGCGCTGGAAGTCACCCAGTTTCACCGCACCCTGCCGGTGATGATCTACGTCGGCAACGTCGCCGAAATGAAGCGCATCGAAAGCTTCGATGACCGCCTCGAAATCGGCGCCGCCACCGCGCTCTCCGACTGCTACGAAGCGCTGACTGCCGAATACCCGGACTTCGGCGAACTGCTGCACCGCTTCGCCTCGCTGCAGATCCGCAACCAGGGCACCCTCGGCGGCAACATCGGCAACGCCTCGCCGATTGGTGATTCGCCACCGCTGCTGATCGCCCTCGGCGCGCAGGTGGTGCTGTGCAAAGGTGAAACCCGGCGCACGCTGAACCTGGAAGATTACTTCATCGACTACAAGGTCACCGCCCGTCAGGAAAGCGAATTCATCGAAAAAATCATCGTCCCACGCGCCACGGCCGAGCAGCGCTTCCGCGCCTACAAGGTCTCCAAGCGTCTGGACGATGACATCTCCGCCGTCTGCGCCGCATTCAACCTGCGTGTGGAAAACGGCGTAATCACCGACGCGCGCATGGCGTTCGGCGGCATGGCCGCGATCCCGAAACGCGCCGCTCACTGCGAAGCCGTGCTGCTCGGCCAGCCATTCAACAGCGCCGTGGTCGAACGCGCCTGCGCCGCTCTGGCCGAAGATTTCACGCCGCTCTCGGACTTCCGCGCCAGCAAGGAATATCGCCTGCTCAGCGCGCAGAACCTGCTGCGCAAATACTTCATCGAACTGCAAACACCGCACATCGAGACTCGGGTGACCGCTTATGTCTAACCATCACGGCGTAGAGAAAACTCAAGCTGAACTGGCTGAACTGTTCGCCAGAGACCTGACCACCGGTGTCGGCCGCAGCGTCAAGCACGACAGCGCGCCCAAGCACGTGTCCGGTGAAGCGCAGTACATCGATGATCGCCTGGAATTTCCCAATCAGTTGCATGTTTATGCACGGATGTCGGACCGCGCCCACGCGAAAATCATCAGCATCGACACCAAGCCCTGCTACGCCTTCGAAGGCGTGCGCATTGCGATCACCCACGAAGACGTGCCGGGCCTGAAAGACATCGGCCCGCTGCTGCCGGGCGATCCACTGCTGGCGATTGACGACGTGCAGTTCGTCGGGCAACCGGTACTGGCCGTGGCCGCGAAAGACCTGGAAACCGCACGCAAAGCGGCCATGGCGGCGATCATCGAGTACGAAGATCTGGAGCCGGTGCTGGACGTGGTCGAGGCCCTGCGCAAACGCCACTTCGTGCTCGACAGCCACACCCATCAGCGTGGCGATTCGGCTTCGGCATTGGCCACCGCTGAACACCGCATTCAAGGCACGCTGCACATCGGCGGCCAGGAACACTTTTATCTGGAGACGCAGATCTCCTCGGTCATGCCCACCGAAGACGGCGGCATGATCGTCTACTGCTCGACGCAGAACCCCACCGAAGTGCAGAAGCTGGTGGCCGAAGTGCTCGACGTGTCGATGAACAAAATCGTCGTCGACATGCGCCGCATGGGTGGTGGTTTCGGCGGCAAGGAAACCCAGGCTGCGAGCCCGGCGTGCCTGTGCGCGGTGGTCGCGCACCTCACCGGCCAGCCGACCAAGATGCGTCTGCCACGGGTCGAAGACATGCTGATGACCGGCAAGCGCCACCCGTTCTACGTCGAGTACGACGTCGGCTTCGACAGCACGGGACGTCTGCACGGGATCAACATGGACCTGGCCGGCAACTGCGGCTGCTCACCGGACCTGTCGGCGTCGATTGTCGACCGGGCAATGTTCCACTCGGACAACTCGTACTACCTCGGTGACGCCACCATCAACGGTCACCGCTGCAAGACCAACACCGCGTCGAACACTGCTTACCGTGGTTTCGGCGGCCCGCAAGGGATGGTCGCCATCGAAGAAGTGATGGACGCGATTGCCCGCCATCTCAACCTCGATCCGCTGGCGGTGCGCAAGGCCAACTACTACGGAAAGACCGAGCGCAACGTCACCCACTACTACCAGACCGTCGAGCACAACATGCTCGAAGAGATGACCGCCGAACTGGAAGAAAGCAGCCAGTACGCCGAGCGCCGCGAAGCGATCCGTCGCTACAACGCCAACAGCCCGATCCTGAAAAAAGGCCTGGCGCTGACCCCGGTGAAATTCGGCATTTCCTTCACCGCCAGTTTCCTCAACCAGGCCGGTGCGCTGATCCACGTCTACACCGACGGCAGCATCCACCTGAACCACGGCGGCACGGAAATGGGCCAGGGCCTCAACACCAAAGTCGCGCAGGTGGTGGCCGAAGTGTTCCAGGTGGAAATGGATCGGGTGCAGATCACCGCGACCAACACCGACAAAGTGCCAAACACCTCGCCGACCGCTGCCTCCAGCGGCGCCGACCTCAACGGCAAGGCCGCGCAGAATGCCGCCGAGATCATCAAGCAGCGGCTGGTGGAATTCGCCGCACGGCACTACAAGGTCAGCGAAGAAGACGTGGAATTCCACAACGGCCATGTGCGCGTGCGTGACCACATCATGACCTTCGAGGCGCTGATTCAACTGGCGTATTTCAATCAGGTCTCGCTGTCGAGCACCGGCTTCTACAAGACCCCGAAAATCTACTACGACCGCAGCCAGGCCCGGGGCCGGCCGTTCTACTACTTCGCCTTCGGCGCGGCGTGCTGCGAAGTGATCGTCGACACCCTGACCGGCGAGTACAAGATGCTGCGTACCGACATCCTCCACGACGTCGGCGCCTCGCTGAACCCGGCCATCGACATCGGTCAGGTCGAGGGCGGTTTCATCCAGGGCATGGGCTGGCTGACCATGGAAGAGCTGGTCTGGAACAACAAGGGCAAGCTGATGACCAACGGCCCGGCCAGCTACAAGATCCCGGCCGTGGCGGACATGCCGCTGGACCTGCGGGTGAAACTGGTGGAAAACCGCAAGAACCCGGAAGACACGGTGTTCCATTCCAAGGCTGTGGGTGAGCCGCCGTTCATGCTCGGGATTGCCGCGTGGTGCGCGATCAAGGACGCGGTGGCGAGCCTCGGTGATTACAAGCATCAGCCGCAGATCGACGCACCGGCGACCCCGGAGCGGGTCTTGTGGGGCTGTGAGCAGATGCGCCAGCTCAAGACTGTGAAAGCGGTCGAAGCTGAAACCGAGTTGGCTCCGCTCTAGACCGAGGCGCGGCCAATCGCTGGCAAGCCAGCTCCCACAGTGATCTGTGGTGATTTCAGGATTTGCGGTACACCACAAACCTGTGGGAGCTGGCTTGCCAGCGATGAGGCCTGAACAGACAACGATGTTGTAGGGGTGACATATGTACAACTGGATCGACGCCCTCGCCGACCTGCAGAACCAGGGCGAACCCTGTGTTCTGGTGACGATCATCGAAGAACTCGGCTCGACCCCGCGCAATGCCGGCTCGAAAATGGTCGTCAGCGCGAAACAGACCTTCGACACCATCGGTGGCGGGCACCTGGAATACAAAGCCATGCAGATCGCCCGCGAGATGCTCGCCAGCGGCAAGCAGGACACCCATCTGGAGCGTTTCAGCCTTGGTGCCAGCCTCGGCCAGTGCTGCGGCGGCGCCACCGTGTTGCTGTTCGAACCGATGGGCCAGGTGCAGGCGCAGATCGCGGTGTTCGGCGCCGGGCATGTTGGCCGCGCGTTGGTGCCGTTACTCGCCAGCCTGCCGTGCCGGGTACGCTGGATCGATTCGCGGGATGAGGAATTCCCCGAACAGATCCCCCACGGCGTGCGTAAAATCGTCGCCGAAGAGCCTGTGGATGAAATCGACGATTTGCCCGCCGGCAGCTATTGCATCGTCATGACCCACAACCATCAGCTCGACCTGGAACTCACTGCCGCGATCCTCAAGCGCAACGATTTCGCTTACTTCGGCCTGATCGGTTCGAAGACCAAACGCGTCAAATTCGAACATCGCCTGCGTGATCGCGGTTTCGACAGTGGCGTCGTGCAACGCATGCGCTGCCCGATGGGCATCGGCGAAGTCAAAGGCAAACTGCCTGTGGAAATCGCCATCTCCATCGCCGGCGAAATCATCGCCACCTATAACGCCAATTTCGGCCAGCACAGCGCCAGCGCCGAACCGATTGCCAAACTGCTGCCGGTTTCCCGGCGCAGTCAGGCCGCCACACTCAAAGCCTCAAACTGATTAGAGAACCCTCATGCCTCTGACTCGCAAAGCCTACCGCGCCGCCATCTTGCACAGCATCGCCGACCCCGCCGAGGTCGGGATCGAAGCCTCCTACGAATATTTCGAGGACGGCCTGCTGGTGGTCGATGGCGGCAAGATCAGCGCCCTCGGCCACGCCAGCGAACTGCTGCCGACCCTGCCGGCGGACATCGAGATCACCCACTATCAGGACGCGCTGATTACCCCGGGCTTCATCGACACCCACATCCACCTGCCGCAAACCGGCATGGTCGGGGCCTACGGCGAACAACTGCTGGACTGGCTCAACACTTACACCTTCCCGTGCGAAAGCCAGTTCGGTGACAAGGCCCACGCCGACGACGTGGCCGATATCTTCATCAAGGAGCTGCTGCGCAACGGCACCACCACTGCGCTGGTGTTCGGCAGCGTGCATCCGCAGTCGGTGAATTCGTTTTTCGAGGCCGCCGAGAAGCTCGACCTGCGGATGATCGCCGGCAAGGTGATGATGGACCGCAACGCGCCGGACTATCTGACCGACACCGCCGAATCGAGCTACGTCGAGAGCAAGGCGCTGATCGAGCGCTGGCACGGCAAGGGCCGCCTGCATTACGCGGTTACCCCGCGCTTCGCCCCGACCAGCACCCCGGAACAACTGACCCTCGCCGGCCAACTGCTGACCGAATACCCGGATCTGTACATGCAGACCCACATCAGCGAGAACCTCAAGGAAATCGAGTGGGTCAAGGAACTGTTCCCGGAGCGCAAGGGCTATCTGGACGTCTACGATCACTACCAGCTGCTCGGCGAGCGCTCGGTATTCGCCCACGGCGTGCACCTGTGCGACGACGAATGCGCGCGGCTGGCGGAAACCGGCTCGGCGATCTCGTTCTGCCCGACTTCGAACTTCTTCCTCGGCAGCGGCCTGTTCAACCTGCCGATGGCCGAGAAGCACAAACTGAACGTCGGTCTGGGCACTGACGTCGGCGGCGGTACCAGTTTCTCGCTGCTGCAAACCCTGAACGAAGCCTACAAAGTCATGCAATTGCAGGGTGCGCGGTTGAGTCCGTTCAAGTCGCTGTACCTGGCGACCCTGGGCGGTGCGCGGGCACTGCGCCTGGAAGACAAGATCGGCAACCTGCAACCGGGTTCTGATGCGGACTTCCTGGTACTCGACTACAACGCCACGCCGCTGCTGAGCTATCGCCTGAAACAGGCCAACAACATTGCCGAGACGTTGTTTGTGCTGATGACGCTCGGGGATGACCGCACGGTGCAGCAGACGTATGCGGCGGGAGCTTTGGTGCATCAGCGCTGAGTTTTTTCAAGGCATAAAAAATCCCCCAGCGCTTTTCAGCCTGGGGGATTTTTGTTGCCTGTCAGATTGCTATCGCTGGCAAGCCAGCTCCCACAGGTTTTCCGGTGTATCGCAGATTCGGTGAACACCACAAATCCCTGTGGGAGCTGGCTTGCCAGCGATTGGGGCGACTCGGTGTCAGCTCAAAGCTTGGCCGCCGGGCGCCCAGGCTTCTTGGTCTGCAACAGATGCGAGAACACCGCATGCAGATCATCCGACGCACTTTCCTCATCGAGGTTGAGCTTGCTGTCGATGTGGTCCATGTGGTGCATCATCAGGTCCACCGCCAGCTCACCGTTGCGCGCTTCGATGGCGTCGATCAACTGGGTGTGCTCGTCGTAGGAGCAATGCGAGCGGTTGCCGCTTTCGTACTGGGCGATAATCAGCGAAGTCTGCGAGACCAGGCTGCGCTGGAAGCTGATCAATGGCGCATTTTTCGCCGCTTCGGCGAGTTTCAGGTGAAATTCGCCCGACAGACGGATACCGGCGCCGCGATCGCCACGGGAGAAGCTGTCACGCTCGTCGTTGACCATCTGACGCAGTTCGGCGATCTGCTCGGCGGTGGCGTGCTGCACGGCCAATTCGGTGATCGCGCGCTCCACCAGACGGCGGGCCATGAACACCTGGCGCGCTTCTTCTACGCTCGGGCTGGCGACGACGGCGCCACGGTTCGGCCGCAACAGCACCACGCCTTCATGGGCCAGACGCGACAGCGCGCGGCGAATGATGGTGCGGCTGACCCCGAAGATTTCCCCCAGCGCTTCTTCGCTCAATTTTGTACCGGGCGCCAGACGCTGTTCGAGGATCGCCTCGAAAATGTGCGCGTAGACAATATCGTCCTGGGTTCCGCTGCGGCCGGCTTTGCCTGCTCGCGGTTGTTTCTTGAGGGGTTGCAACTGTTCGTTCATGGGCACTCGAGTCGGGAGAACTGCGGCGAATAGACCGTGACTGTAATACGGCACAGTAGGTCGCTGGCAAGTATCGCGTAAAAAACAGCGCGATTGTACACAATGGATGGTGGCAACACGACTGTATGGCTGTTTGTGACCACGGCTGTATTGCAACGATCCGTTACGATTGAGTTTAGGCTTGATCGCAGAATCCGCCTTTGCGCACAACGGCTCTTAATGTAGGAGCTGCCGAAGGCTGCGATCTTTTGATCTTGCTTCTGAAAATCAAAATCAAAAGATCGCAGCCTTCGGCAGCTCCTACACAGGGTTCAGCGTAATTGCGGGGATCTTCATCTGTATAAGGAACACCGCCGTCATGAACGACGCCACCTACACCCGCCTGCGCCCCCTCGCCGACACTTCGCCCTCAGCGATCGTTGCCGGGTTCATTGCGATGATGACCGGCTACACCAGTTCGCTGGTGCTGATGTTCCAGGCCGGGCAAGCGGCGGGCCTGAGCAGCGGACAGATTTCCTCGTGGATCTGGGCGATCTCGATCGGCATGGCGGTGTGCTCGATCGGCTTGTCGCTGCGCTATCGCACACCGATCACCATCGCCTGGTCGACCCCCGGTGCAGCCCTGCTGATCACCAGCCTGGGCGGCGTCAGCTACGGTGAGGCCATCGGCGCCTACATCACTTGCGCAGCTCTGGTGACCATTTGCGGGTTGACCGGCAGCTTCGAACGCTTGGTGAAAAAAATCCCGGCATCGCTGGCGGCGGCGTTGCTGGCGGGGATTCTGTTCAAGATCGGTAGCGAAATCTTCGTCGCCGCACAACACCGTACCGGGCTGGTGCTGGGGATGTTTTTCACCTATCTGCTGGTCAAGCGCCTGTCGCCGCGTTACGCGGTGCTCGCTGCATTGCTGATCGGCACCGCGCTGTCGGGCTTCATGGGGCTGCTGGATTTCAGCGGCTTTCATCTGGAAGTGGCGACGCCAGTCTGGACCACGCCGCACTTTTCGCTGGCCGCGACCATCAGCATCGGCATTCCGCTGTTCGTGGTGGCGATGACCTCGCAGAACATGCCCGGCATCGCCGTGCTGCGCGCCGACGGCTACAACGTCCCGGCCTCGCCACTGATCACCACCACCGGCATCGCCTCGCTGTTGCTGGCGCCGTTCGGCTCCCACGGCATCAACCTCGCGGCGATCAGCGCAGCCATCTGCACCGGGCCGCACGCCCATGAAGATCGCAACAAACGCTACACCGCCGCGGTCTGGTGCGGGATTTTCTACGGGATTGCCGGGGTGTTCGGCGCAACGTTGGCGGCGTTGTTTGCCGCGCTGCCGAAAGAACTGGTGCTGTCGATTGCCGCATTGGCGCTGTTCGGTTCGATCATCAACGGTTTGAGCATTGCCATGACCGAGGTGAAAGAACGCGAGGCGGCGCTGATCACGTTCATGGTCACGGCGTCGGGGTTGACGCTGTTTTCCATCGGTTCGGCGTTCTGGGGGATTGTGGCGGGGGTGCTGACCTTGCTGATACTCAACTGGCGTAAAGCTTAAAGCAAAAGATCGCAGCCTTCGGCAGCTCCTACAGAGATCGGTGCAGGAACTGCCGAAGGCTGCGATCTTTTGATCTTGCAAAAAAACGGCGACCCTCAGGTCGCCGTTTTTTCAGTATCACTTGGCCGCGTTGATCGGCTTTTCCGGATACCAGACGTCCAGCAGCGGGCTGACGGTCATGCCGGTCAGTTCGCTACGGTTTTTCAGCCAGGCTTCAACGGCAGCGCGCTGCTCTTCGTTGACCGAGCCACGCTTCTGCAGGCACACCAGACCGAAGTCATCGCCGCCGACATAACCCAGACCGTTGGCTTCCATGGCTTCTTTGATGAATGCTTCGAGGAAAGCGTCAATGGCTTCTTCGGACAAGTCTTCTTTGAAGTCCAGGTTCAGTTCGAAACCCAGCTCTTGAAATTCATCAACGCACAGTTTTTTGCGCAGACGCTGGGAACGGTTAGTCGCCATTGGAACAATCCTCTTAAGTAATAACGGCCGGCACTTTACCAGTTTAAGCCGTCAATTGCCCGACTCTCTGGGCGCTATGGCCGACCGCCTGTAAAAAAATAACGAAATGGCCGCCCCGGGCAAGGCACAAGCTGTTACACCTTGGGGCATAATGCCGACACTTTCATGACCACTGAGGGCTTTTTCATCCATGCCCTCGTTATTTTTCCCCTCTTTTGCAGGGTTTTATTTCATATGATCAAATCGTTGCGTCCTCTGTTTCTTGCCGGCCTTCTTCTGCCCCTGGCCCTGCCGGTTGCCGCTGCCACTATCAATACCGCCCTCACCCCCAACGTCGAGAAAGCCCTAAAGGCCAGCAAACTGCAGCCGACCGCGCTGTCGCTGGTGATGATCCCGCTCGACGGCCCGGGCAATCCGACCGTGTACAACGCCGACGTCTCGGTCAACCCGGCCTCGACCATGAAACTGGTCACCACTTACGCCTCGCTGGAAATGCTCGGCCCTAACCATCAATGGAAAACCGAGTTCTACACCGATGGCGATCTGAGCGGCGGCATTCTCAACGGCAACCTGTACCTCAAGGGTGGCGGCGATCCGAAGCTGAACATGGAAAAACTCTGGCTGCTGATGCGCGACCTGCGCGCCAACGGCGTGACCCAGGTCACCGGCGACCTGATCCTCGACCGCAGCTTCTTCATCCAGCCACAACTGCCGGAATTCAACGACGACGGCAACGACGAGAACAAACCGTTCCTGGTCAAACCCGACTCGCTGCTGGTCAACCTCAAGGCCCTGCGCTTCGTCGCGCGCAATGACGGTGGCCGGGTGCTGATCTCGGTGGAACCGCCGATTGCCAGCGTGCGCATCGAAAACACGGTCAAGGCGCTCAACTCCAAGCAGTGCACCGGTGGCGTGCGCTACAACCCGGTGACCCAGCCTGATGGCAGCGTGACCGTGACCGTCGCCGGCCAGTTGGGCGATGGCTGCAGCTCGCAGACTTACCTGTCGCTGCTCGACCACGCGACCTACACCGCTGGTGCCGTGCGCGCGATCTGGAAAGAACTGGGCGGCAGCATCCAGGGCAAGGATCGCCTCGCCGCGACCCCGAGCAGCGCCAAGCTGCTGGCCCGCGCCTACTCGCCGGATCTGGCGGAAATCATCCGCGACATCAACAAATACAGTAACAACACCATGGCCCAGCAGTTGTTCCTGAGCCTCGGTCAGAAGTACCGCAACGAAGCCGACGGTGACGACGCCAAGGCCGCACAGCGCGTAGTCCGCCAGTGGCTGGCGAAAAAAGGCATCACCGCGCCGCACCTGGTGATGGAAAACGGCTCCGGGCTGTCGCGCGCCGAACGCGTCAGTGCCCGCGAGATGGCCAGCATGCTGCAAGCCGCCTGGCACAGCCCGTACGCCGCCGAATACATCAGCTCGCTGCCGATTGCCGGCACCGACGGCACCATGCGCAAACGCCTGAAGACCACCGCGATGCGCGGCGAGGCCCACGTCAAGACCGGCACCCTGAACACCGTGCGCGCCATCGCCGGCTTCAGTCGCGACGTCAACGGCAATACCTGGGCGGTGGTGGCGATCCTCAACGACAAAGCCCCGTTCGGCGCGTCGTCGGTGCTGGATCAGGTGCTGCTGGACCTGTACAAGCAGCCACGTTTGCCGCAGACCGCTTCGGCGCTGTAATACGATACTGCGAACACCACCAAACCCTGTGGGAGCTGGCTTGCCAGCGATAGCGGAATGTCAGCCACCGAAGATGCTGACTGAAACGCCCCTATCGCTGGCAAGCCAGCTCCCACAGGATTGTGGTGTATTGAATCTCAGCTCATCTGCTCCACCCGATCGCGCCCACCCTGCTTCGCCGCATACACCCCGGAATCCGCCCGCAGCAGCAGCGCATCCGCGCCTTCCCCCGGACGCCAGCTGGCGATGCCGAAACTGGCCGTCACCACCCCGACCACGTCCACCGGCGCGCTGCGCAGGCCTTGCCACAACTCCACCGCCAGCTTGTACGCATGTTCGCCGTCGATGTCCGGGCACAGCACCATGAATTCCTCGCCACCGAGACGACAGAACACGTCGGTCCGCCGCAAGCGATGGCCGATGCGCTCGCACACCGCCTGCAGCACCCGATCGCCGACGGCATGACCGTACTGGTCATTGATGCGTTTGAAGTGGTCGATGTCGAGCATGATCACCGACAGCTCACCGCCGCCGCGCTCGACCCGGGCCATTTCGGTGGTCAGGCGTTCCTGGAAGTAGCGGCGGTTGTGGATGCCGGTCAGCGAGTCGGTGACCGACAGCGCCCGCAGTTCCTCTTCCACCCGTTTCAAGTCGGAAATGTCCGAGATGTAGCCGTGCCACAGCACGCCGCCGCCCGGCAGTTCCTCCGGCGTCGCCTCGCCGCGCACCCAGCGCAGGCCACGCTCGGGCAACTGCACGCGGTATTCCTCGCGCCATGGGCTGAGGCTGTCCGCCGAAGCGCGGATCGAGCTACGCACTCGCGAGACGTCCTGCGGATGAATGCGGGTGAAAATCGCCTCGGCATTGAGCAGCAGCACGTCGGGCTCCAGCTCGTAGATCTCGCGGATGCCGTCGCTGGCATAAATCACGCTGAAACGCCCGTCGAACTCCATCTTGAACTGGTAGATGCCGCCGGGCACATGAGCACTGAGTTTTTTCAGCAATACATCGCGCGCCGCCAGTGCTTCGTGCACGCGCTTGCGCTCGGTGATGTCGATGCAGATCGCGAGATGTCCGACCCACAATCCCTGCTCATCCAGTACCGGGGTGGCGAGCATGTTCACCGGCAGATAACTGCCGTCGCTGCGCACCAGCGTCCACTCGCGCGCCTCGTGACCGCCCACTTCACCGCCCTCGACCAACATCGCGTGGCAGGTCGGAATGCTCTTGCCGTAACGCACACTCAACTCCGCGGAACGCGCGGCCAGCTCTCGCGGCAGATGCAGGTTTTCCAGGGTCATGTGGCCGACCACATCGGTGCTGCTGTAGCCGAGCATCTGTTCCGCGCCGGGGTTGAAGGTGTTGATCACCCCGCGCAGATCCGTGGCAATGATCGCCACCTGGGTCGCGGCATTCAGCACGCCGCGCAACTGACCGTGGGTGCCGCGCAACTCCTGTTCGCGGGCGTGCAGTTCCTGGGTGCGCAGTTGGACCATGCGCAGGGCGCGCTGGCGTTGACTGACCAGCACATACAGCAACGCGCTGAGCAACAGGCTCAGCAGCGCGCCCAGCACCACCAGGCTGCTGATGGAAGAATGGTTGGCCTGTAAAAATGCCTCGCTGGGCTGAATGTCCACTTGATAATCATGGTCGGCCATGCGAACCAAACGTGTGGCGGACAGGTCGCTGGCCCCGGCCTTATTGGCGGACTCGTAGAGCACTTCATGCTGATCGTCGGTGGACAGGTCGAGAATACGCACCGTGAGGAAATCCTGGGTTTCCTCCGGCAGTCCGTCGGCCAGCAACTGCTGCATGCTGATCACCGCCATCACGTACCCTTGCGCAGAACCTTTCGCCGCGCCCTCCTCAGTGACCGGCGCCAGCAGCAAGACGCCCCGGGCATAGGCCGGATCAATCCCCACCAGATGCAACGGCTGCGACACCGCCATGTGCCCGCTGCGGTCGGCGCGCTCCAGCGTCGCCCGGCGCAATGGCTGCGCCAACAGGTCATAGCCCAGCGGGGTGGGCAAGCGGCTCTGGCTCTGGGTGTAAATCACCGGAACGTATTCGGGACGATCACCGGCGGTCTGCAACTGGCCGTCAGCATTCAGCTCGCGAAAGGTGAAGGTGCTGAACCCTTCGCTACGCACCGCTTGTTCGACCGCCGGGCGTTCGGCACGGCTGACCCGCGGCGCATAGGAATAGGCCTGGGTGCGTAACAGAAGCGGTTTGGCATAGCCGTCGAATTCGCTGCGTGAGACCGAATCGGAGTTGGCGAAGAAACGGCGCAGGCCGTCGAGACGCTGTTCCTGATCCTGGAAACGTTCTTCGATGCGGCTGTAACGCTCATTGGCCAGCAGCTGAAAGCGTTGGCGCAGTTGATGGTGAAACTGATTGAGGGTGGCCCAGGCGAGCAGCCCCGTGAGAATCCCGCCGGCGAGCAATACCAGTATCGCGACCAGCCAGGCCGAGACGTCTTCACTGATAAAACCCAGAATCTTTGGGCGCACGGGGTGCAACGACATAGGGGCAACTCACGACGCCATTGTTTCGGGGGAAAACCCCATTGGCCATGCGTTGAGTTATAGCTATTAGCCATTAATTTGGCTAGCGCTGATCGGATCCAAGAGCCTTTAAAAATCAAGGCTCTGTGGATCCAACCACGGCAAGTGTCAACGCGCCGTGATTTTCCAGGCGCGGTGAATCTTGGTATTGCGGGCGAAATCCGGATCAATGGTCTGCGCGCTGATTTCCTCGACTGCGTAACGCTCGGCGAGGTTATCCTCCAGTTGGAACTTGCGGAAGTTGTTGGAGAAGTACAGCACGCCACCCGGAGCCAGACGTGCCATGGCCAGGTCGATCAACTGCACCTGGTCACGCTGCACGTCGAAGATGCCTTCCATGCGCTTGGAGTTGGAGAAGGTCGGCGGGTCGATGAAGATCAGGTCGTACTCGTCGCGGCTGCTTTCCAGCCACGCCATCACGTCGCCCTGCTCCAGACGGTTCTTGTCGGAGAAGCCGTTCAGCGACAGGTTGCGCCGCGCCCAGTCCAGATAAGTCTTCGACAGGTCGACGCTGGTGGTGCTGCGCGCACCGCCCTTGGCCGCGTGCACACTGGCCGTCGCGGTGTAGCAGAACAGATTGAGGAAGCGCTTGCCGGCAGCCTCTTTCTGAATGCGCATGCGCATCGGCCGGTGGTCGAGGAACAGCCCGGTGTCGAGGTAGTCAGTGAGGTTCACCAGCAGCTTGACGCCGCCTTCGCTGACCTCATTGAACTTGCCCTGCGCCGCCTGACGTTCGTATTGCTTGGTGCCGCTCTGGCGCTCGCGGCGTTTGACCACCACGCGGCTCTTGTCGACGTTCAGCGCCTGCGGGATCGCGGCCAGGGCGTCGAACATGCGTGCCGAGGCCTTTTCCGGATCGATCGACTTCGGCGCGGCGTATTCCTGTACGTGCACCCAGTCGTGATACAGGTCGATGGCCATGGCGTATTCCGGCATGTCGGCATCGTAGACGCGGTAGCAGTCGATGCCTTCGCGCTTGACCCACTTGCTCATCGCCTTGAGGTTTTTCTGCAGGCGGTTGGCAAACATCTGCCCGCCTTCGCTCAGGCGCGGCTGCTCGATCACCGGGGCCGGGGCTGGCGTCGGTTTGATCGGGTTGCCGTTCTTGTTGAACTTGCGCTCTTGCGGCTCGTTCGGGGTTTGATCGTAAGCGGCTTGCTCACGCTCGGCCTGACGCTGTTCCGGGGTCCGCCGCTCGCCGGTGACGAACTGATCCGGCAGCACTTTGATCAACAGCAGTTTGCACGGCAACGCGCCGTTCCAGAACGAATACTGTTTGTGGCTGCGAATGCCCATGCGCTTGCCCAGATCCGGCGCGCCGGTGAACACCGCCGCTTCCCAGTTCAGGCAGGCCTGACGCAGGCGCTCGCCAAGGTTCTGATAGAGGTAAAGCAGGCTGGCTTCGTCGCCCAGACGCTCGCCGTACGGCGGGTTGCAGATCACCAGACCTTTCTGGTTCTGGTCCGGACGCGGCTCGAAGGTCGCGACTTCGCCCTGATAGATCTTGATCCACTCGCTCAGACCGGCACGCTCGACGTTGTTGCGACCCGGTTGAATCAGGCGCGGGTCGGCTTCGTAACCGCGAATCCACAGCGGCGGCTTGGCCAGACCGGCAGCGGCACGCTCGACGGCTTCTTCATGGAGTTTTTTCCACAGCGCCGGAACGTGGCCCAGCCAGGCGGTAAAGCCCCACTGCTCACGGCGCAGGTTCGGCGCCATGTCGGCGGCGATCATCCCGGCTTCGACGAGGAACGTACCGACACCGCACATCGGGTCAGCCAGCGCGCCGCCTTCGGCCGCAATGCGCGGCCAGCCGGAACGGATCAGGATCGCTGCCGCGAGGTTTTCCTTCAACGGCGCCGCGCCCTGCTGCAGGCGGTAGCCGCGCTGGTGCAGGCTGTGACCGGACAGGTCGAGGGACAGAATCGCTTCGCCGCGATCCAGGCGCAGGTGAATGCGCAGATCCGGGTTGAGCTTGTCGATCGACGGACGGTCGCCTTGCGGGGTACGCAGTTTGTCGACGATGGCGTCTTTGACTTTCAGCGCGCCGAAGTGGGTGTTGTCGATGCCCGAGCCGTGACCGCTGAATTCAACAGCCAGAGTGCCGTCGGCGAGCATGTGATCCTGCCACTCGACGTCAAGCACGCCGTGGTACAGGTCTTCAGCGTCTTTCATCGGGAAGCGTTTGAGCACCAGCAGCACCCGGTTGGCCAGACGCGACCACAGGCACAGGCGATAAGCGGTTTCCATGGTCGCCATGCCACGCACGGCGGAGGTGTGCTCGCGGGCCTCTTCAAGGCCAAGCCCGACGGCTTCCTCGATGAGCAGGCCTTCAAGGCCTTTGGGGCAAGTGAGGAAGAGTTCGAAACGATCGGACATGGTATTTCCAGAGCCTTTGGCTAGTGAACCGGCAACGCATTGCCGATCCGGTTTTCAATCAGGCGCTTTTCCACAAGAACGCCCGCGTGGCACGAAGGTGTGCCGTTCCATCCCCGCTGCTCGGGTTAAAAGAGCTTAGATGCCGGGACAGATAAAAAAGTTGATGAAACAAAAAGTCTTAAAGTGACCCTTCGTCGCATATTACCCAAGCGTAAACGTGGGTCATTCTCACTAAAGGATTAACCCCATCATCCAGCGCGCGGCTGATCATACCGGGGTTTGCTGCAGAAACCTTCATGAAACCCGTCGTTACTTATGGCTGTAGCACTACTTTCGTTACGTCCTTATGACAAAACGATCATTCCCTCGGTGTGACTCATTGGTTAGAACTGACCACAGGTTGACGTCGCAACGGCGTCAACACCTTGGCTCGCCACGCCGGCAGCGAGCCGCCCAACGGCAGAGTTTTTTCTGCCAGACCTCGATTGAGGTCAACGCGACGAAAACAGTCAACAAGTGAGGGAAACACCCTATGAGAAGACTTAAGCGTGATCCGTTGGAAAGAGCATTTTTGCGCGGATATCAATATGGCGTTGGTGGCAAATCCCGCGAGCTTTGCCCATTTACTCTACCGTCGGTACGTCAAGCCTGGATCAACGGCTGGCGAGAAGGACGCGGCGACAACTGGGACGGTATGACCGGCACTGCGGGGATCCACAGACTCAACGAACTTCACGCCGTCGGCTGACACAGGGCACTTATTGCAACACGACAATCTGAATTTCTAGCGACTTACCATGCACGTCCTTCCCGGACGGCGGGCTACGGCCCAGGGGCTCCTTCGAGGAGCCCTTTTTTATGCTTGCCCCGGACGATACAGATCCCTGTGGCGAGGGGATTCATCCCCGATGGGCTGCAAAGCGGCCCCGAATCCATCCACCCGAGTGTGCCAGGCGAACGGCGGATGCAAATTTTACGACTGCTGCGCAGTCGATCGGGGATAAATCCCCTCGCCACAAAAGCCCCTCATCACGAGTCCTCAACAGCCTCAGCGCAGCGCGGCAATCGCGTCGACCGATTCACGAATCAAGGCCGGGCCTTTGTAGATGAAGCCCGAGTAAATCTGCACCAGGCTCGCACCCGCCATGATTTTCTCGGCCGCATGCTTGCCTTCAGTGATGCCACCCGCCGCAATGATCGGCAACCGACCACCCAGCTCCTCAGCCAACACCTTCACGGTATGCGTGCTCTTGTCGCGCACCGGGGCGCCGGACAAACCGCCCGCCTCGTCACCGTGCTCCATGCCTTCGACACCGACGCGACTCAGGGTGGTGTTGGTGGCGATCACTGCGTCCATTCCGGTTTCGATCAGCGCCTGAGCCACTTGCGCGGTTTCTTCGTCGGTCATGTCCGGAGCGATCTTGATCGCCAGCGGTACATGTTTGCCGTGACGCAGGGCCAGTTCGGCACGGCGCGTGGCCAAGTCCGCCAGCAACTGCTTGAGCGAATCACCGAACTGCAGGCTGCGCAGGCCCGGGGTGTTGGGCGAACTGACGTTGACCGTGACATAGCTGGCGTGGGCATACACCTTGTCCAGGCAAATCAGGTAGTCATCCACGGCGCGTTCGACCGGAGTGTCGAAGTTCTTGCCGATGTTGATCCCCAGCACGCCCTTGTATTTGGCTGCAGCGACCCGCGCCAGCAGGTTATCCACACCGAGGTTGTTGAAGCCCATGCGATTGATGATCGCCTCGGCCTCCGGCAGGCGGAAGATCCGTGGTTTCGGGTTGCCCGGCTGCGGACGCGGGGTCACGGTGCCGATTTCGACAAAACCGAAACCCAGTTGCGAGAAACCGTCGATGGCCGCGCCGTTCTTGTCCAGACCGGCCGCCAGCCCCACCGGGTTCGGGAAGTCCAGGCCCATGACCGTCACCGGCACATTCGCCGGCTTCTTGCACAGCATGCCGTTGAGGCCCAAACGCCCACCCGCGCCGATCAGATCCAGCGACAGATCGTGGGAGGTTTCCGGGGAAAGTTTGAACAACAGCTGACGGGCCAGGGTGTACATGGGCGGCGATGACTCGGGCGGCGAAAAGAGGCGGCGATTATAGCCGGGCATCGCCCCCCGGCGCGAGGCGCACAGGCAAATCAGCCTGACTGGCATATGCCTTGCACTTTCAGGGTTATCAGCCCCCAGGCCAATGACGGCGTGCGGGCACGGACAATGGCGTCGTTCCCAGGTTTTGCCTGAGCAAAACCTGGGACGGCGTTTTTTTTGAGGGTGGCTTTATATGAGTGATTCGTCCGTCGGGCCACTGGCCTGGGTCAACGGCAGTGATGCCCCGGAAAAAAGCGTGATCAATCTCGGTTTCATGGCCTTGAGCGACTGCGCCTCGGTGGTCGTGGCCGCCACGCAAGGCTTTGCCCAGCCCTACGGCCTGACAATCAACCTCAAGCGTCAGGCGTCCTGGGCGACGTTGCGCGACAAACTGGTCAGCGGTGAACTGGATGTCGCCCACAGCCTGTACGGGCTGATTTACGCGGTGCATCTGGGCATCGGCGGCGTGGTGCCGAGTGACATGGCGGTGCTGATGGGGCTGAACCAGAATGGCCAGAGCCTCAACCTGTCCCACGGTTTGCAGCAACTGGGCGTGACCAGTCCTGAAGCGCTGGATCGGCACGCGCACCAAACCCGCGCAAAACTGACCTTCGCCCAGACTTTTCCCACCGGTACCCACGCGATGTGGCTGTATTACTGGCTGGCGAGTCAGGGCATTCATCCGTTGCAGGACGTCGACAGCGTGGTGGTGCCGCCGCCGCAAATGGTCGCGCACCTGCAAGCCGGGCGCATCGATGGTTTCTGCGTCGGTGAGCCGTGGGCGGCAGCCGCCGTGCAGCAGGATCTGGGGTTCACCCTGGCGACCAGCCAGAGCATCTGGCCCGATCATCCGGAGAAAGTCCTCGGCTGCACCCGCGCGTTCGTCGAACAATACCCCAACAGCGCCCGGGCGCTGGTAATGGCGATTCTCGAGGCCAGCCGCTTCATTGAACAAAGCGCGGAAAACCGCCGCAGCACCGCGCAGTTGCTGAGCGCCCCGGAATATCTCGACGCCCCGCTGTCCTGCATCGAACCGCGTTTTCTCGGGGATTACGCCGATGGCCTCGGCAACCGCTGGCAGGACCCGCACGCCTTGCGTTTTCACGGCAACGGCGAGGTGAATTTGCCGTATCTGTCCGACGGCATGTGGTTCATGACCCAATTCCGTCGCTGGGGCCTGTTGCGCGAGGATCCCGACTACCTCGCGGTGGCCCGCCAGGTTCAGCAACTGGACATCTACCGCGAAGCCGCCACCGCCGTCGGTGTCGCCGCGTGGGGCAAAGAGATGCGCAGCAGCCAGTTGCTCGATGGCAAAGTCTGGGACGGCAGCGATCCGGCCGCATACGCCCGCAGTTTCAAGCTGCACGCCCTGAGCGACGCCGCTCCTCTGCTCGCCCGCCGCTGACAGGAGACCGCCAATATGCTGCGAATTCTGCTGATCAACGACACCGCGAAAAAAGTCGGGCGCCTGAAAGCCGCGCTGATCGAGGCGGGTTTCGAGGTCATCGATGAGTCCGGCCTGATCATCGACCTGCCGGCCCGCGTCGAAACGGTGCGCCCGGACGTGATCCTGATCGATACCGAGTCACCGGGCCGCGATGTGATGGAGCAAGTGGTGCTGGTCAGCCGTGACCAGCCCCGACCGATCGTGATGTTCACCGACGAACACGACCCGGGGGTGATGCGTCAGGCGATCAAGTCCGGGGTCAGCGCCTACATCGTCGAAGGCATCCACGCCCAGCGCCTGCAGCCGATTCTCGATGTGGCCATGGCCCGCTTTGAAAGCGATCAGGCCTTGCGCGCGCAACTGCTGGCCCGCGACCAGCAACTGGCCGAGCGCAAACGCATCGAGCTGGCCAAAGGGCTGCTGATGAAAATGAAGGACTGCAACGAAGAAGAGGCCTACACCCTGATGCGCCGCCAGGCCATGAGTCGCCAGCAGAAACTGATTCAGGTGGCGGAGCAGATCATTGCCATGAGTGAGTTGCTCGGCTGATTGAAGAGCAAAAGATCGCAGCCTTCGGCAGCTCCTACAAAGGCACGCAATTTCCTGTAGGAGCTGCCGAAGGCTGCGATCTTTTGATCCTTGGCACAAATCTGGCTAAGCATTCAGCACAGGTAACCAACGGCGGTTGCCCCACCCACGACAAAGACGTCGCTCACCCCGCTCGCCCCATCGGCGAACCAGGTAGCGGCGTTTTTGCGTTTTGGCCCCACAGCCCGGGGCCGGTGGTGCGGCCGTGGCGGCGCGCCACCTGCTGTGACTCCTTTCGAGACTCTTTTCAGCTGAGGTGCGCGATGAATTCAAGCTTTTGGAAATCCGGCCACACCCCGACCCTGTTCGCAGCGTTCCTGTATTTCGACCTGAGCTTCATGGTCTGGTACCTGCTCGGCCCATTGGCGGTGCAGATCGCCGCCGACCTGCACCTGAGCACCCAACAACGCGGGCTGGTGGTGGCGACGCCGATACTCGCCGGTGCGGTGCTGCGATTTGTGATGGGCATGCTGGCCGATCGTCTGTCGCCGAAAACCGCTGGCCTGATCGGTCAGGTGATAGTGATCTGCGCGTTGTTCGGCGCGTGGAAACTCGGCATCCACAGTTATGAACAGGCGCTGCTGCTGGGGCTGTTCCTCGGCATGGCCGGTGCCTCGTTTGCTGTGGCCCTGCCGCTGGCCTCGCAATGGTATCCGCCACAACATCAAGGCAAGGCGATGGGCATCGCTGGCGCCGGTAACTCCGGCACCGTGTTCGCCGCGCTGATCGCCCCGGTGCTGGCCGCGTCGTTCGGCTGGAGCAACGTGTTCGGTTTCGCCCTGATTCCGTTGATCCTGACGCTGGTGCTGTTCGCCTGGCTGGCGAAAAACGCGCCGCAGCGGCCCAAGGCCAAAGCCATGGCCGACTACTTCAAGGCCCTCGGCGACCGCGACAGTTGGTGGTTCATGTTTTTCTACAGCGTCACCTTCGGCGGCTTCATCGGCCTGGCCAGCGCCCTGCCCGGCTACTTTAACGATCAGTACGGGCTGAGCCCGGTGACCGCCGGTTACTACACCGCTGCCTGCGTGTTCGGTGGCAGCCTGATGCGCCCGCTGGGTGGTGCGCTGGCGGATCGTTTCGGCGGCATCCGCACCTTGCTGGCGATGTACACCGTGGCGGCGATCTGCATCGCCGCCGTCGGTTTCAACCTGCCCAGTTCCTACGCCGCCCTGGCGCTGTTCGTCTGCACCATGCTCGGGCTCGGCGCCGGCAATGGCGCGGTGTTCCAGTTGGTGCCACAACGCTTCCGTCTGGAGATCGGCGTGATGACCGGGCTGATCGGCATGGCCGGCGGCATCGGCGGTTTTGCCCTGGCGGCCGGCATGGGTGCGATCAAGCAAAGCACCGGCAGCTATCAACTGGCGCTGTGGTTGTTCGCCAGCCTCGGCGTGCTGGCGTGGTTCGGCCTGCACGGGGTCAAGCGGCGCTGGAGAACCACCTGGGGTTCGGCGGCGGTCACTGCTGCGCGCGTGTGAGGCGGCAATGCCCCTGCAACTGAGCTTCGCCCAGGCCAGCGCCACCGGCCCGCGCGCGGAAAACCAAGACGCCCTGCGCCTGGTGACACCCGCCCCGGCGCTGGCCGCGAGCAAAGGCTATCTGGTCGCCATTGCCGATGGGGTCAGCCAGTGCGCCGACGGCGGCCTGGCCGCACGCTCGACCCTGCAAGCACTGGCGCTGGACTACTACGCCACGCCGCAAACCTGGAGCGTGGCCCAGGCACTGGATCGCCTGCTGCTCGCACAAAACCGCTGGTTACAGGCCAACGGCGGCGGACAGCCACTGCTCACCACCGTCAGCGCGCTCATCCTGCGCGGCCAGCGTTTCACCCTGGCCCACGTCGGCGATTGCCGGGTCTATCGCTGGCACGCCGACGCTTTGCAGCGGATTTCGCAGGATCATGTCTGGGAGCAGCCGGGGATGCAGCACGTGCTCAAGCGTGCGCTGGGGCTGGATCAGCATCTGGTGCTGGATTTTCTCGACGGCGAGTTGCGCGAGGGTGAATGTTTCGTGCTGCTCAGCGACGGCGTGTGGTCGACTGTGGGCGATACCGCGATTGCAGCGATCCTGCGCGATCAACCGAATCTCGACAGCGCCGCACACACGCTGGTCAACGCCGCGCATCTGGCCGGCAGTCAGGACAACGCCAGTGCACTGCTGGTGCGGGTCGATGCGCTGGGCGAGGCGAGCATTGGCGACGCGCTGATCCATTTGCAGCAATGGCCACTGCCACCAGCGTTGAAAACCGCGCAAATGTTCGAAGGCTGGCAGGTGCAGAACGTTGTCGCTCAGAGCCAGCAATCGCTGCTGTATCGCGTGCTGGACGGGCAAGGTCGGAGCTGGTTGTTGAAAACCCTGCCGCCACGGCTGGCCGATGATCCTCAGGCCGGGCAAGCCCTGTTGTCGGAAGAATGGTTCCTCAGGCGTGTCGCCGGGCGGCATTTTCCTGAAATCCACAGCGGTACCCAGCGTCAGCATTTGTACTATGTGATGCGCGAATATTCCGGGATGACCCTGGCGCGGCTGTTTCAACACAGCAGCCCGTTACCGTTGGCACAGTGGCAGGACATCGCCGAGCGTCTGCTGCGGGCGGTGGGTCTGCTGCATCGGCGGCAGATTCTGCACCGCGACATCAAACCGGAGAATCTGCACCTGGGCGACGATGGCGAGTTGCGCCTGCTGGATTTCGGTCTGGCGTATTGCCCCGGTCTGTCCGAAGACGCACCGTCAACGCTGCCGGGAACCCCGAGTTATATCGCCCCGGAAGCGTTTCGCGGCGAGCCACCGAGTGCGCAACAGGATCTGTACGCGGCGGGCGTGACCTTGTATTTCCTGCTCACTGGGCATTTTCCCTATGGCGAAATCGAAGCCTTTCAACGGCCGCGCTTCGGTGTGCCGGTGAGTGCCGGTCGCTACCGCCCGGACGTGCCGGAATGGCTTGCGCAGAGTCTGGAGCGAGGCGTGGCTGCCGATCCGCAACAGCGCTTTGAAACGGCTGAAGAATGGTTGCTGGTGCTGGAGCAAGGCGAGCGACGCAGTTTGAGTGTGCGGCCCAGGCCTTTGCTGGAGCGTGAGCCGTTGAAGGTCTGGCGGACGGTGGCATTGCTGGCGCTGTTGGGAAATCTTGTGTTGCTGGTGGTTTTGTTTCATCACCCTTGAAAGATCGCAGCCTTCGGCAGCTCCTACTGGAATTGCGTTCACCTGCAGGAGCTGCCGAAGGCTGCGATCTTTTGATCCGGCGCTCCAAAAAAGCGCAACACGCCTCCAGAAAGTGCAGCGAGACATCTCCATTCAGTCAAAAAACCCAGCAATGACGGCCATCCTGCCACTTGGCACAACCACTGCATTACCCGTTTCACCATACATAAAGCCTAACCTTCAACGACGAAGGTTGCGCTTCCCGAGAGAACGGGACCAGGACAAAGGCGTCCTCGCTAGGCAACTAGCGGGACGCCTTTTTTTGTTTGCGCAACTTTTGTCGAGCACGGCCTGACTGCCCACAAGAGGCCAGCTACCGCTCCCCGGAGAACCTGATGAAAAAACTCAAACTGGTGATGATCGGCAATGGCATGGCCGGGGTTCGCACCCTGGAAGAACTGCTCAAGCTGAGCAACGAGCTGTACGACATCACGGTCTTCGGTGCCGAACCGCACACCAACTACAACCGCATCCTGCTGTCGCCGGTGCTGGCCGGTGAGCAGACCTTCGAAGAGATCGTCCTCAACGACCTCGACTGGTACCTGGAAAACCAAATCAAATTGCTGCTCAACCGCAAGGTGGTACAGATCGACCGGGTCAAACGCCGGGTGATTGCCGAAGACGGCACCGAGGCCGAATATGATCGCCTGCTGATCGCCACCGGTTCGACACCGTTCATCCTGCCGATCCCCGGCAATGACTTGCAGGGGGTGATCGGTTACCGCGACATCGCCGACACCCAGGCCATGATCGACACCGCCCGAACCCACAAGCACGCGGTGGTCATCGGCGGCGGCCTGCTCGGCCTCGAAGCCGCCAACGGCCTGATGCTGCGCGGCATGCACGTCACGGTGGTGCACATCGGCGAATGGCTGCTGGAGCGGCAACTGGACAAGACCAGCGGGCAACTGCTGCAAAGCGCCCTCGAAGCCCGTGGCCTGCACTTTCGCTTGTGCGAGCAGACCCAAGCCCTGCACGACGCGGGCAATGGCCGGGTCGGCTCGGTGCAGTTCAAGAACGGCGAGATCATCCCTGCCGATCTGGTGGTGATGGCTGCCGGCATCCGCCCCAACACCGAACTCGCGGAGCGCGCCGGCATCCCGTGCAATCGCGGGATTCTGGTCAATGACACCCTGCAGACCTACGATCCGCGCATCTATGCCATTGGCGAGTGCGCCAGCCATCGCGGCATCGCGTATGGCCTGGTGGCGCCGCTGTTCGAACAGGCCAAGGTGTGCGCCAACCACCTCGCGCAACTGGGTTTCGCCCGGTATCAGGGTTCGGTGACCTCGACCAAATTGAAAGTCACCGGCATCGACCTGTTTTCCGCCGGCGATTTCATGGGCGGCGAAGGCACCGAAACCATCACCCTCTCCGACCCGATCGGCGGCGTGTACAAAAAACTGGTGATCAAGGATGACGTGCTGGTCGGCGCCTGTCTGTACGGCGATACGGCAGATGGCGGTTGGTATTTCCGACAGATTCGTGAGAATCACGCCATCGGCGAGATCCGCGATCACCTGATGTTCGGTGAAAATTCTATCGGCGACGTAGGACATCAGGGCCAGGACAAAGCCATGGCCATGGCCGACACCGCCGAAGTCTGCGGCTGCAACGGCGTGAGCAAGGGCACCATCGTCAAGGCGATTCAGGAACACGGCCTGTTCAGCGTCGATGACGTCAAGAAGCACACCAAAGCTGCAAGCTCTTGCGGCTCCTGCGCCGGGCTGGTCGAGCAAATCCTGATCAACACCGTCGGTGGCGCGGCGGACGTCAAACCGAAAAGCGAAAAAGCCATCTGCGGTTGCAGCGACCTCAACCACGGGCAGATCCGCCAGGCGATCCGCGAACAGCATCTGCTGAGCATCGCCGGCACCATGAGCTACCTCAACTGGCGCACCCCGAATGGCTGCGCCACCTGCCGTCCTGCGCTGAACTACTACCTGATTTCCACCTGGCCCGGCGAAGCCAAGGACGATCCGCAATCGCGCCTGATCAACGAACGCGCCCACGCCAACATTCAGAAGGACGGCACCTATTCGGTGGTGCCACGGATGTGGGGCGGCGTGACCAACCCTGCGGAATTGCGGCGCATCGCCGACGTGGCCGACAAGTACAACGTACCCATGGTCAAGGTCACCGGCGGTCAGCGCATTGACCTGCTGGGGATCAAGAAACAGGACTTGCCGGGCGTCTGGAAAGACCTCGACATGCCCTCCGGCCACGCCTACGGCAAATCCATCCGTACCGTGAAAACCTGCGTCGGCAGCGAGTTCTGCCGCTTCGGCACGCAAAATTCCACGCAGTTGGGCATTGAGCTTGAGCACGACCTGTTCAACATGTGGTCGCCACACAAAGTGAAACTCGCTGTCTCCGGATGCCCACGCAACTGCTCGGAAGCGGGGATCAAGGACGTAGGAATCATCGGCGTCGACTCCGGCTGGGAGATGTACATCGGCGGCAACGGCGGGATCAAGACTGAGGTCGCCGAGTTTTTCGTCAAGCTAAAAACCGCCGAGGAAGTCCGCGAGTACAACGGCGCGTTTCTGCAGCTCTATCGCGAAGAAGCCTTCTACCTCGAACGCACCGTGCACTACCTGCAACGGGTCGGCATGGAGCACATCAAGAAAGCCGTGCTGGAAGACCCCGAGCGCCGCAAGGCCCTGAATGAGCGCCTGCAGTTCTCCCTGTCGTTCGAACAAGACCCGTGGAAAGAGCGCCTCGCGCAGCCGCAACTGAAGAAAGAATTCGAGGTGATCCCCGTGAAAAACCTGGAGGTGCCGGCATGAACTGGCTCGATATCTGTGCCCTGGAAGAGATCAATGCCCTCGGTTCGCGAATCATTGCCGGGCCGAAAGGTGACATCGCAATTTTTCGGACGAGCGACGACGAAGTTTTCGCCCTTGACGACCGCTGCCCGCACAAGGGTGGGCCGCTGTCACAAGGTTTGATCTACGGCAAACGCGTGGCCTGCCCGCTGCACAACTGGCAGATCGACCTGCAAACCGGCGAGGCCCAGGCTCCGGACATCGGCTGCGCGCACCATCATCCGGCCCGGGTCGAAAACGGCCGCGTGCAATTGGCCCTGCGGGAAGCGGTCTGATGAACCGCCAGACGACCGCCTCGACCTGCTGCTACTGCGGCGTCGGCTGCGGCGTGCTGATCGAGCATGACGGCGAGCGCATCCTCGGCGTCAGCGGCGATCCGGCGCACCCGGCCAACTTCGGCAAACTGTGCAGCAAAGGCTCGTCCCTGCACGTGACCGGCGATCTGGCTGCCCGGGCGCTGTACCCGGAGCTGCGCCTGGGCAAAGGCCTGGCGCGCAGCCGTTGCGACTGGGACACGGCGCTGGATCACGCAACTCAGGTCTTTGCCCAAACCATCGCCGAACACGGCCCGGACAGCGTGGCGTTTTACATCTCCGGGCAGTTGCTGACCGAGGACTATTACGCCTTCAACAAATTGGCACGAGCACTGGTCGGCACCAACAACATCGACAGTAATTCCCGGCTGTGCATGTCGTCGGCGGTGGTCGGTTACAAGCGCAGCCTCGGCGCCGATGCGCCGCCATGCAGTTACGAGGATCTGGAGCTGAGCGATTGCGTGATGATCGCCGGCAGTAACATGGCCTACGCCCACCCAGTTCTTTTCCGACGCCTGGAAGAGGCAAAATCGCGCCGGCCGCAGATGAAAGTCATTGTCATTGATCCCCGGCGCACCGACACCTGTGAGTTGGCCGACTTGCATCTGGCGATTCTGCCCGGCACCGACGTCGCGCTGTTCCATGGGATTTTGCATCTGCTGCTGTGGGAAGACTGGATCGACCGCGACTTCATCAAGGCGCACACCGACGGTTTGCCTGAGCTGAAAAATCTGGTGCGCGACTACACCCCGCAAATGGTTGCGCAACTGTGCGGGATCAGTGTCGAGCAATTGCAGCAGTGCGCCGAATGGGTGGGCACCGCGCCAAGTTTCCTGTCGCTGTGGTGCATGGGCCTGAATCAGTCCACCGCTGGCAGCGCAAAAAACAGCGCACTGATCAATCTGCACCTGGCCACCGGGCAAATCGGCCGCCCGGGTGCAGGACCTTTCTCGCTGACCGGTCAGCCGAATGCCATGGGCGGGCGGGAAACCGGCAGCCTGTCGAATTTGCTGCCCGGCCACCGGGAGGCAGCCAACCCCGAACACCGTGCCGAAGTGGCAACCTGTTGGGGTGTCGATCAGTTGCCTCAAACCAGCGGCCTCAGCGCTATCGAGCTGTTCGAGCGGATGCGCAGCGGGCAGATCAAGGCGCTGTGGATTGCCTGCACCAATCCCGCACAGTCCATGCCTGATCAACAGGCGGTGCGCGAGGCGCTGCAGGCCTGCCCGTTCGTGGTGTTGCAGGAAGCCTTCCGCACCACCGAGACCGCCGCCTTCGCCGACCTGTTGGTACCCGCAGCCAGTTGGGGCGAGAAGCAAGGCTCAGTGACCAACTCCGAACGGCGCATTTCCCACGTACGGCAGGCCATTCTCCCACCGGGCGAAGCACGGCCGGACTGGGCGATCACCGTGGATTTCGCACAGCGGCTGGAGAAACGTCTGCGCCCACTTCAGCCGAGCCTGTTTGCTTTCGAGAAGCCGGCGCAGTTGTTCGACGAATACAAACAACTGACCCGTGGACGGGATCTGGACTTGTCGGGCCTCAGCCATCAATTGATTGATGAACTGGGACCGCAGCAATGGCCCTTTCCGGCCGGCGCCCGGCAAGGCACGGCACGCTTGTATGGCGACGGAATTTTTCCCACGGCTAACGGTCGTGCGCAGTTCGTCGCCGATCCTTATCGCGCCGCCAAAGAACAACGCGATGCACGGTTCCCACTGACGCTGATCACCGGCCGCCTGCGCGATCAATGGCACGGCATGAGCCGCACCGGCACGGCAGCGCAATTGTTCGGGCATGTCAGCGAAGCCGTGTTAAGCCTGCACCCGGACGAGTTACGCCGGCAGCGCTTGCAGCCGGGGGATCTGGTCAACCTGAAGAGTCGGCGCGGTGCCGTGATCGTCGCGGTCGACAGCGATGACGGCGTGCGCCCCGGTCAGGCATTTCTGCCGATGCATTGGGGCGACCGGTTTCTCAAGGGCGGGGTCAACAGTCTGACCTTGCCGGCCTTCGATCCTCTGTCGAAGCAGCCCGAACTCAAACACAGCGGCGTGCGTCTGGAAGCGGTAAATCTGCCATGGCACTTGTTCGCCCTGATCGAGGGCGATGTTCAACGGCATTTCGAGACGCTACGCCCCCTCTGCGAGGTGTTTTCCTACGTAAGCCTCAGCCTTGTCGGACGTGAGCGGCCCGCGCTGCTGATACGCGCTGCCAGCGTCACGCCGCCAGAGCCGCAACGGCTGCGCGATATCGACCAGTGCCTGGCGCTGCTCGACGGTCCAGTGCTGGCCTACGACGACCCGCGCCGCGCTATTGGCAAACGGGTACGCATCGAAAACGGCCGAATCACCGCAATCCGCCTCGCGGGCGAAACCCTGGCTCAGCACTGGCTGCAAGGCTTGTGGCTGGAGGGTCGCGCCGATGAACAACTGCGCCGCTGGCTTCTGGCGCCGATGAGTGCACCACCCGGCAATGCCGGCATTCAGGCCAATCCGGGCAAAACCCTGTGCAACTGCAAAAACGTCAGTCACAGCGCGGTGTGTGCCGGAATTCGCCAAGGCCTGGATCTGCAAGGTCTCAAACAACAACTGGGGTGCGGCACGCAATGCGGCTCGTGTGTCCCTGAAATCAAGCGTTTGCTGGCCGCTGATCTGCAGCCGGTATCGGTCATCTGAAGGAAAACACCATGAATGCAAAAGTCTGGCTGGTGGGCGCAGGCCCCGGTGATCCCGAGTTGCTGACGCTCAAAGCGGTACGCGCGTTGCGCGAAGCAAAGGTGGTATTGATTGACGATCTGGTCAATGACGCCGTGCTGGAGCATTGCCCTACGGCGCGAATCATTGCCGTGGGCAAGCGCGGTGGCTGTCGCTCGACGCCGCAGGCCTTCATCCATCGGCTGATGCTGCGTTATGCCCGCCAAGGCCTATGCGTGGTGCGGCTCAAGGGCGGTGACCCGTGCATTTTCGGCCGTGGTGGTGAGGAGGCGCAGTGGTTGCGCGAACGTGGGGTTGAGGTCGGGCTGGTCAACGGCATTACCGCCGGCCTTGCTGGCGCGACACAGTGTGATATTCCGCTGACGTTGCGCGGTGTGGCGCGCGGGGTGACGCTGGTCACCGCGCATACCCAGGACGATAGCCAATTGAACTGGCAGGCACTGGCGCAAGGCGGTACGACACTGGTGATCTACATGGGGGTGGCCAAACTGGACGAGATCCGCGATCAGTTGTTGGCGGGCGGGATGGCGGCGGATATGCCAGTGGCGATGATCGAGAATGCCTCTCTGCCAGAGCAGCGCGAGTGCCGCAGTGATCTGATGAGCATGGGTGACGACGCTTGCAGGTTTGGACTGAAGAGCCCGGCCATTCTGGTCATTGGTGCAGTGGCTGCCTTTGCAGAAGATCAAAGGATCGCAGCCTTCGGCAGCTCCTACAGGATGTGTGCGGATACCGTGTAGGAGCTGCCGCAGGCTGCGATCTTTATAGCTTCAAAGCCAAATCGCAGGCAAAGAAAAGCCCGGCCTGAGCCGGGCTTTTCTCGTAGCGGCAGCTAATTACTTAGCTTGAGCTTCAACCTGCGCTTCTACGCGACGGTTAACAGCACGGCCAGCTTCAGTTTTGTTGTCAGCAACTGGGCGGGATTCGCCGTAGCCGATCGACTGAACGCGGGACGACTCAACACCGTACTGCTGGGTCAGAACCTGCTTAACGGCGTTTGCACGACGCTCGGACAGTTTCTGGTTGTAAGCGTCAGGACCGACGGAGTCAGTGTGACCTTCAACAGTGGTGTGAGTGGCTGGGTACTGCTTCATGAAGTCAGCCAGGTTCTTGATGTCAGCGTAGCTGTTTGGCTTGACGACCGACTTGTCGAAGTCGAATTTCACGTCCAGCTCTACACGAACAACTTCAGCAACTGCTGGGCAGCCATCAGCGTCAACAGTTACGTTGGCTGGGGTGTCCGGGCACTTGTCAACGTTGTCGCAAACGCCGTCGTTGTCGCTGTCGGAGCAGACTTCAGCCGGAGCTGGAACTGGAGCAGCAGCTGGCTTGCCGCCGCCACCGAAGTTCACACCCAGACCAACCGATGGAGCGTAGTCCCAACGGCCGTTGTCCAGTTTGTAGTCAGCTTCTACGCCAGCACGGGCGAAGAAGTTTTCGGCGAAGTAGTACTTAACGCCAGCGCCAGCAGTCAGGAAAGTCGACTGGTCGCGACCGGTGTGGCCGTCAGCAGCTACGTTGGTCAGGTTGCCGTGCTTAACGCCACCTTCAACGTATGGACGCAGAGCGTCGCCAGCGTTGTTGAAGTGGTATTGAGCGGTCAGACCGAAGTTGTCACCACGCAGTTTCTGGCTGCCGGTACCGTCGTTCGAACGGGTGTGGTTGTTACGATCCCAGCCGAAGTTGATCGAGACGTCATCGGTCAGGAAGTAACCGATTTTGGCGCCTGGGTTGAAGCCGTCTTCGACATGATCAATGCTGTCGTTGTACTGCTTCTTGTAGTTGATCTCGCCTTCAACTGCGCCTTGGCCTTGTGCCAGTGCGCCGAACGAAGTAGCGGCAATAAGAGAACCAATGGCCAAGCCCAAGGTGTTTTTCAGTTTCATCCGTTAAATCCCCATCTGGTGATTGTGAAGCAGTCCCGCAAACCGGGGGACAACTCGGCGGCAAGTCTATCAGAACTTGCCTACACGTAAGAGATATTTGCGCTGAACTAAGTTTCAGCAATGCCTGCAAATTTCTCACGCAATTTGTCTAGAGCACGTTTGTACCGCATTTTTGTCGCACTCAAACCCATGTGCATGATGTCTGCGATCTCCTGAAACTCCAGCTCTGCGACAAATCGTAGCACCAGAATTTCACGGTCAATCGGGTTCACATACACCAGCCAGCGATCGAGTCCGCCCTTCTCCTCGGGTTTCGGCGCCTTTTCTTCCGACGCTTCTTCCAGCGGGTCCAGACTCAAGGCGTCCATCAAGCGACGCTTTCGCCGTTCCTTCCGATACTGCGTGATGCATTCGTTATACGTAATGCTGTAGAGCCAGGTTTTGAACTTCGATTTCCCCTCGAAGTTCTTCAGGCCATACAGCACCTTAAGCATCACTTCCTGACAGACATCGTCTGCGTCGCGATCGTTCCCAAGATATCTCGCACAAACGTTAAATAATGTTCTCTGGTAACGCCGCATCAGCTCTTCATAGGCGCGCGTCACGTGAAACAGCTCGGTATGCGAGCGCGCGACCAGCTCCTCATCAGAGAGCTCACGGGGGTCATAGCGCGTGGATAGCGTTTGGGCTTTATTCAAAACAAGTCGTGCCGACAGTCAGGTCAATGTCCGCCGCACCCCTCTCAGGGCATTTTGCGGCGGCATACATTAGCAGGGTTTGCCGGGTTAGCGGCTACTCACATGCTGTTCCAGCAGGATCCGATTGGAAAGTGAGACTAGCTCACCCTCATCGGTCAGCAATGTGGTTTTAACCGTGCCGATCTCTTCGATCTGGCCTTCGACCTCACCAACACGCACTTGTTGCCCAACCTGGTACAACTCACGCACATAGATTCCCGCAAGAATCTGACCGGCAATTTCCCGGCTTCCCAACCCCATGGCCAGCGCTACGGCCAGACCAACGGTAATCAATACGATGACGATTACATGGTTCAGCAGGTCGGTCTTGACCTCAAGCTGACTGATCGCGACCGAGATGCTGATGATGATCACCAGCCCCTGGGCAATGCGGCCCAAACCCGAAGCGTAGTCCAGCCCTACACCTTCTGCCGCCCCGCGCACGAGGCCGTTGGCCAATTGCGCGAGCAAAACACCCACCAGCAACACCAGCGCGGCGCCGAAAACTTTCGGCAAATACAACGCCAGCATGTCCAGCGTAGCTGAAACTCGCTCAAGTCCAAGGGACTCTGCTGCAGAAACCAGGAAAATCAGCAGAACGAACCAGTAAACGATCTTGCCAATCAAAGTCGAGATCGGCACTTGCAGGCCGGCTCGCGACATCAATTTGGTCAGACCGGTGCCGCCCATCAGGCGATCAAGGCCCAGCTTGGCCAGCAGCTTGGACAGCAGGGTATCGAGCAACTTGGCCACCACGAAACCCAACAGCAGCACCACCAGTGCGCCGAACAGGTTCGGGATGAAATTGGCGACTTTGGTCCACAACGCAGTCATTGCAGTGACGAGGCTCTGAGTCCAGAGATCAAGTTCCATATTCAATCAGCCTTATCAGCAGTGCGTGCAGTAGTTTTACGAAGACGGGAAACCGGCGAAACGTGGGCCGATCCGTTATTCAGGGCGATCATCAGCGCGGGCAACCAGCGGCCCAGCAGGCTGAACAGATCACCGGCGCCCACCTGGCGGTTGGCGGTTTTGAGTACGCGACCCAGGCAGGCATCGTCGTCGCGGCTGGACGGCGAGGCGTTGAGCATGTCGCGCAAAGACTGTTCAAACGGATCGTGCATACGCACCTCTCGTGATGTCTGTGAAAGACGCGGGCAAATTTGGTCGGGTCACATGTTGCATATTCACACCCAGCGCAAACGGCGGAATAACCACCATTGACCGATGGCCATCGCCAGCACTGTCAGACAGGCAATCAGGAAACCATAAGGGCTGCTCGAGAACGGAATGCCGCCCACGTTGATACCCAATAGACCGGTGAGAAAACTCATCGGCAAAAAGATGCAGGTGATGATGCCGAAGCGGTACATCGTGCGATTCATGCGCACGTTCAAACGCCGGTCTTCGGCCTCCAGCACAAGCCCCATGCGCTCTCGGGTCAGTTCCAACTCTTCGAGATAGCGGGTCAGGCTGTTGTTCAATTCGTTCCAGTAGTCAGCATCATCATCGACAAACCACGGCAGTTTTATCCGCGTCAGTTGTCCGAAAATATCCCGCTGCGGCGCCAGAAAACGCTTCAGTCCGGCCGCCCTGCGCCGGATGTGCAAAATCGAGCCATGTTCGGGCGTATACCGTTCGTCGGCATCCAGCTTTTCTTCCTCTTCATCGACCAGTTCCGACAGGCACGTGACCAGATCCTGCACCTTGTGGGTGAGGAATTGCGCCAGATACAGGATCAGCTCAGAGGAGGTTTTCGGGCCTTTGCCTTCGCTCAGCAGCGCCAGCAGTTCATCGGTGGCACGCAACGGGCGCAGACGCAGCGAGATGACGCGCTGGGCGGAGGCGAAAATCCGCACCGAGACCATGTCTTCCGGCTCGGCCCCCGGGTTGAGGTTGACCCCGCGCAGAAACAGCAGCAACTCGGCATCCGGCAACGGCAGGAGGCGCGGCCGAGTGTTCTCTTCCAGCAGCAGGTCGCAGGCGAATTCATTCAGGCCGCTGGATTTGCGCAGCCAGGTCTGGGTTTGCGGATGACTGCGATCCCAATGCAGCCACAGGCTCTCATGGGCCTGCAGCTGCAGATCGTCGAGTTCAGTCCGGGCAATCGAACGCGCACCGCCTTTACCGTCCAGCACCAGGGCGTGCACCAGCCCCCACTGCGCGTTTTCTTCCTCGAACATCCGCATCCCTTTGTCGAAAAACTTATTCAGGCATCTGCAGCGGGCTCGGCGAAACGATCACGCCGTTGTTGTCCGCATAGATGTAATGGCCCGGATGGAACGTCACGCCAGCGAAAGTCACCGCTACATTGAGATCACCGATGCCACGTTTTTCGGTCTTCATCGGATGGCTGGCCAACGCCTGAACGCCGAGATCGGTCTGGGCAATAACATCGACATCACGGATGCAACCGTAGATGACCATCCCTTCCCAGCCGTTTTTCGCAGCTTTCTCGGCGATCATGTCGCCCAGCAGCGCGCGGCGCAGCGAACCGCCGCCATCGACCACCAGCACCTTGCCGTTGCCCTTGAGTTCGGCCTGTTCCTTGACCAGCGAGTTGTCTTCGAAACATTTGATGGTCACGATTTCGCCGCCGAAGGAATCACGGCCGCCGAAATTGCTGAACATCGGTTCCAGCACCTGCACCAGCTCCGGATAGGCGTCGCACAGGTCAGGCGTAAGGTAATGGTTCATCGAAAAACTCCTGTAAAAAGGAAGACGATCTAGGATGTCGCACTCTGTTGAAACGAGTCCCGGCGGTCGCTGTTTACCTTAGTTCATGCAATGGTCGCTGAACGAACCTGAACAAACGCTGAAACGTAATAGCTAAACAGCCACCAAATATGACCAGAACCGCACAATGCGTCATATCTTAGCCGCAAGCCAACCTGAACGAAATGCCCTTTTCAGAGCACCCGGCTCAGACCGCAGCAGCAAGATCCGGCTTGTCGCCGAGCAACGGCGTCTGCTGATCGCTCAACCAACGCGCCACCAGTGGCCAGACCTCGACCTGCGCCGCTTTGCTCACCAGCATCTCAACATGCCCGAAGTTGTCGCTGAAGCCCTGCTCGCGCCCCAGATTGACGAATTGTTTGTGCTCGGAGCCGATCTGCTCGAACAGTTTGCGACAGGCCCACGCCGGATCCTGGTGATCCCCCGCTGCCGTCACGGCCAACACTGGCACCTGAACCTCGGCAAGCCCTGCCCACCAATCCTTGTCCTTGTCGCCAAAACGGCCGAACAGGCCGTACCAGCGCATGCTTTCCAGCGCCAGACCGATGGGTTCGTCTTCCGGGCCGCGCTTGAGCCGGGAGCCGGACAATTGCGCGAAACGCTTGAGAATGAAGCGCCCGCTCCACTCCACCGGCGGAATCTTCAACGGCCAATAAGTGCGGCTGACCTGCGTGCCGAAAAACGCCGCCGAGGCCACCGCCGGCTCGCCGAGGTATTCGCCACCGAGCGCCGCCGCCAGGGTAATGCCACCCAGCGAATGGCCGATCCAGTGCGGGACCTGCCCGCTTTGCTCACGGACGAACGCGGCAATCGCCGGCAGATCGTAACGGGCGTAGTCAGCCACGCGGTTGCGCCGGTAGTCCTCGTTGCGCTGCGACAGGCCGTGGCCGCGCATCTCCGGGATCCACACGTCGAAGCCCAGACGCGTCAGGTAAGCGCCCAGGCCCAGGCCTTTGGGGGAAAACCAGAAGCGCCGGTTGGAAAAACTGCCATGCAGCAAAATCACCGGCACGCCGCGCGGCGCCGTGTCATCCGCCATGCCCAAGCGGGTCACGGCGATTTCCACGGACCAGTCGGGACTGTTGCCGGGTTTGAGTCGATAGACATCTTCGCTCAGATCACCGCGACGTTCGGCGCTGATCAGGGCGACAGGAAACAGGTTGCTGCTGCTTTGCATAATGCTCTTGCACAAAAAAGGGCGGCATCTACAGGAGCCCGCCCTACTCAAATCTCAAACCCGCCTCCCGTGGGAGCCAGCCTGCTCGCGAAAGCGGAGTGTCAGCCAACATCACTGATGAATGTTGCTACGTCTTCGTCGGAACGCCGCCCGGAGCAGGCTCGCTCCCACAAGGGGAACGGGCCGTTCACACCTGATTACGCCTGCGCTTGGCCTTCGGCGAGGAAGAACCAGGTTTCCAGTACGGAGTCCGGGTTCAGCGACACGCTTTCGATGCCCTGCTCCATCAGCCATTTGGCCAGGTCCGGGTGATCCGAAGGGCCCTGACCGCAAATGCCGATGTACTTGCCGGCCTTGTTGCACGCGGCAATCGCGTTGGCCAGCAGCTTCTTGACCGCCGGATTACGCTCGTCAAACAGGTGCGCGATGATCCCGGAGTCACGGTCCAGGCCCAGGGTCAGCTGGGTCAGGTCGTTGGAACCGATGGAGAAACCGTCAAAGAATTCGAGGAACTCTTCAGCGAGAATCGCGTTGGATGGCAGTTCGCACATCATGATCACGCGCAGGCCGTTGTCGCCACGGGCCAAGCCGTTTTCGGCGAGCAGATCGACCACCTGGCTGGCTTCGCCGAGGGTACGGACGAACGGCACCATGATTTCGACGTTGGTCAGGCCCATCTCATTGCGCACACGCTTCAGCGCGCGGCATTCGAGTTCGAAGCAGTCACGGAACGATTCGCTGATGTAACGCGAAGCACCACGGAAGCCGAGCATCGGGTTTTCTTCTTCCGGCTCGTACAGCTTGCCGCCGATCAGGTTGGCGTACTCGTTGGACTTGAAGTCCGACAGACGCACGATGACCTTCTTCGGCCAGAACGCGGCCGCGAGGGTGCTGATGCCTTCCACCAGTTTTTCGACGTAGAAACCGACCGGATCGTGGTAACCCGCGATGCGCTTGTCGACGCTGTCCTTGATTTCCTGCGGCAGGCCGTCGTAATTCAACAGCGCTTTCGGGTGCACACCGATCATTCGATTGATGATGAACTCCAGACGGGCCAGGCCGACACCGGCGTTCGGCAACTGCGCGAAGTCGAAGGCGCGGTCCGGATTGCCGACGTTCATCATGATCTTGAACGGCAGCTCCGGCATCGCGTCCACGGAGTTCTTCTTGACGTCGAAGCCCAGTTCGCCTTCGAAGATGTAACCGGTGTCGCCTTCGGCGCAGGACACGGTCACGCCCTGGCCATCCTTCAGCAGTTGGGTGGCGTTGCCGCAACCCACCACCGCCGGAATCCCCAGTTCACGGGCGATGATCGCCGCGTGACAGGTACGGCCGCCACGGTTGGTGACGATGGCGCTGGCGCGTTTCATCACCGGCTCCCAGTCCGGGTCGGTCATGTCGGAGACCAGCACGTCGCCGGCCTGGACTTTGTCCATTTCCGAGACGTCCTTGATGATCCGCACTTTGCCGGCGCCGATGCGCTGGCCAATGGCACGCCCCTCAACCAGCACGGTGCCGGTTTCTTTCAGCAGGTAACGTTCCATGACGTTGGCCTGGGTGCGGCTCTTCACGGTTTCCGGACGGGCCTGCACGATGTACAGCTTGCCGTCGTCACCGTCCTTGGCCCACTCGATGTCCATCGGGCAGCCGTAGTGCTTCTCGATGATCATCGCCTGCTTGGCCAGCTCGCTGACTTCAGCGTCGGTCAGGCAGAAACGTGCGCGTTCAGCCTTGTCGACATCGACGGTCTTCACCGAACGACCGGCCTTGGCCTCGTCGCCATAGATCATCTTGATGGCTTTGCTGCCCAGGTTGCGCCGCAGGATCGCCGGGCGACCCGCCTCCAGCGTGCCTTTGTGCACGTAGAACTCATCCGGGTTGACCGCGCCTTGGACGACGGTTTCGCCCAGACCGTAGGCGCCGGTGATGAACACCACGTCACGGAAACCGGATTCGGTATCGAGGGTGAACATCACACCGGCGGTGCCGGTTTCCGAACGCACCATGCGCTGCACGCCAGCCGACAGGGCGACCAGTTTGTGGTCGAAGCCCTGGTGCACGCGGTAGGAGATGGCGCGGTCGTTGAACAGCGAAGCGAACACCTCTTTGGCGGCGCGGATAACGTTTTCCACGCCACGGATGTTCAGGAAGGTTTCCTGCTGACCGGCGAACGAGGCGTCCGGCAAGTCTTCGGCGGTGGCGGAAGAGCGCACGGCCACGGCCACGTCAGGGTTACCGGCCGACAGCACAGCGAACGCGGTGCGGATCTCGGTATTCAGTTTTTCGGGGAATTCGGCTTCCATGATCCATTGACGGATCTGTGCACCGGTCTTGGCCAGCGCGTTGACGTCATCGACGTCCAGGGCGTCGAGAGCCTTGTGGATCTGGTCGTTGAGGCCGCTCAGTTCGAGAAAGTCGCGATAGGCCTGCGCGGTGGTGGCAAAGCCGCCGGGGACCGACACACCGGCACCCGCCAGGTTGCTGATCATCTCGCCCAGGGATGCGTTCTTGCCCCCCACATGCTCAACATCGTGTTTGCCGAGCTTATCGAGGGAAACTACGTACTCTACCAAGGTGATCTCTCCACTAACTGTGTTGGAAAAGCTCAGAAACCGGCAGCTCGGGGGAGCGTTGGCCGGCTGTATGGCCTGGACCTGGAAAATAAGTGAGAATGCGGGCCAATGGCGGCCGGCAAATCGCGCCTATCATATCCAAGAATGCTCATTAGCTTAAGGCCCAAGGTGCAAATGAAACGATCTGCTTTCTTTATCTCCGATGGCACCGGCATTACCGCCGAAACCCTGGGTCAAAGCCTTCTGGCGCAGTTCGAAAACATTACCTTCACCAAGCTCACGCGGCCGTATATCGACAACGCGGACAAAGCGCGGGCCATGGTACAACAAATCAACAAAGCCGCTGAAACCGACGGCTTCCGCCCGATCATCTTCGACACCATCGTCAATCAGGACATCCGTGAGATTCTCGCAACGTCCAATGGTTTCATGATCGACATCTTCTCGACCTTCCTCGCCCCGCTCGAACAGGAGCTGACCGAGCATTCCTCCTACACCGTCGGCAAGTCGCATTCGATCGGCCACAACTCCAATTACATGGAGCGTATCGAGGCGGTGAACTTCGCCCTCGACAACGATGACGGCGCACGCACCCACTATTACGACAAGGCCGACCTGATACTAGTGGGCGTGTCGCGATGTGGTAAGACGCCGACGTGCCTGTACATGGCGATGCAATTCGGCATCCGCGCGGCCAACTACCCGTTGACCGAAGACGACATGGAGCGTCTGACCCTGCCAACCGCCCTGCGCGCCCATCAGCACAAACTGTTCGGCCTGACCATCGACCCGGACCGCCTCACCGCGATTCGCAACGAACGCAAGCCCAACAGCCGCTATTCGAGCTACGCCCAATGCGAATTCGAAGTGCGCGAAGTGGAAAACCTGTTCCGCCGCGAGAACATCCCGCACATCAACTCCACGCATTTTTCGGTGGAAGAGATTTCGGCGAAGATTCTGGTGGAGAAAGGCGTCGAGCGGCGTTTCAAATAGCGTTGCGGTGCCTGCTCTGGCGCCTTCGCGAGCACGCTCGCTCCCACACTGGTCAGCATTCCACTCGATCAAGCCGCTGCCGGTCCGGCGGCTCGCGACGCGGCACCCTGCACGTGAAAATTTCTTCACCCAAAACCGACAGGTTCTTTACGTCTTTGTAACATCGCAAAACATACAATCCGCGCAAGCAGCGCATCCGGGCTGAAAACCCCTCTATGCCTGCCCTTCCGGCCTGTCGAATGCGCCAGGTCCGCAACATCCACTTCCCACTTGAACCTGAAGAACGAGCATCCGCTCATTCTCGGTGGGTCGTGCAGACAGAAGCTACGCTCAGACTGCCGCGCCCTTTGGAAACTGCTGGAATCACTGCGTATGAAGAAAGTGTTCCGTCACTACATCCCGGCCACGGCCCGGCGCTTGCTGCCCAATCGCTGGGACCTGATCGCCATGCCGCTGGTGATCGGTTTCCTGCTGTTTTTCTCGATCACCGCCCGGGAAACCTGGGCGCCCATCGGCACTTTGCAGAGCGAGGTGATTTCCCTCGACCCGGGCAACCTGCCGGAATACGCCATGCGCACTACCCTGCGCATGCTTGCGGCGATGGTCGCGGCATTGGTGTTCACCCTGCTTTACGGCACCTTGGCCGCGAAAAGCCGCCGCGCGGAAAAGCTGCTGGTGCCGGTGCTGGATATCCTGCAATCGGTGCCGGTGCTGGGCTACATCTCGTTCACCGTGACCTTCTTTCTGCTGTTGTTTCCCGGCCGGGTGCTCGGCGCAGAGTTCGCCGCGATCTTTGCGATTTTCACCAGCCAGGCATGGAACATGACCTTCAGCTTCTACCAGTCGCTGCGCATGCTGCCGCGGGATCTGGTGGAGGTGTCGACCAACCTGCAACTGTCAGGCTGGCAGCGATTCTGGAAACTCGACGTGCCGTTCGCCATGCCCGGATTGATCTGGAACATGATGATGAGCATGTCCGGCGGCTGGTTCTTCGTGGTGGCGTCGGAAGCGATCACCGTCGGTGACCAGACCATCACCCTGCCAGGCATCGGCTCGTATCTGGCGTTGGCGATCGCGCAGAAAGACCTGCACGCGGTGGGCTGCGTGATCCTGACGATGATCGTAGTGATCCTGATCTACGACCAGTTCCTGTTCCGCCCGCTGGTGTCCTGGGCCGACAAGTTCCGCATGGAGAACACCGCCTCACAGACCGCCGCACCGGAGTCCTGGGTGCTGAACCTGATCCAGCGCACCCGCTTGATCCAACGCCTGCTGCGCCCGTTCAGCCGCGCCATCAGCCGGCTGGGCAACATGCGCTTGAACCTGCCACGCGCGGCGCGTCAGGCGATGACCTCTGACAACCCGGCGACATCCAGGAGAATCGACTGGATCTGGGGCGCGCTGATCGCGCTGCTGACCGCTTATGCGCTGTACCACATCGTGCTGTATGTCGGCACCGAGGTGACGATCGCCGAAGTCGGTCACGTGTTGCTGCTGGGGTTCTTCACCCTGCTTCGGGTGGCGGGGCTGATTTTCATCGCCTCGCTGATCTGGGTGCCACTTGGCGTGATGATCGGCCTGCGCCCGGCGCTGGCGGAGAAGATCCAGCCGCTGGCGCAGTTTCTCGCCGCGTTCCCGGCCAACTTGCTGTTTCCGGTGTTCGTCATCGTCATCCTGCGCTACCAGTTGAACCCGGACATCTGGCTCAGCCCGCTGATCGTGCTCGGCACTCAGTGGTACATCCTGTTCAACGTGATCGCCGGGGCCAGCGCCTTCCCCAATGATTACAAGGAGGCCGCAACCAACTTCCGCATTCGCGGCTGGCTGTGGTGGCGCAAGGTGATGCTGCCGGGGATCTTCCCGTACTACGTGACCGGCGCCATCACCGCTTCGGGCGGTGCGTGGAACGCCAGCATCGTTTCCGAATTCGTTTCCTGGGGGCAGGACAAGGTCGTCGCCCACGGTCTGGGCGCCTACATCGCCCAGACCACCGCCGCCGGCGACTTTCCGAAAATCACTCTGGGCGTGGTGGTGATGGCGATCTTCGTCGTGGCCTTCAATCGCTTGGTCTGGCGACCGATGTACGCCGTCGCCGAAAACAAACTCCGACTGAATTAACGGGATTCGCTGCGATGAATACCTACACCGAACCAACCGCCGCCAGCCCGGAAATCTATGCGCTCAACGACGTGAACCGGGTGTTTGGCAAGGGCAAGGAAGAACTGCAAGTGCTCAGCGGGGTCGATCTGACCCTGCGCGAAGGCGAGATCGTCGGCATGCTCGGCCGCTCCGGCTCCGGCAAGTCGACGTTGCTGCGGATTATTGCCGGACTGATCGAACCGTCGTCAGGCACAGTCCTGTACAACGGCCAGCCGCTGCACGGCCCGGCCGAAGGCGTGGCCATGGTGTTCCAGACTTTTGCATTGTTCCCGTGGCTGACCGTACTGGAAAACGTCGAGGCCGGCCTGCAAGCCTTGCAGGTCGAACGCAAAGCTGCGCGCAAGCGCGCGCTGGCCGCCATCGACCTGATCGGCCTCGACGGTTTCGAAAACGCCTACCCTCGCGAGCTGTCCGGTGGCATGCGCCAGCGCGTCGGATTCGCCCGCGCCCTGGTGGTCAACCCGACTTTGTTACTGATGGACGAACCGTTCTCGGCGCTGGACGTTCTGACCGCCGAAACCTTGAGGACCGATCTGCTGGACTTGTGGAGCGGCAAGCAATTGCCAATCAAATCGATCCTGATCGTCACCCACAACATCGAGGAGGCGGTGCTGATGTGCGACCGCATTCTGGTGCTGTCGTCCAACCCCGGACGTGTAGTGGCGGAAATCAAGGTACCGTTCGCCCACCCACGCAATCGTCTCGATCCGACTTTCCGGCAGATGGTCGATGACATTTACGCGCAGATGACCGACCGCCGCAGCGCCGACGCCAGCGCCGGCAAGCCCGAGCTGAAAATGAGCAGCCCGCTGCCGGAGGTCTCGACCAACCTGATGGCCGGCCTGATCGAAACGATCGCCGCCGAACCCTACAACGGCCATGCCGGCCTGCCCACCGTGGCCGAGCGGCGCTTGCTGGAGGTCGATGACCTGTTTCCGGTGGCCGAAATGATCGAACACCTCGGTTTTGCCGAACTCAAGGGCGCCGACATCACCCTGACCGAGGCCGGCAAACTGTTCGCTGACTACGGCACCCAAGAGCGCAAAACCCTGTTCGCCGAACATCTGATCCGCCATGTGCCGCTGGCCGCGCGCATCCGCCAGGTACTGCTGGAGCGCAACGGTCACCGCGCGCCACGGGTGCGTTTCGAGCAGGAACTGCAGGATTCGCTGACCGAAGCGTTCGTCGAGAAAACCCTGGAAGTGGTGATCGCCTGGGGCCGTTACGCAGAAATTTTCTCCTACGACGACCACACCGAAACCTTCAGCCTGGAGGATGTCGAGGGCAGCCTGTAGCCCTCGTCATCTCGGGCACTGCGTCTAGATCACGAACAGATCGACGAAGCGATTGACCGGTGTGGCTTCGAGCGCTTGCTGATCCTTGCACAGGGTGAAGATCTCGTTGCTGCGCTGCGCGGTGAAACGCGTCGCCAGGTTGGCCTTGAACTTGTCCTCCAGCAACGGGATGCCATCGGCGCGGCGGCGACGGTGACCGATCGGGTATTCGACCACCACGTTTTCGGTGCTCGTCCCGTCCTTGAAAAACACCTGCACCGCGTTGGCAATCGAGCGCTTGTCAGCCTCCAGGTATTCGCGGGTGAAACGCGGATCTTCGACGATGACCATCTTCTCGCGCAGTACATCGATGATCGGGTGCGCGGCGTGGAAGTCGTCCTCGTACTGTTCGGCCAGCAGATTGCCGAACGCCAGCGGCACGGCGGTCATGTACTGCAGGCAGTGATCGCGGTCGGCGGCGTTGGCCAGCGGCCCGACCTTGGAGATGATGCGAATCGCTGACTCATGGGTGGTGATGACGATGCGGTCGATTTCATGCAAGCGGTTGCGCACCAACGGATGCAAGGTCACCGCCGCTTCGCAGGCCGTTTGCGCATGGAACTCGGCGGGGAAGCTGATCTTGAACAGCACGTTTTCCATGACGTAACTGCCGTAGGGCCGCGAGAAGCTGAAGATGCGTTTGCCTTCCTGCTTGAGCGCCAGATCGTTGTTGGTGTGGCTGAACGATACGTCGTAGAAGCCCCACTGTTTGGCCGTCAACACCCCGGGAATGCCCATCTCGCCGCGTAGCGCGATGTCGGCCAGACGCACGCCGCGGCTGGTCGCATCCCCCGCCGCCCAGGACTTGCGCGACCCGGCGTTCGGCGCATGACGATAAGTGCGCAGCGCCTGACCGTCGGCAAACGCATGGGACAACGCCGACAGCAGTTGTTCGCGACGGGCGCCCATCAGTTTGGCGGTGACGGCGGTCGAAGCGACTTTCACCAGTAGAACGTGGTCGAGGCCGACGCGGTTGAACGAGTTTTCCAGAGCGATCACGCCTTGAATCTCGTGGGCCATGATCATCGCTTCAAGCACGTCGCGCACGGTCAGTGGCGCTTCGCCGTTGGCGATACGTTTTTGCGACAGGTGATCAGCCACCGCGAGAATCCCGCCGAGGTTGTCCGACGGATGCCCCCATTCAGCCGCGAGCCAGGTGTCGTTGTAGTCGAGCCAGCGCACGATGCAGCCGATGTCCCACGCGGCTTTCACCGGGTCCAGGCGATAGGGAGTGCCAGGCACGCGCGCCCCGAATGGCACGACAGTGCCCTCGACAATGGGGCCGAGGTGTTTCGTGCATTCAGGGAACCGCAGCGCCAGCAGGCCACAGCCCAACGTGTCCATCAGGCAGTTGCGGGCGGTGTCGAGGGCTTCGGCAGATTCGATGTTGAAGGTGAGGACGTAATCGGCGATGTCCTGCAGGACACGGTCGTAGTCGGGGCGGTTGTTCAGGTCGACGTTGGCGCTCATGTTCGATTCACTCTTGCAGTGGTTCGTTGATGGGACCTCGGTTCAGGCGATGGATTTTTATTTTTGAAAAGCAATCTCTGTAGGAGCTGCCGCAGGCTGCGATCTTTTGATCTTGAAAAGCAAAATCAAAAGATCGCAGCCTGCGGCAGCTCCTACAGTTCTGTTCGGTGCTGGATTCAGAAGGAGTCGCCGGGGATGCGGACGAAGCCTTCCATCAGCACCCGCGCACTGCGGCTCATGATGGCCTTTTTTACCACCCACTCACCGTTTTCCAGGCTGGCCTCGGCACCCACGCGCAGGGTGCCGGAAGGATGGCCGAAGCGCACAGCGTTGCGCTCGACACCGCCCGCCGCGAGATTCACCAGCGTCCCGGAAATCGCCGCCGCCGTCCCGATCGCCACCGCTGCCGTGCCCATCATCGCGTGGTGCAGTTTGCCCATCGACAACGCACGCACCAGCAGATCGACATCAGCGGCAGCAATCGATTTGCCGCTGGACGCGACGTAATCCGCAGGCTTGGCGACAAACGCGACTTTCGGCGTGTGCTGCCGCTTGGCCGCCTCATCCAGACTCGAAATCAGGCCCATGCGCAACGCACCGTAGGCGCGGATGGTCTCGAACATCTGCAGCGCTTTCGGGTCGCTGTTGATCGCGCCTTGCAGCTCGGTGCCGGTGTAGCCGATGTCTGCGGCGTTGACGAAAATCGTCGGGATCCCGGCGTTGATCATGGTCGCCTGGAACGTACCGACACCCGGCACCTCCAGCTGATCGATCAGGTTGCCGGTGGGGAACATCGAACCGCCGCCGCCCTCTTCTTCCGCCGCCGGATCCATGAATTCGACCTGCACTTCGGCCGCCGGAAAGGTCACGCCGTCGAGTTCGAAATCACCGGTCTCCTGCACTTCGCCGTTGGTGATCGGCACATGGGCGATGATGGTCTTGCCGATGTTGGCCTGCCACACGCGCACCACCGCGACGCCGTTGTGCGGAATGCGGCTGGCCTCCACCAAACCATTGCTGATGGCGAACGAACCGACCGCTGCCGAGAGGTTGCCGCAGTTGCCGCTCCAGTCCACGAACGGTTTGTCGATGGAGACCTGACCGAACAGGTAATCGACGTCGTGATCAGCCTTGATGCTTTTCGACAGGATCACGGTTTTGCTGGTGCTCGAGGTGGCGCCGCCCATGCCGTCGATCTGCTTGTCGTACGGGTCGGGGCTGCCGATCACCCGCAGCAGCAAGGCATCGCGGGCCGGGCCGGGAATCTGCGCGGCTTCGGGAAGATCCTTGAGGCTGAAAAACACGCCTTTGCTGGTGCCGCCGCGCATGTAGGTGGCGGGTATTTTGATCTGCGGTGCGAACTTAGCTGCGTGAGCCATGGTGCTCCTTATCCGCAAACGCGGGTCAACCGACCCGCGCTCGCACTACGTGATTTAAACGGCAACCGCCGACTCTTCGAGGAAGTCCTGGGCGAAGCGCTGCAGCACGCCGCCGGCCTCGTAGATCGACACTTCTTCAGCGGTATCCAGACGGCAGGTCACCGGCACTTCAACGCGCTCGCCGGACTTGCGATGGATCACCAGCGTCAGGTCGGCACGCGGGGTGCGGGCGCCGATCACGTCGTAGGTTTCGCTGCCGTCGATGGCCAGCGTGTGACGGTCGGTGCCCGGTTTGAACTCCAGCGGCAACACGCCCATACCCACCAGGTTGGTGCGGTGGATACGCTCGAAGCCTTCGGCGACGATCGCTTCCACGCCTGCCAGACGCACGCCTTTCGCCGCCCAGTCGCGGGACGAGCCCTGGCCGTAGTCGGCGCCGGCAATGATGATCAACGGCTGCTTGCGCTCCATGTAGGTTTCGATGGCTTCCCACATGCGCATCACCTTGCCTTCCGGCTCAACGCGGGCCAGCGAGCCTTGCTTGACCTTGCCATTTTCCTGAACCATTTCGTTGAACAGTTTCGGGTTGGCGAAGGTTGCACGCTGCGCGGTCAAGTGGTCGCCACGGTGCGTGGCGTAGGAGTTGAAGTCCTCTTCCGGCAGGCCCATTTTCGCCAGGTATTCGCCGGCGGCGCTGTCGAGCATGATCGCGTTCGAGGGCGACAGGTGATCGGTGGTGATGTTGTCCGGCAGCACCGCCAGCGGGCGCATGCCCTTCAGCGGACGCGCCCCGGCCAGCGCGCCTTCCCAGTACGGCGGCCGACGGATGTAGGTGCTCATCTCGCGCCAGTCGTACAGCGGCGCGACCTTCGGGCCGGTGTCTTCGTGGATGGCGAACATCGGGATGTAGACCTGACGGAATTGCTCCGGCTTGACCGACGACTTCACCACGGCGTCGATTTCTTCGTCGCTCGGCCAGATGTCCTTCAGGCGGATTTCCTTGCCGTCGACCACACCGAGCACGTCTTTTTCGATGTCGAAACGGATGGTGCCGGCAATCGCGTAGGCCACCACCAGCGGCGGCGACGCGAGGAATGCCTGCTTGGCGTACGGGTGAATGCGACCGTCGAAGTTGCGGTTGCCGGAGAGCACGGCCGTCGCATACAGATCGCGGTCGATGATCTCTTGCTGGATCACCGGATCGAGGGCGCCGGACATGCCGTTGCAGGTGGTGCAGGCAAACGCGACGACGCCGAAACCGAGTTGTTCCAGCTCCGTGGTCAGCCCCGCTTCATCGAGATACAGCGCGACGGTTTTCGAACCCGGCGCCAGCGAGGATTTGACCCACGGCTTGCGGGTCAGGCCGAGCTTGTTGGCGTTGCGCGCCAGCAGGCCGGCGGCGATCACGTTGCGCGGGTTGCTGGTGTTGGTGCAGCTGGTGATGGCCGCGATGATCACCGCGCCATCGGGCATTTGCCCCGGCACGTCATCCCACTGCCCGGAAATGCCTTTGGCCGCCAGATCCGCTACCGCCACACGGGCGTGCGGGTTGCTCGGGCCGGCCATGTTGCGCACCACCGACGACAGATCGAAACTCAGGCCACGCTCGTATTGCGCGCCTTTCAGGCTGTCGGCCCACAAGCCGTTGAGTCTGGCGTACTGCTCGACGAGCTGCACTTGCTGGTCTTCGCGACCGGTGAGTTTCAGGTAGTCGATGGTTTGCTGGTCGATGTAGAACATCGCGGCGGTGGCGCCGTACTCCGGGGCCATGTTGGAGATGGTCGCGCGGTCGCCGAGGGTCAGTGCCGACGCGCCTTCGCCGAAGAACTCCAGCCAGGCGCCGACGACTTTCTGTTTGCGAAGGTACTCGGTCAGGGCCAGCACCATGTCGGTGGCGGTGATGCCCGGTTGCAGCTTGCCGGTCAGTTCGACGCCGACGCTCTCCGGCAGGCGCATCCACGACGCGCGGCCGAGCATCACGCTCTCGGCTTCGAGGCCACCGACGCCGATGGCGATCACGCCCAGCGCATCGACGTGCGGGGTGTGGCTGTCGGTGCCGACGCAGGTGTCGGGGAACGCCACGCCGTCACGCACCTGAATCACCGGAGACATTTTCTCCAGGTTGATCTGGTGCATGATGCCGTTGCCCGGCGGGATCACGTCGACGTTCTTGAAGGCCTTTTTGGTCCAGTTGATGAAGTGAAAACGGTCTTCGTTGCGCCGGTCTTCGATGGCGCGGTTCTTCTCGAACGCCTGCTTGTCGAAACCGCCGGCCTCCACCGCTAGCGAGTGGTCGACGATCAGTTGCGTCGGCACCACCGGGTTGACCTGCGCCGGGTCGCCACCCTGCTGGGCAATCGCGTCACGCAGGCCGGCGAGGTCCACGAGCGCGGTCTGGCCGAGAATGTCGTGGCAGACCACGCGCGCCGGGAACCACGGGAAGTCGAGGTCGCGTTTGCGTTCGATCAGTTGTTTCAGCGAATCGGTGAGCGTGGCCGGGTCGCAGCGACGCACAAGGTTTTCCGCCAGCACGCGGGAGGTGTACGGCAGGGTGTCGTAACTGCCGGGCTGAATCGCCTCGACCGCCGCACGGACGTCGAAATAATCCAGGGAACTGCCGGGCAGGTTTTTGCGGAATGCTGTGTTCATCGGGTCAGGGCTCGGGTCACGGTGGTTTCAAAGGGTGAGCTGGACACTGATCTTGAAGTTCACACCAAACCCTGTGGGAGCTGGCTTGCCAGCGATAGCGGTGGGTCAGTCGACATCAAGGTTGGATGTGACTCAGTCATCGCTGGCAAGCCAGCTCCCACAGGGTCCTCGGTAAACCTCTGGATCAGTGTTCAGTCCTCACCATTCAGCGACGTTCGATTGGCACGAACTTGCGCTGTTCGACGCCGATGTACTCGGCGCTTGGACGGATGATGCGGTTGTTGGCGCGCTGTTCGAACACGTGCGCGGCCCAGCCGGTCAGGCGCGAGCAGACGAAAATCGGCGTGAACAGCTTGGTCGGGATGCCCATGAAGTGGTACGCCGAGGCATGGTAGAAGTCGGCATTGGGGAATAGTTTTTTCTGCTCCCACATGGTCTTGTCGATGGCTTCGGAAACCGCGAACAACACCTTGTCACCGACTTCGTCAGCGAGTTTTTTCGACCAGCCCTTGATCACCTCGTTGCGCGGATCGCTGTCCTTATAGATTGCATGGCCGAAGCCCATGATCTTGTCCTTGCGCTCGAGCATGCCGAGGGTGCCCTTGATCGCCTCTTCCGGCGACGAGAAGCGCTCGATCATTTCCATCGCCGCTTCGTTGGCGCCACCGTGCAGCGGGCCGCGCAACGAACCGATAGCCGCAGTGACGCAGGAATACAGGTCGGACAGGGTCGATGCGCAAACGCGAGCGGTAAACGTCGAGGCGTTGAATTCGTGTTCGGCGTACAGAATCAGCGACACGTTCATCACTTTGACGTGCAGTTCGCTCGGTTTCTTGTCGTGCAACAGGTGCAGGAAGTGGCCGCCAATCGATGGCTCATCACTGACGCAGTTGATGCGTTTGCCGTCGTGACTGAAGCGATACCAGTAGCACATGATCGCCGGGAACGCGGCGAGCAGACGGTCGGTCTTGTCGCGCTGCTCGGAGAAGTCTTTCTCCGGTTCGAGGTTGCCGAGGAACGAGCAACCGGTGCGCATGACGTCCATCGGGTGGGCGTCGGCAGGGATGCGTTCGAGCACTTCTTTCAGTGCTGGCGGCAGGTCGCGCAGCTTGCTCAGCTTTTGCTGGTAAGCGTCGAGTTGTGCGCGGGTCGGCAGTTCGCCGTACAGCAGCAGGTACGCCACTTCTTCGAACTGCGCGTCGGCTGCCAGATCACGCACGTCGTAGCCGCGATAGGTCAGCCCGGCACCGGCCTGGCCCACGGTGGACAGTGCGGTTTGCCCGGCAACCTGGCCCCGGAGCCCGGCGCCACTGAGTACTTTTGCTTCGGCCATTGCTGTCTCCAATCTTGAATTTGTTAGGGAATCTGCAATTACGGTGTTGTTGGCAAAAGATCGCAGCCTTCGGCAGCTCCTACATCGACCGCGTTCCTGTAGGAGCTGTCGAGTGAAACGAGGCTGCGATCTTTTGATCTTCGCCTTTATTTTTTAGCGGCAAACAACGCATCGAGCTTCTGCTCGAAGGTGTGGTAGTCGATGCGATCGTAAAGCTCCATGCGTGTTTGCATGGTGTCGATGACATTCTGCTGGGTGCCGTCGCGGCGGATCGCGGTGTAGACGTTTTCCGCTGCCTTGTTCATCGCGCGGAACGCCGACAGCGGGTACAGCACCAGCGACACATCGGCGCCAGCCAGTTGCTCGGTGGTGTACAGCGGTGTCGAGCCAAACTCGGTGATGTTGGCGAGGATCGGTGCCTTCACCCGGTTGGCGAACAGCTTGTACATCTCAAGTTCGGTGATGGCTTCCGGGAAGATCATGTCAGCGCCGGCCTCGATGCACGCGGCGGCGCGATCCAGTGCCGACTCCAGACCTTCAACCGCCAGCGCGTCAGTGCGGGCCATGATCACGAAGCTGTCATCGGTACGGGCATCGACCGCTGCCTTGATGCGGTCGACCATTTCCTGCTGGGTGACGATTTCCTTGTTCGGACGGTGACCGCAGCGTTTGGCGCCGACCTGGTCTTCGATGTGAATCGCCGCCGCGCCGAACTTGATCATCGACTTCACGGTGCGCGCCACGTTGAACGCCGAGGCGCCGAAACCGGTGTCGACGTCCACCAGCAGCGGCAAGTCGCAGACGTCGGTAATGCGCCGCACGTCGGTCAGCACGTCATCCAGGCCGGTGATGCCCAGGTCCGGCACGCCGAGCGAGCCTGCGGCCACCCCGCCACCGGACAGGTAGATCGCCTTGAAACCGGCACGCTTGGCCAGCAGCGCGTGGTTGGCGTTGATCGCGCCGACCACCTGCAATGGATGCTCGCTGGCGACCGCATCGCGGAAACGCTGGCCTGGAGTGTTCTGCTTGGAACTCATGACTCACCTCGTTCAGTGGCTGTCTTATTGTCGGCGCCGTCCTGGTAATGACGGGCGATGTTGCGTTTCGAGGCGCCGATGTGGCGGCGCATCAACAATTCCGCGAGTTCGCCGTCACGGTCGGCGATGGCATCGAGAATCCGGTGGTGTTCGGCAAAGGCCTGACGTGGCCGATTGGGCGTGGTGGAAAACTGGATGCGGTACATGCGCACCAGTTGATACAGCTCGCCGCAGAGCATCTGGGTCAGGGTGCGATTGCCGCTGCCCTGAATGATTCGATAGTGGAAGTCGAAATCGCCTTCCTGCTGGTAATAGCCGACGCCGGCCTGAAACGCCGCGTCGCGCTCGTGGGTTTCCAGCACCCGGCGCAGTTCGTCGATGTCTTCGACGCTCATGCGCTCGGCCGCCAGACGGCAGGCCATGCCTTCGAGGGATTCGCGGATTTCGTAGAGTTCGAGCAATTCGGCGTGGCTGAGCGACACCACCCGCGCGCCGACATGCGGTACGCGCACCAGCAGGCGTTGGCCTTCGAGCCGATGAATGGCCTCGCGCAGCGGCCCGCGACTGATGCCGTAGGTGCGCGCCAGCTCCGGCTCGGAGATCTTGCTGCCGGGGGCGATCTCACCTTTGACGATAGCCGCCTGGATGCGCCGGAAGACGTTTTCCGAGAGCGTCTCGGAATCGTCGCCGCTGATGACCGGGGGATCGAGTTGATCCAGCATGATTGTCGACACCTTCAAATCCAATGCGGCAAAAACTAGCCAATTAGCCGGCATCAGTCAAAGGATAAATGGATATTGTCGACAATCGTCTAATAAACCGAAAAGATCGCAGCCTTCGGCAGCTCCTACAGGATGTACGCGAATCCTTTGTAGGAGCTGCCGCAGGCTGCGATCTTTTGATCTTTTATAGACCGGCGCGAGCGCTGGCGCCATAAAACCACCGTGCTAGAATGCCGCCCGCATTTGCTGGCCATTTGTACGGCTTGTCATAAAAAGCTGATAGGCACACGCAGGCGCTTGCGCAAGTTTTGCCAGGAACCTGAACCGAAAACGGAACGCTGCGCACCAGGATTTATGAGACTCAAGCCCTTCCCCACATTTTTTGCGCTGTTTTGCCTGCCCGGCCTCGCCGCGGCGGGGGAAAAAACCGTGTACGGCCTCAACGAATATGCATCGCTTGACGGCATCAATCTGCAAGTCGCGGCCAAACTCGACACCGGCGCCAAAACCGCCTCACTGAGTGCCCGCGACATCAAACGCTTCAAACGCAACGGCGAGTCCTGGGTGCGTTTCTACCTGGCGATCGACGCTGCGCATTCGCATCCGATCGAACGGCCGCTGGCCCGGGTCAGCAAGATCAAGCGCCGTGCCGGCGACTACGACCCGGAAGAAGGCAAGAAGTACACCGCGCGTCCGGTGATCGAGCTGGACATCTGCATGGGCACGGCGCTGCGCAGCATCGAAGTGAACCTGACCGACCGTAGTGCGTTCCAATACCCGCTTTTGATCGGCTCCGAAGCGCTGAAACGCTTCGACGCGCTGGTCGACCCCAGTCTTAAATACGCTGCCGGCAAACCCGCCTGCACCATCGCCGCTCATACCGCCGAGTAATTTCCATGCGTTCTCTAACCTTCCACCTGAAAATCCTGATCACCATTCTGGTGCTCCTGGGCGTTTCGGTTACGGCCTATCAGATTTTCGTGCTCGGCATCCCGGTGACCGAAGACGCTACCGACGACCTGTGGAACATCGACGCCAAAGTCGAGTTCGTCGCCAGCACCAAGGATCCGGTGAAAGTCCAGATGTTCGTGCCGCCGCTGAGCCGCGATTACGTCAGCCTCAACGAAAGCTTTATCTCCAATAATTACGGCGTGGCGGTCAACCGCGTCGACGGCAACCGCAAGGTCACCTGGTCCGCGCGCCGGGCCAAGGGCAACCAGACGCTTTATTACCGTCTGGTGCTGACCAAACGCTATACCGCAGAAAAATCCAAGATCAAAGGCCCGACCTTCCGCGACAGCATCGCCATCGAAGGCCCGGAAAAAATCGCCGCCGAAGCCCTGCTCGCACCGATCCGCCAGCACTCGGCCGACGTCGAGACCTTCATCGGCGAAGCGATCAAACGCGTCAACAACGTCAACGACGACAACGTCAAACTGCTGCTGGCCGGCGATCCGTCGACGCCGCACAAGGCGAAGATCGTCGAACTGCTGTTGTCGATCGCCCACGTACCGGTAGAAAAAGTCCACACCATCCGCCTCGTTGCCGATCAACCGCAAACCCCGGAGCTGTGGCTGCGCAGCTTCAATGGCAACGACTGGCTGTACTTCAATCCGGAAACCGGTGAGCAAGGCCTGCCGACCGACCGTCTGCTGTGGTGGACCGGTGATGAAAACCTGATCACCGTCGACGGCGCGAAGAAAGCCAACGTGACCTTCAGCCTGAACAACAGCGAGATGAACGCGATTCGTCTGGCCAAGCTGACCGACGAAAACACCGATGCCAACTTCCTCGAATACTCGCTCTACGGCCTGCCGCTGCAGACCCAGCAGACGTTCATGATCATGGTGATGATCCCGATCGGCGTGCTGGTGATCCTGATCCTGCGCAACCTGATCGGCCTGCAGACCCTCGGCACCTTTACCCCGGTGCTGATCGCCCTGGCCTTCCGCGAAACGCAACTGGGCTTCGGCATCCTGCTGTTTACCGTGATCACCGCGCTGGGCCTGTCCTTACGCTCGTATCTGGAACATTTGAAGCTGCAGATGCTGCCGCGCCTGTCGGTGGTGTTGACCTTCGTGGTGGTGCTGATTGCCGCCATCAGCCTGTTCAGCCACAAGCTGGGGCTGGAGCGTGGCCTGTCGGTGGCGCTGTTCCCGATGGTGATTCTGACCATGACCATCGAACGCCTGTCGATCACCTGGGAAGAACGCGGCGCCAGCCATGCCATGAAAGTGGCGATCGGCACCCTGTTCGCCGCCTCGCTGGCCCACCTGATCATGACCGTGCCGGAGCTGGTGTACTTCGTGTTTACCTTCCCGGCGATCCTGCTGATTCTGGTCGGTTTCATGCTGGCGATGGGTCGCTATCGCGGTTACCGCCTGACCGAACTGGTGCGCTTCAAGGCTTTCCTGAAGAAGGCTGACGCCTGATGTTCGGTTTCTGGAAGACCTGGAAGGCGCTGGAGGCGCGGGGCATCATGGGCATCAATCGGCGTAACGCCGACTACGTGCTCAAGTACAACAAGCGCAGCCTGTATCCGATCGTCGATGACAAAATCATCACCAAGGAGCGCGCGATCGAGGCCGGCATTCATGTGCCGGAGCTGTATGGCGTGATCTCCACGGAGAAGGAAATCGACAAGCTCGACGCGATCATCGGCGGGCGCAACGATTTCGTGATCAAACCGGCTCAAGGTGCGGGCGGTGACGGCATCATCGTCATCGCCGACCGCTTCGAAGGCCGCTATCGCACGGTCTCGGGCAAGATCCTTGCCCACGAAGAGCTCGAGCACCACATCTCGAGCATTCTCACCGGCCTGTATTCGCTGGGCGGTCACCGCGACCGCGCACTGATCGAATACCGGGTGACCCCGGATCAGATCTTCAAGAGCATCAGCTACGAAGGCGTGCCGGACATCCGCATCATCGTGTTGATGGGCTATCCAGTGATGGCCATGCTGCGCCTGCCAACCCGTCAGTCCGGCGGCAAGGCCAACCTGCACCAGGGCGCCATCGGCGTCGGTGTCGATCTCGCCACGGGCCTGACCCTGCGCGGTACCTGGCTGAACAACATCATCAACAAACACCCCGACACCACCAACGCGGTGGATGGCGTGCAACTGCCCTACTGGGACGGTTTCATGAAACTCGCCGCCGGCTGTTATGAACTGTGCGGCCTGGGCTACATCGGTGTGGACATGGTGCTTGACCAGGAGAAAGGCCCGCTGATTCTCGAACTGAATGCGCGGCCGGGGCTGAATATCCAGATTGCCAACGACTGCGGGCTGACTCAGCGTACGCATGCGGTCGAGGCACACCTGGAGGAGCTGAAGGCGCGTGGTGTGACCGAGTCGGTTGAAGAGCGGGTGGCGTTTACTCAGGAGATGTTTGGGCATATTCCGGCGGTCGAGGGCTGATCCCCGTGGCGAGGGAGCTCGCTCCCGCTCGGCTGCGCAGCAGTCGTAAGATTTTTGGGGAGCGCTTCGCACTCCAACGGGAGCAAGCTCCCTCGCCACAGGTTGCTCGTCAGCCGCTGCGGATCTGCCAATCCCCGACATCCCCTCTAGGAGCAATTCCCGCAGAGGACTACAATCCCCACCCCGCCTCGATGGCCGATCTGCCCCGCCCATGTTGACCTGTTCCGTACACCCGCTGCCCTACCGTGCCAACCCCGCCGATTACTTCGCGGCCATCCGCCATGCGCCCGGTGCGGTGCTGCTCGACAGCGGCCGGCCGAGTGCCGACCGTGGCCGTTATGACCTGCTCAGCGCCTGGCCGCTGGCACAACTGGCGGTGTTGCCCGATGAGAGCGGCGGCGTTTTCCTGCAACGCCTGCGGGATAATCTGACTCGCCTGGGCGAAGCGCAACTGCCTGCCGAATATGACCTGCCTTTCGCCGGTGGCCTGATCGGCTATCTGAGCTACGACTTCGGCCGACATCTGGAGAATCTGCCGAGCCTGGCCCGGGACGATCTGCAACTGCCCGACGCGCGGTTCGGCCTGTATGACTGGGCGCTGATCAGCGATCACCAGACCGCCACCAGTCAATTGGTGTTTCACCCGTCACTGGCCGACAGCGAGCGGCAACGGCTGATCGCGCTGTTCAGCCAACCGACCTCAGCGCCGCTGACGCCGTTCAAGTTGCACACGCCGATGACTGCCGATCTTTCGCCGGACGACTATCGCCAGGCGCTGGAGCGCATTCATCAATACATCCAGGCCGGCGACTGCTATCAGGTCAACTTCGCCCAGCGTTTCCGCGCAACCTGCCAAGGCGATCCATGGCTGGCCTACTGCGCGTTGCGCGAGGCTTGCCCGACACCGTTTTCCGGTTTCCAGAGCCTGCCGGACGGCGACGCGGTGTTGAGTCTGTCGCCAGAGCGCTTCGTCAAAGTCAGCCAGCGCCAAGTGGAAACCCGCCCGATCAAAGGCACTCGCCCGCGCGGTCTGACGCCTGCCGAAGACGCGGCCAACGCCGCCGAACTGCTGGCCAGCCCCAAGGATCGCGCGGAAAACCTGATGATCGTCGACCTGCTGCGCAATGATCTCGGCCGCACCTGCCGCATCGGCTCGGTGCGGGTACCGGAGCTGTTCAGCCTGGAAAGCTACCCCAACGTGCATCACCTGGTCAGCAGCGTGACCGGGGAACTGGCGGATGACCGCGACGCACTCGACCTGATCGCCGGCAGTTTCCCCGGTGGCTCGATCACCGGCGCACCGAAGATCCGCGCGATGCAAATCATCGACGAACTGGAACCGACTCGACGCGGGTTGTATTGCGGCTCGCTGCTGTACCTGGACGTACGCGGCGAGATGGACAGCTCCATCGCGATTCGCAGTCTGTTGGTCAAGGATGGGCAGGTATGTTGCTGGGGGGGTGGCGGGATCGTGGCTGATTCGGATTGGCAGGCGGAGTATCAGGAGTCGATTACCAAGGTCCGAATCCTCCTCGAAACCCTGCAAAACCTCTGAATGACGCAAACCCTGTAGGAGCTGCCGCAGGCTGCGATCTTTTGATCTTGATCTTAAAAAACAGGATCAAAAGATCGCAGCCTGCGGCAGCTCCTACAGGGATTTGGTTTACAGGGACAGGTCGCGGTTCGAAGCCTTGAGGAACTCCTGCTTCAACTCGGCAAACGTATGCACCGCCGGGAACTGCGGGAACTCGCGAATCACGTTGTCCGGCGCATGGAACAGAATCCCCGCGTCCGCCTCGCCGAGCATGCTCGTGTCGTTATACGAATCGCCCGCCGCAATCACTCGGTAGTACAGGCTCTTGAATGCCAGCACCGACTGACGCTTGGGGTCTTTCTGACGCAGTTGATAGCTGGTCACCCGCCCACTGTCATCAGTGATCAGGCGGTGGCAGAGCAAGGTCGGGAAGCCCAGTTGGCGCATCAGCGGCTGGGAGAACTCGTAAAAGGTGTCCGAGAGAATCACCACCTGAAAGCGCTCGCGCAGCCAGTCAACGAACTCCACCGCGCCATCCAGCGGCTTGAGGGTGGCGATCACTTCCTGAATGTCCGAGAGTTTCAGGCCGTGCTCGTCGAGGATGCGCAGACGCTGCTTCATCAGCACGTCGTAATCGGGAATGTCCCGGGTCGTGGCCTTGAGGGATTCGATTCCGGTTTTTTCGGCGAAGGCGATCCAGATTTCCGGTACCAGTACCCCTTCAAGATCCAGGCAAGCAATTTCCACAAGACACTCCCGTTTGTAGTGATTATTGAGTCGAGCGAGCCCGAACTCTAGCGACTCCCCCGCGACCGCGCAACGCAGCAGGCACACCCTACTCCGCCGCTTTTTGTTAACATCGCCGCCATATAGAGCGCCCAGCGCCACCGACCTGTAGGAAGCCGCCCTGATGAGCCCAACGTTCGATGTCGTGGAACTCGCCACGACCTATGCCAACAAATCCGCCCAGGACATCCTGAAACTCGCGTTCGCCGAGTTCGGTGATGAACTGTGGATCTCTTTCAGCGGCGCCGAGGATGTGGTGCTGGTGGACATGGCCTGGAAGCTGAACAAGAACGTCAAGGTGTTCAGCCTCGACACCGGCCGCCTGCATCCGGAAACCTATCGCTTCATCGATCAGGTGCGCGAGCACTACAAGATCGACATCGAACTGGTGTCGCCGGACTACACCAAACTCGAACCTTTCGTGAAGGAAAAAGGCCTGTTCAGCTTCTACAAGGACGGTCATGGCGAATGCTGCGGCATCCGCAAGATCGAGCCGCTGCGCCGCAAACTGTCTGGCGTCAAAGCCTGGGCCACCGGCCAGCGCCGCGACCAGAGCCCGGGCACCCGCAGCGCCGTGGCGGTGCTGGAAATCGACACCGCGTTCTCCACTCCGGAACGCACCCTGTACAAATTCAACCCGCTGGCGCAAATGACCAGCGAAGAGATCTGGGGCTACATCCGCATGCTTGAGCTGCCCTACAACAGCCTGCATGAGCGTGGCTTCATCAGCATCGGCTGCGAACCCTGCACCCGCCCGGTCCTGCCGAACCAGCACGAACGCGAAGGCCGCTGGTGGTGGGAAGAAGCCACGCAGAAAGAGTGCGGGCTGCATGCGGGGAATATCATCAGCAAGGCGTAAATCTCTGCCTCAATGATGCCCCCTGTGGGAGCGAGCTTGCTCGCGAAAGCGTTCTGACAGTCACCGGATTTGTTGACTGGAAAGACGCCTTCGCGAGCAAGCTCGCTCCCACATTTGCTTCGTGGTGCCATGAAAAAATGTGTACACACGAATGTCACCATCGGTGCCATTTATGTGTGCACTTTTTGTTTTCACGCCCTGAAAAGTTACATCCCTTGGCAAAGCGCCTCTGTCTTGCCACCTCCGCACAATCCCCCGTAAAAAATAAATAGCTGTTCAATCGGTCAATTTATAACCAAATATTTTCAACCACTTAGCGCTCATCGATAACTTTTCGAAATGAGCGCAGCGCTCCATAGATCGCTAACTGGCACAGATCTGGCTTTGGTGCATACATGTTTTGTATACAAAACTGCAAAACATCTATCCACACTTTCGATCCGCAAGCCTGAAGCGCCCTATCCCGTACAGGCTGCAGATGCCCCGTAACCAGTGATGTCTGCTGGCCGCGACGAAGATTTGTCGAGCCCTGAGCTCATGCACAGTCATCGCGGCCCCGCCCATCAGGAGCCTGCCGGAATGCGTACAAGTCTCTCCAACAACATCGCGTTGAATCTGCCTGCCTCTGCACTCGACCAACCATCGCCCGACGCGGGTCTGGCCGCCCCGCTACAACTGAGCCCACGCCTGCACAACAGCGACCTCGCACCGACCCGGGCCGAAGGGCGGCGTTGGGGCAAGTACAGCATCTTCGCCCTGTGGACCAACGATGTGCACAACATCGCCAACTACTCGTTCGCCATCGGCCTGTATGCGTTGGGCCTGGGCGGCTGGCAGATTCTGCTGTCGCTGGGGATCGGTGCGGCGCTGGTGTACTTCTTCATGAACCTGTCCGGCTACATGGGGCAGAAAACCGGGGTGCCGTTTCCGGTGATCAGCCGGATCAGTTTCGGCATCCACGGCGCGCAGATTCCGGCGTTGATTCGCGCGGTGATCGCCATCGCCTGGTTCGGTATTCAGACGTATTTGGCGTCGGTGGTATTTCGCGTGCTGCTGACGGCGATTCACCCCGGTTTCGCCGACTACGACCACAATTCGTTCCTCGGCCTGTCAACGCTGGGCTGGGTGTGCTTCGTGGTGATCTGGTTCGTGCAACTGGCGATCCTCGCCTATGGCATGGAAATGGTCCGCCGTTACGAAGCCTTTGCCGGGCCGGTGATTCTGCTGACCGTTGCGGCGCTCGCTGCGTGGATGTACACCCAGGCCAACGCGACCATTGCCTGGTCGATCCGCGACCCGCTGACCGGTGGCGAGATGTGGCGCAATATCTTTGCCGGCGGCGCCCTGTGGCTGGCGATCTACGGCACGCTGATCCTCAATTTCTGCGACTTCGCCCGCTCCTCGCCATGCCGCAAGACCATCAAGGTCGGCAATTTCTGGGGCCTGCCGGTGAATATTCTGGTGTTCGCTGCCATCACCGTCCTGCTCTGCGGTGCGCAATTTCAGATCAACGGGCGGATCATCGAAAGCCCGACCGAAATCATCGCTTCGATCCCCAACACGTTCTTTCTGGTCCTCGGTTGCCTGGCGTTCCTGATCGTCACCGTCGCGGTGAACATCATGGCCAACTTCGTCGCCCCGGCGTTCGTACTGAGCAACCTGGCGCCGAAATACCTGACCTTCCGTCGCGCCGGGCTGATCAGCGCGACCATCGCCGTGCTGATCCTGCCGTGGAACCTCTACAACAGCCCGCTGGTGATCGTGTATTTCCTCTCAGGTCTCGGCGCCCTGCTCGGCCCGTTGTACGGAGTGATCATGGTCGACTACTGGCTGATCCGCAAAGGCCGGATCCACGTCCCGCAGTTGTACAGCGAAGATCCCGACGGTGCCTATTACTACAGCCGCGGGGTGAATTTCCGCGCGGTGGCGGCGTTCATTCCTGCGGCGCTGATTGCCATCGTCCTGGCGCTGGTCCCGGGTTTCCACAGCATTTCGCCGTTCTCCTGGCTGGTGGGTGCCGGCATCGCCGCCCTGCTCTACCTGATCATCGCCAAGCGTCAGCCGCACTACGCCGACGTCAGCGGCGAATCCATCGCCGTCGATAACGTCAGCCATTAATTTCCTCGCGGCCCGGACTTCGGGCCGCTGAACTGCCCGCAATAAGGACTTCTCATGCGTATTCTTGTGGTCAACGTCAACACCACCGAATCCATCACCCAAGCCATCGCCCGCTCGGCGCAGACGGTCGCGTCTCCCGGCACGGAAATCATCGGCTTGACGCCGTTCTTCGGCGCCGACTCGGTGGAAGGCAATTTCGAAAGTTATCTGGCGGCCATCGCCGTGATGGATCGGGTGATGTCCTACGACCAGCCTTTCGACGCGGTGATTCAAGCGGGTTACGGCGAACACGGTCGCGAAGGTTTGCAGGAACTGCTCAACGTGCCGGTGGTAGACATCACCGACGCCGCCGCCAGCACTGCGATGTTTCTCGGCCACGCCTATTCGGTGGTCACGACGCTGGATCGCACTGTGCCGCTGATCGAGGATCGGCTGAAACTGTCCGGCTTGTGGGATCGCTGTGCATCGGTGCGGGCCAGCGGTCTGGCGGTTCTGGAACTGGAGCACGAGCCACAACGGGCGCTGGAAGCCATCGTGCAACAGGCGGAACTGGCAGTCACCCAGGACAAGGCCGAAGTGATTTGCCTGGGTTGCGGCGGCATGGCCGGGCTGGACGAACAGATCCGCCGCCGTACCGGGGTGCCGGTGGTGGATGGCGTGACGGCGGCGGTGACCATTGCTGAATCGCTGGTGCGACTGGGGTTGTCGACGTCCAAGGTGCGGACCTATGCGACACCCCGGCCGAAACAGATCATTGGCTGGGCGGAGCGGTTTGCCCGGTAGACCGCGTTATCGTTCTTCGCGGGCAAGCCTCGCTCCCACAGGTTTCGCGTTGTATCACCATCATGTGAACGACGAAGAACCTGTGGGAGCGTGGCTTGCCCGCGATGGCCACACCTCGGTCCCAAAGTCCTGCTCAGACAGCACTGAACCGCAGCGCCAACCCCTTCTGAGCAAACTGCTCAATCACAAAATCGACAAACGCCCGAGTCTTGCCTGGCAACAATTTGTGCTCGGCGTAGTAGATCGAAATGTTGCCGTCATCGATGTACCAGTCCGGTAGCACCCGTTGCAACGTGCCCGCCTCGAGGTAACCCACGGCAAACGGCATGCTGACCAGCGCGATGCCCAGCCCTTGTGCTGCCGTAGCGCAGGCGGCTTCGGAGTCGCTCATGGTCATTCGCGTCTTCAGGGTCAAGGGCTGACAGAGCTGACTGCCGCTACTGATCAACTGCCAGGAGCGCACACGACCGGTTTGCGGCGAACGAATCAGGATGCCATCGTGACGTTGCAGGTCGTCCGGCTCGGCAATCACCTCGTGGTTTTGCAGGTAGTCTGCAGACGCCACCAACACACGATGCGCAGGTGCCAGCTTGCGTGCGACCACGCCTTGGGGCAATTCAAAGCCCCCGCCAATCGCCGCATCGAAACCCTGCCCGATCAAGTCGACCTGACGGTTATCAAAATGCCAGTCAGGGTTGATCGCCGGAAACCGACGTAAAAACTCTTGCAGCAACGGCACGATGTACAAACGCCCGAATACCGTGCCCATGCTGACTTTCAACGTCCCCGCCGGCAGTCCTTCCACACTCGACAGATTGGCCACCGCATTCTGAATCGTCGTCAGACTGCCACTGACCTGACTCAAAAACAGCTTGCCGGCCTCGGTCAGGGTCAGGCTGCGTGTACTACGCTGGAACAGCCGTACACCGAGCCGCACCTCGAGCTTCGCCACACTCTTGCCGACGGCGGCCGGGGTCAGGCTCAAGCGCCGGGCGGCCTCGGCAAAGCTGCCGACTTCGGCGCTGCGCACGAAGCATTCGATACTGCTGAAAGTTTCCATGATCGCCACTATAAACTTCTGGTTTACACAGACTATAGCAATCATGGTCTACACGGTTGTCGATGCGAGGCCGATACTCGGCTCCAACAACAAGGCACCCCGCCTTGAATTTTCTGGAGATCGAACATGACCACTCAACACCTCAGCGGCAAAGTCGCTCTGATTCAAGGCGGTTCCCGTGGTATCGGCGCCGCCATCGTCAAACGTCTGGCCGCCGAAGGCGCCGCTGTCGCCTTCACCTACGTCAGCTCCACCGCCAAGGCCGAAGAGTTGCAGAACAGCATCACCGCCAGCGGCGGCAAAGCCTTGGCGATCAAGGCCGACAGCGCCGATGAAGCCGCAATCCGCAATGCTGTCAGCGCCACCGTCGAAGCCTTTGGCCGCCTGGATATTCTGGTGAACAACGCCGGCGTCTTGGCCATCGCACCGCTGGAAGACTTCAAACTGGAAGACTTCGACCAGACCCTGGCGATCAACGTGCGCAGCGTGTTCATCGCGTCTCAGGAAGCCGCCAAGCACATGGGCGAAGGCTCACGCATCGTCAACATCGGCAGCACCAACGCCGACCGCATGCCCTTCGGCGGTGGCGGGGTGTACGCGATGAGCAAATCGGCGCTGGTCGGCCTGACCAAAGGCCTGGCCCGTGATCTCGGCCCGCGCGGCATCACCATCAACAATGTGCAGCCCGGCCCGGTCGACACCGACATGAACCCCGCGCACGGTGATTTCGCTGAAAGCCTGATCCCGCTGATGGCGGTGGGCCGTTACGGCACTGCCGATGAAATCGCCGGTTTCGTCGCCTATCTGGTGGGCCCGGAAGCCGGTTACATCACCGGTGCCAGCCTGACCATCGACGGTGGTTTTGGCGCCTGATTGCGCTGAATCCCGGGTACAAAAAACGCCGCACCTCGTTACAGAGAGCGGCGTTTTTAATGAGCGCTTCACTGGCAGATCAAGCCCACTCCAGCGCTGGCAAACCGCAGGCACTCGGAGTGAACGCCTTGAGCGTACGCAGAATCCCGTCGGCGTGAGCGTATTTTTCATCAGCCATGGCCGCGTCGGGAATCGCGATGGCCGTCATCCCCGCCGCTTTCGCCGCGGTAACGCCAAATGGTGAATCCTCGAACACCAGGCAATCCTCAGGCGCGACACCCAGACGCCGGGCCGCAGTGAGGAAGATGTCCGGCGCCGGCTTGGCTGCGCCGACTTCCGGGTCGTCCGCCGTGACAATGAAGTCGAACAGCGCAAACCAGTCGCGGTGCAAGGTGGTTTTCTGGCCGAACGACTGCCGCGACGAACTGGTGCCCACGGCGATCGGAATGTTGTGTGCCTTGAGGTGGCGAATCAGCTCCTCCGCGCCCGGCATCGCCTGGGCCTTGGGAAAGCGTTCACGCATCAGCGGCTCGCGGATCACCAGAAACTCTTCAGCGCTGATCGGCAGATCGAGCGCCTGCACCACGTAGTTCGCCAAGTCATTGGCGCCGCGACCGATGATGTTCTGTTTAACGCTCCAGTCGAAGGTCCGCCCATAGCGCTCGGCAATGAGCGAGGTGACCTCGGTGTAGATGCCTTCGGTGTCCAGCAGCAAACCGTCCATGTCGAAAATCACGGCCTTGATCGGGCCAAACGTCTTTATCGGTGCATTCATCATCGGATCCGTTATCAAAAACATCCCGGGCGGCCCAGCTGGCGCCGCTGCTTGGATCTGATTAATGGGTTCAGCAGCATAGCGAGGCCAGCAGAGATTGAGCAACGGGCAATGTTTACGAGCCGTGGAATGACTCGCTGATGTTTAGCGAAAAGCCCTACAGATAACGCCTGATTTCCCGATTTTTTTACCTCGTGATCCCCGCAAAGTCCGCGCACTTTTTTTGAGTGCGCGACTGAGAAGCCGGGCTTCGGACAGACAAGCAATCACTGCTCGTCCTCCTCCTCTTCATAATCATCCAAAGCCTCATCCGCATCATTCAACGGCACCGTCGCATCATCCATCAGCGACCCCGGATCCTCGTTCCCAGGATCATTGATAAACGGCAGACCGCTCGGGCCTTTTTCTTCCTTGCCTTCGGTTTCGGGCGTCATGGCAAACCTCTACGTCTGGTGGGTTGTATAACGTTCGAAAAGCCCTACAGCCAATCGTTCCAGTGTCCGACCGCCAGACACGAAAAACCCGGCACCAGGCCGGGTTTGCTTTCGAATATTCAATCAATGATGGCGGTTTTTATGTTTGTACTTGTTGTGCTTGTGACCCCCGCCGGAATGCCCGCTTCCGCCGTCGTCACCCAGGTTGTTGCCCACCGCACCACCCGCTGCGCCGCCTAAACCGGCACCGATGGCGGAGCCGGTGGAGCCGCCCAGGCTATTACCAACCACCGAGCCGCCGGCAGCGCCGAGACCACCGCCGATGGCGGCTTCGGTGCGATTGTGTTTATTCGCTCCGACCGCGCTGCCCGCCGCGCCACCGACGCCTGCGCCAACTGCGGCACCGGTGCTGCCGCCGAGCTGGCCACCGACCACGTTACCGAGCACACCGCCCAGTCCGCCACCGACGGCGGCGCTACCATCGCCGGCGGCCATCGCACCTTGGGCGACCAGTAATCCGAAAAACAGTGCAGATAATGACAAACGCATTTGAACCTCACAGTTCCCGAATCGGGACGGAATGCCCACAGGGCCTATGTCAGATTGGAGACATTTTTCGGAAAAACGTTCAGCCATGAAAAAGCCCGGCGTCGAGCCGGGCTATTTCTGACAAACGTTCGCAATCAGTGACGCTTGTGACCTTTGGACAGGTTGGCGCCGACGGCACCACCGGCAGCGCCACCCAGGCCGGCGCCAATGGTCGCGCCATTTCGGCCGCCCAGGCTGTTGCCGATTACCGAACCACCGGCCGCGCCAACACCACCGCCGATAGCCGCCTTGGTGCGGCTGCCTTTGCCGGCGGCCATCGCACTGCCGGCCGCGCCTGCAACACCGGCACCAATCGCCGCGCCGGTGCTGCCGCCCATTTTCTGGCCGACCACATTACCCAGCGCACCACCCAGACCGCCGCCGAGTGCCGCAGTGCCTTCACCAGCCACCGCACCTTGAGCAACCAGAAGCCCCAGAACCAGAGCGGGCAATGTTAGACGCATGACAAAAACCTCAAAAATAGGGAGATCAAAAGGGGCCGAGATTGAAAGCTGCCGACGCGCTGAAGTCCAGAAAAATCAGCTGCCGCCGAGCACTTGGCGCCGATTGGACAGCGATTTGGCAAAAGGTTTTATCGCAGGCAAAAAAAAGCCCGCTGGGGAGACGGGCTGGAGACTTGCTTTCTAACGGATGGCTTCACCCTACGTCCGTGGACGTGAAAAGTTTGTGAAAAAAAACCGAATCTGCCCGATCGCTTGTAGGAGATTTCCTTTCATAAACATCAGGCATAAAAAACCCCGTTCATAGACGGGGTTGTTTGGTCTCACCTTACTTTCTTGACCGGGCCGAAACCTTCGGAAGGAATTTGGCTTTCGGCCCCTTGGGCGTGGTGGACTTGATCTTGCCGGTCTGCACCGGGTCCTCGCCAAAGCCCGATTGATACTCCGTCTGGCCGCAACGGACACAGTTATTGAATGAAAACTCGGCTCCATCGTCTTCGATATACGGATCAGTCATAGCCTCTCCCCTTTGCAATAGATCGACACCGGCAAAGCCCTTTTGCCCGAAAAAATATCGACCTCCAAGGCTTTTGAGACTAGCCGGTCATTACTGGACTTGCGGTTCAGTTCGACCAATGCCCGACGAATGGCCTACACCTCTTCAACATCCCATTACCCGAAGACGCCCTGAAGCTTGTGGGATCCAAGCCATGGCGCTGACCTGCAAAACCTCAACGCAACTTGACCGCTGTGCCGGTCGCGAACACCACGACCATGCCGCCCTTGCCCGCCGGCATACTGATCTCGAAATCCAGCCCGACCACCGCATCCGCCTGCAACGCTCGAGCCCGCTCCTTGATCTCGTCAGTCGCCTGAACCCGCGCCTCTTTCAACGCACGCTCCAGCGTCTGCGAGCGCCCACCGAAAAAGTCGCGCATGCCGGCAAACAGATCACGAATCACATTGACGCCCTGCACCGACTCCGCGCTGACAATGTCCAGGTACGCGGTGATCTGGCGGCCTTCGATGGCGTGGGTGGTGGAGATGATCATGGGAACCGTCCTTTTTCAGCGGATAAAGTGGCGATTGTAATGTGCTATGGCCATCCTGGCCGAGCACTGCCAGCGCAACTTGCGCGGCGGATTAAAATCCAGACGCCAGAAACCACAAAACCCCTGATCTCTTTCGAAATCAGGGGTTTTGTATATTGAATTTGGCGGTGAAGGAGAGATTCGAAACTACCCGTTTGCGGTTTTCTGAGCGTACCCCCCCGGTTTATAAGGGCTGCAGAGGAGCGAGATTTTGAATCTCAGTCCCATGCCAGTCCCATGGGTTTTGCGTACCAGGTTGCAGAACAGGGTCGAGAAGGCCATTTCGACGCTTCATGTTGACCCATGGGAATAAGGTAATTTTGGTAATGCAGCAGGAGGCGACCTTTGGAAGCCTTGAAAATCGCGGCCTTGAGAGAATTCCGCAGAGGTAATAATTTAGTAAGTATGAGGTTAGAAAATTACCTTTCCCATGGGTAATCGCTGACACCCCTAAAACCCAGTAAAATCAGGCACTTCAGAAAATATTACCCTCACCATTACCTAAAATTACCCTTTGAGGTAATGAATGAAAGCCAAGCACCATAAGGGCTGTAGTCCACTTTCACCCCTTCGCTTACCAAAATTACCTTTTTCCCACCCCACGTTTGAAAATATGCATAGGGCAAATCCCAAGCAACCGCTTTCGGGTCCAATCTGGTGCACTCTCGCTGCTATTCTGGTTTCTTTAAAATGGAGCAGTACCAATGCCAAGAGAAGACGCTTTACCCGGAAGCTCGATGCGTGACGTATTCGATGTATGCCAGCGAGCATCCCAAGGGCTGGGAAGGTGTTCTGTATACATACGCAGCGATGAAATTCCCCTGCATCGCACGGCCATTGGACGGAAAATTCGCTGATAGTGCCGATTCAGGCCTATAGGTTGATTGATTGACCTCGCTCCAGTGTCCATCAGGACGAAGCATGACTTTGAATGTCTCTAGACGGCTGACACTTAGATGTCAAGAACAAATGAGGTAGTATGGAAAGGCACAAAGGGGGTTAACGTGGAAAAAGTAGCTCAGCAGAAAAAACATACCCGGATCGTATTAGGTAACATGGAAACGGTTCTGGTTCACAGCGGCGATGGCAGCGTCAAGGCGCTTTTGGTACACGCGGACGGTGTCGTGGAGAAGCATGCAACCAAGAGCCTCTCTAGCAGTATTCTCGGTCAAAAAACGGGTGCTAGAGCGCGGTTGATGCGTGCGCCTCATCTGTCAGATCTTGAGCGTGATATGGCGGAGCTTAAGAAGGTAGTGGCTGCGCTTGCGGTTCGATCTGTCGTGCATGAAGACAATGCCACAGCTTTTGATGCTGAAGAAATGACAGTCTTAAAAGCTGAGAAAGCTTATCAGTTGCTTGACAATCCGCCCGAGCCTACCGAGGCACTACGCAGTCTGCTTACCCTCCGCTAAGGGCATTAAATGGATTTTATAACCATCGATTTTGATAAGTCGATTGACCGCTCGGCTTTTGATTGTGGTAAGCATCCTGCTTTAAATACCTACATTTTTGAGCACGCTGGGCAAGACCAAAAGCGCAATCTCTCACGCACGTTTTTATATGTGGAAGACGGATTATTGCTGGGGTACTACACCTTGGCGAATACCTCTTTGGCATTGAGCGAACTCAGTGATGAGCAAAGAAAGAAGATGCCTCGTTATCCTATGCCAGCAGTTCTCCTAAGCCGGTTGGCTGTCGACAAAATGGTCCAGGGACAAGGGCTTGGCCTACGACTGATGGGTGATTTTTTTCGCCGCGTGTACGAGATATCTAAACAGTCCGGCGTAGCCTTCATTGTCGTTGATGCGAAAGACTCCACCGTGGCGGATTTCTATAGGGACGCACTCGGGTTCCTACCGTCATCAAACAATCCATTGCGTCTAGTTCTCTCTACTGCGACGTTGATTCAAGGTTTCAGATCCCTAGCTTAATCAGAGCTCTGACACCCTTTCTCGCCCTTCTTCACGCGAAGCTATCCATCACCTTGGATCGCTGTGCGCTAGTGAAATACGTAGATTGTCCCAATCCGGCTGTAGCCCTTACTAAAAGGGCCTTCCAGTCGATAACGCTTGTGTGACAGCGCTCCCCCTAAGCACGCTCGCGCCGCTAAAGAAAATAAAAAAACGGTGCAAATTCGAGGTTTGTCGTTTTTTGTCCCAGCGGGGCTGGGGTTTCCGGAACACGTCTGCTTTCATGACAGCATTCCATCGATGCGTATTACCTTCATTTCCTTGCAAAACCTTGCACTCTTTGCAATCGCAGATTCACGGGGGCAGCGGCCATGTTCGCTTGTCTGGAGGAGGGTTACACCCCGCGCCGGTTTGCAAAAATAATTGATACAAAGCCCGCCGGCGGGAGGGGGATAAGTGATTTCTCGCGAGATTTTTTCTTCGTGCCAGAAGTTTTTCCAGGGCTGCGCCCACACCAACAAACCCCACCTACCTGAGGCCGACGGGGCTGAATTGCTGACCGTCAGTCGCGAGCTGCTGCAGCAGAGACCTTCGCTTGATAAGCTGTATACACATACAGTGTTCCAATAAGCACGGGTTGTGCGATGAATCGAGATTTTGCGGGCGGCATTGCCGATCGGGTATCGCTCATGGGCAACTGGCATGGACTGTTGCTGGATAAAGAAGCACTGCTGAGTAAGCCGGGCACGCATCACAAGGCGCTGCTCAGGCAGGCCCACCAGTTGCACCAGCAACAGGTCATAGACGATGGCGAGTTATGCGACTTCCTGGAGCTAGCAGACGCCGCGCTGGCCTTCGCCATCGAATCACTGCACGACATCAAGACAGACGAATAGGGGTCACCACATGCATATGCTGGTCACGCCGTTGCGTTTGCGCGGTGTACCGCTCACACCGAAAGAGCGCCGTCAGTATCCCGCGATCAGGTGCAACGTCATGGTTAATTCAACGATGTGTGACGTAATGGGCAGAGCGTCTAACCATGCAAGCGCCGAGATGGGCATGCCGCTAGACCCCGACCCGCTCCCACCATTGGTTGACGCTTCGCTGGCAGGAATGTCGGTTACGGGTTTCGTTATCTCTGGCATCGAGATAATCGACGGATGCGCTTATGCGCAATCCTGGTGGTGCCGTGAAGGATGAATATCAGCACTGTGAATCCGAAGAATCAACAGCAAAACAGGGGCCGAAGCCCCTGCCGAATCGATGATTATTCAAGCTGTTGATAGATTCGATACAAGCGGATTGACCAATAAGCCGTTTGCAGAATCCGGATTAACTCTTCTGGAATGAAGCGAGCAAGCAATCGATGCATATTTATAAACCTCGAAAGTACAATCTCAAACTTTCTCAGCACGAGAAAGCAGCTTTGTTAGCACTCAGCGATGCAGTAACCGATTACACCGAAGGACAGTTAATTAACTTCTAACTATAATTAATAGACCTTTAAGCGCAAGTTTTAACGGTAAATCATGAACCGTATGGTTGACTGCCACATTGGTACGCCCTAACCTTTCGAGTTGCGAGTTTCAAAAGCTGTAGGGCGTCGAGTGCTGGGATCAATCTATCACAGGATTGGGGCTTGGAAACCACTTGTCGCTATCGTAGAAAGGCCGGGCGCACGCCCGGCCTTTCTGCATTCTCAGCCCGGGCAGTGGCGCTTTTCGCCCGGGCGCGTGATAACAGATTGGCCAAACCTCGACAGTTAGCGGGTTTGCGCTGGCCGGCGGCAATGCGTTTGTAGATGCGATGTAATACAGCCGACTCTGTCAATATGTGAGTTGTATTACGCTAGAGGCGTACAACGACCCGACGAACGGTCGAGGCGAGTATGAAGTATACTTCATACCCGGGCGATAGTTGCTCTGCCCGGGCACGTTCATCCACAGAGCCATGCAAGGATTCTTGCTTGGTTTTCACTCTAAATAATGAGTGATAACAGCGGCGTTACTCTTTTTATAGAGTAATTGGGGTCAACTTTAAGTTTAGCGCTGCGATTTTTTTAGCCCTCTCGATGAAGATCGTTGCATCACTCGGACTCGGCGCTGGGCCAGGTAAATGAGTGTGCGTTGAAAGCTGTGTGTTCAGCTCTTGCAGCAATGAGAGAGTTTCGCAAACGATTTGAAAGAGGTTCACGCTTCCGGAGCCGATCCAGCTTTTCGGTGCCTGCAGTTGCTGACTTGCGCCGGCGACACTCTTGCGCAAACCCTCGATCCGCTCCTGCATGTCACCACCCACCGCGGCGTTATGCTTCTGACCCACAACCAAGTTCAGATCCCGCCCGGTAGCCTGGTGCAGATCGTCCACCGCCGCCAAACTCGCAGATCCGCCCGACAGCAATTTCAGGGCACCCAGCGCCTCGATCTTTTTCACACCACCCACCGTCTCGGTTGAATGGTCGTCGACCGCTCGCGTGTGGCTCTGGAACTGCTCGCGATTGTCCAGGGCTTCAATCTCGCGCTCGATCGCTTGATCCCGGATCTTGCCATCGGTCTGGCGTAACCAGTTGCCGTCCGCGTCGACCCGCTGCTGGGCGGTACCGCTGTGCTGCCACACCTGGTCACCCTTCGGCACCTTGGGCATGCTCAGGCCGTGCGGCAGGATCGACTGAATGTAAGGCTTGTTCGGCAGGCCGTAGGCGAAGCACACCACCACCCGCGTGCCTTCCTCCGGAAAGGCGTAAATGCCCATTTCCTCGCCACCCGTAGGCAGTGGCAGCGGCACGCCAGTTAATGGTGGCATGGCCGGATCTGGGGCGTCGTCGGGGCCGAGGACGACTATGTCCACGGCGTAGCGCGGGCGGAAGTCGTCGCACAATCCAGCGTCCGCCGGCGCATCGGCCACGGCGGTGACCTGAGCGAATCGCGGTAGGTGGTAACCACCGGTGAGTTCTGGAAATTGGCGCTCTACAGCGCGGCGGATTGCGTCTTCCATCGGATGGCCATCTGGTCATTGGCGAGCGTCACACTGGTGACACGCTCGCCGGCGTTGATCGTTGCACCCGGTCGCAGCCCAGGAAGGGCCGCGACCATCGCGCTCTGGTTTCCCTGGTAGCCGTCGAACAGCTCCGTGGGAATCTGCAGCGCCGCTCGGGCGCCAAAAAAGCCGTCGGCCCAGCTGCCGGCGAACACTTCGCCGTTGCTCAGCTGGTGCCAGGTGAAATCCGGAATACTGAACACCCGGGCCAGGCTGTCCATCGCCTGGTATCCGGCGGCAAGGCTGTAGAAGTAAGGTGCCTTCACGCCGGCGTAAGGCCGATCAGGAACGCGAAAGCGCAGCCCCGTCTGCTCGCTGATGGCAGCCAGCACGGCGCGCAGATCGACGTGACGCAGGTTCAGCGGCAACGGGTTGGCCAGCACGGCAGCCAGCTCACGGCAGAACAGCACCTGCTCCTTGGCGTTGGCGGCGGTGCAACGCTCGACGTAGCCGATGAAGTGGCGCTGCAGCGTGCGGTCGTTGTAGCCGATGTCCAGCGTTACCAACCCTTTCAGCGGCTCGGCAGACTGCACGGTGAAATTCGCCCGCCCGGGACTGGTGGCGTCCAGCCGAACGTCTTCCTTGACCAGGGGAACAGGCGCGCCATTGATGGCCAGAACCTTGTGCAGCTTCACTTCTGCTCACTCCCGCCCAGCCACTTATCCACACGGCCCAGCACCTTTTCAAAGCCGCTCAGTTCCGGGTTGTCCCCCGAACCGGAACTGCTACCACCTTCGCCGACCGTGCTGCCCGGGGCGCCCTGGGCGTCGACCTTGTTGCCGGCACGCCGCCCCTCGACCTTTTCCGGGTTCGATTCGCGCTCGCTCAGTGTGAACTGCACCAGCCAGGCTTTCAGGCTGTCGGCCTCACGGGCACTGACGCCTTCGGAGAATTCGACCTGACGCACGCCGAACGCTTCGGCGGTGTCGTTCACGACGCGATACAGATGCAACTCCCCGCCGCTCGCCGTGGCTTCGGCCAGACGCATCAAGTCAGTCAGCTGCACCCGATCAACGAAGGGGATCATCAGCGAGACGGCCAACGTTTTGGGCTTGAAGCCCTTGTGCGCCTTGTCGGTGTTGCTGGTCTGCCCCGACATGTCGCCGCTTTCGATGCGTAGATTGCCGGTGACCTTGAGGTTCTTCCCCTGGACTTTTTGCCCATCGAGCAACAGCGTCATAGGCCCACCAGCTCCCGTACGAAACTCAACCCCTCTTGCGTGCCCACCAGCAGCAGGCCGGCGCATTGCACCCACTCATGCCCAGGGACATCGCCGCTCAGCAGTTCCTGGCGCAGCTCGCTGGGATTACCCGGGCCAATCAGGCGCGCCCGTATGCTGACGTCAGGGTTCCCGCCAGCCAGCAGGTTTTTCAGGTCAGCCAATTGCTGATCGCGCCCCTGTTGCTGGGCGGCTTTTCGAGCGGCCAGCGCAGCCAGATCGCCCAGCGGCGAACTGTCGGCGGCGTAGCCTTCCAGCACGGCCAATTGGCCGGCCATCGATTGCTTGGCAGCCTTGACCACCGTGCATCGCTCCAGGGGCAGTCCTTGCCAGCGCGGCAACGGGCCGGCGCCGGGGATCTCCCACTTGTCGCTCTCAAGTTTCAGCAGGTGCTGGGCGCGCCGCTCGGTTCGCACCAGGTCGCCGATCGGCAGCAACGCATTGAAGCGCGACAGACCGCTGGCCAACTGTTCCAGGCGTGTGCCTAAGAACAGAATCGACAGGGCATATTGAGGCCCAACCGGACGGCCCGCATCGGTGGCGTCCTCCAGTTTTTTGGCCAAGTGTTCCAGCACATTCGGCGCCGACAGGTAGCGCTGATAGCCTTTGCCCTGGCCGATGCCGCTTTGAAACGGCGTCACCACCAGGCACGACGGCACCTGGCCCAGCTGCTGGGCCAATGCGGTACGTCCGGCTTCAACGGCGTTTTTCGCCGCATCACCGACCGGCCCCGGATTGGTGCTGGCCAAACCTTCCAGACCAGCCAGCCGCTGGGCTGTGCTGGCCAGCTCACCGGTGGCCAGATCCTTGGCGGCAGACAGCCCCCCCATCCATTGCGTGGCCTGTTCTGGCCAGCGCATCGTCACCGGTGACCAGGTCATGCTGGCGGCGTCCATTTGATGGCGTCCATCGCTTTGCTGTCTTGTTCGTTGAACGCCTTGGCCAGCGCTTGGCGCAGGTTTTCGGCGTGCAATTGCGCCGCCTGCTTGAAACGGAAAAGATCTTGGCCAACATCGCGCAATTGTTCGGCGGTGTGGGTTCTGAAGGCCTTGTGCTGCTCCATGTCGGTACACGCGATATCGGCGGCCAGGCCCGAGAGGATGGAACCGGTCAAATTGATTTGATCGACCAGTTCACTGTCGTAATGAAATGGCCAGCCCAGCGCCTGGGAAACGAACCCGGATTCGGTGTACTTGGTGCACGCCTGGTTGATTTCCTGCTTTTTCTGCTCATTTAGCGAAGCCAGAATCGCAGCGGTGTCGTCAACCCAGTGGTCGTTTTTCCAGACTTGAAGCGGCTCTGGCTGCATGAGCGTGTAGCCGCTGGGCATCGGCGCGAAGCCGTCGAGCGTCAGCGGCTCACCGGTCTTGATGTTGTACGCGGTTACGCCCTGGAAAAAGTCCAGCAGTTGCCACTTTCCATCAATCCAGCACGCAGCCTTGTGTTCAGGTTCTTCCGGAGGCGGGATTTCGACGCAGCCTGCGGGAATCAGAAAGACGTCGGGTTCCAGCTGGCAAGCCTCCGCCTCAGTCGTGCCGACGTAGCGTCCGAAGGAATTGGTTTGATAGACGATTTTTCGGTTCATACAGGCGCTCAGTATTTGATGCAGACGAGAAATGCCACGTTGTCCGGACGGGACTCATTGCCCCCGTCTGCGGCAACCGTGACACCGTGAACGTGGTGGCCGTCGGCGTAGATGTTCAGGCCGTGGGTGTGTACACCGTCACCATTGATGCCGACGGCGTGGGTGTGTGCAGCGTGGGCGCTTCCGAACTCTCGCCAGAAGGCTCCGCCGGAGCTGGAACCCATCACCGACCCGGCGAGGTTGCCGCCGACGTTGATGCCTTGGTTGCCCATCAGAATTTGGGTGTTTCCTTCACCAGCGCCTGCTGTCCAGGCCGAGTGACCATGCCAGCCGGCGGCGTCGATATGTCCGCCGTGACCGTGGGCACCTGCTCCGGCAGTTGACGCGGCGTGAGCGTGCGCGCGGTTTTGGTTAGCCTGGTCACTGCCCAGCGCCCGGCCGGCATCCAAAGTGCCGCCGTCGCTCCAGGCCCGAATGAACTTGCCGCGCATGTCACGTAAGTTGAAGGTATTCACGCCATCGCCGGCGCCGTACCGGGTGCCGATCACCGCGAACAGCTTGGCGTAGGTGGTTCGCGAAATGGCGGCACCGTTGCACTTCAACCATCCAGGCGGCGCGCTGGTCATATCGAATGCGGCAACCATCCCGGTCATCGAGTCTCCGACCTGTTGCTGCAGCTTGTTCAGCGCGGCGGTCGAAGCAATGATCTGGCTGCTGTTGGTGCCCGGATCGTCGCTGATTGCGTTGGGAACATTGCTCAGCCCGACGTCTTCTTTCTTTGTCCCTCGAGCACGCAAGCGCGGGTAGTCGCCGTTCCTGGCCGCAAGGTAGGTAATCAGCGAAGCGTCGATTGGCTCGACCACTCGCCTATCCAGCGCAATGGAAGCGTTGGGGATCTCGGCGAGGGGAACGCAGTAGTGGCCAACGCCGGCGCTGTCGGTGTAGTCGGTACGATCGGCTCCGAACACGATCGTGTAGCTGGCCACAACATCGTTGAGTTCACGCTTCAGGGCGACATCAAGCCAGGCCACTGTGGGGTAGCTCGGCGGCTCAATCTTCAACGGGGTCGATCGCACGACACGAATCCCCGCGATATAGGCGCCACCTGGGTTCATCTGGAACGAATCGTTCACCCAGTCAATTTTGAAGCCGGCGCCAAAGAAGCACGCTCGGCCATAGACATCACCATTGATCTGCCGCTGACGTTCATCAATGCCCGCCAGGCGCACAGTGAAGTCATGCTGCCAGGTGCTGGCATCGATTTTTACGCCGGTCAGCGCCTGGGCACCGTCGAACGCCACCAGAAAGTTACGGGTGACGTTGTTGCCGATCTGCAGTGGCGGGATGTTCCTGCGCTTCTGCTGCAGCGGCACGTAGGACACGGCGAACAGCAAACCGTCCGCGTCCTCGAGGCCGACCCAGTTGAAGTCCCAATCGCCGATGTCCGACCCCAGCTGCGCGCTGTAGACGATCTGGTTGGGGTTCACAAAACCGCTGTTTCCCTCGGGAATCTCGTAGGTGTGCACGATCTGGCCCGCCGGCGGCTTGCCGGCAGCACGATCCACCGGCGCTTCGGTAGCCAGCCCGGGCACGTTGGCGAAAATGAATTTCGTGATAACCAGGGACTTTTTCTGGCTTTGTTTCAGGGCGATTTGGCCTTCGCCGGCCAACGTAATACTGGCGCTCACTTTGCGCTCCTACAGGCTGGCGACCAGCGTCTGCTGGTCGTCGTTGAAGTCGATCAGGCCCACTTGCAGGCCCACGGGGGTGATGGTCACGAAGTCATAGCGCCGGCACGTCCGACCGTATTGCTGGATCAGCACGCGCAGCAGCTCCGGGTTCAGCGACAGTTGCGCGTTGCTGAACTTCAACAGCACGACGTCCCAATCCCGGTCGGGCTGACGCTCCTCGATCTCCACGTAGCCGACGCCCAGGCGCTCAAAAATGCGTTTCATGCCGGCGGTGCTGCCGGCATCAACCGAGTTGACGAAGGCGTATTTCACGCGCAACCGGAACAGACTTTCCGGCTCGCCGGCGAAGCGTGTTACGTCACGCTGCCAAGCCCACAACTCAAGGATGCTCAAGTGGCAGGTGTCGGGATCGATCTGCGAATAGGGCCAGCGCAGCCAGCCGGAGACGGTTTCCCACCAGGACTGTGCAGCGGCCAACAACTTCGCCAGCTCGGTGCCGCCCAGCCAGAAAGGCAATTTCAACTTGATCATTGCGCCGTCACCTTCAACTGGCCCAGGCGCGGAATGTTCAGCCCGCTGATGATGTCCTGGCCCGGTAGAAAGCGCAGGGAAGCGATATCGGCGAACTGCTGGTGGAGTTCTTCACTCAGGCGGCTATAGCTGAATCGCGACTGTGGATAAGTCAGCGTCGGCTGGTAGTCGGTCGCGGTGCTTTCGCGAAACGCCGCCCGCACGAACAGCTCGACCTCTTTCACCAGGGCGCTGATTCGCTCGGCGCTCAAGTTGGGCTTGGGCCACAGCCACAGCGTCACGGTCGCCGGGACTTCGGGCATAACCATGGCCAGCAGATCGTCGCCATGGCCGTGGTTGCCCTGGTCGCGGATATGCGCGTTGATTTGCTGCAGGTAGGTGTCCGCCGGCACACCGGCATCAAACAGAATGTAGGCATTTGCGCTGCCCGGGCCACGGGGCGCGCCGTGTTCGAAGTACACGCCATCCGGACGCACGCCGGGGAAGGCGGAAATCATGGCGCGATACACCGCGTCGGTGTGCCACTGGTTGACCGCCGAGAACTGGTTACGCACGCGCAGACGCAACTGGTCGTTGGGTTCCGGATCTGCACCTGGCGAAGCCAGCCAACCGTCTTTGTTCACCACCTGGACAATGCCGGGGATCGGCACCGGCAGGATCGCGTAGTAACCCGGGGCCAGATTAAAACCGCTGCCCGCCTCGATCGCCTCGACCGGGACGTCCAGCTGGAGCTGGCCCTGCTGGAACGTCGCCGGTGCCGTGGTCACCAATTGATAGACGTTGCCGTTGATCGCGGCAGACTGCACCACAATGCCCTTTTCCAGCTGCAGCACGCCGTCCGGAACGGCGCGGGTAAACAACAGTTTTCCCTGGGCCTTGGTCGCGCCTTTACGCTCGACGTTTACCGCCCATGCCAGTGTGTCCAGCCAAGCGTCGACCGCTGTTTTCACGAAGAAGTTGGGCAGCACGGTCATGCACAGAAAATCCAGCAGCCACAGCACGGGTTTGGTCACCAGCGCGGTCATCACCCGCCAGAAAGGCGAATAGCTGCTGGTGTTGGCCACTTTCGCGCCTTGGGCTTCAACTTCCTTTTCCCACTCGGCCTTCAATGCCGCCTCAGTGGTCGGGATGCCGGCATCGGCGATCACCTTTTTAAAATCGATGCTCACAGGCTGACCTCAATCGATCCGAATTTGATGGTTTTGGCGGTGACCAGGTACACGCCAGGCGCCTGCTCGGTGATGCGTGCCGTCCCGGGCACCAGGCGCACGTCGTCCTCCACCAGCAATTCCATCTGCTGGACGCAATCGCGTTGACGCAGGCGGTCGCGCTCAGCCACCAGCGTCACCAGCAGCCCGCTGTCGCGGATCATGTGCGCGATGTCCTGGGCGATGCAGGCGCGGTCGTCGACCAGCAGCGGCTGGTGCGACGGATCAAGTGCCAGGTCGTTGCCGACGATCAGCAGATCCACGTACTCACTCATCCCCCCACCGCCATCGCGACCATGTTTTCCATTTCCAGCGGCGTCATCTGCTTGCCGGTGTGAATGTTCACGTTCTCCACATGCGTGCCCTTGTTCTGGCTGCTGTTGTTGTTCTGAATGCTGGTCAGCAGCCCGCCCGGCGGCACTGCAGACGGACGCACCGGTGACAGGCTTGGAATGGCCGCATTGATGGTCTGTTGGGCTTTCTGCGCGGCGTTGGCGGTGTCGGAAGCGCTGGCAGCGGCGTCGACGCCTGGCACCTCGGGCATACCGCCGAAGCGCGCTTCGATGTTTACGCCGGGGATGCTGTTAAGCAGCTCGATCACGCCGTTAACGGCCTTGGTGAAAATGCCGACGATGCTGTCCCACGCGGCCTTGGCCATGCCTGACCAGCCGCCCATGGAATTGAACCAGTCGGACAAATTCTGGAACGTCTCGGCCACCGCCTGGAACGCGGCAGTATTCATCAGGGCCGTCGTCCATTCGTCCCAGTAGTAGACGGCTGCAGCGATCGCGGCGACCAGGGCAACGATCCCGACCACGATCCACGCCACCGGGTTGGCCAACAGCGCCGCGTTGACCAGCCAGATCGCGCCTTGCCACAACATCATGCTGCCGCGAATGACGGCCAGGCCGGCGCTCAGCGTGTAGATCACGGCCACGTAAGCCAGCATTACAACCTTCTGCAGAATGAACACTGCGACGGTGCGCAGCCCCATCAGTTGGAACACTTTCCACACGGTGAGCATGCCCAGCCAGGTCATGCGCATGATGCCCACCGCCATGGTCAGCGCTGACATGGCCGCAACAATGCCCATGATCGACAACGCGGTGATGCCGATAACCCGGGTGATGTTCGGGAACAGCTGCGACCAGCGCACCAGAGTTTTGCCGATGTCGACCATCTTGGTCATGAACGGCGACAGCACCGGGATCAGCACCTGGCCGAACATGGTTCGCATGACCTCGACCAGCGACGCCCATTGCTGCCAGGGATCGACCATCGCCCGCGCCATCTGCTCGGCGTTCTCCAACCCGCGCACCTTGCCCAGCTGCTCGATGCCGTTGCGCAGCCGATCGGTGTCCTTGGCCAGCGCGCCGATCACCTGGGCACCTTCGCCGCCGAAAGCCTCCAGCAGCTTGGCCCCGGCGGACGCGCTGGTCAGGTCGCCGAACTTGCCCTGGAGCTTGTCCAGGATGGTCATCATCGGCAGCATTTTTCCCTGCTGGTCGGTGAACTTCATCCCCAGTTTTTCCGAGGCGGCGCCGATGTTTTCAAAAAACGCCTTGTAGCGTCCGCCGGCGTCGCCGCCTTCCATGGTGCTGCTCAGCGTGCCGATCACTGCCATCTGTTCAGCCAGGTCGACGCCAGAGGTCGTCGCGATCGCCCCGGCCTCCTTGAACGCGTCTTTCATGGCGGCGCCACTGGTGCGGAACAGCTGAACCGCCAGCGCCGTTTGGCCGCCGAGTTTTTCCACCCACGCGCCCTTCCCCATCACATCGGCTTGGGACTTCTGCAGGTTGTAAAGCGTGCCGACGTATTCGCCCATGGTTTCGGCGTCGGTTTTAGTGGCCTTGGCCAGCAGGTTGCTGGTGTTGGTGAAGGTGGCCAACTGGTTGCCGGCCAAGCCTTTGATGGCGCCCTCGATGAGGTACGCGGACGCTACAAAGTCCTTGGCGTTCTCGCCGTAGTTCACCGCGAACTCCAGCGACTTGCTGTTCAGCGCGGACAGAGCATCCTCAGCCACGCCGAGCGATCGCACGTCGCCCAGGGCGCGGTTGACCTCCAGCGCCGGTTCCATGGATTCGCGAATGGCGACCACGCCCGCCGTCAGTCCGCCCAAGCCCAGGCCGATCGTCTTTATGTGCTTTTCGCTTTGATCGGAAAGCTCGGCAAAACCCGTTTTCACCTTGCCCAGGGGCGCGGTGACCTTGTCCTGCAAGCTGAGAATGAAAGCCAGGCTGGCGCTACGGTCTGCCAATGTCGTTACCCGTTCAGCGCAATGGCAATGCCGTTAGCTACGGCAAATTCCATGCGTCTCCAGTGTTCGTCCTCCAGCCACTTGGCCATCCCCATCGCCTCGGGCGTGGGTTCGGCACCAGGTAGCCAGCGGTGCGTCAGGGCCATCAACTGGCCCAGGCCGTTTTCGCTCAGGCGCTCAGCGTGCTCGAGCGCTTTTTTACGATCACCTCAACATTGGGTGCGTATTCCTCCAGCAGCGCGCCGGCGATTTGCATCACCATCACCGGGTTGGCCAGTATCGATTTCAGCGTGGCTTTTTCTTCCTGCTTGACGGTGTTCATCAACAGGTTGTTGCCCGGGGCGACCTTGTTGGTTTGGGTCAGAGCGTTGAAATACTTGGTCACGTCCGCCGGCGTCAGATTGAAGGTGAATTCGTTTTCGCCGACTTCCAGGATGATTTCTTTGTTCTGTTCGTTCATTGGATGACTCACTTATTGAGGTTGGGTAAGGGGTTGCCCAGGTGCGCCGACGATCGCCGGCAAACGTCCAAGGCGTATTGCTGCAGCCCGACGATCATTTGCCGGCTTTGGGCGAGTTGATCTCGGAGGGTGAAATAATCCTGTCGAGCGTCTGCAGCGAGTTCGGCGCGTCCTGCATCAGCCACGCGGGCGGTGCCGGTGGTGGCGGACACAGATCCGGAGGCGGGGTAGGTAGCGCTGACGTACAGCCGGCCAGTGCCATCGCCGACAGCACGGCGCAGGCGTTCGTTTTCAGTGCGTGCATCGGTCAATTCCTTGGTGTTTCGTTGGTCGATCGCATCCCGCTCGGCGAGCATTTCACCGCTGATGCGTACCGCTTGGCGCAGGCCGACCACCTCAGTCTTCAGGCCTCGCAGGTCTTCCAGTGCGTCGTCGCGTTGATCCACCAGCCGGATAAACCAATACAGGGGCACCAGGGTGGCAATGAGCATCCCGAACAGTGCGGCCTTGAAAGGTGAAATGGTCATTTCAGGCAGACTCCCACCTCGGCCAGCCGGCGGTTATGCAGCCCGGGAACAAAGCGTTTCTGGCCCTTGGCGTCCGTCACAAAGGCCCATACCGGCGTCTTGCCGTCCGGCGCCCAAGCCAGGGCTTTGCAGCCTTCGGCAATGTGACCGGCGTTAATCAGCGCGACCGCTCGACTGGCGCAAGTGCTGGCCGCGCCGAAGTTGTGGCCGTGACTGGTCAGTGCGTCGAACGTGTTCTGGTTCACGTTCGGGTTGGTGATGCACTCGGCCAGCTGCAGCTGCGTGTTGCGGATCACCAGTTGCTCCACCTCGGCGCACTTGGCAGGCGACCAGTAGTCGCCGACCACGACCGGGTACGGGCTGGTGAACCGGGTGATGCCTTTGCACACCGTAGGCAGCCCGCCGGCCAATTTGTCCGCGTAAACGGTGTTCTGGCCGTTGCCTTCCCAGGTGCCCAAGAAGATCACCAGCGGCGTGCTGGCCAGCGCGATCAAACCGGCGGCTATCCGCCCGCGCAGGCTCATGGGAACCACACACGCAACAGCGCCGGCACGACCATCTGCAGCACAGCGCCAACCAGCGTCAGGATGGTCAGCAAACGCCCGACTTTGGAGCCGATCACGTTTACCGCAAGGGTCAACGCCTGCTGTCCTTTGTTCAGTTCCTTGAGCTGGCCAGTCATGTTTTCGAATTGCTGCTCAAGCTTGGTCACACGAGTCGGCACGGTTTCGTGACGGCCTTCAAACTCGTTCATGCGGTGCTCGATCACGGCAAGTTGCCGCTCCAGCGTTCCCAGACGCGAAGTTTCAGTAGTCATCGGCGTTTACTCTTCTCGACGTCCGTCTGGCACGGAACGCACCGCGTCATACCGCCCAGCGCCTGGCGTGCCGGCGGGATCTCTTTGTCACAGTCCTGGCAATGGGTCAGGCTTGGCCCGACCGGCATAGGCGTCTGCAGCTGCGCCTTGATCGCCTGGTCACGTTGGCGTTGCTCCAGCTCCTGGGCACGGTCGAACCAGTCCACCATTAGCGCAGCCCCTCGGTTTCAGCTGCGGCCAGGTAGGGAACGCCGTTGATACGGATAAAGTCCGGGCTAGTAACGTCAAACGGCACCTTGTATTTGCTCTTTTCGCCGCCCTTGGGATCGATCGACAGCAGGCTGGACACCTTCAACCGGCAACCGAATGCCTCCACACGCATTTCCTCGTCCTCGCCGGCCTTGGCGAAGAACACCGAGTCAAAGGGTTTCAGCTCGCGAAAACTGCCTGCCGAGCGGGCGGCGTCCACCAGCAGGTTGAAATTGGTACTGTCCAGTTCCAGTTCGCCGGCGGCGGCAACATCGCCGTCCACGTAGCCGTCCGGAACGCCACGGGTTTGGGCCACCGCCGAGTTGTCGGTAATGTCCAGGGTGCAGCTCTCGACGTGCAGCGCGATGTCGCCCAGGTTCACGTCAAAGTTCTTGCCGCCAATCTTCGCCATGGCGCGTTACTCCGTTTTATCGGTGGAAAGATCCAAGGCGATGTTCGCCGCCAGGTCTTTCGGGCAGTTGAGGGGTTTGAGCTTGAAGTAGGCGACCACCTTGGTTTTGCTCAACCAGGTCAGCACCAGGTCGCCGTCCTTCGGCGGCTCGATGTCGCCGGGAAAGACTTGGCCCGCGAACGTGACGGACTTGGCCATGGCTCGCAGTGGAGCCATCAACTGGTTGGTGTTGACGGCCATGCTGTTTGGGGTGTTGTTCAAGCGGCGATCGGCCACGCGACGGATCAGCAGCGCCCGAATCAGGCGAGCGGCTTTGTCGGTGATGCGCAGGTATTCGACGACCTGGAAGTCGCTGCCCGGGGTATCCAGCAGGTTGCCGTCCCCCCAATACACGCCCGGATAGTCCGGATAGGTTTGCGACACCGAGTACCGCGCCCGATCCAGTTCGGAGCGCACAGCCGAGGGCAGAGAGATTTTTTCGCCATCAATCGGCACCGGGCCGAGGCCCAGCACAGCACCGGTGGCCACGCGCATCGGACTGTCGGCGATGCTTACGGAAGCGTTGGCCAAGCGGCCAGCCAGCACGCCCAAGTCATTGCCGTGCAACTGCGGGACAACCAGCACACGCGGCGCTGCAAGGTTGGCCAACAGCGTTTTTCGCTCGGCCACGTACTTCGCCCAGGTCTGGTCGGCAGTAATGCCGGCAGTGCACGCCATCACGAAGATTCGACGCCCATAGGTATTGCTCAGCGAAATAGCAGCGTCATTCATGGCCGAAAGTTCTGCCGGTGCGGTCACCGGTTTGGTGATGACCACAGCCTCGACGGAGTAGCCCAGTTGCTGGGATTGCTCCAACGCATCAGTCCAATTGCCCTCGGCGCCGATCGGAGCGGCCACGCATGCCCAGCGCTGGCCACCGTTGAGACGAGCAGCGGTGATTTGGGTTTTCAGGTCGCTGGCCGCAATGCCCAGGGCGGCGTCCAGATCGCTGTCGTTGTTCAGGGGCAGAAACTGGCCGACGTTCTTGCCGGCAGGGCCGATGAATAGAAAGTAACGCTCAATCTCGCTCACTGGCCCCTGGCCCAGATTGAGATTGTCGACGGTGACTTGACCGAGTGCCATGCAGTGCCTCGTTAGCGGGGTGAATTAAGGATTTGTTGCAACACCTGATTAATCAGCAGATTGGTGTCGCGATCGGAGTTAACGCCGATGAACTGGCGCTTCGGCAGGGTGATTTCCCAGCTCTGCGCGCCCGAAGACTCGCTGCGCTGGTCGTCCAGGATGCGGATCAGCAAGCCCGCCTTGGCGTAGTTCACATGCTCCTGAATCCACGCCACCGACGGCCTGGTCAGGCTCTTTTTGCCAGCCTGGCGCACGCGAAAACCCAGCCGACGCAGGCGCTTGGCTTGCTTTTCGGTGGCCGCAAGTCCCGGCGGGGTCTTGTTCCAGCGGCGCATCTGTGCAGCGGTGCGGCGTTCACTGACGCCGTTGTGTTGCTGGGCGGCGACCCATCGGGTCAGGGCGTTTTTCCAGCCCAGTTCCGCTTCATCAGCGGTCAGTCGAGTGACCACCATCAGCTTGGCCAGGCCGGCTTCCATCTTCTTTTTGCCCTTGCCGTCGCCCTGGCGCGGAGCGAACGCCGAGCCGTCAAGGTTCTGCTGGGCCCGCTGACGTTTGCGGCTCATCGTCCGCACGCGCTTGGTGACCTGGTTCAACAACCGGCGGCGCAATTGGGGCGGCATGGCCAGCAATGCCAGTTGCTCGCGCACGCCCAGGCGACCCAGTACGTCGAGTTCGAACGTGCTACGCCCCGCCATTGGTGGCCACCTCGCCATGCTCAGCGACCCACAGGTCAAACGGGATGAACGCCCAGGTCTTGCCGAAGGCCTCGACTTCGCCGTCCGGATCTTCGGAGAGGTACTGCGGCTCGACGAATTCCAGCGTGACTTCCACGTCGAACAGATCGGCGTCGACCGGCTCCACGGCGAATTCCGGCGCCGGCAGCTCGTGGCGGTCGCGATCAGCGTCGTGGTTCTCCAGCCAACTGCCGACCAAGGCCATCATGCGGGCCGGATGATCGGCGAAGCGCTCCATGACAATCACGGCGCGATAGTGCATGTCAGCAAAGTGCATGCCGTCGACGTCGGGTTTCCAGATCAGCGAAAGCTTGACCTGCTCCGTCCAGCTGTCGAGCTGTTCAGGCTCGACCACGCGGCGTTCGAGTAGGTAGGCAGTCAGTGCCTGAAGCTTGGTCATAGCAACTTCGCCGTGATGCGGCCACGGCCCTGCAAGGCGCGCACAGCCTGCTGACTGAATGCCAGAAACGTGTCTTCACGCTCCGGCGCTTCCTTGCCGGTGTTCTCGGCGCTCTCACGGCGGGTCACGGTGGCGAACTGCTGCAGGGCGCTGGCCTTGGCGCGGCAATACACGGCGCGCTTGTACAACTTCGCTTTCCAGGCACGTTCCGGCAGCGACATCGGATCGGCTTTTTCTACGGTGGTAATGCCCGCCGCCAGCCAGCTGGATTTGAGCTTGGCCAAGTCGCTGTTGACCTCGGCCATGGCGATGCTCAGCGCGTCGGTCAGCAGATCGCCCAGGAATTCCGCCGGCAGGCGGTAACCCTTCTGGAATTCGGACACGGAGAGATCCGGCCAGAAGCCGTCGTTCTCGATGATCTGTTCCACAAAGGTGGTGGGTTTCCCGGAAAAGCTCATTGCTGACCGCTCGAATTAGGGCGGGGAGACTGTTTTTCGTGAGGCTGGCCATAAATGGCAGACACACGTCCACAGTTCCCCGCTGGGGGGGTAGTCAGTTATTGGGCGCCGGTGACGGCGGGTGGTTGTTTGGCGATCGCCTTTCGGCACTTCGCAATGCGCGTTTCGTTGCCGGCTTTCGCGTAAAGCGCGGTGGAGCGTTCCAGGTGCTTGAGCGCGGTTTCCCACTGCTCGGCTTCCATGGCGCGCATGCCAATCAACTTGTGGTACTTGCTCGGAATCTGCTCGGGCAGATTCCACTCACCGTCAACACGCGGCAGCAGATCGGACAGGTAAGGTTCCGGGCTGCGCTGGGCGTTGTATTCGGCGTAGGCCCAGTCGACCACTGCATCCGCGACAAAGGTCTGCACGTCGCGCTTGAAGCGCTCCGGCATCTCCTGGCCCTGCTCGATCGCGAAGTCCGCCAGTTCCAGGCCGTCTTCGAATTGCTCGGTGTCGAACAGCCAGATCATTACCTGCACCAATACGCGGTTCGGCATCACCAGGCCCGAATCCATGTAGCGCTGGATGAAGTCCTGGTACTTGGGCAGCAACTCAGCTCGCTTAAGCGTTTGTTTGCTCGCCAAGTTCTTCAAATCGCTCAAGCGCTTCAGGTCTTCATCCAGCGAGGCTTCCATCAGCAGCAGGTGCTTTTTCGCGTTGGCCGGACTGCTCAGGGCTTCCGCTGGCGAATACGCCAGCGGTGCCGCTGCAGCAGCGATCACTGCAGCGGTTCCCATAGCCAGGGTGCGGCGCTTATGTGCGAGAGCCAGGCTCACTTCACCAGCTCCACGTTCTCGGTCAGCGCGATCTTTTCCAGCTGCTCGATCACGTAACCCTCGTTGCGGCTGTTGTAGTCCTCAACGCGGGAACGCTTCGGGTTATCCACGGTTTGCTTGCGCCAGCTGGAGTCCTGGAAGTAAATCGACAGGTTGTCCCAACTGGTGACCAGGACGCCGTTGACCGGGAAGAACGGCACGCTAAAGCTCGGCAGACCACCGTAGGTCGCGATCACCTGGGCGTCCTCGATGCGCTCTTTTTCGGTCGGGGTGTCGCCCTGTTTGGCGTACAGCTTCGCCTTGTCAGCAGCCAGCAGGTCGGTGCCGATGATCGCCACCAGGTCGCCGCCGTCGCGCAGACGCTCGTCCACCATTTGCTTGGTGTCATGCACCAGGCCATCGAGGTTCTCGTAGTCACCGCCCGGCCCCATGGTGACCTTGCCGGGTGTTTTTCCTTCCTTGAGTACCTGCTGCGGCGCCTGTTCACGCAGCTGCTGCAGCCAGCCTTTGTTCACGTCCTGCAGCATCGGATAGGCTTCGATGTCGGTCTGCGCAGCCGCTTTCACACCATGGAAACCGACCATGATGCGATCCAGCGCGATCTGTTTCTGCACCGCAGCCGAGTAGCGTTGATGGAAGTCCGGGAACTTGGCCCAGGCATCGATTTTCGCGTAAGGCAGGCCCACGTCCGATTCGGTCGAGGAAAGCTCGTAGGTGCTGTTTTCCAGTGCCGAAGCATCTTTCGCCACGCGATCGGTGGTCTTGGTGTTGGTGCGGCCAGTCACCGGGCCGGACACGCCAATAAACACCTTCTCGCCCTTGATCTCGGTCACCGGAATGACGTTGATGCGCTGCAGGAAGTCCGCTTTGGCGGTAATGGCGTCGTTCAGCTCCTGGGCAATCGAAGGCTCAACGGAAAACATCTTGCTGGCCAGCTCGACACCGTAGGTCTCGGCGATCGCCAGCTGCATTTCAGCGTACATCTTGGCGCCATAAGCGCTCAGGGAACGGGCCATGGTCAGAGTACCCGCGCTTTGGTTTTGTCAGTTGCGCCAGTGGTGCGCGGCAACTGACGTCCAGTGCTGGTGTTCTGCAGTGCGGAGAATTGCTTCTGCAGGTTGCCAAGCGCCGCCAGCACTGCCTTGTTACCGCCGCCGTTGCGCTTGAATTCGCGCTCTTCCTCGGCAGTCGTGACGATCTCTTCTACTGCAGCGCTGACGTCATCGATCGGGGTCTGATCGGGTTCTGGTGCGTCTTCGGCGGCAGGCTCGATCACGGCCTGAATGCCGGCAGCGACGACCAGCAGTTGGGCCAGCAGGGCTTTCAAAGCCGTTGCGGTAGCTTCATCCATTGGGGGTTTGCTCTCGGTTGGGGTTTGCGGAGTGGTTTCGGTGGGCGTGTCTTCAATGCCGAAGCGCTTGAACAGGCGGGTAAACATGGCGGCCAGGCGCCCAAACTCGCCCTGCGGCTCGGTTTCGCTCAAAGAGCCCAGCTCGTGGGAAGCGGCGTAGTACGAATCGCGGCTGGTGCGGCTGGAAAAGTAGAGCTCTTGGGTTCCGACACTGGCGGGTTCGTCAGTGACCGCGATGCCGGTCATGTAGGCTTTGCCACGGCCCCGGAAATTCGGCCTGATCTCAATGCTGGTGAACAGCTTTTCGCCAGCGTCGTTCAGGCGCAGCAACTTGTCGTTGGGCTTCAATTGCGCCTCAAGGGCAACTTGGCCAGGCTCCAGGTCTTCCGCGTCCTCGACGAGACGCACAGCGAACACGGTGCCGAATGAACCGAACCACCGTTCGTGTTCACACCAGATAACGGCGGTGTACAGGGTCGGCGTGTAGGTCTCGGCGATGTCGCGCAGTTCCTGGGGCAGGATCTCGCGGCCATCGACGGTCGGGCCGCTGGTGGCAACACGTTTCCAGTAGGAGACAAGGGAACGGGGCATGAGTGGTGACTGCGCTCAATCGTTGAATGAGCCGCCACGATAGGGAGCCGAAATCCCCCAAACAAACGCTTTGCTTCGGCCCGATTCGTAGAAGAAAACTCTACGAACAACGCCGCATTTCAGCCCGCGTTTCCGGCGTTTTCGCCGCATAGACTGCGGCCCATGAACTACCCGACCGAAGTCAAAGAAGCCGCAAAACGCCTCTACCTACGCCGCTGTTCGGTGAAGGAAATCCAGGCGCATTTGAAGCTGCCTAACATCCGCATCGTCTACTACTGGATTCGCCAAGGCGGCTGGGACGAGATGCTGACGGACGAAGAACCGTTGAGCGCCGTCAACCGACGAATCACCCTGATTCTGGAGAAGATCGATCCCCTGACGAAAGCCGAACTGGACGAACTGGAGCGGCTGACGAGTCTGCTTGAGCGTCTGAAAAAGCTCGCGGCCAAACCTGCGCCGGCAGCGCCGTCAGATAATCCGGAAGAGCCTCGCGAACGTCAGCCAGGTCAACGTCGCGAGCGTGGCGAGGGTGGCGGCAAGAAACGCGAAAGGAAGACAAAGAACGACATCAGCGGCCTGACCGAAGTGGACTTCCTGGATAAGTTCATCTCGAAAATGTACGGCTACCAGAAAGAGCTGTTCGAGGCGAAACAGAACCCGCTGACCCGCCGCGTCCGGAACATCCTCAAAAGCCGTCAAGTCGGCCTGACCTACTACTTCGCCGGCGAAGCGTTCATGGACGCCGTGTTGAGCGGTGACAACCAGGTGTTTCTGTCAGCCAGCCGATCGCAATCCGAGATCTTCCGCAGCTACATCATCCAGTTCGCCAAGCAATGGTTTGATATTGAGCTGACCGGTAACCCGATCACCCTGAGCAACGGCGCCGAGCTGCGCTTTCTCAGCACCAACAGTAGCACCGCCCAGGGCTACCACGGCCACGTCTACGTGGACGAATATTTCTGGATTCGCGACTTCGAAAAACTCAGCACCGTGGCCAGCGCCATGGGCACCCACAAGAAGTGGCGCAAAACCTATTTCTCGACACCCAGCGCCGTGTCGCACCAGGCGTATCCGTTCTGGTCGGGCGAAGAGTTCCGCAACAGCAAGCGCGGCAAGAAGGCCGGCGGTGTGTGGCCGAGCGAAACGGCCTACACACAGGGCGCGCTGTGTCCGGACGGCCAGTGGCGCAAAACGATCACCCTGGACGATGCGATCGCCGGCGGCTGCGATTTGTTCGACCTGGAGCAGCTGCAGCTGGAGTACGACGAGGACAAGTTTCAGCAGTTGTTCTACTGCAAGTTCATCGACAGCACCCAAAGCGCGTTCAGTCTCAAGGATCTGGAGCGCTGCTACTCGGATCTGTCGTTGTGGGAGGACTACAACCCGGATCTGGATCGCCCGTTCGGCAACAGCCCGGTCTGGCTGGGATACGACCCGAGTCGCACCCGCGACGACGCCACCTGTGTGGTCATCGCGCCGCCGCTCGAACCCGGGGCGAAGTTCCGGATCCTGGAGAAGCACAGCTGGCGGGGCCATTCGTTCACCTACCAGGCCGCGCAGGTCAAGAAGCTGACCGAGCGCTTCAACGTGCAGCACATCGGCATCGATGTCACCGGCGTGGGCTACGGCGTGTTCGACCTGGTGCGCGACTTTTACGCCAAGGCGACCCCGATTCACTACAGCCTGGAAGCGAAAAACGCCTTGGTACTGAAAGCCCAGGACACGATCCAAGGAAGTCGCATCGAGTGGGACGCCGGCTGGACGGATATCGCCCAGGCATTCCTGACCATCAAGCGCGGCGCCACCAACAGCGGCCAGATCACCTACAGCGCATCCCGTACCGAAGCCACCGGTCACGCCGACATTGCCTGGGCGGTGATGCACGCCCTATCCAACGAACCTTTGAACACCAACAAGCGGCGCCGTAGCCGCTACGTCACGAGTACCCAGAGCAGCCATGGCCAACCGCAAACGCAGAAAGCACCACGTAGCCCAACCACAGCAACAGCCAATGCGCACGTTTACGTTCGGGGAGCCGGAGCAGGTGCTGTCCGGCAACATCGGCGAGTACGTGGGTGTGTTTCCCAGCGACGACGGCAAGATCTACAAACCGCCGGTGTCTCGGGCAGGCCTGGCCAAGCTGTTGCGCGCCAACGCGCACCACGGCGCCATTCCGAAGTTCAAGCGCAACCTGTTGCTGCGTGAGTTCATCGCCTCGGCCGGCTGCAGTACGGAGACGATGGGCCGTGCCGGGCTGGACTACATGGTGTTCGGCGAAGCGTACTTCTACAACGACACCAACGCGTTCGGCCAGGTGCTGGAGCTGCAGCACCTGCCGGCGATCAACATGCGCGTGAAGGTCGACGGAGGCTTCGTGATGCTGCTGCCCGACAACAAGGAAATGGAGTTCGAGGCGCACGAAATCTCCCACGTCCTGGACTACGACGTGGAACAGAACATTTACGGGATTCCGGACTACCTGGGCGGCCTGCAAGCGTTGCTGCTGAATGAGGCCGCCACCCTCTTCCGCCGGCGCTACTACAGCAACGGCGCACACGCTGGCTACATCTTCTACACAAACGATCCCGACCTGACCGAAGAGGACGAAGACGAGCTGCGCGCCCAGATCAGCGCGAGCAAGGGCGTGGGCAACTTCCGATCGATGTTCGTCAACATCCCCAACGGCAAAGAGAACGCAATTCAGATCATTCCGGTGGGTGACTTCCAGGCGAAAGACGAGCTGGAGAAAGTGAAGAACATCACACGAAACGATGTCATCGCGGCCTGGCGGATGAACCCCGCACTGGCCGGCATTATCCCGGAAAATACCGGTGGTTTCGGCGACATCGAAAAGATCGACCGCGTGTACACCAGCAACGAGATTCGACCGATCTGTCAGTTGTTCGATCAGTTGAACGACCGGCTGCGCGATGACAGGCGGTTTGGCTGGAAACCTGCCCCAGAAGCAGTGGATGTCACTGCATAAAATAGTAACCATAGCGGATGCCACTACAAAATGTGGCAATATGGTGGCGATCAGCTGCCCCTGGGGAGGGACATATGCGAGTGACATGCAAGTGTGGAAACAAGGGATTAATCCGGGATAGCAAGCCGCAATCGCCAGATTTCGTGACGCTCTATTGCCAGTGCCTGGACGTCCAGTGCGGGCATACATGGGTGGCCCATTTGACGTTTTCCCACACGCTGAGTCCATCAGCGCAAACCTTCGACCGATTGCTATTTGATCGTCTTCGGGAAATGCCTAGGGCGAAACAGCGGGAGTTGTTCGAGCAGCTCGGGGCGCAGGCAGTTGCGTGACAGGTCAATCGCCGACACCGAAACGTCGGCGATCAAGACATCAGCTGTTGGCTGACTCTTCAGGATTGATGGCAAGAATTTCAGATAGCCGACGAAGCTGACCTTGCTCCTTTTCACTCAATGACCGGTATAGGCCAATGAGGCGGCGTTCCGCTTTGCTCAAGTTGTGCCATTCGAACTCGGCAAATCCCAAGCAAAGAGGTTCTTTTTTGATGCGATCCAACATGCTGACTACTCCATAAAGTGCATGGCTGAATCGGCATTGACGGGATGAGGACCGACTTTAGAACGTAGGGGCGACCAATGTCGTACAAGCTTTTGTTGCGAGTTAATTCTTCTGACGGGCAGCGTCATCGGCCATCGCCTGAAGAAAACGACGTATCGCTTCCTGGTCAAATGACGTGATGCTTCTGTACTGGGTAATCAATTCTTCTTCTGCCGCTGACAACATTTGACCGATCGGCGTCGACCGCCGCCCAGTCAAAATGTAAGCCGCGTCAGCTCCCTGCTCTTCAAGCGCGCTTACGTATCGAAGGTCTAGTGAACTCGCTCCCAATTCATAGTTTTTTTGCGTCCCCCGACTGACGCCTAAACGAACTCCAAACTCTGTTTGATTTAGCCCTAGGCGCTCGCGCTCTTCCCGCAGGCGTTCACCTACTCGATCAGCAATGATCATTTTTTTATTCACCACCATTGACTTGATCATTTTTTTGACCAAGAATCACCACAGACAAACACAAGTAAACACAACTGAACAGAGTGCGCACTATGCCCGCCACCGTTACACCCGAGCAAGCCCGAGAGGCGTTGGATCGAAAAGGAATGAGCATCGCGGAATTCAGCCGCAAGCATGACTTGAACAAAAATTTAGTCAGCGACCTTTTGAACGGAAGGATCAAAGGTCGCCGGGGGGAGGCACATCGCGCCGCCGTATTACTTGGTATCAAAGACGGCGTAATCGAACAGTAACGGTACGGACCAACAGGGAACAGTAGAAGATGAAAAGCCTTGTTCTAGAGACACGCAAGGAAGCGATGCGCGAGATCATTCGCAGCTTTCCCGAGGGACGCGAAGGCGCAGCAGCTCGCTTGGGAATGAAAGTCAAAAAATTCGACAACCACGCCTACGAGAATGCCGGCTGCAGTCCATTGACGGATTTGCAGATTTACATGCTGGAGCAAGCCAGCGGCACCCACCACTTTCCGAACTACGTGGCGCAGATGTATGGCGGCTTGTTTGTAGCCGTCGCCGACCCGGAGAAACTGGACAACGTCGAACTGTATGCTCGATCGGTGCAGGTATCGGCAAAGCGCGGTTGCGTTGACCAGGCGATAGCCCAAGCACTGGAAGACGGCTCTATCAGCGTGGAAGAAGCCGAACACATCCTTGCCGCACACAACCTCCACATGGCCGCACGGCACGCCGAAGTGCTGGCCGCTATCGACCTGTACCGTGCCAAACCGGGGAAAAGCCAATGAACAATCAGCCGGCCGTACAGGAATATCGGGACATGCTCAAAACCGCGGCTTTTGCGTTTCTTGAACGTCATCAGTGCGAACACCTGGTCGACGATCAGCAACTGTTCAAACGGGCTGTTCAGCACCTTGTGACGGATTACAACGCCACGCCGCAGCACGCCGAACGGCTGGTGCATTTGGCTAACAGTGAAATGTCAGCGGTCAGCGATCGGCAGCGACTGGATGTCATCAACAGCACATCAACGCACACCGTGATTTTCGATACAGCTACCGGCAACGCCTGGGCAATCCCGGTAAGCCTGATCTACGAACGCATCCTCATTGCTCCCGATAACGGGCGCTTTCGCATCACCGCGTCCTAACACCTAACCAACAAATCCCCGATCCCCATTGCCGTGGGTTTGGGTGAGCTGCGCCCGAAATTGAGGTTTGACGATGGAAAACGCCCTGAACATCAACGCAAAACTGACGCCTGTAGAGGCTCAAGCGCTCTTGGCCAACCTGCGCGAGCAGTACCGTCTCAGCTTCAACGAACTCTGGTACGCAGATCAGTTCCGCCTGATTCCCGATGGTCTGCGCCACGGGTCAATTCTCGCCAACTGCCCCGTGATGGCTGCTCAGAAACACCTGATCGGCGCCCTCTCCTACTGCCTCAAGAAAGCGAAGTAACCATGAAAGAGCAACTGCGCAGCGACGTGATCGAACGCCTGAAAACCGATTACGGGCTCAAGCAACGGGCAAATTCTGACTACATGCGCGGCGGCACCTGCCCCAAGTGCCGCCAGAAAACGCTGTACACCCGTTTCGATGCTCCGTGGTTGGTGATCTGCGGTAGACCGGAAAAATGCGCGCACACTCTGCACGTGAAAGAGCTGTACGAAGACCTATTCGAAGACTGGAGCAAGCGCGCACCGGCCACTGACCAACACCCCAACGCAACAGCTCGTGCCTACCTAGAATTCGCCCGAGGCTTTCGCATCGAGCTGATCCAGGGCTGGTTCACCCAGGAAAGCTTTTACTCCCCGGACCACAACGCCGGCAGCGCCACCGTGCGCTTTGCACTGGCGAAAGGCGGCTGGTGGGAACGCCTGATCGATCGGCCGCACCGCTTCGGCAAGATGAAAGCTCGGTTCAAATCCAAGGACAGCTATCGCGGCGTCTGGTGGTGCCCGCCGTGCGTGGACCTGTTGGAAGCGAAAGAAGTCTGGATTGTCGAGGGCATCTTTGACGCGATCGCCCTGGTGCACAACGACATTGTCGCGGTGTCGGCCATGTCCTCGAATGCCTTCCCTGAAGAATCACTTCGAGCCCTCGCCCGTGACCGCGACGGCAAGTTGCCCAAGCTGGTCTGGGCGCTCGACAACGAGTCGGGCGCCCACGCCTACACCAAACGCTGGGCGAAGCAGGCGCGAGCGCTGGGGTTCGTCTGTGAGGCCTCGCAGATCCCTCTGCGTGACGGCCGCAAGACCGACTGGAACGATCTGCATCAGCGCTGGAGTTTCATCGAAGACGAGAGCCAACGCGCCGACCAGATCGCGGCTGATCTGAAACAGGCGCGTCACCTGGGCGCCCTGCTGCTTGCCGAAAGCGCGGCCGAAAAAGCGTTGCTGATGTACGACTGGAACAAGCGTGGTGAATTCCACTTGGGCTTCGGCAGTCGCCTGTACTGGTTCAAGTTGGACATGGAGAAATTCAACCGGGCGATGCAGGACATCGAGGACAGCGAGAACCACGACGACCAGTTGCTCAACCAAGCACAACAACGCGAGAAAGCGCTGCAGCAATCGGGCAGCGTGGTCGAGATTGCCAACTGCTACCCGCAAGCCCTGTATTTCCAGCGCAATGAAGTGACGGACGAGTCCTGGTATTACCTGCGCGTCGATTTCCCGCACGACTCCGAAAGCGTGAAGAACACCTTCACCAGCGGGCAGTTGTCAGCGGCCAGTGAATTCAAAAAACGCCTGCTCGGGATGGCAGCCGGCGCCATGTATACCGGCAGCGGTCAGCAGTTGGACAAGCTGATGAAGGACCAACTGTTCGGCATCAAAACCGTGTCGACGATCGACTACGTGGGCTACAGCAAGGAATACGGCTGCTACGTCTACGGCGACCTGGCGATCAAGGACGGCACGACCTACAAGGTCAACAGCGAGGACTATTTCGAGTTCGGCAAGCTGCGTCTGAAGACGCTGCAAAAAGGCGTCCCAATCAAACTACAGCGAGATGGCAAGGACTTCAATGAAGCCTGGCTGCCGCTGCTGTGGACCTGCTTCGGTGCCCAGGGCCTGGTGGCACTGGTGTTCTTTTTCGGCTCGCTCTTCTGTGAGCAGATCCGCAGCCGCTACCAGTCGTTTCCCTTTCTGGAGGCCACGGGCGAGGCTGGCGCCGGCAAGACCACCCTCCTCAATCTGCTGTGGAAACTGCTCGGTCGTGAAGGCTACGAAGGCTTCGACCCAATGAAGTCGACGAAAGCTGGTCGCTCGCGGTTGATGGGCCAGGTGTCGGGCATGCCGGTGGTGTTCCTTGAAGCCGATCGGCATGGCGATGATCGATCGCACGCCAAGACCTTCGAATGGGACGAGCTGAAAGACTTCTACGGCGGCGGCACGCTGGCCACCAAAGGCGTGAAGACCGCCGGCAACGAAACCTACGAGCCACCATTTCGCGGCACGATCGCCATCAGCCAGAACGCGGCCGTGGTCGCTCATGAGGCGATCATGACCCGGATCGTCAAGCTGCATTTCATCCGGCCGACAGTGACGCCGCAAAGCCGCGCTGCAGCGGACAAGCTGAACGCCCTGGACGGCGGCACGCTGAGCCACTTCCTGATTCGGGCCGTCGGTAAGGAATCAGCTGTGCTCGAGCTGTTCGCCCAACGCATGCCCGAACACGAAGCCAGGCTGCGCCGCCTGCACACCCACTGCTTTGCCTGCGGTACGGAGTATCCCAACGAACAAGGCAACTGCAGCAGCTGTGGATACGACTTGCGTGGGTACATCCGCGTCGAGCGGATCAGCAAGAACCATGCGCAGCTGCTGTCGCTGCTCGATGCCCTGCGCCTGGTCCTGAAACTGGACGAACCCCAGGTTGCCGCCACTCAGCGCCAGATCGTGCGCATGGCCATCGAGCGCCAGGCTTCGATCAGCTCCGACCATCCGGCGGTGGCCGAGTTTTGGGAGGTGTACGACTACCTGCAATCGCTCAGCGAAGACCCGGTGGTCGACCACAGCAGCGACCCGAACGTCATCGCGATCAACCTCAACGAATTCAGCGAACGCGCCGCCGAACATAAACAGAAGCTGGCCGACGTGGCGACCCTGCGCGACCTGCTCAAAGAATCCCGCTCGCACAAATTTCTGGACGCCAACAAGGCCGTGCACAGCGCGGTACGTGCGGCGCTGAACGCCAAAACCCCACTGGCGCCGGGCCGTCCGACGACGGTCAAGTGCTGGATCTTCAAAGCGTAAAAGGAGGCTACACCGATGCAAGTTCAAGTGTTTATGGGCAATGCCGGCGACGGCAAAACCAACAAACTGCAGGCCGTTCAGGATCGACTGGAGTTTGTCGGCGAAAGCGCGCCGATCATCCAGGCCGGTGCCTATGGCGAAGAAGGTTTGCTGCAGATCCTGGAAGTCCGCGCCGCCGGTGGCCAGCGCGAAATCCTGGTCGACGACTGCAGCCGGCAACAGATTTTGAAGGTTCTGGAATGGCAGTCCTGTGTCGAACACCTGCCGGATTTTGACGGTTTGGTGGTTCACCTGGCCCGCAAGGACTGACCTTTGAAAAACAGTGTCGAGGAGTTGCAGCTCCTCGACACCCGACCACTACAGAGGACTCAAACATGCAAGTACAGAACCTAAGCAGCAGCGGCACGCAGGCTACCACACCAGCGCGCCACCTGGTGGCCACCGCGCTGATCGGCGCGGCCGTCATCGGCTACTTGGTGCACAAAACCCCGGAATCACGCACGCGCCTGGAAAGCCTCAGTCAGATGGCCCGCACCCTAGGCGAGTTGAGCGCAACGGATGCGGCGGTAGTCACTCGGCTGCTCGCAACACCCGCAACACGGGGAGACTCACGCCATGTCTAACGACCCAGCATTCTCGACACGGCGCTTTCCCTGGAACATGGCGCACACCAGTGTGTGCGACCTGTGCGGCAAGTGGCGGGTTCAAGGCAACCACGCCAAATGCAGCCGCCAGCGCCAGTTGCTCAATGCTCACCGGCGCCACCACCCGCCCAAGCGATAACCGCGTCCACTAGAAGATGCGCTTGCAGATACTTGGCCCGGAAACGGGCCTTTTTGTTTCCGATCGTCAGACTGTCGATACACGAGTACAGCGTTAGGGGTTTACATGAGTGGCGTCGAAGCTCGCGGCAATTCCGTGAGAATCTATTTTCAATACAACGGGGAGAAATGCCGCGAAGCCATCCCGGGGGGCAATACACCGGCCACCGTGGCCCAGGCCAGGCGCCTGATCGACATCATCGATTATGAGATCCAGACCGGCACCTTTGAATACGCCCGGCATTTTCCCAACTCCTCAAGGTTGGTCGAAAACACCTTTGGTCATTACTTGGACCTATGGCTAAAGATCAAAGCAAACAGCGTTGCCGCCTCCAGCTACCGGGGTTATGCCAACAAGGCCGAGGTGCATGTGCGGCCGCGCTGGGGCAAGGTACAGATCAACCAGATTGATCACCTGGACCTGCAAGAGTGGATTCAGGGCACGCTGTCGAAAACCCTGAAAAACAAGACCATCCGCGACATCATCAGCAACGTGCGCCAAGTGTTTCGCCTGTACCGCACGCGTATGAAAGTCGCGCACGACCCAACCGAGGGCTTGATGGTGCGCCTGCCCGATCCGGAGGCCCCGGACCCATTCACCCGGGCCGAGATCAAACAGATCCTCGACACTCCGACCAGCCGTACGCACGAGCTATTGATGGTGCAGTTCATGTTATGGGCCGGCCCTCGGGTGTCGGAGACAATCGCCCTGGCTTGGGAGGATGTCGACCTGGCGCAAGGCACCGTGACCTTTCGCCGATCCAAGGTGCGCGGCGCCTACCGCGTGACCAAAACCCGCCGATCAATGCGCCGCGTGCGCCTGCTGGCACCGGCATGGGAAGCGCTGCAGAAGATTGATGCGCTGACTCGCCGACGCCGGGCGGAAACCGTGGAGGTCGTCGAGCGGGACAACAAGACAGTGCGCCAACACAAACTGCATTTCGTGTTCCTGAACAGCAAAAGCGGTCTGCCGCACGCCAACGACTTCGTGGTCCGCGACCGCTTCTTCAAGGCGCACTTGCTCGCGGCCGGGGTGCGGTATCGTGGACCAGGGCAGTGCCGGCATACGTACGCCAGTCAGCTGCTGACCACAGGTGTGGCGTCGATCGACTGGATCGCCGAACAGATGGGCCACACCAACGGGAACATGATCCGTCAACACTACGGGACGTGGATCAATGAAGACGGACCCGACGTGGTAGGGATGCTGCAAATGGCCTTGAAGCTGTCACCGGTCACGGCCCTACACTGAATCAATTGATGTCTACGTTCTTCAAAACCCCGCAGTTGGCACAGATGCGGGGGCCTCTGAACATAAACGGCACTTGGTAGGGCGATCGTAAACGGCCTATAGCGGAGAGTCGTGCTATTAATATAGCATCACTACGTTTTGCATCGAACGCAGGGAAGGATTATCACGTGCATATCGTTAAATCTTTTACAATCGAAAAGCTTTGGGGAACCGCCCCAATAATTCACGTAAACCTTGATGAACAATTTAACTTTCTGATTGGTCGTAACGGAACGGGAAAAACAACCGTAATAAACTTACTAGCGGCGGTACTTACAGCCGACTTTGAACGCTTAGATCGGATCGATTTCGAAAAAGTCACCGTTGTTTTCAAGGAGGCAGGGCGACGCAAGAAAAACCCATCTATCGAAGTAAACAAAAAACAAAAAGACGGGCTCCCTTATTTTGATATTAATTACGTCTTTCGCGATTCCGCCCGAGACAAACCAACTATCTTCGATCTGGATGCATTGGAGCAAGAACGTTTTTACAGAGGCGTTCCTTCTCGACTTATTAGGGATCGGATGTATAAAGAAAGATTTGCGGACCTGAGAGAAACACTCTCATCGGTGGTGCACACGTCCTGGCTGTCTGTGCATAGGCATACTGAAGAGGGAAGAACTCCTGAAGAGCGAAAGTTTATCCCTGCAATTGATCAAAAACTAAAAGATCTCAACAATAACTTAGTACGTTATTTTTCCAGCCTATCCAAAGAATATTCTGATCAAACTTTCGAATTTCAAAGAAAAATTTTCTTATCCGTACTAACTCCAGAGAAACAAGAATCGATATTTAGCTTTGCTAGGGAACTGGATCTCGACCAAGAAAAGAATACATTGGCTGAAATTTTCCAAGTACTTGGCGTCGACTCGAAACATTACAATCAGAAATTAAAAAATCACTTTGACAAACTAACAAAAGCAATTGACCTCGCACGCAGCAACGACCAACCTGTAAGAGCGGATGACTACACAACTTTATATGGAGCGTGGAAAGTTCACGCACTTGTTGCAGACTATGAAGAATTGCAGGCGGAAAGAGCAAGAATATTTAAACCCAGAGATTCTTTCCTCCACATCCTAAACAATTTATTCGAGGGAAAAAAACAGATTTCCATCTCAGAAAAAAACGAAATAACATTTACTACTGAGCTAAGATTCAATTCATCAAAAGAAATAAAGAAAAAGAACATTATGCTAGAGGAATTATCCTCAGGTGAAAAACAGCTTTTAATTATTCTTGGCGAGGCTCTTTTACAGCAAACTGAAGCTTGCGTTTACATTGCAGACGAGCCGGAGCTTTCATTGCATGTCTATTGGCAAGAAGAGCTTACAAAAGCCATTTCCCAGTTGAATAGAAATGCACAAATTATCTTTGCCACGCACTCTCCGGATATTGTTGGCGGACATGCAGATAAAATAATAGACATGGAAAGCTTGCTAGCATGATATTTACTAGAACACCAAGCGGATTAAAAAATTTCGGCCGTTTCTTTGGTGCCAATCTCACTATCTATGTAGAAGGGAGAGTCGAGTGTGAAGAGTCAGTAGAAGATCCGAGCCGAGCCGACTCGAAATTCTACTCTGCATTATGCTCTGTCTTCCTTAAAGGAAAAAAAATAAAAATAAAACTTACTGGAAACAAGAAGAACGCGCTTGGTTACCATGAAAGAATATTAGCTCAGAACATACCAAACTCTTTAGTGATAGTTGATCGTGACTATGACGGCGTTTTATTCTATAGACAACAAGCACCATGCCTCATCCTAACCCATGGCTATAGCTGGGAAAATGATTTCTGGACAGAGGAACTAATTCAAAAAACACTTGAGACGGCTACCGCCGTAAATCGAGACGAACGCAACTCAGAGAAACTAAATCGAATGGGTGTGCGCTTGGCGAAACTGAGTTCCATAAATGCTGCAGCGCACTGCAACGGAAAGAGTCTATTTGAGTCCAAGGGAAACTCAAAAGGTATAAATATAGATCCGTCGCGATATTTCCCAGTCTCAAAGAATGAATTTAGCAGACTATCAAGGAAATTTCTGGTCAACCCAGTTTGCAATGTAATGATCCAAGTCTACGAAACGACGAAAAGGCTCCCCCCTAAAAATGTGATTCAGGGGCACCTATGGGAACACGCTTCACTTCTACTGATTTCTCACGTGTACGCAAAGTCAACTTCAACAACGCTAAAAAACAATCAAATTTTGGTCAACATTGCTCTTAGCACTTTTGCAAATGATCCCGCCTCCTATCTAACGAGTGAGGCATTCGATTACTACGACAGGGAGTTTTCTCGAGCAATGTAGAAGTAAAAGAATAATGATTGGTACAGCGCTGCGCTACAATTAAGTCAAAAGAATAATCGTGCGATACACGTCGCGGCGCTGTTAAAGAATAGAGTTTTTGCTCCGAGTGATTCGGCAGCTATTTTCTACGCCTGACGTAACCTCATAATCGCATCGGTGATTGCGTTAGCATTTCTGTCTATGGTTTCCATGGCCCCGACAGCGTTTTCTGCAACAACCCCCGCGCCATTGTTTGAAAGCCATTTCGTGACCTCCTCGATTGCTGCAGCCAAAGCATGTTGGTTGTGCAGGAGCAATGTCAGAGCATCTGCGGTGGCGACGTTGGATTCAGAACGGTTAGGCATGGGATCGTCCTTGAGCGAGGGGGTTCTGGAGAGCGTAGTCCAGGGCCGTCGGATCATCACAAACGCAGCGTTCGCCGCATACTATTTCTCGCACCAGAACAGTGCGCCAGTCCCATATCAGTCCCATATGGCCTTTTTTCAGATGCCAAAAACCACAAACCCCCGACTTTCTCTAGGAAAATCAGGGGTTTGCGTTTTCATAATTTGGCGGTGAAGGAGAGATTCGAACTCTCGATACAGTTTCCTGTATACACACTTTCCAGGCGTGCTCCTTAAGCCACTCGGACACTTCACCGTATCTCTTCAAACATGTTCTGTCTGTCGAGGCGCGCTAATGTAGTCGAAAGCTTTTCTGATGGCAAACTTTTTTTCAGAATTTTCATGCGCTTAAGGCATAAAGGCGTTTCGACCCACCCTGGACGATGGCAAACCGGACAATCTCTGGTGACGGCCACCCTTTTATATAGAAGCAGAACGGTGTGCTACGCCGAGCGCGGCCGGAAACGGTGACTGGCGGGTCAGTCACGGCGCTTTACCTGGCCTGCGGCGGTGGGTAACGTCTGCCCATCTTTCTTACAAGGAATAGCGTCATGAGTGAGTTGATTGCCTACCACCTCGAAGACGGTATCGCGACCCTGACCTTGAACAACGGCAAGGTCAATGCCATTTCCCCGGACTTGATTGCGGCGTTCAACGCGGCGCTGGATCAGGCGAAAACTGATCGTGCCATCGTGATCATTACCGGTCAGCCGGGAATTCTGTCGGGCGGCTACGACTTGAAGGTGATGACCGCGGGGCCTAAAGAAGCCGTGGCGCTGGTGACTGCGGGTTCGACACTCGCCCGTCGCCTGCTCTCTCATCCGTTCCCGGTGATTGTCGCCTGCCCTGGTCACGCTGTGGCCAAAGGCGCGTTCCTGCTGTTGTCTGCCGATTACCGCATCGGCGTCGATGGCCCGTTCAGCATCGGCCTGAACGAAGTGCAGATCGGCATGACCATGCACCACGCCGGCATTGAGCTGGCCCGTGATCGCCTGCGTCGCTCGGCGTTCCACCGTTCAGTGATCAACGGTGAGATGTTTGATCCGAAAAGCGCGGTGGATGCCGGTTTCCTCGACAAGGTGGTGGCTGCCGAAGAGCTGCAAGGCGCAGCCCTGGCAGCAGCGCGTCAGTTGAAGAAGATCAACATGAACGCGCACAAGAACACCAAGCTCAAAGTGCGCAAGGCACTGCTCGAAACCCTCGACAACGCGATCATCCAGGATCAGGAGCATCTGGGTTAAACCCACGCTTCCCGAGCCGAAGAAAAGCCCGACCGTCGTGTCGGGCTTTTTCTTGCGCGTTCGGTTGATCGAGCGTCGACTGCTCTAGCACGGGTCTGACAATCAACTCGGAAACATGCGCTTAAACATCGCCTATCTCCGCACTCTATAGCAGCAATTGCCGAAAACAGTGCACATCCGTACACTGCGCCACCTTTTGTCCCGGTGGGGCCTGAAAATGCTGTTTGTGTTTCGTATGTTATTGATGGGCCTGCACTTTATTCTGGCCGGCGTGCTGGGCGTGATCCTCGGGCTGTGCCGTCCGTTCAACCCGGACAACAGCCGACTGTGCGCCCGCCTCTACGCGCTACCGGCCATGTTTATTTTGCGTTTGCGTGTGAAGGCTGAAGTCGGCCCGTTGATGAACAAGCCCGACAGCTGCGTGATCGTGGCCAACCATCAGTCCAACTACGACCTGTTCGTGTTCGGCAACGTGGTACCCCGCCGGACTGTGTGCATCGGCAAGAAAAGCCTGAAATGGGTGCCGCTGTTCGGGCAACTGTTCTGGCTGGCAGGCAACGTGTTGATTGATCGTGGGAACGCGCACAAGGCGCGCAAGTCGATGCTCACCACCACCCACACCTTGCAACACGAAGACACGTCGATCTGGGTGTTCCCGGAAGGCACGCGCAACCTCGGTGAAGAACTGCTGCCATTCAAGAAAGGCGCGTTCCAGATGGCGATCGCCGCCGGTGTGCCGATTGTGCCGGTGTGCGTCAGCAGCTACATCAAGCACATGCGCCTGAACCGCTGGCGCAGCGGGAAAATTCTCATACGCTCGCTGCCGGCGATTCCTACAGCCGGGCTGACCATGGATGACATGCCCATGCTCATGTCCCAATGCCGCGAACAGATGCGCGAGTGCATCGCCGCGATGGATCAGCAGCTGCAAGCTGCGTGAAAAACCAACCCGCCTCGTGCGGGTTTTCTTTTGCCGGGTGAACTGTGCAGATTTCACTGACTCTCAAGCAGCGACACGGCTAAGCTGAAGCCTTGTATTCCCTGCCATCTGCCAAGAAGAAGTGAACCACCACCATGGGTCGAGTTGTTGCTGCTGCGGTTTACAGCGCCGGTAAGAAAGTCACCAATATCACGCTTGACGAAGGCGCCGCCTGGGCCGCAAAAACCGGGCATTTTGTCTGGATCGGCCTGGAAGAGCCGGACGCTCAGGAGCTGGCCAATCTGCAACGCCAGTTCAACCTGCACGAACTGGCCATCGAAGATGCCCTGGAAAAACACAGCCGGCCAAAGCTGGAAACCTTTGGTGACGCCTTGTTTATCGTCACCTACTCGCCGATCCGCGAGCATGGGATTTTGCAGTTCATCGAAACGCATATCTTCGCCGGCAAGGGCTACATCATCACCGCCCGCAACGGCCACTCGGCGTCCTATGCGCATGTCCGCCAGCGCTGTGAGGCGCGGCCGCTGTTGCTCGAGCACGGCGAAGATTTCGTCCTCTATGCACTGCTGGATTTCGTGATCGAAAACTACCAGCCAGTCGGCGAAGCAATTCATGCCGAGATAGATGAACTGGAGCGCAACGTGCTGTGCAGTGCGTTGAACGAGCATGACATCCAGAAACTTCACGGCCTGCGCCGCGATGTGTTGCGCCTGCGCCGTTATGCAGCGCCGATGGTGGAGATTGGCGAGGAGCTGCAGAAACTGAGTTTCCCGTTCATCGACAAGAACATGCGCCCGTACTTCCGCGATGTGCAGATTCACGTCACGCGGCAGATGGAAGACCTGACGACGCTGGCGGACATTGCCAGCCAGACCATCGAGATCGGCGTGTTGCTGGAGGCGTCACGGCAAAGTGTGGTGCAACGCAAATTTGCTGCGTGGGCGGCGATTCTGGCGTTCCCGACGGCGGTGGCGGGAATTTACGGGATGAACTTCCAGAACATGCCGGAGCTGAGCTGGCATTACGGTTATTTCGCCGTGCTGGGGTTTATCACCGTGGGGTGTGTGAGTTTGTGGGCGAGTTTCAAGAGGTCTGGGTGGTTGTAGGGAAGCAAAAGCAAAAGCAAAAGATCGCAGCCTGCGGCAGCTCCTACATTGGGATGGTGTACACCCTGTAGGAGCTGCCGCAGGCTGCGATCTTTTGATCTGCTATCAAGCAGCTTCTGGCTTGTGCGCCACAAACCGCATCATCCATTCCGCCACCGTGGTGCCATGGTGCTCCTGCTCCAGGCTAGCCACGCCTTTGGAATAGATCTGTGACCCCAGCGCGTCCTGGCGCAGATCCAGCAGCGCCCGCGAATAGTCGTGGATAAATTCCGGATGGCCCTGGAAGCACAGCACCTGATCGTTGATGTGATACGCGGCAAACGGGCAGAAATCGCTGGAGGCAATGACCGTGGCGTTTTCCGGCAACGCCGTGACCTGATCCTGGTGGCTGATCAGCAACGTCAACTCTTCCCGCACCGGGCTCATCCACGGCGCCTTGGCCGCCAGTTTGTAGTTGTGGGTGCCGACACCCCAGCCCTGAGTGGCGCGCTCACTCTTGCCACCGAGCAACAGCGCCAGCAGTTGATGGCCGAAGCACACGCCGAGCAGCTTGTCGCCACGCTCGTAGCGAGTCAGCAGGTATTGCTTGAGAGTCTGGATCCACGGATCGGTGCCGAACGAATCGGCCTTGCTGCCAGTGATCAGGTACGCGTCAAAGGTCAGGTCGTCGCTTGGGTATTCACCCTGCATCACGTTGTACACGGTGAACTCGGCGGCAATCGGTTGCTGCGAGAACAGGCGCTGGAACATCTGCCCGTAACCCTGATATTGATCGACCAGTTCCGGACGCAGGATGTCGGTTTCCAGAATGCAGATGCGTAGCGACATAAAAAATACCTGACACGTGATGGGAATAATGAACACCCAGAGCCTGCCTTGAAACACCCCGGCAAGGCAAGCCCCGCAGCGCTCAGCCGATCACTTAAAACAACTCGCCTTTCGCGGCTTTTTCCAGCAACAACGCCGGTGGCGCAAAGCGCTCGCCGTACTGCTCGGCCAGATACTGCGCGCGTGCGACGAAGTCCTGCACGCCGTACTGATTGATAAATTGCAATGCGCCGCCGGTCCACGGGGCAAATCCAATGCCGAAGATCGAGCCGACGTTGGCATCTGCCGTCGAAGTCAGTACACCCTCCTCCACGCAGCGCACGGTTTCCAGAGCCTGCACGAACAGCAGACGATCACGCACATCCTTCGGCGAAATCTGCCCGTCAGCCTTCTCGAAACGCGTCTTCAGCTGCGGCCACAGATGCTTCTGACCACCCGCCGGGTAATCGTAGAAGCCCCCGCCGGCGGCTTTGCCCGGGCGCTTGTATTCGTTAAGCAGCAAGTCAATCACAGCGAACGCCGGATGCTCTGTCAGCGGTTTCCCTTCCGCTTGCAGGTCCTTGGCCGTTTGCTGACGGATATGGCTCATCAGGCTGAGGGAAACTTCGTCGGAGATCGCCAGCGGCCCGACCGGCATCCCGGCCTTGCGCGCTTCGGTCTCGATCATCGGCGCACTCACACCCTCGCCGAGCATGGCGATGCCTTCGTTGGTGAAGGTGCCAAACACCCGCGAGGTAAAGAAGCCACGACTGTCATTGACCACGATCGGGGTTTTCTTGATCTGCAGGACGAAGTCGAAACCGCGCGCCAGGGTTTCAGCACTGGTCTGCGCACCCTTGATGATTTCCACCAGCGGCATTTTGTCCACCGGGCTGAAGAAATGCAGACCGATGAACTTGCTCTGATCGGGTACCGCCGTCGCCAGCCCGGTGATCGGCAACGTTGACGTGTTGGAGGCAATCACCGCGTCAGGACCGACAATCTTTTGCGCTGCAGAGGAGACGTTGGCCTTCAGTTCACGGTCTTCGAACACCGCCTCGATGATCAGATCACAACCCGCCAGATCGGCATCGCTCTCGCTGGCCTGGATCCGCGCCAGCACCGCCTCGCGTTTTTCAGCCGTCATCTGCCCACGGGCGACTTTCTTGTCCAGCAATGCCGCCGAGTGGGCCTTGCCCTTCTCGGCCGCCGCCAGGTTGATGTCCTTGAGCACCACATCGATACCAGCCGAGGCACTGACGAAGGCGATCCCGGCGCCCATCATGCCCGCACCGAGTACACCGACCTTGCGCGTGACATAGGGCTCAAAGCCCTGCGGCCGCGAACCGCCAGCATTGATTTCGTTGAGCTGAAACCAGAAGGTGCCGATCAGGTTTTTCGAAATCTGCCCGGTGGTCAGTTCGGTGAAGTAACGCGTTTCGATCAGGTGCGCGGTGTCGAAATCGACCTGCGCGCCCTCCACTGCCGCGCAGAGGATTTTCTCCGGCGCGGGCAGCGTGCCCTGAGTCTTGCTGCGCAGGATTGACGGCGCTATCGCCAGCATCTGCGCGACCTTCGGATTCGACGGCGTGCCGCCGGGAATCTGGTAGCCCTTCACATCCCAGCGCTGCACCACACTCGGGTTGGCGACAATCCAGGCGCGCGCCTTGGCCAGCAACTCGCCACGATCCGCCGCCAGCTCATCGATCAGACCGGCCTGCAACGCCTGCTGTGGGCGGATCTTCTTGCCTTCGAGCAGATACGGCAGCGCCTTTTCGATCCCCAGCATACGCACCATACGCACCACCCCGCCGCCGCCCGGCAACAGTCCGAGGGTCACTTCCGGCAGACCGAGTTGCACCGCCGCATCGTCCAGCGCCACCCGGTGATGGCACGCCAGGCAGATTTCCCAGCCTCCGCCGAGTGCGGCACCGTTGATCGCTGCGACCACCGGTTTGCCGAGGGTTTCCAGGGTGCGCAATTGCCCCTTGAGGCTCAGCACCATGTCATAGAACGCTTTGGCCTCGGGTTTACCGACTTTGATCAGCTCATTGAGGTCGCCGCCGGCAAAGAAGGTTTTCTTCGCCGAGGTGATGATGACCCCGGCAATGCTGTCCTTTTCCGCCACCAGCCGCGCGACGCAGGCGCCCATGGCCTGGCGGTATACGGCGTTCATGGTGTTGGCGCTCTGGCCCGGCATGTCGATGGTCAGCACGACGATGGCGTCCTGACCTTTTTCGTAACGAATGGCTTCGCTCATAACAAGATTCCTTGAATTCGGGGCTCAAAGGCGTTCGATGATGGTGGCAATGCCCATGCCGCCGCCGACGCACAGCGTCGCCAGGCCGTAACGCAGACCCCGGGTTTCCAGCTCATCGAGCAAGGTGCCGAGGATCGCGCAACCGGTTGCGCCCAGCGGATGGCCCATGGCGATCGAGCCGCCGTTGACGTTGACCTTGTCCGGGTCGACCGCCATGTCCTTGATGAACTTGAGCACCACCGAGGCAAACGCTTCGTTGACCTCGAACAGGTCGATGTCTTCCACGCGCAAACCGGCCTTGGCCAGTGCCTTGCGGGTGGCCGGCGCCGGGCCGGTGAGCATGATCGTCGGGTCAGTACTGGTCACCGCCGTGGCGACGATACGCGCCCGAGGCTGCAAACCCAGCGCACGGCCCTTGGCTTCGGAACCGATCAACATCAGCGCCGCACCGTCGACGATCCCGGAGCTGTTGCCCGGCGTGTGTACGTGGTTGATTCGCTCGACGTGGCTGTAAACCCGCAGCGCGGTGGCATCGAAGCCCATCTGGCCGATCATTTCGAAACTTGGCTTGAGTTTGCCCAGGCCTTCCATCGTCGATTCGGCGCGAATGAATTCGTCGTGGTCGAGCAGGATAATGCCGTTCTGGTCCTGCACCGGCACCAACGACTTGTTGAACGAACCGTCGGCCCGGGCACGTGCAGCTTTTTGCTGCGAGTGCAACGCATAGGCATCGACATCCTCACGGCTGAAGCCCTCAAGGGTGGCGATCAGATCCGCGCCAACGCCCTGCGGGGTGAAGTGGCTGTGCAGGTTGGTCTGCGGATCCAGCGCCCAGGCGCCGCCGTCGCTGCCCATCGGCACCCGCGACATCGACTCGACGCCACCGACCACCACCAGGTCTTCGAAACCGGAGCGGACTTTCATCGCGCCGAGATTCACCGCTTCCAGACCGGAGGCGCAGAAGCGGTTGATCTGCACACCGGCGACGCTGACGTCCCAATCCGCCACCTGCACCGAGGTTTTGGCGATATCGGAACCTTGATCGCCAATCGGCGTGACGCAACCGAGTACCACGTCATCGACCTGGCTGGTGTCCAGCGCGGTACGGCTCTGCAGCGCGGTCAACAGCCCCGCGACCAGATTCACCGGTTTGACGCTGTGCAGCGCGCCATCGGCCTTGCCTTTGCCACGGGGCGTACGTAGCGCATCGAAAATCAAAGCTTGGGTCATGACGTCCTCGAACCTGTGCGGTGAGTGAATTTCGTGGTCTCACTGTTGTCCCGCGCCGTCGAGGATTCAATGACCACAGCGCTCAATGATGTTGACGCGCACGCTCAGACGGACGGTCATCCACCCTCAGGTGAACCGGTTCAGGTCGGCGAGTTGTCTAGCAAGCGGTCGGCACAGAAGCTGGCAATACGCCTCATGTCTTTTTTATTGCCAGCAGCAGCAAATACATACGAAATGGATCTAAGCCGCGCGTGACGCGGGCTCTAAGGTAGTACATGTACGTCAGGGTCGTCGGGTTTTGCCGGGGCCGACGTTCTTCTACAGGAAGTGCAGCGTTTGCCGTCATGGATATGCAGGCAAACATCAGGAAATAACAATAAAGGCGGTCAAGCCATGTTCAAACAACCGAAAGTTCGTCAAGCCGGGCTCATTCTTTTCGCCACCACGCTGTTGCTGATTTTGCCGAACCTGACCAAGATCATCGGCTGACTCGCCGGCCGGGTGCATTTCATTGCCATCAACAATGTGACTGGCCCGCTTCCCGGGCCAGCGTGGCTGTGCCAACCTTTGCGCACTCCTACGACATGGACGGCGATCATTTGAAAACGCTCATTATGTTCTGGGCCTTGCTGCTGAGCATGCCCTTGTCTGCCGCACAGCTGGATCTGCAGCTGGGCGCAACCCATCACACCTGGCAGACCGAGGAATTGCTCAAGCACCCTCAGGTACAAACCCTGACCATCAAAAATGATGTGTCTTACAAGAAGGACATGACTTATCGCGCCGTCCCGGTCGCGGCACTGCTCACGGGCATCAAACCGGACGATCATCTGCAAGCGGTGGCGCTGGACGGCTTTGCCGCCGAGCTGAGCGCTGCACCGTTGCTCAATACCAAAGGCGCACGGGCCTGGCTGGCGATCGAAGACCCGGCGCAGCCGTGGCCGCCGCTGTCCGAAGGCAAGCACAGCGCAGGGCCGTTCTATCTGGTATGGACCGACCCGCAGGCCGGCAATATCAGCCCGGAACAATGGCCGTTCCAGGTGGCAAGCATCAAGCGCATGGCGCCAGTGGCCGAACGTTTCCCTGCCCTGTTGCCGGATCCCGCGCTGAAAGCGAATGACCCGGTGAATCAGGGTTTTGCGCTGTTCCAGAAGAACTGCCTGGCCTGCCACCGCTTGAACGGTGCGGGCGATGCGCAGTTCGGGCCGGACCTGAACATTCCGTACAACCCGACCGAGTATTTCGGCGCGGACTTCCTCAAGCGCTACATTCGTGATCCACAGAGTTTGCGCCAGTGGCCACAGGCGAAGATGCCGGGGTTTTCGGCGCAGGTGTTGCCGGAGGGGGATTTGCAGTTACTGATCGGCTATTTGCAGCACATGGCTGGGCGGAAGATCAAGCCATAAGCGTTGCGGTGATATCACCGGCCTCTTCGCTGGCAAGCCAGCTCCCACAGGATTACCGCGGATTCAGAGTCAGCGCAAAACCTGTGGGAGCTGGCTTGCCAGCGATAGCGGTATCCCGGATCTACTGTTGCTGCACGGAAATGACTGGCGTCGGCGACACCAACACCTTCGCATGCATCTGCTCGCTCCCCCCTCCCCGGCGCATGCCGCGCACCGGGCAGGCATCCAGATAATCCAGGCCCACCGCCAGTTTCAGGTGCCGCTCCGGGCGGGCCAATTGGTTGGTTACGTCAAAGCTGTACCAGGCGTCATCCAGCCATGCTTCGGCCCAGGCATGGCTGGCCAGGTGCTCGGCGTCCTCGCTGTACAGATAGCCGGAAACGTAGCGTGACGGGATCCCCAGGCTGCGTGCACAGGCGAGAAAGGCATGAGTGTGGTCCTGGCAAACCCCGGCGCGCCCAGCGAAGGCTTCGGCGGCACTGGTGTCGACTTCGGTGGAGCCCGGCGTGTAGGTCATGTGCTGATTCAAGCCGTGCATCAGATCGATCAGGGCGGTGCGGTCACGTCGCTGCTTGCAGGATTTTTCGGCAAACGTACGCAACGCTTCGTCCGCCTCGGTCAGGCGAGTGAAGCGCAGGAACGGCAGCGCCGACTGACTCTCATGCTCGGCCTCGCGCAACTCGTCGATATCTACCTGGCCGCGGGCGCCGATGATGATCGCTTCGTGCGGTTCATCCATGGTCAGCACATGCAGAATGTTGCCGAACGGATCGAGTTGGGCGCGCACCGGTCGCGGCAGGTCAAGCTGCCAGCTCAATACGTGCTGACGCTCGCTGTCGTGCGGGGTCAGGCGCAGATACTGGATGCTCGCCCGCACCTGATCTTCATAGTGATAGGTGGTCTCGTGGCTAATGGAAAGTCTCATGCAGCCTCCAGGTATGAACTGTGAATCGCGTTGCCCAACTGGCGCACCAGCGGGATGAATTCGGTGAGCCAGGCGTGCAGGCCTTCGGCAAGGATTTCGTTGATGCCGGTGTAGCGCAGACGCGCGTCCATCTCAGCGGCCAGACGTTGCGCCGGACGGCCGTTGGCCCCTGGCAACTGGGCGAGAATCTGGTCGATTTCCTCGGTGCAGGCACGCAACGAACGCGGGACATCGGCGCGCAACAGCAGCAACTCGGCGACATGCCGGGCGCCTGGGGCGTCGCGGTAGATCTCGGTGTAGGCCTCGAAAGACGACAGCGCCCGCAGCAGCGCACTCCATTGATAGTAAGCGTGGGCGGTGCCGTCACTGACGGCCTCGGCCTGATCGCCAGCCATTTCGTAGCGCGCATCGAGCAGGCGCAGCGTGTTGTCTGCACGCTCGATGAAGGTGCCCAGGCGAATGAAGCGGAACGCATCGTTGCGCATGATCGTGCCGTAGGACGCGCCCCGGAACAGGTGCGAGCGCTCCTTGATCCACTCGCAGAAACGGCTCATGCCGTAACGGCTGAGGCCCTGCTCGGCAATGCCGCGAATCTCCAGCCAAGTGGCGTTGATGTTCTCCCACATGTCTGCGGTGATTCGTCCACGCACCGCGTGCGCACTGGCCCGCGCCGCGCCGAGACAGCTGTAGATGCTCGCCGGGTTGGCCGCATCGAGGGCAAAAAAGTGCAGCAGGCGTTCGGCATGCAGTTCGCCGTGACGCTCCAGGTAATCGTCGAGGGTGCCGGTAATCAGCAGCGGCATGGCCAGCTCGTGCAGACCGTCGCCGCGACCGTCCTGCGGCATCAGCGACAGTGAATAACTGACATCGAGCATCCGCGCGAGGTTTTCCGCCCGCTCCAGGTAACGCGACATCCAGTACAGATCCGAGGCAGTTCTACTTAACATGGCAAGCTTCCTTCAATCCTCGACCACCCAGGTGTCCTTGGTTCCGCCACCCTGGGAGGAATTCACCACCAGGGAGCCTTCACGCAGGGCGACACGGGTCAAACCGCCGGGCACGACCCGGGTTTCGCGGCCAGACAGTACAAACGGACGCAGGTCGATATGGCGCGGCGCAATGCCGTTTTCGACAAAGGTCGGACAGGTCGACAGTGACAACGTCGGCTGCGCGATGTACGCGTGGGGTTTGGCTTTGATCCGCTCGCGGAATGCATCGATTTCCGCCGCCGTCGCCGCCGGCCCCACCAGCATTCCGTAACCGCCGGAGCCTTGGGTTTCCTTGACCACCAGATCCGGCAGATTGGCCAGTACATGGGAAAGTTCCGAGGGATTGCGGCACTGCCAGGTCGGCACGTTCTTCAGGATCGGCTCTTCGTCGAGGTAAAAGCGGATCATGTCGGTGACAAACGGGTACACCGACTTGTCGTCCGCCACGCCGGTGCCTATAGCGTTGGCCAGCACCACGTTGCCCGAGCGATAGGAGGACAGCAGTCCCGGTACGCCGAGCATTGAGTCCGGGCGGAACGCCAGCGGGTCGAGGAAAGCGTCGTCGAGACGCCGGTAAATCACGTCCACCGCTTTCGGCCCGTCGGTGGTGCGCATGAAGACCTTGTCGTCACGCACGAACAGATCCGCGCCCTCCACCAGCTCGACGCCCATTTCCCGTGCCAGAAAGGCGTGTTCGAAGAACGCACTGTTGAAGCGCCCCGGCGTCAGTACCACCACGCTCGGGTCGTCGATCGGGCTGGAGCTTTTCAGGGTGTCGAGCAACAGGTTCGGGTAGTGATCGATGGGCGCGATGCGCTGTGCGGCGAACAGCTCCGGAAACAGGCGCATCATCATCTTGCGGTCTTCAAGCATGTAGCTGACGCCGCTCGGGGTACGCAGGTTGTCTTCGAGCACGTAGTAGGTGCCGTCGCCGTCGCGCACCAGATCAACGCCGGAAATATGCGAATAGATATCGCGGTGCAGGTCCAGGCCCTGCATCGCCAACTGGTACTGCTCGTTGGCCAGCACCTGTTCGGCGGGAATGATCCCGGCCTTGATGATGCGCTGCTCGTGATAGAGGTCGGCGAGGAACATGTTCAGCGCCTTGACCCGCTGGATACAGCCGCGCTCGACGATCCGCCACTCGCTGGCGGGAATGCTGCGCGGAATGGTGTCGAACGGAATCAGGCGCTCGGTGCCTTGCTCGTCGCCATAGAGCGTGAAGGTGATCCCGGCCCGGTGGAACAGCAGGTCGGCCTCGCGCCGCCGTTGCGCCAGCAACTCGTCAGGCGTTTCGGCAAGCCAGCGGGCGAACTCCCGGTAATGCGGGCGAACCTGGCCGCCGGCATCGTACATTTCATCAAAATAGGTGCGGATCATGCCGTACTCCTTGTCACCCGGACCTACAGGCCTTCGCAAGGCCCGTGCCATCGGCATAAACGCTTTGATTTCAATCGGTTGGATAATCAAGCCGCAAGCACCGCACCATTCCTGTGCGGCAAATGCTCCAACAGGATTGCCCCCGCTTCATTGCGACGCACTGCATCGCCTATCACCAGCATAGTCAGAGTTGATTTCACTGCTTGCGCCGGGCTGCGGATAATCGGCGCATTCGCTGAAAACTTCCCCACTGAAGACTTCAGCTCCACTGATCCGGACTGCCCACGCAGTCCCCGCAGGCCGTAACCCTGACCGGTTTCCTCTCCTTATCGGTCTTCCCTTTTAGCCACCCTCTCCGGTGGCTTTTTTTTGCCTTTCTGAAATGTTTTGAAAGTAAAAAGCAAAAGATCGCAGCCTCCAGCAGCTCCTGCAGGTGATTGGTGCAGAAGCTGCCGGAGGCTGCGATCTTTTGATCTTGAAAACGACAACGGCCAACCCGAAGGTCAGCCGTTGCTCAATACCTGAAACCAGAGATCAGTTCAGACGATGGCGGTTGCGTACCTCCTGCTTGACGCCCCAGCCTTCGATGATGCCGCCCAGCGGCTCGACCACGGCAGAAAAGCCCTGCTCGAAATCGCCAATGTCGTCATAGGTCGCGTGCATCACTTTGCTCAGTTCCAGTGACCAGGCGCCATCTTCGCGCGCACTGACCTGGGCATTGATGGATTCACCACGAAATTTGCCAGCCGCCCTGCGCGCCCGCTCCTCGTCCGGGAAAATGGCGTAGAACTCGATGGGATGGAACCGGGAAAAGTCGAAACCGCCTTCTTTCATGCGGCGCAGTACGTTGCTGCTGATGTCTTCTTGATAGGCTGTGCTCATGAAACGTCCCCCTCGGATAGATGGATAGACTTTCCGTATTCCCGCCCCGGGCCTTACAGGCCAGAAGTACATCGGCAAACCGGTTGCCGGCGGGAAACAAGCATGTAGCTGACAAGACCAGACCTTAGCGATTCGTTCGCTGATCTCGCTTGCAGAGTAGCCCCAAGATAGAGCTGCTGCCAAGGCCTGGTTGTTGCGGATGAAAGGAAGATTTTCAGATTGGAGTGATGCTGCGGATCTTGATGCTGTTCTGCGTTTCGAGGCTTTTGACGCCAGCATCAGGGGTTCGCCCTTCCAGATCGTTCAGATCCAGTTTGGCGGCCACCGGCAGGAGCCGTTCCTTGATCAGGCGTGCAGCCTCGTCGTCACTGGGGCATTCCGCGCGCTCGAACACCTCATCGACAATTTCACCATGATCGTCCACGAAAGTGACTTTCCACTTTTGCATCGGTGCCTCCTCGATCAAACCCGCAAATGGGCTTACTACTATCTCGACTTTTGGCGAGATTGATCGTTCAAAAGGATTGCGGCGCACGAACATGAAAAAAAATTAACCGATGGGGAAACAGGCTTGTGTGGCGAGGGGATTCATCCCCGATGGGCGCGAAGCGTCCCTGAATTCAGCGAACGCATAGTGTCAGTTCCAAGGCGTCTGCCGATTTTACGACTGCTGCGCAGCCGGTCGGGGATAAATCCCCTCACCACAGGGGATCTATCACCGATCCGGGAATAGTGCGTCAGTCGTTGCTTGGCTTGTTGATCGCCTGCAGCACGTACTGTGGCAGCGCGAACGCGCCGATGTGGATTTCCGGGTTGTAGTAGCGGGTGACGATGCCGCTGCCGATGAAGCGCTGCTGCAAGGTTTCACGGCTCAGCTTGCGGTAGGCCGGGTTGGTCGAGCCCCAGGCGAAGGTCATCGAACCGCCAATGTAGGTCGGCACGGCCGCTTGATAGAAGTGCCAGTCCGGGAACAGGCTGCGCAGGCGACCGGCGGTGGTTTTGACTTCATCGATCTGCATGAACGGCGTGCCGTTCTGGGTCACGAGGATCCCGCCTTCGTTCAGGCAACGGTGACAGGCCTGGTAGAAGTTCTCCGAGAACAGCACTTCGCCCGGACCGATCGGGTCGGTGGAGTCGGAGATGATCACGTCGAATTTTTCTGTGGTGGTGGCGACGAAACGCATGCCGTCGTCGATCACCAGATTCAGGCGTGGATCGTCATAGGCGCCCTTGGAGTGGTTTGGCAGGAATTCCTTGCACATGTCGACCACGGTGCCGTCGATCTCGACCATGGTGATGTGCTCGACGCTGGCGTGCTTGGTCACTTCGCGCAGCATGCCACCGTCACCGCCGCCGATGATCAGCACGCGCTTGGCAGTGCCGTGGGCGAGGATCGGCACGTGGGTGAGCATTTCGTGGTAGATGAATTCGTCGGCTTCGGTGGTCTGGATCACACCGTCCAGCGCCATCACCCGCCCCATGCGCGGGTTCTGGAAGATCACCAGGTGTTGATGTTCGGTGCGCACTTCGTGCAGCAGTTTTTCCATGCGAAAACGCTGGCCGTAGCCTTCGTAGAGGGTTTCCAGGTACTCGCTGGTCTTGGTGACGGTCATGGTCAAGTGCTCCGATGAATGCGCGGGCGTCGATCGTGGGGGACGATTGCCCGGGAAAGGCGCGCATTCTACGTTGCCGAAGATGACAGGTCGAACCTCTGTTTATCGACAATCCACAATCCATGTAGGAGCTGCCGAAGGCTGCGATCTTTTGATCTCTGTTTTAAAAAAACAAAGTCAAAAGATCGCAGCCTTCGGCAGCTCCTACAGGGGTATTACAGTGTTCTTCAGACCCGCACATTGCCCCGTGGCCCGGCAATCGCCCAGATGATCAGGCCCAGCACCGGCAGGAGGATAATCAGCAGGACCCAGAGGATTTTCATCCCGGTCTCGGCACCGCTTTTCAGTACGTTGATAATGGCCCAGATGTCGAGGGCAAGAATGATCAGGCCAATCAGCCCGTTGAACGTGGAACCCATGGTGTCACTCCAGATTAGTGGCATGCACTTTTAGGATAGACGGTCGCGCGCAGGGTTCCCTTTTATTGCGTTCAGACGTGAACGGCGACTTTCAGCGCTTCCAGGGACGGCGCCGCCGCGATGCCGACTTCGGCACACAGCTCCAGCACTCGTGGCACGTCGTTGCCGTAGACCAGCACCACTTGCAGCTCGTCATCGAGCAGCTGACTGAAGTTCATCAGCGTGTAACCGCCGTTTTCCTTGTTCAGGCTGCTCATCTGCACCTGAATGCGGTTGAGTGCGGTCAGTGCCTCGGTCTTGGCCAGTTGCTTGGGCTTGAGGTTGAATTCGACGCCCGGGCCAAACGAGGCGACGATCTGCGCGAACAGGTCAACGTAGGTGTCGGCCTGGAACAGCACGGTGTCCGGCAGGCTGCCGACCACCACCCACTCCCCCAGCGGAATCGGGAAGGTGTCGTCGTAGTTGATGTCCGGGTTGGCCGCGAGGAACGCATCGGCATCGGCGTAGGCCTGCGCCGCTTCGTCGGCCACGTTCAGGATCTCGTCCTCGCCCATGCAGCCGGAGCTGATTTTGCTGATGAGTTCGACGAGTGCGGCTTTCATGACGGCGGATCCTGTGGAAGGTTGAATTTGAGGGCGCGGAGGATAGCGCACAAAGCAAAAGATCGCAGCCTGCGGCAGCTCCTACAAGTTCCGCGCCCATTTGGCGAACGAATGTGAGACCTGTAGGAGCTGCCGCAGGCTGCGATCTTTTGACCTTATCAGCCCAACAGTTTTTCCAGCTGCGCCGTGGTATCGACTGCGCCCATGGTGCGGGCTGCATCCAGCGCGGTGATACCATTGGCATCTTTGGCTTGCGGATCCGCGCCTTTGCCGATCAGGTAATCGACGATTTCAACGCGGTTGAACATCGCCGCCATCATCAACGCCGTGCGCCCGTCAAAGGACGAACCTTCGATCTCGGCACCCGCTTCCACCAGCGCCTTGACCACCGCCAGATCGCCTTTGAACGCGGCACCGGCAATCGGGCTCTGGCCGTTGCCGTTGCGCATTTCCGGGTCGGCCTTGTGCTTGAGCAGCACCTGCACCGCGTCGACGTGGCCGTAGTAACTGGCGAGCATCAAGAGCGTGTCGCCCTTGCTGTTTTTCAGGTTCACCGGCAAACCGGCGCTGATCAGCCGATCAAGCATCAGCGCATCACCTTCGCGCGCCTTGTTGAAAACCTGCTCGGTGAATTCGGCAGCTTCTTCAGGGGTCATCTGGCGGCTTTGGTCAGACATGGGCAACTCCACTTTCGGTTATTCGCAAAGCCGACAGTTTCCCGAGCGCGACGATAGCTGTCACCCCCTTTTTCTCAAGTCCGGCCATAGTCAATCTCAATAGCGGTACTTGCCCTGATGAATATCGGTCAGCACCTGATCCGTCACCTGCACGTAAGTCTGAGTGCCGGGCAACCAGGCATAGATTGGGTCATCCCCCGTCTGGGCGGGGTCGAAGCCCTCGTTTTTCAAACGGGTCTTCTGGTATTTGAACGTCCCGGTGGTTTCCATTTTCACCTTCACCCGCAGGAACAGCGGCACCGCATAGGCCGGCATGCGCTGACGGGCGAATGCGAGCAATTCAGTGAAATCCAGGGTCGCCAGTGACTCGGCGGGCGTAATGGCGGCCATCCCGGCGCGACCGTTGGTGTTGCGCACTTCCACACCGTAGGCCACCGCCTCGGAAATGTGCGGATGCTGCAACAACAGGTTTTCCACTTCCGTGGTCGAGACGTTTTCGCCCTTCCAGCGGTAGGTATCGCCGAGGCGATCGACAAACTGCGCATGGCCGAAACCGATATTGCGCAGCAAGTCGCCGGTATTGAAGAAGCGGTCGCCCTTGCTGAACACATCGTGCAGCACCACTTTGGCAGTTTTCTCTGGGTCGGTGTAGCCGTCCAGCGGGGCCTTTTCGTCGATCCGTGCCAGCAGCAAGCCCTGCTCGCCCTTGCCGACCTTGCGCATGAAGCCGTTGGCGCTGCGCAGCGGCTGCCCGCTGTCGTGGTCGTATGCCACCAGTTCCCAGGCCATCAGCGAGAAACCAATGGTGTTGTCGAAGTTGAGAATGTTGCTGAAGCCGATATTGCCGTCACTCGCCGCGTACAGCTCGCAGATGTGCTCGACGGCAAACCGGGTCTTGAACTCGGCCCAGGCGCCGGGACGCAAGCCGTTGCCGATCATCTTGCGCACGGCGTGACGGCTGTCATCGGCGCTGGGCGGCTGATCGACCAGATAGCGGCACAATTCGCCGACATACCCGAGGGTGGTCGCGTTATAGCGACGCACGTCCGGCCAGAACTGGCTGGCGCTGAACTTGCGGCGGATGGCGAACCCGGAAGCACCGTTGATCGCCGAGCCCCAGCACACGCAGAGCCCCGTGGCGTGGTACAGCGGCAAAGTGCAATAGACGACGTCGTCGGGCGTCATGTTCAGGGCGATCATGCCGAAGCTGGCCGAACTGCGCATCCAGCGACCGTGCTTGAACACCCCGGCCTTGGGCAGGCCGGTGGTGCCGGAGGTGTAGATGTAAAAACACGGATCGTTGAAGAACACTTCGCCGCTGCTGGGCGGATTGTCACCGGACGCATCGGCACTGGCACTGATCAGGTTGAGGTAGCCATCGGGCGCAATGCCCGGGTGGCTGTAGGTGTCGCGGTCAGCGATAAACCAGGTGCGCTGCGCCGGGATCGACACCTGCTCGCGGATCGCGGCAAACGCCGACTGCAGTTCTTCACCGAGCAAGATCGCCACTGGCGCCACCAGATTGATGCTGTGAATCAGCGTATCGCGAGTCTGCGAGGTGTTGAGCAATGCGCTAACGGCACCGAGCTTGGCCAGCGCCAGAATGGCCACCAGCAGTTCCGGGCGGTTTTCGATGAACACCGCGACCACATCGCCCTTGCCGATGCCCTGCGCACTCAAATAGTGGGCGATGCGATTGGCCCATTGGTTGACCTGCGCGTAGGTCAGCAAGACGTTGTCCTGCAGGATCGCCAGGCCTTCAGGGTTACGCAGGGTTGCCTGCTCGAAGGTCCAGCCGAGGCCACACGTTTGGGTCGGATCCGTGACGTTGGCGACTTTCATGCCCTTGACCACCCGCGGGATGGCTTTGGCGATTGTCGGCAGTTTGCGGAGCATCATGCTCCAGGTAATCGTGTCGCTCGGCGCGTGACTCATGGCAGTTCCCCGTTCGACCTGGCTGGCCGGTTTCTTATTGTTCGGGCCGTGGCATGACCTGCGTTGCGGGCAAGGTCGGGATCGAAAATACGACAGCGCTTCTCAAGCTGTACACGCGGTTTTTGCAATGTTTTGTATCCGCCCGCTCATGCCTGGCAGCGGAGATTGCGCCTTTGCCATTTGGTTCCGTCCAACTGAAGAGAATCCCGCAAAATGCAGGATGCACGATGGCCATTCATGCAGTTTGCACGACCCGTGCAAATTTCATTATTTTTAAACCATTGATTTTAAAGGATTTTTTATTTTTCAAATGCTGGCACAATCACTGCAATCTCCTCTGCATGCTTGCCCTTCAAGTGCATACGGAGCTGAAAGACATGAGCCTGATTCAAGAAAAATTTACCTCCCTGTTCTCCAACTTCAACGTCACCACTGCACCGCGTCCTGATGGCGGGATTTTGCTGACCTTGCGCAGCAGCGAAGGCAAAGTGTTCAAGCGCGCCTTGACCTACCAGCAAATGCACAACGCCGACCAACTGTCGTGGGCAATCAGCGCCATCCGTCGTGACCTGGCAGAAGAAGCCAGTGAACTGCCGCAGATTGCAATGCTGCAAAGCCAGCAGCGTTTTGCCCTGCCGACGTATCACTCGCTGTAAAAATGTAAACGCATTAAACAAAAAAGGCCGTGAAGCATCTGCTCCACGGCCTTTTGTTTGTACGCAATTCTTATGTAGGAGCTGCCGAAGGCTGCGATCTTTTGATCTTGATCTTTAATACCAAATCAAGATCAAAAGATCGCAGCCTTCGGCAGCTCCTACAGGGATTGTGTGTGGTTAGAAGGCTTCGGGTTCGATGCCGGTGAAGCTGTCGACGGTGATATGGCTTCCCAGCTCCCCACCCTCGCGAGCCAGGCCGCAGGTCTGCAAACCGGCAGCCTGCGCGGCATCCAGTTCCTCGACGATATCCGACAGAAACAGAATCTCCCCCGGCTCGACGCCAATTGCCTGTTGGATGTTGCGATAGGACTGTTCTTCGCGTTTGGGCCCCGAGGTGGTGTCGAAATACCCGCTGAACAACGGCGTCAGATCCCCCGCCTCGGAACAACCAAAGATCAGCTTCTGCGCCTGGATCGAACCGGACGAATACACAAACAGCTGATAACCGGCCTGATGCCAGCGCTTGAGCGCTTCAACGGCGTCCGGGTAAACGTGGCCTTTCAACTGCCCGGCTTGATAGCCCTGCGCCCAGACCATGCCTTGCAGCGCTTTGAGCGGCGTGGCCTTGCGGTCTTCGGCGATCCAGCTCAGGAGGATTTCCACCACCCGTTCAACATCGGCCTGCGGCTCGTTGTTGTCACGGCGCACGGCGTCGAGTTGCTCGGCAACATCGGCGCGCTCGGCATTCTGCCGCACGAAGTCCGGCAGGTGTCTGGCGGCATACGGGAACAGCACGTCGAAGACGAAACTCACCGCACTGGTGGTGCCTTCAATGTCGGTGAGGATGACTTTGATCGACATCGGCTCAGTCCTCCAGACGCGGGAAGCGCCCGGCGATGTCTTCGCCGGTGAAGTTGGCGACCCAGCCTTCGGGGTTGTTGAACAGGCGAATCGCCACGAAGTGCGGGTGCTCGCCCATGTCGAACCAGTGCTTGGTACCGGCCGGCACCGAGATCAGGTCGTTCTTCTCGCACAACACCGCGTAGACATAATCGTCGATGTGCAGGGTAAACAGGCCACGACCGGCAACGAAAAAGCGCACTTCGTCCTCGCCATGGCGGTGTTCTTCAAGGAACTTGGCGCGCAGCTCGGCTTTTTGCGGGTGATCGCTGTTGAGGCTGATCACATCGACGGTGATGTAACCGCGCTCGGTCATCAGCTTGTCGATCTGCTCCTGATAGGCGCTGATCACCTCTTCCTGGCTGGCACCGGGCTGGATCTTCGTCGCGGCTTGCCAGCGGTCGAAGCGTACGCCCTGCTCGGCGAGCGTCGAGGCGATGTCTTCGAAATGGGTCAGCACCTTGTTCGGAATCTCGGGGCTGGATACGTGATAAACGGACAGGCTGCTCATGGGCAATTCCTCGGTAACGGCCTTGCCGTCCGGTTCTTGCAGACCGGTCGGGCAGTGCATTTGATCAGGCAAATGGGCGGCTTCGGGTGAAGTCAGCCTTGGCGGTTCATGACGCTGCGGGTTTTCAACTCGCATTCAAACAGAAATTCAAAAGCCTCGATCTGCCGCAGGGCATCGCTCATCTGCGCACCCCAGGTGTAGAGGCCGTGGCCGCGAATCAGGTAACCGACGCAATCGGGATGGGCGTCGAGCCAAGGCTGCACCTTGGCGGCGAGGCGCGCAATGTCCTGATCGTTGTCGAAGATCGGCACGCGCACCCGGGATTCGTGGGTGGAGATGCCGCTGAAGGCTTTTTGCAGTTCGTAGTCTTCGAACTCGATAAAGTCTTGCGGTGTCAGCCGCGACAGGACCGTGGCGTTCACCGAGTGGGTGTGCAGCACCGCACCGATCTCCGCACGCCAGCTATAGAGCTGGGTGTGCAGCAGGGTTTCGGCGGACGGTTTTTTGCCCGGTTCCAGGCTGTTGCCGGACAAATCAGTGGCGAGCACGTCATCCAGCCCTAACTGGCCCTTGTGCTTGCCCGACACGGTCAGCAACGCTTGGCTCGGCGACAGGCGCGTCGAGTAATTGCTGCTGGTGGCCGGCGACCAGCCGCGACCATAAAGAAAACGCCCGGCGTCGACGATCTGCTGGGCGAGCTGTTCACGCGTAAGGCTCATGGCCTGTCCTCTTGCATACGTGTGGCAATGATAACGGCAGCAGCGAGCGCCGCGAGACTGGCAATACTAAAGGTCAATGTCGCACCGAGGGCATTCCAGCTGTAACCGGAATACAACGCGCCCAGCGCGCCACCGGTGCCGGCCAGCGCCGCGTACAACGCCTGACCCTGACCTTGCTGACGCGCACCGAAGCTACGTTGCACGAACGCGATGGCAGCCGCATGAAAGCTGCCGAAGGTCGCCGCGTGCAGCACCTGGGCCAACAACAGTACCCAGAGGAATTCGGCGAACGAACCTAGCAGCAACCAGCGCAGCGCCGCCAGCAGAAAACTCGCCATCAGCACCCGACGCAATGAAAAGCGCACGAGAATCCGGCTCATCGCCATGAACATCAGCACCTCGGCGACCACGCCCACGGCCCAGAGCATGCCGATTGTGCCGCGTGTGTAACCGAGGCGTTCAAGGTGCAAGGTCAGAAACGTGTAATACGGGCCGTGGCTCATCTGCATCAGCGCGACGCAGGCGTAAAACGCGAGCACACCAGGGTTGCGCAGCTGCTTGAGGAAACCTTCGCCGCTTGGCCGGTTACCTTGCGGGGGTTGCGCGTTCGGCACCCACAGGCTGCTGAGGACGATGCCGGCCATGATCAGCACCAGCGCGGCCGGGTAGATATCGAGACTGAGCCATTCGAACAAGCGCCCCAGCGCGACCACGGTGATGATGAAACCGATCGAACCCCACAGGCGAATCTGGCTGTAGCGCGAGGTTTGTCCCTGCAAATGCGCGAGGGTGATGACTTCGAATTGCGGCAATACCGCATGCCAGAAGAACGCATGCAGCGCCATGACCATCGCCAGCCAGGCGTAGGTCTTGCTGGCGAAAATCAGCGAGAACGTCAGCAGCGTGCACACTGCGCCGAAGCGCACGATGGCCAGGCGTTTGCCGGTGTAGTCACCGAGCCAGCCCCAGATGTTCGGCGCCACGCAGCGCATCAGCATCGGGATCGCCACCAGCTCGCCGATGCGCGCAGGGCTGAAGCCGAGATGATCGAAGTACAGCGCCAGAAACGGCGCTGTCGAACCGAGCAAGGCGAAATAGAACAGATAGAAACTGGACAGCCGCCAGTACGGAAGCGCCGCCACGGTCAGGCCGCGACGGCTTGGCGATCAACCATCAAAGCTGACCCAGCACCGGGGTGCTGACGCGCACGTCGGCGTTCTGCCCACGGTGACGCAGCAGGTGGTCCATCAACACGATGGCCATCATCGCTTCGGCAATCGGCGTGGCGCGGATGCCGACGCACGGGTCATGGCGGCCCTTGGTAATCACGTCCACCGGGTTGCCGTGAATGTCGATCGAACGGCCCGGGGTGGTGATGCTCGACGTTGGCTTCAACGCCAAATGAGCCACAATCGGCTGACCGGACGAGATCCCGCCAAGAATGCCGCCAGCGTTGTTGCTGAGGAAACCTTCCGGGGTCAGTTCATCACGATGCTCGGTGCCGCGCTGAGCGACGCAGGCGAAACCGGCGCCGATTTCCACGCCTTTCACCGCGTTGATGCTCATCAGCGCGTGCGCCAGTTCAGCGTCGAGGCGATCGAAAATCGGCTCGCCCAGGCCCGGCATCACGCCCTCCGCAACCACGGTGATCTTCGCCCCGACCGAGTCCTGGTCGCGGCGCAACTGGTCCATGTAAGCTTCCAGCTCCGGCACCTTGTCCGGATCCGGGCTGAAGAACGCGTTCTGTTCCACCGAATCCCAGGTCTTGAACGGGATTTCGATCGGGCCGAGCTGGCTCATGTAGCCACGGATGACAATGCCTTGGGTGGCGAGGAATTTCTTCGCAATCGCCCCGGCCGCCACGCGCATGGCGGTTTCGCGCGCCGAGCTGCGTCCGCCGCCGCGATAATCGCGCTCGCCGTATTTGTGGTGGTAGGTGTAGTCGGCGTGCGCCGGGCGGAACAGATCCTTGATCGCCGAGTAGTCCTTGGACTTCTGGTCGGTGTTGCGGATCAGCAGGCCGATCGAGCAACCGGTGGTGCGCCCTTCGAACACGCCGGAGAGGATTTCGACTTCGTCGGCTTCCTGACGCTGGGTGGTGTGGCGGCTGGTGCCCGGCTTGCGTCGATCGAGGTCGCGCTGCAGGTCTTCGAGGGAGATCTCCAGGCCCGGCGGGCAGCCGTCGACAATGGCGACCAACGCCGGACCATGGCTCTCGCCAGCGGTGGTGACAGTGAACAACTTGCCGTAGGTATTGCCGGACATGCAGGACGCTCCGTGAAATCAAACCCGAATTCGTGATGCGCGCCAGTATACGCAGGCTAACCGAGTAGTTCATCCTCGAACCTTAGTGGTGTTGGTGAGTCCAACCGGCACCTTGGCGAATGATGGCGTGATGATGCTGCGAGTTCTGATCTTGAGTCTTACCCTGTTTACCGGCTTTGCCCACGCGACTGTCCTGCAGCGCCCGATCTCTCTGGACACCGGCAACGGTGAACTTTTCGGCTCGCTGTTGCTGCCAAAATCCGACACCCCAGTACCGGTTGTCCTGATCCTTGCCGGCTCCGGTCCTACAGATCGTGACGGCAATAACCCCGATGGCGGGCGCAATGACAGCCTCAAGCGGCTGGCCTGGGTGCTGGCCAAACACAACATTGCCAGCGTGCGCTACGACAAGCGCGGGGTCGCTGCGAGCTTCGCGGCCACGCCTGACGAGCGCAATCTGTCGGTGGAGGCCTACGTCAACGATGCTGTGGCCTGGAGCCAGAAGCTGAAAAGCGATCCGCGTTTCGGCCCGTTGATTCTGCTCGGTCACAGCGAAGGCGCCCTCATTGCCACCCTCGCCGCCCCGCGCACGGAGGCTGCTGCGCTGATTTCCCTGTCCGGCAGCGCAAGGCCAGTGGATCAAGTGATTCGCGAACAACTGGCGCGCAGCCTGCCGCCACCGTTGATGCTGCGCAGCAATCAGCTGCTCGACAGCCTCAAGGCCGGCCACACCGACGCCAACGTGCCGGCGCCACTGCAACCGATTTTCCGCCCGAGCGTGCAGCCGTACCTGATTTCGCTGTTCCGTCAGGATCCGGCCAAGGCGTTTGCACAACTGAAGATGCCTACGCTGATCGTTCAGGGCAGCAACGACATGCAGGTTGGCGTCGGCGATGCACAGGCGCTCAAAGCGGCCAATCCCAATGCCGAACTGGTGGTAATCGACGGCATGAACCACGTCATGCGCATCGTCGCTGCCGATGTGAAGCGGCAATTGGCCTCCTACAAGGACCCGAATTTGCCACTGGCGGCGGAGCTGGGCGGCAAACTCATCGAATTTATTGACGGACTTCGCAGCCGTTAAACGGTGTTTACCCTCCAGTCCTGAAAAAAACGGCCGATAAGCCTTTGTCGCCAGCGAACCGGCTGGCGACAAGCAGGGCTTGGACAGGATCTCGCCGTTATGACTGATACCCCGACTTCACCCGACACCACCGCTGAAAAAGACGCACCGCCAGCGGTCGAGCTGCCATGGGCGGACGTCAGCGTCGAGCACCACAAGATGCTCCGCCTGGCCCCGCTGCAGACTGACCGTCACACCGGTGGCCGGCCGTTGCGTTTTGTCGAATTCGGCTATGCCGAGCGCAACAGCAAAGAGCACAGCCTGATGCGCATGGCGATCAAACTGCCCGGCCAGCGCGTGCGCAAAGAGCAGAACCATCTCGATGTGTGGGTCAATCACACCAGCAAGCGTGTGCATTTCGGCCCCGACAGCGGCTTGCAGATCGAACCGCTGAACCGTGGCATCGGTCGCTTCCTGGCCGCGCAAGGCATCAATTGGGCGAAAAAACGCTGGCCCGCCTACACCGTCGACGGCATGGACCTGAACAACAAGGACGCGCTGAACGAAGACACCCGCCTGCGTCGCGATCACTTCTTGCGCGTGCATGGTTTTGACGTGGTTTACGCCGACGCCCAGCATTTGAAGGGCAGCGTCAAAGAGGTGCAGGTCGGTGACTTGCTGGGCGACTGGAACAGCGAGAAGCTGCAGATCGTCGAGATTCTCGAAGCGGCGCAGATGCTGCAACAGGCCGAGCAGAACCTCGCCGAGCAGGAAGTGAAGCTGAAGAAGCAGGAAGAGAAGGTCAGCAAGTTCAAGCGTGAAGATGCTGGTTTGCGTTTTACCATTACTTGCCTGGTGGCATTTGCGGTGTTTCAGGCGGGGTTGTTGATCTGGATTGCTACGCACCGGTAGATCAAAAGATCGCAGCCTGCGGCAGCTCCTACGGGGGATCCGTGTAGGAGCTGGCGAAGCCTGCGATCTTTTGCTTTTCGCCCTTAAACGCGGGAGGCGAACAGGGCCTGATGAGCACGGCACTGCTCTGCGGTCAGCATGAACACGCCATGCCCGCCGCGCTCGAAATCGAGCCAGGCGAAGTCGACTTCCGGGTACAGCGCTTCGACGTGCACCTGGCTGTTGCCCACCTCGACGATCAGCAGACCCTTCTCGGTCAGGTGATCCGCCGCTTCGGCGAGCATCCGTCGCACCAGGTTCAAGCCGTCATCACCACAGGCCAGGCCCAGCTCCGGTTCGTGCTGGTATTCGTCCGGCATGTCGGCGAAATCTTCTGCATCAACGTACGGCGGGTTCGACACGATCAGATCGAAACGCTGCCCTGGCAACCCGTCAAACCCATCGCCCTGCACGGTGTACACACGCTCATCGACGCCGTGGCGCTCAATGTTCTGGTTGGCCACTTCCAGCGCTTCGAACGACAGATCGGCCAGCACCACTTCAGCGTTCTGGAACTCGTAGGCGCAGGCGATGCCGATGCAACCGGAGCCGGTGCACAGGTCGAGAATCCGCGCAGGTTCGTCACCGATCCATGGGGCAAAACGGTTTTCGATCAGCTCGCCAATCGGTGAACGCGGGATCAGCACGCGCTCATCGACGATGAACGACATGCCACAGAACCAAGCTTCGCCCAGCAGGTACGCGGTCGGAATACGCTCTTCGATGCGGCGCTTGAGCAGGCGTTGCAGGTTGACCAGCTCGTCGTCTTCCAGCGCACAGTCGAGGTAGCTGTCGGCGATCTCCCACGGCAGGTGCAAGGCACCGAGGACCAACTGCCGGGCTTCATCCCAGGCATTGTCGGTGCCATGGCCGAAAAACAGATCCTCCCCATGGAAGCGGCTGACGGCCCAACGGATGTGGTCGCGCAGGGTACGAAGTCGGGAAGTGATCACGGGGCAGAACTCCAGAAAAAACGACTGGCGATTCTACCAGCCAAAACGCGTCACGACGACGCGGGAAACATTCGCGGCCGACAGTAGGACTTTTCTGTTTTTTGCATCAGCTATTGAACAGAACGTGTAACTTGACAAGGCTGCAGGCCAATAACGACGCTGCCTACGATGGTAGCGGTTCACAGAACCGCTCAGCCAGAGGACAATGCCGCAAAAGCCCCACCCCAAGGAGCCCCGAATGTCCGTTCCAAAAACGATGTTTCAACTCAGCGGCCGCGGTTACGCAGCGGCCACACTGAGCCATGCCACCGTGGTCATCATCGATGCCCAGAAAGAGTACCTCAGTGGCCCGCTGGCCCTGAGCGGCATGGACGCGGCCGTCGCGAACATCAAACAACTGGTCGCTGCGGCCCGTGCAGCCGGTCGGCCGATCGTGCACGTGCGTCATCTCGGCACCGTCGGTGGCCTGTTCGATCCACAGGGCGAACGTGGCGAATTCATCCCCGGCCTTGAGCCACAGGGCGATGAAACCATCATCGGCAAACTGCTGCCGAGTGCGTTTCACGGTACCGAACTGCTGGACCGTCTGCAGAACCTCGGCTCGCTGGACCTGATCGTCTGCGGCTTCATGAGCCACTCCAGCGTCAGCACCACCGTGCGTGCGGCGAAGAACCTGGGTTTCCGTTGCACGCTGGTCGAAGACGCCTGCGCCACCCGCGACCTGCCGTTCAAGGGCCGGGTGCTCAGCGCCGCCGTGGTACAGGAAGCGGAAATGGCGATCATGGCCGACAACTTCGCCACCCTCGCCCTGACTCAAGATCTGATCTGATCTCTGCGAATGAGCGGCTCACCGCGCCGCTCATCCGCAAAAGCCTCGCATTTGCTTCAATTGCCTTAGCCTCAGGAACAACCCGGTCAACTCCCGGTCGAAGGGCCGATACCCATTGAGGAAGGTCGGAATGAAGTTATCCGATGGATTTGACGCACGCCGCTTGCGGCCCAAAGGCCAAAGCAACTGGCGTTTTCGATTCGGCGCAGCGATCGCCGCCATTCTGGCGACGTTCGGCGTGCTGCTGGCGATGGCCGGTGCCGCCAGCCTGCTGGGACGCCCGCCGGCGCTCGGCGACTTGAATGCCACGCCGATGGGTTCGGCGATCATTCTCGCGGTCGGCTTGTTGTTCCTGTACTTCGGCGTGGCCCTGTGGCGTCGATGCCGGCGTCGCGCCCGGCAATCGCGGGAACTGAACATGTCCCCGCACCTGATGAAAAAACACGACTGACTGCACGGCCTGGCTTTTTGCCGGGCCGTTTTGTTTCGACTTGGGTAAACTGGCCGCCCTTCGCGGAGGCTGACATGCAAGACGACGATTTTTCCCTGTTCAAAAGTGCGATCCAAGGCGTCAAGCCGATCAAGCACGACCGCGCCGACACCGGCAAACCCAAGGCTGACCGCGCGCACATTGCCAAGCTGCGCCAGTCCGCCACCGTGCGCACCGACAACACCACCGTGGATGGCCTGTCCGATCAGTTCGTGATCGACGTCGGCCCCGAAGACGAGTTGATGTGGGCCCGCGACGGGGTGCAGGAAAGCCAGATGCGCAAGCTCAAGATCGGGCAGATCCCGTTCGAAGGCAGCCTCGACCTGCACGGCATGAACGTGGAAAAGGCCCGCGAGACGCTTTGGGCGTTTCTCGCCGAAGCAACCCGATTCGAAATCCGCTGCGTGCGCGTCACCCACGGCAAGGCCGTGCGCCTGGACGGCAAGCGGCCGATGATCAAAAGCCACGTCAACACGTGGCTGCGCCAGCATCCGCAAGTGCTCGGTTTCTGCTCATGTCAGGCAAAACACGGCGGTGCCGGTGCGGTGTACGTGATGCTCAAACGCACCATGATGGAAGGCCGCGACGAATAATCGCGTTACACCGAACTTGCAGGGTTGTGTCCGCCACCGTACCCTTGCCCTTTGCGAAAATCCCCACAGGTAGTTTCATGTCCCTGGAACAGAATTACACCGCGATTCTCGGCCAACTGGGCGAGGACGTCTCCCGCGAGGGCCTGCTCGACACGCCAAAGCGTGCCGCCAAAGCCATGCAGTACCTCTGCCGCGGTTATGAACAGACGCTCGAAGAGGTCACCAACGGTGCCCTGTTCAGCTCCGACAACAGCGAAATGGTGCTGGTCAAGGACATCGAGCTGTACTCGTTGTGCGAACACCACCTGCTGCCGTTCATCGGCAAGGCCCATGTCGCGTACATTCCGAGCGGCAAAGTGCTGGGCCTGTCGAAGGTTGCGCGAATCGTCGACATGTACGCCCGCCGCCTGCAGATCCAGGAAAACCTCAGCCGTCAGATCGCCGACGCGGTGCAGCAAGTCACCGGTGCGCTGGGCGTGGCCGTGGTGATCGAGGCCAAGCACATGTGCATGATGATGCGCGGTGTCGAGAAACAGAATTCGTCGATGATCACTTCGGTGATGCTCGGTGAGTTCCGCGAAAACGCGGCGACTCGCAGCGAGTTCCTCAGCCTGATCAAGTAATCGGCTGCAGAAAAAAACCGGCGTTGATCGCCGGTTTTTTTTCGTCCGTGAAAAATCGGGTAAGCTGCGCGCCCTTCTCTCTTTGCACCGTGAGGCTTTCAACGTGTTCGTAAAAGCGCTTCGTGTCGGCCTTGGCCAACTGATCATCTTCATCGACTTCATCACCCGTCCGGGCAAGAAACAGCGCCCGGCCGAGGTACAGGCGCAAGTCAACGCCGCCGCCAAAGGCCTGACCCTGTATCAGTTCCACGCCTGCCCGTTCTGCGTGAAAACCCGCCGCACCCTGCGTCGCCTGAATGTGCCGGTCGCACTGAAGGACGCGAAGAACAATGAACAGGATCGCCAGACCCTGCTGGACCAGGGCGGCAAGATCAAGGTGCCGTGCCTGCGCATTGAAGAGAATGGGCAGACCACGTGGATGTATGAGTCCAAGGTGATTATTGATTATCTGGATAAGCGGTTTGCGGCGGTCTGATATTGATGTTGTGTTGCTTATGACCCCATCGCTGGCAAGCCAGCTCCCACAGTGACCTGAGGCGTTCACAAAACCTGTGGGAGCTGGCTTGCCAGCGATGAGGGCCGCAAGAACAACACATTACTCAGACAAAAATAAACCGGCCCTCGAGCCGGTTTATTTGTTTTTCACGCCGCTTTATTTATCTGCGCCTGTCTCACCACCGCCGCCAGTCGCTTGAGCCCTTCATCCAGTCGCGCCGGGTCGATGTGGCTGAAATTCAAACGCAGGTGCCCGAGGTTTTTATCCGGCTCGGGAAAGAACGGCTCGCCCGGCATGAACGCCACGTCATTGGCCAGCGCCTCGTTGAGCAGCGTTCGCGTATCCAGCGGTTGCTTGAGCGTCAGCCAGAAAAACAGCCCGCCCTGCGGGGCGTTCCAGTCCGCCAGATCAGAGAAATGCGTTTCCAGCGCCGCTTGAAACGCATCGCGGCGCTGCCGGTAGAAGCCGCGCAACTCACCCAAGTGCTGCTGATATTTTTCACTGCCGATCCACTGAAGCGCCTGCCACTGGCCGATGCGGTTGGTGTGCAGATCCGCCGATTGCTTGAGCTTGAGCAAATGCGGGAACAGGTCCGGGCTGGCGATCAGGTAGCCGACGCGCAAACCCGGCAGCAAGGTTTTCGACACGGTGCCGGTGTAAATCCAGCTGGCTTTCTTCAAACGCCCGGCAATCGGTTTGGCGCTGCCGCCATCGAACGTCAGTTCGCGGTACGGCTCGTCTTCAATCAGGGTCACGCCGAATTCGTCCAGCAGCGCGGCGACGGCAGCGCGCTTGGCTTCGCTGTAACGCACGGCGGACGGATTCTGGAACGTCGGGATCAGGTAGATGAATGCCGGGCGGTGTTGCTCAAGGCGACTGCGCAGTTGGGCCAGATTGGGGCCATCGGATTCTTGCGGCACGGTCAGGCATTCGGCGCCGAATAGTTGGAAGATCTGTAGCGCGGCCAGGTAGGTCGGCGCCTCCAGAAGAATTTCGGTGCCCCTGTCGATGTACAACTTGGCGGCCAGATCGAGGGTCTGCTGGGAACCGCTGACCACCAGCACCTGACTCGCCGTGCACGCCAGACCCAACGCTTGCGCCTGCGCCGCCAGCGCTTCACGCAGCGCCGGCTCGCCTTCGCTCATGCCGTATTGGCCGAGGGACAGCGGCATGTCGGCCCATTCGACTTTCGGCAGCATGGCTTCGGCGGGCAGGCCACCGGCAAACGACATCACCTCCGGACGCTGGGCGGCGGCGAGGATTTCACGGATCAGAGAACTTTTAAGGCGCGAAACACGTTCGGAAAAAGCCATGGGAGTCACCGGTAGCGAGGGCTGGAGAAAATGAGTCAAACTGGTTGACTGAAACTACGACAGCTTGAGCGAGTACGTCAACATGCTTGACCTTAAAAACCCCGCCAGCCAGCAGCAGGCGATGGAAGCGTTTTTCTTCGGCTATCAGGCGTTCACCGCCAAGGCCGACGAAATGCTCGAACGTCGCGGCTTGTCCCGGGTGCATCAGCGGATTGTGTTTTTCATCGCGCGTTATCCGAATTTGAGCGTGAAGGAGTTGCTGGGATTGCTCGGCGTGAGCAAGCAGGCGCTGAACATGCCGTTGCGCCAGCTGCAGGAAATGCACTTGGTGGACAGCGTGGCGTCGGAGACGGACAAGCGTAAGCGCTTGCTGGAGCTGACTACTGAAGGTGAGAAGTTTGAGCAGGCGTTGCGCCGTGAGCAGGTGAAATTGCTCGAGCGGGTGTTTGCCGAGGCTGGGGAAGCGGCGGTGAATGGGTGGTTGGCGGTGAATATGGCGCTTGGGAGCACTCAGCCACATCTTGATTGACTGATCCGGCCTGATCGCTGGCAAGCCAGCTCCCACAGTGATCGGTGGTGTACACAAAACCTGTGGGAGCTGGCTTGCCAGCGATGGGGCCTCTGAGGGCGATATATCCCTATCGCCTGACCTTTCGTAAACAAAACCAAAAACAATATTTGCTTTATTTGTACACAAAAGCATAATCCACTGCGTGCGAGTTCCTGACCGCATGGTCAACAAATTCGCGTATGCCTCAAAGGGCTGCTGCCACCCCTCATGGGTCCGGCCCTGGAAATAACAATAAAACTCTTGAGGAGTACTCGCTGTGGAAAGCCGCAAATCCGAAGCATCGACGCTGGAACTCTCGCCGCCCTTACGCACAGGCGTGCTGGAGCGCATCTTCAAACTCAGCTTGCATGGCACCACGGTGAAGACCGAGCTGATTGCCGGTCTGACAACCTTCATCACCATGGCTTACATCATCTTCGTCAACCCGAACATCATGGCCGATGCCGGGATCGATCACGGTGCAGCCTTCGTCGCCACCTGCATCGCCGCCGCACTCGGCTGCCTGCTGATGGGCCTGTACGCCAACTGGCCGGTGGGCCTGGCACCGGGCATGGGCCTCAACGCTTTCTTCACTTACACCGTGGTCGGCACCATGGGCTACAACTGGGAAACCGCGCTCGGTGCGGTGTTCGTTTCCGGTGTGCTGTTCATGATCCTGACCTTCTCGCGGATTCGCGAATGGCTGCTCAACAGCATCCCGGTCAGCCTGCGCTTTGCGATGGGCGCTGGCGTCGGCCTGTTCCTCGGGCTGATTGGTCTGAAAACCGCTGGCATTGTCGTCGACAGCCCGGCCACCCTGATCAAACTCGGCTCCCTGCGTGAACCCGGCCCGCTGCTGGCGGCGATCTGCTTCCTGATGATCGCGATCCTCAGCTACCACAAAGTCTTCGGTGCGATCCTCATCAGCATCATCACCGTGACCCTCGCCGGTTGGGGCCTGGGCATCGTGCACTACGAAGGGATCATGTCGACCCCGCCAAGCCTGGCACCGACCTTCATGGCGATGAACGTCACGGGCGTGTTCAACGTCAGCATGATCAGCGTGGTCCTGGCTTTCCTCTTCGTACACATGTTCGACACCGCCGGCACGCTGATGGGCGTCGCCCAGCGGGCCAATCTGGTCAACGCTGACGGGCGTATCGAAAACCTCTCCCGCGCGATGAAAGCCGACAGTGCCTCCAGTGTTTTCGGCGCGGTGGTCGGTGTTCCTCCTGTTACCAGCTATGTGGAAAGTGCCGCTGGCGTAGCCGCTGGTGGTCGGACTGGTCTTACCGCAGTCACCGTGGGTGTGCTATTTATAGCCGCGATGTTTTTCGCACCACTGGCCGGGATGATTCCGGCCTATGCCACCGCCGGTGCACTGATTTACGTCGCGATGCTGATGATGGGCGGCATGGCGCACATCGAATGGGATGAAGCCACTGACGCCATCCCGGCGATCGTCACCGCGATCATGATGCCGCTGACCTTCTCGGTCGCCGACGGCATTGCGCTGGGCTTCATCACCTACGTGGCGTTGAAAGCCGGTACCGGCAAGTACAAGGAAATTTCCGTCAGCCTGTGGGTGCTCTGCGCGATCTTCATCGCCAAGTTCATCTTCTTGTAAGCGTCACGCGGTTCAAGCGTCAAACCAGCCTCACCCTCACGGGTGGGGCTTTTGCACATTCTTGAGTACAACAAAAAAGGAGCAAAGTGATGAGTCTGGAAACCTGGCTGCTGTTCAGCGGCGCTGCATTGGTGGTGATCCTGATTCCGGGGCCGCTGTCTTTGCTGATGATCAGCAACAGTCTGAATTACGGCTTGCGCCGCTCTTATCCGGCGTTTCTCGGCGGCGTGATCGCCTCGATATGCCTGCTCAGTGCGTCGGCGCTGGGGTTGGGCGCCCTGTTGCTGGCGTCAGAACAGTTGTTCAGCGCCCTGAAAATCGTCGGTGCGCTGTACCTGTTCTACCTCGCCTGGCAGAGCTGGCAGCAATCGCGTCAGCCAGCGGTGGGCGCCGAAGTGCCGCAGGCCGCACCGGTGCCGCGTTTCCGCACCCTGTTTGGTCGGGCTTTCGTCTTGGGCGCCAGCAATCCAAAGGACATTCTGTTTTTCGCCGCGTTTCTGCCGCAGTTCCTCAGCGCGCAACAACCGTTCCTGCCGCAACTGCTGATCATGATCGCGACCTGGGTGGTGCTCGACCTGTGCTGCAAACTGGCTTACGGGCTGGGTGCGCATGGTGCGGCGCGCTATCTGCGTAGCGGCAAGGGGCAGAGCTGGTTCAACCGGGTGAGTGCCGGGTTGTTCAGTGGTGCGGGCGCTGCGTCGCTGTTGAGCCGTTAAAGAGCAAAAGATCGCAGCCTGCGACAGCTCCTACAGGGGATTGCATTCCAAACTGTAGGAGCTGCCGCAGGCTCGGGCCGCGATCGGACGATCTTTTGACTTTAAGGCAGACGAAAAAAAGCCCGCAGTGTGAGCGGGCGAAAGACCAAAGAAGCTATATGCGCAGTCGCTTCCCGGTGGGGGCAGCTGCTTGGGGGTCAGCTGCCCCGGTAGGTGGAATAGCTGTAAGGCGAGATCAGCAGGGGTACGTGGTAATGATCCTGCTCGGCGGAGATGCCAAAACGCAGCACCACCACGTCCAGAAACGCCGGTTCCGGCAGTTGCACACCACGGGCGCGGTAGTAATCGCCGGCGTGGAACTGCACTTGATAAACCCCCGTGCGGTAGTCATCGCCTTGCAGCAGCGGCGCATCGACCCGACCATCGCTGTTGGTAACGGCACTGGCGACCAATTCCAGGTGCGAACCTTCAACGCGGTACAGCTCGACCTTGATCGAGCTGCCCGGGCAACCGTGTGCAGCGTCCAAAACGTGTGTTGTCAAACGTCCCATTGATTCTGCGCGCCTGGCCGCAAAGAGCAGTCAGACTTCGCGCCTCCCGAAGTCAGGTAAAAAGGAGACCGCACCGATTCGGAGCACGAAAAGCTGCGGCGAGCGACTGATTAAGACACTTTTCAAAAAAATTGTACACAATAAAAACGACATTTTTCGCACCACCCCCGCCATTCGGGTGTTTCACCTTGATCTGCTCCTCAGGCGCCTGAGTATTGAACCTCACAGCCATTAGCTGACTGATCAGGCAGGTTTCTTGCAGGCTTACGCCATTAGCAGCAAAAGATGACAGTCGGTGAAAAATGCGAAAATTCAGGCTTACAAATTGCGAATAAAGTTGTATACAATCAGCCCATCGCTGTGACGCCAGCCTGCGCAGGCCGTTACACAAACCTGTCAACGAATAAGAAGGAAGACTGCAGTGAGCGCTGACTACCCACGCGACCTGATCGGTTACGGCAGTAACCCTCCTCACCCACACTGGCCGGGCAACGCGCGCATCGCGCTGTCCTTCGTACTCAACTACGAAGAAGGCGGCGAGCGCAACATCCTGCACGGCGACAAAGAATCCGAAGCCTTCCTCTCGGAAATGGTTGCTGCCCAGCCGCTGCAAGGCGCGCGCAATATGAGCATGGAATCGCTTTACGAGTATGGCAGCCGCGCCGGCGTATGGCGGATTCTGAAACTGTTCAAGGAATTCGACATTCCGCTGACCATCTTCGCCGTCGCCATGGCTGCCCAGCGCCACCCGGATGTGATCCGCGCGATGGTCGAAGCCGGCCACGAGATCTGCAGCCACGGCTACCGCTGGATCGACTACCAGTACATGGATGAGGCCCAGGAACGCGAGCACATGCTCGAAGCGATCCGCATCCTCACCGAACTCACTGGTGAACGCCCACTGGGCTGGTACACCGGCCGCACCGGCCCGAACACCCGTCGGCTGGTGATGGAAGAAGGCGGTTTCCTTTACGACTGCGACACCTACGACGACGACCTGCCCTACTGGGAACCGAACAACCCGACCGGCAAGCCGCACCTGGTGATCCCGTACACCCTCGACACCAATGACATGCGCTTCACCCAGGTGCAGGGTTTCAACAAGGGCGACGATTTCTTCGAATACCTCAAAGACGCGTTCGACGTGCTCTACGCCGAGGGCGCCGAAGCGCCGAAGATGCTTTCGATCGGTCTGCACTGCCGCCTGATCGGCCGTCCGGCGCGTCTGGCGTCGCTCAAGCGCTTCATCGAATATGCCAAAAGTCATGAACAGGTGTGGTTCAGCCGTCGCGTCGATATTGCGCGCCACTGGCACGAAACCCATCCGTATCAAGGGGCCGCCAAATGAGCCGCTTTCAAACCCTGCAACCGTCGACCCTGAGCCGCGACGCTTTCGTCAACGCTTTCGCCGACATCTACGAACATTCGCCATGGGTGGCCGAGAAGGCCTACGACCTGGGCGTGGACGCTTCGATCGACGAGATCGAAACCCTGCACCAGCGCATGAGCGACATCCTGTTGAGCGCCGATCACGCCAGCCAGCTTGCGTTGATCAACGCTCACCCGGACCTGGCCGGCAAAGCCGCCGTCCAGGGCCAACTGACCGAAGCCAGCACCCATGAACAGGCTGGCGCCGGTATTCACCAATGCACGGCCGAAGAGTTCCAGCGCTTCACCGAGCTGAACGACGCCTACAAGGCCAAGTTCAAGTTTCCCTTCATCATGGCGGTAAAAGGCAGCAACCGGCATCAGATCCTCGCGGCGTTCGAAACGCGCATTCACAACTCGGTCGACACCGAATTCAAATGCGCGCTGGCGGAGATCAACAAGATCGCCCTGTTCCGTTTACTGACTCTTTAGCAAGCCTGGCCCGAGCATGTCAGACGCGGAGAATGCCCAGGGCCTTGCAAGCATCCCCAGCCAACTTATTAAAGGCAGACAAGAAGAATGAAAGCTTACGCCGTACCTTTCGAGAAGTTCGTCAACCTGGCCGATGCCCGTCTGGGCACCAAAATCATCTCGGTCACCGATGACTGGTTCGCAGACGCCAATCGTCTGTTTCAGCCGACCCCGGCCGTGTGGAAGGAGGGTGTGTTCGACGACAACGGCAAGTGGATGGATGGCTGGGAATCGCGCCGCAAGCGCTTCGAAGGCTACGACAGCGCGGTAATCCGCCTGGGTGTACCAGGTTCGATCAAAGGCGTGGACATCGACACTTCATTCTTCACCGGCAACTTCCCGCCATCGGCCTCGCTGGAAGCATGCTTCCTGGCCTCGGGCGAGCCGGACGAAAACACCCAGTGGACTGAAGTCCTGTCGGCCGTCGAGCTGCAGGGCAACAGCCACCACTACCATGAAATCAGCAACGACAAAGCGTTCAGTCACCTGCGCTTCAACATCTACCCGGACGGCGGCGTCGCCCGTCTGCGCGTGTACGGTATTCCGTTCCGCGACTGGTCCGCGGTGGGCGACAACGAGCAAGTCGATCTGGCTGCAGCCCTCAACGGCGGCCGCGCCCTCGCCTGCTCCGACGAACACTTCGGCCGCATGAGCAACATCCTCAACCCGGGCCGTGGCATCAACATGGGCGACGGCTGGGAAACCGCACGTCGTCGCACGCCAGGCAATGACTGGGTGATCGTCGCGCTGGGTCATCCGGGCGAGATCGAAAAAATCATCGTCGACACTCTGCATTTCAAGGGCAACTACCCGGACACCTGCTCGATCCAGGGCGCGTTCGTCAAGGGCGGTACCGACAGCCAGATCGAAACCCAGTCGCTGTTCTGGCGCGAACTGCTGCCGAGCCAGAAGCTGGAAATGCACGCCGAACACACCTTCGTCGAGCAGATCAAGGCACTGGGCCCGATCACCCACATCCGCCTGAACGTGTTCCCAGATGGTGGTGTGAGCCGCCTGCGCGTGCTCGGCAAGGTCGCGAAGTAATGCTGAGCCTGTAGGAGCTGCCGCAGGCTGCGATCTCTTGATCTTGATCTTAAAAGCAAAATCAAAAGATCGCAGGCTTCGCCAGCTCCTACAGGGATCGCGCAAGACGCACTTAAAAGTTGAACAACACAGAATTCGGAAAAGAACAGCATGCGCACACTACAGATTGAACCGCTGACCAAAGAAGCCTTCGCCCCCTTCGGTGACGTGATCGAAACCGACGGCAGCGACCACTTCATGATCAACAACGGTTCGACCATGCGCTTCCACAAACTGGCGACGGTCGAAACCGCTACGCCTGAGGACAACGCGATCATCAGCATCTTCCGCGCCGACGCGCAGGACATGCCGTTGACCGTGAGCATGCTGGAACGCCATCCGCTGGGCAGCCAGGCTTTCATTCCGCTGCTCGGCAACCCCTTTCTGATCGTGGTCGCGCCACTTGGCGATGTACCTGTATCAGGCTTGGTCCGCGCCTTCGTCACCAACGGCAGGCAGGGCATCAATTACCATCGCGGCGTCTGGCACCACCCGGTGCTGACGATCGAAAAGCGGGATGACTTCCTGGTGGTTGATCGCAGTGGCACAGGCAATAACTGCGATGAGCATTTTTTCAAAGAGGATGAGCGGTTGATCCTCGCCCCCCACCAATAAGAGAAGGTCTGATCACTCGACAACAAGAGTGACAGGCGAGAGGTAAAGACTGTGGAAGCACATCTGTTGGAATGGCTGAACCTGAGCGTGCGCTGGGTTCACATGATCACTGGCGTGGCCTGGATCGGCGCGTCGTTCTACTTCGTCTGGCTGGAGAACAACCTCAACCGCGTCAACCCGAAAACCGGTCTGGCCGGCGATCTGTGGGCGATCCACGGCGGCGGTATCTATCACCTGGAAAAATACAAACTGGCCCCACCGTCGATGCCGGAGAACCTGCACTGGTTCAAATGGGAAGCCTACTTCACCTGGATGTCGGGGATCGCGCTGCTGTGCGTGGTGTTCTACTCCAACCCCGTGCTCTACCTCGTGGCACCCGGCAGCGGCCTGACCGGCCCTGAAGGCGTGGCCATCGGCATCGGTTCGCTGATCGCCGGCTGGTTCATCTACGACTTCCTTTGCGATTCGGCCCTTGGCAAGAAACCGGCCCTGCTCGGCTTCATCCTGTTCGTGCTGATCATCGGCGCGGCGTATGGCTTCAGCAAAGTGTTCAGCGGTCGTGGAGCGTACCTGCACGTCGGCGCGATCATCGGCACCATCATGGTCGGCAACGTGTTCCGCATCATCATGCCGGCGCAGCGTGCACTGGTGGCGGCGATTGCCGAGAACCGTACGCCAGACCCGGCGCTGCCAGCCAAAGGCCTGCTGCGTTCGCGTCACAACAACTACTTCACCCTGCCGGTGCTGTTCATCATGATCAGCAACCACTTCCCGAGCACTTATGGCAGCCAGTACAACTGGTTGATCCTGGCCGGGATCGCGGTGTTGGCGGTGTTGGTACGTCACTATTTCAACACCCGTCACGACAGCCACAAGTTTGCCTGGACACTGCCTGTGGCAGCGGTGGGCATGATCACCCTGGCGTACGTCACCGGCCCGGCGCCGATGCCGACCGCACCGGACGTGGCCAAGGCACCCGCGAAAATCGAGTACCAGCCACTGCCGGAAACGGCACTGGGCGGTGGCGCGAAACCGGCTGAAGCGGCGGCACCTGCAGCGCCAGCAGCAGCCCCGGCTGCGGCACCGGCGCAAGCATCCAACGCAGGTCCGGCCTTCGACAAGGTGCACAACGTGATCCAGGAACGCTGCGCGGTCTGCCATTCGGCCAAACCAACCAGCCCGTTGTTCAGCGCGGCACCTGCCGGTGTGATGTTCGACACCCCCGAGCAGATCCGCCAGAACGCGGCGCGGATCCAGGCGCAAGCCATCACCACGCAGATCATGCCACTGGGCAACATCACACAGATGACCCAGCAGGAACGTGACCTGATCGGTGCCTGGATCGCGCAGGGAGCCCAGACCAACTAAGCAGTAAAAGCATCGCTGGCAAGCCAGCTCCCACAGGGTTTTGCACTGCCTGTGTGGGAGCTGGCTTGCCAGCGATTAGCCGCGACGCGGTTTACCTGATGCAAAGAAACAGCTGTGAGCAACCCGACAGCTGTTAATCACAAGAATAAAAAGATCCGAGGTGTTGCATGTCCGAGCTGTCCAAAGCGCGCATCCCCGACGCACCCGCCATTCAGCGTTTGCCCCTTTTGCAACTGATCCTGGTCGGTTTGCAACATGTTCTGCTGATGTACGGCGGTGCCATCGCGGTGCCGTTGATCATCGGACAGGCCGCTGGCCTGAGTCGTGAAGAAATCGCCTTCCTGATCAACGCCGACCTGCTGGTCGCCGGTATCGCCACCATCGTCCAGTCGCTCGGGATCGGCCCGATGGGCATCCGCATGCCAGTAATGATGGGCGCCAGTTTCGCGGCCGTCGGCAGCATGGTCGCCATGGCCGGCATGCCCGGTATCGGTCTGCAAGGGATCTTCGGTGCGACCATCGCCGCCGGACTCTTCGGCATGCTGATCGCTCCGTTCATGTCCAAGGTCGTGCGCTTCTTCCCGCCGTTGGTGACTGGCACGGTCATCACTTCGATCGGTCTGTCGCTGTTCCCCGTGGCCGTGAACTGGGCCGGTGGCGGGGCCGCTGCGGCGCAGTTCGGCTCACCGATTTATCTGGCCATCGCCGCGCTGGTGCTGGCGACCATTTTGCTGATCCACCGCTTCATGCGCGGCTTCTGGGTCAATATTTCCGTGCTGATCGGCATGTGCCTGGGCTACGTGCTCTGCGGCGCCATCGGCATGGTCGACCTGAGCGGCATGGCCAACGCGCCATGGGTTCAGTTCGTCACCCCGCTGCACTTCGGCATGCCGAAATTCGAACTGGCGCCGATCCTGTCGATGTGTCTGGTGGTGGTGATCATTTTCGTCGAGTCCACCGGGATGTTCCTCGCGCTGGGCAAGATCACCGGTCAGGAAGTCTGCCCACGGATGCTGCGGCGCGGCCTGCTGTGCGATGCCGGCGCCTCGTTCGTTGCCGGTTTCTTCAACACCTTCACCCACTCCTCGTTTGCGCAGAACATCGGCCTGGTGCAGATGACCGGCGTGCGTTGCCGTTCGGTGACCATCGTTGCCGGTGGCCTGCTGATCGTGCTGAGCCTGCTGCCGAAAGCGGCGTTCCTCGTCGCATCGATTCCACCGGCAGTGCTAGGTGGAGCGGCGATTGCGATGTTCGGCATGGTCGCTGCCACCGGGATCAAGATTCTCCAGGAAGCCGACATCGGTGACCGTCGCAACCAGTTGCTGGTGGCAGTGAGCATCGGCATGGGCCTGATCCCGGTGGTGCGTCCGGAGTTCTTCGCGCATCTGCCGCTGTGGATGAGCCCGATCACCCACAGCGGTATCGCCATGGCCACGCTCAGCGCACTGACGCTGAACCTGCTGTTCAACATCCTCGGCGGCGCCGAACGCGCCGCGATCAACGACTGCCACGCGCATTAACAGCATTACCGATTATCCCTGTGGGAGCGAGCTTGCTCGCGAAGAGGCCATGTCAGTCAACATCACTGTTGAATGACACACCGCTTTCGCGAGCAGGCTCGCTCCCACAGGGGACGTGCAACACCCTGCCTCAACAATAAAAACAAGAGGGAGCAACCGATGATTCGCACGCAAACCAACGTTCTGTTGAGTGGCGGCCTGCTGGCCGCGAGTCAGGCCATGGCCGGCGATTTACTGCTGTGGCAGACCAACAGCCTGAGCTACCTGTACGGCAAGAACTTCGCGATCAACCCGTCGATCCAGCAGACGGTGACGTTCGAGCACGCCGACAAGTGGAAGTACGGCGACAACTTCCTGTTCGTCGACAAGATCTTCTACAACGGCCAGGAAGACCGCAACAAAGGCCCGCACACCTTCTACGGCGAATTCACCCCGCGCTTCTCGTTCGGCAAGATCTTCGACCGGAAAATCGAGTTCGGGCCGATCAAGGACGTGCTGCTGGCGATGACCTACGAGTACGGCGAAGGCGACAGCGAAGCCTACCTGATCGGCCCCGGCTTCGACCTGAAAGTGCCCGGTTTCAACTACGTGACCCTGAACATTTTCCGCCGCCAGACCGAAGGCCCGCGCCCTGGCGACGGCGTGTGGCAGATCACTCCGGGCTGGTCGTACAGCGTGCCGCTGGGCAACTCCGACCTGCTGATCGATGGCTATCTGGACTGGGTGGTCGATAACGATCAGAACTCGCGCGGCACTTACCACGCCAACCTGCACATCAATCCGCAGATCAAATACGACCTCGGCAAAGCCTTGGGCTGGAGCCAGAAGCAGCTGTACGTCGGCACCGAATACAGCTACTGGAAGAACAAATATGGCGTCGAAAGCAGTCACAACCTCGACACCAACCAGAACACCGCCAGCCTGCTGGTGAAGGTGCACTTCTGAGATGGCCCGCAACCGTGCCCCATACCTGTCGTCGGTGCTCTGTTGCGGGGCACTTGAGAGCTGGCCGAGGAGTCAGTATTCTCCGCGGCCTCTTGAATTCGGTCTAAAAAAAAGCCCGGATTTAATTCCTGACCGACGGGCCAACTTATCCCGGCCCCGGCCAGTACCGAGGCATCCCGAAAACACGCGCAATCGACTGTTTTTCAGCAGCCGAACGGGCGTTTTTTTGCTTTTCGAAAGCGTTGGCCCAGCTCTTGCTATCACCAGCGAAGCTGACCGATCGGATGACTTTTGCAGCAATGAAAAAAGGCGCCACACCAGAGCGCCGATCTTAAAAAAATAAACGTGGAACACCTACTTTGGGAGCAACCGAATGAAACGTATGTGCACCAGCCTGATGCTTGCGGGATCGATGCTGGCCGGCGGCCAAGCCATGGCCGACGGCCTGCTGCAATGGCAGAACAACAGCCTGACCTATCTCTACGGCAAAGACTTCAAGGTCAACCCGGCGATCCAGCAGACCGTCACCTTCGAGCACGCCGATGCCTGGAAGTACGGGGATAACTTCCTGTTCATCGACAAGATCTTCTACAACGGCAAGCCAGACGGCGGCGTCGGCAACAACACCTATTACGGTGAGTTCCAGCCGCGCATCTCGCTGGGCAAAGTCCTCGACCAGAAGCTCGAATTCGGTCCGATCAAAGACGTGCTGCTGGCGATGACTTACGAGTTCGGTGAAGGCGACGTCGAGTCGTACCTGATCGGTCCTGGCTTCGACCTGGCGATCCCGGGTTTCGACTACTTCCAGCTGAACTTCTACCAGCGCCACACCGACGGCTCGCGTCCGGGTGATAACGTCTGGCAGATCACGCCGGTCTGGTCCTACACCATCCCGGTCGGCAGCTCGAACGTGCTGATCGACGGTTACATGGACTGGGTGGTCGACAACGACGTCAACAGCAAAGGCGAATACCACGCCAACCTGCACTTCAACCCACAGGTCAAATACGACCTGGGCAAGGCGCTGCATTTCGGCGAGAAGCAACTGTACGTCGGTGTTGAATACGACTACTGGAAAGACAAGTACGGGATCGACGACACCCGTGGCTTCACCACCAATCAGAACGTGACCAGCTTCCTGGTGAAGTTCCACTTCTGATCCTGGTATCGCTGGCGTCTGCAAGGACGCCATCGCTGGCAAGCCAGCTCCCACAAGGTTATGTGTCGTTCACTTTTTTGTGCCCATCCAAAAACCTGTGGGAGCTGGCTTGCCAGCGATTCGCCGCACCGCAAATCTCAGGCCGGAACCACCGACTCGGTGATCCCCAGAAACCGGCACAACTCCTCACGCTTGGCCAACGCATCACGCCGTCCCAAATCGATCAGCTCGCTGCAATACCCCGCCTCGAACAACAGATAACTCAGCACCCCTGCTCCGCTCGTTTTCGTCGCCCCCGGACCGCGCAGAAACAAGCGCAACGCCGCCGGTAACTCCTGGCGATGCCGCGCGGCGATCTCGTCGATCGGCTGACTCGGCGCAATCACCAGCACGTCCACTGGCGCCACGCCCAACTCACGAGTCGGCACGCCATCGGGCATCAGTCGACTGAACTGATTCAGACGCTGGAGCAACTCGATGTCGCTTTCCAGACTGTCAATGAACGTACTGTTGAGCATGTGCCCGCCGATCTGCGCCAGCGTCGGCTGCTGCCCGGTGTAGGCGCGCTCCAGCGGCTGCTGCGGATCAAAACCGCGCGGGTTGCCGCTCACACCCACCACCAGCACCCGACTCGCACCCAGGTGCAGCGCCGGGCTGATCGGTGCTGATTGGCGGACTGCGCCGTCGCCGAAATATTCCTCACCGATTTTCACCGGGGCAAACAGCAACGGGATCGCCGAACTGGCCAGCAAATGGTCCACCGACAATTGCGCCGGCACGCCGATCCGTCGATGGCGCAACCACGCATCGATCTTGCCGCCGCCCTGATAGAAGGTCACCGCCTGCCCCGATTCGTAGCCGAACGCGGTCACCGCCACCGCATGCAATTGCTTGCGGGCGATGGATTCGGCGATGCCGGGCATGTGTAGTTTTTCATTGAGCAGGTCGCGCAGCGGCGAACTGTTGAGCAGCGCCACCGGCAGTTGCCGACCGATGCCGAGCAGACTGTGACTGACAAAGCGGCTGGCCTGACGGATCACCCCGGGCCAATCGCTGCGCAGCACCCGATGACTGCGAAAGCCTTGCCAGAACAGAGTGAGACGTTCGATGGCCGCGCGAAAATCGGTGGCGCCGCTGGCCAGGCTGACCGCATTGATCGCCCCGGCCGAAGTGCCGACGATCACCGGAAACGGATTGTCCGCGCCCAGCGGCAGCAATTCGGCAATCGCCGCCAGCACCCCCACCTGATACGCCGCCCGAGCCCCGCCGCCGGAAAGAATCAAACCTGTGACCGGTTCAGCTGGGCTCATCGCAACGCTCCGTGGTGCTTGAAAGGGTGAGTGAATCAGCCGCGCCGTTTCGGGTAAAGCTTCGGCTCGCCCGGTGGACGACTCTTGAAGCGGCGGTGCGCCCACAAGTATTGCTCAGGGCAGGCGCGCAAGGCGCTTTCCACCCACTGGTTGATGCGGATGCAGTCGGCCTCTTCGGTTTCACCCGGAAAGTCTTCCAGCGGCGGATGAATCACCAGCTTGTAACCGCTGCCGTCGGCCAGACGCTCCTGAGTGAACGGCACCACCAGCGCTTTACCCAAGCGGGCGAATTTGGTGGTCGCGGTCACGGTCGCTGCCTGAATGCCGAACAGCGGCACAAAGATACTCTGCTTGGCGCCATAGTCCTGATCCGGTGCGTACCAGATCGCCCGGCCCGAACGCAGCAGCTTGAGCATGCCACGCACGTCGTCACGCTCCACCGCCAGCGAATCGAGGTTGTGCCGCTCGCGGCCGCAACGCTGGACGAAGTCGAACAACGGGTTCTTGTGCTCGCGGTACATGCCGTCGATGGTGTGCTGCTGGCCGAGCAGCGCCGCGCCGATTTCCAAGGTGGTGAAGTGCGCCGCCATGAGGATCACGCCCTTGCCTTCGCGCTGGGCTTTTTGCAGATGCTCCAGGCCTTCGACGTGGGCCAGTTTGGCCAGACGCTCACGGGACCACCACCAGCTCATCGCCATTTCAAAGAAGGCGATGCCGGTGGAGGCGAAGTTTTCCTTAAGCAGGCGTTTGCGCTCGGCAGCGGATTTTTCCGGGAAGCACAGCTCCAGATTACGCTTGGCGATGCGCCGCCGGTCGCCGGCCACGCGATACATCAATGCGCCCAAAACACGACCGATCGTCAGTAAGACCGCATAGGGCAACTGCACGACCAGCCACAACAGCCCCAGACCGCACCAGAGCGGCCAGAAGCGGGGAGAAAGATAGGCTCTTCGAAAACGCGGGCGATCCATTAAAGCTTCCGTAAATTCAGTGGCCGCGCATTCTACATCGTTCGACCCGGCTTGCGGCTCGCGGGCGTTCTCGTTATAAGTCTCGGCACTTTTAGTGACAAGCCGTTGTATGCCGATATGAGCCAAAACGAATCGCCAGACCGAGATCCCGTGTTCCAGTTGAAGGGCAGCATGCTGGCCATTACGGTGCTGGAACTGTCCCGCAACGACCTCGACAGCCTTGATCGGCAACTGGCCGCCAAAGTCGCCCAGGCACCGAATTTCTTCAGCAATGCACCGTTGGTCCTGGCGCTGGACAAACTGCCACCCGGCGAAGGCGCGGTCGATCTGCCCGGGCTGATGCGCGTGTGCCGCCAACATGGCCTGCGCACCCTGGCAATCCGCGCCAGCCGTATCGAAGACATCGCTGCCGCCATCGCCATCGACATCCCGGTGCTGCCGCCGTCCGGCGCCCGCGAGCGGCCGTTGGAGGCCCCGGAACCGGAAGTCAAAAAGAAGCCGGAAAAACCGCCGGAGCCGACGGTCAAACCGACCCGCGTCATCACCACGCCAGTACGTGGTGGCCAACAGATATACGCCCAGGGTGGCGATCTGGTGGTGGTTTCCTCGGTCAGTCCGGGGGCGGAACTTCTGGCCGATGGCAACATCCATGTATACGGCCCGATGCGCGGTCGCGCCCTGGCCGGCGTCAAAGGCGACACCAAGGCGCGGATTTTCTGTCAGCAATTGAGCGCTGAACTGATCTCCATCGCCGGGCATTACAAGGTTTCCGAAGATTTGCGCCGCGATCCACTGTGGGGCTCCGGTGTACAGGTCAGCCTGTCGGCCGACGTGTTGAACATCATTCGGCTTTAACGGATACTGCCGCATTTTCCAAGCATCTCTAAAACGTAGCGAAAACGGCTCAAACGAAGTAGGAAAAAGGATCAAGGAGCGTTTGCCCCCGGCAATTGCGACTTGCGCCGAATTCCAGCCAAGGCTGTCCGACTGCAGTAGTTTTCAAGAGATGTTTTTCAGGGGCTAAACAGTCCTTCTTCCTTAGGGGTGAAACACCTTGGCCAAGATTCTCGTGGTTACATCCGGCAAGGGTGGTGTGGGTAAGACCACCACCAGCGCCGCTATCGGTACCGGCCTCGCACTGCGCGGCCACAAAACAGTGATCGTCGACTTCGACGTGGGCCTGCGTAACCTCGACCTGATCATGGGTTGCGAGCGTCGCGTGGTGTATGACTTCGTCAACGTGGTCAACGGCGAAGCCAACCTGCAGCAGGCCCTGATCAAAGACAAGCGCCTGGAAAACCTCTACGTGCTGGCCGCCAGCCAGACCCGTGACAAAGACGCGCTGACCCAGGAAGGCGTGGAAAAAGTCCTGATGCAGTTGAAGGAAGACTTCGACTTCGTGGTCTGCGACTCCCCGGCGGGCATCGAGAAAGGCGCACACCTGGCGATGTACTTCGCCGACGAAGCGATCATCGTGACCAACCCGGAAGTGTCCTCGGTACGTGACTCCGACCGCATGCTCGGCCTGCTGGCCAGCAAATCGCGTCGTGCCGAACTCGGCGAAGAGCCGATCAAGGAACACCTCCTGCTGACCCGTTACAACCCGCAGCGCGTCAGCGATGGCGAAATGCTGGGCGTTGAAGACGTGAAGGAAATCCTGGCCGTGACCCTGCTGGGCGTCATCCCTGAGTCGCAGGCGGTCCTGAAGGCTTCCAACTCGGGTGTCCCGGTGATTCTCGACGACCAGAGCGATGCCGGTCAGGCCTACAGCGATGCCGTTGATCGTCTGCTGGGCAAAGAAAAAGAACATCGTTTCCTCGATGTTACGAAGAAGGGATTCTTCGAGCGCCTGTTTGGAGGTAGGTAATGAACCTTTTTGACTTCTTTCGTGCCAACAAAAAGCCAAGTACCGCCTCGGTAGCGAAAGAGCGTCTACAGATCATCGTGGCGCATGAGCGCGGCCAGCGCAGCACGCCGGATTACCTGCCAGCCTTGCAGAAGGAACTGGTCGATGTGATCCGCAAGTACGTCAACATCGGCAACGACGACGTACATGTTGCACTGGAAAGCCAGGGCAGTTGCTCGATTCTGGAACTCAACATCACCCTGCCTGATCGCTGAGTCGATCCGGCAGTCGCTACGGCGGCTCGGGCTGCTGATGCTCGTGTAGGAGCTGCCGAAGGCTGCGATCTTTTGATCTTCAACGTCAAAAGATCGCAGCCTTCGGCAGCTCCTACAGGGTTATCAGCAGTCTGAGCCGCCGTTGGCATTTGTTACGAGGCTGTTTTAATGCCGCTGTCCAACATCCGCATCATCCATCAGGACGCCGCTGTCCTTGTGGTCGACAAGCCGACCTTGCTGCTCTCGGTGCCCGGTCGCGCCGACGACAACAAGGACTGCCTGATCACCCGTCTGCAGGAAAACGGCTACCCGGAGGCGCGTATCGTCCATCGCCTGGACTGGGAAACCTCCGGCATCATTCTGCTGGCCCGTGACGCCGACACCCACCGCGAACTGTCGCGACAGTTTCACGACCGCGAAACCGAAAAGGCCTACACCGCCCTGGCCTGGGGTCAGCCGGAACTGGACAGCGGCAGCATCGATTTGCCGTTGCGCTACGACCCACCGACCAAACCGCGCCACGTGGTCGACCACGAATTCGGCAAACACGCACTGACCTTCTGGCGCGTACTGGAACGTTGCGGCGACTGGTGCCGCGTCGAACTGACGCCAATCACCGGGCGCTCGCACCAGTTGCGCGTGCACATGCTGTCCATCGGGCACCCGTTGCTGGGCGACGGGCTCTACGCCCACGAACAGGCCCTCGCCGCCTGGCCGCGCCTGTGCCTGCACGCCAGCATGCTCAGCTTCACCCATCCGCAAACCGGCGAGCGTCTGCGCTTCGAGTGCCCTGCGCCGTTCTGACAAGCACCGCCGAACCCTTGTGGGAGCGAGCCTGCTCGCGAAAGCAATTGATCAGTCAGCATCAATGTTGAATGTCATAGCGCTTTCGCGAGCAAGCTCGCTCCCACAGGGATCCGGTTCGGATTCAATTCCCCGGCCGATGCGTTAAACTCGCGCCCATTGCTGTCTGGAGCTTCTTATGCGCGAAGAGTTGAACCAAGGCCTGATCGACTTCCTCAAGGCCTCCCCTACCCCGTTCCACGCCACCGCCAGCCTTGTTCAGCGTCTGGAGGCCGCCGGTTACGTGCGCCTCGACGAGCGCGAGCCATGGACCACCGAGGCCAACGGCCGCTATTACGTCACCCGTAACGACTCCTCAATCGTCGCGATCAAAATGGGCCGCAACTCGCCACTGCACGACGGGATCCGTCTGGTCGGCGCCCACACCGACAGCCCGTGTCTGCGGGTCAAGCCGCAACCGGAACTGCAACGTCAGGGCTTCTGGCAACTGGGCGTTGAAGTGTACGGCGGCGCACTGCTGGCGCCGTGGTTCGACCGCGACCTGTCGCTGGCCGGTCGCGTCACCTTCCGTCGCGACGGCAAGGTCGAAAGTCAGTTGATCGACTTCAAGGCGCCAATCGCGATCATTCCCAACCTGGCGATTCACCTCAACCGTGAAGCCAACCAAGGCTGGGCGATCAACGCACAGACGGAGCTGCCGCCGATCCTCGCGCAGTTCGCCGGTGACGAGCGCGTCGACTTCCGTGCGGTATTGACCGATCAACTGGCTCGCGAACACGGTCTGAACGCCGACGTGGTGCTGGATTACGAGCTGAGTTTCTACGACACCCAGAGCGCGGCGATCATCGGCCTGCATGGCGACTTCATCGCCGGCGCGCGCCTGGACAACTTGCTGTCGTGCTACGCCGGCCTGCAAGCCCTGCTCAGCGCCGACACCGAAGAAACCTGCGTGCTGGTGTGCAACGACCACGAAGAAGTCGGCTCCTGCTCGGCGTGCGGTGCCGATGGCCCGATGCTCGAACAGACCCTGCGCCGCCTGCTGCCGGAAGGCGACGAGTTCGTCCGTACCATTCAGAAATCGCTGCTGGTCTCGGCTGACAACGCCCACGGCGTACACCCCAACTACGCCGAGAAGCACGACGCCAACCACGGCCCGAAACTCAACGCCGGCCCGGTGATCAAGGTCAACAGCAACCAGCGCTACGCCACCAACAGCGAAACCGCCGGATTCTTCCGCCACCTGTGCATGGCCGAAGAAGTGCCGGTACAGAGCTTCGTGGTGCGCAGCGACATGGGTTGCGGTTCGACCATCGGCCCGATCACCGCCAGCCATCTGGGCGTGCGCACCGTCGATATCGGCCTGCCGACCTTCGCCATGCACTCGATCCGCGAACTGTGCGGCAGCCATGACCTGGCACACCTGGTCAAAGTGCTGAGCGCGTTCTACGCCAGCCGCGAGTTGCCATAAGCTCATCGCAAACCCCTGTAGGAGCTGCCGAAGGCTGCGATCTTTTGATCTTGCTTTTGAATTGCATACCCAAGATCAAAAGATCGCAGCCTGCGGCAGCTCCTACACAGATCAATACAGCTTCAAAGAAACCGACCTAGACTTACATCATCCCCTTCGACAAGGCAGTCTCCATGATCTCGATGTCTTCGTTCCATGCCATGCTCGTCCCGATCCTGAGCGGGATGATCCTGCTGGCCATCGGCTTCAACTTCCGCGACAAGAACGCCGGCGTCTTCGCCATGTGGATCGGCATGCTTATGATCCTGGCGACCGTGGTCTACAAGATCCTCGCCAAACTCAACGAATAAATCCGCGCCCGGCTCGCATTGATTCTGACTGCCTCGTACACTCGCTCAATTCGCCCCTTTGCGAGGTTGACCGCCTAGTGTTCGCTCGTCTGTTTGCTCTGCCCTGCCTGTTCCTTGTCTGCCTGATGACGCTGCTGCCGCTGGCCCCTGCCCACGCGGTCGGCTTGCCGGGGTTGCTCAACTCCACCAAGGCGCAGCCCGAGGCGCAGGAACCGTTGGGTCAGTCGCTGGATGAAGTCATCAAGTCGCTGGAAAACGACAAGCAACGCGCACAGTTGCTGAGCGACCTGAAAAAGCTGCGCGACGCCACAAAGAAAGCCCAGGTTTCACCGGAAGAAGGCGTGCTGGGCCTGATTGGCGGCACGCTGGCCAGTTTCGAGAAGCAGTTCTCCGGCGACGACAGTCCGCTGACCCGCTGGTCCGACGAGTTCGATCTGGCCAAGGACGAACTCGATAACCTGATGTTGCCGGCCAGCGAGTGGCTGCCGATCATCTTCGGCTTCGCGGTGATTCTGATGGTCTGGAGCCTGCTCGCCGCCGCGCTGATCTGGCTCGGTCACCGGGTGCGCATGCGCTTCGGCCTGACCGAAGAACTGCCGCAGCACCCCAAGGCCCTCGACATGCTGCGCTTCGCCCTGCGCAAGCTCGGGCCATGGCTTATCGCGTTGGTCATCACCGTTTACATGAGCTACGCGCTGCCGTCGTCATTGGGCAAGAGCCTGGCGATGGTGCTGGCGTATGCGCTGGTGGTCGGCACCTGTTTCTCGGCGATCTGCGTGATCGCCTTCTCGCTGCTCGACGGCCCGCACCGGCATCGGGCGCTGTACATCCTGCGGCATCAGGCGTTCCGTCCGTTGTGGCTGATCGGCAGCTTCGCCGCGTTCGGTGAAGCGCTTAACGATCCGCGCCTGGTGGAAAGCCTCGGCGTGCATTTGGCGCACACCACCGCGACCGTCACCAATGTCCTCGCGGCGCTGTTCACCGGGCTGTTCATCCTGCGTTTCCGCCGGCCAATCGCCCATCTGATCCGCAACCAGCCATTGTCCCGTCGCCTGACCCGCCGCGCCCTCAGCGACACCATCGATATCCTCGGCACCTTCTGGTACGTGCCGGCGCTGGTGCTGGTCGGGATTTCGCTGTTCGCCACCTTCGTCTCCGCCGGCGACACCAGCACCGCCCTGCGCCAGTCACTGATCTGCACGGTGCTGCTGGTGATGTGCATGGTGATCAACGGTCTCGTGCGCCGGCACTCACTCAAACCGCAACGCGGGCCGAAGCGCCATGCCTTGTACTCGGAACGCCTGAAAAGCTTCTTCTACACCCTCGCCCACCTGCTGGTGTGGCTGATCTTCATCGAACTCGGCCTGCGCGTCTGGGGCAAATCGCTGATCGGCTTTGCCGAGGGCGAAGGGCACGACGTCAGCGTCAAACTGTTCAGCCTGATCGGCACGCTGATTTTCTCCTGGCTGATCTGGATCCTCGCCGACACCGCCGTGCATCACGCCCTCACCCGCTCGCGCAAAGGCCTGGCGAATGCCCGCGCGCAGACGATGATGCCGCTGATCCGCAACGTGCTGTTCGTGGCGATTTTCATCATTGCGCTGATCGTCGCCCTGGCGAACATGGGCATGAACGTCACGCCACTGCTGGCCGGTGCCGGTGTGATCGGTCTGGCCATCGGTTTCGGTGCGCAGTCGCTGGTGGCGGATTTGATCACCGGCCTGTTCATCATCATCGAAGACTCGCTGGCCATTGATGACTACGTCGATGTCGGCGGCCATCTGGGTACCGTCGAAGGCCTGACCATCCGCACTGTGCGCCTGCGCGATATCGACGGCATCGTTCACACCATCCCGTTCAGCGAAATCAAAAGCATCAAGAACTACTCCCGCGAGTTCGGCTACGCGATTTTCCGCGTGGCGGTGCCGTACAACATGGAAATCGACGACGCGATCAAACTGATGCGCGAAGTCGGCCAGAAAATGCGCACCGACCCGCTGCAACGGCGCAATATCTGGTCGCCACTGGAGATTCAGGGCGTGGAAAGTTTCGAGTCCGGCAGCGCGATCCTGCGCGCGCGGTTCAAGACCGCGCCGATCAAACAATGGGAAGTTTCCCGCGCGTTCAACCTGTCGCTCAAACGCCATCTGGACGAAGCCGGACTCGATCTGGCGACGCCACGCATGAGTGTGCAGGTCATCACTGCCGGCGGTGGCCAGCCGAAGGAATAGCACTTCGCGCAGACACTCGGGTCACAGGCGGGGAAGCCAGAAAAACAATAACCATGGAGAAACCCGATGCAGCTGACACGTATCGCCCAGACTGTTCTGCTCACCCTGCTGGCCGGCACCGCCAGCGCCGCCACCCTGGACAGCACCCGCGAACAGATCGCCACGCAAGCCAAGGCACTTGAACCGGAACTGCTGGAAACCCGCCGCGACATCCACGCGCATCCGGAACTGGGCAACACCGAGAAACGCACCGCGGAACTGGTCGCCAAACAGCTCAAGGCGCTGGGCCTGGAAGTGAAAACCAACGTCGCCCGCACCGGCGTAGTCGCCATCCTCAAAGGCGCCCTGCCCGGCCCGACCGTGGCCCTGCGCGCCGACATGGACGCATTGCCGGTCAAGGAAGTCGCCGAGCTGCCCTTCGCCTCGAAAGCCAAAGGCACTTATCTGGACAAAGAAGTCGACGTGATGCACGCCTGCGGCCACGACGCCCACACCGCGATCCTGTTGAGCACGGCGAAAGTCCTCACCGGTCTGCGCGACACCCTGCCCGGCACCGTGGTGTTCTACTTCCAGCCCGCCGAAGAAGGCCCGAGCGACTTCATCCCCGACGGCAAGAACACCTGGGGCGCGAAAATGATGGTGCAGGAAGGCGTGATGAAATCACCCAAACCCGACGCCGTCTTTGGTCTGCACGTCTGGGCCGGCGTCCCCGCCGGCCAGATCGCCTACCGCCCCGGCGCCACCCTGGCCAGCTCCGACGACCTGCGCATCAAAATCCTCGGCAAACAGACCCACGCCGGCCGCCCGTGGGACGGCATCGACCCGATCACCGTCGGCGCACAAACCATCGTCGGCCTGCAAACCGTGGTCAGCCGCCGCACCGATATTTCGTCTTACCCGTCGGTGGTCAGCATCGGCACCATCAACGGCGGCACCCGCTACAACATCATTCCCGAGTCGGTGGACATGAGCGGCACCATCCGCTCCTACGACTACGGCATCCGCCAGAAACTCCACGCCGACGTACGCCAGACCATCGAAAAAATCGCCGAAAGCGGCGGCGCGAAAGCCGACGTCACCATCATCGAAAAATACGACCCCACGATCAACAACCCGGCACTGACGGAAAAAATGCTGCCGACGTTGAAGTGGGCAGCCAAGGATGACGTGGTCAATGCACCGTTGGTGGGCGGCGCGGAAGACTTCTCGTTCTTCGCCAAGGAAGTGCCGGGGTTGTTCGTATTTCTCGGCGTGACACCACGGGATCAGGACATGAGCAAGGCCGCGCCGAATCATAATCCGGGGTTCTTTGTGGATGAGTCGGCGCTGGTGGTTGGGGTGAGGACGATGGCGTCGCTGGCGACGGATTATTTGTATGGGAATGCTGAGGCGGCCAGATAGAGATGAAGTGATTGTGGGGGCGACTTCGCGAGCAGGCTCGCTCCCACAGTTGATTGGATGTATTCGGTTGGAGATTGGTCGGCTGTCAGGCCGCCATCACTGGCAAGCCAGCTCCCACAGTTGGATTGAGTGCAGGCAGTTGGAGATTGGTCGGCTGGGAGGTCACCATCACTGGCAGGCCAGCTCCCACAGTGGGATTGGGTGCAGGCAGTTGGAGATTGGTCGGCTGTCAGGCCGCCATCGCTGGCAAGCCAGCTCCCACAGTGGGATTGAGTGCAGGCAGTTGGAGATTGGTCGGCTGGGAGGTCACCATCACTGGCAGGCCAGCTCCCACAGAGAGATTGGGTGCAGGCAGTTAGAGATTGGTCGGCTGTCAGGCCGCCATCGCTGGCAAGCCAGCTCCCACAGTGGGATTGAGTGCAGGCAGTTGGAGATTGGTCGGCTGGGAGGTCACCATCACTGGCAGGCCAGCTCCCACAGAGAGATTGGGTGCAGGCAGTTGGAGATTGGTCGGCTGTCAGGCCGCCATCGCTGGCAAGCCAGCTCCCACAGTGGGATTGGGTGCAGGCAGTTGGAGATTGGTCGGCTGGGAGGTCACCATCACTGGCAGGCCAGCTCCCACAGAGAGATTGGGTGCAGGCAGTTAGAGATTGGTCGGCTGTCAGGCCGCCATCGCTGGCAAGCCAGCTCCCACAGTTGGATTGAGTGCAGGCAGTTGGAGATTGGTCGGCTGGGAGGTCACCATCACTGGCAGGCCAGCTCCCACAGAGAGATTGGGTGCAGGCAGTTGGAGATTGGTCGGCTGTCAGGCCGCCATCGCTGGCAAGCCAGCTCCCACAGTGGGATTGGGTGCAGGCAGTTGGAGATTGGTCGGCTTTCAGGCCGCCATCGCGAGCAGGCTCACCCCTACAGCAAAGCAAAAGCCGACCGCAGGCTCTTCACCACTCAATGGCCGAGTGTCAGCTCGCCGAAAGCTCTTGATCTTGACTCACCGGCCCGTCGGCAGGCTGAGCGGAGGGATTGATCCGGGGGTGGGAGCGAAGCGACCGTTCGACGAAGTCGAACACATCGAGAGGAGGTGCAGCGAAGCAAACCGGAGGCGATGCGCCCGGATCGATCCCGGAGCGAAGGAACCCCGAGCTTTAGCGAGCGGGCCGAACGTCAGGGCACAGACCTTTGGTTCCTTTGGGGCGTTTGCCAAAGGGACTCGCTGTAAAAGCGAAACCGCCAGCCGCAACACCCGAAGCAACGGATAAACACCCAAAACCCCAAGAACCTGGTCGGCCCAGAGGCCGCCAAGGCCAAAAGCTCAAACAACATCGACCCCGACGTGAATCGCATCATGCCGCCAAAACTCCAGATCACAATCAATCAACCGCTCATGCTGATCATAATTGACCCGGGCAATCCGTAACCCCGGACTCCCGACAGACACGCGCAAAGCCGCCGCCGCATCCACCGCCAACGACGTCGGCACAATCTCGAACCGCACCCGCCCATAGCGCAAATCGTAATGCCGCGCATACAACTCGGTCATCGACTGATTCAAATCAAACCCCAGAATCCCCGGAAAATACTGCGGATTCAGATAATGCTCCACATACAACACCAGCCGCCCGTCGATGCGCCGCGACCGACAAATCTGAATCACGCTGGACAACGCCGGCAACTGCAACAACGCACACACCGCCGCCGAAGCTGGCTGCAGGCGCGCGGAAATCACCTCGGTCGACGGCACCCGCCCCTGCGCACTGACCATCGCGTGAAAGTGGCTGCGCTGCATCAGGTTGTACGCCAGACGCGGCGGCGAAACGAACCAGCCACGGCGCTCCTCGCGATAAATCTGCCCCTGCGCCTCCAGCTGCAACAAGGCCTCACGCACCGTGATGCGCGTGGTGCCGAACAACTCACTGAGCTTGCGCTCGGCCGGCAGCTTGCTGCCCGGCGCCAACAGGCCATGATCGAGCTGCTCCTGCAGCACCTGGCCGATGGCTGTCACCGCTTTTGTTGCCTCATCGCGCATCAACGTTACCTATCTGGACTAGACCAGCACTGTTTCGGGGCAAAAACCGTACGGCCTGCAAGCCGTTTCCGTGTCTTGCAAGCCTAGGCAGTGCAGATGACCGAGAGATGACAAACCCGCCCGACGGTCGCCTTCATGACTTGCAATACATCGGCCAAGTGCCTTGTCTGCCGGGGCTTTGACCTTGGTCTACGCTTAGCGGGCAAGCGCCGAAACCGGGCAAATAAAAGGCCTGCCGGGCGACCGCCGACATCAAAGTGTCATCCAGCCCCCTTAAATTGGCTCAGGTATTGCTGACCTAGACCAACACAAACCGCAATCGCAGCGTTGAACACGACCAAGGAGCTTCGGAATGAAACAGCTTTTCCTGGCAACACTGTTAGGCTCGACCATTGCAATGTGCACCGCCGCCATGGCGGCCGACACCGATCTGAAAACCCTCGAAGCCGCTGCGAAAGCGGAAGGCGCCGTCAACAGCGTCGGCATGCCCGATGACTGGGCCAACTGGAAAGGCACCTGGGAAGACCTGGCCAAGACCTACGGCCTGAAACACATTGACACCGACATGAGCTCGGCCCAGGAAATCGCCAAGTTCGCCGCTGAAAAAGACAACGCCACCGCCGACATCGGCGACGTCGGCGCCGCCTTCGGCCCGATCGCGGTCAAGCAGGGCGTGGTACAACCGTACAAACCGAGCACCTGGGATCAGGTGCCGGCCTGGGCCAAGGACAAGGACGGCAACTGGGCATTGGCCTACACCGGCACCATCGCCTTCATTGTCAACAAGAAGCTGCTGCACGGTTCCGAAGTACCGACCAAATGGGCTGACCTCAAGGGCGGCAAATACAAGGTTTCCATCGGTGACGTGAGCACCGCCGCGCAAGCCGCCAACGGCGTACTCGCCGCTGCCTTGGCCAACGGTGGCGACGAGAAGAACCTCCAGCCGGCCCTGCTGCTGTTTGCAGACATCGCCAAGCAAGGTCGTCTGTCGATGGCCAACCCGACCATCGCCACCATGGAAAAAGGCGAGATCGAAGTCGGCGTGGTCTGGGACTTCAATGGTCTGAGCTACAAGGCCAAGATGGCCAACCCGGATGACTACGTGGTGCTGATCCCGTCCGACGGCTCGGTGATTTCCGGCTACACCACCATCATCAACAAGTACGCAAAAAACCCGAACGCCGCCAAGCTGACCCGCGAATACATCTTCAGCGACGCCGGCCAGACCAACCTGGCGCGCGGCAACGCCCGTCCGATCCGTGCCGAACATCTGCAACTGCCGGAAGACGTGAAGGCCAAGCTGCTGCCAAACGAGCAGTACAAGAAGGTCACGCCAATCAAGGACGCTGACGCGTGGGAAAAAACCTCCAAGGCCCTGCCGCAGAAGTGGAACGAAGAAGTCATCGTCGAGATGAAGTAATCCTTCATCTGTAGGAGCTGCCGCAGGCTGCGATCTTTTGATCTTGCTTTTAAAAGGCAGAGTCAAAAGATCGCAGCCTGCGGCAGCTCCTACATTGAACGATCCAAGTTTTGTTTTCGGAGTTTTTGCCCCTATGAAGCACAACGTCATCCTTGTCGTGCTCGACGGTCTCAATTACGAGGTCGCGCGGCACGCCATGGGGCATCTGCAGGCTTACGTTGGCGCAGGACGCGCCGCACTCTATCAGTTGGAGTGCGAGTTGCCGGCCCTGTCCCGACCGCTTTACGAATGCATCCTCACCGGCGTGCCGCCGATCGACAGTGGCATCGTCCACAACAATGTCGCGCGTCTGTCCAACCAGCGCAGCATCTATCACTACGCCCGCGACGCCGGCCTGAAAACCGCCGCAGCGGCCTATCACTGGGTCAGCGAGCTGTATAACCGCTCGCCGTTCGTCGTGGCCCGCGACCGGCATACCGAAAACCTGTCATTGCCGATCCAGCACGGCCACTTCTACTGGAGCGATCACTACCCGGATTCGCACCTGTTTGCCGACGCGGAAAACCTGCGCCTGCGCCATGCGCCGAACTTTCTGCTGATTCACCCGATGAACATCGACGACGCCGGCCACAAGCACGGCCTCGACTCCACGCAATACCGCAACAGCGCACGCTCGGCGGACATCATCCTCGCCGACTACCTGCAAGGCTGGCTCGATGCGGGCTATCAGGTGCTGGTCACCGCCGACCACGGCATGAACAACGACCGCTCGCACAACGGCCTGTTGCCGGAAGAGCGGCAGGTGCCGCTGTTCGTTCTCGGTGACGCCTTCAGCTTCAATATTGATGCCGCGCCGAAACAAACCGAGATCTGCGGCACCGTCTGCGAACTGCTCGGCGCCCCCCACGACAAACCTGTATGCCGGGAGCTGCTCAAGTGAATGCCATGACTCGCGGCAAATGGCTGGCAGCCCTGTGCCTGGTGCCGTTCGCCCTGTTCTTTATCGTGTTCGAAATCGCCCCGCTGGTCTGGGTGATGATCAACAGCCTGCAATCGGAAGAATTCGGCTGGGGCTTCGCCAACTTCAGCAAGATCTTCAGCTCGAAGTTCTATTTGCAGGCGATTCAGTACAGCCTGGAGATCAGTTTCTGGTCGAGCGTATTCGGCATCATCATCGCCGTGCTCGGTGCGTATTCCCTGCGCCGGGTCGACTCGAAACTGCGCAACTTCGTGAATGCCTTCGCCAACATGACCAGCAACTTCGCCGGCGTGCCGCTGGCCTTTGCGTTCATCATCCTGCTCGGTTTCAACGGCAGCATCACCATCATGCTCAAGCAGGCCGGGATCATTCAGGACTTCAACCTGTACTCGAAAACCGGTCTGATCATCCTCTATACCTACTTCCAGATTCCCCTCGGCGTGCTGCTGCTCTACCCGGCCTTCGACGCCTTGCGTGAAGACTGGCGCGAATCCGCTGCGCTGCTCGGCGCCAACGGCTGGCAGTTCTGGCGGCATATTGGTCTACCGGTGCTGACCCCGGCACTGCTCGGTACATTTGTGATCCTGCTGGCCAACGCTCTCGGCGCCTACGCCACGGTGTACGCCTTGACCACCGGTAACTTCAACGTGCTGCCGATCCGCATCGCGGCAATGGTTTCCGGGGATATTTCCCTGGATCCGAATCTGGCCAGCGCCCTGGCCGTGGTGCTGGTGGCGTTGATGACCCTCGTCACCGTCGTGCATCAATTGCTGCTGAAGAGGAGCTACCATGTCTCGCGCTGAATCCGGCCCGGCCGGCGTCTACCACCGCGTCGTGGTTTATTTGCTGTTCGCGATCCTGCTGCTGCCGCTGGTGGGTACGCTGATCTATTCGATCGCCAGCAGCTGGTCGGCGACCATCCTGCCCAGCGGCTTCACCTTCAAGTGGTACCTCCAGCTGTGGAGCGATCCACGCTTCCTGCATGCTTTCGGCCAGTCGCTGCTGGTGTGCGTGGGCGCGCTGGTGCTGTCGGTGGTGCTGATCCTGCCGTTGCTGTTCGTGGTGCATTACCACTTCCCGAAACTCGATGCGCTGATGAACATCCTGATCCTGCTGCCCTTCGCGGTGCCGCCAGTGGTGTCGTCGGTAGGCCTGTTGCAACTGTACGGTTCCGGGCCGCTGGCGATGGTCGGTACGCCGTGGATCCTGATCGGTTGCTACTTCACCGTGGCGCTGCCGTTCATGTACCGGGCGATCACCAACAATCTGCAGGCGATCAACCTGCGCGACCTGATGGACGCCGCGCAACTGCTCGGCGCCAGCACCTTTCAGGCCGCGTTTCTGGTGGTACTGCCGAACCTGCGCAAAGGCCTGATGGTCGCGCTGCTGCTGTCGTTCTCGTTCCTGTTCGGGGAATTCGTGTTCGCCAACATCCTCGTCGGCACGCGCTACGAAACCCTGCAGGTGTACCTGAACAACATGCGCAACAGCAGCGGCCACTTCACCAGTGCGCTGGTGATCTCGTACTTCTTTTTCGTGCTGGTCCTGACCTGGATCGCCAACATCTTGAACAAGGACAAAAGCGAATGAGCTACGTCAGCGTCCAACACCTGCAGAAAAACTACGCGGGCACCACGGTGTTCAGCGACATCAACTGCGAAATCAACAAAGGCGAGTTCGTCACCCTGCTCGGCCCGTCCGGTTGCGGCAAGTCCACCCTGCTGCGTTGTATCGCCGGGCTGACGCCGGTGGATGGCGGCAAGATCCTGCTTGATGGCGTCGACATCGTGCCGCTGAGCCCGCAGAAACGCGGGATCGGCATGGTGTTCCAGAGCTACGCGCTGTTCCCCAACATGACCGTCGAGCAGAACGTCGCCTTCGGCCTGCGTATGCAGAAGGTCAATCCTGACGACAGTCACAAACGCGTCAGCGAAGTGTTGAAACTGGTTGAACTGCACGACTTCGCCAGCCGCTATCCGCATCAGTTGTCCGGTGGCCAATGCCAGCGAGTCGCCCTCGCCCGCTCCTTGGTCACCCGCCCACGCCTGTTGTTGCTGGATGAACCGCTGTCGGCGCTGGATGCGCGAATCCGCAAACACCTGCGCGAACAGATCCGCCAGATCCAGCGCGAACTCGGCCTGACCACCATCTTCGTCACCCACGACCAGGAAGAAGCGCTGACCATGTCCGACCGGATTTTCCTGATGAACCAGGGAAAGATCGTGCAAAGCGGAGACGCCGAAACCCTCTACACCGCACCGGTCGATGTGTTCGCCGCCGGCTTCATCGGCAACTACAACCTGCTCGACGCCGACAGTGCCTCAAAGTTGTTGCAACGGCCGATCAACCACCGCATCGCCATACGCCCGGAAGCCATCGAACTGAGCCTCAATGGTGAACTCGATGCGCAGATCCGCAGCCACAGCCTGCTCGGCAACGTGATCCGCTATCGGGTCGAGGCGCGCGGTGTGGAACTGGTGGTCGACGTGCTCAACCGCTCGGCGGCGGATCTGCATCCCGACGGTCAGCGTCTGGCGCTTTCCATCGATCCGACGGCCCTGTGTGAGGTAGCCTGATGACTTTGCTGACGTTGAAGAGAGAACTGCACTGATGGCCCTGGCAATTTTTGATCTGGACGAAACTCTGATCCACGGCGACTGCGCCACCCTCTGGAGCGAACAGATGGGGCGCCTGGGGTGGGTCGATCCCGAGTCGTTCATGCGCAAGAACAACGAGCTGATGGACGCCTACAGCCATGGCAAATTGCGCATGGAAGAATTCATGGCGTTCAGCCTCGAGCCGATGATCGGGCGTACCCCGGAAGAGGTCGAGCACCTGGTCGGCCCATGGGTTGAAGACTTCATCGAACCGATCATCTTCAGCGACGCCACCGAAACCATCGCCGCTCACCGCAAGGCCGGCGACCGGATTCTGGTGATCTCGGCTTCGGGCACGCACCTGGTCAAACCGATCGCCGACCGCTTGGGCATCGACGAAATCCTCGGCATCGAACTGGACGTCGCACACGGTGTTTACAGCGGCCAGACCGTCGGCACGCTGACCTACCGCGAAGGCAAGATCACCCGCCTGCTGGAATGGCTGGACGCCGAGGAGGAGAACCTCGAAGGCGCGAGTTTCTATTCGGATTCACGCAATGATCTGCCGTTGCTGCTGAAGGTGGATTTCCCGCATGTGGTGAATCCGGATCCGGTATTGCTGGAGCACGCCGAAAAAGCCGGCTGGCCGATCCATCTCTGGAAATAACCAAAGATCCAATTTGGACGCATAAATGTGGCGAGGGAGCTTGCTCCCGCTCGGCTGTAAAGCAGTCGCAGAACCAGTCAACCGGTTTGATCTGACTCACCGCGTTGAATGATTTGGGGCCGCTTCGCGACCCAACGGGAGCAAGCTCCCTCGCCACAAGGGTTGGTGGAGGTCAGCTCAGACTGTCGTCAATCACCAACACCACCTTCCCCGAAACCGTATTGCTCGCCAGCTCGGCAAACGCCGCCTCGGCGTCTTTCACCGGGAAGGTTTTTGCCAGTTGCGGACTCAACCGCCCTTCGGCAAACAGCGGCCACACATGCTGGCTCAAGTCGCTGAGCAGATCGGCCTTGAACTGATCATCGCGACTGCGCAACGTCGAACCGAGCAACTGCACACGTTTGGCCAGTACCTGCGCCAGGTCCAGTTTCGCCTCACGCCCGCCCATCAGACCAATCAGCACCCAACGACCGTCCAGCGCCGTCAGCTTTAGGTTGAGCGCGGCGTAATTGCCGCCGACCGGATCGAGGATCACGTCAAACGGACCGAAGTCACGCAGACTCTCCAGATCATCGCTGCGCACCACTCCGCCCTGGGCGCCCAGCGCTTCACAGTAGGCCAGACGCTCGGCCGAGCCAACGCTGACCCAACAAGGATTGCCGAACGCCTTGCACAGCTGAATGGCGGCTGAACCAATTCCACTGGCGCCGGCATGCAGCAGAACCTTCTCGCCCGGTTTCAACGCCGCCAGTTGAAACACGTTGAGCCAGACCGTTGCATAAACCTCGGGTAATGCCGCGGCCTCGATCAACGAAACACCTTCGGGTACCGGCAGCACGTGCCGTCCGTCGACGACCACCTCTTCGGCCATTGCGCCCCCGGCCAGCAACGCGCAGACCCGGTCGCCGACCTGCCACGACGAGCCGGCGCCGACTTCGCTGATCACCCCGGAGCACTCAAGACCGAGCACCTGACTGGCACCGGCCGGCGGTGGATAAAGCCCGGCTTTCTGTAATAAATCGGCGCGATTGAGGCCGGCTGCCGCCACACGAATGCGCACTTGTCCTACATCACATGCCGGACTCGGCTCTTCAACCCATGCCACTTGACCTTCAACGCCTTGCAATGCCTTCACAGTGCCTCCATAGTGAGTCTGGACTGAGCCCGAAGCTGTAGCGCCGGGCTTTTTGCATTATGCGACCGGCTCTCGTAGAACCGGCGACTTCAAAGACGGCCTAATATGCGTTATCAATTGTCCCCGCGTCGAATCAGCATGAAGCATTTGCTCCCCAGCACCGCCCTCGCTCTTTTCATCGGTATCGGCTTGTTGCCGATGTCGGGCAAAACCTTCGCAGCCAACAGCTGGGACAACTTGCAGCCGGATCGCGACGAAGTGATCGCCAGTCTCAACGTCGTCGAGTTGCTCAAGCGTCACCACTACAGCAAGCCGCCGCTCGACGATGCGCGCTCGGTGATCATCTACGACAGCTACATCAAGCTGCTGGACCCGTCGCGCAGCTATTTCATGGCCAGCGACATCGCCGAATTCGACAAATGGAAGACCCAGTTCGACGACTTCCTCAAGAGCGGCGACCTCAACGCCGGGTTCACCATCTACAAGCGCTATCTGGACCGCGTCAAGGCGCGTCTGGACTTCGCCATTGCGGAGCTGAACAAGGGCGTCGACAAGATGGACTTCACCACCAAGGAGACCCTGCTGATCGATCGCAAGGACGCCCCTTGGCTCAAATCCACCGCTGAACTCGACGACCTGTGGCGCAAACGCGTCAAGGACGAAGTGCTGCGGCAGAAGATTGCCGGCAAGGATTCCAAGCAGATCCAGGAAACCCTGACCAAGCGCTACAAGAACCAGTTGGCGCGCCTCGATCAGACTCGCGCGGAAGACATTTTCCAGGCGTACATCAACACCTTCGCCATGTCCTACGACCCGCACACCAATTATCTGTCGCCGGATAACGCGGAGAACTTCGACATCAACATGAGCCTGTCCCTCGAGGGCATCGGCGCCGTGTTGCAGAGCGACAACGATCAAGTGAAAGTCGTACGTCTGGTGCCGGCAGGCCCGGCCGACAAGACCAAACAGGTCGCACCGGCCGACAAGATCATTGGCGTTGCCCAGGGCAACAAAGAGATGGTCGACGTGGTGGGCTGGCGTCTGGACGAAGTGGTCAAGCTGATCCGCGGCCCGAAAGGCACCGTGGTGCGCCTGGAAGTGATTCCGGCGAGCAATGCGCCGAACGACCAGACCAGCAAGATCGTGCCGATCACTCGCGAAGCGGTGAAGCTTGAAGACCAGGCGGTGAAAAAGTCCGTGCTGAATCTGAAACAGGACGGCAAGGACTACAAGCTCGGCGTCATTGAGATCCCGGCCTTCTACCTCGACTTCAAGGCGTTCCGTGCCGGTGATCCGGATTACAAGAGCACCACCCGTGACGTCAAGAAACTGCTGACCGAACTGCAGAAAGAGAAAGTCGACGGCGTGGTCATCGACCTGCGCAACAACGGCGGCGGCTCCCTGCAGGAAGCCACCGAGCTGACCAGCCTGTTCATCGACAAGGGCCCGACCGTCCTCGTGCGTAACGCCGATGGCCGCGTCGATGTACTGGAAGATGAAAACCCGGGCGCGTTCTACAAAGGCCCGATGGCACTGCTGGTCAACCGCCTGTCCGCGTCGGCTTCGGAGATTTTCGCCGGCGCCATGCAGGACTACCATCGCGCACTGATCATCGGTGGCCAGACCTTCGGCAAAGGCACCGTACAGACCATTCAGCCGCTGAACCATGGCGAACTGAAACTGACGCTGGCCAAGTTCTACCGGGTGTCCGGGCAGAGCACCCAGCATCAGGGCGTACTGCCGGACATCGACTACCCGTCGATCATCGACACCAAGGAAATCGGCGAAAGTGCCCTGCCGGAAGCCATGCCGTGGGACACCATCAAGGCGGCAATCAAGCCGGCCTCCGATCCGTTCAAACCGTTCCTCGCGCAGCTCAAGTCCGAGCACGACGCACGCAGCGCCAAAGACGCCGAGTTCGTGTTCATCCGCGACAAGCTGGCCTTGGCGCAGAAGCTGATGGAAGAAAAAACCGTCAGCCTCAACGAAGCCGATCGTCGTGCCCAGCACGCGGACATCGATGCCAAGCAACTGGCGATGGAAAACATCCGTCGCAAAGCCAAAGGCGAAGAGCCGCTCAAAGAGCTGAAGAAAGAAGATGAAGACGCGCTGGCTGCGGCTGAGCCGGACAAGGTCAAACCAGAGGACGACGCTTACCTGAGCGAAACCGGGCGCGTCCTGCTGGATTACCTGAAGCTGAGCAATCAGGTGGCCAAGAAGTAAGATGATGGCAATTTAATGGTGACGCTCCCCGGAGCGTCATCAAACAGTCATCATTCTGTCGTGAAATAAAGGACTGGGAGCGCCTCTTCAAGCAAGAGCGCTCCCAGTCCTTTTTTTATCGCCAGAGATTGCCATGACCACGACCGAACAGCTGAGTGCCTTGAGCTCGATCCTGACTCAAAGCGGTTTGCACAGCCTGTTCCAGCCGATCATCTGTCTCTCCGAGCGTCGCATTCTCGGCTACGAAGCCCTTACCCGAGGCCCGTCCAACAGCCCGCTACACTCGCCAATCGCGCTGTTTGCCGTGGCGCGTCAGGCCGGCCGCTTGAGCGAACTCGAGATCGCCTGCCGCCAGTCGGCCTGCCGTCGTTTCAACGAGCAGCAATTGCCGGGCAAGCTGTTCCTCAACGTCTCGCCGGAGTCACTGCTCGAGGCTGCGCACCAACCGGGACGGACCCTGCAATTGCTGCAGGACTTCGGCATTCCGCCGAGCCAAGTGGTCATCGAGCTCACCGAACAGACGCCGATCGACGATTTCCAGTTGCTGCAAACCGCACTGCATCACTATCGGGCGATGGGCTTTTCGATTGCGCTGGATGACTTGGGCGCCGGCTATTCTAGCCTGCGTCTGTGGTCAGAACTGCGCCCGGATTACGTGAAGATCGACCGGCACTTTATCGACGGCATTCATCAGGACGCGTTGAAACGAGAGTTCGTCGGCTCGATCCTGCAAATCGCCAAGGCCTCGCGGGCGCAGGTGATTGCCGAGGGGATCGAGTTGCCGGAAGAATTGGCGGTGCTGACCGAAATGGGCGTCGATCTGGTACAGGGTTACCTGCTCGGTCGTCCACAGGAGCATCCGCCCCGCGACGCCCGGGCCTTGATGCCGAAACACGACAGCAGCGCCGTAGCGTTGAACGATGAAGGCAGCGATCTCAGCGCCCTGCTCAACGATCAACCGGCGGTGCATCGCGACACACCAACCGCGACGGTGCTGGAGGCCTTTCGCCGTCAGGCCAATCTGAACTCACTGGCGGTGCTCGACGAACAGGGCCAGCCATGCGGTATCGTCCATCGCCATTCGCTGTCCGACGCACTGCTCAAACCGTTCGCCACCGACCTGTTCGCACGCAAACCGATCAGCCGCCTGATGAACGATGACTTCCTCGCCGTGGAAATGAGCCAGTCGCTGCAACAGGTCAGCCGCCTGATCACCAGTCGCGCCCGGCAGCGCATCGAAGAAGATTTCATCATCACCCTCAATGGCGGCTATCTCGGCCTCGGTCGGGTGATCGACGTGCTCAAACTGATCACCGAACTGAAAATCCAGCAGGCGCGCTACGCCAACCCGTTGACCCTGCTGCCCGGCAACGTGCCGATCCAGCAATGCCTGACCCGCCTGCTGCAACAGGGCCGCGAATCGATCATCTGCTACGTCGACATCGACAGCTTCAAACCCTTCAACGACATCTACGGCTACGGCCGTGGCGACGAAGTCCTGCTGTGCCTGGCGCAATGCCTGAACGAACGCGTCGACCCGTCCCGCGACTTCGTCGGCCACATCGGCGGCGACGACTTCCTGCTAGTGCTCGGCCCGGAAGACTGGCGCAAACGCCTCAATCAACTGCTCGACGACTTCCAGAGCCAATGCCGCCGTTTCTATCGCCCGGAGCACCTTGAAGCTGGCTGCTTCATCGCGCCGAATCGCCAGGGTGTGCGGCAGGAGTTTCCACTTCTATCGTTATCGATCGGCGTAGTCCACCTGCAACCCGAGGCCTGCGCAGAACTGGATGCCAGCCAACTCGCGGAAATGGCTTCGCAGGCGAAGCATCATGCGAAGAATGTTCCGGGGTATAGCGTGCATGTGATTGATAGTCTCACCGCGCCCGATCTACATCTTCCACAGCTAATAGGCCAACGCTGATTTCCCAGGCGCCATAACCTCCTGTGGGAGCGAGCTTGCTCGCGAAGGGGTCAATACAGTCACTCAAGATTCAGCCTCTACTCCCGGCTACCACGTTGAGCAGTCTTCCTGACTGGCGAGGTATAACTCATCAATCCAGACTTCGGAGAGAACGGAGTACACGTGTTCAAAAAAGCTTCTGGGATCTTTCATTTCATTCCAGCCAAGTGGAAGCAATGAATGAGAGAAAGGATCATGTTTAAAAACTTCAGAGAGCTTGTTCGTTTCGCCGTCCAGAGCCTCACCCAATACAAAAAACAAAACAAATTTGTGCCGATGAGTCAAACCCGAAAATCTTTTCACAATAAATTTATAAATTAATTCCTCTCTATCTAAAGAACACTCAGGATCGTACTCCGCCAACTCCGCCCCCAACGTCTCCTCCCGATCGTATATATCAAACCCACCAAGAAAATGCTTCAACTTAGGATTGTATGGAACGTCAAGATAGGGATGCATCAACATCAAACGTGCTCCACCGGATATAGAGCGAAGGGCTCCAATGTTTCAAAGTCAAATTTCATTTCAAACCCATTCATCTTTTGAATGTAGCGGGGTTCTGATGGATCTGATGGGTTAGGTTCGTACCCTTCCCCCACATTTTCGGCTGCCATTCTCACAACCAGATTACCCATGCTGTCTTCTCCCGTGAATCGCGACATTTTCCGTGCCTCTCTTGTCATCGCTTCATTTAAAGCATTCAACTGCGCTTTATGGGTTAGAAATCGCGAACTATAAACACCTCTAAACATCTTCAACCTACCTCCTAAACCAACTCATCATTGAAAATAGAACAAATAGAATTTTCAAATTAACAATCCAAAACCCTATAAGAGCCTCCACCTTTGAGATCAACCATTAGAAAACCAATCTCAAAAATCAAGAGCCACAAGATATAGAGACGATTAATCGCGTTAACAGCCAATCCAATTCATATAAAAAAATCGCTGTTCATCCGGATCATTTGTTAAATCCTGATCTTCATAATCAAATATATATACAAGATCCTCTAAAGAGGGTTCTTTACCAACCACTAGCTCGTATGCCTTCAGCCCTAGAGACATTTGAGAAGACATGCTTGAAGGATGAACATTTGTTTTTGCTCCTTTGCAAAAAAAGGTTAACTCTGGATTATCTTTCCTCAACATAGCAAAACACTTATAAAAATCGCGCCCAAAGTAAATGCGCCTACATCCACTTTCACAAACGAATGCTATTGATATTTCCTCACGATCACAGACCAGGTCGATTTCCCGCTCTTCATTACCATCTAAAACTTTAATCTTAGCTACAAACATTGATTTCATTTGTCTATCTTCCTATTCGGATTTGGAATTGAATAGCCAAACTCCTTACCATCATCGATAATCAATGTAGCACCAAGGATATCCTCCCTCCTGATCCTACCTGGAATTGCAACTTCTTGTTCCTTACTAAAATTATAGGACGCCCCTAGCTCTTTTTTAAGATCGTGACCAGGAATCATCTTAAGAGTGTAGAGAAATCCTGGCTTGGTAAAGTAGCTTGTAGCGAATGCTTTCCCCATATCTCTCGAAAGAGATGTGCTAATAAAGTTACTAGGAGGAAAGTCGCTATCAATTGAATGAAGAAATAGATCATTGCTATCCCCTTTACTTTTAAAACCATGTTCAAAAACTTCCGAAGGATCCTTCGCATCTCCACGGTACAAATACGTATTTTTAGTTTTCGCTGCGGGAGGAGAGGAAATAGCTTCCCCTCCAAGTGTCTTTTTAGTCGGATCGTTTGATTCAAAAGATGGTTTGTTGCACCCCGCTCCTCCCGGACAATCATTCAACCCCAACGGATCCACCCACCCCGTCGGATTCGGCACGTACTGGTACTGATTCAACCCACCCGCCAATTTGATCGGATCCGGCGTCAGATACCGTCCCAACCTCGGGTCGTAATACCGATGCCGGTTGTAATGCAGCCCACTCTCCGCATCGAAATACTGCCCCTGAAACCGCAGCGGCTGGTCGAGGTAGTCCTCGCCCGCCAGAGTGATTGCCGCGACCTTGCCGTAGGCGTCGTATTGCGCCGACCAGACGATTTCGCCGCTGTAATCGGTGAGTTCCTGCGGGGTGCCGAGGTGGTCGAGTTGGTAGTAGAACGGGCAGGCCTTTTTCGGGCCTTTGCCGTCGAGCAGCGCCAGCGGGCGGAAGGTGCCGGGTTCGTAGACGTAGCTGCGGTGGTGGGTTTTGCTGCTTTCGGCGACGAGGTGGTCGCCTTGCCAGAAGAACTCGGTGGTCTGGCCGTGGGCGGTTTTGCGGATGCGTCGGCCGAAGGCGTCGTATTGGTAGGACGCGGTTTGGCCGTCGGGGCGGGTCAGGCTGATCAGGCGGTGCTGGCAGTCGTAGCGGTATTCGGTGACGAGTTGCTGGTCGCGGCCGCGACGTTCGCGGATCAGGTTGCCGAAGGCGTCGTAGTCGTAGTGCCGATCGCCCTGCATCAGCAGGCGGTTGCCGTGGATTTTCGTCGGGCCGGGACGGTCCTGCATCAGCAGGTTGCCGGCCGGGTCGTGGGCGAAGGATTCCGGCAGTTCGTCGCGCGAGTGACGGACGCGGATCAAGCGGTCGAGGGCGTCATAGCCATAGGTGCGCTGGCCGTGGCGGCTGTCGGCAATGTGCTCGAGGTTGCCGTTGGCGCTGTAGGCATAATCCCGGCGATACAGCGAGTCGTGCTGATGGCCTACAGCGTGGGCCAGCAAACGTCCCTGATCGTCGTAGGCATAATCGCTGCGTAGCAGGCCTTGCTGGCGTTGTTGTTCGCGACCGGACTGGTAGACGTGACTGGTCAGCCGCGTGCCATTGAGGTCGATGGCGGTCAGCGCGCCGCCCTTGGCGTAGTGATAGTCGAGCGTGCTGTTGTCCGGCAAACGCTGGCGCTTGAGCTGGCCGCAGGCGTCATAGGCATAACGCAAGGTGCCCCAGCCCTGATGCTCGGTGATCAGCCGGTCCTGCCGATCGTATTCAAAGGCCAATGGATGTTGCTGGCCGTCATCGACGCCGATCAACCGGCCCAGGCGGTCGTAGGTGTAAGCCACCTCAACCCCGTCCGGCAGGGTTTTCAGCAGCAGACGCCCGGCCGCATCACGCGCGTAGGCAGTGACCAGCGTCGAGCCGTCATCGCCGAACTCGGTTTTTTCCAGCAGGTGCCCGTTGCGGTCGTAGGCGTACGCGGTACGCCGGCCGTCGAAGCCGGTTTCCTGTCGGATCAATCCGATGGGCGTGTAGTCCAGTCGGTACTTTTCGCCGGACTCGTTCTCGATTTCCGTCAGCAGCAGTTGCGCATGGTCGTAGCGATACTGCACCCGCGTGCCGTCGGGATTGATCCTGCGCGAGACCAGGTGCAGGTCGTCGTCATACTCGTAACGGGTGATGCGCCCGAGTTCGTCACGCTCGGCCGTGACCTGGCCGTACGCGCCGTAGCTGTAGGCGCGAGTGGCGCCTGTAGGCAACGTCGTCTGAACCAGTCGGCCAACGGCGTCCCACTGCTGGCGAGTGATCGCACCGTGTTCGTCGCATGAGGTCGTCCGCCGCCCCAGCGCATCGTAGGAAAAACGCCGCACACCACCGTCGGGCAGGGTTTCCTCGGTCAGTTGGCCAAGGTCGTTCCAGACAAAAGTGTGCCGGCTGGTGTCCGGATAACGGACCGACAGTAACTGCCCGCGCGTGTCGTAGTAGTAATAGGTGACCTGGCCGTCCGGATCGACCGCCTCGGTGACATCGCCCTCGGCGTTGCGCCGAAACGTCCACACCGCCTCGCCGCGTGAACGGCTGTGCAGGAAACCGTTGCGGTACTCATAGGACGTTGGCTCATCGTCCGGCGGAAGCAGCGCGATCAGCCGTCCGACGTCGTCGTAGCGGTATTCGGTGACCGCACCCAGCGGATCCTGCTCGGCGATCACCCGGCCCGCAGCGTCATAAGCCTTGAGGTGCTCACCGCCATCGGCCTCGACCTTGCGCACCAGCCGCGCGCTGTCATCGTGGACGTAGATTTCTTCGGTGCCATCAACGTAATGCACCGTGACGCGGCCGCTGTCGTCCCAGACATACCGCGTATTCATCTGCGCGAACGAGGCCCAATGGCGCACGCAACGCGCGTCTTTGCCGGAACGTTCCCACTCCCAGAAAAAGCTCGCGCCGCCGCTCAGTTGCCGCTGCAGGATGACGTGCTGATCGTCGTAGTCGTAACGCTCGCTGTCCCCGACGGCGTTGGTCGCGGCCAACAATCGCTGACGGGCGTCGTAGCCATAACTGACCAGCGTTTGCTCGGTACGCCAGCCACCCGCCTCAAACACCTGGTAATCAACTGCCACCAGATGCGCCCGGTCGTAGCGCAACAGCAGCGAGCGCCCGGCCCCGTTATCCAGGCGCTGCACACGCTCGGAATAATCGCGATGCACCGTCAGACGATTGCCATAAGCATCACTGACCGCCGTCAGCCGCCCGGCACGAAAGTGATAAAACCGCGCCGCCTCCCCCGCCAGCGCGAGGATCAGTTCCTCCGGCTCATCGCCGAGAAAAATCGCCGCCCGCGACAGGCTGTTGTGGATCTGCGGCCGTTTAGCACTGGGCAATGGGAACCGCGTGCGGCGGTTCTCGTGATCGACCCAGACCACCGCCTCGCCATCGAACTCCAGCCGATGCGCCAGCGAATGACTCCAGCCAAACCCCAGCCCGACATCGATCTCCACCGCGCTGGTGCGGTACAACCGGGTGAACTCGAACGGCAGCAAGCCATCGAGCGTGCCATCGGTCAGGGTCAGCAGTTCTTCGCCGGTGACCATCGACACCGGACAGCCGTTGGTGCAGGTCAGCGGCGCGCAATCGGCGCTGTCGCCGTTGGGGTTTTTCGCTTGTTCCGGAGAGTCGTCGTGATGCTCGTTTTTCTGCAGGGCGGCATTGCGCTTCGCATCCCAGCGCAACTGCATGCGGCCCTTTTTAACTCCGGCGGCAATGCCCCGCGCGGCGACGGTTTTGTACTGGTCGACGTAATGGATGAACGTATTGACGATGCCGAACATCGCCTTTACCAAGCGTTTCACAACCGTGAGCAGCTGGGCGGCGCGATCCGCCAGGCGTAGCGTCAGATAAGCGATCCCTGCGCCAGCCCCGACGAATGTCAACACAACGCCGATCAGCACATCGATCAGCACCTGCACGATCATCATCGACGCCATTTCAGCGGTTTTGCCGGCGATCTGGCTGGGCGGCAGCATCTCCAGCCAGAGACTTGCACTGCGCAACAGCAAACACAGCGCCGCCTCGTCGCTGACCAGCAACTGCAGCTTTTGCATGACATCCGGAGCTGATTCTGCGAGGCGGATCAGATCGGCCGCACCGCTTCCAAGACGTTCAGCAAACGCCCCTGGATCCTGCAGAATCTCCGACAGCATGCCGATGCTGTCCCACACGCCCTCGATCGCCGCCCAACTCCCGGCGAGCATGCCGTTGCCCGCCGCAGTCGCCACCGACTGTGACCACTGCGGCTTGAACCCCTGCCACTCGCTGCGCAGCCAGCCCTCCAGATTACCGGTCAAGCCGTCGTAGGACTTGAACAGCGCCTCGATCTGCTCCGAGGTAACGTCGCTGTGCACCTGCACGCGATAGAACTTGCCGGGCGTCCCGGTGAATGTTCCCAGGCCTTGCGCATCAAGTCCGACGGGGAAGATTTGGCCATCATCCACCGCCACCACATCGACCACGATGTCGCCCAGCGGAATGTCGTACACCGACTCGAATTTGCTCTCGATCGTCAGCACCCCGCTTTTCGGGCACTGCACGACGCCGGAGGCAAACTCACTGTCTCCTGTGCTGACAGCGGTGATGCGATCACCGAAACGGATGATCCGCTCCATGCCCATCAGCGACGGCAAATCCGCCGCATGGCTGACCTGATCGGCCGCTCTGCTGAACCAATGTTCAAGCTGCTGGCGATAGAGGCTGAGGGTGTCGGGAAAGCTGTCGAGTTCCTGCTCGATACGGCTGACGGCTTCCATCAGCGCACGCAACGATGCGGGGTGGAATGAAAAACCGGGTCAAACATGAGCGTTCCCTCGCGCAAAAATTAGGCGCGGGGACTTTGCGGGGGATCAATCAGGAAAGAAGTCAGGCGAGTAGGCTTTTGCTGTAGGACTATTCTGCAAATGACTGATTACTACAAAACGTATGGCGATAAACGCAAACGTGGCGTGAGGTTTCCCTCACGCCACGTTTATCCAACGATACAAAATGATTTACTGGGTTTAATCCCGAGCGCTCAACTCTTTGAGTTTGAGCTCGGCCAACGGGTGGCCGGCCTTGGCGGCCAGCGTCCACCAGCGCGCCGCTTCTGCCGGATCCGGCGCTTTGCTCGGAGTACCGGCCAGGCTGATCACGCCGACCTGATAAGCTGCTTTGCCATCGCCGGCGAGCGCCGCCAGACGCAACAGTCGCACACCCTCTTCGCGGGCGCCCAGGCCAACACCGCGAAACGTCAGAATGTGCCCATAAAAGCTTTGCGCGCCGACATCGCCCAGATTGGCCATGCGCGCAAACTGCCCTTCGAGCCAGCGCCAGCCTCTGGGTTGGCGGACGAACCACGACCAGTGAAACAGCCTGCGGGCCAACCAGTAACTGGCCGACGCCTTGAGTCGAAAGAACACTCAGGCCTCCGCCGATTCCGGGTACTCGTATTCGAAAACCCTGACCACTTCCGACGCATGCCAAGAGGCAGCCGCAACGCCATCGGATGGCCCGGAGAAACGTCCCAGACGTTCAACGCATTCAAAAAAACCGGTTCGTGGCAAACGGCTGGCCCCTTGGCTGATCACCAGCGAACTGCGCAATGGCTGCTCGGCCTTGGCGTCGAGTGCGGCCAGATGCTCAAGTGCCGCGGTCAGCGTCTGCATCGCCGGCGTCGGCAGTTGCAAACGTTCGAGCAAGGCTCGATAGGTCAACAGATGGCGCTGCCTGCGCGCCTGATCCAGCTCCCCCAGCAATCCGTCCCAATGTTGACGACTGATGCGTACGCTCACGATTCATCCCTCCAACCCGGCACCGTCAGTTCCCAGGCCAGGCTGCGGCGAATCGCGGCGTCAGGTTGACGCTCGCCGCTTTCGATCATGGCCAGATAAGACGGGCTGATGCCTACCGTGCGGGCCAGCGCCTCGATGGCGATGCCCTTCCCTTCGCGCAGACTGCGTAGTTGATCCAGACCTGGAAGAATCGGGTCTGGCGCTGCGGCGGCCGGCGCTGGCGCCTGCTGCTGCGGTATGTCGTTGATGCCTGCTGCTTTCAATAGAGCCTGATACTGGCCCCATGGCAGAACCGCGTATTCGGGTTCGCCATCGCGTGCAATTATCTGAATATCCATGACTACCCCGTAGGACAACAACACTTAGCGAGTCGGCACTTTTCCCTAGAAGTGTAATCCTAACAGCGGCCAAGGTCGCGGGGGGTATCAATCTGCCTGCAGGCGAGGTGAATCAGGTTTTTTTCGGACCCTGCAGTTGAAGTTGCTCGGGGGTATCGGGCAAACGCTCGACCACTGCGAGTTTTTCCGGCTGTTGTCGATTGCGCCAGAGCCGGAAGGCAGCGAGTTCGTCGTCGAGGGTTTTCATCAGCCAGGCGAGAACAGCAATGTCATCGAGCATGCCGAATACGGGGATGAAATCCGGGATCGCGTCCACCGGGCTGAGGAAATACATCAACCCTGCCACCACCGAAACGATGGCTTTCGGACTGATCGCCCGGTACTCGCCGCGCCAGTAAGCCAGACACAATGCCTGGAGCAAGCGCAGATCATCCTTGAGCTTGCCCAGGCGATTACCTTGCGCAGCGCCCTTGCTCGCCACGGCGAACAGCAGAGTCGGCAGGCGGCCACGGGCCAGCAGGCGTCCCGCCAGAGGCAGAAACCGGGCGAAATTCCACGGCGCTTTCATCTATTTCTCCCGTTGAAATGTTATCCACACAAATTGTGGATAACCTTGTGAACAGAGCTGCATTTCAGCGCTGAGAGCCCCGTTTCATAAGGGCTTCGCTCAGATCGGGCGTTTTTTACTCACATAAAAAATCCCAATATTTCATTGACTTGGCGGCTCAGGACGTCTACCCACGGCGGCCTCAATCTCTAGGACTGCTGTCAGCGGCATCCGTTCGCTCTGTTTACCTGCGCCATCCTTCAGATGCAACAACGCCCCGCATAAGCGAGGCGTTGTTGGCGAAGCCGTTACCGATGCCTGTTACTTGGCAGCGGCGTCTTCTTTGGCTGGATCCTTGATGGCCAGCAGTTCCAGGTCGAAGACCAGAACCGAGTTGGCCGGGATTGCCGGGCTTGGCGATTGCGCGCCGTAGGCCAGATCGCTAGGGATGTACAGTTTGTACTTCTCGCCAACGTGCATCAGTTGCAGACCTTCAACCCATCCCGGGATCACACCGCTGACCGGCAGATCGATCGGGCTGCCACGTTCCACGGAGCTGTCGAACACGGTGCCGTTGGTCAGCTTGCCGGTGTAGTGAACAGTCACTACGTCGGTCGGCTTGGGCTGTGGGCCATCGGCTTTCTTGACCACTTCGTACTGAAGACCCGAAGCGGTGGTGGTAACGCCAGGCTTTTTGCCGTTTTCTTCGAGGAATTTCTTGCCGGCGGCTGCCGACTCTTCGCTCATCTTGGCCATACGCTCTTCGGCACGCTTTTGCAGCGCGGCGAAAGCTTCGACCAGTTCTTCGTCTTTCAGCTTCTGTTCTTTCTTGCCGACGGCATCTTCGATGCCCTGGGCTACCGCTTTGGAGTCCAGATCATCCATGCCTTCCTGAGCAAGGCTCTTGCCCATGTTCAGGCCGATACCGTAGGAAGCTTTTTGCGCCGGGGTTTTCAGCTCTACGCTGGTCTGCGAATCACAACCCGCGAGGACCAGGCTAACCAGGGCTACCGCCGCCGCCAACCGATGCTGTTTCATGCTATTTCCTTGTTCATGCGCCGAAAGGGCAATCGAGTAAAGCCGCGAGCTTATCAGGCCGCCACGACCAATGGCTACCGGCATGAGAGCAGGAAACGTCCGATAAGTTCAGGGATTAAAACGCATTCGAGCAAAGCGACGATGAAGCTTCTGTCATCTTGGCCTGACAAGGGCTGACGAGACTTCCTACGACAGTTGGCGTAATGGCCACTTGCCGCACCTGCAGCAGCTGAGGCATAACAGCGCAACAACTCGACAAGGATGTTTATCTTGCGCCTCTTATTCCGTGTGCTGACTCTGATCGTGGTACTGCTGGGCCTGGTCCTGGCCGTGATTCTGTACTACGTCGCCAACCCGAAACTGCCCTTCTATACCCCGGCCCAACAGGTACGTTACCTGCAACAGTGGAGCGAGGAGGAGCGCCAGACTTACTATTTCACCCCGCAAGGGACGCAGGTCAAAGGCCTGCGCTATGAATGGTTCCAGGCGCTGGAACTGCCCTTCTCGCAGCAGCGTTTCGCGTCCCCGGAATACCTCGCACGCTTCGGTTTTCTGGTTGATCCGCAGCAGAAAGCCACGCCGAACAACCCTGGCAATCTGCCGGTTGGCTTTGCCCGCCATCAGAACCCCGGCGGTACCGAGCAATACCTCGATATCACCTGCGCCGCCTGCCACACCGGCGAACTGCGCTTCAACGGCCAGGCCGTGCGGATCGACGGCGGGTCGGCGCAGCATGTTTTGCCTTCCAGCGTTCCTACGTTGCGCGGTGGCAGTTTCGGACAGGCATTGGTCGCCAGTCTGGCCTCGACTTACTACAACCCGTGGAAATTCGAACGCTTCGCCAGAAATGTTCTGGGTGATGGCTACGAGCCGCGCCGCGAGCAACTGCGCAAAGACTTCAAGCAATCGCTGAACACCTTCCTGAAAGTCGCCTGGAACGATACCCATCGCGGCCTCTACCCGACCGAGGAAGGCCCTGGACGCACCGATGCGTTCGGCCGCATTGCCAACGCCACCTTCGGCGACGCGATTTCCCCCGCCAACTACCGCGTGGCCAACGCCCCGGTCGACTACCCGCAACTGTGGGACATGTGGACCTTCGACTGGGTGCAGTGGAACGGCTCGGCCCAGCAACCGATGGCGCGCAACATCGGTGAGGCATTGGGCGTCGGCGCCACGCTGAATTTCTTCGACAGCAACGGCCAGCCGCTGCAAGGCGATGCGCGTTATGCCTCGAGTGTCCGCGTACGCGATCTGCACACAATCGAGGAAACCCTGCAACGCCTGCAACCACCAGCCTGGCCGGAAGATGTCCTGGGTGCCATCGACAAACCGTTGGCCGCCAAGGGCCGCACGCTGTTTGCCGAGAACTGCGCCGGTTGCCACGTGCCGCGCAAGACTCAAGAGGGCGAGCGCTGGGTGCAGCACTTGCACATGTTGCCGGTGGAGGTGATCGGCACCGACCCGAATGCCGCGACCAACATTGCCACTCACCGTTTCGACCTGACGCCGCTGCAATGGGACCCGAAAGAACTTGAGCAAATGGATGTGAAGTTGCATCCGACGCCCACCGAACCACTGGACCTGAGCCAGCTATCGGTGGCCAGGGGCCTGGCCTACGTCACCGCGTTCGTCGAGAAGCGCGCCTATCGCGAGGCCGGCGTCACCCCGCAGGAAAAACCCCAACTCGACGGCTTCGGACTGCCGATCGGCGTGCGCGAAAAGGTCGCCTACAAGGCCAGGCCGTTGGCCGGTATCTGGGCCACCGCGCCGTTTCTGCACAACGGTTCAGTACCGAGCCTTTATCAATTGCTGTCGCCGCAGGATGAGCGTGCCACGACGTTTTATAAAGGTACGTTCGAATACGACCCGCGCCATCTGGGGTATCGCACCGAAGCCTTTACCAATGGTTTCCTGTTCGACACGCGAATCTCCGGCAACCACAACAGCGGTCACGAATTCCGCGCCGGCGAGCGCGGCAGTGGGGTCATCGGCCGACTGCTGCAACCAGAGGAGCGCTGGGCCTTGCTGGAGTACCTGAAAGTCCTGGGCGGCCCGTTGGAGGCGCAATTGCCATGAGGATCGACCCGTATAAAAGACCGTCGATGTTCGCCCGCGTCTGGATGTGGCTGGGGCGTCTGCTAGGCAAAGCCCTGCTGGCATTGCTGATTGTCGGCCTGCTGGGCTGGGCCATCGCCAGCGCGTGGTTCGCCTGGCAACACAGAGGCCCGGTGTCAGCGCAGGAACAGGTTCCCGCCGGTGAAGCGGCCATGACCCAGGACGTGATCCAGACCGCCGTACGCATCGTCGATCAGCACCGCGAAGGCACACGCTACCTGCGCGATGCGCATGCCAAGGCCCATGGTTGCGTGAAAGCTGAAGTGACGGTGCTGCCGGAACTGACACCAGCGCTGCGCCAAGGTGTTTTCACCGAACCAGGCAAAACCTGGCAGGCGTTGATTCGCTTGTCCAATGGCAACGCCTACCCGCAGTTCGACAGCATCCTCGACGCCCGGGGGATGGCGATCAAGCTGCTCGATGTCCCCGGCAAGCAGCTGCTCGGCGACCGTCAGGTGCGCCGTGAACAAGACTTCGTGATGTTCAGCCACCCGAACTTCTTCGTCAGCGATGTCGCCGAGTACCGTCAGAATGTGGCAGCTCAGGCTGACGGCAAAAAAATCAGGGCGTTTTTCCCCGGTTGGGATCCGCGCACCTGGCAGATTCGCCACCTGCTCATCGCCCTGGCGACCCTGTCACCGCCGCCGGACAGCCCGACCGCGACCACCTACTTTTCGGTATCGCCTTACAAATTTGGCGAGGCCAATGCCAAGTTTCGGGTTGCGCCGGATCCAGACAACTGCCCAACCTACACCCTGCCCGCGCAAAATCACGACCTGCCGAATTTTCTGCGCAGCGCCTTGAATCAGCAATTGTCGACGGATCGGGTACCGGCGTGTTTCGTGCTGCAGATTCAGCGCCAGGACGCGAACAAGTACATGCCGATCGAGGACACCAGCATTGAGTGGCGCGAGCAGGATTCAGCGTTCGAAACAGTGGCACGGATCACCCTGCCGGCGCAGGACTTCGACACGCCAGCGCTGAATCTGGCATGCGACAACCTGTCGTTCAATCCGTGGTTTGGTATCGAGGCGCATCGGCCGATTGGCGGGATCAATCGCTTGCGTAAAGCGGTGTATGAGGCGGTGAGCGATTATCGGCACAGTCGCAATGCCGAATAGTGACAATTCCTCTGTAGGAGCTGTCGAGTGAAACGAGGCTGCGATCTTTTGATCTCTAAAAGCAAGATCAAAAGATCGCAGCGTGCCGCAGCTCCTACAGAGGAGATCGAGTGATTTCACAAATCGCAGACAGCAAAAAGCCCGCACTTGGCGGGCTTTCTGTGGTGACCTGGCGTTCAGTGGGTCCAGGTGACCGAATATGGCGCAGCGGACGGGACTCGAACCCGCGACCCCCGGCGTGACAGGCCGGTATTCTAACCGACTGAACTACCGCTGCGCGAAACGCTTGAAACGAATGGTGGGTGATGACGGGATCGAACCGCCGACATTCTGCTTGTAAGGCAGACGCTCTCCCAGCTGAGCTAATCACCCTTCGCTTCGTTACGGGGCGCATTATGCCACAAGTTTTCGTAATGCGTTGATTTAATTGAAGTTTTTTTCAAAAAAATCCGAAAACCGGTGAAACGACACAAACCCGATGGAACAAGGTACAAACGTGAGACAGAAAAAAACCCGCTTCAGCGGGTTTTTCCGTGGTGACCTGGCGTTCAGTGGTCCAGGTGACCGAATATGGCGCAGCGGACGGGACTCGAACCCGCGACCCCCGGCGTGACAGGCCGGTATTCTAACCGACTGAACTACCGCTGCGCTAAACACTTGAAACGAATGGTGGGTGATGACGGGATCGAACCGCCGACATTCTGCTTGTAAGGCAGACGCTCTCCCAGCTGAGCTAATCACCCTTCGCTTCGGTGTGGCGCGCATTCTACGGAGCGACCCAACCTCTGGCAAGCACTTTTTTAATTAATTTTCTCAGGCCTTCCAAAGGCTTAGAGAAGGGTTGGCCTATGCCACGGCGAAGACAATAATGCCCCCCTTTGTATAAAGGAGAGACTCACCCCATGTGGTTCAAAAACCTGCTGATCTATCGCCTGACCCAAGACCTGCCTGTCGATGCCGAGGCGCTGGAAACTGCACTGGCCACCAAACTGGCGCGTCCATGTGCAAGCCAGGAGTTGACCACCTACGGTTTCGTCGCGCCATTCGGCAAAGGCGAAGATGCGCCACTGGTGCACGTCAGCGGCGACTTCCTGCTGATCGCTGCGCGTAAGGAAGAACGTATTCTGCCGGGCAGCGTCGTGCGCGACGCGGTCAAGGAAAAGGTCGAAGAGATCGAAGCCGAGCAGATGCGCAAGGTCTATAAGAAGGAACGCGATCAGATCAAGGATGAAATCATCCAGGCGTTCCTGCCGCGCGCCTTTATCCGTCGCTCGTCGACCTTCGCTGCCATCGCGCCGAAACAGGGCCTGATCCTGGTGAACTCGGCCAGCCCGAAACGCGCCGAAGACCTGCTCTCCACAATGCGTGAAGTGCTCGGCACCCTGCCCGTGCGTCCGCTGACCGTGAAAACCGCGCCGACCGCGGTGATGACCGAGTGGGTCACCACCCAGCAAGCAGCACCGGACTTCTTCGTGCTGGACGAATGCGAGCTGCGCGATACACACGAAGACGGCGGCATCGTGCGTTGCAAGCGTCAGGATCTGACCAGCGAAGAAATTCAGCTGCACTTGAGCACCGGCAAAGTTGTCACTCAGTTGTCGCTGGCCTGGCAAGACAAGTTGTCGTTCATGCTCGATGACAAGATGACCGTCAAACGCCTGAAGTTCGAAGACCTGCTGCAGGATCAGGCGGAGCAGGACGGTGGCGACGAGGCTCTGGGCCAACTGGACGCCAGCTTCACCCTGATGATGCTGACCTTCGGCGACTTCCTGCCGGCACTGGTGGAAGCGTTGGGTGGGGAAGAGACTCCGCAGGGGATCTAAACCTCTCTCCGGCGCCCTCCTTTATTGAGGGCGCCTGAAAAAGCAAAGATCGCAGCCTTCGGCAGCTCCTACATTTGGAATGTGTTTCCCTGTATGAGCTGCCGAAGGCTGCGATCTTTTTGCTGGCACCGTATGCTTGGCTTCCTAACGCTTTCACATAATAAGGAACACGCCATGCGAGCACTGGCTGCACTGAGCCGCTTTGTCGGCAATACCTTCGCTTACTGGGTTCTGATTTTCGCCGTGATCGCGTTCCTGCAACCGGCGTGGTTCCTCGGCCTCAAAGGCGCAATCGTGCCGCTGCTGGGGCTGGTGATGTTCGGCATGGGCCTGACCCTCAAACTCGATGACTTCGCTGCCGTCGCCCGCCATCCGTGGCGCGTGGCTTTGGGCGTGGTCGCACATTTCGTGATCATGCCCGGCGTGGCGTGGTTGCTCTGCCAGATCTTCCACCTACCGCCGGAAATCGCGGTCGGGGTGATTCTGGTCGGCTGCTGCCCAAGCGGCACCTCTTCCAACGTCATGACCTGGCTGGCCCGCGGCGATCTGGCGCTGTCGGTGGCGATTGCCGCCGTCACCACCCTCCTCGCTCCGCTGCTGACTCCGGCGCTGATCTGGCTGCTGGCTTCGGCGTGGTTGCCGGTTTCGTTCATGGAATTGTTCTGGTCGATTCTGCAAGTGGTGCTGCTGCCGATCGTGCTCGGCGTGGTCGCGCAACGCGTGCTCGGCGACAAGGTGCGCCACGCGGTGGACGTGTTGCCACTGGTGTCGGTGGTCAGCATCGTGATCATCGTCACCGCCGTGGTGGCCGCCAGTCAGGCGAAGATTGCCGAATCCGGGCTGCTGATCATGGCCGTGGTGATGCTGCACAACAGCTTCGGCTACTTGCTGGGTTACTTCACCGGGCGCCTGTTCAAGTTGCCACTGGCGCAGCGCAAGTCGCTGGCGCTGGAAGTCGGCATGCAGAATTCGGGGTTGGGCGCGGCCTTGGCCAGCGCGCACTTTTCGCCGCTGGCGGCGGTGCCGAGCGCGTTGTTCAGCGTCTGGCACAACATTTCCGGGGCGTTGCTCTCGACGTACTTCCGGCGCATGAGCGAGAAAGAAGACCGTGAGGCGCTAGCGCAGCAGCCAGCCGACTGACCGGGAAACTTGATCCCCGGATTAATGCTCGGCAGACTATTTCGCTACGCGGGGACGACCCTGCGGCTCGATCGAGTTATCAATCTGGGGACGGCCCCGTCAATCGATGGAGGTCTCTCATGTCCTGGATCATTCTGTTTTTCGCCGGCCTGTTCGAAGTCGGCTGGGCCGTCGGCCTGAAATACACCGACGGCTTCACCCGCCCGCTCCCCACCGTCCTGACCGTTGCGGCCATGGCCATCAGCCTTGGCCTGCTGGGCCTGGCGATGAAGGAATTGCCGCTGGGTACGGCTTATGCGATCTGGACCGGAGTCGGCGCTGTGGGCACGGTGATTGCGGGGATCATTCTGTTTGGTGAATCGATGGCGTTGATTCGCCTGGCCAGTGTGGCGTTGATCATTACCGGGTTGATTGGCCTTAAAGTAAGCGCTTAAGCCAATGGCCCCATCGCTGGCAAGCCAGCTCCCACAGGGATCTCCGGTGAACACAATTCTTGTGTAAATCCAGAAAACCTGTGGGAGCTGGCTTGCCAGCGATGGGGCCAATTCAGATAACAACTATCTGACAGTCCCGCGCAACGCCCCCACCAACCCCTGCAGTTTCGCCGGCTCCGCCGCGTCCACTGTCACCGCCGAACCCGCCACCAACGTCACCCGCGACCACAACCGCTTGAACAGCCCCTTGTTCGGATCGCGGCTGAAGAAACTCCCCCACAACCCTTGCAACGCCAGCGGAATCACCGGCACCGGCGTTTCTTCGAGAATCCGCGTCAGTCCGCCCTTGAACTCGTTGATCTCGCCATCGGTGGTCAACTTGCCTTCGGGGAAGATGCACACCAGCTCACCGTCCTTCAGATACTGGGCAATCCGGGTGAAGGCTTTTTCGTAGATCTGGATGTCTTCGTTGCGTCCGGCAATCGGAATCGTCCCCGCCGTGCGGAAGATAAAGTTCAGCACCGGCAGGTTGTAGATTTTGTAATACATGACAAAGCGAATCGGCCGACGCACCGCGCCGCCAATCAGCAGCGCATCGACGAACGACACGTGGTTGCACACCAGCAATGCCGCGCCCTCGTCCGGGATCGCCTCGAGGTTGCGGTGCTCGACGCGGTACATGGAATGGCTGAGCAGCCAGATCATGAAACGCATGCTGAACTCGGGGACGATCTTGAAGATGTAGGCGTTGACGCCGATGTTCAGCAGCGACACCACCAGGAACAATTGCGGAATCGACAGTTTGACCACGCTCAGCAACACGATCGAAACGATCGCCGACACCACCATGAACAGGGCATTGAGAATATTGTTGGCGGCAATTACCCGCGCCCGCTCGTTCTCGGCGGTGCGCGACTGGATCAAGGCGTACAGCGGCACAATATAGAAGCCGCCAAAAATACCGAGGCCGAGAATATCGACCAGTACCGCCCAGGTATGCGCAAAGCCCAGCACTTCGGTCCAGCTGTGGCCAGTGACGCTTTCCGGGATTCCACCGGAATGCCACCACAGCAGCAGGCCAAACACGGTCAGGCCGAACGAACCGAACGGCACCAGACCGATCTCGACCTTTCGCCCGGAGAGCTTCTCGCACAGCATCGAACCCAGCGCAATGCCTACCGAAAACACTGTGAGAATCAGCGTCACCACGGTTTCGTCGCCGTGCATCCATTCCTTGGCGTAGGCCGGGATCTGCGTCAGGTAAATCGCCCCGACAAACCAGAACCACGAGTTACCGACAATCGAACGCGACACTGCAGGCGTCTGGCCCAGACCGAGTTTGAGGGTGGCCCAGGACTGGCTGAAGATGTTCCAGTTCAGGCGCATTTCCGGCGATGCCGCCGCCGCGCGCGGAATGCTGCGACTGGCGAGATAACCGAACACGGCAATGCCGACAATCGCGGTCGACACCAGTGGCGCGTAATGGGTCGAGGACATGATGATCCCGGCGCCGATGGTCCCGGCGAGAATCGCCAGAAACGTGCCCATCTCCACCAGCCCGTTGCCGCCAACCAGTTCATCCTCACGCAACGCCTGCGGCAGGATCGAATACTTCACCGGCCCGAATAGCGCCGAATGCGTGCCCATGGCGAACAGTGCCACCAGCATCAGCGACAGGTGATCGAACAGGAAACCGACCGATCCTATGGCCATGATCGCGATTTCCGCGAGCTTGATCAGACGGATCAGCGCGTCCTTGGCGAATTTTTCCCCGAACTGCCCGGCCAGCGCCGAAAACAGAAAGAACGGCAGGATAAACAGCAGCGCACACAGGTTGACCCAGATCGAACGGTCACCTTCGATGGTCAGCCGATACAGAATGGCGAGGATCAGCGACTGCTTGAACACGTTGTCGTTGAACGCGCCCAGTGACTGGGTGATGAAAAACGGCAGAAAGCGCCGAGTGCGAAGCAGGTTGAACTGTGAGGGGTGACTCATCTTCCGTGTTTCCCTGAGGTCGGTAGAGAATGGCCTGGATCTGCTTATTGGAATCTCGATCCGCGATCCAGGCCACACCTTACCTAAACTTTTCAGGTTATTTCTTCAACCCTGCAATACAAGGTGAGACAAACAGCTCACCGCGCCACGCGCCTTGCACGGTGCGTTTACCGACGATCAGCCACATCACCGCCAGCAGACTCACCAGCACGCAGCCGACCACGCTGAAAAAACCCAGGTTCAGCGTGCTGGCGAGCTTGAGGGTCGCCAGCGAATACACACCCAGCGGGAAGGTAAAACCCCACCAGCCGAGGTTGAACGGGATGCCGTCACGCAGGTAACGCGCGGTGATCAGCAGCGCCATCAACATCCACCACAAGCCGAAGCCCCACAGGGTGATACCGGCGACCAGCCCCACGCCAGCAGCGATTTCACCGATGCCCGGCAGGCCGTTGGCGGCGAAGATCGCTGGTGCATCAGCGCCCAGCAGCAACATGCCCAACGCACCAGTGCCGATCGGACCGAGGGCCAGCCAGCTTGAGGCGGCCATGTTTTCGTGAGGCAGTTTATGCAGCGCCATGCGCAGCAAGAGGATGGTCAGAATGCTGAACGCCACCGGCAGGGAAAATGCCCAGAGCACGTAGCTTGTCGTCAGCACCACCAGTTGCGCGTGGGCATCGGCCAGGTGCGGCGCGAGCAAACCGCCGCTGGCCGCCGCCACTTCCGCCGCCACCACCGGCAACAGCCAGACGGCGGTCATCTGATCGATGCTGTGTTCCTGGCGGGTAAACATCATGTAGGGGATCAACACACCGCAGGCCAGCGACATCGCCACGTCGAGCCACCACAGCACTTCGGCCAAATGAATCACGCCCTCGCCCCAGCGTGGCAGGCCGAACAGCAGAAAGCCGTTGATGATGGTCGCCAGGCCCATGGGGATGGTGCCGAAGAACATCGAAACGGTGGAATGGCCGAAGATCCGCCGCGCTTCATCGAAGAAGAGAACCCAGCGCGCGGCATAGGCGAAGGTAAACAGGGTGAACAACAGAATGTTGAATAGCCACAAACCTTCGGCCACCGCGTGCAACCCGGGGATCGCCACCGGCAGTTGCGCCAGCGCCAGGGCCAGCACGCCGGTGCCCATGGTCGCGGCGAACCAGTTCGGGGTGAATTGACGGATCACTTCACGCGGATGCTGAAGCTGGCTGAACGGCTTGATACCGGGTTTGGTTATGTTGGGGCAAATCATCATGAGCTCCTGTCCTCAGGTGAGGTTGAGCCCATGGTAGAACCGAATCGAATATCTATATAACGGGTAATTTCTCTATCTGTTATCTACTTTACAGATAAGCAGTCAAACACTGCCTTCGCTTTCGATCACCAGAATCCGCGCCGCGCCTTGCGGATGCGCCACGTGCTCGGTACCGACTGAGGCGTAGAAGATATCGCCGACCTCAAGCAGCGCCTGCTTTTCTTCACCCTGTTCGCGATAGCGCATCTGCACCTGACCATCGAGCACCACAAACACTTCCTCACCATCGTTGACGTGCCATTTGTACGGCTGATCAGTCCAGTGCAGGCGCGTGGTGATGCCGTTCATGTTGGCAATGTCCAGCGCACCCCAGGCACGCTCGGCGGTGAACGACTTGCTGCGGATAATCTTCATCTGTCGATCCGTGAAAAGAAGGCCGGACAAAGGTAACTGAAACCATCACGTTTATGGAGTGCTGCAAGCCTTCACTGCTTGCGGGCGCAGGCTGAGCAACAGCGCGGCGACGGCCAGGACGATCAATCCGGCGCCATAGCCGTCGGTGGTCGCCAGCAACCCATAGGCTCGGGTCAAATGCCCGGCCAACAAGGCCGGCAGGCAGAACGCCAGATAACTCAGCGCGTAGTACGCCGACATCAAACCGGCCCGCTCATGCGGCAGGGCCAACGGCACCAGGCTGCGCACCGCGCCGAGGAAACCCGAGCCAAAGCCGCAACCGGCAACCAGTGTGCCGAGGAAAAACAGCGCCAGACTGGCACTGTGCACGCCAAGCAAAATCAACAGCACGCCGACAGGCAGCAGACTGGCGCCGATTTGCAGGGATTTGCCGGCGGGACGATTGCGCAAAGTGAAAATCATCAGCGCCCCGGTCACGGTCAACGCCGAGACGGTCGCGCCGCCGATCAGGTTCGACGTCGAGCCGGTGGCGGTGCGCACCAGCGACGGTGCCAGTGAGGCAAAAAAGCCGCCGAGGGCCCAGGTTGCGGTGTTCAGCGGCAGCACACGCCATAAGGTCGAACGCGCCTGAACCGGCACATGCAGGGTTGGCCGCAACGAAGCCCAGGCCCCGGCTTGTGGAGTGACGCTTTCCGGCAGACGCCAGACATACACCGCCTGCAACACAAACAGCGCCAGCAGCAGCCAGTAAGTCAGCTGCAACGGCGCCGGGGCGAACTCGGCCAGCAAGCCGCAGCCCATGCTGCCCAGCGCCATGCCGAGCAACGGTGCGACGCTGTTGATCAACGGCCCTTGCTGGCGGTCGGTGTCGAGCAGCGTCGCGCTCAAAACAGCGGTGGCCATGCCGGTGGCAAAACCCTGCAATACGCGGGCGCTGATCAGCCAGGCAACACTGTCGGCGCCGATAAACAGCAACATCGCCAGTGCATTGAGCAGTACTGCCGTGAAAATCACCGGTTTGCGTCCCAAGTGATCGGACAGCGAGCCGACCGTCAGCAGCGCCGCCAGCAGACTCAGCGCATACACGCCGAAAATCAGGGTCAGCACCGCTGCCGAGAAGTGCAATTGATCCTGATACAGGTGGTACAACGGCGTCGGCGCTGTGGAAGCAGCGAGAAAACTGAGTAAGGTGATCGCCAGAAAAATCAGGCTGCCACGGTTGGAAGCAAGGCTGGTCATGGGCACACTCCGCAAAAGCTAATTTTTTGCTTTTGCGGAGTGTGCTCCCGGCTTTGGCTTAAAGCAAATTCTTTGTGTTAAGGTCTGACGCATGGCTATTAAAGAAGGTTTACGCCCCGGTGGCCGCAGTGCCCGGGTGCAAGAGTCGATTCATTCGGCAGTTCGCGCGCTTCTGCAAGAACAGGAGCGCAGCACCGTGACCGTGCCGCAAATTGCGGCGCGCGCCGGGGTCACGCCGTCGACGATCTATCGGCGCTGGGGTGATCTGGCAGCATTGCTCGCCGACGTCGCCCTCGCCCGCATGCGCCCGGACAGTGAACCGGCGGTGACCGGTGACCTGCGCGGTGATATCCGCGCCTGGGCCGAGCAGTATCTGGACGAGATGAGTTCGGAGCCTGGGCGCAACATGATGCGCGACGTGCAGGCCAGCGCCACGCCGGGGTATTGCGTGACGATCATTGGCGCGCAGTTGCAGACCATCATCGAGCGTCACCCTGACGAGCCGGCGCCGAGCGTTGATCATCTGATCAATCTGGTGGTGGCCCCGGTGGTGTTTCGGATTCTGTTTTCGGCGGCGGCGCTGGAGGTGGATGAGCTGCATCGGTTGATCGATATCGCGCTGAAACAAGACTGACGCTTTCGCTGGCAAGCCAGCTCCCACAGGGTCTGTGATGTTCACAAAATATGTGCCCACTGGAGTTCCTTGTGGGAGCTGACTTGCCAGCGATGGGGCCTGACCGGTCACCCGAGAAACCACCCGGTTTCAAACCTGCGACACCCCGCCACGCCACGACCTTGGTCGACACTGACTAACCGCCGCACTCATGCGAGACTGTCCGCCCGGGCAGGATTGCCGGGGAGTCTTTTGTCGGGAGTGTTGCATGTCGCTGTCCACCGGGCTGATCGCCGCCGTCGCCCTGGCCTATATGGCCATCATGTTCGCCATCGCCTTCTATGGCGACCGTCGCAGCACGCCGTTGCCGCCGCGGATGCGCGCGTGGGTATACAGCCTGTCGCTGGCGGTTTATTGCACCAGTTGGACGTTCTTCGGCGCCGTCGGCCAAGCCGCCGAACAGCTGTGGTCATTCCTGCCGATCTACCTCGGGCCGATCCTCTTGTTGCTGGGCGCGCCGTGGGTCCTGCAGAAAATGGTGATGATCAGCAAACAGGAGAACATCACCTCGATTGCCGACTTCATCGCCGCGCGCTACGGCAAATCGCAATCGCTGGCAGTGGTGGTCGCGCTGATCTGTCTGGTCGGCGTTCTCCCTTATATCGCTCTGCAACTCAAAGGCATCGTCCTCGGTGTAAACCTGTTGATCGGCGCCGGTGCCGACGCCATGGGCACCCGCGCCCAGGACACCGCGCTGATCGTGTCGCTGGTGCTGGCGCTGTTCACTATCGTCTTCGGCACGCGCAACCTCGACGCCACCGAGCACCACCGCGGCATGGTGCTGGCGATTGCCTTTGAATCACTGGTCAAGCTGTTCGCCTTTCTTGCTGTCGGCGCCTTCGTCACCTTTGGCCTGTATGACGGTTTCGACGACCTGTTCAATCAGGCCATGCTCGCGCCACGACTGGAGCAATACTGGAAAGAAACCATCAACTGGCCGTCGATGGTGGTGCAAACGGGTGTGGCGATGATGGCGATCATCTGCCTGCCACGACAGTTTCATGTCACCGTGGTGGAGAACATCGACCCGCAAGACCTGCGCCTGGCCAAATGGGTGTTCCCGGCTTATCTGGCGCTGGCCGCGCTGTTCGTGGTGCCGATCGCCCTCGCCGGGCAGATGATGCTGCCGAGCCACGTACTGCCCGACTCGTTCGTGATCAGCCTGCCGCTGGCCCAGGCCCATCCGGCCTTGGCGTTGCTGGCGTTCATCGGCGGCGCCTCGGCGGCCACCGGCATGGTGATTGTGGCCAGCGTGGCACTGTCGACCATGGTTTCCAACGACATGCTGTTGCCGTGGTTGCTGCGCCGTAACAACGCCGAGCGCCCGTTCGAAGTGTTCCGCCAGTGGATGCTCTCGGTGCGCCGCGTGAGCATCGTGCTGATTCTGTTGCTGGCCTACGTCAGTTACCGCTTGCTCGGCTCCACCGCAAGCCTCGCAACCATCGGCCAGATCGCCTTCGCCGCCGTCACCCAACTGGCTCCGGCGATGCTCGGCGCGCTGTACTGGAAGCAGGCCAACCGTCGCGGGGTTTTCGCCGGTCTGGCCGCCGGTACGTTCCTCTGGTTCTACACGCTGATCCTGCCGATTGCCGCCCACAGTCTCGGCTGGTCGCTGAGCACGTTCCCGGGCCTTTCGTGGCTGCACAGTAACCCGCTGAACCTGCCGATCACCCCACTGACCCAAGGCGTGGTGCTGTCACTGGCGGGCAACTTCACGCTGTTTGCATGGGTCTCGGTGTTGTCGCGCACGCGGGTCTCGGAACACTGGCAGGCCGGGCGCTTCATCGGCCAGGAAATCAGTGCCCGGCCGAGTGCGCGCTCGATGCTCGCGGTGCAGATTGATGATTTGCTGCAACTGGCGGCGCGCTTTGTCGGCGAGGAACGCGCGCGGCAGAGCTTCATTCGTTTCGCTTACCGCCAGGGCAAGGGCTTCAACCCGAACCAGAATGCTGACGGCGAATGGATCGCCCACACCGAACGTCTGCTGGCCGGTGTACTCGGCGCTTCGTCGACGCGCGCGGTAGTAAAAGCCGCGATTGAAGGTCGGGAAATGCAGCTGGAAGACGTCGTCCGAATCGCCGACGAAGCCTCGGAAGTCCTGCAGTTCAACCGCGCCTTGCTGCAAGGCGCGATCGAAAACATTACCCAGGGCATCAGCGTGGTCGACCAGTCGCTGAAACTGGTGGCGTGGAACCGGCGCTATCTGGAGCTGTTCAACTACCCGGACGGTTTGATCAGCGTCGGCCGGCCGATTGCCGACATCATTCGCTACAACGCCGAACGCGGCTTGTGCGGCCCCGGCGAGGCGGAAGTCCACGTTGCCCGGCGCCTGCACTGGATGCGTCAGGGGCGTGCGCACACGTCCGAACGCTTGTTCCCCAATGGCCGGGTGATCGAGCTGATCGGCAACCCGATGCCCGGCGGCGGCTTCGTCATGAGTTTCACCGACATCACCGCGTTCCGCGAAGCCGAGCAGGCGCTGACCGAGGCCAACGAAGGTTTGGAGCAACGGGTCAGCGAGCGCACCCAAGAGCTGTCGCAGCTCAACGTTGCACTCACCGAAGCCAAGGGCCATGCCGAGGCCGCGAATCAGTCGAAAACCCGTTTCCTCGCCGCCGTCAGCCATGACTTGATGCAGCCGTTGAACGCCGCGCGCCTGTTCTCTGCCGCCCTGTCCCACCAGGACGACGGTTTGAGCAGCGAGGCACAGAAACTGGTGCAACACCTCGACAGTTCGCTGCGTTCGGCAGAAGACCTGATCAGCGACCTGCTGGATATTTCCCGCCTGGAAAACGGCAAGATCAACCCCGATCGCAAGCCGTTCGCGGTCAACGAGCTGTTCGACACCCTCGGCGCCGAATTCAAGGCGCTGGCGCAGGAACAAGGGCTGACGTTCCGGGTGCGCGGCAGTCATTTGCGCATCGACAGCGACATCAAGCTGCTGCGGCGGATCTTGCAGAACTTCCTGACCAACGCGTTCCGCTACGCCAAGGGCCCGGTGCTGCTGGGCGTACGCCGTCGCGGCAGTGAACTGTGTCTGGAAGTGTGGGATCGCGGACCGGGGATTCCGGAAGACAAGCAACAGGTGATTTTCGAGGAATTCAAACGCCTCGACAGCCATCAGACCCGCGCCGAAAAAGGCCTCGGCCTGGGCCTGGCGATTGCCGACGGTTTATGTCGCGTGCTTGGCCATACCCTGCGCGTACGTTCGTGGCCGGGACGCGGCAGCGTGTTCAGCGTCAGCGTGCCATTGGCCCGGACGCAAGCGCTGCCGCAGAACGCCGCGGTGGAGTTGAACGGCAAGTTGCTCAGCGGCGCGCAAGTACTGTGCATCGACAACGAAGACAGCATTCTGATTGGCATGAACAGCCTGCTCACCCGCTGGGGCTGTCAGGTGTGGACGGCGCGCAATCGCGAAGAATGCGCGGCGTTGCTCAACGATGGCGTACGACCGCAACTGGCACTGGTCGACTATCACCTCGACCACGGCGATACCGGAACCGAGCTGATGGCGTGGCTGCGCACCACGTTAGGCGAGCCGGTGCCGGGGGTGGTGATCAGTGCCGATGGCCGCCCGGAGACGGTGGCGCAGGTGCATGCGGCAGGGCTGGATTATCTGGCCAAACCGGTGAAACCGGCGGCGTTGCGGGCGTTGTTGAGTCGGTATGTGCCGCTGTAAAGCAAAAGATCGCAGCCTGCGGCAGCTCCTACATGGGATTTGCATTCATCCTGTAGGAGCTGCCGCAGGCTGCGATCTTTTGCTCTTCACTCTGGCAGTTCGACCAGCCCGTCGACATCGGTCATCGCCCGTTCCAACAAGTCCGCCGGCAGACTCTTGCTCGCCCGCGCACCGAGCAGTTTGAGCTGTTCACTACGGCTGACCAGGTTGCCGCGCCCTTCCGTGAGTTTGTTGCGCGCCGAACTGTAGGCCTTGTCCAGCTGTTGCAGGCGATTGCCGACTTCGTCCAGATCCTGAATGAACAGCACGAATTTGTCGTACAGCCAGCCGGCACGCTCGGCGATTTCCCGGGCGTTCTGGCTCTGTCGCTCCTGCTTCCACAGGCTGTCGATCACCCGCAGCGTCGCCAACAACGTGGTCGGGCTGACGATCACGATGTTGCGGTCGAACGCCTCCTGAAACAGCGTCGGCTCAGCTTGTAGAGCGGCGGAAAATGCCGCTTCGATCGGCACGAACAGCAACACGAAATCGAGGCTGTGCAGGCCTTCCAGACGCTTGTAATCCTTGCCGGCCAGGCCTTTGACGTGACTGCGCAGCGACAGCACGTGCTGCTTGATCGCGATCTGGCCGAGGGTGTCGTCTTCAGCGGCGACGTACTGCTGATACGCCGTGAGGCTGACCTTGGAGTCGACCACCACCTGCTTGTCGCCCGGCAGGTAAATGATCACGTCCGGCTGGAAGCGCTCGCCGTCCGGCCCCTTGAGGTTGACCTGGGTCTGGTACTCGCGACCCTTCTCCAGACCGGCGTGTTCCAGCACCCGCTCAAGAATCAACTCACCCCAGTTGCCTTGGGTTTTCTGGCCTTTGAGGGCACGGGTCAGGTTGGTCGCTTCGTCACTCAGACGCAGGTTCAATTGCTGCAGACGCTCCAGCTCTTTGGCCAGCGAAAAGCGCTCGCGGGCTTCGGCCTGATAGCTCTCTTCCACGCGTTTTTCGAAGGACTGGATGCGCTCTTTTAGCGGATCGAGCAACTGGCCGAGACGCTGTTGACTGGTCTCGGCAAAGCGCTGTTCACGCTCATCGAAGATCTTTCCTGCCAGCTCGGCGAACTGCGCGCGCAACTCATCGCGCGAGCCTTGCAGGTCGCTGAGACGTTGTTGATGGCTTTCCTGTTGCTCGCGCAGTTCGGCGTTCAGCGAAGCGGTCTGGGCGTCGAGGCGGCGCAATTCGGCCTCTTTGTTGGCACGCTCGATGTTCCAGGCGTGGGACGCGTCACGGGCGTCATCGCGTTCGATCTGCAACAACTCGACTTCGCGGCGCAGAGCCGCCAACTCCGCCTGCCTGGCGGCATTGGCCTGGCCGAGGTCGACGATTTCATCGCGGCTGGCTTCCAACTGCACGTTAAGCCCGTCCTGCGCCAGTTGCGCCATGGCCAGGCGCTCTTCGAGCAAGGCGACCTCGGCTTGCCGATCGCTGGCCCGCCGCTGCAGTTGCCAGGCCAGCGCCAGCAGCGGTAATCCCGCGCCCGCCAGACCGAGCAACACGCTGGTCAAGTCCATAGCCATAGCCACTCCTGCCGATCCGATAAAGCCTGAAGGTTAACCAAGGCGTGGGGTGTTGGACAGCTCAGTCTTCGAGCAGACCGAGTTCCCGTTGTGCACGACGGTCGCCGGCGCGAGCGGCCTGGCGCAGCAGATCCTGGCCGATGCGCCGATCACGGGCATTGCCGCACTCGCGGCACATCAATTGGCCGAGACGACTTTGCGCGGCGACCACGCCTTCGCGCGCCGGTTGCTTGAGCAGACGCCCCGCCAGATGCTTGGCATTACGGCTATCGCCCAGGCGCGGGCTGTCGAGCAGCCATTCGGCCACACGCACGGAAAATCGCTTGGGTGAGGTAACACGAGGGTGTTCGGAGGTAACAGAGTCTGATACTGAGCGAAACTTCATAAAACACTGTGGGACAGATCGGAAGGCGCGCCACTCTACTCTCTTTTTCGTACAGGTAAAGTCGAAAAAAACCCGGCACGCCCGTCCTAGAGCAAGCGCTAGGGACAATCCACAGAAGCTGTGGATAACTCAGTGGACAACCGCTCCCGAACCTCCGCAAAGCCTTGTGGAATGGGGCTCGCAGTCAAACTGACGATTTTTTCACCAACAAAAAAAGACGATATTTTTCATTGACTTAAACTTTTGATGCAGGCAGCCACCGGGGTCAGGATTGATATGACAGTGAGGTTACCGTCTGCGCAACTAATGTGCACAAGTACCTGTTACCCGGTTATATCGATGCGCTTTTTCGGGTCGTTTTGCGCCCTGAGCAGTGGATAAGCGGGTTGGCGATGGGCATGGCTGCACGCTTTTGTGGCGACGGACGGCTTCTTCGCGAGCAGGCTCGCTCCCACATTCGGTCCCCGTTCTCCTGTGGGAGTGAGCCTGCTCGCGAAAGGGCCAGCCCTGTCACCCACGATCCGCGCCACCGACCGAAATCTTTTTTGCCGCAGGGTTTGCATTGTCCAGGACGTTTCGTTACTATCCGCGGCGTTAGTACCAAGCTGAAAGTCAATTCCGGTCGAACACACCCCCACGGTCAACCTTCTTCCCAGAAGCCCTTCACCGAAAAAAGCGGGAGCGACCCCTCGATGGTTTCCAGGTAAATCTTGCGCCAGCACAGCCTTTGAATGAATGCAAAGGGTGCTGCGAAGACCACTTACTCTGACCGAACCAACCTGCAAATTGATCAGGATCTTCACCCCGGGCCCAGAACCTCTGCCCTCGATGTGTTGCCTGTCCTCCTAAGTACCTACCTGCCAGCCCAAGCGCGCCAACTTATCAGCGCTTCAAACTGGCTGCTTTGTTCCAGTCGGGTTCTTTGTTCGACCAATGGTGGTCGACATTACTGGAACGTTTTAACGTTGCACGGTTCTTATCCGTGTCATTTGTAGGAACACCTAATAACTATGTCTACTCAAATCCAGACTCAGGATGCCATTCGCACCCTAACCAACGCTTTTGCCCCAATGAACTGCCTGATCATGGCCGCTCGCAAAGGCTGCTTCAGCTTCACCGTGGTCAATGAACACGGGATCGCTCGCCACAGCGAGCGTCTGTACCCCGATCAATACTCCAGCGCCGAACCGCTGCAGGCCATTATTGATCGTACGCGTCAGGCATTGATTGCCTGAGAGCCGAAAAGGCTGCAAAAGCAAAAGCCCCGCACAAAATGCGGGGTTTTTTATTGCCCGATATTTCGCTTTTAGCCATTCACGCCTAAGCACCTTCGGATATAACGCCTGTGGCTCGCTGCCGGAAATATTTTAAAAACAGGCCTTTACGTCGCGAATATGACACTACACTTCAACTCAAGCGGCTTGATCCGCTTTCGGCGAGCCTGATTCGATCCACCGCTGCCAAGGCCCCTTCAGGTATCGCCGCCCAATTACAAGATCCGAGGGTTTTATGGGTATCGCTGCCAGCGAACTGTGCCGCTATGTGATCCGTCCCACACTGATTTATCTGGGACGCCACTGCGCAACTGCCGAATCCCTGCTGCTGGGCATTGCCGCCAGCCAGTCCGCCCTCGGTTCCGCCCTGCATGACCGCCGTGGCCACGGCCTCTACCGGATTGCCGAGCACCGCCACCAGGCCCTCTGGGATCACTATCTGGCACTCGATCCGGAGCGTGCGAGCCTGGTTCGCGGCCTCGCCAGCCAACATGCTTTTTTGAGCGGCCCGCACCTGGAATTGACCGTCAACCTGCGTTACGCCACCGCCATCGCCTGGCTGCTGGTAGAAGAACAACACCCCACCCTCCCCGCCCCGGGCGATCTGCTGGGCATGGCGCGAATCTGGCGTCAGACCTTCCAGCCGCAAGGCCGTCTGCGCGACTTCACCTACGCCTGGCAAACCTGTGTTTCACCGGTGAATCAGGTCGCGTGTTGACTGGCAAGTTTCAGAAGATCGCTCAACAGGTCGCGAATCTGGTCGGATTGTCCTACAAAACCGCTCTAACTCAAGGCATAGGGACTATAGCGCTGGAACGAAAATGTTGGTAATTTTCGCCCCGGTGATCACCAGGAGTTCTAATAATGAAAAAAGTCATGCTCAAAACCACCCTTAGCCTCGCCGTTACCATGGCATCCACCCAGATCTTCGCAGCTGGCTTTGCCATCAACGAACACAGCATCAGCGGGATGGGTACTGGTTACGCTGGGCGATCCTCTTCTGCCGACGACGCAAGCACTGTTTATGGCAACCCTGCCGGCATGTCGCGCCTCACGCGCGAACAAGTCACCGGCGGTGTTGCATTCCTCGATGCCAAGACCGATATCAGCGACGCCAGCTCCAGCCCTAACGGCGGCAGCAACAAAGGCGACATGGTGCCCTTCACCTCCGTACCTATGGGCTTCTACGTCAAACCGATCGATGAGCACTGGGCATTCGGCCTCGGCGTTTACGTGCCGTTCGGCCTGATTACCGACTATGAAAAAGGCTTTGGCGGCCGTTACTTCGGCAGCAAGTCCGAAGTACAAGTCATCACTTTCCAGCCAACTGTCAGCTACAAGTTCAACGATGTGGTGTCGATCGGTTTCGGTCCGACCATCAACCGTATCGACGGTACGCTGGAATCCAACCTGTCGATCACCCAGGCCGCGCCGGACGGCAAGGTCAAGATCAAGGGTGACGATACCGCGCTGGGCTACAACATCGGCGTGCTGGTACAGGCCACCGACACCACGCGTCTGGGTCTGACCTACCACTCGAAAGTCGACTACAAGCTCGAAGGCAACACCAAGGTCAATTACAGCGTGTTGGGCGCAGTCGGTCTGGGCGCCGAGCAGAAGTACGACGCTTCGCTGAAGATCACCACGCCTGAATCGGTGGACTTCTCCGTCACTCAAGCGATCAACGATCGCTGGAACGTCTACGCCGGTTCGACCTGGACCCGCTGGAGCCAGCTGAAGAAGATTACCGTTGAAAACTCCGGCGTCCAGCCGCTGCTGGCCGGCCAGTTCGGCGAGATCACGGAAGAGCAGAACTGGCACGACTCCTGGGCTTACGCCGTGGGTACTTCGTACCAGCTGAACAAGGAATGGGTACTGCGTACCGGTCTGACCTTCGACCAGTCGCCGACCAACAACGTCGACCGCTCGCCACGCATCCCTACTGGCGACCGCACAATCTTCAGCATCGGTGCCGGCTGGAGCCCGACCGAAGACCTGACCATCGACGTGGCTTACTCGTACCTGAAAGAAGAGTCGGTCAAGGTCCACAACCAGAACGATCGTGGCCAAACCTACGACGCCAAGTATGAAAACTCGGCAAACGGTTTCGGTGTTGGCGCTACTTACCGCTTCTGATGCTGCACGGCGAGGCTAAACCCTCGCCCACAGAAAAGCCCCGCTCTCTTTACAGAAAGCGGGGCTTTTTTGTGCCTGAGATTTACAACCTGTAGGAGCTGTCGAGTGAAACGAGGCTGCGATCTTTTGATCTTGTTTTTTAAGATCAAAAGATCGCAGCGTTCCGCAGCTCCTACAGGGTCATGGTTGCAGTGGTTTTGAAGCAATGGCCTTTTCAACTGCCGCGATAAACTCCGGATCATCCGGCTTGGTCAGGCTGGAGAAATTGGCAATCACCTTGCCCTGACGATCAATCACGTACTTGTAGAAATTCCACTTCGGCGCACTGCTCTGTTCGGCCAGCACCTTGAACAGGTGAGTCGCATCGTCGCCACGGACCTTCTGCGGTTCGGTCATGGTGAACGTCACGCCGTAGTTGGCGTAGCAGACCTTGGCGGTTTCGGCGCTGTCCTTGGACTCCTGCTTGAAGTCATTGGACGGCACGCCGAGCATTTCCAGGCCTTGCGCCTTGTAATGCTGATTGAGCGCTTCGAGGCCCTCGAACTGGGGGGCGAAGCCACAGAAACTGGCGGTATTGACCACCACCAGCGGCTTGCCGGCGTAGCGCTGGCACAGATCGACGGATTCCTTGGCGCGCAACTTGGGCAACGAACCTTGCAGCGCCTCCGGGCAATCAGCCGCCTGGGCCAGTCCGGTCAACGCCATCAGCAACGCGGGTACAGCACACCAGCGCATGAGCATGTCGGGCATCCTTTGAGCAGTCATCAGACTCCCGACGTTACTCGTCATCCAAGCCTACAAGCAAGCGCCCATGCCCAACTGCATCAACGCCAGGCCGCCCTGATGCCAGCCCCACCACACCAGCGCCAGCAACAGGGCACAGAGTGCAGTGAAAGCAATTCGTGGCCAGGAGCGCTTCATACGGCGCCGACAGTCGGCTGCAGACGCGCCACCGGACGCTCGCGTACCGGCCAGTTCAGCGCGGCCGCCAGCAGGCTCAAAAGAATCGCCACTTGCCAGATCAAGTCATAACTCCCGGTACGGTCATACACCACGCCACCCAGCCAGCCGCCGAGGAACGAGCCAAGCTGATGAAACAGGAACACGATGCCGCCGAGCATGGACAGATTGCGCACACCAAACAAGGTCGCCACCGTGCCGTTGGTCAACGGCACCGTCGACAGCCACAGGAAGCCCATGGCCATGCCGAACAGGTACGCCGACGTCGTCGTCACCGGCAGCCACAGGAACAGCACGATCACCACCGCACGCAGCAGATACAACGCCGTCAGCAGACGCGGCTTGGACATGCGTCCGCCGAGCCAGCCAGCGGTATAAGTGCCAAAGATATTGAACAGACCGATCAGCGCCAGCACCGTGGTGCCGACGGTTGCCGGCAGATGTTGATCAACCAGATAGGCCGGCAGATGCACACCGATGAACACCACCTGAAAGCCGCAGACGAAAAAGCCGAATGCCAACAGCCAGAACCCCGAGTGCGAACAGGCTTCGCGTAACGCTTCGGACAGGCTCTGTTCATGGCCCAGCACCGGCAGCGGCTTGTCCTTGAGCATGCTCACCAGCGGCACGATCAGCGCCACCAGCAGGCCCAGCACCAGCAACGCCGCCGACCAGCCGAGCCAGCCGATCAAACCCAGCGTGCCCGGCAACATCGCAAACTGGCCGAACGAACCGGCAGCACTGGCGATGCCCATGCCCATGCTGCGTTTTTCCGGCGGCACCGCACGACCGACCACGCCGAGAATCACCGAGAACGACGTACCGGACAGACCGATACCGATCAACAGACCGGCACTCAGCGACAGGGTCAGCGCCGAATCGGACAGCCCCATGCACACCAGGCCCGCGGCATACAGCACGCCGCCGACCAGCACCACTTTCGCCGCCCCGAAACGGTCAGCCAGCGCCCCCGTAAACGGCTGCGCCAGACCCCAGATCAGGTTCTGCAGGGCGATGGCGAAGGCAAACACTTCGCGCCCCCAGCCGAACTGCGCACTCATCGGCGACAGGAACAGACCGAAGCCGTGCCGCACGCCCAATGACAACGCCAGAATCAGCGCACTTCCCAGCAACACCCAACCGCACGTACGCCACATCGATGTCATTGTTATTCTCCGTTCGCGGGTATATACCCGCTTAAATCCGGAAAAACCGGCCCTCAGGCCAGTTCATCCAACAGTCGCAGCAAGGTTTCACGCTTCTCGGCGCCCAAGCGATCGATCAATCGCTGTTGCGCCGCTTCCCAGGCCGGCAGCGCCGCCGCGAGGCGTTGTGCACCGGTTTCGGTGAGCCGGACGATGCGATTGCGCATGTCCTCGCCCTCGGCCAGCGCCACCAGGCCCTCACCTTCGAGTACCCGCAGATTGCGCCCCAAAGTGCTGCGATCCAGACCCATGGCTTCGGCCAGTTCCGAGATGCTCGGTTGATCCAGACGCTGCAGATTGCACAGCAAAGAATACTGGGCAACGTTGATCCCGAAGCCGTCGAGAGCGCCGTCATAATGCCTGCTGACGCCACGAGCGGCGCGACGCAGGTTGGTGCACAAACACTGAGAAGGAAGCATGATGCGTGTATATACCCGCGACTGTGTTAAATCAAGTTACACATGAGTTTATCAATAAGGATTGTGGCGTCTGACACATCCCCATCGCTGGCAAGCCAGCTCCCACAGTTTTTGCAAGTGTTCAAAAAATCTGCAAACGCCCTCAATACTTGTGGGAGCTGGCTTGCCAGCGATGAGGTCCGAACAGGCAACAGACGCCTGTCAGACCAACACCACCCCAACCAGCACCGCCATCTCCAGCAATTCCAGCAACGCCCCTGCCGTATCGCCAGTGGTCCCACCCAACCGCCGCATCATCACCTGCCGCAGCCAGACAAACCCGACGAACGCGACAACCAGCGCAACAATCGCTTTCACCCCGGCAATCAGCAAACAGGCCAGCGCACTCGCCCCAAGCACCCACCAACCGGCCCGGCGCGGAAGATGATCAGCCAACGCCTGCCCCAACCCACCCGCGCGCACATACGGCGTGGTCAGAAACAGCCCCAGCAGCGCCGCGCGCCCCAGCAGCGGCACGATGATCAATATCACTGCGTGCTCCTGCTCGATCAGCGCCAGCAACGCGCAGAACTTCAGCAGCAACACCAACACCAGCGTCACCACGGCAATCGGCCCGCTGCGCGGATCCTTCATGATCGTCAGCGTGCGCTCGCGATCACCGAAACCACCGAGCCAGGCATCGGCGCTGTCGGCCAGTCCGTCGAGGTGCAGCGCGCCGCTGAGCAGCACCCACACCGTCAGCAACAGCGCCGCATGCAACAACAACGGCGCGCCGGCCAATACCAGGTTGAATGTCCAGAGGATCACCCCGAACAGCAGCCCCACCAACGGATAAAACAACAGCGAACGCCCGAGCTGTTGCGGCTCCGGCATCCCCGGCAGACGAATCGGCAAGCTGCTGAGAAATTGCAGGGCGATCCACAGTGGCAGCATCTCAGTGGCCTTCCTTGAGCACGCCATCGGCCTCGACGCTGAGCGCGAACAGCGAAGCATGCGCGACTTCGACATTGAGCAACTGCTCACGTGGCAAACCTCGCGCCTGCGCCAGCAACAGACGCATCACGCCGCCATGACTGATCAACAAAACGCGTTCACCGGCATAGGCCTGATGCAAACGCGCAACTGCGCCCAGCACGCGCGCCGCAAAATCACTGACCGGCTCACCCTGCGGCGGCGTGAACGCATACGGATCGGCCCAGAACAACCCCAGCGCCTCGGCATCGGTCTCCATCAGTGCCGCTGCGCTCTGCCCTTCCCAGGCACCGAAATGCAGTTCCTGCAGGTCCTTGTCCAACTGCACCGGCAGATTCAGTTGCTCGCCCAGCTCTGCAGCAAACCGCGCACAACGCTGCAGCGGCGAGCTGATCAAGCGATCCCACGGCCCTCCGGCGATCACCGCCGCACGCATCTGCGCCCAACCTTTTTCGGTGAGCGCATCATCGAGGCTACCGCGCAATCCGCCGCCCAGCTCCGTCTCCCCGTGGCGCAGCAGGTCCAGACGCAACGTCATGCCGGACGATCCGCCACCGCCGCTTCGGCGAACGTCGCCATCTGCCCGTGCAGGTCGCAGGCCAGACGCAATAGCGGCACGGCCAACGCCGCTCCGCTGCCCTCGCCCAGACGCAAACCGAGTTCCAGCAACGGTTCGGCATTGAGGGTTTCCAGCACATGGCGATGGCCTGGCTCGGCCCCACGATGACCGAACAGCAGCCACTCGCGGCAGGCTGGATTCAGCCGCACCGCGACCAACGCGGCGACCGTGCAGATAAAGCCGTCGACCAGCACCGCCACGCCCTCCTGCGCACAAGCCAGGTACGCGCCGACCAGTGCGGCGATTTCAAAACCGCCGAGGTTGAACAGGGTTTGCAGCGCATCGCCACGTTGCGCCGCGTGCAGCGCCAGTGCGCGCTCGATCACTTGTGCTTTATGACTGACGCCTTCGGCGTTCAACCCGGTGCCGGGACCGGTCAGGTGCGCCACCGGGCAATCGAGCAAGGCACACGCCAGTGCACTGGCGGCAGTGGTGTTGCCGATGCCCATTTCGCCACCGATGAACAACTGTGCGCCCGCCGCTTTGGCGCGCAGCACGCTGTCACGACCGGCCTGCAAGGCGAGTTCGCCCTGCGCTTGGGTCATCGCCGCGCCCTTCGCGAAATTCGCCGTGCCCGGGCCGATGTTAAGGTGGCGCACGCCCGGCAGGTTCAACGATGGCGTCACCGTGCCCAGATCGACCACCTCCAATTGCGCATCGAGCTGGCGCGCCAGCACGCTGATCGCCGCACCGCCGCTGACGAAGTTGAGCAGCATCTGCCCGGTGACTTCCTGCGGGAAGGCGGAAACACCTTCCGCGACCACCCCGTGATCACCAGCAAAAATCGCGATCCAGACCTGCTTGAGGGTCGGCTTGATCTGCCCCTGCAATCCGGCCAGCTGCACCGCCACGCTTTCGAGGCGACCGAGGGAGCCGGCCGGTTTGGTCAACTGCTGTTGGCGCGCCGCCGCGTGTTCAACGATCTCGGTATTTACGGATTGGCACGGGTTCAACCACCACGCTTGAGTCATAACGCAGGTCCTTTCAGGGTCAGGGGCAGACCGGCGACGGTCAGGACGACTCGCTGACAACGCTCGGCCAGAGCTTGATGCAGCCAACCGGCTTCATCGACGTAGCGGCGAGTCAATTCGCCCAGCGGCACGACACCCATTCCGGTCTCGTTGCTGACAAAAATGATTTCCCCCGGCAATGACGCCAGGCAGTCCAGCAGAGCTTCACGTTCGGCGGCGAGACGCGCGGCGTCATCGAGCATCAGCAGATTGGTCAGCCACAGGGTCAGGCAGTCCACCAGCAGGCAACGCTCGGCGTCGGCGCTTTCACGCAGGACGCGGGCCAGCGCTATGGGCTCTTCGATCAGTGCCCATTCGGCCGGACGCCGGGCGCGGTGATGGGCGACGCGGGCGTTCATTTCACCATCCAGTGGCTGGCTGGTGGCGATGTAGGTGACAGCCAGATGGCTGTCGCTGGCGAGTTTTTCCGCCAGGCGACTTTTGCCGGAGCGGGCGCCGCCGAGGATCAGTTGGTGCATGGGGACATCCTGAAAATTAAGTGTTGAGGCAACCGGCCTCTTCGCGGGCAAGCCCGCTCCCACAGTGATCGCAGTGGCTGAAACACCTCACTCCCCTGTGGGAGCTGGCTTGCCAGCGATGGGGCCTGGGCAGGCCACTCAAATCCCGCAGAGCTCACGCAACAAATCGGTATCCAGATGCCGCTCCACCAGATCCGCCAACCGCTCGATATCGCGCTCGCGCAAGCCGTGGTAATCCACCTCCTGCACAGCACTCAACCCGGCCCAGCGCAGTAACGCGGCACTGGCTTGCGGTGATTCGAACAAGCCATGCAGGTAGGTGCCGAACACCTGCCCGTCCAGACTCTGCGCGCCATCGCAACGACCGTCATCCAGATGCACCGCCGCATTTTCCAGCGCCGGCCCCACCGTCACGCCTGCATGGATTTCATAGCCACTGACCTCGGCGTTTTCCAACGCCAGATGCCCTCGGACATTGCGTAACTGCTTCTCGGCTTCCAGCGTGGTTTCGAACGCCAGCAAACCCAGGCCGGCACTCGAACCCGGCGCGCCTTCGAGGCCCAGCGGATCGTGCACTTGCTCGCCGAGCATTTGCAGACCGCCACAGATCCCCAGCACCTTGCCGCCATAGCGCAAGTGCCGATTGATCGCCGTGTCCCAGCCATTGGCACGCAGATACGCGAGGTCGCTGCGCACGCTTTTCGAGCCGGGCAGGATGATCAGGTCGGCGGCAGGGATCGCCTGCCCCGGGCCGATGAATTGCAGATCGACCTGCGGATGCAGGCGCAGTGGATCAAAGTCCGTGTGGTTGCTGATGCGCGGCAGCACCGGCACCACCACTTTCAACACCTGTTCGGCCTTGTCGGTCTGGCGCTGATCGATGCCATCCTCGGCCTCCAGATGCAGATCCATCACGTACGGCAGCACGCCGACCACCGGTTTGCCGGTGCGTTGTTCCAGCCAGTCGAGGCCCGGTTGCAGCAAGGCGATGTCACCGCGAAAACGGTTGATGATGAAGCCCTGGACCCGTGTCTGCTCGCTCGGCGACAGCAACTCCAGCGTGCCGACCAGATGCGCAAACACCCCGCCGCGATTGATGTCGGCGATCAGCAGCACCGGGCAATCCACCGCTTCGGCGAAGCCCATGTTGGCGATGTCACCGGCACGCAGATTGATTTCGGCCGGCGAGCCAGCGCCTTCAACCATCACCAGCGGATAGGCCGCGCTCAGCCGCTCGTGCGATGCGAGCACCGCTTGCATGGCGATGGCTTTGTAGTCGTGATAGGCCACTGCGTTCATGCTGGTGACCGCGCGGCCATGGATGATTACCTGCGCGCCGGTGTCGCTGTTGGGCTTGAGCAACACCGGGTTCATGTCGGTGTGCGGTTCGAGATGCGCGGCTTGCGCCTGCACCGCTTGCGCCCGGCCGATCTCGCCGCCGTCGGCGGTCACCGCGCTGTTGAGCGCCATGTTCTGCGGTTTGAACGGCACCACCGCCACGCCCTGACGGGTGGCCCAGCGGCACAGCGCCGTCACCAGCGTGCTTTTACCGGCGTCGGAGGTGGTGCCTTGCACCATCACGGTGGTCATTTCGATTCCTTGGCAAAGGCTTGCAGCGCCTGTTCGAGGCGCGCTTCCTCAGCGGCGTTGGCCGGCAGGCCAAAACGCAAACTGCTGTTGTGGGTGAAGATGCGCAGAAGGATCCCGCGTCGGGCCATGAACTCGTGTAGCGCTTGCGCGTGCTCGGTGATCAGCCACTGAAACAACGCACAACCACCGTGGGGTTTGAAGCCATAGCGCTCCAGCAGCAGCGCCAGACGCTCACTGGCCTCATCGCTGCGAATACGTTGCCGAGTGTGCGCTTCGGTGTCTTGCAGGCAAGCCTGACCGAGCACCCGCGTCGGCCCGCTGACCGCCCAGGGTCCGACCTGTTCCGCGAGCAATCTGAGCAACTTGCGCTCGGCCAGCACAAAGCCCAGACGCACGCCGGCCAGACCGAAAAACTTGCCGAACGAACGCAACACAATCAGGCCGACTTGATGGGTATGCGAGGCCAGACTCAACTGCGGCGTGTTGTCCATGAACGCTTCATCGACCACCAGCCAGCCGCCGCGCTGAGCCAGCCGCGCGTGCCAGTCGAGCAGCCGCGCCGGGGTCAGGCTCAGGCCAGTGGGATTGTTCGGATTGACCACCACCAGCACGTCGAGGCTGTCGAGAAAGAACTCCACTTCCTGCTCCAGCACTTCGCGCACGATGTAACCACTGCGACGCCAGGCTTCGGCGTGCTCGGCATAACACGGCGACAACACACCGACCTTGCCGGCGCGGCGCAAACGCGGCAGCAGCTGGATCGCCATTTGCGAGCCGGCCACCGGCAGCACCTGCGAAGCACCGTAGTAATCACACGCGGCCTGCTCCAGGCCGTCGTCGGTTTCCGGCAAGCGTGCCCAGGCGCGCAACGGAATCTGCGGCACCGCAAACGGCCACGGCGCAAGGCCGCTGGACAGGTCGAGCCAGTCGGCCTCGGCAATCCCGTAATCGAGTGCAGCCTTGCGCAGCCGGCCACCGTGCTCAAGCATAGAATTCAGCCCCCACGCAGAGAATCAGCAGCCATAACCATACCCCGCGCTGGACCAATTGCCAGCCACGATCAATCGAATCGGCATCCGCCGGCGCACCTTCGCCCAGTTGCGGGCGCTCATGCAGTTCGCCGTGATAGATCGCCGGGCCGCCCAGTTCGACGCCTAACGCACCGGCGCCAGCCGCCATCACCGGACCGGCGTTGGGGCTGTCCCATTGCGGGCCCTGGCTGCGCCAGCATTTCCAGGCGAGCCGGGTGTTGCCCAGCAGCGCGTAGGTCAGCGCCACCAGTCGGGCCGGAATGTAGTTGAGCACGTCGTCGATTTTTGCCGCGCACCAGCCGAAGCGCTCGAAGCGTTCGTTGCGATAGCCCCACATCGCGTCGAGCGTATTGCTCAGGCGATAGAGCACCACGCCCGGCGCGCCGGCCACGACGAACCAGAACAGCGCGGCGAACACCGCGTCACTGCCGTTCTCCAGTACCGACTCGGTGGCCGCGCGCGCAACGGCGGAGCTGTCCAGTTCGCTGGTCTGGCGGCTGACCAGATAGCCAACACGCTTGCGCGCTTCTTCCAGATCATCGGCGCGCAAGGCGGCGGCTACCGGCGCGACATGCTCACCGAGGCTGCGCATGCCGAGGGCGCAATACAGCGCCAGAATCTCGACGATCCAGCCCACGTACGGTGCCCAGGAAAACGCGGTCGCGAGCAAGGTCAGCGGCAGCACCGCGATCACCCACGCGGTGACCCCGTGACTGCGCCAGCCACGTCCGCCCGCATTGAAACGGCGCTCGATGCGCCCGGCAAAGTTGCCGAACGCCACCAGCGGATGCCAGCGTTTCGGTTCACCCAGCAGCGCATCCAGCGCGACCGCGGCGACACTCAACAACGCCACACTCATTGACTCACTCCCCAATAATTTTCGTACAGCAACTCATTGAGCGGCCGCGCCTGCGCCCACCCTTCGAGTACCAGCATCGGCGCCGGATAGAATGCCTTGACCGGCCCCAGGCACAACACCGCCAATGGCTTGGCCCCGGCCGGCAGCTGCAGCAGATCGGCCAGCGCCTGCGGTTCGAACAGCGACACCCAGCCCATGCCCAGCCCCTCGGCACGGGACGCCAGCCACAGATTCTGAATCGCGCAGGACAGCGAAGCCATGTCCATTTCTGGCAGCGTACGACGGCCGAAAATGTGCTTTTCGCGATCATCCATCAGCGCCGCGACCAGCACTTCGGCGCAGTCGTTGATGCCTTCAACCTTGAGCTTCATGAACTCGTCACTACGCTCGCCAAGGGCTTCGGCGGTACGCACGCGTTCTTCTTCGACGAGGTTCTGGATCTGCCCGCGCAGGGCGCGATCGCTGATGCGGATGAAGCGCCATGGCTGCATCAGACCGACGCTGGGCGCCTGATGCGCGGCTTCGAGCAGACGGCGCAGCAGCTCCGGCTCGACCGTGCCGCCGGTGAAGTGGCGCATGTCGCGGCGTTCGGCGATGGCTCGGTAGACGGCTGCGCGTTCGGCCTCGGAATATGCGTTGTCGGTCATGGCCCCATCGCTGGCAAGCCAGCTCCCACAGGGGATCGCGTTTCTTCAGGCATGACACCGGCCACTGTGGGAGCTGGCTTGCCAGCGAAGGCGGCCTTGATATCTGGCGCAAACAATGCAGCAATCGCCGTGGGATTCGACGGAAAGTAAAAATGCACGTACGACGCCGTCATCCGCCCTTCCCGATAAACCGCCTCCGCCCCGCGCCCGCCATTCGGGCTGATGCCCCGGGCAATCGGCGTCAGCTTGGTGCTGGTCAGGGAATGGTGATAGGTGTGGCCGCGCAACGAACCTTCTGGCAAATCCACCGCTTGCAGTGCCAGTGCCGCCAGACGTTTTTGCATCACTGCCTCACCGCGCAGCAGCCCGACCAGTTCGGCGCGGGTGCCTTCGACATCGGTCAACGCGTCGAGCAGATAGAGCATGCCGCCGCACTCGGCAAGCAGCGGTTTGCCGGCAGCGTGGTGCGCGCGAATCGCATCCAGCATCACAGTATTTTGCGCCAGCGCGACATGGTGCAATTCCGGGTAACCACCGGGCAGATACAGACTGTCGGCGTCGGGCAACTGCGTATCGCGGATCGGCGAGAAGAAACTCAACTCGGCGCCCATCGCCCGCAGCAGATCGAGGCTGGCACCGTAGGTGAAGGCAAAGGCTTCGTCACGAGCGACGGCGATGCGCACGCCGTCGAGCAGCGGCTCAGCAGGGATCACTTCAGGCGCGGCGAACTCCACGGCCGGTGGCAGCGCTACCTCGCAACTGCTGGCCAGTGCTTCGGCCGCCGCGTCGAGACGCAGGTCCAGATCATTCAATTCGCTGGCCTGCACCAGACCGAGATGGCGACTCGGCAACTCGATCCCGGTTTCCCGCGACAGCGCGCCGTACCAACGCAGACCTTCGGTGAGACTGCCTTCGAGCAATTGCGCATGACGCAAGGTGCCGACGCGGTTGGCCAGCACCCCGGCAAACGGCAGGTCCGGCTGATAGCGCGCCAACCCCAGCGCCAGTGCACCAAAGGTCTGGGCCATGGCGGTACCATCGATCACACCAAGCACAGGCACACCAAAATGCCGCGCCAGATCAGCGCTGGACGGCGTGCCGTCGAACAGGCCCATCACACCTTCGATCAGGATCAGATCGGCTTCGGCGGCGGCTTCCCACAACAGGCGGCGGCTTTCTTGTTCGCCAACCATCCACATGTCCAGTTGATACACCGGCGCACCGCTGGCGCGCTCGAGAATCATCGGGTCGAGGAAGTCCGGGCCGCACTTGAACACGCGCACCTTGCGCCCCTGGTTGCGATGCAAGCGAGCGAGCGCGGCGGTGACGGTGGTCTTGCCCTGACCGGAGGCCGGCGCGGCGATCAGTACCGCCGGGCAGTGACGTGGTTGATTCAAAGTTCGACGCCTTTCTGCGCTTTGATGCCGGCCTGGAAGGCGTGCTTGAGCATGCCCATTTCGGTGACGGTGTCGCCCATTTCGATCATTTCCGGCTTGGCCGCGCGGCCGGTGACGATCACGTGCTGCATCGGCGGACGCGCCTGCAGGTCGCTGAGCACTCGATCCAGATCGAGGTAGCCGTGTTTCAGGGCGATGTTCAGTTCATCCAGCACCACCAGGCCGATCGACGGATCGCGCAGCAGCTCGCGGGACACTGCCCACGCAGCTTCGGCGGCGGCGATGTCACGCTGGCGGTCCTGGGTTTCCCAGGTGAAACCCTCGCCCATCACGTGAAAACGCACTTGCTCGGGGAAGCGGCGGAAGAACAACTCTTCACCAGTGCTGTTGCGGCCCTTGATGAATTGCACCACGCCACACTGCATACCGTGGCCCATGGCGCGGGCGAGCATGCCGAACGCCGAGCTGCTTTTGCCTTTGCCATTGCCGGTCAACACCAGCACCAGGCCGCATTCGTCAGGCGAATTGGCGATGCGCTCGTCGATCACGGCTTTTTTGCGTTGCATACGCGCCAGATGGCGTTCGTCGCGCTCGGGGGAATCGGTCATGGGGAGCTCTCCGTTGAGGCTGGATAACGGCGGGCAGGCACAAGAACAGACGGCAAAAAGCCTGGCATCGCCCACCGTGATGCCGCTGGATGGATCAGGCCGGTCTCCGGGCTCATGAGCGGCGAATCGCCTGACTGCGCGCCTTCCCGCGTCGGTCGACACAGTGGCTCAATGCGCAGTTTTCACTCATTTACCGTTGCGGGGGCAGCGCCGGGATCGTGATCGTTCTTCACCTGAAGACAACCCTCACCGGCTTCCCTGTTTCACTCTGTCGACACGCGTCACAGAGCACCTGAAACAAGCCGCGAAGGTTAGAGGGTTGGGGGTGGAGCGTCAATTAAAGAGGGGGCCGTCGGGCGAATAACTGCCACCGATCAATTATCTGACGCCAATCTTGTGCCACACTGAGACAAGTGATATCAAAGAGCCATGCTTTTGATTGAAAAAGCACACCACAACAATAAGGATGATGACGATGCAAGGCATGATCATCAGCAACCCGCGCCTGGAATTCCTGCGCCCGGTGCTTGAACGCTGGTTTGACTGTATTGACCGTTACAAAGCGGTACGCGGTGACAACGACACGCCCTACTGGCATGACGAGAAAGCCAATCTCGGCTTGCTCTCCGCTGCGGCATGGATGGCCGAGCTGGTGACCCTCTGCGATACCACCACCCGCAAGCAGAACGAGGACGGCGAGCGCAATGCCCGCGCCGACCTGTTCATAGCCGGGTCCGAAGACCGCGCCTACCTTCAGGCCACCCAGCGCTGGCCACGGGTCAACAACCTCAACCTGACTCAGGCCCTGATGGACATCACCAGCGATGCCAAACGCATCAGCTTCGCCAGTGACCTCAAACTCGGCTGTCTGTTCGTCGCCCCGCAGAAGGCTCAGCACAGCGCCAGCCCGGAAGAACTGCAGGACATGGTCGACGACCTGCAAAAGGAACACTGCTGCGCCGTGGCCTGGTATTTCCCCTACGCCTACCGCAAGTTGCGCAGCGAAGCGGGCAACTATCATCCGGGCATCGCCGTGCTGTTCAAAGAGGCCCGTGGTTGAACGGTTGAACCATCGGGTGCGCAGGCTTCTCTATGATTAACCATGCATTCATAGGGAAGATCAGCAATGCGCAAAACCCGACTCGCTCTCGTCATCGCTCTCGCCGGAGGGCTCGCCGCCTGCGGTGAATCCTCCAGTCTGCAAGTTTCCGACGGCACCGGTCCGTCACCGAAACTGCCTGAACCGAACAAAACCCTGATCCCGACGGTGAACATCGCCCCAGCGGTCGGCTGGCCTGCAGGTGGCAAACCGACCGCCGCAGCCGGTACGCAAGTGGCTGCATTTGCCGAAGGCCTCGATCACCCACGCTGGCTCTACGTGCTGCCCAACGGTGACGTATTGGTGGCGGAAACCAACGCTCCGCCCAAGCCTGACGACAGCAGCGGCATTCGTGGCTGGGTGATGAAGAAAGTCATGGGCAAAGCCGGTGCCGGCGTGCCGAGCCCGAACCGCATCACCCTGCTGCGCGACGCCGATCACGACGGCGTGGCCGAGACCCGCACGGTGTTTCTGCAGAACCTCAACTCGCCATTCGGCATGACCCTGGTCGGCAACGATTTGTACGTCGCTGACACTGATCGCCTGCTGCGCTTCCACTACGAACCCGGTGCGACGGAGATCAAGACCCAGCCGATCAAGGTTACCGATCTGCCGGGCGGTACGCTGAACCATCACTGGACCAAGAACGTCATCGCCAGCAAGGACGGCAGCAAGCTGTATGTCACCGTCGGCTCGAACAGCAACGTCGGCGAGAATGGTCTGGATAAAGAGGAAGGTCGCGCCGCGATCTGGGAAGTGGATCGCGCCACCGGCAATCACCGGATCTTCGCCTCGGGTATTCGTAACCCCAACGGCCTAGCATGGGAACCCACCACAGGCGCGCTGTGGACAGCAGTCAACGAACGTGACGAAATCGGCAGCGACCTGGTGCCGGACTACATCACCTCGGTCAAGGACGGTGGCTTCTATGGCTGGCCTTTCAGCTATTACGGCCAGCACGTGGATGTCCGGGTGAAGCCGCAGAATCTGGATCTGGTGGCCAAGGCCATCGCTCCGGACTATGCCGTCGGCCCGCACACCGCCTCGTTGGGCCTGACCTTCGCCGAGGGCAACAACTTGCCCGCGCAGTTCAAGGAAGGCGCGTTTATCGGCCAGCACGGCTCATGGAACCGCAAACCGCACAGTGGCTATAAGGTGATTTTCGTACCATTCGCCGCCGGCAAGCCGAACGGAGCACCGGTGGATGTGCTGACCGGCTTCCTCGACAAGGACGAGAACGCATTGGGCCGCCCGGTTGGCGTGGTGATTGACCAGCAAGGTGGTTTGCTGGTGGCCGATGATGTGGGGAACAAGGTGTGGCGGGTGTCGTCCGCCAAGTAACTTTGGCCAGCCACAAAACAACTGTGGGAGCGAGCCTGCTCGCGAATGCGGAGTGTCAGCCTTCATTGAGTTGACTGATACACCGCTTTCGCGAGCAGGCTCGCTCCCACATTAGGATTGCTGCGATTTTTACTAGGGGTTATGCGCCAGATGCTCCGGCTGCAACACCCGCTTGGCACTCAGATACGCCTTCTGCCAATACGCCTTCGACAGGCTGTCCAGCTTCACTGTGCCGCCGGTTGCTGGCGCATGCACGAAGCGACCTTCCCCCACGTAGATCCCCGCATGGCTGACCTGAGAGCCACCATTGGTGGCGAAGAAGATCAGGTCGCCAGTCTGCAAACCCTCTTTGCCGACATTCGGCGCTTGCATCACGATCATCTCGCGGGTGGAGCGCGGCAAGGAGATGCCGGCGGCATCGCGGTAGACGAAACCGATCAGGCCGCTGCAATCAAACCCGGAGTCTGGTGTGTTGCCGCCCCAGCGATAAGGCGTGCCAACCAGGCCCAGCGCGCGAAACAGCACGTCTTCAGCAGCCGGCGAAAAAGCCTGGGAGGGCCCGAACACCACCGGAGCGCGTACCACAGGCGCAGGCGGCGGAGTGCGGCTGGCGCAAGCGCTGAGCAGCGCTGCGAAGAAAATCAATGTGAGGCGGGCCGACATCGTCATAAGCAGAACATCCTGATCTGGCTGCGGCTTTCTCTGCCGAATGGACAGAAACAAAACCGCCTGCGGAGCACGCAGGCGGTTTGCCATCAATATAGATACAGGATTCTAGCGGCTACACGGCAAACTTCAAGTAAGACTTTAACTTCACCTTGTAAAGTCTAGGTCTACTCCCTTGCCGGGAACCGTTTTTGTCGCCACGGACGTGGCGACAACGGGGAATTACTTGCGAGCGGTAACCACGGTCGGTGCCATTGCGAGGGCGCGCTTGGCTTCGATGAAGGTCTTGCTCCAGTAGCTGTCACCCAGGCTGTCAATGCGGACACCGCCGCTGCGACGGCTGCTGGAATGAATGAACTGGTTGTCACCCAGGTAGATCCCGGCGTGGCTTACACGACCGCGACGACCATTTGTGGCGAAGAACAGCAGATCGCCCGGCTCAAGATTACCGCGCGAGACCAGAGGCGCATCCACATTGATCATTTCGCGGGTGGAGCGCGGCAGATTCATGCCGGCCTCTTCGCGGAACAGATAACCGATGAAACCGCTGCAGTCGAAACCGGCTTCAGAGGTACCGCCGAAACGGTAACGGGTACCGATCAGGGACATGCCGCGTTCGAGGATGCTGTCGGCCAGAACCGGAAGCTCATAGGGCTTCTTGCCGTTGAAATCGGCGAGTTCTTTTTCGGTGGCCAGCTCTTCCTGGTAAATAACGGAAGACTGGGCGGTGGCAGAATTTTTAACCTGTTGAGGCTGCTCTTGAACTGGAGAATGAGCAGCGCAACCGAACAACAGGGTGACGAGTGCGAGAGGCACGAGGGGTGCGAAGCGATTTAGCATGGGCACGACCGTGGCTGAAGTTGTAAAGAAGCCGAGACTATGCCCGCTATCGGCCTCATTTGCAAATTCAATCGATCTTTTTGTGACTTCCCGGTTTCTCGTTTACATCTAAGCGCTTAAGCCCATTTGACTCGATACGCAGTCTGCACACCGTGTGGAAATGCGGGATTTCTGGCGCCTGAAATATGTCGAAACCGCCTGAAACCTGCGGATTTAAAGGGCTGCACTACCAGCCGAGGGTTTCCTTCAGGAACGGAATTGTCAGCTTGCGTTGCGCCTGCAACGAGGCCTGATCCAGCTGTTCGAGCAGGTCGAACAGTGCACTCATGCTGCGGGTGCCGCGGGTCAGAATAAAGTGTCCGACTTCATCGGTCAGGTGCAGGCCGCGACGCGAAGCACGCAATTGCAGGGCACGCAATTTATCTTCATCGGAAAGCGGGCGCATCTGGAAGATCAGCGCCAGCGTCAGGCGCGATTTGAGGTCAGCCAGTTTCACCGGCAGCTCGCGTGGCGAGGTTGAAGCGGCAATCAGCAAACGCCGACCGCTGTCACGCAAGCGGTTGAACAGATGAAACATCGCCTCTTCCCAGTCCGGCTTGCCGGCAATCACCTGCAAGTCATCCAGGCAGACCAGTTCGTACTGCTCAAGGTTGTCGAGGATTTCGATACCGCGATCCATCAATTCGGCCAGCGGCAGGTACACCGCCGGCTCACCCATCTGCTCAAAGCGCAGGCAAGCCGCCTGCAACAGATGCGTACGCCCTACCCCGTGCTTGCCCCACAGGTAGATCAGGCTTTCGGTCCAACCGGCGTCGGCTTCGCATAGGCGCTCGACATAGCCGAGTGCAGCGGCATTGGCGCCTGGGTAGTAGTTGATGAAGGTGGCGTCGTCACGCAGACGCACACCTAGGGGCAGCTGAATCGGTTTCATGCTGACTGAACAGTTCTCAAGGAACCGTTAGTGGCCTCTGTGTAAAGTTTGCGAAGTTTATACCCGTGAAGCTGAGCGCACAATGCGACAGACCCCAAGCAAAATCAAAGGTTTGCGTTAACACGCTGGTTTTATGACAGTTTCTCTGACGCGTTAGCGAAACAATCCACCGCAAAACACGGGCCAACCCGGCACAATGCCGGACCGCCCGTGATCGGATCACAGCTCGGGCTCATCGGTCCCGCTGTAAATATCCGAGTCCTTGTACAAATCGTGCACGTGACGCACCAGCACCATGATCACCGCCGCCACCGGCAATGCCAGCAGCACTCCGGTAAAGCCGAACAGCTCGCCGCCGGCCAGGATCGCGAAGATCACCGCCACCGGATGCAGACCGATCCGGTCACCCACCAGCAAAGGCGTCAGCACCATGCCTTCGAGCGCCTGCCCGACCATGAACACCGCCACGATTCCGATCATCGGATACAGATCACCACCGAACTGGAACAAACCGGCAATCAGTGCCGCGCCAATCCCGATCACGAAGCCCATGTACGGCACGATGGCCGCCAGACCAGCGATCAGGCCGATCAACAGCCCCAGTTCCAGCCCAACGATCATCAGACCCGCTGCGTAGATCACGCCCAGCGCCAGCATCACCAGCAATTGACCGCGCACGAACGCGCCGAGCACCTCATGGCACTCACCCGCGAGCGAGACGATGGTTTCTTCACGGTCACGCGGCAGCAGGCTGCGGATCTTGGCCATCATCACGTCCCAGTCGCGTAGCAGGTAGAAACTCACCACCGGAATCAACACCAGATTCGCCAGCCAGCCGATCAGCGCCAGGCTTGAAGCCGTGGCCTGACTCAGCACCACACCGACGATGTCAGTGGTCTGCCCCATGTGCTCGCTGATCGCGGCCTTGACCTTGTCGAACTTCCAGAAACCGTCCGACAGGCCCAGTTTCGACTGCGCCCACGGCAGCGCCGTGTGCTGCAGCCAGTCGAGCATCTGCGGCGCCAACTCATACAAACGCACCAACTGCTTGGCAAGCATCGGCACCAGCACCAACAGCAACGTGGTGACGATCAGAGTGAACAAGGCGAACACCGCGATCACACCCCAGGTTCGCGACAAACCGAGTTTCTCCAACCGATCCACCAGCGGATCGAACAGGTACGCCAGCAGCAACGCCACCAGAAACGGCGTGAGGATCGGGTGCAGCAACCAGACAAACGCGCAAAGCAGGACCACCCCACCGAGCCAGAACCAACGCCGCGTATCGGCCATGTATCACTCCTGCTTCTATATAAGGAAAGACTTACCAGCGAAACCGCAACGAAGGTGCTACCGGTGCAGGCGTTGGTGCCGCAACAGGCGTCGCACCTGCGACGGCTGGCTGCGGCGCTGCTACTGGCGTAGGCGCTTCGGCCGGCAACTCCTGCAACTTCGCCAGCGACAACTGCGCGCGCAACTGATCGGCACTGCCGTTGACCCGATACACGATGCGATCACCATCGACACTTTGCAGACGCACACCAAACGGTTCGAGTAACCGCAGCAGTGTGGCGTAATGCTCAAGATTCATGCCCTGCACTTCCAGGGTCTGTTGGCCCGAAGCACCAGGCTTGGCGACAAAGCGCGGCGCCAGACGCTCGGCCACCGCCAGCATCACCGCATCGGCCAAGGCAGCCTGATCGGCACCCTGTACGCTGCCGGCCTCTTTCTGATCACCTAGCCACAGATGCCACTTGGCCTGCCACTGCCCGGCCTCTTCGTGCGCATGCACCGCCAGCAACGCATCCGCGCCGTAACGCTCCGAAGCGCCGCGCAATGGCGCGGGATCGGTGCCATCCAGCACTGGCGCGGTGGCCACCAGTTGCTCACTCAGATCCGCCAGCGGCAAACGCAGCGGCAAGCCGCGATGCTGGGCCGCAGAGCGCAACGGTGCAGCCGCTGCCTGACCGTCGCCGACCAAGCTCGAACCTTCAGTCGAATCGTTCAGCCACCAGCTCAGAATCGACGGCCGACTCGCCCCCCACAATGACAGCCCGGCGCGACGCAGCGCCTGCTCGGTGGTGGCCGGATCGAAATCGACCTTGAGCACCTCCGGCGGCCCGGCATCGAAACCGAACTGACTGATGATCTGCTGCGGATCCTTGCGAATCGCTGCCAGCCCCGGATTCTGCGGAGCCTTGGGGTCACCGGTCAGGCGCAACACCAGCGTATCCAGCGCCGCCTGCGTGGCGCGATCGCGCTCTTCCGGCGCCTGGCTGCTGACCGGCTGACGCACTTGATAGAGACCTTTGAGGTTTTCGGCATGACTCGCCAGGCTGACCACGGACAAACAACCCACAACCAACAATTTACAAAAACGCATGGAAAATTCCCGTCGACAGGAGCGGCTGGAACAGGCCGCGTGAACCGGTTAAGCAAGGCTGTGACAATCTGCCATCGCAAAACATTCACACGCTAGCGGTAAGTTTTTGCACAGTGATAACGATAGACGGTTAATCGGCACACCTTATACAGGCAGCCGCCCGGCACAATTGCAAAAAATTTCAGTCGATTATGCCCCTGCCCGTCGGCGCGAGGATGGCCGCTGCCCCTCAAGCCTGATAAAATCGCGCGCCTTCGCAGACCGGCAACAGCCGGGCACCCCGAAATTCGCGCAAGGCCATCGCCCTCTCGATTTCGATGTTCCCGCTGAACTCGGTCGTTACCCCTGAATCCCCTCCCCTAAAGGCCTGGATCATGAGCAAGCAACCCTCCCTGAGCTACAAGGACGCCGGTGTAGACATCGACGCCGGTGAAGCATTGGTCGAACGCATCAAGAGCGTCGCCAAGCGCACTGCGCGCCCGGAAGTCATGGGCGGCCTGGGCGGTTTCGGCGCCCTCTGCGAGATCCCGGCCGGTTACAAACAGCCGGTGCTGGTATCCGGTACTGATGGCGTCGGCACCAAGCTGCGCCTGGCGCTGAACCTGAACAAGCACGACAGCATCGGCCAGGACCTGGTCGCCATGTGCGTCAACGATCTGGTGGTGTGCGGCGCTGAACCGCTGTTCTTTCTCGACTACTACGCCACCGGCAAGCTGAACGTCGACGTGGCTGCCACCGTGGTCACCGGTATCGGTGCAGGCTGCGAACTGGCTGGTTGCTCTCTGGTTGGCGGCGAAACCGCTGAAATGCCTGGCATGTATGAAGGCGAAGACTACGACCTGGCCGGCTTCTGCGTCGGCGTCGTGGAAAAAGCCGACATCATCGACGGTTCGAAAGTGGCCACCGGTGACGCGCTGATCGCCCTGCCATCGTCCGGCCCGCACTCCAACGGCTACTCGCTGATCCGCAAGATCATCGAAGTGTCCGGCGCCGACATCGAAACCGTTCAGCTCGACGGCAAACCGCTGACCGACCTGCTGATGGCCCCGACCCGCATCTACGTGAAGCCGCTGCTCAAGCTGATCAAAGACACCGGCGCGGTCAAAGCCATGGCCCACATCACCGGTGGCGGCCTGCTGGACAACATCCCGCGCGTTCTGCCAAAAGGCGCTCAGGCCGTGGTTGACGTGGCCAGCTGGACTCGCCCGGCGGTCTTCGACTGGCTGCAAGAGAAAGGCAACGTTGACGAGACCGAGATGCACCGCGTACTGAACTGCGGCGTTGGCATGGTCATCTGCGTGGCTCAGGTGCACGTTGAAGTGACCCTGAACACCCTGCGTGATGCCGGCGAGCAACCTTGGGTCATCGGCCAGATCGCTGCCGCTGCCGAAGGCGCCGCTCAAGTCGAGCTGAAAAACCTCAAGGCTCACTGATGTCCCAGACCTGTGATGTCGTGGTGCTGTTGTCCGGCACCGGCAGTAACTTGCAGGCTCTGATCGACAGCACGCGGACCGGCGACAGTCCGGTCCGCATCGCCGCGGTGATTTCCAACCGCGCCGACGCCTACGGCCTGCAACGCGCCAGTGACGCGGGTATCGCCACCCGCTCGCTGGATCACAAGGCCTTCGAAGGTCGTGAGGCCTTCGATGCGGCCCTGATCGAACTGATCGACGAATTCAAACCGAAACTCGTGGTGCTGGCCGGCTTCATGCGCATTCTCAGCGCTGATTTCGTGCGTCACTACCAGGGTCGCCTGCTCAATATCCACCCGTCGCTGCTGCCCAAATACAAAGGGTTACACACTCATCAGCGGGCGCTTGAGGCCGGCGACGCGGAACACGGCTGCTCCGTGCACTTCGTCACCGAGGAACTCGATGGTGGACCACTGGTCGTACAGGCAGTAATACCGGTAGAGTTGCACGACACGCCGCAGACACTTGCGCAGCGAGTGCATGTCCAGGAACACCTGATCTACCCGATGGCTGTACGCTGGTTTGCCGAAGGCCGACTGGCACTCGGTGAGCAAGGTGCTTTACTGGATGGCCAGTTACTCGCGGCCAGCGGCCACTTGATTCGACACTAGGAGATTTTATGCGTCGCGCCCTGCTCTTCGCTTGCGCTCTGCTCGCCCTGCCCTTCGCGCAGGCGGCAGACCTTCAACCGTTCTCCGCCAGCTACACTGCCGACTGGAAACAGTTGCCCATGAGTGGCACCGCCGAACGCAGCCTGACCAAGGAAGCCAACGGCGTCTGGAAACTCAGCTTCAAGGCGTCGATGATGATCGCCAGCCTGACGGAAGAAAGCACCCTGACCCTGGACAAGGACACCCTGCTGCCGCAGTCCTACCACTTCGAACGTGGCGGTCTGGGCAAAGCGAAAAAGGCTGATCTGGACTTCGACTGGAACAGCAAGATGGTCACCGGCACCGACCGTGGCGACGCGGTGAAGATCCCGCTGAACCGTGGCATGGTCGACAAGTCGACCTATCAACTGGCGCTGCAGCACGACGTCGCCTCCGGCAAGAAGACCATGAGCTACCAGGTGGTCGATGACGGTGAAGTCGATACCTATGACTTCCGTGTACTGGGTGCCGAGAAAGTCGACACCAAGGCCGGCAAGATCGATGCAATCAAGGTCGAGCGCGTGCGCGATCCGACACAAAGCAAGCGCACCACCGTGCTGTGGTTCGCCAAGGATTGGGATTACCTGCTGGTCCGCCTGCAACAGGTTGAAACCGACGGCAAGGAGTACAACATCATGCTCCAGGACGGCACGGTCAACGGCAAAACCGTTAAAGGCAGCTGATCCGCCGCTACAACAAAAAGCCCCGCAGATGCGGGGCTTTTTTATGCCTGCAGTTTTCGCGACGACACATATCCCCCTGTGGGAGCGAGCCTGCTCGCTCCCACAGGGTTCAGCTCGATCTTCAGCGGTCAGATCAGACCGAAAATTTGGCCACCATATTGTTCAAATCCACCGCCAGCCGCGACAACTCCTGGCTCGCCGCACTGGTCTGATTAGCCCCGGCAGAAGTCTGCGTCGCCAGATCGCGAATATTCATCAGATTGCGGTCCACCTCCCGCGCCACTGCCGCCTGCTCTTCCGAGGCACTGGCGATCACCAGGTTGCGCTCGTTGATCAAGGTGAACGCCGAGGCGATTTCTTCCAGCGCCTCACCCGCCGCCTTCGCCAGTTCCAGCGTTGAATTGGCGCGAAGGCTGCTCTGCTGCATCGAATTGACCGCCGAATCGGTGCCCTGCTGGATACCGCCGATCATCTGCTCGATTTCCTGGGTCGATTGTTGCGTGCGGTGCGCCAACGCCCGCACTTCATCGGCCACCACCGCGAAGCCGCGACCGGCATCGCCGGCCCGCGCGGCCTCGATCGCAGCGTTTAGCGCCAGCAGATTGGTCTGCTCGGCAATCGAGCGGATCACATCCAGCACCTTGCTGATGCCGTGAACCTTCTGCGCCAGATCCTCCACCTGCGTGGCATTCGACGTGACGTCATCTGCCAGGGATTCGATTGATGTCACGGTCTGCCGGACCTGCTCGCGACCACGCTGGGCGATGCGATCAGACTCGCGTGACGCCTCGGACGTCGCCACCGCATTGCTCGCCACTTCCTCAACGGCAGCCGTCATCTGATTGACCGCGGTGGCGGCCTGTTCAATCTCCAGGCTCTGCTGGTGCAGCCCACGTGTGGCGTCTTCGGTGACACAACTCAGCTCCTCCGAAGCCGAAGCCAACTGACTGGACGACTCGGAAATCTGCCGGATGGTGTCGCGCAGGTTGTGCTGCATGCTTTTCAGCGCCTGCAGCAGCCGCGCCGGTTCGTCCTTGCCGGAGATATTGATATCGCCCGTCAGATCGCCACCGGCCACCACTTCCGCCACGCCCAGCGACTGCGTCAGAGGCAAGACGATGCTGCGGGTCAGCAACAACGCCAGACCGATGGTGATCAGCGCAGTGATGCCCATCATCACCCCGACCCACACCCGCGAATTGATGAAGACCAGGCGCGCCGCTTCGGTGGCAAGGTTGGCGTTGTGCTTGTTCAGCTCGACCAACTCTTTGAGGGTGACCGCCATGTCGTCCGCCAAGGGGCTCATCTCACCGTTGAGAATGGCCGCCGCCTCCTCCACCCGATTCTGCGCGGACAACTGCATGACTTGTGCCTGAAACTCCAGATACTGGTGCTCGGCGACCTTGAAGCGGTCGAACAACTTGCGCTCTTCGGGCAGCACGATCAACACGTCATAGCGTTGCTGGGCTTCGCTCAACACACCGCGCAGGTCATTGAGCTTGGCAACATTCTGCGCCAGCGCCTGCGGATCCCGATTGAGCAACAGACGCATGGTCAGCGCACGCAGGCGCAGCATGTCCTGACTCATCTCGCCAACCGCCATCACGCTCGGCAGCCAGTTGTTGTCGACCTCATCCGACTGGGCGCGCATGTTCGACATTTGCAGCAGGGCGAACGCCCCCAAGGCAAACACCATCAAGGCCAACACACCAAAACCCAGGCCGGCACGCGGCGCAATATTGAGACTACGGATGCTCATTACTCTGGTTCCTTCCAAAAGCGCTGCATCAACCCTGCAGCTGGTTGCTCTAGAAGGTATCGGCCCCGCGCAAATTTGCGTAAGACGAAAAGGTGATATCAAAAGGCCTTGATACTTCGAACCCTCGGCATTAACGATTCAGCGCGGATTTCCCGGACTTTGCTGCTGTTCGCGGCAATATCGCCAGGAAATTATCCCGGGCGACTTTACGCGCCACGTCTTCGGGCAAGGCATCAAGGAACGGCGTGAAACTGCGCATTTCCTCACCGAGCTTGTTGAATCGGCCTACAACATCCGAACCCAGCATAAAGCGCTCAGGGTATTTCTCCACCAATGCCAGCCATTGCGCACGCGGCTTGCCCTGCTCATCCAGCAGATACGGCGTGAGCATGCTCCACGACAGATCGATGAACAGATTCGGGTAAGCCTCCAACATCCGGCTGACGGTGGGCAGAAGGAATTCCAGCTGCGTCTGGTGCCGATGGATCTCCGCACTGGTGCCGGCGTGCGCCCAGATGAACCGGGTGTGCGGGTGATTTCGCAGCGGTTCTTCGACTTCCTTCAGGTACAGCGGATTTTTCTCACGCTTGGAGGTGATGTTGGAATGCAGCATCACCGGCAGATCGTTTTCGGCGGCCAGGTGATATATCCGCTTCATCGCTTCGTTATTGGCCCGAGGGGTATCGCCAGCGGTCAGTGCCGTCAGGTCATCATGGCGGGTGAACACTTCGCCGATGCCCTGCCACAGACCCGGATACAGATCGAGCAGGCGCTGGATGTGTGCGGCAGAGTTCTTGTCGTTAGGGTTGAAGCCCGAGAGGAATGGATGAAAGTGCAGACGCTGCTCCGGCGTCAGTTTCTGCACGGCATCGGCAACGATCACGTCGGTGGCGCTGTACCAGTAGGCGTCGGCGTCATCACCGGCGTAATAGCGTGGACGTTTGGGTTCGTCTTCATGCCATTTCTTCGCCACGGGAATGCCGGAAATCATCACATGGTCGATGGAATTGTCCTGCATGGCCGTGAGCAATTTCGCCATGCCGGCGGTCTCCTGGAAAAAATCCACATAGTGCAGGTGCGCATCGCTGTAAGTGTAATCGCGGGCGCTGGCGGTACCGGCACATGCCAGCAGGCAGGCAAGACTCAAACGAAACAGGGACACAAGTAATCTCCGACAGGTAGGCATAGCCTAGACCTTGAGCCGACAACAAGGGTTCATCCTGCAGGAAAGTGGAACGCGGCTCTGTGGGAATGCTCTATAACTGCAAGGTCTTTTTTGATCGCACGACTTTTTCCTACTGCCAGTGAGGTTGCCATGACTGTTACCGTCAATACCGTCTCCGCCGAAGGTTTTCGTCACACCGTACGGATCGATGACCACGAATTGTTTGCCGACGTGCCGAAGTCTGCCGGCGGCGAAGGCTCGGCACCCGAGCCACACGACTACTTCGACGCCGCGCTCGGTGCCTGCAAAGCCCTGACCCTGAAAATGTACGCGAAGAAGAAAGACATCCCGCTGACCGGCGTGGGTGTCGAGGTCAAACGCGACAACAGCGAAGAGCAGAAAGGCAAATATGCCCTGCATGTGACGCTTACCCTCAAGGGCGTCCTCACCGATGCCCAGCGTGAAGAACTGCTGCGCGTCGCCGATCGCTGCCCGATCCACAAACTGATGACCACCACCGACGTCAGCATCGAAACCCACGCTCCACAAGGCTTCGACAGCCAGTAATCACCCTCTTGCCAGCGGCGGGTTATGCTTCTGGCATCACCCGCTCAGCCTGGAATGCACCATGGATACGCAACCACTGATCATCCGCCCGCGCGCCGAAGACGTCGAAGGCCAGCCGATCCTGCGCCCGCTGCCGTCAGCCAAATGCCGCAGCGTCGGGCCATTTGTATTTTTCGACCACATGCTCGAGACGGTTTATCCGACGGGCAAAGGCATGAACATCCGACAGCATCCGCACATTGGTCTGTCGACCCTGACCTACCTCTTCGAAGGGCAGATCCAGCACAAGGACAGCCTTGGCTCCGATCAAGTGGTCAGCGCCGGCGATGTCAGCTGGATGACCGCCGGCAGTGCGATTGCCCATGTCGAGCGCACGCCCGCGCCGTTGTGGGCGCAAAGCTTCACGATGCACGGTTTGCAGATCTGGCTGGCTTCGCCCAAGGATCATGAGCAAGGCCCTGGGCATTACAGCCATCACCCGGCCGCAACCTTGCCGGTCAGCGATAACCTTGGCGTGCAGATTCGGATGATTGCCGGGTCAGGCTTTTGCCTGGAATCGCCGGTGCCGGTGCTTTCTCCTACGCTGTATGCCGAAGTGAAGATGCAGACCGCGACCACACTGCTGATCCCGACCGAGCACGCAGAACGCGCGGTGTATGTGCTGAGTGGCGATGCGCAATTGAATGGCGAGCCCCTCGAACCCCACGCGCTGGCGGTGTTGCCGGGCGGGGAAGCGATGAGTCTGTTTGCCGAGAGCGATGTGCACGCGGTGGTGTTTGGCGGCGCAGCACTGGACGGGCCACGGCGGATCAACTGGAATTTCGTCGCGAGCGATCCGGCGGCGATCGATGAGGCGCGGCGCAAGTGGGCGGCCGGGGATTGGCCGACGGTACCGGGGGAAGTTGAGCGGATTGAATTGCCTTAGCTCTGTGTCGCCTGTTAGTCAGCCATCGCTGGCAAGCCAGCTCCCACAGGTTTAGCGCCGGACAAATATCCAGCAAACGAATCGAACACTGTGGGAGCTGGCTTGCCAGCGATGAGGCCAGATCAGGCACCGACCGAGTCAATGCCTGACTGCACAATCAGCCTTTGAACACTTCTTCCAGCAAATCATGCATCGACTTGAACGCACGCTGGGCGGTCTTCGCGTCGTACATCATCTTGCCTGGCACATTGGCATGCGGATCGGTGAATGAGTGCACCGCACCGCCATAGCTGAGCAACTGCCAATCGACCTTCGCCGCGTTCATTTCATCTTCGAACGCCGGCAATTGCTCTTTCGGCACCAACGGGTCGGAAGCGCCGTGCAGCACCAGCACCGAGCCCTTGATGTTCTTTGCATCCGCCGGATTCGGCGAATCCAGCGTGCCGTGGAACGACACCGCCGCCTTCACCGGCGCACCGGTACGCGCCAGATCCAGCGCACAGCAACCACCGAAGCAGAACCCGAACACTGCCAGCTTCGAGGTATCGACCGCCGCCTCGCCCTGCTTCTGCAATTGTTCGAACGCCGCCTGCATACGCTTGCGCAGCAGTGCACGATCGTTCTTCAGCGGCATCATCGCCGCGCCGGCCTCGTCAGCGTTCTGCGGACGTACTGCCTGGCCATACACGTCAGCAATCAACACCACGTAGCCCTTGGCCGCGACCGATTTGGCGATTTCTTCCGCCCCGGCGCTGACGCCCATCCAGTTCGGTGCCATCAACAGGCCCGGGCGTGCGCCCTTGTGCTCGGCGTCGAACGCCAGACGACCTTCATAGGGCTGACCATCCAACTGATAGACCACGGAACGAACAGTAACTTGGCTCATTTCTGACTCCTGATTAGTTAAACACCAGAATGAAAAAACCCGCCGAAGCGGGTTTTTCTACATCGTGATTAGGCTGACAGCTCAACCAGCAGCTTGTTCAGACGGGTCACATAAGCGGCCGGGTCTTTCAAGCTTTCGCCAGCCGCCAGAGCGGCCTGATCGAAGAGGATGTGCGACAGGTCGCCAAAACGCGCTTCGTTCTGCTCGCCATCGAGTTTCTCGATCAGCGGGTGGCTCGGGTTGAATTCGAAGATCGGCTTCGACTCCGGCACTTTTTGTCCGCTGGCTTCGAGGATCTGGCGCATTTGCAGGCCCAGGTCCTGTTCGCCGATGGCCAGAATGGCTGGCGAGTCGGTCAGACGATGAGAGACGCGAACCTCAGCAACGGAATCGCCCAGCGCGGTTTTCAGACGCTCGACCAGACCTTCCTTGGATTTCGCGACTTCTTCTGCGGCTTTCTTGTCCTCTTCCGAGTCCAGGTTGCCCAGATCGAGGTCACCGCGTGCCACGTCGACAAAGGTCTTGCCGTCGAATTCGCTGAGGTAGCTCATCAGCCACTCGTCGATACGGTCGGTCAGCAGCAGCACTTCGATGCCTTTCTTGCGGAAGACTTCCAGGTGCGGGCTGTTCTTGACCTGCGCGTAGGTTTCACCGGTGAGGTAGTAGATCTTGTCCTGACCTTCCTTGGCGCGCGCCAGGTAGTCAGCCAGACCGACGATCTGCTCGCCGTCACCTTCGGTGGTCGATGCGAAGCGCAGCAGACCGGCAATTTTTTCCTTGTTGGCGAAATCTTCTGCCGGGCCTTCTTTCATGACCTGACCGAAGTTTTTCCAGAAGCCCTTGTATTGCTCAGGCTCGTTCTTCGCCAGCTTTTCCAGCATGTCCAGCACGCGCTTGGTCAGCGCCGACTTCATCGAGTCGATGATCGGGTCTTTCTGCAGGATTTCCCGCGACACGTTCAGCGACAGGTCGTTGGAATCGACCACACCCTTGATGAAGCGCAGGTACAGCGGCAGGAACGACTCGGCCTGATCCATCACGAACACGCGCTGCACGTAGAGCTTCAGGCCTTTCGGCGCTTCACGCTGGTACAGGTCGAACGGCGCACGGGCCGGCACGTACAGCAGCGAGCTGTACTCGAGCTTGCCTTCGACCTTGTTGTGGCTCCAGGCCAGCGGGTTTTCGAAGTCGTGAGCGATGTGCTTGTAGAACTCCTGGTATTCCTCGTCCTTCACTTCAGTGCGCGGACGGGTCCACAGGGCGCTGGCGCGGTTGACGGTTTCCCATTCAACGGCAGGCTTCTCTTCGCCTTCAGCGGCAGTGACTTCTTTCGGCAGCTCGATCGGCAGCGCGATGTGGTCGGAGTATTTCTTGATGATGTTGCGCAGACGCCAGCCGTCGGCGAACTCGTCTTCACCGGATTTCAGGTGCAGGACGATGCGGGTGCCGCGTTCTGGCTTGTCGATGGTGGCGACTTCGAATTCGCCCTCGCCTTTCGACGACCAGTGCACGCCTTCGCTGGCAGGAGTGCCGGCGCGACGGGAATACACATCAACCTGGTCGGCAACGATGAACGCCGAGTAGAAGCCGACACCGAATTGGCCGATCAGGTGCGAATCTTTCTTCTGATCGCCCGAGAGATTCTTCATGAAATCGGCGGTGCCCGACTTGGCGATGGTCCCCAGGTGGGTGATCACATCGTCACGGTTCATGCCGATACCGTTGTCTTCGAGGGTGACGGTCTTGGCGTCCTTGTCGAAGCTCACACGGATTTTCAGTTCAGCGCCACCTTCGAGCAATTCCGGCTTGGCCAGAGCTTCGAAGCGCAGCTTGTCGACAGCGTCAGAGGCGTTCGAGATCAATTCGCGAAGGAAGATTTCCTTGTTGGAATACAGCGAATGGATCATGAGGTGCAGCAGCTGCTTTACCTCGGTCTGGAAGCCCAGGGTTTCCTTTTGAGTTTCCACACTCATGGTCATCAAACTCCAATCAGATGGCAGTGGCCGCGACCCGGAGGGTCGGCGGCGGGTTGTTCACTGAGTTGGGGGCAGCGTTCAGGATTTCAAGGGCTCATCGATTTTGAAGTGTGCACGGGCGGTGGCGATCGGTTCGCTCTCGGTACTTTGCCAGGCCGCAATGGCGACGTTGGCCACGCGCCGGCCCTGACGGCAGACCTGACATTTGGCCCAAGTGTCGCGAAACTGCCCGGCGCGCAGGTAATCCAGGGAAAAATCGATGATCTTCGGTACCCCGGGCGCTCCGGTGAAGATCAACAAATGCAACGCGGCTGCCAGCTCCATGAATCCGGCGATCACCCCGCCATGGATCGCAGGCAATAAAGGGTTACCAATGTTGTCCTTGTTCGCCGGCAGCTTGAACAGCAGGTCATCACCGACTCGCGAGCATTCGACGCCGATCAGCCCGGCGTAGGGAATCATCTGCAGCAAAGGCGCGTAATCGCCCTGGGCGTGAGCCAGCAGCAGTTGTTGCTTCCAGTCATCGCTCATCGAAGTTCTCCTTTGATCCTGCCACCAAATCCCTGGGAGCCTTTCAGCCCCTTGCCCATGCGCATGAACGTGCCAACAACATGGGCTATGGGTTGCTGCGGATCGTCCTGATAGGCAAAACCGCGAGCGAAGATCACATCGGTGGTGACCCGATAACACTCGGCGAAACCGTAGACGTCCTTGTTCGGCTCGGCGGCGTGCATGTAGTCGATGCGCAGGTCCAAGGTCGGGCAGACTTCGAATTCCGGGAGCACGCACAATGTGGACATACCGCATGCAGTGTCCATCAGCGAAGTAATCGCGCCGCCGTGGATGACCCCGGTTTGCGGATTGCCAACGATTTGCGCGCTGTACGGCAGCTTCACCGTCAGCCCTTCGCTGCTGGCGCTGTGCACCGTCAAACCGAGCACCTGACAATGGCGCAGGGCCGAGAGAAAGCGTGTCGCGCGCTCAAAAACGGGGTTTTCAGCCATTTGATAATTACTCTCGTTAGAGCCTTTTGCCAGTAGTAAGCAATACGGCAAAAGTTCCACTGAAAAACAAACTTATATATCTGAACAAAATGAGGAACTTAACCTTTGGCGCTGCGCTCTTAAGGCCAGTAGTTATTTTCCATAAGGAGAAACACCCCATGCGTAAGACTTTAGCTATTGCCTTGATGTTGACCGCTTCCCTCGGTCTCGCTGCCTGCGATAAAAAATCCGAGGACAAAGCTCAAGATGCCAACCAACATGCTGAGCAAGCTCAGCAAGACATGAACAAAGCTCAGGATAAAGTGAACGACGCAGCAAAAGAAAACGCCGAAGCTGCCAAAGCTCAGGCTGAATCGAATCAAGCTGCTCAAGAAGAAGCTGCCAAGAAGCAATAATTGCGACTTGATGCAGAAAAAGAAAACCCGCCAAGTGCGGGTTTTCTTTTGCCTGTGATTTTTGGTCAGTCTTGGCTTAGAGGCTTTCTTAGAGCAATACGGTTCTAAAAGTCGGACTAATCATCAGCAACAAACTGCAGAGCAGGCCGACCAGCCACACCAGACTGCGCAGGGCTGGTTTATCCGCCAGATACAACCACACGTAAAGAATCCGCGCGATCACAAAGATGATTGCCAGAGCATCAATCAACCAGCCTTGGGTTTGCGTGGTGTGCGCCATCAGCACACCCACGGCGAACAGGATGAACGCTTCGATGCAGTTCTGATGCGCCGCCAGCGCCCGCGCGCCATAACCAGTGAGTTGCGCCTGTTGTTGGCGCGGCAGGTGGTTGTTGTAACCGCCCTGCTCTTTCATGGCTTTACCCACCGGCATACGCGCGATGTAGATCAACAATGCACTGATAAACACACACCAGAACGGAATACTCATCAAGCGGCCTCTTTATTGGTTTCGGGTAATGGCGCCTCTGTAGGGGTATAGACCATCACATCGAGCACGTCGGAGTGAAACTCGCGGCGGTACAACACTAGAACCACACCGGCACTCATCAACATGAACAACCACGGGCTGACAAACCACGCCAGCATGCTCATGCCGAAGTAGTAGGAACGCAGACCGAAGTTGAACTGGTTGGCCGCCATCGAAATCACCCGTGCCGCCCGCAGTGCGAACGCCTTGCGCTCCTGCTCGGACACTTGGCGCTCGCCAATCATTGGCGCTGAGCCGACCAGTACCGCGGCAAAGTTGTACTGACGCATGCACCAACTGAACGTGAAAAACGCATAGACGAACACCAGCGCCAGGCACAGCAACTTGATCTCCGACATGCCCTGCGATGCCTGCTGCACCATCGGGATATCCGCCAGCAACGACACGGCGCGTTCGGACGCACCGAGCACGGTCAGAATACCGGCAAGAATAATCAGGGTGCTGGAGGCGAAGAACGAGGCGTTACGCTCCAGATTGCCGATAACGCTGGCGTCGGCGATGCGGTTGTCACGCAGGAGCATGCGGCGCATCCAGTCTTCGCGATACAGGTGCAACACACTGGCCAGACACGCAGTGTCGCGGGCCTTCCACGACGCATAACGGGTGTAGCCGCCCCAGCAGATGACAAACCAGAGCGCGGCCAGCAGGTGGATCAGGTTGGCTTGGATAAACGACATGCAATTCCCTGTGGAGTATGGATGCTACCTGTGGGAGCGAGCCTGCTCGCGAAAGCGGCGTATCGCACAACATTGATGGCGGCTGACACAACGCTTTCGCGAGCAGGCTCGCTCCCACATTAAGACTTCGGCAACCTTTCGACGTTAGCTCGCGAAAAAAGACACTGCCAGACGCCCATAAAAAATGCCCCGTATCGATTGATACGGGGCATTTCTGTTTAAGCGCTGAAGACCCGCTTGTGGCGGGTCAGACAACGTCAGGCAACGGCTTCGCTGCGCTTGCCCAGCAGGCGATCGCAGACCACGGCGACCACCAGTGTCATCACGCATGGCACCAGCCAGGCCAAACCCTGCTCACTCAGCGGCAGGTGCGCCAGCTGCGAAGGCATCCAGTCAGCCAGACCGGCGCCCTTGAGCGCGTCGATGGTGCCGAACAGGAACGACACCAGCATGACCGGGCCGAGGATCCGCCCGTGTTCATGCCAGAAGTCCTTGCAGAAGCTCAGGGCCACCAGAACGATGCACGGCGGGTAGATTGCGGTCAGTACCGGGATCGAGAACGCGATCAGCTTGGTCAGGCCCAGGTTCGACACCAGCAGCGAGAACGCGGCCAGGATGATCACCAGGGTCTTGTAGGACAGTGGCAGTACGCGACTGAAGTATTCGGCGCAGGCGCAGGTCAGACCGACCGCCGTGACCAGACAGGCCAGGGAGATCAGCACCGCGAGGAAACCGCTGCCCAGCGAACCGAAGGTGTGTTGCACGTAAGCATGCAGCACTGCCGCGCCGTTAGTGGCACCGACCGCGACTTCATGGCTGCCGGAGCCAAGGCGGAACAGGCTGATGTACACCAGCGCCAGACCGACACCGGCGATCAGGCCGGCAATGATCGCGTAACGGGTGATCAGCGCAGGCGACTCGACGCCACGGGAGCGGATCGCGTTGACGATGACGATGCCGAAGACCAGCGCGCCGAGGGTATCCATGGTCAGGTAACCATTGATGAAGCCCTGGGAGAACGGTGCCGCGACGTATTCAGGCGTAGCCTGGCCAATATCACCGGCCGGCAAGGCGAACGCGGCGATGCCGAGTACCGCCAGGGCGATGATTTTCAGCGGCGCGAGGAAACGCCCCACGGTATCGAGCAGACGGCCCGGATACAGCGAGATGAAGAACACCAACAGGAAGTACACCGAGCTGTAGAGGAACAGCGCCAGCGGACTTTCGCCGGTCAGTGGCGCCAGACCCACTTCAAAGGAGACGGTCGCAGTCCGCGGGGTGGCGAACAACGGGCCGACCGCCAGGTAGCACGCCGCGGCGAGGACACCACCGGCGATCTTGCCAATCGGGCTGCTCAGCGCATCCATCGCACCCCCGACCTTGGCCAGAGCGACAACCGTGACCACCGGCAGGCCGACTGCCGTGATCAAAAAGCCCAGCGCCGCCATCCAGACGTTAGATCCGGACTGCAGGCCGACGATAGGCGGGAAAATGATGTTGCCGGCCCCGACAAACAGGGCAAATGTCATAAAGCCCAGTGCCAGGATGTCCTGACCTTTCAAAACTTTCATTAAGGAAATACCACACTACTGAATCGGAATTTAGAGGGGGATTTCCCTTTTGGGTCAGGGAAATGCTGTCAGTCCGTATGGGGCTGACCCGTTTAGCGCGTTGCATGCCTTGTGGGCGGCAGACGCAAAAATGGCTGCTAGCCTAACGAATTTGTCTGACAAACGCACTGTTTGAGGGCGAACTATCCGATACACGACGTGTCGGTGTCGCGTTTACGCATCTAAATTTCATAAAGAACGCAAAGATCAAAAGATCGCAGCCTTCGGCAGCTCCTACACAGGATCATCTGTAGGAGCTGCCGAAGGCTGCGATCTTTTGATCTTCAGAAACAACAAAGGCCACCCGAAGGTGGCCTTTGTCTGGTGAAGCGTCAGTCAAGCACGAGGCTTACTTGACAGCCCAACCGGTCAGCTCGGCCAAGGCCTTGCCGATGTCTGCCAGCGAACGCACGGTTTTTACGCCTGCGTCTTGCAGCGCAGCGAATTTCTCGTCTGCAGTGCCTTTGCCGCCAGAGATGATTGCGCCAGCATGGCCCATGCGCTTGCCCGGAGGAGCAGTCACACCCGCGATGTAGGAAACAACCGGCTTGGTCACGTGTGCCTTGATGTAGGCAGCCGCTTCTTCTTCAGCCGAACCACCGATCTCGCCGATCATCACGATCGCTTCGGTCTTCGGGTCTTCCTGGAACAGCTTCAGGATGTCGATGAAGTTCGAACCCGGGATCGGGTCACCACCGATGCCGACGCAAGTCGACTGACCGAAACCGGCGTCAGTGGTCTGCTTCACAGCTTCGTAGGTCAGGGTGCCGGAACGCGAAACGATACCGACCTTGCCTGGCAAGTGAATGTGACCTGGCATGATGCCGATCTTGCATTCGCCTGGAGTGATCACGCCTGGGCAGTTAGGGCCGATCAGGGTAACACCCAGCTCGTCGCACTTAACTTTAGCGTCCAGCATGTCCAGGGTAGGAATGCCTTCGGTGATGCAAACGATCAGCTTGATGCCGCCGAACGCTGCTTCCAGGATCGAGTCCTTGCAGAAAGGAGCCGGAACGTAGATCACGCTGGCGGTAGCGCCAGTGGCTGCGACTGCGTCTTTAACGGTGTTGAACACTGGCAGACCCAGGTGCTCGGTGCCGCCTTTGCCCGGAGTTACACCACCAACCATCTTGGTGCCGTATTCGATGGCTTGCTGGGTGTGGAAACTACCTTGCGAACCGGTAATACCCTGGCAGATAACTTTGGTGTCTTTATTGATCAGGACGCTCATTATTTGCCCTCCGCAGCTTTGACAACTTGTTGAGCAGCGTCGGTCAGGCTGGTAGCAGCGATGATGTTCAAACCGCTTTCTGCCAGTACTTTAGCGCCCAGCTCAGCGTTGTTGCCTTCAAGGCGAACAACAACCGGGATTTTCACGCCGACTTCTTTCACGGCGCCGATGATGCCTTCGGCAATCATGTCGCAGCGAACGATGCCACCGAAGATGTTGACCAGTACTGCAGCGACGTTGGTGTCGGACAGGATGATCTTGAAGGCTTCGGTCACGCGCTCTTTGGTAGCACCACCACCTACGTCGAGGAAGTTGGCTGGCTTGCCGCCGTGCAGGTTGACGATGTCCATGGTACCCATGGCCAGGCCGGCACCGTTGACCATGCAGCCGATGTTGCCTTCCAGGGCTACGTAGTTCAGTTCGAACTTGGCAGCGTGCGCTTCGCGCGGATCGTCTTGCGACGGATCGTGGAAAGTCTTCAGCTTAGGCTGACGGTACATGGCGTTGGCGTCGATGTTGATCTTGGCGTCCAGGCAGTGCAGATCGCCGTCAGCCTTGATCACCAGCGGGTTCACTTCCAGCAGGGCCAGATCGTGATCCTGGAACAGTTTGGCCAGACCGACGAAGATCTTGGCGAACTGGGCAACTTGCTTGCCTTCCAGACCCAGTTGGAACGCCAGCTCGCGACCCTGGAATGGCTGAGCGCCAACCAGTGGATCGATAGTGGCTTTCAGAATTTTTTCTGGAGTGTCGTGAGCGATTTTCTCGATGTCCACGCCACCTTCGGTGGAAGCCATGAACACGATGCGACGGCTCGAACGGTCAACGACAGCGCCCAGGTACAGCTCTTTAGCGATATCAGTGCACGATTCAACCAGGATCTTGGTGACTGGCTGACCATTGGCGTCAGTCTGGTAAGTCACCAGACGCTTGCCCAGCCACTGCTGTGCGAAGGCCTTGGCGTCTTCTTTGTTGCGAACCAGCTTGACGCCGCCCGCTTTACCGCGACCACCGGCGTGGACCTGGGCTTTGACAACCCACTCGCTGCCGCCGATTTTGTCGCAAGCTTCTGCTGCTGCTTCCGGGGTGTCTACTGCGTAACCAGTGGAAACTGGCAGGCCGTATTCAGCGAACAGCTGCTTACCCTGATACTCGTGAAGATTCATGCTTTTTACCGTCTTCGTTAGGTACTGCGCATTCGGCGCTGCGCTCTTGATGAGTGCCGCGCCACCTGTGACTGCTGCTTGCGTAGCCTTCCGGTTACCCGATTCAGCTACGCAAGACTGCGTCCAGCGGACATTCCGCGGTGAGACTTGCTCGCAAGGCTCACGACGGGCCGTTACCGCCGTGGTTTCTTATTGTGTGTCTTAACGCTTCTTGCGGTTGGCAATGTGGATGGCGCCGCCATTCACTGCCAGAGCAGCTTCGTGCAAGGCTTCAGACAGGGTCGGATGGGAGAAAACCATCATGCCCAGGTCTTCAGCGCTGGTGCCGAATTCCATACCGATCGCGCCCTGCTGAACCAGTTCTGCAGCGCTCGGGCCAATCACGTGCACGCCCAATACGCGGTCAGTCTTGGCATCAGCGATGACCTTGACGAAACCACCGGTATCGTTGGCGGCCATGGCACGGCCGGAAGCGGCGAACGGGAAGGTGCCGACGTTAACTTCAACGCCTTCGGCTTTCAAGGCCTGCTCGGTTTTGCCAACCCACGCGATTTCCGGGTGAGTATAAATAACCGATGGGATCAGGTCATAGTTCATCTGGGCTTTGTGGCCCTTGATGCGCTCGACAACCATGATGCCCTCTTCCGAGGCCTTGTGCGCCAGCATCATGCCGCGCACCACGTCACCGATGGCGTAGACGCCCGGTACGGTGGTGGCGCAGTGATCGTCAACGTGCACGAAACCGCGCTCGTCCAGGGTCACGCCGCTGTCGGCAGCCAGCAGATCAGTGGTCACCGGACGGCGACCAACGGCTACGATCAGCTTGTCGAAAGTGATGGTCTGTTCGCCGTTGGCATCGGTGTAGTTAACAACGACTTCGTCGCCGTTCACTTTCGAACCGGTCACGCGAGCGCCCAGCTTGATGTCCAGACCTTGCTTGGTCAGGGTTTTCAGCGCTTCCTTGGAAACAGCGGTGTCCGCTGCCATCAGGAAGGTGTCCAGTGCTTCGAGGACAGTCACTTCTGCACCCAGACGCGACCACACCGAACCCAGTTCCAGACCGATCACGCCAGCGCCGATCACGCCCAGACGTTTAGGTACGGATTGGAATTCCAGAGCGCCCGTCGAATCGACGATGACTTTCTGATCGACCGGAGCCGGCGGAATGTCGATCGGACGCGAACCTGGAGCCAGGATGACGTTTTCGGCTTCGATGACTTCAACCGAACCGTCCGGCTTGGTGACTTCGACCTTCTTGCCAGCCAGCAGCTTGCCGTGGCCCTGGATCGAAGTCACGCCGTTGGCCTTGAACAGGGTGGCAACGCCGCCAGTCAGGTTCTTGACGATGCCAGCCTTGCGGCCAACCATCGCAGCGACGTCCATTTTGACTTCGCCGGTCGAGATACCGTGAACGTTGAAGCTCTCTTTGGCTTCCTTGTACTTCCAGGAGCTGTCCAGCAGCGCCTTGGACGGAATGCAGCCGACGTTCAGGCAAGTGCCGCCGAGGGCCTGTTTGCCTTCAGCGTCGGTGTACTTCTCGATGCAGGCAGTGGTGAGACCCAGCTGCGCGGCCTTGATGGCAGCAACATAGCCGCCAGGGCCGGCACCGATCACTACTACGTCAAATTTCTGCGACATTCAAAAAATCCTCTTTAGCGAAAAGCTTCAAGCCGCGCGCTGCGGGCCGTACCGCCGTTGCCGACGGTACGCCACCCACAGCGCATGGCTGCTTCTATCAGATATCCAGCAACAGACGAGCCGGATCTTCCAGCAGGTTCTTGATGGTCACCAGGAAGGTTACAGCTTCTTTGCCATCGATCAGACGGTGATCGTAGGACAGTGCCAGGTACATCATCGGACGGATCACGACCTGACCGTTGATGGCCATAGGACGCTGGATGATGTTGTGCATGCCCAGAATCGCTGCCTGCGGCGGGTTGACGATCGGAGTCGACATCATCGAGCCGAAGGTACCACCGTTGGTGATGGTGAAGGTACCACCGGTCATCTCTTCCATCGACAGTTTGCCGTCACGGGCTTTTTTGCCGAACGTGGCGATGCCGCCTTCGATTTCAGCCAGGCTCATCAGCTCGGCGTTACGCAGAACCGGAACAACCAGACCACGGTCGCTGGAAACGGCAACACCGATGTCGGCGTAGCCGTGGTAGACGATGTCCGCGCCGTCGATCGAAGCGTTGACCGCCGGGAAGCGTTTCAGCGCTTCGGTGGCCGCCTTGACGAAGAACGACATGAAGCCCAGGCGTACGCCGTTGTGGGACTTCTCGAACAGGTCCTTGTACTTCGAACGCAGGGCCATGACTTCGGTCATGTCGACTTCGTTGAACGTGGTCAGCATCGCCATGTTCGACTGGGCTTCAACCAGACGCTCGGCAACCTTGGCACGCAGACGGGTCATCGGCACACGTTTTTCAACGCGGTCACCGGCAGCGAATACCGGGGCAGCAGCGGCCGGAGCAGCAGCTTTCGCAGGAGCGGCAGCCGGAGCGGCTTTCTTCGCGGCAACAGCAGCCACCACGTCTTCCTTGGTCACACGACCGCCTTTGCCGGTGCCGGCAACGGAAGCGATGTTGATGCCGTTTTCTTCAGCCAGCTTGCGCGCAGCCGGAGCAGCAACAGGATCGTCTTCGCCTTCGGCAGCAGCCGGGGCAGCGGCAGCAGCGGCCGGAGCAGCAGCGGCGGCTGGGGCAGCGGCAGCAGCACCGCCTTCAACGATGGAGCCCAGGACTTCGTCGGACAGAACGGTGTCGCCTTCGTTCTTGACGATTGCGCCCAGCACGCCGTCGGCGGTAGCCAGCACTTCCAGTACGACTTTGTCGGTTTCGATGTCGACGATCAGTTCGTCACGTTTGACGGCATCGCCCGGTTGTTTGTGCCAGGTGGCAACGGTGCCATCGGCAACCGATTCCGGGAAAGTGGGGGCTTTGATCTCGATAGCCATTATCTGTGGTTCCTTAAATTCGGTTTCAGGTGCGCGAAGGCGTTAAACGGTAAACGCGTCTTGCAGCAGTTTTTCCTGCTGCTCGGCGTGCATCGATGCGTAACCACATGCAGGTGCAGCAGAAGCCTCACGGCCCGCGTACTCGAGTACGAGAGATTTGTTGAGGTTAGCGATGCTGCGACGCAGGTGGTGCTGGCTGCAGTACCAGGCGCCCTGGTTCATTGGCTCTTCCTGACACCAGACCGCCGCTTTGGCGTTGGTGTAAGGCGCCAGGACTTCTTTCAAGTCGTCCTCAGGGAATGGATACAGCTGCTCGATACGCACGATGGCGATATCGTCACGGCCTTCGGCACGACGTTTTTCCAGCAGGTCGTAGTAGACCTTGCCGCTACACAGAACAACACGCTCGACCTTTTTCGGGTCCAGGGTGTCGATTTCCGGGATCACGGTCTGGAACGAACCTTCGGCCAGATCTTCCAGGGTCGAGATGGCCAGTTTGTGGCGCAGCAACGACTTTGGAGTCAGAACGACCAATGGCTTGCGCAGCGGGCGAATCACCTGACGGCGCAGCAAGTGGTAGATCTGCGCCGGGGTGGTCGGCATGCACACCTGAATGTTGTGCTCGGCGCACAGTTGCAGGTAACGCTCAAGACGTGCCGAGCTGTGCTCAGGACCCTGACCTTCGTAGCCGTGCGGCAACAGCATGGTCAGACCGCAGAGACGGCCCCACTTGTGTTCGCCGCTGGTGATGAACTGGTCGATAACAACCTGTGCACCGTTGGCGAAGTCGCCGAACTGGGCTTCCCAGATCACCAGCGCGTTTGGCGTGGTGGTCGAGTAGCCGTATTCGAAGGCCAGTACCGCTTCTTCCGACAGGAACGAGTCGTACAGGTCAAAGCGTGGCTGACCTTCGTACAGGTGCTTCAGCGGAATGTAGGTGCCGGCGTCTTTCTGGTTGTGCAGCACAGCGTGACGGTGCGAGAACGTACCGCGGCCGATGTCCTGACCGGTCATGCGGATCGGGTGACCTTCGAACGCCAGGGTCGCGTACGCCATGGTTTCGGCGTAACCCCAGTTGATCGGCAGGCCGCCGGCTTGCATCTTCTGACGGTCTTCGTAGATCTTCGCAACCTGACGCTGAACCACGAAGCCTTCCGGAATTTCCAGCAGCTTGGCGGACAGTTCCTGCAGGGTCTTCAGGTCGAAACGCGTGTCGTGACGCGCAGTCCAGGCGTGGCCCAGGTACGGACGCCAGTCCACGAACAGCTCTTTGTTCGGCTCTTTGACCAGCGATTTCACCACGTGCAGACCGTTGTCCAGCGCGTTGCGATACTCGTCGACTTTCGCCTGTACACGCTCTGCGTCGAGCACACCGGCCTGAGTCAGACGATCAGCGTACAGCTCACGGGTGGTGCGCTGCTTGGTGATCTGCTGATACATCAGCGGCTGGGTGCCGCTTGGCTCGTCGGCCTCGTTGTGGCCGCGACGACGGTAGCAGACCAGGTCGATCACCACGTCGCGCTTGAACTGCATGCGATAGTCGATGGCCAGCTGAGTCACGAACAGCACGGCTTCCGGATCATCACCATTCACATGGAGGATCGGCGCCTGGATCATCTTCGCAACGTCGGTGGCGTACTCGGTGGAACGCGAGTCCAGCGGGTTGCTGATGGTGAAACCGACCTGGTTGTTGATCACGATGTGCACGGTACCGCCGGTCTTGAAACCGCGGGTCTGCGACATCTGGAAGGTTTCCATGACCACGCCCTGACCTGCGAACGCAGCGTCACCGTGGATGGAGATCGGCAGAACCTTCTCACCGGTCGGGTCGTTACGACGATCCTGACGGGCGCGAACCGAACCTTCTACCACCGGGGAAACGATTTCCAAGTGGGACGGGTTGAACGCCATGGCCAGGTGAACTTCACCGCCGGCGGTCATCACGTTGGACGAGAAGCCCTGGTGGTATTTAACGTCACCGGAACCCAGCTCGACCTTCTTCTTGCCTTCGAACTCGTCGAACAGCTCGCGCGGGTTCTTGCCGAAGGTGTTGACCAGCACGTTCAGACGGCCACGGTGGGCCATGCCGATGACGACTTCCTTGGTGCCGTAGGAACCGGAACGCTGGATCAGTTCGTCGAGCATCGGAATCAGGCTTTCGCCGCCTTCCAGACCGAAACGCTTGGTGCCCGGGTATTTGGTGCCCAGGTATTTTTCCAGGCCTTCACCGGCCGTCACGCGCTCAAGCAGGTGGCTCTTGATGTCGGCGGAGTACGTCGGACGACCGCGCACGCTTTCCAGACGCTGCTGGAACCACTGGCGCTGCTCGGAATCGGTGATGTGCGTAAATTCAGCGCCGATGGTGCGGCAATATGTCTGCTGCAACGCTTCGTGAATTTCGCGTAGGCTCGCTTCCTCTTTGCCGATGAACAGGTCGCCGGCACGGAAGGTCGTATCAAGATCGGCATTGGTCAAGCCGTAATGATTGATCGACAGGTCTGCAGGTGCAGGACGCTGCCACAGCCCCAGCGGGTCAAGCTGGGCTGCCTGGTGGCCACGCATACGGTAGGCCTGGATCAATCGCAGCACTTCAACTTGCTTCTTCTCGTGCTCACTGCTCACGCTCCCGGCGGAAACCGGTTGAGCGCGGCGCTGGTTCTTTGCCAGCAGCACGAAATGATCGCGAATTGTGGAGTGCGAAACATCAGTGGCAGAGCTGCCGTCGGCAGGCAGCTTCTGAAAGTAGGTGCGCCACTCTTCTGGCACAGCGTTAGGGTCGTGCAGGTAGAGCTCATAAAGCTCTTCCACATAGGCAGCGTTTCCACCTGAAAGGTAGGCGCTGTTCCACATGCGCTGCATCACGCTTTCTTGCATGCTTGGTCACCCTCGGTTAGGGGAACACCATCGGCGTCAATACCGAGCAAACTTGCAGAAGTCCGAATGCAGCGACCAAAACAAGCCACTTAGGATCACGCTGATAGTCCGGGTACCAGCCCGGATGCCCCTGCTTGTCTCATTTCTTCAAAATAAGAGCGGCAGCTTGTGGCTACTGCTCTGGTTATAGCCATGACGCGGGTTGAAGCCCGCGCCACAGCCTCTTCGTTACAGCGGTTCTACGGTTACAGCAGCTGAATCACACGCCGCTCGAAAGCAGCATGTTACGGATGTGACCGATGGCCTTAGTCGGGTTCAGGCCTTTCGGACATACGTTGACGCAGTTCATGATGCCCCGGCAGCGGAAAACGCTGAACGGGTCATCGAGCGAAGCCAGACGCTCGGACGTCTTGGTGTCACGGCTGTCTGCCAGGAAGCGGTACGCTTGCAGCAGGGCAGCTGGACCCAGGAACTTGTCCGGGTTCCACCAGAAGGACGGGCACGAGGTCGAGCAGCAGGCGCACAGGATGCACTCGTACAGACCGTCGAGCTTTTCACGCTCTTCAGGGGACTGCAGACGCTCGATGGCTGGAGCCGGCGTGTCGTTCTGCAGGTAAGGCTTAACCTTCTCGTATTGCTTGTAGAAGATGCTCATATCGACAACCAGGTCACGGATAACCGGCAAACCTGGCAGCGGACGAACGATCAACTTGTTGCCTTTTACGACAGCGGACAGCGGCGTGATGCACGCCAGACCGTTCTTGCCGTTGATGTTCATGCCGTCGGAGCCGCAGACACCTTCACGGCAAGAGCGACGATAGGAGAAACCCTCGTCCTGCTCTTTGATCAGGGCCAGCACATCCAGCACCATCAGGTCTTTACCACCGGTATCAACCTGGAATTCCTGCATGAACGGCGCAGCGTCCTGATCAGGGTTGTAGCGATAAACACTGACTTGCAACATGGCGATCACCCTTAATAAGTCCGGACTTTAGGTTCGAAAGTCGGAACAGTCTTCGGCGAGAAGTTTACGGCACGCTTGGCGACGCGTTTCTCACCCGGGAAGTACAGGGTGTGGCACAGCCAGTTTTCGTCGTCACGGTCTTCGAAGTCTTCACGGGCGTGAGCGCCGCGGGACTCTTTACGTACTTCGGCCGCGATGGCGGTAGCTTCAGCCACTTCCAGCAGGTTTTGCAGTTCCAGAGCTTCGATACGCGCAGTGTTGAACGCTTGCGACTTATCGTTGATCTTCACATTGGCGATGCGCTTGCGCAGATCGGCCAGCTGAGCGATACCCTTCTGCATGTATTCGCCAGTACGGAATACGCCGAAGTAGTTCTGCATGCAGCTTTGCAGCTCGCGACGCAGGGTTGCCACGTCTTCGCCATCGGTACGGCCGTTCAGCGCGTTCAGACGCGACAGGGCTGCTTCGATGTCGGCTTCGGTAGCGTCGTCGTATTCGATGCCGTCGGTCAGCGCCTTCTCCAGGTGCAGGCCGGCAGCGCGGCCGAATACCACCAGGTCGAGCAGCGAGTTGCCGCCCAGACGGTTGGCACCGTGTACCGATACGCAAGCCACTTCACCTACGGCGAACAGGCCAGGAATGATCTGGTCCACGCCTTCGGCGTTCTGGGTGATCGCCTGACCATGAATGTTGGTGGCAACGCCGCCCATCATGTAGTGGCAGGTCGGAACAACCGGAACCGGCGCAACCACCGGGTCAACGTGTGCGAAAGTCTTCGACAGTTCGCAGATGCCTGGCAGACGGCTGTGCAGCACTTCCTCGCCCAGGTGGTCGAGTTTGAGCATTACGTGGTCGCCATTCGGACCGCAACCGTTGCCGGCGATGATTTCTTTAACCATCGAACGGGCAACCACGTCACGACCAGCCAGGTCTTTCGCGTTCGGAGCATAACGCTCCATGAAACGCTCGCCGTGCTTGTTGATCAGGTAACCACCTTCACCACGGCAGCCTTCTGTAACCAGTACACCGGCGCCGGCGATGCCGGTCGGGTGGAACTGCCACATTTCGATGTCTTGTACCGGTACGCCAGCACGCAGCGCCATGCCAACGCCGTCACCGGTGTTGATCAGGGCATTGGTGGTGGAGGCGTAGATACGACCGGCACCGCCAGTGGCCAGTACGGTGGCCTTGGCACGGATGTACGAAGTTTCGCCGGTTTCGATGCAGATCGCGATCACACCGACGAACTCGCCTTCCTGGTTTTTCACCAGGTCGACAGCGTAGTACTCGTTCAGGAACGTGGTGCCGGCTTTCAGGTTGCCCTGATAAAGGGTGTGCAGCAGTGCGTGACCGGTACGGTCGGACGCTGCGCAGGTACGGGCAGCCTGACCACCTTTACCGTAGTCCTTGGACTGACCACCGAACGGACGCTGGTAGATACGACCTTGCTCGGTACGCGAGAACGGCAGACCCATGTGGTCCAGTTCGAAAACGGCAGCCGGGCCTTCCTGACACATGTATTCGATAGCGTCTTGGTCACCGATGTAGTCGGAACCCTTGACGGTATCGTACATGTGCCAGCGCCAGTCATCGTTCGGGTCAGCGGACGCGATCGCGCAGGTGATGCCGCCCTGGGCGGATACAGTGTGCGAACGGGTCGGGAAAACCTTGGTGATCACCGCAGTCTTGTGACCGCCCTGTGCCAGCTGCAGCGCAGCGCGCATGCCAGCACCGCCACCACCAATAATGATGGCGTCGAAAGAAATCGTTGGAATGTTAGCCATGACTCAGATACCCCAGAGAATCTGCACACCCCAGACGAAGTAAGCGAACATCGCGACGCCGCATACTGCCTGGAAAAGGAAACGTATAGCCGTCGCGGACTTGCCGAACGCCATTGGCGTCAGGTAGTCAGTCGCGATGGTCCACATGCCGACCCAGGCGTGAGCGCCGAGAGCAACAAGGGCCAGGAGGCTGAAAATACGCATCCCGTTGTGGGCGAACAGTTCATGCCACTGGGCGTACTCGAGGCCTGGGTGGGCCACGACGTATCCGATCAGAAAGATGAAGTAAGCCGCGAGAACGACCGCCGACACACGTTGCGCCATCCAGTCATAGAGGCCCGAACGCGAGAGGTTCGTGACGTTAGTTACCATATCCAGACTCCTGCCAGAACGATTACCACCACGGAAACGGCGATAACGATTTTCGAGCCCAGCTTGCCGCCTTCCAGCGTCTCACCGATGCCCATGTCCATGATCAAATGGCGCACACCGGCTACCAAGTGATACAGCAGAGCGGACAGGATGCCCCAAATCACTAGCTTGGCTAGCGGACTGGTCAGACACGCTTTCACCTGACCGAAGCCTTCCTCGGAGCTCAGCGACTTGTCCAATGCGTAAAGCATGATGGCAAGGCACACGAAGAGGATGACACCGGAGATACGGTGAAGAATGGACGTGTAAGCAGTGACTGGGAGTTTGATGGTCCTTAGGTCTAGGTTTACAGGTCGTTGGCTTTTCACGGCTTTTTTTTCACACTGAAGAGCCCCTAACAATCAGGGCAAAGTTGTTGGGGAGTGCACTGGTCAGGTAACCACCACCCAGGGATGCGACCCCCAATGAAAGCAAGCCCAAAAGCCCTTGGCGGTCGGTGGCCGAGTATAGACAGTTAGGCTACTAATGACAACGCAATCACCTACCCCAAATAGCTGATTGCACAAGTCGTATAAAAGGCGTAAATGGCAGTCAATTTCGAGGAAAAAGTGCGCTTAAAGCCTTCTGGAGCAAGACTTTAGGCAAATTGACATTCGAATTTATCTCACTATAGTGGTGCGGGCCCTGCGTGGGGGGTCTGTCTGATGGTTCAAGCATAAATAGGAGGCCACATGGCTGACAAAAAAGCGCAGTTGATCATCGAGGGCGCAGCCCCCGTCGAGCTGCCCATTTTAACCGGCACCGTTGGTCCCGATGTAATCGATGTTCGGGGCCTGACGGCCACGGGCCGCTTCACTTTCGACCCGGGTTTCATGTCGACCGCCTCGTGCGAATCGAAGATCACCTATATCGACGGCGACAACGGCATTCTGTTGCACCGCGGCTACCCGATCGAACAGCTGGCTGAAAAGTCGGACTACCTGGAAACCTGCTACCTGCTGCTCAACGGCGAACTGCCGACCGCAGAACAGAAGGCCCAGTTCGTCAGCACCGTGAAAAACCACACCATGGTTCACGAGCAGCTGAAAACCTTCTTCAACGGCTTCCGTCGCGACGCCCACCCGATGGCCGTCATGTGCGGCGTAGTCGGCGCCCTTTCGGCCTTCTACCACGACTCCCTGGACATCAATAACCCGCAGCATCGCGAAATCTCCGCGATCCGTCTGGTTGCCAAGATGCCGACCCTGGCAGCGATGGTTTACAAGTACTCCATGGGCCAACCCATGATGTACCCGCGCAACGACCTGACGTACGCGGAAAACTTCCTGCACATGATGTTCAACACCCCGTGCGAGATCAAACCGATCAGCCCGGTACTCGCCAAGGCCATGGACCGGATCTTCATCCTCCACGCCGACCACGAGCAGAACGCATCGACCTCCACCGTGCGCCTGGCTGGCTCTTCGGGTGCCAACCCGTTCGCTTGTATCGCCGCCGGCATCGCCGCACTGTGGGGCCCTGCCCACGGCGGTGCGAACGAAGCCGTTCTGACCATGCTTGACGAGATTGGCGATGTGTCCAACATCGACAAGTTCATCGCCAAGGCCAAGGACAAGAACGATCCGTTCAAGCTGATGGGCTTCGGTCACCGCGTCTACAAGAACCGCGACCCTCGCGCGACTGTGATGAAGCAGACCTGCGACGAAGTGCTGAAAGAACTGGGCATCAACAACGATCCGCAACTCGAACTGGCCATGCGCCTGGAAGAGATCGCACTGACCGACCCGTACTTCATCGAGCGCTCGCTGTACCCGAACGTCGACTTCTACTCGGGGATCATCCTCAAGGCGATCGGCATTCCAACCAGCATGTTCACCGTGATCTTCGCTCTGGCGCGTACTGTGGGCTGGATTTCGCACTGGAAAGAAATGCTCTCCAGCCCGTACAAGATTGGCCGTCCGCGCCAGTTGTACACTGGCTATGAGTCGCGTGATATCACCAAGCTGGAAGACCGCAAATAAGGCTTGTCTTGCGATAACGTCTTGAAGTTGTATCGGGAACGGCCTCTATTTATATAGAGGCCGTTTTTTGTTTGTGGGGTCGCAGCGGCCTGGGGGCCGACTGGCTTTTGGGCATTTGTGGGCATATCCGTTGCTGCGGGTGTTGCCGCTGGCGGTTTCGCTCTTACAGCGAGTCACCTTTTCCAGACGCCGAAAAGGTAACCCAAAAGGCTTTGCCCCGGCGTACGGCACTTCGCTTAGGCTCAGCGTTCCCTCGCTACGGTGCCCATCCGGGGGCATCACCTACGGTTTGCTTCGCTGCACCTCCTTTCGATGTATGCGGCTTCGCCGCACGGCGCTGCGCGCCTAACCCCCCTTATGGACACCTACGCTCGGCCTGCCGAAGGGGCTGAAGATCAAAAGCCACATCAAAAGCCACAGCCACAGCCACAGCCAAACAAAAGATCACAGCCTTCGGCAGTTCCTACAGGGGATTGGGTGTATTCAGTTAAAAATTTGGTCGGCTGTCAGGCCGCCTCGCTGGCAAGCCAGCTCCCACAATTTAATTCGTGCACACCTCATGCGGCGAAGCCGCCCCACTCAACACGATGAGCGTTAGCTCGAGTAAAGCTTTTGATCTGAGGGCCCGTCGGCAGGCTGAGTGGAGGGATTTATCTGGGGGTGGGAGCGCAGCGACCGTTTGGCGCAGCCAAACACAGCGAGAGGAGGTGCAGCGAAGCAAACCGTAGGCGCTGCCCCCCCCGGATGAATCCCGCAGCGAAGGAACCCGAGCCTGAGCGAGGGCCGAACGTCAGGGTAAAGCCCTTTGGTTACTTTGGGGCTTTTGCCAAAGTGACCCGCCGTAAGGGCAGAACCCTAAGCAGCCGTTACCGCAGCAACGGATATGTACTCATAAACACCAACCACGAAGGCCCAAGTCCGATAACCGCCCACAAAAAGAAAATGCCCCGATCTCTCAACCAGGGCATTCCACTCAAACCATGTAACCAGATCTTAGTGCGAAACCGCCCCACTCGCCCCCAACCCCGTCTGCGAACGCACAAACTGCGGGAAGAACAGCGCCCGCTCGTTCTCGGCCGCCGCCGACTTGTCGGTGATCGAGAAGAACCAGATACCGATGAACGCAATGATCATCGAAAACAACGCCGGGTACTCGTAAGGGAAGATCGCCTTCTCGTGATGCAGAATCTGCACCCAGATGGTCGGGCCGAGGATCATCAGACCCACCGCACTCACCAGCCCCAACCAGCCACCGACCATCGCGCCGCGGGTCGTCAGCTTCTTCCAGTACATCGAAAGCAACAGCACCGGGAAGTTGCAGCTCGCTGCAATCGAGAACGCCAGGCCGACCATGAACGCGATGTTCTGGCTTTCGAACAGGATGCCCAGACCAATCGCCAGCACACCCAGGGCGATGGTGGTGATCTTCGACACGCGAATCTCATCCTTGTCGTTGGCCTTGCCCTTCTTGATCACACTGGCATACAGGTCGTGCGACACCGCCGAAGCACCGGCCAGAGTCAGACCGGCCACCACCGCCAGAATGGTCGCGAACGCCACCGCCGAGATGAAGCCGAGGAAGATACTGCCACCCACTGCGTCAGCCAGGTGCACCGCCGCCATGTTGTTGCCGCCGAGCAGAGCGCCCGCTGCATCCTTGAAGGCCGGGTTGGTGCTGACCAGCAGGATCGCGCCGAAGCCGATGATGAAGGTCAGGATGTAGAAGTAGCCAATGAAGCCGGTGGCATACAGCACGCTCTTGCGCGCTTCTTTCGCGTCACTCACGGTGAAGAAGCGCATCAGGATGTGTGGCAGACCAGCAGTACCAAACATCAGTGCCAGGCCCAGGGAGAACGCCGAAATCGGGTCTTTCACCAGACCGCCGGGGCTCATGATCGCCTCACCTTTGGGGTGAACCTTGATCGACTCGGAGAACAGCATGTTGAAGTCGAAGTTGACGTGTTTCATCACCATCAGCGCCATGAACGAAGCACCGGACAGCAACAGCACCGCCTTGATGATCTGCACCCACGTGGTCGCCAGCATGCCGCCGAACAGCACGTAGAGGCACATCAGGATACCGACCAGAATCACCGCCACGTAGTAGTCGAGGCCGAACAGCAGCTGGATCAGCTTGCCGGCACCGACCATTTGCGCGATCAGGTAGAACGCCACCACCACCAGCGAACCGCAGGCAGACAGCGTGCGGATCTGGGTTTGCCCGAGGCGGTAGGACGCCACGTCGGCAAAGGTGTATTTACCCAGGTTACGCAGACGCTCGGCGATCAGGAACAGAATGATCGGCCAGCCCACCAGGAAGCCGATCGAGTAGATCAGGCCATCGTAGCCAGAGGTGAACACCAGCGCGGAAATCCCCAGGAAGGACGCCGCCGACATATAGTCGCCGGCAATCGCCAGACCATTCTGGAAACCGGTGATCTTGCCGCCCGCCGCATAGTAGTCAGCGGCCGACTTGTTGCGCTTGGACGCCCAGTAGGTGATGCACAAGGTCGCACCGACGAACACCACGAACATGGCGATCGCGGAAACGTTGAGCGGTTGTTTGTGGACTTCGCCGGTCAAGGCGTCAGCGGCCCAGACAGCCGGAGCGAATGCTGCGATGCTCAAAAGAGCCAGTAGACGCCGGATCATTGCTGAGCCTCCTTGAGAATCGCATTGTTCAGGTCGTCAAACTCGCCATTGGCGCGTCGCACGTAGATACCGGTCAGGACGAAGGCCGAGACAATCAGCCCGACACCGATCGGAATGCCCCAGGTAATCGAAGACCCGGGACTGAGTTTCGCTCCGAGCACTTGCGGCCCGTAAGCAATCAACAGGATGAATCCGGAATACAGCCCGAGCATGATCGCCGAGAGTATCCAGGCGAATTTTTCTCTTTTTCTCACCAGCTCCTTGAAGCGCGGGCTGTTTTGAATCGAGAGGTAAATGCTGTCGTTCATTGTTTTTATCCTCGCAGCACAGATTATTGTTGGAACGTATCCACTGTATGCGGCTGCGGAACGGCTTCCAGACGACCTTAGTATTAGAACGACATGACGTTTTCGCCAATTTTCGGACGCTAATTAGCCGAAAGAATTGGAAAGAGGCTTTGAAACAGCCGTAAACCCTGTAAGACGGGACTTGTCGCTGGAAACAAATGTGGGAGCGAGCTTGCTCGCGAAGGCGTCGTGTCAGCCAACATTTCTGTCAACTGTTACACCGCTTTCGCGAGCAAGCTCGCTCCCACAGGGGTCAGGCGTTGTTGGTACTTTTATTTGGTCCAGTCAGCCACGCGGTCCGGGTGCTTGGCGACCCAATCCTTGGCCGCCGCGTCAGGCTTGGCGCCGTCCTGGATGGCCAGCATGACTTCGCCGATCTCGTCTTTCGACGCCCACTGGAAGTTTTTCAGGAACTTGGCCACTTCCGGTGCCTTGGTAGCCAGTTCTTTGCTACCGATGCTGTTTACGGTTTCAGCCGCGCCATACACGCCTTTCGGGTCGTCAAGGAAGCGCAGTTTCCACTTGGCGAACATCCAGTGCGGCACCCAACCGGTGACGGCAATCGATTCGTTCTTCTTCTCGGCACGGGTCAGCTCGGCAATCATGCCGGCGCCGGAACTGGCCTTGAGGGTGTATTTGTCCAGACCGTAATCCTTGATCGCCTGATCGGTCTTGAGCATCACGCCCGAGCCGGCGTCGATGCCGACGATGCGGTTCTTGAAGCTGTCATCGGTCTTGAGGTCTTCGATCGATTTCGCCTTGACGTACTCCGGCACGATCAGGCCGATTTTCGCATCCTTGAAGTTCGGGCCGTAATCGACGACCAGATCCTTGTTCTTCGCCCAGTATTCGCCATGGGTCACCGGCAGCCAGGCCGAGAGCATCGCATCGAGTTTGCCGGTGGCCACGCCCTGCCACATGATCCCGGTGGCGACGGCTTGCAGCTTCACGTCGTAGCCGAGTTTCTGCTTGATCACCTCGGCCGCCACGTGGGTGGTCGCGACGCTGTCGGACCAGCCGTCAACGTAACCGATGTTCAGGGTCTGTTTTTCAGCGCTGGCGAATGTGGAACTCATCGCAAGCACCAGAGCGGCACCTGCGCCTAAAAGTCGTCGCATCTTCATCGTTTACTTCCCCGAAATGCTGCGCCCGACGGATGCCGGGCATCGTCAACGTATTGTTATGGTGCACAGCGCCCCCATCACGCCTGACTGCAAACTCGACCGACCATCAGTGGAGTACTGACGCTTTCGATCATCGGCCTGACGCCCAGAGCGACCTGCTCTGTCAGCGACCTCAATACACCGAGAAACGACATCAGAAGGCCATTAATCACCTCTGAATAATTGGCGCCAGACAATCCGCCCGAACTTTGCATGTGCAAATCATGCAGGCCACCAACCCGCGGATAAATGCAGGTAACATGCGTCGCTTTGCAGCCACTCGGCCTGACCATGTCCGCGACCTCCCGCTTCCCGCTCGTTCCTTATCTCTTTGCTTGCCTGCTCGGCCTGTTGGCCCTCGGTGGCTTCTGGTACGGCCTCGGCAAACCGGTGATTCTGCCGGATGCCGCAACCCCAACGCACAAATTGCAATGCGCCTCCTACACGCCGTTCGACAAGGATCAGTCGCCGTTCGACGTGCCGTTCAAACTGCGTCCGGAGCGTATGGACGCCGACCTCGCCCTGCTGGCGACGCGTTTCGAATGCATCCGCACCTACTCAATGACCGGCCTCGAAGCCCTGCCGGAACTGGCGCGCAAGCACGGTTTGAAGCTGTTGATCGGCGCCTGGGTCAACAGCAACCCGGTGGACACTGAAAAGGAAGTCGACCTGCTGATTGCCTCGGCCAACGCCAACCCGGATGTGGTCAGCGCGGTGATCGTCGGCAACGAAGCGTTGCTGCGCAAGGAAGTCACCGGCGCGCAACTGGCGAAGCTGATCAACAAGGTCAAAAGCCAGGTCAAGCAACCGGTGACCTATGCCGATGTCTGGGAGTTCTGGCTCAAGCACCCGGAAGTCGCGCCGGCGGTGGATTTTCTGACCATTCACTTGCTGCCGTACTGGGAAGATGATCCGTCGAACATCGACGTCGCCCTGCAACATGTGGCGGATGTACGCCAGGTGTTCGGCAACAAATTCGCGCCCAAAGACGTGATGATCGGCGAGACTGGCTGGCCCAGCGAAGGTCGCCAGCGCGAAACCGCTCTGCCAAGCCGGGTCAACGAGGCCAAGTTCATTCGTGGTTTTGTCGCGATGGCCGAGAAGGAAGGCTGGCATTACAACCTGATCGAAGCCTTCGACCAGCCATGGAAGCGTGGCAGCGAAGGTGCGGTCGGCGGTTACTGGGGCCTGTTCGACGCCGATCGTCAGGACAAGGGCGTGCTCGCCGGGCCGGTGACCAATGTGCCCTACTGGAAGGCATGGCTGGGCGTCGGCGGCCTGATTTTCCTCGGCACACTGCTGCTCGGCGGCCGGGTGCGCACTACCCGATCGGCATTGATCCTGCCGCTGCTCGGTGCGCTGGCCGCCTGCTCGATCGGCGCCTGGGGCGATCTGGCGCGAGTAACCACGCGGTTTGCCAGCGAATGGCTGTGGGTCGGCTTGCTGACGGCGTTGAATCTGTTGGTGCTGGCACATGCCGCGCTGAGCCTGAGCGCCCGCCAGGGTTGGCGTGAACGCGCGTTCAGTCTGCTGGAACGCCGCGCCGGATGGCTGGTTGCCGTGGCCGGTTTTGCGGCAGCGGTAATGATGCTGGAGATGGTCTTCGATGCGCGTTATCGCAGCTTTGCCAGCATGGCGTTCATTCTGCCGGCGCTGGTGTATGTGTGCCGCCCGGTCAAAGTTCCACGCCGGGAAATCGCCCTGCTGACCTTTATCATCGGCGCCGGCATTGCGCCGCAATTGTATGAGGAAGGCTTGTTGAATCAGCAGGCGTGGGGCTGGGCGCTAGTCAGCGGGTTAATGGTGGCAGCGTTGTGGCGCTGTCTGCGGGTTCGCAGTCGCTGATTAGCAGCAAGATCAAAAGATCGCAGCCTTCGGCAGCTCCTACAGGGTTCACTGCCCCTTGTAGGAGCTGCCGAAGGCTGCGATCTTTTTCTGTCAGGCGCTGCGGGATGCCCGGACCAACCGCAATCCGGCAATCACCACCGCAAACACCGCCAGCGTCGTGTTGTACAACGCCAGCGCCGGCAACCCGAACACCAGCGCCAGCACCGCCAGCCACCACCCTGCCCGCCCCGGCAGCACAAAACCCAGCAGCGCCGCACCCAGCGCGGTCCAGCCCAACACCTTGAAGTGAATCATCAGCCCCAGGTTCGAGCGCACCGTGCATTCCCAGCGGCTCGCCTCATCGACGCAGATGCCGACCCACTGCCCATCCTCCATGAAGCCATAACGCGCGCCATAACTGGCGGCCAGCCACAGCGGCAACAGCACGAGCAGCAGAATCACGGGCAAGCGGCGGGACATGAATCTCTCCAATCAACGAAATCGGCGGCCAGCTTAATCTGCCCGCACGCATTGGCAAGCACTAACAACTGTTAACTGGTCATCCGCGCCTTGCAGAGTGTATCGTCCAGCTACTATTACTCCGAATTCTGCCTGTTTGGTGCCGAGGCATGGCACTTTGGCGCAAGCCCGGTGGTCATAGCCTGCGAACTTCATTCGGCACCTTCCTTTAAGGGATCCAGTCATGCTCCGTTCCTTGCGCTTCGCCGCGCTCTTCAGCGGCCTTATTCTGAGTGCGTCCGCACTGGCGGTGGATATTGATGCCGCCAGTTATGGCTATCCCCTGACCAACCCGTTCGAGGCGACCATCGCCACCACGCCACCGGACCTGCGTCCGGAATTGCCGTCGAACGACGAGATCAATCAGTCCGACCACAGCATCACCCTGCGCCCGGAACGGGCCTTCATCCTCCCGGACAACTTCTGGCCGGTGAAAAAACTCACCTACCGTATCGCCGAGCAGGACAAACCGGCGCCGCTGATCTTCCTGATCGCCGGCACCGGTGCGCGTTATGACAGTTCGCTCAATGAATACCTGAAAAAGCTTTATTACAAGGCCGGCTACAACGTCGTGCAGTTGTCGTCGCCCACCAGCTTTGACTTCATCAGCGCCGCTTCACGCTTCGCCACCCCAGGCATCACCAAGGAAGACGCCGAAGACATGTACCGGGTGATGCAGGCCGTGCGCGCGCAACATCCGAAACTGCCGGTCACCGAGTACTACCTCAGCGGCTACAGCCTTGGCGCGCTGGATGCCGCGTTCGTCGCCCACCTGGACGAGACCCGACGCAGTTTCAACTTCAAGAAAGTCCTGCTGCTCAACCCGCCGGTCAACCTCTACACGTCCATCAGCAACCTCGACAAGCTGGTGCAGACCGAGGTGAAGGGCATCAACAACAGCACCACTTTCTATGAACTGGTGCTGAACAAGCTGACCCGCTACTTCCAGCAGAAAGGCTATATCGACCTCAACGACGCCCTGCTCTACGACTTCCAGCAGTCCAAACAGCACCTGACCAACGAACAGATGGCGATGCTGATCGGCACCTCGTTCCGTTTCTCGGCCGCCGACATTGCCTTCACCTCCGACCTGATCAACCGTCGTGGCCTGATCACCCCGCCGAAATTCCCGATCACCGAAGGCACCAGCCTCACGCCGTTTCTCAAGCGTGCGCTGCAATGCGACTTCGACTGCTACCTGACCGAACAGGTGATCCCGATGTGGCGCGCCCGTACCGACGGCGGCAGCCTGCTGCAATTGATCGACCAGGTCAGCCTGTACGCGCTCAAGGATTACCTGCACGACAGCCCGAAAATCGCCGTCATGCACAACGCTGACGACGTGATCCTCGGCCCTGGCGACCTGGGTTTCCTGCGCAAGACCTTCGGCGATCGCCTGACTGTTTACCCACTGGGCGGCCATTGCGGCAACCTTAACTACCGCGTCAACAGCGACGCCATGCTGGAGTTCTTCCGTGGCTAAATATCTCCTGCTGATTGCAGCGCTCCTCAGTGCAGGCGTGGCCCAGGCCGACAACAGCAAAGCCAACGCGCCAGTGGTGGTCGACAGTGACGGCTTCAAGGAGCCGCTGTCCAAACTCAAGTTCAACCCGGGGCTGGACCAGCGTGAGTTCGAACGCTCGACACTCAACGCGCTCAACGTCTATGACCCGCTTGAGTCATGGAACCGCCGCGTCTACCACTTCAATTACCGCTTCGACCAATGGGTGTTCCTGCCGGTGGTCGACGGTTATCGCTACGTGACGCCAAGCTTCCTGCGCACCGGAGTGAGCAACTTCTTCAACAACCTCGGCGACGTGCCAAACCTGGTCAACAGCCTGCTGCAGTTCAAGGGCAAGCGTTCGATGGAAACCACCGCGCGCCTGTTGCTCAACACCACCATCGGCATTGCCGGCCTGTGGGACCCGGCGACCGCCATGGGCCTGCCGCGCCAGAGCGAAGACTTCGGTCAGACCCTGGGTTTCTACGGCGTACCGGGCGGCGCCTACTTCGTGTTGCCGATTCTCGGCCCGTCGAACATCCGCGACACCGCCGGCCTGGCCGTGGACTACACCGCCGAATCGGCGATCAACTACCTGAACGTGTCGAAAGTCAGCGAAAACCACCCGGAAATCTGGGCCCTGCGTGCAGTCGACAAGCGCTACCAGACCAACTTCCGCTACGGCCAGATGAACTCGCCGTTCGAGTACGAGAAAGTGCGCTACGTCTACACCGAGTCGCGCAAGCTGCAGATTGCCGAGTAACTTCAGCGGCAACGAAAAAGGGCCATTCGATGCGAGTCGAATGGCCCTTTTTCATGGCACAACCAGGATCAAACTGTGGGAGCGAGCTTGCTCGCGAATGCGGTGAATCAGTCAGCATATACTTCGACTGGCACACCGCATTCGCGGGCAAGCCCGCTCCCACAGGGTTGTTGTGTTCAGCCTTTGATCGCGCGCCAGATTTTGCCGACGATCGAAACCACCGCCAGCACTGCCGCGCCCGCGATAATCCCCGCTACGCCATTGAGCAACACAGGCACGGCAAACCCGGCACTGCCAGCCGCTGCACCGACACTTTCAATCCAGTGATGCACCACCGGAATACCGTGGGTGAGGATGCCGCCACCGACCAGGAACATCGCCGCCGTGCCGATCACCGACAGGCCTTTCATCATGTACGGCGCGGCGCGCAGGATCGCGTTGCCAATGTTTTTTGCTGCTGCACCCGATTTCCGGGTCAGCCACAGGCCCAGGTCGTCGAGCTTGACGATGCCGGCCACCAGACCATAAACGCCCACAGTCATGACGATGGCGATGCCCGACATCACGATCACTTGCTGAGTCAGTGAAGCGTCGGCCACGGTGCCGAGGGTGATGGCGATGATTTCCGCCGAGAGGATAAAGTCGGTGCGGATTGCGCCTTTGATCTTGTCCTTCTCGTAGGCCACCAGATCGGTGGTCGGCTCGGCCACCGCCGCGCTCAGTTGCGCGTGGTTGGCATCATCTTCGGCCTTGCTGTGCAGGAACTTGTGCGCGAGTTTCTCGAAACCTTCAAAACACAGGTACGCGCCGCCGACCATCAACAGCGGCGTCACCAGCCACGGCACAAATGCGCTGATCGCCAGCGCCGACGGCACCAGAATCAGTTTGTTGACGAACGAGCCCTTGGCCACTGCCCAGACCACGGGAATTTCCCGCTCGGCGCGAACCCCGGAGACTTGCTGGGCATTGAGCGCCAGATCATCGCCGAGTACCCCGGCGGTCTTCTTCGCGGCCATTTTGCTCATCAACGCCACGTCATCCAGAACGGTGGCAATATCGTCGATCAGCACCAGCAAACTGCTTCCTGCCATGAATCGTGTTTCCTTATGTGAATAATGCCGCGCAGCATACCGCGACTGCGGGCCACACGGGGCATTCTTGAGCCATGCGCGAGGCCGGTGCTACCATGCGCAACCGCCAGAACAGGCAAGGAACCACCGGGTTTATGAGCACAATCCGCGAGCGCAACAAAGAACTGATCCTGCGTGCCGCCAGTGAGGAATTTGCCGACAAGGGCTTCGCTGCGACCAAAACCAGCGACATCGCCGCCAAGGCAGGATTGCCCAAGCCCAACGTCTACTACTACTTCAAGTCCAAGGAAAACCTCTACCGCGAGGTCCTGGAAAGCATCATCGTGCCGATCCTGCAGGCCTCGACCCCGTTCAACCCGGACGGCGTGCCGAGCGAAGTGCTCAGCGGCTACATCCGCTCGAAGATCCGCATCTCCCGCGACCTGCCCTTCGCCTCCAAGGTGTTCGCCAGCGAAATCATGCACGGCGCCCCGCACCTGAGCGCCGACCTGGTCGAGCAGCTCAACAGCCAGGCCAAGCACAACATCGACTGCATCCAGAGCTGGATCGACCGCGGCCAGATCGCCCCGCTCGACCCCAACCACCTGATGTTCAGCATCTGGGCCGCGACCCAGACCTACGCCGACTTCGACTGGCAGATCTCTGCAGTTACCGGCAAGGACAAGCTGGACGAGGCGGATTACGAGGCGGCGGCGCAGACAATTATCCGGTTGGTGTTGAAGGGGTGCGAGCCGGACTGATAGACCGCGGTGCCCCTATCGCTGGCAAGCCAGCTCCCACAAGGATCTGTTTCGTTCGCAACGTTTGTGTTCAACACAAGAACCTGTGGGAGCTGGCTTGCCAGCGATGGCGGCAGCTCGGTACCAATTCAAACCCAGATAGCATCCCACAGCGGATAATCACCTAGCCTTTCCACCAATCCTGCCCGCAATGGATTGGCCACCACATAGCGCGCCATCTTCACCAGATCATCTTCCCGCCTCAATGCACGGTCATGAAAACCCTGCTGCCAAAGCGGCCCGCTACGGCCGATGGATAAATTCACTTCTCTGGTTATCAGCGACTTGGTTTCACCCATCAGCCTTCTGAGCGAACAGTTTTCCAGCACAACGAGCCAATGAAAATGATCCGGCATGACCACCCACGCCAGTGACTTTGCCAATCCAAGCTCTTGTGCCCGCCGAAATCGACGAACGACCAATCTGCCCAAAGCGAAGTCAGCAAAGATCGGCTCGCGATCAAGTGTATTGGTTGTCAGTAGATAGATGCGATTGGGCTCGGCATAGCGGCCGGTTCGCAGACGATGTGAAGCGGGAAGATCAGGCAATCCATTGCCCCTTCATGATGAGCTCATCAGAAGGCTAGACCTCAATGATCTGTTTGATTGGTGTGGTCTTTTTTCTTGATGTGTCAGACAGGCCGCCATCGCTGGCAAGCCAGCTCCCACAGAGCTTTGTGTCGATCACAAATCGTTGCCCAATACAAAACCTTGTGGGAGCGGGCTTGCCAGCGATGACTTTCGATCAGCCGCTTAAGATCAAGCCGCCACCCCCGCATCCGCCCGCAAATCCAGTGCCTCCACCGCTTTGATCGCCACCTGCTCATCAATATCCGACAGATCGCCGCTGATCCCGATCGCGCCCAGTACATTCCCCGCCTGATCACGAATCAACACCCCGCCCGGAGCCGGGACGACGCTGCCCTGGCCCATGCTGTTGAGCGCGGCGATGAACGCCGGGCGTTGTTGCGCGTCCAGCGCCAGCAGGCGTGAGCCCTTGCCCAGGGCGATGGCGCCCCAGGCTTTGCCGATGGCGATGTTCGGGCGCAGCAGGCTGGCGCCGTCTTCGCGTTGCAGGGCGATCAGGTGGCCGCCGGTGTCGAGTACCGCGATGGTCAGCGGCGCGGCGTTGATCCCGCGCCCGGTAGTGATGGCCTGTTCGACCAGGTTGACTGCGACTTTCAAGGTTAAAGCGCTCATGGTGCCGTCCTCATTTTGTTATTGGGAAAGTCGTGGAGCTGCGCGGTTGTGCCGCAGCCCGATGCCACAAATAGAACACAATGAATTATTTTTTTGTATACAATAATTCTCGAAAAGCGCCACATGCGACGAAAAGCCACAGCAGAACCGGGCTTGCGACGAATGAAACAGGCGCTTGAGAAAATGGATTGACCTGCGCCGTCCGCCGTGAATACACTCTGCGCAAAGCCACTTGTATACAATTACAAAACGTAAAGAGGCACAAAACCATGAGCAAAATGAGAGCAATCGAAGCCGCCGTTCTGGTGATGCGCCGTGAAGGGGTTGATACCGCTTTTGGCATTCCGGGTGCAGCGATCAACCCGCTGTACTCCGCACTGAAAAAAGTCGGTGGCATCGATCACGTCCTCGCTCGCCACGTCGAAGGCGCGTCGCACATGGCCGAGGGGTACACCCGCACCAAGGCCGGCAACATCGGCGTGTGCATCGGTACGTCCGGCCCGGCCGGTACCGACATGGTCACCGGGCTCTACAGCGCCTCGGCCGACTCGATTCCGATCCTCTGCATCACCGGCCAGGCACCCCGCGCCCGTATGCACAAGGAAGACTTCCAGGCGGTCGATATCACCAGCATCGTCAAGCCCGTCACCAAGTGGGCGACCACCGTTCTGGAGCCGGGCCAGGTGCCTTACGCGTTCCAGAAAGCCTTCTACGAAATGCGCTCCGGCCGTCCAGGCCCGGTGCTGATCGACCTGCCGTTCGACGTGCAGATGGCTGAAATCGAATTCGACATCGACGCCTACCAGCCACTGCCGCTGGCCAAACCGACCGCGAGCCGCGTTCAGGTCGAAAAGGCGCTGGCGCTGCTGGATCAGGCCGAGCGTCCATTGCTGGTAGCCGGTGGCGGCATCATCAACGCCGACGCCAGCGATTTGCTGGTGGAGTTCGCCGAGCTGACCGGTATTCCGGTGATCCCGACCCTGATGGGCTGGGGCACCATTCCTGACGATCACCCGCTGATGGTCGGCATGGTTGGTCTGCAGACGTCGCACCGTTACGGCAACGCCACGATGCTCAAATCCGATGTGGTGCTGGGCATCGGTAACCGTTGGGCCAACCGTCACACCGGTTCGGTCGACGTCTACACCGAAGGTCGCAAGTTCATTCACGTCGACATCGAAGGCACGCAGATCGGCCGCGTGTTCACCCCGGACCTGGGCATCGTTTCCGACGCCGCTGCGGCGCTGACCGTGTTCATCGAAGTCGCCCGCGAATGGCAAGCCGCCGGCAAGCTGAAAAACCGCAGTGCCTGGCTGCAGGATTGCCAGCAGCGCAAGGCCAGCCTGCAGCGCAAGACCCACTTCGACAACGTGCCGGTCAAGCCGCAACGCGTTTACGAAGAAATGAACCAGGTGTTCGGCAAAGACACCTGCTACGTCAGCACCATTGGTCTGTCGCAGATTGCCGGCGCGCAGTTCCTGCACGTCTACAAGCCGCGTCACTGGATCAACTGCGGCCAGGCCGGGCCGTTGGGCTGGACCATTCCGGCAGCGCTGGGCGTGGTCAAGGCCGATCCGAACCGTAAAGTCGTGGCCCTGTCGGGGGACTATGACTTCCAGTTCATGATCGAGGAGCTGGCGGTCGGCGCTCAGTTCAAACTGCCTTACATCCACGTCGTGGTGAACAACTCGTACCTGGGCCTGATCCGTCAGGCCCAGCGCGGGTTCGAAATGGACTACTGCGTGCAGCTGTCCTTCGATAACCTGAACGCGCCGGAACTCAACGGTTACGGTGTCGACCACGTCGCCGTCGCCGAAGGCCTGGGCTGTAAAGCGCTGCGTGTGTTCGAACCGGCGGACATCGCCCCTGCCCTGCGCAAGGCCGAAGAGCTGATCGAAGAGTTCAAAGTGCCGGTGATCGTCGAAATCATCCTGGAGCGTGTGACCAACATCTCCATGGGGACCGAGATCAACGCCGTCAACGAATTCGAAGACCTGGCGCTGGTCGGCAACGACGCGCCAACGGCGATTTCGCTGCTCGACTGATCTGCCGGGATTTGATGGCCGCGGTTACTCCCCTGTAGGAGCTGCCGCAGGCTGCGATCTTTTGATCTTGTTTTTCAGGATCAAGATCAAAAGATCGCAGCCTGCGGCAGCTCCTACACAAAGCCATCATCATTAATTCGCAACAGGAGACCACCATGCCGCGTTTCGCAGCCAACCTGTCCATGCTGTTCACCGAACAGGATTTCCTTGCCCGTTTCGACGCCGCCGCCAAGGCCGGTTTCAGTGGTGTGGAATACCTGTTCCCGTACGACTTCAGCTCTGCCGAAATCAAGGCAAAGCTCGAGGCCAACGGGCTGACCCAAGTGCTGTTCAACCTGCCGGCCGGTGACTGGGCCAAGGGCGAGCGCGGTATCGCCTGCCTGCCGGATCGCGTTGAAGAGTTCCGCGCCGGGGTCGATCTGGCGATTGCCTACGCGCAAGTGCTGGGCAACACCCAGGTCAACTGCCTGGCCGGTATCCGCCCGCAAGGCGTCGACGATGCCACTGTGGAAAAGACCTTCGTCGCCAACCTCAAGTACGCCGCCGACAAGCTGCAGGCGGCGGGTATCAAACTGGTGATGGAAGCGATCAACACCCGCGACATCCCGGGCTTTTACCTGAACAACACGGCGCAAGCCCTGTCGATTCGCGAGCAAGTTGGCAGCGCCAACCTGTTCCTGCAGTACGACATCTATCACATGCAAATCATGGAAGGCGATCTGGCCCGTACCCTGCAATCGCACCTGGGCGAGATCAACCATGTGCAGCTCGCGGACAACCCGGGGCGCAACGAGCCGGGCACTGGCGAGATCAACTACCGCTTCCTGTTCGAACACTTGGATCGCATCGGTTATCAGGGCTGGGTCGGCTGCGAGTACAAGCCGCTGACTACCACTGAGGCCGGTCTGGGCTGGCTGAAATCGCACAACGCGATCTGAGTCCGAGTTTTCAACATGGATCTGTATTTGAAACCAGATCCCCTGTGGTGAGGGGATTTATCCCCGACCGGCTGCGCAGCAGTCGTAAAACCTGCACCCGGGATTGGAACTGATTCGCGCTAAAAGCTGGGGCAGCTTCGCTGCCCATCGGGGATGAATCCCCTCGCCACAAAAGCTCACCAACCCGGTGTTGGGAGCCACACAAAAACAAGAGGATTTTCTCATGGCTAAAATCGGATTTATCGGCACCGGCATCATGGGCCACCCAATGGCTTCGAACCTGCAGAAAGCCGGTCACAGCCTGTTCCTGTCGGCGCACCACGACGCCGCTCCGGCCGACCTGGTGGCTGCTGGCGCCGTCGCCCTGGCCAACCCGCGCGAAGTCGCGCAGGAAGCTGAATTCATCATCGTCATGGTCCCGGATACCCCGCAGGTCGACGACGTGCTGTTCCGCGCTGACGGCGTGGCTGCCGGCATCGGCAAAGGCAAAGTGGTGATCGACATGAGCTCGATCTCGCCGACCGCCACCAAAGCTTTCGCCAAGAAGATCAACGAGAAAGGTGCGCAGTACCTCGACGCCCCGGTATCCGGTGGTGAAGTCGGCGCCAAGGCCGCGACCCTGAGCATCATGGTCGGTGGCGATGCCGATGCCTTTGAACGCGCGCTGCCGCTGTTCCAGGCCATGGGCAAGAACATCACTCTGGTCGGTGGCAATGGCGACGGTCAGACTGCCAAAGTGGCGAACCAGATCATCGTCGCGCTGAACATTCAGGCCGTGGCTGAAGCCCTGCTGTTCGCTTCGAAAAACGGCGCCGATCCGGCCAAGGTGCGCGAAGCACTGATGGGCGGTTTCGCTTCGTCGAAGATCCTCGAAGTGCACGGTGAGCGCATGATCAAGGGCACCTTCGATCCGGGCTTCCGCATCAGCCTGCACCAGAAGGACCTGAACCTGGCCCTGCAAGGCGCCAAGGAGCTGAACATCAACCTGCCGAACACCGCCAACGCCCAGCAAGTGTTCAGCACCTGCGCGGCCATCGGTGGCAGCAACTGGGACCACTCGGCGCTGATCAAGGGTCTGGAACACATGGCCAACTTCTCGATTCGCGACAAGAAGTAATCTGCGCTTCTGGCTCGCTCCCTGTGGGAGCGGGCTTGCCCGCGATGGCATCGACTCGGTCTGCCTGAATGACCGCGGCGCCTGAATCGCTGGCAAGCCAGCTCCCACAAGGATCGCGTCGCCGCACCGTTGTCGTTCCATCCCAATAACAAGAATTCCGGGAGCCCGCCATGTCGGTCGATCCGCAACAACTGCTGCGTGAGCTGTTTGCCACAGCCATCGACGCGGCCCATCCGAACCAGGTCCTCGAAGCCCATCTGCCTGCCGATCGCACGGGTCGGGTGATCGTCATCGGCGCCGGCAAGGCCGCAGCCGCCATGGCCCAGGTGGTCGAGCGCTGCTGGCAGGGTGAAGTATCCGGTCTGGTAGTGACCCGTTACGGTCACGGCGCCCCGTGCGAAAAAATCGAAGTGGTCGAAGCCGCGCACCCGGTACCGGACGCTGCCGGCCTGGCCGTGGCCAAACGCGTGCTGGAACTGGTCAGCAACCTGAGCGAAGACGATCGCGTGATCTTCCTGCTCTCTGGTGGCGGCTCTGCCCTGCTCGCCCTGCCGGCTGAAGGCATCACCCTGGCCGACAAGCAGTCGATCAACAAAGCCCTGCTCAAATCCGGCGCGACCATCGGCGAAATGAACTGCGTGCGCAAGCACCTCTCGGCGATCAAGGGCGGTCGCCTCGGCAAGGCTTGTTGGCCCGCCACTGTGTATACCTACGCGATTTCCGATGTACCGGGCGACCTCGCCACGGTCATCGCCTCGGGCCCGACCGTGGCCGACCCGAGCACTTCCGCCGAAGCACTGGCGATCCTTAAGCGCTACGGCATCGAAGTCCCGGCGTCCGTGCGTACTTGGCTGCAAAGCGCGGAATCGGAAACCGTCAAACCCGGAGACCCGAGCCTGGCCCGCAGTCATTTCCAGCTGATCGCGCGCCCGCAGCAATCGCTGGATGCGGCGGCGGTGAAATGCCGCCAGGCCGGTTTCAGCACGCTGATCCTTGGCGACCTCGAAGGTGAGTCCCGCGAAGTGGCGAAAGTCCATGCTGGCATCGCTCGGCAGATCATCAACCATGGGCAGCCACTGGCTGCGCCTTGCGTGATTCTCTCCGGCGGTGAAACCACGGTGACCGTGCGCGGCAATGGTCGCGGCGGACGCAACGCCGAATTCCTCTTGAGCCTCACCGACAGCCTCAAGGGCCAGCCCGGCGTCTACGCGCTGGCCGGTGACACCGACGGCATCGACGGTTCGGAAGACAACGCCGGCGCGATCATGACCCCGGACAGCTACGCCCGCGCCGCCGCCCTCGGTTTGAGCGCCAGCGACGAGCTGGATAACAACAACGGTTACGGCTACTTCGAGGCGCTCGATGCGCTGATCGTCACCGAGCCGACCCGCACCAACGTCAACGACTTCCGCGCCATCCTGATCCTTGAGAACTGCAAATCATGACGCCTGATAAAAAGGTCAAAATCCTCGCCACCCTCGGACCTGCCGTCGATGGCATCGAAGACATCCGTGAGCTGGTCGAGGCCGGGGTCAACATCTTCCGCCTGAACTTCAGCCACGGCGATCACGCCGACCACGCCAAGCGCTATCAGTGGATCCGCGAGGTCGAGCGCCAGCTCAACTATCCGCTGGGGATCCTGATGGACTTGCAGGGGCCGAAACTGCGCGTCGGCAAGTTCGCCGACGGCAAGGTGCAGCTGCATCGCGGTCAGGCCTTCCGCCTCGATCTGGACGCGACCCCGGGCGATGAACGCCGCGTGAACCTGCCGCACCCGGAGATCATCGCCGCGCTCGAAGCGGGCATGGATCTGCTGCTGGATGACGGCAAACTGCGCCTGCGCGTGGTCAGCAAATACTCCGACGCGATCGACACTACCGTGCTCAATGGCGGCGAACTGTCGGACCGCAAAGGCGTGAACGTGCCGCAAGCGGTGCTCGACCTCAGCCCACTGACGGCCAAGGATCGCCGCGACCTGAGCTTCGGCCTGGAGCTGGGGGTGGACTGGGTGGCGCTGTCGTTTGTGCAACGCCCGCAAGACATTCTCGAAGCCCGCGAGCTGATCGGTGACAAGGCCTTTCTGATGGCGAAAATCGAGAAGCCGTCAGCGGTTGAGCAACTGCGCGAAATCGCCCAGTTGAGCGACGCGATCATGGTCGCTCGCGGCGACCTCGGCGTGGAAGTCCCTGCCGAAAGCGTGCCGCAGATCCAGAAAAACATCATCAGCACCTGCCGCGAACTGGGTAAACCGGTGGTGGTGGCGACGCAGATGCTCGAATCGATGCGTTTCTCCCCGGCCCCGACCCGCGCCGAAGTCACTGATGTGGCGAATGCTGTGGCTGAAGGCGCGGATGCGGTGATGCTGTCGGCCGAAACCGCCTCCGGTGAATACCCGCTGGAAGCCGTGCAGATGATGAGCAAGATCATTCGCCAGGTGGAAAACGGTCCGGACTATCAGACTCAACTCGACGTCAGCCGACCGAAAGCCGAGGCAACGGTGTCCGATGCGATCAGTTGCGCGATCCGCCGCATCAGCAACGTGCTGCCGGTGGCGGTGCTGGTCAACTACAGCGAATCGGGCGCTTCGACGTTGCGCGCAGCACGGGAACGACCGAAAGCGCCGATCCTCAACCTGACGCCGAACCTGCAGACCGCGCGGCGCTTGAGCGTGGCGTGGGGGATTCATTCGGTGGTCAACGATCGTCTGCGTCAGGTCGATGAGGTGTGTTCGACCGCCCTGGAAATCGCTCAGGCTCAAGGCATGGCCGAGCGTGGCGATACGTTGCTGATCACCGCCGGTGTGCCGTTCGGGCAGCCGGGATCGACTAATTCGCTGCGGATCGAAACGCTGATCTGACCCATATTTTTGATGTGAATACAAAACCTGTGGTGAGGGGATTCATCCCCGATTGACTGCGCAGCAGTCACCGCTTTCAAGAGAGTGACGGTTTTCACAGAAAAACCGCATTCACCGATTTGGGGCTGCTTCGCAGCCATCGGGGATAAATCCCTCTCACCACAGGTAAGCAAGACCTTTTGATTTTCCAACTGCCCAGATTTTTTCAACATGCCTGCCAATCATTTCAACACCCACTGCCCCGACTGGGCCGAGGCTTTGCTCAACGGTTTCAGTCAGATATTCCTCCAGCGCCATCCGCTGTGCGGCCTGTTGTGCCTGCTGGCGATCCTGCTCACTGCGCCGGTGCTGTTTGCCGGCGCGCTGCTCGGTGCCGTTGCTGGATTGCTCACCGCACAGCGACGCAACTATGCCAAGGCGGATCGTCAGGCCGGATTGTTCAGTTACAACGGCGTGCTGCTTGGCTTGGTGCTCAGCCTGTATTTCCCGTGGTCGCCGATGCTGCCGCCGCTGATTCTGGCGGCCGGTGGCCTCAGTGCGATGGTCACTCAGCAATGGCTCAAACACGTGTACCGCAGCCGATCGATACCGGCCTACACCTCACCGTTTGTAGCAATGAGCTGGGTGTTACTGTTGTTCGCCGAACCGTCTGCGCCGATGACTCACATCGAGATGACCTCGCTGAACCTGCTCGCCGCTGAACTGCGTGGACTGGGTCAGGTGATGTTCCTCGGTCATCCGCTGGCCGGCGCGTTGATCGGCATCGGTCTGTTGATCGCTGATCGCCGGGCGTTCTGCTGGGCAGTGCTGGCGTCGGCCATCGGTCTCGCCTCCAGCCTGCTACACCACGAAACCGCTGCAGCGTTGCTGGGACTGGGCAGTTACAACGCGGTGCTCGCCGCCCTCGCCTTCAGTTCACAGCGTCAACAACCGTGGCTGCCGCTGCTGGGCATCGTCCTTGCGCTGCTGGTCACGCCGCTGTTCGCCGCCCTTGGTCTGGCGACGCTGACCGCGCCGTTCATCCTCGCCGGCTGGCTGATCCGTGCCGGGATCCAGATGCTCGGTAAAGCGGCCGTCGACGCCACGCCTTGCGCACAGGGGGACAATCAACCTAGGCTGCGCTGATCTTCAATTCAGGCGTTATCCATGGACAGCAGCAACAGTTGGCGTGAACGGCTTTACGTGATGATTTTCCAGAGCGACACCCTCGCCGGGCGGCGCTTCGACGGCACCTTGCTGTTGATCATCCTTGCCAGCCTGGTGGTGGTGATGCTCGACAGCATCGACAGCATTCACCAGAACTACGCCGATGTGCTGGCCTACATCGAGTGGGGCTTCACAATCATTTTTCTCGGCGAGTACATCCTGCGCCTGTATTGCTCACCGAAACCGTTGCGCTACGCCTTCAGTTTCTACGGACTGGTGGACCTGCTGGCGATCGTGCCGGGGATCCTCGCGCTGTATTACAGCGATGCGCAGTACCTGCTGATCATCCGGATCATTCGGATGCTGCGGATCTTCCGCGTACTCAAGCTCAGCCCGTACCTCAAGCAAGCCAACTATTTGATGTCGGCGCTGCGCGGCAGCAAGCAGAAGATCGTGGTGTTCCTGGTCAGCGTCTGCACGCTGGTGACGGTGTTCGGCACCCTGATGTACGTGATAGAAGGCCCGGAACACGGCTTCACCAGCATCCCCAAAGGCATCTATTGGGCTATCGTGACGTTGACCACGGTAGGCTTCGGCGACATCGTGCCCAAGACTCCGCTGGGCCAGGTGATTTCCTCGCTGGTGATGATCACCGGTTACTCGATCATCGCCGTGCCCACCGGGATCTTCACCGCAGAACTGGCCAACGCCATGCGCGGCGAACAGCTGCAACACGACTGCCCGGTGTGCAAGAAAAGCAGCCATGAACACAGCGCGGCGTTTTGCTCGCGGTGTGGCAGTCAGCTGTTTAAGAAAGTGGAATAAGCACAGAGCTTTTTAATCTTTAAACGACTATGCGTGCCCCGTTATAGTCAGTGGCAATTAAACATCACCCCCTGTAGGAGCTGCCGCAGGCTGCGATCTTTTGATCTTGATTCTCTAAAAACAAAATCAAAGGATCGCAGCCTGCGGCAGCTCCTACACAAAACAAAACAAGGAATGCGCAGTGAAAAAACTCTTTGGCGCCTCACTTCTCGCCGCCGGTCTTGCCTTTGGCAGCGTGGCTCAAGCCGCACCGACCCTGCTCAACGTCTCCTATGACGTGATGCGCGATTTCTACAAGGACTACAACACTGCGTTCCAGAAACACTGGCAGGCCGAGCACAACGAAAACATCACCGTGCAGATGTCCTTCGGCGGTTCGAGCAAGCAGGCGCGCTCGGTGATCGATGGCCTGCCGGCTGACGTCATCACCATGAACATGGCAACCGACATCAACGCCCTCGCCGACAACGGCAAACTGGTGCCAGACAACTGGGTCACTCGCCTGCCGAACAACAGCGCGCCGTTCACCTCGGCCACCGTGTTCATCGTCCGTAAAGGTAACCCGAAAGCCCTGAAAGACTGGCCGGACCTGCTCAAGGACGGCGTGCAGGTGATCGTGCCGAACCCGAAAACTTCGGGCAACGGTCGCTACACCTACCTCTCGGCCTGGGGCTACGTGCTGAAGAATGGTGGTGACGAGAACAAGGCCAAAGACTTCGTCGGCAAACTGTTCAAGCAAGCGCCAGTGCTCGACACCGGTGGCCGCGCCGCGACCACCACGTTCATGACCAACCAGATCGGCGACGTGCTGGTGACCTTCGAGAACGAAGCCGAAATGATCGCACGCGAATTCGGTCGCGATCAGTTTGAAGTGATCTACCCGAGCGTCTCCGCCGAAGCCGAGCCACCAGTGTCGGTGGTCGACAAAGTGGTCGACAAGAAAGGCACCCGCGCCGCTGCCGACGAATACCTGAAGTACCTGTGGTCGCCGCAAGGCCAGGAAATTGCTGCTGCCAACTACCTGCGTCCACGGGACCCGGCGGTGCTGGCGAAGTACACCGATCGTTTCCCGAAAGTCGACTTCCTGTCGGTTGAGAAGACCTTCGGCGACTGGCGTTCGGTGCAGAAGACCCACTTCAATGATGGCGGGATCTTTGATCAGATTTATACCGGTCAGTAAGGCGTGAACTGAAATGAAAAAGGCGACCTCAACAGGTCGCCTTTTTTGTGGCGAACCCATGTAGGAGCTGCCGAAGGCTGCGATCTTTTGACTTTGATTTTAAAAACCAAGATCAAAAGATCGCAGCCTTCGGCAGCTCCTACAGTTACATCGGGGGAGTGACGCCATCCTTGCCCGCCGAGATCGATTGCGCAGTCAGCGTGCCATCCGCGCCCTGGGTCACGAAGGTGACAATCTTCACCCCGACCTTGAGCAGGCTGCGATCCCCTGGCATCAGGTTGACGATCGGCACATCCTCCGGCACCAGAATCTTCTGCTGCCCGCCCTTGTAGTTGACGGTCAGCACCCGGCCATTGCTCACCACCAGATCACCGACGCTGCCATTGGTCATGCTGCTGCCCTTGGCCAGGTCGAACGGCCGATGGCCGTCGCCGCTGCCGGCCAGTTCCGGCGGGAATACGTGCACTTCCAGCGCCTTGAGCGTGCCGTCCTCCTGCGGCATGGCCGCCGAGCCGATGTAGCTGCCGGGCTTGATGTCCTCGATATTGGCCAGGGTGACGGCGCGCACTTTGGTGTCAGCGGTCAATTGAATCACCACGTTCTCGCCGCTGTTGACGTGGACTTTCAACGAGTCAGCGCTGACGCCGGTGATCTCGCCGCGTACGCCGATCCGCATTCCCGGGGCATCCGCAGCCTGTACTGCGCTGGCGCCAAGCAGACCGATCAGGACAATCGTGGTGGTGTGACGCAGCAGCCGACGCAACATGGCAATCCTCCGTTGGTAAACAGTTGAACAGCAGCGGTAAACATAAGCACGCTATCGAAGAAGATGTAAGTGAATGTATCATCGACGCTCTCCGGCCGGACGCAAGGTTCGCCGATGGACGACACCGCGCTTGAAGCCAATCATTCCGCAACGGAATAACTGATATCGATACAAGGCTTCTACCGCCACGTCGGTGCGTCCCTTAGCCTCACCGCATTCCCTTTCGCTGGATCGAGAAACCTTATGAACGCTACAACTCACGCAATGACCCGAGGCATGGTGCTGCTGTTCGCCTTCTGCTGCGGTGCCATCGTCGCCAACATCTACTACGCGCAACCGATCATTGGTCTGATCGCACCGGACATCGGCCTCTCCGACACCATGGCCAGCTTCATCGTCTCGCTGACACAGATCGGTTATGCGCTGGGTCTGTTTTTCCTGGTGCCGCTGGGCGACCTGCTGGAAAACCGCCGACTGATGATCATCACCACCGTAGTGGCCATTGCCAGCCTGCTCGGCGCGGCGTTCACCAGTCAGCCGAATGTGTTCTTGCTGATCTCTCTGCTGGTGGGTTTCAGTTCGGTGTCGGTGCAGATCCTGATTCCGCTGGCCGCGCATCTGGCGCCGGAAGAATCCCGTGGCCGGGTGGTCGGCGGGATCATGGGCGGCCTGCTGCTGGGCATCCTGCTGGCGCGACCGGTGTCGAGCGTGGTGGCTGACCATTTCGGCTGGCGCGCGATGTTCATGATTGCTGCGGCGTTGATGGCAGCGATCAGCGTGGTGCTGGCGTTGACCGTGCCCAAGCGTCAACCGGATCACAACGCTTCCTACGGCCAGTTGCTCGGCTCGCTGTGGACGCTGCTGCGCCAGCAACCGGTGCTGCGTCAGCGGGCGTTTTATCAGGGCTGCATGTTCGCCACCTTCAGCCTGTTCTGGACAGCGGTGCCACTGGAACTGGCGCGCAACCACGGTCTGTCGCAAAGCGAGATTGCGATCTTCGCGCTGGTCGGTGCCATCGGTGCCATCGCCGCGCCGATCAGCGGACGCCTGGCGGACGCCGGCCACACCCGCATCGCTTCGCTGCTGGCCATGCTGTTCGCCAGCCTGAGCTTCCTGCCGGCCTTCATTCACCCGGCCTACAGCGTCATCGGCCTCGCGGTGACCGGCGTGGTACTGGACTTCTGCGTGCAGATGAACATGGTTCTCGGCCAGCGCGCGGTCTACTCGCTGGACGCCAAAAGCCGTGGTCGCCTGAATGCGCTGTACATGACCAGCATCTTCATCGGCGGCGCCTTCGGCTCGTCGGTCGCCAGTGCCGTGTATGAACATGGCGGCTGGTTGTGGATCGTGATTGTCGGCAGCGCCTTCCCGCTGCTGGCGCTGGCGCGGTTTTTGAGTGCTTCGCAGCGTGGTTCTTTGGCAACGGCGTAGGCATCCAGGTTCGCTCGCACAGGTTGCTCACTGGGCCTGTGGGAGCGATGACGCTTAATACCGAACCAGCTTCTCCATCGCCGCATCCGCCAGAAACGAAGACCGGCTTTTGACATTGTGTTCACGCACATAGCGATCGATGCGCTGGATCACATAGCCTGGCAACGTCACGTTGACCTTCTCGGTCTTGCCCATGTACGGCGAGATATCCAGCTCGAGCATCCCCCAGCCCATGTCGGCAAACTCCGGATTATTGCGATGCGCCGCTGCCGACGTCGGCATCGGAATCGATTCCCCGTCCGCCGCCATCTCCTGCAACATGAGATGGGCGACTTCAACGGCTGCGTTATAGGCGTCCTCGAAAGTGTCCCCGGCCGTGACGGCGCCGGGAATGTCAGGTATCTGAATACCGATGGCGGTGTTGTCGTCACCCCATTCGATGCAGATCGGATATTGCATTATGGATCTCCCTTGTAGCTGGCTGGCGGGTGGTACAACCCGGCACGCCTCCTGATGCTTTTGACCGTCCCCAGCGGCAAATCCTTTTTCGGGTGGGGAACGGGAATGGTGTACGGGTTGTAACGATGCCTGAAGATGTGATGACTGCCGGTGACTCGATCCAGTGTCCAGCCTGCCTCCTCCAGCTCCTTGATCAATAGCCTGCTTTGCACCTACCGCCTCCTTGCTCCGGCCGAATAAAAGTAACCCTAGAGTTATCTTTACTCAAGCACATGAATCTGCAGAACGACGTTCGGTTGTTTTACCGCATGTGATCGATGCCACAGTCTTGTCCACGGATTAAACTCAGCGACTCGCAAAGCTACATCCTGGCCAACACCCTGTTCCCCTGTGGGAGCGAGCCTGCTCGCGAAAGCGGTCTGATATTCAAAAAATGTGCTGGCTGATCCGATGCTTTCGCGAGCAAGCTCGCTCCCACAGGGCTCCTCTGAATGCTTGAAGATTGCACAAGGACCTGAGATGGACCGCCTCGCCGCCATGGAAACCTTCGTCTACGTGGTCGAAACCGGCTCGTTCTCCGCCGCCGCCCGACGGCTGAATATCGGCCAACCCGCCGTGTCGAAAACCATCGCTCAACTGGAGAAACGCCTGGCGGTCAGCCTGTTGCTGCGCTCGACCCGTGGCCTGACGCCAACCGAAGCCGGCCTGGCGTTTTTCGAGCGAGCCAGACGCGCCATCGACGAAGCCAATGAGGCCGATAACGCTGCCCGTGGCAGTGCCGGCGGTTTGCGCGGCAACCTGCGGATCAGCACGGCGGTGACGTTCGGTCGCCTGCACGTCGTGCCGCAACTGGGGGCGTTTCTCGCTCAGCATCCGCACCTGAACATCGACCTGATGCTCGATGACCGCAACATCAATCTGGTCGAAGAAGGCATCGACGTCGCCCTGCGCATGGGCCCACTCAGTGACTCCAGCCTCACCGCGCGCAAAATCGCCGACTGCCGCCGCGTGGTGCTCGGCAGCCCGGCCTACTTCGCCCGCCACGGTGAGCCGTGCTGCCCGACCGATCTGGATCAGCATCAAGGCATTGTCTACAACCTCAGCGGCGGCGCCACCTGGACCTTCACCAAAGGCCGCGAACAGCAGACACAAACCTTGACCGGCCGCCTGCGGGTCAGCGCCGCCGAAGGTTTGCGCGCAGCCGTGCTGGCCGATCAGGGCCTGGCGATTGCCTCGCAATGGATGTTCGCCCCGGAGCTGGCAAGCGGCGCGGTCAGGGCGGTGATGAGTGATTGGGCATTGCCGCATCAGGACTTGTGGGCAGTATTTCCCACGGGGCGGATGGTCAGTGCGAAGGCGCGGGCGTTTGTGGAGTACATGGAAAACTTGCTGACACACCTGAACTGAACCGGCTTCCGTTTCGTTTATTGCGATTTTCGTTTAATTCGAATAACGTTCCAGCATCTTCTCTTCAGAATGCTGGAATCCATTATGTCGATTGTCCTCCACCCCTCTCTCAACCTCCCGGTGGAGCGCGAAGTCCAAGCCGCCATCGAAGGCAAACGCGCGCTCGCCGCCTATCTGGCGACCCAATTCGAAACACAGCACATCCAGATTTTCGACGAACAGAACCAGGCGCATCAGGTCGAGCTTCCGACGTCGGCACTGCGGCTACTGATGGATATTCTGGCGGAGCTGGCTGAAGGAAACGCCGTCAAAGTCGTACCGGTGCATGCCGAACTGACCACTCAGGAGGCCGCCGACCTGCTCAATGTCTCACGCCCGCACCTGATAAAACTGCTGGAAAGCGGCGAGTTGTCCTACCACAAAACCGGCAAGCACCGACGTGTGCGTTTCGCCGATTTGATGGACTATAAAACCCGGCGCGATACCGCCAGCGAGCAGGCAATGGCGCTTCTCGCGGAGCAGGCACAGGCTTTAAGGACAGGATACGAGTGAGGCATTCCCTTTCACCGCTGTATACGATGCATGTGTTTTGTACCCCGCCCCGCTTAGAGACTTGCTGATGTGGCTCGCGCTTTCGGGGCGATTTCGAGCCCGATGGACCAAGGAGATTCACGGCGAATGGAAACGCAACTTATTGAAGAACCGAACCGATCTGACGATGGAGCAACTGGATCGCACGTCCGAGCTTATGGATCGTGCGATACCCGATGCCTGTGTCTGTGACTATGAAGCGCTGATCACCGGACTTTCCCTGCCCGATCCCAAAGACCGCCATGTATTGGCTGCAGCCATACGCTGCGGCGCTGGGGTGATCGTGACATTCAACCTGAAAGATTTTCCCGATACCTGCCTCGCCCCCTATGGCGTCGAGGCCCAACACCCAGATGAGTTTGTCGAGAACCTGTTTCACCTTGATCCGGCAGCTGTTATCGCTGCGGCGCAACGACAGCGCCAACAACTGAAATTTCCGCCAATGGAGATCGAGCCGTTCCTTGACCTTTTGCGGCGCCAGAGATTGGTCGAGTCAGTTCGGGCGCTAAGCGCCTACCGTGCGAGACTCTGAATACTCGTTTTGGAACACCAGACAAACAAACGGCGATCCAAAGATCGCCGCGTGCTTATCACTGCCCGAACTGTTTGCCCAACCCCGGCGGCACGCCGTGGATGTCGGTGTCTTCCCACGGGCCGTTGGGGCTGATTGAGCGGGTCCAGCCGTTGTTCCAGCGGAAGTAGGTGCGCTGGCGGTAGAAGGTGTTGGGCTGGTCGTCGAGGACGTAGACGCCGAGCTTCTGGTCCCAGTGACTGTTGCCGCCCGGTGGCGGAGCGAAGCTGGCTGAGGTGCGTGGGACTGGCTTGGACGGTTTGGCCGGGATGCTCTTGCCCGGTGTCGGCGAGGTCGACGGGGTCGGGCTCGGTTGTGACGGCGGGATCGGCGGCAGGTTGGTGGTCGGTTCCGGTCGGTGCACCGCACATGCGCTCATGCTCAAGGCCAATGTGATGACGGAGATGCGGGCGAGGCTGTGCATGACGGTGCTTTCCTGTGGGTTCCGGGGTTATTGGTCCGGGCTGTCGATGGTCAGTGTTTGCGGCGCGGTGGTGCTGCTGGCCAGCGGGCCGCTGCGACCTACCCATTCCCCGGCGGTCGGTTGACCGGCACGGGAAACGCGCGCAACCAGTTGGACTTCAGGAAAGTTCGACAGTTTCAACTGCGGCATCATCGCATCGGCGTCGCCCAGTTCGACGGTCACCGGCAGATCAGCCACGGTCAGGCGCTTGGCCGCCAACGGTGCCGGTGGGCCAGAAACGGCGCGGGCGAAGATGAACACGCTGTCGCCCGGTTGCACCTTGCCTTTGAGTTCGCTGGCCAGATCGACACGCACCTTGAGCAGTGCGGCAACCTTGGCAGCCGGTGCAGCGGCGACCTTGCCGCCGCTGGCTTCAAGCCGTTCAGTGGCGCGGTTGATGCCGCCCTGCAGGGCTTCGCGGGACTTGTCGTCCTCTGGCAATTGCGTCAGCAGGCGATTCCAATAGTCGATGGCTTGCTGATAACGCTCGCCTTCGAACGCGGCGATGCCGAGCAGACCGAGGCTGGTGACTTCTTTCGGGTCGGATTTCAGCGCTTCGTCGGTCAGGGCCTGGATCTTGTCCGACCACTTTTTACCGTCGGCAAAATACTGCGCCTGTGCCCACTGGCCGAGCAGCTCCGGCTGGCGACCGGCAAGGTTGGCGGCGCGTTCGAACATCTTCGCCGCGTCCGCCGGACGATCCTGGGCCATGTAGGTGCGACCGAGGAAGTACAGACCTTCCGCCGAATCCGGTTGCGCGGCGACGGCTCGTTCCAGACGCCGGGTCATCTCTTCCATCGACTGCGGCGCCTGGGCGAACTCGCGGGTCAGCTCGACTTTATCGGCAGCACCGAAATGCAGGTACAGACCCAGGCCCAACACCGGCACCAGCACCGCGGCCAACAACGGCAACGGCTTGCCCAGTTTCGACACACGCGGCGCGGCAACGCCTTCGGTATCGGCGAGCAGTTCACGCGCTGCTTCCGCACGACCGCTGTCCATTTGCGCCGCATTGAGCACGCCTTCGGCCTGCTGCGCTTGCAGCTCGGCGACGCGTTCCTGATACAGCGCGACGTTCAGGGCAGTCCGATCCTCTTCACGCTGGGCGCGACGGCCACGCAAAACCGGAATCAGCAGAAAACTCAGGGCGACCAGAAGCAACAGCCCTGCGGCAAGCCAGAAATCAATCATTCTTGGTTTTTATCCAACAGTTGGTCGAGGCGCTGACGTTCTTCGGTGGACAGCGATGACGGGGTTTCGGCGCGCTGACCGCGACGACGGCGCACGATCAGCACAATCACCACCAGACCGCCAAGCAGCAGCCCGGCCGGGCCGAACCACAGCAGTGCAGTCTTGGCGTTGAGCGCCGGTTTGTAGCGGACGAAATCACCGTAGCGATCAACCATGAAATCGATGATCTGCTGATTGTCCTTGCCCTCGCCGAGCATGCGGAAAATCTCTTTGCGCAGGTCTGCGGCAATCGGTGCGTTGGAGTCGGCGATGTCCTGGTTCTGGCACTTGGGGCAGCGCAGTTCCTTGGTCAACTCGCGGAAACGCTCGCGATCGCCTTCCTTGGCGAACTCGTAGGTGTCAATCGCGGCGTGGGCCACACCGGCCAGACTCAAACCCAAGACCACGGCAGCCATAAAACGCTTCATGGCTTGGCCTCATCGACCAGTGCCTGATATTTGGCTGCGAGTTTTTCGCGCCAGACCTGTTCGTCGATCACCCCGACGTACTTGTCGCGGATGATGCCCTTGGCGTCGATGAAGAAGGTTTCCGGCGCGCCGTACACGCCGAGGTTCAGACCCAGCGAACCTTCATCGTCACGGATGTCCAGCAGGTACGGGTTGTGGAATTCGGCCAGCCACTTCAACGCATCGGCGTTGGTGTCCTTGTAGTTGATGCCGTAGATCACCACGCCGCGCTCGGCCAGTTTGTTCAGCACCGGGTGCTCGACCCGGCAGGAAATGCACCAGGTGCCCCAGACGTTGACCAGTGCCGGTTTGCCGAGGATGTCGGCCTTGGTCAGGGTCTTGTCGCCCTGCACATTCGGCAGGCTGAATTCCGGGAAGGGCTTGTTGATCATCGCCGACGGCAGCTCCGCCGGATCGAGGTACAGACCGCGATAAAGAAACACCGCCACCAGCAGGAAAATCGCCAGGGGTACCAGCATCAACCAACGTCTCATGCAGCCGCTCCTTGCAGGCCGAGGGCTTCACGCACCCGGGCTTTGACCTTGACTCGATAACGCCGATCCAGCGCCGCCAGCAATCCGCCCAGACCGGTCAGCAGACCGCCGAACCAGATCCAGCGCACGAACGGCTTGACGTGAACCCGCACCGCCCACGCGCCGTTTTCCAGCGGTTCGCCCAGTGCGACGTAAAGATCGCGGGTGAAACCGGCGTCGATCCCGGCCTCGGTCATCATCGAACTCTGCACGGTGTACAGGCGTTTTTCCGGGTGCAGCACGCTGACTTCCTTGCCGTCGCGGATCACCCGGATGGTGCCCTTGTCGGAGGTGAAGTTCGGCCCTTCAAAGTGCTTGGCACCTTCGAAGATGAAGTGATAACCGGCCAGATCCATCGACTCGCCCGGCGCCAGACGCAGGTCGCGTTCGGCACTGTTCTGACTCGACAGCACCACACCGAGTGCGCACACGGCGATGCCCAGGTGAGCGATCTGCATGCCCCAGTAGCTGCGGGTCAGAGTTGGCAGACCTTTGATCAGGCCCTTGTGGCGAGTCTTGTCGAAGATGTCGCGCACGCCGGCGAGCAGCACCCACGCAGCGAGCAGGAACGTCGCGATCACCGCCCAGTTGAAATCGCCGTAAGCGACACCGGCCACCACGGCCAATGCGACGCTGCCGAGCAGCACCGGGGTCAGCATGTTCGCCAGCCACTTCACCGGGGTGTCCTTCCAGCGGACGATCACGCCGACCGCCATCACCAGCATCAGCAACGCCATCAGCGGGATGAACAGCGCATTGAAGTAAGGCGGGCCGACCGAGAGCTTGGCGCCGCTGATCGCATCGAGAATCAGCGGATACAGGGTGCCGAGCAGAATCATCGACGCCGCTACCACCAGCACCAGGTTGTTGCCCAGCAACAGGGTTTCACGCGACCACAGGTTGAAGCCGACCTGGCTCTTGACCACCGGCGCGCGCAACGCAAACAGCGTCAGCGAACCACCGACCACGAACAGCAGGAAGATCAGAATGAACACGCCACGCTCAGGGTCGGAGGCAAACGCGTGCACCGAGGTCAGCACGCCGGAGCGCACGAGGAAGGTACCGAGCAGGCTCAACGAAAATGCAGCAATCGCCAGCAACACCGTCCAGCTCTTGAACACCCCACGTTTTTCCGTGACGGCCAGCGAGTGGATCAACGCGGTGCCGACCAGCCATGGCATGAACGAGGCGTTTTCCACCGGGTCCCAGAACCACCAGCCGCCCCAGCCGAGTTCGTAGTAGGCCCACCACGAACCGAGGGTGATACCGATGCCGAGAAAGGCCCAGGCGACAATCGTCCAAGGCCGCGACCAGCGTGCCCACGCAGCATCAAGACGACCACCGAGCAGTGCAGCGATGGCGAAGGCGAACGCCACCGAGAACCCCACATAACCCATATAGAGCATCGGCGGATGCACGATCAGGCCGATGTCTTGCAGCAGCGGATTGAGGTCACGACCATCCGCCGGAATCTGCGGCAGGATCCGCGAAAACGGGTTGGAGGTGAGGATCAGAAACAGCAGGAAACCGGTGCTGATCATGCCCATCACCGCCAGCACGCGGGCGAGCATGACTTGTGGCAACTGCCGGGAGAACACCGATACGGCGAAGGTCCAGCCACCGAGGATCAACGCCCACAGCAGCAGCGACCCTTCGTGGGCGCCCCATACCGCGCTGAACTTGTAGTACCACGGCAAGGCGCTGTTGGAGTTCATCGCCACGTAACCGACCGAAAAATCGTCGGTCATGAACGCGTAGGTCAGGCAACCGAAGGCAAACAGCAGGAACGCAAACTGGCCCCACGCCGCCGGCTGGGCCAGGCCCATCCACAGACGGTCGCCGCGCCATGCACCGAGCAGCGGCACCACGGCCTGCACCAGCGCGAAACACAGCGCCAGAATCATCGCCAGATGGCCGAGTTCGGGAATAAACAGTGCAGACGTCATCAATCAACCCTCCTTCGCTGGGGTCGGTGCCGACTGACCACTGTCTTTCAGCGCTTTGGTCACTTCCGGCGGCATGTACTTCTCGTCGTGCTTGGCCAGCACTTCATCGGCCACCACCACGCCGTCGGCATTGAGTTTGCCCAGGGCGACGATGCCCTGCCCTTCGCGGAACAGATCCGGAAGGATCCCGCGGTAGGTGATGGTCACGGCTTTGTTGAAGTCGGTGACGACGAATTTGACGTCCAGCGAGTCCGGCGAACGCTGCAGCGAGCCCTTCTCGACCATGCCGCCGGCGCGGATGCGCGTGTCGTGCGGCGCTTCGCCGTTGGCGATCTGGGTCGGCGTGTAAAACAGGTTGATGTTTTCCTGCAGGGCGCTGAGGGCCAGGCCGACGGCAGCGCCGACCCCGACCAGGATCGCCAGAATGAGGGTCAGACGTTTTTTGCGCAGCGGATTCACTTGCCGTTCTCCCGGCGCAGACGACGCGCCTCTTGTTGCAGATAGCGCTTGCGGGCCGCAATCGGTGCGACCACGTTGAGGATCAGCACCGCCAGACAGATACCGTAGGCCGACCAGACGTACAGGCCGTGGTGGCCCATGGCGAGAAAGTCGCCAAATGAAGCGAAACTCATCGCGCGGCCTCCAGGCTGTTCTGCACTTCTTCCTTGACCCAGCTGGCGCGCGCTTCGCGCTTGAGTACTTCAAGGCGCATGCGCAGCAACAGCACGGCACCGAAGAAGCAGTAGAACCCCAGCACCGTCAGCAACAGCGGCAGCCACATTTCAGCGGGCATCGCCGGTTTTTCCGTGAGGGTGAAGGTCGCGCCCTGGTGCAGGGTGTTCCACCACTCCACCGAGTACTTGATGATCGGAATGTTAATCACCCCGACAATCGCCAGCACGGCGCAGGCCTTGGCGGCGCTGTCGCGGTTGCTGATGGCGTTGCCCAGTGCAATCACCCCGAAATACAGGAACAGCAAAATCAGCATCGACGTCAGCCGCGCATCCCAGACCCACCACGAGCCCCAGGTCGGCTTGCCCCAGATCGCGCCGGTCACCAGCGCCACGGCGGTCATCCACGCGCCGATCGGCGCCGCGCATTGCAGGGCGACGTCGGCCAGTTTCATTTTCCACACCAGGCCGACCACGCCACACACCGCCAGCATCACGTAGATCGACTGCGCGAGCATCGCCGCCGGCACGTGAATATAGATGATGCGGAAGCTGTTGCCCTGCTGATAATCCGGCGGCGCGAAGGCCAGGCCCCAGACGACGCCAATGCTGATCAGCAGCAACGCTGCGATGCTCAACCACGGCAGGAACTTGCTGCTGATGCCGTAGAACCACTTGGGCGAGCCGAGCTTGTGAAACCAGGTCCAGTTCATACTGTTTCCATCACGGTGCCGCTCATCGATGTGAGCGGTCTCAGGGTCTTTGCTGGTTAAATTTTAACCAGACCTCATTATTCGCCGACGCTGATCTTCAGGCCAGCCGCTATTGCAAAAGGTGTCAGGGTGATCGCCAGGGCGGTCAGGCTACCCAGCCACAGCAGATACCCGGTCGCCGGCATGCCTTGCAAGGCGGCCTGCAAGGCACCACTGCCAAGGATCAACACCGGGATGTACAACGGCAGAATCAGCAACGCCAGCAACAGGCCGCCGCGTTTCAGACCGACCGTCAGCGCCGCGCCCACCGCGCCGAGCAAGCTCAGCACCGGGGTACCCAGCAGCAAAGACAACAGCAACACTGGCAGGCAGGCGACCGGCAAACCGAGCATCAACGCCAGCAACGGCGAGAGCAGAACCAGTGCCAGTCCCGAGAACAGCCAGTGTGCCAGCACCTTGGCCAGCACCAGTAGGGGCAGCGGGTGCGGCGAAAGGACCCACTGTTCCAGGGAGCCATCTTCGAAATCACTGCGAAACAGTCCGTCCAGCGAAAGCAGGACCGACAACAGCGCGGCCACCCAGACTAACCCCGGGGACAGGTTTTGCAAGACTTGAGTTTCCGGGCCGACGGCCAGCGGGAACAAGGCGATGACGATGGCGAAGAAAATCAGCGGATTGGCCAGTTCCGCCGGGCGACGAAACAGCAAACGGGACTCACGGGCAACCAGCAGGCCGAACACACTCATACTGCCCAGTTCCCCAGATCGATATCGCGATAACCGGCCGGCATCCGGCTCAGCGTGTGGTGCGTGGTCAGCACCACCAGACCGCCGCGCTCGCAGTGTCCGGCCAGGTGTTCTTCAAGCTGCGCCACGCCCTGTTTGTCGAGCGCGGTGAACGGCTCGTCGAGAATCCACAGCGGCGGGCTGTCCAGATACAGCCGCGCCAGCGCCACGCGGCGTTGCTGACCGGCGGACAGGGTGTGGCAGGGAACATCTTCGAATCCGCGCAATCCTACGGCTGCCAGTGCCTGCCAGATCGCCTCGCGTTCGGCCGGCCGATGCAAGGCGCAGAGCCAGGACAGGTTCTCTTCCGGGGTCAGCAGGTCCTTGATCCCGGCAGCGTGGCCGATCCACAGCAGGTTGCGCGCCAGTTCACTCGGCTGGGCGGTCAAGGGCTGGCCGTTAAGCAGCACCTGACCGCTGGTCGGCTGCATCAACCCGGACAACAGGCGCAGCAGGCTGGTCTTGCCGCTGCCGTTGGGGCCGCTGATCTGCACCATATCGCCACTGGCCAGTCTTAATTCGAGATTTTCGAAGAGCAGCCGCAGGTCTCGCTCGCAGGCAAGGGCAACGGTTTGCAGGACAGGACTGGTCAAGGGATCACGGGCCTTATACGGTTCAAGTCGGCTCTGGCGCGGCCGTTAAAGAGATGCAGGATAAATGCAATGACGGTGCGAACCAGAGAGCTGGATCAAACAATTGCTATGTTTTCTGAACGAAGCGCAAGACGCGCGGCATTATACATGGCGTGCCTTACTCCCAAGAGCGCAATTTCCTCAGGTTGTGTCCGCGTATGACAGGCGAAATGAACATCCTCCCGCTTCCGCCCACCACCCCGGCGAACACGCGTCCGCTGGTGATGAGCGGTGAGTTGCTCAAGCTGCTGACCCCGGTCGAAGGCTTGATCGGTGCCGGGCAAAGTGCTCAGGCCGAGGTGTTGTCACTCAAGCAGGCGGATCAGACCTTTCAACTGTTGCTCAAGGTCACCGTCGACGGCGGCCGCCAGACCACCGTGCAAGCCAGCAGCAACCTGCCGTTGCCGACCGGCACCAACCTGGCGGTTACTCAGCCATCGGCGGGCAATCTGGCAATCACCGTGCAGCAGGCCATCGCCAGCAGCGTCGCCACCCTCACCCGCATCGATACCGCGCAGTTGCCGGTCGGCACACTGCTGCAAGGCAAGGTGCTGACCTCGCAGACACTGCCGCAAGTGCCGGGGCAGCCGACGGTGTACCGCTCGCTGGTCAGTCTGCTCAACACCGCGCAAAGTGGCGCCACGCTGGACATCGACAGCCCGACGCCGCTGCGCATCGGAACCCTGCTTTCGGCACTGGTCGAAGACTCGCAAACCCTCAAATTCGTGCCACTGAGCAGCCGTCAGGAGCAATTGGCGGTGAGCCAGCAACTGCTCGGCCAACAAAGTCGCCAAGGCTCGCTGGACGGTTTGCTCAATGCTTTGCAAAACCTGCCGAGCGACGATGATCAGACTTCGCAGGATCTGCGCGCTGCCGTCGTGCGTCTGCTTGCCAATTTGCCCGATGTGCAGCAGATGAGCAGCGCCAAAGGCGTGGCCCTGGCCCTGGCCAACAGTGGCGCCTTCCTCGAAGCCAAATTGCTGACCGGACAGAATCCGGCGCTGGCCCCGGACATGAAAGCCGATCTGCTCAAACTGATCGCGCAACTGTCCCCGGGTGTGCCGGGCAATGCCACTTTCAACGCGATCATTGCCGCCAACACCCTGGCGCAAGCGCTGCCGAGTTTCGTGCGCAACGCCCTCGGCACCCTCGGCCAGGTCAGCGCCAAACCCGTGCCGAGCAGTTTCCCGCTGCCCGACCGCCTGCTGCAAAGCCAGGACGGCGAAGGCGATCTGGAACATCTGCTGCGCCTCGCTGCAGCCGCCGTGTCGCGCCTGCAAAGCCATCAGTTGTCGAGTCTGGAACAGACCGGGGTCACCGATGACGGCCGCCTGCTCAGCACCTGGCAGTTGGAAATCCCCATGCGTAACCTGCAGGACATCGTGCCGTTGCAGGTCAAGTTCCAGCGCGAAGAAGCGCCGGAAAGAGAACCGCAACCCAACGAACGCCGCGACGAGCGCGAGCCCAAACAGCAACTGTGGCGCGTCGATCTGGCGTTCGATATGGAGCCGTTGGGGCCGATGCAAATTCAGGCGCAGCTGATTGCCGGCAGCCTGTCGAGTCAGCTCTGGGCCGAGCGCCCGTACACCGCCGACCTGATCGAAACCAACCTGTTCGCGCTGCGCCAGCGTCTGCTTGATCGCGGGCTGAACGTCGGTGATCTCGACTGCCACCTCGGCACCCCGCCGCTAGGCAATCAAACCCGTCTCGAACACCGCTGGGTCGACGAAACCGCATGAACGATTCCACTGCTCCACGCCAGGCCATCGCCCTCAAATACGACGGCAACCACGCCCCGACCCTCACCGCCAAGGGCGACGAGGAACTGGCCGAAGAAATCCTGCGCATTGCCCGCGACTGTGAAGTGCCGATCTATGAAAACGCCGAGCTGGTGCGGCTGTTGGCGCGGATGGAGCTGGGCGACAGCATCCCCGAAGAGCTGTACCGCACGATTGCCGAGATCATCGCGTTTGCGTGGAATCTGAAGGGAAAATTCCCCGAGGGGCAGGATCCAGATGCGCCGATGGTCGAGAAGGACGTTACCGCGCGCGGGGATGATTATTAAGCCTTGAAAGCAAAAGATCGCAGCCTTCGGCAGCTCCTACAGGGAAGCGCGTTCCAATGTAGGAGCTGCCGCAGGCTGCGATCTTTTGATCTTCAGCTTCTGTGCAACTTGCGCATCAACTCCGCCTCAGCCTGGGTCAAACCGCAGGACTGAGTCAGCTCATCGACGCTCGCGCCCATGCCCACCAGTTTCGCCGCCTGGGCGAACGACAGGCTAGATGGGTCGCGCTGCTCCAGCGCAACTATCTTGTCCGGCAACGGGCCGACGACCGAGCGCAGCTCGTGCAGGGCTTCGCCCATGCGCACGTTGCCGTTCTGATAGTCGTCGACACGCTTGGCCAGGTCTTTGATGCGCTGATCACGCAGCGCGTCGCCTTGGGCCTGTTGCGCCGCGATTACGCGCTGCGCCTTGATGTACGCCAGAAACATTGCCAGCGTGCCTGCCCAGAAGAGGAACAGGACAATGACCGCCACCTCGAGAATCAATCAGATGCTCTCCAGTTCCGACCATTCTTCTTCGCTCATCATCTTGTCCAGCTCGACCAGGATCAGCAACTCGTTGTTCTTGTTGCACACGCCCTGGATGAACTTGGCCGATTCTTCGTTGCCGACGTTCGGCGCGGTCTCGATTTCCGACTGACGCAGGTAAACCACTTCGGCCACGCTGTCGACCATGATCCCGACCACTTGCTTGTCGGCTTCGATGATGACGATACGGGTGTTGTCGCTGATCTCGCCGCTGTTCAGGCCGAAGCGCTGACGGGTGTCGATCACGGTGACCACATTACCGCGCAGGTTGATGATGCCCAGCACGTAGCTTGGCGCACCCGGTACCGGAGCGATTTCGGTGTACCGCAGGACTTCCTGAACGCGCATCACGTTGATGCCGTAGGTTTCGTTGTCCAGCTTGAAGGTCACCCATTGCAGGATCGGATCTTCAGAACCTTTTGCATTCGTCGCCTGACTACTCATACCCTGACCCCTCGAAAAAACCGCACTGGGCGGTGTGTGTTCTGTGTGGAGGCATTGAAAAATGCCATCGCCTGATTGTTATGTCGGCTGCTATGTCGATTTATGTAGCGGCTTGTGGCCGCCCATGTGCTTTGCCCCGCCGCTGGCGATCAACTCGGCCAGCGCGGCTACATCAAGTAATGCACACATGTGCTCTATCACCGTGCCGGCGAGCCATGGCCGCTGACCCCGGTGACTTCTCCATTTGATTTCATTCGGATCCAGACGCAACGAACGGCTGACCTGATGCACCGCCAGGCCCCATTCGTAACCTTGTACCGAAATCACGTACTGCAGGCCCTGACGGAAGTCATCGCGATAGCGATCCGGCATGACCCAACGCGCCGTGTCCAAGACTTTCAGATTGCCGGCCTGGCTCGGCAGAATCCCGAGGAACCATTCCGGCTGCCCGAACAGCGGCGTCAACTCGTGGCCGGCCAGCGAATAGATTGAGCCCAGGCACACCAGCGGCACCGCCAGCGTCAGCCCGGCAACATCGAACAACAGGCACTCGAACGCTTCGGCAGCCCAGGCCGGACGGCCATCGGTGTCCACCGGAGGTGGCGTGTTGCTTGGCGGCAGGTGAACTTCCACCACCGGCGGCACCAGCGTCTGCTCGACGGGTGCCGGCGCAACTGGCGCAGGTTCGGCCACGACCGGTTCCGGCGCGGTTTTCAACAATTGGGTTTGCAGCAGCGGGGCGAGTGTCGAAACCGGCGCGCGTGGCGGCTCGGCTTCTTCGATCAACGCCACTGGCGCCTTGGCGATCGGTGCGGCGGCAGGCGCGGCAACCGGGGCGGCAGGTTTGGCGGCTTTCTGCGCATCACGCGCCTGCTCTTCCAGTACCGCGGCCTGGAATTCATCCAGCGCCGCAGCACTTTCGGCCACCTCGACCGGCGCCTCGACCGGCATTTCCACTGGCGGCAACTCGTCAGGGATTTCCTGCAGCAAGCTGTCCAGATAGGACTGCAACGCCAGTTGCGGACGCGACGTCAGTTTGATCGGCCGATTCATGCTCAAGCCACCTGCGGAACAAGTTGCTGCGCCAGCAGATGCTTGAGCAACGCGCGGTACGCCAGCACGCCACGACTCTTGCCGTCGAACTGCGAAGGCGTGACCCCGGCCCGGCTGGCATCACGCAGACGGGTATCGACCGGGATGTAACCCTGCCAGATCTCTTCCGGAAACTTGTCGCGCAGCACGCGCAAGGTGCCCAGCGACGCCTGGGTGCGGCGGTCGAACAGGGTCGGCACGATGCTGAACGGCAGCGCCTGTTTGCGCGAGCGGTTGATCATCGCCAAGGTGTTGACCATGCGCTCCAGACCTTTGACGGCCAGGTGCTCGGTCTGCACCGGGATCACCAGTTGCTGGCTCGCGGCCAGGGCGTTGACCATCAACACGCCGAGCAACGGCGGGCTGTCGATGATCGCGTAATCGAAGTCCTGCCACAGCTGCGCCAGACTCTTGGCGATCACCAGGCCCAAACCACTCTGCCCCGGCGACTGGCGCTCAAGGGTGGCGAGTGCGGTACTCGACGGCAACAGGGAAATGCGTTCGTCGCTGGTCGACAACAGCAACTGCCCGGGCAAGCCTTGCGGCACGCTGCCCTTGTGCAGAAACAGGTCGTAGTTGCTGTGTTCCAGGCTGTCGGGGTCGTAGCCGAAATAGCTGGTCATTGAGCCGTGCGGGTCGAGATCGACCACAACCACGCGCTTGCCCGCCTCCGCCAGCAACCCGGCTAAAGCGATGGAAGATGTGGTTTTACCGACACCACCCTTTTGATTGGCGACTGCCCAGACTCTCATTCGGTTCGTTCCTCCCGGCCGAGATCCTCGACCGAGACATAGCTCAGCGTATTAATGCGGGCGACGGAGAATTGACGGCACTCTCGCGTCCCGGCGTCTTGACCGGGGTCGGTGCAGTTTGTGTGCCAGCACGCTTCAATGCTGCGTCCGGTTGCGCATTGGCGGTTCCGGTACCGGTCAGACTGCGGCGCACATCGAGATTGCGCGACACCACCAGCACCACACGACGGTTTTTCGCCCGGCCTTCGGCGGTGGCGTTGTTGGCCACCGGCTGAAACTCACCGTAACCCACCGAGGCAAGACGCCCGGGGTTCACGCCCTGCATCGCCAGCATCCGTACGATGCTCGCCGAACGCGCCGAGGACAGCTCCCAGTTGGTCGGGTACTGCGCAGTGCGGATCGGCTGATCGTCGGTGAAGCCTTCGACGTGGATCGGGTTGTCGAACGGTTTGAGGATCGCCGCGACCTTGTCGATGATGTTGAAGGCGATGTCGCTCGGCATCGCGTCGCCACTGCCGAACAACAGGCTGGAGTTGAGTTCGATCTCGACCCACAACTCATTGCCGCGCACGGTCATCTGGTTGGAAGCAATCAGGTCGCCGAACGCGGCACTGATGTCATCGGCGATGCTTTTCAGCGGATCGCTGGCCCCGGCGATACCCGCATCGACCTGCTCGCTGTCCTTGACCAGCGGCTTGGCCGGGGTCACGGTTTTCGGTCGCTCCTCACCAATCGGAATCGGCTTGAGCGAACGATCGGAGTCGGTGAAAACCCCGATCAACGCTTCGGAAATGACTTTGTACTTGCCTTCGTTGATCGACGAGATCGAGTACATCACCACAAAGAACGCGAACAGCAGCGTGATGAAATCCGCGTAGGACACGAGCCAGCGCTCGTGATTAACGTGTTCTTCCTGATGCCTGCGGCGAGCCATAGTCCATTACCCCCATCAATCCATGAAGCCCTGAAGCTTCAGCTCGATAGAGCGAGGGTTTTCACCTTCGGCGATCGACAAAATACCTTCCAACAACATTTCGCGATAACGCGACTGCCGCAACGCGATTGACTTGAGCTTGGCCGCCACCGGCAGCAACACCAGGTTGGCACTGGCCACGCCGTAGATGGTCGCGACGAATGCCACGGCAATGCCGCTGCCCAATTGCGTCGGATCAGCGAGGTTGCCCATCACATGGATCAGGCCCATCACCGCACCGATGATGCCGATGGTCGGCGCGTAGCCGCCCATGCTTTCGAAGACTTTGGCCGCTTCGATGTCGCGGGCTTCCTGGGTGTAGAAGTCCACTTCGAGGATGCTGCGGATCGCTTCCGGCTCGGCGCCGTCGACCAGCAGTTGCAGGCCTTTGCGCGAGTAGTTGTCCGGCTCGGCATCGGCGACGCCTTCCAGGCCGAGCAGGCCTTCCTTGCGCGCGGTGAGGCTCCAGTTGACCACGCGGTCGATGCCGCCAGCCAGGTCCACCCGTGGCGGAAACAGGATCCAGGCGAGGATCTGCATGGCGCGCTTGAAGGCGCTCATCGGCGATTGCAACAGCGCTGCACCGATGGTGCCACCGAGGACGATCAACGCCGCCGGGCCGTTGGCCAGCGCGCCGAGGTGACCGCCTTCAAGGAAGTTGCCGCCGATGATGGCGACGAACGCCAGGATAATCCCGATAAGGCTTAAAACATCCATCAGATACACGCCTCGACGATGTGCTTGCCGATGTCGTCCAGGCCGTAGACCGCGTCAGCCAGATCGGCTTTGACGATGGCCATCGGCATGCCGTAGATCACGCAGCTTGCTTCGTCTTGGGCCCATACCGAGCTGCCGCCCTGCTTGAGCAGACGTGCGCCTTCACGGCCGTCGGCGCCCATGCCGGTAAGGACCACCGCCAGAACTTTGTCGCCGTAGGACTTGGCCGCCGAACCGAAGGTGATGTCCACGCACGGCTTGTAATTCAGACGCTCGTCGCCCGGCAGGATTTTCACCGCGCCACGGCCGTCGATCATCATCTGCTTGCCACCCGGAGCCAGCAGCGCCAGGCCCGGACGCAGGATGTCGCCATCCTCGGCTTCCTTGACGCTGATGCGGCACAGCTTGTCCAGACGCTCGGCAAACGCCTTGGTGAACGCCGCGGGCATGTGCTGGATCAGCACGATCGGCGCCGGGAAGTTCGCCGGCAACTGGGTCAGCACCCGCTGCAGGGCAACCGGGCCGCCGGTCGAAGTCCCGATGGCAACCAGTTTGTAGGCTTTGCGTTTCGGTGCCGGCGACGACGCGCTGGCGGCTGGCGCACGAGCAGGTGCTGGAGCCGGCGCCGGACGCGTCGGAGCAGCAGCGCTGTGGCTGCTGAAACTCGAAGCCGCCGGGGCGGGTGCAGGCGTCGGTGCAGCGGCCGGAGCCGGCGCACTGTAGGCACTGAAACGACGATTGCTGCGCGAGATGCTATGGACCTTCTCGCACAGCAGCTGCTTGACCTTCTCCGGGTTACGGGAAATGTCTTCGAAATTCTTCGGCAGGAAATCCACCGCCCCAGCGTCCAGCGCATCCAGGGTCACCCGGGCGCCTTCGTGGGTCAGCGAGGAAAACATCAACACCGGGGTCGGGCAACGCTGCATGATGTGCCGCACTGCCGTGATGCCATCCATCATCGGCATCTCGTAGTCCATGGTGATCACGTCCGGCTTGAGGGCCAGGGCCTGATCGATCGCCTCTTTACCGTTGGTGGCCGTGCCGACCACCTGGATGCTCGGATCCGCTGAAAGAATTTCCGAGACGCGGCGGCGGAAAAAACCCGAATCGTCCACCACCAGGACTTTGACTGCCATAAACACTCCATTAGGTGCAGCGGGACGTCGTCGCCCCGCCGCCCCGGATTCAAATACGCTTCGTCGCGTAACGCTTGAGCATGCTTGGAACATCGAGGATCAACGCGATGCGGCCGTCACCGGTGATGGTGGCGCCGGACATGCCCGGAGTGCCCTGCAGCATTTTGCCCAATGGCTTGATGACCACTTCTTCCTGGCCGACCAGTTGATCGACGACGAAGCCGATCCGCTGGGTGCCCACCGACAGGATCACCACATGGCCTTCACGCTGCTCTTCGTGAGCGGCGGAGCTGACCAGCCAGCGCTTGAGGTAGAACAATGGCAGCGCCTTGTCCCGCACGATCACCACTTCCTGGCCATCCACCACGTTGGTGGTCGACAGGTCGAGGTGGAAAATTTCGTTGACGTTGACCAGCGGGAACGCAAACGCCTGATTGCCGAGCATGACCATCAGGGTCGGCATGATCGCCAGCGTCAGCGGCACCTTGATGACGATCTTCGAGCCCTGGCCCTTGGTCGAGTAGATGTTGATCGAACCGTTGAGCTGGGAAATCTTGGTCTTCACCACGTCCATGCCGACACCACGGCCGGACACGTCGGAGATCTCGGTTTTGGTCGAGAAACCCGGGGCGAAGATCAGGTTGTAGCACTCGGTATCGCTCAGGCGATCGGCCGCGTCCTTGTCCATCACTCCGCGTTTTACCGCGATCGAACGCAGGACGTTCGGGTCCATGCCCTTGCCGTCGTCGGAGATCGACAACAGGATGTGGTCGCCTTCCTGCTCGGCCGCCAGTACCACGCGACCGCCACGGGCCTTGCCCGAAGCTTCGCGTTCTTCCGGCGACTCGATGCCATGGTCGACCGCGTTGCGCACCAAGTGGACCAGCGGGTCGGCCAAGGCCTCGACAAGGTTTTTGTCGAGGTCGGTTTCTTCACCCACCAGTTCCAGGTTGATCTCTTTCTTGAGCTGACGCGCGAGGTCACGAACCAGACGCGGGAAGCGCCCGAAGACCTTCTTGATCGGCTGCATCCGGGTCTTCATCACCGCGGTCTGCAAGTCCGCCGTGACCACGTCGAGGTTCGACACGGCCTTGGACATGGCTTCGTCGCCGCTGTTGAGGCCCAGGCGCACCAGACGGTTACGCACCAGCACCAGTTCGCCGACCATGTTCATGATTTCGTCGAGACGCGCAGTGTCGACACGCACGGTGGTTTCGGCTTCGCTCGCCGGTTTTTCCGGCGGCGGAGCAGCGGCAGCACGAGCCGGCGCCGGTGCAGCAGCGGCAGCCGGTTTTGGCGCTTCGGCTTTCGGCTCAGGCTTGGGCGCAGCCTTCGGCGCAGCAGCCGGAGCGGCAACGGCCTTGGCGGCAGGCGCAGCCACGGTCGATGCGGTGCCCGCAGCAGCGGCGCCAACGTCGGTGAACTTGCCTTTGCCGTGCAATTCGTCGAGCAGCGATTCGAATTCGTGATCGCTGATCAGGTCGCTGCCGGCAGCCGCGGCCGCCGGTGCGGCAGGTGCAGCCGGTGCCGAGGCAATTGCCGATTCCAGTGCTTCGACGGCGAAGTTGCCCTTGCCGTGCAATTGATCGAGCAGTGCTTCGAATTCGTCGTCGGTGATGTCCGAGCTGTCACCCGCCGCCGGTGCCGCTGGAGCGGCCGCGGTCGGTGCCACGGCGTCTGGCGCGAACTGGCCTTTGCCGTGCAGTTGATCGAGCAACGACTCGAATTCGGCGTCGGTGATTTCATCGCTGGCGGCCGTATCGGCAGCCGGCGCAGGTGCAGCAGCGGCCGGGGCTTCGGCTTCGGCCTTGACGGCGTTCAGCGAATCCAGCAGCTGTTCAAATTCGTTATCGGTGATGTCGCCCGAATCGCTCGAATCGCCTTCGACGACCAGTTCTTCGATCATCTCGGCAACCGGAGAAGCCGGGGCTTCGTCGGCCGATTGCGGTTCAGCCAGACGCGCCAGCGCGGCCAGCAGTTCCGGGGTGGCCGCCGTGATCGGCGCACGTTCACGGACTTCGCTGAACATGCTGTTCACCGCGTCCAGTGCTTCGAGCACCACGTCCATCAGTTCTGCATCAACGCGACGCTCACCCTTGCGCAGGATGTCGAACACGTTTTCGGCGATGTGACAGCACTCCACCAGCTCGTTGAGCTGAAGGAAGCCGGCGCCCCCTTTTACAGTGTGGAAACCGCGAAAAATTGCATTGAGCAGATCTGCGTCATCCGGGCGGCTTTCCAGCTCGACCAGTTGCTCGGACAGTTGCTCAAGAATCTCGCCGGCCTCAACCAGGAAATCCTGAAGGATCTCTTCATCGGCGCCGAAGCTCATTAATGGGGTGCTCCTACAGGTCTAAAAACCCAAAAAACCTAAAATTCCAAAACTCTAGAATCCGAGGCTGGATAACAAATCGTCCACATCGTCCTGACCGGACACAACGTCTTCTCGTTTATCGGCATGAATCTGCGGACCTTCACCCTGCGAGAGATGTTTTTGTGGATCTTTTTCTGCAAGCATCGCGGCACGGTCGTGTTCGATGCCCGCAAAGCGGTCAACCTGACTGGCCATGAGGACGAGTTTGAGCAAATTGCTTTCGACTTCGGTGACCAGTTGGGTCACACGCTTGATCACCTGACCGGTGAGGTCCTGGTAATCCTGAGCCAGCAGGATGTCGTTCAGGTTGCTCGACACCGCACGGTTGTCCGTGCTGCTGCGTGACAGAAAACCGTCGACCCGGCGCGCCAGTTCGCGGAACTCTTCAGCCCCGACTTCACGACGCATGAAGCGGCCCCAATCGGTGCTCAGCGCCTGGGCTTCTTCAGCCAGGCCATTGACCACCGGGGTGGCGCTTTCCACCAGATCCATGGTGCGGTTGGCCGCGGCTTCGGTCAGCTTGACCACATAGCCCAGGCGTTCGGTGGCGTCGGTGATTTGCGACACTTCCTCGGCCTGCGGCATGTGCGGATCGATCTGGAAGTTGACGATCGCACTGTGCAGTTCGCGTGTGAGCTTGCCCACTTCCTGATACAGGCCACGGTCACGGGTCTGATTGAGCTCATGGATCAGTTGCACAGCGTCGCCGAACCTGCCTTTTTCAAGGCTCTCGACCAGTTCGACCGCGTGTTTTTTCAGGGTCGATTCGAAATCGCCCTGTGAAGATTCGTTATGCTCCATAGCTCCCCCGCGCGTTCATCAGCCGATGCGTTCGAAAATCTTCTCGATTTTTTCTTTCAGCGCCTGAGCCGTGAAAGGTTTGACCACGTAGCCGTTCACGCCGGCCTGGGCCGCTTCGATGATCTGCTCGCGCTTGGCTTCGGCAGTCACCATCAGCACGGGCAGGTGCTTGAGTTTTTCATCGGCACGCACGTGGCGCAGCAGGTCGATACCGGTCATGCCCGGCATGTTCCAGTCCGTTACCAGAAAGTCGATGCTTCCGCTGTTGAGCACCGGAATGGCAGTGGTGCCATCGTCGGCCTCGACGGTGTTGGTGAACCCCAGATCACGCAGCAGGTTCTTGATGATCCGCCGCATCGTTGAGAAGTCATCAACGATGAGGATTTTCATGTTCTTGTCCAATTCGACCTCCAAGCAGTCTTAAACGCGCCCAGCACCTGGGCGCGCCATTTCAATCAATCCGGCAAAGCACTCGATGACTGTCTGGAGCACAACAGAGCAAGACCGGTGCCGTTCATCACCGCACCAGCCTCGTTCGCAGTGTCCCCACACTGCCTTCAGCGCGCTCGCCACTCCCCCAAACGCCCCCGCAAACGGGCCGCGCACTGGCTGTGTAACTGGCTGACCCGCGATTCACTGACGCCAAGGACTTCACCGATTTCCTTGAGGTTCAGTTCTTCGTCGTAGTACAGCGCCAACACCAGTCGCTCACGCTCCGGCAAATTGGCAATCGCGTCCGCCAGCGCAGCCTGGAAGCGTTCATCTTCCAGATCGCGTGACGGCTCAAGATGAGCACTGGCGCCATCCTCGTGCAGCCCTTCGTGTTCGCCGTCCTGCAGCAGGTCGTCGAAACTGAACAGCCGGCTGCCCAGCGTGTCATTCAAAATCCCGTAGTAATCATCGAGACTCAATTGGAGTTCGGCCGCAACCTCGTGATCTTTAGCATCACGGCCGGTTTTAGCTTCAATTGAGCGAATTGCGTCGCTGACCATACGGGTATTGCGGTGAACCGAGCGTGGTGCCCAATCCCCCTTGCGCACTTCATCGAGCATCGCGCCGCGGATCCGGATGCCCGCGTACGTTTCGAAACTGGCGCCTTTGCTGGCGTCATATTTGGTCGAGACTTCGAGCAGGCCGATCATCCCGGCCTGAATCAGGTCTTCAACCTGCACACTCGCCGGCAAGCGCGCCAGCAAGTGATAGGCAATGCGCTTGACCAGTGGCGCGTAACGCTCGATCAACTCGTACTGCGCGTCACGTGCCGATTTCTTGTAGTAGTTCATACCGCTGGCGGTCATAACACAGGCCCTGCCGTTTGCTGCACGAGGCGCTCGACGAAAAACTCAAGGTGCCCACGCGGGTTGGCAGGCAGCGGCCAGGTATCGACCTTCTGTGCGATCGCCTTGAACGCCAGCGCGCACTTGGAACGCGGAAAGGCTTCATAGACCGCTCGCTGCTTCTGCACTGCCTTGCGCACGCTTTCGTCGTACGGCACCGCGCCGACGTATTGTAAGGCGACGTCGAGAAAGCGATCCGTGACCTTGGTCAACTTGGCGAACAGATTGCGCCCTTCCTGCGGACTCTGCGCCATGTTGGCGAGGACGCGAAAGCGGTTCATGCCGTAGTCGCGGTTGAGCAGTTTGATCAGCGCGTAGGCGTCGGTGATCGAGGTCGGCTCGTCGCAGACCACCAGCAACACTTCCTGCGCCGCGCGCACGAAACTGACTACCGAGTCACCAATGCCCGCAGCGGTATCGATCACCAGTACATCGAGATTGTCGCCGATGTCGCTGAAGGCCTGAATCAGACCGGCATGTTGCGCCGGGCTCAGGTGCACCATGCTTTGGGTGCCGGAAGCGGCCGGTACGATGCGGATCCCGCCGGGGCCCTGCAACAGCACGTCGCGCAGCTCGCAGCGGCCTTCGATCACATCGGCCAGCGTGCGTTTGGGGGTCAGTCCCAGCAGAACGTCGACGTTCGCCAGCCCCAGGTCAGCGTCCAGCAGCATGACCCGACGGCCAAGCTCTGCCAGCGCCAGAGACAAGTTCACTGACACGTTAGTCTTGCCGACGCCACCTTTGCCGCCGGTCACCGCGATCACCTGTACGGGATGCATGCTGCCCATGTTATTTCTTTACCTTGTCTTGCATAGACGGAGGCCACATTACTGGCTGCGCGTTCACAACCGGAACAATGCATGGCAGACCATCGATGTAGGTACAAAAACTGTTCATTACCTCAGCCAACCTGCTTGGTCGGGCTGTGGTAGATATCAGCGAACATGTCAGCCATGGCTTCTTCGCTGGGTTCTTCCTGCATTTGCACGCTGACGGCGCGGCTGACCAACTGATGACGGCGCGGCAGATGCAGATCATCCGGAATCCGTGGGCCATCGGTCAGGTACGCGACCGGCAGTTCATGACTGATCGCCAGGCTCAACACTTCGCCAAGGCTGGCCGTCTCATCCAGTTTAGTCAGGATGCAGCCGGCAAGCCCGCAACGCTTGTAACTGTGATAAGCGGCGGTTAGAACCTGTTTCTGGCTGGTGGTTGCCAGCACCAGATAATTTTTTGAACGGATGCCACGCCCGGCCAGACTTTCCAGCTGCATGCGCAGCGCCGGATCGCTGGCCTGCAGGCCGGCGGTATCGATCAGCACCACGCGTTTGCGCAGCAGCGGGTCCAGCGCCTGAACCAGCGATTGGCCCGGATCGACGTGGGTCACCGGCACGTTGAGAATCCGCCCCAGGGTCTTGAGTTGTTCCTGCGCACCGATGCGGAAGCTGTCCATGCTGACCAGCGCGACATTCTGCGCGCCGTACTTGAGCACGTAGCGCGCAGCGAGTTTGGCCAGGGTGGTGGTCTTGCCCATGCCGGCCGGGCCGACCATGGCAATCACCCCGCCCTCTTCCAGCGGCTCGACTTCCGGTACGGCAATCATCCGCGCCAAGTGCGCGAGCAGCATGCGCCAGGCCTGACGCGGTTCTTCGATGTCGGTGATCATCGCCAGCAGATCGCGCGACAACGGCCCGGACAGGCCGATGCGCTGCAGGCGGCGATACAGATTGGCTTGCGCCGGACGGCTGCCTTGCAGCTGGTTCCAGGCCAGGGTGCCGAGCTGGACTTCCATCAGCTCGCGCAGACTGTTCAATTCGAAACGCATCGAATCCAGCGCACGCGGATCGACACCCGCCGATGCCGCTGCAGGTGCCGGCGCCGGACGCGCCGGGGCGGCGTAGGTCGGTTCGCTCAACGGTTCGGCAGCGGTCAGTGGCAGGCCGGCCGTCAACGGCAGCCCGGCAAAGATCTGGCGATTGCTATTGCCATCGGCTTCGCCACGCAGGCTCAGTTCGGCCTGAGCGGTGACGATGCGCGACTGGGTCTTGCGCAGTTCGTCCTCGAGTTCCATGTTCGGAACCCGTGGCGCCAGCGCCGACAATTTGTAATCCAGCGCCGCCGTCAGCTCGACGCCGCCGGCAATGCGGCGGTTGCCAATGATGGCGGCATCAGCGCCCAGCTCATCACGAACCAGCTTCATGGCCTGACGCATATCGGCGGCGAAAAAACGCTTAACTTGCATAAACCACTACCTCAGCCGTTGGGCCCTACTGTCGCAACGATGGTCACTTGCTTGTTGTCCGGAATTTCCTGGTAGGCCAGCACGTGCAGCCCCGGGACGGCGAGGCGACCGAAACGCGAGAGCATCGCGCGGATCGGGCCTGCTACCAACAGGATCACCGGTTGACCTTGCATTTCCTGGCGCTGCGCCGCTTCGATGAGCGAACGCTGCAGCTTCTCGGCCATGCTTGGCTCCAGCAGAACGCCCTCTTCCGAGCCTTGTCCTGCCTTCTGCAGACTATTGAGCAATATTTGTTCCAACCTTGGTTCCAAGGTGATCACAGGCAGCTCGGAGTCAGTGCCTACAATGCTTTGGACGATGGCGCGGGATACGCCGACGCGTACGGCGGCCACCAAAGCGGCGGTATCTTGACTCTTGGCGGCGTTGTTGGCGATGGCTTCGGCAATGCTGCGGATGTCGCGTACCGGCACGTGCTCGGCCAGCAATGCCTGCAACACCTTGAGCAATTGCGACAGCGACACCACGCCCGGCACCAGCTCTTCAGCCAGTTTCGGCGAGCTTTTGGCCAGCAATTGCATGAGTTGCTGCACTTCTTCGTGGCCGATCAGCTCACTGGAGTGTTTGTACAGAATCTGGTTCAAGTGCGTCGCGACCACGGTACTGGCGTCGACCACGGTGTACCCGAGCGATTGCGCCTGCGCGCGCTGGCTGACTTCGATCCACACCGCCTCCAGGCCAAAAGCCGGATCTTTGGCGGTAATGCCGTTAAGCGTGCCGTAGACCTGCCCCGGGTTGATCGCCAGTTCGCGATCCGGGTAGATCTCGGCTTCGGCCAGGATCACGCCCATCAGTGTCAGGCGGTAGGCACTCGGCGCCAGATCGAGGTTGTCACGGATGTGCACGGTCGGCATCAGGAAGCCCAGGTCCTGCGAGAGTTTCTTGCGCACGCCCTTGATCCGCGCCAGCAGCTGCCCGCCCTGATTGCGATCCACCAGCGGGATCAGGCGATAGCCGACTTCCAGGCCGATCATGTCGATCGGCGTCACGTCATCCCAGCCCAGCTCCTTGGTCTCCATGGCGCGGGCCGGCGACGGCAGCAGTTCCTGCTGACGCTGAACTTCCTGCAGCGCCTGCACCTTGGCGACGTTCTGTTTTTTCCAGAACAAGTAGGCGCCACCGGCGGCCAGCGCGGCCATGCTCAGAAACGAGAAATGCGGCATGCCCGGAACAAGTCCCATGACCGCCATCAGACCTGCCGCCACTGCCAGTGCTTTGGGCGAAGCGAACATCTGCCGGTTGATCTGCTTGCCCATGTCTTCCGAACCGGAAGCACGGGTCACCATGATCGCTGCCGCTGTCGATAACAACAGTGATGGCAATTGCGCCACCAAACCGTCACCAATGGTCAGCAAGGCGTACACCTTGCCGGCGTCGGCGAAGTTCATGTTGTGCTGGAAGATACCGACCGCCATGCCGCCTATGAGGTTGATGAACAGGATCAGCAAGCCGGCAATGGCGTCACCCCGCACGAACTTGCTGGCACCGTCCATCGAACCGTAGAACTCAGCCTCTTGCGCGACTTCCTGACGGCGCGCCTTGGCCTGGTTCTGGTCGATCAGACCGGCGTTGAGGTCGGCGTCGATCGCCATTTGCTTGCCGGGCATTGCGTCGAGGGTGAAGCGCGCGCTCACCTCGGAAATCCGCCCGGCACCCTTGGTCACCACGACGAAGTTGATGATCATCAGGATCGCGAACACCACGATACCGACCACGTAGTTACCGCCGATCACCACTTCACCGAAGGCCTGGATCACCTTGCCGGCGGCGGCGTGGCCGTCCTGACCGTGGAGCATCACCACCCGCGTCGAGGCCACGTTCAACGCCAGCCGCAGCAGCGTCGCCACCAGCAGAATCGTCGGGAACACCGCAAAATCCAGCGGCCGCAACGCGTACACGCAGACCAGCAGGACGACAATCGACAAGGCGATGTTGAAGGTGAAGAACACGTCCAGCAGGAACGGCGGCACCGGCAGCATCATCATGGCCAGCATGACCAGCAGCAACAACGGCACGCCCAGATTGCCTCGACTGAGGTCGGCAACATTCGAGCGAGCAGTGTTGAATAACTGAGAGCGATCCACCGGTTTTCCCCGTTCCTTTAAAGCAAACTTTTGACGCCCGAAGCAGGCGCACGGCGGCTACTGCAAGAAGCCTTCCAACTTTTGCCGGGGATTGAAATTGAGGTTTGCTTCAGGGGAAGTGTCTTGCCAGAAGCCGGGCGCCATGGAGCCGACCGCAAAACAGACGCAGGACGGCTATCACCCTTAGCGCAGGTGAACAAAAATCAGAAAAACCCGCGCACTCACGGATATCCGGCAGTCAAAATTTGCTCTGGATTAATCGCACCAAGACGCAAATCGCGGCCCACCAGGTAGCGCGTACCCTTACGGATCGGACTCCCTCCCACGTCGACAAACGCCTCCTCAGAATAGCCTAATGTCACGATTTCCTCAGGCTGATGAAAAGGATCTTCGGGGTACGCCTTCAACACAATCAGTGCCCAGACAAAGTAAATGTCCGGCACATCCTGCGGCTCGATCTCCCCCTCGACCTCCCATCGAAAGTCCTGCCCACCCGTGACCTGTAACTGATCACCAACCATATGAAATTGTGGTTTGTGATAACGCATCTGCAGGGCAGTGCCATTGCTCCCCCATGTATCGGAGTAGTTATTGGGCGAAGAGAAAACCCTGACCAACTCTTCAACGGTGCCAATGTTGCCAGCGGCACTATTGAATCGGTTGTAGAGACTATGGTGGGCTACCCCGTCCAACCTTGGCTTGATCGCATTGATATACGAATCGAGATAGCCCGGCACATACGCATTGCTCATGTGCACGAAATGCGTGAAGTCCAACATCGCCTTAAAAGTGAACGTGCAAGCGATATGATCAGACTCTTTCGCCACCGCCCCGGAAACGAACTCGAACCTCATTCCTTCAAGCTTTCTGTAATTCTCTGGCATGACCTTCTCCTTGGCGAATGTTAAGACAGGTCAGAAGGCGACTTGCCCGGGAAACCTTACAAGGAACATGGGATAGCTGAATGCCCTTTGTGTCCACTGTCAGAACTAACAGGTAGAGGTCTTTTTCAGACAGGCGGAAAGTCGCGGTCTTTTGATTTATCAGGAATCGCGTCGCAATGAACACAGATTGGGGGTATCACACAGATCCCCTGTGCGGGCCTGCTCGCGAAGAGGCCATCTGCGACACCACAGAATCATGAACAGCACTTTTAAACGCTGGCGTTTAAAAGTCACCACCGGACACGCCTTGTGGGCTACACCTCCTTGCGCCATGGCCTACAGCTACGCCAGAATCCGCCGGCTTGTGCGCCTTGGGGGCGGGTTCTATTGTGGATCGGTCGCTGACGAATCAGCGATCGGGTCTCGCAGCCCGTCGATCTCTGGACGCACAACACCCGCTTTTTTATGGCGGCTGTACGTGGGAGACCTTTGGGTCTGCCGGTTCTAGAGTCCCGGTCTGCGACCCGCGTACAGCTGCCACCTCCCTTCGTATCGCAGCGAAACGTGGCAGCCCCTTCGACTCTAGAGGCTTCACCATGATCAAACCTACACCCAACCCGCCCGCAACCGACCCCACCTCCCCCTACGAATCCCTCGACTCGAAAAAGCTCCACGACGCGGCCGACCGCGCGCTCGACCACTACCTCTGTGCACCCGGTTCCACCCCACCGCCGCGCAGAACCCGCAGGATGTACGCGGTAACCGCCGACTTCAAAAACGAAGAACTGCTGGCCGATGCCTGCGAGACACTCGCCTCAGCCAGAACCATCGCCAATGACTTCGCCCACCTGATACCGGCGTCGCAGCGCAGGACGCTGCTGGGCATCGCGCAATTGATCATGCTCGGCGAACTGGCGGTGAATCGGGCGCTGGATAATCTGGAGTTGCCAACCTAAGAAGGCAGGCAAGAACTGTGGCGAGGGGATTCATCCCCGATCGGCTGCGCAGCAGTCGCGAAACCAGAGCACGCGGTATTCCTGAAAGATCGAAGTCTCAGGTTTTAGTGCCGCTGCGCAGCCCATCGGGGATGAATCCCCTCACCACAATGACGGCGACAGGCGCCGAAATATCATTGGGTCAGACATAAAAAAACCGCCGCCTCGTCAAACCGGGGCGGCGTTTTTTATCGGTAGGTTCAGGAATCGCGGCGCAGATCCGATGAAATCGGAAAGATTTTTAAAATACCAGACTACTTAGTAACTGATACTTTTCACTTCCATTGACCCCTCGCTCACAAGTTCAAACTCAACGCTCGCACCCGGTGCGATGTTAATAATGCCCCTTTGCGCCTCAGGAACGATGAGCTCGTATTTCTTTTTCTCATTTTTAGTTTTATTTATAGCTTCATAGACCGGACTATGTAGTTCGGCATACTTATCCACAAACACGCGCGCGGTTTCCCGCTGGTAAAGAGTGGAACTTTCGAGAAGAGAGTCAACTGGACTGCCCGCCGCATTGGTTTCTTCGTCCGCCACAATGGTGATCTTACCCGTAGTTTGGTCATAGCTGTCGAATTTGCCTTTCATTGTCTTTCTCCCTGTTGTCACAGAAGTGCGCGCACCGACTGTGCAGCGCCACCCAGCAAGCAAACCGCAAATGCACTTGTTCCACACCTGTAAAACCTGACAGGCACGACATGTTTCCAGACGAAAGGTAAATATTGGAATTACACCGTTAACCCGGCGCAGTCAGCAAATCGTCCGCGAGGTCCTTTCAGCGACAAACCAGGCACTCAGTGACATTTGCTCGCTCAGCCGCCTTTTAAACTTCGGTGTTTAAAAGACACCTTCAGACACGCCTTGCGGCTACACATCCTTGCGCCATTGCCTACAGCTACGCCAGAATCCGCCGGCTTGTGCGCCTTGGGGTCGGGTTCTATTGTGGATCGGTCGCTGAATGTTCAGTGACCGGGTTTAGCAGCTCGCCAATTTTCAAGGCACGCAGGTTCCGCCATGACGTTATGGTGGCTTTGCGTGGGGCACTTCGGTGCGCCGGGATCCTTGAGCCTGGTCTGCTAACCCGCGTAAAGCCGCCACCTCTTCGTTTAGCAGCGATGGCTGACGGCTCCATTTCTCAAGGAGCTTCACCATGATCAAACCAACACCCAACCCGCCCGAAACCGACCCCACCTCCCCCTACGAATCCCTCGATTCGAAAAAGCTCCACGATGCCGCCGACCGCGCGCTCGACCACTACCTTTGTGCGCCCGGAGCCACCCCACCGCCACGCAGAACCCGCAGGATGTACGCCGTGACCGCCGACTTCAAAAACGAAGAACTGCTGGCCGATGCCTGCGAAACACTCGCCTCAGCCAGAACCATCGCCAATGACTTCGCCCACCTGATACCGGCGTCGCAGCGCAGGACGCTATTGGGCATTGCGCAACTGATCATGCTTGGGGAACTGGCGGTGAATCGGGCGCTGGATAATCTGGAATTGGCAGGCTAAGAAGACAGGCAAGAACCTGTGGCGAGGGGATTCATCCCCGATCGGCTGCGCAGCAGTCGCGAAACCAGAGCACGCGGTATTCCTGAAAGATCAAAATCTCAGGTTTTAGGGCCGCTGCGCAGCCCATCGGGGATGAATCCCCTCACCACAATGACCGCGACAGGCGCCGAAATACCATTGGGTCAGACATAAAAAAACCGCCGCCTCGTCAAACCGGGGCAGCGGTTTTTTTGATCACGGCAAACGTCAGGAATCGCGGCGCAAATCCGGCGGGATCGGCAAATCGTCCTTGAGTGGATCCGGGCGCTTGCCCTTGCCGGCGCGGTACTGGCGGATCTGGTAGACGTAGGCCAGCACCTGGGCGACGGCCAGGTACAGGCCGCCGGGGATTTCCTGTTCCAGCTCGGTGGAGTAGTAGATCGAGCGCGCCAGCCCCGGCGATTCGAGGAGCATGACGTTGTTGGCGACGGCGATTTCGCGGATCTTCAGCGCGAGGAAATCGCTGCCCTTGGCCAGCAGGACCGGCGCGCCGCCCTTCTCCGAATCGTACTTGAGCGCCACGGCGTAGTGGGTCGGGTTGGTGATGACCACGTCGGCGTCGGGAATCGCCGCCATCATGCGCCGCTGCGACATTTCGCGCTGGGTCTGGCGGATGCGCTGTTTGACCTCTGGCCGGCCTTCCTGATCCTTGTGCTCGTCGCGCACTTCCTGCTTGGTCATCAGCAGTTTCTTGTGACTTTCCCAGAGCTGCACCGGCACGTCGACCGCCGCGATGATGATCAGCCCGCAGGCCAGCCACAGCGAACTCCAGCCCACCAGCGTCACGCTGTGAATGATTGCCTGCTCAAGCGGTTCATGGGCGATCCGCAGGAAGTCATCGATGTCGGCCGACAACACCATCAGTGCCACAAACAGCGTGATGATGAACTTGGCCAGCGCCTTGACCAGTTCGATCACGGCCTTCATCGAGAACATGCGCTTGAGGCCCGCACCCGGATTCATCCGGCTGAATTTCGGCGCCATGGAGCCAGCGGCGAACAGCCAGCCGCCGAGGGAGATCGGCCCGATCAATGCGGCCAGCAACAGCGTGATCATGACCGGCTGGATCGCTATCAGGGCGATCTTGCCCGAGACCAGCAGGAAGGTGCCCATGGATTTCTCGTCCATGATCACTTCCCGCGAAAGGTTGAAATTGAGGCGCATCAGGTCCATCAATTCCTGCGCCAGCATGCCGCCAAAGATCAGCAGGCCACCAGCGCCGGCGAGCATCACCGCCAGGGTGTTGAGCTCTTTGGAGCGGGCAATCTCACCCTTCTCACGGGAGTCCTTTTTGCGTTTCTCCGTGGGGTCTTCTGTTTTGTCCTGACCGCTTTCGCTCTCAGCCATGTCTCAGCGCGCCCGTGCCAGTTCGCGTAGCAACTGCAGGGCTTCTGAGGCCAGCGGTTGATACTGATTGAGGATGTCCGCCAGACCGACCCAGACAATGAACAGACCCAGCACCAGGGTCAGCGGAAAGCCGATGGAGAAAATGTTCAGTTGCGGCGCGGCGCGGGTCATCACGCCGAACGCGATGTTGACCACCAGCAGCGCCGTGACCGCCGGCAACACCAGCAACAACGCCGCCCCGAGCACCCAGCCGAGTTTGCCGGCCAACTCCCAGTACTGCGCCGTCATCAAGCCGCCGCCGACCGGCAGCGTGGTGAAGCTCTCGGTGAGCACTTCGAAGACCACCAGATGGCCGTTCATCGACAGGAACAACAACGTCACCAGCATGGTGAAGAACTGGCCGATGACCGCCACCGAGACGCCGTTGGCCGGGTCGACCATCGAGGCGAAGCCCATGCCCATCTGGATCGCGACAATCTGCCCGGCCACGGCAAACGCCTGGAAAAACAGTTGCAGGGAAAACCCCAGCACCGCGCCGACCAGAATCTGCTCGCCAATCAGCAACCAGCCACTGAGCGCCAGCGGACTGACCTCCGGCATCGGCGGCAGCCCCGGGGCAATGCACACGGTAATGGCCACGGCGAAATACAACCGCACGCGGCGTGACACCAGGGTGGTGCCGAACACCGGCATGACCATCAGCATCGAGGCGACACGAAACAGTGGCAACATGAACGACGCCACCCAGGTACTGATCTGGGTGTCGGTCAGCTGAAGCAACGATTGCATGGCTCAGCCGATGACCATCGGGATGTTTTTGTAGAGCTGGATGATGTATTCCATGAACGTCTGCACGATCCATGGACCGCCCACAATCAGCGTCACCAGCATCACCAACAGACGCGGCAGGAAGCTCAGGGTCTGTTCGTTGATCTGCGTCGCGGCCTGGAACATCGCCACCAAGAGGCCGACCAACAGACTCGGCACCACCAGAATCGCGACCATCAAAGTGGTCAGCCACAGCGCTTCACGAAAGATATCGACCGCAACTTCCGGCGTCATGGCGAGACACCTCCGAAGCTACTGGCCAGAGTGCCGATGATCAGCGCCCAGCCATCCACCAGCACGAACAGCATGATCTTGAACGGCAGCGAAATGATCAGCGGCGAGAGCATCATCATACCCATCGCCATCAGCACGCTCGCGACCACCAGGTCGATGATCAGGAACGGGATGAAGATCATGAAGCCAATCTGGAACGCGGTTTTCAGCTCGGAGGTGACGAACGCCGGCACCAGAATGGTCAGCGGCGCCTGATCCGGGATGGCGATGTCGGTGCGCTTGGACAGACGCATGAACAGCTCCAGATCGCTGGTGCGGGTCTGGGCGAGCATGAAGTCCTTGATCGGTACCTGGGCCTTTTCCACCGCTTGCTGCGCGGTGAGCTTTTCCGCCAGGTACGGCTGCAGCGCATCGTTGTTCACCCGGTCGAACACCGGGGCCATGATAAACAGGGTCAGGAACAGCGCCATGCCGGTGAGGATCTGGTTCGACGGCGTCTGCTGCAGACCGAGGGCCTGACGCAAGATCGAGAAGACGATAATGATCCGGGTAAAACTGGTCATCAGAATCACGGCCGCCGGAATGAAGCTCAGCGCCGTCATGATCAGCAGGATCTGCAGGCTGACCGAGTATTCCTGCGCGCCGTCGGCGTTGGTGCCCAGCGTGATCGCCGGGATCGACAACGGATCGGCGGCGAATGCCAGTGGCGCGGCCAGCATCAGGGCCAGCGTCAAGACGATGCGGAGCGCAGCCATTACTTCTTTTCCTTCTGATCCTTGCCGAGAATCTTCAGCAGATGCTGGGCAAATTCCGGGGTCGCTTTTTCGCTACTGCTCGGCACTTGCACCGGCTCTTTGAGCACGTGCAGCGCGGTGATGGTGCCAGGGCTGAGGCCCAACAGAATTTGCTCGTTGCCAACCTGCACCAGCATCAACCGGTCACGCGGACCGAGCGCGCGCGCGCCGATCAGTTCGATCACCTGGCCCTTGCCCGCCGGCCCGGCCTGCTGCACCCGGCGCAGTAGCCAGGCGAGGAAGAAGATCAACCCCAGCACCAGCAACAGACCGAACACCAGTTGCGTCAGTTGCCCGGCCACGCCGCTGTTGACCATCGGCGCGGTGGCAGCGGGCACGGTGGTCGCCGTCGACGGCTCGGCGGCCAGCACGCTCAATGGCAGTGCCAGCAAAGCCCAGAGAAACCGTTTCACTCAGCGCAGCTTCTTGATGCGTTCGCTTGGGCTGATCACGTCGGTCAGGCGGATGCCGAACTTCTCGTTGACCACCACCACTTCGCCGTGCGCGATCAGGGTACCGTTGACCAGCACGTCCAGCGGCTCGCCGGCCAGACGATCGAGCTCGATCACCGAACCCTGGTTCAGTTGCAGCAGGTTGCGGATGTTGATATCGGTGCTGCCCACCTCCATCGAGATCGACACCGGGATGTCGAGGATCACGTCGAGGTTCGGGCCATCCAGCGTCACTGGATCGTTGTTCTTCGGCACGCTGCCGAACTCTTCCATCGGCAGACGGTTGGAGCTTGCCGCGCCAGCGTCGGCCGCCAGCAGCGCATCGATGTCAGCCTGGCTGCCATCACCGGTCTCTTCCAGGGCCGCAGCCCATTCATCGGCCAGTGCCTGATCGTCCTGGGCGTTCATTTCGTCGTTCATCATTTGTCCTCGGCGGGCAACAATTCAGTTAAATGCGTGGGGGTGAGAGCGGCGCTTCAGCGCCGCTCGATCGGCTCGATCACCTGCAACGCGAGGTTGCCTTTGTGCGAGCCCATCTTGACCTTGAAGGCCGGTACGCCGTTGGCGCGCATGATCATGTCTTCCGGCATTTCGACCGGGATCACATCCCCCGGCTGCATGTGCAGGATGTCGCGCAGCTTCAACTGACGGCGGGCCACGGTGGCGCCGATCGGCACGTCGACATCGAGCACGTCCTGACGCAGGGCGTTGACCCAGCGCTCGTCCTGATCGTCGAGGTCCGACTGGAAACCGGCGTCGAGCATTTCGCGCACCGGTTCGATCATCGAGTACGGCATGGTCACGTGCAGGTCACCGCCACCGCCGTCGAGTTCGATGTGGAAGGTGGAGACCACAATCGCTTCGCTCGGGCCGACGATGTTGGCCATGGCCGGGTTCACTTCCGAGTTGATGTACTCGAAATTGACTTCCATGATCGCCTGCCAGGCTTCCTTCAGATCGACGAACGCTTGCTCCAGCACCATGCGCACCACGCGCAGTTCGGTCGGGGTGAATTCCCGCCCTTCGATCTTGGCGTGACGGCCGTCGCCGCCAAAGAAATTGTCCACCAGCTTGAACACCAGTTTGGCGTCGAGGATGAACAGTGCGGTACCACGCAACGGTTTGATCTTGACCAGGTTGAGGCTGGTCGGCACGTACAGCGAGTGCACGTATTCGCCGAACTTCATCACCTGTACGCCACCGACGGCAACGTCGGCCGAGCGGCGCAGCATGTTGAACATGCTGATGCGGGTGTAACGGGCAAAACGCTCGTTGATCATTTCCAGGGTCGGCATGCGTCCACGGACGATGCGATCCTGGCTGGTCAGGTCGTAGCTTTTGACACTGCCGGGTTCGGCAGCGTTATCGGTCTGTACCAGACCATCGTCGACGCCATGCAACAGCGCGTCGATTTCATCCTGGGACAGCAGATCCTGCACGGCCATGTCGTGTTCCTACTGCAGTACGAAATTAGTGAAAAGCAACTGTTCGATCACCACTTTGCCCAGCTCTTTCTGCGCCACTTCCTGGACGCTGGCTGTGGCCTTCTGGCGCAGCATCTCCTGGCCGACCGGGGTCGCCAGTGTGGCGAAATCCTGACCGGAGAAGAGCATCACCAGGTTGTTGCGGATCACCGGCATGTGCACTTTGAGCGCGTCCAGATCGGCCTGGTTACGCGCCAGCATGGTGATGCTCACCTGCATGTAGCGCTGACGGCCGTTCTGGTTGTAGTTGGCGACAAACGCCGGCGCCATCGGCTCGAAAATCGCCGGCTGCTTGCCGACCGGCGCGGTCTCGGCCGCGGCGGCAGGCTTGCTCTGAGCGCTGTGCATGAAGTACCAGGTCGCGCCCACGGACACACCGATCGCCAGCAGCAGAGCCACTACGATCAGGATGATCATCTTGAGTTTGCCTTTGGTCGCGGGGTCTTTTACAGCTGCTGCTTCGCTCTTCGCCATGCCAATAATCCGTCACTAATCGGGTTTTCACAGTCGCACGGCAAGGCAAGAGCAAGTGTTATGCCAGAAGTGTCGGAGCGTTGGAGGAGCGGGATGCATGAATCGATACAAGCCCTGTGGGAGCTGGCTTGCCAGCGATAGCGATTGGTCTGACACATTGGTTCTGAATGTGCCGCCGCCATCGCTGGCAAGCCAGCTCCCACAGGTTTTTGTGAACACCTTGAATCAGGCGTAATAGTCGACGGCGCTGGAGCCGATCACGCTGGTGGTTTGCGCAGCGGCTTCGGCCACGCTCACAGGCGCCAGTTCTTCGTCCGCCGAATCCAGACGTCCGCCAGCAGCGCTGGTACGGCCGCTCTGACCCTGCTGCGCCTGTTCCTGACCCTGCTGACCCTGCCAGCCACGGCTCTGGTCGGAGACATTGACGTCAACCTGGCCCATGCCCTGCTGGGTGAACATGTCACGCAGGCGATGCATCTGACCATCGAGCGCTTCACGCACGCTTGGATGCGCGCTCATGAAGGTCACTTGGGTCTGCTGGTCCGGAACCATGTTCACCCGAATATCCAGACGCCCCAGCTCTGCCGGCTGCAATTGAATATCCGCCGCCTTCAGGTTGGCGCTGGACAGGTACATGACGCGGTTGACGATTTCTTCGGTCCAGCCGCTCTGGTGCATGGCGATCGGTTGATTCACCGGCACCGCGTTCGCGGTTTTCGGCGTAGCCGCCTGAGTCAGCGCCGCCAGACGGTTGGCGAAATCATCGACTCGAGTGTCGCTGGTGGCAGACTTGAGATCTTTCAGGCCATCGTCGATCAGACCGCTGAAGGCTTTCTCGCCGCTTTGACTGGTGCTGTCCTTGTCGGCCTGTACGTCGAGCATGCTGGCCATGCCGGCAGCGAAGTTCTGCGCCGCAGTCAATTCACCGTCGGCCTGAGTCTGGGCCGGCGTAGCTTTGGGTTGCGCCTGACTGCTGGCAGAAATGTGTCCGCCCTGCTCCATCGCCATGCGCACCGCCGGCAGCGAATCGAGTGGATCGGCCGCCGGGTCGAAAGCGCTATCGGTCGATGCCGTCGGGTCTTTGACCACGGCTGGCGCAACGGTTGCAGCCACGACCGGTGTCTCGGCCTTGACCGGCTCCGGTGTTGCAGCGACTGGCGCGGGCACCGCCGGTGCAGTCACCAGCGGTTGCACGGTTTGCACCAGCGCCGGATCCAGCGCCGGATCTACCGGGGGGGTGTCCGCCACTGGCGTCTGCGTGCTGTCAGCGGCCGCATCGGTGGCGGCCTTGTCAGCGGCGGCCTGATCATTGGATGCAGTCGAAGCCGTCTTGTCGGCAGGCAAGGCATTGCCGCTATCGGCAACGGTCTGTTGCGAGGCGGCAGACTTATCCTTGCCGAGATCTTTCTTGTCGCTGTTGTCGGCAACCTTGTCACGTGCCGGTTTCAACGAACTGTCAGTGCCTGGCAGATTTTTTTTCGGGCCTTGATCGGCGAACACCTGAGCGAAGCTTGAGGCCTTGTCCCCGGTGTCTGCAGCCACGACCGGTGCTTTGGCAGCAGCGGCTTGCGCCTTGGCCTGGGCGGCAGATTGAAGAAGAACATTGGGGGTCGCAGGCATGACACGGTCTCCGCTGCACTGGGATCGTAGGTACAGTTGACGGGGATTATTGCAAGTGTCGGGCCAGTTTCGTCCGGCGCTGGCGAAAAGCGCCGGACGGCAGGATTCAATGCGTGAGGGCGTGCTGGCGTTCGTCTTCGTAGACAGGTCGCACATCGGCAAATTCACTGCTGATGTCCGCCACCAGATCGACGATTTCCGCGGGACTTTTGTTTCTGGCGTCCGCCTCGAGCGCCTGACAGAGCGTCGCCAGTCGCACGGCACCCATGTTGCTGGCGCTGCCCTTGAAACTATGGGCGACCTCGGCCAACACCTTGGCGTCGGCGGTCTTTTGCAATTGATGCAAGCGACTTTCAGAATCGGTCAGGAAGGTATCCAGCAAATCCGGATAGCTGTCTTCCATCACTTCGCGCAACGCATCGAGTACTTCGCGATCCACATGTTGGTCAGTCACTTGTTCACTCCTTGATCAAGAATCGGCGAATTATGCCCTAACCTCCCAGAAAAACTCTACGCAAGCACTGCGACCTTCGTCCGACCAACTGGCGTTATGCCCCAATTGCCGAATCAAGCTGACGCCGCGCCCCGACAGACGGACGCCGTCCAGCGGTCGCTCCATCACGCGCGCCACGTCAAACCCCTTGCCGCTGTCCTCGACGCGGATGACCAGGCAACCACCGGCACCTTGCGGTTTCACTTGCAGATGCACGCGCACGTAACCGTCCTGCAACGCTTCGAGTCGTGCATTGCGCTGCTCGTAGTAGCGAGCGAATCCAGCGGCATCGCGCTTGAGGCTGGAATCGAGTCCCAGCACGCCATGCTCCAGTGCATTGGAATAGAGCTCGGCAAGCACGCTGTAGATTGCGCCACCCTGGGTGCGCAAGCCATGTACTTCCAGTAACAATTGCAGCAAATATGGCAACGGATTGAAGCGTTTGAGCGTCGCACCGCGAAACTCGAAGCTAACCGACCAGTCCAGCGGACAGGATTGGCCGCTGTCGGAGTACACCGGCGCCGACGGCACCACCTGCGCCGCTTCCAGCAGACTGATCTCGACCATGCTCACATCGTCGCGGGGCTCGCCACGAAAGGCGTGCAAGGCCTGCTCGATCTCGGCGAACAGGTTGTCCGGTTCACGATTGGCGGCAAACAGTTGCTGCAAACGCTTGACACCAAACAAGCGGTCATCGGCGTCAGTGGTATCGATCACGCCGTCTGACAGCAGGAACACTCGGTCCCCCACCGCCATGGCCTGCACTTCGGTGCGATCGTCGAATGCCTGCGGGCTGAGCACCCCCAGCGGTAAATGCCGCGCCGGCAGCGGCAGCCGCTCGCCCGTGGCGATCCGGTGCAGATAGCCATCGGGCATGCCGCCGTTCCACACCTCCACAGTACGGCGCTGAAAGCTCAGGCAAAGCATGGTCGCGCAGCAGAACATGTCCACCGGCAGGATGCGCTTGAGCTTGGCGTTCATCTCGCGCAGGGTTTCGGCCAGGCCGTAACCTTTGGCCGTCATGCCGTAAAACACTTCGGCCAACGGCATCGCCCCCACCGCCGCCGGCAGACCGTGGCCGGTGAAATCACCGAGCAGCACATGCATGTCGCCGGCCGGTGTGTAGGCCGCCAGCAGCAGGTCGCCGTTGAACAATGCATAGGGCGATTGCAGGTAGCGAATATTCGGCGCGCTCAGGCAACCCGAATGCGCGACCTTGTCGAACACCGCTTTGGCCACGCGCTGTTCGTTGAGCAGGTAATCGTGATGCTTGGCAATCAGGTCGCGCTGCTGCAGCACCGTGGCCTGCAAACGACGCAAGCGATCCATTGCCTTGATTTTGGCGGCAAGGATCACCTGGTTGTACGGCTTCGCCAGAAAGTCGTCGCCGCCCGCCTCCAGACATCGCGCCAGCGCTTCGCTTTCGGTCAACGAGGTCAGAAAGATGATCGGCACCAGGGTTTCGCCCGCCAGCGCCTTGATCTGTCGCGCCGCTTCGAAGCCGTCCATCACCGGCATCATCGCGTCCATCAGCACCAGATGCAGCGGCTGGCGCCGAAACACTTCCAGCGCTTCGGCGCCATTGGCGGCGGTCAGTACTTCATGCCCCTGACGCCGGACGATGGTCGACAACAGTAACCGGTCGGCGGCGCTGTCTTCGGCGATCAGGATCGTCAGCGGCTCTTGCGCCTGCATGGCCGTCAACTGATGTCGAACAGTTTGTCGAAGTTGGAGATGGCGAGAATCTTGCGCACGTCGGAGTTGCTGTTGACCACCCGCACGTCCGAGTCGTCGCCGCCGGCGTGATCGCGCAGCAGGAGCAGCATGCCCAGCGCGGAGCTGTCGAGGTAGGTGGCGTCCTTCAGATCGACCACGATGGAGTCAGGCTTGCGGTTAAGCCGCTCATAGGCCTCGCGAAATTCCTGATGGCGCCCGAAATCGAACCGCCCCCTGACCGAAATCGTCAGTTTTTGACCATCCGGAGAGACTTCTGTAACGACAGACATTGACTGGCTTCCTTGTCATTGACGAACGTGTACAAGGTTTAGCACTTGGACAGGGTTGGGGCAAGGCTGGAAGCCAGATCAAAAGATCGCAGCCTTCGGCAGCGCCTACATCAATCACCTGTAGGAGCTGCCGAAGGCTGCGATCTTTTGACATTATTCAAGAGGATCGTGCCGCGGCAAACGCTGCGACAACTCGTCCAGCAACCTCTGCTCGCGCTTGTCTTCGAGGCGTTGCGCCTCTTCGCGGTAGCGCTGCACCAGTTTGCGCAGGCCCTCGACCTTGGCGAACGCCTGCTGCCAGGCGTCTCGCGCCTTGATCAGGTTGTTCTGGTGCCAGACCAGGCTTTGCCGCTGCTGGTCGATCGCGGTGTCCAGTTGCGCCAGAAAGCCGTGATAACCCAGCAACCATTGCCCGGAAACCCCGTCGCTGCCGCGTACGATCCACTGTTCTTGATAATCCAGACGAAAGGCATCGAGGTCGGCGAGTTTGCTTTCAGCCACCTTGACCTGGCCCTGAAAGTATCCCAGACGCTGGACGGCCGTTTTTTCGGCCTGTTCGGCCATTTCCACCACCGGTGCCAGACGTGCGGCGCGACTCACGGCCATGACCGGTTACCCGCCCGCCGCAGGTGCGAACAGGGTTTCCAGATAGGCCTGGCTCTCGCCCATGTTGATCTTGTCGTTCAGCCCCTGCCGCTGGTAGCGGGTCAGTTGCGGCTGCAGATTGATCGCCAGATCGGTCTCGCGGTCACCACCGGCGACGTAAGCGCCGACGCTGATCAGATCGCGGCTCTGCTGATAGCGCGACCACAGCTGTTTGAAGTACTGCGCACGCTGCATGTGTTCCGCCGAAACCACCGCCGGCATCACCCGGCTGATCGACGCTTCGATGTCGATGGCCGGATAGTGCCCTTCCTCGGCCAGCCGCCGGGATAACACGATGTGGCCGTCGAGCACGCCCCGCGCCGAGTCGGCTATCGGGTCCTGCTGGTCATCGCCTTCGGACAACACGGTGTAGAACGCAGTAATCGAACCCCCGCCCTTCTCCGCATTACCGGCGCGCTCCACCAGTTTCGGCAGTTTGGCGAACACCGAGGGCGGATAACCCTTGGTCGCTGGCGGCTCGCCGATGGCCAGAGCGATTTCCCGCTGAGCCTGAGCGAAACGGGTCAGCGAATCCATCAGCAACAAAACGTTCTTGCCCTTATCGCGGAAATACTCGGCGATCCGTGTGCAGTACATGGCCGCGCGCAAACGCATCAGCGGCGCATCGTCCGCCGGTGAGGCGACGACCACCGAACGCTTGAGGCCTTCTTCACCGAGGATGTGCTCGATGAACTCTTTAACTTCGCGGCCCCGCTCACCGATCAGGCCGACGACGATAATGTCGGCTTCGGTGAAGCGGGTCATCATGCCCAGCAGCACCGATTTACCGACACCGGTACCGGCGAACAGACCCAGACGCTGACCACGCCCGACCGTCAGCAAACCGTTGATGCAACGGATGCCGACGTCCAGAGGTTCGTGGATCGGGTCGCGGTTGAGCGGGTTGATTGTCGGGCCGTCCATCGGCACCCAGTCTTCAGCCTTCATCCCGCCCTTGCCGTCCAGCGCCCGTCCGGCACCGTCGAGTACGCGACCGAGCATGCTCATGCCCATCGGCAGGCGACCGGTTTCGGCCAGCGGCACCACACGGGCGCCCGGGGCGATGCCGGCGACGCTGCCGACCGGCATCAGGAAGACTTTGCTGCCGGAAAACCCCATGACTTCCGCTTCCACCTGGGACGGGTGATAGCTGTCGTCATTGATCACCAGGCAGCGTGTGCCCATGGCGGCGCGCAGGCCTTCGGCTTCGAGGGTGAGGCCGACCATGCGCAGCAGGCGGCCTTCAAGAATCGGCGCGCCAGCGATGTCAGTGGCGTCGGCATAGGTGCTGAGGCGCTTGGCGAAACTGGTGCGTTCAAGGCGCATCGGGGATGTCCGCGAGCGGCTCTTGCGGCGCATTCGCCGATGGGCTTTCTTCAGGAATGTCCAGAGTCAGATCCGGCGCAGCCGGGTGCAGAGACTGTTCGTGCAACTGGTCAAACAGCTTGCCCATGACCTGGGTGATGCGGGTTTCAATGCTCGCGTCGATGCGGCTGTGCGCGGTTTCAACCCGGCAACCACCGGGCATCAGCGACTCGTCCTCGACGATACGCCAGGTTTCTTCATGGCGTTCGCGCAAGGCCTTGGCCTGTTCGAAGTCCTGCGGATTGACGTACAGACGCACGTTGTCCACGCCCAACGGCAGCAGCTTGAGCGCGTCGCGCATGACGTGTTCGATCTGGCTGGAATCGATCGCCAGTTCGCGCTTGATCACCTGTCTGGTGATGTGTTGCACAAGGTCGACCAGCGACTTTTCGATCTGCGTGTCTTGCTCGGCAATCGGCTCGAACAGGTGGGTCATCAGTTGTTCGAGGCTGGCCAGTTTTGCCGCCAACGCCACTTCGGCTTCCTGACGCACCTTGAGCGTGGCGCTGTGAAAACCTTCCTTCTCACCGATGCCAAAGCCCTCGTTGTAGGCCTCCTGACGGATGCTTTCGAGTTCTTCCAGGGTCAGTGGCTGGACTTCCTCCAGCGGCACTTCTTCCATTTCCGGCGGTTCGGGCTCCGGCTCCGGCTCGGGTTCCGGTTTCGGCGGATCGAAGCTGGGCAGCGCCCAGGATTCGAAACCACGGACATCGCGGGCGCGGATCAGATCCGTCACTGACTCGTCATGCTTGTCCATGGGCTTAGATCATTTCCTCGCCGCCCTTGCCACCGAGCACGATTTCGCCGGCTTCGGCCATGCGACGGGCAATGGTGAGGATTTCTTTCTGCGCGGTTTCCACGTCGCTGACGCGCACCGGGCCTTTGGCTTCGAGGTCGTCGCGCAACAGTTCGGCCGCACGTTTGGACATGTTCTTGAAGATCTTCTCCTTGACGCCTTCGTCCGAACCCTTGAGGGCCAGCACCAGCACGTCGGAGGAGACTTCGCGCAACAGCGCCTGGATGCCGCGGTCGTCGACGTCGGCGAGGTTGTTGAACACGAACATGAGGTCTTCGATCTGACCGGACAGGTCTTCGTCGACTTCGCGGATCGAGTCCATGAGCTGACCTTCGATCGAGCTGTCGAGGAAGTTCATGATGTCCGCCGCACGCTTGATGCCACCCAGGGTGGTGCGCGAGGCGTTCGAGTTGCCGGAGAACTGCTTCTCGAGAATCTGGTTCAGCTCTTTCAGCGCAGCCGGTTGCACGGTGTTCAGCGACGAAACGCGCAGGATGATGTCCAGGCGCACCTTGTGGTCAAAGTTGCCGAGCACTTCACCGGCCTGATCCGGGTCGAGGTACGCGACGACGATGGCCTGGATCTGCGGGTGTTCGTAACGGATCACGTCGGCAACCGCGCGCGGCTCCATCCATTTCAGGCTGTCGAGGCCGCTGGTGTTGCCACCGAGCAGAATGCGGTCGATCAGGCCGTTGGCCTTGTCTTCGCCCAAGGCCTGGGTAAGCATTTTGCGCACGTAGTCGTCGGAACCGACGCCGAGGCTGGTCTGGTCGCCGACGATGTCGACGAACTCACTCATGACCTGCTCGACCTGCTCGCGATGGACGTTGCCCATCTGAGCCATGGCCACACCCACCCGCTGAACCTCTTTCGGGCCCATGTGGCGCAGCACTTGCGCGGCATCGGTCGAACCCAGGGACAGCAGCAGAATTGCAGCTTTGTCGACCTTGTTCAGTTTGACAGTTGCGGCTCGGTTATCACTCATCTGCGTTAATCCACTCTTTCACGACCTGAGCCACGCGACCCGGATCCTCGGCCACCAAGCTCTTGATTGCATTCAGTTGTGCGTCGTAACCCTCACTCGGGCTCGGCAACAGAATGCTCTGCGGACCACCGAGGCTCACGCGGTCGTTGGCCAGGTCGCCGTCCAGGCCGCCCATGCCACCGAGTTCCACGTCGCTGCCCAGACCGGCCAGCTCCTTGCCTTTGCCGCCACCGGTGATGTTGTTCAACACCGGACGCAGCACACCAAACACCAGCACCAGGATGAACAACACACCCAGCACTTGTTTGACGATGTCCCAGAACCATGGCTGGGAGTAGAACGGAATATCGGCAACCACTTCACCGCGTTCGGCGGAAAACGGCATGTTGATCACGCTGACGCTGTCGCCACGGCTGGCATCGAAGCCAACGGCGTCCTGCACCAGACGGGTGAAGCGCGCCAGTTCATCGGCGCTCCATGGCGCGCGGGTGGTTTCCCCGTTGGCCGCATTGACCTTGACCTGATCGTCGACCACTACCGACACCGACAGACGATTCAGGCGACCCTGCTGCTGCTTGGTGTGGCTGATGGAACGGTCAAGTTCGAAGTTCTTGGTGGATTGTTGACGCTTGTCCGCCGGGTATGGTGCGAGCATTGGCTGGCCGGTGGCCGGGTCCATGATCTGCTGACCGTTGGCATCCACCAGTGGCTGACCGGGCTGAATCATGCCGGTAGAGCCCTGCGCGCCACCGGTGGTTTGCGGTGCCGAGGCCGGCGCCGGCGGCTGGTTGCTCAGGGCCCCCGGGACACCTTGCGGGCCATTGCTGGCGGTACGCTGTTCATTGACCGACTGCTCGCTGCGCAACGCCGGTTGGTCCGGGTTGAACTGCTCGGCGGTCGATTCGACGGCACTGAAATCGATGTCGGCCGAGACTTCAGCCTTGTAGCGATCGTTACCCAGTACCGGCTGCAGAATGTTGTGCACGCGCTGAGTGAGCATGCTTTCCATGCGGCGGCTGTAATCGAACTGCTTGCCGGCCATGGTCATTTCGGAGTTCTCCGCCTGATCGGAGAGCAGATTGCCCTTCTGATCGACGACGGTGATCTGCGATTTGCTCAGTTCAGGCACGGAAGTCGCCACCAGGTTGATGATCGCCACCACCTGACCCGGCTCCAGCGAACGTCCGGAGTACAACTCGACCAGAACCGAAGCGCTTGGCTTGCGCTCATCACGCACGAACACCGAGCTCTTCGGAATCGCCAGGTGCACGCGGGCGCCCTTGACGTTGTTCAGGCTGGAGATGGTGCGCGCCAGTTCGCCTTCGAGGCCGCGACGGTAACGGGTCGCTTCCATGAACTGGCTGGTGCCCAGACCCTGTTCCTTGTCGAGGATTTCGAAACCGATGTTGCCGTCGCTGGGAGTGACACCAGCGGCCGCGAGTTTCATCCGCGCACGGGACAGGTCGTCAGCCTTGACCAGCAAGGCGCCGGAGTTCGGCTCGACGGTGTAAGGGATGTCGGCGGAGGCCAGGGTGTCCATGACCTGCTTGGCGTCCATGCCGGCAAGGCTGCCGTACAACGGACGGTAATCCGGCTGCTGCGACCACAGCACCACGGCAAAGCCAATCGCCACGCTCGCAGCCAGGCCGACCAACAGGCCCACCTGACGCAGCATGGTCATCTCGGAGAGGTTTTCCAGGAAGGACAGGCCGAACAGCGGCGGTTTGCCGTCTATCGGGGTGGCCTTGGCCGGAACGTTATCGGCGACTGCTTCTGCCATGACTCAATCTCGTCCTTAAACCGGCATCTGCATGATGTCTTGATAAGCCTGAACCAGTTTGTTGCGCACCTGGGTCAGAGCCTGGAACGACACGCTGGCTTTCTGCGAGGCGATCATCACGTCGGTCAGGTCAACGCCGCTCTTGCCGATTTCAAATGCGTTGGCCAACTGAGTCGAAGCCTGCTGGGTATCGCTGACTTTGTTGATGGCCTGACCGAGCATGTCGGAAAAGCTGCTGCCTGCCAGTTCAGGGACGGCGGCAGTCGATTTCGGCGTGGCCATGGCGTCCATTTTCATGGCCTTCATGTCCATCATCAACCGATTAAATTCAATACCTTGGCTCATGGTCTACTCTCTTGGGCGGCCCGCAATTTTTTGACACTCACTCGGCGGGTACACAGGTATTAGCAACAAGGGTGCCAGCTATCGGGCAGCCTTTCAGAAAAGCACTTTCAATCTTTTGCGCCACCGCTCACGTGGCGAACAGATAGCCTTCGACGTCCATCCCGGCATCGCGCATTTGCGCCAACTTGTAGCGCAGGGTTCGCGGGCTGATACCGAGCTTTTCCGCCGCTTCCTTGCGCCGGCCGCGTTCGGTGCGCAGGGTATCGATGATCATCTGAAACTCCCGGCGCCGCAGGTCATCGCCCAGCGCACCGGCGGATTCAGTCTCGACTTCGATCTCGCGCACCAACGGCTGCACCGGCGCAACGGACGGCGCAGCACCAAACGTCACCGCGCCCGTCAGGCAGAAATCCTGCGGCTGGATCAAACCGCCCTGCTGCAGAATCAGCGCCCGTTGAATGGCGTTATCCAGTTCACGCACATTGCCCGGCCACGGATAACCGGTGAGGCAAGCCCGGGCTTCTGGCGACAGTTTCGCCGGCGCGTGCTTCATTTTATTGACGTGTTTGTTCAGCAACCGCTCGGCCAGCGGCAAGATATCGGCAGTGCGCTCGCGAAGTGGACGCCACGCCAGAGGGAAAACCGACAGACGGTAAAAAAGGTCTTCACGGAAGCGTCCAGCCGCCACTTCGCCGGCCAGATCGCGGTTGGTGGTCGCGACCACGCGAATATCCAGCGCGATCGGCTTGCGCGCACCGACACGCTCGACTTCACGCTCCTGCAGTACCCGCAGCAACTTGGCTTGCAGGCCCAGGGGCATTTCGGAAATCTCGTCGAGCAGAAGGGTGCCGCCATCGGCTTGTTCAAACTTGCCAGGCTGCGCCGCGATGGCGCCGGTGAATGAGCCCTTCTCGTGACCGAACAGCGTGGCCTCGAGCATGTTGTCGGGAATCGCCGCGCAGTTGATCGCGATGAACGGCTGACTGGCACGATGGGATTGCTGATGGATGTAGCGCGCCAGCACTTCCTTGCCGGTGCCGGATTCGCCGGAGATCAATACCGTGGAATCGCTGCGCGCCACCCGCGCCGCCAGGTCGAGCAGTTGCGCACTGGCCGCCTCGACCGCCACCGGCCCGTCGCTATCAGCCACGCTGATACAGCCCAGCGCATGCCGCGAAACCAAGTCCAGCAGAGCCTTGGGCTCGAACGGCTTGACCAGATAATCCGCCGCCCCCTGGCGCATCGCATCGACCGCTCGCTCCACCGCGCCGTGTGCGGTCATCAGCAGCACCGGTAGTTGCGGCCGCCGGGCGCGCAACAGTCCAAGCAGTTGATGGCCGTCCATGCCAGGCATGTTGACGTCACTGACCACCAGACTGAACGCTTCGCGCTCGACCGCTTGCAACGCCTCTTCGGCGCTGCCGACGGCTTGGTAGTCGTGGCCCGCCAGCAACAGCGTATCGGCCAGCGCTTCGCGCAACGAGCGGTCATCCTCGACCAGCAAAACCTTGATGCCCATGACGTTTACTCAGCTCCCTGTACAGCGGAAAACAGCGGCAGGATCACCTGCGCGCACGTGCCGCGCCCGACCCGCGAACGCAGCCGCAATTCTCCCTGATGTGCCCGGGCCACAGCCTTGACCACGGTCAGGCCGAGCCCGGTGCCGGTGACTTTGGTGGTAAAAAATGGCTCGCCGAGACGCTCGAGCACCACCGGATCTATACCGCTGCCGCTGTCGCTGACGCACAGGCGCAGGCTGTTGTCGCGGGTGTAGCAATGCACTTTCAGGCGCACGTTGCCGTCACTGGCCTGAATCGCGTTTTCGATCAGATTGAGAAGGGACCCGACCAGCGTGTCGCGGTTGCACAGCAATTCGCCGGCATGACTGTCGCACTGCCAGCGAATAGGCAAGTCCTGCACATGGGTCAACGCTGCCGCCTGCAATGTCTGCATCAACGCATTGGGGGTGATGCGGTCAGTCAACGGCAACTCGCCGCGGGCGAACACCAGCATGTCACGCACCTGATGCTCCAGCTCATGCAGGCGCTCTTTGAGGCGTCCGGCAAAGCGCTGCTGGGTCGCGACCGGCAATTCCTGCTCAGTCAGATGACTGGCGTAGAGCAAAGCGGCAGACAACGGCGTGCGGATCTGATGGGCCAGCGAGGCGACCATGCGCCCCAGCGATGACAGACGCTCATGACGCGCCAGTTGATCTTGAAGGTGGCGGGTTTCTGTCAGGTCGTTGAGCAGCACCAACTGCCCCGGCTCGGCATCCAGCGAGCGGGTGGCAATCGACAGTCGCCGACCGTTTTTCAGCGAGATTTCATGACCATCATCCTCGCGCGGGGCGAAGCATCGGGCGATCACGTGGCGCCACAACTCGCCGTCCAAAGGCAACCCCAACAACTCGATAGCCGCCGGATTGGCTTCGCGAACCATGCCGTGGCCGTCAATGACGATGACACCACCGGGCAACAGATCCAGGAGGTTTTGCAGGCGGTTGGCCAAACGTTCTTTTTCGGCCAGCTCCTGCATGCGTTGGGCACTGACCACGGCCAACTCGCCCTTGAGCTCGGTGACCCGGGCCTCAAGCATGCTGTAGGAGTCGGTCAATTGACTGGACATCTGATTGAACAGCGCGAACGCCTGCTCAAGCCCCTGACGGCTCGCCTGCTCTACGGACGACGATTGCCCCTCGGCATTGGAGGCAGATGACATCTGGGCGTGGGGCATTGTGTTCTCTCGCTTGGCTGACCGTCAGTTAAACGGAACGTTGCGAGGGATGTAGCAATACCCGTGCCTAAAAAAAACTGCTTATAAATGAAGGCGTTGAAAAACAGGCGTCAATCATCCGCCTGTTCATCACCTTCGCGCCGGCTCATGCCGTACTTGCGCATCTTCTCCACCAGCGTGGTACGACGAATGCGCAGGCGTTCGGCGGCACGCGCCACAATGCCATTGGCATCGTCCAATGCCTGCTGGATCAGGCCCTGCTCCAGACCACCGAGGTAGTCTTTGAGGTCCAGACCTTCCGGCGGCAACAAAGCGTTGGCGGTGAAGTCCGGGGTATGACCGTTGATCGCCACGCGCTCTTCGAGATCGCTGCGCAGGCTGTCGACCATCTGCTCGTCTTCATCATCGACGTAGCGGAATTTCTTCGGCAACTCGACCACACCGATGACCCCGTACGGGTGCATGATCGCCATGCGCTCCACCAGGTTGGCCAGCTCGCGGACGTTGCCCGGCCAGCCGTGACGGCACAGCGACATGATCGCTGCCGAGTTGAAGCGGATCGAACCGCGCTTTTCGTGCTCCATGCGCGAGATCAGTTCGTTCATCAGCAGCGGGATGTCTTCAACGCGCTCACGCAACGGCGCCATCTCGATCGGGAACACATTCAGGCGATAGTAGAGGTCTTCGCGGAAGGTGCCGACCTCGATCATGCTTTCGAGGTTCTTGTGAGTCGCGGCAATGATGCGCACATCGACGCTCTGGGTCTTGTTGCTGCCCACACGCTCGAAGGTACGCTCCTGCAGGACGCGCAACAGTTTGACCTGCATCGGCAGCGGCATGTCGCCGATTTCATCGAGGAACAGCGTACCGCCGTTGGCCAGCTCGAAACGTCCGGCACGGCTGGTGATCGCGCCGGTGAAGGCGCCCTTCTCGTGGCCGAACAGTTCGCTTTCCAGCAGCTCGGCCGGGATCGCCCCGCAGTTGACTGGCACGAATGGCGCGTCGCGACGCTTGGAGTGGTAATGCAGGTTGCGCGCAACCACTTCCTTGCCGGTGCCGGACTCGCCGAGGATCAGCACACTGGCGTCGGTATCGGCCACTTGCTGCATCATCTGACGCACGTGCTGGATCGCGCGGCTGGTGCCGACGAGGCTGCGGAACAAGTTGGGTTCGCGATGACGGCCGCGCTCGCGGGCCTGGTCGTACATCTCGCGATAGACCTGGGCACGGTGCAGGGAGTCGAGCAGCTTGCTGTAGCTGGGTGGCATTTCCAGCGTCGAAAGCACCCGGCGGCGCTGGTCTTCCGGCAGGTCGACGGAAGAATTATCGCCCATCAGCAAAACCGGAAGGAACTCATCCCATGTCGAGAGTGTCTTTAACAAGCCCAACAGCGCACCCGGAGCATTTACCGTCCCGATCAGCACACAGATGACTTCACGACTTGATGACAAAGAGCCGACAGCCTGCTGCCAGTCATGGCTGCCGCAGGGTAAATTTTCTTCGCCGAGAAAATTTAAAATCACCGCCAGGTCGCGGCGGCGGACGCTATCGTCATCGATCAGCAGAATTTTGGTTTCACGCCACATGCAATAGCAACTTCCCTAGTCAACTCAATGCCCGAAAAATGGGGCAAGCGAGACGCTTGCAGGACACCTTGTGCCTGTAGACGCCTGAAATCTGAAAACAGCCACTAGTTAAGTCAAAAAACCGTGCACAGTCAAATTTATGGCGCACATGTCTGGATTAACTGGGGGTTAATTAACCAAACAGATGGTAAACCTTTGCCGCCTTTTGCGCTTGGGTGATCTGCGACATCTCGTTGGCTATCGCCTGCCGCTCACCCATCGCCGCCTCCAGAAGCTCCTTGTAGACGTGGAGCAGCTCCTCAAGGTTATTGCGCAAGGCCTCCTCATCCAGCGAGGCCTCGACCATGACGTCTTCCATGCAGGATCGGCAAGCCAGATCCAGCTCGCCAATGGCTTCCCAGTTGCGTTCGGCCAGCGCACTGACCAGCGCTTCACGGGTGTCGGCGATTCGCTGCAATACAAGACTCATGGTGCTCTCCTTCAAAACTGCGGAGCAGGCTCGGGGGCGATGGCATCCCAGCCTTCTTTGACCGTGCTCAGCAAGCCGGCGACCTCATCGAGAATGCGCGGATCGCTGTTGATGTTGGCCTCGGCGAGGCGCTTCATCATGTAGATGTACAGCCCGTCCAGATCGGCCAGTTCATCGGCACACTTTTCCAGGTCCAGACCTTCGCGCAGACCGCTGACAATGCCAATGGCCTTGCTGATCGAGGTGCACTTGCCAGGAATGTCCTTGCGCTCGATGGCACCCTTGGCCTGAGCGATGCGGGCCAGCCCGCCTTCCATCAACATTTGTACCAGACGGTGCGGGCTCGCCTCGGAGGTCTGGGCGTGCGCGCCGACTTTCTGATATTGCCGAAGGGCTAACATTGGGTTCATGTTCTACCTCATTGCCACAATGACTCGTATAACCAGTGTATCGCCAACGAATCACAGAACTTTAGATCAAAAGACAAAAACCCGGCGCACGCCGATAAAGCGTAGCCGGGTTTTTGTCGTTCTTGCGGGTTACTTCGCGGATTGCTGAGCGTTCAGCGAGCTGAAGAACGACGTGATGTTACTGGCCGTCGCCTTCATTTGCCCAACCAGCAGGTCCATGGCGTTGTATTTCGCAGTCAACGTCTTGGTCAGGTTGGCCACACGCAGATCCAGCGCCAATTGCTGGGAAGTAAGGTTGCGCGTGTTGTTGTTCAAAATGGTCATACGCTGATCAAGCAAACCCGTGGTGGTTTTACCATCCGGAGAAGCTTTCAGATACGGGTCCACCGCCTTGCTCATGCGCGCCAGCAGACCGTTGGTGTCATTGGTCCCGGTGAACATCTGCTGAACCTGACCAGCCTTGCCAGGCTGACTCATGGTTTTGGTGAACGCAGCAGTATCGAACGTCAGGTTACCGGTGAGACGATCGGTCATCACACCGATCTCCGACAGGTAGGACAAAGCACCATCTGCACCAGCACCAGGAGCAGTCAACTGGCCACGGATGTCGGAGATCAGCGAGCGCGGCAACGAGTCACCGGTGAAAGCGGCCTGCACCGTCAGTTTGCCATCGGCGTCCGGTGTTGCCTTGGACAGGGTGTCGATGGTGGTCTTCAGGGTGTTGTAGGCGTCAACAAACGCCTGAACCGAAGCCTGCAGCCCTTTGGTGTTGGTATCGACGCTGACAACGGTCGGCGTGGCAACGCTACCAACGACTGGGCTGACTGCGGTCAGATTCAGAGTCAAGCCGCTGATTGCACCACTGACCGTGTTGCTCTTGCTGGAAACCTGCAGGCCGTCGATGGTCACCATGGCATCTTGTGCAGGACCGTTGACGTTGCCAGAGGCGCCTGCCGCCGGATTGGTACCCATCGGCTGAGTACCGTCGATCTCCAGACCGGCAATCCCGCTGACAGACAGGTCGGAACCTGCGCCCGTCTTGTTCGAGCTGATCACCAGACGCGAAGCGCCGCTGCTATCGGTCACGATGTTGGCAGAAATGCCATTGGCGCCCTGAGCCGTGTTAATCGCGTCACGGGTGCTCTGCAAGGTCGCATTGGCCGGAATCGTGACATTGTAATCAGTGCCATTCTGACTGATTTTCAGGGTACCACTCGGAATGGCACTGGCAGCACCGCCGGCGAAAGAAGCGCTGGCAACTTTCGAGCCAGTGGCCAATTGGTTGACAACAACGTTGTAAGTCCCCGACACCGCGGTGTTATCGGAGGTGGCGCCGAGAATCGCTGTGTTGCTCGAGGTCGCCGTGAAGCCGGCAAATGCCGGGTTGGTCTTGCTGCCCAGGTTGGTCATCGCCGTCTGGTACGCGGTCAGCGCACTCTTCAACGTGCCGACACCGGAAATCTTCAGGGTATTGGTCTTGGTCGCGGAATCGATCTGCGTCTGCTTCGGCGACTTGTCGGCGTTGACCAGCGCGGTCACGATCGCGCCGATGTCCAGGCCGGAACCCAGTCCGGAACCCGGTAGAATTGGACTTGCCATGTGCATCTCCCTTCAGATTGTTGCCAGACTTTTGACCCATCCAGGCGTCATTCAAGAAAGACAAACACTATTCATGCCAGCTATCAGACTTTGGCGTCGAACAACACATGGCTTGCGTTGGCGAGGCTGTCTGCGAGCTTGAGTGCTTCTGCGGAGGGGATCTGGCGTACGACCTCACCCGTCTCGCTTGCGATCACCTTGACGATGACCTTGCCAGAGTGCTCGTCGATCGAGAACTCCAGGTTACGCTTGATCGATTGAACGAACTTCTCGATCTCTTGCACGGCCAGTTTCAACTTGGCGTCATCCGTTTGCTGACTTTTCTTGTCAGCGACCGGAGCGTCGGCCGGTGCAACTTTTGGCGTCTCGGACGGCTTATCAGCAACAGGCGTCGCTGGCTTGGGAGCCGGATAAGACACGTTAAGCTTTACGCTCATGTCCATGCTCATCACCTCCTAACGTAAAAAAGCGAGAGAGCGCGACCAGCGCACCCTCCCGCCCAAACTCATTCCGAATTACTGAAGCAGCTTCAGTACAGCGGAAGGCAGTTGGTTGGCTTGAGCCAGAACAGAGGTCGAAGCCTGTTGCAGGGTTTGCTGCTTGGTCAGGTTAGCAGTCTCTGCGGCGAAGTCGGTATCTTGTACGCGACCTTGTGCAGCAGTGGTGTTCTCGGTGATGTTCTGCAAGTTCTGGATGGTGCTGGTCAGACGGTTTTGCGAAGCACCCAGGCTGGCACGAGTTGCACCGATTGCAGCGATAGCGGCGTCGATTGCGGTGATCGCGTTGTCGATGTTCTGCGAAGCGCCAGTTACGGTAGCACCAGTCAGGGACAGAGTACCGCTACCAACCGACAGGCTGACGGCGTCGAACTTGGAGCTCAGTACCAGGTCGATGTGGTTAGCCGAACCAGTGTTTGCGCCAACTTGCAGGGTCACAGTACCAGCCGAACCGTCCAGCAGGTTTTTGCCGTTCAGGTTGGTCGATGCCGAGATACGGGTGATTTCGTCAGACATCTGAGCGAATTCAGCGTTGGTAGCGGTCTGGTCAGCAGTGCCGTTGGTGCCGTTACGTGCTTTAACAGCCAGTTCACGCATACGCTGCAGAATGTCGGTAGTCGCTTGCAGAGCGCCTTCAGCGGTCTGAGCAACGGAGATACCGTCGTTGGCGTTCTGGATGGCTTGGGTGTTACCACGGATCTGCGAAGACATACGGTTCGAGATCTGCAGGCCAGCAGCGTCGTCTTTAGCGCTGTTGATTTTCAGGCCGGAAGACAGGCGCTGCATCGAAGTCGACAGAGCGTCGGAAGCGCGGTTCAGGTTCTTTTGAACGTTCAGCGACGTGGTGTTGGTGTTTACTGTTAAAGCCATGACGAATTCCTCGTTGGTTGGGTACTGCGGCTTCCGGCCCTGGCAACCGCCTGGAATGGCCTAGAGAACCTTCGTAATAGTTATCGTCGGGTTGGCAGGTTGCTTGAGGGCTTTTTGAAAAAAATTTGCCATCACCCTGCCACCCCCGAGAAAACAAGGGCTTAGCGCCCCCCACCTGCGAAAAAATGACGCCATAAAACCGACCCGCACGCAAAGCCGCGGGCCAGTGCGGTCGGTCAGTTTGACGATCGTGCTTTTTGCAACACTTCGATCAACTCGTACTCCATCCAGTCAGCCAGGCCCAACCAGTCCTGACGCTCCTGACGGTCGAGCATCTGCGTGAGTACCAAGGCCCAGTCCTGTTGTACCGTCGCCGGCGCGGACATCAGCAACTGCTGCGCCCCCTCGAACACCTCGACCATATCCAGCGCCGCCTCAACGTCACGCCCCAGACGAAACAACCCGGCGCACTGACGGCACTCGTCGACGCACTGCTCAATCGTCGTCATTGCACAAACTCCTGATTGAACTGTGTCCCGGCGATCAGCGCGCCTGCCCGACTGCTGTTGAAGAACTGCACCTGCGGATGCGCGGCGATATAGCGCTCCAGCACACACAGATAGCCGCGAAAGTTCAGCTGGGTGCTGACCCGCTGGCCATGGCCGTCCTGTACCCAGTGCCGCGCCTGATCGACCCCCGGCCCCAGATCACCGTCATTCCAGCCGGCATGGGTCTTGTTCATCGGGAAGGCGAAGTCGGCGCCGAACAGGGTAATGCGCGATGCACCCATCTTCACCGCCAGATCCACCGCCGGATGAATCACGCTGCCACCGACATGCAGTTGCCCGCGCGGATATTGCTCGCGCAACGCGGCGTACACCGGACTGGCCGAGTAACCGCCGTAGCGTTTGCCCTTCCACGCGGTCAGCACCGCAGGATCGCTCATGGGCAGATACACCAGCGGGATGCCAGCGGAGTCCTCGAACGGCAGATGCCGGAAGCTGATGCGCTGATCAATGGTGACCACCAGATCCGGGACGATCCCGTGCTCACGCAATGGCCGGTAAGCGGTATCCACACACATCAACACCGGACGTTCAGCCTGCGCGCGCACCGCCGCCAGACGCTGAAAATGTCCTTCGAGCGTCGGCCCGGTGCCAATCACATAGATTTCCCGGCCACTGGCCGTCCCGAACAACTGCGCCACATCATCATCGCCCAGCAACACCGGCAAACAGTCTTGCAGACGCTGCTGAATGAACGGCAAATGTGGATCGAATTCACGATTGTTGAAGCTCAAGTGCACTTCGCTGACCAGCCGATCGCGGATCTTCGCGTTGAAGTCATCAGCCAGCAGCATCTCCGCCGGCAAGGCGAAAAACGGTGTGCAGATGTCTGACAGATCACCGGCATAGAACAGCTGCACGCGCGGATCTTCCAGCCATTGGCGCTGATCGAGCAGTTGCAGCACCAGGGCGAACAACGCGCCATTGAGAATATGCACGTACAACCGCTCAAGCCCGGCGCGCTCCAGCAGCACCGATGGCAGATCACCGAGACCGGTGCCATAAACATGCAACTGCGGCTTATCCGCCAGACTGGCAGCCTGGATGCGGGCTTCGTGGACGCGGTCGTGGCGACTGGTCAGTTGAATGCCATTGACACTGAGCGTCGAGCCCAAACCCTGCACCAGCTCGGCTTGAACCGCTGAACCGTCTTCAGCCATCAGCCGCTCGAACAACGCCGGCCAGCGCTGCTGGATAATCTCGGCGTTGGCTTGGAAAAACTCGCTCATGCCGGCTCGCGCTCCCTTCAGGCAAAAAAATAGCGTTCAAGGGTAACCTTGAACGCTATTTTTGTATCCGCCGTTTTTGACCGACTCAAGGACGATAGATGATCGCCGAGCCCCACGACAGACCGACACCGAAACCGCTCAGGGCAATGCGCTGCCAGTCGGAATCGAGTACGTGTTTTTCCAGCAGCAGCGGGATGCTCGACGACACGGTATTGCCGGTCTCGACCATATCCTTGATGAACTTCTCCGGTTCACCTTCGAAACGCCGCGCCACCGCATCGACAATCGCCGCACTGCCCTGGTGAATGCAGAAGGCGTCGATGTCATCAGCCTTGAGGCCGGAGTCGTCGAGCAATTCGTGCAAGTGCGCCGGGACTTTGAGCAGTGCGAAGTTGAACACCTGACGGCCGTTCATGAAGAACACGCCATCAGTGACTTTCAGGTGTGGCGCGCCGGAACCGTCGGTACCGAACTTGGCCTTGCCCAGCGCCCAGGCCGGGTCTTCGCCCATCCAGGTCGCCGTGGCGGCATCGCCGAAGAGCATGGTGGTGTTGCGGTCTTCCGGGTCGACGATTTTCGAATACGGGTCAGCGGTGATCAGCAGGCCGTTCTTCAGGCCGGCGGCTTCCATGAAGCCCTTGATCGCGTAAATGCCGTAGACGTAACCGGAGCAGCCCAGGGAAATGTCGAACGCCGCAACATTTGTCGGCAGACCGAGCTTGTCCTGGACGATCGCAGCGGTGTGCGGCAGACCTTCTTCGTCACCGTTCTGGGTGACGACGATCAGCGCGTCGATCGATTCACGTTTCAATTCAGGGTTGCTGGCAAACAGCGCATTGGCCGCTTCCACGCACAGATCGGAGGTTTCCTGTTCAGCGCCTTTGCGCGGCAGGAAGGCCGAACCGATTTTACCGAGGATGAATTCTTCATCCTTCTCGAATTTTGCACCTTGTGCGTAATTGTCCACGCCGGCTACAGGAACGTAGCTCGCAATGCTTTTTATGCCAATCATTACGGCTTCCCAATAAAAAACAGCCCAAAACCACCGCTCGCAAGGATTCGAGGGGCGCCGACAAACAGAAAACGGCCGCCACAAAGGGCAGCCACGGGGAGCGCAAAGGGCTATCACTGGAACCGATTACACGGCCAGGCGCCATCTCCCCGGTCAATACAATACAGTGAAGATGCGCGTTATGACTCGCAGGTCACGCTATTTTGCCGAATCGGTGGCAGATCGGGTTATTCGACCAACGACCAGTCCAGCGGCGTGCCGCGTTTGATCGCCTGACGAGCGCGGCGACCGAGGACGGCATCGGTGTGCTTGGGCGGCAGACCGAGACCAGGGCGAATGGCGCGCAGATTGTCCCCGGAAAAGGCTTCACCGGCGGCCATGTCGGCAGTGACGTACAGCGAGCGGCGATAGACCAGCGACTTGCGCTCGGCCTCGGTGACGCCGTAATGCACCTGGCCCATGGCTTGCCAGGCGCGTTCGGTTTCCACCACCAGACTGGCCAGCTCCGCAGGTTCCAGCGAGAAACTGGCGTCGACGCCACCTGCCGAACGGTCGAGGGTAAAGTGTTTTTCCACCACCGTTGCCCCGAGTGCCACGGCGGCCACGGACACACCCACGCCCATGGAGTGATCGGACAGACCCACCTCGCAACCGAACAGTTCACGCAGATGCGGGATCGTGCGCACGTTGCTGTTGAGCGGGGTCGCCGGGTAAGTGCTGGTGCACTTGAGCAGCACCAGATCCTTGCACCCCGCCTCGCGGGCAGCGCGCACGGTTTCGTCGAGTTCGGCGATGCTGGCCATGCCGGTGGAGATGATCAGCGGTTTGCCGGTCGCGGCCACACGGCGGATCAACGGCAGATCGGTGTTTTCGAAACTGGCGATCTTGTACGCCGGCACGTCGAGGCTTTCGAGAAAGTCCACCGCCGTGTCATCGAACGGCGTCGAGAACGCGAGCATGCCCAGTTCTTTGGCCCGAGCGAAAATCGGCGCATGCCACTCCCACGGGGTGTGGGCCTTCTCATACAGGTCGTACAGCGAAGTACCCGCCCACAGGCTATTCGGGTCCTTGATGAAAAACTCGCCCTCGGCCAGATCCAGGGTCATGGTCTGCGCGGTGTAAGTCTGCAGCTTCAAGGCATGCGCCCCAGCCTTGGCGGCGGCTTCGACAATCTGCAGCGCCAGCTCCAGCGACTGGTTATGGTTGCCGCTCATCTCGGCAATGATGAACGGCGGCGCATCGGCACCGATCAGACGCTCGCCAATCTTGAAACTACTCATCGCGGTGATCCTTCAAAACCTTGGTGAACGCGCAGGCACTCTGGGTGAATCCGGCGTCACGAAACACATTCAAAGACGGACGATTGCCCGGCAGCACCTGAGCGGTAATGGCGGTCATCTGCGGCCAGTGCTCGCGGACGAACGCCTCACCTCGCGCCAGCAGCGCCCTGCCCCAGCCCAGACCAAAACGCCCGCGCAGCAGATACAGCGACACTTCAACCTCGAATCCACGCAAGTCATAACGCAAGACGCCGACCGGGCCGTCATCGGCCTCGGCAATCAACAGCAGACGCTGCGGGTTGCGCAGGCTCGCCGTCAGCCAGTTCAGGTGCTGCGGCCATTCGATTGCAGCCGTGTCCAATGACCACCGCCGCACAGCCTCGGCATTGCGCCCGTCGAACAGCAATTGCGCGTCATCCAGAGTCGCCAGGCGCAGCTTGAGCACTGCACCGGCCAGCGCCGCCGCCACGCGCAACGCACCGCGCCCATCGACCAGTTGCCGTGAACGCTCGGCCAGACTCAGGCGCAGATAGAAATTGTCGACGACAAAACCGATGGCGTCGCGCAGTTGTTCGACGCTGACCTGCTCGCGGGCGCCCATGAACACATGCGCCCCCGCCGCTGCCATGACTTCGCCGTTGGCTTTCTGGTTGTTCGATACCGCGATGCAGATCGTCGGCAGGCCGAGGGCTGCACGCTCCCAACTGGTGCCGCCACCCGCGCCGATAAACAGATCGGCCGCGGTCATGCGCTGCTGGAAATCGCTGACGAAACTGTGCAGGCGCCAATGCGGCCGTGTTGCGGCCAGTGCCTGCATTTGCGCCCACGCCGGGTTGTCTGCACCGGCGACGAAATCCACTTCCAGTTCGGTGAAGTCCTTCAGCGCCAACATCGCGTGATGGGTCTGCATCGCCGCATCGAAACCACCGAAATTCACCAGCACCCGGCGCGCCTTGGGCTTGATCGCAATGGCCGGGCAGACGAACTCCTCGCGCAGCATGGCGTAGCGCGGACCGAGCAAGGTGCGGCAGTCTTCGGGCAGCAGCGGCGCATAGTTTGCGCTGAGACCGGACAGGTTCTGATTGAGCAGCAGATCAACGCTGTAACGGCGGGTGGCGAGATCGTCCACCGCCGCAATCCGTGGCGCCCAACGACGGGCAGCGGCTTGCCAGTGATGATCGAGGCCGTAGTGGTCGGCGATGATCCAGTCGAATGCGGCGTGACCTGCCAGCAAGGCGTCCAGCGCCTCGATGTCTGCCTGCCACGGCAGCATCGATTCGATGGCTTGCTGCGGGTCTTCGTCGGGGTAGAAGTCCGGCAAGGCGAAGGTCTCGAAACCTTCGGCAGCCAAGACATCGAGCCGATGCCCGGGCAACCGCCGACAGGCAAACGCGACATGACTGCCTTGCTGGCGCAGCACCCGCGCCAGCGTCAGGCAACGGGCGATGTGGCCACTGCCGATGGTCGGCGAAGCGTCAGCGCGGATCAGCACTCTCATTGCAGTTCTCCGCCGGCCTTGAGCGCGGCGTAGAGGTATTCGGCGCGTTTCCAGTCTTGCAGCGTGTCGATGTCCTGCACCAGATGCCGCGGCAGAAGCACCGGCAGGCTCGCGGGTGAATACAACACGTCACCGCGCAGCCACGCCTCGCGACGGCCCCAGTAAAACTGGCCGGCGTCCTGAAAAGCTTCAGGCAGATCCTGCGAGCGGGTGTTGCGAAATTCCGGGTACAACGCGGTCAATGCGCCCTGCCCGTCCAGCGTCAGCGCACGCTGCACCGGGAAACCAAAGCTGCACACGGAGAACGCAAAGGCTTTGTCCGGGTGCTGCTGCAGCAACTCGAATCCCTCGCGCAAAAAACGCGCCTGCAACAACGGCGCCGTGGCGTACACGCAGCAGGCGTAATCGAACGCGGGCAGTTGCTGCAAGGCATGCACGATCACCGCAGCGGTGCCGGTGAAATCATCCGCCAGTTCAGCAGGGCGCAGGAACGGCACTTGCGCACCGTGGGCCAGCGCCAGCTCGGCAATTTCCGCGTCATCGGTACTGACCACGACCTGTTCGAACAAGCCACTGTCGAGCGCCGTACGGATCGAGCGGACAATCATCGGCACGCCGTCGAACGCCAGCAGATTCTTGCGCGGGATGCGCTTGCTGCCACCACGGGCCGGGATGATTGCGACGCTGTTCAAGGACGTTTTTCCAGCAGGAACCAGGTGATGTCGTCCACCGGGAACTGCGGGTCACGGTGATAACCAAAGCCGTAATCGAGCAATTGCAGATCGGCATAACGATCAAGCATTTCCCCGGCGAAATCGCGCTTGAACAACTTGCCGCTGTTGCCGCGATAGGACACTTCCACCGGCGCCGGGTTGTAGTACTCGGCGATCAGGATGTAGCGCTGACTCAACGCATACAACTGCGCATAGGCGGTCGGCAGCAGCTCCGGCGCCAGATGGATCAGCACGCCTTTGCTCAGGGTCAGGTCGTAACTGCGCTCGCGGGGAAAGTCGAACAGCGAGCCGTGCCAGATCTGCGCGATGCCCAGTGCCCGCGCCTGCGCACAGGCGCTTTCATTGATCTCGACGCCGAACAATTCACTGTGCGGCAGCAGTTGACGCAGCGCCTGCAGGTTGTTGCCGGCATTGGTGCCCAGCTCAACCACACTGTCGATGCGCCCGGCGCGGCTCAGGGCCTTGGCGAACAACGCCAGGTTGGCCGCGACCAGTGGCTGACCGACATTGCGATCGACGTACTGGTTGCCGAAATCGCCCTGCCAGAATTTTTCCTGCTCACTCAGATCACGCATTGCACAGTCTCATTCGCCGCCGCAGCGGGGTTTATTCGGTCAGCCGGCGCAATTGCTCGACCACATGATCCTGCTGCTCGTCAGTGAGCAACGGATACAGCGGCAGGCTGATCGCCTCGGCGTAATAACGCTCGGCTTCGGGGAAGTCACCTTCGGCAAAACCCAGGTCGCGATAGTACGGCTGCAAATGCACAGGAATATAGTGCAGGTTCACGCCGATGCCGGCGGCACGCAAGCCTTCGAACACCTGACGATGGGTCAGGCCGATGCGTTCGGTCTGCAAGCGCACCACGTACAGGTGCCACGCCGATTCCGCCTCCGGCTGCGCGCTGGGCAAGGTCAGTGGCAGGTAGGCCAGCAACCGGTCGTAACGCGCCGCCAGTTCGCGGCGACGGGCGATGAACCCGTCCAGTTTGGCCAGTTGCGACAGACCCAGCGCCGCTTGCAAATCGGTGATCCGGTAATTGAAGCCCAGCTCGATCTGCTGGTAATACCACGGGCCGTGGCTGGGTTCGCTCATCTGCTGCGGATCGCGGGTCATGCCGTGGCTGCGCAGGCGTTGCAGACGCTCGGCCAGTTGCGGGCGATTGGTCAGGACCATGCCACCTTCAGCGCTGGTGATGATTTTCACCGGGTGGAAACTGAACACGGTCATCGCCGCAAATTCCCCGCACCCCACCGGGCGCCCGGCGTAGCTGGCGCCCACCGCGTGCGAGGCGTCTTCGATCACCGTGAAGTTGTAGCGCTCGGCCAGTTCGGCAATCTTGCGCAGGTCGCAGCTCTGCCCGGAGAACGCCACCGCCACCAACACTTTCGGCAGTGTGCCGTCCTGCTCGGCCTGATCGAGCTTCGCGGCGAGAGCATAAGCATCGAGGTTCCAGGTCAGCGGATCGATGTCGACGAAATCCACCTCGGCGCCGCAATAGCGCCCGCAGTTGGCTGAGGCCAGAAAAGTGTTCGGCGTGGTCCACAAACGGTCGCCCGGGCCCAGGCCGGCAGCGAGACAGGCGATGTGCAGCGCCGCGGTGGCGTTGCACACCGCCACCGCGAAGTCCGCCTGGCAGCGTGCAGCCATCGCCTGCTCGAAACGCTCGATGGTCGGGCCTTGAGTCAGCCAGTCCGATTGCAAAACCTCGACCACGGCATTGATGTCCGCCTGATCAACGCTCTGCCGACCGTAGGGAATCATGCCGACAACTTCGCGTGCAGCTCGGCGATCTGCCCGACCGAGAGGTAGTGCGGATTGGTGTCGGAGCGGTATTCGAAATCCTCACTCACCGGCCGCCCATGTTCGCCAAGCTTGTCGATGGAGAAATCGACATCGACGCTGGTAAAGCGGATGGAAGGCTGGATGGTGTAGTGGTCTTCGAATTCCAGGGTCATCCGCGCATCGTCCAGCGGCACCATCAGCTCATGCAGTTTTTCCCCGGGACGAATACCGACGTTCTTGTGCGGCAGATGCTCGGCCATGCCCCGCGCCAGATCGACGATGCGGATCGACGGGATCTTCGGCACGAACACTTCGCCGCCGTGCATCCGCGCAAAGCTGTCGAGGACAAACTGCACGCCGTGATCGAGGGTGATCCAGAAGCGGGTCATGCGCTCGTCGGTGATCGGCAGCTCCTGCGCACCGTCGGCAATCAGCTTGCTGAAGAACGGCACCACCGAACCCCGCGAGCCCGCCACGTTGCCGTAGCGCACCACGGCAAAACGCGTTTGTTGCTCACCGGCAATGTTGTTGGCGGCGACGAACAGCTTGTCCGACAGCAGCTTGGTCGCGCCGTACAGATTGATCGGGCTGGCCGCTTTGTCGGTGGACAGCGCGACGACTTTCTTCACGCCGTTGTCGATGGCGGCGGCAATGATGTTCTCCGCGCCATTGACGTTGGTGCGGATGCACTCGGTCGGGTTGTACTCCGCCGCCGGCACCTGCTTGAGCGCCGCCGCGTGCACCACGTAGTCGATGCCGCGCATGGCCTGCCGCAGCCGGTCGGCGTCGCGCACGTCACCGAGAAAGTAGCGCATGCACGGCGCGTTGAACGTCTGCTGCATTTCGTATTGTTTGAGTTCATCGCGGGAGAACACCACCACGCGCTTGGGCTGGTATTGCTCAAGCAGACGGGCGATGAATTTGCGCCCGAACGAGCCGGTGCCGCCAGAGATGAAGATCGATTTACCGTTGAACATGTGCTGATTCCTGTTCCTTGTCCGACGGACTCAAGCGAGTAACTGCGACCAGTTGACCGGCGTGCTTTCACCCAAGGTAAAACCTTTGCCGATGAGGGACAGGTTGGCGTTGTAGGCACTGTCCTGCGCAAAGGCGCCGCCCCACTTCTCACGCAAAGCAGCCAGGGCTGATGGCGCTTGCGGCAAGAGGCCCGGATGCACAACCTGCACCAGCGGCGTCCACACAATGAGGTAACCCGCCTCACCGGCCTTGAGGCACAGATCGACATCGCTGAAGCCATCGGCGAACGTCACTTCGTCCAGACCGCCCAGTGCGTTGAACAGTTCTTTGCGGATCATCAGGCACACTTTCGACACCGCGGAATAATTCTGCTCGACCGCCAGGCGTTGCATGTAGCCTTCAGCGGAATGTTTTTCACCGATGAAAGGCGAGCCCACGCCATCGTTCAGACCAACAATCAAGCCAGCATGAGCGATCTTGCCGTCACGATCGACGAGTTTGGCACCGACGATAGCCACTTCCGGACGCTGCGCGTGATTGAGCAACGAGTCGATCCAGTTCGGATTGACGATTTCGCTGTCAGCGGCCAACAGCACCAGATACTCACCCTGCGCCTGCTCGCTGGCGGCGTTGTACAACGCCGTCTCGCCGAGCGGCTGATCGGCACGCAGCACATTGACTTTAGGGTTACGCAGCGTGCCCAGCCAGTCATTGACCTCGGCCGACTGATTCGGATTCGCCGCAATCAGCACTTCATAACGGCTGTAACGGGTTCTGAGCAACACGCCTTCCAGGCAGCGACGCAGTGCCGCCAGGTCGTCGATGGCCGGCACAATGATCGACACCAGCGGCTGTTCGGCGTGACGGTAATCAATCTGATAGGTACCGGGCGTCGCCGAGGTGACCCTGGCCTTGTAACCACGATTGCCCAGGTGACGCAGCAGCGCCTGACGTTCGTGGGCATTCTCTTCCAGTACCGAGGCCTGGGTGATCAGCAGTGGCTCGTCGAGATGCGCCAGGCCGCCAATGCCGCCCTGTTCGATGATGCGCAGCAGCAGATCCAGCTCCAGTGCCTTGCTGAAGTCGGCCTGATAGCCACCGGCTTCGAGCAACACTTCGCGGCGAATCAACCAATGACGCGCCATCAGCGCTGGAACGCTTTGCAGCAGGTCCAGATTGAAGCCCGGGCGGAAGACGTCGACCAGTGCACCGTTTTCCTTGCGCTGGATTTCATCGGTGGCGACGGCGCGCACACCCGCGGCAGACATCAGTTCCAGACTCGCCCGCAACAGGCCGCCGGCGGTGAACTCGTCGCCCGCCTGCGCCAGCAACAACCAGTCGCACGCTGACTGCTGAGCACTCTGATTCAACTTGTCGACGTAGTTGCTCTGGGTAACGCGCACGAAGTGCAGGGTATTTTGCGCGGTGGTCGCCACCGGCGGCTCGCCCGTGGTGAACACCACAATCCTGAACGCTTTGCAGTGCCCCTCGAGCAGACTGTCGAGCGAGACCTGCACCTTGTCGATCTGGTCATCCAGATCCAGCAGGAAGATGCCGAACTGCGGACCAACGTCATGGGCTGACAGATGTCGAGTGATCGACTCGACCTGTTGCGCCGACGGCTCACGCGCGGCCAGCCACTGCAGCAGGCGACCGGATTTCATGTTGTCGAAGACTGCCTGATGGTCTTCAATCACCAGGGTTTCAAGCCGAGCAATCCACTCGTTCACCGACCCGGCGGCTTCGTCTTCACCCATGTCATTCAGATGCGCGGCAAGGCGTTTGACGACTGTCTGGTTGAAAGCATTGAGGTCGTGCGCCTGCCACAAACGGTCGACCACACTTTCCGGCGTATCGTTGTTACGCGCCTGCAGCAGGTGCGCCTGACGCGTCCATATCCCCTCAAGCCCTTCCAGTTGCATACGGCCGGCGGGCATGGCGTGCAGCATGAATTCGAACTGTTCCAGACGATCGAAGAACGGCTGGTTGTAAAACGGCATCTCGACGTACTGCAACGGACCAAAACGACGATCCGGATGCCTGAGGTTCTGATTCCAGGTGGATTCGAAAATCAGTTCTGCAGTCAGCGCGCGCCCAGTCTTCAAGCTGTCGGCCATGGCCTCGAAACTCTGCAGGGCAAACGCCTTGCGCTGCTCGGCATCGAGCCCTTGAATGGCGGTAGGCAGGGAGGCAAGAAACTCGGCAAAGGCTTCTCGCTCGGCAACCGATTTGCCGTCGGCGTACGTCAGCGAGTGATACACATCGGTATTGTGCTCGGAGACACCGTAGTTGATCTCGCGTACCACATAAGGCATCGGCAGGATGCGTGCCTTGGCACTGGCCAGCAGGTAATAGACGTGACCGATTTCCTGCCACTGGAAATTGGTACCCGGTGGCAACGCCGAATGCCAGTTTTTCATCAGGTCAGTACGGGTCACCGCGTAGAACGGCGGGATGTACTGACTCATGTAATCGATGACCCGATCCTGAGCCCGCTCGGACGAATAGTCTTCCTGGACTTTCTTGTCACGCCGGTAGTAGTTCACGCCGTGGGCCAGAGACAGGTACATCAGGCAATAGCCGTGGCACATGCCGTAGTCCTGATTCGCCTGCAGGAAGTTCACGGACTCGGCCAGCGAATCGTGCAGGATGAAGTCATCGTCGGCCGCCAGCACCATATACGGCGTGGTCAGCTGCTCCACACCATAAGCCAGTTTGGCCTGCATGCCCCAGTAGGCGAACTGCGGCACATGGTGATAATCGACGGCGGAAAAATCCCCTTCAGGCCGCTCGACCGTCGAGTCGAGCACCATGATCCGGCAGGGCAAGCTGCTGTAATACTTCACCGCCCGGCGCAGGAACGCCGGCCGATTGTGAGTAATCAGCACCACGGTCAACAGCTCGTTGAGCGGTAGCGCCAGTTCAGAACTGTACTTGCCTTGCATAACTTCTCTCCACAACCGGCGACTCGCCGAGATAACGCTTTGGTGATGGTGCGAATTAACGAACGCGACGCAGATAGCCGTCCGGCGCCACGGTGATCAGCAGCTTGTTCTGCAACTGCTGGTCGATCTCGAAATCCTTGTTCTCTTCCAGGTATTTCCACACCGCGGTTTTCGGGTTGTCGCCCGGGCCCCACGGGCGATCCGGGAAGAAATCGGCCGGCATGTCTTCAACCACGGTGTCCATCACCACGCAGTAGCTGTCGACCGAGACCAGCGGCGCATACAGGCGCAGCTCTTCGAGCACGTGGTCGTGGGTGTGGTTGGAGTCGAGGACCAGAATGACCTTCTTGCCCTTGGCCGCAGCCTGCACCTGAGCGGCGATGGCCGGGTCGATGCTCGAACCTTCGATCATCTTGATGCGCTTGGCCATCGGGTGGCTTTCGATCGCTTCACGGTTGTGCGGGCGGATGTCGAGGTCGATGCCCAGCACTTCGCCGTGACCTTGCAGTTCCAGCAGAGAGGCGTAATAGATGATCGAACCGCCGTGGGCGATGCCGCACTCGATGACCAGATCCGGCTTGACCTGCCAGATGATCTCCTGCATTGCCATCATGTCCTGCGGCAGCTGGATGATCGGGCGGCCCATCCACGAGAAGTGATAGCTGTACTTGTGTTTGGCCGATTCGTTGAAGAAATCACGGGCCAGGCCAGTCAGTTTCTGGTCGTCACCCTGCTGGGCGATCTGTTCCCGGCACTCGGCTTCGAAGGCTTTGTTGATGCTGTTGTCGGTCATTTTCAAAATCTCAAGGGTCACTGGAACGAAGCGCTGTCAACGGCGTGATAGACGTAACGTCCACCGGTCATCCGCTTGATTTCTTCGAGGTAATTGGAGTTCATCACAAACAGGTTGGCGCCTTCGGGCAAGGCATCCATGGCCTCTTGCGGCGAGGACACCCGCGCGCCGCTCAGTGGCAGATAACGTCCCTGCTTGGCGGGGTTGATATCCACCACGCGATCCACCGCGACACCCGCGCGCTGCAGGAACAGCGAATAGATCACACCTTTGGACGACGCGCCCCAGATCGCCGAACCCTGTTCAGGTGCGGACTGGATGATCTGCACTGCACGCTCAAGGCTCGCCGTGAAACCGTCCGGCAGCGTCAGGCGTGGCACCGGTTGATCCGGGGTCAGGCGCAACGTCGACAGGTCGGCGACGATGTACAGGTACTGGCCGCCAAACAGGTGGCCGGCCTCGTGCACGGTGCCGAACATCCGGCGCAGGTCATCGAGGCGGAAATAATTGACGTGCTCGTAGAATAGGTCGAACCACGCTTTGTGCTCGAGGATCCAGTCGAAGCACGGCACTTCGATGTAGATCTGCCCGCCCTGGTTGGCTTCGGCGATCACCGACAGGAAGCTGACCGGGTCTTCGATGTGTTCCAGCACATGACGCAGCACGATGGCGTCCGCCGCCAGGCCGAGACCTCGGGTGAACGGCGCCTTGATTACGTCGGCGTTTTCGCCTTCGTAGGCCGGATCAATCCCGGTGATCGAATAACCGAGGCCCTTGAGCAACTCAAGGAAGTAACCCTTGCCGCAGCCGACCTCGATCAGCTCCTGGCCCTTGAAGTGTTTGGCGATGATGCCTTCGACGTCGCTCAGGTGCTTCTGGAACTGGCCCGAATGGGCCTGTTCGTTCTGATAGTCGGCGTCATAGCTGAGCTTGTCGGCATCGAACGCGGCGTTGAAGATCAGACCGCTGCGCTCATCCTGCACCAGCAGCATGTCGGCGCTGGCCGACGCCTTTGCCGATTCAGGGTCGGCGAAGGTGCGGTTCTGCAACACCGGCAGGTCGGTGACCCGATACAACTCGTGCCTCATTGCGGCTCTCCCAGTAGCTGTTGCAAACGCTCGGTCACGGCCCAGAACGCCATCGGTTCATGGGTCGGATAGGGGTAATGGCCGAGGTTCAGATTCAGTGCCGCACCGCGCTCGCGCAGACGTTGTTCGACCAGTGCGCGCACCGATACCGGCTGGCCGCTGGCGCAATTGATCACGCCATTGAAATCACGTTGGTGCAGGATCGCGGCGAGGTAATCAGCAGCGCTGGCAATCGGCAAAAAGTCCCGCAGCTGCTCGCCGCCGGACATGTTGAACGACGTCTCGCCGGCATCGATCGCCCGGTCCAGCGCCGCCAGCAGACTGTTGGGGTTCTGCCCTTGGCCATGCAGGTAGAACAGGCGCGCCCACTGCAAGGTGAACGGTTTTTCCTGCTGCAGATTGTGCAAAAACAGGTGCAGCGTGTGTTTGGCCAGACCGTAAGGATTGCTCGGCTGCGGCTCGACATTTTCGCTGAGCGGGCCGCTTTGCATGCCGTACTCGAAGCAGGTGCCAGTCACCAGCACTTGCTTCACACCCGCCTCGACCGCGCCTTTGATAAAGCGGTAGTCGGCCATCAGGTTGTGCTCGAAATGGAACAGCGCCCGATAGTTCGGCAACCCCGGCCAGGCCAGGTGCGCGAGGACGTCGATGCCGTCGGTGAGCGCCGCGATGTCGAGATCCGACGCGTGAATATCCGCCGCGACGAATTCGACGTCGTTGATCCATGGCATGCTCGCAGCCGTATCTGAATTGCGCGCCACCGCGCGCACGGCGCAGCCACGCGCGAGCAACGCCGCGACCAGATGCCGGCCGACGAAGCCCGTGGCCCCGGTGACCAGAACGTTCACAGGATTTTCATCTCAGGCACGGCGATCACGAAGCGCCCGTCCCACTGACGCACCTGCGCCAGTTGCTCGCTGACTTCGTGCAGCAGGTTCCACGGCAACACCAGCACGTAGTCCGGTTTTTCGATGTCGATCTGCGCCGGCGCGACAATCGGGATCCGACTGCCCGGCAAAAACTTACCCTGCTTGTGCGGGTTGGCATCGGCCACCCACGCCAGCAGATCCGGCTTGACCCCGGCGTAGTTGAGCAAGGTGTTGCCCTTGGCCGCCGCGCCGTAACCGACCACACGCTTGCCCTCGGCCTTGGCCTGCAACAGGAAGCGCAGCAGTTCATGCTTGATGCGTTCGGCAGCCGGCGCGAGGGTCGCGTAGTACTCAGGGGTTTTCACCCCGGCAGCGAGCTCGGCCTGCAACTGTTGCTGCACCGCCGGCTGCACCGCACGACGCTCACCGTCCTGGCGTTGCACGAACACCCGCAGCGAGCCGCCGTGAGTGCTCAACTGACTGACGTCGAACACTTCCAGACCATTGCGCTCGCACAGAGTCTGCACGGCGGTCAGCGACAGGTAGGAATAGTGCTCGTGGTACAGCGTGTCGAACTGCGCGCCAGCCATCAGCGTCAGCAGTTGCGGAAATTCGAAAGTAGCGACGCCGGTCGGCTTGAGCAGCGTGGCGAAACCACCAAGGAAATCATTGATGTCCGGCACATGCGCGAGCACGTTGTTGGCGGCCATCAGGTCGGCGCCCCAGCCTTCGCTGTGCAGCTGCGCAGCGCTGTCGCGACCGAAGAACACTTCACGAATCTGCAGACCCTTTTCCCGCGCCGCTTGCGCGGTGCTGCGGGTCGGCTCGACACCCAGACACGGAATGCCGCGAGCAGCGACGTACTGCAGCAGATAGCCGTCGTTGGCGGCGATTTCGACCACACGGCTGTCAGCGTTCAGAGCAAAGCGCTCGACCATCTCGGCGACATAGCGCTCGGCATGGGCCAGCCAGGTGCTGGAGAACGAGCTGAAGTAGGCGTACTCGGCATCGAACAGGCTGTCGGCGCGGGTGTAATCCTCGGTCTGCACCAGCCAGCACTGCTGGCACACGGCGACCTTGAGCGGCACCCATTGCTCGGCCTGTTCCAGGCGCTCGGCGTGCACGTAGGCGTTGGACGGTGGCGAGGTGCCGAGGTCGATCAGCGGCAGGCTCAGCGGTGCGGCGCACCCACGGCAGTTCATAGACGCACTCCGGCAAAGTGTTGATCAAGCGCGGGATGGCTGGCATCACGCGCTGACAAATTATTGACAGGCAACGGCCAGGCAATCGCCAGCCGTGGATCGTTCACCGACAAGCCGCCTTCGTGCTCCGGCGCGTAATCGGCACTGTGCAGGTAAAGCAGTTCGGCGTCGTCGGTCAGGGTCTGGAAACCGTGGGCGAAGCCGGCCGGGATCAACAGGCTGCGACCATCGCCAGCCTTGAGATGCTCGGCGTGCCAGTGCAGAAAGGTCTCGGAATCCGGACGCAGATCCACCGCCACGTCCCACACTTCACCGCGCAGACAGGTGATCAGCTTGGCTTCCGGCGCATTGGCATTCTGGTAATGCAGACCGCGCACGCTGCCCTTTTCACGGGTGCAGGAATGGTTGATCTGGCGGATATGAAATTCGCGGCCGAACGCGCTCAGGCTGCCTTCGCAGAACAGCCGGGCGAAATGCCCGCGCTGATCTTCGAAGCGTTTGTGCTGGACGCTGAACAGCCCGGCCAGCGGCAACGCCTTCAGGGAGAATTCGCTCACAGCGCGCCTCGGTACAGGTTCAATTGGCCGAGGGTCACGGCACGCATGTCATCGCCGTTCTGCCACGCCAGATGCCAGTCGAGGGTCTGGGTCAGGCATTGCTGCAAGGTCCAGCGTGGTTGCCAGCCCAGCACCTGACGGGCGCGACTGCTGTCCAGACGCAACAGACCGGCCTCGTGCAGTTCGCTTTTTTCGATGCGCAAACCACGTGCCTGAGGCCAGCGGTTGGCAAGCAGTTCGACCACTTCGCCGACGCTGCACATGTCGGCCTCACCCGGGCCGAAATTCCACGCCCCGGCGTATTCCGGGCCTTGCTCGTAGAGGCCGGCAGCCAGTTGCAGGTAACCGGCCAGCGGTTCCAGCGCGTGCTGCCACGGGCGCACGGCTTGCGGGTAACGCAGGGTCACCGGCTCGTCTGCAGTCCAGGCCTTGAGCACGTCGGGAATCAGCCGCTCAGGGGCAAAATCGCCTCCACCCAAGACGTTGCCGGCGCGCGCGGTGGCCAGGGCCAGACCGTGTTCAGCGTACTTGTCAGCCGGGAAAAACGACGCGGCGTAAGACTGCGCCAACAGTTCGCAGCAAGCCTTGCTGCTGCTGTAGGGATCGTGGCCGCCAAGCGCTTCGTCTTCGCGGTAGGGCCACAGCCATTCCTTGTTGGCGTAGACCTTGTCGGTGGTCACCAGCACGCAGGCGCGCACGCAACCGACCTGACGGATCGCTTCGAGCAGGTTCAGCGTGCCCATGACGTTGCTGGAGTAAGTGCCCAGCGGGTCGCGATAGCCTTCACGCACCAGTGGCTGCGCAGCCAGGTGCAGGACGATTTCCGGCTCGGTGTCGGCGATGATCTCCAGCAGCGCGCCGAGATCGCGCAGATCGCCACGTTGATCGTTGATCCCTTCGTGAACCCGCGCCAGTTCATACAGGCTCGGTTCAGTCGAAGGATCCAGCGAGAAACCGCTGACTTGCGCGCCGAGGCTTTGCAGCCACAGGGTCAGCCAGCTGCCCTTGAAGCCGGTGTGACCGGTAACCAGTACACGCTTGCCGCGCCAGAAATCCGCACTCAGGCCCATTGCTTCCATGGGGCCTCCCCGCTCTGCCACAGCGCTTCGAGGTGATTCTTGTCGCGCAGGGTGTCCATCGGATGCCAGAAGCCTTCATGTTCGAAGGCGTTGAGCTGTTCGTCCTGAGCCAGACGCGCCAGCGGCTCGGCTTCCCAAGTGGTTTCATCGCCAGCGATATAGGACAGGACTTTGGGTGACAGCACGAAGAAGCCGCCGTTGATCCAGCCACCGTCGCCGCGCGGTTTCTCGGTGAAACCCAGCACCTGATCGCCTTGCCGCTCGAGGGCGCCGTAACGTCCCGGCGGCTGCACAGCCGTGACGGTAGCGAGACGGCCGTGGGCTTTGTGGTAATCGACGAGTTGAGCAATGTTGATGTCGGAAACGCCGTCGCCGTAGGTGAAGCAGAACGCCTCTTCATCCTTGAGGTAACGGCCGGCACGCAGCAGACGGCCACCGGTCATGGTTTCCTCGCCGGTGTCGATCAGGGTGACGCTCCACGGCTCGCTGTAGTTCTGGTGCACGTCCATGCGGTTGTTGCGCATGTCGAACGTGACGTCGGAGGTGTGCAGGAAGTAATTGGCGAAGAAGTCCTTGATCGCATAGCCCTTGTAGCCCAGGCAGATCACGAAGTCGTGAATTCCGTGAGCGGAATACTGCTTCATGATGTGCCAGAGAATTGGCTTGCCGCCGATCTCGATCATCGGCTTGGGCTTGAGGTGCGACTCTTCACTGATGCGCGTGCCGAGGCCACCCGCCAAAATAACTGCCTTCATCGTCTCCCCTCTCGTTCGTCACCGGGCTGCGCATGGCTTGGTTGAGCGATGCGGGCCGTCTGGCTAACCCTTTTGCCGCCTGCGGCGCCGCTGCGATGACCGCGAGCGCTCGTTTTATGGCGATTTGAGGGGGACTTGCAGGAAACGCGCCAGCTCCGCGAGCCCTGCGTCGGCGGGAGTTCAAGGCATGAAAAAGGGATGAGTCCGTTGCCGGAATCATCCCCTTCATCAAGCGACTTCAATGAATCGGACGGATCAGCCAAACATCGCGAATCCATCGATCGTGGCCGGCAGGTCGTAGGACTGGCCGTCAGCGGTCTGCAGATGTTCGATGTTGTTGTACCCACCCACATACCAGTCCACCAGTTTCACGCCATTGGCCGGCACACCGCTGCTGCCGTCATTGGCGCCGTGCAGGTAGGCATCGTCGCCGACGCGCGTGACGCTCAACTGACTGAGGTTGGCAATGGTGTTCATGATCAGGGTGTCGTTGTAGCTGCTCGCCATATCCTGAATGGATACCAGGCCTGGGGCATTCACCACATAGGTGTCATCGCCATCGCCACCTATCAGCGTATCGTTCTGCGGCGCCTCGCCATCCAGACCGGATGCCAGGCCTCCATAAAGAATGTCCGCACCTGCGCCACCCTGAATGAAATCGTCGCCCGCACCGCCTTCCAGAATGTTGTCGCCCCAATCACCTTGCAGCACATCATTGAAATGGCTGCCACGCAGGTTTTCGATGTCGATGTACGTGTCGTAGAGAGCGATCCCGCTCTGCGGGCCCCAGCCGAGAGAAACGCTCAAACCCTCAGTGCTGTCTTCATAGCTGACGGTATCGACACCGGCTCCGCCTTCGAAGCGATCGCCACCCGCGCCGCCGAACAGGACGTCGTTGCCGGCGCCCGAAACGATGACGTTGTCCCCGTCATTGCCGTAGCCCGTGAAGTCTGCGGTGCCGGTATACGTCATTTTTTCAATGAAGGGGTCCATGTGCAGCGACGACAGGCTGGTGTACACATGGTCGATGCCACCAAAGAGGTCTGTCTCGACGATGCTGACACCGGTGCTGTTGATGGTGTACGCATCGTCGCCCATTCCACCTTCCAGCGTCACGCCCGCGATGTTGGCCGTGAATTGGTCAGCGGACGATGTGCCGATGACCTTCTCCACGTTCAGCAACGTGACACCCGCGGCACCGGCGCGCTGGCCGATGTCGACGCTGACGCCATCCCAGGATTGGCGATAGCTCACGGTGTCGTAGCCATCGGCGCCATCCACGGTCATGGCGTTATCGAGCAGGTACACCTCGTCATCGAAATTCGATCCCTGGATTGCCTCGATGCCGGTGAACGTATCGCCGTAGGCAATGGTCAAGCCATCGTAGTTGGCAAAGTCCAGAACCCGAACACCTTCAAGGCTGTCGGTGTAGCTGACAGTATCGTAACCATCGCCACCGACAAAGTGGTCGGCACCGGCGCCGCCCCACAGCCAGTCATTGCCCGCACCGCCGATGATTTCGTTGTCACTGGCGTTGCCGTAACCCTTGAAATCGCCGGTACCGGTAAAGGTCAGCTTCTCGATGAACGGGTCCAACTTGATCGTGTTGAGGCTGGTGCGCAGTTCGTCGTAGCCACCGTAGTTTTCTTCAACGAGGGTCACGCCTCCGGCGTCGACGATGTATAGATCATCACCGCCGCTGCCCTCCAGCGTCACCCCGCCCACGGAAACGGTGAACGTGTCGTTGTGGTAACTGCCGGCCACCTTCTCCACCGACACCAGCGTATCGACCTTGCCGTCAGGCCCTGCGACCGTTGCCGCACCGATGCCAAACTCGACGTTGACTCCCGACCCCATTGCGTAATAGTTCGCCGTGTCAAAACCTTCACCACCGTCGAGCAGGTCGGATCCCGCACTGGCCAGCAGTTGATCGTCGGACTCCAGTCCATGGAGTTCGTCATTGCCATCGGTGCCCGACAGGACATCCGCTTCACTCGTTCCATTTACTACTGCCATTTGCTTCTTCCTTGCGTTGTTGTCGAATCCGGAAATCGGTCACCTCAGACGCTGGCCGGACAGGTCTTCGCTGACCGTGCCAATTGAGCGCATGGAAAGGTATCGACAGAAAAATCCCGATGCTTGAGCCCGCCGCCAAAAAAAGTATCCGGCTTGATACAAAAACTTTTTGCCATGCAAAAAAAACAGGCGACTCGAAAGTCGCCTGTTTTTCAGTGGGCCGTGCGTGAATTGATCAATCCGCCAGCCAGCCATACTCCCAATACCGCAAGTTATCGCCACGCAACACGTAGTCACGCAGCACTACCTCACGCAACTCATCACCCATGCGGTAACTGGCATCCGGATCGGCCAGGTGCATGCGGATCGCTTGCAGCCACTCGTCCGTGCTGTTGGTCTTGATCCGGGTACACGGCAGATAACCACGGTAGGCCTCGGTGTCGGTGCAGATCACCGGATAGCCGCAGGCACCGTACTCCAGCAGCCGCAAGTTGCTTTTGCAGTCATTGAAGACGTGGAATTCCAGCGGCGCGAGGGCCAGGTCCAGGTTCAGGCTGGCCAACTTCGCCGGGTAGACCTCCAGATCGATCACGCCGTGGAACTCATGCATGTACGGCAGCAGATCGTCCGGGCACATGCCGAAGAAAACCCAGTCGACTTCGTTGGCCAGTTCGCGCACCACATCGGCGATCACCGCCAGATCACCGTGGTGACTGGTCCCGCCGCCCCAACCGACCCGTGGTTTCTTCGAGGTGCGGCGTTGACTGCGCAAGTGGCTCCACAAGTCCTTGGACAGCATGTTCGGTACGACACGAATGTCGTGGTGCATGTCGGACAGCACGTTAGCCAGGGGCTGGGTCGATACGACCACACGATCACACAGACCGATGGCACGTCGCACCATACGCTCCATGTCCTGCTTGCTCGGCATATTGCGGATGTGCGCATTGCGATGGGGAACGTCGATGACGTAGTCATCGAGCTCGAAGATGCGCCGCGCATTGAAGTATTTTTTCAGAGGCGGGATTTCATCGATGGCGTGTTCCGAATAGCGCCCTTGCAGCACGATCACATCAGGCGACTGGCGCTCGATATCAATGATCGACGGCAAACCATAGCAAATGCGCCCCTCGACTCTGTTAGCCGCCTGCAGCTCGATCATCGGCTGACTCATGCGGTAATGGCCGATGGCCGAGGCGTTGATCGGCACCACCAGCACATTCGGCAACTGCGCTCGGGAAAAGGCACTCCAACCGGTTCGCAGGCCAGGCTCAAGACTGAAGTTGGTGGCACCGACACCCTGCAGAGTCAGGTTAATGTTGTAGGCCGGATCGCGGGCGATGGTTGGCAACCAGCGCTGGTAGAAGGTTTCCCTTTCCTCGGCGAACAGCGCTTCGTCTTCAGTCGTCGCCGCGGCGCTCGGGCGTGCGCCCACTGCGAGCATGGCGTGGGGATTCAATACCACCAGGTAGCCTTCGCGGCCGACCCGCAAACACAGATCCACGACGTTCAACGTCTGCTTCAGATCCTGTTCGTCGAGCCCACCGGCAACCTCGAAGACCGACTTGCGAATCATCAGGCAATCGCCGCCAACCGCGCTCAGGTCATGCACCGCTTGCAGGCGGAACATGTACCCGTCCGACTGCACGGGCTGGCCATAGAACGGCAGACCGACCGGGCCGTTCAACCCGAGAATCAGCCCGGCGTGCAACACACCACCGTCCGGATTGAACAGCTTTGCACCGACCACGCCGACTTCCGGGCGTTGCGCATGATTGAGCAATTCGTCGAGCCAGTCGGCCTGAGTGATCACCGCAAAAGCATTGAGCAGCACCACATACTCGCCACGCGCATGGCTGACCGCAAAGTTGTGCGCGGCCGCCGCATTACCCTTTTGCGGATAGCTCAGCACACGAATTCGCTCGCTGCCCAGTTGCGCCATGCCGTCCAGCCACACCCGCGCCTCGGCGCTTTCGCTGCCGTTGTCGACCAACAGTAATTCGTACTCGGTGTAAGCGGTCTTTTCCAGCAGCGTTTCAACACAGCGCTGCAATGCAGCCGTCTGGTCTTGAGTGACAATCACCACCGACACCAGCGGGCGTCGAGCATGCTGATAATCCACGCGGTTGAGCAGTTCGCTGCCGCCACGGCGGATGTCATGGGCAATCCCCAGGCGTTGCAGATGCGCTTCGAGAATCCGCGGGCTTTGCGCCACGACACCGGGCTCGGTCAGCCACTGGGAGAGGTCGAATTTGGACTCCAGCAACACTTCGGCGATGTGTCCCACGACGTGCAAGCCGTCGTTCTCGACCATCCGCCACAGCGCATCATGCGGCGCCAGTTCGGCAAACGTCGGCGTAAAGCCGCCGAGCGCCAGAAATCGCTCACGCTTGAACGCCAGGGCGCGCCCGACGTAGGGATAACTGCGCATCAGGTCGAGGTTGAAATCCGGTTTGAACGCAGGTTCTGCCGACTCGCCGTTGCGCAGGCTACCTTCGTCGCTGTACAGACATGTCAGGGTTGGGGTGTGCGCGATTCGGTCGGCCATGACCAGCAACGCCGGCGCCACCAGGCGATCGCCTGGCTGCAACAGATAGAACCAGTCAGCCCCTTCGAGCTGCGACAGCAGTGTGTTGATCTGCTCCAGCCCATCATCCTGCAACGGCATGTGGAACACTCGCCCGTCAAGGCGCGCCTCGGTACACGAAGCGGACAGCACCAGGATCAGCTCTGGCGGATAATCCTGCGCGGCGAGCGCCTCCAATGTGCGCTCCAGGCCATCGCGACTGCCCTGCCCGTCAATGATGATCGGTACGATGCGCGGCTGGCAGGGCCAACTGGCGAGCGTTTCCGGCAACCAGTGGCGTTGCTGCTCGGTGAGCACCCGACATGCCAGCCACTGTGCGTACAGTTCGCCGAAGCTGAAGCTGTTGACGCCGACTCCCCACTCCTGACGGCTCTGCTTGGAACCCAGCGTTCGACTCAGGGGCAACTCTTGCCAGACCCGGGGCAACTCATCGGCCCGGGACAGCGGAACATAACGCACCCATCCCGGAGCAGGCGCCGATTCACCGCTGCGCGCCTTGAGCATTTGCGAAATCCACTCGCGCTCGACTTGCGCAGCATCCTTCATCGGTTGCTGTGCACTCAGACGCTCCGGGTAAAGGCGTTCGGCACTGAGTACGCTGTTGGACACCGCCAGATTGCCGCGCCGCAGCAGGCAGACATACAGGGCAAAATCCAGCGTCGCGACGAAGCAGGCGCCATCCTCGGTCAATGCTGGCAACAGCTCGACGACGTCGGCACGACGCATCAGCGCATTGCTGAATCCACCGAGCACGTTGACCGGGAATTTTTCAAAGATGCCCAGTACGTCGTCGCCCTTGAGCAAGCCACTGACTGGCGACAACGGCGTGTTTTCGATGCGCGCCGGCAGAATGATGTCGTTTGCGTCCCAGAGCAGCCGTTGCGCCACCACCAGGCTGACTTCTTCACGCTGCATTTCATGGGCCTGCTGCTCGATGCACGCGGAATAGAGCAGATCGTCATCGCACAGAAACTTGATGTACTCGCCCTCCGCCTGCTCGAGACAAGCCTTGAGGTTATCGACCAGCCCCAGCGTCCGCGGATTGCGCACGTAGCGTACGGCCACACCTGTCTGTTCGGTCACAGACGCGGTGATGGCTTCGATCTCGTCGCCGCGACTGTCGTCGCACACAATGATTTCGAGTTGGCCATAAGTCTGGCTCACCGCACTGTTCAAGGTCCGCTCGAAGAAGCGCGGATTGAAGGCGGGAATGACCAGACTGACGAGAGGAAGTGGATTCACGGCGGGCTCACAGGCGGTACGAGCCCGCTCGGTAAAGCGAGCCCATGAAACCGCAAAAAAACATTAACTGAGGGACGAGACAAACGGGCACCGAGGCGCCCGTCCAACGTCAGATCTTGTTGAACAGACCCAACTGACTGATCTTGCTGAACGCCAGTTGCGAGGCTTGCAGCATGGTCTGCTGCAACGTCAGGCGGGTCATCACCTCGGCCGGATCCGAATCACGGATCGAACCCTGAGTCGTAGTGTTGGCCTGGATCAGGCTCTGGTTGGTCGTGTTCTGATCCTCCAGCGACTGGCCGCGAGCACCGATCGAGGTCACCGCTGCGCCGATTTGGTTGGAGGCGCTGTCGAGGTTACCCAGCGCCGATTCCATGGCCCCCTGGAACTGCTGCTTGACCACCGGATCACCGTCGACCGGCAGGTTCAGCGCCGTGACCATCTGGCCCAAGGTGTCGAGCACGTTCTGGGTCTGGTGGTTGTTGGACTGGATCGAGAACTGATCGCCCGCGCCCGGCGTACCGCCAATGGCGAAGGTCACACCGGCGGCCGTGGCGTTGCCGCCGACCATGGTGCCCGACGACACCGGCTTGCTGTCGGCGGTAACAGGTGCCGCGTACAGGTCGAAATCGGTGGCGCTGGTGAACTTCAGCACTGCCCCGCCGCCCGACGGGAAGGCCGCGCTGTACGCCGCCTGGTTGGTCACGCTGGAGCCGGTGATGACCGCCGTCGACGGGTTGCCCGGGCTGCGCGCGGTGGTAAACGAGTCAGGCGTGGCCGACAGCTGGAAGCTGTGACCGGCGATGACCGCGTCCGGGTTGGTGTCACCAGCCTTGAGGTTGATGTTCAACTTCATGTCGACGCCACGGAAGCTGACCGTCTGGTTGGCACCATTGCTGTTGCTGATCAGACCGTTCTGACTGGCCTCGGACGTCACGTCGTTGCCCAGGGCATCGGTGATTTTCAACTGCGTGCTGCTGATGAAATCCACGGTGTATGGCTGGCCCGCCGTGAACTTGGCGTTGTAGGTCGCTGCGGTGCCAACCGTACCGTTGGACAGCACCACACGACCGTCATCCACCGCCGGAGCGGTCATGTTGGTCTGCGTACGGCTGGTGTTGATGGTCTGCTGGAACGCATCCCAACCGGTGGTGTTGGTCGCGACCGACATGCCGTCGCCAATGCCCAGGTTGATCTGGGTCTGGTCGCCGTTGTAGGTGTAGGTGCCGTCGACGTTTTGCGAGTACGGCGCGGTATCGGTCTTGGAACCGGAGAACAGATAGTTGCCGTTGGCATCCTTGGAGTTCATCAGGCCCAGCACTTGTTGCTGGATCTGGCTCAGCTCTGCCGCATAGGCCTTGCGGTTGTCGTCGGTGGCGATGCCGTTGTTGGCCGCCAGGCCGATTTCCTTGGCGCGCTGCAAAGCCGTGGTAATGGAGTTCAGAGTGGACTCCTGCACGGTCAGCGCACTCTTGGTGGTGTCGATGTTGCCCTGATACTGGTCGAGCATCGCACTTTGCTGACCCAGCTTGAGCAGACGACCGGCGCCGATCGGATCGTCGGCAGCGGTGTTGATGCGCTGCAGGCTGCTCGCTTCGTTGGCGGTCGCGACCGTCTTGCTGTAGTTGCGCTGATATTGAGCAGCTTGCGTCGCGTAATACTGGGCGGTGGAAATGCGCATGAATTACGACTCCTTAAAGACTGTTGATCAGCGTGGCGAAAGTTTCCTGCGCAGCTTTGATGATCTGCGAAGACGCTGTGTAGTACTGCTGATACTTGACCAGGTTGCCGGTCTCTTCATCGAGGTTGACCTGGGACAGCGAATCACGCGCGCCCTTGGCCTGATCGAGGATCACCGAGGTGGCGTCATTGTCGGACTTGCTCTGTGCAGCCTTGGTACCGACGTTGGTCACCAGTTTGTTGTAAGCGTCGGTCAGGCTGATGCCTTTGCTGCCGCTGCCGGTGTCCACGGTCTGTTTGGTCTGCAGGCCAACCAGTGCCTGGGCGTTGCGGTTGTCCGAAGAGGCCGCGCCGGTCAGGTTGATGGTGAAGGTTTCGCCGGACTTCGGCGTCGCGCCCACGGTGGTCTGCACGGTGAAAGTCTTCTGCACGTTCGGCGTGACCGTGGTGTCCATCACCGGCGCGCCGGTGGAGTCGACCATGCCGACCTTGAGGTTCAAGGTGTTGGCCTGCCCCGGCACGATGGTGCCCGAGCCGATGGTGTTGCCCTTGGCGTCGACCATGTTGTACGACTGGCTGCCACTGGCGACCGCACCGAACACCAGCTTGACCGGCGTCGAATATTTGAGCGCATTTTGCAACTCGGTCTGCGACGCCGGGTTGTAGATGTCAATCGAGTCGGTCAGCGTCGGCTGGGTGTAGGTACCGGAATTGTTGGCACTGGCCACGCCGGTCAACGGTGCTGCCGCCGCGACTTTCTTCGGATCGGTCAATACGGTCTGAATCGAGCTCGCCGCGTTACGGGTCGGCGTCACCTTGAACGTGTCGCCCGCGCTCAGTGCCCCGCCATTGAGGGCCAGGGTGAAACCGTCGATCACAGGTGGCGGCGTAGTCGTGGTGCTGAACGAGCCCATGTCAGTGCCATCGGAGCGCTTGACCGAATAATTGGTGGCGCTGGTGAAGGTCACCTGGTAATCGCTGGTGGTCAGCTTGCCGGTGTCCTTGATGGTGACATCGAGGTTGCCCGAGCCGGCGCTATTGCCCGCCTGCGCGATGCTGCGCTGGCTGATCAGCGCGGCACTGTTGATGTTATTGAAAATCGCTGCACCGAAGTCACCGTTCTTGTCGATGCCCTGGGCCTGCTGGCTGTTAACTTGGTCGGCCACCACCAGCGCGACACGGCCCAACTCGTTGAGCGACGGATCGAGCACTTCTTTGCGGTAGGTCAGCAGACCACCGATTTCGCCACCGCTCATGGCCGACGTGATGTCGATGACGCTTGAGCCACGGTCCATCTGAATGGCCATGCGCGTCGGATCATCCTTGCTCGGCACGGTGCTCAGGGTGTTGGTGGTGTTGCCGATCACCAGCGGCTGGCCGGTGCCGATGTACACATCAAAACTGGTGCCACGCTCGACGACCTGCGCACCGGTCAGCTCGGAGAGCTGGCGCACCGCTTCGTTACGGCTGTCGAGCAGATCGTTCGGCTGACCGCCGCTGGTGGAAATCTCGCCGATCTTCTGGTTGAGATTAGCAATCGAGGTGGCCAGTTTGTTCACTTGCGACGTCATGTCCGCAAGGTTGCCGTTGATCGTGGTGTTCTGATCGTTCAGCTGTTTGGCCAGGGCATTGAAACGGCTGGTCAGCGCCTGCGCACCGGTCAGCACCGACTGACGGGAAGTGTCGTCCGTGGCAGAGGTCGCCACGCCCTGCATCGAGGTGAAGAATTTCTGCAGCACACCGGTCAGGCCGGTGTTGGTGTCGGACATCGAGGCATCCAGTGCAGTGGCCTGGGCACCGTACGCAGCCGCTTCGCTATTGAGCGAGGTGGCGGTATGCAGCTGGTTTTCGAGGTAAGAGTTGTAGACCCGGCGCACGTCGGCCAGGGTCGTCCCCGTCCCGATGAAGACGTTGCCGAACTGCTGCGAGGACTTGGTGCTCTGCACGGTTTGCTGGCGTGAATAACCGGCGGTGTCGACGTTGGCAATGTTGTTACCTGTGGTCGCGAGAGAGGAAGAACTCGCGGACAACCCCGACATCCCGATATTGAGCAAACTCATGATTCAAACCTTACCGTGTGTTTATAGAGGCGTCGTTGAAACGCCGGCCGCAGCGTAGTTTTCGAAACTGTTCATCTGCTTGGCAATCTGCGAAATCTTCGTCGCGTAGTTCGGGTCGGTCGCGTAACCGGCCTTTTGCAACTCGCGTACAAACTGTTCTGGGTTATCGGCCGACTTCACGACATCTTGATAGCGATTGTTGGTCTGCAGCAAAGTCACCAGATCGTGGAAACTGTCCTTGTACGAGGCATAGGAACGGAACTGCGCCGTCTCCTTGACCATCTGCCCGTTGCGGAACTCGCTGGTGATTGCCCGGGCCGAATCGCCGGTCCAGTTGCTGCTGGCCTTGATGCCGAACAGGTTGTGGCTGCTGCTGCCATCCTGGGCACGCATGACCGATTTGCCCCAGCCGGTTTCCAGTGCGGCCTGCGCCACCAGATAACGCGGATCGACGCCAATACGCGCGGCGGCTTCTTTGGCCATCGGCAGCATGGTGTTGACGAATTCATCGGCGGAGCTGAAGGCGCGCTTGGCCGGCGCCAGCGGAATCTGCGCCATCGCCCGGCCGTAAATCTGCATCTGCCCGCCGGACGCCTTGGCGTCTTCGGCACGGGTCAGCCAGTCGCCGTTGTACAGCGGACCGGCGCCGGTGGTGGCCGTCGTTGCGGCACGTTGCGGCAAGGCATTGGTGGCTGTCGGCGTGGCGGAAGGCACCAGACCGGCGAGCAAACGATCGGCCAGTTTCGGCGGCAAGGCCAGACGACGCTTGTTGATCATGGCCATGTCATTGCTGTGCGAGGCTTCGGTCGTGGCGACACGCCCGGAACGCGACGCCCACAGCGGACGCTCGCCATTGAGCCGCGATAACGGCCCGTGGGTGGCGGTCGTGCCGGCGGCAATCGGCGTCTGCACCGCAGCCGCTTTCGCCGCCTCTTGCTTGGCGGCGGACGCGGCCGCCGCCTCGCCTGGCGCCAGCGGTTTGTTCCTCGACATCTGCTTCATCAGCACGTCGGCCAGACCGATCCCCCCGCCCTCACGGGACAGCGAGACCGCCAGTTGCTGGTCGTACATTTCCTGATATTGCTTGGCCGCCGGGGTGTTCATCGGGTTGTCTTTACCCAACGCCTCGGTGGCCGAACGCATCGACTTGAGCATTTCGCCAAGGAACAGCGATTCGAATTCCTGCGCCACCTTGCGCATGTTCGCATCGCTGTTCTTGTCGCCGACCTTGAGCTGGTTCAGACGATTGAGGTCGGAGTACGAACCCGAATCGCCCGTGCCCACCAGACTGCCTTTGCGCATATCCATGGTCGCCGTCCTCAGATCACGATCAGGTCGGCTTGCAACGCGCCGGCCTGCTTCAGAGCTTCGAGAATGGCCATCAGGTCACCCGGTGCCGCGCCCACCTGGTTCACCGCCCGCACGATCTCGTCGAGGGTGGTGCCCGGGCCGAACTTGAACATCGGTTTGGCTTCCTGCTGGGCATTGACCCGCGAGCGTGGCACCACGGCCGTCTGCCCATTGGACAACGGGCCCGGCTGGCTGACGATCGGGTCTTCGGTGATGGTCACGGTCAGACTGCCGTGGGTCACGGCGGCCGGCGAGACTTTCACGTTCTGGCCGATGACGATGGTGCCGGTGCGCGAGTTGATGATGACTTTCGCCACCGCCTGCCCCGGGTCCACTTCAAGGTTTTCCAGAATCGACAGATAGTCGACGCGCTGGCTCGGATCGAGCGGCGCCGTTACACGGATCGAACCGCCGTCGATGGCTTGCGCCACGCCAGGGCCGAGCATGTCGTTGATCTTGTCGACGATGCGCTTGGCCGTGGTGAAGTCGGAACGGTTGAGGTTCAGCGTCAGGCTGTTGCCCTGGTTGAAACCGCTCGGTACCGAACGCTCCACCGACGCACCACCGGGGATACGACCGGCCGACGGAACGTTGACGGTGATCTTCGAACCGTCGCGACCTTCGGCATCGAAACCACCGACCACCAGGTTGCCCTGAGCGATGGCGTAGACGTTGCCGTCGATACCCTTGAGCGGGGTCAGCAACAGGGTGCCGCCGCGCAGGCTCTTGGAGTTACCGATCGAAGACACGGTGATGTCGACCTGCTGCCCCGGTTTGGCGAACGCCGGCAGATCGGCACTCACCGACACCGCTGCGACGTTTTTCAACTGCACGTTGCCCGATCCCGGCGGCACCTTGATGCCGAACTGCGACAGCATGTTGTTGAAGGTCTGCAGGGTGAACGGGGTCTGCGTCGTCTGGTCACCGGTGCCGTTAAGCCCGACCACCAGGCCGTAACCGATCAACTGGTTGGAACGCACGCCGGAGATGCTGGCGATATCTTTCAGCCGCTCGGCGTGGGCACCAAAGGCAGCGGACAACAGGGCCGCCGCCAGCATGAGGCTCTTGAAATTCAAAGTCGCCACCTAGAAAGGGAACAGCGGGCTGAGGAAGAAACGGTCGAACCAGCCTGGCTGACTCGCATCGGCAAACGAACCGGTGCCCGAGTAGGTGATGCGCGCATCGGCGACACGGGTCGACGACACGGTGTTGTCGGTGGCGATGTCATCGGCACGCACCAGACCTGCGATCCGCACCAGCTCGTCGCCGGTGTTGAGGGTCATCCACTTCTCGCCGCGCACGGCGATGATGCCGTTGGGCAGCACGTCGGCCACGGTCACGGTGATCGAGCCGGTCAGGGTGTTGCCCTGCGCGGCCTTGCTGTCGCCCTTGGTTGCACGGTCGCCGCTGTAGCCGACGTCGAGGCTCAGGTCATTGCCACCCAACGGGTTGTTGGTGGTGCCACTGCCGCCGAACAGCGAGGTCAGGCCGATGCCGGTCTTGCTGTTCTTGGCCACCTGGGAGTTGGCGTTCTTGCTCGCCTGAGTCTTCTCGTTCAGGGTGATGGTGATGATGTCACCGACCCGGAACGCCTTGCGGTCGCTGTACAGGTTCTGCTCGAAGCCGGCCTGATAGATCGAGCCGTTGTTGGCCGCCGCCGGCAATGGCGTGCGTGGCAACACCGGAGCGTAGTAAGGGTCATTGGGCTTGGGCGTCGGTGCGACGCAGCCCGCGAGCGAGACGACCCCACCCAATGCCAGAACAGATACGAAGCGTTTCATGACCCTACCTCACGGTGTTGCTGGCGGCCTCAGGCCGCCCCATAGACTTGATTACAGATTCTGCGTTACGAACGAGAGCATCTGGTCGGCGGTGGAGATCACCTTGGAGTTCATCTCGTAGGCGCGCTGAGTGGTGATCATGTTGACCATCTCTTCAACGGTGCTGACGTTGGAACCTTCCAGAGTGTTCTGCAGCGTGGTACCGAAACCGTTCAGGCCCGGGGTGCCGATTTGCGGCGCGCCGGAAGCAGCGGTTTCCAGGAACAGGTTGTTACCCACCGCCTGCAGACCGGCCGGGTTGATGAAGTCGGCGGTTTGCAGGTTGCCGATCACTTGAGCGGCCGGGTTGCCTGGCACGGTGATCGAGACGGTGCCGTCGGTACCGACAGTGAAGCTCTGCGCGTTGTTCGGGATGACGATGGCCGGTTCCAGGGCGAAACCGCTGGCGTTGACGATCTGGCCGTTGGAGTCGAGGTGGAAGGTACCGTCACGGGTGTAGGACGTGGTGCCGTCCGGCTGCAGGATCTGGAAGAAACCGCGACCGTCGATGGCCATGTCCAGCGGCTGCTCGGTGGTTTGCAGGCTGCCGGCGGTGAAGTTTTTCTGGGTACCGACGATGCGCACACCGGTACCCAGTTGCAGACCCGACGGCAGTTCGCTGTCCTGGGTCGACTGGGCGCCTGGCTGACGCTTGATCTGATACAGCAGGTCCTGGAACTCGGCACGGTCACGTTTGAAACCCGTGGTCGAGACGTTCGCCAGGTTGTTGGAAATGGTGGTCAGGTTGGTGTCCTGGGCGGACAGACCGGTTTTGGCAACCCATAGAGCCGGAAGCATTCGATTCTCCTCGTGCGCCTGTTTTACGGCGCGACGTTCTGATAATTAGCTGATCTGCAAGACCCGAGCCATGGCCTGGTCGTCGTCTTTGGCGGTGTTCATCATCTTGACGTGCAACTCGAACTGCTTGGCCAGGGCCAGCACCGAGGTCATTTCTTCCACGGCATTGACGTTGCTCGACTCGAGGAAACCCGACACCAGTTTGACGTTGGCGTCGGCCGGCGCCGGCTGGCCGTCCTTGGTGTAGATCGAGCCGTCGAGGCCTTTGTTGAGGTTCTTGATGTCCGGGTTGACCAGTTTGATCCGGTCGACTTCCGCCATGACGCGCGGGCCTTCGCCCATCGCACGAATACTGATGGTGCCGTCTTCACCGACTTCGACCTGCTGCTCCGGCGGCACGGCGATCGGACCGCCGTTGCCCAATACCGGCATGCCGTTGCCGGCGCGCAGTACGCCGAGGGCGTCGATGTTCAGGCTGCCGGTGCGCACGTAGCTTTCGCCGCCGTTGGGGTTCTGCACGGCAATAAAACCGTTGCCGGTCACGGCGACGTCGAGATCACGCCCGGTCTGCACCAGCGAACCGGCGGTGAAGTCGGTGGCGGGCCGCTCACTCATGGCAAACGCACGCGCCGGAAAGCTGTCACCGAACACCGGCATCGAACGCGCCTGCTCCAGGTCGCGCTGAAAACCATTGGTGGAGATGTTCGCCAGGTTGTTGGCATGGGCCTTTTGCGCCAGTGCGTTCTGACTGGCGCCGGTCATTGCCACATAAAGGTACTTGTCCACACTCTTTCCTCTGCATGCCGGACGTTTGCCGCCCACCGCTGTACTGCTGAGCCATAAGCAATTTGCAGACCAACTTTTTTCTGGCGGCTTGCGGCCCGGTAAACAAAGGACTTGCGGGGTTTTGCGGGGAAATTGGAAATGTATCGAAGTCGAAAAACCGGCGGTGTTATGCCGCTGGGCGGCAAAGGATCAAAAGATCGCAGCCTTCGGCAGCTCCTACATTGAAATGCTTCCCCCTGTAGGAGCTGCGGCACGCTGCGATCTTTTGATCTCAAGCTTCAGGATCTTTACCGACCTCATACTCACGCAACTTATTAGCGATGGTGGTATGCGAAACCCCCAACCGCTTACCCAGTTGCCGACTGCTCGGGTGTTCGGAGTACAGCCGCTCCAGTACGGCTTTCTCAAAACGCCCGACGATCTCGTCCAGCCCGCCCTCCAGCGAGAAATCGCCAAGCGGCTGACGCACGCCGTAATCCGGCAGGCGAATGTGTTCGACCTTGACCGTGCCGCCCTCGCACAGTGAAACCGCCTGGAACAGCACGTTCTCCAGCTGCCGCACGTTGCCCGGCCAGTGGTAGTGACTGAGACGCTCCATCGCCGCCGGCGCCAGCTTCGGCAGCGAGCAACCGATCTGCCGACTGGCCTGATCGAGGAAGTGTTCCACCAGCGGTGTCAAACCGTCGAGGCATTCGCGCAGCGGCGGGATGTGCAGCGACAGCACATTCAAGCGGTGATACAGATCCTGACGAAACTCGCCGCGCGCGCACAGCTCGGACAAGTCGACCTGAGTGGCGCAGATCACCCGCACATCCAGATACACCTCTTCATCACTGCCGACCCGGCGGAAGCAGCCGTCCTGCAGAAAGCGCAGCAGCTTCACCTGCAAGCGCGGGCTCATTTCGCCGACGCCATCAAGAAACAGCGTACCGCCCGCCGTCAGTTCCAGCAGACCGAGTTTGCCTTCGGCGCGCGCGCCTTCGAACGCGCCAGGGCCGTAGCCGAACAGTTCGGTCTCGGCCATCGACTCCGGCAGCCCCGCGCAGTTGAGCGCCATCAATGGCGACTGCCCACGTGGACTGGCGAGGTGACAGGCCCGCGCCAACAATTCTTTGCCGGTGCCGGTTTCGCCTTCGATCAACAGCGGCGCATCCAGTGGCGCCATGCGCCGGGCCTCACGCACCACCGCCGCCATCACCTTCGAACTCTGGAAGATACTGTCAAAGCCACGCAGCTCCTGTTTGCGCACGTTATAGATGCGCTCGCCGACGCGGTCGGCGCGGTGCAGGGTCAGCACCGCACCGGCCATGGCTTCGCTGTCGTCCTGCTCCGATTGCAGTGGCGCGATGTCGGCGAGAAAGATGTCGCCCTTGACCTTGACGCGCATGCCGTTGATTCGCGATTTGTTGGCGCGTACCAGTTCCGGCAGGTCGAAATCCTCGGCGTAGCGCGACAGCGGAATCCCCGGCACCTCGTCCACGCGCACCCCGAGCAACTGCGCGGCCGCGCGGTTGGCGGCAACGATCGAGCCGCCCATGTCGATCGACAGCACCGGAAATTCCAGCGCGCCAAGCAACGCGTTCAACTCCATGTGCCGACGCTCACTGGGCATCAACCCGACGCGCTTGACCCCAAACACCCCGGCAATCGCTTCGAACTTCGGCCGCAGCGCCTGGAACTGAATGTTGATCAGGTTCGGGCAGTGCAGGTAGATCGCATTGCCATGCTCGCCGCCGACCTCACCGCGCGCAACGTTAATCCCGTACTCGACCAAGAGATTGAGAATGTCACGCAGGATGCCGATGCGGTTCTGGCAGTGGACTTTGATACGCATATGAATGACCCGACAAATTGGGATTGAACACAATTCCTGTGGGAGCGAGCTTGCTCGCGAATGCGTCAGCACACCCGACATTGATATGTCAGACCTGCCGCTTTCGCGAGCAAGCTCGCTCCCACAGGGTATTGCGGTGCGCCCGGAACCCATTTTTCTGTCGAGGCGCGCAGATAGTTGTCAAGATTATGTGACAGACACGGCCCTTTTCAAACCTGCAAATCACCGTAAATGCGAGATACCGGCCAAAGCGTAACGATTTATTTACAAAATACGGCGATTGTTCCTACAACGATCGCGTTCAACCTGCTGCATCCCGCCCCACTCTCGGGTAATCCTGACCCCATCGCTGGACATAACAAGAACGAATTCCCCTAGCAGGAGAGCAGTATGAAGCAGACGCAATACGTGGCCCGCGAGCCCGATGCGCAAGGTTTTATCGACTACCCCGCCGAAGAACATGCGGTGTGGAACACGCTGATCACCCGCCAGTTGAAAGTGATCGAGGGTCGCGCGTGCCAGGAATACCTGGACGGTATCGAAAAACTCGGTCTGCCCCATGACCGCATTCCGCAACTGGGCGAGATCAACAAGGTGCTCGGTGAGACCACCGGTTGGCAGGTTGCCCGCGTCCCGGCACTGATCCCCTTCCAGACCTTCTTCGAATTGCTCGCCAGCAAGCAGTTTCCGGTGGCTACATTCATTCGTACCCGCGAAGAACTGGACTACCTGCAAGAGCCGGACATCTTCCACGAGATCTTCGGTCACTGCCCGCTGCTGACCAACCCATGGTTCGCTGAATTCACCCATACCTACGGCAAGCTCGGCCTGCAGGCCACCAAGGAAGAGCGCGTGTACCTGGCGCGCCTGTACTGGATGACCATCGAGTTCGGCCTGGTCGACACCCCGCAAGGCAAACGCATCTATGGCGGCGGCATCCTGTCCTCGCCGAAGGAAACCGTTTATTCGCTGTCGGACGAGCCCGAGCATCAGGCCTTCGACCCACTGGAAGCCATGCGCACGCCGTATCGCATCGACATCCTGCAGCCACTTTATTTTGTCCTGCCGAACCTCAAGCGCCTGTTCGACCTGGCCCACGAAGACATCATGGGCATGGTCAAGCAAGGCATGCAGTTGGGGTTGCACGCACCGAAGTTTCCGCCAAAACCGAAAGCCGCGTGATCCGCGACTTTTGCTGACAATTGAGTCTGTCAGTCGCCGCCACTTTGGTTTAGCGTGACGGCATTGACGGACCGATAGTTTCTATAAAAAAAACACACTCGATTTCAGGAATCACACCATGTCCACTTTGAACCAAGCCCACTGCGAAGCCTGCCGTGCCGATGCGCCACAAGTCAGCGACGAAGAACTGCCGATCCTGATCAAGCAGATCCCTGACTGGAACATCGAAGTGCGCGACAGCATCATGCAGTTGGAGAAAGTCTTCCTGTTCAAGAACTTCAAGCACGCACTGGCCTTCACCAACGCCGTCGGCGAGATCTCCGAGGCCGAAGGTCACCACCCGGGTCTGCTGACCGAGTGGGGCAAAGTCACCGTGACCTGGTGGAGCCACTCGATCAAGGGCCTGCACCGCAACGACTTCATCATGGCCGCGCGCACTGATGAAGTGGCCAAGACCGCAGAAGGACGCAAGTAATGCACTTTGACGCCATCGGCCGGGTACCCGGCGACCCGATCCTCGGTTTGATGGAGGCCTATGCGCAGGACAGTAACCCGCGCAAGTTCGACCTCGGCGTTGGCGTCTACAAGGATGCCCAGGGCCTGACGCCGATCCCCGAAGCGGTGAAAATCGCCGAAGCGCGACTGGTCGAACGCCAGGACACCAAGACCTACATCGGCGGGCACGGCAACCCATTGTTCGGCAAGGTCATCAATGAGCTGGTGCTTGGCGCCGACTCGAAGCTGATCGCCGAACAGCACGCCGGCGCCACCCAGACTCCGGGCGGCACCGGTGCCCTGCGTCTGGCAGCCGACTTCATCGCCCAGTGCCTGCCGGGCAAGGGCGTCTGGCTGAGCAACCCGACCTGGCCGATCCACGAAACGATTTTCGCCGCCGCCGGGGTCAAGGTCAGTCACTACCCCTACGTGGGCAGCGACAACCGCCTCGACGTCGACGCGATGCTTGCCGTGCTCAACGAAGTGCCGCAAGGCGACGTGGTGCTGCTGCATGCCTGCTGCCACAACCCGACCGGTTTCGACCTGAGTCACGACGACTGGCAGCGTGTGCTCGACGTCGTGCGCCGGCGTGACCTGCTGCCACTGATCGACTTCGCCTACCAGGGCTTTGGCGACGGGCTGGAGCAGGACGCATGGTCGACCCGGCTGTTCGCTGCCGAAGTGCCCGAGTTGCTGGTCACCAGCTCCTGCTCGAAAAACTTCGGCCTGTACCGCGACCGCACCGGGGCGCTGATTGTTTGCGCGAAAACCGCCGACAAACTGATCGACATTCGCAGCCAACTGGCCCACATCGCCCGCAACCTGTGGTCGACGCCACCGGATCACGGCGCGGCCGTGGTCGCGACCATCCTCGCCGATCCGGAGCTGAAAGCGCGCTGGGCCGACGAAGTGGAAGCCATGCGCTTGCGCATCGCGCAGTTACGCAGCGGTCTGGTCGAAGCACTGGAGCCGCACGGTTTGCGTGAGCGCTTTGCGCACATTGGCGTGCAACGCGGCATGTTCTCCTACACCGGCCTGTCGCCGGAGCAGGTCAAACAACTGCGTGAGCAGCACAGCGTGTACATGGTCAGCTCGGGCCGGGCGAACGTCGCCGGGATCGATGCCACGCGTCTGGCACTGCTGGCCGACGCCATCGCTGACGTCTGCAAATAACCCCGCAATCCCCCCTCTTAGGAGTGAGTCCTGTGGTGAGGGGATTTATCCCCGATGGGCAGCGAAGCGGCCCCAACACTGCAATCGCGAAATGTCTGACATGGCGCGTGCAATTGTTTTACGACCGCTTCGCAGCCGATCGGGGATAAATCCCCTCGCCACAGGTTTATTCACACCCACACTTGGAATACGCCCTCCCCTGCGGCCATCTGTCGCATTATTTTGAATTAAAAGTCTGATTGTCATTTTTCCTGCTGTATCCTGCGCAGGCTTTCAAGAAGCGCGGATCTACCAGATCTATCAACAGACTTAGCGAGGAGCGCAACCATGCACGAGATTCCTAATCTCCCCTTCCCAAGCCTGCACGTACCTGAGCAGACGACCACGCAACAAGCCGGTGCCCAACAGCCCGAGCCGAAAGAAGCCGTTGACAGCCGCCAGGCCGACCACGAAGAGTAAAACCCCGCCGTACAGACCGTGTGGAAAGCGCTAAGATGCGCTTTCCACACTGCCTGAAACCGAGCCCGCCATGACCGACGAACTCTCCGAAAGCCAAGCCGCCGTCCTGATCGGCGCCACCGAGAAAATGATCGAGATCTGGCAGCGCCTCTCTCCGGAAAAACAGGCTGCTTTGCTCGCCCGTTTTGGCAGCGAAGAAAACGCCCTCGCCGCCCTCGTCACCACGCAACTGGTCGCCCCGGCCAAACCCTGACATCCCCGTCCGGCAAATAGTTTTACTTTTCCCCGCCCCTGACTCGTTCGCGCCGGTATCATAAGCAGCCTATCTAATCCTGCTTTGCCGTGGATCGTTCCCCATGTCGTCCTCTATGCCACAACCCCAGCGTCCCCTGGCGGTCACGCTGCAAGTCGTGTCCATCGTCCTCTTCACCTTTATCGGCTACCTGAACATCGGCATTCCGCTCGCGGTGTTGCCAGGTTACGTCCACAGCGACCTGGGCTTTGGCGCGGTGATCGCCGGGCTGGTGATCAGCGTGCAATACCTTGCCACTCTGCTCAGCCGTCCGTACGCCGGCAAGATCATCGACAACCAGGGCAGCAAGCGCGCAGTGATGATCGGGCTGGCCGGTTGCGGCTTGAGCGGTGTGTTCATGCTGATTTCGGCTTGGACACCCAACTTGCCGATGCTCAGCCTGATCAGCCTGTTGATCGGGCGTCTAGTGCTGGGCAGCGCGGAAAGCCTGGTCGGCTCCGGCTCGATCGGCTGGGGCATCGGCCGCGTTGGCGCGGCGAACACCGCGAAAGTGATTTCGTGGAACGGCATCGCCAGTTACGGCGCGCTGGCGGTGGGTGCGCCGTCCGGGGTGTGGCTGGTCGGCCAGTTGGGATTGTGGAGCATGGGCGTCAGCATCATTCTGCTGGCGGCGCTGGGTTTGCTGCTGGCGTGGCCGAAAACCGCCGCGCCAATTGTCGCCGGCGAGCGTCTGCCGTTCATGCATGTGCTCGGTCGCGTGTTCCCGCACGGCTGCGGTCTAGCACTGGGCTCGATCGGTTTCGGCACCATCGCCACCTTCATCACCCTGTATTACGCCACTCGGCACTGGGATAACGCGGTGTTGTGCCTGAGCCTGTTCGGCGCCAGCTTCATCGGCGCGCGGCTGCTGTTCGGCAACCTGATCAACCGCCTCGGCGGCTTTCGCGTGGCGATCGCCTGCCTGTCGGTGGAAACCCTCGGCCTGTTGCTGCTGTGGCTGGCACCGGATGCACATTGGGCACTGGCCGGTGCGGCGCTGAGCGGTTTCGGCTTCTCGCTGGTGTTCCCGGCGCTGGGCGTGGAAGCGGTGAACCTGGTGCCGGCCTCCAGCCGAGGCGCGGCCGTGGGCGCCTATTCGCTGTTCATCGACTTGTCGCTGGGGATTACCGGGCCATTGGCCGGGGCCATTGCGTCGGGCTTCGGTTTTGCCTCGATCTTCCTGTTCGCCGCCCTCGCCTCCCTGAGCGGTCTGGCGTTGAGCGTTTACCTTTACAAGCACACGGCGAAGTACCGAGAAGATTAGAAATCCACCTTGCCCCGCCCGGCCTTGATGCTGCCACGCTTGGTCTTGGATTCGAGCCGGCGCTTCTTCGAGCCGAGGGTCGGTTTGGTCGGACGGCGCTTCTTTTCAACCTTGGTGGCGCTGAGGATCAGCTCGACCAGACGCTCCAGTGCATCGGCACGGTTGGCTTCCTGCGTGCGGTATTGCTGGGCCTTGATGATCAGCACGCCGTCGCTGGTGATGCGACTGTCGCGCAGCGCCAGCAGCCGCTCCTTGTAGAACTCGGGCAAGGACGAGGCCGGAATGTCGAAGCGCAGGTGCACGGCGCTGGAGACCTTGTTGACATTCTGCCCACCGGCGCCCTGCGCGCGAATGGCCGTCAGTTCGATCTCGGCATCCGGCAGATGCACATTGTTGGAAATCACCAGCATGGAAAAGCGTCCGTATTCAGAAGCAGCAGGATACGCCATCAACAGGCGCAATAAAAAACCCGGCACATTGGCCGGGTTTGTTGTTTGTTGCCTCAGCGCCTACTTCGAAGCACTTGCCGCGTGCAGCGCCTGCTGCGCACCGCGTTTGTTCTTGATCACGTAGCAGACCCACATGAACACGACCCACACCGGAATCGCGTACACCGAGATCTGGATGCCCGGGATCAGCAACATCACGCCGAGGATGAACGCGACGAACGCCAGGCAGACGTAGTTACCGTACGGGTACCACAGCGCCTTGAACAGCGGCGTCTGCTGCGTCTTGTTCATGTGCTGGCGGAACTTGAAGTGCGAGAAGCTGATCATCGCCCAGTTGATCACCAGGGTGGCCACCACCAGCGACATCAGCAGTTCCAGCGCCTGTTGCGGCATCAGGTAGTTAAGCAACACCGCCACCAGCGTGACCGCCGCGGACGCGAGGATCGAACGCACCGGCACGCCGCGTTTATCGATCTTCGACAAGGCCTTAGGCGCATCGCCTTGCTCGGCCATACCCAGCAGCATGCGGCTGTTGCAGTAAGTACCGCTGTTGTACACCGACAGCGCCGCGGTCAGTACCACGAAGTTGAGGATGTGCGCGGCGGTGTTGCTGCCGAGCATCGAGAACACCTGCACGAACGGGCTGCCGCTGTACGAATCGCCGGACGCATTGAGCGTTTCCAGCAGACTGTCCCACGGGGTCAGCGACAGCAGGATCACCAGCGCGCCGATGTAGAAAATCAGGATCCGGTAGATCACCTGGTTGATCGCTTTCGGGATCACGGTTTTCGGCTTGTCGGCCTCGGCTGCAGTGAAACCGAGCATTTCCAGACCGCCGAAGGAGAACATGATGATCGCCATCGCCATCACCAGACCGCTGACGCCGTTGGGGAAGAACCCGCCGTGCGACCACAGGTTACTGACCGAGGCCTGCGGGCCGCCATGGCCGCTGACCAGCAGGTAGCTGCCCAGCGCGATCATGCCGACGATCGCCACGACCTTGATGATCGCGAACCAGAATTCGGCTTCACCGAAGACCTTGACGTTGGCCAGGTTGATCGCGTTGATCAGCACGAAGAATGCAGCGGCGGTGACCCAGGTCGGGATGTCCGGCGCCCAGTAGTGGATGTACTTGCCGACCGCGGTCAGCTCCGACATGCCCACCAGAATGTACAGAATCCAGCAGTTCCAGCCCGACAGGAAACCGGCAAAACCGCCCCAGTACTTGTGTGCGAAATGGCTGAAGGAACCGGCCACCGGCTCTTCGACGATCATCTCGCCGAGCTGGCGCATGATCATGAAGGCGATGAAGCCGCAGATGGCGTAGCCGAGGATCATCGACGGGCCGGCGGATTTCAGGACCCCGGCCGAGCCGAGGAACAATCCGGTACCAATCGCACCACCGAGGGCGATCAGTTGAATATGGCGATTTTTCAGGCCGCGTTTCAGCTCGCCTGATTGCGAGTTTTGTCCACTCATGAAAAAGGTCCCACGCAAGGTTTGATGATGTTCAGTAGACGTTGCTGCAAGGTTGCGATTTCAGACAACCCCGATCAAACCCCAGCGCAAGCACCAGGAATTCAGCGTTTTTACAACGGTCATGCGTCACCTGTTTGTTTTTATCTGTGACGAAATCGAACCCGACACGCTTGTGACGTGGCGGAGTGAACAAGGCGGATAGCCTTGAGGTTTGCGCGATTACGCAGAGGGTCACAGTTAAAACGCGGCGCATTGTACACCGCTAACCCCCTGCTGCCAGACCCCGCTGGATCAGCGTGGCGCCTGCCGGGATTGCGTGGGTCCGCCTCGAGACACTCGGGCGACTGCAAAAAATGAGTCAGGCCTTTGCAGGCCATCGACGGGGACGAGCGAAAAACCGCCCCACGGAGAGAAGTGAAGATCAATCTCGGCGTTCATTGCGCCTCCTTCTTGTTATGCACCTGCACGACAGGCATGAGGCGCATCTCACCCTGCAAACGAGGCTGAAACAAGCGTGCCAGAGCCCTGCGCGGGGCCTTTGCAGTCGGGCCTCGGCAGGTTTTCCTTACAGCGTCGGCAAGGAAGTGAATTCATTGGGATTTACCGGGGTTTTCGTAAATTTTTCTTTACAACGCGTAACGCAGATTTTCCATTTCGGAAAATTCTGTAGGACGTCTGCAAATTGACGGTAGCTAGCTTGCTAATGAAAGTGGCCGCTTAGTTTTTTGTTTTCAAATAAGAAAACCGCCGCTTAAAAACAGAATAAAAAGTTTATTTAAATTTTAAATAAATAATTTTTTGCATTACAAAACACCCTGAACTAGGTTCTTCACGTCTTGCCGGCCACCTCGACCGGCCAGTCATAACCGTGAAAGTCATCTAGGAGATCGACCATGCAAGCACTGGAAAAAGACCTGGACACCGAACTGCAACTGGACGAATGGTTTGAAGCGCCAACCCATGAGGCCGCCGTGGAAATGATGCAAGCCGACGCGGTGGTTCCGTTCGGCACGGCGATGTGGCCTCTGTAAGACATCCCCGGGCAGGCACGATCCGGCCGGTCGTGCCTGCCGCTTTCTCACGGTCAGTCAGGGAGGACTCATGGATAAGCCCCGCGCGATCTCGCATTTCCTTTACTACCTCGAACATCACCCTGCCCTTGCCGGTCTCGACTCGGCGAAGGTACTGCTCGGCCACACCGCCGATTACGAAGCCCTGACCGGCGCCATCGCCGAACAGGCCGGCGATCATCCTCGCTTCACCTTCAGCGCCAGACGCCTGGACCTGGAAAGCACCGCAACGCTGACGGCGGCGATTGCCGACAGCGATCTGTACATTTTCTTCTACGACTCTTCCACGCTGCCCAACCCGCGCCCCGACGGCCCGGAGTTCGTGCGCGCCCTGCAAGGCGTGATGGCGGAAAACTGGAAGAAGTCGCTGTTGTTCAAGGATTACGGCGACTATTTCTACGACACCTTCAGCGTGACGCCGCAGCGTATCGCCGGGCTCAACAGTCACTTGATCCAGCGCATGTCCCAAGCGACCACGCTGAGTTTCAAGGACGACCACGGCTCATGGTTTGAAACGCCGCTGAGCAGCATCAAGAAGTGGACCGACATCAACGGCGTCGGCAACTTCGACCTGGCCCCCGGCGAAATCGCCACCCACAGCGAAGCCATCAACGGCCATGTGAAATTCAAGGGCACGTTCCTCAGCACCATCCCGTTTGCGCGCAAGTACGGCGTGCTGGAGTCGCCACTGGAGTTGTGGATCGAAAACTCGACCATCAGCCGCATCGCCACCGATGTGCCGGGGCTGGAGCATGATTTCAACAAGTACCTGGACGCCAATCCGTCGAACCGGCGCATTGAGGAATTGGGGATTGGTACCAATGAAGGGGTGAAGGATCTGTATGCGCGCAATGCCGGTTTCGAAGAACGCCATTGCGGCCTGCACCTGGGCCTCGGCGGTGGCGCCAAGGGCAGTCATCATTTGGACCTGATTTTCTCCGGCGGGGTGTTGGCGCTGGATGACAAGCCGGTGTTTGACGGACGCTTCGTCTTTTAAGCAGAAATTTCTGTTTTGAAACCACTGTTCCCTGTAGGAGCTGTCGAGTAAAACGAGGCTGCGATCTTTTGATCTTGCTTTTGAAGAGCAAAAGATCGCAGCGTGCCGCAGCTCCTACAGGAATAGCGCGCCAATAATCCAGACAAAAAAAAACGCCAACCCTGCGGTTGGCGTTTTTCATTCAGGCACTAAAGCTGATCACTCAGGCTTCTTGCGACCGAAGCCTGGACGCTGACCAGAACCGGCCGGTGCGCCACGGCGCTTGCCCGATGGCTTGTCGCCGTCGACCAGTTTGATCCCCGGACGCTTCGGTGCTGGCTTGGCCGGACGCTTGTTGGTGGTGTCCGCAGGACGATCCGCCACTGGCGTACCGCGACCGGCCGGCGCACGACCTTCGCCACGCTCGGTGCGACCGTTGGCCGGACGCGGTGTGCGCTCGCCGTCACGGGCCACTGGCTTGCGACCCGGACGCTCGCCTTCGATCTGCGGCTCACGGCTCGGACGCGGACCGGTCGGCGCGCCAGCGGCGGGACGCAGGGTGCGCACGCGCTCGGTCTTGGCCATCGGCCGCGACGATTTACGCTGCATACGCTCCAGCTTGTCCTTGCTCTTGGCGTTGAGTTGCGGCATCGCCACCGGCGTCAGGCCGACTTCGGCGCTGAGCACGTCGACTTCGTACTGGCTCATTTCGCGCCAGCGGCCCATCGGCAGGTCGGAGTTGAGGAATACCGGACCGAAGCGCACGCGCTTCAGACGGCTGACCACCAGCCCTTGGGATTCCCACAGACGACGAACCTCACGGTTACGGCCTTCCATCACTACGCAGTGATACCAGTGGTTGAAGCCTTCGCCGCCCGGCGCCTGCTGAATGTCGGTGAAACGCGCCGGCCCGTCTTCCAGTACTACGCCGGCCTTCAGGCGCTCGATCATCTCGTCGTCAACTTCACCGCGGACACGCACGGCGTACTCACGGTCCATCTCGTAGGACGGGTGCATCAGACGGTTAGCCAGCTCACCATCGGTGGTGAACATCAGCAGACCGGTGGTATTGATGTCGAGACGACCGATGTTGATCCAGCGGCCTTCTTTCGGACGCGGCAGTTTATCGAACACGGTCGGACGGCCTTCCGGGTCGTCACGGGTGCAGATCTCGCCATCGGGCTTGTTGTACATGATCACGCGGCGGACCGACTCGGCCGCCTCTTCGCGCTTGATCACTTTGCCATCAATGGTGATGGCATCGTGCATGTCGACGCGCAGGCCGAGGGTGGCGTCTTTGCCATTGACCTTGATCCGGCCCTGGCTGATCCAGGCTTCAACGTCACGGCGCGAGCCGACGCCGATACGGGCGAGGACTTTCTGCAGTTTTTCGCCTGCTGGGCCGATTTCCTGGTCGTCTTTCTGATTGATGTCACTCATCTGGGCACCTCCCGGTGTGGTCTGTTCAGGCGGCGCCTGAAGCATTGAAATCTGGTTTTCGGGCGAAGGGATCGCCGAAGGGTCGCGAATCATACGCGGATGTGCGCCATCGCGCATCAGAGACTAGCTGATCGATCGACAGTTATTTCTTTTTCCGCCGACCGGCGCCACCGAGTTTGATCAGGCGCAGCGCGGCTTCCGCCAGCACTGTGCGCTTGTCGTCCTTGTCGAGTTTCTTCCAGGCGCGGATTTCGCGCTTGCTGCGGCCACAGCCGAGGCAGATGTCGTCGGTGAATTTGCAGAGGCTGATGCAGGGGTCTTTTGTCGAGCTCATGGGGTCTCCCTTGAAGATCAAAAGATCGCAGCCTTCGGCAGCTCCTACATGGGAATGCGGTCCCTGTAGGAGCTGCCGCAGGCTGCGATCTTTTCGGCGCGCCTCAGTCTTCGAACTCGCGGCGTTCGGCTTCGATAGCTTCCGCCAGCGCACGGGCTTCAGCTTCTTCCTCACTCAGCTCGGGCTCGGGCACCGGTTGTTCGAGGGCGGCGACGGCGGCCAGAAGCTTTTCCCGGGCTTCGGCAACGCCCAGCACATCCTCTTCCGGTTCGGCTTCAGGCTCGGCCTCAAGTTCAACTTCAATCGCCGACTCGACGGTCTCGACTTCCGGCTCAGTCGTCGACGCCTCCCCGTCCGCTGCATCGCGCAACAAATCATCGAAGTCGGTCTTGATCCCCTCCTCCATGCTGTCCAGTTCCAGCAGCAAGCTGTGGAAGCTGGTTTCTTCCTTCGGCTCTTCCGGCTCGGCGCTGGCGTCGGCCTGTTCCTGCAAGCCCTGCGGCACCGGTGCGTCGTCGAAATCGAGGACGGGCTCGGTTTCCATCTCGCGCAGTTCGGCCAGCGGCGGCAGGTCTTCGAGGTTCTTCAGATTGAAGTGATCGAGAAACGCCTTGGTGGTGGCGAACATCGCCGGTTTGCCTGGCACGTCGCGGTACCCGACGATGCGAATCCACTCGCGCTCGATCAACGTTTTGACGATGTTGGTGTTGACCGCCACGCCCCGCACGTCTTCGATCTCGCCCCGGGTAATCGGCTGGCGATAGGCGATCAGCGCCATGGTTTCCAGCAGCGCACGGGAATAGCGCTGTGGCCGCTCTTCCCACAAACGCCCGACCCACGGCGAAAACTTCTCGCGGATCTGCAAGCGGTAGCCGGAGGCGACTTCCTTGAGCTCGAACGCGCGGCCCTCGCAGGACTTGGCCAGCAGGCTCAGGGCTTTCTTGAAGACCGGCGGTTCCGGGCGCTCACCTTCTTCGAACAGTTCGTAGAGGCGTTCAAGCGATTGCGGTTTTCCCGAGGCCAACAGAAAGGCTTCAAGCAGGGGCGCCAGCTCGCGGGGTTCAGTCAGGTTCATGTCTCGACTCGTTATTCGGCTCGGGCTCGCACGTGGATCGCGGCGAACGGCTCATTCTGCACCAGCTCGACCAAGGATTCCTTGACCAGTTCAAGGATCGCCATAAAGGTCACCACCACACCGAGGCGACCTTCTTCGGCGGTGAACAGCTCGACGAACGGCACAAACCCGCCGCCCTTGAGCCGTTCCAGCACATCGCTCATGCGCTCGCGGGTCGACAGTGCCTCGCGGCTGACCTGATGGCTCTCGAACATGTCGCCCCGGCGCAGCACTTCGGCCATGGACATCAGAATTTCTTCCAGCGCGACATCCGGCAACAGCTTGCGCGCGCGGGCTTCCGGGGCGTCGAGCTTGGGCACCACCACGTCGCGACCGACCCGGCTCAGGCCGTCGATGCCTTCGGCGGCAGCCTTGAAGCGCTCGTATTCCTGCAGGCGGCGGATCAGTTCGGCGCGCGGGTCGTCCTCTTCGTCTTCGACGGTTTCGGCGCGCGGCAGGAGCATCCGCGACTTGATCTCGGCCAGCATCGCCGCCATCACCAGATACTCGGCGGCCAGCTCCAGACGCACCGACTGCATCAATTCGACATAGCCCATGTACTGACGGGTGATTTCCGCCACCGGGATGTCGAGAATGTTGATGTTCTGTTTGCGGATCAGGTACAGCAGCAGGTCAAGCGGGCCTTCGAAGGCTTCGAGAAACACTTCCAGCGCATCCGGCGGGATGTACAGGTCCAGCGGCATTTCCGTGACCGCCTGGCCATAGACCATGGCAAACGGCAGTTCCTGCTGGGCGCCGGCCTGGGGATCGACAACGGTTTCCACTGCGGACATTCAGGCCTCGACCATGAACGGCGCGGGGTCGCCGCAACCGACGCGGATCACTTCCGGGTCGTCGCCGGTCAGGTCAATCACGGTGGACGCCTTGATCCCGCCGAAACCGCCGTCGATGATCAGGTCCACCTGATGTTCAAGCAATTGACGCATTTCGTACGGATCGCTCAGCGGATCTTCATCGCCGGGCATGATCAGGGTCACGCTCATCAACGGCTCGCCGAGTTCGGCCAGCAACGCCAAAGCAATCGGATGGCTCGGCACCCGCAGGCCGATGGTGCGTTTCTTCGGATGCAGCAACAGGCGCGGCACTTCGCGGGTGGCGTTGAGGATAAACGTGTAAGGCCCCGGCAGATGCGCCTTGAGAATGCGGAAGGTGCCGGTGTCGATCTTGGCGTAGTTGCCCAGTTGCGACAGGTCGCTGCAGATCAGCGCAAAGTTGTGTTTCTCGTCGAGCTGACGCAGACGACGCACGCGCTCAATCGCGGTCTTGTCGCCGATCTGGCAACCAATGGCGTAGGAAGAGTCCGTGGGATAAATCACCACCCCGCCCTTGCGAATGATCTCGACCGCCTGTTTGATCAGGCGCGCTTGCGGGTTTTCCGGATGGATCTGGAAAAATTGACTCACGTTTTCTACCTGTTCAGACGGCGGCAATAACTGTGTCATGTTTGAACCGACACCACAGGGGTGGAAGGTCCTCGGGAACCGGCCGGTACTGGCCAATCTCCGACCAGCCTCCAGGGCCATGGAAATCACTGCCGGCGCTGACCAGCAGACCGAACTCACGGGCAAGGATCGCCAGGCTGCCGACCTGTTCTGCGGGCTGATGGCCATTGACCACTTCGATTGCATGCCCGCCCGCTTGAATATAGTCGGCAATCAGCTTTCGGCGCTTGCTGCGGGTGAAATCGTAGTGCCACGGATGCGCCAGACTGACCCACGCCCCGGCGGCACGCAGGGTACCGACGGTGTCTTCCAGCGTCGGCCAATGCTGCTTGACGTCACCCAGCTTGCCGGCGCCAAGCCATTTGCGGAACGCCTCGGCGCGATCCTTGACAAAACCTTCACGCACCATCCAGTCGGCAAAATGCGGGCGGGCCGGCGCGTTGCCGCTGTCGCCCAGCGCCTGCTGGATCTGCCGGGCACCGTCGAGGGCGCCGGGCATACCTTTGAGGCCGAGCTTGCGGCTTATCTCTTCCGACCGCAGCCAGCGACCATCGTGCAATTTGGCGATGGCCTCGACCAGTGGCGCGGCGTTGACGTCGAAACCGTAACCCAGCACGTGGATGGTCGCGCCGCCCCAGGTGCAGGACAGTTCGACGCCATTGACCAGTTGCATGCCCAGTTCTTCGGCGGCGCTGCGCGCTTCGGCGAGGCCTTCGAGGGTGTCATGATCGGTCAACGCCAGGACTCGCACGCCGTTTTCAAACGCACGCGCAACCAGAACCGCCGGCGCCAGGGCGCCATCGGAGGCCGTGCTGTGGCAGTGCAAATCAACATTCACGGGGAGTTGTAACCTCAAATCAGCTGGCGCTATCGCGCGCCCATATGTTTGTTATTATGCCGCCACATCCAGCTTCTGGCTCTCACTGTGAAACAATTCATCGATTTCATCCCGCTTCTGCTGTTTTTCATCGTTTACAAACTGGATCCACGGGTCGTCGACATCGCCGGCCATGAGGTGACTGTAGGCGGTATTTACAGCGCCACGGCGATGCTGATCATCAGCTCACTGGTAGTCTACGGCGCGCTGTTCATCAAGCAGCGCAAGCTGGAAAAAAGCCAATGGCTGACCCTGATCGCCTGCCTGGTGTTCGGCAGCCTGACCCTGGCCTTCCACAGCGAGACTTTCCTCAAATGGAAAGCCCCGGTGGTCAACTGGCTGTTCGCCCTGGCCTTCATCGGCAGCCACTTCATCGGTGACCGCCTGCTGATCAAACGCATCATGGGCCACGCGCTGACCTTGCCGGATCCGGTCTGGACCCGCCTGAACATCGCCTGGATCGCCTTTTTCCTGTTCTGCGGCGCTGCCAACCTGTTCGTGGCATTCACCTTCCAGAGCATCTGGGTCGACTTCAAGGTGTTCGGCAGCCTGGGCATGACCGTGCTGTTCCTGGTCGGTCAGGGTATCTACCTGTCCCGCCATCTGCACGACGCCGATACCACAACGCCAAAAACCGAGGACTGACATGCTCTACGCTATCATTGCCACCGACGTCGCCAACTCGCTCGAAGCCCGCCTCGCCGCGCGCCCGGCCCACCTCGAACGCCTGCAAGTGCTCAAGGGCGAAGGCCGCATCGTGCTGGCCGGCCCGCACCCGGCGGTCGACAGCAATGATCCGGGCGCGGCGGGTTTCACCGGCAGCCTGATCGTCGCCGAATTCGACTCCCTGAGCGCCGCCCAGGCCTGGGCCGACGCCGATCCGTACATCGCCGCCGGCGTGTACGCCAACGTGATCGTCAAGCCGTTCAAGCAAGTCCTGCCGTAACCAAGGAATGTGGAGGGGCTCTGTGGCGAGGGGATTTATCCCCGATGGTTGCGCAGCAACCCAAAGCCATCCAATGCGGTGTGCCTGACACACCGCATGCTCCCATTTCAGGTCTGCTTCGCAGCCCATCGGGGATAAATCCCCTCACCACAAAAATCATCAACCGCAATATCTCCTCTACCCGGCACTGAACCTTCCCGCTTCTCACCGCTCTCAATCGCTCATTATTCTCGTTTGCCTGCCGACAACCTGCCCAATATCCATTTGCTAGCAGGAATCGCAATGCGCAAAGGTCCGTTGTGTCTGATGTGGGTCACGTTGTCGATCATGGCGCCCGCCCATGGTGAGGAAACCACCGAAAGCGGCAGCTCCACGCCATTGTCGTTAAGTGCCGGCAGTCAGATTACCGAACTGCAGCAGCGCCTGAAGGCCAGCGAGCAGCAGCGGGAAGAACTGAGCAAACAACTGCAAAATGCCGATAACACCCGCGAAAGCGCCCAGCTTGCCCGGTTGCGTCAGGAGAACCAGCGCCTGAAGCTGCAACTCAAGGAAGCCCAGGCAAGTCCATTGCCGCGTCTGTTGACCGAACAGCAGCAATGGTTCGTCACCGGCGCCGGGGTAGCGCTATTGGCGCTGCTGTGCGGTATCTTTGCCAGTGGAGCAAGCCGAAAACGTCGGCAATGGCTAAATTGAGTGAGTCATGAGCGAGCTGTTACTGATTGATGATGACCAGGAGTTGTGCGAACTCCTGAGTAGCTGGCTGAGCCAGGAAGGCTTCCAGGTACGCGCCTGCCACGATGGCCAGAGTGCGCGCAAAGCGTTGGCCGAATCCGCCCCGGCGGCGGTGGTGCTGGACGTGATGCTGCCCGACGGCAGCGGTCTGGAACTGCTCAAGCAATTGCGCAGCGAACACGCCGATTTGCCAGTGCTGATGCTTTCGGCCCGTGGCGAACCGCTGGATCGCATTCTTGGTCTGGAACTGGGTGCCGACGATTACCTGGCCAAGCCCTGCGATCCGCGTGAACTCACCGCGCGTCTGCGCGCCGTACTGCGCCGTAGTCACCCGGCCGCCGTATCGACCCAACTCGAACTCGGCGACCTGAGCTTCAGCCCGGTGCGCGGCGTGGTCAGCATCGACGAGAAAGAACTGACCCTCACCGTTTCCGAAAGTCGTTTGCTCGAAGCCCTGCTCAAGCAGCCCGGCGAACCGCTGGACAAGCAGGAACTGGCGCAACTCGCCCTCGGGCGCAAGCTGACCCTGTACGACCGCAGCCTCGACATGCACGTCAGCAACCTGCGCAAGAAGATCGGCCCGCACCCCGACGGCCGCCCACGCATCGTCGCCCTGCGCAGCCGTGGTTACTATTACAGCCTCTGAAGACACCTCACTCCCTGTAGGAGCTGCGGCACGCTGCGATCTTTTGATCTTCAAAAACAAAGATCGCAGCCTTCGGCAGCTCCTACAGGGGATATGTGTAAGGCTGGAAACAAAGCGTCTTTACCCAAGCTTTACGCAGCGCTGACCGCCGCTGACCTTGATCTCCGTAATCTGAACTCATCCGGAACGTACCGGGAACGAGACAAGGAGATACACCATGCGCAAGACTCTTATCGCTCTGATGTTCGCTGCCGCTCTGCCAACCGTCGCCATGGCCATGCCACAGGATGGTGGCCCGATGGGTGGCCCGCTCGACGGCCCACGCCACGGCGGTCAGATGCACGGTGAACACGGCAAAGGCCCGTACAGCCAACTCGACCTGACCCGCGAACAGCGCGATCAGATCCGCAAGATCATGGGCGAGCAGATGCACGAACGTCGCCAGGTGGTCGAGAAGTACCTGGAAAAACTCTCGCCGGCTGACCAGAAAGCCATGAAAGACGAGATGGCGGCCAACCACAAGAAAGCCGAAGCTGACGTACGCAACCTGCTCAAACCGGATCAACAGAAGAAATTCGACGAGATCCAGAAGAAACAGGCTGAACGCCGCGCCGAATGGGCCGAGTTCAAGGCGTGGAAAGCGCAACAGCCGCAAAAGGCGCAATAATGTTCTAATCACAGGCCCGACGGCTTACCCGGTCGGGCCTGTTTACATCCGCCCTCTGTAGGAGCTGCGGCACGCTGCGATCTTTTGATTTTGCTTCTGAAAAATAAGATCAAAAGATCGCAGCGTGCCGCAGCTCCTACAGGGGTTAAGCGTTTGATTGAGGAATTTCTGTGCGTTCACTGTTCTGGCGTATTCTCGCGAGCTTCTGGCTGGCCATCGCCCTGGTGGCAGGGCTGTCGATTCTGCTCGGGCACATGCTCAACCAGGACGCGTGGATCCTCAGCCGCCATCCCGGCCTCAACACGCTGGCCGCCGAATGGACGCAAACCTACGAAGCCCAGGGCGAAGACGCCGCGCAGGACATCCTTCAACAGCGCAAACGCCAGTACCACATTGACGTCCAGGTGCTGAACGAAAGCGGCGACCCGGTGGTGCGTGGCACCTTCCCGCGTCGCGCCGCCGCCTTCGAAGCCAGACAGAACAACGATGACCGACGTCTGCCCTGGCGCCGCCTGACCGACGAATTCACCAGCGAAAAAACCGGCGACACCTACCTGTTCATCTTCCGCATTCCGCACCCGGAGCTCGATGCGTGGCACCGTGAAAGCCTGCTCTGGCCGCTGAGTGCGCTGGGTATCGCGCTGGTGGTACTGACCCTGTTCAGCCTGCTGGTGACCTTCTCCATCACCCGCCCGCTCAGCCGTTTGCGCGGTGCGGTGCATGATCTGGGGCAGACCACCTATCAACAGAACAGCCTGGCGAAACTGGCCAACCGTCGCGACGAATTCGGCGTGCTGGCCAACGACTTCAACCGCATGGGTGCGCGCCTGCAAAGCTTGATCGGCAGTCAGCGCCAGTTGCTGCGCGATGTGTCCCACGAACTGCGTTCACCTCTGGCGCGACTGCGCATCGCGCTGGCGCTGGCGGAACGGGCCAATCCTGAAGAACGGGAAAAACTCTGGCCACGCCTGACCCGCGAGTGCGATCGGCTGGAAGCGTTGATCAGCGAAATTCTGGTGCTGGCGCGGGTCGATGCCGACAACGCCAGTGCTGAAGAAGTAGACCTGAATGCGCTGCTCGGCACCCTGCAGAAAGACGCGCAACTTGGCTCTCCGGAGCAGACAGTGCGCCTGGATGCGGAACCGCAACTGAGCATGACCGGATGGCCGACCATGATCGAGCGCGCCGTCGACAACCTGTTGCGCAACGCCCAACGCTTCAACCCGGTGGGCCTGGCAATCGAAATGCAGGCCACACGTCAGGGCGAGCGGATTGTGGTGAGCGTGCGCGACCACGGGCCGGGCGTGCAGGCCGAGCACCTGAGCCAGTTGGGCGAACCGTTTTACCGGGCGCCGGGGCAAACGGCGGCGGGACATGGCCTGGGCCTGGCAATTGCCAGGCGGGCGGCGGAGCGGCATGGCGGGAGTCTGACCCTGGCCAATCATCCCGAGGGCGGGTTTATTGCCAGCCTGGAATTGCCGCTGGTGCCGGGCGCGGTTGTCCAGCTTTAAATTCGCGATCTTTTGACTTTAAACCTTGCCCGGCCAAGCGCTGACGAACTCGGCCAGATCGACTTTCTCGGCAACGCGCGGCTCTTTCTGCGGCGTGCCGAGATACAGGAAGGCAATCACCTGCTCGCCTTCAGCCAGGCCCAGCCCCTTGGCCACGTGCGCCGAATAGGCCAGATCACCGGTACGCCACACCGCACCAATCCCCTGCGCATACGCCGCCAGCAGAATCCCGTGCGCCGCACACCCCGCCGCCAGCAACTGCTCGGCCTTCGGATACTTGACGTGTTCCTGCAGTTTCGCGATCACCACGACCACCAGCGGCGCCCGCAGCGGGCCGTTGCGCGCCTTGTCGATCATCGCTTCAGTGACTTCACCTTCCTGCATCTGCGCCGCTTCGGCCAGCAACTCGCCCATTTGCTCGCGCGCCGCCCCTTCGACTGTAAGGAAACGATACGGCTGCAAGTGGCCGTGATCCGGTGCGCGCAGGGCTGCGCCAAACAGGGCTTCGCGCTGCTCGGCAGTGGGGGCTGGTTCGACCAGGCGTGGAACGGAAACACGGTTGAGCAACGCGTCGAGAGCCTGCATCGGCCACCTCCTGAGAAAAATGTGCGGCTATTCTAGCTTCATCTGCCAACGGGATGCCGGTTTACATGCCCTGCCTCACGGGTAGAATGGCGCCCTTCCCACTTCAGCCCGAGCGGACTTCATGGCGTTGCCGACCTTACGGATCATTGGTTTCATCATCGGCATCTTCCTGATCACCCTGGCCGTCGCCATGGTCGTGCCCATGGCCACCCTGGTGATTTTCGAGCGCACCAGTGACCTGCCGTCGTTCCTCTGGGCGAGCATGATCACCTTCCTCGCCGGCCTTGTGCTGGTGATGCCCGGACGCCCGGAACACATCCATCTGCGCCCGCGTGACATGTACCTGTTGACGGTCAGCAGCTGGCTGGTGGTGTGTATTTTCGCCGCGCTGCCATTCCTGCTCACTCAGCACATCAGCTATACCGACTCGTTCTTTGAAAGCATGTCCGGCATCACCGCCACCGGCTCGACCGTGCTTAGCGGGCTCGACAACATGTCACCGGGGATTCTGATGTGGCGCTCGCTGCTGCACTGGCTCGGCGGCATCGGCTTCATCGGCATGGCGGTGGCGATTCTGCCGTTGCTGCGCATCGGTGGCATGCGCCTGTTCCAGACCGAATCGTCCGACCGTTCGGAAAAGGTCATGCCGCGTTCGCACATGGTGGCGCGCCTGATTGTCGCGGCGTACGTCGGTATCACCATCCTCGGCAGCCTGGCGTTCTGGTGGGCCGGGATGAGCCCGTTCGATGCGATCAATCACGCGATGTCGGCGATTTCCACCGGCGGTTTCTCGACCTCCGACCAGTCATTGGCGAAGTGGACACAACCAGCGGTGCACTGGGTCGCGGTGGTGATCATGATTCTCGGCAGCCTGCCGTTCACCCTGTATGTGGCGACCATGCGCGGCAACCGTAAGGCGTTGATCAAGGATCAGCAGGTGCAGGGTTTGCTCGGCATGTTGCTGGTGACCTGGCTGGTGCTCGGCACCTGGTATTGGTGGACCACCAAGCTGCACTGGCTGGAAGCGCTGCGGCACGTGGCGCTGAACGTAACGTCGGTGGTCACCACCACCGGTTTTGCCCTCGGAGACTACAGCCTGTGGGGCAATTTCTCGCTGATGCTGTTTTTCTATCTGGGCTTTGTCGGCGGCTGCTCCGGTTCGACCGCGGGCGGGATCAAGATCTTCCGTTTCCAGGTCGCCTATATCCTGCTCAAGGCCAACCTTAACCAGCTGATTCACCCGCGCGCGGTGATCAAGCAGAAGTATAACGGTCACCGTCTCGACGAAGAGATCGTGCGTTCGATCCTGACCTTTTCATTCTTCTTCGCCATCACCATCTGCGTGATCGCCCTGCTGCTGTCGCTGCTCGGCGTGGACTGGATGACTGCGCTGACCGGCGCTGCCAGCACCGTGTCCGGCGTCGGCCCGGGCCTGGGTGAGACCATTGGCCCGGCGGGCAACTTCGCCACCCTGCCGGATGCAGCGAAGTGGATCCTGTCGTTCGGCATGCTGCTCGGCCGACTGGAGATCATTACGGTGTTTGTGCTGTGTATTCCGGCCTTTTGGCGTCACTGACCGGCGCCTGCAACAGCCGCGCCCGGTAATCGCCGGGCGTGGTATCGAACCAGCGACGGAACGCGCGGAAGAAGTTGCTCGGATCGGCAAACCCCAGCAGATACGCAATCTCCAGCAAGGTCATGCTCGGCTGCGCCAGATACTGCTCGGCCAGTTCACGGCGGGTGTCGTCGAGCAACTGCTGAAAACTCGTGCCCTCCTCCTGCAACCGCCGCTGCAAGGTACGCTGCGACAGATGCAGGGTCTGCGCCACGGTATCGCGCTTGGGTTCGCCCTGCGGCAACAAGCGACACAGCACCTGCCGAGCCTTGTGGGTGACGCGGCTTTCAGAGAATCGCGCCAGATACTCCCCGGCAAACCGGTCGTGCAACAGCGCCATGGCTTCGTTGGCGGTGGGCAGTGGCGCCTCCATGTCGGCCCTTTCGAAAATCAACGCATCGTACGGTGCGTTGAACATCAGCGGCGCATGGAAGGCTTGTCGGTAAGGTTGCAGGTCGGCGGGCTCGTCGCCCTGAAACAGCACTTTGACCGGATGCAGGGTGCGCCCGGTCAACCAGCTGCACAGGCCCAACGCACAGGCCAGCGAGGCTTCGGCGCTCTGCCGGGTCGGCGGCAGGTGGTCGCCATGCACGGTCAGAATCAGCGCGTAGCCTTCTTCGAGCAGGCGAAAACTCAGGTCGGCGCTCTCGGCGATGATCCGCTGATAACGCACCAGCCGTTGAAAGCCTTCGGCCAAGGTGTTGCTCGACATCAAGGCATAGCCGGCAACGTGGAACGAGGCCGGGCGTACCACTTTGCCCATGTTCAAGCCGATCGCCGGGTTGCCGGACAGCTCGACCGCCCGTTGCCAGAGGCGGGTCATGGAATCTTGCGGGAAGCGCGCATCCGGATCATCCAGGGCCGCGTAATCAAGCCCCAGTTGCTTGAACAGTACCCGGCAATCCAGGCCGTCCATCTCCAATGCTTTGACAATCCCCATCGCCCAGCTTGCAGAAGTCGTTCGTTCGCTCATGGCGTCATTCTTTTACATGATGGATCACATGTTGCGACCCGATTAGCGAAGGATACTAAAGTGGCGCCCATTGTCACTGGCTGATACCAGTGTTCACTCTAGACTCAAATAAGCTACCCGCCGAACAACTTGCCGTCAGAACAATAACCACAGAGATCGCAGTCGTGGAAAACATCAAGCCATTCAACAGCTTCGCCGAGTTCTATCCGTATTACCTCAGCGAACACGCCAACAGTACCTGCCGCCGATTGCATTTCATCGGCACCACGCTGGTGATTTTCATTCTGGCCATGACCCTCGCCAAGGGCGCCTGGCTGCTGTTGCTGGCCCTGCCGCTGGCCGGTTACAGCTTTGCCTGGGTCGGGCACTTCTTCTTTGAGAAGAACCGTCCGGCGACTTTCCAGCATCCGCTGTACAGCCTGCTCGGCGATTTCGTCATGTACCGCGACATGATCCTCGGCCGCGTGGCGTTCTGAAACCCGACACACCAGGAGGCTTGCCGATGAACGCCAATGCCCGCTTCACCCACATGCAGGATGGCACGCAGGAAGACTGGGCGATCATCGCCGCAGACTTCAGCGCCTACGCCCGGCAATTGCCGTCGCGGATCGTCGCGCATCTGAAGTTGCTGGAAGGTGATTTCGGCGGCTTCCCGGTAGATCGCCTGACCCACTCGCTGCAAACCGCGACCCGCGCCTATCGCGATGGTCGTGACGAAGAATACGTGGTCTGTGCGCTGCTGCATGACATCGGCGACACCCTGGGCTCTTACAACCACCCGGACATCGCGGCGGCGATTCTCAAACCGTTCGTCAGCGCCGAAAACCTGTGGATGGTCGAGAAGCACGGGATCTTTCAGGGTTACTACTTCTTCCATCATCTGGGCATGGATCGGCACCTGCGCGAGCAATTCGCCGAGCATCCGCAGTATCAGGCGACGGCGGAATTCTGCGCCAAATACGATGCGGCGGCGTTCGACCCGGCGTATGACAGCCTGCCGCTGAGTTTCTTCGAGCCGATGATGGAACGGCTGTTTGCGCAGCCCAAGCATTCGATCTACAAGGCGGCGATGGAAGAACACGCCCCGGCGTAAGATCAAAAGATCGCAGCCTTCGGCAGCTCCTACATGAGACCTGTGTAGGAGCTGCCGCAGGCTGCGATCTTTTGCCTTTATGCGATCTCGGCAACCTTGGCCGCCTTGAGCTGAGCCTCCCGCGCCTGCGCATCCGCCAGGCGATACAACTCGATCGTGCCATCCCAATGCTCGATCAACGCCGTGCACGACTCCACCCAGTCGCCGCAATTGAGGTAGTCCACCTCGCCGACCTTGCGGATCTCGGCATGGTGAATGTGCCCGCAGACCACGCCATGCAATTCGCGTTTCACACATTCGTGGGCGATGGCTTCTTCGAAGTCGCTGATAAAGCTCACCGCCGTTTTCACCTTGTGTTTCAGGTACGCCGACAACGACCAGTAGCCGTAGCCATAGCGGGCACGCCAGTGATTGAGCCAGCGGTTGAGGGTCAGGGTGAATTCGTAGGCCGAGTCGCCGAGGAAGGCCAGCCAGCGGTGATAACGGGTGATCACGTCGAACTGGTCGCCATGGATCACCAGCAGGTGCCGGCCATCCGCCGTGACATGCACCGCCTCGTCGACCAACTGGATGTTGCCGAGGATCAGCTTCGAATAACGGCGCAGGAATTCGTCGTGGTTGCCGGTGACGTAGATCACCTCGGTGCCGCGCTTGCTCATGGTCAGCAGGCGGCGGATCACGTTGGTGTGCGCCTGTGGCCAGTACATGCCGCCGCGCAGCTTCCAGCCGTCGATGATGTCACCGACCAGGTAGATCTTGTCGGCGTGGTAGCCCTTGAGAAACTGCGACAAGTGCTCGGCCTGGCAGTCCCGTGTGCCCAGGTGTACATCGGAAATCCACAAGGTGCGCACCCGTTGTTTACGGCTGGGTCTGGCGAGCTCGGCGCTGGTCATGGGCAACCCTCTGCGATGTTTTCGCCACTGTGCACGTGCCGGGTGAATCGACCATGACAGGCAGGCGTCAGTCGTGTGACAGCGCGCAAGCCCGTTGCCCCGGTGTAGACTGGCGCTCACTTCGGAGACCTCTGCCATGCGCCCGATCCTCACTCTGCGCCAATACACCCACGACCTGATCGTCCACAGCCACGACCACGCGCAACTGGTGTTCGGTCTGTCCGGTGCGCTGGATTTCGAAGTCGAGGGTCAGGGCAGCCAGGTGCGCCAGCAGAGTTTCGTGGTCGTCCCCGGCGGCGCGCATCACGCCTGCGGCAGCCCGGATGGCAGCCGTTGTCTGGTGCTGGACGTACCGGACGGGCCATGGCTGAACGACTCGCTGGGCGAGCACGCCGACGCCAGTCAGCGCTTGCTTGACCAGCCTGCGCGGTTGTCCCTTGATGCCGGGCAAAGCCAGTTGGTCAACTGGCTGGCGCACAGCCCGGTCACGGATCCGCTGATCGCCCAGCAAGGCGCGGTGTTGCTGCTCGCCAGCCTGAATCACGCCAGACCTGCCGAACACTCGGCGCGGCGTCTGCCCTACGCGGCGCTGGATGCGCACATCGAACAATACGCCGCCTACCCGCTGCAAGTGGCCGATCTGGCGCAGATCGCCGGATTGTCCAGCGCCCGGCTGCACGCACGATTCATGGCGGAATGCGGGCAGACGCCGATGGACTACATTCGCAGCCGGCGGCTGCACAAGGCGGTTTGCCTGCTGCGTGACACGGCGCTGCCCATCGGCGAAATCGCCTGCCGGGTCGGCTACAGTTCGCAAAGTGCGTTCTCGGCCGCCGTGCTGCGAGAGTTCGGTGCCGCACCCGGCCAGTTGCGCCGCGATTCCAGCGACAAAAAACGCTAGTTCGCCGACAGACTTCTGCGCCGCAACACGTTTCAATGTGCATTCACGTGTAGGAGCTGCCGCAGGCTGCGATCTTTTGATCTTGCTTTGAAGGATTAAGATCAAAAGATCGCAGCCTTCGGCAGCTCCTACAGTGATCGCGTTGTATCGACCGACTCAAGAAGGATTGCAATGACTCCGCGTACTGCCCTCGGCGCCCTGCATATCGGCGCTCTGATGTTCGGCCTGACCGGTGTGTTCGGCAAACTCGCGGCCGCCTCGCCGGCGGTGATCGTCTTCGGACGCGCTGCATTTGCCGTGCTCGCCCTGGCCTTTTTCGCCCGCTTCGCCAGCCAGCACGGCTGGCAGAAACTGCAGGCGGTCGATTGGCGCCGTCTGGCACTCAGCGGCGTGTTGCTGGCCGGGCACTGGGTGAGTTTTTTCATCGCGGTGAAAGTCGCCGGGGTGGCGATTGCGACCTTGGGCTTCGCGAGTTTCCCGGCGTTCACGGTGATTCTTGAAGGGCTGATTTTCCGCGAACGCATCCGCGCCAATGAAATCGTGCTGGTGGTGCTGGTCAGCGTCGGTCTGGTGCTGGTCACCCCGGCGTTCGATCTGGCCAGCGGCGCCACGACCGGCCTGCTCTGGGCGGTACTCTCAGGCCTGCTGTTCGCCTTGCTGTCGCTAACCAACCGTGCCAGCTCCGGACGTATCCCGGCGGTGCAGGCGGCGCTGTGTCAAAACGTGGTGGTGGCGCTGTGTCTGCTGCCGGTCGCGGCCCCGCAACTGAGCGAAGTACGCGCGATGGACTGGCTGTGGATCAGCCTGCTCGGGGTGTTCTGCACCGGCGTCGCCCACAGCCTGTTTGTCGCCAGCCTCGCGGTGATCAAGGCGCGCACCGCCGCCGTGGTGTTCGCCATGGAGCCGGTTTACGGCATCACCGTCGCCTGGTTGCTGTTCGATGAAAACCCGACCGTGCGCATGCTGATCGGTGGTGCGCTGATCATCGTTGCCATCGTGGTCTCGGCGCGGATGTCAGGCAGTGCCGACAAGAAAACCGTCGCGGCCGAAGCTGCGTCTCACTGAGTGCGGTCGTTGTGGCCGAGGTCGCGCGCAGGGTCGATCTGATCGCGGACTCGCTGCTTGAGCACCTTGGCCTCGGGAAAGCCGCCGTCGGCCTTGCGCTCCCAGATCTGCACATCGTCGCAGCTGATGTGAAATACCCCGCCGGTGCCGGGCACCAGCGAGACCTTGCCGAGGTCATCGCCGAAAGTGCTGAGCAGTTCCTGCGCCAGCCACGCGGCGCGCAGCAGCCACTGGCATTGGGTGCAATACGTGATGACGATTTCCGGTTTTGCAGCAGACATGTTCGCTGAAACTCCTGAGACAGAGGGCGCCGCTATAATAGCCGGCTTTATCGCTTGCCCCGAGACTCACCATGCGCCGTTTGCTGTTCTGCCTGCTGCTTGGCTTGCTGCCGTTATTTGTGAATGCCACCGAAGCCACCCGCCCGAAAGTCGGCCTGGTGCTGTCCGGCGGTGCTGCCCGTGGTCTGGCGCACATTGGCGTGCTCAAGGCCCTTGAGGAGCAAGGCATCAAGATCGATGCGATTGCCGGCACCAGCATGGGCGCGGTGGTCGGTGGCCTGTATGCCTCGGGCTACAAGATCGATGAGCTGGAAAAACTCGCGTTGAACATCGACTGGCAACAGGCACTGTCCGACGCGCCGCCCCGGGAAGACGTGCCGTTTCGCCGCAAACAGGACGACCGCGACTTTCTGGTGAAACAGCAACTGAGTTTCCGCGATGACGGCAGCCTCGGCCTGCCGCTGGGGGTGATTCAGGGCCAGAACCTGGCGCTGATGCTGGAAAGCCTGCTGGCGCATACCAGCGACACCCGCGACTTCGACAAGCTGCCAATCCCGTTCCGCGCGGTCGCCACCGACATCGCCAACGGCGAAAAAGTGGTGTTCCGCAAAGGTCACTTGCCGCAGGTGATCCGCGCCAGCATGTCGATCCCGGCGGTGTTCGCCCCGGTCGAACTGGACGGCCGGCTGCTGGTGGACGGCGGCATGACCGATAACATCCCGCTCGACGTCGCGCGGGAAATGGGGGTCGATGTGGCGATCGTGGTCGACATCGGTACCCCGCTGCGCAACCGCAAGCAACTGACCACTGTGGTCGATGTGCTGAACCAGTCGATCACCCTGATGACCCGGCGCAACTCCGAAGAGCAACTGGCCGCCCTCAAACCCGGCGACGTGCTGATCCAGCCGGCATTGGCAGCATTCGGGGTCACTGATTTCGGCAAAGCCCAGGAAATGATCGACGCCGGTTACCGCGCCACGCGGATTCTCGACACCCGCCTCGCTCAGCTCAAACCTCAACAATCCCAGGACGCCGAACTGAACGCTGCCCGCGCCCCGGGCCAGCGCACGCCGATCATCACCGCGATCAAGGTCGAGAACAATTCGAAAGTCGGTGACGACGTGATCCGCTACTACATCCGCCAGCCCATCGGTGAGCCACTGGATCTCGGTCGACTGCATTCGGACATGGGCACGCTGTACGGCCTCGATTACTTCGAACAGGTGCAGTACCGCGTGGTGCACAAGGGCCAGGATCACACGCTGGTGATCAGCGCCCGAGGCAAACGCAGCGGTACCGATTACCTGCGGGTCGGCCTGAACCTGTCGGACGACATGCGCGGCGACAGCGCTTTCAACCTCGGCGCCAGCTATCGCATCAACGGCATCAACCGTCTCGGCGCGGAATGGCTGACCCGGGCGCAGATCGGCGACAAACAGGAGTTGTACACCGAGTTCTATCAACCGCTGGATGTCGGCTCGCGCTACTTCATCGCGCCCTCTCTGGTGTTCCAGGCGCAGAACGTCGACGCGGTGCTCGACAACGATCCGATCGCCCAATACCGGGTCGAACGCTACGGTATGGCTCTGAATGTCGGACGGCAGATCGGCAACAACGGCGAAGTGCGTTTCGGCGTCGGCGAAGCCTGGGGCAAGGCCGACGTGCGCATTGGAGATCAGGACCTGCCGAGCGAACACTTCAACGAGGGCTTCTATTCGCTGAAATATTCGTTCGACTCGCTGGACAACGTTTACTACCCCCACGACGGCAAAGACATCAGCCTGACCTTGCTGCAATTCGAACCAAGCCTGGGTTCGGACACCCGTTACCGCCAGTGGGAGTTCAAGCTGGACAAAGCCATGAGTCGCGGTCCGGATACGCTGATTCTCGGTGGCCGCTATGGACGTACGCTGGATGACACCAACGTGGTGACCTCAAGCTTCCTGCTCGGCGGCGCACGACAATTGTCGGGCTTTCGCGAGGATTCGATCTCCGGGCAAAACGTCAGCCTGATGCGCGCGGTGTATTACCGCCGGTTGACCCCGCGCTCGTATCTGCCACTGGACTTCCCGTTGTATGCCGGCGCCTCGCTGGAACGCGGCCGGGCGTGGAACAACGACAACGAATTCGACAGCGGCTACATCAATGCCGCCAGTGTGTTCATCGGTTTCGATACGCCGTTGGGACCGTTGAATTTCACCTATGGCTTGAATGATGCGAATGAGCAGGCGGTTTATCTGAATCTGGGGCAGACGTTCTGATCATTCAGGTGGATTGATGTTGTCGGCCCTGACGCCTTCGCGAGCAAGCTCGCTCCCACAATAGAACGCATTCCAACTGTGGGAGCGAGCTTGCTCGCGAAGGCGATAGCCCAGTCACCGCGCAATTGCGGTGACTCAACCATCAGCGAATACCCGCGAGTAACGTCCGCGCCGTTTGCTTGAGGGGCTCGTCTCCTTCCTTGAGCAACTCATTGAGCAAGGCAATGGCGCTGTCGATATCCCCGTCATCAATACAGGTTTGCGCCTGTTCAAGCTTCACCGAACCGACAGCAGGTTCCGGCTCCTGCAGCGTCAGTGGCTCCAGCGCCAGTGATGGCGGCGGGTCACCAAATTCATTGAGAAAGTCATCATCCAGCGGCTGCGCGTCGGGTTCGGGAATCCACTCCAGCTCCGCCTCGTCATTCACGGTGGCTTCGGGCAACTCAAAGTCCACAGGCAGCACTTCAAGGCTTGAGTCCGACGCGGGGGCGCCCGCGGATGGCTGATCTGCGGCCTTACGACTGTCCTCAAGATCCCAACTTGAAGCCATCGACAGCTCGCCCAGGTTCAATTCGAAGTCATCCTCAGGCGCTGGTGGTACTGCTGGCGCAATCGGTGCTGCAGCGATGACAGGCAACACCGGTGTGATCGCGGCAACACGGGTGAGCTTTGGATGACGCGCCCGGATCGCCTCCAGTTGCAGAGGATCGACTCCTGCCCCGCGCAATTGGCTTTCCTGCTGATCATAAGCGGCACTGTCGCCCTGGCGCCCCAACACTTCAAGCAATTGCACGCCCAGATCGGTTCGCTCCGGCTCTTTGTCCAAGGCATCGCGCAACAGTCCGACGGCCTCGTTCAGGCGTCCATAGGCCAGATAAATCCCCACCGCCTCCAGCACATCCCCCGCCGCCGGCTCTTCACGATGCTCGGGTGTTGCACTGAGGCTGATCGAGGGCGCAGCGGGTCTGTCGTCCAGATCCGGCTCGTGACCGGTCGGGGCAAGCGCCAGCGGCGCTGCATTTTCGGCCAGTTGACGGCGACGGCGCACGAATAGCCCACCCACCAGCAAGCCCAACAACAGCAGCAAGCCGCCGAACAGCGGCCAGTTGAGATCATTGTCCTCGACTGGCGGCGCTGCGGGTGCTGGCGCTGGGGTTGGCGGCGTAACCACCGGTGCCGGAGGCTTTTGCACTTCGGTCAACCGCGTTTGCAGATCACTGACCTGTTTTTTACCGTCGGCAATCTGCACATCCTGCGCCTGCAGTTTGACGTTGAGTTCGTCCACCGTCTTTTGCAGTTGCTGATTGAGCAGCACGCTGGCCGCCAATTGCTCCGCGAGGGCATCGCTGGCGGGTGAAGCCGCCGCTGGAGATGCTGGCGCTGAGGACGGCGCCTCGCGTTTGCCCTGGGCTGCCTGAGGTGCCGCGGTGGCAGGCTCGACGGCGGGAAATTCAGAGGATTGCGGATGGGGATCGGGTTCATCCGTGGCCGGTACGATACTGGGCGATCCAGGCGGATCGATCAGCACCGTGTACTCGCGCAGCAGGCGGCCATTGGGCTGATCAAGCTGCAGCAGAAAATTCAGAAAGGGTTCCTTGACCGGCTTGCGCGAGGTCACCCGGATCATCTGCCGATTGCCATGCAGGATCGGGGTGAACTTGAGGTCATTGAGGAAGAACACCCGTTCCACCCCGGCCCGGCCGAATTCATCTGCCGTGGCCAGGCTGGCCGAGAGATCGCTGGCACTCAGGCCAGCGGCATCCACCAGCGCAATGTCGGCCTTGAATGGCTGATTGAGACCCGAGTGAACCGTGATGTCTCCCAGGCCCAGTGCCATCGACCAGGTCGAATAGCTGAATACGCCAGCGACCAGCAGCCATTTGGCGCCACTGCGCAGTACCACGTGCCGACTTGCGTGCATGAGCATCCCTTAGATAAGCAAAACCGGTTTCTATGCGTTCGCACATCCGGTACGAACACGATATTGCCCAGTAGTTCTTATAGTCTGCTCAGCGCGATCTCTCAAAAAACCGGCACGCGGTTATGCCTCAAGATTTTTCCAGGTTGCCCAGAATGTGCCCGTGAACCCGCATGCACACCTTCAAATCCGCCTCGTCGACGCCTTCGAACAATTCGTGGCGCAGTTGCGTGGCAATGGTTTCGATTTGTTCGATCAGCGGCAGCGCAGGTGCGCAGAGCACGATTTTTTTCGCCCGGCGATCTTCCATCACCGATTGGCGTTGTACCAGGCCCTGGCTTTCCAGACTGTCGAGCAAACGCGCGAGGGTCGGCCCCTCGACGCCGACGCTTTGCGCCAGCTCGCGTTGGGTCGGCGCATCTTCAAATCGCGCCAGATGCAGCAGCACCAGCCAGCGCGCCTGGGACAATCCCAGGCCCGCCAGTCGGCGATCCAGTTCGGCGCGCCAGCCACGGGACATCTGGGCCAGTTGCATGCCAAAGCGGTGTTGATCGGTTAACGGCATAAAACACTCATGAGTAGACTGACAAATAGAGAAAAACTAATTATTAGTCAGCTAAGCATGACATTTGGCTATAGGCAAGAGCCGACCTGTACTGAATCGTTACAACTGCCTGACGGTTGGCGCAAACGCCCTCTTACATTTCAAACTCAGATTGCAACGCAGCCCTGACGCAATAAAGAACGCCTTCCGGAACCCGACCGGCGAACAGCTCGGCGACTTCGGCGACCGACGGCAACTCGCCTTCGCCGTCGAGGAACGCATCCTGCACTTCGCCCATCAGTTCTTCAGGCAGGTCGAGCGCCTGCTCCAGCGACAATTGCTGCTTGCCAATGGCCTCGGCGAGCATGGTGTAGACGTTCTTTTCCGAGCACTGCAACTGCCCGGCGATCTGCATCGGGGTCATGCCGGCGCGAGCCAGAGTGATCAGTTCGTGACGCACGTCGGCCACCACTTTCGGCGCCTCGGCCTCGCCGCCGAGGATCTCGAGGAAGGCTTCGCCGTAGCGTTCCAGCTTGCGCGCACCAACGCCGCTGACCCGCGCCATGTCGGCCAGCGAGGTTGGCTGGCTGCGGAGCATTTCCAGCAGCGTCGAGTCGGGGAAGATGACGTACGGCGGTACGCCATGCTCTTCGGCAAGTTTGCGTCGCAGCGCGCGCAAGGCTTCCCACTGCTCGCGCTCTTCGCCACGCACCAGTTGACTGGCCGGGCTCTTGCTCGCGGTCTTGGCGGTGACCTGCGGCTTGAGGTCGCGGCGCAGTTCCAGCGTCACCTCGCCCTTGAGCAAAGGCCGGCAGGTGTCGCTGAGGCGCAGGCCGCCATAGCCCTCGTGATCGACGTCGGCCAGACCACGCGCCACCAGTTGCCGGAACAGCGAGCGCCATTCGCTTTCGCTCAACGCCTTGCCGACGCCATACACCGACAGATGCTGATGACCGAAACTGCGAACCTTCTCGTTGTCCTTGCCCAGCAACACGTCCACCAGATGGCCGACGCCATAGCGCTGGCCGGTGCGATAGATCGCCGACAGCGCCTGGCGCGCCGGCTCGGTGGCGTCCCAAGTCTGCACGCCGTCGACGCAGTTGTCGCAGTGGCCGCACGGCTCGGGCATGTCTTCATCGAAATAGGCCAGCAGCGTCTGCCGGCGGCAGCGGGTCTCTTCACAGAGCGAAAGCATGGCGTCGAGCTTGTGCTGCTCCAGGCGTTTGTGGCGCTCGTCGCCTTCGGAGTTCTGCAGCATCTGCTTGAGCATCACCACGTCTTGCAGACCGTAGGCCATCCACGCATCCGCCGGCAGGCCATCACGACCGCCGCGCCCGGTTTCCTGATAGTAGGCTTCAAGGGATTTGGGCAGATCGAGGTGCGCGACGAAACGCACGTTGGGCTTGTCGATGCCCATGCCGAACGCCACGGTGGCGACCATGATCAGGCCTTCCTCGTTGAGGAAGCGCTTCTGGTGATAGGCGCGCAAATCATTGGGCAGACCGGCGTGATACGGCAGCGCCGGGAAGCCCTGCTCGCTGAGGAACGCGGCAACTTCTTCAACCTTCTTGCGCGACAGGCAATAGACGATGCCGGCATCGCTGCGCCGTTCGGCAAGGAATGCGAGCAACTGCTTGCGCGGCTGCTCCTTGGGCACGATGCGATAGAAGATGTTCGGGCGGTCGAAGCTCGACAGGAAGCGCTCGGCGTTCTGCAAGTGCAGGCGGGTGACGATTTCTTCGCGGGTACGCTTGTCGGCGGTGGCGGTCAGGGCGATGCGCGGCACGTCCGGGAACATTTCCGCCAACTGGCCCAGTTGCAGGTATTCCGGGCGGAAGTCGTGGCCCCATTGCGACACGCAGTGCGCTTCGTCGATGGCGAACAGGGCGATGTTCAAGCCTTGCAGGAACGACAGCATGCGCGGCTGCACCAGACGCTCGGGCGCCAGATAGAGCATTTTCACTTCACCACGCTTGATCCGTGCCGCCAGATCGCGCTGCTGCTCAGCGCTCAGCGTGGAGTTCAGCGCCGCCGCAGCCACGCCGAGCTCTTCGAGGGTGGCGACCTGATCGTCCATCAGCGCGATCAACGGCGACACCACCACCGCCAGGCCTTCGCGCAGCAACGCCGGGACCTGGAAGCACAAGGACTTGCCGCCACCGGTAGGCATCAGTACCAGCGCATCACCGCCGCTGGCCACGCGCTCAATGATTGCACCCTGACGGCCACGGAAACTGTCGTAGCCGAAGATGTCCTTGAGGACGCGTTGAGCCTGTTCGAGCATAAAAACTCCAAAAATCTACCGAAACATCCCTGCACAGGCTGGTTCAGGACAGCCAGGGCTGCTTAAACAAAACGTAAGAGCGCATTGCAATGTCAGCCGCAATACGGGCAGGAAGCGCAAAACGCGGCAGTATACCCGAGGCCTTCCCGGCAGGGGGTGCCGCTGAGAAGACTCATTCCTGCACCTCTGCTGTAGGAGCTGCCGAAGGCTGCGATCTTTTGATCTTGATCTTGAAAAACAAAATCAAAAGATCGTCCGAACGCGGCCCGAGCCTTCGGCAGCTCCTACAGGGATGGGCGGTGCATCTGCGGGCCGTGGCGGGGCAAATCTGCCATACGGCTGGCTTGAGCGCGCAAGAAGGCCTAGAATTCCCGCATTGTTTATTCCCCCAAGGTAGCCCCGTAATGTCCTTCGCTGAGCAACTGACCCGCCTGCAAGTCTTTCTCGACGCCGACGAGCTGCACGAAGAGGCGCTGGATTACGTGGCCGCTCACGGTTACCTGACCGCCCTGTCGATCTGTGCAGAAGACGTCCCGGAGCGTGAGTGGATCGACGCCCTGTTCGCCGAAGAGCCGCATTACAGCAGCGAAGCCCAGCGTGAAGAGATCGAAGCCACGCTGATTGGCCTCAAGGCGCACATCGCCCGCCAACTGGCCTCCGACGAAGAATTCGAACTGCCGTGCGATCTGGACCTCGGTGATGAGCCGGACGACTCCGAACTGCGCGGCTGGTGCATCGGTTTCATGGAAGGCGTGTTCCTGCGCGAAGCGGCCTGGTTCGAGACCGCCGAAGAAGAAGTCAGCGAAATGCTCCTGCCGATCATGGTCGGTTCCGGCCTGTTCGACGAACAGCCAGAGTTCGAAGACATCGCCAAGGACGCCAACCTGATGGACGACATGATCGTGCAGATCCCCGAAGCCCTGACCGCGCTGTATCTGCTGTGCCAGGCCCCGGACGAAAAACCGGCGATCCTCAAGCCACGTCACCACTAAGATCCGGCCTATGGACAACCCCATAGGCAACCGCCCCCTGATGTTGCGCTACTTCCTGCTGGCCATCGGCTGGCTCAGCGTGGCATTGGGGGTGATCGGGATTTTCCTGCCGGTTCTGCCCACCACCCCTTTCCTTCTGCTTGCTGCGGCCTGCTTCGCGCGCAGCTCTCCGCGTTTCTATCAATGGCTGGTCGAGCATCCCCGGCTCGGGCCATGGATCCGCGACTACCTCGATGGCAACGGCATACCGCTCAAGGGCAAGGTCTACGCGATCGGGCTGATGTGGGTGAGCATTCTGTTCTCATGTTACCTGGTGCCGCTGCCGTGGGCGCGCGGGTTCATGTTGACCAGTGCGGTGCTGGTGACGGTCTACCTTCTGCGCCAGAAAACCCTGCACAAACGCTGAGCGCTCAGCAACCGTTTGTCGAAAAACCCTGCTCACCTGTCAGATCTGACAGTAGCCAGGCGATCGACTTCAATCCTTAAATCACTCCGTCGCCCATCCCTCGACAGGAGTGTCTGCCATGTTGAAAAAACCTGCGAAAAGAATTCCCGCGTTGGCACTCGCCGAGCTGGAAATCCCCGACAAGCAGCTCGAAAAACTGTCTTCCGGTGAGTGGGGGATCAATTGGGCCGCAGCGATGGGGGTACACCCCGAAAAAGGATTGCAGACTTACATTTTGCCATGGAGCGAGATGGGCATCGGTGACGACGTCGAACTGTTGAAGGATGGTAACGTCGTTGCTCAGACCACCATCAGGGAAACTGCCGAGGTGAATCAGCGCGTGACACTATTCGTCGCCCCCCGGCACGCCCGGACCGGCTCGCATACCCTGAATTACCGAGTTAAACGAATCAATCAAGCGTGGGAATCCCAGAATCCGCCGACCCCAATATACGAAAAACTCGAAATTCCGGGCGGGCAAGATACGTTGCCAGGCCCCGGCCACTCCGGGCTGTATATGTATATCGATCCGGAAATTGTCAATGGCGGCGTGGATAAGGACATCGCTGAAGAAGGCGTGCCGATTATCGTCCGCGCTCAATCCGGTTCCGGCGTGCCTTATCCTGACATGGCGGTCGGTGACAGGATGAAGTTGACGTGGGGTGGAGTGTTCAAAGAATCCGAACCGGTCACCGCCGAGCAGATCAGTGATCCCGTCAACAATCCGATCGAAATCGTGGTCGACAAAGCCATGATCGAGAAGGCCGGCGATACCGATGATTCAGGCCTTGCTGTGAGCTTCATTGCTTTCGACATCACGGGAAACGTCGCAGAAGACTGGTGCACGGAAACCCGGATCGTAGTCTCGGTGGGTACAAATCTTCTGCTCGCCCCTATTGTCGCGCCGGCCATCAACAACGTGCTTGATCTTGAGAAATTAGGTGACGACAACGTCGTCGTTCAAGTGGTAGCCAGAGCCCCGGACTTCAAGCTTGACGACAAAATCGAACTGAAGATGCGCGGCACCACGGTAGAGGGCGATCCGATCGAGGCCGTTGCTCCCTTGGTGACCATTGACAACTTGCCACACACCTACGAGTTGGTAATCCAGAACTCGGATGCGCGAAAGCTGGCAAAAACCCAAGCCACTTTCTCTTACCGCCTGATACGCGATGGAAGCGCAGACCCGCTTCGATCCAAGGGCCAGTTCGTGCAGATTGTGGGCGAACCGGATCAACTGGCCGCACCAACTTTCGATGATGAGGAAAATGGCGCTATTGACCCCGAACTCACTCAAACCGCTTTTCGGATTCCACACAATCCGATTATTGAAGTAGGCATGGCAATCGAAATTGGATGGTTCGGCAAGCGCCCCAATGGCACCATCCATAACCCAAGCTTCGACTGGTATTTTCCGGACAAGGACGAAGTGAGCAACGAAGATGGTTTTGTCATTCCTATCGACGGCATACACATTTCCACCCTCAACGGCGGAACTGTCGACGGGTCCTATACACTGCTTGCGGACGAAGACGGCGAAATCATCAGGCGCCGCTCTCGAACCGCGGCCCCCGTCAAGATCGGCGAACCGCAGTTCGAGCTGGTGCAGCCCATCGTTCTGGGAGAGCAGAATGGTGGACTGGAACCCGGCGACCTTCCCGCAGGCGCCAGTAAACTCACTGCGCCAAGACCCACCGGTACGCCAAGCAAGTCTGGCGACATAGTCACCTATAATTGGGATGGCGAGGTCACAGGCAAGAAAGAAGACTCCATCACTCTCAACGCCCTCTCGGCCGACAAGGATGTGCCCTTCACGCTGAATGCCGCCTTCGTAGCGGCACACATTGAACCCAACCGCGGAAAGAAGATAACTGTCACTTACCGGATCTGGCGCAAGGAAACCGATACCACCAGCTACTCTAATCCGTTGACCTTTGTCGTCGGCAAGGCAGAGCAACCACTGCTGGATCCAGCGGAAGTGGTGCAAGCCCCCGGTGGAATCCTCGACCCCGCCGATGCCCCGGACGGTGCAACCGTCAAAATTCCCGCCAACCGGCCAGAAAACGCCGGCGATCATTTTTACATGACGTGGGCCACAACGGACGGAGTGACCGTGCACACGGATGACAGATCCGTCAGCTCAAACAACCAGGGCAAACCCGTCGAGTTCACGGTTGCGCAATCCATCCTGCTCGCCTGCCTGAACAAAGATGTGGTGATCAGTTATTACGTAGCATTGTTGGAGGGTGGCCAGGCCCCCGGTGCGGATTATCCGCTGAGAGTCGAGGCAACGGAGTTCAAGCTGCCAGACGCCACGTTCAGGGAGGCAACCGGTCTTCAAAATGATCAGTTGAACCCCGCCGATGTTTATCCAGACGGCGCAACGGTGGTGATACCGGCAACCGCCCTTCTGAAGGCAGACGACGAAATCACGGTAACGGTCGAGGGTCAAACCACTACCACGTATCCGCATACCGTGACGTCCGCGCAAGCCGACAAAGAGCTGGCCGTGATCAAGGTGCCGCATAGCGTGATCAACGCCAACGACGGGCGAAGCATCGCCTTGAGCTACGAAATCAAACGCAAGGCCGGCGGAACCGATGGTCCTTCCAATCCGACGGTCTACGATGTGCGCAAGGTGATCGGCAGCGGCAAGTTACGGGTCATCGGGGCGCGTAACAACAAGGGGATTTATCGGGAGAGCAGTTCCAGCTGGCTCATATCTGCCTTCAACGCAGACACCTTGCAACGCGTAGAGGCAGAGTGGAAATATGCTGACGACAGCACCTGGACGAAAGCGCAGATCTGGGCTGATACCGACCCGTATGCTCCCTTGCAAGTTCGCACCAGCGACGACCAGGTCACCCTGAACAGAGTCAATATATTTGGCACCGGCGGCCCTGGCACTCCCGCCAATGACGGGGCATTCGTGGCGCTGCGGGACAGGAACAATCTGGCAGCCTGGGGTAACCCATTGAATGGCCAGAAAATCCCGCCAACCTTTCAGACGTTCACCGACATTGCCAGAGCGGCTTGTTCAGGCAGTTCTTACGCGGTGATTCGCACCAACAATTTCACCGTGGCATGGCCCGGGACTGCAGGTCAGGGTGGAGAAATGGGCACGGTGGACCCTACGAACTTCAAACTGCTTGCGGGCAACAGCGTTGCAATTGCGGGCATCAAAACCGATGGAACAGTCCATGCCTGGGGCACCGCTGACAAAGGCGGAACCCCGTCCGCCGAAATCCTGGCCTTGAGAGATGCAGTCGAACTGACGCCAGCCGGAAATGCTTTCGCCGTCCTCAGAGCGACCGGCCAGGTGATGGCCTGGGGAGGTGGAGTGGGGTTCGGCGGTGTTGTACCTCCAGAGATCGCCAGCCTGACCGATATCAAACACGTGATCGGCAATGGCTTCGCGTTCGCTGCACTTCGGAACAACGGCAGTGTGGTCGCCTGGGGTGATCCCGTGAAAGGCGGCGCCGTATCCGACGATGTCGCCGGCCTGACCAACATCAAGGCGCTTGCCTGTGCAAATGCTCAAGCCTTTATCGTCATGCTCATGAGCGGACAAATCGCAGGCTGGGGGCCCTCAACGTATGGCGGGGAACTGCCCGCCGATATCCGCTCCCTGACGGATGTCATCTCAGTGGTCTCCAGTTCGAATGCGTTTGCAGCGCTTCGACACAGCGGTCACGTCGTTGGATGGCCCGCGGCCAATTCGGGTGGCCTGATACCTGACACGATCGCCGGCAGGGACGATCTTGTTCAATTGGCCGCTACCGCTGGAGCGTTCGCCGCTGTGTGCAAAGATGGAACCGTCGTGGCCTGGGGAGACCCGTTGCTCGGCGGAGATACCACGCCCGTCGCGGACAAACTGCTCAACGTCACCGCCATCTACGCCAACCGTCATGCTTTTACGGCGCTCACTTCCGACGGCGAAGTAGTGACCTGGGGCAATGCTCTCGCCGGCGGCGACAGCAGCGCCGCTCAAGACCGGCTCAAAGGCCAGGTGTCGTACTACGCCAATGCGGCCACCCGCGGTCTGGCCCTCAAGGCCAGTCGTTTGGCCAGGCTCAACACCCCCTGACATTCTCAACGATGCCTTGCTGTGCGGCGCTCACCCGAGCGCCGCCTATCTGATCTGAGGAGAGGGAGATATGAGCCAGACCAACAACCTGCGGGCGCCGATTGTAAAGGAAGCCCCCCTCGGCATTCTGGACCCGCAGACGCTTCCACCCGACGGGGCGACCGTCACGATAGAACACTGGACGCCCATGAGGTACCTCGATCACGTTTACTTGTTCGTCGGCGATACCTACACCGATGACATGCCGATCAGCGACGGCGCTGTCGGCAAGGATGTCGTGTTCAAGGTCGACGCTTCGGAATTTGTTGCCGACGAAAATGACATCGTACCGATTCGCTACGAAGTGCAGCTGTATCAGAGCACTCGCGAAACTTCGGACACCCTGGATCTGAAATTGCAGACGGGTTTCGTCGCTGCCGCCACACTGGATCTGAGCACTGAAAACTACGTCGCCTGCGTCGACAAGCCCCCGCTTGCGCCTCCGTCGGCAGCGCGCATGACCCGTGTAGCCACGTGGGGTCAGGCGCCCTACACCTACGACAGCAGCGATCCGTCGATCGCCAGTGCCGATGCAGAATCGGGCGAGATCACCGCCCTGCGCAACGGCGCCTGCAGGATCCGCGCGACCGACAGCCAGAGCCCGAGCCAGAGCCGCGAGTACCCACTCACCGTCAAGGGTATTCAGGAGGTGCACTTCCTGAGTGCCGGCGCGGATTGGGAGGGCATGACCAGAATTTGTACCGCTGCAAAACTGCAACCGATCACCCTCGCCCAGACGAAACGGCTATGGACGCTTTATTTTCCCGACAGCGGCCCCGTCGCGGACTTCCTCGAGTGGCTGAACTACCCGGTATGGACCGCCGACATCCTTGGCGCCAATACCGCCTGGACTTACGACCTCAACGGTTCTTCGGTCAATGACAACGCCACCAGCCAGGACATGGCCTCGTTCTGGCAGGTTTTGGGTATCTCCCAGACTTGAGCGACTGCGACCAAAGACTTGTGGAGATCGCCATGCGCAGCACATTGCAAATCAGATGTCTGTTCCTCGGATTGGCGCTGTCTGGGCAAATCCCTGAATCTCCTGCGCGCCTATCCGTTTGAATTTCCGATGCCCGCCACCAGACCGGAAATGGGCTGCGGCCGGGCCTGCGCCGTCATTTGACGCCGGCACCTGCGGCTCGGCCGATATCTGTCGAACCCACGGTGGACTTCGCCGCTTTCACCCCCTCTCTACAAACTGGAGACGGGCTGGTAGGGGCTCGATACATTCAACGCGATTATTTCCAGGTCACGGGGCGCTTCCTTCCGGTCGTGCGTGTGCTGTTAACGGCAGCAGCTGGTTCGACGTTCACTTATGACGTCGAGGATCACGCTCTGGGAGATTCGAGCACGCAGGCTTTATCGACAGCAACCCCGTTCCAGCCAAGGGCGATGCGGGACGATCAGCGGTGATGGCCCCGCAATCCAGAACGGCTACGCACGCAGACGATGATCCTGAAACCGTTGGTCGAAAGATCCTGCGCACCTGTCAGATCTGACAGTACCCCTCTCCCCGCCCCTCAGGTTCAATAAAAAACCGTCTGCGATCCCATTGCGTGCTCGTTCAGGAGTTTCGTCATGCTCAACCACAGTCCGCTTCTGTTTCCCCATCTCGACCAGCCCGTCACCCTGGCGCTTCGGCCCATGCAGATCAGCGGCGCAGTCACGCCAGTCGAGGAGGCCGATGGCGGGATCAATATTGCAGTGGTCGAGGAAAGCGCCAACGGTGTGCTGTGCGTAATCGTGGCGTACCTCGACATGCTGGAGGGTGATGAAAATGTCGTTTACTGGGACGACGTTCCAGTGCTTACCCGAAAGGTTGAGGCGGGGGAAAAAGACACACACCTGTTCTTTTACCTGGACAAAGTGCTGTTCACTCCCGGTCTGCATGAGTGTTTTTATGAGTTGACCCGGTTCGGCGAAACCGCGCCGGACGATCCCTCTGTGGTGTCGCTGTTTTTCGTCAAGCTCACCAGCCCCGGTGGCCGAGACAGGGAGCCTCATCTGCCCGACGGGCACTCCGAACTGCACATCGCGCAATTGCCACAGGAAATCATCGATCAGGGCTTGATCGACGCAGAGTGGGCAAAAAAAGGCGTTCCCCTCACGGTTCCTGCTTATCCGGAAATCAGGGTGCGAGACACGATTCTGATGCGCTGGGGCAGCCATACCCTGGCGCCGCATCTCGTCACACTCACGCAGGCGGAAGGCAAGGATCCCATCGTGATCGTCGCCACACAGGAAGACATTCTGGCCGGTGGCGACAGCGCGGCACAGGAAATCAAGTACGACGCTCACGATGAAGTATGGAACTGGTCTTCCCGGCACTCCAAACGCACGCGGATCGCCGTCGACGCCGGCGCCTGGCGTCTGGCTGCCCCGATTATCAAGGAGTCGGTCAATCAGATCATCACGATCATCAACTTGAACAAGGAGGACGTCACGGTCCAGGTCCACATCCAGGGCTCGGATTTCGCACTGAACGACTCTGTGAAAATGACCTGGATCGGCACCCCCTTCACCGGAAATCAGTTGATTCACACCGAAACCAGACTGGTGGTGAACATTCCGAGTGTCATGGAATTCAAGGTGCCGTACGCGCAAGTCCGCGCCATCGCCATGGGCCGGGCTGATGCCTCCTACGTGCTGACGAAGGCAGACGGGAGTCCGCCATTATCCTCCAAACGCGAATTCGCCGACGTGGTGGGTGACGTTTCGATGCCGGACGCACCGACGATTCTCGAGTTGCTGGGTGACCTACTCGAGTCGGACAGGCCCTACGCCACGGTACTGATCAAGTACCTGAGCATTGCCAATGGCGATCTGGTCGCCATTCACTGGATAGGAAAAAAGTCCAACGATCAGCCCTATGTCCATGAACTCACGCACACCGTCAGTGCCAACGAGGCGAAGGAAGGCTTTTTCACTGCTTACGTCGACGCAGAGCACATCGGCGTGCTCGACAACGGCAGTCTCGATCTTTGGTACACCGTGTCCAATGACAAGTCGGAGCTCTTCGGCGTCAGTGATTCAGAGCATCTGTTGGTCAAGGTGCAAGCCGTCACCGCGACACTGCCCAGGCCCGAGGTGGAGGAAGCCGACAAAAACCCCGATGTGCTCGACCCTTCCAAAGTCTTCGATGTCGTCCACATTCTCATTGAAAATCCGCCGACGCAAAAAGACGACATCGTGACCTGGTACTGGCAAGCGACCCACCCGTTCGGCAACACCAGCGACTGGCTGCCCATCACCTCGCTGAGCGCCGGTAAAACGCTGCGATTTCGAGTGCCCGCGAACTTCGTGACGATCAGTAACGGGCAGTACGTCAAGGTGCGTTACTCGTTAAAGCACGCGTCCACAGGTTTATACAGTCACTCCGCCGTACTCAATCTGCTGATCGGGTCGCTGGTAGGTGAATTGCCACCGCCGCAAGTCAAACAGGCACCGAACGCCGTACTCAAAGCAATGGATGGGTTGAACGGGGTGGACGTCAACGTCAGCTACGACAGTATGGATCCCGCCCTCGATATCATCCCCCTGCACTGGATCGGAACGCCAGGCGCCGGTACATCGACAGATCTTGAGTTCCCCGGGCACAGCAGTGGCAGCGTGGACGTTCATCTTCCCCCAACGCTCATTGGCCCCAACATCAACAAAACCGTGGACGTGAAGTACTTCGTGCGCCGCTATGGCCACGAGACTGAATCAGAGTCGCTGGGCCTGAGAGTCACGGGATTCGACGACCCTGAGAAGGATCTGCCTCGCCCCGACGTATCTGAGTCAGACAGCAACCGGATCCTGGATCTGATGACGTTCAACGGGAACGCCACAACGCTCGTTGCCAAGTGGCATTACATTGCCCTCAAACAACGCCTCTGGCTCAAGGTGGAAGGCAAGACAACGGCGGGCGGCGACTACGTCATCCGGATGCTCGAGGGCGACGAGATCACTCCGGCGCAGGTCGGCAGCGGGCTGAATGAAATCCTGCTCAGAAGCGAGTTGATGAAACTGGGGCATTCCTCACCGGCAAACGTGATTTGCAAAGTCTCGTTCGATGGCAGTGCTCAAGAAGCCGATGCGATTGAGTTTCCGAGATTGCCGCTGACGATCAGAACCCGATACGACTGGGTGACGCCGAAGATCACCCATGTGACTGACGTCAATGGAGAGGTTGTAGAGGGTGGCGAGACTTTCTTTGAGCAGGTAACTATCGAAGGCTCTGCGACCCGAGATGAGACGGTCGAGATTTTCGATGGTTCGACCTCGCACGGCAATGCTGATGTTGGTGCCGATGGCGTCTGGCGCAAGCGCCTGCTCAACCTCCAGATCAAGGATTATCACATTACAGCCCACGCTCTATATGCAGCTGACCCGGTTTCCAGTTTGATCCGTGCCTTTACGGTGAAGGCGGCTGTTCCACCCAATATCACCGATATCAGAGACTCCAAGGGCAGCGTGCCGCACAACGGCACCACCTTCGACACCAGCGTCACCGTCACTGGCAAGGCCTGCCCCGGACAAACCGTGCAGCTCTACGACGGCACCACCGCCGTCGCGCCCGTCACCAACGTCGATGCCAATGGCGACTGGAGCAAAACCTTCACCGGCCTCAGCGTCGCACCGCACAACATCAAGGCCAAGGCACTGTATGGGGTGCAACCGGAGTCCGCAGTTCGGACCTTCACCGTCGCACAAACCGTGCCCCCCACCATCACCAATGTCACCGATTCCAAGGGCAGCGTGCCGCACAACGGCACCACCTTCGACACCAGCGTCATCGTCACCGGCAAGGCCAGCCCCGGACAGACCGTGCAGCTCTGCGACGGCACCACCGCCGTCGCGCCCGTCACCAACGTCGATGCCAATGGCGACTGGAGCAAAACCTTCACCGGCCTCAGCGTCGCACCGCACAACATCAAGGCCAAGGCACTGTATGGGGTGCAACCGGAGTCCGCAGTTCGGACCTTCACCGTCGCACAAACCGTGACCCCCACTATCACCAATGTCACCGATTCCAAGGGCAGCGTGCCGCACAACGGCACCACCTTCGACACCAGCGTCATCGTCACCGGCAAGGCCAGCCCCGGACAGACCGTGCAGCTCTACGACGGCACCACCGCCATCGCACCCGTCACCAACGTCGATGCCAATGGCGACTGGAACAAAACCTTCACCGGCCTCAGCGTCGCACCGCACAACATCAAGGCCAAGGCATTGTATGGAGCGCAACCGGAGTCCGCTGTTCGCAGCTTTACTGTCGCGGTCTCTTTGGCTCCGTCCATCACCAATGTCACCGACTCCAAGGGTAGCGTGCCGCACAATGGCACCACCTTCGACACCAGTGTCACCGTCACCGGCAAGGCCAGCCCCGGACAGACCGTGCAACTCTACGACGGCACCACCGCCGTCGCACCCGTCACCAACGTCGATGCCAATGGCGACTGGAGCAAAACCTTCACCGGCCTCAGCGTCGCACCGCACAACATCAAGGCCAAGGCACTGTATGGGTCGCAACCGGAGTCTGCAGTTCGGACCTTCACCGTCGCACAAACCGTGACCCCCACCATCACCAATGTCACCGATTCCAAGGGCAACGTGCCGCACAACGGCACCACCTTCGACACCAGCGTCATCGTCACCGGCAAGGCCAGCCCCGGACAGACCGTGCAGCTCTACGACGGCACCACCGCCATCGCACCCGTCACCAACGTCGATGCCAATGGCGACTGGAACAAAACCTTCACCGGCCTCAGCGTCGCACCGCACAACATCAAGGCCAAGGCATTGTATGGAGCGCAACCGGAGTCCGCTGTTCGCAGCTTTACTGTCGCGGTCTCTTCGGCTCCGTCCATCACCAATGTCACCGACTCCAAGGGTAGCGTGCCGCACAATGGCACCACCTTCGACACCAGTGTCACCGTCACCGGCAAGGCCAGCCCCGGACAGACCGTGCAACTCTACGACGGCACCACCGCCGTCGCACCCGTCACCAACGTCGATGCCAATGGCGACTGGAGCAAAACCTTCACCGGCCTCAGCGTCGCACCGCACAACATCAAGGCCAAGGCACTGTATGGGTCGCAACCGGAGTCTGCAGTTCGGACCTTCACCGTCGCACAAACCGTGACCCCCACCATCACCAATGTCACCGATTCCAAGGGCAGCGTGCCGCACAACGGCACCACCTTTGACACCAGCGTCATCGTCACCGGCAAGGCCAGCCCCGGACAGACCGTGCAGCTCTACGACGGCACCACCGCCGTCGCGCCCGTCACCAACGTCGATGCCAATGGCGACTGGAGCAAAACCTTCACCGGCCTCAGCGTCGCACCGCACAACATCAAGGCCAAGGCACTGTATGGGGCGCAACCGGAGTCGGCAGTTCGGACCTTCACCGTCGCAGTTCACACCGCTCCGTCGCTCGATTCAGTACGCGACTCCCGTGGTGAACTGTTGAACAACGCTACGACCACAGACACTTCAGTCTCGTTGCAAGGCCGGGTAACGCCTCTGCATCAGGTTCAGATCTACGATGGAAGCACGCCAAAACACTTAGCGACGGCTCTGAATACAGGCATCTGGAGCACCACACTCGCAGTAGGATTGGGTGGACATACCATCACCGCACGGGCTGTAACGACCGGACAGGCGTCAAACGCACGAAGCTTCACCGTCATCTCACCGATTCCGCCACTGACCATCAACCCGGCCCCCATGAGTCTGAATGCCTGGCACTTCAGGGATGGCAACACACCAACCAACCCTCCTTCCGGCGCCTTTGGCGACAGATCGGCAAGTGGCGGCGTGCCTCCCTACAGATATGCTTCCAGCAACCCCAACGTTGCGGAAGTCAACATCAGCAGCGGGCGCGTCATTTCCAAGGGCAACGGTTCGGCAACCATCACGGTTACGGACGGTGCCAATCAAACCGCCAGTTACACCGTCACCACTTCAAACGTGGACCATTTGTTTGGCACAGGCGTCTTCAATACCTACACCCAATGTGCAAACGCGGCGGCCGGTATGGGAGGAAGAATTCCTTCTCTGGCCGAATGGCGAGCCTATATCAATAACTACGCCGGTCAACGCACCATCGAGGGCTGGTGCTGGGCGTCTGACTCGGGCGGCTTCGCCAAACGGATGGTGATCTACCCGGCCACAGGCCAGACTGAGACCCGACCCGATTTCGGTGGCGCCGGCGCAACCGCCGGTGGCGTAGGCATTCGACGCGCATAAAGGCCAGGCACAAAAAAGCCGCTACTCTCTGAAGGAGTAGCGGCTTTCCTGTATTCGGAGGCCGTGACTTACCAGCTATACCGCACCCCTACATTCCCTCCCCAAGGCTGTTCGATATGCTCGCCATTGGCGTAATCCAGATCGACATGCACCTGCCATTTGTCCGACATGGCGACCGCCACACCAGCGCCGAACTCCGCCCGTGAACCCGACAGGTCATTGTTGAACACGTTGTTGTTGACCTGCACTTCGTTGTTTTTGGCAAATTCGTGAGCTATCGCTGCACGTACATAAGGTTGCGCAACGGCACCATTGCCAATGTCGAAGTTGCGCCCGGCCGTGGCGCCTGCCTTGCCCAGGAAAGAGCGGGTACGATCACCCTCGGCCTGCATGTCGTTGTCCAGGCTGAAGCGTTTACCCTGGATCTGCGCTGCCGAAAACTGAACGAAGGGTTCAATGAAGTAATCGTTGCTCAACTTGATGTGACGACCGCCTTCAACCGATGCGCTGACACCCCAGTTATCGTAATCGCCCTTGGCACGCGTGCCGTCGCTCAAACCGACCTTGGCCTCGTTGCGCAAACGGTTGAATTTCAGCACACCGTCAACGTAGTAACCGGTGTCGCGATCCATCCACGTCACATAGGGCCCGAAGTAGTAACTCTTGACCGTGCCCGAGGTGCCATGTTCAAGACTCAGATCGGATTCACTGAAGCCCCCCATCACGCCCACCAGCACATCGCTGTCATTGAGTCGGGCGTCGGCCCCGAGGGAAAGCCCTTGCTGGTTCTGCTTGTACGCCACACCGGAACTTTCGGACACGTTGTACTGGTTGCCATAGGTGCGTGCCCAGGCGCCCGACTGGCCACCGTTGAACCGCAACTCGCCCATGCGGCTGCGCAATGAGCTGGCTTCGCCGTACAACAGGGTAATCGGAGAATTGAACAAGGCCAGTACCGCACTGGCGCCGGGGCTGATCACCTGGGTGGTCGGGTCGAGGAACCATTCCGTACCGCCCGTTCCACCTTGTCGTTGGGCCAGGTCATAGGACCAGGCACCGAGATCCACTCGCCCGCCCGTCAAAGCAAATTGCGCATCACCAGCGGCGGTGCGTACCAGAGTCAGTTGCTGCGGGTTCACTGCATCCAGACCGGACGCCGCCACCAGCAACCCGAACGACCCGGTCGCCACACCAGTGACATTGAGCAAATCATGCTGGCCCGTGGCGAAGTTGCCCTTCATCGCGAAGGTGCTGGAACCGTCCGGCGAGCCGGCGAGCGTACCGATGTTCAATTGGTAGAAGGTATTCGGTACATCCTGCGCACCAAAGCGAACGGTCCCACCACTCATGGCGAGAGTTCCTACGGTGTCGTTGCCCGTCAGGGTCCAGATCGAACCGCTGTTGACGGTCACGCCGTTGACCTTGTCGAGACGGCCGGTGAACTGCGAACTGTTCTGCAGGGTGACGTTGGCGGTCGAACCGCTTTCGACCAGCACATCGCCCTTCATGTTGCCCTGATCGAAGGTGAGATTGGCGGTACTGTTGCCGGTGACGTTGACGTTGCCTTGCAGCGTGCTGTCGCTGACAGACATGCTCGCGGTGGAAGCGCCCTGCACCGTCAGCACGTTGCCGTTGCCCCCCGTCAGGGAGGACTGGTTCAACACATCAAGGGTGGCATTGATGCCCTTGTCCACAAGAATCGCATCACCGGTTCGGCCTTCCACACTGGCGTTGTCGAGCCGGAGTGAATTGTTGCCCAGGCCCGAGGGATCCCTGCCCATAGTCACCCCGGTCTTGTCGCCGCTGATAACCGTGTTTGCGGAGGCGCGTACATCCCCCCCCAATATGTTCAGGCCGGTACTGTCAGCCCCTGTGCCCGTCACCTGACTGTTGATGAGCGTGAGCGTGCTCAAGCCAGTGACCTGAGCACCGATTTCCCCACCCTTGAATTGACTGTCGGTTGCAGTGACCGTGGAGCCCAGGGTCGAGCCGGTAGACCGATTGACCGCCAGCCCCATAAAATCGCTGGTCACGATGGCGCGAGTGAGATCACCCGTACTGCCGGTTATGCGGATTCCCTCCAGCCCACCGTCGGCATTGACCGTTGCACCGTTGATATTCAACGTTGATCCGGACGTGACAGACAGACTCTGGGTGGTGGCCCCCGCGATGTTCAGCACACTTGCGTTGCGTACCAGATAATCGCTCTGCGGTGTGCTTGCATCGATATTCAACGTATTGCCGTTATCGACAATAACGGCGGCAAAAGAATGCCCGCCGGTAAAAAAAAATGCTGGCAGCACGACCAGCATTTTAAAGAGTCCTGCCGCAGCATTTTTTTGCAGCGAAACATGGTTTTTGTTCATGACGTGGCTTCCTGAATATTCATCACCTCACATCTTTCAGAAGAAACGCCAAAAGACTGTAAGAGGCGCGAACAATACCTACCCGGGTCATTGAAAAATGTAGGAGAAGTCCTAGTTCCGGACGGAAAAGTCCTTTCCCGTTCGAGAAATGATCCACCTGTTTCATCAACCGTTTCAGCGAGGACACAGGAGGCGTAGCGACCTCCCGTGTTTCCTTTGAAACGCATTGAATCAGGTGGGCAACGGGCAATTTCCGCCATCACCCGGATCGACCAGGTACACCTTGACCAGATGCTGTTTGGAGGGCGTGTCGCGCCCGTTAATGACAGCTGTATAACGGACGCCACCCCATGCGTTCCGAGTCGCTAGGAGGGGCGCGTATGGGATCTTCACAATGAAGCCAACCGCGGCTTCCTGATCTGTCGGTGTGTAGCGCACCTCCTCGAATGTCCCTTCTTTGGGGTTTGCACCGGCGGCGTCGGTATACCCCTGATAGGTGAATTTCAACTCTTGATTCGCCAGTGCCAATTCCCCACCCGGGACCTGCACCTCGACCACCACACCCTGGATGGGATCCAGGCGCAAGGATGTGCAGTTCAACCACTCAGGAAGGTCGGGATAAAGGTGTAAAAATGCTGGATCAGGGACAGTGTCCACTTGAATCTCCACATCCACGTCCCTGGGTTGTGAAATTTCTACGTTGTCGTTCAGGGGATGACCAATGACGTAAGCCATCGGGTGCGTTGGATCACCGTTGCCTGCCGCCGCAAAAACGCTCCAGTCGACGTCCCACTGCAGAGATGTGGGAACAGGGTCTGGAATCGTAATGAGGCCACCATCCGCCTCAGAAACAAGCTGGCCGGCATATTCAAGTTGAACGGTGTCATCTTCCTTGGCGTCGGTATAGGTATTGACCGTGACAGTAACATCCTGATCTTTGTCGGCTGCTCGCAACGTATCGACAGGGCCCCCGGAACCTCCCTGAACCGTCACCAACGCCAGATCTGGATTGATCGGGCCTGGCTTATCCGGATCAATCGGCAGACCGGGCTTTCGCAAATCAACGTCAACATCTTTGGAAATCGGAGTTGGCGGGTAATAGGTGCTGCTGCGTTTGATTTGGTAGCTGGCCTTTACAGTTTTTACACCAGGGTTGTCGTTGAACACGTCTTTAAACGAAATATCGACGTAAAACGGGAACCCGCTGATGGTCTTCGCCATCTGCAGAATGCCGTCGTAGGTCACCACCAACTCATCTCCCGGCATGTAGTGGGTGTATTCGACAAGGATTCCCACGCCCAAAGGCGTTTGCGCATCCGCCAGATCGACCAGACCGTCACCGACACCGTCATACTGCGGAATACTAAGGGGCAACAGCCCCTCGGGTGGGTCTGTCAAAACGACAGTAACGGAGACTGGTGGAGAAATGGCACTTGGGTTTCCCTTACGGTCGGTGACTTTGAAAAAAAACGCGTGAGTCCCTTCACCTGTCTTGAATACTTGTTCAGCAGTAAGTTTAAGCACGATCTCAGTGGTGGTATCAGTCCGGGTGAACGAATCGACAACCTCTGCCAACGGTATCGAGTCCCCATATAACACCTCTATAAAATCGCCAATCTTCATATCTCCATACTCAGGAATCGTGATAGCTACAAAACCATTGTCGTCCAGGTATTTTTTGGTAAGACCGTTATCTACCACTTCTTTCGGAAGAATAACCGAAAAAAACGGGTGTGGAGGAGTTCTATCAACGTTGCACTCCAACGGAACAGAGTTGCTGGTATTACCGCCTTGATTGATAAAGTATCCCAACTCATGTGCCCCCGGCCTATTGGTGTATCCGGCAGGAAACGTCATATCGATTTCAAGAATAGTATCGTCCAGCGGCGTCTCATAATTGTATCGAGTAGAGGGTATCCGACTTCCGTCAAACGTCAGTTCAATGAAGCCCGGTATTGTCTCCGTATCGCCAGCCTCCTCAGGCCTCGGAACCAGACACTTGAAAGGCTTTCCCTGCAGGCTCAGCGGAATCTGATTGATTTCATCATCCGACGTATCGCCTAGAAATGGGTTGTCTGAATGCACTTTGATGACGGGCGCATCAACTTTTGTAACAGCACGGCGAACTTTAAGATAATCGACGCGACTTTGTTCAGCGGGCGTCAATGGTTTCAGACTTGCCATTTTTCAGCTCCTTCAGAAACGGGCTTCATATGCCCGGAATTTTGCCAATCAACTAACGCCCAAAACGCGGGCACAACACTCTCTGTCAGCCACGAATAAATACTCGTGACTGTCCCAACTAAAAACGGCTAATGCACTTTAATTAATCAAATACCCGTTACGGTTCCGTACAGGTTTCATTAGTGGGTGAGCACACTGCACCACTGGGCATGGTTCTATTGATAATCACGAAATCTTTTTTTGAAACACCCTGCCCACCCGTAAACTTTTTCAAGGTGTAATGACATAACGCCGAACCCTGGTTTTCCATCGGCGCTATCAATCTTTCGTAATCGGTCACATGCACTTCAAAACCGTTTCTTGCCTGATCCGCACTCAAAATGGTCAAGAACGGTTCCGCGGCCCCGGGAATCGGCTTGGTGCCATTCGGTCCCGCGCATCCCTGCCAGAACAAAGTCACGATGTCCTTCTCGTCAAACGCCGGGTTGCCTTCAATCCTCACGCGCACCCGCTCCCAGAGACGCGGTTTCGCACAGCAGTCAAGCGTCCCTCTGATGCCAGCGTCAGGGAACGAAGGCTCTTGGAGACCTTCGATAATGATGATCGACACCTTGACGGGCGTGAATGGAGCCAACTGCTGGTTGATGCCATTGCTGGTGGTGTAATGGACCGGCAACGCCGGGTTCAGCCGGTCCTGGTCAATGACCGCCCATGGAATATTGAACGGCACTCGCTTGCCGGCAACGTCACCGCTCTGGACGATGTATTGCGCCACGGGCGTACTGATGCTCCCCCAATAAACTTTGATCGTGTGTCCTCGTTCAGGTGCGTCGAACAAGGTCAGGAAGCCGTCGGCGTCCTCGCCGAAATCTTCGGTAAGCAATGTGTTCAGCACCTTGGAGTTGGCGCCGTAGATCTCCAGCAAGGCAAGCTGGGGGTTCAACAACGCCGGCGCATTGGCGTGATCCTGGCCTGCCACCGTCAGGTTCACCGATACCAGGGTTTCCATTGATGGTTTGCTATCCACGCCCCTTGTACGCACGCGGTAAGTGACACGAGCAGTCGCCGGACCCAGCCCCTTGGCTGTGAGCGCACTCCACGGCACAGGGATCACGCAAGGAAAGTTGGCCGGGTCGACATCCTGCGGCGGCAGAACAGTGCCATCCCAGTCCAGCAGTACCTGATCGCCGCTCAACGGATTGTCATAGGCATCGATTTCGACCGTCACCGCCCCTTGGTCGACCGCCCCCTCCCGGGCGTGCTGACGATCGATCAAGCCTCTGTCCGACAGGGGGATGCGCGCAGGCTTGTGAATGGGTGCCCCCGGGGTCAGATCGACGAACACAGGCAGCGGCCGCGAGCGCGGTCCCCGGTTTCCGGCCCAGTCGCGCAAGCGATAATAGATGTATCGCTGTCCATGACCGCGCAGGCGAATTTCGTCTGCGTAGACGGTGATGATGAGTTGATCGTTATCGATATCAAACTGACTGAACGCCTGCTCGCGGATTTCGGGTTCGTCGTCCGGTGGCGGGTTGGTGTCCGTCCAGTAATAAATCGCCCGGTCCCGGGCCTTCACGTCCAGATAGAGGCGTACTTTGAAACGAACCTGACCGTGCTCGTCCAAATAGTCATCGGTGATGTTGCCCACAAGATCCAGCAGCTCCAGCATCGCCGGTTCCTGGTTGTCATCCGGCGGCACTCTATCGACGGTGATGGTCTTTTTTTGTGATTCCGCGTCGTTGCCACCAATCACGAGCTTGTACGACAGGTCGTAAACGCCAGGTTCCAGGTCCCCTTGAGGCACCGAAACAATCTTGTCACCCGGAGCAATGGGAATATCGAACGGGAACACACCCGCCGTATCGTCATCAAAGGGAAGCCCCCGTCGCCTGAAGCCCACCCGCACGACGTCTTTTACGAATTCCGGCTCTGTCGAGAAATCCCACGCCGGAATCGTGATTTTCAAATCGCGATTCAATACATCGCGAGGTAATAGCCCGTCCGGGCTCTCGTTACCCTCTTCGTCTTTCAGGATATCCGGAACAATCGGTTCTGGAATAACCACAAGACTCGCTTCGTCATCGCCGCGCGTGTGTTGCGGATCCATCGACGACTCATCTGAGGGCATAGCGAAACTCCCCGGTAATTGAGCGGACAGTGTTCCCGCGCAGGCCAGTCGTGAAGATAAAACGGGCCGTTGACTGACGATGGCGTGGAACGTTTGTGACCCAATTAGATGCCTGCCGGAAAAAGCTGCCTACTGTCAGAAATACTAGGTTTGCTTACCGTTTGTCGGGAACTCGATGGAAATGACTGAACAATCAGTTCAGCGTGAGGCTGCATTTGTAGCCAACGCTCGCCACCTGCCCTTGAATACCTTCCGGCATCGTCTTTGCCCCCCCCACGACCGAATCTGTGATCGGCGGATTGGGTGGGGTTTCGGGCATCAGATGGAACTCCGATCAAGGTGCTTTGAAAAAATGACTTTCTGTAGGAGCTGCCGCAGGCTGCGATTTTTTGATCTTGTTTTTAGAGGCAAAATCAAAAGATCGCAGCCTGCGGCAGCTCCTACAGGGGGACCGGGTGATTAGTTCTGCACCTGGCGGTCGTCCAGTAACCGGTTGACCATCAGTTCACTGAGCATGATCACCTGATGCAGCATCAGCATGGCCCGGTTGGAGTACTTTAAACGTGGTTGCGGGGTTATGTTTATGTGCGGGTTTGATTTTGTCTGGTAGGCCGCTTTCGCGAGCAGATTCACTATTACAGGGGAGCTTTGTTGCTCACAAAATGGTGAGCACCATAAATTCAATGTGTGCGAGCCTGCTCGCGAAGTCTGACTCACTGGCAACACAGTTCTCCAGACAGAAAAACCCGCCGTTCCGATTTACCGGAGCGGCGGGTTTTGTCGTTTCAGGCCTTGATCAAACCGTGTCCACCTTCAACGAATGATCATTCAACATGCCGCTGATGATCGTCGCCGTGTCGTGCCCACCGGCTACCACTCCACCCGCCCCTGGCGTTACACCGTAATGACTGGCGAGGTTGACGCCGGCCAGGTCGATGGTCTGGTTCGGCGTGGCGCCGGCCAGGGCGCTGACGTCGATGCTGGTGAGCACCGAGGCGCCGCTGCCGGTGACGGTGAAGTGCAGGTAATCGTCGAGCGACGCGGGGGTGCCGTTTTCACCTTGCAGCAGTTGCGACAAGTCGAGCTTGTCGGTGCCCGGGGTGAAGTCGGTGATGGTGTCGTGGCCAGTGTTGCCCTTGAGATACTGGAAGGTGTCCGCTCCCGCTCCACCGGTCAGGGTGTTGTTGCCCATGCCGCCGATCAGCAGGTCATCGCCACCACCACCGTTGAGGATGTCGTTGCCCAGCCCGCCGTTGATCACGTTGTTATTGTTGTCGCCGGTCAGGGTGTCGTTGAAGTTCGAGCCGACCAGGTTTTCGACGTTGCTGATCGTGTCAGTGCCGGCGCCGATGGTGTTTTGCGCACCGAGCAGGCCGAGGTTGACCGTAACCCCGGCGGTGGCATGGGCATAGCTGACCGTGTCGATGCCGGTGCCGCCGTCGAGAATGTCGTTGCCCGGACCGCTGTAGAGCAAGTCGTTGCCCGCACCGCCGTGCATCTCGTTGTTGCCGGAACCGGCAGTCAGTACGTCGTTGCCGTCGCCACCATTGAGGAGGTTGTTGCCGCTGCCTGCTACCAGAATGTCATCCCCGGCAGTACCGGTGAGGGTGTGGCCATCCTGATAGGTGATGCTGACGTTGGCGGTGTCGCTGCCGCCATGGTTATCGTTGGCGGTGTAGGTGCCGTTGAAGTCCGGCGTCACGTCGTGGGCGCCGGCGTAGTTGACCGTCATGGTCAGTTGGTAATTTTCCGCTGCCGTCGGGTTGCTGCCGCTGGTGTTGCTGATGTTGGTCACGTGGATCTGGTAGGTACCGTCGGCGCTGGCGGTGATGGTGCCGCCGTCGGCGATGCTGACGAACGCGCCGCCGTTGACCGAGTACTCCATGGTGACGTGGCCGGCCGCCAGGTTGTGATCCAGGTTGAGGGTTTCGCCCTGCTTCAGTTTGACGGTGATCAAGTCCTCATCGTTGGCATTGGCGTTGGTCACCGCACCGAGGTAACCACTGACCACCAGCACCGCGGTCATCGCGGCGGTGTTCGCCGCGAACGCGTTACGCACGTCGGCCAGGTTCTGGTTGGCCGCCGTGTTGCTGGTACCGTTGAACGAGATCGCGCCGGTACCGGTGAAGTCCGCGCCCTTGGCCACCCACCCGGTGTTGAAGCTGGTTGGTGAGGCGTTGAGCGTGTCGCCATCCGGGTCGGTGTCGTTGGCCAGCAACAGTTCGCCCGGCACCGTGACGCTGCTCGACAGCACGTTGGTGATGACGTGGTCGTCCATCGCCACCGGTGGCGAATTGGGGATCACTTTCACGGTCAGCGTCGAGCTGGCGAGGTCGCCGTCATTGTCGCTGAGGGTGAAACCGATGTTCTCGGTGATCACCGTGGTCGTGGTTTTCTGCGAGGTGTAGCTGTAGTCGCCGGTGTCGAGGTTGATTACCAGGGTGCCGCTGTTGTTGGTGGCGATGCTGATCGTGTTGTTCACGGTATTGAACGTACCGTGGTTGGTGCCGCCGCTGGCGGTCAATGAACCCTGGCCGCTGTTGGCGCGCGGGTCATAGGTGTAGGTGGTGCCGTCGACCACGATGGATTTGATGAAGCCGCCATCGGCGCCGAAGGTACCGCCCTCGCCCAGTAGCGAACCGGTGACTGGCGCACCTTCCACAGTGCCCGACAGCACCGAATTGAGCTGATTGAGGTCGGTGACCACCACTGCGTTGGTGTTGGTGTGGCTGATGCCGTCATAGGCCAGCGGGTCGAGGTTGGCGTTGCTCACTCCACTGCCCAGGCCGATGGCGTAGTTCTTGATGTTGTTGGCATCGAGGAAGTTTTTCAGCGCGGTCTCGTCGGCGGTGCCGATTTCCTGGCCGGTGGTCGGTTTGCCGTCGGAGAAGAAGTAGCCGACGTTCTGCGCCCCGGTGAGTTTGCCCGAGGTATTGAAGGCGGTTTGCATCATCGCCACCGCCGCATCGTAGTTAGTGCCGCCGCCCGCCGTGAGGCCGGCGAGAATCGATTTGGCGGTCGCTACGTCAACCCATACCGAGGTCCTGTCGGTGGCGCTGCTGCTGAAGGTGACGAGTTGCACCTTGACGTCGCCGAGGTCGTCATATTTGTCGAGCAAGGCACTGATCGCCTGTTTCGCCAGATCCAGCCGCGACAGGCCCGGCACGCCGGACGGGTCGACCATGCTGCCGGAAATATCGAGGACGATCAGCAGATTGGAATCGATCTCCACCGCCGCCACCGAGCGGTCCGACGCCACGGCTTTGGGCACGTCGTCGACGATGTTGACCACAATCGTGCTGGTGGTGCTGTTGCCCAGCGCATCGGTGGCTTTGTAGGTAAAACTTTCGCTCAGGGTATTGGCGCCGTCGTTGGCGTTCGGCGTGGTTTTCGGCGCTGAGGTCAGGGTGTAAGTGTAGGTGCCGTCGGCGTTGAGCTGGATCTGCCCGTAAGTGCCGGTGGCGCTGCCGACCAGGGTGTAGGTGAGCGCCCCGCTGCCGCCAGTGACCGCACCGACCAGCGTACCGGTGGCGGTTTCGCCGGTGTTGCTCGGGTCGCTGCCGGTGACCGTGCCGGGCGCCAGGTCCTGGCCGTCCTTGGTCAGGTCGAGGGCTTTTTCGTAGACCGTCACGTCCTGATCGACCGACGCAATCAGTTTACTGTCGGCGACATTGATGGTGAGGGTGGTGGTGCTTTCATCACCGTCGCCGTCGCGGATGGTGTAGGTGAACGTGTCGGTGGCGCCCGGTGGGTTCACCGAGTTTGGATTGCTGTGGTAAATGGCGTTGCCCGCCGCGTCCAGAGTCAGGTAGCCGTAAGTGCCGTTGATGTTGCTGTTGAGGCCGCCGATCGCCGAACTTGAGGTATCGCCGCCGGCGCGCACGCCAACCACAGCACCACCCGCCGCTGCGCCGTCCGCACCGGTGACATCATTGCCCAACACACTGACATTCACCGTACCGCCCTCCACCACCGAGCCGGTGTCGGCCTTGGCGGTCGGCAGGTCATCGATGATGTTGACGTTGATCTGGCCGCTGGCGGTGCTGCCGTCGCCGTCGGTGGCGACCACGTTGAAATTCTCGGTGAGGCTGTTGGCGCCGTTAGCGGTCGGGTGAGCCTCGTTGTCCACCAAGGTGTAGCTGTAACTCACCACGCCCGTGGCCGGGTTGTAACCGGTAATGGTCAGCGTGCTGCCCAATGGCGTGACCGCCGATTGCGGGAAGCCTGCGGCCACGCCATTGCTGACCACGGCGATACCACCGACGGTGAGGGTTTGCAGGCCGTCGAGCGCAGTCACGGTGAACGTGCCGCTCTGGGTCAATGCTGATGGATTCGGGCTGCTGCCGTCGCTGAGGTTTTTCTCGTAGACCGTGAGTTCGCCGCCGTTGACGTCGAGACCGTTGAGGACCACCGGATCGTCGTTGTTGTGGATCTGCAGCACCAGATTCGCAGTGCTGGTGTCACCGTCCGAGTCGGTGATGGTGTAAGTGAACGTCTCTGTCCCATTGCCGCCGCCGTGCAGATTTTTGAAGTCTGCGTCGGTCGGGTTGAGCGTGTAGGTGTAAGTGCCGTCGGTGTGCAGTTCCAGGGTGCCGTAAGTACCGTTGAACGTGCCGGCGGTGACCGGGCCGGTGGGCACGCGGTCGGCGCCTTGTACGTCGTTGGTGAGGACGTTGCCGGTCAGCGTGAGGTTGGTTTCCGAAGCGGTGTTGGCGTTGCTGTCGTTCACCGCTTTTGGCAGGTCATCGATGATGTTCACATCGAGGGTCGCATTGGCAGTGGTGCCGTTGTCGTCGACCACGGTGACGGCGAATTGCTCGGGCAGATTGTTGGCGCCGTTGGCGGTTGGGTGGGCGTCGTTGTGATCGAGGGTGTAGCTGTAGCTGACGACACCGGTTGCTGCGTTGAAACCGGTGATGGTCAACGTGCTGCCGAGCGGCGTGGTCACCGATTGTGGGAAGCCGGCGGCCACACCGTTAGTGACGACAGCGATACCGCCGACAGTCAGCGTGGTGACGCCGTCCAAAGCGGTGATGGTGAAGGTGCCGCTTTGGGTCAGCGCGGTTGGGTCAGGAGCGCTGCCGGTGCTGAGGTTTTTCTCGTAAACCGTGAGTTCGCCGCCGTTGACGTCGAGACCGTTGAGGACCACCGGATCGTCATTATTGTGAATCTGCAGCACCAGATTCGCGGTGCTGGTGTCGCCGTCAGAATCGGTGATGGTGTAGGTGAAATTCTCGGTGCCGTTACCGCCGCCGTGCAGGTTTTTGAAGTCGGCATCGGTCGGGTTGAGCGTGTAGGTGTAAGTGCCGTCGGTGTGCAGCTCCAGGGTGCCATAGGTGCCGGTGAAGGTACCGGCGGTGACCGGGCCGGTGGGCACGCGGTCGGCGCCTTGTACGTCGTTGGTGAGGACGTTGCCGGTCAGCGTGAGGTTGGTTTCCGAAGCGGTGTTGGCGTTGGAATCGTTCACCGCTTTGGGCAGGTCGTCGATCACATTGACGTCGAGGGTTGCGTTGGCAGTGGTGCCGTTGTCATCGACCACGGTGACGGCGAACTGCTCGGGCAGGTTGTTGGCGCCGTTGGCAGTTGGATGGGCGTCGTTGTGGTCGAGGGTGTAGCTGTAACTCACCACACCGGTAGCTGCGTTGAAACCGGTGATGGTCAGCGTGCTGCCGAGCGGCGTGGTCACCGATTGTGGGAAGCCTGCAGCTACGCCATTGGTGACCACGGCGATGCCGCCGACGGTCAGCGTGGTGACGCCGTCCAAAGCGGTAATCGTGAAGGTGCCGCTTTGGGTCAGCGCGGTTGGGTCAGGGGCGCTGCCGGTGCTGAGGTTTTTCTCGTAAACCGTCAGCTCGCCGCCGTTCACGTCCAGGCCGCTGATGACCACCGGATCGTCGTTGTTGTGGATCTGCAGCACCAGATTCGCAGTGCTGGTGTCACCGTCCGAGTCGGTGATGGTGTAAGTGAACGTCTCTGTGCCGTTACCGCCGCCGTGCAGGTTTTTGAAGTCGGCATCGGTCGGGTTGAGCGTGTAGGTGTAAGTGCCGTCGGTGTGCAGTTCCAGGGTGCCGTAGGTGCCGGTGAAGGTACCGGCAGTGACCGGGCCGGTCGGTACGCGGTCGGCGCCTTGTACGTCGTTGGTGAGGACGTTGCCGGTCAGGGTCAGATTGGTTTCCGACGCGGTGTTGGCGTTGGAATCGTTCACCGCTTTTGGCAGGTCGTCGATCACATTGACGTCAAGGGTTGCATTGGCCGTCGTGCCGTTATCGTCCACCACGGTGACGGCGAACTGCTCGGGCAGGTTGTTGGCACCGTTGGCGGTTGGGTGGGCGTCGTTGTGATCCAGCGTGTAGCTGTAGCTGACCACTCCAGTCGCTGCGTTGAAACCGGTGATGGTCAGCGTGCAGCCCAACGGAGTAGTGACCGATTGCGGGAAGCCTGCAGCTACGCCATTGGTGACCACGGCGATACCGCCGACGGTCAGCGTGGTGACGCCGTCCAAAGCGGTAATCGTGAAGGTGCCGCTTTGGGTCAGTGCGTTGGAATCCGGCTCGCTGCCAGTGCTGAGATTTTTTTCGTAAACCGTCAGCTCGCCGCCCTCGGCGTTCAAGCCATTGATCAGCACCGGATCGTCGTTGTTGTGGATCTGCAGCACCAGATTCGCGGTGCTGGTGTCACCGTCCGAGTCGGTGATGGTGTAAGTGAACGTCTCTGTGCCGTTACCGCCGCCGTGCAGATTCTTGAAGTCGGCATCGGTCGGGTTGAGCGTGTAGGTGTAAGTGCCGTCGGTGTGCAGCTCCAGGGTGCCATAGGTGCCGCTGAAGGTACCGGCAGTGACCGGGCCGGTCGGTACGCGGTCGGCGCCTTGTACGTCGTTGGTGAGGACGTTGCCGGTCAGCGTGAGGTTGGTTTCCGAAGCGGTGTTGGCGTTGGAATCGTTCACCGCTTTTGGCAGGTCGTCGATCACATTGACGTCGAGGGTCGCATTGGCAGTCGTACCATTGTCGTCCACCACGGTGACGGCGAACTGCTCGGGCAGGTTGTTGGCGTCGTTGGCGGTTGGATGGGCGTCGTTGTGGTCGAGGGTGTAGCTGTAGCTGACGACACCGGTTGCTGCGTTGAAACCAGTGATGGTCAGCGTGCTGCCGAGCGGCGTGGTCACCGATTGTGGGAAGCCTGCAGCTACGCCATTGGTGACCACGGCGATACCGCCGACGGTCAGCGTGGTGACGCCGTCCAAAGCGGTAATCGTGAAGGTGCCGCTTTGGGTCAGTGCGTTGGAATCCGGCTCGCTGCCAGTGCTGAGATTTTTTTCGTAAACCGTCAGCTCGCCGCCCTCGGCGTTCAAGCCATTGATCAGCACCGGATCGTCGTTGTTGTGGATCTGCAGCACCAGATTCGCGGTGCTGGTGTCACCGTCCGAGTCGGTGATGGTGTAAGTGAACGTCTCTGTGCCGTTACCGCCGCCGTGCAGATTCTTGAAGTCGGCATCGGTCGGGTTGAGCGTGTAGGTGTAAGTGCCGTCGGTGTGCAGCTCCAGGGTGCCATAGGTGCCGCTGAAGGTACCGGCAGTGACCGGGCCGGTCGGTACGCGGTCGGCGCCTTGTACGTCGTTGGTGAGGACGTTGCCGGTCAGCGTGAGGTTGGTTTCCGAAGCGGTGTTGGCGTTGGAATCGTTCACCGCTTTTGGCAGGTCGTCGATCACATTGACGTCGAGGGTCGCATTGGCAGTCGTACCATTGTCGTCCACCACGGTGACGGCGAACTGCTCGGGCAGGTTGTTGGCGTCGTTGGCGGTTGGATGGGCGTCGTTGTGGTCGAGGGTGTAGCTGTAGCTGACGACACCGGTTGCTGCGTTGAAACCAGTGATGGTCAGCGTGCTGCCGAGCGGCGTGGTCACCGATTGTGGGAAGCCTGCAGCTACGCCATTGGTGACCACGGCGATACCGCCGACGGTCAGCGTGGTGACGCCGTCCAAAGCGGTAATCGTGAAGGTGCCGCTTTGGGTCAGTGCGTTGGAATCCGGCTCGCTGCCAGTGCTGAGATTTTTTTCGTAAACCGTCAGCTCGCCGCCCTCGGCGTTCAAGCCATTGATCAGCACCGGATCGTCGTTGTTGTGGATCTGCAGCACCAGATTCGCGGTGCTGGTGTCACCGTCAGAATCGGTGATGGTGTAAGTGAACGTCTCTGTGCCGTTACCGCCACCGTGCAGCGCTTTGAAATCCGCGTCGCTGGTGTTCAGGGTGTAGGTGTACGTGCCATTGGCATTCAACACCAGCGTACCGAAAGTGCCGGTGAAGGTGCCCGCAGTCACAGGCCCGGTGGGCACGCGGTCGGCACCTTGCACGTCGTTGGTCAGCACGTTGCCGGTGAGGGTCAGCAGGGTTTCCGACGCGGTATTGGCGTTGCTGTCGCTCACCGCTCTGGTCACGTCGTCGATGATGTTGACGTCGAGCGAGCCGGTGGCGCTGTCGCCATTGCTGTCACCGGCAGTCACGGTGAAATGTTCGCTGAGGCTGTTGGCGCCGTCACCGGCCGGATGGGCGTCATTGCCGTTGAGGGTGTAGCTGTAACTGACGACCCCGGTCGCAGCGTTGTAACCGGTGATGGTCAGGGTGTTGCCCAGTTGCGTGGTGATCGACTGCGGGAAACCCGCCGCCACGCCGCCACTGATCACGCTGATGCCGCCAATGTTCAGACTGCTCAAGCCGTCCGGCGCCGACACCGTGAAGCTGCCGCTCTGAGTCAGCGCGCCGGGGTTGGCCGAGGAGCCGTCGGGCAGGTTGGCTTCGTTGAGGGTCAGCTCGCCCCCCGGCACCGCGAGACCGCTGAGCGTCACCGGATTGTTGACCGGCGGCGGCACGATCGGCGTGTTGTTGCCATTGTCGATCACCGCGTTATGCCGCTCTTCGGGAAACTCGGGAATGCCATTGAAACCGGCGGTCGGGAAGCCGATGACCGGATCCACTCGTCCACCGACTTCAGTCAGCAACACAAAGCTGTGACCACCGCCCGCCTCGCCCGGCACGCCAGTCGGCGCATTCGGGCCCGCAGCGGTGGCTTCAGCGGCTTTGGTCGGGTCTTCGCCGGCAGCGATGGCTTTCTGAATCTGCTCGACGTCAGTCAGCTGTGCTTCGCTCGGCGTCAGCGCTTCAGGGGAGTCGACATGCACCGCCTGATTGGCCAGCAGTTGCCCGGAAAGGGTCATGCTGCTGTCGCGACCCAGGGTCAGTTCGTGGCCATTTTGCAAATGAATGGCGACAGCGCCTTCTGCGCCGGTGATCACTTGATCGCCGGCAAACAAGCGGTCGCCCTCGACCAAAGCGCGGCGAGTGCCGTCGGTGCCTTGAGCAAAAACCTGACCAATGACTTTAGTGACGATCCCGATGAGCGTTGCCATGTGAAACTCCTCCGCTGCCGAACACCGTCGGCACTGGTTCGCGAAGCACGCCCATGGCTCAAGCGGGTTGCCGGGGTGACGCTCGCACCTCGACAGTTCGTTTCGCAGGTAGCGCAAACAAGGAAAGGTCGGTGCTTTCAAGCACTGCGCAATCCTGATTGATGCCGCAAACCCACTAGCGCTACGTAACGGTGGTGAATCACCCGAGTGACAAAAAACCGTCACCCATCTGCCGCTACGCGTCCCTCCCCTTCAGCATTACTTCGCCGTATGTCGCAAAGTGAATGGAACTTTCCTCAAGCCTCTCCGTGCTCCCTGAAGCGCATAAACAAAGGCTTTCGTCCTGAACAATGTGCCGATTTTGGCCAAGCGCATAAGTTTTTTTCGGCATAAGCCTTATGAAAATTTTTTCTTAGCTACGCTTCAGGATGTTCTTAGCTCTGTTGTTACAAGAGTGAAACGCTTACACCTTAAATTATCGTCAAATATTTGGCGACAGTAACACACCATCAGGACCAGGGAGATGCACCCCATGCGCGTTTTAACCCCCCTTTGCAGCGCGGTTTTGCTGGCCATGGCTTGCACTTCTCAAGCCCAGGCCATGAACCTGACCGAAGCAATCCAGAGCACCATTGCCACCCACCCGGATCTCGCCTCGCGTGTGGACGCCAAACTGTCGGCCGATGAGCAAGTGAAAGTGGCCAAGGGCGGCTTCTATCCGTCCGTCGACTTGAATGCCGCCTACGGGCGCGGCTACAGCGACAACACCAATACCCGGGCTTTCGGTAATCACCACACCGAAATTCTCAATTACACCCAGTCGGAACTGCGACTGCGACAAATGATCTTCGACGGCTTCAACACGGCCAATGAAGTCGAGCGCACCAAGGGCGTGTCCAACTCGCGCGCCTACTACGCGCAAGGCACCGCCCAGGATCTGGCGCTGCGCACAATCGAGGTCTACCTCGAAGTGCTCAAGCGGCGCGAATTGGTGACCCTGGCCAAGAACAACCTGCAAGCGCACCTCCGCGTGAATGATCAGATCGGCCTGCGCACCCAGCGCGGCATCGGCAGTACCGCCGACTCCGATCAGTCGGTCGCCCGTAAGGCGCTGGCGCAAAACAACCTCGACACCGCCGAAGTCGATCTGGCCGACGCCGAATCGAACTTCTACGCCGTGGTCGGGCGCATGCCCGATGAACTCGAAGCGCCACCGTCGACTCGCGGCGAGGTTCCTGCCAGCCTGCCGGAAGCCCAGCAGAGCATGGTCGAGAACAACCCGTACCTGAAATCCGCGCAGGCGGACGTGCAGTCGGCCGAGAGCCAGTACGAAGTCGCCAAGTCGCCGTTCTACCCGCGTTTCGACGCCGAGGCGGCGGTGGGTGCGAACAACAACGTGCAAGGTGATGAAGGCCACGACAACGAATGGCGCGTCGGCGTGATCATGAATTACAACCTGTTCCGTGGCGGCAGCGACAAGGCCCGTCTGGCCTCCGATGCGCACCAGATCAATCAGGCGATGGACATCCGCAACAACGCCTTGCGTCAGTTGAACGAGAACATTCACCTGGCCTGGAACGCGATGGTCAACGCGAACAAACAGACCCCGACCGCCCGTGAATACGCCGAGACCACCAAACGCGTGCGCGCGGCGTATCAGGATCAGTTCGGCCTCGGCCAACGCACCCTGCTCGACTTGCTCGACAGTGAAAACGAGCTCTACAACGCCAACCGCCGCTACACCGAAATCCGCTACACCGAGGAATACTCGATGTACCGCGTGCTGGCGAACATGGGCCAGTTGCTGAGCAAGCAACGGGTGGTGCTGCCGGCGGATGCCATTGCGGCGACCGAAGTCAAAAACGAAGCGCGCCTGCCTGAGCTGAAATGAGGTAACCCCTGTAGGAGCTGCCGAAGGCTGCGATCTTTTGATGTTGTTTTTGCAGATCAAGATCAACAGATCGCAGCCTTCGGCAGCTCCTACAGGGAGATGTGTCGATAGTCGAGTCCGTTCAACAGGGGCGATCAATATGACCAGCATGGCCGAAGGTGGACACACCGGGATCGATCCGCGGCTGAGCTTCGATGACCCGTTACTCGACGGTCTGTTGATCCTCTGCAAGCTCCACGGCGCGACGGTCAGTCGCGCCAGCCTGAGTGCCGGGCTGCCCCTGAACAAGCAACGCCTGAGCCTGGACCTGCTGCCCCGTGCAGCCGCCCGGGCCGGTTTGCAGGCGCGCCTGTTGCGGCGTGAACTGAAGGATATTTCTGCACTGAATCTGCCGATCCTGTTGCTGCTCAAGGATGGGCGCACCGCCGTCCTGCGGCGTTTTGGCGATGACGGCAAAGCGCTGATCCTGCCCAGCGAAGCCGATGGCGGCGAGCAATGGGTCGAGCGCGAAGAACTGGCCGAACACTACAGCGGTCAAGCCTTGTTCGCGCGTCCGCGCCACGAACTTGAAGACTTGCGTTCACCGCTGGTGCCGCGGGTCCACGCCTGGTTTCGCGACACGCTGAAGCTGTCGAAATGGCTGTACAGCGATGCGATCCTCGCCAGTTTTCTGATCAACCTGCTGGGCCTGATGGTGCCGCTGTTCGTCATGCAGACCTACGACCGCGTGGTACCGAATCAGGCCACCTCGACCCTGTGGGTGTTGGCGATCGGCCTGCTGATCGGCACCGGTTTCGAGCTGGTGTTGCGGGTGGTGCGCGCGCACCTGCTGGACACCGCCGGCAAGAAAACCGACGTGATCCTTTCCGCGACTTTATTTGAACGCATCACCGGCATGGCGATGAAGGCCCGGCCGGCGACCATCGGCGGTTTCGCCCAGAGCATTCATGACTTTCAGGGCCTGCGCGAATTCCTCACCGCCGTGACCCTGACCAGCCTGATCGACCTGCCCTTTGTGGTGTTGATGCTGGTGGTGATCGGCCTGCTCGGCGGCTGGCTGGTGGTGATCCCACTGCTGGCATTTCCGATCACGATCATTTTTGCTCTGGCGATTCAGGTGCGCCTGCGCGACACCGTGCAGAAAAGCCTGAGCCTCGGCGCCGAGCGGCAGGCGCTGCTGATCGAAACCCTCGGCGGCCTGGAAACCCTCAAGGCCTGCAGCGCCGAAAGCGAGCGCCAGCACAAATGGGAAAGCACCCACGGCGCCCTCACCCGCCTCGACAGCCATGCGCGCAACCTCTCCGCGCTCGCGACCAACGGCACACTGTTCATCCAACAGTTCTCGGGGATGGCGACGATCGTTGCCGGGGTCTACAGCATCATCGCCGGCAACCTCAGCGTCGGTGCGCTGGTCGCCAGCTACATGCTCGGCAGCCGTGTGCTCGCGCCGCTGGGGCAGATCGCCGGGCTGATCACCCGCTACCAGCAAGCGCAACTGACCATGAAAAGCACCGACGCGCTGATGGGCCTGCCGCAGGAGCGTGACGGCAAGCAGCGGCCACTGGAACGCACACAGCTACAAGGTGCGCTGGACGTCAGTGGCGTGACCTTTCACTACAACGGTCAGAATGCACCGGCGCTGAGCAACGTCAGCTTCAGCATGAAACCCGGCGAGCGGATCGGCATCATCGGTCGCAGCGGCTCGGGCAAAAGCACCCTGGCGCGGCTATTGATGGGTTTCTATGAACCCGAGGAAGGCCAGTTGCTGCTCGACGGCCTCGACCTGCGGCAACTGGATGTCGCCGACCTGCGCCAGCAGATCGGTTACGTCGCCCACGACCTGCCGCTGCTGGCCGGCAGCCTGCGCGACAACCTGACCCTCGGCGCCCGCTACATCAGCGACTCGCGCATGCTCGAAGTCGCTGAACTGACCGGCGTTACCGAACTGGCGCGGCAGCATCCGCAAGGTTTCGACCGGCCGGTGGGCGAGCGCGGACAACTGCTCTCCGGTGGCCAGCGCCAAGCGGTGTTGCTGGCCCGGGCGCTGCTGCTCGACCCGCCGATCATGCTGCTCGACGAACCCACCAGCGCCATGGACAACAGCAGCGAAGACCTGCTGCGCCAGAAGCTGCACGGCTGGGTGCAAGGCAAGACGCTGCTGCTGGTCACCCACCGCACCTCGATGCTGAGCCTGGTGGACCGGCTGCTGGTCCTGGACAACGGCCGGGTCGTCGCCGACGGCCCGAAAGAAGCGGTCATCGATGCACTGCGCAAGGGCCGCGTCGGCTCGGCGGCGGTTTAGATGCGTGAACATAATTTATGGCTCTCACAACACCTGTGGCGAGGGGATTTATCCCCGATGGGCTGCGCAGCGGCCCCAAAGACTCTGAGGGCGCTTCGCACCCTATCGGGGATAAATCCCCTCACCACAAGTAAGTGTTCCGGGCGACGCATGGGTTGTGCGGTTTGATGTTTCTTAACTGAGGGGTATCGCCCCATGTCTGCATCTTCAGATAGCAAATCACGCGGCTACTTCGACAGTTTCGGCAAAAGCGCCGAAGCCGAGTTCATGCCGGAAACCGCCGGCGCTGCACTGCAGGATTCGCCGCGCTGGTCGCGGATCACCGTGTGGCTGGCGGCAGCGCTGTTGATCAGTGCGCTGGTCTGGGCCAAGTTCGCGGTGCTTGAAGAAGTGACCATGGGCGAAGGCAAGGCGATTCCGTCGAGCAAGGTCCAGGTGATCCAGAACCTCGAGGGCGGGATCGTCACCGAGATTTTCGTGCGTGAAGGGCAAATGGTGAACAAGGGCGACAAGTTGCTGCGCCTGGATGACACGCGTTTTCTGTCGAACAAGGGCGAGAGCGAGGCCGACCGTTATGCGTTGATGGCGCAGGTCGAACGTTTGTCGGCTGAAGCCGAAGGGCGGCCGATGAAACTCTCGGACGAAGTCGTCAGCAAGGCGCCACAAGTGGCCGAAGACGAACGTGCGTTGTACGACCAGCGCCAGCGTCGACTGGCCAGCGAACAACGCACCCTCACTGAACAGCTGCGGCAGAAAACTCAGGAACTGGCGGAGTTTCGTTCCAAGCAAGGTCAGTACAGTTCCAGCCTGGCGCTGTTGCAACAAGAGATGAACATGTCGTCGCCCCTGGTCGGAACCGGCGCCGTATCGCCAGTGGAAATCCTGCGACTCAAGCGCAGCGCGGTGGAGATTCGCGGTTCGCTGAATGCGACGACCCTGGCGATTCCTCGGGCGGAATCGGCGATCAATGAGATCAAGAGCAAGATTGACGAATCGGAACAGACCTTCCGCTCCGACGCGGCCAAAGACCTCAATCAGAAACGCACCGACCTGTCGAAAATCACCGCTTCGAGCATCGCCATCGACGACCGCGTCAGCCGCACCACCGTGACCTCGCCGGTGCACGGGGTCATCAAGCAGCTCAAGGTCAACACCATCGGCGGCGTGGTGCAGCCGGGCAGCGACATGGTCGAAATCGTGCCACTGGAGGACAACCTGCTGATCGAAGCCAAGGTGCGTCCGCAAGACGTCGCGTTCCTCCATCCGGGCCAGAAAGCCATGGTCAAGTTCAGTGCCTATGACTACACGATCTACGGCGGGCTGAGCGCAAAACTGGAACTGATCGGTGCCGACACGATTACCGATGACAAGGGCAACAGCTTCTACCTGATTCAGGTGCGCACCGATAAAAACCATTTGGGCGGCGATGTGAAACCGCTGCTGATCATCCCGGGCATGGTGGCGACGGTGGACATTATTACCGGGGAGAAAAGTGTGCTGGATTACCTGCTGAAACCGGTGCTGAAAGCGCGGACCGAGGCGATGCGCGAGCGGTAGAAGTTTCTGGATCTGGTGGTGAATTGACTGGCCTCATCGCTGGCAAGCCAGCTCCCACAGGTTCTGAGGTGCTCACAGATTTTGTGTTCGACACGGACACTGTGGGAGCTGGCTTGCCAGCGATGGGGCCAGCCCAGACATCAACTATCTGTCGCCATGATTGCGCTGAAAAACCTCCGCCCCCATCGCCGCAATCTGCCCCTCGATCAACGCCTCGAACGGCTTCAGTAACGGCGCAAACGTCATCGGCGCTTCCAGAGTTTCCAGCGCCTGCACAATCGCCTCAATCGTTGACAACGCCCCCGGCCCCGGTGCCTTGCGCAACCGGTAGCGCGACACCCCACCCTGCGCCAGCGTCACCCGCGGCAACGCCGCCAGCAGCGGGTTGAGATGAAGCATCTTGCGTGCCTTGCGCCAGGTGCCGTCCGGCACCACCAGCAACAACGGTTGATCGGATTCGCGGTAAGCCTGCAGCGGCTGCGCATCGTCAGCGGGAAACAGCAACCGCGCCTGATATCCCGGCCGATTGAGCAGCGCCGGCAGATCCTCGAATATCTCACCGACAATCAACTCGGCATTGGCCAAACCCAGCGCCGCCAACCGCGCAGTATTCAACGCATGGTTAACCTCGCTCGGATGCTGCAACAGCAGAACGCGGGTGCGGCTGTCGAGGCTCGGGATCAGCGGGCACAGGCAGTGGCTTTGTGGACGCAGGCAGCGCGGACATTGGGGTCTGGACATGGTTCTTATGCCTGATTGAGCTGAGCTTTAAGCAAATCACGGAAGGTCTGGATCAGCGGTTCGCGGCTGCGGCCCCGGCGCATGATCATCGAAAACGGCGCCTGATAACCGAAGGTCGCCGGCAGCAACACGCGCAAGTCTCCTTTGTCGGCCCAGGCCTGAGCGTAGTGCTCCGGCAGGTAGCCGATGTAGGCGCCGGACAGCACCAGAATCAGCTGTGCCTCCATACTTTCCACGGTCGCCGCGCTGTGTTTGAAACCGTGGCGCGCCAGTTCCGCCTGACTCCAATAACCACGGCCGACCATGCGTTGCTGGGTGATGACCTGCTCGGGAATCCGCCGCTCGTGGAACAACGGATGGCGGCTGCTGCAATACAGCCAGTGCTGCTCGCGGTACAGCGGCATGCACACCAGGCCGCTCATGCGCGTGGAAAACGCGCCGATGGCCAGATCGAGGCGGTTGTCCTGCACACCGAGTTGCAGTTCGTAGGGGCTCATCACCGACAAGTGCAAATGCACCGCCGGGTGCTCCTGGCTATAAGCGCCGATGGCTTCGGCGAACGGCAAGGCCTTGTCGCTGACGGTGGAGTCGATCACCCCGAGATTGAGCGTACCGCGCAGTTCGCCCTTGAGTGCAGCAGCGTATTGCTCGAAACCTTCAAGTTCGGCCAGCAGGCGCAGGGTTTCCTGATGGAACAGCTCGCCCTTGCTGGTCAGGCTGAACCCGCCCCGTCCGCGATGACACAACACCAGACCAAGCGCCGCTTCGAGCTGGCTCATGTAGGTGCTGATCGCCGAGGTCGACAGGTTGAGTTCCTGCTGCGCATTGGCAAAACCCTGATGCCGGACCACGCTGACGAAGATGCGCAATAGTTTCAGGTCGGGTAAAGCGTTGGCCATGCGGCTCTCCAAACATCTGTCGAACGCTGATGACTTTGTGGTGAGGGGATTTATCCCCGATGGGTGGCGAAGCCGCCCCAAGCCTGCAAACCGATCCATCCGGGAAGTCGCGAGCAACGAATTTACGACTGCTGCGCAGCCGAACGGGGATAAATCCCCTCGCCACAGGGGTATCGGTACGGGTTCGGGAAGTCTATCCCGGGCATCGCCATTAGTTTAGAAAAATCTGAACTAAGTTTTTGCCCGTAGCGATTCTTCCGCCGCACTACATTTCGCAGAATCGGCCCCACAGCGGCGTCCGAACCTGTGCTCGACGGTGCGCCGACATAAATAAAACAAAGACGATGAGGCCTTACCCGTGGACAAGATTCTTCACCAACCACTGGGCGGCAACGAAATGCCGCGCTTCGGCGGCATCGCCACCATGCTCCGACTCCCCCATGTACCGACCGCTGCCGGCCTGGACGCTGCCTTCGTTGGCGTGCCACTGGACATCGGTACTTCGCTGCGCCCGGGCACCCGCTTCGGGCCGCGCGACATCCGCACCGAATCGGTGATGATCCGCCCGTACAACATGGCCACCGGCGCCGCGCCGTTCGACTCGCTGTCGGTTGCCGACATCGGTGACGTGGCGATCAACACCTTCAACCTGCTCGACGCCGTGCGCATCATCGAAGAAGCCTACGACAACATCCTCGAGCACAACGTGATCCCGATGACCCTGGGTGGTGACCACACCATCACCCTGCCGATCCTGCGTGCCATCCATAAAAAGCACGGCAAGGTCGGTCTGGTGCACATCGATGCCCACGCTGACGTCAACGATCACATGTTCGGCGAGAAGATCGCCCACGGCACGACCTTCCGTCGCGCCGTCGAAGAAGGTCTTCTGGACTGCGACCGCGTGGTGCAGATTGGTCTGCGCGCGCAGGGTTACACCGCTGACGACTTCAACTGGAGCCGCGATCAGGGTTTCCGCGTGGTGCAGGCCGAAGAGTGCTGGCACAAGTCGCTGGCGCCGCTGATGGCCGAAGTGCGCGAGAAAGTCGGCGGCGGCCCGGTGTACCTGAGCTTCGACATCGACGGCATCGACCCGGCCTGGGCGCCCGGCACCGGCACCCCGGAAATCGGGGGTCTGACGACCATTCAGGCGATTGAAATCGTTCGCGGCTGTCAGGGCCTCGACCTGATCGGCTGCGATCTGGTAGAAGTCTCGCCCGCTTACGACACCACCGGCAACACCTCGCTGCTGGCCGCCAACCTGCTGTACGAAATGCTCTGCGTACTGCCTGGCGTGGTCCACCGCTGAGGGTTCGGCCATGAACGAACGTGATCAGGTGTTGAAAGCGGCTGCCGATCTGGTGTCCGCCTTCGCGCGTAACGATCGCGAAGCTTACTTCGGCGCGTTCAGCGCCGACGCAAGCTTCGTGTTTTACACCCTCGAACAGCCGCTGCTGTCGCGCGATGCCTATCAGGCGTTGTGGGACAGCTGGCGCGCCGAGGATGGCTTCGAAGTGTTGTCGTGCACTTCGAGCAACGCCTTCGTCAGCCTGCAAGGTGACGTGGCGGTGTTTATCCATGACGTGGCCACCGAGCTGCGCATGCAAGGGGAGCAACATTTCAGCCAGGAGCGCGAGACGATTGTTTTCAAGAAACAAGCGTCGAGCCTAGAACAACAAGGCCATTGGCTGGCCTGCCACGAACATTTGTCCGCAATGCCGGAAGGGCTGCCATCCCCTTAGCCAAACAGGTGACGCCTCACACACGATGAGGCGCGCCTTTATGATCGGAGCAGATCATGAATAACAACAACAACGACCAAAGCCTTACGCAAATTGAAACCCACGGGGTCGAACAGATCCCGGACCACGAACGCACCGCAGGCCCGACGGACTTGTTCCGGATGATCTTCGGTGGTTCCAATACCTTTGCCACCGCCGTGCTCGGCAGTTTCCCGGTACTGTTCGGCCTGTCGTTTCAGGCCGGTGTCTGGGCGATTGTGCTGGGCGTGCTGCTCGGCTCGCTGATCCTCGCACCGATGGGCCTGTTCGGCCCGATCAACGGCACCAACAATGCCGTTTCCTCCGGCGCGCACTTCGGCGTGCACGGGCGGATCGTCGGTTCGTTCCTGTCGCTGTTGACCGCCATCGCGTTTTTCTCGCTCTCGGTGTGGAGTTCGGGGGATGCGTTGATCGGGGGTGCGAAACGCCTGATCGGTCTGCCGGAAACCGACCTGACCCTGGGCCTGGCCTACGGTCTGTTCGCGATTCTGGTGCTGACCGTGTGCATCTACGGCTTCCGCTTTCTGCTGTGGGTGAACAAGATCGCGGTGTGGAGCGCCAGCCTGTTGTTCCTGCTGGGCATCTTCGCCTTCGCCGGTCCTTTCGACGTCAACTACGCAGGCACGGTGAACCTCGGGCAACCGGGCTTCTGGGCAGCGTTCATCGGCGCGGCGCTGGTGGCGATGAGCAACCCGATTTCCTTCGGTGCGTTCCTCGGCGACTGGTCGCGCTACATCCCCCGTGACACCTCCAAGCAGCGGATCATGGCGGCGGTGGTGCTGTCGCAGATCGCCACGTTCATTCCGTTCCTGTTCGGCCTGAGCACCGCGACCATCGTCGCGATCAAGGCGCCGGACTACATCGCGGCGAACAATTATGTGGGTGGTCTGCTGGCGGTATCGCCGAGCTGGTTCTTCCTGCCGGTGTGCCTGATTGCGGTGATCGGCGGCATGTCCACCGGTACCACCTCGCTGTATGGCACCGGGCTGGACATGTCCAGCGTGTTCCCGCGGGTGCTGTCGCGGGTCAAGGCGACGTTGCTGATCGGCGTGCTGTCGATTGCCTTCATCTTCATCGGACGCTTCGCGGCGAACCTGGTGCAGAGCGTGTCGACCTTCGCCGTGCTGATCATCACCTGCACTACCCCGTGGATGGTGATCATGATTATCGGCCTGCTGGTGCGTCGCGGCTTCTACTGCCCGGATGACCTGCAAGTGTTCACTCGCGGCGAGCAAGGCGGACGCTACTGGTTCAACCACGGCTGGAACTGGCGTGGCCTGGGTGCATGGATCCCGAGCGCGGCGGTCGGCCTGTGCTTCGTCAACCTGCCGGGGCAGTTCGTCGGCCCGCTGGGTGAAATGGCCGGTGGTATCGACATCAGCCTGCCGGTGACCCTGGGCCTGGCGTCGGTGGTGTATCTGACGCTGCTGAGCCTGTTCCCGGAACCGCGGGAGGTGTTCGGGCCCATGGATGCACGCCGCAAAGCCGCAGAAACACCTGAACTGCGCCAGGCTGCCTGATTAAACACAAAACCTTGTGGGAGCGAGCTTGCTCGCGAAAGCGATCCATCAGTCACATCACTTTTGAATGTGCCGACGCCTTCGCGAGCAAGCTCGCTCCCACAAGGAGATTCGAATTCAGCCTCACATAAAAAAGACAATCGGAGACACGCCATCATGGCTTTGGATTTATTCGTCGTCCTCATCTACGCCGCCGGCATGCTGTTGCTCGGCTACTACGGCATGCGCAAGGCCAAGACCAACGAGGACTTTCTCGTTGCCGGGCGTAACCTGGGCCCGAGCCTGTACATGGGCACCATGGCCGCGACCGTGCTCGGTGGCGCGTCCACCGTCGGCACCGTGCGTCTGGGCTATGTGCATGGCATTTCCGGCTTCTGGCTGTGCGCGGCACTGGGTTGCGGCATCGTCGCGCTGAACCTGTTCCTCGCCAAACCGCTGTTGAAACTGAAGATCTACACCGTTACCCAAGTGCTGGAAAAACGCTACAACCCGATGGCCCGCTCGGCGAGCGCGGCGATCATGCTGGCCTACGCACTGATGATCGGCGTGACCTCGATCCTGGCGATCGGCACCGTGCTGCAAGTGCTGTTCGGCCTGCCCTTCTGGATCTCGGTGCTGCTCGGCGGTGGCGTGGTGGTGATCTACTCGGCGATCGGCGGCATGTGGTCGCTGACCCTGACCGACATCGTCCAGTTCATCATCAAGACCGTGGGCCTGATGTTCATCCTGTTGCCGATCTGCCTGTACCGCGTCGGTGGCTGGGACGAACTGGTGCTGAAGCTGCCGGCAGCGGCGTTCAACTTCACCACCATCGGCTGGGACACGATCATCACCTACTTCATGATCTACTTCTTCGGCATCCTGATCGGTCAGGACATCTGGCAACGGGTGTTCACCGTCAAGACCGCCAAAGTCGCGCAGTACGCCGGCAGCATCGCCGGTATCTACTGCATCCTTTACGGGCTGGCCTGCGCGCTGATCGGCATGGCTGCGCATGTGCTGATCCCGGATCTGGACAACGTCAACAACGCCTTCGCCGCCATCGTCAAACTGTCGCTGCCGGACGGCATCCGTGGTCTGGTGATCGCTGCGGCACTGGCGGCGATGATGTCCACCGCCAGCGCCGGCCTGCTCGCCGCGGCCACCACCCTGACCGAAGACCTGCTGCCGAAACTTCGTGGCGGCAAACAGTCGAGCTTGGGCGTCAACCGCCTGTTCACGTTGCTGACCGGTGTCGTGGTACTGGGTATCGCGCTGGTGGTGAATGACGTGATCAGCGCCCTGACCCTGGCCTATAACCTGTTGGTCGGCGGCATGCTGATTCCGCTGATTGGCGCGATCTTCTGGAAACGTGCGACCACCGCCGGCGCCATCGCCAGCATGGGCCTGGGTTTCGCCACCGCGCTGCTGTTCATGTTCAAGGACGGTCTGGATGCGAACACGCCGATCTACTACAGCCTGGCTGTGGGCCTGGTGAGTTTTGTGGTGGTCAGCCTGGTCTCCCCTCGCCCGGCGACGGTGGCGAGCGCGATCTAAGCTTTACGTAACGACTTGATGCTTTCTTCGACGGGTGTGGCGTCGGTTGCCACACCCGTTTTTTTACGTCTGGAGAAATGGTTTATGAAGATCGTTTCGCGCGATCAGTGGTTTGAAGTGCAGAACCTGAGCGACGGGATTCGGCTGATCCATGAGCCGTACATCCGCCCGTTCTATCGCTGCAACCTCTGGCACATCCAGGGCCGCGACAAAGATCTGCTGCTCGACAGTGGCTCGGGACTGGTCAGCCTGCGCGAGCAGCTGCCGTGGCTCACCGAACGGCCGCTGGTGGCGGTGGCCAGTCATTGCCATTTCGACCATATCGCCGGGCATCACGAATTCGCCGAACGCCTGGTGCATCGCGCCGAGGCCGACATTCTTGCAGCACCGGACGGCGACAACGACCTGAGCCGGGCCTTCGTCGGTGACGACATGTTCGAGGCGCATCCGGACTGTCCGCTGTGCTACGCCGAATACCGGGTCAAGGCTGCGCCTGCCACCGGGTTTGTCGAGGATGGCGACGTGCTGGATCTGGGCGATCGAACCTTGCAGGTGCTGCACACGCCGGGGCATTCGCCGGGCGGCATCAGCCTGTATGAAGCGGCGACCGAAACCCTGTTCAGCGGCGACATCATCTACGACGGGCCGTTGATCGAGGACGCCTACCACTCCGATCTGCAGGATTACGCCGCCAGCCTGCGGCGCTTGCAGGCGCTGCCGATCCGCACCGTGCATGGCGGGCATTTCGGCAGTTTTTCCGGCGGGCATTTACGTTCGATGATTGACCAATGGCTGCGCGGGCACGCTTGAGGCCTGATGTTTGAGCTCCACCACAAAAGCAAAAGATCGCAGCCTTCGGCAGCTCCTACAGGAAATACATTCCCCTGGAAGCTGCCGAAGGCTGCGATCTTTTGATCTTTTATTTGAGCACTACCGCCGGCGAGGCTGACGCCGGCGCTGTTCGTCATCGGTGCGGATCGGTACGGGTTGCAGAGGCGGTTCGATCAAGCCGAGGGCAACACCCAAATCGTGCAGCCAGTTCTGAATTTTCTCTTTCATCGTCATGCCCCCTTCAGGGTAGTGCTGAGCGGCCGGAATTCTGAGGCCGCTTCGCACTGATAATAGTCCGAAGTCCTACGCAATGCTCGGCCAAATCCGCAATGATCTGTTACTGAATTGAACAGAATTACGATGGGTTGGTTCACCCCGTCCGCCGGGGTTCACTCGATGCCACGGGATAGAGCGCTTGCTGCTGTTCAATCCAGGCATTGAGGTTGGCTCCGACCATGCCCTTGCGCCACATGAGCCACGTTGTCGCACTGGCGAACGGCTCGGCCAAAGGATGCACCGCGACGCTTTCGCGCCCCGGCAGACTGGCCAGCATCGACTCCGACATCAATGCCACCCCGCTGCCGGCAATCACGCAGGCCAGCATGCCTTGATAGGACTCGATCTCCATCGCCCGGCCCATTGCCGCCTGATAGTGGACGAACCAGGCCTCCAGCCGGGCGCGGTAGGCGCAGCCATGGCGGAAGGTAAACACCGCCCTGCCCTCGACGTCCTTGGCGCTGCGGATCGGCGGATGATCGGCCTCACTGATCAGCACCAGACGCTCCTCACACACCGGCACACCGTCGATCCCGGCCAGTTGCGGCGGGCCATCCACCAGCGCCGCGTCGAGGCGCCCGGAGACCAGGCCTTCGAGTAACTCGCCGCTGGGCCCGGATTGCACTTGCAGGTTCACCGCCGGGTATTGCTTGTGATAACGCGCCAGCAACGCCGGCAAATGGATCGCCGCAGTGCTGTACAGCGTGCCGAGGACAAAATCCCCGGCCGGTTGCCCGCCCATCACTGCCGCACTGGCCTGATCGCGCAGGGCAAACAGCTTGCCGGTGTAGTCCAGCAGGACTTTTCCCGCAGGGGACAACTGCAAACGCTGACGCTCACGGACGAAAAGTTCGACGCCCAATTGCTCTTCCAGCTGTTTGAGCCGGGTCGACAGGTTGGACGGCACCCGGTGCAGACGCTCGGCGGCGCGGGTGATCGAACCTTCCTCGGCCACTGCCTGAAAGATCCGCAATTGGCTGAACTCCACAAACCTTCTCCATAACAGAACAAGTTTCTCACTATTATTCAATTTTAAAGAAAGTCAATCGGTTCTAGCCTGACGGTCATTGCTCCTCCAAAGGAATCCTGACCATGTCGCCACTGATTCGCTTATCCGCCTGTTTCATCGCCCTGATGATGGCCATGGGCATCGGGCGTTTCGCCCTCACCCCGCAACTGCCGCACCTGCTCAGCGAAGGCCAGATTGATCTGACGGCCGCCGGTCTGATTGCCGCGGCCAACTACCTCGGCTATCTGCTGGGCGCGGTGGATGCGATGTTCGCCCATCGTCCGCCGCAAGTGCAGCGGCGTTTGCATGGCGGTTTGTGGCTGTGCGTGGTGCTGACGCTGGCATCGTTCTGGGCCAACGGTTTCTGGGCGCATTTGCTGCTGCGCTTCGGCACCGGAGTGGCGAGTGCCTGGGTACTGGTGATGATTACGGCGCTGAGTCAGCCCTTGGCAGCGGCGGCAGGTCGGCCACGGCTGGGTGCGCTGGTATTTGCCGGCCCCGGACTGGGAATTTTTCTGACCGGGTTGCTGGCACTGTTCTCACATCTGCTGAACCAGACATCTGCCACGTTGTGGCTGATCTATGCCGGCGTGGCGATGCTGATGCTGCTGGGGATCGTGCGAATCCTGCCGCAACCGGGCACCCACACGCCGGTCGCCACCCTCAATGCCAGTCACTCGAATCGCGGCATCCCGCGACTGGCAATGGTGTATGCGCTGTATGGCGTGGGTTACATCATTCCGGCCACATTCCTTTCGCAAATGGCCAACGCGCAGTTTCACGGGCAATGGCAGGCCGATCTGTTCTGGCCGTGCTTCGGCCTTGGCGCGGCCATCGGCGTGTTGCTGGTGAGCCTGCGACGCCACGACCCGAACACCACACGGCACTGGCTGACCGCCACCCTGTGGTTGCAAGCGCTCGGGGTCTTTGCCTGTCTGTTGGGCAGCGGTTATGGCCTGGCGCTGGGGGTGATGTTGTGCGGCATGCCGTTCCTCGCTTGCATGCAACTGGTGATGCAACGCTCGCGGGAACTGGCGCCGCACAGCACCCAGCGCAACGCCGGGCTGCTGACGGCGTGCTTTGCCGTCGGCCAGCTCAGCGGCCCGTTGCTGGCGGCGCTGAGCAGCCATTTCAGCGGCGGCTTGCAACCGGCGCTGGTGATCGCCGGCAGCGGTCTGCTGATTGCCGGCGGGCTGGCCTTGCAGTCAGTCAGCGCTGACCGAGGGCTTGGCGCAAACGCCGACGCACCCACTGTTCAGCGCTGACAAAGGTGATGCCCAGCAACACCAGTACCGCGCCGATGACGAAGTTCACGCTCAATGCTTCACCGAGCAGCAGCACGCCGAAGGTGACGCCAAACAGCGGCGTCATGAACGAAAACACCGCCAGATTGGCCGCCAGATAGCGGCGCAGCAGCCAGAACCAGGTCAGGTAACTGAAAAACGACACCACCAGACCCTGAAACAACACGCTGGCCACCGCCACGGGGGTCAGGCTGACGTGGCTGATCTGGCCGCTGAACAACGCAATCAACAGCAGGCCAGCGAAGCCGACGATCAACTGATAGAACAGGGTCAACGTCACTGGCGCCTCTGACAGACGCGAGGCACGCACCACCACGGTGGTCGCGCCCCAGCAGGCGCCGGCAATGACCCCGAACGCGTCGCCCAGCAGCATGCGCCGGTCGAGGTTGTCCCACGACACGCCGCCGGCGAAGGCAATGGCGATACCAACGAACGCGAGCAGAATCCCCAGCCACTGCAGCGGTCGCAAGCGCTCGCTGGCCAACAGGAAATGCACGCCGAGCGCAGTGAAAATCGGCGCGGTGTAGAGGAACACCGACATGTGCGCGGCGGTGGTCAGCTGCAGACCTTCGGCGATGAAGAAGAACTCCAGACCGAACAACGCACCGGCCAGCAGTCCGCCGCGCCAGGTGTTGCTCACCTGATCCCAACCGCCCTTCCAGCACAGCAGCAGGCCCACCAGCAGCGCAGAAATCCCCGAGCGCCCGGCGGCCTGCATCACTGGCGCGATGTCCGGCGCGGCCCACTTGATCATCACTTGCTGCACGCCCCAGATCAGGCAGAGGCCGATCATCACCTGCAAGGCAAACCCATCGGCATTGCGCCGCTCGACACTCACCGCAACACCTCGAAAACACACAACATGGCAGCCGTCCACCGGTCGAAAATCTGTGTTGGGGATTATCAATCAGTCGGGCAAAAAAAGCCGTCTGAAAAAGACTTTGGATGCGTCAGTAACGTCACAGGTGAATGGTTGTCGGCTGCGCCGCCATTCGCGAGCAAGCTCGCTCCCACAGTCGACCGCACTTCCCCTTTGGGAGCGAGCTTGCTCGCGAAGGCGTCTGCCCAGACAACCAGGATTATGCAGCTGACCTCACAAATCGCTTCGCAACCAGGAAACCGACCGAGCAGGCAACAGCCGTGGCAAACGTCCCCCACGCCCAATCCAGCAAACTCACCTGCACCGACCACCCGTGCAATGTCGCCCAATTGGTCAGGTCATACGTGCCATACGCCACCAGCCCCAGCAGCGCGCCCATCTTTGCCGCCCGTTGCCAGCTCAGCGCCGGCAACACCACAAACTGCACGCAACCAAAAACGTACAGGCAATAAAAAACCGCTGCCGGAACCAGCAGCGGTTTTTCGAGCATCAGCGAACCGAGCAGCTCGCGGTAGGTGGGCGCCATCAATACGCCGAGCCAGATACCGTCGAGCAACAGAAACGCCAGCAGTGTGGCGCCATAGGCAATCAACGCTTTCTTCATCTGCAAACCCTCATGTAGGAGCTGCCGCAGGCTGCGATCTTTTGCCTTTGAAGATCGAAAGATCGCAGCCTGCGGCAGCTTCTACATGGGGCCGACGGTCACTCAGGTTAGTTCAATGCGATCAGCATGAATGACGATCTTGCCTTCCTTGTACAACGAACCGATGGCCTTCTTGAAGTTACCCTTGCTGACGCCGAACAGACTGCTGATCAATGCCGGATCGCTCTTGTCGCTGACGGCCAGCGTGCCATTGTTTTCGCGCAACTTGGCGAGGATTTTCGAGCTGAGGCTGCTCGCCGCTTCCTGACCTACCGGTTGCAGGCTGAGGCTGATCTTGCCGTCGGCGCGCACTTCCTTGATGAAACCCTTCTCGCGCATGCCGGAGCGCATGAACTTGAAGATTTCATTCTTGTGGATCAAGCCCCAATGCTTGTTGTTGATGATCGCCTTGAAGCCCATGTCGGTGGCTTCAGCCACCAGCAGATCAACTTCCTGACCGGCGCTGTAGTTGGCCGGTGTCTTGTCGAGGTAGCGATCCAGACGTGCGGTCGCGGTGATGCGGCGCGTGTGTTTATCGAGATAGACGTGCACCACGCAGTACTCGCCAGCGGTCATCTGCCGCTTTTCTTCGGAATACGGCAGCAACAGATCCTTTGGCAGGCCCCAATCGAGGAAGACACCGATGCTGTTGACTTCAACTACTTTCAGGCTGGCAAATTCACCGACCTGAACTTTTGGTTTTTCAGTGGTAGCGAGAAGTTTGTCTTCGCTGTCCAGATAAATAAATACGTTGAGCCAGTCTTCATCTTCGCTGGGAATATCTTTAGGGATATAACGGTTGGGCAAAAGAATTTCGCCGTCAGCACCGCCGTCCAGATATAAACCGAAGTTAGTGTGTTTAACCACTTGCAAACTGTTGTAACGCCCGACTAAAGCCATTTTCCAAAACCCTCATTGCGTGGCGGCATTCTACCCGGTTTTGCCGGTCTCGTTCGCCGAGCGAGCAGCCGGGCGAAGAAAATCCTCTGGGCACCTTGATTTTCCTGGGTTTGGCGCAAGCGACTCGCCATTCGTCAGGCCAGTGCGGCACCTGACGCAGCGTTTCACGGCTTACATTTTCAGTAACGAGCAATAAATGTTGTTATTTAAAACAGTGGCTTAGGCGGATATTTCGAATAATTAAGCGAGAATAATCCACCCGCACACTCAGTTATTCCCGGGGATATTTATCAAGCAATTGTCAAGTTATTCCTGTACGATGCCTGGCCGAGTTACTTTTCTACAGGTTAATGGCCGCCATGCGTGTAAAAGCATCCACCAGCAAAGCAAAGCCAGCTCCAGCCGTTGAAACCAGCGAATCGATCAATGATCAAATCGCAGCGTTCCTCAAGTCCGGCGGCGAAATCCAGCAAATTGCCAAAGGCGTCAGCGGCCAGACGTTCGGCCCGTCCAAGCAGATCAGCCTGGGCAAGAAGTAACACCCGGTAAAACACCCGTCCTGAGACGCTTTGAGCTTCGAAGCGTCTGGACAGGCACCCGCGCAACACCCTCACTTCTGTTTAATCAATCTTTTGAAAATCGACGAACGGCCATCATTGCCGAGCATTCGCCGGTATCCTTGCACGCGTCTGGATCAAGCGTTTCAGCAGGCTCAGCCCTGCACTCGCTGTTCATGGAGTGACGCATGCTCAAATCAAATTCCTGTTTATTGCTTGTGGGCCTACTGGCCTGGTCATCGGTGCACGCGCAGATTTTCCAGCGCGAGCTCGGCGACTTCGACCTCAAACTCGGCACCACGCCCAGCCGCAGCATGGCCCAAGGTCTGGTCAAGCCGGCAGCCGTCGGCTCGTTCCACGGCGGCCTCGATCTGAGCCACGACAGCGGCCTGTATGTCGGCCAATACGCGCCGAGCATGGGCCTGACCCCGGGCAAGAACCTGGAAATCGACTCCTACGTCGGCTTCAAACAACCTTTCGATCAGACCCTCGGCTACGAAGTCGGGATGATCCACTACAGCTATCCCAAGGTCGAGACCCTCGACAGTCAGGAGCTGTTCGGCGGCCTGACCCTGCTCGGCAGCCGTTTCGGTATAGCCGTCAGCAATGACCCGGACAAACAGAACAACACGCTGTTCGCCGATCTGGGTGGCAATCAGCCGTTCGGCATCGGGATCAGCATGAAATACACCACCCATCAATTGAACACGCCGGTGTCAGTGGACGGTGGTTATGTCAGCAGTTTTACCGATTGGTCGGTGAAATTTTCCCGACCGTTCATGGGCGTCGATCTCGACCTGATCTACAGCAATTCCAACCTCAGTGGCAGCGATTGCTCGGCGTATTCCGGGCACAACAGTCAGTGCGACGGACTGGTGACGCTCAAGGCCGAGCGCGCATTCTATTGATGGGCTGAACTGCCGGGAGCTTCCTGCGTTCACATGAGAATCAGACGTCAGGCTCTCGCAAGGATTCGCTCATGTCTCGCTGGTTCAAACACCTCGCCACCCTGCTGATCTTCACCCTTGCCCTCGGCGCCTGCAGCCGTGTCGGCCTGGCCTACCGCAACCTCGACGTGATCATCCCGTGGACGCTCGGCGACTACCTGGACATGAACGGCGAGCAAAAAGACTGGTTCAACGAACGTCTCAAGGAGCACCTGAACTGGCACTGCACCACGCAATTGCCGGGCTACCTCGATTGGCTGGACCGTTTGCAGAACATGGTTGAAACCAATCAGGTGACCGACGCTGCGCTGCAAGCGCGAACCGCAGAGGCCAAACAGGCCATCGCCGAAACCGCACGCCAGATCACACCGTCGGCCATCGAGTTATTGCAAGGGCTGGACGACAAACAAGTGGCGGAAATGAACGACGCGTTCGCCAAGGATCTGCGCAAACGTGAAAAGGAATACGTCAAACCGCCGCTGGCGCAACAGATTGCCGAACGCGGCGCGCGCATGGACAAACGCCTGACCGACTGGCTGGGTCCGTTGAGCGTGACTCAGGAACAACGGGTAATGGCTTGGTCGACCGCCCTGGGCGATCAGAATACCCAATGGATCGCCAACCGCGCCCACTGGCAGCAGCAGTTCAGCAATGCCGTTGCTCAGCGCAAAAGTCCGGAATTCCCACAACGAATCGAGACACTTCTGGTCAACCGCGAGCGTTTATGGACAGCGGATTACCAAAAAGCCTACGCCAACACCGAAGCGCAGGCGCGTTCGCTGGCGGTGGATCTGATGGCCGAGAGTACGCCGCAGCAGCGTCAGCGGTTGCTCAAGAAAATCGAGGGTGTGCGTAAGGACTTCAATGATTTGAAGTGTCTGAAGGCAGTAAAGCAGGAATAGAAGATCAAAAGATCGCAGCCTTCGGCAGCTCCTACAGGGTTATGTGTAGGAGCTGCCGAAGGCTGCGATCTTTTGTTTTCAGGCAATTTGCGCTTTAGAAGCCACCTCATCAAACGTCGCCTCATCCAGCGCATCCACCTGCTCATCCAGCACTTGCCGTGGATGGTCATTGCCGGGAATGCTGCTGTCGATCAGGCTCAACAAGCTGGAACCCCGCGGGGTCAGTATGAAATTGTTACCTGTGCTGCCCTCATGATCCGGACGCGGTTCGATGAACCCACGGTCCAGCAGTAACTTCTCGTACTCGCAGGCCACCGTTTTCAGGTGATCCAGATTCTCGATCGGCTCGCCCGCACTGGCTTTCTCTGCTGCGTAGTCCTCGGCATATTTTCGCGGCGCGAAACTTTCGCCTGCACTGTTCTGCACTTCATGCAGCAAGCGTTCAATCAAATCCCAGTTATAAGTCGTCATCCTGATTCAACCTCCGGTGCGCGTGATTTGGGGCACTGTCATAGGTTGTGACCCGGACACACCGCAGCCGTTCAGCTGCATTTTCCGCAGCGAGCGACCGACATGCTGTTTGCGACAACTCTGAACTTTTCGTCGCATCCAGGCCTCCACCCAATAACCCGCCTTAACCGGAACGGAGGCCTGCCCCCATGAAAACCCTGCTCAAGCTCACCCTCGCCGCCACCCTAGCCTGCGCCCTGCCGGTCTGGGCCTGTACCCCAGAAGAGGCCACCGCCAAACGCGAACAACTGGCCAAGGAAGTGGCCAAGCTCACCGAACAGAATCCGGCCAAGGCCAAGGAAATCAATGCCGAGTTGCAGAAGATGGACTTGGGCACGGCCAGTGCAGATTTGCCGGACAAGTGCCAGTTGATTGATCAGCGCTTGAAGGAACTGGACTCGGCTGAGAAAAAAGCCGACAGCTAAAAGCAAGATCAAAAGATCGCAGCCTGCGGCGGCTCCTACATCGAACCCTGTAGGAGCTGCCGCAGGCTGCGATCTTTTGCTCCTGAAAATGCATTTATGCATTTATTTTCTTGCACAAACGCATATGCAGACTAAGGTTACATCGAGCAAGGAGATCGGCACCGTTCATCGCAGATGAAAACCGTTAACTACCGATCGCTCGGCAATACCGCAACACCACCACAAGCTGGACGCTTGTTTTCATTCATGGAGGACTGAAAAAATGTTAACCACTCAAGCCACATCATTCACCGGCGAGAGCCTGCCAAGGTGCCTTGTCGGCCATCTGCTCGACCCGCAACTGGTCGAGGTTCAAGCCACTGCACAAACCGCCGCACTGGCCGCTGCCAGCCTCAACTTCAGCATGCAGAAACAGACTCAGACCAACTGGTGCTGGGCCGCGGTTTCCGCTTCGGTCGGCAACTATTACGGCACTGGAAACTGGACCCAGTGCGGCGTCGCCAGCACCCAACTGGATCGCAATTGCTGCAGCCAGCCAGGCCCGTGCAACGTCTACGGCTATCTGGATTCAGCCCTGCAAACCACCCGCAGCTACAACGGCATGAATCAGGGTTCGCTGCAGATGTCGGCCATTCAGAACCAGATCAACATGGGCCGCCCGGTCGGCCTGCGCTGTGCCTGGTACGGTGGCGGTGCGCACTTCCTGGCAATCTACGGCACCAACGGCAACTATGTGCTGGTTGCCGACTCGATCTACGGTTATTCGACCCGCGCGCTGAACTCATTCCCGGGTTCGTACAACGGCGGCGGCAACTGGACTCACACTTACTTCACCGCAAAAAACTAGGAGGGCGACATCATGCAACTGACTTATCCAAAGGCGCCTTCCAACGGCGTACAGACGTTGCGTCCGGTGCTGCAAGCCGCGCTGCAAAACCAGGGCTTCGGCATCAACCGCCAGTTCGCCAACGCGACACCGGCCAAAGTCAGCCTCAGCGAAGCCTATCGCGGCTACTCGCTGACACTCGACGATCTGAGCCAGGGCAAGGGTTTGAAAGACGCACGCATCGGTGACTGGCATTACCTGGTGTTTGCCGACGGCGTCAGCATTGCCGATGCGCAACTGGCCGAGGTGCGTGGCCATGTCGAGTTCGCTTCGCTGAACCACGGCACCCGGGCCGCCGACACCGTGGGCGCGTTGAAACTGGCGGAACAGGCGCCGCAATTGCAAGGCAAAAGCGTTGAACTGCGCGTGCTGTTTGTCTCGGCGCTGCACGTCGTGGCGATCTGGCTGCATGCGGACGGTGAGGATGTGCTGATCCCGATTGAGCCGACGCCAAAAGAGCTGGGCGACTCGCGGCTGTACAGCGAAGCCGCGCTGCTCGCGCTGCTCAAACCGGCGGCAGATCGCGCCAGACAGCGCTTTGACGCGGACACCAGCGGACAGTTGGGGAACTGACAGACCCTGCGCATAAAAAAACCCGGACACTGTCCGGGTTTTTTATTGGCCATTTGTGGCGACTTATTCAGCCGCAGGCTCGGCCGGCTTGCGGCGCTTGAGCGGGGCCATGCCGTCGCTGCTCACCAGCGAATCCGGCTTCGGCCGATTGGCGCTCTTGCGCTTGGTCGGGGTCTTGGCGGCGGTTTTCTTCTTGTCGCCCTTGGCGTCGGTCTTTTTCTTCTTCACGCCGACGGCTTTGCCCGAGGCCTTGACCTTTTTCGGCCCACCGTAGGTGCCTTTGACTTCCTTGATGGTGCGGCGCTCGAAGCTCTGCTTCAGGTAGCGCTCGATGCTCGACATCAGGTTCCAGTCACCGTGGCAGATCAGCGAGATCGCCAGACCGTCGTTGCCTGCGCGGCCGGTACGACCGATGCGGTGCACGTATTCGTCGCCGCTGCGTGGCATGTCGAAGTTGATCACCAGATCCAGGCCATCAACGTCCAGACCACGGGCCGCGACGTCGGTAGCGACCAGAATCTTCACGCCGCCCTGCTTCAGACGATCGATCGCCAGTTTACGATCCTTCTGGTCTTTCTCGCCGTGCAGCACGAACGCCTTGTATTCCTGAGCCACGAGGCGGCCGTAGATGCGGTCGGCCATGGCGCGGGTGTTGGTGAAGACGATGGCCTTCTGGTAGGTCTCGTTGGCCAGCAGCCAGTTCACAATCTGCTCTTTGTGCTGGTTGTGGTCGGCGGTGATGATCTGCTGACGGGTGGTCGAGTTCAGCTGGCTGACCGCGTTGAGCTGCAGGTGCTCAGGATTGTTCAGCACCTTGGCGATCATCTCGCGCAGGCCGGAACCGCCGGTGGTGGCGGAGAACAGCATGGTCTGCTGACGGTTCGGGCATTCGTCGACCAGACGCTGCACGTCCTCGGCGAAACCCATGTCGAGCATGCGGTCGGCCTCGTCGAGCACCAGCACTTCGACTTCCTTGAGGTCGAGGTTGCCGGCGTTGAGCTGCTCGATCATCCGGCCCGGGGTGCCGATCAGGATGTCCGGCACCTTGCGCAGCATGGCGGCCTGGACCTTGAAGTCTTCGCCGCCGGTGATCAGGCCGGACTTGATGAAAGTGAACTGCGAGAAGCGCTCGACTTCTTTCAAAGTCTGCTGGGCCAGCTCGCGGGTCGGCAGCAGGATCAGGGTCTTGATGCTGACGCGGATCTTCGCCGGGCCGATCAGGCGGTTGAGGATCGGCAGGACAAAAGCGGCGGTCTTGCCACTACCGGTTTGCGCCGTCACCCGCAGGTCACGCCCCTGGAGCGCCAGCGGAATGGCCGCTGCTTGCACAGGCGTTGGCTCGACAAATTTCAGCTCGGCCACGGCTTTGAGCAGGCGTTCGTGCAGGGCGAATTGGGAAAACACGGGTGCTACCTCGAAGATATGCAAAAAAACAGCTGCATAGGTTACCGGTTTCGAGCGCTCAGGCCGAGTTTCTTTATACAAACGGGCGTAATCAGTGGCTTTTTTGTTGCTCGATTTGTCTCCAACGGTAATACACAGCGTCTTAAATGCTCTAATCGCCCATCGCGTCTTACAGAAGAATCGTTGCTCACATGGATTTCAAACAGCTCTGGCTCAACGCCCAAGACCTCTGGGGTGCCCTCGAAAAGCACCCGTTCCTGCAATCCGGCCTGGCGCTGATGCTGCTATTGGTGATCGCGCTGATCCTCGGACGAGTGGCGCGCTATCTGATCCTGCACGCCAGCCGCATGCTCGGGCGCCAGCCGGCGCTGCACTGGATCAACGACTTTCGCCACAACAAGGTGTTTCAGCGTCTGGCGCAGATGACGCCATCGCTGGTAATCCAGTTCGGTCTGCACCTGGTGCCGGAACTGAGCAAAACCGCGATGACCTTCCTCGGCAACGTGGCGCTGTCCTTCACCATCCTGTTCCTGCTGCTATCGGTCAGCGCCCTGCTCAATGCGTTGCTGGACATCTATGCGCGCACCGAACACGCGCGCACCCGCTCGATCAAGGGCTATGTGCAACTGGCGAAAATGGTCTTGTACGTGTTTGGTGCGATCATCATCGTCGCCACCCTGATCGACCGTTCGCCGTTGCTGCTGCTGTCCGGTCTGGGTGCGATGTCGGCGGTGATTCTGTTGGTCTACAAGGACACCCTGCTGTCGTTCGTCGCCAGCGTACAGCTGACCAGCAACGACATGCTGCGGGTCGGCGACTGGATCGAAATGCCGCAAGTCGGCGCCGATGGCGACGTGGTCGACATCACCTTGCACACGGTCAAGGTGCAGAATTTCGACAAGACCATCGTCTCGATCCCGACCTGGCGCCTGATGTCCGAATCGTTCCGCAACTGGCGCGGCATGCAGCAGTCCGGTGGACGACGGATCAAGCGCAGCCTGTTCATCGACGCCAGCGGCGTGCGCTTCATCCGCGACGATGAAGAAGAAAAGCTCTCCCAGGTGCACCTGCTGACCGCCTACATGGGCCGCAAGAAAGCCGAACTCAAAGCGTGGAACGAGGCGCAGGGTAATGTAGCGGCAATGGCGGCCAACCGTCGGCGCATGACCAACATCGGCACCTTCCGCGCTTATGCACTGGCCTACCTGAAAAGCCATCCCGAGATCCAGCCGAACATGACCTGCATGGTGCGCCAGATGCAGACCACGGCGCAGGGCATTCCGCTGGAAATCTACTGCTTCACGACAACCACGGTGTGGGCCGATTACGAGCGGATTCAGGGGGATATTTTCGATTATCTGCTGGCGGTGCTGCCGGAGTTTGGCTTGAGCCTGTATCAGCAGCCGAGTGGCGGAGATTTGCGTTCGGGGTTGTTGCCGGCGGTGCTGGGTTCGGCGCACATTGCGGAACCGCAAAAACACCTCATGTAACCCACAATTCATGTAGGAGCTGCCGAAGGCTGCGATCTTTTGATTTTAAAGATTAAAAGATCGCAGCCTTCGGCAGCTCCTACACCGGGTCATGCGGTGCGGCGGATACCCAACCGGCTGATCCATACGGCCGCCAGGATGACACTCCCGCCAAGCAACAGCCTTCCCAGTTCCTCATGCTGATTCCAGATCAGCAGATTCAGCAGCAGCCCCACCGGCACATGCAGGTTGTTCATCACCGCCAGCGTGCCACCGTTGACCATGCACGCGCCCTTGTTCCACCAGTACATGCCCAGCGCGGTGGAGACCAGGCCGAGAAACAGCAACACACCCCACTGCAGCGGTGCTTCGGGCAGGAAGTTGGCTTTGCCGAACAGCAGAAACGCCGGCAACACCACCGCCAGTGCGCCGAGGTAGAAGAAGCCGAAACGCCGGTAATGCGGCAGGTCGCTCGGGTGTTTCGCCACCAGATGCTTGTACAGCACCTGGCCGGCGGCGTAGGTGAAGTTCGCCAGTTGCAGCAACAGGAAACCCATGAAGAAATCCGGGTTGATCCGATCAAAACGAATCACTGCCGCACCGCCCACCGCTACCAATGCAGCGACCAGCGCCCATGGATTGAAGCGTCGGTTCAACGCATCTTCGATCAACGTCACATGCAACGGTGTGAGGATGGTGAACAGCAGCACCTCCGGCACCGTCAATACGCGAAAGCTCAGGTACAGGCAGACGTAGGTGATGCCGAACTGCAACGCGCCGATCAGCAGCATGCCGCGCATGAACGAAGGTTCCACCGAACGCCAGCGGGTCAGCGGGATGAACACCAGCCCGGCCAGCACCACACGCACCAGTACCGCGAAGTAGCTGTCGACGTGCCCGGCGAGATATTCGCCGATCAGACTGAAGGAAAACGCCTGGATCAGCGTGACAAAAAGTAGATAGCCCATGGTCGCCTCTGTTTCGAATGGCGGCGACGATAGCGGTTTTTACGCCAGACCGCGAACCTCAGGCAACACTGAACCCTGTGGGAGCGAGCTTGCTCGCGAAGGCATCGTGTCAGTCGACGAATATTTGACTGACACACCGCCTTCGCGAGCAAGCCCGCTCCCACAGGGGTTACACGTTGCTCAGATAATCTCAGGCAAAAAAAAGCCCGATTTCGCTAAAGCGTTCAATCGGGCTACAGCACTCAGGAGCAACAAGTGCAAAGGGAGGTTCGATGCGCGTAGAGCCTTGAAGGGGTTGCGCCAGGTCACTTAAACAAGCGGCGATTATCTGGCGATTAACCTATCAAGCGACTTGGGACAGTTTGGCGTTGGCCTGATTCAAGCCCTTCTCCTGGAAGTCGCCGCCCAGGTTCATGCCTTCGGCGTGAATGAAGGTCACGTCGTGGATGCCGATGAAACCCATGACCTGACGCAGGTACGGTTCCTGGTGGTCGGCCGGGCCGCCGGCGTAGATCCCGCCGCGAGCGGTGAGCACGTAGGCACGTTTGCCGCTGAGCAGGCCTTGCGGGCCGGTTTCGGTGTACTTGAAGGTCACACCGGCACGCAGCACGTGGTCGAGCCAGGCTTTCAGAGTGCTCGGGATCGCGAAGTTGTACATCGGCGCTGCCATCACCAATACGTCGGCGGCCAGCAACTCTTCGGTCAATTCGTTGGAGCGATCCAGCGACGATTGTTCGTCGGCGTTGCGCTGTTCGGCAGACTTCATCCAGCCACCCAGCAGATTGGCGTCCAGGTGGGGTACCGGGTTCACGGCGAGGTCACGCACGGTGATCTGATCGTTGGGGTGCGCGGATTTCCACTGACCGATGAAGGTCTGGGTCAGTTGACGGGAAACCGAGTCTTGCTGGCGGGCGCTGCTTTCGATGATCAGAACGCGGGACATGGTGTGTAGTCTCCATCCGAGAATGTTGTAGGTCGATGGAGTGAAGGTTAAACAGGGTTGTATCGATGAAAAAGCGCAAATAATTGCTGCAAAGCATCGAATAATTCGTTTAGATGCACTTGCCCCTGTGGGAGCGAGCTTGCTCGCGAAAGCGGTGTGTCATTCAACAATGATGTCGACTGAAACGGCCACTTCGCGAGCAAGCTCGCTCCCACAAGGGATTGACGCCGTTATTTCGGGCTGCAACTCAGTTCAATGCGCAGCCTGATGATCTCGCGAGAGAACTTGGCCGTGGCGTTCGTATGCTTGCGGGCCGGGACTTCGATGTTGCGCGTACGTGGCGCTTCCGGGCCATTGTTGAAAACGGCTTTGCAGACGGCATCGACATCACCGAAGTTGACCACTTTTATGGAGCCGATGTCCTTGTCGGTGTCATAGGTTTCGTAGTCGATCTTCAAGCCATTGAGGTTCTTCTGCACATCGATCGGGTAAGCAAACGCAGTCAGCGGCAGCAACGCGAGCACCACACAACAGAATTTTTTCATTCGCCAGTCTCCATGAGGGACGGCCAGCTTAGGACAAGAGGAGCTATTGATGAAAGCGCCCCGCGTGACCCTTGATCAATGGCGAACATTGCAGGCCGTGGTCGATCACGGCGGCTTCGCCCAAGCCGCCGAGGCACTGCACCGTTCGCAATCATCGGTGAGTTACACCGTCGCCCGCATGCAGGACCAGCTCGGCGTGCCCTTGCTGCGCATTGACGGGCGTAAGGCGGTGCTCACCGAAGCCGGTGGCGTACTGTTGCGCCGCTCGCGGCAACTGGTGAAACAGGCCAGCCAACTGGAAGATCTCGCCCACCACATGGAGCAAGGTTGGGAGGCCGAGGTGCGGCTGGTGGTCGATGCGGCCTACCCGAGCGCACGTATCGTCCGGGCGCTGACCGCGTTCATGCCGCAAAGTCGTGGCTGCCGCGTGCGGCTGCGCGAGGAGGTATTGTCGGGGGTCGAAGAAGTGCTGCTGGAAGGCGTCGCCGATCTGGCGATCACCGGTCTGAGCATTCCCGGCTACCTCGGTGCGGAATTGAGCGATGTCGAGTTTGTTGCCGTCGCCCACCCGGACCACGCCTTGCATCGGCTCAATCGCGAACTGAGCTTCCAGGATCTGGAAACCCAGATGCAGGTGGTGATTCGCGACTCCGGGCGCCAGCAGCCACGCGACGTCGGCTGGCTGGGTGCCGAACAGCGCTGGACGGTCGGCAGCCTTGCCACTGCCGCAACGTTCGTCAGCAGCGGCCTGGGTTTCGCCTGGTTGCCCCGACACATGATCGAACGTGAATTGAAGGAAGGCACGCTCAAGCTGCTACCGTTGGTTCAGGGCGGCAGCCGCAACCCGAGTTTCTATCTGTACTCGAACAAGGACAAACCGCTGGGCCCGGCGACACAAATCCTCATCGAACTGCTGCGTACCTTCGACACCTTGCCGCTGGACGCACCGTTCGCCGCCCCCGGACAAGCCTGACACGGAGTTCACCGATGGCGTATTTCGAGCACGAAGGTTGCAACCTGCACTACGAGGAATATGGCCACGGTACGCCGTTGCTGCTGGTTCACGGGCTCGGCTCAAGCACCCTGGACTGGGAAATGCAGATTCCGGCACTGTCGGCGCATTACCGGGTGATCGTCCCGGACATACGCGGTCACGGTCGCTCGGACAAACCCCGCGAGCGCTACAGCATCGCCGGTTTCAGCGCTGACCTGCTGGCGTTGCTCGACCACTTGCACCTCGGTCCGGTGCATTACGTCGGCCTGTCGATGGGCGGGATGATCGGCTTTCAGTTCGGCGTCGATCAGCCGCAAAGGCTCAAAAGCCTGACCATCGTCAACAGCGCCCCCGAAGTCAAACTCCGCAGCCGCGACGATTACTGGCAGTGGTTCAAACGCTGGAGCCTGATGCGTGTGCTAAGCCTGGGAACCATCGGCAAGGCGCTGGGCGGCAAACTTTTTCCGAAACCGGAACAGGCTGATTTGCGGCAGAAAATGTCCGAACGCTGGGCAAAAAACGACAAACGTGCTTATCTCGCCAGCTTCGATGCGATTGTTGGCTGGGGCGTTCAGGAACGACTTTCCCGGGTGACCTGTCCAACCCTCATCGTCACTGCCGACCGTGACTACACACCGGTGGCGCTGAAAGAAACCTATGTAAAACTGCTGCCCGATGCGCGGCTGGTGGTCATCGCCGATTCGCGCCACGCCACCCCGCTCGATCAACCCGACCGCTTCAATCAAACGCTGCTGGAGTTTCTCGCCGCAGCCGACATTCAATCTCAGGATCACTGACCCATGCTGAAAAAACTCGCCCTCGCCGCCGGCACCGTGCTGTTCGCTGCCAACCTGATGGCTGCCACCCCGGCCAAAGCGCCGCACGTGCTGCTGGACACCACCAACGGCCAGATCGAAATCGAACTGGACCCGGTCAAGGCGCCGATCAGTACCAAAAACTTTCTGGATTACGTCAACAGCGGCTTTTACACCAACACCATTTTCCACCGCGTGATCCCGGGCTTCATGGCTCAGGGCGGCGGTTTCACGCCACAGATGCAGCAGAAAGAAACCAAGGCGCCGATCAAGAACGAACACAAAAACGGTCTGGCCAACGTTCGCGGCACCTTGTCCATGGCGCGCACCTCCGTACCTGATTCGGCGACCAGCCAGTTCTTCATCAACGTCAAGGACAACGACTTCCTCGACCAGGGTGATGGCTACGCCGTATTCGGCAAAGTGGTCAAAGGCATGGACGTGGTCGACATCATCGTCAACTCGCCAACCACCACCAAACAGGGCATGCAAAACGTGCCTTCCGACCCTGTGATCATCAAGTCGGCCAAAGTCATCGACTAAGCTGTACAGGGCGTTTCGAGCGGCGCTGGCCTGAAACCACGCCGCTCACACCGATAAAAGGAGAGCCCGGCCTCCGGGCGGTTATCTGATGCTCTATCGCCGTTTCGAACAACTGATCGACATATTCCGCGACGCTCCGACGGCGGCTCCGCCCAATCGCGTGCTGCCCTTCTATACCTATTACCTGAAACAAGTCTGGCCGAGCTTTGCCGCTCTGTTGGTGGTCGGCCTGTTTGCTGCGTTGATCGAAGTGGCGCTGTTCAGTTACCTGAGCCGCATCATCGACCTGGCCCAAGGCACGCCCAACCCGAATTTCTTCAGCGACCACGCCCTCGAACTGACGTGGATGGTGGTGGTTGCGCTGGTACTGCGGCCGATCTTTTTCGGCCTGCACGACCTGCTGGTGCACCAGACCCTGAGCCCGGGGATGACCAGCATGATCCGCTGGCAGAATCACAGCTATGTGCTCAAACAGAGCCTGAATTTCTTCCAGAACGACTTCGCCGGGCGCATCGCCCAACGCATCATGCAGACCGGCAACTCGCTGCGTGACTCCGCCGTGCAAGCGGTCGACGCGTTGTGGCATGTGGTGATCTACGCGATCAGTTCGCTGGTGCTGTTCGCCGAAGCCGACTGGCGCCTGATGATCCCGCTGCTGACGTGGATCGCCGCCTATATCGGCGCCCTGTATTACTTCGTGCCACGGGTCAAGGATCGCTCGGTGGAGGCCTCCGATGCGCGCTCGAAACTGATGGGGCGGATCGTCGACGGCTACACCAACATCGCCACACTGAAGCTGTTTGCCCACACCAACTTTGAACAGCATTACGCCAGGGAAGCCATTGAGGAACAGACGGTCAAGGCGCAGATGGCCGGCCGCGTGGTGACCAGCATGGACGTGGCAATCACCGCCATGAACGGCCTGCTGATCGTCGGCACCACCGCGCTGGCGCTGTGGCTGTGGACGCAGTCGTTGATCACGGTCGGCGCTATCGCGCTGGCTACGGGTCTGGTGATTCGCATCGTCAACATGTCCGGCTGGATCATGTGGGTGGTCACCGGCATCTTCGAAAACATCGGCATGGTCCAGGACGGTCTGCAGACCATTTCGCAACCGGTCAGCGTCACTGATCGCGAACAGGCCAAACCACTGGCGGTGGCCCGTGGCGAAGTGCGTTTCGAGCATGTGGATTTTCACTACGGCAAGAAGAAAGGCATCATTGGCGACCTCAACCTGACCATCAAACCGGGCGAGAAAATCGGCTTGATCGGGCCGTCCGGCGCCGGCAAATCGACATTGGTCAACCTGCTGCTGCGCCTGTACGACGTCGAGGGCGGACGGATCCTGATCGATGGGCAGAACATCGCCGAAGTCGGCCAGGAAAGCCTTCGCGCACGGATCGGCATGATCACGCAGGACACCTCCCTGCTACACCGCTCGATCCGCGACAACTTGCTGTACGGCAAGCCTGACGCCACCGACGCCGAACTCTGGGATGCGGTGCACAAGGCTCGCGCCGACGAGTTCATTCCGTTGCTGTCGGACGCCGAGGGCCGCACCGGTTTCGATGCGCACGTCGGCGAGCGCGGGGTGAAACTGTCCGGCGGCCAGCGCCAGCGCATCGCGATTGCCCGGGTGCTGCTCAAGGACGCGCCGATCCTGATCATGGACGAAGCGACCTCGGCACTCGACTCGGAGGTCGAAGCGGCGATTCAGGAAAGCCTGGAAACCCTGATGCAAGGCAAAACCGTGATCGCCATCGCTCACCGCCTCTCGACCATCGCCCGCATGGATCGGCTGGTGGTGCTGGAAAACGGCAAGATCGCCGAGAGCGGCACCCACGCCGAACTGCTGGCGCATCGCGGGTTGTATGCGCGGTTGTGGGCGCACCAGACCGGAGGATTTGTCGGCATCGATTGATCACAAAAAATCTGACTTTGTGAACTTTTGTGGCGAGGGAGCTTGCTCCCGCTCGACTGCGCAGCAGGCGCAAAGCCCGCCAACTGTGCGAGTCTGACACTACCGGTGCAGATAGTTTTGGGACAGCTTCGCTGTCCAGCGGGAGCAAGCTCCCTCGCCACACAATGTTTGTCCGCCAAAAAACCGCCCCAGCCCGCCAACCACGGGCTCTGGCGGTTTTTTCATGGCTGCTGGCAATCCATCCAAAGCCTGCTGTACTCAGCCAAGGCTCCAGCAGGGAGCCTGTCGTAAATCTGCAAGGAAGCACAACTCGATACAGTCTCGATAGCACGCCTATCAAGGACTCTCTCATGTCTCTGTTCAAACGTTCAGTCACTGAGTTGTTGGGTACGTTCTGGCTGGTTCTGGGTGGATGCGGCAGTGCAGTGCTCGCTGCGTCTTCGCCCTTGGGCATTGGAGTGCTGGGGGTGGCCCTGGCGTTTGGTCTGACGGTGCTGACCATGGCGTTCGCCATTGGCCACATCAGCGGATGTCATCTCAACCCGGCCGTCTCGGTCGGTCTGTTCGTTGGCGGCCGGTTTCCGGCCAAAGAGTTGCCCGCCTATATCATCGCACAGGTGCTCGGCGCGATTCTCGCCGCGGCGCTGATTGCGCACATTGCCAGCGGCAAGGAGGGTTTCGATATTGCCGCAGGTCTGGCCTCCAACGGGTATGGCGAGCACTCACCGGGCAAATACTCGATGGCCGCAGGCTTTGTCACCGAACTGGTGATGACCGCCATGTTCGTGATCATCATCCTCGGCGCTACCGACAAACGCGCTCCGGCGGGCCTTGCACCGATCGCCATCGGCCTGGGTCTGACGTTGATTCACCTGATCTCGATCCCGGTCACCAACACCTCGGTCAACCCGGCGCGCAGCACTGGGCCGGCGCTGATGGTCGGCGGCTGGGCGATCGCGCAGTTGTGGATGTTCTGGGTCGCGCCGCTGCTGGGCGCGGTGGTGGGCGGCGGAATCTATCGCTGGCTGGGTAAAGAGGAATCCTGAAACCACCACCTCCCCTGTAGGAGCTGCCGGAGGTTGCGATCTTTTGACTTTTAAAGAGCAAAAGATCGCAGCCTCCGGCAGCTCCTACAGGGATCTAGGCTTGGCGGTAGGGCAAGGCTGATCTGGCTTCCTCGGCGTACGCAAGGACGCCAGCGCGCTCTTGCTGCAGAAAATCCTTCACCGCCGCTTTCAACCCGGGATGGCGCAGGTAGTGCCACGAGTGGGTGATGACCGGTTCAAAACCGCGAATCAGTTTATGTTCCCCCTGGGCCCCCGCATCGAAGCGCTGATACCCCTGGGCGATCGCGTAATCCATGCCCTGATAGAAACACGTCTCGAAATGCAGCCGGTCAAACTCGGCCAGACATCCCCAATAGCGTCCATAGAAGCTGTCACCCCCGACCAGACTGAAGGCCATCGCCACCGGCCGTGAACCCTGTCTGGCGAAGACCACCCGAATCGCCTCCGGCATCCGCGCAGCCAGCAGACTGAAAAACTCGCGCGTCAGGTACGGCGCCTGGCGGCGCACGGCGTAGGTGTTGGCATAGCAGGCGTAGACAAAATCCCATTGCGATTCATCCAGCTCACGCCCTTCCAGCCATTCGAATTCGAAGCCCTGCCCCGCCACTTGCTCGCGCTCTTTACGCATTTGCTTGCGCTTGCGCGAACTGAGCGCGTCGAGAAAATCCTGGAAGTCCCGATAACCGCGATTCTGCCAGTGATACTGACAGCCGATACGTTGCAGCCAGCCCGGTTGCTCGGCTATGGCGGCGTCGGTGAACGGGTCGGTGAAATTGATGTGTGCGCTGGAAAGTTCTTCGATTTCCAGATAACCCGGCAGGCTCTTGAGCAGTTCGAATCCGTCCTCGACATTCGCCGCCAGCAAGCGCGGGCCACTGACCGGACTGAACGGCACCGCTGTCAGCAGCTTGGGGTAGTAATCGATCCCGGCACGGGCGCAGGCATCGGCCCAACCGTGATCAAAGACGTACTCGCCGTAGGAATGCCATTTGCGATAACTGGGCAGCGCGGCGATCAACCGATCGCTTTCAACATGCAGCAGATGCTCGGGTTGCCAGCCGGTGTGCGGGCCGACGCTGCCACTGTCTTCGAGTGTGCCGAGGAACGCATGGCGCAGAAACGGCTGGTTCTCGGGCACCAGCGCATCCCAGGTCGCGGGGGCGATTTCTGACAGGTTTTGCACACGTTGCAACGGCATCAACTGGCTCTCCACATCTTGGCGTCAAAGCCCCGCGAGTATCGCTGATCAGCTTCCATTGCACACGCTCATTCGGGCGACAGTGCTCTGGCTCAAGAGTTCACGAAGACTTTGCATCGTCATCGACATGACATCACTTAGCCACTGCTCTGTCATAAACCATCGCGATACTCGCTCCTGTTTTTAGAGCGCCGGGTTCTACCCGGACACTGTTTTCCGACGTGCGCGTCGGTGTGCCCAGGATGGTTCAGCCATCCCTCTCATCTTCGGAGATTGCTATGCGTCTTGCTTCCACGAAAACTGCGGCGGCCCTGTGCGGTGGCCTGTTGCTGGCCATGAGCGTTCCGGCCAGTGCTGCAGTCGACGCCAAACTGCTCGACATGCTCAAGGCTAACGGTTCCATTTCCCAGGCGCAGTACATTGAACTGCAAACTGAACTGGCCAAGGATCAGAAGGCTCAGCAAATCGCGCAGCAGGCGCAGCAAGAGACCAACGAGCAAATCGCGGCAACCGCGAAGAAAACCAATGAGCTGAGCTCCTTCGACCAGAAACTTGCCTGGGCCGCCAAGACCCAGTTCAAGGGTGATGTGCGTATCCGTCAGGAGACCGTCAAGATCGACGGTGAATCCAACAACGGTGGTCGCGACAAGGATCGCCAGCGTATCCGTGCCCGCCTCGGCGCCTACACCGAGATCAACCCGCAAGTCGACACCGGTATCCGTATTGCCACCGGCGGCGGTGACGATGCCCGTTCGACCAACCAGGACATGGACAACTACTTCGACAAGAAGCAGATCTGGCTCGATCTGGGTTACATCGACTACCACCCCGATGCCATCAAGAACCTGCACGTGATCGGCGGCAAGATGCTGCAACCGTGGGTCAGCATGGGCGATGTGATCTGGGACAGCGACATCAACCCGGAAGGTCTGGCCGTGACCTACAAATACCCGCTGGGCAGCAGCGCCGAACTGTTCGGCAGCCTGGGTAACTACACCCTCAAGGACAACGTCGACGGCGAAGGCGTGCAATTTCGCCACGACCTGCGCCTGACCGCTGGCCAGTTGGGCAGCCGCTTCGCGATCACCGACAACCTGAAACTGACCCTGGGCGGCAGCGTCTACGCCTACCAGAACGACGAGGACAGCCGTTGCACCGGGACGTCCACACCGTGCGCACTGTCGGTCAACGGCAACTCGGCCAACAACGAATTCCGTCTGTACGAGGGTTTCAGCCAGATCGATATCGGTGGTTTGCCAATGCCGCTGTCGTTCTACGGCCAGTACGTGAAGAACAACGATGCGGTGACCGATGCCGACACTGCGTGGCTGGTCGGCGCCAAGTCGAAAGTCTTCGGCCTGAACCTGGACTACAACTATCGTGACGTACAGCGTGACGCCGTGGTCGGCGCGTTCACCGACTCCGACTTCGCCAACGGCACCACCGGTTCGCGCGGCCACAAGTTCAAGGTCGGTTACGACATCGACAAGAACTTCGCCATCGGCGCCACCTACTTCCTGACCAAGGCCGACTTCTCCAGCCGTACCCAGCGTGACGCAGACACCAATACCCTGCAGCTGGACGCGGAAGCGAAGTTCTAAAAAGCGTCACCTGTAGCCTGACGCGGGCGGGACGATCCCCATCATCCGTTCGTTTCATCCGCGTCGGGCTATTTTTTGCAGGATGCAAAAAACATGTAGGAGCTGCCGAAGGCTGCGATCTTTTGATCCTTGAAAACAAGATCAAAAGATCGCAGCCTGCGGCAGCTCCTACAGGAGATTATCTTTGCGGCGTTGCTCGGCCAGGCGTTCGGCCAAAGCGTCAATACCCGCCTCGGTTTTCTCCGGCATCGCCTTCAACGTGGCCTGCATCAAACGCATCTGGCGAATGAAACGCCGGCAGTTAGGGCAGAACATCAGGTGATGGCGCACCAACAGTCTCTCGCGAAAGCTCAACTGGCCATCGAGGTAATCGCTGGAGCGCGCTACTTGTTCCTTGCAGGTCAGCATTCGCCGGTCTCCTCAAAATGCTCCACCGTGGCGAAGACTTTCAGCCGCGCACGATGCAGCAGCACACGGACATTGGAGAGCGAGATCTCCAGAAGATTACAGATCTCCTCCAGCTCCAGGCCCTGACGCTCGCGCAGCAGCAAAACACTGCTTTGCAGTTCCGACAGGCTGAGCAAGGTGTGCTCCAGGCAGTCGCGCAATTCGCTTTCCGTCAGCAAGGCTTCCGGCGTGTCCTGATGCCAGGCGAACGGCGCCACCAGCCAATGACCGTCACCGGGAGAAAAGCGATCATCGTCGATGGTGCCGTGGGGTGACGGCAGGTCATCCATCAAGACTTCGCGACGATTTTGTTTGTAGCGGCTCTTGGCCGAGTTGGCAGTGATGGTCAGCAGCCAGGTCTTGAGACTGGAACGGCCCTCGAAGCTACCGATGTGGCGCACCACCGAAAGCCAGGCGTCCTGCACCACTTCTTCGACATGGCGCTGGCCGACAATCGCGTAAGCCACGGCGCGCATGGCGCTCTGGTAGGTACTGACCAGTTCCTTGAAAGCTCTTTGCTCACCGGCCAACAGGCGTTCGAGCAGTTGGGTGTCGTCCGTTGCGGCCATGCGCGCCTCGTTTTCAGATGGTCGAAAGCAAAAGATCGCAGCCTGCGGCAGCTCCTACAGAGATTAGTGTAGGAGCTGCCGCAGGCTGCGATCTTTTCAGGCGCACTCAGCGCTTGCGCAGAATCACGCTGCCGATCGAGTAACCGGCGCCGAACGAGCTCAGCACGGCCAGCGAACCGGCGGCCAGATCGTCCTGATATTTGTGGAAGGCAATCACCGAGCCGGCAGAGCTGGTGTTGGCGTAGGTGTCGAGAATCACCGGGGCTTCTTCTTCGGTGGCTTCACGACCCAGCAGCTTGCGCACGATCAGGTGGTTCATGCTCAGGTTGGCCTGGTGCAGCCAGAAGCGCTTGACGTCGCCGACGTTGAGTTTGTTCTCTTCCAGATGCTCACCGATCAGTTCGGCAACCATCGGGCAGACATCCTTGAACACCTTGCGGCCTTCCTGCACGAACAGTTTGTCACGGGCACCGATGCCCTCTTCCGCGGCGCGATTGAGGAAACCGAAGTTGTTGCGAATGTTGTTAGAGAACTTGGTCAGCAGTTTGGTGCTGACCACGTCGAACTGGTACTTGGAGGTCGCCAGGTCAGCGCGTTCGATGATGACTGCCGTCGCGGCGTCGCCGAAGATGAAGTGGCTGTCGCGGTCGCGGAAGTTCAGGTGACCGGTGCAGACTTCAGGGTTGACCATCAGGATCGCCCGGGCCTGACCCAGTTGCACGCTGTTGGCCGCAGCCTGAATGCCGAAAGTCGCCGAGGAGCAGGCCACGTTCATGTCGAAACCGAAGCCCTGAATGCCCAGTGCTTCCTGGACTTCGATGGCGATGGCCGGGTAGGCGCGCTGCAGATTGGAGCAGGCGACGATCACGCCGTCGATGTCGGCGGCGGTCTTGCCGGCACGTTGCAACGCCTGTTCGGCGGCGCCGATGGCCATCTGGCAGAGGACCGACCATTCGTCGTTGGAACGCTCCGGCAGACGCGGGGCCATGCGTCGCGGATCGAGAATGCCATCCTTGTCCATGACAAAGCGGCTCTTGATGCCAGAGGCCTTTTCGATGAACGCGGCGCTGGATTCAGTCAGCGCCTGGACTTCACCGCGGGCGATGGCATCGGCGTTGTCGGCGTTGAACTGCGCGACGTAGGTATTGAAAGACTGCACCAGCTCTTCGTTGGAAATGCTGTTGGCCGGGGTGTACAGGCCGGTGCCGCTGATGACGACGTTATGCATGGTCGTTTCTCTAATCTGTTCAGGCAGAAAGCGCTGGCACCGACGTACCAACACACAAAGGGTCTGTTCCCGTCCGGGGACGCTGACCTGGCATCGCTTTATTCCGCCACGTGACCCGGCCGAAGGCTCTGGGTCACGAAACCGGCGTTTATGGTCGCGAAGTTTGCCATAAACCCAAGGTTTTGGCGCCTCTCCCGCTAAACGCACTCCCTGTAGGAGCTGCCGAAGGCTGCGATCTTTTGATCTTGATCCTTTAAAAAGCAAAATCAAAAGATCGCAGCCTTCGGCAGCTCCTACAAAGTCCTTGCCTGTCGCGGGTTCAAGCCTCGACCTGACTCCACTGCTTGCTCAGCCGCTTGTCCGAGATCGGCACTTTCGTTCCCAACTGCTGGGCGAACAGCGACACCCGGTATTCCTCCAGCCACCAGCGGTACAACTCCAGCTGCGGATCGCGCTTGCCTTCCTGGGCATGTTTCGCCGCGCGGGTCTGGTATTGCACCCAGAGGCCGGCCAGTTCACCGCTCCAGACGCGATCCTTCTGTACTTGCGCACCGAGTTTCTCGAAACGCTGCTCGACCGCCTTCAGATAGCGCGGCAGCTCCTTGAGCCATTGCATCGGCGTTTCCCGGACAAACCCCGGATACACCAGATGGCTGATTTGCTGCTTGATGTCATTCAGCGCCACAGCCTGAGCCAGATCGATCTTGCCCTTGAAGCGTTTTTGCAGGCCGTGCCACAGCTTGAGGATCTCCAGCGTCAACCGTGCCACGCGCTCGGCGTGTTCGGTCCAGCTGCCGCGTTTGCGTTCAGCCAATGCCGCCAGCCCGGCACCGTCACGGGGTAACGGGTCTTCGCCTTCCAGAATGCAGCTGTCGAGACTGGCCAGCAGAATGTCTTCGACCAGCGCATCCACTCGGCCCAACTCGCGATAGAGCAGGCCCAACTCGGTGATGCCCGGCAGTTTGCTGCGCAGGAACTTCGCCGGTTCCGCCAGTTGCTGCAGCAGCAGCCGCTGCAAGGCGCGGCGATGCTGGAATTCGGCTTCGGCCGGGGTCGAAAACCGCCCTTCCTTGACCGTGCCGCCCTCTTCCACCAGCGCCGGATACACCGTCATCGACAGGCCGGCAATCTTCTGCTGAGTCTTTTCCGCCACCGGGGCGAAGACCTTGGCCTCCACCGGTTGCTGACTTTTCGCACTCTGCGGCACGGCCAAAGCCGCCTGGCTGGCTTCGGCAAAACGCGCGGTCAGCTCGGCCAGGTCGCGGCCCTCGCCGAGGAACTTGCCCTGGCCGTCGACGATTTCCAGGTTCATCCGCAGATGGCTTTCGACCTGCTGCGCGGCTTCCGCCCATGCTTCATCGCTGACGCGCGCACCGGTCATGCGCAGCAACTCGCGACCGAGCGCTTGCGGCAATGAGCCTTCAGCGAAGGTCATGCGCTGCAACGCCGCCTTGATGAAATCCGGCACCGGCACGAAGTTCTTGCGCAAGGCTTTCGGCAGATTGCGCACCAGCGCAATGCACTTGGCCTCGATCAGCCCCGGCACCAGCCATTCCAGACGTTCCGGTGGCAGCATCGGCAGCAGCGGTGCCGGCACGCGCAGGGTCACGCCGTCGCGCGGGTGATTGGGTTCGAAGTGATAACTGAGCGCCAGTTCCAGATCGCCGATGTGCAGCGTGTCTGGATAGTCGCGCGCGGTGACTTCGCTGGCCTCGCGGGCCAGCACGTCCTCTTCGCGCATGATCAGCAGCTGTGGGTTCTTCTGGCTGTTGACCCGATACCAACTGTCGAAGGTCGCGGTCTGGTGAATCTCCGCCGGCAACCGCGCATCGTAGAACGCGTACAGGGTCTCTTCGTCAGCGAGAATGTCGCGGCGCCGGGCCTTGGCTTCCAGTTCGTCGAGCTGTTCGAGCAATTGTTTGTTGGCGCTCAGGCATTTGGCTTTCGACTGAATCTCGCCACGCACTAGACCTTCACGGATAAACAGCTCACGCGACACCACCGGATCCACCGGGCCGTAATGCACAGGACGGCGACCGACCACGATCAGCCCGAACAGGGTGATCTGCTCGTAGGCCACGACCTGGCCGCGCTTCTTCTCCCAGTGCGGTTCGAAGTGGTTTTTCTTGATCAGGTGCCCGGCCAGCGGCTCGATCCAGTCGGCGTCGATCTTGGCGACCATGCGCGCATAGAGCTTGGTGGTTTCCACCAGTTCGGCGGTCATCAACCACTGCGGGCGCTTCTTGCCGATGCCCGACGACGGGTGAATCCAGAAGCGCCGTTGCCGGGCACCGAGGTAATCGCCGTCTTCGGTTTTCTGGCCGATCTGACTGAGCAGGCCGACCAGCACCGCTTTGTGCAGTTTCGGGTAATCCGCCGGTTCCTTGTTGAGGCTCAACTGCATGTCGCGGCAGATCAGACTCAACTGGCGATGGGAATCACGCCACTCGCGCAGACGCAGGTAGTTGAGGAAATTCTTCCGGCACCAGTTGCGCAGCGGACTGGCGGTCAGCGTCTGACGCTGCTCTTCAAAACCGCGCCACAGATTGACCAGTCCGGCGAAGTCCGAATCGCTGTCTTTCCATTGTGCGTGGGCCTGATCGGCTGCTTGCTGACGCTCCGGCGGACGCTCGCGCGGGTCCTGAATCGATATGGCGCTGGCGACGATCAGCACTTCCTGCAAGCTGCCGAGTTTTGCCGCTTCCAGCAGCATGCGGCCCATGCGCGGGTCCACCGGCAGGCGCGCCAACTGGCGCCCGAGCGGGGTCAGCTGACTGTTGCGATCCACCGCCGAGAGTTCTTGCAGCAGGTTGAAACCGTCGCTGATCGCCTTGCCGTCCGGCGGCTCGATGAACGGGAACGCGGTGATCTCACCGAGGCGCAGGTGCAGCATCTGCAGGATCACGGCGGCAAGGTTGGTGCGCAGAATTTCCGGGTCAGTGAATTCCGGGCGACCGAGGAAATCTTCCTCGCTGTACAGCCGCACGCAAATCCCTGGTTCAACCCGGCCGCAACGACCTTTACGCTGATTGGCACTGGCCTGGGAAATCGCTTCGATCGGCAGGCGCTGCACCTTGGCGCGATAGCTGTAGCGGCTGATGCGTGCGGTGCCGCTGTCGATAACGTAACGGATGCCCGGCACGGTCAACGAGGTCTCAGCGACGTTGGTCGCCAGCACCACGCGCCGCCCCGGATGCGACTGGAAAATCCGCTGCTGTTCAGCCGGCGACAGGCGCGCGTACAGCGGCAGGATTTCCGTGTGTTTGAGCTGGGCCTTGCGCAGCATGTCGGCAGCGTCGCGAATCTCGCGTTCGCCGGGCAGGAACACCAGCACATCGCCGGGACTGCGGCGTTCGCTGCGTTCGTAGGCGGCGATCTCATCGAGGGTGGCGAGGATTGCTTGATCCACGGTCAGGTCGTCTTCGACGCGGTTGCCTTCTTCATCCTGCTCAAGCGTCAGCGGGCGATACCAGGTTTCAACCGGGAAGGTGCGGCCGGACACCTCGACAATCGGCGCGTCATCGAAATGCTTGGAGAAGCGCTCCAGATCGATGGTCGCCGAAGTGATGATGACCTTCAGATCCGGGCGACGCGGCAGCAGGGTTTTCAGGTAACCGAGCAGGAAATCGATGTTCAGGCTGCGTTCGTGGGCTTCGTCGACGATGATCGTGTCGTAGCGTTCGAGGTAGCGATCGTTCTGGGTTTCCGCCAGCAGGATGCCGTCGGTCATCAGTTTGATCAGGGTGTTGGCATCGCTTTGATCCTCGAAGCGCACCTGATAGCCGACCAGCGCGCCCAGTGGCGTACCGAGTTCTTCAGCGACCCGACTGGCCACACTGCGTGCCGCGATTCGGCGCGGCTGGGTGTGGCCGATCAAGCCATGCTGACCGCGACCGATTTCAAGACAGATTTTCGGCAACTGGGTGGTTTTACCCGAACCGGTTTCGCCGGCGATGATCAGGACCTGATGCTTCTCCAGCGCAGCCTTGATCTCATCGCGCTTGGCGGCGATTGGCAGGCTGTCGTCGTAACGAATCACCGGCAGGCTGGCACGGCGCGCCAGCACCTGATCACTGGACGCCTGCAGGCGCGTCACCCACTGGGCCAGTTTGGCCTCGTCGGGTTTCTTGCGCAGCTCGAGCAACTGCCGCCGCAGCCGATGACGGTCGGCGAGCATGGCGTGATCAAGGTTTTTCAGCAGTTTGTCGATGGAGGGCGATTCGTCGGTCATCGGGTACGCAATTCGGTCGTCTATATGTGCAGGGGGCCGATTGTCGCAGATTTGCTCTCGATTGACCTGCTTCCCCTGTAGGAGCTGCCGCAGGCTGCGATCTTTTGATCTTGTTTTTAAAAATCAAAGTCAAAAGATCGCAGCCTGCGGCAGCTCCTACAGGATTGAGGTGACAACGGGTTATTCGTTATCCAGTCCTTTGCGGCGGTAAGGGAACACGTCGATGACTTTGCCGGCGCGAATCGCCTCCTGCAGACCCTTCCAGTAATCGGCGTTGTACAGCTCGCCGTGCAGTTGATCGAACAGTTTGCGCTGCCCGGCATCGGCGAACAGGAACGGCGGAAACTCTTCCGGGAACACATCCAGCGGCCCGATCGAATACCACGGCTCGGAAGCCATTTCGTCCTCGGGGGTGCGCGGCGCGGGGATGTGGCGAAAGTTGGCTTCGGTCAGGAAACAAATCTCGTCGTAATCGTAAAACACCACCCGCCCGTGACGGGTGACGCCGAAGTTCTTCAGCAACATGTCGCCGGGGAAGATGTTGGCCGCCGCCAGTTGCTTGATCGCCAGCCCGTAATCCTCCAGCGCCTCGCGTACCTGCGCTTCGTTGGCGTTGTCCAGATAGAGGTTGAGCGGGGTCATGCGGCGCTCGGTCCAGCAGTGGCGGATCAGCACCGTGTCGCCTTCGACCGAGACCGTCGACGGCGCGACTTCCAGCAGTTCTTCCAGGCACGCCGGATCGAACTTGCTCAGTGGAAAACGGAAGTCGGCAAATTCCTGGGTATCGGCCATGCGCCCGACGCGGTCGACACTTTTCACCAATCGGTATTTTTCGATCACCGTCGCCCGGTCGACGTTTTTCGACGGCGAGAAACGGTCCTTGATGATCTTGAACACGGTGTTGAAGCCCGGCAGGGTGAATACGCTCATGACCATGCCACGCACGCCCGGCGCCATGATGAACTGATCGTCGGTGTTGGCCAGGTGATTGATCAGCGCGCGGTAGAACTCGGACTTGCCGTGTTTGTAGAAGCCGATCGAGGTGTACAGCTCGGCGATGTGCTTGCCCGGCAGAATGCGCCGCAGGAAACCGATGAACTCGGCCGGCACCGGCACATCGACCATGAAATACGAACGGGTGAAAGAGAAGATGATCGACACATCGGCTTCGTCGGTGATCAGCGCGTCGATCTGAATCCCGCGGCCTTCGCGGTGCAGCAGCGGAATCACCAGCGGCCACTGCTCGTCGCGGGTGTAGATGCGCCCGACCAGATAGGCGCCTTTGTTGCGGTACAGCACCGAGGAAAACAGCTCGACGCTCAGCTCCGGATCCTTGCACACCCAGTCCGGCAAATTCTCGCGCAGTTGCGCTTCGAGGCGCTGCAGATCGCCGGGCAGATCGGCGTAATCCTCGCTGAAACGGTAGTCGGCAAAGATGCTCGCAAGCATCGACGACAACTGGCCCTGCGGCTTGTAGGTGCGGGTTTGCGCAGCCCGGGCGCGGCGCAGGCTCGGCCGGGTGGTGTGGATGAACATGCAGCCGTCGCTGATCAGGTCGTGGCTGAACAGCCCGCAGAAGATCGAGTTGTACCAGGTCTCGGACAGCTCATCGTCGAAGCGCAGGTCGATCACGCTGATGTAGGCGCTTTTCACCAACGGCCAGCTGCCGACATTCATCAACGTCTCGTCGTCGAAATGCTCGCGCAGGCGGGCGATGGTTTCGCCGACCTTTTCCTCGTAAAGATTGATCCGCGCTGCCGAGGCGGTCTGCGTTTCCTGCCAGCGCGCCTGCTCGAAGCGCTCGCGCGCACCGTCGGTGATCCGCCGGAAATGCTCGCGGTAATCGTCAAAGCCATCGAGGATCATGCGGGCGATGTCGGTGGCTGGCCATTGCTGCGGCATAGATGAGACCTCGGCGTGCAAGTGGAAATCTGTGCCTGAGCTTAGCCACGGAACCGGGTGCAGGTGAAGTGCAATTTCTGCCAAAACCGGAACGCCAGCGCACATCGCTGGCATTTTTCACCAGGCAACCCGCTGCAGCGAATTAAATGCCCGATTAGCGGTTGCCATCGCCGGGGCGCTCGGCAACACTCTCGTCCCGATCAAGGAAGGAGTGCCATCGTGAGCGCTGTCGATATTTTCCGCATGCTGTCGCTGGCCGCCATCTGGGGCGCGAGTTTCCTGTTCATGCGCATTATTGCGCCGGTCATCGGCACCATTCCGACTGCGTTCTTTCGGGTGTCGATAGCGGCCGTCGGGCTGCTGGTGATTCTCGGGTTGATGCGCATCAGCTGGGACTTCAAAGGCAAGCTTAAAACCGTGATGTTGCTGGGCGTGATCAATTCGGGGATTCCGGCAACGCTGTATTCGGTCGCGGCGCAGGTGTTGCCCGCCGGTTACTCGGCAATCTTTAACGCCACCACGCCGTTGATGGGCGTATTGATTGGCGGGCTGTTTTTCAGTGAAAAACTCACTGCCGCGAAGCTGACTGGGGTGTTTCTCGGCTTGTTCGGTGTCGGTGTGCTGACGCGTGCAGGGCCGGTGGCTTTCGATCTGCCATTGCTGATGGGCGCCCTCGCCTGCCTGCTTGCCACCACCTGCTACGGTTTCGCCGGATTTCTTACGCGACGCTGGCTGGATCACAGCGGTGGACTCGACAGTCGTCTCTCGGCGGTGGGCAGCATGCTCGGCGCTTCGCTGTTTCTGTTGCCGCTGTTCGGCTACAGCGTGATCACCGCCCCTCCGGCAAGCTGGGGTGGGTGGAACGTCTGGCTGTCGCTGCTGGGCCTGGGTCTGGGTTGCACGGCGTTCGCCTACATCATCTATTTCCGCTTGCTCAGTTCCATCGGCCCGGTCAAATCGATGACCGTCACCTTCATGATCCCGGCGTTCGGCGTGTTGTGGGGTGCGTTGCTGCTGGATGAGCCGCTGTCGATGGCTCACTTGTACGGCGGGGTGTTGATTGCGCTGGCGTTGTGGTTGGTGTTGAAGCCGGCTGTAGCTACAGCCCGCTGATTTGCGGCGTTGATAAGTCAGTCTTCGCGAGCAAGCCCGCTCCCACAGGAGGAATGCATTCCAATTGTGGGAGCGGGCTTGCCCGCGAAGAGGCCGGCCCAGACACTGAAAATGCCCGGGGCGGCCTGAAGGTTTTCAAGCAGTTCTACGGAACACAAACGCCAGCCCAACTATGATCAACAGCATCCCCAGCACACTCAGCGCCGCCAGACGATTGCCGAAAATCAGATAGTCCATCAGCGCCGTCACCGCTGGCACCAGATAGAACAGACTGGTGACGTTCACCAGGTTGCCCCGAGCGATCAGGCGGTACAGCAACAGCGTCGCCAGCACCGACACCACCAGCCCCATCCACAACACCGGCACGATGAAACCGGCGCTGTGCTCAAAGTGGAACGGTTGAAACGGCACAAATATCCCGCACAACAACAGTCCGGCCAGGTATTGCACCGGCAGCGTGCCGAGGGGATTGTCGGTGATGCGTTTCTGCATGATCGAACCCAGAGTCATGCTCGCCAGTGCAAGCAGGCCAAACAGCATGCCAGCCCAGGACATCCCCGCCAGACCGATGCCCTGGTAAACCACCATGATCAGCCCCGCCAAGCCCAGCGCCAGACCGAACATCCGGCTCGCCGAGCGCTGCCGCTCCATCAACACCACGGTGAGGATCGGCTGTACACCCATGATGGTCGCCATCACCCCCGGCGTGACTTTGGTGTTGAGCGCCAACAGATAAAAAATCTGATACGCGCCCAACAACACCAGGCCCGTTGCAATCGCAAACAGCATCGGCCTGCCGCCCTTGGGCAGCTTCAACTTGAGCAGCGGCGTCAACAGCAGCAGCCCGCACAGGGCGATCACAAAGCGAATCAATAGAAAAGCAAAGGGCGAGGCATGGGCCAGGCCCCATTTGGAGAAGATCGCACCACTGCTCCACAGCAGAACGAACAGGCTCGTGGACATCGCCGCGAGCGCGGATTGTTTCGAAAGGACAAACATGAATACCACCTGTAGTCAGGCAAATAGCCAACTCAGCCGAGGCTGAAATTCAGTAGGTGTTTCTGGCGGGCGCAGGGGGTCAGCAAAGAATGCCGATCAGCCCGAAACGCCAACGCCCGGCGGTGATACGACGACGCACACCGGCGTGCTACTGACAGGTGGAGGGTAATGACTGATCTGCCCAGGCTGCTGATTCCCGCACGGCACGACGCCAGCGTTGACCGCTGAATCGACTACCGCGTTGATGAGGGATGCAGGCATTGGGGCTGATCTTTTTTGAGGGGTTTGGAAAGTGAATCAGCTGATTCACGAGCGCCGACTATAACCAGCGTGGGACATGGATTGCAACGATTTGGACAAAGGGCCAGCAGGGACAGTTGGCGGCGAGGTGAATAGGCTGATGAGCAACGGATAGGACCATTGATGGGGAGACAGGGAATGCTCGGGATCACATGCCAAGGGAACGGACATATTTGCGGTATCAGGTCTATCGGTCAGAGGCGCGGAAGCAGGCTGCTATCGTTACCCTTCAACTACAGCTTCAGTTGGAACGCCATGGTCCGACTGCCATCGATTTGTCGAAAGTACGTTTCGAACCTATCGACCAACAAGCACTTCAGGCATCAACCCTCTGGAGAGACCCGCACTTTTGCTGGAATGAGGTCATTGAGTGGAAAGGTCGAGAGCCTTTATCTCTGGACATCGCTATCTGGTTTGAAGAGGAACTGTGCGGGCTGTGTTTCGCAAATCCAAATGCCAGCAAAAACAGAATACGAATTGTGCGCCTGGAGGGACGCCCCTACGAATCCCATCCGTTAAAAAGACGTATCGGGGCACTGGCGATGATTGTGATTGAACAATACGCCCAACTCATAGGCAGCAAGGTTCTCGAGATCCAAGAACCTTTGAAGGGCGCGATTTCACACTATCAAGAGCTTGGCTTCGGCTTCGACACTGGTGGCCGCCTTGTCAAAACCCTGGAGAACCTAGTATCGTGAAAACTGTTCAATTAACAATCAACACAGGAGGAGAAATGAGCAAATCAACAAAGAAGCCGTCCTCCAGAAAAGAGATACCTCCTCTCGGCAAAAAATCCGGTGAGATAACGCTCACTGCGAGTCAGAGGCGTCTGCTGCAGTTACTGATAAAGGGCACTGAAAGCGAAGAGCCGAATGTACTCGCCGCTGGCCGACTGTAGATTTATCAGCAGACGAAAAACCGCTCACTAGGAGCGGTTTTTTTATTTCAACACCCAGCCTCAACCAAACAGCCAATACCCCAGCAACGTCAACACCAGCACCGCCAATACTGGACGCAGGATGCGGTAAGCCTTGGGGTTGCGGCGTTTCCACTGTTTGACCACGCCACTGAACTTGTCGCTGAAGCTCTTGCTCCAGGCATAAGCCTGGTTAATGCCGCCGACACGTTCGTCATCAAGGTTCTGCGGAGCGGTGGCACGTCCCAGCCAGGCGCTGATGGCACGGTTGATGCGGGTCATCAGACGGTTGCTCAATGGGCGTTCGACGTCGCAGAACAGAATGACGCGAGTCTGTTCGGTTTCGTTCTTCACCCAGTGCACGTAGGTCTCGTCGAACATCACGTCTTCACCGTCGCGCCAGGCGTAGACCTGACCGTCGACGAAGATCCGGCAGTCGTCGGAGTTCGGCGTCGACAGGCCCAAGTGATAACGCAGCGAGCCGGCAAACGGATCACGGTGCGGGTTCAGGTGGCTGCCACCGGGCAACAGCGCGAACATCGCGCCTTTGACGTTAGGGATCGCACTGACCAGCGCCACGGTTTTCGGGCACAGGGTTTCGGCCGACGGCAGCGGTTTGTCGTACCACTTGAGGTAGAAACGCTTCCAGCCCTTCTTGAAGAACGAGCCGAAACCCGCGTCGTTGTTCTTCTCCGCGGCGCGGATATAGCCCTCATCGAACAGATGCATGGCCTCGTCGCGAATGGTTTCCCAGTTATCGCGCAGCACATCCAGTTCCGGAAACTTGCTACGATCCAGATACGGTTTGGACGGCACGCCGGAGAACAAGTACATCAGCGCATTGTACGGAGCGAACAGCGCCGAGTGGTTGACGAACTGACGCAGGACCGGCAAACGCGCCTTGCCGCGCAAATGCACATAGAGGATGCTGCCCACAAACAGCAGCAACACCAACACCTTGGCGGCTAACGAAAAGGTCATCAACGACTCCTTGAATAAAGACAACGCTGCGCAATGCCCTTTAGCCGGCATGGCAGCCGGCCATGATAAACACTACCGGCCTCGGGCAAAACCCGCTGAACCCAAGATTCAGTGTTAAGAATTGCGCAACAAAGCATTTATTAGCATAACGATCCTGAACCCCGGCTGATCTGAGTCAATTCGACTATTGCTGATTCTCCTGCTCGGTGAACAGATCGCTGAACAACATGCTCGACAGATACCGCTCACCGGAGTCCGGCAAAATCACCACGATGGTCTTGCCCTGCATCTCCGGCTTCTCGGCCAGACGCACTGCCACGGCCATGGCCGCGCCGCATGAGATCCCGCACAGGATTCCTTCTTCCTGCATCAGTCGCAGTGCCATGGCCTTGGACTCGTCATCAGTGACCTGCTCCACCCGGTCGACCATCGACAAATCGAGGTTCTTCGGCACGAAACCGGCGCCAATCCCCTGAATCTTGTGCGGGCTTGGCTTGATCTCTTCTCCTGCCAGGGCCTGGCTGATCACCGGCGAAGAGACGGGTTCTACCGCGACCGACAGAATCGGTTTGCCCTGGGTATTCTTGATATACCGCGAAACGCCGGTGATGGTTCCGCCGGTCCCGACACCTGCGACCAGTACATCGACAGCGCCGTCAGTATCGTTCCAGATTTCCGGACCGGTGGTTTTTTCGTGAATCGCGGGGTTGGCCGGATTATCGAACTGCGACGGCATGAAGTATTTGCCGGCATCACTGGCAACGATCTCGGCAGCCTTCTCGATTGCGCCTTTCATGCCCTTGGCCGGTTCGGTCAGGACCAGTTCTGCGCCGAGGGCCTTGAGCACCTTGCGCCGCTCGATGCTCATCGAGGCCGGCATGGTCAGCATCAATTTGTAACCACGGGCGGCGGCAACGAAGGCCAGACCGATGCCGGTATTGCCCGACGTCGGCTCGACGATGGTCATGCCCGGCTTGAGTTTGCCGCTGCTCTCGGCGTCCCAGATCATGTTCGCGCCGATTCGGCATTTGACCGAATAACCGGGGTTGCGTCCCTCGATCTTGGCCAGAATGGTCACGCCACGCGGCGCGATGCGGTTGATCTGCACCAGCGGCGTATTGCCGATGGAATGGGCGTTGTCAGCGAAAATGCGGCTCATGGCTGGGTCCTTATGCAGCGTTGAATTCAGCCTTTCAAGGTATGCCTGTTGCCTGACGCAGTCCAGTCGGGTCGAACGTCTGCGACGCGCAACAGTCAATCGCTTACATCGTTCGGGAACTACCGCCATGAAGCGTCGCTACAGCTGGCCCATCGGAATTATCGCCATCATCGTCGTGCTGCTGATCGCCCTGCACATCGCCCTGCCCTACGTGGTACGCGATTACTTGAACGGCAAGCTCGCCGACATGGGCGATTACCGCGGTCAGATCACCGATGTCGATCTGGCCCTTTGGCGCGGCGCTTATAAGATCAACGGCCTGAAAATCGTCAAGGTCGACGGCAAGGTGCCGGTGCCGTTCGTCAATGCGCCCGTGATCGATCTGGCGGTCAGCTGGCATTCGCTGTGGTACGACCATGCCGTGGTGGCGCAGGTGCAGTTCTTCAATCCCGAGATCAACTTCGTCGATGGCGGCCCCAACAAGCAGAACTCGCAGACTGGTAAAGGCACCGACTGGCGGGCGCAACTGGGCAAGTTGCTGCCGATCACTCTCGACGAGGTGCAGATCCACGACGGCAAGATCACTTTCCGCAATTTCAACTCCAAACCGCCGGTCAACATGAACGCCAGCAACGTCGAGGCGAGCATCTACAACCTGACCAACGTGGTCGACAAACAGGGCAAACGCGACGCCCGTTTCGAAGGCAAGGCAAAACTGCTCGGCCATGCACCGCTGGAGACCAGCGCCACCTTCGATCCGCTGAGCAACTTCGAAGACTTCCAGTTCCGCCTGCGCGCCCGCGACATCGAACTCAAAAGCATGAACGACTTTGCCTCGGCCTACGGCAAGTTCGATTTCAACGCCGGCCATGGCGACGTCGTCATCGAGGCCCAGGCGAAAAAAGCCCAGGTCAGCGGCTATATCAAACCCTTGCTGCGTGACGTCGAGGTGTTCAACTGGCAGCAGGACGTGGAAAACAAGGACAAGAGCATCTTCCGCTCAGTCTGGGAGGCCATCGTCGGCGGCACGGAAACCGTGCTGAAGAACCAGGCCAAGAATCAGTTCGCCACCAAGGTCGAACTCAGTGGCAACGTGCATCAGCAAAACATCAGTGCGTTCGAAGCGTTTTTGCAGATTTTGCGTAATGGCTTCATTCAGGCTTTCAATGCGCGGTATGAGCGGCCGAAGCCGGATGCGGGCTAATTCTTACGATTAACGACATATCGACCAGACTCTTCAGCCGCCAGCGTGGACTTTTGCTGCAATGAGTCCCAACCAAGACAAGCCAAGGCTAATGACCTTGGCACCGCCTCCCGCCCATTACTGTATCGGCTGATGCTGCGGGCACTGACACCCAGCGCCTCGGCTGCCTGATTCAGTGAGAGTCCGGTACGTGCACGCCAATCGATGAAAATCCGAGTGTTTTCATCGACAGTGTTTTGGGCCAGCGCATCCATATAAAGCGTGTCTGCGCCGATCTGTATATCGGGCTCAAGCCATTCGACCGTCCAGCCATTGTCGTCAAGGGTCGCAGCCGCAAACACTTCGGGATCAAGCAATGGTTGCAGACCTGGATAAGCGTGGATATCTCGGCTCAGGTCAAGGGTCAGATCCTGACCATCAATAAAGGTCAGTTTCAATCGATAACCTGACAGTGCCTGCACAGCCGTCAGACGAGGCCTTTTCATGGGTAACATCGTTTCCAGTCCTCCAGCAGTTGCACTTGATGAGCCGCAACCCAAGCCAGCGCTTCCTTGATAATCAGCGGCGGTGCCTTGCCCGTCATGACTTCGACGGTTTCAAGGCTCAGCATCACGTCCACACCGCCACCGATCAAGTGGACATGGGGTGGCGGGTGATCCTTCTCACGTAACTGAATGCGGTATTTGTCGCGAAATCGGTATTTAGTCGTCATGCCCGACAGACTATCGCCAAATCGGCGATACCTGAATACTGGCCTCTGGCCGAAACCGAGTCAACATGTGACGCCCCATTCAGAGACTGAATAAGCCGTCTGCGTTCACAGTCGACCGGGCTGCGCGTTATAGTCGGGGCATCCGATTTTTTCGCCCCCGCCCTGCCCGTGCAGGTCGGCGTTACCGTTCGAGGATTAGCAGATGAAGTTCGAAGGCACCCAGGCCTACGTCGCCACCGATGACCTGAAGCTGGCGGTCAACGCCGCCATCACCCTGGAGCGGCCGCTGCTGGTCAAGGGCGAACCGGGCACCGGCAAGACCATGCTCGCCGAGCAACTGGCCGAATCGTTCGGCGCCAAGCTGATCACCTGGCACATCAAGTCCACTACCAAGGCCCATCAGGGGCTGTACGAGTACGATGCGGTCAGCCGTCTGCGCGACTCGCAACTGGGCAACGAAAAAGTCCACGACGTGCGCAACTACCTGAAGAAGGGCAAGTTGTGGGAGGCGTTCGAGTCCGAAGAACGCGTCATTCTGCTGATCGACGAAATCGACAAGGCTGACATCGAGTTCCCCAACGACCTGCTGCAAGAACTCGACAAGATGGAGTTCTACGTTTACGAGATCGACGAGACCATCAAGGCAAAAAAACGCCCAATCATCATCATTACCTCGAACAACGAGAAAGAGCTGCCGGACGCCTTCCTGCGCCGCTGCTTCTTCCACTACATCGCCTTCCCCGATCGCACGACCCTGCAGAAAATCGTCGACGTGCACTACCCGGACATCAAGAAGGATCTGGTCAGCGAAGCGCTGGACGTGTTCTTCGACGTGCGCAAGGTGCCGGGCCTGAAGAAGAAGCCGTCGACCTCAGAACTGGTCGACTGGCTGAAGCTGCTGATGGCCGACAACATCGGCGAAGCGGTGCTGCGCGAGCGCGATCCGACCAAGGCCATTCCGCCATTGGCCGGTGCGCTGGTAAAGAACGAACAGGATGTGCAGTTGCTTGAGCGCCTGGCGTTCATGAGCCGTCGCGGTTCTCGCTAAGAGGCTGATGCCATGTTGCTCAACCTGTTCAATGAAATGCGCGCAGCCAAGGTGCCGGTGTCGGTGCGCGAGCTGCTCGACCTGATCAACGCGCTGAAGCAGCGCGTGACCTTTGCCGACATGGACGAGTTCTACTACTTGTCGCGGGCGATTCTGGTCAAGGACGAACGGCATTTCGACAAGTTCGACCGTGCGTTCGGCGCCTACTTCAATGGTCTGGAAAAACTCGACGATCACTTGCAGGCGCTGATTCCCGAAGATTGGTTGCGCAAGGAATTCGAGCGTTCGCTGACTGATGAGGAGCGCGCGCAGATCCAGTCCCTCGGCGGTCTGGACAAGCTGATCGAAGAGTTCAAGAAGCGCCTCGAAGAACAAAAGGAACGCCACGCCGGCGGCAACAAATGGATCGGCACCGGCGGCACCAGCCCGTTTGGCTCCGGCGGCTTCAACCCGGAAGGCATTCGGGTCGGCGATGCCGGCAAGCGTCAGGGCAAAGCGGTTAAGGTCTGGGATCAGCGCGAGTACAAGAACCTCGACGATTCGGTGGAGCTGGGCACGCGCAACATCAAGGTCGCCCTGCGTCGTCTGCGTAAATTCGCCCGTCAGGGTGCGGCGGAAGAGCTGGACATCGACGGCACCATCGACCACACCGCCAAGGATGCCGGCCTGCTGAACATCCAGATGCGCCCGGAGCGGCGCAACACGGTGAAGCTGTTGCTGCTATTCGACATCGGCGGCTCGATGGACGCTCACGTGAAGATCTGCGAGGAGCTGTTCTCGGCGTGCAAGACCGAGTTCAAGCATCTGGAGTACTTCTACTTCCACAACTTCATTTATGAGTCGGTGTGGAAGAACAACATGCGCCGCACGTCCGAGCGTTTCTCGACGCAGGATCTGCTGCACAAGTACGGCGCCGACTACAAAGTGATCTTCATCGGTGACGCCGCCATGGCGCCCTACGAAATCACCCAGGCCGGCGGCAGCGTCGAGCACTGGAACGAAGAGCCGGGCTACCTGTGGATGCAGCGCTTCATGGAGAAGTACAAGAAGCTCATCTGGATCAATCCGTATCCGAAGGATACGTGGGGCTATACCTCGTCGACCAATATCGTGCGCGATTTGATCGAGGATCAGATGTATCCGTTGACGTTGCGTGGGCTTGAGGAAGGGATGCGGTTTTTGTCCAAATAAAAAGCCAAAGATCGCAGCCTTCGGCAGCTCCTACAGAAAAATTCGCGTTTCCATGTAGGAGCTGCCGAAGGCTGCGATCTTTTGATCTTCAACCAAAGCGCTGCAAATACTCGACATGCTCGCGATGTGCGACGTCCTGCACCACCGGCCTCAATCGCACCTGCGCCCCCGGCAGACATTGCGCCAGTCGCGCCAGCGCCAACGGCGTCAACGCTCCCAACCGTGGATACCCGCCAATCGTCTGCCGATCATTGAGCAAGACAATCGGCTGCCCGTCCGGCGGCACCTGCACCGCGCCCAGCGGAATGCCCTCGGAAATCATCGGCTGGCCCTGGTACTGCAACGCCGTGCCCAACAGCCGAATGCCCATGCGGTCGGCGCGACTGTCGAGCGTCCACGGACTGTTGAACACATCGAACAGACTCTGCCCGCTGAACTGACCGATCTGTGCGCCGAGCACCAGATCCAGCGGCGTATCCAGCCGTAAATCAGGTCGATGCGCCAGCGGCACTTCACGCACCTGCAGAACCGCACCGCGATAACTCAACGTCGCGCCCTTGGTCAGCGGTAACCCCAAACCATCCAATCCACCGAGTTCTTCGCGCACCACCGTGGCGCTGCTGCCCAGCACCTGCGGCGCGTCGAAACCACCGGGCGCGGCCAGATAAGCCCGCGCGCCGAGCAGCGGTTGGGTGAACCTCAATGTTTGCCCTTGGCCCAGTTTGAAACTGCGCCACGGCGCCAGCGCCTGCCCATCGATCTGCGCACCAAGATCCGCCCCGGCCAGCGCCAGCAGGCAATCCTCCTGTGCCACCACGGCAAACCCGCCGAGGGTAATTTCAATCACCGGCAGATCCAGCGCATTGCCGAGCAACCAATTGCCCCAACTCATCGAACACCAATCTGCCGCGCCGCCCTGAGTCACGCCCAAATGGCGCACGCCAAAACGCCCGGTGTCCTGCAACAAACACAGCGGCGTGCTGGCTTCAATCGTCAGTCGGCTCATGCCAGCGCCTCCAGCGGTGTGTCATCACCGCCCAGGTTGATGAACTCGGCGTGGCCCACCGCTTCGAAACGCACGGTGTCGCCGGGTTGCATCAGGCTGTAGCCGTCGCGATGACGGTCGAACAGTTTCGCCGGGGTACGGCCGATCAGATTCCAGCCGCCGGGGGACACCACCGGATAAGCCGCGGTCTGCCGTTCGGCGATCCCGACGCTGCCGGCCGCGACTTTTTTGCGCGGGGTGTCCAGACGGGGCGCTGCCAGCACCTCTTCCACCAGCCCCATGAAGGCGAACCCCGGCGCAAAGCCGAGGGCAAACACCTGATATTCGCGAGCGCTGTGCCGACGAATCACCTCCTCCACCGCCAACCCGCTGCGCTGCGCCAACAGGCTCAGTTCGGGGCCGACACTCAGGTCGTACCAGACCGGCAACACATGGCACTGGCCGCTGGTTCGAGCGTTCGGCGACAGATCGATCAACGCTTCAGCGATCAATTCACGGGCCTGACTCGGGCTCAGCGCGGTCAGGTCGTAATGCACCATCAACGTGGTGTAAGACGGCACCAGATCGATCAACTGCGCGCCAAACACCGCACGCAAGCGCTCACTGGCGGCGAGCATCCACGGCATGTTGGCTTCGGCGATTTCATCGAACAGGCGCAGCATCAGGCAATCCACCGCCACCACTTCAATCCGTGGGTTCATGGCACACTCTGCTGATTCAGGGCCTCGCGAATGCGCTGCACGGCGGCCACCGAACTGGCGTTGTCGCCATGCACGCACAAGGTGTTGGCCTGCAGATGCAGCGCACTGCCGTCGCTGGCGACGAGTTCACCGCCACGGGCGATGGTCAGGGCCTGTTCGATGATTGTTTCTGGTTCGTGATGCACCGCGCCCGCCAGTTGCCGCGACACCAGTCGGCCGGCGCTGTCGTAGGCGCGGTCGGCGAAGGCTTCGAACCACAGGGTCACGCCATATTCGTCGCCGAGCTGTTGCGCCGCCGCGTTGTCGCGGGTGGCCATCAACATCAGCGGCAAACTGCGATCGTAAGCAGCGACGGCCTGAATCACCGCACGCAACTGTGCCGGGTTGGCCATCATGTCGTTGTACATCGCGCCGTGGGGTTTGACGTAACTGACTCGCCCGCCCTGCGCGCGGCAAATGCCGTCGAGCGCGCCGATCTGGTAATGCAGGATGTCTTGCAGCTCTTGCGCGGAATAAGCCATGGAACGCCGGCCGAAGCCAACCAGATCCTGATAGGCCGGATGTGCGCCGATCTGCACGCCGTGGCTCAGGGCCAGGCTGACGGTCTTGCGCATGATGCTCGGGTCACCGGCATGGAAGCCGCAGGCCACGTTGGCGCAGTCGATGAAGGGCATGACTTCGGCGTCCAGACCCATGGTCCAGCTGCCGAAACTCTCGCCGATGTCACAGTTCAATAGCAGGCGGCTCACGGTGAACACTCCTGTAGCTTCTTGTCTTTTTATCTGTAGGACGCTTGCCCGGCAGGTTATCAGTTACTGCGCATCCAGTTGCTTGCCGCGGGTCTCCGGCAGGCTCAACGCCGCAAGAATCACCACGCCGTAGGACACCGCAGCAAACGCACCGATACCCACGCTCAACGGGACTTTCTGACTCAGCAAACCAATCAACAGCGGAAACAATGCCGCCAGCGCCCGACCGATGTTGTAGCAGAAACCCTGCCCCGAGCCACGAATCCGCGTTGGAAACAGCTCGGTGAGAAACGCGCCCATGCCGCTGAAAATCCCTGAGGCGAAGAAGCCCAGCGGAAAGCCCAGCCACAGCATCACCCCGTTGCTGACCGGCATCTGCGTGTACAGCAAGACGATGGTGAACGAACCGACCGCAAACAGGATGAAGTTCTTTTTACGTCCCAGCAGATCGGTCAGATAAGCGCTGATCACATAGCCGACGTAGGACCCGACAATCACCATCGCCAGATACCCGCCAGTGCCGAGCACACTCAAGCCGCGTTCATTCTTGAGGAAGGTCGGCAGCCACGAGGTGATCGCGTAGTAACCGCCGAGCGCGCCGGTGGTCAGCAAGGAGGCGCGGAACGTGGTGAACAGCATGCCCGGGGCAAAGATCTCGTAGAACTTCGCCGGGTTTTCCGGGGTTTGCGCCGCCTTGGCTTCGCGGTAGATTTCCGGGTCTTTCACCAGCCGACGGACGAAAATCACGAAAATCGCCGGAACGATGCCGAGGATGAACAGCGCCCGCCAGGCCTCTTCCGGCGGCAACAGCGAAAACAGCAGCGCATACAGAATCGCCGTCAGTCCCCAACCCAACGCCCAACCACTCTGCACCATGCCCACCGCTTTGCCGCGATCCTTGGCGCGGATCACTTCACCGATCAGCACCGCGCCGGCGGTCCATTCACCGCCGAATCCGAAGCCCATCAGGGTGCGGGCGATCAGCAGCTGTTCGTAGTTCTGCGCGAAACCGCAGAGGAAGGTGAAGAAGGCGAACCACAGCACCGTCAGTTGCAGGGTGCGCACGCGGCCAATGCGGTCGGAGAGAATCCCCGCCACCCACCCGCCGATGGCCGAGGCGATCAGGGTGCTGGTGTGAATCAGCCCGGCCTGTCCGGTGGTGATGCCCCACATGGCGATCAGGGTCGGTACCACGAAGCTGAGCATCTGCGTGTCCATGCCGTCCAGGCCATAGCCGATCTTGCAGCTCCAGAAGGTACGACGTTCCTGCTGATTGATGTTGCGATACCAGTCGAACGGTCCGGGGCGGGCCGTGTTCTTGGGGAGGTCGAGGGTGTCGGGCGCACGCATGGCAAGTCTCCGCAGGCTTTTATTGGTCTTGTTCGAAGTTCCGACGACGCCTATCGTGGGAACCGGATGCGCCGATTTTTCGTCGCCCGGCCCTGCTGCGTCCAACGAATAAAAACCCGCCTTAGGCATAAGAAAAATTTGTCACCCGAGCCGTTGCCATGAACCTGAAGTTTCTCGAGACCTTTGTCTGGGTCGCCCGGCTGAAGAGTTTTCGCCTGACCGCCGACAAGCTGTTCACCACCCAGGCGTCGATTTCCAGCCGCATCGCGGTGCTCGAAGGCGAGTTGGGGGTGAAGCTGTTTCTGCGCGACTCACGCGGCGTCAGCCTGACACCCGAAGGCTTGAAGGTGCTGGATTATGCCGAGCAGATGCTCGATACGATGTCGGCGCTCAAGCAATCGATCGAGACCCGTTCAAGCAAGGTCGGGCGGGTGCGCATCGGCGTGATGGACACGGTGATCCACACCTGGCTCAGCCCGTTGGTCGCGCAGATGACCGATCTGTATCCGCGGGTGGAAATCGAGCTGGTGGCGGATACCTCGCTTAACCTCTGCGATCAGCTGCAAAAAGGCTTTCTCGACATCGTTCTGCAAACCGATCTGGTGCGCCACGAAAGCGTGCGCAGCCTCGAGCTGGCCAGCCATCCGCTGGGCTGGATCGTTGCGAGCAATTCGATCTACAACCGCGAGTACGCCGACCTCGGCGAACTCGCGCAGGAACGGATCATCACCTACTCGAAAAACTCCCGACCGCACCAGGACCTGCTGGCGCTGATGCAGGCCAACGGCGTGCTCGCGCCACGCCTGAACTGCGTGAATTCAGTGTCGGCGATTACCCGGTTGTTAGGTGATGGATTCGGCATTGGCGTATTGCCGCCGGTGCTGGTGGCCGAGGAACTGGCGCGGGGTGAACTGACTTTGCTCGACATCGACCAACGCCCGCCGAATCTGCAGGTGGTGGTGTCGTGGCGAGTGGGCGTGGAGTGGGTCGAGGAGATGGTGACGTTGTGTCAGCAGGTGCTGGCGGGGTATGCGCGCAAGGTCGGTGAAAACTACATCACCCTCACTCAGTAATCTCACCTGTGGTGAGGGGATTTATCCCCGATGGACTGCGCAGCAGTCCTGAAACCCGAACAATCAGGTTTATCTGACACACCATTGAGGGCCGCTTCGCGCCCCATCGGGGATAAATCCCCTCGCCACAGGAACCTTGCAAGCTTTAGAGGCCGCGCACGTCGCGATCTTCAATCGGGCGGCTCTGGCGCAAGCGCCGGCCACCCAGCACCACCCAGTCAATCAGACGAATCAGACACTCGATGCCGAACGACAGCAGCAACGCGCCGCTCATGCCCCAGATCATCGCTTCCGGGGTCAGCAGGATCTGGTAGCTGTAGCCGTTCCAGGTTTCCTTGCGAATGTCCGGGTCGGCGGCCAGCACCACTTGCAGGAAGCGGATGTACCACGGCCCCTGCATCGCCTGAAACTGTTTATCCAGCGCTGTCTGGCGGTTGAGCAAAGTGCTCAGGCTGTCGGCATCGCTGCGAAACACCGGGTCGTCACTGGCGCGGTAATGCGCGACCAGCGCCTGCAAGTCGCCCTTGAAGAACTGCTCGGCGGTGCCCTGAAAACCGCGCAGACCGGTCTGCGCTTCGATCAGATGGGCTTCGACGCGTTTGGCATAATCGTTGATGAAACCCGGCACCTGGACACCGATCAACAGGCCCGCCGCAAACAACACCAGCCGTAGATAACTGAGCAACATCGGGGAGAGATCCTTTATTCGGTCGTGCCCTGGCTGACGCATTCGCCGCGTCGCCACAGGCTCCATTGGCCCGGTTGGTAACGGGTCCAGGTTTCGTTTTCGGTCAAAGGCTCGGTGGCGATCACCGTGACCACGTCGTTAGGCGTGGTTTCCGCCTGGAAATCGACGATCACATCGACATCCTTGAGCCGCGCCGGGCCGAACGGTGCGCGCCGGGTGATCTGTGCCAGTTTGGTCGAGCAATAGCAGAACAGCCAGTCGCCGTCGCTGAGCAGGCAGTTGAACACGCCTTTGCTGCGGTATTCGGCGCAGGCAGCAACCAGATCCGGCAGCAGCACTTCTATATCGACCGGTTCCGGGAAGGCTGCACGCACGCGGTTGAGCAAATCGCAGAACGCCGCTTCGCTGTCGGTGTCGCCCACCGGGCGGTAGAAGCTCTTGATCGGGGTGAAATCGGCGAGCTGGCCGTTGTGCGCGAAACACCAGTTGCGGCCCCACAGTTCGCGGACGAACGGGTGGGTGTTGGACAGGCAGACCTTGCCGACGTTGGCCTGACGAATGTGGCCGATGACCACTTCGCTCTTGATCGGATAGCGCTGCACCAGATTGGCGACTTCCGACTCACTGCTGGCGGCCGGGTCCTGAAACAGGCGCAGACCGCGCCCTTCATAGAAGGCAATGCCCCAGCCGTCGCGGTGCGGGCCGGTACGCCCGCCGCGCTGCATCAGGCCGGTGAAGCTGAACACGATATCGGTCGGCACGTTGGCACTCATGCCCAGTAATTCACACATGTGCTGACTCTCGTGGTTACAGACGCGGCTCGACGCGCATGCGCTGCGGGTTGTTCGGCAATGGCGGGCGACCGTAACGGTCATCACCGGCAGCGCCGAACGGCTGATCGTCGTCGCGATCATCGGCACGCGCCGCCGCTTTGGCGGCCTCGGCCTGCTCGCGACGGGCGCGCGAGGCGCGTTCGATCGGGAAGCGGATCAGCACGAAAATCAGGTAGATGCCGAACGCAATCATGCCGTACATGAACAGGTCGGAAATCGCCCGCCAGGCGTTGTTGCCGACCTTGAAGGCCAGATCCAGCGCAGTGATGGCGATCGACGGTGCAACCTTGGCTTTCACCGGGTCAATGATGGTCGGGCTGAACAGTAACACTGCCATCAGCACCCGCAGCGGCTCGCGCAGCCAGCGCCACATCCAGCGGGTCAGGCGCATCCATACCAACAGGCAGCCCACAGCGGCGAAGGCGTAGAGGCCCCAGGCGATCAGATAGTCGTTCTCGGTCATGGTGTCCATGGCAAGGCAGGCAAGTCGGGTAGAGACAGACCATTACTGGTCTGCCTCCCCCTAAGAACCGTACGTGCGCCTTTCAACGCATACGGCTCAAGTCTTTAGAAAGCCCCGGTTGGAGCCGGCTTGTTTACTGTCAATCCACGGCTGTGTAGCTGCTGATGACAAACTGGATGCAATAGTACTCGGTTATCCAAGGTGTCTCCACCGCCTTGCGAGCGGTGGATTACATGATGGTCGTGCCACCCGCTTTCCTTGGTAATCGGTTGCTTGCACAGCGGACATAGACCTTTTTGGCTTTGAAAGAGACTTACGATCTGTTTCCGATACTTCAGCTTTTTAAGCATACGCACCATTCGTAATTTCTCTCCCATTTCCTCCATGGAGGGATCGAAGGGGTTGTATTCCCCGCTCACCTTTCTATGCCGCTCGATCGCAGTGCTCGCTATTGAGTACAGGGGAGCTATTGCTTTCGTCCCGTCCGTCCTCATCGCCATGGTGGCGAACACCCAACTTCTGCCTTCATGGGGTTGGAAATAACCTCTCCTGACCCATTCCAACGATTTATTAGGATGTCGCCTTTTCGCCCAACGCCAGAGAGCATGGAAAACAGAGTTATCCATTCTGCTAAACGCCTTCTTGGCAACTACTGGCTGGTGGTACATCGCCCAGCCACGCAGTATCGGATTCAGCCGTTGGATCAGATCCTCTTGCTTTGCCGTTTTGTTGGTACTGATGACGTCCTTCACCTTGCGATAGAACGCTTTCACGTTTTTCTTGCTTGGCTTGATCAGGAGCTTTCCCTCGTACTTGCGGAAATTCCATCCCAGAAAGTCAAAGCCTTTGTCTATGTGAACCACACGGGTTTTCTCGAGTGACAGCTGTAATCCTCGCAAAGCGAGGAATTTCTCCACCCAAGGTCTGATTTCGCTCTCCAGCATCTCTTTCGAGTTTCCGGTAATCACAAAGTCATCCGCATAGCGCACCACATTGATTTTCAGCTTCTTGGCCTTTGTCACGCCCAGATGTTGCTTGAGCTGTGACTCCAATCCATCCAGCACCATATTTGCCAATGTTGGCGAGATGATCCCGCCTTGTGGCGTACCGGCATCCGTTGCCTGAAACTGACCTTTATGAATCACTCCAGCCTTTAGCCATTTCCGGAGGATCGTTTTGTCCGTAGGGACATTGACGATCAGCCAGTCATGGTTGATGTGGTCAAAGCAACCTTTGATGTCCGCCTCCAGTACCCATTCGGCCGAAACCTTCTTGGATAAGCAGATGAACAGCTGTCCCATTGCGTCTGCGGTAGAGCGCTCGATCCTGAAGCCGTAGCTGTTCGGATCTCCGGTGGTTTCTGCAATGGGCGCCAGAGCTAGAAGGTATAGAGCCTGCATGGCCCTGTCAGTCATGGTCGGAATGCCCAGTGGGCGCTCCTTTCCGTTTGACTTCGGAATGAACACACGCCTTAAAGGCCGTGGTTTGTATCCGTGGCGCTTCAACCCGTTTGCCGCTTTCCATTTGGCATCGGGTGTATCCCAGAGCACGCGGTCGACTCCCGCCGTGCGCTTGCCCTGGTTTTCAGTGACTCGCCGAACGGCCAAATATCTGGCCGAACTAGAGCGGGTCAGCATTCGTTGCAGGGAATTAACCCTGCGCCAATTGCCTTCCCGACAAGCCTTCGCAATCCGTAACTGCATCGCCCGGACATTCCGCTGAACACGCCACCAATCGATGTCATGCCATTGCTGCGGAGCGCCGGAAGGCGCAGACACGGCCGTAGGGCTGTGTACTTTCATGCTGCCTTCCTCTCAAATTGCCTGAGCTGAAGACGTACGCATTCCCTGACGGGAATGGACGTCCCGTCAGGGCTGGATAAATGGGAAACCTAAACTGCAGGTTTCTGAGATTATTGAGACAGGCTCAGTCAGAGTTCATGCGACGAAAGACCACGCAGAAGTCTGCCCGGTTTCCCGTGGGGTGATGTTCCAACCCCTATTCGATCCATTACAGATCGACTTTCGCTTTCTCTGCGATCCCATACCCGCACAGCCAACAGATCCCCTTGCGGTTCACCTGCCCGAAGGCAGCCATACGGGCTTACCACGTTCCCTGCCTGTCACACGATTGGGTTAGGGCCTGCCTTTTCGCCGGTGATTCTGATGACGACGTATCTCCAGCCTCTACAGAGATATCCGATCACTTTGCCTTTTGGCTCAAGCCTGACAGCTGTTTTGGCTTGTTTATAATTACGACGTTTATCAGCAGTTCACATATGTTGCCCATGCCAACCAGCCTGGCGCCTCAACCCGGTTCAGCTCCGAGCATCTCTACATCCCCTCACGGTGGCTGCAGACCTTTTCAGGGGCTACGTTGTTGGAAAAGCTTCACACCTCATCGTTGCCAATGACGCATGTCTTCCTAGGCTATCGTTGGTCGTACAACGAGTCCGCTGCCAACTTGCAAGCAAGCTGGATGGACAATGACAGACAGAGCTTTCGCTCGAGTCTTCAGAGAGATAAGCAGGAACTGACAGAGTCAGCATGCTCAGAAAAGTGTTTCCTCCTGTTTCGAAGCAGGAGAAAACCCTTGCGGGGATTCTATCCCGCAGGGGTGAGGTTCTGTGAGAACCGAAGATTGAAGATGCATTCGAGAAAGAAAAGATCCTTTCCCAGTCGATTGTGTCGAATGCTGATCGACTGTGGGCATGCCCCGCCGCAACGGTAAGTCCTTGAAGGCAGTGGACTTCTTTGATGGATTTTTATTCCGGAGATTGGGTACTCCAGCCTTGGCTGTAATCAAACAGCCCTTCAAGATGACCATCCACCTCGAAGTCTTGAAGACACGCTACGCGTGTCGCACAGAGGCGCTTATAGTAACGACTTTTCGCCTGTCAGGCTTGTCCCAATGCCAGACGGCCAACAGCAAACCCTGTGGGAGCGAGCTTGCTCGCGCAAGCGTCGGGTCAGTGAAACAAATGTCATCTGACAGGACGCCTTCGCGAGCAAGCTCGCTCCCACAGGAGAGTGCGATGGTTTCAAGAGCTGCGAAAACCATTATTCCGAATATTGTCCGAGAGCCTTCCATGCCCGAATCCGCCCACGTCATCCGCGCCCCGATCGCCCACAAGGCTGCCGGTGCCGACCCGTATGCCTGGCTGCAGGAACGCGACACCGACGCGGTGCTCGACTACCTCAAGGCTGAAAACGCCTATCAGGAAGCACAGACCGCCGATCAGGCCGCCCTGCGCGAAAGCCTGTTCGAAGAGATCAAGGGCCGGATCCTCGAAACCGACCTGTCCCTGCCCTCGCCGTGGGGGCCGTATCTGTATTACACGCGCACCACGGCGGGTGACGAATACGCCCGGCATTACCGCTGCCCGCGTCCGGCCGACGACAGCCTGACCCTCGACGAGAGCCGCGAGCAACTGCTGCTCGACCCCAACGTGCTGGCCAACGGCGGCTTTTTCTCGCTCGGCGCGTTCAGCATCAGCCCGGATCACCAGCGCCTGGCCTACAGCGTCGATGCTTCGGGCGACGAGATCTACACGCTGTTCGTCAAGGAACTGGCCAGCGACAAGATCAGCGAGCTGGAATTCCAGGACTGCGACGGCAGCATGACCTGGGCCAACGACAGCCTGACCTTGTTCTTCGGCGTGCTCGACGACACCCATCGCCCGCACAAGCTGTTTCGCTATCGCCTCGACGGCACCGCTGCCGAAGAAGTGTTCCATGAGCCGGACGGACGTTTCTTCCTGCATTGCTACCGCTCCAGTTCCGAGCAGCAATTGCTGCTGACCCTGGGCAGCAAGACCACCAGCGAAGTCTGGGCCCTGGACGCGCATCAGCCGCACCTGCCCTTCACTTGCCTGGCGCCCCGGGTCGAGGATCACGAATACGATGTCGACCACGGCGCGCTGGATGGCGTGTGGACCTGGTTCATCCGCACCAACCGTGACGGCATCAATTTCGCCCTGTATCAGGCGCCGGACACCGGTGTGGTACCGAGCGAAGCCGACTGGCAGAACCTGATCCCGCACAGCGACACAGTGATGCTCGACGGCGTGACGCTGAACACGGCGGCCATGACCCTGAGCCTGCGCGAAGGCGGTCTGCCGATCATCGAAGTTCATCCGCAAGGCCAGACGCCGTATCGCGTGCAATTACCGGACGCGGCTTACAGCCTCTATGTGCAGAACAGCCTGGAGTTCGAAAGCGACCGCATCCGTCTGCGCTACGAGGCATTGAACCGTCCGGCGCAGGTGCGGCAGTTACGGCTGGACAGCGGCGAACAAACCGTCCTGAAAGAAACCCCGGTGCTCGGCCCGTTCGACGCCGACGCCTACGTCAGCCAACGCCTGTGGGCCACCGCGCCGGACGGCACGCAGGTGCCGATCAGTCTGGTGATGAAACGCGAAATGGTCGGCAAACCGGTGCCGCTGTATCTGTATGGTTATGGCGCCTACGGCTCCAGCCTCGACCCGTGGTTCTCCCACGCGCGCCTGAGCCTGCTGGATCGCGGCATGGCGTTCGCCATCGCCCACGTGCGTGGCGGCGGTGAGCTGGGCGAAGCGTGGTACCGCGCCGGCAAACAGGAACACAAGCACAACACCTTCAGCGACTTTATTGCCTGCGCCGAATTTCTGATCCTCAACGGCATCACCACCGCTGAAAAACTGGCGATCAGCGGCGGCAGCGCTGGCGGCTTGTTGATTGGCGCAGTGCTGAACCAGCGCCCGGACCTGTTCGGCGTGGCGATTGCCGAAGTGCCGTTCGTCGACGTGCTCAACACCATGCTCGACCCCGATTTGCCGCTGACCGTCACCGAGTACGACGAGTGGGGCAACCCCGCAGAGCCGGACGTCTACGAGCGGATCAAAGCGTACGCGCCGTACGAAAACGTCACCGCGCAAGCTTACCCGGCAATGCTGGTGATCGCCGGCTACAACGACAGCCGCGTGCAGTACTGGGAAGCCGCCAAGTGGGTGGCGAAACTGCGCGCGACCAAGACCGACGACAACCTGCTGCTGCTCAAGACCGAACTCGGCGCCGGGCATGGCGGCATGAGCGGGCGTTATCAGGGATTACGTGACGTAGCGCTCGAATATGCATTTGTGTTCAAGGTTTTGGGCCTGGCCTGAGGAACTCCATCGGTCACTTGGGTCTTAACTCCAGACCCAAGAGGCCGATACACCACAGATCCCTGTAGGAACGAGCCTGTGTGGTGAGGGGATTTATCCCCGATGGGTGGCAAAGCCGCCCCAGATCTGCAATGCGATTCTTTCAGGCCGATCGCATTGGCGGATTTGCGACTGCTGCGCAGCCGATCGGGGATAAATCCCCTCACCACAGGCTCACTCCTACAAGGGTCCGTGTAGTGCCTGAAAACCGTGAAAACAATAAAGACCGCAACGACATGTCAGAACCGACCTTACTGAACAACGAAATCCGCGACTGGCTGATGGACTGTGGCCTGTTCGATCAATTGCAACTGGCGGACTTCGCCGCGGCCTCGGGCTACTTCAGCATCAGCACCGTGGCTGAAGGTGAAGCGATTTTCCGTGAGGGCGATGCCGGCAGTTTCATGTGCATCCTCCACACCGGTCAGGTCGCGGTGCAGAAAACTGGCCCTGACGGCCAGGTCATCACCATGGCCACCCTGCGCAGCGGTCGGGCGTTCGGCGAAATGGCCGTGCTCGATGGTGAGCGCCGTTCGGCGACCTGCGTCGCGGCGAGCAACTGCCAACTGCTCAACCTGGGCAAGGACTCACTGGAAAAGATGCTCAACGACGCGCCGAAGATCGCCGCCAAGATCATTCGCGCCCTCGCCGTGTCCCTTTCCAAACGCCTGCGCATGGCCGACGGTCAACTGGCGGCGCAACAGGTTTAACCGCCAGGGGATTTGGCCTTGGTGCTGTTCGGCTCGATGCCCGGCACCGGTTGATCCTTGCTCGGCGGGCTGGGCATTTCGATTGGCACCAGCGGCGGGCTGCCACTGCCGGCGCCGGCCTTCGGTGCGCTGATCGGGGTGATTTGCGGATACGGGGTCGGCGTGGCGGTACCCGGCGAGCCGGGTTGCGGCGTCGGGCTGACCGGAATGGTCTGCTGCGCCTGCACTGCAGTAATCGCGAGCGCGGCCAGGGCAATGGCCGTTAGAATGGTGCGCTTCATCAAGGGCTCCGTTTGGCCTCTAGTCTGCGCTCAGGCTACTCCCAACGGGCCTGCTTGCCTTCCCCCCTTGTAGAGATTTCCATGAAACGTTTCGTTCTGCTCGACACCACGCCGATCCCTGACAGCGGCGGCGCCCTGTGCCTGTTCGAGTATGGCGAGGATTTCGTCATCAAGATCCAGGGCGGCGACGGCGGGCAATTGATGAACACGCGCATGCACGGTTCGGAAGATGCGCTGGCCGAGATTCCTTGCCGCAAGGTGGCCGGACGGCCGAATTCACGGGTGCTGATTGGCGGTCTGGGCATGGGCTTCACCCTCGCCTCGGCACTCAAGCATCTGGGCAAGAGCGCCGAAGTGGTGGTCGCCGAGCTGGTGCCCGGCGTGGTCGAGTGGAACCGCGGCCCGCTCGGGGAAAAGTCCGGGCGCCCACTGCTCGATCCGCGCACGGTGATCCGCAAGGACGACGTCGCCAAGGTCCTGCAAAGCGAGCCGAACGGCTTCGACGCAATCATGCTCGACGTCGACAACGGTCCCGAAGGCCTGACCCAGAAGGCCAACAGCTGGCTGTATTCCGCCGCCGGTCTGAACGCCTGCGCCAAGGCCCTGCGGCCCAAGGGCGTGCTGGCGGTGTGGTCGGCCAGCGCTGACCGGCAGTTTTCCGACAAATTGAAGAAGGCCGGTTTCAAGGCCGAGGAAGTCCAGGTGTTCGCCCACGGCAACAAGGGCACCCGCCACACGATCTGGATTGCCGAGAAGCTCAAGGGCTGAGCTAAACTCTGCACATAACCGTCATTAGTCTTTTTACTAAGGTGAACCCATGAGTTCGTCCACCCCGACCAACACGTCGAAGCTCGATCGCATCCTTGCCGACAACCAGCGCGACAAGGAAATGGGCTACCGCGACAAGGCCCTGAAGATGTACCCGCACGTCTGCGGCCGCTGCGCCCGTGAGTTTTCCGGCAAGCGCCTGAGCGAACTGACCGTACACCACCGCGATCACAACCACGACAACAACCCGCAGGACGGCTCGAACTGGGAACTGTTGTGCCTGTATTGCCACGACAATGAGCACTCGCGCTACACCGACCAGCAGTATTTCGGCGACGGCTCGCTGAGCACACCAAAAATCGCCAAGGCCACGCATAACCCGTTTGCCGCCCTCGCCGGCCTGATGAAAAAAGAAGACTGATCTTCATTGCCATTACTGGCCCCATCGCTGGCAAGCCAGCTCCCACAATGATTTTGGTCGCTCACAAATTTTGTGAACACCCGAGATACCTGTGGGAGCTGGCTTGCCAGCGATGAGGCCAGACCAGACACCACAGATCTCGAATCTGCCCGCCCTCCCCCAATCCCCGTATAATCGCCCTCTTTTTCCCGAAGGCACCCCGCTCGTGGCAGACAAACGTTACAGCTGCATTGGTTTGTACAACCCCAAGTCACCGGAGAACGTCGGTTCGGTGATGCGCGCCGCAGGCTGTTACGGCGTGGCGTCGGTGTTCTACACCGGCAAGCGTTATGAACGCGCCGCCGACTTCGTCACCGACACCAAGCGTGTGCACTACGACATCCCGCTGATCGGCATCGACGACCTGAAAAAGATCCTCCCGCTCAACTGCGTCCCGGTCGCCGTGGAACTGGTCGAGGGCGCCCGCCCGCTGCCGGAATACACCCACCCGGATCGCGCGCTATACATCTTTGGCCCGGAAGACGGCTCGCTGGATAAAGAGATCCGCGACTGGTGCGAAGACGTTGTGTACATCCCGACCACCGGCTGCATGAATCTGGCAGCGACAGTCAACGTGGTGCTCTACGACCGCATGGCCAAAGGCCTGAACACCCGCTCGGGGCCGAAATTCCGCTGAAACGTCGCACATCCGATGGAACGAGCCGGGCGCTGCGGCAGTCAGCTTATCTATCTATTGCACATTGCCTGGGAGACAGATCATGACCGAACTCAAACGCGTCCAACGTATCGATTCCACCCCGTTCCAGAGCCCGACCGAGCAGAACGTCCAGGGCTGGGAGCGCATCGGCTCGCTGGCCGGTGGCGTGATCATGGTCGGCAAGGGCCTGCGCCGTGGCGGCGTGTTCGGTCTGATTCAAGTGGCGATTGGCGGCGTGGCGATGGCCCGTGGCATCACCGGGCACAGCTCGGTGAAGAGCCTGCTGGAAAAAAGCCGTCAGGACATGAACAACGTGCGTGCCAAGATCGAGCGCGCCGGTGAAGAACTGAGCCAGCTCAAGGCCATTGCCGAGGCGGCGACCAAGACCGCCACCGTTACCGGTGATGATTCGGTGAAATCACCGAAAGCCGGGGTTTAAAAGCAAAAGATCGCAGCCTGCGGCAGCTCCTACATGTGGAATGCGTTTCCCCTGTAGGAGCTGCCGCAGGCTGCGATCTTTTGATCTTTACTGGAGTAACACGGTATCGAGGACTTTGGAAGACTCACCCAGAACACTCTCGGCCAGTTGCAAAAACTCCTTGGTACTCACCGCCCCCAGATGCATCGCCCCGCGCAACACATCATCCAGCGAACGCTTGTTGCGCGTCTTCAAGCGAATCTCGCGATCCAGTTCCTGCAAGACAATGACCGCTTTTGCAAGCTGCGCCGCACTGATCTGCTCGCCGCGTAACGTCGTCACCTTCTGACTGTCCCGGGTCAATTTCGCCTGCAACGCCTGATAACGTTCATCGCTCATGCCCCCGGCACGCCGCACCAGTTCGATCGCGTAGTACTCGGCAAAGCCTTCACTGATCCAGTCACTGCGATGTTCATCGTTGATGCGCCCGAACACCTGCGCCAGCTCACGCACCAGCGCACTGCTGCCGCTCTCGCTGACCAGCGGCAAACGCGTATTCAGATAGATCGATTCATGTGCACCGAGGCTGCCGCGCCACATCGGGTCGTTGGCGCCGACAATCAGCAGTTTTTTCGGATGCCGGGGATAGACCGCTTGCACCTGCGGCCAGACGAACGTCAGCAGCGTCAGCACATCCATGCGGCGCATGCCCTGCCCTTGCGGCGAAGCCACGGTGACTTCGGTTTCGCCCAGGCGCGTGCGGCGGCTGCCGAGGTGACCGGCGAGCATCCAGCCGGTCGGGCGGTCGAACAGGCGTGAAGGGTTGTCGATGCGAAATGTGTTTTTGCCGATGCGCGGCCAGGCGGTTTCGACGCTTTGCCAGCCGTTGGGCAGTTCGAATTGCAGACGTGACACCAGCTCGACGCCATCCTGCTGATCGAGCCTGGCGGGCGGCACCAGATCATCACCGCGCAGCAGCGCCCAGGTCGGGGTCATGCGCGTGTCGAAGCTGCCGCTCTTGCGGCCGTGGCTGATGCTGACGCGATAAGTCAGGCTGGGCTTGTCGCCGCTCGGACGCCAGAGGCCCCGAGCATGCTTGCCCGGAGACAATTGCCACTGACCATCGGCCTTGAAGTCGCTGTAGTGGCTGCCATCGCCGAGGTCAAAATCGAGGCTGCGTACCGCTTCGCCCTTGGCCACGGTCAGGCGCACTTCGGCCTGATCGCTTTGCGGCAGCAGGCGAACGTGGTAATCCAGATCGACTTTCTTTGCCGCCCACACCGGTGCGCTTAGCGCCAGCAGGCCGATCAGCGATGCCCGCAGCAATCCCCCAGCCATACACACTCCTTGTTGAATCCTGGAAACCCTTGGTGCTTAACCGGCGCGGAAAATCAGGTGATCTTCCCAGTCGTCCTCCGGCACGCTGCCTTCGGCGAGCATGCGCCCGGACTGGGAAATCCGTTCGTGGTGCACGGCGTCACGATCGCCGCACACCAAGTGGTGCCACAGCGGCAGATCCTTGCCTTCACTGACCAGACGATAACCGCAAGTCGGCGGTAGCCATTTGAATTCTTCGGCCTGGCCAGGAGTGAGCTGGATACAGTCCGGGACAAACTTGATGCGATTCGGGTAGTCGCTGCACTGGCAGGTTTTCAGGTCCAGCAGTTTGCAGGCGATGCGCGTGTAATAGACGCTGTTGTCTTCTTCATCTTCGAGTTTCTGCAGGCAGCACAGACCGCAGCCGTCGCACAGCGATTCCCATTCCTCGTGATCCAGTTGCTCGAGGGTTTTGCGTTTCCAGAACGGTTCGACTTTGGCGGCCATGGCTCAAGCATCAACATCAGGTGGTGAAAAGGCCGCCAGTCTAGTGCCCAAGGCCCTGCGGGCCAAGCGCTGGCGACTGTCGGTAAATCGCGCTTGTCAGCCGAATCGCCGCCCAGTAGGGTTTTGCCACGAATTCATGACGCAAACACAGCAAGGAATCTTTTGATGAGTGCCAACCCTCGCGTTGCCGATTACGCCATTCACCCGCAGTTCACCGATCGCTGGTCGCCTCGTGCCTTCACCGGCGAAGCGATCCCGGAAGAAACCCTGCTGAGTTTTTTCGAAGCCGCACGCTGGGCGCCTTCGGCGTACAACTCGCAGCCGTGGCGTTTTCTGTATGCGCGTCGTGATACGCCGAACTGGGAGCGCTTCCTGGGGCTGCTGAATGAATTCAACCGCAGCTGGGCGCAACACGCGTCGGCGCTGGTGATCGTGATTTCGAAAACCACCTTCACCGCACCCGGTGCCAGCGAAGAGACCCCGGCGCTGTGGCACACCTTCGATACCGGCTCCGCTTGGGGCCACCTGGCGCTGCAGGCGAGCATCAGCGGCTGGCACACCCACGGCATGGCCGGTTTCGATCAGGAGCTGACCCGCAAGGAGCTGAATATTCCGCAAGGTTATGCGCTGCATGCGGCGGTCGCTGTCGGCAAGCTGGGTGACAAGGCGACCCTGGCCGAGTACCTGCAGGCCCGTGAAGAGCCGAGCCCGCGTCGTCCGCTGAGCGAGCTGGCGGCGGAAGGCAACTTCACCCTTTAAACGCAAAAGATCGCAGCCTTCGGCAGCTCCTACTGAGATCAATGCAGGAGCTGCCGAAGGCTGCGATCTTTTGATTACACCTCAGTAACCGCGGTTGAAATCCACTTCCCCGCGCAACGCTTCTCCCGCCTGATACGCCTTCAGATTCTCGACGAACAACTGCACCATCAACGCCGGCGACGTCGGCGCCGAGCTGTGTCCAGTCAGCAGCAGCCCCCAGGCAGTCCAGAACGGATGGCGTTGCGGCAACGGCTCCTGACGGCAAACGTCGATCACTGCACCGGCCAGATGCCCTTCCTTCAAGGCTTCCACCAGATCCGCATCCACCACCGCCACGCCGCGTCCGACGTTGATGAACAACCCGGTCGGCTTGAACTGCTTGAACAGCGCCGCATCGTAGATATCGTGGGTGTGCGCAGTGTTCGGCAGCAGGTTGACCACGTAATCGACCGCGCCCACCAGCCGTGGCAGATCGGCCATCGAACCAACTTCGATGAACGGCGCCTGCTCACGCGCGCTGCTGGCAATGCCGTACAACTCGACGCCAAACGGCAGCAGGAACTGCGCCACGCTCTGACCGATATTGCCGGTCCCGACGATCAGCACCTTGCGCCCGACCAGGCTCTGGCCGGTGCGGTTATCCCACTTGCGTTCGACCTGGCTGACCAGCCGCGCCAGCACTTCCCGTTCGTGACCGAGCATGTAGGTCAGTACGTATTCGGCCATCACCTGACCGAAGATCCCCACCGCGCGGGTCAGGCGGTAATCGCGGCGCAGACCATCAGCGAGCAGCGGCGTGATGCCGGCCCAGGTCGATTGCAGCCATTGCGGCTGGTGGCCCTGACGCAGCAGGGTCGCCAACAGATCCGGCTGCCCCAGCCACACCGGGCAATCGGCAGCCTGACGCGCCAGTTCGGCAGAGTCGCCACTGGTCAGGACTTCAAGTTCGGGGGCCATCTGGCGCAGCAGCCGGGCGTACACCGCGTGGTCGTGTTCAGCAATCAGAACGCGCATCTTCAAACCTTTCGCAAACCGTGCAGGCAACCGCCGAAAGAGCGGTGCTCCTTCGTGGCGGTCGTCGCCGTAAAATCAGTTCCAGGGTGGCAAGAGGCCCAGAACAGGGCCTCGCAGATCAGACCGGGTCGTTGCGTCGCAGCAACTCTTCGGGCAGGTGTTCGATGTACTCGTCCTCGGCCGGTGGCATCTGCAGGTGATAGCCCTGCTTGTCGAGGTTTTCCAGGACCACGGTGATGTCCTCGCGCGCCAGTGTGCGCTCGGGGGTCAGTACCAGGTCAAAGGAATGCTTCGCCTTGCCGAAGGCCGCCATCAGCGCCTCGGGCACGCGCTCAAGCGCATCGCTCTTGAGCACATAAAGATACATCCCGGGTTTCTTCGAACTTTGGTAAATGGAGCAAATACGTTTCAAGGCTGTTCTCCGGCGGTGGCCAGGCTGTCGAGCAGCTTCTGGCCCATGAGTTCGCGGCGCCAGCCACGCAGCGACTCAGGCAATTGATAAGGGCCCTCGGGGAAGCCGCTTTTAACCAGCGCTTCGAGGGTTTTCTTGCGCAGCATCAGTTCCGGCGCGATGCCCAGACGCTCGGCTTCGACCTGGCCGAGGGCGCGCAGTTGCTTGATCAGCGCAGCGGCTTCGACCGGCAATGGCTCCGGCACCGCCGGCGGCCATTGATCAGGCCCCACACTGCCAGAGCGCTTGATCAGATCAAGCAGAAACTGGCCGTCCTGACGCACGGTACGCGGGTGCATGTCTTCGATCTTGCCCAACGCCGCGAGGTTGTCCGGTTGCGTGCGGGCCAGCGGCCACAGCGAGTGTTCACGGACGATGCGGTTGCGCGGCAGATCACGGGCGCGGGCTTCTTTTTCACGCCAGGCGCACAACTCACGCAGCACCGCCAATTGCGCACGAGACAGTTTCCACGCCAGCTTGGCTTCGCGATAGACCTCGTACGGGTCGGTTTCACGGCGCAGGTTGGCTACCAGTTCGGCGCCGTCCTCCAGCACCCAGGCGAACTTATCGTCAGACAGTTTCGGCCGCAGTTGTACGAAAACTTCCGCCAGATGCACCGCGTCTTCGGCGGCGTAGCTGATCTGCGTGTCGGACAGCGGACGCTGTAACCAGTCGGAACGGGTTTCGCCCTTCGGCAGCTCGATACCGAGCACCTCCTGCACCAGCCGCGAATAGCCCATCGAGAACCCGAGGTTCAGATAGGCCGCGGCCAATTGAGTGTCGAACAACGGCGCCGGCAAGCTGCCGGTCAGACGCAACAGCACTTCGAGGTCTTCGCTGCAGGCGTGCAAGACTTTGAGCACCGCCGGGTTTTCCAGCAGCGCCGCCAGTGGTTGCCAGGCGTCGATGGTCAGCGGATCGATCAGGTAGGCGCGTTTGCCGTCACCGACCTGCAGCAAACCGGCAATCGGGTAGAAGGTGTCGACCCGCATGAATTCGGTGTCGAGGGCAACGAACGGCAGTTGCTGCCACTCGGCGCAAAGCTGCGCGAGGCTTTCGTTGTCGCGAATCCAGTGAATATCGATGGCCACACGGCTCTCCCTTGAAGAATGGCGCGCAGTATATATCGCCGCCGGCGTTTTACGCGCCTGCGCAGGACCAGAGCTGTAACGAAATATCCTGCCAGAGATAAAGAATAGTCTGACAGCGTGATCAACAAGATGAATCCGAACCTCACCCTGCGGCAGCTCCTACACGGGGAGAGTGATATTTAGTTTTTAAATAATGCTCGGGAAATCTGATTTGCCGATAAGTGCGCCGCACCGCCTAATCAGCGGCCTCCGCAATCCAGAGTCTGCCGATGGAAAACGTCCGCACCACCACCCGCCCCGCTGTCTGGCTGATGTTCGGGATCATCCTCGTCGCGCTGAATCTGCGCCCGTCCATGGCCGCCGTCGGTCCCTTGCTGTCGGCCATACGCGGCGACATTGCACTGAGTTTCAGCCTGGCTTCGCTGCTGACCATGCTGCCGGTGATGGCGATGGGACTGGCGATGTTTTTCGGTATTGGCATCAGTCGACGTTTGGGCGAGCAACGCGCGGTGATCCTGTCGCTGCTGATTATCGGACTGGCGACGCTGTCGCGGCTGTGGCTCGATTCGGCGCCGCCGTTGATTGGCAGCGCGGTGCTGGCGGGGATTGGCATTGCTTTGATTCAGGCGTTAATGCCGGCGCTGATCAAGTCACGCTTCCCCGATCATGTAGCGCTGTGCATGGGCCTGTATGTCACGTCGATCATGGGCGGCGCCGCCCTGGCCGCCTCACTCGCGCCGTCGGTGCTAGTACACACTGGCAGCTGGCGCACCGGACTGGCGATCTGGGCAGGACTGGCCTTGCTCGCGTTGCTGGTCTGGTGGACGCAGGCGCCCTCGTCATCCATCCAGAACACGGCTGCAGGAAAAGAATCCTTCGCACGTAATTCCCGTGCCTGGCTGCTCGCCATCTTCTTCGGCCTCGGCACGGCCTCCTACACCTGCGTACTCGCGTGGCTGGCGCCGTATTACGTGGAACAAGGCTGGAACGAACAGGATGCCGGGCTACTGTTGGGTTTTCTGACCGCCATGGAGGTCATTTCCGGGCTGCTGACGCCGGCCATCGCCAACCGCAGCCGTGATCGTCGCGCGGTCCTGGCAGCTTTACTGCTGCTGATCATTACAGGCTTCTGCGGGCTGGTCCTCAGTCCGCAACACCTCAGCCTGCTGTGGCCGTGCCTGTTGGGGCTGGGCATCGGCGGCTTGTTCCCGATGAGCCTGATCGTCTCACTCGATCACCTCGACAACCCGCAGCGCGCCGGCAGCCTGACCGCATTCGTGCAAGGTATCGGCTACTTGATCGCCGGGCTTTCGCCGCTGCTGGCCGGAATGATCCGCGACCGGCTCGGCAGCTTCGAATGGGCCTGGTGGTCGCTGACTGCGGTAATGATGGTGATGTTGCTGATCGTGCTGCGTTTCGACCCTCGGCAGTTCGCCCGACACATCCGTTGAAGCCAGATACCATCGCCGGGCTAGAGGCTTCTTGCCATCTTTTTGCGGTTTATCTGGCGACGTCGTGTTGCTAAAACTTTCTGTCCCACAACTGACATTGAATCGTCCTACAAGGCTTTGTCCTGGCACCATCGTTCCGTTACGATCATGCGCACACGTTTGCGCGGATTCAGCGCAAGGAGCACAGCGAGACGGAACGGATGCTGAACAGTAACTTGCTTCGAAAGCTCGACATGCAGGACCTCATGGTGTTTATCGCCGTGTATGAGCAAAGCAGCGTCACGGACGTCTCGGAGACGCTCTGCGTCAGCCAGTCCACTGTCAGCTACTGCCTGAAAAAATTGCGCACCAGTTTCGAAGACGATCTGTTCATCAACACCCGCACAGGCATGCGGCCCACCTACAAGGCCGGCACCATGTACGGCCATGTGCAGAAAATTCTCGAAAGCATCAACCTGTGCCACGCCGGTGCCCCGGCCTTCGACCCGACCCTCCAAGCGAAAACCTTCAACATCTGTGCGCCGGAATACTTCGAGCAACTGGTGTTGCCGCGCCTGTTGAAGCGTTTCGACTTCGACGATTTGCCGGTGGTGGTCAACATGCACAAGTTCGAGACCGATGTGCCCGCCGACGAACTGCGCGACGGCAGCCTCGATCTGGTCATCTGTTTCGGCCCCAACTTCCACCGCAGCCACACCGACCTCAAGTCGCGAATGCTGCTGGAAGACGATCTGGTCTGCGTCTTCGACAAACGCGCCACGCCGCTGGAACCGCGCCTGAGCCTGCAGGCCTTCACCGAGCGCCGACACGTGTTTCCGACACCGTGGACTTCCACCACCAACATGGTTGATGGCTGGCTGGCGCGCCAGGCGCAGAAACGGCAGATCGTCGCCCGCTCCAACAGCTACAGCGCGGCGCTGAAAATGATCACCGGCACCGACTTCATCCTCACCCTGCCCCGGCGCATCCAGCGTCTGCTGACCAACGACGCGGTGTTCAATCATTGCGAAGCGCCGAACGGCCTGCCGGGGTTCACCCTCGACATGCAATGGAGCCAGAACGCCGATCAGGACAGCGCCAACGTCTGGCTGCGCGAGCAGGTGATCAAGGTCTGCAGTGAGCTGGAAGCGGCCTGAGTCCTAAACGCCGATGGCGGTCTTGGTGTAGGAATCGCGGTCGATATCGAGCAACTCCACACAGAGCTGCACTTCAACCCCAGCCGGCCACTCGCACAGATCCTGCAGCACCGCCAACAGACTTTCCGAGAGCTGCTTCTTGATTTGCGGCGAACGACCGCTGAGCAGCGCCAGCTTCACGTGGACAAAGGCGCGTTCGCCCATGCCGGTGCCCACCTTGAAAGTCTCAACCTTCACCGCCCGGCTTTTGATATCAAACTCCGCCGCGAACTGACCGGACCCCACCAGCGTGTTGTTGAGCCGGATCAACGCCACATCCGCGTTCAATTGCGGCAGGTTGGCGGTGTATTCCATGTGCAGATGTGGCATGGGGTGCTCCAGTCAGTCGGCAGAAAGGTCGTACATATACCACAGCATTGCCCTGCTCCCGTGCGGGTTTTTGCCTGCTCGCGATGAGGACGTCTCAGTCAAATCAATATTGTCTGATACTGCGCTTTCGCGAGCAGGCTCGCTCCCACAGGGGAGATTTGTGGTGGAATTCAGGGCGCGGTCAGTGGCCGTTCGCTCATGAATGCCTCAAGCCGCGAACGCAGCCAGCGTTCGGCCGGATCGCTGTCGACATGGCTGAGCCAGACCATCGACAGATCCAGCATCGGGGTCTTGAACGGGAACGGTTCTTTGAACAATCGACCAGAAGCCGCCATGGCTTCGGCGGTGTAGTCCGGCAGGCTGGCGATCAGGTCGGTACCGGCGAGCAACGCCGGCAGCGCACTGTATTGCGGCACCGACAACACCACATGCCGGGTGCGACCGATTTCCGCCAGCCACTCATCGGCATAGCCGCTGATGTTCGCCGTGTGCGACACCAGTACGTGTGGGCGTGAACAGTATTCGTCGAGGGTCAGCGGTGAGTCCGAAGCATCGGCACGCAGGATGCTCGGCTGGATATGCCGCAGCAGCTTGCGTTTGGCATTGGCCGGCAAGCCACGGGTCTGGCTGATGCCGACGGTAATGTCGCCGGCAGCCAGCAGATCGGGAATGCGCCAGTAGTCGACGTGTTGCACCACGAACACCACGCTCGGCGCCTCCTGGCGCAATGCCCGCAACAGCGGCGGCAACAGGCCGAACTCGACATCATCGGACAGGCCGATCCGGAACGTCATGTTGCTCACGGCGGGGTCGAAGTCGTGGGTCAGGCTCAGCGCCACCGACAGCGAGTCGAGCGCCGGCGACAGATACCTGAACAACTCTTCGGCGCGGGCGGTCGGTTCCATGCGATGGCCGACGCGGATGAACAGCGGGTCATTGAACATCGCGCGCAAGCGATTGAGCGCCGAACTGATGGTCGGCTGGCCGAGAAACAGCTTCTCCGCCGCCCGGGTCACGTTGCGTTCGAGCATCAAGGTCTCGAACACCACCATCAGGTTGATGTCGGCCTTGCGTAGTTCATTTCGATTCATCCATTGCCCCCGATCCCCAGACTGCTGGCAGTGTATGAAGTCCTTGGGATCGGCGTCTATCAGACGATTGGCGGTTTGTTCGACAATTTCACTGCACCGTCAGGGTTTGCAATCCCAGCCCCATGACTCGCGCATCGTCATTGAAGCCGAGCTTTTTCGGGCTGACCGCATCTGGCAGATGCAGCTGGACATTCAGATACTCCTCGGCGACCTGCGCCGCGCTGAGCGGAATTTCCAGCCGATTGCCCTGCACCTGGGTCAGACGCGTCGACAACGCCTCGACGCCATTGATGCTGACGATCACCCGCTGACTGAGGTTCGGCGGCATGGCAAACGCCAGCGCCTCAATCACCAGCGCATGCGACCCGGGGGCCACGCGCAGCAGCAGTTGCGCATCCTGTCCGTCACTCCAGGTGCCCCAGGCTTCCGGTGTGGACCAGCCTTTGACCAGTTGTCGAGTACTGCGGTTGAACGTCTGCACCAGTCCCGGCTGGCTCAAGGGTATCGGCGACAGCGCTCGCCCCTGATCGACCATCGCCAGGCATTGATCACAGTGTTTCCAGCCAGGAGCCAGCACGACAAAGTCGTCGACCCGGGTCAACAGATCGCTGTCGCTGCGAATGCTTTTTACCGCCAGCATCAGCGCATCGTCATCAAGGATGTACAGCGAGTCGGGGTCGTACTGGCCACTGGCAAGTTGGCTTTGCGTCGTGCGCTGCAGCTTTTCCAGGGCTTGGGGGCTCGTACGCCCCAGGTAGGCGGCATCGGTTTTCAGCCCATGGGTGGCGGCGAAATCGGCAATCGCCTGCCACTGGTCCGGTTGATTTTTCGGCATCACGGCACGGATGCTCTTGTAGTGCGCCGCCGCACTGGCCCAGAACGGATCATGCATCGGGCTGGCCCAGGCCGACGCTTCGGGCAGCATTTTCGCTGCTCTCAAACCTGCCCAGGCAATCCGGGTGTCGGTGACTTGCACCATTAACGCCAGCGCCAGCAGCCCCATGGCGACTCGCGTTCGATAGCCGCGCACCACCAGATAAGTCAGCAATATCACGATGACGTAAAACACCGGCCAGAACATCCGACCCGAGGCACGAAAAATATTCGAAAGCTTCACCACAAACTTCGGTAACGGATAACTGAAAGTCTGCAGGCCGACGCCGATATGGTTCGACAGCGCGAACAAGGTCAACCCGATCAACGCCCAGAACAGCAACGGACGACGGCTCACCAGTGCCTTCAGCGAAATGCCGCTGCGGTACCCGCCAATCAAGGCCAAGGGCACCAGCAACAGCACGCCAAGCCCCAGATAATTGAAGCCTTCGTAATCGCCGCCGGCCGTGGGAATGTTAGTCAAAATGTAAGACCAACCGTCCGCATCCACCAGCGACAGCAGGTTCATTCGATAAAAGCCGAAACCACCGCTCACCGCGCCACCGGAAATACTGAAATAACCCGCCTGCCAACAGCACACGCTCACCAGTGCGAACAAACTGCCCAGCTCGATCAGGACCTGACGGCGGATCAGCTTGCCGCCCCGCAGCTTGCCAAGCAGATCAGCCACCCAGATCAGCGCCACCATCCCCAACAGGTAGGCATGCACCAGCGCTGTCGCGGCCAGCAACATGCCCCATGCCAGACGCCGCCGCTGCAGTGCCGGATGCAACGCCAGGTACAGCGCCGCAAGAATCAGAAAGTGCCCGGCCAGCGAAAGATGGCCACCGGTGCGCAGAAACATCGGCGGCGAAAAAACCAGCAGCCCGGTGCCGAGCAAGCGCAACACGGGATTGTCGGTGATCAGTCCGAGCAGCTTCCAGGCAAACCAGGCCTGCAGAACGAAACACAGCAACAACCACATGCCGAAGTACTGGAATGTTTCCGGCAGCCACGCACTGAACGGCTTGAACAGCAACGCCAGCAACGGATTGGAATCGGAAAAAATGATCGCACTGCCCAACTCCATTCCATAGAACGGATTCAGCCCGAGCGGAAAGGTCCAGGGCGAGTGGCGAAAGAACGCCCAGCCCAGGTAATGCGTCGCCGGGTCGCCGTCCTTGAGCCAGGCAATGTTTTGCGGATCAAGGGCACGCGGGCCGATCACCAGAAAAAACGCCAGCGCTCCCAGCAGGATTGGCAACAGCGCCAAGGCCGAATGCTTGTTCAAGCCTTTCATCGGTACGTCCAGAAATTGTGCAGCACAAAGGTGAACGCCGGAATGATCAGTGCCACGACACCGATGCCCAGCAAATAGTGCAGTCCAGCCAATTGCGCTGCCCACGCAACGAACATCGCCAGCAAGAACCCGCCGAAGGACACCAGCATGAACCGCACCAATGTTCTGCCATGCAGCCGCGCGGAGAAACTCCAGGTGGTGTTGATCACGTAGGACACCACCGTCGCCACAGCGAATGCCACACCGTTGGCCAACGGCGGATGCGGGGCCACGAAGTTGATGAACAGCACCGCCACCAGCGCATGCAGAGCGGTGACGAACAGCCCGGTCACGGCAAAGCGCAAGCCGCGCTGGATCAACGCCGATCTATCGGCTGAAGTCACGGTTTGCACGCCAGCACAAACACGCTCAGACCGGCCAGACGGTTCATGCCCATCAGCGGCAGTTCAAGGCGGCAGAGGGTCTTGAGCACGCCGTTGACCAACGGATGATGACGTTTGAGTTGAGACTGCGGCGCGGCGGCCTGCGGGCCTTGGGGCAGCAAACGCAAGACCGCCGCGATCGGAAACACCGCACCGAAAAAGTAGGCACCGCGCTGCACAGTCAAGCCGGCGTCACGGGCCAGGGTTTCAAACTGCGCCAGGGTGTAGCGGCGTTTGTGTTCGAGGAAGTCGTCATGCCCGCTCCACAGAAACTGAAACGCCGGCACGGTCATCAGAAAACGGCTGCCGGACGGCACTTTATCGACGTAAGCCTTGAGCAGGCCGAGGTCGTCGTCGACATGCTCCAGCACGTCCATCAGCAGCACCAGATCCGCGTCGACGGCGTCGATATCGCGGCGATAATGCACCGGTTTGCCGGCAGTGCTCGCATCGGAATCGGCGGGGTAACTGATGTCAACGCACCACGCCTCCTGCGCCGAGGTTTGGGTCAACAGATGATGCGAAAAAAAACCCGATCCGGCGCCCACGTCGAGAATCCGCGTGATCGGTGCCTCACCGAGCAGGTGACGCGTTGCCGCCGCTTTGGAGCAGTAATACCAATGCTCGCCAATGCTGTCGCCGAGGATGTCGGTTTCCTTGAGATCCATGTATCAGTCCTTGGGGTCATAGACGCGACGCACCAGAAAAACCGGCCGGCGTTTGGATTCGATGTAAGTGCGCCCCAGGTACTCGCCGAGTACGCCGATGCCGATCAACTGCAGGCCACCGAGGAACGTCACAGCCACCATCAACGAGGCATAACCGGGCATGTCGACGCCGTGGATCAGCGTGCGCACCACAATAAAAATGGCGAAGGCAAACGAGACCAGCGACACCGCCGCGCCGATGTAGGTCCAGATTCGCAGCGGTTCGGTACTGAAACTGGTGATGCCCTCCAGGGCAAAATTCCACAGCCGCCAGCCGTTGAACTTGCTCTGCCCGGCCACGCGTTCGGGCCGTTCGTAATCCACATGGGTGGTGCGAAACCCGACCCAGGCAAACAGGCCCTTCATGAAGCGCCGAGACTCGGGCAAGGTCAGCAAGGCGTCGACCACGCAACGGTCCATCAGGCGGAAATCACCGACGTTTTCCGGCAGCGGTTGCTCGGCGATCTTGTTGTGCAGGCGATAGAACCAGTGGGCGGAAGTCTGCTTGGCCCAGGTGTCGCTGCGGCGACTGATGCGGTGGCCGAGCACGACTTCATAGCCTTCGCGCCAGCGCTCGATCATTTGCAGAATGACTTCGGGCGGGTCCTGCAGGTCGGCATCGATGGGGACAACGATCTGCCCGGTGGCGATCTGGAGGCCAGCGGACAAGGCGGCCTCTTTGCCGAAGTTACGGCTCAGATCGACGATGCGCAGACGCGAGTCGTGCCGTTGCCGTTCCAGCAGCCCCTCAAGCGTGGCATCGGTACTGCCGTCATTGACGAACACCAGCTCCAGAGCAATCGAGGTCTGCTGCCGGAAGACTTCGTCGATGCGCAGAATGAACGCGTCGAGACTGTCCTCCTCATTAAAAACCGGGATAACCAGCGATAACGTGACCCGTGTGGCCTGTGCTGTTCCATGCTCAGTCAAGGGAATGCTCTTTTTATAGTGTTTGTCGGTCGTCGAAGCATTTTCGACGCCATGAGCCGTCCCGTATTAAGCAGTAGCGCCGTTAACCTTGCAAGGCGCAAATGGCGACATTCCGGCCAATCCAGACGCCATTGCGCACGCTCTAGCCCGCACTCCTCAGAAACATCTGCCAACGATTGGAAACAAATGCCCGATAGCGAAAAAAACTCGCTCCGCTAGGCTTGCGTCGATGCGACACACAGGTTGTCGCAAACACCATCGCAAGGAGCGAACTGAATGTATTTCGAGATCTACAGGCAATCCCGAGGCACCCCGAGCACCGGCAAAGGCCAATGGCGCTGGCGGCTGCGGGCGGGAAACCACGAGACGGTTGCCAGTGGCGAGTCCTATGTGAACAAAGCTGACTGTTTACATGTGATCGAGTTGATCAAGGGTGTGCAGAGCGATACGCCGGTGAAGGAAATCTGAATCAGAAACTCTGCCAGGTGCCCAAGAACAACAAGCCGAATGCAATAGACACGCAATGACAAGGCGGATAATTCCGACTATGACCGCCCGATCATGGGAATGGTCCAGCGCCTGCTGAACAGAAAGCCCCAGCCTTTTGCACTGGGGTTTTCTACAAAAAATGCCTTCAATACAATCAACATGTCGAACTGCTTATAGCCATAACAAGCTGAGTTTTACTGCAACGAAGTCACTTTCCCCACGACCCAACTTGCTTTCCAAATCCACTAGATAGTAGCGCCCCCCAGAGCGAGGCGTGCCCGGCTTCAACGCCCCTCGGGCAGGGTAGGACGACCTGCCCTGCCCGAGGTCGGAGAATGCATTCTGACTGCTCACGCCCTCCCTTCTCCAGCGATGCTCCAGGGAAAAAATCTCGACGAAAAGGGTGACGCCTCCTCCTTCGCGGATTAACATGCCTGCGTCAAGAAGTGGAGAAACAGCACTACCAATAGTTTGTTTTCTATTAACTTAAAAAAAGTCCATTCTTTATTATTTCACATCAGCCGAATCATTCAAGCAAGCCTCATCGAAACCAAGGAATGATACTTTGAAAAAAGTTGCGATACTCCAATCTAACTACATCCCTTGGAAAGGGTATTTTGACATGATCGCATCGGTAGATGAATTTATTCTATTTGACGACATGCAATATACGCGTCGTGACTGGCGAAACCGCAATCAGATCAAAACGCCTCAAGGTGTTCAGTGGCTAACAGTGCCCGTTCTGGTGAAAGGAAAATACCACCAGAAAATCAAGGACACTGAAATTGATGGAAACGAATGGGCCGCCATTCACTGGAGATCCCTGCTTCAAAACTACAGTCGTGCGCCCCACTTCCAGGAAATTGCCGAATGGCTTGAGCCACTATATCTGAGCAATTCCTACGCCACTATTTCCGAACTTAACCAGAACTTTATCCAGGCCATCTGCGATTACCTTAAAATAACAACCACGCTCACTCGCTCCTCCGACTACACGTTAATCGAAGGCAAAACCGAGCGTCTTGCCGACCTCTGTGCTCAGGCAGGAGGCACCGAATACATCTCCGGCCCGGCGGCCAGAAATTATATCGATGAACAGATTTTCGACACGCGAAATATAAAGCTCACTTGGTATGACTACGCTGGCTACCCGGAGTACCCACAGTTATGGGGAGAGTTCACCCATGGCGTTACGATTCTCGACTTATTATTTAACTGCGGGGAAAATTCCCATCGCCAGATGAGGCATGTTAATTGATGAAGCTCTCGATCGTCGCCACCCTTTATCAATCTGCGGCCTATATAGAAGAGTTTTATTCACGTGCCAGCGCTGCGGCAATAAGCCTTGCAGGGGAAGACTATGAAATCGTCTTGGTGAATGACGGTTCCCCCGACAACAGCCTTGACATTGCTATCTCTCTTACCGAGCGAGATCACCATGTTGTATTGGTTGACCTGTCACGTAATTTCGGTCATCACAAAGCAATGATGACTGGGTTGGCACACGCCAATGGAGAGAAAGTTTTCCTGATAGACAGCGATCTGGAGGAGGAGCCTGAATACTTGACCAGCTTTTCCGAGCAGCTTCAACAGCAATCCTGTGATGTGGTCTATGGCGTACAGGAGCAACGCAAGGGTGGTTGGTTCGAACGCTGGAGCGGCCGCTGGTTCTATCGCTTCTTTCAAGCGCTGACAGGGTTGGCACTGCCGGAAAACATCATCACCGCCAGACTGATGACTCGTCGCTATGTGGATGCCTTGCTACGCCATGAGGAGCGTGAAGTATTCATGGCAGGACTTTGGCATATCACCGGTTTTAACCAGCAAGCGCAAACGGTAAAAAAAGGCAACACCAGTCAAACGACTTATACCTTCAGACGAAAAATGTCTGTATTGGTTAACTCTGTGACTTCGTTCAGTAATGCCCCGCTGGTTGGCATCTTCTATATTGGCATTTCTATTTCTTTTTTTGCTGTCCTTTATATTGCTTATCTGATCCTTCATTGGCTAGTGCTGGCGACGCCGATGAGTGGCTGGACGTCAGTCATGGCGTCCATCTGGCTAATTGGCGGCATGGTCATCTCGTTTATTGGCGTCGTGGGCATCTATCTTTCGAAGATCTTTTCCGAGTCGAAACAGCGCCCCTACACCATCGTGAGGCAAATTTATGCAAAACGACAAGATTGAATTGCTCGACGAAGTAGCAAGTTACTACTCGAAAAAGCTCGCACTACATGGCGAAACCCCAAATGGAGTTGACTGGAACGGTGAACAGGGCCAGGCGCTTCGATTCGAACAACTGTGCAAAATAATCAATGATCCGCAGGCGTTCTCAATCGGTGATCTTGGCTGCGGATACGGCGCACTTGTTGACTACCTGAATAAACAATGCCACTCATTTTCGTACCTTGGCATCGACGTTTCCAGCGACATGATCAATGTCGCCAAACAACGCTATGCAAAAATGCAGGCAGCGCGATTCATTACCGCATCCGAACCTGACAGCCTGATGGACTATATTGTTGCCAGTGGGATCTTCAATGTTCGCTTGGGACGGTCCGACGCAGAGTGGCGGGCCTACCTTGAAAACACCTTGGATGTAATGGATAAAGCAAGTCGTTACGGCTTCGCCTTCAACTGCCTGACTTCATACTCCGACGAAGATAAAAAGCGCGACGACCTGTACTACTCCGACCCTTGCCTGTTATTTGATTTGTGCAAACGCCGCTATTCCCGACAGGTCGCCTTGCTCCATGACTATGGACTTTATGAATTCACCATTCTGGTAAGGAAGACGTGATGAAAAGAAAACTAGTAATATTTGGATCAGGCGATATTGCTCAACTGGCACATTTTTATTTCAGCACAGACTCCTCCTTTGAAGTAGTCGCCTTCACAGTCGACAGCGAGTATATTCAAGCTCCTACTTTTTGCGGGCTGCCAGTCGTTGCATTTGAAGATATTCTTTCCCGCTACCCAGTAGAAACCCATGACATGTTCATCGCCTTGAGCTACTCCAAACTCAACGCGGTGCGTAAAGAGAAATATCTGGCAGCCAAGGTGCTCGGCTATACTCTCGCCAATTACATCAGCAGTCGTGCAACTGTACTCAACGAGGGGCTTATCGGCGACAACTGTTTTATTCTTGAAGACAACACCCTCCAGCCTTTCGTGTCAATCGGCAATAACATCACGCTCTGGAGTGGCAACCATATCGGCCATCACTCCACGATCCAGGACCATACTTTTATCGCCTCGCATGTAGTAATTTCAGGCGGTGTTCATATTGGCGAGCAGTGTTTTATTGGTGTCAACGCAACACTGCGCGACCATATAAAGGTAGAGGACAAATGCGTGATAGGCGCAGGCACATTGCTCTTGGCAGACGCAGAGGCGGAAGGTGTATATATCGGTCAAGCCACCGAGCGCTCAAGAGTGCCAAGCAGTAAGTTGAGAAAATTATGAAACCGACATGGCGAAAACTCGGACGACTGTTTACCGTCGAAGGCGAAAACCGTCATCCGAAGTTGCTATCTCATGCAGCCAATCCGCTTCCGGTATTTTTGCACGATGATACTTTTAGAGTTTTTTTCAGCGGGAGGGATAGCCAAAATCGCTCCTCCGTCGGTGCCGTTGACATCGATATCGAACAGTTAAAAGTTGTCAAGGAACACCCTCTACCGTTTTTCGAGCATGGTCCAAAGGGAAGTTTCTATGCCGACGGCGTGAGCATCGGCAACTGCTACACGGTCGACGGCGTTCGGTACATGCTTTTCATGGGCTGGCAATCGTCCGGACAGCAACACTGGCGAGGGGATGTCGGCAGACTGATTGTCAACTCAGACGCCACACTGAGCATTGACCGCGATACTCCGTTCATGGGCATCGATGAGACCGATCCCATCAGCCTGTCCTATCCCTGGGTGGTCGAAAATCCCGATGGTGGCTTTGACATGTGGTATGGATCGACCAGAACCTGGGATTCCGGCAATGGTGAAATGATCCACATCATCAACTCGGCTCACTCCAATGACGGTGATAACTGGCACCGTAACGGCCTGGCAATCCCTTTTGAAGTGGGAGTCGCGCAGGCTTTTTCTCGCCCCACCATTGCAAAAAACCCTCTGGGCGGACTGGAAATGTGGTTTTCATATCGCAGTGGAAACGGCGAAAAGTATCGTATCGGATATGCAACTACTGATGCAGGCACTCAATGGCGACTCGCACTGAATGAAGTCAGCATTGACGCATCGTCGGAGGGCTGGGACTCCGAAATGATTGAGTACCCGTTTGTGTTCGATCACAAGGGAAAAAGATACATGTTGTATAACGGCAATGGCTACGGAAAATCCGGATTCGGGCTAGCTATTCTGGAGCGCAATTAATGGCTCGCCTGCTCGACTACCTTTATATATTCGCCACAATTATATTTACTGTGTACGGGCAACTAATGCTGAAATGGAGAATTTCACGCTTTGGCGCCTTGCCGGAAGATCTTTTCGGAAAACTCAAGTTCATGGTCCACTTACTAATGGACCCTGGTGTATTTTCCGGTTTTTTAGCGGGTTTCCTCGCATCCATCACCTGGATGGCTGCCATGTCGAAATTCGACTTGAGCCACGCCTACCCGTTCATGAGCATTAACTTTGTTGTCGTGCTTATTCTGGGGACATGGATTTTAAGCGAGCCCATGACTCTACAAAAAGTAATAGGGGTTTCTCTTATTGTCATAGGCACAGTGGTGGCTGCTCGTGGATGACACCCCACTGCCCCCTAATCAAGCGGCCTTCCCAGTTTTCATTCAAAGCTGGCCAGTACTGTGCATCTTTGAGATCGGAGCGAATTCAAAATGAGCAAAAACAAGATTCCATTCAACTGGCCACACATGACCGGGAAGGAGCTTTATTACATTGCCGAATCTCACTTCAATGGCCGCTTGGCAGGTGACGGACCGTTTACGAAGCACTGTCACAACTGGCTGGAGCAGCGAACTGGTTGCAGCAAAGCCCTGCTGACCCACTCATGCACCGCTGCCCTGGAAATGGCTGCGCTGCTTCTGGATATTGAGCCAGGGGATGAGATCATCATGCCCTCCTACACATTTGTTTCCACCGCAAACGCCTTTGTCTTGCGAGGGGGCGTCCCAGTCTTTGTAGATATCCGCAAAGACACCCTGAACCTCGACGAAAATCTAATTGAGTCAGCCATCACTGATCGAACCAAAGCCATCGTCCCAGTCCATTACGCTGGCGTCGCTTGCGAGATGGACAGCATCATGACACTCGCCCGGCGACGCGATCTCAAAGTAGTTGAGGATGCAGCTCAAGGTGTAATGGCTACGTACAAGGGGCGCGCATTGGGTGGCATCGGTGACTTGGGCGCCTACAGCTTCCATGAGACCAAAAATGTGATTTCCGGTGAGGGTGGCGCTCTTCTGGTCAACGATCCACAGATGGCGTTGCGCGCCGAGATCATTCGTGAAAAGGGTACAGACCGCAGCCGTTTCTTCAGAGGCGAAGTCGATAAATACACCTGGCAAGAAGTCGGCTCTTCTTTTCTTCCCGGGGAATTGATCGCTGCGTTTCTTTGGGCACAGCTGGAGGAAGCTGATCGCATTACTCAGACGCGCCTTGCCAGCTGGAACCGCTACCACGAATTACTGGCGCCTCTGGAGGCGCGCGGCATTCTGCGGCGCCCGATAATTCCTCAAGAATGCCAACATAACGCTCATATGTATTATGTGTTGCTGGCACCCGACATTGATCGCCAAGTTGTCCTTGAGAAATTCAGGAGCCAGGAGATCAGTTCGGTCTTCCACTACGTTCCCCTGCATTCATCTCCTGCGGGCCGGCGATACGGCCGCACACATGGCAGCCTGGAAGTCACCGATGACCAGTCCGAACGCCTGGTTCGCCTGCCACTTTGGGTCGGTATCACTGAAGCCCAGCAAATCAAAGTCGTAGAGATGCTTTCATGCTGAGTCATTGCACCAAATCAAGCCAGCAGGCCCTTTGCTGGTTCGTCGTTATCGTGGCGACAGGGTTGCCGCGACTTTGCGTTCTAGGCTCATTGCCTTCCACAGATGAAGGTGTATTTGCCTATTTCTCGCAGATCATTTTTGCAAGCTTGTCCACCGGACATGGGCTACCCGATTCAGGGACATTGATGCTTTACCCAATGCTCCTATCTTGGGTTTTTGATTTGTCAGTCAATCATCTGATGTTTCTGCGACTCGTCGATTTGATTGTCGCCTTGGTGGCCGGGCTGCTCTTTTACAAAGTAATCGAACAGCAATCACAGAGCCGACTGGGAGCCACGCTGATAGCGGCTATATTCCTCTTTTTGATGAATCAGCCACTGTTCATTCAATCAGGATTCAAGAACAGCATATTTTCGGCCTATATCCCACTGTTCATCGCACTGCTATGGGCTCGAAACATATCGAAGGACTCGCCGTCCTGGCTCTGGATCGGGGGATTGAGCGCGATCTCGGTTTTGCTTCGAGAAACGTTCATACCGTTCGTGGTCGTCGGGGCAATCAGCATCCTGATCACCCATGGCTGGCGAACACTTACCAGATTCTCCATGGGTGGTGTACTGACAGGTGCCATCATCATTGGCGCGGTACTGATTTCGCGCGGTGGAATGCAGGCGTTCCTTGACGCGTACGTACATGCCGGTGACTTTTATGCCTCGATGAAAGATCAGACGATCCCTCTGCTGATTTCAAATGGCACTGCTTCAGCCAAAGAGGCAGGTATCGCACTCGGCATTACAGGGGCCGCAGCTTTCGGACTGATTGTGCATACCGTGCATCAGCGAAGCTCAGCATCTTTGAATCGCTTATTATTTTGGGTCGCCATTGCAGCCGTCCCCTTGCTGGAACCCATTACAAAAATAGGTTTTCCCTACCACTTCGCTGTCTGCCTTCCAGGCTTGGCAGGTATCTGCGCACTGGCCTGGCATTACCTGATCAGCCCGCAACCTGAAAAAGTGAGAGTCGTAATCTCAGCAGGATTAATTGCGGCGTGCGTGCCTCTGCTTTGGCCCAAATTTGTTCTGCTCTCCAACATCTGGTCAGGCACCAAGGAAAATCTTGCAGGCATAGCCAACACGGCATGGAGACCTGAAGCGGTTGCCCAGTCCAACTATTTACTGGCTGCCGATGCCATCCTGAAAGCCGCTCCACCTGGAAGTACACTAAGCATCAGCGGCTTTATGTTTTCCCTCTACCCTTTGACAGGGCTAATGCCCCCCGCATACAAATCAGATCACCTGAATGCCATGGCAATCAGGTACGGGTTCAATGCACACGCCTTGCAACGCGCTCTGGAGTCCTGTCCGCCCGACATCCTCATGACCACCACCAGAACAGACCTACCGGGCTCAGAAACCATCAAGGAGGCGGTTGAAGGCTCCAAGCTCTACGGAGCCGTTGCGACCATTGCCAATTCGCCAGAAAAGTCCTACGGAACGTTTGGTGGAACGATCTATAAACTGGCCAGCAACGTGGATTCGCAATGCAAGTAACTCACTCGGTAAGCGGTGACTAACGCAAAAAATCGACGAGAATTGTATAACCGTTATCGGAGACAGCAGCCAGAGCCACTCTGGTTGCCCCCCCCCCTCGTAAGTGCAAGCTATAGCAGCCCAAGCCCCCCCTTCCGGGCTGCTCACCCATGCGTCTTACCAATATTGATAACGACCCGGATCGATCCGCTCAGCCCCTGTAGACGCCGCCAGAGCGCCTACAGGCCCATTCCGATCGGCATAAAGTCAAAGCCTGGAGGCATCAGCCCGCACAACACGAATCCTGGCGACCGAAAACGAAAAAGCCCCCGTAATCAGCAATGATTACGGGGGCTTTGTCTTGTTCAATAATGGCGGAGAGATAGGGATTCGAACCCTAGGTACCGGTGAAGGTACAACGGATTTCGAATCCGTCCCATTCGGCCACTCTGGCATCTCTCCAACGGCGCGCATCATAACAACACTTCTGCCGAAAGCAAACCCTCTTTCGAAAATTTTCTCCGTGCTATCAGATGCTTGCGTCGATTAAAGCGGTACACCCAGACGATTGGCGACTTCTTCGTAAGCTTCGATGACGTCACCGAGGCCCTGGCGGAAGCGGTCTTTGTCCATCTTCTTCTTGGTGTCCTTGTCCCAGAGACGGCAGCCGTCCGGGCTGAACTCGTCGCCCAGGACGATCGAGCCGTCGCTGAACACGCCGAATTCAAGTTTGAAGTCCACCAGCAAGAGGCCTGCGTCGTCGAACAGTTTGCTCAGGACTTCGTTGACCTTGAGCGACAGTTCTTTCATGCGCGCCAGTTGCTCGGCGGTGCCCCAGCCGAATGCCACGACGTGGGATTCGTTGATGAACGGGTCGCCCTTGGCGTCGTCCTTCAGGAACAGTTCGAAGGTGTAAGGATTGAGCTTCATGCCCTCTTCGACGCCCAGACGTTTTACCAGGCTGCCGGCGGCGTAGTTACGCACGACGCACTCGACGGGAATCATGTCCAGCTTCTTCACCAGGCACTCGTTGTCGCCCAGCAGCTTGTCGAATTGGGTCGGGATGCCGGCCGCTTCGAGTTTCTGCATGATGAAGGCGTTGAACTTGTTGTTCACCATGCCTTTGCGGTCGAGCTGCTCGATGCGCTTGCCGTCGAACGCCGAGGTGTCGTTGCGAAACAGCAGGATCAAGCGGTCAGCGTCATCGGTCTTGTAAACCGATTTGGCTTTGCCGCGGTAGAGTTCTTCACGTTTTTCCATGATGGGCTCCGCTTGCTAAGTAGATGGGCTAGGCGATATGGCGCCAGTCGAGCCCTGAATCTTGATCGGCCAGTTGCAGCCAGTCCGGGTCGCACCCGAGGGTGTCGACGAAACATTGCCGGGCCAGCTGCGGCAGGTTGTTCTTGCTGCTCAGGTGGGCGAGAACCAGATGCTGCAAGCCCTGCCACCCCAACTCGGCCACCAGGAATGCCGCCTGATGGTTGTTCAAATGTCCCAGCTCGCCGCCCACCCGCTGCTTGAGAAAGTACGGGTAATGACCACGTGCCAGCATGTCGCGACAATGGTTGGACTCGATCATCAATGCATCGAGATCCCGATAGCCGTCCAGCACCCGCTCGCAGTAGGAACCCAGGTCGGTCAGCAGGCCGAAGCGCCGCTGCTCGTTGTCACTGAATACATACTGAGTCGGCTCTTGCGCATCATGGGCCACGGCAATGACCCCGATGTTCAGTGCGCCGATCTGCAACTGCTCGCCGCCGGCCAGAAAGCCTGCGGGTTCGATCGGTTTGCGCATCCCGCGCAGTGTGCCGCGACTGAGGTAGACCGGCAAATTGTAGCGCCGAGACAGCAAACCCACGCCATGCACGTGGTCGGCATGTTCGTGGGTTACGAGTATCGCGCTCAATTGCGCCGGGTTCACACCCAGGCGCAACAGGCGTTTTTCGGTTTCCCGCAGGGAAAAACCACAATCCACCAGCACATACGTATCAGCGCTGGCGATCAGCGTGCCGTTCCCTTGGCTACCGCTGCCGAGAACGGCAAAGCGCATGTGATCAGCCCAGGTTGTCCTGAATCACGCTCAACACTTTGCGGGCCACATCGGCCGGCGCAACGGTGTTGATGTTCTTCTCGACGGTTACCTGAACGTTTTCACCGACCTTGCTCAGGCGAACCTGATAACGCTCGGCGCGGGCTTCAACTTCCTCTTTGGTCGGCGCACTGCCGAACAGGCTGCTGAAGAAACCAGGCTTCTCGTCTTTCTTCTCGGCTTTTTCGGCCAGGTTGATGTAGTACAGGCCCAGGCTGCGGTTGATGTCTTCAACGCGCCACTGACCTTGCTCCAGCGCACGACCGACGCTCGACCAGGCACGATCCAGATCCGGACCGACGTTCAACACTGGGTTGCCGCTACCGTCTTCGCTGAGGCTGACACGGCTTGGGGTATCGAAATCACGCGAAGCCAGCATCGACACCGAACCACCCTTTTCGGAGGTCCGGCTCATGCTCGCCAGCATGTCGTCGACCAGCGCGGCGTCCAGGCCAGTGTTGACCGAACGGTTGGTGAAATCGACGTCAGCGGTGCTGCCGGCAGGACGCTCGGCACTGACTACGTAGATTTCACTGGTGTTGCGCTGCACGCCCGGCTCGATGCGCACCCGCACGCGGGTTTCGCTGTCGGCGCCGACACCCGCGGCGCTCAGGCGCTTGGCCATGGCGGCGGACAGCTCGTCAGAATGCTGCCAGGTGGTAGTGAATTCACCGGTTTGCGGACGCTGTTCATCCAGACGGAAACCGTTGTCCTGGAAAAACTGCACCGCCACTGGCCAGACTTCGGCCGGTGGGTGCTGGGCCACGACCCAACGCGAGTCACCGCTCTTCTGCAGCGAGTAGTCGGTTGCATCGGCAATCGCGGTCAGCGGTTGTGGACGCGGCACCACGTATTCGCCCTTGGCAGTGTCATCGGCCACGTTGCGCGGGATCGGCAACAGCGGGTCGAGGCGCTTGGAGGTGCTGACATTCGGTGGCAGTTGCATCGGTGCAGTCTGTTGCGCTTCCAGGTAATCGCTACCACGGTCACGGAAATAACCTTCCGGGCCCCAGACCCATCCGCAGCCACTGGTGCTGGAGATAATCAAGGCAAGTGCGGAAAGTCCGGCCATTCGCTTCATGCGTTGTACTTCCTCAATTAAACCAGGACGCTGCACTGGCGCAGGGCCGTGCGAAGCGTTTCATGACAAGGAGCGCTCAGCCAGGTCAGCGGCAGGCGGATGCCTTCGTGCATCAAGCCCATTTCAACCAAAGCCCACTTCACCGGAATCGGGTTGGCTTCGATGAACAGGTCCTTGTGCAACGGCATCAGTTTTTCATTGATTGCCCGTGCGGTATCGGCGTCGCCTTTCAACGCGGCCTCGCACAGGTCAGCCATTTCGCGCGGGGCGACGTTGGCTGTTACGGATATGTTGCCTTTGCCACCCAGCAGGATCAGCTCGACCGCAGTCGGATCATCGCCGGACAGCACGATGAAATCCTTGCTCACGCCGTCGATGATGGCTTTGGCGCGTTTCAGGTCGCCGGTGGCTTCCTTGATGCCGATGATGTTCGGTACGGTGGACAGGCGAATCACCGTCTCGGCCTGCATGTCGCAGGAGGTGCGGCCGGGAACGTTGTAGAGAATCTGTGGAATGTCGACGGCTTCGGCAATGTGCTTGAAGTGCTGGTACAGGCCTTCCTGGGTCGGCTTGTTGTAGTACGGCACGACCAGCAGGCAGGCGTCGGCGCCGGCTTCCTTGGCGTTGCGGGTCAGCTCGACGGCTTCGCGGGTCGAATTCGCACCGGTACCGGCGATCACCGGGATGCGGCCTGCGACCTGTTTGACCACGGCTTTGATGACGGCGATGTGTTCTTCTACATCAAGGGTTGCCGACTCGCCGGTAGTACCGACCGCGACAATGGCATGGGTGCCGTTCTTGAGATGGAAGTCCACGAGTTTGCTGAGGCTGTCCCAGTCAAGACGCCCTTGTGCATCCATGGGAGTGACCAGTGCCACCATACTGCCCGCAATCATGAAACCGCTCCTGCCGGAAAAAGAGAGCGGTAATGGTACTGGCGCCAAGATGCTTGCACAAGCGAAGTACTGCGCCGCCATTCCCCTTGGCGTCGGTTTTCGCTACCCTTCAGACTTTGATCGGTACAGATCAGCTTGTACGCCGGGTTCCAGCCTCCCCTTTCGGCCTCCCAGGCCCCGTTCCAGTGTCGCAGCTGTACGTTCCGCCTTTATTGGAGCGAATCGCGAGCCAGGGTCCGGGGCTTTCTGAACGGGCACGCGCAGACGCATCCCGACGGCCAACGCCCATCGACCTACCGACCGCTCATCGCTTTAGGAATGCTGCATGTCCACCCCCACAGTTCGCGAACAATTCCTTGTCATCAGTGCCCTTGGCGCCAACCCCATGGAGCTGACTAACGTCCTGTGCCGCGCCAGCCATGAAAATCGCTGCGCCGTCGTCACTTCCCGCCTGACCCGCCACGGCGAGTGCAGTGCCCTGGTACTGGAAATTTCCGGTAGCTGGGACGCCTTGGCCCGCCTCGAAGGCAGCCTGCCAACCCTGGCCAAGCGCCACGCCTTCACCGTCAACGTGGTACGCAGTGCGGCGCTGGAAAATCGCCCGCAGGCGCTGCCTTATGTAGCTTATGTCAGCTCGGCGTATCGCCCGGACATCATCAATGAGCTGTGCCAGTTCTTCATGGACCACAACGTCGAGCTGGAAAACCTGACCTGCGATACCTATCAGGCCCCGCAGACCGGCGGCACCATGCTCAACGCCACCTTTACCGTGACTCTGCCGGCCGGCACCCAGATCAGCTGGCTGCGCGACCAGTTCCTGGATTTCGCCGACGCGATGAACCTGGATGCCCTCATCGAGCCTTGGCGCCCACAAAACCCAATGTAAGGAAGCTTTCATGGCCGTTGTCATCGACCAACCCGTTGCGGATTTCGAAGCACCTGCCACCAGCGGGCAGACCATCAGTCTGTCTGCCTTGAAGGGCAAGCAAGTGGTGATCTACTTCTATCCGAAGGACAGCACCCCGGGCTGCACCACCGAAGGCCAGGGTTTTCGTGACCAGTACGCGGCGTTCCAGGCTGCCAACACGGAAATCTTCGGGATTTCCCGCGACAGCCTGAAGTCCCACGAGAACTTCAAGTGCAAGCAGGAATTTCCGTTCGAGCTGATCAGCGACAAGGACGAAGCCGTCTGCCAGCTGTTCGACGTGATCAAGCTGAAGAAGCTGTACGGCAAGGAATACCTGGGCGTCGATCGAAGCACATTCCTGATCGACAAGGACGGTGTGCTGCGTCAGGAATGGCGCGGCGTGAAAGTGCCGGGGCATGTGGATGCGGTGCTGGCTGCGGCTCAGGATCTGAATAAAGCCTAAAGATCAAAAGATCGCAGCCTGCGGCAGCTTCTACAAGAAAACGCATTCCAATGCAGGCTGCGATCTTTTACTTTCATAGCAATGGAGCCACTACAGGCTCCTTGCGCGGCCAGGCATCCAGCACTGCCTTGAACAGCGTCGCCAGCGGAATCGCAAAGAACACGCCCCAGAAGCCCCACAACCCGCCAAACAACAGCACCGCGCAGATGATGGCCACCGGGTGCAGGTTGACCGCCTCGGAAAACAGCAAAGGCACCAGCACGTTGCCATCCAGCGTCTGAATGATTCCGTAGACCGCCATCAGATAAATGAACTGATCGCTCCAGCCCCATTGGAATAGCGCGATCAGCAGCACCGGTACGGTCACCACCACCGCACCGACGTACGGCACGACCACCGACACCCCGACCAGCAACGCCAGCAGCGCCGCATAGTTGAGGCCGAGGGCGACGAAGGCGATGTAGGTCACGCCGCCGCAGATCACGATTTCAATGACCTTGCCGCGAATGTAGTTGGCAATCTGCCGGTTCATCTCCTGCGCGACCCGGGTAATCAGCGCCCGCTCGCGAGGCAGATAGCCGCGCACCCACTCGCCGATCATGGCCCGGTCCTTGAGAAAGAAAAACACCAGGATCGGCACCAGCACCAGATAGATCATGATGTTGACCAGCAGCGGCAGGCTCGACAGCGAGAAGGTCAGCGCCCACTGCCCGAACTTGCCGATTTCGCCACGCGCGGCTTCGATGGCCTGCAGCACCTGCTCGTCAGAAACCAGATGCGGATAGCGCTCGGGCAGCAACAGCAGCAGCGACTGCCACTTGGCGAGCATGCCCGGCAGCTCGTTGAACAACGTGATCAACTGATGCCAGAGCAGCGGCAACACCACCACGATAAACACCAGCAAGACGCCCATGAACAGCGCAAACACCAGGCCCACCGCCGCCGCACCAGGCACGCGCATACGCTCAAGAGCAAGCACCAGCCCCTGCATCAGGTACGCCAGCACCATCCCCGCCAGTACCGGCGCGAGCATGCCACCGAGCGTGAGCACTGCGGTGAAGGCGAGAAACAGCAGCACTGCCAGCACCACCGCTTCTTCGTCGGAAAAGTAGCGCTGAATCCAGTCGCGTAACACTTTGAACATCAATAATCCCTAGGTCTTTTACGCGGTGGATTTCAGGCTTTTTTCAACCAGTAACGGTAAACGCCCGCTTCGTCTTCTTCGCGCAGCAGCGTATGACCGGCCAAACGCGCAAAGGTGCGGAAGTCGCGCTGCGAGCCCGCGTCCGTGGCGATCACCTTGAGTACGGCGCCGCTGGGCAGCTTGTTGAGTTCCATTTTGGCCTTGAGCAACGGCAACGGGCAATTCAAGCCACTGGCGTCCAGTTCACAATCATGGGCTACAGCGTCAGTCATTGCGTCACTCCGGTTCAGATGGTCGAGCGGCCTAGAATATCTGGTCGCGGGCCCGGTGTCCGGCTACAGTAAGGTCTTTGTCTTCTAAGGCTTTGTGCATGACATTTCTGCGCCCTACCCTGTTGACGCTCGCTTGCCTGCTCGCCTCACCGGGCTTCGCCGACGATCTGCCGTCACTTGGCGACGCCAGTTCTGCCATTGTCTCACCGCAACAGGAATATCAGCTGGGCCGCGCCTGGCTGGCGATGTTGCGCAGTCAGGTTGCACAACTCAACGATCCGCAACTCAAGGACTACGTCGAGTCCAGCGTCTACAAGCTGGTGGAAACCAGCCAGGTAACTGACCGCCGCCTCGAATTTATCCTGATCAACAGCCCGCAGCTCAACGCCTTCGCGGCGCCAGGTGGCGTGGTCGGGGTCAACGGCGGGCTGTTCCTCAATGCGCAGACCGAAGGCGAATATGCCTCGGTACTGGCTCACGAACTGGCTCACTTGTCGCAACGTCACTTTGCTCGTGGCGTCGAAGCTTCGCAACGGATGCAGGTACCGATGATGGCGGCGCTGCTGGCTGGCATCGTGATTGCCGCTGCCGGTGGTGGTGATGCCGGGATCGCGACCATTGCCGGCAGTCAAGCAGCAGCCATTCAATCGCAACGTACCTTCTCGCGCCAGAACGAACAGGAAGCCGACCGTATTGGCATCCTCAACCTGGAAAAGGCCGGATACGACCCGCGCTCAATGCCGACCATGTTCGAACGTCTGATGCGCCAATACCGCTTCGACGCCAAGCCGCCAGAATTTCTGCTGACTCACCCGGTGACCGAATCGCGTATCGCCGACACCCGTAACCGCGCAGAACAGGCGCCAGCGGGCGGCATCGAAGACAGCATGCGCTATCAGCTGATCCGCGCCCGCGTACAGCTGATCTACGAAGAAACCCCGGGGCTGGGCGCCAAGCGCTTCCGCGCACAACTGGATGAGAACCCGAAGAATGACGTGGCGCGCTATGGCCTGGCAATCGCGCAGATCAAGGGTGGTCAGCTCAATGAGGCCAGGGAGAACCTCAAACAGTTACTGGCCAAGTCGCCCAACGAGATCATCTACAACCTCGCGCAGATCGACCTGGACATCACCAACAACCGCCTGCCGGATGCGCAAACGCGGGTGGACCGGATGCTCACGCAATATCCGGGCAACTACCCGCTGAATCAGGTTCGCGTCGATCTGTTGCTGAAACAGAATCGCACCGCTGACGCGGAAAAAGCCCTCGACAGCTTGCTCAAATCTCGTCCGAACGATCCGGACGTGTGGTATCAGGTCGCTGAAACTCGTGGCCTGTCCGGCAATATCATCGGTCTGCATCAGGCTCGCGCCGAATACTTTGCGCTGGTAGGGGACTATCGTCAGGCGATCCAGCAGCTCGATTTTGCCAAACGCAAGGCGGGCAGCAACTTCCCGCTGTCCTCGCGGATCGATGCGCGCCAGCGCGAGCTGATGGAGCAGGAACGCATGATCAAGGACATGATGGGCTGAGTTCTCATCAGCGACATAAAAATTTCAGGCATAAAAAAACCGCCTCTTTCGAGGCGGTTTTTTATTTCACCGCAACCGGGTTATTCAGCCAGTTTGAAGGTGATGAAGCTCGCGCGACCTTGACGCAGTACGCGCATCGACACCGAACGATTCTTCGGCAGTGCCTTGGCGATCTCGGTGAACTCCTTGGTGGAGCCGATGGCCTGGTTGTTCAGGTGAGTGATCACGTCACCCGGCTGCAGACCGATCAGGGCCGCAGGACCGTCCTGAACTTCCTTGATCACCACTCCGCCCTTGAGGTCGTAGGTTTTCTTCTGCTCGGCGGTCAACTCGACCACCGAAACACCGAGGCGATTGCTGCTGCTTTCCGCGCCGGATTTCGGCAGCGCTGCCAGCTCTTTGTCCTCGTCCGGAATCGCGCCGACAGTCAGCTCGACATTCTTGCGCTTGCCGTCACGAATCACTTCAAGGTTGGCTTTGGCGCCCGCTTTCAGCGCACCGACCAGATGTGGCAGGTCGGCGGACATGACGATCGGCTGACCGTTCATGCTCAGGATCACGTCACCCACTTGCAGGCCACCCTTGGCTGCCGGACCGTCATCCTGAATCTGCGCAACCAGCGCACCGGCCGGCTTATCAAGACCGAACGACTCGGCCAGATCCTTGTTCACTTCCTGGATGACCACACCCAGCCAGCCGCGACTGACCTTGCCACCGCTTTTCAACTGATTGGAAACGTCCATCGCCACGTCGATCGGAATGGCGAACGACACACCCATGAAGCCACCGGAACGGGTGTAGATCTGCGAGTTGATCCCGACCACTTCACCGTTCAGGTTGAACAGCGGGCCACCGGAGTTACCCGGGTTGATGGGTACGTCGGTCTGGATGAACGGCACGTAGTTTTCGTTCGGCAGGCTACGGCCGACGGCACTGACAATGCCTTGGGTCACGGTGTGGTCAAAGCCGAACGGCGACCCGATCGCCACCACCCACTGACCGGCTTTCAGGTCCTGGGACTTGCCGAGTTTGAGCACCGGCAGATCCTTGCCGTCGATTTTCAGCAGGGCCACGTCGGAGCGCGGGTCGGTGCCGATCAGCTTGGCTTTCATTTCACTGCGATCTGCAAGACGCACGAGGATTTCGTCGGCATCGGCAATCACATGGTTGTTGGTCAGGATGTAGCCATCCGAAGAAATGATGAAGCCCGAACCCAGCGATTGTGCTTCACGCTGACGGTCGCCGCGCGGCGAACGCTGCTGAGGCGGCATGCCGCGCTCGAAGAACTCGCGCAACATCGGCGGCAAGCCTTCCAGGTCAGGCATCTGCTGGTTCACCTTGCGGTCCGGCAGTTTCTGCGTGGTACTGATGTTCACCACTGCAGGCGAGGCCTGTTCAACCAGTTGGGTGAAATCCGGCAGGTCGGCCGCCTGGACAGCGGGGACAGCCTGACCCAGCACCAGCACGGTGGCGAAAATGGAGAGATAAGACTTCAAGCTAAGTATCGACATACAGCTCCCGTTACGACGAGCAGGGTTAAGCGATATGGAGCAAGGAACACCGGAAACCGCGGGCCGGTATTTTTGTTCCGGGAACAACAGACAAGGCCAGAGCCGTGAGGCTCTGACCTATAAAAAACTTTCGGGTGATTTGCAAATGAAAATGCTGAGCAAACATTTCATCTACGTCTCGACGAAGAGGTGGAAATGACTGAAATCAGCTCACTGCTTGCTGGTTGCAGTGCCATCGTTGCGCATCGACAAAGCAATGCGTTCAGCTGTGCCGATTGGAATTTCTCCGACCACCGTGACCATCATCTCACCCTCGGGCGTGGTGAGGCGGCGAGAAACGGCAACAGTCGGCCCCAACTGCGTGCGGGTATCGGTCACTGTTGCACCGTTCAACGGCTCAAGAAATACCGAAAAACGCGCCAGACCGTCGTCATACATCAGGCTGCTGACTTGAGTCTTGGTTTCCGGATCTTTGTGCGAGGTGCTGCTGGTTAGCACGAAACCCGGAGGGAGCCAGTCGGAATGCCAGACCTGAGCCGTCTTCACGGCAGAGGCCTTGTCACTATCAATAGTAACGGCCTTGCACTCAGTGCCAGCTTGCAGATCTTTATCCGACGGAACATCAGCGGTATCGAGGCTGGTGAACTGGAAACGCTCGAGCAACTGCCCCTTGTCATTGAGCAGCAATGACTTAAGCGGCAGGGCGGTCTGCTTGTCCAGATGAAGCTCGAAACCATAGCGATGCTGGTCTCGCGGCGTCAGCGATACGATGACCGCATCACGCCCGGCCACGCGCGACTTGCCGATGACGGCAAGCTCATACCAATTTTTCAGCTTTTGGGGATCAAACGCACGAGCGGTCGAGTTGGAAGAGTCTCCCAACCCCGCAATCAGAGTGCCACTGACACATTGAGTATGCCCATCAATGCGCACCACTTCCTGCGCCGAGCCGTCCAGTTGAACAAGACGCTCGCGAACCTGACCGTTCTGGACACGATGCCAGATGTTATGGGTAGAAAAACTACCGTTACGCTCGTAAACGAAGGTGCCTTGAAAGCTTTGCTGCTGTTCGGCCTGGCCCAGACGGTTCAACCAGTCCTGGGCCTCATCAGCGTGGGCTGGAACAACGAACCAGCCACTGAGCAGAAGCGAAAGTAAAGGTATGGCGCGCATGATCCTCCTTAACGGTTTTCCATGCTTGCTGCACGCGCATAAGGCAAGGCGCTTTCAGTACCTTTCAGCGCAGCCTGCTGGGCATGCTGGCGCAGATAACCTGGCAGACGCTGATCATGCCAGCCTGGCTGACCTTGCAGAACGCCATTGGCCATCGGACCGGTGGTTTCCGAGCTTTCCTTATAGCCTGCCAGCACTGCCGGGCCTTTGGCTTGTGGCGCTACCAGCGAAGGCTGATTGGACTGCTGAGCCAACTCGACACCCGCGATTTCGTCCTGGTTGTACAGACGAACACCGGCCAGTACGGCAACGGTCACCGAAGCGGCAACGGCCAGACGACCGAGGTTACGCCACGGACCACGGGATACTTTGGCTGGAGCCGTTTCGTCTTCCAGCGCAGCAGAGACTGCCGCAGCGATGTCCAGACGCGGAAGCAGCAGGTCCTTGTGCATGGCTGCCCGGGCGATCTGGTAACGAGCCCAGGTCTCACGGGTTTCAACATCGTCCAGTGCATTGATCACTCGACGCAATTCCAATTCGTCCGCTTCGTTATCCATCACTGCGGACAGCGATTCCTGCAGGGCTTCACGACTCATGGCGTTCCTCTCTTGGCTGTCGCCGCTGTCTCAGTTTTCCTGCAACAACGGCTGCAGGGCTTTATCGATGGCCTCCCGAGCGCGGAAAATCCGGGAGCGCACGGTACCCACCGGACACTGCATGACGCTCGCAATGTCCTCGTAACTCAGACCATCGAATTCACGTAAAGTTAACGCCGTACGCAAATCCTCTGGCAGTTGCTGAATGGTTCGATGGACGGTGCCTTCGATCTCATCCCGCAGCAACGCGCGTTCCGGTGATTCGAGATCCTTGAGGCCATGATCGCCGTCGTAGAACTCTGCGTCTTCAGAACTTACATCGCTATCCGGCGGCCGGCGGCCGCGTGAAACCAGATAGTTTTTTGCCGTGTTGATGGCAATACGGTAAAGCCACGTATAGAACGCGCTGTCTCCGCGAAAGTTTCCTAATGCTCGGTACGCCTTGATAAAGGCTTCCTGAGCCACATCCTGGGCTTCATGGGTGTCGTGCACGAAACGCACGATCAACCCGAGAATTTTGTGCTGATATTTCAGCACCAGCAGATCGAAAGCTCGCTTGTCGCCACGCTGAACGCGCTCGACCAGCTGCTGATCCTCTTCCTGGGTTAGCATGAACACTCCTCGATAAGCATGGAGGAGGCTTGCATAACTAAACGACCAGACTTGCAAACATAGACTCGGGCTTTTCGCAAAAGTTCTCCCCCTCCAGGCAAGTTTCCTGCGGGCTCTGATTTGGCACGCACGAAAAACGCAGCGCGGGATAAACCGGCTGCGCGAATAATCTTGTCATCGGTTCGCCGGCAAAAACCCAATCGCAGGTTCTGCATTGAAGCCGACACTGTCCCGTGTTTCTGGCAACTGTCTATTGATCTTGGGCCTCTGGCAAAAGTTCCAATTATTTATAGCCATGCTGGCGCGACATTGAACGACCGTGCGCTGAAAAAGCCTGTTTCATCCTCGATACAGTCGCCTTTTCCCAAAACGACCGAAAAAAACGTCCGACGAAACGTCAGGCTTTTGTCGTCACAGTAGTTTCACAATGCCATACAAGCCCGGCTATTGTGCCGCTCCACCCCTCTATATACTAGTGGGCTGTGTGGCTGTCTTGACTCGCCGATCCAGCTGTCTTGCGCCAACCCCGATCCGGGTCGCTTTGAGCGGAATCCTGAAATGAGCCAACAGTTTCAACACGATGTTCTGGTGATTGGCAGCGGCGCTGCCGGTTTGAGTCTCGCGCTGACCCTGCCGGGTCATTTGCGCATTGCCGTATTGAGCAAGGGTGATCTGGCCAACGGTTCGACCTATTGGGCCCAGGGCGGCGTCGCTGCCGTGCTGGACGATACCGACACTGTCGAATCCCACGTCGATGACACCCTGAACGCCGGCGGCGGTCTATGCCATGAAGACGCGGTGCGTTTCACTGTCGAGCACAGTCGGGAAGCCATCCAGTGGTTGATCGACCAGGGCGTGCCGTTCACCCGCGACGAACAGTCCGGCACCGAAGACGGCGGCTTCGAATTCCACCTGACCCGCGAGGGCGGCCACAGCCATCGGCGCATCATCCATGCCGCCGACGCAACCGGCGCAGCGATTTTCACCACCCTGCTCGCCCAAGCCAGAGAGCGCAGCAACATAGAGCTGCTGGAACAACGGGTTGCCGTTGATCTGATCACCGAGCGTCGTCTGGGCCTGGACGGCGAGCGTTGCCTCGGTGCCTACGTGCTGAATCGCGCGACCGGCGAAGTCGATACCTACGGCGCGCGTTTCGTGATCCTCGCGTCCGGCGGCGCCGCCAAGGTATACCTCTATACCAGCAACCCCGATGGCGCCTGCGGTGATGGCATTGCCATGGCCTGGCGCTCGGGCTGCCGGGTGGCAAACCTGGAATTCAACCAGTTCCACCCCACTTGCCTGTATCACCCACAAGCCAAGAGCTTCCTGATCACTGAAGCCTTGCGTGGCGAAGGCGCGCACCTGAAGCTGCCCAATGGCGAACGGTTCATGCCGCGTTTCGACAAACGTGCCGAACTGGCACCACGCGACATCGTCGCCCGTGCCATCGACCATGAAATGAAGCGCCTGGGTGTCGACTGCGTCTATCTCGATATCAGCCACAAGCCTGAAGCCTTCATCAAAAGCCACTTCCCGACAGTTTATGAGCGCTGCCTGGGTTTCGGCATCGACATCACCAGGCAACCGATCCCGGTCGTACCCGCGGCGCACTACACCTGTGGTGGCGTGATGGTCGATCAACACGGTCGCACCGACGTGCCGGGGCTGTACGCCATCGGCGAAACCAGCTTCACGGGTTTGCACGGGGCCAACCGCATGGCCAGCAACTCGCTGCTCGAATGCTTCGTGTATGCCCGCTCGGCGGCGGCGGACATTCTTGCGCAACTGGATGCCGTCACCGCGCCAAACGCCCTGCCCGAGTGGGACGCCAGCCAGGTAACCGATTCCGACGAAGACGTGATCATCGCCCACAACTGGGATGAGCTGCGCCGCTTCATGTGGGACTACGTGGGGATCGTGCGCACCAACAAGCGCCTGCAACGGGCGCAGCACCGCGTGCGTCTGTTGCTGGACGAGATTGACGAGTTCTACAGCAACTATAAAGTCAGCCGCGACCTGATCGAGTTGCGTAATCTGGCGCAAGTCGCCGAGCTGATGATCTGCTCAGCCATGGAGCGCAAGGAAAGTCGCGGCCTGCATTACACCCTCGACTATCCGAACCTGCTGCCCGAAGCGCTCGACACTATTCTGGTGCCGCCCACCTACGCCGGCTGAATTTAAGCCGCACTCGCAGGCGTCGGTGCACATCCGCCGCCTGCGAGTCTCGCGGTACGCAGATCGAACGCACTCGCCGTTCCCCACGCAGACGAAAGCGCAACACCACGATCAACGGCAACGCCAGGCTATCGGGCCGCAGCTGCGCCGCTTGCCAGCCGCCCGCCTGATTCCACAACTGCCAGCCATCGGCGTCGCGGCGTAATCGGCAAAAGGCCTGCGGATGCTTCAGCAGAATCTGCCGTGGCAGCACCCACGCGGCGTGCAGCAGACAGGCGAAAGCTCCGAGCAGACTGGCCCAGAGTGGAATCGACAGGAGAAACAACACGCCCAGTGCGAACGCCTGGGCCAACAGATACGCCGCCAGCAACTGCCGTGAGGCATGCCAGCGGCATTCGAAGGTGTTACTTGGGCTGAACACGGTCCAGGATCATCCGGACCATGCGCTGCAGTTCCGGGTCTTCGGATTCACTGCGCTCCATGAACCAGCCGAACATGTCCTGGTCTTCACAGGTCAGCAGTCGGACATACAAGTCGCGATCGACCTGGTTGAGGTGCGGATAGACCTCCTGCACGAACGGCACCAGCAGTACGTCAAGTTCCAGCATGCCGCGGCGGCTGTGCCAGAAGAGGCGATTGAGTTCAACTTGTTCGACCATGGAGCCCTCCTCAAATAGGCGCGCAGTATACAGCCCCGGCGCGGGTCGCACAGTCGGCTTTGGTCGGGCACCACCGATCCTTTATCAACTACCCATTTCAACAACGCGCCCTTATGATGTGCCCCAGACTTTTTACCCTGCGATGAACCATGGCCGATTCTGCTTTTTTCTGCACCCTGTCTCATGAAGGCGTACTCGCGGTTCGCGGCGCGGATGCCGGCAAATTCCTGCAAGGCCAATTGACCTGCAACATCAATTACCTCAGCGACAGCCAGGCCAGCCTTGGCGCACGCTGCACGCAAAAAGGCCGGATGCAGTCAAGCTTCCGCATTCTGCTCGAAGGTGATGGCGTGCTACTGGCGATGGCCAGCGAACTGCTGGAGCCGCAACTGGCAGATCTGAAAAAGTACGCCGTATTCTCCAAATCCAAGTTGACCGACGAAAGCGCCGCCTGGGTGCGTTTTGGCCTGGAGCACGGCGACGCCGCATTGGCCAGCCTGGGTCTGGACCTGCCGCACGAAACCGACAGCGTGGTGCGCAACGCAGGCCTGATCGCGATTCGCGTCTCGGCGGATCGCGCCGAGCTCTGGACACCGGCCGATCAAGCCAATGCCATCAAGGCCAAACTGACCGCCGCCCTGCCGGAAGGCGAGCTGAACCAATGGCTGCTGGGGCAGATTCGCGCCGGTATCGGTCAGGTCATGCCGACCACCCGCGAGCTGTTCATCCCGCAGATGCTCAACCTGCAGGCCGTCGGCGGCGTGAGTTTCAAGAAAGGTTGCTACACCGGACAGGAAATCGTCGCGCGCATGCAGTACCTGGGCAAGCTCAAGCGTCGCCTCTATCGCGTGCAACTGGACGCGAGCGAACTGCCGGAGCCGGGTACCCCGCTGTTCGCCCCAAGCCACAGCAGCGCCATCGGCGAAGTGGTGATTGCCGCCCGCGCCGCAGAAAAGATTGAACTGCTGGCGGTGTTGCAGGCCGAAGCTGCCGAAGCGGGTGATCTGCACCTCGGCGCCCTCGAAGGGCCAGCCCTGCATTTGCTCGACCTGCCCTACGAACTGGATCGCGACCGCGAAATCCAGCGCTGATCGCAGCTTTTGTTGCAACACCCTAGAGAATCTACATGAGCGAGCTGGCGGATAAGGTCCAACAGGATTTGGTTGAGGCCATCGATAACGATGACCTGGTTCTGCCAACGTTACCGGAAGTGGCCCTGCAAATTCGCAAGGCCGCCGAAGACCCGGAGATCAGCGTCAGCGATCTGAGCAAAGTCATTGGCCGCGACACGGCGCTGTCGGCGCGCCTGATCAAAGTAGTCAACAGCCCGTTGCTGCGTGCAACCCAGGAAGTCACCGACCTGCACACCGCCATCACCCGGCTGGGGGTGAACTACAGCAGCAACCTGGCGATCGGGCTGGTGATGGAACAGATCTTCCACGCCCGCTCCGACGTGGTCGAACAGAAGATGCGCGAAGTCTGGCGCAAGAGCCTGGAAATCGCCGGCGTCAGCTACGCCCTGTGCCGCCGCCACACCCAACTCAAACCTGATCAGGCAGCGCTGGGCGGACTGGTGCATCAAATCGGCGTGCTGCCGATCCTGACTTACGCCGAAGATCACTACGAACTGCTGTCGGATCCGGTCAGCCTCAATCATGTGATCGACCACATTCACCCGCTGCTGGGCGACAAGCTGTTGCGGGTCTGGGAATTTCCCGAGCAGCTGGTGGAGCTGCCCGGGCTGTACCTGGATTTCAAGCGCGACTCAGCACAGATCGATTACGTCGATCTGGTGCAGGTCGCGAGCCTGTACTGCCACAAGGACAGCGATCATCCGATTTCACGGATTGACCCGCTCAGTGTGCCGGCATTCAGAAAGCTTGGGATCGATCCGGAGAACAAGCAATTGTGTGCAGATCTGGAAGAGTCGCGGACGATGTTTTACTGACACCCGTGGCGAGGGAGCTTGCTCCCGCTGGGTTGCGTAGCGGCCCCAAACCAGACGGCATCCCTTCATCAGACAAACCTTGCACTCAGGGATCACGACTGCTGCGCAGCCGAGCGGGAGCAAGCGCCCTCGCCACAAAAGCCCTCTCGGCTGCTACCCGGCAATAAAACTCACCCGAACCTTCAAACCGGCCTGCTCGCCATCATGCAAGGTGATCTGCGCCAGATGCGCCCGGCAGATCTCTCCGACAATCGCCAGCCCCAACCCTGAACCCGCCACTTGTTGATTGCGCCGGTAGAAGCGTTCAAACACCCGATCACGCTCCTCCAGCGGAATCCCCGGCCCGTCATCTTCAACCTCAAGCACCGCCGGTGCCGCGACCCGCAGAATCACGTTGCCGCCCGGTGGCGTATGCGCCAGGGCGTTGTCCACCAGATTGCTCAACAGTTCATTGAGCAACGTCGGCTCGCCGCGCAGCCACACCGGTTCATCCGCCTCCAGCGCCAGTGCGACGCCGCGCGCGTGGGCCAGAGGCGCCATGGCCATGCCCAGTTCGCGGGCCAACTGACTCAGATCCAATAATTGCGCGCCGCCCTCGGCGATCGCCCGGGCACCGTTTTCCACCCGTGCCAGCGACAGCAGTTGATTGGCCAGGTGGGTCAGGCGATCGGTGCTTTGCGCCGACGACTCCAGGGTTGTGCGCCAGGTTTCCGGTTCGCTGGAACGCAGCCCCAACTCCAGCCGCGCCTTCAACGCCGCCAGTGGCGTGCGCAGTTCGTGGGCGGCATCGGCGATGAACTGCGCCTGCCGCTCGAACTGCCCACGCAGGCGCTCGGTGAAGTGATTGAGCGCGCGCACCAGCGGCCACAATTCATGTTGCACTTCCACCAGCGGCAGCGGCCGCAAATCATCGGGCTGACGCTCCTCCACCGCCGTGCGCAAACGCTCCAGCGGGCGCAGCGCGGCACTCACCGCAAACCACACCAGCAACAGGGCGCCGATCGCCAGCATGCCCAGACGCAGCAGCGTATCGGCCGCCAGACTGCGGGCCATGCTGACTCGCGCCTCGTCAGTTTCGGCGACACGGATTTCCGCCATGCCATTCATGTTCGGTTCGGTGACCGCTTTGAGCAGGCTGACCACGCGCACATTCTGCCCGCGATAGGTCGCGTTGTAGAAGCGCGCGAGCGCCGGGTAATCGTCGGTTCTTGGCGTACCGGGTGGCGGCCCGGGCAGGTTTTCGTAGCCGGAAATCAGCTTCTGGTGGATGTCGTTGACTTGGTAGTAAATCCGCCCGGCGCTGTCGTAAGCGAAGGTGTCCAGGGCTACGTAGGGCACGTCGGCGCTGAGCGTGCCGTCGCGCTGCGAGAGGCCGGCGGCGATGGTTCGCGCCGAGGCCAGCAGGGTTCGATCGTAAGCCGTGTCGGCGGCTTCGCGACCATTCCAGTACGCGCTCAGACCACTGGCGAGCATCAACACCACCAGCAGCAACGCGAGGTTCCACAGCAACCGCCAGCGCAGGCTGCTGGGCTTATGCATCGCGGCTTTCCAGCAGGTAACCGAGGCCACGGAAAGTCACGATCGCCACAGGCTGGCCGTCGAGTTTCTTGCGCAGGCGATGCACGTAGATTTCGATGGCGTCGGGGCTGGCTTCTTCGTCGAGACCGAACACTTGCGCGGCGAGTTGCTCCTTGCTCATCACCCGTCCCGGGCGGGCGATCAATGCTTCGAGCACGGCCTGTTCGCGAGAGGTCAGGGTCAGCAATTCTTCGCCAAGGCTGAAACGTCGGGTGTCGAGATCATAGGCCAGCACGCCGCAACGCTGCTGGCGTTCACCGCCGAGCACACTGCGTCGCAGCAGGGCTTTGACCCGCGCTTCGAGCTCGCTCAGTTCGAACGGTTTGGCGAGGTAATCGTCAGCGCCGAGATTCAAGCCGTGTACGCGGTCCTTCACATCGCTGCGCGCCGTCAGCATCAACACCGGCAGGTTCTTGCCGCGTGCGCGCAGGCGCGCCAGCACCTCGAACCCGTCCATGCGCGGCAGGCCGACATCGAGGATCGCCATCGCGTATTCCTCGCTGCCCAGCGCCAGGTCGGCGGCTACGCCATCGTGCAGCACGTCCACGGTCAGACCGGTGCTCTTGAGCGCCTGGGCGACGCTTTCGGCCAACTGCAAATGGTCTTCGACGAGCAGAACACGCATGGATCTTTACCTCATTCAGGGATGGCCGACGCCATTCTTTGCCGCGGAGTTTACAGCCGCAACCGCCACTGTGAAGCCCGAAAACCGCGAAATCCAGCTGAAAGGTTAGCGAAAGGTTGGGCCGTTAGAGTCCGGTCACGGACAGTTTCGACTGCCGTCGCTGCTGCCACACAGCGCTACGAAAAACGCCACGAAGCGTTTTCGACCAATAAGAACAATAAACGGAGTACACCGCGCATGCCGTCCTTGCAGACCAGGGCTTTCACGCCCGCTCGCCCTTCGCGTTTCAGCCACACCGCCCTCGTCAGTGCCGCCGCCCTCGCCGGTTTTTCACCGCTGAGCTACGCCGACTTCATCAAAGACAGTTCCGCCACCTTCGAAACCCGCAACATGTACTTCAACCGCGACTTTCGCGACGGCACCAGTGCCCAGCAAAGCAAGCGGGATGAATGGGCCCAAGGGTTCATGCTCAACCTGCAATCGGGTTACACAGACGGCACCGTGGGGTTCGGTGTCGATGCGCTGGGCATGTTGGGGGTCAAACTTGATTCGAGCCCGGATCGCACCGGCACCGGCCTGCTGCCGACCCACGATGACGGGCGCGCCGCTGACGAATATTCCAAGGTCGGCCTGACCGGCAAAGTGAAAATCTCTGCCACCGAACTGAAAATCGGCAGCCTGATGCCTGAATTGCCGATCCTCAAACCGAACGACGGGCGCATCCTGCCGCAGACCTTCGAGGGCGGTTTGCTGACCTCCAAAGAGATCAAGAACCTGACCTTCACCGGCGGGCGTCTGGAGAAAGCCAAGGATCGCGACAGCACCGATTTCGAGGACATTGCCCTCAACAACAAGAACAGCCGTTTCGCTGGCACCGTGGCCGGCAAGCATTTCGATTTTGCCGGCGTGGACTACAAGTTCACCGACAAGATCACCGGCAGCTACCATTTCGCCCAACTCGACGAAGTCTATAACCAGCACTTCTTCGGTCTGGTCGCCTCGCGGCCGATGGGCCCGGGCACCTTCGCCACCGACCTGCGCTTTGCCGTCAGTGACGATCAGGGCGCGGCCCGTGGTGGCGAGATCGACAACCGCTCGCTCAACGGTCTGGTCAGCTACGCCCTGAGCGGCCACAAGTTCAGCGCCGGTTATCAGCACATGTCCGGCGACAGCGCCTTCCCGTATGTCGATGGCAGCGACCCGTACCTGGTCAACTTCGTGCAGATCAACGACTTCGCCGGCGCCGAGGAACGCTCCTGGCAGGCGCGTTACGACTTCGACTTTGCGCGCCTCGGCATCCCCGGCCTGTCGTTCATGAGTCGTTACCTGAGCGGTGACAACATCAAGCTCAAGAACGGCGATGAAGGCAAAGAGTGGGAGCGCAACACCGAGATCAAATATGTAGTACAAAGCGGCGCCTTGAAGGACGTTGCCGTACGCCTGCGTAATGCCACCTACCGTTCCAACTACTCCGCTCGCGATGCCGATGAAGTGCGTCTGCTGGTGAGCTATAGCGTTGCCCTTTGGTAATTGATTGAAATGCTGCGGGTTGGAAGATCAAAAGATCGCAGCCTGCGGCAGCTCCTGCAAAAAGCCCTACAACAAGAAGACCGTGGAGAAACCAATGAACTTATCACTGCGTAAAGTTGCTCTGGCCGCTGGCGTCATGCTGTTCGCCGGCCAACTGATGGCCGAACCGAAGCGCCCGGAATGCATCGCCCCGGCCTCCCCCGGCGGCGGTTTCGACCTGACCTGCAAACTGGCGCAGAGCGCGCTGGTCAATGAAAAACTGCTGACCAAGCCGATGCGTGTGACCTACATGCCCGGCGGTGTCGGCGCGGTGGCGTACAACGCGGTCGTCGCTCAGCGTCCGGCCGATGCGGGCACGCTGGTGGCGTGGTCCAGCGGTTCGCTGCTGAACCTGGCGCAAGGCAAGTTCGGTCGTTTCGACGAGACCAATGTGCGCTGGCTCGCGGCCGTCGGCACCAGCTACGGCGCCATCGCGGTGAAAAGCGATTCGCCCTACAAGACCCTCGACGATCTAGTCAAAGCCTTGAAGAAAGATCCGAGCTCGGTGGTCATCGGCTCCGGCGGCACCGTCGGCAGCCAGGACTGGATGCAAACCGCCCTGATCGCCAAGGCTGCCGGGATCAACCCGCGTGACCTGCGTTATGTCGCCCTCGAAGGTGGCGGCGAAATTGCCACCGCGCTGCTTGGCGGGCACATCCAGGTCGGCAGCACCGACATTTCCGACTCCATGCCGCACATCCAGAGCGGTGACATGCGCCTGTTGGCAGTATTCGCCGACAAACGCCTCGACGAGCCGGAAATGAAAGACATCCCGACCGCCCGCGAGCAGGGTTACGACATCGTCTGGCCAGTGGTTCGCGGTTTCTACCTCGGGCCAAAAGTCAGCGACGAAGACTACGCCTGGTGGAAAGACGCCTTCGACAAACTGCTGGCCTCGGACGACTTCGCCAAGCTGCGCGATCAGCGTGAACTGTTCCCGTTCGCCATGACCGGCCCGGAGCTGGACACCTACGTGAAGAAGCAGGTGGCGGACTACAAGGTGCTGGCCAAAGAGTTCGGCCTGATTCAGTGATCGCCTCTGTCTAGCGGCTGCGGCCTCGCGCATCGAGGCCTCGGCACAGGAGTTTCCCATGCTCTTACAACGCATTTTCGCCTCGGTGCTGTTGCTGGCCTGCGTCGGCCTGGCGCTCATGGCGTGGCCGTATCAAGCGGCTTTTTCTTATGAACCGGTCGGCCCGCGTGCCTTTCCCTTGCTGATGCTCGGCCTGATGGGCCTGGCGCTGCTGTACATGGTGTTCCGCCCAGCCCCCATCAAACACAGCGCGGACGAACCGCCGCTGGATCGCGAAACCCTGATCAAGATCGGCATCTGCGTCGTCCTGCTGCTGGTGTTCGCCGGCACATTTGAATCGCTGGGTTTCATCATCGCCAGCGTCATCACCGGCATCCCGATGGCACGCCTGTACGGCGGTCGCTGGTTGCCCAGCGTGGCGATCATCAGCCTGATGGCCATCGGTCTTTACCTGCTGTTCGACCGTTTGATGGACGTTCCGCTGCCCCTTGGCCTGCTCAGCGTTCTGGAGAACTGATATGGATACTCTTGGCTATTTGGGTCAGGGTTTTGGCGTTGCGCTGAGCCCCTACAACCTGGTGACCGCGCTGTGCGGCACACTGATCGGCACTGTTGTCGGCCTGTTGCCGGGCCTGGGTCCGATCAACGGCGTGGCGTTGCTGATCCCGATCGCATTCGCCCTCGGCCTGCCGCCGGAGTCGGCGCTGATTCTGTTGGCGGCGGTGTATCTGGGCTGTGAATACGGCGGGCGGATCAGCTCGATCCTGCTGAACATTCCAGGCGAAGCCTCCACCGTGATGACCACCCTCGACGGTTACCCGATGGCCCGTAAAGGTCTGGCCGGTGTGGCGCTGTCGCTGTCGGCCTGGAGCTCATTCATCGGTGCATTCATTGCCACCTGCGGCATGGTGCTGTTCGCCCCGCTGCTGGCGAAATGGGCGATTGCCTTCGGCCCGGCGGAATACTTCGTGCTGATGGTGTTTGCGATTGTCTGCCTTGGCGGCATGGCCGGTGATCGTCCGCTGAAGACGTTTATTGCAGCGTTGATCGGCCTGTTCCTGTCGACCGTGGGCATCGACGCCAACAGCGGTGTGTACCGTTTCACTGGCGACAACATTCACCTGACCGACGGCATTCAGTTCGTGGTGCTGGTGCTGGGCCTGTTTTCCATCAGCGAAATTCTCCTGCTGCTGGAAAAAACCCACCACGGCCAGGAAGCGGTGAAAGCCACCGGCCGGATGATGTTCAACTTCAAGGAGGCGGCTTCGGTATTCGTGGTCAACGTCCGCTGCGGCGTGCTGGGTTTCATCATGGGCGTGTTGCCGGGTGCCGGCGCGACCCTCGCCAGTGCCGTGGCCTACATGACCGAGAAACGCATCGCCGGCACCAGCGGCAAGTTTGGTGAAGGTGATGCCCGAGGCCTCGCCGCGCCGGAAACGGCTATTGGCGGTGCGGCCTGCGGTGCGCTGGTGCCGATGCTGACCCTCGGTGTTCCCGGCTCGGGCACCACGGCGGTGATGATCGGCGCCCTGTCGCTGTACAACATCACTCCGGGGCCGCTGCTGTTCCAACAGCAACCGGACATCGTCTGGGGCCTGATCGCTTCGTTGTTCATCGCCAACGTCATGCTGGTGATCCTCAACATCCCGATGATCCGCATCTTCACCCGCATCCTCGCCGTGCCCAATTGGGCGTTGGTGCCCGTCATCGCCATCATCACCGGGATTGGCGTGTATGCCGTGCATGCCACCACGTTCGACCTGTTCCTGATGATCGGTATCGGCATCTTCGGCTACATCCTGCGCAAGCTGGACTTCCCGCTGTCGCCGCTATTGCTGGGCTTCATTCTTGGCGAACTGATGGAGCAGAACCTGCGTCGCGCCCTGTCGATCTCCAACGGTGCGCTGGAAATCCTCTGGTCGAGCCCGATCACGCTCGGCGTCTGGGTACTGACAGGGATCATGCTGCTGATGCCGATCATCCGCATCTGGCGCAAACGTGCGGCAGCGCAACGCGCCATCGCCGATGTCTGATCGAACGTCCCTCAGAAGCTGGTGGGCCACCCCGCTGGTCGGTCTGCTTGGCGGTTTTATCGCCAGCCAGATCGGCTGGCCGCTACCGTGGATGGTCGGCTCGTTGCTGGCGATCATCCTGGTGCGCTGCCTGACCCCGTGGCAACTCAAGGAAATCCCCGGCGGGCGCAAATGCGGCCAATGGATTGTCGGCATCGGCATCGGCCTGCACTTCACCCCGCTGGTGATGGAGCAGGTGCTCAGTCACTTCGGTCTGGTTTTCTTCGGTGCGCTGGTCACCAGCCTCTCGGCGGTGGTCGGCGTGTGGCTGATGCGCCGCACCGGCGAAGATCGCGCCACGGCGTTTTTCTCGAGCATGCCCGGCGGCTCCGGAGAGATGGTCAATCTCGGCGCGCGCAATGGTGCGCTGCTCAGCCATGTCGCGGCCGGGCAGAGTCTGCGGGTGCTGGTGGTGGTGCTGTGTGTACCGGCGGCGTTCAAGTATCTGCTGGGCGACGGCACGCCGATTTCCCACGCCGGCAGCGTCGATTGGCGCTGGCTGGCGATTCTGTTTCCCACAGGCGCCCTGCTCGCCTGGCTCTGGCAGCGTTTGCGTCAACCCAATCCGTGGCTGTTCGGCCCATTGCTGGTCAGTGCCACGGTGAGCATTGCCTGGGATTTGCACATTGGCCTGCCGGACGGAGGCAGCCAGATCGGCCAGTGGCTGATCGGCAGCGGACTGGGCTGTCACTTCAATCGGCAGTTCTTCCGGCGCGCGCCGTCATTCATGGGGCGTACGTTGATCGGCACGGCGTTGACCATGTTGATCGCCACCCTGGCGGCACTGGGCTTGAGTGCGCTGACCCATCTGGATCTGCGTTCGCTGACGTTGGGGATGATGCCCGGGGGGATTGCCGAGATGAGTTTGACGGCGGAGACCCTGCAACTGTCGGTGCCGCTGGTGACGGCGATGCAAGTAATGCGGCTGTTGTTTGTGCTGTTTCTGGCGGAGCCGTTGTTCAAGTACTGGAATCGTAATCCCGAGTAATACCGAGTCGACTTCATCGCTGGCGAGCCAGCTCCCACAGGATTGTGGGTGCCACAAATCGTGTGTACACCGCTGAAACCTTGTGGGAGCTGGCTTGCCAGCGATAGGGCCAGCCCGGTCAACCGATCAAACCGGCGGCAACCGCCACTCAATTGGCGCTTCACCATTCTGCTCAAGAAACTTGTTGGTCCGGCTGAAATGCCCGCACCCCAAAAATCCACGATAAGCCGACAGCGGCGACGGATGCACCGAGGTCAACACCAGATGTTTGGTCGCGTCGATCAGCTTCTGCTTGCTCTGCGCATGCGCGCCCCACAGCATGAACACCAGATGCGGCTGACGTTCGCTGACTACCTCAATGATCCGGTCGGTGAAGAACTGCCAGCCCTTATCCTTGTGCGCGTTGGCATTGGCGCGCTCGACGGTCATGGTGGTGTTGAGCATCAACACGCCCTGATCGGCCCAGCTCTGCAGGTAGCCGTGATTGGGGATGTCGATGTTCAGGTCGCGCTTCAACTCCTTGTAGATGTTAACCAGCGATGGCGGCGCCGGCACGCCCGGCTGCACCGAGAAGCACAAGCCATGGGCCTGGCCCGGGCCGTGGTACGGGTCCTGGCCGAGGATCACCACTTTGACTTTATCCAGCGGCGTCGAATTCAGCGCGTTGAAAATCAGCGGTCCCGGCGGATAGATCTCCTTGCCGGCCGCCCGCTCCTGCTGCAGAAAATTGCGCAACTCTGCCATGTAAGGCTGGTCGAATTCAGCACGCAGTGCCTCCTTCCAGCTCGGTTCGAGTTTGATACGGTCGTCAGCAGTCATGGTCATACCCGGCAAAAACAATGGGGCGAACCCTAGGAAAGCCGACCACGCTTGTCAATTGATCTGACGCAGATCCGGCACTTTCCCACACAGCGATCATACTGATCGTTCAAATTCCCGATCGAGGTCACGATGAATCTGCACTTCGAAGAACTCACCGGCAGCGACGGCGCCCGCCTCGGGATCGCCAGCCTGGATGCTGAAAAGTCGCTCAACGCGCTGTCCCTGCCGATGATCAACGCCCTGAGCGACAAACTGAACGCCTGGGCCAAGGATCCACAAATCGTCTGCGTGCTATTGCGCGGCAATGGCGTCAAGGCATTCTGCGCTGGCGGCGAAGTACGCAGCCTGGTGGAAGCCTGCCGCGCCCATCCCGGCGAAGTGCCGCCACTGGCCGCGCAGTTTTTCGCCGCCGAATACCGCCTGGACTACAGCCTGCACACCTACCCCAAACCGCTGATCTGCTGGGGCCACGGTTACGTGCTCGGCGGCGGCATGGGCCTGTTGCAAGGCGCCAGTACGCGGATCGTCACGCCGAGCAGTCGCCTGGCGATGCCGGAGATCACCATCGGTCTGTATCCGGACGTCGGGGCCAGTTGGTTTCTCTCCCGGTTGCCGGGCAAGCTCGGCTTGTTCCTCGGTCTGACCGGTGCGCACATGAACGGGCGTGATGCGATCGATCTGGATCTGGCCGACCGCTTTCTGCTTGAAGAGCAGCAACCGCAACTGATCGAAGGCCTGCTGCAACTCAACTGGCAGGAGCAAACCGACATGCAACTCAACAGTCTGCTCAAAGCCCTGCAACAGGAAGCCGTCGGGCAGATGCCCGAGGCGCAGTGGTTGCCGCGCCGCCAGCAGATCGACGAACTGCTCGACGTCAGCAACGTCACCTGCGCCTGGAAAGCCATCAGCCTGCAACGCGACAGCAACGACCCGCTGATCGCCCGCGCCGCGAAAACCCTGAGCGAAGGCTCGCCGCTGACCGCGCATCTGGTCTGGGAACAGATCCTCCGCGCCCGCTACCTGTCACTGGCGGAAGTCTTTCAGATGGAATACACCCTGAGCCTCAATTGCTGCCGGCATCCGGAGTTCAGCGAAGGGGTTCGCGCGCGACTGATCGACAAGGATCAGAAGCCGCACTGGCATTGGCCGGACATCAATAACGTCCCGGAGGCGGTGGTCGAGGCGCATTTTCACAAGGTGTGGGAAGGTCGGCATCCGTTGGCGGATTTGACGGTTTACTGACTGCCCGGCAAATCGCAGGCAGAAAAAAAGCGGCGCTCTATGCGCCGCTTTTTTGTTTGCGGATGATTACCAGCGACCGCCTCGCCCGTCGTGGTCGCCCCGGTTACCGTGATGATCACGGCCACCACGATCCCGATCCCAACCCCCGCCGCGGTGCCCGTCCCAGCGCCCGCGATCGTTGTCGTGCCAGCGACGGCTTTCGTAGTAGCGCGGCGCTGGTTGGTAGTAGCGCGGCGCCGAGTAGTAACGTGGCGCTGGCTGGTAGTAACGCGGGGCCGCTTGGTAATAGCGAGGGGCCGAGTAGTAGGTGCCGCCACCGCTGTAATACGTGCCGCCAGTGTTGTAGTACGCGGGAGCGGGTGACGTGTAGACCTCCGAGCTGTAGTAACTGTCTGCGTAGGAGTAAGGAGCGCAACCGGCAACGGAAAACATCATCGCAGCAAGTAGAAGAATTCGTCGATACATGGCGGCCTCCTGGACCGCGGGTAGCCACACCAGCGACGCTGGCAGGCATCAGTCGGTTATTCGGTGACTGACGAATTATCTGACAGCGTTTTCCGAATCTGGTGCGCTTTCGTAACAAGTTGAAACATGTGATTGATGAAATCCTGTTCATTTGGAAAACGCTGTCATTCAGCCGCCGATCAGTGGTGCCCACCGTGAAAGCCGCCGCCGTGGTAACCGCGTCCATAACCGCCGCGATAGCCGTGACCGCCGTAGTAATAGTGCCCGCCACCGTAGTAGCGCGGGCCGTAATAACCGCCGTAGTAATACGGTGAGTAATAGCCGGGATAGTAGTAAGTGGCAGGGTAAGCATCGTAAGGACCGGCGTAGTAATAACACCCGGACAGCCCCAGGCCGAGCACTGCTCCCAGCAGCACCCGGCGCAACAGTTTTGAAGTACTCATGACGGCCTCCTGAAAGACCTGCGGCTGCAGCAAGACAGCGCAGCCGACACAGTTTTGACTGTCAGGTCCGGGGCAAGTGCCGGGCGCGGAAAGGCTTCAGATCAGCGGCGTCAGTCACACTGCCCCCCCTGTGGGAGCGAGCCTGCTCGCGAAGAAGGAGTGTCAGACGACATTTACGTTGGCTGACCCACCGCTTTCGCGAGCAGGCTCGCTTCCACAGTTAGCCTGCGTAATGTCCGGGAATACATCGGTGCCACCACCGTACATGCTCATGACACCTTGCATACCCTGCTGTCTCGGGTCGATCATGCGATGTAGCAGGCCAGACAAACCGGCCGTAACCGCACCTGCGTGGAAATGCCTCACCCGACTTATGCCTGATTCCGACACTAAACCCGACCTCTGCCCGGCCTGCGGCGCACGCAACGATTGCAGCCTTGCCGACCCGCGCACCGCTGACCGAGCCTGCTGGTGCTACGGCGTGAGCATTGATCCTGCAGTCCTCGAGGCGCTGCCAGCGGCGCTGCGCGACAAATCCTGCCTGTGCCCGCGCTGCGCGCAGGTCGAGGCGCAGCTGCAAGCAGCGGCGCGGCCGATCACGTAAGATGCGCGACCCTTTGTCCGCCGATTTCTGACCATGCGCGTCGATCGTTTCCTCAGCAACCTGCCCCGCTATAACCGTCAGCAGGTTCGCCTGTTGCTGGTAGAAAAGCGCGTGCGGATCGACGGAAAAGTCGTCAGCGACCCGCACAGCGAAGTGCTGGAGTTCAGCCGCGTCGAAGTCGATGAGCAGGTACTGCAAGTCGGTAAACCGGCGCGCTACTTCATGCTGCACAAACCGCCTGGCTGCGTCAGTGCGACCCGCGATCCGCAGCACCCGACCGTGCTCGATCTGATCCATGAACCGGACAAGGACGACCTGCACATCGCCGGGCGCCTGGACTTCAACACCACCGGGCTGATGCTGATCACCAACGATGGCAGCTGGTCACGACGTCTGACCCAGCCACAGACCAAACTGCCAAAGGTCTATTACGTCGAAACCGAACAGGAGATCGGGCCGCAATACGCGGTCACGTTTGCCGAGGGCCTCTACTTCGCCTTCGAAAACCTGACCACGCAACCGGCGCAACTCGAAGTGCTGGGCCCGAGAGCGGCGCGCCTCAGTATCGTCGAGGGTCGCTACCATCAGGTAAAACGCATGTTTGGTCACTTCAACAACAAAGTCATGCGCCTTCACCGCGAATCCATGGGCGCGCTGTCGCTCGATAACGCGCTAAAACCGGGCGAGTACCGCGCTTTGCGCACCGAAGAGATTCATTTGTTCTAAGCCGGCGACCGCTCAGCAGAAGTTGTCGAACAATTTACCAACGGCACTTGCGCGATCCCCATCCCACTGCTTGAATCAGGACGTCGGCCAAATTGTGACCGATTAGTCACAACATACATCCAAGAAACTTTTTGCCGGTCGTCAGCCCTCTGGGTTGCGCCTCAGCCGGCAGACTGCCCGCCAATAACAACACCCGTCGACCGCAGTCATGGATCGACATGGGCCAAGCAAATTCCAGGCGTATGCCTACCTGTCACAAAGCTCGTGCAATCTCTATTTGCGCGCATACCCGCTTGCTTGCCAGGAGTCTTATGACATGAGGCCAGAAATCGCTGTGCTGGATATACAGGGTCAGTATCGGGTTTACACGGAGTTCTATCGCGCAGACGCCGCAGAAAAGACCATCATCCTGGTCAACGGCTCGATGGCCACGACTGCGTCGTTTGCTCAAACCGTGAAAAATCTGCACCCGCAATTCAACGTGGTTTGCTATGACCAGCCCTACGCGGGCAGGTCGAAAATTCACAACCGTCACGAGAAACATCTGACCAAGGAAGTCGAAGGGCAGATCCTGCTGGAGCTGATCGATCACTTCAGCGCCGAACATGTGCTGTCGTTTTCCTGGGGCGGCGCGGCGACCCTGGTCGCCTTGGCCCACCAGCCCCGGCGCATTGAAAAAGCTGTGATCAGCTCGTTCTCGCCAGTGATCAACGCACACATGCTTGATTACCTGGAGCGCGGTGTCGACTACCTTGGCCAGCGCGATGGCGATCGGGTCGGGCACCTGGTCAACAACACGATTGGCAAACACCTGCCGTCACTGTTCAAGCGCTTCAACTATCGCCACGTCAGCAGCCTGGCCGAGCACGAATACGGGCAGATGCACTTTCACATCAACGACGTGTTGCACAGCGACCGTCAGTGCTATTTGAATGCGGCGAAGAAGATCAATGTGCCGGTGCTGTTCCTCAACGGCGAATGGGATGAATACACCGCCGCCGAAGACGCCCGGATATTCGGCAACCACGTGGCGCACAGCACCTTCACCACGCTGCAGGCTACTGGGCACTTCCTCGACATGGAGCACAAGGCTGCGTGCCGCGATAGCCAGAACGCCCTGCTTGGCTTCCTGAAACCGTCACAGCAAACGAGCCGAACGCGTTATGCGTTCGTTCAGGATCACCATGCACTGGCCATTTGAAAAAGTGTCGTCGCGAGCGAGTCTGTGGGGCTGAAAAACCAGCATTGGTTGCCCTGCAGATTTGCCCGCGAATGACCGTTTTCAATGCTGTAACGCGCTGCGAGGAAAAGAAAAACTTCAAATTCGCGCCCGACTCTGGTAAAAAGTCAGCCGCTCTGAGCGGGTATAGTTTAGTGGCAAAACGAAAGCTTCCCAAGCTTTAGTTGAGGGTTCGATTCCCTCTACCCGCTCCACTCAATCAGGTCTCACGTCGTGGTTATGACGGGGGATGCAGGAACAGAAAAAACCGGCCTACAAGGCCGGTTTTTTTGTGTCCGGGATTTGAGGTCGGCTACTTGGTCGGCACCGAACCATTATGCAACGCACCGTTTATTGCAGATGCACCAGCCCTCTTTACGCTTTGATTGTTACTAACGCTTAAGCTAGAGCTTGGCAAAGACCTGCATGTCGATCTGCTCGTGAAGGATAATTCTGGACGCCTCTACAAGGCTGCTGTCGACAAGATTGACTACCATATCCCCGAGAAGCATACACCGACGGTTCTCACCATCCCCACGACCCGCTAGCATTTCCCCATCACCCACCACCCTCCCCCTGCGCGGCCATCGACGAATACGCGTTCTCACTTTCGAGGGATTCCATGGCGCGGCCACTGTGCCGCTGATGACCGAACTCAAAAGAGCACTTCCCCCATGACGCAAAACATCTACGACGACCCCGAGTTTTTCCACAGCTACAGCCAGATGAACCGCTCCATCGGCGGCCTCGATGCCGCGCCGGAGTGGCCGGCGCTCAAAGCGTTGCTGCCATCGATGCATGACTTGAATGTGGTCGACCTCGGCTGCGGCTATGGCTGGTTCAGCCGCTGGGCCAGCGAGCACGGCGCCGCTCAGGTGCTGGGGCTGGATGTCTCGGAAAAAATGCTCGAGCGCGCGCGCGAAACCACTACGGCAGCGAACATCCGCTATGAGCGCGCCGACCTTGAGCATCTCGACCTGCCGGTCTGCCGTTTCGATCTGGCCTACAGTTCGCTGGCACTGCACTACATCAAAGATCTGCCAGGGCTGTTCGCTCATCTGTACGCGGCGTTGAAACCGGGTTCGCATTTTGTGTTTTCCATGGAACATCCGATCTTCATGGCCCCACGCAATCCTGGCTGGCTGGTCGACGGCGATGGCCACAAGCGCTGGCCGCTGGACAGTTATCAGATGGAAGGCGAGCGGGTGACCCACTGGCTGGCGGACGGGGTGATCAAGCAGCACCGCACGATGGGCACGCTGTTGAATTCGTTGATCGCGGCAGGTTTTGCCATCCGTCATGTCAACGAATGGGGGCCGAGCAATGCAGAGGTGGCCGCGCAACCGGCGCTGGCTGAAGAGCGGGAGCGGCCGATGATGATGCTGGTGGCGGTGCAGCGCTGATCTGATCTGAACAAACAATATGTGGCGAGGGGATTTATCCCCGATGGGTGCGCAGCACCCGCTTAAAGGGCCTGCTGCGCAGTCCATCGGGGATAAATCCCCTCACTACAGGTGGCTGAAGGCTGGCTTCAGCGAGTCGCGACGATAAACAACCGCGGAAATGGCAACAGCACCGAGCCATCCGGCAACGCCGGATAAGCCTTGGCCACCGCCGCCAGATACTGCTGCAGATATTGAGCCCGCTCCTCTTCAGTCAGCGGGTTCAAGAACGGAATCAAACCACTGCCCTTGAACCACTCCACCACCCCCGCCGCCCCGCCCGGCAGTTGATGGTGATAGGTGGTGCGCCATACATCCACCCGCGAACAGTACGGACGCAACATCGAAAAGTAATCGCTGGCACTCGCCATGTCGGTGCGTTGCCCGGCGGCGCCAGCCAGTTTGGCGGCCCATGGGCCATTGGCGGCGACTTCGCGCATCAGCCGATGGGAAGGCTCGTTGAGGTTGTCCGGCATCTGGATCGCCAGACTGCCTCCGTCCGACAGCTTACCCGCCAACGCCGGCAGTAACGTCGCGTGATCCGGCACCCATTGCAGCACGGCATTGGCGAAGATCACATCGAACGGCCCTTGATCCGCCCAGCTATTGATTTCCGCGACTTCGAACTGCACGTCAGGCAAGCGCTTGCGCGCCGCGTCAATCATGTCCGCCGAGCTGTCCAGACCACTGACCTGCGCCTGCGCAAAACGCTGCACCAGCAGCTCGGTGGAGTTACCCGGGCCGCAACCGATATCGACCACCGATCGCGCCTGAACCGTGGGAATCGCCGCCAGCAGATCACGGGCCGGGCGGGTGCGTTCATCTTCAAAAGCGACGTATTGTCTGGCGGACCAACTCATTGCGTTCTCCTGTCGGGACATTCCAGCGGTTCGTCACCATACAGGCAGCGCTGCGGGCAGTTCCAGAGAGGCTTATTGCCAAGAGTGTCTGGTTGCTCGCAATGATTGGCAGGTTTCAGTTGTAAGTAGAATTTTCATCGCATCCCGGATGTCTGAATTTCAAGCTCTCCCAATAAGGAACACCGCAATGAAATTCGCCAAAATCTCCCAGACCCTGGCCCTTTGGGCCGGCAGCCCGAAAACGTTCATGGGCGCGTTGATCCTGATTTTTCTGTGGGGGTTGAGTGGGCCGATTTTTGATTTCAATGACACCTGGCAACTGATCATCAACACCTCGACCACGATCATCACCTTTCTGATGGTGTTCCTGATCCAGAACACGCAAAACCGCGATACCGACATCCTGCACCTGAAACTTGATGAGTTGCTGCGGGTGAACAAGGAAGCACAGAACGCGATGCTCGGGTTGGAATCGCTGGATCTCAAACAACTGGAGGCGCTGCGCAAGCATTACCGCAGCCTGGGGGAAAGCGAGGTATTCGATCTTGAAGGGCTGGGGGAGAAGAGCAAGCCGAAGCAGGATTTGAATGACTGCTAAGTAAAGTTGAACAAAGCAAAAGATCGCAGCCTGCGGCAGTTCCTACACCGTTCTATGTAGGAGCTGCCGCAGGCTGCGATCTTTTGATTGGCAGTTGGTGTCAGCGGCTGGCTTGTAGCGCCCGGGCCATTTGCAGATGGCTTTGCAGCTTTGGCAAGGTCTCGTCGGCAAAGGCCTTGATTTCCGGCACATCGGTCGACTGCGCTTCCTGCTGGATCTGCTGGATGGCCTCTTCGGTCGCTTTCACTTGGCTGGCGGCGTAGGCCTGGTCGAAGGTTTCACCGTCCTTGACCTGCGGGATCATGCTCTTTGCCTTGTCGGCGATTTCTTCACGGGGTGCAACCGGCAGATCGAGTTTCTTGGCGATCTTCGCCAGATGCTGGTTGGCCGTGGTGCGGTCATTGATCACCACGATGGTGTAATCCTTGACCTCTTTGGATTCGGATTTCTGGTGCGCCAGACGGCTGGCTTCGATGTCGGCCATGCCTTTGGCAGAAGCATCGTTGATGAAGTCGGCAGGCGACTGGGCGAATGCCGTGCCAGCGAACAAACCCAACAGGGTGGCAACACTTAAATGACGTATCTGGGTGGCCATCCGGCTCATGGTCGCGCCCTCCTATCTCTGCAAATTCAAGCGGGGGCTTGCGCCCCCGCCTCTCAATCAAAACAACCTCGCCGACTACTTCGACTTCTGAGCTGGCTTGCGGCCCATTTCGGCTTTCGCAGGCTCTTTGTCGACTGTCGTGGTGGTGGTTTTCCCACCTTTGCGACCGGCTTCAGAGGCCTTCGTTCGATCGTTGGCGAAGTTTCCCGAGTTGGAGTTTCTTGAATTAGGCATGATTCTCTTCCTCTTGGTGTTGATCGTTGGCGAGCAGGTGCCCGCCTAGATTGAGAATTGCCAGGCTGCCAAAGGTTTAGAAAAGTTGCCCGCGCCGCGACGAACGGCGCGCACCGGTTCAGATATCAACCAGCCGATGATTGAGGCGTTTGGCGGCGTACATCGCCTGGTCGGCATGCCGGAACAGTTGCTGCTCCTCGCTGCCATGTTCGGGATAACGGGCCACGCCAATGCTAGGCTCGATGTGCAGGTTGTGACCGTCCAGGCGCATGGGCTGCACAAGCACCTGACGGATTTTTTCGGCCACGCTGTCGGCGTCTTCAGCGGCGTGGATACTGTGCAGCAGCACCACGAATTCGTCGCCACCAATGCGCGCCACGGTATCGGTATCGCGCACGCAGCCCTTGAGCCGACTCGCCACGGTTTGCAACAGCATGTCGCCGACCGCGTGGCCGAAGGTGTCGTTGACCTGTTTGAAGCGATCCAGATCGACGTACAACAACGCCATGTTTCCCGACGTGTCCCGGGCGCCGGCCAGTGCAGCCTTGAGACGGTCTTTGAGTAATCCGCGATTGGGCAACTGGGTCAATTGATCGTACTGCGCCATGCGCTTGAGCCGCGCGTACAGTTGCTGGCGCTCAATGGCGGTGGCGACCTGGGCGCAGACGTATTGCAGCAGTTCCTTGTCCTGTTCGGTGTAACGTTCGCCGCCGGGCAGGCTTTTGACGATCAACGCACCGATGGTGCCGTTTTTCGAATTCAGCGGCACACCGAGCCAACACGGTGAATCCTGCCCCGCCACCAGCGCCGCGAAATCGGATGAGGCGTCGGGGCTGTCCGGCGTCAGCAGAATCGGCTGACCGCTGCGGATGACTTGCGCACACAGACGCCCGGTGACGGTGCCCGGTTGCTCGGGCTGCAATTCGTGATCATCAACGTGATAGGGAAAATTCAGCTGCGCACAGTGCTCGTCGTACAGCGCCACGGAAAAATTCAGCGCCGGCAGCCATTCGCCGATGATCAAGTGAATGCGTTTGAACAGCGCCAGCAGATCTTCGGCGACATGCGCCGCTTCGGAAATCGCATACAGCGCAGCCTGACGCGATTCCGCCTGCTTGCGCTCGGTGATGTCGCGGGCCACGGCGATGCGCAGCTGATCGACCTCCGACCAGCGCGCCGACCACAGTATGTTCGCGATGCGCCCGTCCTTGCGCACGTAGCGGTTTTCAAAGTTGTGTTTCGGTTCACCGCCCATGATGTCACTGGCCGCTGCCAACGTGCGCTGGCGGTCCGCCGGATGCACCAGCTCGATCATCGGCCGGCCGATCAACTCGTCAGGCGTATAACCGAAAATGCGCTCGCAGGCGGCACTGACAAAAACGAAACGGCCCTGCCTGTCCACCGCACAGACGGCATCCAGCAACAGGTCCATATAACTCGCCAACGGCGCGGAGTTTCGGCTTTCCATGGTTCAGCGTGGGTGTCCGGACAATGCAGCACTGTTCAACCATCCTTGCCCTTGATCAAGCATCCCTGCACACAATTTCAAGCCTCGTTCGGCAGCAATCCCGGTAGTGCGTGCACCAGTGCGTTTATGGCAAAACCGATGAACATCACGCCACATAAACGCGTGATCATCAGCTCGTGGCGCTGATACAACGTGCGTACGCGGCGGGCGCCAACCACGCCGATCAGAATAGCGTAGGCCAGCAAACCGCCAAGGAAGCTCAGGGCGATCAGCGCCGGCAGCATCGACCAGTTGAGCAGTTCGGCACGACTCGACAGCAACGCGGTAAACGTCGCCACCGCCACCGGGTAGGCCTTGGGATTGGTCAAACCAAACAGGATTCCGTGCCAGAACGGCTGACGCGCAGCGCCCTGCGGCTGATCATCGCTGCGCCGCTGGGCGCGCACTGCGCGCCAGCCAAGCCAGAACAGGTACACGCCGCTGAGTACGCCGAGCACGTCAAAAGCCGTGCTGCCGATTTCCCGGGCGCCGACGATGGCGATCAGCGCGGTACTGCACCAGACCACATCACCAAGCAAATGCCCGCAAAGAAACCCCGCCCCGGCCCGACGGCCATGTGCCGCGCCGATGCCGAACACCGCCAGAACGCCCGGCCCGGGTGTGATGCCGTAAATGAAACCAGAGGCCAGAACGGCCATTAGCAGCGATGGAGTCATGAAAAACCTGCTGTCGCCAGTACAAATGATGGCCAGTCTATATCAGCCTGCGACGCCTGATCATGACTCGTCGTAAAAACGCATCCCCGAGTACGGTTTCAACCGACAGGCTGCCAGTCGCGAGGCCAAATTGCCGACGTGCGCTTCGAGCTTGTGGCCATCAGGATCAAGGAAGTAGAACGACGCACCTTCGCTGCGGTTGTCACGCCACTCCCGCACGTTCGCCGCTTTTAGCGTTTGCACGAACAACGGAAAATTCGCCTCAGCCAGGCTGAACGCGTAATGCGTGTAGTCGACGGACGGCTCGCCGCGGCGCTGCGCATCCAGCGCCAGGCACAACCACAGCCCCGGCAGCGACAGATAGGCGCCGGCGTCCCACGTGGCTTCTACACGCAGATTCAGCACGTCACGGTAGAACGCCAGACTGCGCGGCAAGTCGCTGACGGCAAGGGTCAGGTGATTGAGGCCAGTGAGCATCGGGATCAGTAACCTCTGAGGTCTTCGGGGACGGCGTACTGCTGGCCATCGTACGTCAGGGTGACCTGCTTTTTCTTCAACTCGGTGGTTTTCGATACGCACTGATTGCCAGATTGGGTGTTTTTCATCTTGCTGCCACTGGTGGTAACGATCAGATCGGCAAAACCATGGTGAATCGCAGGCCCGATCTCGACGGTGCGGCGGATTTTTCGGTTATAGCCCTCACACTTGCTGGTGAATTCACCGTGGTTCTTGTACACCACCAGCCCTTCGAGCACCGGACGCAGTTCGTCCCCCTCACGCACATACAGCGCCAGATCGGTTTTTTCGTAGGGGATGGCGTGGGAACTGTGCGCGAATTTCGCCCGCAGCCCAAAAGCCCGGACGTCCGGGGTCAAACGGTAACGCGCCGTATCGATGCGTACATCCTCCAGACGCACGGCATCGGAGTTGTACGCGCCCGGTTTATGGTAAGTGGCGATGGGTTTGGCGTTGCTCGCATTGAGGAGCGCCAGCTCCAGATCGAACGCCCCGGCATCGTCGCCACCGGAGTCGGCGAGGTAGGTGGATTTGACCGAAATCGCCTGACTCGGAAACGCCGGCCATACGTTGCAACGCGACATGGTTCTGCCGTCGAAACTCTTGGTGGTGCAGGCTGCGTGGGCGTGGGGGGTGATGGCCAGGAATGCAAAAGCCAGGATGAAGGTGTTTCTGCAGATCATTTTTCTTCCTTGATAAAGTCTTGTGCGCAACCGTTAGACGAATGGCGGGCCGGGGCAAGTATGACGCTGTAGTATGTTGCACTACAAACCACTACACCGAGACCACCATGTCCGTCATGTCTTTGCGGCTTCCCGACGAAATTGCCGATACGCTGGCTAACCTCGCCAAAGCGACCGGGCGCAGCAAGTCCTATCTGGCAGTCGATGCATTGCGCGAGTACCTGGCCCGTGAAGCCTGGCAAATTGAAGAAATTCAAAAAGCGCTGGACGAAGCCGATGCCGGTGATTTCGCTTCTGCCGATGATGTCAGGGCGATCGCCAACAAATGGAATGCCAATGCGCGTTGAGTGGCTGCGTACTGCACTAAGGAATCTCGATGACGAAGCCGCCTACATCGCGATTGAAAATCCGCAGGCGGCCTCTGAGTTTGTTCAAGCCATTCTCGACTCCGTCGATCATCTTGCTCGCTTTCCCGCCTCCGGACGCGAGGGACGTTTGCCCGGAACCAGAGAATGGGCGCTCCCTGATCGCCCCTATTTGATTCCTTACCGCGTTCGTCAGGGCCGGCTTCAGGTTCTGCGCGTTTTCCATACTCGCAGGCTTCCTCCCCGCACTTGGTAGCACATTCTCAATCGCAGATCCCGGATCGATCTATCCCCTCCTCAATCCGGCGATTCAACCAGTTCAACGCCTGATCCCCACCCCGGCGCTTATGCCACGCCAGCACAAAGGTGAACGGCGCAATCTCGAACGGTGGCGGCAGCACAATCAATTGCTGTTGATCAATGTCGCGCACGCTGCGTGACGACACCGTGAGAATCAAATCCGTGCCGCTGATCAACTGCGGCGCGACGTTCCAGTGCGGCAGGCTGATGGCGACGCGGCGGCGTTCGCGCAATGCCGTCAGTGCCCGTTCGATTTCCGGGGTACCGCTGCCGCGCATTTCCAGCAAGACGTGCGGGCGCGACAGATAGGTCGGCAAATCCAGTACGCCGTCGGCCGGCAAGCGGCGGCGATCCAGCAGGCAGACGTAGCGTTCTTCGAACAGCACGCTGCTGCGCAATTCGTTGGGCATTTCCGGGAACACCCCGGCGGCCACGTCGATGTCGCCGTTGAGCACACCGTCGAGCATGCCTTCGCGGCTGGCGTGGCTGATCTGCAGGTCGATGCCCGGTGCCTCGCGGCGCAAGGTGCGGATCAGTCCAGGCAGGATGATGGCCGCGCCGTAGTCGGACATCGCCACGCGAAAGGTCCGCCGCGCAGTGGCCGGATCGAACGTGTTCGGCGCCAGCAGTGATTGCACCTGGGCCAGCGCTTCGGCCAGTGGCGCGACCAGTTCCAGCGCCCGCGCCGTGGGCACCAGCGTCGAACCGGCGCGCACCAGCAGCGGATCGCCCAGCACGTCGCGCAGACGCGCCAGCGCATGGCTGACCGCCGGTTGACTCAGGTGTAACCGCTCGGCGGCGCGGGTGACGTGTTGCTCGCTGAGCAAGGCATCAAGGATCACCAGCAGGTTGAGATCGATACGGCGCAGATCATTCATCTTGTGCATGTTCTGGATGACAAAACGGAATTTAAATCTGCGCGACGAATACTCTAGAGTCCAGCAAAACCTGTTGGAGTGTGATCATGAGTACGTTGCAGTGGGCCGGTCTGTTGCTGCTGGCCGCGTTTGCCGGGGCGGTGGTGCCGTTTCAAAGTGCGATCAACAGCAATCTGGCGCGGAGCCTCGGCCATCCGCTGTGGGCAACCCTGGCCTCGTTGCTGGTGAGTGTGTTGGTGTTGTTGCCGGTGATTCTGGCGCTGCGCCTGCCGCTGCCGTCGTTGGGGTTTATCAGCAAGGCGCCGTTGTGGATGTGGGCTGGCGGTGCGTTCGGCGTGTGCTTTGTGGCGCTGGCGGTGATGTTGTTACCGAAGCTCGGCGCGTCGGGGTTTGTTGCGCTGGCGTTGGCCGGCCAGGTGATTGCGTCGATGGTGCTGGATCACTTCGGGTTGTTTGGGCTGGTGGAGAAACAGCTGACGGCGTCGCGGGTGTTGGGCGCGTTGCTGCTGATTGGCGGGGTGGTGTTGATTCAGTTTGGTGGGGGGTTTGAGCGGAATGTGGCAGCGGTTGGCTGATCTGAGAGCTCATAGTTTTGTGGTGTTGACGAGTCAGTCTTGGCGAGCAGGCTCGCTCCCACAGTGATCGCATTTCAACTGTGGGAGCGAGCCTGCTCGCGAAGGGGCCAGTGAGCTCTGCTGAACATATCAGGACGGCGCCTCTCAAAACGCGTTACGGAAAATCTCCTCGATCTGCCGCTGATCCGCCGCCCGTGGGTTGGTCAGACCGCACGCGTCTTTCAGCGCGTTGGTGGCTAGCACTGGAATATCGCTGAGCTTGGCACCGAGTTCGCGCAGGCCGCCAGGAATATCGACATCCCTGGCCAAACAACGGATCGCATTGATCGCCGCTTGAGCGCCCTCCTCCGCGCTGAAACCACGAATGTCCGCGCCCATGGCGTGGGCGACGTCGGTCAGGCGTTCGGCACAGACCAGTGCGTTGAAGGTCTGCACATGCGGCAACAACACCGCGTTGCACACGCCGTGAGGCAAGTCGTAGAAACCGCCCAACTGGTGGGCCATCGCATGCACGTAGCCGAGCGATGCGTTGTTGAACGCCATCCCGGCGAGGAACTGCGCGTAAGCCATGTTCTCCCGCGCCGCGAGGTCGCTGCCGTCACGCACGGCCAGGCGCAGGTTGTTGCTGATCAGGGTCATGGCCTTCAGCGCGCAGGCATCGGTGATCGGGTTGGCCGCCGTCGAAACGTAAGCTTCGATGGCGTGGGTCAGCGCGTCCATGCCGGTGGCGGCAGTCAGGCTTTTCGGCATGGCGACCATCAGCGCCGGGTCGTTGACTGACAACAGCGGCGTGACGTTGCGATCGACAATGGCCATTTTCACGTGACGCGATTCGTCGGTGATGATGCAGAAACGGGTCATCTCGCTGGCGGTGCCGGCGGTGGTGTTGATGGCGATCAGCGGCAACTGCGGCTTGCTCGATTGATCGACGCCTTCGTAGTCGCGGATCTGCCCGCCGTTGGTCGCACACAGGGCGATGCCCTTGGCGCAGTCATGGGGCGAGCCGCCGCCCAGCGACACCACGAAATCGCAACGACTGTCCTTGAGCAGCGCCAGCCCGGATTCGACGTTGGCGATACTCGGGTTCGGTTTGGCGCCATCGAAGATCACCGAGTCGATGTCCTGCATCGCCAGCTTCTCGGCGACCATGGTCGCCACGCCAGCCTTGGCCAGCCCCGCGTCGGTGACGATCAGCGCCTTGCGAAACCCATAGTTGCGGATCGCAACCATGGCCTCATCGAGGCATCCATTGCCCATGATGTTTACGGCTGGAATGAAAAAGGTGCTGCTCATGCGCGTCTCCTGACTGGGGCCGAATCGAATGCTCCGATCCGGCGGATGTGCACAGGATCGACTGATCGGTCACGGCCGATGTTGATCTGGCTCAACGCCCGCTCGTGATAAAGTCGCCGTCCATCCGCCCTTTGTTTTGAGACTGCCCACGCAATGACCGATTTTCTGGATGTCGACGCCACCCTCGAAGACTGGAGCGCCCTGCGTGCCACCACTGACTTCAACGGTCTGTTGGTGGGCAATGGCGCCAGCCGCGCGGTGTGGGACGACTTCGGCTACGACTCGCTGTTCGAAAACGCGCGCACGGTGGAAGAGAAACCGCTGAGCCCGTCGGAGCTGAGCGTGTTCGATGCGATGCAGACGCGCAGCTTCGAGCAGGTGCTCGGTGCACTGAAAACCACCAGTCGGGTCAACAAGGCGCTGGCCGTCAGCTCGGCGGCACCGCGCAATCGCTATTACGCGATCAAGGAAGCACTGATCAATACCGTGCACGCCGTACACATTCCGTGGCGGCTGGTACAGGCCTCGACCCTGGTCACGCTCAATGAGGAACTGGCGCGCTACCGCACGGTATTCACCACCAACTACGACCTGCTCAACCACTGGGCGATCCAGCACCGCAGCGAGGCCATCGACGACCTGTTCAACGGCCCCGACGCCCGTTTCGATCTGAGCGCAAGCGCCAGCCCCAAACCGCGTCTGCTGTACCTGCACGGCGGTCTGCATCTGGTGCGCAATCAGGACGGCACCGCGCGCAAACTGACCTCGACCGAGGGCACCCTGCTCGGCAGTTTCGCGATCAACAACACAATCAAGACGCTCGACGACGTGCCGCTGTTCGTCAACGAAGGGCCGAGCGCAGACAAGCTCAAGACCATTCGCAGCTCGGATTATCTGTCGTTCTGTTATGAACAGTTATTGGGGCACGCGGATAACCTGTGCATCTTCGGTCATGCCTTGGGCGAGCAGGATGCGCATATCGTGAGGGCGCTGCGCCTGGCGAAACCGGCAAGCGTGGCGATCTCGATCTATCCGCGCAGTGCGGCTTTCATTCAGCATCAGAAACGGCATTACACGAAGGTGTTCGAAGGGACCGGTGTTGCGTTGCGGTTCTTTGATGCGAAGACGCATGCGTTGGGCAATCCGAAGCTTTCGGTGCCGGTCGAGGTTTAAAGCAAGATCAAAAGATCGCAGCCTGCGGCAGCTCCTACACAGATCGGCGTAGGAGCTGCCGCAGGCTGCGATCTTTTGATTTTAAGGTTCATTCTTCGCTGCTGTGCACCACCACCAGCAACTGCGCCTGCACCTCGCCCACCGATCTGATCCGGTGCGGCTTCTGCGCATTGAAGTGCAGCGCATCGCCACGCTCCAGCAGCACCCGTTCGTTCATGAAATCCACTTCCACCTGCCCTTCGTGGACGAACAGAAATTCTTCGCCCAAGTGCTCCTTGAAGGTCTTGTCGGTGAACTCGCTCGGCGGGTAGATGATGAACGGCAGCAGGTTGCGTTCGCTGACCTGATGCGCCAGCACCGCGTACCCCGGGCTCTGATCGTTGGCCGCCAGTGACTGGCGTTCGTGGCTGCGTACCAGGCTGTAACTGTCGAGGCTGACGTTGTCTTCGGAGAACAATTCCTCGACCTTCACGTTCAGCGCTTTTGCCAGTTTCAGCGCGGCCGCAATCGACGGGGTGTTCAACCCGCGCTCGACTTTCGACAGATAACTCTTGGTCATGCCGGATTTTTCGGCCAGTGCCTCAAGCGTTACCCCAAGTTTTTTTCTCAACAATTTCAAACGGATAGACATGCGCAGCGGTTATTCCATCAAGGAAGCGACGATTTGTGCTTGCCAATGACACATTGTGTCATTTAGCCTCTTTAGTGTCATTTGCACTCACTCAAAGGACACAGACATGGCCAAGACATTAGCACTACCTAAAGAACAACTGGTCAAGCAAGCGCTGACCCAAATGCAAAAAAGCCTGGCGGATAATACGTGGACTGACCGGCAAAAGCTGGCGCTGACCTGCCGGATCCTGTTCGAGAACGGTCACGACTCCGGTCTGGCCGGACAGATCACCGCTCGCGGCCCGCAACCGGGGACCTATTACACTCAACAACTGGGCCTGGGTTTCGATGAGATCACCGCGAGCAATCTGCTGTTGGTCAACGAGGACTTGGAAGTGCTCGAAGGTCACGGCATGGCCAACCCGGCCAACCGTTTCCACAGCTGGGTCTACCGCGCCCGGCCGGACGTGAACTGCATCATCCACACCCACCCGACCCACATTGCTGCATTGTCGATGCTGGAAGTGCCGCTGCAGATTTCCCACATGGACCTGTGCCCGCTGTACGACGACTGTGCGTTTCTCGAGGGCTGGCCGGGCGTGCCGGTGGGCAACGAAGAAGGCGAACTGATCGCCGGTGCGCTGGGCGACAAGCGCGCCATTCTGCTATCGCACCACGGCCAGTTGTCGACCGGCAGCACGATCGAAGAGGCCTGTGTCATCGCCCAGCTGATCGAGCGCGCCGCCAGACTTCAGCTGCTGGCAATGGCCGCCGGTACGATCAAACCGATCATTCCGGCGCTGGGGCGCGAAGCCCATGACTGGGTGTCGAAACCCAAGCGCCACGCCGCCGCTTTCAACTACTACGCCCGGCAGAACCTGCGCCAACACGCCGATTGCCTGAACTGATTTCAGCTTTTCCCGGAGACTCATCATGTCCAATATTCACGGCATCATCGGTTACACCATCACCCCGTTCAGCGCCAACGGCGAAGGCCTCGATCTGCCGGCCCTCGGCCAATCCATCGATCGCCTGATCGACAGCGGCGTCCACGCCATCGCCCCGCTGGGCAGCACCGGCGAAGGCGCCTATCTGAGCGACGCCGAATGGGATCAAGTCGCCGAGTTCAGCATCCAGCACGTCGCCAAACGAGTGCCAACCATCGTCAGCGTGTCCGACCTGACCACCGCCAAAGCCGTGCGCCGCGCGCGCTTCGCCGAAGCCCACGGCGCCGATGTGGTAATGGTGTTGCCCGCCTCCTACTGGAAGCTCACAGAAGCGGAAATCCTCGCCCATTACCGCGCCATCGGCGACAGCATCGGCGTGCCGATCATGCTCTACAACAACCCGGCCACCAGCGGCACCGACATGTCGGTCGAGCTGATCCTGCGCATAGTCAATGCTGTGGAAAACGTGACCATGGTCAAGGAGAGCACTGGCGACATTCAGCGTATGCACAAGCTGCAACTGTTCGGTGAAGGTCAGGTGCCGTTCTACAACGGTTGCAATCCGCTGGCGCTGGAGGCGTTTGCCGCCGGGGCCAAAGGCTGGTGCACCGCCGCGCCAAACCTGATCCCGCAGCTGAATCTGGATCTGTATGCGGCTGCGCTGGCCGGTGATCTGGAGCGCGCACGCGAGCTGTTCTATCGCCAGTTGCCGCTGCTGGATTTCATCCTCAAGGGCGGTTTGCCAGCGACGATCAAGGCCGGACTGCGGGAGACGGGGCTGGAGGTTGGTGATCCGCGCTTGCCGGTGTTTCCGTTGAGCGAGGCGGGACAAACGCAGCTGCAAACCATCCTGAAAACCCTGCGCTGATCTCAGGCAAAACAAAAATCCCTGTAGGAGCTGTCGAGTGAAACGAGGCTGCGATCTTGTGATCCTGCTCTTTACCATCAAGATCAAAAGATCGCAGCGTACCGCAGCTCCTACAGAGGGATGTTCCGGGTTCAGAGCACCGGCAGGGTCTTGTCCTTGATCACTTTGCTCGGCCCGTTGGCCTTGACGCTGGCGATGCCTTTGGCGCACGCGGTGTCGTTGGAGTAGGACTCGCTGCTGCCGATGATCTGGTGGTTGGCAGCCTTGAGGTTGAAGTAAGGATGACCATCCTTGGTGGTCTTTTTCTCGTAGCGTTCATCCAGCGGGCTGTTGGTCTGCACCGAAGCAATGCCGCTGTCGGCTGCCGCACGAGTGGTGTAGAGCTCGCTGGTGAGAATGGTTTCGGCGTTGGCGGCTTTCAGCACAAACCTGAACTGGCCGTTGCTGCTTTTGCTCACTTCGTACCATCCGGACATGCTCGATTCTCCTTGGCGGTTGAGGGGTTTCGCGCTTCAGAGTAAAGACCAGCCCAAGACTTCTGTCGCCTGTACCGGCCCCATCGCGGGCAAGCCCGCTCCCACCGAGTTCGTCAGCGATCACAAAATTTGTGAGCACCAGAGAAACCTGTGGGAGCGGGCTTGCCCGCGATGGGGTCAACTCGGTCAGGACTGTTTCACCACTGCTCGCACCACCGACAACTGCGGCTCCGTCCCCCGCCGCTGACTCAGATAGCGCGTACAACTCACCCGCAGGAACGAGGCAAAATTCACCACCTCGCCGCGATAATCCATCACCTCTTCATACAGCTTGGCGATCAACTGGTTGGTGGTCATGCCATCGACTTCGGCGATTTCGCTGAGGATGTCCCAGAACTGGTTTTCCAGGCGCAACGTCGTCACCACGCCGCAGATACGCAGTGAGCGCGAGCGGGATTCGTAGAGAATCGGGTCGGCCTTGACGTAGAGCTCGCACATCGGCGAATCCTCGTTACAGGGTGATTTGGGTGCCGAGCAGGCCGAGGAAACCGGCCAGCCAGTTCGGATGCGCCGGCCAGGCTGGCGCAGTCGCCAGATTGCCTTGAACGTGGCCGTCGGTCACCGGGATATCGATGAACGTGCCACCGGCCAGCCGCACTTCCGGGGCGCAGGCCGGATAGGCGCTGCACTCGCGCCCTTCGAGAACGCCCGCCGCCGCCAGCAGTTGCGCGCCGTGGCAGACCGCGGCAATCGGCTTGCCAGCCTTGTCGAAGGCGCGCACCAGTTCCAGGACTTTATGGTTCAGGCGCAGGTATTCCGGCGCTCGTCCGCCGGGGATCAGCAGCGCGTCGTAATCGGCCTCGGCGACCTTGGCGAAGTCGAAGTTGAGGGCGAACAGGTGCCCGGGTTTCTCGCTGTAGGTCTGGTCGCCTTCGAAGTCATGGATCGCGGTGCGTACGGTCTTGCCGGCGGCCTTGTCCGGGCACACGGCGTGCACGGTGTGGCCGACCATCTGCAGGGCCTGGAACGGCACCATCACTTCGTAGTCTTCGACGTAATCGCCGACCAGCATCAGGATTTTTTTCGCGGCCATGGGGAGGACTCCTCTGGAAATGGGCTTGCAGGAGTCTTCAAGGTAGACCTTATCCGTTCGGGCGGGTAACAACCGGCTACTACGACCTGTCCCCTGTAGGAGCTGCCGAAGGCTGCGATCTTTTGATCTTGCTGTTAAAAGCGAGGATCAAAAGATCGCAGCCTTCGGCAGCTCCTACAGGGGTTACCGCGAACTGTATGGATAACTCTGTGCCTAGCTGTAACAGCCCGGACTCCACGGTTTATGGCTAGATGAAGTCACTTCCCTGTCACCTTCAATTCTGGTCACTCACATGTCCTCACGCGAAAACACCGGCATGGCCCTCGGCCTGCTCGGGGTTGTGATTTTCAGCCTGACCCTGCCCTTCACCCGGATCGTGGTGCAGGAACTGCATCCGCTGCTCAATGGCTTGGGCCGTGCGCTGTTCGCGGCGATTCCGGCGGCAGCCCTCTTGTTATGGCGACGCGAGAAGTGGCCGAGCTGGCAGCAGATCAAAGGCCTGAGCTTGGTGATCGCCGGGGTGATTCTCGGCTTCCCGGTGCTGTCGGCGTGGGCCATGCAGACCTTGCCAGCGTCCCACGGCGCGCTGGTCAACGGTTTGCAGCCGCTGTGTGTCGCGCTGTATGCGGCGTGGCTGTCCCATGAACGCCCCTCGAAAGCCTTCTGGGCCTGCGCCGCACTGGGCAGTGCGCTGGTGCTCGGTTACGCGTTGTACACCGGGGCCGGCAGCATTCAGGCCGGCGACTTGTTGATGCTCGGCGCGATTGCCGTGGGTGGTCTGGGCTATGCCGAGGGTGGCCGGTTGGCCAAGGAAATGGGCGGCTGGCAGGTGATCTGCTGGGCGCTGGTGCTGTCGACGCCGCTGCTGATCGGCCCGGTGCTGTACCTGGGGCTGCAGCATCACGGCGCGGTGTCAGCCAAGACTTGGTGGGCGTTCGGCTACGTGGCGCTGTTCTCGCAGTTTCTCGGCTTTTTCGCCTGGTACGCCGGGCTGGCGATGGGCGGGATCGCGCGGGTCAGTCAGATCCAGTTGCTGCAGATTTTCTTCACCATCGCGTTTTCGGCGCTGTTCTTTGGTGAACATGTCGAGCCGATTACCTGGGTGTTTGCCTGCGGGGTCATCGCGACGGTGATGCTCGGGCGCAAGACCGCTGTGCGTCCTGCCCAACCGGCCACTGCATGACCACCGCCCCTCGAATGACGAGCGCATGCCCCTGTAGGAGCTGCGGCACGCTGCGATCTTTTGATGTTGCCTTTAAGATCAAAAGATCGCAGCGTGCCGCAGCTCCTACAGGGTTTCGTGTCGGATCAGTATCGGGTGTCAGGCGAGAAAGCCGTCGGCGCGCAGCAGGGTTTCCAGACAGTGCTCGCTGATGTTGTAGAAGTCCTTGAGTTCCTGAATCTTCACCAGCAGCTGGGCCGGGTCCACCGGCTCGGCGCGCTTCACCGCGAGAATCATCTTGTTCTTGTTGGTGTGTTCCAGCGAGATGAACTCGAACACCTTGGTCTCGTAACCACAGGCTTCGAGGAACAGCGCACGCAGGCTGTCGGTGACCATTTCCGCCTGTTGGCCCAGGTGCAGACCGTATTGCAGCATCGGCTTGAGCAGTGCCGGGCTCTGGATCTGCAGGCGGATCTGTTTGTGGCAGCACGGCGAGCACATGATGATCGACGCGCCCGAACGGATGCCGGTGTGAATCGCGTAGTCGGTGGCGATGTCGCAGGCATGCAGGGCGATCATCACGTCCAGTTCGCTCGGCGCCACGCTGCGCACGTCACCGCACTTGAACACCAGGCCCGGGTGTTCCAGTTTCGCTGCGGCGGCGTTGCACAGGTTGACCATCTCTTCGCGCAGCTCGACGCCGGTGACTTCACCCTCGGCCTTCAGCGTGTTGCGCAGGTAATCGTGAATCGCGAACGTCAGGTAGCCCTTGCCCGAACCGAAATCCGCGACTCGCACCGGTTTGTCCAGCGCCAGCGGTGACGAGGTCAGCGCGTGGCTGAAGACTTCGATGAACTTGTTGATCTGCTTCCACTTGCGCGACATCGCCGGGATCAGCTCATGCTGCGCGTTGGTCACACCCAGGTCCTTGAGGAACGGTCGGCTCAAGTCCAGAAAACGGTTTTTCTCACGGTTGTGCTCGGCGGACGGTGCTTCACGCAATTGCTGAGGTTTGCTCTTGAACAGCGAAGGCTTGCCCTTTTTGCTGTATTCGAGCTGGGCTTCGTCGGTCACGGTCAGCAAATGCGCATTCTTGAACGCCGCCGGCAACAGCTCGGCAATCACCGCCACACCTTCGCTCAGCGGCAGGTTCTTGGTGATGTCGCGGGTCTTGTAGCGATAGACGAACGACAGGTTGGGCTGCGCCTTGACCGTCACCGCTTTGATGATGATCCGCTGCAGATCCACCTCTTCGCCCACGTACTTGGCCAGCACCAGCTTGATGAAGCCGTTGTGTCCGAGGCTGGTTTGCAGCAGCTCGATGAACTGGGCGTGATGATCTGGTGTGGGCTTGAGGGAGGGAGCGGTAACGGACATGGAAAAGCGGCCTCGGACGGGCGAAATCGGGAATGGCGGGTATTTTAGGGTGGACGGTGCTTGGGGACACGCTCTTATTTACCCAACGGCAAAATCCATGACACCCAACCTTGTGGCGAGGGGATTTATCCCCGACAAGGCGCGACGCTGCCCTTTATGTACGGCCAGTCAAATCAGATGCACAGTTTTTGCGACTGCTGCGCAGCCGATCGGGGATAAATCCCCTCGCCACCTGACTGACTCAACCCAGCACAATCAACCGATTGGGCAATTCATTCCTCACCTGCGTCACCGGCACATGCACCTTGAGCAACTCACCGCAGGCCTCGATGCAGGTGATGAACCCCTCAAGCGTGCGTCCCTGCCGCACCTGCTCGGTGAACGCGGCGACAATCGCGTCCCAGCTCTTGTTGTCCAGCCGCCGGGAAATCCCCTCGTCCACCAGAATTTCCACGTAGCGCTCGGCCTCGCAGACAAAGATCAGCATCCCGGTACTGCCGACGGTGTGGTGCAGGTTCTGTTCGAGAAACTGGCGCCGCGCCAGATTCGACGCGCGCCAGTGCCGCACACGGCGCGGGATCAGGTGGGTGGTGACTTTCGGCAGACGAAACAGCAGGCACAGGACGATAAACAGCCCCCATTGCACCAGCAACAGGCTGCGCATCGTCATCCAGCCGCTCAGGTAGTGAACGATGCCCGGCACCAGCAACGCCAGCAGGCTGGCCCACAGCAACGGGATGTATGCGTAGTCATCGGCGCGCGCCGCCAGCACCGTTACCAGTTCGGCGTCGGTGTCGCGCTCGACCCGGGCGATCGCCTCGGCGACTTTGCGTTGTTCGTGTTCGGTCAGTAATGCCATGTCGAAAAGTGCCTGATCATTATTGTTGTGTGTTCACCAGCCGCCGGACGATCCGCCGCCGCCAAAACTGCCCCCGCCGCCGCTGAAGCCCCCGCCTCCACCGCCACCGCCAAATCCACCCCCGCCGAAACCGCCCCCGCCTCCGGAGCCGCCACGGCCGGCGGGAAGGATACCGAGCATCTGGCAGACAAACACGGTCAGGATGAACAACACCACCAGAAAAATGAACAACAACGGATGCCGCGAGACAAAATCGTTTTGCGGGTCACCGCTCGACTCGTACACCGTCGACGGCTCGTCCAGCGGATTGCCGCCGAGCACCACCAGCATCGCCGCGACGCCATCGCTGATGCCCTTGCTGAAATTGCCGGCCTTGAACGCCGGGGTGATCACTTGATGGATGATCACCGAACTCTGTGCATCGGTCAGCCGATCTTCCAGCCCGTAACCGACTTCGATGCGCAGCTTGCGCTCGTCCCGGGCGACGATCAGCAGCGCGCCGTTGTTCTTGTCCTTCTGGCCGATGCCCCAGTGCCGGCCCAGTTGTACGCCGTAGTCTTCGATGGTGGTGCCCTGCAGATCGGGCACCGTGACCACCACCAGTTGCTCGCCGGTCGCTTGCTCATGCGCCTGCAACTGCTGGCTCAACTGGGCGCGCACCGAGGGCTCGAGCATCTGCGCCTCGTCCACCACTCGCCCGCTCAGCGCCGGGAATGTCAACTCGGCCCGGGCGCTGACGGCGAACAGCCACAGCATCAGCACCAGGCCTATCTTCAACACACGCATGAATAACCTCGGGTCAGAACTTCACTTCCGGGGCCTTTTCCGCACCGGGGGTGGTGGCTTCGAAGGTTTCGCGAATCGGCAGGTCGCTGTACATCACGCTGTGCCAGAGGCGCCCGGGAAACGTGCGGATCTCGGTGTTGTATTTCTGCACCGCCAGAATGAAATCGCGCCGCGCCACGGCAATCCGGTTTTCCGTACCTTCGAGCTGCGACTGCAAGGCGAGGAAATTCTGGTTGGCTTTCAGGTCGGGATAACGCTCGGACACCACCATCAGCCGGCTCAGGGCACCGCTCAACTGATCCTGGGCCTGCTGGAACTGCTTGAGTTTTTCCGGGTTGTCGAGGGTGCTGGCATCGACCTGGATCGACGTCGCCTTGGCCCGCGCCTCGACCACGGCAGTCAGGGTCGCTTCCTCATGCTTGGCGTAGCCTCTGACGGTTTCCACCAGGTTGGGGATCAGGTCGGCACGGCGCTGGTACTGGTTCTGGACCTGGCCCCAGGCGGCTTTCGCCTGTTCGTCGAGGGTCGGGATATTGTTGATGCCGCACGCGGTCAACAAGGTGGCGAGCACCAGCAACGTGGCGACCTGCAGACGCGAGCGGTAGGTTGGACTGACATTCATCAAAGTGATGCTCCCTGGCGTATTTCATAAAAAACCGACCGTGAAACCTTCTGCATCGGCGGTTGGGGCATAATCGGCCGCGCCACTGGATTGCAACGGGCCGATGGGCTAAAAAGAGGCCCTGCGCAAACGCTGCCGACGGTCGGCGGGCGTTTTTGGCTCGGTCATTTTGAGCCTGCACCCGAACAACAATAGTCGCTCCCTAACTTTTGGCTGGCCGGCATTGCATTGCCGTTTGGGCCCTCGAGAAAAATATTCATGAAGAAGCTGTGTTTGCTGGGCCTGTTCGTCAGCCTGGCCAGTCATCAAGTATTGGCCGCCACGACCCCGGTACCCCTGGAAAACAAGGACGCGTTCATCAGCAATCTGATGAAGCAAATGACCCTCGATGAAAAGATCGGCCAGTTGCGCCTGATCAGCATCGGCCCGGAAATGCCCCGCGAGTTGATCCGCAAAGAGATCGCCGCCGGCAACATCGGCGGTACGTTCAACTCGATCACCCGCCCGGAAAACCGTCCGATGCAGGACGCGGCGATGCGCAGTCGCCTGAAGATTCCGATGTTTTTTGCGTACGACGTGATCCACGGTCATCGTACGATTTTCCCGATTCCGCTGGCCCTGGCCTCGAGCTGGGACATGGGCGCCATCGGTCAGTCCGGGCGTATTGCCGCCAAGGAAGCTGCGGCCGACAGCCTCGACATCACCTTTGCACCGATGGTCGATATCTCCCGTGATCCGCGCTGGGGCCGCAGCTCCGAGGGCTTTGGTGAAGACACCTATCTGACTTCGCGTATCGCCAAAGTCATGGTCAAGGCCTATCAGGGCGATACCCCGAGCGCCGCCGACAGCATCATGGCCAGCGTCAAACACTTCGCCCTGTATGGCGCGGTCGAGGGCGGTCGTGACTACAACACCGTGGACATGAGCCCGGTGAAGATGTACCAGGACTACCTGCCGCCGTACCGCGCCGCGATTGATGCCGGCGCCGGTGGCGTGATGGTCGCGCTGAACTCGATCAACGGCATCCCGGCCACCGCCAACACCTGGCTGATGAACGACTTGCTGCGCAAGGACTGGGGCTTCAAGGGCCTGGCCGTCAGCGACCACGGCGCGATCTTCGAACTGATCAAGCACGGCGTGGCCGCCGACGGTCGTGAAGCGGCGAAGCTGGCGATCAAGGCCGGCATCGACATGAGCATGAACGACACCCTGTACGGCAAAGAGCTGCCGGGGCTGCTCAAGTCCGGCGAGATCGAACAGAAAGACATCGACAACGCGGTGCGCGAAGTGCTCGCCGCCAAGTACGACATGGGCCTGTTCAAGGACCCGTACCTGCGTATCGGCAAGGCCGAGGATGATCCGGCCGACACCTACGCCGAAAGCCGTCTGCACCGCGCCGAAGCCCGTGACGTGGCACGTCGCAGCCTGGTGCTGTTGAAGAACCAGAACGACACCCTGCCGCTGAAGAAAGACGCGAAAGTCATGCTGGTCGGTCCATTGGCCAAGGCACCTATCGACATGATGGGCAGTTGGGCCGCTGCGGGTAAACCGGCGCAGTCGGTCACGCTGTTCGACGGCATGCGCTCGGTGATGGGCGACAAGGCCAACCTGATCTACGCCCGTGGCGCCAACATCACCAGCGACAAAAAAGTGCTGGATTACCTGAATTTCCTCAACTTCGACGCCCCGGAAGTGGTCGATGACCCGCGCCCGGCCAATGTGCTGATCGACGAAGCGGTGAAGGCAGCCAAAGACGCAGACGTGATCGTCGCCGCCGTTGGCGAATCCCGTGGCATGTCCCACGAGTCCTCCAGCCGTACCGACCTGAACATCCCGGAAAACCAGCGCGAGTTGATCCGTGCCCTGAAAGCCACCGGCAAACCGCTGGTACTGGTGCTGATGAACGGCCGGCCGCTGACCATTCTCGAAGAGAACCAGTCGGCTGATGCGATTCTGGAAACCTGGTTCAGCGGCACCGAGGGCGGCAACGCCATCGCCGACGTGCTGTTCGGCGACTACAACCCGTCGGGCAAACTGCCGGTGACCTTCCCGCGCTCCGTGGGCCAGATCCCGACCTACTACAACCACCTGAGCATTGGCCGGCCGTTCACGCCGGGCAAACCGGGCAACTACACCTCGCAGTATTTCGATGACACCACGGGCCCGCTGTTCCCGTTCGGTTACGGCTTGAGCTACACCCAATTCGCCCTGAGCGACATGGCGCTGTCGTCAACCACGCTGAACGCCACCGGCAAGCTCGACGCCAGTGTCACCCTGAAAAACACCGGCAAACGTGACGGCGAAACCGTGGTGCAGCTGTACATTCAGGACGTCACCGGCTCGATGATTCGCCCGGTGAAAGAACTGAAGAACTTCCAGAAAATCATGCTCAAGGCCGGCGAACAGAAAGTCGTGCACTTCACCATCACCGAGGATGACCTGAAGTTCTACAACGCCCAGCTCAAGTACGCGGCCGAGCCTGGCAAGTTCAACGTGCAGATCGGCCTGGATTCGCAGGATGTGACGCAGCAGAGCTTTGAGTTGCTGTAACCGTTAAAAGCAAAAGATCGCAGCCTTCGGCAGCTCCTACATTGGGAGGGTGTGCACCCTGTAGGAGCTGCCGCAGGCTGCGATCTTTTGATCTTGCTTTTGCCTTATCCGCGTCTGTCGAGAATGTTGACCACCAGCCGATCCACCCAGCCCCAGATCCGCTGCTTCACCCGCCGCCACAGCGGCCGGCGCTGCCACTCCTCCAGACTGACCTGCTGACTCAGGCCGAAGTCCTTCTCGAAACTCTGCACCACCGCTGCCGTCAACGACGGGTCCAGTGCCTCCAGATTCGCCTCCAGATTGAAACGCAAGTTCCAGTGATCGAAGTTGCACGATCCAATGCTCACCCACTCGTCCACCAGGACCATTTTCAGGTGCAGGAAACACGGCTGATATTCGAAGATCTGCACCCCGGCCTTGAGCAGGCGCGGATAGTAGCGATGGCCGGCGTAACGTACTGACGGGTGATCGGTGCGCGGCCCGGTCAGCAATAGCCGGACGTCGACACCCCGGGCAGCGGCCTTGCGCAGCGAGCGGCGGATTTTCCAGGTCGGCAGGAAGTAAGGCGTGGCCATCCAGATGCGTTTCTGTCCGCTGTTCAAGGCGCGGAACAGCGACTGCAGAATGTCGCGATGCTGGCGGGCATCGGCGTAGGCCACGCGGCCCATGCCCTCGCCCATGTCCGGGACCTTGGGCAAGCGTGGCAGGCCGACATGGGCCGAAGGTTTCCAGGCCCGGCGATGGCGGTTGGCGATCCATTGGCGGTCGAACAGCACTTGCCAGTCGAGCACCAGCGGACCGCTGATTTCCACCATCACTTCATGCCATTCGCTGCTGTCCTGCCCCGGCGTCCAGAACTCATCGGTGACACCCGTGCCGCCGACCACCGCCAGACGCTGATCAACCAGCAACAGTTTGCGATGATCGCGATAAAAGTTGCCGACCCAACGCCGCCAGCTCAGGCGATTGTAAAAACGCAGTTCAACCCCGGCCTTGATCAGGCGCTGACGCAGGTGCAGGGTAAACGCGAGACTGCCGTAGTCATCGAACAGGCAGCGTACCCGCACCCCGCGCTCGGCAGCCTGCACCAGCGCCTGCACCACGGCTTCGGCGCAGGCGCCCGCCTCCACCAGATACAACTCGAGTTCGACCTGTTCTTCGGCGCGGGCAATTTCCACCAGCATGCGCGGGAAGAATTGCGGGCCGTCAATCAACAGTTCGAAGCGGTTGCCGTCCCGCCACGGGAACACCGCGCCGCGCATGTCAGCGCGCCGTGAAAATCAGCACCGCACCCACCGGCACCGACAGACTGATGGCCGACAGGCCAGCGAGGTTACGCAGGGTTTCCAGGCCCGGCACCAGGTCGAAATCCTCGGCGTTGATCACCAGCGGCTCCAGGGTCACCACTTGAAACCGCCGGTCATCGAGGCGGGTTGCCAGCAACTGCGCCGGGTATTCATGTTGCTTGCCGTGCAGGTTGACGGTCAGCGGCAAACGCAATTCCAGCTGCGCGCCGGGAGCCAGATCGTTGATCGGGCGCAGGTCGATCCGGGTGCTGATGGTCGCTTCGGGGAATTGCTCGATCTGGAACAACTCCTTGCGCATGCGCTCGTCGCGCAGCGGGATGCCGCTGTTGATCGAATCCAGCTCGACTTCGACTTCGGCGCGGCCATCCGGATCGACCTTGCCGTGCAACACCAGGAAGCGCTGCACTTCGGAAATGTGGGCGTTTTTCGTGCTGACGAACGACAGCCGCGACGACTCGCCATCCAGATACCAGTTGGCCTGCGCCGGCAGCGCGGCGGCGGCCAGCAGCAGACTGGCGAAGGCTGTATAGAGGGAGCGGTTGAACATTGAATACTCGTGGGGGCGATAAACCTGCACGAACCTTAACCGCCCATAGGTTTATTGCAAACATCAAGATCAAAAGATCGCAGCCTGCGGCAGCTCCTACAAGGAATGCAAAACCTGTAGGAGCTGCCGCAGGCTGCGATCTTTCAAGGCTGTAAACGACAGCCTTGCCGTTCACCCAGCCACTGCGCGCGATTGCTGCGGCCCATGCCACTGACGGTGACGGTTTTGCTCGCGCTGTCATCGGTAAAACCGCTGGTCGGCAGCCACTGTTTCACATAACCCCGACAATATTCAGCCTGGTTGTTCATCACGTAGCGACACGAACAATATTCCTTGGCCGTGTACGCACTGATGATGTCGGGGAACGCCCACAGATTGTCGCGTTCGAGCCAGATCCAGCCGAGCAGCACGATCAGCGCCAGCAGCAACACCCGCTTCAACAGCTTCATGGCTGCACCGCCTGGAGCACGCGTTTGAGCAATTCGTTGTGGCGATAGCTGCCGTCGCGGTCATCGGCGTAACGCACGATCAGCAGGTTCTCGCTGGGAACCACATACAGCGCCTGCCCCCAATGACCGAGGGCGGCGAAGGTGTCGGGCGGCGCGTCGGGCCATGGCGCGGCGGCGCCATCCGCCGGGCGATTGAGCCACCACTGGCCGCCGGGCACCGCTTCGTCCTGATGCGCCTTGTAGCCGGTAAAAGCAGTTCGGTTGAAGGCCACCCAATCCTTGGGCAGTAATTGCCGGTCGCGCCAACGTCCGTCGCGCAGCATCAACAGGCCAACCCGCGCCAGATCACGGGCGGTGAGATACGCGTAAGAGGACGCGACAAACGTGCCGCCGGCATCGGTTTCCCACACGGCATGGCGAATGCCCAACGGCTCGAACAGCGCCGTCCACGGATAGTCGGGATAACGCTCGGGGCCGACCATGTTCTTCAGCGCCGCCGCCAGCAGATTGCTGTCGCCACTGGAATAACGGAACGCCTGCCCCGGCGGCGCGTAGGCGTCGTGATCGGCAGTGAACGCGGGCATGTCGCGCTGCCCACGGGTGTAGAGCATCGCCACCACCGAGGATTTCAGCGGGGCGTATTCGTAATCTTCCTGCCAGTCCAGACCGGAAGCCCAGTGCAGCAGGTCCGCCATGGTGATCGCCGGGTGTTTTTCCAACGCCGGATAAAACTTTGAAACGGGATCATCCAGTTTGAACAAGCCTTCGCCATACGCCACGCCAAGCACCGTGGCCATCAGACTCTTGCTGATCGACCAGGTCAGGTGCGGGGTTTCGGCACTGGTCGGACCGGCATAGCGTTCGTAGATAACCTGACCGTCGCGAATGACCAGCAAGGCGTCGGTGCGGATCCCCTGGCGGGTGTCGTCGTCGCGGGGTGGGAAGGCATAGGCCTCTAATGCCTCGACTGCTGCGCCACTGTTTTTTGCGCCCGTTGGCCATTGTTCATCCGGCCATTGCTCGGCCTGGACCGTGAAGCTGATCAGCAGCAGGAACAGGGACAGGCCTTTGATCATGGAAAAATCTCAACGGACGGGTGCAAAGATCATGGCCCAGAAAAATGACAATCTCCCGATCACTGTAGGAGCTGCCGCAGGCTGCGATCTTTTGATTGTGCATTTAAAGATCAAAAGATCGCAGCCTGCGGCAGCTCCTACAGCGGAATGTGCAGGGCTTTGGCCAAGCGCTTGGCCCGCGCGGCGGCCGCCAATTGCATCACCGACTGATCACGCTGCCACATCTGCGCCCACTCCGGGTTGCCCTCGGCCAACGCCTGATCGATCTCGTTCTTCAGCGCATCAAACTGCGCAAACAACCCGCCCAGCAACACGTGTCCGGCCGGATTGTTCGGCGGCTGGCGACTCGCTTCCGCACAGCCGGCCAGCAGCGCCAGCAAACGCAACAGCAGCGGCTGCGACCAGCCACTGTCCTGACCGACGCCATACAGCCACGCGGTCATCGCGCTCAACACATAGACATCTTCCAGGCTGCGGAACGGCTTCACATAAGCATCCCAGCCATCCCCCGCGAGCAACTCGCACAACGCGCCGTCCAGGTGCAGACGACCGTGGCTGATGTCCGGCATCAGCGGCAGCGCCGGGAGCTTTTCCACACGCACGCCGGGCTCTCCGGGATAGACCACCGCCAGACTCAGACGCGGTTTTTCACCGGGCTCTTCACTGCGCGCGGCGATCAACAGCCAGTCCGCCGCGTCCCCGGCGGTGACGAAATCCTTGCGCCCGCTCAAGCGCAAATCGCTGAGACGGGTCTGCATGTCCGCCGGGCGCAGGCTGCGCTGTTCGGTCGCACACAACGCGCCAAGACTTGGCGGCGCGCTCGGCCAAAGCATGCGCAACGCCGCCTGATACCCCACCAGAAACGCCAGCCCCGGCGTCGCCATGCGCCGCCCTCCGGCCACCGCCAGTTCGAACGGCGTCACGTTGCCCAATTGATGCAGCAAGGTAGCGAAACCTTCCGACAGATCAGTCACGGCGGGCAGGCGTTCATGGCTTTCGAGCAGGCTGGGCCAGGGCATAAGAGGCTCCTTGAGGGCTGTCATACAAGCATCACCAAACGTTCACGGTGATGACACCGGGGCTACATAGCCTGACTTTGCACAACATGGCTGCATAAAGAAAGTCGATCGGCTGCAACCCACGACGGGTTCAAGGCCCGTACGGAGATTCAAATGACTCAGATCGCCCGCATCAGCGACACCGGCAATGAACGCCGCCTGCAAGCCGAACGCCTGATCGGCGCCGAGGCCTTGCAGCAAGCCCAGGCCTTGCGCTTCAGCGTCTTCAGCGGCGAATTCAACGCCAAGCTGAAAGGCGCGGAACTGGGTCTGGACATGGATGACTATGATGTTCACTGCAGCCACATCGGCGTGCGTGACCTGAACACCGGGCGTCTGGTCGCCACCACCCGCTTGCTCGATCACACCGCCGCCAGCAGCCTGGGCAAGTTCTACAGCGAAGAAGAATTCAGCCTGCATGGCCTGGCGCACCTGCAAGGTCCGATCCTCGAAATCGGCCGTACCTGCGTCGATCCGGCCTACCGCAACGGCGGCACCATCGCCGTGCTCTGGGGTGAACTGGCCGAAGTGCTGAATCAGGGCGGCTACAGCTACCTGATGGGTTGCGCGAGCATCCCGATGCAGGACGGCGGCGTGCAGGCTCACGCGATCATGCAGCGTCTGCGCGAACGCTACCTGTGCACCGAACACCTGCGCGCCGAACCGAAGAATCCGTTGCCGTCGCTGGACATTCCGTCGAACGTGATCGCCGAAATGCCACCGCTGCTCAAGGCCTACATGCGCCTGGGCGCGAAGATCTGCGGCGAGCCGTGCTGGGACGAAGACTTCCAGGTCGCCGACGTGTTCATCCTGCTCAAGCGCGACGAACTCTGCCCGCGTTACGCCAAGCACTTCAAGGCGGCCGTGTGATGAGCCGGTTGCGCGTGTACGCGCGAATCGCGCGAGTGCTGCTGGTGGTGACGCTGGGCCTGACCATGGCCAGCGTGTTCGGCATATTCGAACGTCTGGGCCTGGCGCACTCGATGCAACGTCGGCAGCGCTGGTCGCGTTTCTTCATGGCACGTTTGAGCAATGCCCTGCCCTTTCGCGTAACGGTGCACGGCGAGTTGCCGCAGCAGCCGATGCTGTGGGTCAGCAATCATGTGTCATGGACTGACATTCCGCTGCTGGGCATGCTCACGCCGCTGTCGTTTCTGTCCAAGGCCGAAGTGCGCACCTGGCCGGTGGCGGGTTGGCTGGCGGCCAAGGCTGGCAGCCTGTTTATTCGTCGCGGCTCGGGCGACAGCCAGTTGATCCGCAAACAGATGACCCGCCATTTGCAGACGCAGCATCCGCTGCTGATGTTCCCGGAAGGCACCACCACCGATGGGCGTTCGCTGCGCACTTTTCATGGTCGCCTGCTGTCGGCGGCCATCGATTCCGAGGTGATGCTGCAACCGGTGGCGATCCGTTATCTGCGCAATGGCGACATCGACGCGCTGGCGCCGTTCATTGGTGACGATGATTTGCTGTCGCACCTGATGCGGCTGTTCAGCAATGATTGTGCCGATGTCGAAGTGCATCTGCTCAAGCCGATCGCCTGTCAGGGCCGCGAGCGTGCGGCACTGGCGTTCGAAGCGCAGCAGGCGGTGCAGAAGGCGTTGTTTGGTGACATCGCCAGAGCGGCCGAACCACGGCGCGCGGGCGAGTTGATCGCCGCCTGAAAAGCAAAAGATCGCAGCCTTCGGCAGCTCCTACACCGATCCTCTGTAGGAGCTGCCGAAGGCTGCGATCTTTTGATCTTGCCTATCCCTGTGAAGCCGCAAAATCCTGAAGCTGCGGATAAAAAAGCCGGAAATCCTCACTCAGCGGCTCATACAAACGCCGCAACTCCTGCATCGCCATCGCCAGTTCCTCCGGCCGGGTCAGGCGCCGGGAGATCCCGCGCAGCACCTGCTCCAGCACTTCAAACGCCTGATACGAACCCAGCCAGTCATTGGCAACCATGTGCGGTGCGATCTTCGCCAGGCGTTCGGGCAATTGCCGTTCATTCGACAGCACCCGGTACACGTCGCGGGTGAAGTCCTCCAGCGGCTGATCGGCGTACAGCGTCCAGTCCCGCGCCAGGCAATGGTCGAAAAACACATCGAGGACAATCCCCGCGTAGCGCCGCCGGGTCTCGGTGAAACGCCCAAGGGCGATGTCCACCACGGGGTGGCGATCGGTGAACACATCAATCCGCCGATGCAGCTGAATCGCCGCTTCGATCTGCGGCGCAAATTGTCCTTGCAGGCGTCCTTTGACGAAATCGCCATACAGACTGCCGAGTAATTGCTCGGGGAGCTGGCCTCCGAGGTGTAAATGTGCGAGATAGTTCATGGGCGCAGCTTAGCACTGCGCGCTTTCATCGTTACAGCACACGTATCGTTATAACCCGATATACCGATTTATGCGGTCGTCAGATCAAATTCATATTGGTATATCGCGAAATACCGATTTAAAGTTCGCCTCATCGCGATATAGCGCTACACATCACGAGCACAAAGCCATGAACCTCGACCTCGACGAAATAATAAAAGCCCTGGCACACCCAGTACGGCGAGACATCCTTATCTGGCTGAAAGACCCCAAAGCCCAGTTTCCTGAGCAGATTCATAACCACGAGTACGGCATCTGCGCCGGGCAGATCGATCAACGCTGCGGCCTGTCGCAGTCGACCGTCTCCGCCCACTTGGCGACCCTGCAACGCGCAGGCCTGATCAGCAGCCAGAAAGCCGGCCAGTGGCACTTCTTCAAACGCAACGAGGACGTGATCCAGGCGTTCCTCGACGCCATCGTCAAAGAGCTCAGCGCTCCCACAAGGAATTGATTCAAATGCCCCTCTCGCTACTCATCCTGGCCTTGAGCGCCTTCGCCATCGGCACCACCGAGTTCGTCATCATGGGCCTGCTGCCCGATGTGGCGACCGACCTCGGTGTGTCGATCCCGGGCGCCGGCTGGCTGGTGACCGGTTACGCCCTGGGCGTGGCCATCGGTGCACCGTTCATGGCACTGGCCACCGCCAGACTGCCACGCAAGGCTGCACTGGTAGCGCTGATGGGGATTTTCATCGTCGGTAACCTGCTGTGTGCCATCGCCAGTGACTACAACGTGCTGATGTTTGCCCGTGTCGTCACCGCGCTGTGCCACGGTGCGTTCTTCGGTATCGGTTCTGTGGTAGCTGCCGGGCTGGTCGCGCCAAACAAGCGCGCATCAGCGGTGGCGCTGATGTTCACCGGCCTGACCCTGGCCAACGTGCTCGGCGTGCCACTGGGCACGGCGCTGGGTCAGGAAGCCGGCTGGCGTTCGACCTTCTGGGCGGTGACCGTGATTGGTGTCGTGGCGCTGATCGGTCTGATCCGCTTCCTGCCGGCCAAGCGTGACGAGGAAAAACTCGACATGCGCGCCGAACTCGCCGCCCTCAAAGGCGCCGGCATCTGGCTGTCGCTGAGCATGACCGCACTGTTCGCCGCGTCGATGTTCACCCTCTTCACCTACGTCGCGCCGCTGCTCGGTGATGTCACCGGTGTCTCGCCAAAAGGCGTGACCTGGACCCTGCTGCTGATCGGCCTCGGTCTGACGGTGGGCAACATCATCGGCGGCAAGCTGGCAGACAAGCGTCTCGGCGCCACCCTGATCGGCGTGTTCGTGGCGATGGCGGTGGTTTCCACCGTGCTGAGCTGGACCAGCGTCGCGCTGATCCCGACGGAGATCACTCTGTTCCTCTGGGCCACCGCTTCGTTTGCCGCCGTCCCGGCGCTGCAAGTCAACGTGGTGACCTTCGGCAAGGCGGCCCCGAATCTGGTATCGACCCTGAACATCGGCGCTTTCAACATCGGCAACGCCTTGGGCGCCTGGGTCGGCGGCAGCGTTATCGCCCACGGTTTCGGCCTGACCAGCGTGCCCCTGGCCGCAGCAGCCCTGGCGGTACTCGCGCTGCTGGTGACCCTGATCACTTTCCGTCAGAACGGCGATGCCGGCCTGGCCCCTGCTACCCACTGATTAACCACTTCACTGACGAGGGTTGTACACATGGCAACTATTTTCGATCCGATCAAACTGGGCGACCTCGAGTTGTCCAACCGCATCATCATGGCCCCGCTGACCCGCTGCCGCGCTGATGAAGGCCGCGTGCCGAACGCGCTGATGGCCGAGTACTACGTGCAACGCGCCTCTGCCGGCCTGATCCTGTCCGAAGCCACTTCGGTCACCCCGATGGGCGTCGGCTACCCGGACACCCCGGGCATCTGGTCCAACGACCAGGTGCGCGGCTGGACCAACGTGACCAAAGCGGTGCACGCTGCCGGCGGCAAGATCGTTCTGCAACTGTGGCACGTCGGCCGCATCTCGCACCCGTCGTACCTCAACGGTGAAGCTCCGGTCGCGCCGAGCGCCATCCAGCCCAAAGGTCACGTCAGTCTGGTGCGCCCACTGGCCGACTACCCGACCCCGCGCGCGCTGGAAACCGCTGAAATCGCCGAGATTGTCGACGCCTACCGTACCGGCGCCGAGAACGCCAAAGCCGCCGGTTTCGATGGCGTGGAAATCCACGGCGCCAACGGCTACCTGCTCGACCAGTTCCTGCAAAGCAGCACCAACCAGCGTACCGACAACTACGGCGGCTCCCTGGAGAACCGTGCGCGCCTGCTGCTGGAAGTGACTGACGCGGCGATCGACGTCTGGGGCGCCGGCCGTGTCGGCGTGCACCTGGCACCCCGCGCCGACTCCCACGACATGGGCGACGACAATCTGGCCGAGACCTTCACTTATGTGGCTCGCGAGCTGGGCAAACGTGGCATCGCCTTCATCTGCTCCCGCGAGAAAGAAGGCGCCGACAGCCTCGGTCCACAGCTCAAAGAAGCTTTCGGCGGTGCGTACATCGCCAACGAGCGTTTCACCAAAGACAGCGCCAATGCGTGGCTGGCTGAAGGCAAGGCTGACGCCGTGGCGTTCGGCGTACCGTTCATTGCCAACCCGGACCTGCCGGCGCGCCTGAAGGCCGATGCCCCGCTGAACGATCCGCGCCCAGAGCTGTTCTACGGCAAGGGCCCGGTCGGTTACATCGACTACCCGACGCTGTAAACGTTATTCAGTACAAAGCAGCCGAAACGCAAAAGCCCCCGACTCGTGAGAGCCGGGGGCTTTTTCTTGGGCGTCCGGTACGGGGCAGCTAACATTCGTTCACAGGGACGACACAAAATCCCTACAAAATCCGTAGCTCGCTACGTTTAAACTCGCGGTTCGGGCGTCTGTAAAAGCAGGCCAATTGACATAACCTGTGTCAATTACGCATTTTGTTTCATTTGCGCAGGCTGGGGCTCAGGCGCAGCATATCCAACCCTGTATCGACCCAACGCTCGGCCTCGGCATGCAGCTCAAAGCTGTCCGGCGCCAATAGCCATCCATACAGGAGGCCATCGATATACGCATGAATGCTGATGGCCGCGCGGGCAGTGTCGAGATCTTCCGGCAACTGGCCGCGATTGACCGCATTACGCAGGGTCAGTCCGATGCGCAGATTGCAATCGAGACTGGCCGTGCGGCGCTGCTGGCGCAGATCGCACATTTCATCGGTGAATTCGCACTTGTGAAACAGAATCTCGTTAATGCGACGGGTCTTCGGATCCAGGGCAACCTGATGGAACAGATGGATCAACAGCTTGCGCATGCACCCCAGCGGATCGAGTTCATCCTCGCTCTCGCTGGCCTTGGCCAATTCATCCAGCGGTTCGTGCAGGCTGTCGAGCATCGCCTGCACCAGATCGGCCTTGTTGCTGAAGTGCCAATAAATGGCACCGCGCGTAACGCCGGCCATTGTCGCGATATCCGCCAGGGTCGTGCGGGCCACGCCCCTTTCATAAAACGCTTTCTCGGCCGCTTCGAGAATCTGGCTGCGCGTTTCCTGAGCTTCCTCTTTGGTACGACGGACCATGGCAGTAAAACCTCAAACAGGATGTTTCAGGGATGGCTGAATATCCGCTGAATAAAGAGGGGGCCGATTTCTCACGAATCGGCTCCCCGGCCTACAATTTCAAACCTTGCGACGCATTTTGTAACAGGGTGGGTACGACGCCAAGCTATTTACAAACAACCATGAACGTAAGTATATTCCTTAGCAAGCTACTTATCCACCCGACCCGATTTTTTTACCCTTCCACACTTCTTGTGCGCATTTTGCGCGCCTGACCCGAGGATCTTCATGCAATTCAAGCCAGCTGTTACCGCTCTGGTCACTGCCGTCGCCCTGGCATCGCTGCTCAGCGGATGTAAAAAGGAAGAAGCGGCCCCGGCCGCTCCGCCTCCTCAGGTCGGCGTCGTCACCCTGCAACCACAAGCGTTCACCCTCACGTCGGAACTGCCGGGGCGCACCAGTGCGTACCGCATCGCTGAAGTCCGGCCACAGGTCAACGGCATCATTCTCAAGCGCCTGTTCAAGGAAGGCGCCGACGTCAAAGCCGGTCAGCAGCTGTACCAGATCGATCCGGCAGTCTATGAAGCGACCTTGAAAAGCGCCGAAGCCAATCTGCGTTCGACCAAGTCGATCTCCGACCGCTATAAGCAACTGGTCGACGAGCAGGCCGTGAGCCGTCAGGAATACGACACCGCCGTCGCCAACCGCATGGAATCGGAAGCGTCGCTGCAAAGCGCGCAGATCAATGTGAAATACACCAAGGTCTACGCGCCGATCTCCGGTCGTATTGGCCGTTCTGCGGTGACCGAAGGTGCGCTGGTCAGCAATGGTCAGGCCGACGCGATGGCGACGATCCAGCAACTGGACCCGATCTATGTCGACGTCACCCAGTCCTCGGTTGAACTGCTGGAACTGCGCCGCGAGCTGGAAAGCGGTCGCCTGCAGAAGGCTGGCGACAACTCGGCAGCGGTCAAGTTGACCCTGGAAGACGGCAGCCAGTACAAGCTCGACGGCAAACTGGAATTCTCCGAAGTGTCGGTTGATCCAACGACCGGTTCCGTGACCCTGCGCGCCGTGTTCCCGAACCCGGATCACACCCTGCTGCCCGGCATGTTCGTCCGCGCCCAGTTGCAGGCCGGCGTCAACGCCGCGGCCATTCTGGCGCCGCAACAAGGCGTGACCCGTGACCTCAAGGGCACCCCGACCGCACTGGTTGTCGGCCCGGACAACAAGGTCGAGCTGCGTCAGCTCAAGGCCAGCCGCACCGTCGGCAGCCAGTGGCTGATCGAAGATGGCCTGAAAGCCGGCGATCGTCTGATCACCGAAGGCCTGCAATACGTTCGCCCAGGTGCCCAGGTCAACCCGACCGAAGCGACCAACGTAGCCAAGAACCCGGCCCCCGCTCAGGCAGCTGACAAAGCCGCTGGCGGCAAAGGGGAGTAACTCATGTCGAAATTTTTTATCGACCGTCCGATTTTCGCCTGGGTAATTGCCCTGGTGATCATGTTGGTCGGGGCACTCTCGATCCTGAAATTGCCAATCAACCAATACCCGAGCATTGCGCCTCCGGCCATCGCGATCTCCGTGACCTACCCGGGTGCTTCGGCACAAACGGTTCAGGACACCGTGGTCCAGGTGATCGAGCAACAGCTCAACGGTATCGACAACTTGCGTTATGTGTCTTCGGAAAGTAACTCCGACGGCAGCATGACCATCACCGCGACCTTCGAGCAAGGCACCAACTCCGACACCGCGCAGGTTCAGGTTCAGAACAAGCTGAACCTGGCGACCCCGCTGCTGCCGCAGGAAGTGCAGCAACAGGGTATCCGCGTGACCAAGGCAGTGAAGAACTTCCTGCTGGTAATCGGCGTGGTATCGCGTGACGGCAGCATGACAAAGGACGACCTGTCCAACTACATCGTGTCGAACATGCAGGATCCGATCTCGCGGACTGCCGGTGTCGGTGACTTCCAGGTCTTCGGTGCCCAGTACGCGATGCGCATCTGGCTCGATCCGGCCAAGTTGAACAAGTACAACCTGACCCCGGCTGATGTCAGCAGCGCGATCTCGGCGCAGAACGTTCAGGTGTCTTCCGGTCAGCTCGGCGGCTTGCCGGCGCTGCCTGGCCAGCAACTGAACGCCACGATCATCGGCAAGACCCGTCTGCAGACTGCCGAGCAGTTCAAGGCGATTCTGCTGAAGGTCAACCAGGACGGTTCGCAAGTGCACATTGGCGATGTCGCCGACGTCGGCCTGGGTGGTGAAAACTCGACCATCTCGGCGCAGTTCAACGGCAAGCCGTCGTCCGGTCTGGCGGTCAAACTGGCCAACGGCGCCAACGCCCTCGACACCGCCAAGGCGCTGCGCAAGACGATTGACGAACTCAAGCCGTTCTTCCCGCAAGGCATGGAAGTGGTGTTCCCGTACGACACCACGCCAGTGGTGACCGAATCGATCAAGGGTGTGGTTGAAACCCTGGTCGAGGCGATCGCGCTGGTGTTCCTGGTGATGTTCCTGTTCCTGCAGAACTTCCGCGCCACCGTCATCACCACGATGACCGTGCCGGTGGTATTGCTCGGCACGTTCGGCATCCTCGCGGCTGCCGGTTTCAGCATCAACACCCTGACCATGTTCGGTATGGTATTGGCCATCGGCTTGCTGGTGGACGACGCCATCGTCGTGGTGGAAAACGTCGAGCGGGTGATGGCCGAAGAAGGCCTGTCACCAAAAGAAGCGACCAAGAAGTCCATGGGGCAGATCCAGGGCGCTCTGGTCGGTATCGCCCTGGTGCTGTCGGCAGTATTGCTGCCGATGGCGTTCTTCAGCGGTTCCACCGGTGTGATCTACCGTCAGTTCTCGATCACCATCGTCTCGGCCATGGCCCTGTCGGTGCTGGTTGCGCTGATCTTCACCCCGGCGCTCTGCGCGACCATGCTCAAGGCCATCCCGAAAGGCGAGCACGGCACGCCGAAAAAAGGCTTCTTCGGCTGGTTCAACCGCAACTTCGACCGCAGCGTGCGCAGCTACGAGCGCGGCGTCGGCAACATCCTGCAGCGCAAGGCGCCGTATCTGTTGGCCTACCTGTTGATCGTGGTCGGCATGATCTGGCTGTTCACCCGCATTCCGACTGCGTTCCTGCCGGAAGAAGACCAGGGCGTACTGTTCGCCCAAGTGCAAACCCCGGCGGGTTCCAGTGCCGAACGAACCCAGGTCGTGATCGACGAAATGCGTTCGTATCTGCTGGAGAAGGAAGCGGGAGCGGTGTCCTCGGTGTTCACCGTGAACGGCTTCAACTTCGCCGGTCGTGGGCAGAGCTCGGGTCTGGCGTTCATCATGCTCAAGCCGTGGCACGAGCGTGATTCGAGCAACAGCGTGTTTGCCCTGGCCCAGCGCGCCCAGCAGCACTTCTTCAGTTTCCGCGACGCGATGGTGTTTGCCTTCGCCCCGCCAGCGGTACTGGAGCTGGGTAACGCCACCGGTTTCGACGTGTTCCTGCAGGACCGCGCCGGTATCGGTCACGAAAAACTGATGGAAGCGCGTAACCAGTTCCTCGGCATGGCTGCACAGAGCAAGGTGCTCTACCAGGTGCGTCCGAACGGTCTGAACGATGAGCCGCAATACCACCTGGAAATCGACGATGCGAAGGCCCGCGCCCTGGGCGTGAGCATTTCCGACATCAACAGCACGCTGTCGATCTCCTTCGGTAGTAGCTACGTCAACGACTTCATCGACCGCGGTCGGGTGAAAAAAGTGTACGTGCAAGGTCAGGCTGGCGCTCGCATGAGCCCGGAAGACCTGAAGAAGTGGTACGTGCGCAACAGCGCCGGGACCATGGTGCCGTTCTCCGCATTCGCCAAGGGCGAGTGGATCTACGGTTCGCCGAAACTGGCGCGCTACAACGGTGTGGAAGCGATGGAGATCCTCGGTTCTCCGGCGCCGGGTTACTCCACCGGCGAAGCGATGGCCGAAGTCGAAGCGATTGCCAAGAAGCTGCCGGCCGGTGTCGGTATCTCCTGGACCGGTCTGTCCTATGAGGAACGGCTGTCCGGCTCGCAGGCGCCAGCGCTGTATGCCCTGTCGCTGCTGATGGTGTTCCTGTGTCTGGCGGCGCTGTACGAGAGCTGGTCGATTCCGATCGCCGTGATGCTCGTGGTACCGCTGGGGATCATCGGCGCGCTGATGGCCACCAGCCTGCGCGGGCTGTCCAACGACGTGTACTTCCAGGTGGGTCTGTTGACGACCATCGGTCTTGCGGCTAAAAACGCCATTCTGATCGTCGAGTTCGCCAAAGAGCTGCACGAGCAAGGACGCAGTCTGCGCGATGCGGCGATCGAAGCGTGCCGCATGCGTCTGCGACCGATCATCATGACCTCGCTGGCGTTCGTTCTCGGTGTAGTACCGTTGGCGATCTCCACGGGTGCAGGTTCGGGTAGCCAGCATGCGATCGGTACCGGCGTGATTGGCGGTATGCTCACGGCCACGATCCTGGCGATCTTCTGGGTCCCACTGTTCTTCGTCACGGTTTCGTCCATGGGCCAGCGCAAAATCGCCGATCCGGACGAGACGACTGAAACTCCTAAAGAGGCTGGCCAATGAGCAAGTCGCTACTCTCCATCGCAGTCGCCGCCTTCGTGCTGAGCGGTTGCTCGCTGATCCCCGATTATCAGCAGCCTGAGGCTCCTGTCGCAGGTCAGTACCCGCAAGGGCCGGCCTATTCGCCGGCCCAGGCGCCGGCGCAAGCCGCTGCCGAGCAGGGCTGGAAGCAGTTTTTCCATGATCCGGCCCTGCAGCAGCTGATCCAGGTGGCACTGGAAAACAACCGCGACCTGCGTGTCGCGGCGCTGAACATCGACGCTTATGCGGCTCAATACCGCATCCAGCGAGCGGATCTGTTCCCGGCGGTTTCGGCCAATGCCAGCGGCAGTCGTCAGCGGGTTCCGGCCCGTGCGTCGCAGACCGGTGAAGCGAACATCAGCAGCTCCTACACCGCGACCGTCGGCATCAGCGCCTACGAACTCGACCTGTTCGGTCGGGTGCGCAGCCTGAGCGAACAAGCGCTGCAACAATACTTCGCCACCGAAGAAGCGCGTCGCAGCACCCAGATCAGTCTGGTGGCCAGTGTGGCCAACGCCTACATGACCTGGCAGGCCGACAAGGAACTGCTCAAGCTGACGCAAGACACCCTCGGTGCCTTCGAAGAAAGCTACAAGCTGACCAGCCGCAGCAACGAAGTCGGTGTGGCCTCGGCGCTGGACCTGGCGCAGTCGCGGACCTCGGTGGAAAACGCCCGGGCACAACTGGCCAAGTACACCCGTCAGGTGGCTCAGGACGAGAACAGCCTGACCCTGCTGCTCGGCACCGGCATCCCGGCCAATCTGCAAGCGGCCAAACCGCTGTCGGATGATCTGCTCAGCGACGTACCGGCCGGCCTGCCTTCGGATCTGCTGCAACGTCGTCCGGACATCCTGCAAGCCGAGTACAACCTGAAAGCGGCCAACGCCAACATCGGCGCCGCCCGTGCAGCGTTCTTCCCGAGCATCAGCCTGACCGCCAATGCGGGCAGCCTGAGCCCGGACCTGTCCGGTCTGTTCAAAGGTGGTTCGGGCACATGGCTGTTCCAGCCGCAGATCAACCTGCCGATCTTCAACGCCGGCAGCCTGCGCGCCAGCCTCGACTACGCCAAGATCCAGAAGGACATTGGCGTGGCGAACTACGAGAAGTCGATTCAGACTGCCTTCCAGGAAGTCGCCGACGGTCTGGCCGCCCGCCAGACCTACACCGAGCAGTTGCAAGCGCAGCGTGACTTCGTCGCGGCCAACCAGGATTACTACCGCCTGGCCGAGCGTCGCTATCGCATCGGTGTCGACAGCAACCTGACCTTCCTCGACGCCCAGCGTCAGTTGTTCAGCGCGCAACAGGCACTGATCACCGACCGCCTCGCGCAGCTGACCAGTGCGGTCAACCTGTACAAGGCCCTGGGTGGTGGCTGGAATGCGCAGACCGCGCAGAACGAACCGCTGAAAGAAGAAGCACCGAAGATGAAGCTGTTCTGATCATCGGTTGAATACAAGGAGCCCACCGATTGGTGGGCTTTTTGTTGCCTCAGGAAAAGTTTAGGTGCCGGCACTGGCCCCATCGCTGGCAAGCCAGCTCCCACAGGTTTTCAGGGGTCCGCAAAATATGTGTTCACTGAAGATCCTTGTGGGAGCTGGCTTGCCAGCGATGAGGCCTTCACAGGCACCCTGAAATCCAACTGAATCTTGCGTTCGATAATCGCCCAGAACCCGCTTTTACCAATTGAATCAAAACATCCGCCCCCCGCACCATTCGCTCCACAAAACCAATAACAACAGGTTCGATACCATGCTCCCGCGCCCTGCCCCGCCCGGCTGATCGCCGCCGCTCCATTCCTGATCTGCAATGTCGTGCTCGCCCCAAAGTGGCGGCAGCGAACCCGTTCGTCCCCAAAAAAATAACAAGAGACCCTGCGATGACTCATCCCACTGCGCCGTACGCACTCCCCGGCCTGATCGCCCTGGCCCTGACTGGCGCCGCCCTGCCCGCCGCAGCCGAAGAAGCCGGTTTTATCGAGGGCGCCAGCGCCAACCTGAACCTGCGCAATTTCTACATCAACCGTAACTTCACCAACCCGACCAAGGCGCAGGGCAAGGCCGAAGAATGGACGCAGAACTTCATCCTCGACGCCAAATCCGGTTTCACCCAGGGCACCGTCGGTTTCGGCATGGACGTGCTCGGTCTGTATTCGGTAAAACTCGATGGCGGTAAAGGCACCGGCGGCACGCAACTGCTGCCGCTGGATCACGACGGGCGTCCGGCGGACAACTTCGGCCGCACCAACGTCGCGTTCAAGGCCAAGCTGTCGCAGACCGAAATCAAGGTCGGCGAATGGATGCCAGTGCTGCCGATCCTGCGTTCGGACGACGGTCGTTCGCTGCCGCAAACCTTCCGTGGTGGCCAGATCACCTCGAAGGAGATCAACGGCCTGACCCTCTACGGCGGCCAGTTCCGCGCCAACAGCCCGCGCGATGACAGCAGCATGAGCGACATGTCGATGTTCGGCAAAGCGGCGTTCACCTCTGATCGTTTCAACTTCCAGGGCGGTGAATACCAGTTCAACGAAAAACGCACACAGATCGGTCTGTGGAACGCCGAACTCAAAGACATTTACAGCCAGCAATACGTCAATCTGACTCACAGCCAGCCACTCGGTGACTGGACGCTGGGCGCCAACCTCGGCTTCTTCTACGGCAAGGATGACGGCAGCGCCCGCGCCGGCGAACTCGACAACAAGACCTGGTCGGGGATGTTCTCGGCCCGCTACGGCGGCAACACCTTCTATGTCGGCCTGCAAAAACTCACCGGCGACAGCGCCTGGATGCGCGTCAACGGCACCAGCGGCGGCACCTTGGCCAACGACAGTTACAACTCCAGCTACGACAACGCCCAGGAACGTTCCTGGCAGGTGCGCCACGACTACAACTTCGCCGCCCTGGGCATCCCCGGCCTGACCCTGATGAACCGCTACATCAGCGGCGACAACGTGCACACCGGAACCATCACCGACGGCAAGGAATGGGGCCGCGAATCGGAACTGGGCTACACCGTGCAAAGCGGTACCCTGCGCGACCTCAACGTGCGCTGGCGCAACTCGACCATGCGCCGCGACTTCAGCAACAACGAGTTCGACGAGAACCGCCTGATCATCAGCTATCCGATCAGCCTGCTCTGATTCGAAAATCGCCCCGGATTACCTGTAGGAGCTGCCGCAGGCTGCGATCTTTTGCTTTTTAAGATCAAAAGATCGCAGCCTGCGGCAGCTCCTATAGGAAAGAGATATCAGAGAGCCATCCGTCAGGATCTTTGGCACTTCACTAAGCCTCGGGTAGAGTAGGAAACACCTGAAGGACTCAGGTGCCACACCCTCCCCGCTTCCGCTATCCAAAGTTGTTGGTCCTCAAGATTTGGCCAGATTGTCATCGGAAGACACTGCTGATCATCGGAGGACCACCTCATGATCACTCGTCTCAACGCAACACCCGACTGGGACGCCAAGGCCTACCAGCAGTTTTCTCGTCAACGCCAGCGCCCGGTCAACGAATTGCTCGACCGTATCGATCTGCACGACCCCAAACGCATTTATGACCTGGGCTGCGGCACCGGCATTGCCACGCAGTTGCTGGCCGAGCGCTGGCCGCGAGCGCAGTTGCTGGGCGTCGACAGCTCACGGCAGATGCTTGATCAGGCCCGATGTCTGCCGATCAACGCCCAATGGCAAGAGTGCGACTTGCTCGACTGGCACCCCGAGCAACCCGCCGACCTGCTGCTCGCGGCGGCGGTGCTGCATTTCATTGGCGATCATCAACAACGGCTGCCGCGCCTGCTCGGTCATCTCAAGCCCGGTGGCTGTCTGGCAGCACACATGCCGGACTGGCGCGATGCCTTGTGGTATCGACTGATGCTCGACACCCTCGACGATGCCGGACCGGGACACACCCCCATCGGCACACCGGAGTTGCGCCAGCGCATGGCCGCGCGGCCGTTGTTGGCATTGGAGGATTACTACCGCTTGCTGGCGCCGCTGACCACGTCGCTGGACATCTGGGAAACCGAGCAACTGCAAGTGGTGGACGGCAAGTCGCCGGTGTACGACTGGGTAAAGGTCTCGGCGTTGCGACCGGTGATGCAGGCGCTGACGTCACAGGAGCAGGCGCGGTTTATCTATCACTTCCTGATGCGCGTGCATGAGTATTATCCGCCGGAGAAAAACGGGCAGACGCTGTTTCCGTTCAAGCGGATTTTCATTGTCGTCAGGGTTTGAAGATCAACAGATCGCAGCCTGCGGCAGCTCCTACATTGGAATGCACTCCCCTGTAGGAGCTGCCGCAGGCTGCGATCTGTTGATTCTGATGCCTACTCCCGAGACTCAATCCCAAGCTCATCCCACACCGACTCCGCCAGATGGAACGTCGCATTGGCCGCCGGAATCCCGCAATAAATCGCGCTCTGCATGATCACTTCCTTGATCTCGCCCCGGCTTACGCCATTGTTCGCCGCTGCGCGCAAATGCAGTTTCAGTTCGCCTTCGCGGTTCATCCCGATGAGCATGGCGATGGTGATCAGGCTGCGGGTATGCCGCGGCAGGCCCGGGCGGGTCCAGATGTCGCCCCAGGCGTGACGGGTGATCATCTCCTGAAATTCCGAGTTGAACTCGGTCAGCGTGGTCAGGCTGCGATCGACATGCGCATCGCCCAGCACCGCACGGCGTACTTGCATGCCATCGTCATAACGTTGTTTCTCGTCCACAAAAACTTCCTCACTGAGCGTTCAGAAACGCCAACACACGATCACTGAATGCGGCACCCGCCTGCACGTTGGACAGGTGCGCGGCATGGAACTCGGCGTACTCGGCGCCGCGCACATGCTCTTGAATGAAATGCCCACCGGACGGTGGCGTTACCGCATCTTCGGTGCCGGCAATCACCAGCAGCGGCAGGTTGATCGACGCCAGCTGCTCGCGGAAATCGGCGTCGCGCACCGCCGCGCAATTGGCCGCATAACCTTCAGGCGAAGTGGCCGCGAGCATGTCGGTGATCTTCTTCGCTGCAGCCGGATTGGCCGCGGAAAAGTCCGGGGTGAACCAACGGGCAATCGACGCATCACGCAGGGCGACCATCGCCGCCGGGCCATCACGCAGCACGGTGTCAATGCGTGGATTCCACACCGACGGATCGCCAATCTTCGCGGCGGTGTTGCACACGATCAGTTTGTGCAGACGATGACCGGCATTGATCCCCAGCCACTGGCCGATCAACCCGCCCATCGACAATCCGCAGAAATGTGCGCGCTCGATGTGCAGCGCATCGAGCAAGCCGAGCACATCGTGGCCCAATTGCTCGATGCTGTACGGCCCCGGCGTCACCAGGGATTGACCGTGACCACGGGTGTCGAAACGCAGCACCCTGAAGTGCTCGGTGAACGCCGGCATCTGCGCGTCCCACATGTGCAGGTTGGTGCCCAGCGAATTGGACAGCACCAGCACCGGCGCATCGACCGGGCCTTCCATGACGTAATGCAGTTCGCCATCGGCGAGTTGAACGAAAGCCACAGCCCTCTCCTTTCAGACAGACAATGCGTTGTGTTCGGCCACCGCGCGCTCGACCCAGGTTTGCGCCTGGCCGAGGTAATGCGCGGGGTCGAGCAGATGATCCAGCTCGGTGCTGCTCAGTTCGGCGGTCACTTGCGGCTCGTCACCAAGTACCGCACGCAGGTGGCGCTGTTCGGCCACCGCGCGTTTGCAGCATTGTTCGAGCAAATGGTGCGCGGTGTCGCGGCCGACACGCTGGGCGAGGACGATGCTCACCGCCTCGGCCAGCACCAGGCCTTGGGTCAATTGCAGATTGCGCGCCATGCGTTCGGCATCGACCTCCAGACCATCGGCGAGCAGGCGCGCCTGTTGCAGCGCACCGGACACCAGGCAGCAGATCTCCGGCAGGGTTTCCCATTCGGCATGCCACAGACCGAGGCTGCGTTCGTGCTCCTGCGGCATGGCGCTGAACAGCGTCGAGACCAGCCCCGGGACCCGGGTCGCCGCGCCGATCAACACCGCCGCGCCTACCGGATTACGCTTGTGCGGCATGGTCGACGAACCGCCCTTGCCCGGCGCCGACGGTTCGAACACTTCCGCCGCTTCGGTCTGCATCAACAGACTGACGTCGCGCCCGAGTTTGCCGAGGCTGCCGGCGATCAAACCAAGCACCGCGCCGAACTCGACGATGCGATCACGCTGGGTGTGCCACGGTTGTTCAGGCAAGGCCAATTGCAGCTCTTCGGCCAGCGCCTGCGCGATCGGCAGCGCTTGCTCGCCGAGCGCCGCGAGGGTGCCGGAAGCGCCGCCGAATTGCAGCACCAGCAGCCGTGGCTTGAGTTCGCGCAGACGCTGACGGCTGCGGGTCACCGCGCCGAGCCATCCGGCAATCTTCATCCCGAGGGTGACCGGCGTGGCGTGCTGCAGCCAGGTGCGCCCGGCCAATGGCGTCGCCGCATGCCGTTGGGCCTGGGTGGCGAGCGAATCGGCGAGCGCTGCCAGATCGCTTTCAATCAGCTCCAGTGCCTGCCGCAATTGCAGGACCAGCCCGCAATCCATCACGTCCTGACTGGTAGCCCCAAGATGCACATAGCGCTCGGCCTCGGCACTGCGCGCGGCGATCTGCTTGCCCAAGGCCTTGACCAGTGGAATCGCCGAGTTACCGGCCGTGGCAATCGCCTCGCCCAGCGCCGCGAAGTCATACAGACCGGCGTCGCAGGCGGCGGCAATCGGCGCGACAGCGGACGCCGGAATCACCCCGACCCGCGCCTCGGCCCGGGCCAGCGACGCTTCGAAATCGAGCATCGCCTGCACCCGGCCCTGATCGCAGAACACCTCGCGCATATCGCGGGCAGTGAAGTAGGCATCGAACAATTGATTGCCCGGTCGCTGAGTCATAAACAGTCCTTGCCGGCGCGGGCCTATGCGGCCCGCGCACATCGGTTTACAGATCGTGGTGCAAGTACGCCGCCTGTTTCGGCAGGCGCAGGCTGAACAGGAACGCCACCGCCATCATCACCGTGACGTACCAGTAGAAAGCGTTTTCCATGCCCCCGGCCTTCAGGCTCAGGGCCACGTACTCGGCCGAACCACCGAAGATCGCGTTGGCCACTGCATAGGCCAGACCGACGCCAAGGGCGCGGACTTCCGGCGGGAACATTTCGGCTTTCACCAGGCCGCTGATCGAGGTGTAGAAACTGACGATCGCCAGCGCCACGGTGATCAGCACGAAGGCCAGAATCGGGCTGCTGATGCTTTTCAGGCTCAGCAGGATCGGCACGGTGAACAACGTACCGAGCGCGCCGAACCAGAGCATCGAATTACGTCGGCCGATCTTGTCGGCAAGCATGCCGAACAGCGGCTGCATGCACATATACAGGAACAGCGCGCCGGTCATGATGTAACTGGCGGTCTTGGCGTGCATGCCGGCGGTGTTCACCAGGTACTTCTGCATGTACGTGGTGAAGGTGTAGAAAATCAACGAGCCACCGGCGGTGTAACCCAGCACGGTGATAAACGCGGCTTTGTGATCACGGAACAGTGCGCGGATGCTGCCGGCGTCTTTGTTCTCACGCATTTCCTTGCTGGTGGTTTCTTTCAGCGAACGACGCAGGAACAGTGAAATCACCGCCGCCACCGCACCCACCACAAACGGAATCCGCCAGCCGTAGGCACGCAGTTCATCTTCACTGAGGAACTGTTGCAGGATCACCACCAGCGACACCGCCAGCAGTTGGCCGCCGATCAGGGTCACGTACTGGAACGAGGCGAAAAAGCCGCGCTGGCCCTTGAGCGCGACTTCACTCATGTAGGTCGCGGTGGTGCCGTACTCGCCACCCACCGACAGGCCTTGCAGCAGACGCGCGAACAGCAACAGCAGCGGTGCCCAGACGCCGATGCTGGCGTAAGTCGGCAGGCAGGCGATGAGCAACGAGCCGAAGCACATCATCAGCACCGAAATCATCATCGAGGTCTTGCGGCCCTTCTTGTCCGCCAGCCGCCCGAAGATCCAGCCGCCAATCGGGCGCATCAAGAACCCGGCAGCGAACACCCCGGCCGTGTTGACCAGTTGCACCGTCGGGTTGTCGGAGGGGAAAAACGCCGGGGCGAAATAAATCGCGCAGAAGGCGTAGACGTAGAAGTCGAACCATTCGACGAGGTTGCCGGACGAGGCACCGACAATCGCAAAGATGCGCTTGCTGCGCTCCTCGCCGGTGTAATGAGCGGTGGTAGTTGTCATTATTTTTTACTCTGAGGGGACAGGTGAGAGTCTAGACACACTTCGCAACAGTCCCGTTCCACAGATACATCCACTAGGCATTACACAGCCCCTCTTCTGAAAGAGGGCTTTTGTGGCGAGGGGATTCATCCCCGATCGAGTGCGCAGCACTCGCAAATCCGGCAGACGCGGTGTGTCAGTTTCACCGTGAACTCCGGTCTTGGGGCTGCCTCGCAGCCCATCGGGGATAAATCCCCTCACCACAAACTCACTCCAATGGAATGAGGTGCGATCAATAATCGAAGAACACCGTCTCCGCCTCAGTGCCCTGCAAAATCACATTCCACTGATACACACCCGCCGCATCCGGCTTCGCCAGCAACGTGGCGCGTCGCTCGGCCGGCACACATTCGAGCAGCGGATCATTGACGTTCGCCGGCTCACCTTCGAAGTAGATGCGCGTCAGCAAGTGCTTGACCAAGCCACGGGCAAACACCAGCACCACCAGATGCGGCGCCTGGGTTGTGCCCTTCAGGCCTTCGACCGTGCCCGGTTTGATCGTGGTGAAACGGAAGCGCCCTTCGGCGTCCACCGGCACCCGGCCAAAACCTTCGAAGTGCGGATCCAGCGGTTTGTCCTGCTCGTCTTCCGGGTGCGCGTACTTGCCTGCGGCGTTGGCCTGCCAGACTTCGAGCATCGCGTCGTTGACCACATCGCCGTTGCCGTCAACCACTTGGCCGGTGATCGCCACGCGCTCGCCGAGGGTTTGTTCGACCGCGAGGTTTTCGCGATTCAGCCAGGTCAGGCCGATGTGGTAGTACGGCCCGACGGTGTGGGACGTGGTGGCAGTCAGCGTCATCTTATTTCTCCATCGGCGTGGCGTCGCGGCCGCGCAAGACGATGTCCCAGCGATAGCCGAGGGCGTAGGACGGAATGGTTTTTTCCAGATCGAAAGCGGCGATCAGACGTTCCTTGGCCGAAGTGTCCGGCACGCAGTTGTAGATCGGGTCGTAGGCCAGCAGCGGGTCGCCGGGGAAGTACATCTGCGTCACCAGACGGGTGAGGATGCTCGGCCCGAACAGCGAAAAATGGATGTGCGCCGGACGCCACGCGTTGTGGTGGTTGCCCCACGGATAGGCGCCGGGCTTGATGGTCTGGAACTGATACCAACCGTCGGCATCGGTCACAGTGCGGCCAGTGCCGGTGAAGTTCGGGTCCAGCGGCGCGTCGTGCAGGTCACGCTGGTGGTTGTAGCGGCCAGCGGCGTTGGCTTGCCAGATCTCCACCAGAATCCCCGGCACCGGCAAGCCGTTTTCGTCGAGCACACGGCCGTGAATGATGATGCGCTCGCCCAACGGCTCGCCGTCGTGCTGCGCGGTCAAGTCGTTGTCTTTCTCGGCGACGCGTTCGGCACCGATGGTCGGGCCGGTGATCTCCGACAACGAATGCGGCAGAAACACCAACGGCTTGGACGGCGAGCGCAGGTTGGTGGATTGATACGTCGGGTGCAGGTATTCAGGCTGGGTGCCTTCCTGCGGACGACGGTAGCCAGGCTTGTCAGTCATTTCACTTTCCTCTGTTCTTATCAGTCGACGCGCTGCGTCAGACGCGTTCGATAGCCAGGGCCAGACCCTGCCCGACGCCGACGCACATGGTCGCCAGACCTTTCTGGCCGCCGGTCTTTTCCAGCTGATGCAGCGCCGTCAGCACCAGTCGCGCCCCGCTCATGCCCAACGGGTGGCCCAAGGCAATCGCGCCACCGTTCGGGTTGACCTGCGGCGCATCGTCGGCCAGACCCAATTCACGCAGCACTGCCAGGCCTTGGCTGGCGAAGGCTTCGTTGAGTTCGATCACATCGAAATCGCTGACCGCCACGCCGAGACGCTCGATCAGTTTGCGCACCGCCGGTACCGGGCCGATGCCCATGACGCGCGGCGCAACGCCGGCGCTGGCCATCCCGAGTACTTTGGCGCGGGCGGTCAGGCCGTGTTTCTTCACCGCTTCGGCAGACGCGAGAATCAGCGCAGCAGCACCGTCGTTGACGCCGGACGCGTTGCCAGCGGTAACCGTCTTGTCCGGGCCGTTGACCGGCTTCAATTTGGCCAACGCTTCAAGCGTGGTGTCGGCGCGCGGATGTTCGTCCTGGCTGACCACAGTTTCGCCCTTCTTGTGGGCGATCCGCACTTCGACGATTTCCTCGGCGAAGTAGCCCGCCGCTTGTGCAGCGGCCGTGCGTTGCTGACTGCGCAGGGCGAACGCGTCCTGGTCGGCGCGCGACACCTTATAGTCGTCGGCGACGTTGTCGGCGGTCTGCGGCATCGCATCGACGCCGTACTGGGCTTTCATCAGCGGGTTGATGAAACGCCAGCCGATGGTGGTGTCTTCCAGCTTCATGTTGCGCGAGAACGCTGCGTCCGCCTTGCCCATCACGAACGGCGCACGGGACATCGACTCGACGCCACCGGCAATCGCCAGCTCCATCTCGCCGCTGGCAATGGCGCGGAACGCAGTACCAATCGCGTCCATGCCCGAGGCACACAGACGGTTGAGGGTCACGCCCGGCACGCTCTCCGGCAGACCGGCCAGCAACAGCGCCATGCGCGCCACGTTACGGTTGTCTTCGCCGGCCTGGTTGGCGCAGCCGAGGAACACTTCATCGATTGCATTCCAGTCCACCGACGGATTGCGTTCCATCAGCGCCTTGATCGGCACAGCGGCCAGATCGTCGGCACGGACGGCGGCCAGTCCACCGCCGACACGGCCGATGGGCGTACGGATTGCATCGCAGATATACACGTCACGCATCATGCTTCTCCCGGTGCCTGGCCGTGGGCGGCGGCGGTGCGCGCTTCGAGATCGCGCAGCGCGGTCAGTTCGGTCTCGGTCGGCGCAGCCGTGGTTTCCACGTTGTCGGCAAAACGAATGGCCCAACCGGTGGCGGCGACCACTTGTTCACGGGTCACGCCCGGATGCAGGGCGGTGACCACGAATTCGTGGGTGCCCGCTTCCGGCTCCATGATGCACAGGTCGGTGATGATCCCGACCGGACCGGCGCCCGGCAGGCCCAGACGCTTGCGCGAATCGCCGCCCTCGCCGTGACCGACCGAGGTAATGAAGTCGAGCTTGTCGACGAACGAACGCGCCGACTGCTTGAGGATGATCAGCACGCTCTTCGCCGAACCGGCGATTTCCGGCGCGCCACCGGCACCCGGCAGGCGTACTTTCGGTGCGTGGTAGTCGCCGACCACGGTGGTGTTGATGTTGCCGAAACGGTCGACCTGCGCGGCGCCGAGAAAACCGACGTCGATGCGCCCGCCCTGCAGCCAGTAGCGAAAAATCTCACCGGTCGGCACGACGGTGTCGGCGGTCTCCGCCAGTTCACCATCACCGATCGACAGCGGCAGCACGCTTGGCTTGGCGCCAATCGGGCCGGATTCATAGATCAGCACCACGTCCGGCGACGACGTCAGGCGCGCGAGGTTGGCGGCTTTCGACGGCAGGCCGATGCCGACGAAGCACACCGAACCGTTCTTCAGGCGACGGGCCGCCGCGACGGTCATCATTTCATTGGTGGTGTAAGTCATTACTTGGCCTCCGAAGCAGCGGCCAACTTGGCCTGGAACGCGCTGAAGTCAGCGCAGCCATGGATGTATTCGTTGATCCACGCGGTAAACGTCTCACGGTCGCGGGCGATCGGATCCCACGCCTGATAGAAACGATTGTCGCGTTCGGTGTAACCATGGGCGTAGGACGGATGCGCGCCGCCGGGTACATGGCAGACCGCGCTCAAGGCCCAGGTTGGCAGCACGCAGGCGTTCATCGGCGCGTTGAGGTTGTCGACGATTTCTTCAACCGTGACGATGCAGCGCTTGGCTGCCAGCGCGGCTTCTTTCTGCACCCCGAGAATGCCCCACAACAGCACGTTGCCTTGGCGGTCGGCTTTCTGCGCGTGGATCACGGTCACGTCCGGACGCACCGACGGCACCGCGGCCAGCACTTCACCGGTGAACGGGCAGGTCACGGATTTGATCAGCGGATTGACCTTCGGCAGGTCGGAACCGGCGTAGGCCCGCAGCACGGCGAACGGCAGGCCGGAAGCGCCGGCAACGTAGGCGTTGGCCAGATCGGCGTGGCTGTGCTCTTCGATTTCCAGGGCATGCGGCCATTGCTTCTCGACCGCATCGCGCAGGCGGTGCAGCGAACCCACACCGGGGTTGCCGCCCCAGGAAAAGATCAGCTTGCGTGCACAACCGGCACCGATCAGTTGGTCGTAGATCAGGTCAGGCGTCATCCGCACCAGGGTCAGATCTTTCTTGCCCTGACGAATGATTTCATGACCCGCCGCCGTAGGGATCAGGTGAGTGAAGCCTTCGAGCGCGACGGTGTCGCCGTCGTTGACGAATTGCTTCACCGCGTCGTGCAGCGAAAGGATCTCAGCCATGGAGCGGGCTCCCGTTTTTTGTAGTGAATCGCCAGTGAGAAAAAGGCGCGAGGTTCAGCGCCGGAGTCACTGCAGATTAAGCCGCTGAAAATCGCCAAACAATCCGATAATCGACTGAGTGTTCGTTTATCGAACGGATTGTTATCACCCTATCGTTCCGTGTTGACCGCCAAAAGATCGCAGCCTGCGGCAGCTCCTACAGGGTTACGCGTTCACATGTAGGAGCTGCCGAAGGCTGCGATCTTTTCGCTTTACATCGAAATATCAGGTCGCATCCGCATGACTGACCACACCTTTGATCACCACCGCCGTGGTCGCCAACGCCGCCGGAATCACCAACGCCGTCAGCACCTGTTCGAAGTTCCAGCCCAACCCCAGCAACGTCGCGCCCATCCACGCCCCGAGAATCGCGCCGAACCGGCCAATCCCGAGCATCCACGACACCCCGGTCGCCCGCCCTTGCGTCGGATAAAACCGCGCCGCCAGCGAAGGCATCGCCGATTGCGCACCGTTGACGCACATCCCCGCCACCAGCACCAGGGTCGCCAGCAATGTGATATTGCCCAGGCTCTGCCCCACCGCGTAGGCAAACACCCCGGCCAGCAGGTAGAACGTGCCGATGACCTTGTGCGGATTGAAGCGATCCATCGCCCAGCCGACAGCGACCGCGCTCAACACCCCGCCGAACTGGAACAACGCGCCGATAAACGCCGCCTGCTCCATGCTCGCGCCGCTGTCACGCATCAGGGTCGGCAGCCAACTGGTCAGCAGATAGACGATGACCAGGCCCATGAAGTAGGTCAGCCACAGCAACAAAGTGCCGACACTGTAAGTGCCGGAGAAAATCACCGCGAAGACGTTGCGCGCCTTGACGGTTTTTTGCTCCGGAACGCTGAAACTCGAGGCTTGCGCCACGGCGACCGGATCGATTGGCGACAGGGTCTTGCGCACTTTGTCGGTGCCGCGATTGCGCACCACCAGATAACGCGCCGACTCAGGCAGCCAGAACAGCAGCACCACCGCGAGGATCAGCGGCAGGATCCCGCCGATCAGCAGCAGGCTGTGCCAGCCGAACGCCGGGATCAATTTGGCGGAGATGAAACCGCCGCCGGCCATGCCGAGGTTGAAGCCGCAGAACATGCTGGTCACCAGCAATGACTTTTTGCGCTCCGGGGTGTATTCCGAGAGCAGCGTGGTGGCGTTGGGCATGCCGGCGCCCAGGCCGAGACCGGTCAGAAAACGTAGCACCAGCAATTGCTCGACGTTGGTGCTGTAGGCCGAGGCCAGGCTGAAAGCGCCGAACAGCAGCACCGCGCCGACCAGTACCACTTTGCGCCCGAAACGGTCCGCCAGAGGGCCCGAACCCAGAGCGCCAAAGACCATGCCGATCAACGCGGCACTCATCACCGGGCCGAGGCTGGCGCGGTCGATGCCCCAATCCTGAGACAGCGCAGGGGCAATAAAGCCCATCGCCGCTGTGTCGAGGCCATCGAGAAACACAATCAGGAAACACAGGATCACCACCCGCCACTGATAGCGCGAGATCGGTTGGGCATTGATGAAGGTCTGCACGTCGAGGCAGTTACCTACAGCGGACTGAGGCTGGTTCATTATTTTTATTCCACGCAAAAAACGCAGTCGAACGGCGGCCGGCCAGAGAGCGGCACGGTCACAAGAATAGAAGGTCGGGATCAGGCGTTGCGGTGAATCCGGCAACAGGGAACGGAGCTGAGACAGTCGGGGAGCATGCGCATGGTGAGTTGCCTCTTGTCATTATTATGGGAGTCGACAATCCGGCAGGCTCATTCATATCGGCGCCGGATGACGCTGCCGCGACATTAATGATCCGAGGGTTTTAGCGTCAATTCGATAAACGCAACACTGTGCGTTTATCGAACAGCTTCATCAGGCGAACAGTTGTGCGCTGAGGTCGCGGCTGGCGCTGAGCAGGCCCGGCAGGAAGCGTTGTTCCAGCTCGGTGCGGCTGACGCGGCCGGCGTGGGTACTGACGTTGAGCGCCGCCACCACTTGGCCCGACGCGTCGTAGACCGGCACCGCAATCGAGCGCAGGCCCTGCTCCAGCTCCTGATCGACGATGCACCAGCCCTGTTGCCGCACTTCCTGCAGGCATGCGAGCAGACTTTCCGGGGTATGCAGGGTGCGGCTGGTCTTGGCCACCAGTTCGGCATGGTCGAGGTATTCGCGCAACGAAGTGTCGTCCAGCGCCGCCAGCAGGATACGGCCCATCGAGGTGCAATAGGCCGGCAGACGCCCGCCCACCGACAGATCCACCGAGATCAGCCGTTGTGTGGTTGCCGAACGGGCGATGTACAGAATGTCGTCACCTTCGAGCGTGGCCATGTTGCAGGCTTCGTGCAGTTGCTCGCTCATGCGGTCGAGGTACGGCTGGGCCGAGACCGCCAGCGGCGTCGACGACAGATATGCGTGGCCGAGGGTCAACACTTTGGGCAACAACGAGTACGTGCGGCCATCGGTGGTGGCGTAACCCAGTTTGATCAAGGTGTGCAGACAACGGCGCACGGCGGCGCGGGGAATTTCCGTGCGATGGCTGATCTGGGCGATGGTCAGGTGCCGCTTGCGCTCCTGAAACGCCTGCACCACTGCCAGGCCACGGGCCAGCGAGGTCATGAAATCCGGATCGCCGGTCAGCGCCTGGATACGCTTGGCTGGCGACGCGACGATCGGCGGCGCCACGGAGGTGAAGGAGTTGCGCATTTGATCGTTCATTTCTTGTCCTTTTTTGCGGCGCGGATCAATGGCTATACAAGCGGCTCGCCGGCAAATGCACAAGGACCGGGACGCCAGGATTGGGCGATTATCGAACCGTCGACCGATTATCGCAATCCGCGGCACAGGCTCTTCATGGTTTGCCTGATCGACCATGGAGCGGGTTAATCCAACTTTCCATCGTGCGTTAGTTGTTCGTCTTAATGGCGTCAGAAACACAACGCTGAGCGCATAAAGGTTTCAGCGGATTTCAACTAGCGATAAAAATTGTCAGTCACAAAAACAATCACACATCCGGAACCGTTTTTAATTTGGCAAAGATAGTCAATCCCGAATCGACCGCTATAATGCCTCTCAGTGGGGCCGGTTTTATTCACCGAAGCCGCCACCTGCCGAAGCGATGCCAATCGCCGACAGCTCCGGCCAGCGCTGACGCGCATGACTCATGCAACGACAGCGCCCGCTGAACAGGCAACTGATGCTGCGTCAGTTTTAATCTGGTGTCGCAGCCGCCTGCAACATGGAAGTCTTGACCGCCCTGCCGATAACTCCAATGCCTTTACGGGCATGACCTTTCGGTGGACGCGCTCAATCGACTCGTTGCCGTGCGTTTCACCAGACATTCATCTCAACTCAAACAGGTAGCACTGTGACGAAAGACGAACTGCGCGCGGAACTTGAGCGCCAGGAACAACGTTACAAGGAAGTTTACGGCGGGGAAGTCACCACCTACGCCGCTCAACCGGAACCGGAACGCAAAGCATGGCGTAAACGCCCCACTGTTCAGGATCAGGTTTTCCAGCAAGAACTGAAAAAGATGGAAGAAGAACTCAAAACCGAAGAGCCATGAACCGGCGATTGTGAGTTTTTCGAGGGTCTGCGTCGCCACCGGCTACAAGCGCGGTGACCCGACAATGCCTTGCGCGCCCGCTACCCGCGGGCAGCGGCCACCTCCCCCGTGTTGCGCGGGAAAGGAGCGTGTCTGACTCGTTTCAGAGATATTTCACACAAGCGTTTGAGGCCCTCGCGCACTCGACGAAACGCCTGCTGCCTGAAGGTTTTTTCAATAGAATCAAACACTTGAAAAACCCTGCAACACGCTCGGGCTTTGCACCTTGCAACAATTTAATTCGACATTGATTGCTACCGATGAGCAGGTAGGGGATCGATTTCCAGTCTTTTCTGGCATAATCGCGCCCCCTTATGACCGGGTCAGAAAACCTTCATGATCGATTTATTCAGCGGACTGGATGCTTGGGTGCTTGTGAGCCTCTTGCTCGCCCTGACGTTTGTCCTCGCCTTCGAGTTCATCAATGGATTTCATGACACCGCTAACGCGGTAGCCACTGTTATCTACACCAAAGCCATGCCGCCTCACCTGGCGGTGTTCTTCTCCGGTGTGTTCAACTTCCTCGGCGTGTTGCTGGGCGGCGTTGGCGTGGCGTATGCCATTGTTCACCTGCTGCCGGTAGAATTGCTGATCAATGTGAACACCGGCCATGGCCTGGCAATGGTGTTCTCGTTGCTCGCCGCGGCGATCACCTGGAACCTGGGCACCTGGTACTTCGGTATCCCGGCCTCCAGTTCCCACACCCTGATCGGTTCGATCCTTGGCGTTGGCCTGGCCAACGCCCTGATCAACAACATCCCGCTGGCCGACGGTGTGAACTGGCAGAAAGCGATCGACATCGGCGCCTCGCTGGTGTTCTCGCCAATGGCCGGCTTCCTGATCGCCGCGCTGATCCTGATCGGCCTGAAGTGGTGGCGCCCGCTGTCGAAGATGCACAAGACCCCGGAACAGCGCCGCAAGATCGACGACAAGAAACATCCGCCGTTCTGGAACCGCCTGGTCCTGGTGATCTCGGCCATGGCCGTGAGCTTCGTGCACGGTTCCAACGATGGTCAGAAAGGCATCGGCCTGATCATGCTGGTATTGATCGGTATCGTGCCTGCGCAGTTCGTCCTCGACCTGAGCAGCACCACTTACCAGATCGAACGCACCCGTGATGCGACCCTGCACCTGAGCCAGTTCTACAAGCGCAATGCTGATTCCCTGGGCGAGTTCCTGGCCCTGGGCAAAAGTGTTGAAGGCGACCTGCCGGAGAAATTCCGCTGCAACCCGCAGCAGACCGAACCGACCATCAACGCCCTGCTCGATACGCTCAAGGGTGTAGCGGACTACCATTCGCTGTCCTCGGAAAGCCGCATCGAAGTGCGCCGCTACCTGCTGTGCCTGGACGACACTGCGAAGAAAGTCGGCAAGCTGCCAGGCCTGGAAGCGCGTGAAAAGGCTGACCTGGACAAACTGCGCAAAGACCTGACCACCACCACCGAATACGCCCCGTTCTGGGTGATTCTGGCGGTCGCGCTGGCCTTGGGCCTGGGCACCATGGTTGGCTGGAAACGCGTGGTACTGACCATCGGCGAGAAGATCGGCAAGCAAGGCATGACCTACTCTCAAGGCATGTCGGCGCAGATCACTACCGCCAGTTTGATCGGTATGGCCAACATCTTCAGTCTGCCGGTATCGACCACTCACGTGCTGTCCTCGGGCGTGGCGGGCACCATGGTCGCCAACAAGAGCGGCCTGCAGGGTGGGACTGTTCGCACTATCCTGCTGGCGTGGGTTCTGACCTTGCCGGCGACGGTGGCGCTGTCGGCCGGGTTGTTCTGGTTGGCGTCCAAAGCGTTGGGTAGCTGATAGACCGCTGCACATGAGAAAGGCGTGATTCGTAAGGATCGCGCCTTTTTTTTGGGTTTGGATTTGTGAGCATATCCGTTGCTGCGGGTGTTGCTGATTACGGTTCCGCCCTTACGGCGTGCGGCACTTCGCTTAGGCTCAGTGTTCCCTCGCTACGGTGTCCATCCGGGGGCATCGCCTACGGTTTGCTTCGCTGCACCTCCTCTCGATGTATGCGGCTTCGCCGCACGGCGCTGCGCGCCTAACCCCCTGATGGACACCTACGCTCGGCCTGCCGAAGGGGCTGAAGATCAAAAGCCACATCAAGAGCCAAAGCCAAAGCCAAAGCCAAAGCCAAAGCCAGATCAAAAGATCACAGCCTTCGGCAGTTCCTACATGGGATTGGGTGTTTTCAGTTAGAAATTGGTCGGCTGTCAGGCCGCCTTCGCTGGCAAGCCAGCTCCCACAGTGAGATTGGGTGTTTTCAGTCAGAGATTGGTCGGCTGTCAGGCCGCCTTCGCGAGCAGGCTCGCTCCCACAATTTTATTCGTGCACACCCCATGCAGCGAAGCCCCCCCCACTCAACACGATGAGCGTTAGCTCGAGTAAAGCTTTTGATCTGAGGGCCCGTCGGCAGGCTGAGTGGAGGGATTGATCCGGGGGTGGGAGCGCAGCGACCGTTTGGCGCAGCCAAACACAGCGAGAGGAGGTGCAGCGAAGCAAACCGTAGGCGCTGCCCCCGGATGAATCCCGCAGCGAAGGAACCCGAGCCTAAGCGAGGGCCGAACGTCAGGGTAATGAAGGGATCAACCACATAGGTAACAGAAGAGTTCAGGCACATAGGTAACACCCGATCACTAATTTTTGATTGTCTTGAGCGTCAGATAACCATCCTTAGCGTCTCGTTCATCAACACGGCCCAGTAGAACAGGTCCAAAGATGATGTCCCAAACACCCTCGCTGATTCCCGCCAATCCGACCATCTGATGCTTCAGGACATAGCCGACATAGATTCTGAGTCGTCCCTTGTTCACCACCCCGTTTGAGTCCGTTCGGTACGTCTCAACATGGCTTGGATATTTCATCTCCGGTAGTTTTCCCGGAAAGGCCCGTGACGAGCTTGTGTAGCAAGAGCCCGGCGTTTTCTGCCCCAAAGCCTCATGAAGGCGCTCATGATTATAGTGCTGCATGAACAGATCAAAATGCTTCTGCTGGGCTCCCCATTCAATTTCCGGCGGTCTTGGCAGCGTGCTTTTAAGCGTGCGGTGCATGCGTTCATGGCGTCCGTTTTGCTCAGGTCGCCCAGGCTCAATCCTCTCATGAATGATGCCCAGGTGAGCCCACCAGATCGACAACTGCGACAGCCCAGCACACCCACCGCTGGCAAATGGGACACCGTTGTCAGTACGAATCCGCTCGGGCATTCCGTACATCTTGAATAGCCGCTCAAAGGTAGCTTTGGCATCTTTGAACGTCGTGCTCGGCATGCTTTCACAAGCCAATAGAAAGCGACTGGCGTGATCCATCACCGTCAAGGGGTAACACCAGACACCATCTCCTGTCAGGTACTGGCCTTTGTAATCGGCACTCCAGAGCTGATTGGGAAGCTCGGCTTTCTGAAGTGGCTTGGGATAGAGGGCGACACGTTGGCGCAAGCGCCGAGGCTCGACGAGCCCCGCCTTTTTAAGCACGTTATAGATCGTGGTTTTGGACGGCGGTGGCTGATCTGGAAATCGTCGACTCAGGGCTGTCTGAATCTTTTTCGGGCCCGGTATGGTTTGCCCCTGTTGGCGTAACTCAAGAATGGCCTCTTTGACCGCAAACGGTACAGCCTGAGCTTGAGAGTGCCGCTTGCGACTGCACTCAGCCAAACCATTAATGCTGTCCGCGTTGTAGCGGGCCACCCACTTGTATCCAGTCTTGCGACTGATGCTGTGAGCTGCACAGAGTTGACTGAAATTGAGACGACCAGACAGGTAGTCAGCAATGAACATCACTTTCAGGTCCATAGGTTTCAGCTCTTGCCACGGCATGGTCAGATCCTCGGAATCGACCCGTGCCAGTTAAAAACTGTTACCTATGTGCTTGAGCTGGTTTGTTACCTATGTGGGTGAGTCATACCGTAAAGCCTTTTGGGTTACCTTTTCGGCGTTTGGAAAAGGTGACCCGCCGTAAGGGCGGAACCGTAATAAGCAACACCCGCAGAAACGGATCTACACCCAGAACCCCAAGAACATGGTCGGCCCAGAGGCCGCCAAGACAAAAAAAAAAAGGGCAACCGAAGTCGCCCAAAATGCCTTGCGTGCTCATTCAATCCAGAAAGGACTACTTCTTGCGCTTATGCGCGTCCTTCCAGATAAAAAATCCAAACCCTGCAAAAAACAGAACCATGAGACCTACGGTCAGAACCCCGGCAAACACCACGTTATCGAAAAACATGACTGTGGCCTCCTGGCCCCTGCTTTGCTGCGATGGAGCTAAGTTAAGCAATCGCGCAGGCGCAGAAATTGACCAGGATCAAGTCCGGTCAACACAGAGGATAAAGGCGGGAAAATAACTGACCTGCATCAAAGGATGCAGGGGACGATCAACGCTTTTTCGGTTTCTTTTTCGGCTTTTTCTGGGTTTTTCCCAACGGCATGGCCTGCTCGAAGGCCTTGCGCACTTCGTTCAGCCGCTTTTCGTTGAGATCATGCACACGCTTGGCGCGTTCAGTGCCGAGGTCGATCAGTTTTTCATCTTGGCTCATGGCGTTCAGCGCATCACTTGAAGAAAACACAACTGCCGCGTCAGCGGCAGGGCTGCGCCAATCATGCAGCCTGACACCAGCACCCGACAACAATTCGTGTAAATCGGCGGACTCAGATCTCGATATCGACCCACAAGCCCTGGCGCGGCTGATCTTCCATCAGCGGCACCACCGGCACGGTGTTGTCGGCATTGAGCTCGGTACCCGGCACGGCCAGATGCTCCTCCGGGTCTTCATCGGCTTCGCGACGGCGCCGATCGCGTTCCTGTTGACGGCGCTGTTCTTCGCGCGCCAGCAGACGGTCCTCTTCCGGGTCGCGCTTTTGCAGGTCGATCGTGCTTTCGTTGGAGCTTTCCTGCACCGGCACCACCGGAGGAATGTCCGGCCGCTGGCGAATCGGATCCTGCTGGGAAGTGATCGGCACAGCGCTCAGGGGGAGCATCGGTGGCAGCATATAAAGGGTCTCCTGTCAGCAGGCTATCGGCTGCGGCAAAGGCGCCTTGAGCCATCCGTCGCAAATCTGTGATCGGGTTGGCACTGCAGGAGCTGCCGCAGGCTGCGATCTTTAATGGAACACCGTAGAACGCAAGCGTTCCCGAAGATCAAAAGATCGCAGCCTTCGGCAGCTCCTACACTCGTAAACCTTTGGTCTGGAGGCCTGCATTCCGTTAAGATAGCCCGCTTTTTCAAGGTGGGAGTCAGGCAGCATGGCGCAGCAGTATCAACCGGGGCAACGCTGGATCAGTGACAGCGAAGCAGAGCTTGGTTTAGGCACCGTTCTGGCACAGGACGGCCGCTTGTTGACCGTGCTTTACCCGGCCACTGGCGAAACCCGCCAGTACGCGCTACGGAATGCGCCCCTCACCCGCGTTCGGTTCTCGCCGGGTGACACCATTACTCACTTCGAAGGCTGGAAGATGACCGTGCGCGAAGTCGACGATGTCGACGGGCTGATGGTCTATCACGGTCTCAACGGGCAGAACGAAGCCGTCACCCTGCCGGAAACCCAGCTGTCGAACTTCATTCAGTTCCGTCTGGCCAGCGACCGTCTGTTCGCCGGACAGATCGACCCGCTGCCATGGTTCTCCCTGCGCTACAACACCCTGGAACACACCAGCCGCCAATTGCAGTCCTCGCTCTGGGGCCTGGGCGGCGTGCGTGCGCAACCGATCGCGCACCAGTTGCACATCGCCCGTGAAGTCGCCGACCGCATCGCGCCACGGGTTCTGCTGGCAGACGAAGTGGGCCTGGGGAAAACCATCGAAGCCGGTCTGGTGATCCATCGCCAACTGCTCTCGGGCCGCGCCAATCGCGTGCTGATTCTGGTGCCGGAAAACCTGCAGCACCAGTGGCTGGTGGAAATGCGCCGCCGCTTCAACCTGCAGGTCGCGCTGTTCGACGAAGAACGCTTCATTGAAAGCGATGCCACCAACCCGTTCGAAGACACCCAGCTGGCATTGGTTGCCCTGGAATGGCTGGTCGACGACGAGAAGGCGCAGGATGCCCTGTTCGCCGCCGGCTGGGACCTGATGGTGGTCGACGAAGCCCATCACCTGGTGTGGCACGAAGACAAGGTCAGCCCGGAGTACGCGCTGGTCGAGCAACTGGCGGAAGTGATTCCCGGCGTACTGCTGCTCACCGCGACCCCGGAACAACTCGGTCAGGACAGCCACTTCGCCCGTCTGCGCCTGCTCGACCCGAACCGTTTCCACGACCTGGCCGCCTTCCGCGCCGAGAGCGAGAACTATCGCCCGGTGGCCGAAGCCGTGCAGGAGCTGCTCGACAAGGGACGCCTGTCGCCCGAAGCGCACAAGACCATCCACGGTTTCCTCGGCAGCGAAGGCGAAGCCCTGCTGACCGCGGTCAACGATGGCGACAGCGAAGCCAGCGCCCGTCTGGTGCGTGAGCTGCTCGACCGCCACGGCACCGGCCGCGTACTGTTCCGTAACACCCGCGCCGCGGTGCAGGGTTTCCCCGAGCGTAAACTGCACCCTTACCCGCTGCCATGCCCGGACGAATACCTCGAGCTGCCGCTGGGCGATCACGCCGAGCTGTACCCGGAAGTCAGCTTCCAGGCCCAGCCGGACGCCAGCGAAGAAGAGCGCTGGTGGAAATTCGACCCGCGCGTCGAGTGGCTGATCGATCAGCTGAAAATGCTCAAGCGCACCAAAGTGCTGGTGATCTGCGCCCACGCCGAAACCGCGATGGACCTGGAAGACGCCCTGCGCGTGCGTTCCGGCATTCCGGCCACGGTGTTCCATGAAGGCATGAACATCCTTGAGCGTGACCGCGCCGCCGCCTACTTCGCCGACGAAGAGTTCGGCGCGCAAGTGCTGATCTGCTCGGAAATCGGCAGTGAAGGTCGCAACTTCCAGTTCGCTCATCACCTGGTGCTGTTCGATCTGCCATCGCACCCGGACCTGCTCGAGCAGCGCATCGGTCGTCTCGACCGGATCGGCCAGAAGCACATCATCGAACTGCACGTGCCGTACCTGGAAACCAGCCCGCAAGAGCGCCTGTTCCAGTGGTACCACGAAGCATTGAACGCGTTCCTCAACACCTGCCCGACCGGCAACGCCTTGCAGCATCAGTTCGGCCCGCGCCTGCTGCCGCTGCTCGAAGAAGCCGATGACGGCGAGTGGCAAGCACTGATTGACGAGGCCCGCACCGAGCGCGAGCGTCTGGAACAAGAGCTGCACACCGGTCGCGACCGTCTGCTGGAACTCAACTCCGGCGGTGCTGGCGAAGGGGATGCGCTGGTCGAGGCGATCCTTGAACAGGACGACCAGTTCGCCCTGCCGATTTACATGGAAACCCTGTTCGATGCGTTCGGCATCGACAGCGAAGACCACTCGGAAAACGCCCTGATCCTCAAGCCGAGCGAGAAGATGCTCGACGCCAGCTTCCCGCTGGGCGACGACGAAGGTGTGACCATCACCTACGACCGCAACCAGGCGCTGTCGCGCGAAGACATGCAGTTCATCACCTGGGAACACCCGATGGTGCAGGGCGGCATGGACCTGGTGCTGTCCGGTTCGATGGGCAACACCGCCGTCGCGCTGATCAAGAACAAGGCACTGAAACCGGGCACCGTGCTGCTGGAACTGCTCTATGTCAGCGAAGTGGTTGCCCCACGTTCGCTGCAACTGGGCCGCTACCTGCCGCCGGCCGCCTTGCGCTGCCTGCTCGACGCCAACGGTAACGACCTGTCGCCACGGGTCTCGTTCGCAACCCTCAACGATCAACTGGAAAGCGTACCTCGCGCCAGCGCCAACAAGTTCATCCAGGCCCAGCGCGATCAGCTGACGCCACGGATCAACGCGGGTGAAGACAAGGTCACTCCGCGTCACGCCGAGCGCGTGGCCGAGGCCCGGCGCCGTCTGGCAGCCGACACCGAAGAAGAACTGGCGCGCCTGACCGCGTTGCAAGCGGTCAACCCGACCGTGCGCGACAGCGAACTCGATGCGTTGCGCCAGCAGCGTGAACAGGGTCTGGCGATGCTGGATAAAGCGGCGCTGCGTCTGGAAGCGATTCGGGTGTTGGTGGCGGGTTAAACCACCCTGCCCCACCGCTGTAAATGAAAAGGCCCGCAGTGATGCGGGCCTTTTTGTTTGGCTGGTATTTATCAGCTGACGCTGATGGCCCCATCGCTGGCAAGCCAGCTCCCACAGGGTTTGGAGTGTTTACAAATTATGCGTGTGACTCGGTCACTGCGGGAGCTGGCTTGCCAGCGATAGCAATCATGCAGTCGCCACAGAAACATCAGGCTCAACCACTGCCACCAACCCCGCCTTCATCCGCTGCGCATCCCGCACAAAACACCGCGCCGCCAGAAACAGAAACACCATGGTCAAGAACAGCGCCACCGGAATCAGATACATCGCGTCATGCAGCCCGACAGCCTTGAACGCCTCGGTCATCTGCTCAGCCCCCGCCGAAAGCATCGCCGACTTGGCGAAGTGATCGGACAAGGCCCCCACCACCACCGGCCCCAATCCGCCGCCGAGCAAGTACAGCCCGGCAAAGAACAACGCCATTGCCGTCGCTCGCAGGCGCGGCTCGACCACGTCCTGGATCGCCGTGTACACGCAGGTGTAGAAGTTATAGGCAAACAGCCAGCCGACGCTGAACACCGCGACGAACACGCCAATCTCGACCCGTCCGGCGTGCAACGCCCAGGCCGTGCACAGGGTCGAGATGATCAGACTGAAGCCGGCAAACAGCAGCCGGCCGCTGGCGACTCGCTGATGAATCTTGTCAGCGAGCCAGCCGCCGAGTGTCAGGCCGATCAACCCGGTGATCCCCACAATCACCCCGGTTGCCACCGCCGCGTCCTGCAACGGCATCAGGAAGTAGCGCTGCAGCATCGGCACCAGAAACGAGTTGCAGGCATAGGTGGCGAAGTTGAAACACAAGCCTGCCATCACCAGCCACAGGAATGTCGGCACGGCGAGGACACGGCGGATCGGCCTGTCGACTTTATCCTGGGACACCTGCACGGTTTCCGCCGCGCCGCGCTTGGGTTCCTTGATGAAGAACATGAATACCGCGAGGATCAGCCCCGGCACCGCCGCGATAAAGAACGGCGCACGCCAGCTGTCGAACGCCTTGACCATCGCACCGATGGTGAAGAACGCCAGCAACAATCCCAAGGGCAGCCCGAGCATGAAAATGCCCATGGCCCGCGCCCGGCGGTGCGCCGGGAACAGGTCGCCGATCAGCGAGTTGGCGGCCGGTGCATAACTGGCTTCGCCAATGCCGATCCCCATGCGCACCAGCAGAAAGCTCCAGAAACTGCCAACCAGACCGTTGACCGCCGTCAGTGCGCTCCAGGTCGCCAGACCCCAGCCCATCAGTTTGCTGCGCGAGCCAGTGTCGGCCATGCGGCCTAACGGCAGACCGGCAATCGCATAAACCAGGGTAAACGCGGTACCGACGATCCCCAGTTGAAAGTCACTGAGGTGCCACTCCATGCGGATCGGCTCGATGATGATCGCCGGAATGGTGCGGTCGAAGAAGTTGAACAGGTTGGCAAGGAACAACAGGAACAGAATGCGCCAGGCATTCGCCGCTTGGGTCGAGTTCTGCATGGGTCCGTCTCTTTATTGTTATGAGGGCTTCACTGCCGACGCATCCGAGCCCGGAACCTGCAATCTAGACAGGCGGTGCGTAGCTGTCTGTGATCATTCGTCAAGCTGATAATGAGCCATGGCACTGTAAAGAAACGTAAGCCCTTGATAACGCAGCAATCCCCCGTAAACCGGGGGTTTAGCGGCAAAACCCGGCTACAAAAAAATACTTTCGCGCCCCCCTTCCCAAGTTCATGGCGAAGCCTAGAATAGCCGCCGGATCCGTCCGGATTCGCCGATCAACCCCTTTGATGCCCTCCTAATGTCCGAAGTCAGTCCGTGTCTGAATTGCGGTGCCTGCTGTTCCCATTTTCGCGTGTCTTTTTTCTGGGGTGAATGCGCCTCCTCCGGCGGCACAGTGCCCGATGAGCTGGTGACGCAGATCAGCCCCAGCCGGGTGGCGATGAACGGCACCGACTGCAAGTCACCGCGTTGTACGGCGTTGGTCGGCGAGGTGGGCAGTCAGGTGCAGTGCTCGATTTATGAGCAGCGCTCCAGCCCCTGCCGCGAATTCGAATCGTCCTGGGAGAACGGCGAACAGAATGTCGATTGCGACAAGGCCCGCGCCCGCTTCGGCTTGCCGCCCCTTGAGAAGGACTGGAATCAGATCCCCTACGACCAGAGCGCCTGACGCTTAGCGCCAATCGCTATGAGGCTCATGCCGAAATGGTTGGCGCCAATATGCCACTATCGCTTGCACGATAAAAACCGCCTCTATACTCCTCTCATTCGCCTGCGTTTCTGACGCAGAAGGGACGACTTCAGAGACGGGGATGCTATGGAGTGGCTTGGTTTGCAGTTTGTTACCGAGCTGCCGGACGGCGGGCAGGTCATTCTCGATTGCACACACAATCCCTTGCTGGTGCTGGTGGCTTATCTGGTCGCCTGCGCCGCGAGTTTTGCCACCCTCGACATGGCCGAGCGGGTCGGCCATGCCGAAGACCCGGGCTCGCAACGGGTCTGGCGCTGGATCGGCGCCACTTGCCTGGCCGGCGGTATCTGGGCGATGCACTTCATTGCCATGCTGGCGTTCCAGACACCGATCGAAATCCATTACGAACTGGCCACCACCCTGTTTTCCCTGGTGATCGCCCTGCTCGCTTCGTGGCTGGCGATGCACACCCTGAGCGTGCCCCATCCCTCACGGGTGCATTACCTGAAAACCGCCATCGTCATTGGCTTGGGCATCGCCGGCATGCATTACGTCGGCATGGCGGCGATGCACTCGGTGGCCACCGCCTATTACGAGCCGCTGTTGTTCTGCCTGTCGATCGTGATTGCGATCAGCGCCAGTTTCGCCGCGCTGTGGGTCGCCGGTTACTTGCGTGAAGGCAGTGGGCGTTTTCATCAACTGTTCAAATACACCGCCGCGATCATCCTCGGCGCCGGCATCATCAGCATGCATTTCACCGGGATGGCCGCGTTGCATCTGGTGTTGCCCGAAGGCGCCACGCCCATCTTGAGTGCCGAAACCAATCACCTGCAACTGGGCCTGACCATCGCGCTGATCACACTGTTGATTCTCGGCAGCGCGATCAGCGCGGCACTTGCCGACAAGAAACTGCAAAGCAAGGAGCAGGATCTGCGCCGAGTCAATGCCCTGCTCAGCCAGCTCGATCAGGCTCGGATGTCGCTGCAACAAGTGGCCAATTACGACGCCCTGACCAACCTGATCAACCGTCGCGGTTTCAACCAGATCTTCGCCGAGAAACTCAGCCAGAAAACCAGCGAAGGCGGCATGCTCGCGGTGATGTTTCTCGACATCGACCACTTCAAGCGGATCAACGACAGCCTCGGCCATGACGCCGGCGACGCCCTGCTCAAAGTCATCGCCAACCACATCAAAGGCTCGGTGCGCAGCCATGAAGACGTGGTCGCACGCTTTGGCGGTGACGAGTTCTGCATCCTGATCGGCCTGCACGACCGCGAGGAAGCGCGCAGCATGGCGCAACGGATCATGCAGAAAATGAAGGAGCCGATCGAATTGGCCGGACGTCGTATGGTGATGACCACCAGCATCGGTATCAGCCTGTTCCCCGACGACGGCACCAGCTGCGAAGAACTGCTCAAGCACGCCGATCTGGCGTTGTATCAGTCCAAGGGTGCCGGGCGTAACGGCCTGCATTTTTTCAGTTCGAACATGAAGACCCGCGCCAGCCTCGAACTGCAACTGGAAGAAGAACTGCGCCAGGCTTTGCGTGAAGACCACGGGCTGACGCTGTATTACCAACCCATCTTCGAACTGAAAACCGGCCGGGTGACCAAACTCGAAGCGTTGATTCGCTGGCAGCATCCGGTGCATGGCCTGCTGGCCCCGGACCGTTTCATCGCGATTGCCGAAACCAACGGCCTGATCGCCGAACTGGACAACTGGGTGCTTCGCCGCGCCTGCACCGACCTCGGCGAACTGACGCGCCACGGCTGCAACGAACTGAAAATCGCCTGGAACTGCTCACCGCTCAACCTCGCCCGGGAAGAACTGGCCAACGAAATCGAAAGTGCACTGCGCAGCGCTGGCGTCGCGCCGGAACGGCTGGAGCTGGAAGTCACCGAAAACGCACTGATGGGCAACATCGCCAACACGCTGGTGCTGTTGCGGCAGATCCGGGCCCTCGGCGTATCGCTGTCGATCGACGACTTCGGCACCGGATACTCATCGTTGGCCTACCTCAAACGCCTGCCGCTCAATACGCTGAAAATCGACCGCTCGTTCATCCTCGACATTCCTGCGGCGACCGCCGACATGGAGATCGTCCAGGCGATCATCGTCATGGCCCACACCCTGCACTTGCAGGTGGTGACCGAAGGCGTGGAAAGCCTGGAGCAGTACGAGTTTCTCGAACGTTCGGGCTGCGACTTCATTCAGGGTTATCTGCTCAGCCGCCCGGTGCCACTGGATGAACTCCGTCCGGTGCTCGAGGAAATCAACCAGCGCAAACACGCGCATGTGGTCAATCCACTGAGTCTGGCGCGCGGTACAGGTGTACCAGAGTCGCTGGATCCTTCTGCAAAAAACCTTGCGCCCCATGCAGGCGCATCAGTTGTGCGGCCAATCCGCTGATCGGCGTGGCCGAGCCTTGTTCGCGGGAGAATTTCACCGCCGTATCGAGATCCTTGAGCAGCGTGCGCACGTGCCATTTCACCGGTTCAAAACGGCTTTCGGCCATTTGCGGGGCGAGGATCTGCAGCGGTTTCGAATCGGCAAAACCACCGGCCAGCGCCTCGGCAATCAGGCGCGCATCGACTCCGGCCTGTTCGGCCAGCGCCACCACTTCGGCAATCACCAACGCGTTGCAGGCAACAATCATCTGGTTGCAGGCCTTGGTCACCTGCCCGGCGCCGATGCCCCCCATGTGCGTGACACGCTGACCGAGGCTGAGCAGCACCGGGCGCACCCGATCCAGATCCGTCACCGCACCACCGACCATGATCGCCAGGCTGCCCGCCTCGGCACCGACCACGCCGCCGGACACCGGTGAATCAAGCCAGGCCATGCCGGTTCTGCCTGCCAGGTCAGCGGCCATCTCGCGAGTAGCCGTCGGCTCGAGGCTGGAGAAGTCCACCAGCAACTGGCCGTTTTTCGCACCTTCAACAACGCCGCCAGTGCCAAACACCACCTCGCGCACCACCGCCGTATCGGCCAAACACAGCATCACCACGTCCGCGTGTTCGCACAGCTCCGCTGGAGTCGCCACCTGCCGGGCGCCAGCTTCAACCAGGGGCGCGCACTTGGCCGGGTTGCGGTTCCACACGGTCAACGGGTAGCCCGCCGCCAGCAAACGGTGGCACATCGGCAAGCCCATCAGGCCGATTCCGGCAAAGCCCAACGAAGGTAGCGTTGACATCATTTTGCCTCTTTTCGATTAAAGATCACCGAATAATGGCCGATTCATGAACGATCAGGAAAGGATTCCCCCGCGCGACGATCAGGCCAAGCCCCTGACGCCCGGGCCAAATTCGCGCAATAAAAGACGCGAGATCTTATTCCGTGAGGCTCGCTGACACTGGTCAGCGGACCAACCAGTCCAGGTATATGGCGCACAATGACTTCTAAAAACAATCCCGCCACTGCGGTATCCGATCTGACCCTGAGCCCTGCCGCAAACAGCCCGTCATCATCGAAGCCATTGCCTCCCTCGCGCCCGCTGGGCACTCAGCAATATCTGTACTACACCGAAACCAACACCGACCGCATCCTCGACAACCTGGACGGGCTGCGCGATCTGGTGTTCCCGCGCCCGCCGCACCTGGAAGGCGACAACGAACAGCACAACGACCAGGAATTCCCGTCGGTGTGCCTGATCGGCCTCGGTCGCTGCGGCTCGAACATCGCCCTCGACGTCGCGGAGCTGGTGTACAACGCGCGCAAGTTCTACCTCAACGAATTCAACAACGAAGACCGCGCCGCTGACCGGCGTCTGGCCGACAAGGGCTACAGCCCGGCCCAGTGGATCAAGCAGAATCTGCGGATCGGCCCGAACAAGTCGAGCAAACCGGTGTTCCTCGTCGAGCCGCTGGTGATGCTCGGCGACCTCGACAAGGACATCGCCGGGCGCATCCGCTTCTCGCGCAAGGGCGAGAAAAGCGGCTTCCTGCGCGATTACAGCAAAATGAAGATCATGGACTTGTCCGAAGTCCACGCCGGTGGCGCCGGTAACGCGCCGATCCTCGGTCAGTACCTGGCCAAGATCATCCTCAACAAGGACACCCAGCGTTTCTCCAGCCCTGACTGGAAAATGATCCACTCGTACCTGATCGACAGCTGCGGCATCAAGGCCAACCAGTCGCGCCTGTACTTCTCGATCTTCAGTGCCGGCGGCGGTACCGGTTCGGGCATGGCGTCGGAATTCGGCCTGGCACAGCAGCACTCGTACATGAACAAGACGTTCGACACCAAGCCGATGGACGAGCATGACGGCAAGAGCGGGCATTCGTTCGTGTTCGAGCCGATCTTCACCAGCGGCATCTGCGTGCTGCCGAACATTTCCGATCACCGCAGCGAAATGTCTGAGGCGCTGCACATCAACGCCGGCCGCCTGCTGTGCAAATACCTGTCGGAAGAATGGGATTTCTCCTACAACTTCGCCAATGAAGACAGCAGCGAAGCCAGCGTCATGGGCCGTATTCGCCCTTGGAACGCGATGATGCTGATCTCCAACGACATCATGCGTTACGCCGAAGAGAGCGATGACGGCAACATCCAGAACATTGATGTCAATGCGATGGAGAAGCACGCCAACCAGTACATCTCCCAGCAGATCTTCAACATTCTGACGGCGCAGGCGGTGACCACCGACTACGACCAGAACTACTTCCGTCGCGCCGGCATCGACATCGGCGAAACCATTCGCCTCGACGCCAACGACTTGTTCATGAGCCTGGCCGGCCCGGTGGCGATTGCCTACGCCGAATCGGTGGTGCCGGAAACCCCGCCGCCGAGCAGCGACAAGTTCAAGGTATTCGACAAAGAGCCGCAGCGCCTGAACATCGACGATCTGTTCTTCCGTTCGATCGACCTGCCGCACTTCAACAAGGTCACCCAGGCCATCGAAGGCATCAGCCTGCTGCCAATCGAATCCAAGCGCTATCGCGCGTCGCTGGAGCAGTACAAGAATTCCGGCTACGACGCCGCGGCGCTGCACGACCTGCACTTCTTCAAGAACTGCTCGTCGGTGGTCTCGATCGTTTCGTTGCCGAAAGACTACAAGCTGTCCTACATGGATCTGAACCGGTTGAAGACCCACCTCAACAGCCTGTTCCCCAACACCACGCTCAAGCGTTATGCGCTGGTGATCGGTGCGTCGGCCAACCTGTCGCTGACCACCCTGATCGCCAAGAGTCCGTGCCTGTCGGACGACTTCCTGACCCTGATCGTGGCGTTCATCAAGCGTTGCTTCGCCAAGACCCCGTACCGTTTCGACGAGACCCTGGACAACTCGATCCTCGACTTCATCATTAATGAAGACTTTGACGAAGACCGCATCGACGACCTGCTCAACGAGTTCGAAAACCCGGCGAAGATCCTCGACACCAACTGGTACGCAATCAAGCCGATGTACGAGAAGAAGTACCGCGAGCTGATCAACGACAAGGACAAGTTCGTCTCGATCAACGACATTCGCCTGTCGCGCGATTGCGTGAAGAAGTCGATCAAGTACCTGCGCGAGATCTACCGTCACCGGATCGGCAAGACCAAGGTAATTTCCCTGAATAACCATACCGGGAAGACTTACTCGGTCTGATTGACGACCGAGTCGCCCCAATCGCTGGCAAGCCAGCTCCCACCGGGTCCATGTGAACACAACCATTTGTGAACACCACACAACCTGTGGGAGCTGGCTTGCCAGCGATGGGGCCCGCAAATTCCCTGAAAATCTCAGCCCTTCCAACATCCAGAAACAATTAAGCAGCCCTCAGGCTGCTCAATAAACTGTTCCCGTTACGTTTACGTCACCGTGAGGCCACGCACGCTTGTGGCCTTTCTCTACGGCAACGTGCCATCACGCTACTCGGCTACACACTTTTCGCTGCTGGCCAGACGCACCATAAAGGTGCCCAGTCTCAAATGGCCGCCCTTTCCTGGATCAGAATCCACGGACTCACCACCACCGCCCACAGCTGTGGATCACGCTCGAAAATATCCAGCGCCCGCGTTTCAGACAGCTTGGCTACCTTGTCTTCGGCCAGCCAGGCGGCGACTTTCTCGCCATCATCCGAGGCCACGGCCTCGGCGGCGGCGATCAAATCCAGAGCCGGGTCGACCCACAATAGGGCACCCTTGGCAAAGAACGGCTCCAGCTCTTTCCAGGTAATAGATGCGGTTTCACCAAGCAGCTTGGCATAGAGGGTGCTAGGTTCTTGATTCATGGGACTGTCCGGAAAAGAAATCGACGCGAATGATAACGTCGGTGGTTCGGCAGAAAAACCCGGTTGCAAATGGCTTCACCGAACGAAAAGAGCAGGAACGCCAAGGAATGCTGCTGTTTGGGGCATAAGCCCCCCGAAAGCCCCGCCGCAATTCTGTCTTTTTCATTCAAAAATGCGACACCCACAAGTTTTGCCCCCTCGCGCCAGCTTCCCAGGCCAACAACCGGCGCTCTACACTGTACCGGTACAGTTGCCGGGGGCATTGCCGGAGGGTATCGCCAAGATATCTGACCCGGTTCTGCTGCTACGGCGCCAGAACTCAAAAAAATTACAACAGTAAGAGTGGAGCACTATGACTAAGGCTACTAAGCAGATTTCCAAACTGTTTGCCGCTATGGTTCTGGCCGGGGTTGCCAGCCATTCGTTCGCCGCTGACACCATCAAGATCGGTATCGCCGGCCCTAAAACCGGTCCTGTAGCCCAATACGGCGACATGCAGTTCAGTGGCGCGAAAATGGCCATCGAGCAGATCAACGCCAAGGGCGGCGTCGACGGCAAGAAACTCGAAGCCGTTGAATACGATGACGCGTGCGATCCGAAACAAGCCGTAGCGGTCGCGAACAAGGTCGTCAACGACGGCGTCAAGTTCGTGGTTGGTCACCTGTGCTCCAGCTCCACTCAGCCTGCTTCGGACATCTACGAAGACGAAGGCGTGGTGATGATCACCCCGGCTGCCACCAGCCCGGACATCACCGCCCGTGGTTACAAAATGGTCTTCCGCACCATCGGTCTGGACAGCGCCCAGGGCCCTGCCGCCGGTAACTACATTGCCGATCACGTGAAGCCGAAAATCGTTGCCGTACTGCACGACAAACAGCAATACGGTGAAGGCATCGCCACCGCCGTCAAGGCGACTCTTGAGAAGAAAGGCGTGAAAGTCGCCGTGTTCGAAGGCGTCAACGCCGGCGACAAAGACTTCTCCTCGATGATCGCCAAGCTCAAACAAGCCAACGTCGACTTCGTTTACTACGGCGGCTACCACCCGGAACTGGGTCTGATCCTGCGTCAATCCCAGGAAAAAGGCCTGAAAGCCAAGTTCATGGGTCCGGAAGGCGTGGGTAACGACTCCATTTCGCAGATCGCCAAAGAGTCCTCCGAAGGCCTGCTGGTGACCCTGCCGAAATCCTTCGACCAGGATCCGGCCAACGTTGCCCTGGCAGATGCCTTCAAGGCGAAGAAAGAAGACCCGAGCGGCCCGTTCGTGTTCCCTTCCTACTCGGCGGTTGAAGTGATTGCCGAAGGCATCAAGGCAGCCAAATCCGAAGACGCGGCCAAAGTGGCCGAAGCCATTCACGCCGGCACCTTCAAGACCCCTACCGGCGACCTGAGCTTCGACGCCAAGGGCGACCTGAAGGACTTCAAATTTGTGGTTTACGAGTGGCACTTCGGCAAACCGAAAACTGAAGTTTCGCCTCAGTAAGGCGCGCCCTGACTGACTGCCAATAAAGCCCACGGCGTGCCGTGGGCTTTGTTTTACGAATGTATGGGCCGCGCTGGCGTGATCCGCCAGTCTCCCCACCTGAAAATCTCAAAACCGTCATCAGCGGTTCGCTGGCAAAACCCGGATTCGAAGTGGATAAAGATCCACGGGGCCGGGCGGGAAAATGACTCCACCAGTGAAATGCGTATCAGGTTTTTAGGAGCGTTGTAATGCCTGACATCTATCACTTCTTCCAACAGCTGGTTAATGGCCTGACCATTGGCAGCACGTATGCCCTGATCGCCATCGGCTATACGATGGTTTACGGCATCATTGGAATGATCAACTTCGCCCACGGCGAGGTGTACATGATCGGTTCGTACGTGGCGTTCATCGCCATCGCCGGGCTGGCCATGATGGGAATCGACAACGTCCCGCTGTTGATGACCGCCGCGTTCATCGCGAGCATCGTCGTCACCAGTTCCTACGGTTACAGCATCGAACGGATCGCCTACCGCCCTCTGCGCGGCAGCAACCGTCTGATCCCGCTGATTTCCGCGATCGGTATGTCGATCTTCCTGCAGAACACGGTTCTGCTCGCGCAAGACTCCAAGGACAAATCCATCCCCAACCTGATCCCCGGCAACTTCTCCATCGGGCCAGGTGGCGCACATGAAGTGCTGATTTCCTACATGCAAATCGTGGTGTTCGTGGTGACCCTGGTCGCCATGCTCGGCCTCACGCTGTTCATCTCCCGCTCTCGCCTGGGTCGCGCCTGCCGTGCCTGCGCCGAAGACATCAAGATGGCCAACCTGCTGGGCATCAACACCAACAACATCATCGCCCTGACCTTCGTCATCGGTGCCGCGCTGGCAGCCGTTGCGGCTGTGCTGCTGAGCATGCAGTACGGCGTGATCAACCCCAACGCCGGTTTCCTCGTCGGCCTCAAGGCCTTCACCGCTGCGGTACTCGGCGGGATCGGCAGCATCCCCGGCGCCATGCTCGGCGGGCTGGTGCTTGGGGTGGCGGAAGCCTTTGGCGCCGATATCTTCGGCGACCAGTACAAGGACGTCGTGGCTTTCGGCTTGTTGGTTCTGGTGCTGTTGTTCCGTCCGACCGGCATTCTGGGCCGTCCGGAGGTTGAGAAAGTATGACTAGGAATCTTAAACAGGCACTGTTCAGTGCCTTGCTGGTGTGGGCCGTGGCCTACCCGGTACTCGGTCTGAAACTGACCATCGTCGGCATCAACCTCGAAGTGCACGGCACCAGCCCGGCCATTTTGGCGACCATCGCCATCTGCTCGGTGTTGATGTTCCTGCGGGTGCTGTTCAACCAGCAGATCAGCAAGGCGTGGAAATCCTCGCCGGGCCTGCCGTTGATCCCGGCCAAGGCCAGCAACTTCCTGACCCTGCCGACCACGCAACGCTACATCATCATTGCGCTGATTCTGGGTGCGCTGGTGTGGCCGTTCTTCGGCTCGCGTGGCGCGGTGGACATCGCCACGCTGATCCTGATCTACGTGATGCTCGGCCTCGGCCTGAACATCGTGGTGGGCCTGGCCGGCCTGCTCGATCTGGGTTACGTCGGTTTCTACGCCGTCGGCGCCTACAGCTACGCGCTGCTGTCGCACTACTACGGCCTGAGCTTCTGGATCTGCCTGCCGATTGCCGGCCTGATGGCGGCGACGTTCGGCTTCCTGCTGGGCTTCCCCGTGTTGCGTCTGCGCGGTGACTATCTAGCGATCGTGACCCTCGGTTTCGGCGAAATCATTCGTCTGTTCCTGCGTAACCTGACCGATATCACCGGTGGTCCGAACGGCATCAGCAACATCGAGAAACCGACGTTCTTCGGCCTGACCTTCGAACGCAAAGCGGCGGAAGGCATGCAAACCTTCCACGAGTACTTCGGCCTCGAATACAACTCGATCAACAAGGTGATCTTCCTCTACCTGGTGGCCCTGTTGCTGGCGCTGGCAGCGCTGTTCATCATCAACCGTCTGCTGCGCATGCCGATCGGCCGTGCGTGGGAAGCGCTGCGTGAAGACGAAATCGCCTGCCGCGCACTTGGCCTCAACCCGACCGTGATCAAACTGTCGGCGTTCACCCTGGGCGCGAGCTTCGCCGGTTTCGCCGGCAGCTTCTTCGCCGCCCGTCAGGGTCTGGTGACACCGGAGTCGTTCACCTTCATCGAGTCGGCGATCATCCTCGCCATCGTTGTGCTGGGTGGCATGGGCTCGCAGCTGGGCGTGATTCTCGCGGCCGTGGTGATGATCCTGTTGCCGGAAATGATGCGTGAATTCAGCGAATACCGGATGTTGATGTTCGGTGCGCTGATGGTGTTGATGATGATCTGGCGTCCACAAGGTCTGCTGCCGATGCAACGCCCACACATGGAGTTGCGAAAATGAGCCGCGAGATCCTGAAAGTCGAAAACCTGAGCATGCGCTTCGGCGGCTTGCTGGCGGTCAATGGCGTGGCCCTGACCGTCAAGGAGAAGCAAGTGGTGGCGCTGATCGGGCCGAACGGCGCGGGCAAGACCACCGTGTTCAACTGCCTGACCGGTTTCTACCAGCCATCGGGCGGCAGCATCCTGCTCGACGGCGAGCCCATCCAGGGTCTGCCGGGGCACAAAATCGCCCTCAAGGGCGTGGTCCGCACCTTCCAGAACGTGCGGCTGTTCAAGGACATGACGGCGGTCGAGAACCTGTTGATCGCGCAGCACCGTCACCTGAACACCAACTTCCTGTCCGGCCTGTTCAAGACCCCGGCGTTCCGCAAGAGCGAACGCGAGGCCATGGAATATGCCGAGTACTGGCTGGAAAAGGTCAACCTGAAAGAGTTCGCCAACCGTACCGCCGGCACCCTGGCCTACGGTCAGCAACGGCGCCTGGAAATCGCCCGCTGCATGATGACCCGTCCGCGGATCCTCATGCTCGACGAACCGGCCGCCGGCCTGAACCCGAAGGAAACCGAAGACCTCAAGGCGCTGATCAGCGTGCTGCGTGAAGAGCACAACGTGACCGTGCTGCTGATCGAACACGACATGAAACTGGTCATGAGCATTTCCGACCACATCGTCGTGATCAACCAGGGCACGCCGCTGGCCGATGGCACGCCGGAACAGATCCGCGACAATCCTGAAGTGATCAAAGCCTACCTGGGGGAAGCGTAAATGCTGCAGTTCGAAAACGTTTCCACCTTCTACGGCAAGATCCAGGCCCTGCACAGCGTCAACGTCGAAGTCCGCCAGGGCGAGATCGTGACCCTGATCGGAGCGAACGGTGCCGGCAAGTCCACGCTGCTGATGACGCTCTGCGGTTCACCGCAGGCGCACAGCGGCAGCATCCGCTACATGGGTGAGGAACTGGTCGGCCAGGACTCGTCGCAGATCATGCGCAAGAGCATCGCCGTGGTGCCGGAAGGTCGTCGGGTGTTCGCCCGTCTGACCGTTGAAGAGAACCTGTCGATGGGCGGTTTCTTCACCGACAAGGGCGACTATCAGGAGCAGATGGACAAGGTCCTCGGCCTGTTCCCGCGCCTGAAAGAACGCTTCAACCAGCGCGGCGGCACCATGTCCGGCGGCGAACAGCAAATGCTCGCCATCGGCCGCGCGCTGATGAGCAAGCCGAAACTGCTGCTGCTCGACGAGCCATCGCTGGGCCTGGCACCGATCATCATCCAGCAGATCTTCGACATCATCGAACAACTGCGCAAGGACGGTGTAACGGTGTTCCTGGTCGAGCAGAACGCCAACCAGGCGCTGAAAATCGCCGACCGTGCGTATGTTCTGGAGAACGGCCGCGTGGTCATGCAAGGTACCGGTGAAGCGCTGCTCACCGACCCGAAAGTGCGCGAGGCGTACCTCGGCGGTTGAGGCTTTTCGCTGAACAAAAAAACGGCCTTCGGGCCGTTTTTTTATACCTCACACATCCCCCCGTGTAGGAGCTGCCGCAGGTTGCGATCTTTTGACTTTGCCTTTTAGAAGCAAGATCAAAAGATCGCAGCCTGCGGCAGCTCCTACAGGGAAGCGATGTCAGTACGGGTTGCAGTACTGCGCCACCGCCGTCGCCTGATCGACATACGGCCGGGCCGGTTCAAGGTTCCACTCAGGCTTGTTCCTCACCGGTTTGCCGTCGTAGACCGCCGCCAGATGACAAACCATCTGCCGCCGCAACGACCCGCCATTGACGCTGTACTCGCGCCATTGCGCATCGTCCTTGTGCTTGTTGTACAGCTCGGCAAACATCCGGTCGGTCTGGTCGTCCTTGATTGCCCGCCCGCATGCGGTCGGCACTACCGAGAGCGACCAGGTGTTCGGCCCCAGTTTCGGATCGGGACGCTGCACCCAGGTGCTGGACTCGATGTACTTGTCGCAAAATTTTGGTGCGGCCGGCGTCGAGGTCTGGATGCACGAGAAAGAGGCCTTGGCGACCGGGGTTTTCGGGAAGTCGATCTTGATGATGTTGCGATCCTTGCCGGTCTTGGCCTTGTAATCCTTTTGATTGGCCAAGGCATCATTCAAGCCGCGCTGATCGCTGTAGAAAAACGCCAGAATCGGCAGTTCATCGGTTTTAGGATTGCCCAGACGCAGCTCGGTCTGAGTCTGAAACTCGCGGCTGTTGATGACTTTGCGCGCGCCCATGAAATTGCGAAAGGCATCGACCCGCTCTTTGCTGCTCATCGGATTGCGCATGTTGAAGCCGCACTGCAACTGGTCCTGCTGGCGATTGTTGTTGTACTGGGTGAAGTGCGCCACCCAGGCATTCGGCGTCGAAATCGGCGGCTTCATGGCCTGGCAGACCGCCTCGGCCGGGGCGGTATTCTTGTTGTCACCGCAGCCACGGTCATTGCGAAAGTCGGTCCAGGCATCGTTGGGAAACGCGCAATAGACATGCACCGGCGTCTCGGGGTCTTTCACCAGATCCCGTGGCGTAATCAGGTAGCCGTTCTGCGTGCTCATGCCGGGGTCTTCATAACTGATGCCGTCGGCGCGCATGAACGAGGCGGCAAACGTGCCCAGCTCCACGGCTTTCGGGCTGGGGTTCCAGACGTCCCACTTTTGCCCCTTGGCCGGATCGGCCCGGTGCGTGCCGCGCACCAGCAGCCCCGAGCAGTCCGATGCGGGGTCCTGCCCGCAACTGTCGACGGTATTGTTATAGAGCTTTTCCACCTTCCTCAGCGTCTCGTCGCATGACTCGGCACTGGCCCATGCCGCATGCACCAACAGCGGCAATACGAGCAACGGGGCGATCCTGTTCAGACGTTTCTTCATGGCTTGCATCTCCTTGATTAGCCAACACACTCAACGCGGGACCGGGTTGCAACCCGCGGCGCGAGTCTCGCTGTCCGACAACGCCGGCCGGAACGGCTCCAGGTTCCATGGCGTCTTGTTGCGGTAATTGACCAGCACGCAGCGCAGTTGCTGACGCATGCTGCCAGCGGACTTTTCGTTGTCGCGCCAGTTGCTGTCCGGCCCCTTGAGGGCGAACAACTGATCGTAAAGAGCGTCGACCTGCTCACCGGGCAAGGCGCGCCCCGCTGCCGTGGGCACAACGCTCAGGCTCCATTCATCCTTGCGGGTGCCGGGGTCATAACGTTTGACCCAGTTGGCGGAGGCGATGTATTGCGGCACCGGGGCGCCAGCCACTACCATTTCGGCGATCGCCTGATCGGCGGCGACATAGCTGAAACGCCGCTCCGCAGGCTGGGTGAAATCCAGGCGCAGGATCGGCACGCTATAGCCCTGGGCCTGAAGTTTTTTCTGGAAGTTGCGCGCGCTGTTCAAGCCGTTCTCCGGTTTCGGTGGCGCCTGATCTCCGCGAGTGGCGAAGTTCTGCGTGCTGTTGACGTTGTAGATAAAGGCATCGATGTACTTCATGTTTTCGCTGCCGTCGTTGCTCGCGGTGGCGTTCTTCAACATGAACTCGTTGACCTGGGCACTGAAGGCAAAGGGGTCCTTGTTGGTGGTGTTCGGGCGCGACTCATGCACGCGGATCATCGCGTGCCAGTCGCTGGGTTTTTCCGCGTTCCACGAACATTGGCTGTACTGGATCGGCCCCTTCATCAGCCCGGTGTATTTCTGCGTCCACTGCTCGGCGGTGGTGACACCCGCCTCGGCACAAGTGCCGTAGGCCAGTGCGGCATTGCGGTTGTTCAGCGTGCCTTGCGCCGCACGCGGCGGTTCGCGGCTGTCGAAGAAACCGCAGCCATACCACTTGCGCTCCGGCCCGGTACCGCCATCAAACGCATAGATGCAGGTGAAGCCTTGCTCCTTGACCGGCAGCTTCAGCGCCGCTGCATCGGTGGGTGTGCGCAGGATGAAACCGGCCGGGTGAATGAGAATGCGCGTGCTCAGATCCTTGCGAATCCACGAGTAGGACGTCGCGCCGATCTTGATTGCATAAGGGCTGTAATCCCACGGATTGAAGGGCCCGTCATTGACCATGCGCAGGGTCACGCCGCTGCAGTAATACAGCCCGCGCGCGGCGCCGGTATCCGGTTCCTGACAGCTGTCCTTGAGGGTGTTGTAGTTGTGATTGATGCGCTTGAGCGTGTCCAGCGGATCAATCTGCGTCTGCGCGCAAACCGTGCCAGACAGCAGGGGCAGCGTGCAGGCGAGCGTAAAAGATGAAGCCGTGCGCAATAGCACAGCGCGGGCTGAGCGATCCTTCGTCATGAGATACCGTCCTGGTAAATCGGCCTGTGACAGGGGCCGTTGCAATGACTATAGACGCGCAACCACAGAAATCCCCTGCGGCAGCTCCTACAGGGTTTTGCATTTTTTTCTGAAAAATTTCGGTGGCGCTGTAACGCATCGCCATGGGCGTTCTCTAGTGGGGTAAGCAAGCGCACTTCGCTTGTAAAACCCAAGCTCAATTCTGGAGAAACATCATGACTGCTACCACTCGCACCCTGTCCGCCGCTGCACTGGTTCTGGCTCTTGGTTCCGCCCTGAGCATGACTGCCGTTTCCAGCGCCAATGCCGCCGACAACAGCAACATGGAAAAATGCTTCGGTGTGGCCATGAAGGGTCACAACGATTGCGCCGCGGGCGCAGGCACCACATGTGCCGGCACCGCGAAAATGGATTACCAGGCCAACTCCTGGAAGTTCGTGCCAAAAGGCACCTGCACCACCACCGAGAGCAAAACCTCGCCGACCGGCTTCGGTCAGATGGAAGCCTTCAAAGCCAAGTCCTGATCCACGACCTGCCCGAGTGACGCTCATGTTCACCCTCAACGAACCTGTCCCACCGCGCACTCGGGCAGCCCTCTGCGGGCTCCCGCCCCGCGCGGGGCTGGGACTCAAGACCGGGCACTTTCGTGAAGTGCTCGGCACCCGACCGGACATCGGTTTCTTCGAAGTCCACGCCGAAAACTACATGGTCGACGGCGGTCCGTTTCATCATTTTCTCGGGTTGATCCGCGAGCAGTATCCGCTGTCGCTGCACGGCGTCGGGCTGTCGATCGGGGCCGAAAGACCACTGGATCTGCAACACCTGCAACGCCTGCAAACACTGATCGAGCGTTATCAACCGCAAGCCTTTTCCGAACACCTGGCCTGGTCGAGCCACGGCCCGGTGTTCCTCAATGACCTGCTGCCGCTGGCGTATGACACGCCGACGCTTGACCGCGTCTGCGCGCATATTGATCAGGTGCAGAACACCCTCAAGCGTCCGATGCTGCTGGAAAATCCAGCGACCTATCTTGGCTTCGAGCGCTCGACCATCGATGAGCCGGCGTTCATCGCCGAGGTGATCCGTCGCAGCGGCTGCGGTCTGCTACTCGACGTCAACAACGTCTACGTCTCGTGCATCAATCATCAACGCGATCCACTGGCGTACCTTGATGCACTGCCCTTACACGCGGTTGGCGAGATTCATCTGGCCGGGTTCGCCGAAGACGCCGACAGCCTCGGCGACCGCTTGCTGATCGATGATCACGGCGCGCCGGTTGATGATGCCGTCTGGGCGTTATACCGACAGGCACTCGAACGTGTTGGCCCGGTGGCAACTTTGATCGAACGGGACAATCACCTCCCGACGTTCAACGTGCTGCTGGCCGAGGCGCAGCAGGCCGAAGCGTTGCTGCGGCACGCAAGGAGTCAGCCATGAGCACTCAAGCCGACTTCAGCGCCGCCCTGCTCGACACTCGCCTGCCCTGCCCCGCTGGCCTGTACAGTGCCAACGGCGCTGATCCTGCCAGCCGGTTTTCGGTGTATCGCAATAACGTGCAAGGCTCATTGATCAACGCGCTGGCCGACAGTTATCCGGTGGTGCAGCAATTGGTCGGCGAGGAATTCTTTCGCGGCATGGCCAGCATTTTCATCCAGCAGCAGCCGCCGCACAGTCCGTTGATGAGCCGTTATGGTGACGGACTGGCGGACTTCATTGGTGCATTCGAACCGGCGGCCGGGGTGCCGTATCTCGCCGATGTCGCACGGCTCGAACGCTTGCGCACCCGCGCTTATCACGCCGCCGATGCCGCGACGGTCAGTGCGCAACAGATCAGTGCAGCACTGGCCGAACCGCAAACGCTGGCCGAACTGCACATCGCCCTGCACCCCTCGCTGCACCTGCTCGACTCCGCCTACGCAGTGGTTTCGATCTGGGCCGCGCATCAGCAAGACACCACCCTGGCGGGTATCGATATCCATCAAGGGCAACACGCACTGGTGCTGCGCAACGGTCTGGAGGTCGAGGTCTTTGCCCTCGATCACGGCGCCAGCGTATTCATCCACCATCTGCTCCATCACCGACCGCTGCTGCAAGCGGCGCAAGACAGCCCGCCCTTCGATCTGCCGCAGACCCTCGCCCTGCTGATCGGCCACCATGCCATCACCGACCTGAACAACAAGGTATCGCCATGAACAACCTCATCACTCGCGCCATCGGGCTAATGGAAAAGATTCCCCACAGCCTGATCGCCTTCATCGCCCGGTTCTCGATTGCCGCGGTGTTCTGGAAGTCCGGGCAGACCAAGGTCGAGGGACTGGCCATCGATTTGGTCGACGGCACCTTTCAACTCGGCTGGCCACGCTTGGCGGACTCGACGATTCCGTTGTTCCAGAGCGAATACCACGTGCCGTTGCTGTCACCGGAAATCGCCGCGCACATGGCAGCGTTCGCCGAACACTTTTTTCCGGTGCTGATATTGATCGGCTTCGCCACGAGGTTTTCGGCGCTGGCGCTGCTGGGCATGACGCTGGTCATCGAGGTGTTCGTCTATCCCGATGCCTACCCGACCCATGGCACTTGGGCGGCGGTGTTGCTGTACCTGATGGCGACCGGGCCGGGCAGATTGTCGATTGATCACCTGATCGCCAAATACTGCAAACGCTGATGTCTCTGATGCCTCTGATGTCTTAGTAGGAGCTGCCGAAGGCTGCGATCTTTTGATTTTCAAGGTCAAAAGATCGCAGCCTTCGGCAGCTCCTACAGGGATATCACAGGCATCGTGGTCAATGCGCCAGGCGATCCAGCGCCTCGCCGCTGCGTTTGAACCAGCCAATCAGATAATCCGCCAGCACCTGCGTGCGTTTGGGCAATCCACCTTGGTACGGGTGCACCAGATACATCGGCATCCGGCGCGTCTGAAAATCGCGCAACAGCCAGCGCAACCGGCCGTCAGCGAGTTCCGTTTGCAACAGATACGACGGCAACCGTGCGATACCGGCACCGGCCAGGGCGGCTTTCTTCAGCAGGTTGTAATGGTTGCTGGCGAACGGCCCCGACACCCGCACCCGGAGCAATTCGTGCTGTTGGTGATACAGCCATTCTTCACGGCCACTGTAATGACTGTTGAGCAGGCAGCGGTGTTCGGCCAGCTCCTGCGGGGTCAGCGGTTCACCGAATTGTTCAAGGTATATCGGGCTGGCGCAGGTCAATTCCTGCCACGCCAGCAGGGGTTTGGCCACCAACCGCTCATCATTGGCCACCTCGGAGCGAATCGCCAGATCGAAGCCGTCCCGGGACAGGTCGCGATAGTGGTTGTTCAGCTCCAGCTCGATCTGCACCTCGGGATACTTCTGCGAGAACTCCAGCAGCAAGCCGTCGAAAAACGTTTCCCCCAGCGACACCGGCACCGTCATCCGCACCGGGCCGGCCATGTCGTCCTTCAAACGCGCCAATGCCTGCCGTGCCCGCTCCACCTGGACGACCAGCGCCTGCGCCTGGGGCAGCAAAGCGGCGCCGGCGGCAGTCAGGCTCAGACGGCGCGTCGTGCGTTGCAGCAACACCACGGAAAACTGCGCTTCCAGCTGGCTGATACGCTTGGACAACTGGCCCTTGCTGCAACCCAGCTGCTGCGCTGCCAAGGTAAAACTGCCGGCCTCGATCAACACCGCGAACGCCGCAAGATCATCCATCTCACTCATGGATTGTTTCCATTTGAAAACCAAAGGTTGCCTATTAGTGCGCTTATCCGCAGAAAAAACCACTCTAGACTGAAACCTCGTTCAACCCATTGAGGAACAGTCCCATGAAGATTCTGTTGATCGGTGCCGCCGGCACCATCGGTTCGGCCGTGGATAAAGAGCTGAGCCAGCGTCACGAAGTGATCCGCATTGGTCGCAGCAGCGGCGACTTCCAGGTGGACATCAGCGACAGCGCATCGATTCGCAAACTGTTCGAGCAAACCGGCAAGTTCGACGCGCTGATCTGCGCCGCCGGCAACGTTACCTTCGCCCCACTCGGCGAGATGAACGCTGAAAGCTTCGCCCTCGGCCTGAAAGACAAACTGATGGGCCAGGTCAACCTGCTGCTGATCGGCCGCGAATACGCCAACGACGGCGCCTCGTTCACCTTCACCAGCGGCGTGCTCAGCCACGACCCGATCCGTACCGGCGCCTCGGCGGCATTGGTCAACGGTGCACTGGACAGCTTCGTCAAAGCGGCCGCCATCGAGTTGCCGCGTGGCCTGCGCATCAACTCCATCAGCCCCACCGTGCTGCTGGAAGCCATGGGCAGCTACGCTCCGTACTTCCGTGGCTATAAGCCGGTTCCGGCAGCCGATGTGGCGCTGGCCTACGCGAAAAGTGTCGAAGGCCTGCAAACCGGCCAGACCTTTCACGTGGGCTAAACCCTTGTGATCAACGGTCAGCCTGCGTAACGTGGCGGCACTTGTCTGGAGAGCCGAAGATGCGTGTTGCCCGTTCGTTGATCGTTGTTGCCCTGCTGCCGTTGTTCGCCGCCTGCCAATTGCTCGATGGCCCGCGCGAAAGTGCGTCCCATGTCGGGCAATCCCGGATGCAGGGGCAGTTGACCGCAGCCGACGGCAAGCTGGTGTTCCAGCCATGTGGGGAACAACGTCAGTACGTGGTCAATGACATCGGCGGCACCAGCGTGCTGCAAGAGGCCGCGACCCTCGCCGATCAGCAGGGCAAACTGTTTGCCGATGTACGCGGGAAGATCGCCGGCGACCGCCTCGACCTCGGTCAGTTGTATCGCGTCGAACGTTCCGGCACCGCGTGCGACGACCCGAACTTCAAACTGTTGATCCTGCGGGCCGCCGGCCACGGTCCCGAGTGGAACGTCAAAGTCAGCGGCAAGGGCATGGTCATCGACCGTGAAGGCCAACCGGCGCTGGCCGTGCCGTATGTCGAAGAACAACTGGGCGACGGCCGCTTCAACCTGAGCAGCGAAGCCAACAACCAGCGCATCGAGTTGTGGGTCGCGCCGCAGCGCTGCGTCGACAGCAGCACCGGCAGCGTGCAGCACATGAGCGCCGAGCTGCGCATCGACGGCAAGGTCGAGCATGGCTGCGGGTATTTCGGCGGATCGCGTAACGACTGAGCGTTTTAGCCTCACCGGATCCGGCCTTTGCGGCTTATAATCGCGGCCTTCAAACGCCCTGGCGCAGTTGTGCGCCCCGCGAATCCGGATCCTCGCCATGTTACGAATCACCGAACTCAAGCTGCCAATCGACCATCCCGAAGAAGACCTGCGTGCCGCTATCGTGCAGCGTCTGGGCATCGCCAGCGATGACCTGCTCGATTTCACCTTGTTCAAGCGCAGCTACGACGCGCGCAAAAAGTCCTCCGAACTGTGCTTCATCTACACCATCGACCTCACCGTGCGCGACGAGGCCAAGGTGCTCGGCAAGTTCGCCGACGACCGTAACGTCAACGTGGCGCCGGATGTCAGCTACAAATTCGTCGGTCAGGCGCCGAGCGACCTGAACCAGCGCCCGATCGTGGTCGGTTTCGGCCCGTGCGGGATTTTCGCCGGCCTGTTGCTGGCACAGATGGGCTTCAAGCCGATCATCCTCGAACGTGGCACCGAAGTACGTCAGCGCACCAAGGACACCTGGGGTCTGTGGCGTAAAAGTGTGCTCAACCCCGAGTCCAACGTGCAGTTCGGCGAAGGCGGCGCGGGCACGTTCTCCGACGGAAAGCTGTACAGCCAGATCAAGGATCCGAAGTTCCTCGGCCGCAAAGTCCTGCACGAATTCGTCAAGGCCGGCGCGCCGGAAGAGATTCTCTACGTTAGCAAACCGCACATCGGTACGTTCCGTCTGACCGGCATGGTCGAGACCATGCGTGAAGAGATCCGCGCCCTGGGCGGCGAAGTACGCTTCCAGGAGCGCGTCACCGACGTGCTGATCGAAGACGGCCAACTGGTCGGCGTCGAACTGGCGAGCGGCGAAACCCTGCATTCGAAACACGTGGTTCTGGCCCTCGGCCACAGCGCCCGCGACACCTTCCGCATGCTCCACAGCCGTGGCGTGTTCATGGAAGCCAAGCCGTTCTCGGTGGGTTTCCGCATCGAGCACCCGCAATCGCTGATCGACCGTGCGCGGCTGGGCAAGTACGCCGGCCACCCGAAGCTGGGCGCCGCCGACTACAAACTGGTGCACCACGCCAAGAACGGCCGTTCGGTCTACAGCTTCTGCATGTGCCCGGGCGGCACCGTGGTCGCGGCGACGTCCGAGCCGAACCGCGTGGTCACCAACGGCATGAGCCAGTACTCGCGTAACGAGCGCAACGCCAACTCCGGGATCGTCGTCGGCATCACCCCGGAGGTCGATTACCCGGGCGGCCCGCTGGCCGGGATCGAGTTGCAGGAGCGTCTGGAATCCCACGCGTTCATCCTCGGCGGCAGCGACTACAAGGCCCCGGCGCAACTGGTCGGCGACTTCATCAACGGCACCCCGTCCACCGAGTTGGGCGAAGTCGAGCCGTCGTACAAACCGGGCGTGGCCCTGGGCGATCTGGCCCTGGCGCTGCCGGACTTTGCCATCGAAGCGATTCGTGAAGCGTTGCCGGCGTTCGAGAAGCAGATTCGTGGCTACTCGCTGCACGATGCCGTACTGACCGGCATCGAAACCCGTACCTCGTCGCCGCTGCGCATTACGCGTAACGAGTCGCTGCAGAGCATGAACGTCAAAGGTCTGTTCCCGGCGGGTGAAGGTGCGGGTTATGCCGGCGGCATTCTGTCGGCGGGTGTCGACGGGATTCGGATTGCCGAGGCCGTGGCGCGGGATATCCTCGGCCTGGAAGCCTGATCAGCCAAATCTGCAAAACGCGCAACCCTGTGGGAGCTGGCTTGCCAGCGATGACGGACTCAGATTCGACATTGATGTTGACTGACAATCCGCTATCGCTGGCAAGCCAGCTCCCACAGTGGTTTTTGGTGTATCAGATATTCGCGCGCAGTACTGTGGTTGGCAGCGCCTCACCGCGCTCGGCACTCGCCGCCACCGCTGCAATCAATCCCTCCAGCTCATAGCCCTGCGCCTTCAGCCAGGCCTGATCGTAATAGGTGTCGGCATAGCGCTCGCCGCCATCGCACAGAATCGCCACGATCGACCCCGACTCCCCCGCCACATTCATCTGCTGCGCCGCCATCAGCGCGCCGATCAGGTTGGTCCCGCTCGACCCGCCGACATGCCGTCCCAGACGCTGCGCCAGATAATGCATGGCCGCCAGCGACAAGGCGTCCGGCACCTTGACCATCGCATCGATGACCTTGGGCAGGAACGACGCCTCGACCCGGGGCCGACCGATGCCTTCGATCCGCGAACCGCAGTCCAGGCGCAGGCTCGCGTCGCCCGTCTGGTAGTAATCGAAGAACACCGAACGCTCGGCATCGGCGCACAACACCCGGGTGCAATGCTGGCGATAACGCACGTAGCGGCCGAGAGTCGCGGTGGTGCCGCCGGTGCCGGGGCTGGAAATCAGCCAGCTCGGTTCCGGATGTTTCTCGAAACGCATCTGCTGGAAGATCGACTCGGCGATGTTGTTGTTCGCCCGCCAGTCGGTGGCCCGCTCGGCGTAGGTGAACTGGTCGATGAAGTGGCCGCCATGCTCGCGGGCCAGACGTTCGGATTCGGCGTAAATCTGCGTCGGATCTTTCACCAGATGGCTCTGGCCACCGTAGAAAGCGATCTGCGCGATCTTCTCTTTCGAGGTGGTCGCCGGCATCACCGCAATGAACGGCAAACCGAGCATGCGCGCGAAATACGCCTCGGAAATCGCCGTCGAACCGCTGGACGCCTCGATCACCGGCGCGCCGGGTTTGAGCCAGCCGTTACACAACGCATACAGAAACAGCGAGCGCGCCAGGCGATGCTTGAGGCTGCCGGTGGGATGGCTCGACTCGTCCTTGAAGTACAACTCAATGCCTGCGAAGCCCGGCAGCGGCAAGGGGATCAGGTGGGTGTCGGCGCTGCGCTGGAAGTCCGCTTCGATGATGCGGATCGCTTCACGGGCCCACTGTCGGTTGTCGCTCATGGTCATGTTCTCGTTGAGTCGGGCAGGAATTGCCTCGTCACAGGGTCAGCGCTCAAGCATAGGAAAAAACCTGCAGGCCTCACAGATACAGCTGAGGCTCAATTCACCCACCAACTGCCAGGTTCTGTGCAAATGGGTATCAGGCTTTTTCAGTAACGGCGCAGAACCTTTCCTCCCGTTCTCTGCGCTGAAGCGGCCTGCTCGCCCCCCTGCCTGACCAATAGCGAACAATCCGCACTTAATCAAAGATCCGTCCTACAGCCAGCCTTTGTCCGCTTCGTTAACGTCGCACAGCCCTTTCGAAGGGTTGTCGATGGATGAACGAAAGGACGCTCAGTGGCTCGCAACAAGGACATTCCCCGGGTTCCCAACCCGCCGGCGGGCGACGGGCATCACGTCACATGGCGCTACATGACGGCCACTGAACTGGCCGAGCGCGAAGCCCGGCAGAACGCTTACGACGCCATGCTGGCGCGGCAGGAGGCCTTTGAGCGCAGCCGCGAGGTAGCGGCCCAAAAGCCGGATCCGGTGCGTGCCGGATGCGTGTTCGCCAAGTCCTGCAAATTGCCGGACGCGATCAGCGAATACGCGAATCCTTCGGGGATGGTGCCGACCGACAGCCTCAAGGATTACGGCGAGCTGATCCTGCTGGGTGCACGCGAAAGCGATGAAACCGGCGGCATTGCCCTGAAGAAAATCGGCGCCGCAGCCATTCCCGCCGGGCTCGGCAGTTTCGCCCTGGCCGGCGCCGCCTTTGAGGCGCTACCCGCCATCGCCGCCGGAACGGCCACCGCCACCCTGGCAGGACTGGTGGCGCTGCTCATGCCTTCCAGCCTCGGCGACAGCGCACTCTATAGCGACGAGCAACTGCGCAGCCTCAAACAGGCCCGCACCCGCGTTCGCCTGCGCGTCGAACAACAGGCCGACGGCAGCCTAAAGGGCTACGGCTTCTATACCGGCAGAAATCGCGATTGGGAAATGGTCGATGTCGTGCAGTTGAGCCCGCGTGGCAGTCAATTCATTGCGGACCTTGGTGAAGGCGTCGAACTGATCTGGACGCCGGCGGTGGATGGTTCGGACGTTCTCGGCATTCCGGCGCTGGAGGCTGCACCACAGGCCCCGCACATCTGGGTTTATCCGCCGACGAAAGCGGCGGACGGGATCCTGGTGAATCCGGTTTATCCGCCGGAGTATCGGGATTTCATTCTGGTATTTCCGGCGGATTCGGGGGTTAAGCCGGTTTACATTGTTCTAAGCACAGGCGACCACAACTACCATAAAGCCCCTGAAGGTCTAACAGCATTTCCTGAAGCTGTGAAAGACAAACCAAAAAGCAGCGTACAAGGTGGCGGCGCTCGTCGTAAGCGCTGGAAAGATCTCAAAGGACGCATTTTTGAGTGGGATAGCCAACACGGAACGGTAGAAATGTACGACAAACAGGGGAAACACCTTGGAGAGTTCAATCCTCAAACTGGCGAACAGACAAAACCTGCCAAACCCGGGCGAACCACTCCCAAGTAATCAAGAGGCGCTTATGTACTTGTGCATCACAGGGTTCTTACCCGACAGTTTCGACGATAGCTCACTCAAGTATGAACTGGACGTTGATCCTGCTTTTAACGACCGGATCGTGAAGCTCCTAGGCCACAAGAGCCTCAACGCCATGGCAGAAGGAGAATGGCTGTTGACCGCAGAGCAGGCGCAACAGATTGCGATGCTGACTGATGAGTTCATTCCCACCAACCTGGAATTGTTTATTGGTATTGAGATGTAAGCATCGCACCGAGAAATCCAAAAACGAAAAACCCCGACCAGACACCTGATCGGGGTTTTTCTTTACCGCTCGTTGCCGCTTAGTGCGAAACGCGGCTGGTGCCACCGACGGTGGAGATACGTACGCGCTCACCGACACGGAACACTTCGTTTTCCTGAACCTGTTGCACGTAGGCGCGCATGCTGCCGTCGTCTTCGCGCACGGTAATTTCCACGCCCTGGGTGCGGGTCAGGCCTTCTTCGGTGGCAGAACCGATCAGGCCGCCGGCCACGGCGCCGATGACCGCCGCAACGATGCTGCCCTTGCCGCCACCGATGGCGCTGCCGCCGACACCGCCGACCACTGCGCCTGCAGCGCCGCCGATCGGGGTCTTGGTGCCTTCGATTTTCACCGGACGCAGGGATTCGATGGTACCCATGCGAATCGTCTGCACACGACGCGCTTCGTCACGGGAGTAGGAGTCACCGGTCAGGCTCGACTGGCAGCCGGTCAGCAACATCGCCATCGTGGAAAAGGAAGCAACCAGCAGAACAGACTTACGCATAGCATCAACTCCAAAAGAACAGGTGTTCATTAAACCCCGCTGCTTGACGCCTGTCACGACGCAGCCCGGATAAACTTGATTTTATTCAGGCCCGGTACAGGCACCTGCAGACCCACCCAACAGTAGCGCCAAATCGCCCAATCCGCCCTGCCAACCCAAGGATTTTCATGGATTACCTGATCATTTTCGTCACCACCGTCGCCGGTCTGTACTTCCATGGGTGGCTGTACGTGCGGATCAAACGCTGGATGGATCGTGATCTGGCCCTGTCGCTGGCGGGCAAGGATGAAGACAAACGCGCCTTCATGCTGCAACGACTGGCCGATGCCCGCGTGCAGAAGATCAAGCGTCGGGACCTGCCGAAGTGGCTTGAGGCCGCTGCGGCAAGCTATCCCGCTCGGTAGACTGCTTAAGGCGCCAGACGTTCAAGAATCCAGTCGGCACCCTGCTGACGGTAGTTCAGGCGATCGTGCAGACGACTTGGACGGCCCTGCCAGAACTCGATGCGCTCAGGCAGCAGGCGATAACCGCCCCAGTGTTCCGGACAGTGCGGTTGCGTATCGCTGAAACGCTGCTCGGTGGCCTTAAGCAGCTCTTCCAGTTCGCCGCGCCCGTTGATCACCCGGCTCTGCGGTGAAGCCCAGGCCCCGAGCCGACTGCCCAGCGGACGCACCTGATAATAAGCATCGGACTCAGCAGGCGTGACTTTCACCACACGCCCTTCGATGCGCACCTGGCGCTCCAGGGTCGGCCAGAAGAACGTCATGGCAGCCAACGGGTTGGCCGCCAGATGCTGCCCCTTGGCGCTGTCGTAATTGGTGAAAAAGGTGAAGCCCTGCTCGTCCAGGCCCTTGAGCAGCAGAATGCGGCAGTGCGGGCGACCGTCCGCATCGACCGTGGCCAGGGTCATGGCGTTGGCCTCCACCGGCGCCTGTTCGGTTTTCACCGCATCGGCAAACCACTGGTGGAACAACGCAAAGGGTTCAGCCGGGGCTTGCGCCTCGGTCAGACCATCCCGGGTGTAATCACGACGCATATCTGCCAGAGCCTGGGTCATGGCGCATTCCTTTTCGTTAGCGGATCACTGCTTGGAAGTATCGCTGGCGGCAACTTTCTTGTCAGTCGTCGCGGCTTTGGCCGGAGCGGTTTTCTTGGCTGGGGTTTTCGCCGGAGCCTTGGTCGCCGCCTTCTTCGCTGGTGCCTTGGCAGCGGCTTTCTTCGCCGGAGCCTTTTTGGTTGCAGGTACGGCGGCCTTCGAAGCGGCCGGCGCCGGGGTAACCGGTTTGGCTGCAGGCTTGACGTCCTGTGCGGCAAGCATCGTGGTCGGTGCGGGCGCCGGCATGTTGTATTTGCTCAGCAGGGCCACCATGGTGTTCTGCGGGGTCACCAGCAGTTCGACGCGACGGTTCAGGGCACGGCCTTCGGCGCTGTCGTTGGCCGCACGCGGGGCATCGCCACCCATGCCGCGCAGCATCAGGCGATCACGCTGCAAGCCGCTCAGGCGGAAAATCGCCGCCACGGACTGAGCGCGTTCCTGGCTAAGCTTGACGTTGGCCGGCGCGGCGCCGGTGTTGTCGCTGTGACCGAGCACCAGGACAGCGGTTTTCGGGTCAGCTTCGAGGATTTTCGCGACATTGGTGAACGGGCTGAGGGTAACTGGCAACAGCATCGCTGGACGTTTCGGGTTGAACGAGCCTTCAACCGGCGCGATCACCACCAACACGTTGTCACGACGCTCGAGTTGCAGATTGCTGTCCTTGATCGCTGCACGCAGGCGTGGCTCGTAGTCATCCAGCCAGGCCTGAGTGACTTTCGGGTCAGGCATCGGCACCACTTTGGCCGTGGACTGGTCCTTGCCGCCGAACGGCCACCACCACTTTGTGCCGGTGTCAGCATCGGCCTTGGCCACTACCGCCGGTTTTGCTTCTGGTTTGACTTCGGGTTTCACGTCGGCCTTGGCCGCCGCGTCATCGGAGCTGCCGAACGGCCAGTACCAGTGGCTGCTGCTTTCAGTCTTGGCCGCAGGTGCGGTCGCGGCAGGTTTGAGCGGCGCCGGGGCTGCGACAGAAGCCGGGGCTGGGGCCGGCTCTTTGGCCGCCACTTTGTCGGAAGAGCCGAACGGCCACCAGCTGCCGCCGTCCGCATCGTTTTTAGGAGTCTGTGCGCAACCGGTCATTGCAACGCACAGGGCCAGGGCGAGAGTTTTTTTGGATGACATTGAAAATCCACAAAGTGAAGTAATGAAAGATCAGAGCTCTTTTGCCCGGATAAACAGACGCTTTGAATCAAAAAACCGGATCTGGTTCCAACCCTGGAACCTCATGTAACGCTTTACAGACAAGTGGCAAGTACCCGCGCCAGTTGCTGCGCGCGCGGATCCATCAAGACGTACGGCCCAAGGGTATTTGTCACAAAACCGAACGCGACATCGTGCTCGGGATCAGCAAAACCCACCGAACCGCCCGCCCCCGGATGACCAAACGCCCGCGGGCCGAGGCCATAGGTGGCGTTTGCCATGTCCGGCTGATCGAGCATGCAGCCCAGGCCGAAACGGGTACGGGTCAGCAGGGTCTTGTCTTCGCCGTAACTGTGTTCGCGGGTCAGTTCTTCGAGCATTTCGCTTTCGAGCAGGCTGCCATCGAGCAAGCCAGCGTAGAAACCGGCCAGGCTGCGCGCGTTGCCATGACCATTGGCGGCCGGCTGCTGCATGCGCCGCCATTCCGGTTTGTTGGTGCTGGTGAGCACCGACGGCGGATTGGTGAAGGCACGGGTGGTCATGGCGGTCGGTTCGCGCATGGTCACTTGCAACAGGCGCTGGGCCGCGGCATCGCCGACGTTGCCCTTGCCGCGAGCGATGTGCGCCACGCGGTAGAATTCTTCGTCCGCCAGACCGACGTGGAAATCCAGCCCCAGCGGCCTGGCGACACGAGCGACGATCGACTCGCCCGGCCCACGACCGTCAGCACGGCGCAGCAACTCGCCGACCAGCCAGCCATAAGTGATGGCGGCATAGCCGTGACCGGTGCCCGGCGTCCACCACGGCGCTTCGGCTGCGAGTGCGTCGACCATGGTTTGCCATTCGTAGAGGGCCGCGGGCGCCAGCAACTCGCGCAGGGCCGGCAAACCGGCCTGATGGCAGAGCAATTGGCGCAGGGTGACGGATTCTTTGCCGGCGGCGGCAAATTCCGGCCAGTAGCGGGCAACCGGTGCATCCAGTTGCAGTTTGCCTTCGGCCACCAATTGCAGCGCGGTGACCGCAGTGAACGTCTTGGTGCAGGAAAACAGGTTGGCGATGGTATCGCTGTGCCAGGCCTCGGTGCCGTCCTTGTCGGCGGTACCGGACCAGAGGTCGAGGACGGTTTCGCCGCCGACCTTGATGCACAGGGCTGCGCCGCGCTCCTGGGGATCGTCGAACAGTGCCGCGAATGCCTCGCGCACCGCTTCGAATTGAAGCTCGTAATGACCCTGAATCTGCACCCGCAACTCCCCCGCGAAAACGCTCTACAAAGTGGCCCGCATTGTTCCAGCCCTTGAGGGATTTGGGAACAGCTGCGGGCCGGGTGGTCATTTCAAATCAAAAGATCGCAGCCTGCGGCAGCTCCTACAAAATTCCATTCCCTGTAGGAGCTGCCGCAGGCTGCGATCTTCAAGGCATCAAACCTCAGTGACCATTGCCCGAATGCCCACCCGCATGCCCGGCCCCCGGGCCCTTGCCGGCTTCACCCTTGCGCCCGCCCTCCGCTTCATGACCGGCAGCGGCCGCGGCCTTCTCAGCCTCTTTGCCGAGCTGATCAACCGCCTGCAGATTGCTCTTGCGCACCGCTTCGACGAACCCCTGATACGGCAGATCGGTAATCCCCACCAGACCAAAGTGCCCGTTCTCGCCATCAAGCAGACGCCCGGTCACCGGTTGGTCCAGATACTGGAACCAGTGCACGCCGACAATCGACGGTTCGCTTAACGCCTGTTTGAGGAAGTTGGCATACGCCGGGCCGCGATCCTCTTCCTTCGCCAGTTGCGTCACGCCACCCCAGAACGGGCCGCGATCACTGGAGCCGAAGTTGAACTCGGTAATCAGCACCGGTTTGTCGAGGGCACGCAGAGCGGCGAAGTCATAGCCGTCCTGCGGTTTCAGCGTATACAGGTTGAAACTCAGCACGTCGCAATACTGTGCACAGGACGCCACGGCTTCCGGGGTGCTGGTGGCGAAACGGCCGCCGAGCAGCAACTGGTTCGGCGCGTGCCATTTCAGCGAATCCGAGATGGTTTTGAAGTAGGTGTCGGCGAACACCTTCTGGAAGTATTTGAAGTCGTTTTCGATTTCCGGGTGCTCCGGATTCGGCATCGGTGGCACGAAACCCGGGTCTTCCATCAACTCCCACGCCGGCAAATCAATGCCCCAGGCTTTCGACAGGCCCGCCTGGTTGCGGTACTTGTCGCGCAGCTGCTTGAGAAACGCGCGTTTGGCCGGCACGTCGGTGGTCATTTTCAACGTGCCATAGGCCAAGGCATAGCGCGACTGCGGATCATCGCCCGGACCGGCCCAGGCCAATTCGTTGTCGGCGTAGTAACCGATCAGCCACGGATCATCACGATGATCGCGGGCGGCGATGGCCACGGCACGCTCGGTGGCCATGGCGAAACGCGGGTCGAACGGATCAGGCATGCCGCCCCACCAGTCGCTGCCGGTGCTGATGCTGGTGTAGTCGCCGACGATCGACAGCGGCAAGGTGTACGGCACCCGCTCGGCGTCGGCGAGCGAGTCGGCACTCCAGTTGCCGACCGTGTTGAAGCCCCAGGCCTGCAGGCGGTCGAGGGTGTGGGTGGCCCACTTCTGCTGATCGACAGTGGCCTTGCAGGGCGCGGCTGGCGGTTCGGCATGCGCCTGTGCTGCGCAAGGTTCGCCATACAGGCGTTGCAGGTTGGCGCCGTAAAAATCGTACCAGCGCCCGTTGCCATAGCCTCGGCCCTGATCGGCACCGTTGCCGCCACGGTTGTCGCCTTCGCCGAAATGACTGGCAAGTGGTTCGTCAGGCTTGGGCAGGGATTCGAACATCCACTCACGCCCGGCCACGTAGGTCTGGTTGACCTGCGGGCTGACGGTGTTGACCCCCAGCGAATAGAACGGATGTCCTTCCGGCGTGACGAGATACCAGCGACCATCACGTTTTTCAGTACGGAAAAAGCCGCTGGCCTTGAACGCCGGGCCTTTGTTCCAGCCACCGAACTTGTCCAGCGAAGATTTTTCGCGCTCGGCCAGCCAGGTTTTCAGCTGTTGCTGTTCCTTGGCGGCGGCAGATTTCAGTTGTTCGTCGTTGCTGATTTTTTCCGGCCATTTGCTGCGGGTCGACTGCCCGTAGGCGTCCACCAGATTGCCGTAGACGGCCCGGGTCACGGCATCGCCGTCCTGCACACCGAAACGTTCGAGCAGCAGGCTTTGCGCGGCTTTCGGCTGATCCATCCACAGGCTGACCGACACCACCTGGCTGCGATCCAGTTCGCCGCTGCTGCTGGCCAGCAAAATGCGCTGGCCATCGACGGTCATCGGCATCGGCGGCCCGGCCTTCATGCCCTGGCTCAGCGGCGAAGTTGCCACCAGCGGCACCAGCAGGGTTTGCGCAGGGCCGGCCGGCAGGTCAACGCGGCTGGTCAGGGTCTGGCCGTTGTTGCTCTGGATTTGCACGTAGACCGTCACGGCCCAGTTCATTGCGCTCTGCAGACGCAGGCTCATCATGCCCGACTGCGACCAGTCCCAGGCGCCGGTTTGTGGGGTCAGGCGCAGGGTCGGGCGAGCCACCGGGTTGAACGTCACCCGGCGCAGCACTTCACCTTCCGGGGTTTGCTCGGCGTTGGCTTGTGGCAGGTCAGTGTTTTCGGTGACGACTTTCACCACATCGGCAGGACGGACGAAGTTGAACAGGGTCTGCTGACCGGCAGGCGCCGCCAGTAACGGAGCGGCAAAGATCAAGGCAAAAACGGCAGGCAACGAGCGGCGAATCATAAGAACGGAGTTCTCCCTAACGACCAAAAGGCCAATGGAAAAGCATGGCAGAGAGATAGACAGCGCGGCGGGCAAAACTGCCCACCGTTGTCTCAGGATATTTCACGACGGAATGGCGGTAACGCATTGAGGATCGCCTTGCCATAGCGCTGGGTGACCAGGCGCCGATCGAGCAAGGTGATGGTGCCGCGGTCTTCTTCGGTGCGCAGCAGGCGGCCGCAGGCCTGAACCAGTTTCAAGGAGGCGTCGGGCACCGAGATTTCCATGAACGGATTGCCGCCCCGGGCCTCGATCCACTCCGACAGCGCCGCCTCGACCGGATCGTCCGGCACCGAGAACGGGATCTTGGCGATCACCACGTGTTCGCAATAGGCGCCCGGCAAGTCCACCCCTTCGGCGAAACTGGCGAGGCCGAACAGCACGCTGGAATCGCCGCCATCGACCCGCGCCTTGTGCTTGTTCAGGGTTTCCTGTTTCGACAGGTTGCCTTGAATGAACACTTGTTTGCGCCAGTCGCGGTCGAGGCCGTCGAACACGTCCTGCATCTGTTTGCGCGAAGAGAACAGCACCAGACTGCCGCGCGAGCCTTCCACCAGTTCCGGCAGATCGCGGATGATCGCCGCCGTGTGGGCCGCTGCATCACGCGGATCAGCCTTGAGGTCCGGCACGCGCAACACGCCGGCGTCGGCATGATGAAACGGGCTCGGCACCACAGCGGTGACGGCTTTCTTCGGCAGCCCGGCGCGCATGCGAAAGCGGTCAAAGGTGCCCAGCGCGGTCAGCGTTGCCGACGTTACGAGGCAGCCGTAGGCGACGTTCCACAGGCTGCGGCGCAAGGTTTCTGCGGCGAGAATCGGGCTGGCATTGACCTCGATGTCGAACAGCGAGCCGCTTTCGGCCAGCGTCAGCCAGCGGGCCATCGGCGGGCTGTCTTCCGGGTCTTCGGCGGTGAACGCGGTCCACAGTTCCCAGTTGCCCGAGGCACGGGACAACAGGCTGCCGAACAGCGGATACCACTCTTCGGCCTGATTGCTGGCGATGCCGATATTGACCTCGCCGTCCATGCCTTCCTTGAGCAGGTCGGTCAGGCGGGTGAACAGATCGTTGAGCCGCGAATAACCCTTTTTCAGCTCGATGCCCATCTCGCGCATGTGCTCGGGAATCACCCCGCCGACGAAACGATGGCGTGGCCGCTCGCGACCTTCGACGTCTTCGCCGGGCTTGAAATCGGCAACCTGCTCGCACGCGGTGAACATGAACTGCTGCTGGGTCTTGATCTCCCGCGCCAGCTCGGGCACTTGCTCGATCAGCTTGCCGAGATCCCCCGGCAACGGATGCTGGGCCAACAATTTGGTGAGGTTCTTCGCGGTGGTTTCCAGCCAGTCGGCAGTGGAACGCAGACGCGTGTAGTGGGCGAAGTGGCCGATGGCCTTGTCCGGCAGGTGATGGCCTTCGTCGAACACGTAAATGGTGTCACGCGGATCCGGCAGTACCGCACCGCCGCCGAGGGCCAGGTCAGCCAGCACCATGTCGTGGTTGGTGACGATCACATCGACCTTGCCCATGCCTTCGCGCGCCTTGTAAAAGGCGCACTGGCCGAAATTCGGGCAATGGCGATTGGTGCACTGGCTGTGATCGGTGGTCAGCCGCGCCCAGTCGGCATCTTCGAGAGCGTTGGGCCAGCTGTCACGGTCGCCGTCCCATTTATTGCCGGCGAGTTTCTCGATCATGCTGGTGAACAGCTTCTGACTGGCCTCATCGACCTCGATCTTGAAGCCTTCTTCTTCGAACAGCTGCGCGGTGGCGGTTTGCGCGTGGCCTTCCTGCAACAACATGTCGAGCTTGGACAGGCACATGTAGCGGCCACGGCCCTTGGCCAGCGCAAAGCTGAAGTTCAGCCCGCTGTTGCGCATCAGGTCGGGCAAGTCCTTGTAGACGATCTGCTCTTGCAGGGCCACGGTCGCGGTGGCGATCACCAAACGCTTGCCGGCCAGCTTCGCCGTGGGGATTGCCGCCAGGCTGTAGGCCACGGTCTTGCCGGTACCGGTGCCGGCTTCCACCGCGACAATCGCGGGGTCGCCACTGCGCCGGCCTTCGTCGTCGGTGTCGATATCCCCGAGGACTTTGGCGACTTCGGCGATCATCAGGCGCTGGCCGTAACGCGGTTTGAGGCTCTTGGCTTCAAGAAAACGCGAATAGGCGCCCTGGATCGTGGTTTTGAGTTCAGTGCTGATCATTGAATGTCGGGCGTAAAAACGCTGGATAAATTTTCAGTAGTTCGGATCGGCCGCTATCATACCCCGCTAATCAGTCCCGCGCAGAACGGAGTACCCCAATGACACCTTTTAGCCTCGTTTATCCGCTGCATGTCCTGTCCGCCCTGGTCTGGGTCGGCGGCATGTTTTTCGCCTGGATGGTCCTGCGCCCGGCGGCGGTGAAGGCGCTCGACGGCCCCGCCCGCCTGACCCTGTGGGTAGAAGTGTTTCAAGGTTTTTTCCGCTGGGTCTGGGTCGCGGTGATTCTGTTGCCGATCAGCGGCGTGGGCATGTTGCACTTGCAGCAGGTCGGCTTCGAGACCGCGCCGAAATACGTGCAGGTGATGATCGGACTGTATGTGGTGATGACGGCGCTGTTTATCCGGATTCAGGGTTTGATGCTGCCAGAGTTGCGCAAAGCCGTTGAAGCCAAGGAATGGCCGGTGGGTGCGGCGGTGCTGGGGCGGATTCGCCGGGTGGTGGGGATCAATTTGATTGTCGGGTTGGTGCTGGTGGCGATTGCGGCGGCGCGGCCGATGTTCTGACCACCCCATTTTTGGCGCTGTGAACTCTGTTGTGGTGAGGGGATTCATCCCCTCACCACAATAGTGAATAGCGCTGTATTTAGAGGCGTTGCACAGTCACCGCCCCCGCCGCACCCGTCGGTCCAGGCTGACCATCCGCTCCGGGCTTGCCGTTCTTGCCGCCATCGGCGCGATACACCAGGCAGCCCTTGGACTTGCCACCCTGGCCGGCCTTGCCGCCAATACCCGCCGGGCCGCCGGCGCCGCCCGCGACATTGACCTTGATCAGTTCAGCCGGAAACTCGCGCGGCACTTCCAGGCGCACCAGCGCTCCCGGCGCTCCCGGCTGGCCATCGCTACCGTTGCTGCCATCAAAACCGTGACCGGCCGCGCCCCAGGTGCAGCCCGGATCTTCACCGTTGCCGCCATCGAGGCCAACAAAACCCGGCGCGCCGGTACCGCCGCGAGCATCGACAAACAGTTTTGGCGCGCTCAGTGCCTTGAACTGCAAATTCAGATTACGCCCGGCACGGGCGGCTTTTTCATAGGTGCCCGGCGCGCCGCGTGCGGTGATCAGGCTGCCTTCGGACAGTTCGGCACGGATGACTTTCATGTCCAGTGCCTGTTCACTCGGGACGATCGCAATGCGCGCTTCATGGCCCAGACGCAATTCGCCGACGGTCAGTTCGGTCACGTTGGCAGGAATCAGCAAGGTGCCGTAGTCCGCGACGTCCAGCCGCTCCAGCTGCAGGGTGCTGGCCGTGTTGGGCAAACGCATCAGGGAATTGGTTTCGACACTGACCACCTGGGCGCAGGCCAGGGGACTGATGAATGCGGCGAGCAGGCAAAGTTTACGCATGGGAAGAAGCCTCCGGAGCGGCCGGGGCCGGGATGGTTTGCAGGTGAAAAACGCCGAACAGCAGGATGCGCAGACGATCGCGCCATGGGTTGGGACGCCCCTTGAGGCGAGAGAACAGCAACTCCAGCCCATGCAGCGCCAGCAACAAGCCGCCGGCCAGATTGACCAGCAGATGCAGCGGATGCACAAACGGCAGCAGCAGATTGACCACCACCACGCACCAGAACAGCAGGGTCAGCAAACGCCCCAGCCCCCAGAAAACCTTCATACGCTCCCCCGTCTCGGAATTATTCTTTGGGCGCACAGTAACGGCTTACGCGGGGGATAAGCCAGAGGGGCAAAAGAAAAAACTTTTGTCAGTCGTCGGATCGCTGCCGGTTCGACGATGATCGTCGCCCGGCAGCTCTAGCCTGCGGACTACAGACAAGTCCTAGCGATTGATATGCAACTCTACCCGACGGTTTTTCGCCCGCCCTTCGTCCGTCGCGTTATCGGCCACCGGCTCGCTCTCGCCGCGCCCTTCGCTGGTCAGTTTGGCCGGTTCCAGGCCCTGGCTCAGCAGATACGCCGCCACACTGCTGGCACGCCGCTCCGACAACGCCTGGTTATAGGCGTCTGAACCCTTGCTGTCGGTATGGCCGATGACTTTGATGCTGACCACGTCAGCATTGCGCAACTTGTCCATCAGCGTATCGAGCTGGGCTTTCGCGGCCGGGGTCAGGTCCGACTTGTCGAAGTCGAACAACACATTGCCGGCATCGCTGAGGGTGATGACTTCCGATTGCGGTGCAGGCTCGGGCGCTTTTTCCGTGACCGGGTATTGCGGCAGCGGACAACCACGATGATCGACCGGGGTATTGGCCGGAGTGTCCGGACAACGGTCGCGGCGATCGAACACGCCATCGCCATCTTCATCGCCATCCTGGGCATAACAGATCAGCCCGCCGGTAAGGATCCCCAGCGCGGCACCGCCACCGGCCCAGCCGCCACTTTCAATGGCGCCAAGACCGCCACCGACCAGCCCGCCGATCAGGCTGCAAATCGGCCACGTACGTTGATTGAGGGGGGCGTCGCCGTCGCTGTGAGTGGCGCAACCGGTGAGCAAGCTGCCCAGCAGCAGCACCGGCAAGACGGACCTTGAGAAAACAGTCATTGTGAAAGCTCCTGTGTCACCGGCCCATACCGGTTACACAGGAGTAAAGACGCGCATCCGCGACTGCACAAGCCGCGGATGCGTGAGGGGCTAGCGGACGATTTTGATTTCGGTACGACGGTTCTGTGCGCGACCGTCAGCGGTTTTGTTATCCGCCACTGGCTGGCTTTCACCCATGCCCGACACCGAAACGAAGCTGGCACGCGGCACACCTTGCTGGATCAGGTATTCCACCACCGAGTGCGCACGACGATCCGACAGTTTCTTGTTGTAGGCATCGCTGCCCACGCTGTCGGTGTGACCGGTCACGGTCAGTTGCGCCGTGGACGACTCTTGTTTCAGGCGCGTGGCAACTTTGTCCAGCACCTGTTTATCGGAGCCGGTCAGGGTGGCTTTGTCGAACTGGAAGTGCACATCGCGGATGACGATGGTTTCTTCCTTGACCACAACCGCCTCTTCTACCACGGGCGCCGGGGCTGGTGGAGGGCAGCCGTCAGCATCGACCTGCACGCCTTTAGGCGTGTGCGGGCACTTGTCGCGGCTGTCCGGCACACCATCGCCATCTTCGTCGCCATCACCGTGCACCCAGCAATAGGCCGCTGCCGTACCGCCGACCAACAGTGCGCCGTAGCCGGCCCACGCCGAACTTTCCGTCGCACCGAGACCGGCCCCGACCACACCGCCGACCGCCGCACAGGTCGGCCAATCGGTTTTCTGCAAACCTGCGCAACCAGTCAACACACTGGTTAGCAGAATCAAAGGTAATGCTGTCCGAACTATGCTCATCTGGTTTTCTCCTGAGGGATCGGCTTAGAACCGATTCACGGAGTAAAGACCGGAGTTTTAATCTCCGCCAGCAATAGGCCACTGGCATTTGGGACCGTGTTCACAGGGATTCGGCACTTTTGCCACGCGCGACAAATCGGGGTCTAGGCCGGATCCGTCTGGCGCGCTAGTCTTGGCGATCTGATTGAGGAGCTTCGATGAACGTCGCCATTTCTTCGCGCACGCCGCAACAGGCGCTGGCTGCTTTACTGGATCGCTATGCCCCGGCGCGTTTGCTGCTGATCGGCGCCAGCGAATTTCCGGCGCTCGCCGCTTTTAAACAGGCGCACCCGGATTGCTGCGTGGCCCACGCCGAACCCGGTGCGTTGCCCGCCGAACTCGCGGCACGGCGCTTCGACCTGGCGCTGGTGGTCGATTGCCTGGAGCACTTGCCCAAGCGTGACGGCCTGAACCTGCTGGGCGGGATTCGCAACCTCAACGCCAGTCGCATTGCGGTGCTGGCAGATCTGCCAGCCAGCGGCTGGCAGGAAACCGATTTCTACTCGCTGGCGCTGCAAGCCAGTGAGCGCTTTCAGCGTGACGAGCAGGTACTGACCCTGTTCACTTACGATCTGCTTGACTACAAGCAAGTCCCCGACTGGCTCAACTCGCGGTTCTGGGCCAATCCGGAAAACTTCGGCAAATACTGGTGGTAATGCAATGAGTACAGCCATTTGCCCATGCGGCAGCGGCAACCTGCTGCTGGCCTGCTGCGGTCCCTACCACGAAGGCCACCCGGCGCCGTGCGCCGAAGCGCTGATGCGGTCGCGCTACAGCGCCTACGTTTTGGGGCTGATCGATTATCTGGTGGCCACCACCCTGCCCGCCCAGCAGGCCGGCCTGGATCGCCAGTCGATCAGTGCCTGGAGCGCGCAAAGCACCTGGCTCGGCCTTGAGGTCGAAAGCTCGGAAGTGTTCGGCGGCCAACCCGAGCACGCCTTCGTCACCTTCACCGCGCGCTGGCACGACAGCCAGGGCGAACACAGCCACCGCGAGCGCTCTTCATTCGTGCAGAACGCCGGGCGCTGGTACTTCATCGACCCGACCGTGCAGTTGAAGCTGGGGCGCAATGACGCGTGTCCATGTGCCAGCGGGCAGAAGTTCAAGAAGTGCTGTGCGGGGTATTTCGGCGCATAAAGGGAAGTGCCGACTAGACTGGGGCACAAAGGGAGTTTTTTCGATGCTCGGTCACTGTCGCACACTGCATGGCTTGTTATTGATGCTGATCCTGAACCTCGGCGGTTGCGCCTCATGGTTCAGCGACGACAGCGTCGACCCCGCCGTGCACCTGGTAAAAGTCGAGGTGGTGCGGGCCAAGCTGCTCGAACAGAAATTCATCCTGCACTTTCGCATCGACAACCCCAACGACAGCGACCTGACGGTGCGCGGCATGGAATATCGCATTCATCTGGCAGACCTGTTGTTGGCCGAAGGCGAGCATGAACACTGGATCACCGTGGGGCCCAAAAGCAGCGCGTTCTATCGGATACCGATCCGCACCAACCTGTGGCCACGGGTCAAGGAGGTGGTGAAAATGCTGAAAAGTCCGCACCAGCAGGTGCCTTACCGACTGCAAGGCGAGATGGAAACCGGTTTATTCATCGCCCACTACGTGCACCTGGAGCGCAATGGCGTAATAATCCCCGCCGATTTAATTCCGGAGCACAACCGATGACTCAGCAACCTCATGTCCATGGCCCTGACTGCAACCACGATCATGACCATCATCACGATCACGACCATGGCCATGTCCACGGCCCGAACTGCGGCCACGCCCACCAGGAACCGGTGCGCAACGCCCTGAAAGACGTCGGCCGCAACGACCCTTGCCCTTGCGGCAACGGCAAGAAATTCAAGAAGTGCCACGGCGCTTGATGTTTCGGGTGAAGATACTCTTCGCCTGACACATTGCCTTCGCGAGCAAGCTCGCTCCCACAGTTGACCGCGTTCCCGCTGGCTGAACGCAGTCGACTGTGGGAGCTGGCTTGCCAGCGATGAGGCCGGCGCATCCAGCATCGATGTAGCCTGACGCTCCGCTATCGCTGGCAAGCCAGCTCCCACAGGTTTCTCAGGCAACTGCCAGAACCTGCGCAGCACTGACCACCGTCGCATACTCCCCGTGCAAATTCCCCAGCGACATCCCGTGCACCTCTTCGGCTGAACGCGGTGTACCGAAATAATCGGCCTTGTCGAAGGTAAAACACGCGTCCTCTGCCACCCAGGCGTCAAATCCCAGATTGCCCGCCGTTCGCGCTGTGGATTCCACCGAGTTGTGGGTCGCCACACCGACAATGATCAATTGCCCGATCCCCGCCTCACGCAACCGTGCCTCCAGCCCCATGGCGCAAAACGCGTCCGGCACCTGTTTCTGGATCAGCCATTCGCCGTCCTGCGGCATGAATCGCTGCTGAATCTCCACCCCTGACTGCCCGGGCCAGAACACCGAATCCGCTTCACGCGACAGATGCTGCACATGAATCACCGGCCTCCCGCTGCTGCGCCACGCCCTCAGCAAATCAAGCATGCGTTCTTCGGCCTGTGGATTATTCCGTCGGCCCAGGCGCGGCTGCAGAATGCCTTGTTGCTGGTCGATGATGATCAGTGCAGCGTTGGCCTTGAGCTCCATGGCGTTTTTTTCTCATGCGGGTCAGTGAATTTCCCGCACTTCAACATCACCTCCAGGTATCAGGCAAGTGCATAAGACCAACCCTCCAAGATCAAAAGATCGCAGCCTTCGGCAGCTCCTACAGGGGGTACTCAATCCAATGCAGGAGCTGCCGAAGGCTGCGATCTTCTCCATTCGACAGAATTACACAAATAACCCCCGCGCCCGCTTGCGCGGCCACCGCCTGCTCACTAACGTAGCGGCTTTATTGCGCCCCCAGCCTCTACCCCCGCAGGAGCTTTGCCATGGCCTCGCCAGCCCTTACACATTTTCTTCCCCGGTTCGGCGTTGCCGCAGCAGTGACCGGTGTCTTGAGCCTGTCCGGTTGCCAGACCTGGAACGCGCAGGACACCCTCCCGCCCACCTCCGGCGTGCAAGCGCTCAAGGGCCTGGCGCAGAACGTTTCGGTGCGTCGCAATGCGATGGGCATGCCGTTGATCGAAAGCAACAGCTTCCACGACGCACTGTTCACCCTCGGTTACGTGCATGCCAGCGACCGCATCAACCAGATGGTGACCCTGCGCCTGCTGGCCCAGGGCCGTCTGGCGGAAATGTCCGGCGCCTCAATGCTCGATGCTGACCGCTACATGCGCGCAGTCAACCTGAAGAAAAGCGCCGACGGGCTGTACAAGGCCTCGTCGCCACGCCTCAAGCGTTTCTTTGAAGTCTATGCGCGAGGCGTCAACGCCTACCTGTTCCGCTACGCCGACAAACTGCCAGGCGACCTCGCGTCCAGCGGCTACAAGCCGGAATACTGGAAACCGGAAGACTCGGCGCTGCTGTTCGCACTGTTGAACTTCAGCCAGTCAGCCAACCTGCCGGAGGAAATTTCCTCGCTGGTGCTGGCGCAAACCGTGACCACCGACAAACTCGCCTGGCTGACCCCGTCTGCACCGGATGAAAACCTGCCGCTGGCCGAGGCCGACAAGCTGCAAGGCCTCAAACTCAACGGACAGATCCCTGGCCTGAGCGAACTGAGCAACGCCAGCCAACAATTGGCGGCGGTGAATCTGCTGGGCGCCAGCACCTCGAACAACTGGGCCATCGCCCCGCAACGCAGCCGCAGCGGCAAGAGCATTCTTGCCAGCGACAGTCATGGGCCATTGGCCGCGCCGTCGCTGTGGACCTTCGTGCAGATCCGCGCGCCGAAATATCAGGCTGCCGGTGTCACCGTTGCCGGTCTGCCAATGGTCCTCGGTGGCTTCAACGGCAAAGTGGCGTGGAGCGCCACCAGCGTGCTCGGCGACAACCAGGACCTGTTCCTGGAAAAAATCCGCCGTCAGGGCAGCAGCCTGACCTACGAGGTCAACGGCAAATGGCAGCCGCTGGGCGTGCGCAACGAAACCTATTTCGTCAAAGGCCAGCGGCCGATTCGCGAAGCGGTGTACGAAACCCGTCACGGTGCACTGCTCAACAGTGCCCAGGCTGCGGCACAGGGCAACGGTTTTGGCCTGGCCCTGCAAACCCCGAACTTCGCCGACGACAAATCGCTGGACGCTTTTTTCGACCTGACCCGCGCGCAAGACGTTGAACGCGCTTCGGACGCCAGTCGCGAAATCCGCGCCATCGCCCTGAACATGGTGTTCGCCGACGCCAGCAATATTGGCTGGCAAGTCACCGGTCGTTTCCCCAACCGTCGTGAAGGCGAAGGCCTGCTGCCATCGCCGGGCTGGGAAGGCCGCTACGACTGGGACGGTTACGCCGACCCGATGCTTCACCCCTACGATCAGGACCCGACCCAGGGCTGGCTCGGCACTGCCAACCAGCGGGTGATTCCTCACGGCTACGGCATGCAGTTGTCCAACTCGTGGGCGGCGCCGGAGCGCGGCGAACGTCTGGCGGAACTGGCCGGCAGCGGCAAACAGGACAGTCGCAGCGTGATCGCCATGCAGTACGACCAGACCACCACCTTCGCCGCCAAGCTGAAGAAAATGTTTGAAGCGCCAGGCATGAAGCAGCCGCTGAAACAGGCGATCGACGCTCTACCGGAAGCCGATCGCAGCAAGGCGCGCGAGGCGTTCACCCGATTGATGGCGTTCGACGGCAAGCTCAGCCCGACCTCGGCGGATGCGGCGATCTATGAACTGTTCCTGCAAGCAAGCATGAAGCAGATCTTCCTCGATGAGCTCGGCCCCGAGTCGAGCCCGGCGTGGAAAGCCTTTATCGCCAACGGTGACTTGTCTTACTCGGCGCAGGCCGATCACCTGCTCGGTCGCGAAGACAGCCCGTTCTGGGATGACATCCACACCCCGCAGAAAGAAGACAAGGCGCAGATTCTGGCGCGCAGTCTGGCGGCCGCGATCAACGCCGGCGACAGTCAGTTGGGTGGCGATCACAAGGCCTGGCAGTGGGGCAAACTGCACAGCTACACATGGAAAAACGCCAACGGCCAGACCGTTCGCGGCCCACTGGCAGCCGGCGGCGATCACACCACGCTCAATACCTCGGCATTTGCCTGGGGTCAGGACTTCAACACCACGCGGGCGCCGTCGATGCGTTTCATTGTCGACTTCAGCCAAACCGAACCCTTGATGGGGCAGAACGGTACCGGCCAGTCCGGCAACCCGGCCAGCCCGAATTACCTCAATGGCGTTGATGCATGGCTCAAGGGTCAGTACATCGGTCTGCCGATGCAGCCGCAGAACTTTGACCGGGTGTATGGCAAGACGCGTTTGACCCTCACCCCGGGCAAATAAACGCTAGAGCAAGATCAAAAGATCGCAGCCTTCGGCAGCTCCTACATGGGAATGGTGAACATCCTGTAGGAGCTACCGAAGGCTGCGATCTTTTGCTTTTCGCCCCACATAAAAACCCGATAGAACTTCCGGACTCGCGCCAACCTCATAGCTAACAAGCCCTCCATTCTGGTAACGACATGGACCTTGTTATCGCCCGCCCCGAAGGCTTGTACTGCCCTGCCGGGGATTTCTATATTGATCCGTGGCGCCCGGTCGAGCGCTCGGTGATCACCCATGCCCACGGCGATCACGCCCGTAACGGCAATCAGCACTACCTTGCCAGCAGCGCCAGCGAAGGGATTTTGCGCGCGCGTCTGGGTCAGGACATCAACCTGCAAACCCTCGCCTACGGCCAACGCCTGACCCACCACGGCGTGACCTTGAGTTTCCATCCGGCCGGGCATGTGCTCGGTTCGGCCCAGGTGCGTCTGGAATACGGCGGTGAAGTCTGGGTCGCGTCCGGCGACTACAAGATCGAACCTGATGGCACCTGCGCGCCGTTCGAACCGGTGCGCTGCCACACCTTTATCACCGAATCGACCTTCGGCCTGCCGATCTACCGCTGGCAGCCACAGGCGCAGGTGTTCAGCGAAATCAACCAGTGGTGGCAGGCAAACATCGCGGCGGGCAAGGCCAGCGTGCTGTTCTGTTATTCATTCGGCAAGGCTCAGCGGATTCTGCACGGTATCGACGCCAGCCTCGGCCCGATCCTCAGCCACGGCGCCGTCGAGCCGCTGAACCGGGTCTACCGCGAGGCCGGCGTGCACCTGCCGCCGACGATCTACGCCGGCGACATCAAAAAATCCGACCCGATCATGCGTCAGGCGCTGGTCATCGCCCCGCCCTCGGCCGGTGGCAGCACCTGGATGCGCCGGTTCGGTGATTTCAGCGACGCCTTCGCCAGCGGCTGGATGCGCCTGCGCGGCACCCGCCGGCGGCGCGGCGTGGATCGTGGTTTTGTGCTGTCGGATCACGCCGACTGGCCGGGCCTGCTCTGGGCCATCGAACAGACCGGCGCCGAACGGGTGATGGTCACCCACGGCTCGATCGGCGTGCTGGTGCGCCATCTGCGTGAACAAGGCCTGGATGCGCAAGGCTTCAACACCGAATACGGCGACGATGAAGAGGAAAACATTGACGCCGAACCTGCCATCGCCGAGGTGCAAGCATGAAAGCCTTCGCCGAGTTGTATGCCGAACTCGACGCCACCACGTCCAGCAACGCCAAACTGGCCGCCATGCAAGCCTACTTCGCCCAGGCTGCACCGCAAGACGCGGCATGGGCGGTGTACTTTCTGTCGGGCGGGCGCCCGCGACAACTGGTGCCGGTGCGCATCCTGCGCGAACTGGCGGTGGAGGTCTCGGGGTTGCAGCCGTGGCTGTTCGAGGAAAGCTATCAATCCGTCGGCGATCTGGCGGAAACCATTTCGCTGGTGCTGCCAGAAAACCTGCACAGCTCCGAGGCCGGCCTTGCCGAATGGATCGAAGACAAGCTGCTGCCGCTGCGCGGTGAGACCCCGGAGTATCTCGCCCGCCAACTGCCCGCACTGTGGGCGCAGCTGGACCGGCCGAGCCTGATGCTGTGCATCAAATTGATCACCGGGAGCTTTCGCGTCGGCGTATCGAAACTGTTGGTCACTCGCGCGTTGGCATCGATGGCCGGCCTCGACAGCAAACGTGTGGCGCAGCGTCTGGTGGGTTACACCGACCTGTCGAACCGGCCGAACGCAGCCAGCTACCTGAAACTGATCGCCCCGGAATCCGCCGACGAACACGCTCAGCGTGGCGGTCAGCCCTACCCGTTTTTCCTCGCCCATGCCTTGTCGCAATCGGTGGATGAGTTCGAAACATTGCTGGGCCCGGCGAGCAACTGGCAGGTGGAATGGAAGTGGGATGGGATCCGCGCGCAGGTGGTCAAACGTGAGGGGCGGTTGTGGGTCTGGTCGCGCGGTGAAGAACTGGTGACCGAACGCTTTCCCGAATTCGATACGTTGATCCACGCGTTACCCGACGGCACGGTGATCGACGGCGAAATCGTGGTCTGGAAAAGCACCCATCCGAGCACCGAAGACGCCTTCGATCCGCAATCGAGCGCGCCACCAGCGGTGCAACCTTTCGCCCTGCTGCAGCAACGGATCGGCCGCAAAACCCTCGACAAGAAGATCCTCGAAGAAGTGCCGGTGGTGGTCCTCGCCTACGACTTGCTGGAGTGGCAGGGCGAAGACTGGCGCAATCGTCCGCAGGCCGAACGGCGTGCGCAACTGGAGCAAGTGATCGCCCACGGTAACAACCCGGTGTTACTGGCCTCGCCGATGCTCACTGGCAGTGACTGGTTCGATCTGGCCCGGCAGCGCGAAGCCTCACGGCGACTGGGGGTCGAGGGCATGATGCTCAAAGCCCGCGACGCCCTGTATGGCGTGGGCCGGACCAAGGACATGGGCGTGTGGTGGAAGTGGAAGGTCGATCCGTTCAGCGTCGATGCGGTATTGATCTACGCCCAACGCGGCCATGGCCGGCGCGCCAGTCTGTACAGCGATTACACCTTCGCCGTGTGGGACGGACCGCCCGAATCCAGCCAACGGGCGCTGGTGCCGTTTGCCAAGGCCTATTCGGGGCTGACCGACGAGGAAATGCGTCAGGTCGACAGCATCGTACGCAAGACCACCGTGGAAAAATTCGGCCCGGTGAGCAGCGTCAAACCGAGTCTGGTGTTCGAACTGGGTTTCGAAGGGATCGCCCTGTCGCGACGGCACAAGAGCGGCATTGCCGTGCGCTTCCCGCGCATGCTGCGCTGGCGGCAGGACAAGACGGTGGATGAGGCAGATAGCCTGGCAACGTTGCAGGATTTGTTGGCCTGACCCGGTTTTCCGGGACATACCTCCAATCGTGCTGAATGAACATCCTGTAGTGAGTGGATTTTCTGGTGAGGAGATCTTGTGGTGAGGGGATTTATCCCCGATGGGCGCGAAGCGGCTCCCCATCATTCTTTCAGTAAACCGCGTGTACCGGATTTGCGACTGCTACGCAGCCGATCGGGGATAAATCCCCTCGCTACAAGCATTCAGAATCCGTTAAAAAATGCGTGCCTCGACCCAACTTGGTGCGGCCTTCAACCAACGCCCGGTTCCGTGCACCAATCCCTTTCCCTCTCCCCTCCCCCAACCTTTTAAAACACTTGTTCGGGACTCTGGTTCGGAAATTGCTACTTTCTATAGGTCGTACGCGTTCCAGTAACAATAATTCTGCGCCACAAGCGCTCATATTGGTTCTTAGGGATTGAATAATGAAAAAAGCATTGCTGACCCTTTCTGCACTGGCGTTGTGCATGGCTGCCGGCTCCGCGCTGGCCAAGGAATACAAAGAGCTGCGTTTTGGCGTTGATCCTTCCTACGCACCGTTCGAGTCGAAAGCGGCCGACGGCAGCCTGGTGGGCTTCGACATCGACCTGGGCAACGCGATCTGCGCCGAGCTGAAGGTCAAGTGCAAATGGGTTGAAAGCGACTTCGACGGCATGATTCCGGGCCTCAACGCCAACAAATTCGACGGTGTGATTTCGTCGATGACCGTGACCCCGGCCCGTGAAAAGGCGATCGATTTCTCCAGCGAGCTGTTCTCCGGCCCGACTTCCTACGTGTTCAAGAAGGGTTCCGGCCTGAGCGATGACGTCGCCTCTCTCAAGGGCAAATCCGTCGGTTACGAGCAAGGCACCATCCAGGAAGCCTACGCCAAGGCCGTACTGGAGAAGGCCGGGGTGAAAATCCAGGCTTACGCCAACCAGGATCAGGTCTACGCCGACCTGAAAAACGGCCGTCTCGACGCCTCGATCCAGGACATGCTGCAAGCCGAACTGGGCTTTTTGAAGTCGCCGGATGGCGCCAACTACGAAGTCAGCAAGCCAGTTGACAGCGAACTGCTGCCAGCCAAAACCGCTGTCGGTATTAAGAAAGGTAACAAAGAGCTGAAGGCGCTTTTAGATAAAGGTATCAAAGCGTTACACGATGACGGCAAATACGCCGAGATTCAAAAGAAACACTTTGGCGATCTGAATCTGTACAGCGGTAAATAATGCCCTGGCGCCCATCACTCGATGGGCGCCTTTTCCATCCGCTCAGGTTGCTGATTTATGTTCGAAAACCTCTTACAAAATCTGGGGCTCTCCGCCTTCAGCCTCAAGGGCTTCGGTCCGTTGCTGTTGGAAGGCACCTGGATGACCATCAAATTGTCGGCGTTGTCGCTGCTGGTGGCCGTGTTGCTCGGTCTCTTGGGCGCCAGTGCCAAACTGTCGAAATCCAAACTGCTGCGCCTGCCTGCCCAGCTCTACACCACGCTGATTCGCGGCGTGCCGGATCTGGTGCTGATGCTGCTGATTTTCTACAGCCTGCAAACCTGGCTGACCGCCCTGACCGACGTCATGGAGTGGGACTACATCGAAATCGACTCCTTTACCGCCGGGGTGATCACCCTGGGCTTCATCTATGGCGCGTATTTCACCGAAACCTTCCGTGGCGCAATCCTCGCCGTACCACGCGGTCAGGTCGAAGCGGCCACCGCCTACGGCCTCAAACGCGGCCAGCGCTTTCGCTTCGTGGTGTTCCCGCAAATGATGCGCTTCGCCCTGCCGGGCATCGGCAACAACTGGATGGTGATGCTCAAGGCCACCGCGCTGGTGTCGATCATCGGTCTGGCGGATCTGGTCAAAGCCGCGCAGGACGCCGGTAAAAGCACCTATCAACTGTTCTACTTCCTGGTACTCGCCGCCTTGATCTATCTGCTGATCACCAGTGCATCCAACGTCATCCTGCGCTGGCTTGAGCGCCGTTACGCCGCCGGTGCCCGGGAGGCCGTACGATGATCGAACTCCTGCAGGAATACTGGAAACCCTTCCTTTATACCGACGGCACCAACATCACCGGGCTGGCGATGACGATGTGGCTGCTCAGCGCCTCGATCTTCATCGGGTTCCTGGTGTCGATACCGCTGTCGATTGCCCGGGTCTCGTCGCACTTCTATGTGCGCTGGCCGGTGCAGTTTTACACCTACCTGTTCCGTGGCACGCCGCTCTACATCCAGTTGCTGATCTGCTACACCGGGATCTACAGCCTGGCCGCCGTGCGCGCGCAACCGTTGCTCGACAGTTTCTTTCGCGATGCGATGAACTGCACGATCCTCGCGTTCGCCCTGAACACCTGCGCTTACACCACGGAGATTTTTGCCGGGGCGATCCGCAGCATGAACCACGGTGAAGTCGAAGCGGCCAAGGCCTACGGTCTGACCGGCTGGAAGCTGTATGCCTACGTGATCATGCCCTCGGCGCTGCGCCGTTCGTTGCCGTATTACAGCAACGAAGTGATCCTGATGCTGCACTCGACCACCGTGGCCTTCACCGCGACCATCCCCGACATCCTGAAAGTGGCACGGGACGCCAACTCGGCGACCTACCTGACCTTCCAGTCGTTCGGCATCGCCGCGCTGATCTACCTGACCATCACCTTCGCGCTGGTCGGCCTGTTCCGCCTCGCCGAACGCCGATGGCTGGCATTCCTCGGGCCGACCCACTAGGAAACCCTGTAATGCGACACCAGATCCATGACCTGTTGGCCCCGGTGCCGGGGACCGCACGCCAGATCCACAGCTTCCACTTCGGCCCGGAGCAGGCCCAAGGCAAGATTTACATCCAGTCCTCGCTGCATGCCGATGAAATGCCCGGCATGCTCGTCGCCTGGCACCTCAAGCAGCGCCTGGCGGAGCTGGAAGCTGCTGGGCGCCTGCGCAGCCAGATCGTGCTGGTGCCGGTGGCCAATCCGGTCGGTCTTGAACAAGTGCTGATGGACGTGCCGCTGGGCCGCTACGAACTGGAGAGCGGGCAGAATTTCAATCGCTGGTTCGTCGACCTCAGCGAAGAAATCGGCAACGCCATCGAGGGCCAACTGGGCGACGACCCGCAACGCAACCTTGAGCTGATCCGCGCCAGCCTGCGCAACGCCCTCGCCCGCCAGACGCCCGCCACACAACTGCAATCCCAGCGCCTGACCCTGCAACGGCTGGCGTGTGATGCCGACATGGTGCTGGACCTGCATTGCGATTTCGAATCGGTGGTTCACCTCTACACCACGCCCGAGGCGTGGCCGCAGGTCGAGCCGCTGGCGCGTTATATCGAAGCCCAGGCGAGCTTGCTGGCCACCGATTCCGGCGGCCAGTCGTTCGACGAATGCTTCACCCTGCTGTGGTGGCAACTGCAGGAACGCTTTGGCGAGCACTTCGAGATTCCGCTGGGCAGTTTTTCGGTGACCGTGGAGTTGCGCGGCCAGGGTGACGTCAATCACCCGATGGCCAGTCGTGACTGCCAGGCCTTGATCGATTACCTGATCCAGTTCGATGCGATCGTCGGCGAGACCCGGCCGCAACCGCCCTTGCCCTTCCCCGCAACACCGCTGGCCGGTGTCGAGCCGGTCACGACAGCGGTCGGGGGGCTGCTGGTGTACACCGCGCAAGCCGGCCAGTACCTGCAAGCCGGGCAACAGATTGCCGAAATCATCGACCCGATCAGTGATCGGGTTACCCCCATTTGCTGCACCGCTGCCGGCGTGATGTACGCCCGATCGCTGCGGCGCATGGCCACTGCCGGCATGGTGATCGCCCACGTGGCGGGTGCCGAAGCCTATCGCAGCGGCTATCTACTTTCGCCTTGAGGATGTCTGTCCCATGTACAAATTGACGGTTGAAGGTCTGCACAAAAGCTATGGCGACCATCAGGTACTCAAAGGCGTTTCGCTCAAGGCCAAAACCGGCGACGTGATCAGCCTGATCGGCGCCAGTGGCTCGGGCAAAAGCACCTTTTTGCGCTGCATCAACTTCCTCGAACAACCCAACGATGGCGCCATGAGCCTCGACGGCCAGGCGATCCGCATGGTCACCGACCGCCACGGCATGCACGTCGCCGACCCGAATGAACTGCAACGCCTGCGCACGCGACTGGCCATGGTGTTCCAGCACTTCAACCTGTGGAGCCACATGACCGTGCTGGAAAACATCACCATGGCCCCGCGCCGGGTGCTGGGTTGCAGCAAGCAGGAAGCGGAAGACCGCGCCCGCCGTTACCTGGACAAGGTTGGCCTGCCGGCGCGCGTCGCCGATCAGTACCCGGCGTTTCTCTCCGGCGGCCAGCAACAGCGGGTGGCGATTGCCCGGGCGCTGGCGATGGAGCCGGAAGTGATGCTGTTCGACGAACCGACCTCGGCACTCGACCCGGAGCTGGTAGGCGAAGTGCTGCGGGTGATTCAGGGACTGGCCGAGGAAGGCCGGACGATGATCATGGTGACCCATGAAATGAGCTTCGCCCGCAAAGTCTCCAGCCAGGTGTTGTTCCTGCATCAAGGGCTGGTGGAAGAAGAAGGCGCGCCGGAAGACGTGCTGGGCAATCCGCGCAGCGAGCGGCTGAAGCAGTTCCTCAGCGGTAACCTCAAGTAACCCGAATCTCCAATGTAGGAGCTGCCGCAGGCTGCGATCTTTTGATTTGCCTTTCAAGATCAAAAGATCGCAGCCTGCGGCAGCTCCTACATTGAGATTGCGGTGTTTTTAAACCTTTCGTATGTCGGCGTGGTCACTGGAAGAACACTTCCAGAGCGCGCACAACCGGCATGGCGAAATCCACCGACCTCGCAAAAACCTGGTTCAACGCACGCAACTGGAAGCCGTTCGCCTTTCAAAAGCAGGTGTGGGCCGCCGTTAAAAAAGGTCAGTCCGGGTTGCTCCACGCCAGCACCGGCGCCGGTAAAACCTATGCGGTGTGGTTCGCCGCGCTCAACCGCTTCGCCCGGTCAGCCGCGCCCGCAGCCACGACCAGCAAACGCAAACCCCAGAGCGAACCGCTGACCGTGTTGTGGATCACGCCGATGCGCGCCCTCGCTGCCGACACCGCGCGTGCCCTGCAAGCGCCGGTCAGCGATTTGCAGATTCCGTGGAGCATCGGTCTGCGCACCGGCGACACCAGCAGCGCTGAACGCGCACGTCAGGGCCGACGCCTGCCGACCACGCTGATCACCACCCCGGAAAGCCTGACCCTGCTGCTCGCCCGCGCCGACGCACAAACCGCACTGTCGAGCCTGCGCATGATCGTCGTCGATGAATGGCACGAATTGCTCGGCAACAAACGCGGCGTACAGCTGCAACTGGCCCTCGCCCGCCTGCGCCACTGGCAACCGGAGCTGATCGTCTGGGGCGTGTCCGCGACCCTCGGTAATCAAGCCCACGCCGAACAGGTGCTGATCCCACAGGGCGGCGGGATCAGCGTGCAGGGCCAGAGCGAAAAATCACTCAAGGTCGACACCTTGATCCCGCCCGCCATCGAACGTTTTCCGTGGGCCGGGCACATTGGTCTGAAGATGCTGCCGCAGGTTGTCGCCGAACTCGACGCCTGCGCCAGCAGCCTGGTCTTCACCAACACCCGCGCGCAGTCGGAAATCTGGTATCAGGCGTTGCTCGAAGCGCGGCCGGACTGGGCCGGACTGATCGCGCTGCACCACAGTTCACTGTCTCGCGAGACCCGCGACTGGGTCGAGCAAGCGTTGAAGGACGGGCAGTTGAAAGCCGTGGTCTGTACGTCAAGCCTGGATCTGGGCGTGGATTTTTTACCGGTGGAACGGGTGCTGCAAATCGGCTCGGCCAAGGGCGTGGCGCGGCTGATGCAGCGTGCAGGGCGCTCCGGTCACGCGCCGGGGCGCACCTCGCGAGTGACGCTGGTGCCGACCCACAGCCTGGAGCTGATCGAAGCCGTCGCCGCACGTGATGCCGTGGCGCAACGCCACATTGAACCGCGCCTGTCGCCGCACCAACCGCTGGATGTGCTGGTGCAACATCTGGTCAGCATGGCGCTGGGTGGTGGCTTTATTCCCGAGGAGCTGTACGAAGAAGTCCGTGGTGCCTGGGCTTATCGAGACCTAACGCTGGCGAACTGGGCCTGGGCGCTGGCGTTCGTACGTCACGGCGGGCTTTCTCTGACGGCCTATCCGGATTACCGCCGGGTCGAACCGGACGAAAACGGCGTCTGGCGCGTCCCCGATGCACGGCTCGCCCGCCGCCATCGCATGAGCATCGGCACCATCGTCAGCGATGCGAGCATCCATCTGAAATTCTGGAGCAAGGGTGGCGGCGGCAAGCAATTGGGCAGCGTCGAGGAAGGGTTTATCGCGCGGCTGAAACCGGGTGACGGCTTTCTGTTCGCCGGGCGTTTGCTGGAGTTGGTGCGGGCGGAAAACATGACCGCGTACGTCAAACGCAGCACCGCAAAGAAAGCCGCCGTGCCGCGCTGGAATGGCGGGCGGATGCCGCTTTCCAACGAATTGGCCGCCGCCGTGGTCAGTCGCTTCACAGCGGCCGCGCGGGGTGAGTTCGCCGGCCCGGAAATGCACGCGCTGCAACCGTTGCTGCAGACCCAGGCGCGCTGGTCGGGTCTGCCCACTTCCGACAGTCTGTTGGCGGAGGTGCTGAAATCCCGCGAAGGCTGGCACCTTTTCCTCTACCCGTTTGCCGGGCGCCAGGTGCATTTGGGGCTCGCCAGCCTGCTGGCGTGGCGCATGAGCCAGCGTCAGCCGCTGACGTTCTCGATTGCGGTCAATGATTACGGGCTGGAGTTGCTCAGCGCCACTCCGGTCGATTGGTCCGGGCAATTCGATGCAGCGCTGCTCAGCCCCGAGTATCTGCTGCGCGACGTGCTCGCCAGCCTGAATGCCGGGGAGCTGGCGCTGCGGCGCTTTCGCGAAATTGCGCGGATCGCCGGGCTGGTGTTCGCCGGCTATCCCGGCGCACCGAAAAGTACCCGTCAGGTGCAGGCCTCCAGCGGATTGTTCTTCGAGGTGTTCAAGCAATACGACGCCGACAACCTGCTGCTGGCCCAGGCCGGGGAAGAAGTCCTGCGCGAAGAGCTGGATATTCGTCGTCTGGAACAGACATTGGAGCGAATCAACCGGATGAAACTGGACATGCACCTGATCAAACGGCCTACACCGCTGGGCTTTCCATTGCTGGTGGAGCGCATGCGTGAAAGCATGAGCTCGGAAAAACTCGCCGACCGCATCCGGCGCATGGTCGGTGATCTGGAGCAATCCGCCGACAAGGGTCAAGCCTCATGAGTGCAGCGTATCCCGTGCGCCTGGCCGGCGAGGAACTCTGGCTGCTGCCGGAAAAGGCTCTGTACTGGCCGGCGCAGCAAGCGCTGCTGATCGCCGACGTGCATTTCGGCAAGGCTGCGGCGTACCGCAGCCTCGGCCAGCCAGTGCCACAAGGCACCACGACGGCGAACATCGAAGTGCTCGACCGCTTGCTGGCGAGGCTGCCCTGCCGGCAGCTGATTTTCCTCGGTGACTTTCTGCACGGTCCCGGTTCGCATGCGGCGGGCACGCTCAATGCCTTGGCCGAATGGCGCGCACGTCACGCGGATCTGCCGATGACACTGATTCGCGGCAACCACGACAAGCGCGCCGGGGACCCGCCGGCGGCACTGAATATCCGCGTGGTTCCAGAACCGATGCTGCTCGGGCCGTTCGCCTTGCAACACGAACCCGACCCGCACCCGGAACGGCATGTGCTGGCCGGGCACGTGCATCCCGTCTATCGGCTTAACGGCAAAGGGCGGCAGCGTTTGCGTCTGGCATGTTTCCGGCTGGGCGAGGGTTTGAGCCTGCTGCCAGCGTTTGGCGCGTTTACCGGCGGCTTTGCGGTGGAGAAGGATGACACCTGCAGGATTTTCGTCGTCGGCGACAACGAAATATGGCCGGTCAGCTGAGGTATAGGGCACACCTCGGCCAACTGGCCATTATCGGGCAGCGGCTCAAGCCACTGGCGCGGGTGGCGGCTCGTCCGGCAGCGTCGGCTCGCCCGGTTCGGTCGGTTGTTCGTTGGGAGTATCGGGATCAGGCTGACCGGGAATGCCGCCAGCCATATGGAAAGCCGGGTGTGCCAACAATGACCAGGCCAAAACGCCAACCTGATTGGGCTCAAGCCTTGCCAGTTCGGCGGTGATATGCGGATCGATCTTCATGCAACCTCCTCGGCGAAGGCCCGTTTTGCCAGAAGCAAAAACGGGCAGTACACCCCATAGAGTGTCTGCCCGCCAAAGAATTCCCGCGAACTGCCGGACGGATCAGGTACGCGGCAGGGTCACGCCACGCTGGCCTTGATACTTGCCGCCGCGATCCTTGTAGGAAACTTCGCATTGTTCGTCGGATTCGAGGAACAGCATTTGCGCCACGCCTTCGTTGGCGTAAATCTTCGCCGGCAGGTTGGTGGTGTTGGAAAACTCCAGGGTCACATGACCTTCCCACTCAGGCTCGAGCGGGGTTACGTTGACGATGATGCCGCAACGCGCATAGGTGCTTTTACCCAGGCAGATGGTCAATACGTTGCGCGGAATGCGGAAGTACTCGACGGTGCTGGCCAGGGCGAAGGAGTTCGGCGGAATGATGCAGACATCGCTGTGAATGTCGACAAAGCTGCCGGCGTCGAAGTTTTTCGGGTCGACGATCGCCGAGTTGATGTTGGTGAACACCTTGAAATGATTGGTGCAGCGCACATCGTAGCCGTAGCTCGACACACCGTAGGAGATCACACGGCTGTCGTCGCTGCCGCGCACCTGGCGCTCGACGAAAGGCTCGATCATGCCGTGTTCCTGCGCCATGCGGCGAATCCACTTGTCCGATTTGATGCTCATGGCGGGTGTCCTGAATAGCGAGGTGGAAAAAATCTGTCCGGCATCTTACCGGGCGCGCCGCCGGGTTCAAAGTGTGCGCTGCAATTCTCGGCGAACATGCTGGAAATACGCGCCCTGGCGACGAAGCGTCACACCGCCGATCCTTAAAACAGAGAAACCTTCGCAAGAAGCATTGGCACGTTCCGGAAAAAGGGTTAAGGTGGCGCCACTGTGCTGCTTGTGTCACTGAGAATCTCTACACGATATGTTGAATTTCGATCCAACCATCTACAAGAATTTTTCCTGCTCTTTGCACTCAGTCTCGGCCAGGGTTCTTCCTGAGTCGCAGTTATCTTTGTTCAAGGAGTTACACCATGTCTAATCGCCAAACCGGTACCGTTAAGTGGTTCAACGATGAAAAAGGCTTCGGCTTCATCACTCCACAATCCGGTGACGACCTGTTCGTTCACTTCAAAGCTATCCAATCCGACGGCTTCAAAAGCCTGAAAGAAGGCCAACAGGTTTCTTTCATCGCTACCCGCGGTCAGAAAGGCATGCAAGCTGAAGAAGTACAAGTTATCTAACTTGTAGCTTCTTTAGAAAAGAGCCCCGCCCTCAAAAGCGGGGCTTTTTTGCGGGTGTCTATTTTCCAGACGCAAAAAAAGATCGCAGCCTGCGGCAGCGCCTACAGGATAAATACCATTCCCCTGTAGGCGCTGCCGCAGGCTGCGATCTTTTGCTTGTGCCTTACCAGGCCACGCCAAACCCTGCGGTATAGCGGGTCTTGTTCAAATCTGCGTCCTTCGTGCCACTGATGATGTCGCGCTCGGCCTTGAGATTGAGCGACGCCCAGTCAGTGACCTTGTAACGCAGGCCCATCTCGGCATCCAGCGCGTAGTTGGCCACGTCCGACAGCGGCTTGCCCAGTTCGCCGTTGGTGAAGAACTCGACCTTCTTGCCGATCAGGTAGCGGTTGTAATCCCACTTCATGGCGACCGAATAGAAATTGTCCTTGCCGCCATCGCTGTACTCGTAATCGGTGCGGTTGAGCAGCGAGCCAAGCGAAAACGCCCCCAGCTCGTCGTCCCAGAACTGGTAGCCCGGACCGGTACCGACCACGCGCTGACGTGACAGCTCTTCAACGTAATCACGCTTGTAGTTCAGGCGCCCCTGCCAGAACCACTTGTCGGTGAGGAAACGGTCGAGCGCGTATTCAGCGCGCCAGTTATTGGTGGTGACTGCGTCGTCCTGCACTTCGCGGTTGTATTCGCCCTCGGCGGTGTGCCGCCAGCGACCATGACGTGCGGTGGTCTTGAAGTCGATGTCGTAATCGTCGGTGTCCTTTTCCGCCCGCTGATAATCCATCGCCAGGCCTATATTGCCTTTCCATACCAGATCCTCGACCACCGGTTTGGGTTTGAGAATCTGCTGAATGCTCGCCAGCTCGACGGTCTTCGGCGCCTCGCCGTTGGCCAGGGTGACCTTGCCGTCATCGGCAGCGGTCAGCGACTTGGCCTTTTCACCGTTGTAGGCGTCCTGTTTGACCAGCAGTTCCTGATCGCTCTGCAGAGTCTTGACCTCTTTCCAGTCAATGGTGACCGCACCCGCATACTGGGTCTGAATCAGCAATTTGCCGCCATCGAAAACGGAAATCTTGCCGCTCAATTTGTCACCGTTCTTCAACCAGACGGTGTCGGCAAGCAGGGGCGTAGACGCACTGAAAACAGCAAGGCACAGCAGGGTTCTGGACAGCATAAGCAGTTCAAGGGCTCAAGTTTGCGAAAAAAGGTCGGCATTATCCGTAGGAATAAGACCCTGACAAGGACTGACCGAGCGATTTCCATTGAGTTCATTTCTCATCTGGCCAACGAGCGATTACGCTTGAGCCCATCGATACGACTATTGTTCAGGAACCGCGCAGGTGAAAGAGCCGAATCATCCCGAGGAAAGCGAAGCGCAAATCCGACGCACGGCGCTTTATTCCACCCTTGCCCAAGTACCTGAAGGCAAAGTGGTCAGCTATGGTCAGCTGGCCGAACTCGCGGGTCTGGGGCGCGCCGCCCGCTGGGTCGGCCGGACCCTCAGCCAACTACCCGGCGATACCAGACTGCCGTGGCACCGGGTATTGGGTGCCGGCGGTCGGATCAGCCTGCCGCTGGGCAGCCCCTCGGGGGACGAACAACGGGCACGATTACGTTCTGAAGGCGTCACCATCCTGAACAATCGTGTGGATATTCAGCGCCATGGCTGGCGTCCGATAGAGCACAGCGGTTAGAGTGCGCGCTTTGTTTTCGCAATCTTGAGGCAGACTTCAGCCCATGCCCCGTAAAACCTGGCGCGCCGCGCTAGCCGCCTATGCCAGTCCTTCGACGCTCGTGCTGTTGTTGCTCGGTTTTGCTGCCGGCCTGCCGTACATGCTGGTGTTTTCGACGCTGTCCGTGTGGCTGCGTGAAGCCGGCGTTGCCCGTGAAACCATCGGCTACGCCAGCCTGATCGGCCTGGCCTACGCCTTCAAATGGGTCTGGTCACCGCTGCTCGACCAATGGCGCCTGCCTTTATTGGGCAAGCTGGGCCGCCGCCGTTCGTGGCTGGTGCTCTCGCAGTCGTTAGTGATTCTGGGCCTGATCGGCATGGGCTTCTGTGATCCGCAGAAACACCTGTCCTGGCTGATCGCCATTGCCGTCATCGTCGCCTTTGCCTCCGCCACCCAGGATATCGCGGTCGACGCCTATCGCCTGGAAATCGCCGACGACAGCCGTCAGGCCGCACTGGCCGCCAGTTACATGTCCGGCTATCGCGTCGCCGCCCTGCTGGCCACGGCAGGCGCGCTGTTCTTCGCCGAAGGCTTCGGTTCCACCGGCTTCAACTACCAACATTCAGCCTGGACCGGCACCTACGCCCTGTTCGGGGTGTTGATGGTCCCTGCCCTGTTGACCTCGCTGCTGATGCGCGAACCGCCCGTGCCATTGCGCACGCAGTTGCAGGCCGGTCGCTACAGCTTCGTCCATCAGCTGGCCTCGGTATTCGTGCTGATCGTGTTGCTGGTGTCGGTTCCGGCGATGTTCACCCAGCTCTACAACACCGATTTCGCCAGCGTATTGTTCGGTCAGATGAGTCCGCTCGACCTGCTGCTCGAAGACCGCGCCTTCCTGCGTGCCATCCTCTATACCCTGCTCACCGGCCTGTGCCTGTCAACCATGGGCCGTCGCGGCCTGGCACCGGTGCTGACGCCGGTCAACGACTTCATCCTGCGTTACCGCTGGCAAGCGTTGCTGCTGCTCGGACTGATCGCCACGTATCGGATGTCCGACACGGTAATGGGCGTGATGGCCAACGTGTTCTACATCGACCAGGGCTTCACCAAGGATCAGATCGCCAGCGTGAGCAAGATCTTTGGCCTGATCATGACCCTGGTCGGCGCCGGCATGGGCGGCCTGCTGATCGTGCGTTTCGGCATCCTGCCGATCCTGTTCATCGGTGGCGCGGCTTCGGCGGCGACCAACCTGCTGTTTGTGATGCTGGCCGACATGGGGCCGAACCTGCAGATGCTGGTGGTGACCATCTCCCTCGACAATTTCAGTTCCGGGCTCGCCACCTCGGCGTTCGTCGCCTACCTGTCGAGCCTGACCAACCTCAAGTTCTCGGCGACACAGTACGCCCTGCTCAGTTCGATCATGCTGTTGCTACCGCGCCTGATGGGCGGTTACTCCGGTGTCATGGTCGAGAAGTTCGGCTACCACAACTTCTTCATGATCACCGCGCTGCTCGGGGTGCCGACGCTGGTGCTGATTGCCCTGCACTGGTTCCAGGAAAATCGCCGCGCGGGCCCGACGCCAACGCCCGAGCCTGCACCGACCTCCGTCGTCGAAGAGTCGTAGGACATTTCAGATACGGCGGGAGGATTCCCGCCGTCGAGCCTCACCGCCAAGCGCAATCCTGTACGTCGGCAAATCTCGCCGGTACACTGCTCAGTCATTTCCAGTCACAGCAACCGACAACGGCCAACCATGCGCACCAGTCAATTTTTGCTCGCCACACAGAAAGAAACGCCTTCCGATGCGGTCGTCGTCAGCCACCAGCTGATGCTGCGCGCCGGCATGATCCGCAAACTCGCTTCGGGCCTGTACACCTGGCTGCCGATGGGCTTGCGGGTAATGCGCAAGGTTGAAGCCATCGTTCGCGAAGAAATGAACGCTGCCGGTTCTCTTGAAGTGTTGATGCCGAGCACCCAACCGGCCGAGCTGTGGCAGGAATCGGGGCGCTGGGAAGAATACGGCCCTGAGCTGCTGCGCATCAAAGACCGCCACGGTCGCGACTTCTGCGCGGGCCCTACCCACGAAGAAGTGATCACCGATCTGATGCGCAACGAGTTGAGCAGCTACAAGCAGCTGCCGATCAACCTGTACCAGATCCAGACCAAATTCCGTGACGAAATCCGCCCACGCTTCGGCTTGATGCGTGGCCGTGAATTCATCATGAAGGACGCCTACTCGTTCCACGCCGATCAGGCTTCGCTGCAGGTCACCTACGACCGCATGCATCAGGCGTACTGCAACGTGTTCACCCGCCTGGGCCTGAAATTCCGTCCGGTTGAGGCCGACAACGGTTCGATCGGTGGCGCCGGCTCCCACGAGTTCCACGTACTGGCCGAGTCCGGCGAAGACGACATCGTCTTCAGCAACGGCTCCGACTACGCGGCGAACATCGAGAAAGCCGAAGCCGTGCCACGCGAAACCTCGCGTCCGGCACCGGCCGAAGAGCTGCGCTTGGTCGACACCCCGGACACCAAGACCATTGCCGCGCTGGTGGAAAAATTCAATCTGCCGATTGAAAAGACCATCAAGACCCTGATCGTCCACGCCGAAGAGCCAGGCAAGCTGATTGCGCTGATCATCCGTGGCGACCACGAGCTCAACGAAATCAAGGCTGCCAACCAGCCAGGCGTTGCCAGCCCGCTGGTCATGGCTTCCGATGCCGAACTGCGTGACGCCATTGGCGCCGGTGCCGGTTCCCTCGGCCCGCTGAACCTGCCACTGCCGATCATCATCGATCGCTCGGTCGAACTGATGAGCGACTTCGGCATCGGCGCGAACATCGACGACAAGCACTACTTCGGCGTGAACTGGGAGCGCGATCTGCCGGTTCCAACCGTTGCCGACCTGCGTAACGTCGTCGCCGGTGACCCAAGCCCGGACGGCAAAGGCACGCTGGAAATCAAGCGCGGCATCGAAGTCGGGCACATCTTCCAGCTGGGCAACAAGTACAGCAAGGCGATGAAGTGCGAAGTGCTGGGCGAGAACGGCAAGCCGGTCACGCTGGAGATGGGTTGCTACGGTATCGGCGTATCCCGCGTGGTCGCTGCCGCCATCGAGCAGAACAACGACGACAAAGGCATCATCTGGAGCGACACCCTGGCGCCGTTCCAGATCGCCCTGGTACCGCTGCGCTATGAAACCGAGCAGGTGCGCGAAGCCACCGACAAGCTGTACGCAGAACTGACTGCCGCCGGTTTCGAAGTGCTGCTGGACGATCGCGACAAGAAAACCAGCCCGGGCATCAAGTTCGCGGACATGGAGCTGATCGGCATTCCTCACCGGATCGTGGTCAGTGACCGCGGCCTCGCCGAAGGCAACCTGGAATACAAGAGCCGCACCGAGGCCGAAGCGCAAGCGCTGCCGGTCGCCGATGTGCTGTCCTTCCTTCAGGCCCGTATCCGCCGCTGAATCCAGATAGAGACCTCATGTTCAAGCGAAACACCTTGGGCCTCGGTGGCGCCGCCTTGTGCGGCGCCCTGCTGGTCAGCGGCTGCGCCAATCAGATGTCACAGCGCAGCGAGCACGAAGAGCGGGTCGAGCGCAAACTGCTCGACCACAGCCTGCAGATCGATGTCGGTGAGCCTAAGGTGCTCGAGCTGCCGCAACGACGTGTGAAGATCAACGAACAGAAGACCTTCGAAGTCACCGAGTTCGAAGTCACCCGTCGTTACGATCGCTACACGCCTTACCAGCCCTGGCGCGAAATCTACGAGATTCCGCTGGGCGCGGTGGCCGTGGTCGCTGGTATCGGCGCCAATGTGGTCAACGTGTTCGCCCTGGGCAACCTGCCGGACAGCGTGACCAAGGACTGGCTGAACTACGGCATTGCCGGGGTCAACCCGTTCATGAACGTGCAGTCTCACGGTCGTGCACAACAGAACCTGGCCGGTATCGATGAAGTCCAGCGCGACAAGCGCACGGAATATTCGAGCCTGCCGTGGAGCGAGCGCCCGGTGCAGGTCAAGGCCGGCAAGCAGACCTTCGACATGACCACTGACCGCAACGGCGTGCTGCGCCTGAACCTGCTGGACAGTCCGTTCGCCGAAAATGACTTGAATCATATCGGCAAGCTGCAAATCAGCGTCGAAGACGGCAAGGATGACGTGCACAGCGATTCATCCCTGGCGATCAGCAGTCATTTGCGCAGCAAGTTACTCGAAGCCCACGGGTTGATTTATGACGATCTGGAAGACGACGAAGTGAGCCAGTGGGTCCACCGGGTCAAACGCCTGTCGGAGCTGGGTCTGGAAGAAGAAGCCAGCGAACTGGAGCAAAGCCTGATCGAGCTGACGCGTAACGATCCTGAGTTGCAGGCCGAGTTTCTCAAGTCGCTGACCAAGGATGCCGGGCGCCTGGTGGCTGATCCAGGACCGAATTAAGCCTTAAAAGATCGCAGCCTGCGGCAGCTCCTACAGGGAACGCATTCCAATGTAGGAGCTGCCGCAGGCTGCGATCTTTTGACTTTTAACGCTCAAACAACTCCATCTGCTCAAACCCGCCGCGCAAATCCTCCAGCCGGACCCCCACCCCCAACAACCGCACCGGTTTCCCGCCACGATTGAATGCCTGCGTCAGCATCAACTGATAACTGCCCAGATCGCGCCCTGCCCCGGCCTGCTCCAGTGTGGTCTGGGTAAAGTCATGGAACTTCACTTTGACGAACGGCTTGCCTGGGCGATAACTGCTGTCGATCCGTTCCATGCGGGTTTTCAGGGTGTCCAGCAGCTCCGGCAGCTTGTCGAGGCAACTGCGCAGATCCGGCAGATCGACGTCGTAGGTGTTTTCCACGCTGATTGACTGACGGCGACTGTCGTTATGCACCAGCCGGTCATCAATCCCACGGGCCAGACTCCAGAGTCGCTCACCGAAACTGCCGAATTCGCGCACCAGCGCCAACTTGTCCCACTCGCGCAATTGCAGGCAATCGGCGATGCCGAGTTTGCCCAGCTTGTCCGCGGTGACTTTGCCGACGCCGTGCAACTTGCTCACCGGCAAACCGCTGACGAAATCTTCCACCTGATCCGGAGTAATGACGAACAGCCCGTTGGGCTTCTTCCAGTCACTGGCGATCTTGGCCAGAAACTTGTTCGGAGCCACACCCGCAGACACGGTGATGTGCAACTGATTGGAAACGCGCCGACGGATATCCTGAGCGATGCGCGTGGCGCTGCCGCCAAAATGCGCGCTGTCGGAGACGTCGAGATAGGCTTCGTCCAGCGACAGCGGTTCGATCAGGTCGGTGTAATCGCGAAAGATCGTATGAATTTCCTTCGAGGCTTCGCGATAGGCGTCCATGCGTGGCTTGACGATGGTCAGGTCGGGGCACAGCTTCAAGGCGTGTCCGGATGACATTGCCGAGCGCACACCATAGGCCCGCGCTTCATAGTTGCAGGTTGCAATCACTCCACGCCGATCCGCCGACCCACCCACCGCCAACGGCTTGCCAGCCAGGTTCGGGTCGTCGCGCATCTCGATGGCGGCGTAGAAACAGTCGCAGTCGACGTGGATGATTTTTCGCTGGGTCATGACAGAAAAAGCAACATGGTGAGCCGGAAACGCAGTATCTCACTGACACCTGTATATAGCACCAGTGGTCCGAATGTTCTTTTCAGTCTGTAGGACAACGACAATGAATTTATTTTCTCAATCGAAAATCATTGGCCGATAGAGCTGAAAGCCTCGTCCCACCTGCCCTGCGTCCCTTCTCCCGCCCTGCAAAAAGCGCTAAGCGATTGAACAGGAACAGATTTATCCAGATTCAAGGTTGACACTCCGGTGATCCTCTGTAGAATGCCGCCACACAGACGCGGGATGGAGCAGTCTGGTAGCTCGTCGGGCTCATAACCCGAAGGTCGTCGGTTCAAATCCGGCTCCCGCAACCAAACATCAAAAAAGGCTACTCGAAAGAGTGGCCTTTTTTGTGCGCGTCTGTTTTTCAATCAACGCGCAGTCGAGCAAACAGGAATTCGTTGCATTTCCGAAACTTACCGTTGCGCTGCGACCGTTTGACGCAAATTCACACTTATTTGACCCTTTACGGGATTAGCGGTTGACACCTCGCCGTTCGCCTGTAGAATGCCGCCACACAGACGCGGGATGGAGCAGTCTGGTAGCTCGTCGGGCTCATAACCCGAAGGTCGTCGGTTCAAATCCGGCTCCCGCAACCAAACATCAAAAAAGGCTGCTCGAAAGAGTGGCCTTTTTTGTATCTGTGGAAAAAGTCCTTTCGCAACAATGATCTGTCACGCTGCAGTGAAACGCTCAGGATCATCAGACCCGCCCAGTTGCGACTATGCTTGAGTCGCAGGCAAGACGTCTGCAATCCATGACCCGCCCTCGCCGATCCCGGATGAGAGGCGTAGTATTTTGTGATTATTTTTTTCTACAGGGATTGGTAACTTGGCTGGATACCTCCATCCTGTCGCGCACAATCCAAGAGGTGATTGATGCGCGCCAACTCGTCTGATTCACAAGACACCGTCACAGCAGAACATCCGATCAAACCCGAGCGCCTGCGCTTGCTGGATCGGTTGAGCAAATATCGCCAGCCGATCGGTCTGGCGGTCACGTTGCTGCTGTTTGCCATTGCGCTGATTGCCTGCCGCCATCTGCTGAGCGAACTCGATCTCTACGCCCTGCATGACTCGATCCTGGCCGTGCCGAAACCGGCCCTGCTGGGAGCCGTGAGTGCGACGGTGGTCGGCTTCATCATATTGCTCGGCTATGAATGGTCGGCCAGCCGCTATGCCGGCGTGACACTGCCGCCGCGCACTCTGGCGCTGGGTGGCTTCACCGCATTTGCGATTGGCAACGCCATCGGCCTGTCGCTGCTGTCCGGCGGCTCGGTGCGCTACCGTTTATATGCACGACATGGTCTGGGGGCATCGGAAGTCGCGCACATGACGCTGTTCGCCAGCCTGTCGCTGGGTTGCGCCCTGCCTCCGCTGGCCGCCCTCGCGACCCTGAGCGATCTGCCCGCCGCCTCCACTGCATTGGGTTTGTCAGAAGGCCTGCTCGGCACGATCGCCGCGGTGGTGCTGGGGCTTGGCGCGATTCTGGCCGTCGGCATCTATCGCCGCCGCCTGCCGGAGCAGCCATACCGCGACAACCTGCTGGTCAGGGTCGGTCGCCGCACATTGCGCCTGCCGGGCCGACGCCTGACCTTCCTGCAACTGATCATCACCGCCCTCGACGTCGCCGCAGCGGCCACCGTGCTCTATCTGCTGCTGCCGGAAGCCCCGCCGTTCGGCGCCTTCCTGCTGGTGTACCTGCTGGCCCTGGCCGCTGGCGTACTCAGCCATGTACCGGGAGGTGTCGGGGTCTTCGAAGCGATCCTGCTCGCCGCGTTCGCCGATACCCTCGGGGCCGCGCCACTCGCCGCCGCGCTGCTGCTGTATCGCCTGATCTATGTGGTGCTGCCGCTGCTGGTGGCCTGCCTGTTTTTGCTAATCAACGAAGGCCAGCGCCTGTTCCAGACCCAGACCATGCGCGCAGCGTCCGGTCTGGCCGCGCCGATTCTGGCGGTGCTGGTGTTTCTGTCCGGCGTGGTGCTGCTGTTTTCCGGCGCGACCCCGGAGATCGACACGCGTCTTGAACACATCGGTTTTCTGATTCCGCATCGCCTGGTCGACGCCTCGCACTTCGGCGCCAGCCTGATCGGTGTGCTGTGCCTGATGCTGGCGCAGGGCCTGCGCCGTCGCCTGTCAGCCGCGTGGATGCTGACCACCATTCTGTTGCTGGTCGGCGCCCTGCTCTCGCTGCTCAAAGGCTTCGACTGGGAAGAAGCCACGCTGATGACACTCACCGCGGCGCTGCTGGGGGTGTTCCGTCGTTCGTTCTATCGTCCGAGTCGACTGACCGAACTGCCGTTCTCGCCGCTGTATCTGGTGGCCAGCCTGTGTGTATTGGGCGCTTCGACCTGGCTGCTGCTGTTCGCCTATCAGGACGTGCCGTACAGCCATCAACTGTGGTGGCAGTTTACCCTCGACGCTGACGCCCCGCGCGGCCTGCGCTCGCTGCTCGGCGCGGCGGTGCTGTTGCTGGTGATCGCCCTGACCTGGCTGCTGCGCACCGCGCGCCCGGTGATCCACCTGCCGACCCCGGACGAACTGGATCGCGCCGCGAAAATCCTGATGGCCTCGTCGCAACCCGATGGCGGCCTCGCCCTGACCGGTGACAAGGCGCTGCTGTTTCACCCCAACGACGAGGCGTTCCTGATGTACGCCCGTCGCGGCCGCAGCCTGGTGGCGCTGTACGACCCGATCGGCCCCGGCCAGCAGCGTGCCGAGATGATCTGGCAGTTCCGCGACCTGTGCGACATCCATCACACCCGTCCGGTGTTCTATCAGGTGCGCGCCGAGAACCTGCCGTACTACATGGACATCGGCCTGACCGCGATCAAGCTCGGCGAAGAAGCCCGGGTCGATCTGCATCGCTTTGACCTGGAAGCCAAGGGCAAGGAGATGAAGGACCTGCGCTACACCTGGAACCGTGGCACCCGCGACGGTCTGTCGCTGGAAATCCATGAGCCGGGCCAGGCGCCGATGGATGAGTTGAAAGTGATTTCCGATGCGTGGCTGACCGGCAAGAACGTGCGCGAGAAAGGCTTCTCCCTTGGCCGTTTCAGCGACGATTATCTGAAGCATTTCCGCATTGCGGTGATTCGCTTCGAGGGCCGCCCGGTGGCGTTCGCCAACCTGCTCGAGACTTACAGCCATGACCTGGCCAGTCTCGATCTGATGCGCTCGCACCCGGACGCCCCCAAGCTGACCATGGAGTTCCTCATGGTCGGCTTGATTCAACACTATAAGAGTCACGGATACGCGCGCTTCAGCCTGGGCATGGTGCCGTTGTCGGGGTTGCAACCCCGGCGAGGTGCACCGCTGACCCAGCGTCTGGGCTCGATGGTCTTCCGCCGTGGTGAGCAGCTGTACAATTTCCAAGGCTTGCGCCGCTTCAAAGACAAGTTCCAGCCTGACTGGGAACCCCGTTATATGGCAGTGCCCGCCGGACTCGATCCGCTGGTGGCGCTGGCCGATACTGCTGCCCTGATCGCGGGCGGCTTGACTGGATTGGTGAAACGCTGATGATTCAACGCTCCCTGAAGTACATCCTGGCCGCACTGATCGTGCTGGCCGTGATTGCCGGCGGCGGTTACTGGTACCTCAAACGCCCGGCACCGCAACCGACACTGCAACCACTGACGGCTGCCGACGGCACGGTCATGACCCGCGTCATTCCCGGCACCCAGCCCAAGGCTCAGGTGCTGGTCGCGGTCAATGACGACCAGAAGCTGACCGACAACCAATTGAGCACACTGAGCCGCAGCGCCTCGGCGCAGATCGTTCAGGTGATTCTGCCCAAGGACTGCCTGCAACAGAGCCGCGCCCTGCAAACCGGCCTGCGCGAACTGAATGGCCCGGCCACGCTGGTCAGCGGTATCGGCCCTGGCGCGGTGCTGGCCTGGCGCTGGTTGTCCGAGCAGAAGGACGACAAGGCCCAGGCGATCTCGGTCGACCTGGCCCTGGAAAAACCTGGATGCACCCACCTGCTGCCGAAATCTGCCGCCCACGGCCACTGGCTGGCGGCATGGAACGACAACCCGGACGACACCAGCGCCGGTTTCGTGCGCGATCAACCGAACGCCGAAACCAGCATCAGCGACTACGACATCAACCTGCCGCAAGTGCTGAACAACGAGCTGCGCAAAATCCTCGTCGGCGGCGACAAGGCCAATGGTGGTCTGGCGATCCCGGTGGTTGAAGTGCCAGCCGGTCAAGCCAAGGACACCGTGACCCTGTTCCTTTCCGGTGACGGCGGCTGGCGCGACCTCGACCGCGACGTGGCCGGCGAGATGGCCAAGATCGGTTACCCGGTGGTCGGCATCGATACCCTGCGCTACTACTGGCAGCACAAGAGCCCGGAGCAAAGCGCACTGGATCTGACCGAACTGATGCAGCACTACCGGCAGAAATGGGGCACCAAGCGCTTCATCCTGACCGGTTACTCGTTCGGTGCCGACGTCCTGCCAGCGATCTACAACCGCCTGCCAGACACCGAGCAGCAACGCGTCGACGCCATCATCCTGCTGGCCTTCGCCCGCACCGGCAGCTTCGAAATCGAAGTCGAAGGCTGGCTCGGCAACGCCGGCAAAGAAGCCGCCACCGGCCCGGAAATGGCCAAGCTGCCCGCCGCCAAAGTGGTGTGCATCTACGGCGCCGAAGAGACCGACGAGAGCGGCTGCACCGACAAGACTGCGGTGGGCGAAGCGGTGAAACTGCCCGGCGGCCACCACTTCGACGAGAATTACCCGGCGCTGGCCAAGCGGTTGGTGGACTTGATCGAGAAGCGTCAGAGCAAGGATCAGCCGGCGGAGTGATCTGAACCGGCAAAACGAAAAGCCCCCGCAGCCTCATGGTTGCGGGGGCTTTTTACATTTCAGCTGCCGTCAGAATCCTCTGTGGGAGCGAGCCTGCTCGCGAAGCGGTAAGTCCGTTAACAGATTCGTCGACTGACACTACGCCCTCGCGAGCAGGCTCGCTCCCACAGGGAATCATGTGCCCGATGTTTAGTGCCCACGACCTGCGCGGACGATAACCGAATCCGAAGCCGATCTGCCTGAATGCACCTCATAACCTTGCAGGAGCTGGCTTGCCAGCGATGACGGTGAGTCAGTCGACATTGATTCTTGATGTGCCGGACTCATCGCTGGCAAGCCAGCTCCCACAGAGGATTGGTGGTGGACTTGAGGTTTATGTGCGGGCACAAAAAAGCCCCCGCCAGCGTTGAAGCTGACGGGGGCTTTTCAGTTAGGGTGCAGCTACATCTCCACCTGCGTCCCCAACTCAATCACCCGGTTCAGCGGCAGATTAAAGAACCGCAGGTTGCCGTTGGCATTCTTCAACATGAACGCAAACAGCGCCTCACGCCAACGGGCCATGCCTTCGAGTTTCGAGGCAATCACCGTTTCGCGGCTGAGGAAGTAGGTGGTGCGCATCGGGCTGAAGTCCAGATCATCCAGATGGCATAGCTTCAGTGCCTGCGGCACGTCCGGCTCGTCGGTGAAGCCGAAGTGCAGGATCACCCGGAAGAAGCCTTCGCCGTGAGCTTCGACTTCGAAGCGCCGCGATGGCGGCACGCGCGGGATGTCTTCGTAGACCACGGTCAGCAGCACCACTTGCTCGTGCAATACCTGGTTGTGCAGCAGGTTGTGCAACAACGCGTGGGGTACGGCGTCGGAGCGCGCGGTGAGGAACACCGCGGTGCCCTGCACGCGGTGCGGTGGTTGCACGCGGATGCTGCTGATGAAGATCGGCAGCGGCAACGCGCCTTCGTCCAGCCGATCGACCAACAGCTCTTTGCCGCGCTTCCAGGTGGTCATCAGGATGAACAGCACGATCCCCGCCAGTACCGGGAAGGCACCGCCCTGAATGATTTTCGGCACGTTGGCCGCGAAGAACATGCCATCGACCAGCAGGAAGCCGACCAGAATCGGCACGGCCAGCAGTGGTGGCCATTTCCATAGCAGCAAGATCACCGCCGCCACCAGAATACTGGTGATCAGCATGGTGCCCGTCACCGCCACGCCATAGGCAGACGCCAATGCGCCGGAGGACTCGAAACCGATCACCAGCAGGATCACGCCGACCATCAGCGCCCAGTTCACCGCACCAATATAGATCTGCCCCTGTTCGGCACTGGAGGTGTGCTGAATGTGCATGCGCGGGATGTAGCCAAGCTGAATTGCTTGACGGGTCAACGAAAACGCACCGGAAATCACCGCTTGCGAAGCAATCACCGTGGCCAGGGTTGCCAGCACCACCAAAGGCACCAGTGCCCAGTTCGGCGCCAGCAGGTAGAACGGGTTACGCGCCGCTTCCGGGTTCTCCAGGAGCAACGCGCCCTGACCGAAGTAATTCAGCACCAGTGCCGGAAGTACCAGCGCCAGCCAGGCGCGGGCAATCGGCTTGCGCCCGAAGTGGCCCATGTCGGCGTACAGTGCTTCGGCGCCGGTCAATGCCAGCACTACCGCGCCGAGAATCGCCACGCCCATGCCCGGATGCACGATGAAGAATCGCACGCCCCAGATCGGGTTCAGCGCGCTCAATACTTCAGGGTGTCGAACGATCCCGCTGACACCCAGACCGCCCAGCACCAGGAACCACGCCACCATCACCGGACCAAACAGCTTGCCAATGCGATCGGTGCCATGCTTCTGGATCAGGAACAGTCCGACCAGGACCACCAGCGCCATCGGCACCACCCAGCGCTCCAGGCCATCGAATGCCAGCTCCAGACCTTCCACCGCCGACAATACGGAAATCGCCGGGGTGATCATGCTGTCGCCGTAAAACAGTGCGGCACCGATCAATCCCAGGATCACCAGCACCGCCTGCAATTTGGGATAGCGGCTGGATGCGCGTCGCGCCAGGGCGGTCAGCGCCATGATCCCCCCTTCGCCCTGGTTGTCGGCCCGCAAGACGAACAACACGTACTTGATCGTAACGACCCAGATCAGCGACCAGAATATCAATGCCAGAATCCCGAAGACGCCGTCGTGATTGACCGGCACCCCATAATGACCGGCGAATACTTCTTTGAGGGTGTACAACGGGCTCGTGCCGATGTCGCCGTAAACTACCCCGACTGCCGCGACCAGCATGCTCAGCGGTTTTGCAGCCGAATGCTCGGCGCCCGCCGCCTGACTACTTGCCTGACCCATCCAACACTCCTGATTCTCGAACCGGCTTCTTTGAATGAAGCACTATGCTTTGTGGTGCAGCATGCGCTGTTTTACCTGTTGTTACAGTCGTTTTGTTGACTGTAAAAAAACGGTAAAGCTCAACGGCGCGAAGCATAGCGCAGCACTCGTCGTATTTCCCTGCATAAAGCTGGTCAAGTGCGTTGCTCATCGCTAGAATTGCGCACTTTTTGATCAGAGGCGCACCCTGAGCGCCCATCCGTCGGCTTTCCCACACGGCAAGCGACGTCACAAAACACCGAGGTTAGACATGTCCACCACTCCTGCGCCGGCCAATCCAAAGGTTGGCTTCGTATCTCTGGGTTGCCCGAAAGCACTGGTCGACTCCGAGCGCATCCTGACCCAGCTGCGTATGGAAGGCTATGACGTGGTGTCCACCTACCAGGACGCCGACGTGGTGGTGGTCAACACCTGCGGTTTCATCGACTCGGCCAAGGCTGAGTCGCTGGAAGTGATCGGTGAAGCGATCAAGGAAAACGGCAAGGTCATCGTCACCGGTTGCATGGGCGTGGAAGAAGGCAACATCCGCGACGTACACCCGAGCGTGCTGGCCGTAACCGGTCCGCAGCAGTACGAGCAAGTGGTCAACGCGGTGCACGAAGTGGTGCCGCCGCGTCAGGATCACAACCCGCTGATCGACCTGGTGCCGCCGCAAGGCATAAAGCTGACTCCGCGCCACTACGCGTACCTGAAGATCTCCGAAGGCTGCAACCACAGCTGCAGCTTCTGCATCATTCCGTCGATGCGCGGCAAACTGGTCAGCCGTCCGGTCGGCGACGTGCTCGACGAAGCCCAGCGTCTGGTCAAATCCGGCGTCAAAGAGCTGCTGGTGATTTCGCAAGACACCAGCGCCTACGGCGTCGACGTGAAATACCGCACCGGTTTCTGGAACGGCGCGCCGGTGAAAACCCGCATGACCGAACTCTGCGAAGCGCTGAGCACCTTGGGCGTGTGGGTGCGTCTGCACTACGTTTACCCGTACCCGCACGTTGACGAGCTGATCCCACTGATGGCCGCCGGCAAGATCCTGCCGTACCTGGACATCCCGTTCCAGCACGCCAGCCCGAAAGTCCTGAAGTCGATGAAACGCCCGGCGTTCGAAGACAAGACCCTGGCGCGGATCAAGAACTGGCGCGAAATCTGCCCGGACCTGATCATCCGTTCGACCTTCATCGTCGGCTTCCCGGGCGAAACCGAGGAAGACTTCCAGTATCTGCTGAACTGGCTGACCGAAGCCCAGCTCGACCGCGTCGGTTGCTTCCAGTACTCGCCAGTCGATGGCGCACCGGCCAATGACCTGGACCTGGAAGTGGTCCCAGACGACGTCAAGCAAGACCGTTGGGAGCGCTTCATGGCGCACCAGCAGGCAATCAGCTCGGCACGCCTGCAAATGCGCATTGGCCGCGAGATCGAAGTGCTGGTGGACGAAGTCGACGAGCAAGGCGCCGTCGGCCGCTGCTTCTTCGATGCCCCGGAAATCGACGGCAACGTGTTCATCGACAACGGCAGCAACCTCAAGCCGGGCGACAAGGTCTGGTGCAAGGTGACTGACGCTGACGAATACGATCTGTGGGCTGAACAGATTTGACGCAGTAGCCACTGTAGGAGATGCCAAAGGCTGCGATCTTTTGATCTTGAAAAGATCGCAGCCTCGTTTCACTCGACAGCTCCTACAGGGAATGCGCAGATATCAAAAGCCCCGCTCTTTTTACGAGATGCGGGGCTTTTTTACGGCTATTGTTTGCTGTGGGAAGGAATCCCGCTTATCCACTGGAAAGAGGCGACGGGCATGCGTCAGCATTCGGTCATTCACACGCCGAAACTCAGCGACTATCAGGAACTGACCCGGGTCTGGGAGGCCTCGGTCCGCGCGACCCATGACTTTCTGCCGGACAGCTACATCGAATTGCTGCGCAATCTGGTGCTCACCCGTTACCTGGACGCGGTGATGTTGATCTGTACCAAGGACGCCAACCAGCGCATCACCGGGTTTGCCGGCGTGGCGGCGGGCAAGATCGAAATGCTGTTCATCGATCCCGAGCATCGCGGCCAGGGTTTGGGCAAGAAACTGCTCAACTACGCCATGCAACATCTGAATGCCGATGAACTGGACGTCAACGAACAGAACCCGCAGGCGCTGGGGTTTTACTTCAAACAGGGTTTTGAAGTGATCGGCCGCTCGGAAGTCGACGGCATGGGCCAGCCATATCCGCTGCTGCATATGCGCTTGCGCCAGAACCAGCAGCGCTCAAGCCATGCCTGACTCACCACAATCCCACTGTAGGAGCTGCCGAAGGCTGCGATCTTTTGCTTTGTGAAGATCAAAAGATCGCAGCCTTCGGCAGCTCCTACAAATGGAACCGGGCTTAACCGGCGCCAGGCAGGTACAATGCCCACCCCTTTTTTGTTACGGCCCTGTCATGACTGACCCGATTCGCCTCTCCAAACGCCTCATCGAACTGGTCGGTTGCTCCCGCCGGGAGGCCGAGCTGTTCATTGAGGGCGGCTGGGTCACCGTGGACGGCGAAGTGATCGACGAACCGCAGTTCAAGGTCGGCGACCAGAAGGTCGAACTCGACAAGGACGCCAAGGCCACCGCGCCGGAGCCGGTCACGATTCTGCTCAACGTGCCGGCCGGCATGGACGTCGACACCGCCATGCAATCGCTCAGCGCCGACACCCTCAGCGAAGAGCACCGCTACGGCAAACGTCCGTTGCGCGGGCACTTCCTGCGCCTGACCGCCAGCGCCGACCTGCAGCCCAAGGCCAGTGGCCTGCTGGTATTCACCCAGGACTGGAAAGTGCTGCGCAAACTGACTGCCGATGCGGCCAAGATCGAGCAGGAATACGTGGTCGAGGTCGAAGGCGACATGGTTGCCCACGGCCTCAATCGCCTGCAGCATGGTCTGACCCACAAGGGCAAGGAGCTGCCGCCGGTCAAGGCCAGCTGGCAGAACGAAAACCGCCTGCGCTTCGCCATGAAGAACCCGCAGCCGGGGATCATCGCGCAGTTCTGCGAAGCGGTTGGCCTGAAGGTCGTCGGCATTCGCCGCATCCGCATCGGCGGCGTGTCGATCGGCAAGGTTCCGGTGGGCCAATGGCGCTACCTGTCCGGCAAAGAGAAGTTCTGACACCTCTGTTGCCGCCACACATTCCGGCAGCGTGCCTGCACGTTGCCCACAACGATTATCAGGATGACCCACATGATTCATAACGACGTATTGCGCAGCGTGCGCTACATGCTCGACATCAGCGACAAGAAAGTCATCGAGATCATCAAGCTCGGCGGCATGGACGTGGAGCTGAAAGACGTCGTCGCGTACCTCGACAAGAAAGAAGAAGACGAAGAAGGCTTCGTGCGCTGCCCGGACGAGGTCATGGCGCACTTCCTCGATGGCCTGGTGATCTTCAAGCGTGGCAAGGACGAAAGTCGTCCACCGCAGCCGATCGAAGTGCCGGTGACCAACAACATCATTCTGAAAAAGCTGCGCGTGGCTTTCGAACTGAAGGAAGACGACATGCACGCGATCCTCAAGGCTGCCGAGTTCCCGGTGTCCAAGCCTGAGCTGAGCGCGCTGTTCCGCAAGGTCGGCCACACCAACTACCGCCCGTGCGGCGACCAGTTGCTGCGCAATTTCCTCAAGGGCCTGACCCTGCGCGTTCGTGGCTGATCACGCAACATGACTTACAGCGTCTCCCCCATTGGTTTTGTGCGCTCCTGCTTCAAGGAGAAGTTCGCCATTCCGCGCCAGCCACAACTGGCACCCGCCGCTCGTGGCGTGCTGGAGCTGGTGGCGCCGTTCGATCAGGGTGACGCGGTGCAAGGGCTGGAGCAGGTCAGCCATGTCTGGCTGCTGTTCCTGTTTCATCAGGCGCTGGAAGAAAAACCGCGCCTGAAAGTGCGCCCACCACGTCTGGGTGGCAACAAGTCCATGGGCGTGTTCGCCACCCGCGCCACTCACCGTCCCAATGGCATCGGCCAGTCGGTGGTAAAGCTGGACAAGGTCGAGGCACATCGGCTGTTCATCTCGGGCATCGACCTGCTCGACGGCACGCCGATCCTCGACATCAAACCCTATGTGCCTTACGCCGATATCATCCCCGGAGCCTCCAACAGCATCGCCAGCGCCGCGCCACAGCTGATTGACGTGCAGTGGACGGACGCCGCGCTGCAACAGGCGCACGGCCATGCTCAGCGCCTTGGCGAGCCACTGGTCGAGTTGATCGAGCAGTGTCTGGCCCAGGATCCGCGCCCGGCGTATCAGACGCCGGCGCCGGAGCGCGAATACGGTGCGCAATTCTGGGATCTGGACGTGCGCTGGCATTACCCGACGCCGGAGCAGATTTGCGTGCTGGAAGTGATCCCGGCCAACACCTGAGACCTCGCTCAATGTAGGAGCTGCCGCAGGCTGCAATCTTTTGATTTTGCCTTTTCAAGATCAAAAGATCGCAGCCTTCGGCAGCTCCTACATGGATTGTGGCAGGCAGGAATGAAATATCTCGGGCATAAAAAAGCCCCCATTGCCTTCGCCGGCAATGGGGGCTTTTTCGTGGGGCTTACTTCTCGACGAACGCACGCTCGATCAAGTAATCACCCGGCTCGCGCATCCGCGCCGAGATCTTCAGGCCGAAGCTGTCGAGCACTTCGCTGGTCTCGTCGAGCATGCTCGGGCTGCCGCAGATCATCGCGCGGTCATCCTGCGGGTTGATCGGTGGCAGGCCGATGTCGCTGAACAGCTTGCCGCTGCGCATCAGATCGGTCAGACGGCCCTGGTTCTCGAACGGCTCGCGGGTCACGGTCGGGTAGTAGATCAGCTTGTCACGCAGCGCTTCACCGAAGAACTCGTTCTGCGGCAGGTGCTCGGTGATGAACTCGCGATAGGCGACTTCGTTGACGTAGCGCACGCCGTGCACCAGGATCACTTTTTCAAAGCGCTCGTAGGTTTCCGGGTCCTGAATCACGCTCATGAACGGCGCCAGACCCGTGCCGGTGCTCAGCAGATACAGGTGCTTGCCCGGGTTCAGGTCGTCCAGTACCAGGGTGCCGGTAGGCTTCTTCGAGATGATGATCTCGTCGCCTTCCTTCAGGTGCTGCAGCTGCGAAGTCAGCGGACCATCAGGCACTTTGATGCTGAAGAACTCGAGATGCTCTTCCCAGTTCGGGCTGGCGATCGAGTAAGCGCGCATAAGCGGGCGGCCATTTGGCTGTTGCAGGCCGATCATCACGAACTGACCGTTCTCGAAGCGCAGGCCCGGATCGCGGGTGCACTTGAAGCTGAACAGAGTGTCGTTCCAGTGATGAACACTGAGGACACGCTCGTGGTTCATGTTGCTCATGTACGTGGGACTCCTGGATATTGGGTCTGCGCTCGCCTTTGCGGCCGACAGTGCGCAATTGCAACGCATTCTAATAGCGACGACAATATCTGTTAACTGGATTATTAAGATAAGGGTTATCGGTTATATCGATATGCGATTTACTCTTCGTCAACTGCAAGTCTTCGTCGCCGTCGCCCAGCAGGAAAGCGTATCCCGTGCTGCGGGCCTGCTCAACCTCTCGCAATCGGCGGCAAGCACCTCCATTACCGAACTGGAGCGCCAGTCCAGCTGCCAGCTGTTCGACCGCGCCGGCAAACGCCTGAGCCTCAACGCGCTGGGCAAACAGCTGCTGCCGCAAGCCGTGGCCCTGCTTGATCAGTCCAAGGAAATCGAAGACCTGCTCAATGGCAAATCCGGTTTCGGCTCACTGTCGGTGGGTGCCACCCTGACCATCGGCAATTACCTGGCGACCCTGTTGATCGGCGGCTTCATGCAGCGTCATCCCGAAAGCCAGGTAAAGCTGCATGTGCAGAACACGGCCAATATCGTGCATCAAGTCGCTCACTACGAAATTGATCTGGGTCTAATCGAAGGTGACTGCAGCCATCCGGACATCGAAGTGCAGAGCTGGGTCGAAGATGAGCTGGTGGTGTTCTGCGCACCGCAACATCCGTTGGCCAAACGCGGCAGCGCGACCATGGAAGAGTTGACGCACGAAGCGTGGATTCTGCGCGAACAAGGCTCTGGCACACGACTGACGTTCGATCAGGCCATGCGGCACCATCGCAGTGCACTGAATATCCGTCTGGAGCTGGAACACACCGAAGCGATCAAACGCGCGGTGGAATCAGGATTGGGGATTGGCTGTATTTCGCGGCTGGCGCTGCGCGATGCGTTTCGGCGCGGCAGCCTGGTGGCGGTGGAAACGCCGGATCTGGATCTGGCGCGGCAGTTTTACTTCATCTGGCACAAGCAGAAATATCAGACGTCGGCCATGCGCGAATTTCTCGATCTGTGCCGCGCTTTCACCGCTGGGGTGCAGCGCAGCGACGAGATCGTCTTGCCAAGTATCGCTTAAAGCAGAATCACCGCCCACACCAGGGCAATCATGCTCAGGGCTACGAATTGCGCAGCGCTGCCCATGTCCTTGGCATTCTTGGACAGTGGGTGAAGTTCCAGGGAAATGCGGTCAATCGCCGCTTCTACTGCCGAGTTCAACAACTCGACGATCAGCGCCAGCAGGCAGACGGCGATCAGCACTGCCTGTTCGACGCGGCTGACATTCAGGAAGAAAGTCAGCGGAATCAGCACCACATTGAGCAGCACCAGTTGGCGGAATGCCGCTTCGCCGGTGAAGGCTGCGCGCAGGCCGTCCAGCGAGTAACCGGAAGCGTTGAGGATGCGTTTCAGGCCGGTCTGGCCCTTGAAAGGTGACATAAGGTAAAAACCAACCAGAAAGGAGTGGGAAAGCTAGAGCAACAAAAGTCAAAAAAGCGTGAAGACGCCAGCCTTTATTGGCTCGGAATTGACTCAAGTTGTTGCAGAAGTAATGCAGCCTGTGTCCGGGTGCGTACGTTCAACTTGCGAAAGATCGCTGTAACGTGAGCCTTGATGGTCGCTTCGGACACGTTCAGCTCATAGGCAATCTGCTTGTTCAGCAGGCCTTCACAGACCATGGTCAATACGCGGAACTGTTGCGGGGTAAGGCTGGCAAGGCCGTCGCTGGCAGCTTTGGCTTCGGCGGAGACGCTGACCGCTTCGAACGCCTGCGGTGGCCAGAACACATCGCCATCGAGCACCTTGCGCACGGCTTGCTGGATCATGCTCAGGTCGCTGGACTTGGGAATAAAGCCACTGGCACCGAACTCGCGGGACTTGACCATGACCGAGGCTTCTTCCTGCGCCGAGACCATCACCACTGGAATCTGTGGATATTGACCGCGCAGCATGACCAGACCGGAAAAGCCGAACGCGCCGGGCATGTTCAGGTCCAGCAGGACCAGATCCCAGTCGGATTTTTCCGTCAGGCGTGCTTCCAGCTCGGCGATGCTCGCCACCTCCACCAGTCGTACATCCGGGCCAAGGCCCAGCGTCACCGCTTGATGCAGTGCGCTACGAAACAGAGGGTGATCATCGGCAATCAGGATGTCGTATGTGGCCATTATTCAAATGATCCTGTTTTTTGATGGCAGACCCGACGCATTCGAGCCTCGCCAAAGCAACTCAAGAGAGCGCTGCACAGCGCTATCCACAGGGGCACGTTCAACGCCAATCACAAGCAAACACGGCGTTTCAAACCTTGGCCGCACCCTAATCGGCGCCAAGCATGCCCAGCGAAGCCGGGGTGGTCAAGCAGCACGGCCGCCGCTGCGTGAAGTATGGGCCACTATGGCGCCAACACTGCCTGCGGCTTTCGTATATAAGGCAACAACTCGGCGTGCGCCGGGGTCGACTCGTTCATGTCCAGCTGTTGTTTGGCGCCCAGGTAATGCTGGCTGAACACATCGAAATACGCGTCCAGTGCCGAGGCCGCGTCGCTGTCCCCCGCCAATTCGAGGCACAACGCCGCAACTTCGGCGGTGCACAGGTGTTCGCTACGGGTGGAGCGACGCAGGCGATAACGCGAGAGTCTGTCGGGCAACAGGCTGAGAATCGGCAAGCGATCGAAATACGGACTCTTGCGGAAGATCTTGCGCGCCTCGGTCCAGGTCGCATCCAGCAGAATGAACAACGGACGCTTGCTGCTATCGACGGCGACGGTGTTGGTCACCCGTGACGGTTCTACGTATTCGCCGGGAAATACCAGGTACGGCTGCCATTGCGGGTCGTTGAGCAGCGCGAGCATCTGCGAGTCAGGCTCGGTGCGCGACCAGATGAACGCGTGGTTGTCGCGTACCACATCGGCAATCAGCCAGCCGGTGTTGCTCGGTTTGAACACTTCCTTGCCGGTCATGATCAGGCACACGCCGGAACGGGACTCGACCGTTGGTCGCCAGGCGCACAGGCAGTGGCTGATGATCACCCGGCAGTCGCGGCAACGTTCGGAGCGAAAACCTCGGGCCTGAATCGGCTTGATGCCCTCGTCCTCGCGCTGGTCGCGCAAACGGGCTACAGCGTTGGGGGCATGTTTGATCACAGGCAACGCACCACAGCAGGAAAACTCGACACGCACAGCACTCGGCAAGGTAATAAAGGCCGGCAGTTTACCAGAGCGGCGAGCGCAAACCTGTACCGTCCCGACCGGCTCCCCTATAATCCGGCGCCACTGAACGCACAGCCACAGGGCTGGTCGAACCACCAGTCACTGAATCAGGAGAGTTTCATGCTGCGCCTAATCGTTCCCACCGCCGCCATCGCGCTGGCGTTGTCCTTCAGCGCACAAGCGGCGTCGTTGAAAGAGCAGAATCTGAACAAAGAACTGCGCAACATCGCCGAACAAAGCAGCGTTGGTACGCCACGGGCGATCAACGAAGACATTCTCGATCAGGGCTACACCGTTGAAGGCATCACCCTGATCAACCACCTGAGCGTACAGGCCAGCCACGCCGAAAAGATGCGCGCTGATCCAAAAGCGGTGTATTTCCAGCTGGGTGCTTCGGTGTGCAATAACCCGTCGTACCGCAAGCTGATGGCCAAAGGCGCGGTCATGCGTTACGACTTCACTGAATATAAAACCAACAAAGCCATCGGCTCGGCCAGCTATCAGGATTCCGATTGCCCGAAAGCAGCCCCGGCGAAGAAGAAGTAATCACCGGGTATTGGCGCGCCGCTGCTCATCCTCGGCGCGCAATTCGGCCACCAGTGCCTGTAAATAGCGTGAACGCCGTTCACCACCCGCCAGACGTCGGCAGCACTCCTCTTCGAGACTGACTTGATTGGCCTCGGCTGATGCTTTCAACATCCGATACAGCTGCGTATCGATTTCCAGAACCACTCTGGCCATCTATCCCGCCTCCTTGCCTGCTACCCGCGAATCCCTGAAAAGCGCGCACCCTGCGTACGGCGGCTGACTCCAAGCTGTCGTACAGTGCCTGTAAGTTAGTAAATCAGAGCGATTGCTCTACGGCGTACGTTCGGACGAGCGGTGAACATTCTTTGCCAATGACACCCAACGGCTGCCAGAAAAAGACTGCGCGGCGTAATGATCAACTCAGCGCAATGGCTCGCGAGGGTCTAGATTCAAAGTATTCCCGATCATCTGTTCACGGCAGGACAAGGAGCTGCCGAGTGTGTGTTTTTTTGCAGCGCGGCACTGACGCCGCACGTCAGGGCCACAAGCTCTGTGCAGAAGGAGACGTTGAATGCCTTACCAACCGAATGACCTGCTCAGCCGGCATTTTCAGGAACAACTTCCCGACCTCATCAACAAGGTCGAAGAACAACTCAACCAGGTTTCTCCCAACAGCCCGAACCTGCCGATCTATCGCGACATGATCCTGACCGTGCTGCGCATGGCCCAGGAAGATCACAACCGCTGGAACGCCAAGATCACCCTGCAGGCCCTGCGCGAACTGGAGCAGGCGTTCCGGGTGCTGGAACAATTCAAGGGGCGACGCAAAGTCACCGTGTTCGGCTCGGCACGCACGCCGGTCGAGCATCCACTGTATGTAATGGCCCGGGAACTCGGCGCGGCCCTGACACGTTCAGACATGATGGTCATCACCGGCGCTGGTGGTGGAATCATGGCCGCCGCACACGAAGGTGCCGGACGTGACCACAGCCTCGGATTCAATATCACCCTGCCCTTCGAACAGCATGCCAACCCGACTGTGGACGGCACAGGCAACCTGCTGCCGTTCCATTTTTTCTTCACCCGCAAACTGTTCTTCGTCAAGGAAGCCGATGCGCTGGTGCTGTGCCCTGGCGGGTTTGGCACACTGGACGAAGCACTGGAAGTCCTGACATTGATCCAGACCGGCAAAAGTCCTCTGGTGCCTGTGGTATTGCTGGATACACCGGGTGGAACGTTCTGGCAGGGAGCACTGGATTTCATTCGCCAGCAACTTGAAGAAAACCGCTACATCCTGCCCACCGACCTGAAACTGATGCGACTGGTCTATAACGTCGATGAGGCGGTGCAGCAAATCAACCAGTTCTACAGCAACTTCCACTCCAGCCGCTGGCTCAAACGTCAGTTCGTTATTCGTATGCACCACAAGCTCAGCGACCAGGCATTGGCGCATATGCAGACGGCTTTCGCCGATCTGTGTCTGAGCGACCAGTTCCATCAACACGCCTACAGCGGTGAAGAACACGACGAAGCGCAGTACAGCCATCTGGTGCGGCTGGCGTTCGCCTTCAACGCCCGGGACCACGGCCGACTCAGGGAACTGGTGGATTACATCAACCTTCCGGAAAATTGGGCCCATAGCAAACCGCAGACCACACATCGCACACGCGAACCTTCGAAGGTTATTTGAAGGCAAAAAAAAACGGCCCGCTATTTCCATAGCGGGCCGTTTCTATTTAAACCGACTTAGTCGTCCATCCCTCTGCCGCTGAACAAGCGGTTGATCATCTCCATCGAAAAGCCCCGATAGGCGAGGAATCGACCTTGTTTGGCACGTTCCTTGGCATCAATCGGCAAGTGTCCGGAGAACTTGCGCTGCCATGTATCCCGAAGCTGCTCCTGCCAGTCGATACCGCTCTCACGCAGTGCGAGTTCGATGTCGGCGCGTCGCAAACCACGCTGACCCAGCTCTTCGCGAATGCGCAAGGGGCCATAACCGGAGCGGGCACGGTAGGAAACAAAGCTTTCAAGGTAACGGGCTTCAGAAAGCAGCCCCTCTTCCGTCAACCGGTCGAGGGCTGTTTCGATCATTTCCGCCTCAGCGCCGCGCTGACGCAGTTTACGCGTCAGCTCAACTCGACCGTGCTCGCGTCGAGCAAGCAGGTCCATGGCGGTTCGCCGCACCGCGACGAGGGTATCCAGTACAGCGGTGGTCATCGCTGCGATCAGATATCAGCGTCAGCCAGGTCGTCTTCGGTCTCTTTGACCGCAGAAGCCTTGGAGTCGGCGATCACCGCTGGCGACAGCAGTTTGTCACGCAGCTGCTTCTCGAGCTTGGCAGCGACTTCCGGGTTGTCTGCCAGGAACTTGGCCGAGTTGGCCTTGCCCTGACCGATCTTGGTGCCTTCATAGGCATACCAAGCGCCGGATTTCTCGACGAAACCGTGCAGCACGCCCAGGTCGATCATCTCGCCATTGAGGTAGATGCCTTTGCCGTAAAGAATCTGGAACTCGGCCTGACGGAACGGCGACGCCACCTTGTTCTTCACAACCTTGACGCGGGTTTCGCTGCCGACGACTTCGTCGCCTTCCTTCACCGCGCCGGTACGGCGGATGTCGAGACGGACCGAGGCGTAGAACTTCAGCGCGTTACCACCGGTGGTGGTTTCCGGGCTGCCGAACATCACGCCGATCTTCATGCGGATCTGGTTGATGAAGATCACCAGGCAGTTGGCGTTCTTGATGTTACCGGTGATTTTACGCAGCGCCTGGGACATCAGACGGGCTTGCAGGCCCACGTGCATGTCACCCATTTCGCCTTCGATTTCAGCCTTCGGTACCAGTGCCGCCACGGAGTCGACGATGATTACGTCGACTGCGTTGGAGCGCACCAGCATGTCGGTGATTTCCAAGGCCTGTTCGCCGGTGTCCGGCTGCGAAACCAGCAGGTCGTCGACGTTGACGCCCAGCTTGCCGGCGTACTCAGGGTCGAGGGCGTGTTCGGCGTCGACGAAGGCGCAGGTCGCACCGGCTTTTTGCGCCTGGGCGATCACGGACAGCGTCAGTGTGGTTTTACCGGAAGATTCAGGACCGTAGATTTCAACAATACGGCCTTTTGGCAGACCGCCAATGCCGAGTGCGATGTCCAGACCCAGAGAGCCGGTGGAGATAGCCGGGATCGCCTGACGGTCCTGATCGCCCATACGCATCACGGCACCCTTGCCGAATTGACGTTCGATCTGACCCAGGGCCGCAGCCAAGGCTTTCTTCTTGTTGTCGTCCATTAAAGTCCTCACGTAATCAATAAGGCCTGACGGCCAACACCTGTATAAGTAGCCAGTATTATTCCACAGCGTTCGCGGATCGCCTACCCCTGATTTTCGATTTCTCGTGCCGCTAGTCGCAACAGCCCCTCTAGCGCGGCCTTCACCGTTTGTCGGCGAACTTCGTCGCGGTTACCGGGGAAGTGCTGAACCTCACTGGAAACCGCATCGCCCACGCCCCAGGCCAGCCACACGGTGCCCACCGGTTTGTTCGGTGTACCGCCATCGGGCCCGGCCACGCCGCTGACGGCGACGGCAAACCGCGCCAGGCTGTTTTTCTGCGCGCCCCGCACCATCGACTCGACGACTTCGCGACTGACCGCGCCCACCGTGCCGAACAATTCGGCGGGCACATTCAGTTGCTGGGTCTTCTGCCGGTTGGAGTAGGTCACATAACCGGCCTCGAACCACGCCGAGCTCCCGGGAATCCGCGTGATCGCCTCAGCAATCCCGCCACCGGTACACGACTCGGCCGTGGTGACGTGGGCGTTGAGCAACTGCAAACGTCGGCCAAGCTCGGCAGCCAGTTGAGTGATCTCTTTCACGGTGCGCTCCGGATCGGGTGGAATGACTACCACCGTACACGACCCGGTTGCGCTTTCAATACACAGACTCATTCAAAATGTTCGGGCGCCAGCGCTCTGACATAGGCCTGACAGGCCTGCAGGGCAATCAGTCCGCGGTCGCCGGCGTCGGTGATGGCGATAATTCGTTGAGCATGCGCCGGGTCAAGTCGGGCGCGTACGGCTGCATGATCCACGCCGCCGGCGCCGGCGGTGGCTGGCATCCCGCAGCCTTGGGCAGCGTCGCCGGCGTCGATGAGGACTGACAGGCGCAAATCAGCAGTGGCAAGACGATCGCGCAGGCGATCTTGATCACGTTGGGCATCGCTCATGGCTCGATAGTGGGTTTGTTCACTGGCCGCCAGGCGTCGCTCAAGGGCCAGACGTTTATCCTGCTCGATCTGCTGCGCGCTGGCTGCCGCCACATTCAGCTGATTGAGAGTGTCGGCGTTTAACCGCGCCTGCTCCGCGAGTTGTCGACCGTAGCGCCAGTCCTGAAACTGCCAGGCCAGCGCAGCGGCCACCGCAGCCAGCAGCAAAATGCCGATCAGGCGCCAGGAGATGGACATAGCACCGCCCTCGCCCGCGCCCAGATGTCGAGCCGATCCTGCAGGCCATTCAACCCGCCGTTGATTCGGCGAGTGATGCTGTTGAACTGGTCGCGGTCGGCCAGATCGTTCAGGCCGTTCTGTTCCCAGAACCATGCCGCCGATTCCGCTGCCCATTGCGGTTGCTCAAGCAACTCAGGCAAGGACAGCAGACGCTCATCGCCGAACAGGCCGAGGCTGCACTGGCGATAGTTGCTGCGCCCGGTGATCTGGATCAGCCCGCGACCGCGGTACTTCTGCCCGTCGCCGTCGGCCTCGGGCGTGTTACCCAGACGCAAGGCCAGCGTGCCGGTGTCGTATTTGCTCAGGTACTGGTTGTTGCCCAGCTCGCGCACGTATTGCAGCTGCCCCGACTCATGACCAACTTGTGCCAGGAACGCGGCGATGCGTTTCGGCGAGTCGATATGGCGGCGAGTCATTGCTTTGTTCAGTGCAGAAACAAAAACGCCCGCTTGGGAGCGGGCGTTGGGCATGATGGTTTTAAGGTTGTCTTCAGTTATTTGCATAATGCGTAATCCTCCCTGGATGCTCCGATTGAATCATGGTTGGCGAGCAACGGCCCCCAGCCATTTTTTTGCCAGAGTTGTCAGGGTGTTGTTGGGTACAGACTCTTCGAGTGCGTCATTCGATGGCAGCACCTGTCCGCCGGTTAACAGCCATTGCTGATACTCAAGCCAGTCGCGATTGGTCGTGTCCTGTGGAATAAACGCGGCATCTTCAACGCGCAATACACCACAGGCGGTCAGTTGATATGTCATGAGCTACCCCTAGATTTCAGCGTCCGCTGTCCATTCAATCTGCAATCCGTTACCGGGCTGACTGCTCACAGGCGTCACGGTGCCGATGGCGAAACTTCGCTGTGTCACACTTTGCACCGTGGTCCCCGTGCATGCCACACCCTGCGAGTAGTTCCAGACCTGACTGCTTTCATTTCCGGGGCAATACAGGACGACGGTGGGTTGCACTCTCTTCTGAACCTGCATGTCTATAACCATGCCGTATTGACCGGTATTCCCGGCCGCAGCCTGAGTGAACGTAACGATGCAGGTTACGACACCATTGTTTGCACGAATCGGTAAACGACTGGCAAACGACTTCTCGAAGTAGCGCTGACACAACATCAGCTCTTCACCAACAGGACGATATTCGAACGGCGTGGAAACCGGTCCCTCCTCGAGTTGAACCCGTGCAAGATCCACGGTTTGCAAAACGTTAAGTGGCAGATCAAAAGCCAACCGCAAGTAATCATTGGTGCCGAGCATTTTTCCCGCGATCACTGGCACCTGAAACGTCGCGCTGTATTTGGTCCATGCAGTGTTCAATGCAAAGACATCGACCACTTTGACGACGGCTTCCGAACCACCGTTGCCGAAGTACTGACCGATGGTTACCTTCAACGGGCGCGCGGCGTCGGAGCGCGCCCAAAATGTCACGGTGGCGGTTTTTCCAGCCAGAGTCCTGACCGATTCAACGCCTTGGGAAATCTTGTGCTCGGTAGCGCCAACGCCCGCCGTGGTTTGCTGCCAGCGCAAGAAATAGCTCGGCTCACCTGCCACGTCTGTCTGGCCAGGGGCAAAATCCTGGCGGGAAATGGCCACGGCAGCATTGCCATTCCAGTCGCAACGAAAACGATCGGCTACATACCCACCGATATTGGGGCCTTGGTTGGTCGTTCCGCGCTGCCAGATATCGAAGCCGCCATTGATCAGCACATTCCGGCGATAGACCTGCACCGGAAACTGCTGCAGTGGGTCAGGCTTCGATAATTGCCGGATCGCCTGCGCCAACTGATCGGTCTGTGCTTCATCCGGTTTCAAACCGGCCGAGGTAATTGCGTTGAGTATTTCCTGAGTAACACTGTTGCCCCAACTGGCCGGGATCAGCGATCCCGGTGTTCCGGCGATGGCGTCTTCGTCGACAAATTTGCCATCGACCAGGCCGGAGCCCGGGACACTTTTTGGGTAATCCATGTTTATTTATCCTCGGTTGCTCAGCAAACCGCTCAACCATTGGCCTGCAGCAAGCCTTCCAGCCAGTCAGGTTCAACCGGCCGCGAACGTACGTTCGGGAAATCCGGATTGTCAGGCCAGTCGCGCAGTGCCTGACGGTACGTCAGGAGTTGTTTGAATTCTTCGCTGCGCAGGGTGGTGCCCTCGCCCATTTCCAGTTCTTCGGCATCGCGAAGAACCAGCCATTGAGTGCTCTGCAGAACGTTATTGCGCCAGCCGCGCTCCAGGGCAATCAGCGCCACTGGGGAGACTTGCGGCTCGCCAAGGACTGGCTGACCTGTGGCAGTGGCGCTGATGACTTTGCCTGCGGCCTGCCCGGCGAATAGCTCAATGTATTGGGCCTGAGTGATTTCCACTGCGCCTGCTGGAGGTTCCGCTCCAGGATTTTCAACCCGGTCAAATCCAAGCGTTTGTGCGTAAAAGTAAATAGCCATGGTCAAACTCCCCAAACCAGAATGCGACCCGAAATTCCCGTCGATGGCTTGATCCCTGTGGAATCAATGTTGCGAACCCGCGCCACCACCTGAGTGGTGGTCGATAACCCCAGATCGAACGCCCAGACGGTCGCATTTGCAGCACTCCAGCCTGTCGGATTTGCCTCATTGGCGACGCCACCCAGAATGGCCGACGGAAACTTGATCGGCAGTGAAAGCGTCATGTTGCCATTGGTGTCTGAGCCACCGACGACCCACTGCAGGATCAATCCGCTGGGGAATTTCTGATAACCCGGCGTGGTGAACTGAGCGCCATAGGAGGCGCAGTGCTTCAACGCAGCCGTGCCATAAACCACCCAAGTACCAGACTCCCTGACGAAGTTCGCACTCTCACCGGCGTTCATCACGATCGACGCCACGTAAGCCCCTTGAGGGCTGATTTGTGAGCCGGTTTTGCTGGCTACCATGACCGAGCCTGCGTTGCGGCAATGCAGACTGATCGTCGCGCCATCCGGCGCCGAGGCTGCGTCCGGAAGCGTCACGGTATAAGTCACTGTGCCGCCCAGACCAATCGAGGAACCGACATCGGCCAGCGTCAACTGAGTCGCTGCGGATATTCCGCGAGCACTCGCATGACTGCCCAACGCTCGTTGTACAAATTGCGCAGTTGCCGCCGAGCGTCCGCTATCAAACTGCGGTGCTGTGTTGAACAGCGTCGGGCTGCGCAGCGCAGCGAGCAACTGATTATTGGCTGACTCATTCGGCGTCATGCCGGCCGCTTGCACCACATTAAGAATTTCCTGCGTAACGCCATTGCCCCATGTCGCCGGAATCAGCGAACCAGGTTTGCCGGCAACCGGGTCCTCATCAGCAAATTGTCCATTCACCAGTCCGACACTGGGCACACTCTTGGGATAGTCCAAGGGTTGTCTCCTTAATCTGAAATATTTGGGGCTGGTCTCAGCCTATGAGTGCGGCTAACCGCGTGGGGACCGAAGGCCGGGAAACAGCGGAAGGAAATTGACTTGTTTCAGGCCAGTCGCGCAGCGCCTGACGGTACTCCAGCAATTCCAGATATTGCGCAGCCTTGAGCGTCGTCCCGCGCCCCAGCTCTTGCTCATCGCGATGACGCGTCACCCACCATTCGGTGGCCGACAGGCTGGACTGGCGCCAGGTGCGTGCTGCCGCCAGAGGCTCTTGCTCATCGGGGACTGTTTCAGGGGTAATGACCGGGCTGCTCGTTACAGGCAACGGCGCAATTTCCTGACGCAATTCGCCGACGGGCGCGCCAATTTCGATCTGCATACCCTCCGGCACCTGCACCATCGTCTCGACGAAAGCGGGGGCAAACAGTTGGGTGATCGCGTAGTCACCGGTGTCGATCAATTCGACCGCGACACCGTTTTCCACTCGTACATAACGGGCCATTATTCGTACTCCCAGATTTCACAGAAGGCGTTGCCGCCAGCACCACCAGCGAAAGAGTTCGTAGGATGCGACGAACAGGAGCCACTGCCTCCTGAGCCTCGAATACCCGCAACACCAGGGTTGTTTACGCCCTTGTACGGGGCGCCGCCGTCGAACGGGCTTGCGGCTCCACCACCGGAGAGCACTCCCCAATTGCCGTTGAACATTGCGTAGCCGCCGGTGTTGCCACGTGCGTTGGCAAGATTGCCGCCCACCGCGTCTTGGCCTCCGAGGCCGCCTTGGACGTACCCTGAGGCAGAGGTTGACGTATCAATGTTCAGGATCTGTGCACCGCCCCCGCCTCCCACGCTCATGTATGAGCCGAAGGAGGCCCCGCCGCCGCCCAACCCCATCGTGGGGCCGATTGCACCACCCGCACCCAACGAAACAGGCACGCCGGCAAGCATTTGAGGCGTCACGTCATACAGGCTTTCGGCATAGGCACCCGAACCACCTCCACCACCAATACGCAAATTACCGGCGGCAACAGGCGCACAACCTCCACCCGAACCACCCGCCCCCACCAACCGCACGCGAATCCGTTTGGCCCTGGGATTGGGCTTGTAAACCGTGATCCCGAGCGTCTCGATCTGCCGCACCGCCAACAACCGCCCCACCGCATCGGTGATGCCGTAACCGGCCAGTGTGGTCGGGGTGTTTCTCAGTTTGGTGAAGTCGACCAACGCGCCGATGGCCGTTGCCAACTGGTCGGTTCTGGCTTCATCAGGCGTCAGCCCGGCAGCCTTGATCGCGTTGAGAATTTCTTGCGTGACACTGTTGCCCCACGCGGCCGGGATCAACGAGCCCGGTGAACCGGCGAGCGGGTTTTCATCGACGAAGCCGCCGTTGACCAGGCCAACGCCGGGAATGCTTTTTGGATAATCCATTGCACTGCTCCCTGTGCTGAAAATCAGTTGGTTATGGCTGCGCCGGGAGCGACCGGCCAGGTAATCTCATCGGGGAAACCGGCCTGCTTTTCGATACGGTTCAGCTCCACGCTGTAGAGCTTCCACTCGATCAGCAGCAGTTGTTCGTCGTGGTTGGCATCGCCGATGTCTTCGGCGTATTGCAGCGGAGCGATGCGCAGGACGGCATCGCGTAACAATGCGTCGCGCTGGCCGAGAGATTGCTGTCTGATGCTCGCCAAACGAGCCTGCTCATCCAGCACCCAGGCGTTGTCGCGCCAGATGTGGAACTCGCCTGGCCATGGCTGCGCGGTCAGGGTGTCCGGCAACTCACCAAGCTCGGTCCAGATCTGTTGCGCGCCGCCGTCCTTGCGATAAACCATGCCACGGCGGTCGATCACCTCACGCGGAACAGTGTTAACCAAGGTCCACACTCGGCCGCTCTCAGGCGCCGGCAACTGGAAGGAAAGTTGAATCGCATTACTCGGCAGTTGAACACCAAGCCCCGGTGTGACATCAAACTCGACAGGGCCTGTCAAACAGCCCAAGTGATCAGTCAGATAATTAAACATGGGCACCTCAGATAAGTTTGATCCGACCCGGATAGGCAATATTTCGAGGGCGCGTGATACCGCCATGGTTCAGCAAGTCAGCGTCCGAGATTGGCGTAACCGGCGCTGCAGGTGTGATGTATTTAACAGTGGAGCCCACGTAATCGGTGTAGTTACCCATATCGAAGCCCAACTGGGATTTCTGGGAGTTGATATGTGTTGCGAACAAAATGTTGTCGCCCATTCCATTGTCGCCCTGAACTAAAGAGCCTTTTTGCCAGGAGCCAGGTGCACGTCCCGGGTCGATCAATCCGCCTTCAGCGAGTACCCGTAAAAATTCACCGCGAGCCTCTGGTAAACGGAAGTTCGTGGCACCATCTCCAGGCGTCCACGCACCACCACGATCAGCTTCGGAACGCAGCATTCCGGACTGTTGCGCGTGATCCCAAAGCCACGGCCACTCTGCGCGACTGAGTAACGAACCGTTCAAAGCGGCATAGCCACCCGGTAATACTGCCAGCGCAGTTTCAAAGACAATGTGCCCCAGTGAAGAGCCGTCGAAACGACCGACCGGCCACCAGTTACCTGCGCCATCACTGCGCAGATGCCACCAGTCACCTGCGCCCATCAACACCAGAAATGGATACCCCGAGGTGTTCAGGTGGGTATGGAATTTGATTGAGTCACCACTTGAAACTTGAACAACCAGACGACTACCGCTGTTATCCAGCCGCCGGACAATAACGTCTCGCACCCCCAGACCCGCATTGGCTGGCGGCAGGCTGACACTGAGTGCGCCAGCACTGGCATCAATGAGGACCAGACCAAGCTCTTCGCTGGCCAACAATCGGGATGAATTGACCCGAGTGATGGACGAACGCATCGGGCTGCTCTTGCCCATCAACACCTGAATCGCCTTGTACAACTGACCGGTATCGGCTTCAGAAGCCACCAACCCGCCGCCGTTAATCACACTCAGGATCTCCTGAGTCACGCTGTTGCCCCACACCGCCGGAATCAACGAACCCGGCGTGCCCGCCACCGGGTTTTCATCGACAAACCGGCCATCGACCAGACCGACACTGGGGACGCTTTTTGGATAATCCATAGGTCTTTCGTTCCTCTGAAATAACAAATGAACCGCATCACGGCGATCGCTGATGCGAGCCAGCGGCGGTCTGTTTTCTGAAAATAAAAAGCCCACATCGAGGTGGGCTTGGGTGACGCAGAACGAAGGCGTTGCGACTAGAGATTCTGGCTGCTGAGCAGTTCGCGAATCGCCACCAACGTGTCATCGCTCGCACTTCGCGCCAGATCGAGATTGCCTTTGGCCGCATGCGCGCGGATCTGGTTTTTGGCCTTCAGGCGCAAGGTGCGCAGGGTCAGCAGATGGTCAGTGAGTTGGTCGGCCTTGCTCAGGATCTGCTCGGCGGCCTGTTTGGCAGTTCGACCTTTCACTACCCATGCGGCGACTGACAGCGGCACTTCTTTTTTCGGGTAACCAGCGTTCTGATAAGCCTGAGCGTCGGCAGCGGCCTGGGCGTACTCCATGGCTTTGAGCGGGTCGCCGGCCAAAACGGTGCGAACACTGTCGGCCGCCGCGTCGACCTTGGAACACAGCTGCTCGGCTTCCTGAAGTTCCAGTTCGGCAACTCTGGACGCATTCAGCTGCCATTTTTCTCCATCCCAATCATGGGCACTGGACGGCTGGGCCGGACGCAAGCCTTCCTCGAAGTGGTGAAGTTCTTGAATGATGATCATCGGATCAGCTCCCAGGAAAGATTGATATTCACCGCCGCTGAAAAATTGATCGCAACACCGTTGGCGTAGTCGCTTGGGAGGAGATTTTTGATGCCCATGCTGAACAGCAATTCGTCACTTGAACCGTTATCGGCACCAAAAGCGTGTTCGGCTTGATAGGTCTGCCACAAGGAACGCAACATGCTGTGGTCGAAGCTAGCGGTCAGTGTCGACACGGTTGTGTCACTCACCTCGTTGTTGGTAATAACCCGTACCGTCTCACCCGCAATGGCCCAACCATCCCAATTGCTCGACGCGGCAGCCTTTGGATTGAGAAAACAGTAGTTGGCACCCAGCCATCCGGGTGTAGCAAAATTCACAGCTGTGACGAGCGTCGGATGCGGCGTCGCATTGCCCACCACCAGCCGCGCGGCACGGGCATGCGGGTCAAGTGGCAGGTACACCACGCCATTACCGCTGATTGTTTGCGTCCACGACAAACGACCGCGGTTATAAATCGGTCGGACAATCGGCACCGAGCCAGGGCCTGCTGTCACCACCCATGCCAAACAAATATCCAGCGGCGTCGACTGAAAACCGCCTCCCGCCGCACCATTGATCGTGCCCTTCAAGCCTTCGGGCGTAGCGTCATAGATGACGCCGCGCTGCGTGTAAAAGGTCAGCACGCCGGCAACCACTTGCGCACGCAAAAAGTAATTAGAGTTAGGCAACAGATCAACACTGCTCCAGGCTTGTGTCGTAAATGTGCGCGGACGAGCCAACTGCCCGGCCACCACTTCCTGACCGAGGCTGATCAGCACGCCAGCCGGAATCGACACCCTCCCGCCACTGGTGGCAACAGCCGCTGGCGTGATCGGCAGTCGCCCGTCTGCCGTAGCAACAGTAGCGGTTGGCAACGACCCGATCGGCAACGCCGAATCCAGATTCCAGCCCTTGGCCGAAACGCTCTGAATCGCCTGCAACAACTGATCGTATTTCTTCTCGTCCGGAGTCAGATCCCCAGCCTTGATCACGTTGAGAATTTCCTGCGTCACCCCGTTGCCCCAGTCCGCCGGGATCAACGACCCCGGCGTCCCGGTCAGCGGGTTTTCATCGACAAATTTCCCATTCACCAGACCGGCGCTAGGCACACTTTTCGGATAATCCATCCCGTCATTCCTCCCTAGTCATAATTGATGTGCACTTTGGTATGCGCCGGCGCACTGCGGTGGATCAGGCACTCCAGCGCCGAGCCCGGGTTGACGCCAAAGCGCTCGCCCCAGTAGCTCGCGCCGTAGCGCCGGCCAAGCAGCAGGCGGCCGCCGGTGTTGAGGGTCCACATGAATTGCGCTTCCCAGGTGCCCCAGTGCGCTGCGCCGAAACGCGAGCGGCCCATGCGGGGGGCTTCGTGTTCGGTGATGCTGGCGTTGGGGTAGCCCTGGCTTTTGGCGATGTCGAGGTAGTAACCGACAGCTTGGCTGCCCACCGCGAGCAAGCGCCGGCGTACGGCGAGGCGGCGGTCGTCGAACAGCGGCGTGGCGCCCAGGCACGGGTCGGGCAGTTCCATCACCCGCTCCCAGTCCGGCACCAGTTCGCTGACGCCTGCCGGGTCCATCTCGTTGAGCAGGTCGGCGGCACGGGCATCGAGACGGGCCAGCTCGACGGCGACGCCTTGCAGCACGTCCTCGAGTTCCGGGACGCGTTCCGGATCCCATGCCGGGCCGCTCGGCAGCAAGGCGCGCAGTTGCGCCTGGTATTGCGCGGCGGTTCTTATGCCCCCCATACGCAACCTCCGAAGGTGAGCAGTTCGCTTTGCCCGGCAGGCACGTCAGCGGCCGGCGCGGTCAGCGAGTGATCGTATTCACCGCCGGCGCTGCTGATGGCTTCGCGGATATGGCTGATCAGCAGCGGCACGCCGAGGTCGGCCTCGCGGTTGTGCAAGTCGCGCAGCTGCGCTTCCACGGCGGCGCGCACAGCGGTGGTGTCCGGATTGACGCTCTTGAAGCGATACACCACCGGCACCTGAATCGGCCGCTGCACGTGTACTTCCGCGGTCACCGGACGCAGCGGTTCGATGTACGCCTGAACCTCCGCCAGTTGTTCATCGTTGGGCACCGGTTGCGGGTCTTCGTCGCGCATGATGAACACCGTCACCGTGCCCGGCCCCAGGAAGCCACCGCGGCACCAGGCTCGCGTCACACCCGGCACTTCCAGCGCCCAGGTCTCGTAGTCGCTGGCCGAACCGCCGTGCGGAATGACCCGATAGGAACGGATCACCCGCGAACGCAGCGACTCCAGGCTTTCCCGCGCCACGCCGCCACTGAGGCCGGGCGCCAGCACGACGAAGCTATTGCCGACCACACCGGCTATCGGCTGTACCGGGTTCAGCGCCAGACCAGCGTCAGCATTGCCCAGGCTGCCGGCATCGAGCGCAGCAATCGTGGTGGTGTTGCTGCCATTGACGGTAGTGCGCGCGGTGGTAACTTTGTAAGTACGGCCATCGCTTGCTTGCAGCAGCGTGTCAACGTCGAGCACCGCGCCGGCAGTGGCGGTAAAACTGACGCTGCCGGTGGCGACTTGCGCCGGTTTGCGCGGCTGGTTCAGGCGCAGCGCGGCGATGCGTTCCAGGGTCGATTCGTCGGCCTTGTCCGGCAGGATCTGCTCGGCAATCCAGTCGAGATAACCGTACAGGCCATAAGCGGCACCGCCGAGGGTGCGGGCCAGCACTTGCGCATCGGACTGGCGCAGCGAATCGCCGGCCAGGTCGCTTTGGGTGCGCTTGATCAGCACCGGCAGCGAAGGGGTTTCAAACGGCATAGATCACCTGCCAACTGTTATCGGGGTTGATGTCCAGACGTTCGCCGTCGGCCAGGGTCAGGACCGTGCGCAGGTTCAGGCGCTGGGCGTCGAGGCGTTCGCTGATGATGTCGATGGCGCTGCAGTGGCCGTCGTCGATCAGCCATTGCAGGGCTTCGCGGGCATAGAACTCGGCGTCCATCTGGGTCTGTCGGGTCAGCTTGACCCGACGCAAAAGCCACAGCCGCGAACCGATGCGATCGTCGGCGACGGTGGGAAAGCTGTCGCCCCACCAGCCGAAGCGCTCCTCGTCATCGAGAGCGTCGTCATCGGCGGCGCGGCGCCAGGTGAACAGGCTGATGAGCACGGCGCGGGTCAGCGCGGCATGGAGGTTCTGGCTGACAAGCATTATTTGCCTCCTGCCGGCGCACCGGTCTGGCCGCTGCCGGCCTGCACGCCGACGTGCACATGTTTGATCTGGCTAATGCCACCGGCGAGCTGATCACCAGTGGAAACGATCTTGCCGGTCTGGTTGATCACCGGCGTGTCGAAGTTCACCGCGCTGCTGGCGCGGATGTTCAGGGTGGCGGTTTCGATGTCGATGATGCGCCCGCGCTTGAAGTGGATCTTGTCGCCCTCGTCGGTGTAGATCGCCACTTCGCCAGAGGCCAGCGACTGCAGGCGATAGCGGCGGTCGGCGACCACCAGGGCGATGGCGTGGGAACGGTCACCGCCAAGAAACGTGACGATGCCTTCGGCGCCGGCCAGCGGATTGCTGGTGAAACCGTAGGGTTCGAAATGCTCCAGGTCGTCGTTCACTTCACCGGCGGTGAGGCGCATTTGCAGCGATTGCAGCTTGGATGCCGAGTTGGCGAGCACGACAGTGCCGCGCGCCAGCAGGCGTGTCAGTAGGCTCATGCTTGGTTCCTGTACGAAACGGGCCGAGGTCAAAAGATCGCAGCCTTCGGCAGCTCCTACCTATGATCGGCGTACACCTGTAGGAGCTGCCGAAGGCTGCGATCTTTTCCGGGCCTATGAGGTTTTTTTCGGGGGCGTGGGATCAGGATCGAAGGTATGCGGTGGCGCCACCTGCAGCGTGGTCACCGAGCCTTGCGCCGACAGCGAATACGTCACTTTGGAGATCAGCATGTCGCCGTCAAAACCGAGCACCGGATCCTTGACCTTCACCAGCGTGTTGTGGCGCCACAGATCGCCATTGGACTGACGCCAGCCCTGCACCTGATAGGTGGTGGTCTGCGCCCGGCCCATGCGGGTGGCGCTTTCCCAGAGCGCGCGTTTGAGCGACAGATCAGGGTTGATCTGCAGGCCCTCGTTGATCACGGTGACGCGGCGGCGCTTGTAGCCCAGATCCGTGGCGATCGATTCAATCTCGCTGACCGCCGCGCCGCTTTTCTGATCGTTGCCCTTCTGCTGGCCGATGACCCGGTATTCAGAGAACACCTGGCTGTAATCCATCGGCGCGTTAGCCGAAAGGATATTCTTGCCCAGCTCCAGCGCATCACTGGCGCGGCCCGCGCTGCCAGGCCTGGCCAGCACCAGCCGTCCCGATGCATCGTCGGTGGAGAACACCCGAAACAGCGACAGCAGACGATCGATCGATTGAAAAACCGTTTCCCCCGGCACCAGGGTGTAGCTGCCCAATCGGGTGGTTTCGGCAATCTCGCTGACCACCTTGACCTTGTACGACGACGCCAATGCCTCGACGATGCCCAGCATGGGCTGGTCTTTCCACTGGTTCGGGCGGTTGATCGCGGCACAGTCCACCAGATCCTGAGTGCAGGAACTGCCCTCGATACTCAGGCTGATCTGGCGCCCGTCGTAGCGGATCGGCGCCTTGAACACGTAGCCGGTGAGCACCAGGTCCTGGCCGATTTTCACTTCACACGGGTCGCCCGGCTTGATCGGTTTGTCCACCGTCTGCCCCGGCCATTGCCAGGTGATGTCGAGTTTGAAGGTGCGAAACTGGCGCTCAAGATCGGCGGTAATTTCCACACTTTTCCAGCCGCCGTATTCCATGTTGTCGACAGTCAGCGTGACGCGGTTGTCTATCTCGCTCATGACTACTCCCGGGAGACTTTCACGTCATTGGGCGGCAGGTACAACGGGTTGGTTACCGCGTTACGCTGGATCACTTCGGTAACGCGCGTCGCATCTCCGAACTGTTTGTACGCCACCACCAGCGCCGGAAAACTCTCCTGAAACGACTTGGTGACCAGACGCACACCCGAAGACGCTACCGCTTTGAGGTGCGCGACCAAAGCATCCTGTACATCGCTGATCGCTTGATAGTGCGCCGGGCCGGCTTTGTTTTTGGCCATCTGGAGCGCCTCGACCAGGTTGTTCTGCAGCGCCTGCAAATCATCCGTGGCCGGCACGTCCTGACGCGTGACCTGCTGCTTCGATTGCTGATCAAGCGAAGGTGTCGACGCCAGCTTCACTGGCTTCGACGCCACCGGCATCGAGGCGACCCATTGCGCCACTTTGACGATCAGGGTGTCTTGCACCAGATCGGCCATGGCTTGGGCCGCCGCGTTGGTGTCCTTGCCGGTGGTGATCTTCGGCGCATCGGCCTTGCGAATGGCTTCGAGTTGTTGGGACACGTCGGCAATCACGCCACGGTAGCCCTCCTTCGCGAATGCCTTGAGTTCCTTGATATCGCCGAGCAAGCCCTTGAACTCCGCCGCCACTTCCTTGGGCAATTCCTTGACGGCTCTGACCAGTTCAGTGATTTCCTTGTATTGCGCGATCAGCGGTTTCAGCTGTTCCTTGATGACATCGAACACCCCGGTCAGGCTGTTTCGCAGATTATTGATGCCGATCCGCGCCGCTTGAATCCGGACAATCACCTCCTCGAAACGCGACACGGCTGACCCCAGCAACGTGTCAGCCTTGGCCAACAGGATTTTTTGCGTACTGACCGTGGCGGTCGGAAACGGCAACGGCCGGTCGGGGTAAAACTTCAGACTGAACGTCACCAGCCCGCCATCCTGGCGGGTGTGGGTCATGTCGCATTCGCCGACCTTGACTTGCAAACGTCCGAGCCACGGATGCACCAGTTCACCACTGCCCGCCTCCAAGGCCTTGAGCAGCTTGTCGCGCTGCTCCAGGCAATCGGCGCCGATGATGAACGCCGTCAGGTCGTGGGTCTTGGCCTGCTGGCCGAGATCCTCGAAATACGGCAGGTCGCGTTGCGGATACTCATGCAACTGACCTTTGCGACCGACCGGGGTTTTCGCCTGATCGATCCAGAACCCGACACCGCGAAACGATGCCGGCAACAAGCGGTCACGCCAATTCATTGGAACCTCCTGCCGACAGCGAGCGATAGCCGATGCGCGAAGACAGCGCCAGGCCAGGTTGATTGGTTTGCGGTTGATCGGTGCGCAGCCCCGCCGGCGCATTTTCGAAGCGCACGGTCAGGCCGCCTTCGAGTTGCGTGCGGTTGTTGGCAGCGCTTTGCTGGATCAGGGCGCTGGAGGATTGTGGCAGCGAACCGCTTTGCAACGTCCCGTTTCCTGCAGGCGCTGGATTCGCGCCAAAGAACGCCGGCGCCAGTTCACCCTTGCCTTCGGCATTGGTCTGGCGTTGCGCCTCAGTCAGCGTTTCGACCTTGCCGGTGACCTTGGCGATCAACCCGGCAAAACCACCGTCGAACAGTTCCTTGATCGGCGCGATGACGGTTTGCAGCTTTTGCCACAACTCTCCGAACCACCCGACGATCGGCCCCCAGCTCTCGATGATCTGATCCAGAGGTTTCCATTCGAACAGCGTGTGCAGAAAGTCCACGACCGGCGCAGACACCGCCAGCACAACATCCCACAGCGCTGAAAAAACCTCGCCGACCGGCTGCCAGTACTGCGCAATCTGCTCCAGCGGCGACCACTCGAACAGGCTGGTGAAAAAGCCCTGGACCCGCTGCACTGATGTTTGCAGGGCCGTCCAGATCGGTTCGAAGTACCCCACGACACCACTCCAGGCGCTGGTGATCATTTCCATCGGGAAATAATCGAACAACGTCCGCAATGTTTCCCGGGTGCTTTGCACAGCCGATTGCAGCGTCGTCCACAGCGGCTGGAAGTACGCAACAACACCGCCCCAGGCGCTGGTGATCATCTGCATCGGCGAGAAGTCGAACAACGAAGCCAGGAACGCCTTGGCCGGCTGCGCGGCTTTTCGCAGACCATCGAACATCGGCTCGAAGAACCTGACAACACCGCCCCACGCACTGTTGATCATCTGCATCGGCGAGAAATCGAACAGATTTCTGAGGAACGCCATTACCGGCACACTCAAGGCCTTGAGCAGTTCCCAGATCGCCGAAAACAGTCCCGTCAGCGCCCCCCAGTTGTCCAGGATCATGCCGTAAGGCGTCCAGGAGAAAACTGTTTTAAAGAAGTCGATCACCGGGCGGGTGACCGCCTTGACCTTGTCCCAGATCCCCGAGAAAAATCCCGTGACCGGTTGCCAGAGCGCCGCCAGCGCATCGAGCGGGCGCCAGTCGAGCACCGAACGCAAGATCGCCATGGCATTCGACCCGACGTTTTTGACACCTTCCCACATCCCGGTGAAGAACGCGCTGATCGGTGTCCAGTTGGCATAGATCAAACCGGCCGCCACCGCGATACCCATGGCAATCAGCATGATCGGGTTGGTCTTGAGCACCATGCTCATGACATCGAACACTTGCGTCGCGCCAGTGACTGCGGTTTGCATCGCCGAAAAGGCGATGGCTCCCGCCGCCAGCCCCTCAACCAGTTTCGGATTGTCGGCAAGCAGGCTGCCGACCTGAGTCATCATCGGCTCAAGCCCGATCACCAACGCCCCCACCGCCGGCACCAGCGCTGCGTCGACAGCGGAGGAAACCTTTTCCATCGACGCACTGAACACGTTCATGTTCTGCGCGGCGGTTTGCGGTGCGGCGGGCAGATCAACGGTTTTCGCCGTCTCGCTGACTTCAGTCAGTTTGCCCTGAAACGCCGCCGCCGATTTGATCCCGTCCACGAACGGCGTGATCACACTGCCGCCCTTGAACAGACCGCTGATGTCCAGTTTGCCGAGGCCGGTCTGTTCGAGATTTTTCTTGAAGCTCTCGACCTTTACTCGCAGGGCGCCGAGTTTGGGCGACAGTTCATCGATGCCCGTGATCAGCACCGGTGTTTTGACTTGCTTTTCTTCGTCTGCCATCACTGCACCTGCTGCATCGCATTGATCCGTTGCGCGTGCTCCAGCGACTCGCGGAGCACATCCAGTGGCCTGGCCATCATCTGTTCGGGGTCAACCTTCCAGAACCAGGCCAGGTCATAGGCGACTGCGATCAGGTCGGTGATGGCTCCGACGCCGCACTCATGAAAAAACTCGCAACGGCCCAGCTCAACGCATTGAGGTCAGCCAGATCGAGCTGGTTGACCGACGACGGCGGGATGCCGGCGCACACGGCGATGTATTTGGCCGCCACGTCCATGTCGAGGCTGACTTCTTCGCTCTTGTCGATCTTGTACGGCAGCGCCTTGATCGCTCGCACTTCCTGCACCGTCGGACGGCGCAGGACGAGTTCGGTCAGGGGCTCGCCGTGAGCTTCGATCGCAACCTGAAGCTTCACGGCGCCGCTCATTGCCAGGTCCCCTTGATGCCTTCGAATTTCAGTTCGATGGTGGCGTCATCGCCTTTGGAAACCGGCTCTTCGACCAGATAGGCACCGGCCAGCACGTAGACTTTGCCGTTGCTGAATTCGCAAGTGACGGTGATGTCAGTGCCTTCGATCAGCTTCTTCAGCGGGAAGTCGGCGGTGTGCAGCGCGGTCACTTTGAACGACGGCGCGACGTCGGTTTCCTTGTAGAAACCCGGTACGACGGTTTCGCGTTTGACGGCCATCAGCGGGGCTTCGCAGCCGCCGTTGATAGTCAGTTGTGCACCGTCGACTTTGACGTAGCAGGTGCCTGCAATCACTTGACCCATGGTGTTACTCCCTTCAAATAAAAAAGCCCACCGAGGTGGGCTGAATGCTTACGGCCAAACGCGGCGATCAGGCCGCGTCGTCGTATTGCAGACGGAATTGGTTGAGCAGTGCGAACACGCGCAGACCGTTGATGTAATCCGGCGGGAACAGCACGTTCACGCGGCTCGGGTCCTGCACGTCACGCTCGACGATCAGGTGCTCGGCGAACAGCTCGGCGTTCTCCACGTGGCCTTCCAGTTCCAGCTTGGCGTACTGCGCGATCAACTCGCCGCGAATGGTCGCCGGAGTGACGATCGGCTGGCCGGCGCCGAAACGGGTGCCGTCGGAAGCCAGTTTGTGGCGCCCGTATTTGCTGGTGATCACGCTTTGCAGACGACGCACGATGAACGCCGACTGGTGCATGGTTTCGCTGTCCAGATAGGAGTTGTCAGCCTGACCGTAAGCGTTTTTCTGGTAGGTGGTGATCGAACGCTGGATGCGCACGTAACCGCCCTCGTAGTACGCAGTGGCGATGCCGTAGTTGAGCAGCGACTGGCGCTCGGTCAGGGTGAAGCGCTCGCTGGCCGGCGCTGGATCAACACCCGGCAGGCTGCCGCTTTGGGTCGGACGGCTGGCATCGGCGGAGATGAACACTGCGGTGCGCGCAGCCAGTGCTGCTGCTTGTACCCAGAACGGTTGCGGTACGCCCGGCTCCAGTGCCTGAATGGTCATGTGCTGGTCGTTGCGTGCCTGGCCAGCAGCAACCAGGGTGCCGACGGTGCCGCGTTTGGCGCTGTAGACGTGACCGAACAGTTGCTTGGCCCAGGACCAGCGACCGGTGCTGTCATCCATCACTGCTTGCCAGGTGTTGAGGGTCGACAGATCCGACCACGGCAGTGCGATGAACTCGAACGGCTCGTCGCCCAGTGCAGCCACGGCGGCGACCTGGTCCGGCACACCGGCGCCGCCGGTCATGGCGGTGATCGCAGTGGTCAGGCCGGCCGGGGTTTCTTCGCCGTTGCTCTTGCCCAAGCGATTGAACTGCAGGCTGATGTCGTTAGCGCTGTCGCCGGTCCATTTGGCGGTCAGAGTGACCACGCCTTCAGCAGCCGCAGCGCTGACTGGCAGATCGGCGGTGGCGTTGATTTTCTGTGCCAGTGCGGTAGCCGCTTGAGCAGCGGTGGCACCGTTGACCACGGTGGCCTGCACCCGCACACCAGCGACGTACAGGTTGAGCACGCCAGCCTGAGTGGCGGTGCCGGTCAGGGTCAGCACGCCTTTGGCGATGGCGCCTTCGGTGTTGTGCAGCGGCAGGCACCAGATCTCGCCGATCGGGTCGGCCTTGCGGAAGGTCTCGTACATCGAGGCGAGCATCGAGCCCTGACCGCCGATGCTTTTTGCCAGCGCGACGCTGGAGACCAGCACCAGTTTGCCGACTTCGGTCGGGGCGATGTTGTCATTGACCTGAGCGACGATCAGACGGCGCATGGCCGAAGTCGCGCTATTGGCGGCCGAGTTGTCCATTTCGGCATAGAACAGCGGTACACGAATGTCCGCGGGGATGTTGCTGAATCCGATCGCCATTATTTGGCTCCCTGTGGTTTAGCCGCTTTTGCGGTTTTGAGTGTGATATCGCCGTCGGCCAGACGCCGGCGCCACCAGGCGCTGTCCAGCACTTCACGGCCTTCCTTGGGCAGCAGATCGCCCGCTTCCGGGTCAGGCACAGCACGGCCAGCGGCCGGCAGTACGGTGATGCGATTGCTCATGGGGTTACGTCTCCAGAGAAAGTCAGTTCCACGCGCCCGTCAGGGCCCGGGTGTTTCAGATTGGGGTCGGCCGGGTCGATCGCATCGACCCGCACGGTGACCCCGGTAAAGGACGACAAACCGTCCAGTTCACGTTCGTGCCAACTCTCCGCAGGCTGACTGGGCAGATTGCGGCCGAGCTGGAACTCGGCAAAAAAGCGCAGCCGATAGAAGGCCCGGCTGCTGTTGATCGAGACCATCTCGCCGCCGTCGTAGACGATGGCGCTGTAGTCGGAATCGGGCTTGAACCCCACCAGCGCGCGCCACAGTTCGGCGCGCAGGTCGTGCAACAGATCCAGCGCTTTTGTGCCGTCGCTGGCATCAAGTGCCAGGATGATGTCAAAGCGGTCGCGGATCGGTTGGGCGGTGAGGTTTTGCGCGGTGCTGTTGCTGGCGACATCGGCCAGCGGCAGCACATGGGCCGAGGGTGTCGGCAGATCGGCATTGCCTTGCAGCAACGCCAGATCGACACCGACGGCAATGTGGTTGGCAAGCCCAGGGCATTGCGCACGCAGCTGCGTGAGGATCGGGGTGATCTTCATGGTGGTGTTCCAGAGTTGAATGAAAAGCGGTCTGCAGAACACTGCAAAACCTGTGGGAGCTGGCTTGCCAGCGATGGCGGTGGATCAACCGGCGTCTCTTTTGAATGGGCTGGCCTCTTCGCGGGCGAGCCCGCTCCCACAGGGATCTTCATCGCAGTGACAAAGCGGGGAATCAGTCCTTGGCTGCGGCCTTGGGATCAAGGCCGCTGGCATCGATCACGCAGCGATAGCTGTTCTCGCGATTGCCACTGGCGGTGACTTTTTCGATCGACCAGCGCCCACGCATGAAGTCCGGCCAGGTCTCATCGAGCAGCACCAGCCCTTCGGCCGCCAGCAGCGGATTGCCGGGACAGGTGATCTTCACCTTGTACTTCTGCCGGAGCATCTTGCGCACTTCGCCTTCGCCAACGGCAATCGCATCGGCTTCGCTGGGTTGCTTCTGGCGGATGATCTTGAACGGCGCAAGCCCCGTTTCGACCCACTGCAACAAACCTGTGGCAGCCTCCACGAAACAGGTCTTGCAACCCTTGGTTTGCTCGCGGGCGGACTCCTCCAGCGTGGCGCTGATGAATGCGTGATCGCCGGGACGGTTGTTGCTGGTCACCGACAAGGTCACGTCCGCCAGCACCTGGCCCGACAACGATTTGGTCTGGCCGGGACGGGCCAGCACGTACACGTCGTTGTAGGGTTTGGTCACCGCGTTGTACTTTTTCGCCAGGCGCGTCAGAAAGCTCATGTCGGTTTCGTTGGACTGGTCGACGTGCTCGATCCTGATCATCGCCACCTCGGGCGCGACGCGCGGTGAAAAGCCATGGCTCGACACCAGTTTGCGAAACAGCGCACCCAATGTAGTCGGGCCATGACTGGCCGTGCGACGTTGCTTGAAGCCCGTCTCATCCTCCTTGCTGAACGGTGCCGCCGTGGCCACCAGCGTCAGGCGAAACGGGAACAGCGTCGGCGTCAGGCGTGTCACTTTGAACTGGCCCTTGTCGACCATTCCCGATTCCAGATAACCGACCTCAAGGCCGATTTTCCCGCCCAGATCCGGCAGCCCTTCGAGGCCTTCAAGATCGATGGTCAACGTCAGCTGATCGGACTCGAAACCGGCTGCATCAATGTGTTCCCAACTGATCAGGCGTTGATTGAGCAGGGCCGAGTGGGCCCCGTAGAGTCTTACCGCCGGGGTGAAACCCAGTGCCATGCAACCTCCTTAATCCCAGGCCGTGAGCGGTTTGATCGTGGCCGGTTTCGAATCGAGTTCCGGCAACGTGACCCAAACGCCCGCAGACAGGATCGAGCCGTGTTCGGCCAGGGTCGGGTTGAGTGTCCACAGCGCCTCTTCGGCGGTGTCATCACTGCGCCCGGTTTCGCGGTAGAGCAGCAGATTCACCGAATCACCGGCCACGCTTCGGACTTTACGCATTGTTGAACTCCGTCAATCCGATGACCCACTTGATCACCATCGCGGTGCCGTCATCGATGACCTCGCTCTGGTTCTCGTCGATGCTGTTGATCCGCCACAGACCCCAGTTGCGCCCGATACCGTCAATCAACGGCAGCGGCACACGCAATGCCTGAAGTGCGCGCAATTCATCGAGTCGATCCATGGCCACGGCATACATCGAGGTGCCGCTGATGGTCAGCGATTCCGCTTTCTGCCCGGTCTGACTGGACTTGGGTTTGCTGGTCAGGATCTGGATGTCGCTCCAGCCACCGTCGGACTTTCGCGCCAGCGTGCTGTAGGCGAAGTTGCGCGACAGGCCGAAGATGAAACTGCCCAGCGCCATTTGTTGTTTCATCAGGCGACTCCATCGGTCAGGGCTGCGTCACGGCGGGTGGCGAGGCTGTTGGTGTTCATCAGTGGAATGAATTCGTTGTTGAATTGGGATCTCAGGTGAAAGTCGACCAATTGACCGATCTTTTCCACACTGCCCGGGTCGCTGCAATACACCTGAACGGTGGGCGCGTAGGGGGCTGGCACCGTGGGCGCCTGGGCGCTGGCCAGCGCCTGACTGACCTGAGCCGGTGCTGCCAGTTTGTCTGGTGCGGCATTGCCGAGTTTTTCGCCAAGAAGGGAACCGCCCTCACTGCCAAGCCACCCGCCAAGCAATCCACCGAGAAGGCCACCTATGGCCATGCCGGGTGGGCCACCCACGACTCCGAGTGACGCGCCGAAAGCAGAGCCTGCAAGAGCGCCGGCCATTCCACCGCCCGCTGCGCCGACGCTTTTAGCTATCTGGGTTTCGTCACCGCTGGCCACCCCGGCCGCCAGGCCTGTGAGGGCAGCGACGGTTTTTACAGGCCAGGGCATTGCGCGCGACAGAGGGCGCATGGCAGCAGCGGTCGACTCCAGAAGCGGGGCCCGCACCCGTGAAGTTTGCTCGAGGATCTTCAAACCGCTGCCAGCAGCGGCGGCCCCCGCTGTGCCGGTGGCGGCGCCGGTGAAAACGGACAGGCCCTTATCCACGACTTTCTTGCCAACCCGTTCTTTGATATCGCTGCCAATGGCATCGAGCGCTTGATCGAACAACGGTTTGAGAAACGCGCTCACCGTCAACACCACGCCAGCAGTTTTCGGATAGGCTTCAGTCAGTTCACTGAGCTTGTCGACCCCGGCAGAGGCCAGCGAATCGCTGGAGGGTGCCAACGCGTTGCCTTTGGCGACGGCCAATCGTTCGCTACGGGCATTCAGAATATTCAGCTGTCCTTGCTGAGTACCGGAAAGCGTCAGGGCAGCCTGTTTTATCGACCCCTTCTCGCCCAGCTCCGACGTCGCGTATCGCTGCTTGTCCTTGACCTGCCAGAACGTCTCATTAACCTCACCGAGGTTTTGCGAGAGCTTCTGCGCAGCATCACCGCCATCGGAGAACAACGTCCTGGCCAGCACTGCGCGTTGTTCTGGCGGTCTGGCGTTCAATGCGGCCAACACTGTCAGCAACGCACCTTGCGCATTGTCCTTGTTCGGATCACGCATCGCCGCAGACACGGCCTTGGGATCGAGCCCCAGTTGTTTCCACGCCCCCTGTTCGGCAACAGAGACCTGGTCTCCCTTGCTCAAGGCTGTGGAAATGCTCTTCAACGCGACGCTTGCTTCACCTTCTTTCGTTCCGGTGTTCAGCAAGGCTGCCGACAGCGCTGCGGCTTGCTCGGGTTGCAACCCCGCAGCAATCGCCGCGTCGCCGGAACGCTGCAACACCGAGCCGATGTCTGCCGCGTTTACATCCCCAGGCATTTTGCCCAAGTGGTGAGCCGCATCTGCCAGATCGATGGCCTGATCACGGGTCAGTTTCATCGAGGTACGCCAGGCCGCCATCATCTCGGCGACTTGTAGCGCAGGCACCTTGAATGCTGACGCGGTGAGCGCAGCGTCATCGGCAAACTTCAGCAGTTCGAACTGCTTGTCCGAGGCATTGGGCAAGTCGATGCCAATCCCCGCCTTGGCACCCAATGCCGCGGCATTGAGCAATTCAACCCCGGTGGTTCCTCCGGCAGCCACCAACGGGGCGCTGGCCATGATCAGGCTTGCCTGAGCCATTTCCTTGCCCTGAACCGGAGTCAGTCGAGCGACTTCGCTCAGGTTCGCAGCGGCTGTGTCCATCGCGACAGCGGCTTTGAGCAGTTCGGGAGGGACGGCGCCGGCTACCTTGTCTGCAGCCTTCTGCGCGGAAGATCCGCCGTCGCCATTGACCGCGCTCTTGAACAAAGAACGTTGGGTCGCCAAGGTGAGGATCAGCGAATCGATGGCTGCAGTCAGCGAAACGATTCGGTCACTTGCCGTTCTCAACGCTTGCCTCAGGTCGGCGACCTTATCCCGATCCAGGCCTGCTGTAGTCGTGCTCGTTGCTGCGGTGGTCAAACCAATATTGCGGCTCGCGGAACCTGTGCTCTCACCGGCGTACATGAGCGCATTTTTACTCTCTGCCATGCCGCTCTACTCCTGTTTCACGCCAAGGCGAGTGATCGCTATGTCGTAGCGGCGCAACGCCTTTTCGGCGTCCCATTCCAGAATCTCCGCCTCACTTACCGGGTAAATGAGCGGGACGATATCGAGGATTACTTCGATGTCGCGTTCCGAAAGTAGGCCGCCGGCTGGTTTAAAAAATCGTCGATGCGCACCTGCAATTGGGTCCAGTCAGGGACGCTCATGTGGGCCAGATCGGGGATCATCAGGCCGGTGCAATGGGCAGTGATGAATTCGGCGCGTTCCTTGGCCGTTTTCAGTTTCTTCATCACTTTGGTGGCGAGCAGTGCGGGCATTTCCAGCGACAGCGAGGTCACGGTGCGGCCGGTCACGGCGAGCGGTTGCAGCAGCTTCACTTCGTCAGGGTCGGCGGACTTTTCTGCATCCTCGACCTGCTCCAGAAAGTACGACGCCGGACGGGTCGACATCTCGTGCACGTACTGGGCGATGCTCACGTAGTCCGGGCGTTTGAGCTGGTCGAGTTCCTTGACCGACAGGCCGGTGGCGAGCAGCGCCAGTTCGAAGAACTGATCGTCTTCATCATCGCCAGCGCGCTCCAGCGCTTCTTTTTGCGCGGCGTAGAACAGTGGCTTGAGCTGGATCTGCTCGATCTGCACGCCGTCGTCGCCGGTGATCGGCGACAGCAGGTCATGCTGGGGTGGCATCCACGACATGTATGAATTCCTTGGTGATTCTTGAGGGGGTGTTGCAGCACTTGGGAGAAGAAACCTATGTGGCGAGGGGATTCATCCCCGATGGGCTGCGCAGCAGCCCCGCTTATGGATGGGTGCGGTATCGGCTAAATCGCCAACTCAATGTTGGGGCCGCTTCGCGCCCCATCGGGGATGAATCCCCTCACCACAAAAGCTCCTTCCCACAAGTTTTGGTGCAGGGCTTGCTTACGGGGTTACGGCATCAGCACCGCACGACGCGCATCACCGAGGATGTCGACGCCGTTGAGCACGAACTTCTGGGTGCGCACGTCGATGTCGATCACCGGAATGCCGTTTTCCAGGCGGTTGTAGGTGCGGCAGGAGAAGTCCAGCGTCGTCAGGGCTTTGCCGCCCATTTTGATCGCGTCCTCACCCATGGTTTTGAGCTTGCCGCCGATGGTGTGATAGGTGAACCAGGTGTTGCCGTCCTGATCCTGACCGGCTTCACGCACATTCAGCAGGATGTCGTCGCCCAGTTTCACGCCCATTGCCAGCAACACTTCTGCACCGGTGCCTTGCAGCTTGATCTGAGCATTCAGCGGCTTGGCGCTCTTGGCCATTTCCTCAACGATGAAGCGCCCGCCCGTCATGTTTTCCATGTCGAAGTCGATCTTCGGTGGCGTGAATTCCTCAACGGTCGCCGACAACGGCAGGCCTTGCAGGGTGGCCGCGATGGCCTGTCTTACGCGGTTGGTAAACATTAGAGAACGTCCTCCAGGAACTGCTCGATGATTTCATCGCGGGCGTTGAGTTGATAAACCATGTGTTCGTTCGGCGCGTAGCGGCCGTAGTCGATGACCACGTACCAGGTGCCGTTCTTGTACTTCTCGACGCTGTTGAGTTCCGGGTGCAGGTACACGCTGCCGCCAGGAATGGTTTCGTCGGCGACCAGAGTCTGCAGCCAGTCGTTGATGCGCTTGACCTCCTGATCCATGAACGACTTGGTCAGGTTCTTCGCCATGGCTTTCTGGCCGGCCTTGACCAGCTTGCGGCTGATCGCATCTTCAAGGCCGACGTAGCTGATGAACTTGCCGGTGATCGAGCGGTTACCCAGCAGCGAGAAGCCGCCGAGCACAGTGCGGGCGTAGTAGCTGATGCCGTAACGGTTGAGCAGATCGCCTTCGGTGGAGGTATCGAGGATGTTGTACTCAACGACGCGGGACACGTCTTCGGCGTAGGTCACCTGGTTGCCCGGGCTCTCCCACTGCTTGACCTTGGCCAGCGCGGCAATCGCCAGGCTCGACGGTGCGAGGAAGACATTTTTCTTCGCCGCTTTCGAGTACACCGCCGGCATGTTGTGCACCACCAGGCAGCGGTCGAAACCGAGATCGGCGCCGCCCAGTTCCTGGCTGTAAGTCACTTGATCAGCGACCGACGCGTCCTTGCCATCCAGCACCACACGAGCCTTGATGCGTTTGCCGAACGAAGCGAACTCGCTGGCCACTGCTTTGGTGCCGGTGAAGCCCGGCGCACCGATGATGGTCAGGTCTTCCGGGACACTGCCCAGCGCCGCCAGACCGAGCTTGCGGCCGGTGGCTGGCTCGACACCGCCGATCACTGCGTTGACAGTGTCGGCCGGGGTCGCGCCCGCCTCGACGATCACTACGTAGACCGGCACCTTGACCACTTTGAGGATCTGGTAAACCGCGTGGTACAGGGTGCCCTCTTCCGAACCGGTCGGATCGAGCAGCGCGTGGGTGGTGAAGCTATTAATGCGGAACGGTGCGTTGCGCGGAATCAGCGGATCGGCTTTCGGCGCGGTGCCGACCAGACCGATGACGTTGTCACCCAGGCCACCCATGGCCTCGGGGGATTCCGTGGCATTGACGGTAATGCCGTTGTGCTCGAAGTTCAAAACCTCAGCCATGGTTAGTCAGCCTTCTTGGCAGCGGCCTTTTTGGCCTGGGTGGAGGGTGTTTTCAGTTCCAGTCGACCGGCGCTGTGCAACGCACTGGCCTCGACGTCGAGCAGATCAAGGTCTTGACCGACGCTCGACCAGTGCCCACCGCCGGTGGGGAATGGAACGAGCACGGTGTAGGTTTGGCGGGTTGCCATTTTTCGTTTCTCCATAAACGGGAAAGCCCCTCGTGGGGAGGGGCTTGGCGGGTGTTGATTTGTTTTAAGCGGACAAGAAAACGCCCCGGGGTGCAGGGGCGTTTTACTGAAGGTTTGGGACTCGCGTTTCAGGCAAGGAATCTGGCCAGCCCTCGGTCAGCATTTCGTTGCCGAACGTTCCTGCTCGAGCAGACTCGGACAGCGCTTTTTCCCGATCAAAACAGGCCTGAACATGAGACCGTACAGCCTGTGCAATTTGCAGGATCTGTTGAGCTGTCAAATCGACAAACCCGGCAACAGACTTGTAGCTGCAACGATATTCAGGATCGAGCATCGCGGAAACCGCCATTCCAGCAATCAGCGATTGACTGTCACGGGATGAATCGATAATCAAACCGGCGACCACGATACCCGAACCTTCTCGGCGAAATCGCTCCTGCGCAATCAGGTCCAATTGGCGCTTCAAGACCAGCTCGCCGTTCGCAAAACCAAATGAGTTTTCCAGTTCCTGAAGGGTGGGTTCATGGTCGAAGAGTACTTCACCGTCAGCCAATGGCCAGTCCGAGGCGACACATCGAAAGGTCGTCCCCACATTTGAGTAGGCTCTCAACATAGATGACTCCTTAAAAAGTGTATTGGGAGATGTGGACATCGTTTGCACGAGAGACCGACGCATAGAGACGGTAATAGATCGTCTGTGGAGTCGCCATGACCAGGTCCGAGAACGGACTTAGAACACCCAGTCCGACGATTCCACCAATGCCGCATGCTTTCATACCTACTTCGGTAACATCCGGAGAAAGCCCCAGAGAGCCACCGCCCGGAAAATCAGCGCTACCAATGTAATGAATGTAGCCACCGACGGTTTTTGCATTCTTCGGAACAACAGAGGCCAGCGAGATCGGTGTCGGCGACATCGACATGCCGTTTTCCAGCACTACCGTCCGAGCAATGGAAATTGAACGCTGATGTTGAATGCCGGGGTTCATCAATCGACTGGCACCGGTTTGCCACACGCTGACCAGCGCACTGGCGCTATAACCGGCGGGCATATTCGTGCCCGCATAAATTTCAGGAGCGGTACTCAATGTCGCATTGACGCCCAGCAGCTTCGCAACCTTCAACTCGGGGTTGTAGATGACGTAAATCCCGACACTGCCGTTTGCTGGAGCGATACCGGTGTCCATGCCACCTGCACCGACGGTTGTCAGATCGAGCGATAGATTGAGATTCGCCAACTTGTACTGCGCGACACCCGGCTGCTCGACAATCAGTTGATCAGCAGTAACCGTTGCAACGGAAGCCGCGACAGGCAGCGATACTCTCAGATTAAGCATGGCGCCTACTTCCGCACCATTTAGGCGAGACAGTTTGACTTCAGTAGCCAGAGAGGCGATATCGATGCTTCCCTGATTGATCGGTGCGTTCCAGGCTTTGATACACCACATGACGGCGAGGTTGCGCGGACGCACGGTTTTCCAGTACGAGCCTGTATTGAGGACAGTGACACCGGTGGACGTGTAGTAAATGTCGCCTTTGAAATCAGGTGCCGGATCGGCATCAATCGCGTCGGAGTTTCCAATGCCTTGAACGGCTGGCGCCTCGACGTTGTCACCCTGGATCTTCGTACCGGCCTGGTAACTGCCTACGTTTCGCCCGGCGTCGACTCCACGCCCATGATCCCAGCCGCGCAAAAATTCACCACGTGATTCCGGCAAGCGGAAATTACCTACTCCCTCATTGCCCTTGTTGTAAGTTGTACCGAGAAAAGCCGCCAGATCCGGATAAGTCGCAATGCTCTGCACGCTACCATCCAGCTCCAGATAACCCGGCGCAACGATCCCGGTCGGGAATGCCAGAACCGCCCCCACCGGAACGGCGGATTTGAGTCGTTCGACTTCCTTGGCCAGTGCGGCTACATCGATGGTTCCCTGATTGACCGGGGCGTTCCAGGCTTTGATGCACCACATGACAGAGATGTTGCGGGGACGATTTTCTGTTGCTGTCCGAGCTTGTCGGGCGTTGTCAAAATCTATGGAGGTGTAAGCATCAGCAGCAGCATTTACGCCCTTTGACACGCCGGATTTCGACCCACCGTACACACCGTTGAGTATTTGGCCCATTCCAGTGGAGTCTGCTGCAGATATCGCACCGGTCAGGCGCTGCATCGCGTCCAGTTGAACCGTACCAATCTGTCGACCAGCATCCACACCCCGCCCATGATCCCAACCGCGCAAAAATTCGCCACGCGCTTCAGGCAAACGGAAATTCCCGACGCCCTCATCACCCTTGTTGAACTTGCCGCCCAGATAAGCGCTCAAGTCCGGGTAAGTCGCACTGCTCTTGACGCTGTTATCCAGCTCCAGAAAACCCGGCGGCGGTGCATCCACCGGGAACGCCACAATCGAACCCACCGGCAATGCCGATGCCTTGGCAATCAACGCCTCGACTTCAGCCTTGGTGTAGGAATCCTTGATGCCAAACCCGGCCAGCGTTTCAGGATTGGCACCGGCAGTCGCCCGACCATATTCATCAACCGTCAGACTCTTGTAAGTCCCGGCCACAATCCCGGTACGCCCGGCGAGCATCTTGAACGTCAGCGCGGTGGTGCCAAGAGTGATCGGCGCATTAGTGGTCAGGTGCCACAGCGAATCGCCGTTCGCCGTACCCTCCTCCACCATGACCGTCAGGCCCGGCGTGACCTTGGCACTGCTGTTGGCATCCGTCGCCCGCACCCAGTCGCCATTGGCGACGATCCACAGGCCGTTGTCCTTGGCCAGGGTCTGGTTCGCCAGCAGCACGCGGTCACCGGCAATCACGGCCACGCCGTCAATCTGCTGGGCACCGTTCAACACGATGTTGGTAGAGGCCGCGACGCGCACCGATTGCTTGCCATCGAGTTTGCCGAGTTCCTCGGCGAGGTAACTCATGACCCAGGCACGGGTGGCCTTAACCACGGTGTCATCGATCAGCAGCGTTACCAGCGACGCATTGCTGGTCTCGAAAATCGAGCGAATGTAGAACTCTTTGCCCGAGCCCGAAGTCGCCAGAACCGGTTTGAATGACTCCGGATATTTGACGATGGCGTAGAGAATGCCGGTGTCGGTCCATAGCCCAGCTTCACGCACGTACCAACCGCCAACGTCCGGCGGAATGGTGACTTCGGCGAGCAGCCAGCTCGGATTCTTCTCGTCCTGGAACAGGGCATTGAGCGGCCCGCGCCAGACTTCGCGTGCAAGTGCCGTGGCGGTGGCGGCAGGGTTGTAGACCTTGCCATTGCCATCACCGACGGAAATCTGAGTCAGCTTGATCGGTGTGCCCGCAGCCTTGCACGCCGTTTCGTAGGCAATCCCTGCGTTGGTGAGCAGGGTGTAATAGTCAGCCATTCAGGCCCCCTGAGGATAAATAGTGGATGTTTCGACGGTGTACATCGCGGCGGCCATGAACGCCTCGCCAGAGGTTTCGAGCCCTTCGATGAACACCGGATAAACCGTCGTCAGCTCACCGCAGAAAGTCGCGGCGGCGATGGAGTGGCTGCCGAACGCGCTCAAGCCAACCGTCACCGAGAGAATGTCCCGTTCGCTCTTGGCATCAGCCAGGCGTCGGTCGAGACGGGCGTCGATTTCTGCGCTGTAGGGTTGCTCGCTGAAGGCCCGCACGGAGAAGCTGTAAGGCACGCCGGGCGGCGTCTGTTCGTACCAGGCGCGGACTTCGGGGCGCAGTTGCAAACCCTTGGCCGCGTTCTCCAGCGCCTTGCGGGTGCCCGCCTGGCGCGCAGTGGGCCAGGCCAGTTCGACGGTCAGGCGCTTTTCCGCTTCCGGTGCGCTGGTGCTCCATTCGGCGACACCGCGATCCGCTGCCAGATACGGCAGGAATGCGACCGGTGTTTCGCTCGGGTTCATCAGTTCGGGGAACGGCGGCGCGATGCGATCAAGCAGTGCGCCGAAGCCCAGATCCAGTCCACGTTCGAGTGGAGAGCTGTTGGCCGGCAGCAACGTCGGGCTATGCGTTGGCTCACTCATAGCGTCAGCACCTCGACCTCGACCGCCGTGCAGTACGGCGCCTCGAAGGCGCTGGTGATGATCGGCTCCAGCGGTTCAAGAATCTGCAGTTGCACGGCGCCAGCGCTGTGCAACGTGTAGTCGATCCAGCTCGGATCGACCCGCCCTTCGAGGCGATGGCAACTGTCGGCGTAGGCCTGCAATTGCTGCTGTGCGGCGACTTTGGTCAGGCCCGAGTCGGGACCGGAATTGATCTTGGCCACCACACGAATCTTGTAGCGTTGAATGTCGGCAGCCTTGACCGTGACGAGGTCGGTTTCCGGCCGCACATCAGGGCGGGCGAAGTGCTGACGCACGCCATCCAGCAACGCTGCAGACGGCGTGCCATCGCCGTCTCGCGACAGCACCGTGACCTGCACCTCGCCCGGCGCAATGCGCCGACCGTTGCCGTCCTTGACCTGCGCCGCGAGGCCGTCCGGGTTGAAGGTGTAGGTGACATTTACCACACCGCCATCGCTGGATTCGACCTTCACCGTTGGCCGTTCACCGAGGGTGAATACCTCGCGGCGATACTGCATTCGCGAACCTGCAGCCGGGGCATGCGGCGCCAGGTAATAGCGCAGCCGGGCGTCGTCATCACTTTCATAAATCGGCGGTACCGGCGGAAATGCCGCCGGGTCGCCGGGGTCGAGCAACTGCCGCTCCAGGCCCATGTCCGCCAGCCGTGCGTCGAGGTTGCTGCCAGTGGCCCACCACGCCAGCATCTGCTTGATACGGGCGTTGTATTTGCGTTCGTGGGTTTGCAGACGCACGCAGAAAGCCTCAAGCGCGAGGGTCAGCAGTTCGCTCTCGTTGTCGAGGCTGGTCTCGAGTTTCGCCGCGCTTTCGGGCGCTCGGGCGCCGACGTACTCGACGACGAAGGTCTTGAACTCGGCGAGCAGGTCTTCGAAGGCGTCGACGGTGATCAGCGCCGGTTCGGCCAATTGATTCTGGCCGGGGATCAACATGCTCATGTCACGACCTCGAATGTCTGTTGACGGTTTTTCCAGGTGCCGGCGAAGCGCAGCAGCAGGCCCGCGCCCTGGCGGCTGGCGACGATCACGCTCGGCTGAAAATCGCTGATCCCGTTCTGCGCGTTGTAGAACGCCTGAGCCGCGTGGCTCTGGGCCAGAAGCAGAACGTCGTCACCGAGGTTCTGCCCCAGCAGCGTCGGGATCAGCGAGCCATAAAGGGGCCTTTTTTGCCGGGTGCCCAGCGGCGTGGTCAGGGCCCGGGTCGCGCGCTGCACAAACTGCAGCCAGTCGTCGACCGTGGCCCCGGAGTCTCTATCGATTCCGATCATGGGAAGCTCTTGATTCAGGGGCTGATGACGCGGCCCTGGTGATCCACCAACGGGCCGCTGAAGTGCACGCCCGAGGCGTCGATGCTCAGGCCGACGCCGCCCAGTTGCAGGCTGATCAGCTGCGGCGTCATCGTCAGTTGCGCCGGGCCGATGCTCAGTGCGAGCGACTCGCGAGAGCCACTGAATGCGGCCGGGCCGTTTTGCCAATGCAGGGTGTGCGTGGCGTCGTCGTAGCCGCTTTCAGTGCCGTCGACATGCACCCGGCGCGTCAGCGTCGGAACCGTCGCCGTCGGTGGAAAGCGCTCACTGTTCAAGCCGAACAACGCCACGCTTTGCGCGCCGCTTTCACCGCTGCCGTAGTTGAGCAACAGACACTGCTCGCCCACGCTGGGAATCCGCGATTCGCTCTGCGCTCCGGCGCTCGGGTTGAAGAACTTGATGGCGGGTGTCAGCAGTCCACCGTGGCTGACCTGGCAAGTGTTGCTCACAGCATCGACTGCCTGACACACGCCGATGCGACAGAAACTCTCGGCACGGCGGTGCAGGTCGTCGATCTCCGCTTCCATCTCCGCCAGCCGCTCGATGATCGGCCCCAGTTGCATGCGCAGTAATGCGTCGAACATCGGTCAGGCCTCCAGCGCAGTGTATTGGTCAGGGTCGTCGATGTTGCTGACTTCCCAGGTACGGGCGAATTTAGGCGTACCAAGCGGGTCGTCGAGCAGCGTCGGGCCGAGGTAGAGGGTCTGGGTGAAGGTCAGGGTCCACGCCTTGTATGGCTGGTCGGCGCGTGTGAGCACTGACGGCAAACCATCAATGTTCATCGGCAGATCACATTGATCGCCGGGCAGGTTCCAACGGTTGTCGGTGATCAGGTTTTTCAGTACGGCGATCAGATCGCACGCGGCAAATGCACTCGCAGAAAGTGCCGGAATGACTTGCAGCGATACGGTCATGACGTGGGCGATACGTCCGTCGGCGCCACGCACTCCGGGCGCATTACGGTCGAAGTCGATCAACGCCCAGGCCTGAGCGCCGGGAGCGGTGAAGTCGTCGTGATTGCCAACCTGCAGATTCAGGCCGGCGCTGTTGCGCAGGGTTGTCGCCATCGCCGTGAACAGCTGCGAAGGCTGCTGGATCGGTGCGGGCATGCATGACCTCCTTTTCAATTGTCCACGCGCAGCCCCGCCGCATCAGTTGCAGCGAGGCAGGAAAGTGTTGAGTTACTGGGGATCGCGCGGCGGGGGAACTTCGCAGACGCCAATACGCTTGGCGGCCCAGCGTTCGTAGAGACCGATGGCCACGTCGGCACCGGCCATCGCGGTCAGGCAACCGAAGGCACCCGCGGCCCAGATGGATAATCCGGCGGCATACAGCAGCATGATCGCCGAGACGCCGCAGATCATGCAGGCGCCGGAGCGCAGCGCCAGACGCCGCAGCAATGACCAGCCACGAGCGCCCTCCTTGTCGGCGCGCCACATTTCGCCGGACACCCCGCCCACCACGGCAAGGAGGATGACTAGCCAGATAGGCATGTCCGCCAAAGCTTGTTGCTCGTTTGTCATGTCACGCCTCCGGGGGGATGAGTTACTCGCTTTTTATGTCCGTTCAAACGATATCTCTGAAAGCGGGCATGCCAGGGATGCCCGGAGGAGTACACGTTGAGTTGTGACGACACCAGTCTTGCCGCTGAAAGCAAAAAGGGCTTTAGTATTGGCTCGTTCTTTGATCGTCTGACTGAACACAGGCACTTTGAAGACGAGGCTAAAAAGTCGCGCCATTGCACAATGCAATCCCGATGCTGGATTTTTTCAAAGTGGTCAATTAGAAGGGAGCAACTGGCCAGTTAATTGTGTAGGGATAACCAGTTTGGTTTTTTATCTCACTGATTGCGACGCAATACTGCTTATATGCAAGCAGCTGCTCGGTCTCGGAAGTGCTGGCAACACCTAAGTCGAGTTTGTATTGCAGAGGATTGACCGTCAGCCAGTTAGCTGCCTGAGTTAATAGCTCGCGCGCTCGGACATCAAGGACATCGACGTTATCTTGATAGGTCAACTCAGTGAACACCCAGCCATTACCAACGTAATTCCCCTTCCACCCCACTTGCACTGGAGTATCGATAGATACTTCTACCCAATAACCGGACGGCCCCGGTGGCGTAAACTGTGGGAACTCATCTGCATCCACAATTTGTACAGCGCGGATAAATGGCCGGCTGTACGCGTCAATAAACACGTAGCGATTCATCATCTTTCCTTACTATCTGGTTTAAATAACATTGCTTTCATTATGTAAATCATGCACTGATTAAAATTTGAGCAAACAGCAATTACGACACGTCGACATTCCAAAAAGCCCGGCAATGCACCGGGCTTTTCAGTAATGCGTTCCTTCGCGTTCCTTCGCCTTCCTTCAAATCCGGTATCCGAGAAGGAAGCTGACTTTTCGGCGCTACTGGCGCGGTACGAGTCCATTCAAATTGTTTTTCCGACCGCGGTCCCTGCCCGCCGGATAACTGCTCTTGGTGCTTTACGCTGCACACCCGGGTCAGTTGCCAACCCTCTGAACCGTTGAGGCCGGTTCATCGCTGCCTGTTCTTGTGGAACTAAAGAGCTGTTGTTGCCAGCCGCTTTGTCGAGCGGCTTGGTGGCAAGAATATGCATGAATGCATACACGGTCAATGCATAAATGCATTTATTTATGCGAAAGAAATGCACAGCCGCATGAAGCCCGCATAAATCAAGGGTTCGAGGGATTCGTCCAGGCGAAAAAAAACCCGTCATGAGACGGGTTTTCAAGAAAGGGGAGTGCCTATCGGGCGTACATGCCCCACCAGAAGACATGACCGAGGATGACGATCTGCTCTTCCTGCATATCCTGGAAGCTGTAGTCCTCGTCCGGATGTTCATCGCGGTTGAAGCTGCGCAGACGGATGCCGGTCGGCAGGCGATAGAGTTGCTTCACGCGCAATTGACCGTTGTGATTGATCGCGTACAGGTCGCCATCGATGATGTCGCCAATGCCGCACTTGCCCGCATTCACACCGACCGTGGCGCCGTCCCGCAACACCGGCATCATGCTGTTACCGCGCACTGTCACGCATTTGGCCTGGTCGAACTGCACACCGTTATGGCGCAGGCTGCGCTTGCCGAAGCGCAGGCTAGAGCGTTCGCTCTCTTCGATGACGAATCTTCCTGATCCAGCAGCCAATTCAACCTCACGAAGAAAGGGCACCGACACCTCGTCGTCATCGACAGGGGTATCGTCGTCCCACAGGCTTATGTCCTTGAGTTCCGCATGCACGTCATCGCGCGCGCCACCGGTCGCGGTCGCGACATCGGCGCGACCGCGCAATTGATCAGTGCTCACATTGAAGTATTCGGCGATCTTCGAAATATGTTTATCCGAAGGATCGACGATCTTCCCGCTGAGAATCCGCGAGAGCGTTGATTGAGGCACGCCGGTGCGACGGTGGAGCTCCGTGGGGGAGATCCCGTGCTGGTCGAGCAGTGCTCTTAAGACGGAGGATACGTTGCGTTTTTGCATAACGCGCATAGTGCTTGAAGTTTTTTCCGAAGACAAATGCTGATTTGCATAAATCGTGCATAAATCACAATTAAACGCAGAAAGTGTCAGCGGGCCGTCGTGCCTGCGTCGAGCCGACCGCCCATGGTAACCTTGCGTCCATCGCGGAAAAGCCCGGCGGTTGCCCTCGCTTTTGCCCTACATCATTTAACGAGTTACCTGACAATCCGATGAATAAAGCCGTCTCCGACCTGTCCTCCCACACCCCGATGATGCAGCAGTACTGGCGCCTGAAGAATCAGCACCCGGATCAGCTGATGTTCTATCGCATGGGCGACTTCTACGAGATCTTCTATGAAGATGCGAAGAAGGCTGCCAAGTTGCTCGACATTACCCTGACTGCGCGCGGCCAGTCGGCGGGGCAAGCGATCCCGATGTGCGGGATTCCTTACCACGCGGCGGAAGGTTACTTGGCGAAACTGGTCAAGCTCGGCGAGTCGGTGGTGATCTGCGAGCAGGTCGGCGACCCGGCCACCAGCAAGGGCCCGGTGGAACGTCAGGTGGTGCGGATCATCACCCCGGGTACGGTCAGCGATGAGGCGTTGCTGGATGAGCGGCGCGACAACCTGATCGCAGCGGTGCTGGGCGATGAGCGTCTGTTCGGTCTGGCGGTGCTGGACATCACCAGTGGCAACTTCACGGTGCTGGAGATCAAGGGCTGGGAGAACCTGCTGGCGGAACTGGAGCGGGTCAACCCGGTAGAGCTGCTGATTCCGGACGATTGGCCGAAAGACCTGCCGGCGGAAAAACGCCGTGGTGTGCGTCGTCGCGCGCCGTGGGATTTCGAGCGCGATTCGGCGTTGAAAAGTCTCTGCCAGCAGTTTTCCACACAAGACCTGAAAGGCTTCGGTTGCGAAACCCTGACCCTGGCCATCGGCGCCGCTGGTTGCTTGCTGGCCTATGCCAAGGAAACCCAGCGCACCGCCCTGCCCCATCTGCGCAGCCTGCGTCATGAGCGTCTGGACGACACCGTGGTGCTCGACGGCGCGAGCCGCCGCAACCTCGAACTCGATACCAACCTGGCTGGCGGTCGCGACAACACGTTGCAATCGGTGGTCGATCGTTGCCAGACCGCGATGGGCAGCCGCCTGCTGACCCGTTGGCTGAACCGTCCACTGCGCGATCTGACCGTCCTGCTGGCGCGGCAGACCTCGATCACTTGCCTGCTCGACGGCTACCGCTTCGAAAAACTCCAGCCGCAGCTCAAGGAAATCGGCGACATCGAGCGGATTCTGGCGCGGATCGGTCTGCGCAACGCGCGCCCCCGTGACCTCGCTCGCCTGCGCGATGCTCTCGGTGCCCTGCCGCAACTGCAAGTGGCGATGACCGACCTCGAAGCGCCGCACCTGCAACGCTTGGCAGCCACCACCAGCACCTACCCGGAACTGGCGGCGCTGCTGGAAAAAGCCATCATCGACAACCCGCCCGCGGTGATCCGCGACGGCGGCGTGCTGAAAACCGGTTACGACAGCGAACTCGACGAGCTGCAATCGTTGAGCGAAAACGCCGGCCAATTCCTCATCGACCTCGAAGCCCGGGAAAAGGCCCGCACCGGTCTGGCCAACCTGAAAGTCGGCTACAACCGCATTCACGGCTACTTCATCGAACTGCCGAGCAAGCAAGCCGAATCGGCTCCAGCCGATTACATCCGGCGCCAGACGCTCAAGGGCGCCGAGCGTTTCATCACGCCCGAGCTGAAAGAATTCGAGGACAAGGCGCTGTCAGCCAAGAGCCGCGCCTTGGCCCGCGAGAAAATGCTCTACGAGGCGTTGCTGGAAGATCTGATCAGCCAGTTACCACCGCTGCAGGACACGGCCGGCGCGCTGGCCGAACTGGACGTACTGAGCAACCTTGCCGAACGTGCGCTGAACCTTGACCTGAACTGCCCGCGTTTCGTCAGCGAGCCGTGCATGCGCATCACCCAAGGGCGTCACCCGGTGGTTGAGCAGGTGCTGACCACGCCGTTCGTGGCCAACGACCTGAGCCTGGATGACAACACCCGGATGCTGGTGATCACCGGGCCGAACATGGGCGGTAAATCCACCTACATGCGCCAAACCGCATTGATCGTGCTGCTGGCGCATATCGGCAGTTTTGTCCCGGCGGCCAGTTGCGAGTTGTCGCTGGTGGACCGGATCTTCACCCGGATCGGCTCCAGCGACGACCTGGCCGGCGGCCGCTCGACCTTCATGGTCGAGATGAGCGAAACCGCCAACATCCTGCACAACGCCACCGAACGCAGTCTGGTGCTGATGGACGAAGTCGGTCGCGGCACCAGCACCTTCGACGGTCTGTCGCTGGCATGGGCCGCTGCCGAGCGTCTGGCGCATCTGCGCGCCTATACTTTATTTGCCACACACTATTTCGAACTGACCGTGTTGCCGGAAGCCGAGCCGCTGGTGGCCAACGTGCACCTCAACGCGACCGAGCACAACGAGCGCATCGTATTCCTGCACCACGTCTTGCCGGGACCTGCCAGCCAAAGCTACGGCCTGGCCGTGGCGCAACTGGCCGGCGTACCGAGCGAAGTCATCGTGCGTGCCCGTGAGCATCTGAGCCGACTGGAAGACACCGCATTGCCGCACGAAGCGCCGAAGCCTGTCATCAAAGGCAAACCGGCGGCCCCTCAGCAAAGCGACATGTTTGCCAGCCTGCCGCATCCGGTACTGGACGAATTGGCGAAAGTGGATCTCGATGACCTGACCCCGCGTCGAGCACTCGAATTGTTATATGCACTTAAGAACCGGATCTAAGCAGCAAAGAACCGGATATAACGCAAACGGCTTCAAGCTGTTAGAATCTCGCGCGGTTCGGGATGCTGCCGGTTAATAGCCTGGCTGGCAGACATCGCTCCCGAACCTGGCGACCCCAACCGTGAAGGGGCTACGCTGCCGCCGCCTGAGGAGAAAATTAGAAATGACCTTCGTCGTCACCGACAACTGCATCAAGTGCAAGTACACCGACTGCGTAGAAGTCTGTCCGGTGGACTGCTTTTACGAAGGCCCGAACTTCCTGGTGATTCACCCGGACGAGTGCATCGACTGCGCCCTGTGCGAACCGGAATGCCCGGCCGTCGCGATTTTCTCCGAGGACGAAGTTCCGGAAGAGATGCAGGAGTTCATTCAGCTGAACGTTGAATTGGCTGAAATCTGGCCGAACATCACCGAGAAGAAAGAATCGCTGCCGGATGCCGAAGAGTGGGATGGCGTCAAAGGCAAGATCAAAGACCTCGAACGCTGATCTGTCGCGCGTTACGAAAAGGCCCCTCGCGGGCCTTTTTGCTTTTGCGGGTTTTACTTTTCTACAGGCAAAAAAAGGGGCGGTTTGACCCGCCCACATTTTTTCCCTATTCCCTGTATTCCTTTTCATCGTCCTGATGAATCGCGTCCTGCGATGTCCGTTCCCCTCTTCCTTGAAGGGCGTGTCTGTCCGTCGACACAGTGCTGATATTAGAGAGTTCCCTGCCGAGAGCAATCGGCCGTGAGCGCTGGAAAACACTGAAATAAGCCCTTCACATTAAAAAATAAGTATATAAATCAGCAGATTGAGATTTTTCCCGAAGAGCAATCGACGTCTGCCGTCCTGCAAAAATAGGGAACGCTTACGAAAGAGTAAGCCAAGGCTTACACCGCGAGACTACATATCCAGATCTAAAAGCCCCCCTGTAGGAGCTGCCGAAGGCTGCGATCTTTCGATTTTGCTTTAACGATCAAGATCAAAAGATCGCAGCCTTCGGCAGCTCCTACAGGACGAAGTCTCCAAAAATAAAAAAGCCCCGAACCAGTCGGGGCTTTTTATGGACGGTTGTCAGAGGCGCTTACTGAAACAGCGACTCGCTCGACAGGCCATTCTTCTCGAGGATTTCACGAAGGCGCTTGAGGCCCTCGACCTGGATCTGCCGCACCCGTTCCCGGGTCAGGCCGATCTCCAGGCCTACATCCTCCAGCGTGCTGCTCTCATGGCCGCGCAGGCCAAAGCGGCGAACGACCACCTCACGCTGCTTGTCGGTCAGTTCCGAGAGCCATTGATCGATGCTCTGCGACAGGTCGTCATCCTGCAGCAGTTCGCATGGATCGGTCGGACGGTCATCCGTCAGGGTGTCCAGCAGGGTTTTATCCGAATCCGGACCCAGCGAGACATCGACCGAAGAAACCCGCTCGTTCAGGCCGAGCATGCGCTTGACCTCGCCCACCGGTTTTTCCAGCAGGTTGGCGATTTCTTCGGGTGAAGGTTCGTGATCGAGCTTTTGCGTCAGCTCGCGTGCCGCCCGCAGGTACACGTTGAGCTCCTTGACCACATGGATCGGCAACCGGATGGTCCGGGTCTGATTCATGATCGCACGCTCGATGGTCTGACGAATCCACCAGGTGGCGTAGGTCGAGAAGCGGAAGCCGCGCTCGGGATCGAACTTTTCCACCGCGCGGATCAAGCCGAGGTTGCCCTCTTCGATCAGATCCAGCAGCGACAGCCCCCGATTGACATAACGCCGGGCGATCTTCACGACCAGCCGCAGGTTACTTTCAATCATGCGCTTGCGCCCGGCAGGGTCGCCACTTTGCGACAGACGCGCAAAATGAACTTCTTCCTCCGGGGAGAGCAGTGGTGAAAAGCCGATTTCGTTGAGATACAGCTGCGTGGCATCGAGTGCCCGAGTGTAGTCGATATACTTGTGTTGTTTAAGTGAAGCGGAGTGTTTGGATTTGGAACGAACGGAAGGTGGAGCAGCCCCTTCATCATTCGACATCGAAGATTCCGAATCGATGCCGGCCTCCATAAGGAGAACCTCATCGTCGATGTCAAACTCCGGCACTTCTTTACTGAGAGCCATTGTTATAGTCCTTTGGTGAGTTCGACCCCAAGCTCAAGCGACGCCTTTATCCTTGGCAGCGCTGGAGCCTGTCCCCTCTACGCGACGGAACAGGCTGGCCTCAAATCAACGTCTGGGCAGGAACTGCAGCGGATCTACTGGTTTACCTTGTCGGCGAATCTCAAAATGCAGTTTCACCCGGTCTGTACCCGTTGACCCCATTTCGGCAATTGTCTGTCCGACTTTGACCTGCTGCCCCTCCCGTACCAACAGCCTGCGGTTATGTCCGTAAGCACTGACGTAGGTTTCGCTGTGTTTGATGATGACTAATTCGCCGTAGCCCCTTAAGCCACTCCCGGCGTAAACCACCGTCCCATCAGACGCAGCTAAAACAGGCTGTCCCAAATCTCCGGCGATATCAATTCCTTTATTCAAACTACCGTTTGAAGAGAATTTTCCAATCAGAATGCCATTAGATGGCCATCCCCAGCCGGTCGGGGCTGGCCCCGGTGGAGGCAGCGGAGCCGGGGCCGGTTTGCTGGCGACGGACGGTGCAGCCCCCGCAGAGCCGGCGCCGGAACCGGTCACCGTCGTGGTCGTCGTGCCATTCGCCTGACGCCGGATTACCGTGGTTTTGCTCGACGAAGACGGCGAAGAGCTGCTGTTGCTGACCACCGCCGTCGGCGTTGAGCCGGTGCGGCCATCAAAGCGAATTGTCTGACCCGGGTGGATCGTATACGGCGTAGGAATATTGTTCCGGGCCGCGAGGGCTTTGTAGTCCCAGCCGTAGCGAAAAGCGATGGAAAACAGCGTATCGCCCGGACGGACTACGTACTGCCCGGTCGTTACCGCAGGGCGTTGAGCCGCCGCACTGTTGCGATCGACCACCCGCACGTTGCTCGATTTGGTGCTGGAGCAACCGACCAGCAAGGTGCTCAATACAAGGCCAGTCACCAGGCGCTGAAAGCTCGTGTTACCCATACGCTGCGCAATGACTGTGAGACTCACCCGCCGCTCCCTTTGTGGTGGCTGAAATATGTGGAATGCCGAATCGCGGCAAGTAGTGTCGCAAGTATAACGGGCCGAATGGGCTTTACCGTTAAAGATGCGAAAACGCTTCACGCACACGTTTGCCCTTGGGCAATTGATAGCGTTTAAACCCTCACTGACGGTGTAAGACACAGGCCAGCGCAAGGAATTCAGCGCGCGCAAATAAATGCTCAGGCCAACGGACCATTGAGCAATGGCACGAAGCGCACCGCCCCCAGCACGTGACGGGAAAAGCCGTGTTCTTCACGCACGATCAGCATCAGTTGCTGCACTTCTCCGGAGCCGACCGGAATCACCATCCGCCCGCCCGGTGCCAGTTGATCGAGCAACGCCTGCGGAACGTCAGTCGCGACTGCGGTGACGATGATGCCATTGTACGGCGCCAACGCCGGCCAGCCTTCCCAGCCATCGCCCCAGCGGAACACCACGTTGCGCAGGTTCAACTCGACCAGGCGTTCCTTGGCCCGGTCCTGCAGGACCTTGATGCGCTCGACCGAGAACACCCGCTCAACCAGTTGCGACAGCACCGCCGTCTGATAGCCCGAACCGGTACCGATTTCCAGCACCTTGTCCAAAGGCCCGGCCTCCAGCAGCAGCTCGCTCATGCGCGCCACCATATAAGGCTGGGAGATGGTCTGGTTGTGGCCAATCGGCAGCGCGGTATCTTCATAGGCACGGTGCGCCAGCGCTTCATCGACAAACAGATGACGCGGCGTACGGCGGATCACTTCCAGCACCTTGGCGTTGGACAGGCCTTCTTCATAGAGGCGCTGGATAAGACGTTCGCGCGTACGCTGCGACGTCATGCCGATGCCGCTGCGCATTCTGTCTTCGTGTTCACGAGCCATTAGCGCAGTCCCTCCAGCCAGCCGTCGAGATGCCTGAAGGCATCGTTGAAGGTGCGATCGAGCTGCAGCGGGGTAATGGAAACGTAGCCCTGCATCACTGCATGAAAGTCGGTGCCTGGCCCGCCGTCTTCGGCATCGCCGGCAGCGGCAATCCAGTAACCGGCCTTGCCACGCGGGTCGACCACTTTCATGGGTGCTGCGGCGCGGGCGCGATGGCCCAGACGGGTCAGTTGAATGCCACGAATATGGTCGATCGGCAGATTGGGAATGTTCACGTTCAGCACCGTGCGCGGTGGCAGGTCCAGCCCGGCATGGGCCTCGACCAGTTTGCGCGCGAAATGTGCAGCTGTCGCCAGGTTGTCCACCTGGCGCGAACACAGCGAAAACGCAAACGAAGGGCGCTCAAGAAAGCGCCCTTCGAGGGCTGCTGCCACCGTGCCGGAATACAGCACGTCATCGCCCAGATTGGCACCGAGATTGATCCCCGAAACCACCATGTCCGGCTCGCGCTCCAGCAGGCCGTTGAGGCCCAGATGCACGCAGTCGGTCGGTGTTCCGTTGAGGCTGATGAAACCATTGGCCAGGTATTGCGGGTGCAGCGGACGGTCGAGCGTCAGCGAACTGCTGGCGCCGCTTTTGTCCTGCTCCGGGGCGATAACCACGCATTCGGTGTAATCCGCCAGCGCAGCATAAAGCGCGGCGAGACCGGGTGCGGTTACCCCATCGTCGTTAGAAATCAGAATACGCATGGGCTGTCCGTCTGCCCCACCGGCACCAGATCAACGAGTTCGCGCACCAATACGGTGGCGAAGCATCCGGCCGGGAGGACGAATTCCAGTTGCAGAATGTCAGGCTGGGGATAATGCCACGACAACCCGCCAATGGGCAGCCGCAGGATGCGACGTTCGTGGCTCATTCCGGCATTGATCAGCCAATCGCGCAGATCCGCCTCACGCTCGGCAATCCCCTGCTCCAGATCATGGACAGCGCCGGCGGCCGGTGAGTCACCTTCGCCCCACTGCGGGCCCGTCGGGTGCAGGTCGAGAATCGCCAGGCGCGGATCGCTGCATTCGGCCTCACCGGCCGGGAAGAAACTGCGGCTGTCGGTAAACGCCAGCAGGTCGCCGACCTGTGCCTGCTGCCAGGTGCCATCGGCCACCCGGGCGGCCAGCACCTGATTGAATAGAAAACTGCGCGCCGTCGATAGCAGCCGCGAGCGCACATTGCGCTGCTCCGGTAGCGCCTTGCGCGCCGCCCAGGCACGCGCATCAACGACGTTACCGCCGTCATGGCCGAAACGCTGGGCGCCGAAATAATTGGGAATGCCTTGCCTGGCGATCAGTTGCAGACGCTGCTCGATCGCATCCTTGTCGCCGGCAAACTGGGTCAGGCGCAAGGTGAAGCCGTTCGCCGAATGCGCGCCGCGTTGCAGCTTGCGCTTGTGGCGCGTGGTTTTAAGGATCTTCAGCGTGTCGTTTTCCGCCGCCGACAGATCCGGATCAGCCTTGCCCGGCAGTTGCACGCTGAACCACTGACGGGTCAGCGCCTGACGATCCTTGAGCCCGGCATAACTGACGGTACGCAACGGCACGCCAGTTGCTTTGGCAATCCGCCGCGCTGCCTCTTCGGTGTTCAGACCGCGTTTTTCCACCCAGATCCACAGGTGTTCGCCATCGCCGCTGAACGGGATGTCGAGCACTTCATCGACCTGAAAATCTTCGGCGATGGCTTTCAGAACCGCAGTGCCGAGGGGTTCGCCATAGGCGCGCGGGCCGAGCAGTTGCAGTTCGTTCATGCGCGCAGCAACAAGGCAACGGAATGCACGGCAATGCCTTCTTCGCGACCGACAAAGCCGAGCTTTTCGGTGGTGGTAGCTTTCACGTTCACTTGATCCAGTTCAACTTGAAGATCGGCGGCGATCAACGCTCGCATCGTTTCGATATGCGGGGCCATTTTCGGTGCCTGGGCGACGATGGTGTTGTCGACGTTGCCGACTTTCCAGCCCTTGGCGTGGATCAGCGCGACCACATGACGCAGCAGCACGCGGCTGTCGGCGCCCTTGAATTGCGGGTCAGTGTCCGGAAAGTGTTTGCCGATATCACCCAGCGCGGCCGCGCCGAGCAAGGCATCGCTCAAGGCGTGCAGCAGGACGTCACCGTCGGAGTGAGCGAGCAGCCCGAAGCTGTGTGCAATGCGCACGCCGCCCAGAGTAATGAAATCGCCTTCAGCGAAACGGTGCACATCGTAGCCGTGGCCAATACGCATAAAAAAAACGCCCCGATTTTTGTCAGGGCGTGATTCTACCTGCATTAACCGCGCAGGGCGCGTGCGTGATGCTGCAAGTGGTCATCTATGAAGCTTGAGATGAAGAAATAGCTGTGGTCGTAGCCCGGTTGCAGGCGCAACGTCAGCGGATGACCCGCTTGTTTTGCCGCTTGTTGCAGGGCCTGGGGCTTGAGCTGGTTTTCGAGGAAGTCGTCGCGATCACCCTGATCGACCAGTAACGGCAGTTTTTCGCCGGCCTCGGCAATCAGCGCGCAAGCATCCCATTCTTTCCACTTCGAACGGTCTTCACCCAGATAACGCGAGAACGCCTTCTGTCCCCATGGGCAATCCATCGGATTGTTGATCGGCGAAAACGCCGAGACCGACTGGTAACGCCCCGGATTGCGCAGCGCACAAACCAAAGCGCCGTGGCCGCCCATTGAATGGCCGCTGATGCTGCGTTTGTCCGACGCCGGGAAATGCGCTTCAACCAATGAAGGCAATTCCTGCACGACATAGTCATGCATCCGATAGTGCCGCGACCACGGTTCCTGCGTGGCATTCAGGTAGAACCCGGCGCCGAGGCCAAAATCCCAGGCGCCATCCGGATCACCCGGCACATCCGGGCCGCGCGGACTGGTGTCCGGTGCGACGATGATCAGGCCAAGTTCGGCGGCCATGCGCATCGCGCCGGCCTTTTGCATGAAGTTCTCGTCGGTGCAGGTCAGACCGGACAGCCAGTAGAGCACTGGCAACTTGCCGCCCTGCTCCACCTGCGGCGGCAGGTACACGGCAAACACCATGTCGCAACCAAGCACATCGGAACGATGGCGATAGCGCTTGTGCCAGCCGCCGAAACTTTTCTGACAGGAGATGTTTTCCAGACTCATGTAAAGACTCCTACGCGGCCCCGGTTACAAACCCTTCAAGATCTGTAGCCGGGACGTCGCGATTGATCAGAAATGAATGACGGTGCGGATGCTCTTGCCTTCGTGCATCAGATCGAAGGCCTTGTTGATGTCTTCCAGACCCATGGTGTGGGTAATGAAGGTATCCAGCGGGATCTCGCCGCTCTGTGCCATGTCGACGTAGCTTGGCAACTCGGTACGGCCACGTACGCCGCCGAATGCCGAACCACGCCAGACGCGCCCGGTCACCAATTGGAATGGACGGGTCGAAATTTCCTGACCGGCACCGGCCACGCCGATGATCACCGACTCGCCCCAGCCCTTGTGGCAGCACTCCAGCGCAGCGCGCATCAGTTGCACGTTGCCGATGCACTCGAAGGAGAAGTCGACGCCGCCGTCGGTCATGTCGACGATCACTTCCTGGATCGGACGATCGAAATCTTTCGGATTGACGCAATCGGTGGCACCCAATTGCTTGGCGATTTCGAACTTGGCCGGGTTGATGTCGATGGCAATGATCCGCCCAGCCTTGGCTTTAACCGCACCAATGACGGCCGACAGACCGATGCCGCCCAGACCGAAGATCGCCACGGTGTCACCCGGCTTGACCTTGGCAGTGTTGATCACCGCACCGATACCGGTGGTCACGCCGCAACCGAGCAGGCAGACCTTTTCCAGCGGCGCGTCCTTGGCGATTTTCGCCACGGAGATTTCCGGCAGTACGGTGTATTCCGAGAACGTCGAAGTACCCATGTAGTGGAAAATCGTTTGGCCCTTGTAGGAAAAGCGCGAAGTACCGTCCGGCATCAGACCTTTGCCCTGAGTGGCGCGAATCGCCTGACACAGGTTGGTCTTGCCCGACTTACAGAATTTGCACTGGCCGCATTCCGGGGTGTAGAGCGGAATCACGTGGTCACCGACGGCGACCGAGGTGACGCCCTCGCCGATCGCTTCAACGATTGCGCCACCTTCGTGGCCAAGGATCGACGGGAAGATGCCTTCCGGGTCTGCGCCGGACAGGGTGTAGGCGTCAGTGTGGCAAACCCCGGAAGCCACCACGCGCAGCAACACTTCACCGGCCTTGGGCATGGCCACATCGACTTCTACGATTTCCAGCGGCTTCTTGGCCTCGAAGGCTACGGCGGCGCGCGACTTGATCATGCTGACTCTCCAGTGAATCCATTGATAAAAAAAACCAGACCGGCAGTGTAGTACAGCGCGATCTGATGAATAATCCGGACCAAAGCAAAACATTATTGCCATACAGGGATAATCCCGATGTCGGAAAATCGCTGGGAAGGCATCGACGAGTTCGTCGCCGTTGCCGAATGCAGCCAATTCACCGCCGCAGCAGAGCGTCTTGGGGTTTCGTCCTCGCACATCAGTCGACAAATCGTACGACTGGAAGAGCGCTTGCAGACGCGTCTGCTCTATCGCAGTACCCGCCGCGTGACGTTGACCGAAGCCGGACAAACTTTTCTGCAGCATTGCCAACGCCTGCAGGACGGTCGCGAAGAAGCCCTGCGCGCGGTTGGCGACCTGACCAGCGAGCCCAAAGGCATGCTGCGCATGACCTGTGCCGTGGCCTATGGCGAGCGGTTCATCGTGCCGCTGGTGACACGTTTCATGGGGCAATATCCGCAATTGCGCGTCGACATCGAGTTAACCAACCGCCAGCTCGACCTGGTGCATGAGGGGCTGGATCTGGCGATCCGATTGGGCCGGTTACAGGATTCTCGATTGGTCGCCACTCGCCTGGCGCCGCGCCGGATGTATCTGTGCGCGTCTCCGTCCTACGTAGAACGGTATGGCCGCCCACACAGTTTGTCGGAACTGAGCCGCCACAATTGCCTGATCGGCAGCTCGGATCTGTGGCAACTGGAACAGAACGGGCGGGAATTTTCCCAACGTGTTCAGGGAAACTGGCGCTGCAACAGTGGGCAGGCGGTACTGGATGCGGCGCTGCAAGGGGTCGGCCTGTGTCAGTTGCCGGACTACTACGTGCTCGAGCATTTGCACAGCGGGGCGCTGATTTCGCTGCTGGAGGCGCATCAGCCACCGAATACGGCGGTGTGGGCGTTATATCCGCAGCAGCGGCATCTGTCGCCGAAGGTGCGCAAGCTGGTGGATTTCTTGAAGGAAGGGTTGGCCGAGCGGCCGGAGTATCGAATTTAAAAGCAAAAGATCGCAGCCTGCGGCAGCTCCTACAGGGAAACCGCGAACTCCCTGTAGGAGCTGCCGCAGGCTGCGATCCTTTGATCTTTCAGCGGCGGTTAGCCCAACGCTGACGCAACCACTCCAGATCTTCCGGCCGGGTGACTTTAAGGTTGTCCGCCCGCCCTTCGATCAAACGCGGTGCCAGACCAGCCCACTCCATCGCCGAGGCTTCATCGGTAATCACCGCATCCGCCACCAGACTGTCAGCCAACGCCCGATGCAAGGCACCGAGGCGGAACATCTGCGGTGTGTAGGCTTGCCAGATCACGCTGCGATCCACGGTTTCCACCACACGACCGTGCTTGTCGACCCGCTTCAAGGTGTCGCGCGCCGGCACGGCCAGCAGACCACCGACGGCATCGTCCGCCAGCTCAGCCAGCAATTTGTCGAGATCGTCACGGCTCAGATTCGGGCGCGCGGCATCGTGCACCAGCACCCAGTCTTCATCGTCGGCACCTTGCGCATGCAAATGCAGCAAGGCATTGAGCACCGACCCGGAACGCTCCGTGCCGCCCTCGACCCGCTGAATCCGCGAGTCGCTGGCGCAAGCCAGGTTTGGCCAATAAGGATCATCAACAGCCAGACTGACCACCAGCCCCTTGAGGCTTGGGTGATCAAGGAAACAGCCGAGGCTGTGTTCGAGAATTGTCCGTCCGCCCAGTTGCAGGTATTGCTTGGGACGGTCCGCAGCCATTCGGGCACCGACGCCCGCGGAAGGAATCACGGCCCAGAAGGCCGGCAGGGAATCGATCATTGCGCGAGCTGGTAAAGGGTTTCACCGTCCTTGACCATGCCCAGCTCATGGCGAGCCCGCTCTTCAACGGTCTCCATGCCTTTTTTCAACTCGCTGACTTCAGCATCCATCACCCGATTGCGCTCCAGCAGGCCTTCGTTCTCGGCGTGCTGATCAGCAATCTGCTGCTTCAGCTCGGCGACCTGCGCCAGACTGCCATTGCCCACCCACAGGCGGTACTGCAGACCGGCCAGCAGCAAGAGCAAAACGAGAAACAACCAGTAAGGACTGCGCATCGAATATCAGGTATCCAGTGAAAAAAGACAGCCACGCGAAAACTTTGAAACGTCTGATAGCACGAAGCCTGGAAGATCCAGGCTTGTGCATATAAGGCATCAGATTAGTGGCAAATCCATCGCTGTCACGACTTTTCCGACACAATCCGGTGTCTTTTTACCATCTACAGCTTAACCGCGGAACTCGGCGCGACCGTTGTACTTGGCTTTGCCATTCAACTGCTCTTCGATACGCAGCAGTTGGTTGTACTTGGAAACGCGGTCGGAACGGCACAGCGAACCGGTCTTGATCTGGCCAGCCGAGGTGCCCACGGCCAGGTCGGCAATCGTCGAATCTTCGGTTTCGCCCGAACGGTGCGAGATCACGGCGGTGTAACCGGCGGCCTTGGCCATCTGGATGGCTTCCAGGGTTTCGGTCAGGGTGCCGATCTGGTTGAACTTGATCAGGATCGAGTTGGCGATCTTTTTATCGATGCCTTCTTTCAGGATCTTGGTGTTGGTCACGAACAGGTCGTCGCCGACCAGTTGGGTTTTCTCGCCAATCTTGTCGGTGAGGATCTTCCAGCCAGCCCAGTCGGACTCGTCCAGACCGTCTTCGATCGAGATGATCGGATAACGTTCGGTCAGGCCTTTCAGATAATCGGCGAAACCTTCAGCGGTAAACACCTGGCCTTCGCCGGACAGGTTGTACTTGCCGTCTTCGAAGAACTCGCTCGCGGCGCAGTCCAGCGCCAGGGTCACGTCGGTGCCCAGCTTGTAGCCGGCGTTGGCCACGGCTTCGGAGATCACTTTCAACGCGTCTTCGTTGGACGCCAGGTTCGGTGCGAAACCGCCTTCGTCGCCAACGGCAGTGCTCAGGCCACGGGCCTTCAGCACGGCTTTGAGGTGATGGAAAATCTCGGTGCCCATGCGCAGACCTTCCGAGAAGGTCTTGGCGCCAACCGGCTGCACCATGAATTCCTGGATGTCGACGTTGTTATCGGCATGCTCGCCACCGTTGATGATGTTCATCATCGGCACCGGCATCGAGTACACACCCGGGGTGCCGTTCAGGTTGGCGATGTGTGCGTACAGCGGCAGGTCCTGGTCCTGTGCAGCCGCCTTGGCCGCAGCCAGGGACACCGCGAGGATGGCGTTGGCGCCCAGAGTTGCCTTGTTTTCGGTACCGTCGAGCTTGATCATCGCGTGGTCGAGGGCTTTCTGGTCGCTTGGGTCAGTGCCCAGCAGCAGATCGCGGATCGGACCGTTGATGTTGGCTACCGCCTTGAGCACACCTTTGCCCAGGTAACGGCTCTTGTCGCCATCACGCAGCTCGAGCGCTTCACGCGAGCCAGTGGATGCACCGGACGGCGCGCAAGCGCTGCCGATGATGCCGTTGTCGAGAAGCACGTCCGCTTCCACGGTGGGATTGCCACGGGAGTCGAGGACTTCACGACCTTTGATGTCGACGATTTTTGCCATTGTTGTAAACACTCCAAAGTTGACGAAAACGACGCAGCTAGAGGAAATCTTTTTACCGTCGGCAAGTGGTGTGCAGCGGGCAGCTTGCAGACGACAACGCACATGCCCGAGGGCATGTGCGACAAATCGTGCGGTACTTTACCGGAGAAATGAGCGTTACGCGGTTTCTACCGTCGGAAAACTCTTCACCAGTTCGTCCAAGGCTTTGAGCTGGGCCAGGAATGGCTCCAGTTTGTCCAGACGCAAGGCGCAGGGGCCGTCGCATTTGGCGTTGTCCGGATCCGGATGCGCTTCGAGGAACAGACCGGCCAGCGACTGGCTCATGCCTGCCTTGGCCAGATCGGTGACCTGTGCACGGCGCCCGCCGGCGGAGTCGGAACGACCGCCAGGCATTTGCAGCGAGTGGGTCACGTCGAAGAATACCGGGTACTCGAACTGCTTCATGATGCCGAAGCCGAGCATGTCGACCACGAGGTTGTTGTAGCCGAAGCTCGAACCACGCTCGCAGAGGATCAATTGATCGTTACCCGCTTCCACACACTTGTTCAGGATGTGTTTCATTTCCTGAGGGGCGAGGAACTGGGCTTTCTTGATGTTGATCACCGCGTTGGTCTTGGCCATCGCGACGACCAGATCGGTCTGACGCGACAGGAAGGCCGGCAGCTGGATGATGTCGCAGACTTCAGCGACGACCGCGGCCTGATCAGGCTCGTGGACGTCGGTGATGATCGGCACGCCGAAGGCTTGCTTGATGTCCTGGAAGATGCGCATGCCTTCTTCCAGGCCAGGGCCACGATATGAAGTCACAGAAGACCGGTTGGCCTTGTCGAAGCTGGCCTTGAACACGTAAGGGATACCGAGTTTCTCGGTGACCTTCACGTACTCTTCGCAAACCTGCATGGCCATGTCACGGCTTTCCAGCACGTTCATGCCGCCGAACAGCACCATGGGCTTGTCGTTGGCGATTTCGATGTTGCCAACGCGAATGATCTTCTGTGCCATCGAGTTACGCCTTCTTCTGGTGTTGAGCCAACGCAGCTTTCACGAAACCGCTGAACAGCGGGTGACCGTCACGAGGCGTCGAGGTGAACTCCGGGTGGAACTGGCAAGCGACGAACCATGGATGATCCGGCGCTTCGACCACTTCAACCAGCGCGGCGTCAGCGGAGCGACCGGAGATTTTCAGGCCGGCTTCGATGATCTGTGGCAGCAGGTTGTTGTTCACTTCGTAGCGGTGACGGTGACGTTCAACGATCACGTCCTTGCCATAGCAATCGTGCACCTTGGAGCCGGCTTCGAGCAGGCATTCCTGAGCGCCGAGGCGCATGGTGCCGCCCAGATCGGACGCTTCGGTACGCACTTCAACCGCGCCGGTGGCATCTTCCCACTCGGTGATCAGGCCCACGACCGGATGGCCGCTGGCGCGATCGAACTCGGTGGAGTTGGCGTCTTTCCAGCCCAGCACGTTACGGGCGAACTCGATGACCGCCACTTGCATGCCCAGGCAGATGCCCAGGTATGGAACCTTGTTCTCACGAGCGTACTGAACGGCCGTGATCTTGCCTTCCACGCCGCGCAGACCGAAGCCGCCCGGTACGAGGATCGCGTCAACGCCTTCGAGCAGCGCAGTGCCCTGGTTCTCGATGTCTTCGGAATCGATGTAACGCAGGTTGACCTTGGTACGGTTGGTGATGCCGGCGTGACTCATCGCTTCGATCAGCGACTTGTAGGCGTCCAGCAGTTCCATGTACTTGCCGACCATTGCGATGGTCACTTCGTGCTCTGGATTGAGCTTGGCATCGACAACCTTTTCCCACTCGGACAGGTCGGCGCCGTTGCATTGCAGGCCGAAACGCTCGACGACGAAATCGTCCAGACCCTGGGCGTGCAGCACGGCCGGGATCTTGTAGATGGTGTCGACGTCTTCCAGGGAGATCACCGCACGTTCTTCAACGTTGGTGAACAGCGCGATCTTGCGACGCGACGACACATCCACCGGATGGTCGGAGCGGCAGATCAGCACGTCAGGCTGCAGGCCAATCGAACGCAGCTCTTTAACCGAGTGCTGGGTTGGCTTGGTCTTGGTCTCGCCAGCGGTGGCGATGTACGGAACCAGGGTCAGGTGCATCAGCATCGCGCGCTTGGAACCGACTTCCACACGCAGTTGACGGATGGCTTCGAGGAACGGTTGCGATTCGATGTCGCCAACGGTACCGCCGATTTCCACCAGGGCCACGTCGGCATCGCCGGCACCCTTGATGATGCGACGCTTGATTTCGTCGGTGATGTGCGGAATCACCTGGATGGTTGCACCCAGGTAATCACCACGGCGCTCTTTGCGCAGCACGTGCTCGTAGACACGGCCGGTGGTGAAGTTGTTGTTCTGGGTCATGGTCGTGCGGATGAACCGCTCGTAGTGGCCCAGGTCCAGGTCGGTCTCGGCGCCGTCGTGGGTGACGAACACTTCACCGTGCTGGAACGGGCTCATGGTGCCCGGGTCGACGTTGATGTACGGATCCAGCTTAAGCATGGTGACCTTAAGCCCCCGCGCCTCCAGGATGGCCGCCAATGAAGCCGAGGCAATGCCTTTCCCCAATGAAGAAACAACACCGCCCGTGACGAATATGTAGCGCGTCATGAAAAACCCTAGAAGTCTGCGTTAAAGCGGTACGAGCCGCCGGGGAAAGCGAAGGAAGGCCGAAGCCCCCGATCACCTGCATTAATCACAGTGCATCTTTCAAAAAAACCGCCGCGTTGGGACAGACCGGCAGATGAAACACCGGTACGTTGCTCGCTACACATTTTTTGGAATCGCCCAGCAAAGACTGCTTGGTAATCGGCAACTCCTGCAATTCAGGCGAATCCACAGAAGTTGTATCAAGAAGGGAGCGTAGTCTACCGGAATGCCCCTTTCATCTCAAACCTTGATCTTCGTCTGTTGGCTGCCAATGCAATTTCCAGCCGTCCGCCCCCTGCCCGTCAAGGCCCGGCAGGTTCGCCACGGCGAGCAATTCTGCGCCGCGAAACAGCAGCGGCAATCTGCCACGGACGAAGCCCGGCACCCCGCGCTCATTGAGCAGGCGCTTGAGATCGCGATGGCCGCGCTCCGCCAAGTACATCACTTCGCCGCCCTGCCGATAGGCAATCCGTAATGGCCCGTCGGGAGTCTGCCCGCTGAACATGACACGCCCGTTATTCGCCAAGCGCAGCGCTGTCGACGGGTCAGGCCACTCACCACTGCCCGTCGGCGCTCGCAGCCAGTCGCCGCTCAACCACCATACCCGGCCGGCGCTGCGATGCAGCTCACCGTCGGCCAGACGCCAGATCGGCGAAGCATCGTTGGCAGCACCGCACAGGTTGTCCCAACCCGACCAATGGTCAGTGTCGGGCAGCCGAGTCAGCGGTTCGAGCCAGTGGCTGAGTGCATTGCGCTGACGAGCGGCGGACAGACTCATCAGCGGCGCCAACTCCAGCGACGGCAGGTCCAGCCATGGAAACCCGCTCGGCGTGGCGGCTTGTGCCAGATCGAGTTGCGCCAGCTCATCGAGCAGGCCTTGCGCCTCACGCAGGTGCGCCGCGCTGCGCGCCATGCTCGCCTGCGCTTGCGGCCAGCGCGCGGTGAGCAGCGGCAGCACCTGATGACGCAAGTAGTTGCGGGAGAACTGCCGGTCTTCGTTCGACGGGTCTTCGATCCAGTGCAACTGATGCGCACGGGCGTACGCCTCAAGCTCGGCACGCGTGGCATCGAGAAGAGGCCGCAACAGCGTGCCCTGCCCCAACGGTCGCTGCGCCGGCATCGCCGAAAGTCCGCGAACGCCGGCACCGCGCATCAGGCGAAACAACAGGGTTTCGGCCTGATCATCACGGTGTTGCCCGGTCAGCAGCACCTCATCCGCCTCGGTCAGCGAGGTGAACGCCGCATAACGCGCCTCCCGCGCTGCCCGCTCCAGACTGGCGCCGGGTTGTACTGACACCCGAATCACTTGCAAAGAAACGCCCAGCGCATCACAGACCGACTGACAATGTTCCGGCCACGCATCGGCCGCAGCCTGAAGGCCGTGATGGATATGGATGGCGCTGAGCGCCGGCAGGGAATGGTGTCTGGCGAGATGGGCCAGCAGATGCAGCAGGACGGTGGAATCGAGACCACCGGAGAAGGCGATACGCCAGTGAGCGGCATTGCGCCAAGGCTCAAGGCTCGACATAAGTCGCGACGGCAAATCACTCTTCGAAGAATTCATAGAGAGGGTCGCTTAATAAAGAACCCTGTAGGAGCTGCCGCAGGCTGCGATCTTTTGATCTTGATACAGCAAAATCAAAAGATCGCAGCCTGCGGCAGCTCCTACAGGGGTACTGCGCAGTCGAGTTAGAGACCGTAGCTCATCAGACGATCGTAACGACGCTTGAGCAGCGCTTCGTTGTCGAACTTCTTCAGCATCGCCAGCTGCGAGCTCAGCTCGGCGCGGATCGACGCAGCGGCAGCCGCCGGATCACGATGGGCGCCGCCCAGTGGCTCGCCGATCACCTTGTCGACGATACCCAGACCTTTCAGGCGCTCGGCGGTGATGCCCATCGCCTCGGCAGCGTCCGGCGCTTTTTCGGCGGTTTTCCACAGGATCGAAGCACAACCTTCCGGCGAGATCACCGCGTAGGTCGAGTACTGCAGCATGTTCAACTGATCGCAAACACCGATCGCCAACGCACCGCCGGAACCACCTTCACCGATCACGGTGGCGATGATCGGGGTTTTCAGGCGCGCCATCACGCGCAGGTTCCAGGCGATGGCCTCGCTCTGGTTGCGCTCTTCGGCGTCAATACCCGGGTAGGCGCCCGGGGTGTCGATGAAGGTCAGGATCGGCATCTTGAAACGCTCGGCCATTTCCATCAGACGGCAAGCCTTGCGGTAGCCTTCCGGACGCGGCATACCGAAGTTGCGGCGCACCTTCTCGCGCACTTCGCGACCCTTCTGGTGACCGATGACCATCACTGGCTGGTCTTCCAGACGGGCCACGCCACCCACAATGGCGGCGTCGTCGGAGAAGTGACGGTCACCGTGCAGTTCGTCGAACTCGGTGAAGATGTGCTCGATGTAATCAAGGGTGTACGGGCGTTTCGGGTGGCGCGCCAGGCGAGCGATCTGCCAGCTGGTCAGCTTGCCGAAGATGTCTTCGGTCAGCGTGCGGCTCTTGTCCTGCAGGCGGGAGATCTCATCGCCGATATTCAGCGAATTGTCATTACCGACCAAGCGCAACTCTTCGATCTTGGCTTGCAGGTCGGCGATCGGCTGTTCGAAATCTAGAAAATTCGGGTTCATAGGCGTCCGTCTTGGGTCGTGTCCCAAATGAGCTTGGGCCGGCCGGTTGTCTATTCGCGCCCTACCTTAAGGGAGAGGCGCGCTGAGGTCGAGATTAAAAATTCAGGTTGTGGGCAAGCGCAATGATGGCACTTGCCGGTCAACGGTATTGGAGGAAGACGTTGTCTCGCCCGAACTGGTCACGCAGGGCTTGAATCAACGCATCTGCCGGGTCGATTCGCCAGGTCTCGCCGAACTGCAGCAAGGTCTTCGCATCCGGACTGGTGTACTCCATGGTGATCGGGCACGCCCCGCGGTGACGCTTGAGCAGTTCACCCAACCAGCGTAGCTGATCGCCTTTCAAATCCTGAGTGTGCAGCTTCAGGCGCAGGCTTTCGGCCAGATTGGTCCGTGCATCCTCCATGCTCATCACCCGCTTGACCCGCAGGCGCAGGCCGCCGGAGAAGTCGTCGTTGCTGACTTCGCCTTCGACCACCACCATCGCGTCGGTCTGCAACAGCGACTGCGCAGAATGGAACGCATCGGCAAACAGCGAGGCCTCGATCCGTCCCGAGCGGTCATCGAGGGTGATGAAGCCCATCTTGTCGCCCTTTTTGTTCTTCATCACGCGCAGGGCAATGATCATCCCGGCCACGGTTTGCGTGTCGCGAGCCGGTTTCAGGTCGATGATGCGCTGCCGGGCGAAACGGCGAATCTCGCCTTCGTACTCGTCGATCGGATGACCAGTCAGGTACAGGCCCAGAGTGTCTTTCTCACCCTTGAGGCGTTCCTTGAGGGTCAGCTCCTTGGCCTTGCGGTGCGTCGCGTAGACGTCGGCATCTTCCTCGACGAACAGCCCGCCGAACAGGTCGGCATGACCGCTGTCGCGGGTGCGCGCAGTCTGCTCAGCCGACTTGATTGCCTCTTCCATCGCCGCCAGCAGCACGGCGCGGTTGCGGTCGATGTTGGCCTGATAAGCCTTTTGTTCATCGTGGAAGTACGGGCCAAGACGATCCAGCGCACCGCTGCGGATCAAACCGTCCAGCGTACGTTTGTTGATGCGCTTGAGGTCGACCCGGGCACAGAAGTCGAACAGATCCTTGAAGGGACCGGCCTGACGGGCCTCGGTGATCGCTTCCACCGGGCCTTCACCGACACCTTTGATCGCGCCCAGGCCGTACACGATGCGGCCTTCGTCGTTCACCGTGAACTTGAACTCCGAAGTGTTCACGTCCGGCGCGTCGAGGCGCAGCTTCATCGTGCGCACTTCCTCAATCAAGGTCACGACCTTGTCGGTGTTGTGCATATCCGCCGAAAGCACCGCCGCCATGAACGGCGCCGGGTAATGGGCTTTCAGCCAGGCAGTCTGGTACGACACCAGGCCGTAAGCGGCGGAGTGGGACTTGTTGAAGCCGTAACCGGCGAATTTCTCCACCAGGTCAAAAATGTTACCGGCAAGGTCCGCATCGATATTGTTCGACGCACAACCTTCAATGAAACCGCCGCGCTGCTTGGCCATTTCCTCGGGTTTCTTCTTACCCATCGCCCGACGCAGCATGTCCGCACCACCGAGGGTGTAACCGGCCATGACCTGGGCGATCTGCATCACCTGTTCCTGATACAGGATGATGCCGTACGTCGGCGCCAGTACCGGTTGCAGGCCTTCATACTGGTAATCCGGGTGCGGATAAGCCAATTCGGCGCGACCGTGCTTACGGTTGATGAAGTCATCCACCATGCCCGATTGCAGTGGGCCCGGACGGAACAGGGCCACCAGTGCGATCAAGTCTTCGAGGCAGTCAGGCTTAAGCTTTTTGATCAGCTCTTTCATGCCCCGGGATTCGAGCTGGAACACCGCGGTGGTTTCAGCTTTTTGCAGCAACTGATAAGTCGGTTTGTCATCCAGCGGGATGAACGCGATGTCCAGCGGCGGCTCGTTGACCTTGGCGCGGTCGCGGTTGATGGTTTTCAGCGCCCAGTCGATGATCGTCAGGGTCCGCAAGCCGAGGAAGTCGAACTTCACCAGACCGGCCGCCTCGACGTCGTCCTTGTCGAACTGGGTCACCAGGCCATCGCCGGCCTCGTCGCAATAGATAGGCGAGAAATCGGTCAGCTTGGTCGGGGCGATTACCACACCACCGGCGTGCTTGCCGACGTTACGCACCACGCCCTCGAGCTTGCGCGCCATCTCCCAGATTTCCGCTGCTTCCTCATCGACCTTGATGAAGTCGCGCAGGATCTCTTCCTGCTCGTAGGCTTTTTCCAGGGTCATGCCGACTTCGAACGGAATCATCTTCGACAGACGATCCGCCAGGCCGAATGATTTGCCCTGGGCTCGCGCCACGTCGCGCACCACCGCCTTGGCGGCCATGGAACCGAAGGTGATGATCTGGCTTACCGCGTTGCGGCCATATTTTTCGGCCACGTAATCAATGACCCGGTCGCGACCGTCCATGCAGAAGTCGACGTCGAAGTCGGGCATCGAGACCCGTTCCGGGTTAAGGAAACGTTCGAACAGCAGATCGTATTCCAGCGGGTCGAGGTCAGTGATCTTCTGCACATAGGCCACCAGCGATCCGGCACCCGACCCACGGCCCGGGCCCACCGGCACGCCGTTGTTCTTGGCCCACTGGATAAAGTCCATCACGATCAGGAAGTAACCGGGGAAGCCCATCTGGATGATGATATCCAGCTCGAAATTCAGCCGGTCGACGTAGACCTGACGCTTGGCCTCATAATCTTCGGTGGTGTCCTTGGGCAGCAATACGCTGAGGCGGTCTTCCAGACCATCGAACGACACCTTGCGGAAGTATTCATCGATGGTCATGCCATCAGGAATCGGGTAGTCAGGCAGGAAGTGCTTGCCCAGCTTCACGTCGATGTTGCAACGCTTGGCAATCTCGACGGTGTTTTCGATCGCATCGGGAATGTCACTGAACAGCTCGGCCATTTCCTCGGCGCTTTTCAGGTACTGCTGATCGCTGTAATTCTTCGAGCGCCGCGGATCGTCGAGGGCGCGGCCCTCTCCGATGCACACGCGGGTTTCGTGGGCAGCAAAGTCTTCCTGCTTGATGAAGCGCACATCATTGGTCGCCACCAGCGGAGCGCCGAGCTTGTCGGCCAGGGCCACGGCGCCGTGCAATTGCTCTTCGTCGTTGGGGCGATTGGTGCGCTGGATTTCCAGATAGAAACGGTCAGGGAACACCGCCATCCACTCGCGCGCCAAGGTCTCGGCTTCGGCCGGGTTACCGCCAATCATGGCCATGCCGATCTCGCCTTCCTTCGCGGCGGACAGCATGATCAGGCCTTCGTTGGCCTCGGCGACCCATTCGCGCTCGATGATGATCATGCCGTTGCGCTGGCCATCGATGAAGCCGCGCGAGATCAACTCGGTGAGGTTGCGATAACCCTTGGCGTTCATCACCAACAGGCTGATCCGGCTCAATGGCCCGTCCGGATCCTTGTTCGACAGCCACAGGTCGGCGCCGCAGATCGGCTTGATGCCGGCGCCCATGGCGTTTTTATAGAATTTGACCAGGGAACACATGTTGTTCTGATCGGTGACCGCCACGGCCGGCATGTTCATGCCGGTCAGCGCCTTGACCAGTGGCTTGATCCGCACCAGCCCGTCGACCAGGGAGTATTCAGTGTGCAGGCGTAGATGAACGAATGAAGCCGGCATAGTGATCCTGTCCAGTTACATAGAGACAACAAGGCCCGGATTGTACCGGGCCTCGAACAAAACATCAGCCTTGCGCCTAAACCTGCGTCAGGCCTTCAAGCGCCTCGTAAGCCTGACGCACCGGGGCGAAGGAGCGCCGGTGAATCGGGGTCGGGCCAAGGCGCACCAACGCTTCCAGATGAACGGGCGTCGGGTAGCCTTTATGACCGCCGATGCCGTACCCCGGGTAGATCAATTCGAATGCCGCCATTTCCCGGTCGCGGCTGACTTTGGCCAGGATCGACGCGGCAGCGATGGCCGGCACCTTGCCGTCACCCTGCACCACCGCTTCGGCGCGCATCGGCAGTTTCGGGCAGCGGTTGCCGTCGATCATCGCCAGTTTCGGCTGCACATGCAGCCCGGCCACCGCGCGCTGCATGGCGAGCATGGTCGCGTGCAGGATGTTCAGCTCGTCGATTTCCTCGACTTCGGCGCGGGCGATGCACCAACTCAGGGATTTCTCGATGATCTCGTCGTAAAGCTTCTCGCGCCGGGCTTCGGTGAGCTTCTTCGAGTCGTTGAGACCGAGGATCGGCCGGTTCGGATCGAGGATCACCGCCGCCGTCACCACCGCGCCGCACAACGGGCCACGACCGACTTCGTCGACACCGGCCACCAGTTCTTCGACTTCGGCGACCAATGTGAAATCCAGGCCCATTTGCATCGTCTTGCTCATTGTTTCCGACCGATCAGGTTAAGGACGGCATCCGCCGCCTGATTGGAAGCGTCCCGCCGCAACGTGCGGTGGATCTCGTCGAAGCCTCGGGTCTGCTCTTCGCCGCCGTCGATCAGCGGCGACAGGGTCTGGGCCAGCGCCTCGACCGTCGCATCATCCTGCAACAACTCTGGCACTAACAGACGCTGGGCCAACAGGTTCGGCAGCGACACGTACGGGCTCTTGACCATGCGCTTGAGAATCCAGAAGGTCAGCGGCGCCAGGCGATACGCAACGACCATCGGCCGCTTGTACAGCAACGCCTCGAGCGTCGCCGTGCCCGAAGCGATCAGCACCGCGTTGCACGCCGCGAGGGCCAGGTGCGATTTGCCATCGAGCAACGTGACCGGCAAGTCGCGACCAACCAGCAACGCTTCGAGCTGTGCGCGACGCTCGGCATTGGCGCACGGGATGACGAAGCGCAGCCCGGGGCGCATGGCCCGCAGACGTTCGGCAGTATCCAGGAACAGCGCACCGAGACGGCCAACTTCACCGCCGCGACTGCCGGGCATCAATGCCACCAGCGGCCCGTCGGGCAAGCCGAGTTCGGCACGCGCTGCCGCGCGATCGGCCTGCAACGGAATGGTATCGGCCAGCGTATGACCGACGAACCGCACCGGCACGCCCTTCTCTTCGTAGAATTTTGCTTCGAACGGCAGCAGCGTGAGCATCAGATCGCAGCCTTCGCGAATCTTCAGCACACGCTTCTGGCGCCACGCCCACACCGAAGGGCTGACGTAATGCACGGTCTTGATCCCGGCCTGACGCAGCTTGAGTTCGATGTTGAGGTTGAAATCGGGAGCGTCGATGCCGATGAACACATCCGGTTTCTCAGCGATCAGCGTGGCGATCAGTTCCTTGCGGCGCTTGAGCAGCTCGCGCAGCCGTCCGAGGACTTCCACCAACCCCATGACCGACAGACGCTCCATGGGAAAATAAGACGTCAGGCCCTCGGCCTGCATCAACGGACCGCCGACACCGATGAACTCGACTGCCGGATGTTTAGCCTTGAGGGCGCGCATGAGGCCGGCGCCCAAAATGTCGCCGGAAGCTTCGCCCGCCACCAGCGCAATACGCAGACTGGCCATGATCAGCGGGTGATGCCGCGAGTCGACGACTGGATCGAGTCACGAAACAGCGCAACTTCCGGGAACTGCGCAGCAGGTTCGGCCAATTCGGCCAACGCTTGCTCCACGGTCAGGCCCTGGCGATACACGGTCTTATAAGCGCGGCGCAGCGCGTGAATCGCGTCTTCGCTGAATCCACGACGGCGCATGCCTTCGAAGTTCATGCTGCGCGCTTCGGCCGGGTTGCCGAACACGGTGACGAACGCCGGAACGTCCTTGCCGATGGCAGTGCCCATGCCGGAAAAACTGTGGGCGCCGATGTGGCAGTACTGATGCACCAGGGTGAAACCGGAAAGGATCGCCCAATCGTCAACGTGCACATGCCCGGCCAACGCGGTGTTGTTGACCAGGATGCAGTGGTTGCCGATGACGCTGTCATGCCCGATGTGGGCGTAGGCCATGATCAGGTTGTGATCGCCCAGCGTGGTTTCCGAACGGTCCTGCACGGTGCCACGGTGAATCGTCACGCCTTCGCGAATGACGTTGTGATCACCGATCACCAGACGGGTTTCCTCACCCTTGTACTTCAGGTCAGGGGTATCTTCACCGACCGAGGAAAACTGGTAGATGCGGTTGTGCTTGCCGATGCGGGTCGGGCCTTTGAGGACCACGTGCGGCCCGATCACGGTACCCTCGCCGATTTCCACACCTGCGCCGATGATCGACCACGGGCCGACCTCGACGCCGTCAGCCAGAACGGCCGACGGATCGATGATTGCGCGAGGGTCAATCAAACTCATAGCTTGCGTTCCGCACAGATGATTTCAGCCGAGCAGACTGGCTTGCCGTCGACCGAAGCCTGGCATTCGAATTTCCAGATCTGGCGCTTGCAGCTGATGAACTTGGCTTCCAGGATCAACTGGTCACCCGGCAGCACTGGCTGGCGGAAACGCAGTTTGTCGGAACCGACGAAGTAGTACAGGGTGCCGTCGGCCGGTTTTACGTCAAGCATTTTGAAACCGAGGATCCCGGCAGCCTGGGCCATCGCTTCGATGATCAGTACGCCCGGCATGATCGGGTGCGCCGGGAAGTGGCCGTTGAAGAATGGCTCATTGATGCTGACATTCTTGTAGGCGCGAATGCGCTTGCCTTCAGTGTCCAGTTCCACCACCCGGTCCACCAGCAGGAACGGGTAACGGTGAGGCAGGTATTCGCGAATCTCGTTGATGTCCATCATTTCGGGGGGAAGCCTATGTAAAGATTGGGAGCGCGACTGACGCGCACTCCTCTAGCAAATCAAGGAGGCAGTCTAGAGGCTGTGCACACTTGATATGGAAATGGTATCAGCCATCAGATGAAGCATTGCTGCCGGGGGTCACTTCCCCGACGCGCTTTTCCAGCTGCTTCAAACGTCGCGCGAGGTCATCGAGCTGACGGATGCGGGCCGCGCTTTTGCGCCATTCGGCCGCCGGTTGCATGGCTGTGCCGGACGAATAGGCACCCGGCTCGGTAATCGAGTGGGTCACCATGGTCATCCCGGTCAGGAAAACGTTGTCGCAAATATCGATGTGCCCAACCAGGCCGACACCACCGGCGAGCATGCAATGCTTGCCGATTTTGGTGCTGCCGGAGATACCGACACACGCCGCCATGGCGGTGTGATCACCGACCTGGACGTTGTGCGCGATCTGGATCTGGTTGTCGAGCTTCACGCCGTTGCCGATCACGGTATCTGCCAGCGCACCACGGTCGATGGCGGTGTTCACGCCGATCTCGACATCGTCGCCGATGGTCACGCCGCCGATCTGGGCGATCTTCTGCCAGATACCTTTCTCGTTGGCAAAACCGAAACCTTCACCACCGAGCACGGCACCGGACTGGATCACTACGCGCTTGCCGATGCGCACGTCGTGGTACAGCGTCACCCGCGGAGCGAGCCAGCCGCCCTCACCGATTTCACTGCGGGCACCGATGACGCAATGGGCGCCCAACGTGACCTGCGCACCGATGCGCGCACCCGCCTCGATCACCACGAACGGACCAATGCTGGCGCTTGGATCAACCACTGCATCCGGCGCAATCACCGCTGTGGGATGAACACCCGCAGTGGCTTTCGGTTTCGGATCGAACAGGTGCGAGATGCGTGCATAAGCCAGGTAAGGATCCGGCACCACCAGTGCGTGACCGGCAAAACCGTCGGCATCAGCCTCCTTGAGCAATAGCGCAGCCGCCTGGGAACTTGCCAGGTATTTGCGATATTGAGGATTTGCCAGAAAGCTCAACTGAGCTGGGCCAGCCTCCTGCAAGGTGGCTAGCCCAGTAATTTGCGTCTCGGGGTCGCCACGCAGGGTGGCGCCGAGGAACTCGGCCAACTGGCCGAGCTTGATAGTCACGGTCATGGGTTACTTCAGCTGATTCATGCGCTCGATAACCTGGCGCGTGATGTCGTACTGAGGTTTGACATCAATCACTGCGCCACGCTCGAACACCAGGTCAAAACCACCTTTCTTGATGACTTCTTCCACTGCGCTATCCAGTTTCGGCTTCAGTTGCTTGAGCATTTCGCGGTCGGCAACTGCCTTGGCTTCGTTCAGTTCCTTGGACTGGAACTGGAAGTCACGGGCCTTTTGCTTGAACTCAAGCTCCAGACGCTCACGCTCGCCCTGCTGCATCTTGTCGCCACCGGCCATCAGACGGTCCTGAATGCCTTTGGCGCTGCTTTCCAGCGTCTTGAGCTTGGTCAGTTGCGGACCGAACTTCTTCTCGGCATCCACCGCGTATTTCTTGGCCGCATCGGATTCCAGCAATGCCATCTGATAGTTCAGAACGGCGATTTTCATGTCGGCGAACGCCGGGCCTGCCACCAGTACGGAGGCCAGGAGAACCAATTGAGTCAACTTACGCACGATGCACTCCTACAAAATCCATTGTCGTTATCTTGGGTCAGACGCTTAGAACGTCTGGCCGAGGGAGAATTGGAACACTTGAGTTTCAGCGTTATCCGGTTTCTTGACCGGCATCGCCAGAGCAAAACTCAGAGGACCCAGTGCGGTGACCCAGGTCACACCCACACCAACGGAACTGGCCATATTGCTCAGGCTGATGTCGTTGCACTTGGTGTTGGACGTCGAGCCATTTGCGTTGGTGGTGTCCTTGCACTGCGAATCGAAAACGTTACCCACGTCCCAGAATACCGAGGTACGCAAGGAGCGTTGATCCTTGACGAACGGCAGCGGGAACAGAACCTCGGCACCGCCCTGGATCAGGACGTTACCACCGAACGGCAGCGGATCCTGGTCAGGGTCAATCGAAGTGCCCGGGTTGGTACCACGACTCGGCGTACTACGAGGACCCAGCGTACTGTCCTTGAAACCGCGAACCGAGTTGAAACCACCAGCATAGTAGTTTTCATAGAACGGCAAGCCATCGGTCGAACCATAGCCGTCGCCATAACCCAGCTCGGTGTGCAGACGCAGGGTGTAGTTCTCGGTGATCGGCTGGAACAGCTGACCACGGTAGTCGAGTTTGTAGAACGACAGGTCGCTGCCTGGGATCGTGGTTTCCAGTGTCAGGCTCTGGGAACGGCCACGGGTCGGCAATACACCCTTGTTCAGGGTCGATTCGGACCAGCCGGCCGACGCCTTGAAGTTCAGGTACTGATCGCCTTCCTTGTTCACGAAGTCGAAGATCTCGTCAACGGTGTACTGACCGGTCTTGATCTTGTCCTGCTGTGCGGACAGACCGAAGGTCAGACGCGAAGTCTCGCTGATCGGATAGCCAACGTTGACGCCGGCACCCAGGCTGTCTACCGCATAGCTGGCTACATCGATGTTGAGATCTTTGTAGTCGGTGGTGCGATAGAACGCGTTGTAACCCAGGCTCACGCCATCGGCGGTCCAGTAGGGGTCAACGTAGCCGAAGTTGTAGCGGCTCTGGTATTCGCTGCGAGTCAGGCCCACGCTCACACGGTTACCGGTACCCAGGAAGTTGTTCTGGGTGATCGAACCACCGAGGATCAGACCGGCGCTCTGGGCGAAACCGACGCTGGCGGTGATCGAACCGGAAGCTTGTTCTTCAACGGCGTAGTTCACGTCCACCTGGTCGTCGACACCCGGTACAGCCGGCGTCTCGACGTTCACTTCCTTGAAGAAGCCCAGACGTTCAAGACGGGTCTTGGACTGGTCGATCAGGTAGGTCGAAGCCCAGCCACCTTCCATCTGACGCATTTCACGACGCAGCACTTCGTCTTCGGACTTGGTGTTGCCACGGAAATTGATACGGTTGACGTAGGCACGCTTGCCCGGATCGACGGCGAACAGGATGTCCACGGTGTGATCGTCGTCATGCGGCTGAGGAACGCCATTGACGTTGGCGAATGTGTAGCCCTCGTTACCCAGGCGACGAGTGATCAGTTCGGAAGTGGTGGTCATCAGCTTGCGCGAGAACACCTGGCCTTTCTGCACCAGCAACAGCGACTTGACCTGGTCTTCAGGGACTTTCAGGTCACCGCTGAGCTTGACGTCACGTACGGTGTACTTCTCGCCTTCGGTGATGTTGACGGTGATGTAGACGTGCTTCTTGTCCGGGGTGATGGACACCTGGGTCGAAGCGATATCCATGTTGATGTAACCACGGTCCAGGTAGTAGGAACGCAGACGCTCCAGGTCACCGGACAGCTTTTCACGGGCGTACTTGTCATCGTTCTTGAAGAACGACAGCCAGTTGGTGGTTTTCAGCTCGAACAGATCGATCAGGTCGTCATCAGGGAAGACCGTGTTACCCACCACGTTGATGTGCTGGATCGCGGCCACGGTGCCTTCGTTGATCTTCACTTTCAGCGCCACGCGGTTGCGCGGCTGCGAGACCACTTCGGTATCGACGGTCGCCGAGTAACGGCCCTGGGCAACGTACTGACGCTGCAGCTCGTTACGGACACCTTCGAGGGTGGCGCGCTGGAAGATTTCACCTTCGGACAGACCGGACTGCTTCAGGCCTTTCATCAGGTCTTCGGTAGAGATCGCCTTGTTGCCCTCGATCTCGATACTGGCAACCGACGGACGTTCGACGACCGTGATCACCAGAACGTTGCCTTCGCGGCCCAGCTGGATATCTTGAAAGAAACCGGTTTTGAACAACGCACGAGTGGATTCCACCAGGCGACGATCATCCGCCTGCTCGCCGACGTTCAACGGCAAGGCACCAAAGACGCTACCCGCGGAGACCCGCTGGAGGCCGTTGACGCGAATATCAGAGATAGTGAAGGACTCGGCGTGAACTTCGGCGATCATCAATACGGTGAGAACCGCAGTTAGCAGCAGACGTTTCATGAAGTCCTTTCTTATTCCAACTGGCAATAAACAAACTGCCGCAAAATGCGGCAGATTCGCAATTCAGCGAAGCTTTACAGTCGACCCAGATCATTGACCAGAGCAAGCAACATCACTCCGACCACCAAACTGATACCGATCTGCACCCCCCAACCTTGCACCCGATCCGACAAGGGGCGACCACGCACCCACTCAATCAGATAAAACAACAAATGCCCCCCATCCAGTACAGGAATGGGCAGCAAATTCAGAACCCCCAGGCTAATACTCAGATAAGCAAGGAAATTCAGGAAATCAGCAACGCCCGACTGGGCAGAAGCGCCCGCCACTTTAGCAATGGTTATCGGCCCACTCAAGTTTTTTACCGAGAGCTCGCCAAACAGCATTTTCTTCAACGAGTCCAGCGTCAGCACGCTCATGGTCCAGGTACGACGGGCACCCTCGCCAATCGCGGCCAACGGACCATAACTGACCTCGCGAATCATTTCCGGCGGCCAGTCCACGGCTTTTACGCCGGCCCCGAGATAGCCGCTTGGCGACTTGCTTTCGCCGCGCGCCGCCAGGGTCACCGGGACGTCGATTTGAGCACCATCGCGCTCGACTTTCAGCATGATTTTGGTATCAGGACGCGTACGAACGCTGTCGACCACTTGCTGCCAGTCATTCAGCGCCAGGCCGTCGAGCGCCAGCAGGCGATCACCGGTTTTCAGACCGGCGGCTTGTGCCGGGCCTTTTGGATCGAGTTCAGCGAGTACTGGCGGCAAAGCCGGGCGCCATGGGCGAATACCCAGCGAGCGAATCGGATCGGGCTCATCAGCGCCTTTGAGCCAATGGTCCAGCGCCAGCTCACGCGGCGCGTCGACGGTAGAGCCCTGCTCGCGCACGAGCAATTGCAGGGATCCGCTTTCCCCGAGTCGACGCACCAGTTGCAAATTGACGGCGGCCCAACCGGACGTTGGTTCACCATCGATGGCAACGATTTCCTGACCGGCACTCAAACCAGCCCTGGCCGCAATGCTGCCGGACTCGACGGCACCAATGACCGGGCGGATCTGCTCGCTGCCGAGCATGGCCAGCACCCAGAAAAACACCAGGGCCAGCAGGAAGTTGGCAATCGGCCCCGCCGCGACAATGGCGATGCGCTGGCGCACCGATTTACGATTGAAGGATTGATGAAGCTGATCGGCCGGGACTTCGCCTTCACGCTCATCGAGCATCTTGACGTAGCCGCCCAGCGGAATCGCGGCGACGACAAATTCAGTGCCCTGCTTGTCGTGCCAACGCAACAGGGGCATGCCGAAGCCCACGGAAAAACGCAGAACCTTGACGCCACAGCGACGCGCGACCCAGAAGTGGCCGAATTCGTGAAAGGTGACCAGCACACCCAAAGCGATCAGGGTGCCGGCAATCATATAGAGCGCGCTCATCTACTTTCTCCGCAATCCTGTTCAGTGCCGCGTGACGCCATGGTACTGCAACGGCTATCGGCCGTGACGATTCAGCCACTGCCCGGCCAGAGCCCGCGCTTTCGCGTCTGCGGTAAACACCGCATCCAGATCCCCCAGCGCAACCACGGGCTCGAGGTTCAGCACGTCCTCGATGATACTCGCGATTTCCAGATAACCCACGCGCCCGTCGAGAAACGCGGCGACTGCCACTTCGTTGGCCGCATTGAGCATGGCCGGCGCACTGTTACCCACCTCGGCCGCCTGTCGCGCCAGACGCAAACAAGGGAAACGTTCTTCATCCGGCGCTTCGAAATCCAGGCGCGCAACAGCAAACAGATCCAGCGGCGCCACGCCTGAGTCGATACGCTCGGGCCAGGCCAGCGCATTGGCAATCGGTGTGCGCATGTCAGGGTTGCCCAACTGCGCCAACACTGAGCCATCCACATAGTCGACCAGCGAGTGAATCACACTCTGCGGATGGATCACCACCTCGACCTGCGACGGCTTGGCGTCGAACAGCCAGCAGGCCTCGATCAACTCCAGGCCCTTGTTCATCATGCTGGCCGAGTCCACCGAGATCTTGCGACCCATCGACCAGTTCGGGTGCGCACACGCCTGATCAGGCGAAACGTGCGCCAGCTCGCTCAACGGCGTCTGGCGGAAAGGCCCGCCCGAAGCCGTGAGCAAAATCCGTCGCACGCCGACTGTACTCAGGCCGCGGGCAAAATCCTGCGGCATGCACTGGAAGATCGCGTTGTGCTCGCTGTCGATCGGCAGCAGCACCGAGCCGCTCTTGTGCACGGCTTGCATGAACAGCGCGCCGGACATCACCAACGCCTCTTTATTGGCCAGCAGGATCTTCTTGCCAGCCTCCACCGCCGCCAGCGTCGGGCGCAGGCCCGCGGCGCCGACGATGGCGGCCATCACGGCATCCACTTCAGGCGCGGAAGCGACCTGACACAGGCCCTCCTCCCCCACCAGCACGCGAGTGGACAGACCGGCAGCCCGCAGGTCATCCTGCAAACCGCGCGCCGCTGCCGCTTCCGGCACGACTGCGAATTGCGGCACATGGCGCACGCACAAGGCCAGCAACTCGCTCAGGCGCGTGAAACCGCTCAGGGCGAACACCTGATAACGCTCGGGATGACGCGCGATGACGTCGAGGGTGCTCAGGCCAATCGAACCGGTAGCCCCCAGAACAGTGATCTGTTGAGGACGGCTCACGGTGCAGCCATCCACAGCAATACAGCGAAAATCGGGATCGCAGCGGTCAGGCTGTCGATGCGATCAAGCACGCCGCCATGACCGGGCAGCAGGTTACTGCTGTCCTTGATGCCGGACTGGCGCTTGAACATGCTTTCGGTGAGGTCGCCCACCACCGAAATGAAGACGATCAGCGCAGCACCGACCAGCCCCTTGAGCAGCTCAGCCACCGTCCAGTCGCGAACCAGACCGACGATCGCGGTGATCACCAGACTCAGCGCCAGGCCACCGTAAACACCTTCCCAACTCTTACCAGGACTGACTTGCGGCGCCAGTTTGCGCTTGCCGAAAGCACGACCGGAGAAGTAAGCACCGATGTCGGCACCCCAGACCAACACCATCACCGCCATGATCAGCCAGTTGCCCAGCGGGTACTGTTTGATCTGCACCAGCCCCTGCCAGGCCGGCAGCAAGATCAGCAAGCCGATCACCAGTTTGGTGGCTGCGGTGGACCAATGCTCGCTCGAGCGTGGATACGTCAGCACCAGGTAAGTCGCCACCGCCCACCACAACACCGAAGCGCCCAACACCCAAGGGGCAAGACCCGGCAGGACGTACATGACGAACAGCATCAGCGCGACGACAGCGGCAAAGCCGACACGGAACGACTGCGCGGTAAAGCCAGCCAGACGCGCCCATTCCCAGGCACCCAGGCTCACGACCAGACCGATGAACAGCGCAAAACCGGACCCCTCGAGCAGGAAAAAACCGCACAGAGCGATCGGCAGCAGGATCAGCGCAGTGATGATTCGTTGTTTAAGCATTAAACCCGGGCTCCAGCTTCGACCTGTTCGCTCGTTTTACCGAAGCGACGCTGGCGCGAAGCGAAATCGGCCAGCGCAGTGCGCATGGCTTCGTGTTTGAAGTCCGGCCAGAACAGGTCGGAGAAGTACAACTCGGCATACGCCAGTTGCCACAGCAGGAAGTTGCTGATGCGGTGCTCGCCACCGGTACGGATACACAAGTCCGGCAGCGGCAGGTCGCCGGTCGCCAGACAGGTTTGCAACAGCTCCGGAGTGATGTCTTCCGGACGCAGATGCCCGGCCTGAACCTCACGCGCCAGACGTTGCGCTGCCTGAGCAATATCCCACTGACCGCCGTAGTTGGCGGCGATCTGCAGAATAAAGCGGTTGGCACCCGCGGTCATGGCCTCGGCTTCGCGCATCGCCGCCTGAAGCTCAGGGTGGAAGCGCGAGCGATCACCGATGATGCGCAAGCTGATGTTGTTGTCGTTGAGGCGCTTGGCCTCACGACGCAGGGCCTTGAAGAACAGGTCCATCAAGGCACTGACCTCATCGGCCGGGCGCTGCCAGTTTTCACTGGAAAAGGCGAACAGGGTGAGCACTTCGACCTTGGCCTCGGCGCACACCTCGATTACCGCCCGCACAGCATCCACGCCGGCTTTATGCCCGGCGACACCCGGCATAAAGCGTTTTTTCGCCCAGCGATTATTGCCATCCATGATGATCGCGACATGGCGCGGCACCGCGGACGGCGCAGACTGCTTGGTCTTTTCCATTGAAACGCGACCCTTATACGGCCATCAGGTCTTTTTCTTTCTCTGCCAGCTTCGCGTCGATTTCAGCCACGAATTTCTTGGTCAGATCGTCGATCTCGCCAGTCGCGCGACGCTCTTCGTCTTCACTGATCTCTTTTTCCTTGACCAGATCCTTCAGCGAGCTGTTCGCATCACGACGAATGTTGCGCACGGCAACACGCGCGTCTTCAGCAACGTCACGCGCTTGCTTGGTGAAACCACGACGGGTTTCTTCGGTCAGGGCCGGCATGCTGATGAGCAGCAACTCGCCGAGGTTGGTCGGGTTCAGGTTCAGACCTGCACTGCCGATCGCCTTGTCGACGGCGCCCAGCATGTTGCGTTCGAACGCAACGACTTGCAGGGTACGGGCGTCTTTGACAGTGATGTTGGCCACTTGCTTGATCGGGGTGTCAGCGCCGTAGTACGGCACCATCACGCCTTCCAGGATGCTTGGGTGCGCCTGACCGGTACGAATGCGACCGAAGTTGTGGGACAGCGATTCCACCGACTTCTGCATGCGCTCTTTGGCGTCTTTCTTGATTTCGTTGATCATTGTTGAACTTCCTCGATCAGGGTTCCTTCAGCGCCGCCATGTACGATGTTCAGCAGGGCGCCAGGCTTGTTCATGTTGAATACGCGCAGCGGCATCTTGTGATCGCGGCACAGGCAAATAGCTGTCAGATCCATCACACCCAGCTTGCGATCCAGCACTTCATCATATGTCAGATGATCGAACTTCTCGGCATGCGGATCCTTGAATGGGTCGGCAGTGTAGACGCCATCGACCTTGGTCGCTTTCAGCACGACGTCGGCATCGATTTCGATGGCACGCAGGCAGGCTGCCGAATCCGTGGTAAAGAACGGATTGCCGGTACCGGCCGCGAAAATTACCACGTCCTTGGAGTTCAGGTGGCGCATGGCTTTGCGGCGATCATAGTGATCGGTCACGCCAACCATGGAAATGGCCGACATCACGATGGCCGAGATATTGGCACGTTCCAGCGCGTCGCGCATGGCCAGGGCGTTCATCACAGTGGCCAGCATGCCCATGTGGTCGCCTGTGACCCGATCCATGCCGGCCTTGCTCAAGGCCTCACCACGAAACAGGTTGCCACCGCCGATCACCAGACCGACCTGTACGCCGATGCCGACCAGTTGGCCGACTTCCAGCGCCATCCGATCCAGCACTTTTGGATCGATCCCGAACTCTTCCGAGCCCATCAGGGCCTCGCCGCTAAGCTTGAGTAGAATGCGTTTATAGCGAGCCTGATAACCACTGCCCTGCTGAGCCATTGCGAATCTCTCCTGCGGCGTATTTAAAAAATTCTGTGCAAGCTGTTTTACAGCTGCCGTTCACTCTAGCTTGGCGCTGCTTCAGCGCCATCGGAACCTGGCTTTGTAAGTCAGTTCCCAGTGGAAACCAATTAAAAATTGGTAACCCATCTGAAAAGAGGCTGCGCGCGTGAGCGGGCAGCCTCTTTCGGGCGACAGTTGAAAAACCGTCTTATTGCTTGGCGGCAGCCAGCTGGGCAGCAACTTCTTCAGCGAAGTTGTCGACCGGCTTCTCGATGCCTTCGCCTACTTTGAAGTAAGTGAAGGAAACGATTTCTGCGCCGCCTTTCTTGGCCAGCTCGCCAACCTTGATTTCAGGGTTCTTGACGAACGCCTGCTCAACCAGGCTCGCTTCTGCCAGGAACTTGCTGATACGGCCTTTGACCATGTTCTCAACAATGTTTTCCGGCTTGCCTTTGATCTTCTCTTCGTTCAGCTGCAGGAACACAGCTTTTTCACGCTCGATCGCTTCAGCCGAAACCTGCGAAGGCAGCAGGAACTCAGGGTTGCTTGCAGCTACGTGCATCGCGATGTCTTTGGCCAGCTCGACGTCGCCGCCTTTCAGAGCCACAACAACACCGATCTTGTTGCCGTGCAGGTAGGAACCTACAACGTCACCTTCGATACGGGTCAGACGACGGATGTTGACGTTTTCGCCTACTTTGGCAACCAGTGCTTCGCGAGCGGCTTCTTGAGCAGCGATCAGCGGAGCAGCGTCGGTCAGCTTGTCAGCGAAGGCTTTTTCGACGCTGGCAGCAACAAAGTTTTTGAAGTCGTCTTGCAGAGCCAGGAAGTCGGTCTGCGAGTTCACTTCCAGGATAACGGCAGCTTTACCGTCGTCCTTGATTGCGATTGCGCCTTCAGCGGCAACGTTGCCAGCCTTTTTCGCAGCCTTGATCGCGCCCGAAGCACGCATGTCATCAATGGCTTTTTCGATGTCGCCGTCAGCCTTTTCCAGGGCTTTCTTGCAGTCCATCATGCCTTCGCCGGTACGCTCGCGCAGTTCTTTAACCAACGCTGCAGTAATTGCTGCCATTTTCAAATTCCTCTTGGATAGGTTTTCAACCATTCCACCCGATCGAACGGGCGTTCAATTCTTCCCGAAACACCTTGTAGCTGCTGCACGTTACAAATGCAGGAGGTGCGCTGCCACACGTGGGCGCCAACAAACGGTTTTCGAGGTGGCAAAAAGGGGGCCAAGCCCCCTTTTTGCTTACTGAGTCAACGCCAGGGCGTCGATTACTCAGCTGCAGCCTGAGTTTCTTCAGCTGCGAATTCAACAGTGCCGCCAGCAACATTGTTGCGACCACGGATCACTGCGTCAGCCATCGAACCCATGTACAGCTGGATAGCGCGGATTGCGTCATCGTTGCCTGGGATGATGTAGTCAACGCCTTCCGGGCTGCTGTTGGTATCGACAACGCCGATGACCGGGATGCCCAGCTTGTTGGCTTCGGTGATCGCGATGCGCTCGTGGTCAACGTCGATCACGAACAGTGCGTCTGGCAGACCGCCCATGTCCTTGATGCCGCCCAGGGAGCGATCCAGCTTTTCCAGGTCACGGGAGCGCATCAGCGCTTCTTTCTTGGTCAGCTTGGCGAAAGTACCGTCTTCGGCTTGAACTTCAAGGTCACGCAGACGCTTGATGGAAGCACGAATGGTTTTGAAGTTGGTCAGCATGCCGCCCAACCAGCGGTGGTCGACGTACGGCGAACCGCAACGTGCTGCTTCTTCAGCAACGATCTTGCCAGCGGAACGCTTGGTGCCGACGAACAGAATCTTGTTTTTGCCCTGGGCCAGACGCTCTACGAAAGTCAGAGCTTCGTTGAACATTGGCAGGGTTTTTTCAAGGTTGATGATGTGAATCTTGTTACGCGCGCCGAAAATGTACTTACCCATTTTCGGATTCCAGTAACGGGTTTGGTGACCGAAGTGCACACCGGCCTTCAGCATATCGCGCATGTTGACTTGGGACATGATAGTTCCTTAATAAGTCGGGTTTGGCCTCCACGTATCCCAATGACCAACCAGTGGCATAAAGCCAAAAGCACCCAGGTCATCGTGTCGACACGTGTGTGGATTTAAGCTTCTCGGGGCATCCCCGGAAAGCGGCGCATTTTATACCACAAGGTGCACAGAAACGGAACCCGGAATCTGTATTCGCACCTGGGACATGGGCGCAGCCCCCTTGGAATCGCCGTCAGGCACACCATTGTATAGAGAGAGACGATGTACGCAGGCGCGGATTTGCGCCTTTCGTCTGTTAGAATCGGGTTTTTCAGGGTCGCGAAACGTACACCTGCCACCCTATCCGTATCAGCAAGCGCCGCCGAGCGCAGAGAGAGCCTGTATGACCGTCAACCTCAAAACCCCCGAGGACATCGCTGGCATGCGTGTCGCCGGCAAACTGGCCGCCGATGTGCTGGAAATGATTGCCGAACACGTCAAACCGGGTGTGACTACCGATCAACTGAACCAGATCTGCCACGACTACATCGTCAACGTGCAGCAGGCCATCCCGGCCCCGCTCAACTACAAGGGTTTTCCGAAGTCGATCTGCACCTCGATCAACCATGTGGTCTGCCACGGCATCCCGAACGATAAGCCGCTGAAAAACGGTGACACCCTGAACATAGACGTCACCGTGATCAAGGACGGCTACCACGGCGACACCAGCCGCATGTTCCACGTTGGCGAAGTGCCTGTCTGGGCCGAGCGCCTGTCGCAGGTCACTCAGGAATGCATGTACAAGGCAATCGAGATCGTCAAGCCCGGCTGCCGCCTCGGCGACATCGGTGAAGTCATCCAGAAGCACGCGGAAAAGAACGGTTTCTCGGTGGTTCGCGAGTTCTGCGGCCACGGCATCGGCAAGGTATTCCACGAAGAACCGCAGATCCTGCACTACGGCCGCGCCGGCACCGGTATGGAACTGAAGGCCGGCATGACCTTCACCATCGAGCCGATGATCAACCAGGGCAAAGCCGACACCAAGGTGCTGGGCGACGGCTGGACCGCGATCACCAAGGACCGCAAGCTCTCGGCGCAGTGGGAACACACCCTGCTGGTGACCGACACCGGCTACGAGATCTTCACCCTGCGCGCCGACGACACGATCCCGCGCGTCTCGGCCTGACCCCTAGAACGCTCCCACCTTTATAGAAGGAAAGCCAATCGATGCCGCAGGTGGATCCCGAACTCTTCGACCGCGGCCAGTTCCAGGCTGAACTGGCCCTGAAAGCGAGTCCTATCGCGGCGTTCAAAAAGGCGATCCGCCAGGCGCGCGAGGTCCTCGACACGCGTTTTCGCAATGGCCGCGACATCCGCCGCCTGATCGAAGACCGCGCATGGTTCGTCGACAACATCCTGCAAAAGGCCTGGGAGCAGTTCAACTGGAGCGAAGACGCCGACATCGCGCTGGTCGCGGTCGGTGGCTATGGCCGGGGCGAGTTGCATCCCTACTCTGACATCGACTTGCTGATCCTGCTGGACAGCGCCGATCACGAAGTTTTCCGCGACTCCATTGAGCGTTTTCTGACGCTGCTGTGGGACATCGGCCTGGAAGTGGGCCAGAGCGTACGCTCGGTCGATGAATGCGCCGAGGAAGCCCGTGCCGACCTGACCGTGGTCACCAACCTGATGGAAAGCCGCACCATCTGCGGCCCCGAGCGCCTGCGTCAGCGCATGCTTGATGTCACCAGCACGGCCCACATGTGGCCGGCCAAGGAGTTTTTCCTGGCCAAACGCGCCGAACAGAAGGCCCGTCACCACAAGTACAACGACACCGAATACAACCTGGAACCCAACGTCAAAGGCTCGCCCGGCGGCCTGCGGGATATCCAGACGATTCTGTGGGTGGCCCGGCGTCAGTACGGCACCCTGAACCTGCGCGCCCTCGCCGGCGAAGGTTTTCTGGTCGAGAGCGAAAACGCCCTGCTGGCGTCGTCCCAGGAATTTCTGTGGAAAGTGCGCTATGCCCTGCACATGCTCGCCGGTCGCTCCGAAGACCGTCTGCTGTTCGATCATCAACGGACCATTGCCGGCCTGCTCGGCTTTGAAGGCGACGACGCCAAACAGGCGGTCGAAAACTTCATGCAGCAATATTTCCGCGTGGTAATGAGCATTGCCCAGCTCAGCGACCTGATCATCCAGCATTTCGAGGAAGTCATCCTCGCCCCGGAAGACGAAGCGCCGCCACAGCCGATCAACTCGCGCTTCCAGTTGCACGACGGCTACATCGAAGCGCGCAACGACAACGTGTTCCGTCGCACGCCGTTCGCCATGCTCGAGATTTTCGTGTTGATGGCCCAGCAGCCGGAAATCAAAGGTGTGCGCGCCGACACCATTCGTCTGCTGCGCGAGAACCGGCACCTGATCGACGACAATTTCCGCAACGATATCCGCAATACCAGCCTGTTCATCGAGCTGTTCAAGTGCAAGATCGGCGTGCACCGCAACCTGCGCCGGATGAACCGCTACGGCATCCTCGGGCGTTATCTGCCGGAGTTCGGCTTTATCGTCGGGCAAATGCAGCACGACCTGTTCCACATTTATACGGTCGATGCGCACACCCTGAACCTGATCAAACACCTGCGTAAGTTGCAGTACACCCAGGTGTCGGAAAAATTCCCGCTGGCCGCCAAGCTCATGGCCAAACTGCCCAAGCCTGAGCTCATTTACATGGCCGGCCTGTACCACGACATCGGCAAGGGCCGGCATGGCGACCACTCGGACATCGGCGCGGTCGATGCCGAAGCGTTCTGCCAGCGCCATCAGTTGCCGCTGTGGGACAGCCGCCTGATCGTCTGGCTGGTGCAGAACCACCTGGTAATGTCGACCACCGCGCAGCGCAAGGATCTGTCCGATCCGCAGGTGATCCATGATTTCGCGCAGATCGTCGGCGACGAAACCCGTCTGGACTACCTGTACGTGCTGACGGTTGCCGATATCAACGCGACCAACCCGACGCTGTGGAACTCCTGGCGCGCCAGCCTGCTGCGCCAGCTCTATACCGAGACCAAACGCGCTCTGCGCCGTGGCCTGGAAAACCCGGTGGATCGCGAAGAGCAGATCCGCCAGACCCAGAGCGCCGCACTGGACATCCTCGTGCGTGGCGGCACCGATCCGGACGACGTCGAGCAGTTGTGGGCACAACTGGGCGATGACTATTTCCTGCGTCATACCGCTGGCGACGTGGCCTGGCACAGTGACGCGATCCTGCAGCAACCGGCCGAAGGCGGCCCGTTGGTGCTGATCAAGGAAACCACCCAGCGCGAGTTCGAGGGCGGCACGCAGATCTTCATCTATGCGCCGGATCAGCACGACTTCTTCGCCGTGACCGTGGCCGCGATGGATCAGCTCAACCTGAACATTCATGACGCCAGGGTCATCACCTCAAGCAGCCAGTTCACCCTCGACACCTATATCGTGCTCGACAACGACGGTGAATCCATCGGCGACAACCCGACACGGATCAAACAGATTCGCGACGGTTTGACCGAAGCGCTGCGCAACCCGGACGACTACCCGACGATCATCCAGCGTCGGGTGCCGCGCCAGCTCAAGCACTTCGCCTTCGCGCCGCAGGTAACAATCCATAACGACGCTCAGCGTCCGGTGACGGTGCTGGAACTCACCGCCCCTGATCGCCCGGGCCTGCTGGCGCGGGTCGGCGGGATCTTCCTCGAGTTCGACCTGTCGCTGCAGAACGCCAAGATTGCGACCCTGGGCGAACGCGTGGAAGACGTGTTCTTCATCACCGACGCCCACAACCAGCCGCTTTCCGACCCGCTGCTGTGCAGCCGCTTGCAGGACGCAATCGTCGAGCAACTGAGCGTCAATCAGGAACCGGATATCAAGCTTTCGCGCATCAGTATTTGAATCAGCAAACTACCCCTGTGGAGGCAGATATAGCTGCCGGGGCTTTTGTGGTGAGGGAATTCATCCCCGATGGGTTGCGAAGCAGCCCCGAACCGGCAATCGCGGAGTATCCGTTACACCGCACGCGATGGTTTTGCGGCTGCTGCGCAGCCGATCAGGGATAAATCCCCTCGCCACGGAGTTCTCTCCACATTGAACGAGGCCCCCATGAACAACGCTCTGAACCAGCTCCAGCCTTACCCGTTCGAAAAGCTCCGCGCCTTGCTCGGCAGCGTGACGCCGAACCCGGACAAACGCCCGATCGCCCTGTCGATCGGCGAGCCGAAACACCGTTCGCCAAGCTTTGTCGCCGAAGCGCTGGCGAACAATCTGGATCAGATGGCGGTGTACCCGACCACTCTCGGCATTCCGGCCCTGCGCGAAGCCATCGCCGGCTGGTGCGAACGTCGCTTCGGCGTACCAAGCGGCTGGATTGATCCAGCGCGCAACGTGCTGCCGGTCAACGGCACCCGCGAAGCGCTGTTCGCCTTCACCCAGACCGTGGTCAATCGCGGTGACGATGCACTGGTGGTCAGCCCGAACCCGTTCTATCAGATCTACGAAGGGGCAGCGTTCCTCGCCGGCGCCAAGCCGCACTACCTGCCGTGCCTGGACGAAAACGGCTTCAACCCGGATTTCGACGCAGTCTCGCCAGACATCTGGAAACGCTGCCAGATCCTGTTCCTGTGTTCGCCGGGCAATCCGACCGGCGCGCTGATCCCGGTCGATGTGCTGAAAAAACTCATCGCCCTGGCCGACGAACACGACTTCGTGATCGCCGCCGACGAGTGCTACAGCGAACTGTACTTTGACGAACAGACCCCACCGCCGGGCCTGCTCAGTGCGTGTGTCGAACTGGGCCGCAAGGACTTCAAGCGTTGCGTGGTGTTCCACAGCCTGTCCAAGCGCTCCAACCTGCCGGGGCTGCGTTCCGGTTTCGTCGCGGGCGACGCCGATGTCCTCAAAGGCTTCCTGCTCTACCGCACCTACCACGGCTGCGCGATGCCGGTGCAAACCCAACTGGCCAGCGTTGCGGCGTGGAATGACGAAGTGCATGTGCGCGCCAACCGTGCGCTGTACCGCGAGAAATTCGACGCTGTCTTGGCGATCCTCAGCCCGGTGATGGACGTGCAGCGTCCGGACGGCAGTTTCTATCTGTGGCCGAACGTACAAGGTGACGACGCGGCGTTCTGTCGCGACCTGTTCGAACAGGAACACGTGACCGTGGTGCCGGGCTCGTATCTGTCCCGCGAGGTAGACGGTGTGAATCCGGGCGCCGGTCGAGTGCGCATGGCGCTGGTAGCGCCACTGGCTGAATGCGTCGAGGCCGCAGAGCGGATTCGCGCGTTTGTCTCTCGCCAGCCGTAAGTGTCTTTACCGTGCCAGTTCCGCTGGCACGGTAACCGGTCATAAAACCGTACATATATTCAATTTACCGACTCCAGCTCAGTCACTAGCATCCCTCATTCAAAGCAACTTCCCGGGAACAATAAGCAACCGGACAAGTTAAACCTGAAGAATGAAAACATGGATGTTCCGTAATGCAATCAACCTGGCTTCAGCCAAACAAACAATTCGAACACACACGCATCTCCCGCAACATTAAATGTACTTGGGAGATTCAAAAACATGTGGGCTAAAAACAATCCGGCAAAATTCTGGACCCCCGGCAGCACACTTCGCATCGCCTTCCTCAACGGTACGCAGGCATTCAAGGACGAAACGATCGCCGCCGCCAGCAACTGGTTGCCGCACATCAACTTGAGTTTCGATTTCGTCGAAGGTGAAGAAGGCGATATCCGCATACTCAGTCAACCGGGAACGTTTTCCTCTCTGATCGGTACCGATGCTCTCTTACATCCCGATGAGCCGACCATGAGACTCTGGCCACACCCACCGAGCCAGGCACGTTATTTCGCAGCCAACGTCATGCATGAGTTCGGTCACATGCTCGGTGCAGAACATGAACAGACCAACCCCACGGCAAACATTCCCTGGGACAAACCGGCCATTTATAAACAACACGGAATAACTGCCGACCCGGAAGAAGACAACTACCAGGCCAGCGTGACGCGCAAACGACTGCACGACTGGTATCTTGACCTCGGCAATCCCGACGAAAGCATTTATTCAGAGTACGACCAGAAGTCGATCATGCACTATCCCGTCAGCCAGTCCTGGACACTCGGTGACTTCCAGATCTTCATCAATCTGGGTCTCAGCGAACAGGATAAAACCTTCATGTCGAACATTTATCCCTACCCCGCAAGTCAGTGAGCGCGCCAGATCCATATCGGGTTATTTGACCTGCCCCAGATTTGCCTCGCTCAAATCAAGCTCGCTCAATACTTCTCTGAGCACATCATCACCAATCTGGTGATGACGGCTCAGGCTATACAACTCAAGGCGTTGCGCCCTCAGCGCCTTGAGTCGCAAGCGGCGTTCCAGCAGATCCATCTGGAACGCCAGCGCCTGGGCTTCAGCCGAATCGTTGAACACTTCTAGCTGATGCCGGTACTCGGACATGATCCGCGCCTTGAGTTCGGCCGAGAGTGCTGCCTGCGCAGCGTCCTGCGGCGCGACCTCTTCGGTTTCCAGCGCATGGATCGCCGCCTCGGCGGTTTTGCGCCAGGCGTCGCGCACTTCCTGACGGCGCTTGTCGTCCGGACTTTTCTCGATGCCGCGCAGCAGCAATGGCAAAGCGATGCAGGCGCAAATCAGCGACAACAGAATCACCCCGGCGGCGATGAAGATCAGCAGATCGCGCTCGGGAAACGCCTCGGCCCCCATCAACATCGGCACCGACATCACACCGGCCAGCGTCACCGCGCCGCGCACACCGCCGACGGTCAGCAGCCAGCAGGATTGCGCGGTCGGCACTTGCGTCAGGTCGCCCTTGCCGCGCAAACGGCGCAGCAGCACCGACAGGCGCCAGATGCTCTGCACCCAGATAAAGCGCAACAGCACCAGCGCGAGGAAGATCGCCACCACATCGAGGCCACGGTACAACAGCGTCGGCCACAACGTCGGCTCGTGGCTGACCACCGCTTTGATGATGTCCGGCAATTGCAGGCCCAGCAGCAGAAAGATCAGACCGTTGAAGGCAAATTCGAGCAATGACCAGACGCTACGGTTGAGCAAGCGAGTGCTGGTCTGTCGGGGCAACAGATCGAGCCAGCTCTGCATCATTCCCGCCGCCACCGCCGACAGGATGCCCGAAGCGCCCAACCGTTCGGCCAGCACATAAGCCGCGAACGGCAGCAGCAACATGAACACCACGTGGGTGGCCGGATCGTCCCAGCCCCGGGCGATCATCCACGCGCGCAAACGCCCGACCAGCCAGCTCAGCACCACGCCGACGGCCAAGCCTCCGACCGCCACCAGCACGAAGGTCAGGCTGGCATTGGCCAGTGAGAACACTCCGGTGACCGCCGCAACCAGGGCAAACTTGAACGTCACCAGACCCGAGGCATCGTTCATCAAGGCTTCGCCCTGCAGTATGTGCATCAGCGGCGTCGGCAAACGGTTCTGCGAGATCGCCGACACCGCCACGGCGTCGGTCGGCGACAGCACAGCGGCGAGCGCGAAGGCCACCGGTAGTGGAATTGTCGGCAACAGCCAGTGAATGAAGTACCCGGCACCGACCACGGTAAACAGCACCAGACCGACCGCCAGCGTCAGGATCGGCCCACGCAAATGCCAGAACTCGCGTTTGGGCATCCGCCAGCCATCGGAAAACAGCAGCGGCGGCAGGAACAGAAACAGGAACAGCTCCGGATCGAGCGCTACGTGCAGGCCCAATGTCGGCCAGGCCAGCAAGGCACCGGCGGCGATTTGCACCAGGGGCAGCGGCAGCGGGATGACCCGTCCGACCAGCCGCGAGACGCTGACCAGCATCAGCAGGATCAGGACGGTATAAGCGGTTTGCATAAAGCGGAAATCTCAGACAATCGACAGCGTTGAACTGCCATATTAGCCGCTTAGGATGCGTCTGGCGTTTGCACCTATGTCGCACGTCCACACTGATCCCCGTGTAGGGGCTGCGGCACGCTGTGATCTTTTGATGTTTAAAAACAAAATCAAAAGATCGCAGCCTCGTTTCACTCGACAGCTCCTACAGGGATTTGTGCAGCGTAATGAAGCCGGGCGCCGCGAAACCGTTTGGTCATGGCATAATCCGACACCATTTTTTTCCAGCACCTGTAAAGGGGGCGATTCCTTGACCGTTTCAAGTAAAACGTTGCACCTTTTCGGCATCAAAGCCTGCGACACCATGAAGAAGGCGCGCACCTGGCTCGATGAACACGCTGTCAGCTACGACTTTCACGACTACAAAACCGCCGGCATCGACCGTGAGCACCTGACTCAATGGTGCAACGAGCACGGCTGGCAAACGGTGTTGAACCGTGCCGGCACGACCTTTCGCAAACTCGACGACGAACGTAAAGCCGATCTCGACCAGTCGAAAGCCATCGAACTGATGCTCGCTCAACCCTCGATGATCAAGCGCCCGGTGCTTGATCTCGGTGATCGAACCCTGATTGGCTTCAAGCCAGACATCTACGCGGCCGCACTCAAGTAAGCAGCCCGTCACTTATTGCTAGAGGTATTCACATGTCCAACTCTCTGTTCAGCATCGCCTTTGGTGTCGGCACGCAAAACCGTCAAGGTGCCTGGCTGGAAGTGTTCTACGCCCAGCCACTGCTCAACCCGTCGGCCGAACTGGTCGCTGCCGTTGCGCCGATCCTCGGCTACACCGAAGGTAACCAGGCCATCACCTTCACCACCGCGCAGGCGGCGCAACTGGCTGAAGCGGTCAAAGGCATCGACGCCGTTCAAGGCAAACTGCTGACCCGTCTGGCCGAGAGCCACAAGCCGCTGGTCGCCACCCTGCTGGCCGAAGACGCACAGCTGACCTCGACGCCAGAGGCGTACCTCAAGCTGCATCTGCTGTCGCATCGTCTGGTCAAGCCGCACGGCGTAAGCCTGGCCGGGATCTTCCCGCTGCTGCCGAACGTGGCCTGGACCAGCCAGGGCGCGATCGACCTGAGCGAACTGGCCGAGCTGCAACTCGAAGCCCGCCTGCGCGGCGAGCTGCTGGAAGTGTTCTCGGTGGACAAGTTCCCGAAAATGACCGACTACGTGGTGCCGGCCGGCGTGCGTATCGCTGACGCCGCACGTCTGCGTCTGGGTGCGTACGTGGGCGAAGGCACCACCGTGATGCACGAAGGCTTCATCAACTTCAACGCCGGCACCGAAGGCCCGGGCATGATCGAAGGCCGCGTTTCCGCTGGCGTATTCGTCGGCAAGGGCTCGGATCTGGGCGGCGGCTGCTCGACCATGGGCACTTTGTCGGGCGGCGGCAACATCGTGATCAAGGTGGGCGAAGGCTGCCTGATCGGCGCCAACGCCGGTATCGGTATTCCGTTGGGCGACCGCAACACCGTCGAGTCGGGCCTGTATGTGACCGCCGGCACCAAGGTCGCGCTGCTGGACGAGCACAACAACCTGGTCAAAGTGGTGAAGGCGCGTGAACTGGCAGGTCAGACCGACCTGCTGTTCCGTCGCAACTCGGAAACCGGTGCCGTGGAGTGCAAGACCCACAAATCGGCGATCGAGCTGAACGAAGCGCTGCACGCGCACAACTAAGCAGCCGTACGATCCCCCTGTGAGAGCGAGCTTGCTCGCGAAGGCGTCCGGTCAGTCAACAACAGTGCTGAATGACACGACGCTTTCGCGAGCAAGCTCGCTCCCACGAGGTTCGATGTACCCCCGCCCAAGTTCACAGGGCTGAACCTATGATGATTCCCTCCCCGTGGCGCGCTGACTTTCCGGCCATCGCCGCCCTGCAACGGCAAGACCAGACCTATCTGGACAACGCCGCCACCACGCAAAAACCCCAGGCTCTGCTTGACGCACTGACGCATTACTACGCCAACGGCGCGGCCAATGTGCATCGCGCGCAGCATCTGCCCGGCGCCCACGCCACACAGGCGTTCGAAGACAGTCGCCTGAAGGTTGCCCAGTGGCTGAATGCCGGTGACAGCGGGCAGATCATCTTCACCCACGGCGCCACCAGCGCGCTGAATCTCCTGGCCTATGGCCTGGAACCTCTTTTCCACCCGGGCGATGAAATTGTCATCAGCGCCCTGGAGCATCACGCCAACCTGCTGCCGTGGCAGCAACTGGCGCAGCGTCGCGAGCTGAAACTGGTGATCCTGCCGCTGGACGCCGACGGCGTGATCGACCTCGGCGCCGCTGTGCGTCTGATCACCCCGCGCACTCGCTTGCTGGCGGTCAGTCAGCTGTCCAACGTGCTCGGTGCCTGGCAACCGCTGCCGGCGCTGCTGGCGATGGCCAAGGCGCACAACGCACTGACCGTGGTCGATGGCGCCCAGGGTGTGGTGCACGGTCGGCACGACGTGCAGGCGCTGGGTTGCGACTTCTATGTGTTTTCCAGCCACAAGCTGTACGGCCCCGATGGCCTCGGCGTGCTGTTCGGGCGCAACAAGGCGCTTGAGCAACTGCAGCCGTGGCAGTTCGGCGGCGAAATGGTGCTGGAAGCCAATTATCACGATTCACGCTTCCGCCCTGCCCCGCTGGGTTTCGAGGCGGGCACACCGCCGATCGCCAGCGTGATTGGCCTCGGCGCAACCCTCGACTATTTGGCCGGGCTGGATCAGGACGCGGTGTCGGCCCACGAAGCTGCGCTGCACGCCTATCTGCTGCAAGGCCTGGCCGCGCGCAACGGCATTCGCCTGCTCGGCACGCCGCAATTGGCGCTGGCCAGTTTTGTCGTCGAGGGCGTGCACAACGCCGATCTGGCGCACCTGCTCACCGAACAAGGTATCGCTGTGCGCGCCGGGCATCATTGCGCCATGCCGTTGCTGAAAAGCTTCGAACTGGCCGGGGCGATCCGCGTGTCGCTGGCGCTGTACAACGATTCAGAGGATCTGGAGCGTTTCTTTGACGCGCTGGATCAGGCTCTGGAGTTGCTGCGATGAGCCTGCCGCTCGCCGCCGCCGAAGCGCTGCAGACCTTTCAGAATGCCGCCGGTTGGGAGCAACGCGCGCGGTTGCTGATGCAGTTTGGCGATCGTCTGCCGCCGCTGAACGACGCGGACAAATGCGAAGCCAATCGGGTGCATGGCTGTGAGAGTCAAATGTGGCTGGTGGGGGAATTGCAGGACGGCCACTGGCAGTTCAGCGCTGCCAGCGATGCGCGAATGATTCGTGGGTTGGTGGCGTTGTTGCTGTTGCGGGTCAACGGCTTGAGCGCTGCCGAGTTGCAGCAAGTGGACCTGCCGAACTGGTTCAATCAGCTGGGACTGTCGCGGCAGTTGTCGCCGTCGCGCAGTAATGGCTTGAATGCCGTGCTCCAGCGGATGAATGAGTTGGCCACCACCCTGTAGGAGCTGCCGCAGGCTGCGATCTTTTGATCTTGCTTTTTAAAAATCAGGATCAAAAGATCGCAGCCTTCGGCAGCTCCTACAGGGGAACGTATTGCAAATGTGGGAGCGAGCCTGCTCGCGAAGAGGCCTTCAGCCCCAGCATCAAACCCCAGGCTTGACCCGGTCAGCCGGCCGCCGCACACCCGCCACAATCTTGTCCACCGCCTTGGTCGCCGCGACCATGCCGAACGTCGCCGTGACCATCATCACCGCGCCAAACCCGCCGGCGCAGTCGAGCTTCACCCCGTCGCCGACAAAACTCTTCTGCAAGCAGATGCTGCCGTCCGGTTTCGGATAGCGCAGTTGTTCGGTGGAGAACACACACGGCACGCTGTAATGGCGAGTCACGGTACGCGAGAAGCCATAGTCGCGACGCAACGTCGAACGCACTTTCGAGGCCAGTGGATCGTTGAATGTGCGGTTGAGGTCGCAGACCTGAATCAGCGTCGGATCGATCTGCCCACCCGCACCGCCGGTGGTGATGATCTGGATCTTGCGGCGTTTGCACCAGGCGATCAGCGCAGCCTTGGCGTTGACCGCGTCGATGCAGTCGATCACGCAGTCGATGTTCGGTGTGATGTACTCGGCCATGGTGTCGCGGGTGACGAAATCCGCCACCGCGTGCACGGTGCAGTCCGGGTTAATCCCGCGCAGACGCTCGGCCATCACCTCGACCTTGGGTTTGCCGACGGTACTGTCCAGCGCGTGCAACTGACGGTTGGCGTTGCTGACGCAGACGTCGTCGAGGTCGAACAGCGAAATCTCGCCGACGCCACAGCGGGCCATGGCCTCCGCCGCCCAGGAACCGACGCCACCGACGCCGACAATCGCCACATGGGCCGCACGCAGGCGCTCGAGGCCCTCGATGCCATACAAACGGGCGATGCCTGCAAACCGCGGATCTTCTGTACTCATGACCATTACCCCAAAAACCGGCGCGCATTATAGGGCCGTCGGCGGCCAAGAGCATCTTTGACGCTATGAACGGTGAACGCCGCCGATTTGCACAAGCCTTGTGGCGAGGGAGCTTGCTCCCGCCGGGTCGCGAAGCGGCCCTTGAAAAGCGGCCTGCTTCGCAGTCCAGCGGGAGCAAGCTCCCTCGCCACTGGGAATTGCTATAACTAAGCAACAAAGTTTTCTCTTACAAGCTGTTACTAAAGAACTTAAATCAGGTTGGACTGCCCAATGTCGGGCATTTCCCTGTCCGGTGTACGAGCAGTGAACTGCCGGTGTAGGATTCGCGCCCTTTTGGCGCTTGCCAACCGTTCCTTCGTTCCACAGCCTTTGGAACCCGAAATAGCTATGTCATCGCGTAAATTTGGTCTCAACCTGGTGGTGGTTCTGGCAATCGCCGCCCTGTTCACCGGTTTCTGGGCGCTGATCAACCGCCCGGTCTCCGCGCCCAACTGGCCGGAGCAGATCTCCGGTTTCTCTTATTCGCCATTCCAGCAGGGCCAATTCCCGCAGAAGGATCAGTATCCGACTGACGATGAAATGCGCCGTGACCTGGAGATCATGAGCAAGCTGACGGACAACATCCGCATCTACTCGGTCGACGGTTCGCTGCAGGACATCCCGAAACTGGCGGAAGAGTTTGGTCTGCGCGTGACCCTCGGGATCTGGATCAGCCCCGATCAGGAACGCAACGAGCGCGAAATCCAGCGCGCCATCGAACTGGCCAACACCTCGCGCAGCGTGGTGCGGGTGGTGGTCGGTAACGAGGCGATTTTCCGCAAGGAAATCACCGCTGAACAACTCAGCGTGCTGCTGGATCGCGTGCGCGCAGCGGTGAAAGTGCCGGTGACCACCTCCGAGCAGTGGCACGTCTGGGAAGAACACCCGGAGCTGGCCAAACACGTCGACCTGATCGCTGCGCACGTGCTGCCGTACTGGGAATTCATTCCGGTGGACAAGGCCGGACAGTTCGTCTTCGACCGCGCCCGCGACTTGAAAAAGCTGTTCCCGAAAAAACCGTTGCTGCTGTCCGAAGTCGGCTGGCCGAGCAACGGTCGCATGCGCGGTGGCGCCGATGCGTCGCCAGCGGATCAGGCGATCTACCTGCGCACGCTGGTCAACAAGCTCAACCGTCAGGGCTTCAACTACTTCGTGATCGAAGCCTTCGACCAGCCGTGGAAGGCCAGTGACGAAGGTTCGGTCGGCGCTTACTGGGGCGTGTTCAACGCCGCCCGCCAGCAGAAATTCAACTTCGAAGGCCCGGTCGTCGCCATCCCGCAATGGCGCGTGCTGGCCATCGGTTCGGTGGTGCTGGCGCTGCTGTCGCTGACCCTGCTGATGATCGACGGCTCGGCCCTGCGCCAGCGTGGCCGCACCTTCCTGACCTTTATCGCGTTCCTCTGCGGTTCGGTGCTGGTGTGGATCGGCTACGACTACAGCCAGCAATACAGCACGTGGTTCAGCCTGACGGTGGGTTTCCTGCTGGCGCTGGGCGCGCTCGGGGTGTTCATCGTGTTGCTGACCGAGGCGCATGAACTGGCCGAAGCCGTGTGGATTCACAAGCGTCGTCGGGAATTCCTGCCGGTGATCGGTGATTCGGACTACCGGCCGAAAGTCTCGATCCACGTGCCCTGCTACAACGAGCCGCCGGACATGGTCAAACAGACCCTCGACGCCCTCGCGGCCCTCGATTACCCGGACTATGAAGTCCTGATCATCGACAACAACACCAAGGACCCGGCGGTCTGGGAGCCGGTGCGCGACTACTGCGCGACCCTCGGCCCGCGCTTCAAGTTCTTCCATGTCTCGCCCCTGGCCGGTTTCAAGGGGGGCGCGCTGAACTACCTGATCCCGCACACCGCCAAGGACGCCGAAGTGATCGCGGTGATCGACTCCGACTACTGCGTACACCCGAACTGGCTCAAGCACATGGTGCCGCACTTCGCCGACCCGAAAATCGCCGTGGTGCAGTCGCCGCAGGATTACCGCGACCAGAACGAAAGCACCTTCAAGAAGCTCTGCTATGCCGAATACAAAGGCTTCTTCCACATCGGCATGGTCACCCGTAACGACCGCGACGCGATCATCCAGCACGGCACCATGACCATGACCCGGCGTTCGGTTCTGGAAGAGCTGGGCTGGGCCGACTGGTGCATTTGTGAAGACGCCGAACTCGGTCTGCGCGTGTTCGAGAAAGGCCTGTCGGCGGCGTATTACCACGACAGCTACGGCAAGGGTCTGATGCCGGATACCTTCATCGACTTCAAGAAGCAGCGTTTCCGCTGGGCCTACGGCGCGATCCAGATCATCAAGCGCCACACCCGCAGCCTGCTGCGCGGCAAGGACACCGAGCTGACCCGTGGCCAGCGTTACCACTTCCTTGCGGGCTGGCTGCCGTGGGTGGCGGACGGCATGAACATTTTCTTCACCGTCGGCGCGCTGTTGTGGTCGGCGGCGATGATCATCGTGCCGCAACGGGTCGATCCGCCGCTGCTGATTTTCGCCATCCCGCCATTGGCGCTGTTCGTGTTCAAAGTCAGCAAGATCATCTTCCTCTACCGTCGCGCCGTGGGCGTGAACCTCAAAGATGCGTTCTGCGCCGCACTGGCCGGACTGGCGTTGTCGCACACCATCGCCAAAGCGGTGTTGTATGGCTTCTTCACCAGCAGCATTCCGTTCTTCCGCACACCGAAAAACGCCGACAACCACGGCTTCTGGGTGGCGATTTCCGAAGCCCGGGAAGAGCTGTTCATCATGCTGCTGTTGTGGGGCGCGGCGCTGGGGATTTACCTGGTGCAAGGCATTCCGAGCAACGACATGCGCTTCTGGGTGGCGATGCTGCTGGTGCAGTCGTTGCCGTACGTCGCGGCGCTGATCATGGCGTTCCTCTCGTCGCTGCCAAAACCGGCGGCGGAGCCTGAACCGGCCGCCGCTTGATCAGTTATTGTTGAACGTCAAACGGCGGCCTTCGGGCCGCCGTTTTGCATTAGAATGGTCGCCTTTTTCAATGCCAACACATCCTGTAGGAGCTGCCGCAGGCTGCGATCCTTTGATCTTGCTGTAGATTTGAAAAAACAAAATCAAAAGATCGCAGCCTGCGGCAGCTCCTACAGGTTTACCGTGCGCACCCCGGAGTTATTACATGACGGCCCACGCCGACCTTTCGCCGACCCTCCAACTCGCCATCGACCTGATCCGCCGTCCGTCCGTGACGCCGGTCGACGCCGATTGCCAGAAGCAGATGATGCAGCGCCTGGGCGATGCCGGTTTCACCCTCGAGCCGATGCGCATCGAAGATGTGGACAACTTCTGGGCCACCCACGGCAACGACGACGGCCCGGTGCTGTGCTTCGCCGGCCACACCGACGTGGTGCCGACCGGTCCGGTGACTGCCTGGCAGATCGACCCGTTCAACGCGGTGATCGATGAACACGGCATGCTCTGTGGCCGTGGCGCAGCGGACATGAAAGGCAGCCTGGCGTCGATGACCGTCGCCGCCGAGCGTTTCGTTGCCGACTACCCGAATCACAAGGGCAAGGTCGCGTTCCTCATCACCAGCGACGAAGAAGGCCCGGCGCACCATGGCACCAAAGCGGTGGTTGAACGTCTGGTGGCGCGCAAGGAACGTCTGGACTGGTGCATCGTCGGCGAACCGTCGAGCACCACGCTGGTCGGTGACGTGGTGAAAAACGGGCGTCGCGGCTCGCTGGGCGCCAAGCTGACCGTGCGCGGCGTGCAGGGTCACGTGGCCTACCCGCATCTGGCGAAGAACCCGATCCACCTCGCGGCTCCGGCGCTGGCCGAGCTGGCTGCCGAGCATTGGGATCACGGCAACGATTTCTTCCCGCCGACCAGTTTCCAGATTTCCAACCTCAACTCCGGCACCGGCGCGACCAACGTGATTCCGGGTGATCTGGTGGCCGTGTTCAACTTCCGCTTCTCCACCGAATCCACCGTCGAAGGCCTGCAGAAACGCGTGGCCGACATCCTCGACAAACACAATCTGGATTGGCACATCGACTGGGCGCTGTCCGGCCTGCCGTTCCTCACCGAGCCGGGCGCGCTGCTTGACGCGGTGTCGTCGAGCATCAAGGACATCACCGGCCGCGAGACCCACGCGTCGACCAGCGGCGGGACTTCCGATGGCCGGTTCATCGCCACCATGGGCACGCAAGTGGTTGAGCTGGGGCCGGTCAACGCGACCATTCACCAGGTCAACGAGCGTGTGCTGGCGGCCGATCTCGACGTGTTGACCGAGATCTACTACCAGACCCTGATCAAGTTGCTCGCCTGATGCTCGCGTGCCCGATCTGCAGTGAACCGCTCAGCAGCGTGGACAACGGCGTGGTCTGCCCCGCCGGCCACCGCTTCGACCGCGCGCGTCAGGGCTACCTGAACCTGTTGCCGGTGCAGCACAAGAACAGCCGTGATCCTGGCGACAATCAGGCGATGGTCGAGGCCCGCCGCGACTTCCTGAACGCCGGGCATTACGCGCCGGTGGCCAAGCGTCTGGCAGAACTGGCGGCGAGTTATGCGCCAGCGCGCTGGGTCGATATCGGTTGCGGCGAGGGTTACTACACCGCACAGATCGCCGAGGCCCTGCCGGACGCCGATGGCTACGCGCTGGACATCTCCCGCGAGGCGGTGAAACGCGCCTGCAAGCGCAACCCGGCGCTCACCTGGTTGATCGCCAGCATGGCCCGCGTGCCATTGGCGTCGGGCAGTTGCCAATTTCTCGCCAGCGTTTTCAGCCCGCTGGACTGGGCAGAAGCCAAACGCCTGCTCAGCGTCGGCGGCGGCCTGATGAAGGTCGGCCCGACCAGCGGCCACCTGATGGAACTGCGCGAACGTTTGTACGACGAAGTGCGCGAATACACCGACGACAAGCATCTGGCCCTGGTGCCGGAAGGCATGGCGCTGGCGCACAGCGAAACTCTGGAATTCAAACTGACGCTGGACAAGCCCGAGGATCGCGCCAACCTGCTGGCGATGACGCCCCACGGCTGGCGCGCCAGTGCCGAACGCCGCGCCGCAGTAATCGAACAGCCCGAGCCGTTCGTGACCACCGTGTCGATGCGCTACGATTATTTCGTTCTTCAATAACTTTTGGTCTCGGGCAAGTGCCCGGGGCCGGCTAAATCCGCGAATGGATTTTTCAGACCCGCAGTGAGGACATCCATGCGCCAACCGGATATCGAGATTTACCTGAAAGACGCCGACGTCGACCACAAGGCGATTTCCGCCTGGCTCGGTGAGGCTCTGGGCCCGTGCAGCGATTGGGTACAGAAAGGCCAGACCTACAAGTGCAAGGCCGGCAACATCCCGGTGACGTGGCTGCCGAAGGCCGTGGGCAAATGGAACAGCCTGTACCTGGAAAGCGACGCGACGCCTTGGGACGACGACATCGCCTGCGCCCGTGCGGCTTTCGCCGCGCTGAACGTGGAAGTGCGTTGCGCACCGGGCACGTGGGTCGAGGAAGAAGGTGAGGAAACGGCGGATCGCTGGATTCGCATCAGCGCCGACGGGGAAGAAGAAATCACCTGGAAGACTGCCTGAAAGCAAAAGATCGCAGCCTTCGGCAGCTCCTACAGGGGAATGCATTCCAAACTGTAGGAGCTGCCGCAGGCTGCGATCTTTTGATCTTGAAAGTTACAGGCCTACAACATCCTCAGCCTGCAAACCCTTCTCGCCAGTAATCACCGCATACTCAACCTGCTGACCTTCAGTCAGCGAGCGATGCCCTTCGCCGCGAATCGCGCGGTAGTGCACGAACACGTCCACCCCGTCGTCGCGCTGAATGAAGCCGTAGCCCTTGGCGTCGTTGAACCACTTCACATTGCCGGTTTCACGTGTTGCCATCTGTTCATACTCCTTTTTTATTATTGAACAGGCTTTTCGCAGGAAAGCCTTTGCGGAACGTCAGCCTGCGCCCGACGTCCATAAAGGGCCCCGGCGACAGATTGCCGAGTATATGACAGGCGCAAAAACTCTCAACAGGAGATTACTTCGCCGCTTTTTTGCCGATTTTCGACTAATACGGCAAACTGTCGACCGCCCGAGCAAACGCTCGGTTTTATTCACTCACGCAGAAGCCGTATGACCCGTTCCCCGTTCCGCCGTCTTGTGTTTGGCACCTTGCGCCGACTGTTGTACCTCTGGGTTCGCTCCGAGACGATCAACCAGTCGTCGCTCACCCTCAACCTCGACCGCAGTCGTCCGGTGTTCTACGTCCTGCAAAACCCATCGCTGACTGATCTGGCGGTGGTCGACACCGAGTGCACCAAGGCCGGTCTGCCGCGTCCGGTGCTGCCGGTGTCGGTGGGGCCGTTGATCGAACCGGCGGCGTTTTTCTACCTGACGCCGGACCCGGACTGGCTCGGCCGTCAGGACAAGCGCGGTGCACCGCCGACCCTGACCCGTCTGGTCAGCGCCCTGACGCAGAACGCCGCCGAAGATGCGCAGATCATTCCGGTCAGCGTGTTCTGGGGCCAGTCGCCGGACAGCGAAAATAGTCCGTGGAAGTTGCTGTTCGCCGACAGCTGGGCCGTCACCGGGCGTCTGCGCCGACTGCTGAGCATCATCGTTCTGGGACGCAAGACCCGTGTGCAGTTCTCCGCGCCGATCCACCTGCGCGAACTGATTGAACACAACAAGGGCCACGAACGCACCGTACGCATGGCCCAGCGCATCCTGCGCGTGCACTTCCGCAACCTGAAGGCGGCAGTGATCGGCCCGGACATTTCCCACCGGCGCAATCTGGTCAAGGGTCTGCTCAATCAGCCACTGGTCAAGCAGGCGATCGTCGACGAAGCCGAACGCGAGAACATTTCCCTGGAAAAAGCCAAGGCCCAGGCCCTGCGCTACGGCAACGAGATCGCCTCGGACTACACCTACACCGCGATCCGTTTCCTCGAAGTGGTGCTGAGCTGGTTCTGGAACAAGATCTACGACGGGATCAAGGTCAACCACATCGAAGGCGTGCAGAAGGTCGCCCAGGGTCACGAAGTGATCTACGTGCCGTGCCACCGTAGCCACATCGACTACCTGCTGCTCTCGTATCTGCTGTTTCGCAACGGCCTGACCCCGCCGCACATTGCCGCCGGGATCAACCTGAACATGCCGGTGATCGGCAGCCTGCTGCGCCGTGGTGGCGCGTTCTTCATGCGCCGCACGTTCAAGGGCAATCCGCTGTACACCTCGGTGTTCAACGAATACCTGCACACCCTGTTCACCAAAGGATTCCCGGTCGAGTACTTCGTCGAGGGCGGCCGTTCGCGCACCGGGCGCATGCTGCAACCGAAAACCGGCATGCTCGCGATCACGATGCGCAGCTTCCTGCGTTCGTCGCGGATGCCGATCGTCTTCGTGCCGGTGTACATCGGTTACGAGCGCGTGCTGGAAGGTCGCACCTACCTCGGCGAATTGCGTGGCGCGAGCAAGAAGAAAGAGTCGATCTTTGACATCTTCAAAGTCATCGGCGCGCTCAAGCAGCGCTTCGGCCAAGTCGCGGTGAACTTCGGCGAGCCGATCAAACTCGCGGAGTTCCTCGACAGCGAACAGCCGGACTGGCGCCAGCAGGAACTCGGCCCGCAGTACAAACCGGCCTGGCTCAACGAAACCACCAACCGCCTCGGCGAGAAAGTCGCGCAGCACCTGAACGAAGCGGCGGCAATTAACCCGGTCAATCTGGTGGCGCTGGCGCTGCTCTCGACCACCCGCCTGGCGCTGGACGATCGGGCCATGGCGCGGGTGCTGGATCTGTACCTGGCGCTGCTGCGCAAAGTCCCTTACTCGCCGCACACCACGTTGCCCGAAGGCGACGGTCGCGCGCTGATCGAGCATGTGAAGGACATGGACCTGCTGTCCGAGCAGAACGATGCGCTGGGCAAGATTCTCTATCTCGACGAGCAGAACGCCGTCCTGATGACCTACTACCGCAACAACGTGCTGCACATCTTCGCCTTGCCAGCGCTGCTGGCGAGCTTCTTCCAGAGCACTTCGCGCATGAGCCGCGAGCAGATCCTGCGCTACACCCGCGCGCTGTATCCGTACTTGCAGTCGGAGCTGTTCATCCGCTGGAGCCTGGAGGAACTGGACGCGGTAATCGATCAATGGCTGGAAGCGTTCGTCGAGCAAGGCCTGCTGCGTTTCGAAAAGGACGTGTACCTGCGCCCCGCTCCAAGTTCGCGGCACTTTGTGCTGCTGACCCTGCTGTCGAAAAGCATCGCGCAGACCCTGCAGCGCTTCTACATGACCGTCTCGCTGCTGCTCAACGCCGGGCAGAACAGCATCAGCGCCGAAGAGCTGGAAGACCTGTGCACGGTCATGGCCCAGCGCCTGTCGATCCTGCACGGCCTGAATGCCCCGGAGTTCTTCGACAAGAGCCTGTTCCGTCATTTCATCCAGACGATGCTCGACCTCGACGTCCTGCGCCGCGACGAAGCCGGCAAGTTGAGCTACCACGAACTGCTCGGCGAACTGGCGGAGGGCGCGGCCAAACGCGTGTTACCGGCGGAGATTCGTCTGTCGATTCGTCAAGTGGCCCTGCATCGCAGTGAAGATGCCGCGGAAACGGCAGTGACACCGCAAGTCTGAAACTTGCCGACAACTAACGGGGTACCACTCGGGTTCCCCCGTTAGTTGATCCGTGAATTAATAGGCTCTTTAAAACAATCACGATAAGGATATCGAGATGAGCCTGTTACAAGATCCCGCTTCGGCAGTGACTTTAAACTTCAGCTTGCCTGCAGCCTTTCAAATCCCCTTCGACGGTGAACATGAAACCATTGTCAGTATCGAGGTGGTTAATCCGAAGTTGGCGACGCCCGCCAGGGAACAGCGCTTCGCGAGACTGTTCGAAGGCGACTGGAAGTTCGAGTTTGCCCATTCCCATACCAATATCGGCGTGAAGTACCGGATTACTGTGCGGATGTTCCACAACCGCCAACCCCTGCTGCTTGATCAGGAACACTTTGTTATCGTCAACACGCTGCCTCATCGCCAGACTGTGCACTTGAGCCCGATCGGGCTGTTGTATGTTGAAGCTCAAGAGCCGGAAAGTTTCCCGACCGAAGAAGCGGTCACTATCAGCCTGCATGAAGCCGACAGCCCTGAAGTTGAACTGGTGCGCGTCAGCCATGACGAACAGACCGCGACTTCGTTCTATCTGCGATACGACCCGGCCAGCGTTACTCCCGGCAAACGTTATGCACTCAGCGGCATCGAAAATCGCTACCACCAGCGTATTCCGGTCAGTCCCGGTCGAATAGAACTGTGCCCGCCGCCACGCGAACAACGCGGGTGGTTCATGCAGACACTGGCGCAGTGGCTGGAAAAACCCTTACGTTTGTTCACTGACGCTGAAAGCAAAATCCGCTAGATTTCCATCGGCGCCGGGATTCTTCCGGCGCACCTGCCTCAGAGGTCCCGATGAAAAAACTCACCCTTCTCGCCGCAGCCACCCTGTTGAGCGCCTGCCAGTCGACCACCCCCGCCGGCAAAGTCGGCCTCGACGGTGAAGTGTTCTACCTGCAACGCATCGCCCTGCCACCGAGCGCGACGTTGAGCGTGAGCCTGCAGGACGTATCGCTGGCCGACGCCCCGGCGGTGGTCCTCGACGAGCAGAAAGGCCCGGTCAAAGGCCAGGTGCCGCTGCCGTTCCACTTGAGTTACGATCCGGCCCAGGTCAAACCCGGCCACCGCTACTCGGTCAGCGCGCGCATCGAAGTCAACGGCGAGCTGATGTTCATCACCACCGAGAACCACGCCGTGCAACTGGACGGCAACGATCCGCAGCCGCTGAAAATCCGTGTCGACGCCATTCGCTAATTGTCTTTCAAGGAAGCTGCCATGCTCCGCCCTACCCTTCGCTTCGCCGGCCTGTGCGCGGGCCTGATGATCTCTGCCAGCGCCCTGGCACTGTCGCTCAGCGACCTCTCGCAACAAGACGCCACCGGCGGCCTCAAGGACGCCCTGACCCAAGGCGCACAAATCGCCGTCAAACAACTCGGCACCCCGGGCGGCTTCAGCAACAACCCGGAAGTGAAAATCGAACTGCCGGGCAAACTCGGCAAAGTCGCCGGCAAGATGAAAGCCTTCGGCATGGGCGCCCAGGTCGACGAACTCGAAACCGCCATGAACAAGGCCGCCGAAAGCGCCGTGACCCAGGCCCAGCCGATCCTCGTCGACGCCGTGAAGAAAATGACCGTGGCCGACGCCAAAGGCATCCTCAGCGGCGGCACCGACTCGGCCACCCAATACCTGGACAAAACCAGCCGCGAACAAATCCGCGCCAAATTCCTGCCCATCGTCAAACAAGCCACCGACAAAGTCGGCGTAGCGCAAAAGTACAACGCCTTCGCCGGCCAGGCTGCGACTCTGGGCGTGGTGGATGCGAAAAGCGCCAACGTCGAAAACTACGTCACCGAACAAGCGCTCAATGGCCTGTTCGAAATGATCGGCAAACAGGAAGAAACCATCCGCAAGAATCCGGCGGCTGCAGCGACCGGTCTGGCGAAAAAGGTGTTCGGCACTTTGTAACTCTTGCCGTTGCACGCAAAAGCCCGCTGAACCGGTGAAGGTCAGCGGGCTTTTTGTTGCGTGTCAGCCTTGCGGATCGACTTGATCGAGGAGGCGTTTTACCGAGGGCGTCGTGGAGCTTGCGCGAATCGAGGAAGGCGTAAGGTGCAGGGTCGCTTGGACATTCTGGTTCGGATTCGGGGGGTGTTTGAACAGGGTGGAACGCCTGACTATTCAAGTGGAGTTACCACCATCACTTGCAGATGATGGGCGGGCTTGCAGATCCGGTCGGTGAATTGGCAGCGACAGACTCAGGCTAGGGATCGCGCTTGCGACGGGCAACCTGAAAACCTTATGGGAAGGTTCTGGTTATCTGGAACATCTTTAAAAAGACCAAAGATGTTGGGTAGCAGGGCGGACCTCTTCGCGAGCAAGCTCGCTCCCACATTTGGATTGGGTGCAGGCAGTTGGAGATTGGTCGGCTCATAGGCCGTCATCGCTGGCAAGCCAGCTCCCACAGGTGGATTGGGTGTATTCAGTGGGAGATTGGTCGGCTGTCAGGTCGTCTTCGCGAGCAGGCTCGCTCCCACATTTGGATTGGGTGCAGGCAGTTGGAGATTGGTCGGCTCATAGGCCGTCATCGCTGGCAAGCCAGCTCCCACAGGTGGATTGGGTGTATTCAGTGGGAGATTGGTCGGCTGTCAGGTCGTCTTCGCGAGCAGGCTCGCTCCCACAGTGGGAATGGGTGTTGGCAGCTGGAGACTGGTCGGCTGTCAGGCCGCCATCGCTGGCAAGCCAGCTCCCACAGGTGGATTGGGTGCGGTCTGTTGGAAATTGGTCGGCCCATAGGCCGCCTTCGCGAGCAAGCTCGCTCCCACAAAAAAGCCAAGCAGTCCAGGCAGACCGCATGCTTTTCACCACTCAACAGGATGAGCGTTAGCTCGGCTGCAGCTCTTGATCTTGCCGTGCCGGCCCCATCGGCAGGCTGAGTGGAGGGGTTTATCCGGGGGTGGGAGCGCAGCGACCGTTTGGCGCAGCCAAACACATCGAGAGGAGGTGCAGCGAAGCAAACCGGAGGCGATGCCCCCGGATGAACCCCGCAACGAAGGAACCCGAGCCTAGGCGAGGGCCGTACGCCGGGGCCAAGACCTTTGGTTACTTTGGGCTGGGCCGGCACTCCGGCGTTTGCCAAAGTGACTCGCCGTAAGGGCGAAACCGCCAGCCGCAACCCCCGAAGCAACGGATAAACACCCAAAACCCCAAGAACCTGGTCGGCCCAAAGGCCGCCAAGTCCAAAAAAGCCTCATCCCTCCCGACGCACTCGGAACCAAGCCGCATACAAAGCAGGCAAAAACAAAAGCGTCAAAGCCGTAGCCACAATCAACCCCCCCATGATCGCCACCGCCATCGGCCCGAAAAACACACTGCGCGACAACGGAATCATCGCCAGCACCGCCGCCAAAGCCGTCAAGACGATAGGCCGAAACCGCCGCACCGTCGCCTCGATAATCGCCTGCCAAGGCTTGAGACCAGAAGCAATATCCTGCTCGATCTGATCCACCAGAATCACCGAGTTGCGCATGATCATCCCCGACAGCGCGATCGTCCCCAGCATCGCCACAAACCCGAACGGCTGACGGAACACCATCAGAAACAACACCACCCCGATCAACCCCAACGGCGCCGTCAGAAACACCATCGCCGTGCGCGAGAAGCTACGCAATTGCACCATCAGCAACGTCAGCACCACCACGATAAACATCGGCACCCCGGCATTCACCGACTTCTGCCCACGCTCCGAATCCTCCACCGTCCCGCCGACATCCAACAGATACCCGTCAGGCAATTCAGCACGAATCGGATCCAGCGTCGGAGCGATCTGCTTCACCAGCGTCGCCGGCTGCTCCTTGCCATAGATGTCGGCACGCACCGTCACGGTGGGCAGACGATTACGGTGCCAGATGATCCCTTCCTCAAACCCGTATTCCAGCGTGGCAATCTGCGACAACGCCACACTGCGACCGTTATCGGTCGGTACCGCCAGACTCGGCAGCAACGACAACTCGGTACGCTCATGCACCGTGCCGCGCAACAGGATCTCGATCAGTTCGTTGTCCTCGCGATACTGACTGACACTCGAACCGGTCAGCGAGCTCTGGAGGAATTTCGCCAGATTGGCCGTGCTCACACCGAGTGCCCGGGCGCGGTCCTGATCGATGTTCAGGTACACCACTTTGCTCGGTTCTTCCCAGTCCAGGTGCACGTTGACCACATGCGGGTTCTCGCGCACCTTGGCCGCCACTTTGCGCGCCAGCGCACGGACTTCTTCGATGTGCTCACCGGTGACGCGGAACTGCACCGGGTAGCCCACCGGCGGACCGTTTTCCAGACGCGTGACCCGCGAGCGCAGGGCCGGGAATTGCTCGTTGAGGGTCTCGATCAACCAGGTGCGCAGGGTCTCGCGCTCCTCGATGTTTTTCGCCAATACCACGAACTGGGCGAAGCTCGCCGCCGGCAGTTGCTGATCCAGCGGCAGGTAGAAACGCGGCGAACCGGTGCCGACATACGCCACGTAGTTATCGATGCCGGCGTGATCCTTGAGCAGCGCTTCCAGGCGTTTGACCTCGGCCGTGGTGTTGGCCAGCGACGCCCCTTCGGCCAGCTTCAGATCGACCATCAACTCCAGTCGATTGGAGGCCGGGAAGAACTGCTGCGGGACGAAACGGAACAGCATCACCGACGCGATGAACAGCCCCACCGTCAGCACGATCACGGTTTTGCGATGCGCCACGCACCACTCCACCAGACGCCGCACCCGTTGATAGAACGGCGTGCCGTACGGATCGGCTTGCCCGTCAGCCGTGCCGTGTTTGGCCGCATGAATCTTCGCCAGATCCGGCAGCAGTTTTTCCCCCAGATACGGCACGAACATCACCGCCGCCACCCATGACGCGAGCAAGGCGATGGTCACCACCTGGAAGATCGAACGGGTGTATTCACCGGTGCCGGACTGCGCGGTGGCAATCGGCAGGAAGCCGGCGGCGGTAATCAGCGTACCGGTGAGCATCGGGAACGCGGTGCTGGTCCAGGCGTAGCTTGCGGCCTTGATCCGGTCGAAACCCTGCTCCATTTTGATCGCCATCATTTCCACGGCGATGATCGCGTCGTCCACCAGCAAGCCCAGCGCCAGCACCAGCGCGCCAAGCGAGATTTTGTGCAGGCCGATACCCAGGTAATACATGCAGGCGAAGGTCATCGCCAGCACCAGCGGAATGGTCAGCGCGACCACCATGCCGGTGCGCACGCCGAGGGAAAAGAAGCTCACCAGCAACACAATTGCCAGCGCTTCGACCAGCACCTGGACGAACTCGCCGACACCAGTCTTTACCGCCGCCGGTTGGTCGGAGACTTTGCGCAGTTGCATGCCGGCCGGGAGGTTTTTCTGCAGGCGCGAGAACTCGCCTTCCAGCGCTTTGCCCAGCACCAGAATGTCGCCGCCGTCCTTCATCGCGACAGCGAGGCCAATGGCGTCTTCGCCCATGAAGCGCATGCGTGGCGCCGGAGGGTCGTTGAAACCGCGATGCACATCGGCGACATCGGAGATACGGAACGTCCGGTCACCGACGCGGATCGGGAAGTTCTTGATCTCCTCGACCGTTTGAAAATTCCCCGAAACCCGCAGCTGCACACGTTCGCTGCCAGTTTCAAAGAACCCCGCAGTGGACACCGCGTTCTGCTCTTGCAGCGCTTGCTGTACAGCCGCCAGTGGCAAGCCAAGGGTGGCGAGTTTGACGTTGGACAGCTCGACCCAGATCTTCTCGTCCTGCAAACCGAGCAGATCGACCTTGCCGACATCTTTGACTCGTTGCAGCTGAATCTGGATACGGTCGGCGTAATCCTTGAGCACCGCGTAGTCGAAACCGTCGCCGGTCAGCGCGTAAATGTTGCCGAACGTGGTGCCGAATTCATCGTTGAAGAACGGCCCCTGAATATCCGGCGGCAAGGTCTGGCGAATGTCGCTGACCTTCTTGCGCACCTGGTACCAGAGGTCGGGGATTTCCTTGGAGTGCATCGAGTCGCGGGCAATAAACGTGACCTGCGACTCACCGGGGCGGGAGAACGACACGATGCGCTCGTACTCGCCGGTTTCCATCAGTTTCTTTTCGATGCGTTCGGTGACCTGCCGCGAGACTTCCTGCGCGGTCGCCCCCGGCCAGCGGGTCTGGATGACCATGGCCTTGAAGGTGAACGGTGGGTCTTCGCTCTGGCCGAGTTTGGTGTAGGACAAGGCCCCGACGATGGCCAGCAAAAGCATCAGGAACAGGACGATCTGGCGATTACGCAACGCCCATTCGGAAAGGTTGAAGCGCATCGGGACTTACTCCTTGTCCGCCAGATTGACTACTCGGTTGGAGCGATCCACGGGACGCACCTGCTGACCATCGAGCAACACATGGACGCCGGCTGCCACCACCCAGTCGCTGGCGTTGAGGCCTTCGAGCACCGGCACACTTTTCTCGCCGAACGGGCCGATACGCACCGGGGTCTTCTTCAGGGTGTTGTTGGCGCTGACGACCCAGACATAGGTCGCACCGTTCTCGGCAGTCAGGGCCGAAAGCGGTACTGACAGCGGCACACTGTCTGCCGATTGCACGAACACCCGGGCGCTCTGCCCGAGTTCAGCCGGGACTTTGCCGCTGGTGAACGAGATGCGCGCGGCGAAGGTACGGGATTTCGGATCGGCCGCTGGCGACAGCTCACGAATCTGCCCGGCGAAGCGCTGGTTCTGCTGGGTCCACAGTTCAACGGTGACTGGCTGGCCGACCTTGAACCGTCCGAAGCTCTGCTCCGGCAGACTGATCGACACTTCGCGCTCGCCATCGGTGGCAAGGGTAAACACGGTTTGCCCGGCGGCGACCACCTGCCCGACTTCCACCGAACGCTTGGCCACCACACCGTCCTGCGGCGCGCGCAGCACGGCGTAACTGGCCTGGTTGGTCGAGACGTTGAATTCGGCTTTGATCTGCTTGAGGCGGGCTTCGCCGGAGCGGTAGAGGTTTTCCGCGTTGTCATAGGCGGAACGGCTGACCATCTGCCGCTCCATCAAGGTTTTGTAGCGGTCACGCTCGGCGCGCACCAAGTTCAGATTGGCTTCAGCGGCGGCGACCTGGGCACGGGTGGCTTCCAGTTGCAGGCGCACATCCTGCGGATCGAGTTCGGCCAATGGTTGATCAGCCTTCACGCGCTGACCTTCCTCGACCAGTCGTCGGCTGACTTTGCCGCCAATGCGGAACGCCAGATCCGGTTCGTAACGGGCGCGCACCTCGCCCGGATAACTTTCCATCGCCTGCGCTGAAGGCTCTGGCTGCACCACCATGGCCGGTCGAATGCTGACTGGCGTCGCCTCTTCCTGACCGCATGCGGACAATAAAACAGCCAGGCTGACTGGCACGGCAAAGGACAACACATAGCGGAACATGGTGACGGACCTTTCGCTTATGGTGCTTGGAATATTTATACTGGCCGGTATGGTATTAATAGCAAACTCACCAGTCCAGTATTAAAAGCGAAGAATGTCGAACAATCTTTCAGCTCCAAACGGCCCGGGCCGTCCGAAGGATCCGGCCAAGCGCCGGGCGATCCTCGATGCGGCGAAAACCCTGTTTCTGAGTCACGGCTACGCCAACACCAGCATGGACGCGGTCGCCGCCGAGGCTGGCGTGTCCAAACTGACGGTTTACAGCCACTTCAACGACAAGGAGACGTTGTTCTCCTCCGCGGTAATGGCCAAATGCGAGGAGCAGTTACCGCCGCTGTTCTTCGAATTGCCCGCCGGCATCCCCGTGGAAAATGTGTTGCTGAACATTGCCCGGGGCTTTCATCAGCTGATCAACAGCGACGAGTCGGTGAATTTGCATCGCTTGATGATGGCGCTGGGCACGCAGGATCCGAAGCTGTCGCAGATCTTCTTCGACGCTGGCCCTGAGCGCATGGTGCAAGGCATGGAGCGGCTACTCAAACGCATCGACGAGACCGGCGTGCTGAGCATCGACCTGCCGCGCAATGCCGCCGAGCACTTTTTCTGCCTGCTCAAGGGTGCGGGGAATTTTCGTTTGCTGTATTGCTGCGGTGAGCCGCTGAGCGAAGAAGCGGCAGAGAGTCATGTGCAAGAAGTGGTGGGGTTGTTCATGCGGGCGTATCGGCCCTGATTTTTTAGCGCCTGATCTGACGTCATCGCTGGCAAGCCAGCTCCCACATTGATCGTGCTGAACACAAATTGTGCGAACGACACAAAAACTTGTGGGAGCTGGCTTGCCAGCGATTGAGGCGACTCGGTATCAAGCCTTGAGTGCTTTCTTCGGGTAGATGTCATACCGACTGGATTTGCCATCCAGCGCATGGCTCGGCTTCGGTCCCTCGATGCACGGCGCCTTGCGCGGGCGCTTGACCACCACACGATGTGTCGCCAGGGCCAGCGCCGCTTCTAGCAATGCCGGCGCATCGGGATCATCGCCGACCAGCGGCCGGAACAGGCGCATCTCTTTCTTCACCAACGCGGTTTTCTCGCGGTGCGGAAACATCGGGTCGAGGTAGATCACCTGCGGCGGCTCGCCTTGCCAATTGCACATGACCTCAATGGAGTTGCCCTTGAGCAACTTCATCCGCGCGACAATCGGCGCCACGTCGAAATCTTCCGCCGCCCGCGCCAGACCATCCTCCAGCAACGCCCCGATCAACGGCTGGCGCTCGATCAGGCTCATCTCGCAGCCCAGACTGGCCAGCACGAACGCGTCCTTGCCCAGCCCCGCCGTGGCGTCCAGCACCCGAGGGCGCACGCCTTGGGCGATGCCAACCGCCTTGGCAATCATCTGCCCGCTGCCGCCACCGTACAAACGCCGGTGCGCCGCGCCCCCCTCGACAAAGTCCACCCGCACCGGTCCCGGCGCATCCGGGCCGAGCTGCTGCAGCTGCAAACCCTGCTCGCCCACCTGCAAAGCGAACTCGCCGTCGACCACCTGCAGCGGCAGGTCCAGACGCTCGGCCCACTGCTCGGCCTGCGCTTCAAACGTCGGGCCGAGGGCCTGGACATGGATGCGGCAGGCCGCGGGTTGCTCAATCATGAAAACACGCTCAAAAAAGTTAAGGATCGGCAAAAAGTGGCCGATAAACCAATCAACGCGCATTTTGCCAGAGCTGAGCGTCAACCGAAAAAAATGTCAGGCATTCTTCCCACATCGATTGGCTACATTTCGCCCAAGGGCGACTTCAGCCGTCATAACACTCAAGCATTGGGCGGCGTCAGTCACCTGTGGCAGGATTTCTTTGCCCAGGCCCTGGCCGAACAATCGAGCGATGTGGTGCCGGCCTGTGGCACGTTTCCACCGGTTGACCTGAACAGCCCGGAAGAACCGACCCTGGGCAGCGAGCTGCACGCGCACATCGTCGAGCAGCGTCAGTGCGACGTGGTCGAGACCGAAGTGCGTCCGCCGGAGCCGCTGTTCCTGCCGATCGCCGAGTTCGAAACCGATCTGCTGGACAAGCCATTCCCACCGTTCCCGCCAGAAGAACTCAAGGCTCAGCAGGAGCAGCAGGACTTCGACAGCAGTTGGGTCCGTCCGATCGTGATCAACAATGGTCAGCCGGTGCCAGAGCCTGGCCCGGCACCGCAGAAGAAGCCGCTGTACCTGCCGATTGCCGAGTTCGATCTCGACCTGCTGCAAAAACCTTATCCGCCGTTCCCGCCGGAAGAAATCGTCGAGCAGCAAAAAGCGCTGGACTTCGATAACGGTTGGGCGCGCCCGATCGTGTTGCAGAACCTGCGCCTCGCCGCCTGATCCCTCAGCGACACACGCTCCAGCGCCCGACATCGACATGAAAGTGATTGCGATGGGCGGCGTTGTAATCCGGACTCAACACCACACTGAATGCCTCGCAGGCGCCATTGCGCACCTGGCGCAGAAACTGCGCGTCCTGATTTTGCTTCGGCCAGTCTTTGAGCACACTGACGCTGCGCCCGTCCGCCAGCCGAAAACCGCTGATGTCCAGCGCATCGGCACTGGCATGGCGGCTGAGCGCCCCGCTCTCGCGGTTGTAGACATTACGGCAGGCAAAGCTGCCAAGGTGATCGAGCCGCGCCACAGGCTGTCCGTAAAGCGCTTGCGCGACGGGTTGCAGGGTGTGCCGTTCAAACATCGCGTAAGCCACCGCCAACGGACAACTGGCGAGGAAGCTGCTGCTCAGCGCCACCTCGCCGCCCTGCACGCGCACGGCGCCGATCTGCGGGCACTTGGCGTCGGGGCTGTCGGCTTGCGCGGTGATGCGCAGACCCGAGTTGCTGAGCACTTGTGCGCATAACTCGGGATTGCCGCGCAGGCGCATCAGCTTGAAACCGGTCAGCCAGTTCGGCGCGGCCTTCACGTCCAGCGGCGCCCACGGATTCCATTCGGCCGGCACGGCGACCCAGCCGCGCCAGACGCTGACCATGGCACCAGCAATCATCAACAGTACCGACAGCGCGATCCAGCGGCCCATACTCAGTCTTTGAAGAACTGATTGGCCTGGGCGTACGGCATCGACTGCGCAGTGAAGCCGAAGGTACCGCGCTGCTGGATCTCTTCAGCCGCGCGGAAAAACTCGCCGAACGCTGCCAAAGCCAGCGCCGAACCGGTGCTGATCCTGCGCACACCCATTTCTTCCAGCGCCTGTACGGTCAGTTTCAAACCGCCGGACATCAGCACGTTGACCGGTTTCGGTGCCACCGCGCGCACCACCGCCAGCACCTCTTCGGCGCTGCGCAGACCCGGCGCATACAGCACGTCGGCGCCCGCCTCGGCAAAGGCTTGCAGGCGGCGAATGGTGTCGTTGAGATCGGGATTGCCGTGCAGGTAGTTTTCCGCGCGGGCGGTCAAGATGAAGGGAAATGGCAGCGTGCGCACCGCAGCGACGGCGGCTTCGATGCGTGCCACGGCGTGTTCGAAGCAGTAGATCGGTGCGTCGGCACGGCCCGTGGCGTCCTCGATCGAACCACCGACCGCGCCGGCCTCGGCCGCACGCAGCAAGCTTTTGGCGCACTCGGCCGGGTCATCGGCGAAACCGTTTTCCAGGTCCACCGCCACCGGCAGATCGGTCGCTGCGACAATTGCCCGGACATTGGCCAAGGTGTCATCGAGACTCAGGGCGCCATCGGCTTTGCCTTGGGAAAACGCATAACCGGCACTGGTGGTCGCCAACGCCTGATAGCCCAGACTGGCGAGCATTTTCGCCGAGCCGGCATCCCACGGATTGGGGATGACGAAAATCCCCGCACCTTCATGCAGAGCCTTGAAGGCCTGGGCTTTGCGGGCTTGTTCTTGAAGGGCGTGGGCGTCCATCGGCAGGCTCCTGGGCAGGGAAAAATCCGCCTTCAGAGCAAGCCGAGTTGCTCGGCGGCGGGTTCTCTGTATAGCTCAGGCAGGGACGGCAGGCCAGGCAAACGTTGCATCAATTGTGCGTGAAAACGTTGCGCCAGCTTCGCCGCCATCACGTTGTCGGCGGTGTGCAGGAAGATGTACGGCGTGCGACCCTCTTCAATCCACTCGGCGATTTTCGCCACCCATGGCACGAGGAACGGATCGTTGGCTTCCAGCTCCGGGTGGCCGATGAAGCGCACCTGCGGACATTGAGTGAACGCCGCCGGACGGGTCGGCACCCGAGGCTTTTTCGATTGCGCGTGGATCACCGAAGACTCGGTCGACAGGCAACTGAACAGCGCCCGTGGATCGAGGCAGATGCGCTCCACGCCACGCTCAAGCAGCAGACGATTGAGCAGGCGCTCGCTCTCGCCCTTGGCGAAAAACTGTTCGTGACGGACTTCCACTGCCAGTGGCCGGTCCAGCGCGTCGATGAACGCCGTCAGCTCGGGCAATCGATGCGGGGTGAAGCTTTTCGACAATTGCAGCCACAGCGGCGAAACCCGTTCGCCGAGCGGGCTGAGAAGATTTACGAACGTTTCGGCGGCGGTCAGCTGATCGCGCAGGTCACCGCTGTGGCTGATATCGCCGGGAAACTTGGCGGTGAAGCGAAAATGTTCGGGCATGGTCTCGGCCCAGCGCTGCACGGTGGCCGGCGAGGGGCTGGCGTAGAAGGTCGTGTTGCCTTCGACGGCATTGAATACTTGGGAGTAGAGAGCGAGGAAGTCGGAGGTCTTGGCGTCTTCGGGGTACAGATACTCGCGCCAGGCGTTTTCACTCCAGGACGGACAACCGAGGTAGTAAGGCAGATCCATCAGATGTACAGGTCGAGGCCCAGCACATCCGCATCCCAATCGACAAAACCGGCGGTGCTCAGGTAGCTGGCCAGGGCCATCGCTACGCTTTTGCTCATGGCGCGGTGATAAATCATGTCTTGCTGACGGGCGGGCAGATTGGCCAGGCGTTGTGCGGAGGCTTTGGCAGCGCGGGCGGCCAGCTGCTCTTCAGTCGGGAATTCCAGCTCGCCATCGATATCGTCGACGGACTCATCCAGCACCACATTGCCTTTGCGAGGCTTGCGCTTGATGGGGTAGGACTGAGAGGAAAGGCCGTCTATACGCATAATTTCATGCTCGGTATCGATGATGGCAATTTAGCGGCACTTGACCGACTTAGCAAACCGCCGAGTGATAACTAGAACACATAAAGCGTAAAAGGTTTAAAGCGCAGGGTTGGAAACTGACGATTGGCAGAATTTGGAATAAGCAGGGGGATTGTGGAGAGCCTTATGTGGTGAGGGGATTTATCCCCGATGGGTCGCGAAGCGGCGCCAAAATCAGCGACTGCTTCGCAGCCGATCGGGGATAAATCCCCTCACCACAGAGGCTTCCCCCGCTAGAAGTCAGGACTCAGCGAGCCTTTGGAGTAGCGACTTTATCGCGCAGGTAAACCGGTTGCGCATCGTCGGCCGGGATCGACTCGCCGCGCTCCCAGGCAAATCGCGCCAGGGTCAGCAGGTCTTCGGCGTGAGGCAGCATGCCGGCATCCGAGCCGCTCAGGCTGAGCGCGATCCGCTCGCCATAGCCCCAACCGGTGCCCGCACCGAACCACTCACCGCTGGCATCGCCCGGCAGCGCCGCCACTTCCGGCGGCAGTACCGCCTCGACGCCGACCAGACGCATCTCGCCAGCCGTTTCGCGGTAGCAGCCCCAATACACTTCATCCATCCGCGCATCGATAGCCGCCGCGACCTGGCTCACGCCGTGTTCGCGATACGCACGTTGCGCCAGGACGGCGAGGTTGGACACCGGCAGCACCGGACGATCCAGCGCGAACGCCAGACCTTGCACCACACCGATGGCGATCCGCACACCGGTAAACGCACCCGGCCCGCGACCGAACGCGATGGCGTCCACCGCTTGCAGCGTGGTGCCGGCATCGGCCAGCAGTTGCTGGATCATCGGCAGCAGCTTCTGCGCGTGCAGACGCGGGATCACCTCGTAATGGCTCGTGACCTTGCCGTCATGCAGCAAGGCAACGGAGCAAGCTTCGGTCGCGGTGTCCAGGGCCAGCAAGGTGCTCATCGATGTTTCCAAAACAGGTGGGAGAAAAAGGGCGTCAGTATAAACAACTACGGCCCGCAAGCGGGCCGTGGATGATGCAGCGGATCAGCTTTTTCAGCTCAGCGCTTCGAGCACCTTGGCGGTGATCGCTTCAACCGAACCAACGCCCGGGATGTGGCTGTACTTCGGCTTGCCGTTGGCAGCGGAGAGCTTCTGGTAGAAATCCACCAGCGGCTTGGTCTGCGAATGGTAGACCGACAGGCGATGACGCACGGTTTCTTCGGTGTCGTCCTTGCGCTGCACCAGATCGTCGCCGGTAACGTCGTCTTTGCCAGCCACTTTCGGCGGGTTGTAGACGATGTGGTAAACGCGGCCGCTGGCCTCGTGAACGCGACGACCGGCGATACGCTGAACGATTTCTTCGTCTTCAACAGCGATTTCAACCACGGCGTCCAGTTCGACACCGGCAGTCACCAGTGCCTCGGCTTGCGGAATGGTGCGCGGGAAGCCGTCGAACAGGAAGCCATTGACGCAGTCGGGTTGAGCGATGCGATCCTGCACCAGCGCGATGATCAGGTCATCCGACACCAGGCCGCCGGCATCCATGATGCTCTTGGCTTGAACGCCCAGCGGAGTGCCGGCCTTGACCGCAGCACGCAGCATGTCGCCGGTGGAGATTTGCGGAATGCCGAATTTCTCGGTGATGAACTTAGCCTGAGTACCTTTACCGGCCCCGGGAGCTCCCAGCAGAATGACGCGCATCGATGTGCTCCTCAATTTTTTATATAGAAAACAACGGGATTCGCCTCTTTGGGCCAATCTCAAAAAAACGGGTCGTGGCCGCACAAACGGCCAAAGGCTGATCAAGATACACAGCAGGCTGCGCCCACACAAGACGCCAAAAGTCGGAGAAACCGGCGCCCGCCGCGACCTTGCGACGCGGTAACCCAAGTCGCAACCCCATCATTAACTGTCGCCTGCCCGCACTTTCTGCCTGTGCACAAAGCGGCACCCGGCCTGTGCACCGGGCGCCTGATACCACCGCAAAAACCTTAGCCGGTATTGCGCAAACCGGCGGCAATTCCCGCCACAGACACCAGCAGCGCTTGCTCCACCGGGCTGCCCTGTTCGACATTCTGCTGCCGTGAACGGGCCAACAGCTCGGCCTGCAATAGATGAAGCGGGTCGAGGTAAGTGTTGCGCAGACGGATGAATTCCAGCGTCTCTGGGCTATGTGCCAGCAGTTGCGACTGACCGGTCAGGCCGAGCACCACCGCGCATGCCTGCGACAATAGGTCGCGTAACTGTGCGCCCAACGGCAGCAAGTCCGGCTCGACCAGACGCTGGTCGTACGACAGTGCAATGTCAGCGTCGGCCTTGGCCAGCACCATTTCCAGCATGTCGATACGGGTGCGGAAGAACGGCCACTGTTCACGCATCTGCCCCAGCAGTTCGCCCTCGCCGCGCTCCAGCGCCTTGCTCAACGCGCTTTCCCAACCGAGCCAGGCCGGCAGCATCAGGCGGGTCTGGGTCCAGCCGAAGATCCACGGGATCGCCCGCAGACTCTCGATCCCACCCGCACGGCGCTTGGCCGGACGGCTGCCGAGGGGCAAACGTCCCAGCTCCTGCTCCGGTGTCGACTGGCGGAAATACTCGACGAACTGCGGATTCTCCCGCACCACGGCGCGATACGCGGCTACGCCGTCCGCGGCCAGTTCATCCATCAGGTGCCGCCATTCGGGCGTCGGCGGCGGTGGTGGCAACAGCGTCGCTTCGAGCACCGCGGCCAGATACAGATTGAGGTTCTGCTCGGCGATGTCCGGCAGGCCGAATTTGAATCGAATCATTTCGCCCTGCTCGGTGGTGCGGAAGCGCCCCGCCACCGACCCCGGCGGCTGCGACAGGATCGCCGCGTGCGCCGGACCGCCGCCACGGCCCACGGTGCCACCGCGACCGTGGAACAACAGCAGTTCGACTTGCTGCTCGCGGCAGATCTCCACCAGCCGCTCCTGCGCGCGGTATTGCGCCCAGGCGGCGGCGGTGGTGCCCGCATCCTTGGCCGAGTCGGAGTAACCGATCATCACTTCCTGCGGGCCTTGCAGCCTTGCGCGGTAGCCCGGCAACAGCAACAGACGCTCCATCACCGGCCCGGCGTTGTCGAGGTCCGCCAGGGTTTCGAACAGCGGCACCACGCGCATCGGCCGCAGCACGCCGGACTCTTTCAGCAGCAGTTGCACCGCCAGCACGTCGGAGGCGGCGCCCGCCATCGAGATCACATAAGAGCCCAGCGAGGCGCCCGGTGCGGCAGCGATTTCCTTGCAAGTGGCGAGCACTTCAGCGGTGTCGGCGGACGGTTTGAAATGCGCCGGCAACAACGGGCGACGATTGCTCAATTCGCGGGTGAGGAAGCTGATGCGCTGTTCTTCGTCCCAGTCTTCGTAGCGACCGAGGCCAAGGTAATCGGTGATTTCGGTCATTGCCGAACTGTGTCGCGTCGAATCCTGACGTACATCGAGGCGTACCAGAAACAGACCGAAAGTCACCGCCCGGCGCAGGCAATCGAGCAACGGCCCGTCGGCAATCACGCCCATGCCGCATTCGTGCAGGGAGTTGAAACACAGTTCCAGCGGATCGAGCAGATCGCGGTTGTTGTGCAACACGTCGGCCGGCGCCGGTGTGCTGGCGCTGAGCGAGGCATGCGCCCAATTGCGCGTGGCACGCAGGCGTTCGCGCAACTGCTTGAGCACCGCACGGTAAGGTTCGGCGCTGTCACCGGCCTTGGCCTTGAGCGCATCACTGGCCTGCTGCATCGACAGTTCCGCAGCCAGATGATCGACATCGCGCAGGTACAGGTCGGCGGCCATCCAGCGCGCCAGCAACAGTACTTCGCGGGTCACCGCTGCCGTGACATTCGGGTTGCCGTCACGGTCGCCGCCCATCCATGAAGCAAAGCGGATCGGCGCCGCTTCCAGCGGCAAACGCAGGCCCGTCGCTTCATACAGCGCCTTGTCGGCCTTGCGCATATGGTTGGGAATCGCCTGCCACAGCGAATGCTCGATCACCGCAAAACCCCATTTCGCTTCGTCGACCGGGGTCGGCCGGGTGCGGCGGATTTCTTCGGTGTGCCAGGCTTCGGCAATCAGCCGTTGCAGGGTGTTCTGGATCTGTTCGCGTTCGGCGCTGGTCAGATCGCGATGATCCTGCGCGGCCAGTTGCGCGGCAATCGCGTCGTACTTCTGGATCAGCGTGCGCCGCGCCACTTCGGTCGGGTGCGCGGTCAGCACCAGTTCGATTTCCAGGCGCGCCAGTTGCCGGGCCAGGGATTCGGCGCTGTGGCCTTCGTTGCGCAGGCGGGCGAGCAGTTCCGGCAGTACGCGGGACTCGAACGGCGCCGGCTGCGACTCTTCGCGGCGATGAATCAGCTGATACTGCTCGGCGATGTTCGCCAGGTTGAGAAACTGGTTGAACGCCCGCGCCACCGGCAGCAGTTCGTCTTCGCTCAGCTGATTGAGGCTGGCGCTGAGTTCGGCGTCCATCGAGCCACGGCGATCAGCCTTGGCGCCCTTGCGGATCTGCTCGATCTTGTCGAGAAATTCCTCGCCGTACTGGTCGCGGATGGTATTGCCTAACAGCTCACCCAACAGGTGAACGTCCTCGCGCAAGCGTGCATCGATATCGGTCATCAGCAGTTCTCCAGCGGTAATCGGGACGGCTCAGAAACGAATGCTTTGCCCAGAGAGTGCCGCTCTGTGGCGCTTCTTACAAGCAGACGACGAAGGGACTTTAAACCTTGCGGCCTGAAGCTAGTCTCAACAGTAAGCCGCACAACGGCTTGCCGGCCGCGCCGGACACTCACCCGATCCTGCCATGAGCAGGTACGACATGAGGTCATCATGAAAATCCGTGAGCTCGCCCAGCATTGGGAAGAAAACGCCAAGGGTCGCCTGACCGACACTGGCTACACGATTCATCTGGACGTCGAGGCCGCTGCGCGCCTGGCGGCGATTGCCGAGATGTACCCCAAACGTCATCCGCAAGAACTGCTCGGCGAACTGATCGGCGCCGCGCTCGAAGAGTTCGAGGCGAGCCTGCCGTATGTGAAAGGTTCGACGGTGGTGGCGACGGATGAAGAAGGTGATCCGCTGTATGAGGACGTCGGTCCGACGCCGCGGTTTCTGGCGCTTTCACGCCGGCATCTGCAGGATTTGTCCGCCGCTGCCGGCAAGCAAAAGCACTGACACAACATAGATCAAACTGTGGGAGCGAGCTTGCTCGCGAATGCGGTATTTCAGCCGACATTGATAGCGACTGATTCACCGCATTCGCGAGCAAGCTCGCTCCCACATTGACTGTATCGAACTTCAAAAATCGCACGCTTTTTACCCCGCGCGTACCTCTCCCCGCCTCCAAAGTTCCCGGTTTAGAGCCTTGTCGACTTGGTCAAAAAAACTTTTGGCGATAGGCCATCTTTTCTGAACTTTTGAAAAACGCCTTCGGTCGGAAGCTGTAACCACGCCTGGAACGAGCGTTTCAAAAACGCGCTTTTACACGACGCTTGCGGCTCCTCGACCAGGATGGATTTTCGGTTTTATCAGGAGTTAAACAATGGAGTTGAAGACCATGAAGACCCAAACCTCGTTCTCCCACCTGCGCGGTCTGAAACTGGCTGCTCTGGCCATCGGTACCAGCTTCGTACTGGCCGGTTGCGCCGGTAACCCGCCAACCGAGCAGTACGCCGTGACCCAATCGGCGGTCAACAGTGCGGTCAGCGCCGGTGGTACCGAGTTCGCTGCTGTGGAAATGAAGCAGGCGCAGGACAAGCTCAAGCAAGCCGAAATCGCCATGCACGACAAGAAGTATGAACAGGCTCGCACCCTCGCCGAGCAAGCCGAATGGGACGCTCGCGTAGCAGAACGCAAGGCTCAGGCTGCCAAGGCCGAACAGGCTGTGAAGGATTCCCAGAAAGGTGTTCAGGAACTGCGTCAGGAAAGTCAGCGCACCGTGCAGTAAGCGCGCATCCCGAATCGCAAAGCTGAAACTTTTATCGATAGAAAGGACGACAAATTATGCGTAAGCAACTGATGATCCCCGCTCTCCTGGCCGCAAGCGTTGCCCTGGCTGCCTGCTCCACCCCGCCTAACCCGAACCTGGAGCAGGCACGTACCAACTACGCCGGCCTGCAGGCCAATCCACAGGCAAGCAAAGTCGCTGCCCTGGAAACCAAGGACGCCAGCGATTACCTGGACAAGGCCGACAAGGCTTATCTGGACAAGCAAGACGCAGCCAAGGTTGACCAACTGGCCTACCTGACCAACCAGCGCGTGGAAGTGGCCAAGCAGACCATCGCCCTGCGCACCGCTGAGAACAACCTGAAAAACGCTGCCGCGCAACGTGCGCAAGCGCGTCTGGACGCTCGTGATCAGCAGATCAAACAACTGCAGCAGAGCCTGAACGCCAAGCAGACCGATCGCGGTACGCTGGTGACTTTCGGTGACGTGCTGTTCGCCACCAACAAGGCTGACCTGAAATCCAGCGGTCTGGTGAACATCAACAAACTGGCGCAGTTCCTCCAGGAAAACCCTGATCGCAAAGTGATCGTCGAGGGTTACACCGACAGCACCGGCGCGGCTTCGTACAACCAGTCGCTGTCCGAGCGTCGTGCCACCTCGGTACAAGTCGCGCTGATCAAGATGGGTGTAGATCCTTCGCGCATCGTGGTTCAGGGTTACGGCAAGGAATACCCGGTTGCCGACAACGGCAGCGTTTCCGGTCGTGCGATGAACCGTCGTGTGGAAGTGACCATTTCCAACGACAACCAGCCAGTGGTGCCACGTTCGGCGGTCAGCTCGAACTAAGCAACACGCAGTGACGTAAAAGCCCCGCCTGACTGAATCAGGCGGGGCTTTTTGTTGAAGATCAAAAGATCGCAGCCTGCGGCAGCTCCTACAGGGATCGCGTTCCAATGTAGGAGCTGCCGCAGGCTGCGATCTTTTGCGTTTAAGGCTCGAGTTTCTGCGGGGTTTCCTGGCCCATGCAACGCACGGCTTTTTTCTGCGCATTGATCAGCACCCCGGTCAGGCCTTTCTGCTCGGTGTCAAACAGCACCAGTACGCCATCGATGCACTGCGCCACCTGCGGCGCCGGGTCCAGCGAGACTTTGTAGTCTTCGCCCGGCACGGTCTTGAGCATGGTGAATTCGTTGAGCAGCAGCGCATCCTCGGGTTTGGCGAAGTGCAGGTAGCCGTAATACCACAGGGCACCAACGGTGCCGAGGATGCTGCAGATACCGGTGATGATCAGCGGGATGGCGTTACGTTCTTCAGTCATTGCGGACTCTCATCTTCAGAATTCGGGGGTTGCGGATAATTGGGAATCTCGCCGAGGCGGCGCAGGCCGTTGAAGTGCTCGGGATCTTCCAGATAACGCAGCATCACCTGGCGCCAGACCGGGTCGCCGAAGGTCTGTACGTGGCCGCCGCGGGTCAACTGCAACACCCGTGGCGGCGGCGCTGCCTGGTACAGGCGGATGGCGTTGGACATTGGCACCAGTGGGTCGTCGATGCTGTGAAAGATCAGTTTCGGCACGCCATTAAGCTGCGGCATCGAGTTGATCGCGCTGTCGCCGTCCGGCACCAGCCACGACAACGGCACCTGGAACGGCCAGGTCAGCCACGACGTGCTGAGGGCGTACTGACCGACGCTGCGGTAACTGGCGGGTACACCGTCGAGCACGAAGGCTTTCAGCTGTTTCTGCCGCTCGGGGTGCTGCACCAGCCAATGCACGGCCATTGAGCCGCCGAGGCTCTGGCCGAGGAGGATCAGCGGCTTGCCTTTGACCTCTGGCGCCTGATCCAGCCAGGCGAACGCGGCGTCGATGTCCTGATAGATCGCCGGCAAACTCGGCTCGCCCTCGGACAAGCCATACCCGCGATAATCCACCAGCAGCACCTGATAGCCGTTTTTCGGCAACCACCAACTGCCACCCAAGTGCATCGGCAGATTGCCGCCGTTGCCGTGCAGGTGCAGGACTGTGCCTTTGACCTCGACACCGGGCTTGGCCGGCAGCCACCAGGCGTTGAGCTTGAGGCCGTCGGCCGTGGTCAGGGTGACGGTGCGGTATTCGAGCTTGGCTCTTTCCGGGGTAAAGACCTGGCCCGGCTCGGGGTAAAACAACAGCGAACTGCAACCGCCGAGGGTCAGGAGCAGGCAAAGGATGCCGAGGATTCTCATCCGGTGAAACCTCGCAGAATTCGGGTTGAAAACAATAATTGTGTCAACAAATGACCCTGTGGGAGCTGGCTTGCCAGCGATAGCGGTGGGTCAGCCAACATCAATATTGACTGTCAGACTGCAATCGCTGGCAAGCCAGCTCCCACAGGGTTTGTATGTGGTCAGAGGATATTGGAGTAATCCGCCTCGATCCGGTCCAGGCTCAAGTGATTGAGGAAGTTGGAGAAGCACATCCATGCCGACAGCGCGTTCATGTCGCGGAACTGTTCCGGCAGGTATTTCGGCGGCACCACCAGACCTTCATCGACCAGTTGACGCAGGGTACGCATGTCCTCCAGCGTGGTCTTGCCGCAGAACAGCAGCGGTACCTGCTCAAGCTTGCCCTTACGCACGGCCAACTGAATGTAGTTGTAAACCATGATAAAGCCCTTGAGGTAGGACAAGTCTTTGGTGAATGGCAGACCGGTTGGCGTCGAGCCTCGGAACACCCGGCTGGCGTTGCCGTAGCTTTCGGCCATTTCGAAACCCTGTTCGCGGAAGAATTCGAACACCTGCAAAAAGTCCGCGCCCTCCTCGACCATGTGAATCGCGCGGGTACGGTTGGTCAGCTTGCGCAGGCGACTCGGGTAGGAGGCGAAGGTGATGATTTCCATCAGGATCGCCAGGCCTTCCTGGGTCACCGTCGACGAGGGCGGGCCCTTGGACAGGAAGGTGCAGATCGGCTGGTTCAAGCCATTGAGCGTGGTGCCGACGTGCACCAGACCTTCATGGACTTCCAGTGCACGCACGTCGCGGTCGTTGAACAGCGCGTCGGTGCGGATCTTGATGTAATCGGCGCCCGCGGCCGCGTCAGCGACGATGCCGTCGGACTCGAACACGCGGATGGTTTCCTCGGCCTCGCCAAACACCTTGTTCAAGCGGGTTTGCAGCAGGTGCACGGCATCCTTGGCGGTGAGGATTTTCGGCTCGTCCTTCAGGTCGCCACGGCCATCGATGTTGTTCAGGTAGTCGGACATCATCAGGCCGAGGTCGGCCAGGGTCGGGTCGCCGGCGTGGAACGCATCGGAGGCGGCGCCGTAGAGTTCCTGGGAGATCAGGCCGAAATCCTCGGTGCCGCGCGCTTCGAGCATGCGCACCACCATGCGGTATTCCTTGCACATGCGCCGCATGATCTGCCCGACCGGGTTGAACTGGCCGAGCTGGCGGGTGATGTCGCGTTCGATGTTCTGGAACTCGAGTTTGACCTTGCTCGAATCGAAACTCAGCGGCCGATTGAGGTAGTAGTCGCGATCCACCGCCGGCATTTCCTTGCCCTTGGCCTTGAGAAAGCCCTTGCGGATGTTCTCGTCCCACTTCACCGCATCGAGCACGCGGATCGGCGTCTGCGCCAGCACAATGCGATCGGACAACGTGCGTATCGTCTGCTGGTAATCGTCCACCCGAAACTCCTGTAGAAAACTGAATTATTTGGCGCGGGCCTGGCGCTGATAGCGCGCGGCCTCGACGAAGACATCGGAATTGGCCGGATCGTCGAGGTAAGCAAAGACCTTGTCGAGACGGCTGTCGACCTGCACGCCGTCGCCATCGTCTTCGGTCTGGAACGACTGGCCGTCGAGGGCTTGCTGTTTGATCGCCTGATTGATCTGTTCGAGGTCGAGGTTGTACACCACCAATTCGTGTTTGTCGGTGAGTTCGAAACCGGCAATGGCGTATTGGCCACCGTAACGCGCCGGCACCTTCGCCGACAGGTACCAGCGGCTGCCGTGGCGCGACACCGTGAACGGGTAAGCCTCGCGCTCGTGGGGCCGGGCCTTGAACCAGGTGACGGCCTGATAGCGATCATGGCCGACGCGGGTCAACTCAAGGTTCATCGGCTCGCCCCAGGCATTGGTGCTCGACCACGTGCCCAGCAGGCCCTTGGGCGCCGACTCACTGGCGGGCAACGGATCCTTGAAAGTCACCAGACAGCCACTGAGCAGCAGGAACGACAAGGCGATCAGCACGCCACGCCAGGCTTTCATTCAATACTCCCTATGAACCCACCACACTTCCCCTGTAGGAGCTGCCGCAGGCTGCGATCTTTTGATCTTGATCTTGAAAATCAAAAGATCGCAGCCTGCGGCAGCTCCTACATTGGGATCGGTGTCAGACGGACAACATTGCGTTACACCGACGCCAGGACCAGATGCATGTACCGCGTCAGAATCCCGAGCATGTCCTGTTCGGCCAAAGGCTCGGCGTCGTTGAGCAGGCCCTGATATTCCATCCGTCCGATAATCGCCGTCAACACTTTGGCATCCTGTTGCGGTTCACGCGAGCCCAGGACTTGGAACAACTGGCAGGTGCCCTGCAGCAGAATCTGCTGATGCGAGCGCACCAGATCCGCCAGGCGCGGGTTGAGCAGCGCTTCCTGGCGGAACGCCTGCTCGGCCATCAGGTGCTCGCGACGGTTGACCAGTTGCCGGTGCACATAGTCCGCCATCAGCCGCGCGATGTCGTCGGCCAGTTGCGAGCGCGACTCGGGGCTGCCGTCGCCACTGACGACCATCTCGCGCAGCAAGCCTTCGTTGTTGATCCACAGCTTGGCCATGTAGGCCGCGCTGCGTTCGACGTATTGGGCGAAGGTATCGGTGAGCAGGTCATCGATGTCCTTGAAGTAATAGGTGGTGGCCGACAGTGGCACACCGGCCTCGGCCGCCACGGCCCGGTGGCGCACGGCACGCACGCCGTCGCGCACGACAATGCGCATCGCCGCGTCGAGAATGTCCTGTCGACGCTGCTCACTGCCCTGTCGGCTGGCCTTGCGGCCCTGGTACTGAACACTTTCAGCGACCGCAGTGGCGATACCCGCTGCACCTTCTTGAGCGATTGCAACCATCACGACTGGACTTCCTCTGCTATTGCAAAATTAACCAATTGATACATTTGTACCAGACAGGCAATAAAAAGCCGCCTGTTTTAGGCGGCTTTTTAACTGAAACGTTTACGCTTGCGGTCGCATGTGCGGGAACAGGATCACATCGCGGATCGATGGCGAGTTGGTCAGCAACATCACCAGACGGTCGATGCCGATACCTTCACCGGCCGTTGGCGGCATGCCGTACTCCAGCGCACGCACGAAGTCGGCGTCGTAGTGCATGGCTTCGTCGTCGCCAGCGTCCTTGTCAGCCACCTGCGCCATGAAACGCTCGGCCTGGTCTTCCGCGTCGTTCAACTCGGAGTAGGCGTTGGCGATTTCACGGCCGCCGATGAACAGCTCGAAACGGTCGGTGACGTTCGGGTTCTCGTCGTTACGACGGGCCAGCGGCGACACTTCGAACGGGTACTGAGTGATGAAGTGCGGCTGCTCCAGCTTGTGCTCGACCAGTTCTTCGAAAATCATCACCTGCAGCTTGCCCAGACCTTCGAAGCCCAGCACCTTGGCGCCGGCCTTCTTGGCAATGGCGCGCGCCTTGTCGATGTCGTTCAGGTCATCGGCAGTCAGCTCAGGGTTGTACTTGAGGATCGAGTCGAACACCGAGAGACGGGCAAACGGCTCGCCGAAGTGGAACACCTTGTCGCCGTACGGCACGTCGGTGCTGCCCAGCACCAGTTGCGCCAGTTCACGGAACAGCTCTTCGGTCAGGTCCATGTTGTCTTCGTAGTCGGCGTAAGCCTGGTAGAACTCCAACATGGTGAATTCAGGGTTGTGACGGGTCGAAACGCCTTCGTTACGGAAGTTGCGGTTGATCTCGAACACTTTCTCGAAACCGCCAACCACCAGACGCTTCAGATACAGTTCAGGCGCGATACGCAGGAACATTTCCATGTCCAGCGCGTTGTGGTGGGTTTCGAACGGCTTGGCCGCAGCGCCGCCAGGAATGGTCTGCAGCATCGGCGTTTCGACTTCGAGGAAGTCGCGCTTCATCAGGAAGCTGCGGATGTGCGCGATCACTTGCGAACGCACGCGGAAGGTCTGGCGCACTTCTTCGTTGACGATCAGGTCAACGTAACGCTGACGGTAGCGCTGTTCGGTGTCGGTCAGGCCGTGGTGCTTGTCCGGCAGCGGGCGCAGCGACTTGGTCAGCAGGCGCACGTTGGTCATTTCGACGTACAGGTCGCCCTTGCCGGAACGCGCCAGGGTACCTTCAGCGGCAATGATGTCGCCCATGTCCCAGGTCTTGACGGCGGCCAGGGTGTCTTCGGACAGGGTCTTGCGGTTGACGTAGACCTGGATGCGACCGGTCATGTCCTGGATCACCATGAACGAGCCACGGTTGAGCATGATGCGACCGGCAACCTTGACCGGGATTGCAGCCTCGGCCAGCTCTTCCTTGGTCTTGTCCGCGTATTTCTTCTGCAGATCTTCGCAGTAGTTTTCACGGCGGAAGTCGTTCGGGAAGGCGTTGCCCTTGGCGCGCTCGGCAGCCAGCTTTTCCTTGCGCAGGGCGATCAGGGAGTTTTCTTCCTGTTGCAGGGCTTGCGGGTCGAGTTGTTGGTCGCTCATGTCTTCAGATATTCCATCAGGTTCGTTGCCCCCGGGCCTGGCGGCCCGGGAATCGCCAGCAGGGCTGGCTCCTACAGGGATCGCGTTGCATCAGCGACCCTGTGTGCGTCTGTTACAGCCCCGATTTCAGGCTGGCTTCCAGGTATTCGTCGATATCGCCGTCGAGTACCTTGTCGCAGTCGCTGCGTTCGATGTTGGTGCGCAAGTCCTTGATCCGCGACGCGTCGAGCACGTACGAACGGATCTGATGACCCCAGCCGATGTCCGACTTGGTGTCTTCCAGCGCCTGGGAAGCGGCGTTGCGCTTCTGCATTTCCTGCTCGTACAACTTGGCCCGCAACATTTTCATCGCGGTGTCCTTGTTGGCGTGCTGGGAACGTTCGTTCTGGCAGCTGACCACGGTGTTGGTCGGTACGTGGGTGATACGTACGGCCGAGTCGGTGGTGTTTACGTGCTGACCACCGGCACCGGAGGAACGATAGGTGTCAATCCGCAAGTCTGCCGGGTTGATTTCGATTTCGACCTTGTCGTCGATCTCTGGCGAGACGAAAACCGCAGAGAACGAAGTGTGGCGACGATTGCCGGAGTCGAACGGGCTCTTGCGCACCAGACGGTGCACGCCGATCTCGGTGCGCAGCCAGCCAAAGGCGTATTCGCCCTTGATGTGCACGGTCGCACCTTTGATACCGGCGACTTCACCGGCCGACAGTTCCATGATGGTCGCGTCGAACCCGCGTTTGTCCGCCCAGCGCAGGTACATGCGCAGCAGGATATTGGCCCAGTCCTGGGCCTCGGTGCCGCCGGAACCGGCCTGGATGTCCAGGTAGGCGTTGTTCGGGTCCATTTCGTGGCTGAACATGCGGCGGAATTCAAGCTTGGCCAGTGACTCTTCAAGCCCTTGAAGCAGTTCAACGACGTCGTTTACCGCGCCTTCGTCGTTTTCTTCAACGGCCATGTCGAGCAGCTCGCGGGAATCGGCCAGACCGCTGGAAAGCTCATCCAGGGTGTCGACGATCTGCGCCAGCGATGCTCGCTCGCGGCCCAGTTCCTGGGCGTATTCAGGTTTGTTCCAGACTGCAGGATCTTCAAGCTCGCGATTGACTTCGATCAGACGCTCATGCTTTTGATCGTAGTCAAAGATACCCCCGAATAGTTTCGGAGCGCTCGGACAGGTCCTTGATGGTGTTCAGGATCGGGTTGATTTCCATGACGGGCAGCACTCGTTGGCGAACTTTTGAAAGCCGGCGAGTATAACGTAATCACGCGGTCACGGCAGCCCGTCTGGCGGCTGTCGGGGTGAATCACTTGACACATTGCCCCTGTAGGAGCTGCCGCAGGCTGCGATCTTTTGATTTTGCTTTTAAAGATCAAAAGATCGCAGCCTGCGGCAGCTCCTACAGCAATTGATGGGTTACTCGATACCTACCTGGTTACGGCCATTGTTTTTCGCCTGATACAACCCACGATCCGCCGCCGAAATCAGCAGGCGGCAATCGCTGCCCGCCTGCGGCACCATGGTCGCCAGGCCGATGCTGATGGTCAGGCTCGACCCTTCGCTCGGGGTGTTGTGCGGAATCTTCAGCGCCGCCACGGTCTGGCGCAGTTTCTCTGCCACCAGCCGGGCACCGCCCGGCGAGGTGTTCGGCAGTACCAGCGCGAACTCTTCACCGCCGTAGCGTGCCGGCAGATCCGACGGTCGGGCGCTGGCATCGCGGATCGCCGTGGCGACCTTGCGCAGCGCCTCATCGCCTTCGACATGGCCAAAGCTGTCGTTGTAGGACTTGAAGTAATCGACGTCGATCATCAGCAACGACAACTGGCTCTGATCGCGCAACGAGCGGCGCCACTCCAGCTCCAGGTACTCGTCGAAGTGCCGGCGGTTGGACAGCCCGGTCAGGCCGTCGGAGTTCATCAGCCGTTGCAGCACCAGGTTGGTGTCGAGCAATTGCTGCTGGCTGACGCGCAACGCACGGTACGCCGCATCCCGCTGCAGCAGGGTCATGTAGGAGCGCGAGTGATAGCGGATGCGCGCCACCAACTCGATGGTGTCCGGCAGTTTCACCAGATAATCGTTGGCCCCGGCGGAGAACGCCGCGCTCTTGATCAGCGGATCTTCCTTGGTCGACAGCACAATGATCGGGATGTCCTTGGTCGCCGGGTGATTGCGGTATTCGCGCACCAGGCTCAGGCCGTCGAGGCCGGGCATCACCAGGTCCTGCAAAATCACCGTCGGCTTGATCCGGACCGCCTGGGCGATGGCCTGGTGCGGGTCGGAACAGAAGTGGAAGTCGATGTTCTCTTCGTTCGACAGCCCACGGCGCACGGCTTCGCCGATCATCGCCTGATCGTCCACCAACAACACCATGGCGGCGTTTTCGTCGGTTTTAATGTCGTCGATCTGTAAATCATTCATGGGCGGTCACCTGAGTACTGCGGGGGCCAGGATTGCGGAAAACGCTGTTCATTTGGGGAAAACCTCCAGCAATCGTGGCGCTATCTTTTCCAGTGGACGGATTTCGACGGCTGCATCGATCGCCGCTGCGGCCTTGGGCATGCCGTACACCGCACTGCTTTGCTGATCCTGCGCGATGGTCAGGTATCCCTGCTGGCGCATGAGCTTAAGCCCTTGCGCCCCGTCGCGTCCCATTCCGGTCAATAAAACCCCGATGGCATCGCCGTTCCAATAGTTGGCGACACTTTCAAAGAAGACGTCGATCGAGGGTCGGTAGATCTCGTTGACCGGCTCGGCGGTGTAGGCCAGCGTGCCGTTTTTCAATAAGCGAATATGGTGATTGGTGCCAGCCAGCAGCACCGCGCCGGCCTGTGGTGGCTCGCCTTCGCGGGCCAGGCGCACGTCCAGGCCACTGGCGCTGGCCAGCCATTCGGCCATGCCCGCCGCGAACACCTGATCGACGTGCTGCACCAGCACAATGGCCGCCGAAAAATTGCGTGGCAGGCCCTTGAGCAATACTTCCAGCGCGGCCGGCCCGCCGGCAGAGGAGCCGATCGCCACCAACCGCTTGCACGACGCCGAACTGCGGTGCGGTGTCGGCACCGGACGCGAACGCGGGGTTTTCTCGCCGATCAGCCAGCCGATATTGAGGATCTTGCGCAGCAACGGCGCCGCCGCTTCCTGCGCGTTACCGGCCCCCAGGGCCGGGGTATCGACCACATCCAGCGCACCGTGGCCCATGGCCTCGAACACCCGATGCACGTTCTGCTGGCGGTCGACTGTGACGATGACGATCGCGCACGGGGTTTCAGCCATGATCCGTCGCGTGGCCTCGACACCGTCCATGACCGGCATGATCAGGTCCATCAGGATCAGATCCGGGGTGTTTTCGGCACACAGACGCACGGCCTCGGCGCCGTTGCCGGCCACCCAGACCACTTGATGCGCCGGCTCGAAGGCCAGCGCACGGCGCAAAGCCTCCACCGCCAGTGGCATGTCGTTGACGATTGCGATTTTCATGCCCGCGCTCCTCCAATGAGCTCAACCACTGCATCGAGCAGGGCGTCGTCATGAAAACTGGCCTTGGCTAAATAATAGTCGGCGCCCGCATCCAGTCCACGACGGCGGTCCTCTTCACGGTCCTTGTACGAGACCACCATCACCGGTAGCGATTGCAGACGGGTATCACGGCGCAGCAACGTAACCAGTTCGATGCCGTCCATGCGCGGCATGTCGATGTCGGTGATCAGCAAATCGAAGTCCTCCGAACGCAGCGCGTTCCAGCCGTCCATGCCATCCACCGCGACCGCCACGTCGTAGCCGCGATTGAGTAGCAGCTTGCGCTGCAGCTCGCGCACCGTGAGCGAATCGTCGACCACCAGAATCCGTTTGCGCGCCACTTCGGCGGCCTGGTTGCCGTGCCGCGCAATACGCTCCAGACGCCCGGTGTTGAGCAGCTTGTCCACCGAGCGCAACATGTCTTCGACATCGACGATCAGCACCACCGAGCCATCGTCAAGCAGCGCCCCGGCGGAGATGTCCTGCACCTTGCCCAGTCGTTCATCCAGCGGCAGCACCACCAGAGTGCGCTCGCCGACAAATCGTTCGACCGCCACGCCATAGACCGCATCGCGCTCGCGGATCACCACGACCTTGAGGGTTTCGTCGCTGCTCTGACTGGCCGGACGATTCAGCAACTGGCTGGCGGCGACCAACCCGACATGTCGGCCTTCGTGCCAGAAATGCTGGCGACCTTCGATCTGCACGATGTCCTGTGGCTCCAGGTCGCACATGCGCTCGATGTGCGCCAGCGGAAACGCATAGGCTTCCTCGCCGACCTCCACCACCAGACTGCGCACCACCGACAGGGTCAGTGGCACTTCCAGATGAAAGCGGCTGCCCTCGCCCGCCGTCTGCTCCAGCACCACTGCACCGCGCAGTTGCCGAACCATGTGCTGCACCGCGTCGAGGCCGACGCCACGCCCCGACACTTCGGTGACGGTGTCGCGCAGGCTGAAACCCGGCAGGAACAGGAACGTCAGCAACTCTTCTTCGCTCAACTGCGCGGCAGTTTCTGCCGGTGACAATTGGCGTTCGACGATACTGCGGCGGACCTTTTCCAGGTCGACACCATTGCCGTCGTCACTCAGTTCGAGCACCAGCAAACCGGCCTGATGCGAAGCACGCAGGCGGATCAGGCCCTCTTCTGTCTTGCCCTTGAGCAAGCGTTGTTCCGGAGTTTCGATGCCGTGGTCGACCGCGTTGCGCAGCAGATGAGTCAGCGGCGCTTCGAGTTTTTCCAGTACGTCGCGGTCGACCTGCGTCTTCTCGCCTTCGATTTCCAGCCGCACCTGTTTGCCAAGGCTGCGCCCCAGATCCCGAACCATGCGCACCTGACCGGTGAGCACGTCGGCAAACGGGCGCATGCGGCAGGCCAGCGCGGTGTCGTAGAGCACTTGTGCGCGCTGGCTGGCCTGCCAGGCGAATTCGTCGAGCTCGGCGTTCTTTTCCGCGAGCAATTGCTGAGACTCGGCCAGCAAGCGCCGCGCATCTTCAAGGGCTTCCTGGGCTTCGAGGCTCAGCGCCTGTTCCTTGAGATGAACATTGAGGCTTTCCAGCGCCCGCAGACCATTGTTCTGCATGCGCCTGAGGCGCTGCATGGTCGCCAGATGCGGCTTGAGGCGCTGGGTTTCGACCAGTGACTTACTCGACAGGTCGAGCAGGCTGTTCAGACGCTCGGCAGTGACCCGCAGCACGCGCTCGCCACCTTCGGTGGTGCGTTTGTTCTTGCGCGGCGCCGGGGCGGAGGTTTCCAGCGCTGTATCAACCGCCGGCATGGGCGCTGGCGGTGGCGTTTCAATCGGCGCAGACGGTGCCTGCATCTGCAATTCGGCCATGGGCGGCGACGCCACGGCGGGCGGTGTCGAAGGGTCGAGCAGGCGGCCCATCAACGCCACATACGCCTCAATGTCCGGCGCTTGCGGGGCATTGGCCGGTGTGGCGATGCGCATCAACAGATCGGTGCCCTGCAACAACGCATCGATGTGTTCGGGGCGCAGCAACAGCCGCTTTTCCTGAGCGCTGACCAGACAATCTTCCATCACGTGGGCGACGCTGACACCGTTGTCGATGCCGACGATCCGCGCCGCGCCCTTGAGCGAGTGCGCCGCACGCATGCACGATTCCAGATAGTCGGCCTGGGTCGGATTACGCTCCAGCGCCAGCAGCCCACTGCTCAGCACCTGGGTCTGGGCCTCGGCTTCGAGGCTGAACAGTTCCAGCAGCGAGGCGTCGCGCATTTGCTCGGGGGTCATGTGAGGCTCCGGGTCACGGCGGACAGCAACTGTTCTTCATCCAGCCAACGCAAGCTGCGTCCGCGGAATTGCAGGACGCCCCGAGTGTATTTGGCGCTGGCCGTACTGCTGTGTTCAGCACCGGCACGCGACGCAGCGTCGAGAATGCGTTCGTCGATGGCGTGGATGCCGTCGACCTCATCCACTGGCACCACCACCGGCCCACCGTGGGCGGCGATGATCAACATACGCGGCATGATCCGCGCGCCCGTGGCTGGTGCGGCGTTGCCGTCCAGGTCGAGCAACTCGACCAGCGACAGGCAGGCCACCAGCGCGCCGCGCACGTTCGCCACGCCGAGCAGGGCCCGCGAGCGCTGGTGCGGCAACGAGTGAATTGCCTGCAGCGGAGCGACTTCCACCAGACTGCGGGTGGCCAGGCCCAGCCACTCTTCGCCCAGGCGGAACATAAGCAGCGAACGGGTTTTCACATCGCTTTCGACCGCCACGGCGACCGGGTCGCGCTCATCCTGCTGCAACGCATAGCGGTCGAGCAGACGCGTGGCGGCAGCGGAATACACCGCGCAGTTTCGGCAGTGAATATGCTCGGTCAGCAACGGGCAGGACTTGTCGCCGTGAATGCCGATGCGGTTCCAGCAGTCATCGATGGCCCGCGCGTCTTCGTGGGTGACGTTCAAGGTGTCGGACGGGATCATCGTTTACGCTCACTGTCGGCGGTGCGGCCGCTGCGGGCGGCGCGTTCCTGCAATCGTCTGGCACCGGCGCTGTCGCCCTGGGCCTGCAGCAACGCAGCCAGGTGCATCAAGGCTTCGGGGTGTTGCGACTCAAGGTACAAGGCCTTGCGGTAATGGCTCTGGGCTTCGAGGGTGGCGCCGGCCACGTCACTGAGCAGGCCGAGCCAGTAAAACACCTGCGCCACCGGTTCGTGACTGCGCAGGTACTGCTCGCACGCCGCACGGGCCTCGGCGCTTTTGCCTTCGTTGGCCAGCGCAGCGATGTTGGCGAGCAAGGTCGCCGCGTCCGGGTTGACGCTTTTGCTGCTGACGGGCAACGGTGCAACGTTGGCAAACGGACGCGGGCGCACGGGTGGCGGCGGCGTGCGCAGCGGTTGGCGCACGGGCAATGGTGGTGGAGTCGGCAGCGACAGCGGTTGCGGTACCGGATCGTTTTGTCGACTGAAGGCAAACGACTGCGGGATGCCAATCGAGCGCATGCCCAGACGCCCGAGCAGACTGCCCTCGGCCGGGCCGATGAACAGCACGCCATCCACGTGAGTCAGACGCTTGAGCACTTCGAACACCTGCTTCTGGGTCGGCTGATCGAAATAGATCAACAGGTTGCGGCAGAACACGAAATCGAACGGCGGCTCACCCGCCAGCAGCGCCGGATCCAGCACATTGCCGGCCTGCAGGCGCACCTGTTCGCGCACGGCGTCGCTGACTCGATGGCCGTCCTGTTCGGCGGTGAAATGACGCTCGCGAAAGTCCAGCTCCTGACCCCGAAACGAGTTCTTGCCGTACAGCCCGCGCCGCGCCTTGTCCACCGACAGCGGGCTGACATCCATGCCATCGACCTTGAACTGATGGGGCTTGAGCCCGGCATCGAGCAAGGCCATGGCAATCGAATAGGGTTCCTCGCCGGTCGAACACGGCAGGCTGAGGATGCGCAGCGCGCGCATGTTGTTCAATTCGTCCAGACGCTTGCGCGCCAGCTTGCCGAGGGTGGCGAAGGATTCCGGGTAACGGAAAAACCAGGTTTCGGGGACGATCACCGCCTCGATCAACGCCTGCTGTTCGTCCCGCGAACCTTGCAACAGTTGCCAGTATTCATCGCTGTGCGCCGCTTGCGAGAGCGTGGTGCGTTGGCGCACCGCGCGCTCGATGATCGCCGGTCCGACCGACGTGACATCCAGACCGATGCGTTCCTTGAGGAAATCGAAAAAACGCTGATCGCTGCTCATGACTGCGCCTCATGCGGCGCGGGAAAGAGCAGGCTGCGCACGGCGTCATCCAGCAAATCGTTGACCCGCACCCACTGCACCAGGCCCTGGGCATCTTCGCGCACCGGGCCGAGGTACGGCGCCTGACGATTGTCCAGACCATACGGCTGAAAATCCTCGGGATTGCAGCGCAGGGTATCGGTCGCCTGTTCGAGTATCAGTCCGAGCCAGCGTGACGGCTGCCGTTCATCCGGGCGGTAATGCACCAGCACCAGCCGGGTGCTGGTACGCGCCTCGGCCGGTTGGCCGAAGGTCAGCGCACTGAGGTCGATGGCCGGCACCACCGCACCGCGATAGGCGAACACCCCGGCGACCCAGTTCGGCGCTTGGGCAATCGGCTTCAACGGCAGGCGCGGCAACACTTCCGCCACCTCGGTGGCGCGCAAGGCGTAACGCTCGCTGCCGATGCGAAACAGCAGGAACAACGCCTGCTTCGCCACCGGCGCAGCGCTGCGTTTGGCGGTGATTTCGCTCATCAGACTTTGAATCGCGAAACGCCACTGCGCAGCCCGACGGCCACCTGGCTCAGTTCGTCGATGGCGAAACTGGCCTGACGCAGCGACTCGACGGTCTGGCTGCTGGCGTCGCCCAACTGCACCAGCGCATGGTTGATCTGTTCGGCACCGGTGGCCTGGGCCTGCATGCCTTCGTTGACCATCAACACCCGCGGCGCCAGCGCCTGCACCTGATGGATGATCTGCGACAGTTGCTCGCCGACCTGCTGCACTTCGGCCATGCCCCGGCGCACTTCTTCGGAGAACTTGTCCATGCCCATCACGCCAGCAGACACCGCCGACTGGATCTCGCGGACCATCTGCTCAATGTCGTAAGTGGCGACGGCGGTCTGATCCGCCAGACGCCGTACTTCGGTGGCGACCACGGCAAAACCACGGCCGTACTCACCGGCCTTCTCGGCCTCGATGGCGGCGTTGAGCGACAGCAGGTTGGTCTGGTCGGCGACCTTGACGATGGTTACCACCACCTGATTGATGTTGCCGGCCTTCTCGTTGAGGATCGCCAGTTTGGCGTTGACCAGGTCAGCCGCGCCCATCACCGAGTGCATGGTGTCTTCCATGCGCGCCAGGCCTTGCTGGCCGGAACCGGCGAGCACCGAGGCCTGATCGGCGGCGGTGGACACTTCGGTCATGGTGCGCACCAGATCCCGCGAGGTGGCGGCGATTTCACGTGAGGTCGCGCCGATTTCGGTGGTGGTGGCCGCGGTTTCGGTGGCGGTGGCCTGTTGCTGCTTCGACGTGGCGGCAATTTCGGTCACCGAAGTGGTCACCTGCACCGAGGAACGTTGGGCCTGGGACACCAGCGAAGTCAGCTCGGTCATCATGTCGTTGAAGCCGGTTTCCACTGCACCGAACTCGTCCTTGCGATCCAGATTAAGACGGCTGCTCAGATCGCCGGTGCGCATGATTTCGAGGATCTTCACGATGCGGTTCATCGGCGCCATGATCGCGCGCATCAGCAACAGACCGCAGGCCCCGGCTGCGAGCACGGCCACCAGCAGCGAGACGAACATGCTGACCTTGGCCGCCGCCACGGCTTCGTCGATGTTGGCCATGGCCTGATCGGCGACCCGTTTGTTCTCGCCGATGATGTCGTTGAGTTTCATGCGACCGGTGTACCAGGCCGGGGTCAGCTTCTCGGTGAACAGCTTGACCGCGTCGGCTTCCAGGTTGCGCTTGTGCAAGTCGAGCACCTGATCCTGGATCTGCATGTAGGTGTCGTGATCCTTCTCGAACGCAGCGAACTCGACCCGGTCTTCGTCGGTGGTGACAGTGCTGCGGTAGTTGGCCATCTGCTCTTGCAGGCGCGTCTCGAACGCCTTGTAGTCCGCCGCATCTTCACTGCTGATACCCTGCCCTTCCTTGAGGCCGAGCAGTTCCTGGGTCTGCAGATAACTGTCGACCCACGCGCCGCGGATCATCGAGCTGTAATAGACGCCGGGAACGGCGTCATCACGCACGCTGCTTTCACTGGCTTCGATTTTCAGCAGGCGGGAATACGAAACGACGACCATCAGCAACATGATGGCGATAATCACCGCAAAGCTCGCCAAAATGCGTTGGCGCAACGTCCAGTTCTTCACAGTGATTCCTCGTGCCTAAGTCGAAATGCGGGGAGTATAGCCGAGGGCGGTGTCTCATTTATAAGACGCTTTTTAACCCTCGGGCCGACCCGACGTGGTTGGCGGGAAGGCTCTGGGGTGGGACTGTCCGACAATCGGGGGCTGACGTGCCAGTGATGGAACGGCAAAAAGGGGCGATGGATCGGCCATTGCTGTGGATGCGCGGCTGAAAACGCAATCGTGAGCAGGCTCGCGCCTACTAATTTCGGCGTCCAGTCCAAAACCCTGTAGGAGCTGCGGCACGCTGCGATCTTTTGATTTTTAAAGCCAACATCAAAAGATCGCAGCGTGCCGCAGCTCCTACATAAGTACCGTGTTCAGGCAGTTCTATAGCGATACCTGGCGCATCTGATTCTCCAGTTCTACCTTCAACCCCGGCTCCAGCTTCAGTTGCTTGGCCAGTTCCTCCAGATACGCCTTTTCCATAAAGCTCTCCTCATCCACCAGCATCACGCTGGCGATGTACATTTCCGCCGCCATCTCCGGCGTACTCGCGGCGCGGGCGACGTCGCTTGGGTCGAGGGGTTTGTTGAGTTCGGCGTGCAGCCAGTGTTGCAGTTCCTGATCGTTGTCGAGTTTGGTGAATTCGCCTTCGATCAATTGGCGCTCGCGATCATCGATATGGCCATCAGCCTTTGCGGCGGCGACCAGTGCTTTGAGAATGGCCTGGCTGTGTTGCTCGGCCTGCGCCGGTGGCAAGCGGTCGAGGGTTTGCGGTTCGGTTTGCGGTGCGGTGCCTTTCTGGGCGTTGTAGTTGCCGTAGGCTTTGTAGGCCAGCACGCCAAGCGCTGCGAGCCCGCCGTAAATCGCAACTTTGCCGCCGACCTTGCGCACTTTCTTGTTACCCAGCAGCAAGCCCATCGCGCCCGCCGCCAATGCGCCGCCGCCAGCACCTGACAGCAGACCGCCGAGGCCACTGCCACCAGAAGACCCACCAAGCAAACCGCCCAGGCCGCCAGCCGCCGGTTTGTTCTGCGCGCCACCGGCCTTGTTCTGCAACAGATCCTGGCCGGACTTGAGCAGTTGATCGAGCAATCCACGGGTGTTCATGTTCGCCTCCAAAACAGGGGTTATCCGGATCTATCAGGCCCTCAGCCTAGTTCGAAAGTGCCCTGGGCCTGCCCGCAAGTGTGCTTCCAGATGTTGCTCAACAGGCGCAGGCCCTTCGTGAAAATCGATATACACTCAGGCCAATCGATAAAAACCGCCCACCGGGTACCCTTCTCATGATGACCCTGCGTCAGATCCGTCACTTCATCGCGGTGGCCGAGACCGGCTCGATCTCCGCCGCCGCGCAAACCGCGTTCATATCCCAGTCGACCCTGACGCTGGCGATCCAGCAACTGGAAGAGGAAATCGGCGTCAGCCTGTTCAACCGTCACGCCAAGGGCATGACCTTGACTCATCAGGGTCATCAATTCCTGCGCCAGGCGCATCTGATTCTGGCAACGGTGGATAACGCCAAGCGCAGCCTGCAACAAAGCACCGACCAAGTGGCCGGGCAGTTGATTGTCGGCGTGACCAGTCTGGTGGCCGGTTATTACCTCGCCGATTTGCTCACCCGTTTTCAGCGCGCCTATCCCAATGTCGAGATCCGGGTGATGGAGGACGAGCGGCCGTACATCGAACATTTGCTGGTCAGCGGCGAGATCGATGTCGGCGTGCTGATCCTGTCCAACCTCGAAGACCGCCACGCCTTGCAAACCGAAGTGCTGACTCACTCGCCGCACCGTCTGTGGCTGCCGGCCCAGCATCCGCTGCTGGAGCACGACAGCATCAATCTCGCCGATGTTGCCCGCGAACCGCTGATTCAACTGAACGTCGACGAGATGGATCGCAATGCCCAGCGCCTGTGGCGCGGCGCCGGGCTGCAACCGAAGATCACCCTGCGCACGGCATCCACCGAAGCCGTGCGAAGCCTTGTCGCAGCCGGCCTGGGCGTGTCGATCCAGCCGGACATGACTTACCGCCCGTGGTCACTGGAGGGCGACATCATCGAAGCACGGCCGATTGCCGACCTCAACCAGACCCTCGACGTCGGTCTGGCCTGGCGCCGTGGGACCGCGCGCCCCGCTCTGGTCGATCCATTCCTGACCGTGGCCCGCGAGCAGCCGCACGGCGGACGCAAGCCATCTATTTAATCGAATGCCACCTTCAGTATTTAGAATTTGTCGACCTCGGAGCCGCACACTAGTCTTGCTGCATCTATAAGACGGTCGGTTCCCCGGTACGGGAGCCCCAATGACCACACAAGAAAAGAGATCGCGGAAAATGGCTGGCGTGCAGACCCCGATGTGTACCGCGTTGCTGATCGACGGCGAACTCGTTGCCGGGCAGGGTTTTGTCGAGCCGATCCTCAACCCGGCTACCGGTGAAACTCTCACGCACATCGCCGAGGCCAGCACCGAGCAGGTCGAAACCGCGATTCTCGCCGCCCACCGCGCCTTTGCCGAATGGTCGCGCACCACGCCGCAGCAACGCTCCAACCTGCTGCTGGACATCGCCAACGCCGTCGAAAAACACGCCGATTACCTCGCCCGCCTCGAAGCGCTGAACTGCGGCAAGCCGCTGCACTTGGCGCGGCAGGACGATCTGAGCGCCACCGTCGATGTGTTCCGTTTCTTCGCTGGCGCCGTGCGCTGCCAGACCGGCCAGCTCAGTGGCGAATACCTGCCGGGCTACACCAGCATGGTGCGCCGCGATCCGATCGGCGTGGTCGCCTCGATTGCGCCGTGGAACTACCCGATCATGATGGCGGCGTGGAAAATCGCCCCGGCCCTCGCCGCCGGCAATACGCTGGTGTTCAAACCCTCGGAACACACACCATTGTCGATCCTCGCGCTGGCGCCAGCGCTGGCCGAGATCCTGCCGCGCGGGGTGATCAACATCATCTGCGGTGGCGGTGAAGGCGTCGGCAGCCATCTGGTCGGACATGCCAGGGTGCGCATGGTCTCGCTGACCGGCGATATCGTCACCGGGCAGAAGATTCTCCAGGCTGCAGCGAAAACCCTAAAACGCACACACCTGGAACTCGGCGGCAAAGCCCCAGTGATCGTCTGCAACGACGCGGATATTCAAGCCGTGGTCGACGGCGTGCGCACCTATGGTTACTACAACGCCGGTCAGGACTGCACCGCCGCGTGCCGCATCTACGCGCAGGCCGGGATTCACGACAAACTGGTTGCCGAACTGGGTGCGGCAGTCAGCAGCCTGCGCTTCGCCGGCAAGCGCGATGCCGACAACGAGATCGGCCCGTTGATCAGCACCCGCCAGCGCGACCGCGTCGCCAGTTTCGTCGAACGCGCCCTCGGCCAGCCGCACATCGAGCGGGTGACCGGCGCGGCGGTGCATTCCGGCGCCGGGTTCTTTTACCAGCCGACGCTGCTGGCCGGTTGCAAACAAACGGATGAAATCGTTCAGCGCGAAGTGTTTGGCCCGGTGGTGACCGTGACCCGCTTCGACGAACTCGCACAAGCCGTGGACTGGGCCAACGACTCCGAATACGGCCTCGCCTCGTCGGTGTGGACGCAGAATCTGGACAAGGCAATGCAGGTCGCCGCCCGCTTGCAGTACGGCTGCACCTGGATCAACAGCCATTTCATGCTGGTCAGCGAAATGCCCCACGGCGGACTGAAACGCTCCGGATACGGCAAAGACTTGTCCAGTGATTCGCTGCAGGACTACAGCGTGGTGCGGCACATCATGGCCCGCCACGGCCAGCATCTCTGACTACGCTAATAACAAGCCATCAACGGCATGCTTCACCGCGTTCACAACTGCCCCGACCATAATTTAAAGAAGAGGGTTCAACCATGTTCGTGCACAAGACCGCACTGCTCAGTGTAATCACCACGGCCCTGCTGGCCAGCGCCAGCCTGCAAGCCGCCGAGCCGCTGAAGGCCGTCGGCGCCGGCGAGGGTCAGCTGGATATCGTGGCCTGGCCCGGTTACATCGAACGTGGCGAGAGTGACAAGGCTTACGACTGGGTCACCGGTTTCGAAAAAGAAACCGGCTGCAAGGTCAATGTGAAGACTGCCGCCACCTCCGACGAGATGGTCAGCCTGATGGCCAAGGGTGGTTACGATCTGGTCACCGCTTCGGGCGATGCCTCGTTGCGCCTGATCGTCGGCAAGCGCGTGCAGCCGATCAACACCGCGTTGATCCCGAACTGGAACACCCTCGATCCACGCCTGAAAGATGCGCCGTGGTACGTGGTCAACAAGCAGACCTACGGCACCCCGTATCAGTGGGGCCCGAACGTGCTGATGTACAACACCAACGTGTTCAAGACGCCGCCGACCAGCTGGAATGTGCTGTTCGACGCGCAGAACTTCCCCGACGGCAAGCCGAACAAGGGTCGCGTGCAGGCCTATGACGGGCCGATCTACATCGCCGATGCGGCGCTGTACCTGAAAACCGCCAAGCCTGAGCTGGGGATCAAGGATCCGTATCAATTGACCGAGGCACAGTACAAAGCGGTGCTCGATCTGTTGCGTGCGCAGCAACCTTTGATCCACCGCTACTGGCACGACACCACGGTACAAATGAGTGACTTCAAGAACGAAGGCGTGGTGGCGTCGAGTGCCTGGCCGTATCAGGTCAACGGCCTGATCAATGAGAAACAGCCGATTGCCTCGACCATCCCGAAAGAAGGCGCCACCGGTTGGGCCGACACCACCATGCTGCACGCCGAAGCCAAGCACCCTAATTGCGCTTACAAGTGGATGGACTGGTCGCTGCAGCCGAAAGTCCAGGGTGACGTGGCGGCGTGGTTTGGTTCGTTGCCAGCCGTGCCGGCGGCGTGCAAGGAGAGCGAATTGCTCGGCGCCGAGGGTTGCAAGACCAATGGTTTTGACCAGTTCGACAAGATCGCCTTCTGGAAAACCCCGCAGGCTGAAGGTGGCAAATTCGTGCCGTACAGTCGCTGGACTCAGGATTACATCGCGATCATGGGCGGCAGGTAAGCCCTTTCAAGATCAAAAGATCGCAGCCTGCGGCAGCTCCTACATCAATGGACACCGCTTTCCTGTAGGAGCTGCCGCAGGCTGCGATCTTTTCGACGCAACACCTGATCACTTTTTGAAAGCCTGCTTTACCGGAGCACCGCACCATGACGCTTGCAGTCCAGTTCACCAACGTTTCCCGGCAGTTTGGCGAGGTGAAGGCCGTTGACCGGGTTTCCATCGATATTCAGGACGGCGAGTTCTTTTCCATGCTCGGCCCATCCGGCTCGGGCAAAACCACCTGCCTGCGCCTGATCGCCGGGTTCGAACAACCGAGCGCCGGCTCGATCCGCATCCACGGCGCTGAAGCGGCCGGTCTGCCGCCATATCAACGTGATGTAAACACCGTCTTCCAGGACTACGCGCTGTTCCCGCACATGAACGTGCTGGACAACGTCGCCTACGGCTTGAAGGTCAAAGGCGTGAGTAAAACCGAGCGCCACAAGCGCGCCGAAGAGGCGTTGGACATGGTCGCGCTCGGTGGTTATGGCGCGCGCAAACCGGTGCAGTTGTCCGGCGGTCAGCGCCAGCGTGTCGCCCTCGCCCGCGCCTTGGTCAATCGCCCACGGGTGCTGCTGCTCGATGAACCGCTCGGCGCCCTCGATCTGAAATTGCGCGAGCAGATGCAGAGCGAACTGAAGAAGCTGCAACGCCAGCTCGGCATTACCTTCATCTTCGTGACCCATGACCAGACCGAAGCGCTGTCGATGTCCGACCGCGTGGCGGTGTTCAACAAGGGCCGCATCGAACAGGTCGATACCCCGCGCAATCTGTACATGAAACCGACCACCACCTTCGTCGCCGAATTCGTCGGCACTTCCAACGTGATTCGCGGCGATCTGGCGCGCCAGCTCAGCGGCCATCCGCAGCCGTTTTCGATTCGCCCCGAGCACGTGCGTTTCGCCGAAGGGCCGCTCGCCAGCCATGAAATCGAAGTCAGCGGCGTGCTGCATGACATCCAGTATCAGGGCAGCGCCACGCGCTATGAACTGACCCTGGAAAACGGCCAGACCCTGAGCATCAGCCACGCCAACAATCAGTGGATCGACAGCAGCGCGCAGCACCAGACCGGCCAGCGCCTGCACGCACGCTGGGCGCGGGAAGCGATGATCCCACTGCACGACACTGTCTCGAGCGGGGTGTGAGATGAGCACGCTCGCAATGACTCAAGCACCGCCGTTGCGCCGATTTTCCAACCTGCTCTACCGCAAGCCGAATCTGTATCTGTCGCTGCTGCTGGTACCACCGTTGCTGTGGTTTGGCGCGATCTACCTCGGCTCGCTGCTGGTGCTGTTGTGGCAAGGTTTCTACACCTTCGACGACTTCACCATGGCGGTCACCCCTGACCTGACCCTGGCCAATTTTGCCGCGCTGTTCCAGCCGTCGAACTTCGACATCATCCTGCGCACGCTGAGCATGGCCATCGTCGTGTCGATCGCCAGCGCCATCGTCGCGTTCCCGATTGCCTATTACATGGCGCGCTACACCACGGGCAAGACCAAGGCGTTTTTCTACATCGCGGTGATGCTGCCGATGTGGGCCAGTTACATCGTCAAGGCCTATGCGTGGACGTTGCTGCTGGCCAAGGGCGGTGTGGCGCAGTGGTTCGTGCAGCATCTGGGACTGGAGCCGGTCCTGCAGTTCATTCTGGGGATTCCCGGCGTCGGCGGCAGCACCTTGTCGACCTCGCATCTGGGGCGCTTCATGGTCTTTGTCTATATCTGGTTGCCGTTCATGATCCTTCCGATTCAGGCCTCGCTGGAGCGTCTGCCGCCGTCGCTGCTGCAGGCGTCTGCCGACCTCGGCGCCAAGCCGCGCCAGACCTTCATGCAGGTGATTCTGCCGCTGTCGGTGCCGGGTATTGCTGCCGGTTCGATCTTCACTTTTTCCCTGACCCTGGGCGACTTCATCGTGCCGCAACTGGTCGGCCCGCCGGGCTACTTCGTTGGCAGCATGGTGTATGCGCAGCAAGGCGCGATCGGCAACATGCCGATGGCGGCGGCGTTCACGCTGGTGCCGATTGTGTTGATCGCGGTTTACCTGTCCATCGTTAAACGTCTGGGGGCCTTCGATGCACTCTGAAAAGGCTTCATTGGGTTTGCGCATCGCAGCCTGGGGCGGGTTGGTGTTTCTGCACTTCCCGATCCTGATCATCTTTCTTTACGCCTTCAACACCGAGGAAGCCGCGTTCAGCTTTCCGCCGAAGGGCTTCACACTGCACTGGTTCAGTGTGGCGTTTTCGCGGCCGGATGTGCTGGAGGCGATCAAGCTCTCACTGCAGATTGCCGCCATCGCCACGCTGATTGCGATGGTGCTCGGCACATTGGCTTCAGCCGCGCTGTATCGCCGGGACTTCTTCGGCAAGCAGGGCATTTCGCTGATGCTGATTTTGCCGATTGCGCTGCCGGGGATCATCACCGGGATCGCGCTGCTGGCGACGTTCAAGACGCTGGGGATCGAGCCGGGGATGTTCACCATCATCGTTGGTCACGCGACGTTCTGCGTGGTGATCGTCTACAACAACGTCATCGCCCGCCTGCGCCGCACCTCGCACAGCCTGATCGAGGCCTCGATGGATCTCGGTGCCGACGGCTGGCAGACCTTTCGCTACATCATCCTGCCGAACCTCGGCTCGGCGCTGTTGGCCGGCGGCATGCTCGCCTTTGCGCTGTCGTTCGACGAAATCATCGTCACCACCTTCACCGCCGGGCATGAGCGCACGTTGCCGTTGTGGCTGCTCAACCAGCTCAGCCGCCCACGGGATGTGCCGGTGACCAACGTCGTCGCGATGCTGGTGATGATGGTGACCATGCTGCCGATCCTAGGCGCGTATTACCTGACCCGGGGTGGCGAGAGTGTCGCCGGTAGCGGCGGCAAATAATTGAATAACCACTGAACAAACCGAATCCCTTTAGGAGCTGCCGAAGGCTGCGATCTTTTGATGTTGCTTTGAAAATCAAGATCAAGATCAAAAGATCGCAGCCTTCGGCAGCTCCTACATGGTTCGGTTTCGACAGAACAATAAAAGTGTTAGCGAGGACAATGAAATGCAAACCAGACTCTTGATCAACGGCCACCTGGTCAACGGCGAAGGCCCGGCGCAACCGGTGCTCAACCCGGCGCTCGGCAGCGTACTGGTGGAAATCAATGAAGCCTCCGAGGCCCAGGTCGATGCCGCCGTGCGCGCCGCCGATAACGCGTTCGCCGAGTGGTCGCAAACCACACCGAAAGACCGTTCGCTGCTGCTGCTCAAACTCGCCGACGCCATTGAAGCCCATGGCGAGGAACTGGCTAAACTCGAATCCGACAACTGCGGCAAGCCCTACAGCGCCGCGCTGAATGACGAGATTCCGGCGATTGCCGACGTGTTCCGTTTCTTCGCCGGCGCCAGCCGTTGCATGAGCGGTTCGGCCGGTGGTGAATACCTGCCTGGCCACACCTCAATGATTCGCCGCGACCCGGTGGGCGTGATCGCCTCGATTGCGCCGTGGAACTACCCGCTGATGATGGTCGCCTGGAAAATCGCCCCGGCCCTCGCTGCCGGTAATACCGTGGTGCTCAAGCCGTCGGAACAAACCCCGCTGACCGCGTTGCGTCTGGCCGAACTGGCGTCGGAAATCTTCCCGGCCGGTGTACTCAATCTGGTATTCGGTCGCGGTCCTACCGTCGGCAGCCCGTTGGTCACGCATCCTAAAGTGCGCATGGTCTCGCTGACTGGCTCCATCGCCACTGGCTCGAACATCATTTCCAGCACCGCCGACAGCGTCAAACGCATGCACATGGAACTGGGCGGCAAGGCGCCGGTGATCATCTTCGATGACGCCGACATCGATGCTGCGGTGGAAGGTATTCGCACCTTTGGATTCTACAATGCCGGGCAGGACTGCACCGCCGCGTGCCGGATCTATGCGCAGCAGGGCATTTACGAAAAATTCGTCGAGAAGCTCGGCGCGGCGGTCAGCAGCATCAAGTATGGCTTGCAGGATGATCCGTCGACTGAGCTTGGGCCGTTGATCACTGCGCAACATCGCGACCGCGTCGCTGGTTTTGTCGAACGTGCCGTGGCGCAGCCACACATTCGCTTGATCACCGGCGGCAAGGCTGTGGAAGGCAACGGCTTCTTCTTCGAACCGACGGTGCTGGCGGATGCACAGCAGGATGACGAAATCGTGCGCCGCGAAGTGTTCGGGCCAGTGGTGTCGGTGACCAAGTTCACCGATGAAGCGCAGGCGCTGGGGTGGGCCAACGATTCGGAGTACGGCCTCGCCTCCTCTGTGTGGACGGCGGATGTAGGACGCGCGCATCGCCTGTCCGCGCGATTGCAGTACGGCTGCACCTGGGTCAACACGCACTTCATGCTCGTCAGCGAAATGCCCCACGGCGGTCAGAAACTGTCCGGCTACGGCAAGGACATGTCCATGTACGGGCTGGAGGACTACACCACGGTTCGGCATGTGATGTTCAAGCATTAACAGCAAAAAGATCGCAGCCTGCGGCAGCTCCTACAGGATGGACGCCGTGCCCCTGTAGGAGCTGCCGCAGGCTGCGATCTTTTTCCGCGACACACGGATGATGTCGGCGATTCACCACCAGGCTTCACCGAAACCAAAACAATAACTACCGACCCGGGCGGCGCCCACAAAGCCCCGCCACGGTTTCGGCCATCCGAAATCTGCCGATTTCCCGGAGCAAAACACATGAGTGCCTCACCCGAACTCTCGGCCGCCGTTGCCGACAGCGATGCCGAACAACTGCGCAAACTGGGCTACACCTCGAACTTCAACCGCAGCATGAGCCTGTGGGAAAACTTCGCGCTGGGCTTCACTTATCTGTCACCGGTCGTAGGGGTTTATACCCTGTTCGGCCTGTGCCTCGCCGCCGGCGGGCCACCGATGTTCTGGGCTTACTTGCTGGTCGGTTGCGGCCAGTTGCTGGTGTGCCTGATCTTCGGCGAAGTGGTCTCGCAGTTCCCGATTTCCGGCGGCGTCTATCCATGGGCGCGGCGCCTGGTTGGCAAAAAATGGGCATGGATGGTCGGCTGGATCTACTCCATCGCCCTGTGCGTGACCATCGCGGCGGTGGCCGTCGGTGCCGGCCCGTATCTGGCGGCGATGCTCGGGTTTGAGCCGAGCAACAACACCAATATCGTCATCGCGCTGGTGCTGACCCTGTTCGCCACGCTGGTCAATCTGAGCGGCACCCAAGTGCTGGCGCGGATCGCCATGTTCGGCTTCCTCTGCGAGCTGGTCGGCGCGGTGATCGTCGGCGTCTACCTGCTGGTCTTCGAACGTCATCAGCCGCTGAGCGTGCTGTTCAACACCTTCGACATCAGCGTTGACGGCTCGTACCTGCCGGCGTTCCTCACCGCCTCGCTGGCGGGGATGTTCCTTTACTACGGTTTCGAAGCCTGCGGCGACGTCGCCGAGGAAACCCCGAACCCCAGCGCAAAAATTCCGGTGGCCATGCGCATGACCATCTACATCGGCGGCATCGCGGCGATGTTCGCCTGCCTGGCGTTGATCCTCGCCGTGCCGGACATGCAAGCGGTGATCAACGGCACTGACAAAGACCCGGTCACCACCATCCTCAATAACGCCTTCGGCCCGATCGGCTCGAAAGTGGTGATGGGCGTGGTGATGATTTCCTTCATCTCCTGCGTCATCAGCCTGCAGGCAGCAGCCAGCCGTCTGCTGTACTCCTACGCTCGCGATGAAATGGTGATCGGCAGCCGACTGCTGAAAAAGATTTCTCCTACAACCCAAGTACCGGTTGCCGCGCTGTTCGTGTCCGGCGTCCTGCCCGCCCTGATCATCGCCCTCGGTTTCTTCCTGCAGGACGCCGTGGCCACCATCGTCAGCTTCGCCGCCATCGGCATCTACCTCGCGTTCCAGATGATCGTGCTGGCCGCTTTGTATGCGCGGATGAAAGGCTGGAAACCCAGCGGCAAATTCACCCTCGGCGCCTGGGGCTGGCCGGTAAACATCGGCGCGCTGGTGTACGGCGTCGGCGCAATCATCAACATGGCCTGGCCTCGCACACCGGATGCGGCGTGGTATGTGAACTATGCGATGGTGTTGAGCACGGCGATCGTGATTGGACTGGGGCTGGTTTATATGTGGATCGGCAAGCCGTATGACCATGGGAAGGCGCCGGCTGGGGATGCGTGGAAGGTGAATCGCTAAGACGAGTTCCCCGGAATCAAATTTTGATTCCGGGGCCTCCTCGAAGCGCCGTCATCAATTGTCTAGCCCTGAAACAGGTGTAAGCCTGTTTCAGGGCTAGACACACTCAAAACCGCGAAACACTGCGCATCGCATCCACCAGATAGCGCATCGCAATCCGGTCACTCTCCGACAACTCGCGATAACGCTCCACCAGCTTCAGCTCTTCAGAACTCAATCGACGCCTTCTGCGTCCGCTGCTCAGGCAGGGAAAGATGCCGAGCATTTCGGCGATGCCTTGTATTTTTGCCATGGACGATGTCCTTCTCTGATACGTCGAAGAATTGCTTGATCACCACATCGCCCTGCCCCTTTACAGCAGCGCCTGTGCCCTGCCGGTCGTACCGGCCATGCCCATAGAATAGAAATTTAATCGGCGCTGAAAAGCGGTTTTTAGAGTAATTAGTCGAAAAAAGCAGATATGCCCTGTAAATCAGTAAGTGCCGTAGGACGTTTAACCGACATGTCTTGTTTCATTGACACGCTGTCATCGTGTATCAACGAATTTTGCTCGGCGAGCGAACCGTTTAAGCTAGCCGGCATCTGTTTATAGTCCGTTGCGTTTGGCCGAAGGCTTGTCCGAACCGTAATTTCTGATCCAGCACGTGCCAGGAACGGCGCGGGATTGCTCACGACAGGTTGTATTTATGCACCGCAGGAATTTGCTCAAAGCGTCGATGGCCATTGCGGCTTACACCGGTCTCTCGGCTTCCGGCCTGCTGGCCGCCCGTGCCTGGGCCGCCAATGGTGGCGCCGCTGATGGCGAAGCGCAGGCCTTCGATTTCGAAGCGCTCAAGCGTCAGGCCAAGCAACTGGCCGGTTCGGCCTATCAGGACACTAAACAGGTGCTGCCGCCGACCCTGGCGACCATGACCCCGCAGAATTTCAACGCGATCCGCTACGACGGCGAACATTCGCTGTGGAAGGAAAACAAGGGTCAGCTGGACGTGCAGTTCTTCCACGTCGGCATGGGTTTCCGCCAGCCAGTGCGCATGTACAGCGTCGATCCGAAGACTCGCACCGCGCGCGAAGTGCATTTCCGCCCGACACTATTCAATTACGAGAACACCTCGGTCGATACCCAGCAGCTCAAGGGCGACCTGGGCTTTGCCGGCTTCAAGCTGTTCAAGGCGCCGGAGCTGGATCGTCACGACGTGGTGTCGTTCCTCGGCGCCAGCTACTTCCGTGCGGTGGATGCCACTGGCCAATATGGCCTCTCGGCCCGTGGCCTGGCCGTCGACACCTACGCGAAAAAGCGCGAAGAGTTCCCTGACTTCACCAAGTTCTGGTTCGAGACTCCGGAGCAGAACGCCACGCGTTTTGTGGTCTATGCCCTGCTCGACTCGCCGAGTGCGACTGGCGCCTATCGCTTCGACATCGATTGCCAGGCCGAGCGCGTGGTGATGGAGATCGACGCCCACATCAACGCGCGTACCGCCATCGAACAACTGGGCATCGCGCCGATGACCAGCATGTTCAGCTGCGGCACCCACGAACGCCGCATGTGCGACACCATCCACCCGCAAATCCACGACTCGGATCGCCTGGCGATGTGGCGTGGCAACGGTGAGTGGATCTGCCGCCCGCTGAACAACCCGGCGACCCTGCAGTTCAACGCGTTCGCCGACACCGATCCGAAAGGCTTCGGTCTGGTACAGACTGACCACGAATTCGCCAACTATCAGGACACTGTCGACTGGTACAGCAAGCGCCCGAGCCTGTGGGTCGAGCCTACAACCGCGTGGGGCGAAGGCTCGATCGATCTGCTGGAAATTCCGACCACCGGCGAAACCCTCGATAACATCGTCGCGTTCTGGACCCCGAAGAAGCCGGTGGCCGCCGGCGACTCGCTGAATTACGGCTACAAGCTCTACTGGAGCGCTCTGCCGCCAGTTGGCACACCGCTGGCGCGGGTGCATGCGACCCGCTCGGGCATGGGGGGCTTCGTCGAAGGCTGGGCACCGGGCGAGCACTATCCGCCGGTCTGGGCACGGCGCTTTGCCGTGGACTTCACCGGTGGCGGCCTGGATCGCCTGCCGCAGGGCACCGGGATCGAACCGGTGGTCACCTGCTCCAACGGCAAGGTGCAGGACTTCAGCGTACTGGTGCTCGATGACATCAAGGGTTACCGGATCCTGTTCGACTGGTACCCGACCAGCGACAGCGTCGACCCGGTGGAACTGCGCCTGTTCATCCGCACCAATGACCGCACGCTGAGCGAGACCTGGTTGTACCAGTACTTCCCGCCGGCGCCGGACAAGCGCAAATATCCTTGAAGGTTGTCTAGCGTCTGATCGGGCCTCATCGCTGGCAAGCCAGCTCCCACAAGTTCGGTGCCGTACACAAATTGCGTGATCGACACCGACCACTGTGGGAGCTGGCTTGCCAGCGATGGCGTCCGTCAGGTCAGCGGCAAATACAAATGGATATCGCAGGGTTCCAGAGCGAATAACTCCGGATCCGCCTGATCAACCAACCGGCAACCCTGTCTCTGATAAAACTCCACAGTGTTGCGCGATTCAGTCGCTGAAACATACAACGCCTCGGCACCAAACCGTCGCCCCTGCTTACAAGCCAGCGCAAACAACTTCGCCCCCAGCCCTTGCCCGCGGTAATCACGGCTGATGTGCAGAAACTTCAGCTGACGCATGCTCAGCCCCTGGTTGTGTATAACCCGGTTATCCACAACCACCGCCGCGACCAGTGCCAGCCCATCGAAAACCCCGTACAACCAGCCACCGCGCCGCAAGCACTTCTCCAGCGCCAGCGCGTTTTCCTCAGCTTCGCCTTCCGGCCAGCCACGCATGTCGAAATGTACCGGGTACAGAATCAGCTCACCGTTTTCCAGCCGATAACATTCCTCCACCAGCTCACTGCGGTCGATCTGCGCCAGCAGCGGCAAGTCGTGTTCGGTCAGTTCTCGCTCGATCAACATGCTCGACTTCCTTGGCAAATGGCAGGCAAGAAAAAACCCGCCGGTTCAATGGCGGGTTTTATAGACGTTGCGCCGGTTTGAAATCAATCGCGCAGATCGGATTCGTGAATCGGCTGATCACGATGGGTCGCGCGCTGATACTGCGCCGGCCATACCGCTTTGCGCCCACCCAGATCATCGTCGGCATGCAGCGGCCAGTAAGGGTCACGCAGCAGCTCGCGAGCGAGGAAGATGATGTCGGCCTGACAGGTGCGCAAAATGTGCTCGGCCTGCGCCGGCTCGGTAATCATGCCGACGGTGCCGGTGGCGATGCCGGACTCCTTGCGTACCCGTTCGGCGAAGCGCGTCTGATAACCCGGCCCCACCGGAATCTCGGCGTTGGCGGCGGTTCCACCGGAAGAGACGTCGATCAGATCCGCTCCCAGTGCCTTGAGGCGGCGCGCCAGCTCCACGGTTTCATCCGGGTTCCAGCCGTCTTCCACCCAGTCGGTGGCCGACACCCGGACAAACACCGGCAACTCTTGTGGCCAGACCTCGCGCACGGCCTCGGTGACTTGCAACACCAGCCGAATACGATTTTCGAACGAACCACCATATTGATCGCGGCGCTGATTGCTCAATGGCGACAGAAACTGATGCAGCAGATAACCGTGGGCGGCATGCACTTCGACCACGCTGAAACCTGCGGTCAACGCACGTTTGGCCGCAGCAACGAAGGCCTGGATCACTTCGGCGATCTGCCCTTCATCCAGCTGTTTCGGTTGCGTGTGCTGCGGGTCGAAGGCAATCGGTGACGGGCCGACTGGGGTCCAGCCGCCATCCTCCGGCTTGACGCTACCGTGTTTGCCGATCCATGGCCGATGGGTGCTGGCCTTGCGCCCGGCATGGGCCAGCTGAATGCCGGCGACGGCGCCTTGAGCGGTAATGAAACGGGTGATGCGTTGCAGCGGTTCGATCTGTTCGTCGTTCCACAAACCGAGGTCTTCGGCGGTGATCCGCCCGTCGGCGGTGACCGCCGTGGCCTCGGTAAAAATCAGGCCGGCACCGCCTACCGCGCGACTGCCCAAGTGCACCAGATGCCAGTCGTTGGCCAGACCGTCGACGCTGGAATACTGGCACATCGGCGAGACGGCGATGCGGTTGGGCAGGGTCAGTTGGCGAAGGGTAAAGGGTTCGAGCAGCAGACTCATGGGGCACCTCTCAAATCAGTGGGCAGGCTCCAGGGTTCTGTTTGAAAAGTCGACGAGTGACAAAAAAGGCGCAGCACCCGCCCCCGCGGGCAAAAAATTCGACAAGACGTCACAAGGCCAATCAAGCAGTGCTTAGAGCCTAGTCGACAACCGGGGATGAGGGAGGGTTCAGAGTGATTCAGTGGTGAAAGGGTGCTTTCGCGAGCAGGCTCGCTCCCACAAAGACAACACCGTGCCTGTGTGAGCGAGCCTGCTCGCGAATGGGGTCAGCGTGGTTCGATGTGGGCAATCATCAATTGCACCGACTCGTTGCCCCGAAACTCGTTAACGTCGAGCTTATAAGCCAGCTCGACCCACTGAATAGTCGGGTTCGGCCACACATCGCGGTCAATGCCGAACGCGATGCCATCCAGCTTCACCGACCCGCACTCGCTTTTCAGCACTACTTTCAGATGGCGCTCGCCGACCACGCGCTGCTCGACCAACTGGAACACACCATGGAACAGCGGCTCCGGGAAATGCTGGCCCCAAGGCCCGGCATGGCGCAATGCGCGAGCCAGTTCCAGATGGAACTCCTCGACCGCCAACGTACCGTCCGAGAGCATCCGCCCGGTCAGGTCTTCTTCGCGGAGTTGCCGACGCACTTCGGCATCGAAAGCCTCGGCGAACAGCGCAAAATTCTCCTGCGGCAAGGTCAGGCCCGCCGCCATCGCGTGACCACCGTATTTGGCAATCAGGTTCGGATGCTGCGCGGCCACCACGCTCAGCGCGTCACGAATGTGGAAGCCTTGCACCGAACGTCCAGAGCCCTTGAGCAGCCCGTCGCCAGCATCGGCGAAGGCAATGGTCGGGCGGAAATAACGCTCTTTCATCCGCGAGGCGAGAATGCCGATCACGCCCTGATGCCACTCGGGATCGAACAGGCACAGGCCGAACGGCATTGATTCCACCGGCAAATCCTTGAGCTGGGCCAGCGCCTCGCGCTGCATACCCTGCTCGATGGATTTGCGGTCCTGGTTCATGCCGTCCAGTTGCGCGGCCATTTCCCGCGCCAGATTGGCGTCGGCAGTGAGCAGGCATTCGATCCCGAGGCTCATGTCATCCAGGCGCCCCGCCGCATTCAAGCGCGGTCCGACGATGAAACCCAGGTCGGTTGAGGTAATGCGCGCCGCGTCACGCTTGGCCACTTCGAGAATCGCCTTGATCCCCGGCCGTGCGCGCCCGGCGCGAATCCGCTCAAGGCCTTGATGCACCAGAATCCGGTTGTTGGCGTCCAGCGGCACCACGTCGGCGACGCTGCCCAGCGCCACCAGATCCAGCAGTTCACCGATGTTCGGCTGCGGCTTGCTCTCGTACCAGCCGAGGCTGCGCAGGCGCGCGCGCAAGGCCATCAGCACGTAGAAAATCACCCCGACCCCGGCCAGCGCCTTGCTCGGAAACTCGCAGCCTGGCTGATTCGGGTTGACCAGTGCATCGGCCAGCGGCAGTTCATCGCCGGGCAAGTGGTGGTCGGTGATCAACACCTTGAGTCCCGCGCGCCTGGCGGCAGCCACGCCCTCGACGCTGGAGATGCCGTTGTCGACAGTGATCAACAACTGCGGCTCACGGGTCAGCGCGACTTCGACGATTTCCGGGGTCAGGCCATAGCCGTATTCGAAGCGGTTCGGCACCAGATAATCGACATGCGCCGCGCCCAGCAGACGCAAGCCGAGCACGCCGACCGTACTGGCCGTCGCCCCGTCCGCATCGAAGTCACCGACGATCAGAATCCGCTGACGCTGCTCCAGCGCCGTCACCAGCAGATCCACCGCCGCCTCGATGCCCTTGAGCTGCTGGAACGGAATCAGCCGCGCCAGACTTTTATCCAGCTCGGCCTCGGATTGAACGCCACGCGCCGCGTACAAACGGGTCAGCAAAGGTGGCAGATCACCGAGAAACGGCAGCGTGGCAGGCAACGGTCGAGGATCAATACGCATGGGGTAACGGAAACTTCTCTTGAATACGTGGGATTAATCAGCAGGCGACACGGGATCAGCCGCGCTCGCCTGCCAGCCATTCCAGCTGAACTTCGTGCTGACCACGGTCGTCGGTGACGAAGATCGTGCCTTCGCTGATCATTACGTCCCACTTGATGACACGCGGCATGTCCTTGGCCAGGGTTTCCAGCACCTCTTGCGGCACGGCGGCGATGTTGACGTTTTTCAGGTTCTTCGCCACCGGCACCACTTTGCCTTCCCATACGCGCAGGCTGCCATAGGCCAGCAGGCTGGTGCGTTCGGTGCGACGCGAGCACCAGGTCAGGCGATCGGCATCCGGCTGGCCGACTTCGATCCAGTGCAGAACGCGGTCGTCCAGGCTTTTTTCCCACAGCGCAGGTTCATCCACATCCGACAGACCACGGCCAAACGACAGCAGTTCGTTGTACCAGAGGGCGTAGGCCAGCAGCCGCACGGTCATGCGCTCTTCGGTTTCCGAAGGGTGACGGGCGATGGTCTGCTTGACGCTCTCGTAGACACCACGGTCGAGGTCAGTGAGGTTCAGTTCGAATTTGTAAGTGGTAGACGGCTGGGCCATGAACGGGCTTCTTGATACGAGGAAAGTCGGCAAGTCTAACCGATGCGGTAGGCAATCATCGAATTGATGGCGATCAAGCTGCGGCGTCTGACAGCCGGCTATGTTAAAACGCTGTATCTGCTCAGCCTTGTCCTACAGGATTCAGTATGCCGTTCGCCAACAAACCGCTCAGCGGTGTGAAAGTCATTGAATTGGGTACGTTGATTGCCGGGCCGTTCGCCTCACGCATTTGCGGCGAGTTCGGCGCCGAAGTGATCAAGGTCGAATCGCCCGACGGCGGCGACCCGCTGCGCAAATGGCGCAAATTGTATGAAGGTACTTCATTGTGGTGGTTCGTTCAGGCGCGCAACAAGAAGTCACTGACGCTGAACCTCAAGCACCCCGAGGGTCTGGCGATCCTGAAAAAACTGCTGGGCGAAGCCGACATCCTGATCGAGAACTTTCGCCCCGGTGTGCTGGAAAAACTCGGGCTGAGCTGGGAAACCCTGCATGCCCTGAATCCGAAACTGGTGATGGTGCGCCTCTCGGGGTTCGGCCAGACCGGGCCGATGAAGGATCAACCGGGCTTCGGCGCGGTCGGTGAATCCATGGGCGGCTTGCGCTACATCACCGGTTTCGAGGATCGGCCACCAGTGCGCACCGGGATTTCCATCGGTGATTCGATTGCCGCGTTATGGGGCGTGATCGGTGCGCTGATGGCCCTGCGTCACCGCGAGGTCAACGGCGGTCTCGGCCAGGTCGTTGATGTCGCGTTGTACGAGGCGATTTTCGCCATGATGGAAAGCATGGTGCCGGAGTTCGACGTGTTCGGTTTCATCCGCGAGCGCACCGGCAACATCATGCCGGGCATCACGCCGTCATCGATCCACACCAGCGCCGACGGCAAGCATGTGCAGATCGGCGCCAATGGCGACGCGATCTTCAAACGTTTCATGCTGATCATCGGCCGCGAGGATCTGGCCAACGACCCGACGCTGGCGAGCAACGACGGGCGCGACCATCGCCGTGACGAGTTGTATGGGGTGATCGACCGTTGGGTCAATTCGCTGCCGCTGCAAAGCGTGCTCGACCTGCTCAACCAGGCGGAAGTGCCGGCCAGCCGGATCTTCAGTGCCGAAGACATGTTCAGCGACCCGCAGTACCTCGCCCGGGAAATGTTCCTGCAGGCGAAACTGCCGGACGGCAAGCCTTTCAAGATGCCGGGCATCGTGCCGAAACTCTCCGAGACGCCGGGCACTTCCGAATGGGTCGGGCCACAGCTCGGTGAACACAATGCGCAGGTGCTGCACGATCTCGGCTACGACGAACAGCAGATCGCCCGGTTGCGCACAGACGGAGCCATTTAAGCTGAAACATCGCCAGACATCGGCCGCCAACCGCGCCCACCACGGGTGGACGTGGCGGCTGTTCGGCCTGCTGTTTCTGCTGGCCCTGCCCGCCTGGGCGCAAGCGAAACCCACGCTGATCTGGTTGCTGCGCGACTTGCCGCCCCTGACCATCTTCGAAGGCCCGAAAAAGGGCCAGGGCGTCATCGATCAACTGATGCCGATGCTGATCGCCGGCATGCCGCAATACGAACACACGCTGATGCGGGTCAATCGCGCCCGGGGCATGCAGATGCTGCACGAGCCGTCCTTCACCTGCGATCCCTCGCTGATCTGGAGCAAGGAGCGCACGCAATGGATCACTTTCTCTATCCCGGCGTTTCGCGCTGTCAGTAATGGTCTGGTGGTGCGTCAGAAGGATCGCAATGTGCTGGCGCCGTACCTGATCGACGGTGAAGTCGATCTGACGGCATTTCTGGCCAACGGTGAAATCAAGGTCGGCGTCGTCGCAGAACGCAGTTACGGCGAGTATCTCGACACGCTGCTCAAGCAGGCCCCGGACGGTGCGCTGACGCCGCATTATGGCAACGACGCCCTGAGCAGCCTGCTATCAATGCAGCGCCTGGGGCGGCTGCAAGTGGTGTTGGGTTACTGGCCGGAGATCCGCTATCAGGCGCATCAGGCGCAAATCGCCGAAGACCAACTGGTGTTCTATCCGATTCGTGGCACCGGCAAATATCTGTCCGGCTATGTCGGGTGTTCCGATACGCCTCAGGGCCGTCAGGCGATCAGTGAGATCAACCAACTGCTGCGTACCCTGCCCCATGAGCAACTGAACCAGTCGTATGCCGACTGGCTGGACCCCGAAATGCGCACGGATTACCTGCAACAGGCACGAATCTTTTTCGAACAACAGGCCGCGCAATAAAAACCTGCGGGCAAAAAGAAACCCCGAGAAGTGGGGAGACGACTCGGGGTTAAACGCGGTCTACATAAAGACCCGTAGCAGCAAGCGACAAGCACCGGAGCACAATGCTTGATCCTGCTGTTACGGGGTCTGACTGACGGGAATGCAGGAAGGTTCCCACAAAAAATATTTCATCTTTACAGTGCCGCACGCTTATCCAGCGCCGCATTGCGCAAAGCCGCGATGACACAGGGCTCCAGCCGCCCTTCGGCGATCAGGACGTCGCGGTGCAACCCGTCGACCACATCGGTCAGCAGACGTTTGTCACTCAACTGCGCCTGATTGAATTCGCGCTCCACCACGAGGGCGCCGTTGCTGTTCTTCAGCGTCACCAGGCATTCGCCATGGGCGCCACACGGAGTCAACGTCACCTGATACGGGCTCAGAGCCTCACCGAGCAATAGACTGATACTTTCCATCTCGATCTCCACTCAATAGTCCGAAAACATTGTGCCTGGGGCGTGTTCACATTAAGTGACCACCGGCCCGAGAAGAAAGTTCTGAATGTCGCGCTGCTCACGAAGCAGTTAGCGGTCTGTCAGAGCATGCACGGTGAAGATGACAGAAACATAACCGTCGGTTCAGGCACTGGCCGACTGGGCTGCAGTTTGCAGGTAGCGGTCCAGCAGCCCGCGCATCAGCACTGCCGAAACAGGCGTTTGCAGGCGCCCCAGCAGCATCAACGCCTGTGTTTGCAGCAGGCTTTCGAGATCGCTCAGCAGGCCTGGTGCTACTCGCCCCAACAGAATGACAGCACTGGCCTCCCGCTCGGCCGCCAGATGCCGGATCAGCGCCAGGCCTTCCCCGCCTTTCAGCTGCGGATCGCAGATCGCGATGTCGACCCGGGTACGACGCTCCAGCGAGCAGCGTGCCGAGGCCAGCGATGACGCCGTGAGTACGTCATAGATACCGAACGCGTTGAGCATCTGGTGCAACGCCATCATTCGATAAGGGTCAGGTTCGAGAATCAGGACTTTGAGCGAGCGCATGGGCGACCTCGGAAACGGCAATCGCGGACTCGCCGCAGGGGTTGCCCACTTTAGGCGAGCCTCCTTCAGTCCCCCATCGGAAAAAGAGGCGCGTGACATAGGAAATTTCCCAATATCAATGCGGACCTTATCCCGCCTCAGCCTCACGCTGGGTGATATCTGTCCAGCCCCCGAGCAGGCCGCGCAATTCCCCTTTGGCGCTGTAGAACGGCACGGTCCACTGATAGATTTCCCGATTGCCATCGTTGAATTGCAAACGGCGCTTGCTGAAGCGGGTCCTGCGCGTTCTCAACTGAATCATGAATTCATCATGCAGCGTGGCGGCGGTCGCTCGCGGTAGCGCATCGACCTCGATCAAACGGCATCCCTGCACCTGCTCAAAGCGGAGCGACAACGCCTCTTCGTAACTCTTGTTGCACAGGATCAGGCGCCCTTCCAGGTCACGGACGAACACCGGATCAGGCATGGCATCAATCAATGCACGCTGGAAGACCAACTGATCGTCGAGCTCGCTTTGCACGTCTCGATGCCGCTTGATCACGGCCGCCATTCGCCGATTCCATAGCAGCGACATCACGCAAAAGCCCCCCACCAAAACCACCCCCCAGCAGCTCGAGCGGAGCCAGTGTTGCCAACCGGCGGCGGCAGGTTTCGGCCCGATGCCGCCCAGCCAGTTCAGGCGAATGGCCCGGAGTTCGGAAGCCGGGAACGCTTCAAGCGCCTTGTTCAGGATGCTCAGCAATTGCGGCTGCCCCTTGCGCACGGCCAGAAGATCGGCCTCCCATTTGCCCTCCAGCAATTCGCCGACCTTCAGCAGGCCGGAGGGATAGAGCTGCGCACCGATTTCATTTTCGATAGTGGCATAGGCCTCACCGCTTTCGACCAGCGCCCGCGCCTCGGCATAGGTTTTCACCGAACGTAACTCGATGGACGGATAATCGCGCCGGATCACCCCCTCCAGCGCATGCCGACCCGGCAATACCAGCACCCGTTTGGCCAACTGCTCCAGTGACTGCACCTGCGGCTCGCCGGCGCGGCCGACAAATACCCAGCCGGCACCGCCAAAGGCATGACTGAAATCCAGGCTCAATCGGCGTTCATCATTCATCGCCAGGGTTGTGCTGATGTCCGCAGCACCGGTTTCCAGGCGCTCGAGCATTTGCGCGGTGGAAAAGGATTCCCTGTAGATGAACTGCAAGCCGGTCATGGCGCTGATGCGCTTGAGCACATCGCTGTTGAGGCCGCTCCAATGACCGTGCTCGTCCAGAAACAGGTACAACGGGTACTGCTCCGCCGCCACGATCACCGTAGGATTATCGCGAATCCATTGTCGCTCTTCCTCATCCAGCACCACGGTGCCGATGTTCAACTTGTCTTCCTCATGCGCCAGATGCGCCGCCGCGCTCACGCGCCAGCCGTACAACAGGCACAACAGCAGAACCTGCTTCAGGGTGTGTTTCCATCCTCTTTCAAACAGCATTGCCACTTCCTTCGTGATCGACTCACCCGTCCTTCATGGGCGAAAACCCGAGCAGTGTGGCAGCAGAAACAAAAAAGCCCGTCAGGAGACGGGCTTCAAAATGTGACAGCTTTTTCGGCTTACAACGGCTTGCCGCGGTTGCCATGCTGGCTGACAAAGGCCTGTACGGCTTTCAGTTCGTTCGGCAGAACGGTGCAACGCTCGTTTCGCTCAAACAAATCAGAAAGATGTGCAGGCAGTTCGAGAGCTTTTCCTACACCGGCTTTCTCCACGGCATCCGGGAATTTCACCGGATGTGCAGTGCCCAGAATCACCATCGGGATGTCCAGGCTGCGACGGCATTCGCGGGCGGCCTTGACGCCGATGGCGGTGTGCGGGTCCAGCACTTCGCCGCATTGCGCGTAGACTTCGGCGATGGTTTCGCAGGTTTGCGCGTCATCCACGGCCAGCGAGTCGAACAGTTTGCGGGCTTCGGTCCAGCGCTCTTGCTCGACGTTGAAGCCACCGCCCTGCTTGAACGAATCCATCAGCCCGGCGATGGCCGCGCCGTTGCGACCGTGCAGGTCGAACAGCAGGCGTTCGAAGTTCGACGAGACCATGATGTCCATCGACGGCGACAGCGTGGCGTGCAGGGTTTCCTTGACGTACTGATTGCCGCTCATGAAGCGGTGCAGGATGTCGTTGCGATTGGTGGCGACGATCAACTGGTTGATCGGCAGGCCCATGTTACGCGCCAGGTAACCGGCGAAGATGTCGCCGAAGTTGCCGGTCGGCACCGAGAACGCCACCGAACGCGCCGGGCCGCCCAGCTGCAGGGCTGCGTGGAAGTAGTAGACGATCTGGGCCATGATCCGCGCCCAGTTGATCGAGTTCACCGCTACCAGGCGCGTGCCCTTGAGGAAGCTCTGGTCGGCGAAGCTGTTCTTGACCATTTCCTGGCAGTCATCGAAGTTGCCTTCGATGGCGATGTTGTGGATGTTCTCGCCGACAATCGTCGTCATCTGCCGACGCTGCACTTCGGACACACGGTTGTGCGGGTGCAGGATGAAGATGTCGACGTTTTCGCAGTGCTTGCAGCCTTCGATGGCGGCCGAACCGGTGTCACCCGAGGTGGCACCGACGATGACCACGCGCTCGCCGCGCTTTTCCAGCACGTAATCGAGCAGACGACCGAGCAGTTGCAGGGCAAAGTCCTTGAACGCCAGGGTCGGGCCGTGGAACAGCTCGAGCACCCATTCGTTGCCGTTGAGCTGACGCAGCGGCGCAACGGCGCTGTGCGAGAACACACCGTAGGTTTCTTCGAGGATCTTTTTGAAATCGGCGTCCGGGATGCTGCCGGTGACAAACGGGCGCATGACCCGGAAGGCCAGCTCGTGGTACGGCAGACCGGCCCAGGAAGCGATTTCTTCCTGGGTGAAACGTGGCAGGTTTTCCGGGACGTACAGACCGCCGTCGGTGGCGAGACCGGCCAGCAGGACGTCTTCGAAATTCAGGGCCGGTGCCTGGCCGCGGGTACTGATGTAACGCATGACTGACTCCAATGCAGAGTGTTCGCAATGCCGGACCCGCGCACGGGCCCGGTCAATGATGGCGACTTAGTTCAGGTGCTCGACGCGGATCCGCACAACCGGACCGTTGACGCCCGCCAGCGCTTCGAGGGCAGCGATCGCATCGTTGATGCGCTGCTCGACCACGCGGTGGGTCAGCAGGATCATCGGCACCAGACCGTCATGCTCTTCGACTTCCTTCTGCATGATCGACTCGATGTTGATACCGCGCTCCGAAAGGATGCTTGCCACCTGAGCCAGAACGCCCGGATGGTCCTTGGCCTGGATGCGCAGGTAGTAGGCGCTTTCGCAGGCTTCGATCGGCAGGATCGGATGCGCCGACAGCGAGTCCGGCTGGAAGGCCAGGTGCGGCACGCGGTTTTCCGGATCGGACGTCATGGCGCGAACCACGTCCACCAGGTCGGCGATCACCGACGAAGCGGTCGGCTCCATGCCGGCGCCAGCGCCGTAGAACAGGGTCGAGCCGGCAGCGTCACCGTTGACCATCACGGCGTTCATCACGCCGTTGACGTTGGCGATCAGACGATCGGCCGGGATCAGCGTCGGGTGTACGCGCAGCTCGATACCGGCAGCGGTGCTGCGCGCTACACCGAGGTGCTTGATGCGGTAGCCCAACGCTTCGGCGTAATTCACGTCGGCGGTGGTCAGCTGGGTGATGCCTTCGGTGTAAGCCTTGTCGAATTGCAGCGGAATGCCGAACGCGATCGACGCCAGAATCGTCAGCTTGTGCGCCGCGTCGATGCCTTCGACGTCGAAGGTCGGATCGGCTTCGGCGTAGCCCAGCGCTTGCGCTTCGGCCAGCACGTCTTCGAAGGTGCGACCCTTCTCGCGCATTTCGGTGAGGATGAAGTTACCGGTACCGTTGATGATCCCGGCCACCCAATTGATGCGGTTGGCGGACAGGCCTTCACGGATCGCCTTGATTACCGGAATGCCACCGGCCACGGCCGCTTCGAACGCCACGATCACGCCTTTCTCGCGTGCCTTGGCGAAAATCTCATTACCGTGAACGGCAATCAGTGCCTTGTTCGCGGTGACCACATGCTTGCCATTCTCGATGGCCTTGAGTACCAGCTCGCGGGCAACGGTGTAGCCGCCCATCAGCTCTATGACGATGTCGATCTCAGGGTTCGTGGCCACTTCGAAGACATCGTTGGTAATCGCAATACCGGTCGTCTGGAACTGAGGCTTTGGCGTGCGCATGGCAATTTGTGCCACTTCGATCCCACGCCCGGCACGACGAGCAATTTCCTCGGCGTTGCGCTGAAGTACGTTGAAGGTACCGCCACCGACGGTCCCTAACCCACAGATGCCTACTTTGACCGGATTCACTGTGAACTCCCCATGAAACGGCCGACGCAAGGTCGGCCGGAAAACAACCGCGTGTTCGCGGCTCTCTATTAATGGCCCGGCGAAGTTACCGCCGGACCATGATCGTCAACGGCGGACCGTGACGATGCGAATTACTTGGCGCCCAGCGCCAGTTTGGCGACTTGTGGCGCCGGCTGGTAGCCCGGAATGACTTGTCCGTCGGCCAAAACGATAGCCGGTGTGCCGTTCACGCCAATCGACTGACCCAAAGCGAACTGTTTGGAAACCGGGTTCGCGCACTTGGCGGCCTTGATTTCCTTGCCATCGACCATTTTGTCCATGGCGGCTTTCTTGTCGGTCGAGCACCACACGGCTTGCAACTGCTCGTCACCCGGCGAGCCGAGGCCCTGACGCGGGAACGCCACGTAACGCACTTCGATGCCGCGCTTGTTCAGCTCAGGCACTTCGGCGTGCAGCTTGTGGCAGTACGGGCAGGTGGTGTCGGTGAACACGGTGATGTGCGATTTGGTTTCGCCCACCGCCGGATACACCACGGTTTCGGCCACTGGAATGGCATTGATCAGTTTGGAGATGCCCAGGCGTTCGGTCTTCTCGGTCAGGTTGACCGGTTTGCCGTCCTTGAGCTGGAACAGGTAGCCCTGAACGATGTACTGGCCGTCGGCGCTGGCGTACAGCACGCGGCTGCCCTTGAGCTTGACTTCATACATGCCCGGCAACGGGCTGGCGCTGATGCTTTCTACCGGAACCTCGAGTTCGAGTTTTTCCAGGCTTTGACGAATGGCTTTGTCGGCCGCGTCATCGGCGACGGCAAAGGTGCTGACCAACGCAATGGCTGCGGCGGCGAAAATCTGGGTCAGACGCATGAGAACTCCTGAAGGCGGACAAATGAAACGGTCAGAACGCCCGTGCCGGAACACCGGGTCATAACCGTCCATCGTGCAAACCGGCAAAGCCTAACACATAAGGCCCGCATGGCCGAATGCGCCTGTCGCCAGACACTCCAGGCTGACTGACACACATTATTGTGGTGAGGGGATTTATCCCCGATGCAGGCGCTACGGTCGTGAATGGATACTTTGGTATTTTTATTAAACCCAAAGTTTTTGGGGCTGCTGCGCAGCCCATCGGGGATGAATCCCCTCGCCACGGGTAATTAATCCACCATTGAGGGGGGCATCAGCCTCTTGGGTGGTGTTTGGCATGCAGGTCCTGCAACCGTGCCCGGGCGACATGGGTGTAAATCTGCGTGGTCGACAGATCACTGTGCCCCAGCAGCATCTGCACCACCCGCAAGTCGGCGCCGTGGTTGAGCAGGTGCGTGGCAAACGCGTGACGCAAGGTGTGCGGTGACAGCGATTTGCCGATCCCGGCGACCTTGGCCCAATGCTTGATCCGGTGCCAGAAGGTCTGGCGCGTCATCTGTTCGCCGCGCTGGCTGGGGAACAGCACATCGCTGGGACGCCCGCCCAGCAGCTCGCTACGGCCATCACGCAGGTAGCGCTCGACCCAGACAATCGCCTCCTCGCCCATCGGCACAAGCCGCTCCTTGCTGCCCTTGCCCATCACCCGCAACACGCCCTGACGCAAGTTGACCTGCTCCAGCGTCAGGCTCACCAGTTCGGTCACCCGCAGCCCGCAGGCGTACAGCACTTCAAGCATCGCGCGATCACGCTGACCGATGGCTTCGCTCAGGTCCGGTGCCCTGAGCAGCGCTTCGACGTCCGCTTCCGACAACGATTTGGGCAGTGGCCTGCCCAGTTGCGGCATGTCGACGCGCAAAGTCGGATCGACCGTAATCAGTTTTTCCCGCAGCAGATAGCGATAAAAGCCACGCACACCGGAGAGAAATCGGGCGGTGGAGCGTGGTTTGTAGTTCTGCTCCAGACGCCAGGACAGGTGATCAAGGATCAACTCGCGACCGGCATTGATCAGCTCGAGGTTTTTCTCCTGCAGCCAGCCGTTGAACAGCGCCAGATCGCTGCGGTAGGCGCCGCGGGTATTGTCGGACAGGCCCTTTTCCAGCCACAGGGCGTCGAGGAATTGGTCAATCAGCGGGTGGTCGATGGCAGGCATGGGCGCTCAAGACACACAACCTCCGGGGCTGCGTGCAAATGTCGAGTGAACTGTAGGAATGGCCGCTAGTCTTTCATAGCCCGCCATTTCAAGGAACAAGGAGCTTCAATGAACGAACAACAAATTCTCTTGGCATTTGGCGGGATCGGCGCCGCTGCGCTGGGGTGCCAGTGGCTGGCGTGGCGCCTGAAGCTGCCGGCCATTCTGTTTTTGTTGCTGACCGGGATTCTCGCGGGCCCGGTGCTCGGCTGGCTCGACCCGCAGGAAATGTTCGGCCCGCTGCTGATGCCGCTGGTGTCGCTGGCGGTCGCGTTGATCCTGTTTGAGGGCAGTCTGACCCTGCATCTGTCGGAATGGCGCGAGATCGGCAGCGTCGTGCATCGCCTGGTGACAATCGGCGCGCTCACGACCTGGGTGGTGATTGCCGTCGCGACCCACTTCCTGCTCGGCTTCGACTGGTTGCTGGCAATTCTGTTCGGCAGCCTGACGCTGGTGACCGGGCCGACGGTGATCGTGCCGATGCTGCGGGTGGTGCGACCGAAAGCCTCGATCGCCAACATTCTGCGCTGGGAAGGCATCGTCATCGACCCGATTGGCGCCCTGCTTGCGGTGGTGGTCTACAGCTTCATCATCGCCCGCTCCGAGGGTAACGGCCTCGAACAGAGCCTGTTGACCTTCGGCGGCGTGATTGCCTGCGGCAGCGTATTCGGGGTGGTCGGCGGCTGGGTGCTCGGCACCATCATCCGTCGCCAATGGCTGCCGGAATACCTGCACAACCTCGCCTCGCTGGCGGCGGTGTTGGGGATTTTCATTGCTGCCAACCAGGTGATGCATGAGTCCGGTCTGTTGGCGGTGACGCTGATGGGCATGTGGCTGGCGAACATGAAGGGCGTGGATGTGCGGCACATCCTGCACTTCAAGGAAAACCTGAGCGTTTTGCTGATTTCCGGACTGTTCATTCTGCTGGCGGCGCGGCTGGATCTGCATGCACTGATCAGCCTCGGGCCGTTGGTGCTGATTCTGCTGCTGGTGATTCAACTGATCGCGCGTCCGCTGAACGTGCTGTTGAGCACTGCTGGCTCCAGCCTGAGCTGGCGTGAACGCGCCTTGCTGTGCTGGATCGCCCCGCGCGGGATCGTGGCGGCAGCGGTGTCGGCGATTTTCGCGATTCGCCTGGATCAAGCCGGACACGAAGGTGCGCTGCTGCTGGTGCCGCTGACTTTCGCGGTGATCACCGGCACCGTGGTGCTGCAAAGTGCAACCGCTCGGCCACTGGCACGCTTGCTGAACGTCGCTGAACCGGCGCCGAGCGGCTTCCTGATCGTCGGCGCCAACGGCCCGGCGCGGTTGCTGGGCAAGTCATTGCAGCAACTGGGCAGCCGCGTACTGTTGACCGATTCGAGCTGGGAGAATATTCGTGCGGCGCGCATGGAGGGGTTGCCGACGTACTTCGGTAACCCGGCGTCGCAGCATGCCGATGCGCATCTGGATCTGGTGGGGCTGGGGCATCTATTGGCGCTATCGCCCTCGGGCGAATTGAATACTTTGGCGGCAATGCGCTTTCGCCACGACTTTGGTCACCAGCGTTTGTTCGGTCTGGCCAGCGGTCAGGAAACTCGTCGCACTGACAAGCATCGCGCGAGTCTGGAGCATCGCGGCAATCAGCTGGGCAGCGAGGCGCTGACCTATGCCAAGCTGGCCAGCCTGATCAGCAACGGCGCCGAACTGTACAGCACGACGCTGACCGACGGTTTTGGCTGGGAGGATTACCAGGCATTGCATGGCAATCGAGCGACTCTGCTGTTCATGCGTGATGACAGCGGGTGGGTGCACGTGGTGACGCCGGAGACTGCTGTGAAACCGGGATCCGGGTGGACCTTGTTGGCGCTGATTCAGCCGGAGGCCAGCGGCGCCTGAGCTGACGCTTCGCGAGCAGGCTCGCTCCCACTGTGATCGGAAATTGTGTCCAACACAGAACCTGTGGGAGCAAGCCTGCTCGCGAATGGCGCGACTCGGTTTCAGATCAGGCTGCAAACCCAGGCAGCACCGGCACCGGCCGCTTGTCATCATCAATAGCGACAAAGCTGAACTGCCCGTGGATCGCCTTCTCGCGACCATCGCAGCTCATGCTCTCGACAAACACTTCCACTTCAACCTTGAGGCTGGTGTTGCCGACTTTGATCACCCGCCCTACCAGCTCGACGATCGAACCAGCCGGGATCGCATGATTGAAGTCAATCCGGTCGGTGGACACAGTCACCAAAGGCAGACGGCAGAAGCGTGTGGCGGTGATGAACGACACTTCGTCCATCCACGCCAGCGCGGTGCCGCCGAACAGGGTGTTGTGATGGTTGGTGGTCGGCGGGAAGACGGCTTTGGTCACGCGCGTTACCGAGAGTTCGGTGCGGCGCTGGATTTCCTGGTCGCGGGTGGTCATAAAGAATGGCTCTGATTTCTGGCTCCCGAAACACAAGCAAGATCAAAAGATCGCAGCCTTCGGCAGCTCCTACAGTGGGGGCAGTTTATTGCAGGCAACAAAAAAGCAGCCCGTAGGCTGCTTTTTTCTGCATCGGAAGCTGGACTTAAGCCAGTTTTTCCTTGATGCGAGCTGCTTTACCCGACAGGTCGCGCAGGTAGTACAGCTTGGCTTTACGTACGTCACCGCGACGTTTAACAGCCATGCTGTCGATCTGCGGGGAGTAGGTCTGGAAAGTACGTTCTACGCCAACACCGTTGGAGATTTTACGAACGGTGAACGCACTGTTCACGCCGCGGTTACGCTTGGCGATGACAACGCCTTCGAACGCTTGCAGACGGGAACGATCGCCTTCCTTCACTTTCACCTGAACGACAATGGTGTCGCCTGGGGCAAAGGTAGGGATTTCTTTGGTCATCTGCTCTGCTTCGAGTGCAAGGATGATTTTGTTGGTCATGCTGTGCTCCTAAGGTAAATCAACTGATCTACCATCGATACGTTGTTAACTATCGTCCCGCTCGCGGATGTATTCCTCGAGCAGCTTCTTCTCTTCTCCAGAAAGCGAGCGGCTTTCCAGAAGATCGGCGCGTCGTTCATAGGTCCGACCAAGGGACTGCTGTAAACGCCAACGCCGGATATGCGCGTGATTGCCACTTAGCAACACGTCGGGAACACGCTGATCCGCATACACCTCAGGTCGGGTGTAGTGCGGGCAATCCAGCAGACCATCCGTAAAGGAATCTTCCTCAGCGGAATCCGCATGCCCTAAAGCTCCGGGCAGCAGTCGTGTAACCGCATCGATCATGACCATGGCCGGCAGCTCGCCGCCAGACAGTACATAGTCACCAATCGACCACTCTTCATCGACATGAGCCTCAATAAAGCGCTCGTCAATGCCTTCATAGCGGCCGGCAATCAGGATCAATGCATCCGATTTTGCCAACTCGCGTACCGCCGACTGAGTCAGTTGACGGCCTTGGGGGGACAGGTAAATCACCTTCGCCGCCTCCCCGGCTGCTGCCTTGGCCTGAACCAGAGCATCTTCCAGGGGCTTGATCTTCATCACCATGCCCGGACCACCGCCAAACGGGCGATCGTCCACAGTGTGATGCCGATCCGTCGTGTAATCCCGCGGATTCCAACAGGTCAGCTGCAACAGCCCCTGTTTGACCGCACGACTGGTAATGCCGTACTCACTGATGGCCGAAAACATCTCGGGGAACAACGTTATGACGTCTACGCGCAGGCTGGCCATTGCTTAGAAGTCCGCGTCCCATTCCACCCTCATCACGCCTGCATCCAGATCGATTGTCAGCACGCATTGCTCCGTGTAGGGCAACAACCGCTCACGATCATCCAGGCTGCCCGCGCAGGGCTTGACCACCAATACATCGTTCGCGCCGGTCTCCAACAGGTGATCAACCTTGCCGAACAATTGCTCGTCCTGGTTGATGACGCTCAGACCCTGCAACTGGTACCAGTAGTACTCGTCGCCTGTCAGGTTGGGCAAAAGGCTTCGCGAGATGCAAATCTCGTAACCGCTCAGAAGACGGGCTTCATCGCGATCGTCGAGGCCTTTGAGCTTGGCAACCAGATCCTTTTGAGTGGACCGGCCGCTGACCAGCTCGACCTGTTTCACCACGCCTTCGCGCCGAAGCGTCCAGTGGCGGTAGTCCAACAGGTTTTCAATCGGATCGGTAAAGGAAAAGACCTTCACCTCGCCGCGAACGCCGTGAACCGAAAAAATCTTGCCGACAACGATCAGGTCATCAGCTTTTTCTGGCGTCGCGCTCATACTGCTCAGGCTGCAGCCTTGGCAGATTCCTTCAGCAACTGAGCAACACGCTCAGAAGGCTGTGCACCAACGCTCAGCCAGTAGGCTACGCGCTCTTGGTTCACGGACAGACGGATTTCCTGACCACGGGCAACAGGGTTGAAGAAGCCAACCTGTTCTTTGTGGGAGCCGTCACGCGGGTTACGCGAGTCGGTTACGGTCAGGTGGTAAAACGGGCGCTTTTTGGAGCCGCCAAGGGCAAGACGGATTGTTAGCATGTGAACATCGTTCCTGTAGTCGGTGCTGCAAATCTAAATGCACAGCGGGCATGGGTGCCCGAAAGGCCGCATATTCTAAGGAATATCCGGACTTTTGCAAATGACTTTTTCCGGCGCCTATGGCATGCCGTGCGGATTTGCATATAGAGCCGTCGATGAAAACGGCCGGTCAGCTCCCGCCGAGTGCGGGTTTGCTGTTGATCCTGCGTCCTTGCAGGGTCTGCGCCGGTGCGACGACCGGCGAGATCTTTACATTTTTGGCATGCCGCCGCCGGGCAACATACCGCCCATGCCGCGCATCATTTTCGCCATACCGCCCTTGGCGGTGAATTTCTTCATCATCTTCTGCATCTGCTTGTGCTGCTTGATCAAGCGACCGATGTCCTGCACCTGGGTGCCGGAACCCATGGCGATCCGGCGTTTGCGCGAACCGCTGATCAGCTCAGGGTCGCGGCGCTCGGCCGGGGTCATGGAGTTGATGATGGCTTCCATCTGCTTGAACTGTTTCTCTGCCGCGTTCTGGGCATTGCCCATCTGCGACAGGTTGACGCCGCCGATGCTCGGCAGTTTGTCCATGAGCCCGCCGAGGCCGCCCATATTCTTCATTTGTTGCAGCTGATCGCGGAAGTCTTCGAGGTCGAAGCCCTTGCCCTTCTTCAGCTTCTTGGCCAGCTTGTCGGCCTTGTCCTTGTCGAGGGTCGCTTCAGCCTGTTCGATCAGGCTGAGCACGTCACCCATGCCGAGGATCCGCGAAGCGATACGCTCAGGGTGGAACGGATCGAGTGCTTCGCTCTTCTCGCCCATACCAATGAACTTGATCGGCTTGCCGGTGATCGCGCGTACCGACAGCGCCGCACCGCCTCGGGCATCGCCGTCGACCTTGGTCAGGATCACACCGGTCAGTGGCAGCGCATCACCGAAGGCCTTGGCCGTGTTGGCGGCGTCCTGACCGGTCATGGCGTCGACCACGAACAGGGTTTCGACCGGCTTGATCGCGGCGTGCAGCGCCTTGATCTCGCCCATCATCTCTTCATCGATGTGCAGACGACCGGCGGTGTCGACGATGACCACATCGATGAATTTGAGTTTTGCTTCTTTAATAGCCGCGTTGGCGATGTCGACCGGCTTCTGGCTCAGATCGGACGGGAAGAACGTCACGCCGATGTCGTTGGCCAGGGTTTCCAGCTGCTTGATAGCCGCCGGGCGGTAGATGTCCGCCGATACGACCATCACCGACTTCTTCTTGCGCTCTTTAAGGAAGCGCGCGAGCTTGCCGGCGGTGGTGGTTTTACCGGCACCCTGCAGACCGGCCATCAGAATGACGGCGGGCGGCACAGCGCTCAGGTTCAAGTCTTCGTTGGCCGCGCCCATCAGGCTTTCGAGTTCGGCCTGGACGATCTTCACGAATGCCTGGCCCGGCGTCAGGCTGCGCGACACCTCGGTGCCGACAGCGCGCTCCTTGACCGAATTGACGAAGTCCTTGACCACCGGCAGGGCGACGTCGGCTTCGAGCAACGCCATGCGCACTTCGCGCAGGGTGTCTTTGATATTGTCTTCAGTCAGCTTCGCCTTGCCGGTGACATGGCGCAGCGTCTGCGAGAGACGGTCGGTTAAGTTTTCAAACATTGCGCGATCCTTTCAGGCCCTGTGTAGACCGGGATAATGGCGGCCCAGACCGGATTCAACATGTGCTCGGCGAGCCTGCGGCGTGGGCAGGTCGCGGATTATAGCGAAGACTGCGTCGGGCGGACACCTCGCACTTTCGTGGTGTGGCGGTTCTATGCCAAACTCAGCGCCTTTCGGGCCTGCCTAACAGGATTTATGCTCCCCTTGTCACCCAGTTTGCTGACCACGCTCGCCGCCGCTCTTCTTTATGCCGCTGCGACCCTTTATCAGGGCACCCGCCTGGCCTCCGGCGCCAAGGCGAACAAGCGCCTGCTGGTTACGCTCGGCATCCTCGCCGTGCTCGCCCACAGCGCCAGCCTGCTCACTCACCTGCTGACCCCGATCGGCCTGGGCCTGGACTTCTTCAGCGCCGCCAGCCTGATCGCCGCGGCCGTCATCGCCCTGACGCTGCTGGCCTGCTCGCGGATCCCGGTGGAAAACCTCTTGGTGCTGCTGTTCCCGCTCGGCGCGGCGACGGTGTTGCTGGCGCAGTTCGCGCCGGCCGGTACGGTGCAGATCATCGACGAAGAGCCGGGCATCCTCGCCCACATTCTGCTGTCGATCCTCGCCTACGGCATGTTCACCATCGCGGTCTTCCAGGCCTTGCTGCTGCTGGTGCAGGATCACCAGCTCAAGCACAAGCACCCGTCGGGCCTGATCAAGAACTTCCCGCCGCTGCAAACCATGGAAAGCCTGTTGTTCGGCTTTCTCTGGGCCGGCTGGACGCTGCTGTCGCTGTCGCTGATCTCCGGCTGGCTGTTCGTCGAGAACCTGTTCGCCCAGCATCTGGTGCATAAGACCTTGCTGGCGTGCCTGGCGTGGGTGGTGTTCAGCGTGCTGCTGTGGGGCCGTAATCGCCTCGGCTGGCGCGGCCACAAGGCGATTCGCTGGACCCTCGCCGGTTTCTGCCTGCTGATGTTGGCGTATTTCGGCAGCAAACTGGTTCGTGAATACATCCTGCACATCTGACGGGCGGCATAAATGGACGGTTTGCCCATAGGGCCGATGCTTGCGGTATTTGTCCTGCTGATTTTATGGTCGGGGCTGTTTACCGCCGTCGAAATCGCGCAGCAGCACTTGCTCGCGCAACGCACCGCCTCGCGCGCCAGCGATAAACCGCTGGCGAAGCTGAGCTTCCCGCTCGACAGTCTGATCCTGTGCAACACCCTGTGCCGCGCCCTTGCGGTGGTCATTGCCACGCTGCTGGCAATCTTCCTTTGCGAAGAAAACGGCCCGTGGGCAGCCTGCCTCGGTGCCGCTGCCGTGTTGCTGGTGTTTGCCGATTACTTCCCACGCACCGTGGCCCAGCGCTATCCGGAGGCCGTGCTGTCCTTCGGCAATACCCTGCTGGCCGTTCCGCTGAAAATTCTTTATCCGCTGGCCTGGCTGCTGAGCCGCATCAGCGGTTTGCTGCTGCGTCCCTTCGCGCGCAAAACCCAAGTGGTGCAGCAAAGCGAAGACGAAGAACCTGCCGACCCGAACGACGACCCGGAACACCCGTCTCGCGCCCACCCGGTTTCCGGGATCCACGCGCTGGACAACATCACGGTCAACGACATTCTGGTGCCGCGCAGCGATGTCGACGGCATCAACCTCGACGACTCGATCGAGGAGATCATCGAACAACTGCGCCACAACAAACGCACGCGCCTGCCGGTGTTCCATAGCGACATCAACCAGGTCGAAGCGGTGCTCAACACCCGGCAAATCCGCCATCTGCTCAACGATGGCGAGCTGACCCGCGAAGCACTGCTGGCCGCCAGCTACGAACCGTACTTCGTTCCGGAAAGCACGCCGCTGCAACTGCAACTGCTCAATTTCCACAAACAGCAGCGCCGGCTGGGCATGGTGGTGGACGAATACGGCGAAGTGCTGGGCATCGTTACCCTGGAAGACATTCTCGAAGAAATCGTCGGCGAATTCGAAAGCGAGCACAGCCTCGACAACCCGCACATCCATCCGCAGCCCGACGGGCGCATGGTGATCGACGGCACCGCGTCGATCCGCGAGTTGAACAAATGCCTGGGCTGGCATTTGCCGAGCGACGGGCCGAAAACCCTCAACGGCCTGGTGACCGAGGCGCTGGAAACCATTCCGGACAGCGCGGTGTGTCTGAAGATCGGGCGTTATCGGCTGGAGATTCTCGAGACCGAGGACAACCGGGTGAGCAAGGTGTTGATCTGGCATACGAGCGCTGTGCCTGCTTTGGTGCCGGCCAGATAAAAGATCAAAAGATCGCAGCCTTCGGCAGCTCCTACATTTGGGAATGCGTTCCTCTGTACTCTGTAGGAGCTGCCGAAGGCTGCGATCTTTGCTCTTGTTCATTCGTTAGCCCCCTTCCTATAATCGAGCCGCTTACCCAAGCGCTGCCGAGCCCTGTGCTTACCCCGCACTAAAGCGGTTTTGGCCATTTTCCGCACTACCCCGACGACTGTTCCTACTCGAAACAGCGCTCGCGTCTCATCCCACATCCCTGGGTGTTCAACCATAATAATTCGCTCCAACGGAGCCATGACTGTCAGGGATCACCGCATGACGACCAGTACCGCTTACAGCGCCACCGCGCCTGCCCAGCCGACCAACTCCGCCACCCGCGTGGCAACGGCGAGCTTCATCGGCACCGCCATCGAGTTTTACGACTTCTATGTCTACGCCACCGCCGCTGCACTGGTGATCGGACCGGTGTTCTTTCCACAGACGTCCGGCACCGCGCAAATGCTCTCGGCGTTTCTCACTTTCGGTATCGCCTTCCTCGCCCGACCGCTGGGTTCGGCGCTGTTCGGCCACTTCGGTGACCGCATCGGGCGCAAATCGACGCTGGTCGCTTCACTCTTGCTGATGGGCGTGTGCACCACGCTGATCGGCGTGCTGCCGGGTTACGACAGCATTGGCGCCTGGGCACCGATTCTGTTGTGCGTGCTGCGTTTCGGTCAGGGGTTGGGCCTGGGCGGCGAATGGGGTGGCGCGGCGTTGCTGGCCACCGAGAATGCGCCGAAGGGCAAGCGGGCGTGGTTCGGCATGTTCCCGCAACTGGGGCCTTCGATCGGTTTTCTCGCGGCCAATGGGTTGTTCCTGACCCTGGCCATGACCCTCAATGACGAGCAGTTCCGCAGCTGGGGCTGGCGGATTCCGTTTCTGCTCAGCGCAGTGCTGGTGATGGTCGGTCTGTATGTACGCCTCAAGCTTCACGAAACGCCGGTGTTCGCCAACGCGATTGCCCGTCAGGAGCGAGTGAAAGTGCCGCTGGTCGAGCTGTTCAGCCAATACTGGGCGCCCACCCTGCTCGGCGCGGCGGCGATGGTCGTGTGTTATGCGCTGTTTTACATCTCGACGGTGTTTTCCCTGAGCTACGGCGTGTCCACCCTCGGCTACAGCCGTGAGACGTTTCTTGGACTGCTGTGTTTTGCCGTGCTGTTCATGGCGGCGGCTACACCGTTGTCCGCCTGGGCCAGCGATCGTTACGGGCGCAAACCGGTGCTGATCGTCGGCGGTGTGCTGGCGATCCTGTCCGGATTCCTGATGGAGCCGTTGCTGACGCAGGGCTCGACCTGGGGCGTGGCGCTGTTCCTGTGCATCGAGCTGTTCCTGATGGGCGTGACGTTTGCCCCGATGGGCGCGCTGCTGCCGGAACTGTTTCCGACCCACGTGCGCTATACCGGCGCATCGGCGGCCTACAATCTGGGCGGCATCGTCGGCGCCTCGGCGGCACCGTTCTTTGCGCAGAAACTGGTGGCGATGGGCGGTTTGAGTTATGTCGGCGGGTATGTGTCGGCGGCAGCGGTGCTCAGCCTGATTGCGGTGCTGTGCCTGAAGGAAACGCGTGGCAACGATCTGAATCAGGTTGCCTGATAGATCGCTATCGCGGGCAAGCCCGCTCCCACAGGGTTTTCGGTTGATCACAAATTTTGTGCACAACCAAAAAACCTGTGGGAGCGAGCTTGCTCGCGAATGCCGCGCCTCGGTTTACAGCTCTACAACAACAGCCTGAGCCGCACGGGTCGCCTTGGCACGAGCCGCCTCAATCGACTCATCCCGCGCCAGCGCCACGCCCATCCGGCGCTGACCGTTGACTTCAGGCTTGCCGAACAGCCGCAGTGCGGTATCCGGCTCGCTCAGCGCTGCGCCAAGGTTGGCGAACGCGGTCTGGGTCGACTGCCCTTCCACCAGAATCACCGCCGAAGCGGATGGGCCGAACTGACGGATCAGCGGCACCGGCAGACCGAGAATGGCGCGCGCGTGCAGGGCGAACTGCGACAGATCCTGGGAAATCAGGGTCACCAGACCGGTGTCGTGCGGGCGCGGCGAGACTTCGCTGAACCACACCTGATCACCCTTGATGAACAACTCGACGCCGAACAGCCCGCGACCACCCAGAGCCTCGGTCACGGCTTTGGCCACGCGCTCGGACTCAGCCAAGGCAATCGGGCTCATGGCCTGCGGCTGCCAGGACTCCTGATAGTCGCCCTTTTCCTGACGGTGACCGACCGGTGCGCAGAACGTGGTGCCGCCGATGTGGCGCACGGTCAGCAGAGTGATTTCGTAGTCGAAATCGATGAAGCCTTCGATGATCACCCGACCTTTGCCGGCGCGACCGCCCTCTTGCGCGTAATCCCAGGCTTTCTGCACGTCATCGGCGCTGCGCAGCAGGCTCTGGCCTTTGCCCGACGAGCTCATGACTGGCTTGACCACGCACGGGAAGCCCAGATCCTGAACGGCTTTGCTGTAGTCCTCGAAGGTGTCGGCAAAGTGGTACGGCGAGGTTGGCAGGTCCAGCTCTTCAGCGGCCAGGCGACGGATACCTTCGCGGTTCATGGTCAATTGCGCGGCGCGGGCGGTCGGTATCACGGTGAAGCCTTCGGCTTCCAGCTCGACCAGCGTGGCGGTGGCGATGGCTTCGATTTCCGGCACGATGAAGTGCGGCTTCTCGGCTTCGATGACTGCACGCAGCGCGGCGCCGTCGAGCATGTTGATCACGTGGCTGCGGTGCGCCACCTGCATGGCCGGCGCGTTGGCGTAACGGTCGACGGCAATCACTTCAACGCCCAGGCGTTGCAGCTCGATCACCACTTCCTTGCCCAACTCACCACAGCCACACAGCAATACGCGGGTCGCGGTTGGCGACAATGGAGTTCCGATACGGGTCATCTCAGGTCCTCAAAGAAGCGGATCATCGAGGAAAGCAACGCCAGACGCGCTTTCCATGGGGAGAAAGCGCGGCATTTTACATGAACCGCAGGGTTTGGCTCAGCTGGCGACAGCCTGTTTGCGCTCGCGCCAGGCCATGATCAGCCAGACGGCAGTAACACCTGCGAACTTCGAGGCCAATGCCGTGATGATCACCGGTGGCGTCATCAGGTCGATCATGCCGAAAAAGATGAAGGTATCGAGGGGAATGCTCAGCGCCGAACTGATCCACAGGCGGTCGCGCAGCGGCCGTTTGGTGATGCTGAAGACCAGCCAGTCGATGCATTCGGAGATCGCGAACGCCGTGGCGCTGGCCAGGGCGATGGAAGGATCCGAGGTGACGTAGGACAACACCAGCGCCACCAGCATCGCCACGATGGCACCGTGACCGAAACGGGTTTGCACCATGTCGCGCAACACGAACACCAATCCGCCCCAGGCCGACCAGATGATGTCCAGGTGTGGCGCGGTGGAGAAAGCGAAGTTGATCAGCACGACGCTGCTGATGTAGGCGATGAGGAAAATCATGCTGGCGACCTGGGAAATTGGCGCACAGGTTACTTCAGGCAAAGCAGAAGCAAAAGATCGCAGCCTGCGGCAGCTCCTACATGGGAATGCGATCTTCCTGTAGGAGCTGCCGAAGGCTGCGATCTTTTGATCTTCGCTACTTGTTTGGGGTCGCCGGGATCATCCACACCAACCCACTCGCTTTCGCCCGCTCATGACACAACCCCAGCACCACCCGCCGCTCGTCGTTGGTCATGCGGCCCCAGCAGGTGATCTCCGCGACCGTGCGCTGGCAACCGGTACAAATATCGTCCTCATCCAGCGCACAGATATTCACGCACGGCGAGGCAACCGGTCTTTCGGGCGTGTTCATGCTTCCTGCTCGACCAGATCACGCGCATAGCGCTGGGAATTGTGCACATAGTGCGCGGCACTGGCTTCGAGCATTTTCTTCTGTGGCTCGGTCAGTTCACGCACGACCTTGCCCGGAGACCCCATCACCAGCGAGCCATCGGGGATTTCCTTGCCTTCGCCGATCAGCGAATTGGCGCCGATGATGCAGTTCTTGCCGATTTTCGCGCCGTTGAGGATCACCGCGTTGATGCCAATCAGGCTGTAGTCGCCAACGGTGCAGCCATGCAGCATGGCGTTATGGCCGATGGTCACGCCGGTGCCGATGGTCAGCGGATAGCCCATGTCGGTGTGCATCACCGTGCCATCCTGGACGTTGCTGTTCTTGCCGATCAGGATCAGCTCGTTGTCGCCGCGCAGCACGGCGTTGAACCAGACGTTGGCGCCTTCTTCCAGCTTGACCTTGCCCACCAGCACGGCATTGGGTGCAACCCAGCTCTGTGGATGGGTCTCGACGCGGGCGTCGCCCAGGCGGTATTTCATCTTGTTTTCCTCAGGGCTCACGATGACGGGCCATTCGAGCGATGGCTTCAGGTGTTGATATAGCTTTTGGGCGGGTGATGCAGGCTGATCTGTTCGTCATAGAGCAGATTGATCAGCTCGACAATCATGATAGCGGTCAATCCCCAGATCTTGAATTCGCCGTAACGATAACTCGGCACGTACCAGCTGCGGCCCTGATAATCGATACGATGCGTATGCTCACGCGGGTCTTTGCGGAAGAACTCCAACGGCACGTTGAAGACGGCAGCGATCTCGGCATCGTTGGCCTGGTATTCGACAAAGTCCGGAATCACCCCGACATACGGCGTGACCTTGATGCCATGCAGGGAGATCAGCGGGCTGAGCGGGCCGATGACTTCGACCAGCCCCGGTGGCAGGCCGATTTCTTCTTCGGCTTCGCGTAAGGCGGTGAAAATCAGGTCGGGGTCTTCGGGGTCGCGGCGACCGCCGGGAAAGGCCACTTCGCCGCCATGGGTCGAGAGGCCGCTTGCCCGCAGGGTCAGCACCAGCTCGGGCTCGTCACTGCGGGTGATCGGCACCAGAACAGCGGCCTCGGGGAAACGTTTATCGGTCTCCAGCGTGCGCGGTGTGTGGTTGCTTACCCTATGCAGTAGCTCGTCCAGCATGAGTGTTCTCGATCTGTGCCTTACCCTGCATCATGCACCAATCATTGCAGCCGCCCAAGCCCTTCGCCGGGCCATGTCGCGAAACGACAACTTGCCGACCGACACCGCTGCACGCCAAGATAGGCGCAGCATTCAGGAACCCCAGCATGAAATTTTGCAGCCAGTGCGGCAACCCGGTGACCCAGCGCATTCCCGAAGGCGACTCGCGACTGCGATTTGTCTGTGACAGCTGTCAGACCATTCACTATCAAAACCCCAATATCGTCGCCGGTTGTGTCGCGACCTGGGGTCGCCAGGTGCTGCTCTGCCGCCGCGCCATCGAGCCACGCCTGGGTTACTGGACGCTGCCCGCCGGCTTCATGGAAAACGGCGAGACCATCGAACAGGCCGCGATCCGCGAAACCGCCGAGGAAGCCTGCGCCCGAGTGCGCAATCTGAGCATCTATACCCTGATCGATGTGCCGCACATCAGCCAGGTGCATGTGTTCTTTCGCGCCGAACTGGCCGACCTGGACTTCGCGGCCGGCCCCGAAAGCCTCGAAGTGCAACTATTCGACGAAGCCGACATTCCGTGGGACGAGCTGGCTTTCCGCACCGTGGGGCGTACCTTAGAATGTTTCTTCGCTGATCGCCGCGCCGAAAACTACCCGGTTCGCTCCGAATCGATTCCGCCGCTGGCTCAGCCTGCCATTAGCTGACTCAAAAAATCCAAAGATCAAAAGATCAAAAGATCAAAAGATCGCAGCCTTCGGCAGCTCCTACACTTAACGTTGCGTCACTCTTTGGGGAATTGTTTCAATGCGCTGGTTGTTTGCTCTGTTTTGCCTGTCATTCGTCTCAGTCTCCCAAGCGTCCTTCGTGACCACCGTGACGCCGTCGAACACCCCGCTGATCGAAAAAATCCTGGTGCTCAAATCGGCGCATCAACTGCAGTTGATCGCCGACGGCAAGCCGATCAAGACCTATCGGATTTCCTTGGGCAAGGGCGCGAAAAAGGGGCCGAAACTGATTGAAGGCGACAAACGTACCCCGGAAGGTTTCTATTGGATCGACTGGCGCAAGGTCAGCGAGAAATTCAATCTGGCGATGCACATCTCCTACCCGAACATCAGCGATTCGGCCCGCGCCCGCCGCGAAGGCGTCGAGCCTGGCGGGATGATCATGATTCACGGCACGCCGGATTCGGCAGAAACCCCCGAAGACCTGTTCCACACTCTGGACTGGACCGACGGCTGCATCGCCATGCGCAACATGGACATGCGTGAAGTCTGGGGTCTGGTGCCGGACGGCACGATGATCGAGATTCGTCCTTAACGACTGACCACTGGTCACCTGAAAAAAATAAATCAAAAGATCGCAGCCTTCGGCAGCTCCTACAGGGTTGATACCACTTCCCACTGCAGGAGCTGCCGCAGGCTGCGATCTTTTGCTTTTTACAGCCCACCACTAATACCACTTCAAACCACAAACCCCGAAACCCGCCATTTCATTGGGCTACACGCCAATTCACTGCGTTGACATGGTATTCAAGTGGTATTAATTTCCGCCCCACAAGCGAGCCACAACAATCCTATACTCGCGTCGGAAATGACCTACATGAACGACCTCCAGGCCCTACGCCCAGATGACTCCCAGCCGACGCCGCTGTACCTGCAGCTGGCGCGCAATCTGGAATCGGCGATCCATTCCGGGCAATGGAAGGCCGAGCAGGCCATGCCCTCCGAGCGCAACCTCAGCGAGCAACTCGGGATCTCCCGGGTCACCGCGCGCAAGGCGCTGGAAGTGCTGCTCGATCAAGGTCTGATCCGCCGTCTGCAAGGTTCCGGCACCTTCATCACCCCACGTCTGGAACAACCGCTGTCACGCCTCTCGGGCTTCAGCGAAATGCTCCGCCTCAAGGGTTTCGTCCCCAGCTCGCAGTGGCTGGAACGCGAAATCACCCTGCCGACTCACGAAGAACTGATCCGCCTGAGCCTGTCGCCGAACGACAAGGTGGCGCGCATGAAACGCCTGCGCAAGGCCGATGACACCGTGATGGCCATCGAGATGAGCACCCTGCCCGCCTCGATCATGCCCAAGCCGCACCTGGTCGGCAATTCGCTCTACGAGTACCTCGACGGCATCGGCAAACCGATCGTCCGCGCCCTGCAGCACATCCAGGCGATCAACGCCTCGGACGAGTTCGCCGCGCTGGTCGGCATCGCCCCCGGCACCGCCATGCTGCTGATGACCCGGGTCGGCTATCTGGAAGACAACACGCCGATCGAAGTCACCGACACCTATTGCCGCAACGACTACTACGACTTTGTTGCAGAGCTTCGCCGCTGACCGGCAGCCAGGCCAAACGAGAGAAGCAAAATGTCCGAAGACAACATCCTCACCGCCAGCGGCTGGGTTCGCGGCCGGCTGATTCACGAACACGGCAAAGTCGTGTCGATCGAAGGCGTACCCTGCGATCCGGCCGACAATGACCTGCCGTACCTGCTGCCGGGTTTCATCGACCTGCACGTCCACGGCGGTGGTGGCAAAGACATCATGGAAGGCGCCAGCGCCTTCGAAACCATCACCAAAACCCACGTGCGTTTCGGCACCACTTCACTGCTGGCCACCACCATGACCGCGCCGAGCGCCGAGATTTCCAGCGTGCTGAAAGAGGTCGGCGAGTTCTGCGAACAGCGTCCGCAAGACGCCGCCCGGGTACTCGGTGTGCATCTGGAAGGCCCGTACATCAACCCCGGCAAACTCGGCGCGCAACCGAATTTCGCCCACACCGCGTTGATGGCCGAAGTCGAGGAATACCTGGCGCTGGCGCCGATCCGGGTGATCACCATCGCTCCGGAAATCGCCGGCCACGACGGGTTGATTCGTGAACTGAGCAGCCGCGGCATCCGCATGCAGATCGGCCACACCCTCGGCAGCTACGAGGAAGGCGTCGCCGCCCTCGATGCCGGCGCGACCAGTTTCACCCATTTGTACAACGCCATGAGCCCGCTGCATCACCGCGAGCCGGGCATCGTCGGCGCCGCGTTGGCCCACGCCAAATTCGCCGAGCTGATCCCGGACTTGTTGCACGTGCACCCCGGCGCGATCCGCGTGGCCCTGCGTTCGATCCCGTGCCTGTACTGCGTCACCGATTCAACCGCCGCCGCCGGCATGCCCGACGGTGAATACAAGCTCGGCAGCCACACCGTGACCAAATGCCTGGGCGGCGTGCGCCTGCCCGACGGCACGCTGGCCGGCAGCACCCTGACCATGGATCAGGCCCTGCGCAACCTGGTGAAGATCGGATTGCCGATCGCCGAGGCCTCGCAGCGCCTGTCGCAATTCCCCGCCGACTACCTCGGCATCACCGAACGCGGGCGCCTCGAACCGGGCGCCTGGGCCGACTGCGTGCGGCTGGATCGCTCACTCACACTGACCGCCGTCATGGTCGAAGGAGAAGACATTGACTTCAAAAATGCTTGAAGAGGCGCTGTCCTCGTTCGAGGCCGTGCAAGCCCAACTGCAACAGCTCGACCCGCAGATGATCGAGATCGCCGGGCGCCTGCGCCGTCAGCCGCCGCAAGTGGCGATGACCGTCGCGCGCGGCAGCTCCGACCACGCGGCGAGCTACTTCGCCTACCTGACCATGCAGCAACTGGGGGTACCGGTGGCGTCGTTGCCGATGTCGGTGGTGACCATGCAGCAGGCGCCGTTGAAGGTCAGCGGTCAGGTCGCGTTCGCGTTCTCGCAATCGGGGCAAAGCCCGGATCTGGTCAACAGCCTGCGTCTGCTGCGCAAGCGTGGCGCGCTGAGCGTGTCGATGGTCAACGCCGCCGATTCGCCACTGGAAGCGGCGTGTGAATTCAGCCTGCCGTTGCTCGCCGGTATCGAAAGCAGTGTCGCCGCGACCAAGAGTTTCATCGCCACCCTGAGCGCCAGCGCCCGTCTGATCGCGCACTGGAAAGAAGACAGCGAACTGCTGGAAGCGCACAACGCCCTACCCGAAGGTCTGCGCGAAGCGGCAAAACAGGACTGGAGCACCGCGATCGACGCCTTGCGCGACTGCGAACGGCTGATGGTCATCGGCCGTGGCGCCGGTTTTGCCATCGCCCAAGAGGCCGCGCTGAAATTCAAGGAAACCTCGGCCATTCAGGCCGAAGCGTTCAGCAGTGCCGAAGTCCGTCACGGCCCGATGGCGCTGATCGACGAGCATTACCCTTTGCTGGTGTTCGCCCCGCGCGGTGCCGAACAGGCCGGTCTGATCAGCCTCGCGTCAGAGATGCGTCAACGCGGTGCCCGCGTGCTGCTGGCCGCGCCGGACGACATCCTCGAACGCGACCTGACCCTGAGCCGCGCCGAACACCCGGCCCTCGACCCGATTCTGGCGATCCAGAGCTTCTACGTGATGGCCGCCGGCCTGGCCGTGGCCCGCGGCATGGACCCGGACCAGCCGCGTCACCTGAGCAAAGTGACCCGTACGCACTGACCACTGTTTAGGCATGTAACCCGTGTAGGAGCTGCCGAAGGCTGCGATCTTTTGATTTTGACGTTCAAAAAAACAAGATCAAAAGATCGCAGCCTGCGGCAGCTCCTACCGGGGAAAGCGAAATTACTGATGAGACCGAGCCATGCACAACAACAATAAAGAGCTGACCCTCAGCGCCCCGCTCAGCGGCCCGGTGCTCACGCTGGCCAAAGTCCCGGACGCGGTGTTCGCCAGTGGCGCAATGGGCGACGGCATCGCCATCGACCCGCTGAATGACACCCTGTACTCACCCTGTGCCGGGGAGATCATCCACGTCGCACGCACCGCCCACGCGCTGACCGTGCGCGCCGACAACGGCGCGGAAATCCTCCTGCATCTTGGCCTGGACACTGTCGAACTGAACGGCGAAGGCTTCTCGATGCTGGTCAAGCAAGGCACGCGGGTCGACAAGGGCCAACCGTTGTTGCGCTACGACCTGGACAAGGTCGGCCAGCAGTGCAAAAGCCTGGTCAGCCTGTTGATCCTGACCAACAGCCAGGACTTCCAGGTGCGCCCGATCACGCTCAAAGCGGTGAAGGTCGGCGAGCCGTTGCTACACATCATTGCGCGCAACAGCTTTGCGGCGACCGCTGAAGCGGTTGGCGGGCCAGAGGTTCAAGGTCAGGTGCTGGTGGCGCATCGCGGCGGCTTGCATGCCCGCCCAGCCGCGCTGATTCGCCAGACCGCACAAGGCTTCAAGAGCCAGTCGCAGCTGCACTTCGCCGGCAAATCGGCGCCGTGCAACAGCCTGATCGGGCTGATGGGCCTGGCGATCGGTGAGCAGGATGAGGTGCAGGTCAGCTGTCAGGGGCCGGAAGCCGACGCCGCGCTGCAGGCGTTGCTCAATGCGTTGGCGACCGCCCTTCCTGATGATCATCACGCAGCTGCGCCGGCCAGCGCCACACCGCGCAAACGCCCAGCCGAGGCGGGCGTGCTGCAAGGGGTGTGCGCCGCACCGGGACTGGTTGGCGGGCCGTTGTTTCGCCTGAACGCGATCAGCCTGCCGGCAGATGTCGGCAAGCATGATCCGCGGGTGCAACAGCAGGTGCTGGAGTCGGCGCTGCATCAGGTGCGCGGCGAAATCCACGCCACGCTCACCCAAGCAAAAAAGCACAAGAACACCGACGAAGAAGCGATTTTCACCGCGCATCTGGCACTGCTCGAAGACCCGGCCCTGCTCGACGCCGCGCAGCATGCTATCGACCAAGGAACAGCGGCGACCCACGCCTGGAGCCAGTCGATCGACGTGCAGTGCGAAGTACTGCAACACACCGGCAGCGCGCTGCTGGCCGAACGCGCCAACGACCTGCGCGACCTCAAGCAACGGGTGCTGCGCGCCCTGCTTGGCGAAGCCTGGCATTACGAAGTGCCGGCCGGTGCCATCGTCGCTGCGCATGAACTGACGCCGTCGGATCTGCTGCAACTCAGCGCGCAGGGTGTCGCGGGATTGTGCATGGCCGAAGGCGGCGCGACCTCGCATGTGGCGATTCTGGCGCGCGGCAAAGGCCTGCCGTGCCTGGTTGCACTGGGCGCCGCTTTACTCGATCAAGCACAAGGTCAGTCGGTGGTGCTGGATGCCGATGGCGGTCGCCTCGAACTGAAGCCAAATGCCGAGCGTCTGGCCGAAGTGCAGCAGGCGCAAATCGAGCGTCAGCAACGCCGCGATGCGCAACAGAAAAAGGCCCATCTGCCCGCCGAAACCCGCAATGGCGTGGTCATCGAAGTGGTCGCCAATGTTGCCTCCAGCCATGAAGCGGCGGACGCCTTTGCCAACGGCGCCGATGGCGTCGGCCTGTTGCGCACCGAGTTTCTGTTCGTCGACCGGCAAACCGCGCCGGACGTCGAAGAGCAGCGCTTTGCCTATCAAGCGGTGCTCGATGCCATGGGTGAACATTCGGTGATCATTCGCACCATCGACGTCGGCGGCGACAAGCAACTCGACTACCTGCCGCTGCCTGCCGAAGCCAACCCGGTACTCGGCTTGCGTGGCATTCGTCTGGCTCAGGCGCGTCCGGAAATCCTCGATCAACAACTGCGCGCACTGCTGCAGGTCAGCCCGTTGCAGCGTTGCCGGATCCTGCTGCCGATGGTTACCGAAGTCGATGAACTGCTGCAGATCCGTCAGCGCGTCGATGCGCTGTGCCTGGAACTGGGCATCAGCCAGCGCCCGGAAATCGGCGTGATGATCGAAGTCCCGGCTGCGGCATTGCAGGCCGAGCAACTGGCCGAGCACGCCGACTTCCTGTCGATCGGCACCAACGACCTGTCGCAATACACCCTGGCCATGGACCGCGATCACGCAGGTTTGGCCGCTCGGGTTGATGCCTTGCACCCGGCGCTGCTGCGGCTGATCGCCATGACCTGCGCAGGTGCGGCGGCGCACAAACGCTGGGTCGGCGTCTGCGGCGCCCTCGCCTCGGATCCACTGGCGACGCCGGTGCTGATCGGCCTCGGCGTGACCGAGTTGTCGGTGAGCCCGGTGCAAATCGGTGAAATCAAGGATCGCGTGCGCCAGTTGCACGAGGCCGAATGCCAACGCCTCAGCCACGACCTGTTGAAACTCAACAGCGCCGCTGCGGTTCGTCACGCCTGCCACCAGCATTGGCCTCTGCACTAACAACAAGCTCTCTATAAAGAGCAGGGAGAACCACCATGTACCAACTCTTCATCGAAGGCCTGCAACGCCTCGGCCGCGCGCTGATGCTGCCGATCGCGATCCTGCCGATTGCCGGCCTGCTGCTGCGTCTGGGTGACACCGACCTTTTGAACATCGCGATCATTCACGATGCCGGGCAAGTGATCTTCGCCAACCTGGCGATGATCTTCGCCATCGGCATCGCCGTCGGGTTTGCCAAGGACAACAACGGCACCGCGGGTCTGGCCGGGGTAATCGGTTATCTGGTGATGATCTCCACCCTCAAGGTGCTCGACGCGAGCATCAACATGGGCATGCTCGCCGGGATCGTCAGCGGCCTGATGGCCGGCGCGCTGTACAACCGCTTCAAGGACATCAAACTGCCGGAGTATCTGGCGTTCTTCGGCGGCCGACGGTTTGTACCGATCGTCACCGGGTTCGCCGCCGTCGCGCTGGGCGTGGTGTTCGGCTACATCTGGCCGCCGATCCAGCACGGCATCAATGCCTTCGGCGCGCTGATGATGGAAAGCGGCAGCATTGGCGCGTTCGTCTTCGGCGTGTTCAACCGCCTGCTGATCGTCACCGGCCTGCACCACATCCTCAACAACATGGCGTGGTTCGTGTTCGGCAACTTCACCGATCCGACCACTGGTGCACTGGTCACCGGCGACCTGTCACGCTACTTCGCCGGCGATCCGAAAGGCGGCCAGTTCATGACCGGAATGTTCCCGATGATGATCTTCGGCCTGCCCGCCGCGTGCCTGGCGATGTACCGCAACGCCCTGCCAGAGCGGCGCAAGGTCATGGGCGGGATCTTCCTGTCGATGGCGCTGACCTCGTTTTTGACCGGGGTAACCGAGCCCATCGAATTCGCCTTCATGTTCCTCGCCCCGCTGCTGTATCTGCTGCATGCGTTGCTGACCGGCCTGTCGATGGCGATCACCAATGCGCTGAACATCCACCTCGGTTTCACCTTCTCCGGCGGCTTCATCGACATGGTGCTGGGTTGGGGGCGCTCGACCAATGGCTGGCTGGTGATTCCGGTCGGACTGGCGTATGCCGTGGTGTATTACGCGGTGTTTGATTTCTGTATTCGTCGCTTCAATTTGAAGACGCCGGGGCGTGAGGATGTGGCAGCGGCGGACAAGGCTGTTCTCACCGAGAATGAGCGCGCCGCGGCTTACATCAAGGCGCTCGGTGGTGCGCAGAATCTGGTGACTGTCGGTGCCTGCACCACCCGTTTGCGTCTGGAAATGGTTGATCGCAACAAGGCTTCCGACGCTGACTTGAAGGCATTGGGCGCGATGGCCGTGGTACGCCCGGGCAAGGGCGGCAGCTTGCAGGTGGTGGTCGGGCCATTGGCCGACAGCATCGCCGACGAAATTCGGCTCGCGATGCCAGCGCTGGGGCGTGCGTTAGTGCCGGCGCCTGCGGTGCAGGTCGAAGCATCGAACGCTGCATGGGTCACGGCGCCAGAAGCCCAACAATGGCTGACTGCGTTAGGCGGTCGCGAGAATGTACTGCAACTGGACTGCATCGCCCTGACCCGCCTTCGTTTGCAACTGGCCGATGGCAAAGCGTTGTCCGAGGCTCAGTTGAAAGAGCTGGGGTGTCAGGGTGTCAGCCCGTTGGAAGGTGGGGTCTGGCATCTGTTGATTGGCGAGAAAGCCGCGAGTTTGAGTGGGGCGATTGAGGCGTTGGTTAATCGGAGTGAGGTCAGCGCCAAGGTATAACCCACAGCGAAACTCAACAGCCTCACTGATAAACGGAAAGCCGCTGGGCTGTGGAGCTCAGCGGCTTTTTTATCGGGTGTTTACTCGACTGTGACGATGAACGTACGTGGTGCAGAGACACCAGCCTGTCCTCTGGCCGTGATCGAATGCATGCCCACTGACAAATCCCTCAAGTGAAAGTGCCAAGTGCCTGCAGCGTCGGCGACTACTCGCCCCTTCTCAGTCGCACCGTCAACAATCTGCAGTTCATCGCCTGCAGACGCCAAGCCGCTCGACTGCACAACAGTGGACGAGGTGATACCGCCGTTTGGAATCTGCTCGCCTTGGCTGTTTTTCATGGAGGTAATCACTGGCACAGTGTTTTTTTCAGTAGACATAGCAAAATCCCTCTTACCTGTTGTGGTTGGAAGTGTCATCAGACAGAAGTTTGCCGAAGCGCACCACTGTCAGAAATTACAGGTCAGCGGTGGATTCCGATGATCGGTCATCTTCATGTCGAACCTGGGCATTGAATCCAAAAGTCGATCGCCGAAGGCTCGCTCCCTAGGGAAGTCTCCACTGCCCAAAAAGGAAATGAGATCCGCGACGGGACGAGCCGGTTTGCGATGATCATCCGATGAATCAGATTTGCGGATCGACCCGGTCCAGCGCGCGGTTTACCGCCAGTTCGGCGAGCATGACTATTTGCTGGATCGCCAGTGCGGTGCTGCGTTGCAGGCCGCTGAGTTCGTTGGCGAAGTTGCTGGCCATGGCACTGGCGCAGGCCAACGATTCGTAGGCGTGGGCTAGCAGGGTTTCGGTGTCGATGCTGGGGTTGACCAGGAACATTGTGCTGGGCTGATGCGCCTGAGCGGGTTGCTGGGTGAAGTAGAAATCGACAGCGCGCTTGATGGCTTCACGGTCTTTCGTCAGGTCTTCAATCCGGATGGCGTCGGCGGGTGGAAGTGTGACTTTGTGGGGTGGGTCGGGGATCAGTTTGTCCATTGAACAAGTCCTTTTAAGTGTTGTAGCCACTTGATCCCGATCTCACTCGGAGAAGAGGTGGCAGCCATGTACGGAGTGAGATTACCGGTAAGGACCCCAAATCCGGCCGGACCGAAGTCCGCCCGTACATAGCCGCCATAAGGAATTGCTGACAGCGAAAGCTGGCCGCAATTATGGGGGCACTTGTCTGGGGATCCAAATCGGGTATCTCACCTCCCGGTCGCTGAATTGGCAGCGACAGACGAAGCCTAGAGACCGGACGTCCGAGGGACAACCTGAAAATCTTGTGGGAAGGTTCTGGTAATTCCACACACTCTTAAACACAAAACATCCCGTGTAGGAGCTGCCGAAGGCTGCGATCTTTTGATCTGCCCTTTGCCTGTAAAAAACCAAAGTCAAAAGATCGCAGCCTTCGGCAGCTCCTACAGGTGAGTACTGCACCAGATAGAAATTGGTCGGCTTTCAGGCCGCCATCGCTGGCAAGCCAGCTCCACAATGGATTGGGGGGTATTCAATTGGAGAACGGTTGGCTGGCAGGGCGCCTTCGCCGGCAAGCCAGCTCCCATATTTTTAACTTGTGAACACCGCCATGCGGCGAAGCCGCCCCACTCCAGGATGAGCGCAAGCTCGGCTGTCGTTCTTGATCTTGATCCACGGGCGACGTCGGAAGGCTGAGTGGAGGGATTGATCCGGGGGTGGGAGCGCAGCGACCGTTTGGTGAAGCCAAACACAGCGAGAGGAGGTGCAGCGAAGCAAACCGTAGGCGCTGCGCCCGAAGCAACGGATACTCACTCAATCAGACAGAGCATGGTCGCCTATAAGGGCGCCATCGCTGGCAAGCCAGCTCCCACAATGAAACGTAGTCACCCCTCAAATCGCAGGTAACAAAAAACCCGCAGACAATCACTCATCTGCGGGTTTCCCGTTCCAGCGGCAAAAAGATCAGAAATCCTCCAGCCGCCACACTTCATAAGCCGGCGTCTCGTAAGGGTGGCTCAACTTGAGAGCAGCCACCACATCACGAATCAACGCGTCACAAACCACAAGCTCAACCTTCCATTCCTCGACCCGCTCAACCCGCCCCGCCTCACCAATGAACGGCTGACTGCCGTGCAAAGGCCGAAACTGACCAGACCCAAGCACCTGCCAAGCACAGTGGTCATAGTCCCCGATCCGCCCACCACCGGCAGCGAATACAGCGTCCTTGACCACCTCGACATGACTGTCGGGAACAAAAAACGCGAGCTTGTACACAGGCCTCAGTTCACCCAGACGCGCGCGTTACGGAACATGCGCATCCAAGGAGCATCCTCGGTCCAGTCTTCCGAACGCCACGAGTTCTGCACCGCGCGGAACACCCGCTCCGGGTGCGGCATCATGATCGTCACACGACCGTCGCGGCTGGTGAGACCGGTAATCCCGCGTGGCGAACCGTTCGGGTTGGCCGGGTAGGCTTCGGTGACCTTACCGTGGTTGTCGACGAAACGCATCGCCACGCAACCGGACAGATCGGCTTCCAGCAGGGCTTCTTCGCTGGAGAACTCGGCATGGCCTTCACCGTGCGCGATGGCGATCGGCATGCGTGAACCGGCCATGCCCTGCAAGAAGATCGAGTTCGATTCCTGGATCTGCACCATCGCCACGCGCGCTTCGAACTGCTCGGAGCGGTTGCGCACGAAGTGCGGCCAGAACTCGCTGCCCGGGATCAGCTCGTGCAGGTTGGACATCATCTGGCAACCGTTGCACACGCCGAGGGTGAAGCTGTCGTTACGTTCGAAGAAGCCCTGGAACGCATCGCGGGCACGGCTGTTGAACAGTGCCGACTTGGCCCAGCCTTCACCGGCGCCGAGGACGTCGCCGTAGGAGAAACCACCGCAGGCCACCAGGCCTTTGAACTCGTTCAGGTCGACACGGCCAGCGAGAATATCGCTCATGTGCACGTCGATCGCGTTGAAACCGGCGCGATCGAACGCGGCGGCCATTTCCACCTGACCGTTGACGCCCTGCTCACGCAGCACGGCAACCTGTGGGCGGATGCCTTTCTTGATGTAAGGCGCGGCAATGTCCTGGTTGACGTCGTAGCTCAGCTTGACGCTCAGGCCCGGGTTGTCCTCTTCCAGCAGTGCATCGAACTCTTGCTCGGCGCAGTCGGCGTTGTCGCGCAGACGCTGGATCTGGTAGCTGGTCTCGGCCCACTGACGCTGCAGCAGACGACGCTGGCCTTCAAACACCGTGTCACCGTTGAAGGTGATGTTGATCTGGCCATTGTTGATCGGCTGACCGATCACCGACACACAATCACCCAGACCAGCCGCGCTGAACTGCGCGAGGATATCTGGCGTGGCGTCCTGACGAACCTGGATCACTGCACCCAGTTCTTCGTTGAACAGGATCGCGGCGATTTCTGCCGAATTTTCGGCAACGCTGTCCAGGTTCAGGCTCAGGCCGCAGTGGCCGGCGAACGCCATTTCCACCACGGAGGTCAGCAGACCACCGTCGGAACGGTCGTGGTAAGCCAGCAGGTGACCGTCGGCGTTGAGGCCCTGGATCACCGCGAAGAAGGCTTTCAGGTCTTCGGCGTCATCGACGTCCGGTGCCTGCTTGCCGAGCTTGCCGTGAACCTGAGCGAGGATCGAGGCGCCCATGCGGTTCTGGCCGCGACCGAGGTCGATCAGGATCAGGTCGGTGGTGCCCTTGTCCATGCGCAGTTCCGGGGTCAGGGTCTGACGGATGTCAGCCACTGGGGCGAAACCGGTCACGATCAGCGACATCGGCGAGGTCACGGTTTTTTCTTCACCGTTGTCGCTCCAGCGGGTGGCCATGGACATCGAGTCCTTGCCGACCGGGATGGTGATGCCCAGCTCTGGGCACAGTTCCATGCCGACCGCTTTCACGGTGTCGTACAGACGCGCGTCTTCGCCCGGGTGGCCGGCAGCGGACATCCAGTTCGCCGACAGCTTGATGTCGGAAATCTTGTTGATGCGCGAAGCGGCAATGTTGGTCAGGGTTTCGCCGATAGCCATACGGCCCGACGCCGGAGCGTCCAGCAGCGCCAGCGGAGTGCGCTCGCCCATGGCCATCGCTTCACCGGTGTAGACGTCGAAACTGGTGGCGGTGACGGCGACGTCGGCCACCGGAACCTGCCATGGGCCAACCATCTGGTCACGGGCCACGAGGCCGGTGATGGTGCGGTCGCCGATGGTGATCAGGAAGCTTTTGCTCGCCACGGCCGGGTGATGCAGGACGCGCTCGATGGATTCGCTGATGTCCAGGTTCGACGGATCGAAGTCATCGCCCAGCTCGGCTTCGCGAACCACCGAACGGTGCATGCGCGGGGCCTTGCCCAGCAACACTTCCAGCGGCATGTCCACCGGGTTGTTGCCGAAGTGGCTGTCGGTCACGGTCAGTTGCGGCTCGGCAGTGGCTTCACCGACCACGGCGAACGGGCAACGCTCGCGTTCGCAGATCGCCTTGAAGCGCTCGAAGTCAGCCGGACCGACCGCCAGAACGTAACGTTCCTGGGATTCGTTGGACCAGATTTCGTGCGGGGCCATGCCCGGCTCGTCGTTTGGAATGTTGCGCAGTTCGAAACGGCCACCGCGGTCGCCGTCGTTGACCAGTTCCGGGAAGGCGTTGGACAGACCGCCCGCGCCCACGTCGTGGATGAAGCTGATCGGGTTCTTGTCGCCCAGCTGCCAGCAACGGTCGATGACTTCCTGGCAGCGACGCTCCATCTCAGGGTTTTCACGCTGTACGGAAGCGAAGTCGAGATCCGCCGAGCTGGTGCCGGTGGCCATCGAGGACGCGGCGCCGCCGCCCAGACCGATGAGCATCGCCGGGCCGCCGAGGACGATCAGCTTGGAGCCGACGACGATCTCGCCTTTCTTGACGTGCTCTTCACGGATGTTGCCCATGCCGCCCGCGAGCATGATCGGCTTGTGGTAACCGCGAACTTCGTCACCGTGCGGAGTAGTGATCGATTGTTCGAAGGTACGGAAGTAACCGGTCAGGGCCGGACGACCGAATTCGTTGTTGAACGCGGCGCCGCCCAGCGGGCCTTCGATCATGATGTCCAGCGCGGTAACGATACGCTCAGGCTTGCCGTACGGCACTTCCCACGGCTGTTCGAAGCCCGGGATCTGCAGGTTGGACACGGTGAAACCGGTCAGGCCGGCCTTTGGCTTCGCGCCACGGCCGGTGGCACCTTCGTCGCGGATCTCACCACCGGAACCGGTGGAGGCGCCCGGGAACGGGGCGATCGCGGTCGGGTGGTTGTGGGTCTCGACCTTCATCAGGATGTGCACCGGCTCCTGCACCGCGCCGTACTGGCGGGTTTCCGGATCCGGGAAGAAGCGGCCGGCGACGTTGCCGACGATCACCGAAGCGTTGTCCTTATAAGCGGACAGCACGCCTTCGTTGTGCATCTGGTAGGTGTTCTTGATCATGCCGAACAGGCTTTTTTCCTGGCTCTCGCCGTCAATATCCCAACTGGCGTTGAAGATCTTGTGGCGGCAGTGCTCGGAGTTGGCCTGGGCGAACATCATCAGTTCGATGTCGTGCGGGTTGCGCTTGAGGCCGTTGAAGGCGTTGACCAGGTAATCGATCTCGTCTTCGGCCAGGGCCAGGCCCAGCTCGGTGTTGGCTTTTTCCAGCGCGGCGCGGCCGCCACCGAGGATGTCAATCGCGGTCAGCGGCTTCGGCTCGGCGTGGCTGAACAGACCGGCGGCCTGTTCCAGATTGCCCAGAACGATCTGGGTCATGCGGTCATGCAGCACGTCGGCAATCTGCTGGGCTTCAATGTCGCTGAACTGGCCGGCCACGTAGAACGCGATGCCGCGCTCCAGACGCTGGATCTTGCTCAGGCCGCAGTTGCGGGCGATGTCGCTGGCCTTGCTCGACCATGGCGAGATAGTGCCGAAACGCGGCAACACCAGGAACAGACGGCCGGTCGGCTCTTGTACCGGAACGCTTGGGCCGTACTTCAGAAGGCGCGCAAGCACCTGCTGTTCGTCGCCGGTCAGGACGCCGGTGACTTCGGCGAAGTGAGCGAATTCAGCATACAGGCCATTGACAGCTGGAACCTTCTGGCTCAGTTGCTCAAGGAGTTTGCTGTGGCGAAAGGCAGAAAGGGCAGGAGCGCCGCGCAGGATCAACATCTTCGGGACAGCCTCGGGAAGGGGTGTGCTTTGAGGCCGTGCATTCTAGCCTAAACCGCCCTCAACATCACCCGAAACGCTACGCACGGTTGCACTCGGATATCAATCTGTGTTTCTGCCTTTGAAGTCAAATTTCGAGAGTGCGCGGCCAACGCATATTTTTTCTGTCACAAAATGCCGCTAATCCCCATTCCTGCGGGGTTTCGTGCGGTTTTGTGATCTCTAGCAGACAAGCCCCTCACTGTCGAGATATGGCGCCCGCAGCCGTTTGCGTATACTGCGCACATGTTTTTCCCAACGGCTTTGCGTCCGCGGTACGCCAAATGGCTGATCGCAACCGGACTCTTCCTGATGCTCGGTGGTTGTGTTGATAAACCCAACACACTTGAGCGCGTAAAGGAGGATGGTGTGCTGCGGGTGATTACCCGTAACAGCCCCGCCACCTACTTTCAGGATCGCAGCGGTGAAACCGGCTTCGAATACGAGCTGGTGAAGCGCTTCGCCGACGATTTGGGGGTCGAACTGAAGATCGAGACCGCCGACAACCTCGATGACCTGTTCAACCAGATCGGCAAGCCGAACGGCCCGGTACTGGCGGCGGCGGGCCTGGTCAGCAGCGAGGAGCGCAAGAAGCAGGTGCGCTTCTCCCACTCCTACCTCGAAGTCACCCCGCAGATCATCTACCGCAACGGCCAGTCGCGCCCTACCGACCCGGGCGATCTGGTCGGCAAGAAGATCATGGTGCTCAAGGGCAGCACCCACGCCGAACAGCTGGCCGAGCTGAAAAAGAAATTTCCCGGCATCGAATACGAAGAATCCGACGCCGTTGAGGTGGTCGACCTGTTGCGCATGGTCGATGAAGGCCAGATCGACCTGACGCTGGTTGATTCCAACGAAGTGGCAATGAACCAGGTGTACTTCACCAACATCCGCGTGGCCTTCGACCTCGGCGATGCGCGCAGTCAGAGCTGGGCCGTGGCCGCCGGCGAAGACAACAGCCTGCTCAACGAGATCAACGCCTACCTCGACAAGGTGCAGAAAAACGGCACCCTGCAGCGCCTGAAAGACCGTTACTACGGCCACGTCGATGTCCTTGGCTACATGGGCGCTACCACCTTCGCCCAGCACCTGCAGCAGCGCCTGCCCAAATACGAACAGCACTTCAAGGCGTACGCCAAGAAAGAGAAAATCGACTGGCGCCTGCTCGCGGCCATCGGTTATCAGGAATCGCTGTGGCAACCGGCGGTCACTTCGAAAACCGGCGTGCGCGGCTTGATGATGCTGACCCAGAACACCGCTCAGGCGATGGGCGTGTCGAACCGGCTCGATCCCAAGCAAAGCATCATGGGCGGCGCCAAGTACCTGGCCTACATGAAGGATCAGCTCGACGAATCGATTCAGGAACCGGACCGAACCTGGTTTGCCTTGGCGGCGTACAACGTCGGCAGCGGCCATCTGGATGACGCGCGCAAACTGGCGTCCCGCGAAGGCCTGAACCCGGACAAGTGGCTGGACGTGAAGAAGATGCTGCCGCGCCTGTCGCAGAAGCAGTGGTACAGCAAAACCCGCTACGGCTACGCCCGGGGCGGCGAGCCGGTGCATTTCGTGGCGAACATCCGTCGCTACTACGACATCCTGACCTGGGTGACCCAGCCGCAGCTCGAGGGCGATCAGGTGGCCGAGGGCAATCTGCATGTGCCGGGGATCGACAAGTCAAAACCGGCGCAAGAGCCTGCCCCGCTCTAAAAGCAAAAGATCGCAGCCTTCGGCAGCTCCTACAGGGTTTTGCGTACATCTGTAGGAGCTGCCGAAGGCTGCGATCTTTTGATCTTCAGCCTTTGAGCGCAGCCGCCAGAATCAGCGCCTTCATCTCGGACACTGCCGACTTGAAGCCCACGAACAACGCATGCGCCACCAGCGCATGGCCGATGTTCAATTCGTTAATGCCCTTGATCGCTGCCACGGCTTCGACGTTGTGATAATGCAGGCCATGCCCGGCATTGACGATCAGGCCCTGCGCCAGACCAAACGCCACGCCGTCCGCCACACGCTTCAATTCCTCAGCAACTTCGGTCGGGGTCTCGGCATCAGCGTAACGCCCGGTGTGCAGCTCGATCGCCGGGGCTCCTACGCGCCTGGACGCAGCGATCTGGCGCTCGTCGGCATCGATGAACAGCGACACTTCGCTGCCGATCTTCGACAGGCGCTCGACCGCCGCCTTGATCCGCTCTTCCTGCCCCGCTACATCCAGACCGCCTTCAGTGGTCAGTTCCTGACGAGTCTCCGGGACCAGACAGATGTGTGCCGGACGGATGCGCTCGGCGAACGCCATCATTTCTTCGGTGACGCCCATTTCAAAGTTCATGCGAGTCTGCAGCACATCCTTGAGCAGCAACACGTCGCGCTCCTGAATGTGCCGGCGGTCTTCGCGCAGGTGCACGGTGATGCCGTCGGCGCCCGCCTCTTCCGCGTCCAGCGCAGCCTTGACCGGATCCGGGTAGCGCGTGCCACGGGCCTGACGCAGGGTGGCGACGTGGTCGATGTTCACGCCAAGAAGAATGCGATTGCTGGTGGTCACGGATGCGCTCCTGAAGGGAAAGATTCGGCGCACAGCATATCAGGGCTTGCGAAATAGCTCGCGGCTGACGAGGGGCCGACCGCCCAAGTGAACGGCCAGTGCCTGACGCATCAGACGCTTGGCTGCCGACAGTGCGCCGGGGGCGGACCAATCGGCTTCAGCCATGGCCAGTAATTCAACGCCGTTGAACAAGCCCGGTTGCAGCAGGTAGACCCGCTCAAGCCCGGCATCCACTTGCAGACGATAGAGACCGTCCGGCGCGACCGGTTCGCTGTGGATATCGGTGTTCAGGGAGAAGCCGTAACCGAGATCGTCCAGCAGGCGCCATTCAAAGGAGCGCAACAACGGCTCCAGCGGGCGACCTTCGGCCAGCGCCAACAGCGTGGCAGCGTAGTGATCGAACACCGCCGGGTGCGGGTCTTCGGCGGGCAGCAGGCGGATCAGCAGCTCATTGAGATAGAGGCCGCTGAACAGCGCCTCGCCGACCATCCAGGTCGCATTACCGGCACTTTCCATGCGCCCGACATTCTTCAGCTCACCCTTGCCACGAAACTCGACTTCCAGCGGCACGAACGGTCGCGCCAGTGTCCCGGCCTTGCCCCGCGCACTGCGCAACACCGCCCGCAGCCGACCTTGCGGCGTGAGGAAGTCGACCAGCGCGCTGGTTTCGCGGTAGGCGCGCGAATGCAGGACGTAGGCGAGTTGGGCGGGAGGTGGGGTTTGCGACATGGAGTTCTCGATGAAGAAACGCAGTCTTGAGATCAACATAAACCAAATGTGGGAGCGGGCTTGCCCGCGATGGCGGATTCACATTCAACATCTCTGTTGAACATTACATCCTCATCGCGGGCAAGCCCGCTCCCACAGGGTTCTCTGGTTTAAACAGGAACCGAGATTTTTTACAGGTCGCCGTAACCCAGCGAACGCAGAGCACGCTCGTCGTCGGACCAGCCGCCCTTCACCTTGACCCACAGGTTGAGCATGATCTTGGCGTCGAACAGCAGCTCCATGTCCTTGCGCGCTTCGGTGCCGATGCGCTTGATGCGCTCGCCCTTGTCGCCAATGATGATCTTCTTCTGGCCGTCACGCTCGACGAGGATCAGCGCATGGATGTGCAGGGTCTTGCCCTGCTGCTTGAACTCTTCGATCTCGACGGTGATCTGGTACGGCAGCTCGGCACCCATCTGGCGCATGATTTTCTCGCGCACCAGTTCGGCGGCAAGGAAACGGCTGCTGCGGTCGGTGATCTGGTCTTCCGGGAAGAAATGATCGTTCTCCGGCAAGTGATCGGCGATGACCTTTTCCAGTGCGTCGAGGTTGTGCCCTTGCTGCGCGGAAATCGGGATGATCTGCGCGTTCGGCAGCTGTTCCTGCAACCACGACAGGTGCGGCATCAGCTCGGCCTTGTCTTCGATGCGGTCGGTCTTGTTCAGCGCGACGATCAGCGGGCCGGTCACGTACTGCACGCGCTCCAGGACCATCTGGTCTTCTTCGGTCCACTTGGTGCGGTCAACCACGAAGATCACCACATCGACGTCTTTCAACGCCGCCGAGGCGGTTTTATTCATGTAGCGGTTCAGGGCCTTTTCGCCACCCTTGTGCATGCCGGGGGTGTCGACGTAGATCGCCTGCACGTCACCTTCGGTCTTGATCCCGAGCATGTTGTGACGGGTAGTCTGCGGCTTGCGCGAGGTGATCGCGAGCTTCTGGCCGAGGATGTGGTTGAGCAACGTCGACTTGCCAACGTTGGGACGGCCGACGATGGCAACGTAGCCACAGCGAGTTGCGTTTGTATCAGTCATTGCCATTCTCCACGCCCAGGGCAATCAGTGCTGCGGCGGCCGCTACCTGTTCGGCAATACGACGGCTCACACCCTGACCTCGGCTTTTTTCATTCAATAAGACCACTTCGCACTCGACGAAGAAGGTACGGCAGTGGGGCTCACCCTGGATATCCACCACTTCATAGCGTGGCAGTTCACAACCGCGCGATTGCAGGTGTTCCTGCAGACGGGTCTTGGGATCCTTGTTGGTGTCGACCAGCGTCAGGCCTTCGAACTCACCGGCCAACCAGGCCAGCACGCGCTCGCGAGCGACGTCCATGCCGGCATCCAGGTAGATCGCGCCGATCAGCGCTTCGAGGGCATCGGCCAGAATCGATTCGCGACGGAAACCACCGCTTTTCAGTTCGCCCGAACCCAGACGCAGGTAGTCGCCCAGGTCGAAACCACGGGCCAGCACGGCCAGTGTCTCACCCTTCACCAGGCGTGCGCGCAAACGCGACAACTGGCCTTCGCGAGCCAGCGGGAAGCGATCGAACAGCGCCTCGCCGGCGACGAAGTTGAGGATGGCATCGCCAAGGAATTCCAGGCGTTCGTTGTTACGCCCGGCAAAGCTGCGGTGCGTGAGGGCCAGCAGCATCAGCTCCTGATCCTTGAAGGTGTAACCGAGCTGGCGCTCGAGACGGCTTAGAGAAACGCTCACGGTTTACCCACGCTGAGTTCGTGGCTGGATTCCACTGCCATCGCCGGGGTACGGCGCAGGCCTGGGACAATTAACGCTGTGTTCAAAAATGACGTCCTGAATATCGTGGCTTCATGCCCTGGCGCCAATTTGTGTCGACGCCAGAAATGCATTCGGCGCTGTGGTCAACAGCGCCGTGATTGATTACTTGATCAGGCCAACCCGCGAGAAATTCGGCAGGTGGCTGAGTTTCGGTTCCGGCCAGCTCATCCAGACAGCGAAGGCTTTGCCGACGATATTCTGGTCGGGAACCATGCCCAGCAGATCCTTGGGAATGTTCGGATCATCCCAGTAGCGACTGTCGTTGGAGTTATCGCGGTTGTCGCCCATCATGAAGTAGTGCCCGGCCGGCACGGTCCAGGTATGGTCCGGCGTCGCGCGGTAGCGGCTCATTTCCTTGCGGATCAGGTGCTCGGCGGCGCCGAGTTTTTCCTTGTAGAGTTCCGCGCTGCCCAGCGTGCCCGGCTCGGAGCCGACCAGTTGCTCGGCAATCGACTCGCCATTGACGAACAGACGCTTGTCGGCGGTGTAACGCACCGTGTCGCCCGGTACGCCGACTACACGCTTGATGTAGTTGACGTTAGGGTCGCTCGGGTAGCGGAACACCATCACATCGCCACGCTGTGGATCACCGACTTCGATGATTTTCTTGTCGATCACCGGCAGGCGGATCCCGTAAGAAAACTTGTTCACCAGAATGAAGTCGCCGACGTCCAGCGTCGGTTTCATCGAGCCGGACGGAATCTGGAACGGTTCCACCAGGAACGAACGCAGCACCAGCACGATGAACAGCACCGGAAAGAACGACTTGCCGTATTCGACCAGCAACGGCTCTTTGTTCAGCTTCTCGACCACCACGGGCTCGGGCTGGCTGACACTGCCTTGATAAGAGGCAATCGCAGCACGCCGGCGCGGCGCCAGGAACAGCAGATCGAGCAACGCCAACAGGCCGCAGACGAACACGGCGATGACCAGCAACAGCGGGAAATTTAGTGACATAGGACCTGACTATTCCAACCTGAGCACGGCGAGGAAGGCTTCTTGTGGAATTTCCACGTTGCCGACCTGCTTCATGCGTTTCTTACCGGCCTTTTGCTTTTCAAGCAGCTTTTTCTTACGGCTTACGTCACCGCCGTAGCATTTGGCCAATACGTTCTTTCTGAGTGCCTTGACGGTGGTCCGGGCGACGATCTGACCGCCAATGGCCGCCTGGATCGCCACGTCGAACATCTGACGAGGAATCAGTTCTTTCATCTTCTCGGTCAACTGGCGACCTTTGAAGTGCGAATTGTCACGGTGCACGATCAACGCCAGGGCGTCGACCTTGTCACCGTTGATCAGCACGTCCAGTTTCACCAGATTAGCCGATTGGTAACGATCGAAATGGTAATCCAGCGAAGCATAGCCGCGGCTGGTGGATTTGAGACGGTCGAAGAAGTCCAGGACCACTTCGTTCATCGGCAGGTCGTAGGTCACTTGTACCTGATTGCCGAGGAACAGCATGTCGACCTGTACGCCGCGTTTCTCGATGCACAGGGTGATGACGTTGCCCAGGTGTTCCTGCGGAACCAGAATATTGGCTCGCACGATCGGCTCGCGCATGTCTTCAATGGCCGACACATCCGGAAGCTTGGACGGGTTGTCGACGTAAATCGTTTCACCGGTTTTCAGCACCAGCTCGAAAATTACCGTTGGCGCGGTGGTGATCAGGTCCAGGTCGTATTCGCGCTCGAGGCGCTCCTGGATGATCTCCATGTGCAGCATGCCGAGGAACCCGCAACGGAAGCCGAAGCCCAGTGCGTCGGAGCTTTCCGGGGTGTACTGCAGCGAGGAGTCGTTCAGGGTCAGTTTCTGCAGCGCTTCGCGAAAGTCCTCGAAGTCGTCGGAACTGACCGGGAACAGACCGGCGTAAACCTGTGGCTGGATGCGTTTGAAGCCGGGCAGCACTTCAACGTCCGGGGTCGAGCTCAGGGTCAGGGTGTCACCGACCGGTGCACCGTGAATGTCCTTGATGCTGGCGATGATGAAGCCCACTTCGCCGGCCTTGAGGTCAGCAGTGGCAGTGTGTTTCGGGTTGAACACACCGACGCTGTCCACCAGGTGGATCTTGCCGGTGGATTTCACCAGGATCTTGTCGCCCTTCTTCACGCGGCCATGACGCACGCGCACCAGGGAAACAACGCCCAGGTAGTTGTCGAACCAGGAATCGATGATCAACGCTTGCAGCGGATCTTCGATGTTGCCGGTCGGCGCAGGAATGGTCGCGACCAGACGCTCGAGCACTTCGTCGACACCCAGGCCGGTCTTGGCGCTGCAGGTAACGGCGTCAGTGGCGTCGATGCCGATGATCTTCTCGATCTCGTCCTTGACGCGGTCCGGCTCGGCCTGTGGCAGGTCGATCTTGTTCAGCACCGGCATGACCTCGAGGCCTTGCTCGATGGCGGTGTAGCAGTTGGCCACGGACTGGGCTTCAACACCCTGACCGGCATCGACCACCAGCAATGCGCCTTCACACGCGGCCAGGGAACGGCTGACTTCGTAGGTGAAGTCGACGTGACCCGGGGTGTCAATGAAGTTCAGCTGGTAGGTGACGCCGTCTTTGGCTTTGTAATAGAGGGTAACGCTGTGGGCCTTGATGGTGATCCCGCGTTCGCGCTCCAGATCCATGGAATCCAGTACCTGGGCTTCCATTTCACGCTCGGCCAGGCCACCGCACATCTGGATGAAACGGTCAGCCAGCGTCGACTTGCCATGGTCAATGTGGGCGATGATGGAGAAATTGCGGATATGACTCAAATCACTCACGGATCAACACTCAAAAAGGCTGCAGGCTTGGCCCGCCGAAAAATAGCCGGGAATTGTACCTGATACACGGCGCAAGCGTCACGTTCGCCTGTCACCCGGATTGCATACGAAAACGCCCCGATCTGTCGACCGAGGCGTTTTCGCGGTTAAAGCATTGGCAACAACGTGGCCATCAACCGGCGCGTCGCAGCAACCAGACACCCGCCAGCGCACAGACCGTGGCCGGCACCAGCACCGCGAACAGCGGCGAGAAGCCAAACACCAGGCTCGACGGGCCGAGCAGATCCTGGACGATGCGGAAGGTGAAGCCCACCAGCACGCCGGTGAACACTCGCTGACCGAGGGTTACCGAGCGCAATGGGCCGAAGATGAAGGAGATCGCCATCAGCACCAGCGCAGCGGTGACCAGCGGCTGCAACACCTTGACCCAAAATGCCAGCCAGTAACGACCGTTGCTCAGGCCTTGATCCGCCAGATAGTGGATATAGCCCCACAGTCCGGAAATCGACAGCGCCTCAGGCGCCATCACCACCGTGTTGAGCAATTGCGGGCTCAGCGATACATCCCACTCCTCGCTCGGCGCGTTCACCACTTCAGTGTTGCGCTCATGGAACACCGTAGTAGTCACGTCAGTGAGCAGCCAGCGCTTGCCGTCGAACTCCGCACGCTTGGCGAAGCTGGAACTGAGCAGGTGGCGCTCTTTGTCGAAGTGATAGCGGGTCACGCCATACAGCAGGCCGTCGGGTTGCACGGCGTTGATATGGATGAACTCCTCGCCCTGACGGTGCCACATACCGTGTTTGGCGCTCTGCGCATCGCCGCTGCCTTGCGCCAGCGAGCGATTGGCCTGGGCCATGCTTTCGGTGGCCGGGGCCACGTATTCGCCAATCAGCACGCCAGCCAGCATCAGCACCAGCATTGGCTTCATGACCGCCCAGACAATGCGCCCGATGGACACACCCGCGGCACGCATGACCGTCAGCTCGCTGCTGCTGGCCAGACTGCCGAGGCCGATCAGACAGCCGATCAGCGCGGCCATCGGCAGCATTTCATACAGGCGACGCGGCGCGGTGAGCATGACGAAGCTCAGCACGTCGGCCAGGGTGTAGGTATCGCTGACGTCGCTCATCTCGTCGATGAAGGCAAACAGGGTCGCCAGACCCAGAATGATCGCCAGCACGGCGATGATCGCCACGAATACACTACTGCCGATGTAGCGGTCGAGTTTAACCACGGGCCACCTCCAGCGCAGCGCTGCGACGGCTGGCCAGCTTCAGGCGCAACGGCTCCCAGTACAGCAGGCCGAGACCGATGACCAGGAAGATCCCGTGCACCCACCACAAGCCGAGCACCGCTGGAATCTTGCCTTTTTCGAGGGCGCCGCGGGCGGCAATCAGGATGGTCAGGTAAGCCATATAAAGAAGAATCGCCGGCAGCAGCTTCAGGAAACGGCCCTGACGCGGATTGACCCGCGACAGCGGCACCGCCATCAGGGTCACGATGAATACCAGCAACGGCAGTGAAATCCGCCATTGCAATTCAGCCTTGGAACGCTCGTCATCGGCGCTCAGCAGGGTCGAAGTCGGGATCGCATCACGGTCGGTGACTTCGTCGCTGGCATCGGGTTTGGGCAGCAATACGCCGTAGGTGTCGTATTTGATCGCGCGGTAATCGGCCTGACCCGGGCTGCCGTCGTAGCGGTAACCGTTGTGGAGGATCAGATAGCGGTTGCCGTCCGGGTGAATCTCCTGACGGCCCTTCTCGGCCACCAGCACGGAAATCCCCCGATCTTTCTGATCGGAGCCGAGATTTTTCTGCGAGATGAACACGCCGCCGAGGTTGACGCGGTCGTCGGTCAGGCTTTCGGTGTAGGTCACCCGAGTGCCGTCACGCAACGCCTGGAAACGGCCGGGTTCGAGGGTATCGAATTCGGTCAGGGCGTCCTGCTTGTTCAGCAGCAACTGAAACTGGTTAGCGCCTTGCGGGGCCAGACTCAGGCTCAGCCACGCCACCACCAGTGCCACCAGCGTCGCCGGAAACAGGGTCATGCGCAGCAGACGCTGCTGACTCATGCCGGTGGCCGAGAGCACGGTCATTTCGCTTTCGAGATACAGCCGGCCGTAAGCCAGCAGGATCCCGAGAAACAGGCCCAACGGCAGGATCAGCTGCATGAAACCCGGCAGGCGGTAACCCATGATCAGGAACAGCGATCCCGGATCGAGTTGGCCCGCAGCGGCCTGGGCAAGGTATTTGATGAAGCGACCGCTCATGATGATGACCAGCAGCACGGCGCTGACGGCGCTCAGGGTCAACATCACTTCACGGGACAGATAACGGAAGACGATCAAACCAGACACTCCAGGGTTGTCAGGCTAAGGCGGCCAAACAAGCAAACGTTTCGAGCGACCCGCAAGGCAGAGCCGTCGAAAAAAGATGCGGCATTATCCTGTGATTGAGGGCGCCTGTCACTGCGCACACTCACCCAAGCGTAGATTCCGTTGAAGATCGCACAACCGAGGGTTGTCAGGCGCGGTGAGCGAGGTTCAAACTGCCGCCTTCGTCGCAGGCACAGACCTGCGCCTCTTCTATCTATAAGCAGGCGACTGCGGACACCGTCGAACGCCTGTGTGTTGACCATTCATTCAGGGATCCGGACATGGAACTGGTTGTAAAAAGCGTTAGCCCAGAAACGTTGAAAACCGCCACCCTGGTGGTTGCCGTCGGCGAAGGCCGCAAACTCGGCGTCGCCGCCAGACAGGTCGACGAGCTGAGCGGTGGCGCGATCAGCGCCGTGCTCAAGCGTGGCGATCTGGCCGGCAAGGTCGGTCAAAGCCTGCTGCTGCACAGCCTACCGAACCTCAAGGCCGAGCGCGTGCTGCTGGTCGGCGTGGGCAAGGATGAAGAACTGGGCGACCGTCCGTTCCGTAAAATCGTGGCTGGCATCCTCAACACCCTGAAAGGTCTGGGTGGCAGCGATGCCGTGCTGGCCCTGGATGAAATCATCGTCAAGAACCGCGACAGCTACGGCAAGACCCGTCTGCTGGCGGAAACCCTGGTGGACGGCGAATACACCTTCGACCAGTTCAAGAGCCAGAAAGCCGAACCGCGCGCCCTGAAGAAAATCACCCTGCTGACCATCAAGGCTGCGCAGGCCGAAGTGCAGCGCGCCGTGAACCATGCCACCGCGATCGCCAACGGCATGGCCTTCACCCGTAATCTGGGCAACCTGCCGCCGAATATCTGCCACCCGACCTTCCTCGGCGAGCAAGCCAAGAACCTCGGCAAAGAGTTCAAGGATCTGAAAGTCGAAGTCCTCGACGAGAAGAAGATCAAATCCCTGGGCATGGGCTCGTTCTACGCCGTCGGCCAAGGCAGCGCCCAACCGCCGCGCCTGATCGTCATGCAATACAACGGTGGCAAGAAATCCGAGAAACCTTACGCGCTGGTCGGTAAAGGCATCACCTTCGACACCGGCGGCATCAGCCTCAAGCCGGGCGCCGGCATGGACGAAATGAAGTACGACATGGGTGGCGCGGCCTCCGTGTTCGGTACCCTGCGTGCCGTGCTCGAACTGAAACTGCCGATCAACCTGGTGTGCATCCTCGCCTGCGCCGAAAACATGCCGAGCGGCAACGCCTCGCGCCCGGGCGACATCGTCACCACCATGAGCGGCCAGACCGTGGAAATCCTCAACACCGACGCCGAAGGCCGTCTGGTGCTGTGCGACGCCCTGACCTACTCCGAGCGCTTCAAGCCACAAGCGGTGATCGACATCGCCACCCTGACCGGTGCCTGCGTGGTTGCACTCGGCGCCCACACTTCCGGCCTGCTGGGCAATAACGACGAACTGATCGAGCAACTGCTCAGCGCCGGCAAAGCTGCTGACGACCGCGCCTGGCAACTGCCGCTGTTCGACGAATACCAGGAGCAACTGGACAGCCCGTTCGCCGACATCGCCAACATTGGCGGGCCGAAGGCCGGCACCATCACCGCCGCGTGCTTCCTGTCGCGCTTCACCAAGAACCTCAACTGGGCGCACCTGGACATCGCCGGCACCGCGTGGACCAGCGGCGGCAAGGACAAGGGCGCCACCGGCCGTCCGGTTCCGCTGCTGACCCAATACCTGCTGGACCGCGCCAAAGCCTGAAACCGATGAACCTGAACGGCGTCACTTGGCGGTGACGCCGTTCCAGGCTCAGGAACCGCAATGACCAAAGTCGACTTCTATATCCTGCCCAGCGCCGATCCTTCGGCTCGCCTGGACTTTGCCTGCAAGCTCACTGAGAAAGCCTGGCGCATGGGCCACCGCATCTACCTGCATTGCAGCGATGCTGCTCAGCGTGACGATCTCGATGCGCGCCTGTGGGCGTTCAAGGGTGAAACGTTCGTGCCGCACGGCCCTGCCGAGAGCGAGCCGGATGGTTTGATCGTGCTGGGACTGAGCGCAGACTGCGGCGAGCATCAGGATCTGCTGGTCAACCTCGACCTGAAAATCCCGGCCTTCGCCAGCAAATTCGCCCGCGTGGCGGAAGTGGTGGTGGAAGATCCGACGATTCGAGCGGCGGCACGGGAGAGTTTCCGTTTCTACCGCGAACAGGGCTATCCTCTGCAAGATCACCGTTTACAGCGACTCTGAGTACGCCGATGGACACTCCAAAACCGCTGCAAAAGCCTGCGCACCTGCTGGACGATCTCGAATCGATCCGTCAGTTGCTCGGCGATGACAACCTGCAACCGCCGCTGCTGACCGACACAGTCGATGACGGTGAACAGGAACAGATTCCGATGCTGTTCGAGGCGGTTGGCAACGAGACGCCCGCCGTCGAACCGCCACCCGTCCCGGCCCCGACGCCTGCCGCCCAACCGGCAGCGCCTGTTGATAAAGGCCCGGACGCCCTGCTGCACCTGGACAGCGAACTGCGCGCCGCCGCGCAGTTGATCATGCAGGACGTGATCGACGACTTCGCACCGCACATCGAAACCGAAATCAAACGCCGCCTCGAGGCGCGGATGGAGCGGTTGCTCAGCCAGTACGAATAACCCGGATGGATCTCCTTGTGGCGAGGGGATTTATCCCCGATCGGCTGCGCAGCAGTCGTGAACCCTGCGAATACGCAGCGTGATTGAATTATTTGGGGCTGCTGCGCGGCCCATCGGGGATAAATCCCCTCACCACAAGGGTTCCCCCCAACATTAGTGTCCGCCCAGCCTCCCCCCGCTCGCCCTCTGCCCCATGCCCCGCTATACTTCCCGGCTTTTCCTGAATAAATGCCAATAGGGTCCCGCCGCGCATGGATAAGACCTACCAGCCGCACGCCATTGAAACTTCCTGGTACAACACCTGGGAGTCCGAGAACTATTTCGCACCGCAAGGCGCGGGCGATTCCTACACCATCATGATCCCGCCGCCAAACGTCACCGGCAGCTTGCACATGGGTCACGGTTTCAACAACGCGATCATGGACGCCCTGATCCGTTTCCGCCGCATGCAGGGTCGCAACACCCTGTGGCAGCCGGGCACCGACCACGCCGGTATCGCCACGCAGATGCTGGTGGAGCGTCAACTGGAAGCCACCGGGCAGAACCGCCACGACCTGGGCCGCGAGAAATTCCTCGAGAAAGTCTGGGAGTGGAAGGATCAGTCCGGCGGCAACATCAGCCGTCAGATCCGCCGCCTCGGCTCGTCCGTGGACTGGAGCCGCGAGCGCTTCACCATGGACGACGGCCTCTCGGAAGCGGTCAAGGAAGCCTTCGTACGCCTGCACGAAGACGGTCTGATCTACCGCGGCAAGCGTCTGGTCAACTGGGACACCAAGCTGCACACGGCGATTTCCGACCTCGAAGTGGAAAACCACGACGAAAAAGGTTTCCTGTGGAACCTCAAGTACCCGCTGGCCGACGGCGCGAAAACCGCTGAAGGCAACGATTTCCTGATCGTCGCGACCACCCGTCCGGAAACCATGCTCGGCGACTCCGCCGTCGCGGTTAACCCGAACGATGAGCGCTACAAAGCCCTGATCGGCAAATTTGTCGAGCTGCCACTGGTTGGCCGCCGCATCCCGATCATCGCCGACGATTACTGCGACCCTGAATTCGGCACCGGCTGCGTGAAAATCACCCCGGCCCACGATTTCAACGACTACGAAGTCGGCAAGCGCCACAACCTGCCGCTGCTGAACATCTTCGACAAGAACGCCAACGTGCTGCCCGCAGCCCAGGTATTCAACCTCGACGGCACGCTGAACGACAGCATCGACGGCAAGATCCCGGCCGAGTACGCCGGTCTCGAGCGTTTCGAAGCGCGCAAGCAGATCGTTGCCGCGTTCGACGCCGCCGGCCTGCTGGTCAGCGTCGACGATCACAACCTGAAAGTGCCGAAAGGCGACCGTTCCGGCACCGTGATCGAGCCGTGGCTGACTGACCAGTGGTACGTGTCGACCAAGCCTCTGGCCGAGCCTGCGATTGCTGCCGTTGAAGACGGCCGCATCCAGTTCGTGCCGAAGCAATACGAAAACATGTACTTCTCGTGGATGCGCGACATCCAGGACTGGTGCATCAGCCGTCAACTGTGGTGGGGCCACCGGATTCCGGCCTGGTACGACGAGTCGGGCAAGGTCTACGTCGGTCGCGACGAAGCCGAAGTGCGTGCCAAGCACAACCTCGGCCCGGACGTTGCGCTGCAACAGGACAACGATGTGCTCGACACCTGGTTCAGCTCGGGTCTGTGGACGTTCTCCACTCTGGGTTGGCCGGAAAAGACCGAGTTCCTGAAGAAATTCCACTCCACCGACGTGCTGGTCACCGGTTTCGACATCATTTTCTTCTGGGTTGCCCGGATGATCATGCTGACGATGCACCTGATCAAGAACGAGGACGGCACCCCGCAAGTACCGTTCAAGACCGTTTACGTGCACGGCCTGGTGCGTGATGGCCAGGGCCAGAAGATGTCCAAGTCCAAGGGCAACGTCCTTGACCCGCTGGACATCATCGACGGTATCGAGCTGGAAGCCCTGGTGCAGAAACGCACCTCCGGCATGATGCAGCCGAAACTGGCGAAGAAGATCGAGAAGCAGACCCGCGACGAGTTCGCCGACGGCATCGCCAGTTACGGCACTGACGCGCTGCGCTTCACCTTCTGCTCGCTGGCCTCGACCGGTCGCGACATCAAGTTCGACATGGGCCGCGTCGAAGGCTATCGCAACTTCTGCAACAAGATCTGGAACGCCGCGCGTTATGTTCTGGACAAGGGCGAAGACTGTGGCCAGAACGGCGAGGCCTACGAGCTGTCGCTGGCGGATCGCTGGATCATCTCGCAACTGCAACGCACCGAAGCCGAGGTGACCCGTCAACTGGATCAGTTCCGTTTCGACCTCGCCGCGCAAGCGCTATACGAGTTCATCTGGAACCAGTACTGCGACTGGTACCTGGAACTGTCCAAGCCAGTGCTGTGGGACGAAAACGCGCCGGTCGAGCGCCAGCGCGGCACCCGTCGCACGCTGGTGCGCGTTCTGGAAGTGGCGCTGCGTCTGGCGCATCCGTTCATGCCGTTCATCACTGAAGAAATCTGGCAGCGCATCGCGCCGCTGGCCGGTATTCAGGGCAAGACGATCATGCTGCAGCCTTGGCCAGTGGCCAACGAAGAGCGCATCGATCCGGCCGCCGAGGACGACATCGAATGGCTTAAAGGCCTGATGCTCGGCACGCGCAACATCCGTGGCGAAATGAACATCGGCCCGGGCAAACCGCTGCCGATCTACCTGAAGAACGTCAGCGCTGAAGACCAGCGTCGTCTGACCGAGAATGAAGCGCTGCTGAAGAAGCTGGCGCGTCTGGAATCGATCACCGTGCTGGCCGCTGGCGAAGAAGCACCACTGTCCGCCACCGCGCTGGTTGGCGAGATGGAAGTGCTGGTGCCGATGGCCGGCCTGATCGACAAGGGCGCCGAGCTGGCGCGTCTGGACAAGGAAATCCTGCGTCTGCAAGGTGAAGTCCAGCGCGTTGGCGGCAAGCTGTCGAACGCCGGTTTCGTTGACAAGGCGCCGGCCGAAGTCATCGAGAAGGAACGCGCCAAACTGGCCGAGGCTGAACAGGCCTTGGGCAAACTGGCCGAGCAACATGCGCGGATTTCCAGCCTGTAAGGGCAAGCCGCAATGAAAGAGGGAGGCCAAGTGGCCTCCCTTTTTTATTCCAGAACACCAATCCCCTGTAGGAGCTGCCGAAGGCTGCGATCTTTTGACTTTGATTTTTTTAAAAACAAGATCAAAAGATCGCAGCCTTCGGCAGCTCCTACATGCGTTCGGCGCATGACTCATCAATGTGGGACAATACCCGCCACTTTCAGCCATACCCGAATCGATCACACCCATGAACGCCCCCCGCCCCCCCAAACCTGCGCGCAAGAAACCTGATGCCGCGATCCCGGCCAAAGCCGTCGAGCCGCGTGAAAAGGCCAGCCTGCACCCGCGCAATCGCCACCAGGGTCGCTACGACTTCCCGGCGCTGATCAAGACCACGCCGGAACTGGCGAAATTCGTGATCACCAACCCGTACGGCAAGGAAAGCATCGACTTCGCCAGCCCCGACGCGGTGCGCGTTTTCAACCGGGCGCTGCTCAAGGCGTTTTATGGCATCGAGCATTGGGACATCCCGGCCGATTACCTATGCCCACCGGTCCCGGGCCGTGCCGATTACGTGCACTTTCTTGCGGACCTGCTAGCCAGCATGAACGACGGCAAGGTGCCGCGCGGTGCAATCGTCAACGTGCTGGACATCGGCATGGGCGCCAACTGCGTTTATCCGCTGATTGGTAACAGCGAATACCGCTGGCACTTCCTCGGTTCGGAAATCGATCCGACCGCCGTGGCTGCCGCGAAGGCCATCGTCCAGTCCAACGGCCTGAACAAGGTGATCCAGCTGCGCCAGCAGGAAAACCGCAAACACATCCTGATTGGCCTGCTGGAACCGGGTGAGCGCTTTGACCTGACCATGTGCAACCCGCCGTTCCACGCCTCGATGGAAGAGGCAACCAAGGGCAGCGAGCGCAAATGGCGCGCACTGGGCAAGGCTGATCCGAAACGCAAACTGCCGGTGCTGAACTTCGGTGGTCAGTCTGCCGAGCTGTGGTGTGAAGGCGGTGAAGCGCGTTTCGTGACGCAACTGATCGCCGAGAGCGCGAACTTCCAGCACAAGGTGCTGTGGTTCAGCACCCTGGTGTCGAAAGCCTCGAACCTGCCGGCCATCGAAACCGCCCTGAAAAAGGCCGGCGTGCTGGAAAGCCAGGTGGTGGAGATGTCGCAAGGGCAGAAACAGAGCCGCTTCGTGGCGTGGACCTTTCAGACCAAGTCCGAGCAGCAGATCTGGCGTCGCGAGCGCTGGGTGCGCTAAACATTGCATCGCCGGACACAAATCAATTGTGGGAGCGAGCTTGCTCCGGGCGGCGCTCCGACGAATGCGGCGCATCTGTCAATTCAACTTTGACTGACACACTGCCTTCGCGAGCAAGCTCGCTCCCACAATGGCATATGGTGCTCAGGAGTCGGCCATCAAATCGCAGGCACAAAAAAACCGTGCCCGGATCGCTCCGGTGCACGGTTTTTTTATCGCTGCGTCTTACTTGTTCACAGCGTCGGTCAGGCCTTTGGCCACAACCAGCTTGATCACTTTCTTGGCAGGGATTTCGATGGCAGCGCCAGTCGAAGGGTTACGGCCAGTGCGGGCAGGACGCTCGGTCACTTTCAGCTTGCCGATACCTGGCAAGGTGATTTCGCCGCCGTTTTCCAGCTGATCGGCAACGATTTGGCCCAGTTGGTCCAGAGCGTTACGCGCGGTGGTTTTCGGCGCGTCGATAGCTTCAGCGATGTCGGCGATCAGTTGGTCTTTAGTAAGAGCCATGTAGTGTTCCTTCCCTATCAAATTCATATGGATTGCAGAGTGCAGTGTCAGCCATCGAGCCCGATCTTCTGGATCTGGCACCCTCGGCGATAACCACGACGAGTCGGGTTATAGATACCGAAATCAGGGTTTGGTTCGACCTGACAAATGCTGATTGCACGCTTAACGCAGTGACTTCGCGTAAGACCGGGCAAAACTAGCACAGAGACGGGGAAATATCCGCCTCTAGCTACCCATTTGGTCAGGTTTATTGCTCTAAATCGGTAAAAAACTGCATAAGGGCGGTCACCCGCCCCGGATTTGCCCTTCACCCCGCGCCAAAACCAGTGGTTGCGGTACACTGGGCGCTTTTTCGGGGGAGCCCGCCCTCCTCCCTTCCACCAGCCGAGAAGCCCATGCCGATCCGTCATTGCATCGTCCACCTGATCGACAAAAAACCCGACGGCACGCCCGCAGTTCTGCACGCCCGCGACTCCGAACTGGCTGAGTCCGCGGCCATCGAGAACATGCTTGCCGACCTCAACGAGAGCTACAACGCCAAGCAAGGCAAAGCCTGGGGCCTGTTCCATCCGGAATCCGGCGCGTTTCCGTTCAGCGGCTGGCTGAAGGAATACATGGAAGGCGGCCAGGACTTCACTTCGTTCAGCAAAGTCGCGGTCGAGCATCTGCAGAAACTGATGGAAGAGTCGAACCTGTCGGTCGGCGGCCACGTGCTGTTCGCCCACTATCAGCAAGGCATGACCGACTACCTGGCGATCGCCCTGCTGCACCACAGCGAAGGCGTGGCGGTGACCGACGAGCTGGACGTCACCCCGTCGCGTCACCTCGACCTCGGCCAACTGCACCTGGCGGCGCGGATCAACGTCTCTGAGTGGCAGAACAACAAGCAGTCCAAGCAGTACATCTCGTTCATCAAGGGCAAGAACGGCAAGAAGGTTTCGGAGTACTTCCGCGACTTCATCGGCTGCCAGGAAGGCGTCGACGGCCCGGGCGAGACCCGCACCCTGCTCAAGGCCTTCAGCGACTTCGTCGAGAGCGAAGACCTGCCGGAAGATTCCGCCCGCGAGAAAACCAAGACTCTGGTCGATTACGCCAGCAGTCAGGCCAAGCTCGGCGAGCCAATGGGCCTGGAAGAGCTGTCGGAGCTGATCGACGAAGAACGGCCGAAAGCCTTCTACGATCACATCCGCAACAAGGACTACGGTCTGTCGCCGGAGATTCCGGCAGACAAACGCACCCTCAACCAGTTCCGCCGCTTCACCGGCCGCGCCGAGGGTCTGTCGATCAGCTTTGAAGCGCACCTGCTGGGTTCGAAGATCGAATACGACGAAGAGGCCGGCACCCTGATCATCAAGGGCCTGCCGACCTCGCTCACCGATCAGCTCAAGCGCCGCAACTGATGCTGGGCAATGTGCTGAAGAAGGTTGCGCTGGTTCTGCTGGTGGTGGTGATCTATCAGAACTGGGGCAAGATCGAGCGGGTGTTCAACCCGTCGCAGATGGTCTCTGAGCAGACGCGGGCGCAGGCCCGTGTCGTGCTGTATGCCACCGACTGGTGCGGCTACTGCAAACAGACCAAGCGCTTTCTCGACAGCAAGGGGATTCCTTTCCGGGAATTCGATATCGAGAAGGACGCCGAGGCGCGCAAAGCGTATGAGGCGCTGGGTGGGCGCGGGATTCCGCTGATCGACGTGAATGGCACGTTGATTCGCGGGTTCGACCCGGACGAAATCCTCGCTGCCCTGAAATAACACAACTCCTCTGTGGTGAGGGGATTTATCCCCGATCGGCGGTGAAGCCGTCGCAAAATCTGCCTGGTAGGGTGTGCAGTTTTTTGGGGGCGCTTCGCGCCCCATGGGGATAAATCCCCTCACCACAATTGCCCCCTCCAAGCAAAAGCCGCTTGCTGATCAGCGAGCTTCGATGCGGAAACCAAAGCGCGGGAAGTGCACGTGCACCACGCCACCACGCGGGTCTTCGCGGCGCAGGATCAGCTCTTCGCGGCCAGCAAACAGCAACTCCCCCACCACCGGGTCAACCCCGTAATCGACCGCAGCAATCGCCACCTGCTGCCCGGCCTTGAACCCGTTCGGATCGACAAATCGCTCATCCGGCAGCGCCGCCGGCGTCGAGGTGCGCGCCACTTCCAGCGCCGCTTCGGCGGTCATTTCGCTCGCGGCGCCATGGCCAAAGCCCAGCACACGCCCAAGCCAGGCCGTTACGGCCGGATATTCATCGACCAACGGCGCAGTGACGTGCGTCGCCTTGAGGAACCACAGCGGATGCGCCAAGGCGAAGTCGGCAATCGATGGCTCACCGAACAGAAAGTCGCCCTGCTCGCGCTGCAACTGCTGCTCCAGGCGCGCCATGATCGTTGGCCATTGGTGTTTGGCCTGTTCGGCCGGCAACCGCGTGGCGCTGCCACCACTGAACAGACCGGCACGGTCAGCGATAAACGCCTTGATCGCTTCCGGCGGCAACTTGCCGAAACGCACCGCCACCGATTCTGGCTGGAACACCAGACTGACCGCATGCTGGAACACCACCGAATCGGCCCACGCGGCAAAGCTGGCGCTGGTCATTTCCTGGCCTTCCGGGAAAAACGCTGGCAGGGCTTTTTCCTGCTCCAGACGACGGGCGATCAACGAGGTGTCGCAATAGATGTCCGCGCCGATCTGCAACACAGGAGTCTTGCGGTAGCCGCCAGTCAGCGCGGTCAGATCCGGCTTGGGCATCACCGGCGAAATGTGCACCGAGCGCCAGGACAAGCCTTTGAAGCCCAACAGGAGGCGAGCCTTTTCGGCAAATGGAGAGGTCGGGTAATGATGCAGAATCAACTCGGACATGCTCGGCTCCGCCGCACAGAAAGTGAATTGGCAGCTTAGCGTGCATTTGATTAGCAGCCTACAGATCTGGCTGATGGGAACCGATCAGTCAGATTGATAAGACGCGACCAGACATTCCTTGGCGCTCTTGCGCAGCTTCTTGATCAAGCGTTCCTGACGCAACGCATCGCTCTTGTCGCGGCAACGTTCGGTGTAGACTAGCGCCATCGCCGGGCTGGACAGGAAGAACCGCGCACCCTTGCCGCTCTGATGCTTGGCAAAGCGCCGCACCGGATCGTCGCTGATCCCGCAGTACAGCGAGCCATTGGCCGCGCGCACGAGGTAGACGAACCAGGACTTGCTCACGGGTTCGACAACATCAACCGGTTTTTCGCTGAGGCTGGTCACTTCGGGATCTGGACGTGTAGGAAACAGGCCGCGATCTTATCAGCGACCGGCCTGAAATGCCTTCAGCCCTTTCAGCGCCTGCGCCCGGACGGCGTTGCGTACCAGCGGTGTCCAGCCCAGCAGCAAGCCCTTGAAACCCAACGCCTGACGCGACCAGCGCCACAGGTCGAAATGGTCGTGGTGCTCGCAGATCTTGCCGTCACGAAAGACGAAGCGCGCCTGAATATCGTTGATCACCACGTTGCCGGTCTGGCTGAACAGATACGTCGCCACCCAATGCGCGCCACCGCTGCGCTCGTCGGCGCGGACATTGTCGAAGGTCAAGGAAAAGTCCTTGGCGCGAGTGGTGAGCATGCGCCACATGTCGCCGGCATCGCGCCCGCGCAGTTCACCGAAGGCCGGATCGCTGAACACCACATCGTCGGTATAGCACGCGGCCATGGCCTCGGCGTCGAGGCGCTGGAAGGCTTGGTAGAAGCGGGTGATCAGGGCGGCGTGGGCTTCGCTCATGGGCAAACTCCGGGGAATGGACAGATTGCCAGCACGATAAGCTGCAAATCGCAGAAACACTATCGGCATTCGTGCACCGAATACCCGGAGCACACAAATCCTGTAGGAGCTGCGGCACGCTGCGATCTTTTGATCTTCAAGACCGTCAAGATCAACATCAAAAGATCGCAGCGTGCCGCAGCTCCTACAGGTGTCAGATTTTCTCGCTTTGCACTTGCACGTACAGCGCCCGGCCGGCACCCAGCCCGGCAATGATCGCACCGGTGCCGATGATGCCGAAAATCCAGCCCACGGCATTCCAGCCGCCAGTCCAGTCATGCACCACGCCGACGGCGAACGGCCCCATCGACGCCAAGGTGTAGCCGAAGCCCTGGGACATGCTCGACAGGTTCGCCGCCACGTGCGAATCCCGCGAGCGCAGCACGATCAGGGTCAGCGCCAGACTGAACGTACCGCCCTGCCCCAGCCCCAACAGAATCGCCCAGCCCCAGAGTCCTTCAATCGGTGCATACAGGCAACCGAACAGACCACCGAGGGTCAGCGCCATCACCACCACGATCGCCAGGCGCTGGTCCTTGCCACGGGTCGCCAGCCACGGTGCAGCCAGTGAACTGGCGAGCTGGATGATCACCGAGCCGGACAGCACCAGGCCGGCCTGGGTCGGGGTCAGCCCGCGGCCGATCAGGATCGACGGCAACCAGCCGAACACGATGTACGCCAGCGACGATTGCAGGCCCATGTACAAGGTCACTTGCCAGGCCAGCGGATCGCGCAGCAGACCTTTCACCCGATAGGCGACGTTGTGCGCGCCGTGTTTCTGCCCGACCTGCGGCAGCCAGAACAGCGCTGCCACCAGCGCCGGGATCACCCAGAAACCCAGGCCCAGCGCCCAGCTGTGGTCGAAGTGTTCGCTCAATGGCACGGTGGAACCCGCTGCCATTGCCGCGCCCAGGCACAGGGCCATGGTGTAGACGCCGGTCATGGTTCCGGCGTGTTTGGCGAAGTCGCGTTTGACAATGCCCGGCAGCAATACACCGATGATGCCGATGCTCGCGCCACCAAGCACACTGCCGGCGAACAGCCCGATCTCACCGAAGTTGCTGCGCACAATGATCCCGGCGGCCAGGGTCAGCAGAATCCCCAGCACCACCCGTTCGGCGCCGAAACGCCGCGCCAGAATCGGCGCCAGCGGCGCGAACAGTCCCAGGCACAACACCGGCAACGTGGTCAGCAAACCGGCCTGCGCCGCAGACAGGCCAAGGCTTTTCGACACTTCGCTGAGCAACGGCGCCATGCTCGACAGCGCCGGGCGCAGGTTCAGCGCCACCAGAATCAGCCCCAGCAGCAACAGCCATGGCCGGCGCACCAGCGGGTGGCTTTGCTGCACGTGTTCGTCGTCGGCCTCGGCGTCGATCAGCAGCTCTTCGAGCTCCGCCGTGCGCTTGGGGGTTGAAAAGTTTTTCTCGCTTTCAAGGTTCATTGATCAACTGCCTCGATATGGCTTTGGCCCGTTCCGGGTCGCGTTGTTCGACCGCATCGAGCAACTCGATGTGCAGGTCGAACACTTCCTGACGGCGCGGGACGATGTTCAGCGTCTGGCGCAATTGCGCGCCGACGATGCTGGAAAAATAGCGATACAGCTCGCTGAGGGTGGGGTTGTGCGCGGCGTCCACCAGACGGCGGTGGAACACCAGATCGCAGGCAATGTAAGTGTCGAGATCGCCGTGGTAGTGGCTGCCGCTGGTGCCAAGCGCTGCGCGCAATGCGGTGAGATCTTCATCGGTGCGACGCAGCGCGGCCAGGCCAATCGCCTCGACTTCGAGAATGTGCCGGGTCTCGCGCGCCTGCTCCAGCGAGCAACGGGACAACGCCTTGAGCGTGTCCATCGGATCCACCACCGCGCGCAAATAACTGCCATCGCCCTGCCGGATTTCGATCAACCCGGAAAACGCCAACACGCGCATGGCTTCACGCACGGTGTTGCGGCTGATGCCCAGCTCGGCGCACAGCTCAGGCTCCGTCGGCAGCCGTTCGCCGATCTGCCACACGCCATCGGTGATGCGCTGGCGCAACTGATCCAGGGCCTGATCGACCAGGGATCGCTTGATCAAAGGTGAGGTGTCTGTCATGAAATTCGCCCTTTCATCCAATCATAGGATGAATTTTCTGACATGGTAGTCAGCTCAGGTGCCGCACACAACCCCAACCGAGACATCAATCCTACTTGGCAAGCTGTAAAAGCCGCTGACAGGAAAAGTGATTTCCCACACGTCGCGGGAATAGTGCCGACATCACTTGCAGACGCCGGACTGCAGACTCTGGACATTGATCCAGGGGCGTTTTGCCCCGTCATTATCCAAAGGAAGATGCAACGCTCATGGTAGAAGTCAATTTCGGCAAGCAGCACGACCGCCCTTTTGTTCTGCAGAAAAATCGCCAATTGCTGGCGGTCCGCAGCCACGCAGGAACGCCGTTGGCTCAAACACTTTGCTGTAAGTCCGCTCACACCGCGCTGGAGGGCTGTGAGCTTTTGATGCATATCGAGGACGCTGATGTGCAGGTTTTCAAACTGCCTGAACACTCGGACACATCGCACCGCAAGGCGCTGTTGCGCGAATTGCCCGACGTGCGCTTCGCCGGCAGTGTGCTGGTGGAACCCGTCACTCAGGAGCCTGTGCTCTATACCGAAAATGTCTTTTTGAAGTTCGTCGATTCGCTGAAAGCCACCGAGTGCATGGTCATACTTGAAGAGCTGGGGCTGATGATCAAACAACAGGTGCCTTATGCAACCAATGCTTTCTTTGTCCATCACCCCGGCACTCATGGCATCGATATCTGTACCCTCACCGGTAAATGGCTGGAACGCGACGAGGTCGAGTACTGCCATCCGGAATTGCTGCGACAGGGTCAACGCCGAGCGATCCATGCCAATCAGTGGCACCTGAAGAAAACCACCGTGACCTATCAGGTTGAAATCGATGCCAGCGCCAACGTCGAAGACGCACATAAGCTCGCGCAGGGCGAAGGCATCGTGATCGCCGTCATCGATGACGCGTTTGATATCGACCATCCCGAATTTTCCGGAGAAGGCAAAGTGGTCGGCGCAAAGAACTTTGACCGACGTAACGCCAAAGGGGGCCCGCGCCCACTGAACGCCCTGGAGCGCCACGGTACGGCCGCTGCCGGAGTGGCTTGCGCCAATGGTCAGGACGGCGCCAGCGGTGTCGCCCCCAAGGCCAGCCTGATGCCGTTGAAACTCACCAAACCCTTGGGAGCACGCGCGGAGGCCGACGCCTTTTTCTGGGCCGCCGATCAGGGAGCGGACGTTATTTCCTGCAGCTGGGGGCCGGCTGAAGGTCATTGGGCCGATCCGGCGGATCCGCGTCACACGCAAGTGTTTCCCTTGGCTGCCAGTACACGGCTGGCAATCGAATACGCCGCCACCAAGGGCCGCAATGGCAAAGGCTGTGTGATCTTTTTTGGCGCGGGAAACGGTAACGAATGCGCCGATAACGATGGCTACGCCAGCCACCCAGAGATCATTGCGGTAGGGGCCTGCAACGATCAGAACCGGCGCAGTGCCTACAGTGATTATGGCAAGTCCGTCTGGTGCTGCTTTCCCAGCGGAGATCAGCAACACCCCGATCCGAAGTTCAAGCCTGCAACCTCGATCCCGCAGACCCGGGGTATCCGCACCACCGATTTGAGCGCAAAGTTTGTCGCAGCCACATTGCCGGCCTATACCGAGGCCTTCAGCGGTACCTCCAGCGCCTGCCCTGGCGCTGCGGGCATCGCTGCACTGGTGCTCGGCGTCAACCCTGAGCTTGATCGCACTGCGGTACGGCAGATTCTTGCCGATTGTTGCGACAAGATCGGCCACCCCGATGACGGGCCGCTCGGCCAGTACGACAAAAACGGCCACAGTCACTACTACGGGCACGGTCGACTCAATGCACTGCGTGCCGTGCAGTTGGCACTTGAGCTCAAAGCCAATGCGAGTTGATTTTCCTCCATGAAAAAAGCCCTGTCGGCATACCGGCAGGGCTTTTTGTCAGGCGAACGTCTCAAGCGATCAATGCAGGATCTGGCTCAGGAACAGTTTGGTGCGGTCATTTTGCGGGTTGTCGAAGAAGTCGTTCGGCGCCGCCTGTTCGACGATTTCACCCTTGTCCATGAAGATCACTCGGTTGGCCACGGTGCGGGCGAAGCCCATTTCGTGGGTCACGCAGAGCATGGTCATGCCGTCTTCGGCGAGGCCGATCATGGTGTCGAGCACCTCTTTCACCATCTCCGGGTCGAGTGCCGAGGTCGGTTCGTCGAACAGCATGATTTTCGGTTTCATGCACAGCGCGCGGGCAATCGCCACACGCTGTTGCTGACCGCCGGACAACTGCCCCGGGAATTTATGCGCCTGCTCCGGAATGCGTACGCGCTCCAGGTAATGCATGGCGATTTCCTCGGCCTTGCGCTTGGGCATCTTGCGCACCCACATCGGCGCCAGCGTGCAGTTCTGCAGGATGGTCAGGTGCGGGAACAGGTTGAAGTGCTGGAAGACCATGCCGACTTCGCGGCGGATCGCTTCGATCTGCTTGAGGTCGTTGGTCAGCTCCACGCCATCAACCACGATGCGGCCCTGCTGGTGTTCTTCCAGGCGATTGAGGCAGCGGATGGTGGTCGATTTGCCGGAACCCGACGGGCCGCACAGAACGATACGCTCGCCCTGTTTGACGTTGAGGTTGATGTCTTTCAGCACGTGGAACTGGCCGTACCACTTGTTCACGCCCTGCATCTGGATAATGCCTTCAGGGCCCACAGGCTTTTTGATTGCTTCGCTCATTTACAGAGAACTCCTAACGCTTGTGGCCAGTGTCGAGCTTACGTTCCAGATGCATGGAATAGCGCGACATACCAAAACAGAAAATCCAGAACACCAGGGCGGCGAATACGTAGCCTTCGGTGGCCATGCCCAGCCATTTCGGATCGGCAGCGGCTTGCTTGACGCTGTTGAGCAGGTCGAACAGGCCGATGATGATCACAAGGCTGGTGTCCTTGAACAGCGCAATGAAGGTGTTGACGATGCCCGGGATCACCAGCTTCAGGGCTTGCGGCAGAATCACCAGCCCCATGGCGCGCCAGTAACCGAGCCCCATCGCCGCAGCCGCTTCGTACTGCCCTTTGGGGATCGCTTGCAGACCGCCGCGCACCACTTCGGCGACGTAGGCCGACTGGAACAGAATCACCCCGATCAGCGCCCGCAGCAGCTTGTCGAAGTTCATGCCTTCGGGCAGGAACAGCGGCAGCATCACCGAGGACATGAACAGCACCGTAATCAACGGCACGCCGCGCCAGAACTCGATGAACGTCACGCAGACCACGCGAATCGCCGGCATGTTCGAGCGACGGCCCAGTGCCAGAATGATCCCCAGCGGCAAGGCGCCGGCGATACCGACGGTGGCGATGACCAGGGTCAGCATCAGGCCGCCCCACTGGCTGGTCGCCACGGCATCGAGGCCGAACACGCCGCCATGCAGCAGGCACCAGGCGACGATCGGGTAGATCACAAGGAAACTCAGACCGTACACCGCTTTACGCGGGAAGCGCGAGATGAACAGCGGCGCCACGCCGAGCACTGCCAGCCAAACAGTGAGGTCTACACGCCAGCGCAGTTCCACCGGGTAGTAGCCGTACATGAACTGGCCGAAACGCTGCTGAATGAACACCCAGCAGGCGCCGTCCTTGGTGCAGTCGGCGCGGGTGGTGCCGACCCAGTTGGCGTCGAGGATCGCCCAGCTGAGGATCGGCGGCACGACGAGATAAATCAGGTAAAACGCAAACAGGGTCAGCAGCGTGTTGAGCCAGCTGGAGAACATATTGGCGCGTATCCACGCCATCGGGCCGAAAACCTTGGCCGGTGGTGGCATGTCGGGTTTGAAAGTATGGGTTGTCATGCGCGTTTCCTCACCGCTCGATCAGCGCAATGCGCTTGTTGTACCAGTTCATCAGCAGGGAAATGCTGATACTGATCGCCAGGTACACGCTCATGGTGATGGCAATGACTTCGATGGCCTGGCCGGTCTGGTTGAGCACGGTGCCGGCGAACAGCGAAACCATTTCCGGATAACCGATACCAGCGGCCAGCGACGAGTTCTTCGCCAGGTTCAGGTATTGGCTGGTCAGCGGCGGAATGATGACCCGCAGGGCTTGCGGAATGATCACCTTGCGCAGGGTCGGGCCGTTGCGCAAGCCGAGCGAACGCGCCGCTTCGGTCTGGCCATGGCTGACCGACTTGATCCCGGAACGGACGATTTCCGCGATGAATGCTGCGGTGTACACGGTCAACGCCAGGGTCAACGCCAGCAGTTCCGGGATCAGCACCCAGCCACCAACGAAGTTGAAGCCCTTGAGTTGCGGCATTTCCCAGTGCAGGGGTGCACCGAAAATCAGCGCGCACAAGGTCGGGATCACCAGCAGGATCGCCAGGCCGGTCCAGAACTTGTGGAATGGTTCGCCGGTGTCTTCGAATCGCTTGTTGGCCCAGCGGCACATCAGCACGATGGCGATGATGGTCAGCACCACGCTGATGAAGAATGCCCAGAAGCCGTCAGCCATTTGCGCGGCCGGCATGTTCAGGCCCCGGCTGCTGACAAAGAAGGTGTCGCCGAAGTTGTGGCTGTTGCGCGGTCCCGGCATGGTCAGGAACACCGCGAAGTACCAGAACAGGATCTGCAGCAGCGGCGGAATGTTGCGGAACACTTCCACATACACGGTCGCCAGTTTGCTGATGATCCAGTTCGGCGACAGCCGCGCCACACCGATGATGAAGCCCAGCAGGGTCGCCAGGATCACGCCGATGAAGGTCACCAACAGCGTGTTGAGCAGGCCGATCACGAATACCCGAGCGTAACTGTCCGCTTCGGTGTAGGAGATCAGGTGCTGAGCGATGCCGAACCCGGCACTGCGCTCGAGAAAGTCGAAACCGGAGGTGATGCCCCGGTGCTGCAGGTTGGTCTGGGTGTTGTCGAACAGATACCAGCCCATGGCGACCACCGCCACGACGGTGATGATCTGAAACAGCCACGCACGCACTCGCGGATCGCTGAGGCTGAACCTCTGCTTTGGTGCGCCGATTGAATTTTGCATGAAGTGCCCCGGAAAAAATGGAACAGAACATCACCCGGCGGTTGGCCCGCCGGGTGATAGAACCATTAGCGCACTGGTGGTGCGTACTGAATGCCGCCGTTGGTCCACAGCGCGTTCAGGCCACGGTCGATTTCCAGCGGAGTGCTCTTGCCGAGGTTTTTCTCGAAGATTTCACCGTAGTTACCGACCTGCGAAACGATTTTCACAACCCAGTCCTTCGGCAGTTTCAGGTCTTTGCCGTATTCACCGTCAGCACCCAGCAGACGAGCGACGTCCGGGTTCTTGGTGGATTTGGCTTCTTCCAGCACGTTTTTCGAGGTCACGCCGGCTTCTTCAGTGTTCAGCAGCGCGTAGCCAACCCAGCGAACGATCGCCAGCCACTCGTCGTCGCCGTTACGCACGACCGGGCCCAGTGGTTCTTTGGAGATGGTTTCCGGCAGCACCACGTAGTCTTTCGGCGACGCCAGTTTGCTGCGCTGGGCGTACAGCTGCGACTTGTCGGAGGTCAGCACGTCGCAACGACCGGATTCCAGCGACTTGGCGCTTTCATCGGAGGTGTCGAAGGTGATCGGGGTGTACTTCAGGCCGTTGGCGCGGAAGTAGTCGGAGACGTTCAGTTCGGTGGTGGTACCGGCCTGGATGCAGATGGTTGCACCGTCCAGTTCCTTGGCACTTTTCACGCCCAGCTTGTTGTTGGCCAGGAAGCCCACACCGTCGTAGTAAGTGATGAAGCCCGGGAATTTCAGGCCCATGCCGGCGTCACGCGAGCTGGTCATGGTGGTGTTGCGCGAGAGCAGGTCGATTTCGCCGGACTGCAGCGCGGTGAAGCGCTCCTTGGCGTTCAACTGGCTGAACTTGACCTTGTTGGCGTCGCCGAATACGGCAGCGGCCACAGCGCGGCAAACGTCAGCGTCGATCCCGAGAATCTTGCCCGAGGCGTCCGGCACCGAGAAACCCGGCAGACCGTCGCTCACGCCGCATTGCACGAAACCTTTCTTCTGCACGGCATCCAGGGTTGCACCCGCCTGAGCGAACCCGCTGACGCCGAGTACTGCTGCAGCAGTCACGACCGCCAGAGTGGATTTCAACATCTTCATTCAAACCTCCAGTTTTGCTCTTGTTGTGTCGGAGCTTGAGTCCAGTCGCACCCTTTTGAGGCGTTGTTGACCCGTGTTGGCTTTTTTTGGGGTCAACCGACGTAAGACCTTCGCTATGAGTCTAGTAGGAGAAAATCCACATCATGGACAACTCACTTCTCACCAGTCGGCCGAACGGGCTGTAGCCCTTTCACGTTCGCGTTGCCCGTAGCGGCCATTGGCGAACATCCATCACCGGATTCTTTGCAATCCCTTCGCACGACGTACACTGATAGTGTTACCGCCACACGCGAGATCGGTTGCACGCTTAGAGCCATAGCAAAGCCCGTACCACACCGCCTGCCGAAGCGATTGCGCGACAGGTCAATAGCAAAACTTGTAGCCTTGCGACATCTTCTTAACGGATCGACCGGGCGCGCACCTCAATCACGCACTTAATGAGAGCGCCCGCACATTTTTGGAGCAGCCATGACCGAGCCCCTGATTCTTCAACCCCAAAAGCCCGCAGACGCCTGCGTGATCTGGCTGCACGGTCTCGGCGCGGATCGCTATGACTTTCTGCCGGTCGCCGAAGCGCTGCAGGAAAGCCTGCTGAGTACGCGCTTCGTATTACCGCAAGCGCCAACCCTGTCCGTCACCATCAACGGCGGTTACGCGATGCCGAGCTGGTACGACATAAAAGCAATGAGTCCGGCGCGGTCGATTGACCGTGAGCAGTTGGAAGCGTCGGCGGATCGCATCATCGAATTGATCGAAAAGGAGCGCGCCAGCGGAATAGACGCCTCGCGGATTTTTCTCGCCGGGTTTTCCCAGGGTGGCGCCGTTGTTCTGCACACCGCTTATATAAAGTGGCAAGGTCCGTTGGGTGGCGTACTTGCCCTGTCCACTTATGCCCCGACCTTCACCGATGAAATGGAGCTTTCAGCCAGTCAGCAGCGTATTCCTGCGCTGTGCCTGCACGGCCAGTTCGATGGCGTGGTGCAGAACTCCATGGGACGCAGCGCCTATGAGCATCTGCTGAAGCATGGTGTCACCGTGACATGGCAGGAATACCCAATGGAGCATGAAGTGTTACCCGAAGAAATTCGCGACATCGGGGTCTGGCTGGGTGAACACCTGCGTTGATCGTTTCAGTTCGAACGTCCCTTTGATCATCCCACTACGCCGAGCCCGCTTCTTGCATTACACTGGCCGGCGTACATTCCTTAACCAATTGATGAGATGACCGTGCTCAAAGCACTCAAGAAAATGTTCGGCAAAAGCGAGGCTGAGCAGCTCGCGCCAGCCCCCAGTGCGCCCTCACGCGCCCCCGGCCCTCGCAGCGATGCGCCCAAAGCCGAACGTCCGGCACCGGTAGCGACACCCCAGCCCGAGCCGCAGCCTGCCATCGCCACCGAATCTGTCCGCGCCGAAGCACCGAAACCGCCTCGGCCGCGCCGTGAACCGAAGCCCAAGGCACCGGTCATTCCCTGGAAACTCGAAGATTTCGTCGTCGAACCCCAGGAAGGCAAAACCCGCTTCCACGATTTCAAACTCGCTCCGGAACTGATGCACGCCATTCAGGACCTGGGCTTTCCATACTGCACACCGATTCAGGCGCAGGTGCTGGGTTTCACCCTCGCCGGCAAAGACGCCATCGGCCGCGCGCAGACCGGTACCGGCAAGACGGCCGCGTTCCTGATCTCGATCATCACCCAGCTGTTGCAGACCCCGCCGCCGAAAGAACGCTACATGGGCGAACCCCGTGCACTGATCATCGCGCCGACCCGTGAGCTGGTGGTGCAGATCGCCAAGGATGCTGCCGACCTGACCAAGTACACCGGCCTCAACGTCATGACGTTCGTTGGCGGCATGGACTTCGACAAACAGCTCAAGCACCTCGAAGCGCGCCACTGCGACATTCTCGTCGCCACTCCGGGCCGTCTGCTCGACTTCAACCAGCGCGGCGACGTGCACCTGGACATGGTCGAAGTGATGGTGCTGGACGAAGCCGACCGCATGCTCGACATGGGTTTCATCCCGCAAGTGCGACAGATCATTCGCCAGACCCCGCCGAAGTCCGAGCGTCAGACCCTGCTGTTCTCCGCGACCTTCACCGAAGACGTGATGAACCTGGCCAAGCAATGGACCACCGATCCGGCAATCGTCGAAATCGAAGTCACCAACGTGGCCAACGAAAACGTCGAGCAGCACATCTACGCGGTAGCCGGTGCGGACAAGTACAAATTGCTGTTCAACCTGGTCAACGACAACGGCTGGGAGCGCGTGATCGTCTTCGCCAACCGCAAGGACGAAGTGCGCCGCATCGAAGAGCGTCTGGTGCGTGACGGCATCAACGCTGCGCAACTGTCCGGCGACGTGCCGCAGCACAAGCGCATCAAGACCCTGGAAGGCTTCCGCGAAGGCAAGATCCGCGTGCTGGTGGCCACCGATGTCGCCGGTCGCGGCATCCACATCGACGGCATCAGCCACGTGATCAACTTCACCCTCCCGGAAGTCCCGGACGATTACGTACACCGCATCGGCCGTACCGGTCGCGCGGGCGCCGATGGCGTGTCGATCAGCTTCGCCGGTGAGGACGACTCGTACCAGTTGCCGTCCATCGAAGAGAAGCTCGGCCGCAAGATCAGTTGCGAAACACCGCCGACGCACCTGCTGCGCGCAGTCGAACGCAAGCGTCCGCAGCCGCAGTAAGCCACTTCTAACGCAAAAAGCGCAGCCGGCAACGGACTGCGCTTTTTTTTGCTCGGCGTTTTCACCAGGCGCTTGCGATAGAAAACTAAAAGTCCATAATGGACAAATTAGTTTATATCCAGACTGCGGAGCCTGACATGTCCAGTACACCCTACGTGATCGACCACACCCAGGCCCGCGAGCTGCTGGCGCACATCGACGTGCCACAGATCCTGCGCAAACTGTTTCGCGACCTTGCCGCCGGCCACGCCGTACAACCAGCGCAGCAACTGGTGGAGTTCCCGCAGGGCGCCGGCGACTTCATCAATTATCTGGGGGTGCTGGCCGAGGACGGCGTGTACGGCGTAAAAACCTCGCCGTACATCGTCCGCGAGCAAGGGCCACTGGTGACAGCGTGGACGCTGTTGATGTCAATGCAAACCGGCCAGCCACTGCTGCTGTGCGACGCCGGCGAACTGACCACCGCCCGTACCGCTGCGACCACCGCCGTGGCGGTCGATGCCCTCGCCCCGCTGAATGCCACACGACTGGCGATCATCGGCAGCGGCAAGGTTGCCCAGGCGCATCTGCATTACGTGAAAGGGCTGCGCGACTGGCAGCGCATCAGCGTGTATTCGCCGAGTCTGTCTGAAGACGCTGAAACCCGGGCGCTGCTGAAAGAGATCTACCCCGGGGTGAAGATTGCCGACAGCCGCGATGTCGCCTTCACGGACGCGGACGTGATCATGCTCTGCACGTCATCCGCCGGCCCGGTCATCGACCCGGCCAGCTTGAGCAAACCGGCGCTGATCACCTCCATCAGCACCAACGCTCCGCGCGCCCATGAGGTGCCCCCACAGAGCTTGGGCGACATGCAGGTGTTCTGTGACTATCGGCTGACCACGCCGGGCTCGGCGGGTGAAATGCTGATCGCCGCCGATCAGCATGGCTGGAACAAGGATTTGATCATCGGCGACCTGGCCGATCTGCTCAGCGAGAAAGTGCCGCGTCCCGGTTACGACCGTCACGTATTTTTCCGTTCAATAGGCCTGGGCCTGGAAGACATTGCGCTGGCCAATGCGATTTATCACCTCAAGCACTGACACCTCGATCCCTTGTAGGAGCTGACGAGTAAAACGAGGCTGCGATCTTTTGATTTTCAGAAGACAAGATCAAAAGATCGCAGCCTCGTTTCACTCGTCAGCTCCTACAGGATTCCAGATAAATTGGGAGATTTCATGAGCCAGGCAGATTTCATCATCATCGGCGGCGGGATTGCCGGCGCTTCCACCGGTTTCTGGCTGTCGCGCCACGCCAGAGTGATCGTGCTCGAACGCGAATCACACCCGGCCTATCACTCCACCGGACGTTCCGCGGCGCTCTATACCGCCGCCTACGGCACGCCGCAGGTGCGGGCGTTGACACTGGCCAGCCGTGCGTTCTTCGACCATCCGCCGAGCGGCTTTTGCGAGCACCCATTGCTCACGCCACGCGGCGAAATGACCGTGGATTTCACCGGTGATGCCGCCGAGCTGAACAACCAGTACCTCAGTGCCAAAGCCACGGTGCCGGAAATGCAACTGCTCAGCGCCGATGAAGCCTGCGCTCGCCTGCCAATACTGCGTCGGGAAAAAGTCCACGGCGCGATCTACGACCCGACCGCCAGCGACATCGACACCGACGCCCTGCATCAGGGCTACCTGCGCGGTATCCGCCGCAACAACGGCCAAGTGCACACCGATCGCGAAGTGCTGGGCCTGCGTCGTGACACTGACGGCCAGTGGCAAGTGCAGACCAACGGTCAGACTTTCAGCGCACCGGTCATCATCAACGCCGCCGGCGCCTGGGCCGACCAGATCGGCGCACTGGCCGGTGCACAAGCGCTGGGCCTGCAACCCAAGCGCCGCGCGGCGTTCATTTTCGCCGGTCCCGAGGGCGTGGACATTCATCACTGGCCGATGCTGGTCAGCCTCGATGAGTCGTTCTATATGAAGCCCGACGCCGGGATGTTCCTCGGCTCGCCGGCCAACGCCGACCCGGTCGAACCCCACGACGTGCAGCCAGAAGAGCTGGACATCGCCATGGGCATCTACCAGATCGAAGAAGCCACGACCCTGACCATCCGCCGTCCGACCCGCACCTGGGCCGGTTTGCGCAGCTTTGTCGCCGACGGTGATCTGCTCAGCGGTTTCGATCCGCAGGTGCCCGGGCTGTTCTGGGTCGCGGCCCAAGGCGGTTACGGTATTCAGACCTCACCGGCCATGGGCCAGGCCAGTGCGGCATTGGTACGCGGTGAAGCCTTGCCTGAACATCTGCAGCAGTTCGGCCTGAGCAGCGCCATGCTCTCCCTCGCAAGGCTCGGCTGAGCGCCTTGGCGGATGACGCGCCCAACGGATTGCGGCACACTCGCAGCGCCCCCGTGCACGGGGGGCGCTGACGCTGCCTGGAGCTCCACAAACATGACCGCCCCCGAATTCGATCCGGCACTGGATAATTTCCGCGCCATCGCCGACGCCATCGCCACGCTGTTCTTTCCCCACGCCGAAGTGGTGCTGCACGACTTGCGCACGCAGAAGGTCGACTACATCGCCAACAACTTGTCCAAACGCGAGATCGGCGACGATTCATCGCTTGAAGACATGCTCAGCGAGGAGGTCAGTGAGCGCAACATCGGTCCGTACGAAAAGCTCAATTGGGACGGCCAGAAGATACGCAGCCTGAGCACCGTGCTGCGCGACAGCGAAGAGCGGCCACTGGCGGTGCTGTGCATCAACCTGAATATTTCGTTGTTCGAGAATGCCAAGGCTGCGCTGGACCTGTTCCTGTCGCCGAGCAAACTGATCCCGCAGCCGGATTCACTGTTTCGCGATGACTGGCAGGAACGCATCAACACCTTCCTCCACGCCTGGCTGCGCGAGCGCCAGCTGAGCCTGAATCTGCTGACCCGCGATCACAAGCGCGAACTGGTGCTGGCGCTGCACGCCGAAGGCGCGTTCAAGGGCAAGAGCGCCTCGAACTATGTGGCCAATGTGCTGAACATGGGGCGAGCGACGGTGTACAAGCATTTGAAGGAATTGAAGGGCTGAAGATCTGCATTGGCAGTTCCGGCCCCATCGCTGGCAAGCCAGCTCCCACAGTTTTTTGGTGTACACAAAATCTGTGCACGACTCGGTCACTGTGGGAGCTGGCTTGCCAGCGATAGCGGGCTGTCAGTCGCCGTAAATGTCAGACTTGAAGTACTTCTGGGAAATCTTCTGATATTCGCCACTCGCACGAATCCCGTCGATGGCCGTGTTCAACTCGCTGACCAGCTCGGTATTGCCCTTGCGCACCGCAATCCCCGCGCCCTCGCCCACGTACTTCGGATCCTTCAGTTCCGGCCCGACAAACGCGTAACCCTTGCCGCGTGGCATCGACAGGAAGTCGGTCAGCGGAATGGTGTCGGCAAAAATCGCATCGAGCCGCCCTGCCGCCAGGTCCATGTAGATTTCTTCGTTATTGCCATAGCGCTTGACGATGATGCCCTTGGGCTCGAACACCTCGGTGGCATAACGGTCGGTGGTGGTCGCGCGCTGCACACCGACGGTCTTGCCCTTGAGGCTGGCGTATTGGTCGTCGACCGTGGCGCCTTCCTTCATCACCAGCCGCGACGAAGTGAAGTAGTACTTGTGGGTGAAATCCACCGACTTCTTGCGGTCTTCGTTGATGGTCATCGACGACAGCGCCATATCGATTTTCTTCACTTTCAGCGAAGGGATCAGGCCATCGAACTCACCCTCGACCCACACACACTTGACCTTCATCTGCGCGCACAGGGCGTTGCCGATGTCGTAGTCGAAACCGACGATCTCGCCCTTGTCGGTTTTCGAGGCGAACGGTGGATAAGCGGCCTCAATGCCGATGCGCAGGGTTTTCTCCGCAGCAAACGAATGGGTGCACGCCAACAGGCTCAGGGCCAGACCGGTGATGAGGGGGAGTTTCTTCATGTTCGTTCTCTCGCGGGTTGTTGTTGGTTTGGCAAGACAGAAGAAAAGAGCTGGAAAGAGGAATGCCTTTTTTGTACTTATAAATCCATATTGGACTCGCACGTACAAATCGTCAATTAGCTGAAGAAAGGTATTTGGTGTTGCGGATGGCCTCATCGCTGGCAAGCCAGCTCCCACAGGGTTCAGAGGTGTACATGAATATGTGCATGACACAAAACACTGTGGGAGCTGGCTTGCCAGCGATGGCTGACTAGAGGGCGATGCAGAAATTACTTCTTCCAGCGATCCGCCGCAGCATGATCGCTGTCACGCCCTTCGACCCAGCGCGGGCCGTCGCGGGTGTTCTCTTTTTTCCAGAACGGCGCGCGGGTTTTCAGGTAGTCCATGACGAAGGCGCAGGCGTCGAATGCCGCCTGGCGATGGGCGCTGGCCGCGCCGACAAACACAATCGGCTCGCCCGGCTCCAGCGCGCCGATGCGGTGCAGCACTTCCAGCTTCAGCAGCGGCCAGCGCTGCTCGGCCTCGACGGCAATCTTGGCCAACGCCTTTTCGGTCATGCCCGGATAGTGTTCGAGGAACATCCCGGCCACATCCAGCCCGTCATTGAAGTCGCGCACGTAGCCGACAAAACTCACCACCGCGCCAACGCCGACATTCGCCGCGTGCATCGCGTTGACTTCAGCGCCGGGATCGAACGCCGTGGACTGCACACGAATCGCCATGCCTCAGCCTCCGGTCACGGTGGGAAAAAACGCCACTTCGTCGCCGTCGCTCACCGGCTCGTTGAGCTGGCACAGGTCTTCGTTGCGCGCGCACATCAGGTTCTGCTCGCTCAAGACCTCGGCGCCATCGCGTTGCGCGAGCAGCGAACGGACATCGTCGACCGTGGCGAAATCGCCTTCGACCTTGACCGAGTCCACGCCCAACGCTTCACGATAACGCGCAAAGAATTTAACCGTCAGTTTCATGGTTGCTCCGCCTGAAAATGCCCGCTCTTGCCGCCGACCTTTTCCAGCAAACGCACGCTTTCGATGGTCATGCCCCGATCCACGGCCTTGCACATATCGTAAATGGTCAGCGCGGCAACGCTGGCAGCGGTCAGTGCTTCCATCTCCACGCCGGTCTGCCCGGAGAGCTTGCAGCGGGCGACGATGCGTACGCTGTCTTCGCCTTCTGCACTGAGTTCGACCTTGACACCGGTGAGCATCAGCGGATGGCACAACGGGATTAGATCACTGGTTTTCTTCGCCGCCTGAATGCCGGCAATCCGAGCGACGGCAAACACGTCACCCTTGGGGTGGCCGCCGCTGACGATCATCTGCAGGGTTTCGGGCAGCATGCGCACCAGCGCCTGGGCGGTCGCCTCACGGAATGTCACGGCTTTTTCGGTGACGTCGACCATGTTGGCGCGACCTTGGGAATCGAGATGAGTCAGCACGGGATTACTCCTGATCAGGAGCGTGGATTGTAAACCTGTGGGTCAAATTTCCGCATCCACGAATATGACGCTCTTTGTGTAGGAGCTGCCGCAGGCTGCGATCTTTTGACTTTGATTTTTAAAGCAGGATCAAAAGATCGCAGCCTTCGGCAGCTCCTACATCGGATCAGTGGTGCATCAATCAAGGGATTTGTGGTTCAGGCATAAAAAACCGGGCGGCTTTGCGGCCGCCCGGTTTTGTTGGAAGGGTTACAAATGCGATTCGGCGTATTCGGCCAGAATCGAGCGTGGCACGCCCTGCAGGGTGATGTGCACCCCGTTGGGGAAATCCTTGAAGCGTTCGGTCAGGTAGGTCAGCCCGGAGCTGGTCGCGGACAGGTAAGGGGTGTCGATCTGTGCCAGGTTGCCCAGGCACACCACTTTGGAACCGGCGCCGGCCCGGGTGATGATGGTTTTCATCTGGTGCGGCGTAAGGTTCTGGCATTCGTCGATCAGGATCAGGCTCTGCTGGAAGCTGCGACCGCGAATGTAGTTGAGCGATTTGAACTGCAACGGCACTTTGCTGAGGATGTAATCGACGCTGCCATGGGTGTTTTCATCATCCATGTGCAAGGCTTCGAGGTTGTCGGTGATGGCGCCCAGCCAAGGCTCCATTTTTTCCGCTTCGGTGCCGGGCAGGAAGCCGATCTCCTGGTCCAGGCCCTGCACGCTGCGGGTCGCGATGATGCGGCGATAGCGCTTGCTGACCATGGTCTGCTCGATCGCCGCGGCCAGCGCCAGAATGGTTTTACCGGAACCGGCAGCACCCGACAGGTTGACCAGATGAATGTCCGGATCCAGCAGCGCGTAGAGCGCCAGACTCTGATAGATGTCCCGTGGTTTGAGGCCCCAGGCTTCCTGGTGCAGCAGCGGTTCCTGGTGCAAGTCGAGGATCAGCAGCTTGTCTTCCTGGATTTCCTTGATCCAGCCGACAAAGCCTTGTTCGTCAATGATGAACTCGTTGATGTGCACCGCGGGCAGGTTGTCGATCAACTGCACCTGATGCCAGGTGCGGCCGTGATCCTGACGGGTATCGACCTTGCTCACGCGGTCCCAGAAGGAGCCGGTCATGTTGTGGTAGCCGTTGGGCAGCAGGGACACGTCGTCGACCAGTTGGTCGGTGCTGTAGTCCTCGGCATCGATGCCGCAGGCACGTGCCTTGAGGCGCATGTTGATGTCTTTGGTGACCAGCACCACCGCCTTCTGCGGATCACGGGTGTGCAGGTCGATCAACTGGTTGATGATTTTGTTGTCGTTCAGGTGCTCGGGCAGAATCAGGTTCGACTCGGCCTGCTTGCTCATCAGAATTGACAGCAAGCCTTTCGGCCCACCCTTGCCGCGCTGGATCGGCACACCCAGCTCGACGTCCTCGGGGGAGGCATCGCCCAGGGTCTTGTCGATCAGCCGGATCGCCTGGCGGCATTCGGCAGCAACGCTGTGATGGCCGCTCTTGAGCTTGTCCAGCTCCTCAAGCACGGTCATCGGGATCGCGACGTGGTGTTCTTCGAAATTCAGCAGGGCATTTGGATCGTGAATCAATACGTTGGTATCGAGTACATAAAGGATTGGCTGGTTGGAAGAAGGGCTACGTCCGTGATCATCCATACTCGGTCACCTTTGTGGGAGCCATTCGACGCAATACCTGGGCGGTGCTGCGCCTCGAAGTGACTGCCGAATTCATCCGCGAGGGCCTGGATGAACTGCACACAAAAGGAGTCTTGGAAGACGCCACCTGTGTTGCAGGTTTCGGCGGTCTGTCTTCGTAATACTCCAAAACCCATGACATAAAAAAGCACTTTGACGGTTTTTTTAAGTTTATTTTGCAGAGTGACGAAAAGCCCTTGGCGGACCGTCCAGACCCCGCTAAAGTCGGAAGTCCGCCTGCATCGAATTCTCTAGAAAAATCGCCCCAAGCCCAATGTTTCCGGGCTTTCTCCGTTTATCAGCGAAACCCGTCCTGACAGTCTTCAAAGCCGATGCCGCTTTGCGCAGTTTGCGTGATCAGCCACGGCAACGCGGTCTTCACCGCATCCTGTTTCATGTTGAAATTGATCACCCCGTGACGCCATAGCAGCATCAGGGTCAGCACTCGCTGCGCGCTCTGCGCGCCCTTCAGCTTGCCGGCACCATCCTGGGCATCGATGTCCCACAGCGCCACTTGCAGGCCCTGATTGCGCAAGAAACTGCCGGCATCAGAGCGACGCTGCCCCTCCGGCGGACGGAACAGCGGCACGTAGTTTTCCGGCAACTTGTTCTTCACCAGGTCACTGCTGCGGCGCACCGAGTCCTGCCAGTCCTGCCAATAACTGTGGGAACGGAACTCCCAACCCTGCACGCCGACACACTGTTTCGAGAACTCCGATTGCAGATTGCTCACCGAGCGATCCGCCAGTCGCGCCTGCACGTCCTTGCCCAACAGGAAGAACGTGCCGCTGAGATTGGCTTTGCGCAGATAGTCGGCGATCCAGTCGGTGTTGTCCGGCTGCAGGTTTGCAGCGCTGTCGAAACTCAGCAGAAACAGCCGGTCATGCATCTCGTCGCCGCTGCGTTCATAGTCGCCGAAACGATCGACTTCACTGCTGGTCTGCGGCGACAGCGCGGCCTTGCGCATCAGCTCGTCCAGGTACTGCAGATGAAACAACCGGCTCGGTTCGGCCCATTTGGTGTAATAACTGTCGTCGCTGACCACGAACTTGGCGGCCTGCTCGCGCAGGGTCGGCAGGTCTTCGACGAGGAAGCAGAACGAAGCATCCTGATCGCAGCTCTGCTGGGCGAAATTGTAGTTGGTCAACAGACGCTCCCAGAGCCGCTGCCGCAGGCGGCTGATCGCGTCGACATTGACCGTGCGCAGCCCCAAACGCTGGGCCAGCGCAGCCTCGTCCAGCGCCTCGGTGCCGAGCAGGCCCCGGGCGAACATGAGGATTTCCGCGCGCGAGGCAACGTCGAACAGCGTCGGGCTGCTCAGTTGCTCCGGCCAGGTGCTGCGATCCAGCGTCGCCACATCGCCCGGTGCCGCCATGGCCCCGCAGCTCATCAGCCACGCCGTGAATAAAAGAACAATGCGCAAAGGGGTGTCTCCATAACCAAACCCGCGCGGCACTATATCGCGGGTGATCGCAGGACGATCAAAAGAAAAATCAAAAGATCGCAGCCTTCGGCAGCTCCTACAAAGGCAGCGAACAATCGACCGTAACCTGTAGGAGCTGCCGAAGGCTGCGATCTTTTCCAGCACACCATCGATCACCTATGGGCTTGATAGCTGGAGTCAACCCGGCCAACCCCCTAGAATCGCCCCCACGATTAAAGGAGACGACTTCATGCTGATGGTGATTTCCCCCGCCAAGACCCTCGATTACGAAACACCGCCGGCGACCCAGCGCTTTACCCAGCCGCAATACCTTGATCACTCTCAGGAGTTGATCCAGCAGCTGCGCGAACTGAGCCCGGCACAGATCAGCGAACTGATGCACGTGTCCGACAAGATCGGCGGCCTGAATGCCGCGCGTTTCGGCAGCTGGACGCCCGCCTTCACCCCGGAAAACGCCAAGCAGGCGCTGCTCGCGTTCAAGGGTGACGTGTACACCGGCCTCGACGCGCAATCGTTCAGCGAAGCTCAGTTCGACTATGCGCAAAAGCACTTGCGCATGCTCTCCGGTCTCTATGGCCTGCTGCGTCCGCTGGACCTGATGCAGCCGTATCGTCTGGAAATGGGCACCAAACTGGCCAACGCCCGTGGCAAGGACCTGTACGCGTTCTGGGGCACGCGCATCAGCGAATGGCTCAACGAAGCGCTGGCCGATCAGGGCGACGATGTGCTGCTGAACCTGGCCTCCAACGAGTACTTTTCGGCGGTCAAACGCAGCGCCCTGAACGCCCGGATCATCAACACCGATTTCAAGGACCTGAAGAACGGCCAGTACAAGATCATCAGCTTCTACGCGAAGAAGGCCCGCGGCCTGATGAGCCGTTTCGTGATTCAGGAAAAAATCAACGATCCTGCCCTGCTCAAGCAGTTCGATGTGCAGGGTTATCGCTACAGCGCCGAGCAATCGAAACCGGACAATCTGGTGTTTCTGCGCGACCACGCCCCGGAATAAAGCATGCCCATTGCACGACTCTTTCTATAAAGAGTCGTGCAGCTCGCACGACGTCAAAAATCCCCCGCCACATTTCGCCGTTTTATTGGCGCCACAAAATCGTCCCACCCAATTCTAATTTTAGTTTCACTCGACAGCCGCACTTTTTTTCAGTAGTGGCACGCAAATTTTTTTACGGTAGTGGCACAAAACTATCTAGCTCGATTGCGCACCGATTAATAAAGGCCCAAATCGAAAGTGCTATCAAATTGAGACCAGTGCCATCTTTGTCAATATTTCAAAAAATTTCAGATTTCGCGATGAGCGGGTAGGAACTATGTCCAAATGCATAGCTCATACCACCGGTAACGATTCTCGCCGAGTTTGTACGAGATAACTTACGCAGAGCGGAGAACCATGTAACCAAGTTGTCACAGCAACTTGCCTAGATGGTTCACTCATCTGATCAACTAACGATGGATAGGTGATACGCACCATAAACATCCTCTACAAGGCCAAGGCTGCGCCCCTGTAAACGTGCTCGCCTGAGCACCCAACCGCTTGATCTACGGGCTTTTCGACCGACATCAGGTGGACTGAAAACATGCACAAGAGTCTTCCAGCAAGAAGATCCGCTGCATAACAGGGCAAGTCATAACAACCAGGCCTAGTTGCGCACATCTTGAGTGCACTTATTTAGACACTCGGAACTTAGTATGCCTGCACACGGCATTGTGGCGCCTGTTTGCCGCACTTTCGAGTGCACTATGACCGCTGAACACCATTAACTCCGGCCATCTAATGGCTTGATAAAACACAGAGGTATTTGCGATGCGCATCAGCATATTTGGTTTGGGTTACGTTGGCGCAGTATGTGCCGGTTGCCTGTCTGCACGGGGCCATGACGTGGTTGGCGTCGATGTTGCCAAAGACAAGATCGACATGATCAACGCCGGCAAGTCGCCGATTGTTGAACCGGGTCTGGGCGAACTTCTGGCCCAGGGTATCGAGACCGGTCGTCTGCGCGGTACAACCAACTTCGCCGAGGCAATTCGTGACACCGACCTGTCGATGATCTGCGTCGGTACACCGAGCAAGAAGAACGGCGACCTGGAACTGAACTACATCGAGGCGGTGTGCCGCGAGATCGGTTTCGTGCTGCGTGAAAAATCCACCCGTCACACCATCGTGGTGCGCAGCACCGTGCTGCCGGGCACCGTCGCCAACGTGGTCATCCCGATCCTCGAAGACTGCTCGGGCAAGAAGGCCGGTGTCGATTTCGGCGTCGCGGTCAACCCGGAATTCCTGCGTGAATCCACCGCGATCAAGGACTACGACCTGCCACCGATGACCGTCATCGGCGAGTTCGACAAGGCCTCGGGCGACGTTCTGCAATCGCTGTACGAAGAACTCGACGCGCCGATCATCCGCAAGGACATCGCCGTCGCCGAGATGATCAAGTACACCTGCAACGTCTGGCACGCAACCAAGGTCACCTTCGCCAACGAGATCGGCAACATCGCCAAAGCGGTCGGCGTCGATGGCCGCGAAGTGATGGACGTGGTCTGCCAGGACAAGACGCTCAACCTGTCCCAGTACTACATGCGCCCGGGCTTCGCCTTCGGCGGTTCGTGCCTGCCGAAAGACGTACGCGCCCTGACCTACCGCGCCGGTTCGCTGGACGTCGAAGCACCGCTGCTCAACTCGCTGATGCGCAGCAATGAATCGCAAGTGCAGAACGCCTTCGACATCGTTGAAAGCCACGACAAACGCAAAGTCGCCCTGCTCGGCCTGAGCTTCAAGGCCGGCACCGACGACCTGCGCGAAAGTCCGCTGGTGGAACTGGCCGAAATGCTGATCGGCAAGGGCTACGACCTGAGCATCTACGACAGCAACGTCGAGTACGCCCGTGTTCACGGCGCGAACAAGGACTACATCGAGTCGAAGATCCCGCACGTGTCGTCCCTGCTCAACGCGGACTTCGATTCGGTGATCGACAACTCCGACGTGATCATCCTCGGCAACCGCGACGAGAAATTCCGCTCGCTGGCCCAGGAAGCACCGCAGGGCAAACAGGTCATCGACCTGGTCGGCTTCATGGCCAAAGCCACCAATCCAGGTACTCGCACTGAAGGTATCTGCTGGTAAACAGCCCTGTAGGAGCTGACGAGTGAAACGAGGCTGCGATCTTTACCCCGGCCACTTGAGTCTTGAGTGAACCCGCAAAGATCAAAAGATCGCAGCCTTCGGCAGCTCCTACATGTCCTTGCAAGTTTTTGTATGCCTGCCTTAACCCCATCGGGCCACCCGACAGGCTCGCCCGAGATAGAGACGGATGCAGATTATGCACAGGCTAAAGCACGGCCTACTTCAGGCCGCCGGTTGGCTGTTTTACCTCAGTTTGTTGTTGGGCCTGGCTTTGATGCTGCCCACGTCCACGTTCGACTCTGAGTCGAAGGACTTTATTTTCCTGATTGGCGCCGTGGGTATCTGGCGCTACTCGATGGGTGCAACGCACTTTGTGCGCGGCATGATTTTTCTCTACATCGTTTACCCGCACCTGCGCCGCAAAGTGCGCAAGCTGGGTAAGGCGGCGGACCCGTCGCATGTGTTTCTGATGGTCACCAGTTTCCGTATCGACGCGCTCACCACCGCGCAGGTCTACAGCTCGGTGATCCGCGAAGCCATCGACTGCGAACTGCCGACCACCGTGGTCTGCTCGATCGTCGAAATGTCCGATGAGCTGCTGGTCAAGGCGCTGTGGGCGCGGATGAATCCGCCAGACCGGGTGAAGCTCGACTTCGTGCGCATTCCCGGCACCGGCAAGCGTGATGGCCTGGCCTACGGTTTCCGCGCGATCTCCCGTCACCTGCCGGACGACCGCGCCGTGGTGGCCGTGATCGACGGTGACACCGTGCTCGGTGAAGGCACCGTGCGCAAGACCGTGCCGTGGTTCCAGCTGTTCGGCAATGTCGGCGGCCTGACCACCAACGAATTCTGCGAAGTGCGCGGCGGCTACATCATGAGCGAATGGCACAAGCTGCGTTTCGCCCAGCGTCACATCAACATGTGCTCGATGGCCCTGTCCAAGCGCGTACTGACCATGACCGGGCGTATGTCGGTGTTCCGCGCCACCGTGGTGACCGACCCGGAATTCATCGCCGACGTCGAAAGCGACTCGCTGCAACACTGGCGCCTGGGGCGTTTCAAGTTCCTCACCGGTGACGACAAATCGAGCTGGTTCAGCCTGATGCGTCTGGGTTACGACACCTTTTACGTGCCGGACGCCGCGATCAACACCGTTGAACACCCGCCGGAAAAGAGCTTCATCAAGGCCAGCCGCAAACTGATGTTCCGCTGGTACGGCAACAACCTGCGCCAGAACTCGCGAGCGCTGGGCCTGGGCGTGAAACGCCTCGGCGCCTTCACCTCGGTGGTGCTGTTCGACCAGCGCGTATCGATGTGGACCTCGCTGCTGGGCCTGACCGTGGCGATCATCGCCAGCTTCAAGTACGGCGGTGCGTTCATCCTCGCCTACCTGCTGTGGATCGGCATCACGCGCCTGATTCTGACCCTGCTGCTGTCGTGCTCCGGTCACCGGATCGGCCCGGCCTATCCCGTGATTCTGTATTACAACCAGATCGTCGGTGCGCTGGTGAAGATCTACGTGTTCTTCCGCCTCGACCAGCAATCCTGGACGCGCCAACCCACTTCCCTGACCCGTGATCTCGCCAGCTTTCAACGTTGGTTCAACACCTGGTCGTCTCGGACCATGACCTTCTCCGCCGGCAGCATTTTCGTCGCCGTGCTGCTGATGATGGTCTGACCTGCCCCTATTGAATTAACAAGGAAATCGCCCCCATGAATACCGCCGTCAACGCCAACGTAGTGCATGAATCCGAAGCCCAGCGTCAGCACGCCCGAGTGAAAATCCCGGCCAAACTGCGCTTCTTCGGCCCGGACCGGACGCCGGTCGAGGCGCGGGTCCTGGACCTGTCCGCCGGTGGTCTGGCGTTCAACGCCGGACAACTGCCGCTCAAGACCGGCGACGTGTACAAGGCACGCCTGCAATTCGTGATCGACAATCTCGGCCTGGCCATGGACGTCGAACTGCAAGTGCGCTCCTACGACCGCCAGAGCGGCCGCGTCGGTTGCCAGTTCCAGAACCTCGAACCGCAGGACATCTCGACCCTGCGTCACCTGATCACGTCGCACCTGGCCGGCGACATCGTCAGCATGGGTGAAGTGCTGGCGACCCTGCAGCGCGACAACTTCACCAAGGCGCGCAAGGTCAAGGACAGCGGCAGCGGCATGACCCCGTTCGGGCGTCTGAAAGCGGTGACCTTCAGTGCCGGGGTATTCGCCATCGGCCTGGTGGCGTTCGGTTTCGTCTTCAAGTCGGTGTACGGCATGTACTTCGTCAGCCATGCGCAGGCCGGTCTGGTCAGCGTACCGGGAATGAACATCACCATGCCGCGTGACGGTACCGTGCAGAGCCTGGTCAAGTCCGACGGCGTCGCCGCCAAAGGCGCCCCGCTGGCGACCTTCAGCACCAGCATGCTCGACGTGCTCAAGGGCCATCTCGACGAAGACCAGTTGCAACCGGCCAAGGTGGAAGAACTGTTCGGCAAGCAGATGACTGGCACCCTGACCTCGCCGTGCGACTGCACCGTGGCCCAGCAACTGGTGGCTGACGGTCAGTACGCAAGCAAAGGCGACGTGATCTTCACCCTGGTACCGCGCAACACCCAGGCCACCGTCGATGCTCGCTTCTCCTATCGCCAGTTCGGCGACGTGCGTCCGGGTACGCCAGTGAGCTTCCAGATCGCCGGCGAAGACCAGACCCGCACCGGCAAGATCGTCAGCAGCACCAGCCTGAAAAGCGCCGACCTGTCCTCCGACATCCGCGTGCAGATCCAGCCGGACGAACCGCTGGACAGCAGCTTCGCCGGCCGTCCGGTGGAAGTGAACAGCGACCGTGGTCCGAACCTGAACTGGCTGATCGACAAAGCCATGGCTGCCGGTCTTTAAGTCGAGGACATGCCTGTGACTATCATCAGTCTCCTGAGAACACCGCGATCCCTGTGGGAGCTGGCTTGCCAGCGATTGGATCAACGCGGTCGGTCTGACACACCGAGCCGCCTGAATCGCTGGCAAGCCAGCTCCCACAAAGGTCATATGGTGTGCTCGCTGGCACTGGCGGTGAGTCTGGCCGGTTGCGCCGGCCTGCCCGACCAACGCCTGGCCAACGAAGCGCTCAAGCGCGGCGACACTGCCACTGCCGCGCAGAACTACCGTGCGCTGGCGGATCTGGGTTACAGCGAGGCGCAAGTCGGTCTCGCCGATATCCAGGTCGACAGCCGCGACCCCGAGCAGATCAAACAGGCCGAAGCGACCTACCGCGCCGCCGCCGACGTGTCGCCACGGGCCCAGGCCCGTCTCGGTCGCCTGCTGGTGGCCAAGCCCGGTTCCACCGAAGCCGAGCACCACGAAGCCGAAAGCCTGCTGAAAAAAGCCGCCGCCAATGGCGAAGGCAACACGTTGATCCCGCTGGCGATGCTGTACCTGCAATACCCGCACAGCTTCCCGAATATCAACGCGCAGCAGCAGATCGATCAGTGGCGCAAATCCGGTTACCCGGAAGCGGGTCTGGCGCAGGTGCTGCTGTATCGCACCCAAGGCACTTACGACCAGCATCTGGATGACGTGGAAAAGATCTGCAAGGCCGCGCTCAACACCACCGACATCTGCTACGTCGAACTGGCCACGGTCTATCAGAAACGGGCCCAGCCGGAGCAACAGGCCGAGCTGCTCAAGCAGATGCAGGCCGGTTACAGCCGCGGCACGGTCAGCGCGCAGCGCGTCGATTCGGTGGCCCGCGTGCTGGCCGATTCGACCCTCGGCAAGACCGACGAGAAGACCGCGCAGTCGCTGCTCGAACCGATCGCCCCGGGCTACCCGGCATCGTGGGTGACCCTCGCGCAGCTGCTTTATGACTTCCCTGAACTGGGCGACGTCGATCAGATGATGAAGTACCTGGACAACGGCCGCGCCGCCGACCAGCCGCGCGCCGAACTGTTGCTGGGCAAGCTCTACTACGAAGGCAAACTGGTGCCGGCCGACGCGAAAGTCGCCGAAGAACACTTCCAGAAAGCCGTCGGCCGCGAAGTCGCCGCCGACTACTACCTCGGCCAGATTTATCGCCGTGGTTACCTGGGCAAGGTCTATCCGCAGAAGGCTCTCGACCACCTGCTGACCGCTGCGCGCAATGGCCAGAACAGCGCCGATTTCGCCATCGCCCAACTGTTTTCCCAAGGCAAGGGCACCAAGCCCGATCCACTCAACGCCTATGTATTCAGCCAATTGGCCAAGGCGCAGAACACCCCGCAAGCCGATGAACTGGCGACCACCCTGGCAGCACAATTGCCGCCCGAGCGTCTGGCCGAAGCCCAGCGCCTGCTGCAACAGGAACAGGCCAGCCGTGGCGCCCTGAACCAGAACACGCTGCAACTGCATGCCCTGCAAGAAGAAGACGGCGAGGAATCCCTATGAAGTTGAATCCCTTTGTGAAGGCTGGCATTGGCCTCACGTTCGCGCTGATCTGGTCTTGCCCGACACTGGCCGCGATCACTGAAACCAAGAACTTCGGTCTGGAAGTGAAAATCACCGGCCAGTCCGAAGACGACCGCGACCTCGGCACCGCCAGCGGCGGCGACGTCAACGGTGTGGGCCTGGACCTGCGTCCGTGGGTCTACGGCGAAAGCGGCGCGTGGAGCGCCTACGCCATGGGCCAGGCCGTGACCTCGACCGACATCATCGAGACCGACACTCTGCAACAGTCCGACGGTGAACAAACCACCGACAACAGCGACCGCAAGACCAAGAAAAACTACCTGGCGATGCGCGAGTTCTGGGTCGGCTACAGCGGCCTGACGCCGTACCCCGGCGAGATGCTCAAGCTCGGTCGCCAGCGCCTGCGCAATGACGACGGCCAATGGCGCGACACCAACATCGAAGCGCTGAACTGGACCTTCGACACCACCCTGTTGCGCGCCAACGTCGGTGTCGCCGAACGCTTCAGCGAATACCGCACTGACCTCAAAGAGCTGGCGCCGAAAGACAAGGATCGCCTGCACGCCTACGCCGATGCCGCCTATCAGTGGACACCGGGCAACTGGGTCGGCATTCGCGGTCATCACACCCACGACAACGGCAAGCTCGATTACGCCGAACCGGGCGTGCCCCGCGACACCCTCGACAAAACCCAGAACGGCGACATCAGCTGGCTCGGTCTGACCGCCGACAGCGATGCCTACAACTGGCGCAACACCAACACCGTCAACTACTGGGGCAGCATCACCGGCATGAGCGGCAACCTCGACTCGGTCAATCCGCTGAATGCCGATGGCAGTCGTCCGGCGCAAGCCAAGCGCAGTGATGACATCAACGGCTGGGCCACCGACCTTGGCGTACGCCTGCGCCTCGATCCGCAGTGGCAGGTCGGTGCGGCCTACGCCCGCGCCAGCGCCGATTACCAGCAGAACGGTCTGGAAAGCAACCGCTCCAACTACACCGGTACCCGCTCGCGGGTGCACCGTTTCGGCGAAGCGTTCCGTGGCGAAATGAACAACATGCAGACCGCCACCCTGTTCGGTTCGTGGATGCTCAACGACCAGTACGACGCCAGCCTGATCTACCACAAATTCTGGCGCGTGGACGGCAACAAGCCGGTGGGCAGCAACGGCATCAACGCCGTGGAAAACAACACCGACGACGTCACTGGCGCGATCCTCTCCAGCACCTCGCTGCCACTGCAGGATGGCAACAAGGACCTGGGTCAGGAAATGGATCTGGTGGTGACCAAATACTTCAAGCAAGGCTTGCTGCCGGCGGCGTTGAGCCAGTCGATCGACGAACCGTCGGCGCTGGTGCGTTTCCGTGGCGGCGTGTTCAAGCCGGGTGATGCCTATGGCAGCCAGGTCGATTCGTACATGCACCGCGCGTTCATCGACGTGATCTGGCGCTTCTGATGCAAACCGCCAAGGGAGTGCCCGACATGCACCATGCAAGGAAAGGCTCGCTCAGCCTGTTGGCCGGCGCCATGCTGCTGGCCTCCGCTGGCGCGTTCGCCACGGTGGAACCGGCCGTGCCTCAACAGGGCAAGCCGGTGACCACCGCCAAAGAGCTGCAACAAGCCAAGACCTACACCGTCAGCAGCGCGCCGACCGAGGCGCTGGAACTGGCCAAGCCGAAACTGCCCGACCTGTCCGGCTTCACCGCCGAAGCCGCTGCCGCGAAGATCAATCGCAGTAAACCGGGCAAGATCAGCGTGCGCCGGATGATGCAGGAAGACGCCCTGAAGGACTTCATCGGCGGTGACAACAAGATGGCCGAATGGGTGGTGCGTCAGCACGGCATCCCGCAGGCGATCTTCGTCGACGACGGTTACCTGAACCTCAAGGATCTGGCGCAGAAGCTGCCCAAGCAGTACTTCAGCGAGACCTCGCCGGGCGTGTACCTGGCGAAGCTGCCAATCGTGGTGGGCCGTAAAGGCATCCTCGAAATCGACGGCCAGACCCAGGAATTGCGTCTGTCGCAAGAGGCTGGTTCGTTCCTGGTCAACGACGGTCAGTTGTTTGTGCGTGACACCAAAGTCACTGGCTGGCGCGAGAAGGACAACGGTCCGGCGACCTTCCGTTCGCCGAAGGAATTCCGTCCGTTCCTGCTGGCCTGGGGCGGCACCGAGACCTACATCGTCAACAGCAAGATGGCCAGTTTCGGTTACGCCAACAGTAAGTCGTACGGGGTGAGTATTTCCCAGTACACGCCGAACATGGCCAAGGTGCTCAAGCGCCCTGAACCGACCGGCTGGATCGTCGGCTCCGAGTTCTCCGACATGTGGTACGGCTTCTACTGCTACGAGACCCGCGACTTCGTGGTCAAGGGCAACACCTACAAGGACAACATCGTCTACGGCATCGACCCGCACGACCGTTCCCACGGTCTGATCATTGCCGAGAACACCGTCCACGGCACGAAGAAGAAGCACGGCATCATCATTTCCCGTGAAGTGAACGACAGCTTCATCTTCAACAACAAGAGCTACGACAACCACCTCTCGGGCCTGGTGATCGACCGTAACAGCGTCAACAACATCATTGCCTACAACGAGATCTACAAGAACCACACCGACGGCATCACCCTCTACGAGTCCGCCGACAACCTGCTGTGGGGCAACAAGGTCATCAGCAACAAGCGCCACGGCATCCGCATTCGTAACAGCGTGAACATCCGCCTCTACGAAAACGTCGCCATGGCCAACGGGCTGACCGGTGTCTACGGCCACATCAAGGACCTGACCGACACCGACCGCGACATCAAGCTCGACCCGTTCGACGCCCAGGTCTCGCTGATCGTGGTTGGCGGTGAACTGGCGGCCAACGGCAGCGGCCCGATGGCCATCGACTCGCCGTTGAGCGTCGAGCTGTATCGCGTATCGATGCTGGCGCCGACCAAATCCAGCGGCATCAGCTTCAACGGCATCCTTGGCGAGCGCCAGGATGAAATTCTCGACCTGCTGGTACGCCAGCAGAAAGCCGTACTGATCGACCCTGTCGAACGCCAGACCGAACTGCGGGACTGAGGATAATTTTATGCACCCACACTTGATCAAATTACTCAGCCTGTCGGCCCTGACCGTGGGCATTCTGGCGGCAAGCAATGCTGCTCGCGCCGATGAAGCGGCGGGCGCCACCGCGCCAAAATTCAGCGCCGAACCGTGCTGCAACCTGTGCCCGGCCGCGCACGATGCGAAGAACTACACCACACGTTATCAGCAGAACTTCACCACCCTGGTGCAGGCGCAGGGCGACTGGCTGTTCCGTACCCAGGAAGATTTGCGCACCGAGTTCAACACCACCCCGGCCGGCTACAAACGCCTGCAACAGCTGCACGATGCGTTCAAGGCCAAAGGCGTCGAACTGGTGATCGTCTATCAGCCGACCCGTGGTTTGGTGAACCGCAACAAGCTCAACCCGCAGGAAAAAGCCGCGTTCGATTACGAGAAAGCGCTGGGCAACTACAAGACCATGCTCGGCCGTTTCGCCAAGATGGGTTACGTGGTACCGGACCTGTCGCCGCTGACCAACGAATCGCTGCCGGACACCCTGCCCGCTCACGATTTCTACTTCCGTGGCGACCAGCACTGGACCCCATACGGTGCTCAGCGCACAGCGAAAATCGTCGCCGAGAAGGTCAAGCAGATTCCGGCCTTCGCCGACATTCCCAAGCGTGAATTCGAGACCAAGCGCACCGGGCGCATGGGCAAGACCGGCACCCTGCACAACATGGCCGGGCAACTGTGCGGCACCAGTTACGCGATCCAGTACATGGACCAGTTCACCACCGAGCCGAAAGGCGAAGCCGGTGACGGCGACCTGTTCGGTGATTCCGGCAACCCGCAAATCACCCTCGTGGGCACCTCGCACAGCGGCAAGAACTACAACTTCGCCGGCTTCCTCGAAGAGGCAATCGGCGCCGACATCCTCAACGTCGCCTTCCCCGGCGGTGGTCTCGAAGGTTCGATGCTGCAGTACCTCGGTAGCGACGAATTCCAGAAGACCCCGCCGAAGATCCTCATCTGGGAATTCTCGCCGCTGTACCGCCTCGACCAGGAAACCATCTATCGCCAAATGATGGCGCTGCTGGATAACGGTTGCGAAGGCAAGGAAACCCAAATGTCCGCCAGCACCACACTCAAGCCTGGCGGCAAACAGGAACTGCTGGTCAACAGCAAGAACCTGAACCTGCAGAACAGCAGCCATCAGGTCGACATCCGCTTCGCCGACACCTCGGTGAAAACCCTGCAAGCCACCCTCTGGTACATGAACGGTCGCCACGAGGACATCAAGATCGAGAAACCGGAAACCTCCGACACCGACGGTCGTTTCGCCTTTGAGCTGCGCACGGACGAAGACTGGGCCTCGCAAAATCTGCTGGCCGTCGAAGTTCAGGGCCCGGAAGCGGGTACCGCGCCGCAAAAAGTCGAAGCGAAAATCTGCAAACGCAACGTATTCCCGGGCGCTGGGCCACAAACCGCTCAGCTCGGGCAATGAGGTCTGCTATGCGAAATCGAACGATCAAACACTTGCTTGCGCCATCCCTGCTGACCCTGGCGATGTTCGCCGGGGCCACTCAGGCCGCCGCGCCACTGCGCCCGCCGCAGGGCTACTTCGCCCCGGTGGATAAATTCAAGAGCGGCGACAAGAGCGAAGGCTGCGATGCGATGCCGGCGCCGTACACCGGACCGCTGCAATTTCGCAGCAAATACGAAGGCTCGGACAAGGCTCGCGCGACCCTGAACGTGCAGTCGGAAAAAGCCTTCCGCGACACCACCAAGGACATCACCACCCTGGAGCGCGGCACCGCCAAACGGGTGATGCAGTTCATGCGCGACGGTCGCCCGGAGCAGCTCGACTGCACGTTGAACTGGCTGACCGCGTGGGCCAAGGCCGATGCATTGATGTCGAAAGACTTCAACCACACCGGCAAATCGATGCGCAAATGGGCGCTGGGCAGCATGGCCTCTTCGTACATTCGCCTGAAGTTCTCCGACTCGCATCCGCTGGCCACGCATCAGCAAGAAGCGCAGCAGATCGAGGCGTGGTTCAGCAAGATGGCCGATCAGGTGGTCAGCGACTGGGACAACCTGCCGCTGGAAAAAACCAACAACCACTCGTACTGGGCCGCGTGGTCGGTGATGGCGACCTCGATCGCCACCAACCGTCGCGACCTGTTTGATTGGGCGGTGAAGGAATACAAGGTCGGGGTCAATCAAGTCGACGCCGACGGCTTCCTGCCCAACGAACTCAAGCGCCAGCAACGCGCCCTCGCCTATCACAACTACGCCCTGCCGCCACTGGCGATGATCGCCAGTTTCGCCCAGGTCAACGGCGTCGATCTGCGTCAGGAAAACAACAGCGCGCTCAAGCGTCTGGGTGACCGAGTGCTGGCCGGAGTGAAAGACCCTGATCAATTCGAGAAGAAAAACGGCAAAGAGCAGGACATGACCGACCTGAAAGAGGACATGAAATTCGCCTGGCTCGAACCGTTCTGCACCCTCTACACCTGCCCGGCGGATGTGATCGAGAAGAAGCACGGCATGCAACCGTTCAAGACCTTCCGCCTCGGCGGCGACCTGACCAAGGTCTACGACCCGTCGCATGAGAAGGGCAACAAGGGTTCTTAAGGCAGGACACAAAACCCTGTAGGAGCTGCGGCACGCTGCGATCTTTTGACTTTGATTTCCAAAGACAAAAATCAAAAGATCGCAGCCTTCGGCAGCTCCTACAGGGGGCAGCAAGATTTGAGTTAGCCCTCCGGTTTTACATGGGGGGGTTTGGGGGGGCTTTGGCCCTTGACTGTTGGTTCAAACATGGAGAGATCGGGATGGTATTTTCATCCAACGTGTTCCTGTTTCTGTTCTTGCCGATCTTTCTCGGCTTGTACTACTTGAGCGGGCAACGCTATCGCAACCTGTTGCTGCTGATCGCCAGCTACGTGTTCTACGCGTGGTGGCGGGTGGACTTCCTGGCGCTGTTCGCCGGCGTCACCCTGTGGAACTACTGGATCGGCCTGAAAGTCGGCGCCGCCGGCGTGCGCACCAAACCAGCGCAGCGCTGGCTGCTGCTCGGCGTCGCGGTCGACCTGTGCATCCTCGGCTACTTCAAGTACGCCAACTTCGGCGTGGACAGCATCAACGCGATCATGACCTCGTTCGGTCTGGAGCCGTTCATCCTGACCCACGTGCTGCTGCCGATCGGCATCTCGTTCTACATCTTCGAATCGATCAGCTACATCATCGACGTGTACCGCGGCGACACCCCGGCCACGCGCAACCTGATCGACTTCGCGGCGTTCGTGGCGATCTTCCCGCACCTGATTGCCGGCCCGGTCCTGCGCTTCCGCGACCTCGCCGACCAGTTCAACAACCGCACCCACACCCTCGACAAGTTCTCCGAAGGTTGCACGCGGTTCATGCAGGGTTTCATCAAGAAGGTGTTCATCGCCGACACCCTCGCGGTGGTCGCCGACCATTGCTTCGCCCTGCAAAACCCGACCACCGGGGATGCCTGGCTGGGCGCACTGGCGTACACCGCGCAGCTGTATTTCGACTTCTCCGGTTACAGCGACATGGCCATCGGTCTGGGCCTGATGATGGGTTTCCGCTTCATGGAAAACTTCAAGCAGCCGTACATCAGCCAGTCGATCACCGAGTTCTGGCGTCGCTGGCACATCAGCCTGTCGACCTGGCTGCGTGACTACCTGTACATCACCCTCGGCGGTAACCGCAAAGGCACGCTGATGACCTATCGCAACCTGTTCCTGACCATGCTGCTGGGTGGTCTGTGGCACGGCGCGAACATCACTTACATCGTTTGGGGCGCCTGGCACGGCATGTGGCTGGCGATCGAAAAAATGCTCGGCATCAACACCTCGCCGCGCAGCCTCAACCCGATCCGCTGGGCGCTGACCTTCCTGCTGGTGGTGATGGGCTGGGTGATCTTCCGTGCCGAGAACCTGCACGTCGCCGGGCGCATGTACGGCGCGATGTTCAGCTTCAGCGACTGGTCGCTGTCAGAACTCAACCGCGCCAGCCTCACCGGTCTGCAAGTGGCAACGCTGGTTGTGGCGTACGCAACGCTGGCGTTCTTTGGCTTGCGTGATCTGTACACCAATCAGCCTCCGGTCAAAACCAAGCCAGTGGTCAACGTCGAAACCGACGGCCCTGCCGCTGCGACCCCGGGCATGATCAAAGCCGCGCCTGGCGAAAACCCGGCGAACATCCATGAGCCTGGCTACACCGTCGGCGTCGAAGCCCAGGTGCAACCGGCGTACTGGACGGCGGACTGGTCGCGCTACGTGATGCGCGGGCTGATCCTGCTGCTGTTCATCGCCTCGATTCTCAAACTCTCGGCGCAAAGCTTCTCGCCGTTCCTTTACTTCCAGTTCTGAGGGATCTGACATGACCCGCTCATTACGCATCTTCTACATCGCGCTGTTTCTGCTGACCCTGCTGGTGCTCGGTCTGTGGTCGGTGCGCAGCTTCTTCGGCTTCAACACCAATGCCGACGCGACGGTGCTCAACGGTCGCTGGACCAAAGCCGTGGAAACCCACTACGACGATCAGTTTCCGATCAAGCGGCTGGGCACCAACCTCTGGGCGGCGCTGGATTTCAAACTGTTCAACGAAGGTCGTCCGGGCGTAGTGCTTGGTCGCGATCAGTGGCTGTACAGCGACGAGGAATTCAACCCGATCGTCAACGAAGAGCTGAACCTGCAAGGCAACTACGCGCTGGTCGAAGGCGTGCGTCAGACCCTGAAAGAGAAAGGCGTGAAACTGGTGATGGCCATCGTGCCGGCCAAGGTGCGCCTGTACCCGGAACACCTGGGTGAAGTGAAACCGGCGAGCATTCACGCCAACCTTTATCAGGACTTCCACGCCCGTGTCGCGGCGGACAAGATCCTCGCCCCGGACCTGCTCGGCCCGCTGCAACAAGCCAAGCAAAACGGTCAGCAAGTGTTCCTGCGCACCGACACCCACTGGACCCCGGAAGGCGCCGAAATCGCCGCCAACACCCTGGCCAAGACCATCGCCGACAAGTTCCCGCTCAGCGGCGAGCCGCAGCGCTTCGTCACCACGCCAGCCGAAAAGGTCACGCACAAGGGCGACCTGCGTCTGTTCCTGCCGCTGGATCCGCTGTTCGAAAACCTGATGCCGGCGCAAGAGCCGCTGCAAAAGCGCAACACCGTGGCCGCCGAGCAACCGGCCGGTGACGACGCGCTGTTCGCCAGCAACGAAGTCCCGGTCGCACTGATCGGCACCAGCTACAGCGCCAACCCCAACTGGAACTTCGTCGGGGCGCTGAAACAAGCGCTGCACAGCGACGTCGTGAACTACGCCGAGGACGGCCACGGCCCGATCCTGCCGATGCTCAGCTACCTGAAAAGCGATGACTTCAAGAACAGCCCGCCACAGGTGCTGATCTGGGAGTTTCCTGAACGATATCTGCCTGTGAACAACGAAATCGGCGACGCCGACCCGCAGTGGGTCGCAGAGCTCAAACAAGCCGGTGCTCGCCAACAAAACGTAGCCATCAACACTAAATCCGAGACGCCCGATCGGGCGCAAAACTGAAAGAGAGGTAACACCATGACTTTCACTACTACTCCTCGTCGTCTCGCCAAACGCTTCGCACTGGTTGCAGGCCTCAGCGTGCTTTCCGTCCAGGCTTTCGCCGCTGGCGACGCCGCGCTGTACGGCCCGACCGCACCGAAAGGCTCGACCTTCGTGCGGGTCTACAACGCCAGCAACGCCGAAGTCAGCGCCACCGTCGGCAGCACCAATCTGAGTGACGTAGCGCCACTGGCCAGCAGCGACTTCAGCTTCATGCCGGGCGGTGACTACAGCGCCAAAGTCGGCAGCCAGACCCTGCCGGTCAAACTCGCCGGTGACCACTACTACACCCTGGTCAACAACGCGTCCGGCGCGCCGCAACTGATCGAAGAACCGCCGTTCAAGAACAAGCAGAAATCCCTGGTGCGCGTGCAGAACCTCAGCGACAAGCCGCTGACCCTGAAGACCGCCGACGGCAAGACCGACGTGGTGCCGAACGTGGCTGCCAAGGGCCGTGGCGAACGTGAAATCAACCCGGTGAAAGTCAGCCTGGCGCTGTACGAAGGCGACAAGAAAGTCGGCGACGTGAAACCGGTCGCGCTGGAGCGTGGTGAAGCCGCGGTGCTGTACGTCACCGGCTCCGGCAGCAGCCTGTCGCCAGTCTGGGTAAAACGCCCGGTGTCGACGCGCTAACACATTTCATGAACTGACCCGGCCTCCTGTGGGAGCTGGCTTGCCAGCGATGCAGACACCTCGGTTCTGCAGATACACCGAGGTGATGCCATCGCTGGCAAGCCAGGCTCCCACAGGGACCGAGGCAAGAGTTCGGATACGAGACAACAACAAGAGTGAAACGACACAACGTTCGTGCCTCTAACCAATCGATTTTTATGGAGTAAACAACATGATTCCGGTGATCTTGTCAGGTGGTAGCGGTTCACGTCTTTGGCCGCTTTCGCGTAAGCAATTCCCTAAACAATTCCTGGCCCTGACCGGTGAACACACGCTGTTCCAGCAAACCCTGGAGCGCCTGGTGTTCGAAGGCATGGACACGCCGATCGTGGTCTGCAACAAGGATCACCGCTTCATCGTCAACGAACAGTTGGCCAACCGTAATCTCGAATGCCAGCGCATCCTCATGGAGCCGTTCGGCCGCAACACCGCGCCGGCCGTGGCGCTGACCGCGATGATGCTGGTCAACGAAGGACGTGACGAACTGATGCTGGTGCTGCCGGCCGACCACGTGCTGGAAGACCAGAAAGCCCTGCAACGCGCCCTGGCCCTGGCCACCGTCGCCGCCGAAAACGGCGAGATGGTGCTGTTCGGCGTGCCGGCGACCAAACCGGAAACCGGCTACGGCTACATCAAATCCACCGGCGACTCGCTGCTGCCCGAAGGCGTCAGCCGCGTTTCGCACTTCGTCGAGAAACCTGACGTCAAACGCGCCACCGAATACGTCGAATCCGGCGGCTACTACTGGAACAGCGGCATGTTCCTGTTCCGCGCCAGCCGCTTCCTCGAAGAGCTGAAAAAGCACGATCCGGACATCTACGACACCTGCCTGCTGACCCTTGAGCGCAGCCAGCAGGACGCCGACACCATCACCTTCGACGAGGCCACCTTCGCCTGCTGCCCGGACAATTCCATCGACTACTCCGTCATGGAAAAAACCCAGCGCGCCTGCGTGGTGCCGCTGACCGCCGGCTGGAGCGATGTCGGTTGCTGGTCGTCGCTGTGGGAAGTCAATGAGAAGGATGCCAACGGCAACGTCAGCAAAGGCGACGTGGTGATCCAGGACAGCAAGAACTGCATGATCCACGGCAACGGCAAACTGGTGTCGGTGATCGGCCTGGAAAACATCGTCGTGGTCGAAACCAAAGACGCGATGATGATCGCCCACAAGGACAAGGTTCAGGGCGTCAAGCAGATGGTCAACACCCTCAACGAACAGGGCCGTAGCGAAACCCAGAACCACTGCGAGGTCTACCGTCCGTGGGGTTCCTACGACTCGGTGGACATGGGCGGCCGCTTCCAGGTCAAGCACATCTCGGTCAAGCCGGGCGCGTGCCTGTCGCTGCAGATGCACCACCACCGCGCCGAACACTGGATCGTGGTCAGCGGCACCGCCGAAGTGACCTGCGATGACAACGTGTTCCTGCTCTGCGAGAACCAGTCGACCTACATCCCGATCGCTTCGGTGCATCGCCTGCGCAACCCGGGCAAGATCCCGCTGGAAATCATCGAAGTGCAGTCGGGTTCGTACCTGGGTGAAGACGATATCGAGCGCTTCGAAGACATCTACGGTCGCTCCACCCCGATCGAACGCGGCGTGTCGGTGAAAACCATCGCGCAGTGATCTCCCGGCAATAAGAAGCCCCCGTCCAGCCCGCTGCGTCCCCTATCCGCAGTGGGTTGGGCGGGGGCTTTTTCATTCTTTTGTCGGTTACCGCGCAATCGCCACACGCTTGCTCATCGACTGCCGGACTTTGATAGAAGCATGCGCGGATACACTGGCATTGGTTTTGGTGAACAAGCCCCTCTTGGCCGGCTCGTAACGCGTAATGCTGGCGGTACCCTCAATGGTCTGGTAGTGGATATTCCATGCCTGCTGTTTTCGATCGAATTTCATGAAGGCGAACGCGTTTTTAAACTCCTGTAGCTGTCCGCTGTCGTTAGCGGCATAGCCATAGTCCGGGTACTCCATTGTTGCACCGAGGCCCAGACCATGCTCGCTGCGCGGCAGGTTATTGAACTGGGTATCTTCCTTGCCACCCTCCACGTGACGCACGCGGAGGACGTTTCTGTTCAACTGTTCCACCGTCAGCGAGCAGCCACTGAAGGCCGGGGTAAAGACATGATCTGGCTGAACCCCGGAAGGATTCACAGGAATATCGACATACCCCCCCTGAGGCGCCCAATAGCCAGAAACGGCGTTGGCTTTATCAGGCATCTGGCCGGCAGCGATGTCGACAATTCTCAATGCGTTGAAAGCACCATTGCTGGCTCCTGAGTAGGTCAGCTTATCCATGGTGAATATGAATTCGGCTCCACCCGCAGTATTACTGAGGCCGTTGACCACCGCTTTGGAATAACGCCCGGGCGTCGGGTCTAAAAACTTGGTGTCGACCACCACCTTGCCGAACTCAGGTGTTTGCAGCGCTTTCGCGATAGGGGTGGGGTTACCCATTGCAGGTACAAACCGATTGGGTTCGCCTTTATCCGTGAATGCGACGGCGGTCATTTCGCGCTTTGAGCCTGATGCAATAACGGGTTCCCATAAGCCATTGGCCAACGGTTTTCGCGTGATCGCTCCGTCGCTGTCGAGATAGGTCATCGGGTTGTTCAACACCATCCTGTAGAGATTACTTCCATCGATGAAGCCTTTGCGATCCGGGTTCATCCAACGCTGCAGCCACGGGACGTAATAGCGCAAACCGTAATAATACAGTCCCGTCGCATCTCGCTCCTTGCCCGAATATCGAAGCGTGCGGTAACTGACCTCGGACTCACGGCTCCACGCCGTCTCGCCAAACGGGTAATAGCTTTCCTGACTGATGATCCGCCCCTTCTCGCCTGACTCCAGGCTGGCCGACCCAAGATGATCAACAACGTTGTACCGATACCGATCATTGCTTCCCGACGGCGGCGGACCTTCCCAGTGCAGGACGTTGATGCTGTTAATTGCCGTTTGTGCCGAGATCACCTGCAGGACTTCGCCAGCACTGTCGACCCGCAACTCCAGTCCTGGCAGGTAGCGCACTTCGTTGATGACAGTACGGGTATGGGTCTGCAGCGAACGGATTTTCCGCACGCGCTGACCGCCGGCGTCGTACAGATAAATTTCCTGATCGTCAGATTCGCTCACGCGCTCTACCAAGCTGACCAGGTGCAGTTGATTGCGCAGATCCCACTGCACAAATCGCCCTTGATCCAGCTCCAGCAAATTGCCACGAGCGTCGTAAGCTGCCGCGATTTGCGCTTCAGTCGGCGGCAGGCCATTGCGCCACGACAGGCCGCGATTGCTGTAGCGGGCGGTCTTGAACTGGCGTCCGTGCGCTTGAGCGCCGACATGCGTCAACTCGAGCAAATTGCCGCCGGCATCGTAACGATAGGTTTGCCGGTAGTTGCTGAACGCCGCTGGATCAGCGCGACTCATCGGCGTCGGCCCCTGATTATTTGCCCCCGCCTCCCAGCCGCTCGCCTCACTCAATTGATAGAGGATGTCGTAAGTGAAACGGCTGATCGGGTCAATACGCTGATTGGCGAAGTAACGGATAGGCTGGGCCGCGTCTTCGATGCTCAACACATTACCCATCGGGTCATAGGTGTAAAGCAGATGCTGCAGCAGCTTGGCGCTGGCGTCAGTCGTGCGACGGCTGACGAGACGACCGTTCTGCGGCTGATAGATCAGCGAGGCACGAACGCCGTTGCCCGCCAACTCATGTTCGACCTGCCCGTCAGCGTTGTAACGAATGTCGCTGACCATGGGCCGGGTATCGGGCTGCAGCTTCAACTGCACATGTGCCGCACGCAAGCGCCCGTCGACGGTCAGTTCAACCCCCTGCCTGTTACCTCGCGCGTCGACTTGTTCGAGCACTTGTGCCAGCGGGCCGAAGCGCCATCGGCTAGCGGCGCCCTCGCCCGGCTCAAGCAACCGTGCACGGTCTTCCATTCGCTCGGGCCAATCGGGGGCGACAGGGTCGTGGGTGAAATAGCGGATGTTTTCACTGCACTGGCCGGTGACCGCAAAGGTTTCAAACAACACGCTGCCCGCCGGATCGTCATGGCGTATCAGCTGGCCGAGCTGATTTTTACTCGGTTCACCGGCGCCGGGCTGGCCATACCGGTAACGCTCGACGCAGCGTCGGGGCGTCGCTACACCTTCTTCGAACACCGCCAGCGGTCGCAGCAACACGTCATATTCCGCCTCACGACGGGTTCCAAGGCTGTCCCAATCAAGCAGCACTTGTGCTCCGAGACCGTACAACGCGACCTGCGTGCCCGCGTCGACGCTGTCCGAGCGCAACACCTGGCTATTCAACGAGTACACCGTGGTCAGATTGGCCGGGGTCAGTGGGTCGGACATTTGCAGTGCCCACAAACGCGGGTCCCACTGCGCAACAGCACGCCCGGCCACGTCGTGCAAGGTACGGTGGATGCGACTTTGAGCGGGGCCGACGTCATCACCGCGCCAATAGTCGACCGTGCGAATCGCAAGCCCCCGAGGGTCGTTCGCCGAAAGGGTCGGAGTCTTGTAATGAACGCCCATATGTCTCGTACTCAATATTCATGACCGCGCCATTTCGTTCCGGCGGAGACATCAAACCGCTCGACAGTCCGGATGCCCACTGTCAGAAATTACAGTCCCGACCAATGGCGTCATGCTTTGCCCGGTGAATATCCATTCCCGCGCCCCTTCGGTAGGATGGTGCTCATGAGTTCAAGGAGCGTTCAAACATGTTCATCGGCGTGCTGCTGGTCATTACCTGGCTGATCCTGTTGCTGCGCTATCCGGCCAAGGCCGTGCCGGTGTCCGTCGCGGCCGCCGTGGGTCTGGGACTGGTCGCGGTCTGGGTAGTGTGGCTGGACAACCGCGAGCTCAAGCAACTGGCGCGTCTGGAGATGCGCATTGTCTATGCGCCTGAACAATGCCCGGCGGATCGTCCGCTGCAACTGAAAATGAAAAACGGCAACGACGTGCCGCTGACCGAATTACGCTGGCGCATCGCAGCCTACGCGCCCGGCGACACGGTCAATCTGGCCGACAACCAATACACCGCCCCGCGCTATCGCGGCCCCGGCGAACTGCAGGCCGGCGGTAACTGGGAAGACTGCCTGCCGATGCCACCGCTGCGCCCCGGTTACCGTCCGCAAACCCTGGAGTTTCGTGCCGAGCGCTTGCAGGGCAGCTTCTCCGACTGATCCTTACCCCCCTTTTTTGCACAAGGAATGCGCCATGCCCGTTGCGTTGATTACCGGTTGCTCCAGCGGCATTGGCCGCGCCCTCGCCGATGCATTCAAAGCCGCCGGCTACGAAGTCTGGGCCACTGCGCGCAAAACCGAAGATGTCGCGGCCCTCGCCGCTGCCGGGTTCACCGCCATTGCGCTGGACGTCAATGACAGCGTGGCGCTGGAACAACTCGCCGAACGCCTCAACCAGCAACACGGCGGCCTCGACGTGCTGATCAACAACGCCGGTTATGGCGCGATGGGGCCGCTGCTCGATGGCGGCGTGCCGGCCATGCAGCGCCAGTTCGAAACCAACGTGTTCTCGATTGTCGGCGTTACCCGCGCACTGTTTCCGGTACTGCGTCGGGCCAAGGGTCTGGTGGTGAACATCGGCAGTGTCTCAGGCGTGCTGGTGACGCCGTTCGCTGGCGCATATTGCGCCTCGAAAGCGGCGGTGCATGCGTTGAGCGATGCACTGCGCATGGAACTGGCGCCGTTCGGCATTCGCGTGATGGAGGTCCAGCCTGGGGCGATTCAGTCGAGCTTCGCCAAGAATGCCGGGCACGAAGCCGAGCAACTGATCAACGAGCAGTCGCCGTGGTTTCCCTTGCGTGAGGGAATCCGCGCACGGGCCAAGGCCTCGCAGGACAAGCCGACGCCGGCCAGTGAGTTTGCGGCTGAGTTGCTCAAGGCTGTGCAACAAAGCAAGCCGCCACGACTGATCCGCCTGGGTAATGGCAGCCGGGCGTTGCCGTTGCTGGCGATGGTGTTGCCCAAGGGGTTGCTGGAGTCGACGTTGATGCGGCGGTTCGGGTTGCGTGGCAAGCTCTGAGACCGAGGTGCCCCCATCGCGGGCAAGCCACGCTCCCACAGGGTTTTGCGCCGTACACGAATATCCAGAGCAACACAAAAACCTGTGGGAGCGTGGCTTGCCCGCGATGAGGCCGGCACAGTCAGCCGAGACCCTCAGCCCCAGCCCTTCATGAAATCAATGAACGCCCGCACTTTCAGCGGCAAATGCCGGGTATCCGGGTACAGCGCATACACCCCCTGCTGAGCAAAACGGTAATCGGCCAGCAATCGCACCAATCGCCCCGCCTCCAGATCATCCTGAATCAGCCACTGCGGCAGAATCGCCACGCCTTGCCCGGTCAACGCAAACGCTCGCAGCGTCGCCGAGTTGTCAGCGACGATGGCGGTAGTCCCCGGTTTGGGCTGGTAGACATGCTCGGTACCCGCCGGGTCGGTCACGGTCATTTCCGGGACGCGGCCATGCCCCAGCGTCGGCATTGATTCCAGCATCGCCAACGTGGCAGCCGGGGCAAAGCGCTCGACCAGCGGCGGCGCCGCCACCGCAAACACTTCGAACGTCGACAACTGCACCGCGCGCAGACTGGAGTCGTGCATGCGGCCCAGGCGAATCGCCAGGTCAAAGCGTTCGGAGATCAGATCGGCGTGGGTCGAGGACGTCGACAAATGAATGTTCAGTTGCGGCTGTTGCTGACGAAACACCTCCAGCGCCGGCACCACCTGAGCCAAGGCGAATTCCACGGTGGTGGTGATGCGCAACGTGCCCTTGAGTTGCGCATGCTCGGAGCGCGCCTCCTCGATCGCCAGTCGCGCTTCGTCGAGGGTGCGCAGACAGCGGCGATAAAAGCGCTCGCCGGCATCGGTCAGGGCCAGTTGCCGGGTGTTGCGCGTGAGCAGCGTGACGCCCAATTCCTCTTCCAGACGCTTGAGGTTGAAGCTCACCACGGCGCGGGTCTGGCCCAAGGTATCGGCGGCGGCCGTCAGTGACCCGGCCTCGACCACGGCTTTGAAGGTGTCAAAACGGTCCAGGCTGACCATCTCCGGCGCACTCCCTGTCAAAATAATTTTGACAAACTAGCAGGCAAACCCGCGTTTTCCTAACGTCCGAACCGCCCTACCCTGCACGCCTCATCACAGGGAAGCTGCCATGGCCTATCGCTCGAAAGTCGCGCTGGTGTATTTGTCCGGGTTCGCCCTCGACCTGCTGAACATGTTCGCCGCGAGCATTGCCTACCCGGACATCGCCCGGGAATTACAGGCATCGGTGACGCAATTGGCGTGGATCACCAACGCCTACATGCTCGGGCTGACGCTGATCATTCCGCTGAGCGTATGGCTTGCAGCGCGGCTGGGCGAGCGCCGGCTGATTCTCGGCTCGTTGCTGCTGTTCGGCATCGCCTCGGGCCTGGTGGCCCAGGCCGGGTCGATTGAAAGCCTGATCGGCTGGCGTTTGCTGCAAGGGCTCGGCGGCGGATTGTTGCTGCCGATCGGGCAAGCCCTGGCGTATCGGCAATTCCCGGCGGCGCAGCGGGCACACCTCACTGGTGTGGTGTTGCTGGTCGCGCTGATGGTGCCAGCCCTGTCGCCGGCGGCGGGCGGCCTGATCGTCGAGGCCTTGTCGTGGCGCTGGATTTTCTACCTGAACATGCCGCTGGCGCTGCTCGTGTTCGCATTGGGTCTGTTGTGGTTGCAAGCGGATCAACCCACCACCGAGCGCCCGACGCTGGACGTACGCGGCCTGCTGCTGGCGGTGGCAACCCTGAGTCTGTTGTTGATGGCCGTGAGTCTGGCGAGCGCGCCCACGACCCGACATCTTGCGGGCGGCGTGCTGCTGATCGGCGGCATCACCTTATGGCTATACCTGCGTGATGGCTGGCACAAACCCGACGCGGTGCTCGACCTGCAACTACTCAAGAGTCCGTCGTTGCGCCTGGCAATGCTGATTTATCTGTTTGTGCCCGGGGTGTTTACCGGCACCAACATGATTGCCGTGTTGTACCTGCATGACCTCGGCTTCGGCGCCGCGCAAACCGGTGCGCTGATGCTGTCCTGGGCCGCTGCCTCGGGCGTGGCGATCATGCTCGGCAAACGCAGTTTCAACCGCATCGGCCCCAAACCGTTGCTGATCGCCGGAATGCTTTTGCAATGTCTGGGCATTGTCTTGTTGATGCGCATCGAGCAGCCCGCCGCCGCGCCGCTGATCATCGCCTATGCCTTGATGGGACTGGGCGGCAGCCTGTGCAGCGTGACCGCACAGACCTTGGCGTTTGTCGGCATCGCGCCGGAAAAAATGGGCCACTCCAGCGCCCTGTGGAACATCAATCGCCAGCTCGGTTTCTGTCTTGGCGCCGCGCTGCTCAGTTCACTGTTGGGCGCATTGGGGGGCGACGGTTTCCGCTACTGCTTTCTCGCCGCCGCTGTGCTGACGCTGTTGCCAATGGTCGCGGTGCTGCGTTTCGATGCGAGCAAAGTGCTCGCCCTTCTGAGCCCACCTTCCCTTCAGGAAAAATCCACATGATTGACTACAACGAATATTTTGATGAAGTGATCCAGGCCCATCTGGTCATCGAACGCTGGTTTGCCGTGGAGCAGGATCCGGCGGAACTGGCGCGTTTGCTGAGCCGGTTCTCCACGGATTTTTCCATGGTCACGCCGCTGGGCCGGATGCTGGATATCGAAGCCTTGCGCGGGCTGTTTCAGTCAGCAGGCGGGAAGAAGCCCGGGTTCCGGATCGAGCTCAGTGAGCTGCGCGGGATTGCCCTGCATGCGCATGGCGCAACGCTGAGTTATCGCGAGCAGCAGAGCGATGCGAGCGGGTTGCACACTGATCGCCGGTCGACAGTGGTGTTTGAAAAGAGCGAAGACGGGCGGGTGCTGTGGCGGCATTTGCAGGAGACGTTTTGCGCTGAGTGATTGCTCAGCGCTTTTCTGAAGTAACGAGTCGACCTCTTCGCGAGCAAGCTCGCTCCCACAAGGGATGTTTGTTGCACCCCGGCCCCCCTGTGGGAGCGAGCTTGCTCGCGAATGAAAGCGACTCGGTATTTCAGTTATCCACAGCGTCCTGTTTCACCACCACCGTGCAAGTAATCCCCGCCGCCAGCAACACGCCCTCCGGCACGTCATCGATGTGAATGCGCACCGGTACGCGCTGTGCCAGGCGCACCCAGTTGAACGTCGGGTTGACGTCGGCGATCAGCTCGCGGCTTTCCGGGTTGTCGCGGTCGTAGATGCCGCGGGAAATGCTCTCCACGTGGCCCTTCAACACTTCGCCGCTCATCAGTTGCATGTCGGCCTTGTCACCCACGCGCACGTGCGGCAGCTTGGTCTCTTCGAAGAAGCCGTAGACCCAGAACGAGTTCATGTCGACCACGGCCATTTTCGCTTCGCCAATGCGCGCGTAGTCGCCGCGATGCACGTTGAGGTTGGTCACGTAACCGTCCACCGCCGCGCGCACTTCGGTGCGTTTGAGGTTAAGTTCGGCGGCTTCCAGTTGCGCTTGCGCGTGTTGGTAATCGGCCAGCGCGGCGTCGGCGATGTTGCTGGCGTCGTCGCGGTTTTCCTTGGAGATCACCAGGTTGTCGAGGTCGGCGCGGCGATGCGCGTTGACCTTGCGCATCTCCCATGTCGACTTGCGCGAAGCGACCAGCGACTGCGCCTGCTTGACCGCGATGCGGTAGTGCTCCGGGTCGATCTGCATCAGCAGGTCGCCCTTCTTCACCAACTGGTTGTCGCGCACCGGCACATCGATGACTTCACCGGTGACGTCAGCCGCGACGTTGATGATGTCCGCCCGCACCCGGCCGTCGCGGGTCCACGGGGTGTTCATGTAGTGCTCCCACAGGGTCCGGCCAATCCACAGTGCCAGGGCCAACACCAGCAGGGTCGCGAGCAGGCTGAAAAACTTTTTCATCAGAACGTTCTCAACGGTAGACGGTCAGCGCCATGGCGCCGAACAGACAGGTAAACAGACTCAGGCGCAGCAGCGCCGGGTGCCAGAAAAAGCGGTACAGGTCGAACCCCGAGAGGAACCGGTCCAGCGCCCAGGCCAGCGCCGCGGCGACAAAAAACATTAGGGTCATGGTCGGCATGTACACGCCGTGGAAAGCGATTTCACGAGGCATGGGCAAGTCCTTCGGGCTTGGCGACGGCGTAGGCAGCGAGTGGTGATTGCGGGTCGAGCAACGAGGTGCGGATGAAGTGCAGGTAGCTCTTCACCCGACGCAGCGCGGAGGTGTCGAAGTGCGGCGCGAACGGCTCGTCGGTCGCGGCGACCCGGCTGATCGCGTGATCGACCGCGACCAGTGCACGCTCCAGATTGCTCGGGTTCGGTTGCAGAAACAGCCGCACCAGCGCCCGGCCCATGACGCGGATCGCCTGACGCCACGGCTGCGATTCGGCATACGCCGGGTGCACCGGGAGGATTGCCTGTTCCTTGCGCAACTCGATGATCGCGTGGCCGACTTCGAGCACCACGAACATCCAGCGCAGCAGGTTTTTTTGTACCTTCGGCTGGCCGGCAGCGAGGCCGTATGCCTGATGCAACAGATCGCGGGTACGACTCTCGAAACTCGACGCCAGCCCCTTGAGTTTGCCGCTGATGGCGTAGACCACCTGACCGCGCAGGTCCTGCTCCAGACGCTTCCACAACCAGCGGCTGTTCGGCGGCAGAATGATTGCCCCCGCCGCCGCGCATACCAGCATGCCCATGACCATGGCGATGTAGTCGTTGATGAAGGTGTAAGGGTTGTAAATGGTCAAGTTGTCGGGCACCGAACCGGTGCTGAAGAAGATCAACAGACCGAGACCGACCCCGGCATATTGCGGCCGCGACGTGAGGAACGAACCGAGCACGATCACCGGCGCGAGCATCACGCACAACAGCGGAAAACCGTCGATCCACGGGAAGATGAAAAACATCTCGACGAAGCCGATCAGCGCCCCGAGGAACGTCCCGCAGGCCATTTGAAAAGCCATGCGTTTCGGGTTCGGTGTGGCGGCGGACAAACCCACGGTGGCGGCGGCGATCAAGGTCATGGTCGCGCCGCTCGGCCACGCGGTGGCCACCCAATAGCTGCCCAGCACAATCAGGATGAACGAGGCGCGGATCCCCGAAGCCGCCGCGGCCCACCAGTTGGTTTGCGGGGTGAACGGCTCGTCCCAGCGCTCACGCTCGTGGCGGTGATCGGCCAGCGAGGCGTGGGTCTGTGCATAACTGTGCAAGTCATCGACGAAGCGATAGAGCAATTCGTAGGCGGTGTGGAAGTCCAGTTGCTCGGCTTCACTCGGAGCGGTTTCCTGGAAAATGCCGCGCAAGGTTCGCACGCGTGTCGGCAGGCCTTCCTTGTACGTCGCCAACGCCGTCGCCAAACGTGCCGCGTCGGGGCTGGTCAAGGCACGGCCACTGAAGCCGTCGAGCACTTCGGCCAGGTCCTGCAGGCCCGGTTTGATCGCGGCCACCACATGTTCTTCGCCATTGCCGCGCAGGCGCTCGAGCAACTGATGCAGGGCGTTGAAGCGTGTGGTGATGCCCATGAACTCGCTGTTCAGACGACTGAGGCGACCGTTGCGCCGACGCATGTGCGGGTCTTCGAACACGGTCACGCTGCGCAGCCCTTCCAGGCCTACGGCTTCGGCGATGAAGCGCACGTTGCTCGCTTCGAACGACTCGGCCTTGCTGCGCCCGCGCAGGCCATCGGTGACGAACAGCGCGAACACACCGAAGCGCTGATACAGCGCGTTGCGCATGGCTGCGCTGGCGGTTTGCGGCAGGATCGCGGCGCTGATCACGGTCGAGCAGAGAATCCCCAACGAGATCTCCAGCACCCGCCACACGGCGGCCATGAACGCACCGTCCGGATGTGCCAGCGCCGGCAACCCGACCATCGCCGCGGTGTAGCCCGCCAGGACAAAACCGTAGGCGCGAAAGTTACGGCAGCGCGCCGCCCCCGCAGAACAGATGCCAACCCAGATCGCCAGCGAGCCCAGGAACAATTCGGTGTTCTGCGCGAACAGCGCGATCAGCGTGACCATCATCGCCGACCCGGCCAGAGTGCCGAGAAAGCGATAGAAACTCTTGGCGAACACCTGCCCGCTCTGCGGCTGCATGACGATAAACACGGTGATCATCGCCGTGCGCGGCTGCGGCAGCTCCAGACGCATGGCCAGCCATAGCGTGAGGAACGCGGCGAGCAAGACCTTGAAGATGTAGACCCAGGTCACGCCATCACTGCGCGCCCAGTCAAAGAAGCCACGGCGCCATTCCAGGGAGGAGAGCCAGCGTAGAGGTGCGGGCAAGGGAGTCATTAAATCTTGCTCAATGATTGAGGACTGAAGAGTTATCTGTGGCAAACATCAATTTTTGTGGTGAACACAAACTCTGTGGTGAGGGGGTTTATCCCCGATGGGTTGCACAGCAGCCCCAAGAAAAGCCAATGCGGTGTGCCAAGCAGAACCGGTTTGCAGGTTTTGGGGCTGCTCCGCAGCCCATCGGGGATGAATCCCCTCGCCACAAAGGTTTTGTGTAGTGAGTTGTGTGTTCACCGCAGCAGGGTCGGGATTTTCGGGGCTGCTGTTTGCTCGGCAGTCGGCACGTCATTGCCCGCCCCGAGGCCGCCGCCCAGCGCCGTCACCAGCTCGGCATGCGCACTCAAGCGCGCCGCCTGCACCTGCTGCTGCACTTGCTGCTGCTTGAACAGCAAGGTCTGCGCATTCAGCACGTTGAGGTAATCGGTGAGGCCACGCTGATAAGCGATCATCGCGATGTCGTAGGTCTTCTGCGCAGTAGCCACCGACTCGGCGGCGAAGGCTTGCTGCTTGTCCATCGACTCGCGACGGATCAACTGGTCGGAAATGTTCTTCAGCGCATTGACCAGCGTCTGGTTGTAATGCGCCACGGCGATGTCATAGCCGGCAGACGCTTCGCCCAGTTCGCTGCGCAAACGCCCACCGTCGAAGATCGGCAGCGAGATCGCCGGGCCGACGTTGTAGTTGAGCTTCTTGCCAGTCAAAAACTCCAGCGCCCCGCCGCCGGTGGCCATGTAGCCGAGGCTGCCAACCAGATCGACGTTGGGATAGAAACCGGCATGCGCAACATCAATACCGCGCGCCTGCGCCGCGACCTGCCAGCGACTGGCGACCACGTCCGGGCGCTGACCGAGCAACTCGGCGGGCAATGCCGACGGCAGTTTCAACGCAGCACCCAGCGCCAACGTCGGGCGCTGCAACTGCGCCCCGTCGCCCGGACCTTTGCCCGCCAACGCGGCGATCTGGTTACGGCTCAGGGCAATTTCTTCGTCGAGCGCATCCAGTTGCCGATGGGTTTCAGGCAACGGTGTTTCGGCCTGACTGACTTCGAAGTGCGTGCCGATCCCGCCATCCAGACGCTTCTGCGCCAGATCCAGAATCTGCTGTTGCTGCTTGAGCGTCGCGGCGACGATATCGCGCTGGGCGTAATGCAGCGACAGCTCGATGTAGGCGCGCACGAGGTTGTTCTGCAATTCCAGCTGCGCCAGCCGTGCTTCGGCGGCGCTCATGTGCGCCAGATCCACCGCGCGTTCGCTGGCATTGCTTTCGCGGCCCCAGAGGTCGAGGGCGTAGCTGAAACCCAGCGCGGCGTTGTTGTCCCAGGTGGTGGTGTTGGCCAGCTCGCCCGGGCCGTAGAACTGGTCGGTCGGCCAGTTGTGGCGCTTGAGCGTTGACTCGCCATTGATCTGCAACGACTCGGCGGCCTCGGCGACACCGGCCAGCGCCTTGGCCTGACGCACGCGTGCAGCGGCCATGGCCATGCTCGGACTGCCCTGCACGGCGAGGTCGATCCAGCGATTGAGTTGCGGGTCGCCGTAGGCTTGCCACCATTGTGCGGTGGGCCAATTGGCGTCTTTGGCGGCGTGGGCAATCGCATCGTCGGTGGCCAGGGTATTGGCCTCCAGTGCCTTGCCCTGCGGGGCAATTCCTCCGGTACCGATGCAGCCGCCAAGACCCAAAGTAAAAGCCAGAACACTGAGCGGCAAAAGCGCTCTGTTGATGCGACGCGGCACAGCTGCGAATTCCTGAAAGAGGATAAGGCGGGACGTGTTCCCTTCTGTAGGAGCTGGCGAAGGCTGCGATCTTTGATCCTGATTCCCTTAAAACAGAATCAAAAGATCGCAGCCTTCGGCAGCTCCTACATGGGCACGGCGCAATTCTAGGTGGGCGCCTTGGTGGCGATAAGCTGGGATTCCTGTGAATCTTTGTTACCGTTAACGAGATAATCCCTTGGTCGGGGGTCTCAGCCCCTGAAACTTCGTGTCACAATTTGCCATCTCCCTTGAGAGCACCCCATGGACACATTGCAAAACATGCGCGCCTTCAGTTGCGTGGCCGAAGCTGGCAGCTTCACCGCTGCCGCCGTGCAACTCGACACCACCACGGCCAACGTCTCGCGCGCGGTCTCCAACCTGGAAGCCCACCTGCAAACCCGCCTGCTCAATCGCACGACCCGGCGCATCGCCCTGACCGAGGCCGGCAAGCGCTACCTGCTGCGCTGCGAACAGATCCTGGCCTATGTCGAAGAAGCCGAAGCCGAGGCCAGCGAAGCCCACGCGCGCCCCGCCGGCCAACTGAAAGTGCACACCATGACCGGCATCGGTCAGCACTTCGTGATCGACGCCATCGCCCGCTACCGCAAGACCCACCCGGACGTGACCTTCGACCTGACCATGGCCAACCGCGTGCCGGACCTGCTCGACGAGGGCTATGACGTGTCCATCGTGCTGGCCAGCGAACTGCCGGACTCGGGCTTCGTCTCGCAACGCCTGGGCATCACCTACAGCATCGTCTGCGCCTCCCCGGCCTACGTGAAAGCCAACGGCTGCGCGCAAAAACCCAGCGACCTGCTGAACCACGCCTGCCTGCGCCTCGTCAGCCCGGTGATCCCCCTGGAAAAATGGGCCTTCAACGGCCCCGATGGCCAGGAAATGGTCACCATCAACAGCTCGCCGTTCCTAGTGAACTCCGCCGACGCGATGAAGGCCGCGATCATCAGCGGCATGGGCGTCGGCGTCCTGCCGGTCTACGCCGCCATCGAAGGCCTGCGCAACGGCACGCTGGTACGGATGATGCCCAACTACCGCTCGCAGGAACTCAACCTGTACGCGATCTACCCGTCGCGGCAATACCTGGACGCGAAAATCAAGACCTGGGTCGAGTATTTGCGCGGGTCACTGCCGGAAATCCTTGCCGCGCACCAGGCAGAACTGGCCGCCTACGAACTCAGCGGCAGCCTCGCCGGCGCCCGCGTCGCCACCTGACTTAAACACACCGCCAAACCTGCGGCAGCTCCTACAGAAGCGGTGATTTGAAGGGAGTTTTCCGACAGGTTTTGACGGTTGTGGCTCGGAAGTTGGGTGGATAGGCTGGTTCGGTCGCTGACACATCAGCGACCGGGTCTGGAAAACCCGATGGGTCAAAGCACATGACATAATGCCGCGCTTCTTCAGCGCCGGTGTTTCAGTTATGGCGGCTGTACGTGGGAGACCCTCGGGTCTGCCGGGTTTGATCCTTTGCCGGTTTTTCCAGCCTGCGTACAGCTGCCACCCACTTCGCCTGGAAACGAAAAGTGGCAGTTCCATTCCGTTAAAAGGATCTTTGCCATGATTAAGCCCTCACCCAATCCGCCCCAAGCGGAAAGCACCTCCCCCTACGAATCCCTCGATTCAAAAAAACTCCACGACGCCGCCGAACGCGCCCTCGACCACTACCTGAAACCTTCCGCCGCCGCTGTGAGATTCCACAAACCCAGCAGCATGTTCCAGGTCGCCCCCGACATGGACAACGAAAGCCTGCTGGTTCACGCCTGCGAATCACTGGCCTCGGCGAGCATCATGACCAGCGACATTGCGGCCTACGTCGACAGCCCGCAGCGACAAACGATACTGGCGATCCAGCAAATCATCATGCTCGCCGAACTGGCGGTGAATCGGGTGCTGGATAACGTGGAAATCAGCCAATCTGCAGCACACAGCTGAGCCATTGTGGGAGCGGGCGAGTCGGTTAGAGACTGGTCGGCTGTCAGGCCGCCATCGCTGGCAAGCCAGCTCCCACAAGGACTGAGTGGATTCAGTTAGTTCCAGGTCGGCTGTCAGGCCGCCTTCGCTGGCAAGCCAGCTCCCACAAGGATTGAGTGGATTCAGTTAGTTCCAGGTCGGCTGTCAGGCCGCCTTCGCGAGCAAGCCAGCTCCCACAAGGACTGAGTGGATTCAGTTAGTTCCAGGTCGGCTATCAGGCCGCCTTCGCTGGCAAGCCAGCTCCCACAAGGATTGAGTGGATTCAGTTAGATCCAGGTCGGCTGTCAGGCCGCCATCGCTGGCAAGCCAGCTCCCACAAGGATTGAGTGGATTCAGTTAGTTCCAGGTCGGCTGTCAGGCCGCCTTCGCTGGCAAGCCAGCTCCCACAAGGATTGAGTGGATTCAGTTAGATCCAGGTCGGCTGTCAGGCCGCCATCGCTGGCAAGCCAGCTCCCACAAGGATTGAGTGGATTCAGTTAGTTCCAGGTCGGCTGTCAGGCCGCCTTCGCTGGCAAGCCAGCTCCCACAAGGATTGAGTGGATTCAGTTAGATCCAGGTCGGCTGTCAGGCCGCCATCGCTGGCAAGCCAGCTCCCAAAAGGATGGAGTGGATTCAGTTAGTTCCAGGTCGGCTGTCAGGCCGCCTTCGCTGGCAAGCCAGCTCCCACAAGGACTGAGTGGATTCAGTTAGTTCCAGGTCGGCTGTCAGGCCGCCTTCGCTGGCAAGCCAGCTCCCACAAGGATTGAGTGGATTCAGTTAGATCCAGGTCGGCTGTCAGGCCGCCATCGCTGGCAAGCCAGCTCCCACAAGGATTGAGTGGATTCAGTTAGATCCAGGTCGGCTGCCAGGCCGCCTTCGCGAGCAAGCTCACTCCTACAGAAAAGCAAAGCAGTCCAGGCAAACCGCATGCTTTTCACCATTCAACAGGATGAGCGTTAGCTCGGCTGCAGCTCTTGATCTTGCCGTGCCGGCCCCTTCGGCAGGCTGAGTGGAGGGGGTTATCCGGGGGTGGGAGCGCAGCGACCGTTCGACGCAGTCGAACACATCGAGAGGAGGTGCAGCGAAGCAAACCGGAGGCGATGCCCCCGGATGAACCCCGCAACGAAGGTACCCGAGCCTGAGCGAGGGCCGTACGCCGGGGCCCAGCGTTTTGGTTACTTTTGGGCGTCTGCAAAAGTGACTCGCCGTAAGGGCGAAACCGCCAGCCGCAACACCCGAAGCAACGGATAAACACCCAAAACCCCAGGAGCATGGTCGGCCCAGAGGCCGCCAAGACAAGCCAAACCCCACAAAGAAATGTTAGCGTGCTTGGTAATAAAGACAGCCGAGCCCAAGCCCAATGAAAAAAACAGTCCTGGCCTTCAGCCGCATCACCCCGCCCATGATCGAACGCCTCCAGCAAGAGTTCGACGTCATCGTCCCCAACCCGAAGAACGGTGACATCAACGCCCAATTCAACGAAGCCCTGCCCCACGCCCACGGACTGATCGGCGTCGGCCGTAAACTCGGCAAAGCCCAACTCGAAACCGCCACAAAACTCGAAGTGGTCTCCAGCGTCTCCGTCGGCTACGACAACTACGACCTCGATTACTTCAACCAACGCGGAATCATGCTCACCAACACCCCGGACGTGCTCACCGAAAGCACCGCCGACCTCGCCTTCGCCCTGATCATGAGCAGCGCCCGCCGCGTCGCCGAACTCGATGCCTGGACCAAGGCCGGCCAGTGGCAAGCCAGCGTCGGCGCGCCATTGTTCGGCTGCGACGTCCACGGCAAGACCCTGGGCATCGTCGGCATGGGCAACATCGGCGCCGCCGTCGCCCGCCGTGGCCACTTCGGCTTCAACATGCCGATTATCTACAGCGGCAACAGCCGCAAGCCCGAACTGGAACAACAACTCGGCGCACACTTTCGCAGCCTCGACCAGTTGCTCGCCGAAGCCGATTTCGTCTGCCTGGTGGTGCCGCTCAGCGACAAGACCCGCCACCTGATCAGCCATCGCGAACTGGGCCTGATGAAGCCGGGCGCGATCCTGGTCAACATCTCCCGTGGTCCGGTGGTCGACGAGCCAGCGCTGATCGAGGCGCTGCAGAACAATCGCATCCGTGGCGCCGGTCTCGACGTCTACGAAAAAGAACCGCTGGCCGAGTCCCCGCTGTTCCAGTTGAAAAATGCTGTGACATTGCCGCACATCGGCTCGGCCACCGGAGAAACCCGCGAAGCCATGGCCAATCGCGCGCTGGCCAACCTGCGCAGCGCCTTGATGGGCGAGCGTCCACAGGATCTGGTAAACCCGCAGGTCTGGCGCGGTTAAACAAAATCGGGCAAGTGCCAAAAGACACTTGCCCGACACGTTATGCACGCCCACATACTTTGCAATTCAACCCGACACCAAAACAATAGACCCCGCTATAAACTCTCCCGACATATCGAACCCTCGACAAATGTTATGGAGAACACACTTGAACGCTCTGACCATGGATAAAATTATCCGCTACAGCAAAGTCATACTGATGAGTTACTTCAGTTTTTTTGGCTTGCTGATGATGTTCAGCAATTTCACCGACTACGGTTCAAACTACGAATATGTCGCGCACGTCCTGAGCATGGACACGACCGAACACAACGCCAACCTGCGCTACCGCGCCATCACCTCGCCAATGCTGCACCACCGTATCTATTGGCTGATCATTACCCTGGAAGTCACTTTCAGCGCATTTTGCATGTTGGGTGTCTATCAATTACTCAAGAACATCAACGGCTCCAGCGAGGAATTCCATGAAGCCAAGAAGTTTTCGATCATTGGTCTTTTAATCGCTGTTTTCATCTACTACGTATGTTTTCAAGTTGTCGGTGTCGAATGGTTCGACATGGACACTTCAAAGATCTGGAACGCCAAGGATTGGGCCCGACATATTGTCGACTTTATCTTGCCGTTGATGATTTACATCGTGATAAAAGTCGAGCGCTGAACATCAGCGCTCGCACAGTTACAGCCTCACGCCAACTTGCCCTGACGGGGCAATGCCACGGCACGAGGTTTACGAAATACCAAGATGTTGCCAAGCATGACCAACACCAGGCCGACCAGCGCCGGAGCAGTCCACTGGTAGCCTTCGGCAAACGCCGAAACGTTTAGCGCCACCACCGGGAACAACACTGTGCAATAGGCCGCGCGCTCCGGGCCCATGCGCCCGACCAGCGTCAGGTAGGCAGTGAAGCCAATCACTGAACCCGGGATCACCAGATACAACAGCGCGCCGACGTAACGTGGCGACCAGTCCATGTCGAACGCAATACCTTTGACCAGGCACCACACCGACAACATCGCCGCCCCGTAGGCCATGCCCCAGGCATTGGTGGTCAACGGTTTCAGACCGGCCTTCTGCTGCAGACTCGACAGCATGTTGCCCGCCGAGAAACACAGCGTGCCGCACAGGGCCAACGCCAGACCGAGCAAGGTCTGCGGACTGGCTTGATGGCCGGACAGTTCCGGCCAGAACAACATCCCCAGACCGAACAAACCGAGCGCGCCCCCCATCAGCACATTGCGCGCAATGCGCTGGCCGAAGAACACCCGCGCATTGAGCGCGTTCCACAAGGTGGCGGTGGAAAACACCACCGCCACCAGACCGCTGGGAATCCACTGGCTGGCCGTCAGAAAGCACATGAAGTTGACACAGAACAGGCACAACCCCTGCGCCACGCAGATCAAATGACCACGGCGATTCATCAGTTGCAGGCGCCGACTGAGCAGCAACAGCACGAACAGCACCAGCGCGGCGAGGCCGAAGCGATAGACGATCGACACCGGAATCGCCACCACCCCCAATTGCCATTTCAGGGCAATCCAGGTGGTGCCCCAGATCAGCACAGTCAGCAGATACAGCGAAAGGTTCATGGCGAGACTCCTGAGGACACCTGACCTCTGTGGCGAGCGAGCTTGCTCACGCCGGGCTGCGCAGCAGCCCCGTTCATGAGTGCTGCGCACTCGGCGGGAGCAAGCTCCCTCGCCACAGGGTTGTGTTGTATGGAGATTCAGGATGCGGCAGCAACGATCGGGGCGCTTGCAGATTCTTGCGCTTTTGTCGCCCGACAGGCTGGCAGCGCGAAGGCTACGGAGTAGGATGCAAGGCGTTGGAGAGAACCGCACATGGCCGCTATTGATACCCTGCAAGTCTTTCAAGCCCTCAACCGCTCGCCGAACGCACGCCTTGTGCACAGCGCCGAGCTCGGTGACGGCTTGTCTGCGGCTTTGTGGACCAACCATCATGATGCCCAGGAGTACGAAGCGCCGAGCCACCACACGCTGTCCTGCTACATCGCCGGCGGCACCGGCACCTTTCGGCGCGGGCAGCCGGGGCACAAGGGCGGGCCGGACAAGTTGTGCATCCTGCCCGCCGATCACCAATCCGGCTGGGTGATCAACGGTGACATTCGCCTCGCTCACCTGTATTTCAGTGCCGAGCAATTTGCGTTGGGCTGCGTCACCTTGCTCGATCGCGAGCCGCGAGAAATGCAGTTGCGCGAGCAGACTTTTCTCGAAGATCCGCAACAGGCACAGCGCTTTCGGCAATTGCTCACGCTGAACTGGGACGAGCCGGCCGAACGTTTGCTGACCAGCAGCCTCGCTCACGAATTGATCAGCCACACCCTGCTCAGCCAGGTCGGCGCGCGCCAGGGTTTGCGCCTCAAGGGCGGACTGGCGCCCCACCAGCGCCGGCAGTTGGTGGAGTTCATCGACAGTCAATTGGCCGAACCGATCAGCCTAGGGCAACTCGCCGGTCTATGTGCGTTGTCGGAATACCACTTTGCGCGGATGTTTCGCGTGAGCTTCGGCTTGCCGCCGCATCAGTACGTGCTGGCGCGACGCATGAGCCGGGCGCGGGAGTTGTTACGCTGCACCGCGTTGCCGCTGGGAGAGATTGCGCTGGCATGCGGGTTTGCCAGCGCCAGTCATTTCACCAACCGTTTTCGCCAGGTGTTGGGTGGGACGCCTGGGGAATATCGGCAGGCGTTTTTGCGTTAGAGCCAGATCAAAAGATCGCAGCCTGCGGCAGCTCCTACAGGGGAAACGCATTCCAACTGTAGGAGCTGCCGCAGGCTGCGATCTTTTGCTGTTTTCGGATCAGAACTCCAGCGTGCTGGAGAGCGAAATCTGCCGCGAATCGCCCATCGACACAAAGAACCGGCTCGCCGCCGAGGTGTAGTAGGTGCGGTCGAACAGGTTCTTCACGTTGAGCTGGAACTTGACCTTCTGCCCTTCGAGTCGGGTGTCGTAAGTGGCGAACGCATCGGCCACGGTGTAGCTCGGCAGGTCGAAATCATTCACCGCGTTGCCCGCGCGCTCACCAACATACCGCGCCCCGGCGCCGACCCGCAGCTGATCGCCACCGATCACGCTGCCGAAGTCATACACCGCTGACAATGAGCCGCTGTTTTTCGCCACGTTCTGCAGGCGATTGCCTTTGTAGTCCGGGTCTTCGGTGACCTCGGCATCGGTGTAGGCATAGGCGCCGATCAGGCTCCAACGGTCAGTCAGTTGACCGGTCAGGTCCAGTTCCAGGCCTCGGGAACGCACTTCGCCAGCCGCGCTGTAGATCGTGGTCGGGCCTTCAGAATTGGAGACCAGCACGTTGCGCTTCTTGATGTCGAACAACGCGATATTGCCAGTGATGCGCCCTGGCATATCCAGACGCGCACCCAGTTCCCACGACTTGGCTTCTTCCGGTGCGATGCTGCCGTCGAGCACGGTGCTGCTGCCGCTGAGCGGGGCGATGGTCGAGTTGGGTTTGAACGATTCGGTGTAGCTGCCGTAGAACGACAACTCGTCGGTGTAGCGATACACCAGACCGGCGCGCGGCACGAACTTCTGCCCGTTGCTGTCGGTGTTGGCCTTGAACGGCACCCCCTTGCCGGCGTACTGGTCGTACTCCTGAAAGCGTCCACCGGCGACTAGAATCCATTGGTCATTGAGGTGAATGGAGTCCTGCAGAAACACCGAATCGCTGCGCAGCAGATCGGTCTGCGCGCTGTCCGCCGGGCTGACCGTGGTGCCTTCGACTTCACGGCCATACACCGGATTGACGTAGCTGAAGGTGCTCAGGCTTTTCTGTCGGATCAGGTCGGCACGGTAGATTTTGCGGTACTCGTCGTCGACGCCGAACACCAGATCATGTTGCATGCCCAGCAGGTTGACCTTGCCCTCAAGGCTGGCGGTGGTGAAGCGGTCGGTGCTGATCGCGCCTCGCGTGCCGTCCATGCTGCGGGTCAGTGTGCCTTTTTTGGTGTCGATGGCGGTCACGCGGACTTGGCTGGCGTCGTAGGTTTCGCGGTTCCAGCTGTAACCGAAGTGGGCTTTCCAGTCGTCGTTGAGTTCGTGGTCGGCCTCGAAATGGTAGAGGTCCGAGCGGCCTTCCATGTCGTTGAACGGCTCGTCCAGACGCTCGTTGCGCGAGATGTCCAACGGGTGGTTGGTGCGCGGATCGATCACCGTGCCCCGGTCGAACGGCGTGAGGAACTCGCGATGCTCGTAGCCGAACGACAGCTGGGTGCGCTCGCCAAACCAGGCCAGCGAAGGCGCGATCAGCGTCTCGCGATGGGTGCCGTAGTTGCGCCAGTAATCTTCGTCTTCATGGTCCAGCACCAGCCGGTAGGCCAGCCCAGATTCACCCAGTGCCCCGGTGCTGTCGAAGGTGCCGCCGCTGCCATTCTTGCCGTCGCCGTAGCTCGAACCGCGCAGGGTCAGCGCGTTGTATTGGGTCAATTCCGGCTTTTTGCTGACCAGGTTGACCACCCCGCCCGGGTCCTGAATGCCGTAGAGCAACGAGGCCGGGCCCTTGAGCACTTCGACCCGATCGACCGTCGCGTTCATGCCACGGCCCTGCACGATCGGCATGCCGTCGCGCATGATCGAGCCATTGCGGTTGTCGCCGAAGCCGCGGGTCATCACCGAGTCCTGGGTGCTGCCCAAGGTGTTGCCCTGGGTGATGCCGCTGACATTGGCCAGCGCATCGTCGAGATTGCGCGGGGCCTGATCGCGGATCACCTGGGCCGGGATCACGTTGACGGTCTGCGGGATTTCCTGCAGCGACGCCGAGGAGCGCATCACCGAACTGGTCTGCGGCGGCTGATAGCTCATCGACTCGTCACGCATCGACGTGATGGTGGTCGCGCCAAGATTGAGTGCGCCTGCGGTGGGTTGCGGTTCCAGCGCCAGGGTGTGGCTGTCGGTACGGCGAAAGGTCATGCCGGAACCACTGAGCAGGCGTTGCAGCGCCTGTTCGGCGCTCATCTGGCCGCTGACGGCCGGGGCGTTGAGGCCGTACGGCGCTTCATCGGTGTAGACCACGCTTTGCCCGGTGACGCGGCTGAAGTCGCTCAGAGCCTGGGGCAGTGGTTTGGCGCTCAGGGAGAAACTGAACTGTTTCTGTGTCGGGCTGCTGACGGTTTCAGCGGCCAGCGCCACACTCAGCGGCAACAGCGCCAACGCCGAAAAACTCAATGCCGAAACACCCAACCACTGTTTGACCGAACCCGATTTTGCCCTGGACTTCATTGCTCAATGACCTGTGTAGAACCGCTACGGATGCGAATGACTCGCAGTTTCAGTCACTACACGGATGGGGCTGTGGTTTACCTCACCACAAATCTGAAAATATTTCTGAAGATCAAAAGATCGCAGCCTGCGGCAGCTCCAACAGGTGATCGCGTGTACCTGTAGGAGCTGCCGCAGGCTGCGATCTTTTGACGTTGAATCAGCGCAAAATAATCAGATGCCCCAACACCTGACGCTGCTCAAACCCCATCACCCCTTGCAGCGAACTCAAAACAGCCTGCGGATCCTTGCTCGGAAAACTGCCGCTGACCTTGCGCGCAGCCAACTCATCGTTGAGTACAACAATCCGCCCTGGGTAATAGCGACGCAAATCCTGCACCACATCGGCCAGCGACGCCTTGTAGTACGTCAGCCAGCCCTGCCGCCAGGCCAGTTGTGCTTCGCTGTCCACGGCGTGCAGTTTTTCTGCGCGGCCTTGTCCGTAAGCCACTTGCTGGCCAGCCGTCAGAATCTGCTGTTGCGCATTGCGATCCGCCGTCACGCCAACGCGCCCGGACAACACCGTGACCTGCGCGCCCTGCGGTTGCAGACGCACTTCGAACTGCGTACCGAGGACCCGCGCCTCGCCTTTCTCAGCCTCGACCACAAAGGGGTCACCGGTGTGCGTCACACTGAAAAATCCGGCACCGCGACGCAATTGCACATGCCGCTCGCCATGACTGAAATCCACCGCGATGGCACTGTCGGCATCCAGCGTGACTTGCGATTGATCGGCCAGGGTCACCGTGCGGACTTCCCCCGGTGCCGAAACGTAATCGGCACCCAGATCATCGATCCAGCGCTGCGGCTGCCAACCCGTGCCAAGGCTGATCATCAGCATCAGACACGCGGCCATCGCCAGCGCGCCCGACCAGCGCAGCAGCGTTGAACGACGCGGACGCTCCATTGCATTGAGGTAGCCCTGCAACGCAAACGCGTCCTCATCGGCCAGGGTACGCGCCGGACTTTCGCTCAACTCCCACACGACTTGCGCCTGGGCGTAGGCCTCGGCGTGGGCCGGGTCGGCGCGCAGCCACTGGCTGAAGGTCAGTTGATCGCCGGTGCTCGGGCGGTCGTGCAGCAGACTCAGCCAAGCGAGTGCGGCCTGTTCCTGAGCGGGCGTGGGGATGACGCGGTCGGTGGCTTTCACGGTGCTTTCCCTGGCAGGCGTGGCGCGGGTTCGCGCAGGCTGGCCTTGCAGGCCTCAAGGGCGCGCATCATATGTTTTTCCACGGCGCTTTGGGACAGGCCCATGGCTTTGGCGATGTCTGCGTATTTGCGACCGTGAATGCGATTGAGCAAAAAAATCTGCCGGGTGCGCTCGGGCAAGGCGCGCAACGCCGCCTCGACATGGCGCAGGTCATTGCCCGCTTCGAGCGCGGCTTGCGGTTCGCTGCCGTGGCTGTCCGGCGCATCCGGTTGCCAGCCCTCGTTGATCCGCACCCGCGTGCCTTCGCTGCGCAAATGATCGATGGCGATGTTGCCGGCGCAACGCAACAGGTAGGTGCTGAGTTCTTCGACCTGCACCAGCGGCCGCCGCCAGAAACGCAGGAACAGGTCCTGCACCAGATCCGCCGCCGTGGCCCGGCAACCAACGCGCCGGTTGACCAGCGCTTCCATTTGCGAGCGCTGCGACAGGAACACCTGGAGAAAATGCGCACGCGCGCCGTGCGGCTCGTCGTCGCGGGATTCCGGAGGATGACCGATCAGCATCTCAGCACCGCGCCCAAGCAGCGACCGGACTGGCCAGCAGGCTCAACCCGGCCAGTGCGAGGGCCAGACGTGGGCGATAGGGCAGCAACAACACCAACGCCAAGGCGCTGAGCATGAGGACCGCAAACCAGTCGACCAGACCGAAACTCCAGCCGTTCGCCCCGACAGTTGCCCAAAGCGACAGCCCGAGCAACAGCCACCCGGCGAGTTTCAGAACCCGTGCACGTCGGGCCGAGGGTTTGTTGCCGAGCAGCTCATCGTGGTGCCGTGGCATCGACAGACACAACGCGCTGAACCCGGCATAGCACAGCAACAACGCCAGCAACATCAGCTCACCTCCTGCTCAAGCGTGATCGGCCGCGGCTTTTCGCGGGGAGTTTTTTTCACGCTGACGGCGCTGCCGGCACGCTGCATTTTCCAGGCGGCCCAACCGAGGAACAGGCCTGCGCCCAGGCACGTCAGATCGAAACCCGCCAGCGTCCAGTCGCCTTGCGCCAGCGTTACGCCGAGACTCCATGGCGTGGCCAGATTGATCAGTGGCACCGCGATAAACAGCACGCCAGCCAGCCCCAGCTGTTCGACCCAGGCCGTTCGCCCCTTGCGCAGCAGCGCATGCACCACGCTCAAGGCCCAGGCGATAAAAAACGCATTCACTTCTTGATCGGCGCGCCCGGCCAGGTCCGCCGGCAACAGGCGATTGGCCAAAAAGAACACCGCCACCGCCGCTGTCAGCCCGGCCATGCTGGCGATGTTCAGCACCTCCACCACGCGCAATTCGAACGGCATCACGCCGCTTTTGGCATGTTTGAGCTGGCGCTTGCCGAGCCAGATCACCAGCCCGGTGCCGATCATCGCGGTACTCGCCAGACCGCAGATGAAGTACAGCCAACGCAGGATCGGACCGGCGAAATGACCGATGTGCAAACCGTAGAAACCACTGGCGATCGTCATCGGCAGCGGCTTGTCGGGCGTGGCGCCGAGCATCTGCCCGGTGACGCCGTTGAAGGTCAGGTTGCTGGCGTACTCATAGGCGATCCGGTCGGAACTCGCGCGCGACAGCTGCACCGTGGCATTGGCGTCGCCGGGGTTGATGACGTTGACCCGCGCCGTATGCCCCCCCGCCCACTGCTCGCTTGCCCGTACCAAAAAGGGTGCCAGCGGTGGCAGCAAACTCGCTTGAGCGGCACGTTGCGGGGTTGGCGTTTCGGGAAACAACTCTTGGTAAAACGCCTCGCGATCAGTGCCGTAGGACGCCAGAATGCTGGCCGGCATGACCATCGCCATGAAAATCACCAGGCTGCTGTAAGTGATCATCAGATGAAACGGCAGCACCAGCACGCCGACCGCATTATGCCCGTCGAGCCATGAACGCTGGCCTTTGCGCGGGCGAAAGGTGAAGAAGTCCTTGAAGATTTTCTTGTGGGTGATGATGCCGGTGATCAGCGCAATGAACATTACCATCGCGGCCGTCGTCGCCAGCCAGCGGCCCCACGGATAAGGCATTTGCAGCTGGAAATGGAAGCGATAAAAGAACTCGCCGCCCCGGCTGTCCCGGGCGTGTATTTCTGCACCGGTCTGCGCATCGAGTGTTTTTTGCGTGAAGCTTCCGCGCTTGCCGGCTTCGGCCGGTGTGTCTTGCCAGCGCACAGTCAACGCAGGATCACGGGCATTCGGCAAATCAATCAACCAACGCGAAGCAGCCGGCGCGTGCTGCTGCAGATAGCCTTGCGCCAGGCTCAGGCTGTTCGCTGAATCGATGGCGTGCACGGGAATTTCCGGCTGCATCCAGTGGCTGATTTCATCCTTGAAATAGGCCAGCGTTCCGGTCAGGAAAATCGCAAACAGCAGCCAGCCAAACACCAGTCCCGTCCAGGTATGCAGCCAGGCCATCGACTGACGAAAGCCCTCCTTCATGCGTAGCCCAAGCCCCGCGCGGCGCCGGATACCGTCGCCAGAATCACGCTGGGCACCAGCAGACCGACCCACGCCGACCACGCCGTGCGACAGGCGAAACACCAGAGCACCGCGACCAGATAAACCAGAAAGGAAATGGTCATGCCGGTCACCACCGCTTCGGCACGACTTAACGGTAGCCACAGCGTCAGGGCGACACTGGCCAGCGCCGCAACCAGATAGCCGCCGAACACCGCCGCCAGCACCCGCGAGGTGATGGCCAGACGATAGGACATGGGAAGTGAGGCGAGTTTGCCTTTCATGTTTCGACCCTGAAACGAAAAAACGTCCAGCCGATAAAGCCGAACCAACAGGCGAGCAATATTAATGATAAATATTCTCATACGCAAAAGCATCTGATTGCCGGGCAGCGCTGCACACCCCTACAATGCGAACAGTTCTTGTTCTCTAACGCATCGATCATGCGCCCGGAGTAATACCCTTGTCGTCCGCTCATCCCGTCGAATCGCTCTACCACGACCACCACAGCTGGCTCACCGGCTGGTTGCGGCGCAGACTCGGCTGCCCGGACAGCGCTGCGGATCTGGCCCAGGACACCTTCATTCGTGTGCTCAGCGCTCGTGAACAACCGGTGATCATCGAGCCGCGCGCCTTCCTGACCACCCTCGCCAAACGTGTGCTGTTCAATCATTACCGTCGCCAGGATCTGGAACGCGCCTACCTCGAGACCCTGGCGCAGATGCCGGAAATGCTTGCGCCGTCGGAAGAAGACAAAGCGATCATCCTGCAAACCCTGATCGAGCTGGACCAGTTGCTCGATGGCTTGCCGCGCTTGGTCAAACGCGCCTTTTTGCTGGCGCAGGTCGATGACCTGACTTATCCGCAAATCGCCGCCGAGCTGGGCATCTCCCTAGCTACGGTCAAACGTCACTTGCAAAAAGCCGCCCTGCGCTGCTATTTCGCCCTATGAACCGCGTCCCGGATTTCTCTGCGCAAGTGGCCGAACAGGCCGTGCACTGGCTGATGGAAATGCAGCAGGGGACGCTCTCCCCGCGCCAGCAACAAGCCTGGCAGCAATGGCTGGACGCCCACAGCGAACACCGTCGCGCGTGGGAGCACATGCAGCGGGTCAACCAGCGCTTGCGCGGTGTATCTTCGCCATTGGCCCATGCCGCGTTGAACGGGCCGAAGTCCTCCAGCCGCCGTCAGGCGCTCAAATTGCTCCTGCTTCTCGGTGCCGGTTCCGCCGTCACCTGGGGCATGCGCGAGCACAATCCGCTGCCGACGCTGCTCGCCGATTACCGCAGTCCGCTGGGTCAGCGTCGCAAGGTGGCGCTGGGCACGGGCAGCCAGTTGCAGCTCAATACCGCCAGTGCAGCGGACGTGGACAGCACGCAACGACTGATTCGTCTGCTGGAGGGCGAGATCCTCCTGAGCACCACGCAAGCGTTCGAAGTGCGTACGGCACAAGGCACTCTGCACACCCGGGCGGCACGCCTCAACGTGCGGCAGTTCGCCGATCGCACGCAGGTGGCAGTGTTTGAGGGTCAAGTGGAGTTGAATGCCCAAGGGCGTGCGCCGATGTTATTGCCCATCGCCCGTCAGCTGAGCTTCAGCGCCACCTCGATCAGCGAAGCCAGGCCACTGGACGCCAACAGCGGCGCCTGGGCGGACGGCATGTTGATCGCCGCGCACATGCGCCTGGGCGACTTCCTTGAAGAGCTCGGGCGCTACCGTCGCGGCCAGTTGCATTGCGATGCGAAAGTGGCCGATCTGCTGATCTCCGGGACTTATCCACTGGACGACAGCGAGCGGATTCTGGATCTGCTGCAAATCAGTCTGCCGGTGAAAGTACGGCGGTTTACCCGCTATTGGGTCAGCGTCGAGGCTCGGGTTTAGCAGCAAGATCAAAAGATCGCAGCCTGCGGCAGCTCCTACATTGGCTCGGTGTACATCCTGAAGGAGCTGCCGAAGACTGCGATCTTTTGCTCTCGAAAAATAAATGAGCCGTTTTTCAGATCTGGCGTGACAGAGAAGGAAAGCCCCTTTGATTCAACCTTCTCAGGATCAACCTTCATGCACCCCACCCGCCTCACGCCACTGGCCCGCCGCCTGCGCAACCTCGTACTGGGCGCCAGCCTGAGCTTCAGCGCTCTGCCAGCCATGGCCACCGAAACCAAGGTTTACCACATCGCTCCGGCGTCGCTGGAAAACGCCCTCAACCAGTTTGGTCGTGAGGCCGGCGTGCTGATTTCCTTCGGTTCGCAAATCACCCGCGGCGTGCAAAGTCGTGGCCTGGAAGGCAGCTACACCGCCGCCCAAGGTCTCGATGCATTGCTCGAGGGCACCGGCCTGCAAGCCCGCGCCGAAGGTAACAACGCGTTCAGCCTGCAACCGGTCGGCGACACCGCGCTGGAGCTGGACGCCTCGAAAGTCGTCGGTGACTGGCTCGGTGACGCGGCGCAGGTCAACGTGTTCGAGCATCCGGGCGCCCGCGACGTGATCCGCCGTGAAGACTTCGAACGCCAAGGCGCGACCCAGGCGCGCGATGTGCTCAACCGCATCCCCGGGGTCAACGCGCCGGAAAACAACGGCACCGGCAGCCACGACATGGCGCTGAACTTTGGCATTCGCGGTCTTAACCCGCGCCTGGCTGCACGTTCGACGGTACTGATGGACGGCATTCCCGTGCCGTTCGCCCCTTATGGCCAGCCACAGTTGTCGTTTGCGCCGATCAGCATGGGCAACATGGACGCGGTGGATGTGGTGCGTGGCGGCGGCGCGGTACGTTACGGCCCGCAAAACGTCGGCGGTGTGGTCAACTTCGTCACCCGTGCCATCCCCGATGAGCCGACGGTCAAGGGTGGGTTCCAGACAGAAACCAGTCCGTCATCGAGCCATGACGGCTTCAAGACCAGCGCCAATCTGCTGGCCGGCGGCACCAATGCCAACGGTCTGGGCGGCGCGTTGCTGTATTCTGGCACTCGCGGTGGCGACTGGCGTGAACACAGCGACAGCGAGATCGACGACCTGATTCTCAAGGGCAAATACCAGCTCGATGAGGTCAACAGCTTCAACGCCATGGCCCAATATTACGAAGGCAAGGCCGACATGCCCGGTGGCCTGAGCGTCGCCGATTACGACGCCGATCCGTACCAGTCGACGCGCCTGAAAGACCAGTTCTGGGGTCGCCGCACAATGTTCAACTTTGGCTATCGCTATCAGGAGGATCGCCGCGAATTCACCGCCAACACGTTCTTCACCAAGACTTTGCGCAGCGGCTATCTGGATCAGGGCAGCTTCCTTTCGCTGTCGCCACGCGAGTATTGGGTGCGCGGTTTCGAAACCCGTTTCGCCCAAGGCTTCGACCTCGGCCCGACCAGCCACGAAGTCGGCGTCGGTTATCGCTACATCAACGAGGCCGGCCACGAGTTGCGCTATCGCACGCCGATCAGCAGCAACCAATACCCGACCACCAACAGCCGCAACGACCGCGACACCCGCGGTGGCACCGAAGCCAATGCACTCTTCGTCGACGATCGCATCGACATCGGCAAATGGACCATCACCCCGGGCATGCGCTACGAGATGATCGAGTCGCAGCAGACCAACAATCTGACCAACGTCAAATATCAAGGCGACTACAACACCGCGCTGCCGGCACTGAACGTGCTGTATCACCTGACCGACAGCTGGAATCTGTACGCCAACACCGAAGGCTCGTTCGGCAGCGTGCAGTACAGCCAGATGCCTAACCGCGTGAGCAGCGGCGAAGTGAAACCGGAGAAGGCTCGCACCTGGGAACTCGGCACCCGTTACGACAACGGTGCATTGCGCGCGGAGATCGGCGCATTTCTGATCAACTTCGACAACCAGTACGAAAGCAACCAGACCAATGATTCAGTGATCGCCCGTGGCGAGACCCGTCATCAGGGCATCGAGACCAGCGTCAATTACGCACTGGATGACTTGAGCCCGGCACTGGCCGGTTTCGATGTATACGCCACTTATGCCTATGTCGACGCGACCATCCGCGAAGACGGGCCGAACAAGGGCAACCGCGTACCGTTCTCTTCGAAACACAAAGGCACGATTGGCGTCGGTTACACCGAAGGGTCGTGGAAGCTCAACTTTGACAGTAGCTTCCAGAGCGACCAGTTCGCCGACAACGCCAACACCTCCAAGGAAAGTGCTGACGGCAGCACCGGCAAAATCCCCGGCTACATGCTGTTCAGCAGCCGCGCCGGTTACGACTTCGGCCCGCAACTGTCGGATCTGAACGTGGCAGTGGGGGTGAAGAACATCTTCAACACGCAGTACTTCACCCGCTCGTTTGACGACAACAACAAGGGCAAGTACGTGGGTGAACCGCGCACGGTGTATGTACAAACGTCTGTAGCTTTCTAAAAGAACTGTGGCGAGGGAGCAAGCTCCGTCGCCACACTGTTCAGCAACACAAACAAAAACGGGCCTGCTTGCGCAGGCCCGTTCTCATGGGGTGGCTTGAAAAATCAGCGCATCAACTGTTGATCGCTGCCTGCTCATTCTCCAGAAACTCTTCTTCCAGCAGTGCGTCATTCGCCTTGCTGAATGGCACGATGGCGGCGCGGGGCTTGCCTCGCAGTTTGCCAAACAGGTGCTCCAGCGCGTGTTCCAGTTTTTCGGCTGCACCGTCGATCGCCTGTTCCAGCGAATCGGCTTTATGGGTGACGGAAATCGGTTGATGGCCTTTTGGCCGCGCTTCCAGTTGGCAGCGCAAGTCATGGGGACCTGGTTTGTCGCCGTTCTCGTCGCTCAGGTGGACTTCGACACGGGTCAGGTCTTCTTCATAACGGTCGAGCGTGCTCTCAATGGTTGTACGTACCCACTCCTCCAGTCGTTTACTGCTTTGAATATGGTTATCGCTGTTGACTTGGATTTGCATAGTTCATCCCTTATTTCAGCTAGCTCGCCAGAGGCCTTGAATTGAATTTCCTGACCTCCTGGTTACAACAATCGGCCCGACCGGCGAACATTTCAACCCCTGAAAAAAGATAAATATTCATTCGCAAAAAAAGCCGGACAACCGAGCAAGTCACTGGTAAGGTCGGGAGTTGGGTTGCCTGGCAACCCTGCAAAATCTGCTCACAATTGCCCGTCATTCAGCGGGTGCAAACTGCGGAAAATCCCCGCCTCCTCCACCAGCCAGTCATGCACGGCGCGCACGCCCGGATGGCTCAAGGCCCCCGGCGCATACAGCAGCACGTAGCGTTTGTGGTTGGGCACCGACAGGCCGAACGGCACGATCAACGTTCCGCGCTCCAGCTCATCGTTGAGCAACGTGCGCCGGGCAATCGCCACGCCCATGCCGGCGATCGCCGCTTCGATGGTCAGGTGATTGCGATTGAACGTGTGCCCACGCCGTACGTCGGCGCCTTCAAAACCAATCGCGTTCAGATAAAACTCCCATTCCGCATATTCATAACTGCCGCGCCAGGCGGTGATGTCGTGCAACAACGGAAAATGCACCAGATCCGCCGGCCCGTGCAGCGGAGGGCGTCCGCGCAGCAAACTCGGCGCACACACCGGGAAAATCTGCTCATCGAGCAAGGCTGTGGATAACAGCCCCGGGTAGCTGCCGTCGTTCAGATCGATTGCCAGATCAAAGTCGCCCTCGTGCAACGGCACGCTGCTGTCCTCGGCCACCAGCCGTAACTGGATGTCCGGATAGCGCTGTTGCAGGCGCGGCAAACGCGGGGTCAGCCATTTGCTGAGGAACGACGGAATCGAACGCACCCGCAGAATCCCGCTGATCATCCCCGCATCCAGACGACGCAATTCAGCATCGATGCTGCCGTAGGCCTCATTGACGGTGATGGCCAGCCGCTGGCCTTCCGCACTCAACTCGACCCCCCGCGCCCGGCGATGGAACAGGCGAAAACCAAGACGCTCTTCCAACTGACGAATCTGCTGGCTGACCGCCCCCGGAGTGATGTGCAGCTCTTCCGCGCAACGGGTGAACGACAGGTGCCGCGCGGCACAGGAAAACACCTGCAGCCAGACATAGGTCTGGGCGTGCAATTGACGACTCATCGTTTAGTCCTGCTAAAGGCTTTCTTAGGAAGTTTCGTTGGTCACGTAGGACCGAGGTGGGCAGTATCGCCGACATTGCGCTTGTCCTACAAAAAATGGCAGCGATTCCTACTCCATTGCTTGTAAGGGTTTAGCATGGCTATCAGTGTTTTCGATCTATTCAAAGTCGGCATCGGTCCGTCCAGTTCCCACACCGTCGGCCCGATGCGCGCCGCCGCGACCTTCGCCCAGGCGCTGATCGAGCAGCACTTGCTCAACGATGTGCGTCGGGTGGAAATCCGTTTGTACGGCTCGCTGTCGGCCACCGGCGTCGGCCACGCCACCGACCGCGCCACGGTCATGGGCCTGATGGGCGAATGGCCGGACAGCATTGATCCCTCGACCATCGACCCACGCATCCAGCAACTGCGCGAAAGTGGTCTGCTGTCTCTGGCCGGTCACAGAGAAATTTCCTTCAACTGGCAGCACGATCTCCTGCTGCTGGACGAAAGCCTGCCCTACCACCCCAACGCCATGTCGCTGACAGCCTTTGGCGAAAGCGTCGAGCTGTTTACGCAAACGTACTACTCGATTGGCGGCGGTTTCATCATCGAAGCGGCGCAAGCCGAGTCCGGTGTGGCGCCGGCCGGCGACGTGGTGTTGCCGTACGATTTTTCCAGCGCCGCCGAACTGCTCAGCCTGTGCAAGCAGCACAACTTGCGCGTGTCGGAGCTGATGATGGCCAACGAACGGGCCTGGCGCAGCGACGCTGAAATCCGTAACGGCCTGCTGCACATCTGGTCGGTGATGCGCGAGTGTGTCGAACAGGGCCTGCGCCACGAAGGCATCCTGCCCGGTGGGCTGAACGTGCCGCGCCGCGCGGCGAAATTGCACCGCAGCCTGCTGGAAATCGGCAAGCCGAATGTCATCAGTTCGACGCTGTCGGCGATGGAGTGGGTCAACCTTTTCGCCCTCGCCGTTAACGAAGAGAACGCTGCCGGCGGGCGCATGGTGACCGCGCCGACCAATGGCGCGGCCGGGATCATTCCGGCGGTGCTGCACTACTACATGAAATTCAACCCGGACGCGTCTGACGATGACGTGGTCGCGTTCTTCATGGGCGCCGCTGCTGTCGGCATTCTGTGCAAGAAAAATGCCTCGATCTCCGGCGCTGAAGTCGGCTGCCAGGGCGAGGTCGGTTCGGCCTGCGCCATGGCCGCGGCGGGCCTCGCTGAAGTGCTGGGTGCGACTCCGGAACAACTGGAAAACGCCGCCGAAATCGGCCTGGAACACAACCTCGGCCTGACCTGCGACCCGGTCGGCGGCCTGGTACAGGTGCCGTGCATCGAACGCAATGCCATTGCCGCGGTGAAAGCGATCAATGCCACACAAATGGCCCTGCGCGGCGACGGCAAACACTTCATTTCCCTCGACCGGGTGATCCGCACCATGCGCGACACCGGCGCCGACATGCACGACAAATACAAAGAGACTTCACGGGGCGGCCTGGCCGTGAGCTGGGTGGAGTGCTGACGCGCATTCCCTGACCGCCCCGGCAGGCCGCAACTTGCGGCCTGCCAACCGTGAGCCCGAGCAAAAATAATAACGAGGCAAAAACGATGACCGATGTACGTACACCTGCTGCCGAAAATCCCGCTGTAGATCGCACACGCAACACCGAAACCGCTCACAAGGGCTGGAGCAAATCCGACACCACCTGGATGCTCGGTCTGTACGGCACCGCGATTGGTGCCGGCACATTGTTCTTGCCGATCAATGCCGGCGTTGGCGGTTTCTGGCCGTTGCTGATTCTGGCGCTGCTGGCCTTCCCGATGACCTTCTTCGCTCACCGAGGCCTGACCCGCTTCGTGCTGTCCGGGCGTTCCGGCGACATCACCGAAGTCGTCGAAGAACACTTCGGTAACGGCGCCGGCAAGCTGATTACCCTGCTGTATTTCTTTGCGATTTTTCCGATCCTGCTGGTGTACAGCGTGGCGCTGACCAACACCCTGAGCAGTTTTCTCGAACACCAGTTGCACATCGCCCCGCCACCACGGGCAATCCTGTCGCTGGTGCTGATCCTCGGCCTGATGGCGATCGTGCGCTGCGGCCAGAACGTGATCGTCAAAGCCATGAGCGTGCTGGTTTACCCGTTCGTCGCCGCGCTGCTGTTACTCGGCCTCAGTCTGATTCCGAACTGGAACGGCGCGTTCTTCGCCAGCGCTCAAGAGGCAATGCCGTTATCGACGTTCCTCAAGACCCTGTGGCTGGCGATCCCGGTGATGGTGTTCTCGTTCAACCATTCGCCGATCATCTCCGCCTTCGCGGTCGATCAGAAGCAGCGTTACGGCGCGGAGGCCGAACGCAAGAGCAGCGGCATCCTCGCCATGGCCCACGGCATGATGGTGCTGACGGTAATGTTCTTCTGTTTCAGTTGCGTGCTGGCGCTGTCGCCAGCGGATCTGGCGGCCGCGAAAGCGCAGAACATTTCGATCCTGTCGTACCTGGCCAACCACTTCCAGACCCCGGTCATCGCCTACGCCGCGCCGCTGATTGCGTTGGTGGCGATCACCAAATCCTTCCTCGGCCACTACATCGGCGCCAGCGAAGGCTTTCAGGGCATGATCGTCAAGAGCCTGCGCGGCCGTGGCAAGGTGATGTCGGCGAGCTGGCTGAACCGTGCGACCGCGCTGTTCATGATCCTCAGCTGCTGGGCCGTGGCGACGTTCAACCCGAGCATCCTCGGCATGATCGAAACCCTCGGCGGGCCAGTGATTGCCTGCCTGTTGTTCCTGATGCCGATGTACGCCATCCGCCGTGTGCCAGCCTTGCGCCAGTACTCGGGACAGGCGTCCAACGTGTTCGTGGTGCTGATCGGCCTGATTGCACTGTCGGCGATCATCTACTCGGTTCTGCCCTGAAACGGGCCACAAATGACAAAGGCGAGCCATGGGCTCGCCTTTTTTATGCCGTATCCATTGTCCAACAATTTTCCCGGCACAGCCCTTGCTATGACCTGTGCAGGAGCTGCCGCAGGCTGCGATCTTTTGATCTTTGTGACCGAAATCAAAACACTGAAGATCAAAAGATCGCAGCCTGCGGCAGCTCCTACATAAGCAACAACACAGGCCACGGAATGGCCGATGGTCCGGTATGGCGAACCAACCCGATCACGGCCGGTCAACAACTGCACGTTCAATCAGGCGGTGACGCATCATGGACAACCCTTTTCAGATCATTACCGATGCCTTCGCGCCGGACTATCAGATCAACCTGAGCATTCAGGGGCTGGACGGCAGCATCATGCTGACCCTGTCCAACAGCGGCCGGATCGTGGCCAAACGGATGATCAGCGCCGAACAGCGCAACGACCCGGTACGGCTTAAGCGGCTGGTGCAAAGCATTCAATTCGGCATTGCCATCGAACAGGGCCACAGTGCCATGGCGATCCTCGAAGCGATGACCAGCGGCGACGGGCTGCCCCCGCCACCGCAGCAAAACAACGGCCAGCCTCGGCCATCGATGGGACTTTAAAGCTCGCCCTTCTCGATCTCGGGGTGTTCACCGGAACCGGCGCCGAGTTTGCGTTGCGGTTTTTCGATCTTCACCGACGGGAATTGCGACGAGGCGTAGCGCACCACCAGAATCGAGAACGCCAGCAGCAGAATGCCGCCGCACAGGTAGATGATGCCCATGTCCGGCGGGTTGTGGTGCGAGACGTTGGAGATCAGCAGGCGAGTCAGCGCAGTGATCGCCACGTAGATCAGGAAGCGCACTGGCATGTGGTTGGTCTTGAAGTAAATCCCGACCATTGCGCCCAGTTCCAGATAGATGAACAGCAACAGAATGTCATCGATCTTGATGTGGCCTTCTTCGAGCATGCCGAGAAACTCCATCACCGCCGCCCACGCGGTCACCGCACCGATGGCGAACAGCGCCAGGTAGTGGAAGGTCTCGACAAACAGGTTGCCCAGGGACTCGGCCAGTTGATGCACGTTTTGCCGCAATTTCTCGGCCCAGTTGATTTTCACGATGATGTTCCTTAGCCCGATGCGAGCGGATGATGCCGGTTGGACGTGACGGTTTTCCGTATGCGCTGTGCGCCATGCAGAAACGAGGCCACGCATCATGGCGAGACGGCATGAAACCTGCGCCGTGGCGTTTGGTCGCACCGTTGAACAGACACCGTCGACAGGAATGATTGTGACGATCCAACTAAAGTTTCTTGATAAGTTCGTTACGCTGAAAAGGCATTAGCTTATAAATGAAATATTATTAACCGGGTCATTCTGTGAACTCGCGCACACTCCCCCCGGTAATTCACCAGTTAGTTATCGAATAAATGACTCGTGTAATTATTTCCAGAGCAGGCCCATCAGCGAAGCTTTAACGGCCGCGGCGATTTTGTTTTGGCAACCGAGTTTCTTCAGGCAATGGTTTATATGGAAGTTTACGGTCCTTTTGCTGATGCCGAGGATCACCGAAACATCGTCCGATGACTTTCCGTCAGCGGTCCATTGCAGAATTTCCTTTTCCCTTTGCGACAGTTCTATCGGTACCGGGATTACCGAATCGGCGCCGCGCATTTGCAGGCGCGTCAGGCCCAGATGGGTGATCTGGGCCAGCCATGAAAGCTCTGCCTGCTTGGTTTCGAGTTCCAGTGCGGTGATCGCTTCGCTGCCCCGGGCAAACGTCACCAGCCCTTGAGTTTCGCTGTTCAGCAGCGTCTGCCCCCAACCTTCGCAGATTCCATGAGCATGCGCTTCCTGCCAGAACTCGGGCGCCTGAGCCTTGAGTTCAGAGTCCCACAGCACCGGTTTCACGCTGCGCATTGCGCGCATCACGTAAGGGTCGATGTCCAGGTAACGATTGGCGGAATAGGCAGCTTGCCAGGCCGGCGAATAGTTATTGGCGAGAAACAGGCAAGGTTTGGTGATGGGGAAGAGCCTGCGTGAACCATAGGCCACATAATCAAACTCCAACTGCCTGGCAACGGTCTTGATATTGTCGAACAACAACTCGACATCCGTTGCAGACATGGCGTTTTCCAACAGTTCAGCCTGCCAATATGACATAGAGATTCCTTTCCCACAGTTATTGCTGTCGGCCTCTTGCCAACATGCCTAGCATATTTCCAAATGTTTCCGCTAGCTGTCAAGGGTGACAGGTAGTCTGCGAGCGCAGTGTGCACTTTAATCGCCACCCAACCAATCACTAAACGGAATCTGTGATGGATTACTTGTCAGGACGTTATGACCAGTTGACGACAGTAAAGCGTCAACGCTTGGCTCAATATCGCTATCAGGTCTTTGTCGAACGCCTCGGCTGGCAATTATCAACACCGGACGATTTCGAGTTTGATCAGTTCGACCACAGCGGCACCCATTACATCGTTGCGCAAGAAGAAGACGGCAACATCAAAGGTTGCGCACGCCTGTTGCCGACCACCCAGCCGTATTTGCTGAGTGAGGTGTTCACCGCGTTGCTCGGTGACCAGCCTGCACCGTGCGGTGATGACATCTGGGAGCTGTCGCGCTTCACCTCACTGGACCTTGATGCCGAGGGCGGCAAAAACGAACAAGTGATGTCCGACGAAAATACCGTCGGCCTGTTCATGGCCACGCTCGAGTACGCCCGAACCTGCGGCGTTTCACATCTGGTGTCGGTGTCCCCGATTGCCATCGGCCGCCTGCTCAAACGCGGCGGCATTGACTACAAATGGCTGGCGCCGCCACAGGTCCTGGACAACCGAACCCTCGGCGCCTGCTACATCACGGTGCAGTAAAACTGCCCGACACGCGATAACAAAAAAACACATCAACTGAAGCTGCCGACACGCGTCGAGCAGCACCTTTCGGTGTGGGTCGATTTCACGCCATGGATAGCAACTGCCTTACAACCAACGTTCAACACAGAGGGATGATCATGATCGACATGCACAGGAAAGTTGCCAAAGACATCGTCCACAAGGGCCACGACGACGATGTGCTGATTTACGACGCTCACCACTTGCTGCCGGCCTGGTTGCCTGCCGCCATCGTGCAACGGGCGAACCTTGATCCGATGGATCTGGAGGTTATCAATCAGGCCTATCGGTTGGACAGCGAGCGACTGGTGCTGCGTTCACTGCCAACCATCATCGACCTGCAGGCGCTCGAACAGGTGGGCCTGTCGGACTGTCTGCCGGAACTGCTGACGAATTACGAAAAGACCACCGACCACCTGATCCTCAGCGGCATCTGGGTGCTGGAAAGCACCGAAGCCAAACTGGCTCGACTGCCCGGTTGCGGCAACGGCCTGAGCCTCGATCAGCGCCGGCAGGTACATGATGTCCTGAAAAACCTGGACGGCTGCCCGCAGCAGGGTCTGCTGTATTTCACCCTGTTCAACGACACCGCCAATTACTTTTTCTACCGCAAGCACCACGAGCACGTGCCCGGCCTGATGCTGATCGAAGCGGCACGCCAGGCCATGTACGCGCAGTTCTACGAGCACAGCGGTTATGCCCGCGGTGAGGTGTCGATTTCCATCGTTGATCTGCTGTCGAGTTTTCCCCGTTACACCGAGTCTTCGTTTCAGGTGAATGTGCTGGTCGGCGACTACGAGGGCATGGCGCAGCCACGGGCGCGCAAGGTCGACAAGCGTGCGCGCTTCTTCCAGCGCGGCGAACTGGTGGCCGACATTCGCCTGCATGGCGAAGTGATCAAGATGCCGGTGTTCAAGCGCATGCGGAATATCAACATCGACCCGGCCTGCTGGTTCCGCCCGCTCAAGGGCATACGCCATGAAGTGCTGGTGCGCCTGGATTCCGGTCGTCACCTCTCCGCCCGTCTGGAGCTGTTGTCGATGGCCGGGCTGCAAGTGCAATGCGACAGCCCGCTCGACGCCTCCGAGCGCGGCCACGTTTACCTGTACCTGGAAAACGAAGGGATGCTCAGTCTGCCGCTGCAATCGCTGCACGCCAGCGACGCGACAAAGGCCGGCACGCTCAAACTGCACCTGGCAGAGCTGGATTCGCCGTTGCGCTTCAAGTGGCGCGAAGTGCTCAAACAGTTCGCTTACTTCTCCCACGAAGAAACCGCCCCGGCCCCGGCGCCCGCTCTCGGACAACCGGTGTGGATGACCTTCGATCAGACCACCGCAATACCCGAACACAGGAAGGAAGCATGATGACGCGCTATCCCCACGTGCTGGAGCCGCTGCGGCTGGCCGGCGGGCTGGAGTTGCGCAATCGGCTGTTCTTCGCGTCGATGGGCGTGGACCTGGCTGATCACAGCGGGTGCGTGACGCCCGCCATGATCGAGTTTTATCAGGGCATCATGGAGGGCGGCTGCTCCATGGCGTTTCTGTGCAACGCCACGGTCTCGCCGCAGTCACGTCTACAGAGCACCGGGCTCGGCCTGTTCGAGGCGCATCAGGGCGAATCGCTCAGGGCGATGTTCGCCATGGCCGAGCAGGTCAACACGCCGGTGAGTGTGCAACTGCAGCATTACGGCGGCCAGGGCACCACCACGCACACCGGGGTTGCCGTGCTGACCCCGAGCGGCGTGCCCTGCCCGCGCGTGTCGAAACTTGATCCGGATTATCGCGTGCGGATCATGGACGAAACCGACATCGCCCTGGTGATCGAGCAGTTCGCCCACTCCGCCTGGCTGGCCTGGACCAACGGCGCACGCCTGGTGCAGTTACAGGCGTCCAACGGCTACCTGCTGAGCAGCTTTCTTTCACCGCACACCAACAAGCGCACCGACCGCTATGGCGGCAGCGAAGAGAACCGCGCGCGGCTGTTGCTCGACGTGGTCAGGGCCATCCGCGAGCGCACCCGGGGCCAATTGATCGTCACCATTCGTCTGGGCATCGACGACCGCCTGGGCGCGGAAGGGCTGCAATATCCGGACCTCAAGGAAACCGTTCAAGCGCTCTGTCAGGCCGGCGTTGCCGCGCTGGAATGTTCGATGTGCATGGGCGCGACCTTCGGCCAGTTGATCGTGCACTCCGAGACCATGGACCACTACCTGCAAGCCGGCGTGCGGGCGATCAAGTCCGTGGCGACAGTGCCGGTGGGGTACGCCGGTTTCATCGACGGTCTGGACAAGGCCGAGCAGTTGCTGGCCGACGGCGTATGCGATTGGGTGGGCATGTCGCGGGCGCTGTTTGCCGACAACGACCTGATCAACAAAACCCTGCAGGGCCGCTCCGCCGATATCCACAAATGCCGGTGGGACAGCCAGTGCTTCAGCGACAAGAGCAATCCGCGACTGGATCGGGTGTATTGCTGCGTGAACCCGAAATATTTACGCCCCGCGTTGGCATAAGGAGATGCGACATATGTACGATTTTCTGGGAAAAGTATGCCTGGTCACCGGCGGCACCAGCGGCATTGGCGAGACCGTCAGCGAACGCCTGATCAAGGCCGGCGCCGATGTGATCGTGTTCGGCCGAGACGAAGAAAAAGGCGCAGCGCTGGCCGATCGGCTGGGTGAACACTGCCGCTTCATCGCCTGCGATGTCGGTGACCCGGCGCAGGTCGAGCAGGCGTTCGCGAGCATTCGTTCGGCCTACGGCCGCCTTGATTGCGCGTTCAACAATGCCGGCGTGACCGCCAAGTACGCAGCGCTCGCGCAATCGTGCCCGGATGACTGGATGAAGGTGATGAACATCAACGTCAACGGCACCTACCACTGCATGCGCCATGAACTGCAACTGATGCTCACCCGCGGCACCGGGGCCATCGTCAATACCTCGTCCTGCGCCGGCGTGGTGCCGATAGGCGGCCAGGTGGCCTATGTCGCCAGCAAGCAGGCGATCAATGGCATGACCCAGGTGGCGTCGATCGAGAATGCGCGGCTGGAAGACGGTGGCTGCATTCGCGTCAATGCCGTCGCCCCGGGGCCGATCCTTGGCGGCATGAACAGCGAGGCACGCCTGAAAGCCGCACCGGAAAACACCCAGCGCAAAATCAACGTGACGTCGATGAAGCGCTTCGGCACGGCGGACGAAGTGGCCAACGCGGTGCTCTGGCTGCTCAGCGATCAGTCTGCTTACGTCACGGGCGTGATCATGCCCATCGATGGGGGTTACGCCAGCGGCAAGTTCTGAAATCAAATAAACCAACGACCCGCCGTGTGCGGGTCGTTTTGTTCGAGGGGCGTAAATCAGGAAAATCGCCGAATCCGGTCTACATTGAAAAGCCACTACCCAAAGCGCAGGGATTCGCTTATCCTTTCGCTGTATATAAATACAGTAGTCGCTAAGACAACTAAATGTGAAGGCATGTGAGGTGGTGAATGGCCGTCGAAGTGGTATACCGCAGCAGCCGAGATCTGGAGCGCTTGTTCATGGATAAAGCCGAAGCTGACCGTCATGACAAAATGCTCGAACTGGCCGAGATGCTGTCCGAAGTGTTGCAAAAAGCCGTGCCGTCGCTGAACGAGCAACAGGTTGAAGAAGTCGGGATCTACATGGCGAAGAACCGCGATGTGTTCGCCAAGGCGTTCAAGAGCCAGCCTGATGCGCTGTCGGAGCTGATCAATGCACCGGCAGAAGTAGTCGAAAAAGACGCAGCGGCTGAGCCGGAAGAAGCTCCAGTGAAGCCGGTTAAAGCGGCGAAAGCTGCCAAGTAACCACGTTTGAATCGAAAAGATCGCAGCCTGCGGCAGCTCCTACAGGGAATACGCATTCCATATGTAGGAGCTGGCGCAGGCTGCGATCTTTTGCTTTTCAGCGATACAAGACTTTCTCCGCCAACTCATCCGCCACCCGCGCTGGCGAGCGTTTCTCGGCCTGCGCATGGGCAAACACTTCGGTCAGTCGCGAGGAAATCTTCGACAGATGCGCAGTGATCGTCCCCAGCTCTTCACCGCGATGCTTGAGCGAAACATAAATCAACCCGCCCGCGTTGATCACGTAATCCGGCGCATACAGAATCCCCCGACGCTCCAGTTGATCAGCCACGTCCAGATGCGTCAGTTGATTGTTCGCCGAACCCGCCACCGCCGAGCAACGCAGTTGCGTCACTGTGTGGCTGTTGAGTACCCCGCCGAGGCCGCACGGCGCAAGGATGTCGCACGGTGTGCTGAGCAACGCATCGTTGGCGATCGGATGCGCGTTGAGTTGCTCCATCGCCAGTTGCACCTTGCCGTGATCGATGTCGCTGACCAGCAATTCGGCGCCCGCCGCATGCAGTTGTTCCGCCAGTGCATAACCCACATTCCCCAGCCCCTGAATCGCTATGCGCAATCCTTCGAGATTGTCGCTGCCCAGCCGCGCCATGGCGGTGGCGCGAATTCCGGTGAACACCCCCATCGCCGCGTGCGGTGCCGGGTCACCGGCCGAGGTGGTGCTGGTGACATGCTGGGTCTGCTGGGCGATGCAATCCATGTCCGCCACCGACGTGCCGCTGTCGATGGCGGTGATGTAGCGACCGTCGAGCTGCTCGATGCAGCGCCCGAAAGCCTCGAACAGCGCACCGCGGTTTTCCACATGCGCCGGGCGTACGATCACTGCCACCCCGCCGCCCTGGGCCAGTCCGGCCAGCGCCGCTTTGTAGCTCATGCCCTGCGCGAGGCGAATGGCGTCCTCGACTGCGGATTCGTCGTTGGGATAGGCAAGATAACGGCAACCGCCCAGGGCAGGCCCGAGGCGACTGTTATGAATGGCAATGACCGCCTTCAACCCGGTGACCGGGTCAACGCTGAGGTGCAGCGATTCCAGGCGAGTGCTTTGCATGAGAGCGAACATCGGCAGGCTCCCGAATCACTTCTGGTAGTCGCCAGTATAGGCTTGCGCCCAAAAATTGCTGAAGCGCACCGGAATAAGCGTCGGCGCCGACGGCGACTTTGCGGCATAACCCGGCCGGTACTGGACGAATGGCACGGACGGGGCTAAAACGAGGCATGCCCCGGAGATTTCGATGAGTCCGCGCCAACGTTTTTTCGAGTGTCTGCACCGTTCACCGCCCGCACTGTTCGAAGCGGCGCTGTGGATGGCTGCCGAGCACGAAAAAGGCCTGGATGTCGAAGCACTGCAACAGGACTTCAAGGAGCTGCAACAGCGCGTCAGCTACGGCTTGCCGATGCTGCCAGTCAGCGAACTGGCGCAACCGTTGCTGCGGCGGATGAATGATCTGGGCTTTTCTCAGGACGATTTTTTGCCGTTGCGCCCGCAGGTCGCGTTGCTGCACAAGGTGTTGCAGACCCGTCGCGGCCAGCCACTGAGCCTGTCCCTGATAGCCCTGGAACTGGCGCGCAGCCTGGAGATTCCGCTGGTCGGGGTGAACTTTCCCGGGCATTTCCTGCTGCGGGTGCCCGGCGCTGATCACTTGCTGGATCCCTGCGGCGGTCGGCGGCTTTACCCGAATGATTGTCGCGAGTTGTTGCAGCGTCAGTACGGCGCACACATGAAACTCAACGCCGAGCATCTATTGGTCGCCACCCCGATCCAAATGCTGCAGCGCCTGTCACGCAACCTGCGCCAGTTGCATCTGGCGCACGAGGATTACATCGCTGCGTTGATCGATGCCGAACGCGTGCTGGAACTGGGCGGTGCCAGCGCTGCCGATTATCTGGCCCGCGCCAGCCTGTATCAGCGCCTCGACTGCCCGAACGCCGAACGCTTCGATCTGGAACATGCGTTGCTGCTCAGCGACGATCCAATCCAGCGCCTGCGCCTGACCGAACGGCTCGGGCACCTGCCTCCGAATTCCGTGGTCCACTAATCCCTGTGTGGGAGCGAGCCTGCTCGCGAAGCAGGCACCTCGGTTTATCCTTTAAACCGCGTTATCGTTCTTCGCGAGCAAGCTCGCCCCTACATTGGATTGCGGGATATCTGAGGGCGAACGCACCTGGATGATCAGCAGTGCCGCAATAACCGCCGGAATCGCGCAGAAGAAAAATATCTGCGCCACCGGAATGTGCATCGCCAGCAGCAGGCTGCCAAACAGCGGCCCGAGGATCGAACCGAAGCGCCCTACGCCCAGCGCCCAGCCAGTGCCCGTGGCGCGCACCTGCGCCGGATAGAAGTTACTGGCGAAGGCGTTCAACGTCAGTTGCCCACCAATGATGCAAAATCCGGCAGCAAACACGCAGGCCACCAGATAGCGCGGATTGTCGTGATTCAGGCCCAGCAGAACCGTGCACACAGCCGCCCCAGCCAACACCGCGCAGAGCAGCCGCACCTTGCGCTTGAGCCGGTCGGCGAACCACGCCATGCACACCGCGCCCAAGGTGCCGGCGAACAGGAACATCGAGGTCACCAGATTAGCTTCATTGAGTTGCAGACCGCTTTCCAGCAACAGCGTCGGCAGCCAGCTGATCATGAAATACAACAGAATCAGGCTGACAAAAAACGTCGCCCAGATCAGCAGGGTCGGTCGTGCATAACCGTTGCGGAACAGCTCGACCACGGTCAGTTTGCTGCCCTGCTCGCGCTCGTTCTGCTCGACCGAGGCAGCCGGTGGCTGCCAGTCCGGCAGCATTCGCGCGGTGACTTGGCGCAAGCGCGCATAAGGCGGTGCGTCACGCAGCAGACGCGGCAGCGATTCCGGGAGCATCCACCACAGGAACGGGAACAGCAGCAACGGCGTGACACCACCGGCGAGGAACACCGCTTGCCAGCCAAAGCGATCAATGAAGCCCGCCGCAACGAAACCACCCGCCGCACCGCCAAACGAAAACCCACAAGCGGCCAGCGTGACCATCAAGGTGCGCAAGCGCGGCGGCGAATACTCCGACATCAGGGCCATGGCACTGGGCATCGCTCCGCCCATGCCGATGCCGCAGATAAAGCGCGCGATCATCAGGGTATTCAGGGAATCGGCGAACACCATCAGCACCGTGAGGGTGGCGTAGATCAGCACGCACGCCAGCAGAATTCGCCGCACGCCGAAGCGGTCGGCCAGCGGCGTCACCGCGAGCGAACCAAGGGTCAGGCCCAACAGGTTGGCACTGAAAACCGGCCCGAAGGCGGCTTTCTCCAGACCCCAGTCCTGCGCCAGGGCCGGCACCACGTAACCGAGCACCTGGGCGTCATAGCCGTCGGTGACCAGCAACAAGGCGAGCAGGATCAAGAGCAACCACTGATAGCGGGACACAGGACGGGCGTCGAGTGCCGCCCGGAAGCTGGCAATCTGGTTGTGCATCGCAAGGTACCTGTTTTGTTTTTATGATTTTTTAGGGGCAACACGGACCCCATGTGGGAGCGAGCCTGCTCGCGAAAGCGGTGTGCCAGCTAAAGAATGTCTGCTGATACGACCTCTTCGCGAGCAGGCTCGCTCCCACAGGGTCTTACGGTGTATCGGGCTGGTTGGCCGGATGCGCCTTGATGAACGCCGGATGCTCAGCCGCCAACGCGGCTACGCGACAAATCCGTGGATAAGCCTGCAGCGAAACACCGAAGCGCTCCGCCGCGTACAACTGTGGAATCAGATAAACGTCCGCCACACACGGCCACTCGCCGAAACAGAAACCACTGTCGCCGATCAACTGCTCGACGGTCGCCAACCCTTGATTGATCCAGTGCGCGATCCACTCCACTACCTGCGGCTCTTCGTGGCCCAGCTGGCGCAGACGATTGAGCACGCTGACGTTGTGCAGCGGATGCACGTCGCAGCCAATCACCGCCGCGACGCCACGCACATGGGCGCGGGCGGCGAGGTCTTCCGGCAGCAGCGGCTGCTGTGGATAACGCTCTTCCAGGTACTCGATGATCGCCGGCGACTGAATCAGCAACTCGCCGTCATCAGTACGCAAAGCCGGCACCCGGCCCTGCGGATTGATCGCCAGATACGCCGCCTGCCGATGCTCGCCCCCAGACGGCGCAATCAGATTGACCGGTAGCGCGTTGTAGTCGAGCCCCTTCAGCGCCAGAGCGATACGCACCCGGTACGACGAGGTGGAACGGTAATAGGTGTAGAGATCCATGAGCCGCTCCTGTCAGCGCGCCGCCAGCACTGTGCCGCGGCATTCGCCGAAGCCGATCGAGGCAAAACCCTCTCGGGCGCAACGCGCGCGCAGGATGATTTCGTCGCCGTCTTCGAGGAATTTGCGCACTTCGCCGGACGCCAGTTCGATCGGCTTTTTACCGCCCTCGGTGATTTCCAGCAGGCTGCCGAACTGACCGTTTTGCGGGCCGGACAAAGTGCCCGAACCGAACAGGTCGCCGGCCTGCAACTGGCAGCCGTTGACGCTGTGATGCGCGACCATTTGTGCGACGGTCCAGTACATGTAGCGCGTGTTGCTCAGGGTCAGGCGATGGGCCGGCAGATTCTGCTCGCGCATGGCTTCGGTGAGCAGCAGCACTTCCAGTTCGATGTCAAAGGCACCGGCCTCCTGATCGCGCTTGTCGAACAGGTAAGGCAGCGGCTGCGGATCACCTTCAGGGCGCGCCGGTTGTGCCATACGGAACGGCTCCAGCGCTTCGGCCGTCACCACCCATGGTGAGACGCTGGTGATAAAACTCTTGGACAGGAACGGTCCCAGTGGCTGGTATTCCCAGGCCTGGATATCGCGGGCCGACCAGTCGTTGAGCAGGCAGAAACCGGCGATGTGCTCGGCGGCGTCACCGATGGCAATCGGCTCGCCCATGTCGTTGCCCTGACCGATCCAGATGCCCAGTTCCAGCTCATAGTCCAGACGGGCGCAAGGGCCGAAGGTCGGCTCGCTGGCACCGGCCGGCAGGGTCTGGCCTTTCGGGCGGCGCACGTCGGTACCGGAGGCGCGCACAGTGGAGGCGCGACCGTGATAACCGATCGGCACATGCTTGTAGTTCGGCAACAACGGGTTGTCCGGGCGGAACAGTTTGCCGACGTTTTGCGCGTGTTCGATGCCGACGTAGAAGTCGGTGTAATCGCTGATGCGGGCCGGCAGGTGCATTTGGCAATCGGCAGCCAAGGGCAGCAGTTTTGCGCCTTGGGCTTCGATGGTGCCGCGATGGCTGCTGCCCTCGCTGAACAGTTCCAGCAAGCGCGTACGCAAGGCGACACGGGCTTCGCGACCGAGGTCGAAGAAGGCGTTCAACAGGCCGCCGTGCATGGCCTCGACCGCACTGCGTGCGGCGCCGTCAAACAGACCGGCTTCAAGCGCCACTTGCAGATCGAAAATGTGCTCGCCAATCGCCACGCCCGCACGCGGCGCCGAGCCGTTGATGCTGAATACGCCCAGCGGCAGGTTCTGCAACGGGAAATCCGCGTGGCCATTGGCCGAAGCAACCCAGCTGCGGGTGATGGAAGTCTGAATCATGGGTTATCTCCGGGTCGGGTCGAACGTAGCGGGCAGCGTGGCCCAGCAGGCGTCGTAATTGGATTGCAGTTGCGGGCAGTCGAGGGCGAAACGGCTTGGACGCAGCACCTGACTGGTCTCGAACATGAAGGCCATGGTGTTGTCGATCTTCGTCGGCTTGAGCTCGGCGTTGATTGCTTTGGTGCAGGTTTCGCCGTCCGGGCCGTGGGCGCTCATGCAGCTGTGCAGGGATGCACCGCCGGGCACGAAGCCTTCAGCCTTGGCGTCGTATTCGCCGTGGATCAAGCCCATGAATTCGTTCATCAGGTTGCGATGGAACCACGGCGGACGGAAGGTGTTCTCGGCGACCATCCAGCGTGGCGGGAAGATCACGAAGTCGAGGTTGGCCATGCCATGCACGCTGGTCGGCGAGGTCAGCACGGTGAAAATCGACGGGTCAGGATGATCGAAACTCACGGTGCCAATGGTGTTGAAACGGCGCAGATCGTATTTGTACGGTACGTTGTTGCCGTGCCAGGCGACCACGTTCAGCGGCGAATGATCGAGTTGGGTGCCCCACAACTGGCCGAGGAATTTCTGCACCAGCGTCGTCGGCTGCTGCAGGTTTTCGTAGGCAGCGACCGGCGCGAGGAAGTCCCGTGGATTGGCCAGACCGTTGCTGCCGATCGGCCCCAGATCCGGCAGGCGCAGCGGCGCGCCGTGGTTCTCGGCAACGTAACCGCGCGCCTGCGGATCAAGCAGTTCGACGCGGAATTTCAGACCGCGTGGCAACACGGCGATTTCCAGCGGCGCGACGTCGAGCACACCGAGTTCGGTGGCAATCCGCAGTCGCCCGAGTTGCGGCACCAGCAGCAGCTCGCCGTCGGCGTTGTAGAACACCCGCTCCATCGAGCGGTTGGCGCAATAGTTATAGATGCTGATGCCGGCAGGCTTCTCCGCCGCCGAGTTGGCGACCATGCCAACCAGGCCGTCGATGAAGTCGGTTGGCTCGGCGGGCATCTGCAGGGGATTCCAGCGCAGACGATTCGGGGTTACGTCACCCAACGGGCCGCCGGCCAGTTGCCGCTCCAGTTTGACGAACGCCGGGTGATTGGCCGACGGTTGAATCCGGTACAGCCACGTACGCCGCGCTTCACTGCGGGTCATGGTGAACGCCGTGCCGGAGAGCAATTCGGTGTAGAGGCCGTAGGGGGTTTTTTGCGGGGAGTTCTGGCCGATGGGCAAGGCGCCGGGCAACGCTTCACTGCTGAATTCGTTGCCGAAACCGGACTGGTACGCCAGCGCCGACGCGTTTGAATCGAGGTTCATGGAGCCTCCTGAACAGGGAGTCGGCAGTGGCCCATCGCTCTGGCTCAGAGGTTTGCGCACGCCGGGGTTGTTATTATCGTAATTCGATTACGCATAACGTAATTTGCTCGCTATCCAGCGTCAAGCTATAAAGACGCCCATTCGTTTTCGGATCCCGGCCGCACCATGGAAAAAACCAGCGACAGCAACGGCAAACAGAAAGTCCGCTCCGCCGAGGTCGGCACCGACATCCTCAAGGCGTTGGCCGAGTTGTCGCCCTCCACCTCGTTGTCGCGGCTGGCCGAACATGTGCAGATGCCGGCGAGCAAGGTGCACCGTTATCTTCAGGCTCTGATCGCCAGTGGTTTCGCCGAGCAGAACGCCGCCACCAACCATTACGGACTCGGCCGTGAAGCGTTGCGCGTGGGCCTGGCAGCCCTGAACAGTATGGACGTGCTGAAAGTCGCCGCCCTGCCGCTGTCCGAGTTGCGCGACGAACTGAATGAAACCTGTTTTCTGGCGGTGTGGGGCAATCAGGGCGCGACCGTGGTGCACATCGAGCCGGCGGTGCGCGCGGTGACGGTGGTCACGCAATTGGGTTCGGTATTGCCGCTGCTCAGTTCATCCACTGGCTTGGTATTCAGCGCCTACCTGCCGCATCGCGAAACCGATGAACTGCGCGTACTGGAAACCGCCATCGCCGACCATCCGCTGGCCGATGAAACAAACTACGCCAGCCTGTGTGAACAGATCCGCGAACGCGGCTTGCATCATGTGCACGGTTTGTTGATGCCGGGCGTGGATGCGTTGTCGGCGCCAGTGTTCAACGCCGTCGGGCAGATCGCAGCGGTACTGACGATTGTCGGCCCGACTTCATTGTTCCACGCGGATGAAAACGGCCCGGCCGCCCGGCGATTGCTGGCGGCGGCACGCGCCGTCAGTTGGCGCATGGGCTATCAGGCCGACGACCTGCGCCCTTGAAACAACAGCCACAATCCCTTCAGTGACCCAATAGCGTAGCCGGACACGACTGTTGCATGCCCCGTAACAGTGCATGTCCGGAATCGCTCTGTTTCCTTCGATCTCAAGTGCTTATTCTGAGCGGGCTTTCACGGCACACGCCGCAAAGCAACCAGCCTTGGCTGCCGAGCAACTCGCGCCCGCGCTGACCGATTTCAGATGAATCGATGCTTCGATTGATCGCCCCGGTGTTCACTGACGTTGATTTGTAGCTCCTTGATCCAACGTCTTACCTTGGCCGCTGCGTTTGCAGCGGCCTTTTTTATGGGCGAGATTCATGCCGGTGGGACAGGTCGCTTGACGGTCATGGCAGATGTCAAAGCGAATACTTCTGCAGATTCGCCATCATTTCCTTCAGCGCTTCAATGTTGTCCTTGGGATGCGCCGCGCCTTCGAAATCGCAGATCTGCTGCCAATGCGCCGCGACGTCTTGCGGGGAGAAACCGCTGCGTGGATCGAATCCGGCGCCGAGGCTGCGCTCCCAGCGCACTTTGCCCATCCAGCCACCACCGACTTCAAACAGACCGGACGTTTCCTGGCACTGCTCACTGGCCAGGTACACCACCAGCGGGCTGACCAGTTCCGGTTTCAGCTGTTCGAACACTTGCGGCGGGATCAGCCCCTCGGTCATGCGCGTACCGCCAGTGGGCGCGATGGCGTTGACCAGAATGTTGTTCTTGCGCCCTTCGATGGCCAGGGTACGGGTCAATCCGTAGAGGCCGAGTTTGGCCATGCCGTAGTTGGACTGGCCGAAGTTGCCGTAGATGCCCGAAGTGGATGCCGTAAAGATCACCCGGCCGTAGTTTTGCTCGCGCAGGTGCGGCCAGGCGGCGCGGGTGACTTTGTAGGCGCCTTCGACGTGAACGCGATAGACCAGATCCCAGTCGGCGTCGTCCATTTTGTGAAAGGTCTTGTCGCGCAGGATCCCGGCGTTGTTCACCACCACGTCGACACGGCCAAAGGCGTCAAGGGCGTTCTGCACCAGTTTGTCGCCGTCGGTGACCGAGTCGTGGTTGGCCTCGGCAATGCCGCCGGCTTCGCGAATTTCCGCCACCACACGGTCGGCGGCGGAGGCATTGGCGCCCTCGCCCTGGGTCGAGCCGCCGAGGTCGTTGACCAGCACTCTGGCGCCGTGCCGGGCGAACAGCAAAGCATGCGCCCGGCCCAGGCCACCACCGGCTCCGGTGACGATCACGACTTTATCTTCGAAACGTACGGACTCATTCATCGCAGGAACTCCAGCAGGCCAGTATTGAGTCCGAGTGTCAGGCACAGGGCTTTGGGTCACAACAAATACGGCTGAGGCTGAATGGTGCGCGATAACGGTGGGGGATGATGAGGGCGTCAAAAGATCAAAAGATCGCAGCCTGCGGCAGCTCCTGCATTAATTTGTGCAGGAGCTGCCGCAGGCTGCGATCTTTTGATCTCTCAGGAGCACGCGACCTTGCGCGGCGGCAACTCCAGGCGGTCACGAAACGCCAGATAATGTTTGAGCACCTGCACCGGCGCCTCGATCTGTGGATAGTGGCCGATGCCCGGCAACAACACCGTGTCGGCGCCGGCGATCAACTGGCGGTAACGCTCGACCATGTGCGCACCCGAGACCGGATCGACTTCGCCGTCGATCACCCGCAACGGGATGTCATCACGCTGCATGGCCGCTACCCAGCGGTCGCGTTGCGCTCGGCGCTCGGGGATGTAACCAATCAGTTTGTGCAGGATGCGCGGACCGCGGTGGGTCTCGATCAGGCTCCAGAAATCATCCAGTTCGCTTTCGCTGGGGCCGGTCTGCGGGCCGAAAATCTGCCGAAAGCTTTTCACCAATGCATCACGGCTGAAGGCCCGGCCAATCATCCAGCCCAAGGGGCTGAGCAACAACTTTTGCATCAGCACCGGGCGATGGGTTTCCGGGAACAGCCCGCCGTTGAGGAACACGCAACTGGCGACGGCGAGCCGGTTTTCGTAATGCCGCGCGAGCAGTTCCTGGGCGACGCTGTCGCCGTAATCGTGAGCCAGAATATGCAGAGGTTGCTCGACCTGCAGATGGGCCAGCAGCGCCTGTTGCAAATCAGCCTGTTCCAGCAGGCTGTAGCTGTGGTGCAACGGTTTGGCCGAATCACCGAAACCGAGCATGTCACAGGCGATCACCCGATAGCGCTGGGCCAGCGGCTGCCACAGGTAATGCCAGTCCCAACTGGCCGTCGGAAAGCCATGGATCAGCAACAGCGGCTCACCCTGCCCCGCCGTCCAGTAACGGATCGACTGGCCGCGAAAGACAAATGTCCGGCTGCGTTTGCGCCAGACACACAGAGGAATCTCGGCAAGAGGCATCAGAGTTTATATCCGGGGTCTTGTTTATCGAGTTTGCGCAGCAACGCCGGCCAGGCCAGCGCGCCGCCCATGCCTTGAGCACTCTTGGTGACGCCGGCGATCATCGCCTTGGCGCCCGCGAGGATCTGCGGTTCGATGGCGATCAGCTCAGCACCACCGGTCTGCGCCATGACCTGAATGTCGCAGGCGCGCTGGAAGGTGAACATCATCAGAAAGGTGTCGGCGATGGTGCCGCCACAGGTCAGCAGACCGTGGTTGTGCAGCATCAGGAAATTGTTCTCGCCCAGGTCGGCCTGCAAGCGCGCTTTCTCTTCGTGATTCAGCGCCACGCCTTCGTAGCCGTGATAGGCCAGGCTCGACAACACGAACAGCGACTGCTGGCTGATCGGCAACACGCCCTGCTTCTGCGCTGAAACGGCCACGCCGGACGCAGTGTGCGTGTGCAGTACACACACCACGTCGTGCCGCACTTCGTGCACGGCGCTGTGGATGGTGTAACCGGCGGGATTGATTTCGTAGGGACTGTCCATCAGCTTGTTGCCGGCCTGGTCGACTTTGACCAGGCTGGACGCGGTGATCTCATGAAACATCAACCCGAACGGATTGATCAGGAAGTCTTCGGTGCCCGGGACCTTGGCGGAAATGTGGGTGAAGATCAGGTCGTCCCAGCCATGCAGGGCGACCAGTCGATAACAGGCGGCGAGATCGACCCGGGTCTGCCACTCCGCAGCACTGACCTGGTCTTTGACATTAACGGGCGACTGGACGGGGGCTACGCTCACTGTATGCACCTCTGCGTTCTTATTGTTTTGCACGTGTCAGCAGTCTAGTCAGCTCCCGGGGCTCACGTAGTTGCATTGCCAGCCAGCTTGATGACTGAGCGGGTCAGCCATGCAAACAGCTTGGATCCATGTCAAAGCAACGACGCCAACAAAGGCGCAGCGAACAGATTGAGCAGTCCTGTCAGCACCATCACCAGCCCGGCCACCGAGCCTTCTTCACCGCCCACTTCATGCGCCCGACTGACGCCGGCACCGTGCGCGCCAACCCCAAACAACGCACCGCGCGCCAAGGCACTGCGCAGCGGCAGCCACTTGAGCAGCACGCCGCCGAGCATCGCACCGAACACGCCGGTGAACATCACGAACACGGCCGTCAGTTCCGGCACGCCCCCCAGATCCTGCGCCAGCGGCATGGCGAACGGCGTGGTGATCGAACGCGGCACCAGCGACATCGTGACTGAGGTATCCAGCGCCAGCGCCCTGGCCAGGCCAAACGAGGTAGCGATCGATGCCGCGCTGCCGGCGAGCATGCCCAGCAACAGCGCTGACCAGTGCCGCACCAGCAGACGTCGCTGCTGCCAGATCGGCACCGCGAAAGCGACCGTCACCGGCCCGAGCACCAGCATCAGCCAATGGGTGTTGCTTGAGTATTCGGCATAGGCCGTGTGCAACGGTATGGCGAGCGCCAGCAGCAGCGCCGGCACCAGAATCAGCGGCGACAGCAGATAACGCCCGGTGCGTCGATAAATCCAGCGACTGAACAGGTACGCCAACAGAGTGAAAGCGAGCCAGAACATCGGCATCCATTCAAGCTTCATGGGACCGCCTCAGGCGCACGGCCAGCTCCACGGTAAAGGCCGTCACCAGCATCACCATCAGGGTGCTGGCGCCAATCACCAGCAGAATCCGCCAACCGTCATCACGCAGCAGTGCGCCATAGTCGAGCAGACTCATCAGTGCCGGAATAAAGAACAGCAGCATCTCGGCCATCAGCAATCCGGCCCCCAATTGCAGCGCCGCCGGTTTGACCCAGCCAAACGCGAACGCCAGCAGCAACAGGGCCATGCCGATGACGCCGCCGGGAATTGGCCAGGCCAGCCACGCGGCGATCTGACAGCCGAGCAGATAGAGACCGAGCAACACGGCCAGTTCTGCTATCAGACGGGAAACATAGGTGAGGGATGCAGCGTTCATGATGGGCTCCTTACAGGGGCTTATTTTACGAAGCGGCCTGCCATCCCAGAAGCGAATTGTTAGACTCATGGCTATTCCAAAACGGAATCGGAAAGTGGAATTCAAACAGCTGCGCAGTTTTGTCGAAGTCATACGTCAAGGCGGCTTTACCCAGGCGGCGAAAACCCTGCACGTCAGTCAGTCGGCGGTGAGCAAACAAGTCGCGCAACTGGAGCAGAGTCTCGGCACGCCGTTGCTCGAACGGCTCGGCTCCCAGTTGCACCTGACCGCTGCGGGCAGCGTGGTGCTGTCACACGCCGAGGGCATGCTGCGCTTGCGTCAGGAGTTGCTCAGCGAACTGGATGATCTGAGCCAACTGGCGCGCGGCGAATTGCGCCTCGGTCTGCCGTTGCTGGGCAGCGATGCGCTGTTCGCCGGGTTGTTCGCCGAGTATCGACGGCGCTATCCGAACATCAGCATTCAATTGCTTGAGGGCGGCAGCCGTAACGTCGAGCAGGCGGTGCTCAGCGGTGAACTGGAGTTGGGTGGCAGCTTGCTGCCCAAGGATCCGCAGTTCGATTTTCAGCCGTTCTGCGATGAGAAGCTCGACGCGTTGCTGCCGGTGGATCATCCGCTGGCGGCGCGCGGTGAAATTGCTCTGGAGGAGTTGGCCGAGACACCGTTCCTGCTGTATCAGCGCAGCTTCGTGCTCAATGACCGGTTATTGCAGGCGTGCCAGCAACTGGGCTTTACCCCGAAAGAAGGCGGCCGCAGTGGCCAGGCGGATTTTCTCGTGGCGCTGGTGGCGGCCGGGCAAGGCGTGGTGCTGTTGCCGAGCGTGGTCGCCCGGGCACTGGAGCGTCCGGGCGTGGTGCGCCTGACCTTGCGCGCGCCAGATTATCTGCGTTGGGATATCGCGTTCATCTGGCGTCGCGGCGCCTACCTGTCGAAAGCCGCGCAGGCCTGGCTGGCCCTGCTGCGCGAGCGCGCGATCAGCCCTTGAGCGTGGCGATCAATTGCGCCAGCCAAGGCTCGGCATCGGTTTCCGGGGTCACGCTTTCGCTGGCGTCCAGACGCAGCATCCCCTGTACTTCGCGCAGGCCCAGCTCGGCGAACAACTCACGCATCAGCTCGCCGCCACCGCAGAACGTATCGCCGTAACTGGCATCGCCCAAACCGATCACCGCGCCGGGCAAGCCGCGCCAGGCCATTGGCAATTGATCGCGAAGGCTGAAATACAGCGGCTGCAGGTTATCCGGCAACTCGCCCATGCCGGTGGTCGAGGTCACCGCGAGAATCGCTTCAGGGCCGAACGCCTGTATATCCGCCAGGCTGGCGCGCGAGTTGTAGAAGGTTTCAAAACCGGCGTCTTTCAGCAGGTTCTGCGCGTGACGGGCGACTTCTTCGGCCGCGCCGTAAACCGAGCCGGAGAGGATGGCGACTTTCATCAATCTGATCCTGAAGCTGAAAAAAAGAGCGGCGATAGTAGCAGTCCGACGTAAAAGCCGCGATCCAGGCCCGAATAGCCGTGATGGCCAGTAGACAGACTGGCTGGAACTTCTAGAATGCCAGCCAATATCGACACTGAAAGGATTCATTGATGATCAACGCCAATCTGCTGCAAATGGTGATCAACGCTTCGAACGACGGGATCGTGGTTGCAGAAAAGGAAGGCGAACAGGACAACATCCTGATTTACGTAAACCCGGCCTTCGAGCGCCTGACCGGTTACACCAGCGAAGAAATTCTCTACCAGGATTGCCGTTTTCTGCAGTCCGGCGACCGCGATCAGGCCAATCTGACGCGGATTCGTGACACCTTGCGCAATGGCGGGGCGTGCCGGGAAATCCTGCGTAACTACCGCAAGGACGGCACGCCATTCTGGAACGAACTGTCGCTGTCGACAGTGAAAAACGACAAGGACGGCCAGACTTATTTCGTCGGCGTGCAGAAGGACGTCACGGTTCAGGTCAAGGCGCAGCAACGCGTCGCGCAACTGGAAGCACAGGTTGCCGCCTTGCAAGCCGAACTCTCTGCCCTGAAAGCGACGAACGGCGCAAACAAAACTGCGAACTAAGTGTCAGTAACTACAATCACCAATGACTTTGTAACTAATTCTTTCGAGCCAGGCCATGCAACGCGACGCCCTCCTGACCCAGGATGAGCTGGATTTCATCCAGACCATGCAGCACAACCCGCAACTCAATGTGCGGGATGCGACGTCGAGCCTGTTGGTCAATGGTGGCTCGCAGATCCGTGACCTGCTCACGCGCCTGGCGGCTCATGAGCAAGTGACCATCCAGGCCAACTTCGAAAATCAGCAGATGACCTTCCCGTTGCACCTGGTGGAAGACGAATTCCACGCCTTGCACCTGCGTCTGGGCGTACCAAGCATTTACGAAGACGGGCCGATGGTTCGCCCATGGCGTCTGACCCTCGAAGAGCCGGTCGCGCTGGAAAATGCCAAGGGCCAACCGGGGATGATGTGGGTGCACGAGGTGTCGCACAAAGGCGTGCTGCTGGAAATGCGCAACAAGACCAAACCGCCCAAGCATTTCGCCCTGTGGTTCAGCCCTTCAGGGTATGAGCGGATCTCCCTGCGCGGCAATTTCGAGCGGGAAACCGAGCATGGCTTCTACGCCTACGAGCTGAGCCAGACCGATGCCGATGAAACCGAACGCCTGCGCCAGTTCATCCTGCAACAACACCGTCTGACCCACCCCGCCCTGCACACCTGATATTCAGGTATCCAGCGTCCCCGCGAGAAACTGCGTCATGCGCTGACGCATCGTCGCCCCTTCATTGCCCAGACAGCCGATCGACGATCCCGCCAGGCTGTCCTGTGCCAGATCGGCGGTATCGCCGGCCAGCAGCACCTGACAATCCAGACTTAACGCCAGACGGTTCAACCGTCGCGGCAAATCGGCTGTCGGGGCGTGATTGGAAAACAGCACCAGCGCCTGCGGCTTGATCCGCTCGCACACCAGCGCCAACTCATCGAATGGCTGACCGGTGGTGAGCACCCGCACCCCGGCGTCATTGCCACTCAGAAACAACGCGGCAACCAGTAATTCGAGTTCACGGCACTGACCGGCGAGCGCACTGACAATCACTTTGCGCGGTTGCGCGCCGCGCAGCGCGACAATCCGCTGCAGGACCCGCGCCCGCAGGAACCCGTCGAAAAACAACCATTCGCTGGTCTGGCCGAAGGCATCCTGACGCTGCAGCATCTGCAGCCACAACGGCATGAGAATGTCCTGGAACACCACTGACAGCGAATATGAAGAGAAAATCTGGTTGTAGACCTGGTCCAGCGCGCGGTCATCGAATGCGCCGACTGCAACCTGCACCTGTTGTTGCCACTGCGCGTAATCAGCCTGCACCAGATCATCAGGAATGATATGCGCCAGCACTTTCAGCGGCTCGGTCTTGGCGAGGATCTTGCCGACCTTGCTCACCGCCACGCCGCGGTCGATCCAGTCGACGATGCTGCGCACGCGCTCGATTTCGGTCATCGAATACAGCCGATGCCCGCTTTCGGTGCGAGTCGGCTGAATCAAACCGTAGCGACGCTCCCATGCACGCAGCGTTACCGGGTTGACGCCGGTCAGGCGCGACACCTCACGAATAGGGAACAACTCTTCGCGCTCAAGTGCGACAGAGGCCTGCGAAGCAGGATCAGCGTCCGTGATAACAGCCATTGTGCAGGTGCATCCACTCGGTAGATTTGGATCCCATTCTACCTCCGATGCCCTCTATCGGTTCAACCCATGAATAGAGACGAAAGTCTCTGAAACTGTCATTAAAATCAGGAATAATCCTTGCTTGTCAAAAAGCGCAGGCTCCTACCCCCGCCTGCGTATTGCGAAACTCCTACCCGGAGCGACGCACTCGGAATACGGAGATACATAATGTCTACTTCCCCCGTCACGCTGATGGTTGCGCGTCGCGTCGCCGACGGCCGCTATCAGGACCTGATTGCCTGGCTGCGCGAAGGCGAACAACTGGCCACTGACTTTCCCGGTTACCTGGGCTCCGGCGTGCTCGCTCCGCCACCCGGTGACAACGAATTCCAGATCATTTTCCGCTTCGTCGACGAGCAGACCCTGCACGCCTGGGAGCACTCGGTCTCGCGTACCGCGTGGCTCGCGCGAGGCAGCGATCTGTTCGCGCATCCCAAAGAACATCGGGTCAGTGGTATCGAAGGCTGGTTCGGCGCGGCCGGTCAGCGGCCACCGCGCTGGAAACAGGCCGTGGCCATCTGGCTGGCGTTCTTTCCGGTGTCGCTGCTGTTCAACTTTGTTCTCGGGCCGTTGCTCGGCGACATGAGCCTGCTGCCGCGGGTGTTGATCAGCACGGCGTGCCTGACGCCGTTGATGGTGTATTTCTTTATTCCGCTGTCGACGCGGTTGCTGGCCAACTGGTTGAACGCTGTGCCGGCGCGACCTTTGCCTGCAACACCCTCTACGCAGAATCGCTAAAGATCGCAGCCTCGTTGCACTCGTCAGCTCCTACAGATGAAGGCGCCCCTGTAGGAGCTGCCGAAGGCTGCGATCTTTTCGACAGCGTCGCTGTTATAGTTTTTGCTCCAGCCGCGACGCGAGCCGTACATGACCATTTCCTCCGCCCCGATTCTCATCACCGGTGCCGGCCAGCGTGTCGGTCTGCACTGCGCGCAGCGTTTGCTTGAAGACGGCCATCAGGTCATTTTCACCTACCGCAGCGAACGTCCAGGCGTGCAAGCGCTGCGGGATCTGGGCGCGATCGGAGTGTTCGCCGACTTCTCCAGCGAAGCGGCCATTCTCGCCTTCATCGATGAACTGAAAACCCATACCGACCGCCTGCGCGCCATCGTCCACAACGCCTCCGAATGGCTGGCGGAAACCCCGGGCAACGAAGCCGAAGCCTTCGAACGCATGCTCAACGTGCACCTGCTCGCGCCGTACCTGATCAACCTGCACTGCGCCGACCTGCTCAAGCGCTCGACACCGGCCGACATCATCCACATCAGTGACGACGTCACGCGCAAGGGCAGCAGCAAACACATCGGCTATTGCGCCAGCAAGGCCGGGCTCGACAGCCTGACCCTGTCCTTCGCCGCGCGCTATGCGCCGGCAATCAAGGTCAACGGCATCGCGCCGGCCCTGCTATTGTTCAATCCCGACGACGACGCGGCGTACCGCGCCAAGGCGCTGGCCAAATCCGCGCTGGGCATCGAACCCGGCAGCGAAGTGATCTACCAGAGCCTGCGCTATCTGCTCGACAACCCCTATGTCACCGGCACGACCCTGACCGTCAACGGCGGGCGGCACGTCAAATAAGCTGCTGCGCGAGGATCTCCCATGAGCCGTACCCTGCCCGAGAATTACCGCGAGATCCTCATCGGCCTCGGCGAAGACCCCGACCGCGAAGGTCTGCTCGACACTCCGCAGCGCGCGGCCAAGGCCATGCAATACCTGTGTCACGGCTACGAACAGCGTGTGGAGGAGATCGTCAACGGCGCGCTGTTTGCCTCCGACAGCGACGAGATGATTATCGTCGCCGACATCGAGCTCTACTCGTTGTGCGAACATCACCTGCTGCCCTTCATCGGCAAGGCCCATGTGGCTTATATTCCAACCGGCAAGGTGCTGGGGCTGTCGAAGATTGCGCGGCTGGTGGACATGTTCGCCCGGCGCCTGCAGATTCAGGAAAACCTCACCCGACAGATTGCCGAAGCGGTGCAACAGGTCACCGATGCCGCTGGCGTCGCGGTGGTCATCGAGGCCCGGCACATGTGCATGATGATGCGCGGTGTCGAGAAACAGAATTCGACCATGAACACCTCGGTCATGCTCGGCGCCTTTCGCGACTCGAGCAACACCCGCCAGGAGTTCCTGCAATTGATTGGACGGAGCAAGTAAATGTCACAACTTCAACCGGGAATGGCGCGCATCCGGGTCAAGGATCTGCGCTTGCGCACCTTTATCGGGATCAACGAGGACGAGATCCTCAACAAACAGGATGTGCTGATCAACCTGACCATCCAGTACGCCGCGCAGGAAGCGGTGCGCGACAACGACATCGATCACGCGCTGAACTACCGCACCATCACCAAGGCGATCATCGCCCACGTCGAGGGCAACCGCTTTGCGCTGCTCGAACGCCTGACCCAGGAGCTGCTGGATCTGGTGATGAGCAATACCGCCGTGCTTTACGCCGAAGTCGAAGTCGACAAGCCGCATGCCCTGCGATTTGCCGAGTCGGTGTCGATCACTCTCGCGGCCAGCCGCTGAGCGCGTCTGGCGCATTGCTCGCCAGACTTTTATCATCCGCGCCACGAATAGACTGCACAGAGCCCATCATGACCGAGCAACAACGCCTCGAACTCGAAGCCGCCGCTTTCCGCCGGCTGGTCGCCCATCTGGACAGCCGCAAGGACGTGCAGAACATCGACCTGATGAACCTTGCCGGGTTCTGCCGCAACTGCCTGTCCAAGTGGTACAAGGCCGCCGCCGATGACCGTCAGATCGAGGTCAGCCTCGATGACGCCCGCGAAGTGGTTTACGGCATGCCGTACGCCGAATGGAAAGCCCAATACCAGCAAGAGGCCAGCGCCGAACAACAGGCGGCGTTCGCCAAAGGAAAACCCAATGAGTGATCTGAACACCCTGCGCGCCAGCCTCAACAGCGGCGAACACGCTTTCGCCGACACCCTGGCGTTCATCGCTGCCGGTTATGACTACCAGCCACAAGCGTTCAACAATGGCGGCGTGGAAAACGCTGCCGGGCAGAACGAAGGCTCGTGCAAGACCCTGGGTCTGGCACTGCTGGAAGGCTTGAGCAATGAAGAAGCGCTGCTGGCATTCGGCGAGCATTACCGCTCGGTGCTGGCGACGCCTGAAGGCAGCGACCACGGCAATATCCGTGCGCTGATCAAGCACGGTCTGGCCGGTGTGAAGTTCGAAGCACAGCCGCTGACCCGTCGCTGATTCAAGATCAAAAGATCGCAGCCTGCGGCAGCTCCTACACTGATCCCTGTAGGAGCTGCCGCAGGCTGCGATCTTTTGACTCTCATAAAAAAACCGGCCGAAGCCGGTTTTTTTGTGCCTGCGGTCTTAGAACGAAGCGTTCTGCAGACCGTCCAGGTAACGCTCGGTGTCCAGTGCCGCCATGCAGCCGGCGCCGGCCGAGGTGATGGCCTGACGGTAAACGTGGTCAGCCACGTCGCCGGCAGCGAAGATGCCTTCGACGCTGGTGGCAGTGGCGTTGCCGTCACGACCGCCCTGGACCACCAGATAACCGTCCTTGAGGGTCAACTGGCCTTCGAACAGCGAAGTGTTCGGAGTGTGGCCGATCGCGATAAACACGCCGTCGACCTTGATTTCGTCGAAGCTGCCGTCGTTGTTTTTCAGGCGCGCACCGGTCACACCCATGTTGTCGCCCAGCACTTCGTCGAGGTTGGCGTTCAACTTGAGGATGATCTTGCCTTCGGCCACACGGGCGTTGAGCTTGTCGATCAGGATCTTCTCGGCGCGGAAGGTTTCGCGACGGTGGATCAGGGTCACGGTGCTGGCGATGTTCGCCAGGTACAGTGCTTCTTCAACAGCGGTGTTGCCGCCGCCGACCACAGCCACTGGCTTGTTGCGGTAGAAGAAACCGTCGCAGGTCGCGCAGGCCGAAACGCCTTTGCCCATGAACGCTTCTTCCGACGGCAGGCCCAGGTAACGTGCGCTGGCACCGGTAGCAATGATCAGCGCGTCGCAGGTGTAGGTCGCGCTGTCACCGGTCAGGGTGTACGGCTTGGCGGCGAAGTCCACGGCGTTGATGTGATCGAAAACGATCTCGGTTTCAAACCGCTCGGCGTGCTCGCGCATGCGCTCCATCAGCGCCGGACCAGTCAGGCCGTGGACGTCGCCCGGCCAGTTATCGACTTCAGTGGTGGTGGTCAGCTGACCGCCAGCCTGCATGCCGGTGATCAGCAGTGGCTTGAGGTTGGCACGGGCGGCGTAGACCGCAGCGCTGTAACCGGCAGGGCCGGAACCGAGAATAATCACTCGCGAATGACGGACTTCAGACATGACCTGCTCCTGTTGACCGGGCCGAAACACTGGCGCGGAACGCCGGACTGCCGGCGGGAATAAAAAAGGACTGTGGATAACCTTGGGGAAGGCATGAGCTCGACAGTCCTGTAAAAAGTTGGGTGCAGCGTATCGAGGGGGGCAAGATTAAGGAAATACGGATTAACAATCCAGCTCATAGGTGGTCTCTATGCGCAGACTCCGACCGGATCGACGTCTTTGTTACAGTGAATGTCGATCGCTCTACCGCGCTTTCGCACCCGTTGCAAAGTCGGTAAGGTCGGCGCGTTTTCCCTTGCTCGGAGCCCCTTATGCCCGCCCCCGTTCTGTCCGGCCCGCAATACCTGCGCGAAGGCCTCAAACTGGTTCTCAGCCCGGGCCTGCGCCTGTTCGTGCTGCTGCCGCTGGCGATCAATCTGGTGCTGTTCGTCGGATTGATCTATCTGGCCGGCCATCAGTTCAGCCTGTGGGTCGACAGCCTGATGCCGTCGCTGCCCGACTGGCTGAGTTTTCTCAGCTACATCCTGTGGCCGCTGTTCGTGGTGCTGGTGGCGTTGATGGTGTTCTTCACCTTTACCATGCTGGCCAACGTGATCGCGGCGCCGTTCAACGGCTTCCTCGCGGAAAAAGTCGAAGTGGTGGTGCGCGGCACCGATGATTTCCCGGCCTTCAGCTGGGGCGAACTGATCGCGATGATCCCGCGCACCCTCGCCCGGGAAATGCGCAAACTCGGCTACTTCCTGCCGCGAGCAATCGGCCTGTTCGTTCTCTCGTTCATCCCGGTGGTCAATATCGTCGCCGCACCGCTGTGGCTGCTGTTCGGCGTGTGGATGATGGCGATCCAGTACATCGACTACCCGGCGGACAACCACAAACTGGGCTGGAACGAAATGCTCGCCTGGCTGCGCCAGAAGCGCTGGCAGAGCATGAGTTTTGGCGGAATCGTCTACCTGGCGCTGCTGATTCCGGTGGTCAACATCCTGATGATGCCGGCCGCCGTTGCCGGCGCGACCTTGTTCTGGGTACGTGAGCGCGGCGCGGAGAACCTTGTCGCACAGCGCTGAGCCGCTCACAGACCGCCAGTCACAAATCCATCATCCGAACGTCACAAGCACGACATGGCCTCAGCCGACACTGAGGTCATGACGACAGTTCTGCATATCACTCTGATCAGCGAAACCTTTCCACCGGAAATCAACGGGGTGGCCAATACCCTTGGCCGCTTGTGCGATGGCTTGCGCGCGCGTGGGCATCAGGTGGAACTGGTGCGACCGCGCCAGGCGGGCGATCCGCAGCGCGTCGAGGACGATGCCTTGCTGTTGTGCCGGGGCTGGCCGTTGCCGGGTTATCCGGGGTTGCAATGGGGTCAGTCGTCGATGCACAAGCTGCTGCGGCGCTGGCAGCGTCATCGCCCGGACGTGCTGTACATCGCCACAGAAGGTCCGCTCGGCTTGTCAGCCTTGCGGGCGGCGCGGCGCCTGGGGATCTCGGTGGTCAGCGGTTTTCATACCAATTTCCAGCAGTACACCCATCAGTACGGGCTGGGTTTGCTGACGCGCTTGCTGACGCATTATCTTCGCTGGTTCCACAATCGCTCGTCGATGACCCTGGTGCCGAGCGTCAGTCAGCGTCTGGAACTGGAGCGCCGGCATTTCGACCGCCTCGCCCTGCTCTCCAGAGGCGTGGACAGCCAGTTGTTTCACCCGGCCAGGCGCCTGAACGGGTTGCGTGAGCAATGGGGCCTGAGCGAGCAGGACATCGCGGTGATTCACGTAGGACGCCTGGCCACGGAGAAGAATCTGGGCCTGCTCAAGCGCTGCTTCGATAAACTCCGCAGCACTTATCCACAGCGCAACCTGAAGCTGATTGTGGTCGGCGACGGACCACAACGGCTTGCGCTGGAAAAAGAGCTGCCTGAGGCGATTTTCTGTGGTTCACAGCGCGGCGAAGCGCTGGCGGCGCACTATGCCTCGGGGGATATTTTTCTGTTCCCGAGCATGACCGAAACCTTCGGTAATGTGGTGCTCGAAGCATTGGCTTCAGGACTGGGGGTGGTGGCGTACGATCAGGCAGCGGCAGCGCAGCATATTCGCCACGGCTACAACGGTGTGCTGGCGATGCCGGGTGATGAAGAGGCGTTTTGCGATGCGGCGGCTTGGCTGCTGGAGGAGGACGAGACGTTGCGTTGCGTGCGCCTGAATGCGCGTCAGCATGCCAGTCGCCAGGGGTGGGCAGCGATCATCGAGCAATTTGAAAAGCATTTGCGTGGGGCGTGTCTGCGGGAGCAGGTGTTGCCGAATGCGCAGACATTGCCTTAGATCTTTGCTGATTTTGAAGCCGCCATCGCTGGCAAGCCAGCGCCCACAAGGGGCTGCGGTGAACACAATTTTTGCGAACACCCGCAATACCTGTGGGAGCTGGCTTGCCAGCGATAGCATCAGTTTGAGCGCCGCTTAAACCAGCGTCATCAACGCCTCACGGCTGAACGGCAGAATGTCCTGCTCACGCCCTTCACGGACTTTCAGTGCCCAGTCCGGATCCACCAGCAGCGCACGGCCCACCGCCACCAAGTCGAACTCGTCGTTGTTCAGACGCTCCAGCAGTTTTTCCAGACTGGCCGGTTGCGCGACCTTGTCGGTGTTGACCATGAACTGCAGGAACTCGCCGTCCAGGCCGACGCTGCCGACGGTAATGGTCGGTTTGCCGGTCAGCTTGCGTGTCCAGCCGGCCAGGTTCAGCTCGGAACCGTCGAACTCGGGCTCCCAGAAACGCCGCGTCGAGCAATGGAAAATGTCCACGCCAGCGTCGGCCAACGGCTTGAGGAACTCGCCCAGCGCCTCGGGCGTTTGTACCAGACGCGCGGTGTAATCCTGCTGCTTCCATTGCGAAAATCGGAAGATGATCGGGAAGCCTTCGCCGACGGCGGCGCGCACCGCTTGAATCAATTCGATGGCGAAACGCGAGCGGTTGGCCAGGCTGCCGCCGTATTCGTCGCTGCGCTGATTGCTGCCTTCCCAGAAGAACTGGTCGATCAGGTAACCGTGGGCACCGTGGATTTCCACGCCGTCCATGCCGATGCTTTTGGCATCTTTGGCGGCCTGGGCGAATGCGGCGATCACGTCTTGAATGTCCTGTTTGGTCATGCCGTGCACCACGACCTGACCGTCCTTGAGTTTTTCCGTCGGGCCGTAACCCGGCACGCTGGCGTCCGGCTCGGTGCCGATACGGCGCACGCTGCCGACATGCCACAGTTGCGGAACAATCTTGCCGCCCTCGGCGTGCACCGCGTCGACCACTTTTTTCCAGCCGGCCAGTGGCGCTTCACCGAAGAACTGCGGCACGTTCGGGTAACCGTTGGAGGCCTTGTGACCGACCGTGGTGCCTTCGGTGATGATCAGACCGACACCGGCCGCAGCGCGGCGACGGTAGTACTCGATCACTTTGGAATTGGGTACGCCACCCGGGGAAAACGAGCGGGTCATTGGCGCCATGACCACGCGGGTCGGCAGTTCGAGGGCACCGAGGTGGAACGGTTTGAACAGGGCTTGCACCGGCATTGGAAGGCTCCACAGGGAATGACTTTATGACGGCGATAATATGGAGAGTTGCAAGCCTTGAACAGCATTATTGATTTGAGTGATCAAGGATCAAAAGACACAAAGCAAAAGATCGCAGCCTGCGGCAGCTCCTACAATTATTCGATAACTCGATGACGTGTAGGAGCTGCCGCAGGCTGCGATCTTTTGATCTTGCTGGTTCAGCCCAGCGCTTTTTCAATCGCGTGAACGATTGTCGGATCATCCGGCGCCGTACGCGGCGAGAACCGCGCCAGCACCCGGCCGTCCTTGCCGAGCAGAAACTTCTCGAAGTTCCAGGTGATATCCCCGGGAAACTCCGCGCCCTCGCCCGCCAGCAAGCGGTACAGCTGGTGCCGCTCGTGACCGTTGACTTCAAGCTTGCTCGACAACGGGAACGTCACGCCATAGTTCAGGCTGCAGAATTCCTGGATTTCCTGCTCCGTGCCTGGTTCCTGGCCGGCAAACTGGTTGCACGGCAGGCCCAGCACACTGAAGCCTTTGCCCTTGAATTGCTGGTAGAGGTTTTCCAGTGCCGCGTACTGTGGGGTCAAGCCGCATTTGGAGGCGACGTTGACCACCAGCACGACTTGGCCCTTGAAAGGCGCCAACGGTAGCTCCTGACCATCCAGGGCTGTCAACTTAAGGTCGTGAAAAGCACTCATGACGGACTCCAGATTCCCGTGTTCTACTCGAAACAGCCACTTGGCGAGGCCACCAAGGACAGCCGCGGACTAAAAAGGCGCCCTCAGGCGCCTCTCCAGTACTCGAAGCTTAGCGCAGAAAATCAGTGGTGATGGCCACCTTCGCCATGGACGTGGCCATGAGCGACTTCTTCCTGGCTGGCGTCACGGATAGCAACGACCTTCACTTTGAAGTTCAGGCGCTGACCGGCCAGTGGGTGGTTACCGTCAACGGTGACGTCGTCGCCGTCCAGGTCACGGATGGTCACGATCTGCATCTGGCCGTCCGGCGCCGAAGCGTGGAACTGCATGCCGACTTCCAGCTCGTCAACGCCTTCGAACATGCTGCGGCTCAGGGTGCTGACCAGTTCGGCAGCGTATTCGCCGTAAGCGTCTTCCGGCTCAACGGAAACTTCCAGCTCGTCACCAACAGCCTTACCTTCCAGCGCTTTTTCCAGGCCCGGGATGATGTTGCCTGCGCCTTGCAGGTAGACCAGCGGAGCGCCGCCGGCGGAGCTGTCGATGACCTCACCAGCGTCGTTGGTCAGGGTATAGTCGATGGAGACAGCCTTATTGGCGGCGATCAGCATGGGGCGAGACCTTTTGCATAAGAATATAGAAAGGCCAAGTTTAGCGAAGCAATCGCGCGAAAGCGAACACAACCCGGACAAACGGGTTTCGACGATCACCGGCTTCCATCAGGACGAGGACAGTCATTGGGTCGTCGAGCTTTCCTGTGGCCACACCCAGCACTTGCGTCATCAGCCGCCATGGCAATCGCGCGCCTGGGTCCTTGACCCGGCGCAACGTATTGAAAAAATAGGCCAAGCCTTTACCTGCGGTTGGTGCGCACAAGGCTCGGTTAGCGATAACCTTGGCGACTGAATTTCGGTAGGCGGTCACGTATAGATCGCCACCCTTGCCATGCACCCTTAGAGAATCCGCATGCAAACTTTTTTTATCGCGCCCACCGATTTTGGCGTGGGTCTGACCTCCATCAGCCTCGGGCTGGTGCGTACCCTGGAGCGGGCCGGACTGAAAGTCGGGTTCTTCAAACCGATTGCTCAGCCGCATCCGGGCGACACCGGCCCCGAGCGTTCCACCGAACTGGTGGCACGTACTCACGGCCTGAAACCGCCGCAACCACTGGGCCTGGCTCACGTCGAGCGAATGCTCGGCGACGGTCAGCTCGATGAGCTGCTCGAAGAAATCATCGCCCTGTATCAGCAAGCGGCTGTCGGCAAGGACGTGCTGGTGGTCGAAGGCATGGTGCCGACCCGCAGCGCCAGTTATGCGGCGCGGGTCAATTTGCACCTGGCCAAAAGCCTGGATGCCGAGGTAATTCTGGTGTCGGCCCCGGAAAACGAAGTGCTCGCCGAACTCTCCGGCCGCGTGGAATTGCAGGCGCAATTGTTCGGCGGTCCGAAAGACCCGAAAGTCCTCGGCGTGATCCTCAACAAGGTCAAGACCGACGAGAGCATGGAGGCCTTCGCCACGCGCTTGAAGGAGCATTCGCCGTTGCTGCGCAGCGGTGACTTCCGCCTGCTCGGCTGCATTCCGTTCCAGCCCGAGCTCAACGCACCGCGCACCCGCGACGTCGCTGACCTGATGGGCGCACAGGTGCTCAACGCCGGCGACTATGAAACCCGGCGCATGACCAAAATCATCATCTGCGCGCGCACCATGCGCAACACCGTGGAGCTGCTCAAACCCGGCGTGCTGGTGGTAACCCCGGGCGACCGCGACGACATCATTCTTGCGGTCAGCCTTGCGGCGCTCAACGGCGTGCCATTGGCCGGGCTGTTGCTGACCAGTGACACCCTGCCCGATCCACGCATCATGGACTTGTGCCGTGGCGCGTTGCAGGCCGGTCTGCCGGTATTGTCGGTGAGCACCGGCTCCTACGACACCGCCAACCTGCTCAATGGCCTGAACAAGGAAATCCCCATTGATGACCGCGAGCGCGCGGAGATCATCACCGACTTCGTCGCCAGCCATCTTGACGCCAAGTGGCTGCACCAGCGCTGCGGCACCCCGCGGGAAATGCGCCTGTCACCCGCAGTATTCCGCTATCAACTGATTCAACGGGCGCAGTCGGCGAACAAGCGCATCGTCCTGCCCGAAGGCAGCGAGCCGCTCACCGTGCAAGCGGCGGCGATCTGTCAGGAGCGCGGTATCGCCCGTTGCGTGTTGCTGGCCAAACCGGCGGACGTTGAAGCCGTGGCCCGCGCTCAGGGCATCGAGCTGCCGCCGGGGCTGGAGATTCTCGATCCGGATCTGATCCGCGAGCGTTATATCGAACCGATGGTCGCCCTGCGCAAAAGCAAAAGCCTCAACGCGCCGATGGCCGAACAGCAACTGGAAGACACCGTGGTCATTGGCACCATGATGCTTGCGCTGGATGAAGTCGACGGTCTGGTGTCGGGCGTGATCAACACCACCGCCAACACCATCCGCCCAGCGCTGCAACTGATCAAGACCGCGCCGGGCTGCACGCTGGTGTCTTCAGTGTTCTTCATGCTGTTCCCCGAAGAAGTGCTGGTCTACGGCGACTGCGTGATGAATCCGCACCCAAGCGCAACTGAGCTGGCCGAGATCGCCCTGCAAAGCGCCGACTCGGCAGCGGCCTTCGGCATCACCCCGCGCGTGGCGATGATCAGTTACTCCAGCGGCGAGTCGGCCAGCGGCGAAGAAGTCGAGAAAGTCCGCGAAGCCACCCTGCTCGCCCACGAGCAACAGCACTCGCTGCTGATCGACGGGCCGCTGCAATACGACGCCGCTGCCAACGCCGATGTGGCCCGGCAACTGGCGCCCAACAGCCAGGTGGCTGGCCGCGCCACGGTGTTCGTGTTCCCCGACCTGAACACCGGCAACACCACCCACAAAGCCGTGCAGCGCAGTGCCGACTGCGTCAGCCTCGGCCCGATGCTGCAAGGTCTGCGCAAACCGGTGAACGACCTGCCGCGCGGCGCGCAGGTCGACGACATCGTCTACACCATCGCCCTGACCGCGATTCAAGCCGCCAACCGACCTATGGATGTGTAAATGCTGGACTTCCTGCCCGCCCCGATTCGCGGCGTGATCGCCGCGCTGCTGTTGGCGCTCAATACGATTCTGCTGTGCTCGTTCCTGTTCTGCGTGGCGTTGATCAAAGTGCTGCCCTTCGACCTCGCCCGCCGCGCCTCACGGTGGCTGATGAGCCACACCCACGAAGCCTGGATCAGTAACAACAAGGGCTGGATGAACCTGGTGCGCCGCACCCGCTGGCACATCAGCGGCTTGCAAGGCCTGGATTACAAACACTCGTATTTGATCACCAGCAACCACCAGAGCTGGGTCGACATCCTGGTGCTGCAATACGTGCTCAACCGGCGCATCCAACCGCTGAAATTCTTCCTCAAGCAGGAGCTGATCTGGGTCCCGGTGATTGGCCTGGCGTGGTGGGCGCTGGGCTTTCCGTTCATGAAACGCTACTCCAAGGCCTATCTGGAAAAACACCCGGAGAAGAAAGGCAAAGACCTGGAAACCACGCGCAAGACCTGCGCGAAGTTTCGCGACAACCCGGTGGGGATTTTCAACTTCGTCGAAGGCACACGCTTCACCGAAGGCAAGCACGCGCAACAGCAATCACCGTTCAAGTACCTGCTCAAGCCCAAGGCTGGCGGCATCGCCTTTGTGCTGGACGCAATGGGAGAACAGCTGGAATCGATCGTCAACGTGACCATCCACTATCCGGGCGGGCGGCCGGGCTTCTGGGACCTGCTGTGCGGCAACGTGCGCGACGTGGTGGTGCACTTTGAAGAACTGCAGATTCCGCCAGCGTTCATTGGCAAGAACTACGATCAGGACGGCGAATACCGTCTGCAGTTTCAGGGCTGGATCAACCAGCTGTGGCAGGACAAGGATGCGCTGCTGGAACAGATGCACCGCGAATTCCCGAACCGACAGTGAATCTGGTGGGAGCCGGCATGCCGGCGATGGCGGAGATCAGCAAGCATCATTGGTGAATGACACACCGCCATCGCTGGCAAGCCAGCTCCCACAATAGATCAAAAGATCGCAGCCTTCGGCAGCTCCTACAGGGAAGATAATACAACCCGCACGCGGCGCAGCCGCCCCACTCCAGGATGAGCGCAAGCTCGGCTGCAGCTTTTGATCTTGATCCACGGGCGACGTCGGAAGGCTGAGCGGAGGGATTGATCCGGGGGTGGGAGCGCAGCGACCGTTTGGCGAAGCCAAACACAGCGAGAGGAGGTGCAGCGAAGCAAACCGTAGGCGCTGCGCCCGGATCAATCCCGCAGCGAAGGGACCCCGAGCCCCAGCGAGCGGGCCGAACGCAGGAGCAAGCCTTTTTTTGCTTACTTTTTTTAGGCGTTTGTAAAAAAAGTGAGTCGCCGTAAGGGCGAAACCGCCAGCCGCAGCACCCGAAGAAACGGATATTCACTCAGCCAGACAGAGCATGGTCGCCTATAAGGGCGCCATCGCTGGCAAGCCAGCTCCCACAGTGGAATGAGCTCGCGCAAAAATCGCAGCCAACAAAAAGCCCGCCGATGATCACTCATCCGCGGGCCTTTCATTTCCGGCTAACGCTTAAATCGTGCCACGCTGACGCAGCAGATCCAGCACCTGCTTGACGCTCTCTTCCAGCGACAGCGACTGCGTATCGATCACCAGATCGGCATTCAGCGGCACGTCATACGGGAAGGACTCACCCGGAATATTATCGCCACCCGCAGCATACAAACCCTGCGGATCACGCTCGGCACACACCGCCGGCGAAGCCTGCACATAAACCGTCAGCAGACGCTCCTTGCCGATCAGCTCCTTGGCCTGCTCGCGACCTTCAGCACTCGGCGCAACAAACGCCGCCAGCGTCAGCAGACCGGCCTCGTTGAACTGACGCGCCACGTGCGCAGCACGACGCCAGTTCTCGGTACGACCGGCACGGTCCTGTGGCAGGCCCTTGTTGAGGTCGTGACGCAGGTTCTGCCCATCCAGCACAAACACCGCACGGCCCATGTCGAACAACTTGCGCTCGACCGCATAGGCCAGCGTGCTCTTGCCCGCGCCCGACAGGCCGCTGAACAACACGGTGGCTGGCTGCTGGCCGAAGCGCTGGGCACGTTCCTGAGTGGCAACGTGGGCCAGTTTGCCGTGATGCGTCGCGGTGCCGTGGGACAACGGTGGGGCGACGATCATGCCGGCGCCAACGGTGCCGTTGGTCAAACGGTCAATGACGATGAACGCACCGGTGGTGCGGTTGCTGTCGTAACCGTCGAGGGCGATCGGCGCGTCGAGCGCGATCTTCACCTTGCCGATTTCGTTGAGCTGCAACGCGCTCGCCGGACCTTCTTCGAGGGTGTTGACGTCGACCTTGTTGACGATGCTGGCAATCGAGCCCGGCACGTAACTGGTGGCGCGCTTGATGTCGTATTTCTTGCCCGGCAGCATCGGCTCTTCAGCCATCCACACCAGCATCGCTTCGAAGCTGTCGGTGACCGGCGGCACGTTGTCGGCATGCACCAGCAAGTCGCCACGGGAGATGTCGATTTCGTCTTCCATGGTCAGCGTCACCGCTTGACCAGGACCGGCCTGCTCCAGCTCACCTTCGAAGGTGACGATGGATTTGACGCGGCTGCTCTTGCCCGACGGCAGCACCACCACTTCGTCGCCCTTGTGCACGATGCCGCTGGCAAGGGTGCCGGCGAAGCCGCGGAAGTTCAGGTTCGGACGGTTGACGTATTGCACCGGGAAGCGCAGATCGGTGAAGTTGCGATCACCCGACACCTCCACGGTTTCGAGGATCTCCATCAGCGACTGCCCTTTGTACCAAGGCGAGCGCTCGGACTTGTTCACCACGTTGTCGCCCTTGAGAGCAGACATCGGCACGAAGTGCATGCTGGTCGGCTTCATCTTCAAGCCTTCGGCGAACTTCAGGTAGTCGGCCTTGATCGACTCGAACACACCTTCATCAAAGTCTTTCAAGTCCATCTTGTTGATGGCGACAACGATGTGCTTGATGCCGAGCAACGAGGCGATGAAGCTGTGACGACGAGTCTGGGTCTGCACGCCGTAACGGGCATCGACCAGAATGATCGCCAGGTCACAGGTGGATGCACCGGTGGCCATGTTGCGGGTGTACTGCTCATGGCCGGGGGTGTCGGCGATGATGAATTTGCGCTTGGCGGTGGAGAAGTAGCGGTAGGCAACATCGATGGTGATGCCCTGCTCACGCTCGGCCTGCAGGCCGTCGACCAGCAATGCCAGGTCGATGTCGTCACCGGTGGTGCCGACTTTCTTCGAATCGCGGGTGATGGCTTCCAGATGATCTTCGTAGATCATCTTGGAGTCGTGCAGCAGGCGCCCGATCAGGGTGCTTTTGCCGTCGTCGACGTTACCGCAGGTCAAAAAGCGCAGCAGCTCTTTACGTTCGTGCTGGCCCAGGTAGGCGAGGATGTCCTCGCTGATCAAATCAGATGCGTGCGACATGACAACCCCTTAGAAATAGCCTTGACGTTTTTTATCTTCCATCGAGCCGGCGCCATCGTGGTCGATGACCCGGCCCTGGCGCTCGGAAGTTCGCGTCAGGAGCATTTCCTGAATGATGTCCGTGAGGCTTTCGGCCTCGGACTCCACCGCGCCCGTCAACGGGTAGCAGCCAAGGGTACGGAAACGCACTTTCTTTTTGACGATGCGCGCCTTGTCCTCGTCGGACAGATGCTCAAGGATGCGCTCGTCGTCGATCATGATCAGGGTGCCGTTCTTCTCGATTACTTCGCGTTCGGCGGCGAAGTACAGCGGCACGATCGGGATGCCTTCGAGGTAGATGTACTGCCAGATGTCCAGTTCGGTCCAGTTCGACAACGGGAACACACGAATGGATTCGCCCTTGTTGACCTTGCCGTTGTAGACGTTCCACAGCTCCGGACGCTGATTCTTCGGATCCCAGCGGTGCTTGCTGTCGCGGAACGAGTACACACGCTCCTTGGCGCGGGACTTCTCTTCGTCACGACGGGCACCACCGAACGCGGCGTCGAAACCATGCTTGTCGAGTGCCTGCTTCAAGCCCTCGGTCTTCATGATGTCGGTGTGCTTGGCGCTGCCGTGGGTGAACGGGTTGATGTTCTGCGCCACGCCATCGGGGTTGATGTGGGTGATCAGGTCCAGGCCCAGCTCTTCGACCATCTTGTCGCGGAACTTGTACATCTCCTGGAATTTCCAGCGAGTGTCGACGTGCATCACCGGAAACGGCAGTTTGCCCGGGAAGAACGCCTTGCGTGCCAGGTGCAGCATCACGGCGGAGTCTTTACCGATGGAGTACAGCATCACCGGGTTGTCGAACTCGGCGGCCACCTCGCGGATGATGTGGATGCTTTCCGCCTCCAGCTGTTTCAGATGCGTCAGTTTGTCGACCATGGCTACTCACGAAAGCTTTCTTATGAACGGCCAGCGGGCCGTGTTCGAGCGGGGAATCCTAGCACAGCGCCCTCTTCTAATCAGGACGCCAACTAGATCGAAAGGGCATATCAATATGCCCGCCGGTTTGCCCCTTTCTCCCCTGTAGGAGCTGCCGCAGGCTGCGATCTTTTGCCTCTGTTTTTAAGATCAAAAGATCGCAGCCTTCGGCAGCTCCTACAGGGCAGAATTTCAGATCAAGCTCGCCGCGAGTCGTCAGATCGGGTTCGGGCAGTCGATGAAGATGTGTTCCAGGGCAAAACGTTTTGCCAGGTAGTCACCCAGCGCCTGCACACCATAGCGCTCGGTGGCATGGTGGCCGGCGGCGATGAAGCTGATGTCGTTTTCCCGAGCGCTGTGGAAGGTCTGCTCGGAGGCTTCACCGCTGAGGAACAGATCAACACCCGCCGCCACGCCCTGATCGATATAGCCCTGCCCGCCGCCAGTGCACCAGCCGACCCGACGAATCATCGTACTGCCTTCGACCAGCAGCGGCTCGCGGCCCATGACCTCCTGAACCTTGCGCGCGAAATCACGCGGGGTCATCGGCTCATTCAACGAGCCAACCAGTCCGACAATCTTCAGGTTGTCCGGATCCAGCGGCCCTTCGACGGTGATGTCCAGCTGACGCGCCAGTTGCACGTTGTTGCCGACCTCCGGGTGCAGATCCAGTGGCAAGTGATAGGCGAGCAGACTGATGTCGTGCTTGAGCAAGGTTTTCAGGCGACGCTGCTTCATGCCGGTGATGCACGGGTTCTCGCCCTTCCAGAAATAGCCGTGATGCACCAGCACCAGATCGGCCTCGGCTTCTACTGCGGCATCGAGCAAGGCCTGACTGGCGGTGACGCCACTGACGATGCGCATCACTTGTGGACAGCCTTCGACCTGCAGGCCGTTGGGGCAATAATCGGCGATTTTTGCACTGCCGAGGTAACGGTCGGCTTCTTCGACGAGGGTGCTGAGGGCGACGGCCATGAAAGACTCCTGAAAATCCCGTTCAGAGGCGCGCGCGGCCTCGTATAATGCGCGACATTATCGGCGGTCTGCCCCCGCCTGCAACTTTTCCAGGACGTGCTTAATGCTCAAGGCGCTGCGTTTTTTTGGCTGGCCGCTGTTGGCCGGCGTGCTTATCGCTCTGTTGATTATTCAGCGTTACCCGCAGTGGGTCGGGCTTCCGAGCCTCGACGTCAACCTGCAACAGGCCCCGCAAACCACCAGTGTGCAGCAGGGCCCGGTGTCCTATGCCGACGCGGTGACCATCGCCGCACCGTCGGTGGTCAACCTCTACACCACCAAAGTCATCAACAAACCGGCGCACCCGCTGTTTGAGGATCCGCAGTTCCGGCGCTTCTTCGGTGACAACTCGCCGAAGCAGAAACGCATGGAATCGAGCCTCGGTTCCGGCGTGATCATGAGCCCGGAAGGCTACATCCTGACCAACAACCACGTAACCACCGGCGCCGACCAGATCGTGGTGGCACTCAAGGATGGGCGCGAAACCCTCGCCCGCGTCATCGGCAGCGACCCGGAAACCGACCTCGCGGTGCTGAAGATTGATCTGAAAAACCTCCCGGCGATCACCGTCGGCCGCTCCGACAACATCCGCATCGGCGACGTCGCGCTGGCCATCGGCAACCCGTTCGGCGTCGGCCAGACCGTGACCATGGGCATCATCAGCGCCACCGGGCGCAACCAGTTGGGCCTGAACAACTACGAAGACTTCATCCAGACCGACGCGGCGATCAACCCGGGCAACTCCGGCGGCGCACTGGTCGATGCCAACGGCAACCTCACAGGGATCAACACGGCAATCTTCTCCAAGTCCGGCGGCTCGCAAGGCATCGGTTTTGCGATTCCGGTAAAACTGGCGATGGAGGTGATGAAGTCGATCATCGAGCACGGTCAGGTGATTCGTGGCTGGCTCGGTATTGAAGTGCAGCCGCTGACCCAGGAACTGGCCGAGTCGTTTGGCCTGTCCGGGCGTCCGGGAATTGTCGTGGCGGGAATCTTCCGCGATGGCCCGGCACAGAAGGCCGGCCTGCAGCTGGGTGACGTGATTCTGAGTATCGACGGCGAACCGGCGGGTGATGGCCGCAAGTCAATGAACCAGGTGGCGCGGATCAAGCCGACTGACAAGGTCACGATTCAAGTGATGCGCAATGGCAAGGAGCTGAAGCTGACCGCGGAAATCGGCCTGCGTCCACCGCCGGCGCCGGTCAAGGAAGAAGAGTAAACACCAACCAAAAACACTGTGGGAGCGAGCTTGCTCGCGAAGAGGCCGGCACATTCAACATCGTTATTGAATGGCCAAGCGCTTTCGCGAGCAAGCTCGCTCCCACAGGTTCAGCGGCGGTTTAGAGGTCGCCGAGACCGTCGATCAGCGCCTGATTCTGCTCCGGCGTACCGATCGAGATCCGCAGGAACTGGGCAATCCGCTCCTGCTTGAAGTGGCGCACAATCACGCCCTGCTCGCGCAACTTGGCTGCCAGCCCCGCTGCATCGTGTTGCGGGTGCCGGGCGAAGATGAAGTTCGCCGCCGACGGCAGCACCTCAAACCCCTTGGCCTGCAATTGCGCGATGACCCACTCACGACTTTCGATGACCAGACGGCAGGTCTTGTCGAAATACTCGCGATCCTCGAACGCGGCCGCCGCTCCGACAATCGCCAGGCGATCCAGCGGATAGGAGTTGAAGCTGTTCTTGATTCGCTCCAGCGCTTCGATCAGATCCGGATGCCCCACCGCCAGGCCTACGCGCAGGCCGGCCAGCGAGCGCGACTTGGACAAGGTCTGGGTCACCAGCAGGTTCGGATAACGGTCCACCAGGCTGATCGCGGTTTCGCCGCCGAAGTCGATATAAGCCTCGTCCACCACAACCACCGAATCCGGGCTGGCCTTGAGGATCTGCTCGACCGCTTCCAGTGCCAGCAGGCAACCGGTCGGTGCGTTCGGATTGGGGAAAATGATCCCGCCGTTCGGTTTGGCGTAGTCCGCCGGGTTGATCTGGAACTGCGCGTCCAGCGGCACGGCATCGAACTGGATGCCGTACAGACCGCAATACACCGGATAGAAGCTGTAGCTGATGTCCGGAAAAAGCAGCGGCTGCTCGTGTTGCAGCAGACCGTGGAAGATGTGCGCCAGCACTTCGTCCGAACCGTTGCCAAGGAACACCTGATTGCTCTGCACGCCGTAGTAGTTGGCGACGGCGGTTTTCAGCAGATCGCTGTTCGGATCCGGGTACAGGCGCAGGTTGTCGTTGAGCTCGGTTTGCATCGCCGCCAGGGCTTTGGGCGACGGGCCGTAAGGGTTTTCGTTGGTGTTGAGCTTGACCAGTCTGGTCAGCTTCGGCTGTTCGCCCGGCACATAGGGCACCAGATCCTTGACGAACGGGCTCCAGAATTTACTCATGTTCAATTCCCCTTCACTTCGTCTTTGATACGGTATTCGGCGCTGCGTGCGTGCGCGCTCAGGGATTCGCCACGGGCCAGCACCGAAGCGGTCTTGCCCAGCTCGGAAGCACCGGCCTCGGAGCAGAAGATGATCGACGAACGTTTCTGGAAGTCGTACACACCCAGTGGCGAGGAGAAACGCGCAGTGCCGGACGTTGGCAGCACGTGGTTCGGGCCGGCGCAGTAATCACCCAGCGCTTCCGAGGTGTGGCGGCCCATGAAGATCGCGCCGGCGTGACGGATCTGCGGCAACCACGCTTGTGGGTCAGCGACCGACAGCTCCAGGTGTTCCGGGGCGATGCGGTTGGCGACTTCGATGGCTTGCGCCATGTCGCGCACGTAAATCAGCGCACCGCGACCATTGATCGAAGTTTCGATGATGGCCGCGCGGTCCATGGTCGGCAGCAGTTTGTCGATGCTCGCCGCGACCTTGTCGAGGAACTCGGCGTCGGGACTGACCAGAATTGCCTGCGCGTCTTCGTCGTGCTCGGCCTGGGAGAACAGGTCCATGGCGATCCAGTCCGGATCGGTCTGGCCGTCGCACACCACGAGGATTTCCGACGGGCCGGCGATCATGTCGATGCCGACCTGACCGAACACGTGGCGTTTGGCGGTGGCGACATAGATGTTGCCCGGGCCGACCACTTTGTCCACCTGCGGCACGCTTTCGGTACCGTAAGCCAGCGCAGCAACCGCTTGCGCGCCGCCGATGGTGAACACCCGGTCAACGCCGGCAATGCACGCCGCCGCCAGCACCAGCTCATTGATTTCACCGCGCGGGGTCGGCACCACCATGACCACTTCGGCCACGCCGGCAACCTTGGCCGGAATCGCGTTCATCAACACCGACGACGGGTATGACGCCTTGCCGCCCGGCACGTACAGGCCGGCGCGATCCAGCGGCGTGACCTTCTGCCCGAGCACAGTGCCGTCGGCCTCGGTGTAGCTCCAGGAATTCTGTTTCTGTTTTTCGTGGTAGCTGCGCACCCGCGCTGCAGCTTTTTCCAGCGCTTCGCGCTGCGCGACAGTGATGCGGGTCAGGGCCAGTTCCAGACGCTCGCGCGGCAGGATCAGGTCGGCCATCGACGCCACTTCGAGGCCGTCGAACTTCTGGGTGAACTCGACCAGCGCCGCGTCGCCGCGCTCGCGCACAGCCTTGATGATGTCCAGCACGCGCTGATTGACCGAGTCGTCAGACACACTTTCCCAGCTCAGCAGATGATCCAGATGATGCGCGAAATCCGGGTCAGCAGCGTTGAGTCGGCGAATTGCAGTCGGTGCGGTCATAGCGAGAGCCTCATAGGAATGGCAAAAACTCAGGCGCCCTAACTTAGCAGTCGTTTCCGCTTGGGCACCTGAGATTCTGGCTATGAGGCGGATAGACGGGCGCGACTCAAGGTCGCGCAAGTACATCAGCCGCGGTGTCGCGATTCCACTGCCGTGCGCAGGGTATCGATCAACGCCTGGATTCGGGCGTGTTGCATCTTCATCGAAGCCTTGTTGACCACCAGGCGCGAGCTGATCGTGGCGATCAGTTCCTGAGGTTCCAGGCCGTTGGCGCGCAGTGTATTGCCGGTGTCGACCACGTCGATGATCTTGTCGGCCAGACCGATCAGCGGCGCCAGCTCCATCGAGCCGTAGAGCTTGATGATGTCGACCTGACGGCCCTGCTCGGCGTAGTAGCGCTTGGCAACGTTGACAAACTTGGTCGCCACGCGCAGACGGCCCTTGGGCTCGGCTGCGCCGATCTTGCCGGCCGTCATCAGCTTGCACTGGGCAATCTGCAGATCCAGCGGCTCGTAGAGGCCCTGGCCGGTGTATTCCATCAGCACATCTTTACCGGCGACGCCGAGGTCGGCCGCGCCATGCTCGACATAGGTCGGCACGTCGGTGGCACGCACGATCAACAGACGTACGTCATCCTGAGTGGTGGGGATGATCAGTTTGCGGCTCTTGTCCGGATTCTCGGTCGGCACGATGCCGGCTTCAGCGAGAAGCGGCAGAGTGTCGTCAAGGATGCGGCCCTTGGACAGTGCGATGGTCAACATGGGAAACGTCAGTCCTTATCAAGGTACTCATGTCCGGTCGCAATCGGCGCCGGACACACATCGAGCCGGATACCGGCTCGACTCGAAACAAATTCAGTGGACACCTCCCTGTGCCCAGTGCAGCGACTAGCCCGGAACGCGACGGATCTTGGCGCCCAGCATCTGCAGTTTTTCTTCGATGCACTCGTAACCACGGTCGATGTGGTAGATGCGGTCGATCAGGGTATCGCCTTCGGCCACCAGGGCCGAGATCACCAGGCTGGCCGAAGCACGCAGGTCGGTGGCCATCACTGGCGCGCCCTTCAGCACTTCAGTACCGGTGACGATCGCAGTGTTGCCTTCGACCTGGATCCTGGCGCCCATGCGGTGCAGTTCGTACACGTGCATGAAACGGTTTTCGAAGATCGTCTCGATTACCGCACCGGTGCCTTCGGCAATGGCGTTGAGCGAGATGAACTGCGCCTGCATGTCGGTCGGGAACGCCGGGTACGGTGCCGTGCGCACGTTGACCGCTTTCGGGCGCTTGCCGTGCATGTTCAGCTCAATCCAGTCTTCACCGCAGGTGATTTCCGCACCGGACTCACGGAGCTTTTCCAGGACTGCTTCAAGAATGGTCGGATCAGTGTCCTTGACCTTGACGCGGCCACCGGTGACCGCAGCGGCCACCAGGTAGGTGCCGGTTTCGATACGGTCAGGCATGACCTTGTAGAAACACGAACCCAAGCGCTCGACGCCATCGATGGTGATGGTGTCGGTACCGGCGCCGGAAACCTTGGCGCCCATGGCGTTGAGGAAATTCGCCAGGTCGACGACTTCCGGCTCGCGCGCAGCGTTCTGCAGCACGCTGCGACCCTTGGCCAGGGCAGCCGCCATCATGATGTTTTCGGTACCGGTCACGCTGACGGTATCGAAGAAGAAGTGCGCACCGCGCAGACCGCCTTCAGGCGCCTTGGCCTTGATGTAGCCGCCTTCGACGTCGATCACCGCGCCCATGGCTTCGAGACCACGGATGTGCAGGTCAACCGGGCGCGAACCGATGGCGCAACCGCCAGGCAGGGCGACTTCGGCTTCACCGAAACGGGCAACCATCGGCCCCAGAACCAGGATCGAGGCACGCATGGTTTTCACCAGTTCGTATGGCGCGATCAGGGTCTTGATGGTGCGTGGGTCGATTTCAACGCTGAGTTTCTCGTCGATCACAGGCTCGATGCCCATGCGACCGAACAGCTCGATCATGGTGGTGATGTCGTGCAGGTGCGGCAGGTTGCCAACGGTCACCGGGCCATCGCACAGCAGGGTGGCGGCCAGAATCGGCAGGGCGGAGTTCTTCGCCCCGGAGATACGGATTTCGCCATCAAGACGAACGCCACCGGTAATAATCAATTTATCCATAAGAATCTCGACGCCCTAGGGCTCAGGTGCGCTCGGCCCAGGCCGCGCTGCTGAAAAATTTCATAGTGACCGCGTGGATGCTGCCATCAGCGATCCAAGGGTTCAAATGGGCATAGATGCTTTGCTGACGCTTGACCGGGCTCAACGCCGCCAGTTCATCACTAATCACGTTCAGCTGGAAGTTGCAGCCTTCGCCTTCAACTTCCACCTGCGTTCCTGGCAGCTTTCCTTCAAGGAAGCTCTTCACTTCTACGGCCTGCATGCTCAACCTCAATCGGCGCCCTGTGCGCACGGGTCGGACATCATACAAAAAAGCCCCGCGCCTGCGAACCCCGCATTGGCAGGACTCTGACGGGGGGCTTGTTTGTCGATGCGGGTTCAGGGGTGCGCCAGCAACTCGGTCAGTTCGCTGACCTGAGCGATTTCGCGCATGTCTTCCGGCATCGCGCGGATGCTGACGGCCTTGCCGGCCGCCCGGGCATCGCGCATGAAGCACAGCAGCAAGGACAAGCCGACGCTGCTGGACTTCTTCACTGCCGAACAATCAATCACCAGCGATGCCGCCTTGCTGGACTTGATCAGCGCCTGGCCTTCCTTGCGCAGGTCGGGGCCTGTGCGATAGTCCAGCACTCCGCTGAGCAATAGCTCGTCGACATCACTCATACGAACTGCCGCCTCATTCATTGCGCTGGCTTCTCGGCAGCTTTCTCGGTGGTTTCCTTGGCCTTGGCCACTTCGCCAGCCCAATTGTTGATGGTCTTGTCCAGATCGTTGCCATTGCGCTGCATCGCATCCGCGAACTGATCACGGAACAGCTTGCCGATGTTGATGCCGTTGATGATCACGTTGCGCAGCTTCCACTCGCCGTTGATCTTCTCCAGCGTGTACTGCACCGGATAGATCGCGCCGTTGCTGCCCTTGACGGTCATGCCGACGCTGGTGCGATCACCCGATTCATCCTTGGCCGGATCAACCGTGATGCCCTGATTGTTGTATTCGAGCAAGGCATTGCCGTAGAACTGGAACAGGCCTTTCTTGAAGTTTTCCTGGAAGGTCTGCATCTGCGCAGGCGTGGCCTTGCGCGAATACTTGACCGTCATGATGCTCTTGGAAATGCCCTCGGCATCCACTACCGGGCCGACGATGTTGTTCAACGCGGCATAGAAATCAGCCGGATCCTGCTTGTATTTCGCTTTGTTGGCCGACAGGTCGGCCAGCATCCGGTTCGTGGTGTCCTGAACCAGATCGTGCGCCGATTGCCCGGGCGCAGCGTTAGCCAGCAGTGGCAGTGTCGCGAGCAACACCAACAGGCCACGTCGCAAGGTAGAGATCATTCAAAAGCTCCTCATTTGGCGTCTTTGCTAACGGTATTGAGCAGGAATTTACCGATCAGGTCTTCCAGTACCAGAGACGACTGCGTGTCGTGGATGGTTCCACCATCCTTCAGACGGGAGTCTTCCCCGCCCACGCTGATACCGATGTACTTCTCGCCCAACAGGCCAGCGGTCAGGATAGACGCTGTGGAGTCGGTCGGCAGGTTGTCGACCTTTTTATCCACTTGCAGGGTGACCCGACCGGTGAAGCTGTCGCGATCCAGATCGATGGCCGTGACCTTGCCGATGGTTACACCGGCCATGGTCACTTTGGCTCTGACCGTCAAACCGGCGATATTGTCGAAGTAGGCATACAGCTTATAGGTGTCGGTGGTCGAGGTCGGAGACAGGCCACTGACCCGCAGCGCCAGCAGCAACAAGGCCAGAATCCCTGCCAGCAGGAACAGGCCGACACCGATTTCCAGGGTGCGGTTTTGCATCAGAAATCTCCAAACATCAAAGCGGTCAGAATAAAGTCCAGGCCGAGCACTGCCAGCGAGGCAAACACCACGGTCTTGGTGGTGGCACGACTGATACCCTCGGAAGTGGGCTCACAGTCATAGCCTTGGAATACGGCAATCCAGGTCACTACAAAGGCGAAAACAATACTTTTGATCACGCCGTTGAGCACGTCACTGGTGAAATTCACGCTGTTCTGCATGTTCGCCCAATAAGAGCCTTCATACACACCCAGCCAGTCGACAGCCACCCACGATCCACCCCAGATGCCTACCACGCTGAAAATCATCGCCAGCACCGGCAGGGAAATGAAACCGGCCCACAGGCGCGGAGCAATGATGTACTTGAGCGGGTCGACACCGATCATTTCCAGGCTGGAAAGCTGTTCGGTGGACTTCATGTTGCCGATTTCGGCCGTCAGCGCCGAACCGGCACGCCCGGCAAACAGCAGCGCCGTCACCACCGGACCCAATTCACGCAGCAAGGTCAGGGCGACCATCTGCCCCACTGCCTGCTCCGAACCGTAGCTCGACAGAATACTGAAGCCCTGCAGCGCCAGCACCATGCCGATGAAAATCCCGGAGACGACGATGATCACCAGCGACATCACGCCAACCGAATGCAGTTGCTTGACCAGCAGACCAAAACCGCCACTGATGCCGCCACGACCGAGCAGGGCGTGAAACAGGAACAGGGTCGCGCGGCCAAACACCGCCACGGCGTCGATCGCCGTCTCGCCAAAGCGGCGTACGCGTTCTATCAATGAAATTCTGCGCATCAGCGCTTCCCCAGAAGATCTGCGCGGTAATCCGTCGCTGGAAAATGGTACGGCACCGGGCCATCGGGGTTGCCGGTCATGAACTGGCGAATACGCGGTTCATCCGAGTTCATCAATTCGTCCGGCGTGCCCTGCCCCAGCACCTGACCATCACCCACTACATAGATGTAGTCAGCGATGCTCGCGGTTTCGGCCAGGTCGTGGGAAACCACAATGCTGGTAATGCCCAGCGCATCATTGAGCAGACGGATCAGGCGCACCAGCACGCCCATGGCGATCGGATCCTGACCAACGAAAGGCTCGTCATACATGAGAATCTGCGGATCGAGCGCGATCGCCCGCGCCAGCGCCACGCGACGTTTCATGCCGCCCGACAGCTCGTCCGGCATCAGCTCGATCGCGCCGCGCAGTCCAACCGCCTGCAATTTGAGCAGGACGATGTCGCGGATCATCTCGTCCGGTAATTGGGTATGAACCCGCAGGGGGAAAGCGACGTTCTCGAAGACATCGAGATCGGTGAACAGCGCGCCACTCTGAAACAGCACGCCCATGTGCTTTCGCGCATCGAACAGATCACTGCGCGACAGCGTCGGCAGGTTCTGACCGTTGACCCAGACTTCCCCGCTGGAGGGACGCAATTGCGCGCCCATCAATCGCAGCAGCGTGGTCTTGCCACACCCGGAAGGCCCCATGATGCCGGTAACCTTGCCGCGCGGGATGCGAATATCGACGTTATTGAAAATGCTGCGCGCACCGCGCTTGAAGGAGACTCCCTTCAGCTCGACCGCGTAGGCGTTATCGGCACTCATCTAAACTCCTTGCGATGCAGCCTCTCACTCGGACGCCTGGCTTTCCGTAGAAAGCACATACCTCCCGGGCAGGCCGAACTGGCGGCGAACTATATCACTGCAAACGCCAAGCGCCCAAGGCCCATGCCCCTCCGCGTTCAACGATATGACAGGCCCGACGGCACTTTTTCGGGGTTTTGGTTGCCAGGAATGACAAAGCTCGACGAACTTGCGTGAGGCTTTTCAACATAACCGCTATAATCGCCGCCTTTTCATCGGGCTATACGATTTCTGACATGAGCCAATCCAGCGACCTGATTCAATCGGCACAACGCACCATCCGCCTCGAAGTGGAAGCCGTACAAGGCTTGTTGCCCCATATCGACGCCGATTTCGTACGCGCTTGCGAGATGATTCTGGCCAGCAAGGGCCGTGTGGTCGTGGTCGGCATGGGCAAATCCGGGCACGTCGGCAACAAGATTGCCGCGACCCTGGCCAGCACCGGCACCCCGGCATTTTTTGTTCATCCAGCCGAAGCCAGCCACGGCGACATGGGCATGATCACCCGCGATGACGTGATCCTCGCCCTCTCCAACTCCGGCTCGACCAACGAAATCGTCACCCTGCTGCCGTTGATCAAGCGCCTGGGCATCCAGTTGATCAGCCTGACCGGTAATCCACAGTCACCGCTGGCCAAGGCCGCCGAAGTCAATCTCAACGTTCACGTCGAGCACGAAGCCTGCCCGCTGAACCTGGCACCGACTTCCTCGACCACCGCTGCGCTGGTCATGGGCGATGCCCTGGCCGTGGCGCTGCTGGAAGCCCGGGGTTTTACCGCCGAAGATTTTGCTTTTTCCCACCCGGGCGGCGCCCTGGGTCGACGCCTGCTGCTGAAAGTGGAAAACGTCATGCACGCAGGCCAGGAGTTGCCGCAAGTGCAACGCGGTACCCTGCTCAAGGACGCGCTCATGGAAATGACCCGCAAGGGCCTGGGCATGACCGCGATCGTTGAAGCCGATGGCAAACTCGCCGGGATCTTCACCGACGGCGACCTGCGCCGCACCCTGGATCGCAGCATCGACATCCGCAGCGCCACCATCGACCAGGTCATGACCGCGCACGGCAAGACCGCACGGCCCGAGATGCTCGCCGCCGAAGCGCTGAAAATCATGGAAGACCACCGAATCAACGCACTGGTGGTCGTGGACGAAGAAGATCGCCCGATCGGCGCCTTCAACCTCTCCGATCTGCTGCGTGCAGGAGTGATGTAATGACAACCGATCTGCTGCAACGCGGCAAAGCGATCAAACTGGCGGTGTTCGACGTCGATGGCGTCCTCACCGACGGGCGCCTGTACTTCCTCGAAGACGGCAGCGAATTCAAGACCTTCAACACCCTCGACGGCCAGGGCATCAAGATGCTGATGAATGCCGGCGTAGAAACCGCCATCATCAGTGGCCGCAAGACGCCGGTGGTCGAGCGCCGGGCGAAGAACCTCGGCATCCCGCATCTGTTTCAGGGCCGCGAAGACAAATTGGTAGTTCTGGACGGCCTATTGGCGCAACTGGGCCTAAGCTATGAACAAGTCGCCTACCTCGGTGACGACCTGCCTGACCTGCCGGTGATCCGCCGCGTAGGCTTGGGCATGGCCGTGGCCAATGCTGCCGACTTCGTGCGCGAACACGCCGATGGCGTCACTCGGGCCCGCGGTGGCGAAGGTGCCGCCCGAGAGTTCTGCGAATTGATCCTGCGCGCCCAGGGCCGCCTCGATGCGGCCAACGCCGCGTACCTGTGAGCCAAACCATGTTTAGCAAAAAATTTCGCAACTTCCTGTTGTTCGGCTGTATCGCTGCCCTGTTTGCAGCGGTCGGCTATTGGAACATCAGCCCTGAACGGTTCCTCGACAAACCTGTGACCAAGGTCGAAGACACCGCCATCGACTGGTACGCCACGAACACGCATACCCTGCAATACCTTCCGGACGGCAAGGTGCAGTACGAAATGACGTCGGACAAGGCCGAGCATCTGAAAGCGACGGACGTGACGCTGGTCACCAAACCCGACCTCAACATGTTCCGCGGCACAGACTTTCCGTGGCACGTGACCAGCGAGCGTGGCGAAGTGAACCCGGACGGAACCCAGGTGGAACTGATCGACTCGGTACGCATCAAGCGCACCGATGAAAAGAACCGCGACACCCTGATCACCAGCACCCGCATGACGGTGTTCCCTCAGCAGCAATATGCGCAGACCGAGCAACCCGTTAGAATCGACGGCGCTGGCGGTGTATCGACTGGCGTGGGAATGAAGGCGTATTTGAAGGAAAGCAGGATACACCTGCAATCGAACGTAAGAGGACAGTATGAGGCTCGTTAAAACCCTCCCTATTTTGCTCAGTCTGGGCGCAGCACTGGGAAGCGTGAGCGCCTGGGCTCTGCCGAACGATCAGCAGCAACCTATCCGCATTCAGGCCGACGACGCCCAACTGGACGACAAGAACGGCATCGCCACCTATAAAGGTGACGTGATCATCACCCAGGGCTCGATGATCGTTAAGGGCAATACGGTGACCATCACCCGTACTCCGACCGGCGACATCGACGTGGTGACCTCGGTGGGCAACCTTGCCTACTTCGAGCAGTTGCAAACCCAGGGTGACACCAAGCCTGTACAGGGCTGGGGCGTGACGATCCAGTATCACGCCGCGCAAAACCGCGTCGTGCTGATCGACAAGGCCAAGGTTGTCGACAAGGACAACAACACCACCCAGGGCGAGAAAATCGTCTATGACACGGTGAGAAAACTGGCCAGCGCCGGTCGCGCTACCGGCAACAAGGTCACCGAGACGCGTCCGCGCATCGACATGGTGATCCAGCCGAAGAAGAAAACCGACGAGAAAACCCAGTAATGGCAACTCTGAAAGCTCAGCACCTGGCCAAGGCCTATAAAAGCCGCCAGGTCGTGCGTGACGTCAGCCTGTCGATCGACAGCGGCCAGATCGTCGGCCTGCTCGGCCCGAACGGTGCCGGCAAGACCACCTGCTTCTACATGATCGTTGGCCTGGTGCAGGCCGATCAGGGCCGCGTACTGATCGACGATCTGGACGTCAGCCACCAGCCGATGCACGGTCGCGCCAAGGCCGGTATCGGCTATCTGCCACAAGAAGCGTCGATCTTCCGCAAACTGTCAGTGGCCGACAACATCATGGCCATCCTCGAGACCCGCCAGGAGCTCGACAAGGCCGGCCGTCGCAAGGAGCTGGAAAGCCTGCTGCAGGAATTCCATATCAGCCACATCCGCGACAACCTCGGCATGAGCCTGTCCGGTGGTGAACGCCGTCGAGTGGAAATCGCCCGCGCCCTGGCGACCGCCCCGAAATTCATCCTGCTCGACGAACCGTTCGCCGGTGTCGACCCGATCTCGGTCGGCGACATCAAGCAGATCATCCATCACCTCAAGGCCAAGGGCATCGGTGTGCTGATCACCGACCACAACGTGCGTGAGACGCTGGATATCTGCGAGACCGCCTACATCGTCAACGACGGTCAACTGATCGCTGAAGGCGATGCGGCAACCATCCTTGCCAACGATCTGGTGAAGGAAGTGTACCTGGGCCACGAGTTCCGCCTCTAAAGCGCGAGCGCATTCGGCCAGCCGTCCGGGTGCTGTAACGTTGAAGCGCTTTTTTTATGCGCTTTATTGTTACAGCGCTCTAGGCAAACACGACAGTTTCAGGCATATAATTTGCTTAAGTTTGGCGCTTCGGCGCCCTGTAGTGGATGGCGCATGCGCGCCGGCGAATAAGGTGTTAAGCCCCTGCCATGAAACCATCGCTAGTCTTGAGAATGGGCCAGCAGCTGACGATGACACCGCAGCTGCAACAGGCCATCCGCCTGCTCCAATTGTCGACCCTGGACCTGCAACAGGAAATCCAGGAGGCCCTGGAATCCAATCCGATGCTCGAGCGCCAGGAAGAAGGCGACGACTTCGACAACTCCGATCCATTGGCCGACAACGCCGAACAAAAACCCAACACCGAGATTCAGGAACCCTCCTATCAGGAAACCGCCCCGACGGTGGACAACCTGGAGGAAGGCGAATGGAACGAGCGCATTCCTAACGAATTGCCCGTCGACACCGCCTGGGAAGACGTCTACCAGACCAGCGCCAGCAGCCTGCCCAGCAGCGATGACGACGAGTGGGACTTCACCACCCGCACCTCCGCCGGGGAAAGCCTGCAAAGCCATCTGCTGTGGCAACTGAACCTGGCGCCGATGTCCGACACCGACCGCCTGATCGCCGTGACCCTGATCGACTGCATCAACAATCAGGGTTATCTCGACGAAACCCTCGAAGAAATTCTCGACGCCTTTGATCCGGAACTCGACATCGAGCTGGACGAGATCGAAGCCGTCCTGCACCGCATCCAGCAATTCGAACCCGCCGGCATCGGCGCGCGCAACCTCGGCGAATGCCTGTTGCTGCAACTGCGTCAACTCCCGGCCAAGACTCCTTGGCTGAACGAAGCCAAGCGTCTGGTCAGCGACTACATCGATCTGCTTGGCAGTCGCGACTACAGCCAGCTGATGCGACGCATGAAGCTCAAGGAAGACGAGCTGCGTCAGGTCATCGAACTGGTGCAGAGCCTCAATCCGCGCCCGGGTTCACAGATCGAATCCACCGAAGCCGAGTACGTGGTGCCTGACGTGATTGTGCGCAAGGACAACGAACGCTGGCTGGTCGAGCTGAATCAGGAGTCGGTGCCTCGTCTGCGGGTCAATGCGCAGTATGCCGGCTTCGTGCGACGCGCCGACACCAGCGCCGACAACACCTTCATGCGCAACCAGTTGCAAGAGGCACGCTGGTTCATCAAGAGCCTGCAAAGCCGCAACGAAACCCTGATGAAGGTGGCCACCCAGATCGTCGAGCATCAGCGCGGCTTCCTGGAATACGGCGATGAAGCCATGAAACCGTTGGTCCTGCATGACATCGCCGAGGCGGTCGGCATGCACGAATCGACGATTTCCCGGGTCACCACGCAGAAATTCATGCATACCCCTCGGGGCATTTATGAACTGAAATACTTTTTCTCCAGCCACGTCAGCACCTCTGAAGGCGGTGAATGCTCATCCACGGCGATCCGCGCGATCATCAAAAAACTGGTCGCGGCGGAAAATCAGAAAAAGCCATTGAGTGACAGCAAGATCGCTGGTTTACTGGAGGCACAAGGCATTCAGGTGGCTCGCCGCACCGTCGCCAAGTACCGCGAATCCCTCGGGATCGCGCCTTCGAGCGAACGCAAGCGGTTGATGTAAGCCACGTTACAGCGTTCCAGTGGCAGGCTATCCGGCCTGCCGCTTTATGCACTGGCAACGAAGGAGAAGCTGTATGCAAGTCAACATCAGTGGACACCAACTGGAAGTGACCGAACCTCTGCGCACCTACATCAACGAGAAACTCGAACGATTGGAGCGCCATTTCGACAAGATCACCAACGTGCAGGTCACGATGTGCGTCGAAAAGCTCAAGCAGAAAATCGAAGCCACCTTGCATATTCCCGGCAGCGAAGTGGTCGCCAACGCAGAAGATACCGACATGTATGCTGCGATCGACTCACTGACCGACAAGCTGGATCGCCAACTCAAAAAGCATAAGGAAAAGACCCAGAGCCTCCTCCAGGGCGCAACCGGTCGTTAACACCCCCAACCCATGATCCGACTTGAAAGTATCCTGACCCCCGGCCGTTCCCTGGTGAACGTGCCGGGCGGCAGTAAAAAGAAAGCCCTCGAACAGATTGCCAACCTCATCCATAAAGAAGTGCCGGATCTGGCCATGCAGGATGTGTTCGATGCGCTGATCGCCCGTGAGAAACTCGGTTCCACCGGTTTCGGCAACGGCATCGCCATTCCCCATTGTCGCCTCAAAGGCTGCGAAGCGCCTATCAGCGCATTGATGCACCTTGATGCCCCCATTGATTTCGATGCCATCGACGGCGCTCCGGTTGACTTGCTGTTTGTCCTGCTGGTCCCGGAAGCGGCCACCGATGCTCACCTGGAATTATTGCGCCAGATCGCCAGCATGCTCGATCGCAAGGAAGTGCGCGAAAAACTGCGCAGCGCACCAAGTAACGAAGCCTTGTATCAGGTCGTCCTGAGCGAGCAGAACGGTCATTAATCATGCGTTTGATCATCGTCAGCGGCCGCTCCGGCTCGGGTAAAAGTACTGCCCTGGATGTCCTTGAGGACAATGGCTACTACTGCATCGACAACCTGCCGGCCGGCCTGCTGCCGGAACTCGCCGAACGCGCCCTGATTCATACCGAGCTGGCCCAGCCGCTGGTGGCCGTGTCGATCGATGCACGCAATCTGCCGAGCCACCTGTCGCGTTTCCCCGAACTGCTTGAAGAAGTCCGTGCCCGGCACATCCAGTGCGATGTGTTGTATCTGGATGCCGACGAAGAAACCCTGCTCAAGCGCTTCTCGGAAACCCGCCGGCGCCATCCGCTGAGCACTGCCAATCGTTCGCTGGCCGAAGCGATTCAAGACGAGACGGCCCTGCTGGGCCCGATTGCGGACCTGGCCGACCTCAAGGTCAACACCACCAATCTGAATCTGTACCAACTGCGTGACACCATCAAGTTACGCCTGCTGAACCAACCAGAGCCGGGCACGGCGTTTCTGGTCGAGTCGTTCGGCTTCAAGCGCGGCATGCCGGTGGATGCGGATCTGGTATTCGACGTGCGCTGCCTGCCTAATCCGTACTGGAAGCCGGAGCTACGCGCCCAATCGGGTCTCGATGCACCGGTCGCCGAATACCTGGCGGCGCAACCGGAAGTCGAGGAGATGTATCAGGATATCTTCGGCTATCTGAATAAATGGCTGCCACGCTTTGCTGCGAGCAACCGCGCCTACGTCACCATTGCCATTGGCTGCACTGGTGGGCATCACCGCTCCGTTTACCTGACCGAACGCCTGGGTCAGGCCCTGCAGAAAACCCTGAAGAACGTCCAGGTTCGCCACCGCGACCTCACTTAAAGGATTCACACCGCGATGCCTGCTCTGGAAATCGAAATCATCAATAAACTGGGCCTGCATGCCCGAGCTTCGGCCAAGTTCGTCGGGGTGGCGGGCAAGTTCCCGGATTGCACGATCAGAGTGGGTCGTACACCAGAAACAACCGTGGACGGTAAAAGCATCATGGCGATGATGATGCTGGCTGCCGGCAAGGGCACGAAGATCTATCTGAGTACTGAAGGCCATCAGGAACAGGAAGCGCTGGATGCGCTGGTGGAGTTGATCAACAACTACTTCGATGAGGGTGGTTGATCGTTTAAAGATCAAAAGATCAAAAGATCGCAGCCTGCGGCAGCTCCTACAGTGAACGCATTCCAATGTAGGAGCTGCCGCAGGCTGCGATCTTTTGATATTCAACCCAACGCCGTATCCATCGCCATCATCAGACAAAACCCGATCAGCAAGCCAAGACTGGCCAGCTTGTCATGACCATTGCGTCGCGACTCGGGGATCACCTCATGCGTCACCACCAGCAACATCGCTCCCGCGGCCAGCGCCAGCCCTAACGGCAACAACAACTCTGCCAGGCTGACCAGCCACGCACAGAGCAATGCAAACACCGGCTCGACCAGCCCTGACGCCGCACCGATCAAAAACGCCTTGACCCGCGACATCCCGGCCCCAGCCAACATCAGCGCAATCACCAATCCCTCAGGCACATCCTGCAAAGCGATGCCCATCGCCAGACTGTCGGCATCCGGCATGCCGCCGCCAGCAGACACCCCCAACGCCATGCCTTCCGGGATGTTGTGAGCAATGATGGCGAAGACGAACAACCAGATCCTTGGCGGGATCACCGGGCGCTCAGAGGTACCGACGAGCATTTCCGGTGAGGCGCCGGACAGTTTCAGATCCACCAGATACAGACCGAATGCACCGAGCATGATGCCGAAACAGATCAACCCGCTGGCAGCCCACGGTGTCAGGCCCAGACTTTCAGCAGCAGCAATGCCCGGCACGATCAGCGAAAACGCAGTCGCCGCCAGCATCACGCCGGCGCCGAACCCCAATAGCGTATCGCTAAGCCTCTGCGGTATGCGCCGGATCACCAGCACCGGCACCGCGCCGAGCGCCGTGCCGAGGGCGCAAATCGCGCCACCCTGCAAGGCCCGCGACAGTTTCGGCTGCAGATCCAGCCATTCCAGCCCATGCGCCGCCAGCAAAGTCATGCCCGCCAGCAGCAACAGCGACCCGACCGCATAACGAAACATGCGCCCACCACCAATCGCCAGTGTTTCAGTGCCCATAGTCAGCCCAGGATTGTTTTTATAGATGACTTAAACCAGCGCAGCCTGATAACGCGCGGCCACTTCAGGCCAATTGATCACGTTGTAGAACGCGTTGATGTATTCCGGACGGCGGTTCTGATAGCGCAGGTAGTAGGCGTGTTCCCATACGTCCAGACCGAGAATCGGCGTATTACCGTTCATCAGCGGACTGTCCTGGTTGCCGCTGCTTTCCACGATCAAGGTCTTCTCTGAAGTGACGCTGAGCCAGGCCCAGCCACTGCCGAAACGGGTCAGTGCGGCTTTGGTAAAGGCGTCCTTGAAGCTGTCGAGGCCGCCCAGTTGGTCATCAATCGCCTTGGCCAGCGCGCCTTCAGGCTTGCCGCCACCGTTGGGCACCATGATTTCCCAGAACAACGAATGGTTGGCGTGACCGCCACCCTGATTGATCACGGCCGCACGGAGTTTTTCCGGTAATTGCTGGACGCTGGCGACCAGTTTTTCCACCGGCCACTCGGCATACTCTGTGCCTTCGACGGCAGTGTTGAGGTTGTTGATGTAGGTCTGGTGGTGCTTGGTGTAGTGAATCTCCATGGTTTGCGCATCGATGTGCGGTTCCAGGGCGTCGTAGGCGTACGGCAAGGCAGGCAAGGTAAAAGCCATTTCAGTGGACTCCATGGTGATGTGAGGCTGACGCGCGGCGTGCATGGCCGGTGTCCGGATGCAGCAGGCGTTGGGTGCGCGGGTATTCGCCGTGTTCGCCGATGAAATTCAGCAGCTCGACGTAGGTCTTGCTGCTCTGGCGCAACGCCGCTTCCCGCAGGGCCGGGCGCAGGCGCTCGTCCTGCATGGTTTGCAACAGCCGTTGATGAATCGCGCAGAGGTACTCGGCGCTCTCCTCCGGCTGGTTCAGGCGCAGGTGCAGGTCCGCCAGGTTGTGGTGGGAGATAACGCAGGCCGCTACCGCTTCGTCGGCGTCCGCCCAGCGTTCGAACAGTACTTGCGCGAGGGCCAGGGCTTGCAGATAAGCTTCACGGGCATCAATCAGCTCGCCGAGCATGAAGCAGCGATTGGCCCGTTCGATCGTGCGTTTCCAGTGCTCCATGGTGAACCTCCAAAGCGGTTGCGGGGTTTATACGCCGCCGGCGGTGAGTTTCTCGGGGTTGAGTAACTCTTCCAGTTGGCTGCGCGACAGATCGGTGTGCTCCAGCGCGACGTCAATCACCGGGCGCCCCTGTTTGTAGGCCTGCTTGGCGATTTCCGCGGCTTTCTGGTAACCGATGATCGGGTTGAGCGCGGTGACCAGAATCGGGTTGCGCGACAGCGCTTCCTTGAGCCGCGACTCGTTGACCTTGAAGCTGGCGATGGCTTTGTCGCCGAGCAGACGGCTGGCGTTGGCCAGCAGTTCGATGCTGCTCAACAGGTTCTGGGCGATGATCGGCAGCATCACGTTCAGCTCGAAGTTGCCCGATTGGCCGGCGATGGTGATCACCGAATCGTTGCCGATGACTTGCGCGGCGACCATCGCGGTGGCTTCCGGGATCACCGGATTGACCTTGCCCGGCATGATTGAGGAGCCCGGCTGCAAAGCTTCCAGCTCGATTTCACCGAGACCGGCGAGCGGGCCGGAGTTCATCCAGCGCAAGTCGTTGGCGATTTTCATCAGCGACACGGCAATGGCCTTGAGCTGGCCGGAGACAGCGACGGCGGTGTCCTGCGAGCCGATCAGGGCGAACAGATCCTTGCCCGGAGTGAATTGCACATGGGTCAGCTGGCTTAATTGGCGGCTGAAACGCGCGGCGAATTCCGGGTGCGCATTGATCCCGGTGCCGACGGCCGTGCCACCCTGCGCCAGCGATTGCAGGCTCGGCAGAAGATCCTGCAGGTGGGCGATGTTGGCCTTGAGTTGCTGCGCCCAACCGTTGAGCACCTGACTCATGCGCACCGGCATCGCATCCATCAAATGGGTGCGACCGGTTTTGACGTGGTGATGCACTTGCACGGCTTTGTTTTCGATGACCTGCACCAGGTGCAGCAACGCCGGCAAGAGTTGTTCGTGCAACGCCAGGGCGGCGCTGACGTGAATGGTGGTCGGGATGATGTCGTTGCTGCTCTGGCCGCAGTTGACGTGATCGTTCGGGTTGACCGGCTCGCCAAGCAGGCGACTGGCGAGGGTCGCGATCACTTCGTTGGCGTTCATGTTGGAGCTGGTGCCGGAACCGGTCTGGAAGATATCCACCGGGAAATGCTGCATGAAATCGCCTTCGAGCAGGCCTTGCGCGGCGTCGCTGATGGCCTTGCCTTGCGAGGCGCTGAGCTGGTTGAGTTCGACGTTGGCCCGCGCGGCGGCGGCTTTGGCGAGGATCAGCGCACGGATGAATTGCGTTGGCATCGGTTTGCCGCTAATCGGGAAGTTATCCACTGCGCGCTGGGTTTGCGCGCCGTAGAGAGCGTCCACCGGCACCTGCAGTTCGCCCATGCTGTCGCGCTCAATACGAGTCTTGGTCATCTGAAAATCCTTGGACTGATTCAATGAGAGGAATCGAGGGTTGCAACTCGCAGGTTGCCAGTTGCCAGGTGTAGCGCTGCCAACGCTGGAGTCGGCAGTTGCACAGCGACAGGCGCTCCATTTCACGCAGCGGGCGCCAGGCTTGATCGAGACACAAGCTGCGCCAGTGCCATGGCAACGCGATGTCGCAGGCTGTGTCGAGCAGCAAACGGAAGGAGGTTTCAGCGATGGTCCACGGGGAAGTCGCCGTGCAGCAGGCCAGATAATGGCCTTCGGCCAGGTAATGTTCGATCAGGCGCGGTTCGTCAGGATCCATCGCGCAACGGATCTGGCGACTCATCCAGCGCCAGCTTTCGAGGTATGGCTGCTCGTGCAAGGCAGAACTCATGATCCGGGACTCGTTCGGAGATGAGATTAATTATTAGATGATAATGAGAACCAAAACAAGAGCGCTTGGTTACACAAACTCCATTGTGGGAGCGAGCCTGCTCGCGAAGGCGTCGTGTCAGTCGCCGCTGCGGTCGGCTGCTATCGCTTTCGCGAGCAGGCTCGCTCCCACAAGGTTTTGTGTGGAGCCAAGAAAAAAGGCGCGCCACCCGATGAGGTGGCGCGCCTTTCTTGTCTGACCGCTGGGGCTTAGCTGCCCGCGACAGTCATCCGCTCGATCAACACCGAGCCTGTGCGAATGTTGCTGCGCAGTTCCAGATCATTACCGACAGCGACGATCTGCTTGAACATGTCGCGCATGTTGCCGGCGATGGTCACTTCCTGCACGGCGAACTGGATTTCGCCATTCTCGACCCAGAACCCCGCCGCTCCGCGCGAATAATCGCCGGTGACCATGTTCAAACCATGACCCATCAATTCGGTAACCAACAGGCCACGGCCCATGCGCTTCAACAGCGCCGCCTGATCTTCATCACCATGCGTCACGAACAGGTTATGCACGCCCCCCGCGTTGGCGGTGCTTGGCATGCCGAGTTTGCGCCCGGAGTACGTGCCGAGGATGTACGACACCAATTCGCCCTTTTCGACGAACGGTTTGGCGTAGGTGGCCAAGCCATCACCGTCGTAAGACGCACTGCCCATGGCGCGCATCAGATGTGGACGCTCATCGATGGTCAGCCATTCCGGAAACAGCTTCTGCCCCAGCGTGCCTTCGAGGAACGACGATTTGCGATACAGACTGCCGCCGGAGACCGCTGACAGAAAGCTGCCGAACAACCCGCCCGCCAGCTCGGCAGAAAACAACACCGGCACTTCGCAGGTCGGCACCGGACGCGCGCCCAGACGACTCGCGGCGCGTTGCGCGGCACGCTGGCCGATGCTCACCGGATCCGCCAGCAGGCTGCCCTGACGATTGACGTCATACCAGTAATCGCGCTGCATCTGGCCATCGGCTTCGGCGATCATCACGCAGCTCAGGCTGTGCCGGGTCGACGCGTAACCGCCGATGAAACCGTGGCTGTTGCCATACACGCGGCAGCCCTGATGGGTGCTGAGGGTGGTGCCGTCGGCGTTCTTGATTCGCGCATCGGCGTCGAATGCGGCGGCTTCACAGAGCAACGCCTTCTCGATCGCCTGCTCCGGGGTGATGTCCCATTCGTGGAACAGGTCGAAATCCTGCACATCCCTGGCCATCAACGCGGCATCGGCGAGGCCCGAGGCTTCGTCTTCAGAGGTGTGTTTGGCGATCGCCAGTGCGGCAGCAACGGTTTCACGAATCGCATCCGGCCCGGTGGCGGAGGTGCTGGCCGAGCCTTTGCGCTGGCCGACGTACAGGGTGATGCCAAAGCCCTGGTCGCGATTGAACTCGACCGTCTCGACCTCACGCTGACGCACCGAGGTCGACAAACCCTGCTCCAGCGACACCGCGACTTCGCAGGCACTGGCGCCCTGACGCTTGGCTTCGGCGATGATCTGCTCGACCTGTTCCTGCAGTGCCGGCAATGCTTGCGGACCGACGCTTTGAACTGCACTCATGCTCATCTCCACTCAAATTCTGCTTTCGGCTGGGGTCATCGAGCGACCGGGCCGGACAAGCGGCCCCCGACTGGTTATCATGGCGGCGTTTCTTTGCGGACTGCCACCATGGTTGATTCTTACGACGACTCCCTCGATACGGGAGAAAAAAGCAAATCTCAGGTCAAACGCGAGCTGCATGCTCTGGTTGACCTTGGCGAGCGCCTTACAACACTCAAGCCCGACTTGCAGGCAAAACTGCCATTGACCGACGCTCTGCGCCGGGCCCTGGCCGATGCGCCGAAGCACACCGCGAACATCGCGCGTAAACGGCACCTGCAGTTCATCGGCAAACTGATGCGCGATCAGGACACTGACGCGATTCTGGTCCTGCTCGATCAACTCGATGCCTCCACCCGTCAGTACAACGAGCGTTTCCACAATCTCGAACGCTGGCGTGACCGGCTGATCGCCGGTGACGATGCCGTGCTGGAGAAATTCGTCGTCGAATACCCGGACGCCGATCGCCAGCAACTGCGGTCGCTGATCCGTCAGGCTCAGCACGAGGTTGCACACAACAAACCTCCTGCTTCCAGCCGCAAGATCTTCAAGTACATCCGTGAGCTGGACGATACGCAACGCGGTCTGCGTTGATATCTCGCCCCTGTAGGAGCTGCCGCAGGCTGCGATCTTTTGACTTTGATTGTTAAAAGCAAGATCAAAAGATCGCAGCCTGCGGCAGCTCCTACAGCTTTTTTGTTTATGCGCCCGTGCCCCCCACGGTAATCGCATCGATCTTCAGCGTCGGCTGACCGACACCCACCGGTACCGACTGCCCGTCCTTGCCGCACGTGCCCACACCGCTGTCCAGTGCCAGATCGTTACCGACCATCGACACTCGGCTCATCGCCTCAGGACCATTGCCGATCAACGTCGCGCCCTTGACCGGTGCGGTGATCTTGCCGTCCTCGATCAGGTACGCCTCACTGGTGGAGAACACGAACTTGCCGCTGGTGATGTCGACCTGACCGCCGCCGAGGTTGGCGCAGTAGATGCCTTTCTTCACCGATGCGATGATTTCCGCCGGATCGCTTTCGCCACCGAGCATGTAGGTGTTGGTCATGCGCGGCATCGGCAGATGCGCGTATGACTCACGACGACCGTTGCCGGTACGGGCTACACCCATCAGGCGCGCGTTGAGCTTGTCCTGCATGTAACCCTTGAGCACACCGTTCTCGATCAGCGTGGTGCACTCGGTCGGAGTGCCTTCGTCGTCGACGCTCAGCGAACCGCGACGGCCGCTCAAGGTGCCATCATCGACGATGGTGCACAGTTTGGAGGCGACCATTTCGCCCATTCGCCCGCTGTAGGCCGAACTGCCCTTGCGGTTGAAATCCCCCTCCAGACCGTGGCCGACCGCTTCGTGCAGGAGCACGCCGGACCAACCCGAACCGAGGACGACAGGCAAAGTGCCGGCCGGTGCCGGAATCGCTTCCAGGTTCACCAGCGCCTGACGCAGCGCCTCACGGGCATAGCCCATGGCGCGGTCTTCGGCGAGGAAATAGCGGTAATCGGTACGCCCGCCACCGCCATGCCCGCCGCGCTCGCGACGGCCATTCTGCTCGACGATCACGCTGACGTTGAAACGTACCAGTGGACGCACATCAGCGGCCAGGCCACCGTCGGTGGACGCCACCAGAATCCGTTCCCAGACCCCGGCCATGCTCACGCTGACCTGCTGAATCCGTGGATCGAGGGCGCGGGTGGCGACGTCGATGCGCTTGAGCAGCTCGACTTTCTCGGCGCGGCTCAGCACTTCCAGCGGATTATCCGGCGCATACAACTGCGCGACATCCTGAGTGCTGAACGCCTGCACCGTGCCGTTCTGCCCGGCGCGGGAGATCGAGCGGGCGGCACGGGCCGCAGCGCCCAGGGCTTCGAGGGTGATCGCGTTGCTGTAGGCAAAACCGGTTTTCTCGCCGGACTGCGCACGCACGCCAACACCTTGGTCGAGGTTGAAGCTGCCTTCCTTGACGATACCGTCTTCCAGCGACCACGACTCAGAGATCTGGCCCTGGAAATACAGATCGGCAGCATCGATGCCCGGGCCGGCCAGATCGCCGAGCACGCCTTGCAGGCTCTCGATGGTCACGCCGCCGGGCGCCAACAGGTGATCACTGACTGAGGACAACAACTCGCTCATAGGTTTACGCCTTAAATTCATGTTCTGAAGCAGGCCGCTGGGCGCCCTGCGAGAAAAACCGCCGATGACGGGTCACCGGCATTCGCGCCCTGATAGACGCTTGTTCGTCACTGTCGCGTGCGGCCAACAATACCGCCTCGCCTTGATCCTGATGCGCCAGCACACGGCCCCACGGGTCGACAATCGCCGCATGACCGAAGGTTTCACGCGGTCCCGGGTGAGTCCCGCCCTGCGCTGCCGCCAATACATAACACTGCGTTTCGATGGCCCGGGCGCGAATCAGCACCTCCCAGTGCGCTGCTCCGGTCACAGCGGTGAAGGCCGACGGGGCGGTGATCAACTCGGCACCAGCGGCGCGCAATTCGCTGTACAGCTCCGGAAAGCGCAGGTCGTAACACACGGTCAGGCCGACTCGGCCAACCGGCGTGTCTGCGACCACTACGCCACTGCCATAAGCATAGTCATCGGATTCGCGATACCGCCCGCGATTGTCCGCCACATCAACATCGAACAGATGCAACTTGTCATACCGCGCCACGGTTTCACCCTGATCATTGACCAGCAGCGAACAGGCATGCGACTTGGCGTCCGGTTGCCCAAGCGGCGGCAACGGCAAGGTGCCGGCCACTATCCATAACTTGAGGTCGCGGGCGGTCTGTTTCAACCATGGCAGGATCGGACCTTCGCCAAGCGCTTCGGCACGGCCGATGTCGGCGATGTCGCGACGGCCCATGGCGGCGAAGTTTTCCGGCAGCACCGCCAGCTTCGCGCCGCCGGCCGCAGCCTGTTCGAGCAGGCTTCGAGCCTGCGCCAGATTGGCCAGCACATCGCTCTGGCTGACCATTTGAATCACCGCTAAAGACATGGCCGCTTCCTGACAGGGAGTCCACTTATCACTGTAGGAGCTGCCGCAGGCTGCGATCTTTCGATTGTGCTTTTTAAAACCAGATCAAAAGATCGCAGCCTGCGGCAGCTCCTACACGGGGAAAAGCCTCATGCTACTCAAAAAGGCTTGTCGAAGGTGATTTTCGGCTCTTTCCACGGGCCCTTGACGGTGTATTTGACGCTGGCGAAGCGTGCCACGCGGTCACCGATCAGCTTGTCGATGAGAAACAATGCCCCGCCGACCGCTGGCGCGCCGACAATCAGCGCGGCGATCGGCAGATTGTTGGTCACCGGCAAGGTCACCAGCAATTTTGCATCGACCTGATCGCCAACCAGATCCAGCGTACCGTCCAGCTCAAGATTGCTTGAAGGACCGGTCAGCCGAATCGGCTCGCGGGTGACATACACGCCGCTATTGGCCACCAACAAGCCCTTGACCCGGTCGTAGCTCAAGCCTTTGCCAAACAAGTCGGAGAAGTCCAGACGCAGACGGCGCCCAATGGAATTGAAGTTGAGCAGACCGAACACCCGCAACGCCTGCGCGCCGCCCTCCACTTCAACGAACTGACCTTTATTCAGCGAGGCATCCAGCGTGCCGGAGAAACGCTTGGTCGCCAGCCACGCCGGCGACCCCGGCCAGCGGCCATCGACGTCCATGTGGAATTCTTCACTGGTCACGCTCGGCGCGAAGCCCCAGCCCTTAAGCACATCGGCAAGGTTCTTGCCGCTGATCCGGCCCTTGAACCAGCTGTTGGTCGAACCCGGGATACCTTCCCAGCCGCCATTGCCTTGCAACAGGATGCCCTTGAGGCCCATGTCCATATTGTTCAGGGCGATGCCTTTGGCCGTTGGCCGTACCTTGAGCGACCAGCCGCCTACCAGATCCGCACCGAGAAACAATTGATTGATGGTGATGTCCAGCGCGGGAATCTTCGTCGGGTCGACGGAAACCAGCGGATCAGGCGAGTTCTCGTCGGCCTGCACCGTCGGATCCGGTGCCGGCAGCCGCACGTATTGCAGATTGACCGCGATCGGTGCGCCCTTGGCATCGGGAAGACTGGCCGAGCCTTTGGCCTGCTGGCTGTCGAGCGCCAGATTCCACGCCCACGGTTTGCGATTGACCTGAACTGCCGCCTGATCGAGGGTGGTGCCGAATGCGGTGAGCTTGCCCACCTTGAAGTCGGCACTGTTGAGTAATTGCTTGGCGCTGCCACCCGGGTCGTTACCGGCGTATTTATTGACCAGGTCCTGCCACGGCGCGACGTCCAGCTCCGACAGCACACCGCGTATGCGCAGGCCTTTGGCGTCCGGCAGGACTGCGTCGCCAGTACCGAGAAACAGCTCGCCACGACCATCGGCGAAATTGCTCGGCGGTGCGGCGAAGGTGAAGCTGGCCAGTTGATCGTAACTGACCCAAAAACGTCGCTCCGGACCTTGCAAGCTCATGCGGAACACCGTGTCACGCCCTTGCTGGGCCGACATGCCGAACGGCGCCGGCAGATCCACCGCGACGCCTTTCATGCTGGAACTGACCGTCAGTTGACTGTCAGTGCCGTCGAGGTTGACCTGCAACTGATAGGGAAGGGTCCCAGACACCGGCAACGGTTGAGTCACGCCCAGCCAGTCAGTGAGTTTCTTGACCTCGACCTGCCCGGAAGCCGAGACCCGCGTCTTGAGCTTGCCCGGGCTGCCATCCGCGAAAATCTGCGCGGTCACCGGCTTGTCAAAAGCCTTGGCGGCGATGTTCTGCCCACTCAATCCTTTGGCGCTGTCGAAACGGAAATCGCCTTTGAGCTGGCTCAGCTCAAGTTTCGGCTCCGCCAGTTTCAAGCGCGCATTGGCAGTCTTGAAGTCGACGAGGATCTTCGGCAAATCGCCCTTTTCCAGCGGGATATCGAGTTTGACCTTGCCCTGCAGATCGCCCTCGCCTTCCCAGCCGGCAAACGTTTCGCCAGTGCCGATCGGTGCAGTCTGGAGAATTTTCAGGCCATCACCCAACCCACCGGCAAACCCGCCGTCGAGGAACAGATGCGTATGCTGCCCTGCCGGGACATGGGGAATATTGACGAAAACGTCGCTGACCTGGGTGTCGAGCAACTGCCCCTTGTCGGCCACGATGCGCACGCCGCTGTCCTCGATGAACACGTCGCCACTGACCTTGCTCACGTGCGGCCAGCCCGGCTGGAACGCCAGCTCGGCGTCATGCACCTTGAAGAACAGGCTGATGCTGCGATCGACATCCTTGGCATTTTTGCTCAGCGAACCCTGATACTGGAAAAAACCCTGGTCCACCGCGCCTTTGAGGATCGCCGTGCGCAGCCACTCGTCGAGGGCCGGACTCAAGACTTCGGGCAGGTATTTGGCGGTGTAGCGACCGTCGCCATCGACCAGCCCGACGCGCAGGTCCATGTAGTCTTCCTGGCTATGGTCGAAGTGCAGGCGGATCAGGAAATCGCCAGCAATTTTGCCCTCCTCGCCCAGCACTTTCAGGTAAGGCGCGATCAGGGTGAAACCTTCTTTGTCGAGCTTCCAGGTCAGCCGGGCATTGGCCTGAATGTATTGCCATGGCTTGGCGAAGATCGGGTCGAGGTGCAGGACGAAATCCTTGCTGTCCAGGCGCAGCTCGCCGCCGTCGAGGTTGCCGCTGAGGCTGCCACTGACGTTTCGCGCCGCCGGGGCGCCGTGATAGGCGTCGAACCCGACTTTATCCAGATTGGCCGCGAAGCCGAATTTCGAGCCATCGGTAGCGTTGGGGCGAAAATCCAGCAACACGTTGCGCAACCCGCCGGTCACTTTCAGGTGGTCGACAACCGTGGCGAAGCCTTCAGGCAGCGGCCCCAGTGCATTCAGCAACGGGGTGACCGGCTGCAAATCGAGGCGGTCAGCCTGCAGATGCCACAGCTCGTCGACTGCATCAGTGGCTGCCGTCTGCTTGAGCTGCACGTGAGTTTCCCAGCGGGTTTCGCCAAAACTCATCGCCAGCGAATCAAGCGTAACGGTGGCGCCGTCATCGTCGCGCTGGTAATAGCCATTGAGCGCCAGATTGCTGATCTTGATCGGCTTGCGCTCGGCATAAGCGCCGGTCACCTGCGGTGCGTTCAAACGGACAGCGGCGCTTTGCAGGGCGCCGTCGTTCCAGTTCACCCACAACTCGCCGCCCGCTTTGATCTCGGAAAAATTCCATTGCTGGGTCAAACGCTCGGGCAACCACTTCGACCAGTCGCTTTGCGGCAGGCTGACATAGCCTTCCACCGAGCTGTCCGGCAGTCGGGACGGGCGAATCCGTGTTCGCAGGCTCATCGCCATCGGCTGCCCGTCGGGCAAAGTCAGACGAGCGTCGAGGCGCTGCCGGCTGCTGCCGGTTTTCAGATTGAGGCCGACGTAGGTGAAGGTCATCGGCGCATGGTCCAGCGGCTGCACGGTCACCTGACTGTCGAGCACCGACAATTGCTGAACGATCTGCGAGCGCTTGAACAGTTGTTCGGGATCCAGCGGCTGGTCGTTCTGCACCGGCAGGCCTTCCAGCGACCATGTACCGTCCTGCGCTTCCTTGACGCTGATTTTCAGACCGTTCAATTCCAGATGGGCGATACGCACTTCGCGCGCCAGCAGGCTGCCCCAGAGATCCGGCACCACACGTACGCGGTCCAGACGCAAGGCATTCGCGCCGTCACCGACCATCACGTCATGGGCCAGCAGGATCGGTGCAAATCCGCTCCAGTCACCTTCCAGTTCGCCGATCTGCAACGGCATGCCGAGCGCGGCACTGGCCTTGTCTTCGATGTCGGTGCGGTACTCCGCCACCAGCGGCGTCAATTCCCGACCGAGGCTGACGTACAACGCCAACAGCACCAGAACCAACGCGCACAGGCCCAGTCCCCAGCGGGTAAGTGCGGCCAAAATGCGTGTCAGACGCTCCATGTCAGTTGGCTCCCATGGCGAAAAAACTGCGAAAAGCTGAGGCCAGCCGTTGTGGATTAAATGTGCTGCAGGGGATCAGAGCAGCACCACATCATATTGTTCCTGGGAATACATGGTTTCGACCTGAAAGCGTATGGTTCGACCGATGAAACCTTCAAGCTCGGCGACGTTACCGGATTCTTCATCGAGCAGGCGATCCACCACTTTCTGGTTCGCCAACACCCGGTACCCCTCGGCCTGATAAGCGCGGGCCTCGCGCAGAATTTCGCGGAAGATCTCGTAACAGATGGTTTCCGGAGTCTTCAGCTTGCCGCGCCCCTGACAGCTGCTGCACGGCTCGCACAGCACTTGCTCAAGGCTTTCACGGGTGCGCTTGCGGGTCATCTGCACCAGGCCCAACTCGGTGATGCCGATGATGTTGGTCTTGGCGTGATCACGTTCGAGCTGTTTTTCCAGGGTGCGCAGCACCTGGCGCTGATGCTCCTCATCTTCCATGTCGATGAAGTCGATGATGATGATCCCGCCCAGATTGCGCAGGCGCATCTGCCGGGCAATCGCGGTGGCGGCTTCGAGGTTGGTCTTGAAGATGGTTTCTTCAAGGTTGCGATGGCCGACGAAGGCCCCGGTGTTGACGTCGATGGTGGTCATGGCTTCCGCCGGATCGACCACCAGATAACCACCGGACTTGAGCGGCACTTTGCGCTCGAGGGCTTTCTGGATTTCGTCTTCGACGCCATACAGGTCGAAAATCGGTCGCTCACCCGGGTAGTGCTCCAGACGATCGGCGATTTCCGGCATCAGTTCGGCGACAAACTGCGTGGTTTTCTGGAAGGTTTCCCGGGAGTCGATGCGGATTTTCTCGATCTTCGGGCTGACCAGATCGCGCAGGGTACGCAGCGCCAGACCGAGGTCTTCGTAGATCACGCTCGGTGCGCCGATGGTCTGGATCTGCGCATTGATCTGGTCCCACAGGCGCCGCAGGTAGCGGATGTCCATGAGGATTTCATCGGCCCCGGCGCCTTCGGCGGCGGTACGCAGGATGAAGCCACCGGCCTCCTTGATTCCTTCCTTGGCCACGCAATCGCTGACCACCTGCTTGAGGCGCTCGCGCTCGGCTTCGTCTTCGATCTTCAGGGAAATGCCGACATGGGCGGTGCGCGGCATGTACACCAGATAGCGCGACGGGATCGACAGCTGGGTGGTCAAACGTGCGCCTTTCGAACCGATCGGATCCTTGGTGACTTGCACCACCAGGCTCTGGCCTTCATGCACCAGCGCGCTGATGCTTTCCACCGCCGGGCCTTCGCGCAGGGAGATTTCCGAGGCGTGAATGAATGCCGCACGGTCCAGACCGATATCGACAAATGCCGCCTGCATGCCCGGCAGCACCCTGACGATCTTGCCTTTATAGATGTTGCCGACGATCCCGCGTTTTTGCGTGCGCTCAACGTGGACTTCTTGCAGCACACCGTTTTCGACCACCGCCACGCGCGATTCCATCGGCGTGATGTTGATCAGAATCTCTTCACTCATGGCAGGGTCTCGTTCAGGCATGTTCACGATAATGGCCGCATCTTGATCCATACGACGCTCATTGCGCGTTCAGGTTTTGCCAACAGGGTATGCCGAAATGGCCCAACAGTTCTGCGGTTTCGCAAACCGGCAGCCCGACCACCGCCGAATAGCTGCCATTGAGCCCGGCGACAAACACCGCGCCGAGGCCCTGAATGCCATAACCGCCGGCCTTGTCCCGAGGCTCGCCACTGGCCCAGTAGGCCGCCGCCTCTTCGCGGCTGATCGGGCGGAAGCGCACCAGACTGCGCACCACGCGCGACTCGCAATGCTGGCCTTCCAGCACAGCGATGGCGGTCAGCACTTCATGCTCCTTGCCGGACAACATCATCAGCATGGCGCATGCGTCGACTTCGTCCACCGGTTTGCCAAGAATTTTACCGTCGAGGACCACGGCAGTGTCCGCCCCCAGTACGCAAAACGCCGCGTCGCAGGCGAGCGCGCGTCGACCGGCCTCGGCCTTGCCACGCGCCAGGCGCTCGACATAGGCCGAAGGCGATTCTTCGGCAAGCGGGGTTTCGTCGATTTCCGCACTGATGGCGGAGAACGGCACGCCGATCTGCGTGAGCAATTCACGCCGGCGCGGCGAACCAGAGGCGAGGTAAAGCGGCTTCATCAAGACATCTCCCTTGTCGAGGTGCGGGCACATGCCTGACCGAATCAGTTGATTTTGTAGCGCCGGCGCAATCCACGCAAAGCGAAGCTGACCCAGGGCCAGAGCAACGCGCTGGTCAATGCCGGCAGCACCAGTGCCAGCGTTGGCTGGCGGTTGCCGGTCAGCGCGCTGAGCCACAGTTGAACCAGCTGAGCGAGGCCGAAGATCACCAGGATCACCAGGCATTGCTGCCACATCGGGAACATCCGCAGACGCTGCTGCAACGACAGCACCAGGAAGGTGATCAGCGTCAGGATCAACGCGTTCTGCCCAAGCAGCGTGCCGTACAGCACGTCTTCGGCCAGTCCCAGGCAAAACGCGGTCACCATGCCGACCGTTTGCGGCAGGGCCAGAGCCCAGAACGCCAGAAGCAGCGCCAGCCACAGCGGGCGCAGGATCTCCATGAATTGCGGCATCGGCGACACACTGAGCAGCAGGCCGATGAGAAACGTCAGCCAGACCATCCAACCGTTACGCGAAGCGGTAGCCCCGACCATTATTCTTGTCTCCCGGTGTTGGCCGGCGTGGTGACAGGCGGTTTGGCCGCTGGTCGAACCGCCGGCTGGGACGGTGCAGGCCGGCTATTCGCGGGCGTGGCTGCAGTTGGTTTGGCAGGGGGCTTGCTGGCGACCGGTTTGGCCGGCGTAGCACTGACTGCCGGCGTGGCGGTCGCGGCCGGCGCAGGTACCGCTGCAGGCGGTGTCACGGTTTTCGGCACCGTGGCCGGAATCACCGGTCCACCGCCCTGCGCATCAAGATTTTCCTGAGCCTGCGCCGCATCGTTGGCGCGCTCTTCGGCGGTGCGGTTGTCGCTGAATACCAGCAGCAGATAACGGCTGCGGTTCAACGCAGCGGTCGGCACCGCACGGACAATCGCGAAAGGCTGACCGGAGTCGTGGATGACTTCCTTGACCGTTGCCACCGGATAACCGGCCGGGAAGCGCTGCCCGAGGCCGGAGCTGACCAGCAGATCGCCTTCCTTGATGTCAGCGGTATCGGCGACGTGCCGCAGTTCCAGACGTTCCGGGTTGCCGGTGCCGCTGGCAATCGCCCGCAGACCGTTACGGTTCACCTGGACAGGAATGCTGTGCGTGGTGTCGGTCAGCAGCAGCACACGGGAGGTGTACGGCATCAACTCGACCACCTGGCCCATCAGCCCGCGTGCATCGAGCACCGGCTGACCGAGCACCACGCCATCGCGCTCACCCTTATTGATGATGATGCGATGGGTGAAGGGATTGGGGTCCATGCCGATCAGCTCGGCCACTTCGACCTTTTCGTTGACCAGTGCGGAGGAATTGAGCAGCTCGCGCAGCCGCACGTTCTGCTCGGTGAGAGCGGCGAGCTTTTGCATGCGGCCCTGCAACAGCAGATTCTCGGTCTTGAGTTTTTCGTTTTCGGCGACCAGCTCGGTGCGACTGCCAAACTGACTGGCGACACCGTCCCACAACCGGCCGGGCAGGTCGGTGATCCAGTAGGCGTCCATCAGCACCAGCGACATCTGGCTGCGTGCAGGCTTGAGCAGACTGAAGCGGGCATCGACCACCATCAGCGCGACCGACAGCACGGCCAGCACCAACAGGCGCACGCCCAACGAAGGGCCCTTGGCGAAAAGCGGTTTAATAAGCCGCTCCTCCCAGGCAAATGTTCTGTTTATTCATACGGCATCAAACCGGCCTGGATGAAGACTGACAGAAGATAAACGCCAACAGGCAGCACTGCAAAGTGCTGCCTGTGCGCTCACCCACGTATTGCAACCCAGCGCTTATTCGCTGGAGAGCAGATCCATGGTGTGCTTGTCCATCATTTCCAATGCACGGCCACCGCCGCGAGCAACGCAGGTCAGCGGGTCTTCGGCAACGATCACCGGCAGACCGGTTTCCTGGGCCAGCAACTTGTCGAGGTCACGCAGCAGCGCGCCACCACCGGTCAGCACCAGACCACGCTCGGCGATGTCGGAAGCCAGTTCCGGCGGCGATTGCTCCAGGGCGCTTTTCACGGCCTGAACGATGGTTGCCAGAGACTCTTGCAGAGCTTCCAGCACTTCGTTGGAGTTCAGGGTGAATGCGCGTGGAACGCCTTCGGCCAGGTTGCGACCGCGAACGTCGACTTCGCGAACTTCGCCGCCCGGGTAGGCCGTACCGATTTCCTGCTTGATGCGCTCGGCCGTCGATTCACCGATCAGGCTGCCGTAGTTACGGCGCACGTAGGTGATGATCGCTTCGTCGAAGCGGTCGCCGCCCACGCGGACGGATTCGGCATAGACCACACCGTTCAGGGAGATCAGCGCGATTTCAGTGGTACCACCACCGATATCGACGACCATCGAGCCACGGGCCTCTTCAACCGGCAGGCCGGCACCGATCGCAGCAGCCATCGGCTCTTCGATCAGGAACACTTCACGGGCACCGGCACCAAGGGCCGATTCACGGATGGCACGACGCTCAACCTGGGTGGATTTGCATGGAACGCAGATCAGCACACGAGGGCTGGGCTGCAGAAAGCTGTTTTCGTGAACCTTGTTGATAAAGTATTGCAGCATCTTTTCGCAGACGCTGAAGTCGGCAATCACGCCGTCCTTCATCGGACGAATGGCAGCAATGTTGCCCGGCGTACGGCCGAGCATGCGCTTGGCTTCGGTGCCGACAGCGACGACACTTTTCTGGTTACCGTGTGTCCGAATGGCCACAACCGATGGCTCATTCAGGACGATACCGCGCTCGCGCACGTAAATAAGGGTGTTGGCAGTGCCCAGGTCAATGGAGAGATCGCTGGAAAACATGCCACGCAGTTTCTTGAACATGGGAAAGGGACCCTAGGCAACGCGTGGGTAAAAAAGTGCGGCAAACTCTAACAACGACAGGGATTTTGGGCAAGGCGCCAATATGTTAAATTGGCCGCTTTTCTGTGCACCAAGCCCCACAATCGCGGCCTTATGACCGTAGAAGTGCGGTAGTGTTCCGACAATCTAACACACGGACGCCGTCCGTTCTGTTTTCCACTGGAGAATCCCGATGGCGCTAGAACGCTCCGACGTGGAAAAAATCGCGCATCTGGCCTGCCTTGGCCTGAATGATGCCGATCTTCCGCACATTACTTCCGCCCTCAACAGCATTCTCGGGCTGGTCGACGAAATGCAGGCCGTCGATACCGACGGTATCGAGCCTTTGGCCCACCCGCTGGAAGCCAGTCAGCGCCTGCGCGCCGACGTCGTGACCGAGACCAATCACCGCGAGGCTTACCAGTCCATCGCACCAGCGGTCGAAAACGGCCTGTATCTGGTTCCGAAAGTCATCGACTAAAGGGAAAGAGCCTGCAATGCATCAAATGACTCTGGCCGAGATCGCCCGCGGTCTCGCCGATAAAAAGTTTTCCTCCGAAGAGCTGACCAAAGTCCTGCTGGCGCGTATTACCCAGCTCGATCCGCAGCTCAACAGCTTCATCAGCCTCACCGAAGAGCTGGCGCTTGCGCAGGCGAAAGCCGCCGACGCGCGCCGGGCCAACGGTGAGAGCGGCGCCCTGCTCGGTGCGCCGATTGCCCACAAGGACCTGTTCTGCACCCAGGGCATCCGCACCAGTTGCGGCTCGAAGATGCTCGACAACTTCAAGGCCCCGTACGACGCCACCGTGGTTGCGAAACTCGCGGCTGCCGGCGCCGTGACGCTGGGCAAGACCAACATGGACGAATTCGCCATGGGTTCGGCCAACGAGTCGAGCTGGTACGGCGCGGTGAAAAACCCGTGGAACCTGGAACACGTGCCGGGTGGTTCGTCCGGTGGTTCGGCGGCGGCGGTTGCCGCTCGTCTGTTGCCGGCGGCCACGGCCACCGATACCGGTGGTTCGATCCGTCAGCCCGCTGCATTCACCAACCTCACCGGCCTGAAACCGACGTACGGTCGTGTTTCGCGCTGGGGCATGATCGCTTACGCCTCCAGCCTCGATCAGGGCGGCCCATTGGCGCGCACGGCCGAAGACTGCGCGATTTTGTTGCAAGGTATGGCCGGGTTCGACCAGAACGACTCCACCAGCATCGATGAGCCGGTTCCGGATTACTCCGCGGGTCTCAACACTTCGCTGCAAGGCCTGCGCATCGGCGTGCCGAAGGAATACTTCAGCGCCGGTCTCGACCCGCGCATCGCCGAACTGATCCAGAACAGCATCAAAGAGCTGCAGAAGCTCGGCGCCGTGATCAAGGAAATCAGCCTGCCGAACATGCAGCACGCGATTCCTGCGTACTACGTGATCGCCCCGGCCGAAGCCTCTTCGAACCTGTCGCGTTTCGACGGCGTGCGCTTCGGCCATCGCTGCGAGAACCCGGAAAACCTGATCGACCTGTACAAGCGCTCGCGTGGCGAAGGCTTCGGGCCTGAAGTGCAGCGCCGGATCATGGTCGGCGCCTACGCGCTGTCCGCCGGTTACTACGACGCCTACTACCTGAAAGCGCAGAAGATCCGTCGCCTGGTGAAAAACGACTTCATGGCGGCCTTTAATGAAGTCGACATCATCCTCGGCCCGACTACGCCGAACCCGGCCTGGAAACTCGGCGCGAAGAACAGCGATCCGGTCGCTGCCTATCTGGAAGACGTCTACACCATCACCGCCAACCTCGCGGGCCTGCCGGGCCTGTCGATGCCGGCCGGTTTTGTCGACGGTCTGCCGGTGGGCGTGCAGTTGCTTGCGCCGTATTTCCAGGAAGGCCGTTTGCTCAACGTTGCGCACCAGTATCAGTTGAACACTGACTGGCACACCCGCACCCCAACCGGCTTCTGAGGAGACACACATGCAATGGGAAGTCGTGATCGGGCTGGAGATTCACACTCAGCTCACTACCCGGTCGAAAATCTTTTCCGGTAGTTCCACCCAGTTCGGCTCCGAGCCGAACACCCAGGCCAGCCTGATCGACCTGGGCATGCCCGGCGTATTGCCGGTGCTGAACCAGGAAGCGGTGCGCATGGCGGTGATGTTCGGTCTGGCGATTGACGCCGAGATCGGTCAGCACAACGTGTTCGCCCGCAAAAACTACTTCTACCCGGACCTGCCGAAGGGCTACCAGATCAGCCAGATGGAATTGCCGATCGTCGGCAAGGGCCACCTGGACATCGCGCTGGAAGACGGCACCGTCAAACGTGTCGGCATCACCCGCGCGCACCTGGAAGAAGACGCCGGCAAGAGCCTGCACGAAGAATTCAACGGTGCCACCGGCATCGACCTGAACCGTGCCGGCACGCCGCTGCTGGAAATCGTTTCCGAGCCGGACATGCGCAGCGCCAAGGAAGCCGTGGCTTACGTCAAAGCGATCCACGCGCTGGTGCGTTACCTGGGCATCTGCGACGGCAACATGGCCGAAGGCTCGCTGCGTTGCGACTGCAACGTCTCGGTCCGCCCGAAAGGCCAGGTCGAGTTCGGCACCCGCTGCGAGATCAAGAACGTCAACTCGTTCCGCTTCATCGAGAAGGCGATCAACTCCGAGATCCAGCGGCAGATCGAGCTGATCGAAGACGGCGGCAAAGTGATCCAGCAGACCCGTCTGTACGATCCGAACAAGGACGAGACCCGTCCGATGCGCTCCAAAGAGGAAGCCAACGACTACCGTTACTTCCCCGATCCGGACCTGCTGCCGGTGGTCATCGAAGAGTCGTTCCTCGGCGAGGTGCGCGCCACTCTGCCGGAACTGCCACCGCAAAAGCGCGAGCGCTTCCAGAGCCAGTTCGGTCTGTCGGCCTACGACGCCAACGTGCTGGCCACCAGCCGTGAGCAAGCGGACTACTTCGAAAAAGTCGCGGCCATCGGTGGCGACGCCAAACTGGCGGCGAACTGGGTGATGGTCGAGTTGGGCAGCCTGCTCAACAAGCAAGGCCTGGACATCGAGGACTCGCCGGTCTCCGCCGAGCTGTTGGGCGGCATGCTGCAGCGCATCAAGGACAACACCATCTCCGGCAAGATCGCCAAAGTGGTGTTCGAAGCGATGGCCAACGGCGAAGGCACGGCGGACGAGATCATCGACAAGCGCGGCCTCAAGCAAGTGACCGACAGCGGCGCGATCTCGGCGGTACTGGACGAAATGCTGGCGGCCAACGCCGAGCAAGTCGAACAATACCGCGCGGCAGACGAAGCCAAACGCGGCAAGATGTTCGGCTTCTTTGTGGGTCAGGCCATGAAGGCTTCGAAAGGCAAGGCCAACCCGCAGCAAGTGAACGAACTGCTGAAAAGCAAGCTCGAAGGCTGATGCAAATGGGGCCAGACCTGAAGCCTGGCTCCATCCCCTGTGGGAACAATCCATGGCTGAAGGGGTTTTGTGGTGAGGGGATTTATCCCCTCACCACAGAAGCTGATCTCCACATTGGGTTGTTTCCACATTTGTTTTGTGGAGCTTTCGAATGAAACGCCTGCTCGGCGCCTGCGCCCTGCTCTCCTTGCTCGCCGGTTGCGCCAGCAACGACATCATCGACCCGCACGGTTACGACCAGACTGGCGTCGCTTCCTATTACGGTGCCAAGCACCACGGTAAACGCACCGCCAGCGGCGAAGCGTTCAACCAGAATTCCCTGACCGCCGCCCATCGCCAACTGCCGTTCGGCACGCGGGTGAAGGTCACCAATCTGAAAAACGACAAATCCTGCGTTGTGCGCATCAATGATCGCGGCCCGCACACCCGTGGCCGCTTGATCGATGTCTCCCGTGAAGCCGCCGAACGCCTCGGCATGCTAGGCAGCGGCACGGCACGCGTGCGCATACAGGCCCTCGACGACTGATGGAGCGCTGACCATTTTTGCTCTGGCCGATTTACCGCTGATCAACGTGATCGAGTTGCTCAGCGGCCTGATCTTGTTGATCCTCGGCGCCGAACTGATGGTGCGCGCCGCGGTGCGTCTGGCCGCCCGCCTGCATGTACGACCACTGATCATCGGCCTGACCATCGTCGCCCTCGGCAGCAGCGCCCCGCAAATGGCGGTCAGCCTGCAAGCGACCCTGACGCACAACCCCGACATCGCCGTCGGCAGCGTGATCGGCAGCAGCATCTTCAACATCCTCGTGACCCTCGGTCTGTCGGCGCTGATTATTCCGCTGCGGGTCTCGCGGCAACTGGTGCGCCTGGATATTCCGCTGATGATCGGCGCCAGCCTGCTGGTGTTTGTCCTCGCCTGGAACGAACAGATCGGTCGCTTCGACGGCGTGCTGCTGCTCGCGGCATTGGCGTTGTACCTCAGTTTGTTGCTGCGCCAGTCGCGGCACTCGGCGCGTCCGCATTCGCAATTGCCGCAAGCCCCGCAGGTGCCGTGGTTCAGCAGTCTGTTGATGATCGTCGTCGGTCTGGCGCTGCTGGTGTTCGCCGGGCATTTGCTGCTCGGCGCAGCGGTGGCGGTGGCGACGGATCTGGGCTTCTCCGAACGAGTAATCGGCCTGACCGTGGTCGCGGTCGGCACCTCGCTGCCGGAGCTCGCCACCTCGCTGATCGCCGCACTGCGCGGGCAGCGCGATATCGCCGTGGGCAACGTGATCGGCGCCAACCTGTTCAACCTGCTCGGGGTGCTCGGCGTTACCGCACTGATCGCACCGACACCGTTGTCGGTCTCGCCCAACGCACTGGATTTCGACCTGCCGGTGATGCTCGGCGTCGCCGCGTTGTGCCTGCCGGTGTTCTATTCCGGCTATCGCGTGACCCGCGCTGAAGGTTTGTTGTTGCTCGGTTTGTACGCGGCTTACGGGCTGCACGTGGTGTCGTTCACCACCGGCATGCCACTGGCCGGCAAACTGGAAAAGCTGATGCTGTTTTACGTGCTGCCAACGCTGCTGGCGTTTCTGTTGTTCACGTCCGTACGCGCCTGGCGCCGCCAACACCACAAGAGGGATGTGCCATGACCGATTCGCAGAAAACCGGGGTTGAAATGCGCCGTCAGGTAATGGGCGACGCGTTTGTCGACCGCGCGCTGGGCAATGCCACCGAGTTCACTCAACCCTTGCAGGATTTCGTCAACGAACACGCCTGGGGCGGCGTGTGGAATCGCGAAGGTTTGCCGCTGAAGACTCGCAGCCTGATCACCCTCGCCGCGCTGACCGCGTTGAAGTGCCCGCAGGAATTGAAGGGTCACGTGCGTGGCGCGTTGAACAATGGCTGCACGGTCGAGGAGATTCGTGAGGCGCTGCTGCATTGCGCGGTATATGCCGGAGTACCGGCGGCGATCGATGCGTTTCGCGCGGCGCAGGAAGTGATCGACAGTTATCAGAAAAACTAAAAGATCGCAGCCTTCGGCAGCTCCTACAGGAGAACGCATTCCAATGTAGGAGCTGCCGCAGGCTGCGATCTTTTGATCTTGCCCTTCAGATCCACCCACCCCACTGCAACAGAAAGATCCCGATATTGGTGGTCACCGCCGCCATCAGCGTGGTCAGCACAATGATCGCCGCTGCCAGCTCATGATTGCCCTGCGCTGCCCGGGCCATGACGAAACTCGCCGCCGCCGTCGGGCTGCCGAAGTACAGAAACAGAATCCCCAGCTCCGCTCCGCGAAAGCCCCACAGCCACGCACCGAGCGTCGCCAGCACCGGCAAACCGATCATCTTCACCAGACTCGAACTGAGCGCCATGCTCCCGCTCTTGCGCAGCGCCGCTAATGACAGCGTGCCGCCAATGCAGATCAGCGCCAGCGGCAAGGTGGTTTGCGCCAGATACTGGCCGGAGGTTTCCAGCCAGCCTGGCAGGCTGATCTGGAAATACGCGAACGGTGCGGCGGCAATCACGCTGATGATCAGCGGATTGCTGAAAACGCTTTTGCAGATGCTCCACGGATCGGACTTGATCACCGGGCTGTACACCGCAAGCACGATGGTCGACAGCGTGTTGTAGAACAGGATCACCAGCGCCGCGAGAATTGCCCCGAGGGAAATCCCGTAGTCGCCGTACATGCTCGCCGCCAGCGCCAGACCAATCACCCCGTTGTTGCCGCGAAACGCGCCCTGGGTGTAGATGCCGCGATCTTCACGCGGGCACTTGATGATCGCCCAGCCCCAGGCCAGGGCAAAACTCACCAGCGTGGCGACTGCAAAATAGATCAACAGCGCCGGTTGCAGCGCGGCGTGCAGATCCGCATGCAGAATCCCGAGAAACAACAGCGCCGGCATGCTGACGTTGAACACCAGCGCCGAGGCGGTGTGGATGAAGTTGTCGTTGATCCAGTCGATGCGCTTGAGCAACACCCCGAGGAACAGCATGGCGAACACCGGCGCGGTGATATTCAGGGTTTCGAGGAAGATTGCCAGCATGCCGGGGGAGCCTTTGGGTGAGCGTCGTCAGGGGCTAATGATAAGCCACTGAGTTGCCATTGAAGATCAAAAGATCGCAGCCTGCGGCAGCTCCTACAGTGGAATTCGGGTTTCCCTGTAGGAGCTGCCGCAGGCTGCGATCTTTTTTGGGGTCAGGTAATCGGCGCCGGATTGAACAGGGTGATGTCGTTATGCAGCTTGTGCTTCTCCGCCCATGTCTGCTGCTTGCCGCTCGCCACATCCAGGTAATAGTGGAACAACTCCCAGCCCAACGCCTCGATGGACGCACGACCGGTAGCAATCCGCCCGGCATCGATATCGATCAGATCCGGCCAGCGTTGCGCCAGCTCGGTCCGGGTCGAGACCTTGACCACCGGCGCCATGGCCAAGCCATACGGCGTGCCCCGCCCGGTGGTGAACACATGCAGGTTCATCCCCGCGGCCAACTGCAAGGTGCCGCAGACAAAATCACTGGCCGGGGTCGCGCAGAAAATCAAACCCTTCTGCTTGAAACGCTCGCCCGGGCCGAGCACGCCATTGATCGCGCTGCTGCCGGATTTGACGATCGAACCCAGCGACTTCTCGACAATGTTCGACAACCCGCCCTTCTTGTTGCCCGGCGTGGTATTGGCGCTGCGATCCGCTTCGCCCTTGGCCAGATAGCGGTCGTACCAGTCCATCTCGCGCACCAGTTCCTGCGCCACGGTCTTGGTTTCGGCACGGGACGTCAGCAGATAGATCGCATCGCGCACTTCGGTGACCTCGGAAAACATCACCGTCGCCCCGGCGCGCAGCAGCAAGTCAGAGGCGTAACCCAGCGCCGGGTTGGCGGTGATGCCGGAGAACGCATCGCTGCCGCCGCACTGCATGCCGAGGATCAGCTCGGAGGCCGGCACGGTTTCGCGGCGGCGCTGGTCAAGCTTCTGCAAACGGACTTCAGCCAGCGCCATGATCTGCTCGATCATCTCGGTAAAACCGTGACTGGAATCCTGCAGGCGATACAGCCACGGCTCGCTGAGATCGACCGAGGCGTCATCCTCGTGCATCACCTGCCCGGCCTGCAATTTCTCGCAGCCCAGGCTGATCACCAGCGCTTCGCCACCCAGGTTCGGGTTGCGTGCCAGATTGCGCACGGTGCGGATCGGGATGTACGCATCAGTGGCGGTGATCGCCACGCCGCAGCCGTAACTGTGGGTCAGCGCCACCACGTCATCAACGTGCGGATACTTCGGCAGCAACTCGTCCTTGATGCGTTTCACCGCGTGATCAAGCACGCCGGTCACGCACTGCACCGTGGTGGTGATCCCGAGAATATTGCGCGTACCGACGGTGCCGTCGGCGTTGCGATAACCCTCGAACGTGAAGCCTTCCAGCGGGGCCTGTGCGGCAGGCACCTCGGTGGACAGCGGCAGGCTGTCCAGCGGCGGCGCAGTCGGCATGCGCAGTTGATCTTCCTTGACCCAACTGCCACGCGGGATCGGCTGCAACGCGTAGCCGATGGTCTGGCCGTAGCGAATCACCTGGCCGCCCTCGGGAATGTCCTCGAGGGTGACCTTGTGGCTCTGCGGCACAAAGTCCACGGTCACCAGACCGTCCGGGAACTCGGTGCCGGCCGGTACGCCCTGGTCGTTGACCACAATCACTACGTTGTCCCGCTCGTGCAGGCGGATGTAGCGCGGCGAGTCGGAATGTTCAATCAACTGCATGACGCCGCTCCTCAGGAATGCGCTTGAGACAATTTGCCGGTGATTTCAGAACCACCGTTGGTGGGCGGCTCTTTGAGCACCACACGTTTGATCGGGCCGACGATCACCAGGTAGCTGAACACCGCGACCAGTGCGTTGGCACCGACGAACACTAGCGCCCACTTGAACGAACCGGTGGAGCTGATGATGTAGCCGATCACGATCGGCGTGGTAATCGAAGCGAGGTTGCCGAAGGTGTTGAACAACCCGCCGCTCAGGCCAGCGATCTGTTTTGGCGAAGTGTCGGACACCACCGCCCAACCCAGCGCGCCTACGCCTTTGCCGAAGAAGGCCAATGCCATGAAACCAACGACCATCCATTCCACGTCAACATAGTTGCAGGCCACGATACTGCTCGAGACCAGCAAGCCGGCAATGATCGGCGCCTTGCGGGCGAAGGTCAGCGAATGCCCTTTGCGCAGCAGGTAATCGGAAATCACCCCGCCAAGCACGCCACCGATGAAACCGCAGATCGCCGGCAGCGAGGCAATGAAACCAGCCTTGAGGATGGTCATGCCGCGCTCCTGCACCAGGTACACCGGGAACCAGGTCAGGAAGAAATAAGTGATGCCGTTGATGCAATACTGGCCCAGATACACGCCGAGCATCATGCGGTTGGTCAGCAACTGACGGATGTAATCCCACTTCGGCCCGTCGGATTTTTTGCCTTGCTTGCCGTCCATGTCGACCATGCCGCCGTTGTCGGCGATGAACTGCACTTCGGCTTCGTTGGCCAGCGGATGCTGACGCGGGCTGTGGATAACCTTGAGCCAGACCAGCGAGAAGATGATGCCAAGGATACCCATGACAATGAACACGTGCTCCCAGCCGAAGCGATACACGATCCAGCCCATCAGCGGCGCGAACAGCACAGTGGCGAAATATTGCGCCGAGTTGAAGATCGCCGATGCCGTACCGCGTTCAGCGGTCGGGAACCAGGCCGCGACAATCCGTGCGTTACCGGGAAAGGATGGCGCCTCCGCCAGACCGACCAGAAAGCGCAGCATGAACAGCGCAACGATCGCCGTGGACATGCCGAATTCACCGACAAAGCCTTGCAGCACGGTGAACAGCGACCAGGTGAAAATGCTCAGGGCGTAGACTTTTTTCGAGCCGAAGCGATCGAGCAGCCAGCCACCGGGAATCTGTCCGGCGACGTAGGCCCACCCGAAAGCGGAGAAGATATAACCGAGGGTGACCGCGTCGATGCCGAGGTCTTTTTGCAGGCTGGAACCGGCGATGGCGATGGTCGCGCGGTCGGCGTAGTTGATCGTGGTCACCAGAAACAGCATGAGCAGGATCAAATAGCGGACGTGAGTCGGCTTGGACGATTGCATGTAGATGTACTCCCACTGATTATTTTTATGCGCGGGTGAATCTGTTGTGCTGCATGTATTCCCTGTAGGAGCTGCCGAAGGCTGCGATCTTTTGATCTTGATCTTCAAACAAATCAAAAGATCGCAGCCTTCGGCAGCTCCTACAGGGGTATTGCTTCAGGAGCCGATGTAGCTGGTCTTCACGACCGTGTAGAACTCTTGCGCATAGCGGCCTTGCTCACGTGAGCCATAGGATGAACCCTTACGGCCCCCGAACGGAACGTGGTAATCGACACCGGCGGTCGGCAGGTTGACCATCACCATCCCGGCCTGCGAATGGCGCTTGAAGTGGTTGGCGTACTTCAGCGACGTGGTGGCGATACCGGCGGACAGACCGAACTCGGTGTCGTTGGCCATCGCCAGCGCCGCCTCGTAATCGGCCACGCGAACGACGTTAGCCACCGGGCCAAAGATTTCTTCACGGCTGATGCGCATCGACGCTTCGCTGTCGGCAAACAGTGTTGGCGCGAGGAAGTAGCCTTCGGTGTCGCAGGTCACCAGACCACCGCCGCTGACCAGACGTGCACCTTCGGACTGGCCGATGTCGATGTACTTCATGTCCTGTTCCAGCTGCGCCTGGGAAACCACCGGACCGATGTCGGTGCCGGATTTCAGCGCGTGGCCGACCTTGATCGACTGCATGCGCTCGGCCATGGCTTCAACGAACTTGTCATGAATCCCGGCAGTGACGATCAAACGACTCGACGCCGTGCAACGCTGGCCGGTGGAGTAGAACGCGCTCTGCACCGACAGCTCGACCGCTTGCTTGAGGTCGGCGTCGTCGAGAATGATCTGCGGGTTCTTGCCGCCCATTTCCAGCTGCACCTTGGCCTGGCGCGACACGCAATTAACAGCGATCTGCCGACCGACGCCCACCGAACCGGTAAAGCTGATGCCATCGACTTTCGGGCTGTTGACCAGCGCTTCGCCGACCACCCGACCGCTGCCCATCACCAGGTTGAACACGCCGGCCGGGAAGCCAGCGCGGGAGATGATTTCCGCCAGCGCCCAGGCACAACCTGGCACCAGATCGGCAGGTTTGAGCACCACGCAGTTGCCGTAGGCCAGGGCCGGGGCGATTTTCCATGCCGGAATGGCAATCGGGAAGTTCCACGGGGTGATCAAACCGACCACGCCGAGGGCTTCGCGGGTGACTTCGACGTTGACGCCCGGGCGCACCGACGGCACGTAGTCGCCGGACAGACGCAGGCATTCACCGGCGAAGAACTTGAAGATGTTGCCGGCGCGGGTCACTTCGCCGATGGCTTCGGGCAGGGTCTTGCCCTCTTCCCGGGCCAGCAGGGTGCCGAGTTCTTCGCGACGGGCGAGGATTTCCGTGCCGACTTTATCCAGCGCATCGTGACGGGCCTGAATGCCCGAAGTCGACCACGCCGGGAACGCGGCGCGGGCCGCATCGATGGCGGCGTTAACCTGAGTCAGGTCAGCCTTGGCGTAGTCGCCGATGGTGTCGCTCAGCTCGGACGGGTTGATGTTGGCCGAGTAATCGGCACCGGCGACCCATTCACCGTTGATGTAGTTGTCGTAACGCTTGGAATCAGCCACAGAAAATTCTCCTCTCTACGCAAAAGCCGCTGATTGCTCAGCGGCCTTGTGGGTCGGTGTTTATTGCGCGCCTTGTTTGTCGATCAGCGCGGCGAGCATTTCGAATTCTTCGCCGGTCAGGTCAGTCAGCGGTGCGCGCACCGGGCCTGCGTCATAGCCGGCGATTTTCGCGCCTGCCTTGACGATGCTCACGGCGTAACCGGCCTTGCGGTTGCGGATGTCCAGGTACGGCAGGAAGAAGTCGTCGATGATCCTGGCGACGGTGGCGTGATCGTCACGGGCAATCGCGTGGTAGAAGTCCATCGCGGTTTTCGGGATGAAGTTGAACACTGCCGAGGAGTAAACCGGCACGCCCAGTGCCTTGTAGGCAGCGGCGTAGACTTCCGCAGTCGGCAGGCCGCCGAGGTAGCTGAAGCGATCACCGAGGCGGCGACGGATCGACACCATCAACTCGATATCGCCCAGACCGTCCTTGTAGCCGATCAGGTTCGGGCAGCGCTCGGCCAGACGTTCCAGCAGTGGCGCGGTCAGGCGGCAGACGTTGCGGTTGTAGACCACCACGCCGATGTTCACCGATTTGCACACCGCTTCAACGTGGGCGGCGACGCCGTCCTGGCTGGCCTCGGTCAGATAGTGCGGTAGCAGCAACAGGCCTTTGGCGCCCAGACGCTCGGCTTCCTGGGCGTACTCGATGGCTTGACGGGTCGAGCCGCCGACACCGGCCAGAATCGGCACGCTGCTGGCGCAGGTATCGACCGCGGTCTTGATGATTTCCGAGTATTCGCTGGCGGCCAGGGAGAAGAACTCACCGGTGCCGCCGGCGGCGAACAAGGCTGAAGCGCCATACGGGGCCAGCCACTCCAGACGTTTGATGTAGCCGGCGCGGTTGAAATCGCCCTGAGCATTGAAATCAGTGACCGGGAACGACAGCAGACCGGCGGAGAGGATGGACTTCAGTTCTTGTGGATTCATTATTCGAACACCCTGGGTAGCAACGTTTTTTGTGAGTTTTATGGTTCAGCCAGCGCTGAAGTTGTAGGTCATCGTACAACTTAAAAGATAACCGTCAACTGCATTTCATCGTTGCCCCGCACTTTTTGTCGGACAAGATTCGATCTTGACGTAGGAAAAATCTGGTCTAGGCTCGACCTGACTGTATATCCATACAGTTAAAAATAAATCCACCGACGACATATCAAGGAGCCAGAAATGTCCGGACTGCATGCAAAACCACAGGTACGACCCAAACCGGTCGTCGCTCGACTCGATGATCTTTTCACTGTAAAAGGCATGCGCTTCAACGCCGACAATCCGCATCTGCTGCTGCACATCGCCGACGCCCATAGCGATGTCGTACCGGCCGCCGCCCTCCCCGGCAACGCCTTGAACATTCGACCGCCACTGCACTTCGAAGGCGCTGAACACACGGCCATCGGCGATAACACCCTGCTGCGCTTCAGCGAAAACGCCGAGCCGATTCGCGCGCAAAACAAGCCCTTGCACTTGCCCAATGGCCTTGCGCTGACCTACGGCCAAGTGGTGGCGCTGGCTGGAGATTTCTACGGCGTGGTCGATCGACCGATCAACGAAGGCGCGACCCCGGCTGATCGCCTGAATCGCTTCCACGCTGCATTTGATTCTCTCGCCGTGCTGCCGGCCTCACGCGCCGAGGCCACGCAGATTCTCGCGGTCATGCAAAAGGAGATCGACGCGGTCAAACAGGCGATCAAGGACGGTAAATCACCGCACGAAGCCTACGACGCGCTCGGAGATACGTTGTCCGAAGAGTGGAACAAGCTCACCGGCGGCGGCAGTTTCGTCTCCGCGCTATTCCCGCTTGGGCGCTATCTGAAACTGGCGGCGAACAACGCCGACCACTTTGGCGAATGGGCCAGACTGGCCTACATCGCCGGCCACACCGCCGCCCTGCAAACCGCCGTCGCAGCCCGCGCCAATCACGATGAGCAGCAACTGGAACGGGCCTACGCGATGAACGCGTTTGCCGACCACTTCCTCACCGACCTGTTCTCTGCCGGCCACCTGCGTGTGCCACGCAAAGAGATGGCGGCGGTGGTCACGCCGAGCGATCTCGGCTCGCTGGTCACCCGTTTCATGCACGACGAGGACAGCAAATTCGGCCTCAAGGTGCGCAACGCCCATGGCGATCAATGGCGCGCCTACGGCGACAAACGTTACTTCGACGCCAGCGACGCGGACAACCGAACCCAGGTCAATCTGGCGGTGCAGGCTTCGGCGGATGAAATCTTCGCCGCCTACCTCAGCGGCAACGTGCCCGCCCCTTCAACGTTTGCTGCGCTGCAATGCCTGCCGGATCTGACGGCGGTGCTGAATCTTTCCAGCAACTTCTCGCCGCTGTTCCGCGTAGAGGGCGGCAAGGTGCTGCGGCGCAAAGATGTGAACAACCTCAACGACACCGCCACCATCGATGACTGGTGGGGCTGGAGCACTTACTTGCTGCTCAAGGACTACCACCCGACGGGCAACGTCAATCAAGGAGAATGAGCAATGACGATCACATTGAAACTGGAACTGACGTCGGGGCAGTCGCTACAGGGCGCGCCGCTGGAGCTGCTGGCGGACGGCAAGCCGATTGCGCGGGGGGTTGTGGATAAATCGGGAGAGGTGGCGTTTGCTGCCAAGCCTGGTAACGCGAAACTGGCAGTGAGGGTGGATCGCTCGATATTGCCGCGCTGAATTCACCGGCCTCATCGCTGGCAAGCCAGCTCCCACAGTGACTGATGTCGTACACGGGATCCGCTGCAACATAGGAACCTGTGGGAGCTGGCTTGCCTGCTCCCCTCAGCGATCGATGTCGTACACGGGATCCGCTTCAACATAGGAACCTGTGGGAGCTGGCTTGCCAGCGATAGCGGTATGTCAGGCGCACATAATCTGCCAGACGCTCATCCGCGCTGCGCCTGTGCCTCTTCATGGGCCTGGCGCAGCCTTTCACGGCTGTTGGTCAAATGCAGGCGCATCGCCGCCCGCGCCGCATCGGCATCCTGGCGGGCAATTGCCTCGTAGATTTCCTCGTGCTCACGGCTCAGGCGATTCATGTAGTGCTGCTGATCATCATGCGCCAGGCGCGCCGAATTCAGCCGCGTACGCGGAATGATGCTGGTGCCCAGGTGGGTCATGATGTCGGTGAAGTAACGGTTGCCGGTGGACAGTGCGATTTCCAGGTGGAAGGCGAAGTCCGACGCTACCGCATCGCTGGCGTGGGCCACGCTGTCGTTCAGTGCATCGAGGGCGGCGCGCATGGTCGCCAGTTGTTCGGGACTGCGACGTTGCGCGGCGAGGCCGGCGGACTCCACTTCCAGGCTGATGCGCAACTCCAGAATCGCCAGCACGTCACGCAAAGTGACGACGGTCGCCGGGTCGATGCGGAAACCGCTGGGGCTCGGCGTGTCGAGCACGAAGGTGCCGATGCCGTGGCGGGTTTCCACTTGGCCGGCAGCCTGCAAGCGGGAGATCGCCTCGCGCACCACCGTGCGGCTGACGCCATGCTCCTGCATGATCGCCGACTCGGTGGGCAATTTGTCGCCGCGCTTGAGCAGACCGTCGCGGATCTGCTCGGTCAGCACCGTCACCAGCTCCTGGGCCAGGCTGCGGCGCTTGCGCGGGAGGCGTGGGGTGTCGATCGGGTTTTCCATGGTCAACGTCTGGTCTCGAAAAATCGGCTTGGTGGGCATCATAGCGCAGGCGGGTTGTACGATCACTCGTCACAAACTTCCCCTGTAGGAGCTGCCGCAGGCTGCGATCTTTTGATCTTGAAAAACAACATCAAAAGATCGCAGCCTGCGGCAGCTCCTACAGGGGGATTTCTGTGGGTCAGGCGGTCACGGCCTGTTCCACCAGATGCCCGCTGTCGATCCGTACATGCCGTGGGTGGAAGCGCTTGAGGCTGCTGCGGTGGCCGACGCTGACGATGCTCAGGCCCGGCAACTGATCAATCAGCGCCTGATACAACGTTGCCTCATCCTCTTCATCCATCGCCGACGTCGCCTCGTCCATGTACAGCCATTGCGGTGCGTAAAGCATCGCGCGGGCGAAGGCCAGGCGTTGCTGCTCACCCGGCGACAGCATGCGCTGCCAGTGATTGGCTTCGTCCAGACGTGCGACCAGATGCGGCAGACGGCAAGTCTCCAGCACCTGCGCGTAACGCTCTGGCGCGTAGGTGTCGCCCGGTTGTGGATAACTCAAGGCTTCGCGCAGGGTACCGATCGGCAGATACGGCTTCTGCGGCAGGAACAGATAACGCGCTGCCGGCAGACGAATAGCACCGTGGCCCGCGGGCCACAAGTGCCCCATCGCCCGCAACAGCGTGGACTTGCCGCTGCCGGAGCGACCGCTGAGCATCACCCGCTCGCCGGGCTCTACCGTCATGTCGGCATTGGTCAGCAGGTGACGACCATCGGCCAGGTCCAGGCCGAGGTTGTGCACTTGCAATTCGCTGCCTTGGTTTTGCACGTCGATGGCCGGGCGGCGCTGTTCGTTATCGGTCATGGCCTGACGGAAACTCAGCAGACGATCACAGGTGGCGCGCCAAGACGCGAGGCTCTGATAGGCGCTGATGAACCAGCTGAAACTCTCCTGGACGTTGCCGAATGCCGAGCTGATCTGCATCAGTTCACCCAGCTCGATCTTGCCGGCGAGGTAGCGCGGCGACGCCACGATAAACGGGAAAATGATCGCAGCCTGGCTGTAACCGGCAGTGAAGAACGTCAGGCGCTTGGACACTTTCATGATGTCCCAGAAGTTGTGCCAGACATTACCGAAGCGACCGCTCAAACGACGATTTTCGTTCGGCTCGCCGTTGTACAACGCGATGCTCTCGGCATTTTCACGAATCCGCACCATGGAAAAACGCAGGTCGGCTTCGAAGCGTTGTTGTTGGTTGTTCAGGCCGATCAAGCGGCGACCGATCAAGTGCGTCAGCCAGCTGCCCACCACGGCGTAGACCAGCACGCACCAGAACATGTAGCCGGGAATGGTGATGCCATAGACCTCAATGCTGCCCGACACGCCCCACAGAATGATCGAGAACGACACCAGGCTGACGATATTGCGCAGCAGGCCGATCCCCAGCTCAAGGGTATTGGAGGTGAAGTTATTGAGGTCTTCGGAAATCCGCTGGTCCGGGTTATCGGTGTAACCGCCCTGCTCCAGCTGGTAGTAATTCTTGTCGGCGAGCCAACGGGAGAAATGCTTTTCGGTGAGCCAGGCCCGCCAGCGAATCGTCAGCATCTGGGTCAGATAAAGCCGGTACACCGCACCGACAATCGCCACCGCTGCAATCGCGCAGAAATACAGAATCAGCTGCCAGAACGCCGCTTCATCTTTCTTCTGCAGCGCGTTGTAGAAATCCTTGTACCAGGTGTTGAACCACACCGAGATCCCCACGCTGAGCAACGACAGCGCAATCACCGCAATCAGCAATGTCCAGGCCTTGCCCTTCTCTTCGCTGCGCCAATAAGGCGTGATGATCCCCCACACCTTGCGAAAAAACTGCCCGCGCACAGCATCGTTGACCGCGGAATATTCAGCGTTCTGATTCATGGAAAAGGCTCGATAAAGAAAAGAACAGACACGCACCGATCATAGTTGATCGGTGCGCGTTATCGCGAGGGCTGGCGATGGCCGTTCAGCGCAGGTTCAGCGACGAACCGGGCGCTTCTGCAGTTTGCGCTGCAGGGTGCGGCGGTGCATGCCCAGGGCGCGGGCAGTGGCGGAGATGTTGCCTTCGTGCTCGGTGAGCACGCGCTGGATGTGCTCCCATTGCAGGCGGTCGACCGACATCGGGTTTTCCGGCACCAGGCTGTCGAGGTCGGCGTGTTCGGAGAGCAGCGCAGCCAGCACGTCGTCGGCGTCGGCCGGTTTGCACAGGTAGTTGCAGGCGCCGCGCTTGATCGCTTCGACCGCCGTGGCAATGCTCGAATAACCGGTGAGGATCACCACGCGCATTTCCGGGTCCAGTTCCAGCAGCTTGGGCAGCAGCACCAGACCGGAGTCGCCGTCCATTTTCAGGTCCAGCGCGGCGTAGTCCGGCAGGTCGGCCTGGGCGATGGTCAAGCCTTCCTCGGCGGAGCCTGCGGTACTCACGCGAAAGCCACGGCGGGCCATGGCACGGGCCATTACTCGGGTGAAGGTCGCGTCGTCGTCGACCAGCAGCAGATGCGGCAGTTCTTCGCCTTCGACTTGGATTTCGTCACTCATGTTGGTCTCCTCGGGCGCCGTGGGGCAGGCGCAGCTCGGTGAGCGTGCCGCCTTCCTCATGACTATAGAGTTTCACTGAGCCGCCGGCGCGTGTCACGCTGGCCTTGCTCAAAAACAGGCCCAGGCCGAAACCTTTGCCCTTGGTGGTAAAAAACGGTTTGCCGATCTGCTCGGCGATGGCCAGCGGCACACCGGCACCGTGGTCACGAATGCTGATGGTCACGGTTTCCGCGTCCCAGTCCAGCGTCACCTGAAGATTTTCCGGGCAGGCGTCGGCGGCATTGTTCAGCAGATTGAGCAGCGCCTGGGTCAGATCCGGCGGCGGTGCCATGCGCGGGACTGTGCCCTGGCCGAGACGCTGGAAGCGATAACTGGCTTCCGGACGCATCAGGTGCCAACGGTTCAGCGCTTCGTCGAGCCATTGGGTGACGTCCTGCATCTCCACCGCCATACGCCGGTTGGCCTCGGCGGCGCGCACCAGTTGTTGCAACGTTTCTTTGCACAGCTTGACCTGATCCTGCAGCACTTTCAGATCGTCCTGCAACATCGCGTCGGGGTGGTCCTGCTGCATCTCCTTGAGCAACACGCTCATGGTCGCCAGCGGCGTGCCGAGTTCATGCGCCGCGCCAGCGGCCTGGGTGGCGACGGCCAGCAATTGCTGATCGCGCAGGCCTTCTTCGCGGCGAATCGCGCGCAATTCTTCCTGACGGCGCAGCTCTTCGGCCATGCGCGCAGCGAAAAACGTGATGACCGCAGCCGCGAGGGCAAAACTCAGCCACATGCCGTAGATCTGCAGGTTCTCGCGGGCCACCGGCAGGGTTTCCAGCGGGTAGAACCGGGTCAGCATCACGGTATACAGCGCCAGCGCGATACCCGACAGAATCACCGAATAACGCCACGGCAGCGTCACCGCCGCGATGGTCAGTGGCACCAGATAGTAGGAAACGAACGGGTTGGTCGAACCGCCGGAGAAATACAGCAGCGCACTGTGGATCACCAGATCGCAGGCCAGTTGCAGCGCATATTCGAGTTCGGTCACCGGCCACGACGTACGCAGTCGCACGGCGGTGAACACGCAGAGCAGAATCGAGCAGCCGAGGGTCATCGCCAGTTGCACCCACGGCAACGGCAACAATTGCAGCCAGTAGGCCAGGCCGACGGACCCGGCCTGCGCGGCGAGCACCAGGGTGCGGATGAACGTCAGCCGCCAGAGGTTCTGGCGAGTGGCGGAAGTCAGTTGTACGGGGGCGAGCATGAGCTCTCCTGATGAGCGCTCCAGGCGGATCGCACGGAGTATAACCAAGCCGCGCCTTTGAGAGGCGAAAGTGCGGCAAATGACCACATGGCGTTGCCGAAAAATTCAGCTACCTCACATAGCTGTCCGAGATCACCTGTGGTGAGGGGATTCATCCCCGATGGGTGGCGAAGCCGCCCCAAACCCTGCAATCCGTTTTTCACAGGCAGACCGCATCTGCTGAATTGCGACTGCTTCGCAGCCGATCGGGGCGGTGCGACGTTTCGCTAAATCCCCTCGCCACAAAGAGCTTGCGGCGTGCGGCCATCTGTATAGAAGTTGTAACTGGGCGAACCGCAGCGCAGAAGCTAGAGTCTGATGGTTTCACGCAGGGACGAACCAACACCTGCGCATTATTCAAGGAGCCTTCATGCACACCTTTCGCCGCAGCGCCGCCCTTCTCGCCCTGACCGTCGGCAGCATCGCCAGCCTTCCGGCGCTGGCCGCCGATGAGCTGCACTACAACCAGATCTCCCTGCGCGCCGAAGTCAGCCAGGAAGTGGCCCGCGACCTGATGATCGTGACGCTCTACACCGAAGCGCAAAACACCGACCCGGCCAAGCTCGCCGCCGACGTCAGCACCACCATGAACAAGGCACTGGCCCAGGCCAAGCAAGTCAAAGACATCACCCTGCGCCAGGGCAGCCGCAACAGCTACCCGATCTACGACACCAAGGGCCAGAAAATCACCGGCTGGCGTGAACGCGCCGAACTGCGCCTGGAAAGCGCCGACTTCGCCGCCCTGTCCAAACTCACTGGCGAACTGCTGACCGACCTGAAAATGGGCGGCATGGACTTCGCCATCGCCGAGCCGACCCGCAAGGCCAGCGAAGACAAACTGCTCAAAGAAGCCGTCAACGCCTTCAAGGCCCGCGCGCAACTGGCCACCGACGCACTGGGCGGCAAGGGCTACAAAATCGTCAACCTGAACCTCAACAGCAACGGCTACCCACAACCGTACATGCGCGCCCCGATGATGATGAAAGCCGCCGGCATGGCGGATTCGGCACCGGTCACACCGGAAGTCGAAGCCGGCACCAGCCAGGTCAGCCTGACGGCGGACGGCTCGATTGAAGTGCTGATGCAGTGAATTGATGTGGGCTGAATGAAAAACCGGCGATCAGAGAATGATCGCCGGTTTTTTTGTGCCTGGGTTTGTAGTGAATGAGCTGCCATTGCAGGCATACCGCTTCTTTCTACAATTCAGCCGCAACCTTAAACGGAAGATCAATGGTTGTATTGGTCTGCATTAATCAAATCTATCGCGTGCGTCCACGCTTCAGCCTCGGTGCCAAACTCCTGACGATCAAACAGCTGCCCTGCCAGATAGACCTGCCAGACGATTCCCTGATTCCCCTTGGCGACTGGGACGGCTTGATAGCCGCGTTGTTTTGCATCCGCGATGTCCATGGCTTCACCTCAATCAGTTTTTGCTTGGATACAACTCGATTGGCAAGACTAGCCAGACGAGTCGCTTGCAATCATGTTCATCCCATTCGCGAGCTATATCTACTGTCAGACCTGACAGGTCTATGACTGCGGATCCACCCGATCCAGCGCCCGGTTCACCGCCAACTCGGCCAACATGATGATCTGCTGAATCGCCAGCGCCGTATTGCGCTGCGGGCGATTGAGCTGATCGGCGAAATCGCTGGCCATGGTGTTGGCCGAGGCCAGGGACTCACAGGCGTGGGCCAGCAGGCTTTCCGTGTCGATGCCCGGATGGACGAGGAACATCGAACTGGGTGGGCGCGGTTTTGTGGCTTCGGGGCTGAGGTAGAAATCGAGGGCACGTTTGATCGCTTCGCGGTTTTTTGCGAGGTCTTCGGCGTGGAGGGCTTCGGTGAGTGGGGTTGTGGGTTCGAGTGGTGGATCTGGGACTGGCTTAGTCATTGGATAACCCTATTTTTGCAAATGAACGCCAGCACTTGCCGTTTCTCACGCGGCGAAGTGGGTGGCAGCTATGTGCGGGGTGAGAAACCGGAAAAATAGGAAACCGGCCAGACCGAAGTCTGCCCGCACACAGCCGCCATGAAGCATTTGCAGGCAACAGATAAGCCGCCGGCAATTATGCGGACACATGGACTGAATCACTAATTTTTCCAGGCTCTCACACCCGATCGCTGAGTTTTCAGCGACAGCTCAAGGCTAGAGAGCTAACGTCCGAGGGACAACCTGAAAACCTTGTGGGAAGGTTCTGGTTATCCCACACACCTTTAAATACAACCCCACTCCCTGTAGGAGCTGCCGAAGGCTCGGGCCGCGTTCAGACGATCTTTTGACTTTGGCTCTCACAACTCAAAAGCAAGATCAAAAGATCGCAGCCTTCGGCAGCTCCTACAGGGGGAACTCAGAGTATTCAATCAAATTCAGGTCGGCTGTCAGGCCGCCATCGCTGGCAAGTCGCCGCAACCGCTTTTCACCACTCAACACGATGAGCGTTAGCTCGAGTACCGCTTTTGATCTGAGGGCCCGTCGGCAGGCTGAGTGGAGGGGTTTATCCGGGGGTGGGAGCGCAGCGACCGTTTGGCGCAGCCAAACACAGCGAGAGGAGGTGCAGCGAAGCAAACCGTAGGCGCTGCCCCCCGGATGAATCCCGCAGCGAAGGAACCCGAGCCCAAGCGAGGGCCGAACGTCAGGGTAAAGCCCTTTGGTTACTTTGGGGCGTTTGCCAAAGTGACCCGCCGTCAGGGCGGAACCCTAAGCAGCCGTTACCGCAGCAACGGATATGTACCCGACAAAAGCCGCCACATATATCGAGACAGACATCTCAACAAGAAAAACGATATTTCCGAAGCCCCCCAAATCCCCGCTACCCTGAAAAACACAACCACCTCCAATCGACCCGGGGACTCCATGGAAAGATTCACCCTGAAACCACTACTAATCACCCTCGCACTAACCGCCATAGCCCCAATCGCAAACGCAGCAACAACCCTGGTCTACTGCTCCGAAGCCAGCCCCGCCGGCTTCGACCCCAGCCAATACACCAGCGGCACCGACTTCGACGCCTCCGCCGAAACCGTCTTCAACCGCCTCACCCAATTCCAGCGCGGCGGCACCGACATCGAACCCGGCCTGGCGACCCAATGGGACGTCTCCAACGACGGCCTGCAATACACCTTCCACCTACGGCAAGGCGTGAAATTCCACACAACGGAATATTTCACCCCGACCCGCGACTTCAACGCCGACGACGTACTGTTCACCTTCCAGCGCCTGCTCGACCCGGACAACGCCTTTCGCAAGGCCTACCCCGCCGAGTCCCCGTACTTCACCGACATGGGCCTGAACACCACCATCAAATCAGTGGAAAAACTCGACGACAACACCGTGCGCTTCAACCTGAACAACGTCGACGCCGCGTTCGTGCAAAACCTCGCCATGAGCTTCGCCTCGGTGCAGTCGGCCGAATACGCCGCCCAACTGTTAAAGGAAGGCAAAGCCGCCGAGCTCAATCAGAAACCGGTGGGCACCGGCCCGTTCGTGTTCAAGCGTTACCAGAAAGACGCGCAGATCCGCTACGCCGCAAACAAGGACTACTGGAAACCCGAGGACGTGAAGATCGACAACCTGGTGTTCTCGATCACCCCGGACGCCGCCGTCCGCCTGCAGAAACTCAAGACCGGCGAATGCCAGGTCAGCGGCTACCCGCGCCCGGCCGACATCGAAGTGATGGAACAAGACCCGAACCTGCGCGTATTGAAGCAGGCCGGTTTCAACCTCGGCTTCCTCGCCTACAACACCACGCATCCGCCGCTGGACCAGCTCAAGGTCCGTCAGGCGCTGGACATGGCCATCGACAAACCGGCGATCATCAAAGCCGTCTACCAGAGTGCCGGGCAACTGGCGCAGAACGCCTTGCCACCGGCGCAATGGTCGTATGACCCGAACATCAAGGACGCGCCGTACGACCCGGTGAAAGCCAAGGCGCTACTCAAGGAAGCCGGGGTTGCACCGGGTACCACCATCAATCTCTGGGCGATGACCGTGCAGCGCGCCTCCAACCCGAATGCGCGGATGTCGGCGCAGATGATCCAGCAGGATTGGGACAAGATCGGGATCAAGGCCAACATCGTCAGCTACGAATGGGGCGAGTACATCAAGCGCGCGAAAAATGGCGAACACGACGCGATGATCTATGGTTGGACAGGTGACAACGGCGACCCGGACAACTGGCTCGGCGTGCTCTACAGCTGCGCGGCAGTCAAGGGCAGCAACTACGCCAAGTGGTGCGATCCGGCCTACGACAAATTGATTCAGCAGGCCAAGGTGTCCACGGATAAAGCGCAACGGGTAAAACTGTATCAACAGGCGCAACTGATCCTTAAACAGCAGGTGCCGATCACGCCCATTGCCAACTCCACGGTGTTCCAGCCGCTGCGCAAGGAAGTGAGCGACTTCAAGATCAGTCCGTTTGGCCTTACACCCTTCTACGGCGTGGGTATAAATAAGTAACACCGAGCCCCAAGGCGGCGCGCACAACGTGACCAACGCACCGTTTTGGGGCCTCGTTTGCACCGTAAAAAACGGCCGCAAACGGTCAAATGCGTCAACTCTTATACAAATGCGACATTAAGGTACGTTCGTGCCACGCTTTGAGGCCGGCAGTCGCTCTGGATCTTGCATTGGGTATGGCCCCTGCATAAGTATCCGCAGGCACGACTCACGAGGTCGTACCTCAATATTAAAAAATGACAACAAATCATGAGGCCAACATGCTTAAACACGCGGTCATTCCGTTTTTAGTCGGCGCAGGCTTGTTAGCCTCCGCACCTTTCGCATCCGCTGCGACTAACCTGGTGTTCTGCTCCGAAGGGAGCCCGGCCGGTTTTGATCCAGGCCAGTACACCACCGGAACCGACTTCGACGCCTCAGCCGAAACCATGTTCAACCGTCTGAGCCAGTTCGAGCGTGGTGGCACCGCCGTTATCCCGGGCCTGGCCACCAGCTGGGACATTTCCCCGGACGGCCTGAATTACACCTTCCACCTGCGTGAAGGCGTCAAGTTCCACACCACCCCGTATTTCAAGCCGACTCGTGAGTTCAACGCCGACGACGTGCTGTTCACCTTCAATCGCATGATTAACAAGGATGACCCGTTCCGTAAGGCCTACCCGACCGAATTCCCGTACTTCACCGACATGGGGATGGACACCAACATCACCAAGATCGATAAAGTCGACGACCACACCGTCAAGTTCACGCTGAAAGAAGTCGACGCCGCGTTCATCCAGAACATGGCCATGAGCTTCGCCTCGATCCAGTCCGCCGAGTACGCTGCCCAACTGCTCAAGGAAGGCAAGGCTGCCGACATCAACCAGAAGCCGATCGGCACTGGTCCGTTCGTGTTCAAGAGCTACCAGAAAGACTCGAACATCCGTTACACCGGCAACAAGGACTACTGGAAGCCTGAGGACGTGAAGATCGACAACCTGATCTTCGCTATCACCACCGACCCGTCGGTGCGCATCCAGAAGCTGAAAAAGAACGAATGCCAGGTCACCCTGTTCCCGCGTCCGGCGGATCTCGCGGCGCTCAAGGCCGACAAGACCCTGAAGATGCCTGACCAGGCCGGTTTCAACCTGGGCTACATCGCCTACAACGTGATGGACAAGGTCAAGGGTAGCAACGAGCCTAACCCGCTGGCCGACCTGCGCGTGCGCCAGGCGCTGGACATGGCGGTGAACAAGCCGCAGATCATCGATTCGGTTTACCAGGGCGCCGGCCAGCTGGCCGTCAACGCCATGCCGCCGACCCAGTGGTCCTACGACACCACCATCAAGGACGCCAAATACGATCCTGAGAAAGCCAAACAGCTGCTCAAGGAAGCCGGCGTCAAGGAAGGAACCGAAATCGTTCTGTGGGCGATGCCGGTACAGCGCCCGTACAACCCGAACGCCAAGCTGATGGCTGAAATGCTCCAGTCCGACTGGAAGAAGATCGGCTTGAACGTGAAGATCACCAGCTACGAATGGGGCGAGTACATCAAGCGCTCCAAAGGTGGCGAGAACCAGGCCATGCTGATTGGCTGGAGCGGTGACAATGGTGATCCCGACAACTGGCTGAACGTGCTGTTCGGCTGCGACTCGCTCAACGGCAACAACTTCTCCAAGTGGTGCGACAAGAAGTACGACGGTCTCGTCAAAGATGCCAAGCGCACCACCGATCAGGCCAAGCGCACCGAACTGTACAAACAGGCGCAACACGTCCTCAAAGATGCTGTTCCCTACACACCTATCGCTCACTCGACGGTGTTCCAACCCATGCGCGCCAACGTGCAGGACTTCAAGATCAGCCCATTCGGCTTGAATTCCTTCTACGGCGTCAGCGTCAGCAATTAAGCCATCGCAGCGGCGACGTTCATGACGTCGCCGCTGCTTTAGCTGCCGGAAGTCAGGAATTTGCCTACAGCCAATTCCGTTGCGGATGACTGCAACGGCAGGGGATGTGTCGACTTTTCCTACGAGCATTCAGGCAATTACGCATTTACTGCCAGACCCACGGCCCCTACCGTCGGGTTCTGACCAGTTTCTGCGTGGGCCATCGGCTTGCTGTACGTACTGGATTGAGCTCAATGCCACCTCAACTTCCCTGGACGGGATCGCGGTGCATTGAACAACACGACAAAAAGAGGGAGCGTCATGCGCCATACCTTGGTTTTTTCCGCATTGCTGGGCGCCGGCCTGCTGGCCGCCACGTCCGCCAGTTTTGCCGCCAGCAAGAGCCTGGTGTTCTGCTCCGAAGGCAGCCCGGCGGGTTTTGATACCGCGCAATACACGACGGCGACCGATAACGATGCCGCCGAGCCGCTGTACAACCGTCTGGTCGAGTTCGAAAAAGGCGCGACCAACGTCGTACCGGGACTGGCAACCCAGTGGGATATTTCCGAGGATGGACTCAAGTACACCTTTCACCTGCGTGAAGGTGTGAAATTTCATACAACGCCGTACTTCAAACCGACGCGCGATTTCAACGCCGACGACGTGCTGTTCACGTTTAACCGCATGCTCGATCCCGCGCAGCCATTCCGTAAGGCTTATCCAACCGAATTCCCGTATTTCAACGGGATGAGCCTGAACAAGAACATCGCCAAGGTCGAAAAGACCGGGCCGCTGACCGTGGAGTTCACGCTCAACAGCGTCGACGCCGCGTTCATCCAGAACATTGCCATGAGCTTCGCCGCCATCCTGTCCGCCGAATACGCCGACAAGCTGCTGGCTGAAGGCAAGCCAAGCGACATCAACCAGAAACCGGTCGGGACCGGGCCGTTCGTGTTCAAGAGCTATCAGAAGGACTCGAACATCCGTTACACCGGCAACGAACACTACTGGGACCCAAGCCGGGTCAAGCTGAAGAATCTGATCTTCGCGATCAACACCGACGCTTCGGTGCGCGTGCAGAAGCTCAAGGCCGGCGAATGCCAGATCACTCTGCATCCGCGCCCTGCCGACGTGGAGGCGCTGAAGGCCGACCCGAAACTGCAGCTGATCTCCAAGCCTGGCTTCAACCTCGGTTACATTGCCTACAACGTCCGTCACAAGCCCTTCGACCAGCTCGAAGTGCGTCAGGCGCTGGACATGGCAGTGAATAAACAAGGGATTCTCAACGCTGTTTATCAAGGCGCCGGACAACTGGCGGTCAACGGCATGCCGCCGACCCAGTGGTCCTACGACGACAGCATCAAGGATGCCGCCTACAACCCGGAAAAAGCCAAAGAGCTGCTCAAGGCCGCCGGCGTCAAGGAAGGCACCGAGATCACGTTGTGGGCGATGCCGGTCCAGCGTCCGTACAACCCGAACGCCAAACTGATGGCCGAAATGCTCCAGGCTGACTGGGCGAAAATCGGTCTGAAAGTGAAGATCGTCAGCTACGAATGGGGCGAGTACATCAAGCGCACCAAGAATGGCGAGCACGACATCAGCCTGATTGGCTGGACCGGCGACAACGGGGATCCGGACAACTGGCTGGGCACCCTGTACAGCTGCGATGCCATCGGCGGCAACAACTATTCCATGTGGTGCGATCCGGCTTACGACAAGCTGATCAAAGAGGCCAAGGTCGTCACCGACCGCGACCAGCGCACCACGCTCTACAAACAGGCGCAGCAGTTGCTCAAGCAGCAAGTGCCGATCACGCCTGTCGCCCACTCGACGGTCAACCAGCCGTTAAGCGCCCGGGTTGAGGGCTTCAAGGTCAGCCCCTTCGGTCGCAATGTGTTCTCGGGCGTCAGTATCGATTAACCCAACCGATTAGCCGCAATGCTGAGGGGGGCTGTCTATCCCCCTCACGCAAGCGCTTTGCCGAAATTCGCCGATCCGGCCTTTTGCAAACGTTTGCGATGTGTGAAATGAGTTCTAAACCAATAACCGGCCCACCCAAAAAAGCCGGCATAAAAAGAAAGTAAAGGAGCTTCACCCATGAAACTGAGCAGCACCGCGATACTGGCCCTGGCCATCAGCAGCATCACCGCCACGGCCTATGCCGAGGAACAGAGCCAGGCGTTCACCCCGGTGACCGTCAACGAGAAAAGCGCCCAGGCTGATGCCACCGGCTTCCTCGAAGGTTCCACCATCAGCGGCACGACCCGTAACTGGTACGCCAACGAGCAACTCAAGCGCGGCGGCAAGTTCACTTATCGCAAGGACGGCGTTGCCACCCCGACTGATCGTCGTATCAACTGGGTGCAGGGCACCATCGTCAATTTCACTTCCGGTTTCACTCAGGGCACCGTGGGTGTCAGCACTGAAGTCGCTGCTTACAACGCTGTAGCGCTGGAGCGCAATCGCAAGGACCTGGCCTCCAACAACGGTGGCGCACCGGGTTCGCGTCCAGGCGCGGGCAACAACCGTACGCTGACCAAAGAAGGCGGCGACGCTGAAGGCCAGTGGAGCAAACTGGGTCTGGCCAACGTCAAGTTCCGCGTGTCGAACACCACCCTGACCGCCGGTCGCCAGAACTTCAGCACCCCGATCGTCGACACCATCGGCAACCGTGCGCTGCCTTCGAGCTTTGAAGGTGTGAGCCTGCACAGCGAAGAACTGAACAACCTGTCGTTTGACGCCGGCAGCTTCGACCGCGTATCGCCACGTACCGAAGAAAGCCTGTCGAAATTCCGTTCCGAGTACACCAACAACAACGCCGAAACCGATCGCGTCAGCATCGTCGGCCTGAACTATCAGCCGCTGAAAAGCCTGAAGACCAGCCTGTACGCCTCCAAGGTTGAAGACTTCTGGAACCAGTACTACTTCGGCGCCACCCACGAACTGGGTGACAGCAATGTCGTCAGCCTGACCACCGGCCTGAACTACTACAAGACCGTCGATACCGGCAAAAAAGAGATGGGCGAAATCGACAACGACACCTACTCGCTGTCGTTCGGCCTGACTCACCAGGCTCATAGCCTGACCTTCTCGTACCAGGAAATTAACGGTAACGAGTACTTCGACTACCTGCACGAAACCAACGGCATCTACCTGGCCAACTCCCTGCTGTCCGACTTCAACGGCCCGAACGAGAAATCCTTCCAGGTCGCCTATGGTCTGAACATGGCCGAATATGGCGTGCCAGGCCTGAAGTTCAACATCTACCAGGCTCGCGGCTGGGGTATCGACGGTACTCACTACACCGGCACTGCCTATGACGTACGCAACATGGACGGCGAGCACCACTACGAATACGGCATTGGTGCGACCTACGCCGTACAGAGCGGCCCGCTCAAGGCGACCACCATCCGTGGCACCTACACCGCTCACCGCGCCAGCGAAAACCAGGCTGACGGCAGCATCAACGAGTTCCGTCTCGTGACCACCATCCCGTTCAACATCCTGTAAAAACGCCGACCGACGGCTGACTCATGACGAGTCGGCCGTTCGGTTTTTTGTCTTCAACCGATTGCAGAGGGTTATCGATGAAAATGCTTCCCCTACGTGCGGCCGTCACGGCTGTGTTGTTGAGCGCCGCCATCGGCGTCTCGGCCAAACCCTTGGTGGTCTGCACCGAAGCCAGCCCGGAAGGCTTCGATATGGTCCAGTACACAACTGCAGTCACTGCCGATGCGGTGGCCGAAACGATCTTCAACCGTCTGGCGGACTTCAAGCCCGGCACCACCGAAGTGATTCCGGCACTGGCCGAATCCTGGGACATCAGTGAAGACGGCCTGACGTACACCTTCCACCTGCGCAAAGGCGTCAAGTTTCACACCACCGAATACTTCAAGCCGACCCGCGACATGAACGCCGACGACGTGGTCTGGAGCTTCCAGCGTCAGCTGGACCCGAATCACCCGTGGCACAAACTGTCGAGCGTGGGCTTCCCGTACTTTGAAAGCATGGGCTTCAAAGAACTGCTCAAAAGCGTAGAGAAAGTCGACGACAACACGGTCAAGTTCACCCTGACCCGCCGCGAAGCGCCGTTCCTGGCCGACATCGCCATGGCGTTTTCCTCGATTTACCCGGCCGAATACGCCGACCAGTTGCTCAAGTCCGGCAAGACCGCCGACCTCAACAACAAGCCTGTGGGCACCGGCCCGTTCATCTTCCAGCGTTACGCCAAGGATGCGCAGGTGCGCTTCAAGGCCAACCCGGACTACTTCCGTGGCAAGCCACCGGCCGATGCGTTGATCCTGGCAATCGCCACCGACAACAACGTGCGCCTGCAGAAGCTCAAGGCCAACGAGTGCCAGATCGCACTGTATCCGAAGCCGGATGACATCCCGAGCATCAAGAAAGACAGCAACCTGAAGGTCGATGAACTGGACGCGATGACCGTCTCGTACATCGCCATGAACACTCAGCACAAATACATGAGCGACGTGCGGGTCCGCAAAGCGATCGACATCGCTTTCGACAAGGAAGCCTACGTCAACGCCCTGTTCGGCAAGGGCAACGCGACCGTAGCGGTCAACCCCTACCCGCCGACACTGCTGGGCTACAACCACGACCTGAAGAACCCGCCACGTGACCTCGACAAGGCCCGCGCCCTGCTCAAGGAAGCCGGGGTCCCGGAAGGCACCGTGTTTACTCTGTTTACCCGTAACGGCGGCGGCCCGACCAACCCCAATCCGATGCTCGGCGCACAGATGATGCAGGCCGACCTGGCGAAAGTCGGGATCAAGGTCGACATCCGTGTGATGGAATGGGGCGAGATGCTCAAGCGCGCCAAGGCCGGCGAACACGATATGGTGTCGGCCGGATGGGCGGGCGACAACGGCGACCCGGATAACTTCCTGACGCCTATGCTCAGTTGCGAAGCGGCCAAGAACGGCGAAAACTACGCGCGCTGGTGCAACGAGAAATTCCAGGCACTGCTCGACGAAGCACGGGCTAAAGTAGATCCGGCCGAACGCGCCAAGCTCTACGAACAGGCTCAGGTGCTGTTTAATCAGGACCAACCGTGGATCAGCATGGCCCACACCCGTATGTTTACCGCAATGCGCAATAACGTAGAGGGTTACCACATCAGCCCTCTGACCACGAATAACTTCGCCACCACCCAGGTGAAGTAGATAAGAAACTCCCGGCCTCCCTGACCCCAGGGTCGCCGGGCACGCCTAACCGGCTGATGAGGTACCACACAAGATGTTTAGTTTTATTGCCCGCCGACTGGGGTTGTTGATCCCCACGTTTTTCGGCATCACCCTGCTGACTTTCGCGTTGATTCGCATGATTCCCGGCGACCCCGTGGAAGTGATGATGGGCGAACGTCGGGTCGACCCCGAAATGCACGCTCAGGCAATGGAACGCCTTGGTCTGAACAAACCGCTGTATGCCCAGTACCTGGACTACATCGGCAAACTGGCCCACGGCGATCTCGGCGAATCCCTGCGTACGCGTGAGAGCGTATGGACCGAGTTCACCTCCCTCTTCCCGGCGACCCTGGAACTGTCCATGGCCGCCCTGCTGTTCGCCGGCATTCTCGGTCTTCTGGCCGGGGTGATCGCGGCCCTCAAACGAGGATCCCTGTTCGACCATGGGGTGATGGGCATCTCCCTGGCGGGGTATTCGATGCCGATCTTCTGGTGGGGCCTGATCCTGATCATGTTCTTCTCGGTGAGCCTGGGCTGGACCCCGGTGTCCGGGCGGATCGACCTGCTCTACGACATCGAGCCGCGCACCGGTTTCATGCTGATCGACACGCTGTTGGCCGATGACATGGGCGCATTCTTCGATGCCCTGCATCACCTGATTCTGCCGGCCATCGTGCTCGGCACCATTCCACTGGCGGTGATCGCGCGGATGACCCGTTCGTCGATGCTCGAAGTGCTGCGTGAAGACTACATCCGCACTGCCAAGGCCAAAGGCCTGTCGCCGTCGCGCGTGGTGTTCGTGCACGGCCTGCGTAACGCGCTGATTCCGGTTCTGACCGTGGTCGGCCTGCAAGTCGGTACCCTGCTGGCCGGCGCGGTCCTGACCGAAACCATTTTCTCCTGGCCCGGCATCGGTAAATGGCTGATCGAAGCCATCGGCGCCCGGGACTACCCGGTTGTGCAAAACGGCATCCTGTTAATCGCCTGCCTGGTGATTCTGGTCAACTTCGTAGTGGACATCCTCTACGGCTTTGCCAACCCACGCATCCGTCATCAGCGCTGAGGTCCATACCATGAGCACTCCAACATCCTCAGTAGCCACTTCCGCCCCAAGCGCGGATCAAAGCCTGCTGTATCCGTCACCGTACAAAGAATTCTGGCAAGCCTTCGCGAAGAACAAGGGCGCGGTTGCCGGCCTGCTGTTCATGCTGCTGGTGATTTTCTGCGCGATCTTCGCGCCGTGGGTCGCGCCGCATAACCCGAGCGAGCAATACCGTGACTTCCTGCTGACGCCACCGGCGTGGCTCGAAGGCGGGCAAATGCAGTTCCTGCTCGGCACCGATGAACTGGGCCGCGACCTGCTGTCGCGGCTGATCCAGGGTTCGCGCCTGTCGCTGCTGATCGGTCTGTCGTCGGTGGTGATGTCGTTGATCCCGGGGATCCTGCTGGGTCTGTTCGCCGGTTTCTTCCCGAAGATGATCGGCCCGACCATCATGCGTCTGATGGACATCATGCTGGCCCTGCCGTCCCTGCTGCTGGCTGTGGCGATTGTCGCCATCCTCGGCCCTGGCCTGATCAACACCGTGATCGCCATCGCCGTGGTTTCGCTGCCGTCCTACGTGCGTCTGACCCGTGCCGCCGTGATGGGCGAACTGAACCGCGACTACGTGACCGCCGCGCGCCTGGCCGGTGCCGGTCTGCCGCGCCTGATGTTTATCACCGTGCTGCCCAACTGCATGGCACCGCTGATCGTACAGGCCACCCTGAGTTTCTCTTCGGCGATTCTCGACGCGGCGGCGCTGGGCTTCCTCGGCCTTGGCGTACAACCACCAACCCCTGAGTGGGGCACCATGCTGGCCTCGGCCCGCGACTACATCGAACGCGCCTGGTGGGTGGTGAGTCTGCCTGGTTTGACCATTTTGCTCAGCGTGCTGGCAATCAACCTGATGGGCGACGGCCTGCGCGACGCGCTGGACCCGAAACTCAAGAACGCCGCCTGAGGAGATTCCTATGTCACTGCTAGAAATCAAGAATCTCAACGTCCGCTTCGGCGACAAGAACGCGACGCCCGTGGTCGATGGCCTCGACCTGAAAGTCGACAAGGGCGAAGTCCTGGCCATCGTTGGCGAGTCGGGGTCGGGTAAATCCGTGACCATGATGGCGCTGATGGGGCTGATCGAGCATCCCGGCATCGTCACTGCCGACTCGCTCAGCTTCGACGGCAAAGACATGCTCAAGCTGAGCAATCGTCAGCGTCGGCAAATCGTCGGCAAAGACCTGTCGATGGTGTTCCAGGATCCGATGACCGCGCTCAACCCGAGCTACACCGTCGGTTTCCAGATCGAAGAAGTGCTGCGCCTGCACCTGAAAATGTCCGGCAAGCAAGCGCGCAAACGCGCCATCGAATTGCTGGAGAAAGTGGAAATCCCGGGCGCCGCCAGCCGTATGGACGCCTACCCGCACCAACTGTCCGGCGGCATGAGCCAGCGTGTGGCAATTGCCATGGCGATTGCCGGCGAGCCGAAACTGCTGATCGCCGACGAACCGACCACGGCGCTGGACGTGACGATTCAGGCGCAGATCATGGATCTGCTGCTGGCGTTGCAGAAAGAACAGAACATGGGCCTGGTGCTGATCACTCACGACCTCGCGGTCGTGGCCGAAACCGCCCAGCGCGTCTGTGTGATGTACGCAGGTCAAGCGGTAGAAGTCGGTCAGGTGCCGCAACTGTTCGACATCCCGGCACACCCTTACAGCGAAGCCCTGCTCAAGGCGATTCCCGAGCACAGTCTGGGCGCCGAGCGCCTGTCGACCCTGCCGGGCATCGTTCCAGGCCGCTACGACCGTCCGCAGGGTTGCCTGCTGTCGCCGCGCTGCCCGTACGTGCAGGACAGCTGCCGCGTGCAACGTCCAGCCCTTGATCCGAAAGCCAACAGCCTCGCCCGTTGCTTCTACCCGCTGAACCAGGAGGTGGCGTAATGGCCGTCGTACTTACCGCCCGCGACCTGACCCGTCACTACGAAGTCTCCCGTGGCCTGTTCAAGGGCCACGCGACCGTGCGCGCCCTCAACGGCGTGTCGTTCGAACTGGAAGCCGGCAAGACCCTCGCTGTCGTAGGCGAATCGGGTTGCGGCAAATCCACCCTCGCCCGCGCCCTGACCCTGATTGAAGAGCCGTCTTCCGGCTCGCTGAAAATCGCCGGGCAAGAAGTCGCCGGCGCCGACAAGGCCCAGCGCAAACAACTGCGCAAAGACGTGCAAATGGTGTTTCAGAGCCCGTACGCATCGTTGAACCCACGGCAGAAAATCGGTGATCAATTGGCCGAGCCTCTGCTGATCAACACCAACCTGAGTGCTACCGAGCGTCGCGAGAAAGTCCAGGCGATGATGAAGCAGGTCGGCTTGCGTCCCGAGCACTACCAGCGCTATCCGCACATGTTCTCCGGCGGTCAGCGTCAGCGTATTGCCCTGGCGCGGGCGATGATGCTGCAACCGAAGGTGCTGGTGGCGGACGAACCGACCTCGGCGCTCGACGTATCGATTCAGGCGCAGGTGCTGAACCTGTTCATGGACCTGCAGCAGGAGTTCAACACCGCCTACGTGTTCATCTCGCACAACCTGGCGGTGGTGCGTCACGTCGCCGACTCGGTGCTGGTGATGTACCTCGGCCGTCCGGTGGAAATGGGCCCGAAAGAGGACATCTACACCCGACCTCTGCACCCTTACACTCAGGCCTTGTTGTCAGCGACACCCACGATCCACCCGGATCCGGACAAGCCGAAAATCAAGATTGTCGGCGAACTGCCCAACCCGCTGAACCCGCCACCGGGCTGCGCGTTCCACAAACGTTGCCCGTACGCGACCGAGCGTTGCAGCACTGAAGAGCCGGCCCTGCGCCAGCTCGACAACCGGCAGGTGGCTTGCCACTACGCCGAACAGTTCCTCGATGGCGCGGCGTAAGCAAAACCGGAGACCGATACAAAACCTGTAGGAGCTGTCGAGTGAAACGAGGCTGCGATCTGTTGATTTCCAGCATCAGGATCAAAAGATCGCAGCGTGCCGCAGCTCCTGCAGGAATCGTGTTTATCCGGAAATAATGTGTTAACCCAAACCTCTTCTCCCCCGATTGCGCATCAGTCGGGGAAGAAGGGGTTTTCTTTTGCCGGCGCTTTACGACTGGCTGTCGCCTTCGTCATCGTCAGTGTCCGGCTCGTCAGTGGTCGAGTCGTCATCATCCTTGCTGCCGCCCTGGTCCTGATCGCCCGGTTCGGATTCAGACTTGGCCAGCATGACCACACCGGCTTGTCCGTGGGCTGCGTTAAACCCCTGTGATGGTGTGGCAGAACTTGCCCACGCCGCCGTAGTGCCAAGCGTCAACATCACCAAAACCTTAAGCAACAGCACAATGCGTTGAAAAATGCTCATAGCCATTTCCATCCTTTCGTGGTTGAAGCCTGGGGTGCCGATCCGGCGCTGAATGAAATCTAGTTCCGATCAGTCCGGTTCACCAGATAGGACGCTGACCAACCCCGGGAAATGCCCTGGGACGAGAGATCACTTGTGAATAACCGCTATAACCGAATCAGCTAAGCGAGGCCGTGCGCTCACTGGCGGCCAGCGCTTTGGCCTGGGTCGATGAGCGCGTCGCCAGGCAGATCAGCGGCAAGGTCAACAACGCCAGTGTCGCGCTCGCAAGCCATACACTGTGGCCGCCGAAGTGCCCATACAGCTGACCACTCAACACCGGCGACAACAATGCACTGGCGCTCCAGCTCATGAAAAACAGACCGAAATACTGGCCACTTTTGCCGCCCTGCGCGTGCCGCATGACCAGCACATTCAGCGGCGGCATGAAAAAAGCTTCACCCAAGGTCCAGATCACCGTCGACAGACACACGTAAAGCAAGCCGGAGCCAAACGGCAACATCCCCAACCCGACCGCCAACAACACACAACCCGCGAGCAATTGCCGACGCAAGCCCCACCGCTCGCCCCAGTGCGTGAGCGGGATCTGCAGCACCACCACCAGCATCGCGTTAAGCCCGAACTGCCAGCCGATGGCCTCGGTGCTCAAGTGGTAGTAGTCGCGCAGATAGTTGCCCAGCGTGCTGTAAACCGTGTCGAAGGCCATCCCCAGCAACACGGCCGCACCGAGCAGCCAGAGGAATGCCGCGTCGCGCAACGGTGTACCAGTGCCAGCTTCGGTCACCTCATCGGGCTTGAGTACCGCGCGGCGCCAAGTGGTGCGCACAAACCACAGCAACGCGAGCAGCGTCATCGCCGCACTGACAAAAAACACCCAACGGAAATCCGTCTGCGCCAACACCCCGCCGGCCACCCCGGCAGCCGCCATGCCAAGGTTTCGCGCCACCCGGCTCAAGGCTTGGGCACGGGAGCGCTGCGCAGGCTCGCAATACTCCATGATCAGTCGCTGATGCAGCGTTCGAATCGCCCCGTCGACGGCACCACTGAGCAACAGCAACACGGCCAGCAACGCCACCTGCGTCACCAGCCCCAACAGGATCAACACCCACATGGAAACAAAGAACAACGCGGCGGTCAGCCGCGCCGTCCGCACATGATCACTGAGCAACCCACCGAGCATCGAACCAATCAACAACCCGGCACCGTAGGCCGACAACAGCCAGCCCACCGTCTCGATCGCCAGCCCCAGCTCCTGGCGCAGATACAGCGCCATGAACAACTTGACCATGCTGCTCAAGCGATTGATGAACAGCAGCGCCGCGAGCACCCAGGCCATCAGGCTGAAATAGCCGTTGGGGCGCAGCAGATGGACGAGGTTGCGCGTCATTCCATTGACCTCTCAAAGCGACCGGCGTGGACCTGAAACACTAACGCCCAGCACACCGGTTGTCGCGCTCAAGGACATCGATATCTCAAAATACAGAGTCGCCCTACAACCCTGTGGGAGCTGTCGTAGGCAGCGATCTTTTGACTTCGCGCTTCAAGTCCAAAAGATCGCAGCCCTCGGTCGCTCAGTTCGATTAGAAAATGGTCGGCTCGCAGGCCGCCATCGCTGGCAAGCCAGCTCCCACAATGGATTGGGGTATTCATTTGGAGAACGGTTGGCTGGCAGGACGCCTTCGCGAGCAGGCTCGCTCCCACAGGGAAATTGAGTGACTTCAGTGGGAGATTGGTCGGCTCGCAGGCCGCCATCGCTGGCAAGCCAGCTCCCACAATGGATTGGGGTATTCATTTGGAGAACGGTTGGCTGGCAGGGCGCCTTCGCGAGCAAGCTCGCTCCCACAGGGAAATTGAGTGACTTCAGTGGGCGATTGGTCGGCTTGCAGGCCGCCATCGCTGGCAAGCCAGCTCCCACACAAGAGCAAGAGCAGAACGCGCACCGCTCTCGCTCCTCACCACTCAACACAATGAGCGTTAGCTCGAGTACCGCTTTTGATCTTGATCCACGGGCGACATCGGAAGGCTGAGTGGAGGGATTGATCCGGGGGTGGGAGCGCAGCGACCGTTTGGCGCAGCCAAACACAGCGAGAGGAGGTGCAGCGAAGCAAACCGTAGGCGCTGCGCCCGGATCAATCCCGGAGCGAAGGGACCCCGAGCTTTAGCGAGCGGGCCGAACGCAGGAGCAAGCGTTTTTTTGCTTACTTTTTTTAGGCGTTTGTAAAAAAAGTGAGTCGCCGTCAGGGCGAAACCCTAAGCCGCCATCACCGAAAAAACGGATATACACCCAAAACCACCCGAAGCCTGGTCGGCCCAAAGGCCGCCAAGACAAAGCCCAAAAAAAGCCCCCAAGGCCTACACCTCAGGGGCTTTCGAACAACCCAGCTCAGCGCTTAATGATGCTCACGCGTCGCACGGAACTTCACATCCGGCCAACGCTCTTCCATCAACGCCAGGTTAACCCGCGTCGGCGCCAGATAGGTCAGGTGCCCACCGCCATCCAGCGCGAGATTCTCCACCGCCTTGTTGGAAAACTCCTCAAGCTTCTTCTTGTCGCTGCATTCAATCCAGCGCGCGGAATACACAGTGATCGGCTCGTAAGAGCACTCAACCTTGTATTCCTCCTTCAAACGACTGGCGACCACATCAAACTGCAGCACACCGACGGCGCCAAGAATGATGTCGTTGCTGCGCTCCGGAAAGAACACCTGAGTCGCGCCCTCTTCAGCCAGCTGTTGCAGACCCTGACGCAATTGCTTGGATTTCAGCGGATCACGCAGACGCACGCGACGGAACAGCTCCGGGGCGAAGTGCGGGATACCAGTGAACCCGAGGACTTCGCCTTCGCTGAAAGTGTCGCCGATCTGGATCGTGCCATGGTTATGCAGACCGATAATGTCGCCGGCGTACGCCTCTTCCAGCTGTTCACGCTCGGAGGAGAAGAACGTCAGGGCGTCGCCGATGCGCACGTCCTTGCCGGTACGCACGTGGCGCATCTTCATGCCTTTCTCGTACTTGCCGGAGCAGATACGCATGAAAGCGATACGGTCGCGGTGTTTCGGGTCCATGTTCGCCTGGATCTTGAAGATGAAGCCCGAGAACTTCTCTTCCACCGGCTCGACGGTGCGCTCGTTGGCCACGCGAGGCAAAGGACGCGGCGCCCAGTCCACAACGGCGTCGAGCACGTGGTCGACCCCGAAGTTGCCCAGTGCGGTACCGAAGAACACCGGAGTCAGTTGACCGTCGAGGAACTCCTGCTGGTTGAACTCATGGCAGGCGCCCTGCACCAGTTCCAGCTGTTCGAGGAAGCGCTCGTACTCGTCGCCCAGATGCGCGCGCGCCTCGTCGGAGTCGAGTTTCTCGATGATCTTGGTTTCAGTGCGTTCGTGACCGTGACCGGCGGTGTAGACAATGATGTAGTCGTCGGCCAAGTGGTACACGCCCTTGAAGTCGCGGTAGCAACCGATCGGCCAGGTGATCGGCGCCGCCTTGATCTTCAGAACGGCTTCGATTTCGTCGAGCAGCTCGATCGGGTCGCGGATGTCACGGTCGAGTTTGTTGATGAAGCTGACGATCGGCGTGTCACGCAGACGGCAAACGTCCATCAGGGCGATGGTCCGTGGCTCAACGCCTTTACCGCCGTCGAGCACCATCAGCGCCGAGTCGACTGCGGTCAGGGTGCGGTAGGTGTCTTCGGAGAAGTCTTCGTGGCCCGGGGTGTCGAGCAGGTTGATCATGTGTTCGCGATACGGGAACTGCATGACCGACGTGGTAATGGAAATACCCCGCTGCTTCTCCATCTCCATCCAGTCGGATGTCGCATGGCGGTCGGATTTACGGGATTTCACCGTACCGGCCACTGCAATCGCCTTGCCCATCAACAGGAGCTTTTCGGTGATCGTGGTTTTACCGGCATCGGGGTGGGAAATAATGGCGAAAGTGCGGCGTTTCGCGACTTCGGCGGCCTGGTTGGTCATGGGAAATCGCCTGGCGGTGATTCAAAAAAGGGCGGCGAGTATAGCTTAAAAAGTAACCGCCGAACCACCGTCCCTCGGCCGCGCAAAACCCTGTAGGAGCTGCTGCAGGCTGCGATCTTTTGATCTTGCTCTCAAGAACAAAATCAAAAGATCGCAGCCTGCGGTTGCTCCTGCAGGTGGCCAAACAGTGTCTGACGTGGGAACCTTTTAAAGCACGGAGACGTCCATCCCCTGTTACGACATTTCGTCAGGGGCTGAAAAATCAGCAAGTTAGCCTGACGAGGCTGCGCTCATGGCTCGCTTTCAGATCGCTTGGCCGGTCCTGAAAAACGGCTACTTTTCGCGAACGCTGACTTCGGCAGCCAGGAATGGCCTTGCCACACGGAGCTGCGTTCGCCGACTACAAAAAAAGGAGTCCGCCTGTGGCTATCCGCTATGGCAAAGGGCTGATGGGAGGTGCGGTGGTGATCGCGCTCCTGGCCCTGCTGGTTCACTGGATCGGCATCAACACGATCGAACACTACCGCGACGATTTGTTGTTTTACCTGCAAGCTCATCTGATTCTCGTCCTCGCTTCAATGCTGGCCGCCCTGGTCGTGGGCATCCCCGCCGGTATCTTTCTCAGCCGCCCGAGCATGGTCGGCCGCGCTGAACGCTTCATGCAGATCTTCAATATCGGCAACACCGTGCCACCGCTGGCGGTACTGGCGATTGCCCTGGGGATTCTCGGCATCGGCAGTGGTCCGGCGATCTTCGCTTTGTTCCTCGCTTCCCTGTTGCCAATTGTGCGCAACACCTACGAAGGCCTGAAAAACGTTCAGGGTTCGCTCAAAGAAGCCGCCGTCGGCATCGGCATGACCCCGCGCCAGGTGCTGTGGAAAGTCGAATTGCCCAACGCCGTGCCGATCATCATCGGTGGCGTGCGCGTGGCGCTGGCGATCAACGTCGGCACCGCGCCACTGGCCTTCCTGATCGGCGCCAACAGCCTCGGCAGCCTGATCTTCCCTGGCATCGCCCTGAACAATCAGCCGCAACTGCTGCTCGGCGCCGCGTGTACCGCGCTGCTGGCCCTGCTGCTCGATGGCGTCGTCACCCTCGCCAGCCGTCTCTGGCTGGAACGCGGTTTGCGCCCGTCTTAAGGCTTTTGCGAAGGAATATTTATGAAACGATTTAGCTTGATCTTGAGCTGCCTCCTGCTGTTTGCAGGACTGGCCCAAGCCGCCGAAAAACCGGTTATCCGCCTCGGCGCCCGGGTCTTCACCGAGCAGACGCTGCTCGCGGAAATCACCGCGCAATACCTGCGCAGCAAAGGCTACGACGCGCAGATCACCGGCGGTCTGGGCAGCAACCTCGCCCGCAGCGCCCACGAAAGCGGTCAGCTGGACATGCTCTGGGAATACACCGGCGTGTCGCTGGTGGCCTACAACCATGTCACCGAGAAACTCGACAGCGAACAGTCCTACGCCCGGGTCAAAGAACTCGACGCGAAAAAAGGCCTGGTCTGGCTGACCCCGTCGAAATTCAGCAACACCTACGCCCTCGCCCTGCCGAAAAAAGTCGCCGAGGAGTATCCGCAGGTCAACACCATCAGCGACCTGAACAAGGTGCTGCGCGATGAGGCCAAGACCAATCACCTGGTGGCGCTGGACACCGAGTTCGCCAACCGCTCCGACGGTCTGGACGGCATGGTCAAGCTCTACGACATGAACCTGACCCGCAAGAACATCCGGCAGATGGACGCGGGGCTGGTCTACACCGCGCTGCGCAACGGCCAGGTGTTTGCCGGTCTGGTCTACACCACCGACGGCCGCCTGAATGCGTTCGGCCTGAAACTGCTGGAAGACGACAAGCACTACTTCCCCGACTACACCGCCGCGCCGGTGGTGCGCCAGGCCTACCTCGATGCGCACCCGCAACTGGCCGAGCAACTCAAGCCGCTGGCGCAATTGTTCGACGACGAAACCATGCGCCAGCTCAACGCGCGGGTCGACGTCGATCACGAAAGCCCATCGAAAGTGGCCGTCGATTTCCTGCGCCAGCATCCACTCAACTAAGGAGGAAAAGTCATGGAATTTCTGAACGCCTTTTCCCACCTCGACTGGCAGCAGGTGATGCACCTGACCTGGCAGCACATCACCCTGGTCGGCATCGCGGTGACACTGGCGATTCTCATCGGCGTGCCGCTGGGCATTCTGATGACGCGCTTCCCGACACTCGCAGGTCCCTTGCAAGCCAGCGCCACAGTGTTGCTGACCGTGCCATCGATTGCGCTGTTCGGCCTGCTGCTGCCGCTCTATTCCAAGTTCGGTCAGGGTCTGGGGCCGATGCCGGCGATCACCGCGGTGTTCCTCTATTCGCTGCTGCCGATCATGCGCAACACCTACCTCGCCCTGACCGGCGTCGAGCCGGGTATCCGTGAAGCCGCGCGCGGCATCGGCATGACCTTCGGCCAGCGCCTGCGCATGGTCGAGCTGCCGATTGCGGTGCCGGTGATTCTCGCTGGCGTGCGCACTGCGGTGGTGATGAACATCGGCGTGATGACCATCGCCGCGACCATCGGCGCCGGTGGCCTCGGTGTGCTGATCCTCGCCTCCATCAGCCGCAGCGACATGTCGATGCTGATCGTCGGCGCGCTGCTGGTCAGTCTTCTGGCGATCTTCGCCGACCTTCTCCTGCAGTGGCTGCAACGTACGCTGACTCCAAAAGGACTCCTCAAATGATCGAACTTCAAAACCTCAGCAAGACCTTCCAGAGCAACGGCAAAGATGTCAAAGCCGTGGACTCGGTAAGCCTGACCGTCAATGAAGGCGAAATCTGTGTGTTCCTCGGGCCATCGGGTTGCGGCAAAAGCACCACGCTGAAAATGATCAACCGCCTGATCAAACCGACTTCGGGCAAGATCCTGATCAACGGCGAAGACACCACCGACCTCGACGAAGTGACCTTGCGCCGCAACATCGGCTACGTGATCCAGCAGATCGGTCTGTTCCCGAACATGACCATCGAAGAGAACATCGTCGTGGTGCCGAAACTGCTCGGCTGGGACAAACAGAAATGCCACGACCGCGCCCGCGAATTGATGAGCATGATCAAGCTGGAACCCAAGCAGTATCTGCATCGCTACCCGCGTGAACTGTCCGGCGGCCAGCAACAGCGCATCGGCGTGATCCGCGCACTGGCGGCGGATGCGCCGTTGTTGCTGATGGACGAGCCGTTTGGTGCGGTCGACCCGATCAACCGCGAGATGATCCAGAACGAGTTTTTCGAGATGCAACGCGCACTGAACAAGACCGTGATCATGGTCAGCCACGACATCGACGAAGCGATCAAGCTTGGCGACAAGATCGCGATCTTCCGCGCCGGCAAACTGCTGCAGATCGATCACCCGGACACCCTGCTCGCGCACCCGGCGGACGACTTTGTCAGCAACTTCGTCGGCCAGGACAGCACCCTCAAGCGTCTGCTGCTGGTGAAGGCTGAAGACGCGGCGGACAACGCCCCATCGGTCAGTCCGGAAACCCCGGTGGCCGATGCGCTGGAGCTGATGGACGAGCATGACCGCCGCTACGTGGTGGTCACCTGTGCCGAGAACAAGGCGCTGGGTTATGTGCGACGCCGCGACCTGCATCGCCAGACCGGCACCTGCGCGCAGTATCTGCGCGAGTTCAACGCCACTGCAGCGTATGACGAGCACCTGCGTATCTTGCTGTCGCGCATGTACGAGTTCAATCGCTCGTGGCTGCCGGTGATGGATGCCGAGCGGGTGTTCCTCGGCGAGGTGACGCAGGAGTCGATTGCAGCCTATCTGAGCTCGGGACGTTCGCGCGGGATGAAGACCAATATTGTCTCGCCTGCTGAAGCGGTAGTCGCCTAAAAAATACACAAGCTGTGGGAGCGAGCTTGCTCGCGAAAGCGGAATATCAGTCAACAACGATGTCGACTGGGAAAATGCCTTCGCGAGCAAGCTCGCTCCCACAGGATCCGGGTGATTTTTTCTTCACTCATCAGGCGAAAAAGAATCTCAACACCGAAAAAGCCCGCAGCCTGTCTAAAGCGACCTGCGAAACAGCCAAAATCCCTCTCACACCCCTCTCTCGCCGCCAACGTCGCCGATGTTGCGCCTAACGTACTTACCCTCGACTTCGCCGACAAAAGCGGCGAACGTGCAGGTATTTTTAACACATGAAAATTCTTGGGGAACATCTGTCCGTCATCTCGGTCGGCTACAAAGAGTGATATCCGCGACGTACGTCAGAAGCGTGCAAAAACGCGACATTTTTAGTTGATCTCAGGCCCCTCACGCCCTAAAGTTCGCGCCGAACGTCCATGCTGGAAACGATCCATCCGGCTCAAGTACTGACGACGAGACAGCAAGGCCAAGGGCAGTTACGCCCGTGGCCTTTTTGCTTTCGGCGACATGCCTTGGGAAGTAGGCGAACCAAAGTGGGGATACGGAGGACGTTCATTTACACCCATGTTTTTACCCGTTTGCCCATAGGAGCACTCCAGCATGTCGATCCAGGTCGAAGACTATTTCGCGCGCGAAACCTTTCAGAAAATGAAGGCGTTCGCCGACAAACAGGAAACCCCGTTCGTGGTGATCGACACCGCGATGATCGCCCAGGCCTACGATGACCTGCGCGCCGGTTTCGAATTCGCCAAGGTCTACTACGCGGTCAAGGCCAACCCGGCTGTCGAGATCATCGACCTGCTCAAAGAGAAAGGCTCGAGCTTTGATATCGCCTCCATCTATGAGCTGGACAAAGTCCTGAGCCGTGGCGTCAGCCCGGATCAGATCAGCTACGGCAACACCATCAAGAAGTCCAAGGACATCCGCTACTTCTTCGAGAAGGGCGTGCGTCTGTACGCCACCGACTCCGAAGCCGACCTGCGCAACATCGCCAAAGCCGCGCCGGGTTCGAAAGTCTATGTGCGCATCCTCACCGAAGGCTCGACCACTGCCGACTGGCCGCTGTCGCGCAAATTCGGCTGCCAGACCGACATGGCCATGGACCTGCTGATCCTCGCTCGCGACCTCGGTCTGGTGCCTTACGGCATCTCGTTCCACGTCGGTTCGCAGCAGCGCGACATCAGCGTCTGGGACGCAGCGATCGCCAAGGTCAAAGTGATCTTCGAGCGCCTGAAAGAAGAAGACGGTATCCACTTGAAGCTGATCAACATGGGCGGTGGCTTCCCGGCCAACTACATCACCCGTACCAACAGCCTGGAAACCTACGCCGAAGAGATCATCCGTTTCCTGAAAGAAGACTTCGGTGATGACCTGCCGGAAATCATTCTGGAACCGGGCCGTTCGCTGATCGCCAACGCCGGCATTCTGGTCAGCGAAGTGGTACTGGTCGCACGCAAATCGCGCACCGCCGTCGAGCGTTGGGTCTACACCGATGTGGGCAAGTTCTCCGGGCTGATCGAAACCATGGACGAAGCGATCAAGTTCCCGATCTGGACCGAGAAGAAAGGCGAGATGGAAGAAGTGGTGATCGCCGGTCCAACGTGCGACAGCGCCGACATCATGTACGAGAACTACAAGTACGGCCTGCCACTGAACCTGGCGATCGGTGATCGTCTGTACTGGCTGTCGACCGGTGCCTACACCACCAGTTACAGCGCCGTCGAATTCAATGGCTTCCCGCCGCTGAAATCGTTCTACGTGTAAGTGATGCTTTAACCGAAAGGCCCATGCTTGTGCATGGGCCTTTTTTATTTGCGCAGCCAGGTCTCGAGGTGATCGATCATCGCCATGAACTCGTCGGCGCCCTCCCTCGTGGCGGCCAACTGAAAATTCAACTCTCCGAGCTTCGATGCGCGCTCCGCTTTCAATAACTCACGGAACGCCGTATCGATACGCAGACACGTTTCCTCAAGAAAGAAGCTCATTTGCGAAATCACAGAAGCCGATGCGTTAAACAACGCAGCGATATCGGTTTTGTATTCTGCGGCCCTGACTTTTGGATCTGCTGAAGAATAAGTCACGTCCCAAACCGGCGTCGTGCGCGCTTCGCGAAATAACTCATCGATCACTGTCGGCTGTGTATGGCACTTGCACGATTGATGTTCCATCGCCTTGAAAAACATCGACTTGAGGCCGAACGACTCGGTATGCACCTCAGCGCTGGTGTATTTCAGTTGGCGCACTTGCGCACTCAAAGCGTTGAACCGAAGCGCCAATTCGTGAACCAGGTCCGACACATCCGTTGCAGGAAACAACTTCCAGGTCGGCGACCTGGACAAGCTGTACAACTTGAAATCCACCTCGCTGAGGGGCTGGTTCCTTGAAGTATTTCTGGCGATTTCCAGCGTTTCAGTGGTGAATCTGGCAAGGTCCGCCACGTACGTTGTGCACAGGCGCCGAGTGTCTGCACTACGCTCCCAGAACTCCTGCAGGTAGCGCGCATTGAAACTGGCGTTGATCAAACGCGAATCGCTGACCAGAACCGTCAGTTGATGACCGCTGGCCCTGCGGCGCTCAAAGACCCAGGGAATGTTGTTGAAGGTGGAATGAAGAGAACCAAGAAAGTAAGTGTAGCGGTCCAACGTCCGCCGCTGTGCTGCTTGAAACTCATGGGCAAGTGTATTCATGACCGTTTATAAGGCGGTGAACACACCGTTCACCGCCTTGCCCCCCTTACTGCTGAATGGTTTTCAGAAACTGCCGGAGCTCGGAAATCGCGGCGATTGTGGCAACCGTGCGTTGCTCGACCGCCTGCGACTTGTCTTGTTTGAAGTCGTCTGCGAAGGACTTGAACCGGGTCACCAGATTCGAGAACTCATTCACGTAGCTCCAACGCTCCTCGTCCAACTGGTCGAGCACTTGCACCAGCAGAATCTTTCCATCAATCAGCTCAATGTCCTTGGTGTGCTTCTTCAACTGCGCCCTCAGATCACCTGCCTTCTCCTTGAGCTGGTTATAAGCCGCCAGCATGTTCAGATAGGAAATGGCCTCCCCGATACCCGAGATCATTTTTTTCAGAGTATCAATGGCGAACAGTGCAACCTGAACCTGCGGTGGTGCCAGACCCAGCGCTTTCAGGTTATCCAGCGTTAACCGGGCTTCCTGTCCGATCTTTTCCACCCCGGCCTTGGCGATCAGGTCAATCGCTTCGGATACCGATTTCATCTGTGTTTCCAGATCGACGAGTTTCTCTTCGGATTTGACTTTCAGCGTTGCGCTGAAGGCCCGATCCTGCTGCAGCGTGACAATCCATTGCGCCGAAGCCGACCGGTCATAAGCGGTACTCATACCGTTGTGCGTCACCTGTAAATCGTCCGCGTACTCGCAGACTTTCCTTGATACGTCTTTGAGTCTGCTTTCCATCTCCATATGAATTTCATCCGCATCTTCCGGGTATTCGAGAAGATCCTTCTGAGAAGCCCTGAGTTTATTCTGTGTGCTATCCAGATAAATCCAGGTTTTCTGGGCCTGATTACGAAGTTCAAAAGTAGCTTCCTGGATAACCGCCGTCAGGTCACTCATTGTGCGAACGGTGTTCGGAAGGTAGTTGAACTGTTCCCCCAGCATTCGCGCAGTGGTATCGCTTGCCTGAACAGACGCCGCGTGATTGCGCAAAGCGGCGATATCGAACTCCGAATGGGTTGGAAGATTGTGTTGGGAAAACATCAGTACCTTACTCCTGAACATCATGGAACTGCTTGCGTACTCTTTATCTGCCGCAGCGAAGACGCCCAACAGCTGATCGGAATTCGTCTTGATCTGTTGCCATGGGTCAATGATCGCGAGAATCTGGTTCTTGAATTTTCTCAGGGAAGTTGCTTCGTGAATCAGATCAACTTCTTTTACAGATGCATTGATATATGTACTTAGCGCACTCCATACCAGCATCAGGTTTTGCGTAGCGACTTCGGCCTCGATCGCTACATAACTCAGATTCTGCAAATCGTCGCGCACTTTGTTCAGGGAACTCAGCGTCTGGTTTTTGCTGGCCATCAGCTGGTTGGAAGCCTGTTGCTCCGCCTTCAGCCTGTTTCGTTCCTTGCGGATCTTTTCAGCTTTGACGCCCTGATAGATACCGAGAATCAGACCACCGATATTCAGTGTCGCTGCCGCGGCAATCGCTTCCTGAACCAGTTGATCATATTGCTTGTTCAGTACATCGATTTCTTTCGAGCGCTGGTCGATCTCGCCCTGAAGAGCCTGAATGTCTGCCTGATAGGTATTGCGAGACACGAACTCCAGTCGCAGCTTGATCTCCGGCAGCACAGACTCGCGCATATCGGTGCCAAAGCTGTCGAGTTCGGATCTCACCTCCTCGGCTTTCGCATGGCACTGCATGACTTTGGCCATCATGCTTTTGAGATACTCCTTGATTTCCGGAACATCACCGGAAGGCAACTCCAGATCGGGGAGATTTGGAATCCTGCGCTTGAGCTCCAGATACTCTTGAGGCGTCTTGATATCGTATTCGTCCAGATATCTGGACGCTTTCAGGTCTTCGTAAATCTCTACGATGCCTTCACCTGTGCGAATGATGCTGCCGGCAAAAATCTTCAGGTCGGTCCCGGTCAGCATGATTTTTTCACGCAGCGGGGACCAGCGTTTCGCATGGTCGTAGGTGCGGGTGAATGTCCGTAGAAAGTCCACCGCCTTGAGACCAACACCCCCCACATCCCCGGCACCGTAGTTCAGATAGCTCCTGACATCCTCGATCCGAACCGGAAGCGACAGCCCGAGAACTTCATACTTGCGCAGGCTGACAATCTGTTCTTTGGTTAATTGAATACCGGTTTCCCGATTGTATTCTTCACCTTCGCCCAGCGAAGCATCTACAAACATTCGAGGTGCCTTTGCGGCAGCCTCGACGATCTTGCTGTCCATTTTGAATTCCATAAGAGACTCCTTGTCGCCTTCGGATATTTAATTAGCGTTATTTTGAAATACGACTTCATCAAATGGCTTACCCCACTCAATCGCCGTCACCGCAAAACAACACTAAGACAACAAGACGACAACCAACAAGCTCTTAAATATTAGTATTCAAGACAAATAGACATTCACTACGATGTTTAATCGATAGCAGCAAGTTCAAATACATGACACCAGGCAGTTGCAAAACAAGTAATCAACGATTATCCAGTTCCGCCAAACGCAAACTATATGCGTCGGCCATCGCACGCACTTCCGGATGCTGTGCATTCAACAAGGAAACACTGGCGACTCGCAGAAAATTAGCATTGCCCGCGTCCAGCGCCTTGCGCAACCACCCAAGGGCCTCCTCGATCCGGCCCTCATCGGCAAGCATTGCAGCGTGACTGAACTGCCCGCGAAAATCTCCGCCCTCGGCGGCAAGGCGATACCAGTGGCGCGCCATCGGCACATCTTGCGGGCAGTGGTGTCCGTCCTCCAGATACCGGCCCAGCAGATTCATCGATTTGGCATGCCCAGATTCGGCAGCCTGACGATAAAACGCCAGGGCTTGCGCGTGATTCTCCGTCGTCCCACGCCCGGTAGCGTGCAGATTGGCCAGGTTGTACATCGCCCAGTCCAACCCGTTTTGCGCAGCGATCCGATAATGCCGCGCGGCAACCGCAGCATCCGCCACACAGCCCCAACCATGCTCATGGCAGCGACCGAGCATGTTGCGCGCCATCAGGTGACCCTGCCCGGCAGCGATGCCAAACCAGCGCAGCGCCAATGGCGCATCCTGAGCGATACCGCGACCATCGAGCAGGATCTGCCCGAGCAGCGCCTGCGCTTCAACAATGCCCTGGCCGGCGGCGAGCAGAATCGCCTGCGCCGCACGCGCCGGACTTTCTTCGAGCATCGCGCTGAGCTGCGCAACGTCGAGCACCTCCTCGCGCCGCAGTTGAAAACTCATACCTCGACCCAGCGCCGCAGCAGGTTGTGATAGGTGCCGGTCAGGCGAATCAGCGACGGGTGATCAGGCAAGTCCTGAGTGAGCTGCTGGATCGCCCCGTCCATCTCGAACAGCAAGGCGCGCTGGCTGTCTTCGCGCACCAGACTCTGCGTCCAGAAGAACGACGCGTAACGCGCGCCGCGGGTGACGGCATTGACCTTGTGCAGGCTGGTGCCGGGGTACAGCACCATATCGCCGGCGGGCAGTTTCACCCGTTGCGTGCCGAAGGTGTCCTGGATTTCCAGTTCGCCGCCGTCGTAATCCTCGGGTTCACTGAAAAACAGCGTGGCCGACAGATCGGTGCGCACCCGCTCGATGCTGCCTTTGGCCTGACGCACGGCGTTGTCGATGTGAAAGTCGAAACTGCCACCCGCCGTGTAGCAGTTGAGTAACGGCGGGAATACTTTGTGCGGCAGCGCAGCGGACATGAACTGCGGATTTTTCCACAGCCGCTCGAGCATCGCTGCGCCGATTTCCTTGGCCAGCGGATGGCCTTCCGGCAGTTGCAGATTGTGCTTGGCCTTGGCCGACTGATAGCCGGCGGTGATCTTGCCATCGGCCCAATCCGCCTGCTCCAGCGCCTCGCGGATGCGCTGCACTTCTTCTTTGGCAAACAGGCCGGGGATGTGCAGCAGCATGGCGATCGTACCTGATGGTAAAGGGGTGCCAATGGTATTGATTCTTATTGGCCGTGTAAAACCCGCATGACGGATGAATCGGTAAAAACCGTAAGGTTAAATTGTAAAGAATGTAAATTCGTCGCGAATAACAATGTTTCGCAATTGATACGAATACCCGTTTACCCTATATTCCGCGACCTCAAATCCTTGGGGAGGGGAATAAAAATGTCACGTCAACACGCACAATTGCCGGTCAGTTCACCACGTTTGCTCGCTTCGGCCATTGGTGTCGCCATCACCGCCGGTTCCGCTGGCCACATGGTCTTCGCCGCAGAAAAGACCGACAGCAAAGCCTCCGGCAATGCCATCGCTCTGGACGCTACCGCCATCACCGGCGAAGCGCAGGACTCGACGTCCTACCAGGTCGAAAAAGCCTCCTCGCCCAAGTACACCGCGCCGCTGGTCGATACCCCGCGTTCGGTCACCGTCATCCCGCAACAAGTGCTCAAAGACACCGGCGCCCTGAACATGCAGGACGCGCTGCGCACCGTGCCGGGCATCACCTTCGGTGCCGGTGAAGGCGGCAACCCGCAGGGCGATCGTCCGTTCATTCGTGGTTTCGATGCCCAGGGCGACACCTACCTCGACGGCGTGCGCGACACCGGTTCGCAGAGTCGCGAAATCTTTGCCGTGGAAAACATTGAAGTCAGCAAGGGCCCGAACTCGGCCATCGGCGGTCGCGGCGCGGCCGGTGGCAGCATCAACCTGGTGAGCAAAAAAGCACACTTGGGCAACTCGTTCGACGGTGGTTTCACCTGGGGCTCCGACCAGACCCAGCGTTACACCCTGGACGGCAACTACCAGTTCAGCGACACCGCTGCCGGCCGCCTGAACCTGATGAGCCACGAGAGCAATGTCGCCGGTCGCGACAAGGTCGACTACGACCGTTGGGGCATCGCGCCGTCCCTGGCGTTTGGCCTGGGCACCGACACCCGGGTCAACCTGGACTACTACCATCTGGAAAGCAACGACACCCCGGACTCGGGCATTCCTTACACCATCCCGGCCGGTGGTTCGGCGGCACGTACCAAGTCCAACCCGGACAAGCCGTATGCCGGTGGCGATCACAGCAACTTCTACGGTCTGGATCGCGACTTCCGCAAGGGCCGCACCGACACCGCGACTTTCGCCATCGAGCATGACCTGAGCGATTCGCTGACCATCAAGAACACCCTGCGCCACGGCACCAGCATGCAGGATTACATCCTGACTCAGCCGGACGACAGCAAGGGCAACGTCAACAATGGCAGCGTCTGGCGCCGTGCCAACACGCGGGTCAGCAACACCGAGACCACCACCAACCAGACTGACCTGTTCGGCAATTTCTACGTCGCCGGTTTCAAGAACAGCTTCTCCACCGGTGTCGAATACACCCGCGAGGAAGGCCAGAAGTCCTCGTACAACGTCAACACTGACACCACGCCGCGCACCAGCGCCGCGACCACCAATTGCACCCCGTCGATGATTGGCGCATCGAGCGGCTACAACTGCACCTCGCTGTCGAATCCGAACCCGAACGATCCGTGGAACGGCGCGATCTCGCGCAACTACGCCGGCACCGACACCAAGGCCAACACTTACGCGCTGTATGCGTTCGACACCCTGGAGTTGTCCGAGCAGTGGCTGGTGAACATGGGCCTGCGTTACGACCACTTCGACACCGACTACAAGACCTACAACAACGCCGGCACCACCACCTCCAAAGGTGATGACACCAGCGAATTCGTCACCGGTCAGTTCGGCGTGGTCTATAAACCGGCACCGAACGGCAGCATCTACGCCTCCTACGCGACCTCCGCGACGCCACCGGGTAACACCCTCGGTGAAGGTCAGGAAGGCAACCCCCTAGGCGGCACCCCGGATCGCAACGGCAACCTGCTCAAGAGCGACATGGAGCCGGAAACCACCAAGAACTACGAAATCGGTACCAAGTGGGATCTGCTGAACGATCGCCTGTCGCTGACCGCTGACCTCTTCCGCACCGAGAAAGAAAACGCTCGCGTACAAGTCGACACCACCTCGTACGAAAACGCCGGCAAGACCCGCGTGCAAGGTATCGAGCTGTCGGCCAGCGGCAAGATCACCGACAAGTGGCAAGTGTTCGCCGGTTACGCCTACATGGACAGCGAACAGGTGGACGGTGGTGACCTGCCGGCCAACAAGGCCAACAACGGTAACGAGTTGCCCAACACGCCGCAAAACAGCGCCAGCCTGTGGACCACTTATCAGGTCACGCCGAAGCTGACCCTCGGTGGCGGCGCGTTCTACGTCGACGACGTCTACGGCAGCGTGGCCAACACGACGATGGTCGATTCCTATGTCCGTTACGATGCGATGGCCGCCTACAAGCTGAGCAAGAACGTCGACCTGCAACTCAACGTGCAGAACCTGACCAACGAGGTCTACTACGACAAAGCCTTCTCGACGCACTTCGCCAATCAGGCGGCGGGCCGCACGGCGCTGTTGAGCACCAACTTCCACTTCTGACCGATGTGGAAACCTGTGGGAGCGAGCCTGCTCGCGAAAGCGGTGGGTCAGTCAAGTAGAGGCTGACTGACACGACGTCTTCGCGAGCAGGCTCGCTCCCACACGATCTGCGCCGCAAGGCTTGGCCCCGTTCATTCATGTGAACGGGGTTTTGTGCGTAATCAAAGAAGCTCTCGACAACCCACGGCATAATGCGCGCCGTGATGACAATTTTCGAACGGACAAGGCGAGCGACGTGTTGAAGAAAACCCTGTTCCAGTTGCACTGGTTTTTCGGCATCACTGCCGGGCTGGTGCTGGCCCTGATGGGCATTACCGGTGCCGCCTATTCGTTCCAGGACGAAATCCTGCGGGCGCTGAACCCGTCGGTGTTGCAGGTGGAAAAACAGGTCGCTGGCGTCCTGCCTCCAGTCGAGTTGGTGGAGCACATCGAAGCGAACTCCGGCAAGAAAGTCGGCATGCTCTGGGTCGAAACCGACAGCGGCAACGCCGCACGCGTCTACTTCACCCCGCCCAAAGGCGAACGTCGTGGCGAGATGCGCTACTTCGATCCGTACACCGGCGAGTTCATGGGCGACGCGGTGGGCCAGGACTTTTTCGGTCTGATGCTGCAACTGCACCGCTTCCTCGCCATGGGCGATACCGGGCGCAACATCACCGGCGCCTGCACCCTGATCCTGCTGTTCTTCTGCCTCTCCGGGCTGTACCTGCGCTGGCCGCGCCAGTGGAACAGCTGGCGCGTGTGGCTGACCCTCGACTGGCAGAAAAAGGGCCGCAGCTTCAACTGGGATCTGCACTCGGTGGCCGGCACCTGGTGTCTGCTGGTGTATCTGCTGCTGGCGTTGACCGGGTTGTCCTGGTCGTACGAGTGGTACAACAAAGGCCTGACCAGACTGCTTTCCGACGCGCCGCAAAACGAGCGCATGCGCGGCGGTCGTGGCCCGACGCCGGAAGGCCCGGCACCCACCGCCGACTACGCGGCGATGTGGAGCAGCATCTACAGCGCTGCCGGCCCGGGCCTGTCGGCCTACAACATCCGCATGCCGCCAGTGGCCGGGCAACCGGCGACCGTGTTCTACCTGCTCGACAGCTCGCCGCATGATCGCGCGCTGAACCAGATCACCCTCGATCCGGCCACCGGCGTGGTCAAACGTGTCGACCGCTACGCCGACAAGAGCTTCAAGGCGCAGCTGTTGACCAGCATTTACGCGCTGCACGTCGGCAGCTATTTCGGCCTCGTCGGACGGATCATCGTCACCCTCGCCGCCGTGTGCATGCCGCTGTTTTTCATCACCGGATGGCTGCTGTATCTGGACCGCCGGCGCAAGAAAAAACAGATTCAGGACGCACGCAAAGGTCTTCAGGCACCGAACGCAGATACACCGGCATGGCTGGTGGGTTTCGCCACTCAGAGTGGTTTTGCCGAACAACTGGCATGGCAGACCGCCGGGCAATTACAGGCCGCCGGGTTGCCGGTGAAGGTGCAGCCGCTGGCGGACGTCAGCGCCGAGGATCTGCGTGAATCGAGCAATGCGTTGTTCGTGGTCAGCACGTTCGGCGACGGCGAAGCACCGGACAGCGCACGCGGTTTCGAACGCAAAGTGCTGCGCACCGCTGCCAGCTTCGACGGCTTGAACTATGCGGTGCTGGGCCTCGGCGATCGCCAGTACCCACACTTCTGCGGCTTCGCCCGACGCCTGCATCAGTGGCTCGGCGATCACGGCGGCAAGACCCTGTTCGCTCCGGTCGAAGTCGACAGCGGCGACCCGTACGCCCTGCGTCACTGGCAGACGCAGCTCGGCCTGATCACCGGGCAAGCGCCGGTCGACACCTGGCAAGCGCCGAGCTACGACAACTGGACGCTGGTCAGCCGCGAACTGATGAATCCCGACAGCAGCGGCGCGCCGGTTTACCTGTTGGGCCTGAAGGCGCCGAGTACCAGCAGCTGGCTGGCCGGGGATCTGGTAGAGGTGCTGCCACGCAATTGCGCGTGGGCGGTCGAACATTTCCTCGACGGCCTCGGCATTCGCGGCGAAACCCGCGTGACGATCAACGGCCTGGAAGAGCCGCTGGAAGTCGCCCTCGCCTCGCGCCAACTGCCCGAGCATCGCGCGCATCTGGTCGGCCTGCATGCGCAAGCGCTGGTGGACGCAATGGTGCCGCTGGCGATGCGCGAGTACTCGATTGCCTCGATTGCCGCTGACGGTGTGCTGGAGTTGATCGTGCGCCAGGAGCAACACAGCGATGGCAGCCTGGGCATCGGTTCCGGTTGGCTGACCGAGCATGCCCCGGTCGGCGGCAGCATCAGCCTGCGTGTACGTCGCAACAGTGGCTTCCACTTACCGAACCAACCGGTGCCGATGATTCTGCTGGGCAACGGCACCGGCCTCGCCGGGCTGCGCAGCCTGCTCAAGGCACGCATCGCCGACGGTCAGCAGCGTCACTGGCTGCTGTTCGGCGAGCGCAATCGCGAGCATGATTTCCTCTGCCGCGCGGAGCTGGAAGAGTGGTTGATCAATGGCGATCTGGCGCGACTCGATCTGGCGTTTTCACGGGATCAGGCGCAGAAGATTTACGTCCAGGATCGCCTGCGCGAATCCGCTGAAGAGCTGAAGAAGTGGCTGGCCGACGGTGCGGTGATCTATATCTGCGGCAGCCTTCAGGGCATGGCCGCTGGCGTCGATCAGGCACTCAACGACATCCTCGGCAGCGTCGAAGTCGAACGCCTTATCGAACAGGGCCGCTACCGCCGCGACGTGTACTGACACTACTCATACCCCATGTGGGAGCGAGCTTGCTCGCGAAGGCGTCGTGCCAGCCGGCCTAATTGTCAACTGATCCACCGCTTTCGCGAGCAAGCTCGCTCCCACAAGGAAATTGCAGTGCCTGTGAAATCAGACAGGCTGCAACTTCTGCTCAAACACCGCTACCCCATTCAAATCCCGCAACACCACACTCATCTCCCCACTCTGCCCTTCGATATTCACCTCGCCAAAGAACTGAAACCCGGCAAACGGCGAAGCGTTCTGCGTCGGTGGTGCTTTCTGGAACACCACTTCCGGCCCGAAGGTCTTGTCCAGCGGATTAGGCCCGAAACTGCCGGCATTCAGCGGCCCGGCGACAAATTCCCAGAACGGTTCGAAATCCTGAAACGCCGCGCGATCCGGGTGGTAATGATGCGCCGCGCAGTAATGCACGTCCGCGGTCAGAAACACGAAATTGCGCACGTGCTGCGCCCGCAGAAAACCGAGCAGTTCGGCGACTTCCAGTTCACGCCCTTGCGCCGGGCCGGGATCACCGTTGGCCACCGCCTCCCAGCGTGCGACGCCCGGGCTGACCTCGCCGTCGGGCACGCCGAGGCCGATCGGCATGTCGGCGGCGATCACCTTCCACTGCGCTTTGGAGTGCTTCAAGCCACGCTTGAGCCAGTCCAGTTGTTCGCGCCCGAGGAACGGTTTGGCCGCGCCAAGGTTGTCATCGTTGGCCCCGCGATAGCTGCGCATGTCGAGCACGAACACGTCGAGCATCGGCCCGTAGCTGAGCTTGCGATAAATCCGCCCACCGCCATCGGTCGCCTGCAAACGCATCGGCGAATATTCCAGCCAGGCCTTGCGCGCACGGCCGACCAGGGTGTGGATATCTTTCTCTTGATAACGCTCGTCGAGCTGCTTGCCCGGCGACCAGTTGTTGACCACTTCGTGGTCGTCCCACTGCCAGATCTGCGGTACTTCGGCGTTGAAGCGGCGGATGTTTTCATCCATCAAGTTGTAGCGGTAATTGCCGCGATAGTCGTCGAGGGTCTGCGCCACTTTGCTCTTGGCTTCGGTGGTGAGGTTGCGCCAGATCCGCCCGCCTTCGGTGGTCACTTGCGCCGGCACCGGGCCGTCGGCGTAGATGGTGTCGCCGCTGTGGATAAAGAAGTCCGGCAGGCGCAGGCGCATGGATTCGTAGATGCGCATGCCGCCGATGTCCGGGTTGATGCCGAAACCCTGGCCGACGGTGTCGCCACTCCAGACGAAACGGATGTTGCGTCGCGCCTTCGGTGCGCTGCGCAAATGGCCGAGCCACGGCTCGCTGGCGACGCCGGATTGTGCGTCCTTGAAATACACCCGATAGAAAATCGCCTGATCGGCGGGCAGCCCGGTCAGCTCAACCCGGGCGGTGAAATCGGTGCGCGCATCAGCCAGTGGCGAGACGACACGGCGCGGGTGGCGAAACTGGCTGCGGGTGTCCCACTCGACCACCATCCGCGCCGGACGGTCGCTGCGGCTCCAGATCATCGCGCGGTCGCCTTGCAGGTCGCCGGACTGCACGCCGTCGGTGAGTTGCGGCCGATCCTTGACCGACGCGATCACTGCCGGCGCCAGCCCCGGCATCAGCAGCCCGGCACCGACAACCTGCATGACCCGTCGGCGACCAATGTTGAAATCGCTCATGCGTGTTCTCCCTGAAAAAAGGAAAACTTAAGCACGGGATGATGAATTGGGGATGACACACAAAAAGATCGCAGCCTGCGGCAGCTCCTACAGAGAATCTCGATCCCCTGTAGGAGCTGCCGCAGGCTGCGATCTTTTGCCTTTAAGCTTTTACCGGCTCCATTGCCAACTCAACAGCTTCCGGGCGTTTGACCGCCGCGTAAACCACCGCCGTCAACACACTCCCCGCAACAATCGCCAGCAGATACAACAACGCATGATTGATCGCATTGGGGATCGCCAGCACAAACAAGCCACCATGCGGCGCCATCAGTTTGCAGCCGAAGTACATCGACAACGCGCCGGTCAATGCACCGCCGGCGATGCTCGCCGGAATCACCCGCAGCGGGTCTTTGGCGGCAAACGGAATTGCCCCTTCAGAGATAAAGCACAGCCCCAGCACCAGCGCCGCTTTACCGGCCTCGCGCTCGGTCTGGGCGAACTTGCGGCGAGCGATGAAGGTGGCGATGCCCAGCCCGATGGGCGGCACCATGCCGGCAGCCATGGTCGCGGCCATCGGCGCATAACTCTGCGATGCCAGCAGCCCCACCGAGAACGCATACGCGGCTTTGTTGATCGGTCCGCCGAGGTCGACACACATCATGCCGCCGAGCAACACGCCGAGCAAAATCGCGTTGGTGGTGCCCATGCTGTCGAGGAAATGCGTCAGCGCCGCGAGCATCCCGGCGACCGGTTTACCCACCACGTAGATCATCACCAGACCGGTGAACAGGCTGGCGAACAACGGGATGATCAGAATCGGTTTCAGCGCTTCCAGACTCTGCGGCAACGCCACATAACGACTGATGGCCTTGGCCGCATAACCAGCGATGAAACCGGCGACGATCCCGCCGATGAACCCTGCGCCCAACGTGCTGGCAAGCAAACCACCAATCATCCCCGGCGCCAGGCCCGGGCGGTCGGCGATCGAGTAGGCAATGTACCCGGCGAGCAGCGGCACCATCAGCTTGAACGCGGTCTCGCCGCCGATCTGCATCAGCGCTGCCGCCAGCGTGCCTTCTTCCTTGAACGCGGTGATGCCGAAGACGAAAGACAGCGCGATCATCAACCCACCGGCCACCACCATCGGCAGCATGAACGAAACACCGGTCAGCAGGTGTTTGTAAACGCCGGTTTTCTCTTGCTTGGCCGGCGCCTTGCCGTCGCTCGCAGCGTTCTCCACCTGAGCTTCGGCGAGGGCTTTTTTCAGCGTCGCTTCGGACTGTTTGAGGGCAATGCCGGTGCCGCAGCGGTAGATTTTCTTGCCGGCAAAACGCTCGGTGGCGACTTCGATGTCCGCCGCCAGCAACACCACGTCAGCCTCGGCAATCGCCGTCGCGCTGAGTGGGGTTTTCGCGCCCACCGAACCCTGGGTTTCGACGTGCAGTTCATAGCCCAGACGCTTGGCCGTCTGCTGCAACGCCTCGGCCGCCATGAAGGTGTGGGCGACGCCGGTCGGGCACGCGGTGATGGCGACGATGCGCGGGGCACGTTGCGCAGCGGCAAGCGGGGCGGCTTCGCTGGCGACATAAACTCCAGCCTCTTGCGCACCGCGACGCAGCACCGCTTCGACATCTTGCAGCGCTTGCGCCGGGGCGATGCGGAACACGCGCTTGCCGACAAAACGCGTCATGTCGATGTCACCGGTGGCGACCAGCAACACCCACTCCGCCGCCTCAATGGTGGCGGCCGACAACTCACGTTCCGGATGCGCCGCATCGACCACTTCAACGCTGGTGCTCCAGCCCTGACGCTGGGCCGCCGCGTCGAGCAGACGGGCGCACAGCACACTGGTGACCATGCCGTTCGGGCAGGCCGTGACAATGGCTAATTTCATGACAAACCCTCTTATTGTTCTGTCAGGGGACGCACGCGCACGCCCTGTTCGAGCCGCGCCAGTTGCGCCGCATCGTTGATGCCGAAACCGATCTGGGTCACCGCCATCGCGGCAATCGCCGTGGCCGTGCGCAGGGTCTGCTCGGGCGTGTCGGCACTGAGCAGACCGTGGAGCATGCCGGCCAGCAGCGAATCGCCGGCCCCTACCGTGCTGGCGACCGTAACCTTCGGCGGCGTGGCATGCAGCGCCGAGCCGACACTGAACCAGTTCACACCGTCGGCACCGTGGGAGATCACCACGTGCTCGATGCCTTTGGCATGCAGGCACGCCGCTGCCTGGGCTTCGGCGGCGTGGGAGACCACATCGCAATCGAGCGCATCGGCGAGTTCTTCGGTGTTCGGTTTGATCAGCCACGGGCGCGCTTCAATGGCAGCGCGCAAGGCTTCGCCGCTGCTGTCGAGGGCGACTTTCAGGCCGAGGCCGTTCAGGTGTTCAATCAACTCGCGCAACCACTGCGCACTGACGCCACGCGGCAGACTGCCGGCGACCACCACCGCATCATGCCCCGGAGCGATCTGCAGCAGACGCTCAAGCAACGCTTGCTGAGCCGCCGCGTCGACCACTGGCCCCGGACCGTTGATGTCGGTGATGCGCCCGTCGTGCTCGGCGACCTTGATGTTGCTGCGCGTCTCCCCCGGCACGCGGATGAAGGCGTCGACAAAACCGCGCTTGGCAAACAGGGTTTCGAAGGCCTGCAGATTGTCTTCGCCGAGAAAGCCGCTGACCGTCAGTTGATGCCCGAGATCCGCCAGCACTTGCGCGACGTTCACGCCTTTGCCGGCGGCGTGGGTGTGCATCTCGTCGCTGCGGTTGACCTGACCGGCCTCCAGGCGTGGCAACTCGACCGTGAGGTCCAGCGCCGGATTGAGGGTCAGGGTGAGAATCTTGGCCATTACAGGGCCTCCACTAATGCACGCACTTCGTTCGCGCTGCCCACGGTGAGGGCTTGTTGAGCAAGGGTTTGCGCCTGGTTCAGGCTGAGTTCGCGGATGCGCGCCTTGACCTCGGCGATGCTGCGCCCGGACACGCTCAGCTCATCGACACCGAGGCCGACCAGCACCGGCACCGCCAGCGGATCCGCCGCCAGTTCGCCGCACACACCGACCCATTTGCCATGGGCATGCGCCGCGCGCACGGTGATGTCGATCAGTTGCAGCACCGCCGGGTGCAGGCCGTCAGCCTGGGCCGATAGCGTCGGATGACCACGGTCAATGGCCAGGGTGTATTGCGTGAGGTCGTTGGTGCCGACACTGAAGAAGTCGACTTCCTTGGCCAGCACCGGCGCCAGCAACGCGGCGGACGGCACCTCGATCATGATCCCCAGTTGCAAGTCCGCGACCGGGATTTCCAGGCGCAGGCGTTCGGTCATGTCACGGGCCTGACGCCATTCTTCAACGCTGCCGACCATCGGGAACATGATCCGCAACGGCCGGTTGTCCGCCGAACGCAGCAAGGCGCGCAACTGCGCTTCCATGACCTGCGGACGCTGCAGCGTCAGGCGAATGCCACGCACGCCGAGGAACGGGTTTTCTTCCTTGGCGATCGGCCAATACGGCAGCGGTTTGTCACCGCCGACATCAAGGGTGCGCACCACCAGCGGCCGCCCGGCGAGGCCATCGAGAACGCGGCGGTATTCGGCTTCTTGAGTGGCTTCGTCCGGCGCCTGCGGGTGGGCCATGAAAATCAGTTCGGTGCGCAGCAGACCAATGCCTTCGGCGCCCTGCTCGACCGCAGCGTTGACCCCGGCGCTTTCACCGATGTTGGCGAACACTTCCACGGCGTGACCGTCAGTGGTGTGCGCCGGTTGATGCCGTTGTTCGGCGGCAGCCTTGAGGCGCTGCTCACGGGTGTCGCGTTCCTCGGCGGCACGTTGCAGGGTCGCAGCATCGGCGTCGACGTGCAGGCGACCGCGCTGGCCGTCCAGCAGCAGCGGCGTGCCCGGTTCCAGCAGTAACACCGCTGCGCCCGCACCGACCAGCGCTGGAATCCCCAATGCACGGGCGACGATTGCACTGTGCGCCGTGGCGCCGCCGCGCGCGGTGAGAATCCCCGCTACCCGCGCCGGATCCAGCCGTGCGACGTCCGACGGGCCGACCTCGTCCATCACCAGAATGTACGGTTGCTCCGGCTCGTTCGGCGTCTGTACGCCGCAGAGTTGCGCCAGCACCCGGCGACCGATATCACGCAGATCCGCCGCCCGCTCGGCGAGCAACGCGTCCTGCAGCGATTCCTGTTGTCTGGCTGCCGCTTCGATCACCGCCATCCACGCCGCTTCGGCGCTTTCGCCTTGCTTGAGGCGAGTGTCGACTTCGTCGGTCAGTTCCGGGTCGTCGAGCATTTCCTGGTGAGTGATGAAAATCTCGCGAATCGCCTTGGCCTTGCTGCGTTCGATCAGGCCCTGGATGTCACTGCGCACATCGCTCAACGCTTGCTTGAGGCGCTCGCGCTCGATGGCGGCGGACTCGCCGCGCAACGGGTAATCGATAGCCTGTTGCACCTGAATGTGCGCTGGGCCAATGGCGATGCCCGGTGCAGCAGGGATCGCCTGCAACTGCGCGCCGGACGCCGGGGCGATCAGCACCTCGGCAATATCGGTGATGACTTCGCGTTGCTGGCTCACGGCCGGCAACGGTTCGACTTCTTCACCGAGGCCTTCTTCGATAGCGGCCAGCAATGCAGGCAAGGCATCGGCGGCGATGCTCGGCTCGGCGATCAACTCCAGCACCTGACCACGCCGCGCACCGAGGCTCAGCAGTTTGCTCAGGCTTTTCACCGACACGGCGCTGTCCGCGCTGTCGACGATGCGCACACGGATTTCGCCGTCAAAACTCTTCGCCAGTTGCGCAAGGATCTTCGCCGGACGTGCATGCAGACCGTGGGCATTGGCCAGGGCAATACGCGCGCTCGGCCAGTCGGCGGGCAGTTCGCCACCGAGCACTTCGAGGACTTTGCGGCTGCTGGTGGCACGGCCCAGCTCATGGCCGCGACCTTCAATCAACAACGCGCACAGACGTTCGAGCAGCGCCTGATGCGCCTCGCCCAAACTGGCCAGGCAGAACAGACCGCTCAGTGGCTGGCCGAGGTAACGCATCGGTTTGTCCGGGGTGACGAAGGCCAGGCCCGGGCGCTTCACGGTTTGCTCGCTGTGCAGCCACCAGAGGCCATCGCCCAGCGGCAGCGCTTCGACTTGCTGCAACACGCCGGCAAACCCGTTGCTCACACAATCGGCCTGGCGCAACAGACGCGCGCCACGCCAGACCAATTCTTCGAAGTCGTCAGCCGACACCCCGAGGCCGATCATCTGCGCATCCAGCGCCAGTTCCTGCGGCGCACCTTGCAGCAGTTTCAGCAACGCTTCCGGGGAACTGGCGCGACGCAGGGCCTGGCCCAGATCGGTCTCGCCGAGGGCGCGGGTCAGCAGTTGCAGCAGGCGCAGGTGTTCGTCGGATTTGGCAGCGATACCGATCGCCAGATACACGATCTGGCCATCACCCCAATCCACGCCCTCGGGAAACTGCATCAGCCGCACGCCAGTGGCGAACACCTGATCGCGGGTCTCGGGCGTACCGTGGGGGATGGCAATACCCTGGCCGAGAAAGGTCGAGCCCTGGGCTTCCCGGGCCTGCAAGCCGGCGAGGTAGCCATCGGCGACCAGGCCATCGGCCACCAGATGATTGGCGAGTAGTTGCAGGGCGGCGGGTTTATCCACAGCCGATTGGCCCATGGATATCTGCTCTATAGTGAGCTCGAGCATGCGATCTCCTTTTTGGCACATGGATGCGCCAGGATATTGTTTTGAATGGTCACAGCTTAGGCGCTGGTCAGCCTGCTTTTCAGCGGCCGTTTTGGCGGTTTCACGGCAGAACCGGCCAAAGGCGTCTAAAACGTAGAAAATACGCTTGCTGAAACGTTTAATCTAGATTGATCGGCACGTTACTCGATAATGTCTCATCCTTGAAGTCCAACTTGTCGGATGCGCTGCGACAATAGTCGTCTGCCTGAATCGGGTAGGATTGGCGAAAATGTCGCGGCAAGCTCGAAAAAACAAGGAAATACCGGGTTGAAACTCAGTGATATCGCGCGGTTGGCCGGAGTGTCCGTGACCACCGCCAGCTACGTCATCAACGGCAAGGCCGAACAGCAACGCATCAGCAACGCCACGGTCGAGCGGGTGCGTGCGGTCGTCGAACAGCACGGCTTCACCCCCAATCCACAAGCTGCCGGGTTGCGCAGTCGGTACACGCGCACGTTGGGCTTTATTCTGCCGGATCTGGAAAACCCCAGTTACGCGCGGATCGCCAAACTGCTCGAGCAAGGCGCGCGGGCGCGGGGTTATCAGTTGCTGATCGCCAGCTCCGACGACGCGCCGGACAGCGAGCGCCAGTTGCTGCAACTGTTCAAGGCGCGCCGCTGCGATGCGCTGATCGTCGCCAGTTGCCTGCCGGCCGGTGACGACAGCTATCGCCAGTTGCAAGCCAAGGGTCTGCCGATCATCGCCATCGACCGGGTCATGGAACCCGAGCACTTCTGCTCGGTGATCAGTGACGACCGCGAAGCCAGCCTGCACCTGACCCAGAGCCTGCTCGCCCCGCAGCCAAAACAGATCGTGCTGCTCGGCGCACGTCCGGAGCTGAGCATCAGTCAGGAACGTGCGGCCGGCTTCAAGCAGGCACTGCTCGACTTCAAAGGCGAAGTGCTGATCGAGCACGCCGAGTCCTTCAGCCGCGAATGCGGCAAGCAATTGATGGAAGAACTCCTGCAACGTCTGGGGCATTTGCCGGATGCACTGGTGACCACCTCCTACGTGCTGCTGCAGGGCGTGTTCGATGCGCTGCATGACTTCCCGCTCAAATCCCGTCCGCTGCGCCTGGGCACCTTCGGTGACACGCAGTTGCTGGACTTTCTGCCATTGCCGGTCAACGCCATGGCCCAGCAGCACCAGTTGATCGCCGACAAGGCGCTGGAGCTGGCGTTGGCTGCGGTTGAGCAAGCCGAATACAAGCCTGGCGTGCAGGCCATCGCGCGGACCTTCAAGCAGCGTATTCACCGGGACTGAGCCGTGGAGCTGATCGACAGCCACACCCACCTCGACTTCCCCGACTTCGACGCCGATCGCGCGGCGTTGCTCGCCGAAAGCCGCGCTCTCGGCGTGCGGCGGATGGTGGTGCTGGGGGTTTATCAGGGCAATTGGCAACGGCTGTGGGATCTGGTGCAGAGCGATGCCGACTTGTATGCAGCGTTCGGTCTGCATCCGGTGTACCTCGATCAGCATCGACCCGAAGACCTGCGCGCACTCGGTGACTGGCTGACGCGGCTGCGCGGCCATCGGCAACTGTGTGCGGTGGGCGAGATCGGTCTGGATTATTTCATCGAAACCCTCGACCGCGAACGCCAGCAAGCGCTGTTCGACGCGCAACTGCAACTGGCGGCAGACTTCGATTTGCCGGCGCTGATCCACGTCCGCCGCAGCCACGCAGCCGTAATCGCCACGCTCAAGCGCTTCAAGCTCAAACGCGCCGGGATCATCCACGCCTTCGCCGGCAGCCGCGAAGAAGCACGCGAATACATCAAGCTCGGTTTCAAATTGGGTTTGGGCGGCGCGCCAACCTGGCCGCAGGCGTTGCGCATGCATCGCGTGCTGGCGGAGTTGCCACTGGATTCGATCGTGCTCGAGACCGACTCGCCAGACATGGCCCCGGCGATGTTTCCCGGCGTACGCAATACACCGGCACACTTGCCGGCGATCTGTGCGGCGCTCGCCGAGTTGATGAACATCAGCCCGGAACAACTGGCCGCTGCCAGCACTGCCAACAGCTGCGAAGTATTCGGTTGGTAACACGCCTTCTGTAGGAGCTGCGGCACGCTGCGATCTTTTGCTCCTCGCCCTCAAGACAAGATCAAAAGATCGCAGCCTCGTTTCACTCGGCAGCTCCTACAGTCGGTTCGCATGCGCTCTGGCTGCGTCGAGGATCAGGGTCATGTGCTGACGGTGGTGAAAAAAACGCAGCAGCGCGAAGTACGCGAAAAGCACGATCAGTGACGCATTCAACTGTTCAGTCACGCTGAGCAGCCCGATCCATTCCATGACCAGCGCCACCAGCAGCGCGGTACACACGGTTACCGAGGCGCTGAAGCGCAGCAATCCCAGCGAATCGAGGGACTTGAAGCGTTTGATCTGTTTCGGGCAACGCAACTCCAGCGTTTTCTGGCAGTGCGCGCAAGTGAACGGTTCGTTGATTGCGATGGCGTTGAGCTGCCATGGCTTGAGTAACTGCGTGGTCTGGCAATGAGCACAACGGCCCTGGACTCCCAGGGTTGCAACGGACATGAGCGGCCTCCTCGACGCAATCAGCGGAACTCGGATACTGGCTCATTAATGACGAAAAGCCAGCCGTCGGAAGAAAACAGGAATTGGCTTACAAGCGTAAGTATCAATGCATTACAAAATGTTCTGACATCTGCCCTGCTCCCCCTGTTGGAATGAGCATGTAGTGAGGGGATTCATCCCCGATGGACTGCGCAGCAGTCCCTGATCACTTACAGGCATGGGGGGGACGCTGCGCGTCCCATCGGGGATGAATCCCCTCCCAACAGGTTTTCTGCCAAGGGGGGCGCGGCAGGATTCAGACGCGGAACGCGCTGATCAGCTGTTTGAGTTCCACCACCTGCGCCGACAGTGCCCGGCTGGCATCCTCGGTCTGATGCGCACCTTGGGCCGTGCGTTCACCGGCGCGGTTGATCTCGACGATGTTCTGGTCGATGTCATGCGCGACGGCGGTCTGCTGCTCCACGGCAGCGGCGATCTGCTGATTCTGATCGACGATCATGCCTACCGCCCCCAGGATGTTTTCCAACGCCTGCTGGACCTTTTCCGACTGCCCGACCGTGCCGTTGGCCATCTGATGGCTGACGCCCATGGCTTTCACCGCCGCGCCGACGCCGCCATGCAGCTTGGCGATCATCTGTTCGATTTCTTCGGTCGATTGCTGAGTGCGTTTGGCCAACGTACGCACTTCATCTGCCACCACGGCGAAGCCACGGCCCTGCTCGCCGGCACGGGCCGCTTCGATGGCCGCGTTAAGCGCCAGCAGATTGGTCTGCTCGGCAATGCTCTTGATCACTTCCAGCACGCGGCTGATCGACTGGCTGTCGCTGGCCAACTGATTGATCACCAGCACTGATTGGTCGATCTCGCTGGCCAACGCGGCAATGCTGCCCTGCTGCGACTCCACCAGTGTGCGGCCGCTGACGGTTTCATCGTTGACGCTGTGCGCACTGCTCACGGCTGCCGCTGCGCTGCGTGCAACTTCCAGCGAGGTCGCCGACATCTGATTCATCGCGGTCGCCACTTGCTCGATCTGCGTGCGCTGCCCGGCCACCGCCTGATTGCTTTGCGCGGAGACATTTTCCACCTGCCCGGCCTGGCGCTCGACCTCGGCCACGGTATGGCCGACCCGTTCGATCAGGTCGTGGATCTTCCTTACGGTGCCGTTGAACACCTCACCCAGCTCGCCGAGTTCATCGCGGCTGCTGGCCTTGAAATTGACCGTCATGTCACCGGCCGCGACCTTGTCCATCATCGCGCCCAAACGCTTGAGCGTGGTGCGGGTCGAGGCGTAGAAACCCGCGTAGAGATAGAAAATCAGCACGAACACCACCGACAACGCCACCGCCTGCAACACCATGTGCGTGCGGTTCTGCGCCAGGCGCTGCTGCAGTTGGGTATCGAGAAATTTCAGGGTCGCGTCATTGAGCTGGTAGGTCTGCGCCATCAGCCCGGTGACTTGGTCGTAAAACGCCTGCCACGGAGTATCGAGGGTCTCGGCCACCACGACTTTCGCTTCAAACAGTTCGCTGGCCTGTTTGAGCGAGGTCTTGCTGCTGTCGGACGGCGCGCTGAGGCTGGCGCGCGCAGCTTTGCTGGAGTCGAGGGCATCCTGCAATTTCAGTGCGTATTCGGCCTGGAGCTTTTCGATCTGCGCCAGCAACTCGTCGAAACGGGTACTCGACGAGCTGTTGAGAAAGCCCTGCCCCAACGAATACGAGCCGATGGCCCGGCCTTCGCCGAGGGTTTGGGTGACGCCCGGGGTAATGTTGGTGAGCAACTCGCTGAGCTGGCGGATGTCGCTCTGGTTGTCACGGCTCAAACCGGCCTGACTGGCGATGATCTGGCTGAAAATCTGCGCGTTGCCGAGCAGCTTGCCGATCATTGCGCTTTTGCTTTGCAGGGAGCTTTCCACCTGTTGGGCCTTGAACGCGCTGATCATTTCATCGCGTTTGCCGTCGAACAGTTTGACCTGCTCGGGATCGTCGGTCATCGCCTGCAGACCTTGCAAGCGCGCCAGCACGGCTTGCTCCAGGCTGCTGATCTGCGCCTCGAGGTTGTCGGCCTTGCCGGACTGCCCGAGGACAACGTTGATCTGCACCAGATTATTCAGCGTTTCCAGATCCCGGCGCAGGCTCAGGCTGCTGCCCAGCAGATCGAGGCTCTGCAATTCGACCCGGGTGCCCTGGAATTCGCGGTAGGAATCGCGCACCAGATAGAAATTGGTCACCAGCATCGGCACCAGGAACAGCACGCTGATCAGGCTGAACTTCATGCCGAAGCTCAGACGGTTCATCAGCGAGACGGCGGGATAGAGCAAGCTCTTCACTGGAAGTCTCCCTTGGTTTTTCTTGTTTTTATTGGCAGGCGCGGGACGAAAGCAGATAGCCACTATCGGGCGCTGTCTCTGTATAGCTCAAATCGGCGGGAGGTTTTGTAACTTAAGGTTAACGACTACGCTGCGCCGTTCACTGACCTGTGGCGAGGGGATTTATCCCCGATGGGCTGCGCAGCAGCCCCATTAAGATATTGGGGCCGCTGCGCGCCCCATCGGGGATAAATCCCCTCACCACAATGAATTTCACGGGCGAGTATCAGTGAATCAAGACTGTCCACAAGGCAAACCCGGCATACCACAGCACCGCCGCGCGCAGCAGCAGTTCCCACAGGCAATCGAGGGTATTGATACCTTCAGGGCCGACCACCGGCGGCGGGATCTCGCCTGCTGCCAGGCCGACCTTGTTGATCAGATGCGCGGCGCTGATGTTCCAGTTCAGCAGCTCATGCAACATCACCCGGCTGACCGCGACGAAGTTGCCGACCAGTGCAAGGCTGGCAGCCAGCAGGCGCACCGGCAACCAGTCAAAGGCGTGACGTAACTGGCCGGCACGTTCGGCGAGCGCCGGGTTCTGGCTGTTTTCTTCCGCCAATGCCAGCAAGCGATAAGCCAGCGCCGCGACCGGACCGAGCACGAAGTACCAGAAAATCACCGCGAAGAAGCTCTGATAGGCCTGCCACAGCAAGTGACTCTGGACCTGTTCCAGCAATTGCTCACCGCTGTCGGCACAGATATCCAGATCACGCTTGGCCACATGCGCGGCCGCTTGCAGGTCTTCACGCCGCCAGGCGTCACGGAACGGCCCGAGTCCTCCGAGCAGATCACCGCGGCCCAAGGCGTAAATCACCACCACCAAATGCACCGGCAAGGCCAGCAAGCCGTACGCGACGGGTTCCAGTACCAGCAGCAACAAGCCGAGCAGCGCCACCGGCAGCAACACCAGAATGGTCAGCACCAGCCACGGTCGATTCGATAATCGTGGGCTGCTTTCGAGTTTGTGCAGCTCGCGGATCCATCCGCCATCGCGTTGAACCCGATGGCGCAAGGCCGAGAACTTCTCGATCCAGACCGCCAGCAGTAACACCAGAAAACTCATTGTCCTTCCTCTTGTGCCAGGGCTGCGCGGTAACGCGCCCAGTCGAATGCCGGGCCAGGATCGGTCTTGCGCCCGGGTGCGATGTCGCTGTGCCCGCAGATACGGGCGCCGGTGATGGCCGGAAATGCGGTTTGCAGCTGACGCGTCAGCGTGATCAGCGCCTGATACTGCGCATCGGTAAAGGGCAGATCATCGGTGCCTTCGAGTTCGATGCCCACGGAAAAATCGTTACAGGTTTCCCGGCCTTCAAACTTCGACACGCCCGCATGCCACGCCCGCTCAAGACAAGAGACAAACTGGGTGACGGTGCCGTCACGTTCGATCAGAAAATGCGCCGAGACGCGCAAGTCGGCAATCCCTGCAAAATAGGGATGCTCGGTGACATCCAGACGATTCTGGAAAAATTCCTGCACCTTGCCGGTGGCGAACTGCGCCGGCGGCAGGCTGATGTTGTGGATCACCAACAGGGAGATTTCGCCCGCAGGGCGTTCATTGAAGTTGGGCGATGGGCAGACCTGCACCCCGTGACACCACCCGCTAGCGGGATCCAACTGCATACCGATTCCTTCAACGCCGACTGTGTTGGCGCCCAGTATGCCGTGATCGGCCCCCGGCGCGCGATCACTTGCCGCGATTGAGGCGCCGCAGATTGCCGAGCACCGACTCCAGCGCCCGATCAAACAGCAAGGTGTCATCCAGCGCACGCACCGCGCCCCGGCGGAATTCAAGGGCCAGGTCGATGCGGCTGCGCTCCAGCACTTTCATCCCGGTACGATCAACAAACACGTATTTGCCGGTGGCTTCGATGACCGCCGCGAGCTTGCAGCGCAGGCTGTGCTCGTCGTCTTCCTGGAAGGCGACCCAACTGCCCAGACGCAGTTGCTCCACCTGACGCAGGCCGGGATCGTCGTGCGCAAGGCCGCTGGCATTCAGGCCGATCGCGCCCTCATCAGCGCTGCGCAGGGTAATGTGCTGCGACACTTCAACCAGCGCCGGCGCATCGGCCGGCGGCGGCTCGGATGAGGGCTCAAGCACCCGCACATGCAACGCTTCCAGCTCGCTGAAAAATTCGCTGGTGGCGAACGGATCGAACGCCGAACTGCTCAGGCCATCACGCAATGATTTGAGCAAACCGGGCACCAGCGCCAGCAATCGCAGACCGGCGTCCGCCTCGTCATGACGCTGCACGCTCCAGATCAATTGTTCCATGGTCTGTACATCGGCCTGCCATTCAGCCGACTGGTCGCCATGCTTGAGGCACGTCAGCAGCAGCACTTTGCTCCACGCATCACGCACGAACATTACCACCGAAGGCGGCAGGACTTTCCCCAGCAGCGCCAGATTCAACACCTGCTCGACCCGCTGCCGGGCCAACTCGGTTTTCGCTCGCCCTTCTTCGGCGTCGCGCAAACGCTGCTCAAGCAATTCGCTGCGCCGCCGCTCATCGCTGGTGAAGGCGAGGAAGTCTGCGAGCAATTCGGAGAAGATCGCCGGGTCGTCAACGAACTCGGTGAGCAGGCGCTGCACCACTTGTTCGATGCGCAGATACAGGCTGTCACGCGCCTCGCCGCTGCAATCGCCCCAGCCCATGGCGGCATCGGCGATCTCATTGAGCAGGCGTCGCGCCGGGTGGCTGCCGCGACTGAAGAAGCTTTTGTCGAGCACCGCCACTTTGAGCATCGGAATCTGCAGACGGGCGATCAACGCCTTGAGCGAATCCGGCAGGTTAGGGTCTTCGAGGATGCAGTCGAAGACCATCGCAATCAGATTGATCACGTCTTCATCCGCACCGTCGACGATGCGCGATTTGCCGCTCCTGACGCTGACCCGCGTCAGCAATTGTTCGAGCTGGTTGCGCAGGTCGAAGTCATCCTGCGCCGCCAGCGCCGGGACGTATTGCTGCAGATGCGAGAGCAGGCGCAACAGATCGCGGGTACTGATCGGCTGCGTCGCGACGCTCGGCTCCAGGGTCGGCGCGACGCTGCCGCGCACGTGCCGGAGCAACTCCTGCAACGCGGCGAAAACTTCCTGTACGCCTTCGTCGGCGCGAGCCGGCTCGTCGCTTTCTTCGCTGCTGATGCTCGCTGCCGCACGCTCGATCGCGCGACGCGCAGGTGCCGGTTTCAACTCGGGCAACACACCGGTGGCAACCAGCAATTGATTGGCTTCGGCGTACAACGGCTCGGTGTCGGCCAGTACGTAGCGTTCGAACAGTTTGAGCAAGATCAGCTTGACCTTGATCTCCACCCCCAGGTTGCGCCCGGCTTGCAGAAAAAACTCGCAGAGCATCGTCGGGCCGAGCGGGTTGTGCTGGTTGTCGAAATTCTTGCCCAGCAACACGTTGAGCCGCGCGGTCAGTTGATCGAGGGCAAAGCCGTCACGCTTGAGCACCCGGCCGACCATGGTCTCGACCGCCACGTTGCGCTCCATGTCGTCGGTGCGCGGTGCCGACTCTTCGAACATCAACGAATCGGGCAACGTGTGCTGAACGGGGTCGTACTGGATGAGGGCGACGAAGGCTTCGAAAAATTGTTCGAGAAACCCGCGCTCGATGTTTTTGCGTTTGAGGCGCAGGTCGCGCATGGCTTCGAAAAAGATGTTCTGTTCGACATCGTTGCGCGCCCGGTCGGCCATTTCGAACAGGGTGTCGTCGGCGTTATCGAACAACTCCTGCAAACCGTGGCGCAGTTGCTGGGCTGCCTTGTCGCGGACCTGAAGCAGAATCACAGGCAGGCGGGCGAGCGGCGAGTGATTCGCCTGATCGGTAGCGGCCTTGTGCAAAGGCACTACATTCCCGTCGTTGTGCATCCAAGCCTCCTGAAACGGTGATTCCACTGGGCAGTTACCGCGCAATTCCCTGTGGGAGCGGGCTCGCTCTCACATCAGCGTCAAAGCCATGACGTCAAATGCAAGGCGGATTATCTTGCAAAACTTGTCGCGGGCGCTATAGCCGTCAGGGTTTCCCCTATGCCTGCAACACCTTCCAGTGACCACGAGAAGCGCTGCTTTGCTCACAGAAAATCGACCAGTTGCAGTCTGCCACGCGCGTTCTCGCCTTGGGTTGGCTCTCGCCATGCCCCTATAATCGGCGCACTTAGTTTGTGGAGCCCGTTATGCCGAATCTACGTCTCGCCGATCTGACCGCCGAAATCGAAGCCAACGTGCGCCGCGCGTTGCTCGAAGACGTCGGCAGCGGCGACATCACCGCGCAACTGATCCCGGCCGAACGTCTGGCCAAAGCCACCATCATTACTCGCGATGAGGCCGTCATCTGCGGCACGGCGTGGGTCGACACGGTGTTTCGCCAGCTCGATCCGCGGGTCGCGGTGCATTGGCAGGTGCGGGATGGCGAACGGGTCAAACCCAATCAGCCGCTGTTTCATCTGGAGGGCCCGGCCCGCTCGTTGCTGACGGGCGAACGCAGCGCGCTGAACTTCCTGCAACTGCTGTCCGGCGTGGCGACGCGTGCGCAGTACCTGGCGGACTTCGTGGCCCAGACCCAGGTCAAGCTGCTGGATACCCGCAAGACCCTGCCGGGCCTGCGTCTGGCGCAGAAATACGCAGTGACCTGCGGCGGCTGCCACAACCACCGCATCGGCCTCTACGACGCGTTCCTGATCAAGGAAAACCACATCGCCGCCAGCGGCGGCATTGCGCAGGCCATCGCCGCCGCGCACAAGATCGCGCCGGGCAAACCGGTGGAAGTCGAAGTGGAAAGTCTGGAAGAGCTGAAAGAAGCGCTGACAGCCGGCGCCGACATCATCATGCTCGACGAGCTGAGCCTGGATGACATGCGCGAAGCCGTGCGCCTGAACGGCGGCAAGGCCAAACTGGAAGCCAGTGGCGGCATCAACGAAAGCACGCTGCTGCCGATCGCCGAGACCGGGGTGGATTACATCTCGATCGGTGCGATGACCAAGGATGTGAAGGCAGTGGACCTGTCGATGCGTCTGAGCCTCTGAGGCCCTCAAGCCATAAAAAACGCCAGCCCGGTTAAGGCTGGCGTTTTTGTTTCAGACCACCAGATTGTTCATCTCGCAGTACTCTTCCCAATCGACGCCCAACACTTCGGCCGCCTCCTTGTGCAGTTCCAGACGCTTGGCCTCAAACTCTTCAGGGGTGCTGGTGTACTTGAGCGTCAACTCCCACGGCTGCAAGCCCTGGGCCTCGGCTTCGTCCTCGAACGCCCACTGTATCTGGTCCTTCTGCTCATCAGGACTCAGGTCCTTGATCTCTTCCAGCAGTTGGGGCGCGTCGAGCTTGTATTTCTCCAGCGCTTGTTCGTGACGTTGCTCTTGAGTTAATTCGGTCATGGCGTTCTCGCTGATCGTAAGAATGGAGGATGGATCTGGATCATCAAGGATCTCTCTGACGCGGATTGTCCGGCCTTCGGAACCATTCGGGATCATCTGAAAACTGCTAAGCGATGCTCATGCAGGCACCGAATATAGGACGTTTGCATGACGAATTACACGGCTCTTTACATCTCTTGCACAAAAACTTGACCTGCGGAACATAAATCCGGATTTTGAGTCATAGCGATGTGCCACTTCGGCACTCACTCTTGCTGTTCACAAGGAAAACCAGTGATGCGCAGCTTTTCGAAGATTTGTTCCGTTGTGTCTGCCAGTGCCTTGCTCGCCGCCATGCTGTTGCCGGCCAGCGCCATGGCGCTTGAATTGAGCAACAGCAGCTCATCCTATGGCGACAAGGTTTCGCTGATTCACAATGACTACGGCAAGGATGTTGTCATCAAAAGCGATATCAGCATTGATGAACTGCAAAAGATCCGCGATACCGTCCGCGATCAGTCACGCCAGATTGAAGAACTCAAACGCAGCAGCGGTTCGAGTTCGAACTCCAGCAGCAAGGAAATCGATGACCTGAAGAGCAAGGTCAAGGATCAGGACCGGCAACTGGATACCCTCGGACGCCAGGTCGAAGACCTCAAGCGCAACAGCGGCTCGAGCTCGAATTCCGCCAGCAGCGAGATTTCCAGCCTGAAGCAGAAAATCAACGATCAGGATCGCGCCATGGAACAACTCAAACGAACCGTCGAGGATCTGAGCCGCAAGGTGAAATAAGGGAAGTGGTGCCCGAGACAGGAATCGAACCTGCGACCTTCGCGTTACGAGTGCGCTGCTCTACCGGCTGAGCTACACGGGCGGTGGGCTAAACCTAGCACCGGTCTCGGGCTGCGGCAAATTTGAGCATGTTTCTGCTGATTATCACTTGTGGCGAGGGAGCTTGCTCCCGCTGGGTTGCGGAGCGACCCCATGCTTTCTGAGGCTGATTTTTACGACTGCTGCGCAGCCGAGCGGGAGCAAGCGCCCTCGCCACAAATGCGTTTATGGCAGACAAAAAAATGCCCCGCCGTTTTCACGGCGGGGCATTTTCATTGCGCTAAAGCTGGGGGCTGATTAAACGCCCGAAGCCTTGGCCGCTGCCACGTCTTTGATGGACAGCTTGATACGGCCGCGGTTGTCCACGTCCAGTACCAGCACTTCCACTTCCTGGCCTTCTTTCAGGATGTCGGTGACTTTCTCTACGCGAGCGTCGCTCAGCATCGAGATGTGCACCAGACCGTCCTTGCCCGGCAGGATGTTGACGAATGCGCCGAAGTCGACGATGCGCTCAACCTTGCCGACGTAGATCTTGCCGATTTCAGCTTCTGCAGTGATGCTCAGAACGCGCTGGCGAGCAGCTTCTGCGGCATCCTTGGTTTCGCCGAAGATCTTGATCGAACCGTCGTCTTCGATGTCGATCGAAGCCTTGGTTTCTTCGCAGATCGCACGGATGGTCGCGCCACCTTTACCGATAACGTCACGGATCTTGTCGGTGTCGATCTTCATCGCGATCATGGTCGGCGCGTTGGCCGACAGCTCGGTACGCGACTGACCGATGATCTGGTTCATCTGGCCAAGAATATTCAGGCGCGCTTCCAGGGCCTGGCCCAGAGCGATTTCCATGATCTCTTCGGTGATGCCCTTGATCTTGATGTCCATCTGCAGCGCAGTAACGCCTTTGGCGGTACCGGCTACTTTGAAGTCCATGTCGCCCAGGTGGTCTTCGTCACCCAGGATGTCGGTCAGGACGGCGAACTTCTCGCCTTCTTTGACCAGACCCATGGCGATACCGGCAACCGGCGCCTTCATTGGCACACCAGCGTCCATCAGGGCCAGGGAAGCGCCGCAAACGGAAGCCATCGAGCTCGAACCGTTGGATTCGGTGATTTCCGAAACCACACGGATGGTGTACGGGAACACGTCAGCGGCTGGCAGCATGGCCGAAACCGAACGACGGGCCAGACGGCCGTGACCGATTTCACGACGACCAGCGCCACCCATGCGACCACACTCGCCCACCGAGAACGGAGGGAAGTTGTAGTGCAGCATGAACGGGTCTTTTTTCTCGCCTTCCAGGGTGTCCAGCAGCTGTGCGTCACGGGCAGTACCCAGCGTCGCGACTACCAGAGCCTGGGTTTCGCCACGAGTGAACAGCGCCGAACCGTGAGTCTTAGGCAGAACGCCGACTTCGATGTTCAGCGGACGTACGGTGCGGGTGTCGCGGCCGTCGATACGTGGCTTGCCGTTAACGATGTTTTCGCGAACGGTGCGGTATTCGATTTCGCCGAAAGCGGCTTTGACGTCAGCAGCAGAAGGCTGGCCTTCTTCGCCGGACAGCTTGGCAACGACCTGGTCTTTCAGCTCGCCCAGACGTGCGTAGCGGTCAGCCTTGACGGTGATGGTGTAAGCCTGGGAGATCGCTTCGCCGAACTCGGCACGGATCGCGCCCAGCAGTTCGGTGGCTTCTGGAGCAGGCGCCCAGGTCCAGGTTGGCTTGGCAGCTTCAGCGGCCAGTTCCTTGACGGCGTTGATCACCACCTGGAACTCGTCGTGAGCAAACAGTACCGCGCCCAGCATCTGGTCTTCGGTCAGCTCTTTGGCTTCCGATTCAACCATCAGTACGGCGTCGGAGGTGCCGGCAACGACCATGTCCAGGCTCGAAGCAGCTTGCTGCTCGTAGGTCGGGTTCAGCAGGTAGCCGGTGCTTTCGTGGAAAGCGACGCGAGCGGCGCCGATCGGGCCGTCGAACGGAATACCGGAGATGGCCAGGGCAGCCGAGGTACCGATCATCGCAGCGATGTCCGGATCGGTCTTCTTGCTAGTGGAAACGACGGTGCAGACAACCTGCACTTCGTTCATGAAACCTTCTGGAAACAGCGGACGGATCGGACGGTCGATCAGTCGGGAAGTCAGGGTTTCTTTCTCGGAAGGACGGCCTTCACGCTTGAAGAAACCGCCAGGGATCTTACCGGCAGCGTAAGTTTTTTCCTGGTAGTGAACGGACAGAGGGAAGAAACCCTTGCCTGGATCGGCTTGCTTGGCACCGACTACGGTCACCAATACGCTGACGTCGTCATCAACGGTGACCAATACTGCGCCGGAGGCCTGACGGGCGATACGGCCGGTCTCGAGGGTAACGGTCGACTGACCGAACTGGAATTTTTTGATTACCGGGTTCACGGTGTCCTACCTTCTTTGTGGCTCTTGGGGGAACTGGTTTCTTGCGAAATTCTTGGGCAATGTCGGGAATCGGCCCGCTGACTGTCCGGGTAAAACGGTAGTGCAGATAAAACTTGAGGCTGGGAGCCTGCCAGCCACCAGCGGAAAACCGCTGATGCCTGACAGACAACCAACCTCATAGCGCAATCGCTGATTAGCGACGCAGACCCAGGCGGCCGATCAGAGCGCTGTAACGGCTCAGATCCTTGCCTTTCAGGTAGTCCAGCAGCTTGCGACGCTGGTTTACCATGCGGATCAGACCACGACGGGAGTGGTGGTCTTTACCGTTGGCCTTGAAGTGACCTTGCAGTTTGTTGATGTTGGCGGTCAGCAGTGCAACTTGCACTTCTGGCGAACCAGTATCACCAACAGCTTGCTGGTAGTCGGCAACGATTTGAGCTTTTTCTTGAACGTCGAGAGCCATGAGGCAATCCTTTTATCAGGAAACTGTTTCAAAAACAGTTTCAACAGGCCAGGGACAAATCCCTGTATCTATAAATGAGTAGTGACCGTGCCTGTTGACAGCCACACTCGCCGGCCTGCTGTTACACAGACCGGTTTCCGGTCATTCTGACCGAATCAGTCGACGCGGCGCGATGCGCCCGTCTTCGCTCACTTCACCGATACCGATGAAGCGACCGTTGTGATCCTGTACCCGTACCATGCCGAACTTCGGCGCATCCGGGGCACGTACCGGCTGGCCGTTGAGCCAGTAGAACGCACTCGCTTCGGAGAAGTGCAGCAGCGGCCAATCCTGCAGGCCGCTGTCCGATGGCATCAGGAAACGGTCGACCGCTTCGTTGCCGCCTTCGGCATGTACCGCTTCCAGCTCTTCGAGGGTCACGGTCTGCGCCAGGGTGAAAGGCCCGGCCTGGGTACGACGCAGTTCAGCGACGTACGCACCACAACCGAGTTGCTCACCGATATCCTCCACCAAAGTGCGAATATAGGTGCCCTTGCTGCAATCCACCGCAAGACGCGCAGTATCGCCTTCGAAGGCCAGCAATTCCAAGCGCGCAATAGTAACAGAACGCGGTTCGCGCTCCACTACTTCGCCTGCACGAGCCAGCTTGTACAACGGCTGACCATCACGCTTGAGTGCCGAGTACATCGGCGGTATCTGACTGATTTGCCCGCGAAATTTCGGCAGAACCGCTTCGACATCGGCGCGACCAACGGTCACCGGGCGCTCCTGTAAAACCTCACCCTCAGCGTCCGCTGTGGTGGTGGTCTTGCCCAGTTGCGCGAGGGTTTCGTAACCCTTGTCGGAATCGAGCAGGTATTGCGAGAACTTGGTTGCTTCGCCAAAGCACAGCGGCAATACACCGGTGGCCAACGGGTCGAGGCTGCCGGTGTGACCGGCCTTCTCGGCGTTGAGCAACCAGCGAACCTTCTGCAACGCGGCGTTGGAGGTGAACCCCAGCGGCTTGTCGAGCAGGATGATACCGCTGACGTTACGACGGATACGTTTGACCTGAGCCACCGAATTACTCCTTGGTGTCTTCAGGTGCCGCAGCCACGTGCTGATTGTCCTCAGCCACGGCGCGCTCGATCAGGGCCGACAGGTGCGCGCCACGCACGACGCTTTCGTCGTAGTGGAAATGCAATTGCGGCACGCTGCGCAGCTTCATTTCACGGGCCAGCTGCATGCGCAGGAAACCTGCGGCAGCGTTGAGCACCTTGATGCTTTGCGCGATGTCTTCGGCGTTGTCCTGCCCCATCACGGTGATGAAGATCTTCGCGTGACCGACGTCACGGCTGACTTCCACAGCAGTAATGGTGACCAGGCCGACGCGCGGGTCTTTGACTTCACGACGGATCAGCTGGGCCAGCTCACGCTGCATCTGATCGCCGATACGTTGGGTACGGCTGTATTCTTTTGCCATGATTTTGTTACCTGTTACTGCCCTACGGTGAAACCCGCAAGGTCTGAAAGCGGCAAACGCCCGGCCTGACAAAAGCCAGACCGGGCGTTGCGTTTAGAGTCCTGACGCCGTGGCGCGCATCTGCATGCGGCGGCTCGGCGTGGCCCTTGAAGTGCGCGAGTCAGAGGCTGCGAGCAACCTGAACCTTCTCGAAGACTTCGATCTTGTCACCGACTTTGACGTCGTTGTAGCTCTTCACGCCGATACCGCATTCCATGCCGGCACGTACTTCGGAAGCGTCATCCTTGAAGCGGCGCAGGGATTCCAGCTCGCCTTCGAAGATAACGATGTCTTCACGCAGTACACGGATCGGACGGTTACGGTGCACAACACCTTCGATCACCATGCAACCGGCGATCGCGCCAAACTTCGGCGAACGGAACACGTCACGCACTTCGGCCACACCCAGGATGTTCTCGCGAACATCGCTGCCGAGCATGCCGGTCAGGGCTTTCTTGACGTCTTCGATGATGTCGTAGATCACGTTGTAGTAACGCATGTCCAGACCTTCCTGCTCGACGATCTTGCGTGCGCCAGCATCGGCACGCACGTTGAAGCCGAACAGTACAGCGTTGGAAGCCAGTGCCAGGTTGGCGTCGGATTCGGTGATACCACCGACACCGCCACCGACTACGCGCACTTGCACTTCGTCGTTGCCCAGGCCGTTCAGAGCGCCCTGCAAAGCTTCCAGCGAACCACGGACGTCGGATTTGAGGACGATGTTGAGCGTCTTCTTCTCTTCCTGGCCCATGTTTTCGAAGATGTTTTCCAGCTTGCCGGCGTGAGCGCGAGCCAGTTTGACTTCGCGGAACTTGCCTTGACGGAACAGAGCCACTTCACGGGCTTTCTTCTCGTCGGCAACCACGCTCATCTCGTCACCAGCGTCCGGCGTACCGTCAAGACCCAGGATTTCGACCGGAATGGCCGGACCGGCTTCCTTGATTGGCTTGCCGTTCTCGTCGAGCATGGCGCGCACGCGGCCATAGTTCGAGCCGACCAGCACCATGTCGCCTTGACGCAGCGTACCGTCCTGAACCAGAACAGTGGCTACCGGGCCACGGCCCTTGTCCAGACGCGATTCGACGACAACACCACGGCCAGGAGCCGATGGGGTGGCGGTCAGTTCGAGCACTTCGGCCTGCAGCAGAACGGCTTCGAGCAGTTCGTCAACGCCGGTACCCATTTTCGCCGAAACCGGTACGAATGGCGTGTCGCCGCCCCAGTCTTCGGAAGTCACGCCGTGAACCGACAGTTCGCTACGGATGCGATCGAGGTCGGCACCTGGCTTGTCGATCTTGTTCACCGCAACCACCAGAGGAACGCCAGCGGCCTGAGCGTGCTGAACAGCCTCGATGGTTTGCGGCATCACGCCGTCGTCCGCCGCAACCACCAGGATCACGATGTCGGTCGCCTTGGCACCACGGGCACGCATGGCGGTAAACGCAGCGTGACCCGGAGTGTCGAGGAACGTCACCATGCCACGGTCGGTTTCAACGTGGTAGGCGCCGATGTGCTGGGTAATGCCGCCGGCTTCGCCTGCAGCTACCTTGGCACGACGGATGTAGTCGAGCAGGGAAGTCTTACCGTGGTCAACGTGGCCCATTACGGTCACGACTGGCGCACGGGAAACTGCCTCGCCTTCAAACTTCAGGGACTCGGCCAGGGAATCTTCCAGGGCGGTGTCGCTGACCAGGGTCACTTTGTGGCCCAGTTCTTCAGCTACCAGTTGAGCAGTTTCCTGATCGAGTACCTGGTTGATGGTCGCTGGAGTGCCCAGTTTGAACATGAACTTGATGATTTCAGCAGCCTTGACCGACATCTGCTGGGCAAGATCGCCAACAGTGATGGTCTCGCCGATCTTCACTTCACGCACGACAGGACCGGTAGGGTTCTGGAAACCGTGAGCGTTGCGCTTCTTCAGCTTGGCCTTGCCGCGACCACCACGACGGAAGCCATCGCTTTCTTCGTCGGTAGTGCGTGGCGCCACTCGTGGAGCCGGCGCTTTTTCTTTGACCGATGCGCGATGCGGAGCGTTTTTGCGCTCGCCATCGCCGCCGCCACGACGACTGTTATCGTCGGCACGTGGTTTGTCCGGACGGCGCTGTTCGTCACGCTTGCGCGTGTCGGCAGCTGGCGCAGCAGCGACAACCGGTGCGGCTTCGCGCACAGGTTCAGCGACTGGCGCAGGTGCTGCAACAGCTTCGGCAGGAGCGCTCGGCGCAGCAGCAGGCTGGCGACGCGCTTCTTCTTCAGCGCGCTGCTTGGCTTCTTCTTCAGCCTTCTGACGGGCAGCATTTTCTACTGCGCGACGCTCTTCCAGTTCACGCTGGCGCTCGGCTTCGATTTCTTCCGGGCTACGCTGTACGAAAACCTTCTTCTTGCGAACTTCTACGCTGATGCTCTTGCTACCAGCCACACGCAGGGTGCTGGTGGTTTTACGCTGCAGCGTGATTTTGCGTGGTTCTTCCACTTTCGCCTTGTGGCTGCTTTTCAAGTGAGTCAGCAGGGATTGCTTCTCACTGTCAGTCACATGTTCTTCGGCGGCGGTGTGCGGCAGACCTGCCTCACGCATCTGCTGCAACAGGCGCTCTACCGGTGTTTTGACCTCATCGGCCAGTTGTTTCACCGTGACTTGCGTCATGCACTTCTCTCCTCAGGCCGCGCCTAATTACTCGAACCAGTGGGCTCGGGCGGCCATGATCAACTTGCCGGCACGATCATCGTCAATGCCGTCGATGTCGAGCAGGTCGTCAATAGACTGCTCGGCCAGGTCTTCGCGGGTAATTACGCCGCGCACCGCCAGTTCCATCGCCAAATCCTTGTCCATACCCTCAAGCGAGAGCAGGTCTTCGGCCGGATGGGCGTCTGCCAGCTTTTCCTCAGTAGCGATGGCTTTGGTCAACAAACGATCCTTGGCACGAGCGCGAAGCTCGTTGACGATGTCTTCGTCAAAGCCGTCGATGTTGAGCATTTCTTCCAACGGTACGTAGGCAATCTCTTCCAGGCTGGTGAAGCCTTCATCTACCAGCACCTGAGCCAGCTCTTCGTCGACTTCCAGCTCGTCGATGAAGTTGCGCAGGATGTCGCCGGTTTCTGCTTGTTGCTTAGCCTGGATGTCCGATTCGGTCATCACGTTCAGGGTCCAGCCTGTCAACTGGCTCGCCAGACGCACGTTCTGACCACCACGACCAATGGCCTGAGCCAGATTGTCTGCGCCAACGGCGATGTCCATGGCATGGGCATCTTCGTCAACGATAATGGCCGCCACTTCTGCCGGCGACATGGCATTGATCACGAACTGCGCCGGGTTATCGTCCCACAGGACGATGTCGACACGCTCGCCACCCAACTCGCCCGACACGGCCTGGACGCGCGAACCGCGCATACCGATGCACGCGCCCTGCGGGTCGATGCGTTTGTCCTTGGAGCGGACAGCGATCTTGGCACGCGAACCCGGATCACGGGACGCCGCCATGACTTCGATCAGGCCTTCGGCAATCTCCGGCACTTCGATGCGGAACAACTCGATCAGCATTTCCGGCGCGGTACGCGACAGGATCAGCTGCGGGCCGCGGTTCTCGGTGCGGATTTCCTTGAGCAGTGCGCGCAGGCGCACACCGACACGGAAGGTTTCGCGAGAAATGATGTCTTCACGGGCCAGCAACGCTTCGGCGTTGTTGCCCAGATCGACGATCACGTTGTCGCGGGTGACTTTCTTCACGGTGCCGGAGATGATTTCTCCCAGGCGCTCGCGATAGGCGTCGACCACTTGAGCGCGCTCGGCTTCACGGACTTTCTGCACGATGACCTGTTTGGCGGTCTGTGCAGCAATGCGGCCGAACTCGATGGATTCGATCTTTTCTTCGACGACGTCGCCGACCTTGGCGCCCGGATGCGTTTCGGCAACCTTGCTTGGCCAGGTTTCGATCGCAGGATCGTCGAGATCATTCTCTTCGACGACTGTCCAGCGACGGAAAGTCTCGTAGGAACCGGTGTGGCGGTTAATTTCCACACGCAGGTCAACTTCGTCTTCAAAACGCTTTTTGGTAGCAGTGGCCAGAGCCAGCTCCAGCGCTTCAAAAATCACGCTTGCCGGTACACCCTTTTCATTGGATACCGACTCAACAACCAGCAGTACTTCTTTGCTCATCGTACGCCTCGCCTTTCGCAAGCCATTGGATCCGCGGGATCCGCGTCTCAGTCAAAACTGGGAATAATGTTGGCCTTGTCGATCATATCGATCGGCAACAGGAACTCATGGTCTTCTACCTGCACCACGACGTCCTGTTCTTCTACACCGCGCAGAAGGCCCTGAAAGTTGCGTCGACCTTCAAAAGGCGAGCGCAGCTTGATCTTCACTTGTTCACCGGCAAATTTTGCAAACTGCTCAAGAGTGAACAGTGGGCGTTCCATGCCAGGCGAGGAAACTTCGAGGGTGTATTCAACGGAGATCGGATCTTCAACATCCAGGACACCGCTGATCTGACGGCTGACAATGGCGCAATCGTCCACCAGCACGCCACCCTCTTTATCGATATAAACACGCAACATCGAGTGACGACCCTGAGCCGAAAACTCGATACCCCAGCATTCATAGCCTAGGGCCACGACCACCGGGGCCAACAAGGCCTGCAACTCTTCTAGCTTGCTCGACACCTGAACCCCCTCGTGCATGTAAATGCATGCGCTGCAAAATAAAAAAATGGGCGAAACGCCCATCCTTGAAACGCCGTCGAACATCGGCGTAGAAAGTGTCCAGCTAACAAAAAGCCCCTGAAAAGGGGCTCCTTAAACTGGTTGCGGGGGCCGGATTTGAACCGACGACCTTCGGGTTATGAGCCCGACGAGCTACCAGACTGCTCCACCCCGCGACAAAGCTGGGGCGGAAGTATACGACCGATCCCTTATAGGGTCAATGTAACCTTCCACCTGCAAGAAAGCCCGCAACAGCGGGCTCTCCTGACTAATTGGTACCGAGAAGGGGACTCGAACCCCTACACCCTATGGGCACAACCACCTCAAGGTTGCGTGTCTACCAATTCCACCACCTCGGCAAAACTACGTTTGAAACTCTTCTTACTTCTGCTCTTGAGCTGGAGGTACGTCAGTCGCTGGAGTAGCCGACTTTTGCTCTTGAAGCACCGGGACATCATCAGAAGCCGGTTGTTGTTGCTTAGGTACTTCCAACACTGCTGGATCTGGCAAACCTGCTTGAGTCAGCTGATGAGCCTTCTCTTTAGCAAAGTAACCTAACCCCAAGCTGGTTATGAAGAAACCGGCGGCAAGTATAGCAGTAAACTTACTAAGAAAGGTAGAGGAACCTTGGCTTCCGAACACAGTATTTGAAGCACCTGCTCCGAAAGACGCGCCAGCGTCCGCACCTTTACCCTGCTGCAGCAAAACCAGAGCAACTACGCCCAATGCACCCAGCAGATGAAAAACGACTACGACTGTTTCCAGCATTTTTTCAGTTTCCCGCGGCGCGACAAATCGCACCGAACTCATCTGCATTCAGGGAAGCTCCACCAATGAGCCCCCCATCGATATCCGGCATGCCGAACAGTTCGACCGCATTGGCCGCCTTCACGCTGCCGCCGTATAGAAGCCGCACACCTCGCGCGACTTCAGAATTCTCTGCCGCCAACTGCTCTCGAATGGCCTTATGCACATCCTGAGCCTGTTGCGGCGTTGCAGTCAGTCCGGTACCAATGGCCCAGACAGGCTCGTAAGCAATGACTGCCTTGGCAAAGGCACCAACACCCAGCTCCTCGATGATGCTGCCCAGCTGACGCCCGACAACCTCAAGAGTTTTTCCGGCTTCGCGCTGTTCTAGGGTCTCCCCTACACACAACACCGGAATCAAGCCACATGCCTGTGCCGCTGCGAACTTGCGATTCAGCATCCCGTCTCGCTCGCCCATTATCTGGCGGCGCTCGGAGTGCCCGACAAGCACCAGGGAACAACCTGCATCCACCAACTGACTAGGAGCAATCTCGCCAGTCAACGCACCTTGCATGGATTCCACCGCAGAATTCTGCGCACCGACCGAAATCGATTTACCTTTCAAGCCATCAATCACTTGATTGATATGCAAGCAAGGCGGGAATACCGCGACATCAACACCGCTTGGCAAGGCCAGATGACGAAGGCCGTTGATCAGCTCAGCGACGCTGGCGCGGGTACCGTGCATCTTCCAGTTACCAGCTACCATAGGGCGACGCATGCTGTACCTCGTCGGTCAAAGTGGGCGCAGATGTTACCCAACACAATCATGGCTGGCAAGCCGAATCAGGCAGAAACTTCAGTTACCAGTTTTGCCAGTTCTTCGGCGTAGCTGCGAACCTGAGTTTCATCCTCGCCTTCGACCATCACACGCACCAATGGCTCTGTGCCGGACTTGCGCAGAAGCACCCGGCCACGACCCGCCATTGCCTCGGTTACACGCGCACTGGCTTCCTTGACAGCCCGGTGCTCAAGCGGACTTTCGCCACCACCGAAGCGCACATTGATCAGTACCTGAGGGCACTTGCGCAAAGCCTGACGCGTTTGCGCAAGACCTTCATTGCGGGTTTTCAGTGCCATCAGCACCTGCAGCGCAGCAATGATTGCATCACCTGTAGTGGTGTGATTGAAACAAACGACATGTCCCGAGTTCTCACCACCAACCAGCCAGTTACGTTCCAGCAACTCGGCGATCACGTAACGGTCACCGACATTGGCTCGAATGAACGGTATCGAAAGATCTGCCAGTGCGAGTTCAAGCCCCAGATTGCTCATCAGGGTACCGACTACGCCACCCTGCAACTTGCCACGCTCGTGCAGATCACGCGCAATGATGAACAGCAGCTCGTCGCCATCGACAATGGCGCCCGTGTGATCGACCATCAACACCCGGTCACCGTCACCATCAAAGGCGATCCCCAGATCAGCGTGCTCGGCGAGAACAGCGGCCTGCAGCGGCCCCATATGGGTCGAACCGCAATTGTCATTGATGTTCAGACCATTGGGCTGAGCCGACAGCACGACCACTTCAGCGCCCAACTCACGAAAGACACTAGGAGCAACCTTGTAGGTCGCTCCGTGTGCGCAGTCGATCACAATTTTCAAACCGGAAAAGCTGGTACCGGTAGGCACACTGCTTTTACAGAATTCGATGTAGCGACCCGAGGCGTCGTTGATACGCGACACCTTGCCAATTTTGCTCGACTCAACCACGGTCATCGGGGTATCGAGCAATTCTTCGATCATCAGCTCCAACTCGTCAGGCAGCTTGGTGCCTTTACCCGAGAAGAACTTGATGCCGTTATCGTCATGCGGGTTATGTGAAGCACTGATCACGATCCCGGCTTCGGCTTGAAACGTGCGCGACAGATAGGCAATGGCGGGCGTCGGCATCGGACCAAGCAGCATCACATCGGCGCCCGCCGACGTCAGACCTGCCTCAAGCGCCGATTCGAACATGTAGCCGGAGATTCGCGTGTCCTTGCCAACCAGCACCTTGCACGCGCCCATCTTGCGAAAGGCCATACCGGCCGCCCAGCCGAGCTTGAGCATGAAGTCCGGAGTGATCGGATATTCACCGACGCGGCCACGAATACCGTCAGTACCAAAGTATTTCTTGCTCATAAGTGCTCCATCATTCTTATTCGGCTGATTCCACGGCCGCGAGCATGCGCACCACGTCTACCGTTTCCGCCACATCATGGACGCGCAGGATACGCGCACCTTTCACCGACGCCAGTGCCGCGAGGGCCAGACCGCCATGCAGACGCTCGCCCACGGGGCGGTTCAGCGCCTGGCCAATCATGCTTTTGCGCGAGACACCAACCAATAGCGGACGCCCCAGCGCATGCAGGGCTTCCATATGCTTGAACAAGCTTAGATTGTGCTGGAGGGTTTTCGCGAAACCGAAACCGGGATCAAGAATGATCCGCTCTGCAGGAATGCCCACCGCCGCACATTGAGCCATGCGCTCTGCCAGAAACTCTCCCACCTCCCGAGTGACGTCCTGATAGTGCGGATTGTCTTGCATGTCACCCGGCTCGCCGAGCATATGCATCAGACAGACCGGCAATCCGGTCGCCGCTGCTGCATCCAGCGCGCCATCGCGGCGCAGCGAACGCACATCATTGATCAACCCGGCGCCCAGGCGCGCAGTTTCACGCATCACGGCAGGTGTCGAAGTATCGACCGAGATGATCACATCCAGCTCGCGATTGATCAGCTCCACGATTGGGGCCACGCGCTCCAGCTCTTCCAGCGGCGAAACCGCGCGCGCGCCAGGCCGGGTCGATTCACCGCCGACATCGATCAGCGTCGCCCCAGCAGCCACCATGGCTGCGGCGTGACGCAAGGCCACGTCGAGCTGATTGTACCGGCCGCCATCGGAGAAGGAATCGGGAGTGACATTGAGAATGCCCATGACATGCGTCTGGGCCAAATCAAGAACCCGGTTGCCGCAAGGCAACCGGGTCAGGGACTGTACAGAAGTCATTTCAAACCTTAAACGTCAGCAGCCGGACCGCCGATCGGTGTTTCCGGACGCTCATCCTGAATCACCGGAGGCGGAGGCGTACCCGTGCCACCTGTCCAGTCACGCGGTTCACGTGGCGTACGACCCGCCATGATGTCGTCGATCTGCTCGGCATCAATAGTTTCGTACTTCATCAGCGCATCAGCCATGGCATCCAGCTTGTCACGGTTGTCCGTGAGGATCTGCTTGGCCGTGCCGTAGCACTGATCAATGATGCTGCGCACTTCAGAGTCGATAAGTTTGGCTGTCTCACCGGAGAAGCTGGCATTCTGACCGCCACCACCGCGACCGAGGAACACCTCACCCTCTTCTTCGGCGTACATCAGCGGACCGAGTTTTTCCGACAGACCCCACTTGGTCACCATGTTCCGCGCAATCTGACTGGCACGCATGATGTCGTTGGACGCGCCGGTGGTCACACCGTCGAAACCAAGAGTCATTTCTTCGGCGATACGGCCACCGTACAGCGAGCAGATCTGGCTGATCAGCGCACGCTTGGACAGGCTGTAGCGATCCTCTTCCGGCAGGAACATGGTCACACCCAGCGCACGACCACGCGGAATAATCGAAACCTTGTAGACAGGATCATGCTCAGGCACAACGCGCCCAACGATCGCATGGCCCGCTTCGTGATAAGCGGTGTTCTGTTTCTCTTTCTCGGACATGACCATGGATTTGCGCTCGGCGCCCATCATGATCTTGTCTTTGGCCAGCTCGAATTCTTTCATTTCGACGATGCGCTTGCCGCTACGTGCAGCGAACAGCGACGCTTCGTTGACCAGGTTAGCCAGATCCGCACCGGAGAAGCCCGGGGTACCGCGCGCGATAACGGCCGGAGCCACATCATCACCCATTGGCACTTTACGCATGTGAACCTTGAGGATCTGCTCGCGACCGCGGATATCCGGCAAACCTACAACGACCTGACGGTCGAAACGGCCCGGACGCAGCAGCGCAGGGTCAAGTACGTCAGGACGGTTGGTGGCAGCGATCACAATGATGCCGTCATTCATTTCGAAGCCGTCCATCTCTACCAGCAACTGGTTGAGAGTCTGCTCACGCTCGTCGTGACCGCCGCCCATGCCGGCGCCACGGTGGCGACCGACGGCGTCGATCTCGTCGATGAAGATGATGCAAGGCGCGTGCTTTTTGGCCTGCTCGAACATGTCGCGAACGCGGCTTGCACCAACACCCACAAACATTTCAACGAAGTCGGAACCGGAAATAGTGAAGAACGGAACCTTCGCTTCGCCGGCAATCGCCTTGGCCAGCAAGGTTTTACCGGTACCCGGAGGGCCGACCATCAATACGCCGCGAGGAATACGACCACCCAGGCGCTGAAACTTGCCCGGATCACGCAGGAACTCAACCAGTTCGCCGACCTCTTCCTTGGCTTCGTCGCAACCTGCAACGTCAGCCAAGGTGGTTTTCACCTGATCTTCGGAAAGCAGGCGTGCCTTGCTCTTGCCGAAGCTCATCGGTCCGCCCTTGCCGCCAGCACCGCCCTGCATCTGGCGCATGAAGAACATGAACACCGCGATGATCACCAGGATCGGGAAGCTCGCCACCAGGAGTTGAGTCCAGATGCTTTGCTGTTCAGGCTGCTTGCCCTCAACCACAACGTGGTTGTCGACCAGGTCGCCGATCAGGCCATTGTCCTGGATCGCCGGACGAATGGTCTTGAAGCTGTCGCCATCGTTGCGCTTGCCGGTAATCACATAGCCGTCAACGGCTACGCGCTCGACCTTGCCATCCTTGACCTGCTGGATGAAGTCGGAATAGTTGAGGGTCTGCGGCTCGTTAGGGCTGGAGAAGTTGTTCATCACCGTCACGAGGACTGCCGCGATGATCAACCACAGGATCAGATTCTTTGCCATATCGTTCAATTAACTACCCTCTGAAGCAAGCTCCGCTACTGGCGCGCGCTTCGCATGATATTCACCAGCCTAACTTACTACATTACCTACAACTCTTGCAGGCGCCGTCTGTAACCCTTTGTGAAACACTTTCTACACAATATTCGCTTATGCACGCGGGGCAAAATACGAAAAACCTATCACCCTGCCAAAAAACCTCGTTTTACTCATTACCTCCGCGGTAGCCCCAAGCCAGCATGTATTGCTCGCGGGAACTGCCACGGGAGGAATCCGGCTTGATCATCTGGATCTTGTCGAACTTTTTCCGAGCATCCTTCAGGTAGACATCAAAACCTTCGCCCTGAAAAATCTTGATCACGAAATTACCACCCGGCTTGAGTATCCGCTCTGCCAGATCAAGCGCCAGCTCGCAAAGGAACATGGCTTTGGGCATGTCCACTTCAGGCGTACCACTCATATTGGGGGCCATATCGGAAATCACAAGGTCCACCTGTGAATTACCCACGGCTTCAAGAATTCGCGCGAGCACTTCGTCCTCGGTGAAGTCACCCTGAATGAAGGTCACGTCAGGGATGCTGTCCATCTCCAGGATGTCCGAAGCGATCAGTCGCCCCTGACCACCGATCAGCCGGCTGGTGACCTGTGACCAGCCGCCAGGCGCCGCGCCCAGGTCGACAACACTCATGCCGGAGCGGATCAGCTTGTATTTCTCCTGGATCTCCAGAAGCTTGTAACTCGCACGCGAGCGGTAGCCATCCTTCTGCGCCTGCTTCACATAAGGATCGTTGACATGTCGTTTCAGCCAACCAAGGCTTGTCTTGGAACGCGCCATTGGGCACCTCGATAATAAGGGTCGTGATTAATTGGGCGGATCCACGAACCCTCGGGTAAAATGGCCGCCATTTTACAGAATCCAGACGAAAGGGTCAGATTATGCCGCTCACTCCAGAGCAGAAGAAACAGTACAAATCCATTGGTCACCACCTGAAACCGGTTTTGACGGTGGCGGACAACGGTCTGACTGAGGGTGTATTAGCCGAGCTTGAACGCGCCTTGGCGGATCACGAGCTGATCAAGATCAAGCTCAACATCCTCGACCGCGAGTCGCGCCTGGCGCACATTGCAGAACTGTGCAAGGTCGGCAAGGCTGATCTGGTACAGGTCATCGGCAAGATGGCACTGGTTTATCGCAAGAACTTCAGCGTCAACAAGCAGCTGTCGAACGTTCATCGCTTCAAGTGATGACAAGGGTCAAGGGTGTGCTTCGCGCACCCTGCCACTCCATCCCGGCAGCGGCTGCAACACCAGCACCAGCCCGGAGAAGCCTAACAGCAGAAAACTGAATGCCTGCCAGCGCTGCGCTTGCGGCCAGCCGACATGCACGGCGACAAACATCGCACACGCATACAGTGCCATCAGCAGCACCTGCCCGCGAAAATCCCGCCACAGACTGGCAAGGCCCTCGGCCCGTACCAGCACCAAAGCCTGAAAAATCACGCAGGCAGCGGCAAAAATCACCAGCGACACTTCGAACGCATCGGCAATCTCATCGATCAGCAACGGTGCCAGACCAATCTTGCCCAGCACCGGTCGCAAACCGAGATGAATCAGCCAAAAGCCGCCGACCCACAACATCTGGGTCAGCTGCCAAAGCATGGCGCCCGCACGTAGCGGGCGCCTGCCCTCAGATGTGACGGACTTCGACAATCTCGTACTCGATAACACCACTCGGCGTTTTCACGGCAACCACGTCACCCTCTTCCTTGCCGATCAAGGCACGGGCCAAGGGCGAGCCGACCGAAATCTTGCCGAGTTTGAAGTCAGCCTCATCCTCACCCACGATGTGGTAAGCGACGCTTTCATCCGTCTCGACGTTGGCGATTTCGACGGTGGTACCGAAGATCACTTTGCCGGTGTGCGGAATGGTCGTGACATCAATGATGACCTGATTCTGGATCCGGCCTTCGATATCACGGATCCGCGCCTCGACCATGCCCTGCTGTTCGCGGGCGGCATGGTATTCGGCGTTTTCCTTCAGGTCACCCAGCTCGCGAGCCGTACCGATGTCCTGGCTGAGCTTCGGACGAACGACCTTGGTCAGGTGAGCGTGTTCTTCTTCCAGGGCTTTTGCACCCTGGACGGTCATTGGGTACTTGATCATGCCTTCAATCCTGCGTGTAGATCCTGCAAGCGGCGTACGGTCTTCTCGGGACCGAACTTCAGCGCTTCACAGATAGCCTCGCCCGCAGCAATGGTGGTGGTGCAGTAGATCTTGTGCTGCAGGGCATTGCGACGAATGGAGTAGGAATCAGCGATCGACTGACGACCTTCGGTGGTGTTGATGATCAGGGTGACTTCGTCATTCTTGATCATGTCGACCACGTGCGGACGACCCTCGGTCACCTTGTTCACGCGGCGCACTTTCAGGCCTGCGGCTTCGATCAGCTTGGCAGTACCGGCAGTGGCGACCACTTCGAAGCCCAAGTTGATCAGATCACGGGCCACGCCTGCAACCAGCGGCTTGTCATCGTCACGCACGCTGATGAACGCGGTACCACCGGTCGGCAGCACTTCGCTGGCACCCATCTGGGCCTTGGCGAAGGCTTCACCGAAGGTGTCGCCGACGCCCATCACTTCACCGGTGGACTTCATCTCTGGGCCGAGGATCGGGTCAACGCCAGGGAATTTGGCGAACGGGAACACCGCCTCTTTCACGCTGTAGAAGTTCGGGATGATTTCCTTGGTGAAGCCGATTTCCTTCAGGGTCTTACCGGCCATGACGCGAGCGGCGATCATGGCCAGGGAAACACCAATGCACTTGGACACGAACGGTACGGTACGCGAAGCACGCGGGTTGACTTCGATGACGTAGATGTCTTCGCCCTGCAGCGCCAGTTGCACGTTCATCAGGCCGACAACGCCCAGTTCCAGGGCCATTTTCTTGACCTGTTCGCGCATCTCGTCCTGGATGTGCGCCGGCAGCGAGTAAGGCGGCAGCGAGCACGCGGAGTCACCGGAGTGAACGCCCGCCTGTTCGATGTGCTGCATGATCGCGCCGATCACCACATCTTTGCCGTCGCAGACCGCATCCACGTCCATCTCGATGGCGCAGTTGAGGAAGTGGTCGAGCAGCACCGGGCTGTCGTTGGACACTTGCACCGCATCACGCAGGTAGCGCTTGAGTTCGTCTTCCTTGTAAACGATTTCCATCGCGCGGCCGCCCAGTACGTAGGACGGGCGCACCACCAGCGGATAACCGATTTTCGCGGCAGCGCGAACGGCTTCGTCTTCGCTGCGTACGGTGGCGTTTGGCGGCTGACGCAGGTTAAGACGCTCAACCATTTGCTGGAAGCGCTCACGGTCTTCGGCACGGTCGATGGCATCAGGGCTGGTACCGATGATCGGCACGCCAGCGGCTTCCAGGGCACGCGCCAGTTTCAGCGGCGTCTGACCGCCGTACTGGACGATCACGCCTTTGGGCTTCTCGACGCGGCAGATTTCCAGTACGTCTTCCAGTGTTACCGGCTCGAAGTACAGACGGTCGGACGTGTCGTAGTCGGTGGAAACGGTTTCCGGGTTGCAGTTGACCATGATGGTTTCATAGCCGTCTTCGCGCAGTGCAAGAGCGGCGTGTACGCAGCAGTAGTCGAACTCGATGCCCTGGCCGATACGGTTCGGACCGCCACCCAGAATCATGATTTTGTCGCGACCGGACGGCGCGGCTTCGCACTCTTCCTCGTACGTCGAGTAGAGGTACGCGGTGTCGGTGGCGAACTCGGCCGCGCACGTGTCAACGCGCTTGTACACCGGGAACACTTCCAGTTTTTGACGATGCGTACGCAGGTTCTTCTCGGTCACACCCAGCAGTTTGGCCAGACGCTGATCGGAGAAGCCTTTGCGCTTGAGCTTGAACATCAGGTCGCGGTCGATGGCGGACAGACCGAGGGTCTTGACCTTCTCTTCTTCCTTGATCAGATCTTCGATCTGCACCAGGAACCACGGGTCGATCATGTTCATGCCGAAAATGTCTTCGACGGTCATGCCGGCGCGGAATGCGTCCGCCACGTACCAGATACGCTCGGCGCCCGGCACGGTCAGCTCGCGTTTGAGGATGCTCATGCTTTCCGGATTGCTCAGATCGAGCTTCTCGTCCAGACCGCAAACACCGACTTCCAGGCCGCGCAGGGCTTTCTGCAGGGATTCCTGGAAGGTGCGGCCGATGGCCATAACCTCACCGACCGACTTCATTTGCGTGGTCAGGCGTGCGTCAGCCTTGGCGAATTTCTCGAAGGCGAAACGTGGCAGCTTGGTCACAACGTAGTCGATCGACGGCTCGAAGGACGCCGGGGTCTTGCCGCCAGTGATGTCGTTCGACAGCTCGTCGAGGGTGTAGCCCACAGCCAGTTTGGCCGCGACTTTGGCAATCGGGAAACCGGTGGCTTTCGAAGCCAGTGCCGAGGAACGCGATACACGCGGGTTCATCTCGATCACGACCATGCGGCCGGTGTCCGGGCAGATACCGAACTGCACGTTGGAACCGCCGGTCTCGACGCCGATCTCGCGCAGTACCGCCAGCGAGGCGTTACGCAGGATCTGATATTCCTTGTCGGTCAGGGTCTGTGCCGGAGCAACGGTGATCGAGTCACCGGTGTGCACGCCCATCGGGTCGAAGTTCTCGATCGAGCAGACGATGATGCAGTTGTCCTTTTTGTCGCGGACAACTTCCATCTCATATTCTTTCCAGCCAATCAGCGATTCGTCGATCAGCAGCTCTTTGGTCGGCGACAGGTCCAGACCGCGGGCGCAGATTTCTTCGAACTCTTCACGGTTGTAGGCGATACCGCCGCCGGTGCCACCCATGGTGAAGGATGGACGGATGATGCACGGGAAGCCCAGACGCTCGAGGACGGCGTTGGCTTCTTCCATGCTGTGGGCGATACCGGAACGCGGGCATTCCAGACCGATGGATTTCATGGCCTTGTCGAAACGCGAACGGTCTTCAGCCTTGTCGATGGTGTCGGCGTTGGCACCGATCATTTCCACGCCGAACTTTTCCAGAACGCCTTCGCGCTCCAGATCGAGGGCGCAGTTCAGTGCAGTCTGGCCGCCCATGGTTGGCAGCACCGCGTCCGGGCGCTCTTTTTCGATGATCTTGGCCACGGTCTGCCACTTGATCGGCTCGATGTACGTGGCGTCGGCCATGTCCGGGTCGGTCATGATGGTGGCCGGGTTGGAGTTCACCAGGATGACGCGGTAACCCTCTTCGCGCAGGGCTTTGCAGGCCTGGGCGCCGGAGTAGTCGAATTCGCAGGCCTGGCCGATAACGATCGGGCCAGCGCCGAGAATCAGGATGCTTTTAATGTCTGTACGTTTTGGCATGGGTTTGTCACTCAAATCCGCAGGTCAGTCGGCAAGCCGTCTTGATCGATTTCTGAAGCCCTGAGGGGCGCCACCGGGGTCGGGGCCGCCCTCGAGGGCTTCTCGCTACAGTCTCAAGGCGAACGCTTAGCGTCGCTTGGCCATCTCGTTGATGAAGCGGTCGAATAGGGGCGCCACATCGTTCGGGCCCGGGCTCGCTTCAGGGTGGCCCTGGAAGCTGAACGCGCTCTTGTCAGTGCGCTCGATGCCTTGCAGGGTGCCGTCGAACAGCGATTTGTGGATCGCACGCACGTTGGCCGGCAGGGTCGCTTCGTCAACCGCGAAACCGTGGTTCTGGCTGGTGATCATCACGACGCCAGTGTCCAGATCCTGTACCGGGTGGTTGGCACCGTGGTGGCCATGGCCCATTTTCAGGGTCTTGGCGCCGGAGGCCAGAGCCAGCAGCTGGTGACCGAGGCAGATACCGAAGACCGGAATTTCGGTTTCCAGCACTTCCTTGATCGCCTTGATTGCGTAGTCGCATGGCTCCGGATCACCAGGGCCGTTGGACAGGAACACGCCGTCCGGCTTGAGTGCCAGCACGTCGGCTGCCGGGGTTTGCGCCGGCACCACGGTCACGCGGCAGCCGCGCTCGACCAGCATGCGCAGGATGTTCAGTTTGACGCCGTAGTCGTAGGCAACCACGTGGTATGGCAACTCGGACGCTTCGAGGGTCGCGTGGCTGTCGCTCTTCAGATCCCAGACAGTGGAGCGCCATTCGTACTTTTCCTTGGTGCTGACGACTTTCGCCAGATCCATGCCCTTCAGGCCCGGGAAGCCTTGCGCGGCGGCAATTGCAGCTTCTTCGGAGATGTTGTCGCCGGCCATGATGCAGCCGTTCTGTGCGCCTTTTTCACGCAGGATGCGGGTCAGGCGACGAGTATCGATACCAGCGATTGCCACAACGTTGTTGGCTTTCAGGTAGTCGGACAGGGACATCGTGTTACGCCAGTTGCTCGCTACCAGCGGCAGGTCACGGATGACCAGACCAGCGGACCATACGCGGTCGGACTCGGCATCTTCCGGCGTGGTGCCGGTGTTGCCGATGTGCGGGTAAGTCAGGGTAACGATCTGTTGGGCGTAGGAAGGATCGGTAAGGATTTCCTGATAGCCGGTCATTGCGGTGTTGAACACCACCTCACCAACGGTTTGACCGTCGGCTCCAATGGCTTCGCCGCGAAAAATGCTGCCATCAGCAAGGGCGAGTATGGCTGGCTTAGTCAAGAAGACCTCCCGTAAATAACGCATGAAAGGGCAATCGCAGGTTGTAAAAAAGCGGAGTGACGTATGGACACGTCACCCCGCTTCTTCACTGAATTATTCTGCGCGCTTTTAGTGGACACACTAAAGCTGTAGCTTACAGAAAAAGGCTTTTTTGGTCCACCGCTAAAGAGCCTAAAAGGCCGGAGAATGCGACAGGGCGTCGCGCGATGTAGAAAAACCAGCGCAAAACGGGCGTCTGCGCTGGGTAAAACCGTCAATCAATGCAGGTCGAGCACGTCCTGCATGTCATACAGACCCGGCTCGCGGCCATCGAGCCACAACGCCGCACGCACCGCACCCTTGGCGAATGTCATGCGACTAGAAGCCTTGTGCGTGATCTCCAGGCGCTCGCCCTCACAAGCGAACAGCACGGTGTGATCGCCGACCACATCACCACCGCGAACGGTGGCGAAACCGATGGTTTCCCGTTCGCGCGCACCGGTGTGACCTTCACGGCCATAGACCGCTACCTTCTGCAGATCACGATCCAGCGCATCGGCGATCACTTCACCCATGCGCAGCGCCGTGCCCGAAGGCGCATCGATCTTGTGCCGGTGATGCGCTTCGATGATTTCGATGTCGGCATCATCGCCCAGCACCCGGGCGGTCATTTCGAGCAGCTTCAGCGACAGATTGACCCCGACACTGAAGTTGGCCGCGAACACGATCGGAATATCCTTGCCCGCCTCAGCCAGCAGCTGCTTCTGCGCAGCGTCGAGCCCGGTGGTGCCGATGACCATGGCCTTGCCAGCCTTGCGACAGAACGCGAGGTTTTTCAGCATGACTTCCGGCAGGGTGAAATCGATCAGCACATCGAACTCTTCAGCCACCGATTCGAGATTGCCGGACAACGGCACACCGATGCGACCCAGCGAAGCCAGCTCACCGGCATCCACCCCGATCAGCGTACTGCCGGGACGAACGATCGCCGCGGTCAGGCCGGTCAGCGGCGCGCGCTGTTGCACGGCCTCGACCAGAATCTTGCCCATGCGCCCGGCGGCGCCCATCACAGCTATACGTCGCATGCCGACTCCTTACAGATCGCCGAAGAAGCGCTTCACGCCATCGAACCAACCGGTGGTTTTTGGCGAGTGACTGTTGTCATCCGCCAGCGAGCTGCGGAATTCTTCGAGCAATTCGCGCTGACGACGATTCAGATTGACCGGGGTCTCGACCGCTACGCGACACATCAAGTCGCCCGCACCACCGCCCCGCACCGGCGCCACGCCTTTGCCACGCACGCGGAACTGCTTGCCGGTCTGAGTGCCTTCAGGAATTTTCAGTTTGACGCGACCGTCGAGGGTCGGGATTTCCAGTTCGCCGCCGAGCGCCGCATCAACAAAGCTGATCGGCACTTCGCAGAACAGATGTTTGCCATCGCGCTGGAAGATGTCGTGCTCGCGCACGTTGATCACCACGTACAGGTCGCCAGTCGGGCCGCCCTGAGTGCCCGCCTCGCCTTCGCCGGACAGACGAATGCGGTCGCCGGTATCAACACCCGCCGGCACTTTGACCGACAGGGTCTTGTATTCTTCGACGCGACCGTCGCCGTGGCAGGAATCGCACGGATCGGAAATGATCTTGCCCTGGCCATGGCAGCGCGGGCAGGTCTGCTGCACCGAGAAGAAGCCCTGCTGCATGCGCACCTGACCGATGCCGCCGCAGGTCGGGCAGGTCGATGGCGACGAGCCTTTCTTCGCGCCGGAACCGTCGCACGGCTTGCAGTTGACCAGTGTCGGAACGCGGATATTCACGGTGGTCCCGCGTACCGCTTCTTCCAGATTCAGCTCCAGGGTGTAGCGCAAATCGCTGCCGCGCTGGGCGCCGCCACGGGAACCGCCGCGACCGCCACCGAAGAAGTCACTGAAGACATCACCAAAGATGTCAGAGAAATTCTGCCCGCCGAAACCGGCACCACCGCCACCCATGCTTGGGTCGACGCCAGCATGACCGTACTGGTCGTAGGCCGCGCGCTTGCTCGAATCGGACAATACTTCGTAGGCCTCGTTGGCCTCTTTGAACAGTTCTTCCGACGCTTTGTCATCGGGATTACGGTCCGGGTGGTGCTTCATCGCCAGGCGACGATAGGCCTTTTTCAGGTCTGCATCGCTTGAACCACGCTCTACACCCAATACTTCGTAATAGTCACGCTTTGCCATAAGTCTTTGCACTCTTGAGGACGTTCGGCAAACCCCTCCTGAGGATGGCCAAACTCGTTGAGCCCCAATACAGGCCCGGACCCAACTCACGTCAATTCAACGATCCTGGTCTTTGTTTCTTGTGGTACTTGCGGCACGAAAAGCAGGAGCATTCCCGGCCATACCAACAGCACGCAAGGCTTGTCGCATGCTGTAAAAATTCACGTATTCCAGATACGCCAACGCGGGAGCAAGCTCCCGCGCGGCGACATCCTACCAGTCACCGCCGCAAGGCAGTCAACCGGCCGACCAACAACTTACTTGTGGTCTTTGACTTCTTCGAACTCGGCATCGACAACATCGTCAGCCTTTTCAGCTTTCTCGTCGTGCGGTGCCGCGCCTTCAGCAGGCTGAGCCTGTTCGGCGTACATCTTCTGGGCAACCGGAGCCGAGACTTTCGACAGCTCTTCGATCTTCGCTTCGATGGCAGCCTTGTCGTCGCCTTTCACAGCGGCTTCCAGTGCAACCACGGCAGCTTCGATCGCGGTCTTCTCTTCAGCGCTGACCTTGTCGCCCGCTTCGGTGACCATTTTGCGAGTCGAGTGAACCAGTGCATCACCCTTGTTACGGGATTCAGCCAGTTCAGCGAACTTGCGGTCTTCCTCGGCGTTCAGCTCGGCATCGCGAACCATCTTCTGAATTTCTTCATCCGACAGACCGGAGTTGGCCTTGATGGTGATCTTCTGCTCTTTACCGGTCGCCTTGTCTTTCGCACCGACGTGCAGGATGCCGTTGGCGTCGATGTCGAAGGTCACTTCGATCTGTGGCACGCCACGTGGAGCTGGTGGAATGTCGGCCAGGTCGAACTTGCCCAGGGACTTGTTCTGTGCGGCTTGCTTACGCTCACCTTGCAGAACGTGAATGGTCACGGCGCCCTGGTTGTCATCGGCAGTCGAGAACACTTGCGATTTCTTGGTAGGAATCGTGGTGTTTTTCTCGATCAGCGCGGTCATCACGCCACCCATGGTTTCGATACCCAGGGTCAGCGGGCTGACGTCGAGCAGCAGAACGTCTTTCACGTCACCGGCCAGAACGGCGCCCTGAATCGCAGCACCCATGGCAACCGCTTCGTCCGGGTTCACGTCTTTACGTGCTTCTTTACCGAAGAAATCGGTCACCAGCTTCTGTACCAGCGGCATACGGGTCTGACCGCCGACCAGAATCACGTCGTTGATCGCGCCAACGTCGATACCGGCGTCTTTCATGGCGATACGGCAAGGTTCGATGGTGCGCTGAACCAGGTCTTCAACCAGTGCTTCGAGCTTGGCACGCGAAATCTTCACGTTCAGGTGCTTAGGACCGGTAGCGTCTGCAGTGATGTACGGCAGGTTGACGTCGGTCGACTGAGCGGACGACAGCTCGATCTTGGCTTTCTCAGCGGCTTCTTTCAGGCGCTGCATGGCCAGCGGGTCACCTTTGAGGTTCATGCCGCTTTCTTTCTTGAATTCGTCAACGAGGTAGTCGATCAGACGAATGTCAAAGTCTTCACCGCCGAGGAAGGTGTCACCGTTGGTGGCCAACACTTCGAACTGGTGCTCGCCGTCAACCTCAGCGATCTCGATCACGGAAACGTCGAAAGTACCGCCACCCAGGTCGTAAACGATCACGGTGTGATCGCCCTTGGCCTTGTCCATACCGTAAGCCAGAGCAGCCGCGGTTGGTTCGTTGATGATACGTTTAACGTCCAGACCGGCAATGCGGCCGGCGTCTTTGGTCGCCTGACGCTGGCTGTCGTTGAAGTAGGCCGGAACGGTGATCACCGCCTCGGTCACAGGCTCGCCAAGGTAGTCTTCGGCGGTCTTCTTCATCTTCTTCAGGATTTCAGCCGAGATTTGTGGCGGCGCCATTTTCTGGCCGTTCACTTCAACCCAGGCGTCGCCGTTGTCAGCCTTGGCGATTTTGTACGGGACCATCTTGATGTCTTTCTGTACGACTTCTTCGTCGAACTTGCGACCGATCAGACGCTTCACCGCGTACAGGGTGTTGTGCGGGTTGGTCACTGCCTGACGCTTGGCCGACTGACCAACGAGGATTTCACCATCGTTGGCGTAAGCGATGATCGACGGCGTGGTGCGCGCGCCTTCGGCGTTTTCGATAACTTTGGCTACGCCGTTTTCCAGCACGGAGACGCAGGAGTTGGTAGTCCCCAGGTCGATACCGATAATTTTGCCCATGTTCACTCTCCCGAAACTTTGGATTTTGTTGCCGCAGCAGTGGTGGCTAACTGCGGTAATACTTAAACGCTTGACTTCTAAATGGGGGCCTTGCGGCTAATTTCAAGCCTTCTCGTCAATCGAAGGCGAAATTGGCGCCGGCGCCTTGCTGACCACAACCATGGCCGGACGCAACAGGCGACCGTTGAGCTGGTAGCCCTTCTGGAATACCTTCAGAACGCTGTTCGGTTCGACGTCGGCGCTTTCCTGCATGGCCATCGCCTGATGATGAACGGCGTTGAACGGTTCGCCATGCGGATCGATCGCTTCAAGCTGATAACGCTTGAGGGTGTCGTGGAACATTTTCAGGGTCAGCTCGATGCCTTCGCGCATCGGACGGATGCTTTCGTCGTCCGGGCTCGACAACTCGAGGCCGCGCTCCAGGCTGTCAACGATCGGCAGCAAGTCACCGGCGAATTTTTCCAGCGCAAACTTGTGCGCCTTCTCGACATCCTGCTCGGCACGGCGGCGGACGTTCTGCAGATCGGCAGCTACGCGCAGCGACTGATCCTGCGCGGCGGCCAACTGCTCTTCGAGCACTTGTACACGGGTCGCCAGGTCGTCACCCGAAGTTTCGGGCGCCTGATTGGCTTCTGGATTTTGCGTATCTACTGTCTGTTCGTCAGCCATAGAATTCTCCTTTCAATTACGTCCGCGAGCTGTACTCGCGCTTCTGCCCCGATATATGGGGCCGCAAAATCAGGCTTCAAGGGCCTGCAATGATTAACCCTACAAAAAAGTGCTGCATTGTCATTCCCGCTCGGACTAAGCATTTGATCGGATCAAGCAAATCGAGCTAAGCGAGGGCATTGTCAGGCCGAAACAAAACACTGTATAAATAACCAGACCTAAAGCCTGGGAGCGGCCTTTATGCTGGTGCACCTGTCCGTACATAACTACGCCATCGTTGAACATCTCGATCTCGAACTTGATCGCGGGATGAGCGTGATCACAGGGGAAACCGGCGCCGGCAAGTCGATCATGCTCGACGCCCTGGGCCTGACCCTTGGCGACCGCGCCGACAGCGGCGTGGTTCGCCCGGGCGCCGACAAGGCCGACATTCTGGCCACCTTCGATCTGGTGGACATCCCTGAAGCCCATGCCTGGCTGGCCGAGCGCGACCTCGAAAACGACGGCCCCTGCATCCTGCGCCGAGTGATCACCGCCGAAGGCCGTTCGCGCGGCTATATCAATGGCACGCCCTGCCCGCTCGGCGATCTCAAGGCTCTCGGCGAACTGCTGATCGATATCCACAGCCAGCACGAACACCAGTCCCTGCTGAAAACCGATACCCATCGCCGCCTGCTCGACGAATACGCCGGCGCTACCGATCTGGCCCGTCAGGTGCAACTGGCCGCGCAGCGCTGGCGTCAGACCCGCCAGGAACTGGAGCGCCTCTCCAACTCGGGTGACGAGCAACGCGCGCGTCACCAATTGCTCAGCTACCAGCTCGAAGAACTGGAGAACCTCGGCCTCGGCGAAAACGAACTCGAACAGCTGGAGCAGGAACACAAGAATCTGACCAACGCCGAAACCCTGCTTGGCATTTGCCGACAGGTGGTCGAGCAGTGCAGCGAAAGCGATTCCGGCAACGTACTGAATGCACTGACCGCCAGCCTCAACCGCCTGTCGAGCGTGAACAGCTCGGTTGGCGCACTGGGCGAAGCCAGCAGCTTGCTGACCAGCGCGCAGATCCAGGTCGAAGAAGCCGTGGGCGAGCTCAATCGCTTCCTCGACAACTTCGATGCCGATCCGGCGCGCCTGCAATATCTGGAAGAACGCCTCGACGCGATTTACACCTTGGCGCGCAAGCACCGGATCCAGCCAACCGAAGTCGCCGAGATGCAGCAAAAGTTGCTGGATGAGATCGAAACCCTCAACGCCAATGACGAATCCATCGAGCGTCTGGGTGAAGAGCTGGCTTCCTACGCACGCCACTATCAAGAGAAAGCCCGCGAGCTGAGCGACTTGCGCCATCAAGCCGCCGGCAGCCTCGCAAGCGCCGTGGAACAGGAAATCCAGCGCCTGGGCATGCCCGGCGGTCGCTTCACCATCGAATTGCGCGCCAACAGCAGCGACGAATTGCTACCCAACGGTCTGGAGCAAGTCGAGCTGCTGGTCAGTGCCAACCCCGGTCAGCCGTTGAAGGCGCTGGCCAAAGTGGCCTCCGGTGGCGAGCTGTCGCGGATCAGCCTGGCGATTCAGGTGATTACCGCGCAGACTTCACGGGTACCAACCCTGGTATTCGACGAAGTGGACGTGGGGATCGGCGGGCCGACAGCGGAGATTGTCGGCCAATTGTTGCGACGTCTTGGCGATCGTGGGCAGGTACTGACCGTGACGCACTTGCCGCAAGTGGCGGCGCAGGGTCATCAGCATTTATTCGTGCACAAGGTACGGGGCGAACAAGCGACTCACACCGCAGTGTCCAAGCTGAGCAAGAACGACCGTATAGAAGAAGTGGCGCGGATGCTGGGCGGCATCGACCTGACCAAAGAGTCTTTGGCTCACGCGAAAAAAATGGTGGTCACCGCAAAAGTTTAAAAGCAGCAGAAAGCACGAAGGCGACCCTTGGGTCGCCTTCGTTCGTTTCGCGAACCTGAAATTCGCGCGACATGCTTACTTTTTCTTGCGTACGTACAGCACCAGATTGTGATCTACCAGATCAACACCGTGCTCCTCGGCAATTGCCTTCTGGAGCTTTTCGATTTCCGGACTGACGAATTCGACGACTTCACCGGTTTCCACGTTGACCATATGGTCGTGGTGGCCACCGTCGGCCAATTCGAATACCGCGTGGCCACCGTCGAAGTTGTGACGGACCACGAGGCCAGCAGCTTCGAACTGGGTCAGAACACGGTAAACCGTGGCCAGACCGACGTCCTCGCCCGCTTCCATCAACGCCTTGTAGACGTCTTCGGCACTCATGTGACGCTGCTCGGTAGAGTCGAGCATTTGCAGGATCTTGACCCGTGGCAGGGTCACTTTGAGGCCGGCTTTGCGTAGTTCGCTATTTTCAACCATGGTCAGCTTTCTCGCGATGCTGCTTCGCAGCTTCTCTTAATGCGGGTATGATCGGCGTTTACGTTGTCCCAGCCAAGATAGTGGAAGTCGCCCACCGATGCAAAACACCAAGCTCTTGCTAACCAGTTTCACCTTTGTGGGACTGCTCGCACTCGCCGGTTGTTCATTCCCCGGGGTTTACAAAATCGACATCCAGCAGGGCAATGTCGTCACGCAGGACATGATAGACCAGTTACGCCCGGGAATGACCCGTCGGCAAGTACGGTTTATCATGGGCAACCCTCTGCTGACCGACACGTTCCATGCCGATCGCTGGGATTATCTGTACAGCCTGCAACCTGGTGGCGGTGAACGCCAGCAGGAGCGCGTGAGTGTTAATTTCAACTCCAACGACCAGCTTGTCAGCCTGTCCGGTGACTTCATGCCGGGCGTAAGCCGTGACGAAGCCATTCTCGGCAAGGACAGTGGCACCAGCGTGACCGCCCCTGCTGAAAACGCCGAGAAGCCGAAGCCGGAACAACCCGCCAAACCAGGCTCCTTGCTGGATTCGATCCAGAAGGACGTGGACGGTGTTGAAACCGTTCCGGTTCCGACGCCTGAGCCGCTGGACACCTCCCCGCAGTAATGCGCGAGGCAATAAAAAACCCGGAATTTCCGGGTTTTTTATTGCCTGCGATCTGGCCAGGCTACTGATTTCGCGCTTTGGCCTCGGCAGCCTTGGCCGCCCGCAGGCGTCGCACCTCTTTCGGATCCGCCAGCAACGGCCGGTAGATCTCGATGCGCTCTCCCGCCTGAATCAAGCGACCCTGTGGATCAGCCACCACCTTGCCGAAGATCCCCAGCGGACAATCACTCAGATCCAGCTCCGGGAATTCATCGCCAATACCTGACTTGTGCACCGCCTCTCGCACTGTCGTCCCTTCAGGGACGCGCAAAGTGCGCAGAAGCTGACGATCCACGGCGGCATACACCACTTCAATCTCGATCACCGGATCAACCATGCATCTGCTTGGCACGCTGGCAGAACGCATCCACCAACGTATTCGCCGCCTGATTGAACAGCGGGCCGAGCGTCGCGCGCACCAGCGGGCCGGCGTAGTCGAAAGACAGGTCAAGACTGATCTTGCAGGCCTTCTCGTTCAACGCCTTGAAGACCCAGACACCATGCAGCTGATTGAACGGGCCTTCTTCCAGGTTCATCTCGATCGACTGCCCCGGCACCAGCGTATTGCGCGTGACGAAGTGCTGACTGAGGCCGCCCTTGGCCACGCCAACGCTGGCGCGCATGTGCTCGGGCGAGCTTTCCAGCACTTCGGCGGACGAGCACCACGGCAGGAATTCCGGGTAACGCGCGACGTCGTTGACCAGGTCATAGAGGAATTGCGCCGGGTATGGCAGCAACGCCGAACGTTGAATATGTGTCGTCATGTAAGCGTTACTTCCAGAGCTGAGCAGCAAACACTACAAGAATGCCGATAGGCGCCACGTAGCGCATCAAGAACAAGGACAGGGCAAACAGCGCCGGGTTACGAATCGACAACTCGTCACGCACCGCATCGCGCCCCATCACCCAACCGGCAAACAGCACGAAGCACAGGCCACCGAGCGGCAACATGATCCGCGAGGTGAAGAAGTCGATCACGCCGAAGAAGTCCAGACCGCCCGTCACACCCCATTGGTAGAGATGGAACAGCCCGCCTTCGTTCACGAAAAATTTGGCTTCCTTCCAGATATTGAAGGAGAAAACCGTACCCAGACCGACGAACCAGCAGATGAACGCCAGCCAGAAAGTCACCCAGCCACGGCTGATTTTCGTGCGTTCAACCAGATAGGCAACCATCGGTTCGAGCAGGGAAATCGCCGAGCTCCAGGCGGCAATCGCCACCAGCACAAAGAACACCACGCCCATCAGCTGGCCGAAAACCACGTTACCGAAGGCGAATGGCAGACTGACGAACATCAGGCCTGGGCCTTCGCTAGGGTTCAAACCGCCAGCAAACACAATCGGAAACAATGCCAGACCGGCCACCAGCGATACAAAGGTATCCAGCAGTGCCACACCGACCACGGTGCCGGACAACGAGGCTTCCTTGGTCATGTAAGCGCCGTAAATCATGATCGAACCCACACCCACGCTCAGGGAAAAGAACGCGTGGCCCATGGCGGGCAGCAAGCCGTCGAGGACTTTTTCCGGATGGAAGTCGAACATGAAATGCACGCCTTCCATGAAATGCCCGGTGGTCATGCTGTAACCCAGCAATACCAACACCATCACGAACAGCAGCGGCATCATGATCCGCAGGCTGCGCTCCAGCCCGGCAACCACGCCTTTGGCGATCACTACGGCCGACAACAGCATGAAAACCGTGTGCCAAAGTGTCAGGCGCCAAGGATCAGAGATCACATTGCCGAAATAAGCGCCAACCTGCTCCGCCGTGGCGCCCTGGAAGTCGCCGCGCCCCATGTCGATGATGTAATCCAGCGACCAGCCGCCGACCACACTATAGAAAGACAGGATCAGCAGCGCCGTGATCATCCCGGCAAACGCGCCCCACGACCACTTGCCCGAATGCCCGGCCTCCCGCGCCAGCACCTTCAAGGCGTTCGCCGGACTCTGCCGTGCGCGCCGGCCGATCAGGGTTTCAGCCAGCATGACCGGGATCCCGATCAATGCGATGCAGGCGAGAAACATCAGCACGAAGGCGCCGCCGCCGTAGACCCCGACCATGTAGGGGAATTTCCAGATGCTGCCCAGTCCCACGGCCGAACCGGTCGCGGCGAATATGAAAACCCAGCGGCTAGCCCAACTGCCGTGGACAGAAACCTTGTCTGTCGACATTGAATATCACGCCCAAGCGTTAGAAAAAGAGGCCGCATTGTCCGGGATTCACTCAACCTGCTCAAGCACGCAGCATCACCGTAGCCGAGGATCATTTATCTCCATATAATGCCGCCCCTATGGCTAAACAGAAGAAACACCCAACAGGGACCATCGCGCAGAACAAAAAGGCGCGACACGATTACTTCATCGAACATCGTTTCGAGGCTGGTCTGGTCCTGGCCGGCTGGGAAGTAAAAAGTCTGCGGGCAAGCAAGCTGCAACTGGTCGACAGTTACGTGCTGCTCAAGGACGGCGAAGCCTGGCTTCTCGGCAGTCACATCACGCCGTTGATGACCGCCAGCACCCACGTCATCGCCGATCCGACCCGCACCCGCAAACTGCTGCTCAATAAGCGCGAGCTGGAAAAACTCGCCGCTGCCGTGCAACAGAAAGGCTATGCCTGCGTGTGCCTGTCCTTCTACTGGAGCAAGCACATGGTCAAGTGCGAGATCGCTCTGGGCAAGGGCAAGAAGGAATACGACAAGCGTGACACCGAGCGCGAACGCGACGCCGGTCGAGAGCTGCAGCGCGCTGTGCGCAACAAGGGCAAGGAAGAATAATTTCTTCTGCCTGAAAAGATCGCAGCCTGCGGCAGCTCCTACAGGGAAAGACACATTCCTGTGTAGGAGCTGCCGAAGGCTGCGATCTTTTTGCTTCTAAAAGCTACATTCCCTTGCGCCGCTCCGCCCGAGCCATGCGCTGAACTTCCTGCCGCACCTCTTCCAGCACTTCCTGCACATACAGAATGTGCCGACTGGAAACCTCCCGCGCCTGCTCCGCACGCCCTTCGATAATCGCCAGATACAGCTCCCGGTGCTGAGAAATCAGCATGTCGCGGGTTTCCGTGCGCTGTTTGTACATGCCGCCGATATTGGTCACCACGTTGCGCTTGAGCAGATCGAACAGACCGCGAATGGTGTGCAGCAGCACCGCGTTGTGGCTGGCTTCGGCAATTGCCAAATGAAACTTCGCATCCGCCGCGCCCTCTTCCACCCGGCTCACTTCGTCATGCCGCGTGTAGCAATCCTGCAGCTCGTTGAACGCTGCGGTCAGGCGCTCACGATCCACATCCGTGGCGCGCAATGCTGCGTAATAGGCACACGATGCCTCCAGTGTGTGCCGAAACTCCAGCAAATCGCGCTGTGCTTCGGGGTTGCTCTCCAGCAGCAATAGCAGGGGGTCGCTGAAGGTCGATCCGAGGGTTTCCACCACGTAGTTGCCGCCGCCCTGGCGACTGACCAGCAAGCCCTTGGCCGCCAGTTTCTGGATCGCTTCACGCAACGACGGACGCGACACGCCGAACTGCTCGGCCAAGGTGCGCTCAGCCGGAAGCCGCTCGCCGGACTTCAGCGTGCCCTCGAGGATCATCCCCTCGAGACGCTCGACAATATCGTCAGACAAACGGCGCTGACGAATCTGATCAAACCCCATAACTCATTTCTCCACGATCCCGACCGCTCGCCGGGCTCTCTATTCTGGCCTATCAGCGCCCCGCCGACACCTGTCAGAGCACATTTGCCCGAGCGGATCAGATGCCTTCTGCACCGCTTATTCGACAAAAGTTTCAGGGCGACAAATTGACACACCGATATCAAGGCTTTTACCCTAGCCAACAGCGATTGTAAATTGGTATTACCAATTAACCAAGAACGCTGACAGTGCCTGACCAACAACAATTAGGGGCCACCCCATATGCAAACCTGGCAACAGCTGTATACCCCGCTCGGCAGTCTCGGCGTCTCCGCACTCGCGGCCGTCATACCCATCGTTTTCTTCTTCCTGGCTCTGGCGGTGTTCCGCCTCAAGGGTCATGTAGCCGGCAGCATCACGCTCGCCCTGTCGATTGCCGTGGCGATTTTCGCCTTCCACATGCCGGTCGACATGGCTTTCGCCGCTGCCGGATACGGCTTTGCCTATGGTCTGTGGCCGATTGCCTGGATCATCGTCGCGGCGGTGTTCCTCTACAAACTGACGGTCAAGAGTGGTCAGTTCGAGGTCATTCGCAGTTCGGTACTGTCGATCACCGACGACCAGCGTCTGCAGGTGCTGTTGATCGGTTTCTGCTTCGGTGCGTTCCTCGAAGGCGCCGCCGGTTTCGGCGCGCCAGTGGCCATTACCGCCGCGCTGCTGGTCGGTCTTGGTTTCAACCCGCTGTACGCCGCCGGCCTGTGCCTGATTGCCAACACCGCGCCGGTCGCCTTCGGCGCACTGGGGATTCCGATCATCGTGGCCGGCCAGGTCACTGGCATCGACGCGTTCAAGATCGGCGCCATGACCGGTCGCCAGCTACCGCTGCTGTCGCTGTTCGTGCCGTTCTGGCTGGTGTTCATGATGGACGGCCTGCGCGGCGTGCGTGAGACCTGGCCGGCAGCGCTGGTTGCAGGCCTGAGCTTCGCCGTGACCCAGTACTTCACTTCGAACTTCATCGGCCCGGAGCTGCCGGACATCACCTCGGCTCTGGCCAGCCTGATTTCCCTGACCCTGTTTCTCAAAGTCTGGCAGCCAAAACGCGCCGCCGGTCAGCACATCGCCGGCGCCGTGTCGGCCTCGGTGGTAACCGCCAGCGCCGGCGGTTTCGGCCAGAAACGCAGCACCGTGGCGTCGCCTTACAGCCTCTGGGAAATTTTCATCGCCTGGTCGCCGTTCCTGATTCTCACCGTGCTGGTAACCATCTGGACGCTAAAACCCTTCAAAGCCATGTTCGCCGCCGGCGGTTCGATGTACGCCTGGGTGTTCAACTTTGCCATCCCGCACCTTGATCAACTGGTGATCAAGACTGCCCCGATCGTCGCCACCCCGACCGCCATCCCGGCCGTATTCAAACTCGACCCGATCTCGGCGACCGGCACGGCGATTTTCTTCTCGGCGCTGATCTCGATGCTGGTACTGAAGATCAACTTCAAAACTGGTCTGACCACTTTGAAAGAGACCTTTTACGAACTGCGCTGGCCTATTCTGTCGATCGGCATGGTCCTGGCGTTCGCCTTCGTCACCAACTACTCCGGGATGTCTTCGACCATGGCGCTGGTATTGGCCGCGACCGGCGCAGCCTTCCCGTTCTTCTCGCCGTTTCTCGGCTGGCTGGGCGTGTTCCTCACCGGTTCCGATACTTCGTCCAACGCACTGTTCAGTTCGCTGCAGGCGACCACCGCACACCAGATCGGCGTCAATGACACCCTGTTGGTCGCCGCCAATACCAGCGGCGGCGTGACCGGCAAGATGATCTCGCCACAATCGATCGCCGTGGCCTGTGCTGCGACCGGGCTGGTGGGCAAAGAATCGGATCTGTTCCGCTTCACCCTCAAGCACAGCCTATTCTTTGCCACGATCGTAGGCCTGATTACGCTGGCCCAGGCCTACTGGTTCACCGGCATGCTGGTGCACTAAACCTATAAACAAAACGGAAATAACCGACGCCGGCTGGTGATTCCGGCGTCAGCAATTCACACCCCGGTCTGTAAGGCTGCTGAAAGCAAGGCGCTTTATATTCAGCAGTCTCAACAGACGGATAACCGGGCCCACCCGGAGACACGCCTGATGAGCGAGCTTTATTACAACGCTGTGCCCAACGCCACCCGCGTCGCACCGCCACTGCCCGAACCTCGGCAGTACCCCAGCGAGAAACCGTCGCGGGTCTATCTGTTCGGCACGTGCGTGGTCGACCTGTTCTACCCCGAAGCCGGGATGGATGCGATCCACTTGCTGGAGCGTGAAGGCATCCGTGTGGAGTACCCGCAAGGGCAGAGCTGCTGCGGGCAACCGGCCTATACCTCGGGTTACACCGAGCAGGCGCGGACGGTCGCGCGCGCGCAACTGGCGTTGTTTGCCGGGGATTATCCGGTGGTGGTGCCGTCGGGTTCCTGCGCAGGCATGCTGCGCGAGCATTACGCGGACTTGTTCAAGGACGAGCCGCAAACGTTGAAACAGGTGCAGGCCCTCGCGGCCCGCACTTATGAACTGGCTGAGTTTCTGCTGTTTGTCTGCAAGGTGCAGCTCAAGGACAGCGGCGAACCGGTCAAAGTGGCGCTGCACACTTCGTGTTCGGCACGTCGCGAAATGAACACCCACCTGCACGGCCGCGAGCTGTTGGCGCAGTTGAGCAACGTGGAACGGGTCAACCACGATCACGAAAGCGAATGCTGTGGCTTCGGTGGGACATTCAGCGTCCGTATGCCAGACATTTCCGGCGCGATGGTGGCGGACAAGACCCGGGCGTTGAAGGATTCCGGCGCGCACAAAGTGTTGAGCGCCGACTGCGGCTGTTTGATGAACATCAACGGCGCATTGGAGAAACAAAAAGAAGCGCTGCGCGGGCAACATCTCGCCAGCTTTCTGTGGCAACGAACCGGAGGTGCCCAATGAGCACCTCGACGATTATTCCTACGGTTGCCGTAGAAGAAGATTTCCGCACCCGAGCACACAACGCCTTGGGTGATCAGCAGCTACGGAACAACTTCCGCACTGCGATGGATTCACTGATGACCAAGCGGGCAGCGGCGTTCAGCGATGCCCACGAAAGAGAACACTTGCGCGCCCTGGGCAACTCGATCAGGGCGCGTGCGCTCTCCAAGTTGCCCGACCTGCTCGAGCAACTGGAACAGAACCTGACCCGCAACGGTGTGACAGTGCACTGGGCGGAAACGGTGGACGAGGCCAATGGCATCGTCCTTTCGATCATCCGCGCTCACGAGGCGCGGCAAGTGATCAAGGGCAAATCGATGGTCAGCGAAGAGATGGAGATGAACCATTTCCTCGAGGCTCAAGGTGTTGAATGCCTGGAGTCCGACATGGGGGAATACATCGTCCAGCTCGACCACGAGAAGCCTTCACACATCATTATGCCGGCGATCCATAAGAATGCCGGTCAGGTCGCGTCCTTGTTCCACGACAAACTTGGCGTGGAGTACACCAAGGACGTTGACCAACTCATTCAGATCGGTCGCAGAGTCCTGCGGCAGAAATTCTTCGAAGCGGACATCGGCGTTTCCGGTGTCAACTTCGCCGTGGCCGAAACCGGCACCCTGCTGCTGGTGGAAAACGAAGGCAACGGACGCATGACCACCACCGTGCCGCCGGTGCACATCGCCGTCACCGGCATCGAAAAGGTCGTGGAAAACCTGCGCGACGTGGTGCCGCTGTTGTCGCTGCTGACCCGCTCGGCACTGGGCATTCCGATCACCACTTACGTCAACATGATCTCCGGCCCGCGCAAGGAACATGAACTCGACGGCCCGCAGGAAGTGCATCTGGTGCTGCTCGACAACGGTCGCAGCCAGGCCTTCGCCGACAGCGAACTGCGCCAGACCCTGAACTGCATCCGCTGTGGCGCGTGCATGAACCATTGCCCGGTCTACACCCGCGTCGGTGGTCACACCTACGGCGAGGTGTACCCGGGACCGATCGGCAAAATCATCACCCCGCACATGGTCGGTCTGGCGAAAGTCCCGGATCACCCGAGCGCTTCGTCGTTGTGCGGTGCCTGCGGTGAAGTGTGCCCGGTGAAAATTCCGATCCCTGCCCTGCTGCGGCGATTGCGCGAAGAAAACGTCAAAGCCCCGGACAGTCCGCATCAAGTGATGCGCGGTCAGGGCAGCAAGTATTCGCGCAAGGAACGTTTCATCTGGAACGCCTGGGCGAAACTCAACAGCTCGCCGACGTTGTATCGGTTGTTCGGTTTCTTCGCCACGCGCCTGCGTGCGTTAACGCCGAGCAATGTCGGCCCGTGGACACAAAACCACAGCGCACCAAAACCCGCCGCCCGCTCACTGCACGACATGGCCCGCGAGCATCTGGGCAAACAGGGAGACCGCTGATGAGCGCCAAGCAAAATATCCTCGCCAAGCTACGGAAAAGTCTGACCGGCACCACACCGATTGCCGACGACTTCGACGTCGATCTGGTGACCCAGCCTTACACCTACAGCGCCGAGCGACGCATTCCGCAACTGCGCAAACTGATGGAGGCGGTGCACACCGAAATCCATCTGACTACCGGCGCAGACTGGCCTGCGCTGCTCGCGCAATTGCTGCGTGACCGGCAGCTACCGAGCCTGCTGATCGCACCGACTACGCCTCACGGGCAGCGCATCTCACAATACTGGGCGAACAATCCTGATCTGCCGACACTGAAATCCTACGACCGGCCGATGGAGGAGTGGAAAGCCGAGCTGTTCAACGACACCCCGGCCAGCCTGACCGGCACCCTCGGCGCCATCGCCGCCACCGGCAGCCTGATCCTCTGGCCCACTCGTGAAGAGCCGCGATTGATGAGCCTGGTGCCGCCGGTGCATTTCGCCCTGCTCAAGGCCAGCGAAATCCGCGACAACTTCTATCAGGTGCAACAGGAGTTCGAGTGGGCCCAAGGCATGCCGACCAACGCGCTGCTGGTATCCGGCCCGTCGAAAACCGCCGACATCGAGCAAGTGCTGGCCTACGGCGCTCACGGTCCGAAAGACCTGGTGGTACTGATCCTGGAGGACCAATGACGCTTCCGGTGAATTTCCTGCGTGATGTGCAGCAACTGATTCCAGCGGAGCGCCGTTTTGACGATCCGCTGTCGACCTTGGCCTTCGGCACCGACGCCAGTTTTTATCGGCTGGTTCCCAAACTGGTGATCCGCGTCGAGTCCGAAGATGAAGTGGTAGCGCTGCTGAAACTGGCCCAGCGCGATCAAGTCCCGGTGACCTTCCGCGCCGCCGGCACCAGTTTGTCCGGGCAGGCGATCAGCGATTCGGTGCTGATTGTGCTGGGGGATAACTGGAACGCTCGTGAGATTCGCGATCAGGGCCTGCAAATCCGCCTGCAGCCGGGCGTGATTGGCGCGCAGGCCAACGCGTGGCTGGCCCCGTTCGGGCGCAAGATCGGCCCGGATCCGGCATCGATCAACGCCTGTAAAATCGGCGGCATCGTCGCCAACAACGCCAGCGGCATGTGCTGCGGCACCGCGCAAAATACCTATCACACACTCGCCGGAATTCGTCTGGTACTGGCCGACGGCAGCCGTCTCGACACCGAAGACGCAGCCAGTGTCGCCGCGTTTCGCGAAAGCCATGGCGATCTGCTGGAGCGCTTGGCGACGTTGGGCCGCGAGACCCGCGCCAATGCCGAACTGGCGGCGAAAATCCGCCACAAATACCGTCTGAAAAATACCACCGGCCTGTCACTCAACGCCTTGATGGATTTCGACGAGCCTGTGGATATCTTGAGCCACCTGCTGGTCGGCTCCGAAGGCACGCTCGGCTTCATCAGTGCGGTGACCTACGACACGGTGATCGACCACCCGAACAAGGCCTCGGCACTGATTGTGTTCCCGGATGTGGAAACCTGCTGCAACGCGGTCACCGTGCTGAAAAGCCAACCGGTGTCAGCGGTGGAACTGCTGGACCGACGCAGCCTGCGCTCGGTGCAAGACAAACCGGGCATGCCGGATTTCGTACAACACCTGTCGAACAATGCCTGCGCCCTGCTGATCGAATCCCGCGCCGCCTCTTCCTCTTTGCTGCAGGAACAACTGGCGCAGATCATGGCTTCGCTGACCCGTTTCCCGGTGGAAAAACAGGTCGATTTCACTGAAGATCCGGCCGAGAACGCCAAACTCTGGGCGATCCGCAAGGACACCTTCCCCGCCGTCGGTGCCGTGCGTAAAACCGGCACCACGGTGATCATCGAAGACGTAACCTTCCCGGTCGAGCAACTGGCGATCGGCGTCAACCGCCTGATCGAGCTGTTCGACAAACATGCCTACGACGAAGCGATCCTTTTCGGACACGCGCTGGAGGGAAATCTGCACTTCGTCTTCACCCAAGGCTTCAACAGTCCGGAAGAAGTCGCACGCTATCAAGCGTTCATGGACGACGTCGCGCAACTGGTGGCGGTGGAGTTCGGCGGTTCGCTGAAGGCTGAACACGGCACCGGGCGCAATATGGCGCCGTTCGTTGAGCTGGAATGGGGCAGCGATGCCTATCAGTTGATGTGGCAGCTCAAACGCCTGCTCGACCCCAACGGCATCCTCAACCCGGACGTGGTGCTCAGCGAAGATCCGCAGATCCACCTCAAACACCTCAAGCCGCTGCCGGCGGCTGACGAGATTGTTGATAAATGCATCGAGTGCGGCTTCTGCGAACCGGTCTGCCCGTCGAAAGGCCTTACCCTCAGCCCGCGCCAGCGCATCGTGATCTGGCGTGACATTCAGGCGAAGAAGCGCGCCGGCGTTGACACCACCGAGCTGGAACAAGCCTACGAGTACCAAGGCATTGAAACCTGCGCCGCGACTGGCTTGTGCGCTCAGCGTTGCCCTGTGGGCATCAATACCGGCGAGCTGGTGAAAAAGCTTCGTGGCCGCCACGCGACGCATCAGAAAACCGCTGACTGGATCGAAGGAAATTTCGCCAAGACTCTGCAAGGCGCACGTTTCACCCTGCATGTGGCCAACGGCGCACGGATGCTGCTTGGCGCACCGCGTCTGGCGAAGCTGTCGGCGAGCCTGACGCGTCTGTCCAAAGGCCAGGTGCCGCTGTGGACCAACGCGATGCCGCAACCGGAAAAAGCCATTCGCTTCAACCCGAGTGTGTCGGATGAGCGCCCGCGGGTGGTGTATCTGGCGGCGTGCGTATCGCGGGTGATGGGCCCGGCAGCCGGCGACAAGGAGCAAATGTCGCTGTACGACAAAACCCGCGGCTTGCTGGAAAAAGCCGGTTACCAAGTGGTGATCCCGGACAATCAGGACAATCTCTGCTGCGGTCAGCCGTTTGCCTCCAAGGGCTACGCCGAGCAGGCCGAACACAAACGCCAAGAACTGATCAGCGCCCTCCTCCATGCCAGTCGTGGCGGACTCGATCCGATCTATTGCGACACCAGCCCGTGCACCTTGCGCCTGGTGCAGGACGTGGGAAATGTTCGCCTGGATCTGTACGACCCGGTGCGCTTTATCCGTACGCACCTTCTCGATCGACTGGAGTTCACACCGCAGGACGCACCGATTGCGGTTCACGTGACCTGCAGCACCCAGCATCTGGGCGAGAGCCAGGCGCTGATCGATCTGGCGCGCAAATGCAGCAAGACCGTGGTCATCCCCGAAGGCATTCACTGCTGCGGGTTCGCCGGTGACAAGGGCTTCACCACGCCGGAGCTTAACAGTCATTCGCTGCGCACCCTCAAGGACGCGGTGCAACATTGCAGCGAGGGGATTTCCACCAGCCGCACCTGTGAGATCGGCCTGACGCAACACGGCGGCATCGACTATCACGGACTGGTCTATCTGGTGGATCGGGTGACCCGGGGCAAGGCCTGCTGAAGAAAAATAGAACCCTTGCGTGCGACCGTAGTCCACAGAACAGGCCCCGGAAAACGGGGCTTTTCCTCCCATCGGTTGCCCGTCCTGACGGCCAGCGCAGTCTGGATCCCTCAGTTCAAGGAGATACACATGAAACGTTCTGTACTGTTAGGTCTGTTCGTTACTGCCTCGATGATGGCCTCCACCTCGTTCGCCGCCGACAAACCTGCCGACCTGTGCGATGCCAACATCCAGACCATCAACAATGCCAAGGGGCAGCTGTCAGCGAACCCGGAACTCAGTCAGCGTGCTGAGGCCAGTGTGAGCAAGGCACAGGCGCTGAAAGCCCAGGGCAAGATTGATGACTGCGTAGCGGAAACCTCGCAAACCATCATAGAACTGCGTAAATCCACCGGCACCAACAACTGATTCAAGGCCTCGGCCAACCTTCGGGTTGGCCTTGCCGGCCGTTTGGCGTACACTGCGCAGGCTTGTTGCCTCACCTGATGTACGAGGCAATGAGTTCGGGGCCGATTAGGATTCGACGCCGGTGACGAAACTTTAGGTGCATGCCGACTTGGTAACAGAAGTCGTAAATCCACTGTTGCAACTTCTTATAGTTGCCAATGACGACCAATACGGTGCTGCTCTCGCTGCTTAATTGCAGCTGACATGCACTCCTGGTGCCTTCGGGCCCAGCAATCATCAGGGGATGTCTGTAAACCCGAAATGATTGTCATATAGAACAGAATCGCCGTGCAGTACGTTGTGGACGAAGCGGCTAAAACTTACACAACTCGCCCAAAGCACCCTGCCCGTCGGGTCGCTGAGGGTTAACTTAATAGACACGGCTAAGCATGTAGTACCGACAGCGGAGCACTGGCGGACGGGGGTTCAAATCCCCCCGGCTCCACCATTTCATCATCTAAAGACGTCCACGGACGTCTTTTTTTGTGCCTGAAACCCAGTAAATACGGGGGTTTCAGGGCCATTGAGCTCCACAGCGCTTCAGGCAGATCCATTTTGAAATGTATTCCAAGGCGTATTCCAAGCCCGTGACTGGTAAATTTTGGAATACACAAACAGCGTTGGAGTACCCATGGGAGCCCGAGCCACACGCCTTTCAGACCTGAAAATCAAAGCCGCCAAGCCCAAGGATAAAGACTACACATTGACCGACGGCGACGGCCTTCAGTTACGAGTCCGAACCAACGGTTCGAGGCTTTGGAATTTCAACTACATCCACCCCGTGACCAAGAAACGGATCAACATGGGACTGGGGACGTTCCCAGAACTCAGCCTGGCTCATGCGCGAAAACGCACGGTTGAAGCCAGGGAGCTGGTTGCCCAAGGACTGGACCCGAAAGAGCAGCGCGATGCAGATCGCCAAGCGAAAAAAGCTGCGACAGAGCACACCTTTCAAAACGTCGCGACAGCCTGGTTTGAACTGAAGAAAGATTCGGTGACAACCGCCTACGCTGAAGACATCTGGCGGTCGCTCACGTTGCACATCTTCCCGGATCTACACGCGACCCCAATTTCTGAAATCAGCGCGCCTCAGGTCATCAAGTTGCTTCGGCCACTTGAAACCAAAGGCAGCTTGGAAACGGTCAAGCGCCTGACCCAACGCCTTAACGAAATCATGACTTACGGGGTGAACTACGGACTCATTCACGCCAACCCCTTGAGCGGAATTCGATCGGTCTTCAAAAAACCAAAGAAGAAAAACATGGCGGCATTGCCCCCCGATGAGCTGAATGAACTCATGGTGACGATTGCCAACGCCAGCATCAAAAGAACCACCCGGTGCCTCATCGAATGGCAGCTCCACACGATGACTCGGCCAGCAGAAGCTGCGACCACTCGATGGACTGACATCGACTTCAAGAAGAAGATCTGGACGATTCCAGCAGAGCGCATGAAGAAACGGCGCACACACATCATCCCGCTCACTGAGCAAGCCTTGGCGCTCCTGGAAGCCATCAAGCCCTACAGCGGACACCGGGAGTACGTGTTTCCCGCCGACCGTAATCCTCGCACCCATTGCAACAGCCAGACCGCCAACATGGCGTTGAAACGGATGGGGTTTGAGGGGCGACTCGTAAGCCACGGAATGCGCTCCATGGCGAGCACCATTCTGAACGAGCATGCATGGGATGCCGAACTGATTGAGGTTGCCTTGGCTCATGTCGACAAAGATGAGGTTAGAAGCGCTTACAACCGCGCGGACTACATTGAGCGTCGACGCCCAATGATGGCCTGGTGGAGCGAGCACATTCAAAAGGCGGCCACAGGTGACTTTTCAATAGCAGCAATCCATGAGAACAGAAGCCAGAAAGTCGTCTCGATTCGTTAAGCAAAAACAACCTGATGGCGACGGCGGCGACAGCGGCGACAACCCTCGTCGTCTCTGGCCACGGGCGAGGCGACAAACTGGGGGCCGTCGCCACCACAGGTTTCGATCATGCTTATTCAGCCAAAGCCGCTGCGGTCGGGAAGGCTTCGCTGCAACGTTTGCAGTGGCTCGCTTGGCGATCTTACAAACGGTAAAAAATCTATCTAGAGCCGCCGAGATCCAAGGTCTTCTACGTCAGTTGCATTCCCCAATGACCCGCTTGATCGCTAGTCGAACGCGGGGTAAACCAACGCCTCACGAGGCGCAGTTAGCGGCGATCCTGAGTAAGTTCAAGAGCCTGAGACTACGACACATCGTCGTGCTTCTTCCCAAGGAGCGAGGTAAATCTGCCCCCCATAAGGAGAACGTTGTCGATGCAATTGTGCGAAAAGTGCGATCCACCGCGCCCGCTGCTGGATTATCGGCCCCAACCTTTGACCTACCCGGTCGAAGCGCTGGGTGAACTCCTGGGGGACGCTGTAGAACGGATGGCAGAGGTCATCGGCGCACCGAGTGCCATGGCCGCACAATCGGTGCTGGCCACCGCAGCTCTGGTGACTCAAGGTCACGTCAACGTACAACTCGATGGCCGCACCTATCCGCTGTCTCTGTATCTGCTGACGGTCGCATCATCAGGTGACCGTAAAAGTGCAGTGGATCATCACGCTCTCTTCGCAGCGCGTAACTGGGAGCGAGAGCAGTGGTCTGTGTATACGGAAAAGCTCAACGCTTACCAATCAGCCATCCGTCTTACGGCCAAAACCCATCGACAGGAAAAGCGTGAAAGCTGTGAACTGTCCGAACCCGTCCAGCCCAGGCTGATCTCCACCGACCCCACCATCGAAGCACTTATAAAAAACCTGTGTTATGGGCTGCCAAGCATGGGCCTGTTCAATGACGAAGGCGGTCAATTCCTCGGTGGCAGCACCATGAGCAAAGAGAACCAGCTCAAAGCAATCACCACGCTTTCAAGAATCTGGGATGGCAGCCCGATTGACCGAACACGGTCCATGCCCGGGGAAAGCCTGCGAGCCTATGATCGTCGTCTCAGCATGCACCTGATGCTGCAGCCTTACCTGGCCAACCAGTTCCTCAAAGATCCGATGATCAATGGGCAAGGTGTGCTCGGCAGATTCCTGATCAGTTGGCCTGAGCGGTTGATCGGTCAGCGCCTGTACAAGGCGGTGGATCTGACGCAAGACGCCAAAGTCCAACGCTACCAAAGGCATATCTCTGATCTGCTGAAAAAACCGTTAGCGACCAACAAGGACGGATCACTCAAGCTCAAGACATTGGAGTTAACGGACAGCGCCCGCAGGGTCTGGATTGATATTCACGACACCATAGAGTGCCAGTCTGGCGAGTTCGGCGAACTGGCCTGCGTTCAATCCGTCGCAAGTAAAGCTGCTGCCAATGTACTGCGCATCGCGGGGGTTCTGGCGGCAATCGAGGAAGCCAGTGTCCTGAACGAAGAACATATTCAGCGCGCTTCAACACTGATGGACTATTACCTGGCCGAGATCCAACGCTTGACTGAGCAAGAGCCGGTTAACACCCTGCGTGAGGAGGCGGATCGCTTATTACGCTGGCTGAACCAGAAAGGCTGGACCCGCTTTACCATCCGAGACATCAATCGCAACGGCCCTCGCTTTGCGCGCAAGAGCTGTAATCACACCTCCACGCTCCTCGTTGAGCTACTCACAGCGAACTGTGTGAAGAGCCAAGACGCCAAGACTTTCGAGGTATGTCGTGTTCCGTCTGAATGACGCAGTACGCCGCTTTCAGTCGAAAAATCAGACGCCCCCTGTCCTGCAGTGTGTCGCCACGTCCGTCGCCAAGCTGTCGCCAGATGCCAACCGTGACATCCCGCAGATTGTCGCCACTGTCGCCGCTGTCGCCACATCCAGCTCAGACCCTGTCGACATCAAACTGCTGATCCAGCAAATGCGTAATGACGGGGTGGTGTTGCACCACCATGAAAATACTCTGCACATCCGACCGAGGCACTGGCATCAGCTGGACCAAATCAGCGGCTACTGGAAAGCCATGCTCCTCTTCCTCCAAACGAATGAAAATGGATGACAATGGTGTGGATCGGTCAGCGTGAGAACCATGACGTTGGCTATCTCCAACTGCAGTCCACCAACACTAGAAGATCTGGTCTCCGACGTTCACATCTCTACGGTGAACCAGGCATGAGACCCACCGTCCTCAGATAGACAACATCCACGAGATACTGCTGTTGGGGTCTGGCGACAGAATCGATGCACGGCTGCAACCACATGAGCGACTACTGATGATTGATCAAAGGCTTGCCCGCCACACTCAAATCTGAAGATGAAAGTGTCTGACCGTAAACGACCCTTGGCCCAACATTCGGAAACGCTCGGTAGTCGGTTTTCGGATTGACGGCAAATGTCAGTGAATGCAATTTACAAGCTCACACTAGCCGCCAGGATCTTCGAGACGGCGCTGCGGTTCCCCGCAGGATCCTTCCAATGACGCATCGCTTCCGGAAGCGCGAACAGTCGACTTGATGTCGAAGGAAGCATGATATTCCCCCCACCCAGGACGGGCCTCCCCGTCTTGGGGCAGGCCTTTTTTATTTTGGAGGCCTTAATGAAAATTCGACTGGCAATGTATAAAGCCCTGAAGGCGATCAACGTGCCTGAGCAGCAAATCGAAGCAGTTATCCAAGCCTTGGATACTGATAGGCATTTATCTTCTGCAGTTAAATCCGATCCCGACATAGCACAATTTCGGGCAGAGCTATCTCGGTTTGAGGTGAGTCTCATTGTAAATATCGGCGTGATGCTCTCCCTCGTGGTGGCGATTCTCTTCGCTGGGATCGCGTTTATCCACTGACAAACTCTGTCTTCCAGCAACACCGGGAGCCACCTGTTCTAGGACAGGTGGTTTTTTATTTGCTCAGGTACCAGTCACTGGATTGCCCAAGTAGTGTCTACTAGGCCGCTATGCCCAGTCAGGTGCACGCGCGGCTAAGGGCAGCTATCGGCCAACAGCGGACGTTTGTGAGGAGGCTATTTCCAGTAAGGTTTGGCTATCCTACCCTGCCATGGAGTAAGGAATGATAATGTCTAGTCATCGTTGCTTGAGCATATGCCTGCGCATAAAATTTGGTCTCACGGACTTTTAAAATGGATACGATTTTCACCCTAAATGCAAGAGGAAATGTTTTCCTCGAAGTAACTAGCGATGCTTTTGAAATTTCTCAGTCGAGAATGATGACCGAAATTCAATCTATGTTTAAAAATACCGTTCGTGATCTTAAGAAGAGCGGCGTGGACTATGCAAACCTAAAAACAGCGCTAGTTCCATCTTTAGAGCATAACGAAATTGGACTTGTTTTCGATTCAACGGCAATAGAATCTAGCAGTTATGGTCGCGAGGCAATGCAGGCGATTTTACCTTTTCTGGATCCTAGAAGCACACAGAGCATTCTCGCTGGAGACCTCGTCGCGAGCAACGAAAAACAAGAACTTGTATTCAATCTACTCCGTGAGAACTTGATCCTTACAAAATCGTTCGAATATAAACACAGCAACCTTCTTTTTTGCGTGTATTTAACGAATGTCACCGATGCGTCTTTGGAGAGAATCCATGAAGGGTTAAAATCATTTTCAGCGTATCTGGGATTCATTCCGACCACTTACGCTTCCTCAGCAAAGGCCTACCTTTCTACTATTTTAGTAAATGTATGCATAAAACGAGAGAACCTGATCATTCTCCCTCATGAGGATGATCGGCCGAACGATGAAAATATTAATATCACATTCTATCCATTTGAGGATCTTGGATTTCAAATACGGAGCATTCAATCGCACGACTTCAGCCACTTCCTTAGCTATAAAATCGAACGGCCGACTTGGCCAGGATTTGAGACAGATACGCACTTCTCACTCAATGCAATTTCGGGTGTGGTATCTCCGTTAGCAGACATGAATATTCAAATAGAAGACGCAAAATATGAGTATTTAATAAAAGCAGGGAAACTGATAAAAGGCGATCTTGTTGAACTTGATAAAGTACAACTGGCGAATCTAATACGGTCCAAAATTGAAGCAAGCTATATATATAATCTTCGCTACTTGAAAGATCATAATGTGAAAATATTCAACGTAGTAATTGAGGTTCCACGATCCGCCTCAGGCCGCATCGCCCGCATGAATGTTGCTCTAGAGTATAAGCCTGATGATCATCTTCTCAGGATGATCACACTCTATTAGTCGGTTTCTGACCCAGAATTGCCCATGGTGATGCTAGCCATACCGAAAACAGGTTGGCGCTGGCGTCTACAGGCCTCTTAGGAGCCTCTTCGCAATCTCACCAGTTTCCTCAACTGATTTTTCTTCGACTTCTCCGAACTCAGTTCCAACGTTCTTAAAAGTGCCCGCAATATGGAAATGGACGTGACTGATTGCTTGCTGGGCAGGAACCCCATTGTTCTGCCAGCCGGTCACTACTGGCAGCTTTTGGCCGCTCTCTACCTGTCATCACCGGCATCAATCGACCCATAGCCACCCGTCACGGGATGCAGCAATCGGCCAAAAGCGGGCAGTCAGACTAAGATGCTTTTGGCCGAGAGTGTTTGAAAAGCGGGGTTTGTGATAAAAATCAACAGTGCTTTGACCTGGATGGTCAACGCCATTCTTCAGGTATCGATAAGGAGAGGAATCCAATCTATCGAACCCGCCTGATGCCGCTTTTTAACTGGCCTGACAGAATTTGAGGGAGCCATGTCCAAGAGAAACCAGTTGAATTTTATCGCTGAAAAAAAATCGCGGGCTGATCACTGGGAATATGCTGGTATGAGTGAGCTTGCCACACTGGACAGCGGCTTCTCGTCGCTCAATTCTCCTGAACCTTATCAAATTTCGCTTCATGTCGTGGCTATCGCTTCCTGTCTTGAAGCTTTTTCCAGGGCATGCTTGAAAATTCTTATCGATGAAGAAAATAGCCCCTATTTGGAAAGAGCTAAGAAATTTAAAGACTTAACATTTGACTTTGAGCTTACTAAGGCGCTAAGTCGCAAGGAAATAACTTTTGGTGACCTAGTTAGTCATAATGTTAGCATCAGTAGTGCGGATCAAATAATCAAGCATTTCGATACTCTATTTGATAGTGATACTGGCTACCGAGACTTTAAAGAAAGCTTATCTGCGGTGCGGGAGTTCGTGGAACCGCCTGAAGAGGCGATCATGGATGATCCAGACAAATACCCAATAGAGTATGGCGAGATAATTGTTAGCGATGTCAACCAGCTAATTGGTGATATCCAAGACATATTCGCCGCCCGCCATATAGCCGCTCATGAAGCGAATTTTCGATTGGTCAGTGCAGACCAACTGCTTCGCTGGTTTGAAAGCGCAATGACCTTCGCAAGAGCAACGTATGAGATTATCGAGCAAAAACTTCGCCCTGGCGCTTCGCGCGGAGCATTTGGAAGTTCGGTTCAGGCCTTGCAAAATTCTGGGGCGCTATATTCCACGATAGGCAATATGTGGCAGGAGTTAGTAGCAAAGTGGGAAGTTGAATGGAGCCTCGATGAAGCCGCTATGGAAAAATTATGGGTGACAATCACTGACTCAGAAAAAGCGTTCGGTGAATATATCGAGAAAGAGATTGCTCTTCACTTCCAACGTGTAGGGATGATTACGGGAAACGGATATCGTCATCTTGAAGCAAAAATTCAAAAAATACTTCTCGAATCAAAGTTGGACTACCTTAAGCGGCTAAGGACCGAAGTTTAAGTGCACTCGCGAAAGGCCGATTTGGGTCGAATAGCGACCACGACGCACCGTGACTGAATCACCCTTGTCCTCCCTCGACCTGGAGGACAAGCCATGAACTCAATTTCTACATATCGCCATCAGCCTTGGAACAACAGTTCAACTCTTGCTGGGACATACGACGCTTGAAAGCACCGTCAAGTACTTGGGTATCGAGGTCGATGATGCCCTGGAAATGGCAGAGCAGACAGAAGTCTGACCATCCACTGCGACGGTCTACGCCAGCCCGTCGCTATCCGACCCTTAGCTGCCGATGACCCCCAGCGGAAATCGGTCAAAAGCAGCCACTGAGTGAGGCGTTACAAACAGTATGACGGACAGCGCTAGACTCCGAAAAGCATACATGTCATGAGCTATTATTTGGTCCAGAATCTTAATTTACCTACCCTGCACCACTGAGCGTATTGACGATTAATAGTTAATTTTCATCATCCTCATAATCCTCAATTTCAATCTCAGACTCTGCAATAAATTCAACAATATTTGGCAAATTCAAAGACTTTTCAAATTTAGAAATATCTAGATCAACAAAGCAAAATGATGCTGTTTTACGAATAAACTCCAAAAAAGAAACTACTGCAACGGCCACACATCTATCATGGTCAATTCCCTCAGCCACTTTCGGGAAGTTATACAGGTGATAAACCCCCTCTTTTACTGATAATTGGTAGCGCACAGGATCTGAATGTCTGAAGCTAAATGTACGTTGAAGATCATTCAAAATTTTTACTCCGGCGAGAACAGCTTCTCCCGCGGGAGGCTCATTTCTTTGGGAGAAAATTTCGGACAACTTGGAAAGTAATGCTTGTGAGTCCACCCAGATGGTTTGATTTATGTCTGATGCCCACTCAAAATCCTCAAAGCCATTTTTTGGAAAAACAGCATGATAAAGTGCCCCCGAATCGACATTGCACTTTACACCTTTGTGCTCAAGCCCAACAACCACCCCTTCCATGTGTTTTATAAAGCCTTCGCGATGTTTAAGGAAGTTCCCAAATCTATTGTTGCTTACAGCTTCTTGATACTGTTGGAAAGACATGGATATTTGGATCGCTGTCTCGTGGGAGCGGTGGAGTGTGGCGACAATAGCTGCAGCAGGAATAGATGCTCCAGCTATGGTGATAGGTATTTTGTAAAGCTGAAAAAAGTTAGTCCAGCAATCAGCAGAAAAGCAAAATCCCACCTCAGGTGACGAATGAAAAATTGTGGCGGCCACCAAAGTTGCCAACAGCACTGGGATTAACATGGCAACCCAGAAATATATAGAGTGAGATAATTTTTTATGACTAGAGAACGGCATAACATTTATCATATTAGGAATTTCGTTAGTGTGTAATCGGCGCAAATAAATGCGCTCAGGAAAATCGTCGTGCCGAACTCATAAATTTGTCAGGGTGAACATAGATATCTAGCCCCTGAACTTCGAATTCCACGCATGAAAGATTTATGTAAGGCTGACAACGTCCCAGCAATTATACTTCAGTTCCGTCGTGTTCGTCATGAGAGCTTCAAACCCCCTATTGACGACAAACAGGTCCAACTTACTTGCTATCCTCAGACCCGTAAAGACTGAGGGGACTTAGGCTCATCTAGCCCCGAAAGCGTAATGACGGCCCAAGCTCGTAAGGGATCTGGACCGGACAGGGGTGGCCAATGCGAACCACTCTGCGCTTGAGAGCTCAGACAATAAGATGTGAAAAGTAGCTGTCTTCATGAAGACGAAGCAGCGTCGACTCAGGCATCAGTTCCCGCGTAGTGTCCTCTGGTCTCAATACCTGTCCAGGCTCTAGAGCCAACTTTCGAGAGTAATAGTGGACGGTAAGCACAAGCAGAGCACCAAGGGCATTTAGCGCGTTTTTGAGCGTTGCTTGGTTAAAATGCGCGTCTCGTTCATGCTTCACGTTGTTGTAACTGCGCCACCAGTCTGGGTTTCGATCGCCCGCCCAATTAAGCCAGGGGCAATATGACAGCCCGTATCGAGGCACGGAAACTTCGGTGTAGGGAAGTTCTGGTAAGGCCTGCAAGAGAACGGCTTTGTAGTCGTTGATATTTTCTCTTCGTGCACCAGGGGACACCTGCTCGCAGATCAGCTTGCACACAACGTCGACTTCGGAAGCAGCTGCAAAAAGAAGATGGGCAAGCTCTACTGAGTAAACTGAAAAATTCTCTTCGCAGAACTCGACATAGCGTGAGAGCAGCTCCATGTCTCGTTCCAAAGCCACGAAATAATTCCAATGAAGCTTTGCCGGGGTGGCTGCGATAGTCACGATGACATCCCTATGTTGACCTACACCTGTGGAGGCCGCGACCGGAGCCCAGGAAATGATGGGTGGTGGTGCGGGTATTGTGTTCTCAGTCGATCGTAAGGTTAGCTCAATTGGCGCTGACGTAGATGGTCTATCCCTCACGATCTCACAGCCGCACTGGATCAAATCCAATCTATCGCACCTGACCTTACTAAAAATCCGATTTACCTACGGCTCTCGACGGCGGCTAGGCGCTAGCGACATCTCAGCGGGTATTATGCTCGCTGCTAAGAATCCAAAAGTGGCTTTGATGACGGGCTGCTTTTGGCCGATTCTGTTGAAAAAGTCGGTTTGCCCAAAACGCGCGAGTATTGATTGGTGAAAACATCTCTTTTGCACGCGGCTACGTGAAATCTGACTCCTGAACCTTCTGCAAAAAACACAGATTTCAATCTCAGGCGCGTACTTTTCTGCCGTAGAAACCGAAGCCGACTTTTTCAACAGAATCGGCCGATTGCTGCCCTTGGCGAGAGGCATAAAACGGCCAAAAGTAGTCGGTCAGCTGTGTGCTAGAAATCGGGGGCGATTCAGAGAACGGCCGGTAGTAACCGGCTAGAATTTCAAATATTTACACTAATTTAGACACCGTTCTTCCTTCCGCTGTCTATGATATCTGGCGAATCGTTTGATCATATCTATCTTGTAAGTGTGATTCCTTGAAAGCACCCTTGATTGCTTGGCGCAGAAAAACCTCCAGGTCTTTCTGCGTCAACAACACAACTAGCCCTGATTTGTTCCGGTTTATTATGTTAGAAATGTGACGATAATAACTGTTTTTAACTTCCTCCCCACGAAAGGCAATGATACCAAATCGTCCAAATGTGTCATTAAGGTAATAGTTGATCTGATGAAAATCACTTGCGCTTAGGTCTTCGTAGTTTTTGCACTCCCATACGACTTGGGTAGAACCGTATTTATTCCTTATGACCTCCCAAAAGCCGTCAGGCGCTCGGTTGGATGCTATCCAATCACGTATTGAGGCGCCATCGTGACTTCGCTCGTGCGGTTGAACATTCGTCAAAGATCGAAAAAAACACAGTTTTATGATATTGCCTACAATTTCTTCAAACCCAGCTGCCCCCGACGGTCCCTTGGGCAAGGTTCGCAAATTATCCAATGTGTCCTGCAATGCGCCTTTATAGTCATCCAAGTTAAAGGTGTCGGGCAGCTCCTCTAGGATGCCTTCATTCTTCAGTTGCGTTTCGTCGCGCAAATCCTTCAATAGCAGTGGTTGAAGGTTTAGTGCTTCGTGGTAGGTAGGATGAATATAGAAAGTTGAGCTATTATCAAATGACGGCTTGGCATTTGAATCTTTGCCAGACTCTTTGTACTCGACAGTTCTTTTTCGCCGAATACCAAGAAAACCGATCCCATACAAAACTTCGACGAAACGAAAAGGCGTTGTATAGTCGTAAAACCAACCGTTGCAGTATTTGTTAATAGACTCCGTAACCAGCAACTTTTGAATAAAGTCTTCAATTGCCACCAAGGTATACTCATTGCCTAAGCCAAAAAAGTACTCGAGGATTAAACTAATATTTGGATAATTCTCAGCATACTCGTCCCCCAAATCCTTGAGTCTACTTGTGCTATAGCGTTTTGACGCGACATCCATGTCTGCGTCTCTAACCTTTTGGTTGCCGTGATTAATGGCTGAGTCTATTGCATAGCTAGTTAGCATCAGTACATCCCGAGGCCGATGCTGACAGAGGCTCATCACCGAGGGCACGCTAGTCTTTGAATCTTCCTCCTCGAAAAAACAATTCCATGCCTCTCCCCCTAGTTTTGGCTTGGTAGTAAAAGGCTTTACCAATCGACGCTCTACAAGCTCGGTAAGTTTTTCAGAAGACCAATCAAGAAAAACCACTGACGTCTCAAGCCTCGCAAACTCATTATCAAGGGAGCGAATTCAGTCATAGATGTTTTCGCGTATGAAGACATAGGGTTTTACGTGCGGAGTTGAGGCGATTAGTCTCACCGTGGCATGCATCAATGCCATGAGGCATATGATAGCTGAGCCAGAACCATCCCAGGATTCATCTAGACGATCAATTAAGATGATGTAACTCATTGGTGAAGAAAATGAGATCTGATTAATTTCCGCCAGCAGGTTCTTGCTTCGACTTATCTGACGAAGCCATAACTTATCATTATCTTTGGTGTATGCATCAAAAATCTCTTCGGTCAAATTCAAGATGCGCTGATCAAAATCACAATCTTCTATCAGGCCTCTTTCTCGCCGGATAGTATCTGGCGCCTTGTCGAAACTTAAACGCCCTTCCATGACCCATATCTTGATCACTTCATCGATCAAAGCCCTTTCCATCGAGTGCATTAATGATTTGAAAGGACGCTGCCTTGTGTCTAGAAACAACTGCTGCTCTAGTGGGAGCCGTAAGAGATCAAATATCTGAGGAACAATATTTATTGTTCGGGGGAAACGCCGCTCAACTTCAAATGTAATCGCGGTTTTTCCGGCGCCGCGTCGACCTATAAAAAAACAGTTAGAGCTTTCCGGATTGAGCGCAGAGAGAGTCGCCGGTGTAGTTACGAATAATTCATGATCACTTCTAATTATATCGTACTCTGCAAAAGCCTGGCCCAGCTTTACTCGTTGCAAAGCATCTTTAGGTAACTGAATTTTAGCCAAAGGTAATATCCTTGTGCTTATCAGAGACGCATATAAATGGGTAAGTAGCTCTAACGCTCCGCAACGTAGACTAGCTGAATTCGGCGAAATCTCCATCCGCGAACGGTTATTGGTTGGGGGCTAGGACTCATCTTTTCACCGATTCCAACGGTCTCGTTCATAAGCCGACCGTCTTGAGCCTCCTTTTAGGACCAGGCTCTTATGAACGGGGGTCATGTTCCGTCAACGTCGAGCGTCGCACTGGGCCGATCTGTACCTGTCGCCACCCTCATCTATTGGGCCGATTCGGACCTTGGCAACAGGCAGAAACCGGCCAATAGCCGCCATTCACGAAAGGCTGCTTCCGCCCCAATGAGTTACGGCTCTTTGCTTGGGGCAGAACGCACCGTTATCTCACCGTAGTCATGAACTGATGTAGATACTTCGTAGCGTTTTCCATGCAGCGCTGTCAGATAGAAAGCTTTTAACGATTGGCTTTGGGTCGGCTCAAAATCTTCGCGTATAGGGTAGCCTTTAGGGTTGCGTTTACGCTTTAGCCACAGAGAAAAGAAATAGAATCCCGAGATCACTGGTATGAATATGCCTAGGTATAGCATCGCTGATAGAGTTTTTGGTAGTTTGTCAGACTGAAGAAAAACTTCTGCCAATGTGTAGTCCTCATATATCCACCACAATGCAAAAAAAAGGCAGAACGGGCTGCTGACGATCATCGCAAACGCAATCAAAGCAGTTAGTCTTTCATAAATAGTAGCCCTGGAATCATCAGTGGTTAGAGCGAAATCTGAATGCTGTCCGAACACACGGCCAGTCCCTTTTATTACCGCCCTGGGATTGCCAGCCGTATAAAATCCGATTTGCACCCATTCGTCTTGGTTCAAACAGTCAAAACCAATTTGATATCTATTCTGATCTACTGAGTTGATGGAAAAATCCATCGCCTGATGAGGTTTAGTCACACGGGGTGGCCCAATAACTTTGATATCCTCACCCAGGTCAATCGTGATAGGTGCACTGGGTGAAATTTCGTCGCCTCGCACTGCTTCTCTACCTCTATTCCACACTCGTACAACGATAAAGTAAACGTTGTCCAGCGGCTCGCCAGCGAGATCGACAATCCGAAAAGGACAATATTCGGTGGCTTCTGCAACGATCTGGCGCCCTAGGACTTCCAATACTAAGTCTTTCTTTTTCTCGGTTTGTTTGGCGGCGATAAGACTGAGCAAATATCCGAGGACTCCCCCTAGCCCCAACAAAATCAGGTCCTTCGTATCTAGAAGGGTTATTGATTCTAAGATTGCTTGCATTTTTATCCTAAAAATATCGTATTTGAAATGGTGAGTCTTGATTATAGCCGCGATGATGCACTTTTATAGCGAGCAGAGTCTGTGTTCGGATCATCGAATCGCTCCCAAATCCGTAGACACATTGAATGACTGCTCCTGGCCGTTTTCTGCCTGTGGTGACCGGCTGAAAACGCCCCCCAAGCTGATAGTGGCGACTGCCAGCAACTAGTACGTTTTTTCTGAGACGGACAACGATTTAAGCCAGTTATTAGGCTTTACAGACCACCAGAGCGTGATTCAGTCATGATTCTGACTTTGCCGGTTTTCCGCATTTTCCGCAGTTGCTTGAGTTATGTTTGGTCGCATAAAAACGCGACATCGCCCAGAAACACGACACGGGTCACGGCAAGCCCTGCTGCCTTCTAGACTTGAAAGCAGCAGCGGGAACGCTCCCCATTTGCCAACACTGTATCCACCATCTGCTCCAAGCCGGATGCTGCCCGTGGAGACCCGTTCATCTCGGCCCAGACCGGTCACCCATTTCTTTCCAGAAGTTGGTTGAGCTGGACCATCCTCGTCTGTTTGCCAAAGAAGCCCAGACGGCCAATGGGCAGTACATATTTTTATTGGCAACTCGGTAGTGGCGATTTACCATTATGGCGGAAGTGATTTTGCATCAGCTGAGAAAATCTCAATGACTCCAACCTACCACAGTCATGATTTTCGGCGGCAAATGGAAAACGAACTGTAGGCCCATCAAGCTCGGTAGATATCTATCGCAGCTGGAGGCGGGTATCTCTTTAACATGAACAAAAAATAAATATGATGATAACTATACTTGACATAGTAGATAGCGCTGTAAAGGTTGGTCTTGGGGCACTTATAAGCGGAATCGTCACCTATGTCACGTTATCCAAAAAAAACGCGGACGAAAGAAGAGGAGACTTGATTAGCTATAAGCGATTAAAACTAATTGAGCTCTCTGAGAATTTTCAACTTGCAGGTGAACTGACAAATGATATAAGTCACTGGGTAAATCAAGAGCCTAGCGATCAGATGTCAATGATATTATTAAATAAGGATCAGGCACTGGAAGCTGCTAAAAAAGTTTGCAATCTTGTGAGCTCCGCCGTTCGACTGTCAGCATTAATAGGTGATAGAGAACTTACTGAATTAATGAGAGCATACTGGGTTAATAGAAACTCACTTTACAAACTTTTAAATAGAAATGACTTTTCTGAAGATTGCAACTACAATGAAATAAAACGCGAGGTTGACGAAGTGCGCTCGAAGATATTTAATCAATTCAGTACTTCACTAAAACAAATCCACGCCTAGCATCGACCGAAAACGTAGAGGATAGGATGAGCAAGAAGACACTCAGCGGAGAATAATGGGGGGCGGATTTATTTAGTGTAATTAAAAAAATAGATCCGTCCACATTTCCTGCCTTTTGCAACGACTGCAGTCAGCGGAGCTGATGGTTCAGGCACGAGTAATAAAAGCAGGCTGTAAATACTATCGGCACATGGCCTACTATAGTCCATCAAGCGCCGCCATTGACTCTTTCCGCTGCGCAAGAAGAGCGATCTTGTCCGACTCTGAAAGGTTTGAACCAGGTGTGGGAAAAGCAGAAGCGGTGGCCTCGCACCAGCGAACGAAGGTATCACTGCTGGCGAACGCTAGTACTTGCGCCTTCCGTACTAAGGCCATCTCTATATGTGCGGCGATGAGTGGATTAACTCTGGAATATGCAAACCGCGAAGAGGGGTGGTTCACCACCGCTACTGGGACATCCCCAGCGAGAGACCGAATCCGATGGCCGTTCCGCGCGCTAAGGCAAACAATCAAATCCGGTGCTAATACGTCCAAGACTTCGGCAAATGCACTTTTGCCCTGTTCCCAAGCTTCTTTTGGTGGATGGACGCGAGTATCGCGTATGAACTCCTGTAGGAAATTGTAATAAGCAACGCTTTCCCAGAAGTCCCTTCTTTGTATGTTCGTGAAGCTATGTCTGACGTTTTTCACCGCACTCATTATTTTGGTGAAGTGCGGGTGCCGACGAAGCTTGCTGGTTGCCCTAGGGTGCTTCTCGCTTAACGCTAGAGCTTTCACGATTTCGGGAGTCGCTGTCGGGCGTTCGTGTTTTTTATCGCCATAGTGAGACTCGCACACTAGAAGAATGCGTAGACCGCAAAAACCTTCCGCATAATGGGAGCCGACCCAAGGTGCAAAGCGGACTGTATTTTTCTTCATGGTTATCCATACCTTTAATACCTATTATTCGCGGTTTGTTGATGACGGCATTGAACCCGTGGAATGTTTCGTTGAGCACTTTGACAGCCAAATAGAACTCAGCCTTTCCTCGTCGGCGAATAGTGCCAACGACTCCTGCATTCGTCACGCGATGTCTGTTAAAAACGTTCCGCTCCGGCCCCAGGCCATGTCCGCTTGCTAACCGTAAAATGTTTAACCTTGCCCTGAACCGCCACCGGAATACTGGCCCCCACGACCGGTTGAATCCACAACCGATTGCTGCCATTCGCGACCGGCAGCACTCGGCCATTCATTCGCCGCACAGGGTAGCCACTGAAAAGTATCCTAAGCTCCGGCTCATTCAGCGAAGGCCCTGATCACCTGCTTCGCTATATTGTATTTTCTCAGCAAATGGTAGCTCCTGGCCGGTTAGCGACGGCAGGTGTCGACCATCGCGATGGCTGGACCGAAGAGAGCCAGATCACGATTTCGTTCTGCACATTGAAGCCCAACTCAGATGCCCCATATCTCTCGGTGATGAAAAACAGCGATGGGATTCCCAGCCCGGTTTTTCACACAAGCTCCCTGCGCAGTCGTGGCATGGGGACCATGCCGCCCCTGCGCAGGGAGCCGGCAAGGCCGAAGGCCGCGTCAGTCCCACAGGCCATAATATGTATGCCCCTGCCCGATGACGCGCAACTCACATGTGCCGGGCCGTCACTGCAAGCCGCAGTGACGGCCCCGCCGACGCCCCAACATCACGGGCAAATCCTCAACCCCAAAGAGTGCGGCGTACATGATGATGCCCCCATACACTGGCCCAGCAAAAACCTAAGACGACAGGTTCGAGAGTCGTCATCCCAACAGCGCGAAACTCCTGCAAGCGCTGATCCAGCAGGATGGAGTTAGCCAGGTATGCAAGGTTCCAAAAGCATACCGACCCATACCCATGGGCGGAGCCGCTTTTGTCTATCGGATTTATTCCGTGATGTGCCGCTACTGCACCGTCCTAGGCAGCGGGCCTATGCGCAATGCCGACTGCTTTCACTTAACAATCCCATCCATTTCCTTGGAGTACTCATCAACACTAAAAACTAACTCATCTCGCTACATCTCCGTCCGACCTTCCAGCAGGAAGCAAGACGGACGTCTCAGTCGAGACACCGGTGTTTCCTGAACACCATGCCCCTGCCCTTCGGGGATCTCGCCTAGCGAGTTGGCACCAACACTTACCAATGATTTTCAGGACAGGACAACAACACAGTCAAAGCCTGTGAGCGTGGATGATATATGGACGATTTGACCTACACCCTGCGGCAACTTTGCCGGCGCAATCGCGATGGCAGTCACAACACTCAGGCCGACCGTATCCGCTCACTGGGGCTGATCGCCCGCCAACTGCGGGAGTCTGGTTTCCGGCAGATGAAAGCCCCCTCGCTCAAGGGCAAACACGTACTGGCACTGCTAGATCGCTGGCAAGGCGAAGGCCTGTCACCTGGCACCATCAAAAATCGGCTTGCGCACCTTCGATGGTGGGCTGAAAAAATCGGCAAGGCTGGCATTCTCCCCGCGGACAACACGCAACTGGGTGTGGCCAACCGGCGCTTCGTCACTAACGTCAGCAAAGCCCAGGAACTGGGAACGGACCTTGGCAAGATCACCGACGCCCATGTGCACATGAGTCTCCAGCTTCAGTCGGCGTTTGGACTACGCCGTGAGGAAGCGATCAAATTTCAACCCAAGTATGCGGATCAAGGAGATCACATTCTCCTTAAGGGCTCATGGACGAAGGGTGGGCGTGATCGCCCTGTACCGGTCACTACTTCGCAACAGCGCGAGGTGCTGAACGCGGCACATCAGCTAGCGGGAGCCGGCTCATTAATCCCGGCTCAGAAAACGTATATCCAGCAGAGAAACACCTACGATGGTCAGTGCAAGGCCGCAGGCCTGAGCCACATGCATGGGCTACGTCATCATTATGCACAAAGCCGTTACGTAGCTTTGACAGGATGGAAAGCACCGGCGGCAGGAGGAATCTCTTCCAAAGAATTGACCCCAATGCAGCGTTCTCAAGACCGTATTGCTCGGCAAATTATCAGCCGTGAACTCGGGCATGAGAGAACACAGATTACCGCGACCTACCTCGGACGATAATTCAGGGCGGTCGACGTCAATAAGCCGTAAGGGTGCGCCCTACTCGCACCTTGTTAGCGCCTCGCCTTGACCAAGCGTATTTCCGGCTAATACGGATATGCGCAGTGGCACATTTAATCTTTCTGCGCTTGCCGGTTGCGTGTCCTATGGGCACGAGACATTGAATGCCTGCTCGGCGAGCATTCCCGGCTTCGGTCACCTGTTCAACCCTGCAAGCGTGAATAACTGAGGGACTTCTCTGACGTCGCAAGAAGCCGCCCGCTGTCCCTATGGAATACCAACTAATCCGGCTCGCTCGCCCCGCGCTTTGCCCACTGACAAGTCCATATCGGCGCTTCGAAGCTAAGCACTCATCCATCATTCATGAGTGCTGCCCATGTCGTTGCCAAGCGAATACCTCCTCTTCTCTCTCGACAGGAGCAATTATGTTCTCGCTGTTCCATCGCAAGCTTCGGCGTGCACTCGACCCTACGGCTCCAGCCAGCCCAACATCACCCGCCGGCCTGACCACTCCCCAATCTGCGAAATCACTCTTGGCCACTCCCCACAGACAAAAGTTGCTGGAGCAGATCTGGCAGTGCACCGCCGTATCCCGCCCTCAGTTCGATAAACTTTATCTCGACCCAATTAGACGATACGCCGAACTGGTCCAACTTCTCCCTGCCTCCGAAAGCCAGCACCACGCTTATTCCGGTGGGATGCTGGACCATGGTCTGGAAGTAATTACGTACGCTCTCAAAATGCGCCCATCACAATTACTGCCCTCAGGAGCTCAACCAGAAGTTCAGATCGCCCAAGGAGAAGCGTGGAATGCCGCACTGGCATACGCCAGCCTGGGTGAAAACCTTGGCAAGATTGCGATTGATGTCCAGATCGAATATTTAGATGGCTGCGCCTGGCACCCATGGCACGGACCGCTGACTCGACCTTACCGATTTCGATACCGAAAAGATCTCGTGTGTCGACTGCGCGGGGCCGTATCCAGCCTTATGATCCAGCAGCTATTAAGCAGGGAAATCCTGGACTGGCTTTCCGCTTTCCCTGAACTGTGGGCCTCTCTCATATTTCACTGGTCTGGCCATAGTGAACATACCGGCGAACTCGGCGCGCTCATTACTCAAGCCGATCAAGCTTCAGTAGCCAAAGCCCCTGTACAGACCACCACGACAGCTGAGAGCCATAAGCCAGCGACCATCGCCACACAATCAGATCCATCATTGTCAGATACAACATCAACCGACTATCTCGACTCATTAACGAATCAATTCGGCGAGCCTCCCAAGTGGCCTGAAGATTCCGACTCCGCACCTATCGCCGAATCTGCCCCCTCAGCAGAAGAACCGTCCGTGCCAGACAAACATGCGAAGCCAAGCGGCGAACACTTCATGGAGTGGCTGATCGAAGGCGTCCGCACTCACGAGATCATCATAAATGACGATCAAGCGCTGGTGCACTCCGTCGAAGACACACTCTTCTTGGTCACTCCTGGAATCTTCCAACGCTACGCGAAAGCATTCCCTCATCTCGCCACCATCTCGAATAGACAGAGGCAGCCTGACTGGGAATGGGTTCAAAGACGCTTTGGGAAAATGAAACTGCACCGCATACAAGCGAACGGTCGCTGCATCTGGACATGTGAGCTCAGCGGTGCGCGCAGAACACGTTTCTTACACGGCTATCTCTTGAAAAAGCACTATGGCTTGATAAGCGACTCGTCCCTCAACAACCCGAATCTTAAGGTAGTGACGCCAGACAGCGAGAAGCCTCACACAACATTAGGAAACACTCGATAACCGATTTCCGGATTGACAGCAAACGCCCCCCAGGGGCATTTTTGCTATGCATCTCGCTGATTCGTTCAGCACCAGCCGCCAGGATCTTCAAAACGGCGCTGCGGTTTCTCCGCAGGATCCTTCATATGACCGCATAGCTTCCGGCAGCGCGGACAGTCGACTTGAATGTCGATGGAAGCATGACTTTCCCACCCACGACGGGCCTTTCCCGTCGTGGGGAAGGCCTTTTTTTGTTTAGGAGGCCTTAATGAAAATGGAACTGGCGATGTATCAGGCACTGCGCGCAATCGACGTACCTGAGCTCAAAGCTGAAGCCGTTATCCAAGCATTGGAATCTGACATGCTCACACTACTCGCGACGAAAAGTGATCTCACCAATCTAGAGCAGCGACTGACTGCTGAGATTACTCATATTGATCATCGTCTCACATCTGAGATTCATCGGCTGACTGCCGAGATCGCTAAATCTGATCTCAAGTTATCCATACGTATGGCTTCCATGCTCGCAGTCACGATCGGCATCTTGATCGGGGCGATGAAAGTCTTCTTATAGTTTTCTTAGCGATTACTGAAACCACTAAAATCACCTGTCCTTCGACAGGTGATTTTTTTCGCGACTCTTGCCAACGGGTAAGACAGCAAGTCTGACTCTCCCACAGCGGACATCAACCCAGCAATTTTTCCGATCCCGTTCTTGCCTTTGATCAGACGTCGCTTTTTCGATGTGCGTCCCACCTCTTCTGCATCCGCATCCCATGCGCGGGCGCAAGGAGTTCTTCCGCGCGGACATTGCGAAGGTTGAGTCGGTCATTCGCGAAAACTACGATGCTGTTGTCGAATTCACCAACGAAGCAGCGGCGGAACAGTATCGCGAAAACCTGCGCATGGCATTGCCAAAACCCGCAATCCAGCAATCCAGCAATCAGAACGACTGGCGGCACAAAGCTTAAATTACCGATTGGAAGCACGTTTGTTGAGCTCGAGTTGCGACGGGCCCAATCAACACCCAGTAAGGTGGAAACGTCTCCCTTTGGCCAAAAGTGGACATTCGCCAGAAGTTCCAGAGATCGCCAAGGTGGCGAACCTCTTCTTGGATAAGACCTATGCGTCAGCACAATAAAAAAGTAGCGTAGAGCCCCTTTTTTACGGGCGGAAAACTCCGCCATTGCCGTCAAACTTGACTAAGAGATCATGAATTCTCGCTACCTCATCAACAATTGGCTGGATCTCGTATCGCTCACCTAGCACTTGAAAAATACCTTCCTTCAAGTAGTAAGCCCTGAAGATGTGATGAGGCACATCCGAGTCTTCAGGCTCAGGAAGAATAAGGCTAGGAAAGATGTATCCGACTATCCCCTCTTGAAGATAAAGATCAAGCCGCTCGTCAAAGTGCTCAATCGAATTTCTTAACGCCCTATTCATCAGTGGACTGTTGTCCTTTACACCAAAGACCCTTGACAGATACTGTCCGCGATCCCTGTGAATGCTCTTCTTATCCGTTCCCTTCACACCATCACGCGACGGGAAGAAGTATCGCGATATAGCTCCAGACTGGTTGACGACGTTCTGCAAACAGTCCAGTAATAAATCCTTCTTCTCTTGCGGATCAATCTCCCCAACTGAGATCTTCTCGATGATCTTTTCTGCAATGCTGCACGACTGGAAGGCAGAGGTCGTATTGAAGAGCATCGACTGAATGTAGAACACCTCGTGCGGCGTCCAGATACTAAATGCCTCGTTCTCCATCCCTCATATCCCTCTATTCATGTTCAAATTTAGCAGTTCATATACCGAAGAATAGTGCCTAGAGGCGCCGCTGGGTCAATCAAAGTCTCCTTTGGGTCGCTTTCGGCCAGTTATGACAGGCAGGAATCGGCCGATTCTGTTGAAAAAGTCGGCCATGGTTTGCGCATGAGGAAAATACGCGTCCGAGATTGAAATCTTTACTTTTTGGCAGAGGTTTCAGAGTCGGATTTCACGTAGCAGCGTGTAAAAAGGCATTTTCACCACTCAATGATCAGGCAGTTTGGGCAAACCGACTTTTTCAACAGAATCGGCCGATAGCAGTCGGTCACCCATGGAAATCCGCGAACCTCGAACTGGCCTATAGCGATATCCATGGAGAGATAGTTCCCGAAACCAAGTCTCGCAATAGCTTTTCCATTAGCGTCGTATACGTCAAAAACACCATTCGAGAGTTCGCTTATTGGCGTTTGCATACTGATTTCCTTGATTTTCGGAGTGCCGTCGCAAACCTTGCGGCAGCGATGGCAGTAGTTTCCTATGCGAGGATAGGACATTACAAATTCATACCGCCTACCTTGGATATCACGTACGTGAGACGCGTGTTCACAACTACTGCATGGTGCAACCATGCGTGCTTCTGGGCCTAGGGCTATATAGCCCCCATCTAGTGATACTACTGGAGAATCATTCTTATGTACTTGTTAATTTCATTGCGTGACATGCGGTGCGTATTGAATTCACAATCTAGAAAATCACCCTCGTCAAATCCCGCTTCATTTTCAAATCCAACCCGCATAAAATAATTACAGTGGTTTTCATAAAGGTAGTAATGAAGCTCACCAAAAAAATCCAGAAAATTAACATCATAAAAACATTCTGAGATGCGCCCTGAGTCATGATGCGATGCTCGCTTAGTCGAGCCGTCAAGATAGGTGAATACCCCTTCAAGATAGCTCAAAGCACTTTTCTCTACTTCTTCAAGTTGAGACTTTGATATATTGCTTCTGCACTTGAAAGCACAAAAAAGATAATAACCTGGACTTTCTGAACTAGATGATCTGGTTGTAAGATCCCCTAGGGTTATTCCTACCTTGGCAAATTCGATATCTCTAGAGTTGGCGCCCAGATACAGCCACTTATGAGTTGACTCAAAATTCTCCCTTGATTCATTATGCATAATTTCCATTTTATAGCAGGCAAATGGATCGAGTTCCAAATCGTACTCTCTTTTTGTCCTTTTCAAATTTCCCTCCCAAAATCAACTCATTGGCAAAAAATTCTCATCAGGGTCAACAGCGACCCACGCTTTTACATAGCTGTCTTCGTTCGCTTCTCCTGGCCTTGAAGACCAACGTAGCCTATCGATCGATTGAGCGATGGTCGCTTTCTTTTATTATTGTGGTCAAGGTTGTAATGGCCAAGGATAGTCTTTACGGTTTCAACAACGCATGTTGCTATCAATACCTTGGCCGTCCAGGGGACCAGCCGCTATTCGATTGGAGAGCCTGCTGAAGATCTGCCGGAGCAAATCAGAGGCCGCGTGTACCTTGGCTCTCCGTCTAGCTCGCAGTGCTTTAATACCCGTTCAAAAGCTGGCCCTTGTGTTTGGCCCTTATGTTCGTCCATCGAGGGCACCCCGGCCCTATGAGAAAATCATTCATTCAGACTAACGCCCACATCGTTAGCAAGCATATTTAGTATTGACTCATCCAACGGCCAATCTTTAATCAATCTCTGCTTGCGCTTAAGCAACATCCAATACAAAAAGAAAACGACGGACTGCTGATAGAATACGTTTATCGAATATCTTTCAGAAACCCTATCAACTAAGTCGGGCCTTTTAGCCAGCAATCTAGCTATGCTATCAACTAAATCAGCATCAACAAAAGATTCGTACTCACTCCAAACGACGAATGAGGATTTCTGATTATGAGCTACAAGCCCCACCAAGTTCTTGTAGATGGAGTCCAATCGACCACCTATCTCAAACTCCTGAAATGGCCCATAATTAATTAACTTAGTGGCCTGCGAGAAAAACTCGTCAGTAGTTTCAATGAGAGCCATACTTTTGGCTACAGTCCGATGCACTTCCGGACGAACTTCACGCTCAGACTTATAGATAGTGTCATGAGTAAGCTCAGAGTGCGCATGCTGTAGCAACGTGCGAATCTGCAATTCGCAAGCAACATCCGCACGTAACAAAACCCCGTTATACTCAAAGTCTTGCTTCGGCCGTAGAATATAATGAACAGATTTATATGTGAATAGTAACGGATTAGTCCGCATATCCTCTTTGAAATTCTTACATGCGTCAAATGCCCAATCACCTAGAGCTTGGACCACGCTGCATATCAGATCAACATCATCAAGCAAGAGAACAACGAAGCGAGCGCCTACCTTATCCTCGATATCATTATAGGGATCTTTGTAAGTTTTCTTACGATTAAAAGCTTTGTCTATCAGCGACGAGTCATCTTTGAGCCTAGTTTTAGCAGGCACTTTAAGGAAGACATTTACATCCTTTCCGAGAGAGGTTAATTCATTGCTAATTTTGGCTACAACATAATCCCCCCAAGCCTGATACACAAGCTTGTCATTATGCCACCTAGCTTTGAATTCCTCTTCGTTCATTCTTGACCGACCACTTTTTCTTTGATAATCACCTTAGTCCACTCTGTAGGACCTCCGGCCTCATCAGGATCGCCATCGATAGTTTCAATAGTGACCAAATTTTTAAATGCTTCAGATGGCGCGGTGATTTTAACATTGCCACCGAAATTAACCTTTCTAAATTTTAGTTTGCTCTCAATTTGGGCGGTGTCTTTGGTGAAAGCGATTTCGGGAATCCCAGCCTCATACATATGATCGCAGAAAGCGTCTTGAGTATCTACATCAAAATACTGGGAGGCAAAATCCGCGCAGCTAACCGTGGAGGAATTGCTCACCTTTAAATATGTCGTTAGGGCGTTTAGAAAATCGTTTTTATTTGAAGCTGAAACGTTCAAATTAGAAATAAACTCGCTCGCCTCCTCATAAAACTGACGGGTTGTCCTAGCGCTAGTTTGCGGATATCCACATCCTAAAAAACCCGAATAAAAGTATTGAGCTGCAGCTTTGCCGTCTGCCTGGCTGATCTGATTATCAGAAACCATTACTACCCATCGCGCATTAAGGTCCTCACTCGAAGCCTCGACAGTAGCTCTTTCAAAAAATCCAGCTGTTTTATAAAGCTTTGTACCGGGCGTCAACAAAACCTCCTCAACAAACTTCAATGAAATCTCGTTAGTCCGTTGATTTACTTCTTTTTCATAAGCACTATGAATTTCAGCTTTAATTATACCAATGAAGCTCTTTAATGGATGACCCTGGCGTCCCGAAAATACAACAACAATCCCCCCCGGAATAGCCTTCCGATGCTGAGCATCGTTGAGTTTGGTTGCTACGTCGTATGAGGTAAATGCAAAATCCGCATCATTCATATCAACCAAACGATCAATGATAACTGGAAGGTCATTTGGCCCTTGGTTGACAATCTCCATTTGGACTGCTTTTGAACCACTGCCAAGAGCATCACGAACCCTGCCCTTAAATGCCTCCATTGCAGTTAGATCGAACCGAGTAAAATCACGACTCCGGATAGGTTCTATTTTTTCCGCATCTTCACCCCGGCGAAAAATCTGATGAATGATAATTCGATCTATTGTTAGATTTGAAAGCTCCATACCCACCCCGGACATTACGACATTATAATTATTAAAATGTAAAAAACAGGCGCTATAAATAGTGGCCCAATAGGCACTAGAAAGAGTGATGATTTATTCTTAGCAGGAAGATATCTTTTAATCAAAAACTCATCCTTGAATCCATCAGTCCTTATGGCATTTAGCCACCCAATCAAATGTACTACCCTGCTTAGCCATCGGCAAGGGGAAAAGGTTTGCCCAGGGCCAAGCAGCGACCGCGCAATCGTTTCGCATAAAATCGTGCTGTTTTTTTTGCGGGAAGAGACCAGTTGTCGAGTGAGACTATGTGGCTCGCGAGCACCAGATAGTAGGTGAGTTCTATGCCGAGCCTCGATAGGGTAGTCGCTGCGCTCAATGTAGTTAAGGCCTTCGTGTTACGTCACAAGCGCCGGTAACTGCTGAGATGCTCGAAAACAGAGGTGGGCTATTTTACTTTTTCGATTTCCCTTCCGCTCTCATCTCAAGGAGTGAGTACTTTTCCCCCTGTGAGCTGCAACTCCGGGCAGGGTATTGGCTTTGAGTATTCCAAATGGTATTCCATCAAAAAAATGCGATACGAATATATTCCCTATAATCAAAAGGTTCTCTCCTCAATTCAGATTACCCCGGCCCACCACTTCTCAACAACAAAGCCCGCCCAGTGCGGGCTTTGTCGCATCTGGCGTTTCATTCCTGCCTCACCGCCAACGGTCCCCCCCCCACGCACCCAACTCAATGCCCATGCCGATGATGCACATCCGGAAAATGCGCATGACTATGCCGCATCGGCATGTGCACATGCCGATGACTATGCGGCTCCACCCCATCCCATTCAAACCCGTGCGTATGTTGATGATGCTCATCGTGTATATGCCGATGATCGTGCTCAAGCCGTTCGTGCTGATGTTCATGAACATGGTTTTCCATCAGATGAATCCATACGCCCACGGCCATTAACGCTGCGGCGAGCAGGAACATCAGCGATATCGATTCGCCCAGCAGCAGAATCGAGATGCCTGCGCCGAGAAACGGTGCGGTGGAAAAGTAGGCGCCGGTGCGGGCGCTGCCGAGGCCGCGCAGGGCGAGGACGAACGTTACCAGGCTGACGCCGTAGCCGAGAAAGCCGACCAGCATGATCGGTACCAGCGAGGTGGCGGCGGGTAGTTGGCTGCCGATGAACAGAGCCAGTGTGCAGTTGACCAGACCGGCCACGAGGCCTTTGCTGCCGGCGATAAACAGTGCGTCCGAGGCCGAGACTTTACGGGTCAGGTTGTTGTCGATGGCCCAGCAAAAGCAAGCGAAAGCCACAGCCAGCGGTCCGGTCCAGTCTTGCGCCGAGACGGCCTCTTGTGGCCAGGACAGCACGATGCCACCGGCGACGATGGCGAGCATGCCGATCACGATTCGGCGGTCGGCATTTTCCTTGAACACCACCCACGCCAGCAGCGCCGTGAGCACGGATTCGAGGTTGAGCATCAGTGAAGCGCTCGCGCCGGACGTTCGGGTCAGACCGAACATCAGCGCCACTGGCGCCAGCACGCCGCCGAAGCCGATGGCGCCAATCAGCCATGGCCATTCACCGGTGCCGAGCCCGGAAGGTTTCCAACCACGATCGCGGGCAAAACGCAGAACGGTCAAACCCAGACCACTGCCGAGATAGAGCAACCCGGCGAGCAGAATCGGCGAAATCTGTACCCCCAGCAGTTTGGCGAGGGGCGTACTGGCGCCAAACAGCGCTGCCGCAATCAATGCGTAGAGAACGCTCATATTCATGCCGGGATCACTCGCTGGGGCCGATGGAATACCAGCCAGCATCATGGCAAAACTCAGGTGAGAATTATGTGAACAACTGATTCGTGTCAGGGAACACGGCCTCTGGCACGTGCTCAAATCCAGCAACATTTAATCCGCGCAATCTCTGGGCGATCGCTCGATGCAGCTTCTATGCTGCGAACATCGAGATGCAATGGAGTTGAAGATGAAGAGCTGGATCGCCGTAGCCCTGGCCGCGCTGATTTCCTCGTCCGTCCATGCGGCCGACGCCCCCACTGTGCGCGTCGAACCGATAGCGTTCACAACCGCTGCCGACAGCGTCCAGCGCAAACAGTCGATCACGGGTGACCAGACGGCGGAGTACCGGTTCAACGCCAAGGCCGGCCAGATGCTGACCATCGACTTCAAGCCCTCCAACACCTCCGCTTACTTCAACATCGCTGCCAAGGGGGCCGATTACGCGCTGTTCAACGGCTCGATCATGGGCAATCACTTCCTCGGCACATTGCCCAGCGATGGCGAGTACACGATTCAGGTCTACCTCATGCGCAACGCCGCACGACGTAATGAAGTGGCCAACTACGAGCTGGCGCTGAGGCTGGTCAATGGCGATGCCATCAGCCGTCAGCCACCATTCGATCAGACGCTGGAATTGCAGGGCATTGCCTTTCACGTCAGCACTGAACAGGTCGATGGCAAACCCACTTTGCACATCGCTCCCAAGGGGCTGGAGATCGACAATACGGTCATCATTCAGGCCCTCAGCGGTGAGGTGGTACGCGCCGAAGTCGCCGATCTCAACAACGACGGTTCCCCTGAACTCTATGTGTTCACCCGTTCGCCCGGGCGCGGCATGCCGGGCGAACTGATCGCCTATTCGGCCAACAACAAGAAATCCCTGAGCGAAATCTACTTGCCTCCGGTCAGCGACAACCCGAAAACCGCCGAGGGTTATCAGGGCGAGGACTCGTTTGCCGTGGTGGAAAACAGGCTGGTGCAACGCTTCCCGGTGTATGACAGCGCCGACGCGGGTGCGGGGCGTACGGGGAAGATGCGACAGGTTCAATACACGTTGGTGGCGGGTGAAGCCGGGTGGATTTTACGCGAGGACAAGGTCACGGAATTCTGAAATGACCGGGTTCGTTACGGCCGGCGGATAAACCCCTGAACCACTTCTACACTCACACCGCCCCCACTGCCACGACGAGCCCCCATGACCACCCTCCAAACCCGCATGAAACAAGGCAAGGACGCCCGCAAGCAATGCTCGCGCAGCACCCACGCCACCACCGGAAAAATGAGCCGCGATCCGATTCCGCTGATCAAAGCGTCGAGTCAGGGCCGCGTCGCTTCGCTGGTGGAGTTGCGTTACGGACGAATGCTGGTGTCGCCCTTCACGTTCTTCCGTGGCAACGCGCTGCTGCAGGCGCATGATCTGTCGAGCACCCAGAACATGGGGCTGGTTGGGCCGATCTGTGGGGATGCACACTTGATGAACTTCGGCGGATTCGCCACGCCGGAGCGCAATCTGTTGTTTAGCGTCAATGATTTCGACGAGGCGCATCCCGGGCCCTGGGAATGGGACGTGAAGCGGCTGGCGGCGAGTTTTGTGGTGGCGGCGCGGGATTTGCGCCATGGCGAGTCGGTTGAGGAAGAGGTCTGTCGGCAGATGTTCGGTGCCTATCAAGCGACGATGCTGGAGTGCGCCGAACAGAGTGCGCTGGAAACCTGGTACGAATCGATCAAGTACGAAGACTTGCTCGATCAGGCACGCAAGAGTGCGCTGGAGCATGTGCAGCGTGCCGTCGATAAAGCCGAACGGCGCACCCACGCCGAGTTGCTGCCGAAAATCAGCGAGCGCGACGCCAACGGGCGACTGGTCATTCGTGACGATTTGCCGGAAATTTTCCACCTGCACAAGAACACCACGCTGCTCGACGCCGACGATGATTGGTTGCGGCTGGCAGACTGGCGGCCGTTGTTCGATACGTTCATGCGTGACTATCGCACCACGCTGCAGGCTGACCGGCGGGAATTGCTCTCGCGGTTTCACGTACAGGATCTGGCGTTCAAAGTGGTGGGTGTCGGCAGTGTGGGCACCCGATGTCTGGTGGCGCTGCTGACCGACGATCAGGAATTTCCGTTGTTTCTGCAGTTCAAGGAGGCGCGGCGCTCGGTGCTCGCCGACTATGTGAAGGCCAAGTCCCGCACGCGTCATGAAGGCCAACGGGTGGTCGAAGGGCAGCGCTTGATGCAGTCGGCGAGCGATCTGTTTCTGGGCTGGACCACCGGCCCCCACGGTCGGCATTTTTATGTGCGGCAATTGCGCGACATGAAGATCTCCGCCGAACTGGAAAACTTCGACGCCGAAACCTTCGCTGCCTATGCCCGGGTCTGCGGTCGCGCACTGGCCCGCGCCCACGCCAAAGCCTCGGGCAATGCGGCGGTCATCAGCGGCTATATCGGCAAGGGCGATGCCTTGTCTGACGCCCTGTTCAAATACGCCCGCAGTTATACAGCGCAGAACGAGCGCGACTTCGAACGTTTTCAGCAGGCTTGCCGCAAGGGCCGGCTGCGGGCACGTTCGGAAGCGGATTTTGCAGCGGATCATCTGCCTTGACCCTTTGGCTGGACAGGTGGCCCAAGGTCTTCCATCGCGCTCGACCCTTGGCGCATCGACCTTCTACCAGGATAACGCCTGTGCAATTTGCTCTGCCTCGGTCCTGGATCGACCGCTGTCAGTGAGAGGTGCGCGCAACACCGACCGCTGCTCGTTGCGATCGACGATCCAGAACGCCATTTTTGTCGGCGATTTACGCGAAGCAACTGTGACAGGGTCAGCGTCGGAGGAACCTTGCCCTTCCGGCATCGGTAACACCTCGAACTCCCACTTATAGCCGATTACCGGTGTGTCGCCATGCACGGCGGACTTGGGTGAAAACATTGTCTTATAGATGCCCGCGGCTTGCAGGTTCAGATTTGTCGACATGTAGGAGCGCAGCATCGATTCCAGCTCCTGATCTGAGGAAACAGGCATGCCCACTGTCACGCCGAGCTGTGCGCCGGTCTGCAGGTTTTCGTAGTAGAACCGTCCCTGCGTGTCCGGACGCAACCGGTAGTCGCCCACGCGCAGGGGCAAATGCACGCCTTTGCGGTTGTTGACCAAAGCGTTTTCATCCTTCGGTACCGTCCAGCCCAGCGTTGCATCATTTTCCTGCCATTCGATGAGTTTGCGATTCAGGGCAATGGCGTCCTGGCTTCGGCCCTGTCGATAAGCGATGTCAGCGCCGTGGTCCAGCGCACTGCGATAGAGGATTTCATTGCTGAACGTCTCCTCCCAGGCGGGCACGGCCAAACCCAGGGCCTGACGAGCCGCGTCGAAGTCTCCGCGCTGGTATTGCGACACGCCAATATAAGTCTGCAACAGAGCAATTTCCGGGGAAAAATACGCATCGGGCAACGCCTGTTTTGCCAGTCCAGCTGCCTTGTCTACACCGTCCTCAAGGGACGCAACCACTTCGATGTCGCGGATCTGAAGTCCCATCGGACGCTCACGAAACAGCTGCGGAGCACTGCGCCAATTCAATGCGGAGAACAGTTGACGCATTTGCTCGGCCGCCTGGACCTCGTCCGGTAATCCGAACGTGATGTCGATGTCCATGCGCCAGTCACCACGATAGGTCAGCCAATGCACATTGATGCACTCCTCACCCTCATACTCCGATGGCTCTCCCCGCTTGAAAGCTGTCAGGCCGTCGAAGGCGAGATCGGGCATTGCCACTTCCAGTGCGTTTGGCACATGCCGCTCCAGATAGGCATTCCATTGTGCCTGCCGCTCGGCCGCGCTCACCTTGCGTTGATCTTCGTCATAAGACAGGGAAATCTCGGCGCTCAGGCGGCCGCCCGGCAACGCCTGGGTGTAAAGTGCACGGGTGTAGGAGTCGCGCTTTTCTGCTGGGCGGAACTCGGTCAACTTCCACTGTCCCACCGTAAGTGGCATCGCGAAGTCAGCCAGGTTGTATTGCAAGCGCGGCTCATCCGAAGACAAGCGCCACTGACCCGGATCGGGGCTGACGACAGCGAACAGCTTTTCTTGCAGGCGTGCGACGTGTGCTTTTTCGCCCGCCATCATGCTCGCTTCGATTGCCCGACCAAGCATGCTCGTGATCCGCGGGTCGCGCCTGCTCGACCTTGCGATGGCGGCAGTTTGTTGTTCCCAGTACGCAATTTGCTCTTCAGCAGCGCGGCGGGCCTCGTCGTACCTACCCTGTTTGTGGAGTAGATCAACGAGCAAGTCTCCTGCTTCAAGCTCAGTGGAGTCGAAGGCGCCACCACTGCCTTGTCGGCCGGCCTCCATCGCCGCTCGGGCAGTGACCGTGGCCTGCGGCAGTGAACCCTCGCGGCTCAGTCGCTCGGCTTCACGCATCAGCGCGGCAGCGTTTGGCGGCCGAACTTGCGCTTGAACTGTCGGTGACGCCCAGGCATTGCTACTCGATGACAGCAACCACGCTGCCGCAACCAGGACCAAAGGGATGGCGCGATTGAACATGCTTTCTACTCCGTGTAGAGAAATCTTCCGTTTTACGAAGCGCCTTCTGCGTCTCAGTGGAACTCACTGCGCAACTTACGACAGCAAAACGTCGCGACATTAGTTCGACTGCAAAACATTATCAAATAAGATTTCAGTGAATTCTTCGCTCTGTGATTCCAAGGGTAAAAGCTGTCGCCTCAGAAACTTTTGAGTGAAATCTATCCGCTACCACTTGAAGAACATCCGACAAACCAGATGAATTTTTCTTCACTGCCCCCGTTCGATCAACACGGTACAGTCCGCTCGCTCATTCAAGAAACTACGGTTCGCCCGCGCTCTCCCGCGGGCTTTTTTTTGCCTGGCGTTTGCTGCCGAAGCGATACACCCAAGTGTCCTGCACGCCGTGCTGCTGCGATCGCCGCGCCTGCGGGTGAACCCTGATCAGCGCAAACCCCGCCGCTTCAGCCAGACGCTGACTGCGGCTGTTGGTCGACGATGTGGTCAGGTAAAAGGTGAACTCAGGCAGACGCCTGACCAGTTGCTGGAGCACTTCGCGCATGTAGCCCTTGCCGGCAAACGCGCTGTTGGCCCAATAACCGACGACATAGCGCTTGCGTCGACGCGGCACCAGGCCGATGCAGCCAACGACTGCTTGTCCGTCTTCAGTCACGATGAATAAGCGCCGCTCACCGGTCTCGCTGGCGAAATCGTCGCGCGCTTGCAGCATGGACGACAGCGTCCGCTCCTCACTGGTGTGTTCCACCGCCCACTCGAGAAAAGGCGCATGCTCGCGGTAACTGGCGTTCAGCGCCTCGCGCACCGGATCGACCAGCGCTGGGTCCGGCGCCCGAACACGCAGCGCCAACCCGTTCACCGTCAATGCAAATTCCATTGCTTGTTCCTCCAATCCCGGAAATTCCGCAGTCGATAACCCTGTGCACTCAACCAAAGAAATTTACAGGACGCCAGCGCGGTTTGTTTTTTTCCATCCCGTGATCAATCCTGTCCCTCGACCCTGCCAACCGGAGCGCCCGATGTCACTGCTGAGCCTGCCCTGCCAACGCCTGACGCTCGCCATCCTCGCCCCGGAACAGGCCGAACTGGAAAGTGCGTTCTATGCACGCAACCAGCGCCATCTCGCCCCGTGGTCGCCGATTCGCACCACCGAGTACTTTTCCACCGAGCAGATTCGCCGACGCCTTGAAGTTCAGGCCAGTGCCTACGAGGCCGGGCTGGCGATGCATTTCGCCCTGCTGACGCCGGACGGCCAGCAAATGATCGGCGCATGCAACTTCAGCGGGATCATTCGCGGGGCGTTTCAGGCCTGTTATCTGGGTTATCACATTGACCACGCGCATCAGGGTCAGGGCCTGATGCAGGAAGGCCTGGAGGCCGGCATCGGCTACATGTTCGACACGCAGAACCTGCACCGGATCATGGCCAACTACATACCCGGCAACGAGCGCAGTGCGCGGTTGCTGGAGCGTCTGGGTTTCGAACGCGAGGGCTACGCCAAGGCCTACCTGAACATCGCCGGGCGTTGGCAGGACCATGTGCTGACGGCGCTGGTCAATCCGGTGTTCGAGGCGCCGGAAAAGCGTTGGTCACGACAACTGGCGTGAGTTTCACAATTTGTTAAGCATTGGCGAAGTATGCTCAAGGCTCCTGCCCTTTCCGGTTGCCTGAAATCCATGCCGCGTGCCGCCACTTCGCTGTTTCTACTCGCCGCCCTGCTGTTTTTTTTCGCTTTGGGTAACCACCAGCTGCAAGGCTCCACCGAGGCCCGGGTCGCCGGGATCGCCATGGAGATGCACCTGGACGATGACTGGGTGACGCCGCGCCTGTTCGGCGAACCGTTTCTGGAAAAACCACCGCTGAGCCTGTGGCTGGACGCCGGCGCCATGCGTGTGTTCGGCGTTTCGCCGTGGGCGGTGCGGCTGGCGTCGGCGGTGGCCGGGTTGCTCAGTGTCATGCTGCTGTACGGCATGCTGCGCCGCTTCGGACGGCCGAAAGCGCTGGCCTGGACGGCGGGGATTCTGCTGGCGACCATGGCCAGTTACTGGAGCAACGTGCGCGGCGTCGGCGAAGATGCGCTGCTGGCGCTCGGCGTGACCACCGCGCTGCTGGCATTCTTTCAGGCGCAACGCGCACCGAACGCGGCTAACTCGCTGTTGTTTATCGTCGGCATCGCCATCGCAACGTTGAGCAAGGGCGTACTTGGACTGGCGATGCCCGGCGTGGTGATTTTCGCCTACCTGCTGGCGGACAACCTGATCGACAGACGCCTGAAGATCGGCGCGTGGCTGCGACCCGGCCTGCTCACGGCGGTGGGCCTGATTCCGTTGCTGATCTGGCTCGTCGTGCTTTATCAGCGCGGTGGCTCGCACGCCGTCGCTGAAGTGCTGCTGACCAATAGCGTCGGTCGCTTCAGCGGCTCGTTCGTCGAGGCCGGGCACTACGAGCCGTTCTATTACTACTTGGCCAAACTGCCGGAAGCGTTCCTGCCATGGAACATTCTGGTGTATCTGGGCCTGTGGCATTTCCGCAAGGAGCTGAAGGCCAACCGTTACTTGCTGTTTTTCAGCCTGTGGATCGTCGCGCAGTTCATCATGCTGACCCTCGCTTCCAGCAAACGCACGGTGTACCTGATGTCGATGACCCCGGCTGCGGCGGTGATCGCCGCCGAGTACGCACGCGTGTTGTTCGAGCGCTTGCAGGCGCGTGAAAACGCAGACCGCTTTATCGGAAAAGTCGCCCGTCATCGTCAGGCAATTGCCGCCGGCTTGCTCACGGTGGTGATCGCCAGCTACCTCGGCGCGGCCCAGTGGGCCTTGCCCAACGCTGATAAAGAACTGTCGTTCCTGCCGCTGACTGCCCATATTCAGAGCCTGCAAGCCAACGGTCAGCAGGTCGCGCTGTTCCAGGCCAACGAGCGGGTCGGCGGCGCCAGCGTGTTCTACACCCAACGTGTGCTCAAGGGACTGGACACCGACGCGCAACTGCATGACTTCCTCAGTGCCTCGCCCTCGAACGTCGCGGTGATCTCGGCGGACAGCGAACCCGTCGCACCACTCAAAGTGCTGAAGACCATGATGGTCGGGCGCCAGGCGTACTACTTCGTCGGCTACTGACGCCCTTCGCGCCAGACAATAAAAAACCCGCCGTCACTGGCGGGTTTTATTTGGGCCGACGCTTTGCCCACCTCAGTTCATCGAGTGCTCACTGACTGCCAGTCAGAGGCTTCGATGAAGCCAAGCACGCGCGGGGCCGCTTTGTTCGCAGCGGAAACAAACAGCGAGGAGCCATAGCCCGGGTCCGAAACCGGCGAATTCAGATCCTTTTCCAGCTCCGCCATGCATTCGCTATGGGTCACCAGAATCAGATTGCGCCCCGCAAGCTTGTGCGCCAGCGCTTCCTGCAGGATGTGGCCCTTGCAGCTGATCAGCCAGTCTTCGCCGGTGGCCGCGCGATTGAACATGTAACCGGCGGTCTGCACAGTGCGCAGCATCGGGCTGTTGTAGATATCGGCGTTATTCAGGCCCAAATGCTCGAACTGTGCGCCGACACCGACCGCGACACTGCGCGAGCGGTCGGTGATGCCGTCATCACCGCTCAGGCACGGCGCCGGCGAGTGATCGCAGCGCTCGACGTGACGCACCAGCACAATCATCTCGCCCTTGGCCCACCCGGCCGCCAGCGCGCGTGCACCGGACACATTGCCGTGGGCCAGGTCAGGCACCGCCGCCGGGGCGAGCAGCCACAGGGTCAGCGGGATCACCAGCAGCGACGCACCGAGCACCGCCCACGTGTTGCGATAGCGGGCCAGCTTACTCAGGGAAATCGAGCGTTTGACGCCGAACAGACTCAGTCTCAATTCCACATCGGGCCGCCTCGTCGGCATCCATCACAGTCAATACGATGCGGCGAGGGTAGAGAAGCGGGCGTAAGTGGCGAGTGAAACGCATGTGAAAAAAGTCTTGAAACGCCCTTGTTACAAATTCCGTCGGACAAAATCCTTTCAGCTCTCGTGTTTGCGGCCGATACAGACCTGCTAACCCCCTTGCTGGCTCAAAAAAACAACAATCTTCCAGCCTGACCGACGATCAAGTAGCTCAACGTTCCTGGAGGAATTGTGATGAATAGCTGGTTCGGCAACATCAGCGTGAACATGAAATTGGGTCTGGGCTTCGGCCTGGTCCTGGCCCTGACCTGCGTCCTCGCCCTGACTGGCTGGACCAGCCTCGGCGGTCTGATCGACCGCAGCAACTGGATGAGCGACATCACCCAGCTCAACGCCGGCCTGACCAAGCTGCGCGTGGTGCGCCTGCAATACATGCTGACCAACGGCGACGAAACCGCCGCGCAGAATGTGCAAACCACCCTCGAAAGCTTCGCCGCGCAACAACAGGCGCTGATCAACAAGTTCAAGAGCCCGGAAAACGTCAAGCTGCTGAAAGAGCAGGCCGCGACCATCGCCGAATACCAGACTTCGCTGAACAAGATGCGCAATGCCTACCGCACCGGCAACAGCGCCCGCGACGTGATGGGCAGCAACGCCGACACCGCTTACAACCTGATCGAAACGATCAGCAAGCGCGTGCAGCAAATGGACATGAGCGAGCAGCGCTTCGAGCAGTTCCAGGCCATCACCCAGGCCAAGGAAGCGTTCATCCTCGCGCGCTATGAAGTGCGCGGCTATACCGCCACCACCAATAACGAAACCGAGCAGAAAGCCGTCGGCCAACTGAACGTGGCCATCGACAGCCTCAAGCAACTGAACGTGCATTTCGCCGCGACCCAGCAAGACGCTCTGCGTCAGCTGGAAACCGCCCTGACCAACTACCGCAGCGCGTTGCAGGCCTACAAGAACGCCAACAGCGAAGCGGTGCAGGCGCGTAAGGAGATGACCGATCAGGGTGCGGCCATCGTCACCACCAGCGAGCAGCTGTACCAGATCCAGCTCGACCGTCGCGACATCGAAAGCGCCCAGGCCCGTACGCTCCAGCTGATCAGCACCCTGCTGGCACTGCTGGTCGGTGTGATTGCTGCGGTGATCATCACCCGTCAGATCACCCGTCCGCTGCAAGATACCCTGGCCGTGGTCGAGCGCATTGCCAGCGGCGACCTGACCCAGAACGTCATCGTGACCCGCCGCGACGAACTCGGCGTGCTGCAACAAGGCATCGCGCGTATGGGCGTGACCCTGCGCGACCTGATCAGCGGTATCCGCGACGGCGTCACTCAGATCGCCAGCGCCGCCGAAGAACTCTCGGCCGTGACCGAGCAGACCAGCGCCGGCGTGAACAGCCAGAAGGTCGAGACCGATCAGGTGGCCACCGCCATGCACGAGATGACCGCCACCGTGCAGGAAGTCGCGCGCAACGCCGAAGAAGCTTCGCAAGCCGCAGCTGCCGCTGACGGCGAAGCCCGTGAAGGCGACAAGGTAGTGAATGAAGCCATCGCCCAGATTGAGCGCCTGGCCAGCGAAGTGGTGCGTTCCACTGAAGCCATGAGCGTGCTGCAACAGGAAAGCGACAAGATCGGCAGCGTCATGGACGTGATCAAGGCCGTGGCCGAACAGACCAACCTGCTGGCACTCAACGCCGCGATCGAAGCGGCGCGTGCCGGTGAAGCCGGCCGTGGGTTTGCCGTGGTCGCCGACGAAGTCCGTGGCTTGGCGCAACGCACGCAGAAATCCACCGAAGAAATCGAAGGCCTGGTCGCCGGTCTGCAGAACGGCACCCAGCAAGTGGCTGCCGTGATGAACAACAGCCGCGCCCTGACCGACAGCAGCGTGGCCCTGACCCGCAAGGCTGGCGACTCCCTGGAAAACATCACCCGCACGGTGTCGAACATCCAGTCGATGAACCAGCAGATCGCCGCCGCGGCCGAACAGCAAAGCGCCGTGGCCGAAGAAATCAGCCGCAGCATCATCAACGTGCGCGACGTGTCGGAACAGACCGCCGCAGCCAGTGATGAAACCGCAGCGTCCAGCGTTGAACTGGCACGCCTGGGTGGTCAGTTGCAGCAGATGGTCAGCCACTTCCGCGTCTGATCTTCAGTCAGCGCCAAAGCGTAAATCCAATCGCGGGCAAGCCCGCTCCCACAGGAAACGAGTCGAACACAAAATATGTGAACGACCGAAAAACCTGTGGGAGCGGGCTTGCCCGCGATGGCGTCAGATTTACTGCCACTGAAAATTGGCGATGCCGAGAAAATACTGGCTTCAGCGTGAAGGCACATCCAATTCAACGTCACCGACATTATTAAATCGTCTTTGAATTCGAGTCCCCAAGCCAGCGGCAGATTGATTCTGCTCGAGCGCTTTCTGCAACATCACACGCGCGTGCTCTTCAATCGAACGATTATTAATATCTGCCGCTAACTGCAGTTCTTCATAGAGCTGAAGGTCAAGATTGCTGATAGTCAAACTCGCCACAATGTACTCCAGCGATACAGCCATCGAAGCAGCGAGACTACCACTCGGTTTACGAATCTTCGTTTTCAGGTTGTAACGCCATTTGATCGAGCCTTTGTAGGAGCTGCCGCAGGCTGCGATCTTTTGATCTTGTTTTTAAAATCAAAGTCAAAAGATCGCAGCCTGCGGCAGCTCTTCGATCAGCAGTCCGGTGCCCCTTAGCGAGTCCCGCGTTGGCGCAACGCAGACGGCATGAAATACGCGTCTTCCGGCACCGGTTGCGAGAAGTCGACGGTGGAGGCTTCTTCGTTGTCGAGGTTCTGCACGTAGTAACGGCGGGCCTGCAGGTCGTGAAACACGTCCAGTGCGCTCCAGGTGGTTGGCAGGTCGTAGAAGTTTTTCAGGTAGGCCATCGACACCCGCCACAACTCCCCGCGCCCATCGTATTGATCGACCAGCGCCGCGCCCCAGCTGTCCTCGTCGAGGAACAGCACGCGCTTGGAATAGACATGCCGCGCGCCCGGTTTCAGGTTGCCTTCAACCACCCACACTCGGTGCAGTTCGTAGCGGGTGAATTGCGGGTTGAGGTGGCCCGGGGTCAGCAGTTGGGCGTACTTCACGTCGGGGCTGCCGACCTTGTAGTTGTTGTAGGGAATGTAGATTTCCTGCTTGCCCTTGAGCTTCCAGTCGTAGCGGTCCGGCGAGCCGTTGAACAGGTCGGTATCGTCCGCCGTACGCAGGCCATCGGATGAGGCGATCGGCGTGTCATATGCCAGGTTCGGCGCGCGGCGCACACGGCGTTGGCCTGCATCGTAGACCCAGGCCTGACGCGGGTCCTTGAGTTGATCGAGCATCTCGTGCACCAGCGCCGCGCCCCCGGCCAGCCGCGCCGGGCTTTTCACAAAAGCGAGGTAGTAAAACAGGATATTTTTCAGGTCGGCGTACTGCCCGCCCGGACGATAAAAATTGAACAGCGCTTCTTGCTGTGAGGTGACCAAGGCAAAGCTGCCGTTGCGCTGCACCGGGGCTTCGGACGCACGACGCACCACGTAGATCCCGCGATAACGGGTGATGTGGTTCCACAGCACTTCGATGCCGTCTTTGGGCACCGGGAACGGTACGCCGCCGTAGGCATCGGCGAATCCGCTGCCGCCCTCGAGCAGCTTGGCTGAGGTCGCATTCTTCAACGTGTTGTCATACAGCCATTGCGGCGCCGAACCCGAGCGACGCGACGGGTAGACCGGCATCTGGAACGTGTCCGGATAGCTGTTGAACAGCGCAATCTGACCGGGGCTGAGGTGGGCCTTGTACTGCTCCAGATTGGCCTTGGTGATGGTGAACAGCGGCTTGTCCGCCGCATACGGATCCGGATGATGTTGGCCCGGTTTATAGCCGGCTGGCGCCTGGGTGATGCCGCCGGTCCAGGCTGGAATGGTGCCGGCAGCGTTGCCGGCACGCTCGGCGCCCATGGGCGTGAGGGTGGTTTTCAGTTGTTCGGCTTGTTGTGGGGTGATGGCGGCGAAGGTGCTGCCGACGCTCAGGCCCAGAACCAGCGCCAGCGTTGTCTTAGTCAATCTTGAAATATGAAACATGTTCTTCTCCAGAATGCGTACCCTGTGGGAGCTGGCTTGCCAGCGATAGCGGTGGGTCAGCCACCATTGATGTCGAATGTGCTGCCGTCATCGCGGGCAAGCCCGCTCCCACAGGGGGATGAGTTGTCCCGGGATCTGCGTCTGAAACTCACAAGAAATACTTGAGGTTGAACCCGACGTTGTCGCGGTCGCGAATCCCGTTGTTCTGCCCGCCGCCCCAGAAGTTGGTGTATTGCACCTCGGCTTCGAGCTTGTTCTGGTAGTTGGCCTTGATCCCCAGGGTGTAGGCCTTACGCCCGTCGATGGTGTTGCCGGCCTGATAGCTGTTGCCCTTGAAGTCGTCCTTGTAGACGACGTAAGGCGACACGTTGACCCCGGCGTACACGTCGTTCCAGGTGCCGTTGAACATCACCGTGTAGCTGTAGGAGTTGCGGTTGACCTGATCGTCACGATCACCGCCGGACACATAAGAGGTGTTGCCGGTACCGGCGTAATAGCGCGTGCTGCCGTCGTAGGCGGTGTATTGCAGACTGCTGCCGCGCAGGTGTTCGGAGGCCAGTTCGAAGATGCCGAACATCGAGTCGAACGACAGCGTCGGGCCGAAGTTGTAGATGCTGCCCAGTGAGGTGTTGAACGCTTCCACGCGCTCGGCGTTGTTGATCTCGCTGTCGAGGGTGACCATCTGCCCGCCGACATTGACGGGTTTGCCGGTCACCGCCACAGCGGCGCCGTTGGCCAGATCGCCGATCAAGTCGTTAGTCGCGGCGATGCCGATCGGCAGGTTCGGCCGGTAGGCAATCTCGCCGAACACCGAGGCCTGGCCCAACGTGGTGTTGAAGCTGAAACCGTACATGCGGATGTCTTCGGCATAGCGCCGATGCGCCTGAATGTTGCCCATCACATCGGCCGTCGCCAGACCGTTGGCCAGCGCCCCGGCCTGACTGCCGGCGACGGTGGAGAGCATGTTGGTCAGGGCATTCATGTCGATGCCCTTGTAGCCACCGAGGTCAGCGGCGATGGTCGGTTCCTTGGCGTGGTAGTTGACCAGGTACAGGCCGAACTCGGTGCTGTTGAGCGCCTCGGCGATGTAGCGGAAGGCGAAGCCGAACTGGCCGTCGTTGCGCGCGTTGTAGTCCTTGCCGATCGACGCCACTTTCAGCGTATTGCCGTAGGCCGGCGTCACACCGTTGGCGTACAGGCCGGTGCTTTTCAGCGCCGGGCCGAGCAACGGATTGTTGCCCAGTGCGCTGTACAGCCCGATAACGTTGCCGAAGCCCGGCACAGGGGTGTCGAGCGCGGTGCCGCTGAAGTTGTTGTAACCGGTGTTGCCGCCATCGGCGAACAGGTCGGTCTGCGAGTAGAAAGTGCCGACCGGGTCGATGCGGGTTTCCTTCCAGTTGGTCTGGTAGAAGCTCTCCAGGGTCAACGAATCGCTGAGGCCGATGTTGAAACTCACGGCCTCCACCGGCATCAGCACTTCCTTGACCTCGGCGCCGGGCAAACGGTATTTGGCGGCGTCCACCGGGTTGGTGGTGTTGATCCCGCCGCGATAGAAAATCCCCTCGCCCCAGTTGAATACCTGACGCCCGACCCGTGCGGTGACCGGCATCTGCGCCACGTCCCAGTTGCCGTAGACATAGGCGTCGAGCATCTCGATCCGGCTGCCGGCGATGTCGCGGGTCTGGCTGGTGAATCGGTCGTCCTGCGGGTAGCTCTGACTCGGCTGCGACGGGTTGTTGTTGCGGTAGTAATCGTTGCGTTTGTCCATCAACTGCGTGTCGTAGAACGCGGTGCCGCGCAGGAACATCCCGTAGTTCTGGTAGTTGGCCTCCAGCTCGGAAGTGATCTTGTACACCTCGGAAACCAGCCCGGTGTCGAAGTTGCGATTGCCGTCGTTGGTATTGACGTCGTCGTTGTTCTTGTCGCGGCCCTGCACCCGCCACAAACGGCCATAGGACAGGGTCGTGTCGATCGAGCCGGTGACCTGATTGTCCAGCACGCTGAACTCCGCAGCCTGCAGCGCATCCACCGCGCAGAGTTGCAGCAGCCCTGCCAGGCCGACACCGGGAAGTGCCACGCCGGTGAGGCGCAATCGAGTGTTGATCATGGGTTCCTCCTTGTTCTTATTGTTTTTTGCGTGGCCGCGACGGCTACGGTGCCAACCCCGCGCGGACATAAATCCGGCTGTGCGCGCCGAAATGCCCGAGCAGTTTGAACAGCTGCTGATTGAGTGCCGGATGCTCGAACGTCTCGCGCTGCACCTGATTGCCGCTGCTGAAATCACTGGTCACCGGGGCCGTTTCCAGCCACTGGCCGATGGCTTCATCGAACGCCGCCGAGTCCTCGACCGACTCGGCGCTGACCACGTCGCGCAGGTAGTCCACCGAGTACGGCGGATAGTGTTGGTCTTGAGCGACATCGGCGTAGGCCGCGAGCATCGGATGCGCCTGACCGGCGCGCAGCACGCGACGCAGCCAGGTCGATTGATACTTCTCGATTTCCATGTGGCGGGTGGCGACCCGTTCGATCGAGGCTTTTTTATCGTCGGCAAAACCGGCCAGCGCCTTGCCTTCCAGCAGCAACAGACTCGGCAGTTCGACCCCGGGCAGCGGCTTGGCGTGATACGGCTGAGTCAGGTCCTGCACGTGGTGCACGCCCCAACCGAGGAACCGATAGCCCCAGTAGGGATGGCCAGAGGCAAATGCCAAACGCGCAAGCCCCAGGTACTGATAGGCGCGCCAATCCGGCCAACTGCGCTGGAGAAATCCGGCAGCGGCATACACCACCGGACTCTCATGGAAGAAGCCCATGTGGAACGGCGCCTGCGAGCTGTACTGAAAACGCGCATCGCCAAACGGCTGCGGGCCGAAGCCGTACCGCGCGCCGACCTCGCCGGGGTTGTCGCTGAACAGGTTGATGTCGTGACCGTAATCCGGCTCGTCGGCGGCGCTTGCCAGCACGGCCAGCGGCGCGACGTTCTCGCCATCCGCCACGCGAATGAAACGCTGACGATTCCATGGCGAAAGCGTCTGCTCGACCATCACCTGATCGGAACTGAGATGTTCGCGTTCGGGCAGGTCTTGGCCCGGCAGCGGCTGAATGACCATCGCCAGATGAATGCGCGGATTGAGCCGCAACGCAGTGAGAAAATCGTGGCGCAGATTGTCGCTCGGTAAGGCGGGCAGCTTCAGATTGTCGGGGCGCGGCGGGTACTGGGTGAAGTGTTCACGGGCGAAGCTTTCCTGTTGCTCCAGCAATGCGACCACGGCCGGATATTGCTCGGCGAGAAAACGCTCCAGCGGCTCGACCTCGACCGGCGGCGTATCGCGCAGCGCCGGCAATTCCTGCAACGCCAGATAACTGCCCACCGTGTGGTTCGACCAGCCCCACGCTGTCGGGGCCGTTGCACAAAGCAGCAACAGGAGAAATGTCAGCTTCATTGCTTTTAATTCTTATTGGAGGTGCTGTGGGGGTTGAGCCTAACAACCGCCCCGGGCGCTGACACTGTCCGATCTCACCAGAAAAAGTCTCCGATAGCGCCACATGCGAATCACCACGCGCCCCTGTAGGAGCTGCCGAAGGCTGCGATCTTTTGACTTTGATTTTGTAAAAACAAGATCAAAAGATCGCAGCCTTCGGCAGCTCCTACACGGGGATTGGTGGTGTTGCTTCAGGCGGGGTAACCGGTGATTTTGCGGATGCTCTGGTACAGCGGCTTGAGCTGGCGATACATGCGCAGGTACACCTCTTTGTATAACCGTTCGTAAACCTGCTGCGCCTCGGGTTGCGGGGTGAATACCGTCCCGACGCGGGTCATTGCCGCTATCGCTGCCGGGTAATCCGCATACAATCCCAACCCCACTGCACAACAGATCGCCGCGCCCAGCCCCGACGCTTCATACACATGCGGGCGCTCCGCCGGCAGACCAAAAATATTCGCCGTCAGCTGCATCGCCGCATCACTCTGCGAACCGCCACCGGCCACCCGCAGACGCTTGACCGACACCTTCGAACGCCTCTCGATGTTCTCCAGCCCCTGGCGCAGCGCATACGCCAGCCCTTCCAGAATCGCCCGGTAAATGTGCGCGCGGGTGTGCACGTCGCCGAAGCCGATCATCGCGCCTTTGGCTTCCACACCCGGCTCACGAATCCCCGGCGACCAGTACGGTTGCAGCATCAGCCCCATTGATCCCGGCGGCACCGCGTTCACCAGCGCATCGAATAGTTGTTCGGGCTCGATGCCCTGCTCTTTGGCCTGCTGCATCTCGCGCAGGCCGAACTCGTTCTTGAACCAGCTGACCATCCAGTATCCGCGATAAATCATCACCTCGCAGTTGTACTGGTCGGGCACCGCCGAGGGGTATGGCGGGATCAACGGGACGATTTCCAGATAGCGCGAACGGGTGCTGGTGATCGTCGCGGTGGTGCCGTAAGAAAGGCACACCGTGCTCGCATCGACCACGCCAGAACCGAGCACTTCGCAGGCCTTGTCAGCACCCGCCGCAATCAGCGGCAAGCCCTCGGGGATCCCGGTGTGACGGCTGGCTTCGGCGCTGATGTAGCCAAGGGTTTCACCGGGTTTATGCAAGGTCGGCAATTGCTCCGGACGCACCGCCAGCGCCTGCCATTTCCAGTCGCTGGGCGCGGCCCATTTCAGGCGTTTGAAGTCGAACGGCAGGTAGCCGACGCAGCAACCCACCGAGTCGACAAAGCGCCCGCACAGACGATGAGTGAGAAACCCAGAGAGCAGCAAAAACTTGTCCGTCGCCGCCCAGACTTCAGGCTGGTGTCTGGCGATCCAGTTGGCCTCGGCCTGAGCGCGAAAATAATCCACGGTGGCCTGCGCGCCGACCAGTTTGAATAGCCAGCCCCATGGCCCCTTGATCCCGCCCTCGACTTCGCTCTGGCGCTGATCGAGCCACAGAATGGCCGGGCGCAGCGGCTTGCCCTGAGCATCGACGTTGATCACCGTGCCGCGCTGAGTGGTCAGCGACACCCCGGCAATCTGCGAGCGATCAATCCCGGTTTGCGCCCACACCTGCTGACAGGCTTCGCCGAGTTTTGCCCAATAATATTCCGGGTCCTGTTCGGCCCAGCCCGGTTGCGTCGAGTAGTACGCCTGCAACTCGACCTTGCCTTTACCGAGCAGATTGCCCTGCAAATCGAAGAGCAATGCGCGCACGCTCTGGGTGCCGTTGTCGATCGCCAGCAGGTAGCGCTTGTTCGAGTGGTTATCCATGGCGCTCTCTTCAAGGGGCCTCAAGGCGTGGCATCCGGCAGGCCGTGGTGACGTTGCCACAACGCCCGGTAACGCTGCAGCTCTTGTTGCCAGTGTGCATCGTCCCAGCCCAGGCGTGGCTGGCAGAGTTGGCGGATGGCGGCGAAATGCGCTTCGCCACCGCGCACCAGCAACAGGCCCAGTCGGGTGCGGCGCAGCAACAGATCATCGAGGTGCAGAACCATTTCCGCCTCACAGGCGAAGGCCAGTTCTGCCCACAAGGTGTCGGTGTTGCCGACCGTTTCGCGGCCCAACTCGGCGATCAGCTGCGCCAGTCGCGGCAGGTCGCGACCGTGGCGTCCGGCCAGCCGTCGCCACTGTTGCGGGCTGAGTCCGGGAATCGTCAGCGGCGGCACCGGTGCGAACACTGGCGCGGCATCATCTTCGAAAGAGCGACCGAGCATATCGGCACAAGCCTTGAGCACTTCGATGGCTTGCGGGCGAAACGTTGTCAGTTTGCCGCCAGCTAACGTGACGCAACCCGGCTCCTGCCACAGCACATGTTCACGGGTTTCATTCGACGGTTTGCCTTGCTGTGCACCCGCCGCGCTGCCCACCACCGGACGTACGCCGGACCAGGTCGACAGCACATCGCTCGCCGTCACTTCGGCCCCCGGAAATTGTTGCGTGCAGGCCGCCAGCAGATAGTCGAGTTCTTCGGTGCTGATGCTCGCGCTTTGATCCAGATCCTCACGATGATCGAGATCCGTAGTGCCAACCACCGTCGCCCCTTCCCACGGAAAAACGAACACTGGCCGACGGTCGCGCGCATGCAGAAAAGTGAAGGCCTGCGCCACCGGCAAACGCCAGCCCGGCAACAGCAGATGGCTGCCGCGCAATGGCCGCAACTGTCGTGGTGCCTCGGGCAAACGCAGGCGCTCAGCCCACGCTCCGGTCGCCACCGCCAACACGCCGCAACGCAATTGCAGCGATCCACCCGCTTCGCAGTCCTCGATCTGCACCCCACACACCCGACCGTTTTCGCGCAGCAAATGTTCGACGCGCACCCCGTTGAGCACTACCGCGCCATCGGCTCGCGCTTCGCTTAACACGCGCATCACCAGCCGTGCGTCATCGGTCAGCGCATCGACAAAACAGGTGCCGCCGAGCAGGTGATTTTCCTTCACCCCCGGCGCGAGAAAACGCAGTTGTTGCGCGTCATGAAAACGATGGCTGCGGCGTCCGGCCAAGGCGTCGTAAACCGACAACAAGCCACCGAGCACACGCGGCCCGGGAAAGCCGCCGCGATAGTGCGGCATCATGAAACTCATCGGTTCCACCAGCCCCGGCGCTTCGTCGAGCAGGCGCTGACGCTCGCGCACCGAATCGCGGGTCAGGCGCCACTGGCCCTTGGCGATGTAACGCAAACCGCCGTGGATCATTTTTGACGATCGGCTGGAGGTGCCCCAGGCGAAATCCCGTTGCTCCAGCAGCAGGCAACGCCAGCCACGCCGTGCCGCTTCGCGCAGAATTCCGGCACCGCTGATGCCGCCGCCGATGACGATCAGATCCCAGGTTTCGTCGGCCAATGTCGGCAAAATTTGCTGGCGCCACGCAGCGTTCCAGTCCGGGTGCATGATCGTCACTCCTGCATCAGCGTGCCGGGGTTGAGGCGCCCGGCCGGATCGAAGTGCCTGCTCAGCGCCTGCAAGGTATCCATCGCCAGCGCGCCTTTTTCGCGCGGCAGGTACGGCGCGTGATCCTTGCCGACCCCGTGCTGGTGGCTGATGGTGCCGTGGTTGTCGACGATGGTCTGGCTGGCCGCGTGCTTGAGCGCCTGCCAGCGCGCCAGCGTCGCCGCATAATCCGCCGCCGGGCGAAACACGTAGGTGGTGTAGATGCTCGAACCTTCGCCGTAGACGTGGGACAGATGGGTGAACACGTGCACCCGCTCGCCCTGCGCTGCCAAGGCATCACGCAAGCTGTTTTCGATCAGGTTGAGCAGGTGGTCGACGTTGCTCCAGTCGGTGGCGGTTTCCAGAGTGTCGACCACGTAACCGGCGTTCCACAGGTTCTCGCGCAGGTAGGGAAAACGAAAGCGATTCTGCGCCCACTTCTTGCCAAGCAACGTACCGGTGAACACACCGCCGAAGGCTTTCAGATGCTGCCGCGCCTGGCTCAGCGACAGCGCGTTTTGCCGACGATTGCCAGTCACGCCGAAGGTCAGCAGGCACTTGCCTTCACTGGCACCGCGCAGGCTCAGGTACTTTTCCAGCCAGGCGATTTGCTGCGGATGCCCGGCCAGCGCCAGTTGGGTTTCGGTCTCCACCGCGTTCGACAGGCGCAGCATCGACAACGGCACTCGCGCCTGCGCCAATTGGCGGATCGCTTGCAGCGCTTTGCTCCAACTGGGCAAAAACACCCCGTAAAAACGCTCATCGGCGGGCAGCGGACTGACCCGCACTTTGACTTCGGAAATGATCCCGAAACGGCCTTCGCATCCGAGCACCACTTCGCGCAGATCAGGCCCCGCCGCCGAGGCTGGGAAGGTCGGAATTTCCAACGGCCCGGCAAAGGTTTCCAGGGTGCCGCCGGCGAACAATTGCTCGATGCGCCCGTAGCGCAACGACTGCTGACCACTGGAGCGACTGGCGACCCAACCGCCCAGCGTCGACAACTCCCACGACTGCGGGAAATGCCCTAGCGTGTAGCCGCGAGCGCGCAGCTGACTTTCCACTTGCGGGCCACTGGCACCGGGGCCGAACGTCGCCAGTTGGCTCTGCTCGTCGAGGTCGATCAGGCGATTCATCCGCGCCAGCGACACGGTCACCACCGGTCGCGTCGAATCCGGCGGGTTGATGTGCCCCGCCACCGAGGTGCCACCGCCATAAGGAATCAGGCACAGGTCCTGCTCATGGGCGAGCGCCAGCAATTGGCGGATCTGCTCCGCAGTTTCGGGAAACGCCACCGCATCCGGATAGTTGCCCAGCGCGCCTTCGCGCAACGCCAGCCAGTCCGGCAGGCTCTGGCCCCGGGCGTGCAGCAGACGGTCGTGGGGGTCGACGCTGTACAAGGCGTGCGCCGCCAGCCGCGAAAGCGGCACCCGTGCCAATGCCGACTCCAGCGTGGCATCGGGCAACACGTGCCCGGCCCCCAGTCGTTCATGGAGAAAACTCACGCCCTGAGCCGGCAGCTCGACCACCGTTGTTGCCTCTCCCCAGCCGTTCCAGCGTCGCATGCGTGTGTCCTTCTTATGCAGTCTGATCAGTGATATGGCAGGCCTCCATACTAGTCAGCGGCCGCAAAGTGTCACGGTCGCATCCGGCCAGTTCGAGTAGCCAATTGAGTCAAACGTCGCGCAAGTGCCAGCCATTTACTTTAGTCGGGGTTTCAAATTACCTTTCAGGCATTCATTCGCTCACGCAGGCCTTGATCAAGGGATTCGGATCATGCAATCGCTCGGCTTCACCTCGGTTCCGCCGCTGCTCAAATACGTGCGCCATGCCGAGCAGCTGGGCATGGCCATCGAGCCGGCGCTGGCGGCAGCCGGATTGCAGGCGCAGCAACTGAGCGACAACAGCCTGCGCCTGCCGGGCGAAACCCATGAGCGCCTGCTCGATTATTTCTGCGAGCACTCGGGCGATCCGCTGTTTGGTCTCAACGCGGCCAATTTCGTCCTGCCCAACTCCTGGAGCGTGCTCGGTTACATCACCATGAACTGTGCGACCCTGGGCGATGCCATGAGCCGGATCATGCCGTTCGAAAAACTGGTGGGCGACATGGGCGTCAGCCGTGCCGAAGTGCAGGACGGCCACGTACACCTGATCTGGACTTGCCGCTACGAGCGTCCGCGGATTCGCCGGCATCTGGTGGAAAACGTTCTTGGCTCTTGGCTGCAATATGCCCGCTGGATTGCCGACACACAGATGTCGCCCGCCGCCGTGTGGCTGGAACATCCGCGCCCACCAGACGCCAGTCAGGCGCAATACGAAGCGTTTTTCGATTGCCCGGTGCTGTTCGAGCAGGCGTATTCGGCGCTGATCGTGCCGCTGGCGTATCTGCAATTACCGCTGCGCCAGGCCGATGCGCAGTTGCTGCGCACCCTGGAAGAACACGCGATGGGCTTGATGGCGACGCTGGAGGATGCGTCGCTGGAACAACGGGTCAAAAGCATCCTGCGCCAGTTGCTCAAGGAAGGTTTGCCGCGCAAGGAACAGGTGGCCGAGCAGCTCGCGGTGTCGGTGCGCACGTTGCAGCGCCAGTTGCATCAGGCGGGGACGTCGTATCAGCAGATTCTCGACGATTTGCGCCAAGAGCTGGCGGAGCATTATTTGCTCAACAGTACGTTGCCGATTCAGGACATTGCGCAGTATCTGGGGTTTACCGAGCCGCGGTCGTTTCATCGTACGTTCAAGAGCCGGCGCGGGATGCCTCCGGGGGAGTTTCGGCAGATGCATCGGGGGTAATTGTTCTGGCCTCATCGCTGGCAAGCCAGCTCCCACAGGTTTCTTGGTGAAGCACAAATTTTGTGTACGACGCGATCAATGTGGGAGCTGGCTTGCCAGCGATGGCGTCAGTGGCCACCTTAATGGTTTGGCAGCGCTTTTTTTGTATGGCTCGACTCAGACACTGATCGCGTTGGTGAACACCAACCGATTACCAAACGGATCAGCAATGGTCATGTCCTGACTGCCCCACGGCATCGCCTGAATCTGTAGGTGCGAGAACTTGTAATCCTTGGCCTGCAACTGCTGCTGAAACGCCTCCAGCTCGTCGGTCTCGATGCGCAACGCCGAGCCCGGCGTCGCGTCGCCGTGATGCTCGGACAGGTGCAGCACGCATTCGCCACGGGACACCTGCAGATACAGCGGGAAATTCGCTTCGAAACGGTGCTGCCAGTCGATCTTGAAGCCGAGGAAGTCGACGTAGAACTCCAACGCCTTGGCTTCATCGAAGATCCGCAGGATCGGGGTGGTTTTGCCGAAGCTCATGGGGTGCTCCCTGACTGGTTGGCCCAAGAGTTTAGCTGGGCTGGATGTCAGCAATTCGGCTTGGTTTCGACATTCTTTAATCTCAGAGTGCCACTATGAGACGCAGATCAAAAGATCGCAGCCTTCGGCAGCGCCTACCGGGGCTTGGCAATCAATGAAACCCTTCGCGCAAATCCCCCTGCCGCGCCAGAAACCGCCCTTCCCGGCGACCATTCGCCTGCCCGTCGCGATAGCTCAACGCGCCATTGACCCACACCCCCTCAATCCCCTGCGCCGCCCGTTGCGGATCAGTGAAATCCGCCACATCGCGCACCGTCTCAGGATCGAACAAGACCAGATCCGCCCAATAGCCCTCGCGAATCTCGCCGCGCCCTTTCAAGCCAAACCGCGCCGCCGACAGACCGGTCATCTTGTGCACGGCGGTGTGCAGCGGAAACAACCCGAGATCGCGACTGAAATGGCCGAGCACTCGTGGGAAAGCGCCCCACAAGCGTGGGTGCGGGAACGGGTCTTCCGGCAGGCCGTCAGAGCCGACCATCGACAGTGGATGCGCGAGGATTTTTCGTACATCCGCCTCGTCCATGCCGTAGTACACCGCGCCCGCCGGTTGCAGGCGTTTGGCGGCTTCGAACAGTGGCACGTTCCATTCGGCAGCGATGTCGATCAGGTCGCGGCCGCTGACTTCAGGATGCGGCGTCGACCAGGTGATGGTGATGCGGTGAGCATCGGTGACCTGCTTCAGATCCAGCGTCGAAGAGCTCGCCGCGTAGGGATAGCAATCGCAGCCCACATGCTGGGTTTTCGCCGCGGCCTCCAGCGCCGCGAGCAACTGCGGACTGCGCCCCCAATTACCGACACCGGCGCATTTGAGGTGGGAAATGATCACCGGGGATCGCGAGTGACGGCCGATGCTGAACGCTTCGTCCATCGCCTCCAGCACCGGCTCGAATTCACTGCGCAGATGGGTGGTGTACACCGCGCCGAACGCGGTCAGTTCTTCGGTCAGTTGCTTCACTTCATCGGTGGAAGCGTTGAAGGCGCTGGCGTAGGCTAGGCCTGTGGATAAACCGAGCGCGCCAGACTCAAGGCTTTCACGCAATTGCTCGCGCATCGCGGCGATTTCGTCAGGCGTGGCGGTGCGCAACAGGTCGTCGAGGTGATTGCTGCGCAGCGCGGTGTGACCGACCAGCGCGGCGACGTTCAGCGTGGTGTTCGCTGCTTCGACGGCGGCGCGGTAATCGCTGAAACGTGGATAGACGAATGCGGCGGCTGTGCCGAGGAGGTTCATCGGGTCCGGCGGATTGCCTTTGAGACTGACCGGCGAGGCGCTGATCCCGCAGTTGCCGACGATCACCGTGGTCACGCCCTGGCTGAGTTTGGGCAGCATCTGCGGCTGGCGGATGACCACGGTGTCGTCGTGGGTGTGCACGTCGATAAAACCCGGGGCGAGCACGCGGCCGGCGGCGTCGATTTCTTCTGTGGCGCGGGCATCGTGCAAGTCGCCGATGCGTTCGATACGGCCGTTGAGAATCGCCACATCGGCGCGGTAGCCGGGCGTGTTGCTGCCATCGATGACGGTGGCGTTGCGGATCAGCGTGTCGTACTGCATGTCAGTCTCCCAGCGGCAGGTGATCGTCGCCGCCACGGTATTCGTCGAGGGCGAGTTTGATCCGCCGCAGACGCTCTTGATTGTCTTCAGGATTGGCCAGCGCCAGCTCGGTCGCAAGCACATCGATGGCGAGCAACATGCCGTAGCGCGCCGCCGTCGGTTTGTAGATGAACGAAGTTTCCGCGCCTTGCAGCGGCAGAACGATGTCGGCCAGTTCGGCCAGCGGCGAGTCGGCGCGGGTGATGGCCAGAATGCGTGCGCCATAGTTGCGCGCCAGCTCGACAGTTTCCAAAAGCTCCGGGGTGATGCCGGTCAGCGAGCAGACGATCAGCACGTGCTCGGCATTGAGGCTGGCGGCGGTGACGCGCATCATCACCGCGTCGTGGCACACCGCAATCGGGTAGCCGAGGCGCACCAGGCGTACCTGCAATTCATCGCTGCACAGGGTCGAGCAACCGCCCATGCCGAACGCATGAATCATCTGCGCCTGGCCGAGCATTTTCACCGCGTCGGCGAAGCGTGATTCGTCGAATCCAGCCAGATGCTGGCGCAGCGTGGTTTCGATATCGCCGACAATCTGCCCGTAGAACGCCGACTGTTCAGGGGTACCCGCCGGGTCGAGAAAACGGCTGCCAACGCCGCTGGCCTGAGCCAGTTGCAGGCGCAGATCACGCAGGTCGCGGCAGCCCACCGTACGGGCAAAACGCGACAGCGTGGCGGTGCTGACTTCGGCCCGTTGCGCGAGGTCTTCGAGGCTGGCGCTCGCGGCAAAACCGACGTCGTCCAGCATCAGCCGGGCGATGCGGCCTTCGCCGGCGCTGAAGGAGTCCTGACGAGCGCGGATCTGATAAAGGATGTCCATGGCGGCGGGCTCCGGTTACAGCAGGTAAGAAAGGCCGACGGTCAAAGCGAAAGCGACCAGCGAGATCAGGGTCTCAAGCACGGTCCAGGTCTTGAACGTCTGCGCGACCGTCATGTTGAAGTATTCCTTGATCAACCAGAAGCCGCCGTCGTTGACGTGGGAAAAGATCACCGAGCCGGCGCCGGTCGCCAGCACCAGCAATTCCGGGTGTGGATAACCCAGACCGATGGCGACCGGCGCAACCACGCCGGATGCGGTGGTCATCGCCACGGTCGCCGAACCGGTGGCCACCCGCATCAACGCGGCGAACAGCCAGCCCATGATCAGCGGCGACAGGTGAAATTCGTGGGCCAGCCCGACAATCTGATCGGTGACCCCAGCGTCCACCAGAATCCGGTTCAGACCACCGCCGGCGCCGACCAGCAAGGTGATACTGGCGGTCGGTGCCAGGCACTCGTTGGTGAATTTGAGGATCGATTCACGGTTGAAACCCTGAGCGATGCCCAACGTCCAGAAACTCAGCAAGGTCGCCAGCAACAGTGCGATCACTGAGTTGCCGATGAACAACAGGAACTGGTTGAAACCGCTGCCCGGCGTGGAGATCAGGTTGGCCCAGCCACCGATCAGCATCAGCACCACCGGCAACAGAATGGTCGCCATGGTGATGCCGAAACCCGGCAGCCTGTCGCGCGGCTCGCGGTCGAGAAATTGTTTTTCCAGCGGGTTATCCGCCGGCAGTTGAATGCGCGGCACGATGAATTTGGCGTACAGCGGCCCAGCGATGATTGCGGTGGGAATACCGATGGCAATCGCATACAGCAAGGTCTGCCCGACCGAGGCCTGATAAGCCTGCACCGCGAGCATCGCCGCCGGGTGCGGCGGCACCAGCGCATGCACCACCGACAGACCGGCAACCATCGGCAAGCCGACCATCAGAATCGACACGCCCACCCGCCGCGCCACAGTGAAGGCGATGGGTACCAGCAACACAAAACCGACTTCGAAGAACAGCGGCAGCCCCACCAGAAACGCGATGCAAACCATCGCCCAGTGCGCGTTCTTCTCGCCGAACTTCTCAATCAGGGTGCGGGCCATCTGCTCCGCACCGCCGGACTCGGCCATCATCTTGCCGAGCATCGTCCCCAGCGCCACCACCAGCGCAATATGCCCCAGCGTCTTGCCCACCCCGGCCTCATACGCCCCCACCACGCCCGACGGCGGCATTCCCGCTACGAGCGCCAGACCGATGGAAATCAGCGTGATGACAATGAACGGATTGAGCCGGTAACGGGCGATCAGCACGATCAAGGCAATGATGGCTACGGCGGCATAAATCAGTAGCCAATAGCCGAAGGAAGGCGTCATGCGGTACTCCTCGAAAGGGTCACGTTCGAATGGGTTGTGAAACTCATAAATCATTTCGAGATCGAGTTTTCAAACACCATGAAAGTAATTTTCGTGGAGAGGTAAGGCGTGTCGCTTTTGGATATGTCTTGTCGCGATTAATGAAAATCGCGGGGCGGGATTTACATGGTTCCCAGGCAAACACAAAAACTTGTGGGAGCTGGCTTGCCAGCGATGGCGGCTGCACATTCAACATATTTGCTGACGGGTGAACCGCTATCGCTGGCAAGCCAGCTCCCACAGGTTCGGTGGTGTCTGGATGGCTGGAGTACGATTCACACCATCTCGTTACGAATCCACTCCACCACCGACGTACGCTTTGGCGCCCAGCCCAGCCGTTCACGAGCGTGTTTGCCGCGTACGCGGCTGTTGGAGCCGAGCCCGTAGTTGGCCATTTCGTAGCCCCATTCGGCTTCGGCGTCTTGCAGTGGCCAGTCTTGTGGCTGGCCCAGATTCAACGCCTGCGCCATGGCAGTGGTCATGTCGATGAACGAGGCTTCACCGCTTTCGACGAAGTAGAAGGTGCCGGGCACATTCCGGGTCAGCGCCAGCCGGTACAGGGCGACGACGTCTTCGATGTGTACGTTGGACCAGATGTTCTGGCCAGTGCCGACATGCCGCACCACGCCACTTTTACGTGCTTGTTTGAGCAGACGCGGCAACTGCACGCTGTCGCGATTGACGCCCAGGCTGTGGCCGTAGATCAGGGTGTTGCAGATCACTGCCGAGTTCACGCCGTCCTGTGCGGCGGCGAGGATCAGGTTGTCGATCGCCACGCGCGCCGCCTTGTCGACGGTGGGCTCCGGCAGGTTGTCTTCGTAGTAGATGACGTCGCTGGATTTGCCGCCCGAGGCATCGCCGACGATGCTCGAACCACTGGTGTGCAGGAACACTTTGTGCGAACCGCGCAGGGCATCGAGCAAGGCTTCGACCGCGCCGCGATGGTCACTGCTGGCGGCATTGATCACCGCATCGGCGGCGCGGGCCTGATCGGCCAGCAATGTACTGTCTTCGAGGGTGCCGATCACCGGGGTGATGCCCAAAGCTTTCAGCTCATCGGCCTGCTCGGCGCTGCGCACCAGGCCGGTGACAGAGTGCCCGGCCTGGACCAGACCGGTGGCGATGGAGCCGCCGATAAAACCGGCGGCACCGGTGATGAATACGTTCATGGAGAAACTCCCTGCGTGAATAAGTGATGCAACGAGTATCGACCGCCAGTCCCAGTGGAAACACCCGCGATCACCCAAATCACTGTTGCGCAGGGGTCACGAATCAGCCCTTGAAATCAGCACTGGCGTACGCCGCGAGTTTGCTCTGGATGAAATCGAGGAAGCACTGGATGCGCAGCGCCAGTTGCGAGTTCCGGTAATACACCGCGTTGATCGGCTGGCGATAACCGCTGTTGAACTCCGCCAGCAACACCTTGAGGCGTCCGGCGCGAATGTCGTCGACGGTCATGAAGTGCGACAGGCAGGCTATGCCCTGCCCCTCCAGCGCGAGATGGCGCACGGTCTCACCGCTGGAGGCGCTGATGGCCGGAGTGATCGGCCAACGGTCACCGTGCACGTAACGCAGCGGCCACTGATTGAGGCCTTCGTTGTGGGTGAAACCGAGCAGGGCGTGGTCACTCAAGTCGGCGACCTGCTGCGGCGCGCCGTGCTGCTCCAGATACGCCGGACTGGCGACGATCAGCAGCGGGCTGCAACCCAGCGAACGCGCATGCAACGTCGAGTCGGCAAGGGTGCCGATGCGGATCGCGACGTCGGTGCTTTGTTCCAGCAGGTCAATGATCAGGTCATTGCTGTTGAGTTCGAGCTGAATGTCCGGGTACAGGCCACGGAATTCGTCGATGTACGGCACGATGGCGTGCAGCATGAACGGCGACGCAGCGTTGATCCGCAGACGCCCGGACGGGGTTTGCTGGCGTGAAGACAGACGCTCTTCGAGCGCATCCATCTGATCGAGAATCAGCTTGGCCTGTTCGAAGAAATACTTGCCCTCCTCGGTCAGGTCCATACGCCGCGTGGTGCGGTTGATCAGCGTGGTGTCGAGCTTGGCTTCCAGCCGCGACAGTGTGCGGCTGACCGCCGACGGCGTCTGCCCGACCTGTTCGGCGGCGGCGGAAATCGAACCGCACTCGATCACGCAGACGAAAATCTGCAACTCATCGGATCTGGCTTTCACGGGTGTCCTCTTTGAAATCGCCAAGATCGCAGCCTTCGGCAGCTCCTACAGTGAACTGCATTCCCCTGTAGGAGCTGCCGCAGGCTGCGATCTTTTGCTCTTACCGCCGATAGTAGCCCGAAACCATTCAAGCCTTGAGACCAAACACCTGTTTCAGATGCTGCTCATACCGCGCCACATCATTCTCGATGTTCGGCCGCTTCATCACATCGACACAGAGGAACGTCGGCAATCCGGTCATGCCCAAAAACTCGTTGGCCTTGTGGAACGGGAAATACACCGCGTCGACACCTTTGGCTTCGAAGAAATCGCTCGGGTCGTCGAAAGCTTGCTGCGGTGCATTCCAGGTCAGCGACAGCATGTATTGCTTGCCTTGAATCAGGCCGCCGCTGCCGTACTTCTGCGACGCATCGGAACGGGTCCGACCATCGCTGGCATAGAGGCTGCCGTGGCCTTCGGTGAAGACTTCGTCGATGTACTTTTTCACGGTCCACGGCGCGCCCATCCACCAGCCCGGCATCTGATAAATGATCACATCGGCCCAGAGGAATTTGGCCACTTCTTCAGCGACGTCGTAACCCTCATCGATGAACGTAGTTTTGACATCCAGGCCACCACGATCCAGCACGCTCAGTGCAGTTTCGTGCAGGGTCGCGTTGTAACGACCGTCGGAATGGGCGAATTTCTTGCCGCCATTGAGCAACAACACTTTTTTCATCAGAACGCCTCGCGCAGCCATTGGGCTGGGGAAAGATGGGAAAACGAATGGCGGCAGGTTAACCATCCATCTCGCGCGGAATAAGCCGCGTCGGCGCAAAATACATTTGACCAAAATGCACGAATGGAACGCAGATTGTTGCAATAGCATTGGCAGCCATCTGCATTTGAGGAGTTGATCTGATGAGTGAACGCCACGGTTTCATCCTGCACGCCAAGACCCGCCCGGAGAAAGCCGAGGCCTTCGAAGCGCTGTTTCGCGCCTATGTCGAACCGAGCCGCGCCGAACCGGGCTGCATTGAGTACCACATGCTGCGCGACCAGGAAGACCCGACGCTGTTCATCTTCTACGAGATCTGGGAAAGCCAGGCGCACCTGGACGTGCACTCGAACCTGCCGCACATGCGCGAGTTTTTCGACAACCGCATGACGTACCTGGAGCGTGATTTCGATATCCGGCGGATCGACATGCTGAGCGCCTCGTCGGCTAGCCGCTGATCAGCAAATGGGCGCCGAGTGCGCCCAGTCCGATAAAGAACACGCGCCTGAACAGCACGGCGCTGATGCGCTGCCGCAGCCATTGGCCGAACCCCATGCCCAGCATCGCCGGGATCAGCACCAGCAGCGACGCACTCAATTCGCCACTGCCCAGTGCGCCGCGCCAGAACAGGCCGCCGGCCAGCGCCAGGGTCGAAACGGTGAACGACAGGCCCAGCGCCTGCACCAGTTCATCACGCTGCAAACCCAGCGCCTGCAGGTACGGCACCGCCGGTATCACGAACACGCCGGTTGCCGAAGTGATGACTCCGGTGATCAGCCCGCACAGCGGGCCGAGCCACGGCTCATGCCGGGGATTGACCTGCAGGGTCGGCAGCAGCAACCCGCTCAACGCATACAGCAGCAACGCCGCGCCCAAGCCGCGCACCACCCAATGCCCGCCCGCCATGCCGATCGACAACGTGCCGACGGCGGTCCCGAGGAAGATCATCAGCAGCAGCGGCCACAGGCGTTTGATCAGTCCTTTCAGATGCCCGCCAAAGGCCAGTTGCCAAACGTTGGTCAGCGTCGCCGGAATGATCAGCAACGCGGCTGCCTGTGCTGGGGCCATAGCCAGACCCAGCAGCCCCATTGCGACAGTGGGCAAGCCGAGACCGATTACCCCTTTGACCAGACCGGCCATGATAAAGGTGGCGATGACCAGCAGCGATAGGCCAAGGCCGAGGTTTTGATAGAAGTCTGCGAGTGCGTTCATGGCGCTACTGTGCGCTTTGGCGGGGGCACTGAAAATCTGCCATATACTGAGGCTGCCTCTTTCGATACAAGAGGCTGAAGACTTGATTGATATTTCTGGCCTCATCGCTGGCAAGCCAGCTCCCACAGGTTTCAGTGGGATCACAGGATTTGTGCAAAACACAAAATCCTGTGGGAGCTGGCTTGCCAGCGATAGGGTCCGCCCAGAAACCACGAAGAACAGAGGCTGCCCCCATGCACTTCGACCTCACCGACCTGCGCCTCTACCTGCACATCCTCGACAGCGGCAACATCACCGCCGGCGCCACCCGCAGTCATCTGTCGCTGGCCGCCGCCAGTGCGCGTATCCGGGCCATGGAGGCTTCGCTCGGCACCGAGTTCCTGCAGCGCGGGCGCCGTGGCGTGAGCCCGACACCGGCCGGCAAGGCGCTGGCGCAACATGCGCGTGTCCTCCTGCAACAGTCTGAACGCATGCAGCAGGATCTGGCCGATTACGCCCAAGGCGTCAAAGGCCAGGTACGGCTGCTGTGCAACACCACCGCGATCACTGAATACCTGCCGGAAGTGCTGGCGGACTTTTTGTGCGAGCATCCCAACCTCGATATCGATCTGCAGGAATTGCCCAGCGCGCGCATCACTCATGCCTTGCGCCAAGGCGCGGCGGACCTCGGGATTGTGTCCGACGCCGTCGATACCACCGACCTGCAGACCCTGCCATTTCGTGCCGATCCACTGGTGCTGATCCTCCCCCTCGACCACCCATTGTCTGACGCTGCGCCAGTCCGTTTCAGCGACGCCCTGCAGCATGACTTTGTCGGACTGCGCGCTGACAGCGCGCTGGCGGTGTATCTGGAAGAACAAGCGCTGCACAGCGGCTCGCGGATGCAGATCCGCATCCGCGCCGACGGATTCGACGGGGTGCTACGCATGGTCGCCCGAGGTGCCGGGCTGGCAGTTGTGCCGCTGGCCGCTGTCGAGCGAACCGCGTTGCGGTCATTCAAATGGGTTGCGCTCAATGAAACGTGGGCACGCCGCACGCTCATGTTGTGCGCCAGAGACTTTACCGCGCTGCCGAATTACGCCCGCGCGTTGTTACACGCGCTCACTGATCCGCGCGTTTCTGAGCAGTTCGATGTCGAGCACAGACAACTGAACGGCGAGCAGGCGCTATAGGGTTCGACTTCAAATCCCTCTGCCCGGAGTTCCCATGACCGCGACCGCCCCCATCACCGTTCTGCGCGACACCCACCCGCTGCCGGTACTCGATGCCTGCAAATGGGAAAAACTCGAAGGTGACCCGCACACCGTCAACCTCAACGCCTACACCAGCGAAGACGGCAGCAAGATCATGGGCACCTGGATCTGCACCCCGGGCAAGTGGCGGGTCGACTACGTGAAGTGGGAGTACTGCCACTTCCAGGAAGGCTATTGCATCATCACCCCGGACGGCATGGCGCCGATTCACCTGCGTGCCGGCGACATCTTCGTGGTTGAGCCGGGGATGAAAGGCACCTGGGAAGTGGTCGAGACCGTACGCAAATATTTCGTTTTCGCCTGATGCAAAAAAGCCGGGAAACCACCCGACGTGATTTCCCGGCAACACCTACTGCATTCTGGCTGACGCCATGGTTGTGGCGCCTGTGAGATTTGTGGCGAGGGGATTTATCCCCGATGGGCGCAAAGCGCCCCCCCCCGCATTGTGTCAGTTGAAACGCCGGCTCAGTGGTTGCGACTGCTACACAGTCGATCGGGGATAAATCCCCTCACCACAAAGACTCCGTTGCCACAAAAAGTATTGATGTCCAAGTTACTGCGGCTTGCGATAGCTGTTGATAATCGCCGAGAAGTCCTTGCCGCCCTCCCCGCGCTGGCTCATCGCCTGATACAACTGCTGCGCCACCGCGCCGAGCACCACCGGTTGATGCGCCTGACGCGCCGCCTCGGTGGCCAGCCCCAGATCCTTGAGCATCAGCTCGGCACCGAAACCACCGGTGTAACCGCGCGAGGCCGGCGCCGTTTCGACGATGCCCGGCCACGGGTTGTACATTTCCGAACTCCAGCAACGCCCGGTGGAGCTGTTGATGATCCCGGCCAGCACCGAGGTGTCGATCCCCAGTGCATCGCCCAGCGCCATGGCTTCACTGACGCCAACCATCGAGATCGCCAGCAGCAGGTTGTTGCAGATCTTGGCGATTTGCCCGGTGCCGACTTCGCCGCAATGCACGATGTTGCGGCCCATCTGCGCCAGCACCGGTTGCAGGGTGGCGAACAGTTCCGGGGTGGCGCCGACCATGAAAGTCAGCGTGCCGGCGGTCGCGCCGCCAGTACCGCCGGAGACCGGTGCATCGGCCATCGCCACGCCTTGTTTGGCGGCAGCGGCGGCCACATCGCGGGCGGTCTGCGGATCGATGGTGCTGCAATCCACCGCCGGCACCCCTTTGCCGATACCGGCCAGCACGCCGTCCTCACCGAGCCAGACGCTACGCACATGCACCGCCGCCGGGAGCATGGTGATCACCAGCTCGGCGTCTTGCGCCGCTTCACGGGCCGAGGCGCGGATGGTGCCGCCCAGTTGCTCCAGTTCCGCCAGCACGGTTTTGTTCATGTCCACCAGGTTCAGCGAATGGCCGGCCTTGATCAGGTTGCGCGCCATCGGCGCGCCCATGTTGCCCAGACCGATAAATGCGATTTTCATGACCAGTCCTCAGCGCAGGTTGATGGTGGTGTTCACGCCGTCGTTGACGCTGTCGTCATCGAACCAGCGCGCCGTGACCGTTTTGGTCTGGGTGTAGAACTGCACCACTTGCTTGCCGTACGGGCCTAGGTCGCCGAGTTTCGAGCCACGGGAACCGGTGAAGCTGAAGAACGGCACCGGCACTGGAATCGGGATGTTGATGCCGACCTGGCCGACGTCGATTTCCGTCTGGAATTTGCGCGCCGCCGCACCGCTCTGGGTGAACAGGCCCGTGCCGTTGCCGAACGGGTTGGCGTTGACCAGTGCGATGGCCTGATCGAGGGTGTCGACTTCCAGCACCACCAGCACCGGGCCGAAGATTTCCTGGGTATAGATCTGCATGTCGGTGGTCACGCCCGAGAACAGGGTCGGGCCGACGAAGTTGCCTTGCTCGTAGCCCGGCACCTTGATGTCGCGACCATCGAGTTCAAGCTTGGCGCCTTCCTTGATGCCGCTCTCGATCAGCTCGAGAATCCGCGCCTTGGCTTTCTTCGAGATCACCGGGCCGACATCGGTGCCCGGCTCGCTGCCGGCGTTGACCTTGAGTTTCAGCGCCAGTGCTTTCAGGTCCGGCAGCCATTGTTTCGCGGCACCGACCAGCACCACCACCGAGGTAGCCATGCAACGCTGCCCGGCGGCACCGAAACCGGCGCCGACCAGCGCATTCAGCGCTTGCTCGCGATTGGCGTCCGGCAGCACCACGGCGTGGTTCTTCGCGCCCATCATCGATTGCACGCGTTTGCCGTGCTTGCCGGCCAGGTCGTAAACGTGAGTACCGACCGCCGTCGAACCAACGAACGATACGGCTTTGATGTCCTTGTGGGTGCACAGACCATCGACGACGTCCTTGCCACCGTGCACGACGTTGAGCACGCCTGCCGGAACGCCCGCCTCGATCGCCAGCTCCACCAGCAGCATGGTCGACAGCGGATCCTGTTCCGAAGGCTTGAGCACAAAGGTGTTGCCGCAGGCAATGGCCATCGGGAACATCCACAGCGGAATCATCGCCGGGAAGTTGAACGGGGTGATGCCGGCGCACACGCCGATTGGCTGGCGCAGGGTGTAGGTATCGACGCCGCCGGCCACGTTTTCGGCGAACTCGCCCATTTGCAGGGTGCCGATGGAACAGGCGTGTTCGACCACTTCCAGGCCACGGAAAATATCGCCCTCGGCGTCGGCAATGGTCTTGCCCTGCTCGGCGCTCAGCACTACGGCGATGCGTTTGGAGTGCTCGCGGATCAGTGCCTGCAGCTTGAGCATGATGCGCATGCGCGCGCCGATCGGGGTCAGTTTCCAGGTCTGGAAGGCGCGGTGTGCGGCACGGATGGCGGCATCGACTTCAGCAGCGGTGGCGAACGGTACTTTGGCCAGCACTTGCTGGGTCGCCGGGTTGACAATGTCGTGCCACTCAGTGGTCTGCGATTCAACCCACTCGCCGTCGATCAACAGCTTGACCTTCTGGACCGTGGTTTCGTTGGGCGTAAGCGATGCGTTCATGCTGGTCTCCGAAACTTGTTTTTATCGTAGGAGCCAAGGCGAAAGGGTTCGCCTTGAGATGAGGCGTGTGTCACGAATTGGTTGTCGGACTGTTTTTGGAGTATAGATGTGCAAACTTCTAATAAGAACGCACATATAAGCCCGTCCATCATGCAAAAAAACATCACCTCCCTGGGGTCGCTGAACTGGGACGACCTGAAGTTTTTCCTCGAAGTCGCCCGCACCCGCAAGGCCAGCACCGCGGCCAAACGCCTGGCCGTCGACTACACCACCGTGTCGCGGCGCATCAGTTCGCTGGAAGCGGCATTGGGTACGTTGCTGTTCGAAAAATCGCGCACCAGCGGTTTCGTCCTGACCACTGAAGGCCAGCGTTTGCTGGGCTATGCCGAGTCGATTGAAAGCACCTTGCATATGGCCTGCGAGCAGGTCTCCGGCTCCGGTGTGGCACTGTCGGGCCATGTGCGCATGGGCTGCACCGAAGGTTTCGGCAGCTTTTTCATCACCCCACAGCTGAGCCATTTCGTCGACGCTTACCCGGCAATCTCGGTAGACATCCTGCCGCTGCCGCACTTCATCAGCCTGTCCAAACGCGAAGCCGATATCGTCATCGCACTGGAGCGCCCGGAACACGGCCCGTACGTGTGCTGCAAACTCTGCGACTACCGCTTGCAGCTGTACGCGACCCAGGACTACCTCGACCAACACCCACCGATCCGCCGCCCGGCCGATTTGGGCAAGCATCAATTCATCAGTTATGTGGATGACCTGGCGTTCAGCTCGGAGCTGCTGTACTTGGCGAACGTGCTGCCCGGCGCCAGCGCGAACCTGCGCAGCACTAGCGTGATCGCGCAGTTCGTCGCAGCGCAGCAAGGGCGTTCACTGGCGATTCTGCCGTGCTTCCTCGCGGCCCAGGATCCGCGCCTGCTGCCGGTGCTGCCCGAGGAAATCGACATCACCCGACAGTTCTGGATGTACTGCCGGGAGGATCTCAGGAAATTGAAGCGGATCACCCTATTGTGGGATTACATCCGCGAGGTGACCGAGCGTAATCAGGGTCTGCTGATGGGGCAGACCCGCGAGATGCGGTTTGCCGATTAATCGGCGCTGACCACAATCGACACCCGACGATTCTCGGTACGTCCGGCGGCAGTACTGTTGGACGCCACCGGCTCGCTGCTGCCCAGGCCGCGCAACTGGATGTTCTCTTCCTTCATGCCGACGGTGGTCAGCACTTTGGCCACACTCTTGGCCCGGCGTAACGACAATTGCTGGTTATAGGTCTCTTTGCCCGAGGCGTCGGTATGACCGTCGACCCGTACGCGCTCAATGCCGACTCCCACCAGCGCCTTGCCAATGCGTTCGACGATTTCGGTGCTTTTCGCGTTCAAGCTTTCGATATCGCTGCCAAACAGCACTTTGCCTGACAGGCCAAACTCCCAGCCTTCGTCGGTTGCCTCGAAGCCTTGTTGTTTGAGGACGGCGATCTGCGCCGGGGTCAGGCCTTTTTGCGGTGCGGTCTGGCAGCCGGTCAGCGCCAGTACGGCGATCATCAGCAAGGCGGAAAACAATCGAGCGGGAAATGTGAACACGGGAATCAGCTCCTGGTTTGCAGATTGACAACCGGGCTCTCCGACCCGGCAGTGAATTGAGCACCACGTGACAGGCGTTTGGCCTGATACATCGCGGCGTCGGCGGCGTTGAGCAAGGCACCTGGCGTGGCGCCATGATCGGGGAAAACCGCAATGCCGATACTGAGCGACGTCACCACACTGGTGTCGCCCGGCAGCGCGATGGGCATGTCCATGCTGTCGAGAATCTTGTCAGCAATGCGCTCGGCATCTTCGACCTTGTGCAGCGGCGCAAGCAGCACGGCAAACTCATCGCCGCCGAGCCGCGCCACCAGATCCTCTTCACGCAGCTGCGCGCGGATCCGATTGGCGACTGCCACCAGCACGGCATCGCCGGCGGCGTGGCCGAAGTTGTCGTTGATGCCTTTGAAACGGTCACTGTCGAGAAACAACACCGCTACCCGCTCGTTGAGTTTGCCGGCATTACGCAGGGCACGAATCAATCGGCCCTCGAAAAACGCCCGGTTCGGCAAGCCGGTGAGGCTGTCGTGGCTGGCCTGGTGGGCGAGGGTCTCGTTCTCGCTCTGCAGGTGGGTTTGCCAGGATTCGAGTTCGTCGAGCAAAGCATTGAAGTCGTTGCCCAGATTATCCAGTTCGGCAATCTGCGCCGGCGGTACCCGTCGATCCAGCGCGCGCTCGCTGCGCGCGGCGTGGGCCACCGCGGCGAGGCTACGCAGTGGTCCGGTAATACCGCGTAATTGTCGACGCGCGAGATAGAGCGCGACCCAGGCACTGATGGCGGTACACAGGATGATCCCTGCCAGACCACTCAGCAAAAAGCGCATGAGACTGCCGCCATGACCGACCAGCAGAATGTGACCGATTTCGCGTTCCTGATGCACAATCGGCAGCCTGACCGGCTTTTCCAGAACGGTACGCGTGATCTGCATTTCCAATTCGGTGAACAAGCCGTTCTCCGGCCGCTGCCAACGCGCCAGCACCTGACCTTGCGCATCGAACACCTGCGCGTCCGCCACCTCTTCGGTGGACGCAATCAAGGCCAGCGCCTCAGTCGCGGCGGCCTTGTCGTTGAACACTACCGCCGCTTCCACGGTGTAGCTGATCGAGCGCGCAATGAGCTGCAAGTTGTGATCGGCGTACACCCGCAGCGCGAGAACGCCCAGCAGGGTCAGCGATACGCTGGCCATCGTCACGGCTACGAGCGCCACAATCAAATGGCCACGGCCAATGACCGATCCCAGCGTCGGGCGGCTTCCAGAACGGAACAGTTTCATGGCGCCGCCGGTTTGCGACGCGACAATTGCAGTACGCTCGGGTGGATGCGTACACCGCTGCGCGCGACAGAGTCGAGGTTGACCTCGAAGGACACCTGTTCATCGCCGACGCGCAAGCAGAACAGGCTGCCGACCGTGCACTGATCGCCCCCTTCGCTGATGCTCAACACCGGGTGACCGATCAATGAAGCAAACAGCCGACTGCGCTCATCCGCCGTGAGTTTGCCGATATACACCGCATCGCATTCGCTGACGATCGCCGGGTTGTCGGCCAGCAGTCGGCGTACGACGACCGGCCGACCAGTGGCCTGCGTGGTGCCTTTGACCAGGTCGTCGGTGTATTCAGTGGGGCCGACGATGCACAGGCGCAATTGCGCAGGTTCAACCGGCCAGCGTGCATAGCTGAGAATGCCGAGCACGACCTGCGTCACCGCTTGGGCGCGTTGCTCGGCCATGCCCGCCGACGTTTGTGGCTGCGCGATGGCAGCGCCCGCCAGCAAACAGAGCAGACCGACAAGCAATGCGTGCTTGCAGCGAACCACGCGCTCTGTCGCCCAGACAGCCACCTTCATGCAGGGATTCTCTTGGATCGTACCGAAATGATGCCGCAACGATAGCACAGCGAAGTAACACCAGCGAGACAGCGTCTTCTGACCCGCCGATCAGTAATCGGTATCAGACTTCAGGTTATTTCATTACCGAGCCTCTGCGCCTTCCTCCAGTTCCAGCATCAATCCGCTCAGGCGCTTGACCTTGCGCTGCACGGCCTCTTCGAACACTCCAGGCCGGGGTTCGATCAAGGTGAACCAGTGCTTGGCCCGAGTGATTCCGGTGTAGATCAATTCTTTGGTCAGCACCGGATTCAAGGCATCCGGCAGGATCAGCGCGGTGTGGGCGAACTCCGAGCCCTGGGATTTGTGCACGGTCATGGCGTACACCGTTTCAACGTCGTTGAGCCGACTCGGTAGCACGAAACGTACCCCGCCCTGCCCGTCGTTTCGCGGAAAGGCAACGCGCAGTACCGGTCTGCCAGCTTCGGGGCCTTCGCGCTCGGGCAACTTGAGGGCGATGCCGATATCGCCGTTCATCAGTCCCAGACCGTAATCGTTGCGGGTCATCAGCACCGGCCGGCCTTCGTACCATTGTTGGTCATGCTCGATCAGGCGTGCCTTGAGCAGGGTTTCGGTGATCCGCAGATTCAGCCCTTCAACGCCCCAAGGTCCCTTGCGCACGGCACACAACAACTGGAAGGTGTCGAACGCCTGCAGCACTTCCCGCGCCCAGTTGATCCAGTCCGGATGCCCCAGTGGTCTGTCCGCTGGCGGGCGTTGTTGGCGCAGGATATTCAGATAGTGGCGATAACCCTTTGGACCTTCCCCATGACCGTCGAGCAGCAGCCGCTCGAACGTGTGATCGTGTTCGCCCTTGAGCGGCAGGGAAAACACGTCATCATAGTGACCGGCCGCCAGCAACTGGCGCGCCTCCTCCGGCAACTGCTGATTGACCCGCCGCGCCAGTTGACCAATGCCGCTACCTTCACCGAAACGCCGGGAATGACGCAGCATCACCAGTTGTTGGGCCAGCGGATGAGAGCCATCGAGGTCTACGTGCAGGTCACTGCCGTGCAATGACTCTCCGCTGACCGACTCCAGCCACTGCCGGGTGTGCGGGTTATACCAGCCTGCCTCGGCATCACGGCAAAGATCGCCGAGTACCGCTCCGGCCTCCACCGAAGCGAGTTGATCCTTGTCGCCGAGCAACACCAGACGCGCATGCTTCGGCAATGCATCGAGCAGGTTAGCCATCATTTCCAGGTCGATCATGGAAGCTTCATCGACCACCAGCACATCCAGCGGCAAGCGGTTGCCAGCATGGTGACGGAAGTGTCGGGTACCGGGACGGCTGCCCAGCAAACGATGGACAGTCGTCACGTCACAAGGGATCTTCTCGCGCACGTCTTCGGTGACCGTCAGCGATTGCACTTGCTGGCTGATGGATTCGGTCAACCGCGCAGCGGCCTTGCCGGTGGGCGCTGCGAGACGAATACGCAACGGTTGACCGGCCTCGACCGCCGGCGCCTGGAGCAGCGCGAGCAAACGCACCACCGTGGTGGTTTTGCCAGTTCCCGGGCCGCCCGTGATGATGCTGAAGGCTCCCCGAGTGGCAAGCGCGCAGGCGAGTTTCTGCCAGTCGATCACTGCTCCGGGCCTGGCGGGGCCGAACAATTCATCGAGACGCTTAGGCAAGTCATCCGGCGGCGTTTCGCCTTGGGCCAGACGTGTGCGTAACGCCGCATCGATACGCCGCTCATAGGCCCAGTAGCGCCGCAGGTACAGACGCTTGCCGGACAGCACCAACGGTCGCTGATGCGCCGCTTCGCTATTGTCCGCAGCCAGTGCAACCAGAGCGCTGCTCGCCAGCACCTTGCACCAATGCGCGCCATCCAGCGTTTCAAGCAACTGCGACGGCAGGAGCAAGACATCACTTTGCTCATCGCCTTCAGGAGGTAAAGACAGGGCGAAATCCGGGGCCTTGAGGGTTTCGAACACATCGAGGCAGACATGTCCGTGACCCAGTTGATGGCTGGTCAGTGCGGCAGCGAGCAACACCAGTGGATCGGACTGGGGTGCGAGTTCGTACAGAAAACCGATAAAGGCCTTGTCCAGCGAACGAAGCCAGCCTCGCTCGACCCAGCGCTCAAGCAAGATCAGCAGATCTGCGGCACTGGTCAGTGGCGCCAGGCTCGACGGGTTGTCGATAGCCGATGACAGATCGGCGAAGGTACGGTTCATAACAGGACTCCCTGTTCCCATGCGGGTTCGGCCTTGGGTTCCGGCTTACCCTGGAAGAGGCGATCCAGGCGTTCGATCAAGTCCCGTGGCGGCCGCGCAAAGTACACGCCGCGACTGTCTGCCCGGGTTCCCCGCAGGAATACATACAACGCACCACCGACATGCCGGTCATAATCGTAGTCGGGCAGGCGCGCCTTCAATTGCCGATGCAAGGCCAGCAGATACAGCACGTACTGCAGGTCGTAACGGTTGTCGAGGATCGAGCGCTCCATGGCTTGCTCGGTATAGGCCGTATCGTCGACACCCAGCCAGTTGGATTTGTAGTCGGCGACGTAGTAACGGCCCGCGTGTTCGAAAGTCAGGTCAATAAAACCTTTGAACATGCCGTTGAGCTGTACTGGCTCGGCGGCTACTCGCGCCACACCGTTGTGGGTGTACTGGCGCACCCAATCATCAAGTTTGAGGACATCAACCTTGTGACTGGCAAACCAGAACTCCATTTCAACGCGGTACTGCTTCAGTTGCTCGAGCACGACCGGAGGCTGTCCGCCACCTGCTGGCAGCGGGGACTTGAGCAAGTGCTGCAGCCAGTCACTCAAGGTGACAATCCAGCCCTGCCAGCCGCGCAGATTGCAGCGCCGGCCAATTGCGTCCTTGATCGACTCACTGGAAACGGCAAAGCCTTCATCGCCAGCCCACTCCAGCAAACCATGGAGGAAGGTTCCCGGGTTCGGACCGCGGGGAAAACGATGGATATCGGCGCCACCAACCACGAGCTCTCGCGGCGCATCCGGGTCGAGGCGCTCATCGTCAAACAGCTTTTGCGCTTGCGGACTGTCCGGCGCCTCATCGCTGCCGACACTCAACACGTCGCTGATGCGCAATGCACTGTAAGAGGCAATCCACCAGTTCTCGCTGGCCTTGCGCTTTGGCACCAATGTGGCGCTGAGGATCGCTTCATTGCGCTCGGGCTGGTAGATCTCCTGCGTCGCTTGAGGCAACTCACTCAGACTGATAGCCGCGCAGTTCTGTTGCAGATCCTGCAGCCAACGACTCAGGCCGGTTGACTCATCCAGCCTGGCGCCGCCACCCAGCAGATAGCCAAGCGCCGAAAGATGAAGCACTGAACTGTTGTTATTACCGCGTTTGAGGTCCGTTACACCCAGCCAGCATGCATGTTGCGCACGAGTCAGCGCGACGTAGAGCAGACGCAGGTCCTCGGCCAGGCGCTCGTCATCCGCCAGGGCGACCAATTCGGCGGTAGGCTTCAGTGTCACCTGGGCTTTGCCGGAAGCATCGTGGTAATGCAGCGGCAGGCGACTGCCATCCACCGGTTTTGCCGAACAGATGAAAGGCAGGAACACCAACGGATACTCAAGTCCCTTCGACTTGTGGATGGTCACCACCTTGACCAGTTGCTCGTCGCTCTCCAGACGTAATATCTGTTCTTCACCGGCCTGACCGGACAGTGCCAGCAACTCGGCCAGATGACGAATCAGCGCTTGCTCGCCATCGAGTTCCGCCGCGGCCTGCTGCATCAGTTCCGACAGGTGCAGAAGGTTGGTCAGCACTCGTTCGCCGTCACTGCGAGCGATCAGGGTCTGCGGTAAATGGAAGTCGTGCAGCAAGCGTCGCAACATCGGCAGTACACCTTGCTTGCGCCACAGTTCGCGATAGCCACGAAACTGCATGACGCGAGCTTCCCAGATCAACTCGTCTTGATTCAAGCGCTCAAGTTCAGCCAGCGGCAGATTGAGGGTGATGCAGGCCAGCGCGGCCTTCAGTGAGCGCTCGACATCCGGCTCGGCGCAGGCCTTGAGCCAGGACAGCAGGTCGTGCGCTTCCTGGGCGGCAAACACCGAGTCCTTGTCCGACAGATAAACGCTGCGCACGCCACGGGCCGCGAGTTCTGTGCGTACGGCTTGGGCCTCTTTGCCGTCACGTACCAGAATCGCGATATCGGAGGGCCGCAAACCGCGGAAGGCTTCTGCGTCCCGGACAAATCCCGCCGCGCCGGCTTGCCCGCCGTTGAGCAATGCGGTGATTTCGCTGGCACAGACCGCCGCCAACTGCTGGCGATAGACCGCCCCTGACAGCGGCTGGTCCGTCGACAGGTGCCAGACGTTCAGTGCCGCGACATCCTGGCCGGCAATCTGCAACCGCTCTTTGCGTCCTTGCGAATCAACGGGCTGGAACGGCACCGGGTTTTCCCCGGTTTTTTCCCGAAATAAAAACGCGCCGCGCCCCTGCTCACGGGACTCGGCGCGTTCGAATACATGATTGACCGCATTGACCATGCCATGGCTGGAGCGGAAGTTGGTGCCCAGCGTATGCAGACGGCCGGTGGTGGCCTGACGCGCGCGCAGGTAGGTATAGATATCGGCGCCACGGAACGCGTAGATCGCCTGCTTGGGGTCGCCGATCAGGAACAGGCCGGTGTCCGGACTGTTATCTTCGATGCGATAGATGCTTTCGAAGATCCGGTATTGCACCGGATCGGTGTCCTGAAACTCATCGATCAGTGCCACCGGAAACTGCTCGCGGATTACCGCAGCAAGGCGCTCGCCGCTGTCGGATTGCAACGCCGCATCGAGGCGTAACAGCATGTCATCGAAGCCCATTTCCGCACGACGACGCTTCTCTTCTTCAAAACGCGCGCCCACCCATCTCGCCGCGTGCTGCAAGACAGCGGCATCCGGGGTGGGCAGCGCGTCGAGGCTCGACTTGAGCCCCGGCATCGCGTCGAGCCCCGGATGACTCGGCGCCTGCCCCTTCCAGGCTTCAGCCATCCCGTCAGGGGTCAGTCGGGTGAAACCAGTGCCGATGTCCAGTTGCTCCATGGACTCGTCTTGCGCCCAGGCCTTGAGTTTCTCGAACCAGGGCTCGAAGTAACGCGCCTGCATCTTGCGTCCGTCAACGGCTTTGCTCGCGACGCCCTCGTGACAGATCAGCAGCAGCTCATCCGCCCACTGACGCCATGGCATCTTCAGCTCGAGCAACGCGGCACGTCGCTCCAGCAGGCACTCGTCGATCAGCTCTGCGGGAGCCTTTCCGTCATCACTGTCGCGCTCACTGCCAAACAGGCCGCGCACCCTTGGCAACAACGCGGCCGGACCGCCCCAGTGGGTACGAACCCAGTTCAGCGCATCGCCCTGCATCGGATAACAGAACAGTCGCCAGTAATCGCGCAGCACTTCGCCGAGCAGGTCGCTGTGATCGGTCTCCAGGGATTGCGTAAACAAGCTGCCGCTGTCGAATGCATGTTCGCGCAACATGCGCTGGCACCAACTGTGGATGGTGGAGACGGCCGCTTCGTCCATCCATTGCGCGGCGATGTCCAGACGATTGGCGCATCCGGCCCATTGCGCCGGGTCAAATTGCTCACGCAATTCGGCAATCAGGGCATCCGGCGCAGGGGTTTCTTCACGGAAAAACCGCGCGGCCTCGGCCAGACGTGTACGAATTCTTTCACGCAGTTCCTTGGTGGCGGCATCAGTGAACGTCACCACAAGAATCTGCGGGGGCAGCAGCTCACGGCCGAAACCGCTCGCTTCGCCGCCGTGCCCAAGGATCAGCCGCAGATAAAGCGCCGAGATAGTAAAGGTCTTGCCGGTGCCGGCACTGGCCTCGATAAGTTGACTGCCGTGCAGCGGGAAGGCCAGTGCCAAAGGTGTCTTGGTACTCATGCGTGCGCCCCTTCGCTGGTCAGTGAACGCCAAGGCGCTTCATACAGAGGGCGATACAACGCGTCGCACCAACCGGAGAATGTTTCATCCGCCAGCAATGCATCAAAATCTGCGAATTGACGGGACAACGCAGGGTTCTCTCGGCGCTCGGCTTCAGTGGTCTGGCCGTCACCTTCATAGGCCTTGCGGGCAGCTGCCTCGGCTTTGAGCGGATCAGTCTGCGCAAGCCAGGCGAAGGCTGTCTTGACCGCGATCGGCAGCGGCTGGCGCATGCCGGCCTGCCAGGCGAGCAGAAGATCGCCAAGGAACCGAGCGGCACGATCCTTCTCCATCGGCTCGAGCAACAGCGTATCGTCACTCGCCACCAACGCCGTGCTCAGCATGAGTCCGCTGGCGCAGGCCACCAGGTGGTTGACCCAGGGCTTGATCAAGCGATGCCATTTCCGACTTTTGATCGAACCGATGCTGTTGGGAATGGCCGTGACGGACAACACGCCACCGTCAGCACGCTGATGCAAACCGGCGAGCCAGCCTTCAATACGCACACCCTGCAACTCGAGATTGACCGGCAGCGCGCTGGTCAACGGAGTCGGCCATAACGCCAGAAGTTGTTGGTAACGCTGCAGCAGGTCCGGTAACGGCTCGATCAACTCTCGTTGCAGGCATTCGCCAAAACCGGCCATGGGCAGTAACCCACTGTTTTGCAAACGACGTGCCTGATCTTCTAGCGCACGATCGACATTATCGGGCTGCCGAAGCGCGGCCTCGAGCAGGCTCTCGCTCAGTGTGTAACGTTGCAATGCGTCCAGCACGAACGGTTCTTCGTCAGCCAGGGGCGCCTCGGCGGCCTCAAAGTACACTTTGAGTCGCTGCGTGAAAAAGTGCCGGACCGGATTGCGCAGGAAATCCTGCAGAAGGGCCAGACTCAGCGGCTCCTCCTGAACATAAGGCGCGAGTAGCTCAGCTTCGTGTTGTGGCTCATGCATCTGGTGCAAAACCTGCCATTCACGGGCATAACTGAATAGTTGGTCGCCTTCATGGAAATAGCGCGAGCTAAACGGTTGCAGGGGATGCTCCTCGGTCATGGCGTGCAACAGTTCCTGGTGCTCATCGAGCGACCGCCAGCCACTGGCTAGGTGATCGCGCAACTGGCCGATCAGCACGGAAGCAGGCCGTTCACTATTGTCTCGAATACTGCGTCCGACCCAACTGATGTACAGCTGATTTCGCGCAGACAGCAGCGCCTCGAGCAACAGATAGCGATCATCCTCACGTCGGGAACGGTCCCCGGGCCGGTAATCACTGCCCATGAGGTCAAAATCAAGCGGAGGTTGCGCCCGGGGATAATCGCCATCGTTCATCCCCAGCAAACAGACAAGCTTGAACGGGATCGCACGCATGGGCATCAGTGTGCAAAAATTTACTGCACCGGCCAGAAAGCGCTGGGACAGACGCCCTTGATCCAGCCCCGCGAGCCAGGCTTCCCGAACCACCGTCAGCGGCAACTCATCTACCAACCCCACCGACTCGCAGGTCTGTAGCCAAGTCTCGCGCAGCTCCTCAAGTTGCGTGAGCAGATAATCGTCGTGCTCATTACTGGCCTTGAAGAATAGTTGCATCAGAATCTGCAGCCGCAGGCCCCACACCTTGGGCTGAGCGGCCTCATTGAGCTCGTGATGGGCCAGCTCCAAGGCATCGAGCAGGGCAACCAGCGGCCCGATCAACGCTGCATCCAGACCGCCGATTTCATCGTAAGGCTCGATACCTGCGCAGGCGTTGGAGCTGCCTACGGCGTATCCAAGCAACATCCGTCGCAGGCCGAAATGCCAGCTGTTTTGCTCAAGCTCATTTGGCAAGCCCAATCCAGCACGTTGTTCAGCGTTCATTCCCCAGCGCACACCTGCGCCTTCGATCCAGCGATGCAGCGTAGGTAAGTCGCGTTCCTGAACGCCAAAGCGGGCGCGCAATGCAGGAACGTCGAGCAGGTCGAGGATCTCGCTTACCGGGAAACGACTGTCCGGCAGTTTAAGGAGGTGCTCGACGGCAATCAGCAACGGATCGCGACCGCGCTGGCCCTGGTCGGCCAAGGTAAATGGAATGAAGCGCGGATCATGCCGATCCAGTTGCCCGAACACCGCCCGAATATGGGGCGCATAGCTATCGATGTCCGGCACCATCACGATTACATCGCGCGGGCGTAGGTCGGGTTTGGCACTGAAGCGGGCGAGTAACTGGTCGTGAAGGATTTCCACCTCGCGCTGAGCACTGTGGGCTATATGGAAGCGGATCGACTCATCCTGCGTCAGGTCGACGGAAGGCCAGTGTTTACGCGTTTCATTGAGCGGCCGCAATTCGAGGATGTCATCCTGAAGTTGATTGAGCAGGTTCTGTGGCTGCGTCTCGCTGAACAGATCGATACGCCCGTCACGGAATGCCGCGCGATAGCTATTGGGGTCATCGTAGCTGTCCAGCAAGTTAATGTAGTCGCGCCCCTGCTTGCCCCAAGCTGCGAGCAACGGATGCGCGTGTTGGTGCAGCGCTTCCGGATCGAGTACGACCGGCATGCCGGTCTTGCGGCTTTGTCGCTTGTATTGATGGCGCAGCAGATCCTTGTCGGCAACGATATCTGCCCAATGGTGTCGGCAAGGGTTGTGCACACACAGCAACACCTGACTGAAACGCGCAAGTCCGGCCAATGCTTCGAGCACCTGGGCCGGCAACGAAGATATGCCAAACACGATCACCCGCGAGGGTAGCCCCGCAGGTGCGTTTTCAAGGGCATTTATGCGCTCGACAAAGCGCTGATGAACACCTGCCCGGCTCTGCGCCATGCCCTGCTCACCGACATCTTCCAGCAGAGCACGCCACAATTCAGCCTGCCAGCAACTGACCGGGGGCAGTGGCTTCACTTCACCTCGAACATTGCGCAACTGGTGCCGGCCTTCGGCCCAGTCCTCGAGCCAATCAGCCCGATACACTTGGTACTGGTCAAAGAGATCTGCCAGACGCTCTGACAGCTGGTAGCGCTTGCGTAAATCCGTGTCGTGCGTGAGGAACCTTTGTAGTGGCTCAAAATGGGGGCGATCAATAACCTGCGGCAGCAAGCGCATCAGTCGCCAGGTCAATGGGGCTTTGTCGAGCAGGGAGTTGGCGGGAATTTCGTCTCGGCCCAACACCATACGGTAAAGCTGCCACATGAAACTGCCAGGCAATTGCACATCTATGGCCGCAGCTATTCCGCATCCCCCGAGGTCGTCGTCCTCAGGGTCTTCCGCCAAAGCCAGTTTGAGCCATTGGGCGATACCGTTGCTCTGCACCAGAGCGATTTCGTTCTCCAAGGGTGCCAATGGATAGCGCCGCATGACGCTAACCACCAGGCTGCGCAGTTCGTCCAGGCTATTGCTCTGGACCACCATGAATGCAGCATTGAGGGACTGGGCGTCCGGCATAAAAGCTTCCTTGGAAAAGTACAAAGCCAGGGCAGAACCTTAGCATTGTCGGCAGGCTGTGACAGCCGGAAGGGCATAACGCGCGCTGTAGGAACTTTCCTGCGGACAAAACAAAACCCCAACTGCTTTCGCAATTGGGGTTTCGGAATTTAATCTTGACGATGACCTACTCTCACATGGGGAAACCCCACACTACCATCGGCGATGCATCGTTTCACTTCTGAGTTCGGGATGGGATCAGGTGGTTCCAACGCTCTATGGTCGTCAAGAAATTCGGGTACTGACTCGTGACCAATTGGCCTCGCTTCAGCAAATCGGGTATGTGATACAGGTGTTTGTGAGCAGCGCGAACTTTCGGTTCATTGCGTCTTCACACACCGCAATCTGGTCTCTTTCGAGCATTCAGATTGCTTGGGTGTTATATGGTCAAGCCTCACGGGCAATTAGTATTGGTTAGCTCAACGCCTCACAGCGCTTACACACCCAACCTATCAACGTCGTAGTCTTCGACGGCCCTTCAGGGAACTCAAGGTTCCAGTGAGATCTCATCTTGAGGCAAGTTTCCCGCTTAGATGCTTTCAGCGGTTATCTTTCCCGAACATAGCTACCCGGCAATGCCACTGGCGTGACAACCGGAACACCAGAGGTTCGTCCACTCCGGTCCTCTCGTACTAGGAGCAGCCCCTCTCAAATCTCAAACGTCCACGGCAGATAGGGACCGAACTGTCTCACGACGTTCTAAACCCAGCTCGCGTACCACTTTAAATGGCGAACAGCCATACCCTTGGGACCGGCTTCAGCCCCAGGATGTGATGAGCCGACATCGAGGTGCCAAACACCGCCGTCGATATGAACTCTTGGGCGGTATCAGCCTGTTATCCCCGGAGTACCTTTTATCCGTTGAGCGATGGCCCTTCCATACAGAACCACCGGATCACTAAGACCTACTTTCGTACCTGCTCGACGTGTCTGTCTCGCAGTCAAGCGCGCTTTTGCCTTTATACTCTACGACCGATTTCCGACCGGTCTGAGCGCACCTTCGTACTCCTCCGTTACTCTTTAGGAGGAGACCGCCCCAGTCAAACTACCCACCATACACTGTCCTCGATCCGGATAACGGACCTGAGTTAGAACCTCAAAGTTGCCAGGGTGGTATTTCAAGGATGGCTCCACGCGAACTGGCGTCCACGCTTCAAAGCCTCCCACCTATCCTACACAAGCAAATTCAAAGTCCAGTGCAAAGCTATAGTAAAGGTTCACGGGGTCTTTCCGTCTAGCCGCGGATACACTGCATCTTCACAGCGATTTCAATTTCACTGAGTCTCGGGTGGAGACAGCGCCGCCATCGTTACGCCATTCGTGCAGGTCGGAACTTACCCGACAAGGAATTTCGCTACCTTAGGACCGTTATAGTTACGGCCGCCGTTTACCGGGGCTTCGATCAAGAGCTTCGCGTTAGCTAACCCCATCAATTAACCTTCCGGCACCGGGCAGGCGTCACACCCTATACGTCCACTTTCGTGTTTGCAGAGTGCTGTGTTTTTAATAAACAGTCGCAGCGGCCTGGTATCTTCGACCGGCATGAGCTTACGGAGCAAGTCCTTCACCCTCACCGGCGCACCTTCTCCCGAAGTTACGGTGCCATTTTGCCTAGTTCCTTCACCCGAGTTCTCTCAAGCGCCTTGGTATTCTCTACCCAACCACCTGTGTCGGTTTGGGGTACGGTTCCTGGTTATCTGAAGCTTAGAAGCTTTTCTTGGAAGCATGGCATCAACCACTTCGTCACCTGAAAGGTAACTCGTCATCAGCTCTCGGCCTTAAGATCCCGGATTTACCTAAGATCTCAGCCTACCACCTTAAACTTGGACAACCAACGCCAAGCTGGCCTAGCCTTCTCCGTCCCTCCATCGCAATAACCAGAAGTACAGGAATATTAACCTGTTTTCCATCGACTACGCTTTTCAGCCTCGCCTTAGGGACCGACTAACCCTGCGTCGATTAACGTTGCGCAGGAAACCTTGGTCTTTCGGCGTGGGTGTTTTTCACACCCATTGTCGTTACTCATGTCAGCATTCGCACTTCTGATACCTCCAGCAAGCTTCTCAACTCACCTTCACAGGCTTACAGAACGCTCCTCTACCGCATCACTTGCGTGATACCCGTAGCTTCGGTGTATGGTTTGAGCCCCGTTACATCTTCCGCGCAGGCCGACTCGACTAGTGAGCTATTACGCTTTCTTTAAAGGGTGGCTGCTTCTAAGCCAACCTCCTAGCTGTCTAAGCCTTCCCACATCGTTTCCCACTTAACCATAACTTTGGGACCTTAGCTGACGGTCTGGGTTGTTTCCCTTTTCACGACGGACGTTAGCACCCGCCGTGTGTCTCCCATGCTCGGCACTTGTAGGTATTCGGAGTTTGCATCGGTTTGGTAAGTCGGGATGACCCCCTAGCCGAAACAGTGCTCTACCCCCTACAGTGATACATGAGGCGCTACCTAAATAGCTTTCGAGGAGAACCAGCTATCTCCGAGCTTGATTAGCCTTTCACTCCGATCCACAGGTCATCCGCTAACTTTTCAACGGTAGTCGGTTCGGTCCTCCAGTCAGTGTTACCTAACCTTCAACCTGCCCATGGATAGATCGCCCGGTTTCGGGTCTATTCCCAGCGACTAGACGCCCTATTAAGACTCGCTTTCGCTACGCCTCCCCTATTCGGTTAAGCTCGCCACTGAAAATAAGTCGCTGACCCATTATACAAAAGGTACGCAGTCACAGAACAAAGTCTGCTCCCACTGCTTGTACGCATACGGTTTCAGGATCTATTTCACTCCCCTCTCCGGGGTTCTTTTCGCCTTTCCCTCACGGTACTAGTTCACTATCGGTCAGTCAGTAGTATTTAGCCTTGGAGGATGGTCCCCCCATATTCAGACAAAGTTTCTCGTGCTCCGTCCTACTCGATTTCATGACTAAGAGACTTTCGCGTACAGGGCTATCACCCACTATGGCCGCACTTTCCAGAGCGTTCCGCTAATCTCAAAGCCACTTAAGGGCTAGTCCCCGTTCGCTCGCCACTACTAAGGGAATCTCGGTTGATTTCTTTTCCTCAGGGTACTTAGATGTTTCAGTTCCCCTGGTTCGCCTCTTGCACCTATGTATTCAGTACAAGATAACCATCTTATGATGGCTGGGTTCCCCCATTCAGACATCTCCGGATCAAAGTCTGTTTGCCGACTCCCCGAAGCTTTTCGCAGGCTACCACGTCTTTCATCGCCTCTGACTGCCAAGGCATCCACCGTATGCGCTTCTTCACTTGACCATATAACCCCAAGCAATCTGGTTATACTGTGAAGACGACATTCGCCGAAAATTCGCAAAACTCTTAAGAGTCACTCACAAATTTTACCTTAGCCTGATCCGTTACCAGTGAAAGTAACGTTCAGTCTATCTTTCTATCACATACCCAAATTTTTAAAGAACGATCTAATCAAAGACTAGAAATCAATATTCGCACTGGAATATTCATTTCTAAGCTCTAACAAGCAGAAGCAGTTAATGGTGGAGCCAAGCGGGATCGAACCGCTGACCTCCTGCGTGCAAGGCAGGCGCTCTCCCAGCTGAGCTATGGCCCCATACAAAATTGGTGGGTCTGGGCAGATTCGAACTGCCGACCTCACCCTTATCAGGGGTGCGCTCTAACCAACTGAGCTACAGACCCAATTTCGAGCGCGTAACTGATTAGCTCAGAGCTATCAGCTTGGAGCTTAAAGCTGCTTCTATCGTCTTCTTCAATGAATCAAGCAATTCGTGTGGGAACTTATGGAGCAGCTGATGTCGTCGATTAAGGAGGTGATCCAGCCGCAGGTTCCCCTACGGCTACCTTGTTACGACTTCACCCCAGTCATGAATCACACCGTGGTAACCGTCCTCCCGAAGGTTAGACTAGCTACTTCTGGTGCAACCCACTCCCATGGTGTGACGGGCGGTGTGTACAAGGCCCGGGAACGTATTCACCGCGACATTCTGATTCGCGATTACTAGCGATTCCGACTTCACGCAGTCGAGTTGCAGACTGCGATCCGGACTACGATCGGTTTTATGGGATTAGCTCCACCTCGCGGCTTGGCAACCCTCTGTACCGACCATTGTAGCACGTGTGTAGCCCAGGCCGTAAGGGCCATGATGACTTGACGTCATCCCCACCTTCCTCCGGTTTGTCACCGGCAGTCTCCTTAGAGTGCCCACCATAACGTGCTGGTAACTAAGGACAAGGGTTGCGCTCGTTACGGGACTTAACCCAACATCTCACGACACGAGCTGACGACAGCCATGCAGCACCTGTCTCAATGCTCCCGAAGGCACCAATCCATCTCTGGAAAGTTCATTGGATGTCAAGGCCTGGTAAGGTTCTTCGCGTTGCTTCGAATTAAACCACATGCTCCACCGCTTGTGCGGGCCCCCGTCAATTCATTTGAGTTTTAACCTTGCGGCCGTACTCCCCAGGCGGTCAACTTAATGCGTTAGCTGCGCCACTAAGAGCTCAAGGCTCCCAACGGCTAGTTGACATCGTTTACGGCGTGGACTACCAGGGTATCTAATCCTGTTTGCTCCCCACGCTTTCGCACCTCAGTGTCAGTATCAGTCCAGGTGGTCGCCTTCGCCACTGGTGTTCCTTCCTATATCTACGCATTTCACCGCTACACAGGAAATTCCACCACCCTCTACCATACTCTAGCTTGCCAGTTTTGGATGCAGTTCCCAGGTTGAGCCCGGGGATTTCACATCCAACTTAACAAACCACCTACGCGCGCTTTACGCCCAGTAATTCCGATTAACGCTTGCACCCTCTGTATTACCGCGGCTGCTGGCACAGAGTTAGCCGGTGCTTATTCTGTCGGTAACGTCAAAATTGCAGAGTATTAATCTACAACCCTTCCTCCCAACTTAAAGTGCTTTACAATCCGAAGACCTTCTTCACACACGCGGCATGGCTGGATCAGGCTTTCGCCCATTGTCCAATATTCCCCACTGCTGCCTCCCGTAGGAGTCTGGACCGTGTCTCAGTTCCAGTGTGACTGATCATCCTCTCAGACCAGTTACGGATCGTCGCCTTGGTGAGCCATTACCTCACCAACTAGCTAATCCGACCTAGGCTCATCTGATAGCGCAAGGCCCGAAGGTCCCCTGCTTTCTCCCGTAGGACGTATGCGGTATTAGCGTTCCTTTCGAAACGTTGTCCCCCACTACCAGGCAGATTCCTAGGCATTACTCACCCGTCCGCCGCTGAATCCAGGAGCAAGCTCCTTTCATCCGCTCGACTTGCATGTGTTAGGCCTGCCGCCAGCGTTCAATCTGAGCCATGATCAAACTCTTCAGTTCAAACATCTTTGGGTTTTTAAGAAACCCTAAACTTGGCTCAGCAATCGTTGGTTACATCTTTGATTTCTCGCGGAGTAACTTGTGATGCTGATAATCTTGTTGACTATCAGTCTGACTCCACAAGCACCCACACGAATTGCTTGATTCAGTTGTTAAAGAGCGGTTGGTTAAGATCTTTCGTCTCAACCGAGGCGCGCATTCTACAGCAGCCTCATTTGCTGTCAAGTGATTATTTTCAGAAGTTTTCGAAGAATTCTTCAACAACTTCAACCACTTTCGCTTCCGATCTCTCGTTAGCGGGAGGCGAATTCTACAGCGTTACACGCTGCTGTCAACACCTCTTTTTCTCCGCTTTCGACCGAGAAGATCGAACCATCAAAAGAGCCAAACATCACCGCTCTTTCAACTCCTTCCAGGCCTCGATGAACTGAAGCGACCCACTGTCGAAAACCGCGTAACTCATTGAATCTCAAGGAGTTTTCCGTTTCGACTGCGCCGGAAGTGGGGCGAATTATAGACCTCCAGAATCTGCCGTCAACCGCTTTTTTCATATTTCTGTCATATCGGTCAAAAACACCCGAAAACACCAAGGCCGACCTCTAGAGGTCGGCCTTGGTCATGCCCTGCTACTTACAAGCTAGGGAAAGCGAATTGCGAAGCCTCATGGCTCGCACGCTGCGGCCAACGCTGAGTGATGGCCTTGCGACGGGTATAGAAGCGCACACCATCCGGACCATAAGCATGAAGGTCGCCGAACAGCGAACGCTTCCAACCACCGAAGCTGTGGTAAGCCACCGGTACCGGCAGTGGTACGTTGACGCCGACCATGCCGACTTCAATCTCGTCACAGAACAGACGCGCCGCTTCACCGTCACGGGTAAAGATGCAGGTGCCGTTACCGTATTCGTGATCGTTGATCAGCTTCATCGCCTCTTCCAGGCTATTGACACGAACCACGCACAACACCGGTCCGAAGATCTCTTCCTTATAGATGCGCATTTCAGGGGTAACATTGTCGAACAGGCAGCCGCCGAGGAAGAAGCCCTCTTCGTTACCCGGAATGCTCAAGCCGCGACCATCGACGACCAAGGTCGCGCCCGCTGCCACACCGTCATCGACATAGCCGCTGACCTTGTCCCGCGCCTGACCGGTCACCAGTGGCCCCATGTCCAGCCCACACGAAGTGCCGGCACCGATTTTCAGCGCCTTGATCTGCGGAACCAGTTTCGCCACCAGCGCATCCGCTACCTGATCGCCGACACACACTGCGACCGAAATCGCCATGCAGCGCTCACCGCAAGAACCATAGGCCGCGCCCATCAGCGCGCTGACTGCGTTGTCCAGATCCGCATCCGGCATCAGCACCGCATGGTTCTTCGCCCCGCCCAGTGCCTGAACGCGTTTACCGCGCTTGGTACCTTCGGCGTAGATGTATTCGGCAATCGGCGTCGAACCAACAAAGCTCAGCGCTTTGACTTCCGGCGCTTCAATCAGCGCGTCCACTGCAGTCTTGTCGCCATGCACCACGCTCAGCACGCCTTTCGGCAAACCGGCTTCCAGCAGCAGTTGGGCGATCAGCAGCGTCGAGCTCGGGTCACGCTCGGATGGCTTGAGAATGAAGCAGTTACCGCAGACGATCGCCAACGGGTACATCCACAGCGGCACCATCGCCGGGAAGTTGAACGGCGTGATACCGGCCACCACACCCAGTGGCTGGAAGTCCGACCAGGCATCGATGTTCGGGCCGACGTTGCGGCTGTACTCGCCCTTGAGGATTTCCGGCGCGGCGCAGGCGAACTCGACGTTCTCGATACCGCGCTTCAGTTCACCGGCGGCGTCTTCGAGGGTCTTGCCGTGTTCTTCGCTGATCAATTGCGAGATGCGCGCTTCGTTCTGCTCCAGCAGTTGCTTGAAGCGGAACATCACCTGGGCACGTTTGGCCGGTGGGGTGTTGCGCCATGCCGGGAACGCGGCCTTGGCGGCGTCGATCGCGTGTTGAATGGTTTCGCGGGTGGCCAGCGGCAGCTTGTGGATGGCCTGACCGGTGGACGGGTTGAACACATCAACCGCGCGACCGTTCTCGGTCACCAGTTCGCCATTGATCAAATGCGGGATAACGCTCATCGAAAACTCCTGAATTCTTGTGTACAGACGCCCGCATGGGGCGCCCGTTATTCGCAGGTATATATAGAGGGAAAAATCAGTCGAGCTTGTTCAGCACTTCGCCAACCGCGTCAAACAGACGATCGAGGTCTTGCGGCTTGCTGTTGAAGGTTGGGCCAAACTGCAGGGTGTCGCCGCCGAAGCGCACGTAGAACCCGGCTTTCCACAGGGCCATGCCGGCTTCGAACGGACGCACAATGGCGTCGCCGTCGCGGGCGGCAATCTGGATCGCACCGGCCAGGCCGTAGTTACGGATATCGATGACGTTCTTCGAACCTTTCAGGCCGTGCAGGGCATTTTCGAAATGCGGCGCGACTTCGGCCACGCTCTGCACCAGGTTTTCCTTTTGCAGCAGATCGAGTGCCGCCAGGCCAGCGGCGCACGCCACCGGATGCGCCGAGTAGGTATAGCCGTGGGGGAATTCCACCGCATATTCCGGCGTCGGCTGATTCATGAAGGTCTGGTAGATCTCGGAGCTGGCAATCACCGCGCCCATCGGAATCGCGCCGTTGGTGACCTGCTTGGCGATGCACATCAGGTCCGGAGTCACGCTAAAGCTCTCGGCGCCAAACATCGCTCCGGTGCGGCCGAAACCGGTGATCACTTCGTCGAACACCAGAAGGATGTTGTGTTGATCGCAGATCTCGCGCAGACGCTTCAGGTAACCCTGAGGCGGAACCAGTACACCAGCGGAGCCGGCCATTGGCTCAACGAAGACCGCCGCGATGTTCGATGCATCGTGCAGTTCGATCAGCTTCAACAGTTCATCGGCGAGGGCGATGCCGCCCTGCTCCGGCATGCCACGGGAGAATGCGTTGCTGGCCAGCAGCGTATGCGGCAGGTGATCGACGTCCATCATCGCCTGGCCGAACAGTTTGCGGTTGCCGTTGACGCCGCCGAGGCTGGTGCCTGCGATGTTCACGCCGTGATAACCGCGGGCACGGCCGATCATTTTGGTCTTGGTCGACTGACCTTTCAGACGCCAGTAGGCACGGACCATTTTCACCGCGGTGTCGGCACACTCGGAGCCGGAGTCAGTGAAGAACACGTGGTTCAGGTTGCCCGGGGTCAGATCAGTGATTTTTTCCGCCAGTTGGAATGACAGCGGATGGCCGTACTGGAAGCCTGGCGAGTAATCGAGGGTGCCCAGTTGCTTGGCGACCGCTTCCTGGATTTCCTTGCGGGTGTGCCCGGCGCCGCAGGTCCACAGACCGGACAGCGAATCGTAGATCTTGCGGCCCTTGTCATCGAACAGCCAGCTGCCTTCGGCCCCCACGATCAGACGCGGATCGCGCTGGAAGTTGCGGTTGGCGGTGTACGGCATCCAGTGCGCGTCCAGCTTCAGTTGGCTGGCCAGTGGCGACGGCGCGTTTTCAGGCATGTTCATCGGGCAAAACCTCGCAGGGCATAAGCATCAGGGAGATAAAAAGCGTTGTTGCAGCTAAATTGCCACGGCGATAAAGTCGGTGAAATCCAACTTTTCTAACCTTCAGTTAGAAGCCTGCTAAACAATGAGAACAACAGCATGAGCAGTCGTCGCCCCGATCCGCTGGCCCAGGTCAGTGATTTTGATATTCGCCTGCTGCGGATTTTCCGCAGCGTAGTGGAGTGCGGCGGCTTCTCGGCGGCGGAAACCGTGCTCGGTATCGGGCGCTCGGCGATCAGCCAGCAGATGAGCGATCTCGAACAGCGCCTCGGCCTGCGCTTGTGTCAGCGTGGCCGCGCCGGATTCTCGTTGACCGAAGAGGGCCGCGAGGTTTATCAATCGGCGCTGCAACTATTAAGTGCGCTGGAAAGTTTCCGCACCGAGGTCAACGGATTGCACCAGCACCTGCGCGGCGAACTGATCATCGGCCTGACCGACAACCTCGTCACCCTGCCCCACATGCGCATCACCCATGCCCTCGCCCAATTGAAGGAGCGCGGGCCGGACGTGCAGATCCAGATCCGCATGATCGCCCCCAACGAAGTCGAACAAGGCGTGCTCGACGGCCGCCTGCATGTCGGCGTGGTGCCGCAGGCCAGTGCACTGTCGGGGCTGGAATATCAGCCGTTGTACAGCGAGCGCTCGCTGCTTTATTGCGCAGTGGGTCATCCGCTGTTTTATGTCGATGACAAGCAACTGGATGACGAACGCCTGAACAGTCAGGACGCGATTGCGCCGACGTTCCGTTTGCCGGCGGAAATTCAGGCGCATTACCAGGCACTCAACTGCACCGCCAGCGCTTCCGACCGTGAGGGCATGGCGTTTCTGATTCTGACCGGGCGTTATATCGGTTATCTGCCGGATCACTACGCCAGTCTGTGGGTGCAGCAAGGGCGCTTGCGTGCGCTGAAATCGACGACGCGTTTTTATGACTTGAGCCTCGCATCGGTCACGCGCAAGGGGCGGCGCCCTCATTTGGTGCTGGAGAGCTTTCTGGAGAGCCTGGCGGCGACGCGTTGAAAATATAAACCCAGAATCTACCGCTTCGGCCTGGAACAGCAAGATCAAAGGATCGCAGCCTTCGGCAGCTCCTACATTGGAAGGTGTACACGCAGAAAGCTGAGCAAGTGGACAGGTTTTTGCAGTGAAGGGTGAACTCGATCCCTGAACAAGAAGCCAAACCCATGCAGCCAGATTCTGAACCGTCCAGCGAACTGATCTACGGCCTCGACGACCGCCCAAAACCACCGGCAGCTATCCTCGCCGCCCTGCAACACGTGCTCGCCAGTTTCGTCGGCATCATTACCCCGCCGCTGGTGATCGGCTCGGCTCTCGGCTTGACCGCGCACTTGCCGTATCTCATCAGCATGGCGTTGATGGTTTCAGGGGTCGGCACCTTTATTCAAGCGCGGCGACCGTTCGGCATCGGCGCCGGGATGATCTGTTTGCAAGGCACCAGTTTCGCCTTCCTCGGCGCAGTGCTGTCGGCCGGGTTTCTGGTCAAGCAGCGCGGCGGCAGTCCGGAGGACATTCTGGCGATGATCTTCGGCGTGTGCTTCTTCGGCGCCGTGGTGCAGATCGTCCTCAGCCGTTTCATCGGTCAGTTGCGCCGGGTCGTCACGCCGCTGGTGACCGGGATCGTCATTACTCTGATCGGCATCAGCCTGATCAAAGTCGGCATTACCGATCTGGGCGGTGGTTTCAATGCGCCGGACTTCGGTGCCCCGGGCAATCTCGCGCTGGGGGTGTTCGTGTTGCTGACGATCATCCTGCTCAACCGCTCGAACACGCCGTGGGTGCGGCTGTCGGCAATCATTATCGGACTGCTGCTGGGCAGTCTGGCCGCGTGGTTCAGCGGGAAACTGGTTCCGCAGGCATTGCCTGACTTGCCGCTGGTGAGTCTTCCTGCACCGTTCAAGTTCGGATTCAGCTTCGACTGGACGGCGTTCCTGCCGGTCGCGCTGATTTATCTGATCAGCACCATCGAAACCGTCGGCGACCTCACCGCCAATTGCATGCTCGCCCGTCAGCCGATCAGCGGCCCTTCTTATATAAGTCGACTGCGCGGTGGCGTACTCGGTGACGGCGTCAGCTGCATGATCGCCGCCACCTTCAGCGCCTTCCCCAATACCACGTTTGCGCAGAACAACGGCGTGATCCAGTTGACCGGCGTCGCCAGCCGCTACGTCGGTTTATACATCGGTGCGATCCTGTTTTGTCTCGGCCTGTTCCCCATGATCGGCGCGGTGCTGCAGCAGATCCCCAAACCGGTGCTCGGTGGCGCCACCCTGGTGATGTTCGGCAGCGTGGCGGCGGCCGGGGTGCGGATTCTCGCGCAGTCGCCGCTGGACCGACGCAGCATGCTGATCATCGCCACCTCGCTCGGCGTCGGCCTGGGCATCGCCGCGCAACCGAACCTGCTGCACCTGTTGCCGAAACTGGTGCAGAACCTCTTCGACTCGGCAATTACCAGCGGTGGCCTGACCGCGATCATCCTCTGCCTGTTGCTGCCGGAGGCGAAAACCTCGACCGTCGAATCCGGCGCATCGTTGAACAAGATCGAACAGGCATAACGGTTTTATTGCATCAGGACTTGTCGGATGCCTGTGGGTGCGTTATCAACGCAACTGGTTGCACCCACAGACAAACCGGAAGTGCCTATGACCTTTGAAGTCCCAGCCCATGGCGGCAAACCCGCCAGCCGCATTCGTCAGAAGAACGAAGAGACCATCCTCAAAGCCGCCGAAGACGAGTTCGCCCGTCACGGGTACAAAGGCACCAGCATGAACACCATTGCGCAGAATGCCGGGCTGCCCAAGGCAAACCTGCATTACTACTTCACCAACAAGCTTGGGTTGTACGTGGCGGTGCTGAGCAACATCATCGAGCTGTGGGACAGCACCTTCAATACCCTGACCGCCGAGGACGATCCCGCCGAAGCGCTGACCCGCTACATTCGCGCCAAGATGGAATTCTCCCGCCGCCAACCGCAGGCCTCGCGGATCTTTGCGATGGAAGTGATCAGTGGCGGCGAATGCCTGACCGAGTATTTCAACCAGGATTACCGCGCCTGGTTTCAGGGGCGCGCGGCCGTGTTTCAGGCGTGGATCGATGCCGGAAAAATGGACCCGGTGGACCCGGTGCACCTGATTTTCCTGCTGTGGGGCAGCACCCAGCATTACGCCGACTTCGCCACGCAGATCTGCCGTGTCAGCGGGCGCAGCAAGTTGACCAAGCAAGACATGGAAGACGCCGGCAACAACCTGATCCGCATCATTCTCAAAGGCTGCGGCCTCACCCCGACTATTTAAGACGTTTATGCCTTTCACCCTCAGCGGTTTTTGCGAGTACCGCGAAGAAATTCGCAAAAGCCGCTTCATCACCTTCGCCGCGCCGATCGCCAGCCCCGCCGACGCACAGGCGTTCTTCGAACAGCACAGCGACCTGAATGCCTCGCATAACTGCTGGGCGTGGAAACTCGGGGCGCAATACCGCAGCAACGACGATGGCGAACCCGGCGGCACTGCCGGACGGCCGATTCTGGCAGCCATCGAGGCGCAGGATTGCGATCAGGTCGCGGTGCTGGTGATCCGCTGGTACGGCGGCATTCAACTGGGCACTGGCGGTCTGGCCCGGGCCTATGGCGGCGGCGCGAACAAGTGCCTGCAGAACGCGGAAAAAATCGAGTTGATCAGCCGTGTGCCGCTGCGCTGTGCCTGCGGCTTTGCCGAGCTGGCGCTGGTGAAGCTGCGGGTGGCGGACCTGGGTGGGTTGGTCGTCGAAGAAAACTTCACCGCCAATGGTGTTGAATTGCAGCTGGCGGTGGGTGAGGCGCAGATCGATTTGCTGCAAACGCAATTGGCGGATTTGAGCCGTGGGCGGATTGTGCTGCAGCGTTAGATGAGCAAAAGATCGCAGCCTTCGGCAGCTCCTGCACAGGACTTTGCGTTTCCCTGTAGGAGCTGCCGAAGGCTGCGATCTTTTAGGGCATCGACGGATTTCTTTATTCCAGCAACTTGCCCACATCTGCTGTGCACCCGACTGTGGATAACCTGAGCACATCTGGCTGTAACCCTTCTGTCACGTGGCATTGCGCGATTTGCTCACTTTTCGTCCACTCCACCTGAAAAAAGATTAATCCCGCGTAAAAACAAATAGTTAGCGCTGTTTATCACCAATGGAAGATAGCACCGCTGCGCTTATGCCAAGGATTCCCAATTGCACACAAATACTGTGGAGCAACCTGTGGATAACCCGTTCATGGCTGGCGCAGTCGCAGGGTCTGCATAGGCCCCACGCATTTGCTCGTTTTTTGATCAGTTGCCTACGGGCAAAACTGGAGCCTGATCAACGGCTTTGCTCTCAATTGGTGCCGTACCTCCCGAACATTTGCCCTTCGACGCTCTACGGCAACCGTTGCCGTACGAGAGCCGCCAAGGTTCCTGACTCAATGGCCAGGAAATTGCTTTATCCACAGGCATAACTCCAAGCCAGTCGAGCCTGTCATGCCAAGCCCAGATTCAACGCCGCGCCTGCAACTGCGCCAGATCAGCAAACGCTACCCCGGTTGTCTGGCCAATGACGCCATCGACCTGAGCATCGCGCCCGGAGAAATCCACGCCCTGCTCGGTGAGAACGGCGCGGGCAAAAGCACGCTGATGAAGATCATTTACGGCGTGACCCAGGCCGATGCCGGCGAAATGCTCTGGCAAGGTCAGCGGGTGAATATTCGTAATCCGGCGCAGGCCCGGCAGTTGGGGATCGGCATGGTGTTCCAGCATTTCTCGCTGTTCGAAACCCTCAGCGTCGCGCAGAACATTGCCTTGGCGATGGGCGCCAGGGCCGGCACGCCGAAACAACTGGAGCCGACAATTGCCGAAGTGTCGCGCCGCTACGGCATGGCGCTGGAGCCGGAGCGACTTGTCCACAGCCTGTCGATCGGCGAGCGGCAACGGGTGGAGATCATTCGTTGCCTGATGCAGGACATTCGCTTGCTGATTCTCGACGAGCCGACGTCGGTGCTGACGCCGCAAGAGGCCGAGGAATTGTTCATCACCCTGCGCCGTCTCGCCGCCGAGGGCTGCAGCATCCTGTTTATCAGCCACAAACTCGCGGAAGTGCGCGCGCTGTGCCATAGCGCCACGGTTTTGCGCGGCGGGCGGGTCGCCGGGCATTGCGTGCCGGCCGAATGCTCGGATCAGCAGTTGGCGCAAATGATGGTCGGCGAAGCGGCGGCACTGATCGGCGAATATCCGAAAGTCAGCGGTGGCGCGGCGTACTTACAGGTCAACGGCTTGAGCTGGCACAACCCCGATCCGTTCGGCTGCTCGTTGAACGACATCAGCCTGCAAGTACGCAGCGGCGAAATCGTCGGTATCGCCGGGGTCGCGGGCAATGGCCAGGATGAGTTGCTGGCGCTGCTCAGCGGCGAGCAAACCCTGCCCCGCGACAGCGCGACATCGATCTGTTTTGCCGGGCAAGCGGTCGCCGCTTTGCGCCCGGATGCGCGGCGCCAACTCGGACTGGCGTTCGTCCCGGCAGAACGCCTGGGCCATGGCGCGGTGCCGGAATTGAGCCTGGCCGACAACGCCTTGCTCACGGCTTTTCAACAAGGGCTGGTCAGCAACGGTTTGATTGAGCGCGGCAAAGTCGAAGCCCTCGCCCAGCAGATCATTCAGCGTTTCGGGGTGAAAACGCCCGATAGCCAGACCGCCGCGCGCAGTCTTTCCGGCGGCAATTTGCAAAAATTCATTCTTGGCCGGGAAATCCTCCAGCAACCGAAACTGCTGATCGCCGCGCACCCGACCTGGGGCGTGGACGTAGGCGCCGCCGCGACCATTCACCGCGCGCTGATTGCCCTGCGCGATGCCGGCGCGGCGATTCTGGTGATTTCCGAAGACCTCGACGAACTGTTCCAGATCAGCGACCGCCTCGGCGCCCTGTGCGCGGGGCGTCTGTCACCGCTGCGAAACACCACCGACACCCTGCTGAGTGACGTCGGCGGCTGGATGGCCGGGCAATTCAACGACGCGCCTTCATCGGCCACGCTCTGACGGAGTTTCCCCCTATGTTGCTTTCCCTCGAATCCCGTGGCCAGCAATCGCGCCTGATGCTGTGGTGCTCGCCGTTGCTGGCGGCGCTGCTGACATTGGGTTGCGGCTCGCTGCTGTTCATCGCCCTCGGCCATGACCCGCTGCAAACCCTGCACACGCTGTTGATCGCGCCGATCAGCGACCTGTATGGCGTCTCCGAATGGTTGGTCAAAGCGCTGCCGATCCTGCTTTGCGCACTCGGTCTGGCCGTGGCGTATCAAGCGCGAATCTGGAACATCGGCGCTGAAGGTCAGTTGCTGTTCGGCGCGCTCGCCGGCAGTGCGTTGGCGGTGAACATCATCGATATGCAAAGCCATTGGGCACTGGTGCTGATTCTGCTCACCGGTACTTTCGCCGGTGCCGCCTGGGCCGGCCTGACGGCGTGGTTGCGCACGCGCTTCAACGCCAACGAAATCCTCACCAGCATCATGCTCAACTACATCGCACTGAACCTGTTGCTGTTCTGCGTGCACGGGCCGCTGAAGGATCCGGCCGGCTACAACTTTCCCGAGTCGGCGATGTTCGGCGACGCCAGTCGCCTGCCGCTGCTGATGGAGGATGGTCGGGTGCATGCCGGGGTGTATTTCGCCTTGCTCGCGCTGGTCGCGGTGTGGGTGTTGTTGCAGAAAAGCTTCGTCGGTTTTCAGATCAAAGTGCTCGGTCTGGATAAACGTGCGGCGGGGTTTGTCGGCTTTCGCGAGCAACGCCTGATCTGGCTCGCGCTGTTGATCAGCGGCGGTTTGGCCGGGCTGGCCGGGGTCTGCGAAGTGACCGGGCCGATCGGGCAATTGGTGCCGCAAGTCTCGCCGGGCTATGGCTATGCAGCAATCACCGTGGCGTTTCTCGGCCGGTTGAACCCGATCGGGATTCTGTTCTCAAGCTTGCTGATGGCGCTGCTGTACATCGGCGGCGAAAGCGCGCAAATGACCCTCAACCTGCCGCAAGCCATCACCCAATTGTTTCAGGGAATGATGCTGTTTTTCCTGCTGGCCTGCGACGTGCTGATTCTCTATCGGCCACGCCTGAAACTGCGCTGGGCACGGCGCACCTCGACCACCGCCGTAACCGCCGGAGCGCTGTGATGGATATCGATCTGCTGAGCAATATTTTCTACGCCATGGTGCGCTGCGGCACGCCACTGCTGTTGGTGGCACTGGGTGAGTTGATCTGCGAAAAGAGCGGCGTGCTCAACCTCGGCCAGGAAGGGATGATGCTGTTTGGCGCGGTGATCGGTTTTATCGTCGCCCTCAACAGCGGCAACCTGTGGCTCGGCGTGTTGCTGGCGATGCTTGCGGGGATGCTGCTGTCGTCGCTGTTTGCCTTGGTGGCGCTGGTGTTCAATGCCAATCAGGTGGCGACCGGGCTGGCACTGACGATCTTCGGCGTGGGCCTGTCGACCTTCGTTGGCGCAGCATGGGTCGGCAAGCCACTGGCTGGATTCGAACCGTTGGCGATTCCTTACTTGAGTGAGATTCCGCTGATCGGCCGCATGCTGTTTGCCCAGGATCTGCTGGTGTATCTGTCGTTCGCGCTGTTTGCGCTGGTGGCGTGGGTGATCATCAAAAGCCGTGTCGGCTTGATCATTCAGGCAGTCGGCGAGAACCCGGACGCGGCCAGTGCGATGGGCCTGCCGGTGCTGACCGTGCGCACGCTGGCGGTGCTGTTTGGCGGGGCGATGGCCGGGTTGGCCGGGGCGTATCTGTCGCTGGCGTACACGCCGATGTGGGCCGAGAATATGACCGCCGGACGCGGCTGGATTGCCTTGGCGCTGGTGGTATTTGCCAGTTGGCGCGTGTGGCGGCTGTTGCTCGGGGCTTACCTGTTCGGACTCGCCAGCATCCTGCACCTGGTGGCGCAGGGGTTGGGGCTGGCGATTCCGTCGAGTCTGCTGGCGATGCTGCCGTATGTGGCGACGATTGTGGTGTTGGTGCTGTTGTCGCGCGATGCGGTGCGGACTCGGTTGTATGCGCCGGTGTCGTTGGGGCAGCCGTGGCAGGCCGGGCATTAGGGCGGTGATGTCACTGGCCTCATCGCTGGCAAGCCAGCTCCCACAGTGGCGGTGTTGTCTACATGATGGGCGAACACCGCTGAGCGGCCTGCGAATTTGAGAAGCAAGCATGCTAAAGCCTGGAGTATGCTCCGGGGTCAACAGCTCTTTTGAGAGCCGGTTCGATGTGCTGCGACGAGCGTTGCAACAACGGCTCGGTCAGGCGTGTCCATTGAATCCGTGAACCGTAACTTTCAAGGAATTCCGTCATGTCCCAGGCAAAACACGCACTGATCATCGGCGCCTCCCGCGGCTTGGGCCTCGGGCTGGTGAAAACCCTGCTGGCCGACGGCTGGCAAGTGACCGCTACCGTGCGCAATCCGCAAAAGGCCGAGGCGCTGCAAGCGCTGGGCAAGGTGCGGATCGAGAAACTCGACATGGACGACCAGCAAGCGGTGATCGCCCTGAGCCAGCAGCTCAAGGGCGAGACCTTCGACCTGCTGTTCGTCAACGCCGGGGTCAAAGGTCCGGAGGTGCAAACCCCGGGCGGCGCGACCCTGGCCGAAGTCGGCCAGTTGTTCTTCACCAACGCCGTGGCGCCGATCAACCTGGCGCAGCGCTTCGTCGGGCAGATCCGCGATGGCAGCGGCGTGCTGGCGTTCATGAGCTCCGGTCTTGGCAGCGTGACCGTACCGGACGCGCCGGAGCTGGCGCTGTACAAGGCGAGCAAGGCCGCGCTGAATTCCATGACCAACAGTTTTGTCACGCAACTGGGCGAACAGAAACTGACCGTGCTGTCGCTGCACCCGGGCTGGGTGAAGACGGACATGGGCGGTGAAGGGGCTGACCTGGATGTCGAGACCAGCACCCGTGGGCTGATTGATCAGGTGAATGCGTATACCGGCAAGGGTGGGCATCATTTCATCAACTACAAGGGTGAAACCATTCCCTGGTAAACACTGAAAACCACCTGTAGGAGCTGCCGCAGGCTGCGATCTTTTGATTGTAAAAAACAAGATCAAAAGATCGCAGCCTTCGGCAGCTCCTACAGAGGGTGATGTGTTGGCTTGTCGGGTTGGGCTTGCCCGCTGCCGCGATTTGTTTGAAACTGCGCACCTCGTCCAACGCGGCGACCCTGGATCAGCAGACAGGGCAACACTGAGCTGGCAACCCTGAACCCCACTTTCAGAGGAGCCGGCCACAATGCCTGCGACCCGTACCTGGTTAAAAAATCCCCTCGCCATTTTCACGGCCAACGCGCTCGACGCCCGTGGCGGTCTGGTGCTGCAAGACGGCGTGATCGTCGAAGTGCTGGCAGCCGGTCAGCAACCGTCCGCGCCGTGCAATGAAGTGTTCGATGCCCGCGAGCATGTGATCCTGCCGGGCCTGATCAACACCCACCACCATTTCTATCAAACCCTGACCCGCGCCTGGGCGCCGGTGGTCAATCAGCCATTGTTCCCGTGGTTGAAAACCCTGTATCCGGTGTGGGCGCGGCTGACTCCGGAAAAACTCGCCCTCGCGACGAAAGTGGCTTTGGCTGAATTGCTGCTGTCGGGTTGCACCACCGCCGCCGACCATCATTACCTGTTCCCGGACGGCCTGGAAAACGCCATCGACGTGCAAGTCGACACCGTGCGTGAACTGGGCATGCGCGCCATGCTCACGCGCGGTTCGATGAGCCTCGGCGAGAAGGACGGCGGCCTGCCGCCGCAGCAGACCGTGCAGGAAGGTCAGGTGATTCTCGACGACAGTCAGCGTCTGATTCACGAGTACCACGAGCGCGGCGATGGTGCACAAATCCAGATCGCTCTGGCGCCTTGCTCGCCCTTTTCGGTGACCCCGGAAATCATGTCGGCCAGCGCCGAACTGGCGAATAAACTCGACGTGCGTCTGCACACCCATCTGGCCGAAACCCTCGACGAAGAGGATTTCTGCCTGCAGCGTTTCGGCCTGCGCACCGTGGATTATCTGGACAGCGTCGGCTGGCTCGGCCCGCGCACCTGGCTGGCCCATGGCATTCACTTCAACCCGGATGAAATCGCTCGCCTCGGCCAGGCCGGCACCGGTATCTGCCATTGCCCGAGTTCGAACATGCGTCTGGCCTCCGGCATCTGCCCGAGCATCGATCTGACCGATGCCGGCGCGCTGTTCGGTCTCGGCGTGGATGGTTCGGCCTCGAACGACGCGTCAAACATGATCCTCGAAGCGCGGCAGGCGCTGTACATTCAGCGCCTGCGTTACGGCGCGGAGAAGATCACCCCGGAACGCGTGCTCGGCTGGGCAACCAAAGGCTCGGCGAGCCTGTTGGGGCGTACCGACATTGGTGAGCTGGCGGTGGGCAAGCAGGCGGACCTGGCGCTGTTCAAGCTCGATGAGCTGCGCTTCTCGGGCAGCCATGATCCGATTTCGGCGCTGTTGTTGTGCGGTGCCGATCGTGCCGATCGGGTGATGATTGGTGGCAAATGGCGGGTGACTGATGGTCAAGTCGAAGGACTTGACCTTAAAGGCCTGATCGCCGATCACAGCCAGGCGGCTCGCCAGTTGATCGCGGGGACCTGATCCAATAAAGAACCCTGTAGGAGCTGCCGCAGGCTGCGATCTTTTGATCTTGATTTTAAAAAAACAAGATCAAAAGATCGCAGCCTGCGGCAGCTCCTACAGGGGATTTATGGTGTTTCTAGAGGCCCAGTAGCGACAGCATGATAAACGTCGCAAACAGCACAAAGTGAGTCATGCCTTCGATGGCATTGGTCTCGCCGTCATTCAGGTTGATCGCACTGACGATCAGCGTGATGAAGATCATCACCGTCTGCACCGGGGTCATCGCCATTTGAAATGGCTGGCCGGTGTACAGCGCCATCGCTTCCATCACCGGCACCGTCAGGATCACCGTCGACAGTGACGCGCCCATCGCAATGTTCACCACCGATTGCATGCGGTTGGCCAACGCGGCACGCAACGCCGTCAGAATTTCCGGCGCGGCGGAAATCGCCGCCACCAGAATCGCCGTGATCACCGGCGGTGCGCCCGTGCCTTCCAGGCCCAGATCGAGGGTCTTGGACATCACTTCGGCCAGTGCGCCGATCACCACCACGCCGAACACCAGAATGCCGATCGACCACGCCAGGCTCAGCGGTTTCGGCTCATTTTCCACCGGTTCTTTCTTGCGGCGCTTGTCGGGGTAGCTGTAGCTGAAAAAGTAACTGTGCGGCCCGACCTGCATGCGCAGGAACAATGCGTAAAGCACCACCATCGCACCGATGGTGAACGCTGAATAAACCTTCCAGTTGGCCGCCGGAATAAACTCCGGCACCACCATCGACACGCCCATGGCGGTGAGGATCATCACGCTATAGCTGCGCGCCGAATCATCGTTGTACGACTGCTCGCCATGCTTGAGTCCACCCATCAGCGCGGCAAGGCCGAGGATGCCGTTGATGTCGAGCATCACCGCCGAATAGATCGTGTCACGCACCAGCGTGGCGGACGCTTCGTTGCTCATCATGATCGCCAGGATCACCACCTCCACCAGCACCGCAGCGAGGGTCAGGATCATCGTGCCATAGGGGTCGCCGACTTTTTCGGCGAGCAGTTCAGCATGATGGGCAACGCGCATCGAAGCCGCGACGATGAAGGCGATCAGCACCAGCCCGCAGATCAGCGCAACGATCTGGCCGCTGTGCAGCATCCAGTGTTCCAGCGGATAGGCGATGCACGCGGCAATCACTGCCAGCAGCAGAAAGCTTTCTTGCTTGAGGATCGTGAGCATGGCGGGCCTTTTTGCCGAGAGGTTCGAATGAGCTACTGACTGCGGCGCGGCGCTAACGTTTCGTTACACCTTAGCGCACCAGCCGATAGCGTGAATCCGCTGACTTGCACTGCGTTGGTTCCGGCGCTGAAAAGATCGCAGCCTGCGGCAGCTCCTACAGGTTTCCCATTCCCCTGTAGGAGCTGCCGCAGGCTGCGATCTTTTGCTTTGTTGTCCTGTTGGTCAGCAATTTGCATTGCCCCTGACCACACACAACAAAATGGAGCTCCAATTCATGCAAATACGTCCGCTGCACAAACTGCTGTGCGCCGCCATCGGTCTGGGGATCAGCCTGAGCGCCAGCGCTGCCGATCCGCTGAAGGTCGGTTTCGTCTACATCGGCCCGATCGGCGACCACGGCTGGACGTATCAGCATGAACAGGGACGCAAGGCGCTGGCGGAGAAATTCGGCGCGCAGATCAGCACCAATTACGTCGAGAACGTGGCCGAGGGCGCCGACGCCGAGCGGGTGATCCGCAACATGGCCAAGGACAACTACGACCTGATCTTCACCACCTCCTTCGGCTACATGAACCCGACGCTGAAAGTCGCCAAGCAATTTCCCAAAGTGACCTTCGAACACGCCACCGGCTACAAGCAGGACAAAAACCTCGGCACCTATCTGGCGCGCACCTACGAGGGGCGTTATGTCGGCGGCTTCCTCGCGGCGAAGATGACCAAGACCAAGAAGGTCGGTTACGTCGCCTCGTTCCCGATTCCGGAAGTGATCCGCGACATCAACGCCATCCAGCTGGCGCTGAATAAGTACAACCCTGGCACCGAGATCAAAGTGGTGTGGGTCAACTCGTGGTTCGACCCGGGCAAGGAAGCCGACGCCGCCAACGCCCTGATCGATCAGGGTGTGGACGTGGTGTTCCAGCACACCGACAGCCCGGCGCCGATCCAGGCCGCCGAACGGCGTGGCGTGTACGCCGTGGGTTACGCCTCGGACATGGCGCACTTCGGCCCGAAAGCGGTGCTGACTTCGATCGTCAATGACTGGGCCCCGCATTACATTCAAGCGACCCAGAGCGTGATCGACCACAGCTGGAAATCCCAGGACTACTGGGGCGGGCTGAAGGAAGGCACGGTTGAACTGCCGATCAGCGAGCTGGTGCCGGCACCGGTGAAAGCCGAGGCCGAACAGATCATTGCCGACATCAAGAGCGGTAAGTTGCAACCGTTCACCGGGCCGATCAAGGATCAGGCCGGCGTCGAGAAAATCCCTGCCGGTGTGAGCGCATCCAATGCCGAACTGGCGTCGATGAATTACTACGTTGAAGGCATGAAGGCCGAGATGCCGAAGTAATCTCTTCAAACTTGCATCGTCCCTGTGGGAGCTGGCTTGCCAGCGATGGGGCCCTCACATTCAACATCATTGTTGCCTGTCAGACCGCTATCGCTGGCAAGCCAGCTCCCACATTTGATCATCAGCGCTCTCAAGGATTGTGTATGGATCAGCTTCCGGTCATCGACATCAGCCCGCTCTATTCCACCGACCAAAACGCCTGGCCCGCCGTCGCCGCGCAGATCGACCAGGCCTGCCGCGAATGGGGCTTTTTCTACATCAAGGGCCACCCGATTTCCGCGCAGCGCATCGACTCGCTGCTCGACCACGCCCAGCGTTTTTTTGCGCAACCGACCGAAGAAAAACTCAGGATCGACATCACCCAGACCCGCCACCATCGCGGCTACGGTGCCATCGCCACCGAACAGCTCGACCCGGACAAACCCAGCGACCTCAAGGAAACCTTCGACATGGGCCTGCACTTGCCGGCGGATCATCCCGAGGTGCTCGCGGGAAAACCGCTGCGCGGGCCGAATCGTCATCCTGCACAAGCAGGCTGGGAAGCGCTGATGGAGCAGCATTACCTCGACATGCAGGCGCTCGCGCAAACTCTGCTGCGGGCGATGACGATTGCGCTGGGGATCGAACGCGACTTCTTCGATTCGCGCTTCGTTGAGCCGGTCAGCGTACTGCGGATGATCCACTACCCACCGCGCCACACCGCCAGCAGCGCCGCACAGCAAGGCGCCGGAGCGCACACCGATTACGGCTGCATCACCCTGCTCTATCAGGACAGCGCCGGCGGCCTGCAAGTGAAGAACATCAACGGTGAATGGATCGACGCGCCGCCCATTGACGGTACCTTCGTGGTCAACCTCGGCGACATGATGGCGCGCTGGAGCAATGACCGTTATCGCTCGACGCCGCACCGGGTCATCAGTCCGCTGGGAGTGGATCGCTATTCGATGCCGTTCTTCGCCGAGCCGCATCCGGATACTCGCATCGAATGCCTGCCCGGTTGTCAGGACGCACAGCATCCGGCGAAATATCCGACCACCACCTGCGCCGAATTCCTGCTGTCGCGCTTCGCCGATACCTACGCCTATCGGCGCGAGCCGCAAGCGGTCTGATGGATCGCTTGGTCAGGTTTTGCCAATTGTTTCGGCGAGCATCTGTAGAATGCCGTCATTGCACCTGATGAGAAAAGCATATGTACGACTGGCTCAACGCCCTGCCCAAGGCTGAACTGCACCTGCATCTGGAAGGCTCGCTGGAGCCCGAGCTGCTGTTCGCCCTGGCCGAACGCAACAAGATCGCCCTGCCGTGGAGCGATGTCGAAACCCTGCGCAAGGCCTACGCCTTCAACAACCTGCAGGAATTCCTCGACCTGTATTACCAGGGCGCCGATGTGCTGCGCACCTCGCAGGACTTCTACGACCTGACCTGGGCCTACCTGCTGCGCTGCAACGCGCAGAACGTGATTCACACCGAACCGTTCTTCGACCCGCAGACCCACACCGACCGCGGCATCCCGTTCGAAGTCGTGCTCAACGGCATCGCGGCGGCACTCAAGGATGGCGAACAGCAACTGGGCATCACCAGCGGTTTGATCCTGAGCTTCCTGCGCCACCTGAGCGAAGACGAAGCACAGAAAACGCTGGATCAGGCGCTGCCGTTCCGTGATGCGTTTGTCGCCGTCGGCCTCGACAGCTCCGAGATGGGTCACCCGCCGAGCAAGTTTCAGCGCGTGTTCGACCGCGCCCGCCACGAAGGCTTTCTGACCGTCGCCCACGCCGGTGAAGAAGGCCCGCCGGAGTACATCTGGGAAGCCATCGACCTGCTGAAAATCCAGCGTATCGACCATGGCGTACGCGCCATCGAAGACGAGCGCCTGATGCAGCGGATCATCGACGAGCAGATCCCGCTGACCGTGTGCCCGCTGTCGAATACCAAGCTCTGCGTGTTCGATCACATGTCGCAGCACAACATCCTCGACATGCTCGAGCGTGGGGTGAAGGTCACCGTCAACTCGGATGACCCGGCGTACTTCGGCGGTTACGTCACCGAGAACTTCCACGCGCTGCACGAACACCTGGGCATGACCCAGGATCAGGCCAAGCGCCTGGCGCAGAACAGCCTGGATGCGCGTCTGGTAAAACCGTAAGTACAAAGCAAATCCCCTGTGGGAGCGGGCTTGCTCGCGAAAGCGGTGTGTCATTCAACCAATATGTCGACTGACACACCGCTTTCGCGAGCAAGCCCGCTCCCACAGGGTGCTGTGTTCAGCCAGCGATCTCTGCTTCAGTCAGCTCCTCCAGGGTTTTACCGCGCGTCTCCATCCCGAACAGCCACACCACCCCCGCCGCAATCGCAAAGCACAGCGCGCCCAGCGCAAACACTCCGCCCTGCCCGGTAATCGGGAACACCAATCCGGTCACCAACGGCCCGAGCAGCGAACCGACACGCCCAATCGCCGAGGCAAAGCCCGAACCTGTGGCGCGCGCCGAAGTCGGGTACAACTCCGGCGTATAGGTGTAAAGCACCGCCCACATGCCGAACAGGAAAAACTGCATCAACAATCCCGAGCCGATCAGCAGCGCGACATTGCCCCCAAACACCGCACTCTGGCCGTAGATGAACGCCATCACCCCGCCGCCCAGCAGCGTGACGATACACACCGGTTTACGCCCCCAGCGTTCCACCAGCCACGCCGCCATCAGAAACCCGGGAATCCCGCCCAGTGAAATCAGCACGGTGTAATACACCGACTGGGTCACGGCGAAACCCGACTGCTGCAACAAGGCACTGAGCCACGACGTCAGCCCGTAAAAACCGAGCAAGGCGAAAAACCACAGGCTCCAGATCATCGTCGTGCGCTGGCGGTATTGCGGCGACCAGATCTGCTGCAGGGCCGAGAAGAAGTTGCCCGGCGGCGTCACTGTCCTTGGCAGGCGCACCGGCTCAGGCAATGTCGCAACGCCAAGAGACGTGCGCACCCGTGCCTCGATGGCGCCGAGGACTTTGTCCGCCGCTGCGTGACGTCCGGCCTGCTCCAGCCAGCGCGGTGATTCGGGAATGAAAAAACGGATCGCCAGCACAAACACCGCCGGTACCGCCAACACCAGGAAGATGTCGCGCCAGCCAATCAACGGCAGCAGGAAGTAAGACAGTACGCCGGCAGCGACAAAACCCAATGGCCAGAAACCGTCCATCAATGCGATGTAGCGCCCGCGCCGCTGCGCCGGGATCAGCTCCGAGAGCATCGACTGCGCAATGGGAAACTCCATGCCCATGCCGATCCCCAGCAGGATGCGGAACAGCGTCAGGCTCTCGACCGTTTGCGCGGTCGAACACAGGTAACTGGCCACGCCCCACAACACAATGCTCCACTGAAACACCGGTTTGCGTCCGAAGCGGTCGGCGAGCATGCCCGACAGCGATGCCCCCAGCACCATCCCGAAAAAACTCGAACTGGCGAGCAGGCCGGCTTGTGCACTGCTCAGGCCAAACTCGCTTTTGATCGAGCCGAGCAGGAACGTCATCATGGCCAGGTCCATGGAATCGAAAAAGAACGCCAAGGCGATGATGATGAAAATGACCCGGTGATAACCGCTGAGCGGCAGCCGTTCCAGGCGTTCTGCCGCGCTGAAGTTTCGCGTATCCATACCTCATCCCCCATCCACGAAGTGTGCGGACCGAGTGTGCGCGATAACGCCTCAACGCTTTTTCTGGATACGACCTGTTCGCAGTCACAGGCGACGCAAGCCACGAAGTATTGATCGGCGAATGCTCTATTACGCCAGTTCCAGCTCGACTTCCTTGGCGAAACAGTGGATTTCCCGCTGTCCGGCCGGCGTGACTTGCAATGCGCGAGAATCCTTGGGCAGCACCAGCCAGCCGGACTGCATGAACAATTGCAGCAACGCGGCGCCCAGTGAACCGCCCAGATGCGGACGGCGTTCGCTCCAGTCCGGACAGGCACACGCCACCTGGGCCTTGCGATGGGCCAGGGCCTGAATGAAAACCCCGCGATTCGCCAGCTGCGTCGAGCCTTTGAGCGTCACCACGACCCGCTGCTCGACCTGTTCGATCCAACCGGCATCAAGCAAACGCTGGTACAGATCGGCGGCCAGCGTGCCACCCAAATGATCATCGCAAAAGCGCGCACGCAGCAGCGAGGACGGTGCGGTTCGTGGATTGTTGATCGGCGTCGAGCGTTTGAATACGTGAGGGACGTCCCGCGGCGCACTGGCAATCGTGGCACTGGCCAGGGCTTCAATGGCGGCTGCGATTTCCGGAGCCGCCAGGCGGAAGAAGCGCTTGCGTCCACGGACCTCGACTTTCAACAGGCCACCCGCGGACAAACGCCCCAGATGCGCACTGGCCGACGACGGCGACAGCCCTGCCAGCAGCGCCAGCTCCTCGGTCTGGCGGGCCGAGCCATCCATCAACGCCCACATCATCGCGCTGCGCTTGGGGTCGGCCAGCAGCGTGGCGATCTGGCTGATGCAAGGTGCATGTTCCATGTATTCACTCCCTGTTGAATCGTATCGTCTACTGCTCGAAGACATCTTGACCAGTAATGTGTCGTCGGCCAAGACGGGTAAAACGCCATGAGCCGGTGCAAGCCAGGTCAGCGCTGCCACACCCGTTGATGGCGTGTTCACAGCGTTTGTATGGCGCAGGCACGGCCCTGGAAAAACCGGCCTGATTCTGCCCTGGCCAGTTGTCGGTGCAGGTTTGAGGCGGTCGCTAGTATAAGCGGGATGCACGCTGCTTCCTGCGCCGTAGCTGACGCGAATGGTGATAGTTCCTGAGTGAAATTTCGCTAATTGCCTGCGACTAATGATCAAGTTTCGGGAAATTGGGAAATTGACTACTCAATTCGACGCATCGGCTGGCGAGCATTTCCCTTAAAAGGTTTACCGGCTTACTCAATTGCGCGCGATGGGCGCACAACAGATTCAGCGGAGCACGCTCGCAGAGAAGCTCCGGCAGCAACACTTTGAGGCGTCCGGCGAGGACATCGGTGCCGACATCGAGCCACGATTTATAAGCAATGCCCGCCCCCGCCAACGCCCACAACCGTACGACGTCGGCGTCATCACTGAAGCGATCACCACTGACCGTCAGACCGACTTCGCGCTTGCCGTCATGAAAACTCCAATGGTCATGCACGCGGCTGCCGAGCATGTACAGCAGGCAATTGTGCTGCGCCAATTGTTCGAGCTGACGCGGCTCGCCGTGGCGAGCCAGGTAGGCCGGCGAGGCGCAGAGCACGCGGCGATTGTCCGGGGCGATGGGCAGGGCCACCAGGCTCGAATCTTCCGGTTCGCCATAGCGCAGGGCGATGTCCACTGGCTGGCGGAACAGGTCGGCGATACGGTCACCGAGCAACAGGCGCACGGTCAGCTTCGGGTGCTCGCGCTGAAACTCGTCGAGCCACGGCAACAGCAGGTTACGCCCGAAATCCGAAGGCGCCGATAACTGCAGGATGCCGCTGACCTGATCCTGCGCGCTGGAGAGAAAGCGCCGGCCCTCGTCCAGCGAACCGAGCGCGGCCCGGGCATATTCGAGAAAGCCTTCGCCCTCGGCGGTCAGGCGCAGGCTGCGGGTCGAACGCGCCAGCAAGCGCACGCCCAGTTGCTGTTCGATACGCTTGAGCGCGGCGCTGGCCACCGCGGCAGACATGTCCATCACCCGCGCGGCTGCCGACAGACTGCCCAGGTCCGCAGCGCGAACGAACAACTGCAAATCGTCGAAACGCAGCATTCTCAGCCTCGATTATCAAAAAAATATTGAAAGAGACTGCTCTTTTAGCCGGTTTTATCGCGCCGAGAAATAGCCAATGATGGGTTCAAGCAAATTTATCCCGCGACTGGAGCCGCACATGTCCCAAGCATTCACCGCCATCGCCACCCTGATCGCCAAACCCGGTCAGCAGGACACCCTCGAAAACGCTCTGCGCGCACTGGTTGAGCCGAGCCGCGCCGAGGAAGGCTGCGGCCAGTACGACCTGCACCGCGACCTCGCCGACCCGCTGACTTTCTATGTGATCGAACACTGGGCCAGCGAAGAAATCCTCCAGGCGCACAACGCCAGCGCGCACTTCCAGAATTTCCAGGCCACAGCCGGCCACTGTATCGAACACTTCCAATTGAAACGCCTGGGCAGCATCGCCTGAGCCCTTCTTCTATTACCGCTACGGAGCAAATCATGAAAGCCATCGCCTATTACGCTTCCCTGCCGATCAGCGACGAAAAATCCCTGCAAGACATCGAACTGCCGGAGCCGGTCGCAGGCCCGCGCGACCTGCTGGTGGAAGTCAAAGCCATCTCGGTCAACCCGGTCGACACCAAGGTGCGGCAGAACGTGGCGCCGGAAAACGGCGCGGCAAAAGTGCTGGGCTGGGACGTCGCCGGCGTGGTCAAAGCCGTCGGCAGTGAAGTGACGCTGTTCAAGGCCGGCGACAAGGTGTTCTACGCCGGCTCCATCGCCCGTGCCGGTGGCAACAGCGAACTGCACGTGGTGGATGAGCGGATTGTCGGCCACATGCCCAAGTCCCTGGGTTTCGCCGAAGCCGCTGCCCTGCCGCTGACCGCGATCACCGCGTGGGAATTGCTGTTCGAACGCCTGCAGATCCGTGAGGGCAAGACCGATGAAGGTCAAAGCCTGCTGATCGTCGGCGCCGCTGGCGGTGTCGGTTCGATCCTCACCCAACTGGCCCGCCAGTTGACCGGCCTGAAGGTGATCGGCACTGCGTCCCGTGCACAGACTCGCGACTGGGTGACTGAGTTGGGCGCCGATCTGGTGATCGATCACAGCCAGCCGTTGAGCGAAGAGCTAAAGCGCGCCGGCATCGATCACGTGACCCACGTCGCCAGCCTGACCCAGACCGATCTGCACCTCGATCAACTGGTCGAGGCCTTGGCGCCGCAAGGCAAACTGGCGCTGATCGACGATCCTAAGTCACTGGACGTGAGCAAACTCAAGCGCAAGAGCCTGTCGCTGCACTGGGAATTCATGTACACCCGCTCGCTATTCGAAACCCCGGACATGATCGAGCAGCACAAACTGCTCAACCGCGTGGCCGAGCTGATTGATGCGGGGACTTTGAAAACTACGGTGGGCGAGCATTTCGGCACGATCAATGCGGCGAACCTGCGACGCGCGCACGAGTTGCTGGAAAGCGGCAAAGCCAAGGGCAAAATTGTTTTAGAAAGTTTCTGAAAACCCGAACGTCGTCATCAGCGCCAGTCCTTTTAAGGGCCGGCGCTGTTTTTTGCCGTCAGTCAGATGCTTGATCGTTGTCACAAATGCGATCGTATTCAGGTCTACACTCGAACCCTCTGCGATGCATCTTTTACACAAGGGAGGTCAGCAATGAAGATCCTGATAAAAGAAGTGGCAAAGTCTCAATGGCAGGTTCGTCTGGACCAGCACGCCGTGACCTTTCGCAGTGAAGCCGAGGCTCTCGCCTTCACCCGCACCCTCGAAGCGCGCCTGCACGCGCCCCATCAGATTCCCCAGCCCGGACAACAACGCGCCGTCGGCTGAGGTTCAGGCTTCGGCCTGTGCTTGCGCCAGTGCCCGAGCATTCTGCAAACGCCGGGTGTACATCGCAATGCTCACCACCAGCAGTCCGCACAGGCTGATGACCATGGCCATCGGCATGGCGCTGCCATCGTGCAGGACACCCACCAGCGAGGCCGCGCCGGAGGCCACGCTGAATTGCAGGCAGCCCATCAGCGCCGAGGCACTCCCGGCGCGCGCGCCCTGGCCGTTCATCGCGCATGCCGCAGCATTGGGCAGGATGCAGCCGAGGCTGGCAATGCACACGAACAACGGAATCAACAGCGGCCACAATGCTTCGGTGTGCATCGCGCTGACCGCGAGCAGCGAAACGCCGGCCAACAGGTATACCCACACCGCTCGCGCCAGCAGGAAGGACGGACCGCGCTTGGCCAACAGCCGCGCGTTGACCTGAGCCACCAGAATGAAACCCGCTGCATTGGTGCCGAACAGCCAGCCGAAATGCTCGGCGGGTACGCCGTACAGTTTGATGAAGACAAATGGTGAACCGGCGATGTAGGAAAACATCCCGGCGACCGCGATACCGCCGGTCAGTGCGTGGCCGAGAAACACCCGGTCACCGAACAACCGGCCGTATTGACGCAACGCACCGGACAGCGGCTGGCGCGGCACGTAGGCCGGCAGGCTTTCCGGTAACCCCAGCGCCACAGCGAGGCCGGCCAGTGCACTAAAGCCAGTCAGCACGAGGAAGATCGACTGCCAGCCCGTGGTGTTGACCAGCAGACCGCCGAGCAATGGTGCGAGGATTGGCGCCAAACCCATCACCAGCATCAACTGCGAGAAGACTTTCGCCGATCCGACGGCATCGCATTTGTCGCTGACCACCGCCCGGGAAATCACCATCCCCGCGCAGCCGCCCAAGGCCTGGACGAAGCGGGCCCCGATCAGCCATTGCAGATTCGGCGCATAGGCGCAGGCCAACGAGGCCAGCGTGAACAGGCCGACACCGACCAGCAGCGGCAGGCGCCGACCAAACCGGTCGGCCACCGGGCCATACAACAACTGCCCGATCGACAGACCGGCGAAATACGCTGCCAGTGTCAGCTGGACGTGCTTTTCATCGGTGCCAAAGGCCAGCGCCATTGACGGGAACGCCGGCAGATAGAAGTCGATCGCCAGCGGACCGAAGGCGCTCAAGGCACCGAGAATCAGAATGGTACGGAAGTTCATCAGGCATCCAGGTTGGATTGGAGTCGGCAGCCCGACAGTCTAGCCGCGCAAAGACACCTTGAACATTCCGATAGCTCGCTAACTATTAAAAAGTCAGACGAACTTCACTGTGGAGTTTGCCTGCAAAGATCAAAAGATCGCAGCCTTCGGCAGCTCCTACATTGAATGCGTTTCCTGTAGGAGCTGCCGAAGGCTGCGATCTTTTGGCTTTTGATCATCCGGCGAGTTTTACCGGGTAACCCTCTTCGCTGATGACCTCGATCACCTGCTCGGGGCTGAGCGAGCTTTCGACGCCGACTTCTTTGGCTGCCAGATCGACCCGCACGCTGGCTGCCGGATCTTTCGCCTGCACGGCGTTGGTGATGGCTTTGACACAGTGGCCGCAGGACATGCCTTGAACGCTGAACACTTGCATGGAGGGACTCCTTTGAGTGAGGTTGCCGGCAGTGTCGAGCTTGCCACCATGGCAAGGTCAAGTTCTGCGTAAAACTGCCGGGCTGGCAATCGGCGCTGCGCTCAGCCAAGCTGCGTGCATCAATGACTCAAATTCAGGAGATTCAGCCATGCGCTGGTCAGCTTTCAGCCTGTTTGGCTTGCTCAGCCTCTTTGCCGCCCTGCCTCAGGCCAATGCGACCGGCGAGGACTATGCGGTTCTGATCATCTCGCGCGAGCGCCTGGAAGTGCCGACTTCCTGTGAGATTGGCGTGTACGTCAATGATCAACTCGCTGGGCGTCTGCTGCAGGAACAGACGACTTCCTTCAACCTGCCCCACGGCACGCTGTCCATTCGTCTGAAACAATTGCCTGGCCAGATGCCGGGGTGCCAGGCAGGCATGCTCGCGCCGCCCGCGCAGCAGATCTCGCTGAAGGCCGGCGATGTGCTCAAGTACCGGATCGCGGCCAACGCCAAAGGGCTGTACCTGCGACCTGCCGCCCTCGAATATTGAGTCAACGAAAAAGATCGCAGCCTTCGGCAGCTCCTGCATTGGAATGCAATCCACCTGTAGGAGCTGCCGAAGGCTGCGATCTTTTGCTTTTCAGATTGGCGCTTGACCTTGCCCGCGTGGCAAGGTTGATCCTTGTAGACATCTTCTACAGGGAGTAAGACCGATGTCCGATTCCATCACTTTCGATCTGCCGATTGCCGGCATGACCTGCGCCAGTTGCGCCGGGCGTGTCGAGCGGGCGTTGCGCAACGTCAGCGGCGCCAGTGGCGTCAGCGTCAATCTCGCCACCGAACAGGCCCGCGTCCTGGCACCCGGTAACAGCTTGCCGGCGTTGATGGAGGCGGTTGAACGCGCCGGTTACAGCGTCCCCCAACAAACCTTGGAACTGAGCATCGACGGCATGACCTGCGCCTCGTGCGTCGGTCGCGTCGAGCGCGCCCTGAACAAAGTCCCCGGGGTGAGGAGCGTCAGCGTCAACCTCGCCAACGAACGCGCCCACCTCGAATTGCTCGGTCAGATCGATCCGCAATTGCTGCTCGACGCCGTGAGCAAGGCCGGTTACTCGGCCAGCGTCTGGCAAGCCGAACATCCCGCAGCGGATAACCAGCAACAGCGCCTGCAACATGAACGCTGGGCGCTGATCTGCGCCATCGTTCTGGCCTTGCCGCTGGTGCTGCCGATGCTGCTGCAACCATTCGGCATTCACTGGATGCTCCCGGCCTGGGCGCAATTTGCCCTTGCCACGCCGGTGCAATTCATTTTCGGCGCGCGATTTTATGTGGCCGCGTGGAAAGCCGTGCGCGCCGGCGCCGGCAACATGGACTTGCTGGTCGCCCTCGGCACCAGCGCCGGTTATGGCCTGAGCCTGTACGAATGGGCCACCGCCGCCGGGCGCATGCCGCATCTGTATTTCGAAGCCTCAGCCGTGGTGATCGCCCTGGTGCTGCTCGGCAAATATCTGGAAAGCCGCGCCAAGCGCCAGACCGCCAGCGCCATCCGTGCCCTCGAAGCCTTGCGCCCGGAACGGGCGATTCAAGTCATCGACGGTCGCGAGCAAGACGTCGCAATCAGCGCCCTGCGCCTTAATGATCAGGTGCTGGTCAAACCCGGTGAACGCTTCCCGGTGGACGGTGAAGTGCTGGAAGGCCAGAGCCACGCTGACGAAGCGCTGATCAGCGGCGAGAGCCTGCCAGTGCCAAAACAGCCGGGCGACCAGGTCACCGGCGGTGCGATCAACGGCGAAGGTCGCCTGCTGGTACGCACCACCGCCCTTGGTGCGGAAAGTGTGCTGGCGCGGATCATTCGGCTGGTGGAAGACGCCCAGGCAGCGAAAGCGCCGATCCAGAAACTGGTGGATAAAGTCAGCCAGGTGTTCGTGCCCACTGTGTTGCTGATTGCCCTCGTCACGTTGATTGGCTGGTGGCTGTACGGCGCACCTATGGAAACCGCGTTGATCAACGCTGTCGCCGTGCTGGTGATCGCTTGTCCGTGTGCCCTCGGCCTCGCCACGCCGACGGCGATCATGGCCGGCACCGGTGTGGCTGCGCGTCACGGCATTCTGATCAAGGACGCCGAAGCGCTGGAGCGAGCCCATGAGGTCGACAACGTGGTCTTCGACAAGACCGGCACGCTGACGTCCGGTACGCCGCGCATCGCCCATTTCAGTGCGGTGGATAGCGATGAAAATACCCTGCTGACACTGGCCGGCGCCCTGCAGCGCGGCAGCGAGCATCCGCTGGCCAAAGCCGTGCTGGACGCGGCCGCCGAGCGCGGGCTGAGCGTGCCCGATGTCAGCGACAGCCAGTCCCTGACCGGGCGCGGCATCGCCGGCCATCTTGACGGGCGGCGCCTGGCGCTGGGCAACCAGCGCTTGCTGGAGGAAAACGGCCTCAACGCGGGTGATCTCGCCGGGTCCGCCCGGGCCTGGGAAGAGGAAGGCCGGACCCTGTCGTGGCTGATCGAACAAAGCCCGCAGCCACGGGTGCTCGGGTTGTTCGCGTTCGGTGACACACTCAAGGCCGGCGCACTGCAAGCGGTGCAACAACTGGCCGCCCGGGGTATCCACAGCCATCTGCTGACCGGCGACAACCGCGGCAGCGCGAAAGTCGTCGCCGAGGCGTTGGGCATCGAGAACGTGCACGCCGAAGTGCTGCCCGCCGACAAAGCCGCCACCGTCGCCGAACTGAAGAAAACCGGCGTGGTGGCAATGGTCGGCGACGGCATCAACGACGCCCCCGCACTGGCCGCTGCCGACATCGGTATCGCCATGGGCGGCGGCACCGACGTGGCCATGCACGCGGCCGGCATTACTTTGATGCGCGGCGATCCACGACTGGTGCCCGCCGCGCTGGAGATCAGCCGCAAGACCTACGCGAAGATCCGCCAGAATCTGTTCTGGGCCTTCGTCTACAACCTGATCGGCATTCCGCTGGCGGCGTTCGGTTTTCTCAACCCGGTGCTGGCCGGCGCGGCAATGGCACTGTCGAGCGTCAGCGTGGTGAGCAATGCGCTACTGTTGAAAACCTGGAAACCGAAGGATCTGGAGGAGCACCGATGAACATCGGCCAAGCGGCCCGGCACAGTGGCCTGAGCGCAAAGATGATCCGCTATTACGAGTCGATCGGCCTGCTCAAGGCTGCCCATCGCACCGACAGCGGCTACCGGGTCTACAGCGATGATGACCTGCACACGCTGGCGTTCATCAAGCGTTCGCGGGACCTGGGATTTTCTCTGGAAGAAGTCGGCAAGCTGCTGACCCTGTGGCAGGATCGCCAGCGCGCCAGCGCCGATGTGAAAGCCCTGGCACGGCAGCATATTGACGAGCTGAACCAGAAGATCCGCGAACTCGGCGAGTTGCGCGACACCCTGCAGGACCTGGTCGAGCACTGTAATGGCGACCATCGCCCCGACTGCCCGATCCTCAAGGAACTGGCGTCAGGCTGCTGCGCGCAACCCGCCCGCGCCTGAGCGCCAACAGCTTAACGGTCAACAACGTACCAAGCGGGATGCCGTGGAACAGCAGCACCACGGCACCCGGCGTCCACCAGCCGTAGAACGGCGCGGCGATCAACATGCCGACACCGAACCCGGTCATTTGCAGCAAGGTCAGGAAGCTGAAAACCGGCAAGCGCAAATGCTCCGGTTCGCGTTGCAGGCGCGACATCAGGCCGACCTCGGAAATGCCGTCACCCAACCCCGCCGGCAGGGAAAACAGCAGCAGCCCGAGAAGGCTGTGCTGCTGGAACATCAGGATAAAACCGCAGGACATCAACGCCACGCCGAAGAAATACCGTCGCTCCAGATCACGGTTATCCGTGCCTTTGAGGCGACTGGCAATCCGCGCACCCAGCAGTTTGCCGCTGGCCCACACCGCCAGCATCAGGCCGAGCGTGGTGCTGGCCGAATCGGGTGTCAGCAGTTTGGAGATGATCGGGAAGCCGACGTTGTGCGCGGCACTGCCCAAGGTGTCGGCCATGGTCACGGCGAGCATCGCCGCAATCACCGGAGCGCTGCGCAGGCCTTGTTTCAGGGCTGACCATTCGCTGCGTTCGTTGGTCGATTGTTCGCAGACGTCTGCAGCGGCGAAGCGCAACGGCGCAATCAACAGCGCCGCCAGCACATAGGTCAATGCGTTTAGCGCAAACACCGTTTCGAAACCGAATGCCGCCACCAGCAAGCCGGACACCAGGCTGCCACCGACCATTGCCGCCGATGAAGCCGAGGTGATCCAGGCATTGGTTTTCAGTAGCTGCGCGGCTTCGATCAGCCTCGGCAATTGACTGTTGAGGCCGATGGCGAACATCGAGTTGCCAAAGCCCAAACCGAAGGCAATCACCGGCAACAGCAACGCCTGCTGGCTCCCCGGCAGGATCAACAGCAGACCCAGCAACACCGCGCGCAGCAGATCGAAGGCAATCAACGGCATCCGGCCGCTCCAGCGCCGGTAAAAGCGAGTGCCAATCAGGCTGGCAAAAATCCCCCCGCCGACACGACTGGCGAGAAACACCCCGACGCTCATGGCGCTGTTGCTCAGCAGGTAAACGTAAGTCGCCAGCGCGACCATGTTGAGGAAAGCGCCGAAGTCGGAGATCAGCCGGGCGCTGATGATGAGGCAGGCGTTCACATTCAATCCTTGAGTGTGCGAGGGCTGACAAGATTCCCACATAAAGTCCATAGACACCACCGGCCCCTGTGGGAGCTGGCTTGCCAGCGAAGAGGCCGGTACATCCGATAAAATTTTTCAGCTGAACCTCCACTATCGCTGGCAAGCCAGCTCCCACAGTGAGGTGGTGAAGGAACATGCGGGCACAAAAAAACCCGGCCGAAGCCGGGTTTCTGTTCAAGCGCTTACTGCATCCACGGTGGCGGCGGTGGTTCGTCGGACTTGCCTTTGGGCGCATCGTCGGCGGCACGGATCGCCTGCTTGCGCTCTTCATCCAGACGCGCCGCTTCGATCTCGCGCAACACTCCGCCAACGTCGGCCAGGTCCTCAGGATCGTCGAACTCGCCGGTCAGCACACTGTTCGGGTGCAAGGTGCCGGCTTCGTACAACGCCCACATTTCTTTCGCGTAACGGGTTTTCTTCAGCTCCGGGGCAAAGCGCCCGAAGTACGAAGCCATGTTGCCCACATCACGCTCCAGCATGCTGAACGCGTGGTTGTTACCGGCGGCATCCACTGCCTGCGGCAGGTCGATGATCACAGGACCTGTCGGGGTCAGCAGCACGTTGAACTCCGAGAGGTCACCGTGCACCAGACCGGTACACAACATCAGCACGATCTGCGAGATCAGGAACGCGTGATATTCGCGGGCCTGATCCGGCTCCAGCACCACGTCGTTCAGACGCGGCGCGGCATCACCGTATTCGTCGGCCACCAGTTCCATCAGCAGCACGCCATCGAGAAAATCATACGGCTTGGGCACTCGCACGCCAGCTCCGGCCAAGCGGAACAGCGCCGCGACTTCGGCATTCTGCCAGGCGTCTTCGGTCTCCTTGCGACCGAATTTCGAACCCTTGGCCATCGCCCGCGCCTGCCGGCTGTTACGCACCTTGCGCCCTTCCTGATACTCGGCTGCCTGGCGGAAACTGCGTTTGTTCGCCTCCTTGTAGACCTTCGCGCAACGTAACTGGTTACCGCAGCGCACCACATAAACAGCTGCTTCTTTACCACTCATGAGTGGGCGCAGCACTTCGTCGACCAGACCGTCTTCGATCAGGGGTTCAATGCGTTTTGGAGTCTTCATCAGCTTTTATTGTGGGTCCTTTATTACCAAACACGCGAATGTCACTCGTTATACGGCAATCCTCGCGCTACGGGGAGGGGTTGCCGACCTGTGAACCCTGTGGATGCACACACTGTGCCGAAATAATCGACCGCTGCCGATCATAGCCGAGCCCACCGGACTTGTAGTGATCGGGCGTCGAGGGCATTTGCGACAGAATCTGACATCGCCTGCATTTCCCCGGGGGAATTGCGCTCAGCGCTCGATGATTGCGGTGACACCCTGGCCCCCGGCAGCGCAGATCGAGATCAGTCCTCTACCTTTGCCCGCCGCATCCAGCAATTTCGCCAGATTGGCGACAATCCGCCCGCCCGTCGCGGCAAACGGATGCCCCGCCGCCAGCGAGCTGCCTTTGACATTCAAGCGGCTGCGATCGATCGAACCGAGCGGCGCATCCAGTCCAAGACGGGCCTTGCAGTATTCGGGGTCTTCCCAGGCCTTGAGCGTGCACAGCACCTGCGCGGCGAATGCTTCGTGAATTTCGTAGTAGTCGAAGTCCTGCAAGGTCAGGCCATTGCGCGCCAGCAGACGCGGCACCGCATACACCGGCGCCATTAACAGCCCTTCGACGCCGTTGACGAAATCCACCGCCGCCGCCTCACCGTCACGCAGATAGGCAAGGATCGGCAAACCACGCTCTTTCGCCCATTCTTCACTGCCCAGCAGCACCACCGAGGCACCGTCGGTGAGCGGCGTGGAGTTGCCCGCCGTCAGCGTCCCCTTCGCGCTTTTTTCGAAGGCCGGTTTGAGCGTGGCGAGTTTTTCCAGGGTCAGGTCCGGGCGCAGGTTGTTGTCGCGGGTCAGGCCGAGAAACGGCGTCATCAGGTCGTTGTGCCAGCCTTCGCTGTAGGATGCGGCGAGTTTGTGATGGCTTTCGAGGGCCAGTTGATCCTGCTCTTCACGAGGAATGTTCCAGGTCTGCGCCATCAGTTCGCAGTGCTGGCCCATCGACAGGCCGGTGCGTGGCTCGCCATTACGCGGAAATTCCGGAATCAAGTGCCGTGGGCGCAGTTGCAGCAAGGTTTTCAGTTTGTCGCCGGTGGTCTTCGCGCGGTTGGCCTGCAAGAGGATTTTGCGCAAGCCTTCGCTGACGCTGATCGGCGCGTCCGACGTGGTATCGACGCCGCCAGCGATGCCGCAATCGATCTGGCCGAGGGCGATTTTGTTCGCCACCAGCAGCGCCGCTTCCAGCCCGGTGCCGCAGGCTTGCTGGATGTCATAGGCCGGGGTGGCCGGTGACAGCCGCGAGCCGAGCACACATTCGCGAGTCAGATTCATATCCCGTGACAATTTAAGCACCGCACCGGCCACCACTTCGCCAATGCGCTGGCCGTGCAGGTTGTAGCGTTCGATCAGGCCTTCCAGGGCGGCAGTGAGCATCACCTGATTGCTGGCGGTGGCGTACGGCCCGTTGGAGCGGGCGAAAGGAATACGGTTACCACCGATGATGGCGACGCGGCGCAGTTGACTCATGAAAAGCTCCTTTTCCAAATGGTCGAATTCACCTGAATCCTTTGCAGGAGTGACCTGTGGTGAGGGGATTCATCCCCGATGGGTCGCGCAGCGGCCCCTCATTGCAATCGCTATACATTGCGACTGCTTCGCAGCCGATCGGGGATGAATCCCCTCGCCACGGGTCACTCCTACAAGGTTCAACGTTGTTTCTGAATTTGTGTTTGGCCACACAACCATCGGCGGCCAACTACTCTGCTGTTCTAGCGTAGGCCTTATTGCGTGGATCGAACGATTGATTGCCGTTGGTAGTCCACACTTTGAACCCCAACTTTTGGAGAGCGTTCCATGTCTGACCGCTATATCGACTTCGCCAACTCATCCATCGGCCATCGTCTGGTCGGGGCGTTGGGCCTGCCGTCGCCGGTGCGGCTGGAACGCTGGCAGGCCGGGCGTCTGCGGCCGGTGGACGGTGCGCTGCTGATCGGCGGCGGGCCGCTGGCCGAGCGGGTCAATGCATTCGCCAACCGCCTGACCGATGCGATCTACAGCTACGGCACCGAACCGTCGCTGGCCACCGCGTGGATTCCCGGGCACGGGCCGAAGCTCAAGGCCGTAGTGTTCGACGCGAGCGACCTGCAGCACACCGACCAGCTCAAACAGCTGCGCGAATTCTTCCAGCCGCTGATGAAAAACCTCGACCACAGTGCGCACCTGGTGATTCTCGGCCGCGCTCCGGAAACCCTGCGCGATCCCTTTGCCTCCAGCGCACAACGGGCACTTGAAGGTTTCTCGCGCTCGCTGGCCAAGGAGTTGCGCAGCGGCGGTACGCTGCAACTGATTTATGTCGGTGAGGGCGCCGAAGAGCAACTGGAAGGCCCGCTGCGATTTTTCCTGTCGCCGAAAAGTGCCTTTGTCTCCGGGCAAGTGATTCGCCTGACCGCATGCGCCACGCCAGTCACAGACTGGACGCGACCATTGGCCGGACGCAAGGCGTTGGTCACCGGGGCAGCTCGCGGGATCGGCGCATCCATCGCCGAAACCCTCGCCCGCGATGGCGCCGAGGTGATTCTGCTCGACGTGCCGCCGGCCAAGACCGATCTGGAAGCCCTCGCCGCGCGGCTCGGCGGCCGCGCCATCACCCTCGACATTTGCGCTGAAGACGCCGCTGCGCAACTGATCGAACAACTGCCGGACGGCCTCGACATTCTGGTGCACAACGCCGGGATCACCCGCGACAAGACCCTGGCCAACATGACCCCGGAATTCTGGGATGCGGTGCTGGCGGTCAACCTCAATGCGCCGCAGGTGCTGACCAAGGCCCTGCTCGACAGCGGCAGCTTGCACGACAACGCGCGGGTAATTCTGCTGGCCTCGATCAGCGGTATCGCCGGCAATCGCGGACAGACCAACTACGCCGCGAGCAAGGCCGGCCTGATCGGCCTGGCCCAGGCTTGGGCGCCGACGCTGCACGAACGCGGCATCAGCATCAACGCCGTGGCGCCGGGCTTCATTGAAACCCAGATGACCGCGCACATTCCGTTCGGCCTGCGCGAGGCCGGGCGACGCATGAGTTCGTTGGGCCAGGGCGGTTTACCGCAAGATGTCGCCGAAGCCGTGGCGTGGATTGCCCAACCGGGCACTGGCGCGTTCACCGGCCAGGCGCTGCGGGTCTGTGGACAAAGTGTTCTGGGGGCGTAGACATGAGCATTGAATGGCACACCCTCGATCGCGAACCGAGCCTGCCCGGCCTGTATGCGCGGGCCGCGACCCGACGCAAGATCACCGGCACCCGACTGCCCGACAGCGGCTTGCGCTGCTGGATCGATGTCGACGGCCAGAAGCTGGCGGCCTATCGCAAGGTCTGCGGCTTTGCCGATGACGGCCTGCTGCCGCCGACTTATCCACACATCCTCGCGTTCGCCCTGCAAATGCAATTGCTCACGCAGAAGGATTTTCCGTTCCCGCTGCTGGGGTTGATTCATCTGAGCAACCGCATCCGTGTATGGCGGCCGATGGGCGGAATCAGTCGCGCACAAGTCAGCGTCCGCGTGCACAACCTGCAGCCGCATCCCAAAGGGGCAACCTTCGATGTGTTGACCACCCTCGATGATCAACTCGGGCCGCTGTGGGAAGCCGAAAGCCAGATGCTTTGTCGCGGGGTGAAACTCGACGGCGAACCGGTCGAACAACAGTGGGAACCTGCGCAGGCCCTGACCCAGGTGGCGCAGTGGAAAGCGCCGGCCGATATCGGTCGGCAGTACGCCAGGGTCTCGGGCGATTACAACCCGATTCACCTGAGCGCCGCCAGTGCCAGGCTGTTCGGTTTTCCCACGGCGATTGCTCACGGCTTGTGGAACAAGGCGCGAACCCTTGCGGCACTGGCCGATCACTTGCCAAAAGCCAACCTGGAAATCGTCGTGCACTTTCGCAAACCGGTGCGTTTGCCCAGCGAGGTTTCGTTGCTGGCGAGTGCGGCTGGGTCGAGTGGCGAATTACGCCTGATCGGTGCTGGCGATCTGGAGCATATGGTTGGTCAGTGGCAACCGGTTGCCTGATTCCACCCCCGGCAAGCCTGTAAATTGTGTATATATCACTTAAGTTTTTCCGCCCTTCACGCGGCGCCCTGGAAAACTCCCAGCCTTGATTTTCAAGGCTTTTTTTTGCGCGTTTATATCCTGGGTATTAGTCCTTAGGCACTGCGCGGCGCCTTATATATAAAGGCGTTAATACCAACTTGAGAATGGCGGCAAGCCGCGACGCGATCGAGATTGACACCACGGACGAGGCATCACCGGCGACAGACGGGTGAGCCATCGAAAACGACGAATGTTGTTACAGGTGCAAGGAATCTCAATCATGAAAACTCAAGTGTGGTGCAAATCGGCAACAGCTCTGGCATTGATCCTCTCCCTTGGCCTCGCGGGCTGCAGCAGCGGCGGTGGCGGCCATCACAGCAGTTCCGGCAGCTCTTCGCCTGACAGCGCGACATCGGGCACTGGCGGCACCAGTGGCACCGGCGGTTCCGGCAGCACTGGCGGCACTGGCGGTACTGGCGGCACCGATACCGCTGGCACTGGCGGTACCGGTGGCACTGGCGGTACAGGCACGACCAACCCGACCAATCCGACGAACCCAACCAACCCGACCGACCCTACGGACCCAACCAACCCGACCAACCCGACCACCACCCCGTTGGTGACCACCACCCTGGTGCAGGATGTCGGCAATACCGTTGCAGGCGTCGGCGACGGCGTCGGCCAGGTCGGCGATTCGCTCAGCACGGTTCCAGTGGTCGGTGGCGTCGTGCAAAGCGCAGCCAACACCGCTGGCAATGTGGTCAGCACTTTGGGTGACGGCGTGGCCAACGGTATCGGCAAACTGGGCACGGTCGATAATGGCCTGGGCGTCACCGCGGCTTCGGTCGGCGGGGTGGTTTCAGATGTCGGTACCGGCGTCTCGGACCTGAGCGGCAAACTGGCGACCGCCACCGGCAGCGTTCCAGTCGTCGGTGGCGTGGTGACCAAAGTGGCACCAGTGCTTGATGGCGTCGGCGAGAAAGTCACCATGCTCGGCGACACATTGAGCCTGGCCACCACCACAGGCCCACTCGGTTCAGTGACCAAGAGCGTCGGCAACGGTCTGGTACCGGTGATTGCGATGGTGGAAAGCACCACCGACAAAATCGGCGACACGACCGGCCTCGGCGCTCCGCTCAACGGTGTCCTCGGCCAGGTCGGTGGCGCAGTCAAAGGCCTGGGCGGTCAAGTTACCGGTGCCGGCAGCGGCAATGCCCTGACCAACACCGTTGGCGGCGCCCTGACCAACGTTGGTACCACGGTCGGCAAAGCCGGCGGGCTGGTCGACAATGGCACCGCTTCCGGTGGTGGCTTGGGCGGCGGCCTCGGTGGCGGCCTGGGCGGTACCGGCCTGCTGCAAACCGTAGGCGGGGCCGTGGTCAATGTGGGTGCTGGTCTGAACGCCGGCAACACCAACGGTGCGGTGAGTGCCGGTGGCGTCACCACGGCGTCAGTGGGCAATACCATCGCCTCGCTCAACACCGTACTCGGTGGCTCGGGCACGCCGATCACCGCCACCACCTCGCCACTGGCCACCGTCGGCGCCACCGTCGGTGCCGGGCTGAACCCGGTCACCAGCGCGGTCACCAGCGTCACTCAACAAGTCGGCGCCGCCACAGGTCTGGGCGCACCGGTCGCAGGTCTCACCGGTCAGGTCGGCGGCGCAGTCAGCACGGTTGGCGCCACCCTCGCGTCCACAAACAACCCGGTCACGACCGCCGTCGGTGGTGTGGTCAGCAATGTTGGCGCTACCGTCGGCGCGGTCGGTGGCCTGCTCAACGGTGGCACCAGTACCGGCGGCACCGCAACGGGTAGTACCGCAACCGGTGGCCTGGGCGGTGTACTCGGTGGCCTGACCGGCACTCTTGGAGGCAACAAACGCTAAATTGCACCTGGCCGATTCGACGGCCTCACCTACAGCGCCTACGCTTGGTTGAGGGCGGAAGATTCCCACGAGTCTTCCGCTTTTTTCTTAGGAAAAATTCAGCCCAGTGCTGTGATCTGACCATGGAGTGTCCTATGCGTGTAATGGCATCCCTGCTGTTCCTCAGTCTCAGTTCCGCCGCCCTCGCCGACACCCTGCCCAGTTTTCTCAACAGCAACGAAACCATCCGCAACCTGCCCGTGCCGAACCTGCCGGCCGATGCCTACCGCCCGGCCACTACTCCGGTGCAAGTACCGGAACCCGGCGCGGCCAGTGCCCAGCCGCTGATGATGGAAACCAGAATTACCCTGAAGACAGTCCAGATTGAAGGCGGGACGATCTATCCACTCAGCGAACTGGCCGAGATCTACAAACCCCTGATCGGTCACCCGACCAGCCTCGCCGACCTGATCGAAGCCACTCGCACCATTACCCGCCGCTACCAACAGGACGGTTATCTGCTGTCCTACGCGTTCTTGCCCCAACAAAAATTCGACGACGGCGTCGCGCGGGTGGTGTTGGTGGAAGGCTACGTCAGGGACATCCAGATGCAGGGCGACGTCGGCCGGGTCAAAGGTCTGCTCGACAAGCTGGCAGCGAAAATCCAGGCTGAACGGCCGCTGACCCGCAAGACCTTCGAGCGCTATACCACGTTGATGACCCGCATTCCCGGCGTGACGGTGCAGGCGCAAGTGCCTCCGCCCGGCACCACTGACGGTGCCACGACCCTGGTCGCACAGGCCAGTCGCAAACCGTTCACGAGCACCCTGAGCACCACAGAAGACAACCGTAACGGCACCCAGGCGTTGCTGGGAGTGAGCAGCAACTCGCAGACCGCCATGGGCGAGCAATTGACCCTCAGCGGGCTGTTTCCGCCGGGGGATGACCACGAGCATTACTACCGACTGGACTACAACCAGTTCCTCAACAGCGAAGGCACGCAACTGAGCCTGTTTGCCTCACGCTACCGGGCCGATCCGGGCACCAATGTGCTCACCAGCGATGGCTTCGAACTCAAGCCGCACAAGGAAGACGACCGTTACTCAATCGGTGTCAGTCACCCGTTCATCGCTGCGGCCAACGAACTGCTCAATGCCGGCGCGCGGCTGTATGCGGTCGATAGCACCAACCGCTACAAGGTGGTTGGCTACCCGTTGAGCATCGAGGAGCGAACTGACGTACGCGCCCTCGCGTTCGAAAGCGACTGGCGCAAGAGCGACGCCCGCCAACTGCGGATTGTCAGTGGCGGCTTGTATCAGGGGCTGGACAGCATGGGCGCACATTCCAACAACCCGGCACTGGACCTGAACTTCCTGCGCCTGCGCCTCTCCGGCGTGCAGAGCGACAAGTTCTTCGACAACTGGCAAGGCGTGCTGTCGGCCGCGTTGTACTGGAGCGATGACACCTTGCCCGACAGCGAACGCGCCGTGTTCGGCGGGCAGAATTTCGGCCGTGGTTACCCGGACGATCAGGCGTCGGGGGATAAAGGCTGGGGCGCGGCCTACGAGGTCAACTACAGCTTCAACCGCGACGGCAATTGGGTGCGCATCCTGCAGCCGTATGTGGTGCTGGACCGTTCGAAAACCTGGTTCAACAAGCTCGCGGTACAGAGCAACGACCTGTCATCGGCGGCAGTGGGGCTGCGCTTTGGCGATGCCAAGTACTACAACATTGCATTGGAGGCCGCCAAGCCGATGTCCGATGAGGCGCTGGATACGTTCAATCGTCGGGCGCGCTACAGCATCAGTTTCAGCTATCAGTTGTAGACCTTCAGCCATTGCGTCAACGCCGCTTTAGCGGCGATGACGCAATGGATTTAGCCTCGCCAGCAACCTAGTTCTTGGTCTCGATCTTGCCGCCCGCGTCCGGGTCGTAGAAGTCCGGGATCTCATACTTGTACTTCTTCAGCCAGCGCTGCATCGCCTGTTCCCGCTCGGCCGCCGTGGCGGTTTGCGGTTTCGTCGAGGCCGCCTGGTTACGGCTTTGCAACACCAGCCAGCCTTCGGTTTCCTGTTGCTGCGCCGAGGCCGGGCCGGCGTCGATCGCCTGGGCTGCTAGCGGCAGGCTCAGCAGTATCAGGCAGCTTAGGCGGTGCACGGTGTTCATGGTGATCTCCCGGAATGTCACTTGAGCGTCGACGGTTGTGGGTCAGCCACCACCGCCACTTGATTACAGGCCGCGGTCGGGGCCTTGGCCGGCACCTTGAGTTTTTCCGCACGGGCCTGGGCTTCGGAGAATTGTTCCGGCGTCAGGTGCGCGCGGCTGACGATTTCGGCGGCTTGCTGCCAGTTGTTCTGGTAGAGCAGCAAGGTCACCAGATTCAGCGGAGCCAGTTGATCGTTCTGCTTGAGTTCAATAGCGGTAAGGAATTCGAAGCGCGCGTCTTCAAGACGCAACTGGTTGAGGTAGACCACGCCGAGGTCGTTGCGGATCTTGTCATTGGTTGGCGCCAGACGCACCGCGCGCTGCAGGTGCGCCTGGGCCTGACCGTTATCGCCACGGGCGGCATAGATTTGCCCCAGGCCATGTTCGGCGTCCGCCGTCAGGCACGTGCCGAGCAGGCCGCGATACAGCGGCTCGGCCTCGTTGCGCCCGAGCAAGCGGTAAACCCTGGCCTTGCGCAAGCGCACCTCGACCAGGTTGTCGGGCAGGCTTTGCAGGTTGGCCAGGCTGGCGTGCAGCTTGCCGTCGTTGGCCAGATCATCCGCCAGGTTCAGGGCCAGTTCCTGTTCGGAGTCGAGCTTGCTGCAACTGCTCGGCGCCAGCATTGCCGACCACGGTGCCTGGCCGTCAGTGGCACAGCCACCGAGCATCAACAGACTTGCCACGACAATCAGTGCTTTCATCAAACGCTCTCCATGAGCCCACGTCAGTTTGCAAACGCCCGGGTAATCGCGGTGAACCCCGGGCCGGCCAGTACGATCAGCAAGGCAGGAAACAGAAACAGCATCATCACCACCGACATCTTCGCCGACATTTTCGAGATGTATTCCTGCAGTCGGGTCAGGCGCCGGTCGTCGAGCAATTGTTTGAGCGCCAGCAACGATTTCATCGCCCCGCCGCCCTGCTGAATCAGCTGTTGCAAGATCACGCAGGTGTCGGTGAATTCATCGACGGCGAGCATCACCGAGGCCTTGTTCAGTTCCTGCCCCAACTCCAGTCCCGAATCGACCCGGGCCAGAATCAGGCGCAGTTCGCGGGTCAGTTCCGGCAGCAGTTTCTGCCCTTCGCTGCTGAGCACGCGCAGGGCTTGTTCGACCGCCATGCCCGACTCGAACAGGATGCGCAGCAACGGGATGAACGTGGAGATTTCCACGGCGATGGTTTTCTGTCGACGCCCGGCGGCGTACGCCAGCACTCGCTTGGGCAGCAAATAGCCGGCACCGGTGGCCAGCATGGGCACCAGCCAGCCGTTGGCCGCGTGCGGAAAAAACACTTCCTGCAGAAACAGCGCCAGCCCCAGCGCCAACAGCGGTGTGCCGATCTGGCACGCGGCGTACAGCGAACGCTCACTGGCGCGGCGCCAGCCGAGCCGGCTGAGCAGGGTCTGGGTTTCACTGTCGATGCTCACCGAACGCTGGCCGAACTTGCTGTTGCCCAGCGCTCGCAGCCAGTTGCCGAAACGGTTCTCGCGCACCAGATGCCCCTGCAACCGCTGGTTGACCTGGCGCACCCGACGCCGCTCCGTCAGCAGGTGATTGACCACCAGCAACAGCGCGCCGAGCAACAGCATCAGAGCGGCGAGATAGACCATGTCAAACACTCCGCAACATGCGCCACAGCGCCAGGCAGCCGGTCACTTGCAACACCACGGCGATGATCAACATGGTCCGCCCACCGCCGTCGTGCCACATGCCAAGCATGTAACCGGGATTGGTCAGCATGAAGTAGCCCACCAGGATCACCGGCAGCGAACCCAGCACCCAGGCCGTCATACGCGTTTCGCCGGTGAGCGCGCGCAGTTGCCGGGCACCCTGGTCACGCTCGCGGATCAGCTTGATCAGGTTCTCCAGCAACTCGCTGGCATTGCCGCCATAGCGATGATTGACCTTCAGGCCGAGGGCGAACATGCGCAATTCGTCCTGTTCATAAAGCTCGGCAAAGTCACTGACCGCATCCGGCAGATTGACGCCCAGTTGCACGTTGCGCTGCACCCGGCCCATCGCTCCTTTCAGCGGATCGTCGCTCGATTCGATGCCGCCCATGATCGCGTCACTCAGGGTGCGGCCGGACTTGAGACTGCGCACGGTGTAGTCGAGCAACTGCGGTAACTGCTCGATCATGCGTTTGATCCGCCGGTGGTACCGCCAGGACATGTACAGACGCAGAATCAGCGGCGGTGCCAACAGCATCGTCAGCAGACCGATCCAGCTCGCCAGCAGATACCCGAGGGCAATGGCCACGCCCCACAAGGTCAGCCACAGGCCGAATCGTTCGTTGGGGCGGCCCAGCCCCGCACGCAGGAACATGCGTTCGAACCCGACCCACGCCGGTTTCTGTGCAACGAGTTGTGGCTGGCCTGCCGCAAGGCGATTGAGCACCCGTTCGTTGCCGCTCTTGTGGATGCCGTGCACGAACAGCCAGATCGACAGCCCGAGCAGAATCAGACAAAGCAGGATGAGAATGGCCGGTCCGATCATGATGTGCGTCCCATGCTCTCAGCTCAGGTTCATCTCGTGGCGCAACTTGTCGCCCGCCGGATTGACCGCTTCGCGCAGGAAGCCGAAACCGGTACGCCGATCAAGGCGAAACAGGGTGTTGGTGACGTAGACGTCTTCGCGGATGCCGACCACTTCCACCACCTCGCTGACACAACGGCGGCCGTCCGGCATGCGGGTCAGCTGGATGATCACGTCGAGGGCGGCGCAGATCATCTGACGCAGTGTGCGCTCGGCGATCGAGCGTCCGGTCAGCCCCACCAGCGTCTCCAGACGCAGCAACGCATCCTGCGCATTATTGGCGTGCACGGTGCTCATCGAGCCGTCGTGGCCGGTGTTCATCGCGGTCAGTACATCGACCACTTCGACCCCACGAATCTCGCCGAGGATGATCCGGTCGGGACGCATGCGCAGGGCGTTGCGGATCAGGTCGCTGGCCTTGACTTCGCCGTGACCCTCGGCATTTGGCGGGCGGGTTTCCAGGCGCACGACGTGCGGGTGGCCAAGCTGCAATTCGGCGACGTCTTCGATGGTTACCAGACGTTCGTGGGGGTTGATCAATTGGCTGAGGATGTTCAGCAGCGTGGTCTTGCCGGTGCCGGTGCCGCCGCTGATGAGCACGTTGCAGCGCTTGCCCACCGCCTCTTGAAGAAACTCGAAAATCGCCAGATCGATGGTCTGCATCGCCATCAGGTCACTGCTTTTGAGCATGTCCTTGCGAAACTTGCGAATCGACAGGCAGGGGCCATCGAGAGCGATCGGTGGGATGATCGCGTTGACCCGACTGCCATCCGGCAGGCGTGCATCGACCATCGGCGAGGACTCGTCGAGGCGTCGCCCGAGCGGCGCGAGAATCCGTTGCATGACCCGCTCGACGTGATGCGCATCGATAAAGCGCAAGTCACTTTGATGCAGCACGCCGTCGCGCTCGATGAATACCCGGTGCGGGCCGTTGACCAGAATCTCGGTCACCGACGGATCGCGCAGCAGCACTTCCAGCGGGCCGAAACCGGTGAGTTCATCGACGATTTCTTCGGCCAGGCGCTCCATCTCGTAGCGGGAAATCGCCAGGTGCAGACGGGCGATGTATTCGGCGACCTTGTCGGTGACAAATTGCGCCAGCAACTGGCGCGAGCCTTCCAGCAGGTTTTTCCCCGACTCTTCGATGGCGTCAATGATGTAGCGATGCAGGACCAGTTTCAGGCCTTCGTGATCGGTGTTGCCGGTCGCGCCGTGCTGCACCGCGCCGAACAGTTTTTCCGCGCTCATGAGGTGCCTCGCAAGCGGTCGAACCAGGTGACCTTGGGTTTAACCAGGCCTTCGGAGCGCTTGGCCAGGCGCTCGCCGAGGGTGCGCAGGCTTTGTGTGAGTTTTTCCCGCGGGGCCAGTTCGAACAGGCTGACGCCCTGGTTCTTGGCGTTCAAACGCACTTCGGCGTTGGCTGCCAACACCGCGATCACTTCCAGGTTGAAGGTCTTGCCAAGGGTTTCGGCGTCCGGGGCGACGCTGCTCAAGTAACCGTCCACCAGCAAGCGTGCGTGGTCGAGTTTCATGCCTTTCTCGCGCCACTGGTTGAGCACGGCAAGGTTGCGACGGCAGTTGAGCACGTTCTGATCGGTGTACCAGATCAGCTTGTCGCAATGGCTGACAAATGTACGCAAGGCTTCACTGTCGGACTGCCCGGTGAGGTTCACGACGATGTGCTGGAAGTGTTGACGCAAGGCGCTGAGCAACATGTACAGCTCGGCGGCACTGGTACTGTCCAGCGGCTCGTCGCTGCTGGCGTACGCCAGAATCCGCAGGCCGGCTTCCGTGCTGGTGAAGGCACTGTCGATCAACGTCGCATCGAGCCTGCGCAAGTGGCGCAGGGCATCGCCGAAGTGAAACGAACTCTCGAGCCCGAGCAGCGCCAGACTGTCGCCCCGGGGCAGGCCCAGATCCAGCAGCAAGGTTTGCTGACCGCTCTTTTGCACCACCAGCGCCATGTGATTGGCCAGCAGCGCACCGTCGGAATTGCTCTGGGTGCCGTACAACACGGTGAGGCCACCCAGTTGGGTGTTGGTGGTCACCGGTGGCAGGCGTTTGTTCAGGCGCCGCACCAGCCCGGCGACCTCACTGGCCCGCGAACCGTACGCGACGAAATCCCGGGCGCCGGCACGCATCGCATTGAGCACCAGTTGGTTGTCCATGCCATCACCCAGAGCAACGATGGCGAGCATGGGTTTGGCTTCCAGCGCACCTTCGATCAACGCACTCTGCGCCACCACGTGGTCACGGTCGAGGCCGACGAACACCAGGCTGGCGAAGGTAACGTCGACCAGCGCCAGCAACTCGTCCAGGCTCCCGGCCCCGGCGCTGACCACCTGGCCCAGCGGCGCGAGAGCGCCTTGCAGCCACTCCAGATCGGTGCTGTTACGGGTGATCGCAAGAAAGGTCTGGCTCAGGTTCTGGTTCATTGGGACAACCCACTGCGCTTGTCGAAGTTGCCGTTTTCGAGGAAGAACATGCGGTAGAAATTCGGGTCGTAGTTGCGCAATTTTTCGCCCGGCAGCGACGGCAGCTGCGCATCGGCCGCCAATGGCTGCACCAGGTGCGGGGTGACGATCATCAGCAGTTCGCGCTCCTCGCGCTTGATCTGCGAATCACGGAAAAACGCGCCGAGCACCGGGATATCACCCAGCCCCGGAAACTTGTTCACTTGCGAGGTGTTGCTGGTGCTGATCAAGCCACTGATGACGAAACTTTCGCCGTCGGCCAGCGATACGCTGGTATCGGTACGGCGTACGGTCAGGGCCGGCACCGGGGTGCCGGCGATATTGATGGCGTTGGCGTAATCCAGTTCGCTGACTTCCGGCGCGACCTTCAGCGCCACGCGATTGCGGTCGATCACGGTCGGCGTCAGGGTCAGGCGGATGCCAAACTCCTTGTACTCGATGGTCACCGTATCGCTGCCGGAACTGGGCACCGGAATCGGGATTTCGCCACCGGCCAGAAAGCTTGCGCTCTGCCCGCTCAGCGCGACCAGACTCGGCCGCGCGAGGGTGTAGGCAAAGCCGCTGCCTTCCAGCGCATTGATGATCGCCATGGTCTTGCCGCCGATCCAGGAAAAATTGAACTGGCCGTTATTCACCGGCAACTTCGGTGTCGGCACACCACCGACATCGGGCAGCGTACCGGGCGAGCCAAACAGAAAATTGCCGCGCACACCGATCAAAGAGGCCGTGGCTTCCTTGAGTTTGGTGCGGCTGACTTCGACGAAGCGAATGTCGGTCTGCACTTGCGAAGGCAGCGTCGGGTCATCGGAAGGCAGTCTGCTGGTGCTGGTCAACGCCGCTGTGGCGCTGCCTTGCACGAACACCATGCTCTGACGCGGCTCACTGGAGCACGAGGTCCAGACCATCAGGCTGGTGGCGCCGGGGGCCACGCCAGTGAGCAAAAAAGAAGCACTGCCGGTGTCATGCACATCGGCGATCTTCGGATCACCGATGGCCACCCGGGTGATTGCCACGGGCGACTGGATGTCCTGCTGGAACCCTTCGCCGATCTCGATCACCGCTGGCAGGCGACCGAGCGCCGAGCAATTGCCGGTGGCCGCGATGGCCGCGTTCATCGTCAGTCCCATCAGTATCAAGGCCGGGACTACCGGTTTTAATAACGGCCTGAATCGACTCTGCATGCATGTGGATCCTTGCTCAGTCATGGGGCTTGTTGGGAAAGCTGATTGCCGCGGATCACTTCCATCGGCTTGCGTTCATGACCACCTGAGGACGGCGCTTTCGGCGCGGCGCCCAAGGCCAGTTGCGTGAACTGGAAGAGTTGGCTGTTGGCGTTATCCAGGTGCGCCGGCGCCTGCTGTTCACCGGCCCAGTATTTCGCCAGCCGCTGCTCTTCGCTGCTGCGCACGGCCAGACGCAAGGTGCCGACCTGGGTGGCGAGCATCATCCGGCTGAGCAATTGTTCAGGTACGGCCAGGACCACGGTGCGCGCTGCGATCCGGCGTTGATCCTGTTTGAGTTTGTCGTCGGCGCTGAGGGCCGGGCTGGCGGGCTGGCCGTCGTTGGTCAGGCCGTATTGTTCACCCACGCCAAGCACACGCATGGCCGGTACGACGATTTGCGCCGACTGCTGCAGATTGCTCGCATCCTGGCGCAGGTAGAGCAGCACATCGACATAGTCGCCGGGGAGCAGTTGCCCGGCAGCGCCGATCACTTCATCCACGGCCACCGTCAGAGCGCGCTCGTCGCTGTGGATCATCCGCGCCAGTGAGCCACCCGCCTCGAAGCTTTCATCGTTGAGCCAGGTGCCGGCGCTCAAATGCCGCCACGGGGTACGACCCACTGCCTGATCAACACTGGCAAGGCTGCCGGCCGGCGCATTGCGCAATTTTTCCACGGTCACATCGGCAGCGGTCAGCGGAGTGAACGGCGGAACATCGTGCAACAACACGACCACGGGCTGACGGGTCTGATCTTCGGCGGCAGCGACGGTTTTTTCCACCACGACGGGCGTAGCGACAGGCGCCTGGGCAACCGGAGCCGGTTGCCGACTGAGCACCAGGCCCCAGTAACCGACGATGATTGCGCCCAACAGCAGCACGGCTGCAAGGCCCATGGTGACGCGACTGTTCATGACGGCTCTCCCTTTCCTGCTGCACCGACAGCCTGTACTTCCTGCCGAGAGAATTTTTCGCGATCAGGCAGCTATGAACATGCAACGATTTCGCTATTTCCAAGCTAGCTGATACGAGCCAAAACGCCATTACTGACAGGAAAATAACTCACTAAAGTATGAGTCATGGCCAATTAACTGTAGGGATTGGCTCAATTAACAATCCGGTTAATCCTTTGTGATTAATCCGTTCTTACAGTTGTTGACCGGGGGTTTGTTGACAATGCTCTGATAGCACGGTGAAAGCATGCCGCTGTAGCGTTGGATCGGCGCCAGAGGCGCGAAGGAGTGGACGTATGTTTCGGATGATCATCGACTATCTACTGGCCAGGGCCAGGCTGCTGTGCAGAAGTGAAGAAGGTGCGTCGGCCATCGAATACGCGATCGTGGTGGCAATGGTGGCGGTGGTGGTCGTGGTGTTTGTGACGCCCATCGGCGACAAGGTGCTGGCCATTTTCAACGTGGTGCTGACCAAGCTCGGTGGCACGGCACAGGTCAGAACGACGCCTTGATCAACATCCCTCCCGTCGTCCAGTGTCCGGGTCCAGGCTGACCGGCAGCAGCGCTCAGACACTGGCAAATCTTCGGATTTCACAAGTCCGATCACCCGCCGTTACGAAGGAGAATGTCAATGATCCTCGAATATCTGCTATTGCGCCTGAGGTCGTTTCTGGCAAGTACAGAGGCTGCATCCGCCATCGAGTACGCCATCGTGGTGGCGATGGTAGCGGTCGTTGTGGTGGTGTTCATCACACCACTGGGCGCGAAAATCTTTGCGATTTTCAACAGCGTCCTGGTATCCCTCGGCGGCACCGCGCAGACCGCTCCGGTGCAAACCCCCTGATGTGAGTCGCGTCTGGCGAATGTCGCGCTACACTCGATTGCACTTTCAGCTTTTCAGGGACTGCCCATGACTGCTTCCTCACTCCCCCGCCAACAGTTGCTTCTGGTTGACGACGAAGAGGACGCGTTGCTTGAGCTGGCCGAGCTACTGGAGGGCGAGGGCTTTGTCTGCCACACCGCCACGTCGGTGAAACTCGCCCTGCATCACCTCACCCGCCATCCGGATATTGCCCTGGTCATCACCGATCTGCGTATGCCGGAGGAGTCCGGCATGTCGCTGATCAAGCGCCTGCGCGAGCACACGTCGCGCCAGCATCTGCCGGTGATCGTGACCTCCGGACATGCCGACATGGAGGACGTCAGCGACATGCTGCGCCTGCAGGTTCTGGACCTGTTTCGCAAGCCGATCTACCACGTGCGGCTGCTGGAAACCCTGGACAATCTGTTCCCCAAACCCAAGACACAGGCCGGGTAATACAGGCGAAGGTTTTTTGGCAGAATTGACTGCCTGCCCGGGAAGGGGCAGGCAAACAGAATCAGTGTGCGGTTACACGCTGACGGGCGGCCGAAGCACTGGGTGAAAGGGCCAATGCCAACTGCGTGCGGTTGTGCATGTGGGTCAGGCGCAACACCTGGGAAACGTACAGCTTCACGGTGTTTTCAGTGATGCCCAACTCGCAGGCAATCTGATAGTTGGTCTGCCCTTTGCCCACCAGCCGCGCCACATCCAGTTGCCGTGGCGACAACTGATTGAAGATCGCCGGAATCTCCTGCTCGGCTTCGGCGCTGTCGCCACCGAGCATGTCTTTGACCACCGCCGCCGGGTTACGCCGGACCTTGTCCAGGTCCTGGTAAAGATCATCGATGGATTCGGAAAGAAACTGCAGCTTCTGGTTCAGGTGGCCCAACTGCACATTCTTGTGCCGCTCCTGCAGAGCCGCTTCCTGACGCTTCACGCCTTCAAGCAGTTCATCCAGCTCGATCGGCTTCTGATAGTAATCGGCGATCCCCGCGCGCAGGGCCTTGATCACGTCCTGTTTATCGGCGCGGCCGGTGAGCATGATCGCTTCGAACACCCGGTGTTTGCCGCAGATTCGTTGCAGTTCCTGCACCAGCTGAATGCCGTCCATGTCCGGCATGTGCAGATCGCTCAGCACCAGGCCGATTTCCGCGTCTTCGCTGAAACGCTCGATCGCCTGCGCACTGGATTCACACGGCACACAGCGGTACCCGCTGCTTTCGAGAAACTCGCACAACTCTTCGACGATCAACGGCTGATCATCGACCACGAGCACTTTTACCGCCGACGTAAGCTTGTTCACGAACCACTCCATTGCTCGGGCCAAAGCTGACTTTTTCTGCACTTTGGCAATGTAACGACTTCATTTGAAAGTAGACGCACTTTCCGACTATGTACATAGAACTAGTGGCACCTGGCGACTAATGGATCCAATGAATCGAAGCCAGTACGCCCAGCAGCACGAACGGTGCAAATGGCAGCTTCTTTGACACTCCAGGCTCCATATATCGAAGATGTTCTCTAAGTCGTTGACTCATATGAAGCCAGACTCTTGGCGCAACAAGCAGCCAGATCAGACTGGCGACGCCGGCGCCGATAAACGCACAAAGAATGAATAAACCGTTCGTCGCAAGGCCCATGGCTGTCATTAGTTTCACATCGCCGGCCCCCATGCGCCCCATGAAATAACCCGGCAGGGTCAACACCAGAGCGATCACGCCCGCCCACAGTCCCTGCTGCGCTTCGGCACCGAGCCAGGTCGTGCCAGTCACCAGCAGATAGATCAGCGCCAGAGCTCCCGCGCCGAATGTCAGTGCATTGGCGATACGCCGGTGTCGGGCATCCTGGGCGGCGCAAACCGCCAGCCAGATCAGGAGAACGAAACTCTGCATCCGGTTAAATCCCGTCCGATTTTGCTGATTGATTCTATGCTGATACTACGCAGTGAACGTCAGGGTAGACGCAGTCATGAAAACCGGCTTCGCAAAATCACAGGCAGGCGCAGTGGCGATCGAATTCGCCCTGGTATTCGTGATTTTTTTCGCCGTGTTTTACGCGCTGGTCAGTTACAGCCTGCCGTTTGTATTGATGCAGACCTTCAACGAGGCGACATCCGAAGCGGTGCGCCGCAGCGTCGGAGTCGACCCCAACACGCCTGGTTATGCCTCCGTGGTGGTGAGCACTGCCAACACCGCGTTGACCCAGCAGTTGCAGTGGGTGCCACCCGCGCTGAACCTGGTGGTCGGCGTCGACACCTCAGCGGTGTATGACGCCACTCAAGGTACGCTGACGGTCAGAGTCGATTACCCCACCAGCAAGCTCAATCAGGTCATTCCGTTTCTGGTGCTGCCGGGCGTGGGTGCCGTGCCGAGCCTGCCCGCCACCCTCTCCGCCGCGTCGAGCCTGAAATTTTGACCTCCGGCGACCATCTGTTCGGACGCCTGCTCAAACGCGCGCCGGCGCCCGCCAGTGAACTGCCCGACCACCTCGGCTCACCGCCGCAGGGTTTGCACCTGCACCTGGATCACGACGGCGGCGTACTGCAGATGGCCGGGCCGTTGCGTCATCTGTTGGCGCAACAGCCGCCCCACGATTCGCCGCTACCGTTGGCGGCGTATTTACTCGCACACAGTACGCTGGCGATCGAAGGCCGGCCGCAGGACTGGCAAGGGCAAATGCTCGACCTGGATTTCCCCGGGCTCAGTGACCAGACCCTGCATTTGCGCGGCTGGGTGCAGCCTTCGGCGGCGGGCTGGGTATTGCAACTGATGGACATCGGCGACCTGCTGCTGGAGCGCCAGCAATCGCGCCACCGCGAATCCTGTCAGGCCCTTGCCGGGCAGATCAGCGACCACCTGCGCACCTGCAGCCTGATGCGCCTGCCGGTGGTGCTCAGCGAGCAGTTGCAGGCCATCGCCCAGCGCTGGCGAATCCCGTGCCTGGCCATCGCCCTGCTCGACGAACAGGCACAGGGCTGGCAGATTTTTCAACACTATCGCGCCCACGATGCCCCCACGCTGTGGCAGGACGGCCAGCGTCTGGGCACGCCGCTCGACAGCCTCAACGGCAGTGCACCGCAGCGTCTCGGCGCGCATCACGGTCTGTTCGAACACTCGCGCGTTGCAGCGATCTTCGGCAACGCCGATGGTTTCGCCGTGCCCTACAGCGATGATCGCGGGGTGGCGGCATGGTTGCTCTGTGGTTTCTACACCGTGGACGTTGTCGCGCCACACCTGAGCGACCGCGACTGGATGTCACTGACCGGCGCCCTCGCCGGCCCGCTGCTCAGCCGTCTGCGGGATCAGCAACATCATCACTACACCGAGCGCCTCGAGTCGCTGCAAACCCTGCTGGGTACCGGCTGGTGGGAAATGCTCGGGGACGACGTGTTGCTGGCGCCGTCGCTGCTCGCTGCGCTGCCGGCGGACAGCGCGCGAATCTCGCTGCAAGACTGGCTGGCGCTGATTCATCCGGCCGACCGCGAAGAACTGCGCAGCCGTCTGCACGCCCTGCAACTGCACGGCGAAGCCCTGAGCCTGAGCGTTCGTCTGCACCGCAGCGAATCAGGACAAACACCGCAGTGGTATCGCGTGCAAGGTCAGGTCGCCGGCAGTGGTGAACAGCGGCGACTGGTGGGGTTCATGCTCGACATCAGCGACATCCGGAACCAGCAGCAGCGAGCCGAAGCTGCGCACGCGCGACTGGACAACCTGATCGCCAGTTCGCCAGCGGTGATTTATGTGCAGCGTTACGTCGAGGGCGCGCTACGTCCCGATTTCTTCAGCGCCAGTTTGCAGCCGCTGCTGGGCTGGACGCCGGACGAGGGCATTGGCACTGACTGGGTGCAATTGATTCATCCTGAAGACCGCGATCTGTATTTCGCCCGTACCCGCCAACTGCTGCGCGAAGGCTCGGTGCGCGCGCGCTTTCGTTTACGCGACGCGCGCGGCGAATACCACTGGCTGCTCGATGAAGCCAAGCTGCTGCGCAATGACCTGGGCCTGCCGGTCGAAGCCGTCGGCCTGTGGCTGGACGTCACCGAAGCGACCCTCGCCGCCGAACAGGTCAAACAGAGCGAAGAGCGCTACCGGATTCTGGTGGAAGACTCGCCGGCGATGATTTGCCGTTATCGTCCGGACCTGACCCTGACCTTCGGCAACCGGCCGCTGGCGACTTATCTGGAATGCTCGCCGGAGCAATTGCCGGGGGTCGATCTGGGCAGCTGGATGTCCGACGAACAACGCGCCGCCTTCGTGCAACGCCTGGCGCTGCTGACTCCGGAGCTGCCGGTGAGCACCGCCGAAATCAGCCTGCAACTGCCCGGACGCGAGCATGCCTGGTGGGTGTGGTCCGATCGCGGGGTGTTCGATGAACACGGGCGCCTGCTCGAAGTGCAGGCCGTGGGCCGCGACAACACCGAGGTACGCCGCTCGCAACAGCAACTCACACAAAGCGCGAAAATGGCCACCCTCGGCGAAATGGCCACCGGCCTGGCCCACGAAATCAACCAGCCGCTGAACGTGATGCGCATGGCCATCGTCAACGTGCTCAAGCGTCTGGGCAATGGTGATGTGCAGATCGACTACCTGACCGACAAACTCAATCGCATCGACGCCCAGGTGCAGCGCGCGGCGAAAGTGGTCGATCACATGCGCGTGTTCGGCCGCCGCTCGGAGGTCGAGCAGCAACTGTTCAACCCGGCCTCGGCCATCGAAGGGACGCTGTCGTTGCTCGCCGAAGGCATGCGCGGCAAAGGTGTCGACCTGCGGATCAGCGAAACCGCTTTCAGCGTGCAGGTGCGCGGTTATGTCGATCAGTTGGAACAGGTGCTGATCAACCTGATGGTCAATGCCCGCGATGCGCTGCTCGGTAAACGCGAGAAGGACGCGTCATTCAAACCCTGGATTTCGATTTACGCCGAGCGCGATGAAAGCAAGGTGCGGCTGTGGGTTGAGGACAACGGTGGCGGCATCGACCCACGTTTGCTGGAGCGCATATTCGAACCGTTCTTCACCACCAAACCGGTGGGCGTCGGCACCGGGCTGGGGCTGTCGGTGAGCTACGGCATCATTGAAAACATGGGCGGCCATTTGAGCGTGCGCAACTCGCTGGAGGGCGCACGTTTCTGCATCGAGTTGCCGATAGCGCCGAACGTCTAGATCACCAGATAAGCCTTGCCGGTCTGGCCGCAGGTCATGTTGGCGCCGACGTCGACGTCCATCAGGTTGATGCCCAGGCTTTTCAGCAGGTTGTTGAGCAAGGGGTCGAGCAACGGGCTGACGAGGTTGGTAATCAGTGGCTGCAAAATCGCCGTGACATCACTGATCAGGCTGGCTACGCCAGTGACGATGGCGCCCAGTGGATTGCTGCCCTGCGGTTTGTAAACGATCAGATTGATCCCCGCCAACGTATTCGCCAGGCTGTTGACGATATTGCTCGACGGCGCCGCCGAGATCACGCTTGGCGGCAGTTTGAGGTTGGCCGGCGTGGCGAACGGCGTACTGCTGGAATACAGCAGATCCTGAGCGTTTTGCGCGACACTGGTGTTGACCATGATCGCAATACCACCCGCCCCGTACTGGACGTGGGTGCTCTCGTCGCAACTGCCAATGCCGAGGATTTTGTGGCAGGTCACGGTGCCAAGATCGACCAGTGGCAACGGTGTGACCGTCGGTTCGGCGAGTGAGGAAAAGGCATTGGTCGGGTCGATCTTGCCGACCTTGAGGTCCGCGATCGAGGTGAGGGTATGGGCGGTCAGACTTTTCGTGCCCGCAGTGCCCGGGCCTGCCGGGCAGCTGTAATCGGTGACGTAGCTGACCGCCCCACCGGCATCCAGGGCGATGTCGATTTGCGGCGATGGCAACAGCAGCGGATCAAGCTGTTCGCAACCGGCACCCAGCAGACAACCGACCGAGTTGAGGGTCGCCACCAGATTCAGACTCAACAGCGCATTGAGGGTCGGGGTCAATGTTCCGACCAGCCCCAATACGGCATTGGTCAACCCGGTCACCCCGGTCAGCACCGGCAGATTCACCGAGAGCAGCGTGCGAATCTGCGCCGTGCGCACATAAATCCGGTCCGGCCCCAACGGATTGGCCTTGGCCCGCGCCGGATCACCAATGGCCGAGAACTGCGGCGGCTCGATGACCTTGACCCGCACCGTGACATTCGCCAGCCCCAGCACGCTGATCGGCAAGGTCGCAGCCACCGCGCTTTTGCTGTTGGCCAGTTGCACCACGCCCTGAATCAATTGCAGCAGTTGCAGGTTGGCATCCAGCCCGGCTGCCGTGGTACCGGTCTGTAACTGCAGGATGTCGCCGAGCTTGACCGGTGCCGCATTGATCGCCGCCACCTGCAACTGACCCAGCGCAGTGATCACCGTGGCGGTCGCACCATTGAGCTGCACCACCGTCGCGGCCGCCTGAATCAGTTGGGTGACCGTGGCCTGGGTATTGAGCAGTTGCGTGTAGTTACCGGCCGCGACGTTGAGGTTGATTGCCAGTTGGTTGAGGTAGCTGAGCAGGTTGATGTCGGTATTGAGCAGGCCATCCCAGCCCAGTGCCGTGAGGTTGACGTTGCCGCCGAGCAGCCCGGAGAACAGCGGATTGAGGATGTTCGATTGTGCGGTGTTGATGCTCGCAAGGTTGCTGCGGATGTTCAGTTGCGCGACCGTCGGCGTCGGCTGGGCGGCGACAGCCGAAGCATTCAGCGTGGTGTTCAGACTGACCGCCGAGCCCGTGAACAGCGCTTGTACCCCACCGGCAAAACTGGTGGTCACCGTGCGACTGGCAGCGACTTTCACCGCCGTCGACTGCGTCGCATCGGCAGTGAACGCGCGCAGTCCGGTGGCGGCGGTCTGTACGCTGCCGCAAGTGGTCACCAGCGTGTTGTTGCCATCGACGATGTAGCCATTACGCACGGCGCTTTGCCCGGCGTAAGTAGCGGCGCTGAGACCGGACTGGCAGTTGCCGCCGCGACTGACGGCTTCCAGCGCGGCACTGTCGACCACCCGCTGCAACTTGCGCTGCTCCATGTACAGCCGACCGGTGTCGACCACCAACAGCATCAACACCAGCGCCAGACTGAGGGTCGCAGCCGCCATCAAGCCGATCGCCCCGCGTTGCCGGGCCTTGCCATTGAACTGCGTACGAGGCGACATGGCGCACTCCTTTGCTGGCGCGTTGCCGAGCGCTACCTCCGATGGTGGGTTTGAGTGTAGACGGCGCTAGTGGCAACGCGCCATTTGATGCCGCACAAAACCCTGCAGACCTCGCCTGCTCGCGAATGCGCGGTGTCATTCAACATGGAGGTGGCTGACACGCCGTCCTCGCGAGCAAGCTCGCTCCCACAGGGGATTTGTGGCGGGGCAAAAAAACGGGAGCCTCTTGGGCTCCCGTTTTTTTACAGCGCACTAGCGCGGTGGATAGTTGGCCAATATCCGGCTGACGGTTTCGCGTACCGCGTTGCTGCGATCCTGCGGATTGGGCGTGCTGCTGAGCATCTGCTCGTCGCTGCCACGCCACACCAGTTTGCCGTCCTTGCCGTCGAGCAGGTCGATCTGGATCGTTGCCACCTTGTAGGTGATGTTGCGGGTTTCGTTGTACATCGGCGCGCCCCAGTAACCGTTCCACGGGCCACCCCAACCGCCGCCGTAGTTGGTGGTCACTTGCTGCTGGCGATCTTCGACGATCAGGTAGGTCTGCACACTCAGGTCACCCTTGGCCCCCGCTGCGGCGGGACGCAAACCGCGCTGGTCGAGCTGATCGCTGACGGCCTGGCGGATGCGTTGCTCGGTCAGGTCGCTTTTGATCCGTGGATCATCCGGGCGATATTGCAGCGCGGGTTCTTTCCAGCTCCAACTGCGATAGGCGGCGAAGTCGCGGCTGGCGTCGAAGTCATGGTTGACCTGATTGGCGGCGCAGGCACTGAGCAGCGCGGCCATGGCCAATAAAGCGAGACGGCGGAACATGATTTTTCTCCGGTTGAAGGCCTGAACCTGCGAAGCGTTCTCATATGAAGTCTAGCTCGGCGGATAGGCCGACAGGGCTTTTTCCAGAGCCTCGCGAATGGCATCGGTGCGCACCAGCTGGCTGCCCTGGTTGGCCGTCTCGGCGCTGGCGCTCCACACCGGTTGCCCGGTGCCGGCGTCGAACAGATTGACCTGCACCACCACGACCTGCTCCTGATAGGTGCGAACAATCGGCACGCTGTTGTACATGCCGTAACCGTGTCCGTAGCGATCATAGCCACCGTATCCGCCGTAGTAGCCGTAGTCGTCCTGCACCTGACGCAAGCGGGTTTCCAGACGCAGGTTGGCGCTGACCAACAGGTCGGCCGGACGGTTGTCGTGCAACGGCCGCAATCCGCGCTGATCCAGCGCATTGCTCACCGCTTCGGCCACTTGCGCCGAGTCGGCCCACGCCGTGCCCGGCGGCAACTGGCCGTTGAGCCAGGCCCAACTGCGATAGCGCCCGTAATCGCGTGGCGGTGCCGGATAAGCACTGCGATCGAAGGTGTTGGCCGCTTGCGGCGGTGCCGGCGGCAACGGCCGTGACTGCGCGACGTACGGGTTGCTGCCCTGGCAGGCGGCCAGCCCCAGGCAGATCAGCAATAAACCGGATTGAGCTTTCATGCGGTGCTCCGATCAGATCGGCCGGCAGATCCAGTGCAAGTAACGCCCAAGCCCGGCGAAGCTTGGGTGGCGACGGTAAGCGAGCTCCATCTCCAGCAAATCCACGAGTTCGGCGCGGGCCTGGAATTCCACGGGCATGTAGTCGTGGAAAACCCGGATCCCGCTCTGGGTTTCGACCTGCCACAACCCTTCGAGTTGCGTTGCCAGCTCCCGCGGATCAAGCGGCTGCTGCGGGGTCAGGCTTTGCTTTTCACCGGCCATGGTGTTTTTGCGCATTTTCTTGAAATGGCCCTTGAGCAGGTTGCGATAAATCAGCGCATCCCGGTTGTAGAACGCCAGCGACAGCCAGCCGCCGGGGCTGGTCAGCTGATGCAGCACCGGCAGGATCGCATGGGGTTCGGCCAGCCATTCGAGTACGGCGTGGCAGATCACCAGATCGTAGGGTTCGGTGAGCTGACCGAGCAGCTCCTGCCACGGCGCCTGAATGAACGTCGCGCTCTGCCCGGCTTCGGCGAAGCGTTGACGAGCCCCTTCGAGCATCGGTTCGGCCGGTTCGGTGAAGGTCACTTGATGGCCACGCTCGGCCAGCCACAGCGACATGTGGCCCAGACCGCCACCGATGTCCAGCACGCGCAACGGCCGGTCCGGCAACGCTTCGGCCAGGTCGGCCTGCAACACCGCCAAGCGAATCGCGCCTTTGGCGCCGCCGTAGATTTTTTCGGCGAAGCGGGTCGCCAACTGATCGAAATGCCGGTCGCTCATCAGCTGAACCGCCGTTCGCTGTCGGCGAGCTTGCTGCGCACCACTTCATTCATATCCAGCCCCAACTCGCTGCACAACAGCAACAGATACAGGACGATGTCGCCGACTTCCTGCCCGGCATGCGCCAGTTTGTCCGCCGGCAACTGGCGTGACTGGTCTTCGGTCAGCCACTGGAAAATCTCCACCAGCTCGGACATTTCCACGCTGGCGGCCATGGCGAGGTTTTTCGGGCTGTGAAATTGTCGCCAGTCATTACGGTCGCGGATGGCGTGCAGGCGTTCGGTCAGTTCAACAAGGTTCATCGGGCTCTCCTGAAGGCGTATAGCTTCGGGGGGATACGCGTTGAAGGCAAGGCCCATGTAGGAGCTGCCGCAGGCTGCGATCTTTTGATCTTGTCCCTGAAAATCAACAGTCAAAGATCGCAGCCTGCGGCAGCTCCTACAGATTTTCCGTTCGGCGCAGCATTGGGCCATACTCCTGTCAGGGAACTCGGCCACCCGCGTTGTGGCCCAAGGCTCAGCTCTTTCATCAGGATGCACACATGCAGGTAGAAAGCTTTTTCGAATGGCTCGGCCAGGCACTTGGTTCGATCATCCGCTTCATCGTCGATGGCCTCAGCGGCCTGTTCAACATACTGAGCAACGCTGGCGGCAATTTTGTCGATGGCCTGGCCAAGACACTGGGCATGGACACCTCGATCATCAGCATCCTCGCGCTGATTGTCGGCCTGATGCTGCTGTGGTCGGCGATTCGCGCGTTCATGAATGCGTCGATCATTGCCGGGATCATCTGGTTGCTGTTGGGGTTGTGGCTGTTGAGCTGGATCATCCATTAGTCCTCGTGGGAGCGAGCCTGCTCGCGAAGGCGTCAGATCAGCCAAAACGGCTCTGAATGACACACCGTTTTCGCGAGCAGGCTCGCTCCCACATTGGTTTGTATCGCAGGCCGCATGAATCGCTACAATCCCCGCTCCCCCAAGGAGCCCGCATGTCCAACCTGATTGCCGACTGGCGCGACCGTCCGACTCACCACAAGGTCTGGGCGCTCGCCGCGCCGATGATTCTTTCGAATATTTCCGTACCGCTGGTGGCGCTGGTCGACAGCACCGTCATCGGCCACCTGCCCCACGCCCATCAGTTGGGCGCGGTGGCGGTCGGCGCCAGCCTCTATACCTTTCTCGCCTGGGCCATGGGTTTTCTGCGCATGGGCACCACCGGGTTTGCCGCCCAGGCCGCCGGGCGCAGCGATGGCGCGGCGTTGCGGCAGATTCTGTTGCAGGGTTTGCTGCTGGCGCTGGGACTGGCAATCGTGCTCGGCACGCTCGGCGTGCCGTTGAGCGGTGTGGCCCTGCACTTCATGCAGCCGTCGGCGGAGCTTGATCAACTGACCCGCGAATTCTTCCACACCCGGTTATTCGGGCTGCCCGCAGCGCTGGCCAGTTACGCCCTGGTCGGCTGGTTCCTCGGCACTCAGAACGCCCGGGCGCCGCTGGCGATTCTGCTGAGCACCAACCTGATCAACATCGCTCTGAACCTGTGGTTCGTGATTGGCCTGGAATGGGGCGTGGTCGGCTCGGCCCGGGCCTCGGTGATCGCCGAGTGGAGCGGTGCCCTGCTTGGCCTGTGGCTGACCCGTGGCGCCTTGCGCGCCTATCCCGGGCACATCGCCTGGGCGGCCTTGAAGTTGTGGCAGAACTGGCGCCCGTTGCTGGCGGTCAACCGCGACATTTTCATCCGCAGCCTGGCGCTGCAATCGGTGTTCTTCCTGATCACCGTGCAAGGCGCGCGTTTGGGCGATGCCACGGTGGCGGCCAATGCCCTGCTGCTCAACGGCCTGCTGCTGACCGCCCATGCGCTGGACGGTCTGGCGCATGCGGTCGAAGCCTTGTGCGGGCACGCCATCGGCGCCCGCGATCGCCTCGCCCTGCGCCGCTCATTGGTGGTGGCCGGCGGCTGGTCGTTGTTGGCCAGCCTCGGATTTGCCGCGCTGTTTCTGCTGGCCGGGCATTTGTTCATCGAAATGCAGACCGATATCCAGAGCGTGCGCGACACCGCGTTCATCTATCTGCCGTATCTGGCGGTGTTGCCGCTGATTGCGGTCTGGAGCTATTTGCTTGACGGCCTGTTCATCGGCGCCACCCGCGCCCGGGAAATGCGCAATGGCATGCTGCTGACCGTCGCCCTGCTGCTGCCGTTTGCCTGGGCGCTACAAGGGTTGGGCAATCACGGGCTGTGGATAACGTTCCTGCTGTTCATGGTCTTGCGCAGCCTGACGCTCGGCGTATTTGCCCTGTGGCTGCGCCGCGACGACGGCTGGTTCAGCGGCGCCGCTCACTGAACCGGCGTGTGTTTGACGAACGCGACGACCTGCTCAAGCACCGGCGCCAGGCGCCGAAGCGGCCGCGACAGGCTCGCCACCAGCGTCACATGACTGGGGCGCGAATAGTACAGATCCTGCACCGGCACACCGGCCTCGCGCAGTTTGCGCGCCAGGCCGGCGGTGTTGCGCGTCGGGTTGACCAGATTATCTTTGGTCGCAGCGATCAGCAGCGCCGGAGGCTCACCCTGCCGGACATGGTTGATCGGCTGCGATTGCGGCGGTGAGTCAGGCCAGAAGAATACCGGGCGCACAGCGGCATTCTTGATCGGCAGAAAATCGTACGGCCCGGCCAGGCCGATCCAGCCGCTGAGGTCTTTCGACGACATGCCCACCGCACCGAGCAGCGCAGGGTCGAGCGCCAGCATCGCCGCATTGTAGGCCCCGGAACTGTGGCCCATCAGGAACAGGCGTTGCGGGTTGCCGGAGAACTCGCGGATATGCGCCCGGGTCCAGGCCACTGCCCGTGCCGAGTCTTCAAGAAACAGCGGATAGCGCACTTGCGGGTACAGCCGATAATCCGCCAGCACCGCGACGATCCCCCGCGACGCCAGCGCCTCGCCGACAAAGGCGTAATCGCCGCGATCACCGCTGTTCCAGCTGCCACCGTAGAAAAACACCACCACCGGCGCGCCCTCCAGTGGCTGGCGTGGCACGTAGACGTCGAGCTTCTGCCTTGGATCGTCGCCATAGGCAATGCCCGCCGTTCGCTGGAACGTGTCATCGGGTGTCAGCGCATTGAGCACCTTGACCGGCGAACACCCCGACAGCATCAGCAGCAGGCACCCGCCGAGAATTGAACCAAACCGTTGCCACAGCGGGTTTGTCATGGGTGCCACACCTCAAGATTGATCGTTCTGCCAGTGCCGCCGCACATGGTCGAGCCGTGCCTGCGGGCTCAGCCCGTCCGGCACGTCCGGCAGTTGCGCCCGGGGATGCTGCAAGCGTAGCCATAACCAGCCATCCAGCACCGCGCGGTCGCTGAAACCCAGGCTCAGGCCCTCCTGCACATGGGAGGCCATCCGCGCATAGTCGGTTCCCATGGATTGGCACCAGCGCCAGATGTGTTGTTCCAGCAGACAGTTTTGCAAGCGTTCGCGCTGGCGCCGCGTCAGGCTTTCGTCGACGCTCAGCGGCTCGACCACCCATTGCGGATTGCGCAGTTGCTGCCAGCCCTCGCTGCCAATCGCGAGGTCAGCCCAGGTACCACCGAACCAGCGCAGCAGTTGGATCGGCCCGAGCCAGCGGCTCAGGTCGGCGGCATCACAGGCATCGAAGAAGTAACTGGCTGTCTGCCGGTTGTAGTAACCGAGCAAGGCGCGATGATTGAGCCCGAACGAGACGGTCAGCATTCGTCGCAAGTGACTCAGAAGAACCTGCAACGAGGCATCGCTCGCGATCAGCAGACCGCGCCAGGTCTGCGGATCACGGTGACACAGCGCCGCCAGTGCCGGGCACTCGTGCAGGTCGACCAGCAGCGGCCCGAGCTCGCTTACCGCCTGAAATTCGGTGCCCTCGAACAGCCGCGTGCAATGGACTGCGGCGAACCCCTGACGCAACGTCGTCAGCGCCTGCCGCGCATCGGCGCCATCGAGCAGCAGCCACTGTGTCTGCGGGGTGAATGGCGCGCCGCTCAAGTGGCGCCGCCCTGTCCCAGCGACGCGACCAGCCGGCAACTGCAGATTGCCGCCGTGCAGTGGTTATAACTGCCACCGCCGGGCACCAGACACAACAGCAACAGCGGTTCGGCGGACATCAGCCACCGCGCCAGACCTGCGCTCGGCAGAACGTCCGGCAGTACCGGAGGCTCCGGGTAGTCTTCGATCAGGGCCGGTTCCTGCAACACACCACTGATCACCGGCTGATCCGGATCGCCCTCAAGAAAACTCACCACCACCTCGACGCCCTCGTCCAACGCTGCCGGCGCCGTCTCGCTCAACGCCGCAGAAAGGGGCAGCCAGCAGTGACTGGCAGCAGCGCCTTCACCCTGATAGAGCCAGTCAAACTGCACCGCTACTGACCGCCATTCGTCAGGCTGGGGCTCAGCGACGGTCACCACCCAGGCCCGTTGCAGACTGTGCATGCGCGGTGGTGTAGCAAGGCTCGTCGGCGGGGCAAGAGGCGCCTCGGCCGAGGCAAGAATCCGGTTGCTGTACGGCGGTTCGCTGGCCGGATCAGCACGATGCTCGATCCGGTTCAGCAGCCAGCGGCGGTTGCACTCGGCAAACGGATGTTCGCTCAGTGCCAGCCACCGCGCACTGCGCAAGGCTGGCAGATCGCTGTGGCCGTGGGCTTTACCGGACCGAGCCAAACGCGCCTGCACATCGCTGGCATCCACTTGCATCTGCCAGCGCCGGACGCTCGGCGAGTTCGCGTCATCGTCCACAGATGCCCCGCCAGCCAGCGGAAACCTTGCGGGATCATCAACGAAGACCAGACAGTGCCCGTCAGGCCGATGCTCGAAGTAGTAGTCAATTCGCGCCTGCGCGCACAGCCGCTGCACGAACTGCAGGTCCGACTCGCGGTATTGGGTGCAAAACGTGCGTACCGGGTATTCGCCGTGCAAATCAAAACGCCGTTGCGCGCCAGCGATACCGTGCTCCTTGAGGACCTGTGCGAGGATCTGCGGCACACACTGGCTGCTGAAAATGCGCTGACTGAAACGCAGCGCCAGACAACTCAACTTCGGTCCCAGCGTCACTCGGCACAACCGCACCCCCGCCGCGTGCTCATGCTGCACGACGCTCTGCAATTGCCCGCTCAGGCCATTGTGTCTGGGGCCGAAATGCAGGAACGCCGAGCGGTACAGCAGACCGGCCAGGTCCAGTTGCGGGTCATCGATCAACAGGTCGATGTCAAACGCAAAAGGTTCGCTGATGCCCTCACTGCCGGTAAAGGCCAGCACCTCGAAGGGGTCGGGCAGCCCCGTTACATCGAGACGAAACAACGGCTCGTTGACTGATTCGAACATGGGCGGATCTCTACAGGAGGGGCGGCCGGGGATTCTCGCCGAGAGACATGGCCGAGTAGAGAGCTGAAGTACAACTTAGGAAATGACCTACGCGAAAAGCAGACGGGATCACTTCACCGGCTGTGGCAGGCAGTTATTTCGCGGGAAATTTGGGAGATGTCCCACCGGATCATCCGAATTTTCCACCGCTTTCGTGGAAATTTCAGACAACCCGGTGCAACAGCATCTGTCTCAGGAAGACAGGTAGGAGGAGCGGGTCAGACCCAGACGCAAGGCATCGAGGAACTGCGTGCGTTCGCTGGCACTGATGCGGGCACTGGCGCACTTGTCACGGTAGTGGGTCATCAGTTCTTCCGGCGACAAGTGCACGTAGCGCAGCATGTCTTCGATGGTGTCGTGGGTCTCGATACCGGCGTGGTACACGCTGCCATCGGCGTTTTGATAGATGTTCACCGAGTCGGTGTCACCGAACAGGTTGTGCATGTCGCCGAGAATTTCCTGATAGGCGCCGACCAGGAACACCCCCAGCAGATAGTCTTCACCTTCGTTCAGACCATGTACCGGCAGGCTGGTCTCGATACTCTGTTCGTCGACGTACTGGTTGATTTTGCCGTCGGAGTCGCAGGTCAGGTCTTGCAGCACGGCACGACGCAGCGGCTCTTCGTCCAGACGATGCAGCGGGATGATCGGCAGCACCTGATCAATCGCCCAGGTGTCCGGCAGGCTCTGGAACACCGAGAAGTTGCAGATGTACTTGTCGGCCAGCTTGTCGTTGAGTTCGTCGAGCACCTGACGGTGCGAACGCTGACGGGCTTTCAACGAGTTATGCAGGCGACGGCACACCGCGAAGTAGCACTGCTCGGCCAGGGCTTTTTCAGCCAGGGTCAGTTTGCCGTCGGCGTACTGCGAGGCCACGTCGCTCATGTAGTGCGTCGCGCGCCAGTAGGTCTCGGTGACCATTTCGATGTCGGTCGGGCCGAGCAGGTCAACCAGCCACTGCACGGTTTCCGGCAGTGCTTCCTTGTTTTCGATCTGTGGCACGTCGTCGTTGTGCTTCTCGACGTCGGTCACTTGCACCACCAGCATCGCGTGGTGTGCGGTCAGCGAGCGGCCGCTTTCGGAGAAGATGTGCGGATGCGGCAGGCTCTGCGCGTCGCAGAACTCCTTGAGCATGCCGACCACGACACCGGCGTAGTCGTCCATGTCGTAGTTGATCGAACTGGCGTTGCGCGAGTGAGTGCCGTCGTAGTCGACACCCAGACCGCCGCCGACGTCGATGTGATCGACCGGCAGGCCAAGGTTGCGCAGCTCGCCGTAGTAACGGATCGCTTCCTTGAAACCGTGCTGGTAGTCAGCCAGGTTGGCGATCTGCGAACCCATGTGGAAGTGCAGCAGGCGAATGCCCTGATCGAGGCCGGCAGCGCGGAAGCGCTCGACCACCGACAGCAGTTGCGCCGCCGACAGACCGAACTTGGATTTCTCGCCACCAGTGTCCGCCCACTTCGACGACGCCAGCGACGACAGGCGCACGCGCAGGCCGACCTGTGGCTTGACCTTGAGCGAGGCGGCTTCTTCGATCACCAGGCCGACTTCGGATTCTTTCTCGATGACGATGAACACATTGTGGCCGAGCTTCTGCCCCATCAGCGCCAGACGGATGAACTCGCGGTCCTTGTAACCGTTGCAGACGATGGTGCCGCCCTTCGGCGCCAGCGCCAACACCGCCAGCAGCTCGGGCTTGGAGCCGGCTTCCAGACCGATGGAAACGTTCTGGGTGGCGATGATGTTCTCGATCACCGCTTCCTGCTGGTTGACCTTGATCGGGTACAGCGCGGTGTACTTGCTCTGGTATTCCAGGCGCTCGATGTTCGAGTCGAAAGCACCGGTCAGTTGACGGACACGGTCTTGCAGGATGTCGGGGAAACGTACCAGCAACGGCAGGGACAAGCCGCTCTTGCGCAGTTGGTCGACTTGTTCGAACAGGTCGATAGGCGAACTGCTCGGGCCGTTCGGACGAACTTCGACGCGACCGGCGTCATTGATCGCGAAATACCCGGCCCCCCAATGGCGAATCCCGTAAACACTGCGGCTGTCCGCAACTGTCCATTGGCTGCCATCGTCTTTGCGTGTGCGTCGTACGGACATCGAAGTCCCCTATAAAGAAGTCATAGTGCGTCGCCTGATCGCAGGCCGGCGCAGTCTAAAGAATGAAAATGACGGTTCGTCAGCGCGGCGGTAGACCGCGCTGACCGCGTGTAGTTTAGAAACCGTTCATGAACAGGCTCTGTGAAAACCATGGAGACGACGCCGGATCTGAACTGCTTCAGTGCCGGATCAAGCCGCAGATGGATTTCACAGAGGCTGCTAGCCGCCGGACTTCTTCGCTTTGAAACCGTGCTTGATCAGCTCTGCCAAGAGTAGCTCGACATGATCGCCCTGGATTTCGATGACCCCGTCCTTCAACGCCCCACCGGTGCCGCAACGTTTCTTCAACGTTGTCGCCAGCTCCTTGAGGGCGTCTTCGGCCAGTGGCACGCCGGTGATGGTGGTCACCGTCTTGCCGCCACGGCCCTTGCTCTCGCGACGCACGCGGGCAATGCCGTCCCCGGCCGGGATCACGGTTTGTTTGCAGATACAGGCGTCCACCGGTTTGCTGCATTCCGGGCAATGACGACCTGCGTCGGTGGAAAATACCAGGCCGCCCAGGGCGGCGAAGGATGCGGCTTTTTTGGCCACCGGCAATCCTCTTGGGAGGACAAAGACTGATCGCGACCTTGGGCAAGGTCATCGACCGCGAAGCCCCACTCAGGCAGGGGCAGCGCTACTGCACCGACACAATTGAACCGCTCGACGTCGACCTGTAGGAGCTGTCGAGTGCAACGAGGCTGCGATCTTTTGATCCTGATCTTCAAAAATCAAAAGATCGCAGCCTTCGGCAGCTCCTAAAGGCCTGTCATCGTTCAGGCCCATATCAAACCATTCGGTGCAGCTTGAAAAGGTCGCGCAGTGTAACGGCAAAAAGCGCAATTGCTAAGAGCCAATCGGCGCCAATTTATGTGTTCTTTGCGACGTCGCTTTGCTGCGCCTTCAGATAGCGCTTCAACGCGGCCAGAGAGTCCGGGCAGTAAGGCTTTTGCTCGATTTCCAGCATTACCTGATCGACCGGAAGGAAGCGTGCTTCCAGCACTTCTTCCGGCTGCAGTTTCAGCGGGCCGTCCCACACCGCGGAAAACGCCGAGCACCACAGGCGATTGCCGGTGTCCTCGAAGAAGAAATGATCGTGGGCGGTCAGTTCCACCCCGCTCACCCCCAATTCCTCTTCCAGCTCGCGGGCCGCCGATTCGGCATAGGTCTCATCGGCCTGGACCATGCCGCCGGCCGCCACGTCCCAGTAACCGGGATAGATCGCCTTGCTCAAGGTGCGTCGATGCACGCAGAGCTCACCGGCACTGTTGAACAGCATGATGTAAGTGCCGCGACCGATCAGCCCACGCTCACGCAGATCGGCCCGCACCAAGGCGCCGAGCAGGTTGTCCTGCTCGTCGACCCAGGCGATCTGTTCAGCATCGGAGGCGGCGCGATGGGCCGCCTCTTTGGCGCTCTCGTCCATGACTCAGCCCTGATTGAGCAGTTGACGCAGATCGATCACGGCGGCGTTGGCCCGAGAGATGTAGTTGGCCATGACCAGCGAGTGGTTGGCCAGCACGCCAAAACCGCTGCCGTTGAGAATCATCGGGCTCCAGACCGGCTCCTGCGAGGCTTCCAGCTCACGAATGATCTGGCGCACACTGACCGTGGCGTTCTTCTTCGCCAGCACATCGGCGAAGTCCACTTCGATGGCGCGCAGCAGGTGCGACAGCGCCCAGGCCTGACCGCGTGCTTCATAGAACACGTTGTCGATCTGCATCCACGGAGTCTCGACCACTTCCTCGTCAACCTGCGGCACTTCGCCCACCGCCGGCACTTCGGTTTTCAGTGCGGTGTTGAGCTTCACCCGGCCAACACTGGCGGACAGACGTTGCGACAGCGAACCCAGGCGAGTGCCGACATCGCCCAGCCAGTTGTTCAGGTTATCGGCGCGGGCGTAGAACAAGGCGTTTTTCTGCGTTGGATCAGACAGACGCGCCTGATAACGGCTCAGGGAGTTGATGCCTTCCTGATATTCCGATTCGCTCGACGGCAGGATCCAGCTCTTGTTGTCGAAGTTGAAACGCGGTTCGGCCTTGGCCAGATCAGCGTCCTCGGCCGACTGCGACTGCGAACGGGCGAAATCTTTACGCAGGGCCCGGGTCAGGTCACGCACCTGCACCAGCACGCCGTATTCCCAGCTCGGCGTGTTGTCCATCCACAGGCCTGGCGGGAAGCGGTCGTTGGAAATGTAGCCACCCGGCTTGTTCAGCAGAGTGCCGGCAACGGTCTTGAGGGTTTCGACCGTGGTGTAGCCGACCACCATTTGCTTGCCTTCTTTCTCGGCAGCCGCCTGGGCATTTTGTGCCACCGGGAACAGCGCGGGCTCCTGGCTCCAGTACCAGCCCAGGCCAATGGTGACCAGCAGATAAATGCCGATCAGCGTGGCCAGCGCGCGGCTGAACAGCAGCCCGCCCACGTAGCTGCGGGTGGCCGACTTCGGTTCAGCGGCACGTTCAGGCGCGCTGCCCGCGCGGTTCTTCCAGTCCAGCATGGCGATATCCTTTCAATCACTTGGGTTCAACGGTTCGACCACAACCATACAACAACGTGCCAAGGCCGGGCACCCGTGATCGGGTCATGGAACAAAAAACCGCGCGCGGTCGGTGAGCGAAAGGATAGACGCGCCCTTCAGACGCTGAAAATTTTCATTGAAATCGGCCGGACGGCGTCAGCTGCGAACAGATGGGCGATGCCCTCAGCGTCGGTCTTGCGCTGGCTGACAACGCCGTCAACCGTTACGAGGTAAGGCTGCTGCGCCAGTGGCTCACCGGTGATGCTGTCGACCAGACGAAAAATTCGCGGGGTTCGGACGGGCTGCGCGGGGGGATTGTTCATCATCTCGAGCACAGTCTGATCGAAGACCGACGCCGCAACCGGCCACTGGCCGAATTCGGCTTGTGACTTGAGCAACAACCAGTCGCCACACTCGATCTGCCCCAGCACTTCGCTGTCCAGATTGATCAGCAAGCTGGCCCGCAGCTCATCGAGCCCTTCAAGCCGGCGGCGCTCCAGCAATACCTGACAGACGCGTTCCAGCGCCTGATCCACCGGGTAAACATGCTGACGCTCGGCGCTGGTCAACTCAGCATGATGAACCAGCCTCATCCCTGCACCTCGCCTTGCCACTCGTCGGAGCCCATCGTGCGGCTCACCTCGTGTCGCCAGTAAATGCGCTGGTAGCTGAAATGGACTTTTTCCAGTTGAGTAAAGTGCGACACCGCCGAATCCAGACAATGCGGCATCAGCACCTCGGCACCGACGATCAGCGCATCCTCCAGTTCGATAGTGTAGAAGTGCTCCTGCACGCCCTGGGCGGAGGTGCGATAGAACTCCACGCGACACTGGCTGAGCAGCTCACCGGAACACATCGCCACCTCGATCAGGGGCGATGCCTTGTCGAGTGCCTTGGTGATGATCAGCGGCTTGTGCATCCGCCGCCCCGCGCCCTGCCCCTTGGGAAGGAAAATGCCGTGGCTCAGGGCCTGAACCATGATTTTGTCCTCACGTCCCTTCTGATAGATGTTGCCCACCGACTCCTCGGTGAAGGCCCCGGCACTGATCAGCCCCTGACGGCTGCCATGAATGGTCATGAAGGCTGGGCTGGGCATGGGGTTGCTCCTTTTTGTGGTTGGGGCGGGGGGAAATGGTCGGGTTCGTCGGGGAGCTTTTCGATTTCTTCGAAAGGTATCCAGGGTTCGGCGACCTCAAGGGTGATGAGGTAGCGCTCCTGATCCGGATGCCTGGAGTCTCGAAATCGTGCCAGTGACAGCATTGCCTGGTACTTGTCGCCAGCCTGCCAATAGGACGTGCCCGAGAGCACGCCTTGTCGGACGTATGCACGCCACTGCGGGGTATCCGCCATAGTCGGATCGCGCCGCGTACCCATCGGTTTCCAGCCCTTTGCACACCACTGTGCCTGCAGATCGACTACAACTTTCATCGCATCGTCGATGAGTAAAGGCTCGATTTGCGGGGACATGCGGATGTCGATGACCAGGTTGCCAACGAAAGTCAGCGTAAAAAAACGCGCAAGAGGTGTTTCGAATCCGTACTGCGGATCAATAAAGCGCAGGCGGGCGTCAGTCTTCGGGATCCCACCTGAAACGCCGCCTCGGCCGCGACCCCACGCCTTGAATCCGGCTGTCGAGTGCGCTTCCATGTATTCATATGTTCCCCCCATTTTCACGGTAATCACGGGGTCATCCCACAATGGCTGCGTCAGTAGACGTGCGGCGGCTATCGCTAAAACAGTACAAAGCACCAACGCCCCCCAACAACGCCTGCTGAACAGAAAGAAGTGCAAGTTAACTCCCCTCCATGGTGGCAATTTCATGGATGGATTGTGCTAGCGCATGTCTATCGTCGTTATTGAGCATCTGGTCAAAACGAGCCGCCGCCCGAAGCACGAACGCCATTCGTTGATCGATATCGGATAAATCCGCTAGAGGATTAGTATCGAAACCGATGGTGCGGCCATCATCGACTCGCTGGCATTGACTGGTGAGGGTCAACTCGATGGCCTGGGCAACGCCTGAGGGAAAATCCGTTACGTAAGAAAAATGATTGCCCCGCAGCAGCGCCACCAGATGAAGGTTTTCGTAGATGGTTGGCTGAAGAATGTTTCGTTGCTCATGCCAAGCCAGATGCTCCACACTTTCGGCAATATTCCCTGCCTCGATCGCTTCAAAAGCATCCAGAATTTCTGTAAAGCGCTTTCCAAACTCAAGCGTTTCCTGCCCCACCGGCCAAAGCACCGGAAACGTGGGGTGCCCATATATTTTTTTCCGCTCACCAAGACACTTCTTCAATTCCGCCAACCCACGCACCGCATAAAACCGGTGCAACGGATGTACATCCAGAAACAGCGTGGTATTGCCCATCGCCATCATCTCGTACACATGCCGGAACTGTTGCTGCGCCACTGACAACGCGTCACCGGGGCCACGGAAATCCAGCGACGACACAGAATTGCGCGCCCGGGCTTCGTCGTACTCGCGCAACGCATCGGCTTGCTCAGGCATTTTTGCAGGAGTCAGCAATCCGGACTCGCTGCGACCATCCCGCACCCGCTGCCGCGCCTCATGTTCTTCACGAATACGTTCGATCCTGTCCGCGGCATGGAGCAGCCCACAACCCACCTGCTTGGAAGCGAAGGCCGCCAGACCCGCCCACTGGAACCGCGGATCGTGTTGCCACAAGCGGGCATAGGCGGCGTTGATCGCCCGGTTGCGTGCAACGGGGTCGGCGATCAGAACGCCCTCAGGCGCGACAACTTTCTCGGCCTCCTGCTGACAGGCGCGCCAGAGGCACTGACACATCAGTACCGGAACCTCGGTAACCAGCATCTTTTCGCCGTACAGCCACTCTTCCTTGCACTCACACTCGGCGACGGGCGCGGTGGTGTGGTTCAGGCGTAATCCATCGCTGGGATGCGGGTTGAAACATTGGGTCATGGTGGCGAAGGCATCTAAGGGAATCCCTTAACCCTACCCGTCCGTAATCCCTGTGAAAGGGGTCGAAGAAAAATCAGAAGACTCTGAAAGACAATGACTTCAAAGCGGTGGGACACTCCTTCGCGAACGACAGGAAAAACCCCAAAGAGCCCGTAATACGGGGGTTTGACCGACGAGCAAGTCAAAAACAAAACCGCTCGGTCAGAAACTGAATTGTGCAGCACCGCAGATTATTGACGCACGACACTCATATAAGGGAAAAGAGGTGCTAGCATAGAGCCACCAGTCGATCTCAGCATGCGCCCTAACTAGTAGTCAGGATATGACCGAGCCAGAAGACCCCAGCCGTGAGCGCCTCAAGCACCACTTTGCCCAGCGGGTAATTCATCAGGCACGTCAGATTCTTGAGATATGGCAGCGCCTGCAACGCAGTGAGTGGTCCACTGCCGACCTCGCCGAACTGAGCGAAGCGAACTTGCGCCTGCTGCGCTTTGCCGAGCGCTTCGAGCAGCCCGAGCACACGCAACTGGCTCATCACATCAGCCAGTCGCTGGAGGCCGTGGATGCCAATCGCGGGCGCTTGAGCAGTGGCCTGATTACCGACCTCAATCGCTTGATGCAGCGCCTGTCTCGCACCGGTCTGCGCCATGGCGATCAACTCGACCAGACCTTCCTGCCGCCGCTGCGCAAACCGATCTACGTGATGCTGCAGGATCACGACCGCGCCGAACGCCTGGCCAAGCAGCTGGAATTCTTCGGACTGACCGCACAGGCGCTGGACAGTGTCGCTGCATTTCGCTCCTCGATGGTCGAGCGCTTGCCGGCGGCAATCGTCATGGACGTGGACTTCAGCGGCGCCGGTGTCGGCCTGCAACTGGCCGCCGAAGCCCAGACAGGTCTGGAAGAGCCACTGCCGCTGCTGTTTTTCAGCCTGCATGAAACCGACACCCCGACCCGTCTCGCCGCCGTGCGCGCTGGCGGCCAGGAATTTCTCACCGGCACCCTCGAAGCGTCGAGCCTGCTGGAGAAGATCGAAGTCCTGACCTGCGTCGCCCAGTACGAACCTTATAAAGTGCTGATCATCGACGACTCCCGCGCCCAGGCCTTGCACACCGAGCGCCTGCTCAACAGCGCCGGAATCGTCACGCGTACCCTGATCGAACCGATCCAGGCGATGGCCGAACTGGCGGATTTCCAGCCGGACCTGATCATCCTCGACATGTACATGCCGGCCTGCACCGGCACTGAACTGGCCAAGGTGATTCGCCACAACGACCGCTACGTCAGCGTGCCGATCATCTATTTGTCCGCCGAGGACGATCTGGACAAGCAGCTCGACGCGATGAGCGAGGGCGGCGACGACTTCCTGACCAAGCCGATCAAGCCGCGACATCTGATTACGACGGTGCGCAACCGCGCCGCCCGTGCGCGCAATCTCAAGGCACGCATGGTCCGCGACAGCCTCACCGGCCTGTACAACCACACGCACATCCTGCAATTGCTCGAAGACTGCTCGTTCCGCGCCCGGCGCGAGAACAAGCCGCTGAGCTTTGCCATGCTCGACATCGACCACTTCAAACGGGTCAACGACAGCCACGGTCACCCGATGGGCGACCGAGTGATCAAGAGCCTGGCGCTGTTCCTCAAGCAACGCTTGCGCAAGACCGACTTCATCGGCCGTTACGGCGGCGAAGAGTTCGCCATTGTCATGCCCGACACGGATATAGAAGCCGCGCACAAAGTGCTCGACGAGATCCGCCAGCGCTTTGCCGAAATCCACTATCCGGCGCAGCCGCAGGATTTGTGGTGCACCTTCAGCGCCGGCGTGGTGGAAATGCACGAAGACTCCGACAGCCTGATGATGGCCAGCCAGGCCGACGAAGCGCTGTACCGCGCCAAGGGTGCCGGACGCAATCGAGTGCAGACCGCGCGCGACTCAAAGCAAAGTGCCACCTTTTCATCGGAATCCACTGATTCGGTCATAACCCTGTAACAGAACCGCAATAAATTCAGGCGCTTACCATTTCTGCCGTTGGTAGCCGTCATGCGCCTGAAGTTGCTCACCAATCTCAACACCCTGCTGCTGGTCGCCGTCTGCGTGGCGCTCGGCGCGACGCTGTGGTGGTCGCAAAAAGCCTTGGAGCGTCCGTATCTGTTGATGGAGCGCTACCTCGGCCTGTCGCAGCAATTTCAGAATGACGTGGCACGCAATGTCGAGGACTACCTCGCCAGCGGCGACGCCCTGCGCCTGAGCAGCGCCAGCCAAGCCATCGACGGCCTGCAGAAGGAACTCGGCGAACTGCCGCCGGCACTGGCCGAGACCCTGCGGCCAAGCCTGTCGAGCCTGGAAGACTTCAGCAAAACCGACCTGCTCGCGGCCGGCAAACTGGCCGGTGATCCGCAGGCGTTGCTGTTGCAGGCCGAACGCGAACTGAGCGCCAGTCTCGATCAACTCAGCACCTACGCCAATGGCAACGCGACGTATCTGACACCGCTGCTCATCGCCTCGCAGCACCTGGGCAAGCTGTCGCTGGCCCGCGACAAACTGGTCAGCAGCGGCCGCAGTGAACTCGCCGCCGACGTCGAGCGCGAAGTCGACAATATCCGCACCCAGGCTCAGGCCATCGACGCCCTGCCGCTGCTCGGTGTGGTCGCCAGGAATGAATCCGGCAGCGATGATTTCGCCGCGATGATGGGCATCGAAAGCACCGAAAAATCCGCCGCCGAAGACGCCGGCATCGGCCTCAAGCGTGAATTGAACAGCCTGCTCGGCCGCTACCCGGCGGAACTGGCACGCACCCGCGAGCAGATCCAGAAACGCACCGAACTGAGCACCGCGACTCACCTGAAAATCGCCGCCGTGCAACAGGCCATCGCTGGACTTGAGCCGGTGGTGCGCGCCCAGCACGGACAGATTCAGGGCGAAGTGCGCCTGATGCAGGGCGTGATGATCGGCCTGATTCTGCTGATCGCGCTGCTGATCGACACCTTGCAGCGGCGCCTGGCGCGCACCCTGACCAACCTTGCCCCGGCGCTGTCGACCTGGGCCGAAGGCGATTTCAGTCGCGACATTCAGTTGGGCAAAACCAACCGCGAACTGCATGACATTGAAGCTTCGCTCAACCGCTTGCGCGCGTATCTGGTGGATCTGGTCGGGACGATTCGCGGCAACGCCGAACAGGTCGCCGACAGCAGCCGTACCCTGGCCGAACTGAGCAATGACCTGCACACCGGTGCCGAACATCAGGCCGGCGACACTGCGCTGATCCGCGATTCACTGGGCGAACTGGAAGCCACCATTCAGCAGGTCGCTGGCGATGCGCGGCAGGCCGCCGATGCCAGCCGCCATGCCGGGCTGGCCGTCGAACACGGACAAACCGTGATCGGCCAGAGCCTCACCGGCCTGCACGCGCTGGTCGGCGAAGTCCAGGGTAACGCGCAGATGATCGAGCACCTGGCCGAAGAGTCGGCGACCATCGGCGGCGTGTTGACGGTGATCCGTTCGATCGCCGACCAGACCAACCTGCTGGCCCTGAACGCGGCCATCGAAGCGGCGCGGGCCGGGGAAATGGGCCGTGGCTTTGCAGTGGTGGCCGAGGAAGTGCGCTCACTGGCACAACGCACGGCCGGCGCGACGGCGGAAATCCAGACGCTGATCGCCGGCCTGCAAGCCGCCGCCCGACAATCGGTCGAAGGCATGCGCGCGCAGGTCGAACACGCCGAAGCCACGGCCAACCAGGCACAAGCGGCGGACGGCGCGCTGGATAAAATCGTCGGCGCGATCCAGACCATTTCCGACACGGCGATCCGCATCGCCGAGATCACCGCTCAGCAGAGCGGCGCGGTCAGCGAAATCCGTGATCACAGCGAGCGGATCCATCAATTGGGCGGCGATAACCTGCTGCGCATCGGCGAAGGTCGAGAACAAGGCGAGAACCTGCTGCTATTGGGCGGGCAACTGCATACCGCCGTACAGGCCTTCCGCGTCTGATCACGATCCCTGTAGGAGCTGCCGAAGGCTGCGATCTTTTGATTTTTTAGAAACAAGATCAAAAGATCGCAGCCTTCGGCAGCTCCTACAGAGCGAATGACCGGATCAAATCACTCAGTCACAAATTTCGCGCAAACATCGGTCATCGTGCTGGCTATTGCAGAGAACTGGACAGTCACAAAGCCTTTGCGGCATAGTCGCCGGGTTCTGACGACTGCTCATTCATAACAAGGAACATGCAGATGGCAACGCTACTGGTGCTGCACGGCCCCAACCTGAACCTGCTCGGCACCCGCGAACCCGGCACTTACGGTTCAACGACCCTGGCGCAGATCAATCAGGATCTGGAGCGCCGCGCCCGTGAAGCCGGCCATCATCTGCTGTATCTGCAAAGCAACGCCGAGTACGAATTGATCGACCGCATCCACGCCGCTCGCGGTGAAGGTGTGGATTTCATTCTGATCAACCCAGCAGCTTTTACGCACACAAGTGTCGCATTACGTGACGCGCTGCTGGGAGTGAGCATCCCATTCATCGAAGTGCATTTGTCCAACGTGCACAAGCGCGAACCTTTCCGCCATCACTCTTACTTCTCCGATGTAGCGGTGGGAGTGATCTGCGGCCTTGGCGCCAGCGGTTACCGACTGGCCCTGGAGGCCGCACTAGAGCAGCTTGAAACACAGGCAACGACTTGAACCACAAGCGTTAAACGCCCCTGACCGACCCTTGGGAGTTGATGATTCATGGATATCCGTAAAGTTAAGAAACTGATCGAATTGCTGGAAGAGTCCGGCATCGACGAGCTCGAGATCAAGGAAGGCGAAGAGTCCGTACGCATCAGCCGTCACAGCAAGACCCCGGCTCAGCAGTACTACGCTCCGGCGCCGATGCAGGCTCCGGCCGCTGCGCCTGCCGCCGCTGCTCCAGTGGCTGCTGCCGCTCCGGCTGCCGCTGCCGCTGCTGCTCCTGCACTGAACGGCACCGTGGCCCGCTCGCCAATGGTAGGCACCTTCTACCGTAAATCTTCGCCAACCTCGCCAGCCTTCGTTGAAGTCGGCCAGACCGTGAAGAAAGGCGACACCCTGTGCATCGTCGAAGCCATGAAGATGATGAACCACATCGAAGCTGAAACCAGCGGTGTGATCGAATCCATCCTCGTCGAAGACGGCCAGCCGGTTGAGTACGACCAACCGCTGTTCACCATCGTTTGAACTGCGGAGAGCCTTTGATGACTGCGAAGTTGGAAAAAGTTCTGATCGCTAACCGCGGTGAGATCGCCCTGCGGATTCTGCGTGCCTGCAAAGAGATGGGCATCAAGACCGTCGCCGTTTACTCCAAGGCCGACAAAGAGCTGATGCACCTGGGTCTGGCAGACGAGTCCGTCTGCATCGGCCCGGCTTCTGCCGCTCAGTCCTACCTGCACATCCCGGCCATCATCGCTGCCGCTGAAGTGACTGGCGCCACCGCCATTCACCCAGGCTACGGTTTCCTCGCGGAAAACGCCGATTTCGCCGAACAGGTCGAGAACTCCGGCTTCGCCTTCATCGGCCCGAAAGCCGAAACCATTCGTCTGATGGGCGACAAGGTGTCGGCCAAGCACGCGATGATCGAAGCCGGCGTGCCGACCGTTCCAGGTTCCGACGGCCCGCTGCCGGAAGACGAAGAAACGGCGCTGCGCATCGGTCGTGAAGTCGGCTACCCGGTGATCATCAAGGCCGCTGGCGGCGGCGGTGGTCGCGGCATGCGCGTGGTGCACAAGGAAGAAGACCTGATCGCCTCGGCGAAACTGACCCGCTCCGAAGCTGGCGCAGCGTTCGGCAACCCGATGGTCTATCTGGAAAAATTCCTGACCAACCCGCGTCACGTCGAAGTTCAGGTGCTGTCCGACGGCCAGGGTCACGCCATCCATCTGGGCGACCGCGATTGCTCGCTGCAACGTCGTCACCAGAAGGTGCTTGAAGAAGCACCGGCACCCGGCATCGACGAGCAGGCACGTCAGGAAGTGCTGGCGCGCTGCGTCAAGGCGTGCATCGACATCGGCTACCGTGGCGCCGGCACGTTCGAGTTCCTGTACGAGAACGGTCGTTTCTACTTCATCGAAATGAACACCCGTGTTCAGGTGGAGCATCCGGTTTCGGAAATGGTCACCGGTATCGACATCGTCAAGGAGATGCTCAGCATCGCCGCTGGCAACAAGCTGTCGTTCACTCAGGATGACGTGGTGATCCGCGGTCACTCGCTGGAGTGCCGGATCAACGCTGAAGACCCGAAAACCTTCATGCCGAGCCCGGGCACGGTCAAGCATTTCCACGCTCCAGGCGGCAACGGCGTTCGCGTCGATTCGCACCTGTACAGCGGTTATGCGGTTCCGCCGAACTACGACTCGCTGATCGGCAAGCTGATCACTTACGGCGCCACCCGCGACGAAGCCATGGCGCGCATGCGCAATGCCCTGGACGAAATCGTGGTGGACGGGATCAAGACCAACATCCCGCTGCACCGTGATCTGACCCGCGACGAAGGCTTCTGCAAAGGGGGCGTGAACATTCACTACCTCGAGCACAAGCTGGCTGGCGACAAGCACTAAGCTTCAGCCCGCACCAGACAAGGCCGCCTTCGGGCGGCTTTGTTGTTTCTGCAGCAAAGTCAAAAGATCGCAGCCTTCGGCAGCTCCTACAGGAGAATGCATTCGAAATGTAGGAGCTGCCGAAGGCTGCGATCTTTTGCTTTTCAACCAAGTTCGTCTTCTTTGGCGCGCTCGCGTAAACTTGCGCGCTTCTCGCTGGCCGCTAGGCTGCAATCATATTTTTTCAAAGGTGCCCGCCATGCCTTGGCTGCAAGTACGTCTCGCCATCAGCCCGGAACAAGCCGAAACCTACGAAGACGCTTTCCTTGAAGTCGGCGCCGTTTCGGTGACCTTCATGGACGCCGAAGATCAGCCGATCTTCGAGCCGGAACTCAACACCACCCCGCTGTGGGCGCACACACATCTGCTGGCCCTGTTCGAGGGCGGCACCGAGCCTGCGCCGGTACTGGCCCATCTGGAACTGCTGACCGGCAGCCCGCTGCCCGAGCATCACAGCGAAGTCATCGAAGACCAGGATTGGGAACGCAGCTGGATGGACGGTTTCCAGCCAATGCGTTTCGGTCAGCGCCTGTGGATCGTGCCGAGCTGGCACGCCGCGCCTGAGCCTGACGCGGTCAATCTGTTGCTGGATCCGGGCCTGGCATTCGGCACCGGCACTCACCCGACTACCGCGCTGTGCCTGGAATGGCTCGACGGCCAGGATCTGAAGGACTGCAACGTGCTGGACTTCGGCTGCGGCTCGGGGATTCTGGCGATCGCCGCCCTGCTGCTCGGCGCCAAAGAAGCGGTCGGCACCGACATCGACGTGCAGGCGCTGGAAGCCTCGCGCGACAACGCCGGGCGCAACAATATTGCCGACGAGCTGTTCCCGCTGTACCTGCCGGAAGATCTGCCGCAGGTCAAAGCCGACGTGCTGGTGGCCAACATTCTGGCCGGCCCGCTGGTTTCCCTGGCGCCACAGCTGTCCGGCCTGGTCAAGTCCGGCGGGCGTCTGGCGTTGTCCGGGATCCTCGCCGAACAAGGCGAAGAGGTCGCTGCAGCCTATGCGCAGGACTTCGATCTGGACCCGATCGCCAATCGTGATGGCTGGGTGCGCATCACCGGCCGTCGGCGCTAGAATGGCCGCCTGCATAAACCGGATCGCCGCATGACCGACAGCTTCGTCACCCAGTGCCCGCATTGCCAAACCAGCTTCCGCGTCAGCCATGCTCAGTTGAGCGTGGCCCGCGGGGTGGTTCGCTGTGGCTCCTGCCTGCAAGTGTTCAATGCCGCCAAACAGCTGCTGGAACAACACGCCGGCAAGGAAGCGGTTACGCCGGTGGCGCCGTCCATTGTCCAGCCAGCACCGTCTCAGGCGGTGGTCAGCGAGCCGCCGCCAGTGGTCGAAGCACCCGTCAATGACGAACCGCCCGCGCCGCGCGCCATCAGCCAAAAGCAATGGAGCGCCAGCGAGCTGGATCTGGACAGCCTCGATCTGGACGAAGAACTGGCCCGCCTCGAACAACGGGAAATCCAGCCGACCACCGAATTCGGTCGTCAGCGCGAAGAATCCCTGAGCGCCCGCCGCGACAGCCCTGAAGCCGATGAAACGGAGTGGCGCGACAGCCTGTTCAGCACACGCGACGATGAACGTCTGCCCGAGCCCGAAGATGACGTCGAGCCAGATACCGTCGAACCGGAACCGGTAAACACCGCGCGCACCGAGCCTTCCCTGTCGCTGGAGCCGGTGGATCTGGACGATGAACCGCCGATCCCGCAACTGCGCCTGCACGACCCGATCGATCCGAATGCCCGTCGTGAACGCCTGTCGGCCAACGTCGAGCCGGACGATGACGACTTGCCATCGGTCGAACCGCTGCGCAAAAAACGTCAACGCGCCGAAGTGCTGCAGGATCTGACCGACGACCCGCTGCAACTGGACTGGCAGAAGCGCCGTTCGCCTTGGGGCCGGCGCCTGCTCTGGAGTTTGCTGGTGCTGCTCGCCGCCGCCGGTCTGGCGGGTCAGTACATCGCCTATCATTTCGACGAACTGGCGCGCCAGGATCAGTACCGCCCGTGGTTCCAGCAGTTCTGTCCGCAGATCGGTTGCACGGTGCCGTCCAAGGTCGACATCGGCAAAATCAAAAGCAGCAACCTGGTGGTGCGCAGCCATCCGGAATTCAGTGGAGCGCTGGTGGTCGACGCGATCATTTATAACCGCGCAACATTCTCCCAGCCGTTCCCGCTGCTGGAGTTGCGCTTCGCCGATCTCAACGGTCACCTGATTGCCAGTCGTCGCTTCAAACCCGGCGAATACCTCAACGGCGACCTTGAGGGCATGGCGGAAATGCCGCCACAGACGCCGATCCACATCGCACTGGATATCCTCGATCCAGGCCCCAAAGCGGTGAATTACAGCCTGAGTTTCCACTCCCCCGAGTGAATCGCTTTATCGCTTCAGGTTTGACGGCAGTTTTCTGACTTCCTCCGCGGCCACCAAACCGCTGGTAATAACAGAATAACTGTTCAGATTTTGTTCAATTCAGCCTTTATCCAGTCATCGAGAGCGGGTATCATGCCAACCCTTTTTCGAACTCTCATGATCCGGCCCCACTTCAGGGAAGTCCTATGTCGGCGGTACGCATCGGCCCATATACATTGCAGAACGGTTTGATTCTCGCCCCGATGGCGGGCGTCACCGACCAGCCCTTTCGTCAGCTGTGCAAGCGTTTGGGCGCAGGGCTTGTAGTCTCGGAAATGGTCACCAGTGACATGAGCCTGTGGAACACCCGCAAGTCGCGCATGCGCATGATCCACGAAGGCGATCCCGAGCCACGCTCGGTGCAGATTGCCGGTGGCGATGCGCAGATGCTGGCGGACGCGGCACGGGCCAACGTCGAACTGGGCGCACAGATTATTGATATCAACATGGGTTGCCCGGCAAAGAAGGTCTGCAACAAGGCCGCCGGCTCCGCGTTGTTGAAGGATGAAGCACTGGTCACCGAGATCCTGCAGGCCGTCGTCGCTGCAGTGGATGTGCCGGTGACCCTGAAGATCCGCACCGGATGGGATCGCGACAACAAGAACGGCCTGACCGTGGCGAAGATCGCCGAGCAGGCCGGGATCACCGCGCTGGCCGTGCATGGCCGCACGCGCGCCGATCTGTACACCGGCGAAGCCGAGTACGACACGATTGCCGCGATCAAGCAGGCGGTGTCGATCCCGGTGTTTGCCAATGGCGATATCGATTCGCCGGAAAAGGCCCGTTACGTGCTTGACGCGACCGGTGCCGATGGCCTGCTGATAGGCCGGGCTGCCCAGGGGCGGCCATGGATTTTTCGCGAGATCGAACACTTCCTGCGTACCGGCGAGAAATTGCCGGCGCCGGAGCTGAGCGAAGTGGAACGCATCCTGCTGGAGCATCTGGCCGCCCTTCACGCCTTCTATGGGGATGTGATGGGCGTGCGCATTGCCCGCAAGCATGTGGGCTGGTATCTCGCAACCTTGCCGGGCGCCAGGGAGTTTCGCGCCCACTTCAATCGTTTGGATGGTACGGAAACACAATGCGCCAACGTTCGGGAGTTCTTCGCCGAGCGTTACAAGAGCCTGACAGGGGACGAAGAAGGGGTGGCCGCATGACGATGATGACCGAGACTTTAGTGAGTGGAACAGCACCCGTGAGCGACAACGTGAATTTGAAACAGCACCTCAATACCCCAAGCGAAGAAGGTCAGACCCTTCGCGGGAGTGTCGAGAAGGCGCTGCACAATTATTTCGCCCACCTTGAGGGCGCGTCCGTCACGGATGTGTACAACCTGGTGCTCTCCGAAGTCGAGGCTCCCCTGCTCGAAAGCGTGATGAACTACGTCAAGGGCAACCAGACCAAGGCCAGTGAGCTGCTGGGACTCAACCGCGGCACACTGCGCAAGAAACTCAAGCAGTACGATCTGCTGTAAGCATTCAATCAAACCAGAAAGGCGCCCGCGTAAAACCGGTCGCCTTTTTTGCTGACTTCCTTTGCTTTTGATGGAAATTGAGATGACCGACCAGACTACCCGCCTGCCGATCCGCCGCGCCTTGATCAGCGTTTCCGACAAGACCGGGATCCTCGAGTTCGCCAGGGAGCTTGAAGCCCTCGGCGTCGAGATCCTCTCCACCGGCGGGACGTTCAAGCTGCTGCGCGACAACGGTGTTGCCGCAGTGGAAGTCGCGGATTACACCGGTTTCGCGGAAATGATGGACGGTCGGGTGAAAACCCTGCACCCGAAAATCCACGGTGGGATCCTCGGTCGTCGCGGTATCGACGACGCGATCATGAGCGAGCACGGCATCAAGCCGATCGACCTGGTTGCGGTCAACCTGTACCCGTTCGAAGCCACCATCAGCAAGCCAGGCTGCGACTTGCCGACCGCTATCGAGAACATCGACATCGGCGGCCCGACCATGGTCCGTTCGGCGGCGAAAAACCATAAAGACGTGGCGATCGTGGTGAATGCCAGCGATTACGCCAACGTTCTGCAAAACCTCAAGGCCGGCGGCCTGACCTACGCTCAGCGTTTCGACCTGATGCTCAAGGCCTTCGAACACACCGCCGCCTACGACGGCATGATCGCCAACTACATGGGCACCGTGAATCAGGCTGCCGAAACCCTGAGCACCGAAGGCCGCAGCGAGTTCCCGCGCACCTTCAACAGCCAGTTCATCAAGGCTCAGGAAATGCGCTACGGCGAGAACCCGCACCAGAGCGCGGCGTTCTACGTGGAAGCCAAGCCTGCCGAAGTCGGTATCGCCACCGCGACCCAACTGCAAGGCAAAGAGCTGTCGTACAACAACGTGGCCGACACCGACGCCGCGCTGGAATGCGTGAAGAGCTTCGTCAAGCCGGCCTGCGTGATCGTCAAGCACGCCAACCCGTGCGGCGTGGCCGTGAGCCCGGACGCCGAGGGCGGTATCCGTCAGGCCTACGAACTGGCCTACGCTACCGACACCGAGTCGGCCTTCGGCGGCATCATCGCCTTCAACCGTGAGCTGGATGCCGAGACCGCCAAGGCGATCGTCGAGCGTCAGTTCGTGGAAGTGATCATTGCTCCAAGCGTCAGCGCAGAAGCCCGCGCCATCGTCGCCGCCAAAGCCAACGTGCGTCTGCTGGCCTGCGGCGAGTGGTCGGCGGACCGCGTTCCGGCCTGGGATTACAAGCGCGTCAATGGTGGCCTGCTGGTGCAGAGCCGCGACATCGGCATGATCGGCGCCGACGACCTGAAAGTGGTGACCAAGCGTGCACCGACCGAACAGGAAATCCACGACCTGATCTTCGCCTGGAAAGTCGCCAAGTACGTCAAGTCCAACGCCATCGTCTACGCCAAGAACCGTCAGACCATCGGTGTCGGCGCTGGCCAGATGAGCCGCGTAAACTCCGCGCGTATCGCTGCGATCAAGGCTGAGCACGCCGGTCTGCAGGTTGCAGGTTCGGTGATGGCATCGGATGCGTTCTTCCCGTTCCGCGACGGCCTGGACAACGCGGCCAAGGTCGGTATCACGGCGGTGATCCAGCCAGGCGGCTCGATGCGTGATGCCGAGGTGATTGCTGCTGCTGATGAAGCCGGCATCGCCATGGTCTTTACGGGCATGCGCCACTTCCGTCACTGATACACCGCTCCCTCTGTGTAGGAGCTGCCGCAGGCTGCGATCTTTTGATCTTGCTTTAAAGGATCAAGAGCAAAGATCGCAGCCTTCGGCAGCTCCTACAGGTTTCACAGCGGTTGGTAGCGCCCCACAGAATTTGAGGTTTTTGAAATGAATGTTTTGATCATTGGCAGCGGTGGCCGTGAACACGCCCTGGCCTGGAAAGTGGCTCAGGATCCGCGCGTACAGAAGGTTTTCGTCGCGCCGGGCAATGCCGGTACCGCGATTGAAGCCAAGTGCGAAAACGTCGCCATCGACGTGCTGGCCCTTGAGCAACTGGCCGACTTCGCCGAGAAAAACGTTTCCCTGACCATCGTCGGCCCGGAAGTACCGCTGGTCGCTGGCGTGGTCGATCTGTTCCGCTCCCGTGGCCTGGACTGCTTCGGTCCGACCGCCGGCGCTGCGCAGCTGGAAGGCTCGAAAGCCTTCACCAAGGATTTCCTGGCCCGGCACAAGATTCCGACCGCCGACTACCAGAACTTCACCGAGATCGAGCCGGCCCTGGCTTACCTGCGTGAAAAAGGCGCACCGATCGTGATCAAGGCCGATGGCCTGGCCGCCGGTAAAGGCGTGATCGTTGCCATGACCCTGGCCGAAGCCGAAGACGCCGTGCGCGACATGCTCGCCGGCAATGCGTTCGGCGATGCCGGTTCGCGCGTGGTGATCGAAGAATTCCTCGACGGTGAGGAAGCCTCGTTCATCGTCATGGTCGACGGCAAGAATGTCCTGCCGATGGCCACCAGCCAGGACCACAAACGTGTTGGCGACGGCGACAGCGGCCCGAATACTGGCGGCATGGGTGCCTACTCCCCTGCCCCGGTGGTCACCGCCGACGTGCACCAGCGCGTGATGGATCAGGTGATCTGGCCGACCGTGCGCGGCATGGCCGAAGAAGGCAACGTCTACACCGGTTTCCTGTACGCCGGTCTGATGATCGACAAGGCCGGCAACCCGAAAGTCATCGAGTTCAACTGCCGCTTCGGTGACCCGGAGACCCAACCGGTGATGCTGCGCCTGCAGTCGAGCCTGGTGCTGCTGGTCGAAGCCGCTCTGGCGCAAGCGCTGGACAAGGTTGAAGCACAGTGGGATCCACGTCCGAGCGTCGGCATCGTGCTGGCCGCCGGCGGCTACCCGGGCGACTATGCCAAGGGGGCGGCGATCAACGGTCTGGACGCAGCCGCAGGCCTGGAAGGCAAAGTCTTCCACGCCGGTACGGCGCTGAAGGATGGCAACGTGGTGACGGCCGGTGGTCGCGTACTCTGCGCCACTGCCATGGGCGCCAGTGTCAGCGAAGCGCAGCAGCAAGCCTACAAGCTGGCCGCCGCCATCGACTGGGCAGGCTGCTTCTACCGCAAGGACATTGGCTACCGCGCCATTGCCCGTGAACGTGGCGAAACCCAGGAATAAGCTGTCCTTCACGTCCGGCGCGGGATGCAGTCCCTCGCCGGGCTGTTCCGCCGCCGCGCATCGTTATATTCTGGCATCAACCTACGAAGGGATTTCGCCGTGCGCTGGCTCAGGATTGCCATAAGTTTCACCGTCACGTTGCTGACCTTGCTCTGCATGCTTCCGGCGCTGGCCGCGCAAGGCAGTGGCTGGTCGGTATTGCTTGACGATCAGGGTAATCTGCAACTGAGCGACATCCGCTCGGCGCGCTACACCAATCAATTCAGTCCCATCGAACTTGATCGCCTCACGGCGGCCGAGCCCGATGGTGCACTCTGGCTGCGCTTCAAACTGGCGCCGGGCAAGCACGAGCAAGTGCTGCGTATCTTTGCGCCCGACCTGTCCAGTCTCAGTCTGTACGTGCTGGACGGCGACAAGCTGATCGAGCAACGCCTCTCCGGCACCCACCAGCCGCAGGCCGAGCGGCCACTGCCCAGCAGCGACTTCCTGCTGCCGCTGCCGCAAAGCGACAAGCCACTCGACATCTATCTGCGCATGGTCTCCGACCATCAGCTGCGCCCGCACATCACCCTGCAATCGGCGGTGATGAGTGCCGCCAATCAGAACCAGACGCTGATTTTCGGCCTGCTGTTCGGTTGCCTCGGCATGTTGCTGCTGCACAACCTCGTGCGCTATGCCTACTCGCGCTCGCGCAGCAGCCTGTGGCTGGCGATCTGCGAAGGCCTGCTGGGCCTGAGTCTGTTGTTGCTGCTCAACCTCGCCGGCCCGTGGCTGCCGAACTGGCACGCGATCCAGACGCCGGGCGCTTATCTGGCGCTGCTGCTGACCGCCCCCGCCGGGTTGATGTTCGCCCTGCGCTTCTTCGCCCCGCTGGGCCCGCACCCGCTGAACAAACTGTTGCTGGGCGACATTCTGTTCATCGTGATCTGCAGCCTGCTGCTGTTATTCGTCAACACCCTGCCGCTGAACATCATCACCTACGCGCTGGTGGCGCTGGCCGGCCTGAGCATGTTGCTGGTCGGCTTCTATCACTGGCAAAAAGGTTATCGCCCGGCGCGGCTGTTCGTTGCCGGGATGGTGGTGTTCAATATCGGCACGCTGATCATCCTGCCGGCACTGCTGGGGCTGACCCTGGTGGCGCCGCAGGGCCTGATCATGACCCTGATGGGCTTCATCTGCATCAGCGGCCTGCTGATGAGCATCGCCTTGGGTGAACGCCAGCGCAGCATCACCGAAAGCCGTTTCAGCATCAGTCGCGACCTTGCTGCGAGCAATGCCGAGATCAACGCCAAAGCCGAGTTCCTCGCCAAGATCAGCCACGAAATCCGCACCCCGATGAACGGCGTGCTGGGCATGACCGAGTTGCTGCTGGGCACACCGCTGTCGGTAAAGCAACGCGATTACGTGCAAACCATCCACAGTGCCGGCAACGAACTGCTGACATTGATCAACGAGATCCTCGACATCTCCAAGCTCGAATCCGGGCAGATCGAACTGGACGATGTGCAGTTTGACCTCAATGCTTTGATCGACGACTGCCTGAGCATTTACCGGGCCAAAGCCGAACAGCAAAACGTCGAGCTGATCAGTTTCATCCAGCCACAGGTACCGCGCGTGATCAGCGGCGACCCGACCCGCTTGCGCCAGACCCTGCTGAGCCTGCTGGAAAATGCCCTGAAAAAAACCGACGAAGGCGAAGTGCTGATCGTCGTCGCCCTCGACGAGCGCAGCGTCAAGCCGCGCCTGCGCATCGCCGTGCAGGACAGTGGCCAGCCGATGGAGGCAGAAGAGCGCGATGCGCTGCTGCACGCCGAGTTGCACAGCAAGCACTTCCTCTCGGCCAACCGTTTGGGTGGCAACCTTGGGCTGGTGATCGCCCGGCAACTGATCCGCCTGATGCACGGCGAGTTCGGGATCAAGAGCGGCGCCAATCAGGGCAGCACTTTGTGGCTGACCCTGCCACTGGACCCTGACCGTCTCGAACACCCGACCTCCGACCTCGACGGCCCGCTGCAAGGTGCGCGCGTGCTGGTGGTGGACGACAACGATACCTGCCGCAAGGTGCTGGTGCAGCAATGCAGCGCCTGGGGTCTGAACGTCAGCGCCGTGCCATCGGGCAAGGAAGCGCTGGCGCTGCTGCGCACCAAGGCGCACCTGCGCGACTACTTCGATGTGGTGCTGCTGGACCAGAACATGCCCGGCATGACCGGCATGCAACTGGCGGCCAAGATCAAGGAAGACCCGAGCCTCAATCACGACATCCTGTTGATCATGCTCACCGGCATCAGCAACGCGCCGAGCAAGATCATCGCGCGCAACTCCGGGATCAAACGCATCCTCGCCAAACCGGTGGCCGGCTACACGCTCAAGACCACGCTGGCCGACGAATTGAACCAGCGCAACAAGGGGCAGGTGGTGTTCCAGCCGCAAGTGGTCACGCCCGCGACCGCCGCCAAGGTGCCGAGCGATTTCCGCATTCTCGTCGCCGAAGACAACACGATTTCGACCAAAGTGATTCGCGGCATGCTCGGCAAACTCAACCTGCAACCTGACACTGCCAGCAACGGCGAAGAAGCCCTGCAGGCGATGAAGGCTCAGCGTTACGACCTGGTGCTGATGGACTGCGAAATGCCGATCCTTGACGGCTTCTCGGCGACCCAGCAATTGCGCGCGTGGGAAGTCAGCAATCAGCGTACCCGCACACCGATTGTCGCGCTGACCGCACACATCCTCGCCGAGCACAAGGAACGCGCGCGCCAGGCCGGGATGGACGGGCACATGGCCAAACCGGTGGAGTTGTCGCAACTGCGCGAGCTGATCGAACACTGGGTGGCCCAGCGTGATCAGCAGAACCGTACGGCCTCGACTTTCTGACGATTGCCGTTCATCGCCCGAAAGCGCTTGCAGCCCCCGGGCAATCCGCCTCAGACACCGAGATCGATTGCCTCAGCCAATGGCGCCACGTTCTGCGCCAGTCGATCTCCAAGCTTTCGCGCCACGGCCTGACGCGATAGTGCGTAGAGCGTTTGTGACAGCGTCGCTCGCGCATAACGCACACACACCGGACCTTCGACTTCAGCGCTCGCGAAACGCTGCGACCACGGATTGGCAGCCAGCGTCTGTCGCGTCTTGAACTCAAGATAAAGGCTGCTGATCGATGTCGGACTCTGCGCTGCAATGGTCAGCAGGCGCACCACCTGAAGCGCAGGCCTCGGCGTCTGCATGAGCGCTTCGCCAGGCGGCTCGGGCAACGTCTGCACTGCCGAAACACCGTCAGTGATTCGCGCCGCATATGCCATCAGCCCGCCAAGTGCCGGATCGTTGCCAGCGTTATTGGCCAACACTGTCGTGGCCCACTCCAGCGCCGAACCCGTATCTGCCTGAGCGACAGAGAAATCCTCGCGCAACTTCACGCTTCGCACCCAGAAGTCATCCAGCACAGCGATGTAAGCGTCGTACCAACTTTCAACTTTCGCGTCTTCGATTTTTTTATTGGCGACCAGTTGCGCCAACAGACCTGACTGAACGAGATCATCGTAATCCGTGCGGCGTCCAGATTCCGGCAACGCCAAAACAGCATGCCCTACTGCCAACAACGTGTATAACCGAGCCATTATCAACCCTCAATGGAAAAAGGGCGGACCGATAACGGCCGCCCTATCAATAACACTCAGTCAGATCTCGTAATCTTCGATCTTGGTTTTTGCGTTCAAACCCAGTTTGACGCGGATGGTATCGCGGGTTTGCTCGACGATAGAAGGCACTTTGCGGAATACCGAATCACCCCGATAGAGTTTCACTTCACGCGAATCCCAATCCATGAACAACACTTGTTTGGCCGTGTTTTTGCGGATGAATCGAACAGTCCCCAGGGCCATGGTGACTTCGCCATTGATTTCGGTACACGTGCCAGCCGCCATACCGCCGACACCATGTTCAAGCATGTTGCGCTCGTACAGCGTCAGCGCGGTTTCACGCTTTTTCAGGGCGGTAATGGCGTCGCCTGCGACTTTCAGCATCAACACCGAAGCCGAGCCCGGCACAGCAAGCCCGGCCACGACGCTGCCGAGGATCTCCAGCACCAGTTGATCCATCCGTACGGTATTACCGCCGATGTTCATGTCATTGTAGTACTTGCTCGTTGGCAGCCAGCCGGCATCGGTCATCACTTGCAGAAACAGGTAGTACCATTCCTTGCCCTGATATTCGTACGGATACTTCTTGTTGGCGACCAGCGTGGCGAACAGGAACGCGTGTTGCACATCTTCGCGATTCTGTTCACTCAAGTTTCCGGTAAAGGACAGAATGCCTTCACCGACGATGGAACCCTTGCCCGGCTCTTCGATTGCCGGCAGCGAAAGACCACGAGGACGAATAGCCGCGCCGTCCAGTTCATAACTCTGCAAGCGGTGGACACACTCAGCAACGGCGCAATCTTCAACATCATGAATATTCATTATCAAATCCTTATTAATTAAAACGAGCTCCTCTTGAACCCGCGAAAGAACAATAAACAGAACAATAAAAAACCACAAACCAGAACATGTAACTTGCTAATAACAAACCCCGAAAACACCCACTTCAAACTACAACTTGCTTAGTTGCTCCGGGGATATTTGTTTTCGCCATCCCCCCAAAAATTAAACCGGCTGATAGACTCCGCTCTGTCCATCTGCCGCCGCGAGCCAACACCATGCTCCACGTGTTATTCAGCGTTTACCTGAAGATGCTGGTGCTCTACAGCCCCTTCTTCGTGTTGTCCTGTTTCATCAGTCTGACCCGTGGCTACTCGCGCAAGGAGCAGCGGCGCCTGGCCTGGAAAGTGGCAATTGCCACGCTGGTATCCAGCGTCTTGCTGTACCTGTTCGGGCGGGTGATTTTCGATGTGTTCGGGATCACGGCGGACGCATTCCGCATCGGTGCCGGCAGCGTGTTGTTCATCTCGGCGCTGGGCATGGCCCAGGGCAAACCGGTCGTGCAGAGTGACAACGTGCAACAGGACGTCACAATCGTTCCGCTGACCATCCCGCTGACCGTCGGCCCGGGCACCATCGGCGCCCTGCTGGTGATGGGCGTCAGCCAACCGCACTGGGACGACAAGCTGACCGCAATCATGAGTATCACCCTTGCCAGCTTCACCGTCGGCGTGGTGCTGTACCTGTCCAATCACATCGAGCGGATTCTCGGCGACCAAGGCTTGCAGATCGTCAGTCGGTTGATGGGCCTGTTTGTTTGCGCGCTGGCGGCGCAGATCATCTTTACCGGGGTGAAGGGCTATCTGGTTTCCTGAGGTGAAGTCAGCCGGTGTAAACCTTATTCAGGACGAGACAGAATCAGTAAAAAGGCCCGCGCAGTAATCTGCGCAGGCCTGGTCAGTTTCCCCTCCGCGTCAGGCCGGCACAGCTCCCAGCAACTGCGCAAGCGTTGCACTGCCGTCGGCATCATCGGCCTCAGTGACTTCACGCAACCTCTGCACCAGGCTCGATACCGCATAGGAACGCTTGCCCTCGAAGCCGAGGAAGACATCGCCGCGCATCGCCGGATCCGCCGAGCACACATCCCGCAGGATCAGGCTGTGCTGGCGATCCGGGTCGACGATCAGCAAGTGCTCGTCGACAAACGACAGTTGCAGTTTTTGCGGAGCGTCCAGCGCCCAGACCAGCTTGCCGGGAATCACCGGAGCCTCGCCCAGTGGCGGTCGACAATCGACGATGACCGATTCCAGCCGCAACCAGCTGGCCCTCGACAGGTGATACGTCACACCGCCCTGCCCCACGCGCAATACCAGACAACTCACGTCATCAGCGATCAGTGGCAAGAGGTCGTCGACCTGTTTCTGGCCCTCGACCACCAACACCTCGGCCTCGCGCCGCATATATTCGAAAGGGCCAATGCTCTGGTGATCGGGGTAGACGAACACGCAATGTGCCGCGCGCTCGTGCAACAGCACATGCCGATGGCGCGTACCGAGCAATTCGCAATCGTGCGGCAGGTTCTGGCCCGCGATCCGGATCAATTGGGCATTCGCCACGTCGAACCATTGCAGTTTGCCCGCGTCGGACTCCACGGCGATGTAGGGAGCATGCTCGGCAGTCTCCAGCAATGCCTGCAGAGCCTCTGGCAAATGCTCTGCGTGTTCGCTTGCCCACTGATGATCGACGCCAATGATTCGTTCAGGTTCCTGATATCGCAGCTCGAGAGACACGCCATTGGCTGACGTCCCGCGCAGACCGGAGCCATCATTGCTCACGGTGCTGAACCGCCAGTCGTCCCACTCGGCCTGCGGTGCCGGCAACAGCTCGCCCGCCAGTAACTGTGCGCCACCGCCGAAGGCTGCTGCGAGCTGTCGACTGTCAATGAACAGCTGACTCAAGATCTCACCGCTGCCGACGTCCAACAGCCAGACCGCCCGATTGTCCGGGGTCACGCCGAGCAGGCGCATTTCCCCGTCGTGCCCCGGGTCGCACAGCAGCACGCGGTTATCCACATACCAGGCACACAGGTTGCGATCACCGGTGGCGTTGCGCACACCCAGAATGGCAAAACTGTCGACCGGGTACTTTGCTGCCAGCGCTTCCAATGCTTGCCACCACTGGGCCCGTCCTTTGAGCCAGCGCTCACTCAAGCCACCCAGCTGCACTTCACCCTCGGCGGTCAGATTGAAGAACAAGCCGTCATCGGTCAGGGCCAGATACCCGTCCTGTACCGGCACCACGTCATTCAGTCCGTCAGGCTGAAGCCATTGATGCGTCCATTGCGCCGGCCAGCGCTCGCTGCCTGCGGGCGCGCTGCGTTGCACCCTGCACAGTTTTTGCGCCAGCCGGTCGTAGATGAAAAACAGCGCGTGCTCGTCGTTGACCGGCAGCAGCACCAGATCATCTAGATGCTTGATCGAATCGGCCCAACCGCGGTGACGCCCAGAGGCAAACGGATGAATGCACAACAGGTCCCGGCTGCGAATCCAGACCAGATCGCGCTTGTCCGGATTGAACTTCCAGCACACCGACACGTAGGCGGCCGGTTGCCAGTCGACGGTGGTGACGCCTGCGCGTTCGGGCACCGGCGATAACGGGAAATAGTGACCCAGCACCGCCGACCAATGTATCAGGGTCGGATTGGCGAACACTCGCTGGCCCAAGTCACGGTCCATCTCTCGGGTCACCGCAACCAGCTGCAGCTGGCCCTCACGGATCAGGTAATTGAACTGCGTGACTTGCTGATCGGCCCCCTGACATTGTTGCTCGATGTGAATCACCCCTTGGGCATCGACATCGATACGCCGCACGCTGCACTGCCCCTTCGTCACCAGCAGCCGGTAACGGCATTTGAGTAAACCGCTGACGGCGTCGACCTGCCAGATATCGTAGTTGTGCGTCTCATAGAAAAACGCAGAATCGTCGACCACCGCCGCCAGCAGCATTTCATCGGCCGCGAGTACCTCTTCACTGCGAATGTACAGAAAACGATCCTTGGCAGCGTCGTACCAGGCCGTGGTGTAGCGCGGTTGTCCTTCGGGCTCGAAAGGAATCGGAAAGTGATGAACCGGCGTGTAAGGCATCACCAGCCGATGCTCCCGGGCCAGCCTCTGGTAATGCGTAAGCAGCGACTGCTCATGCTCCCCGGCTGGCGCGTCCTGCTCGAGAATGTCCAGTCGTGCGTCACCGCGGTTGACCTTGAACGTTTGTCGCCCGGTCAGTTGCAGCGTGACGTCATGCCGTCCTCTGCCGGTGAACGTCACCTTCACACCACCCACGGCAAGAATCCCGGCGGCGTCAATCCGCACATCCCTTTCGCTGGCCCAGGTGGCGACCAGCTTCCAGCGACACAGCTGCAGGCTGGGAGACTGCAACTGGACATCGACCCCACGATTGAGAATCAGTGAACAGGCGCCGCCCGCTCCTTCGATGCGATACGACAACTTGTCGTGCCAGACCGGCGGCGTCATGGGGACTGCCAGCGCACGTTCGCGGGCATCCAGCCGTACCTCGATCACGGTTGAGCGATACGACGGTATCAGGCGGTTGATGATGTAGTGCGTGGGAAAAGAGTAGAACGAAAACAGGAACTGCCACTGGCCTGCCGCATCCTTTTTCTCCAGCTTGCGGGCCGTATCGAAACCGGTGTCGTGACGCAGCGTCGAGAACGGCAGCGCCTTGTATTCGTAACCGTAGTAGGTGGTCGGCGTGCATGGCAGGACGACCAGTTGCGTGCTCGGCGGATCGAAGCGGATGTAGCCTGGCAGCCCCAGCTCACGCCGCAGATCGAGTGCTTGATGATCATCCGGATTGATACCCGGCACCCCGAAATGGTCGCGCAGCCGATACACCTTCGGGCTGTCGAGTACCATCATCGCGCGATTGAAGTCCAGGCTCTGAACCACCAGCGAGGGATGAGCGACCCACGCCCCAAACCCGTCGTCATAACGATAACCGACACCGCGACAGGCCCGCTCCAGATCATCGAAAAACAGCCCCACCTCCTGCGCCTGCCCGGCGATCCTGGCGAACCCCTGAGCCAGTGCCGCCACACCCACAGCCAATCCGCCCAGCACCACCCCGGCGCCGCCGAGCACAGCGGCTGCAGTCGCCGCGCCCGCCGTGGCGGCTCCCAGACCACCAGCGGTCAACGCCAGACTGGTGGCGTCGAAGGCCAACTGAGTACCGAACTGCGCGCGCTCGACCTCGTTGTCTGCCGTCGCCAATTGGTAGATGTCGAAGCCGACATTGGCCAGCCCCAGCACCGCGCCCACGCCTTCGTTGGCGACGTGTCCCAGCGCCTCGCCCACCACTGGCGCACAGGTACGGGCAATGACTTTCTCCTCATTGAGTGCGGTCTTGATCAGACTGATCAGACCGGCGACGTCGGTGACATTGCCGTGCAGCAATTGCGCGTAATTGACGTAAGCATGCAACCTGACGGCGGTGGTCAAGGTGCGGCCATCCCCCTCTCGTCCACGCAAGACGTTCATCAGTGCCTGGATCGTGAAGCCGGTATTGAGGGTGTGAACGGCACCGGCCTCAACCATCTGCGGCGTGGCTCGGGTGCCCAGTGTCGAAAACTGCTCCGACAGATAATTTCTGATGCGCAGCAGGCGATGATCGCTGCTGACCACCTGTACCACATGCTCGGTTTGCGCGGGATCGATCAGGTTGATCCGGAACTCGCCGGTGGGCATCATCTCCAGGGTTTCGAACAACGGCACCAACGGTTTTGCCGAAGCATGCAAGTGCTGTAAAGCGTCAGTTGCCTGGGCGATCTGCTGTCCCCACCAACGACTGTCCAGATCGCGCAGGCTGCGCCCCAGGTGCGGATTGCTGACCAGCGAATGGCCGCGGGCACTGTTCAAGCGCCGACGGATTGGCCGCTGTGCCTGCTCCGGCAACACATTGTCGGACTCCAGCAATTGCCCGACGCTAAATCCGCCGGACAGATTCAGGGCCGATATCCTTTGCCCCTGCAGCTCGATCAGATCAAAAGTCGGACGCGCGTTGTCGCCATAGGCCGCATAGTATTTCGCCATGCCCTGTTTCTGGAAAAGGTCAGTCAGTGCCAGTTGAAACTGATCCGGCTGGCTGAACTCGAACACGCCGAAATTGGGATCATAAAAGTGATAGGTGGCGTGCCCACCCTTGAAGGTTTTCGCCACCAGCATGGCGTGGTTGTCCGAGTTGAGCATCAACGTGCGCGGGCTGGCGAACGCTTCCAGCGCGGTGCCGAGCTGTTGCAGATCGACCCGCCCCAACGGCTTGCCGATGTCGTGCAATTGCACGCCGCGCAACTCTTCGAGCGCCTCCAGAAACATCATTGAATCGTGCTGCTGCGGCTCGGCAGTGGCCAGAAAGAACCGCTCGCGCAATCGTCGCGACGCGACAACGCCCTGCTCCAGAGCAGCACTCATGATCAGCGCCAGCGGGTAACAGCGGCCACCGGGATCGCCCGGCCCTTCGAGCAACAGATCCTGCGGCACCAGTTTGACGTCACTGGCCTCGATTTGCCCCAGCACCTGACCCAGCCGCAGGATCACCTGCTCGCGATGCTCGCGGGTGGCGACGGTCTGAATATGGGCAACATGACGCCCCCATTGAAACAGCGTGTGCGCCTGCGACAGCGCGGCTCGCTTCAGCGTCAACGCACTGTCTGACGACATCATCGGCTGCTCGACATGACTGGCGAGACCGGCCATGAATTGCGGGGCTCGCTGCTGATACAGATGGCGTTCAATGGCCGCATAACGCACCGACGCCCCTAACTCGGCAACGCTGTTGGCCAGATTATCCAGCTCGGAGGCAAGTTGCGTGAGACTTGAGTTATCCAGTGAGCGTGCGCCGAGCATCTGTCCCAACACCACCCGTTGCAACGGACTGATCTGAAAGAACGGCAGCGAACCCTCGGCAATGCCGCTTAGCAACTCATCCAGCGCCAGCCCCTGAATCCGCGCATCGCTGAGCGACGCCGGAGCCTGCAAAGTGACGGGCTGGGCCTTAATGGCCTGGCGATCATCGAAGCTGAGCCCCGGCCCGTCAGGAAACCATAATGGGCCGTTATGTCCGTCGCGCATCGCGACCACGAACGGTTCACCGAGTCTGTCGATCATCCGTTGCAGCACCTGCGTCAACAGCACTGGCCGGCCCTCGATAACCGGCCAGCCCTCCTCGAACGTTATGCTCTGCTGGGTCAACAATGCTTTTACATCGCCGCGGTAGCGCGCGCTGTACTGTCCTTCGTGCCAGCGCTGCTGCTCGTCGAGCACCCACTGCTCGACATCAACGGCGTTGTCTTTCCAGGAGTGGTCCTGCTCTTCCTCGGTCTTGTCGTTGACCATCCACAATGGCTCGATAGCCGCTTCCACACGCAAGGTTTCCTCCTCGCGCGGGACGAAATTGCGCCGTGCGTAATCGGCCATGCCATCGCGCATCGCGGCGGGTCCGGTCAGATAAATCGTCCCCTCGCTCTGCGGGCGAATGCCGTCACTGAAGTAGCCCGCGATGGCCAGCATCAGAAAGTTGGCCGCCACGTCCTCGGTCATCGACAGTTCGGCCAGAGGGCCAAATGCCTGCTCGAGTACTTCCCGTGCCAGCTCTGTCATGCCGTCAAAATCGCTTAATGCGACGCCTCGCTTGGCGGCGAGGCGGGCCGTCTGGTCAATGGCCTGATAGTTGAACCGGAACCGCTCGATCACGCTGTTGAGCATCGGCGATTGCGCATGAGCCATCAGAAACGAGTTGCTCAACGTGTTCTGCACGGCAACAGCGCGCAGGTCCTGCGGCCGCACAAGCAGCTCGGCCGGCGCCTGGAACACCTCGTGCAGTGCCGGTTGCTGCCGGGCAAAAGCCTCCAGCGCAGCGCGGTGTTCGTCGGGAATCCGGCCCAGATAATCGGTGTACCGGTCGCGCAATGCCTGGCGTCCCGGCATCCAGTGCGGATTGTGATCGAGCAGCAGCTGCAGAACGCCAAGGCGCGCGTCGCCGCCGAACGCACTGATGTCGACCCCGCCCATGGTTTTGACCAGGGGCGGCAGGTTATCGACATCGACGTAGCGACCGCCCTCCTCGTACAACGCCTCGGCCCGCACCACGTCGGAGGCGGCGGCCAGATTACCGCGCAACCGGGTCTCGCGCTCATAGATGGCTTGCAGTCGCAGCGGTGCGTCCAGGTCACGCAAGTCACGCAACTGCAAATCATCGCCTGCCAGATCGAGCAGACTGCGCCGGTTCTGCTCGATCAAGGCTTCCAGTTGTACCGCGTCCTGGCCGTAGGCGCGGGTCAACAAATCGACCCGTGCGTCATCCGCCGATTCCCCTCGTTCCAGCGCTTCGTTGATGTGCATGAACATCTGCTGCTTGAGGACGATGACCCGTTCTTCGTACAGCGTCCCCAGTCTGCTGTCGGTAATACTCTCGCTACCGCCATGTTGCATGGCGTCAGCCTTGGCGGCCTCGACGATCAACTGATTGGTTTGCCAGGCCAGTAGCGCGTCACTGTCATACCAGAGATGGAGGCTGTACCCCTGCCCGCTCAATACCTGCTTCCACAGGTCGAGGTAGTCTCGCTGGATCGCGCCAAGACCACCGCCCAGCCAGACAAAATGCAGATTTTTTACAACCGGAGTGGCGGCGGTCTTCGCGTAAATCTCGCTGTTTCGCAGACGGGTCTCAAACGCCTGGATATTGTTGTAAATACCCGATAAAGAGTTTTTCGGCGGCTCAGACTGGCCAAGAGTGTCACGGCGCACACGCGGCTCGCCGATCAACTGCGCCAGGGAATGCTTGAGCAATGTCAGGGGTTCAATCAGTCGCGGGGAATTGAGCAAACCGATACATGCAAAGTAATAGCGCCACACTGACGAATAAACGTCACTGTCCCGGTGTACCAACAGGGCCTGCTCGAGATCAGCCTGTTTGAACAGATTGATAAAACTGACATAACCACTGGCATCTTTAAATCGTTGATTGCGCATGAAAGTTCCTCCGTTATTCTGACCGACATCATCAGTGCACCCAGGCACTTGAATGGCAGCGAAGTTAACGAATGGCAAATTCACACTCAAACTTCAGAACTTTCAATACATGTCAAAACAGGCGACTAAAAAACAACTGATAACGCATGTAACCGCAACAAGTTATTGCGACAACCCTGATCAATAAATTAAAAAAACTGCGAAAGTCGGCGGCACAACTGCGCATCGACTTTTACTGCGGCCAATCAAGATTCAGGATAAGTCCGACAAAATGTAAGTCACAAGAAAGAGCCCACGCGGCAATGGAGCAAATCACACACGCCCTGCTGAAAGATATGACATCGGCAAATCCGGAAACAATCTACCCGCCATGTCCGGCACAGCGAGGGAGCATGCCCCCTCGCCTGCGCTCATGACTGCGGCTTTTCGCCGTACCAGCGCGGCGTGTAGACCCACTCGCCACCTTCGGCCTTGGGGAACGTGCACGTGGTCGAAGAACCAATCAGTACCATGGTGCGCATGTCCACCTGATCCGGGGTCAGTTGCCCCAGTGTGGTGACCCGCAGGGACTGCCCCGGCCGACCGATGTCGCGCCCCAACACCACCGGCGTCGCCGCAGTGCGATGTTGCGCAACGATTTCCAGTGCACGTCCCAGTTGCCACGGACGCGCCCGGGAGATCGGATTGTAGAAGGCCAGGGCCAGATCGGCGGCGGCCGCCAGATCCAGACGCTTCTCGATGATCGACCACGGTTTGAGGTTATCCGACAGCGACATCACGCAGAAATCATGACCCAGCGGCGCACCCGCTTGCGCAGCCGTGGCGAGCGAGGCGGACACTCCCGGCAGGATTTCCAGCTCGACGCTGTGCCAGGACGGATCGGTCGACTCGTGCAATGCTTCAAGCACCGCTGCGGCCATGGCGAACACGCCGGGGTCGCCGGACGAAACGACGATCACCGAACGGCCCTCGGCCGCCAGCCGAAAGGCGTGGCGGGCGCGCTGCATTTCTTCGCGATTGTCGGTGCAGTGCTGCACCTGATCAGCGCGAAACGGGCCGGCCATGCGCACATAGGTTTCGTAACCGAGCACATCGGTGGCCCGCGCCAGTTCCGCCTTGACCGCAGGCACCATCAACTCGGCAGCGCCGGGGCCGAGGCCGATCACCGCCAGGCGCCCACGCTGACGACCGATCTGCGCGACGTCCAGCGGCTGTTCGGCGCGCGCAATCGCCAAGCCGTTGGCACGGCTGATCGTGGCCTGCGGCAGTGCCTGACGCGCCAATACGTCGAGGTCGTTGTGCGCCGCGACAAAGCGCAGTGGCACACCCAGTTCGAGCGCGGCTTCACGCAGTTTGGCCGCCGCCATTTCCGTGTCAGCCGCCAGCAGACAGGCCAGCGCCTGCTGCGCAACCCCGGCCTGCTGCAACGCGGCGCGCACGGCATGCGGCAGATCGTCCAACTGCGCACTCACCGCCACCGCCACACTGCGCGGATAGATCAGCAGCTCGTAGGCGCTCGCAACACGTTCGGCACTGCCGACATGAATCGAGCGCTGCGCCTGCGGGTCTTGCGGCAACTGCGCCTGATCCAGCCACGGCGCCGCACCTTCGATGCGCACGCTGTGCCCGGCCAGCAGATCGGAAACGAAACGCTTGCCCAGTTCCAGATCCGCCAGCGCATAGCCGCTGGGTGGGTTGAGCAGGCAAGTGCCAAAGCGCAATTCGCCACTGGTGGTGATCGCCGCTGCGACCTGCAATGCGCCAGCGATTTCCCGGGCCATGACATTCACTCCGCCGAGGCCGCCGAGCAGCGGCACCACGGCGCTGCCATCTTCGGCAACGGCGAGCACCGCCGGTTCAGCACCTTTTTCCAGCAACAACGGCGCCAGGGTGCGAATGACAATGCCGGCCGCGCACAGGGCAATGATCGGCGTGTCTTGCTGGTACAGCTCACGCAGGGTTGCGCCGAATTCCTGATAGCGGCGGTCGGCGCCTTCGACGCGTCCGGCGAGGCCGTGGATCTGCGCCGTCGGATACACCTGCTGGATACGTCGCGCGGTGGCCAGCGCGCTCTGTCCGAGGATGACAATGGCCGGAGTGGACTGTGTCATCAACCTTGCCACCGTTCACCCGGTACGATGATCAGCGAGAAGTACGGCGAGGACATCGGCTCGACCTGATCCAGCGGTACGATCTTCTGATTGGCCATGGTCGCGCGTTCGACGTACAGCGCCCGCTCAGCCAGCCCGAGCTCTTCGAGTACCGCTCGGACTTTGGGAAAGTTGCGCCCCAGTTTCATGATCACCGCCGCATCGGCGTCGGCCAGACGGCGCTTCAGATCCTCGTGCGGCAGTACACCGGAGAGCACCGACAGGCTCTGGTTGCGATACACCAGCGGCGCGCCGAGTACCGAGGCGCCGCCAAGCATCGAGCACACGCCCGGCACCACTTCGGCTTCATAGCGGGTGGACAACCGGTCATGCAGATACATGTAGGAGCCGTAGAAGAACGGATCGCCTTCGCAGATCACTGCAACGTCGCGCCCGGCGTCCAGATGCGCCGCGACTTCTTCGGCGGCATCGTCGTAGAAATCACTGATCACTTGCTCGTAGGACAGCGGCGCCGGCAGCACTTCGGTGGTCACCGGGTACACCAGCGGCAGCAGATTCTGCGCGTCCTGCAGGTGCGCTTCGATGATGCCGAACGCATTGCCTTTCTTGCCCTTGGCGACGAAGTACGCCACCACTGGCGATTCGCGCAGCAGACGCAGGGCTTTCACGGTAATCAGTTCCGGATCACCGGGGCCCACGCCGAGGCCGATCAGACGTCCTGTTGCCTGCATCATTCGACCTCCGTGGCGAGGGCATTGACTGCGGCGGCGGCCATGGCGCTGCCGCCGAGCCGGCCTTGCATGATCACGAACGGTACACCGCGACTGTCAGCCGCCAGCGCCGCTTTCGATTCGGCGGCGCCGACGAAGCCCACCGGGAAGCCGAGGATCAGCGCCGGTTTCGGTGCGCCGGCGTCGAGCATTTCCAGCAGATAAAACAGTGCGGTCGGCGCGTTGCCGATCACCACCACGCTGCCTTCGAGATGCGGTCGCCACAACTCCAGCGCCGCCGCCGAACGGGTGTTGCCCAGCTCGCGGGCCAGGTCGGGCACGCTGTCGTCGCGCAAGGTGCAGATCACTGGGTTGTTCGCCGGCAAACGCGCACGGGTCACGCCTTCGGAGACCATCCGCGCATCGCACAGGATCGGCGCACCGGCTGCCAACGCATCGCGCCCGGCCTTGCCGGCGCCCTCGGAGAATTGCAGACCGTCGATGGCCTCGACCATGCCGCAGGCGTGGATCACCCGCACCGCGAGTTTTTCCAGATCGGCCGGGATGCGTGCCAGATTGGCCTCGCTGCGAATGATCGCGAAGGAGTTGCGATAGATCTCCTGACCGTCGCGGATGTAATCAAGCATCAAGGGGGCTCCGTGAGCGGGCGTCGAGCAGGATCGCGGCCGCTTCAATAGTAAGGTTGCGTGCGTACAGCGTGCCGAAACCCGGCAGCGCTGCATCGCGAAAATAGAGGTCGTAATGACCGGGGCTGATCGCCAGCAATGTGGCGGGTGCGCGGTGGGCCGCCGCGCAAGAGCGCGGGCAGCCGGACAGGTGCACGTTCTGCGCCTGAGGCAACAGCGTCGCCAGCCATCGGGCGTCGTGTTTGGTATCGGCCAGGCCTTTGCCGCAACCGCTGGAACCGGTGCAGGCAATCAGCCTGGACAGCGGCTCACTGGCATCGGTCAGCCAGTGCAATTGCGTCAGTGTTTGCAAGACTTGCGCCGCGTCGGAGGGCTTCACGTTCGGCAGCAACAGACTTTGCCACGGGGTGAAACGCAGGCTGCCATCACCGTACTCGCGGGCCAGCCGGGCGGCGCCACGCAGCATGGCCGGGTCGAGACGGCCAAGCGCCGGCACCGCGCCGACATACACCCGGTCGGCAGCGTTTTGCGGGTGAACACCGATGTGCAGAGCCTCCGCCAGCGGCGTGCGCTGTCGGGCAACGACGGCTTTGATCGCCACCCGTTCGCGCAACTGTTCGAGGAAGGCCGGCATCGGCCATTCATCAAGCAAATGGCGCATGCGCGTCTGCTCCGGCCGAGCCCGCTCGAGGAACAGCTCCAGCACCGCGACCACCAACGCATGGCCGTTTTCCAGGGTCACGGCACCGGCCGCCCGATCGGTCGGACAGCCGGCCAGACCGAACGCCAGCAAGACTTCATCGTCACACTCAAACGCCGACAACCACAGATCATGCGGATGTTCGAGCATCGCCAACGCCTCACCACCGTCCAGTTGCACGGCAAACTTGGCGCTCAACTCGGGAAAGCGCGGATGCGTCTGCAATGTCAGCAGAATCTGTTCGGCCAGAGGCCGGGTATCGAATAGCAACCGCCGATCGATACCGGCGCTCGGGCTGAGCATCAGGTTGCGTACATCGTCACCCGCTGCGGTTTGCGGCCCGAGGCCGGCGGCCAGCAAGCTGTCGGTCAATACCGCTGACTGCTCACCGATGCCGCGAATCTGCAGATTGGCGCGGTTGGTCGCCTCGATTTCCCCACGGGCGAAACGCTCGGCGGCATTGGCCACCGCGTCGGCCTGATCGGCAGTGATCGAACCGCCATTGAGCTTGATCCGGCAGATGCCGCCGTCCAGCGCCTGGACGATACGCAACAACCCCGGACAAGCCGAGGGGCGCAGAGCGGTGGACAAAGGGCGTTCGTTCAAGGGATGACCGGCTGACTGGCAGCGCTGTGGTGGGCGAAAGGTCGCCATTATGCCTGCTTTGCCCGAGCGCATGAAAATGCCTGCCGGTCGGAAATTGCACCCAGGCTGCAATTCCCGCTGTCAGGCGCTGCTTCAGAGTTGGTATTCCTCAAACCTGGACGCATTCTCGCGAATGGCTTGCTCCACACTTGCCCGGTTGGCATCCATGGCCCGGCGCTTGATCAGCAGCTTTCTGGCGCGAATGTCCAGTTGTGACATCGGTTGATGAACCTGCCAGAACAGATAGTTGGTATTGAGTACCAACTTGATAAAGCGGATATGGCTGATGACCACCACCAACTCGTCACGGGTGTTCTGACTGACCGGCAAAATGTGCGAGTTGAAGGTTTTGCCACTCAGCGCGGAAAACTGCTTCAACAATGCCGCATCTTTTTCCAGCGCTGCCAGTCCCGCTTCAACCTGGGTCAGTTGCGAACGCGCGAGCAACGGCGCAGTCAATCGCCGCCATGCCTCCTGCACACTCCCGGAAAACGCCGTCTGGACCAGCACCACTGGCTGTTCCTCAAGACTCCAGCCAAACGACCAGAGGATACCGGCAAAATGATCGAACCACTGCGCAGGCTGAGTACTGCTGTTATAAACGCCGTCCGCCTTGATCTGCGCGAGATAAATGCAGTGCTTCACAAAGTTGTTATCGGCCTCGGCCCGACCTTCCAGGCCGGTGAATAACATATTGTTAACGGCCACTGCGTTATTCTGACTTAAACGTGTATTGGAACTGATATCCATATCATCTCCTGCCAACTTGGCATTGATTATTTATCGATCTATTGCGCCAGACTTATTAAAAAACTGACCTGAAGCAAACTAACAAAAACAGCAGTTGAAAAAACCAATATTGCTCAACAACACGTTTCCGCGCGGCTTTCGGCCCCCGCGACGACAGACCCGCGTCAGATGCCGGCCGCCGCGTTATCATGCCGCCCTTGAAGATCTACCCTGGATTAAAGGAACGGCATGACACCCTGGCTGACGGTTGTGGGAATCGGTGAAGACGGCTTCAAGGGCCTGGGCAAAAATGCCCGGCGCGCCCTGATGGGCGCCTCGCGGATCATCGGCGGCCAGCGGCAACTGGATTTGCTGCCGGTATGCATACGCGGTGAACGCGCGTTGTGGCCAAGCCCGTTTTCCCTCGCGCCCGTATTGGAGCAGCGCGGCGAAGCCGTGTGCGTGCTGGCCAGCGGTGATCCGATGTTATATGGCGTCGGCGCCAGCCTTGCGCGGCAGGTGCCGAGTGCCGAGATGCTGATCCTGCCGGCGCCCTCTTCCTGTTCGCTGGCCGCCGCCCGGCTCGGCTGGCCGTTGCAGGATGTAGTGACACTGTCGCTGGTCGCGCGACCTTTGGCGGCACTCAATGCACAGCTGTTCAGCGGCGTACGCCTGTTGCTGCTGAGCAATGACCGGCAAAGTCCGACGGCGGTCGCGGCGCTGCTGCGCGAGCGCGGATTTGGCGGCAGTCGCCTGAGTGTTCTCGAGCACCTGGGCGGCGACGCCGAGCGGCGCATCGACAGCACTGCCAATGACTGGAGCGACCCGACGATTGCCGATCTGAATGTGATCGCCATCGAATGCCTGGCCGATGCGCAGGCACCGCGCCTGTCGCGTCTGGCCGGACTGCCCGACTCGGCATTCCAGCACGACGGGCAACTGACCAAACGCGATGTCCGCGCCATCACCCTCGCCCGCCTTGCGCCGATCCCCGGCGAACTGCTGTGGGATGTCGGCGGCGGTTGCGGCTCGATCGGCATCGAATGGATGCGCGCGCACCCCAGCTGCCGTGCCATTGCCATCGAGGCAGACGAAGGCCGACAGGCCTTGATCGAACACAACCGCGACGCGTTGGGCGTACCCGGTCTGCAATTGGTGCGGGGCCGCGCACCGCAGGCGCTCGCCGGGCTGGAGCGCCCCGACGCGATCTTCATCGGCGGCGGCGTGACCCGTGAGGGCGTGTTTGCAACCTGCTGGGATCAACTCAAACCCGGTGGTCGACTGGTGGCCAACGCCGTGACCCTGCAAAGCGAAGTCACCTTGATGAACTGGCGCGAACGCCATGGCGGCGAACTGACCCGAATCCACGTTGCCCAGGCGCAACCGCTCGGTGAGTTCGACACGTGGCGGCAGGCGCTGCCGATCACCTTGCTCGATCTGGTCAAACCCCTCGATGCGTGACGAAACCGCCGAACAACCCGCGCCGCTGCGTAGCGGCCTGACCACTGGCAGCTGCGCCACCGCCACCAGCCTTGCCGCCGCGCGCCTGCTGCTCGACGGTACCTCGGCGGACGCGGTGCAGATCGTCCTGCCCAAGGGCAAGCAGGTGCAGATGCGCCTGGAGTTTTGCCGCTTGACCGCCGACGGCGCCGAGGCCGGAACGATCAAGGACGCCGGCGACGACCCCGACGTGACCCACGGTGCGCTGCTCTATTCACACGTGCGGCTGCTGGCCGCGCCGGGGATTCGCTTCGTCGCGGGCACAGGTGTCGGCACCGTGACCCGGCCGGGACTGGTGCTCGGCGTCGGTGAGCCGGCAATCAACCCGGTGCCGCGCAAGATGATCAGCGATCACTTGAGCCTGCTCGCCGCCGAAAGCGGTTATGGCGGCGGCTTCGAGGTCACGGTCAATGTCGAGGGCGGCGAAGCGCTGGCGCTGAAAACCATGAATCCACGGCTGGGCATTCTCGGCGGGCTGTCGATTCTCGGCACCAGCGGTATCGTTCGGCCGTTTTCCTGTGCGGCGTACATTGCCTCGATCCATCAGGGCATCGACGTCGCCAAAACCAATGGTTACCTGCACATCGCTGCGTGCACCGGCAACGCCAGCGAAGACACCATGCGCCGGGTCTACGACCTGCCCGAAATCGCCTTGATCGAAATGGGCGACTTTGTCGGCGCGGTGCTCAAGCATCTGCGCAAAGTGCCTGTGGATAAACTCAGCCTGTGCGGCGGCTTCGGCAAGATCAGCAAACTGGCGGCCGGGCACATGGATCTGCACTCGCGCCATTCCAGCATCGACCTGCCGCAACTGGCCGAATGGGCGGCGGCGATTGGCGCCGATCAGGCGTTGCAGCAAAGTATTCGTGAAGCGAACACCAGTCAGCAGGCCTTGGCGATGGCCAGTGCGGCAGGCATTGCCCTCGGCGATGAGGTCTGCCGCCACGCGCTGAATTTCGCCCGCAGCGTGGTGCCGGCGCAGGTTCAGGTCGAGGTGTTTGCGATTGATCGCCAGGGCGGCATTGTCGGCCACGCCGGAGGTTTTGCATGAAGCGCATTCTGTTGCTGGGCGGCGTCACCGAAGCCCTGGCCATCGCCCGTACGTTGGGGCCAGAACACATCTACAGCCTGGCCGGCGTGGGCCGGGTGCCGACCGACCTGACCTGCCAGGTACGCGTCGGCGGCTACGGCGGGGCCGAAGGTCTGACGCAGTTCATTCGCGACGAAGGCATCGACCTGCTGCTCGACGCGACCCACCCCTACGCCGCGCAAATCAGCCACAACGCCGCCCGCGCCGCGCAACTGAGCGGTATCCCTTGCTGGGCCTTGCGCCGCCCCGCATGGCAGCCGCAACCGGGCGATGACTGGCGCGAAGTCAGCGACTGGGCCGAACTGACCGCAGCCCTCACACCGTTCCGCCGCCCGCTGTTCACCCTCGGCCGCGAACCGCTGCAACACCTCGACGAAATCCCTGCCCACCAGTTCTGGACCCTGCGCGCCCTCGACGCTTATCCCGGTAACGAACGCTGCGAAGTCATCGGCGCCCGTGGGCCATTTCTGCTTGCGGAAGAACGCGCGCTCTTCGAACGCCGGCAGATTGATGTGCTGATCAGCAAGAACAGCGGCAGCACCGCGACCGAGCCGAAGCTGGAAGTGGCGCGGGAGCTTGGGGTGCCGGTGATGGTGTTGAAGCGGCCGGAGTTGGCGGGAGTTGATCGGGAGTTTCTGACGACGGCTGAAGTCTTCGCTGCCCTTGCCGCCTTCACCCGGCTTTAGCCAGGTGCAGATTTCGAATACGCCTTCGCGGGCAAGCCCGCTCCCACAGTGGTCGGCGGCAACCGCATAGTCTGTGTATGCCAGAAACCCAGTGGGAGCAGGCTTGCTCGCGAAGGCGTCGGATCTGGCGTTGCACATTTCCACCGCTACACTCATTTCCATTGATCTGCGACACCAAACCGCACGACGCCTTTTTACTTATCGGCCCTGATCAGGCTAAATAGCCCGCGCCTGATCGCCCACCCAACGGATCTGTCCCATGAACCGACACCGGCTCGCATTTGCCTGGATCGCCTGCTTTGCAGTGCTGTTCAACATGCTCGCCATGCCGATGACCGGGGCGCTGGCGCAGGCGGCCAATTCACCGGCCGAACAATTGCTGTGGAGCAGTTTCTGCACCGGCAGCGGGACGAAGATGGTGGCGATCAACATCGGCGCCCCAGAGCAGAAAGCCCCGTCCAACGACAGCCATTCCAACATGCAGCATTGCTGGTGCTGCTCGGGTTCAGCGCCGCTGGTGGCGTTGCCGGGGCATGCGCCGCAGCTGTATTTTGCCCGCTTCGAAAGCAATCGCAGCGTGGCGCCGCCCTCGTTGCAAACACCGACACCGCGCCAGCAATGGCCGAGCCTTAATCCCCGCGCCTCGCCTCTGGTTTGATTTGTTCTCGCAATTGACCTGCGTATCAAATCGTTCTGGAGAACTGCCATGTTGAACAAACTCTTCGTCATCGCTGCGCTGTTGCTGCCGGCGTGCTTCGCCCATGCCCACGAATACAAGGCCGGCGAGCTGGAAATCGCTCACCCGTGGTCGCAGGAGTTGCCGCCCAACGCGCCAACCGTCGCCGCTTATTTTGTGATCAGTAATCCCGGCAAGACCGACGACCGCCTGCTCAGCGTCGATTCGCCGATCACTGACGAGGCTCAGTTGCACGAGCACGTGATGCAGGGCGATCTGATGAAAATGCAGCAAGTGCCCAACGTGGAGATCCCGGCCGGCGGCAAAGTGACGTTCGCGCCGATGGCCTATCACGTGATGCTGCTCAACCCGAAAGACCGCAGCCTGCTCAGCGACGGTAAACGCTTCCCGCTGACCCTGCATTTCGAAAAGGCCGGCAACGTTACCGTCGAAGTCGCGGTGCAGAAGAAGCCACCGGAAACCAAGGCACACGATCACGCCCAGTAACCGATCCGGCTGACCACGCCCGTGCGCCCGCAACGCGCCGGGGCGTCCAGCAAGCATCGCCAGAGTCAGGCTCTGACCCGCGGTAGCTGGATCGCCCTGTTCGCCATGTTGATGATCTTCATCGGCCCGCTGATTTCTCAGTCGATGCCGATGGATCAGCACGCCTCGAGTTCCATGCCGATGAGCATGGACATGGCCATGCCGGGTATGGATCACGCCGCGCACGGCGCACAACCGGCTGCCGAACACTGTCCGCCGCAATCATCGCACCACGCCCTGTGGGAAAAGTGTGGTTATTGCAGCCTGCTGTTCAATTGCCCGGCGCTGACCGGTGGCGGCACGTTCGCCACATTCAGCATCACCCACGTCAACACCTTCGTCCCATCCTCCCCGCGTCTGGGCCATGCCCGGCAGACCTTCTTCCCTGGCGCTCGCACCCGCGCCCCGCCCGTCACAGCGTAAACACCGCACCTTTGATTGCACACGGTTGAGAAGACAGCTTCAGGCTGCCGGCCGTGTCGTTTACGACTGTTTGATGGAAATTGTCATGTCCAGGTTTGCTGCTGTTCCACGTTTGAGCACTGCTCAGGCGTCTTTCGCCTTGAACGAATCGCGGATTCGTTTCTCGCACGCTACCGCCGTCCTTTGCGGCGTCCTGCTGTCGCCGCTGGTGCTGGCCGATGACCACGCCGGGCACAACGAAGAACTGAGCCCGACGGTGATCACGGCCATCGCCCCGAGCTCGCCGCTGACCATCGTCACCAACCCCAAGGACCCGCGCCAACCGGTGCCGGCCAGCGACGGCGGCGATTACCTGAAGACCATTCCCGGCTTCGCCCTGGTGCGCAACGGCGGCACCAATGGCGACCCGGTGCTGCGCGGCATGTTCGGTTCGCGGCTGAACATTCTCACCAACGGCAGCATGCTGCTCGGCGCCTGCCCGGGGCGGATGGACGCACCGACCTCGTACATCTCGCCGGAAACCTACGACAAGCTCACGGTGATCAAAGGCCCGCAAACCGTACTCTGGGGCCCGGGCGCATCGGCCGGCACGATCCTCTTCGACCGTGAGCCGGAGAGCTTCGGCGAACTCGGCACGCGGGTGAATGCCAGCGTGCTGGCCGGCTCCAACGGACGCTTCGACAAGGTCGTCGACGCCGCTGCCGGCGGGCCATTGGGCTACGTGCGGGTGATCGGCAACACCGCGCACTCCGACGACTACCGCGACGGCAACAACGACATCGTTGCCTCGCGCTACGACAAGTGGAACGGTGACATCGCCGTCGGCTGGACCCCGGACGCCGACACCCTGATCGAACTCACCGCCGGCAAGGGCGACGGCGAAGCACGTTACGCCGGACGCGGCATGGACGGTTCGCAGTTCCTGCGCGAAAGCCTCGGCCTGCGCTTCGAAAAATCCAACATCACTGACGTACTGGAGAAACTCGAAACCCAGGTCTACTACAACTACGCCGACCATGTGATGGACAACTACACCCTGCGCACGCCGTCCGGCACCGGGATGATGGCCGGGCCCATGGCCTCCAACGTCGACCGTCGGACCCTCGGCGCGCGGATCAAGGCGACCTGGCGCTGGGCCGACATCCAGCTGATCACCGGCCTCGATGCGCAGACCAACGAACACCGCCAGCGCAGCGGCATGGGCATCGACACCTACAAGGATCAGCCCTACACCAAGGACGCCGATTTCCATAACTACGGCGTGTTCAGCGAAATGACCTGGTACGCCGCCGACCGCGATCGGCTGATTACCGGCGCCCGGGTCGACCGTGCCTCGGCCAAGGATTACCGGCAGAGCATCGGCTCGGGGATGATGAGCCGCCCCAACCCGACCGCCGACGAGACCCGCGCCGACACCCTGCCCAGCGGTTTCGTGCGCTACGAGCATGACCTGACCGACACACCGGCCACGCTGTACGCCGGCCTCGGTCACGCGCAGCGCTTTCCGGATTACTGGGAGCTGTTTTCACCGAAGTCCGGCCCGGCCGGTTCGCTGAATGCGTTCGACTCGATCAAACCGGAAAAGACCACCCAGTTCGACTTCGGCGTGAACTACAAGACCGCCGAACTCGAAGCCTGGGCCTCGGGCTACGTCGGTGTGGTGCGCGACTACATCCTGTTCGACTACACGCCAACGATGATGGGCATGAGTACTTCGCGCGCGGAAAACATCGACGCACGGATCATGGGTGGCGAACTCGGCGCCGCCTACAAACTCACCGATAACTGGAAAGCCGACGCGACCCTGGCGTACGCCTGGGGCAAGAACAGCAGCGATGGCAAGGCCCTGCCGCAAATGCCACCGCTGGATGCGCGTTTCGGCCTGACCTACAGCGAAGACAACTGGAGCGCCGGGGCGCTGTGGCGCGCGGTCGCGGCGCAAAACCGCATCGACCAGAACAAAGGCAACGTGGTCGGCAAGGACTACGACAAGAGCGGCGGCTTTGGCGTGTTCTCGCTCAACGGCGCCTACCGGATCAACAAGAACTGGAAGGTCAGCACCGGCGTCGACAACCTGTTCGGCAAGGCTTACGCCGAGCACCTGAACCTGGCGGGCAACGCCGGTTTCGGCTACCCGGCCAACGACCCGCAAGCGATTAACGAGCCGGGGCGCACGCTCTGGACCAAGGTCGACATGAGTTTCTGACAAGAAAAAATCAAAAGATCGCAGCCTCCTGCATGGGAGCGCGTAGATCCTGTAGGAGCTGCCGAAGGCTGCGATCTTTTGATCTAAAAACGATTCGCCAAGCGGAGCAAACGTGATGCAAAAGCCCAAACCGAATTTCTACAACCTGGCCTGGCGCTGGCATTTCTATGCCGGATTATTCGTCGCGCCGTTCATGGTGATGCTGGCCCTGACGGGCATCGTCTACCTGTTCAAACCGCAACTCGATTCACTGATGTACAGCAGCCTGCTCAACGTCCCGGCCGGGCATCACACGGTGCCGGCCGATGACCTGCTGCAACGGGTCAAGAGCGCTTATCCACAGGGTCAGATCAGCCAATACCTGCCGCCGGCCAACGCCGAACGCAGCGCTCAGTTTGTCGTCAAGAATGAGGGGCATGAACTCAACGTATTCATCGATCCGTATCACGGCGACATCCTCGGCGAGCAGGATGCGAAGAAAAATCTGCAAGCCGTCGCCCGCGCCATTCACGGCGAATTGATGATCGGCACGCTCGGTGACCGCTTGATCGAACTCGCCGCCGGTTGGGGTGTGGTGTTGGTGGTGTCCGGAGTGTTCCTGTGGTGGCCGCGCGGGCAGTCCGCCGGGATTCTGTGGCCACGGCTGAACAGTCGCGGTCGGGTGTTGTGGCGTGATCTGCACGCGGTTACCGGATTCTGGGGCGCCGCACTGTTGCTGGTGATGCTGCTCAGCGGCATGACCTGGACCGGCTTCTGGGGCAAGCAATATGCGCAGGTGTGGAACGTGTTCCCGGCCGCGATGTGGAACAACGTGCCGACCTCCGACGTCGAGGCCGGCAGCCTCAATAACGCCGCGCGCCAAACCGTGCCATGGGCGATGGAAAACACGCCGATGCCGATGTCCGGTGACCATGCCGAACACATGGCCCACGGCGGCATGCAACACGGTCCCGCCGCGCCCGCGATCAGCCTGCAAGACGTGCAGAACATCGCCATTGAGCGCAAGGTCGAACCCGGCTACAGCATCACCCTGCCGACCACCGCGACCGGCGTGTTCACCATTGCCGTGTTCGCCGACGACCCGCGTAACGATGCGACCCTGCATGTCGATCAGTACACCGGCAAGGTCCTCGCCGATGTGCGTTTCGAGCAGTACGGCGCGGTGGCACGGGCCACGGAAATCGGTGTGATGCTGCATGAGGGCAAGATGTTCGGCACCTTCAACCAGATCATCGTGCTGCTGATCTGCCTGATGATTCTGCTCAGCGCCGTCAGCGGTGTGGTGATCTGGTGGAAGCGTCGCCCGCAAGGCAAGTTCGGCGTGCCGCCGCTGCGCCATGACCTGCCGAAATGGAAAACCGGGATGGCGATCATGCTGGTGCTGGCGCTGATTTTTCCGCTGGTGGGCGCTTCGCTGGTGCTGGTCTGGCTGCTGGATCGCCTGCTGTTGTCGCGTCTGGGTCGCCAAGCTGAATCTGCCTCAACTTCATCGTGAAGCAGGCGAGATGCGCGTTTCAGACAGATCTTTAAACTGCCGGGGTTTAAACTCCGGCAGATTTTAGTGTTACTGTATAACGCAAATGTGCCGTTCTGCCCGCCACCCAAAGTGGCGGGTTTTCTTTTGAAGAAGTGATTCACCGCCCCGATGAACAAGTACCTCTTGTCCAGCCTCTGCCTGTTCGCCCTGAACAACGCCAACGCCGACAGCCAGCCGTTGACGCTGCCCGCGGGCACCATCACCGCGCCTGCGCTTGACGAAGAAAATGTCAGCCTGACCACGCCGACCACCGCTGGTTCGCGCCTGAACCTGACGGCCATGGAAACCCCGGCCAGCGTCGAAAGCCTCAGCGGCGAGCAGGTGCGCGCCCGTGGCGATCGCAGCGTGCAGGACGCCGTGTCGCGCAGCACCGGCATCAGCCGCACCGGCACTCCGGGCGATGGCGGCACTTCGTTGCAGGCGCGCGGTTTTACCGGGCAGAGTTCAGTGATGCAGTTGTATGACGGCAACCGCATGTACACCGGCATGGGCACCGTGACCTTTCCGGTCGACACCTGGTCGGTGCAGCGCGTCGACGTGCTACGCGGCCCGGCCTCGGTGCTGTACGGCGAAGGCGCGACCGGTGCGGTGATCAACGTGATTGCGAAGAAACCGTTCGAGGGCGACATCGAAAACCACTTGCGCCTCGGCTACGGCTCCTACGACCGTCAGCAGCAGGCGTTCGACAGCGGCGGCTCGCTGAGCGACACCCTGAGCTATCGCCTCAATCTCAATCGTCTGCGCAGCAACGGCTGGGTCGATCGCGGTGATTCCTCCGGCGACTTCATCAGTGCCGCGCTGTGCTGGCAGGCCACCGACGACCTGGCCTTCACCCTCGCCCACGACTACGGCGACCAGCGCCCACAGAACGACTTCGGCACGCCGTTGATCAACGGCCAATTGAAAGACAGCCTGCGCTACAAGAACTACAACGTGCGCGACGACCAGCAGCACTACAACGATCAGTGGACGCGCCTGACCACCGATTGGCAGATCAACGACGCGGTCAGTGCCAGCAACGAGCTGTACTACCTCAAGGCCCGGCGCCGCTGGCAGAACGCCGAGAACTACAACTTCGACACCGCCACGCAACAGCTCAGCCGCAGCGGCTACTTCGGCATCGGCCACCAACAGGAACAGGTCGGTGACCGCCAGACCTTCACTTTCAAACACTCGCTGTTCGGCCTCGACAGCCAGACCGTGACCGGCGTCGATTACAACCGCATCCGTTTTCAGCTCAACAGCAACTCGCCGTTCAACGATGTGCTGCCGAACGGTCAGGCGCTGGATCTGTATCACCCGCAACCGGGCTATTTCGAAAGCGCCAACCCGTACCGCGACCAGTTCGACAGCACCACCAAACAGATGTCAGTGTTCGCTGAAAACCGCACGCAACTGAGTGAGCGCTGGTCGCTGGTGACCGGCGTGCGCCGCGACTATGTGCATGTGGATCGCAACAATCTGATCGACGACAGCCAGAGCGACAAGACCCTGACCGGCAACAACTGGAAGGCCGGACTGGTGTTTGCCCTGACGCCCGAGACCTCGTTCTACGGTCAGGTCGCGACCAGCACCGACGGCATCGGCGGCCTGACATCCCTCAGTCCGAGCCAGCAGCAATACGACCTGTCGACCGCGCGCCAGACAGAAATCGGCCTGAAGCAGTTGTTCTGGGATCAACGCGGCGAGTTCACCCTGGCGGCCTATCGCATCGTCAAAAAGAAACTGCTGACCGACGATCCGGGCAACCCGACGCTCAAGCAGCAAGTCGGCCAGCAATCGTCCAACGGTCTTGAAGCCAGCCTCGACCTGCAACTGCCGCACGCTTGGCAACTGCAGGCCAACGCCGCCATCGTCAAAGCCAAGTACGATGACTTCTCCGAAGTGGTCAACGGACAGACGCTGTCGTACAACGGCAATCGCCCGGTGGATGTACCACGTCGAACCGCCAATCTCTGGCTGAACAAAAACCTCAGTGATGATCTGAAGGCTGGCGCCGGCGTGCGTTATGTCGACGCGCGCTACGCCGACATGGCCAACCGCAACGAGCTGCCGAGTTACACCGTGGTCGATGCGACGCTGTCGTGGCAAGCCTTGCGCAACACCACGCTGGGCCTGCAGCTGAACAATCTGTTTGACCGCCGGTACGCACAAAGCCAATACAATGACGGCCAGCAATGGATCCTCGGCGAGCCGAGAGCGTTCTTCGTCACGGCGGATTACACCTTTTAAAAGCTCAAACATTCCTGTGGTGAGGGGATTTATCCCCGATCGGCGGCGAAGCCGTCGCAATCCGATGAATACAGTCTTCTGACAAATCGTGATTACAGGTTTTGGGACCGCTGCGCGGTCCATCGGGGATAAATCCCCTCACCACAAATGATGTAATGAATTCAGGAATTTGATGACCTCGCTAAATCTCGCCAACCTTGCCTGGACACCCCTGGGCCACGGCCACTGCCATCACCAGTTCCAGCTGCGTGATGCCTCGTTGCAGGTGGCCGCCGGTGAGTTTGTCGGGCTGATCGGCCCCAACGGCAGCGGCAAGACCAGCCTGCTGCGCTGCGCTTATCGCTTCAGTCAGCCGGAAAGCGGTGAGGTCAGACTCGATCATCACAACGTATGGAAGCAATCCTCGCGCTGGTGCGCGAAACGCATCGCCGTGGTTCTGCAGGAATTCCCCGATGCCTTTGGCCTGACCGTCGAAGAAGTGGTCGCCATGGGCCGCACGCCGCACAAAGGCCTGTTCGATGGCGACACGCTGGAAGATCGCAACCTTGCCACGTTAGCGCTCAAGTCCGTCGGCCTCGACGGCTTCGAAGACCACGCGTTCGCCACCCTGTCCGGCGGTGAGAAGCAGCGGGTGATCCTTGCCCGCGCCCTGACCCAGCAACCGCAACTGTTGATCCTCGACGAGCCGACCAACCACCTCGACCCGCGTTATCAGCTCGAACTGCTGCAACTGGTCAAACGTCTGCAGATCGGCACCCTCGCCAGCATCCACGACCTGAACCTGGCCGCCGCGTTCTGTGACCGACTGTACGTGATCAACCACGGCCGGATCGTCGCCAGCGGCACGCCGCCAGAAGTACTGACCACCGAGCTGCTGCGCGACGTATTCGGCGTCGAGGCGTTGATCGACTCCCACCCCCTCCACGGCTACCCGCGAATCACCTGGATAACCCGACCATGACTGTGCGTTCCCTGCTTTGCGTCGCTCTTCTGTTGTGCAGTGCCCAAGCCTTGGCCGAAGCCACCAAATACCCGCTGACCGTCCATAGCTGCAACCGCGAAGTGACCTTCAACGAGGCGCCGAAGCACGCGGTCAGCCACGACATCAACATGACTCAGATGATGCTCGCCCTCGGCCTCAAACCGCGCATGGCCGGTTACAGCGGCGTCAGTGGCTGGAAGTCGGTGACGCCCCAGATGCAGTCGCTGCTCGACGGCTTGCCGGAGCTGGCCGCGAAATATCCGTCGGTGGAAACCCTGCTCAACGCCAACGTCGATTTCTTTTTCGCCGGCTGGGATTACGGCATGCGCGTCGGCGGTGATCTCACCCCGCAGACCCTGCAACCGCTGGGCATCAACGTGTATGAGCTGACCGAGTCCTGCGCCTTCGTGATGAAGCGTCCGGCGGCCACGCTGGACGACACCTACAACGACCTGCGCAACCTCGGGAAGATTTTCGACGTACAGGATCGCGCCAACGCACTGATCGCCGACATGCAGAATCAGGTCGCCGAGATCCGTAAAGACCTGCCCGCCGATAAGCCGCGTGTGTTCCTCTACGACAGTGGCGAAGACCGCGCCATGACCTCCGGCCGACTCGGCATGCCGCAGGCGCTGATCGACGCGGCGGGTGGGCGCAATATTCTCGATGACGTCGACGCGAGCTGGACCCGGGTCAACTGGGAGACCGTGGTCGAACGCAATCCGCAGGTGATCGTGATCGTCGACTACAGCGAAATCACTGCCGAGCAGAAGATCGAATTTCTGCTGAAGAACCCGGCGCTGCAATCGGTGGACGCGATCAAGAACCAGCGTTTCATCGTCATCCCTTACGTGCAGGCCACACCGGGCATCGATAACGTGCTGGCGGTGGAAACCCTGGCCAAAGGATTCCACGGCGAATGATCGACCGGCGCTACGCCCTGTTGCTCACCGCCCTCGGTGCCCTGTTGCTGGTGTCGTGCGTGGTCTCGCTCGGTTTTGGTCCGGCGCGGGTGCCGGTGGAGGTGGTTTGGCGGATTCTGCTGCACAAGACCTTCGGTTTCGGCGAGGTGAGCTGGAGCGCCGGGCAGGAGCACATCGTCTGGCTGATCCGCGTGCCGCGCATGCTGCTCGGGGCGTTGGTCGGTGCCGGGCTCGCGTTGATCGGCGCGGTGCTGCAGGCGGTGACGCGTAATCCACTGGCCGATCCGCACCTGCTCGGCGTCACCTCTGGCGCGACCCTCGGCGCAGTGATCGTGGTGCTGCACATTGGTGAAATCGTTGGCCTGCTGACCTTGCCGATTGCCGCCTTCATGGGTGCATTGCTGAGCATGTTTCTGGTATTGGGCATCGCCAATCGGCAGGGTCGACTCGACAGCGACCGCTTGCTGCTGTGCGGCGTGGCGGTGTCGTTCGTGATGATGGCGATCGCCAACCTGCTGTTGTTCATGGGCGACCATCGCGCCAGCTCGGCGGTGATGTTCTGGATGCTCGGCGGCCTTGGCCTGGCGCGTTGGGAGCTGCTGGCGATACCCGCGCTGAGCGTGCTGCTCGGCCTCGGTCTGCTGCTGGGCATGGCCCGCCCGTTGAACGCACTGATGGCTGGCGAGCAGACCGCCGTGACCCTCGGCCTGAATGCCCGGGCGGTGCGTTTGCGGGTGTTTGTGATCGCCTCGTTGATGACCGGAGTGCTGGTGTCGATCAGTGGCTCGATCGGCTTTGTCGGACTGATGGTGCCGCACATTGCCCGCCGTCTGGTGGGTGCCGAACATCGCCGTCTGCTGCCGGCCTGCGTACTGCTCGGCAGCCTGTTTCTGGTGTGGGTCGATGTGGCCGCGCGAACCCTGATCGCGCCGGAAGACCTGCCCATCGGCGTTGCCACCGCGGCCATCGGCGGCCTGTTCTTCATCGGCCTGATGCGCCGCCGCTGACACAACACAATCCCCCTGTAGGAGCTGCCGCAGGCTGCGATCTCTTGATCTTGCTTTTGATCATTAGAAATCAAGGTCAAAAGATCGCAGCCTGCGGCAGCTCCTACAGGAATTGTGGGCGCCCCAATCTGGCGCGGCCGCCTGCACCAACGCTCTCTCCGCGTCCCTTCATGGTGCACCCCACCCACGCGCGACCGCTCTAAACCGACATTTTCCTGCCCGATCCCGACCGGGCACAGCCCTTGCAAAACACCCTTCAGTCGTCCGCATCTGCCAACCATAAAAAACTTTAACGTTCATGGAGATCGCACAATGAAGCGTCGCAGTTTGATCAAGGCTTTCACACTCACGGCATCCATTGCCGCGATGGGCATGACCTGGACTGTCCAGGCCGCCGAGACCATCAAGGTGGGGATTCTGCATTCGTTGTCCGGGACCATGGCGATTTCCGAAACGTCGCTCAAGGACATGGCGCTGATGACCATCGACGAGATCAACGCCAAGGGCGGGGTGAACGGCAAGATGCTCGAACCGGTGGTGGTCGACCCGGCATCGAACTGGCCGCTGTTCGCCGAGAAAGGCCGGCAGTTGCTGACTCAGGACAAGGTCGCGGTGGTGTTCGGCTGCTGGACCTCGGTGTCGCGCAAATCGGTGCTGCCGGTGTTCGAAGAACTCAACGGCCTGCTGTTCTACCCGGTGCAATACGAAGGTGAAGAGATGTCGCCGAACGTGTTTTACACCGGCGCCGCGCCGAACCAGCAAGCCATCCCGGCCGTTGAATACCTGATGAGCGAAGAAGGTGGCAGCGCCAAGCGCTTCTTCCTGCTCGGCACCGACTACGTCTACCCGCGCACCACCAACAAGATCCTGCGCTCGTTCCTGCATTCCAAAGGCGTGGCCGACAAGGACATCGAAGAGGTCTACACCCCGTTCGGTCACAGCGACTATCAAACCATCGTCGCCAACATCAAGAAATTCTCCGCCGGCGGCAAGACCGCTGTGATCTCCACGGTCAACGGCGACTCCAACGTGCCGTTCTATAAAGAGCTGGCCAACCAGGGGCTGAAGGCGACCGACGTACCGGTGGTGGCGTTCTCCGTGGGTGAAGAAGAACTGCGCGGCATCGACACCAAACCGCTGGTGGGCAACCTCGCGGCGTGGAACTACTTCGAGTCCGTGGAGAACCCGGTGAACAAAAAGTTCGTCGCTGACTGGAAGGCTTACGCGAAGAAACACAACCTGCCGGGCGCCGACAAAGCGGTGACCAACGACCCGATGGAAGCCACCTACGTCGGCATCCACATGTGGGCGCAGGCGGCGGAGAAAGCCAAGTCCACCGACGTCGACAAAGTCCGCGAAGCGCTGGCCGGCCAGACCTTCTCCGCACCCTCGGGTTACACCTTGACCATGGACAAGACCAATCACCACCTGCACAAACCAGTGATGATCGGCGAGATCCAGAACGATGGTCAGTTCAACGTCGTGTGGCAGACCGAAGGCCCGATCCGTGCGCAGCCGTGGAGTCCGTTTATCGATGGCAACGACAAGAAACCGGACTATGCGGTGAAGAGCAACTGAGCCATTGGGTGTCGGGCTGATGAGCATTTTCGGCCCGACACAATCCCTCTGTGGGAACAATATTTTGTGGTGAGGGGATTCATCCCCGACCGGCTGCGAAGCAGTCGCGAAATCAGTCGACGCGATCAATCTGATACACCGCGACCGCTGGATTTGGGGCTGCTTCGCAACCCATCGGGGATGAATCCCCTCGCCACAAAGACTGTGCCCACAATTAGTCCGCGCAAGGCGACTCTTTATGCCGACTACCCTTTACCGCTTCATCCTCGCCCTCGCACTGTTGGTGCCGATGGCCGGCCACGCCAGCGACGCCGAAGACTTCGTCGCCGCCAACCCGGTGCAACAGGCCAAACTGCTGGAAGCCTGGGCCGCGCAGCCCGAGCCGGCGCGTGTCGAGCTGATCAACGCCCTGCAACAAGGCGAATTGATCATCGACGGCCAGCCCAAAACCCTGCGCCTGAATAACCGCCTGCGGGGTCTGATCGACACCGCTCTGGCCAGCCACCAATTGCTCGCCGCCGACGCCAAAACCCGTCTGACTGCCGCGCAGCAATTGCAGAAAAGCGCGAAACCCGCGCAGCTGAAATTCCTCGACCAGCAACTGGCTGGCGAAAAAGATGAAAGCGTCCACGCCGCCCTGAGCCTGGCGCTGGCCAACCTGCAACTGGTGGACAGCGACCCGGCGGTGCGTCTGGCCGCCGTACGCCTGCTCGGCGAAACCGGCGATCCGCTGGCCCGCACCCGCCTCGAAGGACTGCTCGAACCTGGCGTCGAAAGCGATGCCGGTGTGCGTACCGCCGCCGAAACCAGCCTGGCGCAGGTCAAGCGCAAACTGCTGATCGGTGAAGTATTGGGTCAGGCGTTCAGCGGCATGTCCCTCGGCTCGATTCTGCTGCTCGCGGCCCTCGGCCTCGCGATCACCTTCGGCCTGCTCGGGGTGATCAACATGGCCCACGGCGAGATGCTGATGCTCGGCGCCTACTCGACCTACGTGGTGCAGTTGCTGTTCCAGCGCTACGCGCCACAGGCGATCGAGTTCTATCCGCTGATTGCGTTGCCGGTGGCGTTCTTCGTCACCGCAGCAATCGGCATGGCGCTGGAGCGCACGGTGATTCGACACCTCTATGGCCGACCGCTGGAAACCCTGCTCGCCACTTGGGGCATCAGCCTGATGCTGATCCAGTTGGTGCGCCTGCTGTTCGGTGCACAGAACGTTGAGGTGGCGAATCCGGCGTGGCTGTCCGGCGGCATTCAGGTGCTGCCGAATCTTGTCCTGCCGTACAACCGCATCGTGATCATCGCCTTCGCCTTGTTCGTGGTGGCGCTGACCTGGCTGCTGCTGAACAAGACCCGCCTCGGCCTCAATGTCCGCGCGGTCACGCAGAACCGCAACATGGCCGCCTGCTGCGGCGTGCCCACCGGGCGCGTCGACATGCTCGCCTTTGGCCTCGGCTCGGGCATCGCCGGCCTCGGTGGCGTGGCGCTGAGCCAGATCGGCAACGTCGGCCCGGACCTCGGCCAGAGCTACATCATCGACTCGTTCCTGGTGGTGGTGCTCGGTGGCGTCGGCCAACTCGCCGGCAGCGTACTGGCGGCGTTCGGCCTGGGCATCGCCAACAAGATTCTCGAACCGCAGATCGGTGCGGTGCTCGGCAAGATCCTGATCCTCGCGCTGATCATTCTGTTCATCCAGAAACGTCCGCAAGGCCTCTTCGCACTGAAAGGACGGGTGATCGACTGATGAACCAGCCTCTACTTGTCACGGCCACGCAAAAGGCCGGCCCGAAACTCACCCTCGCCATCGGCGCGGTGATCCTCGCGCTGTTGATCGCCCTGCCGTTGCTCTCGCTGTTGCCGGCGGACAGCGCGCTGCATGTGTCGGCGTATACGCTGACGCTGGTCGGCAAAATCCTCTGCTACGCCATCGTCGCTCTGGCACTGGATCTGGTCTGGGGTTACGCCGGGCTGCTGTCGCTGGGCCACGGGCTGTTCTTCGCCCTCGGCGGTTATGCGATGGGCATGTACCTGATGCGCCAGGCCGCCGGTGACGGCTTGCCGGCGTTCATGACCTTTCTGTCGTGGACCGAATTGCCGTGGTACTGGAGCGGCACCAGCAGTTTTATCTGGTCGATGTGTCTGGTGGTGCTGGCGCCAGGTCTGCTGGCGCTGGTGTTCGGTTTCTTTGCCTTCCGCTCGCGGATCAAGGGCGTGTATTTCTCGATCATGACCCAGGCCCTGACGTTCGCCGGCATGCTCCTGTTTTTCCGCAACGAGACCGGCTTCGGTGGTAACAATGGTTTCACCAACTTCCGCACGATTCTCGGCTTCGGCATCACTGAACCGGGCACCCGCGCGGTGCTGTTTCTGGCCACCGTGCTGTTGCTGGTGGCGAGTCTGTTCATCGGCTGGCGTCTGGCGCAGAGCAAGTTCGGTCGGGTGCTGACCGCGCTGCGCGATGCGGAAAACCGCCTGATGTTCTGCGGCTACGACCCGCGCGGTTTCAAGCTGTTTGTCTGGGTCTTGAGCGCGGTGCTGTGCGGTCTGGCCGGGGCGTTGTACGTACCGCAAGTGGGGATCATCAACCCCAGCGAAATGTCGCCGACCAATTCGATCGAAGCGGCAGTGTGGGTCGCCCTTGGCGGACGCGGAACCTTGATCGGGCCGCTGCTCGGCGCCGGTGTGGTCAACGGCATGAAGAGCTGGTTCACCGTGGCGTTCCCCGAATACTGGCTGTTCTTCCTCGGCGCGCTGTTCATCGTCGTGACGTTGTATTTGCCCAAAGGCGTGATCGGCCTGCTGAAGAAACGAGGTGAACAATGAGAGTCACAGCGAGTGCTGAATTCATGCTCGAACCGGCGTTTTTCCCCGTAGAACCGAACAAGGACGAAGGCACCAGCCGTGACTCGATCGGCCTCGGCCAACGCGTCGGCCCGGGCCTCGACACCCGTCACGGCACGATCCTGACCCTGGAAGACATCAGCGTCAGCTTCGACGGTTTTCGCGCCCTGAACAATCTGAACCTGTACATCGGCGTCGGCGAGTTGCGCTGCATCATCGGCCCAAACGGCGCGGGCAAGACCACGCTGATGGACGTAATCACCGGCAAGACCCGCCCCAGCCACGGCAAGGCCTGGTTCGGCGAAACTCTGGATCTGACGCAGATGAGCGAAGTGCAGATCGCCCAGGCCGGGATTGGCCGCAAGTTTCAGAAACCGACGGTGTTCGAAGCCCTCAGCGTGTTCGAAAACCTTGAACTGGCGCAGAAAACCGACAAGTCGGTCTGGGCCAGTTTGCGCGCACGCTTGAGCGGTGAGCAGCGCGATCGCATCAGCGAAGTGCTGGAGACCATCCGCCTGACTACCTCGGTCAATCGCCCGGCGGGCCTGCTGTCACACGGGCAGAAGCAGTTTCTGGAGATCGGCATGCTGCTGATGCAAGACCCGCAACTGCTGCTGCTCGACGAACCGGTGGCGGGCATGACCGATGCCGAAACCGAATTCACCGCCGAGCTGTTCAAGTCGCTGGCCGGCAAGCATTCGCTGATGGTGGTAGAGCACGACATGGGCTTCGTCGGCTCGATTGCCGACCATGTGACGGTGCTGCATCAGGGCAGCGTGCTGGCGGAAGGGTCGCTGGAACAGGTGCAGGAAAACGAGCGGGTGATCGAGGTCTATCTCGGCCGCTAAAGATTGTCCCCTGTAGGAGCTGCCGAAGGCTGCGATCTTTTGATCTTGATCTTAAAAACAAGATCAAAAGATCGCAGCCTTCGGCAGCTCCCACACAGGGATTTGAGGAGACTTTGAGAATGCTGCAAGTCGACAAACTGCACCAGTACTACGGCGGTAGCCATATCCTGCGCGGCCTGAGCTTTGACGTGAACGTCGGCGAAGTCACCTGCCTGCTCGGGCGCAACGGCGTGGGCAAGACCACCCTGCTCAAATGCCTGATGGGCCTGTTGCCGGCCAAGGAAGGCGTGGTGAATTGGGAGGGCAAACCGATCACCACGCTCAAGCCGCACCAGCGCGTGCACGCCGGGATCGCCTATGTGCCACAGGGCCGGGAAATCTTCGGCCGGCTCACCGTGGAGGAGAATCTGCTGATGGGCCTCTCACGGTTTCCCGGCAGCGAAGCGAAAGAAGTCCCAAGTTTCATCTACGAATTGTTCCCGGTGCTGCTACAAATGAAGCAGCGCCGAGGCGGCGACCTGTCCGGCGGCCAGCAACAGCAGCTCGCTATCGGTCGCGCCCTGGCCAGTCGTCCGCGTTTGCTGATCCTCGACGAACCCACCGAAGGCATCCAGCCCTCGGTGATCAAGGAGATCGGCGCGGTGATCAAAAAGCTCGCGGCCCGAGGCGACATGGCCATTTTGCTGGTGGAGCAGTTCTACGATTTCGCTGCGGAGCTGGCCGATCAGTACCTGGTGATGTCCCGGGGCGAGATCGTGCAACAGGGTCGCGGCGAAAATATGGAGGCCGAGGGTGTACGAGGTCTGGTAACAATTTAATCTGTAGCTTCCTAACGATAATCACAAACCATGAACTTACCGCTTTCCACTGCCCTGTTTACCCCGAGCTGGCACGCCGAGCTGGAACTGGCCTACGCCCGCTTCGGCGACTGCACACGCCCGGTTCAGCGCCGGCATCTCGGCCCGCTGCGCGTGCAAAAGCACCTGTATGCCGAAGGCCCTGAGGTCTGCCAGCACATCATCGTCCACCCGCCCGGCGGGATCGCCGGCGGTGACCGGCTGAACATCAGCGCCCGCGTCGAAGCAGACGCCTGGGCGCAGATCACCAGCCCCGGCGCCGCCAAGTGGTATCGCGCGGCAGGGCCGGCGTATCAACAGCTCGATCTGCAAGTCGCCGCCGGCGCGACGCTGGAGTGGCTGCCGCAGGAAACCATCGTCTACAGCGCCGCTCAGGCTGAACTCACCACCTCGATTGAACTGGAGGGCGATGCGCGGCTGTTCTACTGGGACGTGGTGGCGCTGGGCCGACCGGCGAGTGGCGAGCGCTTCGACCTCGGACACTTTCAAGCGCATCTGGATATCCGCCGCGACGGGCGATTGCTCTGGCACGAGCGTCAGAGGATTACTGGCGGTGACGGTTTGCTGGATTCGCCCATCGGTCTGGATGGCCGTCCGGTGTTCGCCACGCTGTTGGTCACCGGTGAAATCGACGCCGAGCTGCTGGAGCGCTGTCGTTCGCTGGGGCATGCCGTGCGCGGCGATCTGACCCAGTTGCCGGGGCTGTTGGTTGCCCGTTGCCTGGCGAGCGAGGCACTGCTGGCCCGCGCCTGGCTGATCGACCTGTGGCGCCTGCTGCGCCCGGCCCTGCTCGGTCGCGAGGCCCAGCCACCGCGAATCTGGAACACCTGAAATGCACTCCCCGTATTCCTCTGTAGGAGCTGCCGAAGGCTGCGATCTTTTGATCTTGCTGTAAAAAATCAAGATCAAAAGATCGCAGCCTTCGGCAGCTCCTACAGAGCGTACGACTTAACTTTCTTCTGCCGAGATTTGAAAAACAAATGGACCTGACCCCACGCGAAAAAGACAAGTTGCTGATCTTCACCGCCGGCCTCGTCGCCGAGCGCCGACTGGCCCGTGGTTTGAAGCTCAACTACCCGGAAGCCATGGCCTACATCTCCGCCGCGCTGCTCGAAGGCGCCCGTGACGGCCAGACCGTGGCCGAGCTGATGCACTACGGCACCACCCTGTTGGGCCGCGAGCAAGTGATGGAAGGTATTCCGGAAATGATCCCGGAGATCCAGGTCGAAGCGACGTTCCCCGACGGCACCAAACTGGTCACCGTCCACCAACCGATCGTTTGAGGACTCGCCATGACCTACACCATTCGCGATGCCCTGCACGCCGACCTGCCGGCGATCCGTGACATCTACAACGACGCGGTGCTCAACACCACGGCGATCTGGAACGAGTCGGCGGTCGACCTCGGCAACCGCCAGGCGTGGTTCAGCGCCCGTCAGGCCCAGGCCTACCCGATTCTGGTGATCGTCGACGCCGACAACGTGGTGCTCGGCTACGCTTCCTTTGGCGACTGGCGGCCGTTCGACGGTTTCCGTCACACCGTCGAGCACTCGGTCTACGTGCGCAGCGACCAGCGCGGCAATGGCCTTGGCCCGCAATTGATGAGCGTGCTGATCGAGCGGGCCAAAGCCTGCGACAAGCATGTGATGGTCGCCGCCATCGAAAGTGGCAATGCCGCTTCCATTCGTCTGCATGAACGCGCCGGTTTCAGCATCACCGGACAGATGCCGCAAGTCGGCACCAAGTTCGGCCGCTGGCTCGACCTGACCTTCATGCAACTGATCCTCAACCCTGGCGCGCAGCCGCCGCTCGCCAACAAGGAGTGACACGCGATGAACCCCGCCCAACTGCGACGCGTCAATGCGGAAAGTTTTGCGCACTATCGTCAGGGCCTGATTGATCTGCTGCTCGACGCCGTGGGTTATGGCGCCAGCGTCGGCTTCATGGCCGACCTTGATGCCGCGCAGGCTCGCGCCTACTTCGATGAAGTGCAGCAACACGTGAACAAGGGCAGCGTGTTGCTCTGGGTGGTGGTCAAGGATGAAGAGGTGCAGGCCAGCGTGCAGTTGGGCCTGTGCCAGAAGGCCAACGGCCTCAATCGCGCGGAAGTGCAGAAGCTGCTGGTGCGCGAACAGGCACGGCGACGCGGTCTCGGCCAGCAGTTGATGAATGCGCTGGAGCTCGAAGCGGCCAAACACAAGCGCGGCATGCTCTACCTCGACACCGAGGCCGGCTCGCCCGCCGAAGAGTTCTACAAGGCCCTGGGTTACACCCGTGCCGGTGAAATTCCCGATTACGCCTGCGACCCGCACGGTACCTATCGCCCGACTGCCCTCTACTACAAGATTCTGCAAGGAGCCCGGCCATGATTCCCGGCCAGTACCAGATCCAGCCCGGCGACATCGAACTGAATGTCGGCCGCCGCACCCTCAGCCTGAAAGTCGCCAACAGCGGTGACCGGCCGATTCAGGTCGGTTCGCACTATCACTTTTTCGAAACCAATGACGCGCTGACCTTCGACCGCGCCGCCAGCCGTGGCATGCGCCTGAACATCCCCGCCGGCACCGCCGTGCGCTTCGAGCCGGGGCAAAGCCGCGAGGTCGAGCTGGTGGAGTACACCGGGCATCGGCGGGTGTTCGGCTTTGCCGGGCGGGTCATGGGTGATCTCGACTGAAGCAGATTCACCTGTGGTGAGGGGTTTATCTGTGGTGAGGGGATTCATCCCCGATCGACCGCGCAGCGGTCGCCAACCACCACCGGCCCCACCACGAAAATCACTTTTGCTGAATGGCGGGTGCTTCGCACCCGATCGGGGATGAATCCCCTCGCCACAATAAATTTGTGCAAGGAATTCGGATGAAAATTTCAAGACAAGCCTACGCCGACATGTTCGGTCCCACCGTCGGCGACAAGGTGCGCCTGGCGGACACCGAGTTGTGGATCGAAGTCGAAAAAGACTTCACCACCTACGGCGAAGAAGTGAAGTTCGGCGGCGGCAAAGTCATCCGTGACGGTCAGGGCCAGAGCCAGTTGCTCGCTGCCGAAGTGGTCGACACGCTGATCACCAATGCGTTGATCATCGACCACTGGGGCATCGTCAAAGCCGACGTCGGCCTCAAGGACGGGCGCATCGCTGCTATCGGCAAGGCCGGTAACCCGGACGTACAACCGAACGTGACCATCGCCATCGGCGCCAGCACCGAAGTGATCGCCGGTGAAGGCATGATCCTCACCGCCGGCGGCATCGACACGCACATCCATTTCATTTGCCCGCAGCAGATCGAAGAAGCGCTGATGAGCGGCGTCACCACCATGATCGGCGGCGGCACGGGGCCGGCGACCGGTACCAACGCCACCACCTGCACCTCCGGCCCGTGGCACCTGGCGCGGATGCTCCAGGCCGCCGACGCGTTCCCGATGAACATCGGCCTCACCGGCAAGGGCAACGCCAGCCTGCCGGAGCCGTTGATCGAGCAGGTCAAGGCCGGGGCCATCGGCCTCAAACTGCACGAAGACTGGGGCACCACCCCGGCGAGCATCGACAATTGCTTGAGCGTCGCCGACCAGTACGACGTACAAGTGGCGATCCACACCGACACCCTCAACGAGTCCGGCTTCGTCGAAACCACCTTGGGCGCGTTCAAGGGCCGCACCATCCACACCTATCACACCGAAGGTGCCGGTGGCGGCCACGCGCCGGACATCATCAAGGCCTGCGGTTTCCCTAACGTGCTACCGAGCTCGACCAACCCGACCCGGCCGTTCACCCGCAACACCATCGACGAACACCTCGACATGCTGATGGTCTGCCACCACCTCGACCCGAGCATTGCCGAAGACGTGGCGTTCGCCGAAAGCCGTATCCGCCGCGAGACGATTGCCGCCGAAGACATCCTCCACGACCTCGGTGCGTTCTCGATGATCAGCTCCGACAGCCAGGCCATGGGCCGTGTCGGCGAAGTCATCACGCGCACCTGGCAGACCGCCGACAAGATGAAAAAGCAGCGCGGCCCGCTGCCCCAGGACGGCGATGGCAACGACAACTTCCGCGCCAAGCGCTACATCGCCAAATACACGATCAACCCGGCGATCACCCACGGTATCAGCCATGAGGTGGGCTCGGTGGAGGTCGGCAAATGGGCCGATCTGGTGCTCTGGCGCCCGGCGTTCTTCGGCGTAAAACCGACGCTGATCCTCAAGGGCGGTGCCATCGCTGCCAGCCTGATGGGCGACGCCAACGCATCGATCCCAACCCCGCAACCGGTGCACTACCGCCCGATGTTCGCCAGCTACGGCGGCTCGCTGCACGCCACCAGCCTGACCTTCATCAGCCAGGCCGCACAGGAGGCAGGGTTGCCCGAGGCACTGGGACTGAAGAAGAAAATCGGCGTGGTCAAAGGCTGCCGCGATGTGCAGAAAACCGACCTGATCCATAACGATTACCTGCCGAACATCGACGTCGATCCGCAGACCTATCAGGTCAAGGCCGACGGTGTGCTGCTGTGGTGTGAACCGGCGGAAACCTTGCCGATGGCTCAGCGTTACTTCCTGTTCTGACACACGGCAAAAGGCCCCCGACCCGCATCTTGCGCACGGGCCGGGGGCCTTTTTCATGGGGCAGGAAAACCGATGTGCAAACGGTCGTGTATTTCCCGCCAAAGGGGCTAATATTCGATTCGCTCCGCCTATTTTCAGGAACTGCCCATGCGTCTTTCCGAGTTCATCTTGGCCAACATCGAGCCTATCGTCGATGAATGGGAACAGTTCGCCGCGACCATTACGCCGGCGGCCGACCATCTGGATTCCACTGCGCTGCGCGATCACGCCAGCGAGATTCTGCGGGCCGCCGCCCGTGACATGAGCAAGCCACAGAGCCCCGCCGAACAGGCTGCCAAAGCCAAGGGCGAGGGCCCGGAAAAGACCCCGAGCCTGGACGAGGCCGGCGCCAGCCATGGCGAACTGCGCCACACCGTCGGTTTCGATCTGGTGCAGATGACCAGCGAATTCCGCCATTTGCGCGCCTGTGTGATCCGCCTGTGGGTCAACAGCCTTGAATCGCCGGACATGACCTATTTTCAGGACATGATCCGTTTCAACGAAGCCATCGACGAGGCACTGGCCGAATCCACCGCGGCCTACGCCGAGCAGGTCAATCGCTCGCGGGACATTTTCCTCGCCATCCTCGGCCATGACCTGCGCGCGCCGCTGCAGGCGGTGAGCATGTCCACCGAACTGCTGCTGCGCAAATCCAGCCTTGAAGGCGATGCCCTGGCCTGCGCCCAGCACATCAAGCGTGGCGCGCGGCACATGGCGACGATGGTCAGCGACCTGCTGGAGCTGGTGCGCAGTCGCCTCGGCCGTAGCCTGCCGATCGAGCCGGCAGCGATGGACCTGGCCGTTGCGGCGCGGGCGGCGATTGCCGAAGCCTGCGCCGGTAATCCGCTATCCGATCCGAAGCTCACGGTGCACGGCGACACCCGTGGGATGTGGGACGCCGGGCGAATCGACCAGCTCCTGCAAAACCTGATCGGCAACGCCTTGCAGCACGGCACCAGCCAGCGCGACGTGACCCTTGATCTGCGTGGCGAGGGCGACAACGTGTGCCTGACGGTGCACAACTACGGCACACCGATTTCCGAAGAGGCGATCGGCACGATTTTCGACCCGCTGGTGCGCAGCGCCGACGAAGAACTCGGGCAGCCGTCGACCAGCCTCGGGTTGGGCTTGTTCATCGTCAAGGAAGTGGTGAGCGCCCATGGCGGGACAATCGACGTCAGCTCGAGCGAGGCTGACGGGACGCTGTTCAGTGTGGTGTTGCCGAGAAAGGTTTAAGCAAGAAAATCTGCGGTAAATTCATCGCTGGCAAGCCAGCTCCCACAGGTTCGGCGTCGAATACAAACTTTGTGTACGACATAGTTCCTTGTGGGAGCTGGCTTGCCAGCGATGAGGCCGGCCAATACCACGGAAAACCTATTCGACCACCAGCCGCCCCAAGCGCTGCCTGAGCATCCGGTTCTCCGCCCGCAACTCGTGCACTTCCTCCAGCAGATTCAGTGCCAGCGCGACCCCATCCCACTCCAGCTCCAGCTCGCGCCGCAACTTCGCGGCGCGTTTGGCCAGGCTCAGCTCGTAGTCGGTGAACCGCCATTCCCGGGGCTGCGCGCCCTGAGGTTCGAGGATGCCGTGTTCGACGATTTCGATCACGTAGACGTCCGACAGATCGGCCGCCTCACAGAATTCTGCCATGTCCAGTTGAACGATCAGGGGGCTGCTCATGATGGGCTACTCCGTCGTCGGGTTCAGAAGTTCTCGCGTGGGTTGAACGCGGCTTTCTTCGCCAGTTCCTGCCACAGCGCCTTGACCTCGTCGTCCGAGGTTTTCGGCATCACGGCCTTGAGCTGCACGAACAGGTAACCGCGCTCACCGGCCTTGTTTTTCAGACCATGGCCCTTGGCGCGCATGCGCTGGCCGTTCTGGCTGCCGGCCGGAACCTTGAGGTTGATCTTGCCGGTCAGGGTCGGCACGGCCACCTCGGTGCCCAGCGCCAGCTCCCACGGTGCCAATGGCAAGGTGATGATCAGGTTGTCGCCTTCGACATCGAATTTCGGGTGCGGCGCAAAGCGAATGGTCAGGTACAGATCGCCATTGGCGCCGCCACCGATGCCCGGCGCGCCCTGCCCCTTGAGGCGGATGCGCTCGCCGTCGGTCACGCCCGCCGGGATCTTCACGTTCAGGCTTTTGCTGGTGTTGCTGACGTGCTGACCGTTGGCGTTGTACTGCGGGACCTGAAAGCTGACCTTCTTCGACTCGTTCGACAGCGTCTCCTCAAGGAAGATCGGCAGTTCCATTTCCACGTCTTGTCCCCGCCGTCCTGCACTGCGTTGCTGCCGACCTTCGCCGCCACCGAAACCGGCGCCGCGATTGCCGAAGATCGAACTGAAGAAGTCCGAGAAGTCGCCGGTGTCGCCACCACCGCCGCCAAAGCCACCACGGCTCTGCCAGCCCGGCGGGCCCTGGAACGGCTGACCATGCTGGCCATAACGGCGCAGGTCGTCGTACTCGGCGCGCTTGTCGGCGCTCTTCAGCGCTTCATAGGCTTCCGAGGCGTCCTTGAACTTGGCCTCGGCGTCTTTTTCCTTGCTGACATCGGGGTGGTATTTGCGCGCCAGCTTGCGATAGGCAGCCTTGATCGCCTTGTCGTCCGCTGTCGGCTCCACGCCGAGTATCTTGTAATAGTCTTTGAAGTCCATCGAAGGAATCACCATCCGTTATCGATTTCGCGCCGAGGCCAGCATGCGCTCATTCGCGCGTGCCGGGTTGACCGATCTCAACTTTGTGACCGGGTGGCGCAGCAGAAGTTTATCGGCAGTGGACGACGGTTCTTGCGACCGCCGGTATGTCTGCCGGCCCATGCCAGCAAGTTTGGGGCGAAGCTGCGACTTTCAAGAAGCTTAGTCGTGAAATAGCAGATGACCGGCCTTCGAATCTGCCGCGCACTGACATACACTGCGCGGCCGTTTTTTGACCGGAACCCGAAAGACATGAACAACGCCTCTCCAGCCCGTGCCTGCGGTATCGACTTCGGCACCTCCAACTCCACCGTCGGCTGGCTGCGCCCCGGCATGGAAACGATGATCGCGCTGGAAGACGACAAGATCACCCTGCCGTCGGTGGTGTTCTTCAACATCGAAGAGCGCCGTCCGGTGTACGGTCGCCTGGCGCTGCACGAGTACCTGGAAGGCTACGAAGGCCGGCTGATGCGCTCGCTCAAGAGCCTGCTGGGTTCCAAGCTGATCAAGCACGACACCAGCGTGCTCGGCACGGCGATGCCGTTCAAGGATCTGCTGGGGCTGTTCATCGGCCAGCTCAAGAGCCGCGCCGAAACGGCCGCCGGTCGCGAGTTCGAACAAGTGGTGCTGGGGCGTCCGGTGTTTTTCGTCGATGACGACCCGCTGGCTGACCAGGAAGCCGAAGACACCCTGGTCGAAGTGGCGCGCAAGCTCGGCTTCAAGGACGTGTCGTTCCAGTACGAACCGATTGCCGCCGCCTTCGACTACGAGTCGACCATCGAAAAAGAAGAGCTGGTGCTGATCGTCGACATCGGCGGGGGTACCTCGGACTTCTCGCTGGTGCGCCTGTCGCCCGAGCGTCGCGGCATGGACAACCGTCACGATGACATCCTCGCCACCGGCGGCGTGCACATCGGCGGGACCGACTTCGACAAACAGCTGAGCCTGCAAGGCCTGATGCCGTTGTTCGGCTACGGCAGCCGGATGAAGAGCGGCGCCTACATGCCGACCAGTCACCACATGAACCTGGCGACCTGGCACACCATCAACTCGGTGTACTCGCAGAAATCCACCCTGGCGCTGGGCAGCATGCGCTACGACATCGAGGACACTGGCGGCATTGATCGCCTGTTCAAGCTGATCGAACAGCGCGCCGGGCACTGGCTGGCGATGGAAGTGGAAGAAACCAAGATTCAGCTGACCCACACCGACAGCCGCCACGTGCCGCTGGACCGCATTGAACCGGGCCTGAGCGTGGAACTGAGCCGCGCTCTGTTCGAATCGTCGATCGACGCGCTGCTTGAGCGCGTACGCGGCAGCGTTACGCAGCTGTTGAACGATGCCAACGTGTCGGTGGGTCAGGTCGATACGGTGTTCTTCACCGGCGGCTCCAGCGGCATTCCGGCGCTGCGCAACAGCGTCTCGGCAATGCTGCCGAACGCGCGACATGTGGAAGGGAACATCTTTGGCAGCATTGGCAGCGGTCTGGCGATCGAGGCGATGAAGCGTTACGGCGCCATGAGCTGATCCAAGACCGCGTTGCGCCCATCGCTGGCAAGCCAGCTCCCACAGGTTCTGCGCCGCTTTCGAAAGCGCTATCAATCCTGTGGGAGCTGGCTTGCCAGCGATGGCGTCAGCTAAGGCAACACAGTTATCAAATCAAACCATCCCGCCCAGCTTCAACTCACTCTTCAGATACGCGTAATAAATCGGCCCCGCCACCACCCCCGGCAGGCCGAACGCGGCTTCGAACACCAGCATCGCCAGCAGCAACTCCCACGACTTGGCACTGATCTGCCCGCCGACAATGCGCGCGTTGAGGAAGTATTCGAGCTTGTGGATAAAAATCAGGTAACCCAGCGCCGCCACCGCCACCCAGATCGACAGCGACAGGCCGACGATGGTGATCAGCGTGTTCGACATCAGGTTGCCGATCACCGGCAGCAGGCCGAGCAGGAAGGTCAGGACGATCAGGGTCTTGGTCAGTGGCAGCTTGATGCCAAACAGCGGCAGGATCACCGCGAGGAAGATCGCGGTGAAGAAGGTGTTCAGCAGGGAAATCTTGATCTGCGCGAAGACAATGTTGCGGAAGGCTTGCACCAGCAGGTGCAGGCGATCAAACAGGGCGGCGGCCAGCGGCTTGCGCTTGGTCACATCCGGTATCCGCTGCAGGGCAATGATTGCGCCGAGGACCATGCCGATCAACAGAGTGACAAACATGTGCGCCGCGTCCTTGCCCACCAGTTGCAGGTCAGCCAGGTGTTTGCTCGCCCACTCACCAATCGCCACGCGGAACTCCGCAGCACTGGCCGGCAGATAGGCATCGAGAAACGGCGGCAGTTGCCCGCGCGCGCGATCAACCACGCCCATGAATTTGTCGAGCGAGGCGCCCGGGTTTTCCGCTTCGTGCAGCAGGAAACTGATAGCACCGGCAAAGATCAGCGCCAGCACGCTGACCACCAGGGTGCCCAGCAGCGCCACCGCCAGCCAGCGCGCGCGCCGGCCTTCGATCAATCGTTGCAGTTGCGGGGTGAGCATGTTGACCAGCTCGAACACCAGCAAACCGGCCAGCAGGCTGGGCAACAAGCGCAGCGGCAATGCCAGCAGCAAACCGCCGCAGATGATGATGCAACTGACCCAAAACACAACATGACGCTCAGAAAACGTTGGCATACAGCCTCAAAACGAACGGCGTAAAAGGATTGGCAGTCTGCCAGCGATCCGGCGCCGAAGCGAGTAGATGCCCCGCATCCTGGTCGCGCCGAAAAGATCGCAGCCTGCGGCAGCTCCTACAGGATCGCGATCTCATGTAGGAGCTGCCGCAGGCTGCGATCTTTTGATCTTATTTTTTCTTCAGGCAATCACTCATGAAGGTCTTGCGCGCATCACCGGTCAGGGCCTTGGTTTTCGCGTCGGCGTTGCAGGTCTTCATTTTTTCCTGCTGCGGGGTCAGCACTTTGGCGTCGTTGGCGGCCGGTGCAGCCTTGAGGCAAGTGCTCATGAAAGTCTTGCGCTCATCGCCCTTGAGGTTCTTGGCGGTAGCGTCGGCATTGCAGGTGGTCATTTTGTTCTGTTGCGCCGTGGCGGCGAAACCCTGGGAACACAGGAGCAGACCGATCATCAACAAAGGCACACGCAACATCTTCATGGAGTTTTCTCCTTGTCGCCGCATCGATGGATGCGGCCTCCGCTGAAGTGTAGCCAAATCTTGTTACACCTTCCTGCCTTCCAGGTGGCTACGCCGATACTGTTCCGGCGTACAGCCGGCCTGCCGGGCAAACATGGCGATGAAGGCCGAGCCACTGCTGTAACCCAGATCGAAGGCGATCTCCTGCACGCTCTTCGTGCTTTCCAGTGCCTCGATGGCAGCCAGGTAACGCAGGCGCTGACGCCATTCGCCGAAACTCATGCCCAACTCGCGCACGAACTGCCGGGCCAACGTGCGCTCGCTGACGTGTACCTGCGCCGCCCAGTGCGCCAGCGGCTGGTTATTGCCGGGATCGGCCTGCAATGCATCGAGAATCGCCAGCAACCCGGGATGGCTCGCGTACGGCAGATAACATTCATGTACCGGCGCCTGTTGCAGTTGATCGACCAGCACCTGGGCCAGACGCTGGTCGGCGTCGAGTTCGGGGATCTTCACGTCGCGGGCGGCGAAGTCCTTGAGAATCGCCTTGAGGATGTCGCTGATCGCCAGCGTGCAGGCGCGCTCCGGCAAATTGGCGCAGACCTTCGGGTCGAGGCATACCGCGCGGTAGTTGACCGGTTGATGGCTGTAGAAACTGTGCTCGATCTGCGGCGGCACCCACACCGCGTACTGCGGCGGCGACATGAAGCGGCTGCCGTCGACGTCCATGTGCAGCACACCGTGGGCCGCGTACTCCAGCGTGCCCCACGGATGGCGGTGCGGCGCGGCGTATTCATGGGCGTTGAAGTCGGCGTAGCGGAAGTACACCGCCGACGGCAATTCGCTGAAATCCAGCAGATCGATGTGTTTACTGTTCATGCTGTCCGGTTGCAGAGGCAGGTTGTCCGGTTCGCAGTATAGGGCTGCATCCAGACAGGGGATAATCACGGTTCATCAACGTTCTGGTTTTAACCCATGCAATACGCGTTTCCCCTGCTGGCGATTTTCATCTGGGCCGGCAATACCGTGATCAACAAACTGGCGGTCGGGGCGATCTTCCCCGCCGAGATCGGTTTCTACCGCTGGCTGCTCGCCGGCCTGCTGTTCACCCCGTTCATGCTCAAAGCGGTGATCGCCCACTGGCCGCAGATCCGCCCGAATCTGGGCAAGATCTTCATCCTCGGCGTGCTCGGGATGGCGGTCTATCAAAGCCTGGCCTACTTCGCCGCGACCCTGACCACGGCGACCAACATGGGCATCATCCTGTCGCTGATGCCGCTGATGTCGCTGGCCATGGCGATCATCAGCCTCGGCCAACGCCTGACTGCCGGCGCATTGTTCGGCGCGGTGCTGTCGTTCGCCGGCGTGCTGGTGGTGGTGTCGTCCGGCAGCCTCGGCGCGCTGCTGCAACATGGAGTGAACCTGGGTGACGCGATGATGCTGATCGCCACCCTGGCCTACGCGATCTACAGCACCCTGCTAAAAAAATGGCAGCTGCGCCTGCCGCCGCTGGTGTTGCTGTACCTGCAGGTTCTGGTGGCGATTGTGGTGCTGTTTCCGCTGTACGCCGCCTCGCCGAAAACCGGCTTCACCGCGCAGAACATTCCGCTGGTGCTGTATGCGTGCCTGCTGGCCTCGATGCTCGCGCCGCTGGCGTGGATGCAGGCGGTGCAGCGTCTGGGGCCGAGCCGGACCACGTTGTTCTTTAACCTGCTGCCGCTGATTACCGCGCTGATTGCGGCGGTGGTGTTGAAGGAAGAGCTGGCGATGTATCACCTGGTGGGTGGGGTGTTGACGTTGGGTGGGGTGATTCTGTCGGAGCGCTGGACCACCGTTCTAGGCCGCAAACTCAGCGTTGCCTGATGGAAAAGATCGCAGCCTGCGGCAGCTCCTACAGGTGATCGCGTGGATGAACGCTGAAACCTTGTAGGAGCTGCCGCAGGCTGCGATCTTTTGATCTTGTCTTGGCTTTTACAAGCCGGCAGCCTTGAGCCGCGCCGCATGCTCGACAAACAACCGCACCGGATCCGCGCCCTTGCCCACCAGCCCCAGCGACTGGTTGACGATATCGAAGTGATCCAGCGGATAGTCGTCGCCAATCACCGTGCCCAGGTGCGAGCTGTAGCGCCCGACCATCCCGTCACACTGCCCCGGCTCACGCACGAAGGTTTTCGCGAACAATCGGCAGCTGCGGTTGGTGCCGTCGAACAGGTTGCCACCGCGGTCAGTCTTGCCCGGCTGCAATGTGCCTGACCACGAGTAATAACGCACGCCGTTGACCTCTTCCGGCCCGTGCCCGCCCCAGGTTTCGGGCAGGCCCTGTGGATAACGCTGATTGAACAGCGCCACGCCCTCGCGGGTCAGCGACTGATGCGATGCGTGGATATCCACCGGCAGTTTCGGCCCGTGATAACCGGTTTCCAGCCGCGCCATCAGCCAGCCGATCAAACGCAGCAGCGCTTCGAGCAGACGGCCCTTGGCGGTGTTCGCCGGGTAGTGTTGCTGCAGATAGTCGGCCAGTTCCGAACCGTGATTGGGCCCGGCCACCGACGTGACCGAAGCGACCAGATCCGGCCGTTTCGCGGCGGCATAACGGGCGGTCAACGAACCCTGGCTGTGACCGAACAGATTGACCCTGGCCGCGCCGGTCTCGCGCAGAATCTCGTCGATCCGCGCCAGCAATTGCTCACCGCGCACCTCGGTGGAGTGTAGCGGCGACACCTGTACCGCAATCACTGTGGCCCCGCCACGGCGCAACGCCTTGATGATCCCGTACCAGTACGGATACAGCAGCAGCCGGATAAACCCGAGCATGCCCGGCACCAGCACCAGTGGATAACGTGTCGCCGTACCTTGTGACATGGGCAAACATCCTTGTGGTCGCTGAGTGGATGCCGGACGTGCAAAACGCCCGCCAAGCATCCTCTCTGATGATGACAACTCCACGACCAGCCTACTTCAGGCCCACCACCCCCGCCACAATCAGCCCCACCGACAGCAGTTTCATCAGGGTCAGGCTCTCGCCCAGCAAGGCAAAGCCGAGAAACACCGTGCCCAGCGAGCCGATCGCGGTCCAGATCGGGTAGGCGATGCTCACCGGCAACTCGCGCATCGCCAGCGTCAGGAAGTAAACCCCGCCAATCGCCGCGAGCACCGTGATCAGCGACGGCCACAACCGGGTGAAGCCTTCGGCGTATTTCATGCCCATGGCAAACGTGACTTCGAACCCGGCGGCGATCAGCAGGAACAGCCAGGCCATCTAGAACCCCCGGGCGAGGTCGAGCAAACGCTGCTCGGCCTCGGCCACTGACACGGCGAAGGTGCGCTCGGCCGACTCTTCACCCTCGGCCGCGACCACCGTGACGTCGTTGATGCCGATAAAGCCCAGCGCGGTGCGCAACCACGGATCGGCGTGGTTCAGTGCTTCCAGTTCACCGCCGGGGCCGAAGCCGAACCCGCCGCGACTGGTGACGATCAACGCTTTCTTGCCCTGCAGCAGCGGGGTGTACTGGGCCACGCCGTTGTCGAGGCTGTGGTCGAACGTCAGGCCCAGGCGCACGATCTGATCGACCCAGGCCTTGAGGCCGCTGGGCACGCTGAAGTTGTACATCGGCGTGGAAATCAGCAGCAGGTCATGCTCGAACAACTCGCCGACCAATTGATCGCTGAGCGCCAGATCGGCCTGCATCGACAGTGGGCGCGCCTCGGGCTCAGGATGAAACGCGGCAGCGACAAACGCTTCGTTGACTGGCGGGATCAGCGTGCGCCCGACTTCACGGCGGGTGACCTGCGCCTGCGGATGGCGCAATTGCCAGGCGCTGAGAAAGCTTTCTGCGAGGCGCCGTGAATGCGAACGGTCACCCCGTGGGCTGGCATGTATTGCAAGAATTTTGCTCATCTGTATTTCCTCCGGACTAGAATCAAACGGCTTGTGGCTTGCAGCTTGAAGCGCGTGACCGCGTCCGTTCAAATGAGCAAAAATCAGTCGGGATGAATTCATTTCATCCATGGAGTTTTCAATGTTCGCCTCGTTGCCGCTGACCGCTCTGCGCGCCTTCGAATCCGCTTCGCGCCTGCTGAGTTTCAAGGCCGCCGCCGAAGAGCTGTCGGTCACGCCCACGGCAATCTCTCATCAGATCCGTACGCTGGAAGACTGGCTCGGCGTGGCACTGTTCGAACGTTTGCCGCGTCAGGTACGCCTGACCGAAGGTGGCGAGCGGCTGTTTCGCAGCCTGCACGGCGCGCTGCTGGAAGTGGCGCAAAGCGTCGATACCCTGCGCCCGCAACGCAGTGGCAGCAGCCTGACGCTGTCGACCACGGCCGCCTTCGCCGCGCTATGGCTGGTACCGCGCCTCGGGCGCTTTTATGCGCAGCACCCGAACATCAACGTGCGCCTCGATACCCACTGCGAAGTCATCGACTTGCATCAGGACGCCAGCGTCGATCTGGTGCTGCGCTACAGCCTTGACGACTACCCCAATCTTTACGGCTTGTGCCTGTTCGATGAGTCGTTCGGCGTGTACGGCTCACCGGAGCAGGTGGCGCTGGCCGCCCGGCGCACGCCGGCGCTGATCAGCGTGCGCTGGCACAACTCGAAGCTGTATGCCCACGGCTGGGAAGCGTGGTGCGCCCGCGCAGGTGAGAACTGGCTGAACCAGCATCCCGCAATGCGCGAATACGACGAAGAGCACTACGCCTTGCAAGCGGCAATTGCCGGGCAAGGCTTGGTCCTTGCGAGCAATATTCTGGTCTCGCAGAGCGTCGCCAGCGGTTTACTGGTGCCGTACAAGGGGCAGGTGCAGGTTGAGGGTGCCGGGTACAGCGCGCTGTGCGTGCCGGGACGGGAGCGCCATCCGCCGGTGCGGGCGTTTTTTGCCTGGTTGCAGGAGGAGGCCGTGTTGTCCGGACTGACGCCAAGATCGCAGCCTTCGGCAGCGCCTACAGGGGGGACGGCGCAAATCTCGTAAAACTTTTTGCGTCGCGCAGGACTCACAACCAGGGTAAGCGATCACGCCTGTAGAGCGTGGCGCCCATTGGATTAGCCTCCTGGAGATCGAAATGAGCGATGACCTGCACTTGTCGGATGTCAAAACCCTGCGCGAACGTGCGCGGCAACACGTCGAGAACGGCGCGGTAACCGAAAGCTACAGTGCCAACCGTGAAGAGGTGCTGCGCCTGCTCAACGAATCGCTGGCCACCGAGCTGGTCTGCGTGCTGCGCTACAAGCGTCACTACTTCATGGCCAACGGTCTGAAAGCCAATGTGGCCGCTGACGAATTTCTCGAACACGCCACCCAGGAAGCACAACACGCCGACCGTCTGGCCGAGCGCATCGTGCAACTGGGCGGCGAGCCGGAGTTCAATCCGGACCTGCTGTCGAAAATGTCCCACGCCCAATATGTGGCGGGGAACACCTTGAAGGAAATGGTCTATGAGGACCTGGTGGCCGAGCGGATTGCCATCGACAGCTACCGCGAGATCATTCAGTACATCGGCGAAAAAGACCCGACGACTCGGCGCATCTTCGAAGACATCCTCGCGCAGGAAGAAGAGCATGCCGATGACATGGCCGACATTCTGAAAGACCTGTAAGCCCTTCGAAACCGCCTTCGCGAGCCTGCTCGCGAAGGGGCCGCAACAGAAGCAAAAAGATCGCAGCCTGCGGCAGCTCCTACATTCCACTGTAGGAGCTGCCGCAGGCTGCGATCTTTTGCTCTTGCCTTACTTGGTTGGCTTGACGGTCACGGGCGCCTTGCCCGCCTTCATCTGCTCAAGCAGCGGTGCACACTGATTCGGCTCCCCGCCACTCGGCGCCACCAGCGCCAGCAGCCCCGCCGCTGGTGCAGCGATCACGCCCAGTGCAACCATTCCCGCCCCGCGCAGCATCAACGGTACAGCCTTGACCCCGGCGTCCGGCTTGATGAACTTGCCGCGCACGTACAGCGGTGAACGCAGCGAAATCAGACGCCAGCCCTTGGATTCCGGGGTCACGGTCAGGTCCAGTTGCTCGGTGGCCATGTTCGCCGTGCCGTCGATATAGATGATCGCGTTCTCGGTATCGAACACAAACAACCGGGTGGTCGCCAGGCCGGTCTTGATGTCGAAGTCCGCCGCCGCGCAGTTGATCTTCACTTCCTTGTCGCCAAAGATCTTGCCGACCACATAGTTACCGACGTTAAGCCCTGCCAGTTCCATCAGCTCACGGCTGATCGCCCCGTCGTTGATCAGCATCTTCAACTGGCCATTGGCGCCGCCGAGCAGCTTGGCCACCGAATTGCCGCGGCCGCTGATGTCGGCGTCGCCATTGAGCTCACCGAAACTGGTTTTCATCGGTTCGAAGGTCGGGAACAACTGCTTGAGTTTGAACCCGCGCGCGGTCAGTTTGGCCCGCCCTTCCAGCGGTTCGGCTCGACCGTTGAGGCGGATCTGCGCGTCCAGATTGCCGCCGGCCACGCCGAAGCGCAGCGGTTCCAGGCTGAGCTCGCCGTCGTTGAGTTTCAGATGGGTATAAAGGTCGGTGAAGGGCAGTTTTTCGCTGTGCACGATGCGTTTGCCGGTGAACTCGACGTCGGCATCCATCGCGCGCCAGCGGTCGGTCTTGAATTCTTCCACCGGCAGCACTTTGTCGCTCGGCTGCTTGCTCTCGCCGCCGCGGGCCTTTTGCTTGTCATTCGAGTCGGCGCCGATCAGCGGCGCGAGGTCGGCGAACAGCAGCTGATTGGACAGCAGCGCACCACTGAGTTTTGGCCGAGGCTGACTGGCGACATAGGTCAGATCGCCATGAATGTCACTGCCGCCGATCTTGCCGTTGAACTGCTCGTAGGTGAATTTCGCCCCGGCGGTGTCATGCAATTTGGCGATCAAGTGACCGTCGGTGGAATACGGCGGCGTATCCGGCAGGGTCACGCCGGTCAGCGGATAGAGGTTGCCGAGGCTGGCACCGGCCAGTTTCAGCCGCAGATCGAGGGCACCGAGGTTGAGCGGGTCGGTCAACGTGCCGGCGAGTTCGAGGCTGGTGGCGCCGATCTTCGCCTGGGCCTGCAGCGGGAATGGTTTGTTCGCGTCCTGCAACGCCAGCAATCCACCGATTTTGCCCTGGCCGGTGAGACTCTGGCCATGGTATTGGCCTTTGACCTTCAGCGCGAACGCATAGTCCTGCGGCGCGGTGCCTTTGTCCTGGGCCGTTTTCGCGGCTTTGTCACCGACGATTTCGCTGAACGGAATCGGCTTGCCTAGCGGGTCGATCACCACGTCGAGATTGGTCTTCAGCGTCTGGTCGTCCAGCGTGACGTGGCCCTTGTCGAAACCGATGGCGCCGATGTCCACCACCCAGTTCGACGGTTCGGCGTTCGGGTCTTTCGGGTCGATCTTGAAGGTCCAGTTGGCGCGCCCATCGGCCAAGCGTTGCAGTTGCGCATTGGGTTCGGTCAGGTCGATCCGCGGGATCGTCACCCGTTGCGCCAGCAGGGCCAGCGGCGAGATGCGCAGCTCCACGCGTTTGAGCGTGACCATCTGCGGCTGCTTCGACCAGTCCGGATTACCCAGCGTCAGGTCTTCAGCCACCACGTGCGGCCACGGCACCCAGGCCCGCCAGCCGCCCTCGTCCGGCTCGCGCTGCCAGATCACCGCGAGGTTGCCATTGATGGCAAACGGTCGATGCAGTTCTTCCGAGACTTTGGCGTTGAGCGGCGGTTTGATCCGGTTCCAATCGAAGAACACGATGATCAGAACGAGTACCGCCAGCAGCAGTACGAGGATGGCGAAGGTCCAACTGAAGATTTTCCCGGTGCGCGTCATGCACAAAACTCCTGATGACGACCGCACGCCGACTTCGCGACGCACAGCTGAAACGGCGGGCCAAAGCGGCCCTCATGAAATCTACGACTGGCAAACAGTGCGCAGGTTTAATCGGAATATAGATTCCGTGGCAAAAAATCGCCCGAATGCTGACCGATTGGTCGAACAGCGTTACCGCCATCCGCACATTTGCGAGGCGCGAGTGAGTCGAAAATACCCACTGCGGTGCAAAACCGCCGCCCGCAAACGCCCGAGCTAGAGCGCCTCGGCAGAACAATCAATTCTGTTGATTATTACCATTGCGTTTATGAACTTTTATATCGACTTATCGAGAGTAGCATTGGCTTCGTACCCACTTTATCGCCCTCCCAAGGAGCAACCCATCATGAAACGCCAATTACTGCTCAGCCTTACCCTGTCGATGCTAGCCAGCACTGCTTTCGCCCTGCCCGCTGCCGATCAGGCTACCCCACAAGTGAAATCCAGCCACTCGGTGTTCAGCCAGACTGTGGCTGCTGATGGCGGTGACCGCACGCCACAAGGCCAGACCCTGGCTGAAAACGGCCGTAATCGTCTGGAAGAAAAGGGCCTGGTACAAGACGGCTACGACAAGACGCCACAAGGTCAAGCTGTAGCAGAAGGTGGCCGTGATCGTCTGGAAGAGAAAGGTCTGGTGCAAGACGGCTATGACAAGACTCCACAAGGTCAGACCCTGGCTTCCGATGGCAGCGACCGCACTCCACAAGGCCAGACCCTCGCTGAAGGTGGTGGTGACCGCACCCCACAAGGCCAGACCCTTGCCGAAGACGGTTTCGACAAAACCCCACTGGGCCAAGCCGTTGCCGAAGGTGGTGGTGACCGTGTCATCGAACGCAACAGCGCTTTGAGCTAAGCCCATGGCGGCCTGGAAAAAAAGCCCAATCACCGGATTGGGCTTTTGACTTTTTCAGCACTGGCAATCTGCAAAACCCTTTTTTACCGCCGACATTCCCCCTGCCGTTCGACGCCAGCAAAGCCGATTTGCTAGAGTGCGGCGCTTGTCCCGCTCAAGAAAACGCCTTTGCGATGCTGCCCCGCGCCGAACAGAAACAACAGACCCGCAACGCCCTGATGGACGCTGCCCGCCATTTGATGGAAAGCGGCCGAGGTTTCGGCAGCCTGAGCCTGCGCGAAGTGACCAAGACCGCCGGCATCGTGCCCACCGGTTTCTATCGGCATTTCACCGACATGGACGAGTTGGGTCTGGTGCTGGTCAGTGAAGTCGGCCAGACCTTCCGCGAAACCATCCGCCTGGTGCGCCACAACGAATTCGTCATGGGCGGCATCATTGATGCGTCGGTGCGGATCTTCCTCGACGTGGTCAGCGCCAACCGCTCGCAATTCCTGTTTCTCGCCCGCGAGCAGTACGGCGGCTCGCTGCCGGTGCGTCAGGCAATCGGTCGTCTGCGCGAGAACATCAGCGCCGACCTCGCGGCCGACCTGACGCTGATGCCCAAGTTGCAACATCTGGATGCGGCCGGCCTGAGCGTGATCGCCGACCTGATCGTCAAATCGGTGTTCGCCACCCTGCCGGACATCATCGACCCGCCTGCCGAGGCCCTGCCGGAACATCTGACACCCCAGGCGAAGATCACCCAGCAACTGCGCTTCATCTTTATCGGCCTCAAGCACTGGCAAGGGCTGGGCAGTACCGAGTAAAGATCAAAAGATCGCAGCCTTCGGCAGCTCCTACACCAATCCCCTGTAGGAGCTGCCGAAGGCTGCGATCTTTTTTATTGGCTACAAATTGGTGCATGTAAAAATCTTCACGCACCAAAATCTTCCAAAATCCTGCAACATCTTGAAACATCCTCTACGCTCCGACAGGGATTTCCTACATCTCGCACGGTTGGCAAGCCCCTTGCTCTAGCCCTCTCTACAGTCCACTGCTGGAAGCTTTCCGATGCTGGTGATTCATCGCAGAATCGACCCTCAACCTGTCTGGTCCGCCGAGTTGCACCTGACGTTCGAAGCGCGGAGCAAAAGCCGTCTGCGCTGTTTCAGTGCCGACGGTGAAGACGTCGGGTTGTTTCTGGAGCGCGGTCAGGCACCGTTATATGACGGCGAATGCCTGCAGGCCGAGGACGGCCGCATCGTTCGCGTCTGCGCCCGCCCCGAGCAACTGCTGCACGTCACCTGCGCCAATGCCTTTGAACTGACCCGCGCCGCCTATCACCTGGGCAACCGCCACGTCGCTCTGCAAGTCGGCGATGGCTGGCTGCGTCTGCTCGATGATTACGTGCTCAAGGCCATGCTCGAACAGCTCGGCGCGCAGGTCGAAGCGATTGAAGCGCCGTTCCAGCCGGAGCACGGTGCCTACGGCGGCGGCCATCACCATTCGCGGCATGGCGACGAAGACTTCAACTACGCGCCCAAACTCCATCAGTTCGGCGTTCGCCTGTGAATCCGGCCTGGGCGCTGCTGCGCCTGGCCAGTCCGCAACTGCCGATTGGCGGCTACAGCTATTCGCAAGGACTGGAAATGGCGGTGGATAACGGCCGGGTGAACAACCCGGACAGCGCCCGGCGCTGGATCAGCGATCAACTGCTGCTCAACCTCGCCCGTTTCGAAGCGCCGCTGCTGCTCGCCCACTGTCAGGCCGCTATCGACGAAAACTGGCCCGAGTTGCTGCGCATCTGCGAAACCCACCGCGCCAGCCGCGAGACCCGTGAGTTGCATCTGGAGAGCCGGCAGATGGGTTACTCGCTGCAGCAATTGCTCAATGGCCTGCCGGAACTCGACGCGCCGGCCCGCCGCTTTCTTGAGCAATGCGCGGAACCGCATCTGGCCCTCGGCTGGGCACTCGCCGCCCGCGCCTGGGGCATCAGCCCGCAAGACGCCCTTGCCGCGTGGTTATGGAGCTGGCTGGAAAACCAGCTCGCGGTACTGATGAAAACCCTGCCGCTGGGCCAGCAAGCCGCCCAGCGCCTGACCAGCGAACTGCTGCCGCTGCTGCAACAGGTGCAGCAGGACGCCACGCGCATTAATCCCGAACACATCGGCAGCGCCGCGTTCGGCCTGTCCCTGGCGTGCATGGCGCATGAGCGCCAGTACAGCCGACTGTTTCGCTCTTAGGAGAACAAACCATGAACACACAACCCCTGCGCGTCGGCATCGGCGGCCCGGTCGGTTCCGGCAAAACCGCATTGACCCTGGCCCTGTGCCTGGCGCTGCGTGATCGCTACAACCTGGCCGTCGTCACCAACGACATCTACACCCGCGAAGACGCCGACTTTCTGGTGCGCAACGAAGCACTGGCACCGGAGCGAATCATCGGCGTGGAAACCGGCGGCTGCCCGCACACGGCAATCCGCGAGGACGCCTCGATCAACCTCGAAGCCGTCGATCAACTGAACCGACGCTTTCCAGGGCTGGACCTGATTCTGGTGGAGTCCGGTGGCGACAACCTGTCGGCAACCTTCAGCCCGGAGCTGTCAGACCTGACCATTTACGTGATCGACGTCTCTGCCGGCGACAAGCTGCCGCGCAAGGGCGGGCCGGGGATCTGCAAGTCCGATCTGCTGGTGATCAACAAGATCGATCTGGCGCCGCTGGTCGGCGCGTCGCTGGAAATGATGAACAGCGACACCCAGCGCATGCGTAACGGCAAGCCGTTCGTCTTCAGCAACCAGAAAACCGGCCAGGGCCTGGAAGACATCATTGCCTTCATCGAACGCCAAGGCTTGCTGAACGCCGCCTGATTCATTGACCAACAAGGAAGCTTCTCCATGACACTCAAACGCATTCTCGGCGCCGTGGCGCTGCTGCTGACCCCAGCCCTCGCCTTCGCCCACCCGGGCCACGGCGACAGTGGGCTGGTCGCCGGTATCAGCCACCCGATCGGCGGCCTCGACCACTTGCTGGCGATGATTGCGGTCGGCCTGTGGGCGGCGCAGCAACAAGGTGCGGCGCGTTGGGCGCTGCCATGCACCTTCGTCGGCACCATGCTGATCGGCGGCATGCTCGGTTTTGAAGGGCTGGAGTTGCCGGCGCTGGAAAGCGGGATCGCCGCTTCGGTGCTGGCGCTGGGTCTGGCAGTGGCACTGGCGGTGCGTCCACCGCTAGTGATGGCGGTGGCGGCGACGGCGTTGTTCGCGTTGTTCCATGGCGTGGCGCACGGCCTGGAACTGCCGGACATGAGCAGCCCGTGGGCGTATGCCGCCGGTTTTGTCGCGGCGACGGCAGCGCTGCATGCGGCGGGTTATGCCGTGGTTCGTGTTCTGCCGCAGGCTGCTGCGCCGTTGGTGCGAGTGGCAGGTGCTGCTTCGGCGGTGACTGGCGCCTGGTTGCTGGCCGGCTGATCTCTATCGCCCCCACAATTGGACTGCACTCTCCTGTAGGAGCTGCCGCAGGCTGCGATCTTTTGACTTTGATTGTTAAAAGCCAGATCAAAAGATCGCAGCCTGCGGCAGCTCCTACAGAATCAAGCTGCGAATCCGATTCAATTATGGGAGCGGGCTTGCTCGCGAAGGCGGACTGACAGACACCGCGTCTCATCGGGCCGCCGCTCTGCTACCATGTCGCGCAATCGCCCCAGCCGTGACGACGTCCGCCAATGCCCCATGCTTGCCGCTCCACCTCCCTGCCCGAATTGACCGCCCTGTTCAGCGACGTGCAACAGCACTTTCTGAACGTGATCGTGCCGCTCTGGCAAGGCCCGGGCTGGAACGCCGACATGGCGCTGCCTTACGAGGCACTCGACGCGGCGCATCAACCCTTGCCACCGCAACGCTATCGGGCGATGGCCTGCGCACGGCAGCTGTACCTGTTTTCCAGCCTGATCGGGGTTGTGGATAACGCCGAGGTGCGCGCCGCCGCGCTGTTCCGCTCGCTGCAACGGCACTTCCATGATGCCGAGCACGGCGGCTGGTTCTACAGCATCGACGCGCAAGGCCAGCCGCTGGATCAGCGCAAAGACCTCTACACCCACGCCTTCATCCTCTTCGCCTGCGCCCATTACTGGGCCAAGTCCCGCGAGCCGTTGGTGGAATCCACGCTCAACGCTGCACTGGAAGTGATCGGCCAGCGCTTCGCCGCTGGCGATGGCTTGTACGAAGCGTGCCTGGACCGCGACTGGATCACCCTGCAAACCGGGCCACTGCAGAACCCGCTGATGCACTTGGCCGAAGCGTTCCTCGCCACTTTGGCGGTACGTGAAGACGCGGCGACGCAGCAAGCGCTGGTCGAGTTATGCACAGCCATGCACACGCAGTTCGTCGATCCGCAGCACGGAGTGTTGATGGAGAAGCCGCTCGGGGCTGTGGATAACTGGTACGAGCCAGGGCATCAGTTCGAATGGTATTTCCTGCTTGAATCTTCAGCGCTGCTGCGCGGTTCGAAACTGCACGCGGCGCTGGAGCGAGCCTTTGCTTTCACCGAGCAATTCGGCGTTGAACAGCCTTCAGGGGCGGTGCGGGCGATGCTCGATCTGGAACTGGACGGTCGCCCGAAAGATTCGACTCAGCGCATCTGGGCGCAGGCGGAATACCTGCGCGCCCTGACCTTGCGCCCTAACAGCGAAGGCACCGTGCTGCGCCAGTTGCAGGCGCTGCAGCAACGGTTTCTGCATGCGGGCGGGTGGCATGAGTGCCGGGATGAACTGGGCGAGGTCAGCCGCAAGGACATGCCGTCGACCACGCCTTATCACTTGGCGACGTGCTATAGCGGATTGGCTGAATACCTGCGCTGATCTCTTGAAAAATGGGATTGCTGTTGCAAAGGGATTACTGTGGTGAGGGGATTTATCCCCGACGGGGCGCGAAGCGCCCCTAAAACAGCAGGGCCGCTGCGCAGCCCATCGGGGCGGTGCGACGTTTCGCTAAATCCCCTCGCCACAAATGTGTTGTCAGCCTAAATCGGGGTTACATCACGCGATCCACTTCTTGTCGCCCGTGAAGCTGATGGTCAACCAGCGCGCCGCATCCGGCTCGCCCAACTGCGCCGAAATCTCCTCCCGCAACGCATCCAGTTGCCCAACGCTGTGCAACCGGTAATTCGCCGGCAACACCACATGAATCTCGATGAACCGCGCCCGTCCGTGCTTCTGCACGTAGGTCACGTAATCGTCGAAACCGTGTTCGACCTTCGCCGCTTCCATGACCTGACGCACCTGGTCATCCAGCGTGTCCGGGGCAATACCCAGCACATCGCGCAGCGCGGGGCCGAGGATCTTGAACGCCGGCGGCAACATGGTCAGCGCCAGCACGATCAGGATCAGCGGGTCGACAAATTTCGCCCACGCCTCAAAGCCCTGGGCCTTGAGCAGCAGCGCCACGAGAAAACTGATCAACAGGCCGACCGAGAGCATCGCGTCCACCAGCCAGCTGATGTTGTCGAACTGGATCAGGCTGGACTTGAGTTTGCGATTGCGCCGACGCACGTAGAAGAAATAGGCGAATTCAACGACGGTGAACACCGCCGCATAAATGATCACCAGCCCCAACTCGATGTCGCGGCCGCCGTTGATGATGCCGAACACACCGTTAAGAAACGCATAGATAGCGATCAACAGGAGGAAACTGCCTTCGATCAGCAGCACCATCGGCTCCAGATGCCAGAAACCGAACTGGAAGCGATGATTGCTTTCTTTGGCGATCAACCTGGCGGTGATCAACATCAGTACTTTGATGAACGTTGCGATCAGCGAGAAAAAACCATCGAAAAGGATGGATTGCGAACCTGAAACAAAACCGGTGACGATCCCGGCAATCGACACTGCGAACATCAGGATGGTCGATTGTTTGAGCAGTGACTGCTCACCTCGGTTACTCACGTAGCCTCCTCTAAAAACCCTTGAACCGCGGGGTGCGGTGGGGTTGTTGAGGAGAGAGTTTACCTTATCGCCATGTTTTGCCTGTTACGGCCTCATCGCTGGCAAGCCAGCTCCCACAGGTACCGAGTCGATTACAAGATTTATGTATACCGACGATCCTGTGGGAGCTGGCTTGCCAGCGATGGCCATTATGCGGTCTTACGCCTTGTTACGCTCGATGGCGAACCCGGCCCAGGTCTGGCTCACCGGCATCAGCTCCAGGCTGTTGATGTTGATGTGTGCTGGCGCGTTGAGCACCCAGAAAATCGTTTCGGCGATGTCCTGCGGCTGGATCGGCTCAGCCCCGGCGTAGGTGGCGTTGTAGCGTTCCTGGTCACCGGCAAAACGCACCAGCGAGAACTCGCTTTCGCACAGGCCCGGCTCGATGTTGCTGACGCGCACGCCGGTGCCCTGCAGGTCGCAGCGCAGGTTCAGTGAGAATTGCTTGACGAACGCCTTGGTCGCGCCATACACGTGGCTGCCCGGGTACGGATAGTTACCGGCGATGGAGCCGAGGTTGACGATGCCGGCGCCACGGCCGTGAGCGATCAACCGTGGCAACAGCAGGCGGGTGCTGTACATCAGGCCTTTGACGTTGGTGTCGACCATGGTGTCCCAGTCGTCGAGGTCGCATTTCGGTGCAGGATCGACGCCCAGCGCGAGCCCGGCGTTGTTGATCAAGCCACGCAGCTTGGCGAACGACGGCGGCAGATTGGCAATTGCCTCTTCCATCGCCTTGCGGTCACGTACATCGAGTACCAGGCCATGCACTTCAGTCTGCTCCGACAGTTCGACGCACAGGGCATTCAGACGCTCTGCACGACGACCGGTCAACACCAGTTTCCAGCCAGCCTCGGCAAATCGACGGGCACAGGCTTCACCAAAACCGGAGGTTGCGCCGGTAATAAACAGGGTGTTGGACATCGTGTTCTCCTTGCGTCGGCCGCCAGCGCAGCCATTGGAATAGAAAATCAGCAGCCAGCATGCCCGGCCCGGCATTTACGAGCAACACCCGCACCGGGACATATTCCGATCAAATTTTGATCAACCGTCGCTACGCCATACCTGCCGTGGCCTGTAGCCATGTGCACGCACGTTATCCACAGTCCCTTCCACAGTTTCCGGGGGCAAGTAGAAACGCGCAAAGCCGCGCCACACAAGGCTTTGCGCGGGAAATAGAAAGTTTTTTGCTTGACCCTGAAGCCGCGGTTGTGCCGGAGATGGCATTTTGCACGACCGGCCGGTCAGTGCGGTGATTGCGCGAGGCCAGTAATTACGGCCCTCAGCGCGGTCTTTCCAGAGTTTAGTCACAGACTTATCCACAGGCTTGCTCACATCGGATTGTAGCCACAACGCAGCCTAGAAAAAGGTTGACAACAGCGTCTTCAGCTCCCGCAAAAATGCCTGATCAAAAATCAATCACCAGCCCGCAGGCCACGTTTCACAAGGGCTGCAGCCAGCTACTCCCACGTTATTCACAGCCAGCTCCACAGCAAACGGGGACAAGTCAAAACTGTGGAAAAACAGCCATTTGCAGCGTCTATATGTCGCGCTTTGGCAGCTATGGGAATTTGTTTTCCACAATTTCCAAATCGACTTGATATTGAAGATGGATTCACTGTAGGAGCTGCCGAAGGCTGCGATCTTTTGATGTTGTTTTTGAAGATCAAAAGATCGCAGCCTTCGGCAGCTCCTACAGGGGATTTGTGCGGGACTTGGGATGTAAAAAGCCCCGGGACTTTCGTCGCGGGGCTCATGCACAACTCGGGAAGAATCAGTGCCCGCCCAGATAAGCGTTACGCACCTCCTCGTTCACCAGCAGCTCTTTACCGGTACCGGTCAGGCGAATCTCGCCATTGACCATCACATACGCCCGGTCCGACAGCTTCAACGCATGGTTGGCGTTCTGCTCGACGAGGAAAATGGTCATGCCGGTTTTCGCCAGTTCACGCAGGGTGGCGAAGATCTGTTTCACCACGATCGGCGCCAGGCCCAGGCTCGGTTCATCAAGCAACAACAGCTTCGGCCGACTCATCAAGGCGCGGGCAATGGCGAGCATTTGCTGTTCGCCGCCGGACATGGTCATCGCCCGCTGAGTGCGGCGCTCTTCGAGCCGCGGGAACAGCTCGAACATGCGCTGCATGTCCTCTTTGGCATACTTGTCGCCAATCGGGATGGTGCCCATCAGCAGGTTTTCCTCGACGGTCATGTCGGGGAACACCCGCCGCCCTTCCGGCGACTGCGCGATGCCGTTGGAGGCGATGTAGTGCGAGGACTTGTGGGTGATGTCGATGCCTTGATAGAGGATCTGTCCGCCCGCCGCCCGTGGCTGGCCGAAGATCGACATCAGCAGCGTCGATTTGCCTGCGCCGTTGGAGCCGATCAGGCTGACCGTCTCGCCTTCGTTGATCTCAAGCGACACGCCTTTGAGGGCCTGGATCGGGCCATAGAACACGTCCAGGCCTTTGAGTTCGAGGATCGGTTTGCTCATACCAGTTCCTCTTCGTCGGCGCCCAGGTAGGCGGCAATCACTTTTGGATCGTTGCGAATCGCATCGGGTCCACCCTCGGCGATGACCACGCCGTGATCCAGCACCACGATGTGGTCGGAAATGCTCATGACCATGCCCATGTCGTGTTCGATCAGCACCACGGTCAGATCATGCTCGTCGCGCAGCAGCCGGATCATCGCGCTCAGCGCTTCGGTTTCCTGAGGATTGAGGCCGGCGGCCGGTTCGTCGAGGCAGATGATCTGCGGCCGCGTGCACATGGCCCGGGCGATCTCCAGACGACGTTGCTGACCGTAGGACAGCTCACCGGCCAGGCGGTTGGCGCAGTCCACCAGATCGACCACTTCCAGCCAGTAGAACGCGCAATCCAGCGCATCGCTTTCCGCTTTGCGGTAGCCCTTGGTGTTGAGGATGCCGGCGAGCATGTTGCGGTTGACCCACATGTGCTGCGCCACCAACAGGTTTTCCAGCACCGACATTTCCTTGAACAGGCGAATGTTCTGGAAGGTCCGGGCCAGGCCGGCGCGGTTCACCAGATGCGTGCCACCAAACATCTTGTAATACAGGCGACTGAGGAAGCTTTTCGGCGAGACGAAGTCGGTCGGTTTGAACGACTCGCCCAGCAACTGGATGACGTTGGTCTGCTTGCCGCGCACGTTGAGTTCGATCTTGCCGCCGGAGGCCTTGTAGAACCCGGTCAGGCAGTTGAACACCGTGGTCTTGCCGGCACCGTTCGGCCCGATCAGGGCAAAGATCGAGTTGCGTTTGACCTTGAGGCTGACATCGCTCAGGGCCTTGATGCCACCGAAGTGCATCATCAGTTTTTCCACAGAGAGTACGACTTCACTCATGGCGCAGTCCTCTCATAGTGAATGGCACCTTTGCGTGGAGTGACCCCGGTACGGCTGATGCGGATCAGCCCTCGAGGTCGCCAGATCATCATCAACACCATCAGGATGCCGAACAGCAGCACGCGATATTCCGCGAAGCCGCGCAGCAGTTCCGGAGCAACCGTCAGCACGAACGCTGCGATCACTACGCCGATGGTCGAGCCCATGCCGCCGAGCACAACGATGGCGAGGATCAGCGCCGATTCGAAGAAGGTGAACGAGGTCGGGTTGACGAAGCCTTGATAGGTGGCGAAGAACACCCCGGCCAGACCTGCGGTCGACGCACCGATGGTGAACGCCGAGAGCTTGACCAGTACGTGGTTCAGGCCCATCGAGCGGCAGGCGATTTCATCTTCGCGCAAGGCTTCCCAGGCGCGACCCACCGGCATTTTCACCAGACGATGCTTGATGTACAGCACGGCCAGCACCACCAGGAACAACACCGTATAGATGAAGTAATACTTCACGTCCGGGTTGTAGGCGATGCCGAAAAACTCATGGAACGGTACCCCGCCATCCTTGGCCCGCTTGCCGAATTCCAGGCCGAAGAACGTCGGCAAGGGCGCCGGCATGCCGTTCGGCCCGCCGGTCAGCGACAGCCAGTTGTTGAGGATCAGGCGGATGATTTCACCGAAGCCCAGGGTCACGATGGCCAGATAGTCACCGTGCAGACGCAGCACCGGAAAACCGAGGATGCAGCCGGCCAGGCCCGCGGTGATCGCCGCCAGCGGCAGCACAGTCCAGAAGCCCAGCCCGAGGTATTGATAACCGAGCGCCAGACCGTAGGCACCGATGGCGTAGAACGCCACGTAACCGAGGTCGAGCAGACCGGCGAGGCCAACCACGATGTTCAGCCCCAGCCCCAGCAACACGTAGATCAGCCCGAGGATGACCACGCCCAGCAGGTACGAGTTGGAGACAAACGGCACAATCACCGCCAGCACTATCAGCAGTGGAATGATCCAGCGCAGGCGTGATTTGTGATCGGCAGGCAGCACATGTACACCGGAACCGGTGCTCTCGAATCCGTCGAGGATCTTCAGGCCCTTGGGCGTCTGCAGAAACAGGCTCAAGGCAAAGCGGCCGATCATGACAATGCCGATGATCCACGCCACGCGGGTTGGTTCGAGGTTGAAGCTGTAGCCGTCGAGCACGACACCGACAATCGGGCCGAACACGATCAAGGCAATAAGGCCGGCCAGAATCGCCTCAACCAGGCTTTTTTTGATATCGATGTTTTTTTGAGTGGTTGAAGACATCGCTTACACCTTCGACACAAGAGGACGGCCCAACAGGCCCTGAGGCCGGAAGACCAGAACAAGTACGAGCAGCGAGAAGCTGAACACGTCTTTGTAGTCGGAGTTGACCAGGCCCGAGAACAGCGACTCGGAGATCCCGAGAATGATCCCGCCGAGCATCGCGCCGGGCAGTGAGCCGATCCCGCCGAGCACGGCGGCGGTGAACGCCTTGATGCCGATGACGAAGCCTGCGTAGAAGTCGAACGTGCCGTAGTTCATGGTGATCAGCACGCCGGCCAGAGCTGCCATCGCTGCACCGATGATGAACACGTAGGAAATCACCCGGTCGGTGTTGATCCCCAGGATCGAGGCCATCTTGCGGTCTTGCTGGGTGGCGCGGCACATGCGGCCGAGCTTGGTGTACTTGATCACGTAGGTCAGCAGGCCCATGCCGACGAACGCGGCCACCAGAATGAAAATCTTGGTGTAGGTCAGCTGGACGAAACCGCTGCCGACGTCAATGCGCCAGGCACCGGTGAGCAGCGTTGGAACACCCTGTTGGCGGGCGCCCTGGCTGATCTGGGCATAGTTCTGCAGGATCAGGGAGATGCCGATGGCGCTGATCAGCGGTGCCAGTCGGGTGGAGTTGCGCAGAGGTTTGTAGGCGACGCGTTCGATTACCCAGCCATAGACGCCAGTGACGACGATGGTGAACACCAGCGTGCCGAGCATCAACAGCGGGAAGGATTCGATACCGAAGTAAGCCAGCAGAGCCAGACTGATTGCCGCCAGGTAAGCGGAAATCATGTAAACCTCGCCGTGGGCGAAGTTGATCATGCCGATGATGCCGTAGACCATTGTGTAGCCGATGGCGATCAGGCCATAGACCGACCCGAGGGTCAGGCCGTTGACCAGTTGCTGCAGGAAAATACCATCCATAACGCAATCTCACGCAATGAGAACCTGCCCGCCGGGGCGGGCGGTTCTTCTAGGAAAAATACAGATTTACGTCGGAGCAATGTCAGAGCGCGATGAGCCCAGACCCACCGATCTTCTGTGGGAGCTGGCTTGCCAGCAATAGCGGCGGATCAGCCAACCTGTGTGTCGACTGACCTGACGCCATCGCGGGCAAGCCCGCTCCCACAGGTATTGGTGGGGATCAAGCTGATCGCGTCAGCCCTTACTTCTGTTTTTCCAGCTGATGGTATTTGCCACTCGCGTCCCACTGGTAAACCACGTAGTCGGACACTTTCAGGTCGCCTTTCTTGTCCCAGGCTTTCTCACCCATCACGGTTTTCACCGGGTTGGCCTTGAGCCATTCGGCGGCTTTTTCGCCACTGTTGGATTTGGCGCCGTTGAAGGCGGCCGCCAGGGTTTGAACCGACGCGTAGGCGTACAGGGTGTAGCCTTCAGGTTCGGTGCCAGCCTTGCGGAACGCATCGACCACGGTCTTGCTGTCTGGCAGCAGACGTGGGTCGGCGCCGAAGGTCATCAGCACGCCGTCAACGTATTGCGGGCCACCGGCGGTGGTCACCAGTTCGTCGGTGACGATGCCGTCATCAGACATGAACTTCACGTCTTTCAGGCCTTCGGTGCGCAGTTGCTTGACCAGCGGCCCGGCTTCCGGGTGCAGGCCGCCGAAGTAGACCACGTCGGCACCGGCCGCACGGATCTTGGTGACCACGGCGCTGAAGTCTTTCTCGCCACGAGTCAGGCCTTCATACAGCACCGGCTTCACGCCACGCTTTTCCAGTTGAGCCTTGGTCGCATCGGCCAGGCCCTGACCGTAGGTGTCCTTGTCGTGCAGCACGGCGACTTTCTTGCCCTTGAGCACATCGACAATGTAATCGCCCGCGACGATGCCTTGCTGGTCATCACGCCCGCACATACGGAACATGGCGCTCAGGCCGCGCTCGGTCACTTGCGGGTTGGTGGAACCCGGGGTGATCGCGATAACGCCGGCTTCGTCGTAGATTTCCGAGGCGGGAATGGTGGAAGAGGAGCAGAAGTGACCGACCACGCCGGCTACCTTCTGGTTGACCAGGTCCTTGGCGACTGTTACTGCCTGTTTCGGTTCGCAGGCGTCATCGCCCTTGACCAGTACGATTTTCTCGCCGTTGACGCCACCCGCCGCGTTGACCGCGTCCGCCGCCGCCTGTGCACCCTTCATGTACTGCTCGCCAAATGCCGCGTTGGCGCCAGTCATTGGACCCGCTACACCGATTTTCACATCAGCTTGAGCAAACGCAGAAACACCCAACGCAGTAGCCACTGCGAGGGCCAGAAAGCCTTTCTTGTAAAACGTCTGGGACATGAGGTGGTGCTCCAAGGTTTTTTTTAGTTGGCACTGCGACTTCACTTCACTGAATGCTCTGAGCAAGCGCCGTGCCATCGGTTTTTTATTCTTCAAAAAGTCGCTGCTTTCTTGTTATTTCGACTGTTTCGTTCCCATTTTCATTGGGCGTGCAACCGTCTAAACCGCGGAAGGTGAAACCTTTTTAAATCTCAGGCGCAACCCGCTTGCGCCATCATTGCAACCGCGGCACCAAACGACGTGCAACCAGCCTGTAACAGCTCGCGTCACCGAACTGCACACTGCTGGTGCGGGACTGCTACAACCCGCACCATTACAGGCTAGTCGCTACGCCGAAAAGCGCCGTGTTACGCAACATATTTCAACACTCAGATGACGATGCGCAGGCACTGGCCCGCGTGATACAGCGAGAACCCGGCCTCGTACAGGCAACTGCGCAGGCCGACACCGGCCAGGGGCTGCATCGGTGCGAAGGGGATCGGCAAGGCTTGAGGATTTCCGTTACACAGATAGTCGGCGAAGGCTTTGCCGACCACAGTGCCAGTGGTCACGCCACGACCGTTGTAACCGGTGACGGCCACCAGTCCCGGCGCCGGCTCGAACAGCCGCATCAGGTGATCGGGGGTAAAGGCAATGCGCCCGGTCCAGGTGCACTCCCACTCCACCGGTTTCAGGTTGGGGAAGTAATGCTGCTGCACCCGGTCGGCCCAGGCCTTGAGGAACCACGTCGGTTTCTGGTTGCCGTTGCCCAGACTGCCGAGCAACAACCGGCCGTCCTTGTCGCGACGGATACTGCTCAGCACCTGCCGCGTGTCCCACGAGCCCTGCCCGCCGGGGAGAATGTCATGGGCGGCGTCTTCGGTCAGCGGTACTGAGGCGACCTGATAGTAGTAACCGGGGAAAAAGTTGCGCTTGAGTTCGGTCCAGTCGCCCTCGGTGTAGGCGTTGGAGGCGATCACCACTTGCTCGGCGAGTACCGAACCGTGCTCGGTCTGCACTGACCATTGCTGGCCCACGCGCTCGAGACGGGTCACTGACGAGTGATCGAACATCTGCCCGCCCAAGCCCTTCACCGCATTAGCCAGTCCGGTGACATAGGCCATCGGGTTGAGCGTGCCGGCGCGGCGGTCGAGCAGCGCGGCAGCGATCTTTTGCGTGCCGGTGGCTTGCTCGCAGGCCTTGCCGGTGAGCAACTCGACGGGCGCCCCGCGACGCTTCCATTGTTGCTCGCGACTGCGCAGATCCGCCTCGCCCTTGGCGTTGTGCGCCATGTGCAGGGTGCCTTCGCGGCGCAACTGGCAATCGATGTGGTATTTATCCACAAGGCTGAACACCAGCGCTGGCGCCGCCCCGAGCATGCGGTTGAGCTGACTGCCGACCGCTTCGCCGAACCCGGCCTCGATCTCGTCCGGCGGGATCCACATGCCGGCGTTGACCAGCCCGACGTTGCGCCCGGAGCCGCCGTGACCTGCGCGATGCGCTTCCAGCACGCAGACACTTTTGCCTTTTTCCAACAGATGCAGCGCCGCCGACAACCCGGTAAAGCCGGCGCCGATCACGCAGACATCGACTTTGACCTCGCCCCGCAGCGCGGTGTTATCCGGGCGCTGCGGCGTGAGTTTTTCCCACAGACATTCTTCGCGTAACGGCATTGCCAGACTCCAACAGAAACCTGCCAAACACACTGCTGATCCTGTGGGATAAAGCCCTGTGGCGAGGGGATTTATCCCCGATCGGTTGCATAGCAACCGTAAAACCAGTGCATGCGGTGTATCTGAAACTCCGCGATTGCATGTTTTGGGGCCGCTGCGCAGCCCATCGGGGATAAATCCCCTCTCCACAAAAGCCCGCTCCCAGGATCTGCGTCATTCCAAACTCAGTCGAAGGTAATGCCCTGCGCCAGCGGCAACTCCAGCGAGTAGTTCACGGTATTGGTCTGCCGACGCATGTACGCGCGCCAGGCGTCGGAACCCGACTCACGACCACCACCGGTCTCTTTCTCGCCACCGAATGCGCCGCCGATTTCCGCGCCGCTCGGGCCGATGTTGACGTTGGCGATGCCGCAGTCACTGCCGACTGCCGACATGAACTGCTCGGCCTCGCGCACGTCGGTGGTGAAGATGCACGACGACAGGCCTTGCGGCACCGCGTTGTTCAGGCGTAGCGCTTCCTGGAAGTCGCGGTAGCCGACCACGTAGAGGATCGGCGCAAAGGTTTCGCTGCAGACCACATCGCTCTGCTCCGGCATTTCGACAATGGCCGGCGACACGTAGTAGGCATTCGGGAATTGATCTTCCAGTTGGCGCTTGCCACCGAACACCCGCCCGCCCTCGCTCAGTGCCTGCTCCAGCGCGTCCTGCATGTTTTCGAAGCTGTGTTTGTCGATCAGCGGGCCGACCAGATTGCCTTCCAGCGGATGGCCGATGCGCACTTTGGCGTACGCGGCTTTGAGGCGGGTGACGATTTCTTCCTTCACCGATTCATGGGCAATCAGCCGACGCAGGGTGGTGCAACGCTGCCCGGCGGTGCCGACCGCGCTGAACAGGATGGCGCGCACGGCCATGTCCAGATCGGCGCTCGGGCCGAGGATCATCGCGTTGTTGCCGCCCAGTTCAAGAATGCTGCGAGCGAAACGCGCGGCGACTTTCGGCGCCACTTCGCGGCCCATGCGGGTGCTGCCGGTGGCGCTGATCAGCGCCACGCGCGGATCATCCACCAGTGCTTCGCCAGCGTCACGGCCACCGATGATCACCTGGCACAAGTGCGCCGGCGCATCGGTGAAGTTCTTCACCACACGGTCGAACAATGCCTGGCAGGCCAGTGCGGTCAGCGGGGTTTTCTCCGACGGTTTCCACACCACCGGGTTGCCGCAGACCAGCGCCAGCGTGGTGTTCCACGCCCACACCGCGACGGGGAAGTTGAACGCACTGATCACGCCGACCACGCCCAGCGGATGCCAGGTTTCACGCATGTGGTGGCCCGGGCGCTCGGAGGCGATGGTCAAGCCGTACAGTTGACGCGACAGGCCGACGGCGAAGTCGCAGATGTCGATCATCTCCTGCACTTCACCGAGGCCTTCCTGGGTGATCTTGCCCGCTTCCCACGACACCAGTTCGCCGAGGTCAGCCTTGTATTCGCGCAGCACCTCGCCGAACTGACGCACCAGCTCGCCGCGACGCGGGGCCGGCACCTTGCGCCACTGCTCGAACGCATGATCTGCGCGACTGATGTGCTGCTCGACTTCGGCCGGGCCTTCCCAGTTCACGGCGGCGATGCGGCTGCCGTCGATGGGCGAATGCACCGGCACTTTGCCGTTCTGGTACAGGGCCGGGTTCACACCAAGACGATCAAGCAATGCGGCAACCATGGGTCACTCCTCAAGCGAAAAACTGAATGTGTGCGGCCGAATGTTCACGACCGGGCAGGCCTTTAGTTGTAGCTTCCCGAAGGCAAGGCAACAAACGACCTTTACGCGAGATATCATTCCGTTTATTCATGCTGCGCATAGAAAGACAAGAAAAAGGACAACCCATGCTGAACAAACGCCACCTGCCGTCGATCACCGCGCTGCAGTGCTTCGAGGCCGTGACCCGGCACCTGAGCTTCACCCGGGCCGCCGAAGAACTGAACCTGACCCAGAGCGCCGTCAGCAAACAGGTCGCGCAGCTTGAGGAATTGTTGCAGCACTTGTTGTTCCGCCGAGTGCGTCGGCGTTTGCAGATGACTCCGGCCGGGGATTTGTACCTGGTGGAAGTCCGAAAAATCCTCACTCAGGTGGAAATGTCCACGCATTACCTGCGTTCCTACGGCGGCGAGACCGAAGTCCTGCGCGTCTCCACACCCTCGACCTTCGGCGCGCGCTGGCTGGTTCCGCGTCTGAAAGGCTGGCGTCTGCGCCACCCGTCGATCCATCTCGACCTGTGCAACGAGCAGGAGGCGGATGATCTGCTGCAGGGGCGCAGCGATCTGGCGTTCTATTTCGGCCAGGGTTCGCGCCCCGGCACCGAATGCCTGAAGCTGTTCGGCGAAGAGCTGGTGCCGGTCTGCGCGCCCGGCAGCCTGCCGGATCAGCCATTCACCGATCCGACGCAACTGACCGATCTGGTGCTGCTGCAAAACGCCTCGCGTCCACAGGCCTGGCACGACTGGTTCGACAGTCAGGGTTACCACACCGAACACAGCTACCACGGGCCGCGTTTCGAAACCTTTTATATGTGCATCCGCGCCGCCCAGGTCGGCTGCGGCGTAGCGCTGCTGCCACGGTTTCTGGTGGAAGAGGAATTGGCCGACGGCAAACTGGTCATTCCCTGGCAGCATGCAATGCCCAGCTCCGACGCCTATTACCTGGCCTACCCGGAACATGCGGCGGAAGTGCCGAAGGTGCGCGATTTTGTGAAGTGGATGCTGGAGCAGATCGATAGCCCCGACGACCACTGATTCTCCTGTAGGAGCTGCCGAAGGCTGCGATCTTTTGATCTTGTTTTTCAGGATCAAAAGATCGCAGCCTTCGGCAGCTCCTACATTAAGCAAAATCCGCTACAGGCCAAAAATTGCTGGCAATCCCCACCGCTGATATGCGCCACTAGCGTCATTGATTGATCCCACGCATTGCGTGGTGCACCTGGAGACCCCGTTTATGAGCGAGAGTGTGTTTGCCGATCGCATCGTGCAGAACCTGCTCGACACCGACTTCTACAAACTGACGATGATGCAGGCGGTGCTGCACAACTACCCCAACGTCGAAGTCGAATGGGAGTTTCGTTGCCGTAACAGCGAGGATCTGCGGCCGTATCTGGCCGAGATTCGCTACCAGATCGAGCGTCTGGCCGAGCTGAGCCTGAGCGCCGACCAGTTGAGTTTTCTCGAGCGCATCACCTTCCTCAAGCCGGATTTCCTGCGCTTTCTCGGACTGTTCCGCTTCAACCTGCGTTACCTCCACACCGGCATCGAGAACGGCGAGTTGTTCATTCGTCTGCGCGGCCCGTGGCTGCATGTGATCCTTTACGAAGTGCCGCTGCTGGCGATCGTCAGCGAAGTGCGCAACCGCTATCGCTACCGCGAAATCGAACTGGTGCAGGCGCGTGAGCAGCTGTATCGCAAGTTCGACTGGCTCAGCGCCAACGCCTCGGCCGACGAACTGGCGCAATTGCAGGTCGCCGATTTCGGCACCCGTCGGCGTTTTTCGTATCGCGTGCAGGAAGAAGTGGTGAATGTGCTCAAGCACGATTTCCCCGGGCGCTTCGTCGGCACCAGCAACGTGCACTTGTCCCGCGAACTGGACATGAAACCGCTGGGCACCATGGCCCATGAATGGATCATGGCCCACCAGCAACTCGGCCCACGCTTGATCGACAGCCAGATCGCCGCGCTCGACTGCTGGGTGCGCGAGTACCGTGGTTTGCTCGGGATTGCGCTCACCGATTGCATCACCACCGACGCCTTCCTCGGCGACTTCGACCTGTTCTTTGCCAAGCTCTTCGATGGTTTGCGCCACGACTCCGGGGATCCGGTGCAGTGGGGCGAAAAATGCATCGCCCACTACCACAAGCTCGGCATCGACCCGATGAGCAAGACTCTGGTGTTCTCCGACAGCCTGACCCTGCCCAAGTCGCTGGAGATCTTCCGCGCGCTGCACGGGCGGATCAACGTCAGCTTTGGCATCGGTACCAACCTGACCTGTGACATTCCGGGTGTCGAACCGATGAGCATCGTGCTTAAAATGACCGCCTGCAACGGCCAGCCGGTGGCGAAGATCTCCGACGAGCCCGGCAAGACTCACTGTAAAGATCCGAATTTCGTCGCCTATTTGCGACATGTGTTCCAGGTTCCTGCCGTTTCCAGCCTATCTAGCAAGGAGTGAATTCATGCAAGCCGTACAGCGTGAGATTGCTGAACAGCTCAAGGTGCAACCGCCATTCGCCGGGCATCAGGCCCTCGAAGCGGAAGTCGCCCGACGCATCACCTTTATCCAGGATTGCCTGGTCAATTCCGGCCTCAAGACCCTGGTGCTGGGCATCAGCGGCGGCGTCGACTCGCTGACCGCCGGTCTCTTGGCCCAACGCGCCATGCGTGAGCTGCGCGAGCGCACTGGCGACCACGCCTACAAGTTCATTGCCGTGCGCCTGCCGTACGAAACCCAGTTCGATGAACACGACGCCCAGGCGTCGGTGGACTTCATCGCCCCGGACGAGCGCCACACGGTCAACATTGGCCCGGCGGTGAAGTCGCTGGCCAGTGAAGTGGCGGCGTTCGAAGGCAAACACGCGGTGTCGGTGGATTTCGTGCTCGGCAACACCAAGGCGCGGATGCGCATGGTCGCCCAGTACACCATCGCCGGCGCGGCCCACGGGCTGGTGATCGGTACCGACCACGCGGCGGAAGCGGTGATGGGCTTCTTCACCAAGTTCGGCGACGGCGCCTGCGACCTGGCCCCGCTCAGCGGTCTGGTGAAAAACCAGGTCCGGGCGATTGCCCGCAGCTTCGGCGCGCCGGAATCGCTGGTGGAAAAGGTACCGACAGCGGATCTGGAAGACCTGTCGCCGGGCAAACCGGACGAAGCGTCCCACGGCGTGACCTACGCCGAGATCGACGCCTTCCTGCACGGCGAGCCGGTGCGTCAGGAAGCGTTCGACATCATCGTCAACACCTACAACAAGACCCATCACAAACGAGTCATGCCGTTTGCGCCTTGATCGGCGACTGAATGAAAAAGCCCGCCCAGGAGCGATCCTCGGCGGGCTTTTCTTTGGCCAGTTCACCTGTCGATGCTGATGGCCTCTTCGCGGGCAAGCCCGCTCCCACAGTGTCCCGGTTGTTCACAAAATGTGTGACCGACACAAACCCTGTGGGAGCGAGCCTGCTCGCGAAGAACGATGACGCGGTGGCGTTGATTACTTAACAGTGATCGTGCCTTTCATCATCGAGATGTGACCCGGGAACGAGCAGAAGAAGCCGTAGTCAGTGCCAGCGGTCAGCTTCGATACGTCGATGGTCAGCGTATCTTTCTCGCCGGCGCCGATGATCTTGGTGTGGGCGATAACGCGCTCGTCGCCGTCTTTCAGGTAGTTCTTATCGATGCCGGCGGCCAGGCCATCGGTAGCGATCGGCTGCATGTCAGCGGTTTTGCTGACCACCAGGTTATGGCCCATGACGTTCTTCGGCAGGCTGCCGGAGTGGGTCAGTTCGACGGTGAAGGTCTTGCAGCTCTTGTCGATCACGATCGACTGGGTGTTGAAGGACATCTGATCGGTGGAATCTACGGTGGTTTTGCACTCGGCAGCCATCAATTGGCTGCTGGCCAGCGCCAGCAGGGATACCGCAACAACTTTGGAAAACATGGTGAATCTCCAAGGCAGGGTTAACAAAAACACGAATGATGGAAAGACTGCCTGAAATCTTCGCAAGTTCCTATGACTTGAGTCAAAAATTGTATACAACTTTCAGGCTATGACACTCATCGAAACAATCTACCGGCCAGACTTGCCGGCCGGGCCTATGATCGGCGCATCTACTGAAACGGAGTGCCCGTGATGTTCTTTAACGGTCTTTTGTGCAGTTTGCTCGCCGCCTACGCCTGTGGCGCCAGCGGTACCTTTGAATCACCGGAACGCGAAGTTTAGTCCTTGGATCAAGGCGTGCCAGCCATTACCCTGTGACGGATTGACCCAGGAGGAAGGCATGTCTCTCAGATCCGTTTGCGTTTTTTGCGGTGCCAACGCTGGCACTGATCCGGCTTACACCGAAGCCGCCAAGGCCCTTGGCCGCACGCTGGCCGAGCGTCAGCTGACGCTGGTTTACGGCGGTGGCGCCGTGGGCCTGATGGGCCTGGTGGCGGACGCCGCGCTGGCCGCTGGCGGCGAAGTGATCGGAATCATTCCGCAAAGCCTGATGGACAAGGAGATCGGCCACAAAAGCCTGACCCGTCTCGAAGTGGTCGATGGCATGCACGCGCGCAAGGCGCGCATGGCCGAACTGAGCGATGCATTCATCGCGTTGCCCGGCGGCCTCGGCACGCTGGAAGAGCTGTTCGAAGTCTGGACCTGGGGCCAGCTCGGCTACCACGGCAAACCGCTGGGGCTGCTGGAAGTGAACGGTTTTTACAGCAAACTCACGGCTTTTCTGGACCATATCGTCGGCGAAGGCTTCGTTCGCGCGCCACACCGTGACATGCTGCAAGTGAGCGAATCGCCCCAAACCCTGCTCGACGCCCTCGATCAGTGGAAGCCGACCGTCACGCCCAAGTGGGTCGACCAAAAACCCGGCTAACCGCCAGGCACCGATACAGGGCAGAATACGCGCCGCTCAACCTCACCTTCGACCCCAGAGGATCGCCCATGGCCAAACCCAATTACTCCTTCGCCAAACGTCAACGAGACCTGGCAAAGGAGCAGAAGAAAGAGGAAAAGCTTCAGCGCAAGAAACAAATGGCTGAAGAAGCGGCACTGAACCCTGACGGGGAAGTGGCGACTGACAACGATGATGATGTTGATGCACCGAAAGACCAGGCGCCTGACGCCTGAGGCTGATTGCTGATTCGCTCCCTTCGGGAGCGATCTGTGGTGAGGGGATTTATCCCCGATGGGTCGCGAAGCGGCCCCAAATTGTTTTGCGACTGCTTCGCAGCCGATCGGGGATGAATCCCCTCGCCACAAAAGCTCCCCACACTCGATTGTCTTCATTCCAATGGCATCACCGTGACCCGCACTTCCGGATCATGCGAACCGCCCCCCAGAATCACCCCGCGCAACGGCGACACATCGGAAAAATCCCGGCCCCACGCCAGGGTGATGTGCTCCAGCGCCGGCTGCACGTTGTTGGTCGGATCGAAATCCACCCAGCCCGATACCGGACAGAACACCGACACCCACGCATGTGACGCATCAGCGCCGATCAGTCGTGGCTGGCCCGGCGGCGGCTGGGTCAGCAGATAGCCGCTGATGTAACGCGCCGCCAGCCCCCGTGAACGCACGCACGCAAGCATCAGATGCGCGAAGTCCTGACACACGCCGCGCCGGCGCTCCAGCACCTCGACCAGCGGTGTCGCCACTTGCGTCGCCTCGGCGTCGAAAGTGAATTCGCTGAAAATCTTCTGCATCAAGGCCTGCACGCCCAGCAACAAGGGTTTGCCCGGAGGAAAACAGCTTTCGGAGAATTCGACGAAGCTGCGTTTCAAATGCACATAGGGCGACTGAAAGCGATACCGACAGGCCTCCAGCATTTCGGCGGACAACGGCTGGCTGCTGTAGGTCAGCGCGTTACGCGTCTGCTCCCACGCCGGGGACAGACTGAAATCCGCCAGCGGTCGCGCCAGCACTTCAACCGTGAGCCGTGCGTTGACCTGCAACTCGTCGTGCGGGCGCTCGAAGGCCAGCCGGGTCAGCGGATTGCCGAACACATCCAGCTCATCCCGCCGCGTCGTCGGCTGCGGGCTGATCAGCAATTGCTGCTCGGTGCAGCGCTGCCATGTGCACTCACGCGGCCATAGGTGCGCCAATTGCTGTGCCAGCGACACCGGGCTGTCGTAGTGGTAACAGGTGTCGTGGAAGATCTGGTAGTGCGCGCTCATCAGACGGACACCGTGCGCTGGCTGACATCATCGACATGGGCAAAATGGCGCAGCGCCAGCCGATCCGAGACTTGCCCGCTGGCCTCGGCAATCGCTTGCAGCAGATCCGCCAGACCATCGAGCGCCGCACGCACGCTGTTCTCTCCGAACAGCGGGTTCTCCAGACAGCCCAGATCGAACCGCGCCAGACGCTCGACCAATTGCGCCAGCCCGGCCTCGCGAGGTACGCCGAAATCATCGTTCAAGCGTTTCAAAGTGCGGGTCACCAGTTTCAACTGGAACAGCACCGCGTGCGGGTTCTGCTCATCCAGCAGCAACAGGTCGAGCACCGGAATCAACTGCGCCACCGCCAGGTAACGCGAACGGTAGGTGATACTGCTGTTGCCCAGTTCCAGCAACCATTCCAGCCCGGCCTGATCGAACGCCCCGGCACCGCGCAGAAACGCCGCCAGACTGCTGCTGAGAAACTGCAAACGTTCGATGCGCCGGCCGATCATCAGAAAGCGCCAGCCTTCGTCGCGGGTCATGTCGTCGAGGGCAAACCCGGACAACGCCGCCAGTGACATCACCAGCCGGTTGAGGAAATCCAGCAACTCGCCGAAATCCGGCTCCTCGGTGTCCAGTTCCAGCGCCTCGCGCTGCAACTCGACCAACGCCTGCCAGTTCTCCCGCGAAAGCTTGCCGCGCACCTGCGAGGCCGCCCACTGCAAGCGCTGCAGGTTGGAGCGCAGGCTGAACGACCAGTCCTCGCCGAGCAGCGCCGCCAGCAGCCGCTCCGGCAACTCGCCCTCCTCCGGCAGCAACATCAGACGCTCGCCCAGCGCCACCGCTGCCTGCAAGGCTTGCGGATCATCACCATCGACATACCGCGCGAGCATGATCCGCATTAGTCGCGCACTGTCGTCACAACGCTCGCAGTAACGGCCGAACCAGAACAGATTCTCCACCACCCGCGAGGGCAGGTACGGATCGCGGCGCACCAGATCGTGTACACCGACGTTACGCTGGGTTTTCCATTGTTCGCCACTCGGCGCACGCTCGCCCAGCACCCAAGTGTCCTTGCTCGCGCCACCGCGCTGCATCGACACCACTTCGGCATCGGCCTCGGCGGCCACCCGGGTCAGGCCACCGGGCAGCACGCGATAGCCATCGCGACTGGCCACGGCGTACATGCGCATGCCGATGGCTCGCGGTTGCAACTGGCCGTCTTCGGCTTGCCAGATCGGCGCCTGCGACAACTGCGCCAGCTCTTGCGCGACATAAGCGTATGGCCGGGCCTGCATGCGCTCGGCGAGCGCCTGACGCTGTTGTTCACTCAGATCGCGGCCGAATACCGGCGCGAAGCTTTGTGAAGGGAATGCCGGTTTGATCAGCAGCTCCGGCAGTTTTTCCAGCGCCTGCGCCAGCACCGGCGCCTCGCCGCACCACCAGGTGGCGATGGATGGCAGCAGCAGTTCTTCGCCGAACAGGTACTGATTGATCTTCGGCAAAAATCCGAGCAATCCCGGCGACTCCAGCACGCCGCTGCCCAACGCATTGGCCACCAGCACCCGGCCCTGACGCACCGCCTCCAGCAAGCCGGGCACCCCGAGTGCCGAGTCGGTGCGCAGCTCCAGCGGGTCGCAGAAGTCATCGTCGAGCCGGCGCATGATCGCGTGCACCCGGCGCAGACCGCTGAGGGTTTTCAGGTACACCGTGGCGTCGCGCACCGTCAGGTCGCCGCCCTCCACCAGCGGATAACCGAGCTGACGCGCCAGATAAAGATGTTCGAAGTAGCTTTCGTTGAAGCGCCCCGGCGTGAGCAACACCACCAGCGGCGCGTCGTCAGCACATGGCGCCTGACGCGCGAGGGTTTCCTGCAGGGTGCGAAAGAACCCGGCCAGGTGCTGCACCTTCAGATCGCGGTACAACTCGGGAAACGCCCGTGAAACGATGGTGCGGTTTTCCAGCGCATAACCGGCGCCCGACGGCGCTTGAGTACGATCCGCCGTAACCCACCAGCGCCCGTCCGGCGTGCGCGCCAGGTCCACGGCATACAGATGCAGAAACGCCTCTTCCGGTGGCGCGATGCCCTGACAGGGCCAGAGAAAATTGTTGTGGCCGAACACCAGCTCCGCCGGCAACAGCCCTTCGCGGATCAGCCGCTGCGGCCCGTACAGATCCGCCAGTACCGCGTTGAGCAAACGCGCACGCTGGGCAATCCCTGCCGACAGGTGCTGCCATTCATCAGCAGCGATCACATGCGGCAGCAGGTCCAGCTCCCACGGGCGGTCTGCGCCCTTCGGATCGGCGTACACGTTATAAGTGACCCCGTTTTCCTGAATCTGTCGGGCGAGCAACGCCTGCCGCTGCACCAGTTGCGCCGGGGTGCTGCGCTGCAATTGATCGAACAGCCGCCGCCAGTGCGGGCGCACTTCCCCGCTGTCATCCAGCAGTTCGTGATAAGTGCCCGCAGTGCGCGGGTAGCGGTCTAGCAGGTCAGGCATGGAAAGCTCGGCAGACAGCAGGGAACGGTCAGACTAACGCAGGCACATGACGTGCGGATATACGAAAAATCCGCATGTCGTGCAGGACTTAGAAACGTCGTAAATCGAGCGTCATCGGCAACTCGTCGGAGATTGTCAGGTTGGGTATCGGAAGTTTTCCCGGCGTGTGTCCGATACGGAAAAACCGCGCCATGCGCCGGCTCTCCGCCTCGTTGGCGTTGACCGGCAACGTTTCGTAATTGCGCCCGCCCGGGTGCGCCACGTGGTACTGACAGCCCCCCAGCGAACGCTGCATCCAGGTGTCGAGCAGATCGAACACCAGCGGCGCGTGCACCGGGATGGTCGGTTGCAGACAGTTGGCCGGTTGCCAGGCCCGAAAGCGCACACCAGCGACGAACTCGCCGATGCGCCCGGTCGGTTGCAGCGGCACCGGGACGCCGTTGCAGGTCAGCAGATAACGCTGCGGCGGCAGGCCGTTGAGTTTGATCTGCAAACGCTCCAGCGACGAGTCGACATAACGCACCGTGCCGCCCGCCGTACCTTCCTCGCCCAGCACATGCCAAGGCTCCAGCGCCTGACGCAGCTCCAGTTCGATGCCGTTGACGGCGTAATCGCCGACCTTGGGAAAGCGGAATTCCAGGTGCGCGGCGAACCATTCGGCGCGCAGTGGGTAACCGGCATTGTTCAGTTCGACGATGACGTCGGCGAAATCCTGCTCGATAAAGTGCGGCAGCATGAAACGGTCGTGCAGCTCGGTGCCCCAGCGCGCCAGTTTTGGCGGCGCATACGGCTCGCGCCAGAAGCGTGCGACCAGCGCGCGCAGCAACAACTGCTGGGCCAGGCTCATGCGCGCGTGGGGCGGCATCTCGAACGCGCGCAGCTCCAGCAGACCAAGACGCCCGGTAGCGCCATCCGGTGAATACAATTTGTCGATGCAGAACTCGGCGCGGTGAGTGTTGCCGGTGACGTCGATCAGCAGATTGCGCAGCAAGCGATCCACCAGCCACGGCGCGCACTCTTGGCCCGGTTCAGGCATCTGCGCGAAGGCGATTTCCAGTTCGTACAAAGCATCGTTGCGGGCCTCATCAACACGCGGCGCCTGCGAAGTCGGGCCGATGAACAACCCGGAAAACAGGTAGGACAGCGACGGGTGGTTGTGCCAGTAGCTGATCAGGCTGCGCAGCAGATCCGGACGACGCAGGAACGGTGAGTCCGCCGGGGTCGCGCCACCGAGGACGAAATGGTTGCCGCCGCCGGTGCCGGTATGGCGCCCGTCGATCATGAATTTTTCGGTGGTCAGGCGGGTTTGCCGCGCCTGTTCATAGAGAAACTCGGTGCGTTCGACCAGTTCGTCCCACGTCGCCGATGGCTGCACGTTGACCTCGATCACCCCCGGATCCGGGGTGATGCGGAAGTTGCTCAGGCGCGGGTCACTGGGCGGCTCGTAACCTTCCAGCAGCACCGGGCAATGCAGCTCTTCGGCGGTAGCCTCGATGGCCGCCACCAGTTCCAGATAGTCCTCGACCCGCTCCAGCGGCGGCATGAACAGATACAGACGCCCTTCGCGCGCTTCGGCGCAGAAGGCGGTGCGGGTCAGCCAGTCGGCGGACTCGTCGATTTTCGGCGCGCGTTCGGCGGCCGTGGCGGGTTCGGCATGACTGTTGAGCCGAGTGGTGTCCGGCAGTTCGGGGAAGGCCTGATTCGGATCGTTGGGATGAATGAACGGATACTCGGCAGCCTTCACCCACGGCTGCGAACCGAGTGGCAAGCGATAACCCAGCGGCGAATCCCCCGGTACCAGTCGGCAATGCTCGTCGCGCAGATACCAGCGCCCGCTCTGCCATTGATCACCCTTGGCGGTACGGGCCAGCGGCAGCACCTGGCCGATTACCTTATCCAGCCCCTGAGCGAAAACCTTGCGCAGACGCGCACGCTCCAGCGGTTCTTCAAGACGCGAGTCTTCAGCGCTGACGTTGCTCGGCAATGCGCCCTCGCGCCAGAGGTAATAAAAATGGTCTTCGTAGGCTGGAAACACGAAACGTGCAGGCAATTTCAGGCGTTCGGCAACACTCGCGAGAAAGCGTCCCGCCAGTTCGCCATCGGCGCCGTAGTCCTGCTGCTCATCGGCGATCAGCGCGCTGTTGTGCCAGATCGGCACGCCGTCGCGGCGCCAATAGCAGTTGAGCGACCAGCGTGGCAATTGCTCGCCCGGGTACCACTTGCCCTGACCGAAATGCACCAGGCCTTTCGGCGCATAGTGCTGGCGCATGCGCTGGAACAGTTCGGCGGAAAGGCGGCGCTTGTCTGGGCCCAACGCTGCTGTGTTCCATTCGGCGCCGTCCGGGTCGTCGATGGAAACGAAGGTCGGCTCGCCGCCCATGGTCAGGCGCACATCACCTTCCAGCAGATCGGCATCGATCTGCCGGCCCAGCGCCTGAATCGCCAGCCACTGCTCATCGGTATAGGGCTTGGTCACCCGTGGCGCTTCCCAGATCCGCTCCACCGACATTTCGTGGCTGAACTGGCATTCGCAGGGCTCGACCAGACCACTGATCGGCGCAGCAGAGGAAGGATCGGGACTGCAGGCCAGCGGGATATGCCCTTCACCGGCGAACAGCCCGGACGTGGCATCCAGACCAATCCAGCCAGCGCCCGGCAGGTAAACCTCGCACCACGCGTGCAGGTCGGTGAAATCGACGTCGGTGCCGGACGGGCCGTCGAGGCTTTTCACGTCGGCGGTCAGTTGAATCAGGTAGCCGGAGACAAAACGCGCGGCCAGCCCGAGGTTGCGTAACAACTGCACCAACAGCCACGCTGAGTCGCGGCAGGAGCCGGACGCCTGTTCGAGGGTGTGTTCCGGGGTTTGCACGCCCGGTTCCATGCGGATCAGGTAGCGAATGTCTTCGCTGAGACGCTGGTTGAGCATCACCAGGAAATCCACCGCCGGCAGCGGCGTGCGATCAATGCTCTCCAGATAGGCTTTGAAGGCTGGGGTCAGCGGCAGGGTTTCGAGGTACGGCGCCAATTCCTTGCGCTCATCTGCGGCGTAACTGAAGGGGATTTTCTCGGCATAGGGTTCGAGGAAGAAGTCGAACGGGTTGAACACCGCCATCTCGGCCAGCAGATCGACTTCGATGCGCAACTCGTCGGTTTTCTCGGGGAACACCAGACGCGCGAGGTAGTTGCCCTGCGGGTCCTGCTGCCAGTTGATGAAGTGCTGCTCGGGCGAGACCTTCAGCGCATACGACAAGATCCGCGTGCGGCTGTGGGCGGCCGGACGCAGGCGCACGATCTGCGGGCCGAGTTCGACAGCGCGGTCGTAGCGATAATGCGTGACGTGATGCAATGCGACATGAATCGACACGGCGTGCCTCCTGCGAGCCTAAGCGTATTCGAAAGCGCGCAAGACTTATGCCATGCAGAGGCTTGGGCGCTTTCCCGGAATGCTCAGGGCAGTACAGCACCAAAATCGGGCGATGCGGGGAAATGGTTCGAGGAAGTTGCGCCTAAATGTGGCGAAGATCAAAAGATCGCAGCCTGCGGCAGCTCCTACAGGGAAACGCATGACCCGATGTAGGAGCTGCCGAAGGCTGCGATCTTTTGACCTTGAAAAAAAACGCCAACCCGAAGGTTGGCGTTCTGTTGAAACAAAAAGCGACTCAGCGCGGAACGACGGGCTTGCGTGCCGGTTTCGGCCCCTTGCCCTTGGCCGCTTCCTTGCGCTCCTTGGCCGCCTGCTGGTTGCGGGCAAACGCCGCAGCCTTGGCTTGTTCACGCTTGTCCCAAGGGTTGCCACCGTCACTGGCACGCGGCGGCAGGCCGGTGTGCTGGGTGAGAATCTTGGTGGTCTTCTCTTTCGCGACCTTGTGACTGCCAGCCGGCGTCGAGTTCTTGCGACGGGCGCTCTGGTAGCTGTCGGTGGCCGGCTGATGCAGCGGGATCAACTGGTTCTTGCCCGGCCCGATCAGGTCGGCGCGGCCCATGCGGGTCAGCGCTTCGCGCAGCATCGGCCAGCCTTTCGGGTCGTGATAACGCAAGAACGCCTTGTGCAGACGACGCTGCTCCTCGCTCTTGACGATAGTCACACCGTCGCTCTTGTAGGTGACCTTGCGCAGCGGGTTCTTGCCCGAGTGGTACATCGCGGTGGCGGTGGCCATCGGCGACGGGTAGAACGCCTGCACCTGGTCGGCACGGAACCCGTTGCCCTTGAGCCACAGCGCCAGGTTCATCATGTCTTCATCGGTGGTGCCCGGGTGCGCAGCGATGAAGTACGGGATCAGGTACTGCTCTTTACCGGCTTCCTTGGTGTACTTCTCGAACATGCGCTTGAAGCGGTCGTAAGTGCCGATCCCCGGTTTCATCATCTGGTTGAGCGGACCTTCCTCGGTGTGTTCCGGGGCGATCTTCAGGTAACCACCAACGTGGTGAGTCACCAGCTCTTTGACGTACTCCGGCGATTCGACCGCGAGGTCGTAACGCAGGCCGGAGGCAATCAGGATCTTCTTCACACCCGGCAAGGCGCGGGCGCTGCGGTACAGCTGAATCAGCGACGAGTGGTCGGTATTCAGGTTCGGGCAGATGCCGGGGAACACGCAGGACGGCTTGCGGCACGCGGATTCGATTTCCGGGCTCTTGCAGGCGATGCGGTACATGTTCGCGGTCGGGCCGCCAAGGTCGGAGATCACGCCGGTGAAGCCAGGAACCTTGTCGCGGATCTCTTCGATTTCGCGAATGATCGACTCTTCGGAACGGTTCTGGATGATCCGGCCTTCGTGCTCGGTGATCGAGCAGAACGTGCAGCCGCCAAAGCAGCCACGCATGATGTTCACCGAGAAACGGATCATGTCGTAGGCCGGGATCTTTTCCTTGCCGTACGCCGGGTGCGGAACCCGTGCGTAAGGCATGCCGAACACGTAGTCCATTTCTTCAGTGGTCATCGGAATCGGCGGCGGGTTGAACCAGACGTCGATCTCGCCATGTTTCTGCACCAGCGCGCGGGCGTTGCCCGGGTTGGTTTCCAGGTGCAGCACGCGGTTGGCGTGGGCGTACAGAACCGGGTCGTTACGCACCTTTTCCATCGACGGCAGGCGGATCACGGTCTTGTCGCGGGTCATCTTCGGGCTGGCCAGAATCTGTACGACCTTGGCTTCCTCGGGATCGTCCACCGGGCCTTTTTCTTGCTCGATGGCGCAGGCCTGGGTGTCCTGGGTGTTCACGTACGGGTTGATGATCTTGTCGATCTTGCCCGGACGGTCGATGCGCGTGGAGTCGACTTCGTACCAGCCTTGCGGCGTGTCACGGCGGATGAACGCGGTGCCGCGCACATCGGTGATGTCTTCGATCTTGTGCCCATAGGACAGGCGCTGGGCCACTTCGACAATGGCCCGCTCGGCGTTGCCGTACAGCAGAATGTCAGCGCTGGCGTCGATCAGGATCGAGTTGCGCACGCGATCCTGCCAATAGTCGTAGTGGGCGATGCGACGCAGGGACGCCTCGATGCCGCCGAGAACGATCGGCACATGCTTGTACGCCTCTTTGCAACGCTGGCTGTAGACCAGGCTCGCGCGGTCCGGACGTTTGCCCGCCATGCCACCCGGCGTGTAGGCGTCGTCGGAACGGATTTTCTTGTCCGCGGTGTAGCGGTTGATCATCGAGTCCATGTTGCCGGCCGCGACGCCGAAGAACAGGTTCGGCTCGCCGAGCTTCATGAAATCGTCTTTGGACTGCCAGTTCGGCTGGGCGATGATCCCGACGCGGAAGCCTTGAGACTCCAGCAGCCGGCCGATGATCGCCATGCCGAACGACGGGTGATCGACGTAGGCATCACCGGTGACGATGATGATGTCGCAGGAATCCCAGCCGAGCTGATCCATCTCCTCCCTGCTCATCGGCAGGAATGGCGCTGGCCCGAAACATTCGGCCCAGTACTTTGGATAGTCAAATAACGGCTTGGCTGCTTGCATGTCGATAACCGGTGTTGGCTTTCATTGAATTTCGCGGGCGCGGAATATAGCACAAATTTTGACCAATTCCGACGGCTATGGTCGGAAATTGTGCTTTACCTGTGGCGAGGGAGCTTGCTCCCGCCGGGTTGCGAAGCAGCCCCCAGAATTCGACTGCTGCACAGCCGATCGGGAGCACGCGCCCTCGCCACAAGTGCTCGACGTTACTCGTCGTCGTCGAAGTTGTAACTGCCCGGCGCGAGGTTTTCGAAGCGGGTGTACTTACCGATAAACGCCAGGCGAATAAAGCCGATCGGGCCGTTCCGCTGCTTGCCGATGATGATTTCGGCGATGCCCTTGTGCTCGGTTTCCGGGTGATACACCTCGTCCCGGTACACGAACATGATGACGTCGGCGTCCTGCTCGATCGCTCCGGATTCCCGCAAGTCGGAGTTCACCGGACGCTTGTTGGGACGTTGTTCCAGGGAGCGGTTGAGCTGCGACAGCGCCACCACCGGGCAGTTGAATTCCTTGGCCAGGGCTTTCAGGGATCGCGAGATCTCGGAAATCTCGTTGGTCCGGTTGTCGCCGCTGGAGCCGGGAATCTGCATCAGTTGCAGGTAGTCGATCATGATCAGACCGATATCGCCATGCTCGCGAACCAGGCGCCGGGTTCGCGCACGCATTTCCGACGGGCTGATGCCGGCGGTATCGTCGATGAACAGCTTGCGGTCGTTGAGCAGATTGACCGCCGAGGTCAGGCGCGGCCAGTCGTCGTCTTCCAGCTGGCCGGAACGCACTTTGGTCTGATCGATACGCCCCAGGGACGAAAGCATACGCATGATCAGCGATTCGCCTGGCATCTCGAGGGAGTACACCAGCACCGCCTTGTCGCTGCGCAGTACGGCGTTTTCCACCAGGTTCATGGCGAAGGTGGTCTTACCCATCGACGGACGGCCGGCGACGATGATCAGGTCGGCCGGTTGCAGGCCGCTGGTCTTCTCGTCAAGGTCGGTATAACCGGTGGACAGGCCGGTGATCGAGTCGGCGGTGTTGAACAGGGTGTCGATGCGATCGATGGCCTTGGTCAACAGTTCGTTGACGCCCACCGGCCCGCCGGTCTTGGGGCGCGCCTCGGCGATCTGGAAGATCTGCCGTTCGGCCTCGTCGAGGATCTCTTCGGCGGTACGACCTTCGGGGTTGAAGGCGGCGTCGGCGATTTCGGTGCTGATGCCGATCAGTTGGCGCAACGTCGCCCGCTGGCGAACGATCTGCGCATAGGCCTTGATGTTGGCAACGGACGGCGTGTTTTTCGCCAGCTCGCCGAGGTAACCGAGGCCGCCAACCTGAGACGTCTGACCTTCCTTGTCCAGTTGCTCGGCAAGGGTCACGACGTCGATCGGCATGTTCTGATCGGCCAGTTTGGCGATCGCACGGAAGATCAGGCGGTGGTCATGCCGGTAGAAATCGCCGTCGGAGACTTGATCGAGCACGCGTTCCCAGGCGTTGTTGTCCAGCATCAGACCACCGAGTACAGCCTGTTCGGCCTCGATGGAATGCGGCGGCACTTTCAGCGCGGCGGTTTGCAGATCGTATTGCTCGGGAGCGGTGATTTCGTTCATGGCCACTTGGAGTCAGGGTTGAAAACGGGAGTACCAGAAAGACAAAGGGCACGACCTGTAAACAGGATCGTGCCCGATGTTACCGGCTAGCACCCGAGGGTGCCAGCCGACAAGTATTGCTTAAGCTGCTACCACGACAACGCGTACGGTGGCTTCAACTTCGGCGTGCAGGTGCACAGCCACGTCGAATTCACCCACGTTGCGGATGGTGCCGTTCGGCAGACGAACTTCGCTTTTCGCAACTTCAACGCCGGAGGCGGTCAGTGCGTCAGCGATGTCGTGAGTACCGATCGAACCGAACAGCTTGCCTTCGTCGCCAGCGGTGGCAGTGATGGTCACTTCCAGCTCGGCCAGTTGGGCAGCACGGCTTTCAGCCGATGCTTTACGGTCTGCGGCGGCTTTTTCCAGCTCAGCGCGACGCTCTTCGAACGCAGCCAGGTTGGCAGCGGTCGCAGCGGTAGCTTTGCCGAAAGGCAGCAGGTAGTTACGGCCGTAACCGGCCTTAACGTTTACTTTGTCGCCCAGGTTGCCCAGGTTGGCGATTTTTTCCAGAAGGATCAGTTGCATGTGGAAATCCTCTTAACTTTTAACCTTCACCGTTCGCGTTATCGGTGCCTTTCGACACGTGACGACCGCGAAAATCAATCAGGCTGTCGACAATGGCCAGAACCACGAGCAACGGATAGAGCAGCTGCATGAACAACAGCAGCGTGACGTACAACCCCACCAGCCAGAAACCGGCCAGTCGCTTCTGCCCGACCAGCCCGTGAATCAGGGCCAGTCCGGCGAACACCAGCGGTACACTGCACAACGGCGTCAACATGGCCATCTGTGCACCGAGATTCGGGCCCAGAAGCATCAACGCCAGCAGCAACATCGCCGGCCCCAGCGGGATCCGGATGGCGCGAAACTCGCGACCAAAACCACCCGGGTTGTACAACAACGCCTGCCAATGACGCCCGACAATCAGGCTCAGCACGCTGACGATCTGCAACAAGGCCGCAATCAGTCCGGTCAGGACCGGTGCAATCAGGGACGCGAAACGCGCTTGCTCATCGACCGACAATTGCTTGTAGGTTTCACCAAGAAGCGCCGGCATGACCTTTATCAAGGCCTGCGCGAGCATCTCGATCTGGGCCGCAAACGCTGCCCCGAGCACCACAGAAAACACCACTCCAATCACTACGCTGACCAGCAGCGTGCGGACCCAGGATTCGCTTGCGCGCAACACCAACGCAAGCCCCGAAGACCCCAGCAGCACCAGAAGTGCCCGCGGATCATCGGCATACAGCCACCAGATCAATGCCGGCAGCAGCCCCAGGGACAGGACGCCAATGGCGTCCGTCAGTCCGCGCCGCAGAAGCACCAGGCTCCCGGCGGCAGCACCCAACCAATACAACAACGGCAATGTTGCACACCCGGCCACTACGAGAGTGGCCTGCATACGGCCGCGCATGATGAACTCAGCTAAGGCACGCATGCATTCAATCCTTTGCTACTTGTCGACTGCCCGGTCTCAGCGGCCGTGGCTGTCGGTGTAGGCCAGCAGGGCCAGGAAGCGGGCGCGCTTGATAGCGGTGGCCAGCTGACGCTGATAACGAGCTTTGGTACCGGTGATGCGGCTTGGAACGATTTTGCCGGTCTCGGATACGTAGGCTTTCAGAGTGTTGAGATCTTTGTAATCGATCTCTTTCACGTCTTCAGCGGTGAAGCGGCAGAATTTACGACGACGGAAGAAACGTGCCATTTGATAGGCTCCTTAAAAGGTCCGTGGATTACTCGTCAGCGTTATCGCTGTTGTCGCTGTCATCACCCTCAACGCCATCAGCGTCGGAGTGCTCAGGACGGTCGCGACGCTCACGGCGCTCACTGCGGTTTTCTTCAGCCTTGAGCATCTCGGACTGGCCGGTAACGGCTTCGTCGCGACGGATGACCAGGTTACGGATCACAGCATCGTTGTAGCGGAAGTTGTCTTCCAGCTCGGCCAGGGCCTTGCCAGTGCACTCAACGTTCAGCATCACGTAGTGAGCCTTGTGAACATTGTTGATTGCGTAGGCCAGTTGACGACGGCCCCAGTCTTCCAGACGGTGGATTTTGCCGCCGTCTTCTTCGATCAGCTTGGTGTAACGCTCAACCATGCCGCCGACTTGCTCGCTCTGGTCAGGGTGGACCAGAAAGATGATTTCGTAATGACGCATGAATGCTCCTTACGGGTTGTAGCCTGCCGCTCAAAAACGGTCAGACAAGGAGTGAATGACACTTATGGACTTGCTGGCGCGGGGCACATGCGTGCCTGCCGTCACAGCAAGGGGCGCAATTGTAGAGAAGGGACTGCAGAGGTGCAAGGCAATTGGTGATTATTTGAACAATCACCGATCTTCGACCTGACACAAAACACTGTGGGAGCGAGCCTGCTCGCGAATGCGATCTATCAGGCAACATTATTGTCGTCTGACACACCCCTTTCGCGAGCAGGCTTGCTCCCACATTTGAACCGATTTCAGCTCAAGACTACTTCTTCGCGGCAACTTTGGCCTTGGCGCCGCGTTGACGCTGCGCTTCGAACAGGCACACACCGGTGGCCACGGACACGTTAAGGCTGCTGACGCTGCCGGCCATCGGCAGGTTCACCAGATAGTCGCAGTGCTCGCGAGTCAGGCGACGCATGCCTTTGCCTTCGGCGCCCATGATCAGGATGGTCGGGCCGGTCAGGTCCTGGTCATAAATGCTGACCTCGGCCTCACCCGCCGTGCCGACAACCCACAGACCGCGCTGCTGGAGCTTTTCCAGAGTGCGCGCCAGGTTGGTCACCGCCACCAGCGGAATCACTTCCGCCGCGCCGCAGGCCACTTTACGCACCACGGGCGTCAGGGTTGCCGACTTGTCCTTGGGCACGATCACCGCCAGCGCGCCGGCAGCATCCGCCGAACGCAGGCAAGCGCCGAGGTTGTGCGGGTCGGTCACGCCGTCGAGCACCAGCAACAACGGTGCGCCTTCGGTGCGGTCGAGCAGCTCGTCGAGCATCGCCTCGCCCCAGACCTGGCTCGGACTGACCTCCGCCACCACGCCCTGATGCACGCCTTCAACCCAGGCGTCCATTTCGCGGCGCTCGGCCTGACCGATCTGCACACGATTTTCATTGGCCAGTTCGATCAGGGTCTGCACGCGCGGATCATTGCGGCTTTCGGCCAGCCAGATCTGCTTGACGCGTTTCGGGTGGTGACGCAGCAACGCTTCTACCGCGTGAACGCCGTAGATTTTTTCCAACTGACTCATGACTTCGCCTTCGGTTTACGCGACCCGCCACTTTTGGCTGGAGCCGAACCCGCTTTCGGCGGGCCTTTACGGTGTTTGCTCGGTTTGGCTGGTTTGCCGCCGACGGCCTTGTCAGGCGCCGACCGCCCGGTCTTTCCCCCAGACGCCGCTTTACCACCGCTTTTGGCTTCGGCCAGCAAGGCCTTCTTCAATTCACGGCTTTTGCGCAGCTCGGCGTTTTTCGCCACGGCATCGCTCGGGCGATAGGCCTCGACGGCTTTCTCTTTGGCTGGACGACGGCTGGCGGTTTTGGCCGGAGCCTTGTCTTCCACAGCCTTGCTCGCAGGCGCTGCGGTATCGGCGCCACGTTTCTTGCGGCCAATCGGTGCGCTGATGGTTTTTTCGGCCATCTCGAAGTCGATCTTGCGCTCGTCGAGGTCGACGCGCATCACGCGCACTTCAACGGTATCGCCGAGACGGAAACTGCGACCGGTGCGCTCGCCCGCCAGGCGGTGATGCACAGGATCAAAGTGGTAGTAATCGCCCGGCAGCGCGGTGACGTGCACCAAGCCTTCGACATAGATGTCGGTCAGCTCGACGAACAGACCAAAACCGGTCACCGCCGTGATCACGCCTGGGAACGATTCGCCGACGCGATCCTTCATGAACTCGCACTTGAGCCAGTTCACCACGTCGCGGGTGGCCTCGTCGGCACGGCGCTCGCTCATCGAGCACTGCTCGCCGAGTTGCTCCAGCGCCGCTTCGTCGTACGGATAGATGCGCGCCTTCGGAATGGTCATCGCCCCTGCGCGGCGAACGTGCGGCGTGTCCTGCTTCGAATGGATCACGCTGCGGATCGCGCGATGCGTGAGCAGGTCCGGATAGCGACGGATCGGCGAGGTGAAGTGGGTATAGGCCTCGTAGTTCAGACCGAAGTGACCTTCGTTCTGGGCGCTGTACACCGCCTGGCTCAGGGAGCGCAGCATCACGGTCTGGATCAGATGGAAGTCCGGACGGTCCTTGATGCTCGCCAACAGGGCCTGATAGTCCTTCGGCGACGGTCCTTCCTTGCCTTTGTGCAGGGACAGGCCGAGCTCGCCGAGGAAGGCGCGCAGTTTTTCCAGACGCTCCGGTGGCGGGCCGTCGTGGACACGGTACAGCGCAGGGATTTCGTGCTTCTTGAGGAATTCGGCGGTGGCCACGTTGGCCGCCAGCATGCATTCCTCGATCAGCTTGTGCGCATCGTTGCGGGTGGTCGGACGGATTTCGGCAATTTTGCGCTCGGAACCGAAGATGATCCGGGTTTCCTGGGTTTCGAAATCGATCGCGCCACGCACGTGACGGGCAGCCAGCAACACTTTGTACAGCGCATAGAGCTGCTTGAGGTGCGGCACCACGTCGGTGTATTCGCCACGAAGCTTGCGTGCTTCGGTGGCTTTCGGGGTTTCCAGCATCGCGCTGACCTTGTTGTAGGTCAGACGGGCGTGGGAATGGATCACCGCTTCGTAGAAGCAGTAGTCGGTCATTTCGCCGGACTTGGAGATGGTCATCTCGCAAACCATGGCCAGACGGTCGACATGCGGGTTCAGCGAGCACAGGCCGTTGGACAGCTGCTCAGGCAGCATCGGCACCACGCGCTCGGGGAAGTACACCGAGTTGCCGCGCACCTGGGCTTCGTTGTCCAGCGCCGAACCGATCTTCACGTAGCTGGAAACGTCGGCAATTGCCACGTACAACTTCCAGCCGCCGGAGAACAGACGCAGTTTGCCCGGCTTGGCTTCGCAGTAGACCGCGTCGTCGAAGTCGCGGGCATCTTCGCCGTCGATGGTGACGAACGGCAGATGGCGCAGATCGACACGCTTCTCTTTGTCTTTTTCTTCGACTTCAGGCTTGAGCTTGGCGGCTTCTTTCAGCACTGCTTCAGGCCAGACGTGCGGAATGTCGTAGGTACGCAGCGCGACATCGATTTCCATGCCCGGCGCCATGTAGTTGCCGACCACTTCGATCACATCGCCTTGCGGCTGGAAGCGCGGCGTCGGCCAGTGGGTGATTTTCACCTCGACGAACTGACCGATTTGCGCGTTGGCGTTGCGACCTGGCGTCACCAGCACTTCCTGCTGAATCTTCGGATTGTCGGCAACGACGAAACCGATGCCGCCTTCTTCGAAGTAGCGACCAACGATACTCTCGTGGGCACGGGACACCACTTCGACGATCACGCCTTCCCGGCGACCGCGACGGTCGAGACCGGAAACCCGAGCCAGGGCACGGTCACCGTCGAACACCAGACGCATTTGCGCCGGGCTCATGAACAAATCTTCGCTGCCGTCGTCCGGCACCAGGAAGCCGAAGCCGTCACGGTGACCGCTGATGCGACCGAGGATCAGGTCGAGCTTGTCTACCGGTGCATAGGTGCCACGGCGGGTGTAGATCAGTTGAGCGTCGCGCTCCATGGCGCGCAGGCGGCGGCGCAGGGCTTCGATCTGGTCTTCCGTGGTCAGACCAAACTCTTCGACCAGTTGCTCGCGGGCAGCAGGCGAACCCCGATCAGCAAGGTGCTGAAGGATCAGTTCGCGGCTGGGAATAGGGTTTTCATATTTTTCCGCTTCACGAGCGGCCTCGGGATCGAGGGACTGCCAATCGGCCATTAGAGAGTTTTCACCTTGTCTATATGCGGGTTAGTTTGGCATAGGCGTCATCAAACGGGAAATTTCCGACTCTATAAGGCCCTTCTGAAGCCTTGTATCGACGCCTGAAAGCCCTTTTGAACACCGCCGGTAAAAAAAATCATTTTTTTTGCTGCCGGGGGTTTACAGTTAAAAAGGCGCTCCGTATAGTGCGCGCCATCGACGACGTACACACGTTGACGAGATGCCCAGGTGGTGAAATTGGTAGACACGCCAGCTTCAGGTGCTGGTGACCTTACGGTCGTGGAAGTTCGAGTCTTCTCCTGGGCACCAATTTCGAGTTTGAGACTAGAACAGTTTCAAGACTCACACAAAAACCCGCGAAAGCGGGTTTTTTGCATTCCGGGGAACGGTTTTGTCAAACCCGATTAATTAAAATTAAATCAGGGGTTTACAGATCAAAAAGCGCTCCGTATAGTGCGCCACATCAACAGCGGCAACGCTCGCGATGAATGCCCAGATGGTGAAATTGGTAGACACGCCAGCTTCAGGTGCTGGTGACCTTACGGTCGTGGAAGTTCGAGTCTTCTTCTGGGCACCAATTCAAACTCAAGGTTACGACGTTGAGTTCCCCAAAAACCCGCGAAAGCGGGTTTTTGCGTTTCTGGCGTTTGAAAACTTGCGCCCCGCCACTGTAGGAGCTGCCGAAGGCTGCGATCTTTGCTTTTAAAAAAAGATCAAAAGATCGCAGCCTTCGGCAGCTCCTACATTTCTGCGAATGCGCCGTACCAGAGCTGGCGGCAGCCCGCAAGGCGCACTTGAGAAACAATATCGTTTATCATTGTTGCAAGTTTTTGCAATGCGACAGTGAGGAACCCTGCGAATGATGTTTCGAAATACCCTGCGCCGCGGCTTGACCTTCACCCTGCTCGGCCTGGCACTCGCCACTCCCCTCACCCAGGCAGCCGATGCGGTTTCCCTGACGCTCTACAACGGTCAACACAAGGAAGTCGGCGATGCGATCGCCAAGGCTTTCGAGGCCAAGACCGGCATTCACGTCAACGTACGCAAGGGCAGCAGCAACCAGCTCGCCAGCCAGGTCATCGAAGAAGGCGACCGTTCCCCCGCCGACGTGATCTACACCGAAGAATCCCCACCACTGAACAATCTCGGCGAGCAAGGCCTGCTGGCCAAGACCGATGACGCCACGCTGGCCGTGCTACCGAAACAATACGTTGCCGGCAACGGCACCTGGATCGGTGTCACCGCGCGGGTTCGCGTAGTGGCCTACAACCCGAAACTGGTCGATGAGAAAGACCTGCCGAAGTCGGTGATGGAATTCTCCGATCCGAAGTGGCAAGGCAAAGTCGGATTCGTCCCGACCAGCGGCGCATTCCAGGAACAAGCCGTGGCGATCATCAAGATGCACGGTCGCGACGCCGCCGAAGAATGGCTGACCGGCCTGCGCGCTTTCGGCAAGACCTACAGCAACAACATGGTCGCCCTCAAAGCCGTGGAAAACGGCGAAGTCGCCACGGTGCTGGTGAACAACTACTACTGGTTCGCCCTGCAGCGTGAGAAAGGCAAACTCGACTCGAAACTGCATTACTTCACCGGCGGCGATGTCGGCGGACTGATCACCGTGTCCAGTGCTGCCGTACTGAAATCCAGCAAACACCCAAAAGAAGCTCAGCAATTCCTTGCCTACATGGCCAGCGAAGAAGGTCAGCGCGTGATCACCCAGACCACCGCCGAATACCCGCTGCACAAGGGCATGGAATCGGATCGCGGCCTCAAGCCATTCAGCGAACTGCAAGCGCCGAACGTGACCCCGGCCGATTTGGGCAACGCCGAGGAAGCCCTGGAGCTGGAACGTGAAGTTGGCCTGAACTGATGGCCGCATCGTTATCCGCCCCCGCCGCGCGCGGGGGTTACGTGCCACGACGCAAGCGGCCATCGATCTGGCTGGTGCTGCCGGTTTTATTACTGGTGGTGCTGAGCCTGTTGCCGCTGGCCTATGTCGGTCTGAAAGCCTGGCAGGCTGGTTGGGCCGAGGCGCTGCACTTGCTGTGGCGCCCCTATGTGTTTGGCCTGCTGCGCAACACGCTGGCGTTGATGGTTGGCGTGACGCTGACTTGCGGCGTGATCGGCCTGTCACTGGCGTGGCTGCTGGAGCGCAGCAATCTGCCGGGACGACGCCTGTGGGGCGTGATTCTGTGCCTGCCGTTCGCGGTGCCGGCGTTCGTCAGCAGCTTTACCTGGGTATCGTTGAGCGCACAGTTCGAAGGCCTCGGCGGGGCGATTCTGGTGATGAGCCTGTCGAAGTATCCGTTGATCTTTCTGCCGGTCGCGGCAACCCTGCGCAACCTTGATCCGTCCCTTGAAGAATCGGCTCGCACCTTGGGACAGAACCGCTGGGGCGTGTTTTTCCGCGTCACCCTGCCGCTGCTCTGGCCATCGCTGCTGGCCGGTTCGCTGCTGATTGCCCTGCACATGCTGGTCGAGTTCGGCGCGCTGTCGATCATCGGCCTGCAAACCTTCACCACCGCGATCTATCAGCAATTCGAACTGGAATTCAGCAACGCCAACGCGGCGATGCTTTCGGCGGTGCTGCTCGCGCTGTGTCTGATGCTGCTGTGGCTGGAGTTGCGTGTCCGCGGCAAGGGCCGCCATGTGCGCACAGGCCAGGGCGCGGCACGTCAGGCCGAGCAAGTGCGATTGGGGCCGTGGGCTATTGTCGGTCAGTTGTATTGCCTGTTGCTGGCGATTGTCGGCAGCGGAATTCCGCTGGGCATGCTCGCGTACTGGCTGGCGGTTGGCTCATCGGCAGCCTTCCCGGTCGCAGCGATCACAGAGGCGCTGCTGTCTTCACTGGCCTTGTCGCTCGGTGGCGCGGCGCTGTGCCTGCTGCTGGCGGTGCCGGTCGGACTGCTGGTGGTGCGTTATAAGGGCCAACTGGCGCTCTGGGCCGAGCGCCTGCCGTATCTGCTCCACGCCTTGCCGGGCCTGGTGATTGCGTTGACGCTGGTGTATTTCGCCCTGCATTACGTGCCGGCGCTGTACCAGACGTCGGCGTTACTGCTGATCGCCTATGCGCTGCTGTTTCTGCCGCTGGCGCAGGCGCCGATTCGCACGGCACTGAACAAGGCCGCGCCGCAGTTGGAAGAAGCGGCACGCACGTTGGGGGCCTCGTCGTTCACCGCGTTTTGCCGGGTGACCCTGCCGATCATTTTCCCGGCCTTGGGTGCGGCGTTTGCGCTGGTGTTTCTGGATGCGATGAAGGAACTGACGGCGACGCTGCTGCTGAGCCCTACCGGGCTTAACACGTTGGCAACCGAGGTCTGGGCGCATACCGCGAATGTCGAATTTGCGGCGGCGGCGCCTTATGCGGCGCTGTTGATTGTGGTGTCGGGGTTGCCGGTGTATCTGCTGACGACGCGGATGTATCTGAGCCGCTAAAAGATCGCAGCCTGCGACAGCTCCTACATGGGGATTTGCATTTCCCTGTAGGAGCTGCCGCAGGCTGCGATCTTTTGATTTAAGCCCTGAACTGTCCGAGGCTGGCCTTCAACTGCGCCGCCAACCCATCCAGCACCTTGCCACTGGCCGTGGTTTCCACCACCGCCTGCGCCGCTTTCTCGGCCTGAGCATGGATCGTCTCGACCCGCCCGCGCACTGCCTGCGCGCCCTGCGCCTGATGCGCCGCTGCCTGCGTCGCCAGACCGATCGCCGCATGCACCTGCTCGACCGAAGCCTGCACCGACTGCTGCAACCGTGCGCTGTCGCGTAACACCAGCAAACCTTCGCTGGCCTGCCGCCCGGCCTGACCAATCGCCTCGACCGCCTCACGCGCACCTTGCTGCAACGCGACGATGTGCGCCTGGATATCGCCCGTCGAGCTTTGCGTCTTGCTCGCCAGGGCGCGCACTTCATCGGCGACCACCGCAAAACCGCGCCCGGTCTCACCGGCCCGCGCCGCTTCGATCGCCGCGTTCAAGGCCAACAGGTTGGTCTGCTCGGCGATGCCGTGAATCACCGTCAACACCACTTCAATCTGTTCGCTCTGCTGCGCCAGTCGTTCGATGACTTTCGCCCCGGTATCGACCTGCCCGGCCAGCGCCTCGATCAAACTGCCGACCTTCGCCGAGGTGCGAGTATTTTCATCGGTGGCCTGGCGAATATCCACCACCTGCTTCAACGCCGCCTGCATGGCATGGCTTTCCGATTGCGCCTCGTCAGCCATTTGCGACAGCGCGCGCAGGCTCTCCGCCACTTCATCACGCTGCATCCCGGCCGCGGCGTCGGCACCGGCATTGCGCAGGGTCATGGCGCCGATTTCCACGCCGGTACGCTGGGCCACATCGCCCGCCTCACGCACGATCGGCTGTAACTTATCCACAAAGCGATTGACTGCCGAGGCCATGTCGCCGATTTCGTCCTTGCTGTTGATCTGCACGCGCTTGGTCAGGTCGCCCTCGCCTGCCGCCAGATCGTCCATCGCCGCATTGAGCATCTTCAAGCGATTGACTACCCGGTGCCCGAGCACCACCGCCAGCAACAACAGCACGCCACAACCGACGAGCGCCAGGCCCATGCCGATCCGCCAGCGCAAGGTCGCGGCGGCATCCTGCACAGTGCTGCTGGTATTGGCTTTCATTTCGGCAGCGGTGGATTGCGCGGACTGCAGGCGTGCCTGCATGGCTGTCGCGCTGTCCGCTGCTGCGCCCTTGAGGCTGTCGCCCACCAATTGATCGCTGCTGGCGATCAGCGCCGAGAAGCGCTGGTCGAGCGCCGCCAGATCGGTTTCCACCGACGCGGTCGAGACGCCCATCAGCACCTTGCCGATTTCCACGCCGTTAGGGTTGATCGACGCTTCGAGGTAGTAGACCGACGGATCGTTCTTCGCCGCGTCCAGTACCTTGTCCAGCGCACGCTCGCCCTGACCTTTTTCCAGCAGGGCTTTGTTGATCGGGTTTTCGCGATTGAGATAACGCGTCAGGTGTTGTCCGGTGGCGTCGTCGTAAACCACGAACAACACGTTGGGGTTACGCTGGGCGCGGCGGGCGAATTCCGACAGGGTTGGCACGTCGCTGTCCCACATGGCACGAGGCGCCACTGAGGCGAGCAACTGGGCCATGTCATTGGCCGAATCCTTCAGGTCTTTTTCCAGCGTCGCACGCAGTTGTGCCTGCTCATCCTTCAGACGCGCGGACAGGCCGGCGGTCAGACGCTGCCGGGTACTTGAGGAAAGGTTATCGAGGCTTGAGGTGACTTCGCGCCCGGCCTGCTCCAGCTCGCCGGAGAGCTTTTGGCTGTCAGCGCCCAGACGAGTGCCGAGATCAGCCTCCAGCGCCGTGACCGTGCTTCGTGTCAGGGCGACTGCCACCAGCACTTGCACCAAAAGGGCGATACCAAGGGTAACGAACACGGGCCGCAACAAACGGCTTTGTAACAGTGAGAGAACGGCCGACACTGTGAATCCCTCTACGTCTGACGCCATTAATTTGATGGCACTCTTGTAGGAAGATTTACAGCAAAGGTCATGCCGTCCAACAGGCATAAACGACAAAGGCCCCGATTAAGGGGCCTTTGTTTTTTACATCAACGACTTATCAAGCGAACGGATGACGCAGAACGATGGTTTCGTTGCGATCCGGCCCCGTCGAAATAATGTCGATCGGCGCGCCGATCAACTCTTCAACGCGTTTGATGTAGGCACGAGCGTTAGCTGGCAGCTCTTCCAGGGTTTTGGCACCCACGGTCGATTCGGTCCAGCCCGGCACTTCTTCGTACACAGGCTGCAGGCCCACGTAGCTGTCAGCGTCGGTCGGCGCCACGGCATTGCCTTGCGCGTCCTTGTAGCCGGTGCAGATGTTGATGGTTTCCAGACCATCGAGGACGTCCAGCTTGGTCAGGCAGATGCCCGAGATGCTGTTCACATCGATGGCGCGACGCAGGATAACGGCGTCGAACCAGCCGCAACGACGGGCACGGCCGGTGGTCGCGCCGAACTCGTGACCTTGCTTGGCCAGGTGCGCGCCCACGTCGTCGAACAGCTCAGTCGGGAATGGACCCGAACCGACGCGAGTGGTGTAAGCCTTGGTAATGCCCAGGATGTAGTCGAGGAACATCGGGCCAACGCCCGAACCGGTCGCCACGCCACCGGCGGTGGTGTTGGAACTGGTCACGTACGGGTAGGTACCGTGGTCGATGTCGAGCAGCGAACCCTGAGCACCTTCGAACATGATGTCTTTGCCGGCGCGACGCAGGTCGTGCAGCTCGGCAGTCACGTCGAGCATCAGCGGCTTGAGCAGCTCGGCGTATTCCTTGCACTCGGCCAGGGTCTTTTCGAACTCGATGGCCGGCTCTTTGTAGTAACCGACCAGCATGAAGTTGTGGTAATCCACCAGTTCACGCAGCTTGTCTTCGAAACGCGGCATGTTCAGCAGGTCGCCGACGCGCAGGCCACGGCGTGCAACCTTGTCTTCGTAAGCCGGGCCGATGCCGCGACCGGTGGTACCGATCTTCAGCTCGCCACGGGCTTTTTCACGGGCCTGGTCCAGCGCCACGTGGAAGGACAGGATCAGCGGGCAGGACGGGCTGATACGCAGGCGCTCGCGCACCGGCACGCCTTTCTCTTCCAGCTTGGTGATCTCACGCAGCAGGGCGTCAGGTGCAACCACCACGCCGTTGCCGATCAGGCACTGCACGCCTTCGCGCAGCACGCCCGACGGGATCAGGTGCAAGACGGTTTTTTCGCCGTCGATCACCAGGGTGTGGCCAGCGTTGTGGCCACCTTGGTAGCGCACTACGGCGGCAGCATGTTCGGTCAGCAGATCAACGATCTTGCCTTTGCCCTCATCACCCCATTGGGTGCCCAGGACTACGACATTCTTACCCATAACACTTGTCCTCATTCGCGCAAACTTGGTGCCGGCGATGGCCGGCAGGAAAACTCAAGAAGCCAGTGGCGATACTTGCCAAAGCCCGTTCTGCTGAATCAATTGCCGGTCGCAGTCCGCATCACGGGCGGCGGCCAAAGGTTGTCCAGGCAATGCCTGAACGACACGCTGACCCTCACTGCGCAACTGGCAAACCTGCTGCCAGAGTGCCGCATCCGTACTGTCAGGCATCCAGATACCGCCAGACGGTAGCTCGATCTCAGCACGCCCCAGGGTCACCAGGGTTTTCAAATCGGTAGAGAAGCCGGTCGCCGGACGGGCACGACCGAAGTCGGCGCCGATGTCGTCGTAACGACCGCCCTGAGCGATGGACTGACCCACGCCCGGGACAAACACCGCGAACACCACACCGGTGTGGTAGTGGTAGCCACGCAGCTCGCCCAGATCGAAGTACAGCGGCAGCTCCGGGAAACGCGTCGCCAGACGCTCGGCGATTGCCAGCAAATCTTCCAGCGCTGCCAAAACCGGCGCCGGCGCATTGGCCAGACGCTCACGGGCAGCGCTCAATACTTCACGGCCACCACACAGGTCGACCAGTGCCCGCAGCATGCCGGACAGATCGGCCGGCAGGCCTTCGGTCAAGCTAATGACCTCATCGATGGCCTTGCGTTGCAACGCATCGAACAACTGCTGCTCAACCTCACCGGACAGACCGGCGGCACGCGCCAGACCACGGTAGATGCCGACATGGCCAAGGTCCATGTGCACATCCGGCACATCGGCCAGTTGCAGCATGGCCAGCATCAGGCTGATGACTTCCACGTCGCTGCTCGGGCTGGCATCGCCGTACAACTCGGCACCCAGTTGAATCGGGCTGCGCGAGGACGACAGCGCACGCGGCTGGGCATGCAACACGCTGCCGGCGTAGCACAGGCGGCTAGGGCCTTCGCGACGCAGGGTGTGCGCATCGATGCGCGCCACTTGCGGCGTGATGTCGGCACGGAACCCCATCTGCCGACCCGACTGCGGGTCGATGACCTTGAAGGTACGCAGATCCAGGTCCTGGCCCGCACCGGTCAGCAGGGATTCCAGGTACTCGATATGGGGAGTCACGACAAACTCGTAACCCCAGCTCTGGAACAGATCCAACACCTGACGACGCGCGACTTCAATGCGCGCCGCTTCCGGTGGCAGTACTTCTTCGATGCCATCTGGCAGCAGCCAGCGGTCTACCGTTGCCATTACGCCATTCCCCTTTGATCCGGGCGGCCAGCCTGCGGGCGAGCCTTGAGTGAAGCAGAAAATGACCGAACCGTTCAAAACGCACGCGCATGAACGACGCGGCGAAAGGCCTGTTACCGGCTTCGCCCATCACTTTCCTCGAAAAACGCTCGGGCCATTCAACCCGATGCCTGCAACAAAAAACAGCAATCAAACGTGCAGACGCAAAAAAGCCGGGAATTTCCCGGCTGCCGCATCATACACACGTTTTCCCAAAGGATCACCCCGCCCGAGGTTTTAGCCGCCGGGCGGAATGATTCAGGTCAACGTCGTATCAAGGCTTGGACTTTTCCAGGTAACGGAAGAAGTCGCTGCTTGGGTCGAGAACCATGACGTCGGATTTGTTCGCGAAGCTGTCACGGTAGGCACGCAGGCTACGGTAGAAACCGTAGAACTCCTGATCCTGACCGTAGGCCTTGGAGTAGATCGCAGCAGCCTGGGCATCGCCGTCACCGCGAATCTCTTCGGATTCACGATAGGCCTCAGCCAACAGCACGCGGCGTTGACGATCGGCGTCGGCACGGATGCCTTCGGCCAGCTCGTTACCCTTGGCGCGGTGCTCGCGAGCTTCACGCTCACGCTCGGTGCTCATGCGCTCGAACACGCTGCGGTTCACTTCTTTCGGCAGATCGATGGCCTTGACCCGGACATCGACGACTTCGATACCCAGCTCTTTTTCCGCCATCTTGTTCAGCGACGCGGTGATGTCAGCCATCAGCGCATCACGCTCACCCGACACCACTTCGTGCAGGGTGCGTTTGCCGAACTGGTCACGCAGACCGGATTCCAGACGACGGGACAGACGCTCGTCGGCGATTTGCTTGAGGCCGGAAGTCGCGGTGTAGAAGCGCTCGGCATCTTTCACGCGCCACTTGGCGTAGGCATCGACCATCACGGCTTTCTTTTCCAGGGTCAGGAAGCGCTGTGTCGGTGCATCCAGCGTCATCAGACGTGCGTCGAATTTACGCACCTGGTTAACGTAAGGCACTTTCACATGCAGGCCCGGCTGAACATCAGCCTGAACCACACGACCGAATTGCAGCAGCACCGCACGCTCGGTCTGAGCGACGATGTAGAAGCAGTTCCAGCCCACCAGCACCACGACAACGCCAACGATCAGGGCGATCAGCGATTTATTGCTCATCAGCGGCTCTCCCTTGTACGTGTCTGCGGCAGGTCAGTGACATGCGGCGCGACGTCCGTGTTGTTGCTGGCGGCGGCCGAACCGGTCACCGGTGCATTGCTGCCCGAACTGTTCTGGATCATCTTGTCCAACGGCAGGTAAAGCAGGTTGCTCTGGCCGTTCTTGTTGCCGGTCACGAGTACCTTGCTGGTGTTGCTGAAGACTTCCTGCATGGTGTCCAGGTACAGACGCTGGCGGGTGACTTCAGGGGCCTTGCGATATTCCGCGACCAGCTTGGTAAAGCGGTCTGCCTCACCCTTGGCGCGCGAGACCGTTTCGTCACGGTAACCGTTGGCATCCTCGAGGATACGCTGGGCCTGACCACGGGCTTCCGGCACGACGCCGTTGGCGTAGGTTTCCGCCTGGTTGCGCGAACGCTGCTCGTCTTCCCGGGCGCGGATCACGTCGTCAAAGGCTTCCTGCACTTCGCGCGGTGCCGCTGCGCTCTGTACGTTGACCTGAGTGACGGTGATACCGGTGCGATAGGTATCGAGGAAACGTTGCAGACGCTCCTTGATTTCGCTGGCCATCAGTTCACGACCTTCGGTCAGCACCTGGTCCATGGCGGTCGAACCCACCACGTGGCGCAGAGCACTGTCGGTCGCATGCTGCAGGCTGATTTCCGGCTGATCGACGTTCAGCACGAAATCCTGCAGGTTGCTGATCTTGTACTGCACGGTCAGCGGCACTTCGACGATGTTTTCGTCTTCGGTCAGCATCTGGCCCTGCTTGGTGTAGGCACGCTCACGCGTGACGTTCTCCATGTACTTCTTGTCGATCGGCGGGAAGTAGATGTTCAGGCCGGGGCCGACAGTCTCGTAGTACTTGCCGAAGCGCAGCACCACGGCTTGCTCCTGCTCGTCGACCACATAGACTGCGCTGTACAGCCAGACAGCCGCCAGCACGACGAGGCCGATGCCGAGCAGACCGCCGAAGCCGCCACCACTCCTGCCCGAACCACCGCCGTCGTCACCACCGCGTTTCTTACCACCACCGAACAACCCGTTCAGGCTTTCCTGCAGCTTTCGGAAGGCCTCGTCGAGATCCGGTGGCCCCTTGCGGTCGCCGTTATTGCGGCGCTTGCCACCCCAAGGATCCTGATTATTCGAGTTGCCACCCGGCTCATTCCAAGCCATAGCGCTCTCCATCTGATAAAGCAAAGACGCACCCACGGCGCGCCGACCAATGCTACAGAATGCCTGCCGTTGCGGCACAACCGCTTTGCCAGGCTTTTATTGCAAAGTGTGTTGCTCGATGAATTCCATCGGCTGCAATCCTTCGCGGCTTACCAGTCGATTCAACTCGACCCGGGGCAAACGAACGGCCAGCAGGCAGATGCCTTCTTCGTCGTGTTCTTCTTTCTGTACCGCGCCGAGTTCGAAGAACTGCGCACGCAGTCGAGCGAACCGTTGCGGCAAGCGCAATGTCCCCACAAACAAATCACTGCCCAGCAACTCGGCAATGGCTTGCTCAAGCAATTCCAGACCCGTGCCATCACGCGCCGACAGCCAGACCCGCTGTGGCTTGCCATCGGCATCGCGCTGGATCTGTGGCTCAACGCCTTCAAGCAAATCGAGTTTGTTGTATACCTCGAGGATCGGCAAGTCCTGCGCCCCGATCTCGCCCAGCACCACCATCACCTGCTCGATCTGCAACATGCGATCCGGCTCGGCCGCGTCGATCACGTGCAACAGCAGGTCGGAGTTGCTCGACTCTTCGAGCGTAGACCGAAATGCCTCGACCAGCTTGTGCGGCAAGTGCCGAATGAACCCTACCGTGTCCGCGAGAACAATCGGCCCCAGGTCGTCCAGTTCCAGACGGCGCAGGGTCGGGTCCAGCGTGGCGAACAACTGGTCGGCCGCGTACACCTCGGATTTGGTCACGTTATTGAACAGCGTGGATTTGCCGGCGTTGGTATAGCCCACCAGAGACACGGTAGGGATATCCGCACGGGAGCGGCCGCGTCGCGATTGCTCGCGCTGGCTGCGCACTTTTTCCAGACGCCCCTTGATCTGACGCAGACGCACCCGCAGCAGACGCCGGTCGGTTTCGAGCTGGGTTTCACCCGGGCCGCGCATGCCGATACCGCCACCCTGACGCTCAAGGTGAGTCCAGCCGCGAACCAGGCGAGTGCTCATGTGATCAAGCTGGGCCAGTTCGACCTGGAGCTTGCCTTCATGGGTACGCGCGCGCTGGGCAAAGATATCGAGAATCAGGCCGGTACGGTCGATCACGCGACACTCGAAAACACGTTCGAGGTTACGTTCCTGACTGGGCGTGAGAATGTGATTGAAAATCACCAGATCGGCCTTCTCGGCATGGACCAGGTCGCGCAATTCTTCGACCTTGCCGCTGCCAATCAGGAATTTGGCGGTTGGCCGATGACGCGGTACGTTAAAAAACGCAACGGTCTCGGCGCCCGCCGAATTAGCCAATTCCTGAAACTCCTGCGGATCTTCGCGCGCCTCAGGGTCCTGACCTTCCAAGTGAACGAGGATGACTCGCTCACCACCACCGTGGCGCTCAAAGAACAAAGGAGACTCCTATCAGGCGTTACCTGGCTCAGCGTCACCTGCATCGGATTCGGTTGCGCTAGGCAGACGAATTGGACGTACTGGCACGACTGTCGAGATAGCGTGTTTGTAAACCATCTGGCTGACGGTGTTTTTCAGCAGGATAACGAACTGGTCGAACGACTCGATCGTGCCTTGCAGTTTGATACCGTTGACCAGGTAGATGGAAACCCCAACTTTCTCTTTACGTAAAGTATTCAAGTAAGGGTCTTGTAGCGAATGCCCTTTTGACATGTGCCGCACTCCTTTAAGGATTCAATAATAAAAATAGGTAATTCAGATGGCTTTGGCCGCCACACCCCCAAGGATAGACGGCAATTGCAAGGACTCAGCTCAATATGGAGATGGTCCCAAGGTATTTCAAGGCGCGTGGCAGATTGTCGCAATCAAGACTGTCCAGCCAGTGCAGTTCTTCCCAGCTGCGCAGCCAGGTGAACTGGCGCTTGGCCAATTGACGCGTGGCAATGATGCCGCGTTCCTGCATTTCAGCTAACGACAGCTTGCCATCCAGGTAGTCCCAGACTTGGCGGTAGCCTACCGCACGTATAGACGGCAACCCGGCATGCAGGTCACTTCTTTTACGCAGGGCTACGACCTCGTCGATGAATCCCTGTTCCAGCATATTTGTGAATCTTTGTTTAATGCGTTCGTGCAGTACCTGGCGATTTGCCGGAGCAATGGCCAAGTTCGCGACAGTATAGGGCAATTGTTGCCGTCCCGAAGCGGCTGCTTCAGTACTTTGCGCAGATTGTTGCTGACGCAGGGCGGTCATGCTCTGGCCGCTGACCCGATAAACCTCCAGCGCCCGACTCAGGCGCTGCGGATCGTTCGGATGAATGCGTGCCGCCGACACCGGATCGATGATCGCCAGCTGATCGTGCAGGGCTTGCCAGCCAAGGCGTGCAGCCTCTTCTTCGATCTGCGCACGAACCTCGGGATCCGCCGCCGGCATGTCCGCCAGGCCATCAACCAACGCCTTGTAATAGAGCATGGTGCCACCGACCAGCAGCGGAATTTTTCCGCGTGCGGTGATCTCGGCCATCGCTTGCAGGGCATCGCGGCGAAAATCGGCGGCCGAATAGGCCTCGGCCGGATCGAGAATGTCGATCAGCCGGTGCGGAAACTCGGCCAGCAATTCTTTGGAAGGCTTGGCGGTGCCGATGTCCATGCCGCGATAGACCAGCGCCGAGTCGACGCTGATCAGCTCGCACGGCAGCACCTTGGTCAGCTCGATGGCCAGGTCGGTCTTGCCCGCAGCGGTCGGGCCCATCAGGAAAATCGCTGGAGGAAGCTGGCTCATCAACGACCGCGCAGGAACAGTTTGTCCAGATCGTCCAGGCCCAGTTGGGTCCAGGTCGGTCGGCCATGGTTGCATTGACCGCTGCGCTCGGTGTTTTCCATGTCGCGCAGCAGGCCGTTCATTTCTGGCAGGGCCAGGCGCCGGTTGGCGCGGATCGCACCGTGGCAGGCCATGGTGCCGAGCAGTTCGTTCAGGTGTGCCTGAATCCGGTCGCTGGTGCCGTATTCCATCAGGTCCGATAACACGTCACCCACCAACCGATTGGCCTCGGCCTGCTTGAGCAGCGCCGGAATCTGGCGGATCGCCAACGTTTCCGGGCCCAGACGCTGCAGCTCGAAGCCCAGCTTCTGGAACCATGCAGCGTGTTCTTCGGCACAATCGGCTTCACGCTGACTGACCGCCAGCGACTCCGGCACCAGCAGCGGCTGACCGCTGAGACCTTCGCTGGCCATGGCGATCTTCAGGCGTTCGTACATGATCCGTTCGTGCGCGGCATGCATATCCACCAACACCAGACCCTGCGCGTTCTCGGACAGGATGTAGATGCCCTTGAGCTGCGCCAGTGCGTAACCGAGCGGCGGAATATCTTCCTGACCGGCCGGCAGTGCGTTGGCATTCGCTTCCGGCAACGGTGCGAAGAACTCTCGGTAAGCGGCTTGAGCCTCGGCGGCCGGCGGCATCGCCGACTGCGGACGTGGCGTGTACTGATACTGATAAGCGCCGCCAGCGCTGGCACCCGAAGACGTGTTGAACGCCGGTTGCGCCTGCGGTTGCTCGAGCAGCGCATTGGCTGCCAGACGCATTTCACCCTGTGGGCCGAACTCACCGGCCTCGATGCCCGTTGGCCGAACGACAGCGGTCGTCACGGAACCGGCCAATTGATCCTCGGGACGCACATCGCCCAGCGCACGGTGCAGCGTGCCGTAAAGGAAGTCATGCACCATGCGCCCGTCACGGAAGCGCACTTCGTGCTTGGTCGGGTGCACGTTGACGTCCACCGCCGCCGGATCAACCTCGAAAAACAGCGCAAACGTCGGATGACGACCGTTGAACAGCACATCGCGATAAGCCTGACGCACCGCGTGGGCCACCAGTTTGTCGCGCACCGCACGACCATTCACAAAGAAATACTGCAAGTCCGCCTGGCTGCGGTTGAAAGTCGGCAACCCGACCCAGCCCCACAGGTGCAAGCCGTTGCGCTCGATCTCGATCGGCAGCGCCTGCTCCAAAAAGCCCGAACCACAAATCGCCGCCACCCGCCGGGCGCGGGCCGCATCATCGTGGGCCTCGTGCAGGCTGAGGATGGTCTTGCCGTTATGGCGCAGATGGAAGGCGACGTCGAAACGCGCCAGCGCCAGACGTTTGATCACTTCTTGCAGGTGATCGAATTCGGTTTTTTCGGTCTTGAGAAACTTGCGCCGCGCCGGCGTGTTGAAGAACAGGTCGCGCACTTCCACCGAGGTACCGACCGGATGCGCCGCCGGCTGCACCCGAGGCGCCATGTCGCGACCTTCGGTTTCAACCTGCCAGGCCTGATCGGCATCGCGGGTGCGCGACGTCAGGGTCAGGCGCGCCACGGAGCTGATCGACGCCAGTGCCTCACCACGGAAGCCCAGGCTCATCACCTGCTCCAGATCTTCGAGGTTGCGAATCTTGCTGGTGGCGTGACGGGCCAGCGCCAGCGGCAGGTCGTCGGCGGAAATGCCGCTGCCGTCGTCACGCACCCGCAGCAACTTGACGCCGCCCTGCTCGACATCGACGTCGATGCGCTTGGCACCGGAGTCGAGACTGTTTTCCAGCAATTCCTTGATCACCGAAGCCGGGCGCTCGACCACCTCACCGGCGGCGATCTGGTTCGCCAGCCGCGGGCTGAGCAGTTCGATGCGTGCGGCGTTCAACACCTGGTTCATTCTTTGGACGCCAGTTCGGTGCCAGGGATGGTCAGGTGCTGACCGACCTTCAGCTCATCGCTGCTGAGGTTGTTGGCGCTACGCAGCGTCGCGGGGGATACCTGATAACGCACCGCAATCATCGCCAGCGTTTCGCCCGGGCTTACGCGGTGATCACGCGGGCCTTGGGCGATCTTGCCGGAGTCACGCAGCCAGGCAATGTAGGTGCCCGGTGGCGGGTTCTGCTGGAAGAACTGGCGCACGCCGCTGCTGATCGAGCGCGCCAGCGCCTGCTGGTGGCTCGATGCCGAGAGTTTGTTCGCTTCGTTGGCGTTGGAGATGAATCCGGTTTCGACGAGGATCGACGGGATGTCCGGCGACTTCAGCACCATGAAGCCGGCCTGCTCCACGCGCTGCTTGTGCAGCGGGGTCACGCGGCCAATGTTGGTCAGGACTTTCTGACCGACGTTGAGGCTGGACGTCAGCGACGCGGTCATCGACAGGTCGAGCAACACACCGGCGAGCATGCGGTCCTTGTCGTCGAGGCTGACATTGCCGGCACCGCCGATCAGGTCGGAACGGTTTTCGCTGTCAGCCAGCCAACGGGCGGTCTCCGAGGTGGCGCCGCGATCGGACAGGGCAAACACCGATGCACCGAAGGCTGCTGCAGATGGCGCGGCGTCAGCATGGATCGAAACAAACAGATCGGCGCCCTTCTTGCGGGCGATTTCGGTACGGCCGCGCAACGGGATGAAGTAGTCGCCGGTCCGGGTCAGTTCGGCGCGGAAGCCTTTCATGCCGTTGACCTGACGCTGCAGCTCGCGGGCGATCTGCAGTACCACGTCTTTCTCACGCTGGCCGCGCGAGCCGGACGCACCCGGGTCTTCGCCGCCGTGGCCGGCGTCGATCACCACAATGATGTCGCGCTTGCCGGCCGGGGCCGGTGGGAGTTTGATCGCCGGTTCCGACGGTGTCACCGGCACTGCCGGCACGGTGGCGACCGATGGCGTCGGAGCTGGCGGCGGCGCCGCATCGGCCGGGTTGTCGAACAGGTCGACCACCAGACGGTTACCGTATTGCGCGTTCGGCGCCAGCGAGAAGCTTTTCGGGGTGACGGCTTTTTTCAGGTCGATGACCACCCGCAGGTCGGTCGGCGTACGCTGGGCCGAACGCATCGCGGTGATTGGCGTGTTGGCGGTCGAGACTTTCAGCGGCGCACCCAGGGTAGCGCCGTTGATGTCGATCACCAGCCGATCCGGTGCGGTCAGGGTGAAGACGCTGTGCTGCACCGGGCCGCTCAGGTCGAAGACCAGTCGCGTGTTGTCCGGCGCCCGCCACAGGCGCACGCTGTTGACCTTTGTCTCGGCCACAGCGTTGACGGTCACTGCCATCAACATCAGTCCAACGGCAGCCACCAACGCGCGAAAGCGCATACCTAACCCCATCATTTAATTGGATTCCAATGCCAAAGCGGCACACCAGGCCTCGCCACGCGAGCCCTGGGATAACATTTTCAGCGAACGCCCGCTGTCTTGCGGGCTAATGGTAATGGTCAGGTCAGGCTTTGGCAAAAAGCCTGCACCTTTATCGGGCCACTCGATCAGGCACAGGGCGTCGTCTTCGAAATAGTCGCGGATGCCGAGAAACTCCAGCTCCTCTGGATCGACCAAACGATACAGGTCGAAGTGGAAGGCGCGGATGTCACCGATTTCGTAGGGTTCGACCAGGGTGAAGGTCGGACTTTTTACTGCGCCAACGTGCCCCAGGCCACGAATGATGCCCCGCGACAGAGTGGTTTTGCCCATGCCCAGGTTGCCTTCGAGAAAAATCAGGCCGTGGCCCCGGGTAACGCGGGCGATCCGTGCGCCAAAGTCGCTCATGGCCTGTTCATCGGCCAGGTACAGGGTTACTTCAGACACGGTGCATGCTCCTCCAACAACTGACGAATGACTGGAATCAGATCACTGGCCGCCAGCCCACGGCCGAATTTACCTTGTTGCGCGCCGGCATTGGCGTGCAGCCAGACTGCGAGGCACGCGGCATCGTAGCCGTCCATGCCCTGCGCCAGCAGCGCCCCGATCAACCCGGCGAGTACATCGCCCAGACCAGCGGTGGCCATGGCCGGATGGCCTTGATGACACAGCGCCAGACGCCCATCGGGATGGGCGATGAGGCTGCCGGCGCCTTTGAGCACGACGACGGCCGAATATTTTTTGCTCAACGCCCGCGCGGCTGCCGGGCGGTCTGCCTGCACCTGGGCGGTATCGATTCCCAGCAGGCGCGCCGCCTCGCCCGGATGCGGAGTGATCACGCAATTATTGGGCAGGCTGACAAAACCGCTTGCCAGCAGATTCAACGCGTCGGCGTCCCATACCTGCGGCAGCTGCGCATTGGCGGCGGCGGACAACAGCGCCCGGCCCCAGCTCGCTTGGCCGAGACCCGGGCCCACCACCAGCACCGAAACCTTCTCCAGTAGACCCATCAACTGATTGGCCGACGACGTGCCGAGCGCCATGACTTCCGGCATCCGCGTCAGCGCTGCCGGGACATGTTCCGGCCGGGTTGCCAGCGACACCATCCCGGCGCCGCTGCGCAGGGCCGTTTCGGAACTGAGCAGAATCGCCCCGCCCAATCCCTGATCGCCGCCGATCAACAGCAAATGCCCGAAGCGCCCCTTGTGCGCAGCGGGCGCACGCGCAGCCAGTCGTGGAAGATTAGCCGTCGCAAGGCGCACAGCGCTGGCAGGAGCGTCACGGTAGATGTCGGCGGCGGCTTGCAGATCGTTAAACACCAGCGCCCCGACCTGATCCGCCGCATCACCGGTGAACAGGCCGAGCTTCAAGCCGATAAAGGTCACGGTAAGGTCGGCGCGAACCGCAACGCCGAGAACATGCCCGGTATCGGCAGACAGTCCGGAAGGAATATCCACCGCCACCACCGGCAGGCCACTGGCATTGATTGCCTTGATCGCGGCGACATACGGCTCGCGCACATCGCCGGTCAGCCCGGTGCCGAGCAAGGCATCGACAATCACCCCAAGCAGCTCGCTGTGCGCAGTCCAGCCCTGCACGGCGACACCATCGTTGATGGCCTGCGCATAAGCCTGCGCCGCGTCGCCCTGCAAGCGTTGCGGATCACCGACGGCCAGCACCCGCACCGCCCACCCGGCACGGTGCGCCAGCGCGGCGATCAGAAAACCATCACCGGCGTTGTTGCCATGCCCGGCAAGCACAGTCATTTGGTTCGCCGCAGGCCACTGTCGCACCAATGCGCGCCAGGTCGCATGAGCGGCGCGCTGCATCAATTCGAAGCCCGGCGTACCCGCAGCGATCAGCCGCGCATCGAGTGCTCGCACCTGCGCGGCGCCATACAGCGCGTCGGGTAATTCATCTTTCGTGTGCGGCATGCGTCTTCGGGCTCCGATGTCTGGCAGAATTATACGCACCTCAGCTCCGGTTTCTCTCGCCTCATGTCCGCCATCACCACAGATCTGCCCGCCCTCGCCCAATCGATCAAAGATTGGGGCCGCGAGCTGGGCTTCCAGCAAGTCGGCATCAGCGGTCTGGACCTGGCCGAGCATGAGCAGCATCTGCAGCGCTGGCTCGCCGCCGGCTACCACGGCGAAATGGATTACATGGGCGCCCACGGCAGCAAACGCTCGCATCCGGAGGAACTGGTTCCCGGCACGTTGCGTATAGTTTCGCTGCGCATGGACTACCTGCCCGGCGACACGCAAATGGCACAAATGCTGGCGCAACCGGAGAAAGCTTACGTTTCGCGTTATGCCTTGGGCCGCGATTACCACAAATTGATCCGTAAACGTGTGCAGCAATTGGCCGACAAGATTCAGTCAGAGATTGGCCCGTTCGGTTTTCGCGCCTTCGTCGACAGCGCCCCGGTGCTGGAAAAAGCCATCGCCGAGCAAGCCGGGCTGGGCTGGATCGGTAAAAATACGCTCGTGCTGAACCGCAAGGCCGGCAGCTATTTCTTCTTGAGTGAACTGTTTGTCGATCTGCCGCTGCCCGTGGACGAACCGCACAGCAGCGAACATTGCGGGCGCTGTACCGCGTGCCTGGACATCTGCCCGACCAATGCTTTCGTCGGCCCCTATGTGCTGGACGCCCGGCGCTGCATCTCGTACCTGACCATCGAACTGAAAAGCGCCATCCCCGAAGACCTGCGCCCGCTGATCGGCAATCGCGTGTTCGGCTGCGACGATTGCCAGATCGTCTGCCCGTGGAACCGCTTCGCCCGACCATCCGGGGAAAGCGATTTCAAGCCACGGCACAACCTGGACAACGCCGAACTGGCGGAGCTGTTCATGTGGGACGAGGACAAATTTCTCAGCAGCACCGAAGGCTCACCGCTGCGCCGCGCCGGTTACGAGCGCTGGCTGCGCAATCTGGCGGTCGGGCTGGGCAACGCGCCGTCGAGCATTCCGGTGCTGGAGGCCTTGAAGGCGCGCCGTGATTACCCGTCCGATCTAGTCCGCGAACACGTCGAGTGGGCGCTGAAACAACACGGTCAATTGTAGGAGCTGCCGCAGGCTGCGATCTTTTGACTTTGATATTTAAAAGACAAGATCAAAGGATCGCAGCCTGCGGCAGCTCCTACAGGGGAATGCATTAATGCTCGTCGTTGTAGACGAACTTGGGCATTTCCCAGTGGAAACGGATGGCCAGCAACCGCAACAGAAAACCGCCGAACAAGGTAATCAGAATCGCCTGTTCGCTCGGCACATTCAGGTACAGGCAGAGCATGTAGCACCACGCGGCGGCGAACGAGACGCTGGCGTACAGTTCGCGGCGGAAGATCAGCGGGATGTCGTTGCAGAAAATGTCGCGCAGGATGCCGCCGAACACTCCAGTGATCACGCCGCTGACCGAGGCCACCAGCATGCCGTGGCCCATTTCCAGCGCAGTCATGCAGCCAATCAGGGTGAACGCCACCAGGCCGACCGCGTCGAGCACCAGAAACAGTGAGCGCAGGTGACGCATCCAGCGCGCGGTGAACACGGTGAGCATTGCGGCGGCCGAGGTCAGCACCAGATATTCCGGGTGCTTGACCCACGTCAGCGGATAGTGCCCGAGCAACACGTCACGTACAGAACCGCCGCCCAATGCCGTGACGCAGGCGATCAACACCACCCCGAACCAGTCCATGCCGCGCCGCCCGGCAGACAGCGCGCCGGTCATGGCTTCAGCGGTAATGGCGATCAGATAGAGCATCAGCAACATGGTGGCGGTCCTGGCAGGAAGGCGCGCAGTCTAGCCATTTCAGCGCCGCACCAGAAGGGGGCGGTAAGCGCCCCCTCAAAACCTGTGGCGAGGGGATTCATCCCCGATGGAGCGCGAAGCGCTCCCCGCTACAGTTTCACCAAGTGGCCCGGTGCAACATCAGAACTTGATGAAATGCTTGCGGTAGTGCTGCAGCTCGGCGATCGACTCGCGGATGTCGTCCAGCGCCAGGTGCGTGCTGCCCTTCTTGAAGCTGTCGCGCACGTCCGGTGCCCAGCGTGCGGCCAGCTCCTTGAGCGTCGACACGTCGAGGTTGCGGTAGTGGAAGTAGCTTTCCAGCGCCTTCATGTGGGTATAAAGGAAGCGCCGATCCTGGCAGATGCTGTTGCCGCAGATCGGCGACTTGCCTTTCGGCACCCACTTTTCCAGGAAGGCGATGGTCTCGGCCTCGGCTTCGGCCATGCTGATGCGGCTGTCGCGTACGCGCTGGGTCAGGCCCGAGCTGCCGTGAGTGCGGGTGTTCCACTCGTCCATGCGGGCGAGCACATCGTCACTGTGGTGAATGGCAATCACCGGGCCTTCGGCCAGGGTGTTCAGGTCACTGTCGGTGACGATGGTGGCCATTTCGATGATGACGTCGTTTTCCGGATCCAGACCGGTCATTTCCAGGTCGATCCAGATCAGGTTCTGCGGGTTTTGCATATTCGGGCTCCTAGGCAATGCTGCGCAGTTTAGCCTAGGCCGGTGCCCGGGCGTGCTAAACTCGCGGCCGTTTTACCTAATCGCTGCATTCTTCAGACGGAACACCCATGGCCAAACGCCAACTCAATCGTCGTCAAAACTGGCGCATCGAAAAGATTCAGGGCGAGCGCGCCGCCCGCGCCGCCAAACGCGAGTCCTCGGCGGTCGAAGCCCTCGAGGGCGGCGATCTGGGGCCTGAGCAACACGGCCTGGTGATCGCCCACTTCGGGGTGCAGGTCGAGGTCGAGGCTGTGGACGGCGATCTGGCCGGTCAGGTATTCCGTTGCCACCTGCGCGCCAACCTGCCGGCGCTGGTGACCGGTGATCGGGTGGTCTGGCGCGCCGGCAACCAGGGCATCGGCGTGATCGTCGCACAACTGCCGCGCACCACCGAACTCTGCCGCCCGGACAGTCGTGGCCAGCTCAAGCCGGTCGCTGCCAACGTCGACATGATCGTCATTGTCTTCGCGCCACTGCCCGAGCCGCATGCCAACCTGATCGACCGCTACCTGGTGGCCGCTGAACACGCCGGCATCCGCCCGTTGCTGCTGCTGAACAAATTCGACCTGATCGACAAGCAAAACGCCCCGGCGCTCAATGCCCTGCTGGCGGTGTACCGCACGCTGGGTTATCCGGTGCTGGAAGTCTCGGCGCATCACGGCAATGGCATGGAACAGTTGCAGAAGCAGCTCGACGGGCGCATCAGCGTGTTCGTCGGCCAGTCCGGCGTCGGCAAGTCGTCGCTGGTCAACAGCCTGCTGCCGGAAGTCGAGACCCGTGTCGGCCCGTTGTCGGAGCTGTCCGGTCAGGGCACGCACACCACGACCACCGCACGCCTGTTCCACTTCCCGGGCGGCGGCGAGCTGATCGACTCCCCGGGGATCCGTGAGTTCGGCCTGGGCCACGTCAGCCGCGCTGATGTCGAAGCCGGCTTCATCGAGTTCAACGACCTGCTCGGCACCTGCCGCTTCCGCGACTGCAAGCATGACCGCGAACCCGGCTGTGCACTGCTCAAGGCCCTGGAAGATGGCCGCGTGCAACAGCAGCGGATGAACAGCTACCGCTCGATCATCGCCAGCCTGCCGGAAAACGGCTACTAAACATCTGCACCGGCAGCCTCTCGCCCGAGGGCTGCCGGATGTCGGACCGCGCCTGACAAATCCTCGATTCCGTTAAACGTCAGACTCTTCTGACAGCCCCGTCCGCACCCGCTTGCAGGACATTTCTCTTTCACCGCCCAGCCCTTGTAGGCCCGCGTCAGATGCCTAGATTGGGGTCCTCCTTCGCACCTTTGCGACCTTCGAGGAACCCCATGCAGACTTACCATTTGTTCATCAGCCATTCGTGGAACTACGCCCACGCCCACGACAATCTGGTACGCCTGCTCGGCGCCAGACCGGATTTCAGTTTCAAGAATTTTTCCGTGCCGCCGCACAACCCGATCATGGGCGCGCAGACCGACAAGCAGCTTGAAGAAGCCATCGAAAACAAGATTCGTCCGTGCTCGGCGGTGCTGATCATGGCCGGGATGTATTCGACTTACAGCAAGTGGATCAACAAGGAAATCGAGATCGCCAAACGCCTGGGCAAAGTGATCATCGCGATCAAGCCGTTCGGCGCCGAGCGCATTTCCACTGTCGTGCGTGAGGCGGCTCACGCCGAGTGCGCGTGGAACACCAACAGCATCGTCAGTGCGATTCGTCTGCACACGGCGGTGTAACCATGCGCAAAGGACTGTTTATCGGCATCAACCACTACGACCACGTCTCGCCCTTGAGCGGCTGTAACAACGACGCCATGGCCATGGCGTCGGTGCTGGAGCGTCACGCCAACGGGCGACCGAACTTCAGCAGCAAAGTGCTGACTTCCGCCGAAGAAAAACTCACGCTCAGCCATATGAAACAGCAGATCCAGAGCCTGTTCTCAGGCGACTGTGACGTGGCACTGCTGTACTTCGCCGGCCATGGTCAGTTCGACACCAGCATCGACGAAGGACTCCTGATTCCCCAGGACTATCAGCCTGGCGGAGACGGGATCCGCATCAGTGACATTCTGGAGTGGGCGGACAAGGCCCCGCACATCAAGAACAAAATCATCATTCTCGATTGCTGCCAGGCCGGCGCAGCAGGCGCCATGCGTAATCTGCGTGGCGGCAGCAGTGTGATCGGCGAAGGCGTGACCATTCTCACGGCCTGCAAAAAAGAACAGTACGCTGTGGAGAGTCGCGGTCATGGCGTCTTCACGGATCTGTTGCTGCAAGCGCTGCACGGTGGCGCTGCCAACGTACTCGGCAAGGTCACCCCCGGTAGCGTTTATTCGTTTGTCGACAATGCGCTGGGCGCCTGGGAACAGCGTCCGGTGTTCAAGACCAATGTCTCGCAGTTCGTGCCGCTGCGCGAAGTCGCGCCGCTGATTGCCGAGGAAACCCTGCGCAAACTCAAGGACTGGTTCCCCGAGCCAAGTTTCGTCTTCCGGCTCGATCCCAGCTACGAGCCCACCGAAGCGCTGTTCGACCCCGAGCACGGCGACATCTTCAAGCAACTGCAAATGTGCAACCGCCACAGCCTGATCGAACCGGTGGATGCCGAACACATGTACTACGCCGCGCTTCACTCCACCGGCTGCCGCCTCACCGCACTTGGCGCCTATTACCGCGAACTCGCCATAAAAGGACACTTCTGATGCCCGTATTCATCAGCTACCGCCACATCGATCGTCCGCAAGCCATGGCGATCAATGCCCAATTGATGCAGGCCAACATCAAGACCTACCTCGACGTACTCGACCCGGAATCGCAGACCACCGACGACATCACCGGGGTGATCACCCGCAACATCACCGAATGCACACACCTGCTGGCGGTGGTTTCGGAGAAAACCGCACTGTCGTGGTGGGTGCCGTTCGAAATCGGCGAAGCGACCATCAGCAACCGACGGATCTGCTCGTTCCGCACCGGGCCCGCGCGGTTGCCGGAGTATCTGGACAAGTGGCCGAAGCTGAGCACAGCCAGTGATCTGAATTTCTTCATCGATGCCTATCGTGAAGAAGTGTCGAGCAAGCGCTCGATGACGCTGGATTCGAGCAACGAGTCCTTCAGCGGCACCTATAAGCGCAACGCCGATCTGTTCCATGAACAACTGAAAAATCGCATTCGACGCGGTTTCTGAGGCCAATCGACAGCCACAAAAAAGCCGACATCACTGTCGGCTTTTTTGTTGGTCACTGCTTCGGTGCGGGGGCCGGTGCAGCGGCTGGCGGAGCTGTTGGCGCTGGCGCCGCAGTCCCCGGCACTGCCGGTTTCGGTGCGGCGTCGTCGAACAGGTTCAAGCGTTCGCGCAACTCGTGGGCCGGCACCGGTTGCTGGTCTGCCGGCAACGCGTTCGGATCGACCGGCGTCGCCGGAGCGGCGCCGTTCTGACCTTCGGCGGCAGGCTTGGCCGCGTCGGCACCCTGCGAGCCTTCGATGGCCGCTTGCGCTTTTTTGGTCAGGACCACGATGTCGATGCGGCGGTTGACCGGGTTGAACGGGTTCTCCTTGTCGAACAGCGCCGACGAGGCATAACCGACGACCCGCGCCACCTGCGAATCCGGATAGCTGCCGGCCACCAGTGCACGCCGCGCGGCGTTGGCACGGTTGGCCGAGAGTTCCCAGTTACCGAAATCGCCGGTGCCGGTGTACGGCTTGGCATCGGTGTGACCGCTGATGCTGATCTTGTTCGGCACCGCTTTGATGGTGTCGGCCATGGCCAGCAGGATGTCTTCGAAGTACGGCTTCAGACGTGCCGAGCCCGAGTCGAACATCGGCCGGTTTTCCGCGTCCATGATCTGGATGCGCAAGCCGTTCGGGGTGATCTCGAACAGGATCTGATCCTTGAACTTCTGCAGCTGCGGGTTCTCGTCGACCTTGTTCTGCAGTTCTTGCAGCAACAGCTCCAGGCGTTCTTTCTCGACCTGCTCGGCCATGCCTTCGACCTGCTCGGTGTCGACCGTGACCTTGTCCGGTTGCGGCTGCGATTTCACTTCAGGGTTGAGAGTGTTTTCCGGCGCCAGGGTCGGTGTGCCGCCCAGATCGATGATGTACGGCGTGCCGCTTTCGGAGAAGCCGACCGGATCCTTGAAGTAACCGGCGATGGCGATCTTCTGCTCCGGCGTTGCGGTGGACAGCAACCACAACACCAGGAAGAACGCCATCATCGCCGTGGCGAAGTCGGCGAAGGCGATTTTCCACGCCCCGCCGTGGTGCCCACCGGCTATGCGCTTGACGCGCTTGATGATTATCGGCTGATTATTTTCCATGGCTTAGCGACCGCGAACGGCTTGTTCCAGCTCGGCGAAGCTTGGACGGTGCGCCGGGTACAGAACCTTGCGCCCGAACTCCACCGCCAGCGATGGCGGCATGCCGGAAGCCGACGCCACCAGCGAAGCCTTGATGGCTTCATAGACGTTCAGCTCTTCCTTGGCATCGTGGGCCAGGGAATGCGCCAACGGGCCGAAGAAGCCGTAGGCCGCGAGAATACCGAAGAAGGTACCGACCAGAGCCGCACCCACGTGCAGACCGATGGATTTCTGATCGCCTTCGCCCAGGGACGCCATGGTCACCACGATACCCAGTACCGCCGCGACGATACCGAAACCGGGCATGGCGTCGGCGATGCCGTTCACCGCATGGGATGGGTGCTCGAGGTCTTCCTTGAGGCTGTAGAGTTCCATGTCGAACAGGCCTTCCAGCTCATGCGGAGCCATGTTGCCGGAGGACATGATGCGCAGGTAATCGCAGATGAACGCGGTCATGCGCTCGTCTTTGAGCACGGCCGGGTACTTGGCGAAGATCGGGCTCGCAGCGGCGTCTTCGATGTCGCCTTCGATGGCCATCATGCCTTCGCGGCGGCTCTTGTTGAGGATCTCGTAGATCAGGCCCAGCACTTCCAGATAGAACGTGTGGCTGAAACGCGAACTGAACATGCTCAGGGATTTCTTGAGCACGTGCATCGTCATGTAACCGGGGTTGGCCTGCAGGAATGCACCGAGGGCCGCACCACCGATGATCATCACCTCGAAGGGCTGGATCAGGGCGGCAATTTTGCCGTGGGAGAGCACGTATCCGCCGAGCACGCTCGCGAATACGACGATGATGCCGATAATTTTAGCCATAGGTAGAAAGTACTTACTTAAGTCGGGTTCAAGGTCATATTCGGAAGTTAAAAAATCTCTTCTTCTACTTATCGGCAAAACTGCGCCAGACTATAGCCAGTTCAGGCGAAAAGCCAATTTAGCCCATGCCGGGCGCGTCTACAGTCAGTGAAGATCCCGTCCAGACATGGCTAATGAAACGAACGTCCCACACGTAAAACCGACCACCCTCGAAGGCTGGGTCAAGCTGCTCGACAGCGTCCGGCTGCCCGTGCCGCAAGAGGCTCACGACAAGGTGTGCCGCGCGATCCGTGACAACCGCAGTTCGCTGCGCGACATCGCCGACCTGATGCAGGACAGCCCGGCACTGGCCTTGAGCATCATCCGTGAGGCGAATCGTCACACCCACGGCACCCTGGCCGCTGCGGCGGAAAATCTCGAGGTGGCGATCAACCGTCTGGGCCTGGCGCGTACCGAAGAATTGCTCGCGCGCCTGCCGGTCGAACCGCAGATGCAAATCCCCAAAGCCCTGCGCCAACTGCAAATGATCAGCCAGCACGCCACACAACAGGCCAACGGTTTTTTTGCCAGTCGCCTCGCGCGCCTGTGGCAGGACATTCATTGGGGCAGCCTGTTGTTTCTGTCGCCGTTATGGCCGCTGGCGCTGACGTTTCCCGAGTTGCTCGAAGAGTGGGAGCTGCGGGTGATCCACAAGGGCGAATCGGCGCTGGTGGTCGAGAAGCAACTGTTTGGCGTACGCCTGCTGAAGATCGCCGAGGCACTGGTACAGGTCTGGCACCTGCCGATCTGGGTGCAGCAAGGCTATAAACTGCTGCTCAGCGAACAGCGCGAACTGGTGAAAGTGCTGCGTATCGCCCGCGACAGCGAGCATCCGCTGCGCCAGCAGAATCGCCTTGATGACGATCCGACTTTGCGCCGCTGGCTCAATCAACCGGCCAACACCGTATTGCTGGCCAACGGTCTGGCGCTCTCGGCGCAACAGGCCTGGGACAGTCCGCACAGCGAGCGCTGGCAGTACCTGACCAGCCTTTATCTGCAAATCTCGATGGATGAAGTGCAGCAGCAGTTGCACCAGCAAGCCGCCAACAGTGCGCGCCAGCATGCCATGCCCGATCTGTGGCACCCGGCCGTTTCATTATTGTGGCCGTGGGGTACCCATCGCTTGCCGGCCGGGATGCTGCCAGCGGCCGCGCCGAATGCCGAGGACCTGACGCAATGGCGCCGACAATGCGCCGAACTGCTGGCCGAGCCGAGCCGCTTCACCAACGCCATGAGCCTGACCGTCGCCGCGCGCGATGCGCTGGTCGCCAGCGGCATGCGTCGGGTGATGATTCTGATGGCCGACCGCACGCAGTCCAATCTGCGCGTACACCAGACCTTCGGTTTACCGAAGGAAGCCGCCGCGCTGAATTTTGTCGTCAGTCAGAGCAAAGTCCTGCAACGGTTACTCGCGCAGCAGGCACAAGTACGGATCAACCCCGAGAACAACGCACAGTTTTCCGCATTGTTGCCGCCGGGCCTGCGTTCGCTGTTCCGTGGCGAGCACCTGTTCCTGCGCTCACTGGTCAATAACGGCCGGGTGATCATGATCGTCGTGGCCGATCAGGGCGGCGGGCCGTTCGCCGACATCACCGTGCAGGCATTCGGCAAAACTGCACAATGCATCGAGAAAGCCCTGCACAGCTTTAGCAGCCGTGGCCGATGAGGCTGCGCTACAATCCCCCCCTTTGTGCTCTGGAGACCTCACATGTCTGACTTCTCTGGCTTGCCGCTCGTCATCGAGCCGAGCGACCTGCTCCCGCGTCTCGATTCCCCTGAACTGATTCTGGTGGATCTGACCAGCCCTGCCCGTTATGCCGAAGGTCATCTTCCCGGCGCACGCTTTGTCGACCCCAAGCGCACCCAGCTCGGCCAGCCGCCGGCGCCGGGGCTGCTGCCGGCCAAAGCCGATCTGGAGGCGTTGTTCGGTGAGCTGGGGCATCGCCAGGATGCGGTCTACGTGGTCTACGACGACGAGGGCGGCGGTTGGGCCGGACGTTTCATCTGGCTCCTGGATGTGATCGGTCACGACAAATACCACTATGTCGACGGCGGTCTCCCGGCGTGGCTGGAAGCGGGCATGCCGATGTCGATACAGGTGCCGCCTGCGGTGGGCGGCCCGGTGGCGCTGACCCTGCACGAAGGGCCGACGGCAACCCGCGAATACCTGCAAAGCCGTCTCGGCGCCGCCGATCTGGCGATCTGGGACGCACGCGGGCCGCTGGAATATTCCGGTGAGAAAGTCCTGGCCGCCAAGGGTGGACACATCCCCGGCGCCGTGAACTTCGAGTGGACCGCCGGCATGGACAAGGCGCGTCAGCTGCGGATCCGCACGGACATGCCGCAGATCCTCGAAGACCTCGGGATCACCAAGGACAAAGAAATCATTACCCACTGCCAGACCCATCACCGGTCGGGCTTCACTTATCTGGTGGCCAAGTCCCTCGGTTATCCGCGGGTCAAGGGCTACGCCGGTTCCTGGGGCGAATGGGGCAACCACCCTGATACGCCTGTCGAGATTCAAGGTTCTAAGGACAACTAATGAAAGAGCGTCTGTTTATCCTCAGCCAGTACCTGCTGCCTCATCACCTGCTGTCGCGTCTGGCCGGCTGCATTGCCGAGTGCCGCGTGCGCTGGTTCAAGAATGCCTTCACCCAGTGGTTCGCCAAGCGTTATCAGGTGGACATGTCGCAAGCGCTGGTCGAAGACCTGACCGCCTACGAGCACTTCAACGCGTTCTTCACCCGTGCCCTGAAAGACGGCGCGCGGCCACTGGACCAGACCCCGGGCGCGATCCTCAGCCCGGCCGACGGTGCGGTCAGCCAGCTCGGCCCGATCGAACACGGTCGCGTGTTCCAGGCCAAGGGCCATAGCTTCAGCGTGCTGGAACTGCTCGGCGGTGATGCGGCGAATGCCGCACCGTTCATGGGCGGCGACTTCGCCACCATTTACCTGTCGCCGAAGGATTACCACCGCGTGCACATGCCGCTGGCCGGCACCCTGCGCGAAATGGTCTACATCCCGGGTCGGATTTTCTCGGTCAACCAGACCACCGCGGAAAACGTGCCGGAACTGTTCGCCCGCAACGAACGTGTGGCGTGCATTTTCGACACCGAGCGCGGGCCGATGGCTGTGGTGCTGGTGGGTGCGATGATCGTCGCTTCGATTGAAACCGTATGGGCCGGTCTGGTGACCCCGCCGAAGCGCGAGCTGAAAACCTTCCGCTACGACGAAGCTGCCCGTGCGCCGATTCATCTGGAAAAAGGTGCTGAACTGGGACGCTTCAAGCTGGGTTCGACCGCGATCGTGCTGTTTGGCCCGGATCAGGTGAAATGGGCTGAAGAGTTGGTCGCCGGTTCGCCAGTACAAATGGGCCAGGCTCTGGCACTGCCAAACGCCTGATACATCGGCGCCCCCTGTAGGAGCTGCCGCAGGCTGCGATCTTTTGACTTTGTTTTTAAAAACCAGGATCAAAAGATCGCAGCCTGCGGCAGCTCCTACCGGTTGAAGGCCGACATGCTCATTTGCTGCTATGGTTTTTGGCATGAGCCAGACCATCTCCCCCCCGCTGCTGAGCGCTCCGATTCCCACGCAGTCGCGCCTGTCGTTCTGCGAAGCCACCCCGCGCGACCTCAAGCGCTGGATCGCCGGCCTGCCCAAGGCGAACATCGGCGAAACCGCCCGCCAGTTGTACCAAGGCCTGGGCGAACTCAATCAATTGCTGACCCCGAGTGACAATCGCCTGCAACTGCTGGAGCTGCTGCGTCCCGAGGTGTATTTCGTCTGCCAGCATCTGGAACGGCACTTCCTGCATCAGGCGATCATGCTCGATGACCGTTCGCGCAAGATCAGCAACCTGTGTCAGGCGCTGCAAAGTCAGTTGGCCATCGGTTACAAACAGATCGTGCTGCGCATCGTGCCCAAGTACCACAAGGATCGTGCGGCGCTGGTCAGTCAGGCCCTGCAACGCGCTGCGCATGCGCTCAAGGGACAACTGCTGCGCGCCGCGCAGCTGTATAGCCCGGCGCCGGAACAACTGTGGTTCGAGCTGCATCAGTTGTATCGCTGCGCCTGCGGCTTGCAACTGCAGCAGCGTCGGGTGCACGACGACCTGGCGAGCCTGACCACCGAGCTGAGCCTGGAGCAGACCTACATCGCCGCGCTGCTGCTGGGCAGCGCTCGTTGCAACCAACTGCGGCAGAACCAGATCGCCCGACTGGCTGAGGTGCTGGAGCCGTGGAGCGCCCTGCTCAGACTGCATCCCGGCAGCCCGGACGACGGGCTGTTCGCCATCAGCGCCGATCTGGACACCGGCCCGCGCTACCGCAGCATGTTTCGCCAAGAACAACAGGGCACCCTGCTCGGCGTCAATCCGCAGCCGCTGGTGAATGTCATCGAAGCGCATTTACTGCATCAGGAAACATCGACGCCACTGCCCGTCCCGTCGGGACTGAGCCTCGACACCCTGCAGCATCTGCACGCCAGTTGGGGCCAGACCGCCGAGCGCAGTTTTCAGCGCACCCCCGGCCAAGGCAACCTGACCGTGTGCGTAGGCATGAGCGCCCTGCACTTCTACCTGGGAGGCGAACGCACTTTCAGTGAGTTGCTCAAGCATCCCGGCGCCCGCGCGGCGAACTTCAGCCGCGCGGTGGCCAAGGGCGAAAAAGACAGTTGGAGCCAGGCATTCGACGCCGCCCCGCAAAACAGCGCTGAGGAATTTCTGCCGTACGAAGAGATTCAGTACGACCATATCGGCGAAGACGACAGCACAGCCGACCACACTCCGCACTACCCGACTTACACCTTGCCGGTGATCAACCATAGCCCCGGAGGTTATTGCCTTGGCTGGCCGAACGAAGTGCCCGCCGAGTTGCAGGCCGGGGAAATGGTCGGGATTCAGGACAGCTCGAATCAAGGCTGGAGCATTGCGGTGGTGCGCTGGATTCGTCAGGTACGCGGTGGCGGACCGCAAATGGGCCTTGAGCTGGTGGCGCCGCACGCCGAGCCCTGCGGTTTGCAACTGGTGCGTTCGCGGGACGATCACAGCCACTACTTGCGAGGCCTGCTGCTGCCCGAGATCAGTGCCATCGACTTGCCCGCGACCTTGCTGGCCCCGCGCCTGCCGTTTCAGGAAGGCAATAAAGTGCTGATCAACACCCATGGCGAAGAACACCGCGCCGGACTGGATCGACGAGTGGCGAGCACGCACAGTTTCAATCAGTTTGCCTATCGCTCGCTGGAGACCGTACGCAATGGCGGGGGCGAGGAGGATTTCGACTCGTTGTGGAAATCGCTTTGAAAGCAAAAGATCGCAGCCTGCGGCAACTCCTACAGGAAAACGCGTATTCCAGTGTAGGAGCTGCCGCAGGCTGCGATCTTTTGATCTTTAATTACAACTGCCCGTCGCGATCGCGAAAGCCCAGCAGATACAGCACGCCATCCAGTCCCAGCGTGGAGATCGCCTGTTTGGCCGATTGCTTGACCAGCGGCTTGGCGCGGAATGCCACACCCAGACCGGCAATCGCCAGCATCGGCAGGTCATTCGCACCGTCGCCGACGGCGATGGTCTGCTCCAGGCGCAAACCTTCCTTATGGGCCAGTTCCTTCAGCAGGTCAGCCTTGCGCTGGGCATCGACAATCGGTTCGATCGCCACGCCGGTGCACTTGCCGTCGACCACTTCCAGTTCGTTGGCGAACACGTAGTCGATGCCAAGTTTGGCCTGCAACTGTTTGGCGAAGTACGTGAAGCCGCCGGACAGGATCGCGGTCTTGTAGCCAAGGCGCTTGAGTTCGGCGAACAGGGTTTCCGCGCCTTCAGTCAGGCGCAGCGAGGCGCCGATCGAATCCAGTACGCTGACATCCAGGCCTTTGAGCAACGCCAGACGCTCTTTGAAGCTGGCGCGGAAGTCCAGTTCGCCCGCCATCGCACGCTCGGTGATCGCCGAGACTTGCTCGCCGACACCGGCGGCCTTGGCCAGTTCGTCGATGACTTCGGCTTCGATCAGGGTCGAGTCCATGTCGAACACCGCCAGACGCCGGTTGCGCCGGAACAGCGAATCTTCCTGGAAGGCGATGTCGACGTTCAGTTCCTGCGCGACGCTGAGGAATTCGGCACGCAGCGCCTGCGGATCAGCCGCTTCGCCACGCACGGAGAACTCGATGCAGCCCTTGCCCTTGTCCGCCGGCGTGTCCAGCGGCATGCGACCCGACAGACGGTCGATATGGTCGATGTTCAAGCCATATTTGGCGGTGATCGAGCTGACCGCCTGCAATTGGCCGGCGGTCACTTTGCGGGTCAACAGGGTGACGATGTGGCGTTTCTTGCCCTGATTGCCCACCCATTGCTGGTAATCCTCTTCGGACACCGGGGTGAAACGCACCTGCTGGTCGAGCTCGTAGCCCTTGAACAGGATGTCCTTGAGCACGGCTTTGCCTTGCTCGGAGTCGGGAATCTCGACCAGGATGCCGAACGACAGGGTGTCGTGGATCACCGCCTGACCAATGTCGAGAATGTTCACACCACCTTGTGCCAGAACGCCAGTAATGGCCGCAGTCAGACCCGGACGGTCGACTCCCGTGATGTTAATCAGGACGATTTCGCGCAACGCGCACCCCCGCAACTGGAAAAAAACCGCATTCTACCCACTTTCAGTGACCATCGGGCACCGCGAGCGCTTTGCCGGTCTAGGGCCTGTCGCTATACTGCGCGTCAACTTCACGGACAAAAGAGCCGAGCTCAGTGAACCGGCCCACGCCAGTTAAAACCGATAACTTCTTCCTGCTGATCTTCCGTGCACTGCGTCATCGCCGTGTGCCGATTGCATTGCGCATTGCCAGCCATAACGTGATCCTGGTCGCTCTGGCCCTGGTGATCTATGCCGGGGTGATGGGCTTGCAGTTCAAGCAGGCCATGCACGAGCAGGCCGATGCGCTGGGCGAAAGCCTGACCACGCAGACTGCCACCTCCGCCACTGAACTGTTGGTGTCCAACGACATCCTCAGCCTCAACGTGCTGCTCAACAACCTGACCAAGAACAAGCTGGTGGCACACGCCGCTATCTATAGCGTGGACAACCGCATCCTCGCCGAATCCGGTCAGCGCCCCAAGCACAGCCTGCTGGGCGAAGCCGAGGGCATGTACGAGAGCAAGATCACCTTCCAGGACGTGACTGCCGGGCAACTGCGCATCAGCCTGGACATGGATCAGTTCCAGCAGCCGATGACCATCAGCCTGCAGAGCATGGGCATTCTCAGTGCGATCCTGTTGGCGCTGTCGCTGGCCCTGAGTCTGCGCATGGGCCGCTATCTGTCGACGCCCCTGCTGCAATTGCGCGTCTGGCTGCGCAACATCGACGAATACACTCCGGGTACCGACCGTCAGGACGAGATCGGCGATCTGGCGCGTCAGCTGCACGCCAACTTCGCCCCAGAGCCTGCGCCCAAACCCGAGCCCGAGCCGGAACCCGAGTTCGAAGAAGAGGATGAGCCAGAGTTCGAAGTGCGCAACCTGCGCGACCCGAGCTTTGACGAAACCCGCCCGATGGCTGCGCAAAAACCTGCACCGCGCCATGTGGTCAGCACCGTTGAAGATGATGAAGACGACGACGCTTTTGCTGACCTGCGCGACGAATCGCTGGATGCAGCGCCGCAACCGATCACGCGCAAGGCCACGCCTAGCGTGCCCCAGCACAGCGCGGTACTGGCCGTGCAACTGGGCTCGCAGGAACAACTGCGGCGCCTGCCGCGTGCCCGTCTGGAAGAGTTGCTGGAGCGCTACCGCGATTGCCTCGATCAGGCCGCTTCGCTGTATCAGGGCGAGATCGAAACCCTGAACGACGGCAGCACGCTGATGCTGTTCCACACCGAAGACAGCGGTGACGACTACCTGACCAATGCGATCTGCTGCGGTGAATTGCTGCGGGCGCTGGGCCATCAATTGCAGATCGAAGTCGCCGACAGCGGCATCACCTTGCAATTGCAGCTGGGCCTGACCCTGGGTGAAGACCTGTTCGGTCTGAGCCAGATCGACTTGCTGCTGACCGACTCGGCCCAGGATGCCCTGGCTCTGTCGCAGCACAGCCGCAACCTGCTGCTGGTCGAGCGCAAGATCGGTGACGACGGGCTGATTCGCCAGCGTGCGCGGATCCGTCCGATCGCCAGCCCTGAGGGGGCTTGCTGTGTGGAGCGCTTGATGGAGCCTTATCCGTCGATGCTCGAGCGGCAACTGGCGCGGATGCATGAGCGCCGGGCGTAAGCTTCAGGCCTGATGCACAGAAGCCCGCAGACAAGTGATTGTCTGCGGGCTTTTTTGTTGCCTGTTGAAAAGATCGCAGCCTTCGGCAGCTCCTACAGTGGATTGGCGTAAATCTCTGTAGGAGCTGCCGCAGGCTGCGATCTTTTGGCGTCTGTCCGGGCCTCTTCGCGCGCACTGACGGCAAAGATCTCCAGCCCCCAGACACAACAAAGCCCGCACAAGGCGGGCTCTGGTTTGACGCTGATGCAGACTTAGAAGCGGAACACTTCCATATCGGTACGAATCGGCGAGGCCATCGGGATCTTTGGCTGTTTCTCGGCATCCGCTGCCGGCGCGGCCGGTTTTGGCGCCGCTTTGCGCGGTGCTTCGGCCACCGGCGGCTGGTTGGCCAATGGCTTGAGCGCCACCGACAACTGCTCGGCCAGACGCTGCAGCAGAATCCCCTGTGCTTGAACCTGCGAAGCCGTGGTCCCGGCATGCAACTCTTGCAGATGAACGATGCGGTTATCGCGTACCTGCCCACGACGGTCGATCAGACGCCATTGCGCATCGAGGATCGCCGGTTGTTTCTGACCGGAATCCAGTCGCGTGATGGTCAGCAATACCTGCACATCGGGCGTGAAGCCCAACGTCGCGGGTGCCAGCACCACACGCTGGCTGTCCAGATGACCCGCCACCTGTCGCATCAGCAATTGATCGATATCCGACGAAAGGCTGCCCGCCCAGCGACCATCGGTCGAAGCTTGCAGGCTGCCGTCGGGCTGACGCTGCAGCAGGGTTTCTCGTTGCAGGTAATCGGCCACGACGATCGGGCCCAACAAAACCGCCATGCCAGCGCTTTGCGCAGGCTGAACCGGACTTCCGCTGTCCAGTTGATACAGCGACACCGGCTGGTGAACGCTGCAGCCCGCCAGGCCCAAAACGCCAGCGAGCAGGAAAATAAGAGGGCGCAGAGCAGTCATCATCCCGTCCAGGTGGCCGCCACAAGGCTGACCACAGTGAAAATACTCAATAAATATGAAGAACGCTCGGCCACGCCGGCGCTTGGAAAGGCCATATCATCCGTGAATATGCGTTCCGACTCCAGCGCCAAAGCGTCGATCTACGCGTTAAATCGTAGTTCGACGCCTCTAGAGGGGCGTTTTCGCCTAATTGAGGTTTTCGACGAGCAGCGCATCCACCCGCTGAAAGCCCCTCGGGAGTTTATTCCCGCGACGTCCACGCTCACCTTTATAGTGTTCGAGGTCGTCGGCCTTCAGCGACAGGGTCCGTTTTCCGGCCTGCAGCACCAAGGTAGCGCCTTCCGGAAGTACGGCGATGTCCGTGACGTATTCTTCGCGACTGGCCACACGTTCACCGGAAATACCGATGATCTTGTTGCCTTTGCCCTTCCCTAATTGTGGCAGATCGCTGATTTTGAAGATTAGCAGGCGACCTTCGGTCGTGACCGAGGCCAGCCAGTTCTGCTCACGATCGGCCACTGGGCGCGGCGCGATGACTTTGGCGTTGTTCGGCAGGCTCAACAGGGCTTTACCGGCCTTGTTTTTGGCTTGCAGGTCTTCACCCTTGACTACGAAACCGTAACCGGCATCGGAGGCGATCACGTACAACGCATCGTCTTCGGGCATCAGCACGCATTCGAACGTGGCGCCGGGCGGCGGGGTCAGACGACCGGTCAACGGCTCCCCCTGGCCTCGAGCCGACGGCAAGGTGTGCGCGGCCACCGAATAACTGCGGCCGGTAGAATCGATAAACACCGCAAACTGGTTGGAGCGCCCCGCCGCCGAGGTCTTGAAGCCATCGCCAGCCTTGTACGACAGGCCGGTGGCGTCGATGTCGTGACCCTTGGCCGAGCGGATCCAGCCCTTCTCGGACAGCACGACGGTGACCTTCTCGTTCGGCAGCAGATCGTGTTCGGTCAGCGCCTTGGCTTCGGCACGCTCGACGATCGGCGAACGACGATCATCACCGTAGGTTTCAGCGTCTTTCAGCAGCTCGGTGCGCACCAGCTTCTTCAGCTTGGCTTCGCTGCCCAGCAAGGCTTGCAACTTGGCCTGTTCCTTGAGCAGTTCGTCCTGCTCGTCGCGCAGCTTCATCTCTTCCAGGCGCGCCAACTGCCGCAGCCGGGTGTCGAGGATGTAGTCGGCCTGGATTTCGCTGAGGGCGAAGCGCTCGATCAGCTTGGCTTTCGGATGCTCCTCGGTGCGGATGATGTGGATCACTTCATCCAGATTGAGGTAAGCGATCAACAAACCGTCCAACAGGTGCAGGCGGCGCTCGACCTTGTCGAGGCGGAATTGCAGGCGACGACGCACGGTCAGTACGCGGAACTCCAGCCATTCGACCAGCAAGGCGCGCAGGTTCTTCAGCTGCGGCTTGCCATCCAGACCGATGATGTTGACGTTGACCCGGTAGGTCGATTCCAGCTCGGTACTGGCGAACAGGTGCTGCATCAGCGCTTCGTGATCGACGCGGCTGTTGACCGGAATGATCACGATGCGGCACGGGTTTTCGTGGTCGGATTCGTCACGCAGGTCGGCGATCTGCGGCGCTTTCGACGGCTTGGCCTGCATCAGCGCGGCGATCTGTTCCAGCACCTTGGCCCCGGAGACCTGGTGCGGCAACGCGGTGACGATGATGTCGCCGTCCTCGACGTGGTACACGGCGCGCATGCGCACCGAGCCCTTGCCGGTTTCGTACATTTTCAGCAGGTCGGCGCGCGGGGTGATGATTTCCGCTTCGGTCGGATAGTCCGGGCCTTGAATGTGTTCGCAGAGCTGTTCGACCGTGGCTTTCGGCTCATCGAGCAGGCGCACGCAAGCGGTAGCGACTTCGCGCAGGTTGTGCGGCGGTACGTCGGTGGCCATGCCGACAGCAATGCCGGTGGTGCCGTTGAGCAGGATGTTCGGCAAACGTGCCGGCAGAACCAAGGGTTCCTGCAAGGTGCCGTCGAAGTTCGGCCCCCAGTCGGCCGTGCCCTGGCCCAACTCGCTGAGCAGCACTTCGGAATAGCGCGACAGGCGCGCTTCGGTATAACGCATGGCGGCGAAGGACTTCGGATCGTCCGGCGCACCCCAGTTACCCTGACCGTCAACCAGCGTGTAGCGATAGCTGAACGGCTGAGCCATCAGCACCATCGCTTCGTAGCACGCCGAGTCGCCGTGCGGGTGGAACTTGCCGAGCACGTCACCGACGGTACGCGCCGATTTCTTGTGCTTGGAATCGGCGTCCAGCCCCAGCTCGCTCATGGCGTAGACGATACGCCGCTGTACCGGTTTCAGACCGTCGCCGATATGCGGCAGGGCACGGTCCATGATCACGTACATGGAGTAGTTGAGGTAGGCATTTTCGGTGAAGTCAGCCAGCGAGCGGCGTTCTACACCGTCCAGGCTGAGATCAAGGGAGTCGCTCATGCGGGCCTCATCGGTTCGTTGTCTGGCGCAGCAGCATGGTGCCACCGCGCTGGGTGAATTCAAGTTTGTTCAGGGCGCTCATGCCGAGCAGCACCTGATCGCCATGCAGCCCCGGCGCCACCAGTGCGCGGACGTCCCGCAGCACGATGTCGCCCAGTTGCAGGCGCTCGATCTTTGTCCGGTAGCCCTGGCTCAGGCCGTTGGCCGTGCTCAGGGTCACACCGAAACCTTCTTCCAGTTTCAAGCGTTTGGCCAGATCCGCCGGGATCGCCACATCGGTGGCGCCGGTGTCGAGCATGAACTCCACCGGCTCACCGTTGATCTGGCCACTGGCGACGAAATGCCCTTGGGCATTGCCCGCCAGTTTTACTTCGACCACGCCGTCATGCTGCTCGGACGTGACCACCACGTTCGGATTCTGCTGACGTTCTTCCCACTGGCCGAAAAACCGCGTGGCCAGAAACAGCCCCGCACACCAGGCCAGAATCATCAACACCCGGCCGGCGCGTTTGCCCGGCGGTTGCTGACTCACGGTTTGGCGCTCCAGCCACCTTCAGGCGCGGCGAAGCGCCAGACGATCGGCCGAACCTCACCGTCAGCCCGCGGGCCGAAATTATTGTCGACGCCGACCCACGCCCCCTCCGCATCAACGATCAGCGCTTCTTCCAACCCGAAGTTCTGCGAATAACGGCGGTTGGCCTGCAACAGTTCAGCAGCGTACGACCAGCAACGCTCGACCTTGGCAGTCTGCGCATCGCGTCGACAAATCTGGAAGGCGTTGCGTTCAAGGGTAAACAATTTGCCGTTGAACAATGAAAGGTCGGAAAAGTCGCGGTCGACCGCTTTGGCGTGCGGGAACTGCGGCGGCTGCATCTCCTTGCCGCCCTCGCTGAGCAACACGCAACGACCGTCGCAATCCCACACGGTCTGCTGACGCTTGATCAGCAGCAAGCCACGGTTTTGCCGCTCGCCGGCCAGCCACATCTGATCGCCCGCCGGGTTGATCGCCAGACCTTCGAAGATCGCGTTGAAATGCAGGAGCATGCCACTGGCACGTGCTTCGCGAACCATCATCGGCGAAATCTTGAGCCAGTTGACCGGGCCGCTGACGGGCACCTGCAAGACCGCCGCGTGGCCCTCGCTGACAATGTAGCGATTGCCGGCGCTGTCGCAGCTGATGCCTTCGAAATCCAGGTCGCCACCGCGCACGAACGACGCGGCCCAATTGCGCGAGCGCAATCCCCACGGCAATCCGGTCTCCGGCACTGGCGGCACGTCGATGTGCAAGGCTTCGGCCTGCCAGGCTTGATCGGCGGTGTTGAGTCGATAGATCTGGTCGTCATCACGGTCCGACACCGCCCACAACTCGCTGCCACACATGGCCAGCCCCGACAGGTTGCCGCCGCGCATGCCGTCGACCGGGTGTTCGGAGAGCACCCGCAACTCCTGCAGCGGTTCGGCCGACACGCTCATCGCACTCAGCAGCAAGGCACCCGCCAAGGCCCAGCCAAAACGCATCAGGCCAGCACCTCGGCGAGGTTGCCCTTGGATTCGAGCCAGGTCTTGCGGTCACCGGCGCGTTTCTTCGCCAGCAGCATGTCCATCATTTCCGAGGTTTGGGCAAAATCGTCGCCCAGTGTCAGCTGCACCAGACGCCGGGTGTTCGGGTCCATGGTGGTTTCGCGCAGCTGCGGCGGGTTCATTTCACCCAGGCCTTTGAATCGGGTGACCTGCGGCTTGCCGCGTTTCTTCTCGGCCACCAGACGGTCGAGAATCCCGTCGCGCTCGGCTTCGTCGAGGGCGTAGTAGATCTCTTTGCCGAGGTCGATGCGGTACAGCGGCGGCATTGCCACGTAGACGTGCCCGGCATCCACCAGCGGGCGGAAGTGCTGGACAAACAGCGCACACAGCAGCGTGGCGATGTGCAAACCGTCGGAGTCGGCGTCGGCGAGGATGCAGATCTTGCCGTAGCGCAGCTGGCTCATGTCCGTGGCGCCCGGATCGACACCGATGGCCACGGCAATGTTGTGCACTTCCTGGCTCGCCAGCACTTCGCTGCCGTCGACTTCCCAGGTGTTGAGGATCTTGCCGCGCAACGGCAGGATCGCCTGGAATTCCTTGTCCCGCGCTTGCTTGGCGGAACCGCCGGCGGAATCACCTTCGACCAGGAACAGCTCGGAGCGCATCGGATCCTGACCCGCGCAGTCGGCCAGTTTGCCCGGCAGCGCAGGGCCCTGGGTAACGCGCTTGCGCTCGACTTTCTTGCTCGCCTTGAGGCGACGACCGGCGTTGTTGATCGCCAGTTCGGCCAGCGCCAGACCGGTTTCCGGATTGGCGTTGAGCCACAGACTGAAAGCGTCCTTGACCACGCCGGAAACGAACGCCGCCGCTTCACGGGACGACAGACGCTCTTTGGTCTGGCCGGAGAACTGCGGTTCCTGCATCTTCATCGACAGCACGAAAGCGATGCGTTCCCAGACGTCTTCCGGCGCCAGCTTCACGCCGCGTGGCAGCAGGCTGCGGAATTCGCAGAACTCGCGCATCGCGTCGAGCAGGCCCTGACGCAAACCGTTGACGTGAGTGCCGCCCTGCGCCGTCGGGATCAGGTTGACGTAGCTTTCCTGCACCGCGTCGCCACCTTCCGGCAGCCACAGCAGCGCCCAGTCCACCGCTTCTTTATTACCGGCCAGGCTGCCGCAGAACGGCTCGTCCGGCAGGCGTTCGAATTCGCTGACCGCGTCCACCAGGTAGGAGCGCAGGCCGTCTTCGTAATGCCACTCGACTTTCTCACCGGTACCTTTGTCCTCGAAGCTGACCAGCAGGCCCGGGCACAACACCGCCTTGGCCTTGAGCACGTGCTTGAGGCGGCTGATGGAGAATTTCGGTGAATCGAAGTATTTCGGATCCGGCGCGAAGTACACGCTGGTGCCGGTGTTGCGCTTGCCGACGGTGCCGACGATTTCCAGCTCAGTGGCCTTGAAGCCATCCTTGAAGGTCATCTGGTATTCGTTGCCGTCACGCTTCACGCGCACCCGGACTTCGGTCGACAAAGCGTTGACCACGGAAATACCCACCCCGTGCAGACCGCCGGAGAACTGGTAATTCTTGTTGGAAAACTTGCCGCCCGCATGCAGCTTGGTGAGGATCAGCTCGACACCCGACACACCCTCTTCCGGGTGAATGTCGACCGGCATGCCGCGTCCGTCGTCGCTGACCTCCAGCGAGTGATCGGCGTGCAGAATCACCTGCACCGATTTGGCGTGGCCGGCCAGGGCTTCGTCGACACTGTTGTCGATGACTTCCTGGGCGAGGTGGTTCGGCCGACTGGTGTCGGTGTACATGCCGGGGCGTTTGCGCACCGGGTCGAGGCCCGAGAGGACTTCGATGGCGTCGGCGTTATAAGAGCTAGCGCTGGGAGTGGCCATAGGGTCTCGTCGTCAGTGATTCAATGAAAAAGGGGCAAGACTTCACAGTGCGGTGAAATCGATTGCCTGATACAAATCCGCGCCAATGCCGGCAAAACTTAACAACGCCGGCAATTGTTCGGCAAAACCCTGGTAACCATGGTCGCCGCCGGCCTGAATGCGCAGGGCACAGGCCCGGTAATACTGCTGGGCGAGGCGATAATCCAGTGTTTCATCGCCGGTCTGCAACCACACCTGATAACGCTGTGCATTCACCGGCGCCGGCACTTCCAGTTCGGCCAGGGCCGTCACATGGTCGTGGGTCAGTTCCCAGGTCTCATCGGTATACAGGTTTTTCTGCGTGCCCAAATAGCCGTCGAACATCCGGTGCGGGCTGACCGCCGGGTTGACCAGCAGGGCTTTCAAGCCGTGGCGCTCAGCCAGGTGAGTCGCATAGTAGCCGCCGAGTGAGCTTCCCACCAGCAACGGCCGGCCCAGTTCGGCAATCGCCTGCTGCAACTGACCGATGGCTTCACGCGGGTGGTGATGCAGCGCCGGGACACGCAATTGCTCGCTCAAACCCAGCCGTTCCATCACCTCGACCAGCTGACAGGCCTTTTTCGAGGCCGGCGCGCTGTTGAAACCGTGGATATAGAGGATCGAACCGGACATTTGAGCTCCCTGAGTGTCGGCGAAAGATAGCGGAGTTTACAGGGAGTCGCGGTGGGATGGGCCATACAAATGATGTGCATGCCCTGTAGCAATGCTGCCCTCCCGACCCCGCGACCTCCTGTAGGAGCTGCCGAAGGCTGCGATCTTTTGATTTTAAAAACAGGATCAAAAGATCGCAGCCTTCGGCAGCTCCTACAGGGAGTGTCAGTAACCGTTGGAGCCGTAATCGACGGTGAACTCGAAGTCGGTAACGCGCTCGACACCGGTTTCCAGCCGCCCATCCGGCAACAGCCGCAACCAGCGATAGCCCGGGGCCTGTTCGCCGACCTTGAAGTCGTGACTGCCCGGTTCGAACTGGATGCAGGTCGACGGTGAGGCCATCAGCCGCACGCCGTTGCGTTCGCGGTCGATTTCCTGATGTACATGCCCCCACAGCACCGCGCGCGCCTGTGGAAAACGATCGAGCACGTCGAAAAACGCTTCCGGGTTGCGCAAGCCGATCGGCTCCATCCACGGGCATCCGATCGACACCGGATGATGATGGAAACACACCAGATGATGGCGCTCCGGCGCTTCGCTCAACGAACGGGCCAGCAACTGCAACTGATCATCCTGCAGATAACCCGGCACCGAGCCCGGCACCGCCGAATCGAGCAAGGTCACGCGCCAGTTGCCGACATCGACCACCGATTCCAGCAATGCACTTTGCACCGCGGCCTGAGCCATGATTTGCGGTTCATCGTGATTGCCGGGAATCCAGCGCGCCGGCGCATCGATCTGCACGGTCATCTGGCGAAACAGTTGATACGACTCAAGTGTTCCGTCCTGTGACAAATCACCCGTGGCCAGCATCAGGTCAATCCGCGGCTGCTGCTTGAGTACCTGTTCAATGACCTTTTGCAGACTCTCGCGGGTGTTCATGCCCAGCAGCGTGCCGTCCGCCTCGGCGAACAGGTGACTGTCGGATAACTGCACCAGCAACGCCGGATCGGCGGTGGTCAATGTGGATACGCTCGGCAAGGCGTTCTCCCAGGGCAAAAGCACGGAATCGGTTGAGTGCCGCAATTATGCTGGGGGATGGCGCAAAGGGGAAACCGGCGAACCGGACGCAGTTCACAACTAGCGTACGACTTCGTACTCGTGCCCCAGGGCCAGGCAATGGCTCAGCCATTCCCCCAGGAACAGATTGAGCTGGGCCTTTTCATCCGGCTGATGCATCGCGGCGTTCGGGTAAGGATAGATGCCACGAAAGCGTCGTGCATGTTCGGCGCTGATCACCTCGGCCATGCGCGCATCGTGATAGACCTGCACCTCCAGTTGCGGCACCGGCAACCACGGCAGACTGTGCTCCTGGCGCACCTGCAAAGTGGTGGTGTACGGGCAGGTCTGCAGCACTTCGAGGGCCAGCACGCCGAGCATCTGCTCGCCCTGAGTCACGGCGATGCGCCGCGCTTCGGGGTCGTTGCGCATGTCCGGCACCAGTCGCATCAGGCGCGCGTAGTTGGCCTCGCAGGCGGCTTGCAGGCCCGCAAGGTCAACTCGATAACGATCGCGCAGCTTGTTTACGACCATAACCCCCTCACTTCGGCGCGGTTCAGCGCCAGCCATTGCAAGGCGATGATGCTCGCCGCATTGGCAATGCGTCCGTCACGGACGGCCTGCAAGGCATCTTCAAAGGCCCAGACCGTAACGCGGATATCTTCTGCTTCTTCCTCCAGCCCGTGCAGGCCGCCTACGCCGTCGGTGCTGCAGTGCCCCAGGTACAAATGCACGAACTCGTTGCTGCCGCCCGGCGACGGAAAATATTTGGTCATCGGCCACAGGGCCTTGATGTCCAGTCCAGCTTCCTCCTGTGCCTCGCGGTGAGCAACTTCTTCCGGCACTTCAACTTTGTCGATCAGACCGGCGACCAGCTCAACCAGCCACGGGTTGTCGGTCTTGCCCATGGCCCCGACGCGAAACTGCTCGAGCAGCACCACTTCGTCACGCTGCGGATCGTACGGCAGCAGGCACACGGCATCGTGGCGCACGAAGACTTCGCGGTTGATCTCGCGGCTCATGCCGCCGGCGAACAGCTCATGGCGCAGGTGCAAACGGTCGAGCTTGTAGAAGCCCTCGTAGCAGCGCTCGCGCTTTACGACGTCGACGTTGGCCGGAGTGGCGTTGGCAAAATCTGTCATGAGCATCCTCTCTTACTGCAAATCCCGATACGAGGTGCCTTGTGGTGACCGGCAACCTCGACTTCGCGCCATCCTAACGCGCCGGTGATGATTGATGCAGCCCCTTTACCGCCAGCGGGATGGACGGTGGCGGCGAAACCCACTCTAATTAGCTTAGTGGCGAACTGACTGCTTCGGCGAGAGTCGAAGCGGATAACTTTTTGCCTTCCCCTGCTTCAGAAAGGACGCCCATGTCGCTTTTCAAAATTGCCTCCGTGGCCGCCATCGCCCTGACTCTGGGCGCCTGCGCCAACCTGTTCCAGCCCAACTACCGCACGCCGCTGGACACCACCCGCGACGCCTCGGAAACCCTGAAACCCGGCTGTTCCAACCCCGATTGTCCGCTGGTGAATATCGATACCGTGCACTTCGCGGCCGAGCCTGCACTGGACGGCATTATCGAAAAGCGCCTGCTGCAAATGACCCGCACCGAGCAGAACGCAGCGGTCGCGCCAACCCTGGCGGCCTATCGTGATCAATTCCTGCGCACCGCCGGCCCGCGCAACAGCAGCTATCTGCAGGCCAAGGTACGCGAGCAGCATGACGGCTTGGTGATCATCGAACTGTCGAGCTACCTCGACACCGGCGGCGCCCATGGCACCCCGGGGCGCGGCTTCATCAACTACTCGCGTCAGCAGCACAAGGTGCTGAACCTGTCGGACATGTTGCTGCCGGGTCAGGAAGACGCGTTCTGGAAGGCTGCGCAGGTGGCGCACAACAGCTGGCTGATCAGCACCAAGCTCGATCAGGAAGCGGATTTCGTGAAGAGCTGGCCGTTCGTGAAAACCCCGAACGTGGCGCTGACCTACGGTGGCGTGATCCTCAAGTACGACGTGAGCACCATCGCGCCTTACGCACTGGGCCACGTCGAACTGAAGATTCCTTACCCGCGTCTGAACGGCATCCTCAAACCCGAGCTGTTTCCCGGCCGTAACTGAAAGCCCGGCCCAGCACCAGTTGCAACAGCCCTGCCAGCACCAGTGCCGGCAGGGTCGCGCCGACATCCGGATACAGATTCGCCAGCAAGTGGTAGGTGCTGATCCCGCCCAGCCACGCCAACAGCGCCGGCCAGCGCAATGCGGCTGACGCCACGTGGGCGCTGCGCTTACGCAGGATGAAGTGATCCACCAGCACTACGCCGAACAGCGGCGCGAACACCGAGCCGATCAGCAACAGGAAGTTCTGGTACTGCGCCAAGGGCGCCAGCAGTGCAATCAGAGTGCAGATCACGCCGATGGCCAAGGCCAGATGCTCGACCTTCAAACGCAACAGAATCCCGCTGGAAACCGCTGCCGAATGAATGTCGGCGAAAGCGTTTTCCGACTCATCCAGCAGAATCAGCAACAGCGGAATGCCCAGACCGGCCCCGGCCAGTGCCAGCAGCAACGCATTGACCTCACCGCTTGGCGCAAACGCCAAGGTGTAGGCCACGCCGAGGCTCATCAACCAGAAGTTGCCGACGAAGAAACCGATCGCCGTGCCGCCGAATACGTTTTTCGCGCGCTTGCCGAAACGCGAGTAATCGGCGATCAGCGGCAGCCACGACAGCGGCATCGCGATGGCAATATCGAAGCCCACGGCAAACGGCATCGAACCGTCCCCCGCACGCGCCCAGAGTGCCGCCAGATCAGCCTTGGCGAACAGATTCCAGGTCAGCCAGATGCACGCCGCCAGGATCAGCCAGATACCCCATTTGCGCAGGATCTTGCGCACGAACGTCAGCGGCCCGCTGACTGCGAGCAAGGTCGCCAGCGCACCGAAGCACAACGTCCAGAGCATCGGGCTGGCCCACAGCGAACCTTCGCTGAACGCGCGAGTGCCGAGCAGGCTGGCGGCATCGCGCATGACGATGATTTCGAACGACCCCCAACCGATCAGTTGCAAAAGGTTGAGCAGTGCCGGCAGGCTCGCGCCTTTGCTGCCGAGGCTCAGTTTAAGCGCGGCCATCGATGACAGGCCGGTGTCGCTGCCGATCACGCCGACGGCGGCCAGCAGCAACACGCCAACCAGCGTGCCGAGGAAGATCGCCAACAGCGAGCCGGAGAGGCCCAGACCGGGCGCGAGCAACGCGCCGGTCTGCAACACCATCAGGCCGATGCCGAGGGAGAACCACAGGGAAAACAGATCGCGACCGCCAAATACTCGCTTGTCGGCGGATACGGCGAGGTCGGGGGAATAAGTGCCGGGTTGAATGCTCAAGGTGTTATCTCAGAGGGACATTTGTTGTTGTGTGTGATCAAGCTGGCCCACTTGTGGCGAGGGGATTCATCCCCGATGGGCTGCGAAGCAGCCCCAAAACCTGAGAACGCGGTCCATCTGAAGGACCCGGTTCTCAAAATTGCGACTGCTGCGCAGTCGATCGGGGATAAATCCCCTCACCACAAAAGATCAGTCAGGGATCAGACTTTTTTATACAGCTGACTGCCTTCCTTCTTGAACCGTTCGGCCTGTTCCGCCAGGCCCTGGGCGACGTCCACGTCGACCGCGTCGATCCGCTGGTTGGCCGCGTATTCGCGGACTTCCTGAGTGATCTTCATCGAGCAGAACTTCGGCCCACACATCGAACAGAAATGCGCGACCTTGGCCGAATCCTTCGGCAGGGTTTCGTCGTGATACGAACGCGCGGTGTCCGGGTCCAGACCGAGGTTGAACTGGTCTTCCCAACGGAATTCGAAACGCGCCTTGCTCAAGGCGTTGTCACGAATCTGCGCGCCCGGGTGTCCTTTGGCCAAGTCCGCTGCGTGGGCGGCGATCTTGTAGGTGATGATCCCGGTCTTCACGTCATCCTTGTTCGGCAGGCCCAAGTGCTCCTTCGGTGTCACGTAGCAGAGCATCGCGCAACCGAACCAGCCGATCATTGCCGCACCGATACCCGAGGTGATGTGGTCGTAACCCGGGGCGATGTCGGTGGTCAGCGGGCCAAGGGTGTAGAACGGCGCCTCGTCACAGCACTCCAGCTGCTTGTCCATGTTCTCTTTGATCAACTGCATCGGCACGTGGCCTGGGCCTTCGATCATGCACTGCACGTCGTGTTTCCAGGCGATCTTGGTCAGCTCGCCGAGGGTCTCCAGCTCGCCGAATTGCGCTTCGTCGTTGGCGTCGGCAATCGAGCCCGGACGCAGGCCATCGCCCAGCGAGAAGCTGACGTCGTAGGCCTTCATGATTTCGCAGATTTCGTCGAAGTGGGTGTAGAGGAAGTTCTCTTTGTGGTGCGCCAGGCACCACTTGGCCATGATCGAACCGCCACGGGAAACGATCCCGGTCACGCGCTTGGCGGTCAGCGGCACGTAGCGCAACAGCACGCCGGCGTGGATGGTGAAGTAGTCGACGCCCTGCTCGGCCTGCTCGATCAGCGTGTCGCGGAACAGCTCCCAGGTCAGGTCTTCAGCGACGCCGTTGACCTTCTCCAGCGCCTGATAGATCGGCACGGTGCCGATCGGCACCGGCGAGTTGCGGATGATCCACTCGCGGGTTTCGTGGATGTGCTTGCCGGTAGACAAGTCCATGACCGTGTCCGAACCCCAGCGAATGCCCCAGGTCAGTTTCGCCACTTCTTCTTCGATGGAAGAACCCAACGCGCTGTTGCCGATGTTGCCGTTGATCTTCACCAGGAAGTTACGGCCGATGATCATCGGTTCCAGTTCGACGTGGTTGATGTTGGCCGGAATGATCGCGCGACCACGGGCGATCTCTTCGCGGACGAACTCAGGGGTGATTTCTTTCGGGATGCTCGCGCCGAAGCTGTGGCCGGCGTGTTGCTGAGTCAACAGGCCGGCGGCGCGGGCCTCTTGCAGCTTCATGTTTTCGCGGATGGCGACGTATTCCATCTCGGCGGTGATGATGCCTTTGCGCGCGTAGTGCATCTGGCTGACGTTGGCCCCGGCCTTGGCGCGGCGCGGGTTGTTGACGTGGGCAAAACGCAGTTTGGTCAGCTCCGGGTCCGCCAGACGTTCCTGACCGAAGTTGGAGCTCAGGCCTGGCAGACGCTCGGTGTCGCCACGGTCGTCGATCCACGCCGAACGCACGTCGCCCAGACCTTTGCGCACGTCGATCACTACATTCGGATCGGTGTACGGGCCCGAGGTGTCGTAGACGGTGACCGGCGCGTTGATTTCGCCGCCGAAGTCGGTCGGCGTCACATCGAGGGTGATTTCGCGCATCGGCACGCGGATGTCCGGGCGCGAGCCCTGAACGTAGACTTTTTGCGAACGGGTGAACGGCTGAACCGACTGCTCATCGACCTTGGCCGAGTCACTCAGGTTGATCGCGTTTTTAGATTTTGTAGTCATCACGGGCTCTCCAGACAGCATCCAGGCAGTGGATTGTCGGAGCAGAACCTGAAAGGCACGGACGCACCAGGACTGGTGCTGTGCATCGTCGTCGAGCGTTCGATTGTCGAACAATTTCCCGGACGAAGCACAAGAGGACTCGCCGGGTGACGAGAAATCTTGTTCCCTACGCAGGCGCTAACCTGATCAGGTTCAACGGGATCCGAAATTATTCGATCTCAGCCTCATAGCAAGGCACCCCGACAAGAACCCGGCCAGTCTAGACACAACCGGCAAAGAACGCCAACACCGCGGCAAACACCATGATGAATGGCGCAATTACCGGGACTTGCAGGATTGTTGCCGCACGTTTGCACAACTACACTCGCTTTGCCCTGCGCACCTTGACGCTGTCAGGGCCGCGCCGTAGCCTTGGCGCGCACATTATTTTCGTAATATTTTTGCTAGGGATCGCCTCATGCTGCGCAAACTTTCACTGGCTCTTGCCGTGTCTTGTGCGTCCAACGCAATGGCCTGGGCAGCAGAAGCGCCCTTGTCGACCAAGACCGATCTGGTCAGCGTCTATCAGGAAGCCGTCGACAACAACGCCGATCTGGCCGCCGCCCGCGCCCAGTACGGCGCGCAGAAAGAAGTGGTGCCACAGGCCCGTGCCGGCTTGCTGCCGAACCTGTCCGGCGGCGCCGAAGTGGCGGATGTGCGCACCTCGATCGACCAGCCTTCAGCCATTGCCAATCGCAGCGCACACTCCTATCAGGCGACCCTGGCCCAGCCCTTGTTCCGTGCCGACCGCTGGTTCCAGTACCAGGCCGCCAAGGACGTCAACGAACAGGCCGCCCTGCAACTCTCGGCCAGCGAACAGAACCTGATCCTGCAATCAGCCGAAAGCTACTTCAACGTGCTGCGCAGTCAGGACAACCTGGCTTCGACCAAGGCAGAAGAAGCCGCGTTCAAGCGTCAGCTCGACCAGTCCAACGAGCGCTTCGATGTCGGCCTGTCGGACAAGACCGACGTCCTGCAATCACAAGCCAGCTACGACACCGCGCGTGCCAACCGGATCGTTGCCCAGCGTCAGGTCGACGATGCCTTCGAAGCGCTGATCACCCTGACCAACCGTCAGTACAACTCGATTCAGGGCATCGTCCATACGTTGCCGATCCTGCCGCCGACACCCAACGACGCCAAGGCCTGGGTCGACACCGCCGCCAAACAGAACCTCAATCTGCTGGCGAGCAACTTTGCGGTCAGCTCCGCCGAACAGACCCTCAAGCAGCGCAAGGCCGGCCACTTGCCGACCCTCGACGCCGTGGCCAAATACGAAAAGGGTGACAACGACGCCCTCGGCTTCGCCAACCCTAACGCCTTCGGCACGCCGTACGGTGGCAACGTCGATCAACGCACGCTGGCGTTGCAACTGAACATTCCGATCTACAGCGGCGGGCTGACCAGTTCGCAAGTGCGCCAGTCCTATGCGCAACTGGATCAGAGCGAACAGCAGCGCGAAGCCCTGCGCCGGCAGATCGTCGAAAACACCCGCAACCTGCACCGCGCGGTGAACACCGATGTCGAGCAGGTACAGGCGCGGCGCCAGTCGATCATTTCCAACCAGAGCGCGGTGGAAGCCACGGAAATCGGTTATCAGGTGGGGACGCGCAACATCGTCGACGTGCTCGATGCTCAGCGTCAGCTGTACACCTCGGTGCGCAACTACAACAACACCCGTTACGACTACATCCTCGACAACCTGCGCTTGAAGCAGGCGGCGGGGACGTTGAATCCGGGTGATCTGGAAGACCTGCGACGTTATTTGAAGGCCGACTACAACCCGGACAAGGATTTCCTCCCGCCGGATCTGGCCAAAGCCGCCGAAGCACAGCTCAAGGCACGGCCGTAAACAATCTGAATAAATCCCCTGTGGCGAGGGGATTTATCCCCGATTCGACTGCGCAGCAGTCGTAAACCCGGCTTACCCGATCTGACTGAATCACCGAGGTGAATGGTTTGGGGGCTGCTGCGCAACCCATCGGGGATAAATCCCCTCGCCACAATGTTCCAGGCGACTATTTGATCAACCGGCCCAGCCCATCCAGCAGCCGCTGCAACGCTCCCTGATTACGGCGCATCACCGCCAGTCCCGCCTCGGCCATGCGCTGGGCATCGCGCGGCAATTCGAACAGGCGCTGCACTTCCACCGCCAGCCCTTCGGCATCATCCACTTCAGCCAATGCCCCGGCTTCACGCAATTGCGCGGCGATGTCGAGGAAGTTGAACAGGTGCGGGCCGCTGAGCACTGGTTTTGCCAACGCTGCTGGCTCCAGCAGATTGTGTCCACCGTTCGGCACCAGACTGCCGCCAACGAAGGCGCTGTCCGCCAACGCGTAAAGAAACAGTAATTCGCCCATGGTGTCGCCGAGCAGCACCGCGGTGTTTGCCTCGACATTGGCACCGGTGGAACGACGCACCGTGGCAAAGCCTTCTCGCTGGCATAACTCGAACACCGAATTGAAACGCTCGGGATGACGCGGCACCAAAATCAGCAACGCATTCGGGTAGTTCGCCAGCAGGCGACGATGGGCGTCGAGCACCACTTCGTCTTCGCCTTCGTGGGTGCTGGCGGCGATCCACACCGGGCGTTCCAAGGCCTGCCATTGGCCGCGCAACTCATGGGCGCGCTGCAGCAGTTGCGGGTCGATGGTCAGGTCGAACTTGATCGAACCGGTGACCTCGACCGTCTGCGGTCGCGCGCCGAGATCTCGGAAGCGCTGGGCTTCAGCCTCGGTCTGCACCGCGAAAAAACTCATTTCAGCGAGCATCGGCGCGGTCAGCTTGCTGAAGCGCCCATAGCCCCGCGCCGAACGCTCGGACAAACGACCGTTAGCCAGCGCCACCGGAATCCCGCGTTTGGCACACTGATGAATGTGGTTGGGCCACAGTTCGGTTTCCATGATCACCGCGAGTTTCGGTTTGGCGTGATCAAGAAAACGCGCCGCTGCGCACGGCAAGTCGTATGGCAGATAGCAATGCTGGATGCGCGGCTCGCTGGCGAACAGCGCCTGAATCCGCTCCGATCCGGTCGGGGTCATGCAGGTCACGGTGATCGGCAGCTGTGGATAACGTTGCAGCAAGGCGCGAATCATCGGTGCAGCAGCGATGCTCTCTCCCACCGATACCGCATGCACCCAGATGCCTCCGGGTCGCAGTGACGGCATGCCATAAGAGAAGCGCTCGCCAATCCGTTTGGCATACGCCGGAGCCTTGCGCGAGCGCAGCCACAGCCGAATTGCCACCAATGGCAGCCCCAGGTAAAACAGCGCGGTGTAGAGAGTTCTATTCATGGCGGCGGAGTTTATCGACTTTTGTCGCCGATCGCCCGCAAGTGCACGGCAAAACGTTCCGCCAGCCACCTTGCGGCAGGGCCGAGAGGTTCGTCGCGGCGCCAGACCAGTTCCACCACCAGCGCCGGCGGCGTCCATTCACTGTCCAGCTCAACCATCAGGCCCTGATAGGCCGAATACTGCACCACATGCCGGGGCAGCCACGCCCAGCCGAGATCCCGCACCAGCCATTCGGCCATCACATAGAAACTGTCGGCACGCCATACCTGCGGGCTGGCTGGCTCGTTGCCGGGATAGACGCTGGTTTGCGTCGACATCAGCAATTGCCGATGCTGCGCCAGCTGCTGGCAGGTGACGTAGGACTGCGTCGCCAACGGATGATTGATACCGCAGACGGTGACCATTTCCACCCGCCCCAAGACCCGACGTTCCAGCGCTTCGGGGATTTCATCGTGATAGAACAGCAGGCCCAGATCGGCACGGCGTTCGACCAGTTTGCGCGCCACTTCACCTTGGGCGGCGCTGGTCAGTTGCACTTCGAGGCTGGGAAATTGCCCGGCCAGCGCATCGAAGCTTTCCACCAGTGCCTGATAAGGCATGGCCTCGTCCTGGGCCACGCGCAACTGCGCTTCCTGACCGCGCATCATCGCCATCGCCCGACCGTTCAGACGCTCGCATTGACGCAACACTTCTCGCGCCTCTTCGAGCAGCGCCTCGCCGGCTTCGGTGAGTCGGGGCTGGCGACCACTGCTACGCTCGAACAGGCTGACGCCCAAATCGTCCTCCAGCATGGCAATCGCACTGCTGATCGCCGACTGCGCCTTGCGCTGCTGGCGCGCCACTGCAGAAAACGAGCGTTGCTCGGCGACGCTGACAAAAGCGCGCAGTTGTTCCAGATTCCACAGGGTATTCATGCTGCAACCCATCTTCAAAACAGATAGGTAATGACTTTACCCCATCTGGCGAATCACTAGAATGCCGCCTCAGCAAGCAACGTTTTACATGAGGATCTACACATGAACGCCTACGCCTTCCTGGCTATCGCCATCTGCGCCGAAGTGATCGCCACCGTTTCGATGAAAGCGGTCAAAGGCTTGAGCACCCCGCTGCCGCTGATTCTGGTGATCGTCGGCTACGGGATCGCCTTCTGGATGCTGACCCTCGTTGTCCGCACCGTGCCGGTGGGTGTCGCCTACGCCGTGTGGGCGGGCATGGGCATCGTCATGGTCAGCGTCGCGGCGCTGTTCATTTATGGGCAGAAACTGGACGTGCCAGCGATGCTCGGGATGGCGCTGATCGTGCTCGGCGTGGTGGTCATCCAGTTGTTCTCCAAGACCGCAGGGCATTGAAGAAAAAGATCGCAGCCTTCGGCAGCTCCTACAGGGATATGCATTCCAATGTAGGTGCTGCCGAAGGCTGCGATCTTTTTTCGCCTCTGAGCTCCGATCCCCGAGTCTGTATACTGCGCCCTCGTCTTGAACACTGAGGTCGTTGCATGCCATCCGTTATTTCCACCGACGTTCTGATTGTCGGCGCTGGTGTCGCCGGCCTCTGGCTGAACGCGCGTCTGCGCCGCCAGGGTTTTTCGACCGTGCTGGTGGAAAGCGCCAGCCTCGGCGGCGGGCAGAGTGTGAAGTCCCAGGGCATCATCCACGGTGGCGCCAAATACGCGCTGCACGGTGCACTGACCGGCGCCTCGGAAGCCATCGCCGACATGCCGCGCCGCTGGCGTGAGGCGCTGGCCGGCAACGGCGAGCTGGACCTGTCCGGCGTGCGCGTGCTGTCCGAAGCGCATTACCTGTGGTCGCCCGGCACCCTCGCCGGCAACCTCACCAGTTTCTTCGCCAGTAAAGCCGTGCGTGGCCGAGTCGATCAGGTCAAGGGCGATCAACTGCCGCCGGCGCTGCAAGACAAGCGCTTCAAGGGCAAGGTCTATCGCCTCGCCGAGTTGGTGGTCGACGTGCCGAGCCTGATCCAGCGCCTGGCCGATCTGGCCGGCGACGGTCTGCTCGCCGGGCAAAACATCGAGCCGCTGCTGGAGGCGGGCGTGCTGGTCGGCCTGAAGGTCGACGGTCGTGAAATCCACGCTCAGCGCATCGTGCTCAGCGCAGGGGCCGGCACCGCGCAGTTGCTGGAAGACCTGGGCCTGACCCAACCGGCGATGCAACGCCGACCGCTGCACATGATCATCGCCAAAGGCCCAAGCCTGAAGCCGTTGTACGCCCATTGCCTGGGTGGCGGCACCAAGCCGCGCATCACCGTCACGACTCACCCGGCCGCTGATGGCAACTGGGTCTGGTACCTGGGCGGCGACATTGCCGAGAGCGACGGGGTGGCCCGCGAGCCTGCCGAACAGATCGCCACCGCGCAGAAAGAACTCGGCCAATTGCTGCCGTGGATCGACCTGAGCCAGGTGCAATGGGCGACCTTGCGGGTGGATCGCGCCGAACCGCTGCAAACCGGTCTGACCCGCCCGGACAACGCTTTCCTTGCCGAGCAGGGTCGCCTGCTGGTGGGCTGGCCGACCAAACTGGCGCTGGCACCGGACTTTGCCGACCGGGTCATCGCCTCACTGGAGCGCGACGGCATTCAGCCGCAACCTGCCGAAGCATTGCCGGCGCTGCCAAAACCACCGATGGGCGTACCGGCCTGGGAGCAATTGTTGCCATGAGCGTAGCGACCCTGCACGAACTGCATCGCCCGCTGGGCAGCACCGGCCTGCTGGTGTCCCCGCTGGGCCTGGGCACGGTCAAGCTGGGCCGCGACCAGGGTGTGAAATACCCCAACGGTTTCCAGATCCCCGACGATGACGCGGCACGCTTGCTGCTCAAGCAGGCCAAAGGTTTGGGCATCAACCTGATCGACACTGCCCCGGCTTATGGCCGCAGCGAAGAACGCCTCGGCCCGTTGCTGCGCGGCCAGCGACAGGACTGGGTGATCGTCAGCAAGGTCGGTGAAGAGTTTGCCGACGGCCTGTCGCGCCATGACTTCAGTGCGGCGCATACACGGATGTCGGTCGAGCGTAGCCTGCGACGTCTTGAAACCGATTTTATCGACCTGGTGCTGGTGCACTCCGACGGCAACGATCTGGCGATCCTCGAGCACGAAGAGGTCTACGCCACCCTTGCCGCACTCAAGGCCGAGGGCAAGATTCGCGGGTTCGGTTTCTCCGGCAAAACCGTCGAAGGCGGGCTCAAGGCGCTGGAGCAAGGGGACTGCGCGATGGTCACCTACAATCTGAACGAACAGAACGAGAAGGCAGTCATTGACTATGCTGCTGCCCACGGCAAAGCCATTCTGGTGAAGAAGGCGTTGGCCAGCGGCCATGTGTGCCTGAGCCCAGGCGTGGATCCGGTACGCGCCAGCTTCGAGCTGTTGTTCCAGCAGCCCGGCGTGGCCAGTGCTATTGTCGGGACGATCAATCCGCTGCACCTCGCCCATAACGTTGCGACCGTTGCCCAGGTCCTTCGTGGTCACTGACGCCGCCCCGCGGCCTTAAGCAGGAGCCGACATGCCGCGTACGCTCATCAGAAAGAACCCGAGCAACTTCAAGACACTGCCGCTGTTCGTCGAGGCCACGCCCGAGGGTCTGAGCTATCAGAGCGTCGGCATGCCGCTGAATTTCGCCCAGACCTTGCAGCGGCGCAAACCGGTGAGCGTGGCGGATGCCGAGCGTTTCGCGGTGGAGCTGGCCAACCTCGGGGTCTCGGTGCGCCTGACCCTGCATTGGCAGAATCGCGACTACTGGGTGCTGGTGCGCCAGCGTCGGCAGGATCGCGGCGACGTGGTGCTCAAGCTGATTTCCGGTTACGTGCCAGCCCATGAGCTGAACATCCCGCTGCACACCGCGATTCAAGAGATTGCCGAAGAGTGCCTGCTGGAAACCCCGGAGGGCTGGCTCGGCGGGCGATTCAACGACACATGGCTGCCCGCGCCCTACTCGTCCGCCCTGCATTATCGCGAAGCGCTGCCGTTTCGCCTGACGCCGTTGTCCGGCTCGGCGCGGCCGGTGCGCTGCGCCAATCTGCAATTGCTCGAACGGCCCCGGGCCTATGTGCATTTGCCCACCGCGTCGCTGCAACTGATCTACGACCTGCGCCTGGAAGTACCAAAAGAAGCCAAATCGCTGAGCCTGTTTCATGTCGATGAGCGGCTGGAGGGTGATCAACTGGTGGCGCGCCTGGACCGCAAGCGTCCGGATCTGTACCTGATGCCGTTGCAGGACGGTGAGCCGCTGGCTGAGCTGTACACCTTGAAGAAAGGTCAGCTGTCTCCGGCCGGCACGCGCGGTCTGTATCTGGCCGAAAGTTTTGCCAGACAGGATGGCTGGCTGGTGCGCGAGGAGCGGATTCGCTGGAAGGACTGGCTGCGCCAGCAAGGCCTGACGCCGCCGGAGAAACCCACGGGCCTGGCGCGGTTGCGCGGCAAGGCGAAGCAACTGCTGAAGAAGATCGTACCGCGCAAGAAAGTCAGTTCCTGAAACGCAAAAGATCGCCGCTTGCGGCAGCTCCTGCAGGGAAGCGCATTCCAATGCAGAAGCTGCCGCAGGCGGCGATCTTTTTAGCTTGAATCAGTGACCGCGGATTTTCTCCACGATCGCCGTGGTCGAGCTGTTTTCCACCAGCCCCAGCACTTTCACCGTGCCGCCGTAAGCTTTGACGATGTCGGCGCCGACCACCTGGTCGATACCGTAATCACCACCCTTGACCAACACATCCGGTTTGACTTCGCGCAGCAGGTTTTCCGGGGTGCCTTCCGGGAAGCTGATCACCCAGTCCACCGCACCGAGGCCGGCGAGGACCGCCATGCGGCGGTCGACACTGTTGATCGGACGCCCCGGCCCTTTCAGGCGGCTGACCGAGGCGTCATCGTTGATCGCCACGATCAGACGGTCGCCCTGGGCGCGCGCCTGCTCGAGGTAGGTCACGTGCCCGGCGTGCAGAATGTCAAAGCAGCCATTGGTGAAGACGATGCGCTCGTTATGCGCGCGAGCATCGGCCACTGCCAGTACCAGTTGCTCCAGCCCCAGCACACCGCGTTCCGAACCTTCTTCACGCTGGATCGCGCGACGCAGTTCCGGAGCGCTGATCGCTGCAGTACCGAGCTTGCCGACCACAATACCGGCGGCCAGGTTGGCCAGCGCCACCGCGTGCGGCAGTTCTTCACCGGCAGCAATTGCCGCCGCGAGGGTGGAAATCACCGTGTCACCGGCACCGGTCACATCGAACACTTCACGGGCACGGGCCGGCAGGTGCAACGCCGGATGCTCCGGACGCAGCAGGGTCATGCCGTGTTCGCCACGGGTGACCAGCAGCGCGCCGAGTTCGAGATCGTGCATCAGGGCGGCGCCCTTGCTCACCAGCTCGTGCTCATCGGCGCAACCACCGACGATGGCTTCGAATTCGCTGAGGTTCGGCGTGATCAGGCTGGCGCCACGGTAAATCGAAAAATCCTTGCCCTTGGGATCGGCCAGCACCGGAATGCCTTTGGCCCGGGCCGCCTGAATCAGGGCCTGATGGTTCTTCAGCGCGCCTTTGCCGTAGTCCGACAGCACCAGCACTTTGATGCCCTCGAGCAGATCATCGACCTGCGAGGCCAGGGCCAGCGCATCGGTGGCAAACGGTTCTTCGAAGTCGATACGCAGCAATTGCTGGTGCCGGCTCATGACCCGCAGTTTGACGATGGTCGGCTGATGCGCGATGCGCTGGAACAGGGCACGCACGCCCGCGCCCTTGAGACTGTTGCTCAGGCTGTCGGCGGCTTCGTCATCACCGGTCACACCGACCAGCGACGCCGGCGCACCCAGCGCGGCAATGTTCAAGGCAACGTTGGCAGCACCGCCCGGACGGTCTTCGATTTGCTCGACTTTTACGACCGGAACCGGTGCCTCAGGGGAAATCCGTGAGGTTCCACCATGCCAGTAACGGTCGAGCATGACATCGCCGACCACCAAGACTGGGGCTTGATCGAATCGCGGCATGGACAACTTCATGGAGCAACCCACATACAAAATGAACAGGGGCGCGATATTAACACAGGGTTGGCGCAGGCTTGAGTGCAGCCTGCAACAGGATGAAACAGTCCGTCACTTTGCTCATTTTTTGAGCACCAGCGCCGCCAGTTGCTCACAGGATTCGGACAACTCCAGCGCCTCGGTGTCGATCTGCCACTCGGCTGCCAATGGCGCTTCGTAAGGACTGTCCACGCCCGTCAAGTGCTTGATCCTTCCTTCCCGCACGGCCTGATACAAACCTTTCGGATCGCGACGGGCGCAGACTTCGAGCGAAGTGCTGACGTGCACTTCAATGAACTCATCCTGCGCAAACAGCCTGCGCGCAGCGTCGCGCTCGGTGCGGAACGGCGAAATGGCCGCAACGATCACAATCAGCCCGGCGTCGACCATCAACCGCGCCACCTCAGCCATACGCCGGATGTTTTCCCGGCGGCAGAGGTCGCTCATGCCCAGGTCGCGGCACAGGCCATTGCGCACATTGTCGCCATCGAGCAGAAAGGTGTGCAGACCCGACGCATGCAGGTGCAGTTCGAGGGCATTGGCCAAGGTTGACTTACCGGCGCCGGAAAATCCGGTCAGCCACAGGCAGCGTGGGCGTTGCGCCTTGAGCGCTGCGCGGGCCTGATGTGACAACGCCAGACCGTAAGGCCGAATGGCCGGGGCTTGCATCGGCATTGACAGGTACTCATTCATAACCGAGCAACTCGTAATCACGCTGATAAACCCGACGCACCAGACGCCGGGTGCGCACCGTACAGAACTCCCGCGCCGGCATCGTTTGCCTTTCCCGCGAGCCGTTGACGTGAGGCAACTCGCCAGTCAGCCCCAACTGTTCGCAAACCAGACGAAAATCCCGCGCCAGATGCTCCTGATAACCGATGAAGTCCAGCGCCAGATGCCCCAGCGAATCGGTAAGAAAGTCGGTCTGTGCCGCAAAGTGCAATTGCCGGGCAATCGTTTCCGGATGCAGCCAGCGTGCGACAAAATCGTCGAAATCCCGGTACTGCCGCACCAACTGCTGCGCCGAATGGTCACGCGCGCTCAACTCGTTGCCACGCAAAAAGGCGTAGGCCGAATAGGCGCGCTCCAGCGGGTCGCGGACAAAGGCGAACTTGAAGGCGTTGGCGAACTGCTCGGGGAATTGCTCTTCGTACCAGTACAACGGCAAGTGCCCGGGACGCCAGCCGTCGAACAACGCCGTGCAAACGCTGCTGCCGGCACATTTCGGGACATGGATGAACAGGCAGGAGCGCTGCTGGAAGGGCTGGGGAAACGTCAGGTTGGCCGACATCGACTTGTTCACCACCTGCCGATCGACCACCGACAGGCGCCCGAGCAGAAAGGCTCGCTGCGGCTTGGGCAGCAGTTTCCAGAGATAGCGTTGCAACATGAAAGCACCCGCGCGACGGGGATGGCCCCCTCGATAAAAGTCAGAGTTCAGTGAGGAACCTTAACAAGCGCGGTGTCCGGATTTATTCCGGTTTGGTCAAGAAGGGTAAAGGTCTGGATACAAACGACTGTGGGAGCGAGCCTGCTCGCGATAGCGGGTGAACATGCGACACGGACGTCGTCTGTTGCAGTGCTTTCGCGAGCAGGCTCGCTCCCACAGGGCAGGGCCTGGAATCAGGCGATATCTTCGGCCGGCGCATCCAGGCCCATGGCGTTGAGGCGCGCGTAGTAACCATTTTGCGCCAGCAACTGATCATGGGTACCACGCTCGACAATCCGCCCCTGATCCATGACCAGAATCAGATCGGCCTTCTCGATGGTCGACAGACGGTGAGCGATCACCAGTGTGGTGCGACCCTTCATCACCTGATCCAGCGCGGCCTGAATATGCCGTTCGGATTCGGTGTCGAGCGCGGAAGTAGCCTCGTCGAGAATCAGCAACGGCGCGTTCTTGAGCAGCGCGCGGGCAATTGCCAGACGCTGGCGCTGGCCACCGGAAAGCAAGACGCCGTTCTCGCCGACCTGGGTGTCCAGGCCTTGCGGCAGTTGCGAAATGAAGTCCATCGCGTAGGCATCACGCGCGGCTTTCTCGATGTCTTCACGTGGCGCACCGGCCAGATCGCCATAAGCGATGTTATTGGCCACGGTGTCGCTGAACAGGGTGACGTGCTGGGTCACCTGGGCGATATGACGGCGCAGGTTGAGCAGCTTGTATTGCTCGATTTCCACATCGTCGATAAGGATTTCGCCCTTGTCGTGGTGATAGAAACGTGGAATCAGGTTGGCCAGCGTTGACTTGCCGCTGCCGGAACGGCCGACCAGCGCGACCATCTGTCCCGGCTGGACCGAGAAGCTGATGTCGTCGAGCACCTGACGCTCGGTGCCCGGGTAGGTGAAGCTCAGGTTGCGCACGTCCAGGCGACCGCTCACCGAATCGCGCTCGACGGTGCCCGTATCGACTTCCGGCTCGACGTCCAGTTGCTCGAAGATGCTTTCGGCACCGGCCACGCCTTTCTGGATGGTCGAGCTGACCTCGGACAATTGACGGATCGGCTTGGGCAGCAGACCTGCCAGGGTGATGTAGGCGACCATGTCACCGGCCGAGGCGTCACCGCGCAGGAACAGCACGAGGAACATCAGCACCGCCATGGCGGTGTAGATCACCAGTTGCAGCATCGGCGTGTAGATTGCGCCGGTACGGGTCATGCGCAGTTGCTTGTCGGTGTTGCTCTGGCTGGCGTTGAGGAAACGTTGCTCTTCGTAAGCCTCGCCGCCGAAGCTGCGCACCACGCGATAACCCTGGATGGTTTCCGAGGCCACATGCGTGACATCGCCCATCGCCAGCTGGATCTTCTTGCTCTGCTTGCGGAATTTCTTGCTGGCGGTGCGCACCATTACGGCGATGAGCGGCAGGATCGCGACCATCACCAGGGTCAGCTTCCAGTTCATGAACAGCAGCGAGGCAAACAGGAAGATCACCGTCATGCCTTCACGGATTACGACCTTGATCGCATCTGTTGCCGCCCCCGTGACCATGGTCACGTTGAAGGTGATACGCGAAATCAGATGACCGGAGTTATGCTTGTCGAAATAGCGGTTGGGCAGCACCAGCAGGTTGTTGAACAACTGCACACGCAAGTCATGCACCAGCCCGAGGGAAACCTTGGCCAGGAAGTAGTTGCCCAGATACGAGCCCAGCCCCTGCCACGCGGCGATCAGAATGATCAGCAGCGGGACGGCCTGCAGCAGTTGCAGGTCACGCAGGTAGGGCACAGAGGGAAACAGCACCGCTTCAGGATTGGACAGGCCATCGACAAAGTACTTGAGGATGTAGCCGAGCATCGGCTGCGTCGAGGCGAAAATCAGAAAGCCGACGATGCTGATCAGGAACAGACTGATGTACGGCCGGACGTAGCCGAGCAGGCGGAAGTAGATTTTCAAGCTCGAAGGGCTTGCGGCGGGACTGGAGTCGGTCATATCACGCGAAAGTCGATAAAAAGGACGCTGACTTTAGCACAGCTTCTTCAGGGTTCTGGCAATCGGCGAAAGGCTGTTATTGTTATGCACCTTTTCTGCATCAAATAGCCATCACTCGAATGGTCGATCAACCTCAGGAATGAATCTCACAGCATGCAACTTCGCGGCTTCAGCGGTACGTCCAATCGAGTTTTCGATTTCATTAGCCTGTGGATACTCCCCACCGGTTATTTCCTGCTCCTGTGCGCGCTGTTCTTTTTGCCGGGTCGAAGCCTTCATCACAAGTTGTTCTACGGGCTGTTCAGCATCCCGACACTGATCGCACTGTGCCTGCGCCCGCGTGAGCTCAAGGAGCTGCTGCGCGAGCCGATTTTCATCGCGGCCCTGCTGTTCGCTGCGTGGGCGTTGCTCAGCCTCGCCTGGGGGCCAGGCGGCGAGCCGCTCGGCGGAATGTTCAAGCCGCCACTGCATACCTTGCTGCTGTTTGCCGGCTGCTACCTGCTGGTGCGCTACCGCGCCGACATCCTGCAACCCTTGCTGTTCGGCGCAGCGCTGGTCGCCCTGATTGCAACCACCATTTTCCTGTTCATGTTCGCCCGGATCTATGAACCGGGGATGCGCCTGATTGGCGGCGGCGCCTTCGATAATCCGCTGCTCAGCTCTCACCTGTTCGGGTTCTTCAGCGCCTACTGGCTGAGCGTGACCATGACCTGCAAGCGCCGCCAGATGATGTGGCTCAGCGTACCGGCGATGGCCGTCATGTTCATGGCGGTGATCGGCACCGGTTCCAGAACGCCGCTGGTAGCACTGACCATGGCCGCGTTGTGGCTGTGTTTCATTTGCTGGAACCGACGTTCGGTAGGGTTATTGATCGCGCTGGCCCTGAGCGGCGCGACCGTTCTGACCCTGTTTGCGCAGATGATCATTGAACGAGGCGATTCCTACCGCCTGGAAATCTGGCAGAAAGTGCTGCACATGATTGCTGATCACCCCTGGATCGGCCATGGCTACAGCGCCAGCCTTTCCGTCGACCCCGGCAACGGTGTCAGTTTTCAGGAGCCGCACAGTTTTGTCCTGGGGGTCCTGTATTACGTCGGCATCATCGGCCTGCTGCCATGGCTGTTTTTCCTGCTATGGGGCCTGCTGAGCAGTTGGCGTCAGCGTGTACAGCCCATGCTGATCATTGCTTCGACCTGGCTGATATTCGGTATCGGCGCAGGCCTGACAGAGGGTGGCGGGATCATTTCGCGGCCCAAGGAGCACTGGTTCCTGCTGTGGATCCCGCTGGCACTGATCGCGGCGCTGAGCATCAATCAACGCGCGCGGCGCCTGTTGACCCTGCCCGTGCAAAAGCTGTCGGTGACAGGCCTTGAGCAATTGAGCCGCGAAGCCCGGATCATCGAAGAAGACGGCCTGGGCCCGAAAGTCCTGTGCCTGAGCGATGGCAGCTTCCTCAAACTGTTCCGTCGCCGCCGCTGGTACACCTCCGGCAGTTTCAACCCCTACTCCGAGCGGTTCGCAGTCAACAGCGAACAACTGCGCCAGATGGGAATTCCCACCCCGCAAGTATTGAACGTTTACCGTCTCGATGATGGCAGCAGTGCCGTGCATTACGCACCGTTGCCTGGCCACACCCTGCGTCAGGTACTGCAGAGCATTACCGCCCCGGCGGTGCGTCAGGCGTTGATCGAACGCTTCGGCAAATTCATGGCGCAATTGCATGAGAAAGGCGTGTACTTCCGCTCGCTGCACCTGGGCAACGTACTGGTACTGGAAGATGGCGAGTTCGGCTTGATTGATTTGGCCGACCTGCGCATCTACCCGACCCCGCTCAGCCTTTCGATGCGTCAACGCAATTTGCGTCATATGCAACGTTACACTGTCGACAAACGCTGGCTGTTCGAGGATCACCTCGATGCCCTGCTCCAGGGATATGCTGTGACGGCGTCCAAATCCGCAGTTGAAAACCTGCACAGGCAAGTGCTGGCCGGCAACGCCCCGGCCCGAGTTCAGTGATGATCGAAACCAATCCTCTTATTGCGCTGGCAGCCTACCTGCTGGCCATCGTCACCTCCGCGCTCCTGTTGCGCGCGGTGCCGAAAATTGCTCGGCACCTGCAGCATTCCGGCGAAAGCCGCTATGCGAGCATCGACGGTCTGCGCGGCTATCTGGCGTTTGGTGTGTTCGTGCACCATTCGATCATTACCTGGATCTTCTTGCGCACCGGCGTGATCGACTTCCCTCCGAGCAACTTCTATTCGATGCTGGGCCAGGGCAGCGTCGCGCTGTTCTTCATGATCACTGGGTTCCTGTTCTGGAGCCGCTTGCTCGCGCAAGGCCGCAACCATGACTGGCTGGCGTTCGGCGTCTCACGGGTATTTCGTCTGTACCCGCTGTACCTGCCATTGATGCTGCTGGTGTTCGTCTCGATCTTCCACTTGCAGAGCTGGCAGCTGAAAGAGCCGGGGCTGGAAGTGCTCAAGCAGGTTCTCGCCTGGCTGACGTTCGACCGCCCGGACATCAACCAGTACCGACACTCCGGCATGCTGATATCCAACGTCACCTGGACGCTGGCCTATGAAGTGTTTTTCTACCTGGCACTGCCATTGGCCGGACTGGTGTTCATCTACCGCGGCAGTTGGTTGCAAGTGGTGCTGTGCCTGATCGGCATCTACGCGCTGTACCAGATCATCGGTTGGGAGCATTCGCTGAAGAAACACTTTCTGGCGAGCTTCCTCGGCGGTATCGCCGCCGCGTACTGGATTCGCCGCCCGGCGCTCGTGGCATGGAGCCAGTCACGCCTGGCGAGCATCATCGCCGTGCTCGCGCTGGTGATTGCGTTCACCGCGTTCAGTCGGGCGTTCAAGACTGCGCCGCTGTTTTTGCTGACGCTGTTTTTCGTGATCGTGGCTTCCGGCAACAGCCTGTTCGGCGCGCTGAAACCACGCAGTATTCGCTGGCTCGGCGAAATCAGCTACAGCACTTACCTGCTGCACGGTTTCGTCCTGTGGCTGATGGTGCAACGGCTGCCGCTGCTGCTGGATATCGATGCGCGGGAAACTTCGGTGTACCTGCCCCTGGTGGCGATCTGCACGTGCCTGCTGATTCTGATCAGCAGCGTGACCTTCCTCTATATCGAGCAACCGGGCATGGCTGCCGGCAAGAAGGTTGTGCATTGGTTGCGCCAGCGCCAGAAGGGCGAAAAGCGCCTGCCGGAGAAAGTCGCTCGCTGAGTGCGAGCGACCATGACCTCAGTCCTTTTCCAGCGGAGAAAAGAGCAAACGCCCCAAGCCGCGCCAGGTTTTCTTGTTCCAGGCCTTGAACGGGATCTGTGCCAGCAGTTCGCGGGCCAGCTTGCGATTGCGGTTGGCGGTCTTGAGGAACATCGAGTTCAGCGCCTTGAAGCGTACTTCGTCATACAGCGGATGATCGCTGAACAGCGCATAGGTGCGCAGAATATTCTCGATCATGAAGCGATGGTTCTTGTACGAGTTGGTGGCGTGCTTGCGGTAACGCGCCATCACCACATTCAGACCATCGATGAAGTAACCGGCGCGGGTCACCTTCAGCTCGATGTACAGGTCCTCAAGGCGAATCGTCGGATCGAACCCGCCCACCTTGTCCAGCGCCTCACGACGGATCATCAGTGTTGGCGCCGGCGGATATGGCTTGCGCTCAAGGAACATATCGTCGAAATCCAGACGGCGGAACGGCACGTCACGGCGCTGACGCTTCTCCGGGTAAAGGCTGCCATCGGCGTGCATCAATTCGATGTTGCCGGCGCAGATCCCGACTTCGGGCTTGCCGGCCATGTACGCCACCTGGGTGGCGATTCTCTCCGGGTACATGATGTCGTCGGAGCCGAATGGCACGATCAGGCTGCCCTTCGAACGGGCGATAGCGCCATTGAGGGTATTGGTCAGGCCCTGATTCTGCTGCACACGAAAATCGAAACCGTACTGCGCCTGCAATGCGCTGATGCGTTCGACACTGTCATCCTTCGAGCCATCATCGACCACCAGCAGCTCAATGTTCTTGTAGGTCTGATTGAGGACGCTGAGGATGCTTTCCTCGATATACGGGCCGTGGTTGTACGAAGCGATGATCACCGTGACGAGGGCGTTGGCTTCACTCATGACTTGCTCTTCGCTCACGGCTGCTCCTTGCGGGCCTGTTCCAGGCCAGAATCGATCAAGTCCAGGTATTGCTGACGGAACACCTCGATGTCGTGTTGTTCCTGCAGGTAGCGATAAGCCTGCTCGCCCTTGGCCTTGAGTTCTTCATCCGATAGCGCGAGATAGTTGTCCAGCGCGGCGACCAGACTCGGTACATCCTTGGGTGTAATCGCCAAGCCACCGGCGCCTTCGATCAGCGGCAACATGGCCGGCACATTCGAGGCGATCACCGGCAGGTGTCCGCTCATGCCTTCGAGCAACGCCAGACCGAGGCCCTCGGCCAGCGACGGCATGATCCAGATGTCGAACGCACGCACGTATTGCAGGGCGTTTTCCTTGAAGCCCAGCAAGTGCGCACGCCCGCTCAGGCCCAGTTGTTCGATCTCGGCCGCCAGCGGCGCCTGCAGGCGCCCTGCTCCGATGATCGCCAATTGAGTGTTCGGGTATTTGTCTTTCAGCGCGGCAAAGGCTTGTAGCAGATAGGTGTGGCCCTTGACCGATACCAACCGCCCCAGCGCGCCAATCAAACGCACAGTCGGGTCGAGGCCCAACAACTCGCGGGCTTTGTCGCGGCTGTGCTGCAAGCCCTCGGCCTGCTCGATGTCGATGGCATTGGTAATGGCGTAGGTGTTCTGATCGGTGAAGCCGCAATCGCAATCGAGCAGGTACTGTTTGACCGCCGGTGACACGCCGACAAAGCGCCAGTGCCGATCGATCAGACGCTGGGTCTGACGACGTCGGTAAAAGCGGTCGTATTCGCCGAAACCGTGGGAGATGCCAATGCACAGCGGCACCTTCAACCAGCGATTGAGCGCCAGCATCATATTCACCGGCTTGAAGCGGTTGCAGATCACCACATCGAACTTTTCCCGACGGCAGAACTTGTACAGCTGCCACATCGCCCGCAGGCGCATGCCTTTGAGCGACTTGTCGGAAAACTCGAAGTACACCGAACGGTCAGCCCGGCTCACCGGCTCGCCCGGCCCCGGTTTGCCGCGCAGGAACGCCGCCGTGACTTCATAGCGATCAGCCGGTAACGCCTTGACGATCTGCTCGGCCAGGTCGGCGAAATCATGGGCTTTGACGTTGTAGTCGGGTTGCAGCTGCAACACCTTGGACCGTTGACTCATGACTCTCCCCGCTGATCGCCCGGTTCACCGTGCTTCAATAACCAGAACAATTCCTGGCGTCTGACCGCTTTTCGAAAAAACTCGTTTTCCCCGTATACCGAGGATGTCCGCCCGGCGAGCAGGCGCTGAATCACGCGGCGCAGGCGGCGCTTGAATGGCGCCGGTGGCTGCAGGTCATGCATCATGCCCAGCGCCATGGCCTTGTCCCGCTGTTGTTCAAGGGACAGCGACAGGCACAGCGGCTGCATCGGCACCGCCGCATCGAAGGCCGGCGGCAAGGCAATGCCCTGCCCGGTATTGCCCATCGGCCAGCGGTCGTTGTCGTGCAAATGGTTGGCGTAACCGAGCAACGTCGGCTGCCAGTCGAGACTTTGGAGCGCCTGCAAAACCGCTTGCTGGGCGCAGATATGATCGGGATGCGGATCAAGGGTCGGGTGCGGCAACACAATCACGTCCGGACGGGCGCGCAGCAGCACTTCACGCAGGTCGGCCAGCAGGTTGTTCCAGGTCGGCGCACCATCGGCGTCGCCCGGCAGAGTGAACGGATTCAACTGACGAAACAGGCGAGTGTCATTCAAGTCCGCTTCGCGCGAACCTACCGCCTGATTCGGCGCAGCTTGCATCGCGGCCAGTTGCAGACAGAAGTAACCGAGTTGCACGCAGTGTTCCTGCGCAACCCCGGCCCAACGCGGCACGGCTAGACTGTCCCAAGCCCGCAGGCGACCCTTGAGTCGCGCCGCTTCGACCTTGTTCAGGCCCATCTGCTCATAGTGCTCGGCTTCGATCTCGCCTGCGGTCAGGGTGACAATCCAGGCTTCATCGGCCTGACTGTACAAACCGTAGGCCGCCAGCTCGGCGTCGTCGGCGTGTGGTGCAATCACCATCACCCGTTGACGGCGGTAGTCCGGTTGCTCCAGTGCCCACAAAACAGGCTCGCCAGAGACCCGGCAAAAGCGCCCGCGCAAACGCAACTGACCTTGCGACAGGGTTTGTGCCTGACCGCTGAGGTTCAGGTAACGCTGGCCATTGACCCCGCGTTCGAAGGTTTGCGCATCCGGATTCGCCCCGCCGAGCAGTTCGACGCGCGGATCGAGGAAACGTCCCAGCCAAGTGCTTTTAACCTTTACCGCGAGGATCAACGTCGCTTCGTCGACCAGCATCACACCTTCATCCAGACGCAATTGTTCGCCGTTCAGATGCACCTTCGGCTGCGGTGTAAACGGCGGAAAGCTGTACTGGTAATCGTCTTTCGGCGAATAGAACAGGTGATCGGCAAACCACGCTTCATGGGCGACCCAGCCAACCACTGCAAGCACCAGCGGCAACCACCACGCGACCAGTACACCGAGCGCGATCAACACGATCAGGGCGATCAGCAAGGTGACGCGCTTGTTGCGGCGATGACGCTTGAGCAGTTGCTGTTTGCGGCTCATGGGCTGACTCATACGGTGAACACCGGCACGGGGTTGCACCAGCGATCCTTGTATTCACGGTCGGCGCGACCGAAGGAAAACCGCAGCGGCTTGTTCAGTGCTCGCGCCTGTTCCCAGGCGCTTTGCGTATTGAGGAAGCTCAACACGCTGCCAGGGCTGAATTCGCGGGTTTCGGGGTCGACGCCGCCGTTGATGTACTCGACGCTGATCCACTCCGGCGCTTCGACGCGGTACACCAGTTGAATGGCGATCGGCGCATCATTGAGGAAAATCACCGAGCCGATCAACAGTTCGCGCAGCAGCTCGATGACTTCGCCCATACGCGCCGCGCCGGTGGCCGGAAAGCCCCAGCGGCGCTGGAACAGATCACAGTAGATCGCCGCCAGTTCGGCACTGGAAAACTCACTGACCGGACGCACCAGTCCACCCGCCTCTTCCAGCAAGCGCAGTTCGCGGCGCTGGTTGTAGCGAAACTTCTTCGACAATTCTTCGGGGGTGCGGGCCATGGCCAGTTGTTCGGTCTGCAACTTGAGGCCGCTGAAGCGGTTTTCGTTGAGCGCCGACAGATAGCGTGCGCGATGGCGCAGCGGCGCCTGGGCATCGGCGGCGGCCGGCAGGATCAACTCGGCATTGCCGAGGTCGAACAGGCCTTTCTTGCCGTTGCGCTTGAGCACATCTTTGGACAGCGCCAAATCACGGCCCCAGGTCGGGATTGCCGCTTTGACTTCGCCGCCTTGCTCCCAGGCCAGATAACGCACCGGGATGCCGGCCAGATCAGCCAGACGCTCGACGACCAAAGGATGCGTCGCGACGCTGCCGCCAAAACGCTGCCAGGCGGTGGCATAGGTGGAGGCGTCAACGGGCGACCAGCCACGTTCGCGCCAGCCTTGAAATCGGTTGAGCATCAGCCCCTCGGTGCCAGATCGGTAACTTGCGGCAGACGCCAGAAGGTGTCGCGCACCGCACGGTCGGAGAAACGCTCACGCAGGCGATCGAGCATCAGCTCGGCGCACTGCCGGCGTTGCTGATCATCCATACCGGCCAAATGTTGCAGGCCTTGTGCAAGGTGTTCGGCATCGCCCAGCGGAAACAGAATGCCCACGCCTTCGACCACTTCCTTGGCCCCGCCACAGGCAGTGGCGAGTAACGGCACGCCGGCGGCCATGGCTTCGAGCAGCACCATGCCGAACGGTTCGTGATCGGAGCTCAAGGCGAACACATCGAAGGCGCGGAAGTAATTGCGCGCGTCCGGCACCTGACCGAGAAACAGCACCCGGTCACCGATGCCCAGTTCGCGCGCCAGCTCCTTGAGGTCCTGCTCCAGACGGCCCTTGCCGAGAATCACCAGCTGACTGTTGCCCGGCAAACCCGGCAACGCTGCAGCAAAACCGTGCAGCAACGTGGCCTGATCCTTGTCCGGGTGCAGCCGTCCAACGTTGCCGACAATGAACGCATCAGCCGCCAGACCGAGGGTCTCGCGGGCCTCGCGGGCCGACACCTGACTGGCCTGCAAGGCCGGCACATCGATGCGGTTGTACAAGGTCTGGATGCGGGTCGACGGCCATTTCGGCAGGCAGCGCCGCATGTCGTCGCGTACTGCGTCGGAGACGCCGAGCAGGCTCAGACGCTTGCGAAAAATGTGCGCGAACAGCTTGCGCGTGCCGCGTTTGTAATCGTCAAACGCGTGGTGCACGCCAATCACCGGCAGCGACGTGCCGAGCAAGGCGATGTAGATCGGCTTGAAGCGATGGGCGATGCAGAAACTGAAATTGCGTGAAGCGGCGATCTTGCGCAGATCACCGATGGCGCCCAGCTTCAGGCCACGAATGGCCTTGGAGCTGTATTCCATGAACAACACTTCATCGGAAGCACACGCTGCGGCCACCTCGCCGTCGGCGGCCCCGGTCAGAAAGACCGTGGTCACCCGATAACCGGTGCCCGCGAACAGGCTGGCGTACTGCCGTGCGCAGTCGAGGAACGGCCCGTCATAGCCGTGACAGAACTGCAGCACATGGCGTTCAGCCGAGCGAGTCATAAGCGTTTGCGCCCTCTTTGACCACCAGAATGTCTTCCATGATCAGGTACTGCAGATCGGAGCCGAAGAACATGTTCAGGGCGTCGGTCGGCGAGCAGATCATCGGTTCACCACGACGGTTCAACGAGGTGTTCAACGACACGCCGTTGCCGGTGAGGTTTTCCAGTGCCTTCATCATGTCATAGTAGCGCGGGTTGTATTCGCGCTTCAGGACCTGGGCACGGGAAGTGCCGTCTTCGTGAACGACTTCCGGCACGCGGGTCTTCCATTCTTCCGCCACTTCGAAAGTGAAGGTCATGAACGGCGCCGGGTGATCGATCTTGATCATCTGCGGTGCCACGGTGTCGAGCATCGACGGGCAGAAAGGCCTCCAGCGCTCGCGGAACTTGATCTGGTGGTTGATCCGGTCAGCCACACCGGCCACGCTCGGGCAACCGATGATCGAACGACCGCCCAGTGCGCGCGGACCGAACTCCATGCGACCCTGGAACCAGGCCACCGGGTTGCCATCGACCATGATTTTGGCGATCTGCTCCGGCATGTTGTCGAGCTTGCGCCAGGTCGGCTTATTCTCGTGACGGGCGCACGCGGCGATCACGTCTTCGTTGCTGTACGACGGGCCGAGGTAGACGTGTTCCATCTTCTCGACCGGCACGCCACGGGCGTGGGACACATAGGCCGCAGCACCCACCGCGGTGCCGGCATCGCCGGACGCAGGCTGGACGAACAGTTCCTTGATGTCATCGCGGGCGATGATTTTCTGGTTCAGCTTGACGTTCAATGCACAGCCGCCAGCGAAGGCCAGTTTGCCGGTTTCCTTGAGCACATCGCCCAGGTAGTAGTCGATCATCTGCAACGCCAGTTTCTCGAACAGCGCTTGCATGCTCGCGGCGTAGTGGATGTAAGGTTCGTCGGCGATATCGCCTTCACGCTTCGGACCCAGCCACTCGATCAGCTTCGGCGAGAAGTAGAAGCCTTTGCCCTTCTCTTTGTAGCGACGCAGGCCGATCACGTTGGCGTAGTCGGTGTTGATCACCAGCTCGCCGTTCTCGAACGAGGCCAGACGCGAGAAATCGTATTTGCTGGCGTCACCGTACGGCGCCATGCCCATGACCTTGAACTCACCGTCGAGCATCTCGAAACCGAGGAACTCGGTGATCGCGCCATACAGGCCGCCGAGGGAGTCCGGATCGAAGAATTCCTTGATCTTGTGGATCTTGCCGTTTTCGCCGTAACCGAAAAAGGTAGTGGCGTACTCGCCCTTGCCGTCGATCCCGAGGATCGCGGTTTTCTCTTTGAAACCCGAGCAGTGGTAAGCGCTGGAGGCGTGAGCCAGATGGTGCTCGACCGGCTCGATCTTGATCTTCTTCGGATCAAAACCCAGTTGCTCCAGGCACCAGACGATCTTGTTGCGATAGCGCTTGTAGCGACGGTTGCCCATCAGGATCGCGTCGAGTGCGCGATCCGGCGCGTACCAGTAACGCTTGGCGTAGTGCCAGCGCGCCTTGCCGAACAGGCTGATCGGGGCGAACGGAATCGCCACCACGTCAACGTCGGAGGGCTTGATACCGGCCTGTTCCAGGCAGAACTTCGCCGATTCGTAGGGCATGCGGTTCTTTGCATGCTTATCGCGGACGAAGCGCTCTTCTTCAGCCGCCGCCACCAGCTTGCCGTCGATGTACAAGGCGGCTGAAGGGTCATGGCTAAGGGCGCCGGACAGGCCAAGAATCGTCAATGCCACAGGGTCTAGCCTCTTTAGTCTGCATTCAGGCGCGATGCGCCTTGAAAATTGATGTGCCCTCGCACCGGGCGAGAGACAGCTAAAGGGCGGGATTATAGCGTAAAGATGACGGGAATGACCCAGAGGTTAATTGACACGGGGAGAACGCTTTCGCCTTGCCTGAGCGACAGGCTGGCATGCCCACGCTCAGCGCCGTCCCTTCGCACACTTCCTGAAGAGTTTCCCTGGCGCAATAGCGATAACAGATATTGCTTAAACACCGCTGGTCGTCACTGTCATTTCTGACAGTAGCCCACAACAAATCATTACGCTTATATCTAGACAGCAGGAATTGCCACTCGAGCATTTGTTATTAATTTCGCATAGGAAAGCAGACAATGAGCACACTAACCAACTCTAAAAACAATAACGCCCCTGACCCGACTTTTGGCGTTGAAGGCAAAGTACTGTTCAATCTCCCAGGTATAACAAATCCTGGCTCTTCCGTATTACAAACCGATGGGAAAATCCTCAGCGTTATTGCAGTCGGAGATCGTCTGGTGCTCGTACGACATCTGAATACCGGCGTTGTAGACAGCCTTTTTTGCGATCAGGGAATAAAGTACATCGACCTTGTCCCTCGTCAGCCCATCACAAAAGCATTGATTACCCTGCAATCCGATGGCAAGGCCGTTATATTTGGCTCTTTCGGCTATTTAGATAAGCCGGTGCATAATGTGTTTCTTATCAGGGTTCTGCCCGAAGGTGATCTCGACCTCTCATTTGGTGAGGGTGGTCGACTCATCTTTAATGAATCTTCTGGAAAGCAAAAATGTAATTGCATTGCAATACAGGACGACGGGGAAATTGTGTTCGTGAGCACAGAGGTTGGCGGCGTTGAGGACGACAAAGTCATTATCCGACGCATTCTCGATAACGGTAAGCCAGATAGCAGCTTCGGGTCGAATGGCGAAGTGTATGCCGGTAAAATTTATATCTCGTCAATACTCACATTGAAGTCTGGCAAATTGCTCTTGGCAGGATCCAGAAATGGCAAGCTGATGTTTACCCGCTACTTGGAAAATGGCGAGCTTGATACCTCCTTTGGCGACGATGGATTTGCAATCATTCCTGTAAAGAGCAGTCTGGCAGCGCAGATCACAGGAATTGCACAACAATCGGATGGAAAATTTGTCGCCTCGGGTCATGCCCGCTTTGAGGGCAAGGAACAGCCTCTGGTCACTCGCATCCATCCAGACGGAAAGTTGGACGATTCATTTTACGGGGGGACACCTAACATTGAAGCGTATGACCGCGGCGCCATACACTCGACAATAACCATACAGTCCGACAACAAAGCTGTAGCTGCCGGAACGTTTTTCGGCAATGCCGAAAGAACCGATTTTATGCTGATGCGCTATCTCGAAAACGGAAAAGTAGACCCCACTTTTGGCTCCGACGGGAGAATCAGGACGAACCTTGGGGCGGTTGATCAGGCCAACCGCATCCATATACAAAACGACGGCAAGCTTCTAGTAACAGGGGATGTGACTCAATACCTGACAACCAGCTTTGTAGGAATGGTGCGCTATCTGAACATGTAAAAAACAGAACAGGCGTCGCCTTTCAAGAGAGGCGCAAGCCGCACCGCCGCCATCGCGAGCAAGCCCGCTCCCACAGGGAGTTCTGAACGACCGGAACGCCTGTGGAAGCGGGCTTGCCCGCAACAGGACCGATAGCCCAGATTCAGCCAGCGCTAGCGCTGTCCTTGGGAAGACGTTGGTCAATGACCTGATAAAGCGCACTTCCTTCAGGCCAATTGCGCATAAACCGCGCGCGATCCTTGGCATAGGCGGGGGCAAAGCTGCCGGAAGAACCGTGCTGACACATCGAATCCAGGTCGATCAGCGCCCAGCGATCCTCCTGCCAGAACAGGTTATGCCCCTTGAAGTCGCCATGACTGATGCGCTCGGCGATCAATCGGGCGAACAGTTGATCCAGCGCCTGCAACTCGGATTCCGGCGCTGCACCGCTTTCAACATACGGCGCAAAGCGCTCGATGATGTCCGGCCCCGGCAGGAACTCGGTCACCAGATAGGCGCGACTGCGCAGCCACAGAAAGCGCTTTTCCAGCACTGCCAGTGGTTTCGGCGTGGCGATGCCGAGGAACGCCAGGCGATTGCCTTCACGCCACGAATGCCACGCCCGGCTCGGACGCCAGAAGCGCTTGAGCCAGTGCGCAACGCCTTTGATGTTGTAGCGCTTGATCACCAGTGTGCGCCCGGCCACCTCGACTTTGCCAACGCTCGCCGCGCCGCCGGTCTTGTACAGATGGCCCTGATCGAGCAGTGCATCGGCCTGACCCAGCACCGGCAGCATCGCGGCTTCTTCCTCGCGGCGGATTGCGCGCAAGCCAAATGCACCGCGCTGCACACTGAACAACGTGCACTCGCGACCCACCTTGATCAGGTAATCCTTCAGGCGCCAGGCGCGCACCTTGGCGATCTGCTTCTGCAACGCTTCCAGTGGCAGCGCATGCTCGCTGTTGCTCAGCAGGTAATACACCAGCAATTCTTCGGTGAACGGCTCCAGCGACTTGGGCAACTGGGCGAAAAACACCCCGAGGTTTTCCAGCACCTTCTGCCGCGACAACGGCTGGCCAGCGGTTTCGGCACAGATCCCGGCACCGTCGATCAAGTACAACTGACCGCCCTGGCGCAGCAGGTTGTCGAGGTGCAGATCTTCCTGCCACAAGCCTTTGCCATGCAGTTGACCGATAGCGCCCAGTGCCTCGGCGAGCACCGCCGATTGCTCGTCCGCCAGCACCGGCAGCGATTCGACCTTCTGCCAGGCATCACCGAGGCTTTCAGCACCCTCAAGAAATTCGAACAGCAGCCAGCCGCCCTCGCCATCCTTCAGGCCATCCGCCAACAACAGCGGCGTGGTCAGGCCTTGTTCGGCGAGCAGTTTGACGCCCGTCAGCTCGCGCTGAAAATGCCGTGCAGCCTTGCTGCCCACCAGCAACTTGGCCAGCACCGGTCGCCCGCGCCAGACCCCGGCGCCGACATAACGCTGTCCCGGCAACACCCGCAGCAGGCTCAGCAACTGCAAATCCGCAGGACCGGCCGCATCAGCGAGGCTGATCGTCAGCGGCAGACTCGGCGCACGCCCGGCGTTTTTCAGTTCGGACAAGCGCATCAACGGGTCTCCTTGCGACTGCGCCGTGCGGTCAGGCGCGAAACCCAGCTGTCGACCAGCGAACTGTCGACGGGCTGATCGAGGTACGCCGCGAGCAACTCGCGCAATTGCGCCTCGCTCCATTCCGGCGCGCGACGCAGCAGCGGCTCCAGATCCTTGACCCGGTCGCGCATGCCGAACAGCAGGGGCCGGGTCTTTTCCAGGTCGATCAACTGCGCCCGATAAGCCTCACCATCAGCCTGCAAGAAAATGTGCTTGGGATAAAAACAGCCGTGCACCTGACGCACGCCGTGCAGCAGGCGCGCCAGTTGTCCACAGGCTTTGAGAATGGCCGAGTGCTGCGCGGCGGTCAGCTCGGACCAGCGTTGCAACAGCGAGTCGAGATCATCCCAACCGTCGAGGGCACGGGTCAGCAGGATCGCCTGAACATCGCCCTTGACCTTGCGCTCGCCGAAAAACGCCGCTTGCAGCGCAGGAATTCCCAGCTTGTTGTAGCGGCTGATATTGCGAAACTCGCGGGCAAAACTCGGCTCTCCGAACGGCGCATGCAGGGTGCGGGTCAGGTAGTTGCTCTGACGCTTGAGGTAGTAGGCCTGCCCTTCCAGCTCCAGGCGAAACACGCTGCTCCAGCCACCGCCATCGGTGTTCGGTTCATCCACGGCTTCGAGCTGTTTGGCCCAGAGCGCGTCGAAAGTGCCGAGGCCATGACGCTCAAGCAGCGCCCGGTCTTCAGCAGCCAGGAAATCAGTCATTCGCGTCCCTCGAAAAATCTCACCACGTGGCGAATCCGTTTCTTGTCGGCGGCATTCAGCCGATCACGTCCGCGGTATTGCAGGTAGAAGCGCAGGCGCTGGGTGTTCGACAGATGATATTTGGCCACCTTGTCGAGACAGGCCAGATCCTTGGTGATCCGGTATTTGAGCCAGAAGCCGCGCCAGAAATCGCCGTTCGGGCAGTCGATCAAAAACAGCTGCGCCTGATCGTCGATCAGCAGGTTGCGCCACTTCAGATCGTTATGGGTAAAGCGGTGATCGTGCATGGTTCGCGTGTAGCCGGCCAGTTGCCGGCTGATGCCATCAACCCACAGGCGATCCTTGAGTTTCGGATCGTTGCGTTCGGCCAGCGCCGACAGGTCTTCGGTGCGCGGCAGCTCGCGGGTGATCATCGCGCCACGGTTGTACGCCGCGCCCCGCCGTTCCAGACCCCAGGCCACCACTTCGGCCGTGGGAATGCCCCACTTGGCGAAGCGCTTGAGGTTCTGCCACTCCATCTTCACCCGCGGCTTGCCCAGGTAGCGGCGCAAGCCTTTGCCGGCGCCGACGTAGCGTTTGACGTAGTAATTGACGCCGTTGCGCTGCACGCGGATGACTTCGGACAGCGGGTCACGGGTCAGGCGCTCGCCCTGCAGGGCAAACACTGCTTCGAGGCTGCCGAAATCTTCGCTCAGTTCGCTGTATTGCGGCTCAAGAGTCCAACCCGCCATCAGAGCGCATCCCCGTAACGCTGTTTGCGCGCATAAAGCTTGTTGGCCTTGCCTTCGAGCCAGCTCAACAGCGGCGCTTCTTCCGCCAGAATCTGCCGCAGCGGTTGCTGGAAGTAGCCTTTGAGGAAACGCAGCTTGTCGCGACGGGTCAGACCGATGTCCAGCGCCGAAAAATACAGCGCGGCCAGATCCTTGTTGCGCCAGCGTTGAGTAATCTTTGCACGGGTCTGCGCGCGGTGCAGGTCGATCACCGAGAGCTTGAAATCGTCCGGGGTGACCGGCTTGTCGGTGTGCAGCAGGAAATGGCAGATGTAGCAGTCGCGGTGGTTGACCCCGGCGCGGTGCATCATGCCGGTCATGCGTGCCACTTCAGCGATCAGCGCGCGTTTGAGTTTCGGCTGCGGCGGGTTCTTGACCCAATCGATGCTGAAATCTTCGAGGCTGACGGTCGGCGCCAGCTCTTCGGTGACGATGAACGAATGCTGATCCGCCGGGTTGCTGCCCTTCTCGCCGTAAGCCACGGCGGTCATGGTCGGCACGCCGACTGCCTGCAAACGCTGGATTGCCTGCCATTCCTGACCCGCGCCGAGCACCGGCAGCTTGGCGGTCAGCAGGTTCTTGAAGATCTCGCCCCAGCCGATGCCCCGGTGGATCTTGACGAAAAATCCGTTGCCTTCGACTTCCGTGCGCAGCGTGCGTCGAGCTTCCAGCTCGCGATAGACCTCGCCCTGCAAGCCTTCGACTTCGGCGAACGGGTCGCGCCCGGCCCACAGGCTCTTGAACGGTTCAGCCAGCATCAACTTCATTTAAGCGTGCTCCGCCAGAATCACATCGGCCGCGTGCTGCGGCATGCTGTAGAGGTCGGCCGTCTCGGCGAAGGCCAGACCATTGCGGCTCCAGGCCACGCGTGCAGCGTCGTCACTCAACATGTCAGTCAGGTACTGCGTCAGTTGCGCCTGCTCGAACGGTTCGTCCAGCACGCGCCCGGCATCCGCCTCGGCGATGTAATGGGCGTAACCGCAGACCGCGCTGACCAGCACCGGCAAACCGGCCACCAGCGCTTCGAGCAGCACGGTACCGGTGTTTTCGTTGTACGCCGGGTGGATCAACAGGTCGGCGCCGAGCAGGAATCGCGGGATATCGCTGCGGCCCTTGAGGAACGTCACGTTGTCGCCCAGGCCCAAAGTCGCACTCTGCATCTGGAACAATTTGGGGTCATCCTGGCCGATTACAAACAGCCGGGTGCGTTTCTTCAGCTCGGCGGGTAATGCCGCCAGCGCCTTGAGGCTGCGATCGACGCCCTTGGTCTTGAACCCGGAACCGATCTGCACCAGCAGCAGTTCGTCGTCCTTGAGGTTGAATTCGGCGCGGAAACCGGCGCGAATCTGGTCGGCATCCGCCGGCCGCCGACGATCCTGGGCGATACCCGGCGGCAGCAGATGGAAGCGCTCAAGCGGCGTGTCGTAATGCTTGATGAACAGCGGCTGCTGCACTTCGGAAATCATCAGCACTTCGGTTTTCGCGTCTTTGGCGAACACCGCGCGCTCGTACTCGGCGAAGTGGCGATAGCGGCCCCAACGGCGATACAGCGAATGGCGCAGGTTCTGCGCCTTGTCTTCGAAGCAGCCGTCGGCGGCGTAATAGACGTCCAGACCCGGCATCTTGTTGAAGCCGATCAAGCGGTCCACCGGACGCTTGGCCAGATCCGCTTCCATCCACGCCGTGAGTTTCTCGTTGCGACGGTGGTTGAAGAACGCCTTGACCGGCGCCACCAGCACTTCGAAACCGGGAGGCACGTCGCCTTCCCAGATCAGCGTGTAGACGCGGATCTGGTGACCGCGCTTCTGGCATTCGAGGGCGATGCGCATGAAGTCGCGCTGCAAGCCACCGAACGGGAAATATTTGTACAGGACAAAAGCCAATTGCATCAGCGCAGCTCCTCAGCCATTAACAACGTGCTCAGACGGCTGGCGACACGCTCGGGATTTACACGCGTAAAGCACAGAGGCTGCTCGCGCTTGAGGTCAAACTGACGGGCATCCTGCGCAGTCGGTTGGTAGGTACATTTCTTTTGCAGGCACGGAGCGCAAGGGAAATCACTGGCCATGTGAATCTGCACCTTGCCGTAGGCGCCGGTCAGGCCCGGGTTGGTCGGGCCGAACAGCGAAATCGTCGGCACATCCAGCGCGGCGGCCAAATGACCGAGACCGGTGTCTACCGCCACGCAAGCCTGGGCGCCGGCCAGCACTTTGCCGACCCCGGCCAGATTCAGCTTCGGCAGCACTTCGGCGTGTTTGAAACCGGCGGCAATCCGTTCGGCGCGGGCCTTTTCCAGCGGGTTGCCCCACGGCAGTTTGACCCCGACGCCCAGATAGCCGACGCGTTCGGTCAGCTCGCGCCAGTAGGCTTCCGGCCAGTGCTTGGTGTCCCACGTGGTGCCATGCAGGAACACCACGAAAGCGCTCTTGCGCGGCAATTCCACCAGTCGCTCGACGTTGAGGCCGTAGTCGCCCAACCCTTTGGGCAGGTCATAACCAAGGGCGATAGCAAACAGCTGACGCACCCGTTCGACCGCATGCTGCCCACGGGCCACCGCCAGCTTGCGGTCGTAGAAACGTGCGGCGATCGGCTCGCGCGCCGAGCCTTTGTCGAGACCGGCCACCGGGGCTTTGACGTAGCGCGTCAGCCAGGCACTTTTCAGCAGGCCCTGAGCGTCGATCACCAGATCGTATTGGCTGGCGCGCACGCTTTGCTTGAAGCGCTTCCACTCGCCGCTCTTGATCGTCTGCCAGAGGTTCTTGCGCCAGCGACGGATCGCCACCGGGATCACCTTGCCGACGGCCGGGTGCCAGGTCGGAATTTCGGCGAAGCCTTCTTCCACCACCCAGTCGAACTTGATCCCGGGGATGGCCCGGGCCGCGTCGGTCAGTGCCGGCAACGCGTGAATCACGTCGCCCAGCGATGAAGTCTTGATCAGCAATACCCGCAACTTAATGAACCTCGACCACAGTGCCCTGCAATTTCTGCAAGGCATCGTTGACCGCGTCCGGCATCAGCTGGCGCAGGCAGTTGTAATGGCCGAACCGGCAGGTACGGTCGAAGCACGGGCTGCAATCCAGACCCAGCCGAACAATTTCGACGTGCTCGGCCAGCGGCGGGGTGAAACCCGGCGACGTCGAGCCGTAGACCGCCACCAACGGACGGTTCAACGCCGCAGCCACGTGCATCAGGCCGGAGTCGTTGGACACCACCGAATCGGCACAGGACAGCAGGTCGATGGCCTCAGCCAGCGAGGTGCCGCCGCTGAGGTTGACCGATTCTTCACGCAGGCCGGGAATCAGCCGTGCGCGAATGTCTTCGCCTACCGCGTGGTCGTTTTTCGAGCCGAACAGCCACACCTGCCAGCCTTCGCGAATCCGCGCTTCGGCGACCTTGGCGTAGTGCTCGGACGGCCAGCGCTTGGACTCGCCGAATTCGGCACCGGGGCACAGGGCCAACACCGGACGGTCGAGAGTCAAACCGAACTTGGCCAGTGCCGCTTCGCGGGTCACCGGATCGATTTGCAGGCTTGGACGTGGATACGGTTTCGGCAGTTCGGCGTTCGGCTCGTAAGCCAGGGCCATGAAGCGCTCGATCATCAGCGGATAACGTTCTTTATCCAGCGTGCGCACGTCATTGAGCAGGCCGTAGCGGAATTCGCCGCGCCAGCCGGTGCGTTGCTTGATGCCAGCAAAAAAAGGCACCAGCGCCGACTTCAGCGAATTCGGCAGCAGGATCGCCTGATCGTACTGGCCGGCCAGGGATTTGCCGATTCGCCGACGCGTCGCCAGTTCCAGCGCGCCATGGCCGAGCGGAAAGCTCAAGGCCTTGCGCACTTCGGGCATGCGTTCAAGGATCGGCCGGCTCCACTCGGGGGCCAGCACGTCGATTTCGCATTGCGGGTGGCGCTGTTTGAGGCACTGAAACAGTGTCTGCGCCATCACCATGTCACCGACCCAACTGGGCCCAACGATCAGAATATTCATGTGGTTTCCATAAACGAACCGGGGAGGCCAATGCCTCCCCGCCTCGAGAATCACTGAGGGAGCGGCGCTGCTTGCGATGGGTCATTACCTTCAACATGACTGTCGACTGTCACTCCGCTATCGCGAGCAGGCTCGCTCCTACATGGTTTGTTCGTGTCTCAATCTGCAAATCACCACAAGTCCCTGTGGGAGCGTGGCTTGCCCGCGATGAGGCCATCACATCTGAAAGTGACGGTGGCTGACACTCCGCCATCGCGGGCAAGCCCGCTCCCACAAGGTATTCGATGCTTCAAATATCCGGTTTCAGCTTAGCCCCAGCTCTTTCCAGATCCGCAATACCTGCCGGCGTTCCTCGACAAACTGGTCGCCTGCAATCACCCCGGCGTCCTTCTGCAAGGCCTGCCGGTGGGCGGCGGAGCGGTAAGCCTTATAGGCTTCGCGCAACAGGCTGGCGTCTTCGGCGGGCATCAGCCCTTCGCGTTCCAGCTCTTCCAGAATGCGGATGTTATCGGTCCAGCGCAGCAATGGCGGGTGGCTGTGCGACCACGCCAGGGCCGCGTATTGCACCATAAATTCAATATCGACGATACCTCCGGCGTCCTGCTTGAGGTCGAACGGCGCCGTGGCCTCGAAGGCATTAGCCGCCGTACCGGCTGCGGTGCCCTTGGTGCCGAGGTTGTCGCGCATCTTGGCGCGCATCTCGCTGACTTCCTGTTGCAATTTCGCCAGATCCCGCGCTTTGCCCAAAACCTGCGCGCGGACTTTCTCGAAGGCCTGGCCGACATCCTGACTGCCCACCAACACCCGCGCCCGCACCAGCGCCTGATGCTCCCACGTCCAGGCTTCATTTTCCTGATAGCGCTCGAAGGCACCGAGTGAACTGACCAACAGCCCCGACGCGCCGGACGGGCGCAAACGCATGTCCACTTCGTACAACTGACCGGAGTTGGTCTGCGCCGTCAGCAAGTGAATGATCCGCTGCCCCAGCCGGGTGAAGAACTGCGCGCCATCGATCGGTTTCGGCCCGTCGGTTTCCGCCTGCGGATCGCCGTCATGGATGAACACCAGATCCAGGTCCGAACCATGCCCCAGTTCCAGCCCGCCGACTTTCCCATAACCGACAATGATGAAGCCCGGATCGCACAAACTGCCATCGGTGCGCAGCGGCGTGCCGTACTTGGCCACCGTCTGACGCCAGGCCAACGCCAGCACTTGCTCGAGAATCGCTTCAGCCAGCCAGGTCAGGTAATCGCTGACTTTCATCAACGGCAGGCTGCCGGCGATTTCCGACGCGGCAACCCGCAAACGGTGCGCGAGTTTGAAGTGACGCAGCGCCTCCATCTGCTGTTCGAGGTCGTCTTCGGGAATCCGCGTCAGCCGTTCGCGCAGCTCGGCGGCCAGTTCCGGCGCCAGGGGCGGCTTGAACAGGCGACCTTCGTTGAGCAATTCATCGAGCAGCAGCGGGAAACGGGTGATCTGCTCAGCAATCCACGGACTGGCCGCGCACAGCGTCAGCAAACGCCGCAAGGCGCCGGGGTTTTCCGTCAGCAGGACTAAATAAGCCGAACGTCGGGCCACCGCTTCGACCAGTGGCAGCACCCGCTCCAGCACCAGATCCGGGTTGTCATGTTCCACCGCCTGAGCCAGCAGACGCGGAATAAACGCATCGAGACGCTCGCGACCCAGCCGCTGCATGGCGCGCAATTGCGGGCTGCCGCGCAAACTGGCCAGCGCTTTCAGCGCTTTGCTCGCGTCCTTGAAGCCGCCTTCTTCCAATTGTCGGCAAGCGGCCTCCTCATCCTGCGCCTCTTCCCACAGCGGCAACCACTCACCGCCGACCACCACCTCGCAATCGGCACCCTGTTCTTCATCGGGATCGGCGATCACCTGCGCGAAGTGCCAGGCCACGCGGCCGCGCCAGAACATCAGTTTTTCGTGGAAGGCGTGCCAATCGGCGAAACCGAGCATAAAGGCAATGCGCGCCTGATCCTGAGCGCCGTCCGGCAACATCTGGGTCTGGCGGTCGGCAATCGCCTGGATCGCGTGTTCGGTGTAGCGCAGGAACTCGTAGCCTTCGCGCAATTCACTGATTACTGCCGGCGGCAGATAGCCTTGCCCTTCCAGCGTGCTCAATACCTTTAATAGAGGACGCTGCTGCAGGCTCAGGTCGCGCCCGCCGTGGATCAACTGGAAAGCCTGGGCGATGAACTCGACTTCGCGGATGCCGCCGGAACCCAGCTTGATGTTGTCGGCCATGCCCTTGCGCCGCACTTCCTGCTGGATCAACTGCTTCATGGTGCGCAGCGCTTCGATCGCCGAGAAATCCAGATAACGTCGATAGACGAAGGGGCGCAGCATGTCGAGCAACTGCGCGCCGGCAGTCTGATCGCCGGCCACCACCCGCGCCTTGATCATCGCGTAGCGTTCCCAGTCGCGGCCCTGATCCTGGTAATACTGCTCCAGTGCATTGAAGCTCAGCACCAGCGCGCCGGACGAACCGTACGGGCGCAGGCGCATGTCGACGCGGAACACGAAGCCGTCGACGGTCATCGGGTCGAGGGCCTTGATCAGGCGCTGGCCGAGACGAATGAAGAACTCCTGATTATCCAGCGCGCGTTTCACGCCGACGGTTTCGCCGCCCTCGGGGTAGGCGAAGATCAGGTCGATGTCCGACGACAGGTTCAACTCGACCGCGCCGAGCTTGCCCATGCCGAGAATGACCATCTGTTGCGGCAGACCGCTGCGCCGACCGGTCGGCGTGCCGAACTGCTGGCAATGGCGGCTGTACAGCCATTGATAAGCCTGATCGATGGTGGCGTCGGCCATGTCTGAAAGATCGCGGCAGGTCTGTACCAGATCGGCCTGGCGGTTCAGGTCGCGCCAGATGATTCGTACCTGATGGCGAGCGCGCTGGCGACGCAGGACACGACCGAGTTCATCTTCGCTTTGCGCGGTGTTCACGGCGACGGCAATCTGCGCGCAGAGTTCACCCGGCGCGTACGGCCGGTCAAGTTCGCCGGACTGCACCAGCGTCAGCAACATCAAAGGGTCACGAACGCTCTGTTCAATGACGAAATCGCTGGCGGCACCGACGCGGGCGAATTGCGCCCAACGCTCCGGTGTCCAGTTCGACAAGCCGTGATCGTCTTCAAGGGAGGCGACGGCCGTACGGAACGACTGCTCGGATCGAGTGACCAACGGCAGGAGAATGGCGGGGAGTTCGGCAAGCACGGGCAGGGTCATGGTCTATCCTTGATCGGCGTGTAAATGGCCGCTTGTAGTGTTTGATGAAAACCCGCTACGCGAAGGACTGTCGAACAAAAGTTAGAAATAGCTGAAATTTCTTCTTCTTTGGCATCCAGCATCAAACTTTCACCTTTTTCGGATGGTAATCGACCAACCTTAACGATTATTCTCACAACGCAGTCGGAGGCCACAAGCCTTTCCTCTGTAGTTTTACTACTCGTCTATACATCCGAAAGGCTGAAATGCTCAAAGATTTGTAGTAAAACTACACGCCGCCGGAACAACCTGTCGGCAATCCAAGAATTTTAAATCGTCTGCCCACAAGGCCAGTCGCAAACTCAGGCAACCGATTCTGGAAGCCTTTCCGCCCTGGAGCAAGCCATGCAAGACCTCGATCCCGTCGAAACCCAGGAATGGCTGGACGCCCTGGAATCGGTTCTCGACAAAGAAGGCGAAGACCGTGCTCACTATCTGATGACCCGTATGGGTGAACTGGCGACCCGCAGCGGTTCGCAGCTCCCTTACGCCATCACCACGCCTTACCGCAACACCATCCCGGTAACCCACGAAGCACGCATGCCTGGCGACCTGTTCATGGAACGCCGCATTCGCTCGCTGGTGCGCTGGAACGCGATGGCCATGGTAATGCGTACGAACCTGAAAGATTCTGACCTGGGTGGTCACATCTCCAGCTTCGCTTCCAGCGCGACCCTGTATGACATCGGCTTCAACTACTTCTTCCAGGCCCCGACCGACGAACACGGCGGCGACCTGATCTACTTCCAGGGCCACACCTCGCCAGGCGTTTACGCCCGTGCGTTCATGGAAGGCCGCATTACCGAAGACCAGATGAACAACTTCCGCCAGGAAGTCGACGGTCAGGGCCTCTCGTCCTATCCGCACCCTTGGCTGATGCCTGACTTCTGGCAGTTCCCGACCGTATCCATGGGTCTGGGTCCGATCCAGGCGATCTACCAGGCACGCTTCATGAAGTACCTGGAACACCGCGGTTTCATCCAGCCGGGCAAACAGAAAGTCTGGTGTTTCCTGGGCGACGGTGAGTGCGACGAGCCGGAATCCTTGGGCGCCATCTCCCTGGCCGGCCGCGAGAAGCTGGACAACCTGATCTTCGTCATCAACTGCAACCTGCAGCGCCTCGACGGCCCGGTTCGCGGCAACGGCAAGATCATCCAGGAACTCGAAGGCGTGTTCCGCGGTGCACAGTGGAACGTGACCAAAGTCATCTGGGGCCGTTTCTGGGACCCACTGCTGGCCAAGGACGTCGACGGCATCCTGCAACGTCGCATGGACGAAGTCATCGACGGCGAGTACCAGAACTACAAAGCCAAAGACGGCGCGTTCGTTCGCGAGCACTTCTTCAACACGCCTGAACTCAAGGCAATGGTTGCCGATCTGTCCGACGACGAGATCTGGAAACTCAACCGTGGCGGCCACGACCCGTACAAGGTCTATGCGGCGTACCACGAAGCGGTCAACCACAAAGAACAACCTACCGTCATCCTGGCCAAGACCATCAAGGGTTATGGCACCGGTGCCGGCGAAGCGAAAAACACCGCACACAACACCAAGAAAGTCGACGTCGACAGCCTGAAGTTGTTCCGCGACCGCTTCGACATCCCGGTCAAGGACGAAGAGCTGGAGAACCTGCCGTTCTTCAAGCCAGAGCCGAACAGCGCCGAAGCCCGCTACCTGAGCGAGCGCCGTGCCGCACTGGGCGGTTTCGTACCGCAGCGCCGCGCGCAGAGCTTCAGCGTACCGACCCCGGATCTGGACACCCTGAAAGCCATCCTCGATGGATCGGGCGACCGTGAAATTTCCACCACCATGGCCTTCGTGCGCATCCTCGCGCAACTGGTCAAGGACAAGGAAATCGGCCCGCGCATCGTGCCGATCATCCCGGACGAAGCCCGTACCTTCGGTATGGAAGGCATGTTCCGTCAGTTGGGCATCTACTCCTCCGTCGGCCAGCTCTACGAGCCAGTCGATAAAGACCAGGTGATGTTCTACAAGGAAGACCAGAAAGGTCAGATCCTTGAAGAAGGCATCAACGAAGCGGGCGCCATGAGTTCCTTCATCGCCGCCGGTACTTCGTACTCCAGCCACAACCAGCCGATGCTGCCGTTCTACATCTTCTACTCGATGTTCGGCTTCCAGCGTATCGGTGACCTGGCCTGGGCCGCTGGCGACAGCCGTACCCGTGGCTTCCTGATCGGCGGCACCGCCGGCCGTACCACCCTGAACGGTGAAGGCCTGCAGCACGAAGACGGTCACAGCCACCTGCTGGCCGCGACCATCCCGAACTGCCGCACCTACGATCCAACCTACGGCTACGAGCTGGCGGTGATCATTCAGGACGGCATGAAGAAGATGACCGAAGAGCAACAGGACATCTTCTATTACATCACCGTGATGAACGAGTCGTACCAGCAGCCAGCCATGCCGGCCGGTGCCGAAGAAGGCATCAAGAAAGGCATGTACCTGCTCGAAGAAGACACCCGCGATGCAGCGCATCACGTACAGCTGATGGGCTCCGGCACCATCCTGCGTGAAGTGCGTGAAGCGGCGAAGATTCTGCGTGAAGAGTTCAACATCGGCGCTGACGTATGGAGCGTTACCAGCTTCAACGAACTGCGTCGCGACGGCCTGGCCGTAGAGCGCAGCAACCGTCTCAAGCCTGGCCAGAAGCCCAAGCAGAGCTACGTTGAAGAGTGCCTGAGTGGCCGTAAGGGTCCGGTGATTGCCTCTACCGACTACATGAAGCTGTTCGCCGAGCAGATCCGTCAGTGGGTACCGTCCAAGGAATTCAAAGTCCTGGGCACCGACGGTTTCGGCCGCAGCGACAGCCGCAAGAAACTGCGTCATTTCTTCGAAGTCGACCGTCATTTCGTGGTGTTGGCAGCCCTGGAAGCACTGGCTGACCGTGGTGATATCGAACCTAAAGTGGTGGCCGAGGCCATCGTCAAGTTCGGCATCGACCCGGAAAAACGCAACCCACTGGACTGCTGAGGAGACATTTTGTGAGCGAACTCATTCGCGTACCTGACATCGGCAGCGGTGAAGGTGAAGTAATTGAACTGTTTGTGAAGGTCGGCGACCGCATCGAAGCCGACCAGAGCATTCTGACGCTGGAATCGGACAAGGCCAGCATGGAAGTGCCGGCCCCGAAAGCCGGCGTCATCAAGAGCCTGAAAGTGAAGCTGGGCGACCGCCTGAAAGAAGGCGACGAACTGCTCGAACTGGAAGTTGAGGGCGCCGCGCAAGCGGCTCCTGCGCCTGCTGCTGCACCGGCTGCAAAAGCTGAAGCCAAACCGGCTGCCGCTCCTGCTCCAGCCGCGCCAGCCACTGCCCCGGCTGCCGCTTCGGTGCAGCAAGTGCACGTGCCGGACATCGGTTCGTCGGGCAAGGCCCAGATCATCGAGATCCAGGTCAAGGTTGGCGACAAGGTCGAGGCTGATCAATCGTTGATCACCCTGGAATCCGACAAGGCCAGCATGGAAATCCCGTCGCCTGCCGCGGGCGTGGTCAAGGCCATCAGCGTCAAGCTCAACGACGAAGTCGGCACTGGCGACCTGATTCTGGATCTGGAAGTGGCGGGTGCTGCGGCCGCTCCGGCTCAGGCTGCTGCGCCAGCCGCTGCTGCTGCGCCTGCTCCGGCCGCCGCCCCGGCTGCACCGATTGCCGACAGCGTTCAGGACATCCACGTTCCGGACATCGGTTCGGCCGGCAAGGCCAAGATCATCGAAGTGCTGGTCAAGGCTGGCGACAGCGTTGAAGCCGACCAGTCGCTGATCACCCTCGAATCCGACAAGGCGAGCATGGAAATCCCGTCGCCTGCCGCGGGCGTGGTGGAAAGCGTTTCGATCAAGCTGGACGACGAAGTCGGCACCGGCGATCTGATCCTCAAGCTGAAAGTCAAAGGTGCGGCCCCGGCTGCTGCCCCGGCTCCAGCTGCCGCTGCGCCAAGCGCTCCGGCACCTGCCGCTGCTGCTCCGGCTGCCGCTGCCCCTGCTGCTGGCGCTCCGGTTGCTGCGCCGGCCAAGCCTGGCGCGAAAGTTCACGCCGGCCCGGCCGTGCGTCAACTGGCCCGTGAGTTCGGCGTCGAGCTGAGCGCTGTTGGCGCCAGCGGTCCGCACGGTCGCATCCTCAAGGAAGACGTGCAGGTTTACGTCAAGGCGATGATGCAGAAGGCCAAGGAAGCGCCAGCTGCTGGCGGCGCAACCGGCGGCGCGGGCATCCCGCCGATTCCGGTCGTGGACTTCAGCCGCTTCGGCGAAATCGAAGAAGTGCCGATGACCCGTCTGATGCAGGTCGGCGCGGCCAACCTGCACCGCAGCTGGCTGAACGTGCCGCACGTAACGCAATTCGACTCGGCGGACATCACCGAGCTGGAAGCCTTCCGTGTTGCGCAGAAAGCCGTCGCGGAGAAGGCCGGCGTCAAGCTGACCATCCTGCCGCTGCTGCTCAAGACCTGCGCACACCTGCTCAAGGAACTGCCGGACTTCAACAGTTCGCTGGCACCAAGCGGCAAGGCGATCATTCGCAAGAAGTACGTCAACATCGGTTTCGCGGTCGACACCCCGGATGGCCTGCTGGTACCGGTCATCAAGAACGTCGACCAGAAGAGCCTGCTGCAACTGGCCGCAGAAGCTGCTTCGCTGGCTGAAAAAGCCCGCACCAAGAAGCTTTCTTCGGACGAGATGCAGGGCGCCTGCTTCACCATTTCCAGCCTCGGCCACATTGGCGGCACCGGCTTCACGCCGATCGTCAACGCGCCGGAAGTGGCGATCCTCGGTGTTTCCAAGGCAACCATCCAGCCAGTCTGGGACGGCAAAGCCTTCCAGCCGAAACTGATGCTGCCACTGTCGCTGTCCTACGATCACCGTGTGATCAACGGCGCCGCTGCTGCACGCTTCACCCAGCGTCTGGGTAGCCTGCTGGGCGACATCCGCACCATCCTGCTGTAAAGCGTTCGGCCCTCCGGCAACGGAGGGCCGACTGCGTTCCACGTTTTCGAGCGCCACACGCTCGTACCTCAACCCCGTCAGTTTGACGGGGCTTTTTTTGCCCTGAAAAAAGTGCAGCGGCTCTTCCTACAAGTTCGGTTTACTTGAACTACGACTGCAGTCGAATTCGTCCCGATATTTTTCACCGACAGGCAACTAATCTCTGCCCTCGGATTAAATAACGATTTTCCCGAGTTATTTATAAAAAACGAAACTTACTCGAACGGACTCGAATATGTTCAAGCCAACTATTGGCCCGATTATCGGCCACACGACAACTCATCACGCGCGTATATTCATGCGCGCCGACAAGCAAGGCAACGCACCGGTATTTGCCGCCATTCGCTATCGGAAGTCTGGAACACAACAGTGGTCAGCTAGTATTTTCGCCGAACCCAGTGCGCTGCGCGACATGACCGAAGTGTTCACCCTCAACAACTTGAGCAGTGACACCGAATATGAATACCAGACCGGCTGGTTCAGCCCGATGAATCCTGTCCATACCGTGGACAGTGTCGCCGAACTGCCGCTGCAGTGGCCGCGGGAAATCTATCGATTGCGCACCCGCTCAAGCAATGCCCTGCAGGCAAAGGCCTATATCGTCGGCTCTTGCCGCTATTTGCGCATGACGGCGGGGGTGCCGGTGCTGCCCCATCTGGGTGACCGGATCTTTGCCTCCATCAACCAATTGATCGAAGGTGCCCAGCCGCCGATCAGTGCCACCCTGATGACGGGTGATCAGGTTTATGTCGACGACCTTAATCTGTTTGCACCTGATCGTGAATATAAGGACATCCTCAGCAAGTACCGTGCGGCCTTCTCTCAGCCGAATATTCAGCGTTTGATGTCCGGCACTTCGACTTATATGATTCTGGATGATCACGAAATTGAAGACAATTGGCCGGCGAATGCCAAACAATCAGATCACGTGTTATATCGCAACGCCATGGCCGCCTATGAAATCTATCAAGTCAGCCACAGCCCGGCGCATGAACTTACAACTAACGAAAAGGTGAATCGGGCAAAACTCGAGCACTACTGGTATCAATTCAGTGACGGTGATATCGAATGGTTTGTGACCGACAGTCGCACCCGCCGCAACTTGTCAGCCGATGATCGCCGCATACTCGATGAGGCGCAGGAACAGGCGCTGCTCAAATGGCTGACCAACAGCCCGGCGCGGGTGAAATTCATCGTGACCAGCGTGATGTTCTACCCGGATCGCAAATTGCACGGCGACGATGCCTGGAAAGCCTTCCCGGAGCAGCGCCTGCGCCTGCTGGAAACCATCCGCACCCGACGCATCAGGAATGTCGTGTTTGTCTCGGGCGATGTGCATGGCTCGCTGACCTCGCGCCTGACGCATAGTGAAGACCCGGATTTCGAAGTCCACACCATCGTTTCCTCGCCGCTGTGCAACAGCAAGCTGTTGCCCTATGCCAAGGCGTCGACGTTCATCCTCGATCGACCACTGGCGCGCACGGCGACGGGTGATTATCAGCATGAGTTGACCAGCCCGGTCGTCAGCGAAGACAACTTCGCCCATGTAGTCGTCGAGACTGATCAAATTCTGGTCAATTACCATGATCGTGATGGCAAGAAGCTGCAATCGATCAGCCTGAAATTACGCTGAGATCTTGAAAGATCGCAGACTTCGGCAGCTCCTACATTGGCATACATCCCTTGTAGGAGCTGCCGCAGGCTGCGATCTTTTGCTCTTTTCAACCACACACTGGAGAAATGCCCCGAGCGGCCGACACATTCTTATAGCACTTGGCCTTCATCTCTCTTGTCAGTCGGTGCCGCAATGATGCAACCTTGCCGCAGGCAACAGTAAAGAGGGCGAGAGCCCGCGCGTTCAGCATATTTCCAAGCGAGTTCCTTCATGAAGAGCCAACCCGATGCCGCCAGCCGTATGGCGGCCGAGGTAGTGACGCAGTTGCCTGTGCCCTCGCGGCTCGGCATGCTGCGTTTCGAGCGCTTGAATGAAGCGAGCTGGGCGATGCTGTTTCTCGATCCCAACTGCGAACGCCAGTTCGGCCAGCCAGCCGTCGAATTGTGTGCCTTGGTCGGCTCGCCCTACGCCAGCCTGATGGAGCCTGAAGCTCGCTATCAGTTGCACGACGCGATCCAACAGCAACTGCGCGACAGCCCGCATTATCTGGTGCGCTACACCCTGCACACCGCCGCTGGCGTGCTGAGCATCCTCGAACTCGGCGAAGCCTATAAGCAGCACAATCGGCACTTGCTGCGCGGTTATTTGCTGGCGGTCGATGATGTCTTCGACGAAGCACCAGCGCTGCCCTCCGTCGACCTCGAAACCCAGAACTCGCGGCTGCAGATCGCCTTGGAGCTGAACCAGCGCGCCCAGCAGGAACAACTGCAGCACCTTGATCGGGTGCGCGCCCAGCAGGATCTGATTCTGCTGCTTGCCCGCCAGCGCTACAGCAGCCACAACTCGCTGCAGGAAGCCGCCGAACTGATCACCCGCTGCGCCTGCGACATCTATGAAATCGACTGCGCCAGCCTGTGGAACCTCGAAGGCAATCTGCTGGTGCCGATTTCCGCGTATCACCGCGCAACGCAGGAATACCTCCTGCCGGAGGTGATCGACATCAGCGGCTTCCCCGACTACATGGAAGCGCTGCACGGCAGCCGCGCCATTGACGCGCACAATGCGATGCGCGACCCGCGCACCCGCGAGATGGCCGAAGCCCTGCGCCCGCGCGACGTCAATGCCATGCTCGACGCCAGCATCCGCGTCGACGGCCAGGTGGTCGGCGTGCTCTGCCTGGAGCAGACCGGTGTCACCCGCGCCTGGCAGTCCGACGAAATCGCCTTTGCCGGTGAGCTGGCGGATCAGTTCGCCCAGGTCATCAACAACCACAACCGCCGCACCGCCACCAGCGCCCTGCACCTGTTCCAGCGCGCGGTCGAGCAAAGCGCCAACGCCTTTTTGCTGGTCAATTGCGACGGCGTGGTCGAGTACGTCAACCCGAGTTTCACCGCAATCACCCAGTACTCCACCGAGGAAGTCCACGGCCAGCGCCTGTCGGAACTGCCGGCCTTGGAAAACCTCAGCGAGCTGCTGTTTGACGCGCCGTCGGCGCTGGCCAAGAGCAACAGCTGGCAGGGCGAATTCAAAAGCCGGCGCAAGAACCTCGAACCGTATTGGGGCCAGTTGTCGATCTCCAAGGTGTATGGCGATAACCGCGAGCTGACGCACTACATCGGCATCTACGAAGACATCACTCAGACCAAACTGGCGCAACAGCGCATCGAGCGTCTGGCGTACACCGACAATCTGACCAACCTCGGCAACCGCCCGGCGTTTATCCGCAATCTGGACGAACGCTTCGCCCGCGACAGCGACACGCCGATCAGTCTGCTGCTCGTGGACATCGACAACTTCAAGCGGATCAACGACAGCCTCGGCCACCAGACCGGCGACAAGCTGCTGATCAGCCTCGCCCGGCGCCTGCGCAACAGCCTGAGCCCGAGCGGCAGCCTCGCGCGCTTCGCCAGTAACGAGTTCGCCGTTCTGCTCGACGACACTGATCTCGCCACTGGCCAGCAGATCGCCAACCAGTTGCTGGCGACCCTCGACAAACCGATGTTCGTCGACAACCAGCTGATCAGCGTCACCGGCTCCGTGGGCCTGGCCTGCGCGCCTCTGCACGGCCGCGATCCGCAAACCCTGATGCGCAACGCCGGTCTGGCCCTGCACAAGGCCAAGGCCAACGGCAAGCATCAGGTGCAAGTCTTCACCGAAGCGCTGAATGCCGAGGCCAGTTACAAGCTGTTCGTCGAGAACAACCTGCGCCGCGCCCTGACCCAGAATGAGCTGGACGTGTTCTATCAGCCCAAGCTGTGCCTGCGCAGCGGTCGCCTGCTGGGCATGGAGGCGCTGCTGCGCTGGAACCACCCGGAGCGCGGGATGATCCGCCCGGATCAGTTCATCAGCGTTGCCGAAGAAACCGGCCTGATCATTCCGATCGGCAAGTGGATCGCGCGTCAGGCCTGCCGCATGAGCAAAGCGCTGACCGCCGCGGGCATGGGCAATCTGCAAGTGGCGATCAACCTGTCACCCAAGCAGTTCTCCGACCCGGATCTGGTCGCGTCCATCGCCAACATCCTCAAGGAAGAAGCGCTGCCGGCCAGTCTGCTCGAACTGGAGCTGACCGAAGGTTTGCTGCTGGAAGCCACCGAAGATACGCACTTGCAGCTCGATCAGCTCAAGCGCCTGGGCCTGACCCTGGCCATGGACGACTTCGGTACCGGTTACTCGTCGCTCAGTTACCTGAAGAAATTCCCGATCGACATCATCAAGATCGATCGCAGCTTCATCCACGAAATCCCCGACAACCAGGACGACATGGAAATCACCTCCGCGGTGATCGCCATGGCCCACAACCTGAAGCTCAAGGTCGTGGCCGAAGGCATCGAGACTGCCGAACAACTGGCGTTCCTGCGTCGCCACCGTTGCGACGTCGGCCAAGGCTACCTGTTCGACCGGCCGATCCCCGGTGGTGAGCTGATCCAGGCGCTCAAGCGCTACCCGCGCGGCCCGCTCTGCCTCTAGCCCTCGCCGCCCTTTCATGTAGGAGCTGCCGCACGCAGCTCCTACATTGAATAGTGCGAAATCCGGCATCATTCGGCACACTGGCGGTCTGATTTTTTACATCCCATCCTGACTGAGAGGAACGATCATGGTTCTGCGCTCGGAAATTCTGGTGAACAAAAACGTGCTACCGACCAAAGACCAAGCTCTACCCGGCCGCGAAACCGCGATGACCCTGCCTGAAAAGCATTTCGTCTTCGAAGAAACCCCGTTGCTCGGCCCGTTTTTCCAGGACGTCGACTTCGCGATCTTCGGTCTGGGTTGCTTCTGGGGCGCGGAGCGCCGTTTCTGGCAGCGCGAAGGCGTGGTCAGCACCGTGGTCGGTTACGCCGGTGGCTACACGCCGAACCCGACTTACGAAGAAGTCTGCTCGGGCCTGACCGGCCACGCCGAAGTGGTGCTGGTGGTGTATGACAAAGCCAAGGTCAGCTACGAAGAGCTGCTGGCGATGTTCTGGGAACTGCACAACCCGACTCAGGGCATGCGTCAGGGCAATGACATCGGCACTCAATACCGCTCGGTGATCTACGCGACCTCGCCAGAGCAACTGGACGCGGCGCTGAAGAGCAAAGCGGTGTATCAGGCTGAACTGTCGAAGGCAGGCCTGGGCGAAATCAGCACCGAAATCGAACAGGCGCCGACCGTGTATTTCGCCGAGGCCTATCACCAGCAATACCTGGCGAAAAACCCTGAAGGTTATTGCGGGATCGGCGGCACCGGCGTGTGCATGCCACCGAGCCTGGCGGGTAATTGATTAAAGTCTGAAAGCAAAAGATCGCAGCCTTCGGCAGCTCCTACAGGTCCGCGTATGTGTGGACGACACTGAACTTGTAGGAGCTGCCGCAGGCTGCGATCTTTTGATCTTGCCCTTGATCAGCTTTCGGCGATCAACCAATCCATCTGCCATCCACCCTGAGTCTGCCCAAGCTTCTTCGACAACCACGGCAGCAACTCGCGCAATTCTTCCTCCAGCCCCCACGGCGGATTGGCAATCGCCATGCCGGAGCCGTTCAGGCTGTTCGGCGTATCCAGCGGATGCACCAACAGTTCCACGCGCAGCAACTTCGGCGCACCGGTACCGGCCAGATCCTGATAGAAACGACGCAGCGCACGCTGATCCTTCACCGGATACCAGATCGCCGCAACGGTCTGGCGCATGCGGCCAATCGCTTCTTTCAGCGACGCCGCACACTTTTGCATCTCGTCGAGCTGTTCGAACGGCGGATCGATGAGCATCACCGCACGTTTTTCCTGCACCGGCAGCATCGCCCGCGCCACATGCCAGCCCTCGCCCAGATGCACCTTGACCCGACGATCGCCGGCCATGTTCTCCTTGAGCTGCACGCCGTCTTGCGGGTGTTTCTCGTTGAGCATCACCCGATCCTGCGCCCGGGTCAGACGCCGCGCCAGCTCCGGTGACCCCGGGTAGTAACGCAACTGGCCATCCGGGTTCATCTCGTGCAGCACCTTCATGTAGTCGGCGGTCAGCGCCGGCAGATCCGGCTGATCCCACAAACGTGCGATGCCTTCCAGGTACTCGCCGGTACGGTTGGCCTGATCGCCCTGCAAGTCATACAGACCGATACCGGCGTGCGTATCGAGATAGGCAAACGGCTGTTCCTTGCGCGACATCAGGGCGATGAGGCGGGTCAAGGTCAGGTGTTTGAACACATCGGCGTGATTGCCGGCATGGAAGGCGTGACGATAATTCATGGCTGCTCCTGCGAGGGCCGTGAAGTTTACCTTTTACCGGGCGGCAAGTCAGGGGTTGGCGGCTGAGCGGCCCTCTTACATCTTAAGATCCGGTCCAATACCTGTGGCGAGGGGATTCATCCCCGATGGGCTGCGCAGCAGCCCCCCCTATTCTGTCAACATGTTGTATCTGTTGCTCCGCGATGACAGGTCTTGGGGCCGCTTCGCTGCCCATCGGGGATGAATCCCCTCGCCACAGTTCAGTTGCCTCAACAACCCATCGAAAGCTTTATCAAAGCCCAGGACGCGAACATCGCTGATCCTTGGACTTCGCCCGGAAATTTCATTCTGCTTCGTCCTGCAAATGGTCCAATAACGCCGATTGCGACGTTTCTTCCGACGCTGAAACCTGAAAAAACCGCCTGACCTTGCAACGTAAAACCGGCTCGGGAAAGGCCTCGAACAAGGCAGGATGCTCCTCGCTCAGCCACTGCACAGCATTGCCGATGCGAATGTCATCAGCTGTTGCGGCCAAGACCGATCCCGTTACTTTCCACCAAGGAAATACTCGCCCCGAAACCTGCGCCCTGCCCCCGATCTCCACGGCCTGTCCATTGATCAAGCCGCGCGAGATCACCGGCATCAACTGCGCAGATTGCACTTCGTCGGACTTTAGGATCGGCAACACAAAACGCCCATCCCAGAAGCGAAAAAACACCGCTGCGCCGTCCGGCATCAGCACTTGAGTCAGGCTGCGAAAGTGCTCAACTACCACCTCCAGGCTCGCCGAGGACACCGCCAACCACCCCCAGTCGCGAGACTCGGTAGAGGCCACCCAATCGAGAAACTCACTGTCCGCCGCGACAATTCCCACAAAGGGCATTACCGCGTCCCACTCGGCGTAGATCGTGTCCGCCCAGATCGGGTTGGGTCCGACCAGCGGAGGCCTGGCGTCGCTGGCATTACTGAAAATCGCGAACAGTTGCTCCGCAGGTTTCAGCGGCTCACGCGCCAGCCACGCTGAAGGCGTCAGGCACTCAGGCTGCACAAACACCGTCCTTGCAGCGCTCGCACTCTTCGCAGAATGGCGCATCGCCTTTAAAGCTCATGATTTGTGCGGCGGTGAGCATGGCCGCCGGTGCCGCTGCAAGTTTCGCTGGCAACCCCGGCACACCAGGTGCCGCGCTCATTGCCGCCATCGGCGCGCCACCGACTTGAATCGGCACGCTACTGAAGATCCCGCCAGGCCCGATGTTGATCCACTGCCCGCCGGCCTGAATCGTGGCGCTCGCGCCGCCGTCGATCACCACTTGTTGCCCGGCACTGACGTGGATTTGTGCGCTGGCGCTGGTGGCCTGGTTGCTCACCCGAATATGCCGATCGCCGACCACCGTCAGGTGATCGTCCTGTTTGACTTCGGTCTGGCGCTGGCCGTGGGTGATGCGTTGTTCGTCGGCCTTCAACTCATGCTTGGCGGTGCCCGTGACGACGATGCTGCGCTGGTTGTCGACCTGCACCTGCTGGTCGTGCAGTACATGCTGGGTCCAGTTGCGCTGGGCGCGCAGGTAGATTTCTTCGGCGCCCTTTTTGTCCTCGATGCGCAGCTCGTTGTAACCACCGCCACCGGGGCTGCTGTGGCTGCGGAAGATGCTGCGGGTCTTGTCCGCCGGGAGGTCCAGCGGCACCGGGGTCGCGGCATTCGGCAGGCACCCCATCACCAACGGTTTGTCGGCATCGGCGTCGATGAAACCGACCAGCACTTCCATGCCGACTCGCGGGATCAGCACGCTGCCGTAATGGTCATGTGCCCAACCGGTTGCCACACGCAGCCAGCAACTGGAATGCTCGTTGAGCTCGCCGTCGCGATCCCAGGCCAGTTGCACCTTGACCCGACCGTACTCGTCGCAGTGGATTTCCGCGTCGTGCGGCCCGGTGACGACGGCAGGTTGATAGCCAAGCATTCGTGGTTTTTCAGGGCCGAGGGCTGGGCGGAAGAACACCTCCCAAGGCGTAGCAAGAAAGGTATTACGGTAACCCTGGAATGTTTCCCCATCGCTGGTCACCGATTCCTCCAGCACCTGCGGCTGTCGCCCACGGTGTTCAATGGCGGTGAGCAGCCACAGGTCATTCCAGTCCAGGCGCGGGTGTTCGGTCAGTTGCATGAAATGTCCGCACACCAGGGCAGACACGTCGCTGATGCCCTCGGCCTGACGGTAATCGGCGACATGTCGCTCAAGCGCTCTTTGGGCCAGGTGCCTGCCGGTTCCACGATCGTTGAATTGGCCGGGGAAGTGATAATCCTCTAGCACCGGGCGCTGCTCACCGTCGACCCGACTTTGCAGCTGCAGGCGCGGCTTGATGAAGTTGTAATCGCGCCGGGTCACTACGCTGGTACGGGTTTCCACGCGAACATTGAAACGATTGATCGCCGGCGCGCCACCGGCCATGCCGCTGCCGGGCAGATAAAGCGTCGGTTGAGCCAGTTTCGGGAACACCGTCTGATCATCACCGAACACCAATAGGTGACCTTCCGGACTGTGCTGAAAGTGATAATGAATGCCGACCTCGGCACACAGGCGCTGAATGAACGCCAGATCGCTCTCGGCGTACTGCACACAATATTCGCGCACCGGGTAATCACTGCCGAGACGAAACTCGAAGGCGTCACGCAGGATCGCGTGGTCCTTGAGGATCCGCGTCACGATTTGCGGCACCGTCTGATGCTGAAAAATACGCTGATTGGTCCGGTGGCCGAGGTAGGTCAGACGCGGCACAAGGCTCAGGTGATAGCGTGTCAGACGTTTCCCGGAATCCCCCTGCCCGACCCGATAAATCTGGCCGTGGATACCGCCACCATCGGCGTCAAAACTCAGAAACGCCTGACGATGCAGCAGGCTCTCGAGGTCCAGATCGGGCCGTTCACTGACCAGTTCCAGCTCGAAACGAAAGGGTTGGCTGATGGCTTCCTTGCCCGTGAACTCAAGGACTTTGAGATCAAATTGGGCGCCTTCGAGGGTCAACGTGAAACGCGGTTGATTGGCAGGCGCGAACATCCGATGTGTCTCTGCAGATTGAGGGCGGGCGATTCTGCATGAGGGATAACGGGTGTTGGACGGGTGACGGGAAAATCAGATTTGCCCTACTTTTTCTGGCGAAAAAGCCTTCGGATATTGGCGCAATCGACTACAGACATATCCCCCAAAACCACCACTGGACCTGTGGGAGCTGGCTTGCCAGCGATGAGGCCGGCACATCCAACTTATTCGCTCACTGACACACCGCCATCGCTGGCAAGCCAGCTCCCACAGGGTTCTCCAACTTCTTGAGAAATCACAGGCACAAAAAAACGGCCCGCCTCCTTGTAGGAAACGGGCCGTTTTTCTGTGAGCCGCAGCTCAGTGCATCACTTGTTCAGGTGGAAATCTTTTTCCGCCGCTTCGAAGCGCTGCACCATGCCTTTGGTTGGCTCGCCCATTTTGCTGACGATGTAGATCGCCAGGCTGGCGAAGATGAAGCCCGGGATGATTTCGTACAGGCCCATCACCTCGAAGTGCTTCCACACCACCACGGTGATGGCGCCGACCAGGATGCCGGCCAGTGCGCCGTTGCGGGTCATGTCTTTCCAGATCACCGAGATCAGCACCACTGGACCGAACGCGGCACCGAAACCGGCCCAGGCGTAGGACACCAGGCCCAGTACGCGGTTTTCCGGGTTGGCGGCCATGGCGATAGCGATCAGCGCCACCAGCAACACCATCGCGCGACCGACCCACACCAGCTCAACCTGGGAAGCGGATTTGCGCAGGAAGGTTTTGTAGAAGTCTTCGGTCAGGGCGCTCGAGCACACCAGCAACTGGCAGCTCAGGGTGCTCATGACCGCGGCGAGAATCGCCGACAGCAGGACACCGGCCACCCACGGGTTGAAGAGGATTTTCGCCAGTTCGATGAACACCCGTTCGTGGTTCTCGGTGACTGGGCCGGCCACTTCCGGGTGCGCCGAGAAGTAGGCGATACCGAAGAAGCCCACGGCGACGGTGCCGCCCAGGCACAGGATCATCCAGGTCATGGAGATGCGACGGGCGTTGGCAATCGACTTCACCGAGTCAGCGGCCATGAAACGCGCGAGGATGTGCGGCTGACCGAAGTAACCCAGACCCCAGCCCATCAGCGAGATGATGCCGATGAAGGTGGTGCCCTTGAGCATGTCGAAGTTGCTTGGATCCTGGGCTTCGATGGCGAGGAACGTGGTATCGACGCCACCAGTGGCCAGCAACACGATGATCGGCGTCAGCAGCAAAGCGAAGATCATCAGCGTGGCTTGCACGGTGTCAGTCCAGCTCACCGCGAGGAAACCGCCGACGAAGGTGTAGGCAATTGTCGCCGCCGCACCGGCCCACAGCGCCGTCTCGTAGGACATGCCGAAGGTGCTTTCGAACAGACGGGCACCGGCCACAATGCCGGAAGCGCAGTAAATGGTGAAGAACACCAGAATCACCACCGCCGAAATGATGCGCAGCAGGCCACTTTTGTCTTCGAAACGGCTGGAGAAGTAGTCAGGCAGGGTCAGGGCATCGCCGTTGTGCTCGGTCTGCACGCGCAGACGGCCGGCGACGAACAGCCAATTCAGGTAGGCACCGACGATCAGGCCGATGGCGATCCAGCTTTCGGACAGACCGGACATGTAGATGGCGCCCGGCAGGCCCATCAGCAACCAGCCGCTCATGTCGGAAGCACCGGCGGACAAAGCCGTTACCACGCTGCCGAGGCTGCGGCCGCCAAGAATGTAGTCTGAAAGGTTGTTGGTGGAGCGATAGGCCATGAAGCCGATCAGTACCATTGCTGCGATGTAGATCACGAACGTGATCAGTGTTGGATTGCTTACGCTCATTAAGTTACGCCCTGGCTTTGTTTTTATGTAGCAGCGGTGATCAATCGCACACAAACGACGATGTTTGGCAGACGAAACGGGATCCCGCGCATTTAGGACTGATGTTTCCCCAGGAAAGCCACCAGCCGATACACCGGGTATTCCCGGTTGCACCTTGGGCGCGAATGCTATGCAACAAAGTAAAAAAGGTGCAACCAGTTTCTGGCGATTAAGTTGCACCTAGTCGGATATACCGATAAATACGCGGTTTTTGCTCCTTTTTAGCGCAGTCACTGCGCTCCGCTAGAAGTAAAAGCACCAAGCAGGAGCGGCACGTCAGTACCAGAAAATAATTCCTGACGAAGCGTTTATTTTTCCGACAAAAAAAGGGTTGCACCCGGTTGCACCTCTTTCGGCGCACGGCTAATCTTGCCGCCAGCTGATGCCACGCAACTGTGGCAACCATGAGGATAAAAATATGGCTACCACCACCCTTGGGGTCAAACTCGATGACCCGACCCGCGAGCGCCTGAAGGCTGCCGCGACCTCGATTGATCGCACACCGCACTGGCTGATCAAGCAGGCAATTTTCAATTACCTGGAAAAACTCGAGGGTGGTGCAACCCTGACCGAGCTGAACGGTTTGACCGCCAAGGACAGCGACGACGCCGGTGAAGTCCACACCGATCACGCGCACCAGTGTTTCCTCGAATTCGCTGAAAGCATCCTGCCGCAATCGGTACTGCGCGCCTCGATCACCGCTGCTTACCGTCGCCCTGAGCCGGAAGTGGTGCCGATGCTGATCGAGCAGGCGCGCCTGCCGGCTCCGATGGCCGAAGCCACCAACAAACTCGCCGCGACCATCGCGGAAAAACTGCGTAACCAGAAAAGTGCCGGCGGTCGTGCAGGCATTGTTCAGGGCCTGCTGCAGGAATTTTCCCTGTCGTCCCAGGAAGGCGTGGCCCTGATGTGCCTGGCCGAAGCGCTGCTGCGCATCCCGGACAAAGGCACTCGCGATGCGCTGATCCGCGACAAGATCAGCACCGGCAACTGGCAGCCGCACCTGGGCAACAGCCCATCGCTGTTCGTCAACGCCGCGACCTGGGGTCTGCTGCTGACCGGCAAACTGGTGTCGACCCACAACGAAGCCGGCCTGACTTCGTCGCTGAGCCGGATCATCGGCAAGAGCGGCGAGCCGATGATCCGCAAGGGCGTCGACATGGCCATGCGCCTGATGGGCGAGCAGTTCGTCACCGGCGAAACCATCGCCGAAGCACTGGCCAACGCGAGCAAGTTCGAAGCCAAGGGCTTCCGTTATTCCTACGACATGCTCGGTGAAGCGGCGCTGACCGAACACGACGCGCAGAAGTACCTGGCGTCGTACGAACAAGCCATCCACTCGATCGGCAAAGCGTCTCACGGTCGTGGGATTTATGAAGGCCCGGGCATTTCCATCAAGCTCTCGGCCCTGCACCCGCGCTACAGCCGTGCGCAATACGAGCGCGTGATGGACGAGCTGTACCCGCGGCTGCTGTCGCTGACCCTGTTGGCCAAGCAATACGACATCGGCCTGAACATCGACGCCGAAGAGGCTGATCGTCTGGAGCTGTCGCTGGATCTGCTCGAGCGCCTTTGCTTCGAGCCACAGCTGACTGGCTGGAACGGCATCGGTTTCGTGATTCAGGCGTACCAGAAGCGTTGCCCATACGTGATCGACTACGTGATCGACCTGGCTCGCCGCAGCCGTCATCGCCTGATGATCCGTCTGGTGAAAGGCGCGTACTGGGACAGCGAAATCAAGCGCGCCCAGGTCGAAGGCCTGGAAGGCTATCCGGTCTACACCCGCAAGGTGTACACCGACGTTTCCTACATCGCCTGCGCGCGCAAACTGCTGTCGGTGCCGGAAGTCATCTACCCGCAGTTCGCCACGCACAACGCCCACACCCTGTCGGCGATTTATCACATTGCCGGTCAGAACTATTACCCGGGCCAGTACGAATTCCAGTGCCTGCACGGCATGGGCGAACCGCTCTACGAGCAGGTTGTCGGCAAAGTTTCCGAAGGCAAGCTGAACCGTCCGTGCCGCGTGTACGCACCGGTCGGCACCCATGAAACCCTGCTGGCGTACCTGGTGCGTCGTCTGCTGGAAAACGGCGCGAACACTTCGTTCGTCAACCGCATCGCCGACCAGTCAATTTCGATTCAGGAACTGGTGGCCGATCCGGTGGCGCAGATCGAGCAGATGGCGACTGTGGAAGGTGGTTTCGGCCTGCCGCACCCGCGCATTCCGCTGCCGCGTGACCTGTACGGCGCCGAGCGCGCCAACTCCGCCGGCATCGACATGGCCAACGAACATCGTCTGGCCTCGCTGTCCTGCGCCCTGCTCGCCACTGCGCACAACAACTGGAAAGCCGTGCCGATGCTCGGTTGCGCTTCCAGCAACGAAGCCCCGGCACCGGTGCTGAACCCGGCGGATCACCGCGATGTGGTCGGTCACGTGCAGGAAGCCACCGTCGAAGACGTCGACAACGCGATCCAGTGCGCGCTGAATGCTGCACCGATCTGGCAGGCCACCCCGCCCGCCGAGCGCGCGGCGATTCTGGAGCGTGCCGCTGACCTGATGGAGGGCGAGATCCAGCCGCTGATGGGCCTGCTGGCCCGTGAAGCCGGCAAGACCTTCGCCAATGCCATCGCCGAAGTGCGTGAAGCGGTCGACTTCCTGCGTTACTACGCGGTGCAGGCGCGCAACGATTTCAGCAATGACGCCCACCGCCCATTGGGCCCGGTGGTGTGCATCAGCCCGTGGAACTTCCCGCTGGCCATTTTCAGCGGTCAGGTCGCTGCCGCACTGGCCGCCGGTAACCCGGTACTGGCCAAACCGGCTGAACAGACGCCGCTGGTTGCCGCACAAGCCGTACGTTTGCTGCTGGAAGCCGGGATTCCCGAAGGCGTGCTGCAACTGCTGCCGGGTCGCGGTGAAACCGTCGGCGCCGGTCTGGTCGGTGATGAGCGCGTCAAAGGCGTGATGTTCACCGGCTCCACCGAAGTCGCGCGCCTGCTGCAACGCAACATCGCCGGTCGCCTCGACAATCAGGGCCGTCCGATTCCGCTGATCGCCGAAACCGGCGGGCAGAACGCGATGATCGTCGATTCTTCGGCACTGACCGAACAAGTGGTGATCGACGTGGTGTCCTCGGCCTTCGACAGCGCCGGTCAGCGTTGCTCGGCCCTGCGCGTGCTGTGCCTGCAGGAAGATTCCGCCGACCGCGTCATCGAAATGCTCAAAGGCGCGATGGCTGAAAGCCGTCTCGGCAACCCTGAGCGCCTGTCCGTGGACATTGGCCCGGTGATTGACGCCGAAGCCAAGGCCGGTATCGACAAGCACATCCAGGCCATGCGCGATAAAGGTCGCAGCGTGTATCAGGTGGCTATCGCCGACAGTGAAGAAGTCAAACGCGGCACCTTCGTCATGCCGACCCTGATCGAGCTGGAAAGCTTTGACGAACTGCAACGCGAGATCTTCGGCCCGGTGCTGCACGTGGTGCGCTACAAGCGCAAGGACATCGACCAGTTGATCGGCCAGATCAATGCCTCCGGTTATGGCCTGACCCTCGGCGTACACACCCGCATCGACGAGACCATCGCCAAGGTGATCGACAACGTCAACGCCGGTAACGTCTACGTCAACCGCAACATCGTCGGTGCCGTGGTCGGCGTGCAGCCATTCGGCGGCGAAGGCCTGTCGGGTACGGGCCCGAAAGCCGGTGGTCCGCTGTACCTCTACCGTCTGCTGTCGACGCGTCCTACGGACGCCATCGAACAATCCTTCGCTCGCGGTGATGCGCTCGTCGCCCCGGACGTGCGTCTGCGTGAGGCCATGAGCAAACCGCTGAACGCTTTCAAGGCCTGGGCCGAGAGCAACCAATACGCCGAACTGAGCACCCTGTGCGTGCAATACGCCGCGCAGTCGCAAAGCGGTATCACCCGCGTGCTGGCCGGCCCGACCGGCGAGAAAAACAGCTACGCGATCCTGCCGCGTGAACACGTGCTGTGCCTGGCGGACGTCGAAGGTGATCTGCTGACCCAACTGGCGGCGGTATTGGCGGTCGGCGGTTCGGCGGTATGGCCGGAATCCGACATCAGCAAGGCCTTGTTCGCACGCCTGCCGAAGGACGTTCAGGCGCGGATCAAACGGGTTGCCGACTGGCACAAGGATGAAGTGGTGTTTGATGCCGTGCTGCATCATGGTCATTCCGACCAGTTGCGTGGCGTCTGCCAGCAGATCGCCAAGCGGGCCGGTGCGATCGTGGGCGTTCAGGGCCTGTCCCAGGGCGAGACCAACATTGCCCTGGAGCGTCTGGTGATTGAGCGGGCGTTGAGCGTCAACACCGCGGCGGCGGGTGGTAATGCGAGCTTGATGACTATCGGTTAATACCGATAGATCGGGCACCTGCATAGGTGCTCGGCATAGTCACAATCCCTGTGGGAGCGAGCTTGCTCGCGAAAGCGGTTTGCCAGTCAACTCATCTGTTGAATGTGCCGACCTCTTCGCGAGCAAGCTCGCTCCCACAGTGGTTTGTGGTGTTTGCAAAGCTGATGCTCGGCTTCAACATCACCGTCATCAATCATCCTGTTCAGCCTTTATCAGCACGCCTAGACTCGGCCCAACCCCAATGTTCAGGTAGGCCGCCATGTCCGAGACGCTGCTCAGTTCCCGCAATCTGGCTTTCGAGCTGTACGAAGTCCTCGATGCCGAGGGCCTGACCCGGCGTGAGCGCTTTGCCGAGCACAACCGTGAAACGTTCGATGCGGCCATTGGCACCGCGCGCAGCATCGCCGAGAAATACTTCGCACCGCACAACCGCAAGGGCGACGAGAACGAGCCGCGCTACGAAAATGGTCAGGCGGTTCTGATCCCGGAAGTGAAACCGGCGGTGGACGCATTCCTCGAGGCCGGCTTCCTGAATGCCGCGCGCAGTTTCGAAGCGGGCGGCATGCAATTGCCGACGCTGCTGTCGCAAGCCTGCTTTGCGCACTTTCAAGCGGCGAACGCGGCGACCACTTCCTACCCGTTCCTGACCATGGGCGCGGCCAACCTGATCGAAAGCTTCGGCAGCGACGAGCAGAAACAGCGCTTCCTGCAACCGATGATCGACGGCCGTTTCTTCGGCACCATGGCCCTGACCGAACCGCACGCCGGTTCGTCGTTGTCGGATATTCGTACCCGCGCCGAGCCGGCGTCTGACGGCACCTATCGCCTGAAGGGCAACAAGATCTTCATTTCCGGCGGCGATCACCCGCTGTCGGAAAACATCGTGCACATGGTGCTGGCCAAACTGCCCGACGCGCCGCCAGGCGTGAAAGGTATTTCGCTGTTCATCGTGCCGAAGTTTCTGGTCAATGCTGACGGCAGCCTCGGTGCACGCAACGATGTGCTGCTGGCCGGGCTGTTCCACAAGATGGGCTGGCGCGGCACCACCTCGACGGCACTGAACTTCGGCGATAACGGCGATTGTGTCGGCTATCTGGTGGGCAAGCCGCACCATGGCTTGAGCTACATGTTCCAGATGATGAATGAGGCGCGGATCGGCGTCGGCATGGGCGCAGTGATGCTCGGCTACGCCGGTTACCTGTACTCGCTGGAATACGCCCGCGAACGCCCGCAAGGCCGAGTGCCGGACAGCAAGGATCCAACCACCGCGCCAGTGGCGATCATTCAGCACGCCGATGTCAGACGCATGCTGTTGACGCAAAAGTCCTACGTCGAAGGGGCGTTTGACCTCGGTTTGTACGCGGCGCGACTGTTCGATGACACCACCACGCTGGAGACCGAAGCCGAGCGTAAACAGGCCCATGAGTTGCTGGATCTGCTGACGCCGATCGTCAAATCCTGGCCGTCGGAGTTCTGCCTGAAGGCCAACGAACTGGCGATCCAGATTCTCGGCGGCCACGGTTACACCCGCGAATACCCGGTTGAGCAGTATTACCGCGACAACCGCCTGAACCCGATCCACGAAGGCACCCACGGTATTCAGTCGCTGGACTTGCTCGGGCGCAAACTGGCGCAGAACGGCGGCGCCGGATTGAAGCAACTGATCCGTCTGATCGCCAACACCGCCGAGCGCGCGACAGCGTATGAATCGCTGACCGCACTGCGTGAGCCACTTGAGAAACTGGTGGCGCGCCTGCAAGCGGTGACCATCGGCCTGCTGACCGATCTGGCGCAGGGCAAGGTCAACAGCAGCCTGGCGAATTCGGCGCTGTACCTGAAGGTGTTCGGGCACACGGTGATTGGCTGGCGCTGGCTGGAACAGGCGGTTCGGGCTGAGGAAGGCTTGGCCAAAGGCAATGCGGCGGATGCTGACTTCTATAAGGGCAAGCTGCAGGCGGCGCGGTATTTCCTGACGTGGGAAGTGCCGGGCTGTCACCATGAGCTGGCGTTGCTGGAGGCGCGGGATGATACGTGCCTGGCGATGCAGGATGCGTGGTTTTGATCCGGATTTTTTGTCGCTGCTGATGCCGTCTTCGCGGGCAAGCCCGCTCCCACAGGGTCCTGTGGCGTTCACATATTAAGTGACCTGTCACAAGACCTGTGGGAGCGGGCTTGCCCGCGAAGAGGCCCGAACGGAGGACACATCAGCTCAACTTGAACCCACCCATCTGCCGCGCCAGATCATCCGCCAACCGCTGCAACATCTGACAATCCTCACGACACGCCCGCACCTCTCCGGCCGTGGCCCGGGCCAGATCGGAAATCCCCTGCACGTTGCGGTTGATCTCTTCAGTCACCGCCGACTGTTCTTCTGTCGCGGTTGCCACTTGATGGTTCATGTCGCTGATGCGCTCGACCTGCCCGGTAATCGCGGTCAACGACGCGCCGGTACGCTGGCTCGATTCAACCCCGGTGCCGGTCGCCGCCTGCCCGGTGCGCATCGATGACACCGCGTTTTCTGCGCCTTGCTTGAGGCTGCCGATCATTTGCTGAATCTCGTCGGTGGAGGCCTGAGTCCTGCGCGCCAAGGTGCGCACTTCATCCGCCACCACGGCAAACCCGCGCCCCATATCTCCGGCGCGCGCCGCTTCAATCGCCGCGTTGAGCGCCAGCAAGTTGGTCTGCTCGGACACGCCGCGAATTACCGCCAGTACCGAATCGATCGACGCCACCTGATGCGCCAGCTCACCCACCGCGCCCGCCGCCACACCAATCTCATCGGACATGCTTTCGATATGACGGATCGAGCCGCCGACCACCTCCCGCGCCTGCAGCGCTTCATCGCGAGCAGTTTGTGAAGCAAGCGCGGCGTTGCCGGCGTTCTGCGCGATTTCCTGCACGGTCAGGCCCATTTCATGCACCGCCGTGGCGACCATGTCGGTCATTTCCTGCTGGCGCCCGGAGCGTTCAGCGGTGTTTTCCACCACTTTCGCCACTTGGCCGACTGCCGTGCGCAAGCGCTCGCTGGTGGTCAGCACTTCGCCAATCAGCCCGCGCTGGCTGTCGAGAAAACGGTTGAAGCCGCGCGCGAGATCGCCCAGCTCATCGGCGCGACTGGAATCTAACCGATGGGTCAAATCTCCACCGCCGCTACCGATCGCTACCAGCGCGGCTGTTACCTGACGAATCGGTCGCACCAGCCCTTGGGCCAGCCACACCACCAGCGCCAGGCACACCAGTGCCACCGCCAGACCGATGCCGCCACTCATCCACATCGCCTTGCGGGCTTCGGCGTAGATCTGCGATTGCGGCACTTCGGCCACCAGCGTCCAGCCCAGATCGCGCAGCGGCAGGCTGAAGGCGAGGAAGTCTTCGCCATCGCGCTGGAACGAGCTGTTAGTGGCGACTTTTTGACCCATGACCGCTTGCGCCGCCGACGCACCGATTTGCTCCGTGAGGGTGCGCTTGCCGCTGAACTGCGCCTCGGGATGGACCTGGATCAAACCGTCGGAACGCACGAGATAGACCTTGCCGCGCTCGCCAAAGCTGAAGTTGTGAATCAGCTCCGACAGCTCTTTCATGCTCAAGCCCAGCCCGGCGACACCGACCACTTTGCCGGCCTGCTCGACCTTCAAGTCGATGAACAGCGCCAATTCTCCAGTGGCGCCATCGTTGTCGATGTTCAGGGTGCGCGGCTGGTTGCTGTCGAGGAAGGAATAGAACCAGGCATCGGCTGGTTTGGTCCGGCTGAGCGTGCGATCCAGGCCTTTTTCGGTGATGTAGTGATTGGAGTCACTGCCGATGATCAACGCAGTGAAGGCTTTATGTTCGGCGCGGATGCCTTCCAGATACTGCGCGAAGGCCGCTGTTTTGCTGCTGTCTTCACCCGAGGCCAGCCAGTCGCGCACCATGCTGTTGCTGGCGATGTCTTTGGCGGCGGTCAGCGGCTGGACGAGGATGCGTTCGATGTCGTTGCGCGTCGCTTCGATGCTCGACGGCAGCGCTTGTTCGACCAGATAGCTCTGGGCGAGGCGGTTGACCACCAGGGTATAAATGCCAACCACGATCAGGATGCTGACCAGCAGGGCGGTGCCCATGCTGAGAATCAGCTGCCATTGAATACTGCGTCGCCACAACTGCATGGAGCACCCCCAAAGAATAAGTGGCCGAAACAATGCAACAGCCGTGCCGATTGTATACAACCCGATCGACAATCTATTCTTTGGTTGTGCGCAACCCCATCAGCCCTGATTGATGGTCTTGGCGATGGTGTCGACCGTGGCGCTGACTTGCTCTTGGTAACGGTCGAGTTCCTGCTGGTGCTGCTTCTTCATTTCGATCTGCTGCGAGCACAGGTTCATCGCTGCCAGCACCAGCAAACGGTCACCGATCAGCGTCGGGTATTTGCGTTTGGTGTCGGCCAATGCGGCCTTGAGCATCAGTGCGGCGTCCAGCAGGGTCTGTTCTTCCCCGGCCGGTGCCTTGATCGAATAGTCCTCCCCGAGAATGGAGATGACTTTTACCCCTGCGGTGCCGTGGTTCATGCGCTGACAGGACCTGCGTTGACGCGATCAACCAGGGCCTGGATGCGCGCTGCGGTGGCGCCATGCTTCTCTTCCTGTTCCATCAGGCTCAGTTGCAGGCTTTCGTTTTCATCCTTGGCCTGGGCCAGTTCCGTGGACAGGGTCTGGTTGGTTTGCGCGAGGGTCTGGTTCTGTTGCACCAGGTCGCTGACGAGCTGTTCCAATTGGCTGAGGGATGCTTCCAACATTTTGATCTTCCAGGCGTTTTTCAAAGGGCGCGTACGATAAAGAAAAGTCACTGCGGATGCCAGGGTTATACCGGCGCAAGGCCTTGATTTTCCTGGCGGCCGACTGTTCTCGCGAGTTTAAAAGACTGTGATCTGCCGATCTGGTTCCTGCACTTCGTCGCTCAGCCCCCTATGCGACAAATACGCACAGTGCCTCAAGACTTTAGTCGTATGACCGATAAGTCATCCATACAGCAGTCTCAGCCCGCATGGATGCGGCCCTTTCTGGTATCCGCGCCATGTCCCTTCGCAATATGAATATCGCCCCCAGGGCGTTCACCGGCTTCGCTCTGATCGGCGGCCTGATGCTGATTCTCGGCGTGTTCGCCCTGAACCAGATGAGCAAAATCCGCGGCGCTGCCGAGGACATCACCAACAGCAGCGTGCCGAGCATCAAGAACCTCGACGAGTTCACCCAACTGACCTTGCGCCTGCGGGTGCTGTCGTATCGCTTGCTGGTCAATCGCGAGCCGGACGTGCAGCAGAAGACCATGGAACTGCTGGACACCCGCAACCAGCAGATCCGCGCCGCCCAATCGGCCTATGAGCCGTTGATCAGCGGCCCGCAGGAACGCGCGGCCTACGATCAATATGTGCAGTTGCTGGGCCAGTACCGGCAGATCGAAGACCGGATGAAAACGCTGTCGCGCAACAATCAGGTGGATGAACTGCGCAACCTGCTCAACACCGAGTTGCTGAACAACTCCGAAGCGATGAACACGGTGCTCAACCGCCTGATGCAGATCAACGGCGAGCAGATCAGCCAGACCAACCAAGAGGCTGCCGAGCAGTATGCCTCGGCGTTCAATCTGGTGGTCACCCTGCTGGTGGTGGCGACCGGTCTGACCTTGCTGTTCGCCTGGCTGCTGACCATCAGCATCACCAAGCCGATTTCCAAAGCGCTGGACGCGGCGGAAACCATCGCCGAGGGCAACCTGACCCAGCCGATCCACGTCGACGGCAGCGACGAAGCCGGGCGCCTGCTGGCGGCCATGGCCAAGATGCAATCGAAACTGCGCGACACCTTGCAGCGCATCTCCGGCTCGGCCACCCAGCTTGCATCTGCAGCGGAAGAGCTGAACAGCGTCACCGACGAAAGCGCCCGTGGCCTGACTCAGCAGAACAACGAAATCGAACAGGCCGCCACCGCCGTCAACGAGATGACCAGCGCCGTGGAAGAAGTCGCGCGCAATGCGGTGAGCACTTCGGAAGCCTCGAAGAACGCCACCACCTCGGCGGGTGACGGCCGCGACCTGGTGCAGGAAACCGTCAGCGCTATCGAACGCATGAGCGCCGATGTGCAGAGCACCGCGACCCTGATCGGCGATCTGGCGAATGAATCCCGTGACATCGGCAAGGTGCTGGACGTGATTCGTGGTCTGGCGGATCAGACCAACCTGCTGGCCCTGAACGCGGCGATTGAAGCGGCACGTGCCGGTGAAGCCGGGCGTGGTTTCGCCGTAGTCGCCGATGAGGTGCGTGCCCTGGCGCATCGCACCCAACAGTCGACCAGCGAAATCGAACGCATGATCGGCAGCATCCAGAGCGGCACCGAACACGCCGTGGATTCGATGCGCAACAGCACCGAGCGTGCCGAATCGACGCTGAACATTGCGCGTGGCGCCGGGATGTCGCTGGACACCATCAATACCGCGATCGTCGAGATCAACGAGCGCAATCTGGTGATCGCCAGCGCCGCCGAGGAGCAGGCGCAAGTGGCGCGCGAAGTGGATCGCAACCTGGTGAACATCCGCGACCTGTCGGTGCAGTCGGCCACCGGCGCGAATCAGACCAGTGCGGCGAGTAACGAGCTCTCGCGCCTGGCGCTGGACCTGAACAATATGGTTGGGCGGTTCAGCCTGTAAGGCCCACTTCGCCATATCGGGAGCACTCCATTGTGGCGAGGGGATTCATCCCCGATGGGTGGCGAAGCCGCCCCAAACCCGGCTAACAAGGTGGATCAGGTTTGCTCCATCAGCCGGTTTACGACTGCTTCGCAGCCGATCGGGGATAAATCCCCTCGCCACAGTTTTCATTCGGTGCACATTCAATGTGATGCCAGCGTAAAAACCTTTTTGACAGCATCACATTTCAACAGGTTAGAATCGCTGGCACGCAGACTGCATGGTCAGTTTGTGCCCGTCTTTACGCTTCTGGAGTACTGCCTTTGAATGCGACGACCATCAACAGCCTGTTCTTGATCGGCGCGTTGCTGGTAGGTGCGAGCATTCTTGTCAGCTCACTGTCCTCCCGTCTCGGCATTCCCATTCTGGTGATCATCCTCGCGGTCGGCATGACCGCCGGGGTCGATGGCGGCGGGATCATTTTCGATAACTACCCGACGGCTTATCTGGTCGGCAACCTCGCACTGGCGGTGATCCTCCTCGACGGTGGCTTGCGCACCCGGGTTTCGAGTTTCCGCGTGGCCCTGTGGCCGGCGCTGTCGCTGGCGACGGTTGGGGTGCTGATCACCACCGGGCTCACCGGTATGGCCGCCGCGTGGCTGTTCGACCTGAACCTGATTCAGGGCCTGCTGATCGGTGCCATCGTCGGTTCGACTGACGCCGCTGCGGTGTTCTCGCTGCTCGGCGGCAAGGGCCTCAACGAACGGGTGACCGCCAGCCTGGAAATCGAATCCGGCAGCAACGACCCGATGGCGGTGTTCCTCACCGTGACCCTGATCGACATGCTCGCCAGCGGCCAGACCGGCCTGCACTGGAGCCTGCTGACGCACCTGATCCGCGAATTCGGCATCGGCGGCGTGATCGGCCTCGGCGGTGGCTGGCTGATGCTGCAACTGGTTAACCGGATCAACCTCGCCACCGGCCTGTACCCGATTCTGGTGATCGCCGGCGGTCTGGTGGTGTTCGCCCTGACCAACGCCCTGCACGGCAGCGGCTTCCTCGCGGTGTACCTGTGCGGGCTGGTGATCGGCAACCGCCCGGTGCGCAGCCGTCACGGCATCCTGCATATGCTCGACGGCATGGCCTGGCTGGCGCAGATCGGCATGTTCCTGGTGCTGGGGCTGCTGGTCACTCCGCATGATTTGCTGCCGATCGCCCTGCCCGCCCTCGGTCTGGCGCTGTGGATGATTCTGTTCGCCCGGCCGCTGTCGGTGATCGTCGGCCTGCTGCCGTTCAAGGCGTTCCATGGTCGCGAGAAAGCGTTTATTTCCTGGGTCGGTCTGCGCGGCGCGGTACCGATCATTCTCGCAGTGTTCCCGTTGATGGCCGGGCTGCCGAATGCGCAGCTGTACTTCAACCTCGCGTTCTTCATCGTGCTGGTGTCGCTGCTGGTGCAGGGCACAAGCCTGCCGTGGGTCGCCAGACTGCTCAAGGTGACAGTGCCGCCGGAGCCGGCGCCGATCTCGCGATCGGCGCTGGAGGTGCACATCACCAGCGAGTGGGAACTGTTCGTTTACAAGCTCGGCGCCGAGAAATGGTGCATTGGTTCACCGCTGCGCGAGCTGAAAATGCCCGAGGGCACACGTATCGCCGCGCTGTTTCGTGGCCAGCAACTGCTCCATCCGTCGGGTAGTACGGTGCTGGAAGTCGATGATTTGCTGTGTGTTATCGGCCATGAACATAACCTTCCGGCCCTCGGCAAACTGTTCAGCCAGGCGCCGCAACGCGGCCTCGACCTGCGCTTCTTCGGTGACTTCGTCCTCGAAGGAGACGCCCAGCTTAAAGCGGTTGCGGCGCTGTACGGGTTGCCGGCCGAGGGCATTGATCCGGACATGACCCTGGGCGCGTTCATTGCCCAAAAAGTTGGCGGTGCGCCGATCGTTGGCGACCAGGTGGAGTGGAACAACACCCACTGGACGGTCGCGGTCATGGACGGGAACAAGATCGGCAAAGTGGGCGTCAGATTCCCCGAAGGAAGTCGCCCGGGTCCCGGTCTCTTCCTCTAAACTGCGTCCACTCTCACTTGCTTGACCGGTCTCTATGCCTACCCTGCGCTCTTTCTTTTTCGCGGCCCTGCTGGGCCTGAGTCTTTCCGTCGGCCCGCTGTATGCCGCTGAACCGCCGTCCAGCGAAGCCGTGCAGGCCAGCCTGGACAAACTGGCCGACAGCAAACTGCCGGATGCCGACAAAAAGACCCTGCAAACGGTCCTGCAAACCACGCTCAACCAGCTCAACAGCCGGCGTGATTACGACCAGAAGCTGATCGACCTCAAGCAGCAACTGGCTTCCGCCCCGCGGCAGACCATCGAGAACACCCGCGAACTGGCACGCCTCAAGGCCACGGCAGTGGTGCCGGTGGCGCAGCGTTTCAGCAAAGAGTCGATCCAGCAGCTGGAGCAGATCCTCACCGATCGCTCGACCCAGCAAAGTGACCTGCAAAAAGCCCTGGCCGATGCCAACAGCCTGATCATCACCGCCCAGACTCGCCCAGAGCGTGCGCAGGCAGAAATCTCTGCCAGCCAGACGCGCATCCAGCAGATCAACAACATCCTCAAGTCCGGCAAGGACAGCGGCAAGACCGTCAGTGCCGAACAACGCGATCAATTGAACGCCGAGCTCGCCGCGTTGAACGCACTGATCCCGCTGCGCCGCCAGGAACTGGCCGGCAACAGCCAGTTGCAGGATCTGGGCAACAGCCAGCACGACCTGCTCACGGAGAAGTCCGACCGACTCGATCGCGAGATCCAGGAACTGCAGACGCTGATCAACCAGAAGCGCCTGGCACAGTCGCAGGAAACCGTCACCCAGCAATCGATCGAGGCACAGAAGGCCGGCGGCAGCAGCCTGCTCGCCACTGAAAGCGCCGCCAACCTCAAGCTCTCTGACTACCTGCTCAAAAGCACCGACCGCCTCAACGAAGTCACCCAACAGAACCTGCAGACCAAACAGCAACTCGACAGCCTGACCCAGAGCGACTCAGCCCTCGACGAGCAGATCAACGTGCTCAAGGGCAGCCTGCTGCTGTCGAAGATTCTCTATAAGCAGAAACAGGCGTTGCCGCGGCTCAAGGTCGACCGCGATCTGGCGGACCAGATCGCCGACATTCGCCTGTATCAGTTCGAAGTCAGTCAGCAGCGCGAACTGCTGAGCAACCCGGCGACCTACGTCGACAACCTGCTTTCCACCCAGCCACCGGAACAAGTCACCCCGCAACTGCGCAAGAGCCTGATGGAACTGGCCAACACCCGCGCCGACCTGCTGGAGCGTCTGAACCGTGAACTGAGCGCGGTGCTCAACGAATCGATCACCCTGCAACTCAACCAGAAACAACTGCTGAGCACCGCGCAGAGCCTGCGTGCGACCCTCGACGAGCAGATGTTCTGGATCCCCAGCAACAAGCCACTGGACACGGAATGGCTACGCGGTGTGCCGGAGCGGCTCAAGCGGCAGATCGATACCCTGCCGCTGGCCTCAAGCCTGAGCGAGCTGACCGACGGCCTGACCCAGCGTCCGCTGCTGTTTCTGCCGCTGGCCCTGCTGATCGGCGCTCTGCTGTGGCGGCGCAAGGCGCTGTATGCGCGGCTGAACAAGGTTCACCAGGACATCGGTCACTTCAAGCGTGACAGCCAGTGGCATACCCCGCAGGCGATCCTGATCAACATTCTGCTGGCGATGCCGGTGGCCCTTGGCCTGGCGCTGTGCGGGCTGGCCCTGCAGATCGATGCCCGCGGGCAGAACGCCAACATGGGCGCGGCGCTGCTGCAAATGGGTCAGGCGTGGCTGGTGTTCTACACCGCTTACCGAATTCTCTCGCCAGGCGGTGTGGCCGAGTTGCATTTCCGCTGGGACAAGCCGCAGGTCGAGTTCCTTCAGGGCTGGATCCGCCGCCTCGGGCTGGTGGTGATGGCGCTGGTGACCGTGGTGGCGGTGGCGGAACTGCAACCGGCGGCGCTGGCCGACGACGTCATCGGCATGCCGGTGGTGCTGACCTGCTACGCGCTGATGGCATGGCTGCTCAGCCGCCTGCTGATCAGCAGCCCGGCCCACGAAAACACCTCGCTGTTCCGCAAGGCCGTGGGCGTGATGTTCACTCTGTTGCCAATCGCCCTGTTCGTCGCGGTGTGCTTCGGCTACTACTACACCGCGCTGAAACTCAGCGACCGGTTGATCAACACCCTGTACCTGCTGATGTTCTGGCTGGTGATCGAGGCTACCTTCGTCCGTGGTCTGGCGGTCGCCGCACGCCGCCTGGCCTATCAGCGCGCCCTGGCCAAACGTCAGGCGGCCAAGGAGGCCGGCGACGGCGAAGCGGTGATCGAAGAGCCGACCCTGGACATCGAGAAGGTCAACGAACAGTCCCTGCGCCTGATCCGTCTGGCGCTGCTCGGTGGCTTCATCGCCGCGCTGTACTGGGTCTGGGCTGACCTGATCTCGGTGTTCTCGTATCTCGACAACATCACCCTTTACGAATACACCAGCGGCACCGGCGCCAACATGAGCATGGTGCCGATCAGCATCGGCGACATGCTCGGCGCGCTGATCATCATCGGCATCACCTTCGCCCTGGCGCGCAACCTGCCGGGTCTGCTGGAAGTGTTCGTGCTGTCGAAACTCAATCTGGCGCAGGGCAGCGCCTATGCGACCACGACGCTGCTGTCCTACGTGATCGCCGGCGTCGGTTTCGTTTCCACGCTGTCGACCCTCGGCGTCAGCTGGGACAAGTTGCAGTGGCTGGTGGCGGCGCTGTCGGTCGGTCTCGGTTTCGGTATGCAGGAGATCTTCGCCAACTTCATCTCCGGCATCATGATCCTGTTCGAACGCCCGGTGCGGATCGGTGACACCATCACCATCGGCAACCTGTCGGGCACGGTCAGCAAGATCCGCATCCGCGCCACCACCATCACCGATTTCGACCGCAAGGACATCATTGTCCCGAACAAGACGTTCATTACCGGACAACTGATCAACTGGTCGCTGACCGACACCATTACCCGCGTCACGCTGAAACTCGGTGTGGATTACGGCTCCGACCTGGATCTGGTCAAGGAACTGCTGCTCAAGGCCGCCCGGGAAAACCCACGCGTGCTCAAGGAACCCGAGCCGCACGTGTACTTCCTCAACTTCGGCGAAAGCACCCTCGATCACGAACTGCGCATGCACGTGCGTGACCTCGGTGACCGCAACCCGGTAATCGATGAAGTGAACCGCTTCATCAACCGCGAGTTCAAGAAGCAGCACATCAACATCTCGTTCCGCCAGATGGAGGTGTACCTGAAAAACCTTCATGGCCAGGAATACAAGCTGGTACCCATCGAAGACGAGAACAAAACCATCGTCCCGATCGGCACGGAGCAAAAGCCGCTGCAAGAGCCGCCGCCGGCCAAACTCGACTAACCGGTCTGATCCCAGCAGAATGCTCGGACATTCTGCTGGAGCCGGCCCTTGAAAGCCCTCGACGAACTGACCTTCGACAATCGCTTCGCCCGCCTCGGCGACGCGTTCTCCGCCCATGTGCTGCCCGAGCCGATCGACAACCCGCGTCTGGTCGTCGCCAGTCCTGCGGCCCTGGCTTTGCTCGATCTCGAGCCGACGACGGCGGACACTCAGGAATTTGCCGAACTGTTCGGCGGCCACAAGCTGTGGGCCGATGCCGAGCCGCGGGCGATGGTCTATTCCGGGCACCAGTTTGGCGGCTACACGCCACAACTGGGCGATGGTCGCGGGCTGTTGCTCGGCGAGGTGTATAACCAGGCCGGCGAACATTGGGATCTGCATCTGAAGGGCGCCGGGCAGACGCCGTTTTCGCGCATGGGCGATGGCCGCGCGGTATTGCGTTCGTCAATCCGTGAATTTCTCGCTTCCGAAGCGCTGCACGCGCTGAACATCCCGTCTTCACGCGCGGCCTGTGTGATCGGCTCCGACACTCCGGTGTGGCGTGAAAAACAGGAACGCGCGGCGATGGTGCTGCGTCTGGCACCGAGCCACATTCGCTTCGGCCACTTCGAATATTTCTATTACACCAAGCGTCCCGAGCAGCAGAAGCAGCTCGGCGAGCATGTATTGGCGATGCACTACCCCGAATGCCTGGAGCAGCCGGAGCCGTATCTGGCGATGTTCCGCGAAATTGTCGAGCGCAATGCCGAACTGATTGCCAAATGGCAGGCGTACGGCTTCTGCCACGGGGTGATGAACACCGACAACATGTCGATCCTCGGCATCACCTTCGACTTCGGCCCGTTCGCCTTTCTTGACGATTTCGACGCCCACTTCATCTGCAACCATTCCGATGATCAGGGTCGCTACTCGTTCAGCAATCAAGTGCCGATCGGCCAGTGGAACCTCAGCGCCCTGGCCCAGGCGTTGACGCCGTTCATCAGCGTCGAAGCCCTGCGCGAAACCCTCGGCCTGTACCTGCCGCTGTTCCAGGCGCACTACCTCGACCTGATGCGCCGCCGCCTCGGCTTCACCACCGCCGAGGATGACGACCAGAAACTGCTCGAAGACCTGCTGCAACTGATGCAGAACAGCGGCGTCGACTACACCTTGTTTTTCCGCCGCCTCGGCGAAGATTCAGCAGAACAGGCTGTCGCCCAATTGCGCGATGACTTCGTCGACATCAAAGGCTTCGACGCCTGGGGCGAGCGTTACGTGGCTCGGGTTGCCCGCGATGGCGACAGCGATCAGGCACAACGCCGCACACGTATGCACGCGGTCAATCCGCTGTACATCCTGCGCAACTACCTGGCGCAAAAGGCCATCGATGCCGCCGAACAAGGCGACTACTCCGAGGTACGCCGGCTGCATGCGGTGTTGAGCAAGCCGTTCGACGAACAGCCGGGAATGGAAGGTTATGCCGAACGGCCGCCGGAGTGGGGCAAGCATCTGGAGATCAGTTGTTCGTCTTGAGGCAGCCTAGATGAATACGTCTACAGGCACCTTGAAGTAGTCGGCCAGCCAGCGAACTTGCCGCAAGTTCAACTTGCGCTTGCCGTTCAGAATTTCCGAAACAACGGATTGAGTACCCACACCCGGCAGGTCGCTCTGAGTCAGTCCATGTTCGCGCATCAGGTAGCCGAGGACCTCTTCGCCGCTCGCCTCGGCCATCGGATGGTGTGCGCGATCCCACTCCCCAATCCAGTCACTGATGATGTCCACCAGACTCGCGAGTGGGTGCGAGCCATCATCACCGGTTATCTCAAGGATCTCGCCGACAGCCTGAACCAAGGCGTCGTAATCCTCTTCATTTTTCGGTTTGCGCAGCAACGGAGAGACAAACTCCCAGTGCTCGGCAACTGTCTTGATCAAACTACTCATACCTTTCCCTCCTTCCATTTGCCCCGATCGTATTCGCGGTGGTCGAGCACATGTTTGATGTAGAGCCTTTGTGACCGATAACTGACAAAAGCGATTAGCCTCAATTTGTTGCCACCAATGTCGAAAACGTGGAGATCACCCACCTTGTCGGTGGCAGGAAATATCGACTTCATTGCCGCGAAGTCCGTTGGATTACTCCTGCTTGCCAGACGAAACCATTGCGCTAGCGCGCTTGCTGCCTGTGACCAGTGCTCCTTGGCCTCTCGAATGGGTTTTTCACTGAACACATGCATGCAACATCCTTATCGCATTCTGCTATGGGGAGTTAATCACAAAATGAAATTATCGCAACTTGCGATACATCCAGGCAGACCAACGGTCTGCCTCGGTACGACTCAGCCTAGATCCAACATTGAAATCCGCATGATTGAAAATATGAGCAAACGTCTCCAACTAGTGTTTATCGCCCTTCACTGGACCTCGTTCATGACCACCCCATTGCTGATCCCCTGCCCCGCCTGCAACGGCCTCAACCGCATCCCCGCCGAACGCCTCGCCGACCAGCCAAAATGCGGGCGCTGCAAGTCCGAGGTACTGCTGAGCAAGCCGTTCGAACTCAAGCAAGGTGACTACGCCAGCCAGATCAAGGGTGATCTGCCGTTGTTGGTGGATGTGTGGGCGGACTGGTGCGGGCCATGCAAGTCCTTTGCGCCGGTATTCGAGCAGGCGGCGGCGCAGTTGGCGGGCAAGTGCCGGTTGGCCAAGCTCGACAGCGAAGCCAATCAGCAGTTGTCGGCGCAGTTGGGGATTCGTTCGATTCCGAGTTTGATTCTGTTCAAGAACGGCCGGGAAGTGGCGCGTCAGAGCGGGGCGTTTCCATTGCCGCAGTTGCTGACGTGGCTGCGTAGCCAGGGCATCTGACCCTCCACAGGCCCCCATGTGGGAGCGAGCTTGCTCGCGAAGGCGCCCGTTCAGTCAACCAAGATGTTGAACGTGCTGGCCGCTTCGCGAGCAGGCTCGCTCCCACAGGAGGGTGGCGTGCAATCCGGAAATCAGTGATCTTCGAGCAGGTTGTGCAGTTCAACGAACTGCTGCGTCAGTTTGTGCCGTGGGTCGAGGTGGATCAGCGGGGTGCTGGCCTGGTGCGACTCGCGCATGCGCACCGAGCTGTTCAGATACACCGGCAGCACCGGCAAGCCCTCGGCAATCAACTCATCGAGAATCTGCTGCGGCAGACTGGCCCGGGCCTGGAACTGGTTGACCACGATGCCTTCGACTTCCAGGCCGTCGTTGTGGTCCTCCTTCAACTCTTCGATCTCCGCCAGCAGCCCGTACAGCGCCTGACGCGAGAAGCTGTCGCAATCGAAGGGAATCAATACCCGATCGGCAGCGATCAGCGCCGACACCGCATAGAAGTTCAGCGCTGGCGGCGTATCGAGATAAATCCGGTCGTATTCGCCGTCCAGCTCATCCAGCAATTTGCGCAGCTTGTTGATCTTGTGCTTGGCCTCAAGCTTGGGCTGCAGATCGGCCAGTTCAGCGGTGGCGGTGATGATGTGCAGGTTGTCGAACGGGGTTTCGTAGATGTCGGCCTGGTTTTTCTTCGAAAACGGCCCGGAAGACAGGGTCTGTTTGAAGAAGTCGGCAATGCCCATGGGGATGTCATCGCCAGTGAGCCCGGTCAGATACTGAGTGGAGTTGGCCTGGGCATCGAGGTCGACCAACAGCGTGCGATAGCCCTCGCTGGCACTCACTGCCGCCAGATTGCAGGCAATGCTGGATTTGCCCACACCCCCTTTCTGATTGAACACCACGCGCCGCATGACAAAACCTCCGTGTATCAAAGAATGACCGAGTGTAGTTGCCTGTGCGTACGCTTCGCTACCTTCAACGACGCGGACTACAGAGTCAGGTGCAAAAATCAGCGGGCACAGAGGGCAAAAACCTGCCGTGTGCGCTGACAGGCCCGACAGACAAATCCGGCACGATGCGGATAATGGCCAAGTGACAGTTTTTCTGCGGACCACTCGGTACATTTTGCTGCGCAAAACGTAACCAACATTTGCTACACACTCGTCGCACCGGGATAATGCGCGCCACCCGGCGCCAAGCGCCACATCAGGTCAGCCGCGGCTTTGGCGACTCAAAGCGTCATAAAAAGCCCGCAGGGGCAGGATGAACATCCGTGATCAACTTCAACATCGCCCAATGGCGCGCATGGGCCCCGGGGCTCGACAGCGTGGACGCGTGGCAGGCCTGGAGCCGACAACCGGTCGTACTCCCGGACAGCGATGCCGCGCCCGATGTGTCGTTTCTGCCCGCCATGCAGCGCCGGCGCCTCAGCCGTCTGGCGCGCATGGCGTTCAGTGTCGGCTGGCCACTGGCCGACGGACGGGAAAACCTGCCGCTGGTGTTTGTTTCACGACACGGCGAAACCCCGCGCACCTTCGAGATCCTCAGTGACCTGGCCAAGGACGAGCCGTTGTCGCCGACTCAGTTCAGCCTGTCGGTGCACAACGCGATCATCGGTCTGTGGTCGATCATGCGCGGCGAAACCAGCGAAATGACGGCCCTTGCGGCCGCAGGCGATGGCCTGGAACATGGCATTCTCGAAGCGGCCGCCCTGCTCGATGAAGGCGCTCCGGCGGTGCTGCTGATCATCACCGAAGAACAGCCGCCCCAAGCCTATTCGCAGTGGATCGACGACGTGCCGTTCCCTTACGCGGTCGGTTTGCTGCTCACCCCCGGTACCGACTGGCGGCTGACCTTGAACAGCGGCCAGGAAGCAGTGTCCAAAGCGCACTGGCCACACGCACTGAACCTGTTGCGAACCCTGCTCGGTCAGCAAACCCATTGCCAACATGCCTGGAAAAATCGTGTATGGACCTGGCAACGCAACCCGTGACCGAGAAAAACCGCGACGCCTACTACTGGCGCCTCCTGGCCACTGCCGCAAGTTTCGCGCTGTTCGGGCTGGGCGGGTTGTGCTTGCGCCTGCTGGTGTTTCCGCTGCTCGGTTGCCTGCCCGGCGATGCCTTGAAACATCGTCAGCGCGCACGGCAGACCGTCAGTCGGCTGTTCTGGTTTTTCGTCCGTTTCATGGCCCGCACCGGTGTGCTGACGTACGACATTCAAGGGGCGGAACGTCTCGGTCGCCCGGGGCAAATGATCATCGCCAACCACCCATCGCTGATCGACGTGGTGTTCCTGATCGGCCTCGTGCGTCAAGCCAATTGCGTGGTGAAGAAAAGCCTGTGGGAAAACCCGTTCACTCGTGGCCCGTTGCGCCGCACCGAATACATCAGCAATGACGGCAGCATGGACATGCTCGACGCCGCCGCCGAGTCCCTGCAAAACGGCCAGACCCTGATCATTTTCCCCGAAGGCACGCGCACTCAGCCCGGTCAGGCGCCCGCCTTTCATCGGGGGGCGGCAGCGATTGCCCTGCGCGGTGCGAAAATCCTTACGCCAGTGGTCATCAAGGTCAATCCGACCACCTTGACCAAGGCCGAACCCTGGTATCGGATCCCCCACCGCCGCGTGCACTTCAGTTTTCGTGTCGGGGCCGATATAGACCCACAGACTTTCGCCACGCAAGGCCCCGCACCGCAGGCCTCGCGCAAGCTCAACGATTATTTGCACTCTTACTTCATTAAGGAGCTCGCCGAAGATGAGCGATCTGAATAACCCTGGCCTGGTGCGCGACATCAAACGGCTGATCATCGATGCCCTGGGCCTCGAAGACATCAGCGTCGACGATATCGGTGACGAACAGACGCTGTTCGGCGAAGGCCTGGGCCTGGATTCTGTCGACGCGCTGGAACTGGGTCTGGCGATCCAGAAAAAATACGGCATCAAGATCGACGCCGACGCCAAAGACACCCGTAACCACTTCACCAACGTGGCGAGCCTTGCGGCATTCGTCACGGCAAAACAGGCAGCTTGAGACCGGACCATGCAAACTCGTGACGACATTTTCAACACCCTGCGCGATGCCTTGGTCGAGCTGTTCGAACTGGATCCGGGGCGCATCAGCCTGGAGTCCAACCTGTATCAGGATCTGGAGATCGACAGCATCGACGCGGTCGATCTGATCGATCACATCAAACGCCAGACCGGCAAGAAAATCGCCGCCGAAGAATTCAAGTCGGTGCGCACCGTCGGTGACGTGGTCGAGGCGGTCTACCGTCTGGTTCAACCGGCCGCATGAGCCGATTGATCGGCCTCGGCCTGCTGCTGGCGGGGCTGCTGTACCCCTTTGCGGTGTATTTCGGCATGGAGCACTTCGCCCCGTGGCAGTTCGGGCTGCTGCTGGGTAGCCTGTGGCTGGCGCGCGCCCTGACTGGCGAGCGCAAGCCAGGCAGTCTGTGGATGGCCTGCGTGGCGATCGTGTTCTGCCTGCTGCTGGCGCTGTTTGACAGTCCGCTGCTGCTGCGCTGGTACCCGGTGCTGATCAGCGGCTTCATGCTGGTGCTGTTCAGCCTGAGCCTGAAATGGGGCCCGCCGATGGTCGAGCGCCTGGCGCGACTGCGCGAGCCGCAACTGCCGCCCGAGGCGATCCGCTACACGCGTCAGGTCACCGTGGCCTGGAGCGTGTTTTTCTTCTGCAACGGTTTGTGCGCCGCGCTCCTGACCCTGTGGGCGCCGCTGCATTGGTGGATGTTGTACACCGGCCTGATCTCCTACGGATTGATCGGCCTGATGTTTGCCATTGAATGGCTGATACGACAACGGGTAAGAGGCCGTAAATGAACTGGATAAAACTTGAGCAACTGTTGCTCAAGGCCCTGCCGGGGCGAGCGATCACCGACACCCCGGCCCTCGACCATGCGCAACTGCGCGAGCAGGCGCTAAGCATTGCCGCCGGCCTGCAGGCACGCGGCGTGCAGCGCATGGCGCTGCACCTGGAAGATGCCGCCGACCTCGCCATCGCCCTGCTCGGGGCCTGGCGCGCCGGCGTCAGCGTCCTGTTGCCCGCGGACCTGCAAGCGCAGACCCGCCAGCGCTGGTCGAGCGAAGTCGATTTGTGGCTGAGCGATCACTCCGATGATTCACACCTGAGCGATCTGTTGCAGCCTGCCCTGCCCGGCGCCGAACTGGATCTCGACCAGTGCCGCCTGAGCCTGTGCACCTCCGGCTCCAGCGGTGAGCCCAAGCGCATCGACAAGACCCTGCGCCAACTGGCCAACGAGGTCGAAGCCCTGGAGCAGCTGTGGGGGGCGGATCTGGGTGAAGCCTGGATCATCGGCAGTGTCGCCACTCAGCACATCTACGGCTTGTTGTTCCGCGTGCTGTGGCCGCTGTGCGCGGGACGGCCGTTCGTGCGCAGGCAACTGGCGTTCCCGGAAGATCTGCAACGCGCCAGCCGCGAGCATCCGGCCTTCGCCTGGGTCGGCAGCCCGGCGCTGCTCAAGCGCATGGGCGACAACCTCGACTGGCCGGCACTGAGTGCCGTGCGCCGGGTGTTTTCCTCTGGCGGTGCATTGCCGGCAGACGCGGCACAGAGCCTGCAGCAACGCTTGCAACAGTGGCCGACCGAAATCCTCGGCAGCTCGGAAACCGGCGGCATCGCCTGGCGCCAAGGCGCCAGCCTGTGGCAGCCCTTCGCCGGGGTTGAACTGAGCCAGGACAGCGACGGCGCCCTGCTGATCGCTTCCCCCTATTTGCCGGCGGGGCATGTCGAACACACCGCCGACGCTGCGTGCATCGCTGCCGACGGGCGTTTCGAGCTGCTTGGGCGGCTGGACCGTATCGTCAAACTCGAAGAGAAGCGCATTTCCCTGCCGATGCTCGAACAGGCACTGGGCGCCAATGACTGGGTCGCCGAAGCACGGCTGGGCGTGGTTCAGGAAAACCGCGCAGTACTCGGCGCCCTGCTGGTGCTCAGCGACGCTGGCCTGTTTGCCTTGCGTGAACACGGCCGCCGCAGCCTGACCGAAGCCCTGCGCAAGCACCTGAGCCAGCATTGCGAAGCGCTGGCCTTGCCCCGGCGCTGGCGTCTGGTGCGGCAACTGCCGCTGAACAGCCAGGGCAAACTGCCCCAGGCCGACATCGAAGCACTGTTGCTGGCGCCACGGCCGAAAGCGCCAGAAGTGCTGGAGCAAGTCGAAACCGACAGCGAGTGGAGCCTGCAATTGAGTGTTCCACCGGATCTGGCCTACTTCAGCGGCCACTTCCCCAAAGCCCCGGTGCTGCCCGGCGTGGTGCAGGTCGAATGGGCACTGAACCTCGGCCGACAACTGCTGAACCTGCCCGGCAAATTTGCCGGCATGGAAGTGCTGAAATTCCAGCAACTGGTGCGCCCGGGCGATGAAGTCCAACTGCATCTGCGTTTCGATCCCGAGCGCGGCAAGCTGTATTTCGCCTACCGCAATGACACCGCGACCTGCTCCAGCGGACGTATCCTGCTAGGAGCCGCCGATGCATAACCTGTGGCGAGGGAGCTTGCTCCCGCTGGGCTGCGCAGCGGCCCCAAACCCGGTTCACGCAAAACTGCGAGCGAGTGTTGCGCACTCGAGCGGGAGCAAGCTCCCTCGTCACAGTGGGGATGTGTTCAATGCATAAGCCTTGCGCCGTGATTCCGGTCTACAACCATGAAACCGCGATCGGCACCGTGGTCGACGCCCTGCTCGCCCAGGACCTGCCGTGCATTCTGGTGGACGACGCCAGCACCCCGTCGTGTGCGCGCGTGCTGGATGCGCTGGCCGAGCGTGATCAGGTGCATCTGGTGCGCCTGACCCTCAATCAGGGCAAGGGCGGTGCGGTGATGACCGGCCTGCGCGAAGCGGCGCGTCTGGGCTTCACCCATGCCCTGCAAGTGGACGCCGACGGCCAGCACGACCTGCACGACGTCGCCCGTTTCGTCGAGGAATCCCGCGCCCACCCGGACGCGATGATCTGCGGTTATCCACTGTTCGACGAGAGCGTGCCCAAGGGCCGCTTGTACGCGCGTTATCTGACTCATGTGATGGTCTGGATCAACACGCTGTCGCTGCAGATCCGCGATTCGATGTGTGGCTTTCGCGTCTATCCGCTGGCCCCGACGCTGGCGCTGATCGACTCGGCGCGGGTCGGCAAGCGCATGGATTTCGACTCCGACATCCTCGTGCGCCTGTCGTGGCGCAACCAGCCGATGCGCTGGCTGCAGACCAGCGTGCATTACCCGCTGGACGGCGTCTCGCACTTCCGCCTGTTCCACGACAACGCGCTGATTTCCAGCATGCATACCCGGTTGTTCTTCGGCATGCTGCTGCGCCTGCCCGTCATCCTCTGGCGACGGTGGCGCACATGAGCGTCGAGACCGACAAGAAGCACTGGGCCGACCGCGAAGAGCGCGGCAGCTTCCTGCTGATGAAATTCACCGCGTTCGCCGCCAAGGTGCTTGGCCGACGCCTGCTCAGTCCGCTGCTGTACGGCATCGTCCTGTACTTCTTCCTGTTCGGCCGTACCGCGCGCAACAGTGCCTGGCAATACCAGCAACGGCTGGCTGACTGGAGCAACCGCGGCGAATTGCGCCCGAGCTACTGGCGCGTGTTCCGCCAGTTCATGGCGTTCGCCGATTCGCTGCTCGACAAGCTCGACGTGTGGAACGGCAAGCTGCGCATCGAGCAAATCGAAATCATCGACCCGGCACTGCTGCGCAATCAGCTGCGCGGCAGTCGCGGGCAACTGCTGGTCGGCGCGCATCTGGGCAACCTCGAAGTGTGCCGCGCACTGGCCGAGATCGGCGAAAAGGTCACCATGAACGTGTTGGTACACACCAAGCACGCCGAACAGTTCAACCGCTTGCTGGGCGAGGCCGGCGCGACCAATCTGCGCCTGATTCAGGTCAGCGAACTGGACCCGGTGATCATGCTGCAACTGCACGAACGCCTGGAGCGCGGCGAGTGGCTGGCGATTGCTGGCGACCGCGTGCCGTTGCACGGCGGGCGCAGCGTCACCGTGGATTTTCTCGGCCACCCGGCAGCGTTTCCGCAAGGCCCGTGGTTGCTGGCCGGTTTGCTCAAGTGTCCGGTCAATCTGCTGATGTGCCTGAAACAACCGGACGGCCACTATCGCCTGACCCTCGAGCCGTTCGCCGACAGCGTGACGTGGACACGCCGCGAGCGCGAGCAGGTCATTCATCAGTGGGCCACCCGCTACGCGCAGCGCCTGAGTCACTATTGCCTCGAAGCCCCGCACCAATGGTTCAACTTTTACCCTTTCTGGAAGACCGATGACGACGCCAACCCATGAGCCGGTAACCTTCGGCGAACGCCCTTTGCGCATCGAAGACGTGCTGGCCCTGGCCAACCGTCAGGCGCCCGTGCAGTTGCAGAGCGACGCCGCTTACCGTGAGCGCATCGCCAAAGGCGCGCGGTTTCTCGATTCGCTGCTGGACAAGGAAGGCGTGATCTACGGCGTGACCACCGGTTACGGCGATTCCTGCGTGGTCGCGGTGCCGCTGCATCACGTCGAGGCACTCCCGCGTCATCTCTACACCTTCCACGGTTGCGGCCTCGGCAAACTGCTCGACCCGCAAGCCACCCGCGCCGTGCTGGCCGCGCGCTTGCAGTCGCTGTGCCACGGCGTGTCCGGCGTGCGAATCGAACTGCTGGAGCGCCTGCACGCCTTCCTTGAGCACGACATTCTGCCGCTGATCCCCGAAGAAGGTTCGGTCGGCGCCAGCGGTGATCTGACGCCGCTGTCCTACGTCGCCGCGACCCTGTCCGGCGAGCGCGAAGTGTGGTTCCGTGGCGAGCGTCGCCAGGCTGCCGACGTGCATCGCGAACTGGGCTGGACGCCGCTGGTGCTGCGCCCGAAAGAAGCGCTGGCGTTGATGAACGGCACCGCAGTGATGACCGGTCTGGCCTGCCTGGCCTACGCCCGCGCCGACTATCTGCTACAACTGGCCACGCGCATCACCGCGCTCAACGTGGTCGCGCTGCAAGGCAACCCGGAACACTTCGACGAGCGTCTGTTCGCCGCCAAGCCGCATCCGGGGCAGATGCAAGTCGCCGCGTGGCTGCGCAAGGATCTGGCGATCGACGCGCCGACCGCGCCGCTGCATCGCCTGCAGGATCGCTACTCGCTGCGCTGCGCCCCACACGTGCTCGGGGTACTGGCCGACAGCCTGAACTGGTTGCGTTCGTTCATCGAGACCGAACTCAACAGCGCCAACGACAACCCGATTATCGACGCCGAAGCCGAGCGCGTGCTGCACGGTGGGCACTTCTACGGCGGGCACATTGCGTTCGCCATGGACAGCCTGAAAAATCTGGTGGCCAACGTCGCCGACCTGCTCGACCGGCAACTCGCGCTGCTGGTCGACGAGCGCTACAACCACGGTTTGCCGAGCAACCTGTCCGGCGCCCCGGCGGATCGCGCCATGATCAACCACGGTTTCAAGGCCGTGCAGATCGGCACCAGCGCCTGGACCGCCGAAGCGCTGAAAAACACCATGCCGGCCAGCGTGTTCTCGCGCTCCACCGAGTGCCACAACCAGGACAAGGTGAGCATGGGCACCATCGCCGCCCGTGACGCGATCCGCGTGCTGGAGCTGACCGAGCAGGTCGCCGCCGCCACGTTGCTCGCGGCCAATCAAGGCGTGTGGTTGCGCGGTCGCGATGAAGACGCGCGTGCGCTGCCACCTTCGCTGGCCGCCATGCACGAAGAGCTGGCCAAGGACTTCCCGCCGGTCATCGAAGACCGTGCACTCGAAGGCGAATTGCGCCTGTGCCTGCAACGCATCGCCGAGCAACACTGGAGGCTGCATGCGTAGCGCCGGAGTGCTGCACGCCGACACGGAAATCCTCGTGCCGTTCTTTGACGTCGACACTATGCACGTGGTCTGGCACGGGCATTACGTCAAATACCTGGAAGTGGCGCGCTGCGCGCTGCTCGACCAGATCGGCCACAACTACACGCAGATGTCCGAGTCCGGTTACGCGTGGCCGATCATCGACCTGCAACTGCGTTATGTGCGCGGCGCGGTGTTCGGCCAGCGCCTGAACGTGCGCGCCAGTCTGGTGGAGTGGGAGAACCGCTTGAAGATCAATTATCTGATCACCGACTTGCAGACCGGCGAACGCCTGACCCGTGCCAGCTCGGTGCAGGTGGCGGTCGAGATCAGCAGCCGCGAGATGCAACTGGCCTCCCCCAAAGTGTTCACCGAAGCGGTGGAAAGGATGCTGCGATGAACCTGTTCTGCAAAGGCCTTGGCGCGCTGGCGCTGCTCGCCGTGTCGACGCTGGCCAACGCCTTCGACCTGCAACAGCTCAGCGAACAACTGGCGAAACCGGACGTTATCCACGGCCAGTTCATTCAGGAAAAGCACCTGCGCGCCCTGCCTCAGCCGTTGCTCAGCAAGGGCAGCTTCGTGCTGGCGAAAAACCACGGGCTGCTCTGGCTGCTCAAGACCCCGCTTCAGCAGGACTATCGCATCACCGCCAACGGCATCGCCCGTCGTGACGGCAACGCTTGGCAGTTGCTGCCGAACAAGAGCGCCGGTGCCGAACAGAACCGTTTGTTCCTCGCCGTGCTGCAAGGTGACAGCAGCGGCTTGCAGCGGGATTTCGAACTGGCCCTGAGCGGCGACGCACAGCAGTGGAAACTCACCCTGACCCCGCGTTCGGTGCTGCTCAAGCAAGTGTTCAATCAGATCAATATCAACGGTGGTGAGCTGGTACAGACCATCGAACTGCTGGAAACCCAGGGCGACAGCACCGTGCTGCGCATGCAGGACAGCACTGCAAACCAGCCGTTGAGCGAAGCGGAGCAACATGACTTTGCCGAGTGAACGCAGGCTGCCGTGGCTGTTCCTGATCCTGCTGCTGGCGGTTGTCGCGCTGGCCGGGTGGCAGTGGCGCGACGGTGCGCCGCTGTCGGCCAACCTCATGGAACTGGTGCCTGGGACCAACCCTGACGCCCTCGAACTGCGCGCCGAACAGCGCATGCAGGAGCCGCTCAATCGGGAAATGCTGGTGCTGGTCGGGCACACCGATCGCCAGCAAGCGCTGGCCATGGCGCAAACCCTCGGCGAGCAATGGCAATCCAGCGGTCTGTTCGAAAAGGTTCAGTGGAACCTGCAGGCGGATCTGCCGGCGCTGCGCACGCAACTGCTGCAAGGGCGGCTGGCGATGCTCTCGGCGGATGACAGGCAACTGCTGACCGAGCATCCCGATGCGTTCATTCAGCAACGGGTGCAGGCGCTGTTCGACCCGTTCAACGGTTTCACACTGGTACCGAGCCAGGACGACTGGCTGGGCCTGACCGGACGCATCCAGAACAGCCAGCCGAAACACGGTGCGGTGCAACTGGACATCGGCAGCGGCGCACTGGTCGCCGATGCCGACGGCAAGCGCTGGGTGCTGCTGCGCGCGCGCACCACCGGCAATGCCTTCGACATGAACCTGCCGCTGAAAGTCGCCGATTTGCTGCAGCACAGTCGCGAGCAAGCAGCGAAATCCGATGTACAACTGTTGGCCGCCAGCGGCCTGCTGTACGCCGCCAACGGTCAGCAGCAAGCCACCCGCGAAATGACCTGGGTCGGCGGCGGCGCCACCCTCGGTATTCTGCTGTTGCTGCTGTTGGCGTTCCGCCGCTGGCGGGTGCTGCTGGCGTTCGTGCCGGTGCTGGTGGGCATGCTGTTCGGCGCGGTGGCCTGCGTCGCGGTGTTCGGCCACATGCATGTGATGACGCTGGTGCTCGGCTCCAGCCTGATCGGCGTGGCGGTGGATTACCCGCTGCACTATCTGTCGAAAAGCTGGAGCCTCAAGCCGTGGCGCAGTTGGCCGGCGCTGCGCCTGACCCTGTCCGGGCTGACGCTGAGCCTGATCACCAGCGCCATCGGTTATCTGGCGCTGGCCTGGACGCCCTTTCCGGCGTTGACGCAAATCGCGGTGTTCTCCGCTGCCGGCTTGCTCGGCGCGTATCTGTCGGCGGTGTGCCTGCTGCCGGCCCTGCTGAAAAACGTTGAGCTGCAACCGGCGCAATGGCCGCTGCGCCTGGCCGAGCGCTTGGTGCAACTGCGCGAAAACCTGCTCGAACACGTGCGCACCCCGGTGCTGCTGGCGCTGCTGATCGCCTTCTGCGCTGGCGGTCTGGTGCAGCTGCAAAGCAAGAACGACATTCGTCAATGGGTAGGTGCGCCACAACGCCTGACCGATGAGGCGCAGGCCATCGCGCGCATCACCGGCTACCAGCCGACCAGCCAGTTCTTTCTGGTGCGCGGGGCCAATCAGCAGGAATTGCTGGAGCGTCAGGCCGCGCTGAGCGAACGCCTGCAGCAACTGGTCAACCTCGACAAACTGCAAGGCTATCTGGCCCTCGACCAACTGCTCAGTCCGCCGAGCCAGCAACAGCAAGTGCGCGAAGCGCTGAGCAAACTGCCGCAATACTGGCAGCCATTGCTCGACCTCGGCGTGCCGCTCGCGGCGTTGCAAACCGAGTTGCAGCAGTTGCAGAACCTGCCTGCCGAAGACATCGACGCGGCACTGGCCGGGCCGTTGGGCGAACCCTACCGCACGCTGTGGCTCGGCCCGACCGAAGACGGCGTGGCGGCGATGACCAGCCTGCAAGGCCTGAACAATCCGTCACTGCTGCGAGTGCAGGCGCTGGACTTGCCGGGAGTGATGCTGGTCGATCGGCTCGGTGAATTGAACAACGTGTTTGCCGCGACCCAGATCAGCGCCGCCGAACTGAAACTCGCCTCCTGCGTGTTGATCGTGCTGGTGCTGATCGTGCCGTTCGGCTTCGGCGGCGCGTTGCGCATCGTCGCCCTGCCGCTGCTGGCGGCGCTGTGCAGCCTGGCCAGCCTCGGTTGGCTCGGTCAGCCGCTGACCCTGTTCAGCCTGTTCGGCCTGCTGCTGGTGACGGCGATCAGCGTCGATTACGCGATCCTGATGCGTGAACAGGTTGGCGGTGCGGCGGTGAGTCTGCTGGGCACCCTGCTGGCGGCGCTGACGACCTGGTTGTCGTTCGGTCTGCTGGCCGTTTCCAGTACGCCGGCGGTGAGCAATTTTGGCCTGGCAGTGAGCCTCGGTCTGGCCTTCAGCTTCATTCTCGCGCCATGGGCCGGACGTCACGCCCACAGCACCAGCGTCGCGGAGCCGGCAGCGTGATGGTCGTCGGCTTCTGGTTCATGGCCCTGGCGCTGTTCGCCGTGGCGACCCGTATCGGTCGGCACTTCGGCCTGATTCCGATCGTCAGCCAGTTGCTGCTGGCCAGCTTCGGTTTGCCGCTGTTGATGTACTTCTGGATTGAGCCGACCTGGCAACTCAACGGCGCCGAACTGATTGCACCAGGGTGGTTGAAAGACCTCTACAGTTTGAGTTTCGCGCTGCTGCTCGGGCACATTCTCAGTGATGTGATCGACCTGCGTCTGGATCGCCAGAGCGTGAAAGTCGCGGTGCCGAGTTTTGTTGTACCGTTCGCCTGCGGCCTGGCCGTCGCCTGCTGGCTGCTGCCGGCGCAACCGTGGCTGAACTCGCTGGCGATCGGGCTGGTGTTCGCAATCACCGCGATCCCGGTGCTGTACCTGTACCTGCGCCACATCGACTACCCGCCCGCCGCCACCCGGCGTCTGGTACAAACCGCAATCCTCATCGACCTGACCTGCTGGACGCTGTTCGGCCTCGCTCAGGGCAGCCTGCATCTGAGCAGCCTGTTGCTGCCGCTGGGACTGGCCTGCGTGCCGCTGCTGTTGCATCTGTTGCGCGTGCGCCGACCGCTGACCTACAGCCTCGGCTTCTTTGCGCTGCTGGTGTTGGCCGAGCATTACAAACTCAACGCGCTGATTTTCGGCATCGGTTATCTGCTGTGTATGGCCTTGCTGAAAGTGCCGTTGGTGCTGCCATTGCCGGCGCGGTGGATGAGCCGCTTGCAGACGTGGATCGCGATCCCGCTGATCCTCACCTTCGGCATCGTGCAGATCGACGTGCACAGCGCCCTCGCCAGCCTCGGTGCGCTGCAATGGGCGGCGCTGCTGCTGTTGCCGATTGCCAGTAAACTGCTCGGCAACTGGCTCGGGCTGGGCTGGGCCGGTGCATCGTTCGAAGGCGCCAGCCGCTGGCGTGAAAGCGTGTTGCTGAATATTCGCGGCCTGAGCGAAATCGTCTTTCTCAACCTGTTGCTGCAACAACAGCTCATCAGCCCGGCGCTGTACTTCGCGCTGATGCTGATGGGCCTGATCGCGACGCTGTTGCCGGCCCTGATCGGCCTGCACCGCGCGCCTATGAAAACCAGCGCCACTGCGCCCGGGAGCTCACGTGCCAATCGTTGAAATGGAATCCCGTCAGGTCGTGATCATTGGCGCGGGCCCCTCCGGGGCCATCGCCGCCGCGTTGCTCAAGCGCCAGGGCCACGATGTGCTGGTGATCGAGCGCCAGCATTTCCCGAGGTTTTCCATCGGCGAAAGCCTGCTCAGCCATTGCCTGGATTTCGTCGAAGAAGCCGGCATGCTCGATGCAGTCAATGCCGCCGGTTTCCAGCGCAAGACCGGTGCCGCCTTCGCTTGGGGCGAGCGCTACAGCGCTTTCGATTTCAGCGACACCTTCACCGCAGGCAAGCCGACCACGTTCCAGGTGCAGCGCGCCGACTTCGATAAGCTGCTGGCTGATCAGGCTGAATTGCAGGGTGCCGAATTCCGTTACGGCGATGCCATCGTCCGCGTCGATTTCGACCGGGCCAGACCGCAGCTTGACGTGCTGCGCGAAGACGGCAGCGAGTACCGCATCGAAGCGGACTTTGTGCTCGACGCCAGCGGTTACGGGCGCGTGCTATCGCGTTTGCTTGATCTGGAAGCGCCGTCGAATTTCCCGGTGCGCCAGGCAGTATTCACCCACGTTGAAGATCACATCGATAACCCGGCCTTCGACCGCGAGAAGATCCTCGTCACCACCCACCCCGAGCACCGCGACATCTGGTTCTGGACGATCCCGTTCAGCAACGGGCGCTGCTCGGTGGGCGTGGTGGCTGCTGCCGAGCACTTCAAGGGGCGCGACAGCGATCTGGATGCCTGCCTGCGCGGTTTCATCGGCGAAACGCCGAGCCTCGCCGCTGTATTGAACAACGCGGTGTGGGACACCCCGGCGCGCACCCTCGGCGGTTATGCGGCCAATGTGAAAACCCTGCACGGTCCGGGCTTCGCCCTGCTTGGCAACGCGGCGGAATTTCTCGACCCGGTGTTCTCCTCCGGCGTGACCATCGCCATGCGTTCGGCGAGCATGGCCGCCGCTGTCCTGCACCGGCAGTTGCAGGGGGAAATCGTCGATTGGCAGCGCGAGTTCGCCGAGCCGCTCAAACGTGGCGTCGACACCTTCCGCTGCTACGTCGAGGGCTGGTATGCCGGCACCTTTCAGGACGTGATTTTTTATCAAGACAGTCAGGCGGACATTCGCCGAATGATCTGCTCGATCCTCGCCGGCTACGCCTGGGATGAACGCAATCCGTTCGTCAGCGAAGCACGCCGCCGACTGAAGATGATTTCCGAACTCTGTGCAAAGGACGCCCCATGAATTACTTGAGCGACAGCTACGTCGAGGAAACCCGCTTCGGTTTCTGGTTCCTGCGCAGCCACACCTGGCAGCACCATGTGCTGCGCGTGGCGATCAACGATTTACGCGGATTGTTCAGCGAGTCGCTGCCGGCCAATCCGGTGCTGCTGGACGCTGGTTGCGGTCAGGGCAAATCGTTCCGCCACCTGCACCAGACCTTCGCCCCACAGCATCTGATCGGCGTCGACGCCGACCCGCACAGCCTGCAATTGAGCGCCGAAGAAGCGGCGCGGCAGGGCTTCGACGTCGAGCTGATCGGCAGCGACTGCGCGACGCTCAATGTGGCCGATGCCAGTGTTGACCTGCTGTTCTGCCACCAGACCTTTCATCATCTGGTCGAGCAGGAAAAAGCCCTCGCCGAGTTCTACCGCGTGCTCAAACCGGGTGGTTATCTGCTGTTCGCCGAGTCCACCGAGGCATACATTGATACTTGGGTGATCCGCTGGCTGTTCCGCCATCCGATGCAGGTGCAAAAGAGCGCGGCGCAGTACCTGGAGATGATTCGCCAGCAGGGTTTCGAGTTTGGCGAGCGCAATGTTTCGTACCCGTATTTGTGGTGGAGCCGGTCGAAGGATTTCGGACTGCTGGAACGGTTCGGATTGCGCCGGCCGAAGCCGTTTGGCGAGCGTGAGGAAACGTTGGTGAACGTTGTCGCCCGCAAGCCATTGCAGGAATCCATCTGATGTACCACTTTCGATCAGCACAGCTAAACCCCTGTGGGAGCTGGCTTGCCAGCGATAGCGGTGTGTCAGTTAACCAAAATGCTGGATGTGCCGCCGCCATCGCTGGCAAGCCAGCTCCCACAAGGTTTGCGGTATGGCTGATTTTGGTGGCATTTGCTTTGCTGAGTGGTTGCGCCAGCCAGGCCCCGCTGCCCGCGAGCGACCCGACGCTGCCGTTACCGCTGCAACTGCACATCGAGCGCCAACAGGCCGATCAGCGTCAGGACTGGCTGTTGGTGATCCAGCGCGAAGGCCCCGGGATCCGCTGGTCGATGATGGATCCGCTGGGCATTCCCCAGGCCCGTCAGCAACTGATCGACGGGCGCTGGCAGGCCGACGGGCTGCTGCCGCCCAATCCCGAAGCCCGGGAGCTGTTTGCCGCGCTGCTGTTCGCCCTGACCCCGTCCGGCGAACTGGCGCGCACTTACCCCACCGCGCAGCAGCAGGGCGAGCAACGCACGCTGGCGCCGCGCTGGACGATCCGTTATGCACAACCGTTGAGTTTCCAATTGAATCTGCCCCAAGGCCCGCACTATCGGGTTTCTCCTCTCGGTGAGCCGACGCCATGACTGCCTACCTCAATGCCCTCGGCGTGATCTGCGCGCTGGGCCGCGACAAGCAACAGGTCGCGCAGAACCTGTTTGCCGGTGACTGCTCGGGCATGCGCCGCGAGTCCGGCTGGGTTGCCGAGCGTGAATTGCCCGTGGCGGCGGTGCATGGTGAGCTGGCGCCTATTCCGGCCGAACTGACCGACCAGCGCAGCCGCAACAATCAACTGCTGCTGGAAGCCGCGCTGCAGATTCGCGAGGACATCGACCGGGCCATCCAGACGTATGGTCGCGAGCGCATCGGCGTGGTGCTCGGCACCAGCACCTCGGGGATCGACGAGGCCAGCCGCGGGCTGGCGCACTACCTTCGCGAGCAGCAGTTCCCTGGCGAGTACGACTATCGGCAACAGGAACTCGGCGCGCCGGCTAACTTTCTCGCCGATTGGCTGCAGCTCAGCGGCCCGGCCTACGTGATTTCCACCGCCTGCACGTCCAGTGCGCGGGCGTTGATGAGCGCACAGCGCCTGCTTGATCTGGGCCTGTGCGATGCGGTGCTGTGCGGCGGGGTCGACAGCCTGTGCAAACTGACGCTCAACGGTTTCAGCGCGCTGGAAGCGGTGTCCGACGAGCGCTGCAATCCGTTCTCGGCCAACCGTAACGGCATCAACATCGGCGAAGCGGCGGTGCTGTTTCTGATGAGCCAGCAGCGCAGCGACGGCCCGGCCATTGCCCTGCTCGGCAGCGGCGCCAGCTCCGACGCGCACCATATTTCCGCGCCGGAACCGAGCGGTCGCGGCGCCCTGCAAGCCATGCAGAAAGCCTTGAGCCGCGCACAGTTGCAAGCGGCGCACATCAGCTACCTGAACCTGCATGGCACCGCGACCCAGCACAACGATGCGATGGAAAGTCTGGCAGTCGCCACGCTGTTTCCCGACGGCGTGGCCTGCTCGTCGACCAAGCCGATGACCGGTCACACCCTCGGCGCGGCCGGTGCGCTGGAAGCAGCGTTCTGCTGGCTGAGCCTGAGCGCCGACAACCCGCAACAAGCCTTGCCGCCCCACGTCTGGGACGCCCAGCCCGACCCCGACTTGCCGGCGCTGAAGTGGGTGACCGCGAGCGAACGCCTGTCGTCCATTGCACCCCGCTACCTGATGAGCAATTCGTTTGCCTTCGGCGGCAACAACGTCAGCCTGATTATCGGAGACGCTCCATGAATGACTGGCCGCTCGCCGAACTGCTGCCCCACGCTGGCGACATGATCCTGATCGACCGCATCCTCAGCTTCGACGAAGAGCAGATCCACACCCGCCTCACCGTCAAGCCCGACGGTTTGTTCAACCTGCCAGACGGCAGCCTGCCGGCGTGGGTCGGCATCGAGTTGATGGCGCAAAGCGTAGCCGCCTTCGCCGGTTGCCACGCACGGCAGAAGGGCAACCCGGTCGCGCTGGGTTTCCTCCTCGGGACACGTAAATTCGAGTGCAACGTCGAGGCGTTTCCGGCCGGCAGCGAACTGATCATCCACGGCATCCGTTCGCTGGAAGACGACAACGGCATGGGTGTTTTCGAATGCCACATCAACGCCCCCGGCATCGAGGCCAGCGCACGTTTGAACGTGTTCCGCCCGCCGCAGCCCAGCCAATATCTTGAACAAAACAGGGAGTCGAACGATGACTGAATCCGTACTGGTCACCGGCTCCAGCCGTGGTATCGGCCGCGCCATTGCCTTGCGTCTGGCACAGGCCGGGCGCGACATCGTCCTGCATTGCCGCAGCGGCGTTGCCGAAGCGCAAGCGGTGCAGACCGAGATCGAAGCGCTGGGCCGTCACGCGCGCATCCTGCAATTCGACGTCGCCGACCGCGAAGCCTGCAAAACCATCCTTGAAGCTGACGTCGAAACCCACGGCGCTTATTACGGCGTGGTGCTTAACGCCGGCCTGACCCGCGATGGCGCTTTTCCGGCGTTGAGCGATGACGATTGGGACGTGGTGCTGCGCACAAACCTCGACGGTTTCTACAACGTCCTGCACCCGGTGATGATGCCGATGATCCGTCGTCGCGCCGCCGGTCGGATCGTCTGCATCACCTCGGTGTCGGGTTTGATCGGCAACCGGGGCCAGGTCAACTACAGCGCCTCCAAGGCCGGAGTGATCGGCGCTGCGAAGGCGTTGGCGATCGAACTGGGCAAGCGCAAAATCACGGTTAACTGCGTCGCGCCGGGCCTGATCGACACAGCGATGCTGGATGAAAACGTGCCGGTGGAAGAGCTGATGAAAATGATCCCCGCACAACGCATGGGCACCCCGCAAGAGGTCGCTGCTGCGGTGAATTTCCTGATGTCGGCGGAAGCCTCGTACATCACCCGCCAGGTCCTGGCGGTCAACGGAGGCTTGTGCTGATGAAGCGCGTTGTCGTCACCGGCATGGCCGGCATCACTTCGCTTGGCAGCGACTGGCAGACCATCGCCGGCAACTTCGCGGCCAACCGCAGCGGCATTCGCCGCATGCACGAGTGGGACCGTTTCAGCGAACTCAACACCCGTCTGGCCGGACCGATCGATGATTTTGTCGTGCCGCCGCACTGGACCCGCAAGCAACTGCGCAGCATGGGCCGGGTTTCGCGGCTGGCCGTAGGCGCGGCAGAACAGGCACTGGCCGACGCCGGCCTGCTCGGCGATGAATCGATCAAGGACGGGCGCATGGGCGTAGCCTGTGGTTCGTCCACTGGCAGCACCGACGAGATCAAGGCCTTCGGCAACATGCTGCTCAACTCGGTAGCCGAAGGCCTCAACGCCAACTCTTACGTGCGGATGATGCCGCACACCACCGCGGCCAACATCAGCATCTTCTTCGGCCTCACCGGGCGCCTGATCCCGACGTCCAGCGCCTGCACCAGTGGCAGTCAGGGCATTGGCTACGCGTATGAAGCGATCAAGTTCGGACGGCTGCCGCTGATGCTCGCCGGCGGCGCCGAAGAGTTGTGCCCGACCGAAGCCATGGTTTTCGACGCGCTCTACGCCACCAGCCTGAAAAACGATGCGCCACAGACCAGTCCGCGTCCGTACGACAAGGGCCGCGACGGTCTGGTGATCGGCGAAGGCGGCGGCATGCTGGTGCTCGAAGAGCTGGAGCATGCGCTCGCTCGCGGTGCGCGGATCCACGCCGAGATCGTCGGCTTCGGCAGCAACGCCGACGGCCAGCACACCACTCGCCCCGAGCAGATCACCATGCGCCGGGCCATGGAACTGGCGCTGGAAGACGCCGGGCTGACGCCGGATGCCATCGGTTACGTCAATGGACACGGCACGGCTACAGAACAGGGCGACATTGCCGAAACACTGGCGACCAGCAGTCTGTTCGGCGAACACATGCCGATCAGCTCGCAGAAGAGTTTCCTCGGCCACACGCTGGGGGCCTGCGGCGCGCTGGAGTCGTGGTTCAGCATCGAAATGCTCAATCGCGACCTGTACGTGCACACGCTCAACCTCGACGAGGTCGACCCGCACTGCGGCAAGCTCGATTACCTGCGCGGCGAATTCCGCCAGATGCATCACGAGTACGTGATGAACAACAATTTCGCTTTTGGTGGCGTCAACACCTCGTTGATTTTCCGCCGCTGGCACTGACCGCAACACGTTTGGAGTGAAGGGAATGACTCAGTTTCACCGCATCGCCGCCCTGCTGGCCCTGGCCTTGGCCTTGGTGCTCGGCGGTTGCACCAGCAAACCGGTTTACAACGCCAAGGAAGAATTTTCGCCCAACCTCGGTTTCACCCAGGCGCAGATGAGCCGCGCCATCGTCACCGCGCTCAACGACCGCCAGTGGGTGGTGCAGTCGGTGCGTCCGGGCATGATCAAAGCGGCGATCACGGTACGCGGCCGCCACCACGCCGAGGTCGACATCCCGTTCAGCCCGACCTCGTTTGAAATCGACTACCGCAGCAGCTACGGCCTCGACGCCAAGGACGGCAAGATCCACGGCAACTACAACCGCTGGGTCAACCGCCTGCGCGACAACGTGCTCAAGGAGTTGTCGATCAACCCGGACATCGAGTTCGTCAACGACCTGGGCATCGTCAAGCAAGGCGCCGACGAGCCGACCTATCTGAGCTTTCGCGAGGGCGTCAAACGCGCCACCGACGCCGGTCTGCTGGACGGCAGCGTGAAGTTCTACCTGGCCGGCGAAACCCTGCCAAAACAGGTGCGCAAACTCGACACCGTCAGCAGCAGCCGCAAAACCAACGGCTCGAACAAATCCGACACCGACGCCTGCTTCTGGGCCCTGCAATCAGCCCTCGCCACCCTGCAGAACGCCGCGAAAAAAGCCGACGCCAACGCGGTGATCAACATCGCCAGCGTCGACCAGCGCGACCTGTACAAGGACACCGAGAAATTCCAGTGCCGCGCCGGTCTGGTGGTGTCGAGCGTGGCGTTGCGTGGGGATTTGGCCCACGTTGATTGATTGACAGTAGAAACGACAAAGGGCGCCTTGCGGCGCCCTTTGCTATTCAGTTCAGCTCAAGTGCTGGCATGTAACTTCAAGCCCAACGCCTTCACCACTTTCAGAATCGTTCCAAACTCAGGATTTCCTTCACCTGACAGTGCACGGTAGAGACTTTCTCGAGACAGCCCGGCGTCACGTGCGACTTGGGTCATGCCTCGCGCTCTCGCAATGGTGCCCAGTGCCTTGGCGATAAAGGCAGGATCATCTCCAGCCTCCTCCATGCAGGCATCCAGATAATTGGCCATGTCCTCTTCTGTCTTGAGGTACTCGGCTGAGTCCCAACGAGTGAATTGTTCGGTCATGGGTTTTGCTCCTGCCAAGACTCCGCGATGAGCCTGGCTTGCTTGATATCTCGGGGTTGGCTGCTCTTGTCTCCACCACAAAGGAGGATGACCACTTGCCGACCTTGTTGCATGAAATAGACTCGATATCCGGGGCCATAGTCAATTCTGACTTCGCTGAGCCCCTCACCGACGGCTTTGACATCACCAAAATTCCCATCGGCCATACGATCAATGCGCACCTGAATACGCATCCTGGCGCGGCTGTCAGCCAGCTTCAAAAGCCAACTGGAGAATGTTGAACTTCGAATGATCTCGGGCATGACCGAGAGTGTAGCCCTTGAGCTACACACGTACCAGACGGTTTTTTCTGCACCGACGTACGGTGTCTACACTCCATAAATCGTTGAATGCTGACTCGCAAAGTCAAGGAGATGACCATGCAAGTGAAAGCCCTGATCGCCGCCGCACTCCTCGGGTTATTGCCCAGCGCCAGCCACGCCACCAACCTGATGTACATGCCGTTCGAGACCGTGCTCTCGGACGCGATTCGCGCCGGGCGGCTGGATGGCAGTGTGAAGTTCTATCTGATCGGCAACGGGCCGCAGGGCACGCAGCAGTTGTTGCGGCGGGATGTGGTCAGTGATTTGCGCACCAACGGCTTCAACAAGAGCGATCACGATTCCTGCGAGTGGGTGCTGCAGTCGAACCTGATCAAGTTGCAGGCCGACGCCAAGCGGGTCGGGGCGAATGCGGTGGTCAATATCGTCAGTTATTACGACCAGCATGTGCGCAAGGATTTGAATACTTATGAGTGCCGGGCCGGAGTGTTTGTGACGCGGGTGGCGTTGAAGGGGGATCTGGTACGGTTGCCCTGACGGCAAGATCAAAAGATCGCAGCCTGCGGCAGCTCCTACATTGGAATGCTTACCTGTAGGAGCTGCCGCAGGCTGCGATCTTTTGACTGCAGGTCAAACACCCTCAACCTTACGCGTCAGCAGTTCGACAAACGCCTTGGCCATCGGCGATTTCTGATCCTTGCGCTGCACCAGCCACACCGCCGACACCGCCTCCGGATCGAGCAGAGGTCGATAGACCACGCCGTCGATGCGCATCCGCTGGTAGGACGCCGGCAATACCGAAACCCCCAGCCCCGCTGCGACCAATCCGATGATGGTCATCGCCTCACCGGCCTCCTGGGCGAAATGCGGGCTGAACCCGGCATCGCGGGCCAGACTGAGCAGTTGCGCATACAGCCCGCTGCCGTAGCTGCGTGGAAAGAACACGAACGGCTCCAGCGCCAGCGCCGAGAGGAACAGCCCTTCCTCGCTGCCTTGCGCCAACGGATGTTTGGAGCCGAGCACCGCCACCAGCGGCTCACGCATCAGCTCAACCACGCTCAGCGAATCCGGCAAACCCAGCGGACGCATGATGCCGACTTCGATCGACTCATCCACCAGCGCGTCCGCGACCATGGTGCTGCTCATCTCCCGCAGGTTCAGGTGCACTGCCGGGAAACGCTGACGAAAGGAAAAAATCGCTTGGGGAATGGTTGAGTTGAACGGCGCTGACGAGGTGAAGCCAATTTTCAATTCGCCCAGTTCACCGAGTTGCGCACGCCGGGCGACGTCTGCCGCTTTGTCGACCTGCGCCAGCACCAGCCGCGCCTCCTCCAGAAACAATCGGCCGGCCTCGCTCAGCTCGACCCGACGATTGGTGCGCTCGAACAACCGCGCGCCGACCTCTTGCTCCAACGCCTGAATCTGCTGACTCAGCGGTGGCTGAGAGATCCCCAGCACCTGTGCGGCGCGGCCGAAATGCAATTCTTCGGCGACGGCGATGAAGTAGCGCAGATGACGCAATTCCATGGACACCCCATTAGGTCGTTAAAGCTATCAAACAGGTCGAACAATATATTGGATAGAAACATTAGCCAGCTATATGATTTTTTCATTGCCTGCCTGGCCGTGCCCTCCGAGGTCTGATGTGAAAACCGCCGCCGCCCCTCTTGCCCATGAAGTTCCGCCTGCCGCGGCGGACGATGTGATCGCCGAGCTGCAGGAGATCTACATCGAAAAAGGCACACCGATGTTCATGCGCACAGTGCTGGCGCTGTTCAGCGGCGGCTTCGCGACCTTCGCTTTGCTGTATTGCGTGCAGCCGATGATGCCGCTGCTGTCCCACGAGTATGGAATCAACGCGGCGCAGAGCAGCCTGATTCTGTCGGTGGCGACCGGCATGCTGGCCTTCGGTCTGCTGATCACCGGGCCGATTTCCGATCGCGTCGGGCGCAAACCGGTGATGGTCGCGGCACTGTTCGCCGCCGCGCTGTGCACCATTGCCAGTTCGATGATGCCGAGCTGGCAGGGTGTGCTGATCATGCGCGCACTGATCGGGCTGTCGCTGAGCGGCCTGGCGGCGGTGGCGATGACCTATCTGAGCGAAGAGATCCACCCGCAGCACATCGGCCTGGCGATGGGCCTGTACATCGGCGGCAACGCGATTGGCGGGATGAGCGGACGCTTGATCACCGGGGTGTTGATCGACTTCGTCAGCTGGCACACGGCGATGCTGGTGATCGGTGGCCTGGCGCTGGTCGCGGCGGCGGTGTTCTGGAAGATCCTCCCCGAATCGCGCAACTTCCGCTCACGCTCGCTGCATCCGCGCAGCCTGCTCGACGGCTTCACCATGCACTTTCGCGACGCCGGCCTGCCGCTGCTGTTTCTTGAAGCCTTTGTGCTGATGGGCGCGTTCGTCACTCTGTTCAACTACATCGGCTATCGCCTGCTGGCCGCGCCGTACAACCTCGATCAGGTGTTCGTCGGCTTGCTGTCGGTGGTGTACCTGTCGGGCATCTACAGTTCGGCCAAAATCGGCTCCCTGGCGGACAAACTGGGACGGCGCAAAGTGCTGTGGGCGACCATCGCGCTGATGTTCGCCGGCCTTGCGCTCACGATGTTCACACCGCTGTTGCTGGTGATCGTCGGCATGCTGATCTTCACGTTCGGCTTCTTCGGCGCGCACTCGGTGGCGAGCAGCTGGATCGGCCGGCGCGCGACCAAGGCCAAGGGTCAGGCGTCGTCGTTGTACCTGTTCAGTTATTACGCCGGCTCCAGCATTGCCGGTACGGCGGGTGGGGTGTTCTGGCATCTGGGCGGCTGGAATGGCATCGGCCTGTTTATTGGTGCGCTGTTGCTGGTGGCGCTGCTGGTGGCGTTGAAACTGGCGAAGTTGCCGCCACTTGGTGGTGTGAAAGCTTAAAAGCAAAAGATCGCAGCCTGCGGCAGCTCCTACAGGGAAACGCGAATCCCAATGTAGGAGCTGCCGCAGGCTGCGATCTTTTGATCTTGTACAAAAACGCCCGGCATTGGCCGGGCGTTTTTTATTGGGCGTCGATCACTCGTGATACTGCGCTGACAACTCGTGCACCGCACGCAGGAACGCGCCCGCATGCTCCGGATCGACCTCAGGGGTGATGCCGTGGCCGAGGTTGAACACATGGCCGCTGCCCTTGCCGTAGCTGGCCAGAATGCGCCCGACTTCGGTGCGGATCGCTTCCGGTTTGGCGTAGAGCACGGTCGGGTCCATGTTGCCTTGCAGCGCGACCTTGTCGCCAACACGGGCGCGGGCGTTGCCGATGTCGCAGGTCCAGTCCAGACCCAGTGCGTCGGCGCCGGCCTCGGCGATGCTTTCCAGCCAGAGGCCGCCGTTCTTGGTGAAGAGGATCACCGGCACCTTGCGCCCGTCGTGTTCGCGAATCAGGCCGCTGACGATTTTCTTCATGTAGGCCAGGGAGAATTCCTGATAAGCCGCCGCCGACAGGTTGCCGCCCCAGGTATCGAAGATCTGCACCGCTTGCGCGCCGGCCTGGATCTGGCCGTTGAGGTACGAGGTCACCGACTGCGCCAGCTTGTCCAGCAGCAGGTGCATGGCTTGCGGGTTGTCGTAGAGCATCGCCTTGGTCTTGCGGAAGTCTTTCGACGAACCGCCTTCGACCATGTAGGTCGCCAAGGTCCACGGGCTGCCTGAGAAGCCGATCAGCGGCACACGGCCGTTCAGCTCGCGGCGGATGGTGCTGACCGCGTCCATCACGTAGCCGAGATCCTTGTGTGGATCAGGAATCGGCAGCGCTTCGATGTCCGCCAGGGTGCTGACGACTTTCTTGAAGCGCGGACCTTCACCGGTCTCGAAGTACAGGCCCTGGCCCATGGCATCGGGAATGGTGAGGATGTCGGAAAACAGGATCGCCGCGTCCAGTTGCGGGTAGCGGTCGAGCGGTTGCAACGTGACTTCGCAAGCGAATTCCGGATTCATGCACAGGCTCATGAAATCACCGGCCTGGGCACGGCTGGCGCGGTATTCAGGCAGGTAGCGGCCGGCCTGGCGCATCATCCACACCGGGGTGACGTCAACGGGTTGCTTGAGCAGGGCGCGGAGGAAACGGTCGTTCTTCAGGGCAGTCATGTCGGCATCCGGAAAAAAAGTGCGGGCATTTTCTCAGAGCGCGACGCAAAAGGCACGGATGCAGGTCAGCCTTTTGTCTATCGGGTCAATTTATTGCGTTGGAATGCAAATTTTTGCAGCAACACAAAGCACTGTGGGAGCTGGCTTGCCAGCGATGCAGGCAACTCGGTTTCTCAGGTAAACCTAGTTGATGCTATCGCTGGCAAGCCAGCTCCCACAGGTATTGCATTCCAATATTGGAAGTTGATCAGACGCCCAGGTAATCGAGGATCCCTTCAGCCGCATTGCGGCCTTCGAAGATCGCCGTCACCACCAGGTCGGAACCGCGCACCATGTCGCCACCGGCGAAGATTTTCGGGTTGCTGGTCTGGTGCTTGTACTGACCTTGCTCAGGCGCGACGACGCGGCCCTGGCTGTCGGTCTGGATTTCGAACTGTTCGAACCACGGTGCCGGGCTCGGACGGAAACCGAACGCGATGACCACGGCGTCGGCCGGGATGATCTCTTCGGAGCCCGGGATCGGCTCGGGGCTGCGACGGCCACGGGCGTCCGGCTCACCGAGACGGGTCTCGACCACTTTCACGCCTTCGACCTTGTCTTCGCCGACGATCGCGATCGGCTGACGGTTGTAGAGGAATTTCACGCCTTCTTCCTTGGCATTCTTCACCTCTTTGCGCGAGCCGGGCATGTTCGCTTCGTCACGACGATAAGCACAGGTCACCGACTTGGCGCCCTGGCGGATCGAGGTGCGGTTGCAGTCCATCGCCGTGTCGCCACCACCGAGTACCACGACCTTCTTGCCTTTCATGTCGACGAAATCTTCCGGCGACTTTTCAAAGCCCAGGTTGCGGTTGACGTTGGCAATCAGGAAATCCAGCGCGTCGTAGACGCCCGGCAGATCCTCACCGGCAAAACCGCCCTTCATGTAGGTGTAGGTGCCCATGCCCATGAACACCGCATCGTATTCGGCGAGCAGTTGCTCCATGGTCACGTCCTTGCCGACCTCGGTGTTGAGGCGGAATTCGATGCCCATCCCGGTGAAGACTTCGCGACGATTGCTCAGCACGGTCTTCTCAAGCTTGAACTCGGGAATGCCGAAGGTCAGCAGACCGCCGATTTCCGGGTTCTTGTCGAACACCACCGGGGTCACGCCGCCACGTACCAGCACGTCGGCACAGCCCAGACCCGCCGGGCCTGCACCGATGATCGCGACACGTTTGCCGGTCGGTTTGACCTTGGACATGTCCGGGCGCCAGCCCATGGCGAATGCGGTGTCGGTGATGTACTTCTCGACCGAACCGATGGTCACCGCGCCGAAACCGTCGTTGAGGGTGCAGGCACCCTCGCACAGACGATCCTGCGGGCAGACCCGGCCGCAGACTTCCGGCAGGGTGTTGGTCTGGTGCGACAGCTCGGCGGCCTGGAGGATGTTGCCTTCGGCCACCAGCTTCAGCCAGTTGGGAATGAAGTTGTGCACCGGGCACTTCCATTCGCAATACGGGTTGCCGCAACCCAGGCAGCGGTGGGCCTGGTCGGCCGACTGCTGGGGTTTGAACGGTTCGTAGATCTCGACGAACTCTTTCTTGCGCTGACGCAACAGTTTCTTCTTCGGATCCTTGCGCCCGACATCGATGAACTGGAAGTCGTTATTCAGACGTTCAGCCATTGTTAAAACCTCATCAAACTCTTCAGGCGCATATCACTGCGGGTTGGCACGAGTGCTGGAAAGCAACGACTTCAGGTTGGCAGCCTTAGGCTTGACCAGCCAGAAACGACGCAGGTAGTCATCAAGGTTTTCGGCGAGTTCACGACCCCACTCGCTCTCGGTTTCCTTGACGTACTCGTTCAGCACGTTCTGCAAGTGGCTGCGGTAGGCTTCCATCGCCTCGCCGCTGATCCGCTGGATTTCCACCAGTTCGTGGTTGACCCGGTCAACGAAGGTGTTGTCCTGGTCGAGCACGTAGGCGAAACCACCGGTCATGCCAGAGCCGAAGTTGTAACCGGTCTTGCCCAGGACGCAGACGAAACCACCGGTCATGTACTCGCAGCAGTGATCGCCAGTGCCTTCCACAACGGTGTGGGCACCGGAGTTACGCACAGCGAAACGCTCGCCCGCAGTACCAGCGGCGAACAGCTTGCCGCCGGTGGCGCCGTACAGGCAGGTGTTGCCGATGATGGCGCTGTTCTGAGTCTGATAGACGCTGCCCTTCGGCGGCACGATGACCAGTTTGCCGCCGGTCATGCCTTTGCCGACGTAGTCGTTGGCGTCGCCTTCCAGGTACATGTTCAGACCGCCGGCGTTCCACACGCCGAAGCTCTGACCGGCCGTCCCTTTGAAGCGGAAGGTGATCGGTGCATTGGCCATGCCCTGATTGCCGTGCTTGCGCGCGATTTCGCCGGAGATCCGCGCACCGATCGAACGGTCGCAGTTGCAGATATCCAGATCGAACTCGGCGCCGCTGAGGTCATTGATCGCCGACGTCGCCATGTCGACCATTTTCTCGGCCAGCAGGCCCTGGTCGAACGGCGGGTTGCGCTCAACGCCGCAGAATTGCGGTTTGTCCGCCGGGATGTGATCGCTGCCCAGCAGGGGAGTCAGGTCCAGGTGATGCTGCTTGGCGGTCTGGCCTTCGAGGACTTCCAGCAGATCGGTGCGGCCGATCAGCTCCTCGAGGGAACGCACACCCAGTTTGGCCAGCCACTCACGGGTCTCTTCGGCGACGTAGGTGAAGAAATTCACCACCATGTCGACGGTACCGATGTAGTGATCCTTGCGCAGCTTCTCGTTCTGCGTCGCCACACCAGTGGCGCAGTTGTTCAGGTGGCAGATGCGCAGGTATTTGCAGCCCAGGGCGATCATCGGCGCAGTACCGAAGCCGAAGCTTTCGGCGCCGAGGATCGCGGCCTTGATCACGTCGAGGCCGGTTTTCAGGCCACCGTCGGTCTGCACCCGGACTTTGCCGCGCAAGTCGTTGCCGCGCAGGGTCTGGTGGGTTTCGGCCAGGCCGAGTTCCCACGGAGCGCCCGCGTATTTGATCGAGGTCAGCGGCGAAGCACCAGTGCCACCGTCGTAGCCGGAGATGGTGATCAAGTCCGCGTAGGCCTTGGCCACACCGGCGGCGATGGTGCCGACGCCTGCTTCCGCGACCAGTTTCACCGACACCAGTGCCTTCGGGTTGACCTGTTTCAGGTCGAAGATCAGCTGCGACAAGTCTTCGATCGAGTAGATGTCGTGGTGCGGCGGTGGCGAAATCAGGGTCACGCCCGGCACTGCGTAACGCAGTTTGGCAATCAGCCCGTTGACCTTACCGCCCGGCAGTTGCCCGCCCTCGCCCGGTTTGGCGCCCTGAGCGACCTTGATCTGCAGCACTTCGGCGTTGACCAGGTATTCCGGGGTCACCCCGAAACGGCCGGTCGCGACCTGCTTGATTTTCGAACTCTTGATGGTGCCGTAACGTGCTGGGTCCTCACCGCCTTCGCCGGAGTTGGAACGCGCACCGAGGCGGTTCATGGCTTCGGCCAGGGCTTCGTGAGCTTCCGGCGACAGGGCGCCCAGCGAGATACCGGCGGAGTCGAAGCGCTTGAGCACCGACTCCAGCGGCTCGACTTCACTGATGTCCAGCGGCTTGTCGAGGGTCTTGACCTTGAACAGGTCACGGATCATCGACACCGGACGGTTGTCCACCAGCGAGGTGTATTCCTTGAACTTGGCGTAGTCGCCCTGCTGCACGGCGGCTTGCAGGGTGTTGACCACGTCCGGGTTGTACGCATGATATTCGCCACCGTGGACGAACTTCAGCAGACCACCCTGCTGGATCGGCTTGCGCGGACTCCAGGCTTCGGTGGCCAGTGCTTTCTGCTCGGCTTCGATGTCGACGAAACGCGCACCCTTGATGCGGCTCGGCACGCCACGGAAGCTCAGCTCGCACACTTCTTCGGACAGACCGATGGCTTCGAACAGCTGTGCACCGCGATAGGACGCGATGGTCGAGATGCCCATCTTCGACAGGATCTTCAACAGACCTTTGGTGATGCCTTTGCGGTAATTCTTGAATACCTCGTAGAGGTCACCCAGCACTTCACCGGTACGGATCAGGTCGCCCAGCACTTCGTAGGCCAGGAACGGATAGACCGCCGAGGCGCCGAAACCGATCAGTACCGCGAAGTGGTGCGGATCGCGTGCGGTCGCGGTTTCCACGAGGATGTTGGAATCGCAGCGCAGGCCTTTTTCGGTCAGGCGGTGGTGCACCGCGCCGGTGGCCAGCGAAGCATGGATCGGCAGCTTGCCCGGGGCGATATGGCGGTCACTCAGGACGATCTGGGTACGCCCGCCACGCACGGCTTCTTCAGCCTGATCGGCAACGTTGCGGATCGCCGCTTCCAGACCGACGCTTTCGTCGTAGTTGAGGTCGATGATCTGCCGCTCGAAACCCGGGCGGTCGAGGTTCATCAGCGAGCGCCACTTGGCCGGCGAGATCACTGGCGAGCTGAGGATTACACGCGAGGCGTGCTCCGGCGATTCCTGGAAGATGTTGCGCTCGGCACCGAGGCAGATCTCCAGCGACATCACGATCGCTTCACGCAGCGGGTCGATCGGCGGGTTGGTGACCTGCGCGAACTGCTGGCGGAAATAGTCGTATGGCGTGCGCACGCGCTGCGACAACACGGCCATCGGCGTGTCGTCGCCCATCGAACCCACGGCTTCGTAGCCCTGTTCGCCAAGCGGACGCAGCACCTGATCACGCTCTTCGAACGTGACCTGATACATCTTCATGTATTGCTTGAGCTGATCGACGTCGTAGAACGCCGAACCGTGGTCGTTGTCTTCCATGGTCGCCTGGATGCGCAGGGCGTTCTTGCGCAGCCATTGCTTGTACGGATGACGGGACTTCAGACGGTTGTCGATTGCGTCGGTGTCAAGGATCTGCCCGGTTTCGGTGTCCACGGCGAGGATCTGGCCCGGGCCGACACGGCCCTTGGCAATCACGTCCTCTGGCTGGTAGTTCCAGACGCCGATTTCCGACGCAACGGTGATGAAGCCGTTGGTGGTGGTGACCCAGCGCGCCGGACGCAGACCGTTACGGTCGAGCAGGCACACCGCGTAACGACCATCGGTCATCACCACGCCGGCCGGGCCGTCCCACGGTTCCATGTGCATCGAGTTGTACTCGTAGAACGCACGCAGATCCGGGTCCATGGTTTCAACGTTCTGCCACGCTGGCGGAATGATCATCCGCACGCCACGGAACAGGTCGATGCCACCGGTAACCATCAGTTCGAGCATGTTGTCCATGCTCGAGGAGTCGGAACCGACACGGTTGACCAGCGGGCCGAGTTCTTCCAGATCCATCAGATCGTTGGTGAATTTGGTCCGACGGGCCTGCGCCCAGTTACGGTTACCGGTAATGGTGTTGATCTCGCCGTTGTGCGCGAGGAAGCGGAATGGCTGGGCCAGCGGCCATTTCGGCAGGGTGTTGGTGGAAAAGCGCTGGTGAAACACGCAGATTGCGGTTTGCAGGCGCTGATCGCCGAGGTCCGGATAGAACGCGGCCAGGTCGGCCGGCATCATCAGGCCTTTATAGATAATGGTCTTGTGCGAAAAGCTGCAGATGTAGTGGTCGGTGTCGGCGGCGTTGGCCACCGACGAGCGACGACGGGCGCTGAACAGCTTGACCGCCATGTCCTGATCGCTCAGGCCTTCACCGCCGATGTACACCTGCTCGATTTGCGGCAGACGCTCAAGGGCCAGACGGCCGAGGACGCTGGTGTCGATCGGCACTTTGCGCCAGCCGATCAGTTGCAGGCCTTCAGCGAGGATCTCGCGGTTCATGTTCTCGCGAGCGGCTTCGGCCTTGGCCGGATCCTGGTTGAAGAAGACCATGCCCACGGCATATTGCTTGGGCAGCTCGACGCTGAAGTTTTCCTGGGCAATCGCCCGCAGGAACGCGTCAGGCTTTTGAATCAGCAGACCGCAACCGTCACCGGTCTTGCCGTCGGCATTAATCCCACCGCGGTGGGTCATGCAGGTCAGGGCCTCGATGGCCGTTTGCAAAAGGGTATGACTGGGCTCGCCCTGCATATGGGCTATCAGGCCGAAACCGCAGTTATCCTTGAATTCATCTGGTTGGTACAGACCTGCTTTCATAGACACTTTCTCACCAGGCTGCCTCTTTACAAGGCAAATTTCTTTTCAATTCAACCACTTGCTTGCCGCGCCGAACGTACGCCGGCTTTGCGGGGGCAAAAGGGTGGTCATTGTACACAGCGACACAGACGCTCACAAATTTGACGACGAAATGTCGCAAATTCATGTCGCATTCGTGAAAGGTTTAAAGCGATCTGCTGTGCTAGTCAAAACTTTTTTAATTCTGACTGCAACGACTCAAAGACTACTGTGACGCAGACACCACAAGGCACGCGGTCTGTAGAGACGGCGCGCACTTGTAGAAATTTTGAGGTGCTTGGAGAGGCGGCCTGGGTAAGGCCGCCGAATCTTCAGCGAGTTGTTGCCAGTTCCTGTTGGACGCTGGCGACAGTGCGAGGCCAAGGTTTACCAGCCTGAACCTTCGCTGGCAAGGCCTTGATGGCAGAAACGGCTGCATCACGATTGGCGAAGTTGCCATAGGTGATCACGTAGAGAGGCTTGCCGTTGAGGACTTTCTTGAAATAACGGTACTCGCCGCCCTGCTCCTTGACGAAGTTTTGCGCGGTCGCTTCGGAGCTGGTGCCGAGGATCTGCACCACATAGTTGCTGGTCGGCTGACCGGCGTACCAGTTGCCACCGGCAGCCTTGGCCACGGTAACCGGCTTCTCGGCCGGTTTGGCGGCAGCAACGGGCTTGGCCGGCGCCGGGGCCGGTTTGGCCGCTGGCGCTGCCGGAGCAGGCTTGGCGGTGGCGACCTGAGTCGGTGCCGGGGTCGGCTTGGCCGCCGGAACAGGTACTGGCGTCGGCGCTGGACCGGCCGGAACACCTGCCGGTGGTGCGGAAGTCGTTACGGTTGGCGGCGTTGCGCTGGAACCTTCGACCGGCACGCCGTCGTCACCTTCGGTGATGCCGCCTGCGGCCTCAGCCAACGGGCCGCGCATCACCGGCTGCGAGTTGCCGACCAGCGGCAGCGGCATCGGCTGGGTATTGCCGGCGAACTCGACGTTCGGCGCGCCACCCTTGGCGCCTTGGCCCAACGGCAGTTGTGCCTGTTCGTTGGCAGGTGCGCCGGTGGTTGGTGCCTTGTTGCGACCCGGCATCAGCCAGGCGGCGGCGACCGCGACCACAACGACGGCGGAAATCGCCAATACGTGTTTCTTCGGCATGTTGAACCCCATACTTGGACGCTTGACCGCAGAGCGGCTGGCAATCATGACTTCGATCAGTGCATCGCGAGCGACCTGGTTGATGTTGCCAGGCCAACCCTCCGAGCTTTCGTGAATCTCAGAGATCTGATCCGCGGTAAAAAGTTCGACACCCCGGCCCGCACCTTCGAGCCGTTGGTCGAGATATTCGCGGGTCTCTTCTTCGGTGTACGGCTGCAATTCGATGACGTGGAAGCGCTCTTCCTCGAGGTGCAAGGCCTCGAGCTGCGCGATCAGCGACGACTCACCGAACAGGAACACGTGCGGACGCCCTTCCGGTGCACCGGCACCCAGCGCCATCAGCGCTTCGAGCGCGGATTCGTCGAGCTGCTCGGCGTCATCCACCAGCAGATAGACTTCCTGACCAGTGAGCGCCAGTTGTACCACCTGCGCCAGAATCGCGCCGACCTCGGCCTGCCCAACATCCAGCGCCTGAGCAACCTGACGCAGCACGCCGGCGGCATCGCCCGCTCCACGGGCCGATACCACAACGCTTTGCACCGATTGCTTGTTGGTGCTGGCTACCAGCGCCTGGCGCAGCAGGGTCTTGCCGCTGCCTTGAGGGCCAGTGACCACCAGCAGCAACTGGCTGTAACGCGCCAGGTGGTGCAGTTGCCCCAGCACCGGCTTGCGCTGGGCCGGGAAGAATTTGAAGCCCGGCACCCGCGGCGCGAAAGGGTCGTGACTTAACTGGAAATGGCCGAGGAACGCCTCGTCGGCATGCAAACTAGTCATCGGAATCTTATTAACCTTTAAGCTGAGCCAGAGCGCGGTAATCCGCTCCCAGCGTGGCCTGTAGAACCTCTTTCGGATAATCGGCGGTCACCACCGCTTCGCCCATCCGGCGCAGCAGCACCAGGCGCAGACGACCGTCGATCACTTTTTTATCAATTGCCATGTGTTCGAGAAAATCGGCTTCGGTCATTTCTTCCGGCGGGATCACCGGCAGACCGGCACGCTGGAACAGACGAATGCCGCGATCACGTTCCTGTTCGCTGATCCAGCCCAGGCGCGCGGACATGTCCAGCGCCATCACGGTGCCAGCGGCGACCGCCTCACCATGCAACCAGACACCATAGCCCATGTGGGTCTCGATGGCGTGGCCGAAGGTATGGCCGAGGTTGAGCGTGGCACGCACGCCGGTTTCCTTCTCATCGGCACCGACCACCGCAGCCTTGGCCGCGCAGGAACGCTCAATGGCGTAGGTCAGGGCCTTCTGATCCAGTGCGCGCAGGGCATCGATGTTTTCTTCAAGCCAGCTCAGGAACGGCTCGTCGCAGATCAGCCCGTATTTGATGACTTCGGCCAGACCGGCGGACAGTTCACGCTTCGGCAGGGTTTTCAGCGATGCAGTATCGATCAGCACCACGTTCGGCTGATAGAACGCGCCGACCATGTTCTTGCCCAGCGGATGGTTGATACCGGTCTTGCCGCCCACCGACGAATCGACCTGGGACAGCAGCGTGGTAGGAATCTGGATGAAATCGACGCCGCGCTGATAGCAAGCGGCGGCAAAACCGGCCATGTCACCGATGACCCCGCCGCCGAGGGCGATGATCGTGGTGCGACGGTCGTGACGGGCGGTCAGCAGGCCGTCGAAGATCAGTTGCAGGGTTTCCCAGTTCTTGAAGGCTTCGCCGTCCGGCAACACCACGGAAATCACCGAGAACGGCGCAAGACTGCGGGTCAGACGTTCGAGATAGAGCGGCGCAACGGTCTCGTTGGAGATGATTGCCACCTGCCGCCCGTGGATATGCGGCGCCAGCAACTCGGGCTGATCCAACAAACCTTCGCCAATATGAATCGGGTAGCTGCGCTCGCCTAGATCGACCTTGAGTGTCTGCATGTGTCCCCACAGTGAAGATGGAAGCAGGCGTCCTGCCTTGAATTATTGGATGTCCGCGACCTTTAGCTGATGTGACGCCGCTCGCACGCCATCCGCCACAACCTCGACGGCGGTGACCGGACGCCGAGGATAGCGCATTTCCGGCGGCGCTTTAACGGGGTGGAAGCTGTGCCAGACGGTCGAGAATGTCGAGCACCACCATGCGCGGTGGCCGTTCGTCGGTTTCCACCACCAGATCGGCGATCTCTCGATAGAGCGGATCGCGGATCTCCAGCAAGTCACGCAGGGTTTTCGCTGGATCGGCGGTGCGCAGCAAAGGACGATTGCGATCGCGCGACGTACGCCCGACCTGCTGCTCGACGGAGGCGTGCAGATACACCACCCGTCCGCCCGCGTGCAGGGCCTTGCGGTTGGCATCGCGCATCACCGCGCCGCCGCCGGTCGCCAGCACCACACCGTCGAACGCGCACAGCTCGGCGATCATCGCCTGCTCACGGTCACGAAAGCCGGGCTCGCCTTCCTTGTCGAAGATCCACGGGATATTGGCGCCCGTGCGCAGTTCAATTTCCTTGTCGGAATCTTTGAACGGCAGGCGCAGCTCTTTGGCCAGCAACCGGCCGATGGTGCTTTTTCCAGCGCCCATCGGTCCTACAAGAATCAAATTTCGCACAGAATCAACGACTCACAGCAATCGCCTGGTTATTCATGATACGCGGAGTGAGAAATACCAGCAGCTCGGATTTTTTCTCCGAAACCACATCACGCCGGAAAAGGCGGCCAAGATACGGCACATCGCCAAGAAATGGCACCTTATCTACGACCTTGCTTTGAGTATTTGAGAAAACGCCCCCAATCACGATGGTCTCGCCGTCGTTTACCAGCACTTTGGCGTTGACTTCGTTTTTCTTGATCGGCGGCACATCCTGCACCTTGTTCAGGTAGTCCGGCTCGTCCTTGGTGACCTTGACCTCCATGATGATGCGGTTGTCGGGGGTGATCTGCGGCGTCACTTCCAGCGACAGCGAAGCCTCTTTGAACGACACCGACGTCGCACCGCTGGAGCTGGCTTCCTGGTACGGAATCTCGGTGCCTTTGAGGATCTTCGCGGTCTCCTTGTCGGAGGTAACCACTTTCGGCTGGGAGACGATTTCACCATTGCCGGTCTTTTCCATGGCGGTCAGCTCAAGATCGAGCAGCACATTGTCGGTGATGAAGGCGATGCCGATCCCGGATGTGTTACCGACCGTGCCCATATCGACGAACGGCGAGTTGGTGCTGGTACTGCCCGGCGTGCCGATGGTGGTCGACGAGCCATTGCTGACCCCGGAGGTGTTCCAGTTGCCCTTGTTCTGGATCGAACCGCCCCAACGCACGCCCAGACTCTTGTCGTAATCGACGTTGGCCTCGACGATCCGCGCCTCGATCATCACCTGACGCACCGGAATATCCAGTTGCGCCACGATCCGCCGCAGTTCATCGAGGCGATCCTGGGTCTGGTAGGCAATGATGTTGTTGGTGCGCTCATCGACGGTAATCGAGCCTCGTTCGTCGATTTTCGCCTCGGCACTGGTCACCGACTGGAACAGCTTGGCGATGTCCGCGGCCTTGGCGTAGTTCACTTGCAGCAGCTCGCGGCGCAGCGGCGCCAGTTCGGCGATCTGTTTTTGCGACTCCAGCTCCTGGCGTTCGCGGGCGGCAATTTCGTCGGCCGGCGCCACCAGCAACACGTTGCCGATCTTGCGCTTGTCCAGACCTTTGGTCTTCAGCACCAGGTCCAGCGCCTGGTCCCATGGCACGTTTTGCAGACGCAAGGTGATCCCGCCCTGCACCGTATCGCTGGCCACCAGATTGAGGTTGGTGAAATCGGCGATCAGTTGCAGCACCGAGCGCACGTCAATGTCCTGGAAATTCAGCGAAAGCTTTTCGCCGCTGTAGCTGTTGCGGTCGGCATTGCGCTTTTGCAGATCATCGACGGTCATCGGGCGAATGCTGACGGTCAGCTTGTTATCGGTCTGGTAGGTGGAATAGTCGAACGTGCCGCTGGGTTCGACGGTGATGACCGCACGATCGCCAGTGGCGGCGGCATTGACGAACTGCACCGGGGTGGCGAAGTCCTTGACGTCGAGGCGTACCCGCAGCCTGTCGGGCAACTGGGTGCGGGCAAAGCTGAGAATGATCTTGCCGTCATGCTCCTGGATGTCCGGGGCGATGGTCGGGTCCGACAGGTCGATGACGACGTTGCCCTCCCCCGCAGTGCCGCGCTGGAAGTCGACACCACGAATGGTTTTGGCGACGGGGGTATAAGCCTTCGCCGGTGCTGGAGCCGCGACCGGTCGCGGCGCAACAGCGGCTGGCCGTGGCGCAGCAGGCTTGGCGCCCTGCCCGACCACCACGAACAGATTGTTGCCTTCGACCCGAAAGGTATACGGCGTCAGTTGCGTCAGGTTGATGATCAGACGCGTGCGGTCGCTGGCTTCGACCACTGTCGCACTGCGGGCGTTGCCGCTGCCCAGATCGCGGGTCTTGTTCGTCAGTTGGCTGGCGACACCCGGCAGGTCCAGGGCGATTCGCGCCGGCGATTCGGTGGTGTAGCCCTTGGGTTGCGGTGGCGGGCTATCAAACGCCAGCTTCAACTCGATACGGTCACCCGGTAACGCCGCGACATCCAGCGCCTTGAGACTGGCCGCCTGAACCATCGGTGAAAGCAGCGCTATCCATAGCGAAAAACCGAGGGTGGAGAAAATCCTGTTCATTGTTCGACTTCCACTATGAGTGCTCTTTCAAAGGAATGGTGCGCGGACGTTCCAGCCAGGCGCCTTCGCCGTCGGGTACGATCTCGACCACATCGACCTGAGTGGCGCTGATGGCAACGATGCGCCCATCGTTGCGCCCAAGGTAGTCGCCGACTTTCAACCGATGCACCCCGCCCGCCCCGCGCAGCAGCGCAAAGGAGCCGGAGGCATTGGAGATCGTGCCGACCATTTCAAACTGCTCGATGTTGAAACCTTCGAGGTATTGCTTGACCCGGCTCGGATCGGGTTTGACGTTGCGCGAGCCGCGCTGGTGCCCGGCCAGATCGACTCGCACCTGACGCGAGAACGGGCTGCGCAGGTTGGCCGCGCTGTAGGTGAACGTGGGATAGGAATGAAACGTCGGCGTCGGCTCGATACGGCCGGCCGGCCGCAGACGTACTTCGTTCATGTATGCGTCGAGGTCACTGAACTCGTCACTGCCGCCGCAACCACTGAGGCCGAACAAGAGCACTGACAGGGCGAAAAAACGAAACGGGGTCATTTGTCCAACCCCTTGTCGTTGTAGCGGTAAGTCTTGGCGAGGATGTTCATGCGCAGCTTCGTCCCGCCATCGGGGCTGGCAGGTGCCAGTTCGAAATCGTGCAAGGTGACGATCCGTGGCAACCCGGCAACCCCACTGACGAACGTCGCAAGGTCGTGGTAAGCCCCGGTGACGGTGATCTGGATCGGCAACTCGATGTAGAACGGCTGAGTCACTTCCGGCAGCAGTTTGATCTCTTCGAATTCGAGGCCGCTGCCCAGCCCGGTGCGGGTGATGTCTTCGAGCAATCCCGGGACTTCGGTGTCGCTGGGCAACTGCCGCAGGAGCACGCCAAAAGTGTTTTCCATCTCCTTCATCTGCTGGGTGTACAACTCCAGGTTGGCGGCCATGCGCGCCTTGCTGGCGAATTGCTCTTTCAAGGTGTCTTCTTCCTGACGCCTGGCTTCCAGCTGGTTTTCCATGTCGCTGATGAAAAAGTTGTAGCCAAGCGCCAGCACCAGCACCGCCAGGAACACTCCCGCGATGCTTTTCACCGCGGCCGGCCAGGAGCCGATATTGCTGGTGTCCAGATCGTTGAAGTCGATATTGCGAAGACTTTGCAGCCATTCGGACGGTTTCATTTGTCGCCCTCCGTCACAGCCGGCTGGGTCTGACGAACGGTCAGCTGAAAGACGTTGGCCTGGTCCACCTGACCGGCAGTCGTCGCTTTCACTTCATTGAGACTCGGCGCGTCGAACCAGTCTGAGGCGTCCAGATTGCGCATCAGCTCCGAAACGCGATTGTTCGACTCCGCCGCGCCGCTGATCGACAGCGTCTTGCCGGCCAGTTTCACGCTGGTGAAATACACCCCGTCCGGCAGCGTGCGCGCCAGTTGGTCGAAGATCCGCCCGCTGATCTGCCGGTTGCCCTGCAAGTCCTGGATGATGCGCATGCGCTCGACCAGTTGCTGGCGCCGCGCCTTGAGTTCGCTGATTTGCTTGATTCGTTCGTCGACCACGGCAATCTGTTTGCCGATGTAGGCATTGCGCTCGGCCTGCCGCTCGATGGCGGTACTGAAGATCTGATCGGCGATAAATACCGCGCCCACCGAGCCGACGAAGACTCCAATGAGAATCAGCAGGAAACGCTTGCGCCGCTCTTCGCGGCGTTCTTCACGCCAGGGGAGAAGGTTGATCCGCGCCATCAGTCGAAACTCCTGAGCGCGAGCCCGCAGGCGATCATCAGGGCCGGCGCGTCACTGGCCAGGGCCCCGGCGTTGACCTTGCTGCTCAAGGCCATGTCGGAAAACGGGTTGGCGACCTGGGTCGGGGTGCCCAGACGCTGCTCGATCAGGCGATCCAGCCCCGGTACCGAGGCTGTGCCGCCGGCCAGCAGAATGTGATCGACCGAGTGGTACTGCCCGGAGGCGAAAAAGAACTGCAATGAGCGCGAGACCTGCTGCACCAGGGCATCACGGAATGGCTGCAACACCTCGCTGACATAGTCATCCGGCAGACCGCCCTGCTTTTTCGCCAGCCCGGCCTGCTCGACGGTCAGACCGTAGCGGCGCTGAATTTCCTCGGTCAGTTGCCGGCCACCGAACAGTTGCTCGCGGGTATAGATGATGCGGCCGTTGTGCAGGACGCTGAGGGTGGTCATGGTGGCGCCAATGTCCACCACGGCCACCGTCAGGCGCTCCTGCGAGGCAGCCAATTGAGTGGCGAGCAGGCCGAACGAGCGCTCCAGCGCGTAGGCCTCGACATCGACCACGCGCGCAGTCAGCCCGGCCAGCGCCAGCGCTGCCTCGCGCACTTCGACATTCTCCTTGCGACAGGCGGCCAGCAGCACGTTGACCCGCTCCGGGTTGCGTGGCGACACACCCTGGACCTCGAAATCGATGGCGACCTCGTCCAGCGGATAGGGGATGTATTGATCGGCCTCGATCTTGAGCTGGTTTTCCAGTTCGTCATCGGTCAGCCCGGCATCCATCTCGATGATCTTGGTAATCACCGCTGAACCGGCCACCGCCACCGCCACGCTTTTGAGCCCGGTGCGCGCCTTGACCAGTACACGGGACAAGGCATTGCCCACGCCTTCAAGCTCGGCGATGTTCTTTTCGACCACCGCGTTGGGCGGCAGCGGCTCCACCGCGTAGGCCTCGACCCGGTAGCGGTCGCCCTGACGGCTGAGTTCCAGCAGCTTCACCGAAGTGGAGCTGATGTCGATCCCCAGTAACGTATCGGTCTTTTTATTGAAGAGTCCCAGCACTACCAATTCCCTATGACTTTCCGTGAGTTACGGACTCTGTAATACGTCTTGCGTTCCTTCATCACGCCTTGACAGAAGCGCAAATGACGCCCCCAGCAGAAAAGTGCTTATAATGCCCAGCGTTTTTTTCCGCTTTTTACTGCCGGCCCGGGCCGTTCTGTGTGTTACCGGAACCCTGTCGCCACCTTCATTCTTTGCCCTGGATGCTTAAAAGCCTTGATTCGTCTGCTGAAATTTTTCGGTTGGTCCATCGTCGCCGTTTTCTGCGGACTGCTTTTAGGTCTCAGTGGCGCGTTTCTTTACCTTAGTCCGGGTTTGCCGTCTGTGGAGGCGCTGAGAAGCATTCAGTTGCAGATTCCGCTGCGGGTCTACAGCAGCGACAACAAGTTGATCGCAGAATTTGGCGAAATGCGCCGTACTCCGATCCGTTTCGCCGACATTCCACCCAATTTCATTAATGCGTTACTAAGTGCTGAAGACGACAATTTCGCCAACCACTATGGCGTCGATCCGAGCAGCCTGATGCGTGCCGCGACCCAACTGGTCAAAAGCGGCCACATCCAGTCCGGCGGCAGCACCATCACCATGCAGGTGGCGAAGAACTTCTTCCTGACCAGCGAACGCAGCTTCTCGCGCAAAACCACGGAAATTCTCCTGGCCCTGCAAATCGAGCGACAGCTGACCAAGGACGAGATCCTTGAGCTGTACGTGAACAAGATTTATCTGGGTAACCGCGCCTATGGCATCGAGGCGGCGGCGCAGGTGTATTACGGCAAGTCGATCCGCGACGTCAGCCTGGCGCAGATGGCGATGATCGCCGGCCTGCCAAAAGCCCCGTCGCGCTTCAACCCGCTGGCCAACCCGGCGCGCAGCAAAGAACGCCGCGACTGGATCCTCGGCCGCATGTACAAGCTTGGAAAAATTTCCGAGGCCGACTACACCGCCGCGATCAACGAGCCGCTGAACGCCAGCTATCACGTACCGACCCCGGAAGTGAACGCACCGTACATCGCCGAAATGGCCCGTGCGGAAATGGTCGGCCGCTATGGCAGCGACGCCTACACAGAAGGTTTCCGCGTCACCACCACGGTGCCGAGCAACCTGCAGGAAATGGCCAACACCGCGTTGCACGAAGGCCTGATGACCTACGACCAGCGTCACGGTTACCGTGGCCCCGAGTCGCGCCTGCCGGGCAAGACCCGCGAAGCGTGGGCCACCGAACTGACCAAGCAGCGCACCATCAGCAGCCTGGAGCCGGCCATCGTCACCCAGGTCGACAAGAATGGCTTGCAGGTGCTGACCCGTACCGGCGAAGAGCACGTCGCCTGGGACACCATGAAATGGGCACGCCCGTTCCTCAATACCAACAGCATGGGCGCCGCACCGCGCCAGCCGTCGGACGTGGCGCAGGTCGGCGACCTGATTCGCGTGCAGCGTCAGCCGAACAACTCGCTGAAGTTCAGCCAGATCCCGCAGGCGCAAGGCGCGCTGGTGTCGCTGGATCCGCAGAACGGCGCGATTCGCTCGCTGGTCGGTGGTTTCGCCTTCGAACAGAGCAACTACAACCGCGCCCTGCAGGCCAAGCGTCAGCCGGGGTCGAGCTTCAAGCCGTTCGTCTACAGCGCTGCGCTGGACAGCGGTTACACCGCCGCGACCCTGGTCAACGACGCCCCGATCGTGTTCGTCGACGAGTACCTGGACAAAGTCTGGCGGCCGAAGAATGACACCAACACCTTCCTCGGCCCGATCCGTCTGCGCGAAGCGCTGTACAAGTCGCGTAACCTGGTGTCGATCCGTCTGTTGCAGGCGATGGGTGTCGGCAAGACCATCGACTACATCACCCGCTTCGGTTTCAACAAGCAGGACCTGCCACCGAACCTGTCGCTGGCGCTGGGCACCGCAACCCTGACCCCGATGGAGATCGCTACCGGCTGGAGCACTTTCGCCAACGGCGGCTACAAGATCACCCCGTACATCATCGACAAGATCGAAAGCCGCAACGGCGACACGCTGTTCGTCGCCAACCCGCCGACCGTGCCACAGGGCGGCTCGGCGACCGATGGCATCGCAGCGCCGACGCCTCAGCCGATTACCGTCAACACCGCTGCGGTTCCGGGCGAAGCCCCGGGCGCTGCGACTGCGCCACAAGTGCCTGCGGTGGCTGAGCGAATTGTCGATGGCCGCACCACGTACATCCTCAACAGCATGCTGCAGGACGTGATCAAGCTCGGCACCGGTCGCCGTGCGCTGGCCATGGGTCGCAGCGACATCGCGGGCAAGACCGGCACCACCAACGAGTCGAAGGATGCATGGTTCTCCGGTTACAACGCCGATTACGTGACCACCGTGTGGACCGGTTTCGACCAGCCAGAGAGCCTCGGTCGCCGCGAGTTCGGTGGCACCGTGGCGCTGCCGATCTGGATGAACTATATGTCGGCCGCGCTCAAGGACAAGCCGCCACACGTGCAGCCTGAGCCGGAAGGCATCCTCAGCCTGCGGGTGGATCCGGTCAGCGGTCGTGCCGCCACCCCGAGCACACCGGGTGCCTACTTCGAGCTGTTCAAGGCCGAAGACACGCCGCCTTCGGTGAATGAACTGGGCAACGGTGCCGTACCGGGCAGCCCGCTGCCAGCGGATGAGCAGGCGCCGATCGATCTGTTCTGATCCAGCCCAAGCAAAAAGCCCCGCCTTCGTGAGAAGCGCGGGGCTTTTTTGTGCTTCAAAGCAAGATCAAAAGATCGCAGCCTGCGGCAGCTCCTACAGAATCGGCGCCGATCCGCGAAATCGGCGGCCACCAAGGCCAACTGTAGGAGCTGCCGCGGGCTGCGATCTTTTGATCTGCCAAACAAAAAGCCCCGACTCTCACAAGCCGGGGCTTTCGTTGGAGCGCTACAACGGCTTAGCCGTTGAACACGTCATCCACGCTTTTCAGCGGGTAGTTCTTCGGATACGGCAGGGTCGCCACACCGGTCTCGATCGCAGCTTTCGCCACAGCGTCGGAGATCAGGGTGATCAGGCGCTTGTCCATTGGCTTCGGAATGATGTACTCACGGCCGAATTCCAGCGGCGCACCACCGTAGGCGTCGCACACGTCCTGTGGCACTGGCAGTTTGGCCAGTTCGCGCAGGGCGTTGGCCGCAGCCACTTTCATTTCTTCGTTGATGCGCTTGGCGCGAACGTCCAGGGCACCACGGAAGATGAACGGGAAGCCCAGTACGTTGTTGACCTGGTTCGGGTAGTCGGAACGACCGGTGGCCATGATCACGTCGCTGCGGGTGGCGTGCGCCAGTTCCGGGGAGATTTCCGGATCAGGGTTCGAGCAGGCGAAGACAATCGGGTTGGCCGCCATCGACAGCAGGCCTTCAGCGCTCAGCAGGTTCGGGCCGGACAGACCGACGAACACGTCAGCGCCTTGCAGAGCGTCAGCCAGGCTGCGCTTGTCGGTGGCGTGAGCGAATACCGCTTTGTACTGGTTCAGGTCGTCACGGCCGGAGTGGATCACACCGGTACGGTCAACCATGAAGATGTTTTCGATTTTTGCGCCCATGCTCACCAGCAACTTCATGCAGGAGATGGCCGCAGCGCCGGCGCCGAGGCAGACGATCTTGGCTTCCGGCAGGGTTTTGCCGGCGATTTCCAGGGCGTTGATCATGCCGGCTGCGGTCACGATCGCGGTGCCGTGCTGGTCATCGTGGAATACCGGAATGTCGCACTGCTCGATCAGAGCACGTTCGATCTCAAAGCACTCAGGCGCCTTGATGTCTTCCAGGTTGATGCCACCGAAGGTGATGGAGATGCGTTTTACGGTGTCGATGAAGGCCTGCGGGCTTTCGGAGTCGACTTCGATGTCGAACACGTCGATGCCGGCGAAGCGCTTGAACAGTACGCCTTTACCTTCCATTACCGGCTTGGAAGCCAGTGGGCCGAGGTTACCCAGCCCCAGAATCGCGGTGCCATCGGAAATGACTGCAACCAGGTTGCCCTTGCCGGTGTATTTGTAGGCCAGTTCAGGATTGCTGGCGATCTCACGCACTGGTTCAGCTACGCCGGGGCTGTAGGCCAGCGACAGGTCGCGGGCGGTAACAGTGGCCTTGGTGAGCTCGACACTCAGCTTCCCTGGACGAGGATTGGCATGATATTCGAGAGCGGCAGTTTTCAGATCAGACATTTTGGCATTCCGCTTTTTACTGTTGGACAGACTGGTCAGCGAGGATACGCGCCTCGCAAAGTCCCCACAAGACTGAGCGGTCACCCCTGTCAAGCGCCCTGTCCTACGACTTTGGGCCAAGAGCCACGGCGCACAAGGGCTGGACTGTTCACAATCGATAGAAAAAATGTCTACAATTTTTCTTCAGCGCGTACTTTTCAGCATCGACGGATCGGTCAATGGCAGTAGCCAACGCGGCTGATCCGGTTTCAACCCACCACGCCGCGAACGGTCAACGACCCAGCCGCGAGCCTCGACCTGCCTGCCTTTGAGCGACTGCAACCGGGAATTGTCGAATTGTCCGAGCAGATTGGGCGCAACGCGCAGTACAACCGAGCCCTGCAACTCGATCCAGATTCCGCCACGATTGCGCTGAACCTTGCTCACACGCCCACTGACCACGGCGAACCCCGAAGCGCGGATCTGCTCCGCTTTCAGTACAGGCGACTGGCGCCAGACCCCGCGCCCAGCGAGTCGTGCACGCTGTTCGGCGGCTTGCTGACAGGCAACCAGATCGACATTCGGTGCCACCGCCACTTGAAAACCCAGGCCGTCGGCAAGCATTTGCGCTTCAAGATTGGCGCCGCTTGAACTGTAGACATGCGCGAGGGTGCGACCGTAATGGTCTTGGGCCTGTTTGCCCGGCAGCAAACCGACCCGACCGCCGCTGTCCGCCACCAAAGCTTCAAGGCGCTTGCGCGCGGCCACGGCGAAGGGCTCATCACTGCGGCCCTGCTTGCCCAGCTCCGGGGTGTTGAGACCGATCATCCGCACGCTGCGTCCATCGCTCAGGCGCAGGGTGTCGCCGTCGACCACGCGCTGTACCGCAACGCTGCTCAGGCCGCCCGGCGCCGGGCAAAACGCCTGGGCGCCGGACAGCCAAATCGCGGACACAAAAAAGGCGCCCACAAGGGACGCCTTTTTCATCAGCCTTGAAAAACCGTAGAGGCTTTCCAGGATGACCAATCTTACTTCTTGGCGCCGAAGGCACCGAAACGGTCGGCGAACTTCTGAACGCGACCACCGGTGTCCAGAGTCTTCTGCTTACCGGTGTAGAACGGGTGGCACTCGTTGCAAACGTCGATCGCCAGGGCTTTGCCGAAGGTCGAACGGGTTTCGAACTTGTTGCCGCAGCTGCAGGTAACAGCAACTACTGGGTAATCCGGGTGGATATCAGCTTTCATGGTGTATTCCTCAGGCTAGCGTGCCGCCACCCAACACTATTGTTGAATACCGCACGTAATTAGGCCGCGGATTCTACCAGACAATGTCAATCGCGCAAGCTGTCCCTGAGACCGACCGTCTGCTAGGCTCCCGGGCTTGAACGCACTCCCCTGTGGGAGCGAGCTTGCTCGCGAATGCGTTGTGCCAGTTGATGACTTCGTGCCTGACACACCGCGTTCGCGAGCAAGCTCGCTCCCACAGTTGATCTGCGCCAAGCCTCCTTTTGTGTTGATCGAGATCCCCCCGCGTGCCCGACGCCATTCTGCGCCTCGCCCTGCCTTCGCCCCTGCGCCGCCTGTTCGACTATCGGGCCCCGGCCGGGGTGCAGCGTGCCCAGTTGCAGCCGGGCATGCGCCTGCGGGTGCCGTTCGGGCGGCGGGAGATGATCGGGATTCTGGTCGAGATCACCGATACCAGCGACGTGCCGCTGGAGAAACTCAAGCCGGCGTTGGCCCTGCTCGATGCAGAGCCGCCGCTGCCGCCCGCACTGTTCAAGCTGTGCCTGTGGACGTCGCAGTATTACCAGCACAGCCTCGGCGACACCTTGAGCTGGGCACTGCCGGTGCTGCTGCGTCAGGGCGAACTGGCGGAGGCCCGTCAGGAGCGCTTCTGGTCCGTCGCGCCCGGCGCCAGCCTTGATGATCCGCGCATCGCCCGTGCGCCACGGCAACGGGAAGCGCTGGCGACGCTGGCGCAACACCCGCACGGCGTCGCCCATCAGTTGTTGAGCAAGCTGATGCTGAGCAAAGACAGCCTCGACCTGCTGCTGGCCAAGGGCCTGGTACAAGTGGAAATCCGCCGGCATGCCCCCGGTGTGCGCCATGAACACTGGCTGGCGCAACCGGAGTTGCCGCTTAACACCGAACAACGCGCCGCTTACGAGGCGATCCGCGCCGGGTTCGACAGTTATCACGCGTTTCTGCTGGCGGGCGTCACCGGCAGCGGCAAGACCGAAGTCTATTTGCAACTGATCCGCGAAACCCTCGAAGCCGGCAAGCAGGCGCTAGTGCTGATTCCCGAAATCAATCTCGGCCCGCAGACCCTGGCGCGTTTCGAGCAGCGCTTCAACGCACGCATCGCCCTGCTGCATTCGGCGGTCAACGACCGCGAGCGCCTCGACGCCTGGCTCGCTGCCCGCGACGGCGAGGCCGACATTATTATCGGCACCCGCTCGGCGCTGTTCACCCCGATGAAGAACCCGGGGCTGATCATCATCGACGAAGAACACGACGGCTCCTATAAACAGCAGGAAGGCCTGCGCTATCACGCCCGGGATCTGGCACTGGTGCGCGCGCGACAGGAAAACATCCCGATCGTCCTCGGCTCCGCCACGCCTTCACTGGAAAGCCTGCACAACGCCTACACCGGTCGTTATGGCCTGCTGCGCCTCAACGAGCGGGCCGGCGGCGCCAGGCAACCACGTTTCCTGCGGCTGGACGTGAAAAGCCGTCCGCTGGACAGCGGCATTTCCGGGCCGATGCAACAAGCCATTGGCCAGACCCTCGCGGCCGGCCAGCAGGTGCTGGTGTTTCTCAACCGGCGCGGCTTTGCGCCGACGTTGCTGTGCCACGATTGCGGCTGGATGTCCGAGTGCTCGCGCTGCGACGCGCGAATGACCGTGCACCAACGCTACGGCGAACTGCGCTGCCACCACTGTGGCAACGTCGAGCGCACGCCGCGCCAATGCCCCAAGTGCAATAAAGTTGATCTGCGCCCGGTGGGCGCCGGCACCGAACGCGCCGAAGAACGCCTGGCGATTCTGTTCCCGGATTACCCGGTGCTGCGCGTCGACCGCGACAGCACCTCGCGCAAGGACGCGATGAATCAGTTGTTCGCGACGATTCAGAAGGGACAGCCGTGCATTCTGGTCGGCACGCAAATGTTGGCCAAGGGGCATCACTTCCCCCGGGTCACGCTGGTGTCGATTCTGGATGCCGACGGCGGGCTGTTCTCCGGCGACTTCCGCGCCAGCGAGCGTATGGCGCAGTTGATCGTGCAAGTGGCCGGGCGCGCCGGACGGGCGGAAGAGCCGGGCAAGGTGATCATCCAGACCCACCTGGCCGACCATCCTTTATTGGTGCAATTGACCGAGCAGGGCTACTTCGCCTTTGCCGAACAGGCGCTGAGCGAGCGCCGCGCTGCGGGACTGCCGCCGTTTTCACACTTGGCCCTGTTGCGTGCCGAAGCGCACAAACCGGGGCAGGCCGAAGGCTTTCTCGATGAGGCGTGCAGCGCCGCCGAGCGCTTGCTGGCCGAGCAGAAGCTGGGCGGGATCGAACTGCTCGGGCCGGTGCCGGCGCCGATGGAGCGCCGAGCCGGTCGCTATCGGGCGCAGCTGTTGGTGCAGGCGGCAGCGCGGGCACCGCTGCATCGGTTGCTCGCCAGCTGGTTGCTGGAATTAGAGCAGATGCCGAGCGGGCGGGCGGTGCGCTGGTCGCTGGATGTCGATCCGGTGGATTTGTACTAGCAGATCAAAAGATCGCAGCCTGCGGCAGCTCCTACAGAATCGAGCGTGTTCCCCTGTAGGAGCTGCCGCAGGCTGCGATCTTTTGCTTTTAATGTCACCACATATCCACATCCTGCCTGCTAAGGTTGGCAAGCCCGTCTTCGCAACGGATAATGCCCAGTTTTTCCACCCGCGCATCGATGCGCCGCCGCGCTTGCGGTCGAAAGAGAAGACCATGAAAGACACCATTCGCCAGCTGATCCAACAAGCCCTCACCCAACTCGTCAACGAAGGTGTGTTGCCTGAAGGCCTGTCGCCGGCGATTCAGGTGGAGAACGCCCGTGACAAGACCCACGGCGACTTCGCCAGCAACATCGCCATGATGCTGGCCAAGCCTGCGGGCATGAAGCCGCGCGATCTGGCGGAGAAAATCATTGCTGCGCTGCCGGCCGACGACAATGTCACCAAGGCCGAAATCGCCGGCCCCGGCTTCATCAATTTCTTCCAGAACACCCATGCTCTGGCCTCGCGCCTCGACGCCGCGCTGGCCGATGCTCACGTTGGCGTGCGCAAGGCCGGCCCGGTGCAGCGCACTGTGGTCGACCTGTCGGCACCGAACCTGGCCAAAGAGATGCACGTCGGCCACCTGCGCTCGACGATCATCGGCGACGGCGTGGCCCGTGTTCTCGAGTTCCTCGGCGACGAGGTGATCCGCCAGAACCACGTGGGCGACTGGGGCACCCAGTTCGGCATGTTGATGGCTTACTTGCAGGAAAACCCGATCACCAGCGACGAGCTGTCCGATCTGGAAAACTTCTACCGCGCCGCCAAACAGCGTTTCGACGAATCCGAAGAGTTCGCCGACCGTGCCCGTGGTCTGGTGGTCAAGCTGCAGGCCGGCGATGCCGAGTGCCTGGCGCTGTGGACCAAGTTCAAGGACATCTCGCTGTCGCACTGCCAGAAGATCTACGAACTGCTCAACGTCAAACTGACCATGGCCGACGTGATGGGCGAAAGCGCCTACAACGACGACCTGATCAACGTGGTCAACGACCTGAAAGCCGCGGGCATGCTGGTCGAAAGCAACGGCGCCCAGTGCGTGTTCCTCGATGAGTTCAAGAACGCCGACGGCGATCCGCTGCCGGTAATCATCGTCAAGGCCGATGGCGGTTACCTGTACGCCACCACTGACCTGGCAGCCGTGCGCTACCGTTCTGGCAAACTGAAAGCCGACCGCGCGCTGTACTTCGTCGACCAGCGTCAGGCCCTGCACTTCCAGCAAGTGTTCGCCGTGGCGCGCAAGGCCGGTTTCGTGACCCATCCGATGGAAATGGAGCACATGGGCTTCGGCACCATGAATGGCGCCGATGGCCGTCCGTTCAAGACCCGTGATGGCGGCACCGTGAAGCTGATCGACCTGCTGACCGAAGCGCAGGAACGTGCCTACAACCTGGTGAAAGAAAAGAATCCGGAGCTGGCCGAAGACGAACTGCGCAACATCGCCAAAGTCGTCGGCATCGGCGCGGTGAAATACGCCGACCTGTCCAAGCACCGCACCAGCGACTACAGCTTCAACTTCGACCTGATGCTGAATTTCGAAGGCAACACCGCGCCGTATCTGCTGTACGCCTACACTCGCGTGGCTGGCGTGTTCCGCAAACTGGGCAAGGACTTCAGCGAAGTCGACGGCCAGATCGTTCTCGAAGCCGAGCACGAACAAGAGCTGGCGGCGAAACTGGCGCAGTTCGCCGAAGTGCTGAACAACGTCGCGGAAAAAGGCACGCCGCACATCCTCTGCACTTACCTGTATGACGTCGCCGGTCTGTTCTCCAGCTTCTACGAGAACTGTCCGATCCTCGCCGCCGAGACGCCCGTCCAGATGCAGAGCCGTCTGCGCCTGGCCGCGCTGACCGGTCGTACTCTCAAGCAAGGCCTGGAACTGCTGGGCCTGGAAACTCTGGAGCGCATGTAAGTTGGCTGCCAAGAAAAAACCTGCACCCAAGCGTGGCGCCAGCCGTTACCAAGCTCCTGCAAAGCAACCGATTCCCGGCTGGCTGTGGATGGCCATCGGCCTGACGGTCGGTGCGTTCATCGTATTCCTGATGAAACTGGAGCCGGGCAAGGGCAGCGACACGGTCAAGCGCGAGAAAGTCGAGCAGGCGCAGCAGCAGAAAGCGTCGAAGATCGCCGAGGCCAACAAGACCCCGCCGAGCCCGACGCAACCGGTGAAGCCGAAGTACGACTTCTACACCCTGCTGCCGGAATCGGAAGTGATCGTGCCGCCGGACGCCGTGCCGGAGAAAACCTTGCCGACGCCACAAGTGCCGACCACGCCGGTCACCCCGGCGGAAGCGGCGAAAATCGATACTGCTCGGGCGCAGGCTGCGCTGTCGGGCATCACCCCGCCGCCAGCGCCACCGGTGGCGAAAGCGGCGCCGGTGACCAAGTTCTTCCTCCAGGCCGGTTCGTTCCGCAAAGAGGCGGACGCGGACAAGGTGCGGGCGCAGATCATTTTGCTGGGCCAGGCTGTTTCGGTTGAGTCGGGCACGGTGAAGGATGAAACCTGGTACCGCGTACTCGTCGGCCCGTTCAGCAACCGCGAACAGCTGACCACCGCACAGAAACAACTGGCGGGCAGCGGCTTCAGCAATCTGTTGTTACAACAACGCCAGAGCCGCTGATTGGCCAGTGGGCACCTCACTCTGAGGTGCCCACAACCTTGTGGTGAGGGGATTTAGCGAAACGTCGCACCGCCCCGACCGGCTGCGCAGCAGTCGTAAATCCGGCATTCACGGTGTGTCAGACCGACTGCAACCGCAGGTTTCAGGGCCGCTTCGCGCCCCATCGGGGATAAATCCCCTCGCCACAGTCATCAAACACCATTCGTCTCCCATTGCCCAGCCCGGTTGAAATCCTCTCCAGCACCCCCATATGAATGGGCATAAGGCATTTTCGCCCCGCTGCGTGGAGACTCTTCCCTTGACCACCATCGTTTCAGTCCGCCGCCACGGCAAAGTCGTCATGGGCGGCGACGGCCAGGTTTCTCTCGGCAATACCGTGATGAAAGGCAACGCGAAGAAAGTTCGTCGCCTGTACCACGGCCAGGTCATCGCCGGTTTCGCCGGTGCCACCGCCGACGCCTTCACCCTGTTCGAACGTTTCGAAGGCCAGCTCGAGAAACATCAGGGTCACCTGATCCGCGCCGCTGTCGAACTCGCCAAAGAATGGCGCACCGACCGCTCCCTGAGCCGCCTCGAAGCCATGCTCGCGGTCGCCAACAAGGACGCCTCGCTGATCATCACCGGCAACGGTGACGTGGTCGAACCCGAAGACGGCCTGATCGCCATGGGTTCCGGCGGCGCCTACGCGCAAGCCGCAGCCAGCGCGCTGCTGAAAAAGACCGACCTGTCGGCCCGTGAGATCGTCGAAACCGCCCTCGGTATCGCCGGCGACATCTGTGTATTCACCAACCACACTCAGACCATTGAGGAGCAGGATCTCGCTGAATAAGCCTGACGCGGCCTAAGTGCCACGGCTTGTTTCTGCTTGAGGACCGTCAATTACTATGTCCATGACTCCCCGCGAAATCGTCCACGAACTCAACCGCCATATCATCGGCCAGGACGATGCCAAGCGCGCCGTCGCGATTGCCCTGCGCAACCGCTGGCGCCGCATGCAGCTGCCTGAAGAGCTGCGCGTTGAAGTGACCCCGAAAAACATTCTGATGATCGGTCCGACCGGTGTCGGTAAAACCGAAATCGCCCGTCGTCTGGCGAAGCTGGCCAACGCGCCGTTCATCAAGGTCGAAGCGACCAAATTCACCGAAGTCGGCTACGTTGGCCGTGACGTCGAATCGATCATCCGTGATCTGGCCGATGCCGCAATCAAGATGCTCCGCGAGCAGGAAATGACCCGCGTGCGTCACCGTGCCGAAGACGCTGCCGAGGATCGTATCCTCGACGCACTGCTGCCACCGGCACGCATGGGCTTCAGTAACGAAGAAACCCCGAGCAGCGATTCCAACACCCGTCAGCTGTTCCGCAAGCGCCTGCGTGAAGGTCAGCTGGACGACAAGGAAATCGAGATCGAAGTCGCCGAAGTGGCCGGCATCGAAATCGCTACGCCACCTGGCATGGAAGAGATGACCAGCCAGTTGCAGAACCTGTTCGCCAACATGGGCAAGGGCAAGAAGAAAGCCCGCAAGCTCAAGGTCAAAGAAGCGCTGAAACTGGTGCGCGACGAAGAGGCCGGGCGTCTGGTCAACGAAGAAGAGCTGAAGGCCAAGGCGCTGGAAGCGGTCGAGCAGCACGGCATCGTGTTCATCGACGAAATCGACAAGGTCGCCAAGCGCGGCAATGTCGGCGGCGCCGATGTCTCCCGTGAAGGCGTACAGCGCGACCTGCTGCCGCTGATCGAAGGCTGCACCGTCAACACCAAGCTGGGCATGGTCAAGACCGACCACATCCTGTTCATCGCCTCCGGTGCGTTCCACCTGAGCAAGCCGAGCGATCTGGTGCCTGAGCTGCAAGGCCGTCTGCCGATCCGTGTCGAACTCAAGGCGCTGAGCCCGGAAGACTTCGAGCGCATCCTCAGCGAGCCGCACGCATCGCTCACCGAGCAATACTGCGCGCTGCTGAAGACTGAAGGCCTGAACATCCAGTTCCAGCCGGAAGGCATCAAGCGTCTGGCGGAGATCGCCTGGCAAGTCAACGAGAAGACCGAGAACATCGGGGCCCGTCGCCTGCACACGCTGCTCGAGCGTCTGCTGGAAGAGGTGTCGTTCAGTGCCGGCGACCTAGCCAGCGCGCATGACGACAAGCCGATCCTGATCGACGCTGCGTACGTCAACAGCCATCTGGGCGAATTGGCGCAGAACGAAGACCTGTCCCGTTATATCCTGTAGGTCACCTTCTGTGTGAGCGGGCTTTTGTGGTGAGGGGATTTATCCCCGATGGGGCGCGAAGCGGCCCTTATCCCGTTGAGTGCGGTATCTCAGACACACCGCATCAACGGGTTTGCGGCTGCTGCGCAGCCGATCGGGGATAAATCCCCTCGCCACAAAGTTCGCTGACACAGGGCCTCTTTTCAGACGGATGACTGGCCTCATGACCAACACGATCCCCACCGACATCAAACTGCACAAAGCCTCGAAAACCCTGACGCTCAAGTACGCGTCCGGCGAGGAGTACACCCTGCCCGCCGAGTTTCTGCGCGTGCACTCCCCTTCCGCCGAGGTCCAGGGCCACGGCAAACCGATCCTGCAATTCGGCAAGCTCAATGTCGGTCTCAGCGGCCTGGAACCGGCCGGTCACTACGCACTGAAACTGACCTTCGACGACGGTCACGACAGCGGCTTGTTTACCTGGGATTACCTCTACGAGCTGGGGCGACGTTATGACGCACTCTGGGCCGATTATCTGGCCGAGCTCAAAGCCGCCGGAAAAACCCGCGATCCGGACCAGTCGATTGTCAAGCTGATGCTCTAGTCCGAGACTCTTGCTCTTTAGAGGGCATTTTCTAAATTCATCTGTTTGAATGCTGCGCCTGGCGGTCGAGGATCGGCTGCTTGCGAAAAAAATTAAACTCGGGTAACCAATGGAGCTGGCAAGTTCCCTGCAGTGCTCTATGAACTGTAAAGCAGCTATGCAGAATTAACGGTCACCCGAGCAGTAGTACCTGGCATTGGCTGTGGAACTGCACAGCAGAAACCGGGTACTCGTCTCAGGACAATGGAGCGTCGTAGATGAGTAACAAGAATAACGATGACCTGAAGTACCAAGCCTCGGAAAACACCCTGGGGCTTAATCCCGTCGTTGGGCTACGCGGAAAGGATCTGCTGGCCTCTGCTCGAATGGTGCTGACCCAGGCCATCAAACAACCTATCCATAGTGTCAAGCACGTCACCCATTTCGGCCTCGAACTGAAGAACGTGCTGTTCGGCAAATCCGAACTGCAACCGGCCAGCGATGACCGTCGCTTCGTTGATCCGGCGTGGAGTCAGAACCCGCTCTACAAACGTTATCTGCAAACTTACCTGGCGTGGCGCAAGGAGCTCCATTCCTGGATCGACGACAGCAGCCTGTCCCCCAAAGACATCGCGCGCGGCCACTTCGTGATCAACCTGATGACCGAAGCCATGGCCCCGACCAATACCGCCGCCAACCCGGCAGCGGTCAAACGCTTCTTCGAGACCGGCGGTAAAAGCCTGCTCGATGGCCTCTCGCACCTGGCCAAGGATCTGGTGCACAACGGCGGCATGCCGAGCCAGGTCAACATGGGCGCGTTCGAGGTCGGCAAGAGCCTGGGCGTGACCGAAGGCGCGGTGGTGTTTCGCAACGACGTGCTGGAGCTGATCCAGTACAAGCCGATCACCGAGCAAGTCCACGAGCGCCCGCTGCTCGTGGTGCCACCCCAGATCAACAAGTTCTACGTATTCGACCTGAGCCCGGACAAGAGTCTGGCGCGCTTCTGCCTGCGCAATAACGTGCAGACCTTCATCGTCAGCTGGCGCAACCCGACCAAGGCCCAGCGCGAGTGGGGCCTTTCGACTTACATCGATGCGCTCAAGGAAGCCGTCGACGTGGTCACGGCCATCACCGGCAGCAAAGATGTGAACATGCTCGGCGCCTGCTCCGGCGGCATTACCTGCACCGCCCTGCTCGGCCACTACGCCGCGATCGGCGAGAACAAGGTCAACGCCCTGACCCTGCTGGTCAGCGTGCTCGACACCACGCTGGACAGCGACGTCGCCCTGTTCGTCGACGAGCAGACCCTGGAGACCGCCAAGCGCCACTCCTATCAGGCCGGCGTGCTCGAAGGCAAAGACATGGCCAAGGTCTTCGCGTGGATGCGCCCCAACGACCTGATCTGGAACTACTGGGTCAACAACTACCTGCTCGGCAACGAGCCGCCGGTGTTCGACATCCTGTTCTGGAACAACGACACCACCCGGTTGCCGGCCGCGTTCCACGGCGACCTGATCGAGATGTTCAAAAACAACCCACTGATTCGGCCCAATGCACTGGAAGTCTGCGGCACGCCGATCGACCTCAAGCAGGTCACCGCCGACATTTTCTCGCTGGCCGGCACCAACGACCACATCACCCCGTGGAAGTCCTGCTACAAGTCGGCGCAGCTGTTTGGTGGCAAGGTCGAGTTCGTACTGTCGAGCAGCGGGCACATCCAGAGCATCCTGAACCCGCCGGGCAACCCGAAATCGCGTTACATGACCAGCGAAGGCATGGCCGCCAATGCCGATGACTGGCAAGAGAACTCGACCAAGCACACCGATTCCTGGTGGCTGTACTGGCAGGCGTGGCAGGCCGAGCGCTCGGGCCATCTGAAAAAAGCACCACTGAAACTGGGCAACAAGGCGTATCCGGCTGGCGAGGCATCGCCGGGCACTTACGTACATGAGCGGTAACTGACACCACCCGACGTCCCAAACTGTGGAGTGAATTTGTGGTGAGGGGATTTATCCCCGATGGGTCGCGCAGCGGCCCCAAAACCAACTGACGCGGTGCAACTGACAAACCGCATCCATTGATTTTGCGACTGCTTCGCAGCCGATCGGGGATAAATCCCCTCGCCACAGACTCACTCTTACAGGGGAGCGGGGATGAATTAATCCACAGGGCCTGAAGCATGCCGCAACCGTTCATTTTTCGTACCGTCGATCTGGATGGGCAGACCCTCCGCACCGCGGTACGCCCCGGCAAGCCTCATTTGACGCCCTTGCTGATTTTCAACGGCATCGGCGCCAACCTGGAGCTGGTGTTTCCATTTGTCGCGGCGCTGGACCCGGATCTGGAAGTGATCGCCTTCGACGTGCCCGGTGTCGGCGGCTCGTCGACGCCCAACCGGCCGTATCGCTTTCCCGGGCTGGCGAAGCTGACCGCGCGGATGCTCGACTATCTCGATTACGGCCAGGTCAACGTCATCGGCGTGTCCTGGGGCGGCGCGCTGGCGCAGCAGTTTGCTCACGACTACCCCGAGCGCTGCAAGAAACTGGTGCTGGCAGCGACCGCCGCCGGTGCGGTGATGGTGCCGGGTAAACCGAAAGTGCTGTGGATGATGGCCAGTCCGCGGCGCTACATTCAGCCATCGCACGTGATCCGTATCGCCCCGCTGATCTACGGCGGCTCGTTCCGCCGCGACCCGACGCTGGCCGCCAGCCATGCCGCCAAGGTGCGTTCGGCGGGCAAGCTCGGCTACTACTGGCAGCTGTTCGCCGGCCTGGGCTGGACCAGCATTCACTGGCTGCACAAGATCCATCAGCCGACGCTGGTACTGGCCGGCGACGACGATCCGCTGATCCCGCTGATCAACATGCGCATGCTTGCCTGGCGGATTCCCAACGCCCAACTGCACATCATCGACGACGGCCATCTGTTCCTGATCACCCGCGCTGAAGCCGTGGCGCCGATCATCATGAAATTCCTTGAGGAGGAACGCCAGCGCGCCGTGATGCATCCGCATCCGACCCCGCTGGGCGGCTGAATCACGGCGGCAGGCTTTATGCAGGGTTTTGAACAAAGTGCGCGGCAGGACGCCGCGCGGGCAGCAACCCGTAACAGCGACTATGGTGTTCTGGTTCGGTTAGTTTGTTTTTGACCTGAAGACGAAGGAGTGTTGAGTCATGCGCGACAAACCAGCGACGGGCGTTGTGCCCAGCCCCGCCGTGTTCATCAACGCACAAAGTGCGATCACCGGCCTGCGCGGCCGGGACCTGATCTCGACCTTGCGCAGCGTCGCCGCCCACGGTCTGCGCAACCCGATTCACAGCGCGAAGCACGCCTTGAAACTCGGTGGCCAACTCGGTCGCGTGCTGCTCGGCGAAACCCTGCACCCGACCAACCCGAACGACAGCCGCTTCGCTGATCCGGCATGGAGCCTCAATCCGTTCTACCGGCGCAGCCTGCAGGCCTATCTGGCCTGGCAAAAACAGGTCAAGAGCTGGATTGATGAAAGCAACATGAGCGATGACGATCGCGCCCGCGCGCACTTCGCCTTCACCTTGCTCAACGACGCGGTGGCACCGTCGAATACGCTGCTCAACCCGCTGGCAGTCAAGGAGCTGTTCAACTCCGGCGGGCACAGTCTGGTGCGCGGCCTGAGTCATCTGTTCGATGACCTGCTGCACAACGACGGCCTGCCACGCCAGGTCACCAAGCAGGCATTCGAGGTCGGCAAGACCGTCGCCACCACCTCTGGCGCCGTGGTGTTTCGCAACGAGATGCTTGAGCTGATCCAGTACAAGTCGATGAGCGAAAAGCAATACGCCAAGCCGCTGCTGGTGGTGCCGCCGCAAATCAACAAGTACTACATTTTCGACCTCAGCCCGCAGAACAGCTTCGTCCAGTACGCGCTGAAAAATGGCCTGCAGACGTTCATGATCAGTTGGCGCAATCCAGACGTGCGCCATCGCGAATGGGGCCTGTCGACCTACGTCGAAGCGGTGGAAGAAGCGATGAACATCTGCCGGGCGATCACCGGCGCCCGCGACGTCAACCTGATGGGCGCCTGCGCCGGTGGCCTGACCATTGCCGCCCTGCTGGGGCATTTGCAGGCCAAGCGGCAGCTGCGACGTGTCTCCAGCGCGACCTACCTGGTCAGCCTGCTCGACAGTCAGATTGAAACCCCGGCCACGCTGTTCGCCGACGAACAAACCCTCGAAGCCGCCAAGCGCCGCTCCTATCAGAAAGGCGTGCTCGACGGGCGCGACATGGCCAAGGTCTTCGCCTGGATGCGCCCCAACGATCTGATCTGGAGCTACTTCGTCAACAATTACCTGTTGGGCAAAGAGCCGCCCGCGTTCGACATCCTCTACTGGAACAACGACAACACCCGCCTGCCCGCCGCGTTTCACGGCGACCTGCTGGACTTCTTCAAGCACAACCCGCTGACCCATCCGGGCGGGCTGGAAGTCTGTGGCACGCCGATCGACCTGCAGAAAGTCACCGTCGACAGCTTCAGCGTGGCCGGCATGAATGACCACATCACGCCGTGGGACGCGGTGTACCGCTCGACCCTGTTGCTTGGCGGGGAGCGGCGCTTCGTGCTGTCCAACAGTGGCCACGTGCAAAGCATCCTCAACCCGCCGAGCAACCCGAAAGCCAACTACGTCGAGAACGGCAAGCTCAGCAGCGATCCACGCGCCTGGTACTACGACGCCAAACGCGTCGACGGCAGCTGGTGGCCACAGTGGCTGGAGTGGATTCAGCAACGCTCCGGCGCCCAGCGCGAAACCACGTTTACCCTCGGCAACCCGAACTATCCACCGATGGAGGCAGCACCCGGCACCTACGTGCATGTGCGCTGACGCTTAACCGAACTTTTCTAAGAAGACTGGATGAAAACCCGCGACCGGATTCTCGAATGTGCCCTGCAACTGTTCAACGAAAAGGGGGAGCCCAACGTTTCCACCATGGAGGTTGCCAACGAAATGGGGATCAGCCCCGGCAACCTCTACTACCACTTCCACGGCAAGGAGCCGTTGATTCTCGGCCTGTTCGAACGCTTCCAGAACGAACTGGCGCCGCTGCTCGATCCGCCATCGGATGCCGAGCTGGCGCCGGAGGATTACTGGCTGTTTCTGCACCTGATCGTCGAGCGCCTGGCGCAGTACCGGTTTCTGTTCCAGGACCTGTCAAACCTCGCCGGGCGCCTGCCGAAACTGGCCAAGGGCATTCGCAACCTGCTCAACGCGCTCAAGCGTACGCTGGCGTCCTTGCTGGCGCGGTTGAAGGCTTCGGGGCAACTGGTCAGTGATACCCAGGCATTGGGGCAACTGGTGGAGCAGATCACCCTGACCCTGCTGTTCTCGCTGGACTATCAACGGATACTCGATCGCGAGGGTGAGGTCAAACTGGTGGTGTACCAGATCATGATGCTGGTGGCGCCGCATCTGCTGCCGCCGGTGAAAGTCGCTACTGAACGGATGGCCCTGCAGTATCTCGAAGATCATTAACGTCAAAAGATCGCAGCCTGCGGCAGCTCCTACATTGACCATGTTCGCCACCCATTTTTTGGTTTGGCAACGATTCTGTAGGAGCTGCCGCAGGCTGCGATCTTTTGATCTTCAAAAAAACGCCCGACCTTCACAGGCCGGGCGTTTTGTTTTGCCCTGAAAAATCAGGACTGACTGGTTGGCGTCGACGGGGTCGATGCAGCAGTCGGGGTGGCTGCCGGAGTCGGTGCAGCGGCGGAGTTCGACGCGCTGGCCGGGGTTGCCGGGGTGGCTGGCTTGGCTGCTGCGGGTGCAGCTGGCTTCGGAGCAGCGGCCTTCGGCGCGGCCGGTTTTTTCACTGCCGGTTTTTTCGCCGCAGCCGGTTTGGCCGAAGGTTTGGCAGCCGGTTTCGCGGCAGCGGTTTTCGCTGCTGGCTTGGCGGCTGGTTTGGCCGCGGACTTGGCCGCAGGTTTCGCAGCCGCTTTGGCAGCAACCGGTTTCGCGGCAGCCTTGGCGGCTGGTTTGGCAGCGGCCGTTTTAGCAGCAGGCTTGGCGGCAGCGGTTTTTGCCGCTGGCTTGGCCGCAGCTTTCGCGGCGGGTTTCGCCGCCGCTTTGGCCAGTGGCTTGGCGGTCGCTTTGGCTGCCGGTTTGGCCGCTGCGGTTTTCGCTGCAACCGGTTGGGTTTTCAGACCGGTGAGTTTCTCGATCTGCTTGGTCAGGGTCTCGACCTTGCTGTGCAGCGCTTTGACTTCATTGCGGCTTGGCACACCCAGGCGCGAAATCGCGCTGTTCAGGCGCTTGTCGAAAGCCCCTTCCAGCTCGTCCCACTTGCCCAGTGCGCGATCTTTCACGCCGCTGATGCGCGACTTGGCCGACGAAGCGGAGTCCTTGGCGGCATCGACTTTCTTGCCGACTGCAGACTTGGTGAGCTTCTCGGCTTTCTCGCCGTCTTTGACCAGTGACTCGAAGAGCTTGCTGCCGTCAGTGTCGATCTTCGAGTACACGCCTAAACCAGCCAGCCAGATTTTGCGGGAGTAGTCTTCGACTTTCCCAATCCACGAGCTGCCTTCTTTATCGGTGTTCTTTTTACCAGCCATCCCGTTCTCCTTAAGATTTACGCGCGACGCGTTCGAGCAATGCCGTCAGCTCATCGAGCTTAGCAGAGAGTGTCTCAACGTCATGTTTAGACGGAATGCCGATACGATTCAAGGCGCTTGCCACACGGGAGTCGAACGCCTTCTCGACCTTGTCGAGCTGAACTTCGACACGACCTTTGAACGAGCTGACTTCACCCTTGGCTTCATCGATCTCGGCGTTGGCGGCTTCAAGTTTTTCGGTGACGGCTTTTTTGCCTTTCTTTTCAACAGTTTGACCAGCCTTGATCAACTCTTGAAAGTAGTCGCTGCCCTCTTGGCCGACCTTGGCGTAGGCACCCAGGCCTGCCAGCCAGATCTTGCGGGCATAGGATTTGACGTCGCTCAGAGCAGAAGTCGAAGCGTCGATTTTTTTCTTCAGAATGACTTTGGCCATGGTGCACCTCACGCGCAGAAGGTTTGAGGAACTGCCCGCAGATGTGTCGGGCTCAGGCACAAAGTAGGGAGAAAAATTAGAAACGGCACCCTAACAACTGACATAAACAGTCTGCAGGACAAACACGAACCCTTGTGGGAGCGGGCTTGCCCGCGATGAGGCCGGCACATCCAGAATTTTCGTTATCTGACCCAACGCCATCGCGGGCAAGCCCGCTCCCACAGGGATTCGGGATTGAGAAAAATCGCGATCAGACCAGCGCTTTGTCCAGCGCCTTCTCGATCTCGGCTTTGATCATGCCGCTCATGGCCGACATCATGATGCCCAGTTCCACGTCGACACGGATCGAATCGTCGGCCACATGCACCGCGCCTTTCACGCCCGAGCGCTTGAGGTTCAGGGTGTCGCCCGACCACTGCGGTTCCAGGCCATATTGATCGGAGAGTTTCTGCGCCAGCTTGTCGGCCTTCTCGCGGGCGGCTTCCTTGCCCAGGCTGTGGGCACGCTCAACACTGATTTTGGCCATTGAATGACTCCTGCTTGATGAATGGGTGTCGGTAAATCTTGACCGCGTCTGCGGCAAATCGTCCCGAAGGTTGCCCATCTTACCTTTAGCCATTCCAAGACAAAGCATGGCTTGGGGATTAGAATGTCGCGCATTCTCTTTTGGTGACAGCGATATGACTGATCAGCGCAAAGGCAGCGATGCCGAACCCACCACTCACTTCGGTTTCAAAAACGTTCCGGAAAGCCAGAAAGCGGAAAAAGTCGCTGAGGTGTTCCACTCCGTAGCCGCGAAGTACGACCTGATGAACGACCTTCTGTCGGGCGGCATGCACCGTCTGTGGAAGCGTTTCGCGATCGAACTGTCCGGTGTGCGTGCAGGCAACCGCGTGCTCGATATCGCCGGCGGCACTGGTGACCTGACCAAGAAATTCTCGCACCTGGTTGGCCCGACCGGTCAGGTGGTACTGGCCGACATCAACGAATCGATGCTCAAGGTCGGTCGTGACCGCCTGCTGGATCTGGGTGTGTCGGGCAACGTCGAATTCGTCCAGGCCGATGCGGAAAAGCTGCCATTCCCGGATAACCACTTCGACTGCGTGACCATCGCCTTCGGCCTGCGCAACGTGACGCATAAAGAAGACGCCCTGCGGTCGATGCTGCGCGTGCTCAAGCCCGGCGGCCGTCTGCTGGTGCTGGAATTCTCCAAGCCGACCAACGCACTGATGTCCAAGGCGTACGACGCCTACTCGTTCGCCTTCATGCCGCTGATGGGCAAGCTGATCACCAACGACTCGGAAAGCTATCGCTACCTGGCCGAATCGATCCGCATGCACCCGAATCAGGAAACCCTGAAGTCGATGATGGTCGACGCCGGTTTCGACCGTGTGACCTATCACAACATGACCGCAGGTATCGTCGCCCTGCACCGCGGCATCAAGCCCTGATGTTGTTCACCGGGCTGCTCGCCAGCGTCGAACTCGGCCTCAACCGGGTGCTGCGTCTCGACAGCACGGCGCTGCCGCGGCTGGCGCATCTGACTGGCAAAGTGATTGCCGTGGATTGCCGCAGCCCGGCGCTGCAACTGTTCATCCTGCCCAGCGATGAGGGCCTGATGCTCGCTTCACACTGGGAAACCGGCGTCGACTGCACCCTGCGCGCACCCGCTTCCAGCCTGGTGAAACTGGCCGTGAGCAAAGACAAGACCGCGGTGCTGCACGCCCCGGAAGTCGAGCTCGACGGTGACAGCGGTGTGTTGCTGGAACTGGCCGGCGTGTTGCAGGACCTCGAGCTGGACTGGGAGTACGAACTCTCGCGCTGGCTCGGCCCGGTCGCCACGCAATTGGTCGGTGGCCATCTGCGCAGCCGCGCGCGCTGGTATCAACAAGGATTTGCCAGCCTCAACCAGAACCTCGCCGAATACCTCGCCGAAGAATCGCGCACCCTCGTCGGCCAGCGCGAAGCCGAAGCGCGGTTCAGCGAACTGGACCGGATCAAACTTGATCTGGAACGTCTCGAGGCGCGTTTCGAGCGCCTTTCCCGATCCCTCGACCCAAGCGATAACGCATGAAGCTGCTTGCCGTCCGCCGTCTGTTGCGCATCCAGCGCGTCGTGATCCGCTACCGCCTCGATGACCTGCTGTTCGAGCTGCCGTTGCCCTGGTTTCTCCTGGCGCTGCGCTACGTGCTGCCGTGGCGCTGGTTCCCGCGCAAACCGCTGGAGCTGAACCGTGGCGCGCGCCTGCGTCTGGCGCTGCAGGATCTGGGGCCGATCTTCATCAAGTTCGGGCAGATTCTTTCGACCCGCCGCGACCTGCTGCCGGAAGACATCGCCGATGAGCTGATGCTGCTGCAGGACCGTGTGCCGCCGTTCGATTCGCAGCTGTCGATCAAGCTGATCGAAGAGCAACTGGGCAAGAAAATCAGCGACGTATTCAGCCGCTTTGACGTCGAACCGCTGGCCTCGGCCTCGGTGGCGCAGGTACATGCTGCACAGCTGAAAACCGGCGAGGAAGTGGTGGTCAAGGTGATCCGCCCAGGCCTGAAACCGGTGATCGCCCAGGATCTGGCGTGGTTGTTCATCCTCGCCCGCGCCGCCGAAAAGATCTCCGCCGACGCCCGCCTGCTGCACCCGGTGGACGTGGTGCAGGACTACGAAAAAACCATCTACGACGAACTCGACCTGTTGCGTGAGGCGGCGAATGCCAGCCAGCTCAAGCGCAACTTCGAAGGCTCGCCGCTGCTTTACGTGCCGCAAGTCTATTGGGACTGGTGCCGGCCGAAAGTGCTGGTGATGGAGCGCATCTACGGGATTCAGGTAACGGATCTGGCGACCCTCGCCGACCAGCGCACCGACATGAAAATGCTCGCTGAGCGCGGCGTGGAGATCTTCTTCACCCAGGTGTTCCGCGACAGTTTCTTCCACGCCGACATGCACCCGGGCAACATCTTCGTCAGCACCGTCAACCCGTGGAGCCCGCAGTACATCGCGATCGACTGCGGCATCGTCGGCAGCCTGACCCCGGAAGACCAAGACTACCTGGCGCGCAACCTGTTCGCCTTCTTCAAGCGCGACTACCGCCGCGTCGCGCAATTGCACATCGATTCGGGCTGGGTGCCGGCGGAAACCAAACTCAACGAATTCGAAGCGGCGATCCGTACCGTGTGCGAGCCGATCTTCGAAAAACCGTTAAAAGATATTTCATTTGGCCAGGTGCTGATGCGCCTGTTCCAGACCGCGCGACGCTTCAACATGGAAGTGCAGCCGCAGCTGGTGCTGCTACAAAAGACCTTGCTGAACATCGAGGGCCTCGGCCGTCAGTTGTACCCGGATCTGGATCTGTGGAACACCGCACAACCGTTTCTCGAACGCTGGATGCGCGAGCGCGTCAGCCCGAAAGCCTTGCTCGGCAACGTGCAGAGCCAGTTCGAGCAGCTGCCGCACCTGGCCAACATGGCCCGTGATCTGCTCGAACGCATGTCGCAACCGCACGCCTACGACCCGCCGCCACCGTGGCACAAACGCAAGGACGACTGGTTCCTGCGCCTGCTCGGTTGCGCGCATCTGGCTGGCGGTACCATCCTCGCCACCGGTGGCCCGCTGCACGAACTGGGGCATTGGCCGGCGGGCATCATGGTGGCAGTCGGCTTGTATCTGGTCGTTCGCCGATAGCCAGTTCGCTGATCGGCTGGCACACTGTTTCAACGCCTGAACCTGACAATTGAAGTACGGGTTCGCTGTCGGAGTCGAAGATGAAAAACTGGCTGGACGAGATCAAGTGGGACGCCGATGGCCTGGTGCCGGCGATTGCCCAGGATCACAAGACCGGACGCGTGCTGATGATGGCCTGGATGAACCGCGAAGCGCTGGAACTGACCGCTGCGGAAAACCGTGCAATCTACTGGTCACGTTCCCGTGGCAAGCTGTGGCGCAAGGGCGAAGAGTCCGGCCACGTACAGACCCTGCATGAAATGCGCCTGGACTGTGATGCCGACGTGATCATCCTGATGGTCGAACAGATTGGCGACATCGCTTGCCATACCGGCCGTCAAAGCTGCTTTTACCGCGTCTTCGAAAACGGCGACTGGAAAACGGTCGACCCGGTTCTGAAAGACCCGCATGCAATCTACTCCGCAGGACACAAACATGAGTGACACCCTGACCCGCCTCGCTCAGGTGCTTGAAGAGCGCAAAGGCGCAGCGGCCGACAGCTCATATGTAGCTAGTCTGTATCACAAGGGCCTGAACAAGATTCTGGAGAAAGTCGGCGAAGAGTCGGTCGAAACCATTATTGCCGCCAAGGACGCCGCCATCAGCGGTGACTGCAGCGATGTGATCTACGAGACTGCCGACCTGTGGTTCCACAGCATGGTCATGCTCGCCCAGTTGGGGCAGCATCCGCAGGCCGTGCTGGATGAACTGGATCGCCGCTTCGGTCTTTCCGGACACGTCGAGAAAGCCTCGCGTCCGTCCGCCTGAACAATTTTTAGAGAGGAACAGCAACATGGGCATTTTTGACTGGAAACACTGGATCGTCATTCTGGTAGTCGTGGTGCTGGTGTTCGGCACCAAGAAACTGAAAAACCTCGGCACCGACGTCGGCGAGTCGATCAAGGGCTTCCGTAAAGCCATGAACGATGACGAAAAACCGGCCGCCGATCCGACCGTACCGCCTGCGCAGCCGGTACCACCGGTGCAGCCGCAAGCCACCGCTCAGGCCAACCCGCCGCACACCATCGACGTGCAGGCGCAGAAAGTCGAAGAGCCGATCCGCAAAGACGTGTGAGCACTGACTAATGTTTGGTATCAGCTTCTCTGAACTGCTGCTCGTCGGCCTCGTCGCCCTGCTGGTGCTGGGCCCCGAGCGTCTGCCGGGCGCTGCGCGCACCGCCGGCCTGTGGGTCGGGCGGCTGAAGCGCAGCTTCAACGCGATCAAACAGGAAGTTGAACGTGAAATCGGTGCCGACGAGATCCGTCGGCAACTGCACAACGAACACATTCTGTCGCTGGAGCAGGAGGCGCGGAAGATTTTCACGCCGGTTCAGCAGGAGCCTACGCCGGTTGAGCATGTGGGTGAGCAGACGATTCATGCGCCAGCCGCGCCAGCTGTAACAGCTCCGACACCTGCACCTGCCGCCGCTGCAGCGCCGCCAGCCCCCGTGCAGGCTGCTACAGAAACCTCGGTTGAACACGTATCTCCAACCGCCGCGCCGATCACACCTGCGCCTCACGACACCACTTTGCCGCCGCGAGCCCCATGAGCGATCTCCCTGAAAACGACCAGCACATGCCGCTGGTATCGCACCTCACCGAGTTGCGCACCCGCCTGCTGCGTTGTGTGGCGGCGGTGTTCATCATCTTCGCCGGGTTGTTCGCGTTCACCCAGCAGATCTACACCTTCGTCTCGACGCCGCTGCGCCAGTACCTGCCGGTCGGCGCGACGATGATCGCCACGGATGTGTCGTCACCGTTCCTCACGCCGCTGAAGCTGACGATGATGGTCTCGCTGTTCCTCGCGATTCCGGTGATCCTGCACCAGATCTGGGGTTTCATCGCGCCGGGCCTGTACAAGCATGAGAAGCGCGTCGCCGTGCCGCTGCTGGTGTCGAGCATCCTGCTGTTCTACACCGGCATGGCGTTCGCCTATTACTTCGTGTTCCCGCTGATCTTCAAGTTCTTCGCCGCGGCCACCCCGGCCGGCGTGGAAATGATGACCGACATCACCAGCTACCTCGACTTCGTGATGACGCTGTTCTTCGCCTTTGGCGTCGCGTTCGAAATCCCGGTGGCCGTGGTGCTGCTGGTGTGGATCGGCGTGGTCGACGTCAAATACCTGAAGAAGATCCGTCCGTACGTGATCATCGGCTGCTTCGTGGTCGGCATGATTCTCACGCCGCCGGACATCTTCTCGCAGACCCTGCTGGCCGTGCCGATGTGGATGCTGTTTGAAATCGGCATTCTGTTTGGCAACCTGGTCAGCAAACGCGAACGCCCGGACGAAACGCCGGCTGACGATCACAACGACCAGCCGCCAGCGACCCAGGCATGAACCTGCTGTTGCTCGAAGAGGCCGACTTCATCGCGGCTGACCGCGTCGTGCTGCGTGACCGGCGTCTGACGCATATGCAGGAGGTCCACCGATCCGAAGTCGGCGACAGCCTGCGTGTCGGGCGCATCAATGGGCTGATGGGTTCAGCTGAACTGTTGCGCCTTGAGGCTGGCGAAGCCGAGTTGCGCGTCAGCCTCGATCAACCGCCACCGGCCAAGCTGCCGCTGACGCTGGTACTGGCCCTGCCAAGGCCGAAAATGCTGCGCCGGGTGTTCCAGACCGTGGCGACCATGGGCGTGGCGAAGGTGATTCTGGTCAACAGCTATCGCGTCGAGAAGAGCTTCTGGCAGACGCCGTTTCTGGAGCCGGAAGCGATTCGCGAGAATTTGATCCTCGGCCTCGAACAGGCCCGCGATACCGTGCTGCCGGACATCATCATCGAGAAGCGCTTCAAGCCGTTCGTCGAAGATCGACTGCCTGCGATAACCGAAGGCACCCTCGGCCTGGTCGGCCATCCCGGCAATTATCCGCCGTGCCCGCGCGCGTTGAGCGAACCGGTAACGCTGGCGATCGGCCCCGAAGGTGGCTGGATTCCTTACGAGATCGACTTGCTTGCCAAGTCTGGCCTGCAACCGGTGCAACTGGGCGAGCGCATCCTGCGCGTCGAAACCGCCGTCACCGCCCTCCTCGCCCGCCTGTTCTGACACACCTCTCCCTGTAGGAGCTGCCGCAGGCTGCGATCTTTTGATCTTGTTTTTTAACAGCAAGATCAAAAGATCGCAGCCTCGTTGCACTCGTCAGCTCCTACAGAAACCGGGTTGGCATTCAAATCGGGTTACAGATTGCCATCACCCAGCCGATACAGTTCCCATAAGTCCAATTAGTGGTCCGAGGGGAGTCGTCGCATGTACCGTTGGTTAGCCGAGAATCTTGGGAACGTCAGCGTCAAACGCAAACTGGGCATCGGTTTCGGCCTGGTGCTGTTGCTCACCCTGCTGATTACCTTTACCGGTTGGACCGGCATGGGCGGCATTATCAGCCGTGGCGACAAGCTCGGCTTCATCTCCAGCCTCAATGAACTGACCAAGGACCTGCGCCTGGCGCGTCTGGACTATGAAGCGCGTCGTGGCGAACAAGGCCCGGGCGCGGTCAACGAGTTGCTGGCCAAACTCGCCAGCGGCTTGCAAACCGCGCGCGGCCTGATCGAGCAGCCCTCAGATGCGGCCATGGTCGATCAGCAACTGGCCGCTGTCGCCGAGTACAAACGCGCCTTCGCCGACATGACACAGGCCACCGTGCAGCGTGAGGACGCGCGCAGCAAGCTTGGCGCCAGTGCCGACAATGCCGTGGCCAAAGTCTCGGAAGTCGAGAAATCCATGCTGCAGGGTGACAGCGTCGCGCAATTCAACAGCGTGATCGAACTGAGCAAACTGTTGCAGCAAGCGCGCTATCAGGTGCGCGGCTACACCTACAGCGGCAAGGCCGAGGCGGAGCAGCCAGCGCTGGACGCCATCGACAATGCACTGAAAAACCTCGACAGCCTGCCGGCGAAACTGCCCGAACAGCACATCGCCAACCTGCAACAGGCCACCGACTCGATCAAGGCTTATCGCGCGGCGGTCGCCCAGTTCCGCGACTCGCAGGTGAACAATGCCAAGGCCGGGGCAACCATGACAGCTCAGGGCGACATCCTCCTCGACCTCAGCAAGAAACTCACCGAATCGCAAACCGTGGTGCGCGATACCGATGCCGCACACGCCAAGAACATGCTGATCATCGCCACCCTGCTGGCCGTGGCCTTCGGTTTGCTGGCTGCATGGGCGATCACCCGGCAGATCATCATTCCGCTGAACCAGACCCTGAAAGTCGCCGAGCGTGTGGCTGCCGGCGACTTGACCCACAACCTGGTGTCGCAGCGTCGCGACGAACTCGGCCAGTTGCAGCGTTCGATGCAGAGCATGACCCAAGGTCTGCGCGAGCTGATCGGCGGCATCAGCGACGGCGTCACGCAGATCGCCAGTGCCGCCGAAGAATTGTCTGCCGTCACCGAGCAGACCAGCGCCGGGGTCAACAATCAGAAAGTCGAGACCGACCAAGTCGCCACCGCCATGAACGAAATGGCTGCCACAGTGCAGGAAGTCGCGCGCAACGCCGAGGAAGCTTCGGAAGCAGCCGTCGCTGCTGACCAGCAGGCCCGCGAAGGCGACAAGGTGGTGGGTGAAGCCATCGCGCAGATCGAGCGCCTCGCGGCCGAGGTTGGCCACTCCACCGAGGCTATGGGCGAACTCAAGCGCGAGAGCGACAAGATCGGCAGCGTGCTCGACGTGATCAAGTCGGTGGCCCAGCAAACCAACCTGCTGGCGCTCAACGCTGCCATCGAGGCGGCGCGTGCCGGTGAAGCCGGGCGTGGCTTTGCGGTGGTCGCCGATGAAGTGCGCAGCCTCGCCCAGCGCACGCAGAAGTCCACCGAAGAGATCGAAGAGCTGATCGTCGGCCTGCAGACCGGCACCCAGCAAGTGGCGACAATCATGGACAACAGCCGCAGCCTGACCGACAGCAGCGTCGAACTGACCCGCCGCGCCGGTGGCTCGCTGGAAAGCATCACCCGTACCGTCTCGGCGATTCAGGCGATGAACCAGCAGATTGCAGCGGCAGCCGAGCAGCAGAGCGCCGTGGCTGAAGAGATCAACCGCAGTGTGCTGAATGTGCGGGATGTGTCGGATCAGACGTCGGCGGCGAGTGAAGAGACGGCGGCTTCCAGCGTTGAGCTGGCACGCTTGGGGACTCATCTGCAGATGCTGGTGGGGCGGTTCAAGGTCTAACCGTCACAGCAAAAGATCGCAGCCTTCGGCAGCTCCTACAGGTGTACACATGACTCTGTAGGAGCTGCCGAAGGCTGCGATCTTTTTTGCTTTACAGGACCTGACGCAGGAAAGCCTGCGCCCGCGGATCCTTCGGCGCATCGAAGAACTCCGCCGGGGACGCATCTTCCAGCAATTTGCCGTGATCGAAGAACAGCACCCGATCCGCCACTTCCCGGGCGAAGCCCATTTCGTGCGTGACGCAGACCATGGTCATGCCTTCCACGGCCAGGTTCTTCATCACATCCAGCACTTCACCGACCATTTCCGGGTCGAGGGCCGACGTCGGCTCGTCGAACAGCATCACTTTCGGGTCCATCGCCAGCGCCCGGGCAATCGCTACGCGCTGCTGCTGACCGCCGGACAGACGTGACGGGTATTCGCGAGCTTTTTGCGCGATACCGACCTTCTCCAGCAACGCCAAGGCCTTGGCCTCACTTTCCTTCTGCCCGCGCTTGCGCACGACCTTCTGCGCCAGGCAGAGGTTTTCCAGCACGGTCATGTGCGGGAACAGGTTGAAATGCTGGAAGACCATGCCGACTTCGCGGCGGTAGGCGTTGACGTCGGTTTTCGGGTCGGCCAGTTGCAGGCCGTCGATGCTCACCGAACCCGAGTCGAACGCTTCCAGGCCATTGAGGCAGCGCAGGAAGGTCGATTTGCCGGAGCCGGACGGGCCGATCACCACCAGCACTTCGCCCTTGGCCACCGTGGTGGTGACGTTATCCACCGCCCGCACTACCTGACCACGGGTGTCGAAGACTTTTACCAGATCGCGGACTTCAATCACTTTGCGCGAGCCTCCGCTCAAGCCGGCTGGCGATTTTCGACAGCGGCAGGTTGATCAACAGGTACAGGCCGGCAACGCAGAACAGGATTTCGAACGGCGAGAACGAGGTGGTGATGACTTCACGACCACTTTTCAGCAGCTCGGTAATCGCAATCACCGACACCAGCGAGGTGTCCTTGACCAGACTGATGAACTGCCCGGCCAGCGGCGGCAGTACGCGTTTGAACGCTTGCGGCAGCACCACATGGCGCATCGACTGGCCGGCGCTCAGACCCAGCGAGCGAGCCGCTTCGTTCTGGCCACGGGCAATCGACTGCACACCGGAGCGGATGATCTCCGCGACGTAGGCGCCGGTAAACAGCGACAGCGCGGCGATCCCGGCGAACTCCCGGGACAGGTTCATCACCGTGCCGATGAAGAAGTAGAAAATGAAGATCTGCACCAGCAGCGGCGTACCGCGCACCAGCTCGACGTAGATGCTCGACAGGTCGCGCAGGGTCGGGTTGCTCGACAAGCGGCACAGCCCGGTGACCAGACCGATCAGCAGACCGAGCACACCCGACACCACCGACAGCCACAGCGTGGTCCAAAGGCCCCACAGCAGCGGCCCTGCCGCCCAATGCCGGGTCACGCCCACAACGTCGCCTTCCGCCACATCGTCGCCCTGAGCGAATTGCAGGCTGTTCTCGTCGACGGTCAGGTGCTGTTCATCCCCGGCGTCGTTGCGCAAAGTGACTTGCGCACTGCCGCCCTTGCGCACCAGTTCGGTGACGGTGGAGATGTCGCTAGCGCGCTGGGACTCTTCGGCCTGATAGGCGAAGTACTGCGGCACGCGGTTCCAGCGCCATTCGTAGGACATCAGCGACGTGGCGTAATACAACGCGCCCGCCAGGCCGACCAGCACCAGCACGGTCAGGACGTGCCAGGGCCATTGGGCTTTTTTCTGTTTCATTGCAGGTTCCGGAATTTGTGTTGCCTGGGCGGCACTCTTCGCGAGCAAGCTCGCTCCCACAAGTTCAGTGGCGGACACAAAATTTGTGTTCACCTAAAACACTGTGGGAGCGAGCTTGCTCGCGAATGGGGCGACTCGATCCAACTGATCAAGCGTTATTCCATGTCCTTGAGCCACTCGGTGCTCTTGAACCACTTGTCATGGATGCGATCGTAAGTGCCGTCTTCGTGGATCTGGTGCAGGAAGTTATTGATGAAGTTGAGGCTGTCGTAATCACCCTTCTTCAGACCGAAGGCCAGCGGCTCGTAGGTGAACGGCTTGTCGAGGAACACCAGTTTGCCGGCGCCGACCTTGTTCACCGCGACCACGTTGTACGGCGCGTCGTAGATGAACGCGTCGGCCTTGCCGTTGACCACGTCGAGCACGGCTTCCTGCTCGTTGTCGTAGCCGTGGTACTTGGCTTTGGCGATCAGCTTCTTGGCGACCATCTCACCGGTGGTGCCGAGCTTGGAGGTGATGCGGTAGTCGGCGGTGTTCAGGTCTTTATAGGACTTGATGGTGCCTTCCAGCTCCTTGCGGATCAGCAGGGTCTGGCCGACCACAATGAACGGTTCGCTGAAGTTCAGGCGCAGGTTACGTTCCTGAGTCAGGGTCATGCCGCTGCCGATCATATCGAACTTGTCGGTCATCAGCGCCGGAATGATCCCGTCGTAACCGGTGGACACCAGCTCCAGCTTGACGCCCATGGCCTTGGACATGGCTTTGAGGATGTCGACTTCGAAGCCGATGATCTCGCCGCGCTTGTTGGTCATTTCGAACGGCATGTAGGTCGGATCCATACCGACTTTCAACGTGCCGCGCTTGACCGCGTCATCGATTGCACCGGCGTGCGCCGCATTGACTGCAACCAGTGCCGTGACGCCGACCAGCAGCATCGACAGATACTTCTTCATCTTCAAGTCCCCAAAACCATTGCATGTGCGGCGCGAAAAACAGCCGTGATGGGCAAAAATGCCCGGGTGCGCCAATTCGGGGACGGATGCTAACGCACTCGTCCGTTTGCACAAGGTTTTTTGCGGGGATTTGTTGTTGCAGGGAGGGTTTTAAAAGCAAAAGATCGCAGCCTTCGGCAGCTCCTACAGGTATGTACATAACCCTGCAGGAGCTGCCGAAGGCTGCGATCTTTTAAAAAAAAGCCCCGCATTGGCGGGGCTTTTTCTTAGGCCGGTTGAGCCTGCATGCTCAGCGGTCGCAACGGCAGCAGCGGCGCATGCGGATCGGCTTTCACCGAAGCACGCCAGGCATCCAGCCATTCCTTGTGATCTTCGGACCAGACCAGCTCGTGCAGACGCGCCAGCGCCACCGGATCGCTCAGCAGTTGCAGGCGATCATGGTTGTTCAGCCCGGCCGGACCGACCTTGATCGCGTGACGCACACGTTCCTGACGCAGCCACTCGATCGGCTCGGCCTGACCGTGACGGGCCGTCGCCAGCGAACACGCCAAGGCGTTCTGCTGTGGATCGACCACCGCACGAATAAAGCCGTCGTTCAGCGCGTGCCAACGGTTTTCGTGGGTGTACTGATCGGTCGCCAGCAGCGCCTGTGGCGGATTGTATTCCTCGGGGATGAGGAACAGGCTCTCGTCACGGGACTTGAGGCCCAGACCGACACGACTGGAAATCACCGACACCGGAATCGACAGCATCAGCGAACCGACGATCGGCACCAGCCACCACAGGAAGCTCGGGTTCAGCCAGATCACCAGCAGCGCCCAGCAGAAACCCAGCAAGGTCTGCGGACCGTGGCGCTTGACCGCCTCGCTCCATGGCGTGGAGTCGTCGTCACGCTGCGGCGAGTTCCAGGTCGCGGCCCAGCCGAGGAACGCGGCCAGGACGAAACGGGTGTGGAAAATCATCCGCACCGGTGCCAGCAGCATGGAGAACAGCATCTCCAGCAGCATCGACAGGGTCACCTTGAACTTGCCACCGAACTCTTTCGCGCCCTTGGCCCAGATCAGGATGATGCTCAGCAGTTTCGGCAGGAACAGCAGCACAATGGTCGTCGAGAACAGCGCGATCGCCTTGTCCGGGTGCCATTGCGGCCACAGCGGATAAAGCTGACGCGGTTCAAGGAAGTACTGCGGCTCCATCAGCGTGTTCACCGCCAGCAGCGCGGTCGACAGCACCAGGAAGAAGAACCACAACGGCGCCGACAGGTACGACATCACGCCAGTCAGGAACACCGCACGGTGCACCGGGTGCATGCCCTTGACCAGGAACAGGCGGAAGTTCATCAGGTTGCCGTGGCACCAGCGACGGTCACGCTTGAGCTCGTCGAGCAGGTTTGGCGGCAGTTCTTCGTAGCTGCCCGGCAGATCGTAGGCAATCCACACGCCCCAACCGGCACGACGCATCAGCGCGGCTTCAACGAAGTCGTGAGACAGGATCGCCCCGGAGAACGCACCTTTGCCCGGCAACGGCGCCAGGGCGCAGTGGTCGATGAACGGCTTCATGCGGATGATCGCGTTGTGACCCCAGTAGTGGGATTCACCCAACTGCCAGAAGTGCAGACCGGCGGTAAACAGCGGACCGTACACGCGGGTGGCGAACTGCTGCATGCGCGCATACAGCGTGTCCATGCCCGACGCCCGTGGCGCGGTCTGGATGATCCCGGCGTCCGGCGTGGCTTCCATCAGGCGTACCAGACTGGTCAGACACTCGCCGCTCATCACCGAGTCGGCGTCGAGCACGACCATGTACTTGTAGTCACCGCCCCAACGACGGCAGAAGTCGTCGAGGTTGCCGCTCTTGCGTTTCACACGACGGCGACGGCGGCGATAGAATATCTTGCCGAAGCCCTTGGCTTCGCGGCAGACGTCCAGCCAGGCCTGTTGCTCGGCGACGCAGATATCGGTGTCGTTACTGTCGCTGAGGACGAAGAAGTCGAAGCGATCCAGATCACCGGTGGCCGCGACCGATTCGAAGGTGGCGCGCAGACCGGCGAATACCCGGGGCACGTCTTCGTTGCAGATCGGCATCACCAGCGCAGTACGGGCGTCCTTCGGAATCGGCTCGTTGCCAGCGCTTTTGCCGGAGATACGGTATTTGTCGTGACCGGTGAGCAACTCAAGGAAGCCCATCAGCGCCGTCCAGAAGCCGGCCGACACCCAGCAGAACAGAATCCCGAACAGAATCAGGATGCTGGTTTGCAGCGCATACGGCAGCACTTGCGTGGCGGTTTGCAGCAGCGGCTGGTGCAGGACCTCTTCAAGATCGACAAACGACCAGCCCTGGTACGGCATGATGCCTTTCATGTACCAGCCGGCGACGATGGTCTGACCGAGCATCAGCAGCAACAGAATGTAGCGACGGATCGAACCGACGGTGCGCCAGCGCGCGGCCGGCAACACATTCGCATCTTTTGGCGGCTGCGGCGGGTTGGTGCGACCGGTCAGACGGCGCCAGCCACGCACCAGAATATTGGTGCGCCAGGGTTCCGGCACGACTTTGGTCCGGTGAATGGGCGGCGTCGCCTTCATGGCGACCCGGCCGCTGGCGTCGAGCACCAGCATTTCCGCCTCTTCCAGTTCCTCGGCGGTGCTCAGGGTCAGGCGCTTGCCCACCGAAGCCTGGGCGGCTTCGGCAGGGGCGTCGAACGTTGGCGACGACAGGCGCTGGTGCAGTTCGCTGAAAGACTGGCAGCCCGCGAGTTCCGCGCGCTGCTCGTCGGTCATCGGCAGATGCGCCAGATACTCCGACAGAGTTTCTGGCTGTACTTGAGAGTTACTCATCGGCAGGCAACTGATAGCTCCAGGTCTCGGTCAGGACTTCTTCAGTCGGTGCCGATTCCGGTGTGGCTGGGGCCGCGTTCGCAGCCGCTGGCTGCTTGGCGTCTTTGTTGGCCTTGTCCTTGGCATCTGCGGCGGGCTTGGCGTCGGCCTGTTTGGCTTCAGCGGCCTTGGCTTCCTTGTCTTCCTTCTCTTGTTGCTTGGCGGCGATCTTGTCAGCCTTGGCCACCGACGAATTCGACGCCGGTACCGAAGATTTGGCCAGATCAGCGGTGACCACTGGCTGGACCAGGGCAGCACGCATCTCGGTGGACTTGCTCGCGTCCTTGATCTTCATCCGCAGGGTCAGGCGCCAGCCCTTGGTTTCCGGGTTGTAGCGCACGCTGTTCTCGACCAGCTCGGCGTTATCGCCAACGCTGACCTGACTGCGTACGTCGGCATCCGGCGCCAGGGCTGCCAGCGATGGACCTTCGAAGTCGACCAGGTAGGCAACGCTGCCGTCCGGCTGACGGATCAGGTTCGACTGCTTGACGTCACCGGTCGAACGCAGGGTCTGCTTGACCCAGGCGCTGTCGGGGGCGTGAATCGCCGCTTCGTCCATGGTCCAGTGCAGGCGGTAGGCGAAGTCCAGCGGCTTGCCCGGCTCCGGCATGGTTTCCGGGCTCCAGAACGCAACGATGTTGTCGTTGGTTTCGTCGGCGGTCGGAATCTCTACCAGATCAACGGTGCCCTTGCCCCACTCGCCCTTCGGCTCGATCCAGGCGCTTGGGCGCTTGTCGTAGCGGTCGTCGAGGTCTTCGTAGTGGCTGAAGTCGCGGCCACGCTGCAGCAGACCGAAACCACGCGGGTTCTCGACGCTGAAGTTGCTCACGGCCAGGTGTTTCGGGTTGTTCAGCGGACGCCAGATCCACTCGCCGTTGCCGGCATGGATCGACAGACCGCTGGAGTCGTGCAGCTCACGACGGTAGTTGAGGACTTTCGACGGCTGGTTGGCGCCGAACAGGAACATGCTGGTCAACGGCGCGATGCCCAGTTTGCCGACCTTGTCACGCAGGAACATCTGCGCCTTGACGTCGACAATGGTGTCGCTGCCCGGACGCAGGATCAGCCGATAGGCACCGGTGGCGCGCGGCGAATCAAGCAGGGCGAAGATCACCAGATGCTTGTCGCCCGGCTTCGGCTGCTGAATCCAGAACTCGCGGAAACGCGGAAACTCTTCGCCCGACGGCAGCGCGGTGTCGATCGCCAGACCACGGGCCGACAGACCGTAGGTGTGACCCTTGCCGACGACGCGGAAGTAACTCGCGCCAAGCATGGTCATGATTTCGTCTTGTTTGTCGGCCTTGTTGATCGGGTACAGCACACGGAAACCGGCGTAGCCCAGCTGCTCGGTGGCCTTCGGATCGAACTTGAGGTCGCCGAAATCGAAGCGGGTCGGATCGTATTTGATCTCTTCGACGGTGTTCGCCGTGATTTCGTTGATTTTCACCGGCGTATCGAAGTGCATGCCCTGGTGATAGAAGGACAGCTTGAACGGGGTCTTCTGATCGGCCCACTCAGCCTTTTCGGTGAGGAAGCGGATTTTCTGATAGTCCGCGAATTTCATGTCGCGGAATTCGTTCGGCAGGTTGCTGCGCGGGGCTTCGAACTTCTGCCCGGCGAGCTCTTTAGCCTTGGCTGATACATCGTCAAGATTGAACGCCCAAAGCTGGCCGGCGCTGAGCAGGCACAGGAGCGCCGAACCCGCTACCAGGGCACTTCGCATGCGTTTGGCAGACATTTTTGCTGCATTACAGGGACTAACAATCACGAGCAACCCTCGCCGAAAACAGATCAAAAAACCAACGGCCAGCTATCTATATGCCAGGTTGGCGAGCATTGTTCCGACTCCGCTGGGGCAAAATGATTCCCCAATCGGATCCAGACAAGTCTCTACCTAAGTCAAAAATGGACCAACGAACGCTGATCCCCATAGCGCGCGATTATCTAGTAGCCCGCGTGACAACGCATCAGGGGTAACAAAGTATTTATCGCGAAAAACGCCTGTTTTCAGTCGAAAAGCCCTTGAAAAGATGTTTCAAGCGCTTTCATGTCTGTAACAGGAAGGTGACCGGGCCATCGTTGACCAGGTGCACCTGCATATCCGCGCCGAATCTACCTGATGCCACAGTGCCATGCATCTGTTTCGCTTTGCCGAATAGATAGTCGAACAATTCCTCGCCCAATGCCGGAGGGGCCGCGGTCGAGAAACTCGGACGCAACCCGCTCTTGGTGTCGGCAGCCAAGGTGAACTGAGAGACCAGCAGCAACCCGCCGCCCACATCCGCCAGGGACAGATTCATCTTGCCCTCGGCGTCACTGAATACCCGATAGTTAAGCAGCTTATGCAGAAGTTTGTCGGCACTGGCACGGGTGTCGTCGGGTTCGACCGCCACCAGCACCAGCAAACCCTGATCCACCGCGCCGACTATTTCTCCCGCGACTTCGACCCGCGCACCGCGCACGCGCTGCAGAAGCCCTTTCATGCTTCTTCTGGCGGCAGGTCGAGCAGGCGGCGGGCCATGTTGCTCGCGGCACGCACCAGCGCGTCGGTAATGCCTGGCTCGGAGGCGGCGTGGCCAGCATCGCGAATCACCTGCAGCTCGCTGTTCGGCCAGGCCTGATGCAATTCCCAGGCGTTGTCCAGCGGGCAGATCACGTCGTAGCGACCGTGAATGATCACCCCCGGCAGATGAGCGATCTTGCCCATGTCGCGGATCAGTTGGTTCGGCTCGAGGAACGCATTGTTGGTGAAGTAGTGGCATTCGATCCGCGCGATCGACAGGGCGCGCTGCGGCTCGGAGAAACGGTCGACCACCAGCGGGTTCGGCCGCAGGGTCGCGGTGCGCCCTTCCCATGTCGACCAGGCCTTGGCCGCGTGCATCTGGGCGATCTGATCGTTACCGACCAGGCGCTTGTGGAAAGCGCTGAGCAGATCGTCGCGCTCGTCCAGCGGGATCGGCGCGATGTAGTCCTGCCAGTAATCGGGAAACAGACGGCTGGCACCGGCCTGATAGAACCACTCGATTTCCTGCGGACGGCAGAGAAAGATCCCACGCAGGATCAGACCGTGAACACGCTCCGGATGGGTTTGTGCGTAGGCCAGCGCCAGGGTCGAGCCCCACGAACCGCCAAACAGCACCCATTTGTCGATGCCCAAGTGCTTGCGGATACGCTCGAGGTCGGCGACCAGATCCCAGGTGGTGTTGTTTTCCAGGCTGGCGTGGGGGGTGGAGCGTCCGCAGCCGCGCTGGTCGAAGGTGACAATGCGATACAGGTTCGGGTCGAAATAGCGACGGCTCTGCGCGTCGCAACCGGCGCCTGGACCACCGTGGATGAACACCACCGGCAAGCCTTCCGGAGAACCGCTTTCGTCGACGTACAGCGTGTGGGTGTCATCGACAGCCAGATCGTGCCGGGCATGGGGTTTGATCTGCGGAAACAATGTCTGCATTGCGTGCTCCGTAAGGGGTCGAGGTCATCCCTGGGGGGACTTCTATTATTCTGCCGTCCGGCATCATAAACCCGATTTACATCAATGAGCATGCCCGCACGCAGTCACAATTTGTCAGCCATGAACCTCAACAGGTTTTCGTAGAGCCGGTCGACCTCGGCGACCTGACCTCGCGCACGCAAACAACCGTGCACCAGCCCTTCGCCGTAATAGAGCGAAGCGTCTGTGCCGGCGCTGGCCAGTCGTTCGGCGTAGCGCACGCCGTCGTCGCGCAGCGGATCGAATTGCGCCACGGCGATCCAGGCTGGCGGCAATCCACTGAAATCGTCAGCGAGCAGCGGCATGGCATAAGCCTCCGGCCGAGGGCTGCCGCGCAGGTATAACGCGTGATAGCTGTGCACATCATGGCTGCCGAGCAACGGTGCATCGGCGCATTCGCTGCGTGACGGCAACCGGTCGTCACCGCCAAGGCCGGGATAGATCAGCACTTGAGCCGCCGGCATCGCCTCGCCGGCATCGCGCAACGCCAGGCACAACGCGGCGGCGAGATTGCCACCGGCGCTGTCGCCGGCTACCAGCAGTTTCTGCGGGTCAAACCAGAACGGCCCGCTGCGCAACGCGCGCCAGACACTCAGGCAATCCTCGAACCCCGCCGGGTATGGATGTTCTGGCGCCAGCCGATAATCCACCGCCACCACCATCGCACCCAGCGCCATGGCCAGTTCGAAACAGATGAAGTCGTGCGAGTCGAGCCCACCGACGACCCAACCACCACCATGCAAGTACAACACGCAAGGCCAGCCGCTGGCCGGTGGCTTGAGCGGCGGCCGATAGGAGCGCACCGGTACGCCGCTCAACTGGAAGTCGACGACCTCCAGCCCTGCGGGCCGTTCAGGGGTGAAGACCCGACACATGGCGTCATAGGCCTGGCGCAGTCCTGCGAGACTGCTGTCATCACTGACGAAACTTTCAGTTCGGGTAACGAAGGCCGCCATGGCCGGCGTCAGCGGATAATGGCTCATCAGTTTTTCAGACTGGCCTGAACCGCGCCCACGCCATCCTTGCCATCGAAACTGCTGACCCCGGCCAGCCAGCGCTGCAGATCCTCGGGGTGTTCACGCAGCCAGTTCTTTGCCACGTCCTGCGGCGTCTTGCGTGCCATGATCGGTACCATCAGCTGGCTTTCCTGGGCGGCAGTGAATGTCAGGTTTTGCAGCAGGCGATGGACGTTCGGGCAGCGTTCGGCGTAATCCGGCGCGGTCACGGTGGACACGGTGGCGGCGCCTTCGTTGGGGCCGTAGACGTCTTCGCTGCCGGTCAGGTAGGTGATCTTCATGTTGATGTTCATCGGGTGCGGGGTCCAGCCGACGAACACCACAAACTCCTTGCGATTCACCGCGCGTTGCACAGCGGCGAGCATGCCTGCCTCACCGGACTCGATGATCTTGAAATCCTTCAGACCGAAGTGGTTGGTCTCGATCATGCTCTTGATGGTGGTGTTGGCCCCACTACCCGGCTCGATGCCGTAGATCTTGCCGCCCAATTGATCCTTGAACTTCGCGATGTCGGCGAAGGTTTTCAACCCGGCCGCCGCCACGTAATCCGGCACCGCCAGCGTCGCCTGAGCATCCGCCAGACTCGGCTTGTCCAGGACTTTGACCTGGTTGGCAGCGAGGAAGGGCGCAATGTTGTTGTCCATTGCCGGTTTCCAGTAGCCGAGGAAGATGTCCAGACGCTTGTCGCGAATGCCGGCAAAGATGATCTGCTGCACCGCGCTGGTCTGCTTGCTGTCGTAGCCGAGACCATTGAGCAACACATCGGCCATGCCGCTGGTGGCGATCACGTCGGTCCAGTTGACCACGCCCATGCGCACGGTTTTGCAGGAGGCGTCGTCATTGGCCATGACGCCAGCGCTGAACAGCGCGCTGCCAGTGAGGATTAACGCACAACGAGTGAAGAGCTTTTTCATTCGGGGGTTCTCGTGCGGCAGCGGATTATTGTCAGGTCGGTGTCTGGTGCACCGTGGCCGCAACATTACGCAGGCGACGAGAGGGAAAGATGAACGGTGGCGACTGTGTTTTGCACAGCGGCGACCCGGACGGACCACCGCCCCCTCGTGGGAGCGAGCTTGCTCGCGAATGCGGTGAATCAGTCACCTCATAATCGACTGACACGATGCTTTCGCGAGCAAGCTCGCTCTCACAGGGGGTGTGGGTCTGTGTTCAGGATGGGTAGTGGCTCTCGCCCCAGGCGAGCAAACCCTGCAGCAACGCCTTGAGCACCACCCGCGTCGGCTCCGCCAGATCGGCGCGGTAGCGGAACGGTTCGAACTCTTCCATGTAGGTGCTCTGACACAGCTCCAGTTGCACGGCGTGGATGTGCTCGGCCGGGTTGCCGTAATGGCGGGTGATGTGGCCGCCCTTGAAGCGTCCGTTGAGCACGTGGCTGTAATGATCGTGACGGGCGCAGATGGCTTCCAGTTGCGTCGCCAATTGTGGATCGCAACTGGCGCCGTTGAAGGTGCCGAGGTTGAAGTCCGGCAGTTTGCCGTCGAACAGGTGCGGGATGACCGAGCGGATCGAGTGCGCGTCGAACAGCAGCGCATAGCCGAATTCAGCCTTCAGCCGCGCCAGCTCTTGCTGCAGGGTGCGGTGATAGGGCGTCCAGATCTGTTCCAGATAGGTCGCCCGCTCGGCTTTGGAGGGCTCGAGCCCTTCGCGGAACAACGGAATGCCATCGAACAGCGTCGCCGGGTACAGCCCGGTGGTGGCGCCGGCGTACAGCGGTTTGTCGTCGGACGGGCGGTTCAGGTCGATGACAAACCGCGAGTACTCGGCGGCCAACGTGCTGGCGCCCAACGCCTCGGCAAAATCGTAAAGCTGCGGAATGTGCCAGTCGGTGTCCGGCAGGCTTTTCGCGTCCGGGATCAATCCGGCCTCGACCGCCGGGGTCAGACGTACGCCAGCGTGAGGCATGCTGATCAGCAGCGGCACGCGACCTTGTTTGAAGTTCAGAACCTTATCCACAACCGCTCTCCTACAGACTTGATTCAACGCCGTGACGCACGACGCGTTTGTCCAGATCGCCCCCGAGCCAATAGGCCAGGTCCGCCGGGCGGTCGATCTGCCAGGCGACAAAGTCCGCGACCTTGCCGACTTCAAGCGAGCCATGGGTGTCAGCCATGCCCAGCGCTTGTGCGGCATGGATGGTCGCACCGGCCAAGGCTTCTTCCGGAGTCATACGGAAGCAGGTGCAAGCCATGTTCAGCATCAGGCGCAACGACAGCGCCGGCGAGGTGCCGGGGTTGAGGTCACTGGCGATGGCGATCTTGACCTTGTGCTTGCGCAGGGCGTCCATCGGTGGCAACCGGGTTTCGCGAAGGAAATAGAACGCGCCCGGCAACAGCACGGCGACGGTGTCGGCTTTGGCCATGGCGATGGCGTCGTCTTCATCCATGAACTCCAGATGATCGGCGGACAACGCCTTATAGCGCGCGGCCAGGCTGGAGCCATGCAGCGACGACAATTGTTCGGCATGCAGCTTTACCGGCAGACCAAGCTTTTGCGCGGTGATGAATACCCGCTCGACCTGCTCCGGCGAGAACGCCAGGTACTCGCAGAACGCATCCACGGCGTCGACCAGACCTTCGGCGGCCAAAGCGGGAAGCATCTCGGCGCAGATGTGCTCGATGTAGTCGTCAGCGCGATCCTGGTACTCCGGCGGCAAGGCGTGGGCGGCCAGACAGGTGCTGCGCACGCTGATCGGCAGTTGCGCGGCGAGCCGGCGAATGACCCGCAGGATCTTGCGTTCGCTGGCCAGATCCAGACCGTAGCCGGACTTCATCTCGACCGTGGTCACGCCGTCGCGCATCAGGCTTTTCAAACGCTTGGCGGCGCTGGCGAACAGCTCGTCTTCGCTCGCTTCACGGGTGGCGCGCACAGTGCTGGCGATACCGCCGCCCTGCGCCGCGATCTCGGCGTAGCTGACGCCTTGCAGGCGTTTCTCGAATTCGCCGCTGCGGTTGCCACCGAACACCGTGTGAGTATGACAGTCGATCAGGCCGGGGGTGACCCACGCGCCTTGCAGGTCGTTGACCGCCGGGTATTCGCCAGAGGGCAATTGATTGCGCGGGCCGATCCACTCGATGTGCGCACCGGACGTCACGATGGCCGCATCCTCGATGATCGAGTAGACGCCTTGCGCCATGGTTGCGACGTGGCAGTGTTGCCAGAGGGTTTTCATCCCAAGTCCTCGTCTTGTTCAAAATCGTATCGCTGGCAAGCCAGCTCCCACAGGTATTTGTGGGAGCTGGCTTGCCAGCGATGAGGGCCTTACAGGCTCGGCAGCAGCCTGGCTGGAACCAGCTCGGTCAGACACCGCGAAGCCAACAACTCGGTCGCCGCATTGATGTCCGGCGCAAAGAAGCGATCCTTCTCATAGAACGGCACTTCGCGGCGCAGAATCGCCCGCGCCTGTTCCAGCTTGGCCGAGGTCTTCAGACCATTGCGCAGGTCCAGCCCCTGCACCGCCGCCAGCCATTCCACCGCGAGAATCCCGCGGGTGTTTTCGGCCATTTCCCACAGGCGCTTGCCGGCGGCCGGGGCCATCGACACGTGGTCTTCCTGGTTGGCCGAGGTCGGCAGGCTGTCGACCGAATGCGGATGGGCCAGCGCCTTGTTCTCGCTGGCCAGTGCCGCGGCGGTCACCTGAGCGATCATGAAGCCCGAGTTGACGCCGCCATTGGCCACCAGGAACGGCGGCAGTTGCGACATGTGCTTGTCCATCATCAGCGAGATACGGCGTTCGCTCAGCGAGCCGATTTCAGCAATGGCCAGGGCCATGTTGTCGGCGGCCATGGCCACCGGCTCGGCGTGGAAGTTACCGCCGGAAATCACATCGCCTTCAGCGGCGAACACCAACGGGTTGTCGGAGACGGCGTTGGCTTCGACCACCAGCACATCGGCGGCCTGACGGAACTGGGTCAGGCAAGCGCCCATGACCTGTGGCTGGCAACGCAGCGAGTACGGGTCTTGAACCTTCTCGCAGTTCTGGTGCGAGTCGGAGACTTCACTGCGCTCACCGAGCAGATCGCGATACGCGGCTGCAGCATCAATCTGACCTTTCTGACCGCGAGCGGCGTGAATACGTGCATCGAACGGCGAGCGCGAACCGAGCACCGCTTCCACCGTCAGACCGCCGATTGCCAGCGCACCGGCAAACAGGTCTTCACCTTCAAAAAGACCGCGCAGGGCAAATGCAGTGGACACCTGAGTGCCGTTGAGCAGCGCAAGACCTTCTTTCGCCGCCAGCGTCAGCGGGGTCAGACCGGCGACTTTCAGCGCTTCGGTGGCTTCCATCCACTCGCCTTTGTAACGCGCCTTGCCTTCGCCCAGCAGCACCAGCGACATGTGCGCCAGCGGCGCGAGGTCACCGGATGCGCCGACCGAACCTTTGAGCGGAATGTGCGGATACACCTCGGCGTTGATCAGCGCGATCAGCGCGTCGATCACCACGCGGCGGATCCCGGAGAAACCACGGCTGAGGCTGTTGACCTTGAGCACCATGATCAGCCGCACCAGCTCATCGCTGATCGGCTGGCCGACGCCGGCCGCATGCGACAGCACCAGCGAACGCTGGAGGTTTTCCAGGTCTTCGCTGGCGATCCGGGTCGAGGCCAGCAGGCCGAAACCGGTGTTGATGCCGTAGGCGGTGCGATTCTCGGCGAGGATCTGCTCGACACACGCAACGCTGGCCTCGATCTGCGCGGAGGCGCTGTGGTCGAGGGTCAGCTTGACCGGTTGCTGATAAACGTCACGCAGTTGGGCCAGGCTCAATTGGCCGGGAATCAGGTTCAGCGCAGTCATTTAAATGCTCCTGTTTAGGCATTGTTATTAACTACCAGTCGCTCCGGAGCATTCCGTTATCCGTCGTTTCTCGTCTTGTGGACGATCCACGCCTTGGCACGCTGGTATGGGTATTGTCAGTGCAGATTCGGTAATACGTTGTGCAGCGAATCCGGGTGCTTCAGAACGCTTGCGGCGGCAGCGATGTCCGGCGCCAGCCAGCGATCCTGATCGTAGGCCGGGACGGTTTCACGCAGCAGGCGCCACGCCCGGTCGGTGCCCGCGCCAAAGCGCTGCGCCTTGAGAAATTCAAAGGCCTGCGCCGCCAGCAGGTACTCGATGGCGAGGATCTGCGTGCAGTTTTCCAGGGCACGGTGCAGCTTCAGCGCAGCGCTGGTGCCCATGCTCAAGTGGTCTTCCTGCAGGCCCGAGGTGACGTAGTTGTCGAGCACCGCCGGTTGCGCCAGTTGGCGGTTCTCGGCACACAGCGAGGCGGCGACGTATTGCACGATCATCATCCCGGAGTTCACCCCCGGATTGGCCACCAGAAACGCCGGCAGACCGCTGACATGCGGGTTGACCAGGCGATCGAGGCGACGCTCGGCAATCGAGCCGATTTCGGCCATGGCAATCGCCAGCAGATCCGCTGCCATCGCCACTGACTGGCCGTGCGGGTTAGCCTGCGACATCACCCGGAAGTTGTCCGGCGTGCCCAGCAGCAACGGGTTATCGGTGCAGCCATTGAGTTCGGCTTCCACCTGCCTGATCGCATGTTCCAGTTGATCGCGCGCTGCGCCGTGCACCTGCGGGATCGAGCGGATGCTCAGCGCATCCTGAGTGCGAATGCCTTTGCTGGTCGCGATCACTTCACTGCCATCGAGTAACGCACGCAGATTGCTCCCGACCTGCTGCATGCCCGGGTGCGATTTGAGCGCGATGATCTCGGCGTCGAACGCGGCGATCTGGCCGCGCTGGGCTTCGAAGCTCATGGCGCCGATCACGTCGGCCCATTGCACCAGTCGCGTCGCATCGGCAATCGCCAGGCAGCTGAGGCCGGTCATGCACGGCGTGCCGTTGACCAGGCACAAACCGTCCTTTGCGCCGAGCTGCACCGGTTGCAGGCCTTCTTCGGCCAACGCCTGCTGCGCCGAGATGATTTGCCCGCGATAGCTGACATTGCCCACGCCCAGCAGCGCGATGCCGATGTGCGCCATGTGCGTCAGGTAACCCACCGAACCTTGCGACGGAACCTGCGGGGTGATGCCGCGATTGAGCAGCGCCAGCAACGCTTCGACCACCCGCCGGTGAATGCCGGATTTGCCGTGGCTGTAGTTGTGGATTGCGGCGCAGAGGATCGCGCGGGTCTGCTCATCGGGCAGCACCGGGCCGACACCACAGGCGTGACTGAGCAAGGTGTTGCGCGAGAGCTGGCTGAGTTGTTCGTCCTTCAGCGAGACATTGGACAAACCACCCAGGCCGGTATTGACGCCATAAGCACGCTCGCCGCTTTCGACGATGCGCTGGACGATGCCCTGAGCGTTTTCGATGCGCGCCCAGGTTTCGCCCGACAGCTCCAGTTTTGCGCCATGACGGGCGACGGCGACCACGTCCTGCCAGTGCAGGGGGTTGCCGGTGATGATGATTTTTTCAGCCTGGGACATCTAAAACCTCATACCAATTCTGTTGATACACCCTGTGGCGAGGGGATTTATCCCCGATGGGATGCGCAGCAGCCCCAAAACCTGCAGCCAGGATGTTTCAGGTGCACCGCATGCCATGTCTGGGGGCGGCTTCGCCACCCATCGGGGATAAATCCCCTCGCCACAAAGGCAATCCATTTCAGACTACTGCCGCCCGCCGCTGCACGAACCGGTCGACATACTCATCCGCTGGCGAATGCAGGATCTCTCTTGGCGTGCCGACCTGAATCAGGCGGCCGTCCTTGAGAATCGCGATGCGGTTGCCGATGCGCACGGCCTCGTCGAGGTCGTGGGTGATGAAGACGATGGTCTTGTGCAGGGTCTTTTGCAGCTCCAGCAACTGGTCCTGCATCTCGGCGCGGATCAGCGGATCGAGCGCACTGAACGCTTCGTCCATCAGGATGATGTCGGTGTCCGCCGCCAGCGCGCGGGCCAGGCCGACACGCTGACGCATGCCGCCGGAGAGCTGATGCGGGTATTTGTTTTCGTAGCCTTTGAGGCCCACGGTGTTGATCCAGTGCAGCGCACGTTCGGCGCACATCTGCTTGCTCTCGCCGCGCACTTTCAGACCGTAGGCGACGTTCTCCTGCACGGTCTTGTGCGGCAGCAGACCGAAGCTCTGGAACACCATGCTGATCTTGTGCCGGCGAAATTCGCGCAGCGCTTCCATGTCGTATTGCAGGATGTCCACGCCGTCGACCAGGATCGCGCCGCTGGTGGGGTCGATCAGGCGATTGAAGTGGCGCACCAGCGTCGATTTGCCGGAACCGGACAGGCCCATGATCACGAAGATCTCGCCAGTGCCGATGCTCAGCGACAGGTCATTGACCCCGACCACACAACCGGTTTCGTTCAGCACCTGATCCTTGGTCTTGCCCTGGCCGACCATCGCCAGTGCGTCCTTGGCGCGGTTGCCGAAAATCTTGAAGACGTTTTTGACTTCGATCTTGCTCACGGTTGCGTTGTTCATTTGCTCACCTCATGCCGTGGCCGACCGTACGCCTGAGTAATGCGGTCGATGACCACTGCGAGAATCACGATCGCCAGACCGGCTTCGAGGCCGCGTCCGACGTTGAGGGTCTGAATGCCCACCAGTACGTCTTCACCCAGGCCACGGGCGCCGATCATCGAGGCGATTACCACCATCGACAGGGCCATCATGGTGGTCTGGTTGATCCCGGCCATGATGCTCGGCAGGGCCAGCGGCAGTTGCACACCGAACAGTTGCTGCCAGCGGTTGGCACCGAAGGCGTTGATCGCCTCCATCACTTCACCATCGACCTGGCGAATGCCCAGATCGGTCAGGCGGATCAACGGCGGCGCGGCATAGATCACCGTGGCGAAAATCGCCGGGACCTTGCCCAGACCGAACAGCATCAGCACCGGAATCAGGTACACGAAGCTGGGCATGGTCTGCATGATGTCGAGCAGCGGCATCAGCACCGAACGCAGGCGATTGCTGCGCGCCGAGAGAATCCCCAGCGGAATGCCGATCAGCACCGAAATGATCGTCGCGACCATCATCAGCGCCAGCGTCTGCATGAGTTTGTCCCACAGGCCGACAGCGCCCACCAGGAACAGCAGACCGACGATGACGGCGGTGGTCACGACTTTACGCGTGGCGTGCCAGGCGACGACGCCAACGATCGCCAGCATCAACCACCACGGCGCGGCACGCAGCAGGCCTTCGAGGTTGACGATGGCCCACAGCAGCGTGTCCGAGATGTGGCGGAACACATCACCATAATTGGTGACCAGCGAATCGACCCAACCGTTGACCCAGTCGGCGATGGAAAAGGTAAAGCTTTCGGGAAACATAAGCGGCTCTCAATCAGAAATCTCAATCAAGCGATGACGGCATATCTCCCGGCCAGCCTCACGGTTGACCGGGAGGTATCGACCTACAGCGCCGCGTCGATTTTCTTGGCTGCGTCGTCACTGACCCACGCGTGCCAGACCTCAGGATGTTCCTTGAGGAAGATTTTCGCCAGTTTTGGCGACTCGATACGTTCCTTCGCCATGCGGCCCAGGTTCTGGTTCAGCAGATCGATCGGCAGATTGACCTTCTCCAGCACGGCCACCAGTTCCGGCGCCTGTTCGTGGAAGGTTTTCGACAGACCGACCTTGATGCTCACGCTCTTGTCGACGCCCGGTTTTTCTTCAAGTTTGACCGCGTCGATCTGGCCCATCAGCGGGGTTGGCGACCAGTAGTAGAACAGGATCGGCTCGCCACGCTTGTAGCTCGACAGCACCGCCGCATCCAGCGCCGGGCCGGTGCCCGGACGGAAGTTGGTGTAGCTGTTTTCCAGGCCGTAGCTCTTGAGCATTTCGCTGTTGTCCAGCTCACAGGTCCAGCCCGCCGGGCAGTTGTAGAAACGGCCCTTGGACGGTTCTTCGGCGTCCTTGAAAATCGTCGCGTATTTGCCCAGATCGGCAATGTTTTTCAGGTCCGGGGCTTTTGCCTCGATCTTGCGTTTGGCATCGCCTTCGATCACGTAGCGCGGCACGTACCAGCCTTCGATAGCGCCGACAATCGGGGCGCCGACACCGACGACTTTGCCGGCCTTCTCAGCCTTGTTCCAGACTTCGCTGCGGCCGACCCACTCTTCGGCGAACACTTGAATGTCGTTGCTGCTCAAGGCGTTCTCCATGGTGATGGAGTTGCCCGGCAGGCTGTCGGTCTTGCAGTCGTAACCTTTCTCCAGCACCACTTGCAGCACGTCGGTCAGCAACATGCCGCTTTCCCAGTTCAGGCCGGCGAATTTCACCGGTTTGCCGGACTCGCACCAGCCGGCAGCCTGGGTGGCGCCGGCACTGGCCAGCAGGCCCATGGACAGCAGTGTGGTGAGCAGGGTCTTGTTCGATTTCATTATTGCGACGCTCCTAATCATGAATTGGCTTACGGCAGTCAAGAGGCATCCAGCCCTGTCCACGTCCAATCAGGCCTGCGCCGCAGCGCGCCCGGCCCCACTTTTTTCAGGTGGTACAACACTGTTCTGCTCGAGCGGCAAAATCAGCTGATCAGGCACCGAGCCGTGCCATTTTTTCGCGCACAGGTAATACAGCGCGGCAGGCAGCACCAGGCCGATGATCCAGGAAATATCCACGTCACCGAGGGCAGCCACCAGCGGGCCGGTGTAGAACTTGGTGGAGATGAACGGCAGCTGCACCAGCACACCGAACACATAGACGCTGATCCCGAGCAGATTCCAGCGGCCGTAGCGACCATTCGGATCGGCCAGCGCCGGTACGTCATAGCGTTCACGAGTGATGCAGTAGTAGTCGACCAGGTTGATCGCGCTCCATGGCGTGAAGAACGCCAGCAGAAACAGGATGAACGACTTGAACGCACCGAGGAACGAGTGCTGGCCAAGCAGTGCGATCAGGGTCGCCGCACCGACAATCACCAGCACGAACACCAGACGCTGCAGGCGCGAGACCGTCAGGTGCCCACGGAAGCCGCTGATGATCGTGGCGATGCACATGAAACTGCCGTACGAGTTCAACGTCGAGATGGTGACCTTGCCGAAGGCGATGCTGAAGTACAGCAGCGCCGCCGTGGCACCGGTGCCGCCCAACCCGACGATGTAGGCCACTTCATGCCCGGCGAACTGGCCGTTGGCCGACGCCGCGGCGAACACGCCGAGGACCATCGCCACCTGCGCGCCGATGACCGAACCTGCGCCAGCGGCAAAGAAGGTTTTCACCGAGGAAACCTTGCTCGGCAAGTAACGCGAATAGTCCGCCACATACGGGCCGAAGGCGATCTGCCAGGACGCCGCGAGCGACACTGCCAGCAAGAAGCTGCTCCAACTGAAGTGACGGATCTGCAACAGGGCGCCCACATCCACCTGACTCAGCAGGCGGCTGAACAGATACACAAAGGCAATCACGCCAATGACGCTGGCGACACGCCCGATCCAGTGGATCACCCGATAACCGAGCACGGTGACCACCACGATGACACTGGCGAACAGCAGGATGCCGACGGTGTCGCTGACCCCGAACAACTGCCCCAGCGCCTGACCGGACAGCACGGTGCCGGTGGCGGTAAAGCCCAGGTACATCAGGCACACCAGCACGATCGGGATCGCCGCGCCATACACGCCGAACTGCACCCGGCTGGAAATCATCTGCGGCAAGCCAAGCTTCGGCCCTTGCGCCGCGTGCAGCGCCATCACGCCGCCGCCGAGCAGTTGACCGATCAACAGACCGATCAACGACCAGAACACATCACCGCCCAGCACCACGGCCAGGGCCCCGGTAACAATCGCGGTGATTTGCAGATTCGCACCCATCCACAGGGTGAACTGGCTCAACAGACGACCGTGTCTTTCCGCTTCCGGGATGTAGTCGATCGAACGCCTTTCGATCAACGGTTTGTTGCCTGCACGATCGGGGGTTACAGCCATGATTCAACCTCTGTGGATTGTTTTGATTGTTCTCTCGGGCCTACTCGAACCCTTGTGGGAGCTGGCTTGCCAGCGAAGACGTCGGCACCTTCAACATCTATTCCGGCAGTGCCACCGCTATCGCTGGCAAGCCAGCTCCCACAGGAATCTGTGTTACTTGCCGCCGGTAATCATCGGCAGGTTCAGCCCCTGCTCCTTCGCGCAGTCGATGGCGATCTGGTAACCAGCATCGGCGTGACGCATGACGCCAGTGGCCGGGTCGTTGTGCAGCACGCGCGCAATACGCTCGGCCGCTTCGTCAGTCCCGTCGCAGACGATCACCATGCCCGAGTGCTGCGAGAAGCCCATGCCCACGCCACCACCGTGGTGCAGTGAGACCCAGGTCGCGCCGCTCGCGGTGTTCAGCAGCGCATTGAGCAGTGGCCAGTCGGACACGGCGTCGGAACCGTCCTGCATCGATTCGGTTTCGCGGTTCGGGCTGGCGACCGAGCCGGAGTCGAGGTGGTCGCGACCGATCACAATCGGTGCCGACAGCTCGCCGCTGCGCACCATTTCGTTGAACGCCAGACCGAGCTTGGCACGCAGGCCCAGGCCGACCCAGCAGATACGTGCCGGCAGACCCTGGAAGCTGATGCGCTCGCGGGCCATGTCCAGCCAGTTGTGCAGGTGGGCGTCGTCCGGGATCAGCTCTTTGACTTTGGCGTCGGTCTTGAAGATGTCCTGCGGATCACCCGACAGCGCCGCCCAACGGAACGGGCCGATGCCACGGCAGAACAGTGGACGAATGTAGGCCGGGACGAAGCCCGGGAAGTCGAACGCGTTTTCCACGCCTTCTTCCTGCGCCATCTGACGGATGTTGTTGCCGTAGTCGAAGGTCGGGATGCCTTGCTTCTGGAACGCCAGCATCGCTTTGACGTGGACCGCCATCGATTGCTTGGCGGCTTTGATCACGGCAGCCGGCTCGGTCTTGGCGCGGGCGCGGTACTCTTCCCAGGTCCAGCCCGCCGGCAGGTAGCCATTCAGTGGGTCGTGGGCACTGGTCTGGTCGGTGACCATGTCCGGACGCACGCCGCGCTTGACCAGTTCCGGAAGGATTTCTGCGGCGTTACCCAGCAGGGCGATGGAGATCGCTTTGCCTTCGGCGGTGTATTTGGCGATGCGCGCCAAGGCGTCGTCGAGGTCTTTGGCTTGCTCGTCGACATAACGGCTTTTCAGGCGGAAATCGATGCTCACCTGCTGGCATTCGATGTTCAGCGAGCAGGCGCCAGCCAGAGTTGCAGCCAGCGGCTGAGCACCGCCCATGCCGCCCAGACCGGCGGTCAGGACCCACTTGCCTTTGAGGTTGTCGTTGTAGTGCTGACGACCGGCTTCGACGAAGGTTTCGTAGGTGCCCTGAACGATGCCCTGGCTGCCGATGTAGATCCAGCTGCCGGCGGTCATCTGGCCGTACATGGCCAGGCCTTTGGCGTCGAGTTCGTTGAAGTGTTCCCAGCTCGCCCAGTGCGGCACCAGGTTGGAGTTGGCGATCAGTACGCGCGGGGCGTTGCTGTGAGTCTTGAACACGCCGACCGGTTTGCCGGATTGCACCAGCAGGGTTTCGTCGTCATTCAGGTGGGTCAGGCTCTCGACGATCTTGTCGTAGCACTCCCAGTTACGCGCAGCGCGACCGATACCACCGTAGACCACCAGCTCTTTCGGGTTCTCGGCCACTTCCGGATCGAGGTTGTTCATCAGCATGCGCAGCGGCGCTTCGGTCAGCCAGCTCTTGGCGGTCAGCTTGTTGCCGCGTGCAGCGCGGATCTCGACGTCACGGTACTTAGTAGGTTTTGTGTCAGTCACGAAAAAGACTCCTCAGCGATCAATTCAAACCAACCCTGGCAGTGGGCAAGCAGCCTGTGCGCCTCAATGCGCGACAAGCGAATCAGTGGACGCTGCGGACTTATACGCATACGTCTTTACTTGTACATACAAGCATATGCAATCAAGCGGCCAACTCACTGAAGAGCCGTTCAAGAAAAATCGCGAACAGGGCTACAGAGCGCTGGAAACAAGGGTTGTGGCGCGGATGAAATTTTTTGCGGGGGAGAATTGAGGTCGCGGAAGATCGTTACGAACCCGTGGCTTTGCGCCACGCTGGGGCGTTCGGTAACAAGTTGGTGCGCTGAGGGAAACAGGAATTGAAATGCAATTGTGGTGAGGGGATTTATCCCCGATGGAGCGCGTAGCGGTCCCAAAAGGTCTGCTGCGCCGCCATCGGGGATAAATCCCCTCACCACAGGAGTGTTACCAGAGTTGGATCAGCGTGCCGTCAGCTCGATCACGCAGCACGCGGCATTGACCGCGACTTCAACCAGACCGATGTTACCGTCCAGTTGCAGGCAATCATGTCGGGCCAGTTGCGCAGTGCTGTCACCGACCCGCACTTGCAGCAGCTCGCTGACACTGAACACCAGCACCGTCGAGGCCGAGCTGAAAAACCGCTGTTCACCGTCCAGCCACTGCAACCGCGCGTGGTAACGCTGCGGTGCGTAAATCAGGTTGAAGTCGCGTATCGCACCGCCGAGCAAGGTGCAGGACACTTGGCTTTCGCCGCTGAATGCAAACGGGTCCAGCGGTAACAATGGACGCGTGTCATCACCATCGACGCACAAGGTCATGCCGTCACCCTGCAACACGGTGATAACTCGCTGGTAACCGGCAAAGGTCGAGAAACCGCCCGACTCGGCAATGTCGGCAATCGACAGACGCCAGCCAAAACCATCCAGGCCAGCACCGGCGTCACGGGTGATCTCTTCGGTGCTGCCGCCGCCGTTTTTCCACGGCATGCGCGGGTAACCTTCGGCGCGTAAAACTTTCACTTCACTGCTCATTTATGAAAGCGTCCTTCCAGACGATGACGAGAACCGGGATGAATCAGGCGCGCCGCCGTCACCGGCTGACGGCCCGACCACGTACGACGACGGATCAACAGGCACGGCTCGTCTTTCTCGATCTGCAGCAACTTGCACTCGGACGGCTCGGCGAGGATCGCTTCGACCACGTGCTCGCCTTCTGTCAACGGCGCGACCTGGTTGAGATAGGCGTAAGGGGTTTGCAGGGTGAAATCCTGCTTGAGGTATTCCGGAGCGACCAGCGCGTTGACGAAACGGTCTTCGATTTGCACCGGAATGTCGTTTTCGTAATGCACGATCAGCGAATGGAAGACCTTCTGCCCTTCGCGCATGTCCAGCGCCAACGCGCGCTCGGAGCCGGCGGCCTCTTCTTCGAGGGTGATCACCTGACAGGTGTGGCGATGGCCACGGGAGGCGATTTCGTCGGCGATGTTGTGCACTTCGAACAGCGCAGACTGGCTCTTCGGTTCGGCGACAAACGTGCCGACACCTTGCATGCGCACCAGCAGGCCGTCGGCGGTCATTTCGCGCAGCGCGCGGTTGATGGTCATGCGGCTGAAACCGAGCTGGCTGACCAGTTCGCTCTCCGACGGCACGCGGTAGTGCGGTGGCCAGTTACCGCTGTCGATCTGCTGGGTGATCATCTGTTTGACGCGGGCGTACAAGGGCGCCGGACTGTCGCCCAGGTTCGCGGCCAACGGGGAGACTGGAGGCGGAGTCGGCACGGTGGATCCCTGTTCATTGGATGAAGGTTGCTAGCTTGCCGGAGTTTACCGGGCAGGCAAACGTCTGTATATGTATATACAAATAACACACGATGGGGTGCTGAACCATGTCCGCCTTCTTTGCCGAACGCGCGCTGCTGCCTAACGGATGGGCCAACCATGTACGTTTCGAAGTCAGTGCCGATGGCATGCTGACCCGAATCCAGGCCGATTCCACCGCAGATGGCGCCGAGCGGCTGAGCGGTCCGCTGCTGCCGGGCATGCCCAATCTGCATTCCCATGCCTTCCAACGCGCGATGGCGGGACTGGCCGAAGTGGCTGGCAATCCCAACGACAGCTTCTGGACCTGGCGCGACCTGATGTATCGCCTCGTCGGAAAAATCAGCCCGGAGCAGCTCGGCGTGATTGCCCGTCAGCTGTACATCGAAATGCTCAAGGCCGGTTACACCTCGGTTGCTGAATTCCACTATGTGCACCACGACAACAACGGTCAGCCGTATGCCGATCCGGCCGAGCTGGCACTGCGCATCAGCCAGGCAGCGAGCGACAGCGGCATCGGTCTGACCCTATTGCCGGTGCTTTACAGCCATTCCGGATTCGGCGGCCAAACGCCCAATGACGGGCAGCGCCGCTTTATCAACAGCACCGAAAACTATCTGAACCTGCAAGCGCGCCTGCAGCCGCTGCTGGCTCAGCAAAAAGCGCAATCGCTGGGGCTGTGCTTCCACTCATTGCGCGCGGTCACCCCGCAACAGATCAGCGAAGTGCTGGCGGCTAGCGACAAGCAGTGCCCGGTGCACATCCACATCGCCGAACAGCAGAAGGAAGTCGATGACTGCCTGAGCTGGAGCGGTCGTCGGCCGCTGCAATGGCTCTATGAAAACACCGAAGTCGATCAGCGCTGGTGCCTGGTTCACGCCACCCACGCCAATCCCGAGGAAGTCACGCTGATGGCCAAAAGTCGCGCCATCGCCGGCCTGTGCCTGACCACTGAAGCGAATCTGGGCGACGGGATTTTCCCGGCGGTGGATTTCCTCGCCCAGGGCGGACGCATGGGCATCGGTTCCGACAGCCATGTGTCGCTCAGCGTGGTCGAGGAATTGCGTTGGCTGGAATACGGCCAGCGTCTGCGCGACCAGCGGCGCAACCGTTTGTATGGGGCGGATCAGCCGATGGTCGGGCGCACGCTGTATGACGCGGCGCTGGACGGCGGGACGCAGGCGTTGGGGCAGCCGATTGGCGCGCTGGAAGTCGGCAAGCGTGCCGACTGGATCGTGCTCGATGGCAATGATCCGTATCTGGCCACGGCCAGTGGTGACGGGATTTTGAATCGCTGGTTGTTCGCTGGCGGTGACCGACAGGTGCGCGATGTATTGGTCAATGGCCAGTGGGTGGTGCGCGATGGCCGGCATGCAGTCGAAGAGGAAAGCGCACGCGCCTTCACCCAGGTTCTGCGCGAACTTTTAGGCTGACACAAAACAAAAATGTGGGAGCGAGCCTGCTCGCGAAGAGGGTGTATCAGCAACATTTTCGTTAACTGACACACCCTCTTCGCGAGCAGGCTCGCTCCCACATTTGATTGGTGGTGGTCTTTAATTCGAAGTCTTCGCCATCTGCCGATCCGACGCTCGCCAGATCAGTCGCGTGGTGTCGTAACCTTGCTGACGCGCCTTGCTCAGCAACTCCTCACGCACCACACCGTTGACGGTCGGCGTGCGGGACAACAACCACATGTACTTGCGGCTCGGGTCGCCGACGATGGCGGTCTTGTAGTCGTCGCTGACGTACAACACCCAGTATTCGCCTTTCGCCACTCCCGGAATCAAGCGCGAGAACCAGGTATCGAATTCGACCCACAGCTTGTCGGTCTTGCCCGGCACCTGTGGATAAGCCTTGCCTTTGGCTTCTTCCCATTGCCAGTCGGCGGTCAGGCAACGATTGAGCACGTCGACGTTGCCGTCCGGCCTGAGCGAATAATGGGCTTCGGATTGCGCGCAGTTGCGCTGGAAGTACATCGGCAGTCGCGCCAGTTCGTACCAAGTACCCTGATAACGCTTGAGGTTGACACTGTGAGCCGTCTTGGGCGCCAGCGGATCTTCACCGTGAGTGGCGCAGCCGGCCAGTACCAGGCCGGCAAAAAGGACGAACAATAACCGCTTCATTATTTTTCTCCCGTGGGCGCTTGGCCCCGGTTTACTTCAGGCCTTGGCCAGAAAACATCAGCACTTTGTCACCGGCGTACTGCACGCTGATAAAGCTGTTTTTGTCGCCCCAGGTGCAACTGGACATGCCGAGCGCACCCGAACAGTCGGTGGGTTTGCCGAGCAGCGTCTCAACTTCGGCTTTGGCCATGCCGGCCGAAAGCTTGGAATAGTTTTCCTGATTGACCTTGCTGCACGCGGCCAACAGCACGCAAAAAGTCAGAAGGGCGATAGATCGCAGCGACATGAAGTAACTCCTGGAGCGGAAGGGGGATGGCATGGTGCCAACCAGAAGCTTAGAAGAGAAAACCCTCATCTGGTTCCCTTCAGAAATGGCTATTTATCGCTCCGCTCGTCTGGCATTTATCGGAAAATCAGACACTTTCTGCGGCTATTGAGCATTTCGTCGCATTTCACCAAAGACGCCTAATCTTTGGCGCACAGCAGTCGAAATAAGAGCAGCGCAATGCCCCCGAGTGTGGCAAATTGCCGCCCTTTCTCGACCAGCCCCTTCGCGGTAGTTCATTCGATGACCAGAAACATGAAATTCAGCCACAAGATCTTGTTGGCTGCCGCCCTCGTGGTGGCCGTTGCGTTCGCCTGTTTCATTTTGTTCAACGACTATCGACAACGCGAAGCCCTGAGCAGCAGCACCGAAGCCTCGATGCAGGAGCTGGGCAGCCTGACCACCAGCAACATCCAGACTTGGCTGGAAAGCCGCATCCAGTTGCTGCAATCGCTGTCGCAGCAGGTCGCCGCCGACGGCAGTGCCCCGGCCAGCCTCAAGCGCATCATCGACCTGCCCGCCTACACCGGCAATTTCCAGCTCAGCTATTTCGGCGGCGCTGACGGCGTGATGTTCTCGGTACCCGCCGGCAACCGCGCGCCGGACTACGACCCGCGCGCCCGTGGCTGGTACAAGGCAGCCAACAGCGCCCAACAGACCATCGTCACCGAACCCTACATCGCCGCCTCGTCGGGCAAACTGGTGATCACCGTCGCCACCCCGGTGCAGCGTCAGGGCCAGATGATCGGTGTGGCCGGCGCGGACATCGACCTGACCAGCGTCAGCGCGATCATCAACTCGCTCAACTTTGGTGGCCACGGCCATGCGTTCATCGTCAGCGCCGATGGCAAGATCCTGATTCACCCGGACAGCAAACTGGTGCTGAAAACCCTCGCCGAGGCTTATCCGAACGGTGCGCCGAAAGTCAGCCCGGGCCTGAAAGAAGTCGAATTCGACGGCAAGACCCAACTGATTTCGTTCACCCGCGTCAACGGCGTGCCATCGGCTGACTGGTACGTGGCGCTGGTGCTGGACAAGGACACCGCATTCTCGATGCTCAGCGAATTCCGCACCTCGGCGCTGATCGCCATGGTCATTGCCGTGGTGATCATCATCGCCCTGCTCGGCATGCTGATCCGCGTGCTGATGCAACCGCTGCTGACCATGGGCCGCGCCATGCATGACATCGCCGAAGGTGAAGGCGACCTGACCAAGCGTCTGGTGATCCACGGCCACGACGAGTTCGGCGCGCTGGGTCTGTCGTTCAACCGCTTCGTCGAGCGTATTCACACCTCGATCCGCGAAGTGTCCTCGGCCACCGGCCAGGTCAACGAAGTCGCCCTGCGTGTGGTCGCGGCCTCGAACTCGTCGATGTACAACTCCGACCAGCAAGCCAGCCGCACCAACAGCGTGGCCGCGGCGATCAACCAGCTCGGCGCTGCCGCCCAGGAAATCGCCCAGAACGCCGCCCTCGCCTCGCAGCACTCCAGCGATGCGCGCAGCCTGGCGGTCGACGGTCAGCAGGTTGTGGATAAAACCATTCACGCGATGCAGCAGTTGTCGGCAAAAATCAGCGACTCCTGCGGCAACATCGAAACCCTCAATAGCAACACGGTGAACATCGGGCAGATTCTGGAAGTGATCACCAGCATCTCGCAGCAGACCAACCTGCTGGCGCTAAACGCTGCCATCGAAGCGGCCCGCGCCGGTGAGGCTGGCCGTGGTTTCGCCGTGGTCGCTGACGAGGTGCGCAACCTCGCCCACCGCACTCAGGATTCGGCGCAGCAAGTGCAGAAGATGATCGAAGAACTGCAAGTCGGCGCGCGTCAGGCGGTGAGCATCATGACCGAGAGCCAGCGCGAGAGCGAAAGCAGCGTCGGCATCGCCAACCAGGCCGGCGAACGCCTGGGCAGCGTGACCCAGCGCATCGGCGAGATCGACGGCATGAACCAGTCGGTGGCTACCGCGACAGAGGAGCAGACCGCGGTGGTCGAGTCGATCAACGTCGACATCAACGAGATCAACACGCTGAATCAGGAAGGTGTCGAGAACTTGCAGGCAACCTTGCGCGCGTGTTCGGATCTGGAGCAGCAAGCGGCGCGCTTGAAGCAGCTGGTAGGCAGCTTCAGGATCTAAGGCGCGGCCACTGGCGTCTTCGCGAGCAGGCTCGCTCCCACAGGTATTTATGAACGACACATATCCCCTGTACGAGGCCGCCTGCTGGCGATGACGGCGTTAGCGACGATTGAACTTTGAGTTGAAATACGCTGGTCAGCTCGCACTGACGATGGACTGAATTAAGACTAAACTCAGTCCTATTCAATTTGGGCGAGAATCAAACATGAAGCTTTCATCGCAAATCAAACCGATCAGCTACCTCAAAAGTCATACAGCGGAGATCGTCAAGTCGATCACTGAAAGCCGTGAGCCATTGGTCATTACCCAAAATGGTGAAGCCAAGCTTGTAGTTATGGACGTGAAAAGCTTTGAGGAGCAGGAAGACACAATGGCTTTGCTGAAGCTATTGGCAATGGGCAATCGGGAGATTGAGGAAGGCAAGTATCGAGACGCTGAGGACGTTTTCGCGGACTTGGACAGGGCCGACCATCAATGAGTTTAAAGGTCGTTATTCTTCAGTCCGCACAAACAGATCTCAAAGAACTCCGTACCTACCTTATCAAACAGTTCTCGAGTCAGACGTGGCAGAGTACCTACGCTGATCTCAAGATCGCCATTCTTGGTCTCGCAGACCTTCCTTATTCCGGTTCAATCCCCGAGGAAATCGAGAAGCTCAATCTTGGTCAATACCGACAAATCATTTCCGGGATGAACCGAGTCATTTATGAAGTCAGGGAAAAAACCGTCTTCGTTCATATCATTGCCGACTCAAGAAAAAGCCTGCCTTCACTTTTGATGAAGAGACTGTTGAACGGCAATCCTTGAATTCAACAAATCAGAACCGTGACCCAGGCTGACTGAGAAACGCCAACTCCTCAGCCGTCGACTCCCGCCCCAACACCGCATTGCGATGCGGAAACCGGCCAAACCGTGCAATCACCTTCTGATGCCGCTCGGCATAGTCCAGGTTATCGGCAAACACCGCCCGCTCGGCTTCCGGCTGTTCAGCTACCAGATCGATAAAACGCGAAACGGCTTCGTTCTGCACCGCGAGGTTTTCGCAGTGTTCGAACACCAGATAAATGAATACCCGCTGAATCGGCTTCAGTTGCCGGTCGAAATCCGCCGCAATGCCCTGCGCGACAAGTTTCTGCGCGCGCAGATCACCGGAAAAGGCTTTGGGTGTATCGCGAAAGATCATGCGTGGCAGTTGATCGAGCAGCAGCACCAGCGCCAGCCAACCCTCGGGACGTTGCGTCCACTCGGTCAATTCACCAGCGAGGGCCTGATCGACAAAGACCCCGAAACGCTCACGCGCTTCGAGGTCTTGACTGTCTTTCTTGCCGAACCACAACTTGCCCTTGTCAGCCGATATCTCGCGCGGTGATTCGGCGTGTCCGAACCACCAGTCGAGCAGCGGCTGCCAGGGCGCGTTCACGGCTTATTCCTTGTGGTAAGCCGTGGCGCGGGCGACTTCTTCTTTCGAGCCGAGGAACACCGCTACGCGCTGGTGCAGGCCTTCGGGCTGAATGTCGAGGATGCGCTGGTGACCGTCGGTGGACGCGCCGCCGGCCTGTTCCACCAGGAACGACATCGGGTTGGCTTCGTACATCAGACGCAGTTTGCCCGGTTTGGATGGCTCACGGCTGTCGCGTGGGTACATGAACAGACCACCACGGGTCAGGATGCGGTGCACGTCAGCCACCATCGCCGCGACCCAGCGCATGTTGTAGTTCTTCTTCAGCGGGCCTTCTTCGCCGGCCAGCAGTTCGCTGACGTAACGTTGCACCGGGGCTTCCCAGTGGCGCTGGTTGGACATGTTGATCGCGAATTCCTGGGTGGTTTCAGGAATGGTGATGTCTTCATGGGTCAGCACGAAGCTGCCCATTTCGCGGTCGAGGGTGAAGCCTTTGACGCCGTCGCCCAGGGTCAGAACCAGCATGGTCTGCGGGCCGTAGATCGCGTAACCGGCGGCAACCTGCTGGGTGCCTGGCTGCAGGAACGCTTTCTCGTTCAGCGCTTCGTTCTGGCTCAGGTATTCGTTCGGGCAACGCAGTACCGAGAAGATGGTGCCGACCGGAGCGTTGATGTCGATGTTCGACGAGCCGTCCAGTGGGTCGAACACCAGCAGGTAGGCGCCTTTCGGGTATTTGCCCGGGATCTGGTAGGCATTGTCCATTTCTTCGGACGCCATGCCGGCCAGGTGACCGCCCCATTCGTTGGCTTCGAGCAGGATCTCGTTCGACAGCACGTCGAGCTTCTTCTGCACTTCGCCTTGGACGTTTTCAGTGCCCATGCTGCCCAGAACACCGCCCAGGGCGCCTTTGGACACGGCGTGGCTGATCTCTTTGCAGGCACGCGCCACCACTTCGATCAGGAAGCGCAGATCGGCAGGAGTGTTATTGCTGCGGGTCTGCTCAATCAAATAGCGACTCAGGGTAACGCGGGACATGGACGGCTCCGGTGGAATGGGGGGCTAAAAACCCGCGCAGTTTACAGGGAGTCTGAAAACCTAGCGAGCGATGACGCCCGGTAACGTGCATTGGGGCGCAATTGCTTGTATCAGACGTGATCGGGTCGAGAGAGTTCAGGCATCGAATTGAGCGTAGTCCGGTTCGGGACGGGTGGTGGCTGGGTTGATAGCGACAGTTTGAGGATTTTTGTTGATTGATCGGCCGTCATCGCTGGCAAGCCAGCTCCCACCAGGACTTCGGCCGTTCACCTGTTTTGTGTACACCAAATAACCTGTGGGAGCTGGCTTGCCAGCGAATGGCGCGCAGCGCCAGCCATTCTCAGGAATGGGTCGGTGGCTTGCGCAACAGACTCGCCGCCATCACCCCGAGGAACACCACACTCACCAGCAACACCGCCCACAAGCCGATTTTCTTCCAGTTGGTTTCGGCCACCGCCGCTGTAGTGGCCGGGGCGGTCGGCGTGGGGATCACGTCGCCCTGCACCGTCGCCTTGCCCAGCGTCGCGAGCTTCTGCGGTTTGAAATCCGGAATCAGCGTGCTCAGCGGCAGATTCGCGGTTTTCACCGTCGGATTGCCCAGCGCCAGGCTGTACGGTCCGTCACCACGCGCGAGGAAAATCACCTGCGTCGCCCGCACCGCGTATTTCAGGCTCGGTGCCTGCTCGCCCAGACCTCCGCCGCGCTCATCCACGCTCAGTTTCAATTGCTGCACGGTTTGCCCGTACAACTGCAATTCGTTCTGCACCACGTCCTGACCGTTCTGGGTCAGGCGATACAGCAAACCGTTGCTCAGGGGCTGCCACGGCAGGCTGCTTTCGCGGCGGCCCGCGAGGGTGACCGGCGCCAGACTGTTCGGTTGTTTCAACTCGACCTGCACCCGCTCGACATTCAGCCCCATCGGCAACTGCCAGGTGTACTCACCGGATTGGGTGCTGTTGCCCGTCAACGCTTGCGACCAGACCAACGGCAGCGGCACGTTGCGTGGATCACTGCTTTTCAATTGCACTGCAGTGAGGATGGGTGCCGAGGTGGACGCCTCCCACAGCAGACGCAGATAGCGCGCCGATTGCCCCGGCAGCGTCACCTCATGCTGTTCGATGCGCTCGTCGGAAAACGTCAGGCGCGCCACCTGCCCTTCGCCCCACGCCTGCCAATGCTGCAAGTCATCACTGGCCTCGATGCTGAAGCGCTGGAAACCGTCGCGTTCGCTTGTCCAGTCGAGGATCAGTTGCTGCAGCGGCGCCTTGATCGCGCTGGCATCGAGCAGCCAGCCGCGCAGCACCTCTTCGCCGGCCTCCAGTTGCGTCGACGGCTGCACTTCCACCAGTGTGCCGGTGGTGGTCGATTGCACGCGTACGTTCGGCGCGCGCTCGCTGGCGTCGGCGGCGTTGTACAGCGGGAACCACTTCACCTCATGCAACTGCCCGTCGTCGCGGGTCTGCGCCGATTCCCGGGCCAGGGCGTAGGCCTGCGGCTCGCCAGCAGCGTTGAATACGCGCAGGTCGCTGAGATCGGTCTGGCGTGCCTGCAATTGCGCGCTCAGCGGCAGATCGAGGCGATACCAAGGGCCGTTGCCGCTCACCGTCAGCGGCACCTGCGTGGCGAAGTCCGCCGGTTTTTCCTGCGCGCCGGCAACCATCACCACGCCCAACGCCAACCACCCCAGATTCAGCATGCGACTCAAGATGAAACTCCTTCGGTATCCGGCACGGGTTTGTCCGCCACCGGTTCGGCTTCGACACGTTTCGGTGGCAGCGGTGCAAAGTAGCCCACCACCAGCAGCAACACGCCGACGCCGATAAACGAGACGATCCGGGCGAGGCCGCCACGGTTGCTCAATTCGACAAAAATCAGTTTGGCCACCACCAGCGCAATCAGCGCCGCGCCGATCAGCCACACTTCGCGACGATGGCGCAGATGTCCGCCGATCATCAGACCCAGCGCCATCAGGGTCCAGACGATGGACAACCCGGCCTGCACCAGCATCGACTCAAGCAAAAGATCCAGCTCGAACGGAATGCCCGCCCAATGGTGCGCAGCGCGGGTCACCAGCGCGGTGCAGAAAGCGAACAGCGAAACCCCGGCGACCAGTTGTGTGGCGTACTCGGCGTAATCCTTGCGCAGGGCAAACTGCGTCACCGCATGACGCGACCAAACGTACACCCCGAACAAGGCGAACAGCAGGCCCAATTCCAGCGGGTTGATCAGCGGTACGTACGGCAGCGGTTCGGCATTGCCGTCGCTGAAGCCGTTGGCCAGCCAGAACCACGCCAGCATCAGCACTGCCAACGGCGCAGCGGCATACAAACGATATTCGCGCGGGAACGCGGCCACCGGCCAAGGCCAGTTGCGTGGAGCCGCCGCCAGCAACAGATACAGGCTCGGCAGGATCGCCCAGCCGAGCCAGCGCCAGGCGTTGTATTGCTCGGACAACAGCAGCAAGCCGTAGCGCAATTCCAGCGCCAGTACGCCGATCAGCAGCCAGCAACCCAGCACATGCGCCGTGCTCAAGGCCCGTGCCGGCAACATCGGCGCCAGACGCCGCAAGCTGAAGAAGTGCACGACGAACACCAGCCCCCATGCCAGCCAGCCGAAGTTCGCCGCCGGATGATAACGCGCATGCCAAGCCGCCAGCAGCACCAGCCCCGCCGCCGGAATCAGCAAGGTGCAGAGCAGGCCCAGCGCCGGCCATTTCAGGCGCAGCGACAACAATGTCCACAGCACCACACTCAGCGCGGCAATTAGCAGCAACAGCGTCGCCTGCACATTCAACGGCGCAAAACGCAGCACCTCGCTGACCCACGCCAACGCCCACCAACCGGCGCCCCACACCAGCAGCACTTCGGACAGGCGCTGCAAGCTCAGCGCATCGAACGCCGAGGCATGATTGCCCAGTTGCAAACGCCAGGCACCGACCAGCGCGGCCAACCCCAGCACCAACGGCGTCCAGAAGCTGCCATGAGCCAGCGGCCGCAGGCCTTCGCTGGACAGCGGCCCGAACAACTCGGGGCCGGCCAACAAGAACGCCGCGCCGCCGATCAACTGCAACAACAGGCCGAAAACAAAACTCACGCGCTGCTTGAGGTACAGGCTCAGCCAGATGATCAGCAAGCCGCTGGCCGCCCACACCGCACTCGCGGTTTGCCACGGCAGCACGAACAGCACCGCCAGATTGATCAGCACCAACCCCGCCAGCAACACCACCGACAACCCGCGTAGCAGCCGCACATCGCCGCGCACCATCTCGTCCCGTGCCGCCAGTAACATCCCGGCGATCAACGCCAGACCGATCAGCGATGCGCTGAGCAACCCGCTCCACCCGGCGCTGAACACCGCCGCCGAATCCTCGCCCGCGCTTTGCAGCCGAAGCAGGAACAACGCACCACCCAGCAACTGCACGGCGAACGCGGTGAACAGGAACGTACGCGATTGCAGGCGCAGGCCGACAAACAAGGTCACCAGTCCGGCCAACGCCCAACTGATCGCTGTCGCCTGAACAAAGAAAAACAACGGCGCCAGCAAATACAGGAAGGTCAGGCCCAGCGCCGCCAGCACCGGCAAACCCTGGCGCTCCCACAGCGAAGCCTGCTCCGCCGAGGCTTTGCGCAATTGATAGAAACTGAACAGCAGCGCGAGGCCGAGCATCAACGCGCCCAACGGTGCGCCGTCGAGCAGGCTGCTTTCGCCGACCCGCAGCTGACTGAGGAACGCCAGCGCCGAACCCAGTTGCAGCAACAGGGCAAACGCTCGGGCGAACGGCCGCTGCTGACGCAGGCCGAGCCAGAAAATCCCCGCGCCCTCCACTGCCCACGCTGCTGAGGTCCAGCGTGCATCGAGGCCTAGCGGGATCGCCAGACTGGCGAAAATCACCCCCAGCGCCAGACAGGTTTCACCCAGCAGCAAGGCGCGACCGCCCATCAACACCCGGGCCAGACCCATGTAGATCACGCCCAGTGCGAGCGCGCTGAACGCGGCGGCGAACTCCAGGTGCTGCACCAGCGCAAACTGCAGACCGAAGCCCACGAGCGGCGGCCCGAACAGCATCGTGCCGTCAACGTAGTCGCCCTTGCGCGCCGACCAGTGCAGCAGCGCCTCGCGGTCGCCGTCTGCCGGCGCATCGGGCATGTCGAGCAACTTGCGCCGGGCAAACAGCAGGCCGATGGCCAGGTACATCAGGAAGAACAGAATCAGAAACGGTTCGGTGCTCCACAGCAACTCGGGCGCATACGAACGCAGCCCCCAGGCGAAACCGATGCCGAACGTACCAACGAATCCGATCAGGTTCAGCAGGCGCCAGGCCTTGAACCAGGCGATGGCGAGAATGCCGGCATTGAGCAACGCGAAATAGCTGAACAGCGCGACGTGGTTGCCGGCACCGGTCGAGGTCAGGATCGGCGCGGCGAAACCGCCCAATGCTGCAGCCGCCGCCAATCCCAGCGCATCTTGGGTGATGGCGAGAATGGCCGAAAACACCGTGACCGCCACCAGCAACCCCAGCGCGGCTGACGGATCGAGCAACGGATGCAGACGCATCGCCGCAAACACCGTCAGGTACAGCACCGCGATCCCGGTGCCCTGCAGTATCAGCGCATAGCTGCTGTTGCGCCGACGCAACCACCAGCCCAACGCCAGCAGGGCCAACGCCGCCGCCGCGACGCCGGCATAACGCAATTCGATCGGCACCACCATGCCTTCGGTGGCATAGCGCAGCAGGAACGCCAGACCGAAAAACAACAGCACCACACCGACCCGCAACACCGTGTTGCCGCCGAACAGCCAGTTGCGCGCAGCACGGATGCCGCGCTCGATCAGGTTCGGGCCACGGGGTTCGGCCGGTTGTGTGGGGACTGCAGGCTCGTCGGTGACGGCGTCCAGACGCCAGACATCGGCCGGCAGCGGCTGACGGGTTTCGCTGGCAACGGCAGAAATCGGTTCGAGTTCGGGTGGCAGTTCCCAGACCAGCTCAGGGGTGGCGGCGGATGCTTGTTCGGCAGCGATGACGGGGTCGACGGCAGCGTCCGGAGTCGGCGCCATGCTCGGCGGCGTAGTGCGCACGCCGGCACCTTCAAGCAGGAACAGTCGCTGCTCGACAGCCTGCAAGGCGACTTTGGCCTGCTCCAGTTGGCGCTGTTGTTCGGTGGCCTGCGAGCCAAGCCGGGCAAGGCGCAGCGTTTGCCCGATCGCCAGCCCGAGCAGCGCCCCCAATAGCGCGGCACTGAACGACTCATCGAGCAGCCAGCCGAGCAGCAGCCCGATCAACATAAACATCCATTGCATGGTCGATATCCCTAAGCGCAAAGGCCAATCCGGGAAGATTAGCGCAGCCTGATCCAAAAAGATCGCAGCCTTCGGCAGCTCCTACAGGGTTATGTGAACACCTGTGTAGGAGCTGCCGAAGGCTGCGATCTTTTCCGGCGCGCCGATTATATCGAGCCCAGCGAAAAGTTACTCCAGTGCCTTCCAGATATCCGTGGCGTACTCGCGAATCGTCCGGTCGGACGAAAACCAGCCCATCCGCGCCGTGTTGAGCACTGCCGAGCGCCACCAGTTGTTGGCGTCGTGCCAGTGCGCATCGACGCGTTTCTGTGCTTCCCAGTAGGAATCGAAGTCGGCGCAGACCAGGAAGCGGTCGTAGTCCACCAGCGAATCAATCAGCCCGGTATAGCGCGACGTGTCATCCGGCGAGAACACGCCACTGCGGATCGCTTGCAGCACGTCGCTCAAACGATGCGACGCGGCGATGTCCGGCGCGGCGCTGAACTCGTGGTTCTGTTTGCGCGCTTCAACCTGCTGCGCGCTGAGGCCGAAGATGAACATGTGCTCGGCGCCGATGCGCTCGCACATTTCCACGTTGGCACCGTCGAGGGTACCGATGGTCAGTGCGCCGTTGAGACCGAACTTCATGTTACTGGTGCCCGACGCTTCGAACCCGGCCGTGGAAATCTGCTCGGACAAATCCGCCGCCGGAATGATGCTCTCGGCGAGGCTAACGTTGTAGTTGGGCAGGAACACCACCTTCAGCAAACCACGCACGGTCGGGTCGTTGTTCACTACACGGGCGATGTCGTTGGTCAGCTTGATGATCAGTTTGGCCTGGTGATAACTGGCCGCCGCTTTACCGGCGAAGATTTTCACCCGAGGTACCCAGTCGACTTCAGGCTCGGCGCGGATTGCCTGATACAGCGCCACGGTGTGCATCAGGTTGAGCAACTGGCGCTTGTATTCGTGGATCCGTTTGACCTGCACGTCGAACATTGCCGCCGGGTTGACCGCAATCCCCAACCGCTCGTGAATCAGATAGGCCAACGCTTTCTTGCTGTGCAGGCGCTGTTCGGCGAAGGCTTTGCGGAAGGCGGGTTGCTCGGCGAACGGTTCGAGGTCGAGCAAGCGCTCTTCCGGGTTATCCAGCACCTGCGGGCCGAGTGCATCGACCAGCATCGAGGTCAGTTCGGAGTTGGCCTGGAACAACCAGCGGCGGAAAGTGATGCCGTTGGTTTTGTTGTTGATCCGCTCCGGGTAGAGCTTGTGCAGTTCGGCGAACACGGTCTTGCGCATCAATTGCGTGTGCAGACCGGAAACGCCATTGACGCTGTGCGAACCAAGGAATGCAAGGTTGCCCATGCGCACCCGACGACCGTTGTCTTCTTCGATCAGCGACACCGCGCGCAGCACGTCGAAATCATGAATGCCCTTGGCGCGCAGCGAGTCGATGTGCTGCGCGTTGATCAGGTAAATGATCTGCATGTGCCGCGGCAGCATGCGCTCCATCAGGCCGACCGGCCAGGTCTCCAGTGCCTCGGGCAACAGCGTGTGGTTGGTGTACGACAGCGTGTCGACGGTGACTTGCCACGCCGCATCCCAGGCCACGTCGTAGACGTCGACCAGTTGCCGCATCAGTTCAGCGACGGCAATCGAGGGGTGGGTGTCGTTGAGCTGAATTGCTGCGTGATCGCCCAGGGTCAGCACCGAGGTGTGCATGTTGCGATGGCGACGCAGCAAATCCTGCAGCGAAGCCGCGACGAAGAAATATTCCTGACGCAGGCGCAGTTCCTGGCCCGCTTCGGTGCTGTCCGCCGGGTAAAGCACCCGGGAAATACTTTCGGCGCGGGCTACCTCAGCCACCGCGCCCAAGTGGTCACCGGCGTTGAAGCGCTCAAGGTGCAAGTCTTCCATGGCGCGGGCACGCCACAGGCGCAAGGTGTTGACGCTCGCCCCACGCCAGCCGACCACCGGCGTGTCGTAGGCAATCGCCCGTACGGTTTCTGCCGGCGACCAGACCTGTTTGGTCTTGCCACTGGCATCGGTGACGGTTTCGACGCTGCCGCCGAAGCCGATGGTGTACACCACTTCCGGACGCTCGAATTCCCACGGGTTGCCGAAATCCAGCCAGTGTTCGGTCTGCTCCTGCTGCCAGCCATCGACGATGGCTTGGCGGAACAACCCGTGTTCATAACGAATGCCGTAGCCGTGCCCGGCAATGCCGAGGGTCGACATGCTTTCCATGAAGCACGCCGCCAGACGTCCGAGGCCGCCGTTGCCGAGTGCCGCGTCAGGTTCCAGCAGGCGGATGCGTTCGAGATCGACGCCCAGTTCGGTCAGCGCTTCACGGGCGACGTCGAGCAGGCCGAGATTGCTCAGGCTGTCGTAGAGCAAACGACCGATGAGAAATTCCAGCGAGAGGTAATACACCCGTTTCTGGCCTTTGCGGTAGATCTGCCGGGTGTGGTCCATCCAGTGTTCGACCATGTGGTCGCGTGCCGCCAGGGCAATGGCTTCGAACCAGTCATGGTCAAAGGCGTGATCCGGGTCTTTGCCCACCGCATAGGTGAGCTTGGTCAGGACGGCATCGCGGAATGCGGCCACCTCTGCTTCGCGAACTAGTGGTTCTTGAGTCATCGATAGGACCTCGAGCGAGCGGGGAATTGTCTGAGCCTAGACGGTCTGACCGACGGTAGAGGCGCAGGTTCGGCAGTTTTTCCGAAGACGGTGAGATAGCCCGGCATTACCTTGGCGAGTGGGCTAATGAATGCAGGGGCCGTGCCGGACTGAATGGCATTTACACGGCGTTTGCAAAAATCTGGCGAAAGGTTGTTCAAAAATCCACCAGTCCCGGTATGATCGCGCGCCCTGATGCACACACGCCTGGTAACCCCCGATGATGAAGCCCAACCTGATTGCCGCCGCCGAGATCGACCGCCTCGATACGTGGGCCAAATATTCGGCCCCGATGTGCGGCTCTTGTGTCTCCAGCTGCTGCACCCTGCCGGTCGAGGTCAAGATCAAGGACCTGGTACGCATCGGCGTGGTCGACGAGTTCGAACTGGGTGATCCGCCGAAGAACATCGCCAAGCGCCTGCAAAAGGAAGGGCTGGTCGAGCGCTTCAACCAGAAGTCGGGGATCTTCACCCTGCAGCGCATGAGCAACAACGATTGCTACTACCTGGATCGTAAAAGCCGCCTGTGCACCATTTATGACAAGCGCCCGGACACCTGCCGTAACCACCCGAAAATCGGCCCACGGCCGGGGTATTGCGCGTACAAGCCGAAAGAAGTCGAGCGGGTGCAGAATTCGCGGTCGATCGAGAAGTTCTGACCTTTCCTGAAATTTTCGGCGCCTGTCCGGCCGCCATCGCTGGCAAGCCAGCTCCCACATTGATTGTTGTCGTACACAAGATTCATGTGCGACGCAAAACCCTGTGGGAGCTGGCTTGCCAGCGATGAGGCCAGCACAAACAACGCGTAAACCCCAGACAAACAAAAACGCCCCCGGTCTCGCGACCGGGGGCGTTTTTTCAAGCTCGGGCTGAATTACGCCTTGGCTTTCTTGGCAGCGCGGGTACGCTCGCTTTCGTCCAGGATCTTCTTGCGAAGACGGATGGACTTAGGAGTAACTTCGCACAGCTCGTCTTCCTGGATGTATTCCAGAGCCTGTTCCAGAGTGAAGCGAACAGGTGGTACCAGAGCGATGGTTTCGTCTTTACCCGAAGCACGCATGTTGTCGAGCTTCTTGCCTTTGGTTGGGTTCACACCCAGGTCGTTGTCGCGGCTGTTCTGACCAACGATCTGACCGTTGTAGATCTCCTGGCCGTGTTCTACGAACAGCTTGCCACGAGCCTGCAGGGTTTCCAGCGAGTAGGTCAGTGCCTTGCCGGTTTCAACCGAAACCAGAACGCCGTTCTGACGGCCGGACATGTGGCCCGACTTCACTGGCGCGTAACGGTCGAAGATCGAGGTCAGGATGCCAGCACCGTTGGTCAGGGTCAGGAACTGGTTACGGAAACCGATCAGACCGCGAGCAGGGATGTTGTATTCCAGACGAACACGGCCCTTGCCATCCGGCACCATGTTGCTCAGGTCGCCTTTACGCAGACCCATCTCTTCCATGACCTTGCCCTGGGATTCTTCAGGGATGTCGATGGTGACGTTTTCGAACGGTTCCTGCTTCACGCCGTCAACTTCACGGATGATCACTTCAGGACGGCCCAGGGCCAGCTCGAAGCCTTCGCGACGCATGGTTTCGATCAGTACCGAGAGGTGCAGCTCACCACGGCCGGAAACCTTGAACTTGTCAGCCGAGTCGCCTTCTTCAACGCGCAGTGCAACGTTGTACAGCAGCTCTTTGTCCAGACGATCCTTGATGTTACGGGAGGTCACGAACTTGCCTTCTTTACCGCAGAATGGCGAGTCGTTTACCTGGAAGGTCATGGAAACGGTCGGCTCGTCAACGGTCAGCGGCTTCATCGCCTCGACGGTGTTGATGTCGCACAGGGTGTCGGAGATGAACAGCTCGTCGAAGCCGCTGATGCAGACGATGTCGCCGGCTGCTGCTTCTTCAACGTCAATGCGGTGCAGACCGTGGTGACCCATCAGCTTCAGGATACGACCGTTGCGGCGCTTGCCGTCGGCGCTGATCGCGACAACCGGGGTGTTCGGCTTGACGCGACCACGAGCGATACGGCCAACACCGATAACACCCAGGAAGCTGTTGTAGTCCAGAGCGGAGATCTGCATCTGGAACGGACCGTCACGGTCAACGGCCGGAGGCGGAACGTGGTCGACCACTGCCTGGTACAGCGCAGTCATGTCTTCGCCCATGGCGGTGTGGTCCAGACCGGCGATGCCGTTCAGGGCCGAAGCGTAAACAACCTGGAAGTCCAGTTGTTCTTCGGTCGCACCGAGGTTGTCGAACAGGTCGAAGATCTGATCCAGAACCCAGTCCGGACGCGCGCCTGGACGGTCAACCTTGTTGATCACCACGATTGGACGCAGGCCGGCTTCGAACGCCTTCTTGGTCACGAAACGGGTTTGCGGCATAGGGCCGTCTTGAGCGTCAACCAGCAGCAGAACGGAGTCAACCATCGACATTACGCGTTCTACTTCGCCGCCGAAGTCGGCGTGGCCCGGGGTGTCCACGATGTTGATGTGGTAGCCGTTCCAGTTGATGGCGGTGTTTTTCGCCAGGATGGTAATACCGCGCTCTTTTTCCTGGTCGTTGGAGTCCATCACGCGCTCGTCGTTGAGCTCGTTGCGCTCCAGGGTGCCGGATTGACGCAGGAGTTTGTCTACCAGGGTGGTCTTACCATGGTCAACGTGGGCAATGATGGCGATGTTACGTAGATTTTCGATCACTTGTGTATCTCGATCAGAGGATTCGGTTTGCTGACAAGTCTTGGCAGCGATTAACAGTAGTGTCCGGCATGGCCGTTACAGCTTGACGGCGGTGTCGGGGGGCCGGTGACGCAGGCCACAGGCAAACAGCCCCGGGCACTTAGCTCGGTCGATAAACGCGCACATTGGCATGCCCCTCACTGAGCAAATGGTGAGCATGCAGGCGACTCATCACGCCTTTGTCGCAATACAGCAGGTACTGGCGAGTCGGATCCAGCTCCTTGAAACGAGCGTTCACTGCGTAGAACGGCATCGTCTGTACTTCTATGCCGGCGAGTTCCAGCGGGTCATCCTCGGCCGCATCCGGGTGACGGATGTCGATGACGATCTGACCGGCCAGCGCTTCGCCGACTTCTTCGATCTGCAAGTCCTGGCCCAATTCGTCGATCACTCGATCGATCGGCACCAGTTTGGCGTTTTCGAGCGCGCGCTCGAGGACCGCCATGTCGAATTCTTTCTCTTCGTGCTCAACACGGTGGCGCTTGGCGGCGGTCTTCGGATTGACCGAGATGACCCCGCAGTACTCCGGCATGTGCCGGGCGAAATCGGCGGTGCCGATCTCGTTGGCCGTGTCGATAATGTCCTGCTTGTGCGCGACGATCAGCGGGCGCAGGACCAGTTTGTCGGTCACGCAGTCGATCACCGACAGGTTCGGCAGCGTCTGGCTCGATACCTGGGAAATCGCTTCGCCGGTGACCAGCGCGTCGATGTGCAGCCGGTCGGCGATGGCCGACGATGCGCGCAACATCATACGCTTCAATACGACGCCCATATGACTGTTATCGACTTTGCCGAGAATTTCGCCCAACACTTCTTCGAACGGAACACTGACAAATAGCACGCGTTGCGAGCTGCCGTACTTCTTCCAGATGAAATGCGCGACTTCCATCACGCCCAATTCGTGGGCACGTCCGCCCAGATTGAAGAAGCAGAAATGCGCCATCAGGCCGCGGCGCATGATCTGGTACGCGGCAACCGTCGAGTCAAAGCCGCCGGACATCAATACCAGCGTCTGCTCCAGGGCGCCGAGCGGGTAACCGCCGATGCCGTTGTGCTGGCTGTGGATGACAAACAACCGTTGGTCGCGAACTTCAATGCGAACTTCGATTTCCGGGTCTTTGAGGTCGATTCCGGCCGCACCGCACTCACGACGCAGCTTGCTGCCGACGTATTTTTCGACGTCCATCGAGCTGAACGGATGCTTGCCTGCACGTTTGCAGCGCACCGAGAAAATCTTCCCGGCCAGCACATCGCCGTAGTGCTGTTTGCACTTCTCGGTGATGTCGTCGAAGTCGCCCAGCGGGTATTCGTCGATCTGCAGAAAGTGCGCGACGCCGGGAGTACAAGTGAGGCGCTCGCCCATCTCTTTCAAGGCTTTGGGGTCGGTAACGCGGGTTTCCAGCTCGAGATTGTCCCACACACCGTTCACCACCACGGCCGGGTCCAGATCGCGGAGCACGGCGCGGATGTTCTTGGCCAGCTGGCGGATGAAACGCATCCGGACAGGGCGGCTTTTGATGGTGATCTCGGGGAAGACTTTTACGATTAGTTTCATGAAAACAGCGCGCGCAGGGCCAGCCGAAAAAGGGGGGCGCGGATTATAGCGGAAATTGCTCAAGGTTTAACCAGTTAATATGCAGAAGGTTTCACTTGCACCAAAACGGGTCATTTCTGATTTGAAGCGCTACATTAAGGGGCGATAATTTCGCCTTTATGGCGCTTTCTTGCTTTGAAAGCGTGAAATTGGGGCAAAAAACCCATGCTGGGGCACTGGCATGCAATTTGCTCCCTTGTGAGGCAGGTTGCCTTGGCAGAGTATCTGCGCCGGCATCACCCAAATTAAGGGCATCCACTACCAAGCCCTAAGCCACCCGGAGGACACTATGTCGAAGTCGGTTCAACTCATCAAAGATCATGACGTCAAGTGGATTGATCTGCGCTTCACGGACACCAAAGGCACTCAGCACCACGTGACCATGCCGGCTCGCGATGCGCTGGAAGACGACTTCTTCGAAGTCGGCAAGATGTTCGACGGTTCCTCCATCGCTGGCTGGAAAGGCATCGAAGCCTCCGACATGATCCTGCTGCCGGACGACGATACTGCCGTTCTCGACCCGTTCACCGAAGACGCAACCCTGATCCTGGTTTGCGACATCATCGAACCGTCGACCATGCAGGGTTACGATCGCGACCCGCGCGCCATCGCTCACCGTGCCGAGGAATACCTGAAGACCACCGGTATCGGTGACACCGTCTTCGCTGGCCCAGAACCAGAATTCTTCATCTTCGACGAAGTGAAGTTCAAGTCGGACATCTCCGGCTCGATGTTCAAGATCTACTCCGAACAAGGCTCGTGGATGTCCGACCAGGACATCGAAGGCGGCAACAAAGGCCACCGTCCTGGTATCAAAGGCGGCTATTTCCCGGTTCCGCCGTTCGACCACGACCACGAAATCCGTACTGCCATGTGCAACGCACTGGAAGAAATGGGCCAGACCGTTGAAGTTCACCACCACGAAGTGGCGACTGCCGGTCAGAACGAAATCGGTGTCAAGTTCAACACCCTGGTGAAGAAAGCTGACGAAGTTCAGACTCTGAAATACGTTGTCCACAACGTTGCCGACGCTTACGGCCGCACTGCGACCTTCATGCCGAAGCCACTGTACGGCGACAACGGCTCGGGCATGCATGTGCACATGTCCATCGCCAAAGACGGCAAGAACACCTTCGCTGGCGAAGGCTATGCCGGCCTGTCCGAAACCGCCCTGTACTTCATCGGCGGCATCATCAAGCACGGTAAGGCCCTGAACGGCTTCACCAACCCGGCCACCAACTCCTACAAGCGTCTGGTGCCAGGTTTCGAAGCGCCGGTGATGCTGGCCTACTCGGCTCGCAACCGTTCCGCCTCGATCCGTATTCCTTACGTCAACAGCCCACGCGGCCGTCGTATCGAAGCTCGTTTCCCGGATCCGGCTGCCAACCCGTACCTGGCTTTCGCAGCACTGCTGATGGCCGGTCTGGACGGTATCCAGAACAAGATCCACCCAGGCGATGCCGCTGACAAAAACCTGTACGACCTGCCGCCTGAAGAGGCGAAAGAGATCCCACAAGTTTGCGGCAGCCTGAAAGAAGCCCTGGAAGAGCTGGACAAGGGCCGTGCGTTCCTGACCAAGGGCGGCGTATTCTCCGACGACTTCATCGACGCTTACATCGCGCTGAAATCCGAAGAAGAAATCAAGGTACGTACCTTCGTACATCCACTGGAATATGAGCTGTACTACAGCTGCTGATCCGGTAGCGCTGCGCTACGCGGCGTGACAAAAGAGGCCTCCTTCGGGAGGCCTTTTTTATTGAAGATCAAGAGATCGCAGCCTTCGGCAGCTCCTACAGGATCGGCGCAGGAGCCGCCGAAGGCTGCGATCTTTTGACTTGGCTTTTCAATACCATTTGTTAACGGCTTGGGCTTGTCGCCCACCCTGGCCTATGCTGCACCCAATCGCTTTCTTTCCCGGTCGATTTCATGGGTCGCACCTTTCTCTACATCCTGCTGCTGATCGCCCTGCCCGCCGCCGCGCAGATCTACAAGTACACCGACGCCAACGGCAACACGGTCTACAGCGATCACTCGCCGGACGGCGTCAAGGCGCAACCGCTTGAGTTGCCACCGCTTAACAGCGTCGAGCCGCAAGCATCGAGCTCAGCGACGCCTACCAGCACCGACAATCGACCACCTGCACGCAGCGCCTACGAGGTGCTGGAACTGACCGGCCTGCCCAGCGAAGAAGCGCTGCGCGCCAATAACGGCACCTTCACCGTCAGTGTATTGATCAAGCCGCGTTTGCAGGCGCCGCACCAATTGAGGCTGATGCTGGACGACGCGCCTTACGGCCAGCCGAGCAACGTGCCGATCCTGCAACTGGTGAATGTTGATCGTGGCGAGCATCGTCTCGCGGTGCAGGTGATCGACGGCGAAGCGATCATCCAGCAGAGCCCAACGGTGGTGTTCACCGTGCAGCGGGTGCACAAGCCATGAGGATTTTCTGGCTGATCCTGTGGCTGTTGGCCCTGCCCGTTTCGGCGGAGGTCTTCACCTACGTCGATGCGCAGGGTAATCGCGTCTACACCGATCAGCCGCGCGGCAACGCCAAGCGCGTACCTATCGCGACCAGCAATCGCATGTCGGCCAACCCCACGGCTGCAGCACCGATCAGCACCGCGAAAAAGGTCGCGGAACAACCGCTGTTCCACTACGACATGCTGCGCATCCTGATCCCCGAGCCGGACGCGACCCTTCGCAGCAGCGCGGGCGAGGTGATCGTCAGCGTCACCAGTGAACCCGGTTTGCAGCAGGGCCATCGCTATCGCCTGCTGCTGGACGGACAAGCCACTGGCGAGCCGGGCCTGAGTCCTGTTTTCCCGCTGAGCAACATTGATCGCGGCACCCATAACCTGTCAGTGGAAATCCTCGATGAGCAGGGTCGCACCGTCGAACGCACCGCCAACCAGCCGTTCCACATGCTGCGCATCTCGCTGGCACAGAAACGCCAGGTCAAACCCTGCGTCAGCGAGGACTACGGCGTGCGCCCGGAATGCCCATTGAAAGACAAACCCGCCGAAGAAAAAAATCCCTTCCTGCGCTTCTTCTAACGCTGTTCAGCTTTGCGCACTATATTGGTGCATAAGACTGCACCGTACTCACATTGCAACCCATTTTGGTTCGAAACTTCCCGCTGACGTGTGTGGAGCGCCACGCAAACGAGCGTCAAACGCCTGTTTCAGGGGACGAACGCTTCTTTTCGGAGCCTTGGTTTGGTTTTTGCATTTTCCGTTTAACGACGCCTGCTTCTTGCGCACGCTCCGCCCCCAAAAGAGGCTCCGATGACTATTAGCGACGCAATCCACCGTTTGCTGCTCGACAACCTGACCACCGCTACCATCCTGCTCGACGCGGAATTGCGCCTTGAGTACATGAACCCGGCGGCCGAGATGCTGCTGGCCATCAGCGGCCAGCGCAGCCATGGGCAGTTCATCAGCGAGTTGTTCACCGAGTCCACCGAAGCGCTCAACTCGCTGCGTCAGGCGGTCGAACAGGCACACCCGTTCACCAAGCGCGAAGCGATGCTCACCGCCCTCACCGGCCAGACCCTGACCGTGGACTACGCGGTGACGCCGATCCTCAGCAACGGCGCAACCATGCTCCTGCTGGAAGTGCACCCGCGTGACCGCCTGCTGCGGATCACCAAGGAAGAGGCGCAGTTGTCCAAACAGGAAACCAGCAAAATGCTGGTGCGCGGCCTGGCCCATGAGATCAAGAATCCGCTCGGCGGCATCCGTGGCGCCGCGCAATTGCTGGCCCGCGAACTGCCGGAAGACAGCCTGCGCGACTACACCAACGTGATCATTGAAGAGGCCGACCGCCTGCGTAATCTGGTCGACCGCATGCTCGGCTCGAACAAGCTGCCATCGCTGGCGCTGTGCAACGTCCACGAAGTGCTCGAACGCGTCTGCCAACTGGTCGAGGCGGAAAGCCAGGGCTGCATCACCTTGGTGCGCGACTACGACCCGAGCATTCCCGACGTATTGATCGACCGCGAACAAATGATTCAGGCCGTGCTGAACATCGTGCGCAACGCGATGCAGGCGATCAGCAGCCAGAACGAGCTGCGGCTGGGGCGCATCAGCCTGCGCACCCGGACCATGCGCCAGTTCACCATCGGCCACGTCCGCCATCGCCTGGTGACCAAGATCGAGATCATCGACAACGGCCCGGGGATCCCGGCGGAACTCCAGGAAACCATCTTCTTTCCCATGGTCAGCGGCCGCCCGGACGGTACCGGGCTGGGCCTGGCCATCACCCAGAACATCATCAGCCAGCACCAGGGCCTGATCGAGTGTGACAGCCACCCCGGCCACACCACGTTCTCGATCTTTCTGCCACTGGAACAAGGAGCCACATCGACATGAGCCGTAGTGAAACCGTGTGGATCGTCGATGACGACCGTTCTATCCGTTGGGTTCTGGAAAAAGCCTTGCAGCAGGAAGGCATGACCACGCAGAGCTTCGACAGCGCCGATGGCGTGATGAGTCGTCTGGCCCGTCAGCAGCCTGATGTGATCATTTCCGACATCCGCATGCCGGGCGCCAGTGGCCTCGATCTGCTGGCGCGCATCCGCGAACAGCACCCACGGTTGCCGGTCATCATCATGACCGCTCACTCCGACCTGGACAGCGCCGTCGCCTCCTATCAGGGCGGCGCGTTCGAGTACCTGCCCAAGCCGTTCGACGTTGACGAGGCGGTGTCGCTGGTCAAGCGCGCCAATCAGCATGCGCAGGAACAGCAAGGCCTGGAAGTGGTACCCGCGCTGACCCGCACCCCGGAAATCATCGGTGAAGCACCGGCGATGCAGGAAGTGTTTCGCGCCATCGGCCGCTTGAGCCACTCCAACATCACGGTGTTGATCAACGGCGAATCCGGTACTGGTAAAGAACTGGTGGCCCACGCCCTGCACCGCCACAGCCCGCGCGCGGCCTCGCCGTTCATCGCGCTGAACATGGCGGCGATCCCCAAGGACCTGATGGAATCCGAGCTGTTCGGCCACGAGAAAGGCGCGTTCACCGGCGCGGCCAACCTGCGCCGTGGACGTTTCGAACAGGCGGACGGCGGCACGCTGTTCCTCGACGAAATCGGCGACATGCCGGCCGATACTCAGACCCGTTTGCTGCGGGTGCTGGCCGACGGCGAGTTCTATCGCGTCGGCGGCCATGTCCCGGTCAAGGTCGACGTGCGGATCATTGCCGCGACCCACCAGAACCTGGAAACCCTGGTGCACGCTGGCAAATTCCGTGAGGACTTGTTCCACCGCCTCAACGTGATCCGCATCCACATTCCGCGCCTGTCGGACCGTCGCGAAGACATCCCGACCCTGGCCAAACACTTCCTCAGCCGCGCCGCGCAAGAACTGGCGGTGGAGCCGAAGCTGCTCAAGAGCGAGACCGAGGAATACCTGAAGAACCTGCCATGGCCGGGCAACGTGCGGCAGCTGGAGAACACCTGCCGCTGGATCACCGTGATGGCCTCCGGTCGCGAAGTGCACATCAGTGACCTGCCACCGGAACTGCTGAGCCTGCCGCAGGATTCGGCACCGGTGACCAACTGGGAGCAGGCGCTGCGTCAGTGGGCCGATCAAGCCTTGGCCCGTGGCCAGTCGAGCCTGCTCGACAGTGCAGTGCCGGCGTTCGAACGGATCATGATCGAGACCGCGCTGAAGCACACGGCCGGACGCCGGCGTGATGCGGCGGTATTGCTCGGTTGGGGGCGTAATACCCTGACCCGCAAGATCAAGGAATTGGGGATGAAAGTGGACGGTGGGGATGATGATGAGGGGGATGAGGGTTAAGCCCCTCCTCTAATCCTCCGCGAAAAGATCGCAGCCTTCGGCAACTCCTGCAGAGAACGCATATCCCTGTAGGAGCTGCCGAAGGCTGCGATCTTTTTTTGTGTGCACCGCCACAAGGCACGGCGAACCGCAATTGGGCATAAGTTACTGATCAAAAAAACACCAAGCAGGTTCAAAGCTCCAGCCACGCAGAAGCATCAAAGCCCCGATTTACGGGGCTTTCTCGCATCTGAAGCTTTTTTCTGTTTCGAAATACTAAAACTGGCACGCCGCCTGCAACATCCCTCACAGGTGATTCGATTCACCACCCGTTTCGGGGGCCTTGGTACAGGCAGGCCGGGGATTCCCCTCTTTACACCGGGTTCAAACCGCAACGCGGCGAACCCACCCTTTTGGGATCCTTGGTACAGGCAGGTCGGGGGTTCCCTCTTTACACCGGACCGACGCTCTCAGCGAAGTCCACCCCGTTTTGGGAACCCTGGTACAGGCAGGCCGGGGATTCCCGCTTTTATTGCTCCCGGAGATGGATCTCCAGCCGCCAGCGGTCATCGACCTTGCTCCCGGCCCATTCCCCTTGCAGCGGCCGCGCCGCCAGCACTGTCAACAACAGCCCACCGTCACTCACTCGCGTACGCCAGTTCACATCCTTGCCATTGAGTTTGAGCTGGCCCTTCTGCGCCCGGCCTTCAGCCTGAAACAACAAAGCCACGGTACCGTCGATGATCTCGCCGTGCAGCTTCGGCTCATTGTTGAACCACACCACCAGGCCGTCAGCGGTCACGTCGACCTGCTGCAGCACGCTGGGGTCCGGCGTGGTCAGGCGGCCGATCATCAAACCGACCATCAAGCCGAAAATCGCCAGCGAACCGATCACCCGCGGGAATAGTTTCGAACGCGGGTCGGCTGGCGGCGTAGAATGCGCGTCATCTTTACCTTCGGAGCCGTGCATGTTTCACGTCATCCTTTTTCAACCAGAAATTCCGCCGAACACCGGCAACGTTATCAGGCTGTGCGCCAACAGTGGCTGCCACCTGCATTTGATCGAACCGTTGGGTTTCGAGATGGACGACAAGCGCTTGCGCCGGGCCGGTCTCGACTACCACGAATATGCCACGCTGCAGCGCCACGCCGACCTCGCCAGTTGCCTGGAGAGCCTCGGCCACCCACGGTTGTTCGCGTTCACCACCAAGGGCTCGCGGCCGTTTCACGATGCCGCGTTCGTCCCGGGCGATGCGTTCATCTTCGGCCCGGAAAGCCGTGGCCTGCCGCCGGAAGTGCTGGACGCCCTGCCCGCCGAACAGCGCCTGCGCCTGCCGATGCGTGAAGGCTGCCGTAGCCTGAACCTGTCCAACACCGTGGCGGTGGCCGTGTACGAAGCGTGGCGGCAGAACGACTTCAAATAACCACCCGATCCTGTAGGAGCTGCCGAAGGCTGCGATCTTTTGATCTCGATTTTTAACAACAAGATCAAAAGATCGCAGCCTTCGGCAGCTCCTACATGAAGTCATGAAGTCTGTATTCCAACCCAAGAAAAAAGCGCCCGTTACGGCGCTTTTTTCGTTGTCGCTCAAACCGCTTATTGAACAGTCGGCGTCTCGCCCGCAGCCTGCATGCGCTGCAGCTCTTGCGCGTACAGGGCGTCGAAGTTCACTGGCGCCAGCATCAGGGCCGGGAACGAACCGCGGGTCACCAGGCTGTCCAGGGTTTCGCGAGCATACGGGAACAGGATGTTCGGGCAGAACGCACCCAGGGTGTGGCTCATAGAAGCCGCGTCCAGGTTCTTGATCAGGAAGATACCGGCCTGCTGCACTTCAGCGATGAAGGCCACTTCGTCGCCGTTTTTCACGGTCACGGACAGGGTCAGCACGACTTCGTAGAAATCGCCTTCCAGTTCTTTCTGACGGGTATTCAGGTCCAGACCGACGGTAGGGTCCCACTGCTGGCGGAAGATCGCCGGGCTTTTCGGGGCTTCGAAGGACAGATCGCGTACGTAGATGCGCTGCAAGGAGAATTGCGGTGCGGTTTCTTCTTCGCTGGCTGCAGTGTTCTGTTGGTCAGTCATCTCAGATCCTTTCTGATCTTGGGTCTTTTAGGGATTGCTGTACGTGGGTGCAGCCGTTCAGGCCTTGAGCAGCGCGTCGAGCTTGCCGGCGCGCTCCAGGGCATACAAATCATCACAACCGCCGATGTGCTTGTCGCCGATCCAGATCTGCGGCACGGACGTGCGTCCGGCCTTCTGGCTCATGGCAGCACGAATCTGCGGCTTGCCATCGACCTTGATCTCTTCGAAGGCCACACCTTTGTTCGCGAGCAATTGCTTGGCTCGCATGCAGTAAGGGCAGTAGTCGCTGGAGTAGACGATGACTTCGCTCATATCACTTCACCAGCGGCAGGTTGTCGCCTTTCCAGCTGGAGATCCCGCCGGACAGCTTGGCGGCGGTGAAGCCGGATTTCATCAGCTCGCGAGCGTGGGTACCAGCGGTCTGGCCCAGGGCGTCCACCAGAATGATGGTCTTGGCCTTGTGCTTTTCCAGCTCACCGGCACGCGCAGCCAGCTTGTCTTGAGGAATGTTGATCGCGCCAACGATATGACCGGCGGCGTAATCTTTCGCCGGACGGATGTCCACCACCACGCCTGCGTCCTTGTTGACCAGTGCGGTCAGCTCGCCAGTGCTCAGGCTTTTACCGCCGCCCTGCATCGTGTGCGCCAGCAGCAGAGCCAGCAGTACGACGAAGATACCGACAAGAATGTAGTGGTTAGTGGCAAATTCAATCAGGTGAGCAACCATCGAAGGAGGTTCCAGGGCGTTAAAATGTCGGCCAGTATACACAGCCACTATGGTGGGCCAAACCCCGTCCGGCGGTGACGCCGCAGGAACTTCGCTTTAAACTGCCACTCCCTTTTCCATCGCCCTCTTCTTTATTAGCCACGAGTGGATTCCATGACTACCACGCCTAAACCTTTGGTCCTGATGATTCTCGACGGCTTCGGTCACAGTGACAGCCACGAATCCAATGCCGTGTATGCGGCGAAGAAGCCAGTGCTCGATCGCCTGTGGGCCACGGTGCCGAACGGCCTGATCTCGGGCAGCGGCATGGACGTTGGTCTGCCGGACGGCCAGATGGGCAACTCTGAAGTCGGCCACATGAACCTCGGCGCCGGGCGCGTGGTGTATCAGGACTTCACGCGCGTGACCAAAGCGATCCGCGACGGTGAGTTTTTCGAGAACCCGACCATCTGCGCCGCTGTGGATAAAGCCGTGGCCGCCGGCAACGCCGTGCACTTCATGGGCCTGCTGTCCGATGGCGGCGTGCACAGCCACCAGGATCACTTGATCGCCATGGCCGAGCTGGCGTTCAAGCGCGGCGCCGAAAAAATCTACCTGCACGCCTTTCTTGATGGCCGCGACACGCCACCGAAAAGCGCCGCGTCCTCAATCGAACTGCTCGACGCGACCTTCCAGGCGCTCGGCAAGGGCCGCATAGCCAGCCTCATCGGTCGCTACTTCGCGATGGACCGTGACAACCGTTGGGACCGCGTATCTCAGGCCTACAACCTGATCGTCGACGGCAACGCCGAATTCAACGCCGCCACCGCTCAGGAAGGCCTCGACGCCGCCTACGCCCGTGGCGAGAGCGACGAATTCGTCAAAGCCACCACCATCGGCGAGCCGGTCAAGGTCGAAGACGGCGACGCCGTGGTGTTCATGAACTTCCGCGCCGACCGCGCCCGCGAGCTGAGCCGCGTGTTCGTCGAAGATGATTTCAAGGAATTCGAGCGCGCGCGCCAGCCAAAAGTGCAGTACGTGGGCCTGACCCAATATGCCGCCAGCATTCCGGCCCCTGCAGCCTTTGCTCCGGGCAGTCTGGAAAACGTGCTTGGCGACTACCTGGCAAAAAACGGCAAGACTCAGCTGCGCATCGCCGAAACCGAAAAATACGCGCACGTGACCTTCTTCTTCTCCGGCGGCCGTGAAGAACCGTTCCCGGGTGAAGAGCGCATCCTCATCCCGTCGCCGAAAGTCGCCACCTACGACCTGCAGCCGGAAATGAGTGCACCGGAAGTGACTGACCGCATCGTCGACGCCATCGAACACCAGCGTTACGACGTGATCGTGGTCAACTACGCCAACGGCGACATGGTCGGCCACAGCGGCGTGTTCGACGCTGCGGTGAAAGCCGTGGAATGCCTGGACACCTGCGTCGGGCGCATCGTCGAGGCGCTGGAAAAAGTCGGCGGCGAAGCGCTGATCACCGCTGACCACGGCAACGTCGAAAAAATGGCCGATGAAGAAACCCACCAGGCGCATACCGCGCACACCACCGAGCCTGTGCCGTTCATTTATGTCGGCAAGCGTGACCTCAAGGTCCGTGACGGCGGCGTACTGGCGGACGTGGCTCCGACCATGCTGATGCTGCTGGGCCTGGAAAAACCGGCGGAGATGACGGGTACGTCGATTCTGGTGTAATTCGCCAGATCAAACACCGCCAAACCCTGTGGGAGCTGGCTTGCCAGCGATAGCAATCTGACAGCCAACAGCTATGTTGAAGGTGCAGACGCCATCGCTGGCAAGCCAGCTCCCACAGTGGTTTATGGGGTTTTCGAAATGGAAATGGGCCTCTGCGCCGCTCCAGTTATCACACAAGCCCAATTGGGCGTTTTTTTTGCAGCCCCGGGCGGGCATACTAGGCCGTCCATTACCCTGGTGCCGCCCGCCTCTATGCTCCGCGTCCTGATCGCCCTCGCTCTGACCTGCCTGCTCCAACCGGCCTTCGCTGACGAGCGCGCGCAAACCCAACAGCAGTTGGATGCCACGCGTCAGGACATTGCCGAGCTGAAAAAGCTGCTGGGCAAGCTGCAGGAAGAAAAATCCGGGGTGCAGAAAGAGCTCAAAGGCACCGAAACCGAAATGGGCAAGCTCGAGAAGCAGGTCGATGCCCTGCAGAAAGAGCTGAAGAAGAGCGAATCCGAGCTGCAGCGACTCGATGCGGAGAAAAAAAAACTCCAGAGCGCGCGCACTGAACAGCAGCGACTGATCGCCATCCAGGCCCGCGCGGCCTATCAGAACGGCCGTCAGGAATACCTCAAGCTGCTGCTCAACCAGCAGAATCCCGAGAAATTCGCCCGCACCCTCACCTATTACGATTACCTGAGCCAGGCCCGCCTGGAGCAGTTGAAGAACTTCAACGAAACCCTGCGCCAACTGGCCAATGTCGAAAAAGACATCGCCACGCAGCAGGCGCAATTGCTGGTGCAGAAAAGCAGCCTCGACAGCCAGCGCGACGAGCTGGAAAAAGTCCGCAAGGAGCGCCAGCAAGTCCTCGCCAAGCTCAACGATGACGTGAAAGCCCGCGACCAGAAACTGGCCGCCCGCGAGCAGGATCAGGCAGACCTGTCTAAAGTCCTTAAAACCATTGAAGAAACCCTGGCCCGTCAGGCCCGTGAGGCAGAAGAAGCGCGGCAGAAAGCGCTGATCGCCCAGCAGGAAGCGGAAAAAAAGCGTTTGCGTGAGGCGCAGGCTGACACCAGCGACGCCCCACGAAAACCCGCCAGATCAACCCCCGGCGCCCTGGTGTCCAGCAGCGGCGAGACCTTCGGTGGCCCTTTTGCTGCAACCCGGGGAAAACTTCCGTGGCCGGTTGATGGTCGATTGCTGGCACGCTTCGGCGAAAGCCGTGGCGACGATGCCCGCACCAAGTGGGATGGCGTGATGATCAGCGCCGCCGCCGGCAGCCAGGTGCATGCCGTACACGGCGGGCGCGTGGTGTTCGCCGACTGGTTGCGCGGTGCCGGGCTGCTGGTGATCCTCGATCACGGCAATGGTTATCTGAGTCTTTACGGTCACAACCAGACGCTGCTCAAGTCGGCCGGTGACGTGGTAAAAGCCGGTGAGTCGATCTCCACTGTGGGTAACAGTGGCGGTCAGGACACACCAGCGCTGTATTTCGCAATTCGTCAGCAGGGTCACCCGAGTGATCCGGCGCAATGGTGTCACGCGCAAGGATAAGCGCGTCGCCTAATTCAGGAGTTCGTTCGACATGCTGCATTTGTCCCGCCTTACCTCGCTGGCCCTGACGATCGCTCTGGTGATCGGCGCGCCTCTGGCGTTCGCCGCTCAACCGGCCCCGGCCGTCGCTCCGGCAGGCACTGCCGCGACCGCCAAGGCACCGTTGCCGCTGGAAGAGTTGCGCACCTTTGCCGAGGTAATGGATCGGATCAAGGCCGCCTATGTCGAGCCGGTGGACGACAAGACCCTGCTGGAAAACGCGATCAAAGGCATGCTCAGCAACCTCGATCCGCACTCCGCCTATCTCGGCCCTGAAGACTTCACCGAATTGCAGGAAAGCACCAGCGGCGAATTCGGCGGCCTGGGCATCGAAGTCGGCTCCGAAGACGGTTTCATCAAGGTCGTCTCGCCGATCGACGACACCCCGGCGTCGAAGGCCGGCATTCAGGCCGGAGACTTCATCGTCAAGATCAACGGCCAGCCGACCCGTGGCCAGACCATGACCGAAGCCGTGGACAAGATGCGCGGCAAGATCGGCCAGAAAATCACCCTGACCCTGGTGCGCGATGGCGGTACGCCGTTCGACGTGACTCTGGCCCGCGCCGTGATTCAAGTGAAGAGCGTCAAGGCGCAACTGCTGGAGTCGGGCTACGGCTACATCCGCATCACCCAGTTCCAGGTCAAGACCGGCGAAGAAGTCTCCAAGGCTCTGGCCAAGTTGCGCAAGGACAACGGCAAGAAGCTCAACGGCATCATCCTCGACCTGCGCAACAACCCGGGCGGCGTGTTGCAGGCCGCCGTGGAAGTGGTCGACCACTTCATCAAGAAAGGCCTGATCGTTTACACCAAAGGCCGGATCGCCAACTCCGAACTGCGCTTCTCCGCCACCGGCAAGGATGAAAGCGAAGCGGTGCCAATGGTCGTGTTGATCAACGGTGGCAGCGCCTCGGCCTCGGAAATTGTCGCCGGCGCCCTGCAGGACCAGAAACGCGCCGTGGTCATGGGCACCACCAGTTTCGGCAAAGGCTCGGTGCAGACCGTGCTGCCGCTGAACAACGACCGCGCACTGAAGATCACCACGGCGCTGTACTTCACGCCGAACGGTCGCTCGATCCAGGCCCAGGGCATCGTCCCGGACATCGAAGTGCGCAAGGCCAAGATCACCAACGAAGCCGACGGCGACTACTTCAAGGAAGCCGACCTGCAAGGTCACCTGGGCAACGGCAACGGCGGCGCGGACAAGCCGACCGGTTCCGGCGCCAAGGCCAAGGCCATGCCGCAGGATGACGATTACCAGTTGGCCCAGGCGCTGAGCCTGCTCAAAGGGCTGAGCATCACGTCCGGCCGTTGAGGATGTCGTTGCGTTTCTTCTTCGTCCTGCTGTGCTGTCTGGCGGGTGCTGCTCACGCAGAACCTGCCAGAACCACCCCGCCAAAAGCCTACCTGACGCTGATCATCGACGACCTGGGGCAGAACCTGCCCCGGGATCGCCGCGTGCTGGCCCTGCCCGGCCCGGTGACAACAGCGATCATGCCCGACACGCCGCACGCTACCGAATTCGCCCGCGAAGCCCATCGCGCCGGCAAGATCGTGATTCTGCACATGCCCATGGACCCGGCCACCGGCCCGTACGCCTGGCATCCCGAACTGCCGCTCGAGGAACTGCAAAAGCGCCTCGACGCTGCCTTCAAGATGGTCCCCTACACGGCGGGCATCAACAACCACATGGGCAGTCGCATGACCGCCCAGCCGGTGGCAATGGCGTGGCTGATGGGTGAGTTGCAGCGCCGGCACAAATTCTTCGTCGACAGCCGCACCAGCGCCCAGACCGTCGCAGCGCAGCAGGCGCAGAAGATCGATCTGGCGAGTGTCTCGCGGGATGTGTTCCTTGATGACGAGCGCACCGAAGCCGCCATCTTCACCCAACTGCAGACCGCCATCAGCCTGGCGCGCAAGCAGGGGTCAGCGGTGATGATCGGTCACCCGTATCCGCAGACCCTGGCAGTCCTGGAACGTGAATTGCCGAAGCTCAAGGCACAAGGCATCGAGTGGATCGACATCAAGCAGATGATCAGCGTGCGCAGCAATCGCGCCACCGCCGCCCATGGCAAGGACGGCGTCTACCGTTGAACAGCCTCGCCCGCTATACATAATTACCGCCAAACGGCCCGCCCATGGCCGGATAGTGAGCCCTGCAACTGTGACGACTCTTCCCGAGTCGTCTTTCACTATCAGGGCTGATTATGAATACCGAAAACAAGGACGCAGGCGTCCCGCAACAGGCAAAACCGATCACGCTGGACAATCTGCTGATCAACTTCACGACTGATTTCCAGCGAATCTGGGACAGCAGCGGATCGAAAGCGGCACCCGGGAGCTTTTGGCGCCCGACGCCCTCTCCCGAGATGCTGCCGGGCTACTTTCCTTTAGGCGATGTCGTGGTGGGCAGCCACGACAACATCAACGCAAAACACGTCGTGGCCGTTGTCAGCGAGCGCGAGACCGACCCGACAAAAGCCAAAGCCCTCAGTGCGCCCCTCGACTTTGAACAAGTCTGGAGAGATACCGGCTCGGGCGCCAAAACCAACTGCACGGTCTGGCGACCGCTGCCCCCGGCCGGCTACGTTGCCTTGGGCCAGGTTTGCTCCAGCGGCGACGACAAGCCACTGCTCAGTAGCGTGCGCTGCGTCAGGGCCGACCTGGTGATCGCTTCAACGGTCGGCAATATGCTCTGGAGCGACAAGGGCAGCGGTGCACGGCAGAGTTTCAGTGCCTGGAGCGTCACACCGCCCAGCGCACCGCCGGGAGACATTCACTTCGCGCCGGGCACCTTCATTGCGGCAGACAGCTTCAACCGACCACAGGCCGATGTCAGTGTCTTTGCCTTGCGGATGCAGATCGCGCCGCTGATCAAATCATCGCCAGTGTTGCCGGCGCTCCGCGCAGCGGACGCTCCGCAAACCAACGGAGCGGCCACCCTCGCTCAAGTGGTGGAACTTCCGTGGTTCGTGGTCAAGGATGACCTGTCATCGCTCGAACAATTACGCACCACGCCCTTTTATCGCCTGGAAAGAACCGACCAGTATTATCTGGTCGGGAGCGGACACAACACGGGCGACAAGGCGCGGGCATTCAAGTGGACTGCGCAACGGCTGCAGAATCCGAAGGTGCTGCGCCTGTTCACCCAGGTTACCGCCATCAGTTTTGTGAGCGCCTGGGCAACGAAGGGCGACGTCCATCCGTCACTGCCATTCTCGGCGAGACTCGACAGCCAGTTCACGCACTGCGAAACCTCAACCAGCGGCTGGCTGACACCGTTCATCAGCAACGTCCTCGCCATGGCCGGCAAAGGCAAATTCGTCGCGGCTTATCAGCAGGAGAGTTTCTACGAGCTGCTTCGTGCAGACGGCTCGCAAGCCGGCATCAACCTCGGCTACACCCAGTACGAGAGCCTGGAACTGCTGCAGTATCCGCCGCACGAATGCATCCATGAAGCCGCGGACAAGGCGTTGCCGACAGCTACAGATAGCGCCCCATGATCTCGTCGACCACACCGTCCTTGCGCATCTGATCCAGCGCCGCCTGCAGCCTGGCGACCGTTGCATCCGAAACGTCCTTGTTCAGCGCCAGGTACAACTCGGCGCTGTTGAAGCGCAATACGGTCTTGAGACCGGTGACCCCGTCCTGCCGCGCCAGATAACGTCCGGCAGGATCACCGGTGGCCCACAGGTCGATCTGGCCGTTGACCAGTTTTTTCGCGTTGTCCTGATCGCGCAAAACGACCGAAGGCTTCAAGCCCTGCTTGGCCAGCGTCTCGGCAATCGCATCGCCTTTGTAGGCACCGATCCTGTATTTGCGCGCATCGTTGAGGGTGTCGAGGGTGATTTTGCTGTCGGCCCTGGCCAACATGATCCAGTCGTCCGGACCGATCGGGCCGACCCATTTGAACAGGTTTTCGCGATCCGGCAGGCGCGCCATCACGAAAGCACCGTAACCGGGATTTTCCAGTGCCAGTTTGTAGACCCGCTCCCAGGGAAAGCGCAGCGTCAGGCTGTAGGTGAGCCCGGCGCGCTTGAACATTTCACGCACGATGTCGGCGGCAATGCCGTTGATGTTCTCGCCCTTGGCGAAATTCTTGCCGTCTTTCGCCATGTTGTAGGGCGGAAAGTTTTCGGTGAGGAGCACCAGATCGGTGTCGGGACTGTTTTCGGCCCGCGCCGTGTTGAGCAACAACACAGAAGCACTGGCGAGAACAAGAAGCAGGCGTTTGATCATGTCGGGCTACCGGAATCCATGGCGTGCCCAAGAGTGCCTTGGGTACGCCATGCTGTCCACTGGCCTGTACGGTTTAGCGCATCACAATGCCGCGTTTGGCCATGTACGCTTTCGCTTCCTGCACGGTGTATTCGCCGAAGTGGAAAATACTCGCCGCCAGCACCGCGCTGGCGTGGCCTTCGAGGATGCCGTCGGCCAGATGCTGCAGATTGCCGACGCCGCCGGAAGCGATCACCGGAATGCCCAGCGCATCGCTGATCGCGCGAGTCACGCCAAGGTCGAAGCCGTTTTTCATGCCGTCCTGATCCATGCTGGTCAGCAGGATCTCACCGGCACCCAGGCCTTCCATCTTCTTCGCCCACTCGACTGCATCGAGACCGGTCGGCTTGCGCCCGCCGTGGGTGAAGATTTCCCAGCGCGGGGTTTCTCCCGGGCCGGAAACTTTCTTCGCGTCGATGGCGACGACGATGCACTGCGAGCCGAAATGCTGCGCCGCTTCGCCAACGAACTCCGGGTTAAACACCGCCGCGGTATTGATCGAGACCTTGTCCGCACCGGCATTGAGCAGGTTGCGGATGTCCTGCACGGTGCGCACGCCGCCGCCGACGGTCAGCGGAATGAACACCTGGCTGGCCATGCGCTCGACGGTATGCAGCGTGGTGTCGCGGCCATCGACGCTGGCGGTGATGTCGAGGAAGGTAATCTCGTCGGCACCCTGCTCGTCATAACGACGGGCGATTTCCACCGGGTCGCCGGCATCGCGGATGTTCTCGAACTTCACACCTTTGACGACCCGGCCGTTGTCAACGTCCAGGCAAGGGATGATGCGTTTGGCCAGCGCCATGGTCAGTCCTCAGCCTTGGTACGAATCGCAGAAAGCTTGCGCTTCGGCGACGTCGAGGGTGCCTTCGTAGATCGCCCGGCCAGTGATTGCGCCAATGATGCCCGGCGCCTTGGCGTCGAGCAGCGACTTGATGTCACCCAGATTGTGGATACCGCCGGAGGCAATCACCGGGATCTTCGTCGCAGCAGCCAGCGCAGCGGTGAACGGTACGTTGCAGCCCTGCATCATGCCGTCTTTGGCGATGTCGGTATAAACGATCGAGGACACACCGTCGGCTTCAAACTGCTTGGCCAGGTCGATGACCTGCACGGTGCTGATTTCCGCCCAGCCGTCGGTGGCGACGAACCCGTCTTTGGCATCCAGGCCAACAATGATCTTGCCCGGGAACGCGCGGCAGGCCTCAGCGACGAACGCCGGATCTTTAACGGCTTTGGTGCCGATGATCACGTAGCTCACGCCCGCCTTGACGTAATGCTCGATGGTTTCCAGCGAGCGGATACCGCCGCCGATCTGGATCGGCAGGTTCGGATAGCGCTTGGCGATCGCGGTGACCACTTCACCGTTGACCGGCTGACCTTCGAATGCGCCGTTCAGATCGACCAGATGCAGACGGCGGCAACCGCCCTCCACCCACTTGGCAGCCATGCTCACCGGGTCCTCGGAGAACACTGTGGAATCTTCCATGCGGCCCTGGCGCAGACGTACGCAGGCACCGTCTTTAAGATCGATAGCGGGAATAATCAGCATCTGGCAAACCTTCAAATTTGAATGTTCAGCTTGGCTCGGAAATCAGTTTTTCTCGAGCGCCCACAGGTCGCTTTCGATGCTTTCAAACCGCTCTTTGAGGTGGGTCTGCACATCGAAAATCGCCCTGTTGTAATAGTGCGGAGCAATTTCGCGGGTAAACAGCTCAAGAATTTCCGCCGCCTCGAACGACCCCAGGTCAAGTTCGAACCGATCCTCCATGAACCGCTGGATCTTGCGGTTGGCCTCGCTCTCCTGTTCGGGAGTGAGGGTCAGGATCGGCGGTTTGGACTTCTTGGCGGCCATTTACCAGCGACCGTCCCACGCGGCGAAGTTCTGCAGCAATTGCAGGCCATGGGTATGGCTCTTCTCCGGGTGGAATTGCACGGCGAAACGCGAGCCCTCGGCCAGCGCGGCAGCGAAATCGAGACCGTAATGACCGCTGCCGACTACCTGCCGCGCATTGGCGGCAGCGATGTAGTAGCTGTGCACGAAGTAGAAACGCGCCATGTCCGGAATGTCGTGCCACAGCGGGTGGCTGACCTTCTGCTGCACCTCGTTCCAGCCCATGTGCGGGACTTTCAGATGCTCGCCGTCTTCATGCAGGTCTTTGCCGAAGAACTTCACCGCGCCCGGGAACAGGCCGATGCAGTCGACACCGTCGTTCTCTTCGCTGCTGTCGAGCAGAGCTTGCATGCCGACGCAGATGCCGAGGAACGGACGATCCTGACTGACTTCACGTACCAGCGAATCGAACCCGAGACGACGGATTTCCGCCATGCAGTCGCGAATCGCGCCAACGCCCGGGAATACCACGCGGTCGGCTTCACGGATCACGTCCGCATCGCTGGTGATCAGCACCTTGCCAGCGCCGACGTGCTCGAGGGCCTTGGCCACCGAGTGCAGATTGCCCATGCCGTAGTCGATAACTGCAACCGTCTGCATTACAGAACGCCTTTGGTCGATGGCATTTGCCCGGCCATGCGCTCATCCAGCTCGACGGCCATGCGCAGCGCGCGACCGAATGCCTTGAACACGGTTTCGATCTGGTGGTGGGTGTTGGTGCCGCGCAGGTTGTCAATGTGCAGGCTGACCAGTGCGTGGTTGACGAAGCCCTGGAAGAATTCCTGGAACAGGTCGACGTCGAAGCCGCCCACGGTGGCGCGGGTGTACGGCACGTGCATCTGCAGGCCCGGGCGGCCGGAGAAGTCGATCACCACGCGCGACAGCGCTTCATCGAGCGGCACGTAGGCGTGACCGTAGCGACGGATGCCTTTCTTGTCGCCGATGGCTTTGGCGAAGGCCTGGCCGAGGGTGATACCGACGTCTTCCACGGTATGGTGGTCGTCAATATGCAGATCGCCCTTGCATTCAATATCCAGGTCGATCAACCCGTGACGGGCGATCTGATCCAGCATGTGCTCAAGAAAAGGAACACCGATATCGAATCGGGCCTTTCCGGTGCCATCAAGGTTGATCGAGGCTTTGATCTGGGTTTCCAGAGTGTCGCGCTCGACAGACGCCTTACGTTCGGCCATCACCAGCTCCGCAAAATCATTGGGCGAAAAAGGCAGCCATTATAGGCACGCGGGGCCGAAACAGAAACACGCGACGTGATATGCCTGACGGACAGAAGCCCCGGCTGTCGCGGGTAGACATGTCCATACAAGCCATTACAGCCACCCCGAAAACAAATGTGGGAGCGAGCCTGCTCGCGAATGCGGTGAGTCAGCCAACACTTATGGCAACTGACAGTCCGTCTTCGCGAGCAGGCTCGCTCCCACAGGGGTACTGCGTTTTACCCATTACTTAGTGAAACAGTACCGCCGTCTTCTGCAGGGTCACCCACACACCCCACGCCAACGGAATGCCCACCACCAGCCACGCGGCGATTGCCAGCGGCTTGCTGCCTGGCGCGGCTTTCCACTCCAGCACAGTGCTTGCATCAGCACCTTTGTCGTGGCCCAGCGCCTGTTCGGCGGCCAGTTCGGCGTCGGTCATGAAGTACTTGTCGGCCACCGGACGCACCAGCAGGTTGCAGAGGAAGCCCAGCACCAGCAGGCCGGCGAGGATGTACAGGGTGATGTCGTAAGCAGCCGCGCGTTCAACGCCGATGCTCAACTGATACTCACGCAGGTAGTTCACCAACACCGGACCGAGCACGCCGGCGGCGGCCCAGGCAGTCAGCAGGCGACCGTGGATCGCGCCGACCATTTGCGTACCGAACAGGTCGGCCAGATACGCCGGAACGGTCGCAAAACCACCGCCGTACATCGACAGGATGATGCAGAACGCCGCCACGAACAGCGCAACGTTGCCCAGATGACCCATGTTCGGGATCAGCGCGTACAGGGCGAAACCGAGGGCGAAGAACACGAAGTAAGTGTTTTTGCGACCCAGGTAGTCCGAGAACGAGGCCCAGAAGAAGCGGCCACCGATGTTGAACAGGCTCAGCAGGCCGGTGAAGCCGGCAGCGATCGCGGCAATCGAAGCCAGTTGCCCGGCGTCCAGTTGACCGAACGGCACGTCAACGCCCAGCAGCTTGCCCCCGAACACTTCCTGCAGCAGTGGCGAGGCCATGCCGAGGATGCCGATACCGGCCGACACGTTCAGGCACAGCACCAGCCACACCAGACGGAATTGCGGGGTTTTCCACGCTACATTCACGTGGACGTGACGGTGAGTGATCATCGAGTTCGAGGCTTTTTTCGCCGGAGCGGTCCAGCCTTCAGGCTTCCACCCGGTTGGCGGCACGCGGTAGGCCAACGCGCCACCGATCATGAACACGAAGTAGATCGCGGCCATGGCCACGAAGCTCTGCCAGACGCCGACACCGGCAGGCGAAGCGAAGTGGCTCATCAGCGCAGTCGCCAACGGTGCACCCACCATCGCACCGCCGCCGAAGCCCATGATCGCCATGCCGGTCGCCATGCCGCGCTTGTCCGGGAACCACTTGATCAGGGTCGAGACCGGCGAGATATAGCCCAGGCCCAGACCGATACCGCCGATCACGCCGGAGCCGATCCACATCAGCCAGATCTGGTGGGTATAAATCCCCAGTGCCGAGATCAGCAGACCGCCGCACCAGCACAATGCCGACACAACACCAGCCTTGCGTGGCCCGGCGTGTTCCAGCCAGCCACCCCAGATCGCGGCCGAGCAGCCGAGGAAGATGAAGAACAAGGTGTAGATCCAGCCGAGCATGGAGATCGGCCAGTCGCATTGCGAAGAGAAGACCTGAGCCATGAAGCTCATGTCCGGCGCGCAAGCCACGGGCGCGGTGACGCCCAATGCCTTGGACAGCGGCAGCCAGAACACCGAGAAACCGTAGGCCATGCCGATGCACAGGTGGATGGCCAGAGCGGCCGGTGGAACCAGCCAACGGTTGAAACCGGGCTTGGCGATAATGCGTTCCTTGGACAGGAACGCAGGCTGGTCGGCGCGAAGGCCGTCCGCCGTGATGCTCGTGCTCATTGTGTATCCCCCAATTATTAGTATGGTTCGCCAGCCACTGCTCACCCTCGGCCTTTATGCACGCCGGCATGACCGTTTTTTCGGGTGAAGCTCCTTGAAGGCGCGACGTTAAGTCGCAGAAGGACGGACGAACCGGCGAAGGTTACCATTTGCACGTGACAGAAAAACCAAACTGATATCACCTTTTTCATGTCATCTGATCTCGTCCCCTGCAGGAGCTGCGGAACGCTGCGATCTTTTGATCTGTTTTGAAATCGCCAACATCAAAAGATCGCAGCCTGCGGCAGCTCCTACATAGAGCCTCATAAACGGGAAAATCATGCCTGTCATCGTTCAAATGCTTGAAGACGCCAATTACCAGGATCAACAGGATCTGCAGAAGATCTATCGTGACGCCCCGCCATGGCTGTTCGAGCCGTACTCCGGGGACACCCAGTTGATTGAACGCAGCCTGGCTGACGGCGCTTTGATTACAGGACGTTTCAATGATCGATTGCTCGGCGCGGCGCGCCTGACAAGGCACGACAGCGTCTGGTATCTCTCACATTTATGTGTACGAAAAGTCACTCGGCGCCGTGGAGTAGCCGAGCGGCTGGTGAACCAAGCGCAGAAAATGGCGTCGCAAGCGGGTGCGCAACTGCGCCTGCTGGCACCGGCCGGACACCTTGAAACCCAGGCGCTGGCCACCAAATTGCAAGTGCCGCTGGACGTCATCGCGACATGACAGCGCCCCGAACCGGGCGGATGCAGCGCTATACTCCCCGGCTAAATTACGAATTCGACTAACTACAAGGACTCGCCCATGAAAGCGTTCGGCAAAATCCTGGGTCTGGTACTTCTCGGGCTGTTGCTGATCATTGTGGCGGCGGGCTTCGCCCTGACCCACCTGTTTGATCCCAACGACTACAAAGACGAGATCCGCCAGATAGCCCGCGACAAGGCCCACATCGAGCTGACGCTCAATGGCGATATCGGCTGGAGCCTGTTCCCGTGGCTCGGCCTGGAACTGCATGAAGCCAGCATTGCCACCCTGATCAATCCGACCGAACCGTATGCCGACCTGCAGATGCTCGGCCTGTCTGTGCGCGTGCTGCCGCTGTTGCGCCGCGAAGTGCAGATGAGCGATGTACGTGTCGAAGGCCTGAACCTGCGCCTGAAGCGCGACAAGAACGGCCACGGCAACTGGGAAGACATCGGCAAACTGCCGCCTCCTGCCGTGCCTGCCGGCAGCCCTGCGCCAGCCAGCCCGCCTGTCGCAGAGGCCACCGCCCAGCCGGAAAAACCGCCGCAGCCGATCCGCCTCGACATCGACAGCCTGACCGTCAACAACGCCCGGGTTGAATACAACGATGAACAGACCGGCAAACAGTACAGCGCCGAAAGCATCCAGCTGAGCACCGGTGCGGTACACGACTCGACCAACATTCCGCTGAAAGCCACGGCGTTCCTCAGCACCAATCAGCCTGTGCTGCGCGTGCGTACCGAACTCAATGGCGAGCTGCGCATCGAGCGTGCATTGCAACGCTACAAGTTCGAAGACATGAAGTTGTCCGGCGAGCTGACTGGCGATCCACTGCAGGGCAAGGCCATGACCTTCTCCGCCCAAGGGCAGGTCTTGCTGGACAAGGCAGCGAACGTCGCCGAATGGACCGGGATCAAGATATCTGCCAACCAGTTGCGCGCCTTGGGTGAGCTGAAAGCCAACGACCTCGACAAGACTCCGCAGATCACTGGCGGCATCTCCATCGCCCAGTTCGATCTGGCCAAGTTCGTCGACAGCATCGGCCAGACACTGCCAGCGATGGCGCCTGGCAGCCTGAGCAAGGTCGAGCTGGTCAGCCGCGTGGCCGCCACGCCCAGCAGCGTTGCCTTCGACAATATCAACCTGAAACTCGACGACAGCAGCTTCAGCGGACGCATTGCCGTTGAGGACTTCGCCAAGCAGTCGCTGCGGGCGATCCTCAAGGCTGACACGTTCGACGTCGACCGCTACCTGCCGCCGAAATCGGAAAAAGCCAAAAACGCCACGCAAGTGCGTCAGGCCGAAGTTGCCAGTACCGAAGCCGATGCCATGGCCGGTGCCGGCAGCACACCGCTGCCGGACAAACCGAGTAAAAGCGCCTGGAGCACTGAGCGCCTGTTGCCGGTCGAGCGCCTGGCCAAACTCGACGTTGATGCCGATCTGAGCTTCGGCCAACTGACCCTCGATAAACTGCCGATCCAGAACGCCGCGCTCAAAGCCACCGGCCAGGGCGGCCTGCTGACCCTGGAAAACCTGCGCGGCGGGCTGTACAACGGCGACTTCGAAGCCAAGGGCACCCTCGATGCGCGCCCGAGCGCGCCAGTGTTGAATCTGCAAACCCGGATCAACCGCGTGCCGGTGGAGAAAATCCTCGAAAGCCAGGGCAAGAACCCGCCAGTCAAAGGCCTGGTCACACTGACCAGCAGTCTCACCGGCAGCGGCAACAGCCAGCAGGCGCTGATCGAAACCCTCAATGGCAACGCCAGTTTCGTGATCAACAACGGCGTGCTGCTCAACGCCAACCTTGAACAGCAACTGTGCAAAGGCATCGCCACGCTTAACCGCAAAACCCTCAGCGGCGAGCCGCGGGGCAAGGACACACCGTTCCAGGAACTCAAGGGCAACCTGACCTTGCGCAACGGCGTGGCCAGCAACCCGGACCTGAAGGTGCGCATCCCCGGCATGACCGTCAACGGCGACGGCGACATCGACCTGCGCGTGCTGGGCATGGATTACCGCGTCGGCATCATCGTCGAAGGCGACACCAGCGCGATGCCGGACCCGGCCTGTCAGGTCGGCGAGAAGTTCGTCGGCATCGAGTGGCCGCTGCGCTGCCGTGGTCCGCTGGAGCTGGGCGCCAAGGCCTGCCGTGTGGACAACGAACGTCTCGGCCAGGTCGCGACCAAAATGGCCGGCGACAAACTCAGCGAGAAGATCGATGAAAAACTCGGCGACAAGGTCAGCCCGGAATTGAAAAACGCATTGAAGGGGCTGTTCAAGCGATGAGAGCGGAGCAGTTTTCCACGGCGGTGCTGGAATGGTTCGACCGCCACGGCCGCCACGATTTGCCTTGGCAGCAAGACATCAATCCGTACCGGGTGTGGGTGTCGGAGATCATGTTGCAGCAGACCCAGGTCAGCACCGTGCTCAATTACTTCGACCGCTTCATGACCGCACTGCCGACGGTACAAGCATTGGCCGAAGCGCCGGAGGACGAAGTGCTGCATCTGTGGACGGGGCTGGGTTACTACACCCGCGCGCGCAATTTGCAGAAGACCGCAAAGATCGTCGTCAGCCAGTACGGCGGTGAATTTCCGCGGGACGTCGAAAAGCTCACGGATCTGCCGGGGATCGGCCTGTCCACCGCCGGGGCCATTGCCAGCATCAGCATGGGCCTGCGCGCGCCGATCCTCGATGGCAACGTTAAACGCGTCCTGGCGCGTTTTACTGCGCAAGAGGGTTACCCGGGTGAACCGAAGGTCGCCAAACAGCTGTGGGCCAACGCAGAGCGTTTCACGCCGCATGATCGGGTCAATGCCTACACCCAGGCGATGATGGATCTCGGCGCCACGTTGTGCACGCGCAGCAAACCGAGCTGCCTGCTGTGTCCACTGGAAAAGGGCTGCGAGGCGCACATGCTCGGCCTGGAAACACGCTACCCGATCCCCAAACCGCGCAAAGCGATCCCGCAAAAACGCACGCTGATGCCGATGCTCGCCAATGGCGACGGCGCGATTCTGCTTTATCGCCGCCCCTCCAGCGGTCTGTGGGGCGGTTTGTGGAGCTTGCCGGAACTCGAAGCTCTTGAAGACCTGCAACATCTGGTCGACCAGCACTCGCTGACCATGGGTGAGCAGCAGGCACTGCCAAGCCTCGTTCACACCTTCAGTCACTTCCAGCTGTCCATCGAACCCTGGCTGGTTCAGGTACAGGACGCCACCCATCACGTGGCCGAGGCCGACTGGCTCTGGTATAACCTCGCCACCCCGCCGCGCCTGGGCCTTGCCGCCCCGGTCAAAACCTTGCTCGAGCGCGCGGCCGCCGTATTGAACGCAGGAGAGTCGTCATGACCCGCACCATCATGTGCCGCAAGTACAAAGAAGAATTGCCCGCGCTGGAACGCGCTCCTTTCCCGGGCGCCAAAGGTCAGGACATTTTTGACCACGTCTCGGCCAAGGCCTGGGCTGACTGGCAGAAACACCAGACCCTGCTGATCAACGAAAAGCGCCTGAACATGATGAATGCCGAAGACCGCAAATATCTTCAGGGCGAAATGGACAAGTACTTCTCCGGCGAGGAATACGCCAAGGCCGAAGGTTACGTTCCGCCTGCAGAGTAAACCTGCAAAATCGGGGGTCGGATCGTAAGCGACGGAATTAATTTAAGAAATTTTAAAAAAGTCGTTGACGTAAATCCGAAAAACCCTTTTAATGCGCCCCGTTGCCCAGATAGCTCAGTCGGTAGAGCAGGGGATTGAAAATCCCCGTGTCGGCGGTTCGATTCCGTCTCTGGGCACCAAATACCGAAAACCCTGAATCGCAAGATTCAGGGTTTTTTTATGCCTGCGATTTGATGGCGGCTCATTTCATCCTTTTTTCTGGGCTGCGCAAATGCGCGACGGGTTTCGAACAAAGGCGATCCGCGCTACTTTGGCCGCACCTTATGGAAGAGGGTCATCCGCTCGATGAACCAGAAAAGAACCCGCGTGCCCCTGCCCCATCCACCACCCTATCGCCAGAGCCGGATTGCATTCTGGCTGATGATACTGGTCGGCATACTGATCGCCTTCCTCATCGCCGCGTCGACTTATCTGATCATCCACAGTTTGATGAGCGGCTCCCTCACCACCTGGAACCGATCCGGCCCACGCCATACCTACACCCTGGCGCAGCAACCCCGAATGTTCTGGTTCGAGATCATGTCGCAGTGCGTCGGCACTCTGTTCCTGATAGCCGTCGGCTGGATTGGATTGTGGATTCACCGAATGGCGCGCGAGCCCGGTGACAAGCAGAAGGCCAAGCGCACGCGGCAGTGACACTTTCAGAAAATGCCGGAGCGGTCCAACACATCAGGCGCGGGACTGTACCGCGCCTGATGTGTTGCCAGTGCATCATCCATTGACCACCTCAACTCCAGTGAAACACCAGATTGCGCGCCGTGCCGCTGCCAACGTCAGTCACGTCGCGCCGCTCCTGGCCATTGAGCGTGGCCCGCACAATGTATTTGCCTGGCGGCAACTGCACATACACCAGCGGCCCTGCCTGATTGAGGGTCAGCACGGTTTGTCCTGAGGCTTTTTCAATCGTCACGTCGACGTTGGCGGCGTACTCGTTTTGCATGCCGACCGAGTAGGTCATATGAAGGTTGTAGCCGGGGGTTTGCTGAATGGCTTTTGACTCGTCCAGGCCGATCCCGCCGGACAGGTAGTTGATGCCGTTTTGCTGTTGTTGCTGGACTTGCACACCGGCACTGTCGATCGGGTCGAGATTGGCCGCCTGCAACATCGCCGGAAAAGCCAATGCAGCCACCGCCGCGATGGGCAGCAGGAATGAAAGAACGCGTTTCATGATGACAACTCCCGGGCTCTTGTAGAGCCCAACCGTTACTCCTTATTTGATCCGGCCAAGGAAGCACGTGTTTTAGAATGATTGGCACTTGGCCAGGGTGCGAAAGGGACTAATTCGAGACGCACTGCGGCTCGAATTTACAGAGTCGCTAACCTTCAATCCGGAGCGCACTGCGTTCCGAGTGATTGCGCAGGCCGGCGTTGAAGCTCATTCTCGATCCGTCTTCGCCAAGGCCAGGTCCATATGAATTCACGCAGTCCCGCGTTTACGCCCGACACAGCAACCGTGAGCGAACCTTTCAAAGAAGCTGCCGCCGATGGCTTTATGCTCGGCGGCTTCACCTGGCGTCACGCCCTGCCCGATGCGCAACGCCCGGTAGTCATCATCAACGCCGCCACCTCGGTACGCTGCCGACACTATTCACGCTTCGCCGATTACCTGGTCGACAACGGCTTCGACGTGATCACCTACGACTACCGAGGCATCGGCGAGTCGCGTCCGGCAACCCTGAGAGGCCTTGAGGCTTCATGGACCGACTGGGGCGCGCTGGATTTCGAGGCGATGCTCAAACGCGCGCAACGGGAATTTCCCGGCCAGCCAATCGATGTGGTCGGCCATAGCTTCGGCGGTTGCGCGGCGGGACTGGGCGAGTCCGGGCAGGTCATTCGTCGGCTGGTGACGGTCGGCGCGCAGTTCGCTTACTGGCGCGACTATGCGCCGGCACAGCGCTGGCGCATGTTTGGTAAATGGCATTTGCTGATGCCAATGCTGACGCGCCTCTGTGGCTATTTCCCGGGCAAACGCCTCGGCTGGCTGGAGGACACACCAGCAGGCGTCGTACGTGACTGGAGCACGCCTGCCGCGCGCTACGAGCAGCGTCCGAGCGGCCGCCGACTGCTGAAGACAACCGGCCACCTGCCCTTCGCCAACGTCCGCGCACAGACCTTGGCGATCAGCATCAGCGACGACCCGTACGGCACCGTCCCCGCCATCGAACGCCTGCTCGACTACTTCAGCCATGCGCACAAAACCCACTTGCGCATCGAGCCGCAGGACATCGGCGAACAGCAAGTCGGACATTTCGCCTTTTTTCGTAGCGCATACCAAGCCACACTATGGCCCATCGCTCTGACCTGGCTGCAAACCGGCGAACTGCCCCCCGACACACCCGGGCGGACAGTGCCGCGCAGCTGAGCCCTTCCCACGCACGACGGAACACACCATGGCCTCCGCCAACAAGCAGCAAAAACGCGCCGCCCGGGCCAAAACCAAGGCCAAGCAGAACCGCACCAAACGCGCCGAGGCGCCGCTCGAACTGGACCCGAACGATGACCGTATCGACTTCGAGTCGGTGGACCTGACCGAGCTGTTCAAGAAAATGATCGACGCCGAGAAGATCAGCCAGCAAGCCATGTGCAGCGCATTCCTCGAAGACCCGCTGCTGGAGCTGGTCTACGAGCAGGAAGGCGAAGAAGGCGCGATGGATTTCATCCTCGCCGCGCTGATCGAGTATCGCCAGTGGTCGCAAGAAACCGACGAAGCCGGCGCCCTGGCGTGGATCGAATCCCCGGCCTTCCAGGCCGACTATGTGGCGGCGTCCGACGCGATCGCCGCACACACCCAACAGAAGAACTGAGTTCCCATGGCATCCCTGAACAAGCAACAGAAACGCGCCAAACGCGCCAAGGCCAAAGCCAAGCACATCCGCATGGTCGGCCGTAAGCCGCTGGACCAGGACGACAACCTCGGGCATCTGGACGAGCCGATCCCGGAATACACCCTGGCGATGTTCAGCAAAATGCGCGACGCCGAAGCCGTCAGTCGCAACGAAATGCTGCTGACCCTGCTGCGCGAACTGGCGTTCATCATCGTTGACCATCCAGAACTGCTGGACATGGAAAACGCCGAGAACGAAGGCATGGCCGCCACTCACCTAGCCGCCGACATGCTGATCGACTACCGCATGTGGGCCGACGGCATGGACATCGAAACCGCCCAGGCCTGGCTGACCGAGCCACAGTTCATCACCGATTTCGGGATTGCGCTGGATACTTACGGCAAGTCGCTGGAGGACAGCGCCCCCAAAGCCGAGTAACTTTTTGCACCTGACATTCACGCACGGTCAAAAAAGGAGGTCAGGTGAAGAAGACAGCATGCAAGGACGGACAATTGCCGAAATCAGAAGACTCAGCTGCGCCCCTCCAAAGCAAAACCGTTAAAACTCCCAAGGAAACAACTTGGGATAAATGGTTCGACGAAGAGAAAGGCAGCTCAGACTTTATGCTCTTGCGAGAACAAAGCTGATTACGGATATGTGGCGATGTTTCGCCACCTGCAGCACAAACAAAAACGGCCGCTCGTCATCACTGACAGCGGCCGTTTTGCATTACGCGTTGCGGATCAGTTCAGCACCACCGCACCACGGTTTTCCAGCTTGCGGCGGCGCGCCACCAGCAGGCCGGCGGCAACTACCATGAGGCTCAGCAGGCCGGTTGCGAGGATTTCCACGCGGTGGGCTTCCTGGAACAGCATGATGGTCAGGGCCGCGACGATGAAGATGATCACCGCGTAGGTCAGGCCCGGGAACAGCCACATGCTGAAGACGATTTTCTCGCCGCGGGCCATGCGTTGTTTACGCATGCGCAGTTGCGAGAACGCGATCACCAGGTACACCAGCAGCGCGATGGCGCCGGAGCTGGCCAGCAGGAATTCGAACACGGCAGCCGGGGCCACATAGTTGGCGAAGGTGCAGAGGAACGCCGCGCCGGTCGACAGCATGACGGCCCAGTAAGGCGTGCCGCTTTTGTTGACCCGAGTCGACATCGCCGGTGCATCGCCGCGCTTGCCGAGGGAGAACAGCATGCGCGACGAGGTATACAGCGCCGAGTTCAGGCAACTGGTGACCGCGACCAGCACCACGATGTCGACGATCATTTTCGCGTTCGGAATGCCCATGCGCTCAAGCACGGTCTGGTAAGAACCGAGGTTGGCCAGCGTCGGATCGTTCCACGGCACCAGGGCCACAACGATGAAGATCGAGACGAGGTAGAACAGGCCGATCCGCCAGATCACCGAGTTGGTGGCCTTGGAAATCTGCTTGCCCGGGTTCTTCGATTCCGCAGCCGCGATGGTCACGATTTCGGTTCCCATGAACGAGAACATGGTGGTCAGGATGGCGCCCAATACCGCACCCATGCCGTTTGGCAGGAAGCCGCCGGAGTCGAACAAGTGCGAAACGCCGCTGACCTGACTGTTCGGCAGGAAACCGAAGATCGCCGCGAGGCCGAGGATGATGAAGCCGATGATCGCCAGGACTTTGATCAGGGCAAACCAGAATTCGAACTCACCGTAGTTTTTCACGCTGAACAGGTTGGTCACCGTGAGCAACATGGTGATGACCAAGGCAAAGGCCCAGATCTCCACACTCGGAAACCAGGCGTGCAGGATGGTCGCGGCAGCGTTGGCTTCCAATGGAATCACCAATACCCAGAACCACCAGTACAACCAGCCGATGGTGAAGCCGGCCCAGTGCCCGATGGCACGGTCGGCATACGTCGAGAAAGAGCCGGTGTCGGGCGAAGCGACAGCCATTTCACCGAGCATGCGCATCACCAGCACCACCAGGGTACCGGCGGCGGCGTAAGCCAGCAGCACGGCAGGGCCGGCGGCAGCGATGGCGTGGCCGGAGCCAACGAACAGACCGGCGCCGATAACACCGGCGATCGACAACATGGTCACATGACGCGGTTTGAGCCCCTGTTCGAGGCCATTGGAGCTTGGGGTACTGCTCATCGAAACTACCTTTGCGAGGAAAGCGATTGCGTCCGACCTGCCTGGTTTCCTTCTCGTAAAAAGAAACCAACAGGGCGTTCCAGATTCTGCACGCAATAAATGCGCCAAAATGTTTCAAACTCTTCTGGCCCGCGGCTTTGAACGCGACCGGACAGTCATCGCAAGTCCTTAAAATTAATGGCAATTCGCCAGAGCGTTACCCTGCGACTCACTTTTCAAGCGAACAGGCGCACCAGAAACACACTGAAAAAGTGTGGGATGCACAATAAAAGGGCGAATCAGGAACGTTCGGCCGGATAGCGCTTCCAACACCCCGCCAAAGCTGGCAACATCGCGCCTTTTTTTACGCAACACCCACGGGCCTGCACGTTCAAACACCCGTTCGGTTGTTGATGGGGCGACAGTCTGCTGTGCCGATGCGACAACCCGCCACACGCCATCCGCTTACCGCCCGTAGCGCTGTTGGCTGCCATTGAAACGCTATGCTAGCTTGGCCGCCTCGCCAGGAAGGCCCGCCAACAGCAGGAGCGCAACATATATGAGGAACGCACATGGCTGAGGCCACGCCCGCGCTTGAAATCCGCAACTTGCACAAACGCTACGGACAGCTTGAGGTGCTCAAAGGCATCTCGCTGACCGCCCGCGACGGCGATGTGATCTCGATCCTCGGTTCCTCCGGTTCCGGCAAGTCCACGTTCCTGCGTTGCATCAACCTGTTGGAAAACCCGCACCAGGGTCAGATTCTGGTGGCCGGTGAAGAACTCAAGCTCAAGCCCGCCAAGAATGGCGAACTGGTTGCTGCGGATGGCAAACAGATCAACCGCCTGCGTTCCGAGATTGGTTTTGTGTTTCAAAACTTTAATCTGTGGCCGCACATGAGCGTGCTCGACAACATCATCGAAGCCCCGCGCCGCGTGCTCGGCCAGAGCAAGGCCGAGGCGATCGAGGTCGCCGAAGCGCTGCTGGCCAAGGTCGGCATCGCCGACAAGCGCCACGCCTATCCGTCGCAATTGTCCGGTGGTCAGCAACAACGCGCCGCGATTGCCCGCACGCTGGCGATGCAGCCGAAGGTGATTCTGTTTGACGAGCCCACCTCCGCCCTTGACCCGGAAATGGTTCAGGAAGTACTTAGTGTCATCCGCGCACTGGCCGAAGAAGGCCGCACCATGCTGTTGGTGACCCACGAAATGAGCTTTGCCCGTCAGGTCTCCAGCGAAGTGGTGTTCCTCCACCAGGGGCTGGTGGAAGAGCAAGGATCGCCTCAGCAGGTGTTCGAAAACCCGCTTTCGGCGCGCTGCAAACAATTCATGTCCAGCAACCGCTAACGGAGCAACATGCATGCAGAATTTTAAAAAGCTCTTCCTGGCTGCCGCCGTCACCCTCGCGTTCAGCGCCGGGGCCATGGCCGAGACCCTGAAGATGGGCATCGAAGCGGCTTACCCGCCGTTCAACAACAAAGACGCCAGCGGCAACGTGGTCGGCTTCGACAAAGACATCGGTGACGCCCTGTGCGCCAAGATGAAAGTCGAGTGCTCGGTGGTCACCTCCGACTGGGACGGCATCATCCCGGCGCTGAACGCCAAGAAGTTCGACTTCCTGGTGTCCTCGCTGTCGATCACCGAAGAGCGCAAGGGCGCGGTGGACTTCACCGACCCGTACTACTCGAACAAGCTGCAGTTCATCGCGCCGAAAAACGTCGATTTCAAAACCGACAAGGACGCACTCAAAGGCAAGATCATCGGCACCCAGCGCGCCACCCTCGCCGGCACCTGGCTTGAGGACACTTACGGTAGCGATATTGAAGTCAAACTCTACGACACCCAGGAAAACGCCTACCTGGACCTGACCTCCGGTCGTGTCGACGCCATCCTCGCCGACAAGTACGCCAACTACGACTGGCTGAAAACCGATGCAGGCAAGGCCTACGAGTTCAAAGGCGACCCGGTCGTGGAAAGCGACAAAATCGGCATCGCCGTGCGCAAAGGTGACCCGCTGCGCGAGAAGCTGAACGCCGCGCTGAAGGAAATCGTCGCCGACGGTACCTACAAGAAGATCAACGACAAGTATTTCCCGTTCAGCATCTATTGATCTGACCTGCGGGACCGGCGCCATCCACCGACGGCGCCGGCTCCCGGCCTTGCCTGCCGCGATTTGAAAAGAAATCCATGATTATCGACCTCTACGGATTCGGCCCGGCCCTCGCCGCCGGTGCACTGATGACCGTCAAACTGGCGCTGACGGCCCTGTGCCTGGGACTGGTACTCGGTCTGCTCGGCGCCTTGGCCAAGACTTCCCCGTACAAGCCGCTGCAGTGGCTTGGCGGCACTTATTCGACCCTGGTGCGTGGCGTCCCGGAATTGCTCTGGGTGCTGTTGATCTACTTCGGTACGGTCAACCTGATGCGCAGCCTCGGTGAGTTTTTCGGTAACCCCGACCTGCAACTCAGCGCCTTTGCCGCTGGCGTAATCGCGCTGGGTCTGTGCTTCGGCGCCTACGCCACGGAAGTGTTCCGCGGCGCGATCCTCGCCATTCCCAAAGGCCACCGTGAAGCCGGTGTGGCGCTGGGCCTATCGAAATGGCGGATCTTCACCAAGTTGATCATGCCGCAGATGTGGCGCATCGCCCTGCCCGGCCTGGGCAACCTGTTCATGATCCTGATGAAAGACACCGCGCTGGTGTCAGTCATCGGTCTGGAAGAAATCATGCGTCACGCGCAAATCGGCGTGACCGTGTCGAAACAACCGTTCACCTTCTATCTGGTGGCCGCAGTCATGTACCTCGGCCTGACGGTGCTGGCGATGACCGGCATGCACTTCCTGGAAAAACGCGCCGCTCGCGGCTTTGCGAGGAGCGCTTCATGAACTGGGAAGTGATCATCAAGTGGCTGCCGAAACTGGCGCAGGGCGCGACCCTGACCTTGGAGCTGGTGGCGATTGCCGTGATTGCCGGCCTGCTGCTGGCGATTCCGCTGGGCATCGCCCGCTCGTCGAAGCTGTGGTACGTGCGCGCCTTGCCCTACGCCTACATCTTCTTTTTCCGTGGCACGCCGCTGCTGGTGCAACTGTTCCTCGTCTACTACGGCCTGGCGCAGTTCGATGCGGTGCGCAGCAGCGCGCTGTGGCCGTACCTGCGCGATCCGTTCTGGTGTACCACCGCGACCATGACCCTGCACACGGCGGCGTACATCGCGGAGATCCTGCGCGGCGCGATCCAGGCGATTCCGCCGGGCGAAATCGAAGCGGCGCGAGCACTGGGCATGTCCAAGCCCAAGGCGATGTTCTACATCATGCTGCCGCGTGCAGCGCGCATCGGCCTGCCGGCCTACAGCAACGAAGTGATCCTGATGCTCAAGGCCAGCGCACTGGCGAGCACCGTGACTCTGCTGGAACTGACCGGCATGGCCCGCACGATCATCGCCCGCACCTACCTGCCGGTGGAAATCTTCTTCGCCGCCGGCGTGTTCTATCTGCTGATGTCCTACGTGCTGGTGCGCGGCTTCAAGCTGCTGGAGCGCTGGCTGCGCGTCGATGCCTGCCAAGGGCGTTGAAACTTCCCACGTGCTGACGGGCGAGGCCCTACTCGCCCGCTTCACCGCGCTGGATGCTTTTCTTACGGCGCATCAGGCGCTGTGGAAACCTCGTCCGTTCACTCATCTTTCGCTCCCGTGGGAAACGGCCTACCCGCAATTGTCTTCCTGGCTACGCAGACGGTCACTGGAAGATGCAGAGCGGGCGCACAACCATCCTGCCGATCTCGTCGACGCCCCGGAGCCGTTCGCCTCTTTGGCGGCGTTGTCGGCTGAGCTGAGCGCAGTGGGTGAGTTGCCGGGACATGCGCTGGAAACTGCAGGCCATCGATTGAATGTCGACGTGCCGGGACGCAAGTGGCAGCAGATTGAAGCGTTCGGCAGCCGTTTGTCTTTCGCCTCGCCGCCAACGCATTGGCTGGACTGGTGTTCCGGCAAAGGGCATTTGGGCCGGCGCCTGTTGAGCGCCGGGCAACAGCTGACCTGTGTTGAATACGATCCGGCGCTGGTCGCCAGCGGTCAGGCTCTGAGTCAGCGCCATCATTTGCATGCCCTGCATGTCGAGCAGGATGTGCTGGCCGCAGACGCGGCGAACGTGTTGAGCGCTCACCACACCCCGGTCGCCCTGCACGCCTGCGGCGATCTGCATGTGCGCTTGATGCAACTGGCGAGCGCTGCCGGATGTCAGAGGATGGCTATCGCGCCGTGCTGCTACAACAGGATCAATCGCAGCGAGTACCACGCATTGTCCTCAGCGGGTTTGCGATCCGCCCTACAGCTCTCGCTCGAAGATCTGGCGCTGCCCATGAGCGAAACCGTCACCGCCGGTGCAAGAGTCCGACGTCAGCGCGACACCTCCATGGCCCGGCGCCTGGCTTTCGATTTGCTGCAACGGCAAGTGCGTGAAGTAGACGAATACCTGCCTACCCCGTCCCTGCCCAGCGCCTGGCTGGACAAAACCTTCGCCGATTACTGCCGCGATCTGGCTGCATTGAAGGAGTTATCCACAATCGGCACGCCGAACTGGCAGGCACTGGAAGCTGCCGGTTGGCAGCAATTGGCCGAAGTTCGCAACCTGGAATTACTGCGCGGACTGTTCCGACGACCGCTGGAGCTTTGGCTGATTCTTGATCGAGCCATTTTCCTCGCCGAACAGGGGTACGTCGTACGACTCGGCACCTTCTGCGACAGCTCGCTGACGCCGCGTAATTTTCTGCTGCTGGCCGAACGCGCTTAAAATCTTTACAGCCTGTGGATAACTCTGTTGATGGTTTCCCCGTGGATCCAATATCCACGGCCATTGCATGACAAAAACAGCATTGGTCATTTTTTGTTCATATTGATAAAAAACCTGTAAAACAGGGCTTTGCACACAAAATGAGAACGTGTCCACAAAATCCCCTGCAACGGCAAGGTCGCGCCGATCCGTTGTGCATAAGCTTCCAATCAAAAGGACATAAAAGGGTTAAATGGGTGCTTGAACAGCGCAAAAATCCTGCCATCACTCTCATGCTGGATTGACGTCGAACAGCCAGATTTTACGGCTTAAAACCCAGCGACACAGCCCATGCCGCGCCTGATACAGCGCGTGCGTAAAAATAGTCTGAATTCAGGGGTTTACAGAACCCACCCAATCGCTATAATCGTCGCCCACACGCCGGTATAGCTCAGTTGGTAGAGCAACTGACTTGTAATCAGTAGGTCCCGGGTTCGACTCCTGGTGCCGGCACCATACAAAACAAAGCCCCTGCAGAAATGCAGGGGCTTTGTTGTTTCTGGTGTTTGGACTCCGCAGAGGTTTCCACATTGCTGCGACCAGACCTGCGGCCCCTTATCTCAAACTCCGTCCCCCCGTGCTTCAAGCCGTTACAATTTCACATCAGCCCAACATTGACGGCCTCTCGCACCTACCTATAATGCACCCCAACACACCCGCCAAGCCTAGGTTGACCCAGTCAGCAAGCTCAAATCGTGCGGGTTTTTTTTGCCCGGAGAAAACTACATGAGGCCCTTCGACAAGCCGGCCCTCAGCGTAGAACAGCAATTGGAACTGCTAAAGCAACGAGGCCTGCAAGTCGCAAACGACGACCGCGCCATGCGTTTCCTGGAAGTGGTCACGCTGTTTCGCCTGAGCCCCTATATGCGCCCTTTTCAGGAAACGAACCCTGAACACACCTTCAAGCCTGGTAGCACTCTGAAAGCAGTCGTCGACATCTATCGTTTCGACGGCTCGTTGCGACGCATTACCATGGATGCTATCGAACGTGTCGAAGTCGCCATACGAGCGACTATCAGCAACCACATGTGCCCTAAGTACGGGCCTGACTGGATAGCTGAAGCGTCAATCTTCTCCTCGTCATACTCACATTCGGATTTATTGCGGCCCCTGCAAGATCAACTGAGCAAGGAACGCAACAAACTTGGACATGAGATTGATCGTATAAAAAAGAGCAGCCGAGCAGATCAGATCCAGCAGCAGCGAATTGAAAATCGCACACGCGATAACTATTTTCGATTCTACGGATCGACCTATTCCCATCCCGAGTTGCCACCCGCCTGGGCTGTTCTGGAAGAACTGAGCCTTGGAACGGTGTCCACCCTATTCAATGCCATAGGCAAAAGCGTCGACAAAAAAGCGATCGCGAGCAGATTCAATCTGCCCTTCGAGGTATTGGCCTCCTGGCTACACACCCTGACCTTCATCCGAAACTGCTGCGCCCACCACTCACGACTTTGGAACCGGGAACTCTCGATTCGACCATCCTTACCTAAGGAATGGGTCATCCAAAACGCGCCTGGCGACCGGCCTCAGCCTAAGCAGCGGCTATATATTGTGCTGACGATGCTGGCGTATCTAACCGATTTGCTCAGTCCAGACAGCCAGTGGAAGTTTCAATTGGCTGAAATGTTGGACCAGAGAGAGCAGGGGTATTTGAGACTTATGGGGTTTCCAGACGACTGGAAACGTCAGCCGCAATGGTGTTTGGAGTAAGAGACGCCAGCATTCTTGCTTTGGCCATTGCGCGCGGAGAAGTGGCAAGAGAGAGCGTTTTGCCTAACACCTTTCAAGCCTTCATCTGACGTACAGATTCCCGCAAGTCCTGCTGGAATTGCTCCAGTTCATCGACCATCGCTGATTTCCTCCTTCAGTTGCTTAAGGGCTACAGGCAAGTTGTCGAGCTTTGCCTTGGCGTAGGCAATGAGCAACCAAATCGAGCCGTCAAAATGCGCACGAGACGGCCCCGCCGTATAAACAATCCATAAACGCTTATGGGAGCAGTTCGACGAAATGCTGGCGCGAAGCCTTGAGAAATCTGTTGTAACGAGAAGCCACCACTAGCCACCGTTGCCAATACGCCCCACGCAAAGCTACCGTTAATCCCGTCGCTGCCAATTCAGCAACCGGGCCTGAGAACCCGAGTAAGATACAGGCGCACCAACGCCCCACCTCACGACTGCCAGCGCTTTTTTGTGCCCACATCCACGTGCAATGGCGGCTGTGCGTGGGAGACCTTCGGGTCTGCCGGGTTCCTGTATCTCCGGTTTCTCAGCCTGCGCATAGCTGCCACCCTTTCGCCTGAGAACGAAAATGGCGGCTCTCATTTGATACAGGGAGTTCACAAATGAATGCCATTGATCCATCCGTAATCCGTCGCGCTGCCACACCGGTCACCTCACGCCACGCCTTACGCAGGGCAGGTGAAGCGAAATGACCGACTACCTTGATTTGAAAACCCCAGGCCTTACGCACTTTTCCTTCCAGGCCAATCAAGCGCTGTTCCGTACCAATCGTGGTGTTCCAGTGATGGCCGCTCTCTCGCACGCCTCACACTTGCTTCACATCTCCAAGCTGCTGACCGCCGACTCCACAGTTTCTCGCGATCCCGACCTTCACGCTTATGCCTCGCAGTATCTGCAGGAGTTGAGCAAGGCGCTGATCGACGATGTGGTGAAAGTGCTGGATGCGCCAACAGCAAGCCATTGACGTTAACCACCAATAAGAGGCCCTCGCCATACCGCGAGGGCTTCATGCGATTCACACCTGACTGATCTCAAACACAAACGAAATCCTGCGTTGACTCGCACTCCACACATACCGCAAATGCTTGCCCTGCTTCGGAATCGACACCGCTGGCGGCCGGAACGCAGCGACACATTCGTGGCCCGGCAAACGCACGCTGTTGTAGAGCATTCCCCACGATTCAGACTCGCGCAGTTGTCGGGCAAACGCCTGTGACGGGCCATAGGCTTCCGGATCGGGTTGATGCAAATGTGCAAAACCATCACGGACATCGTGCAGCGGCTTAACCACCCGATTGACGTAAGTCCGCATGGTCAACTCAAGATCCGCTTCGTGGGTGGCCGCGAGGAAACGTTCCTGGTGATAGCAGGTTTCGGCGATGGCCGCGGCCTGGCTGCTGGCGGCGTAGTAGACGCCGAAGGTGCCATCGGTGAAGCGGCTGCTTTTGCCGATGTGGGTAAACGCCGCCATCACCGGGGTTGAACCGGGGCCGGCGAGCCGGTCTTCGGGGCGCACGCGGGCGAGGACGCCGGCCTGTTCGATCAGGCGATCATTGGTCAGTGCTTCCAGCGCGTAGGCGACTTCCAGGTCTTCGGGGTCGAGCACGTCTTCGAACAACGCAATCGGCGGGAAGCTGCTGTTGACGATCCGGTAGGCCTTGGGCCATTGCGGCTCAGCCAGCGGCGGGGCCTTCAACCGCGCACCCCGTCGAGGTAGCGGCGTACGTCGGCGATGTCGACCACCCTCCCCGCCAGCATGTAATCCAGCGCGGTCCGGCCATTGAATGGCGCAGCCGTATTGGGGCTGCTGACCCACGTATAAGCGCGCTCGTGGCTGTTGCTGAAGATGATGCTCAAGGCCTTGTGAATGCCCATCAGATACGAGATGCGCTCCAGCGTGTCGTGCGGTAGGCGAATGTTTGGCGGCAGGTGTTTGTATTTGTAGAACGTGGTGTTGCCGACGCCGCCCAGCAGCGTGCGCTGCTGCTCGGCGCTGCAGCCCCAGCGCTCCATGAGATTGAAGAAAAACTTCAGCGCGACGCGCCCGGCCTCGGGGACGTCGAGTTGTTCGCGTGGGGTGAGGGCTGGGGATGAGGTAGGCATAGACGCCTCCTGATTTTTTGTCTTAGCAGAAGACTAGTACATAACTGTAGTTCTTTAGAATTTTTATACACAAACGAACAATCGTAACGATCAAACGCACAGAAGCCGGAGTTAAGCCGGCTGATGTATTTCTGTGCTATTTAAACAATTCTGAATGGCTCCCTAAATCCACAAACGTGATCAGGTCTGGGCGTGTGTTCTCGTAAACCATCAGAAAATCGCCACCGATATGACACTCGCGGAATCCAGACCAATCTCCAGTCAGCGCATGATCCAGATACTCTGCCGGTAACTGCTGCCCCAAAAACAACATCGCCATCACCTTCCGGACGTCGTTCATGTCTCGCCTTCCGGCGCGGTTATAACGATCCCAAGACTTCTTGAATTCAGAAGTCTGTGCACACTGTTTAGGCCGATCAGCGCGTTTTTGTGTTTTCTCCGGTTTCGCCATCAGCAGTCCTCAGCATGTCGTCTATCGAGTCGAAACGCTGACGGATTTCTCGCGCTTCCATCATTGCGCGGGCCGTTTTCTCTGATGGAACTCGCACATCGAAGGGAAGCCCCTGAGTGGCAACAACCTGCCGCAGAAAAAGTCGCATGGCGTCGCTAATGCTCAGCCCGCAAGCGTTCAAGACTTCAGTGGCACGCGCTTTCAAATCCTCATCAATGCGGCAGCGCACATCGGTAGTTTTCAGTAGTGCAGCCATTTCCATTACCTCATCGTGATTTTGTAGCTACATAAGCGCTACCTCTGCATTGTTGTCGGAGGGATCTTCGTCGGTCAACGCGAAGTTGATAGGTGGTTATCTACCGCCATGGCTCGCATGCCAGACGACCATTTCAACTCCTTTGACAAGGTAGGTGCTATCAGCTGAATCGTTACTTTTCCTGAGACCTATCTGCGCGTAACGCAGGGAAAAACCCCGGAAGATGTAACCTGTTTCTCTTCGAAAAAAATCGTCCCACGCACCAAAACCACGCACTTTTCTTGACCCCAATCACCCCCACGTCATCAAAAATCCCGATCCTGTGTCAGCTTCCAGCCATCGGCAGGGACATCAATTCGCTACTAAACCCGCGACAACTATGCTCAGGTGCTGGAATATAGCCGGCATATGACGCCGGACCGGCAGTCTCGTAAACAACAATACCCAGCCCACTTCAGAGGGCATTACCCATGGATAGCAGAACCTTACGCAACCTCATGCGCATCGTGCAGACCGGCTCGTTGTCGGCCGCAGCCGAGCATTCGTGCCTGACTGTGCAGGCCCTGGCCGCGCAGTTGAACAAGGTCGAAGAGCAGTTCGGTTTCCGCTTGTTTCGACGTTCCAACAAAGGGCTGACGCTGACGCCGCAAGGCACGGAGCTGACGCCCTACATGGACAAAGTGCTGATTGCCACGCGACAGATGGAAGAAAAGGTCGAGGCGCTTAAGGTACCCGGCCAGCGCACATTGAAGGTTGCGTTGAACAACACGTTGTCGTCTGACTTCAACCGGCGAATGATCGGACGCCTGATTGAGGTGTTTCCCGATTACCAGATGGAATTCAGCTACGCCGAGTCGATGGAAAACCTCAGCAAGCTGAAGAATGAGGACTTTGACCTCGCGGTGCTGATCGGCCCGCAGCGGCCGGGTTTGCCGAGCATTGTTTTGCCGGATGTGCAGGTGCAGGTGGTCGGTGCCCATTGCGGGCAGGAAAACGATCCACTGACGTTGCTGGGCAACAAGTTTCAGGTGCGTCCTGCGGAAGATTGTCCGTATTCCCACAGCTTCCTGCGTTTTCTCGACGCCGGACTGGGCAATCACGAGAACGGTCAGCGCATGGTTTATTCCTGCAGCGAGACCCTGACGCTGTCGTTGATCACGCAGATGGACGCAGTCGGCATGGTGTCGCGTGAGGCCGCGCAAAAGAACGGCCTGACGATATTCCCCGGTTTCGAGGATTTTCTCGAAGTGCGTCTGGCGGTGAACAACCCTAACCTGTCAGGCCAGGCCCTGAACGACGTGGTCGATCTGCCGCTACATGAACGAGCCGAGCGCAATGTACGCAGCCGTCCCAACCGCCACACTGAGAAAGAGGTTTTTGCTGAAATACGCACATAACAACGTCGGAATGGCTGCATAAAATTCCGGGCGATCGAGCTGTATGTGCTGATCCTTGATCAACAAGGGTGTCAGGCTGATCGCAGCGACGATCGCCACCGGCAGGTATTCCAGCGCCCGCGCAACGAATGGCGGCCAGTGCTCGGTGTTGACTTGCAGCGGCAGCGCGCGTGGCAGGAAGGTCACGGCCATCATCAGCGCGACCACCAGGATCAGGAACGTTTGGTCAGGCATACACCCACTCCGCAGCCCACAAACGTGGCGATGAATACGTTGAATGGCGAAGTGCCGACCAGGCTCAGCGCGCCCATGCAAACGACGGCAGCCGCGGCGGCGATGAGTTTGTTGCGGGTGTTGCACAGCGACACCAGCACGTAGAGCATCATCGCGGTCAGTGCGTAGTCGAGCTGATATTTGATCAGGTGCGATGCATATTGCGCGCAGACGGCGCCCAACAATCCTCCCAGCACCCATGAGGTGTGGCAGAACAGGTTGAAGCCGATCAGGTAACGGATGTTGACCGGCGCGCCGGTGCCCAATTTGACGCTGTGAAACGCGAAGGATTCGTCGGTCAGTCCACCGGCGTAGGCCCAGCGTTCCATGCGGCTCAGGCCCAATGCGCGCAGGGCCTTGGCCATGTACACCGACATCAGCATGTGCCGCGCATTGATCAGGAAGGTGGTCAATACGATGGTGGTCAGCGAAGCACCGCTGGAGATCAGCGCCAGCGCGGCGAATTGCGAAGCGCCGGCGTAGACGAACAAACACATCGCCACCGGCAGCCACATCGGCAGCCCGGCATTGACCGCCATCAGCCCGAACACGAATGACACCGTAAAGTAACCGGCCACCACCGGGCTGGCTTCGGCAAACGTGCGCGATGGCTGATGGGCAGCCATCAGCGGCGCACTGCCGGACGTTTCATTCATAGATCCCTCTCAAATGTCCGCTCGCCGTGGGGTTCGCAAAAACCCTGGGCAGTCCAGAATCGCTTGCCCGCGAGGTTAGCATCGTCGACGAACAGAAACATCCGTAATACACCGACCCGTTTCATGTCGGACGACGCCGCTTCCACCAGCCGCTGGCCGACGCCCTGGCTGCGATAGCGTGGGCTGACCGCCAAGTGGTTGATGGTGCCGCGACTACCAAGCATGCCGCCGAGCACCGCACCGACGATCTCGCCAGCGACATCGAAGGCCAAATAGGCCGTGGTGGTCTTCTGGATCAACACGCCGCGCAGGCATTTGGCGTCCTGCCATTCGCAGAACGACACTTCGTCGAACTGGCGGAAGAAGCGCTCCATGCGCTGCGCGTCCTTGGCGGTGGCACGTCGCAGCACCACCGGCGTCGAGCACTCAACGCCGTCGATTGGGGTGATCTGATTAGCGAACAATGTCGAAAGCGGTCCCGGGCCGCGAGAAGGAAATCGCCAGAATCTGCCGGTACGCCATGGCATGCGTATGAGGGTTGCGCGCGGGGGTCACGTAGTGGCGCATGTCGCGGTCAAGGAAGTAAGTGGTGTCGAGAATTTCCTGGTAGGTGGTCGACGCCAATTGATGCTCGTGGATATCGTAAAGACGACTCTCGGCACCCTCGACATTGTTGCGTCCCCAGAAGTGCACGCCGCTGAACGGATAACCGTCGCAGTGAATCCCTTCCGGGGTGATTTCCAGTTGCTTGCCGGGTTTGATCTCGATGCGGATCTGATGGATCTGGCACTGCCAGATTTCATCGTGCAGTTCTTCCGGCAGCACGCTTTTGTACACTTCAAAATCGGTGTCGATCAGGCTGCGCATCACCGGCGAAGTGATCACTTCATCGGAGAAGTCCTGAAAATGCCGCACAACACCGCCCACATAGGCGTTGTTCTCCTTCGACTGCACGTAGGCGCGATGCTCGAGCTGCTTGAGCTCACGTGTTTTCGGGTTGTATTCAAAGTCGCTGTAACGACGGTAACGCATGCCGGCTTCGGCCTGACCGTAGTAACTGTCAGGCTCCATGTTTTCCCAACTTTTGGTCAGTCTGACGAAGTCGGCAAAATGACCGTAGAGATTGAAGTCACCACCCTGGACGTTGACATATTTGTCGCGCCGTAGCGATTCGCCCACTTCTCTGTTCAAAACGATCATTACCAAATTCTCCGCTGCGTTGAGCGGCCTAATCTATTAGGTGGAGAATTTGCGTCCATGAGAAAGAATTTCAGGCATTTAAAGCCCTGTTTGAAACGGTACTTGAAGGCGCTTGAAAACCACTTTTACGTGACAAAAACACGGGTTTTTCCGGTTTTCGCAGAAAAGACCTCGAAAAAAAACCCCGAGCCAGTCGGGGTTTTCTCATGTTTCTTACACCGGATCGTTCATCAGAAGATGTTGATCGGGTAGTCCACGAATACACGCAGCTCGTTGCCGCTGACGTTGTACTCGCTGGATTTCTGCGACACGCGCAGGATCGAGCTGCGCAATTTCACGCTCAAGTCTTTCGCCGGACCACTTTGTACGACGTATTTGACCTGGTTGAAAATCTCGCGCTCGGTGCCGCCTTCGCTGGTGGAGGTGGTGATGTTGTCGCCACGCACATAAGCGAAGTTGTAACTCAGACCCGGTACGCCGAATGCGCCGAAGTCCAGGCCGTAGCCCAACTGCCAGCTGCGCTCGTCTTCTGCGTTGAAGTCCGACCAGTAGGAGTTGGCCAGGTAAATGGTGTTGCCACCGTCACCGACACGACCTTGCTCTTTCTGATAGCCGCCGTAGGCATAGCCCAGGTTGCTGTCGCCGGTGGAGCGCTGATGCGCCACGGTGAACGAGTGCGGGCCGGTGGCGAACGTTGCTGCCAGGCTCCAGATCTTGTTGTCATCACCGGTAGCGCCACTTTCGCGGACGTAGGAATCGTCCAGCTTGGTGCGATAGCCGTTGAAGTCCAGGGTCAGGGACTGATCCTTGTCGATCGGGAACACGTAGTTGGCGTTCACGTATTGCTTCTTCAGCACGTCTTCGACGTCGGAAGCGTACAGCGCCGCCTTGAATTGTTCGGTGAACTGATAGCTGCCGCCCAACACGTTGATCGCCTTCAGACCACCGCTGTCACGGCCTTCAGCGCTTTTGCGCGACTCGGCAGTGAAACGACCGGCGTCCAGTTGCAGGCCTTTGATCTCTTTGGAAGTGATCAAGGTACCGGTGTAGCTTTCCGGCAGCAGACGCGAATTGTCATAGTTCAGCACCGGCAAGGCCGGCATCTGGTCACCGTAGGTCAGCACGGTGTTGGACAGACGGAATTTGACCGCAGCGCCGCCCTTGGACAGGTCGTTGGCAGGCTTGCCGCTGTCGCCACGTTTGAAGAAGTCGATGCCGCCAGCACCGCTGCGATCTTCGCTGCGTTCCAGGTTCAGGGCGTACAGGCCGAAAGCATCGACACCCACGCCGATGGTGCCTTGGGTGAAGCCGGACGAGAACGTACCGATAGCCGCTTGGCCCCACTCGGACTTGTCCGCGTTGCCGTCTTTGTAATCACGGTTGATGTAGGCATTGCGCAGCAGCACTTTGAGGCTGCTGTCTTCTACAAAACCCTTGGACTCGGCCTGGCCGTCAGCCATGGCCTGTGTGGCACTCAACATCCCCAGTGCGATCAGGCTGATTCGCTTGTTCAACATTTTGTTTTCCTTATTACGGGTTGAAACGCGCTGTGTCGAACGGCTGAAACGGCGCTATTGCACTCTTTTTTCACCCCGAAACAAAAAGACCCGCCCACGGTAAAACCGTGTCGGGCCCTTTTATTATTTTTGAGTCATGGCGGTTGGCCACAGGCGTTGGGCCGAATCGTAGCCGCGCCCTCAATAATGTGTCAATTTCAAGAATCGTCTTTAAATAGGTAAAAATCGTCTAAGAATCGTAAATTTTGCGATAGCGCATTGCTCGGAAATGCGCTTAACCAGTGAATCCGGCGCGATTACGCGCAGCCATCGAGATCGCATAGAGCGGGGGATTGAGCCGGCTCATCGGCCACAACCGCTTGCCCTAACCAATCAGCAAAGGCCTTCGGTTTACCTAACCACGGGCTGATGTCGATCAAGGTGAATTGCCCGTCCTGCTCCAGCGCCAATGTCGGAAAGCCCTGGCCGCCGAGTCGGGCCAGCAACGCGCGACTGGCTTTTACCTGCGCCTGGGGATCAACGGACTTAAACACCGTCACGAAAGTTGTCTGTACGTAACCCATCTGCGCCGCGACATCGAACAGTACAGACTCATCGGCAATCCGCCGCCCCTCTACGTAATGAGCGGTCTGCAAACACCCGAGCATCTGCAAACCGCGACCGTCGATGGACTCTGCCGCCATGACCGCAGCGATGGGTGGCGTTGAATCGAACACCGCCGAGTGATCACGCAACAGACCTTCGAAATACGCTTCGCCAAACGGCTGACCGGTGTATTCGGCAATGCGCCGGTCGTGGGGCATGACGTAATCGCGCAGTTGCGGCGAAACACGCTGGCGATTCGCGCCGCTCATCATTCCGCCCGCATGGGCAACGACCGGCAGCACTTGCTGCGCCGCTTGCACCAGCGGTTTGGCGCCGTAGCACCAGCCGCACAATGGATCGTAAATGTAGTGAAGGATCATGAGAGAACTCCGGCAACCAAACGGGGAAAATCGATGGCGGCAGATTATCCCTGCGGGCATTGGGGAAAAACGCCGGAATGGCTCTCAGACTGTTTCGCGAATCGGTCGAATGGGTTGCCTTGTTCGGCTACCGCTTCAAGCCCCCTCCCACAGGTTCAATGTTCGCCATGGTTTTCCAGCGCGCATAAAAAAGCGCCGCCATCCCGGCAGCGCTTTTACCAATCCTTGTTGTTTTTCTTATCCTTGCATCACAGCCCACAACGCTTCCAGTTCGGCCTCGCTGAACAGGTCAGCGGGATAGCGCTCAATCATCATCCGGCGCGGATCAGGTTCCCTGATCTGACGCGTTCCATTGGACTTCAAAAAGTGCGCGACAATCTGGAGCGATTCGCCGTTTACGGCCATGGGATGCAAATTCCGCTCGCTGATTACGTTCACTTCGGCGTTCATTTCAGCGCTCTCTCCCCGTTCGTGAGCGGCTAAGTTATCCAAGGTATATGACAGAACTGTTGAAGTTCCCCCCCTCCCTAGTGCGCGGTATCCGATACAAGAGCTATGCCAAGGTTTCCGATTTGTCGACAGGCGGATACAAAGAAGCCCGCGGTCCAGCAGGACCGCGGGCTTATTCGCACCCATCGCAAAAAACTTGCAGCCCGGGTGATTTATTAATCAACTCAGGCTGTTACGTCTCAACTCACTCTTTGTGCGGGGCTGGCTGCTGTTGGGTAAGGCAGTGGATATTGCCGCCGCCCAGTAACAATTCGCGGCCCGGCACCATCACCACTTCGTGCTGCGGGAACAGCTTCTGCAGGATTTCCCGCGCAGGCGCGTCCATCGGATCGTCGAAGCTCGGCGCGATGATGCCACCGTTGACGATCAGGAAGTTCACGTAGGAACCGGCCAGGCGCACGGAAGGGTTGCGCTCCTGGGTACCGTCCACCGGATCGACACCGGCGCACTCTTCTTCAGTCGCGTACAGCGGCCCTGGAATTGGCATCTTGTGCACCGTGAATGGGCGGCCCTTGGCATCGGTGCTGCTTTGCAGCACGTTCATTGCGGCCTGGCAGCGCGGGTAATTCGGATCCTGCGGATCGTCGGTCCACGCCAGCAATACTTCGCCCGGGCGCACGTAGCAGCAGAAGTTATCCACATGGCCGTCGGTTTCGTCGTTGAACAGGCCATCCGGCAACCAGATGATCTTATCCACCGACAGATTGTCACGCAGCACCGCTTCGATCTCTTCGCGACCCAGATGCGGATTGCGGTTGTGGTTGAGCAGGCACTCTTCGGTGGTGATCAGCGTGCCTTCACCGTCGACGTGAATCGAACCGCCTTCCAGCACAAAACCTTCGGTGCGATAACGCGGGCTGCGCTCGATTTCGAGGATCTTGCCACCGACCTGCGAATCACGGTTCCACGGCGAATACAGACCGCCTTCAAACCCGCCCCAAGCATTGAAATCCCAGTTCACACCGCGCACTTCGCCGCTGTTGTTGATGACGAAGGTCGGGCCGCTGTCACGCACCCAGGCGTCATCGCTGGACATCTCGACCACCCGAATATTCGGTACATCGAGGCGTGCACGAGCGTTCTCGTACTGACCGGCCGACACCGCGACCGTCACCGGTTCAAACCGCGCGATGGCTTTGGCCACGGCCGCATGCGCGGCTTGCGCCGGCTTGCCACCCAGGCGCCAGTTGTCCGGACGCTCGGGCCAGATCATCCAGGTCTGGGTCTGCGGCGCCCACTCGGCCGGCATGTAGAAGCCATCGTCACGCGGGGTACTTTTCAAGGTGGTCATCGGATCAGGACTCCAGGGAACCGTCGAGGGGGTTGCGAAGCAATGGCGACTTTATAACCGATAAATATCGGCATTAAAAGCCAACAGACATCCAGACATCTAAAATAAAACAACTATTATCGATATAAATCTGAATCTCTGTAGGAGCTGCCGCAGGCTGCGATCTTTTGATTTTGAAGAGCCAGATCAAAAGATCGCAGCCCGCGACAGCTCCTAGAAGGGTCTGGTTTAGAGGCCTTCCTCGAGCACCCGATCCAGCATGTCGACAAAGAAATCCACACTGCGCCGCGAGGTGACCATCGGCGGTTTGATCTTGAGAATGTTCAGGTCATCCCCGGTCGGCTGCATGAAGATCCCCAGCTCGCGCAGGCGATCGCACAACAGCGTGGTCTCCTCGGTGGCCGGCTCCAGCGTCTCGCGGTTGCGGATCAGCTCCACCCCCAGATAGAACCCGGAACCATGCACCGCGCCCACCAGCGGATGTTTATCGATCAAGGCTTCCAGGCGCGCCTTGAAATGCCCGCCCACCACCCGGGCGTTTTCCCAGAGCTTTTCTTCTTCCATCACATCCAGCACCGCCATGCCGATCTGGCAGCTCACCGGACTGCCGCCGGCCGACGAGAAGAAATAACCTTCAGCTTCCAGTGCCTCGGCGATTTCCCGACGCGTGATCACCGCGCCCAGCGGCTGACCGTTGCCCATGCCCTTGGCCATGCAGATGATGTCCGGCACCACGCCTTGCTCTTCGAAGCCCCAGAAAAAGTGACCCATGCGCCCATATCCGACCTGCACCTCATCGGCGATGCACACCCCGCCCTGGGCCCGCACCAGCGCATAGACCTGTTTCAGATAACCGGGCGGCAGGGAAATTCCGCCGGCGTTGCCGTACACCGGTTCACAGATGAAACCGGCCAATTGGCGCTCCTGCGCGGCGATATGCGCCAGTTGCGTTTCGACGCTGCGTACATAATCCGGCGCAGAATCCAGGCCACGGAATTCGCCACGATAGAGGTTCGGCGCAGTCACCGGATGTACCCAGTCCGGACGGCTTTCCAGCGCTCGCAGGTTGTCGGCAACCGACGTCGACACCGCATCGGCGCCGACCGTCCAGCCGTGATAGGCCTCCAGCACGCTGACCATGTCGCGGCCGCCGCTGTAGGCCCACGCCAGCCGGATCGCCAAGTCGTTGGCCTCACTGCCGCTGTTGACCAGAAACACCCGGTCCATGCCTTCCGGCGCCAGTTTCAGCAAGCGTTCGGAAAACTCCGCCACCGCCGCATAGTTGAAACGCGAGTTGGTGTTGAGCAGCGACCACTGCCGCGCCGCCACCTGCGCCATGCGCGGATGACCATGGCCAAGCACCGCGACGTTGTTGAGCATGTCGAGGTAGGAGCGACCCTGCATGTCGATCAGGTGATTGCGCCAGCCACGCTCGATGCGCGGTGGATCGACGTAATAATGTTTTTGCGTGCGGGCGAAACTGGCGTCACGTCGTTCGAGCAGGGTTTTGGCGTCCAGCTCCGGTTCGGCATCGCAGGCCAGCCCCAGCAGCGTGGCTGGCGAAGGACACAACGCCTGCCACGCGACCGCGCGCGAAGGGCTGCAGAACAACGGCGCATCCAGCGACGCAACGCGGCTCAACTGCACCTTCAACGGGCCATCGACCGACCCCAGCACCTGACCTTTGACCAGCGCCGCGCCACTGTGCAGCGAGGCGCTCACACCCCACAGGCGCACGCTGAGCTGGGGTCCGTCGAGTTGCAGCACACCGTCCGCCGCGTGATGCAGCACACCGGCAAACGGCGCTTCAACCGCCGAACCCTGCGGCACGCGCAACTCAACGTGCAGCGGGAACGTCTGGGGCTCGACCGCACTGTCCGGTCGCGTCTGCGACAGGCGATATTGTCCGTAACGGCTCGCCGCCAGACCATGCGCGGCAGCGGCTTCGGTCAGCAACCGTTGATCGATGCCCGGTTGCTCCCAGTTGCCCGCTTCGAAGTGCGGACTCAGGACGCCAAGATCGATCAGCGCAAACTCCCGCCCGACCAGTTCCGGCAGCAGCGGCGCGAAACCTTCACCGCCAATGGCCGGCAGCGGCTGGCCGACCGCCGTGAGAATCGCCGCCTCCATCAGCGCCAGCGGCACCGAAGTCGCTACGTGGAAGATTTCCCACTCATGTTCAAGGTTGTCGCGGCTGTAGGTGTTGCCCGGATCGATGCTGACCTGTTGCTCACCACTGAGCACCAGCACCGCCGCCCGCGCCACGATCAACGGCCACAACGCCAGCAATTCTTCATGTTGCAGCGGATTGACCGCGTGATAAGCCTGCACCGCTGGCAGAATCACAAACGGATCGCCGCCGGCATGGTGCAGCAGCGCCGCGCACGTCACCGACAGGTCAGTGATGCGCCAGGTGCGCACCAGATCACCGAAGTCGATCACGCCCTGCAATTGCCAATGACGCTTGGCATCGCGTTGCCAGACGGCATTATCGTCGGTGATGTCCATGTGGATCGCCTGCACCGGCAGCTTGTCCTGCAGCGGCTGCAAGCGACGTTCGGCCTGCTCGGCGGCGCCCGCGATCAGCGCGCGCTGGCGTTCATCCTTGATCACCGGCAGCAGGTGGCTGATCAGCGCACTGGCATGGCGCGCGTCCCATTGCAGCGTGCGCTGCAGGCCCGGGTGCTCGAAGCCGGCCAGGGCCAGATCCATCTCGCCACACAGCCGACCGAAACCGGCCACCACGTCGTGGCCCAAGTGATCAAGATGCGTCAGTGGCTGACCTTCGATGTAGTCCAGCAACCGCACGTGCACCGGCTCGCCATCGGAGTCCAGCGACAGCAGATCCGCGCCATTGCCGGCCGGGATCACCCGGGGTACGTGCACTGACGAGTGTTCGGCAAGGTACTTGAGGCCTGCATGCTGAGCCTGCAACTCGACCAGTGCATAGTCGCCGCGGCAGATTTTCAGGACAAAGCGCCCACGCTCACTGTCGACCCGATAGTTCAGATCCTGCTGACTGCCCAGCGCCTGTAACGTGCCGCTGAGCCCGTAATGCTCCGCCAACCACTGCCGGGCCTGCGCCTCAGAGACCTGTGGGCTGGGCAAACTGGCGCGATGAATCAACGTGGCAAGCGGCATGGGACGACCCCTGAAATTTTATTAGGCGCCTATATCGCCATTGCTACAGACGATGCGCAACCCCCGACCGGAGATATTCAAGCGCTCGCATCCGCCGGCACTTTGCGCAAGAATGTCGGCCATTCACACCTATCTGGAAAAACCTCATGAATGTAATCACCACCGATCTGCCCGGTGTTCTGATCATCGAACCCAAGGTATTTGGTGACGAGCGCGGCTTCTTCTACGAGAGTTTCAACGCCAAGGCGTTCCAGGAGGCGACCGGTCTGGACACTCAGTTCGTGCAAGACAACCACTCACGCTCACAGAAAGGCGTGCTGCGCGGACTGCATTACCAACTGCAGAACACTCAAGGCAAACTGGTTCGGGTCACTGCCGGCGAAGTGCTTGATGTGGCGGTGGACATTCGCCGCAGCTCGCCGCACTTCGGCAAATGGGTTGCCGTACGCCTGTCGGCTGAAAACCACCGTCAACTGTGGATCCCGGAAGGTTTTGCCCATGGTTTCGTGGTACTGAGCGAATTCGCCGAATTCCTCTACAAAACCACCAACTACTATGATCCATCGTCCGAGCGCAGCATTCGCTGGGACGACCCCGCGCTGGGCATCGACTGGCAATTGGACGAAGCGCCGAAGCTGTCGGCCAAGGATCAGGTCGGCGCGCTGCTCAAGGACGCTGACGTCTTCGCCTGAGCCTAGGCATAATGCGCCTGTCACTACAGGCGCATTCGGCTCATGAAACCTACCCTTCCCCGCAGACCCCGCTGGCGCAGCCTCGCCCTGCTGGCCCTGTGTCTGGCGCCGCTGCTGTGGCCGCTGGAGCATCTGGCCGAGCGCTATTACCGCAGTGAACTGGCCGGACAAAACCGCCAGACCCTCGACCTCTACGTCGCCAACCTGCTGGGCACCCTGCACCGCTATGAAGTGTTGCCGCAGATCCTCGGCGACTTGCCGGCCCTGCGCGCCGTACTCGGCGCACCGGACGACGGCGTCACCCAGGGCAACGCCAATCGCCTGCTGAAAAACATCGCCGCACAGACTGGCGCAGAAGTCATGTACCTGATGGACACCAGCGGCCAGACCCTGGCGGCGTCGAACTGGGACAAACATGACAGCTTCGTGGGGCGCAATTTCGCTTTCCGTCCGTATTTCAGCGAGGCCATGGCTGGGCGTCTGGGACGCTTCTTCGGCCTCGGCACTACGTCGGCCAAACGCGGTTATTTCTTCGCCGCCGCCGTGCGCAACGGCGAAAAAATCATCGGTGTGCTGGTGATCAAGGTCGACCTCGATCACACCGAAAGCCTGTGGGGCAAAACCCCGGAACAACTGTTGGTGACCGACCATAACGGCGTGGTCATCCTCACCTCGCGCCCGGAGTGGCGTTTTCGTTCGACCCGGACATTGAGCGACACCGAACGCTCGGCGATCACCGCGATCCTGCCCTATCCGACCCGCGAGCCGCGTCCGCTGAACCTCAGCGAAAACGCCTGGTTGACGCAGACCGTGAACATCGCCGAAACCGGCTGGAGCGTCAGCATCCTTGCCCCGCGCACGCTGATCGATCGTCCGGTGCGCACCGTTGTCGCCATCGGTGGCGCCACGCTGTTGGTGGTGATGCTCCTGCTCGGTTTGATGATGCAGCGCCGTCGACATTACCTGGAACGTATTGCCTTCGAAGCCAAGGCCCGCCGTGAACTCGAAGGCCGGGTGGCCGAGCGGACCAGCGATCTGGAAGGCCTCAACCGGCGCCTCAAGCAGGAAGTGCTGGAGCGCGAACAGGCTCAGCAGGAGCTGGTACGGGCCCAGGACGACCTGGTCCAGGCCGGCAAACTCTCGGCACTGGGCACGATGTCGGCGAGCATTAGCCACGAGCTCAACCAACCGCTGGCAGCGATCCGCAGCTACGCGGAAAACGCCGAAGTGCTGCTTGATCACCAACGCACCGAAGATGCCCGTGGCAACCTCAAACTGATCAGCGAACTGACCGGGCGCATGGCCTCGATCATCGCCCACCTGCGTGCCTTCGCCCGCCGCGACCGCCATGCTCCGGAAAGCGTCGCCCTGCAACCGGCGCTGGATGATGCATTGGCATTGCTGGCCAAACGGCGCCGCAGCATGGAAGTCGAGCTGATCCGCGACCTGCCCGCCGCCACCCTGTGGGTCGAGGCCGGCGAAACCCGACTGCGCCAGGTGCTCGGCAATCTGCTGGCCAACGCCCTCGATGCGCTGACCGAAAAAGGCCCGCCGCGCAAACTGTGGCTGAGTGCCGAATCCACGGCCGAAGGCGTCAATCTGTACATTCGCGACAACGGCCCGGGCTTTTGCATGGAAGCCCTCGGCCGCGCCAGCGAGCCCTTCTACACCACCAAGACCCGCACTCAGGGCCTTGGTCTGGGGCTGGCGATCTGTGAAACCCTGATGCGCGCCTTCGGTGGTGAACTGTCGTTCGCCAACCACAAGCAAGGTGGCGCCTTGATCACCCTGCGGCTGCGCGCCGGCGCACCCGGGGTCAGCCTGCAACCGTCCGAGGATCGAAGTGCATGACCATCGACAATCGCATTCAGGTGGTGTTGATCGACGACGATCCGCACCTGCGTCAGGCCCTGGGCCAGACCCTGGACCTGGCCGGGCTGAAAATCCTCCCGTTGTCCGAGGCCAAAGGTCTCGCCGCGCAACTGGAGCGTGACTGGCCCGGTGTGGTGGTCAGCGACATCCGCATGCCGGGCATGGACGGCCTGGAACTGTTGAGCGAATTGCACGCTCAGGATCCGGAGCTGCCGGTGCTGCTGATCACCGGCCACGGCGACGTGCCGCTGGCAGTGCAGGCGATGCGGGCCGGCGCCTATGACTTTCTGGAAAAACCGTTCGCCAGCGATGCCCTGCTCGACAGCGTGCGCCGCGCCCTGGCCCTGCGCCGGCTGGTGCTGGACAACCGCAGCCTGCGTCTGGCCCTCAGCGACCGTAACGAATTGAGCGCGCGACTGGTCGGCCATTCGGCGCCGATGCTGCGCCTGCGCGAGCAGATCGGCGCACTGGCGGCGACCAAAGCCGACGTGCTGATTCTCGGTGAAACCGGCGCCGGCAAAGAGGTCGTGGCCCGTGCGCTGCACGATTTGTCGAGCCGGCGCAACGGCCCGTTCGTGGCGATCAACGCCGGGGCGCTGGCCGAATCGGTGGTCGAAAGTGAGCTGTTCGGGCATGAGCCAGGCGCGTTTACCGGCGCGCAGAAACGCCGGATCGGCAAGTTCGAATTCGCCAACGGCGGCACACTGTTCCTCGATGAAATCGAAAGCATGAGCATGGACGTGCAGGTGAAACTGCTGCGCATGCTGCAAGAGCGTGTGGTCGAACGTCTGGGTGGCAATCAGTTGATCCCGCTGGACATCCGCGTCATCGCCGCGACCAAGGAAGACCTGCGGCAAGCCGCCGATCAAGGACGCTTCCGCGCCGACTTGTATTACCGTCTGAACGTGGCGCCGCTGCGCATTCCGCCACTGCGCGAACGCGGCGAAGATGCGCTGGTGCTGTTCCAGCATTACGCCGACGAAGCCAGCGCCCGCCATGGTCTGCCGCCGCACGAACTGCAACCGGCGCAACGCGCCTTGCTGTTGCGCCACACCTGGCCCGGCAATGTGCGCGAACTGCAGAACGCCGCCGAGCGTTTCGCCCTCGGTCTTGAACTGGCGCTGGATAACAGTGGAAGTGAAGGCGGCGGCACCGCCGTGGAAGTCATCAGTGGCGGCCTGAGCGAGCAAGTGGAAAACTTCGAGAAATCGTTGATTGCCGCCGAACTGGCGCGCTCCCACAGTTCGGTGCGCAGCCTCGCCGAAGCCCTGGGCATTCCGCGCAAGACCCTGCACGACAAACTGCGCAAGCACGGCTTGAATTTCGCCGACAGTAACGCCCATGGAGACGAAGCCGAATGAGCCGCGACAGTCGCTATCTGGAATCGGTGCTGCATCACGACATTCCCCTGACCCGCGAGATGGGCCTCAAGGTCCTCGGCTGGCACGAGCAGCAGTTGAGCCTGCACTTGCCGCTGGAGCCGAACGTCAATCACAAGAGCACCATGTTCGGCGGCAGTCTCTACTGCGGTGCGGTGCTGGCGGGTTGGGGCTGGCTGCACCTGCGCCTGAAGGAAGAAGGCATTGAGGACGGGCACATCGTGATTCAGGAAGGGCAGATCAGCTATCCGTTGCCGGTAACCGGCGACGCCACGGCCATTTGCCCCGCCCCGCAGGCGGCGGTCTGGAAGAAGTTTCTGGCGATGTATCAGCGCTATGGACGCGCACGGTTGACGCTCGATACGCGAATCGTCAACACCGGCAGTGATGAGGATGCAGTGACGTTTCGCGGGCAATACGTTCTGCACCGCTGAAGCAAAAGATCGCAGCCTTCGGCAGCTCCTGCAGGGGAGGTGCGAAATCCTCTGTAGGAGCTGCCGCAGGCTGCGATCTTTTGATCTTATGAGCGGGCCAGCTCCAACAATCTCGCGCGCCAAGCCGCTTTCGCCGGCAACGCCAGAAAGAACTCATTGAGCAGCGATTCCCGCGCCGGATAACAGAACGCGTCGCCCTGCAGATCCAGCACCTCGCCGCCTGCACCTTCGAGCACGCCCTGCGCCGCCGCGGTGTCCCACTGCGACGTCGGCGCCAATCGCGGATAACAATCCGCCGCCCCTTCAGCCAACAGACAAAACTTCAGCGAACTGCCGATGTTTGCCAGTTGCAACTCGCCCAGGCTGGCGCTCAAACCGGCGAGCAGACGTTCCTGCTCCGCACTGGAGTGGCGACGGCTTGCCACCACGGTAAACGCTTCACCGGGCGCGAGCGCGTCACGCACCTGAATCGCCACCGGTGAACCACCCTTGTCCCCACGCCACGCGCCGAGACCGGCACCGCCGACATAGAAGCGGCCATTGGTCGGCATCGACACCACGCCAAACACCACCCGCCCGTTTTCGATCAGGGCGATGTTGACGGTGAATTCTTCGCTGCCGCTGATGAACTCCTTGGTGCCATCCAGCGGATCCACCAACCACCAGCGCTGCCACCCGGCGCGCACGCTCTGCGGGATGCTGGCATCTTCTTCGGACAGAATCGGAATACTGGAGTCCAGTGCGGTCAGCCCGGCGACGATCACGTGGTGCGCGGCCATGTCCGCTGCGGTCACTGGTGAATCATCGGACTTCGCGGAAACCTCCACGCCCGTGCGCCAGAACGGCAGAATCGCCTCGCCAGCCTGCAAGGCCAACGTCACCACCGGCGCCATTAACGGATGGGGAAACTTCATCGATATCTCACTCATGACTGAAAATACCCGCGCTGTCCCAGCAGATCGCGGGTCAGGTACAACGCCGCCAAGGCGCGGCCTTCGGAAAATTGCGGATTTTGCGCCAGTGCCGCCAGTTCACGCAGGTTGACCTTGTCGACCCGCATCGGCTCGGGCTCGTCGCCTTCCAATCGCTCTTCATACAGGTCGGTGGCCAGCACCACCTGAATCTTCTGGCTCATGTAACCGGGCGACAGCGACAACTCGGTCAGATGCTCCAACTGACGAGCGCCATAACCGGCCTCTTCCTTGAGCTCGCGCTCGGCCGCGGCCAGCACATCCTCACCCGGCTCGATCAAGCCTTTGGGCAAGGACAATTCGTATTCATCAGTGCCGCCGCAGTACTCCTCGACCAGCACCGCATGTTCACTGTCGAGCATTGCCACGATCATCACTGCGCCATAGCCCGCGCCTTTGCCGACCAGACGCTCGTAGGTGCGTTCCACGCCATTGGAAAAACGCAGCTTCAGTTCTTCGACGCAAAACAGGCGACTGGTGGCGACAATCTCGCGGGCGAGTACAGTGGGTTTCTGGCGCATGCAAAGCTCCTTGGCGTGAACGCGCTACTATAACGCGGCTTTCCCGATTGTTTGTGTCGGATATCTTTCTACCGCTTGAGACGTTGCCATGCCTTCTTTACCGTGGTCTGACATCGATACCGTCCTGCTGGACATGGACGGTACGTTGCTGGACCTGCACTTCGACAACCACTTCTGGCTGGAACACCTGCCACAACGCTACGCCGATCTGCACGGAGTGAGCCGGGCCATGGCCGACATGGAACTGCAGCCGCTGTTCGAGCGCCATGCCGGACAGCTGCAGTGGTACTGCCTGGATTTCTGGAGTGCCGAACTGAAGCTCTCGGTACGTGAACTGAAACTGGAGACCGCGCACCTGATCGCGCTGCGTCCGGATGCCGATACCTTCCTGCAGGCGATCAAAGAGGCCGGCAAACGGGTGATCATGATCACCAACGCGCATCGCGATTCACTGTCGCTGAAACTGGAGCGGGTCGAACTGGCGCCGTATTTCGAACGGCTGATCAGCTCACACGATTACGGTTATCCCAAAGAGAACCCGCAGTTCTGGGATGCCTTGCAGGCGGATATCGATTTTGATCCGGCGCGCAGTCTGTTCATTGACGATACGTTGCCGATTCTGCGCAGTGCACGGGAATTTGGTGTGACGCATTTGTTGGCGGTGAAAGAGCCGGACAGTCGCAAGGGGCCGAAGGACACGGCCGAGTTTGCGGCAGTTGAAGATTACCGCGATTTGATCCAGGGACTCTGATTTCCTGTAGGAGCTGCCGAAGGCTGCGATCTTTTGACTTTGATTGTTTAAAAAACAAGATCAAAAGATCGCAGCCTTCGGCAGCTCCTACAGGATGTTGTATTACTCGGGGATACGCAGGGTCTGGCCCGGGTAGATTTTGTTCACGTCCTTGAGCATTGGTTTGTTGGCCTCAAAGATCTTGTTGTACTGGTTGGCGTTGCCATACACCGCCAGGGAAATCGCGCTGAGGGTGTCGCCCTTCTTCACTACGACAAAACGTGCCGCAGCCACAACCGGCCCTGTCACCGTGATCTGATCATCAACACTGCCCACGCCTTCGATGTTACCCACCGCCAGCAGAATTTTTTCCTTCTCTTCCTGGCTCGCTACCTCACCGGTCACCGTGACCTTGTCGCCATCCACGGTTGCCTGAACATTCGGATTGCCCAGCCCGACCTTGCTGATGTGTTCCTTCAACTGCTCGCTGGCATTGGCATTACCAGGGGTCAGCAGATCGATCAGTTTCTCACCGGCCTCTTTCACAAAGCTCAACAGACTCATGGCACACACTCCTTGATTTGGATTCCAGACGTCCAAGCCTAGACCACGTTTGCCGAACCCGGTTCCAGCCCGACCAATGACCCGGCTCCGCCGCTGGCTCAAGCGGCTGGCGCGCGTCCCGCAGATCGCGGCCCATTGCCTGATCGACGGCGTCTATCAATAGATCGACAGTAGCGATTAGACGCGACAAGTTGCCGCGCCTAGTCTTAGCGTTGATCAATCCGTCGGTGATGCCATGAACGCCAAGCGCCCAACTTGCGCGGCGCCTGCACTTCAAACGCCCGCGCCCGCCGCCAGCCAGACCTACAGTTACAGCGATCTGCCCCTTGTGGAATCGGCCAGCACCGCGCTCGCCGAGGAAGTCGCATTGGCGATCGCCTACAACGGCATCAGTCAGGCGGTGATGCTGGTGACGCCGACGGATCTGGAAGATTTCATCGTCGGTTTCAGCCTCGGCAGCGGCATCATCGCAGACGCCAGCGACATTTATGACCTGCAACTGACCGGCGCCGGCTCGGCGCAATACGCGCAAGTGACGATCGCCAACCGCGCGTTCTGGAACCTCAAACAACAGCGCCGACAGCTGGCCGGCACCAGCGGCTGCGGTCTGTGCGGCGTTGAAGCTGTCGAGCAGGCCCTGCCCGATCTGCAAGTCCTGCCCGGCGCACCGCTGCCGCCCGCCGCATGGCTCGACGGTCTGCGCCAGCGCATCGGTGCGTTCCAGCCCCTCGGCCAGCACTGTGGTGCGGTACACGCCGCGGTGTTCATGAACGCCAGCAATGAATTGCTGCTGGGCCGTGAAGACATCGGTCGGCACAACGCACTCGACAAGCTGATTGGCGGGCTGATCCGCCAGAAGATTTGCACCGACGGCGGCCTGGCGATTGTCACCAGCCGGTGCAGTCTCGAATTGATCCAGAAAGTGTTGCGCGCCGGGATCCAGACGCTGGTCAGCCTGTCCGCGCCCACGGGCCTTGCCGTGCAATGGGCCCGCCGCCACAACCTCAATCTCATCCACCTGCCGCAGAAGAATGCGCCGCGGGTCTACAGCCCAGCGATGGAGAACCAAGCGTGAGCCAACATCATCAAGCCGACCAGAAACCTGTCCCGCGCTACAAGCCTTACAAGGGCCCTGCCGGCGGCTGGGGTGCACTGATCAGTGTGGCTCAGGCCTGGTTGACCAGCGACAACGCGCTGAAAAACCTGCGCATGATGCTCAAGACCAACCAGAACGGCGGCTTCGACTGCCCGGGCTGTGCCTGGGGCGATTCGCCGGAAAGCGGCATGGTCAAGTTCTGCGAGAACGGCGCCAAAGCGGTGAACTGGGAAGCGACCAAGCGTCGAGTGGACGGCAAGTTCTTCGCCAAACACAGCGTCACTTCGTTGCTGGAGCAGAGCGACTATTGGCTTGAATACCAGGGCCGCCTGACCGAGCCGATGGTCTACGATGCGCAGACCGACCGCTACAAGCCGATCGCCTGGGACGACGCCTTCGCTCTGATCGGCAAGCACCTGCAAGCGTTGTCGAGTCCGGATCAAGCCGAGTTCTACACCTCGGGCCGCGCCAGCAACGAAGCGGCGTACCTGTATCAACTGTTCGTGCGTGCCTACGGCACCAACAACTTCCCCGACTGCTCGAACATGTGCCACGAGGCCAGCGGTGTGGCGTTGGCGCAGAGCGTTGGCGTCGGTAAAGGCACGGTCACTTTCGACGACTTCGAACACGCCGATGCGATTTTCGTCTGGGGCCAGAACCCCGGCACCAACCACCCACGGATGCTCGAACCGCTGCGCGAAGCCGTGAAGCGCGGCGCACAAGTGGTGTGCATCAACCCGCTGAAAGAGCGCGGCCTGGAACGTTTCCAGCATCCACAGCATCCGCTGGAAATGCTCACCAATGGCGACAAACCGACCAACACCGCGTACTTCCGTCCGGCACTGGGCGGCGACATGGCGGTACTGCGCGGCATGGCCAAATTCCTCTTGCAGTGGGAACGCGATGCGCAGAAGGCCGGTGAACCTGCAGTGTTCGATCACGACTTCCTCAATGCCCACAGCACCAACGTGCTGGAGTATCTCGGCGTGGTGGATGACACGCCGTGGGAGCAGATCGTCGCGCAGTCCGGCCTGACCCTTGTGGAAATCGAACAAGCGGCGCGCATGTACGCCAAAGGCAAGAACGTGATCATGTGCTGGGCGATGGGTATCACCCAGCATCGTCACTCGGTGCCGACCATCCAGGAAATCGCCAACCTGATGCTGCTGCGCGGCAACGTCGGCAAACCCGGTGCCGGCCTGTGCCCGGTGCGCGGTCACAGTAACGTGCAGGGCGACCGCACCATGGGCATCAACGAGCGCCCACCGGTGGCATTCCTCGACGCTCTTGAGCGGCGTTTCCAGTTCAAGGTGCCGCGTGACAACGGGCACAACGTGGTCGAGGCGATCCACGCCATGGCCGAGGGCCGCGCCAAGGTCTTCATCGGTCTGGGCGGCAACTTCGCCCAGGCCACGCCGGACAGCCCGCGCACCTTCGCGGCGCTGAGCAACTGCGACCTCACGGTGCAGATCAGCACCAAGCTCAACCGCAGCCACCTGGCCCACGGTAAGGACGCGCTGATCCTGCCGTGCCTCGGCCGCACCGACATCGACATCCAGACCGAAGGCCCGCAGGCAGTCACCGTGGAAGACTCGTTCAGCATGGTCCACGCCTCAAATGGTCAGTTGCAGCCGCTGTCGAACCAGATGCGCTCGGAACCGGCGATCATTGCCGGGATCGCCGCGGCCACGCTGGGCAGCAAACCGGTGGACTGGAACTGGCTGGTGGCCGATTACGGGCGCATCCGCGACCTGATCGCCGATACCATTCCGGGCTTCAAGGACTTCAACGAGAAGGTCAAGAATCCAGGTGGGTTCTACCTCGGCAACAGTGCTGGCGCACGCAAGTGGAACACCCCGTCGGGCCGGGCCAATTTCCGCGCCAACCGGCTGCCCAAGGATCTGGTGCACGAACGCACCCGCGCCACCGGGCAACTGCCGGACCTGATCCTGCAATCGATGCGCTCCCACGATCAGTACAACACCACCATCTATGGCCTCGACGACCGTTATCGTGGGGTCAAGGGCCAGCGCGATGTGCTGTTCGCCAACGAGGCCGACATCATTCGTCTGGGCTTTCGCCCGGGACAGAAGGCCGACATCGTGTCGCTGTGGGACGATGGCCGTGAACGTCGGGTGAAGGGCTTTACCTTGCTGGCGTTTGATATTCCGGCGGGTCAGGCGGCGGCTTACTATCCGGAAGTGAATCCGCTGGTGCCGCTGGAGAGCACCGGCGATGGCAGCCATACGCCGACGTCGAAGTTCATTGCGATCCGCCTTGAGGCGGCGATCGAGACGGGTTTGATCATGGCCAAGTCGGCCTGATACAAAACTTTTCTGCGCCCACAAAAAAGGCCGCTTTTGCATAAAAACGGCCTGTCCGAAGTAGCTAAAGACCGGCGAAAATCGCTTAAGTTCCGCATACAAAACAGCAACTTGCAGAATTGTATACAGGTCGTGTTATTCGTCGGATTTCGATTGTCAGTCTTGGTACAGAGCCTCAGGATCGCGCCGTCATCCCTTTGAGGCTCCTCTATGAAGTTCTCCTCGATTCTCTTGTTGTCCCTTGGCCTGGTCAGTGGCTTCGCTTCTGCCGGAGGCACCACCGAAGCAGGTGTGGGCGGCGCATTGGGCGGGGTTCTTGGCTCGGTCGTCGGTCAGTCTTTAGGCGGCAATACAGGTTCAACCATTGGCGCAGCCCTGGGCGGCGCGGGTGGTAGCGCGGTCGGCGCCAACAAGCACAGCCGTGGCGAAGCAGCCATTGGTGGTGCGCTGGGCGCAGCCGGCGGTAACGTGGTCGGCCGCAGCATGGGCGGCACCACCGGCAGCCTGATCGGCGCCGCAGCAGGTGGCGGCGCCGGTGGCGCGCTGGGCAACTACATGGGTAACGAAAGCCGTGACGATGATCGTCATTACGATCGCGGCCGCGACGACCGTCGCTACTACCGCGACCGTCATCCTGGCCGTGGCCACGCTTATGGTCACCGCAAACATCACCGCTACTATCGCGACTAATCCGTTGCGTTAAGCGGGAAAGCAAAAATCGCAGCCCAAGGGCTGCGATTTTTTTTGCTCTGGTTCAAACCACCAGACGCTCCAGCGCTTGACGCAATCTGCCTGGAATCGACACCGGCTGATTGCTCGTTCGTTCCACGAATACATGGACGAAACGCCCCGCCGCACAGGCCTCAGTTTCACCGACCTTGAACACCGCCAGTTCGTATTGCACCGAACTGTTGCCCAGCTTGCCGACCCGCAGACCGATCTCGATCAAGTCCGGAAAAGCGATCGAGGCAAAGTAGTCACAGGCCGAACTGACCACAAACCCCACCACCTCGCCGTCATGAATATCCAGGCCGCCGACCTGGATCAGGTAGGTATTCACTGCAGTGTCGAAGAAGCTGTAATAGGTGACGTTATTCACATGCCCGTAGACGTCGTTGTCGTGCCAGCGCGTGGTGACCGGCTGGAAATGCGGGTAATCGGAGCGTTGTGGCATCGGGTTGGACATCAGCATTGATCCAGGAAGTTTTGCGAGCAGTCTAAAGGCGAAACCTTGGTGGCTCTAGCAATCAGCGTTCGGCAAACCCCTTGCCCTGAGCCGCCAGCTCGCCAATCAAGCGCGCCGGTTGCCACTGATCACCCTGCCGCGTTTGCAGTGCCAGCAAGCGCTGATGAATGTCCGCCAGCCCCTGCTGATCCGCCCAGGCCATCGGACCGCCCTTGTCGGCCGGGAATCCGTAGCCGTTCAGGTACACCAGATCAATGTCATGGGCCGACCCGGCAATGCCTTCCTGAAGAATCTTTGCGCCCTCGTTGACCAGCGCCAGCAGGCAACGCTCCAGAATCTCCTCCGGACCGATCGCGCGGCGCTGGAAGCCCAGCTCTTCGCTGACCCGCAGCACCAGTGCATCGACTTCGGGATCAGGCTCGGCCTGTCGACTGCCCGGCTCATAGTGATAATAACCATTGCCGGATTTCTGCCCGAAGCGGCCCATCTCGCACAAGCGGTTGTCCACCTGAACTTCTGGCGCATCCTGCCCCTTGCCGGCCAGCTCGCGCGCACGCCACTCCAGATCAATGCCGACGACGTCATACATGCGGAACGGCCCCATGGCGAAACCGAACCCCTGCAGCGCCGCGTCCACCTGTTGTGGATAAGCGCCCTCGAGCAGCATCTTGCGCGCCTCCAGCACGTACGGATGCAGCATGCGATTGCCGATAAAGCCGTGGCAGTTGCCCGACACCACACTGACCTTGCCCATGCGCTTGCCCAGCGCCAGCGCCGCTTCCAGTGCAAGCGGCGAAGTCTGTGCCCCACGGACGATTTCCAGCAGTTTCATGATGTGCGCGGGGCTGAAGAAATGCAGGCCGAGCACTTGCGACGGACGTCGAGTCGCAGCAGCAATCGCGTCGATATCCAGCGCCGAAGTGTTACTCGCCAACAACGCCTCAGGCTTGAGCAGGCCATCCAGCTCGCGAAAGATCTTCTGCTTGAGTTCAAGGTTTTCGTATACCGCTTCGATCACCAGATCGACATTGCGAATCGCCGGGTAATCCGCCGCCGCGCTGATCCGGGCAAGGCGTGCGTCGGCTTCGACCTGATCGATCCGGCCCTGACGCACATTGTGTGCATAGGTGTCGGCCACCGTCGCCAGTGCCTGCTCAAGCATCTGTGGATTGTTATCGACCCACTGCACGGCGATGCCAGCATTGGCCAGGCACATGACAATGCCGCGGCCCATGGTGCCCGCGCCGATCACGGCAGCTTGCTGAATATCGAAGGATGTCTGGCTCATGTTGTTCTCTTGTTGGCGATCCAAAGACAGCCTTCACCATAGTCACGCACCGGACGTTTTTGAAGTTTATTACCGTGATGAGCGACATTCAGCGCATGGATAAACCCCAATCGCCCTGAAATCGCACACTGCAGGAGCTACCGACATATCAGAGATGTTCTTGAGCCCAACTGCGAACCTCGGCGTACGGATACTCCTCCAGCGCCGCATACCCCGAAATCGTCCGTGCCTTTAACCTGGTGAACAACGGCACACTGATCCCGCACAGAAATCGCGTCAGGCTCTCCGCCGTCGGCAAACTGCCAGTGTGCTGTTCGTGCCTGTGGATAAAATCACCGCACAGCGTCGCGAAGTTTTTATCCACAAGCGCTGGCAACTCGGGAGGCGCCGGAAGGCGCGCGACATCACCGTGGCACACCGAACAGTGCCCGCATCGCTCGGGGGCGTTGTGATCGCCGAAGTGTTCGGCCAGGCGATGGCCCAGGCAGCGCTCAGTGCCGAACAGATCGAGCATGGCGTGAATCCGCACTATTTCAGTCTGTTCATGTCGGGTGAAATACGCATGCAATTCGGCGCTCAAAACAGCGCTGTCGAAATCACTGTGCAGCACGGTGTAGACCTCGGTCATCTGCTTGCTCTCAAGCTCGACCCAGCCCTTCTCCTGAAAGTAATCCAGCGCCTTCACCACCCGGTTGCGCTCAGCCGAATACTGCGTGTACATCGCTTCGAAATTCACCGTGGCCCAGGTGCGTGCGCGACTGGAGGTGTGGATGATGGCCGCGACGAAATCCCTGCGCTCACCGTCGAAACGCTCAAGCAGGGCGTCCGGCTCCAGCAGGTATTTGAAACGGTATTCGGCGTAATAGGCATAGCGCGGCGCGATCAAACCGCGCAGCTCCATTTGCACCAGTAAAGTTTTCAGCGGCAACGCGCGAATGTTGCTCTGATCGGCCAGCGGCCCGAGCAGAAACTCCCACTGCCCTTCGGCTGCGGCAGCCTGCATTTCTTCCAGCACACAACGAATCCCTTCACGCTCCGGGGTATCGCCGTAGACGAAGTTTTCCAGCACGTTGAGGCTGTCGCGGTTGGCCAGCACCAGGCAATCCGACGGCTGCCCGTCGCGTCCGGCGCGACCGATTTCCTGACTGTAGTTTTCGATGGATTTCGGCAAATCGAAATGCACCACGTTGCGGATGTCGCTCTTGTCGATCCCCATACCAAAGGCAATGGTTGCGACGATGCAATTGGACTGCCCGGCCATGAATTCCTTCTGAATCGCCTCGCGCTGATCATTGGGCAAACCGGCGTGATAGGCCTGGGCCTGTATGCCGTTGCGCCCCAGATGCTCGGCGATGTGTTCGGCAGTTTTCTGCAGCGTCACGTAGACAATGCTCGGCTGGCCTGGACGCTCGCTCATCCACTCCACCAGGCGCCGGCGTTTGTCCTCGCCGCGTACCGGTTCCACCAGCAGATTGAGGTTGGGTCGATAGAAACCGGTGGTCACCACATCAGCAGCGGCGATGGCGAATCTGGCCTGCATGTCGGCGACAACTTTCGGCGTCGCCGTGGCCGTCAGCAGCAGGGTTTGCGGGATGTTGAACTGGCGCTGATAGTCCGGCAGCTTCAGATAGTCGGGGCGGAAGTTGTGGCCCCATTCCGAAATACAGTGCGCTTCATCAATCACCAGCAACGAGATCGGCACCTGCTGCAAAAAGTTGCGGAAACGCTCGTTCTTCAGGCGCTCCACCGAAATCATCAGAATCTTCAATTCACCCGAACGGGCGCGGGCCATCACGTCATTGGCATCATCGCGACTTTGCGCCGAATCGATGCTGCCGGCACTGATACCGTGACGTTTGAGGAATGCCAGTTGATCCTGCATCAACGCCAACAGCGGCGACACCACCAGGGTCAGATGCGGCAGCAACAGCGCCGGCACTTGATAGCACAGTGACTTGCCGGACCCGGTGGGGAAAATCGCCGCCGCCGAGCGCCCGGCCAATACAGCGCTGATTGCCGCTTCCTGCCCGGGTCGAAACTGTGGATAACCGAAAACCTGTTCCAGGGTGTGGTGCATGCGCTGTCACTCCGTTGACCGCTGTGATGCCAACAGCCTAGCGGGCGATCACAGCGAGTCGAGAAAAGGTCGGGGGTCAATTCGATACGGGATGATACAGCGCCGGGGCGGATCCCACCGGATCAAACAAAGGAAACAATTTGCCTCTCGCCGGCCTGACCGCAAGGCAGGTAACGTGCGCCGCATCCACGAAACGAGCGTCGTGCCAGGACGGCCGACACCCGTGGGTCAACTCAAGGAATAAACATGTCCGACAGACTGAAACTGCTCCTCACCCTGACGCTCGCATCGCTGTTGCTGGGCGGATGCATGCAACTCCCCGATGACATTCCGCCCCTCGCCATGCGCGCCACTGCAGATCACGTAGTCACCTAGGTCTCGTCGCAACGACAGGCTAGGGACGCAGCACGGCCACCCGAAGTTGCGCATTCAGTTCCTGTTCATGCACACCCTGGCTCTTGCTCGCCCACTGTGCATGGGCCGGACTGATATCGCCGGTAAACGCCGCCGCCAGTTGTCGCAGGTCCGCCACACTGCGCACTCGTGCACAGAACAGCTGTTCGCCACAGTCCTGACTGGCGTTGCGATAAATGCCCAGCAAACGCTCCCACAGTCCCTCGCGCACCTGCCGGATCGGTTTGAGCCGCACATGCGGCACATCCAGTTGCCGTTGCAGTGCGCCAGCATCCAGCGTTTCACTCGCCAACAGGACTTTGGCGAACATCAACACTTCGGCACGTGAAGCAGTATCGATGCGGGCCTGGCTGGACAGCGCGTCGGGCCAGCCGGTGCGTTGCAGATCGACAAACACCCAGCCGTTGCCGGCATCAGCAGCTACGGCCAAGCGACAACCCATGGTCCCCAGCAATAAAATCGAGGCTATTCGTAGCCACCGCATACTCAATTCCCTTTAAGCGCGCATCGGACGTTTGGAAACGTCCTACAGTTTCTGGCGCGCACCATACAGAGGATTCTCAAGAAACGCCTGTGAATCCCGTGGGAAATTTCTGCGCTAAGGGTTTTACCTCGAAAAAGCTGCAAAACCTTGTAGGGCAATTGCCCGAGTCTCGGAAAAACCCCTACGAACTCCGTCCATCACGGCGGTCTTGTGACCCCTTGCCACGCACTTCTATAGTGGCCGGCGCGGCTGCAACCACTGGAGCGACTTCGTACAGGACACGTCTGAACATGAACATGCATAACCCGCTGGCCAATCGTTATCGCCCGCTCAAAAGCACCGACGGCGATCATCCGGTGCTGACCATAGATACCCAAGCCAGCCACGGCGAACTGCTCGACGCTGCGCATCAACGCCTGCGTGCCGCCAGCGATTTGCTGGAGACTCTTTACTGTTTGTGTTTCAAACAGGCCGATGTCAAAGACATCCCGAACATCGTCAACGCCCTGTATTTATTGACCCAAGACGGCTGCGAACTTCTGGAAGTAGCAAAACTTCAACTTGCAAACGCTTTATAAAATCACACGCACAAACAACGCAACAACTAACCACTTCATATCCGCAATATAAAAAACTAGCCTGCTTGCTCTTAATTCATTCAAGAGTAACATGATGAGCACATTGACTATTTTCTTTTGCGGCACGGGTTCCACCAAGTTCGACACCAGCAACAACAACTATTGGAACGGCGAGTTGGTGTCCACTCTCGCTTCGCACCACGCGGGCCGCGAGTTCGCCGAATGGATTGTCGTCGACGGCCCCGGCTCCAGTAACCTGCAGGCCGATGAGCTGTTCACCAAATCTGCCGACTACGGTCTCAGCGGCACGTTGTTCGGCAAGGGCTGGGAGGAAAACGTGCTGCACGCAATGAACATCATCAAAGGCAAGTGCGACTGGCAACGCCAACAACTGACCGAAGCGGAATACAACCGTCTCAAAGCGGCCGGTATTCCCATTGAAGATGTAAAAATCGAAGGCTCCTGGTTTTGGCGTAAATACAACTACGGAGAACGCAGCGTGACCCAGCAGAAGTTGCAGGAGCAAATCATTAAAACGTTCCGCAAGGATGGCATTATTCCCACTCAGGTCAACCTGGTCGGCTGGAGTCGAGGCGGTATAAGTTGCCATATGCTGGCCAACGCCATGTTCAATGACAGTGCTTTGAAAAGCATTCCGGTGAAGATCCTCGCCATTGATCCGGTGCCCGGTATCGGCAACTTCCAGGAACATCGGGTCAAACTCAACAGCAACGTCAAAGAATACGTTGGCTTCTATGCCCGCGACGAGCGTTCGAAAGGTTTCAGCTGCGTTATCCCGCAAACGGCTACCGGTACGCGCACGCATATCTTCCCGATCCCCGGCCGCCACGCCACCCTGGTCGGCAACGCTGCCGCTGACGGCAACGCCGGCCCGAAGGTCCTCGCCGAACCCGGCCAATTCGTGCGTCACTTCGCCGAAACCTGCCTCAAGCGTTGGGGCACCCCGCTGACCAACTCCCTGAACCTGAGCGATGCCGCCCTGAAGCAATGCGGCGATGCGATGGTCAGGGACGCCGCGAAATACAAGGCCATGGAAAAGTACTCCTACACCTGGTTCACCGAACTGGACCAAGGCGAACGCTACGTTTCGCTGGGCAGCAGAGGTTTGCCTTTCTCGTCGGTGAAGGGCGGGATCTACGCGCCGGATAGTGGATTGACCACCAGCGTGCTGGACTTGGCGGCATACCGGCATATCCGTTGAGGCCGGTGGGGTGGTGATCGGCGTAACGCGAAAAATCTACAGCAAAATTCTGCGGGAATAATGGCAGTTAAACCGATAACAACAGCTAAGCCATGACCCACAAAAAAGCCGCCCCTAGAGGCGGCTTTTCAGTTCACAACAAACCACTCTTACAACTTAGGACCCGCCGCCTTGATCGCGTCGCTCACTTCGAACTTTTTGAAGTTCTCGATGAACAGACCGGCCAGGGCCTTGGCCGCTTCGTCGTAGGCAGCTTTGTCAGCCCAGGTGTTGCGTGGGTTGAGCAGGTTGGTTTCAACGCCCGGTACGGCCAGTGGCACGTCGAGGTTGATGGTGTCCAGGTGCTCGGTGGCGGCACCGATCAGTGCGCCGCTCTGGATCGCGGCGATCACGGCACGGGTGGTCGGGATGTTGAAGCGTTTGCCGACGCCGTAGCCACCGCCGGTCCAGCCGGTGTTGACCAGGTAGACCTTGGAGCCGAAGCCGCGGATGCGCTTGATCAACAGTTCTGCGTATTCACCAGCCGGACGCGGGAAGAACGGTGCGCCGAAGCAGGTGGAGAAGGTCGACTTGATGCCGCTGCCCGAACCCATTTCAGTCGAGCCCACCAACGCGGTGTAGCCGGACAGGAAGTGGTAGGCCGCTTGCTCTTCGTTGAGGATCGACACTGGCGGCAGCACGCCGGTCAGGTCGCAGGTCAGGAAGATCACCGCGTTTGGCTCGCCGCCCAGGTTCTTCGCGGAACGCTTGGCAACGTGCTCCAGCGGGTAGGCTGCGCGGCTGTTCTGGGTCAGGCTGACATCGGCGTAGTCGGCGTGCTTGGCATCGTCGATGACCACGTTTTCCAGGACTGCGCCGTGCTTGATGGCTTTCCAGATGACCGGTTCGTTCTTCTCGGACAGGTCGATGCACTTGGCGTAGCAGCCGCCTTCGATGTTGAAGACAACGCCTTCGCCCCAGCCGTGTTCGTCGTCACCGATCAGGTAACGGCTTTCATCGGCCGACAGGGTGGTTTTACCGGTGCCCGACAGACCGAAGAACAGGGTCACATCGCCTTCTTCGCCGATGTTGGCAGCGCAGTGCATTGGCAGCACGTCAGCGGCCGGCAGCAGGAAGTTCTGCACGGAGAACATGGCTTTCTTCATCTCACCGGCGTAACGCATGCCGGCAATCAGCACTTTCTTCTGCGCGAAGTTGATGATCACGCAACCGTCGGAGTTGGTGCCGTCACGCTCAGGCACGCACTCGAAGTTGGCCACGTTGAGCACTTGCCACTCTTCACGACCGGCCGGGTTGTACTGGGCCGGGTTGATGAACAGGCAACGACCGAACAGGTTCTGCCAGGCAGTCTGGGTGGTCATTTTCACGGCAAGGTAGTGATCTTCAGCCGCGCCTACATGCACGTGGGAAACAAAGTGCTCTTGCGCGTTGTTGAACGCCTCGACACGAGCCCACAGCGCGTCGAACTTGTCGGCCGGGAACTTGCGGTTGATCGGGCCCCAGGCGATAGCGGCCTGGGTGGAAGGCTCTTCAACGATGAAACGATCGACTGGCGAACGGCCGGTGCGGTGACCGGTGCGAACAACCAGAGCGCCGGTATCGGCAAGCTCGCCCTCACCGCGTTGCAGGGCTTCTTTTACCAGATCATCAACACTCAGATCGGTGTACACGGCGTTATTGGCTTGCGTCATGAGGTTCCCCGTCGGCCAGTGGCCGAGTGTGCTCCAAACGTTTTGTAGTAGAAAGTCGTGCACTACTACCGCGAAAAAAGTGGGCCGGATTATGCCAGAAAAGCCCAAAAAGAGTAGGGTCCTCCCGTCGTAACGGCGAAATTCCGTCGTTACGCAGTGAATTTACCTGCGCTGAACCGTTTTAGTGCCGGGTATCTGACGGCGTGTCGACGCCCGCACCAGCGAACAATTGAGCAATATCGGCCGCATCGAACAGGTAACGCTGGTTGCAGAACTGGCAATCGATCTCGACTTCGCCACCGCGTTCGGCCACCAGTGCCTGCGCGTCTTCCAGACCCAGGCTGACCAGCGCATTACCCGAGCGTTCCCGCGAGCAGCTGCAACGGAAGCGCAGGTTTTGCACATCGAACAGGCGCACCTGCTCTTCGTGGTAGAGGCGATGCAGGACGGTTTCGTTGTCCAGGCTGAGCAATTCATCGGCGCTCAGAGTGCTGGCCAGCGCGGTGATGTGCTGCCAGCTGGCGGCGCGCTCTTCTTCGTCTTTCAGGCGGTCGGCCGGCAGTTGCTGCAGCAGCATGCCGCGGGCACGACGGCCGTCGGCGAACAGCTTGAAGCGGGTGCCAACCTGCTGAGACATGACGAAATAATTGGTGAAGCATTCCGACAGGGTTTCACCGTCGAGGTCGACGATACCCTGGTAACGCTGGCCGATCGTCGGGTCGACGGTCAGGGTCAGGTCACCGCCCGGCATCAGGTCGGCAAGGGTCGCATCCGGGGCGATCTGCTCGGCGTTATAACGCGCCAGACCACGGATCTCGCGCTCGCTGGAGCATTCGATCATCAGCAGCGGAATCGGGCCTTCGGAGCGCGCCTGCAGAATCAGCAAGCCGTCGAATTTCAGGGTGCCCACCAGCAACGAAGCGGCCGCCATCAATTCGCCCAGCAATTGCGCGACCGGCTCCGGGTACGGGTGCTTGGCGAGGACTTCGGCGTAGCTGCGTTCCAGCGCAACCAGCTCGCCGCGAGTGTCGCTGTCATCGAAGATGAAGCGTTGGGTGTAATCGGTATCCGGGAGATCAGTCATAGGTCTGGGTATCTGAATTGATGACAAAATGGTTACAAAAGATGAAAATCCCGCGCTTCTCCGCACCCATTTGGTGCGAATGTTCAGCCACGGGAGGCATTTTATGAACAATCCGGGTTTGTTCCAATCAAGGTGGAACCTCGGCCGGCTGGTTCTGTGTAACGTGGTGCCGTTGGCGCTACTGGCTTTCTGGTTATGGCCTACGGGCCAGATGCTGTGTGTGATTTTCGACGAGTGGCTGTTTCGCTCACTCAATGCACCACTGGCCAGCAACCCCATATGGCTCCACATCTGGGCAATTGCAAGTCTGCGCCCGTTCGACATCGTTGTAGGTCTGATTCTGCTGACGCTGCTGATCAAGGGTGACTGGGTGTTCAAGGCGATTGATGTACGTCGCGCCTTTTTCGGTTTTTTCTCGATTCTGCTGTTGATGGTGGTGATTCGCGCGCTGTTTTCCAAATTCGCCGACTACATGGACTGGCAGCACAGCAGTCCATCGATGGTGCTGGAAGGCGCGGTGCACCTGAGTGATTACTTCCCGCACCTGGAAAAAGCCTGGGAACTGAAGGATCGCTCAAGTCAGAGCTTCCCCGGTGACCACGCTTCGGTGTTGCTGATCTGGGCACTGTTCATGGGCGTGTTCAGCCGCTCGATCGGCCAGTTCCTCACGGTCTGGGGCCTGGCGCTGCTGTTCATGCTGCCGCGTCTGGTGGCCGGCGCGCACTGGGGCCAGGATGATTACATCGGCGGCATGCTGCTGGCGGTGTGGGCGTTGGGCTGGGGTTACTACACACCGTTCGCTTATCACGCCGCCAACTTCTGGCTGAAGGTCACTGCGCCGGTTTTCAATCTGCTGGGCAAGCTGCCGGTGGTTTCGCGGATGAGTGTGGTGTCTGCCCGTTAATGGGTTGAATGCTGAAAAGATCGCAGCCTGCGGCAGCTCCTACAGGAAAATGTATTCCCATGTAGGATCTGCCGCAGGCTGCGATCTTTTTATTCGTGGCTGCTGCCACGAAATTTGAACAGATCCCGCCGCTGCTTCTTGCTCGGCTTGCCGTCGGTACTCACACCTAACGCTCCGGCCTTGCGCATCGCCGCTGCCGCTTCACGCTTGGCAATGCTCGCCTCGGTCTCGGTATACAGCGTCTGCGCCTCGGGTGCGCCACGACGTACGATCGACAAGGCGTCGACCCTCACCGTGCGCTCTTCAAAACCGGTACGAATCTCGAATTCATCGCCAATGCGTGGCTCTTTGCCAGGCTTGCAGCGCTCCCCTCGGCAGTGCACCTTGCCACTTTCGATGGCTGCTTTGGCCAGGGCCCGGGTTTTATAAAAGCGCGCCGCCCACAACCACTTGTCGAGACGGACCTTGTCGTCCTCTTCGCTTTTTTGTGCCATGGAATTTCCTCATTCTGAAATATTGATGAACTGTACTACCGTTTCTGTCGTGCCATGAATGACGCCGCCGCGGATTACAATGCGCACCAGCCGACACCCGCTTGAGGCGTCGGCGATCCGGGCCGTAGAAATCTGTCGCCTTTTAACCCTTATTCTGCGTGAATACCGCGAATCCGGCCCTTGCGGGCTGAGCGGTTGCCACGGTTGAGCATTTTTTTGAAGACATTTGACCATTTGACCGTTGTCGGTCTGCGCGAGTGGGTGGCGCTCCCGGATCTGGGAGTCGCGGGCCTGCGGGCGAAAATCGACACCGGCGCCAGCACCTCCAGCCTGCACGCCACCGACATTGAACCGTTCGAACGCGATGGCGAGAAGTGGGTGCGTTTCACCGCGCATCTGGGCACGGTGGTGCAGTTGCGTCATCGGCGTTGCGAAGCACCGCTGGTGACGCGCAAAACCATCAAAAGCTCCAACGGCCAGGCGCAGGTGCGCTATGTGATCAGCACCACCCTGGCCCTCGGTGATCGGGTCTGGCAGGTCGAGTTCACCCTCGCCTGCCGCAAGTCCATGCGCTATCGCCTGTTGCTCGGGTCCAAAGCCTTGATCGACGGCCAGCTGGTGGTCAATCCGGGCATCAAATATGTACAAGACAAGCCGGTGTTCCCGGTATCTACCTCCTCCACAGGTGTTGCATGAAGATCGCTGTGCTGTCGCGGAATCCGCGTCTGTATTCCACCCGTCGCCTGGTCGAAGCCGGCACCGAGCGCGGGCATGAAATGGTCGTGATCGACACCTTGCGCGCCTACATGAACATTGCCAGCCACAAGCCGCAGATCCACTATCGCGGCAAACCGCTGGAAGGCTTCGACGCGGTGATTCCGCGAATCGGGGCGTCGGTAACGTTCTACGGTTGCGCCGTGTTGCGCCAGTTCGAAATGATGGGGGTGTTTCCGCTCAACGAATCGGTGGCCATCGCCCGCTCGCGAGACAAATTGCGTTCGCTGCAACTGCTGTCGCGTCGCGGCATCGGCCTGCCGGTCACCGGCTTCGCTCACTCGCCGGACGACATTCCCGACCTGATCGACATGGTCAACGGCGCGCCGCTGGTGATCAAGGTGCTGGAAGGCACTCAAGGCATCGGTGTGGTGCTGTGCGAAACCGCAACCGCAGCCGAATCGGTGATCGAGGCGTTCATGGGCCTGAAGCAGAACATCATGGTTCAGGAATACATCAAGGAAGCCGGCGGTGCGGATATCCGCTGTTTCGTGGTCGGCGACAAGGTGATCGCTGCCATGAAACGTCAGGCCAAACCGGGCGAGTTCCGCTCCAACCTGCACCGTGGCGGCAGCGCCAGCCTGATCAAGATCACCCCGGAAGAACGCATGACCGCGTTGCGTGCGGCCAAGGTCATGGGCCTGGCGGTGGCGGGTGTGGATATCTTGCGTTCGAACCACGGGCCATTGGTGATGGAAGTGAACTCGTCGCCGGGCCTGGAAGGCATCGAGACCACCACCGGCAAGAACGTGGCGGGGATCATCATCGAACACCTTGAGAAGAATGGCGGGCCGAACATGACCCGGACAAAGGGCAAGGGTTGATCCGTTTGAAATGTGGCGGCTGACAGGCCGCCTTCGCGGGCAAGCCCGCTCCCACATTTTGGAATGCGTTCCCCTGTGGGAGCGAGCTTGCTCGCGAAGGGGCCATCAACCCCGCTGAACATCCCGACTGTTAGACCGCATCCCGCGGCAACATCAACCCCAACGGCAACCTTACCCGCGCTTCCAGCCCGCCCCCGGAGCGGTTGCGCAGTTCGACATTGCCGCCATGCATCGAAGCAATCCGCTTCACAATTGCCAACCCCAACCCGGTGCCTTTGCCACCCCGGGCACGGTCGCCACGGGTGAACGGGTTGAAGATCGCCTCAAGCTCTGACGGATCAATCCCCGCGCCACGGTCCATCACGCTCAACACCACGTACGGCGCGCTGGTATCGCCAGACACATAAGCCGCGACCTCGACGCCACTACCGGCATGGTTCAGGGCGTTGCCGATCAGGTTGTTCAGCAGGCGTTTCATCGACACCCGGCGCAGTGGAAACGGCTGGATCGGTTCCAGTCGCAAGCGTACTTTTTCTTCGCTCTGGTTATAGGGTGCGGCCACCTCACGCACCAGATCGCTCAGGTCCACTTCTTCCACCGACTCGTCACGACCGTCACGAATGAACGCGAGGAACTGGTCGAGAATCGCGTCCATGTCTTCGATATCGCGGACCATGTCGTCAGTCAGGTCATTGCGATCGCCCATCAGCTCCAGCGACAGCCGCAAACGGGTCAGCGGCGTACGCAAGTCATGGGACACCCCGGCCAGCATCAGCTCGCGCTCGCGCCCGGCCTGTTCGACGTCTTCGGCCATCTGGTTGAAGGCGCGATACACCTCGGTCATCTCGCTCGGTGTATCGCTGATCGGCAGACGCACGCTGCGGCCCTGACCGAGTTGTCGGGCGGCATACACCAGGCGTTTCAACGGCTGGTTGAGCTGACTGACGAAAATCCATGCCGACGCGGTCGATAACAAACCGATGGCGAGGAACCAGCCGAGCACGTTCCAGATTTTCTGGCCGCGTAATGGATGCGGGTACAGCGGCACTTTCAGCCAGCCATCACCCAGACTCGGTGCACGCACCCACAGCGCCGGCGGCGAGTGCATGCGCAAACGCACTTCGGTATCGGCGCCCAGCTCCGCCTGCATCTGCCGCTGATAAATTTCACTGTACGGCCAGTGCTGTTCGCCCTCCGGCACACCGGCGCCGACCACCCGGATCAGCGTCGCGGCATCGGCGATCTTCGCGCGGTTTTCTTCATCGGCCGCCCAATAGGCACGCAGCGTCAGGGCGACGCCGTGGCTGTATTGGCGATCCACCAGCACGTCCTCGTTCATCAACAGATAAACCAGGGTCAGCGCCTTGGAAAACAGCACGACGATGAGCACCAGCCAAAGGGTGCGGGAGAAAAAACTTTGGGGGAACCAGACGGGGGTTTTCATCGATAACCGTTACACACTTGCAGGAGCGAGCCATGCTCGCATATTGCGGATTGCGAGTCTGCGTAGAGGGTCGATCAACCCGGTCTGCGCAGACCCGCTCCTACAAATCGCCGATCACTTGGTAGCGGCGCCATCCGGTACGAACACGTAGCCCACGCCCCAGACCGTCTGGATGTAGCGCGGTTTCGACGGATCCGGTTCGATCATCCGGCGCAGACGGGAGATCTGCACATCGATGGAACGCTCAAGGGCATCCCACTCGCGACCACGGGCCAGGTTCATCAGTTTGTCGCGGGTCAGCGGCTGACGCGCGTTCATTACCAGCGCCTTGAGTACCGCAAACTCACCGGTGGTGAGCATGTGCACTTCTTCGCCACGTTTCAGCTCGCGGGTCGCCAGCGACAGCACGTAATCACCGAAGGTGACATTTTCGTCTTCACTGCCCGGTGCGCCCGGCACCGGTGCGGCCTGACGCCGCAGAACCGCTTTGACCCGAGCCATCAGCTCGTCCGGGTTGAACGGCTTGGCCAGGTAGTCATCGGCGCCCAGTTCCAGGCCCTTGATGCGGCTCATCTCATCGCCCTTGGCGGTGAGCATGATAATCGGAATCTGATTGTTCGCCGCCCGCAGGCGACGGCACGCGGTCAGGCCGTCTTCGCCCGGCAGCATCAGGTCGAGGACGACCAGATTGAACACTTCACGCGACAGCAGACGGTCCATTTGCTCGGTGTTCGGTACGGCACGGGCGCGGTAGCCCTTGCTGACGAAAAAGCGTTCCAGCAGGCTGCTCAGCCCTGGATCGTCGTCAACAATAAGAATTTTTTCGCCTTCAGCATTGTTTGCAGTGCTGCTCATTGGATGCTCCTTTTAGCTCGGCGCGCATTATGGCGTAGCTGCCGTTATACGCACCGTGTGCATTGTTAGCAGATTTTTCCTTCACTGCCAGAAAACCGGGGTTTGTGCCTACAGACTGCTACACCCCCGAATGACAGAACGCTGGTTATAATGCGCGGCGTTTTGTGCCAGGCAACGTCTGAATCGTTACCGCAGGTGGCCGGGCTTTTTTACCGGTGGCCGCAGTAATTGTTCGATTTCACGGGTCAATGGGGAGCCTTTTGACCCAGGCAGCGGCAATTTTCTAGCCGCTCAACCAGACTCCGGGCCTTTATTTCCGTGCCTGCGAGCCTGCTTTCACACTATGTCAGGTGGTTTTATGGACAGCATCAACAGCCGCATCGCCGAGGAACTCGGCGTACGCCCGCAACAGGTCGAAGCGGCCGTCGCGCTACTCGATGAAGGCTCTACCGTTCCCTTCATCGCCCGTTACCGGAAAGAAGTCACCGGCAGCCTCGATGACACCCAGCTGCGTCATCTGGAAGAGCGTCTGCGCTACCTGCGAGAACTCGACGAACGGCGCATCAGCATCCTCGCCAGCATCCAGGAGCAGGGCAAACTCACCCCCGCCCTCGAGCGCGACATCAAACTCGCCGACACCAAGACCCGCCTCGAAGACTTGTACCTGCCGTACAAGCAGAAGCGCCGAACCAAGGGCCAGATTGCCCTGGAAGCCGGCCTCGGCGAGCTGGCCGACGGCCTGTTCAACGACCCGAATCTATCGCCAGAAACCGAAGCCGCACGCTTCGTCGACGCCGAGAAAGGCGTAGCCGACGTGAAAGCTGCGCTGGAAGGCGCCAAGTACATCCTGATGGAGCGCTTCGCCGAAGACGCCAGTCTGCTGGAGAAGCTGCGTAACTTCCTCAAGCAGGAAGCGACCATCAGCGCCCGCGTGATCGCTGGCAAGGAAGAAGAAGGCGCCAAGTTCCGCGACTACTTCGAACACGACGAGCCGCTGAAAAGCATGCCGTCGCACCGCGCACTCGCGATTTTCCGTGGCCGCAACGAAGGCATCCTCAGCTCCGCGCTGAAAGTCGGCGACGAGCTGCCGGGCACCATGCACCCGTGCGAAGGCATGATCGGCCAGCAATTCGGCATCCAGAATCAGAACCGCCCGGCCGACAAATGGCTCGGTGAAGTGGTGCGCTGGACCTGGAAGGTCAAGCTCTACACCCACCTCGAAACCGACCTTCTCGGCGAGCTGCGCGACGGTGCCGAAACCGAGGCGATCAACGTCTTCGCCCACAACCTGCACGACCTGCTGCTGGCCGCGCCGGCCGGCCCGCGCGCCACCCTGGGCCTCGACCCGGGCCTGCGTACCGGCTGCAAAGTCGCGGTAGTCGACTCCACCGGCAAGCTGCTCGATCACGCCACGGTGTACCCGCACGTGCCGCACAACAAGTGGGATCAGACCATCGCCATTCTGGCCGCCCTGTGCGCCAAGCACTCGGTTGACCTGATCGCCATCGGCAACGGCACCGCCAGCCGCGAAACCGACAAACTGGCGATCGAGCTGATCAAAAAATACCCAGCAATGAAGATGACCAAGGTCATGGTCTCCGAGGCCGGTGCATCGGTGTACTCGGCGTCGGAACTGGCTGCCAAGGAATTCCCGGATCTGGACGTGTCGATCCGTGGCGCGGTGTCCATCGCCCGTCGTCTGCAGGATCCACTGGCCGAACTGGTGAAGATCGATCCGAAATCCATCGGTGTCGGCCAGTACCAGCACGACGTCTCGCAGCTGAAACTGGCGCGTGGTCTGGATGCGGTGGTCGAGGACTGCGTAAACGCCGTCGGCGTCGATGTAAACACCGCCTCGGTGGCCTTGCTGGCGCGGATTTCCGGCCTCAACGCGACCCTGGCGCAGAACATCGTCGCTCACCGTGACGAGCACGGCGCGTTCAAGACCCGTGCAGCGCTGAAGAAAGTTGCGCGTCTGGGCGAGAAAACCTTCGAACAGGCCGCAGGCTTCCTGCGCGTGATGAACGGCGACAACCCGTTGGATTCCTCGGCCGTTCACCCGGAAGCCTATCCACTGGTACAGCGCATCGCCGCTGAAACCGACCGCGACATTCGCTCGCTGATCGGCGACGCCGCGTTCCTCAAGCGTCTGGACCCGAAGAAGTTCACCGACGAGACCTTCGGTCTGCCCACCGTCACCGACATTCTGCAAGAACTGGAAAAACCGGGTCGCGACCCGCGTCCGGAGTTCAAGACCGCCGAGTTCCAGGAAGGCGTCGAAGACCTGAAAGACCTGCAACTGGGGATGATCCTCGAAGGCGTCGTCACCAACGTGACCGCGTTCGGCGCGTTCGTCGACATCGGCGTGCATCAGGACGGTCTGGTGCACATCTCGGCGTTGTCGGAGAAGTTCATCAAGGACCCACGCGAAGCGGTGAAGGCCGGTGACGTGGTGAAAGTGAAGGTCATGGAAGTCGACATCCCGCGCAAACGCGTCGGCCTGTCGATGCGCATGAGCGACACCCCGGGCGAGAAAATCGACGGTGCCCGTGGTTCGCGTCCGGGCTCGGCACCGCGCCAGTCGTCCAACAACGCGCCACGCAAGGAAACGGCCACAGCCGCACCGGTGAACAACGCCATGGCTTCGCTGTTCGCCAACGCCAAGCAGTTGAAGAAACGCTGATGGAGATTCCGGCCGGGCTCGTCGAGAGCGCGTTTTTCAAGCTGTTGGGCTGCCGCCTGCACAGCCTGGAAACCGGGGTGGCGCAAGTCGCCCTGGTGCTGGAACCGCAACTGCGCAATCGCGGCGGCAAATTGCACGGTGGCGCGCTGTTCAGTCTGGTCGATATCGCCATGGGGCTGGCCTGTTCCAGCACCCACGGCTTCGATCAGCAGAGCGCGACCATCGAGTGCAAGATCAACTATATCCGCGCCGTATCCGACGGCGAGGTGCTGTGCACGGCGCGGGTGATCCACCCGGGCCGCCGCACGCTGGTGGTCGAGGCCGACGTGATGCAGGGCGACAAACTGGTCGCAAAAGCGCAAGGCACGTTCGCAGTCCTGTAGATGTTGTTCATCATTTTGAGTTAATTTCGGCGCAATGAATCCTGTAGGAGCTGCCGCAGGCTGCGATCTTTTGATCTTGCTATTGAAAAACAAAATCAAAAGATCGCAGCCTGCGGCAGCTCCTACAGTTTATGTGTGTGGCTGACCGGCTAGAAAACCAGGCGAAAACGCCAGTTTCAACTTCACCCTTGTAGACCGTCCTGCCCACCCCCATATTGGGGCGACTGACGCGTGAAGGAATCCAAATTGAGCGAACTTCTCAACCGCCGCCTGGCTCTGCTCGGCGAGCGCGCCAACCTCTCTCTGCTCGAACAGTGCCTCCACGGTATCGAACGTGAATGCCTGCGCTGTGACCAGTGAAGGTCGTCTGGCGCAAACGCCGCACCCGGAAGCCTTGGGTTCCGCGCTGACCAATGAACAGATCACCACCGACTATTCCGAGTCGCTGCTGGAATTCATCACCCCCGCCCTGCCCGATCCGGCCGATACGCTGGCGAGCCTGGACAAGATTCATCGCTTTGCCTACAGCAAGCTCGGCAACGAGTACCTGTGGAGTCCGTCGATGCCGTGCCCGTTGCCGGCCGAGGAAGACATCCCGATCGCCTATTACGGCACCTCCAACATCGGTCAGCTCAAATACGTCTACCGCAAGGGCCTGGCCCTGCGGTACGGCAAGACCATGCAGTGCATCGCCGGGATTCACTACAACTTTTCCCTGCCGGAAAAGCTCTGGCCGCTGCTGCGCGAAGCCGAAGGTTTCGTCGGCACCGACCGCGATTTCCAGTCGTCGTCGTACATCGCGCTGATCCGTAACTTCCGCCGCTACAGCTGGCTGCTGATGTACCTGTTCGGTGCTTCGCCAGCGCTGGACGCAGGCTTCCTGCGCGGCCGTTCGCATCAGTTGGAACAACTGGACCCGGACACGCTGTACCTGCCGTACGCCACCAGCCTGCGCATGAGCGACCTCGGTTACCAGAGCAACGCCCAGGCTGGCCTGACGCCGTGCTACAACGACCTGGCGAGCTACACCGACAGCCTGCGCAAAGCTGTGGCCACGCCGTATCCGCCGTATGTGGAGGTCGGCACACACAAGGATGGCGAGTGGGTTCAACTGAACACCAACATCTTGCAGATCGAAAACGAGTACTACTCCAACATCCGCCCGAAACGCGTGACCTATACCGGCGAGCGGCCGATCCAGGCCCTGATGGCCCGCGGCATTCAGTACGTCGAAGTGCGTTGCCTGGACATCAACCCGTTCCTGCCGATGGGCATCGACGTCACCGAATCGCGCTTCCTCGACGCGTTCCTGCTGTATTGCGCGCTGAACGACAGTCCGCTGCTGACCAACACTTCGTGCGGCAATGCCACTTCGAACTTCCTCAGCGTGGTCAAGGAAGGCCGGCGTCCGGGCCTGCAGTTGCAGCGTGACGGCGAAGCGGTCGAGCTGAAGGTTTGGGCAGCCGAGCTGCTGGAAAAAATCGCACCGCTGGCGGCGTTGCTTGATCAAAGCCACGGCGGCGACACGCATAGCAAGGCGCTGGATGCGCAACTGGCCAAAGTCAGCGACCCGTCCCTGACCCCGTCGGCGCAGGTGCTGGCCGCGATGGCCGAGCACAAGGAAAGCTTTGCGCAATTCTCCCTGCGTCAGAGCCAGGCGCATGCCGAGTTCTTCCGCCGCGAGCCGTTGACGGCGGATGAGCAGGCGAAGTTCGAGGAACTGGCGCGCTCGTCGCTGGCGCAACAGGCGGAGCTGGAGCAGAACGAGGTCGGTGATTTCGATGTGTTTGTCGGGTCGTATCAGGCGAGCATTCTGGCGATCAGTAACTAACCACTATTCCCTGTGGCGAGGGAGCTTGCTCCCGCTCGGCTGCGCAGCAGTCGCAATCTCAGTCCCCCGGTGCATCAGCAGCACCGTGATGAATTGATATGGGAGTCCTCCGGACTCCAGCGGGAGCAAGCTCCCTCGCCACAATGGCCTCACCAGCAATCCCTCCGCTTAGATTTTTCCGCTCATAAGCTAAGTCTAAAAAGTTATTTATTTTTAGTTTCTTAGATCATTTAGTCTCCTTTCACGCCGATCGTCGGTCGCCTGATTTGGAGCACTCCCCATGAAACTGAATTTCCCGCTTCGCCTGCTGGCCGTGGCCTCTCTGGCTGCTGCGAGCTTTCTGGCGCAGGCCGCCGACCTCACCGTCGCTTACCAGACCACCGTCGACCCGGCGAAAGTCGCCCAGGCCGATGGCACCTACGAGAAAGCCACCAAAGCCGACATCAGCTGGCGCAAGTTCGACAACGGCGCCGACATCATCGCCGCCATTGCTTCGGGTGATGTGCAGATCGGCTACCTCGGTTCCAGCCCGTTGACCGCTGCGATCACCCGCAAAGTCCCGGTGGAAACTTTCCTCATCGCCACCCAGATCGGCGCCGCCGAAGCACTGGTCGCCCGCGACGGTTCCGGGATCAAGACCCCACAGGATCTGATCGGCAAGAAAATCGCCGTGCCGTTCGTGTCCACCGGTCACTACAGCCTGCTCGCCGCGCTGAAACACTGGAACATCGATCCGTCGAAAGTCACCGTGCTCAACCTCGCCCCGCCAGCGATCATCGCCGCGTGGAAACGCGGTGATATCGACGCCACTTACGTGTGGGATCCGGCCCTCGGTGTGGCCAAGGAAAACGGCAAAGTGCTGATCACCTCCGGCGAACTGGCCAAGTTCGGCGCGCCGACCTTCGATGCCTGGATCGTGCGCAAAGACTTCGCCGAGAAACACCCGGAAATCGTCACCGCGTTCGCCAAGGTCACCCTCGACGCCTACGCCGATTACCGCAAGGATCCCAAAGCCTGGCTCGCCGACCAGTCCCACGTCGACAAGCTGGTGAAGCTTTCCGGCGCCAAGGCCAGCGACATTCCATTGCTGCTGCAGGGCAACGTCTACCCGCTGGCGGCTGATCAGGTGATCAGCCTCGGCGCGCCGACCACCCAAGCCATCACCGACACCGCCGCGTTCCTCAAGGAACAAGGCAAGGTCGAAGCCGTACTGCCGGACTACGCGCCGTACGTCAGCGCCAAATACATCACCAATTGATCGGGAGTTGACTGCGATGGCCTTGCTACAGCTGGAGCGCATCAGCGCACAGTACCCGGGCAGCCCGGAACCGGTGCTGGCGGACATTTCCCTGACCCTCGGGCCTCAGCAATTGCTGGTCGCCCTCGGCCCGTCCGGCAGTGGCAAGACCTCGCTGTTGAACCTGATTGCCGGCTTCGTCGAACCCAGCGCCGGGCGTATCACCCTCGACGGCGTGCCGGTCAAAGGCCCGAGCGCCGAACGCGGCGTGGTGTTCCAGGATGACGCCCTGCTGCCCTGGCAGGATGTGTTGGCCAACGTCGCGTTCGGTCTGGAGCTGGCCGGCGTCGCCAAGGACAAGCGCGAAAAGATCGCCCGGGAAATGCTTGCGCTGGTTGATCTCTCAGGTTTTGAACACCGCCGTATCTGGCAGCTCTCGGGCGGCCAGAAACAGCGCGTCGGCCTGGCCCGCGCCCTCGCCGCCGACCCGCGTGTGCTACTGATGGACGAGCCCTTCGGCGCCCTCGATGCGTTCACCCGCGAGCAGATGCAGGAGCTGTTGCTGCAAGTCTGGCAGCGCACCGCCAAACCGGTGTTCCTGATTACCCACGACATCGAAGAAGCGGTATTCCTCGCCACTGACCTGATTCTGCTGGCGCCGAATCCGGGGCAGATCGTCGAGCGTCTGCATCTGGATTTCGGCCAACGCTACGCCGCCGGTGAGTCGGCGCGAGCGATCAAATCCGACCCGCGTTTTATCGAAACCCGCGAGCACGTTTTGAGCAGAGTGTTCTCGCAACGCAGCGCCGTGCAACGGCAGGAGCGCGCATGAGCAGTTACGACGTTTCCGCCCCCGCTGTGAAAACCCCGTCGGTGGCAATTCCAATCCGGCGCAGCCTCAGCACCCGCTGGATCAGCCTGCTGACCCTGTTCGCCTTGCTGGTGATCTGGTGGGCCGTGACTGCCACCGGCTTGATCGAACCGCTGTTCCTGCCGCCACCGTCCGCCGTGCTGCAAAAAGGCTGGTTGCTGGCGACCACTGGTTACATGGATTCGACCCTGTGGCAGCACCTGGGCGCGAGCCTGAGCCGTATCGGTCTGGGCCTCGGCTTCGCGATTCTGACCGCAGTGCCGGTGGGCATCGCCATCGGCGCCAACCGTATTGCCCGTGGTGTGCTTGACCCGCTGATCGAGTTCTATCGGCCGATTCCGCCGCTGGCGTATCTGCCGCTGATCGTGATCTGGTGCGGCATCGGCGAGTTGTCGAAAGTGCTGCTGATCTACCTGGCGATTTTCGCGCCGATTGCCATTGCCACCGCGACCGGCGTGCGCACCGTTGACCCGGCGAAACTGCGCGCTGCTCAGTCGCTCGGTGCGACCCGCGCACAGTTGATCCGCCATGTGATTTTGCCCAGCGCCCTGCCAGATATTCTGACCGGTGTGCGCATCGGTCTGGGCGTTGGCTGGTCGACCCTGGTCGCCGCCGAACTGATCGCCGCCACCAGCGGTTTGGGTTTCATGGTGCAGTCGGCCGCGCAATTTCTGGTCACCGATGTGGTGGTGCTGGGGATTCTGGTGATCGCCCTGATTGCCTTCGCCATGGAAATGGGCCTGCGCGCCCTGCAGCGCAAACTGGTGCCGTGGCACGGCCAAACCCACTAAAGCATTTGTGAATCCTCCCGTGCAGGAGCTGCCGAAGGCTGCGATCTTTTGATCGGCTTTTAAAAAACAAATCAAAAGATCGCAGCCTGCGGCAGCTCCTACAGGGGCGCGGTTACCCGGAATTGAAGAGAACCATCATGAGCAGCCTGACCATCACCCCCTTAAGCTCGGCCCTCGGCGCGCAGATCAGCGGCGTCGACGTCAGCCAGCCGTTGAACCTGGAACAGCGCAATGCCATCGAGCAGGCGCTGCTCAAGTACCAGGTGCTGTTCTTCCGCAACCAGCCGATCGAGCCTTCGCAACAGGCGCGTTTCGCGGCGTACTTTGGCGACCTGCACATCCATCCGATCTACCCGAACGTGCCGGAGCAGCCCGAGGTGCTGATCCTCGACACCGCCGTCACCGACGTGCGCGACAACGCGATCTGGCACACCGACGTGACCTTCCTGCCGACCCCGGCGATGGGCGCGGTACTCAGCGCCAAGCTGCTGCCGGAGTTCGGCGGCGATACGTTGTGGGCCAGCGGGATTGCCGCCTATGAAGCGCTGTCGGCGCCGATGAAAACCTTGCTCGAAGGGTTGACTGCAACTCACGATTTCACCCGCTCGTTTCCGCTGGAGCGCTACGGCAACACGCCGGAAGCCCTGGCACAGTGGGAAGAGGCACGACGCAAGAACCCACCGTTGTCACATCCAGTGATCCGCACTCACCCGGTGAGCGGACGCCGTTCGTTGTTCATCAACGAAGGCTTCACCTCGAAGATCAACGAACTGTCGGACACCGAGAGCGAAGCGATTCTGAAATTCCTGTTCGCTCATGCAACGCGGCCCGAATTCACCATTCGCTGGCGCTGGCAGAAGGATGACATTGCGTTCTGGGATAACCGCGTGACCCAGCATTACGCGGTGGATGATTACCGTCCGGCGCGGCGGGTGATGCAGCGGGCGACGGTGTTGGGGGATGTGCCGTTCTTCAAATGAGGCCCGATTTCCTCATTGCCTGAACTGGCCCCTTCGCAAGCCCGCTCCCACAGGTACAGCACCGTTCACAGACTTTGTGTACGACTGGAACCCTGTGGGAGCGGGCTTGCCCGCGAAAGCGTCAGAGCAGGCGCCGAATAATTCGGCGCCAGTCACTTATTCAGCGGTCGACGGCTTCTCCCACAGATTGATCCCGCCCTCCTGGGCAAAGCGGTCGATCTCCGCCAGTTCCTCAGCACTGAAGCTCAGATTCTTCAACGCCCCGACGTTCTCGATGATCTGCTCCGGCCGGCTCGCGCCGATCAGCGCCGAGGTCACCCGTGGATCACGCAGGGTCCAGGCCAGTGCCAGTTGCGCCAGGCTCTGGCCGCGACGTTTGGCGATCTCGTTCAACGCACGCACGTGCGCAATGTTGGCCTCGGACAAGTGCGACGCCTGCAGCGAACCACCGCCCGGACGATTGACCCGCGCATCCGCCGGCACGCCATTGAGGTATTTGTCGGTCAGCAGACCTTGGGCCAACGGCGTGAACGCGATCACACCAGTGCCGAGTTCTTCGGTGGTGTCGAGCAGGTCTTTTTCCACCCAGCGATTGAGCAGGTTGTACGCCGGCTGATGAATCAGCAGCGGCACTTTCCATTCCTTGAGCAGCGCAGCGATCTCGCGGGTTTTCACCCCGGAGTACGACGAGATGCCAATGTACAACGCCTTGCCCTGCTGCACGGCGGTGGCGAGGGCGCTGGCGGTTTCTTCCAGCGGGGTGTCCGGGTCGAAGCGGTGCGAATAGAAGATATCCACATAGTCCAGACCGAGGCGCTGCAGGCTCTGGTCGAGGCTGGCCAGCACGTATTTGCGCGAGCCGCCGCCCTGACCATACGGGCCGGGCCACATGTCCCAACCGGCCTTGCTCGAGATGATCAGCTCATCGCGGTACGGCTTGAAATCTTCGCGCAGCAGGCGACCGAAATTGATTTCGGCGCTGCCGTATGGCGGACCGTAGTTGTTGGCCAGGTCGAAGTGGTTGATGCCCAGGTCGAACGCGGTGCGCAGCAGGGCGCGCTGGGTGTCGATCGGCGTGCTGTCGCCGAAGTTGTGCCACAGGCCCAGCGACAGCGCCGGCAGCACCAGACCGCTGCGGCCGACGCGGCGGTAAGGGATGGAGTCGTAGCGGTTTTCGGCAGCGGAGTACGTCATCGAATCCTCTCTTGTTTGATTAACAGCAATTTGAGGGTGAATCCCAACTTTGTGGTGAGGGGATTTATCCCCGATGGGCGGCGAAGCCGCCCTAGAATCTGCGTTCTCTGTGGCGAATTTTTGGGACGGCTACGCCCTCCATCGGGGATAAATCCCCTCACCACAGGGTGTTTACACAAATCTGTTTTGCGGTCGGGCCAGGCCCAGGTTGTCGCGCAACGTCCGGCCCTCATACTCGGTTCTGAACAGCCCGCGCCGCTGCAGTTCCGGGACCACACCATGGGCGAAGTCTTCGAGACCGCCCGGCAGGTGCGGCACCAGCACGTTGAAGCCATCCGCCGCGCCTCGTTCGAACCACGCCTGCAAGTGATCGGCGATCTGCGTCGGCGTGCCCACCAGGCTGTAATGCCCGCGTCCACCGGCAATCCTGCGGCCCAATTCGGCGAGGGTCAGATGCTCCCGCCCCGCCAGCTCAGTGAGCAGTTTCTGCCGGCTCTGCTGGCCGCTGTCGGTCAGTGGCAAATCCGGTAGCGGTCCGTCCAGCGGGTACTTCGACAAGTCGAAGTTGCCCAGCATACGCCCAAGCAAGGCGACGCCAACCTCCGGTTCGACCAATTGCTGAAACGTTTCACATTTTTCCTGCGCTTCGGCTTCTGTCTGCCCGACGACGACAAACACTCCCGGCATGATTTTCAGCGAATCGGCACTGCGTCCGTACTTGGCCAGACGTCCCTTGAGGTCGGCGTAGAACGCCTGCGCGCCAGCCAGTGAAGTCTGCGCGGTGAACACCACTTCAGCAGTTTGTGCCGCCAGCTCACGCCCGGTTTCGGACGAGCCGGCCTGCACGATCACCGGTTGTCCCTGTGGCGAGCGTGCGACGTTCAGCGGGCCTTTCACCCGAAAGTGTTCACCGACGTGATCCAGCACGTGAAGCTTCGACGGGTCGTAATAGGCGCCACTGGCCTTGTCGCGGACAAACGCATCATCCTCCCAACTGTCCCACAGCCCGCTGACCACCTGATGAAACTCCCGGGCGCGGCTGTAGCGCTCGGCGTGGCCGATGTGCTCATCGCGACCAAAGTTCAGTGCCTCGGCAGCGTTGTCCGAGGTCACCAGATTCCACCCGGCGCGGCCGCCCGACAGATGATCGAGCGAGGCGAATTTGCGCGCCACGTGGTACGGCTCGTTGTAGCTGGTGGTCGCCGTGGCGATCAGGCCGATGTGCTCGGTCACCGCGCTCAGGGCCGAGAGCAAGGTCAGCGGTTCGAAGTGATCCGAGCGCGCCATGCGGCTGGCGATGTCCTGGGTCGGCGCGGCGACGCTGTCGGCGACGAACAGCGTGTCGAACTTCGCCGCCTCGGCAAGCTGCGCCAGACGCTTGTAGTGGGCGAAATCCAGACCGGCATTGGCCGGTACCTGCGGGTGCCGCCACGCGGCGACGTGGTGCCCGGTGGCCATGAGAAAGGCGCCAAGTTTCAGCTGTCTGCTCATCTCAGAAATCCTTGCGCAGTTGCACGCCGAAGTAGCGCTCGTCATCCCGTGGCACGGCGCGGTAGATGTAGCTGCCGCCGTTGGCCAGCAACGGTGAGTAGGACTTGTCGGCGAGGTTCTTGCCCAGCAGCGCCACACGCCAGCCGTTGCTGTAATCGGCGAGCGCGACGCTGGCGTTCCAGATGCCGTAAGCGCCTTGTTTGGTGTCGGCGTTCTGGCTGATGTCGTACTGCACTTCGCTCTGCCAGCTGTAGTCGGTGCCGAGTTCGATATCGAGGCCGTTGTCCAGCGGGATGCTGTAGTCGGCGCGCACGTAGCTTTTCCAGTCCGGACTGAACGGCAGCGGTTTGCCATTGACGTTGCACGACGCCGCCGCGCCCACCGGGCAGCTGAACTGGTCGATGCGCGCACGGGTGTAGGCCAGCGCACCGGAGAACTTCAGTTGCTGGGTCGCCTGCAAGGCGTAATCGAGTTCGACGCCTTCGGTGCTGACGCTGCCGGCGTTGATCAGGCGCGTCACCACTTGCCCGGCGACCGTGTCGAAAAAGTTCGCCTGGTAGTTGTCGTAATCGCTGTGGAACACCGCGAGGTTGGTGGTCAGCCGGTTGTTCCAGCTGGTGGCCTTGATTCCCGCCTCCCAGGTATTGGAGGTTTCCGGTTTCAGCGCTTCGGTGTCACGCGGCTGCATGTTGAAGAACACGTTGTAGGCCGGGCCTTTGTAGCCGCGTGAATAGGTCAGGTACGTGGTGACTGCATCGCTGAGGTCGTACTGCACGCCGAGCCGACCGGACCAGCCGTCCTCGTCCACCGAACCGGAACTGCTGGTGGCCGGTTGAATGCCGATGACCGTGTTCGCCGAGGTCGAGACGCGGCGGTGTTCGTATTCCAGATCATCGTGGGTGTAGCGCAGGCCGGCGATGCCGCGAAAGTCCGAGGTGAAGTTCAGTGTGGCTTCGCCGAACGCCGCGTAGCTGTCGCTGGTGGTGCTGTAATCGGCGACGCCACGGTCGGTGCGCGTGGTGGTGGTCAAGGTGCGCTGATAGGTCTCGTCATCCTTGCCGTGCATGTAGAACAGGCCGCCGACGTATTCGAGGAACTCACCTTTCGGCGAAGCCAGGCGCAGCTCCTGCGAGTACTGGTCGAAGGCCAGATCGCCCTTGTCGGCGGTGCCGGGGAACGCTGCCGTGATCGTGCTCAGCCGATCGCCGTCCTGATACTGCGTATTGTCCCAGCCACGCCACGCGGTAATCGACGTCAGGGTGTAATCACCCAGTTGCCAGTCGAGCTGGCCGGACAGGCCCTTGTTGGTATCCTCGACATGGCTGCGGGTGTCGGTGTTGATGTCGCGGTTGTGGCTGCTGGCGTAGACCGGGCCCAGCGCGTTGGCGAAGGCCGGGGTCAGCGACTTGCTGATCACGCCGTTGGGGCCGTCGTCGTGGGACTGCATGTAGTCGGCAATCAAGGTGAAGGTGACGTCGTCGTTCGGGGTGAATTCGAGTTTGCCGCGCACCCCGCGATGGTTGTAGCCGTTGACCTCCTGGCCGTTGTGCTGGTTATCGACGTTGCCGTCGTACGTGCCGAATAGGGTGCTGATCGACCCCTTGAGCGTGTCCGGAATCAGGCTGCCGCCAATGCCGAAGCGGGTGCGGCTTTCGTTACCGCTGTAGTACGACTGGTCGATGTAGCCGTGGGTCTCGTTGGTCGGCGCCTTGCTGGTGATGTTGAGCACACCGGCCGAGGCGTTCTTGCCGAACAGCGTACCTTGCGGGCCACGCAGCACTTCGACGCGCTCCAGATCCAGCAGGTCGAGCGTCGATTGACCGGGACGCGCATAGACCACGCCATCGATCACCGTGGCCACCGTTGGCTCGACGCCGGGCGAGGTGGAAATCGTGCCGACGCCCCGCACAAACAACGAGGTGTCCTTGTTCGACGCCCCAGTGCGGAAATTCAGCGACGGCACTTGCTGGACGATGCTTGCCACGCCGTTACGGTTGTCGCGCTCCAGTTGTTCACCATCGATCACCGACACTGCCACCGGCACTTTTTGCAGCGACTCTTCGCGGCGGGTAGCGGTCACCGTGACGGACTTGAGGGTCGGCTCTTGTTCGCTGCTGTCGGCGGCGAAAGCCGTGGGCAGCGGCAACGCCGCCAGCCCGGTAAAGATCCAGCCAGCGGCGCGAATCGATTGCGCCAGTTTGTGTGTCGCCCCAGGAGTGTTGTGCATGGTTGCCCGCTCGAAATTGGCCCTGAACCGCTGCCGTTCTGCGACGACAGCGCCTGAATCGGTGTCTTGGGCATTCGCTCGAGCGAGTAGCAGACAATGCGCTTTGTTAGCGCTAACATCGCCAGTATTGGCAAGCTCGGCATAGAGCGTCCAATACTGAAAAATTACTTTTATATGCGTTTTTGTTTTTAAGAAGGATCGAGACTTGAGCCAGGAAAAGCCTCGCAAACGCCGTGGCGCCGGACGCGTGACCCTGAATGCAGTGGCGCGCGAGGCTGGCGTCTCGGCGATTACCGTGTCGCGCTATTTCAATCAGCCGGAAACCGTCTCGCCGGAACGTCGCGAGCGCATTGCAGCGGTAGTGGCCGAGCTGGGTTATGTGCCGAATCTGGTGGCCGGTGGCCTGGCCTCGGCGCGAGGGAAAATCGTCGGCATGGTGATTCCGAACATCTCCGGGCCGATTTTTGCCAACACCATTCAGGGCTTCAGCGACACCCTCAGCCGCCACGGTTATCAGCTGCTGCTGGCGTCGAGTTACTTCAGCACCGAACAGGAAGAAAACGCCGTACGCGCATTTCTTGGCTGGTCGCCGGCCGCGTTGGTGCTGACCAGTCATTTCCATAGTTCGGGCACGGAAAAGATGATCGCCGAAGCGGATATTCCGGTGATCGAAACCTGGGATTACCAGCCGGATCGCGAGCCGATGCAGATTGGCTTTTCGCACTATGAAGTCGGCGTGAGCGCTGCGCGTTATCTGCATGACAAAGGCTATCGCCGCATCGCCTTCGTGCAGAACAGCGCACTCGGTGACCTCAGCGCCCTCGAACGTCGCGACGGTTATGCCGCCACCGTGCGCGAGTTCGGCCTTGAGCCTTGGGTATTCGCCCCCGACGCCGACCGCGCGCCGTTCGAAGCCGGCAAGCAAGCGATGGAAGCGCTGATGAACGCCGCTCCGCGCCCAGACGCGATCATCTTCGCCAACGACAACCTCGCCGCCGGCGGCCTGCTCGCCGGGCAACGCGCCGGCCTCAGAATTCCCGAAGACTGCGCCGTGCTCGGCTTCGGCGATTACCCGTTCGCCGAGATGCTGTTGCCGAGCCTGAGCACGATCAAGCCACCGGCACTGGAGATCGGCGTGCTGGCGGCAACGCGGGTATTGGAAAGCCTTGGGGTGCTGCCGAGCGATGATGTGCAGCGGCTGAATCTGTTGCAGTGCCAAATGATCGAGCGCGAGAGCACCTGACGAACATGCTTCTGTAGGAGCTGCCGCAGGCTGCGATCTTTTGATTCTGGCTTTTAAAAGCGAAAGATCGCAGCCTGCGGCAGCTCCTACAGGTTATGCCGACAATTCGCGTAACGCAGCGGCGGCCAGAAATCCGGAGCGGGAACTGTAGCGTTGATCACGCCTGACTGTTTGATCTATACGCTCCAGCAGTTGCTCGGGCAACGTGGCGTTGAAGCGTACCGACTTGCCGAAATAGGGTGTGATATCAAAGTCGACGACACCCCAGATTCCACCCGCATAATCCGGGTTGTCGAGATGTGCATCAATGTCCCGAACTCGAGGCAACGGTGCACCATCAGCCACCAGCCCCTCATAGTGCAGGGCCAGAGCCTCCTGAGTGTTTTCAAAAGCTTCGGCTACCGTGGTACCTGCGGAGAAGCACCCCGGTACATCCGGGACAATCACTCCGTAGTCCGAGTCGGCATCCTTGTGCAAAACAACCGGGAATTTCATAAACGTGAATCCTTCGTCTGACGTGTCCATAAAAGGACTTTCACTTCCAATAACGGGCTTCATTTCAACCCCGCCTGTTTCAAAATGCTGTTGATCGTCCCTTTGGGAAGGTCTGAATCCGGATGCTTGATCGTCACCCGACCCGGCTTGCGCGGATGCTTGTACTGATGGTGACTACCCTTCACTGCAACCAGATACCAACCATCCTCCTCGATCATCCTGATCATTTCCCGACTACGCATTTCCTTCGCCCTGTTCGACAGCAAGAGCAGGTCACTTCAGGGCGTAAGCAACCGATTTATACACACGATACACACTCTGAGAAATATTAGCTGGGTGAACAAACGCTCGGTAATTGGTTCGACCAACGGCAGGCGCGAGCCAGCGAGAAAGGGCCTTGCCGTCCAGATACATTTGAATGCGTCGCGAAATGTGTCTGATCGAGAATGGTTGGCTTGTATTGATGCGGGCTGACGTGGCTATGCTCTTAATGACACCGAGGTGGCTCCTTCGCGGGCAAGCCCGCTCCCACAGGACTTTGGTTGTACGCAGAATCTGTGAATGACCGAGATCACTGTGGGAGCGGGCTTGCCCGCGAAGGCGTCCGATCAAGCAACGCATAACTCGCAGGTACACCCATGCACACCGCCATCATCATCTTCTTCGGCCTCGTCCTGCTCGCCCTGATGCTCTACATCGGCGAGCGCGTCGGTTTCAGCCGGCAGACGTTGGCCTACAGCTTCGCCGCGCTGTGGCTGGCGTTGACGGTGATCAATGGTGCGGTGGGGGTGGTGCATGCCGGGCAACCGCTGGGTTCGGAGATCGCGGTGGGCAGCGCAGTGTTCGGGGTGCCGATGGCGGCGATGGTGTTGTTCATGGTACTGAGCGCCGAGTCGTGAAACGTCCCGGCGCTCAGTTGCCGATCAACGCACCAGATGCAGGAACTGCATGTGGCGTTCGTACTGGTCGAGGATGTCGTTGATGATCTGTTCCTTGGTGTAGCCGACCAGATCGTAGTCCTGACTGCCCTCGCTCAAGTGCACTTCAGCGCGGTAGTAGCGGCGGTTGTTGAGTTGCTTGGAACCCATGCCACCCCGGGCAAACGACGGTGTGAAGTAGCCGCGCATCTGCACTTGGTAGATGAACGGATGCTGCTCACCGTGGCCGATTTCCAGGCTGATGTTGTCGTGCGCCGGATCCGGCTGGGTGACCACGTTCAAGCCTTTCTCGACGAAGACCGCCGTCACTTCCTCAATCGCCGGACGCACCGTGGTGTCCATGAAGCGGTACACCTCGTCGCGCGACGGGAAGTGCACCGCCTGACTCAGACGCTGGCGCCAGCCGCCCGTGCCACGCCGCGAACCGGAGACCGGTGCCAGCGAATGCAACTGCGCGATCTGCTTCTGCGACTCCAGATAGAACGCCTTGTGCAGGCCCCACATCATCAGCAGCAAAATCATCGAGAACGGCAACGAGGTCAGCACCACCGCCGATTTCAGCGCGTCGATGCTGCCGGAGAACAGCAGCGCACTGGTCACCAGCGCGGTCATCGCGCCCCAGAACACGCGCAGCCATTTCGGCCCGTCTTCGTCCGGATTGCCGCCCTTCGCCGACAAGGTCGAAAGCACCACGGTGCCGGAATCGGCAGAAGTGACGAAGAACACGAAGCTGATGAACACCGTCACCGCGATGACGGTTTTGCTCCACGGGTAGGTTTCCAGCAGCAGATAAAGACTCATCGACGGGTTGTTGAGGGCCGACATGCCCAGCGCCGACATACCGTGGTTGAGCACCTGATCGATGGCGCTGTTGCCGAAGATCGACATCCACGCCAGGGTGAAACCGAGCGGAATCAGTAGCACGCCGAAGACGAATTCGCGGATGGTGCGGCCACGGGAAATCCGCGCGATGAACAGGCCCACGAACGGCGACCATGCGATCCACCAGGCCCAGTAGAACACGGTCCAGCCGCCGAGCCAGTCGCTTGGTTTGTCGTAGGCGTAGAGGTCGAAACTCTTCATCGGCAACGCGCCGAGGTAGTCGCCGAGGTTCTGGATCAGGGTGTTGAGCAGATGCTGGGTGGGACCGGCGAACAACACGAACAGCAGCAGCGCACAGGCCAGCAACATGTTGATGTCGGACATCACTCGCACGCCCTTGTCCACACCGGAGACGGCGACGATGATCGCCGCGCCCATCATCAGCGTGATCAGGCCGACCTGAATCCATTGGGTGTGGGCGATGCCGAACAGGTAGTCCAGACCCGAGTTGAGGTGCAGCACACCAAAACCCATGTCGGCACCCAGGCCGAACACCGTAGCGATAATGCCGAAGCCGTCTACCGCGTAACCGATGGGGCCGTTGATGCGCTTGCCGATCAGCGGGTACAGCGCCGAACGCAAGGCCAGCGGCAGGTTATGCCGGTAGGCGAAATAGGCCAGCGCCATGCCGACAAAGGCGAACACGCCCCAGCCATGCAGGCCCCAGTGCAGAAACAGAATCTGCATCGCCTGCCGCGCCGCATCGGCAGTGCCGGCCTCGCCTTGCGGCGGTTGCAGCATGTGGGTCAGCGGTTCGGACACGCAGAAGAAGAACAGCGTGATGCTGATCCCGGCGGCGAACAGCATGCCGGCCCAGGACAGGTAACTGAACTCGGGTTCGTCGTGGTCGGCACCGAGTTTGATCTTGCCGTAGCCCGATAACGCGGTGACCACCACGAAGACCAGATACAGCGTCATCGCAAGCATGTAGTACCAGCCGACCGTATTGGCCGCCCAGTTTTGCGCAGCCAGCAACCAGGCTCCTGCCTGCTCCGGCATGGCGATGACAACCAGACCAAACAGCAGAATCACCGTCGCGGCGAAGTAGAACACCGGCGGATTCATGCGTACCAGACCGCTGGCGGGGGTAGACGATGCACTCATGAAACGTGCACCTCGAGGGGTTGAATCGTGGCTGAAATGATCGGACTCAGCAAAGGCAAGCCTCCTGTTGTGAGCGGGCAGCGAACCACCGGTTTAACTTGAATGAACGTTCAAGTTAAACATGGATAGGGTGGTAAGGACTAATCGCGGGGCCAGGCGGTAGTTTTCGTACAGCAGCCCAAGGAGGGGTATGACGCGGGTTTGAAGGGATTCGTTCAATGGAGAATTGGCTGAATGCCATCAACCTGGTTCGATGCGAAAATTGTGGCGAGGGAGCTTGCTCCCGCTGGACTGCGCAGCAGTCCCAATCCGGCGTCAGTCGCAATTGGGAGTCCTGCGGGAGCAAGCTCCCTCTCCACAAACGAACTGGAAATCTTACTTCTGCGTCCCGTCATCATGCTGCAGATTGGCCTGGGTCAGGTTGCTCCCCGCCGGCACACTGCGGGTCAGCCAGACATTGCCGCCAATGGTCGAACCCTGGCCGATGGTGATCCGCCCCAGAATCGTCGCTCCGGCATAAATCACCACATCATCCTCGACAATCGGATGGCGTGGATGGCCCTTCTGCAACTGCCCGTCTTCATCGGCCGGGAAGCGCTTGGCGCCCAAGGTCACGGCCTGATAAATCCGCACCCGCTCGCCGATGATCGCGGTCTCGCCGATCACCACACCGGTGCCGTGGTCGATGAAGAAACTGCGGCCGATCTGCGCGCCCGGATGGATGTCGATGCCGGTGGCCGAGTGCGCAATTTCCGCGCTGATCCGCGCCAGCAACGGCAACCCGGCACGATACAGATGGTGCGCCAGACGATGGTGAATCACCGCCAGAATCCCCGGATAGCACAACAGCACCTCATCGACGCTGCGTGCCGCCGGGTCACCGTGATAGGCCGCCAGCACGTCGGTATCGAGCAGGCTGCGCAGGCCCGGCAAGGCCAGGGCGAAGTCCTGAATGATGCGGATCGCCTGCGCTTCGACATCAGCATCGCCTTGCGCGCTGTGCCGGGCGACATACCGCAATTCCAGCCGCGCCTGCGCCAGCAAGGCATTCAACGCGGTATCGAGGGTGTGGCCGACATAGAAGTCTTCGCTTTCCTCACGCAGATCCACCGGTCCCAGCCGCATCGGGAACAACGCACCACACAGCGCCTCGAGAATCTCGGCCATCGCCGCGCGGGACGGCAACTCGCGACCACCCTGCTCGCCACTGGCCCGGCCATTCTGGGTACGCCACTGATCCCGCGCGGTACGCAGTTGGCTGACGATGGTCTGCAATTGCCAATGGCTGGAACGCTCACTCACGGTAAAGACTCCTCACAGGCGGCCGGTCTGGCCGCGTCAACGGCGACTACTTTACGACATGCCCGCAAGGACGAATTAAGAACCGATAGTGCTGGCCTAAGCACATTTGGCTATAAGCAATTCACGGTTGCCCCGTTAAAACGGCCTGCCTATAGTCCTGTCATCTTCCTCCGCCAGTACGGGCTCATGATCAAACAACAGCTGGATCGCTTTAACCGTCTCGACCTGCTCGGCCAACCGACGCCTCTGGAAAAACTCGAACGCCTGTCCGCCTGGCTGGGTCGCGATGTGTACATCAAACGCGATGACCTGACGCCGCTGGCCATGGGCGGCAACAAGCTGCGCAAACTCGAATACCTCGCCGCCGATGCCCTCGCTCAGGGCGCCGACACGCTGATCACCGCCGGCGCCTTGCAATCGAATCACGTACGCCAGACCGCCGCATTGGCGGCCAGACTCGGCCTGGGTTGCGTGGCGTTGCTGGAGAATCCGCTGGGCACCGACGACAGCAACTACACCGGCAACGGCAACCGCCTGCTGCTCGATCTGTTCGACACCAAGGTCGAGTTGGTGGACAACCTCGACAACGCCGACGAACAACTCGCCGCACTCGCCGTGCGCCTGCGCAGCAATGGCAAGAAACCGTATCTGGTGCCGATCGGTGGCTCCAATGCTCTCGGTGCATTGGGCTACGTGCGTGCCGGTCTGGAACTGGCCGAGCAGATCAAGGACACCGGCCTGGAATTCGCCGCCGTGGTGCTGGCCTCGGGCAGCGCCGGGACCCACAGTGGTCTGGCGCTGGCGTTGAGCGAAGCGCTGCCGCAATTGCCGGTGATCGGCGTGACCGTCTCGCGCAGCGAAGAAGATCAGCGCCCGAAAGTGCAGGGTCTGGCCGAACGCACGGCGGAGCTGCTGGGTGTGAAATTGCCAGTGAACTTCAAGGTCGCGTTGTGGGACGAATACTTCGGTCCGCGTTACGGCGAGCCGAATGCCGGAACACTGGCGGCGGTGAAGCTGTTGGCCAGTCAGGACGCGGTGTTGCTCGACCCGGTGTATACCGGCAAGGCCATGGCCGGGTTGCTCGACGGGATCGGCCGCCAGCGTTTCGACGAGGGCCCGATCATCTTCCTGCATACCGGTGGGGCGCCGGCGTTGTTTGCCTACAAGGATTCGCTGACAAGCTGATCCTCCCTGCTGCAAGAATTTCTGTGGTGAGGGGATTTATCCCCGTTGGACTGCGCAGCAGTCCCCTGCTCTTCAAGTCAGAAGAGAGGGCCGCTTCGCGCCCCATCGGGGATAAATCCCCTCGCCACAATTAATCACATATATTCGAAATTGGAATAACAGAAAGATCATTAAGTATTTTCAAGTCTAAAGCAGACATCTTATAGTCTCGCCGCAGGCGAATTTCGGGCAAGACGCATAAGCTGCTTTAGGGCACGATAACGCAGTCGTTGAACTCCCGGATTCGCCAACTTTCCTTAAGCGTCTTCCATAAGAAAACACAGGGGCTTGTCATGAATTTTTCCGCACTACGTCGCACTCTGCTGGTAGGTTCGCTGGGCCTTGCACTGAGCGCCGGCCTGATCGGCCAGGCAACCGCCGGTGAGCAGCTGCAACAGATCAAGGACAAAGGCGTCATCAACGTCGGCCTGGAAGGCACTTACCCACCGTTCAGCTTCGTTGACGCCGACGGCAAACTGTCCGGTTTCGAAGTCGAGCTCTCCGAAGCCCTGGCGCAGAAACTCGGCGTGAAAGCCAAGATTCAGCCGACCAAGTGGGACGGTATCCTCGCCGCGCTGGAATCCAAGCGTCTGGACGTCGTGGTCAACCAAGTGACCATCTCCGACGAGCGCAAGAAGAAATATGACTTCTCCGAGCCGTACACCGTTTCCGGGATCCAGGCGCTGGTGCTGAAGGACAAGGAAGCCAAGTTGAACATCAAGACCGCTGCCGACCTGTCTGGCAAGAAAGTCGGTGTCGGCTTGGGCACCAACTACGAACAATGGGTTCGCGCCAACGTGCCGGGCGCTGACGTGCGCACCTACGACGATGATCCGACCAAGTTCGCCGACCTGAACAACGGCCGCACCGACGCCATTTTGATCGACCGTCTGGCCGCACTGGAATACGCCAAGAAAGCCCCGAAAACCGTGGCTGCCGGTGAAGCGTTCTCCCGTCAGGAATCCGGTATCGCCCTGCGCAAAGGCGAGCCTGAGCTGCTGGCTGCGGTGAACAAAGCCCTCGACGAGCTGCGTGCCGACGGTACCCTTGAGAAGCTGTCGAAGAAATACTTCAACGCTGACGTCACCAAATAATGGAAGAAGCTTTCCAACTCGCACTGGACTCCGCGCCCTTTCTGCTCAAGGGCGCGTACTACACGGTTATCCTCAGCCTGGGCGGCATGTTCTTCGGCTTGCTGCTGGGCTTCGGCCTGGCCTTGATGCGCCTGTCGCGCTTCAAACTGGTGAGCTGGATTGCCCGCATCTACGTGTCGTTCTTCCGCGGCACGCCGTTGCTGGTGCAACTGTTCGTGATCTATTACGGCTTGCCGCAACTGGGTCTGGAACTGGATCCGCTGCCGGCGGCGCTGATCGGCTTCTCGCTGAACATGGCCGCCTACGCCTGTGAAATCCTCCGCGCGGCGATCGGTTCGATCGAACGTGGTCAATGGGAGGCCGCTGCCAGCATCGGCATGACCCGTGCGCAAACCCTGCGCCGGGCCATCCTGCCGCAGGCCATGCGCACGGCGCTGCCGCCGTTGGGCAACAGCTTCATTTCGCTGGTCAAGGACACGGCACTGGCCGCCACCATTCAGGTGCCGGAACTGTTCCGCCAGGCGCAACTGATTACCGCCCGGACTTTCGAAGTCTTCACCATGTATCTTGCCGCCGCGCTGATCTACTGGATTCTGGCCACGGTGCTCTCGCACCTGCAGAACAAGTTGGAAGAGCGGGCCAATCGGCACGACCAGGAGTCCTGACCCATGATTGTCGTGGAAAAACTGACAAAGCAGTTCAAGGGTCAAGAGGTGCTCAAAGGCATCGATCTTGAAGTAAAGGAAGGCGAGGTCGTGGCCATCATCGGCCCCAGCGGTTCGGGTAAAACCACGTTCCTGCGCTGCCTGAATTTCCTTGAAGAGCCCACCAGCGGCCGGATCAAGGTCGGCGATATCGAGATCGATACCCGCCGTCCTCTGAGCCAGCAACAAAGCCTGGTGCGCAACCTGCGCCAGCACGTAGGTTTCGTGTTCCAGAACTTCAACCTGTTCCCGCACCGCACCGCCCTGGAAAACGTCATCGAAGGGCCGATCGTGGTCAAGAAGATGCCGCGCGAACAAGCCGTTGCCCTGGGCATGAAGCTGTTGGCCAAGGTCGGTCTGGCCGGCAAGGAAGATGCGTATCCGCGTCGTCTCTCCGGCGGTCAGCAACAGCGCGTGGCGATTGCCCGGGCGCTGGCGATGGAACCGGAAGTGATCCTGTTCGACGAACCGACCTCGGCGCTCGACCCGGAACTGGTCGGCGAAGTGTTGGCGACCATTCGTGGTCTGGCTGAAGAAAAACGCACCATGGTCATCGTCACTCACGAAATGGGGTTCGCCCGCGATGTGGCCAACCGTGTGGTGTTTTTTGACAAGGGCGTGATCGTCGAGCAAGGCGAAGCCAAAGCCTTGTTTGCCAACCCGAAAGAAGAGCGCACCAAACAGTTTCTCAGCAAGTTTCTGAATCACGCCTGAGAAGCTTATTGTCTGGAGTCATTAACTTCCACGGATGGAAGTTATACTTTTCCCGCCTACACAGACATCTAAGCCCCTCCATTCTAAAACCTGTCAAAACAATACATACATGTTCTGCAGCCGTTGGGCTTAATCCGTTGCGCATCTCTTTGCCTGCGAAACGATCCAAACTCGCCTGCACTAAAACAATAAAAACTGCCAAAAAACCGTAGTTCCATTCGCCATTGCGGCTAGGCAGCGTGACTGCACAACGTAGGAATCTTCTGATTAATCGGTAATTCACGGATTAACTAATACACTCTATTGACACTCTTTCCCGCACACTCTTATCTAGTCGTCAACCGGCACCCACTAGTTGAATCAATTCGCACTCAGTCTGAACAAAAGTTCAGGCTGCATAACCGATTCATCACGCCTTTTGTTTTTTCAAGAAACGGAATTCGCCGCAAGATTTCAAGGAGAGAGCCCGATGATCCGCACTTCGCATACCCCCGAACTGGCAGCCCCACACCTGGCAGCCGCGCAGAAAAACGCCGTCAACCTGGCCGCGGCCGCGCATCTGCTGATCGATGTTCTGCCGTACCCCGGTATGGACGCCGGCGATCTGATCGAACTGTTCTGGAACAACTGCTACGTCGCCTCACGCGTCCTGACCAGTGAAGACCTCGGCACATCGGTCAGTCTGCGAGTGCCGGAGAGCTTCATCGCCAGCGGTACCGCACGGATTCACTATCGGGTCATGCAAATCGGGCAGGGACCGGCGCTGTCGGCGGCAACCCGGGTTCAAGTCAAGCTCGACTGCCCAGGCGGCCAGCCTTCGGCGTTGTGCGGTGACGAGAATCAGCAACTGGCGCCGGTCGCGGTACCCGATACCATCCGCCGCCAGGGCGTGAACCCCAATCAGATCAAACGCGGTGTGCCCCTGACCATCGAACCCTACCTGAACATGGCCGAGGACGACGCCATCACCTTGCGCTGGGGCGATGTGCGCATGGATCTGGCCCGAATCACCGCTGCCGATGTCGGCCTGCCGATTCAGGTCTGGGTGCCACCGGCAGTGATCGTCGAGGGCGGTGAGGATCTGCGCCTCGACGTGACCTACTGCGTCATCGACTGGGTCGGCAACAACTCACGCTGGGCACCGCCACGGACGCTGAAGATCGGTTGCGTGAATCCTTATCTGAAGGTGCCGCTGCGCCAGGATCTGAAGGCCGCTGAATCGACCAAGGATTGATGCCGCATTCCTGTACTCATGGGGCTTTGTAGTGAGGGGATCCAGGGAAGTCGTACCGCCCCGACGGACTGCGAAGCAGTCCCATTTTTTATGATTCAGAAAGGGCCGCTGCGCGGCCTGTCGGGGATAAATCCCCTCACCACAGGTTGTATTGCCACGGCTGAGAGACTGTTAACCAACCCGACCACCGCCCCTTCTATACATATTCCTAAAAGTTAGTTTATTTAATATTTATACACGCTTAGGGTATATGAACCGGACCACCGGACATTCTTTCGTTCGCCGCACTTTTGCGGCGTTTTTCATGAGATGTGAGGTAGGTAGTATGGTCCGGAACACAATCACCCCAGTGCAGATCGCCAGGGCATTGCGTGCAGCCAGGGAGCGGCACTGATGTCCAGTCTGGCCGATGCAAACGTCCAGTCGGATCTGGACATCGCCCCGTTGTTGTTGCCCGCGCAGGTCTTGCGCAACGACACCCAAGCCATCAAGGCCGCCCATGAGCTGGCGCAAGTCGCCCGCGTGCAGGCCGCCAGGCGCGACCGCCAGCGCAAGCTGCCGTGGTCGGAAATCGAACAGTTCACCCGCAGCGGTCTGGGCAGCATTGCCATCCCCCATGAATACGGCGGCCCACAGGTTTCGTTTGTCACGTTGGCCGAGGTGTTCGCGATCATTTCCGCGGCCGACCCGGCGCTGGGACAGATCCCGCAGAACCAGTTCGGCATCATCAATCTGGTGCTCGGCAGCGCCACCGAGGCGCAGAAAAAACAGCTGTTCCAGAGTGTTCTGGAAGGCTGGCGCATCGGCAACGCCGGCCCTGAGCGCGGCACCAAAAACACCCTGGAATTGAAAGCGCGCATCACCGCCGACGGCGATGACTACGTGATCAACGGCCAGAAGTTTTATTCCACCGGCGCGCTGTTCGCGCACTGGGTGGCGGTCAAGGCGCTCAATGACGACGGCAAGCAGGTGCTGGCCTTCGTCCGTCGTGGCACCCCGGGCCTGCGCATTGTTGATGACTGGTCGGGCTTCGGTCAGCGCACCACCGCCAGCGGCACGATTGTGCTGAACAACGTGCGGGTTGAGTCGAGCCTGGTGGTCGACAACTGGAAGATCAACGAGAAGCCAAACACCCAAGGCGCCGTGTCGCAGCTGATTCAGGCAGCCATCGACGCCGGCATTGCCCGTGGCGCCATCGACGATGCCATTGAATTCGTCAAAACCCGCGCGCGGCCCTGGATCGACGCCAAGGCCGAGCGCGCCAGCGATGACCTCTACGTGATCGCCGACATCGGCAAACTGAAAATCGAACTGCACGCCGCCGAGGCATTGTTGCGCAAGGCCGGGCAAGTGCTGGATCAGGTGCACGCCGCACCGCTCACCGCCGAGTCCGCCGCCCGCGCTTCGATTGCGGTGGCCGAAGCCAAAGTGCTGACTACCGAGATTTCCTTGCTCGCCAGCGAGAAGCTTTTCGAACTGGCCGGCAGCCGCGCGACCCTCGCCGAATTCAACCTCGACCGCCACTGGCGCAACGCCCGGGTGCACACCCTGCACGATCCGGTGCGCTGGAAATATCACGCGGTTGGCGCCTATCGCCTGAACGGTACTTTGCCGGCCCGCCATTCCTGGATCTGACGACCGCACACTTTCTCAAAGGCATTGGAGAGAACCATGACTTTTTCCCACCCCGTCGCGGTCATCACCAGCGATGAGCAAGCCCTGATCGTCGCCAGCGATCTGGCCGAAGATTTCAAACGCGACAGTGCCGTGCGCGACCGTGAACGCCGCCTGCCACTGCCGGAGCTCGACGTATTTTCCCGCTCTGGCCTGTGGGGCATCAGCGTGCCCAAGGAGTATGGCGGCGCCGGTGTGTCCAACGTGACCCTGGCCAAAGTCATCGCCCTGATCGCTCAGGCTGACGGCTCTCTTGGGCAGATTCCGCAGAACCATTTCTACGCCCTCGAAGTGCTGCGCGTTAACGGCAGCCACGAGCAGAAACAGCGGCTGTACGCCGAGGTGCTGGCCGGCCAGCGCTTCGGCAACGCCCTGGCGGAACTCGGTACCAAAACCGCCCACGACCGCGTCACCCGCCTCGAGCGTGACGGCAACGGCTATCGCATCAACGGGCGCAAGTTTTATGCGACCGGCGCGATCTACGCGCAGCGTATCCCGACCTCCGTGGTCGATGAAAATGGCGTGCAGCAACTGGCCTTCGTCCCGCGTGACAGCAAAGGCCTGACGGTGATCGACGACTGGAGCGGTTTCGGCCAGCGCACCACCGGCAGTGGTTCGGTGGTGTTCGAAGACGTCTACGTTGCCGCCGACGACGTGATCCCGTTCCAGAGCGCCTTCGAGCGTCCAACCACGGTCGGCCCGCTGGCACAGATCCTTCACGCCGCCATCGACACTGGCATCGCTCGCGCCGCTTACGAAGATGCCCTGCACTTCGTGCGCAGCAAAACCCGGCCGTGGATCGACTCCGGTAATGACAAGGCCACCGAAGACCCGCTGACCCTGAAGAGCTTCGGCCACTTGAGCATTCGTCTGCACGCCACTGAAGCACTGCTGGAACGCGCCGGCGAATCCCTCGACAAAGCCCAGGCCGAGACCAACGCCGAAACCGTCGCTGCTGCCTCGATTGCCGTCGCCGAAGCGCGGGCGATCAGCACTGAAATCTCGCTGGCGGCCGGCAGCACCCTGTTCGAACTGGCCGGTAGCCAGGCGACCCTGATCGAACACGGCCTCGACCGTCACTGGCGCAATGCTCGGGTGCACACCCTGCACGACCCGGTGCGCTGGAAGTATCACGCGGTGGGCAATTACTACCTCAACGATGAAAAGCCGCCACTGCGGGGCACCATTTGATGAGCAAGAAAAAGATTCTGCTCAATGCGTTCAACATGAACTGCATTGGCCACATCAACCACGGTTTGTGGACACACCCGCGCGACACCTCGACCCGCTACAACACCATCGAATACTGGACCGAACTGGCGCAGTTGCTGGAGCGCGGGCTGTTTGACGGACTGTTCATCGCCGACATCGTCGGCGTGTACGACGTCTACCAGAACTCGGTGGACGTCACGCTGAAAGAGTCGATCCAGTTGCCGGTCAACGATCCTCTGCTGCTGGTGTCGGCCATGGCTGCGGTGACGAAAAATCTCGGTTTCGGCCTCACCGCCAACCTCACCTATGAACCGCCCTATCTGTTCGCCCGCCGCATGTCCACGCTCGATCATCTGAGCCGCGGTCGGGTCGGCTGGAACATCGTCACCGGTTACCTCGACAGCGCCGCCAAGGCCATGGGCCTGCGCGAACAGGTCGAGCATGACCGTCGCTACGATCAGGCCGACGAGTACCTCGAAGTGCTCTACAAACTCTGGGAGGGCAGTTGGGAAAACGGTGCGGTACTCAATGACCGCGTGCAGCGCATCTACGCCCAGCCGGAGAAGGTGCACAAGGTCGAGCACCACGGCGAATTCTATCAAGTCGAGGGTTATCACCTCTGCGAGCCGTCGCCGCAGCGCACGCCTGTGCTGTTCCAGGCTGGCAGTTCCGATCGTGGATTGCTGTTCGCCGGGCGTCACGCCGAGTGCGTGTTCATCAGCGGCCAGAACAAGCCATCGACCAAAGTGCAGGTGGACAAGGTCCGCGCCAGCGCCGTCGAAGCCGGACGCAATCCCGAAGACATCAAGGTGTTCATGGGCCTCAACGTGATCGTCGGCGCCACCGAAGCAGCCGCGTGGGCCAAGCACGCCGAGTACTTGAGTCATGCCAGTGCCGAGGCCGGTGTGGCGCACTTCTCGGCGTCCACCGGCATCGATTTTTCCCAATACGAAATCGACGAGCCGATCCAGTACGTCAAGAGCAATGCCATCCAGTCCGCGACCAAGAACCTGCAGAACAACGACTGGACTCGGCGCAAGTTGCTCGACCAGCACGCCCTCGGTGGCCGCTACATCACCGTGGTCGGCTCGCCCGAGCAAGTGGCCGATGAACTGGAAGCGTGGATCGCTGAAACCGGTCTCGACGGCTTCAACCTGACGCGCATCGTGACCCCGGAAAGCTATGTCGATTTCATCGAGCTGGTGATTCCGGAGTTGCAGCGGCGCGGGTCGTACAAGACTGCGTATGACAGCGGCAGCTTGCGCGAAAAACTGTTTCACGCAGGGGCGCAGTTACCTGAGCAACATACCGGATCTTCGTACCGCCGCTAAAAGCATCGCTGGCAAGCCAGCTCCCACAAGGGTCTGTGGCGTTCACAAAACCTGTGGGAGCTGGCTTGCCAGCGATGAGGCCCGACCAGACACCACAAAATTCATGCACTGACTGGAAAAATCACCATGACCCAGAAATTCCTGTCCCACCCAGTCAAAGCACTGGCCCTGGCCTTCGGCCTGTTCAGCTCGGCGGTGTTCGCCGCCGATGCACCCCTTAAAATCGGCACCACCGCCGCCTTCGCGATTCCGCTGGAAGCCGCCGTCGAGGAAGCCTCCAGACAAGGCCTGAAAGTCGAGCTGGTGGAGTTCACCGACTGGATCGCACCGAACGTCAGCCTCGCCGCCGGCGACATCGACGTGAACTACTTCCAGCACATCCCGTTCCTCGAAAACGCCAAGGCGGCCTCCGGTTTTGACCTGGTGCCGTTCGCCCCGGGGATCATCAACAACGTCGGCCTCTATTCGAAAAAATACAAAAGCTTCGACGAGTTGCCTGAAGGCGCCAGCGTCGCCATCGCCAACGACCCGATCAACAGCGGTCGCGGTCTGCAACTGCTGGCCAAGGCCGGTCTGATCACCCTCAAACCTGGAGTCGGCTACAAGGCCACCGAAGACGACATCGTCGCCAACCCGAAGAAGATCAAGATCCTCCAAGTCGAAGCCGTGCAACTGGTGCGCGCCTACGATGACGCCGATCTGGTTCAGGGCTACCCGGCCTATATTCGTCTGGCGAAGACTTTTGACGCAGGCTCAGCGCTGCTGTTCGACGGTCTCGACCACAAGGAATACGTGATCCAGTTCGTCATCCAGCCGAAGAGCAAGGACGACCCGCGCCTGATCAAATTCGTCGACATCTACCAGCACTCGCCGGCCGTTCGAGCTGCGCTGGATAAGGCTCACGGCAAGCTGTATCAGGCCGGTTGGGAAAGCTGAACATGACCGCCGCGATCCAACGGCGACTGGAGATTCCAGAGCCAAAACATGCTGAAAAAACCGAACTGCATCCCGAGCTGAATCGTGCCCACGTGCGCTTCATCGGCCTGGGTAAAACCTACGCGGGTCGGCAAGGCCCGGTGGCGGCCCTGCAAGGCATCGACCTGGCGATCCAGCGCGGCGAGGTGTTCGGCATCATCGGCCGCAGCGGCGCCGGCAAATCGTCGCTGATCCGCACGATCAATCGTCTGGAACAACCGACTGCGGGACGGGTGCTGATCGACCAGGTCGACATCGGCGAGTTCGATGAGGATCGCCTGGTCGCGCTGCGCCGAAGGATCGGCATGATCTTCCAGCACTTCAACCTGATGTCGGCCAAAACCGTGTGGCAGAACGTCGAACTGCCGCTGAAAGTCGCGGGCGTGCCGAAGGCGCAACGCGAGCAGAAGGTGCGTGAACTGCTCGAACTGGTCGGCCTGCAAGCCAAGCACAAGGCTTACCCGGCGCAGCTTTCCGGCGGGCAGAAACAGCGTGTCGGCATCGCCCGCGCATTGGTGCATGACCCGGACATTCTGCTGTGCGACGAAGCCACTTCGGCGCTCGATCCCGAGACCACTCAGTCGATCCTCGGCCTGCTGCGCGAGATCAATCAGCGCCTGGGCCTGACCATTGTGCTGATCACTCACGAAATGGCGGTGATCCGCGAAATCTGCGACCGCGTGGTGGTCCTGGAACACGGGCGAATCGTCGAGCAAGGCCCGGTCTGGGAAGTGTTCGGCAATCCGCAACACGAGGTCAGTCAGACCTTGCTCGCGCCGCTGCAGCACGCACTGCCGGAAGAACTGCAGAGTCGCCTGCATGCCCAGCCGCCCTCCCCGGGCGCGACGGTGGTATTGCGTTTGCAGTTCACTGGCAGTGCCAACGACGAGCCGGATCTGGCCGCGTTGTTTGCCGCCCTCGGCGGACGCGTGAAATGGCTGCAGGGCGGCGTCGAACGGATTCAGGGGCATGCGCTGGGACAACTGTTGCTGGCGGTCAGCGGCTCATCCTTGAGCGCCGAACAGTTGCGCGAGCGCGCCGGGCAGTGGGCGCAACGGGTGGAGGTATCGGGTTATGTGGTTTGATCGCTTGCTCCAGGGTTTCATTGACACCTTTCTGATGGTCGGCGTGTCGTCGCTGATCGCGTTGCTGGTGGGGATCCCGATGGCGGTGATTCTGGTCACCAGCGACAAGGGCGGGATCTATCAGGCGCCGCTGCTCAACCGGGCGCTGGGCGCGTTCGTGAATCTGTTCCGCTCGATCCCGTTTCTGATTCTGATGGTCGCGCTGATTCCGTTCACCCGGCTGATTGTCGGCACCACGTACGGTGTGTGGGCGGCGGTGGTGCCGCTGACCATCGCCGCGACGCCGTTCTTTGCGCGGATTGCCGAAGTGAGTCTGCGTGAGGTCGATCACGGCTTGATCGAGGCGGCGCAAGCCATGGGCTGCCGGCGCTGGCACATCGTCTGGCATGTGCTGTTGCCGGAAGCGCTGCCGGGGATCGTCGGCGGGTTCACGATTACGCTGGTGACGATGATCAACTCGTCAGCCATGGCCGGGGCGATTGGTGCCGGCGGTTTGGGCGATATCGCTTACCGCTACGGTTATCAACGTTTCGACAGCCAGATCATGCTGACGGTGATTGTGTTGCTGGTGGCGTTGGTGGCGGTGATTCAGCTCGGGGGCGATCGCCTCGCCAGAGGTCTGAACAAGCGCTGAAGCAAGATCAAAAGATCGCAGCCTTCGGCAGCTCCTACAGGGGAATGCGATCTTCTGTAGGAGCTGCCGAAGGCTGCGATCTTTTAAAGCGCGAAAGCGCTTATAGTCTGCTCAATTCCCCCAAACAGTCCGCCCCATGAAACAGACTCCCACCGATCTGGAACAGATCACCGCCACCACCCTCGGCCACTACAACTCGGTGGCCGAAGACTTCCGCGAAGGCACCCGCGATCACGATGTCAGCCAGAACATCGACGCGCTGCTACGGCATATCCACGGCACTGCGCCGTTCACCCTGCTCGATTTCGGCTGCGGCCCCGGCCGTGATTTGCAGACGTTCACCCGCATGGGCCATGTCGCGGTCGGTCTCGATGGCTCAGAGGAATTTGCGCGCATGGCCCGCGAAGACAGCGATTGCGAGGTCTGGCAGCAGGACTTTCTGAAACTCGATCTGCCGGCCGAGCACTTCGACGGCATCTTCGCCAACGCGGTGCTGTTTCATGTGCCGTTGCAGGAGTTGCCGCGAGTACTCAAGCAGCTGCATGGCACGCTGAAACCGGGCGGGGTGTTGTTCAGTTCCAATCCTCGCGGGGATAACCGCGAGGGCTGGAATGGGCCACGCTACGGCTCATATCACGACTTGGACGCGTGGCGCGGGTTGCTGACGGCGGCGGGGTTTGTCGAGCTTGAGCATTACTACCGGCCGGCGGGATTGCCGCGCGAGCAGCAGCCTTGGCTGGCGAGTGTCTGGCGGAGGGTTGGCTGAAGATCAAAAGATCGCAACCTGCAGCAGCGCCTGCATGGGATTTCCTGTAGGCGCTGCCGCAGGCTGCGATCTTTTGCTTTTGCCTTATGCGGTCTCTTTCTTCGGCTCGCGAATCTTGTACCAGGCCACATACAACGCCGGCAGAAACAGCAGGGTCAGCAACGTCGCAACCACGATCCCGCCAATCATCGCGTAGGCCATCGGCCCCCAGAACACTTCCCGGGCAATCGGAATCATGCCCATGCTCGCCGCCGCAGCCGTCAGCAGGATCGGCCGACGCCGGTGCTCGGTCGCTTCCACTACCGCATCCCACGGCGTATAGCCCTTCTGCTCGAACTCATCGATCTGCGTCACCAGAATCACCGAGTTGCGGATGATGATACCGATCAGTGCAAGGATCCCCAGGATCGCCACGAAGCCCATCGGCGTACCGGTCGGCACCAGCGCCAGCACCACACCGATCAGACCCAGCGGCGCGACACTTGCCACCAGGAACATCTTCTGCACGCTGTGCAACTGGATCATCAGGAAGGTCGCCATCAAAAACAGCATCAACGGCAGCACCTTGGCGATCGGTCCCTGGGCCTTGCCGCTTTCCTCGACCGTACCGCCCGTGGCGACTTTGTAGCCGACCGGGAGTTTTTCAGCGAAAGCATCAATCGACGGCTTGAGCAGTTTCACCAGGTCGGTCGGCTGGATCTCGTCGCGCACCGAGGCCTTGATGGTGATGGTCGGCAGACGGTCACGACGCCACACCAGCGGTTGCTCCAGCTCATACCGCACGGTGGCAAAGGCCAATAGCGGAATCGACGTGCCGTTGGGTGTGACGATCTGCAGGTTCTGCAGGGTTTCCGGGGTGCCGCGTTCGGAATCCACCGCGCGGCCGACGACGTTGATCAGGTAGATATCGTCATCGACCTGGGTCAGTGGCGAGCCGCTGACGATGCTATTCATCAGCTTCGCCACGTCTTCCGAGGACAGCCCGAGCTGACGCGCCTTGTCCTGGGCAATGTCGATGCGCAGCACTTTGCCCGGCTCGTTCCAGTCGTAAATGATCTCGCCGATGTGTTCGTTCTTGTCCAGCTCGGTCGCCAGATCAATGGCGTGCTTGCGCACCTGATCGATGTCCTTGCCGCTGACCCGATACTGGATCGGGCGCCCCACCGGCGGGCCCATTTCCAGCGCCTGCACGTAACTGCCGATGCCGACGAAATCCTTGTGCAAGCGTTCACGCAAGCGTTGGCTGAGGGCTTCGCGGGCCTCGAAGTCTTTGCTGACGATCACCAGTTGCGCGTAGTACGGGTTCTGCAATTGCTGGTCGAGCGGCAAGTAGAAACGGATCGCGCCCTGACCGATGTAAGTGCTCCAGCGCACGATGTCCGGGTCGCCCTTGAGCGTGGCTTCGAGCTTGTCCACGGCCTTGCGGGTTTCGTCGATCGAGGCGTTTTGCGGCAGGTTCAGATCGACGAGGATTTCCGGGCGATCGGAGGACGGGAAGAACTGATTTTGCACAAAGCGCATGCAGAACACCGCCAGCACGAAGCACAACACGGTGATGCCGATCGCCCACCAGCGGTTGCGCATCGACCACAGCAAACCGTGGTTGAATGCCCGACCAATGCGTCCCGGCTCGCCCTCGTGAGGTTTCACATTGGTGCTGAGGATGTGCACGCCGATTACCGGTGCGAACAGCACCGCGACGATCCACGACACCAGCATTGCCACCGCGATCACCGCAAACAGGGTGAAGGTGTACTCACCGGCGGAGCTGGCGTTGAGGCCGATCGGCACGAAGCCGGCAACGGTCACCAGCGTACCGGTGAGCATCGGGAACGCCGTCGAGGTGTAGGCAAACGTAGCCGCCTGCTCTTTGGTCTCGCCCATTTCCAGACGCGTGACCATCATCTCCACGGTGATCATCGCGTCGTCCACCAGCAGCCCGAGGGCGATGATCAGCGCGCCGAGGGAAATCCGCTGCATGGTGATACCGCTGTATTCCATGAACACAAACACCATCGCCAGCACCAGCGGAATCGAGCACGCCACCACCAGCCCGGCGCGCACACCAAGACTGATGAAGCTGACCACCAGCACGATGATCACCGCTTCGAACAGCGCGCTGGTGAAGCCACCAACCGCCTCTTCCACCACCACGGCCTGATCGGACACCGTATGGACGCCGACGCCAACCGGCAGATCAGCGGTGATCTGGTCGATCCGCTGGTGCAACGCCTTGCCGAATTCCTGAACGTTGCCGCCCTTCTGCATGGCAATCGCCAGACCGATTGCCGGCTTGCCGTCGAAACGGAATTCCGGCGTGGCCGGGTCAACATAACCGCGACTGATGTCGGCGATATCGGCCAGACGATAGAAGCGCTCATTGAGTTTGAGATTGACCTCGGCCAGATCCTTCTCCGAGGCGAACTGCCCTGAAGTACGCACCGAGATACGCTCGGGCCCGGCCTCGATCACACCCGCCGGAGTCACGGCGTTCTGCGATTGCAGGCTCTGCACCACCTGACGCTGATCGATGCCCAATGCCGCGAGCTTGCGGGTGGAGAAGTTCAGGTAAATCACTTCGTCCTGCTGGCCGATCATCTCGATCTTGCCCAGACCCGGCACGTTGCGGATCTCGGCGCGGGCCTGTTCCACGTAGTCGCGCAACTGGCGCATGGTCAGGCCGTCGGCGGTAAACGCGTAGACCGAGCCGTAGACGTCACCGAACTCATCGTTGAATCCGGGCCCCTGAATCCCTTGGGGAAACTGTCCGCGAATGTCATCGATCTTCTTGCGCACCTGGTACCAGATTTCCGGAATGTCCTTGGCGCTGGTGGTGTCGCGCAGGTACACGTAGACCGTCGATTCACCGGGGCGCGTGTAACTTTTCACGTAGTCGAGTGAATCGAGCTCCTCGAGTTTTTTCTCGATGCGGTCGGTGACCTGCTTGAGGGTTTCCTCTTGGGTCGCGCCCGGCCATTTGGTCTGGATGACCATGGTCTTGATGGTGAACGAAGGGTCTTCTTCACGCCCCAGATTGAAGTAAGAGAACACCCCCATCAGCAACGCGACGAACATCAGGTACCAGACGAACGACTGATGCTTGAGGGCCCATTCGGAGAGATTGAAAGAGCCTTTCATTGACTGTCCTCGTCGAGTTTCACGGCTTGTCCGGGTTTAAGACTGTTGACGCCTGCGCTGACCACGCGCTCGCCAGATTTGACGCCGTCGGCCAGCACCACGGTGCCGTCGGTACGGCTGATCACGCTGACGTCACGGGGCGCGACGGTTTTGCTGGAGGTGTCGACCACCCAGATGCGGGTCTTGCCATCGGCTTCCTGCAGGGCAGTGGCAGGCAACTCGATACGCGGCTTGATCGCCGAACTGAGGGTCACGCTGATCGCCGTACCGAGGCGAAACCCCTCCGGGGTGCTGGCCAGGGTCAGCCGCGCGCGGCGGGTGCGCGTGGCGCTTTGAGCCTGCGGTTCGATCTCGCGAATGGTCGCGGTGGTATTGATGCTCGGGTCGAGTTGCCCGGCCACCAGAAACACCACGTCGGCGGGGATCTGATCAACCAGTGTGTCCGGCAGGTCGATCACCGCTTCCTTGATGTCCGGTTGCGCCAGAGTCACCACTTGCTGGCCGGCGGTCACCACTTGGCCGGCTTCGGCATTCCATGCGGTGACCACGGCTTTGTGGTCGGCGCGCAGCTCGGTGTAGCCGAGCTGATCCTTGCTCTGATCGACCGCCGCCCGGGCCTGATCGAGCGAGGCCTGGGTGGTTTTCAGATCGGTGATGGCGATGTCCAGTTGTGCCTGCGCGCCCACCCCACGATCAAACAGCGCCTGCTGACGCCGGGCATTGGCCTGGGCGTTGATCAGTTGCGCCTGCACCTTGGCCAGATCACCCTGGGCCGAACGCAACTGGTTCTGTTGATCGGAGGGGTCGAGCGTGGCGAGCAACGTACCCTTTTGCACCTCGGTGCCGACATCGACGTTACGGCTGGCAATACGTCCACCGACGCGGAAACCGGTGTTGCTCTCGTAACGCGCCTGAATGCTGCCGGCGAAACGCCCGAGGGTTTCCTCGTTCAGCGCCTGTACCTTGATCGACAGCACAGGCCGTACCGGCTCCGAAGGCGGCTCGCTTTTCGAGCAGGCGGCCAGCAACACACTGATGGATAACAACCCGAGACGCTTCATGGCTGTGCTCCCGGTTGCAGATCCTTGTAGGTGTTTTCGGCGATCTCGACTTTCATTCCGGGATGCAACAACTGCCCACCCGCGACAATGACTTTTTCCCCGCCTTTGAGACCGTCGCTGATGATCACCTTGCCGATCAGGTAGCGGCTGACAGTGACGTTGTGCAACTGCGCCTCGCCCTTGTCGTCAACCATCCACACGGCCGGATCGCTGATGTTTTTGGTCAGCGCCGACCATGGCAATTCCACCGCCGACTTGCCGCTGCCCTTGGCCGTGGCGCTGACCACCGAGCCGAGCTGCATGCCCTGCGGCAGGCTGTCGAGGGTGACTTTGACTTGTACCGTGCCAGACTGCGCCGACACTGCCGGAGTGATTTCGCGCACCGTGCCGGTGGTCTTGATCGCGGGATTATCGAGCAGGCTGACGACAATCGAGCGATCGGCAGGACGTTCGGCCAGCAGCGATTCGTAGACGTTGAACACCGCGTCGCGATCGCCATCGCGGGCCAGTTTGAAAATCGGCGCGGTCGCCTGGACCACCTGGCCGACTTCAGCCTGGCGCTCGGTAATAATGCCGGGGGCGTCAGCGATCAGCGAGGTGTAACTGAGTTGATCCTTGGCATTGGCCAGTTGCGCCTGCGCCGCGCTCAGGGCGCTCTGGCTGCTGCGCAAAGCGGCTTGGGCGGAGTCGAATTCGCTCTGGCTGGTGTAACCCTTGGGCAACAGTTTCTGCTGACGCACGAACGCCGCCGCGCTCTGTTTGACCCGTGCCTGCTCGGCGATGACCTGGGCCTGAGCGGAATCGACGTTGGTCTGCAAATCCTTGGGATCGAGTTTGGCCAGCACTTGCCTGGCGCTGACCCGGTCGCCGACATCCACCATGCGCTGGATGATCTTGCCACCGACCCGGAACGACAGTTCGGTCTGCACCCGGGCCTGCACATCGCCGGTCAGGGTCACGGCAGCCGCGTAATCGGCGGGTTTGACCTCTTGCACAAAGACCCGTGGCAGGTACTCCGCCGGGGCTTCTTTCTTGCCGCAAGCGGTCAACAACGTGAACAGGCTCAGCACGACAACTGTTTTCAATCCGGGACTCGCCATGCAGACTCCTTCCTGTGTACGAACGTGCAAGTGACGATACGACTGTGAGCTTAGAACAGGGTTCAACGTTCGCCTGCGTGATCTCTTTATTTCCCCTGTAGGAGCTGCCGCAGGCTGCGATCTTTTGACTTTACAAAAGCAAGATCAAAAGATCGCAGCCTTCGGCAGCTCCTACAATGGTCGCCTCAAGAGAAGGATTTTCATGCTCAAGACCCTCGCGGTGGCCAATTACCGCTCGATCAACAAACTGGTGATTCCGCTGGGCCGGCTGAATCTGATCACCGGCCCCAACGGCAGCGGCAAGTCCAATCTCTACCGCGCCTTGCGCCTGCTGGCGGAGACCGCTCAGGGTGGCGTGGTCAATGCACTGGCCCGCGAGGGCGGGCTGGACTCGACGTTCTGGGCCGGGCCGGAAACCATCAGCCGACGCATGCGCAGCGGCGAAGTGGCGGTCGAGCCGACCGTGCGTCAGGGCGTCAAACGGCTGCGCCTGGGGTTTGCCGGGGAGGATTTCAGCTACTCCATCAGCCTCGGCCTGCCCGACTCCAACGGCCACTTCATATTGCCGGGAGACACTCAGCCCAGCCCCTCGCGTTTCAGCCTCGATCCGCAGATCAAGCGCGAATGCATCTGGGCCGGCCCGCTCTATCGCCCGGCGAGCCTGCTGGTGGATCGCAACGGTGCGATGATCCGCGCCCGCGAAGCCCGCAGCTGGGACGTGCTGGCGCAGCACACACCGAATTTCGACAGCCTGTTCGATCAAATCGGCAGCCTGCGCAGTTCGCCAGAGGTGTTCCAGATGCGCGAGTTCATCCGCCGCTGGCGCTTCTACGATCACTTTCGCAGCGACGCCGACGCCCCGGTGCGCCAGCCGCAACTGGGCACGCGCACGCCGGTGCTGCACCACGACGGCCGCGATCTGGCCGCCGCGTTGCAGACCATCAATGAAATCGGCGACCCCGAGGCCTTGCAGGCGGCGATCAGCGACGCGTTTCCCGGCGCACGGCTGAACATCGCACCGCTGGCCGGTGGACGCTTTGCCATCGAGTTTTTCCAGGAGGGGTTGCTGCGACCCTTGTCGGCGGCGGAGCTGTCGGACGGGACGTTGCGTTATCTGTTGCTGATTGCCGCATTGCTGACGCCACGACCACCGTCATTGATGGTGCTCAACGAACCGGAAACCAGCCTGCACCCGGATCTTTTGCCGGCGCTGGCGCGCTTGATCATTCGCGCTTCGGAACAGTGTCAGGTGTGGGTGGTGTCCCATGCACGACGGTTGATTTCAGCGTTGCAGGAAGATCCGGAGTGCAACTGCATCGTGCTGGAGAAAACCTTCGGCCAGACCGGAATTGTCGGGCAGCGGGTACTGGATGAGCCGGCGTGGAACTGGCCGGATTGAAAGCGAAAAGATCGCAGCCTGCGGCAGCTCCTACAGGTTTCGCGTCGCGCCGTGATAGGGCGACAGGCGCTGTCCGTGTAGGAGCTGCCGCAGGCTGCGATCTTTTGCGCCTTAATTAATCAACCCTGCCACTTGCCACCCTCGACAATCACACTCTCAGGCCGGGTGTCATCGCTCAGCTCTTTGCGCACGTATTGGTCGTACAGCTTGAGCAGGTACTTCTCTTCACCCAGCTTCGCCAGTTCGCTGTTCACCCAGTCACGCAGCTCGACATTGCCCTTCTTCACCGCCGGGGCAATCGGTGCTTCGGCGCCGAGTTTTTCCTCCAGCACACGGTAGCCCGGGTTCTGTTTGGCCCAGCTGAACAGCACCAGATTGTCCTGCGCGTAGGCATCGCCACGGCCATTGGCCAGGGCTTGCAACGACTCGGAGTTTTTCTCGAACTTCAGCAGTTTCCAGTCCGGATGGTTCTTGGTCAGCCAGATATCGGCGGTAGTCCCGGTGGTCACGATGGTGGTGCGGGTGGCCAGGTCATCCAGTTTTTTCACCGCACTGCTTTGCGGCACCAATGCCTGCACCGCAACCTTGAGGTTCGGGTTGGTGAATTCCACCGCCTCCTTGCGCTCCGGGGTCACGGTCATGTTGGCGAGGATCAGGTCGACCTTGTCGCTCTGCAGGAACGGAATGCGGCTCGCCGGCTCCACGGCAACAAACTCGACTTTGTTCTCGTCACCGAGCAGATCCTTGGCGAAACGCCGGCCGATGTCGGTGTCGAAACCGACGTAGCGCCCGGCCTCATCGACGAAACCGAACGGTGGCTTGTCGGTGAACACGCCGACGATCAGTTTGTCGCGGGCCTTGATCTTGTCCAGATAGCCGGCTGGCGCGGCGCTTTCGCTGGCGACTTTCGGCTTCGGCGGTTCTTCGGTTTTGCTGCAACCGGCAAGCAAGGCAAGGCTGAGCAGAGGCAGTAAAAAAGCGGCAGTTTTCATAGCGGTTCCAGTTCCTTTGTCGGATTCGTTTTTGGCAGTGTTGCAACGAAGGAGAACTTCTCCAGGAACTGCTGCGCGCGTGCGGTTTGCGGGTTCGTAAAGAAAATCTCGGGCGGGTTCTGCTCAAGGATGCGCCCGGCATCCATGAACACAATACGGTCGGCCACTGCGCGGGCGAAGGCCATTTCGTGGGTGACGATCAGCAGGGTCATGCCCTCGCGGGCCAGGCCCTGAATCACTTGCAGCACTTCCTTGACCATTTCCGGGTCGAGGGCCGCGGTGACTTCATCGAACAGCATGACCCGTGGGGTCATGCACAACGAGCGGACGATGGCGATGCGTTGCTGCTGGCCACCGGAGAGCTGGCGCGGGAAGGCATCGCGTTTATCCGCCAGGCCCACGCGTTCGAGCAGCGCTTCGGCTTGCTGCTGCGCTTCACGGCGCTGGCGCTTTTGCACCTTGAGCGGGCCAAGCAATAAATTGTCGAGCACGCTCATGTGCGGAAACAGGTGATAACTCTGGAACACCATGCCGATTTGTTGGCGCACTTCGCGCCAGTCGGTGGCTTTGTCCAACAGTTCACGACCGACAAATTTCAGGCTGCCGTTGTGCGCTTCTTCCAGGCCGTTGAGGCAACGCAGCAACGTGCTTTTGCCACAACCGCTGGGGCCGAGGATGACGATCACTTCGCCGCTGCGCACTTGCAGGTCGATGCCCTTGAGCACCTGCTGCTCGCCATAGAATTTGTTGAAACCCTGAAACTCGATCAATGCGCTCATGCTTGCGTCCAGCGCCGCTCCAGCACGCGCGAGGCGGCCGACAGCGGGTAGCAGATGAAAAAGAAAAACAGAAACAGCGCGCCGTAGATCAGCACCGATTCGTAGGTGCGCTCGATGATCTGCTGGCCGACCTTGATCACATCGACCACGCCAATCAGCACCGCCAGCGAACTGGTCTTGATGATCCGTGTGTAGACGTTGATGGTCGGTGGCGTCATGCGTTTCAGCGCCTGCGGCAGCAGCACATAGCCGTACAGTTGCGCCGCATTGAGGCCGATCGACAGCCCCGCTTCACGCTGCCCGCGCGGCAATGAATGCAACGCACCGCGCGCCACTTCGCCAACCTCGCTGGCGCCCCACAGCGATAGCACCAGCACCGCGCACCAGAAGCTCGGCAGGCTCAGTCCGAAGAAAATCGGCAAGCCGAAAAACAGCAGGTACAGCCAGACCAGCACCGGAATCGCCCGGAACAGTTCCAGATAGATCCGCAGGATCGCATTCAGCCACGTCACGTTGAGCGTGCGCAATACGCCGTAGAGCACCCCGCCAATGGTGCTGATGGCGATGCTCAGGAACGAAATCGACAAGGTTTGCCCGGCGCCTTTTGCCAATTGCGGCAACGACACCCAGAGCAGTTCAAGACCCGAACTGGCCATGCTGGAGCCTCCTTTCCAGACGGCTGAGCAACAGCGACAGCGGCAAGAACAACAGCACGCAGATCAGCGTCAGCACGGCGAGCATTTCGTAGGTTTTGTAGTAAAGCGCGATGTAGCTTTTGGTGGTGTAGAGGATTTCCGGCACCGCCACCGCCGAGACCACGGTGGTTTCCTTGAGCAGGAAAATGAAATTGGCGAACAGCGACGGCAAGCTGAGAATCCCCGCTTGCGGCAGGATCACGTAGCGCAGCAACTGGCCGTGGGACAGACCGATGGAGCGGCCCGACTCCAGTTGCGCCTGCGGCACCGCATCGACACCGGCGCGCAGCACTTCGGTGAGGTAGGCGCCGCCGAGAAAAGTCATGGTGATAATCGCCGCGGAGAATCCGGAAACCTTGATTCCCAGCGCCGGCAAGGCGAAGTAGACGAAGAACAGTTGAATCAGCAGCGGCGTGTTGCGCGCCAGCTCCACATACAGGCCGACGGCGCGTTGCAGGTAAGGCGTACGGAACACCAGGATCGTCGCGTTGAGCAGCGCCACCAGCAGCGACGTGCCGATGGCGATGAACCCGACTTGCAGCGTCACGCCCACAGCCTTGAGAAAGGCCGGCAGGGTACTGAGGATAAATGCGTAATCGAAAGTCATGAAGCATCCTGGACGTCGCTCGGTAAGCGACGGTCATGCAGTCCATGGACAGCGGGTAACTGTCCGGCAGGTGCTGACTTTATAGGTATAAAAACAAGAATTTAAATACTGTTAAAGCATATTGATATCACCCAAAAAACTACCCTGTGGGTTTGCCGGGAAGGAATAAGAAGGCTATTTTCCCTTGCGCTGTAGGAAGGATCTTTTTTGCGTGAAAGCCCTCCAAGGACGAACAGCTTTTGGCCAGACTCCCCCGGCCAAACCATTACAAGGAAGACAACATGGACGTAAAAGTGCCGCAGCGACTGGACCCGCAGGACATCGTGAAATTGCTCGTGGCGTTGCGCCGGGCGTTGAAGGCTCAGGTGGCCTGAGTTACCACACATCAAGATCAAAAGATCGCTTTCCCCTGTAGAAGCTGCCGCAGGCTGCGATCTTTTGATTCTGGCTTTAGATCCTGTGGCGGTCCCATAAATCGAGCACACACAAAAACGCCGATGACCCTCACTGGCCATCGGCGTTTTCATACCTTGAAGGGGTGGTTCAAGCGGCGGATCAGAACGCCGGCAGCACCGCGCCGTTGTACTTCTTCTCGATGAACGCTTTGACTTCAGGGCTGGTCAGGGCAGCGGCCAGTTTCTTGATAGCATCGCTGTTCTTATTGTCCTCACGGGCGACCAGGAAGTTCACGTAAGGCGAGTCAGCGCCTTCGATCACCAGCGCATCCTTGGTCGGGTTCAGCTTGGCTTCCAGCGCGTAGTTGGTGTTGATCATGTCCAGATCAACTTCCTTCAGCACACGTGGCAGCAGCGCCGATTCCAGTTCCTTGAACTTGAAGTTGTGCGGGTTCTTGGCGATGTCCTTAGGGGTCGCCAAGGCGTTTTTCGGATCTTTCAGTTCGATCAGGCCCGCCTTCTGCAGCAGGATCAGGGCACGGCCGCTGTTGCTGCCTTCGTTCGGGATCGCGATGGTCGCGCCGTCAGGCAGATCAGCCAGTTTCTTGTACTTGCTCGAGTAGCCACCGAACGGTTCAACGTGCACGCCTTGCACGGTCACCAGGTACTTGGCCTTGTCGTCCTTGTATTTGCCGGCATTGAAGCTGTCCAGGTAGGGCTTGGTCTGGAAGTAGTTGGCATCCAGACGCTTCTCGCCAACCTGCACGTTCGGCTGCACGTAGTCGGTGAAGACCTTGATTTCCAGATCCACGCCTTCTTTGGCCAGGGTCGGTTTGATCAGCTCGAGAATTTCCGCGTGCGGCACCGGAGTCGCCGCCACCACCAGTTTCTCGCCGGCCTGGGCCAGGGAAGCAGTCAGAGCAGCCGCCAATGCGGTAAACAACAGAACCTTTTTCATGCAGTGTCCTTATCGAGAATCACGGTCGCGAATGGCGACGGCTATTAATACGTGTGCCAGTGAAGTGCTATCTCTGGCGTGAAGCGGACAATACCGGGATTTTTTATTCCCGGACAATAACGTTTATTCACGTTGATATTCCATTTTGTTCATACACGCGAGATAGACATGCAGGCGCTGCCGCAGGCTGCGATCTTTTGATTTTCAATGGTTTAAAAGCGCTGAAAGCAAGATCAAAAGATCGCAGCCTGCAGCAGCTCCTACACGAGGCCTGCGCTTTTCAGTAACTGCTTTAGCGCCTGCTGATCGGCGGCGGTGCCATTTTCCAGGATTTGTTTGATCTGGCTTTCGATCTGCACCAGCGTCTGTGGCAGGTTCAGGTGCTCCGGGAGGATTTCCTCGCCAGTGCTGACCAGCAGCGCGAAGTGAATGACATTTTCCAGCTCGCGGGTGTTGCCCGGCCAGCTGTGGCGTTCCAGCAGGTGCTGCGCGGCTTCGCTGATCAACGGCACCGGCAGATCAAGGCGTTGGCTGTAGATGCCGAGAAAGTATTCGGCCAACGACAGGATGTCGCCGATCCGCTCGCGCAGGGCCGGCAATTCCAGCTGACCTTCGCTGAGGTAGTGATAGAGCCGTTCGTGGAATTTCCCCGCGTCCACCGCTTGCGCCAGATCGATGCTGGTTGCCGCCACCAGCCGCACATCTAACGGACTTGGCTGATGGGCGCCGACGCGGGTGACTTCATGATTTTCCAGGGCGGCGAGCAGTTTGATCTGAATCGGCAGCGGCAAGTCGCCAATCTCGTCCAGATACAACGTGCCGCCGTTGGCCGAACCGAACCAGCCGGCACGACTGCTGGCCGAACCGGTGTAACTGCCGGCGGCATAGCCGAACAGTTCGGCATCGGCATAGGTCGGGCTGATCGCGCCGCAGTTGACCGAGACGAACAGACCGCTGCGATCACTGGCGCGGTGGATGTGGCGCGCGAGCAACTCTTTACCGGTACCGGTCTCGCCACGGATCAATACCGAGATTGTCCGCGGTGCCAGGTGCTCCAGCTCTTCACGCAGTTGCCGCGAACGTGGATCAACGAAGACCAGCGCCTTGGCGCGGATGCTCAGGGGGCTTTTTTCCGCATCGGGAAAGGTCAGCAACGGCTGACCGAACGCTTCAAAACTCATGGCAGACTCCCGCCCACAACCGCCGGGAGACGGGGGCGATCAAAAAGAAAAAATACCACTCAAGCGCGACGCCGCGCGTGGTGTTCCAGGCGGTTTTGCAGGCGATAGAGGTAAGCGAAACCCTGCTCCCAGCGCTGGTGCCCGGACTTGACGTTGATGTGCCCGGCCCCGGCGAGAATCCCCGCCTCGGCGCCCCAATCGCGCGCCAGCTCCAGCGCACGTGGCGCGCTGACCGCGGCGTCGTTGTCGGAGGCCACGACCTGACTGGGGAACGGCAGCAGGTCAGTCGGGATCGGTGCGAAGTTACGCAGCGCCGGTGCGCAAGTCGGGCGCTCGACATCCGCCGGTGCGACCAGCAACGCCCCGCGCACCTGCCGCAGGTATTGCACGGGCGCGGTAGCCGCCCAATGCGCAACGGTGACGCAACCCAGGCTGTGAGCAATCAGGATCACTGGCGTGCTGTCGGCGGCAATCGCTTCGGCCAGCGCCGCGACCCAGTCTTCACGGCGCGGCGTCAGCCAGTCGGCCTGCTCCACCCGGGCGCTGTTGGGCAGGCTGTTCTGCCAATGAGTTTGCCAATGATCTTCTGGCGATCCTTGCCAGCCCGGCACAATCAGGTAACGGATTGATTCGTTGCGCATGGGGGAGCTCTCCTGCGTCGTGTCTGTTCCTGATCGAGTATAGGGACGGGATTTATATTCGTTAAGGAATAAGAAGCTATTTATTAAGACTCAAAAGAAATATCAATTGTTTTGTGCAGGAGCTGCCGAAGGCTGCGATCTTTTGCGCTTGTTCTTAAAATCAAAATCAAAAGATCGCAGCCTTCGGCAGCTCCTACAGGGGTAGTTTTTGCGAGATAAAAAAAGGGCCGCACCCTGCCAAGGAGACGGCCCCGGAAAAACGTAAATCCTGTTACCGCGCGGTGATCACCGACAATTTGGTAATCCCCGCTCGCTCGATCGAAGCCATGGCCCGCGCCACTTCGCCGTAGTTCACCCCGTCGTCGGCCTGCAGTTGCACGCGGACTTCCGGGTCTTTCGCCTTGGCCGACTTGAGGTTGAATTCCAGCAGGTCCGGCTGGATTTCATCCTTGTTGATAAACAGTTTGCCGGCACCGTCAATGCTCACCACCAGCGGGTCTTTCTGCTCGACCGGCGCCACGGCTTCGGTCTTCGGCAAATTGATCGGGATCGCATTGGTCAGCAGCGGTGCGGTGACGATAAACACCACCAGCAGCACCAGCATCACATCAACCAGCGGCGTCACGTTGATCTCGCTCAGCACCTCGTCGCTGTCTTGCGTGGAGAAGGCCATATCAGGACGCCTCCTTCACTTTTGTCGCGTTGCCCGGTGCCGACACCTTGTTTGCAGTCGGGTGGATCAACACGCGGAACGCACTCTTCTGCGCCAGGCTGTAGAAGTCGTGGGCGAAGTCATCCAGATCCGCCGCCGTCAGTTTCAGACGCCGCAAAAAGTAGTTGTAAACCAGCACCGCCGGCACCGCGACCGCGATCCCCACACCGGTGGCAACCAGTGCCGCGCCGATCGGACCGGCGACGGTTTCCAGGCTCGCCGAGCCTGCCGCGCTGATGCCTTTGAGCGCCTCCATGATTCCCCACACCGTGCCGAACAGACCAATGAACGGCGACGTACTACCAATACTCGCGACCACCGCCAGACCGGTTTCCAGCGAACGCCGTTCGCGCACGATCTGCTGGCGCAAGGCACGTTCGAGACGATCCTGATGGTTGATCGCCTGGCTCAGGTCATTGGCCTGCGGCGCCTCACCCACCTGAATCGCCGCGTAACCGGCCTGTGCCACCCGGGCCGCAGCGCCGGGTTGGGTTTCGCTCAACTCAGCGGCGGAGTCGAGACTCGACGCCGCCCAGAAGCGTTTATGAAACTTGCGATCCTGCGCCTTCAGACGACCGAACTGCACAGCCTTGAGCAGCGCCAGTCCCCAGGTGGCAACGGAAAAAACCACCAGCAGCCAGATCACCGCACTTTCGATGGATTCCAGTGGAGAGGCCAGTAACGTCATGATGTGTTCCCTCGTGTAAACATTTAGCGCGAATAGGTTTCGGTTTAATGAATCTTGAAATCGATGGGCACGCTGACCCAGCCGTCCTGGGCGACATCACCCTGCTTGGCCGGCACGAAGCTCCACTGTTTGACGGCGTTGAGCGCTGCGTCGTCGAGCTGCTGCCGGCCACTGCTTTTCTGAATCTGGATCTCGCCCGGTTTGCCGTTGGCCAACACGTGCACCCGTAGCAATACCGTGCCTTCCCAGCCGCGACGCTGGGCCAGCGATGGATACTCCGGCGCCGGGTTCTTCAAATACGCGGCGTTGGCCGAGGCCGGCGTTACCGGAGCCGGAGCCGCGGGTGCAGGTGGCGCTGGCGCAGCGACCGGGGCGGCCGGTTGCGGCGGCGCCGGTGGTTGCTCCACGGCTTTGGGTGCTGGCTTCGGCACCGGCTTAACCACCGGTTTCGGCTTGGGTTTGGGGATCGGTTTAGGCGGTGGCGGCTTCACCGCCAACTCGTCTTCAACCGGTGGCGGAGGTTCGACCACCGGCGCGGGCGGCGGCGGTTCAACCACGGGCGGCGCGGGTGGTGCCGGCCGCGAAAACTCGATGGTCATCGGCGGAATTTCCGGCGGCACGATCGGCAATGCCGGTGTCGGATGCTGATTGATCCAGTAGATCACCGCACCATGCACCAACAGCGCCAGCACGCCGAGCAGGATCGCTTCACGACGGCTCAGAATGCCCTTGGGCGCGCGTTGCAAACGCAACTGCCCCAACGGCACACGATGGGGCCGGCCGAGATCGACCAATTCGCCACTCGGTGCCTGGCGCCACAGCACCTCTTGTGCACTGGCGGCGGTCTGGACATTGCCCATTGATTCACTCCCTGCGGTCTTTTTTGCGTTTTCTACACAACAGCCGATCCGCCGTTTGTTGAATCCCCCACGGCGAGTCGATGGGTGAATCATTGGGTTTGTCGCTTATCTCTGAAAGTAATCTTTAATGTTATGCATAGGCCTTTATGGAATATACGAGTTGATCAATTCCGCCAAAGCCGCGCGCCACAAGGGCTGCAGCGTTACGCTGCAAAACGCATGCTTTTCAGGCATTGAAGGTATTCATGCAACGCATCAAATTCGCCTGACCCGGTTTCATGGGACAACTAATACAAAATCGATAGTTGCCAATAAAACTCCGCCAACAAAAAGGCCGGAGCACTTTCGTGCCCCGGCCTGTTTAATTGACCGAACAATTATTGCTTGATGAACTCTCCTGCCAGCCCCACAACATCACCATCAAAGTTAGTACGCGAACCCACCGCACGAACTTTCGAATAGTTGTGGTCCGGCGAGAACAGCGTCCAGGACTGATAGCCAGTGCCATCATTCAGCGCCGCGAACGTGATGATCGTCGGCTGCCCGGTACTGTTCTGGAAATGGTAATGCCCGTAGGCGATGTCGTAGTTCACGCCGTTCTGGCTGAACTTGCCGCTGAAGGTGCCGTTGGAATCGTTACCATCGGTGATCGTCAGTTTGGCGCCAGCGTTAGCGTTTACATAATTGCCATTAATGCTCGACATAACGTGATTTCCTTTATCGTTGGATAAGTGTCTTCCGATGAGAGCAAGTTTCCTCCTGGAAACTCACGACACACAGGATGGTTGTCCATTGACTTATTGTCCACGGTACTTGTCAACGATATTGCTATAGGCACTATTCATGTCGTTCATAACTTATTTCGAATCGGAAGAACCTTAATAACTAACGGCTGACTTGGGTTTGTTGCACACCGACAGCCGGCATCAGGACTGCCGTCTCCGAACGCGGCGTTCCCGCCGGCACCCAGTCATAACTCACAGGCAGCGCACGATAGACCCAGTTGCTGATTGCATCACTGCCCGGCGCCTTGCCCAGATACGGGCTGACATATTCCCAGACGTTTTCACCGCTGGCCGTGATCTGGAAAAACCGCCCGTTCATGCCTTCGTCGATCAGCGTATTGCCGTTGGGCAAGCGTCGCGCGCTGCTGATGAATGAACTGTAGAAGGCCCAACCCGGCTGCTTCGAATTCGCTGCGCTGTATTGCCAGACGATTTGATTTTTCTGCGGGTCGATTTCCAGCACCCGCGAACCGGAAATCAGCCCGAGGGGGACGTTTGGATAGCCCGCCGAACCCTGGTTATCGAACACCAGCAGATTGCCCGCACCGGGGAGCCCGGCGGGGATGATGTGCGCGTCGTGCTGACCGACGAACTGATCCACCGGACGCGGTAATTTCTGCGCGGTTTTCGGGCTGATCAGCGGCAGGTTCGGGCCGAGACGCCACACCACTTTGCCGCTGTGCTTATCGATGATCGCAATGAAGTTGGCGTTGCGCGAATCGAGCAACAGGTTGTCCGGATTGAAGCGTTTGTCGCCGGCATCGAACCACTTGTTCGGCCCGACCACGCTGAGGTTGTTGACGTGCAAGTAATCCGGATTATCACTGGCGCGCACCAGTTTCAATTGCTCCGGGGTGAAGCCGAATTCGTTCAGGTGCTCCGAGGCCAGCCACTGCCATTTCACCGCACCGTCAGGACTGACTTCATAGATCACATCGTCGATCACCTCAGGCACTTTGAAGCCTTTGACCTTATGCACCTTGTTCGCCAGCACCACCGTGTTGCCGTTGCTCAACCGGCGCTGATCGTGGTGTTGCTGTGCTGCGCCGTCAGGGGCCTTGTCGCCCCACTGCCAAACGACTTTGCCGCTCCAGTCCAGTTCACCGACGCTCTGATTGCCCAGACCGTTACCGGCGGAGCCGAGCTTGCCCGGATCCTTGTCACTCAGTTGCAACAGCACATGCCCGCGCGCGCCGCCGACCAGTTGCGGGTCGATGATCGCCGACGGGAAACCCGCCTGTGGCCAGGTTTTCACCTCGTTGCCGTTCATGTCGATCAAGTGGGTCTGCTTGTCGGCGCCACTGAAGATCACGTACTGGTTGAACGCTTTGTTCGGGTCATAGCGGGTGACGCCGGTCGGGTACACGCTGGGGGCGGCGAACACCCCGGTGCTTGAGACTGCGCCGGATAACAACAGGGCTAAAGCGGTTTTGCCTGGCAACATGATACAGCTCCTTGAATGACAGATCAGAAGTCGTAGCGACCGGTAACGCCGAGGGTGCGCGGCGTACCGAGCAGGCCTTCATAACCGCCGTTGCCGCCGGTCCACAGCGTCGTGTAATAGGTCTTGTCGAAGGCGTTCTTCAGCCACAGCGAAACGTCCCACTGGCCCTGATTGAAATCGCCACGCAGACCGGTGGACAGGTTGACCACGGCGTAGCTCGGGATCTGCCCGTAATCGGAGTCCTCGACCGTGCCCACCGCTTTGGAGCGGAATGCGTAACTGCCGGTGACGTAGGGTTGCAGACCGTTGGCCAGATTCCATTCGTATTTGCCGTTGGCGTTGCCGATCCATTTCGACGCGCCGACCACTTGGTGGCCGCTGAGGTCGCAAGAGGCTGGTGCGCCCGGTGCCTGGCTGACTTCCGGCGGGCACGGTGCATCTTTGTACGAGAGGTAGCTGACGTCGTTGTACGAGCCGTTGAAGTTCAGGGTCAGGCCGCGCAACGGGATCACCGTGCTTTCGAATTCGACGCCGCGTGAGCGCACCGAACCGGCGTTGGTCAGGTATTGCACGCGGTTGACGTCGTCGTAGGCGTTGGTCTGGTAGGCGTTGACTTGGGTCCAGAACACGTTGGCGTTGAGCTGCAAACGCCGGTCCCACAGCGTGCTTTTGAAGCCGAGTTCGGCGTTGTTGGCGCGTTCGGTGCCAATCAGCAGCGAGTCGGCGCCGGCGGTTGGCGCCGAACCCACCGCGAGGTTCACGCCACCGGATTTTTCCCCGTGGGACAGCGTGGCGTAACCGAGCAGGTCATCGGTGATGCGATAGCTGAGGTTGAGCAGTCCGGACGGGCTGGAGCTGTACTGATTCAGATCGCCGGAGTCGTAGGCGCCAGTCCGTCCGCGGCGTGCCGTGGCCGCTGCGCCGGTGACCGTGGCACCACCAACCGGCGCATCGCGGGTGACCCAGGCGTTCTTCTCTTCATAGGTGCCACGCACGCCGGCAGTGAAGTCCAGGCGCTCGGTGAGGTGCCAGGTGCCTTGGGCGAACAGGGCGAAGCTGTCGGTCTTGATGTGGCCGTTGCCGACGCTGCCGACGCTGGCCAGCGCGCCGCGTGGCGTGCCGTTCCAGATGTCGGCCTGCGGGCCGTAATAGGCAAAGGATTTGTTGTCCAGATCCGAGCCGAAGTAGTACGCGCCGACCACGTAATCGAAGAACTCGCCCTTGGGCGAGGCGAGGCGAAATTCCTGCGAGTACTGTTTATCTTCGACAGAAACCCCGGCGTTGTAAGTCGCGGCGACGTTGAGACCGTCGTCGTTGGCCGGGGTGAAATTCCAGAAGCGATACGAGCTGATCGAGGTCAGGGTGAAATCGCTCGGCAGCGTCCAGTTGGCCTCCACCGACGTGCCGCCCTGATGCACGGTGACGTGCTGGTCGTTGTCCAGATTGACCTTGCGGTGCGAGCCGTTGACCAGCGTCGCGCCGGCGGCATTGGCCCGCGATTGGTAGAGGTTGACGCCGTTGATGGTCGGTCCGGTGTTGTACAGCACGCGGGTGCCGGCGCTGGAGTCCTCTTCGTTGTAATCGCCGATCCAGCGCAGATTGAAATCTTCGTTGGGCTTGAACAGCAACTGCGCACGGAAGCCATCGCGCGAGCCACCGTTCAGGTCATGACCGTTGTATTCGTTCTTGATGTCGCCGTCGCTGCGGGTGCGATAGGCCGAAAAACGTCCGGCCAGTTGATCGTTGAGCGGCCCGGAAATGGTGCCCTTGGTCTGGAAATACCCGTCCTCGCCAACCGAGGTTTCGATGCTACGTTCCGGGGTAAAGGTCGGCGCGCGGGTACTGATGTTGATCACCCCGGCGGTGGTGTTCTTGCCGAACAGCGTGCCCTGCGGCCCGCGCAGGACTTCGAGCTGTTCGATGTCCATCAGGTCGAACACCGCCATACCCGGACGGCCCAGATAGACGTTGTCGATGTACAGACCGACGCTGCCTTCCAGACCGTCGCTGGCCGGGTTGTTGCCCAGGCCACGAATCGACACGCTGGACTGACGCGCGTGCATGTAGGCGACGTTGACGCTCGGCACCAGTTGCTGCAAATCCTGAATCCGGTAGACCCGCTGCGTCTCCAGCGTCTGACCGCTGACCACGCTCATCGGCGTCGGCACGTCTTGCGAACTTTCTTCGCGACGGCGGGTGGTGACGGTCACGGTTTCCAGCTGCGAGCTGTTGGCCGCGGGCTTGCCGGCGGGAGCCGGCGGCGGTGTTTCGGCGTCCGCGGCGTAACCCTGAGTCCAGCTGGCACTCCCCGCCAGCAACAGGGCCAGAGGCAGGCGTTTGAGCCGTCGTGGCGTTAAGGGTGACGCAAGGTTCAACGGACTCATGGCGCGGCTCCTGGTCAAAAAACACACAGACATCTTCAGTGCTGCATATTCTTTTCAGTTATTTATTTATGGATTTACAAATATTTACTGCATAAGAGATTGCCTTTATAAGGAGTCGACCTAATGCATATCCAATGCATTTCCCGGATATTTTTTATGTGAAAAATGCATATCGACTTGCGCCAACTTCGACACTTCATCGCCCTCGCCGAACAACGCAGCTTCGTCGCCGGCGCGCAGGCGGTGAACCTGTCGCAGTCGGCGTTCAGCCGCAGCATTCAGGCGCTGGAGCACAGCGTCGGCTGTCAGTTGGTTGATCGCGGGCGCAAGGAATTACCGCCGACCAAGCAGGGTCAGGTGTTGCTCGAACATGCGCGGCGACTGGTCAGTGGCGCGCAGCAGATGGCCAACGAGATCAGTCAGTTCAATGGGCTGGAGGCGGGCGAGTTGCGCTTCGGTTGCGGCCCGGCGCCGGCAGCCGGATTGATCCCGCGCGCGATCGGCGCGTTCATCGGGCGCTACCCGAAAGCGCGGGTGCAATTTCAGGTCGATGACTGGCAGAGCCTGAGCAAACGCCTGCTCAGCGAAGAGTTCGAGTTCTTCGTCGCCGACACCCGGCAATTCGAAGCCGATCCGGATTACCTGACGTACCGTTTGCGACCGCGCAAATGGCATTTCTGCTGCCGCGCCGAGCATCCATTAGCGGCATTCGAACGGGTCTCGGCCGAGCAACTGATGAGTTATCCACTGGCCGTAAGCATCCGCCCGCCGAACCTGCGCAAGGTCATCGTCGACCTCAGCGGCCGCCCGGATTTCACCCCCAATGTCGAATGCGAAAACAGCTCAAGCCTGCTCGGCGTGGTGCTGCGCTCGGATGCCATCGGCATTGTTGGCGCGTATTCCGACGCACTGCATCAGGCCAAGGGCGAGCTGGTGTGTTTGCGGATCGAGGGTTTGGCCGATGACCTGGAGGAGCTGTACACCCGTTATGGGATTGTCAGTCGGGCGGGGTATCGGTTGTCGCCGCTGGCTGAGGCGATGATTGAGCAGATCAAGGCGATTGATGCGGTGGATGAGGAGGTTTGTTCACTCGAAAATTTAGCTGTCTGAGCTACCGCTATCGCTGGCTTGCCAGCCCCCACAAGTTGCGGGTGTTCACATCATATTGGCTTGGCGCAAATCCTGTGGGAGCTGGCTTGCCAGCGATTGTGCCGAAACAGTCACCGATGCATCCACTGCATAAAACCCATTCCCCAAATGCACTTGCCGAACACCCCCGCCGAAAGCGAAAACCCTCGCCTGTCTCTCTGACCGGTGAACCCCATGTCCAACCCGCAAAACCCCGTGCGCAACGTGCTGTACATCATGTGCGATCAACTGCGCCGCGATTACCTGTCCTGCTACGGCCATCCGCATCTGCACACGCCGAACATCGATCGCCTGGCCGCCGCTGGCGTGCGCTTCAGCCGCGCCTACACCCAGGGCACGATCTGCGGGCCGTCGCGGATGTCGGCCTACACCGGACGCTACGTCAGCAGCCATCAGGTCGCATGGAACGCCGTGCCGTTGCCGCTGGAAGAACTGACCATCGGTGATTATCTGCGCCCGCACGGCATTCGCACTGCGCTGGTCGGCAAAACCCACGCCACGGCCAATGTCGATGCCCTGCAGCGTCTGGCGATCAACCCGGACAGCGCGCAGGCCGAGGTGCTCAACGAGGTCGGTTTCGAGCCGTACTTTCGCCACGACGGGATCTTCCCCGATGACCCGCTGTTCGACGACAAACGCGAATCCGCGCCCTACACCCATTACCTGCGCGAGCAGGGTTTCGACGGGCGCAATCCCTGGCACGACTGGGCCAACGCCGCCGAAGGCGAGAACGGCGAAATCCTCAGCGGCTGGCAGATGCGTCATGCGCATTTGCCAGCGCGAATTCCCGAGCAGTTCTCAGAGACTGTCTACACTACAAATCGAGCCATCGACTTCATCACCGAGCAAGGTGAGAAATCCTGGTGTTTACACCTCTCCTACATCAAACCGCACTGGCCCTATATCGTACCGGCGCCATACCACGCCTTGTACAGTACGAAATCGATTCTCGAAGCGGTCCGCGCGACGCCCTCCGAAGCCAGCAAACATCCCGTATACACGGCGTTTCGCCAGCATGAGGAAAGCCTCAACTTCTCCCGTGATTCAGTACGATTGAATGTAATCCCCACCTACATGGGCCTGATCAAGCAAGTGGATGACCAGCTCGGGCGGCTGTTCGATTACCTGCAGAGCAACGGACGTTGGGATGACACGCTGATCGTGTTCACCAGCGATCACGGCGACTTTTTGGGCGACCACGGGCTGGGCGAGAAGGAGTTTTTGCTCGAGCAAGCGGTGGGCGTGCCGTTGATCGTGCGCGACCCCCGTGCGGCGGCGGATATCACTCGCGGCACGGTGGATGAGCGGCTGGCGGAGACAATCGATGCATTGCCGACGTTTCTCCAGGCCCTGGGTTTGCCGGGCGCCGAGCATCGGCTGGAGGGCCGCTCGCTGATCCCGCTGTTGCACGGCGAAAAACCTGATTGGCGCCGCTACGCCATCAGCGAATATGACTACGCCTTTCAGGCTCCGGCACGCGAGCGACTTGGCCAGCCGATCGACCGCTGCCGCATGACCATGGTGCGCAGCGAGCGCTGGAAATACCTGGCGTACGACGGCTTCCGGCCGCAACTGTTTGACCTGTTGAATGATCCGCAGGAGTTGCGCGATTTGGGTGACGACCCGGCGTACGCGCCGGTGCGCGAAGAGCATGCGGGGTATCTGTTCGAGTGGGTGCGCGGGTTGAAGCGGCGGACCACGATCAGTCATCAGGAGATCGATTTGCGCGGACAGCGGTTTCGCTATGGCGAGCCGGAGACCGAGAAGGTGGTGCAAATCGGTGTGTGGTAGTTAAAAGCATCGCTGGCAAGCCAGCTCCCACAGGTTTTGCGTTGTTCACATCCTTTGTGTCCGACACCAATCTCTGTGGGAGCTGGCTTGCCAGCGATGGAGCCTTATCAAACGCCGACGATATCCGCGCCTTTAATGGTCTGACTACGTTGCCCCGAAGCCCCAACCGGCACTTCACCCTTGAGCGTCACTCGCCGCACGATGCGATCCTGAGTGCCGTAATCATCAATCGCATAATGCTGCGTCGACCGGTTGTCCCAGATCGCCACATCGCCCGCTTTCCAGCGCCAGCGCACGGTGTTTTCCTGACGAATCACATGGCTCTGCAACAAGCCGAACAGGTGCGCCGAATCGGCTTGCGAATAACCCTTGATGCGTTTGACGAAGTGCCCCAGCAACAAGCTCTTCTCGCCGCTGATCGGGTGTACACGCACCACCGGGTGCTCGGTCTCGTAGACCGTCGAGGTAAAGATCTTGCGATAGCGCTCGAGCTTCTCCGGCGACACGTCTGGCTTGGCCCCGGCGTAGTCGTATTCGTTGCTGTGCACGGCGACCAGTTTGTCCGCCAGCTCGCGCAGCTCGCTCGGCAGTTCGTTGTAGGCGGTCGCGGTGTTGGCCCACAAGGTGTCGCCACCGAAGGCCGGGGCCACCACCGAGCGCAGGATCGAGGCTTTCGGGTAGGCGTCGACGAAGGTCACGTCGGTGTGCCAGGAGTTGGCGCGCTGGCCCTCGGCTCCGTCCAGCTCCAGCAGATAACGCGTGCCCTCGCGCACCGGTACAGTCGGATGCGCCACGGGCTCGCCGAGCAGATGCGCGAAGGCTTCCTGGCGCTGATCGTCGAGTTGAGTCTGCTCGCGGAAGAACACCACCTTGTACTGGATCAGCGCCTGCTGAATGGCTTCAACCGTGGCGGCGTCCAGTTCTCCGGACAGGTGCACGCCACGAATCTCGGCGCCGATACGACCGGCCACCGGATGGATTTCCAGCGCGTGGACAGCGGGTTTTACAGCGAGTGCGGCATTGCTCATGGGTAGACCCTCATCGACTGCTTGCGGTTGGGCGACAGCGAAACATGGCTCTATCTATATTCCATTTACATCTAATAGATATTCACATGCTTCGTTGACGGAATAAGAGCTTGCATTTAAAACCTCAAGCAACCCTCGTCGCAAATGCCTTCGAGCTATTTTTAGGATGCCGGGAAAGCATATGGATCTTCGCCAGTTGCGCTACTTCATCGCCCTCAACGAACACCGCAGCTTTGTCCGTGCGGCGGACGCAATGGGTATCACTCAACCGGCGTTCAGCCGCAGCATCCAAGGGCTGGAGCAAGAGTTCGGCTGCGTGCTGGTGGATCGCGGCAACAAGGATCTGCGCCCCACCCCCGAAGGCCAGGTGGTGCTGCAACACGCCCTGACTCTGGTGCAGGGCGCGGCGTTGCTCAGCGCCGAAGTGACGCAAATGACCAAGCTTGATGCCGGAGAGCTGCACTTTGGTTGCGGCCCGGCGCCAGCGGTGAAACTGGTGCCGGATGCGGTGGCGCAATTCATCAACGCGCACCCGAAAGTACGCACCTGTTTTCAGGTGGATAACTGGGAAAAGCTCAGCCGCGCGCTGAGCCGCGAAGAGATCGAATTCTTCATCGCCGACATCCGCCATTTCGAGGCCGATCCAAACTTCCAGACCCAGGCCCTGACGCCCAAGCGCGGGGTGTTTTTCTGCCGGCCCGGGCACCCGCTGCTGGCCAAGGAAAGCCTGTCGACCAACGACATGTTCGACTACCCGCTGGCGACCACGCTGATCCCGCCAGGGATTCGCAAACTGCTGGCGAATCTCAGCGGCCGGATCGATTTTTCGCCGACCATCGAGACCGAGCATTTCCCGGCGCTGGTGAAAGTGGTGCTGCAATCCAATGCGATTGGCGTGGGCACGGAAGAGGCGTTCGTCGAAGACATTGCCCAAGGCTCACTGGCGCTGCTGCACTGGCGCAACCTGCCACAGAATCTGGAGAGCATGAATGCGCGCTGCGGGATTGTCAGTCGTACTGGGTTTCGCCTGTCGCCCGCAGCGCGGGCGATGATCGAGACGTTGGTGGCGGTGGATAAGCAGGAAGTCAGCGTCGCGGTTTGAAGATCAAAAGATCGCAGCCTCTCTTACAGAGAACGCATTCCCCTGTAGGAGCTGCCGAAGGCTGCGATCTTGTGATTTTAAAGCTTGGCCGCCGCCAACTCAGGCGCCACCCAATCGCTGACCTTGAACGGTTTGCGGATCAGTTTCTGCTGCGCCGCCAGATCCACCGAGTCCTGCAATTTGCCGAGGAACACCGGGTCCAGCGTCGATGGGAACACTTCGCTGAGTTTCTGATCCTGCAGGTCCTGGGTCAGGATCACCGATGGATAACTTGCCAGCCCCGACACCAGTTGCACGTAGGCAGCCTTGTTGCTGTCCTGGGTCAGCCAATCCACCGCCTGCTGCTGCGCCTTGAGCAGTTTCGCGACGACTTCCGGGTGCCCGTCGACAAACTTGCCGGTGCCCACCAGCACTGACTGCACACTGCCGGCGCCACCCAGATCCTTGGTGTTCAGCGGCAATTCCGCCAGCCCCTTGGCTTGCAGGGCCGTCAGCCCTGAACTGCCCCACGATGCGTCGATCTGTTTAGCCGCCAATGCCGCGACCGCTGCATTGAAGTCGAGGTTGATTACCTTCAGATCCTTTTCGCTCAGGCCCTGACTGGCCAGCGCCGCATCGAACGACAACTGCGTGGCGGTGCCACGGAAGATCGCCACGCGCTTGCCTTTCAGATCCTGCAGGGTCTTGATCCCCGAACCCGGCACCACGCCCAGATATTGCTTCACCCCGCGCGCACTGGCGCTGAGCAAGCGTGTGTCGAGGCCGTTGGACTTGCCGATGATCGCCGCCAGGTCGCCCAGATACGCCAGATCGACCTGACCGTTGGCAAACGCCTCGTTGATCACCGGTCCGGCGCCCTTGAAGAAGCTCCATTGAATCTTGATGCCCTGATCGGCGAAGGCTTTTTCGAAGATCTGCCGATCACGCAGCACATCCACCACACCGCCGCCGCTGTGCTGGGTGCCGGCGCTCAGGTCAGGCACAGCGATCCTGATTTCCTTGAGCTCGCCGGCCTGTGCGGTAAACGCCAGCAGGCCCGCCAGTGCCGGAATGGCAAACAGACTGAAAACTCGTTTGAAGGGAAGGGTCATGGATGTAGCTCCTTGATCACGACGGGCGTTGAGGAGCCGAAAGTAGGCCGAAGCGTGACCTTCGCTTAAATACTATAAATGCACATTTTTATAGCCATTAACGCTAAGCAAGCAACAACGCGGGCTGCAGCGGCGTATGCATTAACAGCATCGAAAATATTCTTCGAATGCATTGGATGCGCGTTGGGCTGCAGGCCTTAAATGGCGGTACTTATCTCCAAATCTAATGTTTTTCATCTTACTTATAACGATTTGTTCTTAGCTAATGCCGCTAGAGATCGCAGCCTTCGGCAGCTCCTACAGGGGCGAATTCACCAACGCATCCCCTGTAGGAGCTGCCGAAGGCTGCGATCTTTTGATCCTGCTCCCGATCCAACCCGACAACGGAGGTCACCCATGGCCCGTGATTCCCTGCTCAGCCTGCCGCTTCCCGCGCCACCTCTGAAAAGTCGACGGGTGTGGCCAAGTCTCAACCAACGCCTTTTGCCATGGTTGCTGCCGATCAGCCTGTTCGCTCTGTGGTGGCTGGCCGCGCGCAATCAATGGATGAGCGAGCAGATCTTGCCGGCGCCGTCGCTGGTGTGGAACAGCGCCGTCGAGCTGTCCCAGGGCGAGCTATGGAGTCATTTGTGGATCAGCCTGCAACGGCTGCTCTGGGGCTTGCTGGCCGGCATCTGCGTGGGTGCGGTGCTGGGCGCCGCACTGGGTTTCAGCCGGCGTCTCGAACGGTTGGTGTTTCCGACCTTCGCCGGTCTGGCACAGGTGCCGACGCTGGCGTGGATTCCGCTGTTCATGGTGTTTTTCGGCATCGGCGAAGTGCTGAAACTGGTGGTGCTGATCAAGGCCATCGTGGTGCCGGTAACCCTGCACACCTTGGTCGGCGTTCGTGATGCGCAACCGAAACTGCGCGAAGCCGCCGCCGTGTTGCGCCTGCCGTCGTACTTGCTGATCCGGCGTCTGGTGCTGCCCGCCGCACTGCCAGCATTCATGGCCGGCGTACGCCTGGCCCTGGCCGCTGGCTGGACGTCCTTGCTGGCGGTGGAGCTGTTGGCGTCCAGCGAAGGCATCGGATACCTGATGGTCTGGGCACGGCAACTGTTCATGCTCGACATCGTGTTCGTGTGCATCGTGGTCATCGGTGTGCTCGGCGTGGCGATGGATCGCGGTATCGGCTTTCTCGACCGCAAACTGGTGCACTGGCCGCACCCGGCCACCGCAGAAATCCGCAGTGGCCCGCGCTATGAAGGCTGGCAGCGGCTGCAACCGTGGCTGTTGCCGCTGAGCCTGATCGGTTTGTGGCAAGTGGCGAGCGATCAGCAGTGGGTCGATGCGAACATTCTGGTCAGCCCGTTCGCGGTGCTGGAAACAACAAAAAACGGCTTGCTCGACGGCACGCTGATCAGCGGCATGGCGTTGAGTCTCGGTCGTACCCTTGGCGGCTTGCTACTGGGCGGCGGACTCGGTTTCGCCCTCGGCTTGCTGCTGGGGCTTTCACGCACCAGCGAACGACTGCTCGGCCCGACCCTCGCCGCCATCCGCCAAATCGCGATTTTCGCCTGGGTGCCGCTGCTCACCGCGTGGTTCGGATTGGGTGAATTGGCGAAGTGGGTGTTCGTTGCCCTCGCCGCGTTCTTTCCGTTGTTCATCGCCACTCAGCGCAGCGTCGCCAACCTCTCGCCACAACTCAACGAAGCCGCGCAGGTGCTGCGCCTGGGCCTCGGCCAGCGCCTGCGTCGTCTGGTGCTTCCGGGTGCGGCGCCGGGGATTTTCGCCGGGCTGCGCCTGAGCCTGATCTACGCCTGGCTCGGCACCATCGGCGCCGAATACTTCATGCCGTCCAACGGCGGCATCGGCAGCCAGATGATCGGCGCCCAACAACTGCTGCGCATGGACCTGATCATGGCCGGGATGCTGCTGGTCGGCCTCACCGGCGCCCTGCTCAACCTCATCGGCCAACGCCTGGAAATTCGCGCCACTCGCTGGAGACACGCATGAACGCACCGATTGTCAGCTTCACCCACGTAGGCAAATCCTTCGACGTCGACGGTTTCAAACTGGAGGCGATTCGTGAATTCAACCTTGACATCGCCGAGGGCGAATTTGTCGCCATCGTCGGGTCCAGCGGTTGCGGCAAATCCACCTTGCTACGCTTGCTGGTAGGCCTCGACACGCAGTTTCGCGGGCAGATCAGCGTCGATGGCAAAGCCGTCAGCGGCATCGGTAGCGAGCGCGGCATCGTGTTTCAGGAACACCGTTTGTTCCCGTGGCTGACCGTGGCCGACAACATCGGTCTGGGCCTGGTCAACGAACCGCTGAGCACCGCCGAAAAGCAGCAGCGCATCAACGATTTCATCGAGCTGGTCGGCCTGCGCGATTTCACCCGTGCCTATCCGCACCAGCTCTCCGGCGGCATGGCCCAGCGCGTGGCGATTGCTCGCGGACTGGTCGCCAGCCCACGGATTCTGTTGCTCGACGAACCGTTCGGCGCACTCGATGCGCTGACTCGCCAGCAGATGCAGGACGAACTGCTGGCGATCCGCGACCGGGCGAAAATCACCACGATTCTGGTCACCCACGACGTCGAGGAAGCGATCTTCCTCGCCGACCGTGTGGTGGTGATGGAGCCGCGTCCGGGACGGATCAAGCAGGTGGTCGACATCGCCCTGCCGCACCCGCGTCAGCGCAGCAGTTTCGACTTCCATCAGTTGCGTGAAGAACTGCTGCACGAACTGACCAGTGACGACCATTACCAACCGAGCCTGCCGGTGCAGATCCGCGATCTGCCGCTGTCGTTCATTGCCTATTGAGAGGAGCTGTATCGATGCCGCAACGCCCCAACTTTCTGGTGATTCTGGCCGACGATCTCGGCTTCTCCGATATCGGCGCTTTCGGCGGCGAAATCGCCACGCCGAACCTTGATGCGCTGGCCAATAACGGCCTGCGCCTGACCGATTTCCACACCGCGCCAACCTGCTCGCCAACCCGCTCGATGCTGCTGACCGGCACCGACCACCACATCGCCGGCATCGGCACCATGGCCGAAGCGCTGACCCCGGAGTTGATCGGAAAACCGGGTTACGAGGGCTATCTCAACGACCGCGTCGTCGCCCTGCCCGAGCTGCTGCGCGAGGCCGGCTATCAAACCCTGATGAGCGGCAAATGGCACCTCGGCCTGACGGCTGAGCTGGCGCCGCAGGCGCGCGGGTTCGAGCGTTCGTTCTCGCTGCTGCCGGGGGCGGCCAACCACTATGGTTTCGAGCCGACCTACGACGAACACACCCCGGGCCTGCTGAAATCGACGCCAGCGCTGTACATCGAAGACGACACCTTTATCGATGAGCTGCCCAAGGATTTCTACTCGTCGGACGCCTTCGGCGACAAGCTGCTGCAGTACCTCAAGGAGCGCGATCAGAGCCGGCCATTCTTCGCTTATCTGCCATTCTCCGCACCGCACTGGCCGTTGCAGGCACCGGCTGACATTGTCGAAAAATACCGTGGTCGCTATGACGCCGGTCCCGAAGTCCTGCGTCTGGAACGCCTGGAAAAACTCAAGGCGCTGGGCCTGATCGAGCCGGATGTCGAGCCGCATCCGCTGATTCAACTGAATGCGCAATGGGCTGCGCTGAGCGCTGAGCAACGACAGATTTCCGCGCGGGCCATGGAGGTTTACGCGGCGATGGTCGAGCGCATGGACTGGAACATTGGCCGGGTGGTCGATTACCTGCGCCAGCAGGGCCAACTCGACAACACCTTCATCCTGTTCATGTCCGACAACGGCGCCGAGGGTGCGCTGCTGGAAGCGTTCCCCAAGTTCGGCCCGGAACTGCTGACGTACCTCAACCAGCATTACGACAACAGCCTCGACAACATCGGTCGTGCCAATTCCTATGTCTGGTACGGGCCGAGCTGGGCGCAAGTGGCGACCGCGCCATCGCGGCTGTTCAAGGCGTTCACCACCGAAGGCGGGATTCGCGTACCAGCGCTGCTGCACTATCCGCAATTGCCAATCAAAGGGCAGATCAGCCACGGTTTCGGTACGGTGATGGACATCACCCCGACGATTCTCGATCTGGCCGGCGTGCGCCATCCGGGCAAGCAATGGCACGGCAAACCGGTGGCGCCGCTGCGCGGCAAATCATGGCTGGGCTTTTTGTCTGGCGAGACGGCGCAGGTGCATGACGAGCACACCGTCACTGGCTGGGAATTGTTTGGCCGCCGGGCGATTCGCCAAGGGTCGTGGAAGGCGGTGTGGATCCCCGGGCCGGTGGGGCCGGCGACCTGGCAGCTGTATGACTTGAGCAGTGATCCGGGGGAGATTCATGATCTGGCGTCGAGTCAGCCGGACAAGCTCAACACCTTGATCGGGCATTGGCAGAAATATGTGGAGGAGACTGGGGTGATTCTCAGTGCTTCGCCGTTTCAGCCGGATTGAAACGGCCAGAACCACCGCTATCGCTGGCAAGCCACATCCCACAAGGTTCAATGTCGTTCACAAATCCTTTGAATGACGCTGAAACCTGTGGGAGCTGGCTTGCCAGCGATGCGGCCCTCAAACTCAGCCATCAAGCCCGGGCAGCACGCACCTCTTCCTGCACCACCTCATCCCGCCGAACAAACCGGTTAGCCCGCCCAAACGTGCCGAAATCATTGAACCGCACGCCCATCTCACGCATCACCTTGTGCGCCACCGGCACGGTCATCTGCCGGATGTAAAACGGTTCCTTCACCACAAAATGATGAATCCCGTGGCTGCTGCCAAAGTTGAAGCAGAACGCCTGCAGCGGCCACAACCACCAGGGATTCAACACCTGGCATTGCTGCAGCACGTTGCCCGCCTCGATGTCGCCGTAGTAATGCATGTTCGAGCTGATGAAGTGCAGGCAAAAGGTGCGCAGCACGTTCGGGCCGATGATCACCACCGCCGCGATATCGATCACCTGCATCACCGACAGCGTGGTCGCCGACCATTCAATCGGCGAACCCATGAGGTAGGCGATGCCATTCGCCGCATGGAAGCCGAGGAACACGTACCACGCGCCCCAATGCACCAGCGCCAGTGGCGCGTAAACCTTCAGGGTACGTTTGATGATGCTGAATTTGTGTGCCCAGGTCTTGGCCCGCAGCATGCGGATGAACGCCGACATCACGTTGTCGCCGACCATCAGCAGCCGCGCAAAACCCCACGGTTCGCCGTTGGTGATTGCGCGCTCTTCCATATCGGTTTCGGTACCGGAAACCTTGTGGTGATTGAGGTGCAGATGGCGACGGATCCACGGATTGATCGTGCTCGGCCGCGCCAGCCACACCAGGCCCATCATCAGGTTGTGCGGCACGCGCTGCTTGCGGAAATACATGCTGTGGATCAGGTCGTGTTCCAGCTCGTGGGTCAGGGAAGCGAAAAACGCGTTGAGCAACAGACACACCCACCATGCCATGTGGCCAGTGATGTACAGCGTCGCCGAACCGATCATCCCGGCCAGAGCAAAGGCCAGAATCCCCGCGCCGAGGGCGTCCTGGTGCTGCAAAATCGGGTAGCGCTGACGCAACTCGACGCCCTTGGCCAGCACCACTTCGCGAATATGCGCTGATCGCTGGGCAGCATTGTGTCGCTGGGGACTTGCAGAAGTACGGTCCATGCTTCCATCCTCTGGTTATTGATGTTCGCATCCTGCCTTGCGAAAGCTGTATTGATGGTAGCCGTGAACGCCAACCTGTTGACCGGAAGCGCCAATCAGCATGAAGGAACCGACCTCGCTCGCCAGCTGGACCCGTGCCTTGCGCAAGCAACTCGATGCGCTGGGGCTGGACAGTCTCGGCCTGTGCCAACAGGCCGGGCTCGACCCGCAGTTGATGGACGACCCGAATGCGCGTTATCCGCTGTCCGGCACCACGCGCCTGTGGCAACTGGCAGTGCAGTTCAGCGGCGATCCGGCGATCCGGCGATCGGTCTGCGAGTGTCGCGGTTCGTCAGCCCGACCACGTTCCATGCGCTCGGTTACGCGCTGGTGGCCAGCGGCAGCCTGCGTGAGGTGTTCGAGCGCATCGTGCGTTATCACCCGGTGGTCAGCGATGCGCTGGAGCTGGAGCTGAGCCGCAGCGACGACCGTTATCTGTTTCGTCTGAAAATTCCGTCAGGCAATCCGGCGCCGGCCTTCGAAGCCATCGATGCGTTTGCCGCGATCTACGTGCGCACCTGCCGCAATCGCCTCGGTCGCGATTACGCGCCGCTGGCGGTCTACCTGCGCCGCCCGGAACCCTCCGATGCACATCAGTGGCACAAAGTGTTCCGCGCCCCGGTGCATTTTTCCTGCGCCGAGGATCGCCTGGAGTTCTCCCTTACCGACTTCGACAGCCACCTCGACGACGCCAACCCGGAACTGGCCGAACACAACGAGGCGGTGCTCAAGCGCACCCTGGCTCAGCTCCAACCGCTGACCTGGGAGCGCAAGGTGCGCGACGCCATCGAAGAGCAACTGCCCGAAGGCGAACCCAGCGCCGAACGCATCGCCCAGGCCCTGCACCTGAGCCTGCGCAGCCTGCAACGGCACCTGGCGGATGAGGGCTGTCGCTTCGACACGCTGCTCAACGAAAGCCGCGAAAACCTCGCGCTGCTGCACCTGCGCGATCCGCAATGTTCGTTGAGTGAGGTCAGTTACCTGCTGGGGTTTGCCGACACCAGCAGCTTCAGCCGCGCGTTCAAACGCTGGACGGGAATGACGCCGGGGCAGTTTCGCGATCAGTTGCGCTGATTGATCCGGAATGTGTGCTGAACCTACTGGACTCTTCGCGGGCAAGCCCGCTCCCACAGTGTCCGTGTCGTACTCAAAGCTCATGTACGCCCGATAACCTGTGGGAGCGGGCTTGCCCGCGAAGGCGCCCGTCAGACAACCTCAAAACCCAGCTCGAACACCGTACCTGCAGCATCACTGCTCACCCGCACCCGCCCGCCATGCAACTGCATGATCGACTGCACAATCGCCAGCCCCAGCCCACCCGAATCTCCAGGCTGCGCCCGTGAAGGGTCGACGCGATAGAAGCGGTCGAACAGTTTGCCCAGATGTTCTGGCGCAATCACCGGGCCGTGGTTGTGTACCTGTAACCAACACACACCCGCCTCATCACGGCGGCCCAGGCTGATCAGCGAGCCTTCATCGGCGTGGCGCACCGCGTTGGCCAGCAGGTTACCCAGGGCGCGTTGCAGCAGTTGCTGGTCGGCCAACAGTTCGCCGTGCAGCTGGTTTTCCAGGCGCAACTGACGATCATCGGCCAAGGCTTCGAAGTAATCGCACAGCTCGCTGCCGACGTTATGCAGATCCAGTGTTTGCAAGTCGAGCGCGCGCTCCGCCTGCTCGGCGCGGGCGAGGAACATCAGGTTTTCGGCCATGCGCTTGAGGCGTTCGAACTCTTCCATGTTCGAGGCCAGCAGCTCCTGATACTCCGCCGTGCTGCGCGGATGGTTCAGCGCCTGACCGTTGCTGGCGAGCAAGGTGTGCAACGGCGTGCGGATCTCATGGGCCAGATCGGCCGAAAACTGCGACAGCCGCTGCACGCTGTCGTCCAGCCGCGCGAGCATGCCGTTGAGCGCCTGCACCGGTTCGAGCAGTTCGGCGGGGGTGCCGCTGGCGGGCAGACGCTGATCGAGGCTGCGCAGATCAATGCCGCGCACCGCCGCGCTTAGCTGGCGCAACGGTTGCAGGCCACGGCGCAGCAGCACCAGCCCCAGCGCGAACGCCAGCAACGCACCGAGCCCGACGGCCAGGTACAGGCGCAAGCGATAACTGGCGAGCATCTGTTCCCGTTCAGTGAGCACCTTGCCGGCGATCACCGTCAGCGGCTCGCCGTTCGGGCCTTGGGCTTCACCGGACAACAGCGCCAGCTCGGCGCCGTCCGGCGCCTGCCAGGTCAGCACATCGCGACGCTGCGGCGTTTGCTCGCGTGCGATTGCGTTCAATGGCGGCAACTCACGCTGGCGCGGGTTGATCGCAATCACGTTCGAGCCATCGGCGCGCCGCACCAGCAGCAGGCTGTCGAGGTTACCGAGCATGTTCTGATAGAGACGTGGCCGCGCCTGCAAGGCGCCGAGGCTGTCACTGTCGGCTAGCAAGGCGCGCACCTGCTCCAGACGGCCGAGCAACGCGAGGTCGTCGCGGTAGGCGATTTCCGAGTCGAGCGAGCGGTAGAGAAACACACCGATCGCACTCAACACCAACGCGCAAACCACGGCGAACGCCAGCGCCAGACGCCAGGCGATCGACCTAGACCGCATCGTCGGGCGCCTCCAGCTGATAGCCGACGCCGCGCACGGTGTGGATCAGTTTCGGCATGTACGGATCATCGACCTTGGCCCGCAAGCGGCGCACTGCAACTTCGACCATGTTGGTGTCGCTGTCGAAATTCAGGTTCCACACCTGCGAGGCGATCAGCGTGCGCGACAGCACTTCGCCCTGACGGCTGGCGAGCAATTGCAGCAAGGCAAATTCCTTGTTGGTCAGGGCAATGCGCTGACCGCCGCGACTGACTCGACGCCGCAGCACGTCGATTTCCAGATCGGCGATGCTGTAGGACTCGGCCTCGCGCAGTGGCCCGCGCCGCAGCAGCGTGCGCACCCGCGCGAGCAATTCGGCGAACGCGAAAGGTTTTAGCAGATAGTCGTCGGCGCCGAGTTCGAGGCCGCGTACGCGGTCTTCAATGGCATCCTTGGCGGTCAGGAACAGCACCGGCGTGGCGCCGCGCTGGCGGATCAGTTGCAGCAGTTGCCAGCCATTGAGGCCCGGCAGCATCACGTCGAGGATGATCAGGTCGTAGGCCTGCTGCTCGATGAAATAGCGCCCATCGAGGCCATTGAGCGACACGTCCACGGCAAAACCCGACTCGCCCAGGCCCTTGGCCAGGAAATTCGCGGTTTTGGCTTCATCTTCTACGACCAGCAAACGCATGGCACACCTCGATTGATCAGGCACACAGGCTAGGCGCCTTCGACGGCGTTGCCCATTACAAACTTGTAATCCGACTGACGGGGTTCTGACGAAGACCGGCGATTAAGGTGACGACCTTAGCTTTTGGAGCCTGTCCATGACCTTCAAATACCTTGCAGCCAGCCTCGCCCTCGCCCTCGGCCTCAGCGCCAGCGCTTTCGCCGCCCCTGAACTGCCTCGCCACGCTGACCTCGATCTGAAAACCGCACGCCTGCTGGCCGACACCGCGCTGAGTCATTGCACCGCGACGGTATCGGTGCTCGACCGTGGCGGCAACGTGCTGGTGACCCTGCGCGGCGACGGCATCGGCCCGCACAACACCGCGGCCAGCCAGCGCAAGGCCTACACCGCGCTGTCGACGAAAACCCCGACCCGGCTGTTCGCCGAGCGCGCCCGCAGCAACCCGGAAACCGCCAATCTCAACACCCTCGACGAGCTGCTGTTGCTCGGCGGCGGGATTCCGTTGTTCGCCGGCAATGAGTTGGTCGGCGCCATGGGCGTGGCCGGTTCCGGCGGCGGCGAGCAGGACGAAAGCTGTGCGATCAAGGCCGCCGAAAAGACCGGCCTGACCCTTACCCGTTCCCAATAAGGAGACTGACCATGACCACCCTGCGCATGACCTTCGCCGCACTCGGCCTGAGCGCCCTATCCAGCCTGGCGTTGGCCGCCGGCAATCCACTGAGCGTGCACGTGCTCAACCTGGAAAACGGCCTGCCCTCGCCGGGCGTCAATGTGACGCTGGAAAAACACGTCGGCGAAAACTGGCAGCCACTGGCTCAGGGCACCACCAACGAACAGGGGCGCATCGCCGAACTGTTCCCGGCCAAACAGCCTTTCGAGGCTGGCGAATACCGGGTGGTGTTCAAGACCGGCGAGTATTTCGAGAAGAACAAGCGCGAGACGTTTTTCCCGGAGATCCCGGTGATATTCCAGGTGAAGCAGACTGACCAGCACTACCACATCCCGCTGCTGCTCAGCCCTTATGGGTTCTCGACCTATCGCGGCTCCTGACTACCGCACAAATACCCTGTAGGAGTGAGCCTTGTGGTGAGGGGATTTATCCCCGACCGACTGCGCAGCAGTCGCCGGACTTCATCACAGGTTTGGGGCGGCTGCGCCACCCATCGGGGATAAATCCCCTCACCACAGAGGCTCACTCCTAAAATGGATCGGTGTGAAGTTTTAGAGCGTGGCGACGGCGCGCAATCGCTTGGCATCGAGAATCTCGATCTCGCCATACCCCAACCCGATAATCCCCTGCCCCTGCAAATCCTTGAGGATCTGGTTGGTGGTCTGGCGTGACAGCGACAGCATCGACGCCAGTTGTTCCTGAGGCAATTGCAGGACCCGGCGTGGCGCATCGATTTCGCCGTAGCCCTCGGCGATCATCAGCAAGCGATGGGCCAGGCGAGCCGGGGCCGGCAGCAGGCTCAACTGTTCGAGATTGATGAAGGTCAGGCGCAGTTTGTGGCTCATCAGCAATGCCAGATGGCGCCAGTAAACCGGCTGTTCATCGAGGATTTTCAGCAGCGTGGCCTGCGGGATATTCAGCAGCGTGCACGGCCCGACTGCATACGCATCGTGAGTGCGTAGCTGACCGTCGAACAGGCAGATTTCGCCGAACCAGTGCGGCGCCTCCACCAGGCTCAGCAACGCCTCCTTGCCCTGCTCGCTCACCGCGCCGATACGGATCGCGCCGTCGAGCACCGCGTACAGGCCGCAGGGCGGATCACCGCGCTGGAACAAGCGCTGCCCCGCCGTCAGCCGCCGCTCCCGGCCCGCCGCCAGCAGACTATCCTGAAAGGATGTCGGCAGGTGACTGAACCATTGCCCGGTCAGCAGCCGTGAACGCTTATCCATCATGATCACTCCCAACTGTCGCCTGCCTGACAGAGCCAACGCCGAACCCGAGGCATGCTGCACGCACCCTACAGGAGGAACAACAATGAAAAGCCTCGTCGACCATCTCAGTCAATACGCCGCCTACCACCGCGACCCGCGCAACATCGCCAGCCACTTTATCGGCATTCCGCTGATCGTGGTGGCGGTGGCGGTATTGTTGTCGCGACCAGAATGGTCACTGGGCGGCTTGTGGATCTCTCCGGCGGTCCTGCTGGCGCTGGCGTCGGCGTGGTTCTACCTGCGCCTGGAACTGAAGCTCGGCGTGCTGATGACGCTGTTGATGGGCCTGTCGGTCTGGGCCGGGCATGCGCTGGCGCAGCAGAGCACCATGGTCTGGCTGAGCAGCGGGCTGGCGATGTTTGTGATTGGCTGGGTGATTCAGTTTGTCGGGCACCACTACGAGGGGCGCAAACCGGCGTTTGTCGATGATGTCAGCGGGTTAATTGTCGGGCCGCTGTTTGTCGTGGCCGAAGTGGCGTTCCTGCTGGGAATGCGCCACGAGTTGAAAGCGCAGATCGAGGCGCGGGCGGGGGTGGTGCGGGTCAATCCGAATCGCAAAGCGGCGGCTTAGGCCGCTTGAAAGATCGCAGCCTGCGGCAGCTCCTACATTGGAATGCATGTCCCTGTAGGAGCTGCCGAAGGCTGCGATCTTTTGACTTTAGAGGCTGGCGACTTTCTGCCAGACCTTCGGCTTGAAGAACAGGGTTTCACCCTTGGCCAGTCCGATCAGGCTGTCGTGGTCCTTCACCACTTCCGCCTCGATCAGATCCGTCTGCCCTTCCACCTTCAACGTCACCCGCGTGGTCGCGCCCAATGGGCGAATATCACGCACTTCAGCGGCATGGTGATCTTCCAGCTCATGTCTGGACAACGACACTTCGTGCGGACGGAACAGCACGTGGTTGTCGTCGCTGAGCAACAAGCGGTTGGAGTCGCCGAGGAAGTGATAAACGAAGTCGCTGGCCGGGTTTTCGTAGACGTCACCCGGTGAGCCGATCTGTTCGATCACGCCTTTGTTCATCACCACGATGCGATCGGCGACTTCCATCGCTTCTTCCTGGTCGTGGGTCACGAATACCGAAGTCAGGTTGATGTCTTCGTGCAGGCGCGCCAGCCAGCGACGCAGCTCTTTGCGCACCTTGGCGTCGAGGGCGCCGAACGGTTCGTCGAGCAGCAGCACTTTCGGCTCCACCGCCAGAGCACGAGCCAGGGCGATACGCTGACGCTGGCCGCCGGACAGTTGCTCCGGGTAGCGATCGGCCAACCAGTCCAGTTGCACCATGTTCAGCAGTTCGTGGACCTTGGTCGCGATCTGGCTTTCGCTCGGGCGCTGGTTTTTCGGTTTCATGCGCAGGCCGAACGCGACGTTGTCGAACACCGTCATGTGCCGGAACAGCGCGTAGTGCTGGAACACGAAACCGACGTTGCGATCACGCACGTCGTGGCCGGAGACGTCTTCGCCGTGGAATACGATATTGCCGTTATCCGGGGTTTCCAGACCGGCAATAATGCGCAGCAAGGTGGTCTTGCCGCAGCCGGACGGGCCGAGCAGCGCCACCAGTTCACCGCTGTGGATGTCCAGGCTGATGTTGTCCAGCGCCTTGAACGCATTGAAATTCTTGCTGACGTTACGCACTTCGATCGACATGAATTATTCCTCCGCGGCGCTGGCGCGCAGGCGGTTGATACGGTTTTCGCTCCACTGCTTGAGCAGCAGGATGAAGAGCGCCAGGATCAGCAACAGGCTCGCCACGGCGAACGCGGCCACGTGGTTGTATTCGTTGTAGAGGATCTCGACGTGCAGCGGCAAGGTGTTGGTCACCCCGCGAATGTGCCCGGAAACCACCGACACCGCACCGAACTCACCCATGGCCCGCGCGGTACACAACACCACGCCATAGATCAGGCCCCATTTGATGTTGGGGACGGTGACGTGCCAGAACATCTGCCAGCCGTTGGCGCCAAGCAGCCGCGCGGCCTCCTCTTCCTGTGTGCCCTGCTCCTGCATCAGCGGAATCAGCTCACGGGCCACGAACGGCACGGTGACGAAGATCGTCGCCAGCACAATGCCCGGCAGGGCGAAGACGATCTGGATGTCATGATCCTGCAGCCACGGCCCGAACAGGCCCTGCGCACCGAACATCAGCACGTAGACCAGACCGGCGATCACCGGCGACACCGAGAACGGCAGGTCGATCAGCGTCACCAGCATGCTCTTGCCGCGGAACGAATATTTGCTCACGCACCATGCGGCGCTAACACCGAACACCAGGTTCAGCGGCACCGAAATCAGCACGGCGATCACCGTGAGTTTCAGCGCCGACAAGGCGTCCGGTTCAAAGATCGCGGTGAAGAATGCGCCGAGGCCATTCTTCAAACCCTGCGACACCACGATGAACAGCGGCAGTACCAGAAACAGGAAAAAGATCAGCCAGCCAAGGCCGATCAGGATTCTGCGCGAAGTGGCACTGCCACGCCGCGCAGCGTTGGCCGAGGACGCGGCCGCAATAGACGATTGGGACATGGTTCGCGCCTCCTTATGGGGTTTCGATGCGCCGCTGCAGCAGGTTGATCAGCAGCAACAGGACGAAGGAAACCACCAGCATCAGCACACCGATGGACGTGGCGCCGGTGTAATCGTACTGGTCAAGTTTGACCATGATCAGCAGCGGCAGGATTTCGGTTTTCATCGGCATGTTGCCGGCGATGAAAATCACCGAACCGTACTCGCCGACACCCCGGGCAAAGGCCAGGGCAAATCCGGTCAGCCACGCTGGCAACAGCGCTGGCAGGAGGATATGGCGGAACACCTGCAACGGTTTCGCACCGAGGCAAGCGGCAGCTTCTTCGACTTCACGCGGGATGTCAGCCAGTACCGGCTGCACCGTGCGCACCACGAACGGCAGCGTCACGAAAGTCAGCGCCAGGGTGATGCCCAACGGGGTGTAAGCGATCTTGAAACCGAGGTCGGCGGCGAACTGGCCGACCAATCCGGTCGGGGTGTACAGCGCGGTCAGGGCGATACCGGCCACCGCCGTCGGCAGGGCGAACGGCAGGTCGATCATCGCGTCGATCACCTTGCGCCCGGGGAAGGTGTAGCGCACCAGCACCCAGGCCAATAGCGTACCGATGATGCCGTTGATGATCGCCGCACACAGCGCGGTGCCGAAGCTCAGCTTCAAGGCTGCCAGTACGCGTGGCGCGGTGATGATCGTCCAGAACTGATCCCAGGTGAGTTGGGCGGCGTGGACGAACATCGCCGCCAGCGGGATAAGCACAATCAGGCTGAGGTACACCAAGGTGTAACCCAGCGTCAGCCCGAAGCCGGGTATGACGGGGGAGATACGACGCGACATAAAAGTCCTTGGTTAAAAAGCATTCCGCTGAACGCATCAATGTGGGAGCAAGCCCTGTGGTGAGGGGATTTATCCCCGACCGACTGCGAAGCAGTCGCAAAACCAGAGTTCGCGGTAGATTTGATTCACCGCAAAGGTCGGCATTGGGGCTGCTGCGCAACCCATCGGGGATGAATCCCCTCACCACAAAGGCTCACTCCCACATCTCAAGTGCCTGAACTTCAGGCTCATTGTGGGTCAGATTACTGCGCCTGGTAGATCTGGTCGAACACGCCACCGTCGTTGAAGAACTTCGGTTGTGCGGATTTCCAGCCGCCGAAGTCCTTGTCGATGGTCACCAGTTCCAGTTTCGGGAACTGCTGGGCGTACTTCGCCGCCACGTCCTTGTCGCGTGGACGGTAGAAGTTCTTCGCGGCGATCTCCTGACCGGCCGGGCTGTACAGGTGCTTCAAGTAAGCTTCGGCAATCTGTTCGTTGCCCTTTTTCTCGGCGTTCTTGTCGACCACCGCCACCGGTGGCTCGGCCAGAATCGACAGCGACGGCACGACGATGTCGAACTTGTCAGCGCCGCCGTCTTCTTTCAACGCCAGGAACGCTTCGTTTTCCCAGGCCAGCAACACGTCACCCTGACCGTTGTTGACGAAGGTGATGGTCGAGCCACGAGCGCCGGTGTCCAGTACCGGAACGTGCTTGAACAGGGTCTGCACGTACTCTTTGGCTTTTTCTTCGCTGCCGCCGTTGGCTTTCAGGCCATAGGCCCACGCGGCGAGGAAGTTCCAGCGCGCACCGCCGGAGGTTTTCGGGTTCGGGGTGATCACCGAAACGTCATTCTTGACCAGATCACCCCAGTCCTTGATGCCTTTCGGGTTGCCCTTGCGCACCAGGAACACGATGGTCGAGGTATATGGAGTGCTCGCCTCGGGCAGGCGCTTCTGCCAGTCGGCCGGCAGGGTCTTGCCGAGCTTGGCGATTTCGTCGATGTCGCCGGCCAGTGCCAGGGTCACCACGTCGGCGCGCAAACCGTCGATCACCGCACGGCCCTGCTTGCCAGATCCGCCATGGGATTGCTGGATTTTCACGGTGTCGCCGGCGTGATCTTTCTGCCAGAACTTGATGAATTCGGCGTTGTAGTCCTGATACAGCTCGCGCGTCGGGTCGTACGACACATTGAGCAGTTCGTAATCCTTGGCAACCGCGGAACCGGCAAACACAGCGCTGGCCAGCGCGGCCAAAGCGTAACGGCGAATCGACGACATGGTGAAAGCTCCTGGAATTCTTGGTGGTGGCTTTTTCTTATGTATTTCGGAAATCGGGGTGCCGGTTCAAAGGTCGCAGCCTGCGGCAGCTCCTACACACGGCCCCTGTAGGAGCTGCCGCAGGCTGCGATCTTTTGATCTTCAAATCAGCTCGGTTTGTTACCCGGCTGCTGCAGACGGAACTTCTCTTTGCGTTCGATCTGCACGACCTGGGCGTTGTGCACAGTGATCTCCACCGCGCCGAAACGCAGATCGCGCAGGGCGCTCTGGATTTCCCGCAAGATGGTGGTTTCGTCCTGACCGTCAACGCTGCGAAGGGATGCGCTCATGGTGCTGCTCCTTTGAATGGGATATGCCTGGCAGTGGGCGGCACTGCGTTCGGCGTGGGAGCAATATAAGAGAGGCGCAGATATTCTTAAAAAGACTATTTAAGAATGTTTATATAACTAGAAAACATTATCTGACAGGCCAAGGGTTTGCGCGGTGTTCACTGAGTTTGAAGCCTGTATGAAACCCTGTGGCGAGGGGATTCATCCCCGATGGACTGCGTAGCAGTCCCTGTTTTTCAGGGCCGCTGCGCGACCCATCGGGGATAAATCCCCTCGCCACAGGTTTTGTGTCGCCATAACAGGACTGCTAACCGATAACAGGGGCTTTGGCCCAATCAATCTCCCCCGCCGGCACTGGCCGCCCAAACCAGTAGCCCTGCCCCAGATCACATTCCTGCTCCAGCAGAAACGCCGCCTGCTCGGCCTGCTCGATCCCCTCGGCGTGCACCTGCATGCCCATGCTCCGGGCCAGCGCGATGATCACCCGGACGATCGCGGCGTCGTCCTCGTCCCAGGGCAACCCGGCGACAAAACCCTGATCGATCTTGAGCTTCTGCACTGGCAGGCGCTTGAGCCGCAACAGCGATGAGTAGCCGGTACCGAAATCGTCAATGGCCAGGCGAATCCCCAGTTCACGCAAATGATGCATCTGCTCCAGCGCCACTTCCGGATCATCCATCACCGCGCTCTCGGTGACTTCCAGTTCCAGAAAGGCCGGATCCAGACCGGTCTCGTGCAGCACCTGCGCCACCTGCTGGTACAGCTCACGCCGGGCGAACAACCGCGACGACACGTTCACCGCGACGAACGACAGCACGACCCCGGCCTGCTGCCATTGGCACATCTGCGAACACGCCTGGCGCATCACCCAGGCGTCGATTTCAGCAATCATCCCGGTGCGCTCGGCAATCGGAATGAATTCCGCCGGCGACACCAGCCCGCGCTGCGGATGCTGCCAGCGTACCAGCGCTTCGACGCCAATCAGGCGACTGCTGCGCAAATCGTGAACCGGCTGGTAGTAGACCCGCAGTTCCTGTTGCTCCAGCGCACGGCGCAGCTCGAAAGCGATCTCGACCCGTTGCTGCGCGTGCGCGGTCAGCTCTTCGGTGTACAACGCGTAACCGTTGCGCCCGCTGCTCTTGGCCTTGAACAGTGCGGCGTCGGCATTGCGCAACAACTGATCGGCACTCAACGCGTCGCTGGGGAACAGGCTGATGCCGATGCTGGCGTTGATGAACAGCTCATGCCGGTCGATGCCGAACGGCTCCTTGAGCGCATCGAGAATGCGCTGGGCCAGCGCCGCGGCTTGAACCAGTTGCGGACAACTCTCCGCCAGTACCGCGAATTCGTCACCACCTAGCCGCGCCAGCGTAATCCCGGGGCCGAACAGTTCCTGCAGGCGTGCCGCCACGGCTTTGAGCAGGCGATCACCGACGTTATGGCCGAGGCTGTCGTTGATCATCTTGAAGTGGTCCAGATCGATCATCAGCAAGGCGCAGCCGCGCTTGTGGATCTGCGCCGACGCCAGCGCCTGCGCGGCGCGGTCGCTGAACAACAGGCGATTGGGCAGGTCGGTCAGCGGGTCGTGGTGGGCGAGGTGCTTGAGTTCGTGCTCAGAGTCCTTGATCGCACTGATGTCGGAAAACACCGCCACGTAGTGGCTGAGGTGGCCCTGATCATCGTGAATCACGCGAATGGTCTGCCACTGCGGGTAAATCTCGCCGCTCTTGCGCCGGTTCCAGATCTCCCCGCTCCATTCGCCCTCGCTCTCCAGCGTGGCGAACATCGCCTGATAGAAGCCCGGCGGATGGTGGCCGGACTTGAACAGGCTCGGCTGGTGGCCGAGAACTTCCTCGTACTGGTAGCCGGTGATTTCCATGAACGCACGGTTGACGTGCACGATCAGGCCCTCGCGGTTGGTCACCAGCACGCCCTCGCGGGTGCAGTCGAATACCGCAGCGGCCTGGCGCAGTCGTTCACGGTCGGCCTGCCGCTCGCGTAACCGCGCACCGATACCGAGAAATTCGCACAATCTGGCCCGCGCGAGGAAGATCAGGCACGCGCTGACGGCAGCCCAGACGTAACCGTTGATCAGTTGCCATCGCTGCAGATCGACAGACTCATCAAAGAAACTGTTCAATAAGTAACCAGTGCCCTGCAGCCAGACAACAGCAAGCAAGAGGTAAAGCAGCGCTGCACGCAGGGCATCGCGGTAAGTGGCAGGCATTCGGCTGTCCATGTCCCTACAAAAAAGGTTGGAATTATAGGTCAAGAAACATCCAGCGACTCTTATCTGAAAGGGCGACTGGTTTTATCTGTGTGCTTGGTGATAATGCAACGGCTGTTTTTATCTTTATCGAGGGCCCTATAGCCTATGTGGTACGAAGGTTTTCTTGGCTTGTCGGCCTGGTCACTGGTCGCGGTCACCCTGCTGATGACCCACGTGACAATTGTCGCCGTCACGGTCTATCTGCACCGTTACTCGGCCCATCGCTCACTTGAGCTGAATGCCGGCCTGAAACACTTTTTCCGCTTCTGGCTGTGGCTGACCACGGCGCAGAACACCCGCGAGTGGACTGCCATCCACCGCAAACACCACGCCAAGTGCGAAACCGAAGATGACCCGCACAGCCCGGTGATCAAGGGTCTGTCCACCGTGCTGCGCAAAGGCGCCGAGCTGTATCGCGCCGAAGCCGAGAATCCGGAGACCCTGCGCATCTATGGCAAGAACTGCCCGGAAGACTGGATCGAGCGCAATCTCTACAGCCGCTATCCGCTGCTGGGTGTGGCGATCATGGGCATCATCGACCTCCTGCTGTTCGGCACCATTGGCATCACCATCTGGGCGATCCAGATGATGTGGATCCCGGTCTGGGCCGCCGGCGTGGTCAACGGCCTGGGCCATGCCATCGGCTACCGCAACTTCGAATGCCGCGACGCGGCGACCAATCTGGTGCCGTGGGGCATCCTGATCGGTGGTGAAGAACTGCACAACAACCATCACACCTACCCCAACTCGGCCAAGCTGTCGGTGAAGAAGTGGGAATTCGACCTCGGCTGGGCGTGGATCAAAGTCTTCAGCTTCTTCAGACTGGCCAAGGTGCAGCGTGTGGCGCCGATTGCCCACCGCGTCGAAGGCAAGGGCCATCTGGACATGGACACCGCCATGGCGATCCTCAACAACCGCTTCCAGATCATGGCCCAGTACCGCAAATTGGTGATCGGCCCGCTGGTCAAGCAGGAGCTGGACAAGGTCGATCATTCGGTACGCCATCAATTCCATCGCGCCAAACGCCTGCTGTCGCGGGAAACCAGCCTGCTGGAAGACCGTCATCACTTGCGCATCCAGAACATGCTCGAGCACAGCCAGGCGCTGAAGGTCATTTACGAAAAACGCCTGGCCCTGCAGCAGATCTGGGTCAAGACCAGCGCCAATGGCCACGACATGCTCGCCGCCATCAAGGAATGGGTGCACGAGGCCGAAGCCAGCGGCATCCAGTCCCTGCGTGAATTCGCCGACCAGCTGAAAACCTACTCGCTGCGCCCCGCCGCAGCCTGACCGCCATGAATGAATCCCCTGTGGCGAGGGGATTCATCCCCGATCGGTAGCGCAGCTACCGCAAATGTGTCGACGCGTTCTCATTGCTGAAACGCGTCATCTCTACCGCCCGGCGGGAGCAAGCTTCCTCTCTACAAAAGCGCGGAACTTAGCACCGAAAGCCCTATCTCAAAGACACTTCGCCATCCCGGCGGGCTGTACTGTGGCCGTTGTCGAAATCGCGGCACGCCCTTTGAGAAATGTGCCGATGGTCAACAACAATCAACAAGACTCATCCCTTGCGCAGTGGCCCGAGGCCGCGCAAACCCTGATGGCGCTGATGCACGCCCAAGGCGAAGTCGCCCGGCTGAGCGAGCGCGAACAACTGTTCAGTTCATTGCTGGTGAGCGTCAACGCGGTGCTCTGGGCGTTCAATTGGGAAACCCGTCAGGTGCTCTATGTCAGCCCTGCCTACGAGCGGATTTTCGGTCGTTCCGCAGGCCTATTGCTGGCTGACTACAACCAATGGCGCGACAGCATCTACCCCGACGACCTCGACTATGCCGAGCGCAGCCTGGCCGAAGTGCTGCACAAAGGCGCGGTGGAAGACCGCGAATACCGGATAATCGCCGCCGACGGCCAGGTTCGCTGGCTCAGCGACAAGTGCTTCATCAACCGTCAGGACGAGCCCGGGCAACCGGTGATCATCGTCGGCATCGCCGAAGACATCACCGACAAAAAGCGCATGGAAACCGAACTGCATCGGCTGGCCACCACCGACGTACTGACCCAAAGCAGCAACCGTCGCCACTTCTTCGAATGCGCCAACCGCGAATTCGACGACGCGCGCCTGCACGGTTCGCCACTGGCCTTCCTGCTGCTGGACATTGATGACTTCAAGCAGATCAACGACAGCTACGGCCACCCGGAAGGCGACAACGTGCTGCAACGCATCGCCGAATGCGGGCGCACCTCGTTACGTCGGGGTGATCTGTTCGGACGTATCGGCGGAGAAGAATTCGCGGCCGTGTTCCCCGGTTGTGCACCGGACATGGCGATGCAAGTGGCCGAGCGGCTGCAGCAGGAGATTCAGCGGATGGTCTTCAATGTCGAAGGCCAGACCTTCGGCATCACCGTCAGCCAGGGACTGACCAGCCTCAGGGACGATGATGAAAGCCTCGACAGCCTGTTCGCCCGGGCGGACGCAGCGATGTACGAGGCCAAACGGCAGGGCAAGAACCGGATTATCTCAAGCTGAATCCACCCTCCGATTTACCTCCCCTGTAGGAGCTGCGGCACGCTGCGATCTTTTGATTTTTGCTTTAAAAGACAAGATCAAAAGATCGCAGCGTGCCGCAGCTCCTAGAGGGGGATGCTCGTGAATCCGGTTATTTACGCATCCGCATCAGTTCCGGCAACCCGATCTTCAGCAGCCGCGCCGTGCGACTCTTTGCCAGTTCCTCAACGCCCTCATGTTCGGTCAGGCGTGCCATTTGCGCCGCCATGTTCATCACCAGCGCCTCACGGGAATAAACCCCGCCTCCGAGCTGGTAGACCGACGCAATCAACTCGCGCAGCTCCAGCGGCAGGCGCCAGCGCGTGCGCAACGCCGAACCGTAAGCCGCGCCGAATTCCGCCAGCGCGTCACCGACTTCCTCCCACTCATCAAGCTCGCCGCCGGCCTGCTTCCACTCCTGTAGACAGCGCAACAGCGCCAGATCGCCAAGGCGATGCAGCATGCCGGCGCAATAGCAGCGTTCCTGATCCAGGTCGAGCAGGCGCGCCAGGGTGCGGGCGTATTCGGCAGTGTGCAGCGACAGCCCCCAATAGCGCTCGGCGTAATCCGCCAGGCACGGGTCGCTGAGTTTGGCGCTGCGCTTGAGCGCCAGGCCGAGAATCAGGTTCATGCTCTGCCCGGTGCCGAGGCGATGCAGCGCCTGCCCCAGGGTCTGTACCGCCGCGCCATGATGCTGCGCCGCGCTGTTGGCGGCGGCGATCAGCACGGCGGTGATCTGCGGATCGGTACGGATCTCTTCTTCCAGCAGTTTCAGGTCGAGGCCATTGGGGTTGAGGCTGCGTTTGACCGCCACCTGCACATCGGTCATCAACGGCGCGCCATCGGCCTGCTCGCGGCGCCGCTCGAGGAACACGGATAGGGTCATGCCCGGCGCCAGCGTCGGCACTTCGCAGAACACCTCTTCACCCGCGTTCAGCAGCAAACCCTGCAGCCGCTCGGTCAGGGTTTCCATGTTCAGCGGTTTGGTCAGATAGGCCGTCGGAGCCAACGGGATGGCTTCGCGCACGCTGGCGCTGTCGTTGCGACTGCTCATCAGAATGAACGGCAGCGGCGGATTGCGTTTGCGCTGGCGCACGCTGCGCAGCACGCTCAAGCCATCGATACCGGGCAACTCCCAATCGACAATGGCCAGGTCATAAGGCACTTCGCTGAGTAACGACATGGCTTGCTGGCCATCGGCACACAAGTCCAGCCGCGCATCACAGCGCACGTTGAGCAACACTTGTTTAAGCAGGTCACGAGACCACGGATCGGCCTCGGCAATCAGCACTCGGGGTACGGCGGGTAAATCAACGGCGGTCATGCGCGCTCTCCCTTGCAATGCCTGAACCTTAGCCAATGCTGGCCCTTCGATACAGCGCAAAAGGGTTTCCGAGGCATAAAAAAACCCGCCGAAGCGGGTTTTTTCTCGATCCGATCACACAGTGCCCGGAATTACAGCTCCGAGAAGCACTCTTCGATGATCGCCAGGCCTTTGTCCAGTTGCTCGTCCGGCGAGGTCAGCGGTACGAGAACGCGCAGCACGTTGCCGTAGGTGCCGCAAGACAGCAGGATCAGCCCCTTGTCACGTGCCTTGGCCACCACCGATGCCACGGCGGCCGCGTTCGGCTTGTGGCTGTCGCCGTTTTCGAACAGCTCGATCGCGATCATCGCGCCCAGCGCACGCACTTCGCCGATCACTGCCGGGTATTTGGCCTGGATGGCCTTCAGGCCGGTGACCAGACGCTCGCCGACAGCCTTGCAGCGGTCCAGCAGGTGTTCTTCTTCGAACACTTCCATCACGGCCAGGGCCGCAGCGCAAGCGATCGGGCTACCGGCGTAGGTGCCGCCCAGGCCGCCTGGAGCGATGGCGTCCATGTATTCGGCCTTGCCGCAGACACCGGCCAGCGGGAAGCCGCCAGCGATGGATTTGGCGAAGGTGGTCAGGTCGGCCGCAACGCCCATCTGTTCCATAGCGAAAAAGGTGCCGGTACGGCCAGCGCCGGTCTGCACTTCGTCAGCGATCAGCAGGATGCCGTGCTGGTCGCACAGGGCGCGCAGACGCTTCATGAACTCTTTCGGCGCGACGTAGAAACCACCTTCACCCTGCACCGGTTCGATGATGATCGCGGCGATGTCTTTCGGCTCGGCGTCGTTCTTGAAGATGCGTTCGATGGACGCGATCGAATCGTCGATGCTCACACCGTGCAGCTCGTTCGGGTACAGCGCGCGGAAGATGCCGCCTGGCATCAGGCCCATGCCGGCCGAGTACGGCACGACCTTACCGGTCAGGCCCAAGGTCATCATGGTGCGACCGTGGTAGGCGCCGGTGAAGGCGATCACGCCGGCACGGCCAGTGGCGGCACGGGCGATCTTCACGGCGTTTTCCACGGCTTCGGAACCGGTGGTCACCAGCAGGGTTTTCTTGGCGAAATCACCAGGCACCTTGGCGTTGATCTTTTCACACAGCTCTACGTACGGTTCGTAGGCCAGCACCTGGAAACAGGTGTGGGTCAGCTTGTTCAGCTGTTCGGTCACGGCGGCGATGATTTTCGGGTGCACGTGGCCGGTGTTCAGTACCGCGATACCGCCGGCGAAGTCGATGAACTCACGACCTTCAACGTCAGTCACGGTAGCGTTCTTCGCCGATTCGGCGAAGATCGGGTGAATCTGGCCAACACCACGTGGAACAGCTGCGGTACGACGGGCCATCAGTTCAGCGTTAGTCTTGCTCATTACAGTCCTCATTCACCGCTCATCGGGCGGCGTGGTTCAAGGATTAAGCGGGAGGAATCGGCGGTGACAGCATGCGATGATCGACTGCCACGGCGTTCCCGGCCGCAGAGAAAATTCCGGTTTGAAACGACGCAAAGGGACAGCGCTCTCGTGCCCTTTGCGTTTGCAGCGATCCCTTTCCCGGCTTAGATGCCCAGGCAGAGGTATTTGATTTCCAGGTAATCTTCGATGCCGTACTTGGAGCCTTCACGGCCCAGGCCCGACGCCTTGATGCCGCCGAACGGCGCGACTTCGTTGGAGATCAACCCGGTGTTGACGCCGACCATGCCGTATTCCAGCGCTTCCGCCACACGGAACACGCGGCCCAGGTCGCGGGCGTAGAAGTAGGAGGCCAGACCGAACTCGGTGTCGTTCGACATCGCGATCACTTCGGCTTCGTCTTTGAAGCGGAACAGCGGCGCCAGCGGGCCGAAGGTTTCTTCCTTGGCCACAGCCGCGTCTTTCGGCACATTGGTCAGAATGGTCGGCTCGAAGAAGTTGCCTTCCATCGGCTTGCCACCGGCCAGCACGATGGCGCCTTTGGCCACGGCGTCAGCAATGTGCTCTTGCACTTTGGCCACGGCTTTTTCGTCGATCAGCGGACCCGTGGTGGTGCCTTCTTCCAGACCGTTGCCGATCTTCAGCTTGGCCACCGCGACTTTCAGCTTCTCGGCGAACGCGTCGTAGACCGAATCCTGAATGTACAGACGGTTGGCGCAGACGCAGGTCTGGCCATTGTTGCGGTATTTGGAAATGATCGCGCCTTCGACGGCCTTATCCAGGTCCGCGTCGTCGAACACGATGAACGGCGCGTTGCCGCCCAGTTCCAGCGATACTTTCTTGATGTCCTTGGCGCATTCCGACATCAGCTGACGGCCGATTTCGGTCGAACCGGTAAAGGACAGCTTGCGCACGATCGGGTTGCTGGTCAACTCGCTGCCGATGTCGCCAGCACTGCCGGAGACCACGCTGAACACGCCTTTAGGGATGCCGGCGCGCTGCGCCAGTTCAGCCAGGGCGAACGCGGAGAATGGAGTTTGCGAAGCCGGCTTGAGCACCATGGTGCAACCGGCGGCCAGCGCTGGGCCGGCCTTACGGGTGATCATCGCCGCCGGGAAGTTCCACGGAGTGATCGCGGCGGTCACGCCGATCGGCTGCTTGATCACGATCAGGCGCTTGTCCGGCTGGTGGCCCGGAATCACATCACCGTAAATGCGCTTGGCTTCTTCGGCGAACCACTCGATGAACGACGCGGCGTAAACGATTTCGCCCTTGGCTTCGGCCAGCGGCTTGCCCTGCTCAAGAGTCATCAGGCGAGCGAGGTCGTCCTGGTTCTCGATCATCAGTTCAAACCAGCGACGCAGCTTGCCGGCACGCTCTTTGGCGGTCAGTGCACGCCAGGCCGGCAGCGCCTTGTCGGCGGCTTCGATGGCACGGCGGGTTTCGGCGGCGCCCATCTTCGGCACGGTGCCGAGAATTTCGCCGGTGGCCGGGTTGTTGACCTTGATCGTCTGACCGTTGTCCGCATCGACCCAAGCGCCATCAATGAAGGCTTGCTGGCGGAACAACTGGGTATCTTTAAGCTGCATGTCGGCTTTCCTTAACAGCACCGCGGCCTGCGCGGAGCAAAATTATGATTGTAGAAAGGCGCCTCGCAAGGCTGCCGTCAGGGAAATCATCTACCGGGTGAGGCGCAGTGATCGTGCGTTATTCACCGCACCTGCGCTTCCACACCCCGTCAAAGAGCGTTTGAAATCTCAAACGGATCGTAGGAGCAAAGGGGTTAAAGGACAATAGGTCGTTCGAAAAAAAGAACAAAAACCCTGCGTTTGCTGGATTTTTCAGATCAACGCGCAAAAAGCCCCGGCCGCAGCCAAACCATAGATCAGCCGGGAAAAAGCGCCAAGCGAGGGTTTTGCAGGACGTTACAGCTTTAAGGAATGCAGCGTTTCACACCGACACGCGCCCTGACAAAACCCGCCAAAACCCGGCATGGACGCCCCGAGCCGACCTAGGTATGATGTCGCCCGCTGCACCAGTAGCTCAGCTGGATAGAGTACTGCCCTCCGAAGGCAGGGGTCGTGGGTTCGAATCCCGCCTGGTGCGCCATGAATTGAAACGAAAAGCCCCGGACTGTGATGGTCCGGGGCTTTTTTGTGGGCGCGGTGTTAGATGCAACGACGGTCACTCCGTCGTCCAGTCAAACTCGTCGTAATCGTCGTAATCGTCGTAATCGTCGTCTTCCTCTTCTTCCGCAGCCTCCTCAAAAACCTCGTCTTCTTCCACGACGTCGTCTTCCGACTGGTTCAGCAGGAACTCCTTGCGCGCCTCGGTAATCGCGCGCCGCATCTCCTCGCCCTTCTGCGGGCAGTTGAGGAGTTGGGCGATGCGGTCAATTTTTGCTGCCACTTTGTTCTCCAGCGCTTCAGCCATGGCTCGATAGTGCGCGTTTTTGCCGGGCAATGCCAAATGGCTGGGTGAACAAGCGGTCAGTTCTGGCGGATGCGCTCAAGTCGCAGGTCGAGGTTCACCCCGGGGTAGCGTTTGTGCAGATTGTTGTACAGCGCATCCGCGGCTTGCGACTGGCCGGCCTCGCGCAGGCGCAGGACTTCGCGCAGTTGCTCATCCAGGCCGTTGGCCGGGGCGGCGGCGCGTTTGCTGAGTCTGGCTTCGTCGGCGCTGATCGCGTCGCTTTGCATCGGCTCGGCCATTTCCATCATCGGTGCCGGTGCGGGCATGGCCGCAGCGGGCGGGGCGGCCAGTGACTGCGCTTCCGGCGCTTGCTTGCGCGCCAATGGCGCGGCCGGTTTGGCGGCCGGGGTGAAGTCGAATTGCGCTGGCGGCTCGGGCGCACGTTGCACCAGCGACAGCATCAGTGCCACACCGACCAGGCTGGCGAAGGCGACCTGCCAGCGCGGTTTCTGGCAGAAGTGCCACCAGCGTTGCCACAGGCTTGGCTTGGGCGCCGGAGCTGCGCGGTGCGCAGCGGCGAGAATCAGCGCATCGAGCTGTTCTGACGGCTCGCCGGTGTGTTGCTCGCGATAATGTTTGAGCAGTTGCTCTTCCGGCGTCTGGCGGGCGTCAGTCATGTCAGTACCTCCTCGGCCAGCAGCCGACGCAGTTTTTGCTGGGCGTAGCGCAAGCGGCTTTTGACGGTTTCCAGCGATGTTTCGGTGAGGCTGGCGATTTGTGCCAGGTCGAGGTCACCGTGGGCGCGCAGCAGAAACACTTCGCGCTGCTCGGCGGGCAGGGTTTGCAGGGCGCTTTCCAGGCGCTGGCTGTCGCGGCTGAGGTTCAGCAGTTGCTCGGGATCGTGGGTCTCGTCACCGACCGCGTGCAGTTGTTCGTCGTAACTGTCGTGCAGCGGCTGATATGCGCCGTGTTTGCGCCAGTGATCGATCAGCCGATTGCGTGCAATCTGGAACAGCCACGTACGAAACGTCGCCCGTCCTTGTGGCTGACTGGTGCTGCGGATCAGGCTCAGCCAAGTGTCCTGAAACACCTCGTCAGCCAGTTCCGGTTTGCCGCTCAACCCGAGCAAAAAGCGATACAGACTTTGCCGATGACGGGCGTACAAAATCTCGAACGCCGCGCCGTCGCCTTCGCGATAACGCGCCAGCAGCGTTTCATCGCTGCTGGCGGTCGGGCCGTCTGGCGTAGCAAACAGCTGACTGATGAAGCCTTTGAATCGGCTCACTATTCGATCCGTCGCTCAGTGGGCATCGCATTCGATGCGGTTGAGCTGCGCAGGCTTTGCGCCAGTTCCACCAGTTGCACGAACTCGTTGCGCAAACCGAAGCGGTCGTCGCCGCGAGCGCCACGGGCCAGCGCTTCGGTGTCTTTCAGGCTGAAGTCGCCGGTGTAGCGAGCATCCTTGAGCTGCTGGGAAAACGCCGCCACCGCCGCTGCGAAACGCAGATCGTCACTGGCCGGTGCGACTTGATCGGTAATCGGCCGCTCGATCAGCAGACTTTTCCCACCTTCTGGCTGTTGATAACGGACACGCAGCATCGCCAATTCCCCGTTTTTCGCCGAAACCGCCGCTTCCGATTTACCGTAGCGCAGCGGTTCCAGCCAGCCCTGCTCACCTGCCGGGACAATTTCATACAGCGCGGTCACCGTGTGTCCTGCGCCAACTTCACCGGCATCGACCTTGTCGTTGCTGAAATCCTCACGCTTAAGCGCACGGTTTTCGTAGCCGAGCAGGCGATATTCACTGACCTGCGCCGGGTTGAACTCCACCTGCAATTTGACGTTTTTCGCCACCACGGCAAGGGTCGAACCGAGCTGATCCACCAACACCTTGCGCGCCTCGCGCAGGTTATCGATATAGGCGTAGTTGCCGTCGCCAGCGTCGGCCAGCTGTTCCATCAAGTGTTCATTGTAGTTATCCACACCGAAACCCAGGGTGGTCAGGGAAATCCCGGTTTTGCGTTTATCCACAGCCATTTGCTTGAGGCTGTCGAAGTCGCTGATGCCGACGTTGAAGTCACCATCAGTGGCCAGCAGGATGCGGTTGATGCCTTTGGGAATGAACGCCTGTTGTGCCATTTGATAGGCCAGTTCGATGCCCGACGCACCTGCAGTTGAGCCGCCAGCGGTCAATTGCTCGATGGCTGTGCGAATTTTGGCTTTTTCCCGGCCAGACGTTGGCTCCAGCACTACGCGGGATTCGCCGGCATACACCACCAGCGACACCCGGTCCTGCTCGCGTAACTGATCAACCAACAGTTTCAGCGTGCTTTTGACCAGCGGCAGGCCTTCGCGGCGATCCATCGAACCGGACACGTCCACCAGAAACACCAGATTGGCCGGGGCCAGTTCCGCCACGGCCCGGTCGGAGGCCTTGATGCCGATCCGCAGCAGGCGCGTGTGCTGATTCCACGGGGTGACGGCCAGTTCGGTGGTCACGCCGAAGGGCGAGCCATCGCTGGGCTGCGCATCGTTGTAGGGAAAGTAATTGACCATCTCTTCCAGCCGCACCGCACCTTCCGGAGGCAGGCGTCCCTGATTGAGCAGACGCCGGACGTTAGCGTAGGCGCCGGTATCGACGTCGGCGCTGAAGGTTGAGACCGGGGCCTCGGCCACGCTGTGGATCGGATTATCGGCCAGCGCCTGATATTGCTCGCGCTGCTCGTCGCGATAGCCTTGTGGATAACTTTCCGGGGCCGGCATCGCCGCGAAACTCGCCATTGGCGCCGGTCGCGCACTGCGCTTGGCCATGGCGCCATCGACGCTGAGCGCTTCATGCTGAATCGACGCCTGTGGCTGGGCCGGCGCCGGGACAACAGCCGATTCGGGATTGGAAGACACGCCGCAACCGGCGACGGTCAACAACATACCGACAGCAACGGGTCGCAGAAAAGGCAGGGAGCGGGACATGGGGGCTGACCTCGGGATGAAAGTGATCCATTCATCCACTGAGACGGGCAGCCCCTTCAGATCGGGTTAAACCCCGCCAAAAAAATTTTTTAGCGGTGATAACGCCGCACCACGCTGCTGTTACGCAGTACGTGGCCTTTGATCTTGTCCATCAGCTCGGCGCGGGTCAGGCCGGCGGGCAAGGCATCCGGAGCCAGATCCAGGGCGTAGATCTGAATGATGTAGTGGTGTGCGCTGTCGCCAACCGGTGGGCATGGCCCGATGTAATGGGTGGTGCCTTTGCTGTTGGTGCCGCCTACGCCTTCGAGACTGGATTTGGCGCCGACACCGGCCGGGATCTGCCGGGTGGTGGCTTTGATGCCGTAATGAATCCAGTGATCGACGCCAGCCCCTTTCTGGCCGTCCGGGTCGTGCATGACGATCGCGTAGCTCTGGGTGCCGGCAGGCCCCGCGTTCCAGGCCAGTGCCGGAGACTGGTTCTTGCCACCGCAACCGGCCGCATCGCTCGCGGCGGCGGAGGTGAACAGGCGGTTGTCCGAGACACCGGGGATATCGAGGGTAAAGCGCTCGGCCGCCTGCGCCGGAAACTGCACGCAAAGGGCGACGGCAACGGCCGCCAGCCAAGGGTTGAGAGAGGTCAATCGGGTCATTCCGGGAGCACCTTGTGCAGTTGGGCCTTCGTCGGCCTGCAAACTATAGCCGTACCGTTCGTGCCGTGGCAGTGGCAATTGGCTGAACCTCGCACTGCGGCGCAAACTCGTAAGAGAAATGCCTGTCAGGAGCACGACCATGAGCCTGCACCGTGTCGCCCGTGTCGCCGATGTCCCCGAATACCGTGGCCTGCAAGTCGAAATCGGCGAGCGCAAGATTGTCCTGTTGCGCGCTAACGGCCAACTGCGCGCGTTTCAGGGCGAATGCCCACACGCCGGCGCGCCATTGGCTGACGGCGCGTTGTGCAACGGACGCCTGATCTGCCCGTGGCACAAAGCCGCGTTTCGTGTCGAAGACGGTGCGCTGTGCGAGCCGCCGGCCCTCGACAGCCTCAAGCGTTATCCGCTGGAGTTACGTGGCGATGAGGTCTGGGTCGATGATCAACCGCTACCGGATGGGCACACGCCGCCGGCCGATGATTCGCGCACCTTCGTGATTGTCGGCGCAGGTGCAGCGGGCACGGCATGTGCGGCGGCACTGCGGGAGAAAGGTTTCGGTGGCCGGATCATCATGCTCGACCGCGAAGCGGAAGCCGGTTACGACCGCACGGTGCTGAGCAAATTTGTCCTCGCCGGCGAAATATCGGCGCAGGAAACCCCGCCGCTGCGCGATGAAGATTTTTATCAAGAGCAGCGCATCGAACGCCGACAAGGCGAAATCACCGCCCTCGACGCCTCAGCGAAAACCCTGCATTTGCACGACGGCCAATCCCTGCGTTACGACGCCGCGGTGCTCGCCACCGGCGGCGAGCCCAATCCGCTGCAACTGCCCGGCGCTGATCTGCCGCAAGTGTTCGTCCTGCGTTCGAAAGCCCAGGCCGAACAGATCATGCGCACCGCCAAACCCGAACAGCGGGCGCTGATCATCGGCGACAGCTTTATCGCCCTGGAATGCGCCTCGGCCCTGCGCCAGCTCGGGCTCGACGTGACGGTCAGCGCCCGCCACGCCATTCCGTTTGCCGCGCAATTCGGCACAGCCGTGGGTAAAGCGATCCGTGCGCTGCATGAACAACACGGGGTGAAATTCATCACCGATCACGAAGTCCGGGAAATCATTGGCGACGGCAAAGTCGAAGCGGTGCTGCTGGACAACGGTTTGCGCGTCTCGGCGGATCTGGTGCTGGCCGGGGTCGGCGTGCATCCGACCACCGAGGCTTTTGCGTCGCTGCCGAGGGAGAAAGACCAGTCACTGCGAGTCGACGCCGGCCTGCGTGTTTGCGACGGGCTGTGGGCGATTGGCGATATCGCCACGTTCCCCCTGAGCGGCCAGCCGCAACGCATCGAGCACTGGCGCCTGGCCCAGCAGCACGCACGCATTGCTGCCGCCAACATGTTGGGCGCCGATGAGCATTATCTGGATGTGCCGTTTTTCTGGACCTGGCACTTCGGCAGGAACTACGACTACCTTGGCCATGCCAGTCAGTGGGATGAAATCGAGTTCAGGGGCGAACCCGAGCATCCGCCGTTCATCGGCCTGTTCGGCCACAACGGCGTGGTGGTCGCCGCGGTGGCCTGCGAGGAGGAGCGGGCCATGGCGATGCTCGCGGAGCGAATGAAACAACCACTGGCGATGGAAGAAGCTTGGGAGCTGATTCGCTGCTGAATGCTGAACAATGTAGGAGCTGCCGAAGGCTGCGATCTTTTGATCTTGATTTTAAAGATTAAAAGATCGCAGCCTTCGGCAGCTCCTACAGGGGGACATCTTTCAGGTGAGGCGATTCATCGGGTCGCGATTATCGTCATCCTCGGCGTGCAGAAAGATCACCCGCGGATGCTCCAGCGGCGCCAGCGGTGGCGGCAATTCCGCCGGCTCCAGTGGCCGAAAGTTCAGCACCACATGGCTGATGTCACCTTCCTGATCGTTGTGGATGGTCATCACCCCCGGCGTGCGCAGTTTCTGCAAGCGCTCATCGCACAGGCGGAAGCTCTTGCTCAGCCCTTCATCATCGACCACCGGTGCCGGCAATCGACGCTGGGCGAAGCTTCTGCTTTTGCGCTGTTGGTAACGCGCCCAACCAATCAGGATCACCGCGTTGACCAGCGCCACCCACAGGTAGATCTGCAACGTACCCAGGGCCTCGAATGCCGAGTTGTCGATGCGTGGCCCACCCGCGTGGGTTTCGATCAGCGGCCACAGCCCGCGTATCAGCAGGAACAGCAGGCCGACCCAGGCCAGCACGGTGAGAATCACGTCGATCACGACCAGGAACGGTCGCTGGCGGGTCCGGATGATTTTCATTTGATGACCTCCTCTTCGTCGTCGCCGACCGGTTTGATGCCCCGATCAGGACTGACCCAGCGCGCACGCTTCTGATGTTGGCCAAACAAGACCTTGGGGAAGCTGACCAAGGTCGTGAGCAGACTGACCAGCCAGAAAGCGATCGGATACCAGACCACCCAGAACATGGTTCGGCCCAGACCTGGCTCATAGCGCCGGTCGATAATGATGCTGACGGCGAACTGCACCAGACAGACGAAGGCCAGCAACAGGCCGGTGAACGCCGGAGGCATCAGGTGATGCACGGCAATCGATTCCGGCATGACCACGAACTTGCCAACGGCCCAGAAGATTACCGACAGCAGAAAGGTGAAGGCCCAACCGGTCGAAAGGCAATACTCGAACAGCAGCGGCCACAGGTAACGATGGCGGTACTGCCAGATGCCGCGGATGTTCTTGAACAGCACCTCGGCACCGCCCTGGGCCCAGCGCAGGCGCTGCTTCCACAGACCACGCAGGGTTTCCGGCATCAGGATCCAGCACAGCGCGCGCGGCTCGTAAAAAATGCTCCAGTGATCGAGTTGCAGCTTCCAGCTGATGTCGATGTCTTCGGTGATCATGTCCGGGCTCCAGTAGCCGACCCGGTTCAACGCGGTACGGCGGAACGCGACGATCACCCCGGACACGGTGAAGATCCGCCCGAACACCCGTTGCGTGCGCTTGATCAGACCGATGATCGACGAGAACTCGCCGACCTGCACCCGCCCGACCAATGTCGAACGTGTACGGATACGCGGGTTGCCGGTCACTGCGCCGAGGCGCGCGTTGTCGAGCATCGGCGCCACCAGATAGGCCGCCGTGTTCGGTGCCAGCAGCGCGTCACCGTCGATGCACACCAGATATTCGCTGCGCGCGGCAATGGCGCCCATGCGCAGGGCCACGGCCTTGCCCTGGTTTTCCGCCAGATGCAGCACCCGCAGGCGTGGGTCTTCCTGGGCGAGCCGGTCGAGCACTTCGGCGGTGTTGTCCTTGGAACCGTCGTTGATCGCGATGACTTCGATGTTCGGGTAATGCTGGGCCAGCGCCGCGTGAATGGTATCGGCGGCGTTTTCGCCTTCGTTGTAGCAAGGGATCAGGATGGAGATCAGTGGCTCGCCTTCCAGTGGCGGCGGCAGGGTGTCGTCCTGCCATGGCCAGTGACGCTCCCAGTGCAGCCAGAAATACAGGCCGCCAGAAATCCACAGGCCGGACATGAACAACGGGTAGAAGAACACGAAGTCCATCAGGAACTGCCCGGTGACCAGGAAGATCAACCCCAGCGGCACGCCGAGGACGAGCGCCAGAACAAGCAGGGCTAACAGTCTATCCAGCATGTCATGGGTTCCATTTGTTGGAGAGCGCAGGCCTTACGGTTTTCAGGTCCGGCAGGTTGTCGAGGAAGTTGTCCGGGTAGTAACCGAAACTGGTCGCCCCCTGACGCTTGAGCCGGCCCATCCAGTCCGCCAGTTGCGCACCGTCGATGTCGGCCTGATCCTTTTTCGTCCAGTCGCGGGCCTGCAGCTCGAACACCGTGCGATCCAGTGCACCGGGGCGCTGTTTGATCTTCGCCACCAGCTCTTCAAGCCACGGGCCGGATTGCGCCTGGGTCTGTTTTTCCATCAGCGGCATGGCCATCGGCGCCGTCCAGTCGTAGGTCACGAGGAAGTCGTCGAGGTTCTGCGCAAACCAGGCTTCGCTCTCAGGATTGAGTACCGGCTCGGCGAAGATGTTGCGTGCGGTCAGCACCTGCGGGCCACGGATCGCACGCACCTTGGCGGTCAGCTCATTGGTGAAATCGATCAGGTATTGACTCTTGAAGCGCGTCCAGCGCTGCATCGCCGCCGGATCATCTCGAAGCGCAGCGATTGACCCGGGCAAGCCGTGCGCGGCATAAGCTTTCAGAGCCTCGGGGCTGGCGTCTTCGAAGTCCGAGAGCACCGCATCGTCGTGGTACAGAATGCCGTCGACCGAGGTCAGGCGCGCCACGTCTTCGTAGATTTCACCGATGATCCGCCGTACTTGCGGATCGAACGGCGACAGGCGCTGATACTGGCCCGGATCGACCGAGGTGGTGCCGGTCTTCGGATCCCAGCGCGTGACACGCGGCAGTTTCGCATCGAGGCCAAAACTCAGCACCGGCATCCACGCGAAGACTTTCACGTGCGCCCGAGTGCGCAGTTGCCAGGCAACGCGGTCGAAAATGTCGGCGCGCACCGGCAGGTGACGGTTGGGGAAGTACAGCGAGTGCACCAGTCCGTCGCCCTTCGGATCGGCGAAGGCCTGCAGGAACACGGTGTTGGCACCCATGTCGGCCATGCGCTGGATCAGCTTGCCGAGGTTGATTTCCTGTTGCGCCGGGTCTGGGTCGTAAACGTTGTCCAGATCGACGTGCACCACACGCATGGCGAAATCCGATTGCACGCCGACGATGCTGTTGGCGAAATGCTCGCCGTCAGGATCCGAGGCCACCAGAAAGCGCGGGCTGCTCATCAGGTTGTCGAGGGCATCGAGACCGTCGTCCAGGGTCAGGGCCATTTCATAGCCCTGCTCGCCGATCACGGCCAGCGATGTGCCGTCCGCCGTGCCGTACGGCCAGACCCAGATGCGCGGTTTCTTGCCGGTGACTTTGCGGATTTTTTCCGAGATGGTCGCCACGTCATTGCTGATTCGAGCGCGGAACTGTTCTTCGGACTCATAGCGCTTGGTGAGCGGATCGTAGCGTCGGGTGGCCGCCGCCGGCTGCATGTTGCCTTGCGGGTTGGCGAGGATGCCTTTGTGGCTGGCGTCGGTGTGCGCGGCGATTTCCACCAGCCCTGACTGCGAGATTTCCCGCACCTGATCCCAGGTCAAGAAGTCGGAGCGTGCGCGGGGTGCACCGGCAAAATCCACCGGTTGATTGAGCGGCGTGTCGATCCACACGCCGACCGGCGCCAGCAGAGCGTGCCAGTTGTAGGCGCGCAGCACCGGCAGCACGCGGGTGTAGAAGCTTGAATAACCATCGTCGAAGCTGAGCAGGATCGCTTTGGCCGGCAGTTCCGGGCCGCCCTTGCGCGCCGCCATGATCTGATCGACGGTGACCGGTTGGTAGCCGTTCTCGCGCAGCCACGCGAGCTGCTCGATCATGCGCTCGGTGCGCACCGCCACCACGGCCTGATCGGGGTCGCGGTCTTCGATATCGTGATAGGCAATGCCCAGCACATGGTTTTTCGGCCAGGGTTTTTCATTGGCCGCCACCGGACGTTGCGACGGCGGCGCGAAAGCCGGGGCTTGCTGGGCGCAGGCGCTGATCAGCAGCACTCCCAGCAGAAGGATGAAACGCGTCATCAAAGGCATCTTCAAACTCTTCTAGAAGCGGAAAGTGAGGTCGACGAGCAGACGCAGATCGGTCTCCCGATCACCGTCGTAGGGCCGGTTGATCACACTGAACAAACCGCCCACCTCGAACACGTCGTTCCAGGCATAACGCTGGCCGTAGCCGAGCATCGCCATGCCGCCGGTGCCGTGGTCACGCTGGCTGTAGGTGCCCGCCCCGGCCTGAAACTGCTGGCTCCACGAGGTTTCGTAACGGTGGTAGAGCACATGGTTGACGTTGACCGTCGGCATCACGCTGAAGTCCGCCTTCGGGTTGAAGTACGGCACATCCTCGGACTTGGAGTTGTGACTGGTACCGACTTCCAGACCGGCATCGACCTGCACGTTCGGCGCGCTGTAGACGCCCTCGCGCCCGGTGAGCAAGGCTTCGACGCGGTTGTTGCCGTCGCTGAAGTGCGACGGGCTGACCGACAGCCGCCACTCGCGACTTTCGTTGGCGCGCCAGCGAATGAACGCGTTGCCGCCGTTGGCCTTGATGTCGCTGTTGAGCGCCCGCAACGGCGTCTCGGCCGACAGATAGGCGAAGCTGCCGCCGTACTGCCAGTGATCGTTGATGTCGCGGGCAATCGCGATGCGCGCGCCCTGTTTGGCGCCGTAACCGTAATCGTGGTTGGAGACCTCGGCTTCCAGGCTCATGTCGCGGGTACGGCGCTCCAGACCGACACGCTGGAAGCGGTCGGTGCCCGTGCCTTCGGCGAAGTCGCCGGTGGCATAACCGGCGCCGACGAACACCCGCCAGTCTTCATCGATCGGCGGGCTGTACAGCGTGCTCTGGATGCCGAAATCGCGGCTGCCACTGACCGCGCCCGCACCACTGCCGCCGCCTCCGTTGGCCTTGCCGCCATAGGCTTCGACGCGCAGTTCGGACATGTCGTGCACTTCGCGCTCGCGGGCCGCTCGTTGCACCTGACGGTTGTCGGGAAAACGCGCGACCACGTCATCGGTCAGCGCATCCATTTGCCGCCATTCCTGCAGGGTCATCGCGGTGCGCGCCTGAGCGAGTTCCAGGCCCATGTCGCGCGGGACCATGCTCTCGGTTTCCTTGAGCTGATTTTCCGCGCGGCGTGGCCATTGCCGGGCCAGGTACAGATCGGCCTGCGCCAGGCGCAGGCCGATGTTGCCCGGGGCCTGATCGACCAGTGTCTGCAGGCGCTCTTCGCCGTGCGGCAGGTCGGAGCCGTAGGTGCCGGCCTGCGCCGCGAGTTGCTGGGCGTCCATCCACTCATCATTGGGGTTGCCGATCGGCAAGCCCTTGAGTTCGACGCGCGGTTTCTGGGTCTTGGCCAGATCCTCGGCGAGTTTGCGCGCTTCATCGGCGCGGTCGCTTTCCAGCAGCGAGTAGTACAACGCGGTGGTGTCTTCGAGGCGATCACCGACATCGGCGTCCGGGGCCGACAACACCTGGCGATACAGGTCGGTAGAGACTTCTGGCTGGCGCTGATCCAGATACGACGCGGCGACCCAGCGCAAGGCGTAAGTCGGAATCCTCACGCCTTCGCTTTGCAGCTTCTGGTATTCATTGATCACGTCGGCGGTGCGCGCCCGGGCCTTGAGTGCACCCATGCGGTCGATACGCCAGCGAATCACGTCATCATGGGCGCTGGCATCCGGGGTCCAGGTGGCGAGCAGTTTGTCGTAATCGGCCAGCGCGCGGTCGGCGATCACGTAGCGTTCTTTTTCACTGCGGGTGGCGAGTTCGGCCAGACGCACGCGTTCGGCGGCCAGATCACCTTCGAGTCGACGCAAGGTGACCGGGTCGATCAGCCCCGGACGTTGATTGGCCAGACGCAGCGCCGGTTCCGGCAGCCGCGCCTTTTGCAGGGCGACCACGTATTCGCGGGCGACTTCCGGCTTGCTGCCGGCACGGATAAACGCTTGATCGTATTCAAACAACGCGTCGTACTGCTTGCCGGCGCGGGTCAGGGCATAGCCCAGGGCGAGGCGGCGCGATGGATCGTCGGGTTTGGCGGCCACCAGCGCCTTGGCGCGGGTCACGGCTTCGTCGGGTTTGCCCGCGTCAGCCTGAGTCAGGGCCAGCCCCAATTGCAGGTCAGCGTTGTCCGGCTCCAGCGCCAGGGCCTTGTTGTAGACCTGGGTCGCCTGCTCCCAACGCTTGAGGTTGCGATAGGCGCGTGCGGTGGCGGTCAGTGCCTGCACCGGCAGCACCCGGTCACGGCCCTGGGTTTCATAGACCTGCACCACTTCGGCATCGAGGCCGGCCCAACTGGCGATCTGCAGGTGATCGCTGATCTGGCCAGTGGTCGCCTGCCCCGGCGGCACCTGGCGCAGCACGTTCAGCGCAGGCGTGGTCTGGCCGGCACGGGCATCACGCACCATCTGATCATAGGGCGTATCGGCAAACGCCAGTGCCGGCCAAAGCAACTGGCTGCACAGCGCAACACGAAACAACGGGCGTAAACCACGATGTAGAACAGGCACATCAATACGCGGCATTCGTCAGCATCCTTACATGGCCAGCCGGGTCGCAATGCCCCCCTTGCCCATTCGTAACGGAGGCTGAGCCAATAAAGACCCAGCCAAGCTTAGTCAGGCAGTCTTGCATGCAAGCGTAGTCGAATATTCAGAACACAATAATTGTTCAGAATCGTGCCGCCGGCTCAGTGCAAAACCCGAACGCCAGACAGCAAAACGCCCGGCGTCCGCGAATCCAGAGGCCGGGCGTTGCTATTTAGAGCGCAGGATTACTGCACTTGCGTGACGCCAGCGAACTTGCTCATCAGGAAGCCGACGAACTGCTCGACGGTCATCTTCTGGCCGTTGAACTCCACCTGATTGGCAGCGTAATGCAGCTTGGTCACGACATTGGTGCCGTCGACGGTCGCCAACTGCGAACCGACTGCCATGCCGGAGAACATGTCGGCGCCGGCGCTGGCCTGATCGACGATGGCTTTGGCGTCAGTCTGGCCGTCGAGCTGCGCCTGCACGCTGAGCAGATCGATCAGCATCGGCTTGGACACCTGAATGTTCAGGTCCAGCAGCGCGATCAATTGCTTGCCCAGTTGATCCGGCGGCAGATCCATCGATTGCGGCTTGGTCAGATCAATCACCAGGCTGGCGCGGCTTTCACCGTTGGCGGTTTTCAGCGACAGGTTTTCCAGCGCGATCTGTGGGCTGGCGGCCAGCAGTTTCTGCAGGTCAGCCTTGACCTGTGCCGACTCGGCTTCGGTCAGGTTCAGTTCCGGTGCCGGCAGACCGGCCTCGGCAGCGGCCGCCGCTTCCTTCTCGTACGGCTGCAATTTGGTCTGGTAGATCTGCATCAGCGACATCGTCGACGGGATGTCGAGGTTCTTCAGGCTCATGGCCATGTTGGCCGAACCGATTTTCTTGTCGTTGAGGGTGACTTCACCCACCTTGTAATCAGCGCGGCCCGAGGCATTGCTGCCGCTCTCTTCGGTGAGGTTCTTCATTTCGAAGTTCTTCACGCCGAGCACCGACTGCTTGGGACCGAAGGTGGTTTTGCTGCTGGTCAGCTCCAGGGTGTTTTCCCCGGTGTAGTAGCCGTAGCTGCTCTTGTTGAGGTTGCTGGCCAGGGTCAGACCGTTGAGTTCGACCTGCACCGGTGCCTGATCCTGCGCCACGGTGACCAGTTTCAGGCTGTCCATGTAGCCGTCAGCCTTGACCTTCTGCGCCTGGGCACTGGCGGAGATGTTCATGGTCAGGCCGGAAAACTTCAGGCTCGACTGTTCGTCCAGCGCGGTTTCCAGCGGCAGCAGTTCCAGGCTGCTGGTGGTGGATTCGTCGTAGCCGATGTTGGTCACACCTTTGAGCGGCGCGGCGCCTTTGGTGGCGGCAAACCATTTTTCGGTGGCCGGGCTCTTTTCCAGCTCGTAATTGCTGGTGGCCATGACCGGCAGCCACTTCAGCGAAACCAGGCGCGAGAACGGCAGCGGGCCGTGTTCGATGTGATCGACGAACAGCAGCTCGACCGGCTGGTCACCGAACATCTCGCCTTCGCCCTTGAGGCGGTAGTGCGCGGTGCTGGTGAAGGTGTGGCGCTCCAGCGACACCAGCTCCAACGACGCGCTGCCATTGGAGCCGGCCATCGCGGTCTGCAGCTCTTTGTTGGCGTTGCTGACGGCGTTGTTCAGCACGCCTTCGATCTTGGTCCCGGTATACCAGGCCCCGCCGGCACTGATCGCACCGATGGCAACAACAATCCCGAGAAGCACGCCTGCTGATTTATTCATGAATGACCTGATCAATGTCCGTGGCTGAAAGTGTGGTCGTCTTCCCTGAACCCGTGACCGGGTCGCGGCTCGACTCCGCTGAAATTAGCGGTGGAGATTAGCACTGGCAGCGCGAGGCGGCCCAATGTTTAAAGGTTAAAGAGTGTCTATGGGGAGTGTGGACAGCTGACAGGCGGGGAGAGTTGCAGTGTTTTTGAGCACGCTATCGCTGGCAAGCCAGCTCCCACAGGATTGGTTGTGTTCACAAAATCCGAGAACACCACAAAAACTGTGGGAGCTGGCTTGCCAGCGATGGGGCCAGAGGACTCCCAGAAGATCAGGAATACTGAACCTCGATCTCATCGAGCTGATGATCAAAGCTCTTCAACCGCGCCGTCCAGGTATACACCAGCACTTCAAAGTCGCGATCAATCACCGCCCCGCCCGGCCCGTCAGCCCGGGGATCGCAGAAATCCAGTTGATAGCGCTCACGGGCCATGGCCGTGGCGACATCCGACAGTTCGCGGGCATTGTTGAGCCAGTGCCAGCCTTCATCGGCAATCTGCTTGTCGAGTTCCAGGCACTGTTTTTTCAGGGCTTCGAGGCTTTTTTCCAGCGGGGTGCCGGTCAGTTCGCCCATGACTTCGGCGAAGGTGCGTCCCGGTTGCCAGTAGCTGCCCCAGAAGTAGCGATCAAACACGGTTTCGACCCGGCGCAGGGCGACTTTGGTGTCCCAGATCAGCACCAGGGTCTTGCCCTGTTCCAACTGGCGTTTCTTGACCCGCTGCACCTGAACCGAGGCCCACGCCACGACGACGATGGCCATCACCGCGATCAACGCCGTGGCACTGTCGAGGAAGACCATGGCCTTGTCGATCTGATGGGCCAGCATGATGCCGTAGAAATAGGTGGCCGACAGCAGCACCAGCGCTACCAGGGCGCACCAGAAGCCGAGAGCGTAAGGGTTTTTCATTATTGGTTTCCCCTAGACCAGCGCTAGCGATGTGCGCTGAAAGGGTGCGTTGCACGGGGCACCCTTTCAACACTTCAAAGCATAGCAACGGCTTCAGGGTTTGCTGGCGCTTGAGGCTTGCGTTCGTCCGCTTTCCCAGCCGCCACCCAGGGCGAGGAACAAATCGATCTGGCTCATGGCAACCTGAGTGTTGGCGGCGGCCAGTTGCGCAGTGACGTCGGTGTAGGTGCGGGTCGCCTGCAGGTCGGCGAGGAACGACTCGCGCCCGGCCTGGAAGAAGCGGTGGGTCTGGTCCGCCGCCAGTTTCGCCGACTGCTCGGCATCGGCCAGGGCGTCGCGGCGTTGCAGCAGCGCGCTGTACTGGGCCAGACCGGTCTGGGTTTCGCGGATGGCGTTGAGCACCACGCCGTCGAAATGCGCCAGCGCGCCCTGGGTGTTGGCTTCGGCCTCACGGATCCGTGCGCGGGCGCCGTTGGTCGGCACCTTCCAGCTCAGCGACGGGCCAAAGCCCCAGCGGTTGGTCGACGGATCACCAAGGTCGGAAACGATGCCGACGGTGCCGATGGTCGCGCCGATGCTGATGTCCGGGTAGAGCTCACCGGTTGCAATGCCGATGCCGGCGGTCGCGGCGGCCAGACGACGCTCGGCTTGCCGCACATCGGGACGACGTTTGAGCAGCGTCGCACCGTCGCCCACCGGCAACTGTTGGGCGATTTTCGGCAGTTCGGCACAGGTCGCGGTGCCGGCAGGCAACTGGTCGAGCGGTTTGGCCAGCAGCATCGACAGGCGGAACAATCCGGCCTGACGCGCCGCTTCGTAGCGCGGCAGGTCAGCCCGCAAGGATTTGAATTGGGTTTGCGAACGAGTGACCTGGGTCTCGTCACCACGCCCGGCATCGCGCAAGCGCTGGATCAGCGTGGTGCTCTGCGATTGCAGGTCGAGGGAATGCTGAGCGATTTCCCGTTCTTCGTTGGCGGCGCACACTTGGGTGTAGGCACGGACCACGTCCGCGACGAGGGTGATGCGCGCGGTGTCGGCCGCCGCTTGCGTGGCATCGGCGTTGGCTTTCGCCGCTTCGATCCCGCGTTGCAGCGTGCCCCACAGATCGAACTGGTAAGACGCGCTGATACCGATGTCAGCGACGTTGGCCACCGGGACTTTTTCCGGCAGCAGGAATGCTTGTCCGGATTCCTGCAAGCGCTGCGCGCCCATCTTCACGCCGCCGCTCCAGCCGCCGGCCGCTTCGGCTTCATCGACCTGGGCACGCGCCCGCGACAGGTTGGCCGCCGCCACGCGCAAATCCGTATTGGAAGCCATGGCTTGCTGTACCAGTTGATCCAGACGCGGGTCTTGATACAGCCGCCACCAGTCCGCCGGCACCGGCGCCGACACCACTGGTTTGCCGTCCACCGCCAGCTCGCCCTGAAAATCCTTGCGCTGCACCGCCGCGTCAGCGGGCAGGTGATAGTCCGGCCCGACCATCTGACAGGCCGAGAGCATCAGGCCCAACCCGGCGATCATCAGGGCCCTGTTCATTGCGCGGGCTCCTGCGTTTTGTCGTCGATGATCGACACGGTCGCGGTCCGCCCGGCGATCATGCGGAAGTCTTCCGGCACCTCGTCAAAGGCGATGCGCACCGGAATCCGCTGCGCCAGCCGCACCCAACTGAACGCCGGGTTGACGTTCGGCAGCAGGTTATTGCCGCTGGTGCGGTCGCGGTCTTCGATACCGGCGACGATGCTTTCGACATGCCCGCGCAGCCTGGCCTTGTCGCCGATCACACGGATATCCACCGACTGCCCGACATGAATGCCATCGAGTTTGGTTTCTTCGAAGTAGCCGTCGATGTGGAACGAGTTGCTGTCGACCACCGACAACACCGGACGCCCGGCGGTGACGAATTCCTGCACACGCGGCGCACGGTCGTTGACGTAACCGTCCACCGGGCTGCGGATCACCGAGCGATCCAGATTGAGCTGCGCGCTGTCCACCGTCACCAGCGCTTCGGCCAGCGCCGATTGCGCGCGGGCAACTTTCGACTGGCTTTCTTCCAGCTGTTCGGCCGGCACCAGATTACCCAGACCACGGTTACGCTTGGCTTCACGCTGCGCCTGGGCCAGGGTTTCTTCGCGATCGGCGACCGCCGCTTTAGCCTGACGCAGGGCCAGTTTGAAGCGGTCCTGGTCGATGCTGAACAGCACTTGGCCGCGTTTGATCAACTGGTTGTCCTTGACCTCGACCTGCTGGATCAGCCCGGACACGTCCGGGGCGATCTGAATAATGTCAGCGCGAATGTGGCCGTCACGGGTCCATGGCGCAAACATGTAATACATCACCATGCGCCAGACGAGGACGACGGCAAAAGTCACGATCAGCAGGGTCAGGACCACGCGACCGATAGTCAGAAACGGTTTTTTCATGTCATCAGGTATCGACTGAGTGAGTCCACGCCGTACAGCATCACGGCGTAGAGGGCCACGTTGAACAATGCCCGGTGCCAGACCAGACGGTAAAAGTGCAGGCGCGTGAGCACGCCGTGCACCAGCACAAACAACACATAGGTGATGCCCATCAACACCAGCAGGGTCGGCAGGAAAATGCCGCTGATATCCAGATCACCAATCATAGGGGCGCTCCATCGGGCAGCGGTTCTTCGGCATCGCCGGTGCTGACAAATTCCACGCCGGGCAACAGCGCCAGGCGCAAACCGCTCAGGGCATGCAACAGGTTTAGCCGGGTTTCTTCGTCGCCGTGGCCTTTGAGGGCGCGGCGGGCGCGATCCATGGTCATCAATAAGGGACTCGGTGCCGGCAAGCGTTCGCCGGCCTTGAGGCAAGCGCGAAAATACTCACCGACCTCGGCCACCACTTGTTGCAGCAGGGCATTCGGCGCGCCCTCCACCCGCGGGGTGTAGGCCAGCAGATCAAGCAGGTTGAGCCCGACACGCACTTCACGCATGGCAATCCCGGTGTCCTGGCCGGTCATGGCCAGACGCGGCAAGTGCTGCATCAGACGGTCGAGCAACTGCACGCCCAACTGCCGATGTTCGGCAAGGTTGGCCGGCTCGGTCATGTGCACGATGTCCTTCCAGCTGAAACGGGTCAGACGTTTGGCGGCCAGCTCGACGCCAAACGGGCGGGCGATCAGGGTCCAGATGAACGCGAACAGCAAACCCATCGGGCCGGCCAGGTTGGAGTTCACAAAGGCGAAAAAGTCCGCGTCATACGCGCCCTGAATGCTGATGAACGACGAGGTGTTGACCAGCGTCAGGAGCATGCCGAGGTAGAAACGCGGCTGCACCGTCAGGGTGCCGACGCAAATGAACGGAACCGCAAACGCCAGTACCAGCATCGGGAAATCGTGCAGGTTCGGCAGAATCAGGAACAGATAGAGACTGGCGAACAGTACCGACATCCCGGTCCAGAAAAAGAACCGGTAGATCTGCGGCGCCGGGTCGTCCATTGAGGCGAAGAAACTGCACGCCACCGCTGCCAGAATCACCGCACTGCCGCCGTCCGGCCAACCCAGCAGGATCCACAGCACCGAGGCGACGATGATCGCCAGAATGGTCGAGGCCACCGAATACAGCATCATCCCGCGGTCGAGAAACGGCGTCAGCCGCCCGAGGCGCCAGTGCCGGTAAACCGCACGCCAGCTATCCTGGCGCTCGCAGAGAATCGCGTCCTGCAGACTGCGGCAGTCTTGCCACAGATCGATGAATTCACCGAGGCGATAAATCGCGTTGGAGAACAGCAACTGCTTGCGATCTTCCAGCGCCTCGCAGCTTGGCTGCAGGGCCTGGAGTTGATCCTTGAGCGCCTGCCACCGATCAAGATCGGCGTCGTTATGGCCGAGCCATTGCTGGGTCGCGGTCAGCAGCGGGGCAAACTTTTCCACCAGTTCCGGGGTACGCCGTTCGAGGGCGTAGAGCGAGTCTTCCAGAGCGTCGATCACCGGCAAGAGGTGGATCATCCGCCCGCGCAGCTCCTTGGTGTTGCGCACGGTTTGCGGCCGGGCGCCTTCGTGGGGCAACTGGCCGATCATCAATTCGAGGCTGTTGAAGTTGGCGACCATGGCCATGCGCAGCGCGGCGATCTGTTCAGGCTGCACGTCACGGCTGAGGAACTTCAAGCTGTAGGTGGTGGCGTCGGCGAACCATTTGCCCACCGCGTCGTTGAACACCGGCGCCAGACGCCGCGGCCAGAACATCGCGCCGACCACCGCCGCCACGGCGATGCCGAGAAAAATCTCTTCGGTGCGCGCTTCCGCCACGTCCCACACCGCCAGCGGATTATCCACGGTCGGCAAGGCAATCAGCGGCAATGTGTAACCGGCCAGCATCAGCGCGTAGTTATTGGCGGTGCGCAGGTGCAGCGACAGGAACAGCAAAATCCCCGTCCACAAGGCAATCACCACCACCAGCACATATGGGCTCTGCACGAACATCGGCACGAACAGCACCGCCGCCGCCGCCCCGAGAAAGGTGCCGATGGCGCGGTACAGCGCCTTGGAACTGGTCGGGCCGAGAAACGGGCTGGAGACGATGTACACCGTGGCCATCGCCCAATACGGACGCGGCATTTGCATGAGCAAGGCGATGTACAGCGCGATCATCGACGCTGCAAAGGTGCGGACCCCGTAGAACCAGTCGCGGGCCGGAGGAATGCCGGAGAAAAAACCGTTCAAGAATTGATCACCACAGGCGGATTGGCCGCCTCAAAAGCTCGCAGTACTCGAAGCGTAGCCTCCAGATCACTCTGGTCGATGCCTTCGAGCACTTCATGACGCAGACGCACCAGTTCGCTTTCCACCGCTTGCACCAGCTCACGGCCGGTGTCGGTCAGGCTCAGGCACTTGGCCCGACGATCCTGCGCATCTTCGGTGCGGCAGACGTAGCCGGCGTGGCACAACTGGTCGAGCAGGCGTACTAGCGACGGACTTTCCATCCCGGCGGCCTGCGCCACCTGCACCTGACGCACGCCCTCGCCCAACCGCCCGATCATCAACAACGGCACGGCGCAGGCTTCGGAGATTCCATAGTTGACCAGCGTGGTCTGGCAGATCTTCCGCCAATGCCTGGCGGCCACCACCATGGCACTGCTGATGTTCATCTGGAGAGCGTCGAGGGAATTCGCCACGGGAAAATGCACACTGTTAGTTTGCTAACTATCAATATCGCATTGGCGGGGAATTTCAGTCAAGTTTTGAAACAAATAGGTTGTCAGGGGAGAAGAAAAAGCGCCGAGGTCTGGACGACTCAGCGTTTTTTGGCTTTCTCATAGACACTGCTGCGCTCGCGTTTTCCCACAGTGACTACCGAAACGACGATTCGCTCATCTATCACTTGATAGACCAAACGGTAACCAGAAGCCTTCAGTTTGATTTTGTAGCAATCAGGCATTCCATGAAGCGCATCAGCCGATACCCTTGGTAGCGATAACCTTTCAGCGAGCTTTTTCTTGAATTGATCTCGCAACGTATGACCCAGCTTGTTCCACTCCTTATGAGCAGACGGCAGAAATTCGAGCTTATAGGTCATCCAGGCTTACCGAAATGGGTGTTTCATGACTGCGGGAACGGACGATCTCGACCAGTTCCAAATCATCAAGCCGCTCCATCATGGCTTCGTAAACATCGGCTGGCACCATGTAACCCATGACGCGATTATGGTTCAGCACAGCCACAGCACCACCATGTGCGCCACTCAGCACTGCTGATGGATTTTTCTTCAATTCGGAAACACTGACCGCCATATCGGCAAGAACACTTTGCATAATAAAAGACCTCAATTGAGGTCGTGATATTGGTCTATTTATACCTTCCATACAACCGAAAATGTGCTCAGCCGCCAAGTGGTCATCCCTCCCGCCCCTTGCGCAACAGCACGTTCAGCTGATCCACCACCTCCGCCCAATCCGCATCATCAAGAATCTCGCCTCGCAAGAAATCCGCCTGACTTTTGCTCCAGAAAAACGCATCCGCCAGGTGCAGCTCGGGTTTGAGCGGTGAATGGGTGGCGATGAATTGGTCAATGCTGGTCGGGTCGCTGTCCAGGCCCAGTTGCTTGAACAGGGACGGCAGGCTGTGGGTGGGCTGCTCCATGGGGGGCTCCTTCAAGAATGCGGTGAGTGGGAGATTATTCGCGAGCAGGCTCGCTCACACAGGAGAACGCGTTCAACCTGTGGGAGCGAGCTTGCTCGCGAAGGCGTCCGCGAAAGCGCTACAGAACCTACTGACTCAACTCCCGCACCTCGGCATGCGGCACCATTTTCAGAAACTCGGGCATGCTCATGTGCAGCAGGTAGTTGTGGTTGCCGGCTTCCAGGTAGATGTCTTTCTGCCGGGTCAGCAGCGGGTCGATGACCATGTCCAGGCCGTAGGAATCACCCAGCGGCGGCACCGCGCCGCGTTCGCAGTCATCGAAGATGTGCGCCAGGTTGCTTTCCCGGGTGATCTGCCATTCGCCGCGGCTGCGCACTTTGCTCAAATCCAGGTGCCGGCTGGCCGGCAGCACGGCCATCAGGTAATGCCCGTGGTGGTCGTCGAGAATCACCGACTTGGCCACGCGCTCGGCGGGCACCCCGGAAACCCGTGCGGTTTCCAGACTGCTGGCGGAGTGGCGGTGGGCCACGATGTCATATTCGCAATGCGCCCGGTTCAGGCTGCTTTGCACTTTTTTTGCCATACGCATGCTGCACCTCGGTGTCACGCGGAACGTTGTGCCTGTTCTGCTGAGTCTAGTTCGGCGAGGCTCAGGCGAAGGGAAATCCGCTCACTGGACACATCTGCTCATTGAGCAGAATTCATTCAGCGCCAGGCTCAACTAGACTTAAGGAAACACCCCCATGACTCTCCCGGAGGGTCACGTGAACAGCCGATGTTGTCTGTTTTTTCTGATACTGCTGACCAGCGGCCCGGCCCTCGCGGCTGACGTCCCGCTGACGGCGGTCAATGCGGTCGGCCTGTGGCTGATCACCCTTGGCATTGCCTTTCTGATAGCCGAAGCCGCGCTGCCCAACTACGGGGTCATCGGCCTTGGCGGGATCATCATGTTCGTCATCGGCGCGCTGATCCTGAGCAACGCCGAGGTGCCGGTACCGATGATCATCGGCCTCGGCCTGCTCAGCGCTCTGCTGCTGATCGCGTTGATCATCCGCGCCCTGAAAACCCGCCCGCGCCACGCCGTCAGCGGCGACGCCGGGCTGGTCGGCAGCGTGACGGCGGTGACCACCGTGCAAGCGGAAAACGCCCACAACGGCTGGGTGCATTTGCAGGGTGAACACTGGCAAGTGCACAGCGCCACACCCTTGCACACCGGGCAATCGGTGCGCGTGGTAGGGCGCAAGGGCTTATTGCTGAAAGTCGCCGCGACTGACGCGGTGCGACACGGAGAGTGATCATGGGTCTGCAAATCGGTTTTGTTGCACTGCTGCTGTTGGTGATCGCCCTCGCCGGGTCGACCTTCCGCATCCTGCGTGAGTACGAGCGCGGCGTGGTGTTCCAGCTCGGGCGCTTCTGGCAGGTCAAAGGGCCGGGGCTGATCCTGTTGATACCGGTGGTGCAGCAAATGGTCCGGGTCGATCTGCGCACCGTGGTGCTCGACGTGCCGCCACAGGATGTGATCACCCGCGACAACGTCTCGGTGAAGGTCAATGCGGTGCTGTACTTCCGCGTGCTTGACCCGCAGAAGGCGATCATTCAGGTCGAAGACTTTCTTTCGGCCACCAGCCAACTGGCGCAGACCACCCTGCGCGCGGTGCTCGGCAAACATGAGCTGGATGAACTGCTGGCCGAACGCGAGCAACTGAATATCGATATCCAGCAAGTGCTCGACGCCCAGACCGACGCCTGGGGCATCAAGGTCGCCAACGTCGAGATCAAGCACGTAGACCTCAACGAATCGATGGTCCGTGCCATCGCCAAACAGGCCGAAGCCGAACGTGAACGCCGGGCCAAGGTGATCCACGCCGAAGGCGAGCTGCAAGCCTCGGAAAAACTCATGCAGGCCGCCGAAATGCTCGGCCGCCAACCCGGCGCCATGCAGTTACGCTACATGCAGACCTTGAGTTCGATTGCGGGTGACAAGAGTTCGACGATTGTCTTTCCCCTACCCATCGAGCTGCTCAAGGGGATGGCGGATCTGTCGGGAAAAACCTGACAGCAAAAGATCGCAGCCTGCGGCAGCTCCTGCATCGGTTATGCGTACACCCTGTAGGAGCTGCCGAAGGCTGCGATCTTTCATGCGTTGCGCAGCAATTCAAGATTCAGAAAGGCATCCTGGGCACATTGCCGAACCCGTTCGCGCAACCACGGCGAAGCCTCGCGACGCTTGTCTTCGCCATCGGCAACAAAGCGCTGAGACGGCTGCTTGGCATGCTGCATCGTCGCCGCCAACACCTGCTGCCGCTGCTCGACATTCAAACGAAAAAACTTCGCCAATCGTCCGGCCATGGCCTCGGGCAACTCGCTGTAGTTCACCAGCAGTCCGTCACCCTCGCGGCAGTGCAGATACGCCGACGCCAGCAAGTGTCCAAGTCGTCGTGCAATGAAGTCTTCACTGCCGGTAAATGGCAAACCATCGTCGAGCACACAATCACCAAGCATCCCCGGCACCATGTGCATCCCCGGACGACGCACGTGCGATACGGCGATTTCCAGCGGATCGCGATACACGAACAGCCACGGCGTGTCGGGAAAGCATGCCTGCAACAACGGCCATTCGCCGATGTTCCAGGCATCGAGCTTGATCACCAGTCGCTGCTCGATACCGCGTCGACGTTGACCGTAGGCCGAGAGCAGTCCACTGATCGCTGCCCGCCGCTCGGTTTCGGGTAGCTCACCTCGCAAAAGCGCATCAAGCGGCGGTGGCTCCGAGACTACGATGTGGTCATCGAGCCGCGCGAGCATCTGGCTGATCAATGTCGAACCGCAACGCGAGGCGTGCAGGATAAAGGCACTCGGCGCCAGTCCCGGGCTTTGCCTGTGCCACTGCGTCAGCGCCGACAGCGGCGTCTGGCGCCGAAAGACCTGATTGAACGGCAAACGCAACGCGTCCTCGACCGCATCGCGAAAAAACGGCTGCTGCAAAGGTCTATCACCGAACCAGCACCAATCGACCTGCCAAAGCCCCGCAACCGGCCATACCCGGATCGGCAGCCAGCCGTCGAAATTCAGCCGCTCCATTGCGCGTTCCATTGCCGACGTCCTTGGCGCATCGCCGCACGCAACTCTTCCCGGGAGAAGGGCAAGCCGTGTTCGGCGGCCAGCTCAAGAGTACGCTCGATGAATAATTCGGGGTCCGTCATGTCCTGCAACGTCGCCGCCAACGTGGCATCGCCCGCCACCCATCGCTGGAATTGCTGCAACGCCGAGTCTGGCCGTTGCGTTGCGGGGGTGTCGTTCACACCTTCGACGATTTTCTGCGCAAGCCAGGCGCCGGGTCGGCAATCGAGCACCAGATGAATCCGTGCCGACGTGTCGAAGTTATCCACCCGATGCGCACGAGCAAGATCGAGAAACCAGCACTCGCCCGCCGTCATCGGCACACGCTGCCCCTCGAGCCAGAAGTCTGCGGCGGGCGGGCTGAGCAACGGAATGTGCAGGCGCAGATCGGCGTCCGGCCCCTCCAGATCGTAATCACGGTGCTCATGAATTCGCCCGCCGGGCCCCAGTCGCAGCAAGCGTGCGCTGACGATATCCAGCGCCAGCTCGCGCAACCCCCGCTGCCAGCGTTCATCACGCAACCATGGCGTGCGCTGCAGCGGCAAACCGCGTCCTGGGGCTAACTCACTCAGTGCATCGGCAGCCGAAATCAGCGCCACGCCGCTCCAGTCGCCCGTGAAGTAGTCCGTGTTGAAGTGGCCGCGCCATGCCTCTTCGGCAATCGCCTGCAGCGCCTGCAACAGCAACGGCAGATCCACCGCCACCGGTAGACGCGAACAGACCGGGCGGCTCATGCCTTGGGTAACACCGCAGACTCGCCGAGCCAGGTCAGCAACCGATCCAGACTGGCCTCAACCGATTGCACGCCAGTGTCGAGTATCAACGACGCCTGCAGGGGCGGCTCATACGGCGCCGACACCCCCGTGAAACCGGCCATTTCGCCACGTCTTGCGCGGGCATAATGCCCCTTCGGATCCCGCTGCTCGCACACCGCCAGCGATGCACTGCACCAGACTTCTCGATAGTCCTCACCCAAACGCTGGGCGAACACCTCGCGCAGCTCCAGCAATGGCGCAATCATCGCCAGAACCACGATCTGCCCGTTTTCCACCAGCAATGCCGCCAGCTCACTGGCCCGGCGAATGTTCTCCAGACGATCGGCGTCGCCAAACCCCAGATCGCGGTTGAGCCCGACCCGCAAACCGTCGCCATCGAGGACCACGCTCTGCAATCCAAGGACAAACAACTCGGCGTGCAACGCCTGAGCCAGAGTCGATTTGCCCGCCGCCGGCAGACCGGTGAGCAAAATCGCCGCACCGCGATGGCCGTTGCGGGCCTCGCGTTGCGAGCGGCTGATGCTGGCGACGGGCGCCTGCAGATTATTTGGCGCCGGCATGGGCCACCACCGGCACCGAGATATCCCCCGACGCCCAGGCCGATTCGCGGTTTGCCAGGGCCGTGGCGATCGACTGCACCGCGGTGGATTGCACTTGATCCGGAAGCGGATCGAGGCCGGCGCTGGCGAAAATCTGCCCATAGGCATTGCGCAGATCGGCATACGACAGGTCGCGGCGCAGATCCGCTTGCAGGTTGTTCAGTTCACCCTGAATCAACTCCAGCTCGCCGATGCCGGCGGTCTGGTGCCGATTGCGCAACTGACCGACGATCTGCCCGTCGATGTCCGACAGTTGCTGGTTGGTCTTGAACTGACGCAGCGCCTCTTGATAGTTGGCATTGGCCACATACAGCTGCGCCAGCACCGCGATCGACATCGCCTGACGACGTGCGGTGGCGACTTCTTCGCCAGCCTTGGCCACATCGATGGCCGCCGGGGCGGAGATCACATTGAACAGGTTCCAGGTGACTTTCACCCCATAGTCGGCCCAGCGATCGTTCACCAGGAACGAGTTGCTGTCGTAGTGTCCGCCGGCAGAAAACTCCAGGCCCGGCAACATGCGCAACATCGCCTTGCGGGTTTCAGCAGCACTGATCCGGGTCTGGTAATCCTGCTCGCGCAGTTCCGGACGGCTGGTCAGGGCTTCCTGCTCCAGTCTGGAAATATCGACCTTGAGTTCCGGGATCTGATAACCGTCGTCAGTGGCCAGCGTCAGGTTGGTGCCCAGCGGCAGGTTGATCAGGGTCGCCAGTTCGGTTTTCGCCAGCGACAACGCCCGGCGTTGCTCTTCCAGTTGCCGGGTCGCTTCGATCAGCGAACGCTGGTAACCGAGGGACTGCACCGGATCACCGATGCGCTGCTCGCTCATGCTTTCGCTGTTGCGCCGGGCGGTATCGACCCGCGCCATCAGGCTGTCGATCTGTTTGAGCAGGCGTTCGGCCGCCATCGCCCGCCAATAGGCCGAGCGCACGTCCTGAACGATGGTGTTGATCACTTTGCGCCGGCGTTCCTGAACGATCAGGCGCTGGTCGCCCTGTTGCTTGGCGTTGATGTAGCTGACGCCGAAGTCGAGGACGTTCCAGACCATGGTCAGGTCGGCGACGTTGCGGTCGCGGTCCTGGGAGGTCGACGGTTCCAGGGACTGGGTGCCGGTGCGTACGCTCTGGCTGCTGGAGGCGCTGACATTGTTGCGTCCGACGTAACCGGCATCCAGCGCCATGCGTGGCAGCATGTCGAAGCTGGCGAGGTCGAGCTGCCGCTTGGCCAGCGCTTCCTCCATGATTTTCAAGCGCCCTTCGAGGTTGTATTTCACCGCGCGGGCCATCGCCTGGTGCAGGGTCAGCGGACCGCTCAGCGGTTCCTGGCCCTTGTACATGCTTTGCAGGTCGGCTTTGGCCCGTTGTTCGCTGACACTGCGTTCGATCGGTTCACTGGTGACTGCACATCCGCTGATTGCCAGCGCCAGCAGGCTGGCGCCGAACAATTTTTGACTTTTCTTCATCCCTGCATCGCCCCTGGGTGCTGCGCATATTGAGTTGTTGTGTGTGTTATCAGGCCTGCATTTCGCTGATACCGACCTGTTGCAGAGCCGCCGCCAGGTTGTCGACCCGGTGCTGCTCGCTGTCCTTGATCTGTTGCAGTTGCTGGCCCAGGGTCGGCGCGCCGAACACACCGCGCAGGCCCTGGGAAATATCGCCGCCCGTGATCGAATGACGGTCGAAGGCATTCAGCGAATCGCGCTCTGCGGCGCTGTCCTGATGGAACAGGCTCGACAGCGTGCTGCTGCCGAACACCCCGCCATCGCCACCGCCAAACCCGAGGAAGCCATGGCCGGAACCATCGCCGCCGCTGTCGCTGCTGGTGAAAACCTGGGCGATGAAGCTCGGGCTCAGGGCGCCGTGGTTGATGAAAATGTCACCCAGCGGACGGATGCCGTTGCCGATCACCCGTTGTTCGAACAACGGCGCGAAGGTCAGCGGTGAGCCGATGTCGCCAGTGGGCGGTGTGAAGATGAGCGGTTGCAGCGGGACGTTCGGCGCTGGTGGTGGCACGACGGGGTCGCTGCTGCGGAACTCCGGATCCGGCGGCACCACCACCAACGGCGAGGTCGGTGTCACCGGCGGTACGACCACCGGCACCGTATTGATCACGTAGTTCCCGGACTGACTGATCCCGCTGCCGCTGTTGCCCGACAGGTCACTGACCCCGGCCGTGTTGATGCTGATCGCATTACTGGCGCTGTTGACGTTGGCGGTCGGCGTCAGGGTCGCCGTCCAGGTCTTGCCACCGTCGCTGCTGCTCAGGTTGGACAAGGTGCCATTGGCCACGCTGAGGTTCGCCAGATCGAAACCGCTGACCGCTTCGTTGAAGGTGATGATCACCTGCGAAGTCTGGCCGAGACCCAGATTCGGGTTGGCCACCACGACCGTGGCGGTCGGGCGCTCGCTGTCGAGGGCGTAGTTGTTCGACACCGCCACCGTGCTGCCGGCATTGCCCGCCAGGTCGGTGACGTTGCTGGTGTCCAGCGCGATGAAGTTGCTCGGGTCGGTCACGTTCGCGGTCGGCGTGAAAGTCGCGGTCCAGGTCTTGCCGCCATCGCTGCTGCTCAGGTTGCTCAGGTCGCCGTTGGTCACGCTCAGGTCGGACAGGTCGAAATTGTTCACCGCCTCGCTGAAGGTGAAGGTCACCGTGGTGGTCTGGCCGATGCCCAGATGCGGATTGGCAACCACGATGTTCACCGTTGGCCGGGTCGCATCGAGGATGTAGTTGTTGGAGATGGCGATGCTCGCCCCAGCATTGCCGGCCAGATCCTGGACGCCGGCGGTGTCGATCAGGATCAGGTTGGTCGCGTCGTTGACGCCGGCTGTCGGGGTGAAAGTCGCCGTCCAGGTGATGCCGCCGTCGCTGCTGGCCAGGTTCGACAGCGCACCATTGGCGACGCTGATGTCCGACAGATCGAAACCGCTCACCGCCTCGCTGAAGGTGATGGTCACGGTGGTGGTTTCGCCGATGCCCAGGCGGTTGTCGGCGACCACGATGGTGGCGGTCGGCAGCGCGGTGTCGATGGCGAAGTTGTTGGAATCGGTGGTGCCAATACCGCTGTTGCCTGAGACGTTGGTCACTCCGGCATTGTTCAGGCTGATCAGGTTGGTCGCGTCAGTGACATTGGCGGTCGGGGTGAAGGTCGCCGTCCAGGTGACACCGCCGTCGCTGCTGCTGACATTGCTCAACGTGCCATTGGCGATGGTCAGGTCGCTGTTGTCGAAACCGCTCACCGCTTCGCTGAAGGTGATGGTCACCAGCGAGGTTTCCCCGGCCTTGAGTGAAGTGTCGGCAACCACGATGGTGGAAGTCGGCACCTGAGTCTGCACCTGATAGTTGGCGGAGTTGGTGGTGCCGGTGCCGGTGTTGCCGGCCAGGTCGGTAATACCGGTGTTGTTCAGGACAATCAGGTTGGTGAGATCGGTGACACCAATGTTCGGCGTGAACGTGGCCGTCCAGGTGATGCCGCCGTCGCTCGACGCGACATTGCTCAAGGTGCCGTTAGCGACGCTCAGGTCGGCATTGTCGAATCCGGTCACGGTCTCGCTGAAGGTGATGGTCACCAACGCGGTTTCACCGGGACGCAGGTCGCTGTCGGCCATGACAATGGTCGCCGTCGGACGCTGACTGTCGACCGCATAGTTGTTGGAATCGGTGGTGCCGCTGCCGGTGTTGCCGGCGAGGTCGGCGATGCCGGTGTTGTCCAAGGTGATCACATTGCTGGTGTCGGTAATCCCTGCCGCCGGGGTGAAGGTCGCTGTCCAGGTGATGCCGCCGTCGCTGCTGCTGACTGCCGACAACGTGCCGTTGGCAATCGTCAGGTCGGCGTTGGTGAAACCGGTCACCGCTTCGCTGAAGGTGATGGTCACCAACGCAGTCTGACCGACGCCCAGGGCTGTGTCGGCGACCACAATGGTCGCGGTCGGACGCTGGGTGTCGATCGAGTAATTGTTGGAATCGGTGGTGCCGCTGCCGGCATTGCCCGACAGGTTCTGTACGCCGGCGTTATCCAGGGTGATCAGGTTGGTGGCGTCGGTGATGTTGGTAGTCGGCGTGAACGTGGCCGTCCAGGTGATGCCGCCGTCGCTGCTGCTGACTGCCGACAACGTGCCGTTGGCAATCGTCAGGTCGGCGTTGGTGAAACCGCTCACCGCTTCGCTGAAGGTGATAGTCACCAGCGAGGTATCACCGATTTTCAGCGCGTTGTCGGCAATGATGATGGTCGCGGTCGGCAGCACGGTGTCGATGGTGTAGTTCGGCGAGCTGGTGGTGCCGGTCCCGCTGTTGCCGGCCAGGTCGGCGATGCCGGTGTTGTTCAGGACAATCAGGTTGGTCGCATCGTTGACGCCCACGTTCGGCGTGAACGTCGCCGTCCAGGTGATGCCGCCGTCGCTCGACGCGACATTGCTCAAGGTGCCGTTGGCGACGCTCAGGTCGGCATTGTCAAAACCGGTCACGGCTTCGCTGAAGGTAATGGTGACCAGCGAGGTTTCTCCGGCACTCAGGCTGCTGTCGGAGAGCACGATGGTCGCCGTCGGGCGCTGGCTGTCGACGGCATAGTTGTTGGAGTCGGTGGTGCCGCTGCCGGCGTTGCCCGCGAGGTCGGCGATGCCGGTGTTGTCCAGGGTGATCACATTGCTGGTGTCGGTAATCCCTGCCGCCGGAGTGAAGGTCGCTGTCCAGGTGATGCCGCCATCACTGCTGCTCACTGCGCTCAACGTGCCGTTGGCGATGGTCAGGTCGGCGTTGGTGAAACCGGTCACCGCTTCGCTGAACGTGATGGTCACCAGGCTGGTCTGGCCGACGCCGAGTGCGGTGTCAGCCACCACGATAGTGGCAGTCGGGCGCTGGGTGTCGATCGAGTAATTGTTGGAATCGGTGGTACCGCTGCCGGCATTGCCCGACAGGTTCTGTACGCCGGTGTTGTCCAGGGTGATCAGGTTGGTGGCGTCGGTGATGTTGGTAGTCGGCGTGAACGTGGCCGTCCAGGTGATGCCGCCGTCGCTGCTGCTCACCGCCGTCAACGTGCCGTTGGCGATGGTCAGGTCAGCATTGGTGAAGCCGGTCACGGCTTCGCTGAAGGTGATGGTCACCAGCGAGGACTCGCCGATTTTCAGGCTGGGGTCGGACACGATGATGGTCGCGGTCGGCACCACGGTGTCGATGGTGTAATTGTTGGAGTTGGTGGTGCCGCTACCGGCGTTACCCGCGAGGTCCGCGATGCCGGTGTTGGCCAGCGTGATCAGGTTAGTCGCGTCGTTGACGCCCACGTTCGGGGTGAACGTCGCCGTCCAGGTGATGCCGCCATCGCTGCTGCTCACCGCCGTCAACGTACCGTTGGCGATGGTCAGGTCAGCGTTGGTGAAGCCGCTCACCGCTTCGCTGAACGTGATGGTCACCAGCGAAGTTTCACCGGCCGTGAGATTGCTGTCGGCGACCACAATGGTCGCGGTCGGGCGCTGGGTGTCGATGGCGTAGTTGTTGGAGTCGGTGGTGCCGCTGCCGGCATTGCCCGCCAGGTCGGCGATACCGGTGTTGTCCAGGGTAATCAGGTTGGTGGTGTCGGTGACGCTGGCACTCGGCGTGAACGTCGCGGTCCAGGTGATGCCGCCGTCGCTGCTGCTCACCGCACTCAGCGTGCCGTTGGCGATGGTCAGGTCGGCGTTGGTGAAACCGGTCACCGCTTCGCTGAAGGAGATGGTCACCAGCGAGGTTTCGCCGATCCGCAGGTTGTTGTCGGCCACCACGATGGTCGCGGTCGGGCGCACGGTATCGATGGCGTAGTTGTTGGAGTCGGTGGTCCCGCTGCCGGCGTTGCCGTTCAGATCCGCGATGCCGGTGTTGTTCAGGGTGATCAGGTTGGTCGCGTCGGTGATGCTGGCGGTCGGCGTGAAGGTCGCCGTCCAGGTAATGCCGCCGTCGCTGCTGCTGACCGCCGTCAAGGTGCCGTTGGCAATCGTCAGGTCGGCGTTGGTGAAGCCGGTCACGGCTTCGCTGAAGGTGATGGTCACCAGCGAGGTTTCACCGATCCGCAGGTTGTTGTCGGCCACCACGATGGTCGCGGTGGGACGCGCGGTGTCGATGGCGTAGTTATTGGAGTTAGTGGTGCCACTGCCGGCATTGCCAGCCAGATCGACGACCCCGGTGTTATCCAGGGTGATCAGGTTGGTGGTGTCGGTGATGCTGTTGGTCGGCGTGAGCGTGGCGGTCCAGGTGATGCCGCCGTCACTGCTGCTCAGGCCGCTCAGGCTGCCGTTGGCCACGGTGAGGTCGGCGGTGGTGAAGCCGCTGACCGCTTCGCTGAAGGTGATGGTCACCAGCGAGGTTTCACCGACCGCCAAGTTGGTGTCGGCCACCACAATGGTCGCCGTCGGCCGCACGGTATCGATCACGTAGTTGGCCGAATCCGTCGTGCCGCTGCCGGCGTTGCCAGCGAGGTCGGCGATACCGGTGTTGTCGAGGGTGATCAGGTTGGTGGTGTCGGTGATGCTGGCGGTCGGAGTGAAGGTCCCGGTCCAGGTGATACCGCCGTCACTGCTGCTCACCGCGCTCAGCGTGCCGTTGGCGATGGTCAGGTCGGCGTTGGTGAAACCGGTCACGGCTTCACTGAACGTGAAAGTCACCAGCGAGGTATCGCCGATCTTCAACGCCGTATCGGACATCACGATGGTCACGGTCGGGCGCGCGGTATCGATCGCGTAATTGACGGAGTTGGTGGTGCCGACGCCCGCCACGCCGTCGCTGATCGCGGTCACCCCGGTGTTGTCGAGGGTGATCAGGTTGGTGGCGTCGGTGATGTTGTTGGTCGGAGTGAACGTCGCGGTCCAGGTCAGGCCGCCGTCGCTGCTGCTGACCGCTGTCAGCGTGCCGTTGGCAATGGTCAGGTCGGCGTTGGTGAAACCGCTCACCGCCCGGCTGAAGGTAATGGTCACCAGCGAGGTTTCGCCGATTTTCAACGCCGTGTCGGCCATCACGATGGTCGCGGTCGGTGGCTCAACATAAGCAGTGTTGAGCGTACCGCCGTTGTTGTAGATCGCCGCGAAGGCCAACGGTACAGAGCCCGTCACGCCGCCGCCCAGCTCTGTACCACCGGAGCCGCTGCCAGCCGCGTTACCGCTGATGGCGCTGAAGTTGGCGGCGGTGATCAGGACCGTGCCGCCCTGGTTCCAGATCGCACCGACACCCCGTCCGCCGTCGCCGCCGTTCAGGTTGTTGCTGCCCTGGCCGCTACCGCCGCCGCCACCGCCGCCCGCGCCGATGTTGTTGCTGATGACCGAGGTGCCGACGATTTTCAACGTACCGGTCGAGGCGTTGTAAATCCCGCCGGCCGCATTGCCGCCGACGCCGCCAACCTTGTCCCAACCGGAGCCGCCACCGCCGCCGCCGATGGAAATCGTGCCGTTGTTGGCCGTGCCGCCATTGCCGCCGTTGCTGTAATAGGACACACCCACGCCACCGGCACCGCCGACGGTGGAGCCGCCGCGTCCGCCCATGTGCGTTGCATCGTAGCCTCCGCCATAGCCACCCACGCCACCGCTGCCGGCCTGGCCGCCCAACGTTCCGGTGCCCGGCCCGGCCGTACCGCCATGGCCGCCGCCCTGACCACCAAGGCCGCCGCCACCGCCACCACCGCCGCCGTAGTTGGCACCCGTGACACCGCCGCCACCACCACCGCCGGCCGCCGCGTTACCCGTTACCGAAACGTTGTTCAGCGTGAGAATACCGGCGTTGAAAATCCCGCCGCCCATGGCGCCGGTTGCCCCGTAGCCGCCATTGCCGCCGTTGCCAGAGACCAGACCCCGGGTAATCACCAGACCATCGAGGGTCACGGTGTTGCCGGAGGTGATTTCTACCACTCGGGTCTTGTACTGGCCATCGAGGGTGACGTCCGCGACGCCGTCGTTGTTCAGGTCGCCATCGACGGTGATGTTCTTGTTGATCAGCAGCTCAGAGGTGAGCTGTACCGTCATGCTGGTGCCGAAGGTCACGATGTCGCCGTTCTGCGCCGACGCCAGCGCTGCGCGCAGCGAGCCGACCCCGGTGTTCGCGTTGTTGGTGGCGGTCCACGTGGCGAGGCCCCACTGATACTCGCTCATCGACAGGGTCGACAGCACGTTGGCGCTCTCGATCTTGCCCGTGGCGATTTCCAGATCCCAGTCGCCGCCCACGCCGGTGCGGTTGTTCGAGGCGGCTACATCGCGGCCGGTCAATTGTGCCAGCGAGTCAACGAAGCTCAGGCCTCGGTCGCCCTCGGCGGTGTAGCAGCCGTAAATGAGGATGTCGCCGCCAACGTTCATGTCCTTGCCGATTTCCGCCAGCACTGCACTGCGTTGCGCGACGTTGTCGGCCGACAGATAGCTGTTGCCGAGCCACAGGTCACCGGCGTTGCCGTGAGCGATGATCTGCACCGAGCTGACGCCCGAATGCTGGTCGAGATAATCGGCGATCTGCTGCAAGCCGTCCTTGCTTGCATCGAGCTTGACCACTTGCGCGCCGGGGGCGACGCCTTTGAGCAGGCTGTCGGCATCCTTGACCCGGGCATCGACGAACACCACGCTCTGGCCAGGTACCGCGACAGGACTGGCAGCCGGCGTGGCATCGGCCTGGCCGTGGGTGTCTTTGCTGACCGACGGGTGATCGGCCGTCGGTGCCTTGGCCGCGTCGGCGGCGGGATGACTGTCGGCCTGGGCGGCGGTGTCAGCGACCGTGGCTGCGACGGCACCGTCGAACAGCATGCGCGGTTCCAGCGACATGATCAGCGGCGCAGCCAGCGTCCGTTGGCCTTCGGTTACCCGCGACTTTTGCTTGCTCCACCACATGTTGCTCACCCGGACTCGAACAGTTGTAAACGCATCAATGAAAAACGCCGCGATCAACTGATCGCGGCGTCGGACTTCATACGAATCACATTGGCAGCGCTGGCTGAGCCATCGAGCCAAAAGGACAGATCGGCGTATTGCTTGAACAGGTCCGGCGGCAGAATCGTGCGCCGGGACTGCAGGGCAACCTTGGATTTGACCTTGTGCAGGCCGGCCACACCCAGCGCCTGGTCGAACGCCGGCGCGTCATAGGCCAGGTGTTCGAAATCGTGCTCGAACCAGGGCTCGCCGATGAAGTCGTAGACCAGCCGCAGCACCCGCTCCGGGGCCTGGGTCAACAAGTCGTAATCAACGATCAGCAGCGAATCGGCGTGCTCGCCGTAATAGGCTTCCTTGAGCGCTGCCCAGGCAAAACCGACCAGACGATTGCGCTGGGCCAGGGTTTCGCAGCGGCTGTAGACGGTGTTGCGCTCGACAGCATCGCCGAACAGCTTGGTGTTTTCATAAGGATTGGCGCGGTACAACCGTTCCAGGCTGTCCATCACCCAGGCGACGTTGCGCACGCAGGCAATGACTTTGGCTTTGGGGAACAGATCGCTGATGGCCGGCAGGCGCGAACTCCACTGCCGGTTGGTGTCGAACACCACCGGTTTGTCAGCCTTGTCGGCGTAGTAGGCATCGAACAGTCCGCGCAGCAGGCGGCGGCGCATGTCGGTGTCGATCACCGCGCCGAATTCGCTGCCGGCGCTGCATTGTTCAAGGACACCGGAGAACAGCGCGCCGACCGGGCTGGTCATGCCGGCATGAAAGCGCGGGTTCTGCAGAAGAATCGCAGAAAGCAGGGTGGAACCTGAGCGCGGCAAGCCGGAGATAAAGTGGAACTGCTGCAATCCCTTCACCTTACTTTGTAAGTCCTTTTGTCCGACGAGCGTAGTCCAACAATACCCTTTCGACTAGTAGTGTTTTGATATCAAAATAGAGCAAAACGGACTATTAAAGTCCGTTTTAATCGCGAAAAAAATAGTGAAGCGTTTAAGTCATTTCTCCGTCGTTCCGTTATCAGTGGTCAACGAAAAAAGTCGCGCATTTGCGCCACCGGCATGGGTCTGATCACGCAGCTGCCAGGTCGTCGGCAAGGGTCGGAATGGATCAGGCACGTCCACGTCCAGATCGCCGATCAACCAGACGCGAGCACTGCCCTTGGGCAGGTCACCGAGCCGATCCAGATAGACCTCCTCGGACACCAGGGTGCCAAAACCGTAGTGATTCGGGCGCGTCGAACGACCATCGGCGGCGGGTGGGGTATACAGCCGCACCTGAGCGTCAGTGCGGTTGTAATAGACGTAACTGAGGTACCAGAGCATGTCGCTGGTGACGATCCGGTCACCGCTGACGAAATGCCGGTTGATGTAATCGACCATGACGTTGAACTGATCGTGCGGGTCGACCGTGGCATTGGTATTTACACCCACCAGCTCAACCCCGATCCATGACACCAGGATCGCCACTGCCAGCACACGAGCGCGGCGGTACAACCGATCAATGGCCAGCGCCGCCAGCATCGGCAACCCCAGCGCATAGGCTGTCAGGTAACGCTCGATGAACACCGGGCTGATGAAGGAAACCGCGAACACCAGCAACAACGGCATACCGGTGTACAGCGCCAGCAAGACGCTGCCATGGTTCACGCTGCGGTCGCGGGCAACCGCCACGCCCGCCAGCGCCAGCACGGCCAGCGGTACGCCGCAGAACAGCAGCAACGGCAGATGCTCGCCATCGTCCTGGATCAACCAGAGCCAGATCATCGACGGCAGCGAGGACAGGGTTACCGGATCTTCCCAGCCCACGTCGCCACCGACCTTGAGCTCTTCCATGTGTTGCGTCAGATCAAGCAGGTTCGGCAACCACGGCAGGTAGAGCACGACGATGGCCAGATTGGCGAGCCACCAGTCCTTGCGCTGGATATGCCGCAGGCGATAACCCGGCAGCAGGCGAATCAGCCCCAGATACAGCCAATGGCTCAGCGCGGCCAGCACTGCAAAGTAGTGGGTGTACAACGCCGCGCTCATCAGCAATGCATAGATCACCAGATACCGCCGGCGCTGCGAGCGTCTGACCCAGCAGATCAGCGCCAGTGTGGAACCGATTAGGAGCAAGCCGAGCAGCGAGTACATGCGCACTTCCTGGCTGTAGCGCACCGCCGTCGGCAGCAACGCCAACAGCACCCCGGCAATGATCGCGGCGCGGCGGGTGGCCAGGCGATCGACCAGGCAGACACCCAGCCCGACCGTGGCGATGCCAGCCACGGCGCTGAGGCTGCGAATCGACAGGATGCCTTCACCGAACAACCCGATCCAGCCATGCAGCAGCATGAAATACAACGGCGGATGCACGTCGAACGCCGCGTGCTGCCAAATACCGGTCAGCGAATAGCGCGCCAGCAGCAGGCTTGAGCCTTCGTCGCCCCAGATCGCGGCAGCGGTCAGGTCATAAAAACGCACCACCGTCGCCAACAACAGAATCGGTATCAGCCACTGCTGGCGAGCCCAGCGCCATAGACGCCGGACACCGGCATTCGGTGCGGCAAACGGGTCCTGGGTATCCCCCAGCGGAGTCTCGCGACGCGCTTCCATCAACCTTCCCTTACAGATTTACCGAGTAAAAACCAGCGCCACTCATTGCGCACACTGTAGGCCAGAGTCGAAGTCGACGCGCGGCCACGACGACGTCCGGCAAGTCCGCTGATCCGGGTCTACGCTACGGCTTGGCGTGACCTGCCCGCGCAAATGCAAGGCGTCAGCACAGCCTGTGTACCTGCCCTGCAACTAGGCTACCGCGCGGCGCGCCGACCACATAACAGAAGGATGAGGAACCATGGAAGTCTTTATGGGTACGATTCAACCGTTCGCCTTCAACTTCGCCCCCAGTGGCTGGGCCTTGTGCAACGGACAAATCCTGAGCATCTCGCAATACCAGGCATTGTTCGCCTTGCTGGGCACCTACTACGGCGGCAACGGCACGACCAATTTTCAGTTGCCCAACCTGCAAGGTCGGGTGCCGGTGGCACAGGGTAACGGACAGGGGCTGACGCCGCGTGTCATCGGTCAGGTGTATGGCACAGAAAACGTAACGGCCACGATCGCCAACATGCCCAACCACACCCACGCGATGACCGGCCTTTCCGCCAACACCGCCCTGCAACTGGCGGTGCCTGCAAGCAATCCGGCGACCGTACCCACCGCCACCAACTCGTACATCGGCGCGTCCGGCGGCGGCCCTGGCTCGGCGAACATCTATTCCGATGCCCAAGGTGCCACACCGGTTCCCATCAAAGGCCTGACCACCACGGTCACCGGGGACATTTCCTCCACGGGCGGCAGTCAGCCGTTATCCATCGTCAACCCCTCTCTGGTCGTCAACTTCAGCGTTGCCCTGAACGGGCTGTTCCCTTCGCGCAACTGAACAAACGTCGGGGGCCTCACGGCCCCCGGCCGTTCTTTTTTCAACGGAGTCAGATCATGCTGCAAGCGGTTCAGATCCAACACGTCCAGCCGTTGCTCGGACAGCAAAGCACGCTGCACCTGCCAGATGGCACGGCATTGCCGATCCACATCGAGTACCTCAACGAAGTCCCCGCCGCGAAAACCCGCTACAGCGAGCGCATGCCGTTCTGCCTCGAATTCAACAGCCTGGTGCCGACCGGGTTCGTCGACGGCCTGTGCGCACTGGAGCTGCCGGAACTCGGGCGAGTGGAAGACATTTTCGTGTCACGAGTGCCAGCGATGGGGCGGGATCCGCAACTGGGTTACTTCTGCATGTCCTTCAACTGACCCGCCGGAATCCGCATCGACCAGTGTTTTTGTAACCGCAGTTTGGGAAGCGTCTGACATCATTTCTTCGGCGGCCTTGTTAGCGTTGCACGAAACCGGCTCCGAGACGTTTGTTGCGCGCCAGACCAAGGAAGATCGGCGTGCAAGCGTTGCATCGACGTCCAAGAGCCAGTGCCCCGTCACAGGACAAGGAATAAAGGATGTCGACCACCCGTGCCCGCTTCAACCTATTGCTCAACGACGTTAAACACGACCTGCAGGTCCTCTCCTTCACCGGCCACGAATCGATCAGCCAGCCCTATGCGTTCGAAGTTGAACTGGTCAGCGAACGAGCGAACCTGCGTCTTGAAAGCTTCATGCACCAACAGGCATTCCTCGCATTCGACCTCGAAGGCCAGGGTATCCACGGCGTGGTCAATCGCATCGCCCGCGGCGATCGCGGCAAACGGCTGACGCGCTATAGCCTGACCCTGGTACCCCGTCTGGCGTATCTGCAACATCGCTGCAATCAGCGGATTTTCCAGCAGATGAGCGTGCCGCAAATCATCACCCGGATTCTTGCGGACAACGGCATTCACCGTGACCTGCACCGGTTTCATCTGGGGGCCGACTATCCGCCACGCGACTATTGCGTGCAGGCGGAGTCGGATCTGCACTTCATCCAGCGGCTGTGTCAGGAAGAAGGCATTCACTACCACTTCCAGCACAGTCGCGAAAAACACCTGCTGGTGCTGGGTGACGACCAGACGGTCTTCCCCAGGCTGGATCGTCCCACAGCCTATCGCCAGGACACCGGCATGGTTGCCCAGACACCAGCGATCAACGCCTTTGAGGTGCGCATGGAAACCCGCCCCACGGCAACCGTGCGGCGTGATCACGACTTTCGCAAAACCCGCTTTCTGCTGGAGGCCACTCACCGCGCCGACAGTGACGCGGCCCGGCCGGCGCTTGAGGATTATCGCTACCCCGGGCGCTTCACCGACGGCGCGCGGGGCAAGCAATTGACCCGCCGCGCCCTGGAAAGTCATCGCGTCGACTACTTGCAGGCCCAAGGCCAAAGCGATCAGCCAGGCCTGGTGACGGGTCATTTCCTGGCGATCAGTGAGCATCCCTGCGAGGACACCAACGGGTTGTGGCTGCTGACCGAAGTCAATCATCGCGGCAAACAACCCGCAGTGCTGGAGGAAACGCTGAGTGCGGTGAATACCGCGGCAGACGACGGCTTCGTTGAAGGCTACCGGAACGATTTCGTCGCCACGCCATGGGAGGTGATCTACCGCCCACCGCCATCGTTCGTGAAGCCGCGAATCTTCGGCAGCCAGACCGCCGTGGTGACCGGCCCCGTGGACGAAGAGATCCATTGCGATGCGTTCGGGCGGGTCAAGGTGCAGTTCTACTGGGACCGCGAAGGCAACCACGACGACCACAGCAGTTGCTGGCTGCGGCTGGCCTCGAACTGGGCCGGCAGCGCCCACGGCAGCTTGACGCTGCCCCGGGTCGGCATGGAGGTGCTGGTCAGTTTTCTCGACGGTGATCCCGATCACCCGGTAGTCAGCGGCTGCCTGATCAACAGCGCCAACCCGGCGCCCTATGAACTGCCGGAACACAAGACCCGCAGCGTGTTTCGCTCACGCAGTTCACCGGACAACGGCGGTTTCAACGAGTTGCACGTGGAAGATCGCGCCGGTCGCGAACTGATTTACCTGCGCGCCCAGCGCGACCTCGAACACAAGGTGGAAAACGACAGCCGCCTGGACGTCGGCAACCAGCGCCACGAAACCATCAAGGGCCACAGCATCAGCGTGTTGCAGGCCGAAGACCAGCGCACCGTGCACGGCGACCGCAAAACCCGGCTGTATGCCAGCGACCACTTGCACGTCAGCGGTGACAGCCATAGCCGGGTCGATCAACTGCAGGCGATCGAGGCCGGTCGGCAAATCCACCTCAACGCCGGCGATCATCTGGTGCTCAACGCCGGCAACAGCATCAGCCTCACGGTCGGTGGCGAGCATCTGGTGATCAGTCACGGTGGCATTTTCAGCAGCAGTGCCATTCAGCTCGGCGGCAATCCCAAGGCGGTTGCGTCGGCGCGGGCCGCGATGCCCGACGGCGTCGACGACTTGGCGGCCCCATCTCCATTGCCACCCGTGCTGGCGTCCACGCAACTCGCGCTGCTGGCGGCCAGCAACGCCATGGGCGCGACATTCTGCCCACTGTGTGAAGACTGCCGCGATGGCGTCTGTCTGCCACGGGAGAACGTCGCATGAACGACGCATTTGCGCGCCGCTGGCTGAGCGGTCAATTCGCTTCAGGGCACGGCCTGTACCTGCTGCTGGACTCACAGCCGCCACAACGGGAAACCCGGCAGACGCTGCTGCAAACCAGCGACTTCGAGCACTACCGCATCCTCTACAAAGACACACCCGCCGCCGAACTGGCGGACAACGGGCCGTTTGTCTTCGCCCTGGAGCGGTACGACGACAGGCGCATCGCGCCGTTGCTCGCCAGTCCGGAGAGCAACTGGGGATGGCTGTTCAGCCTGCCGCAAACCTCCCTGTCCGCGTGGGTGGAACACTGGCAGCAACGGCTGATTATCGGCGCCCGTCCACATCAGGCGCTGTACCGCTTTCACGACAACCGCGTGCTGGCCCGGACACTGGCGCATCTGCCAAACGAAGACATTGCGGCCTACCTCGGGCCCGCCCTTAGCGTGTGTTACTGGCAGGACACGCAATGGGAAAGCTGCGACAACCCGGCGCCCGGCCGCTATCCACTGCCAGCGTCTCCACCGTGGCTGCAAACACCCGTGCCTGCGGAGCAAACCCGCGAGATTCGCCAGCTTAACGCTCATCGCTATCTGCTGGCCGAGCACGAGCAGGCCTACGCCGACCTCGCCCGCACACAGCCACCGCAAACCTGGCTGCGCGAACGCTTGGCGCAAGCGGATGAGTGGGGTTGGCAGACCCCGCAGCAGCTGGAGTTTCTGCTGATTCACAGCTTGCGAGCGCCAGCCAACGGCTTTGACGCGCAGTGGCAAGTGCGCCCGGGGGAAACGCCGCTGGAACACTTTGAACGGGTGAGCCATTGGGTGAAAACGATGGCTGGAGAGGCAACGCAGTGAAACGATTTTTTCGACATGCCGGGTGGGTGGGCTGCGTGGGATTGTTGCCGGGTTGTGTGGCGAGTCCGCCGGACAGCTTCACCTTCACGGCTGATCTGCCGCCGGGGTTCGCTTATGAAGCCATCGCCAAATACGTACCCGCAAAAGGAGAAAACTGCACCGTCCCGGACGGGCGCAATACTGCGGTTGGCTACAACCTGAAATGGCGTGAGCACTACGAGCCGGTTTCAGAAATTGCGATCCACAGGATGGTCAAAGGATGCCCGTTGGTGATCTGGAAGATCGATGTCGAGGTCAGAGCTGCATATGGCAAAAGCCGAAGAGACTCCAGTGGCGACAGTGCCGTTATTGCCCTTCGCGATAACCTGGAGGCGAAGTACAAGGGTGTTTTTGACCAGTCCGGCGAAAGCACTTTCCATGGCCAATGCCAATGGCTGTTTCGCACGATTGGCAAGCCACGCATCCTGCGAAAACTCCTCGACTGCAAAAAAACCGATGAGCTTGGCGCGCTCGCACAAGGTCGCCCTTTTGCCGCCTACACCCTTGACCAACTGCCGGGCAAAACCGTGCGGATGAAGATCGGGTTGGCGGAGGAGGAAAGGCCCGCAATCGGCAAGACCTGGGTCAAGGTCCCTAACGGCTGGAAGCGCTGCATGGGCGACAACTTCGGAGACCAGTACGCATTCTGCTTCGGTAATCACACCGACTTCAGCACCTTCCAGATGGTCGATGGGCGTATTTGCACCATCTATCCCGGCTGCACGGAATAAGGAGTGTTCCACCATGACGTCATTTGAAAAGGGGTTGAACAGCTACCTCACCGGGCCTCGCTTGCGATGCATCACGGTGCTGGGCGGCTGCTTTGCCCTGATGGCTGGCTGCAAGAGCAGTCCGCCCGACAGCTTCACCTTCACGGCTGATCTGCCGCCGGGGTTCGCCTATGAAGCCATCGCCAAATACGTACCCGCAAAAGGAGAAACCTGCACCGTCCCGGACGGGCGAAATACTGCGGTTGGCTACAACCTGAAATGGCGTGAGCACTACGAGCCGGTTTCAGAAATTGCGATCCACAGGATGGTCAAAGGATGCCCGTTGGTGATCTGGAAGATCGATGTCGAAATCAAGGCTGCATATGGCAAAGGCTGGAGTGACATCAACGGTGACAGCGCAGTGGTCGCTGTACGCGAGGAGCTGGAAGCCCGTTACAAGGGCACCTTTAACGATAAGGCTGAAAGCAACTTTTACGGTCAGTGTCAGTGGCTGTTCCGCACCTCGGGCAAGCCACGCATCCTGCGAAAACTCCTCGACTGCAAAAAAACCGACGAGCTTGGCGTACTCAGTCGAGGTCGGCCTTTTGCCGCCTACACCCTCGACCAACTGCCGGGCAAAACCGTGCGGATGAAGATCGATTTGGACGCGGAAGAAAGGCCCGGTTGGGGAGACACCTGGGTCAAGGTACCCAACGGCTGGAAGCGCTGCATGGGTAAAGGCTTTGAAGACCAGCGTGCTTACTGCAATGGTAATCACATCGATTTCAGCACCTTCCAGATGGTCGATGGCCGCATCTGCACCATCTATCCCGGCTGCACGGAATAAGGAGTGTTCCACATGACGTCATTTGAAAAGGAACTGCGCAGACGCCTCACCGGGCCTCGCCTGCGATGCATGGCGAGGCTGGGTGGTTGCTTCGCTCTTATGGCTGGCTGCAAGAGCAGTCCGCCCGACAGCTTCACCTTCACGGCTGATCTGCCGCCGGGGTTCGCTTATGAAGCCATCGCCAAATACGTACCCGCAAAAGGAGAAAACTGCACCGTCCCGGACGGGCGAAATACTGCGGTTGGCTACAACCTGAAATGGCGTGAGCACTACGAGCCGGTTTCAGAAATTGCGATCCACAGGACGGTCAAAGGATGCCCATTGGTGATCAGGAAGATCGATCTGGTGATCAGGGCTGCCTACGGAAAAGACTGGGGCGACAAGAGTGGGGACTTCGCAGCGGTCGTTGTACGCGAAGAACTGGAGACTCGTTACAAGGGAGTCTTCAACGCAGAGTCTGAAAGTCGATTTCACGGCCAGTGCCAGTGGCTGTTCCGCACGATGGGGCCGTACCGCCGCATCGTAAAGCTCCTCGACTGCAAAAAAACCGACGAGCTTGGCGCGCTCGCGCGAGGTCGCCCTTTTGCCGCCTACACCCTTGAGCAACTGCCGGGCAAAACCGTGCGGATGAAGATCAGTTTGGCAGAGGAGGAAAGGCCCGCCATCGGCAAGACCTGGGTCAAGGTCCCTAACGGCTGGAAGCGCTGCATGGGCGACAACTTCGAAGATCAGGATGCCTTCTGCTTCGGCAACCACACCGATTTCAGCACCTTCCAGATGGTCGATGGCCGCATCTGCACCATCTATCCCGGCTGCACGGAATAAGGAGTGTTCCACATGACGTCATTTGAAAAGGAACTGCAATCACCACTCAACAGCCGCATGCTGACCTGCCCGACGCAAGGCAACTGGAGCAGTTTTCAACTGGTCGATGAGTTTGGCTCGGGGCAAGCCTATGAGGGATTGGCCTATGTTGCGGTCGATTCGGAGGGACAAGCATTCAATGGATATCTGGATGCAAAAGGAATTGGCAGAGTCGACAGTTATTGCGCAGGTCCGATTGCCTTACGTTTCGAACAGGCTTATGAGGGGCAGGAGAAGGTCTACTTACGTGTAATGGAGCGGCCCCATTACCCCCTGAAAATCACCGAACTCCAGGTTCGCGCCGAGCAAACCCGTTACCGTAATCCCGGAGCCACCCGTAACCGCGAACAACCCATTCCGGACGGCGACGCATACATACAGGTGGAGGTGCGTCATCTGGTCCGGCACGTCGCTCATCTGCCACCCGAGGTCTATCGCCATTACCCCGCCGACAGCGGCCTGGCCGCGATCATGGGCAAGCACGCAGAGGTCGGCGTCGCCTTGGCCTCGCGCAAGCACACGGTGTTGGAAGTTCGTGCGTTGCGGGCCTTGCGCCCGATGCTGTCGACGGCGCCGGAGTTCTGCGCACTCAACCTGTATCAACTGGCGTTGATGGCCACCCTGAGTTACTGCCCTTTTGGCCAGAAACCCGCCACCGCGCCGATCAAGGAGCCCCGGGTGGCCTTCCCTGATCAACCCAGTGTGGGCAACTGGTTCGCCGATGCTCTGGCCAAGTCCGATGAGCTGTGGCGCGTCGACCCCGCGCAAAAGAATGCCTTTTACCCCTTGTATGAGGACGTGGCGTATTCGAGAAGACTGGAAATCGTGCCGTTCGATCCGGCGTTGTATGAGGTCAATGATCCAGCCCTTGGTGAGGATCAGGAGCATCCCGAGAAGATCCACTTTCTCGACGACAGGTACGTGGGTAAAGAAGCGACCGATACCCAAGCCTTTATCACCCACAACGACGAACTGATCCTGATTGCGGTGCGCGGAACATTCGAGATTATTCCCGATGGTTTACGCGATGCCGATGCTCTCCAAGTGCCCTTTGAAGAGGGAGAAGGCAACGTCCATCGCGGCTTTTATGAAGCGGCAAAAAAAGCAGCCGCTTTCGCTACTGACTATTTGGACCGGTTCTACGCCGGCCAAAAACTACTCATCTGCGGCCACAGCCTCGGAGGTGCGATCACCTTGCTTCTCGCGGAAATGCTGCGCCGCAGATCGAATTTCACGTACAACATCCAGCTCTACACCTACGGCGCCCCCCGCGCCGGCGACACGGTCTTCACCCAGGCAGCCGCCCCGCTGGTGCATCACCGCATGGTCAACCACAACGACCCGGTGCCCAGCGTGCCGGGCAGCTGGATGAACACCAAGGCCGAGGTGTACGGGACGGGCGCGGCATTGATGTTTACCAACGTGCCGGTCGGGCTGTCGGTGTTCGTCGCGGGCATTACAAACTGGACGGGGGAAGCCTACGATCACCATGGCAGCCTGCATCACGCCATGCCGGTGGAGTTCGGGCGTCAGCAGACGTCTTCTATCCTGTGGCAGCCGGGCTGCGACACCATCACCCAGCACGCGGCGTGCACCCTCGCGTTGCAACAGAAAAACGGCCTGCCGGATCGTCCGGGATTGTTGCGGCAGATCTTCAATGCCGGGCATCACTCGATGGTCGGCGGCTATGTCCCGGCGTGCTGGGCGGCCTTGCGCCGTTGGCAACAGGCGCATGAGGCGAATCGCACGCGGGTCACTGACAGCGAGTTTGAATGGGTCGAGCAAGCGCTGGTGCGCATTACCCGGCAGTTGCGCGCCGCCCGCCAGGACCTGCTGGCCCGGCCAGCGGCCTACGTGCGCACCCAGGAGCGCACGATCGAGGCGATCAGCCACGAAGTCAGCCGCATCGAGACCAGCCATGCGCGCCTGAGCGCCCTGCGGCATAAACGGGTCAGCGCAACGGACGTTTATGGCCTGCTCGCCGAACAGCCGGAGCTGCTCGCCGAGTGCGTGCAACGCTGGCGTGCGCACCCGGAAAACCTCAAGCAAGAACAACTCGCGCAGGCCCCGGACAACGCCGGCAACGATGCACTGCTGACGTCACTTTACGGGCATACGATCGGTGCGCCGCATACGCTCGATATCGACTCGATCATCTAGACGGCACATCACCCTTGTGGGAGCGAGCCTGCTCGCGAAAGCGCCGTATCAGCCAACAACGATGCTGGATGAACCACCGCCTTCGCGAGCAGGCTCGCTCCCACAGGGTTTTGTGAGGTCTAGCCGTGGGGATACCAGACGAGCCGCTGCGCCGCAGGATTGCTTTCCTCCACAGTAAAGCCCAACGCCAGATAGTGTTGCCGCGCGTGAGGGTTGTTGGCCCAGACCACCGTTGCCACCGGGCAGCGGACCTGCTGCGCGGCCTTTTGCACGCCTTGCAACACCGCGCGGCCGTAACCCTTGCCCCGCGCCTGAGGGATGAAGGCGATGTACAACACGCGGATTTCATTGGGGCCGAAGTCGGTGCTCAGCGCCCCGACGGCCGTGCCAAGTTTTTCCACGACGTAGTGCATGGCGTTGGGATGGTTTTCACCCACGCCCTGTTCCTGCACCTGAAATTGCTGGGCGACCACTTGATGGACAACTTCCTGCTCGCCGTCGATCCATTGCAGATCCGGGCGTGCCGACTGATAGAGGCGGTGCAAAAACGGCCCGTCGGTGGCCCGCGCAGGTCGCACCACCAATCCGTCTGCCGCCACATCTGCGTTGCTCGCCATGTTCACGCTCCCTAAAAACCGCTTTCCCTGACCCCCAGCGCCGCCAACCGGCGCCAGGCCACGCCGAGTACCGACTCGCCGCTGCCCTGCAGCACCACCACACCGCGCAACGGTTGAACCGGGGTGGGCGGCTGATCCAGCGTAGTCAATCGCGCGCCATATTGCGCCTGTACAGGCTCGGCTCGTTGCTGTTGATCGCGGCGCACGGCAATCGGCCCGTGATGATCGGAGGTCAGCGCCTCCTGATCGACATAGGCCACGCCATTGGTATCGATTTCATCCAGCTTTACGGCGAGCGCCGGATGCATCGGATCATCGGCGATGAAGCGCCCGGTCGCACCCGGCTGGACTCGCCACAACTCGGCTTCGGCGATATAGCCGCGCAGGCGCGAACCGTCCTCGACCACCCGCGCCAGCGCATCCTTGCTCGACAGCCAGCGCCCCGGCGTCAGGTTTGCCAGCACATCACGCACAGTGCCGGCATGGGGCGCGCGCAGTAGCAGGCGTTCGCGCCGAGCGCTCAGACCACGGTATTGCGCCACGGCTTCGGCGAGGCGTTGCTCGATGATACTGGCGTCGGCCGCGGTTTCACTGCGACCGGCCTGTCGGCGCATCAGCAATTGCTGGATCTGGATTTCCCGGCGGACGATGGCCTGCTGCGAATCGAGATCCGGCGACTCCAGTTCGATCAACACATCACCCTGAGCGACTGTCTGGCCATCCGCGACCTTGACTGTTTTGACCCGCGCCGCCACCGGCGCATGCAACGCACTGGCCCGACCGCCCTCAAGCATCGTTGGCAGTTCCACCGCGCTGCGCCACGGCACGATCAGCACCAGCAACAGACCGAGCACCGCCAGGCTGCTGAGCAGCACACGCGGGCCATGCGCTTGTTCGCGGCGGCTCCACCACTGGCGCCACTCATTCATGATCGGCAGAAAGATGAACCACACCAGTTCCACCAGCATCAGGAAGATCCCCAACACTTTGAAAAACAGGTGATAGACCGCCAGCGCGATCCCGAAAAACAACGCCGCACGCCATAACCACGAGCCATACCCCCAGATCAGCAAACGCCGTTGCATCTTCGGCGACCAAGGCTCCGGCGCCGGAGCGCCATAGCCGAACAAACACTCACGCAGGCGCCAGCGACAGAAGGCAAAGGCCCGGCCCTGCAGGTTGTCGACCTCCCACAGGTCACTGAGCAGAAAATAGCCATCAAAACGCATGAACGGATTGAGGTTGACCACCAGCGTAGTGATCCACGTGGCGCTGGCGAGCATGAACGCCGCCGTGCGTCCGGGGCCGTCGGGCAACAACGACCAGACCAGCAACGCGATGCACGCCAGCAACAACTCCGCCAGCACCCCGCCGGCGCCGATCAGCAGCCGCGCACGCCGGTCGTTGACCCGCCAGGCGTCGCTGACGTCGGTGTAAAACATCGGCAGCAAGACCATGAACGCCACGCCCATGCTCTGCACCCGACAGCCGGCGCGCTTGGCCATGAATGCGTGGCCAAACTCGTGACAGAGCTTGGCGAAGAACAGCGCCACACCAAACGAGAGCGCCCCACCGAGGCTGAACAGGTGCGGAAAGGTGCCGACAAAGCGCTGCCAGTCCCGCGAAACCAGAAACACCCCGAGCGCCAGCGTTACCGGCAGACCGACGCGCAACAGTCGTGGTCCGAAGCGCTCCAGCCACGGCCACGCGCGATTGAGAAAAGCGTCCGGGCGCCACAATGGAATGCGAAAAAACAGATATTGGTGAAGCAGGATTTTCCACAGGCTCTGCCGTTGCGCGAGGGCCTTGAGCGAGTAACTGGCACGCTGCTGATCGTCGAGGGCGCTGATCAGGTCATGCCCGCGCAGAAATGTCAGCAGTTGCTCCAACTCGACGCCGTCCAGCGGCAGGCCCGGTTCGCGGTTGGCGGCGCGCAGCACTTGTTCGGGATCGCCCAGCGACCAGTGGCGCAACAGACGCATCGCCGCCGCGCCGAGTTTGAAATACCGACCGCGCACCGGATCGGCCAGGGTCCAGCGCGGTGAACCGTCCAGTGCCGGCGCCGCAGGCGACAGTTGCAGGTCGGCACGCAGGCTCGGCAGATTCATTTACAGGCCCACGCTCTGGCGCAGACCGGCGAGCGGGCGGCGCAGCAGATACAAGGCCAGCGGCGCGCGGTCGCCGAATATCTTGGCCGTACCGCGCAGGCCGATGCGCGGCGGTGCCTCGGTAAAATTCGCATCCAGTCGATACGCCAGTTGGCCGCCAGCGGTGGGCTGCGCTTCATAGGCCGAACGCTCAAGTCTGGCGGTGTGGCGTTGCAGCGGATCGCTATCGAGAAACAACGCAATATCGGCGCCCGGTTCCAGCGCAATCGCGTCGCCCACCGCCAGTTCGATGCGCAGTTCGGCCTGATTCGGGTCGGCGATTTCCATCAAGCGCTCGCCGGTCTGCACCGGTCTGCCGGTCAGGCGTTCGGCATCGGCGAACACGGCGATCCCGTCACGCTCGGCGCGCACTTCGCTGCGCGCCAGCAACTCGCGGGCGTAATCGCGCTCGGCGCGTTTTTGCTCGGCACGGGCGGCGAGCAAATCGACCCTGGCACTGGACTCGGCATCGGCAAATGAACGTTGCGAGTTGGATTTCAGCTCTGCTTCCGCCACGCCCAAGGCACGCTCGGCCACATCGGCCTGGGCCTTGAGGGTGGTGCTTTCAAACCGCAGCAGCAGGTCGCCGGTTTTCACCGGTTGATTGGGCTTGACCAGAAACTCGGCGATCACCCCGTCCAGCGGCGCCGCCACCACGCGCCCGCCCTGCGGCACCACCTCGGCCGGGGCCAGCACTGACTGGCGCACCGGGATCAACAACCCGAGCAACAGCACCGCCACCAGCGCCACCTGACGCTTGCGGGTCCAGCGCAGCCGCCACGGTTTGCGCGGTTGCAGCGCCAGCCAGGCGTGACTGAAGGTGTCGCCCAGTTGTGACAACAGCACTTGTTCGGAAGGGTTCCACGGCACGTCGCGGGCCAGCCACAAACCGCCGAACACCTCGCCCTCGCGGTCGATCAGTGGCAGCCAGAACACCTGAGCGGCAGACAGACTGCGCCAGTCAGCCTGAATCGCTTCGCCCACCCGCTCAGGCGTGATGACCCGCGCAATCTTCAATCCATCCTGCTTGAACAACTGCGCCACCGCCTGCTCGACGAATGCCACAAACGGTGCATTCGGCTCGACCGTACTGACGCCAGTCACCGCCTGTACCTTGCCAGCGATCAGTAATGCCGCATGGCGATACCCGAACAGCGCCTGGCCGTCGTTGACCAGGCTATAGGCCAGTTGCGAGGCATCGCGAGCAGCGCGTGTCTGTCGTTCGAGATCCAGAAACCGCGCAAACACCTGTTCGGCGCCGCCGGCCACCGGGGCGTTCATTTAAGCTCCGCAAAATGCGCCGTGCCGCTCATGCCGGCGAGCAAGCCCTTGGCTTCGGGAAGTGTGGCGACCAGCAACAGGGTCTGACTGCCTTCGTCAATCCGCGCACCGAGTCGTTTGACCGTGGCGTCGATGGGCTGACCGGTCTCATCGGGAACGAAACTGAAGGTCTGGCCTGGCTTGAGTCTGGCCATCCAGCGTGAGGGCACCAGCAGGTGAATTTCCAGGGTACGGTTGTCGACCACATCGAGCAGTGGCGCGCCGGCCGGCACACTTTCGTAGCGTTGTACCTTGCGCTCGACCACTTGCCCGTCGAACGGTGCAACCACGCTGCAGCGTTTGACCTGAACCTGATAAACCTGAGATTGCGCCTGGGTCTCGCTGACCTTGGCCTCGGCCCGCGCCACTTCGAAACGCCCGACGGAATTGAGCGCCGCCAGTTGCCGATTGTGCGCCAGCTCCTCACCGGCACCGCGGCTGGCGGCCTGGGCGGCATTGAGCTGCGCCTGATACGCCGAGCAATCGAACTTCGCCAGCACATCGCCCTTCTTGAACGACTCGCCCTCGCTGAACGGCAACTCGACAACCCGCCCGGACAACTCACTGGCCAGCGTCGCCTGATCCCGAGCGCGCAACACACCCCGCGCCTCACTGCTCGCCGTGGCTGTCGCAGGCGCTGCGTTATCCAGCAGCGGATCGTCTGGCCCGGGCGTTTGCGCCTGAACTGCACACGTAACAAAGGTCAATCCGATAACCCAACCGCGCAAACGCTGCATAACCGCTACTCCCTGACGGATGAGCGGAGTCTACGACAGCGGGGAATAGCGTCAAGCGAAAGGCCATCACTGTGCCGTTACGCTTGCTGTAATCCGAGCGAAGCGCTATGGTCAACCCATCGAAAATATGACTTTGATGGAATATTCCATAACACTCATATTAGTGCCCATGAATTGGGATATCGAATACACCGACGAGTTCGGCAACTGGTGGGAAGAACTGACTGAGAGCGAGCAGAGTTCTGTGGCGGCAAGCGTCAAACTGCTTGGGCAATTCGGCCCAGGCCTGCGTTTTCCGCATAGCAGTGCAATCAATGGCGCGCGGCATGGTCATTTACGGGAATTGCGCGTCCAGCATGGCGGGCGACCGTATCGCGTGCTCTATGCGTTTGATCCAAGACGCTGCGCGTTGCTTTTGATCGGTGGAGATAAAACCGGTCAGGACCGCTGGTATGAACTCAACGTCCCGCTCGCCGATCGACTGTACGATGAGCATCTCGAAACATTGCGCAAAGAGGGTTGCAACAATGGCTAAGAAATTCGCCGACCTCGAAGCACGCATGACACCCGAAGCACGGGCGCTTGCCGATTCGATCTACGAACAACACATCAAGGAAATGCCGCTTAACGAACTGCGACAAGCCAAGGCCTTGAGCCAGGCCACGCTGGCTGAAATGCTGCACGTGAACCAAGCGGCCATCTCGAAAATGGAGCGCCGTACCGATATGTACATCAGCACGCTGCGCAACTATATCCGGGCAATGGGTGGCGAACTTGAAATCATCGCGACCTTTCCCGACGGGCAAATCAAAATCGAAAATTTCGCAGGCTGAACAGCCATAACCCGCTTCAACCTGTGAATCTTCCACTGTGCAATAGCCGTATAGTGGCCAATCGAATTCGCCGATTTGCTCCCTCAGGCGCAATCTCAGCGCTGCGCCATCTCCCCCACCGGATACACCGACTCCCAGCCCCCACCCAACGCCTTGTATAACCCGACCATCGCCAACGACACACCCGTCGAACTCTCCACCCACTGCTCCTGAGTGGCCAGCAACGCGCCTTGCACGGTAAGGACGTTGACGAAATCGACCACGCCTTCGACGTATTGCTGTTGCGCGGTGCGCAGGGCGATCTGGTTCTGCCGCACGGCTTCGGCGAGGCTGTCGCGGCGGCGCTGGCTGGCGTTGTAGGCCGTCAACTGGTCGTCGATTTCATGCCAGGCGCGCAGCACGGTCTGCTGATAGGCGATGGCCGCTTCCTGTTGCTGGGCTTCGCGCAGTTGCAGCATGCCGCGCAGGCGGCCGCCGTCGAACAGCGGCAGGCTGAATTGCGGTCCGATACCGAAAGCTCGCGAGCCCCAGGAACCGAAATCGCTCAGCTGCATTGCCTGCGAGCCAAAGTTGCCGGACAGGGTGATGCGCGGATAAAAATCGCCTTTGGCCACGCCGATGTTGGCAGTGGCCGCGTGCAGGCGCGACTCGGCCTGGCGGATGTCCGGACGGCGTTCGGCCAATTGCGACGGCAGGCCGATGGCGACTTGCAGCGGTGACTGCGGCACGGCAGCGTCTGTGGATAACTCTTTGGCCAGCGCTTGCGGTGGCTCGCCCATCAACAGACTGATCGCGTTGATCAGTTGCGACTGGCGTTGTTCAAGCGCTGGCAGACGCGATTCGATGGCCGCGACCTGAGCGGCGGCTTCGGCGACATCCAGATCGGTTGCCACACCGTCGTTCAGGCGCAGTTGCGACAGCTTGAGGCTGTGCCGGGCGACGTCGAGGTTCTGCTCGGTGACCGCGCGGGTATTCTGCACGCCGCGCAACTGGATGTAGTTCTGTGCAGTGTCAGCCAGCACTGCCAGCAGCACGCCGCGCCGATCGTTTTCGGCGACTTCGAGGTTGGCATCGGCAGCCTCGGTCTCGCGGCGCACGCGGCCCCAGACATCCAGTTCCCACGAGGCGGAGAAACCGGCGTCCCACAGGTTGAAGGCGGAATCGCCGTTGTGCCCGGACGGGTCATTCAGGCCTTCGCCGCTGTTGCGTTTGCGCGCGTAGCTGCCGGTAGCGGCGGTGGTCGGGTAGCGATCCGCGGTGATCACCTGACGCGCGGCGCGGCTTTGTTGCAAGCGGCTGCCGGCCAGTTGCAGATCGAGGTTGCTGTTCATCGCCCGCTGGGTCAGGGCTGAGAGTTGCGGGTCGTGGAAAACCTCCCACCAGCGTTCGTTCAGCGGTTCGCTGACCGCCTGACTGGGGGCGGACTTGGCGGGTTTGGCCCAGTCGGTGATCTGGCGGGCTTCAGGCTTGTGGAAGTCCGGGCCGACGGTGCAGGCGCTGAGGCCAAGGGTAAGCAAGGCACTTAAGGTGAGTTGCTGCCACGGGCCTCTTCGCTGGCAAGCCAGCTCCCACAGAGAACTCTGTTTGGAGTGAGAATCCCGGCCAGTCTGCACACCCTCTGTGGGAGCTGGCTTGCCAGCGATGTCGCCAGCCGATTCAACAAAAATCATCGCTGAGTCACCTCGCGTTCCGCCGGCGCCGAACGGCGAGTGTCGATACTCGCCTCCACCGACATGCCCACACGCAAACGCTCGGCCAACGGCTGACCCGGCTCAAGCACGATTTTCACCGGAATCCGTTGTACAACCTTGGTGAAGTTGCCCGTGGCGTTATCCGGTTTCACCGCGGCGAATGTCACGCCGGTCGCCGGGGCGATGCTTTCGACGCGACCGTTCAAGGCCTCGCCGCCGAGGCTGTCGACGCGTACCTGTACGTGCTGCCCCGGCTGCACGTCGGTAAGTTGGGTTTCCTGAAAGTTGGCAACCACATACGCCTGCTGCAACGGCACCACCGCCAGCAACTTGCTGCCCGGCGTGACATAGGCGCCGACGCGCACCGCACGCTCGCCGACCATGCCGTCCTGCGGCGCAGTGATGCGCGTATACGACAGCTCGAAACTGGCGATTTCCAGTGCCGCTTGCGCATGCTTCAGATTGCCTTCGGCGGCATCGCGCTGCGCCGTGAGAATCTCTACCTGCTTACGCTCGGCCGCCAGTTTCGCGCTGGCCGTATCGAGCCGTGCGCTCGCCTGATCGATGCGGGTGCGCGCCTGCTGCGCGTTCTGCACCGTGCCGGCGCCGACGCCAGCGAGGTGGTTGTAGCGATTGAGCTCTTGCTGGGCGAAGGCCATTTCTGCCTTGGCCGAGACCACCGAAGCCTGCGCCTGAGCGATCACCGAGGTCTGCCGCTCCAGCGTGGCCCTGGCGTTTTGCAACTGGGCGCGGGCGACCAGGGTTTGCGCATCGGCCGCTTCAGCGGCGGCGCGCAAATCACGGTCATCGATCAACGCCAGCAATTGCCCGGCCTTGACCTGCTGGTTGTCTTCCACCAGCACTTCCTTGATGAACCCGGCCACACGCGGCACCACTAACGTGTAGTCGGCGGAAACGAACGCGTCGTTGGTGTTTTGCTGAGTACGCTTGCCGAACAGTCCCGGCACCGCCAGGTACAGCAACACGCCGACCGCCAGTGCGGCGGCCACGGCCACCGCGAGTTTTTGCTTTGCTTGAGTCGTCATAAAAACCTTCGGTATCTGTGAAGCAATCAGGTCGGCGCGCGCGGCGGAAAAATCCGCGTCGGCAGCCAGAAAATCAGCAGAATCAGCGCCACCGCGACGCCGGCCATGCACACATAGAGATCAGAGGACGTCAGCACCACGGCCTGTTCGTGCAGGCGATGGGCAAGGCCCGGATCGCTGCGATCGGCCAACGGTGAATTACCGAGGTTGTCGATCAACATGGTCGAGTGAAAATGCAGGCGCGCGGTGGTCAGCGCCTCGATGACGCCGGTGGCGATCACCGCCGCGAGGCCTTTCACCGTGTTGAACCACGCCGAAGCGAACGGGCCGTCCTGCGGCTGGATGCTGCCGGTGGAGAGCATCAACAGCGGCAGCACCGACATCGGCTGACCGAAAATCTGCAGCCATTGCAGGACGTAGAAATTGTCGCGGATCCACTCCGAAGTCAGCAGCGAGCCGCCCAGGCAAGAAAGCGTGAGCATGCTCAAACCGATGCCCAGCACCCAGCGACAATCGACCCAGCGCAGGTTGCACAAAGCCGCCACCAGCGGCAGCGCAATCAACTGCGGCAACGCCGCGATCAACATGATCGGCGCGGTCTGCACCGGGCGATAACCCTGCACCTGCGCGAGATAGCTCGACGGAATCAGCACCACCGCCTGCAATACCACCAGCACCCCGGCCAGGGTCATCAATGCGAACGCCAGGTTGCGAATACCGAGCATCTGCAGCTTGAAAAACGGAATCGGCTGCGACCATTCATGGATCAGAAACGCCAGCAGCAACAGCGCGCCGGCGCCGAGCAATGCGCAGATCAGGCTCGACTCGAACCAGTCCAGCCGATTGCCCTGGAGCAAGCCGATCACCAGCATGCAGATCGCCGGAAAACCCAGCAGCAGGCCTTTCCAGTTGAACGTCTTGAGGCGTTCCAGGCGCAGCGGATCCTGCGGAATGCCCCAGGCCACCATCGCCATGGCAATCAGACACGGCACGATGATTTGCCAGAACGTCCATTGCCAGCCGACGTATTCGCTCCACAACCCGGCCAGCGGCGTGCCAAGACCCGGGCCGAACGTCGCCGTCAGCGCATAGCCGGCCAGGCCATAAAGTTTGAAATTGGCCGGCAGAAAGCGCAGGGCGACGGTCATCAGCATCGGCGGCAACGCGCCGCCGGCCAGCCCTTGCAAGGTGCGCATCAGCAACAGGCTTTCGTAGTTCGGGGCGAACGGGCACAGCACGCCGAGCAGCGTGAACAGGCTGATCGCGCAGAGGGTGAAGCGGCGCAGGGAAAACGTCACCGAGCACCACGGCGCAAACGCCATCGCCGCCACCGAAGTCGCGGCGTAGCAGGACACCAGCCAGGTGCCTTCGTCGTAACCGATGTTCAGCGCACCACGGATGTCGGCCAAAGCGACTTTGGTCACCATCTCGTTGAGGCCCGAGACCAGCACCGCCAGCAGCACGCCGACCAGGCCGGTGATGATCCGCGCGCCAAACACCGGTGGCGTGGCCGCCGTCGCCGGACTGGCCGCAGCGACGGGCGCCGGGACGGTCAGGGATGTCATGAATACACACTCCGGAGGGAAAAATACCGGAGCATTTTAGTAAGGCTTACTGCTGACGAAAATTGACTTATCGGCAGGTTATAAGTGCGTCAGACACAATTGTTTAAAGCAAAAGATCGCAGCCTTCGGCAGCTCCTACGGACTGCGCTTCCCTGTAGGAGCTGCCGAAGGCTGCGATCTTTTGACTTTCAGGGTTGCGCGGCCAGCCACGTCTCATCGCAACAGGCCTTCAGCGTTTCGCGCAGCCAGCGGTGCGCCGGGTCCTTGTCGAAGCGCGGGTGCCAGGCCTGGGTCAGCATCAGCGTCGGCAACGGAATCGGCAGATTGAACGAGCGCAGCTTCAGGCCCAGTCGGCGCACGCTGAGCAACGCTTCCTTGGGCACCGGCAGGATCAGGTCGGAATCGGGCAAGGCAAACATCGCCGCGTGGAAGCTTGGCGCAATCACTGCCACCCGCCGCTCCAGGCCCAAGGCGTTCAACGCAGTGTCGATGGGGCCGCGAGCAATGCCACGGCGCGACATGCTGATATGCGAATAACCGGCATAACGCTCGGCGGTGATTTCGCCGTCGAGCAGTGGATGATCCTCACGCACCAGACCGACAAAATGCGTGGAGAACAGGTTCTGCACTTTGACTTCCGGGGTCACCGGACGGGTGTTGCTGACACTCAGATCAATCCGTCCTTCACGCAGCGCTTCGTCGTCGCCATCGCCCTCGGGGACGAAACGCAATTCGCAGTGCGGGGCCTGCTGGTCGAGGGTGTCGAACAGCTTGCCGCCGTACACGCCGATGAAAAAGTCGTTGGCGCGGATGCTGAAACGCCGCCGCAAGGTACCCAAATCCACGCTGTCGGCGGAGCGAAACAGCAACGCCGCCTGCTCGACCACATCGCGCACCTGCTCGCGCAATTCGAGGGCTTTGGGGGTGGGTACCAGGCCACGACCGGCGCGCACCAGGATCGGATCGCCAATGGCTTCGCGAATACGCGTCAGGGTGCGGCTCATGGCGGCAGGGCTGAGGTTCATCCGCCGCGCGGCGCCGACCACACTGCCTTCGTCGAGCAGGGCGTCGAGGGCGACCAGGAGATTCATGTCCGGGAGTTGCATGCAGAGCACTCATGGCTGATCTGAATTGATCCGGGTGCAATGCTAGCAAACATCCCTCAAGTCTGGTGGTGGTTGCAAGGACGCCATCGCTGGCAAGCCAGCTCCCACAAGGATTGTGAGCTTCCACAAAGTCTATGGCCGGCGAAACTCCTGTGGGAGCTGGCTTGCCAGCGATGGGGCCAGCTCAGTCAATACACATCAGCGCTGCATGCCCCAGCGTTTTACAGTGACCCGCTCCAGCGTGTCGAACACCAGATTCTCCACCAGCAACCCGATCAGGATCACCACCGCCAATCCGGCAAACACCTTGTCGGTGTACAGCTCATTGCGGTTCTGGAAGATGTACCAGCCTAACCCGCCCTTGCCGCTGGTGGCGCCGAACACCAGCTCGGCGGCGATCAGCGTGCGCCAGGCAAACGCCCAGCCGATTTTCAACCCGGCGAGGATCGACGGCAGCGCTGCCGGGATCAGGATGAACAGCACAAAACGCATGCCCTTCAGCCCGTAGTTACGCCCGGCCATGCGCAGGGTTTCCGAGACGCCGAGAAAGCCTGCGTAGGTGTTCAACGCCAGCGCCCACAGCACCGAATGCACCAACACGAAAATCAGGCTGTTCTGCCCCAGACCGAACCAGAGCAACGCCAGCGGCAGCAAGGCAATCGCCGGCAGCGGGTTAAACATCGAGGTCAGGGTGCTCAGCAGGTCGCGACCGAACTGGGTCGACACCGCCAGCGTGGTCAGGGCGAATGCCAGGACGATGCCGATCAGGTAACCCTTGATCAGCACCACCAGCGATATCCACACCTTGCCCAGCAGCTCGCCGCTGAGCAGGCCGTCGTACAGCGCATGGCCGGTCTGCAGAAAGCTCGGCAGCAACAGGTCGTTGTTCTGCACCCGGGCGATCACTTCCCAGAGGATCGCCAGCAGAATCAGGATCACACTCTTACGCAACCAGCCCTGTTGCCACAGGCGTTGCGCCAACGGCAATTCGCGCTCAAGCGGCACGCTGGTCAATGGTTCAAGGACGGTTTCAAACTCTTGTCGTACAGACGATGGTTGGCTCATCGGGCAATCCTCCAGAACGCTCAATAAGCGATACGAATGTCGTTGAAGTCATGGTCACGCTCGGTCTCCGGCGACTGGCCTTCATCGAACAGCAAGCGGTGAATGCGCCGTGCCGATTCCTGAAACGCCACGCCGCCGAGGCTTTGCAGATCGTATTGATGGCTGTGCACTTCAGCGCGTACCCGCCCCGGATGTGGCGACAGCAGCAAGATGCGATTGCCGACCACCAGCGCCTCTTCAATCGAGTGGGTGACGAACAGCAAGGTGAAGCGCACTTCTTCCCAGAGCAGCAGCAATTCTTCCTGCATCTTGCGCCGGGTCAGCGCATCCAGCGCGGCGAATGGCTCGTCCATCAGAAGGATTTTCGGCTGCATCGCCAGCGCGCGGGCAATCGCCACCCGCGCCTTCATGCCGCCGGACAAGGTGTGAGGATAGGCATCGGCGAACGCCGCCAGCCCTACTTTTTCCAGATAGTGCAGCGCACGTTGTTCGGCCTCTTTTTTGTTCAAGGTTCGTGAGGCCAGCAGCGGAAACATCACGTTCTGTTTCACGGTTTTCCACGGCGGCAGTTGATCGAACTCCTGGAACACCACGATCCGGTCCGGACCGGGTCCCTCGACGCGCTGACCTTGCAGGCGAATCTCGCCTTCGCTCGGTGCGATGAACCCAGCAGCGGCCTTGAGCAAAGTCGACTTGCCGCAGCCGGACGGGCCGAGCAGCACAAAGCGGTCCGCCGGATCGATTTCGAAGCTGACCTGATGGGTGGCCCGCACCACCCGTTGCGGAGTGCGGTATTCGAGGCTGACGTTATCCACCGCCAGCAGCGCTTGCGTGCTGGCGACCGGGTTGCTGGCCGCGTGGCCTTGCAAAGGGGCGTTCATCTCGATCAGCTCCCTTGCAGCGGTTTGGCGTCCTGGAAGAAGTAGTCCTTCCACGACTCCGGTTTGTTCTTGATCGCGCCGACGCGGTAGAGGAATTCGGCCAGCGGATAGGTATTTTTCGGCGTGACGCTGAATTCGAATTGCGGGTTGTCGATGATTTTCAGCAGCTCGGCGCGGTCGATCTTGGCCTTGGTCACGCGGATGTAGGTGTCCGCCGCCGCGCCCTTATCGTTCTGCGCAAATTGCGCGGCTTCGCTCAGCGCCTCGACGAAAGCTTTGTAGGTTTTCGGGTTGTCGTTGCGGAATTTCTCGGTGGCAAACAGCACCGTCGGCGAGTTCGGGCCGAGGATGTCGTAGGAGTTGAGCACCACGTGCACGTTGGAATTCTGCAGCGCCTGATCCTGGAACGGCGGGTTGGAGAAATGCCCGGTCAGCTCGGTGCCGCCGGCAATCAGCGCAGCGGTCGCATCCGGGTGCGGCACGGCGATGGTGTACTTGTCGAGGCGATTGAATTCCTTGTCTCCCCATTGTTTGGCCGCGGCGAATTGCAGGAAGCGCGACTGCACCGACACGCCCACCGCCGGCACCGCAATGCGGTCCTTCTCGGTGAAGTCGGCAATGGTTTTGACCTTGGGATTGTTGCTGACCAGGTAGTACGGGAAGTTGCCGAGCGAGGCGACTGCCTTGACGTTCTGCTTGCCGTGGGTGCGATCCCAGATGGTCAGCAGCGGGCCGACGCCGGCGCCGGCAATGTCGATAGAACCCGACAACAGCGCATCGTTGACCGCCGCGCCGCCCGAGAGCTGCGTCCAGTCGACCTTGATGTCGAGGCCTTGCTGCTTGCCGTACTTCTCGATCAGGCCCTGATCGCGCACCACGTTGAGCAATAAATAGACAATCCCGAACTGTTCGGCGATGCGGATTTCACCTTCGGCGTGGGCCACGGTTGGCACCACCAGGCTACCGGCAAGCAGGTTGAAACCCAGGCCGATGGCCGCCGCCAGCGGTGCAAATGGAAAACGTTTGGACATGATCGAATCTCCGGCAAATCAGAAAGGCGCGTCGCCCTGGATGGTCGTGCGATACAGCTTGCGGCGCAGGTGCGCGGGGCAGCCCGCGGCAAGGTGGATCAGCGAACGGTTGTCCCAGAACACCATGTCGTGGGGCTGCCACTGGTGGCGGTAGATGTTTTGCGGCAGCACGCTGTGAGCGTAGAGCTCGGCCAGCAGTTGTTTGCTCTCGTCCTCCGGCAGACCAACGATGCGGGTGGTGAAGCCTTCGCTGACGAACAACGCCTTGCGGCCGTTTTCCGGATGGGTGCGGACGATCGGGTGCACCACTTCGGCGACCTGCGCCAGTTGCTCCGGGGTCAGGGTCGGACGCCAGTTGCCTTCGAATTTGGTTTCGCTGTAACGCGCGGTGTAGGAATGCGCGGCCGATCGCCCTTCCACGGCTTTGCGCAGCGCCTCGGGCAGGCTGTCCCAGGCTTTGTGCATGTCGGCGAACAGGGTGTCGCCGCCCTCGGACGGCAACTCCTGGGCATGCAGCATCGAGCCGAGACTCGGCAGCTCTTTATAGGAAAGGTCGGAGTGCCAGAACTTGCCGGCGTCGCCCAGACCGATGTTCTGGCCGTTCTCGACGATGTTGGAAACGATGAGGATTTCCGGGTGATTGGCCAGCAGGAACTGCTTGAGCACGTGAATCTGCAACACGCCGAAGCGGCGGCTGAAATCGATCTGCTGTTGCGGGGTGATGCGCTGGTCGCGGAACACCACCACGTGGTGATCCAGGTGCGCACGATGAATGCGCGCGAAGTCCTGATCGTTGACCGGCCGGGTCAGGTCCAGGCCGATGATCTCGGCACCGACGGCACCGCTGAACGGACGAATTTCAAAGGTTTGCGGCGCGGCAGTCGCGGCGCTTGGGGTGGCAGTAGCTGCGGACATCTTTCAATCTCCCACGCACGGCGCGCTCACAGGCGCGCACGTCGATCAGACACTCACGCTGGATTGCGTGTCGGTTCAGGTCGTGCGGCGCGCCGATTGGTCGGCAGGTACGCAGGTGGATGACTTTAAAGCTATAAGAATTGGAAATTAAATACCGTTAATGAATAACGATATGGCGGATGGTGAGGAATGGACGGGATGGTGAGTGACGATTTGCGTCACTTCTAGGCGTAATGGGGCAACTTCACTGGCGCCTTCGCTGGCAAGCCAGCTGCCACAGTTTCCGATGTCGAGCACACAATCGTGTTCCAGCCGAAAACTCTGTGGGAGCTGGCTTGCCAGCGATGAGGCGGTAATGACCACTAGAGAATTAACGCTCGTGCAACGCCTCGGCCCGCGCCCGAATGATCGGCTTGAGCAGATAGCTCAGCACCGACTTCTTGCCGGTGATGATATCCACCGACGCGACCATCCCCGGAATGATCAGCAGCGGCTTGTCATCGGTGCCCAAGTGGCTGCGCTCGGTGCGCACCTTGATCATGTAGTAGGTGGTTTTCTTGTCTTCGTCGGTGATGGTGTCGGCGCCAATCTGCTCCAGTTTGGCTTTCAGTCCGCCGTAAATGGTGTAGTCGTACGCGGTGAATTTGACGATCGCTTCCTGCCCCGGATGCAGGAAGGCAATGTCCTGCGGGCGGATCTTGGCTTCGACCAGCAAGGTGTCGTCCAGCGGCACGATTTCCACCATGTCGCTGCCCGGCTGGATCACGCCGCCAATGGTGTTGACCAGCAACTTGTTGACGATGCCGCGCACCGGCGAGGTGACCAGCGTCCGGCTGACCCGGTCTTCCAGCGCTTTGCCGGTGGCCTGGGCCTTGTTCAGGTCGGTGCGGGCTTCGTTGAGCTGAGTCAGCGCTTCGCTGCGGAATTTGCCGCGCGTCTCGTCGATCTTGCGTTGTACTTCCTTGATCGCCGATTCGGCGCGCGGGATGGCCAGCGTGGTGGCGTCGAGCTGACCACGGGTTTCGACTTCGGCACGCTTGAGGCGCAGCACTTCCACCGGCGATACGGCACCCTGTGCCACCAGTGGTTCGGACATGTTGATTTCCTGGCGCTGCAGGCCCAGTTGCTGACGATATTGCGCTTGCTTGGAACTGAATTCGCGCAGTTCTTGCTGACGCTGAATCAGTTGTTCCTGCAGGCCACCGATTTCGTCATGCAATTGCTGACGACGGCTGATGTACAACGACTCTTCGCTTTTCGCCTGACCCGGCACGGCTTTGAGCACGTCTTCCGGGAAGTTCAGCGGACGGTCATCGACCTCGGCGCTCAGGCGTTCGACGCGCAACAGCATCGACAGGCGATCAGCCTCGGTTTCGCCGACGTTGGACGCAAATCGCGTATCGTCCAGGCGAATCAGCGGTGCGCCGGCCTCGACGATCTGGCCTTCCTTGACGAACATTTCCGAAACGATCCCGCCCTCCAGGTTCTGGATTTTCTGGATCTTCGACGACGGAATCGCCTTGCCGTCGCCCTTGGTCACTTCGTCGATCACGGCGAAGTTGGCCCACAGCAGCAGGAACAGGAAGAAGCCGATGATTGCCCAGATGGTCAGGCGCACGACGCGCGGGGCGTCCTCGATCAGCGCCTTGTTGACCTCCGGCAGCGGCTGGCCCTGCAACGAGGCAGAACCCTTGAAGTAGCGACGGATCGACTCTTTGACACCCGACTTAAGCAACACTGATCTGCCCCTTCTTCAACGCTTCCATCACGGCGGCTTTCGGGCCATCGGCGAGAATCTGTCCACGGTCGACCACCAGCAGGCGGTCGACCAGCGACAGCAGCGAGGCCCGGTGCGTCACCAGTACCACGGTCTTGTTTTCAACCACGGCAGCCAGGCGTTGCTTGAGGCGTTCTTCGCCGGTGTTGTCCATGGCGCTGGTCGGTTCGTCGAGCAGCAGGATCGGCGGGTTGAGCAGCAACGCCCGCGCCAGCGCAACGTTCTGCCGCTGGCCGCCGGACAGGTTCTGCCCGCGCTCGCCGACTTGCAGTTCATAGCCTTGCGGGTGCAGACGGGCGAATTCGTGCACGCCCGCGAGTTCTGCGGCTTGCAGTACCAGCTCGTCTTCGACATAACGCGCTCCGGAGACCAGATTGTCGCGCAGGGTACCGGCCAGCAGCTGGATATCCTGCGGCACGTAGCCGATGTTGTAGCGCAGTTCGCTGACGTCGATCTGGCGGATGTCGACGCCATCTACCAGCAGCGCGCCGTCATCCGGTTGGTACAGGCCGACCAGCAGTTTCGCCAGCGAACTCTTGCCCGAACCGCTGCGGCCGATGATGCCGATCTTCTCGCCGGGACGGATCACCAGGTTGATGTTCTTCAGCGCCGGGTTCTGTTGTTCCGGGTAGGTGAAGTTCAGCTGACGGCACTCGATCGCGCCTTGCAGCACCTTGCGGCTCAGCGGACGCTCTTCGAAATTGCGCTCCTGCGGCAGCTCCATCATCTGGTCAACCGAAGTCATGGTCACCCGCGCCTGCTGGTAGCGGGTCAACAGACCGGACAACGAGGCCAGCGGGCTGAGCGCGCGGCCGCTGAGCATATAGCAGGCAATCAGACCGCCCATGCTCAGGTTGCCGGCGATGATCTGGTACACGCCGAAGACGATCATGATCACCCCGGCCAGTTGCTGGATCAGCAAGGTGATGTTCATCGCCAGACCGGAGAGCATTTTCACGCGCAGCTCGAGGCGGCTGAGGGTGCCGATGGTCTGCTCCCACTGGTATTGGCGTTCGCTTTCGGCGTTGTTGACCTTGACCGCGTCGAGGCCGGCTAGGGTTTCGATCAGGCTCGACTGACGCTCGGCGCCGAGGGCCATGGTGCGCTCCATGGTCGCGACCAGCGGCTTCTGCAACGCGTAACCGATCAACAGCGCAATCGGGAACGCCAGCACCGGAATCCACACCAGATGCCCGCCGAGAATGGCAATGACGATGAAAATCAGAATGGTGAACGGCAAGTCGATCAGGCTGGTCAGGGTCAGCGAGGCGAGGAAGTCGCGCAGGCTCTGAAACTCATGGATGTTCTGCGCGAAGCTGCCGACCCGCGCCGGGCGGTACTTCATGGCCATGCCGACGATGCGCTCGAACAGCGTCGCGGAGATGATCAGGTCGGTTTTCTTGCCGGCCAGATCCAGGCACAGACTGCGCAGGCTCTTGAGAATCAGATCGAAAATGTAGGCACCGGTGATGCCCAGCGCCAGCACCCACAGGGTCGCTTCGGCCTGGTTCGGCACCACGCGGTCGTAGACGTTCATCACGAACAGCGGCGCGGCCATGGCGATGATGTTGATCAGGAAACTCGCGGCGATCGCATCGGCGTACAGCCAGCGCGAACGCTTGAGGGTGTCGCGGAACCACGAGCGCGCACGCGGGATCAGCGTGCCGTGGTTGACGTCGAATTTGTGCTGCGGCTGGGCGAAGAACACTTTGCCGGTGTAGTCGTCGGCCAGCAGTTCGCGGCTGACCACCGATTCGCCGCCGTCGCTTTCGCTGAGCAGCACCCGGGCTTCGTTGTCACCTTGCCAGCCGAGCAGGACGGCGCTGCGGCCATCCTTGAGCAGCAACAGCGCCGGCATGGCAATCGCCGGAATCTCTTCCAGCTTGCGTTGCAGCACCCGACCCTGCAGCCCGGCGCGAGCCGCCGCGCGGGGCAGCAACTCGACGCTCAGGCGCTGCTTGGGCAGCGGCAGACCGGTGGTGAGCATCGCCGCACTGGCGGGTTTCTGGTGCAGCATGCACAGAGCGAGCAGACCATCCAGCAACGGATCGTCGTGCATCGCGCGCGGATCATGAATGAGTTGAACTCGACTGACTTCTGATTCCACGCTCGGCACTCTTGGCTAACAATTGAACAATGAAGGTTCTGCTCAATTCATACCCGGCAGTTGGACCTTCGGCTTCACATCGTTCTGCACGACGGATGCCAACGGTGCGACCACTCCCTGGCTCTTGAGCAACTCGCCCATGGTCGCCTTGATTCGATACTGAGTAAATAACTGAATGTTCTTGATCTCAGCCAGACGGCGCGAAGCGGTGAACAACTCGTTTTCGCTGTCGAGCAAATCCAGCAAGGTCCGCTCGCCGAGGCTGAACTGACGCTGGTAGGCGGTACGCACGGCGGTGCTGTGATCAACGTACTGCTGAGCGATCGGCACCTGCGCATTGGCGTTGTTCAGAGCGTTCCAGGCCAGACCCAGTTCTTCGTTCAACTGACGCAGGGCGTTGTTGCGGATGTCCAGCGCCTGGTTTGACAGGTACGACTTGGATTCCAGATCGGCCTTGTTGCTGCCGCCCGAATACAGGTTGAAGCGCATGCGCAGCATGGCCTGCCACTCGTTGTTGTGGCCGTTCTGACCGTCGAGATCGTTGTCGGCGGTGCGACCCAGCTCGGCATCGAAACGTGGGTAGAAGGTCGACTTGGCGGTTTCGTACTGCTTCTCGGCAGCAGCGATATCGGACTCGGCCGAGCGCAGGATCGGGCTGTTTTCCAGCATCTGCTGCCGCGCTTCATTGAGGTTGGCCGGCATCATCGCCATGAACGGCGCCGGACGCTCCAACTGGTCAGGCATCTGGCCGACGGCACTGAGGAAGTTGGTCTCGGAGTCGGCGAGGTTGGTCTGCTCGGTGATCAGGTTATTGCGCGCCTGGGCCATCCGCGCTTCGGCCTGATCGAGGTCGGCACCACTGCCGACGCCGCGCTGGGTGCGCAGCTGAATCTGGTCGTAGATCCGCTGATGGCTCTTGAGGTTTTCTTCGGCCAGACGCACGAATTCGCGGCGGGTCAACACGTCCAGGTACACCTGGGCGACGGTCAGCGCGGTGCGCTCGGAAGTCCCCAGCAGGGAGTAGGCGCGCGAGTTGACGGTGGCTTGTTGACGCCCGACTTCGCTCGACGTCGCAAAACCGTCAAAGACCATTTGCGAGAGACGTAAACTTGACTCACTGCGGTTCAGCGTCTCCCAGTGGTTGCCGCCACCGTTGGCGCGCGTGGTCACGCTGTCGGTGCCCTCACGGCCATAACCACCCAGCAGGTCGACCTTGGGCAGGTATCCACCTTTCGCAGCCTTTAACTGATAATCCGCGGCCAGACGACTGTTGACCCCTGCCTGGATTTCCGGATGGACATCCAGCGCCTGTTGCATGGCTTCCGGTAAGGATTGTGCATGGGCGAAAGAGGCGGCCAGAGCGAAGGGTAGAGCCTTGAACAAGTGCAAACGCATGGTAAAGATTTCCCAGGACTTCTTGTCTTGAATCACAGCAAAACGTGCTGCTGCGTCGGATGATTGGCAACCGGAATGACCGTATGTCGGAAAGTTCAAAATAGGAACTGGATCACACGCTGAGGGACAGGTCGCCGCGGAAATATCAATGTGACATTAGTGGGGCGATTGTTTAGGATGGCACCCAGAAGGTCAATAGTTTGGCATAAAGTTAATAGCGAAAGAATCTAGCCAAAATATTGACGAAAAGAAGCGTCAAACTTGATTCGCAAATTTTAAAAGTACGTCCAGACTGAATCGGCGCCGAAGCCATCAGGCAATGGAAGTCAACTGAACGTAACACCCGGAGAGTCTTCAATGAGCAGTGTTGTTGCCATCGTCAAAAGCATTGTCGGTCAGGTATTCGTGGTATCCCCCGAGGGTGTACGCCGCGTGCTCGTTGAAGGCGATCGCCTGTTCGTCGGCGACCAGATCGATACTGGCCTCTCCGGCGCTGTATCGCTGGAACTGGCGGATGGCCGCACCCTGGACCTGGGTCGCGAAACGCAGTGGAGCGCCAACGCGCCCGACTCCAGCACGGACCTGGCCGAAGCCACCGCGCAGGCCGCACCTTCTGTAGCCGAGTTGCAGCAGGCCATCGCCGCCGGTGCCGACCCGACCACTGCTCTTGAAGCCACCGCTGCCGGCGCGACCGCGGCGGGGACTGGCGGCGCGGCAGGCGGCGGCCACAGCTTCGTGATGCTCGACGCCACTGCTGGCCGCGTCGACCCGACCATCGGCTTCCCGACCGCAGGCATCAATTCCGGTGCGCAAGCGGCGCAGAACATCACCGGTGGCCAGACCACCGACACCACCACCAACGCTCTGCGTGAGTCGACCCTGAGCCTCAGCGCCACGCCGACCATCACCGAAGCCGGCGGCGTGCTGGTGTACACCGCGACCCTGACCCAGGCGCCGCTGACCGACCTGACCATCACCCTGTCCAACGGCTCGGTGATCGTGATTCCAGCCGGCTCCACCACCGGCACCGTCAACGTGCCGCTGGCGCCGAACGACACCGTTTATAACGACCCGACCCAGATCGACGTGACCGTCACCGGCACCACTGGCGGCAACGGCATCACCGTGACCCCGCCGACCACTCCGGCCACGACCCAGGTCACCGACACCATCGACACCACCACCGTCAACCTGACCGCTGGCAGCAGCGTCACTGAAGGCGGCCAGATCACCTACACCGCGACCCTGACCAACCCGGCACAGACGCCTGTCACCGTCACCCTGTCTAACGGCTCGACCATCACCATCGAAGCCGGCCAGACCACGGGCACTGTCAACGTGCCAACCGCGCCGAATGACGTCTATAACAACGGCAGCACCGTCACTACCACCATTACCGGTGCCAGTGGCGGCAACTTCGAGAATCTGGTGCCGAACACGTCGCCAGCCGTGACGAACATCGTCGATTCGCGCGACACCACCGGCCTGACCCTGACCGCTACCGGCAGCGTGGTTGAAGGTGGCCAGATCACCTACACCGCGACCCTGACCAACCCGGCGCAGACGCCGGTTACCGTGACGCTGTCCAACGGCTCGACCATCACCATCGAAGCCGGCAAGACCACGGGCACCGTCAACGTGCCGACACCGCCGAACGACGTCTACAACAACGGTGGCACCGTCAGCACCACGATTACCGGTGCTACCGGCGGCAACTTCGAGAACCTGGTGCCAAACACGACGCCAGCGACCACCACCGTCACTGACTCCATCGACACCACCAACCTGTCGCTGAGTGCCACTGGCACCGTGGCCGAAGGCGGTTCGATCGTTTACACCGCAACCCTGACCAATCCGGCCGGTACCCCGGTGACCGTGACGTTGAGCAACGGCTCCGTCATCACCATCGAAGCTGGCAAGACCACCGGTACCGTGACCGTTCCCGCGCCTGCGGATGACGTCTACAAAGACGCCGGCAAAGTCGAAGTCAGCATCACCGGCACCAGCGGTGGCAATTTCGAGAACCTGGTACCAAGTACCGTTCCAGCCGTCACCGAAGTCACCGACACCATCGACACTTCGACGGTCAAACTGACCGCCGATACCTCGGTCGCTGAGGGCGGCACCGTCACTTACACTGCCACCGTAGGCGCGCCGGTCACCGGTTCGCCAGTGACCGTGACCCTGGCGAACGGCCAGACCATCACCATCGAAGTCGGCAAGACCACCGGCACCGTGACTACCACCGCACCGAACGATGCGCTGACCGGCAACCCGCCGCTGACCAACGCCATCACCAACGTCAGTGGCGGTAACTACGAGAACCTCGTCGCCGACAAAACCCCGGTTTCGACCACCGTCACCGACACCGTCGACACCACTAACCTGTCGCTGACTGCGACCGGTTCCGTCGCTGAAGGCGGCTCGATCGTCTACACCGCGACCCTGACCAACGCTGCCGGTTCGCCGGTCTCCGTGACCCTGAGCAACGGCGCCGTGATCACCATCGAGGCCGGTAAAACCACCGGCACCGTGACCGTTCCAGCGCCTGCCGACGACGTCTACAAAGACGCCGGCAAAGTTGAAGTCAGCATTTCCGGCACCACCGGCGGCAATTTCGAGAACCTCGTTCCGAGCACCGTGCCGGCTGTCACCGAAGTGACCGACACCATTGATACTTCGACCGTCAAACTGACTGCTGACACCTCGGTCGCCGAGGGCGGCACGGTGACTTACACCGCCACAGTCGGCGCACCGGTCACCGGTTCGCCGGTTGTCGTGACTCTGGCGAACGGCCAGACCATCACCATCGAAGTGGGTAAAACCACCGGCACCGTGACCACCACCGCGCCGAACGATGCGTTGAACGGTCACGAGCCACTGACCAACGCGATCACTGACGTGAGCGGTGGCAATTACGAAAATCTGGTCGCTGACAAAACTCCGGTTTCGACCAACATCACCGACACCGTCGATACCACCAACCTGTCGCTGAGTGCCACTGGCTCCGTCGCTGAAGGCGGTTCGATCGTCTACACCGCGACCCTGACCAACCCGGCGGGCACTCCGGTAACCGTGACCTTGAGCAATGGCTCGGTCATCACCATCGAAGCCGGTAAAACTACTGGCACCGTAACGGTTCCAGCACCTGCCGATGACGTTTACAAAGATGCCGGCAAGGTTGAAGTCAGCATTACCGGTACCACCGGCGGCAACTTCGAGAACCTGGTGCCGAGCACCGTTCCGGCGGTCACTGAAGTGACTGACACCATCGACACCTCGACCGTCAAACTGACCGCCGATACCTCGGTGGCCGAGGGCGGCACCGTCACTTACACCGCCACCGTTGGCGCCCCCGTGACCGGTTCGCCGGTTGTCGTGACTCTGGCGAACGGCCAGACCATCACCATCGAAGTGGGTAAAACCACTGGCACCGTGACCAGCACCGCGCCGAACGACGCGTTGAACGGTCACGAGCCACTGACCAACGCGATCACTGACGTGAGCGGGGGCAACTACGAGAATCTGGTCGCGGACAAAACTCCGGTTTCGACCAGCGTCACCGACACCGTCGACACCACCAACCTGTCGCTCACCGCCACCGGTACCGTGGCTGAGGGCGGTTCGATCGTCTACACCGCGACCCTGACCAACCCGGCGGGCACCCCGGTGACCGTGACCTTGAGCAATGGCTCGGTCATCACCATCGAAGCCGGTAAAACTACTGGCACCGTAACGGTTCCAGCACCTGCCGATGACGTTTACAAAGATGCCGGCAAGGTTGAAGTCAGCATTACCGGTACCACCGGCGGCAACTTCGAGAACCTGGTGCCGAGCACCGTTCCGGCGGTCACTGAAGTGACTGACACCATCGACACCTCGACCGTCAAACTGACCGCCGATACCTCGGTGGCCGAGGGCGGCACCGTCACTTACACCGCCACCGTTGGCGCCCCCGTGACCGGTTCGCCGGTTGTCGTGACTCTGGCGAACGGCCAGACCATCACCATCGAAGTGGGTAAAACCACCGGCACCGTGACCACCACCGCGCCGAACGATGCGTTGAACGGTCACGAACCACTGACCAACGCGATCACTGACGTGAGCGGTGGCAATTACGAAAATCTGGTTGCTGACAAAACTCCGGTTTCGACCAGCGTCACCGACACCGTCGACACCACCAACCTGTCGCTCACCGCCACCGGTACCGTGGCTGAGGGCGGTTCGATCGTCTACACCGCAACCCTGACCAACCCGGCGGGCACCCCGGTGACCGTGACCTTGAGCAACGGCTCGGTCATCACCATCGAGGCTGGCAAAACCACTGGCACCGTGACTGTTTCAGCTCCGGCTGATGACGTCTACAAAGACGCCGGCAAGGTTGAAGTGACCATCAACGGGGCAACCGGCGGCAACTTCGAGAACCTGGTGCCAAGCACCGTTCCGGCCGTGACCGAAGTCACCGATACCATCGACACCACGTCGGTGAAACTGACCGCAACCGAGTCGGCTGCTGAAGGTGGCACGGTCACCTACACCGCGACTGTCGGTGCACCCGTGACCGGTTCGCCAGTCGTGGTGACCCTGGCCAACGGTCAGACCATCACCATCGAAGTCGGCAAAACCACTGGCACCGTGACCACCACCGCGCCGAACGACGCGCTGACGGGTCACGAACCGCTGACCAACTCGATCACCGGCGTCACCGGTGGCAACTACGAAAATCTGGTCGCTGACAAAACCCCTGTCAGCACCACCGTCACTGACACCGTGGACACGACGAACCTGTCGCTCAGCGCCACCAACTCGGTCGCCGAGGGTGGTTCGATCACCTACACCGCGACCCTGACCAACGCTGCTGGCTCGCCAGTCACCGTGACCCTGTCCAACGGTTCGGTGATTACCATCGAAGCGGGCAAGACCACCGGCACCGTGACCGTTCCGGCACCAGCCGATGACGTCTACAAAGACGCCGGCAAGGTTGAAGTCACGATCAAGGATGCGTCCGGCGGCAACTTCGAAAATCTGGTACCGAGCACCGTTCCAGCCGTCACTGAAGTCACCGACACCATCGACACCTCGACCGTGAAACTCACGGCCGATACATCGGTCGCTGAAGGCGGGACTGTCACTTACACCGCGACCGTTGGCGCACCAGTCACTGGCTCGCCAGTGACTGTCACTTTGGCGAACGGTCAGACCATCACCATCGAAGTCGGCAAAACCACCGGCACCGTGACCACCACCGCGCCAAACGACGCGCTGACGGGTCACGAACCGCTGACCAACTCGATCACCGGCGTCAGCGGCGGCAACTACGAAAATCTGGTCGCTGACAAAACCCCTGTCAGCACCACCGTCACTGACACCGTGGACACGACGAATCTTTCGCTCAGCGCCACCAACTCGGTCGCCGAGGGCGGTTCGATCACCTACACCGCGACTCTGACCAACGCTGCTGGCTCGCCCGTTACCGTGACCCTGTCCAACGGTTCGGTGATTACCATCGAAGCGGGCAAAACCACCGGCACCGTGACCGTTCCAGCGCCTGCCGATGACGTCTACAAAGATGCCGGCAAGGTTGAAGTCACCATCAACAGTGCAACCGGCGGCAACTTCGAAAATCTGGTGCCGAGCACCGTTCCAGCCGTGACCGAAGTCACCGACACCATCGACACCACGTCGGTAAAACTGACCGCAACCGAGTCCGCGGCTGAAGGCGGCACCGTCACCTACACCGCCACTGTCGGTGCTCCAGTAACCGGTTCGCCTGTGGTCGTGACCCTGGCTAACGGTCAGAACATCACCATCGAAGTGGGCAAAACCACCGGCACCGTCACCACCACCGCTCCAAACGATGCGTTGAACGGTCATGCGCCGTTGACTAACGCCATCACCGACGTGAGTGGCGGCAACTACGAGAATCTGGTTGCCGACAAAACCCCGGTCAGCACCATCGTGACCGACACTGTCGACACCACCAACCTGTCGCTGAGCGCGACCGGTACCGTGGCTGAGGGCGGTTCGATCGTTTACACCGCGACGTTGACCAACGCTGCCGGCTCGCCGGTCACCGTGACCCTGAGCAACGGCGCCGTGATCACCATCGACGCCGGCAAAACTACTGGCACCGTAACCGTTCCAGCGCCAGCCGATGACGTCTACAAAGATGCGGGCAAGGTTGAAGTCACCATCAACAGTGCAACCGGCGGCAACTTCGAGAACCTCGTTCCGAGCACTGTTCCGGCAGTGACTGAAGTCACTGACACCATCGACACCACTTCGGTGAAACTGACCGCAACCGAGTCCGCTGCTGAAGGTGGCACCGTCACCTACACCGCGACTGTCGGTGCACCAGTGACCGGCTCGCCTGTGGTCGTGACCCTGGCTAACGGTCAGAACATCACCATCGAAGTCGGCAAAACCACTGGCACCGTCACCACCACCGCGCCGAACGATGCGCTGAACGGTCATGCGCCGTTGACTAACGCCATCACCGACGTGAGCGGCGGCAACTACGAGAATCTGGTTGCCGACAAAACCCCGGTCAGCACCACCGTGACCGATACCGTCGACACCACCAACCTGTCGCTGGCCGCTACCGGCACCGTCGCTGAAGGCGGTTCGATCGTCTACACCGCAACCTTGACCAACCCGGCCGGTACGCCGGTAACCGTGACTTTGTCCAACGGCGCCGTGATCACCATCGACGCGGGCAAAACCACCGGCACCGTGACCGTTCCAGCGCCAGCCGATGACGTCTACAAAGACGCCGGCAAGGTCGAAGTCACGATTAAGGATGCAACAGGCGGCAACTTCGAGAACCTGGTGCCAAGCACCGTTCCAGCCGTTACCGAAGTCACCGACACCATCGACACCTCGACGGTCAAACTCACCGCCGATACTTCGGTGGCTGAAGGCGGCACTGTCACTTACACCGCTACTGTCGGCGCTCCAGTGACTGGCGCGCCTGTTGTTGTGACCCTGGCCAACGGTCAGACCATCACCATCGACATCGGCAAGACCACCGGCACCGTGACCACCACCGCACCGAACGATGCGCTGAACGGTCACGAGCCGCTGAACAACTCGATCACCAATGTCAGCGGCGGCAACTACGAAAACCTCGTCGCCGACAAGACGCCGGTCAGCACCACCGTGACCGACACCGTCGACACCACTAACCTGTCGCTGAGCGCGACGCCGGCGGTGAACGAAGGTGGCCAGATCACCTACACCGCCACCCTGACCAACGCCGCCGGCACTCCGGTGACCGTGACGTTGAGCAATGGCGCGGTGATCACCATCGACGCCGGCAAAACTTCCGGCACCGTGACCGTCGATGCACCGAAGGATGACGTCTACAAGGACGCCGGCACCGTTGAAGCGACCATCAAGGGCGCGACCGGTGGCGACTTCGAAAACCTGGTGACCAGCAACACGCCGGCGGTGACCACCGTCAACGACACCATCGACACCTCCACCGTGTCGCTGACCGCCACCGCCAACGTCGCCGAAGGCGAGACCGTGGTCTACACCGCGAGCGTGACCGCGCCGGTAACCGGCTCCCCGGTCGTCGTGACCCTGTCCAACGGCCAGACCATCACCATCGCCGTCGGTGAGACCACCGGCAGCGTGAATTTCGTCGCACCGAACAGCCCATTGGCGGGCGGCAGCTCGCTGAGCGTCGCCATCGACAAGGTTGCCGGCGGCAACTATGAAAACCTGGTGGCCGACAAAACACCGGCGAACACCTCGGTGTCGGACACTGTCGACACTACCAATCTGAACCTGACCGCCAGCGACTCGGTGGCGGAAGGTGGTTCGATCGTTTACACCGCGACCCTGACCAACCCTGCCGGCACTCCGGTGACCGTGACCCTGTCCAACGGCGCGGTGATCACCATCGAAGCCGGTAAAACGTCGGGCACCGTGACCGTTCCAGCTCCGGCTGACGACGTGTACAAAGACGCGGGTAAAGTCGAAGCAACCATTTCCAGCGCTACCGGTGGCAACTTCGAGAACCTGGTGCCGAGCACCGTTCCGGCCGTCACCAACGTGACCGACACCATCGATACCACCACGGTCAAACTGACCGCGACCGAATCGGCTGCGGAAGGTGGCACCGTCACTTACACCGCGACTGTCGGCGCGCCAGTGACTGGCTCGCCGGTCGTGGTGACCTTGGCCAATGGTCAGAACATCACCATCGAAGTGGGTAAAACCACTGGCACCGTGACTACCACTGCACCGAACGATGCGCTGACCGGCCACGCGCCGCTGACCAACGCCATCACCGACGTGAGCGGTGGTAACTACGAAAACCTCGTGGCGGATAAAACGCCGGTTTCGACCAATGTCACCGACACCGTCGACACCACCAACCTGTCGCTCAGTGCCACTGGCACCGTCGCTGAAGGTGGTTCGATCGTTTACACAGCAACCCTGACCAACGCCGCTGGCTCGCCAGTTACCGTGACGCTGAGCAACGGCGCTGTCATCACCATCGAGGCCGGCAAAACCACCGGCACCGTGACTGTTCCAGCTCCGGCGGACGACGTTTACAAAGATGCCGGTAAAGTCGAAGCAACCATTTCCACCGCCACCGGTGGCAACTTCGAAAACCTGGTGCCAAGTACCGTGCCGGCTGTCACCGAAGTCACCGACACGATCGACACCTCGACCGTCAAACTGACTGCCGATACCTCAGTGGCCGAAGGTGGCACCGTCACCTATACCGCAACCGTCGGCGCGCCAGTGACCGGTTCGCCTGTGGTCGTGACCTTGGCAAACGGTCAAAACATCACCATTGAGGTGGGTAAAACCACTGGCACCGTGACTACCACTGCGCCTAATGATGCATTGACCGGTCATGCTTCTCTGACCAACGCGATCACCGACGTCACCGGTGGCAATTACGAAAACCTCGTGGCTGACAAAACCCCGGTCAGCACTAACGTCACCGACACCGTCGACACCACCAACCTGTCGCTGTCCGCCACCGGTACCGTGGCCGAAGGTGGCTCGATCGTTTACACCGCGACCCTGACCAACGCCGCTGGCTCGCCAGTCACCGTGACGTTGAGCAACGGCGCCGTGATCACCATCGAGGCTGGCAAAACCACCGGCACTGTGACCGTTCCGGCACCGGCCGACGATGTCTACAAAGACGCGGGTAAAGTCGAAGCGACCATCTCCACCGCTACCGGTGGCAACTTCGAAAACCTGGTACCGAGCACCGTGCCGGCTGTGACGCAGGTCACCGACACCATCGATACCACCACGGTCAAGCTGACCGCGACCGAATCGGCTGCGGAAGGTGGCACCGTCACTTACACCGCCACTGTCGGTGCGCCTGTGACCGGTTCGCCTGTCGTTGTGACACTGGCCAACGGTCAGAACATCACTATCGAAGTGGGTAAAACCACCGGCACCGTAACCACCACCGCACCGAATGATGCGTTGACAGGTCACGCTCCGTTGACCAACGCCATCACCGGCGTGACCGGTGGCAATTACGAGAGTCTGGTCGCCGACAAAACCCCGGTTTCGACTACCGTTACCGACACTGTCGACACCACCAACCTGTCCCTCAGCGCAACCAACTCGGTCGCCGAGGGTGGTTCAATCATCTATACCGCGACCTTGACCAACGCCGCTGGCTCGCCAGTCACCGTGACCCTGTCGAACGGTGCCGTGATCACCATCGACGCCGGTAAAACCACTGGCACTGTGACCGTTCCGGCGCCAGCCGATGACGTGTACAAAGACGCAGGTAAAGTCGAAGCGACCATTTCCACCGCGACCGGTGGCAACTTCGAAAACCTGGTGCCAAGCACCGTTCCGGCTGTGACTCAGGTCACCGACACCATCGATACCACCACGGTCAAGCTGACCGCGACCGAGTCGGCGGCCGAGGGCGGCACCGTCACCTACACCGCCACTGTCGGTGCGCCGGTCACCGGTTCGCCAGTTGTGGTAACTCTGGCCAACGGCCAGAACATCACCATCGAAGTCGGTAAAACCACCGGTACCGTAACCACCACCGCACCGAACGACGCGCTGACCGGCCATGCGCCGTTGACCAACGCGATCACTAGCGTGAGCGGTGGCAACTACGAAAACCTCGTTGCCGACAAGACCCCGGTCAATACCACGGTCACCGATACCGTCGACACCACCAACCTGTCGCTGTCCGCGACCGGTACCGTGGCCGAAGGCGGCTCGATCGTTTACACCGCGACCCTGACCAACGCTGCCGGCTCGCCGGTTACCGTGACGTTGAGCAACGGCGCCGTGATCACCATCGACGCGGGCAAAACCACCGGCACCGTGACCGTTCCGGCACCGGCCGATGACGTCTACAAAGACGCCGGCACCGTTGAGGCCACGATCAAGACCGCGACTGGCGGCAATTTCGAAAGCCTGGTGACCAGCAACACCCCGGCCGTGACCAGCGTCACCGACACCATCGACACCACCACGGTCAAACTGACCGCGACCGAGTCTGCTGCTGAAGGTGGCACTGTCACTTACACCGCGACCGTCGGCGCGCCGGTCACCGGTTCGCCGGTTGTGGTGACCTTGGCCAACGGCCAGAACATCACCATCGAAGTCGGCAAAACCACCGGCACCGTGACCACCACCGCGCCTAACGACGTGTTGACCGGTCATGCACCACTGACCAACGCGATCACTAACGTCAGCGGCGGCAACTACGAAAACCTGGTGGCCGACAAAACGCCGGTCAGCACCACCGTGACCGACACCATCGACACCACCAATCTGTCGCTGTCCGCGACCGGCACCGTGGCCGAAGGTGGCTCGATTGTTTACACCGCAACGCTGACCAACGCCGCTGGTTCGCCAGTGACCGTGACGCTGAGCAACGGCGCAGTCATCACTATCGACGCCGGTAAAACCACTGGCACCGTGACCGTTCCTGCCCCGGCTGATGACGTCTACAAAGACGCCGGCACCGTGCAGGCAACCATCACCAACGCCAGCGGTGGCAACTTCGAAAACCTGGTGCCGAGCACCACGCCAGCCGTGACCAGCGTCACCGATACCATCGACACCACGGGCGTGAAACTCACCGCCACGGGTACTGTGGCCGAGGGTGGCACCGTCACCTACACCGCCACTGTCGGCGCTCCGGTCACCGGTTCGCCAGTGACCGTAAGCCTGTCCAACGGCCAGACGATCACCATCGACATCGGCAAAACCACCGGCACCGTGACCACCACTGCGCCGAACGACGTGTTGACCGGCCACGCACCGTTGACCAATGCGATCACCAACGTCAGCGGCGGCAACTACGAAAATCTGGTAGCCGACAAGACACCGGTCAGCACCACCGTGACCGACACTGTCGATACGACCAACCTGTCCCTCAGCGCCACCAACACGGTCGCCGAGGGCGGTTCGATCATCTACACCGCGACCTTGACCAACGCGGCTGGTTCGCCGGTCACTGTGACTCTGTCCAACGGCGCCGTGATCACTATCGACGCCGGTAAAACTACTGGCACCGTGACCGTTCCTGCCCCGGCTGATGACGTCTACAAAGACGCCGGCACCGTGCAGGCAACCATCACCAATGCCAGCGGCGGCAACTTCGAAAACCTGGTACCAAGCACCGTACCGGCCGTGACCAGCGTCACCGATACCATCGACACCACTACCGTGAAGTTGTCTGCCACCGGTACAGCGGCTGAAGGCGGCAACGTCGTCTACACCGCCACCGTCGGTGCGCCAGTCACAGGTTCGCCAGTCGTGGTGACTCTGTCCAACGGCCAGACCATCACCATCGACATCGGCAAAACCACCGGCACCGTAACCACCACCGCACCGAACGATGCGCTGACCGGCCACGCGCCGTTGACCAACGCAATCACCAACGTGAGCGGCGGCAACTACGAGAATCTGGTTGCCGACAAGACTCCGGTCAGCACCACCGTGACCGATACCGTCGACACCACCAACCTGTCGCTGTCCGCGACCGGCACCGTGGCCGAGGGTGGCTCGATCGTTTACACCGCAACCCTGACCAACGCCGCTGGCTCGCCAGTGACCGTGACCCTGAGCAACGGCGCAGTGATCACGATCGATGCGGGCAAAACCACCGGCACCGTAACCGTCCCAGCTCCAGCCGATGACGTCTACAAAGACGCCGGCACCGTGCAGGCCACGATCAAAACCGCGACCGGTGGCAGCTTCGAAAATCTGGTACCAAGCACCACGCCAGCCGTGACCAGCGTCACCGACACCATCGACACCACTGGGGTGAAACTCACCGCCACGGGCACCGTGGCCGAAGGTGGCACCGTCACCTACACCGCCACCGTCGGTGCGCCTGTGACTGGTTCGCCAGTCGTGGTAACCCTGGCCAACGGCCAGACCATCACCATCGACATCGGTAAAACCACCGGCACCGTGACCAGCATCGCGCCAAACGATGCACTGACTGGCCACGCGCCGTTGACCAACTCGATCAGCAACGTGACCGGCGGCAATTACGAAAACCTCGTGGCCGACAAAACCCCGGTCAGCACCACCGTGATCGACACCGTCGACACCACCAGCCTGTCGCTGAGCGCGACCCCGGCGGTGAACGAGGGCGGCCAGATCACCTACACCGCAACCCTGAGCAACGCTGCCGGTTCCCCGGTGACCGTGACCCTGAGCAACGGCTCGGTGATCACCATCGACGCCGGTAAAACCACCGGCACCGTGACCGTTCCGGCTCCGGCTGACGATGTCTACAAAGACGCCGGCAGCGTGCAGGCGACCATCACCAATGCCAGCGGTGGCAACTTCGAGAACCTGGTACCGAGCACGGCACCGGCCGTCACCAGCGTCGCCGATACCATCGATACCACCACCGTCAGCATCACCGGCAGCACCTCGGTGACCGAAGGCCAGACCGCCAGCTACACCGTCAGCCTGACCCACCCGGCGCAAACCGACGTGACCCTGAAAATCGTCTACAGCGGCACCGCCGCCGACGGTTCGGACTTCACTGGCGTGTACACCGTGAAGATTCCGGCGGGCGCCAGCAGCGCGCAGTTCAACGTCGCGACCATCGATGACAAGATCACCGAAGGCACCGAGAACTTCGTGGTCAAGATCGACTCGGCCACCGGCGGCAACTTCGAGAACCTGGCCGTCAGCAGCACCAACGGCAGCGTCAGCACCTCGATCATCGACAACGATGCACCACCGGTCATCGACCTGGATGCCAACAACTCCAGCGGCGCCACCGGTGCCGACTACAAGGTGACGTTCACCGAAAACACTCCGGGCGCCGGCGTGTCGATTGCCGATACCGACCTGACGATCACCGACCCGGACAGCACCATGCTGACCGGTGCGACCATCGTCCTGACCAACCGTCAGGACGGCGATGCGCTGAACCTCGGCAACAGCGTCAACGGCATCACCATCAATGCCAACAGCACCAACGGCACCGTGACCCTGACCCTGTCGGGTAACGCGACGCTGGCCGACTACATGCAGGCCATCAAGAACATCACCTTCACCAACAGCAGTGAAGACCCGAGCACCGTGCCACGGATCATCACCGTGACCGTGACCGATGGCGGCAACTACTCCAACACCGCGACCACCACGGTCAACGTGGTGGCGGTCAACGATGCGCCTGTTGCAGCGCCAGTCAACGTCACCGGCACCGAAGACACCCCGCTGATCCTCGGCTGGTCGACCTTCGGTGTGACCGACGTGGACAGCCCGGCCAGCAGCCTGGGGATCAAAATCACCCAGCTGCCGGGCGAAGGCAAACTGCAGTACCTGGACGGTTCGACCTGGAAAGACGTCGCCAACAACCAGACCTTCAGCAAGGCTGACATCGACGCGGGCAAGCTGCGCTTCCTGCCGGATGCCAACGAGTCGGGCGTCAACGGTTACGGCGGCACCGGCATGGGCAACAACCAGGCCGACTACGCGCAGATCAAGTTCCAGCCCACCGACGGCCAACTGCTGGGCAACACCGGCACCGTGAAGATCGACATCACGCCAGTGGCGGATGCACCGACCGTGAGCGTGGCCGACAACAGCGTGAAATCCACCGGACTGGTCAAGGAAGTCTGGACCGGTCTGGCGGGCCTGGGTACCAGCGGCAATGGCGCTGACTCGACCACGCTGAAAAACGTGATCGATGGCGCCGGCACCCCGAACTCCAGCACCAACGTGACCAACGTGCAGTCCGACGGCAGCGTGACCGCCGGCACCGCGTCGAAAACCTCGGGCCTGATCTATCTGGAAGCCGGCAAGACCTACAGCTTCAGCGGCGTGGCTGACGACAGCCTGCTGATCACCATCGGCGGCAAGAGCGTGGCGTCGGGCACCTGGGGCGCGGGCGGTACGATCAGCGGTTCGTTCACCCCGACCACCAGCGGCTACTACACCCTGGACATCTACCACCACAACCAGAGCGGCCCGGGCAGCTATGACGTGAACCTGTCGGTCAACGGCAGCACGCCGATCGACCTGAGCAGCGCCGGCGTGCCGATCTACACCGGCGTGCAGGATCTGGTGAACGCCGGTGTGACCGTCTCCGACCTGCACGGTACCAACGGCGAAGGTTATTACGACGGCTACAAACTCAACACCGGCGCCGAAGGCACCACGGTGAAACTGTCGGCGATCAACACCGCGCTGACCGACACCGACGGCTCGGAAACCCTGAGCGTGAAGATCAGTGGCGCGCCGGTCGGCTCGGTTCTCTCCGACGGCCATGGCCACAGTTTCACTGTCACCGCGAGCAATGGCGAAGCCAACGTTACCGGCTGGAGCCTCGGCAGCCTGACCGTGACCCCGCCGACCTACTACAACGGCCAGTTCAACCTGACCGTGACGTCGACTTCCACCGAGATGGTCGGCGGCTCGGCCAGCAGCACCGCGACGATTCCGGTCACCGTGGTGCCGGCGGTATACAACGCCGTGGTCGGTACTTCGGGCGATGACACCTTCAACGGTACCGACGGCAACGACATCATGGTCGCCGATATCGGCGGTCTGACCGTGGTGCCGGGCACCAACTACAACATTGCGTTCATGGTCGACAGCTCGGGCAGTATGAGCACCTCGTCGATCAACGCGGCCAAAGACTCGCTGACCTCGGTGTTCAACACCCTCAAGCAGAGCCTGGGCGGCAGCAATTCGGGCACGGTGAACATCTTCCTGGTGGACTTCGATACCCAGGTCAACAAGTCAGTCTCGGTCAACCTCAACGACCCGAACGCGCTGACCCAGCTCAAAGCCGTACTCGACTCGATGACCTCCGGTGGCGGCACCAACTACGAAGACGTGTTCAAGACCACGGCCAACTTCTTCCAGAGCACGGAAGCGCTGGCCAACACCGGGGCGAAGAACCTTACCTACTTCATCACCGACGGCCAGCCGACCTACTACCAGAGCGGCGAGCAGACCAACCCGACGCTGTATGGCAGCGTGAAGTTCGACAGTGTGGTCACGACCAGCAACTACAAGCTGGGCGATACCTTCAGCACGTACATCGACAACACGCATTACCTGAGCATCACCGCCAGCGGTTATGCCCAGTTGCAGACCTACAACGGCCGCGGCTGGACCACCACCAACCTGGGCACTGTCCACGCTCAGGGTGATGGCACCTACGAGCTGTCGAGCCTGGCCGGTACTGGTAACAGCACCACGACTGCCACCACCGACAACTCCAGCAGCAGCTTCGCCTTGCTCAGCGTTCTGTCGAACGTCGAAGCCATCGGTATCAACAGCGGTGTCAGCCTCAACGACCTGAAACCGTATGACTCGGATCACTTGCCGCAAACCAACATCGATCCGAAGGATCTGGCCAACTCGATCATCGGCCATACCGAAGCAACGATGCCGGGCAACGACACCGTCAGCGGTGGCGACGGCAACGACATCCTGTTCGGCGACCTGGTGAGCTTCAACGGCATTGCCGGCGAGGGTTATCAGGCGATGCAGGCGTTCGTGGCACAGCAGACCGGCGTGGATGTCAGCAAAGTCACTACCAGCAATGTGCACCAGTACATCACCGAGCACTATCAGGCGTTCGATGTCTCCGGTGCGCACGATGGCAACGACACGCTGTTGGGTGGCGCAGGCAATGACATCCTGTTCGGCTCGGGCGGTAACGACCTGCTCGACGGCGGCAAGGGCAATGACATCCTGCTCGGCGGCACCGGCAACGACACGCTGATCGGTGGCCAGGGCAACGACATCCTGATCGGTGGTTCCGGTGCTGACACCTTCGTCTGGAAAGCAGGCGACACCGGCAACGACGTGATCAAGGACTTCAACGCCAGCGAAGGCGACCGCATCGACCTGCGTGACCTGTTGCAGGGCGAAACCGGCAGCACCATCGACAACTTCCTGAAGATCACCACGGTTGATGGCACGTCGTCGCTGCAAGTCAGCTCGGCGGGCAAGTTCAACTCCGGCGACGCGGCAGCCGCCACGCCGGACGTGACGATCAAACTGGAAGGCAACAACTGGTCGAGCGCCAACATTCACAACCTGATCGCCGGCAGCGATCCGACCATCAAGGTCGACCACAACAACAGCTGATGCGTGAACAAAACGGCCGCCCCTTGGGGCGGCCGTCACGTTTGCGGCTAACTCGGCGGTGACGATTTCGTCGCCAGCCCGCATACTCGCGCGCAGTTGGCCTATGCTGCTGACAGCATGACGCTGGTTCTTTCTGAGGGATGCTCAATGTTTTACGTGCAACGCGATGCGCAGGGTCAGTTGATTCGCGTGGAAGCGGCGGCCTACGCCGAGGCCACGGAAACGCTGCCGGCCGACCACCATGACATCCAGGCCTGGTTCGCCAACGCGGCCGTGGAAAACAGCCTCAAACAGCTCAAGCAGAGCGACTTTGAAATGATTCGGGTACTCGACGACCTGATTCAGGTGCTGACCCAGAAGGGCGTGATCCGCGTCACCGACCTGCCGCCGGCGGCGCAGGCCAAACTGATGGACCGGACCCAGGCACGGGAAGCATTGGGCGGGTTGAGCCAGTTGATCGATGAAGATGAAGGCGGGCTGATCTGATCCCGAATCTTCGTTGACTGATCTGGCCTCATCGCGGGCAAGCCCGCTCCCACAATGGGATGGGTTACCGCAGTTATGTGAACGACACAAAATCCTGTGGGAGCGGGCTTGCCCGCGATGGCGGCATCACTGACGCCACGCGGACAACGGCTCAGCTCCAGGGCTTGGGCTCACCAAACAGCTGCCCCTGCACCCCATACAAACCCATCTCGCGAATCACCGACAATTCCCCTTCGGTCTCGACGCGCTCGGCAATCAGCGGCAGATCAATGCTGTGCGCCGCCCGCTGGATGGCTTCGATGAACAGACGCTTGTCACTTTCCTGATCGATCGCACGAATATAGCTGCCATCGATCTTCAGATACGCCAGCCCCAGCCGCGCCAGGTTGCCGATCATGCTGAAGCGTCCACCAAAGCGCTGCAGGCTCAGGGAGAAACCGAGTTCACGCAGACGCCGGGTCAACTGCTCCAGCACCGCTTGCTCCGGCAGTTGCTCCTCACCGATCTCCAGCGTCAGACGCTCGCCGAGGTCGGAGTGCGCGCGCAGAATCTCGAACACTTTGTTCAATGCCTGTGGATCGGCCAGGGTTGCCGAGGACAGGTTCAGCGCCAGCGAATCCTCGTGCCCTTTCATCTGCTCCAGAACGCGTTCGAGCATCAGGCGGTCGAGTCGTGCGGTCCAGCCAAAACGCTCGAGCCACGGCAGGAAACGTCCGGCGGGAATGGTCTGGCCCTGCTCATCCAGCAAGCGCGAGAGCACTTTGTAATGCAGCACCAGTTGCGTGTCCTGCGCAGCCACCACCGGTTGGAAATACAACTCGAAGCGCTGCTGATTCAGCGCCTGATCAAGCAATCGATGCCAGGCGTGATGATCGTCGCCAACCTCGGCCACCAGGCTCTGATCGATGCACGCCCAGTTCTGCTCGCCCTGCCCTTCGGCCTGCGCCAGCGCCTGATCACCCAGGGTCAGCACTGCTTGCGGTGAATCGCCGTGGGCAAACGGGGCGAGGCCGATGGAGGCCACGGCCGGCACATCGGTTGCGCCGGTGGCGTGCAGGCTGCTCAGCGCACTGTCGAGGTTTTGCGCCAGTTGCAGCGCCTCTTCACGCACCAGCCCTGGCGCCAGCACGGCGAACTCACCGCCGCGGATGCGCGTCACGAGGTTCTGGGTTTCAGGGTATTTGGCGCACTCGCGGGACAATTGCTCGCCGACGGCTTTCAACAATTCATCCGTGCGCTGACCGCCCAGGCGCTGGTTGAGCCCGGCCAGATCCTTGACCCGCAACAACAGCAGGTAACCGGAACTGGCCTGCTCCGGGTTGCTCACCCGATTGTGCAGTTGCATCTCGAAATAGCGCCGATTGGCCAGCCCCGTGAGGTTGTCCTGATAAGACTCGGCGCGCAGTTTTTCACTGCGCTCGGCCTGTTCCTGGAACAACGCCTTGAGCTTCTCGACCATCTGGTTCATCGCCTGCACCACGCGCCGCAGTTCCGGGGTGCGCGGCAGCTCCGGCAGGCTGAGGAACTCGCGACGGGCGATGGCGTGGGACTGCTTGACCATGTAATCCAGCGGGCGCAGTTGCCGGCGCAGCAGCAGCGCGCCAAGCACGGCACTGACCGCGCCGCACAGCAACAGCCAGCCGAGGCTGCCCAACGCGCTCTGCCACAGCTTGGCCACGGCAAACATCGGGTGGCTGACCACCTCGACCCGCGCGGCCTGCTCCCAGCCACGGCTGACCAAGGCATCGCCACCGGCCGGTTCCAGGCCGATCAGTTTGACGAACCAGTCAGGCACATTGCTCACCGCCGGAATCCCGCTGCGCTCGACGATGGTCTGGTCGGTCTTGAGGTCGACCACACGGATGCTCGCGTAATAGCCGCTGTCGAAAATCGAGCTGACCAGCAGCTCGACCATCGCCGGGTCGTCGATATTCGGCGTCAGCGACAACGCCAGCGCCGTGGCAGCGTCCTGGGCATGGGAGCGCAGCTGGTTGACGTACTGGGTGCGCGAGCTCTCCAGACTGACCATGAAGCTGCCGGTGAAAGCGACCACCAGGAACAGACAGATAGCGATCAACAGCTGTTTGAACAAAGACATCTGAGCGCGTGCTCCTAGTTAGTCGTTTCGACCGGAAAACCTTCGGCCTGCATTTTCTTCAGCACATCCTGCCAGCGCGACAGGCGTTTGGTGTCACCGACCTTTTTGTTGCCCTTGGCTCCCGGCAGATACAGACCTTCAGCATTGAAAGAGTAGACCGGCAGCAAATCGGTTCGCTGGGACGCAGGCTGAATCGGATCGATCAGGCTGTCGAGCACCAGCGGCATGGCATCGGGGGTGGCGTAGTAAGTCAGTACCATGTGCGCGCGATTCTGGCGCAGTGCCTTGACGTAGGTGATGCGCAGCTTGTCACTGGAAACCCCGAGATGGCGCAGGCTGAAATACTTTGCGATCGCGTAGTCTTCGCAATCACCGGCGCCTTTCCACAGCGCTTCGATGGGCGTCTCCCAATAATCGACCTGGCCCCACAGATCGATGTCCTCTACATAGCGCACCTGTTTGTTGAAAAACAGGTTCACGACTTTCAGCTTTTCCATCTCGCTGACTTGTTTCTGCGTGGCCAGCAGGTTCTGCCAGGCATCGATCCGCTGCTGCCCGGCGCCCAGCGGCCCGTACAGCGCCGTGGCTTTGCGGCTGATCGCGGAAAAATCCCAATCGGCATGCAGACCGCCCAGCATGACGCCGGCCAGCAGCAGTGCGCAGCCTAGCCAGCGCAAAGTCCGAGGGATCGCGAAACGTACCGCCACAGCAGGTTTCCAGGGGGCAGGAAGGAAAGCGTTTGATGGTGAAGCTTAGCCCGGCAAAAAACAATGGCACCATGAGATCATCGCCAGCGCGCTAAACTTTACTCAGGACAGCAATCCTTTACGTGGTTTGACAACCTGTAGAGCAATCACTAGTGTCTTTGGATCCAAATTACGTCTTCATTCAGGGTGAGTAGTTGTGACACAGAAGCCCAAACCGCTGCACAGCATCAAAGTCGATGGGCCGATTCCTGCACATCTTGCCCGTTCGATCATCGAGGAGACGTTGCGCTCGGCGATCCTTGACGGTCGTTTACCGTGCGGCACTGCCCTGCGTCAGCAGGATCTGGCTGACCTGTTCGGGGTCAGCCGCATGCCGGTGCGCGAGGCTCTGCGTCAGCTGGAGGCCCAGGAGCTGCTGAGCGTCACGACCCACAAAGGCGCTGTGGTTGCCCCGCTGATTCAGGGCGACGCTACCGAAACCTACGAGTTGCGAATCCTGCTCGAATCCGAAGCCATGCGCCAGTCGGTTCCGCTGCTGACCAGCACCGATCACGCGCTTGCCGCCAGTTTTATCGAAGCACTTGAGACCCAGCACGACTACAGCGAAATCGGTCGGCTCAATCGCCTGTTCCACATGGCTTTGTACAGCAAGGCGCCGAATCAGCGGTTGCTGCGACTGGTCGAAGGCGGCCTGAATGAAGAAGAGCGCTTTCTGCGTTTCAACCTTGAAGCCATGGGCCTGGGCAAACTGTCCCAGGAAGATCACCGCGCGATGCTCCAGGCCGTAATCGAACGCGATGTCGAACTGTCGGTGAAGCTGCTCACACAACACCTCAACCGTGGCGTCGAGGTGATCACCCGTTACCTCGCCAGCCCTGCCGCACAGCAGCGCAAGGCCGTTCGCTGATCCCCTCCACGCCGGTTTCAGGCCCTTGCAGCTGACCGGCGAATAACCCGCTTACAAATCCTCTCTACGGTCTGCCGCAAACCCGGTGGCGGATTCGCCTGTTCGCTCTAACCTCCCAGCGCCCCCATAAGTCCGGTATTGCAGCTCGCCGCGGACGAATCGGTCATAGCCGTCCCGCCAATTTACCCGCACTCTTGAACAGCCAACCCATGAAGAACGGGGACGCACCGCACCGCCGGCGCAGTCCTCGCACCAGGAACCTACGGAAGGAGCCTTGCCACGGGATAAAAGGAAGTTACGGCGCCGTTCCCGGCCAACTTTCACCCCTATACATAACTTCAACCCTTGTATCGAAAAGTTGCTCTGAGTGAGGCATTCACTCTTGTCTTCAATTTTGGCCACTGTTCGCCGAAAGGAGCAACTACGCCCAAGTAAAACCTAATTAATAAGTTTTACCGGATCGTCTCATACTTAAAAAACAGCAAACTTAAAATAATTAAAAATAAACTTGTTAAGTTATTTGATGATGTATTAGCTTTTCCTCGCCGAGCAGGTTAAACCCCGCAAACACGGCACGGCTCCGCACTTAGCTGACAGCCTTGGCAAATAGTCGCCCAGGCATAGCCCAGAGCCTCCCATGCACTTCGCATACTTTCATTTATCTGAATGAGGCCAGCGCTCGCCACTATAAAAGTTTAAGAAACAGCCAGTCCGCGTTGACGCACCGAACGAGCAACTCTCTCTATTCCAATAACACCGAGGTTAGCCATGATGCCAACTAAAGAACAACTCGCCCTGATAAAAGCTCAATTGAGCGTTCATCCGATCTTTACTGAAATCGATTCGTTATCGGTACTGCGCCGGTTCATGGAATCCCACGTCTTCGCCGTCTGGGATTTCATGTCGCTGACCAAGCGTCTGCAACAGGAACTGACCTGCACCCGTCTGCCCTGGCTGCCGCCGCGTGATCCGCATGCTGCGCGGCTGATCAACGAGATCGTGCTCGGCGAAGAGTCCGACGACCGTCCCGCTCACGGCCATTACAGCCATTTCGAACTGTATCTGGACGCAATGCGTGAAGTCGGTGCGAGCACCACGGCGGTCGAACGGTTTGTCGCGTTGCAACAGGAAGGCGTGAGTTACGACGTCGCCCTGCAAAGCGTGGAAGTGGATCCGGCAGCAGCAAAATTTGTTCGCGAGACGCTAAACACCGCGCTGCATGCGCCAGGCCACAGCGTCGCTGCCGCGTTCCTGCATGGTCGCGAGAGCGTCATCCCGACCATGTTCCAGCGCATCCTCGATGACTGGGGGATCGGTATCGAACAGGCGCCGACCTTTCGCTATTACCTGGAGCGCCACATCGAGGTCGATTCCGAAGATCACGGTCCGGCGGCGGAGCAACTGCTTGAGCGTCTGGTCGATGGCGATCCGCAACGCGAAGCCGAGGTCTACGCCAGCGCCATCGCGGCGGTTGAAAGCCGCATCGCCTTGTGGGACGGCCTGCGTCTGAGCATGCGCGAACCGTTGGCGGAGGTGGCCCAATGAACGCCGCCGATTACCAATCCTTCGCCGACGCCTGGGAAAGCCGCGCCACCATCCGCACCCGGCCACGGCGCGTACTGGAAGACGATGAGCGCCTGATCTATCCGTTGAGCCGCCAGCCCCTGGTGCTCAGCGAAACCTTCCTGCGCGAGTGCCCGCATCAACGGGATTTTGCCCTGGTGCAGACGCTGTACAAGTTCATTAACGACGTGGTGATTTTCGAGACCGAGATCGTCGACAAGACCGCGCGCAGTATCGCCAAGAATCGCTTTGCCGTGGCCTTCCCGTTCGCCTGTCGCTACGACGCCATGACCGTGGTGGTGGACGAGGATTACCACGCGCTGGTGGCGATGGACTTCATGCAACAGACCGTGGCGATGACCGGCATCGAGCCGATCGAACTGCCCACTGAAATCGAACTGAGCCGGGCAATTCCTGCCGCCGTGGCACTGGCGCCCGAGCACCTGCGCAGCGCCGTGGAACTGATCTGCGTGGCGATCGCCGAAAACACCGTGACCGGCGATGTCGCAGCGTTCGCCCGGGACGATACGGTCAAGCCGTCGATCAAAGGCCTGATGGCCGATCACTTGCTCGACGAAGGCCGGCATTCCAGCTTCTGGGCGCGCATGGTGCGCATCTATTGGCACACCGCCAGTGACGCCGACCGGGAAACCATCGCGCAGATCCTGCCGGTGTTCATCGGCCATTACCTGACCAACGACATCCAGAAGTCCTTCGATCTGCGCCTGATCGACGCCTTGCCGGTCAGCGATGCCGTGCGCCGTTCCCTCAGGGACGAGATGACCGGGCTGGCCTTCCCGATCAATCGCCACCATCCGCTGGTGGGCAACATCGTGCGTTTTTTCCACAGCAGCTCGCTGCTCGACACGCCCTGCGTGCAGCACGCCCTGCGCGACTATCTGGTTTGATGAGGAGGCTGACATGAGACGTCTCGACATTTTGCTGATTGGCGCCAGCGAGGCCATGACCGACCTGGCGCAGGAACTCGAACAACACGGTCACACCTTGCTGCGCAGCGGCGCGGCGCAATCGCCGGTGGATCTGATCATCGACGATGGCTTCATCGGCGCCGGCGATTTCTGCGCCATCCCGCACTTGCACCTGCGCCTGGGTATCGCTGCGCAGAGCCTTGGCGGTTTACCGACGCTCGACCTGCTGTGCTTCCTTGGTTCGTCTCTGATCTGCCGCGTGCCGATTGGCGATGAGCCGTCCGGCAACGGTCAGGCTCTGCGCCAGCGGGTGCTGACGCAGGTGGTCGACGAAGTTGCGCTGCTGGTCAGCCGTTTCTCCCGCGATGCCGAGTATTTCCAGCAGGTGATGCCCGCCACGGCAGCAGATTTCGAACAGGTGGAAGACCTGCGGTTTCTCGACAGCCTGGCCTACGTCCATCGCCTTAACGACACGGCCAACCCGATGCTGCTTACGCAGGCGCAGATCCCGTTGATCGAGCGTCTGCAACGCAGCCTGATCGAACACGCCGAGCGACCGGCGCTGCACCTGGCCGAGCAGTCGCTCAGCTATCGCCAGTTACACGCCCACAGCTGTGCGATCCAGCAACGCCTGCTGCCATTGCTCGAGCAACATCCGCAGCCGTGGATCGTAGGTATCTGTCAGCCGAAAAGCCCGGCGCTGTTTGCCTCGATTCTGGCGGTGCTCGGCAGTGGCGCGGTGTACCTGCCGCTGGAGCCGAGCCATCCGTTGCAGCGCCAGCAATACATCCTGCAGAACGCCGGCGCGGTGTTGTTGCTGCACGACGGCGAGCACCCGCTGAGTGAGTCAATGCCCGGTCTGGATGTCAGCTGTATCGACAGCGCGGATGCGGATCCCAGCCAACCGTTGATGCGTCAGCGGCCGACGCTTGAAGCGCCGTGCATGGCGCTCTATACCTCGGGCACCACCGGGCATCCGAAGGGCGTGCTGCTGAGCCAGGCGAACCTCGCGCACTTCACCGCGTGGTACGCCGATTACGTGCAGTTGCGCGCTGAAAGTCGGGTCTTGCAGTTCTCTTCGCTGAGCTTCGATTCTTCGCTGATCGATATCTTCCCGAGCCTGCTGAAAGGCGCCGAACTGGTGGTGCCGGATGACACGCAACGGCGCGACCCGCTGCAACTGGTGGCGCTGATCCGCCGCCGGCAACTGACCCACGCGTTCCTGCCGCCAGCGCTGCTGAGCATCCTGCCGCTGGAGCACCTGCAAGGCGTCGAAGTGATGACCGGCGGCGACGTCTGCGAGCCCTTCGTCATCGAGCAACTGACCCGTCAGGGCAAGTTGCATAACCTCTACGGCCCCACCGAAGCCACGGTGCTGATCACCGCCCGGCAACTGCAACCGGGTGACAGCAACCGCACCCTCGGGGCGCCGATCGCCAATAGTCAGGTGCTGATTCTCGATGACGACTTGCAACCGGTGCCGGAGAACACTGTCGGCGAATTGTTCATCGTCGGCCCCGGCGTTTGCCTCGGTTATCTGAACAACCCGCAGCAGACCGCCGAGCGCTACCTGACCCTGCAACTGCCGCACGGCCAAACGTTGCGCGCGTACCGCAGCGGCGACATGGCCAAATGGGGCGAGCACGGTATCGAGCTGTGCGGACGGCGCGACAATCAGGTGAAGATCCGTGGTTTCCGGGTCGAGCCGGAGGAGATCGAACGCTGCCTGCGCGAGAGCCAGTTGTACCGTCAGGTGGCGGTGGTGATCGACAGTCAGCGGCGGATTCTGGCGTTCCTTGCGCAGCCGCAGTCGGACGCTGCACGCGATCTATTGAAGGCGCATGCCCAGCAGTTTTTGCCGGACTACATGCAACCGGTGGCGTGGACTGAACTGCCGCACATGCCATTCGCCAGCAACGGCAAGGTCGACCGCAAGGCGTTGCTGGAACTGCCGGTGAGCGTGCAGGACAGCGGCCCGAAATGCCTGCCGGCAAATGCCGACGAAGCGCTGCTGCTGGAGATCTGGGCGGAACTGCTGGAGCTGCCCACCAGCGATATTTCCACCGACGAAAGTTTCTTCAACCTCGGTGGGCATTCGATCCTGCTGTCGCGCATGTTGCTGCGTTTGCGTGAGGAGTTCGGGCGCAGCATCTCGATCAACCGCTTCATCGAATTGCCGACCATCATCAAGCTCGCAACGCTGGTGCGCGGGACCGATGACAGCGCGGTGCTCAGCGCCCAGGCCATGGCCGACGCCGAACGCCCGCTGAACATCGAGCCGTTGCCGATCAGTCGCCTGGGCGATGTGCACAAGGTGATCGTCACCGGCGCCAACAGCTTTGTCGGCGTACACATTGTCGAAGCGCTGCTCGGCTGGGGCGCCAGCGAGGTGGCGTGTCTGGTGCGTGACGGTGGCGGACAGACGGCGGCGCAGCGCTTTGCCCAGGCATTGCGCGAAAATCGCCTGGAGCATCTGGACCTGAGCCGGGTGCGGATCTACTCGGCAGACATCACCCGTCCGCAGCTGGGCCTGGCCGACGCCGATTATCAGCGCCTGGATCGCGAGTTCGGCGCACTGGTGCACAACGCCGCCAACGTCAACCATGTGCTCGATTACGAGTCGCTGGCCGCGGATAACGTCGAGCCGATTTTCGAGCTGCTGCGCCTGTGTGAAGGGCGCAACAAAAAGGTCTTCAACTTTGTCTCGACGCTGTCCGCTTCAAGCACTGTCGATAGCGACGGCCGCGTGCTCGAACTGCCCGCCGCGCCAACACCGCCGATCTACATCCGCAATGGCTACAACCTGTCGAAGTGGGTCGGCGAGCGCATCCTTGAACGGGCGCGCGAGCGTGGGGTGTGGGTCAACCTGTATCGCCCCGGCAACATCAGTTTCAACAGCCTGAGCGGCGTCTGCCAACCGCACAAGAACCGTTTGATGCTGATGCTCAAGGGCTCGATCCAACTCGGTCAGGTGCCGGCCTTCGCACTGAATTTCGACCTGATGCCGGTGGACTTTCTCGCCCGTTTCATCGCCTTCCACGCCAGCCGTTATTCGACCGAGCGAGCGGTGTTCAACCTGCACAACCCCGAGCCGCTGAGTTGGGATGCCTACGTCGCTTCGTTCCGCGAAACCGGCAGCGAATTTTCGCTGGTCAGTGTCGCCGACTGGCAACAGCAGCTGGGCCGGGTCGACGCCGACAACGCGCTGTTCGGCGTGCTCGGTTTCTACCTCAACGGCTTCGAGGAAGACATCGGCGACATCTCCCTGATCGGCCACGCCAACGCGGAAGCCGGCGTGCAACAAATGGGCGCGCAGTACCCGGAAAAATCCCCGGCGCTGCTGCGTCGCGGCTGCGATTACCTGAAACAGATCAACTTCATCTAGTTCATCAAAAAGGAGCAACACCATGAGCAATCTGCAACCCGACACCTTGATCAAAAACCCGCACGGCTGCCACGTTGTGTCGTCGGTGGAAGTGCCGGCGGACGCGGCGCAGGTTTGGGCGGTGGTCGGCAACTTCGCCGGTTTCGACCGGTTTATTCCGGCGCTGTCGCACATCGAAATGACCGGTGAAGGCGTGTCCTCGCTACGCAAGAAGTTCTTCAAAGACGGCAACGTGGTGGTCGAGCAACTCAACTCCCGCGATGAGCTGGCGCGCGCCATGACCTGGACCACGATCTACAACACGCTGGGTGTGGCCAATCTGTGGGCAGCGATGAACGTGGAATCTTTGGGGGCGGGCAAGTCGCGGGCGACCTGGACGATTATTGCCGAGCCGGCAAGCGGTGGTGCCGAGGCGCTGCCGGGGTTCAAGGATTTCGTGCAGGGGTTTGCCGATGATGCGATGGGGAATGTGCTGAAGCTGTTTGTCTAAGGCTTCAGATTGGCAGTGATTGCACCGCCGCTATCGCTGGAAAGCCAGCTCCCACAGGTTCCAGGTCGGTCACAGATATTGTGTTCGCCAGAAATCCTGTGGGAGCGGGCTTGCCCGCGATGAACGATAACGCAGTCTGCTAGACGTCAGATCTTGAAGCTGTCGACCAACTGCTTCAACCGATTCGCCTGCTGCGACAACGCATCACAATCCTTCAACGTTTCATTGAGGTTGGCGACGCTCTGCTGGTTCAGCAGGTTGATCTGATTGACGTCGACGTTGAGGGTTTCCACTACCGCCGTCTGCTCTTCGGTTGCTGCGGCCACCGACTGGTTCATGCCGTCGATTTCACCAATGCGCTGGGTCACGCTGACCAGGCGCAGGCCCGCCTGATTGGCCACTTCCACGCTCTCTTCGCTGGACGCCTGACTGGCGTTCATGGTGGTCACCGCTTCACGGGAACCGACCTGCAACGAAGTGATCATCTTGTGGATCTCTTCCGCCGATTCCTGGGTGCGATGCGCGAGGTTACGCACTTCGTCCGCCACCACCGCAAAACCACGTCCGGCTTCACCGGCACGGGCCGCTTCGATGGCCGCGTTGAGCGCCAGCAGGTTGGTCTGCTGCGAGATGCCTTTGATCACATCGAGGATGTGGCCAATGTTGTCGGTGCTGGCATTGAGGGTTTCGATCTGGGTGCACGACAGGCTGATCTTCTGCGACAGCTCGGTCATCGCCTGAATCGTCTGTTCGACCACCTGACGACCGTCATCGGCCTGCTCGCTCGCGCCGCTGGCGTGTTGCGAAGCGTCGGCGGCGTTGCGGGCGATTTCCTGAGTGGCGGCGCCCAACTGGTTGATCGCGGCGGCCACACTGTTGGTGCGGGCGCTTTGTTCGTCGGAACCGATGATCGAAGCGTTGGACGAGGCCATCACCCGTTGCGACAGGTCGTGTACATGACGGGTGGCCGACGACACTTCGGAAATCGACGCGTGAATGCGCTCGACGAACTGGTTGAACGAACTGCCCAGTTCAGCGAACTCATCCTTGCCTTGCACGACCAGACGACGGGTCAGGTCGCCTTCACCTTGAGCGATGTCCTGCATCGCACGACCCATGGTGGTCAGCGGACGCATCAGAACGTTGATCAGCAGGCTCAGCAGCAGCGCAATCGCAGCGACCGCGACGAACATCGCGATCAACGCCGAAGTGCGGAACTGGCTGAGCGCGGCATAGGCCTTGTCACGATCGATCGACAGGCCGATGTACCAGTCGGCATTCGGCAAGCCGCTGACCGGGGTGAACGACAGGATGCGCTCCTGGCCGTTGAGTACCACGTTCTGGTTGCCCTTCTCGATGCGCACGCCAGCGTTCGGGTAGATGTCCTTGAGGTTCTTCATCACCTGGTCTTTGTCCGGGCTGACGATTACCTGACCGTCACCGCTGACCAGGAATGCGTGACCGAGGCCACCGAAGTCCACCGAATTGATGATCTTCACCAAGGTTTCCAGGCTCAGGTCACCGCCGACCACACCCAGCAATTCGCCATTGTTTTTCACCGGCATGGCGATGGTCACCACCAGACCACCAACCGCCGCCATGTACGGCGGCGTCAGCATGGTTTTGTCGGCAGCGACGGCTTGCTTGTACCAAGGGCGCTGACGCGGGTCGTAGCCGTCCGGCATCTTCGCGTCAGGGCGCTGGGTGAACACACCGTTGGCTTGACCGACGTAGGTGAACTGGAAGTTCGAGGTGAAGGCCGGTTGATCGACCAGCCCCGGGAAGTCGGCGTTCTTGCCCTGATGGGCAACGTTTTGCGCGAGGTTTTCCAGCACCAGAATTCGCCCGCTCATCCAGTTCTGCACGCTGCTGGCGGTCAGATCGCCGGCCTGCTGCACGGACGACTGGAGGTTCTGGCGAATGGTGTTGCGCTGCAGGTAGTCGTTGTAGAGGGTGAACAAAGCGAAAGCCAGGACCACGACGCCCGAGGCGGCCAACAGGATTTTATGGCTGAACTTGAGATTCATTTCATGGGACTTCTTATGCAAAAGTGGGGATGCGTTCCGGGATGCAACATTCCATGTACAGCGCAGGCGGCGTTCTGACGGCCGCTCTACTTTGGTGCACGCATGTCTCACCAGTCTGTCGGCACGCTTCGGAGAAAACTTAGCGCTTTGCAGGAAATGCACGGCATTTCTGCCAGATTCCCGCCGAACGGCGTGCCAGAGCGTTCGTCTGTCATTTTTTGATGACTGTTTTGCAGCGCCGGTTGCAAATTCTGTAGCCCTTGATGACAATGCGACTAATTATCATTTGTGACGTTCGGGCTGTTGCGTTCATGTCCTCACCTGAGTTTGCAGTGCAGGCGCTTTACAGGAGTCATCACGGCTGGCTCAACGCCTGGCTGCGAGCGCGACTGGGCAATGCCGCGGATGCGGCGGATCTGGCCCAGGACACCTTCGTCCGTCTGCTGCAGCGCAGCGAACGCCTGGAACTGAAAGCACCTCGCGCATTTTTAAGCACCATCGCCCGTGGCCTGGTGATCGACCTCTGGCGTCGTGAAGAAATCGAACGCGCCTATCTCGAAACCATCGCCCACTTGCCCGAAGCCGAAGCCCCAAGCGCCGAAACCCGCGCGCTGGTAATCGAGTTGCTCGAGAGCATCGCGCGCATGCTTGAAGGCCTGCGACCGAAAGTGCGTCAGGCGTTTCTGCTGGCGCAGTGCGAAGGTTTGACCCACAAGCAGATCGCCGCGCAGATGGGTTTGTCACTGCGCTCAGTCGAACGTTACGTCGCCGCTGCGCTGTATCACTGTTACGTGTTGCGGTATGCAAGTTGATGCCTGTGGATAACAACTCAGTCGGGCGTCGCGCCGAGCCGCCGCAACAGGTGGTCAAGCAAGCCATTTACTGGTTGCTGCGGCTGCGCAACAACCATGGCAATGCGCGTCTGAGTCATCAGTGCGACGCGTGGCGCGCCGAACATCATGAACATGAACTGGCCTGGCAGCGCGTGCAGTCGCTGCAGGCTGAACTGAGCCATAACCTGCGCGCCGTGCCCGGTGCCCAAGTGGCGTTCCATACGCTGGAAAACAGTGCGCAAGGGCTCGGACGGCGACAAGCCTTGAAGCTGCTGTCTGGCGCGGTGCTGATGGGCTCCGCGGCATGGCTGGCCAAGGACACCTCCGTGTGGCAGCAGTGGCGCGCTGATTACGCTACGGCGACCGGCGAGCGTCGCGGGTTCCAGTTGCCCGACGGCACGCGGATCGAGCTGAACACTGCCAGCGCAGTGGATCTGGATTACACCGCGCAGCAGCGGCTGATCAAACTCAATCGCGGCGAAATCATCGTCACATGCGGCGGTAACGATGAAGGCGCGGCGTTCAATCGGGCGCTACGCGTACAAAGTCGTCACGGCGTTTATGAGCCGACCCACGCCCGCTTCATCCTGCGTCAGGACAGTGATTGCACGCGGCTGAGCGTCACCCACGGCCGTGTGACCATTCATAGCGCTGGCACCTCGGTCGAGGCACTCGCCGGGCAGACCTACCTGATCGATCACCACCAGGTACGCCCGGCGCCGCCACCAGATATGGACGCGGGCGCGTGGGTCGACGGTCTGATCGTCACTCGCAATATGCGCCTGGGCGACTTTCTCAACGAGGTCGGACGTTATCGTCCAGGTTTCGTGACGTGCGCGCCGGCGGTGGCAGATTTGCGCCTGTCCGGCGTATTCCGCCTGGAGGACACCGACAAGCTGTTGACCATTTTGCCGCAGACGTTGCCGGTGCAATTGCGCTACCGCACCCGGTGGTGGGTAATGATTGAGGCAGTGGCCTGAAATTATTTTGGCGGTTTTTTGCGGCAAATCCGGCTTGGTCAGTAAGCACTTCCATTCCGCTTTAGCGACTTGCCACGGAAACCGACAATGACTGTCCGCATCACCTCTCTGCATTTCACTGCCGAATCAGGCCTGTTACGCCACGCCGTTCGCGCCGCCCTGCTCTCCACTGTTCTAGGCACCGGAGTGTTGCCTGCCCTGAGCCTCGCCGCCAATGCCAGTGAAGCGAGCAGCCATCGCTACAACATTGGCGCCGGCCCGTTGGACGACGCGCTGAACCGGTTTGCGCGCGAGGCGGGTATCACTTTGTCGATGACACCCCAGCAAACGCAGGGGCGGCAGTCGCCGGGCGTGCAGGGCGAATATTCAACCGATCAAGCGTTGAGCCATTTGCTGAGTGGCTCGGGGCTGGAAGCGGTCAGCCAGGATGGCAGAAGCTATATTCTGCACTCGGTCAGCGACAGCGATGCATTGGCGCTGCCGGCTACTGATATCAAAGGCTTCGCTCTCGGTAACGCGCTAGGCAGCATGGAGGGCTACAACGCCACCCACAGCCAGATCGCCACCAAGACCAGTACCGCGCTGCTGGAAACTTCGCAAAGCGTATCGGTGGTGACTCGCGAGCAAATGGACGACCAAGGCTCGCAGACCGTCTCCCAGACGATGCGTTATACCCCCGGCGTGCTGACCAACCCTTACGGCGCGACGCATCGCTACGATTACGTGGCGATGCGCGGTTTCAACGACGGTTCGGTGGACAACATCTATCTCGACGGCCTCAAGTCGATGGGTGACAGCGGCACCTACAGCACCATGCAGGTCGATCCGTATTTCCTTGAGCGCGTGGATATTCTCAAAGGCCCATCGTCGGTGTTGTACGGTCGCAGTTCGCCCGGTGGACTGGTGGCGCTGACCAGCAAAAAACCGTTGTACGAGGCCTATCATCAGGTTCAGGCCACGGTCGGTACCCAAGGTCAGCGCGGGGTCGGGTTTGACTTCAGCGGCCCAGTCGATGACGACAAGCGCATTGCCTATCGTCTGACCGGTTTGACGGATCAATCCGACACGCAATTCGATCACAACAAGGAAAAACGCTTCGCTCTCGCCCCGACCCTGAGCATCGATTTCACTGAAGACACTTCGCTGACGCTGCAGGCGTATCTGCAGCACGATCCGGATGGCGGCTACCACGGTGGCGTTCCGGCGGATGGCACGATTCATCAGCGCAACGGCAACCGCATCTCGCCGCACTTCTTCGAGGGCGAGCCGGGAGTTGATGGGTATTCGCGGGATCAGCAGTCGTTTGGCTATCAGTTCGAACATCGCTTCAACGATGTCTTCACGGCGCGGCAGAATTTCCGTTACCTCGACTCCAAAGTGAACATGGATCAGGTCTACGCCTATGGCTGGACGACGCCAACCAGCAACGAACTGAACCGCTATTACACCGGCGGCGATGAGCGTCTGCATGCGTTCATCGTCGACAACATGCTGCAGGCCGAATTCTTCACCGGTGCCACCAAGCACACCGTGTTGATGGGCGCAGATTATCAACGGCGCAAAACCGTGGTCGACTGGACCAGCGGCGGCCTGGCGCCGATCAATGCCTTCGATCCGGTCTACGGCAATTCGGCGATCGACATGTACGGCGAGACCAGTTATCTGCGCCGCCTGGAACAAACCGGCGTATACCTGCAAGACCTGATCGAGATAGACCAGTGGCGCTTCTCACTCGGACTGCGTCAGGACTGGGTCGAGACTTCCGATGAGAACCGTATCGCCGAAGCGGGACGGCCAGTGGGCACCGAAATCAACGACCGCCGCACCAAACTGACCGGCCGCGCTGGCGCCTTGTATCTGTTCGAAAACGGCTTGGCGCCGTACATCAGCTATTCCGAGTCGTTTAACCCGAACTCGTATGCTGACAGCGCCGGCAATCCACTGCCGCCAACCGACGGAACGCAATGGGAAGTCGGCCTGAAGTACCAGCCGCCAGGCACCGATAATCTGTTCACCGCCTCGCTGTTCCATATCGATCAGGAGAACCTGGCGACCAAGCTGCCCCAGGAAAATTTCTACCGTGCTGTCGGCGCCGTGCGTTCGCAAGGTCTGGAACTGGAAGCGCACATGCAGGTGACCGACAACCTGAAAGTGCTCGGTAGCTATACCTTCACCGATATCGAGTATTCGAAGTCGATGGTCAGTACCCTGAGCACGCCGACCGATGTGATCGAAAACAAAGGCAACTCGCCGACTCAGGCACCGCGGCACATGGCATCGTTGTGGGCCGACTACAAGTTCGATAGCGCGGCACTGGATGGCCTGCGTTTGGGCGGTGGTGTGCGTTATGTCGGTTACAGCTGGGCGGATGCGGAAAACACACTGAAGGTGCCGTCTTACACGTTGTTCGACGCATCGATCGGTTATGACCTGGGCAAGGTCGGCTTGAAGGGCGTCGACGTTCGATTGAATGCGAACAACCTGACCAACGAATCTTACGTGGCCTCCTGCGCCAGTCTGAGCTTCTGCTACATGGGCGAAGAGCGCAACGTCGCGGCCACGGTCAGCTACCAGTTCTGAACCTTAGCCTTGTGCATAAAAAAGCCAGCCCCTGATCATTCAGGGGCTGGCTTTTTCGATTTTAAGGGCGCCGTTCAAACGGCCTCAGCTGAGGCGGTGCGATTACTCCATGACAAACCGTTCCGGAAGAAGTAATCGGTTGCCTGGAAGATCAATACGGCTCGCAAAGCGGCCTGATTTTTGAATTCCCTGAAACGACAAAACCCCCGTCTGCGTTAGCAGACAGGGGTTTTGGAATTTAATCTTGACGATGACCTACTCTCACATGGGGAAACCCCACACTACCATCGGCGATGCATCGTTTCACTTCTGAGTTCGGGATGGGATCAGGTGGTTCCAACGCTCTATGGTCGTCAAGAAATTCTGTATCTGGCCCGTCAACACGGTAACGTGCCAGCAAAATCGGTGACTTCTACTAAAACAAAACCCCAACTGCTTTCGCAATTGGGGTTTCGGAATTTAATCTTGACGATGACCTACTCTCACATGGGGAAACCCCACACTACCATCGGCGATGCATCGTTTCACTTCTGAGTTCGGGATGGGATCAGGTGGTTCCAACGCTCTATGGTCGTCAAGAAATTCGGGTACTGACTCGTGACCGGCTGGCCTCGCTTCAGCAAATCAGGTATGTGATACAGGTGTTTTGTGAGCAGCGCGAACTTTCGGTTCATTGCGTCTTCACACACCGCAATCTGGTCTCTTTCGAGCATTCAGATTGCTTGGGTGTTATATGGTCAAGCCTCACGGGCAATTAGTATTGGTTAGCTCAACGCCTCACAGCGCTTACACACCCAACCTATCAACGTCGTAGTCTTCGACGGCCCTTCAGGGAACTCAAGGTTCCAGTGAGATCTCATCTTGAGGCAAGTTTCCCGCTTAGATGCTTTCAGCGGTTATCTTTCCCGAACATAGCTACCCGGCAATGCCACTGGCGTGACAACCGGAACACCAGAGGTTCGTCCACTCCGGTCCTCTCGTACTAGGAGCAGCCCCTCTCAAATCTCAAACGTCCACGGCAGATAGGGACCGAACTGTCTCACGACGTTCTAAACCCAGCTCGCGTACCACTTTAAATGGCGAACAGCCATACCCTTGGGACCGGCTTCAGCCCCAGGATGTGATGAGCCGACATCGAGGTGCCAAACACCGCCGTCGATATGAACTCTTGGGCGGTATCAGCCTGTTATCCCCGGAGTACCTTTTATCCGTTGAGCGATGGCCCTTCCATACAGAACCACCGGATCACTAAGACCTACTTTCGTACCTGCTCGACGTGTCTGTCTCGCAGTCAAGCGCGCTTTTGCCTTTATACTCTACGACCGATTTCCGACCGGTCTGAGCGCACCTTCGTACTCCTCCGTTACTCTTTAGGAGGAGACCGCCCCAGTCAAACTACCCACCATACACTGTCCTCGATCCGGATAACGGACCTGAGTTAGAACCTCAAAGTTGCCAGGGTGGTATTTCAAGGATGGCTCCACGCGAACTGGCGTCCACGCTTCAAAGCCTCCCACCTATCCTACACAAGCAAATTCAAAGTCCAGTGCAAAGCTATAGTAAAGGTTCACGGGGTCTTTCCGTCTAGCCGCGGATACACTGCATCTTCACAGCGATTTCAATTTCACTGAGTCTCGGGTGGAGACAGCGCCGCCATCGTTACGCCATTCGTGCAGGTCGGAACTTACCCGACAAGGAATTTCGCTACCTTAGGACCGTTATAGTTACGGCCGCCGTTTACCGGGGCTTCGATCAAGAGCTTCGCGTTAGCTAACCCCATCAATTAACCTTCCGGCACCGGGCAGGCGTCACACCCTATACGTCCACTTTCGTGTTTGCAGAGTGCTGTGTTTTTAATAAACAGTCGCAGCGGCCTGGTATCTTCGACCGGCATGAGCTTACGGAGCAAGTCCTTCACCCTCACCGGCGCACCTTCTCCCGAAGTTACGGTGCCATTTTGCCTAGTTCCTTCACCCGAGTTCTCTCAAGCGCCTTGGTATTCTCTACCCAACCACCTGTGTCGGTTTGGGGTACGGTTCCTGGTTATCTGAAGCTTAGAAGCTTTTCTTGGAAGCATGGCATCAACCACTTCGTCACCTGAAAGGTAACTCGTCATCAGCTCTCGGCCTTAAGATCCCGGATTTACCTAAGATCTCAGCCTACCACCTTAAACTTGGACAACCAACGCCAAGCTGGCCTAGCCTTCTCCGTCCCTCCATCGCAATAACCAGAAGTACAGGAATATTAACCTGTTTTCCATCGACTACGCTTTTCAGCCTCGCCTTAGGGACCGACTAACCCTGCGTCGATTAACGTTGCGCAGGAAACCTTGGTCTTTCGGCGTGGGTGTTTTTCACACCCATTGTCGTTACTCATGTCAGCATTCGCACTTCTGATACCTCCAGCAAGCTTCTCAACTCACCTTCACAGGCTTACAGAACGCTCCTCTACCGCATCACTTGCGTGATACCCGTAGCTTCGGTGTATGGTTTGAGCCCCGTTACATCTTCCGCGCAGGCCGACTCGACTAGTGAGCTATTACGCTTTCTTTAAAGGGTGGCTGCTTCTAAGCCAACCTCCTAGCTGTCTAAGCCTTCCCACATCGTTTCCCACTTAACCATAACTTTGGGACCTTAGCTGACGGTCTGGGTTGTTTCCCTTTTCACGACGGACGTTAGCACCCGCCGTGTGTCTCCCATGCTCGGCACTTGTAGGTATTCGGAGTTTGCATCGGTTTGGTAAGTCGGGATGACCCCCTAGCCGAAACAGTGCTCTACCCCCTACAGTGATACATGAGGCGCTACCTAAATAGCTTTCGAGGAGAACCAGCTATCTCCGAGCTTGATTAGCCTTTCACTCCGATCCACAGGTCATCCGCTAACTTTTCAACGGTAGTCGGTTCGGTCCTCCAGTCAGTGTTACCTAACCTTCAACCTGCCCATGGATAGATCGCCCGGTTTCGGGTCTATTCCCAGCGACTAGACGCCCTATTAAGACTCGCTTTCGCTACGCCTCCCCTATTCGGTTAAGCTCGCCACTGAAAATAAGTCGCTGACCCATTATACAAAAGGTACGCAGTCACAGAACAAAGTCTGCTCCCACTGCTTGTACGCATACGGTTTCAGGATCTATTTCACTCCCCTCTCCGGGGTTCTTTTCGCCTTTCCCTCACGGTACTAGTTCACTATCGGTCAGTCAGTAGTATTTAGCCTTGGAGGATGGTCCCCCCATATTCAGACAAAGTTTCTCGTGCTCCGTCCTACTCGATTTCATGACTAAGAGACTTTCGCGTACAGGGCTATCACCCACTATGGCCGCACTTTCCAGAGCGTTCCGCTAATCTCAAAGCCACTTAAGGGCTAGTCCCCGTTCGCTCGCCACTACTAAGGGAATCTCGGTTGATTTCTTTTCCTCAGGGTACTTAGATGTTTCAGTTCCCCTGGTTCGCCTCTTGCACCTATGTATTCAGTACAAGATAACCATCTTATGATGGCTGGGTTCCCCCATTCAGACATCTCCGGATCAAAGTCTGTTTGCCGACTCCCCGAAGCTTTTCGCAGGCTACCACGTCTTTCATCGCCTCTGACTGCCAAGGCATCCACCGTATGCGCTTCTTCACTTGACCATATAACCCCAAGCAATCTGGTTATACTGTGAAGACGACATTCGCCGAAAATTCGCAAAACTCTTAAGAGTCACTCACAAATTTTACCTTAGCCTGATCCGTTACCAGTGAAAGTAACGTTCAGTCTATCTTTCTATCACATACCCAAATTTTTAAAGAACGATCTAATCAAAGACTAGAAATCAATATTCGCACTGGAATATTCATTTCTAAGCTCTAACAAGCAGAAGCAGTTAATGGTGGAGCCAAGCGGGATCGAACCGCTGACCTCCTGCGTGCAAGGCAGGCGCTCTCCCAGCTGAGCTATGGCCCCATACAAAATTGGTGGGTCTGGGCAGATTCGAACTGCCGACCTCACCCTTATCAGGGGTGCGCTCTAACCAACTGAGCTACAGACCCAATTTCGAGCGCGTAACTGATTAGCTCAGAGCTATCAGCTTGGAGCTTAAAGCTGCTTCTATCGTCTTCTTCAATGAATCAAGCAATTCGTGTGGGAACTTATGGAGCAGCTGATGTCGTCGATTAAGGAGGTGATCCAGCCGCAGGTTCCCCTACGGCTACCTTGTTACGACTTCACCCCAGTCATGAATCACACCGTGGTAACCGTCCTCCCGAAGGTTAGACTAGCTACTTCTGGTGCAACCCACTCCCATGGTGTGACGGGCGGTGTGTACAAGGCCCGGGAACGTATTCACCGCGACATTCTGATTCGCGATTACTAGCGATTCCGACTTCACGCAGTCGAGTTGCAGACTGCGATCCGGACTACGATCGGTTTTATGGGATTAGCTCCACCTCGCGGCTTGGCAACCCTCTGTACCGACCATTGTAGCACGTGTGTAGCCCAGGCCGTAAGGGCCATGATGACTTGACGTCATCCCCACCTTCCTCCGGTTTGTCACCGGCAGTCTCCTTAGAGTGCCCACCATAACGTGCTGGTAACTAAGGACAAGGGTTGCGCTCGTTACGGGACTTAACCCAACATCTCACGACACGAGCTGACGACAGCCATGCAGCACCTGTCTCAATGCTCCCGAAGGCACCAATCCATCTCTGGAAAGTTCATTGGATGTCAAGGCCTGGTAAGGTTCTTCGCGTTGCTTCGAATTAAACCACATGCTCCACCGCTTGTGCGGGCCCCCGTCAATTCATTTGAGTTTTAACCTTGCGGCCGTACTCCCCAGGCGGTCAACTTAATGCGTTAGCTGCGCCACTAAGAGCTCAAGGCTCCCAACGGCTAGTTGACATCGTTTACGGCGTGGACTACCAGGGTATCTAATCCTGTTTGCTCCCCACGCTTTCGCACCTCAGTGTCAGTATCAGTCCAGGTGGTCGCCTTCGCCACTGGTGTTCCTTCCTATATCTACGCATTTCACCGCTACACAGGAAATTCCACCACCCTCTACCATACTCTAGCTTGCCAGTTTTGGATGCAGTTCCCAGGTTGAGCCCGGGGATTTCACATCCAACTTAACAAACCACCTACGCGCGCTTTACGCCCAGTAATTCCGATTAACGCTTGCACCCTCTGTATTACCGCGGCTGCTGGCACAGAGTTAGCCGGTGCTTATTCTGTCGGTAACGTCAAAATTGCAGAGTATTAATCTACAACCCTTCCTCCCAACTTAAAGTGCTTTACAATCCGAAGACCTTCTTCACACACGCGGCATGGCTGGATCAGGCTTTCGCCCATTGTCCAATATTCCCCACTGCTGCCTCCCGTAGGAGTCTGGACCGTGTCTCAGTTCCAGTGTGACTGATCATCCTCTCAGACCAGTTACGGATCGTCGCCTTGGTGAGCCATTACCTCACCAACTAGCTAATCCGACCTAGGCTCATCTGATAGCGCAAGGCCCGAAGGTCCCCTGCTTTCTCCCGTAGGACGTATGCGGTATTAGCGTTCCTTTCGAAACGTTGTCCCCCACTACCAGGCAGATTCCTAGGCATTACTCACCCGTCCGCCGCTGAATCCAGGAGCAAGCTCCTTTCATCCGCTCGACTTGCATGTGTTAGGCCTGCCGCCAGCGTTCAATCTGAGCCATGATCAAACTCTTCAGTTCAAACATCTTTGGGTTTTTAAGAAACCCTAAACTTGGCTCAGCAATCGTTGGTTACATCTTTGATTTCTCGCGGAGTAACTTGTGATGCTGATAATCTTGTTGACTATCAGTCTGACTCCACAAGCACCCACACGAATTGCTTGATTCAGTTGTTAAAGAGCGGTTGGTTAAGATCTTTCGTCTCAACCGAGGCGCGAATTCTACAGCAGCCTCATTTGCTGTCAAGTGATTATTTTCAGAAGTTTTCGAAGAATTCTTCAACAACTTCAACCACTTGCGCTTCCGATCTCTCGTTAGCGGGAGGCGAATTCTACAGCGTTACACGCTGCTGTCAACACCTCTTTTTCACCGCTTTCGACCGAGAAGATCGAACCGTCAAAAGAGCCAAACATCACCGCTCTTTCAACTCCTTCCAGGCCTCGATGAACTGAAGCGACCCACTGTCGAAAACCGCGTAACTCGTTGAATCTCAAGGAGTTTTCCGTTTCGACTGCGCCGGAAGTGGGGCGAATTATAGACCTCCAGAATCTGACGTCAACCGTTAATTTCAGTTTTCTTTCAACAACTTACAGATCGGTTAAAAAACGCACAAATCCACCTATATATAAGCAGGAAACAGCCTTCTTCTATATAGAAGCGATACTCAAAGCACTCCATCAGCCTTGAGTGCCTCTACCGCGCCAGCGCCCAGACCCAGCACCCGCTGCAAAACCTCCAACGTATGCTCGCCCAATAAAGGAGGCGCGCGACGGTATTCGACAGGCGTTTGCGACAGCCGGATCGGACTCGCCACCTGCGGGACCATTCCTGCCAGGGCATGCGGCAGCTCTATCGCCAACCCACGTGCTTTCACCTGCGGATCGTCAAACACCTGGGACAGATCATTGATCGGCCCACACGGCACGCCCGCCTGCTCCAACTGCGCCACCCATTCGGCGGTGGTCTTGAATACCGTTGCCTGACGAATCAGCGGAATCAACACCGCGCGGTTAGCCACCCGCAGCTTGTTAGTTGCGAAACGCGGATCGTCCGCCCACTGCGGCTGCCCAGCCACCTCGGCGAACTTGCGGAACTGGCCGTCATTGCCAACGGTAAGAATGAAATCACCATCAGCCGTGGGGAAGTCCTGATAAGGCACGATGTTCGGATGCGCATTGCCCAGACGCTTGGGCGCATTGCCCGTAGTCAGGTAATTCATCGCCTGATTGGCCAGACAGGCGACCTGCACATCCAGCAAAGCCATATCGATGTGTTGCCCGCCGCCATCGTGATCACGATGAGCCAGCGCTGCCAGAATCGCCACGGTCGAATACAAACCAGTAAGGATGTCCGTCAGCGCCACACCCACCTTCACCGGCCCGGCGCCTTCATCACCTTCAGGGCGACCGGTCAGGCTCATCAGCCCGCCCAACCCCTGGATCATGAAGTCATAACCGGCGCGCTTGGCATACGGCCCGGTTTGACCGAAGCCGGTGATCGAACAATAGATCAGGTCCGGATTGATCGCCTTCAGCGACTCGTAGTCCAGCCCATAGGCGGCCAGCCCCCCGACCTTGAAGTTCTCGATGAGAATGTCCGACTTCGCCGCCAGCTCCCGCACGAGGCTCTGACCTTCAGGCCGAGTGAAGTCGATCGTCACCGATTGCTTGTTGCGGTTGGCCGACAAGTAGTAAGCCGCCTCGCTGGTGTTTTCCCCGTATGCGTCCTTGAGGAAGGGCGGCCCCCAGGCGCGCGTGTCATCGCCATTGCCTGGGCGCTCGACCTTGATCACCTCGGCGCCAAGGTCGGCAAGTATCTGCCCGGCCCACGGCCCGGCCAGCACGCGCGATAAATCCAGTACTCGCAGATGCGACAGCGCGCCCATGGTCGCTCTCCTGTTAATAGAACGCCTGCAGACCGGTTTGCGCGCGACCCAGAATCAGCGCGTGAACGTCGTGAGTACCTTCATAGGTATTCACCACTTCCAGGTTGACCAGATGACGGGCCACACCGAACTCGTCGGAAATACCGTTACCCCCCAACATGTCACGGGCCATCCGGGCAATATCCAGCGACTTGCCGCAGGAGTTGCGCTTCATGATCGAGGTGATTTCGACCGCCGCAGTACCTTCATCCTTCATGCGCCCCAGACGCAGGCAACCTTGCAGTGCCAAGGTGATCTCGGTCTGCATGTCGGCCAGCTTCTTCTGGATCAGCTGAGTCGCGGCCAATGGGCGACCGAACTGCTGACGATCAAGGGTGTATTGGCGAGCGGTGTGCCAGCAGAATTCGGCAGCGCCCAACGCGCCCCAAGAGATGCCGTAGCGCGCCGAGTTGAGGCAAGTGAACGGACCTTTCAGACCACGCACGTCCGGGAAGATGTTCTCTTCCGGTACGAAAACGTTGTCCATGACAATTTCGCCGGTGATCGATGCGCGCAGGCCAACCTTGCCGTGAATCGCCGGTGCGCTCAGGCCCTTCCAGCCTTTCTCCAGGACAAAGCCACGGATGTCGCCGGCATCGTCTTTGGCCCAGACTACAAATACGTCGGCGATCGGGCTGTTGGTGATCCACATCTTGGCGCCGGTCAGGCTGTAACCGCCGTCGACTTTGCGCGCACGTGTGATCATCGCACCCGGATCGGAACCGTGGTTGGGTTCGGTCAGACCGAAGCAGCCGATCCATTCGCCGGACGCCAGTTTCGGCAGGTATTTCTGCTTCTGCGCTTCAGTGCCGAATTCGTTGATTGGCACCATCACCAGCGAGGACTGTACGCTCATCATCGAACGGTAGCCGGAGTCGACGCGCTCCACTTCACGGGCAATCAGACCGTAGCTGACGTAGTTCAAACCGCTGCCACCGTATTGCTCAGGGATCGTCGCGCCGAGCAGGCCGACTTCGCCCATTTCGCGAAAGATCGCCGGGTCGGTTTTCTCATGGCGGAACGCTTCGAGGACACGTGGCGCCAGGCTTTGCTGAGCAAACTGGGCGGCAGTGTCGCGAATCATGCGCTCTTCTTCGGTGAGCTGTTGATCCAGCAGCAGGGGATCGATCCAGTTGAAGCTAGCTTTACCGCCCATGAGTGTGCCCTCGTAAATCGGTGAATTAACGTGGCATTGATCCTAGGCCCGGTTCGCCAGCGCGGCAAACGAGGATTTCGCATCCTGTTGTGCTAATTTCTCACTCCGAAACGTCGCTGAATGCCTTTTAAGCGGCGCATTAGTGAGGTTGACGTACATGCGCAGGAAGATTCCCAGCACCACAGCCCTGATCAGCTTCGAGGCCGCCGCTCGCCACGAAAGCTTTACCAAGGCTGCCGAAGAACTTTCTATCACCCAGGGCGCCATTTGCCGACAGATTGCCAGCCTTGAGGAGTTCCTCAGTGTGGAACTGTTCCGACGCTCGCGACGCGGTGTGAAGCTGACGGAAGCGGGGCTGTCCTACAGCCGTCGGGTGGCCACGCAACTCGATGCCGTCGAGCGCGACACGCTCTCGGTCATGGGCCAACAGGGCACCAACGTGATCGAACTGGCGGTGGTGCCCACTTTCGGCACGCAATGGCTGCTGCCGCGGCTCAAGGATTTCCAGCTCAAGCACCCGGAAGTGACGGTTAACCTGACCAACCGCACCCGTCCGTTCCTGTTTGCCGACACCGATTTCGACGCAGCGATCTACTTCGGAGACGCCGATTGGTCGGGTACCGAGTCCCACAGACTGATGGGCGAAAATCCGATGCCAGTGTGCAGCCCAGCCCTACTCGGCGATAGAACGCATCTGACGGCTGACGAGATCGCCGAGCTGCCGTTACTGCAACAAACCACTCGCCCTTACGCCTGGCGCCAATGGTTTAACTCACAGCAGTTGAACATCCCCCGCGACATGACAGGCCCACGCTACGAGCTATTCTCCATGCTGGCCCAGGCAGCCATGCACGACATGGGGATCGCACTGATTCCGCCGTTCCTGATTCAACGCGAACTGGCCGAGAAACGCTTGGTGATCGCCAACCCGGATGCACTCTCCAGCATCAAGGCGTATTACCTGATGATTCCGGAGCGCAAGGTCGAATCGGCGTCACTCAAGGCATTTCGCGATTGGCTGGTCAATCAGGCAAACAGCTACAGCCTAGAAGGATAAAGGCTTACAACAATTACTAACCCGGTAGTCAGGAAATTCAAAGCCCTACAGATATAAGTATTTGTCGCAAAATCGCAGACTGTATCCGAAAGTCGTACAGACGTCCCACAAGCGCCTGTGGACGTGGCTTTGAGCCTTCATTCGCGACTCATTACGACCTATTCACGTCACCGATGAGAAAATTCTTCAAATTCATCCACACTCCTTGCAAGGCACGGCCTGCAAGGGATTCAGCCAGCCATCTGCGACATTCGGTCACGGGATGACTTGTAGTTAATTTTCCGTCACCCGTCATAATCCCTTGAAGGGCATAAACTTCGCCTGCAAAATGCCGCGCCCCGCCCTGATTTGGCGGGATCGTGCTGATCGGCCGCCCCAGTCGCACCATCCGCAGTGCCTGGGTTTACTCAATAAGATCACGCAGGAGATTTGACGTGCACATTGGTGTTCCTCTCGAAACCCAGACCGGTGAAACACGGGTTGCTGCAACCCCGGAAACCATTAAAAAGCTGATCAGCCAAGGTCATAAGGTCACTGTGCAAACCGGCGCTGGCGTCAAAGCCAGCGTTGTCGACAGTGCCTATGAAGCGGCGGGCGCAACCATTGGCAGTGCCAGCGATGCGTTCGGTGCCGAGCTGATTCTCAAAGTAGTCGCCCCCAGCGACACCGAACTGGCGCTGATCAAGCGCGGCACGGTGCTGGTTGGCATGCTCAACCCCTTCAATAACGAAACCATCGCCAAGATGGCCGAGTGCGGGATTACTGCGTTCGCCCTCGAAGCGGCGCCGCGCACCTCTCGCGCACAGAGTCTCGATGTGTTGTCGTCGCAGGCGAACATCGCCGGCTACAAGGCGGTGTTGCTGGCTGCGCACTACTATCCGCGCTTCATGCCAATGCTGATGACCGCTGCGGGCACCGTGAAAGCGGCGCGCGTACTGATTCTGGGTGCCGGCGTGGCCGGGTTGCAGGCGATTGCCACGGCGAAACGTCTGGGCGCGGTGATTGAAGCGTCTGATGTGCGTCCGGCGGTGAAGGAACAGATCGAATCCCTCGGCGCCAAGTTCGTTGACGTCCCTTACGAAACTGACGAAGAGCGCGAATGCGCGGTCGGTGTCGGCGGTTACGCGCGGCCAATGCCGGCAAGCTGGATGCAGCGTCAGGCCCAGGCTGTGCACGAGCGCGCCAAGCAGGCCGACATCGTCATCACCACCGCACTGATCCCGGGCCGCAAGGCGCCGACACTGTTGAGCGCAGACACCGTGGCGCAGATGAAGCCGGGCTCGGTGGTCATCGACCTCGCAGCAGCTCAGGGCGGCAACTGCCCGCTGACCGTCGCCGATCAGGTCGTAGTCGAGAACGGCGTGACCATCGTCGGCCCGACCAACCTGGCCGGTGAAGTCGCCGCAGATGCTTCGGCGCTGTACGCCCGCAACCTGCTGGACTTCCTCAAGTTGGTGTTCACCAAAGAAGGCCAGTTCGACGTCAACCTCGAAGACGACATCGTCGCCGCGTGCCTGATGTGCCGCGACGGCCAAGTCATCCGCAAAAACGCCTAAGCAGGGATTCAGACGATGGAAGAGCTTATCTCCCCCGGTATCTACAACCTGATCATCTTCGTGCTGGCGATTTATGTCGGTTACCACGTGGTCTGGAACGTAACACCCGCGCTGCACACGCCACTGATGGCGGTGACCAACGCCATTTCGGCGATTGTGATCGTCGGCGCCATGCTCGCTGCTGCGCTGACCGTCACGTCGCTGGGCAAGACCATGGGCACCCTCGCCGTGGCACTGGCGGCCGTCAATGTGTTCGGTGGCTTTCTGGTCACCCGCCGCATGCTTGAGATGTTCAAGAAGAAAGCCCCGAAAGCAAAAGAAGAGGCGCCGAAGTAATGAGCATGAATCTCGTCACGACGCTCTACCTGATCGCGTCGATCTGCTTCATCCAGGCCCTCAAAGGCCTCTCGCACCCGACCACTTCGCGGCGCGGCAATCTGTTCGGCATGCTAGGCATGGCGCTGGCCATTCTCACCACCATCGGCCTCATCTATAAGCTGGGTGCCGAGCTGGCGACTGCCGGTATCGGCTATGTGATCGTCGGCCTGCTGATCGGCGGCACTGCCGGCTCGATCATGGCCAAACGCGTCGAAATGACCAAGATGCCGGAACTGGTCGCCTTCATGCACAGCATGATCGGTCTGGCGGCGGTGTTCATCGCGATTGCTGCGGTGGTTGAGCCGCAATCGCTGGGCATCGTCAAGCAACTCGGTGATTCGATCCCGGCGGGTAATCGTCTGGAACTGTTCCTCGGTGCGGCGATCGGTGCGATCACCTTCTCCGGTTCGGTGATCGCCTTCGGCAAGCTGTCGGGCAAGTACAAGTTCCGCCTGTTTCAGGGTGCACCGGTACAGTTCAGCGGTCAGCACAAGCTGAACGCGGTTCTGGGCCTGGCGACGCTGGTGCTCGGCGTGACCTTCATGCTCACCGGCAACCTCGCTGCGTTCGCGCTGATGCTGGCGCTGGCGTTCGTGATGGGCGTGCTGATCATCATCCCGATCGGCGGTGCCGACATGCCGGTGGTGGTGTCGATGCTCAACAGCTATTCGGGCTGGGCTGCAGCGGGTATCGGCTTCTCGCTGAACAACTCGATGCTGATCATCGCCGGCTCGCTGGTGGGTTCGAGCGGTGCGATCCTCTCGTACATCATGTGCAAGGCGATGAACCGTTCCTTCTTTAATGTACTGCTCGGTGGTTTCGGCAATACGGCCGACGCAGGACCCGCCGGTGCGAAAGAAGCCCGTCCGGTGAAATCCGGTTCGGCCGACGACGCGACCTTCCTGCTGACCAACGCCGACACCGTGATCATCGTCCCGGGTTACGGCCTGGCAGTGGCCCGCGCGCAGCATGCACTGAAAGAACTGACCGAGAAGCTGACCCACCGTGGCGTGACCGTGAAGTACGCGATACACCCGGTGGCCGGTCGCATGCCCGGGCACATGAACGTCCTGCTCGCCGAGGCCGAAGTGCCTTACGACCAAGTGTTCGAGATGGAAGACATCAACTCCGAGTTCGGCCAAGCCGACGTGGTGCTGGTGCTCGGCGCCAACGACGTGGTCAACCCGGCCGCCAAGAACGATCCGAAATCGCCGATTGCCGGCATGCCGATCCTCGAAGCGTTCAAGGCCAAGACCATCATCGTCAACAAGCGCTCGATGGCCAGCGGCTATGCCGGTCTGGACAACGAACTGTTCTACCTGGACAAAACCATGATGGTGTTCGGCGACGCGAAGAAAGTCATCGAAGACATGGTCAAAGCGGTCGAGTAATCCTCCACCGTTGCACCGGACGCCCCGACTTGTCGGGGCGTTTTCGTTTTCGCAAAGCGTCGGACAATTTGCCGCGTTGTTGCAGATCCGGTAACGGTGTTTTACTTCAAACCCGCTAAATAGACGCCTCGTTTGCGACCTTGGTAGCGGGACAGGCGCCCGCGAAATTCACTAGACTGCGCATCCTGATACTCGCTTCCCGAGAAAATAACCCATGTACCGTGACCGTATTCGCCTGCCTTCGTTGTTGGATAAAGTGATGAGCGCCGCCGACGCCGCCGCGCTGATTGAAGACGGTATGACCGTCGGCATGAGCGGCTTCACCCGCGCCGGCGAAGCCAAAGCCGTCCCTCACGCATTGGCCGAGCGAGCCAAGGTCACGCCGCTGAAGATCAGCCTGATGACCGGCGCCAGCCTGGGCAACGACCTCGACAAACAGCTGACCGAGGCCGGCGTGCTGTCGCGGCGCATGCCATTTCAGGTCGACAGCACCTTGCGCAAGGCAATCAACGCCGGCGAAGTGATGTTCATCGACCAGCACCTGTCGGAAACCGTCGAGCAACTGCGCAATCAGCAACTGAAGCTGCCGGACATCGCAGTGATCGAAGCCGTGGCCATCACCGAGCAGGGCCACATCGTGCCGACTACCTCGGTGGGCAACTCGGCCAGCTTCGCGATTTTTGCCAAACAGGTAATTGTCGAGATCAACCTGGCGCACAACGCCAACCTCGAAGGCCTGCATGACATCTATATCCCGACCTACCGCCCGACGCGCACGCCGATCCCGTTGGTAAAAGTCGACGATCGCATCGGCAGCACGGCGATCCCGATTCCACCAGAGAAGATTGTCGCCATCGTCATTACCCAGCAGGCGGATTCGCCGTCCACGGTGTCGACCCCGGATGTCGACACCAACGCCATTGCCGAACACCTGATCACCTTCTTCAAGCAGGAGGTCGATGCCGGACGCATGACCAACAAGCTTGGCCCGTTGCAGGCCGGGATCGGCAACATTGCCAACGCGGTAATGTGCGGCCTGATCGACTCGCCGTTCGAAGACCTGACCATGTATTCCGAAGTACTGCAGGACTCGACCTTCGACCTGATCGACGCCGGCAAGCTGAGCTTCGCCTCGGGCAGCTCGATCACGTTGTCGGAGCGACGCAACAGCGATGTGTTCGGCAATCTGGAGAAGTACAAGGACAAACTGGTGCTGCGTCCGCAGGAGATCTCCAACCACCCGGAAGTGGTGCGTCGTCTGGGCATCATCGGCATCAACACCGCGCTGGAGTTCGACATCTACGGTAACGTCAACTCTACCCACGTCTGCGGCACACGGATGATGAACGGCATCGGTGGCTCGGGTGATTTCGCGCGCAACGCGCACCTCGCGGTGTTCGTGACCAAATCGATCGCCAAGGGCGGGGCGATTTCCAGCGTGGTGCCGATGGTCAGCCACGTCGACCACACCGAGCATGACGTCGACATCCTGGTGACCGAAATCGGTCTGGCCGACCTGCGCGGCCTGGCCCCGCGCGAACGTGCCCGGGTGATTATCGATAACTGCGTGCACCCCGATTACCGCGAGGCGCTGAATGACTACTTCACCGCCGCCTGCGCCATCGGCGGTCATACCCCGCACATCCTCCGCGAAGCTTTGAGCTGGCACATGAATCTGGAAGAAACCGGTCGCATGCTCGCGGTGTAATTCGTACAGTCAAACCGCTGATGCAAACACAGTTTGTGTCAGCGGTTTTTTAATCCCTCCCACTCGACAAAAACTGTACTGCTGTACTGGTTGTTTCCTACGGCTTTTGCCTACTCCCTCTCTCCATTTGAGCAATAACGCACCACAAAAGTGCGGACAGGTACAGTTTGCTCAATTTTGACCCATACACCACCTATAAACAGTTAACTGGTCACTCACAATACAGTTGAACTGTATCTAGAGAGACTAGGCAAACGAGAGGATCATGGGCACCAGTTAAACCACTACCTGATCCCGCCACAAGCGGAAGGATGTCAACCATGGAACGTACACTCAGTTCCGAACTGTTCTTCGAAGACAAAGCTGCAAAAACCCAGGCTTCCCTGCCTCTGCGCGTTATCGCCAACCTGATGTTGTGGCAGCGCCGCATCTCCAGCCGCCACCAACTGGCTCGTCTGGATTCGCGTCTGCTGGCTGACGCCGGTATCAGCGAAGCACAACGCTACGAAGAGCTGAGCAAGCCGTTCTGGCGCTAAGTAGCGTCGCTGGCTCTGGTCGTTAGACCCACCGCCAGCAACCCGAATTGAACACACAAGACCCGTCGCGGGAAACCGCGACGGGTCTTGTCGTTTCAGGGTTCGCAAGGCCCTTACAGCAGGTTGTTCAAACAACAGGTACAGTTCTAAATAATCAAAATCTGAACCAGTACAATTCTTCATCGGTGTATCTGCCGGCAAAACTGCATCGGGCGCAGCCTGTCCTTAACCCTCCTCGGCTTAAGGAAAATGCCATGAAAGACTTACAGGATGTTTCGACAGCGTCGATTCAACCCCTCATTCACTCGCACCTGCTGCGGCGCCTGGTTCGTAGCCTATGGCAGGGATTGGAGCGCGCCAGGACGCGGCGTCTGTTGGCCCAGATGGGGCAGCGCGACCTCGCGGATCTGGGTCTGAACCACGCCGATCGGCAACGAGCTGGAGAAACCCTTCTGGCGCTAGCATTCTGCCCACTGTCCGAACCTTGCGCGCAGGCCTAATATCCATGCCAGAACGTGGCGAATCTTCCGTAACCCGCGTCTGAGTCTCAGACACAAGCCACCTCTCAATACGGTTTACTATCAGGAGATACACCATGTCCCGTCTTCGCCTGCTCAGCGCTGCCGCCTTGCTGGCCGTGGCTGCCAACGCCAGCGCCTCGAGCTTCATCGTCACCACCGACGCCGTGGTTGGCGCGCTGAAGTCCTCCTCGGACGCCACGTCCGACGTCAGCTCTTCGCTGCGTGACAACAAGGTCGTGATCGCCGCGCGTGATGACGCAGCCAGCTTCGTCGCCAGCGAAGGCCAGATCCGCGGCGTGAAACTGGAAAGCGCCCTGGACCTGATCCGCCACCAGGCACCACAACTGAACGCGACCGACTTCCAACTGGCGCAAGCCATTCTGGCGATCTGATCGGACGTTGCCGGACGGGGCACGCCAGTCGTGTCCCGATGTTTCGCCACTGGCTCTGGCCCGGGCATTGCGCTAGCCTTGAGATTCGCTAGCCGTTATCGAGTCCCATGCGTTTTCTGACCAACCTGCTTATTCCCTGTGCCTTGTTCAGCGCCTGCTGGGCGACGTCGGTCGATGCCTTTGATGTCTCCACGCAAAATACGGTGGTGACGGTCTGGGCCACCGGAATGGTGTCTTCCGCGCCATTCGACCGTAAACTGATCATCGCCGCTCATGATGACGCGGCGGCGTTTGTTGCCAGTGACGGTGAATTGCGCGGCGCGCAGCTCGAATCCGCCCTGCATTACTTGCGCAAATCCCGACCGAAACTTCATGTCAGCGACCTTGAACTGGCACAGGCAATTCTCGTCCAATAGTTATCTCAGTCCTTCGTTATCATTGCCCTTCCGGAGTCGTTCCATGCGTAGCCCGCTGATTGCTGCCGCCCTTGGCCTGTTTGTATTGGCCGACGTGGCCCAGGCGCACACCCTGGTAGCCACCAGTAACATCATCGTTCGTGCCTCCCAGCGCACCATCGATTTCACCTCCGATACCACCACGTCGATTCGCGATTCGAAAATCATCCGCGAAGCCCATGACGATGCCGCCAGCTTTGTTGCCACCAACGGCGATATCCGTGGTGCTCACCTGGAAGCCGCCCTCAACACCTTGCGCACCCGCGTGCCGGAAGCCCGCGACGCCAGCGATCAGGTGCTCGCCGAAGCCATTCTTGCCCTGTGAAGTCACTCGGCGCCTGGCTACTGGCCGGGGCGTTGTTGCTGCTTGGCAACAGCGCCCACGCCAGCCTGCAATTGCGGCTCAAGACCGACGGTCTGAGCCCCGCCCAGCAACAGGCCAGTCAGGCGCTGCTCGATGAAGCGATGCAGAAGCTGCCGCCCAGCTTCGTCGAACAGCTGGACCGGCGCATCGACGTCGGCTGGTCCGACGACATGCCCGGCAATGCCTACGGCCAGGCGACCCTGGTTGCCGAACTCGACCTGAACCGCAAACTGCTCGCTGGCCTCACCGACGGCAGCGCGGCCAAAGAAAAGACCAATCGCCCTCACGGCACCGTGCGCCAGGAGCTGCTGGCAACCGTGTTGCACGAGCTCACCCACATTTATGACCGCGCGCGCCTGTGGCCCGCCGCCGAGCGCACGCTGATCCAACGCTGCACTCGCCGCAGCAACAGCGCCGGCCTGATCGGCATTCCCGACGAGTGTCGCGGCCAGACTGAACGCCGCTTCACCCTCAGCGATGACCCGCGCCTGCTCGACCTCGCCGGCTGGCAACAGTACGTCGGGCGGCGCGGCGAGCGTGAACAGCACAACCGCCAGGTGGCCCGCAGCCCGGATCTGTACGAGATTTCCAGTCCGAAAGAGTTTGTCGCGGTCAACATGGAGTATTTCCTCCTCGACCCGAGCTACGCCTGCCGACGTCCTGCGCTCTATCGCTACTACAAGGAGCGCTTCGGCTGGGCACCACCGGCCAAGGACATCTGCAGCAATACCTTCGCCTTTCTCAACGCCGGCAACGACTTCGCCAAACAGCCCTTGGGCCAGGTCGACCCGGAGCGGGTGTATGCCGTCGATTATTTGCTGGCTGAGGCCAACCAGAACTGGGTCAGCCGCTGGGGCCACAGCATGCTGCGCCTGGTGATCTGTGCGCCGGGGCGACCACGGGGCCCGGATTGCCGGCTCGACCTCGACCAGCATCTGGTGTTGTCGTACCGCGCCTTTGTCGGTGACGTGCAGCTGTCGAGCTGGGACGGACTGGTCGGCAAGTACCCGTCACGGCTGTTCGTGCTGCCACTCGCACAGGTCATCGACGAATACACCAAGACGGAACTGCGCAGCCTCGCTTCGGTACCGCTGAACCTGTCGCGCAAGGAAATTGAAGAGGTGGTCGAACACGCCGCCGAGATGCACTGGAGTTACGACGGCAACTACTTCTTCCTGTCCAACAACTGCGCCGTGGAAAGTCTCAAGCTGTTACGCAGCGGCAGCAACAACAAGCAATTGGTCGGTCTGGACAGCATCATGCCCAATGGCTTGCTGGAAGTATTGAAAGGTCGTGGCCTGGCCGACACCAGCGTGCTGGACGACCCCAAGGAAGCCTTGCGCCTGGGCTATCGCTTCGACTCGTTCCGCGATCGCTATCAGGCGATGTTCGATGTGTTGAAAAAGCAGCTGCCGATCAAACAGACCACCGTCGAGGACTGGCTATCGCTGTCTGCCGAAGAACGCCGGCAGTGGTTCGAGCGCGCAGACCTGCGCACCAGTGCAGCGTTGTTGCTGCTGGAACAGGCGAGTTATCGCCGCCAGTTGCTGCTGGCCCAGGATGAGGTCAAGCAACGCTACCTCGGTGCCCGGGAGCTGGAGAACGGTGGCATGGACAAGGCCAACGCGACCCTGCAGGAAATTCTCGCCAACAGCGGCTTCCTCAGTCGTCCGGCGGAACTGCTCGACAGCCGCGGTTACGGTTTGCCGCAACCGAGCGAGTTCAAGCGCCTGCAAGACGAAAGCAGCCAACGCCAGAAACAACTGCTGGCGCTGAGTGGCGATCTGGACAAGGAAGTGCGCAAGTTGCTGGAGCCCAAGCGAGCGGCCGAGATTGCCGCCAGCGAAGCCAACGTGAAGCAGATCGGCGAGCACCTGCGCAAACTGCACAAGGCGTCCGGCGGACTGGAGTTGCCTTAAAAGCAAAAGATCGCAGCCTGCGGCAGCTCCTACAGAGATAAATGTAGGAGCTGCCGCAGGCTACGATCTTTTTACTGCCTGTAAATCAGTACAAAACACCGTCCAGAATTTCGTAAACGATTCCAGTACCCACCGCGATCAGCACAATGTCCCCACCGGCCCGGCGCCACTCATAACCCGGATACACCGGCAAACGGCTCAGCGCCCGCCCGTCCAGCCGCTCGCCGTAGTAACCGTGCGGCAACGGCCGGCCGCGTTCCAGATGAATGCCCGGTGGCGGCGGTGCGCCACGTACGAAGTAGCCGTGGTTGTCGCGAATGGTCTGCCGCACCGGGCCGAAGTCGTGTGGCGGGCCGCCACGATGGTCGTTCTGCGGGCCACGGTGATCGTCACCACGGTTATCGTAGTGGCCCGGTTGCGGGCCGCCGTGGTCATGATCATCGCGTGGATCGGCGCTGGCCAGCAGCGGCGTCGCGCTGAGCATCAGCACGCCCAGTCCGGCAATCAGACGTTTCGGCATTTTCATCGGGTCTTTCCTCACGGCACCAACAGCAAAAAAGGGATTCAGAACGTGGTTCTGAATCCCTCGGTCTTGCTCATTTAGGCTGTGTTGTGAGGTGCGAATTCCTCTGTATCAGGAACTTTACCTTCAGTTGACGCGGGCCTGACGCACGCCTTCGGACAGCGCCTTGCACAGACCCAGCACACCATCGACAGCCTGGGCCGACGTGGTCGCATTGGCGATGTGATCGATCAGTGCCGACCCCACCACCACCCCGTCCGCCAGGCGGGCGATGGACGCTGCTTGCTCAGGAGTACGGATACCGAAGCCGATGCTGATCGGCAGGTCGGTATGCCGACGCAGACGAGCCACGGCTTCTTCGACATGCTCCAGAGTCGCGGCACCGGCACCGGTCACACCGGCCACCGACACGTAGTAGACGAAGCCCGAACTGCCATTGAGCACTTTCGGCAGACGCGCATCGTCAGTGGTCGGGGTGGTCAGGCGGATGAAATCCAGACCGGCAACCTGCGCCGGATCGCACAGCTCGGCGTTGTGCTCCGGCGGCATGTCGACCACGATCAGACCGTCGACGCCCGCTTCCTTGGCATCAGCGATAAAACGTTCAACGCCGTACATGTGGATCGGGTTGAAATAGCCCATCAGCACCAGCGGCGTGTCGCTGTTGCCTTCACGGAACTCGCGAACCATTTGCAGGGTTTTCACCAGATTCTGCTTGGCGCCCAAGGCACGGATATTCGCCAGTTGAATCGCCGGACCGTCGGCCATCGGATCGGTGAACGGCATGCCCAGCTCGATCACGTCGGCGCCAGCGCCCGGCAGGCCTTTGAGAATCGCCAGCGAGGTGTCGTAGTCCGGATCACCGGCGGTGACGAAGGTCACCAGCGCGGCGCGATTCTGTTGCTTGAGGTCGGCAAAACGGGTTTGCAGGCGGCTCATCAGTGTTTCTCCTGCTTGGACTGTTCCATGTGATGCATGACGGTCTGCATGTCTTTGTCGCCACGGCCGGACAGGTTGACCACCATCAGGTGATCCTTCGGCAGTTTCGGCGCGCGTTTGAACACTTCAGCCAACGCATGAGCGCTTTCCAGTGCCGGGATGATGCCTTCGAGGCGGCAGCACTGGTGGAACGCAGCGAGGGCTTGGTCGTCGGTGACCGAGGTGTACTGAACGCGGCCGATGTCATGCAACCAGGCGTGCTCAGGGCCAATGCCCGGATAGTCGAGGCCGGCGGAAATCGAGTGGGCGTCGATGATCTGGCCATCGTCGTCCTGCAGCAGGAAGGTACGGTTACCGTGCAGCACACCCGGCACGCCGCCGTTCAGACTGGCCGCATGCTTGCCGGTTTCGATGCCGTAACCGGCCGCTTCGACGCCGATGATCTCGACGCTCTGGTCGTCGAGGAACGGATGGAACAGGCCCATGGCGTTGGAACCGCCACCAATGCACGCCACCAGGCTGTCCGGCAGACGACCTTCCTGGGCTTGCAGCTGCTCGCGGGTTTCCTTGCCGATCACCGCCTGGAAGTCGCGCACCATGGCTGGATACGGGTGCGGGCCGGCCACGGTGCCGATCAGGTAGAAGGTGCTGTCAACGTTGGTCACCCAATCACGCAGCGCTTCGTTCATCGCGTCTTTCAGGGTGCCGGTGCCGGCGACCACCGGGATCACTTCGGCGCCCAGCAGCTTCATGCGGAACACGTTGGCCTGCTGCCGCTCGATGTCCGTGGTGCCCATGTAGATCACGCAATCCAGACCGAAACGTGCGGCCACGGTAGCAGTCGCCACGCCGTGCATGCCGGCACCGGTCTCGGCGATGATGCGTTTCTTGCCCATGCGCCGCGCCAGCAGGATCTGGCCGATGCAGTTGTTGATCTTGTGCGCGCCGGTGTGGTTCAGCTCTTCGCGCTTGAGGTAAATCTTCGCGCCGCCGCAGAACTCGGTCAGACGCTCGGCGAAGTACAGCGGGCTCGGACGCCCGACATAGTCACGCTGGAAGTAGGCCAGCTCTTCTTTAAACGCTGGATCTTCCTTGGCCGCTTCGTATTCACGGGCCAGATCGAGGATCAACGGCATCAGGGTTTCCGCCACGTAGCGGCCGCCGAACGCACCGAACAGGCCGTTATCGTCAGGGCCGCTGCGCAGGTTGGAGGTGTTCGAAGTCTGGGTCATGATGTGCTCCAGGTGAATTCGGGTCAGAAGACAATGACGCCACTCTACCCCTGACCTTCCAGGCTGAAAACCGATAAGATCGCCACAACCTGTCAGGAAAACTCACAGATATCATGAGCCATGACCTTCCCCCGCTGAACGCCTTGCGCGCATTCGAAGCCACCGCCCGACTGAACAGCGTCAGTCAGGCTGCCGAGCAACTGCACGTCACTCATGGTGCAGTCAGCCGTCAGCTCAAAGTGCTCGAAGAGCATCTGGGCGTGAGCCTGTTCGTCAAGGATGGTCGCGGCTTGAAACTCACAGATGCCGGGGTCCGTCTGCGAGACGCCAGCGGCGAGGCCTTTGATCGGTTGCGCAGTGTGTGTGCCGAGCTGACGCAAAACACCGCTGACGCGCCGTTCGTGCTCGGCTGCTCCGGCAGTCTGTTGGCGCGCTGGTTTATTCCACGCCTGGGACGACTCAACGCGGACTTGCCGGACTTGCGTTTGCATCTGTCGGCCGGTGAAGGCGATCTCGACCCGCGGCGTCCCGGACTCGATGCCTTGCTGCTCTTCGCCGAGCCACCATGGCCGGTAGACATGCAGGTCTACGAACTGGCCGCAGAACGTATCGGCCCGGTGCTGAGCCCGCTGTTCAGCGGTCATCAACGCCTGCAGGCAGCGCCGGCGTCAGCCTTGCTCAGCGAGCCGCTGCTGCACACCACGTCGCGCCCGCAAGCCTGGCCGAGCTGGGCACAGCAAAATCACCTCGACGCCAAGGCGTTGAAGTTGGGGCAAGGTTTTGAGCATTTGTATTATCTGCTGGAAGCCGCAGTGGCCGGACTTGGCGTGGCAATCGCGCCCGAGCCGCTGGTGGCCGAAGACTTGAAGGCCGGTCGCCTGGTTGCACCGTGGGGCTTCTGCGAAACCCCGGCGCAACTGGCGTTGTGGCTACCCAAGCGCGCCGCAGACGGGCGCGCCCGGCAACTGGCGCAATGGCTCAAGAACGAGCTGCGCCAGACAGATCACTCGCCGCGCTTGAACAGCAGGTAAGCGGCCAGCAGACCGATTGCACCGACGGCCACACCGGCAGTGGTCCAAGGATGTTCCTGAGCGTAATCGCGGGTGGCGATGCCGGTCTCGCGGGTTTTCACTTTGACTTCTTCATAGGCATCGCTGAGCAGGCTGCGCGAATGTTTCAGCGCGCTTTCAGCGTTGCTCTTGAGCGCCTTGAGGGTCTTGCGCGACTCGTCGGACGCGTCATCCTTCAGGCTTTCCAACGATTTGAGCAGACTCTCGATCTCGGCTTCCATGCTTTGCAACGAGGCTTTACGTAAAGAGGTGTTGGCCATGGTGGCTCTCCTGCATTGGTGATGAGTGGCGTGTGTTGGTTGGGACTTCAGCGGTTTGAGAAAGTGCAGAAAATCTGAACTTCGCTTGCATCGAGCCGCCGAAATCAACAGTGCAGATTCACTGCTAGTCTCAAATCCACACGTCAAGGAGATCGCCATGAGTGACCATCACACCTACAAGAAAGTCGAGCTGGTCGGCTCGTCCACCAGCAGCATCGAAGACGCCATCAACAACGCGCTGGCCGAAGCCAACAAGAGCATCAAGCATCTGGAGTGGTTTGAAGTGGTTGAGACGCGTGGCCACATCAAGGACGGCAAGGCTGCGCATTTCCAGGTAACCCTCAAAGTCGGCTTCCGCATTGCCAGCAGCTGAGTTTGGGCTACGCTTCTGAACTTGCGCGCTGGCCGAGTGCCATAGGAATGGCAAAGCGCTACAAGGTGAGCGCATCGGCAGAGCCGGTGCCCGCCTCTTTTAATCCGACCAGGGAGTGCGACCGATGAAGAAGTTCATATTGGCAGTAGGTTTGTTGAGCCTTGCGGGTGGCGCGTTTGCTGCTGGCAAGCCTTGTGAAGAGTTGAAAAGCGAAATTGCGGCGAAGCTGGATGCCAAGCACGTTTCCGGGTATTCACTGGAGGTTGTCGACAAGGGTGCGGCCGCTGACGGCAAAGTCGTCGGCACCTGTGAAGGCGGCGCCAAGGAAATCGTCTACAAACGCGGTTGATCGCGCCTGAAATGCAAAAGCCGACGCGAAGGCGTCGGCTTTTTTGTGGGCGATGATTTACATGCAGGAGCTGCGGCACGCTGCGATCTTTTGATCGTGGCTTTGAAAAATCAGATCAAAAGATCGCAGCCTCGTTTCACTCGACAGCTCCTACAGGGCGCCGCGTTTATCCTTTCATGACCTGCGCCAGCAGTTCGTAGGAATGCAGGCGATCGGCGTGTTCATACAGGTCGCAAGTGAAAATCAGCTCGTCGGCCTGAGTCTGCTCGACCAGCACTTCCAGTTTCGCGCGAATCTTCTGCGGGCTGCCAACCATCGCCAGGCCGAGGAAATCCCCCACCGCCTCGCGCTCATGGGGCAGCCACAGGCCGTCCATGGTTTTCACCGGTGGACGCTGCACCAGACTCTGCCCACGCATCAGCGCCAGAATTCGCTGATACACCGAGGTCGCCAAGTAATCGGCCTGTTCATCGGTATCCGCCGCCACCAGCGGTACCCCGAGCATCACGTACGGTTTATCGAGCACCGCCGAGGGCTTGAAGTGGTTGCGATAGACGCGAATCGCCTCATGCATGAAACGTGGAGCGAAGTGCGAGGCGAAGGCGTAAGGCAAGCCGCGCTCACCGGCCAGTTGCGCACTGAACAGGCTGGAGCCGAGCAGCCAGATCGGCACATTGGTGCCGGTGCCGGGCATGGCGATCACCCGTTGATCCGGAGTGCGCGGGCCGAGGAAGCGCGCCAGCTCGGCAACGTCTTCCGGGAAATCGTCGGCACTGCCGGAGCGTTCGCGGCGCAGAGCGCGGGCCGTCATCTGATCGGAGCCGGGCGCGCGGCCCAGCCCCAGATCGATGCGTCCCGGGTACAGGCTTTCAAGAGTGCCGAACTGCTCGGCGATTACCAGCGGTGCGTGGTTGGGCAGCATTACCCCGCCAGAGCCTACGCGAATCGTCGAAGTCCCCCCGGCCAGATATCCCAACAGCACCGAGGTGGCGGAGCTGGCGATGCCGTCCATGTTGTGGTGCTCGGCCACCCAGAAGCGGGTGTAGCCGAATTTCTCGACGTGCTGCGCCAGATCCAGCGAGTTGCGCAGCGATTGCGCCGGGCTACCGTTCTCGCGCACCGGCACCAGATCGAGGGTGGAAAACTTTACGTCGGACAGTTGCTTCATAAACCTGCGTCTCCGAGTGGGGTGCAGGTTTTTTCTTGCGAACGAAAACCTGCCGAATTCATAAGCGTGTTCTGTGCAATGAGGGCATATACCCGAGTTTCAATAGCTGAGGGAAAAATCCTACTAAAAAAGTCAACGATTCACCTGAGCTGAACTTTGTCCCGGCGTCTATCCTCAGAAGCCTTGCAAGCAAAAACCACGACGGCGCGGCGTTTCGCGCCAGATCTTGAGGAGGCAGACATGGCTATCGTGAAGAAAGCATCCGCGCATTGGGCAGGCGATCTGAAAACCGGCATCGGCTCGATCTCTACCGAGACCGGCGTCCTCAGAGAAGCGCCTTACGGCTTCAAGGCCCGCTTCGAGGGCGGTAAGGGCACCAACCCGGAAGAACTGATCGGCGCCGCGCATGCCGGCTGTTTTTCCATGGCGTTTTCGATGATTCTCGGTGATGCGGGTCTGAAGGCCGAGAGCATCGATACTCAGGCAGAGGTCACACTGGACCAAGTGGATGGCGGCTTTGCTATCACTGCAGTCAAACTGATTCTCAAGGCGAAAATCCCGGGGGCGACTCAGGCGCAGTTTGAAGAACTGAGCAACAAGGCCAAGGAAGGGTGCCCGGTATCCAAGGTATTGAATGCGAAGATTACCCTTGAGGCTTCGCTGGTCAGCTGATTTGCGCAGCCTTCGACAAAGGCGTTGCTGGCACTGACGCCTTCGCGGGCAAGCCCGCTCCCACAGGATTTGGGTCGGCCCCTAACCTGTGGGAGCGGGCTTGCCCGCGAAGGCGATTTGAATAGCACCGCAATTGCTGAAGATGTGAGCGACATCAGAACCTGCGCTGCAAGAATATGGTCGAATAAGTGACAGCAGCTTCAGCGCACGCCCGTGCGCGCTGCCCCATGGAGCTTCAGGATATGAAACGTATTGGCTTGGCGATCCTCTGCAGTGCATTGGCCACAACGGTTCTTGCCGCACCGAAAGACTGTGAAGAACTCAGAAAAGAAATCGAAGTAAAGATCCAGGCGAACGCCGTGCCGTCCTACACGCTGGAAATCGTCAGCAAGGAAGAGGCCGACAAGCACGACGTGGCCATGGTCGTGGGCACCTGTGAAAACGGCAGCAAGGCAATCATTTACCAGAAGAACGACAACTGATCCGTCTCAGCTGAGGCAGTCCATGTCGTGATCCTCAGCTACGATCTCATGCTTGGCGTTGTACAGGCGGGCGCTCGGGGTGAACCCTAGCGAGCGACCTTCCAGCAGATAACGCTGGCCGGCTTCGAAATGGTCGTAGCGGATGTACAGGTAGCACAGCCGCTCGATCGGGCCGGTCATCAGCGCACCGCCGCCACCAAACACCTCGAAGTCAAACCGCACCCGCAGCTCGTGGCTACCAGGCGTGACCTGAAAGAAACGCCCATCGGTCAGCCGTTGATTGTCCAGGCGCTCGGCCATGAGCAGTTTTCCGCCGGGGGTCGGGGTTGAGAAGTCGACCCAGGCCATTTGCGGATCGACCGGTGGCAGTGGCGTCTGGCAGCCGGCGATAGCGCCGACTGCGAGCAACAACATCAACTTGCGCATGATGGATGTCCAAGGATTCAGACTTCCAGCATAGCGCTGATCACGTGCGCTGACAGCCTGCCGGCGTACCTTGGCCGACCACATTGTGCTGCTCGTCATAGAGCTTCGCCCATGGCCGGAAACCGATGCTGCCAGCTTGCAGTTGATAGCGCTGACCGGCGTTGAAGTCCTTGAATTTCAAATTCAACTGGCAGTCGCGCCATAGCGGTTCGGCATCGGGGCCGATGTTGGTGGCTTCGACCGGGAATTGGTAGCGCACCTGTAATTGGTGGCTGCCGGGCTCGACCTCAAAATAACGTTTGTCGACGGTCGCCTTGTCATCGACCTTCAGCGCTTGCAGCGCCGTGTCCTGTTGCCGGGCATCGAGATCGATCCAGGCTTGCGAGGGGTCAGGGTCGGGCATTCCGAATCCGGCACATCCGGCCAGCGTCAGCAGGCCTCCTGTCAGCAACAACATGCGCATAGCGAAGCTCCAAATGGCGGGATAGTCTTGCGGGCAGACTTTCCAAAGGATTTTTATTTTGAGCAGGCCGCTTCCAAGCCATGGGTTACTTGATCGCGTTTTTCGGATTTTGTTTCCGGGTGTGATGTTTTTGTTGCTCAACGGTTGTTCCAGCGTCAGCTATTACAGCCAGTTGGCGAGCGGCCAATTGCAGTTGCTGCGCGCGCGCGAGCCAGTGGCCAAGGTGATCGCCGACCCGAGCCGCGACGCCAAGCTGCGCACGCACCTGCGCCAGTCTCAGAAGGCCCGGAACTTTGCCAGCGAACACCTGCACCTGCCGGACAACCAGAGCTATCGGCTGTACGCCGACATTGGCCGGCCCTATGTGGTGTGGAACGTGTTCGCCACCCCGGAGTTTTCCCTGAAGCCGCAGAACCATTGCTTCCCGATCGCCGGTTGCGTGGCCTATCGCGGCTACTACAGCCAGAGCGCCGCGCGCGGCGAAGCGGCGATCCAGCGTCTGCAAGGCATGGATGTGTCGATTGGCGGCGTCGAGGCCTATTCGACCCTCGGCTGGTTCAATGACCCGATCCTCAATTCGATGATGGGCTGGGGCGATGAGCGTCTGGCTACGCTGATCTTTCATGAACTGGCGCATCAGCGCTTTTATGTAAAGGACGACACCGAGTTCAACGAGTCCTTCGCCACATTTGTCGAGCAGGAAGGCACTCGACAGTGGCGGGTGTTTCGTGGCCTGCCGCCGGACACCGATGCCAGGCTCAAGCAGCGCGATCAGTTCATCGAACTGGTGCTCGAAACGCGCTCGCGCCTGGAAAAGCTCTACGCTCAGCCGCTGCCGGCCGAGCAGATGCGCGAACGCAAAGCGGCGACGTTCGAGCAGTTTCGTCGCGAATATCGATTGATGCGCGACCGCCGGTGGGCCGGGGACAAGCGTTACGACGCGTGGGTGAATATGCCGCTGAACAATGCGCGATTGTTGCCGTTTGGGCTGTATGACCAGTGGGTGCCGGCGTTTGCGGCGCTGTTCAGGCAGGTTGGCGGGGATTGGGAGCGGTTTTATGTTGAGGTCGAGAAGCTAGGCGGGTTACCTGTCGCGGAGCGTAAAGCGGCCTTGAAAGCTTTGGCCGGATCTTGAACTGATGTCGGCTGATCCGGCCTCATCGCTGGCCAGCCAGCTCCCACATGGATTCGGGTGAACCTGCGCACACTGCTCACCTGTGGGAGCGGGCTTGCTGGCGAAGACTGACTCATCAGCGCCGCAAAAACGCCTGATGCAACTCGGCCAGCGTTTCAAAGTGATAAGCCGGCGCCTCAGCGCTCAACTCTTCAAAACTGCCAAACCCATACCCCACCGCCGCCGCGTCCACGCCGTTGCTGCGCGCGCCGATCAGGTCGTGCTTGCGATCGCCGATCATCAGCGTATTGGCCGGATCCAGTCCTTCTTCAGCGATCAGATGCGCAATCAGCTCGACCTTGTTGGTCCGCGTGCCATCCAGCTCACTGCCGTAGATCACCTTGAAGTGTTTGGCGAAGTCGAAGTGCCGGGCAATTTCCCGGGCGAACTCCCACGGTTTGGATGTCGCGATATACAGCTGTCGCCCTTGGCCGCTCAGGGTTTCCAGCAGCGGTGTGACGCCCTCGAACACACGGTTCTCGTACAGGCCGGTGACTTTGAAGCGTTCGCGATAGAAATTCACCGCCTCCCAGGCCTTGGCCTCGTCGAAGCCATAGAACTGCATGAACGCCTGCAACAGCGGCGGGCCGATGAAGTGTTCGAGTTTGCTCAGGTCCGGCTCGTCGATGCCGAGTTTGCTCAAAGCGAACTGGATGGATCGGGTGATGCCCTCTCGCGGGTCGGTCAGGGTGCCATCGAGGTCGAACAGTACGGTCTGGTAATGCATGAGAAATCCTGAGCAGGTGTAGGTCGATTCAGAGCTGGTCGTAGCCTTCGGCCAGATGCAGGTCCTTGAGCTTCACGTAGTTCGCCGCGCTGTAGGTGAAGAAGGCGCGCTCCTTGTCAGTCAACGGACGGACCTGTTTCACCGGGCTGCCCACGTACAGGAAGCCGCTTTCCAGGCGCTTGCCCGGTGGTACCAGGCTGCCGGCGCCGATGATCACATCATCCTCGACCTGCGCGCCGTCCATGACAATGCTGCCCATGCCGATCAATACGCGGCTGCCAACGCTGCAGCCATGCAGCATGACCTTGTGGGCGATGGTCACGTCATCGCCGATCAGCAGCGGAAAACCGTCCGGGTTGAATGGACCGGCGTGGGTGATGTGCAACACGCAACCGTCCTGCACGCTGGTGCGCGCACCGATGCGGATGCGGTGCATGTCGCCACGGATCACGGTCAGCGGCCACACGGAGCTGTCTTCGCCGATTTCGACGTCGCCGATCACCACCGCGGAGGCGTCGACAAACGCGCCTTTACCGAGCTGCGGGGTGTGATTCTGGTACTTGCGAACGGACACGATAATTTCTCTCTCTGTCGCCGATAGCTGCGGTGAGTGCCGATTGTAATTAAGATGGGCGCATGTTTCTCCCAGCCAAGGTGCCAACCGTGAGCGTGAACAACCCTCTTCTGCAGTCCTACGACCTGCCGCCGTTCTCCACGATCCGTGCCGAACACGTGCTGCCAGCCATTGAAACCATCCTGGCCGACAACCGCGCCGCCATCGCCGAAATCCTCAAGACTCAAGTCGAGAACCCGACCTGGGCCGGCCTGGTATTGGCGATGGACGAACTCAATGATCGCCTCGGCGCTGCGTGGAGCCCGGTCAGCCACCTCAACGCCGTGTGCAACAGCGCTGAACTGCGCGAGGCCTACGAGTCGTGCCTGCCGGCCCTGAGCGCCTACTCCACCGAGATGGGTCAGAACCGCGAGCTGTTCCAGGCTTATGAAGCGCTGGCCAACAGCCCGGAAGCCGCCAATTTCGACGTGGCGCAAAAAACCATTCTGGAACACGCCCTGCGCGATTTCCGTTTGTCGGGTATCGACCTGCCGGAAGCCGAACAGAAGCGTTACGCCGAAGTGCAGAGCAAACTGTCCGAGCTGGGCAGCCGCTTCTCCAACCAGTTGCTCGACGCCACGCAAGCCTGGACCAAGCACATCACCGACGAAGCCGCCCTCGCCGGCCTGACCGACTCGGCCAAGGCGCAAATGGCCGCTGCCGCCCAGGCCAAAGGCCTTGACGGCTGGCTGATCACCCTGGAATTCCCAAGCTACTACGCGGTGATGACCTACGCCCAGGATCGTGCGCTGCGCGAGGAAGTCTATGCCGCCTACTGCACCCGTGCGTCGGATCAAGGCCCGAACGCCGGGCAGAACGACAACGGCCCGGTGATGGAAGAGATCCTCGACCTGCGTCAGGAACTGGCAAAACTCTTGGGCTTCGCCAGCTTCTCCGAGCTGAGCCTTGCCACGAAGATGGCCGAGTCCAGCGATCAGGTGCTGAGTTTCCTGCGCGATCTGGCCAAGCGCAGCAAACCGTTTGCCGCGCAGGATCTGCAGCAGCTGCGCGCCTTCGCCGCCGAACAGGGCTGCGCCGATCTGCAGAGCTGGGACAGCGGTTTCTACGGGGAAAAACTCCGCGAGCAGCGCTACAGCGTCGCTCAGGAAACCCTGCGCGCCTACTTCCCGATCGATAAAGTCCTCGGCGGTCTGTTCGCTATCGTCCAGCGTCTGTACGGCATCGAAATCGCCGAACTGAAAGGCTTCGACACCTGGCACCCGGACGTGCGCCTGTTCGAAATAAAGGAAAACGGCCAGCACGTCGGGCGCTTCTTCTTCGACCTCTACGCCCGCGCCAACAAGCGTGGCGGCGCGTGGATGGACGGCGCCCGCGACCGTCGCCGCACCGTTGACGGCGTGCTGCAAAGCCCGGTGGCCAACCTGGTGTGCAACTTCACCCCGGCCGACAGCGGCAAGCCTGCGCTGCTGACCCACGATGAAGTGACCACCCTGTTCCACGAATTCGGCCACGGCCTGCATCACCTGCTGACCCGCGTTGATCACGCCGGTGTTTCCGGGATCAACGGCGTGGCGTGGGATGCGGTCGAGCTGCCGAGCCAGTTCATGGAAAACTGGTGCTGGGAGCCGGAAGGCCTGGCGCTGATCTCCGGTCATTACGAAACCGGTGAGCCGCTGCCTCAGGACCTGCTGGAAAAAATGCTCGCGGCGAAGAACTTCCAGTCCGGGCTGATGATGGTCCGTCAGCTGGAATTCTCGCTGTTCGACTTCGAACTGCACGCCACTCACGGTGACGGCCGCAGCGTGGCGCAAGTGCTGGAAGGCGTGCGCGACGAGGTGTCGGTGATGCGTCCACCGGCGTACAACCGCTTCCCCAACAGCTTCGCGCACATCTTCGCCGGCGGTTACGCGGCGGGCTATTACAGCTACAAGTGGGCGGAAGTGCTGTCGGCGGATGCCTTCTCCAAATTTGAAGAGGATGGCGTGCTCAACGCCGAAACCGGTCGCGCCTTCCGCGAAGCGATTCTGGCGCGTGGCGGTTCGCAGGCCCCGATGGTGCTGTTCGTCGACTTCCGTGGCCGTGAGCCATCGATTGACGCACTCTTGCGCCATAGCGGCCTGAGTGAGGACGCAGCAGCATGAGTGAGGCACCTGTGATTACCAAGAAGCGCTTTATCGCCGGGGCTGTCTGCCCGGCGTGCAGCGAGCCGGACAAACTGATGATGTGGAACGAGGACAGCGTGCCGCACCGCGAGTGCGTGGCCTGCGGTTACTCGGATACGCTGAACGAGCAAGGGCTGTCGGTTCCCAAGGAACTGGGCACGCGGGTCAATACCAGCGCGCTCAAGCCGGCGCCGGACAAGACGGTCCAGGCCGTGCAGTTCTTTCCGAATCCGAAGCTGAAGAAAAAGTCCGAAGACTGAGCCGGCAAATAACCCTCCACGGTGCAATGCCGTGGAGGGTGCGGCTTACTTGAGGTTGACTGACTGGAACCAGCTCTTCATCGAGCAAGTGGCAAAGGCACTGGTGCTGCAGTCGCCGTTGGCCAGCGCGGTGCGCAGTTTGTCGACATCGGCCTGCATCACGTAGCGCACGCCATCCTTGAAATGGCCGCTTTCACCAAAACCGCCCTGCGTCATTTCATTCAGCGCGTCTTCCTTGCTCCAGCCCTGCACCACGATTCGGTACATCGCCGCCATCAGGCCGGTGCGGTCGGAACCGTGTTTGCAGTGCATCAGCACCGGGCCGTTGGCTTCGGCAGCCTGAATCGCGCGCAGCGTCTTGAGCACATCGGCGTCATCGACGTGGTTGGTGCGATAAGGCAGTTGCACTTGATTGATGCCCGGCTCGGACAGCCAGCTGCTGTCGGCTTCCGGCAGGAAGTTGATCACCGTCGCCACTTTGAGATTTTTCAGCAACGGCACCGCGCCGCCATCCGGCAAGGCACTGCGGTACAGCGTTGGCGACATCTGGAACAGGTTGTACTGCACTTCCACCGGTTGCGCCCACTCCGGCGGGCGCGATGTGACAGCGGCATCAGCCTGGGCCGGCATCAAGTGCAGCAGAGCGACAAGCGACAAACACAAAACAGGAAAAAGACGCACTCGAGACATGCTGGGCTGACCGTAATCGGAATTCATCAATGAAAGGCCTCGCAGCTTCCACGTCTGACGGTCAAAGCCCTGTGAGGCTCTTGTCAAAGAATTGTGAATCCGGGCGATTTCATTGAGCGCCGGGTAAAAAACCGAGGCTTTTTCCCACTGAATCGGTTCATCCCGATGATTAGCCTGCTACCATTTGTCACACGATGTTGCAGGCGTCCCCTTTTTCCCGGTCAAACGGGCCGCGCGCCGCGACGAAAAAATGCTCAAGCCGTTCGCAGAAACGGACAACCATCAATGCCTGATGAGGTGCACCCCATGTCTGATGCAGATCGAGACAACCCGCGGCGTGAGTTCTTGCGCAAATCCCTGACCCTGATTCCCGTGGTCACCCTCGCCGGCACCGGCTTGGGCAGCAGCGTGTTGCAAGCTGCACCTGAAGCCACCCCGACGGCGCCCGCAGCAACACCTGCCCAGGCTGACGCCAGCGCTTATCAGCCGAGCTATTTCACCGCCGAGGAATGGGCCTTCATCAACGCCGCCGTGGCGCAATTGATCCCCAATGACGAGCAAGGCCCGGGTGCCCTGGAAGCCGGCGTGCCGGAATACATCGACCGCCAGATGAACACCCCGTACGCGGCCGGTGCCCTGTGGTACATGCAGGGTCCGTTCAACGCCGACGCTGCGCCGGAGATGGGCTGGCAGAGCAAACTGGTGCCCAAAGAGATCTATCGCCTGGGCATCGCTGCCACGGATCAGTGGGCAAAATCCCTCAACGGTAAAACATTTGCCGAGCAAGACAGCGCTACCCGAGACGATTTGCTCAAGCAACTCGAAGCGGGCAAACCGCAGTTCGATGCGGTTCCCGCGAAGATTTTCTTCAACCTGCTGCTGCAAAACACCAAGGAAGGGTTCTTCTGCGACCCGATCCACGGCGGCAATAAAGGCATGGTCGGCTGGACCATGATCGGCTTCCCCGGCGCCCGCGCCGATTTCATGGATTGGGTGGAACGCAACGAGCAGTACCCCTTCCCGGCAGTTTCGATTCGCGGCGAGAGGGCTTGAGCATGGCAACCGTAATGAAGAAGGTCGACGCGGTGATCGTCGGTTTTGGCTGGACTGGCGCGATCATGGCCAAGGAGCTGACCGAAGCCGGGCTCAACGTGCTGGCGCTGGAGCGCGGGCCGATGCAGGACACCTACCCTGACGGCAACTATCCGCAGGTCATCGACGAACTCACCTACAGCGTGCGCAAAAAACTCTTTCAGGACATCTCGAAAGAAACCGTCACCATCCGCCACAGCGTCAACGACATCGCCCTGCCGAACCGCCAGTTGGGTGCGTTTCTGCCGGGCAATGGCGTCGGCGGCGCCGGTTTGCACTGGTCGGGTGTGCATTTTCGCGTCGATCCGATCGAGCTACGCATGCGCAGCCATTACGAAGAACGCTACGGCAAACGCTTCATCCCCAAGGACATGACCATCCAGGACTTCGGCGTCAGCTATGAAGAGCTGGAGCCGTTCTTCGATTTCGCCGAGAAAGTTTTCGGCACCTCGGGCCAGGCCTGGACCGTGAAAGGCCAACTGGTCGGTCAGGGCAAGGGCGGCAACCCTTACGCACCGGATCGCTCCAATCCGTTCCCGCTGGAAGCGCAGAAGAACACCGTTTCCGCACAACTGTTCGGCAAAGCGGCGGCAGAGGTCGGTTACAAACCCTACAACCTGCCGTCGGCAAATACTTCAGGCCCGTACACCAATCCCTACGGCGCACAGATGGGCCCGTGCAATTTCTGCGGATTCTGCAGCGGTTACGTGTGCTACATGTATTCCAAGGCGTCGCCGAACGTGAACATTCTGCCAGCGCTCAAGCCGCTGCCGAATTTCGAATTGCGGCCCAACTCGCATGTGCTGCGGGTCAATCTCGACAGCACCAAGTCCAAGGCCACCGGCGTGACTTACATCGATGGCCAGGGCCGCGAGATCGAGCAACCGGCGGATCTGGTGATCCTCGGCGCCTTCCAGCTGCACAACGTGCGCCTGATGCTGCTCTCGGGCATCGGCAAACCGTACGACCCGATCAGCGGCGAAGGCGTGGTCGGGCGTAACTTCGCCTACCAGAACATGGCGACCATCAAGGCGTTCTTCGACAAGGACACCCACACCAACAACTTCATCGGGGCGGGCGGCAACGGTGTGGCGCTGGATGACTTCAACGCCGACAACTTCGACCACGGCCCGCACGGCTTCGTCGGCGGCTCGCCGATGTGGGTCAACCAGGCCGGCAGCCGTCCGATTGCCGGTACCTCGAACCCGCCCGGCACGCCGGCCTGGGGTAGCCAGTGGAAACGCGCGACCGCCGATTACTACACCCACCAGGTGTCGATGGACGCCCACGGCGCGCATCAGTCCTACCGTGGCAACTACCTCGATCTGGATCCGGTGTACCGCGATGCCTACGGCTTGCCGCTGCTGCGCATGACCTTCGACTGGCAGGAAAACGACATCAAAATGAACCGCTTCATGGTCGAGAAAATGGGCAAGGTCGCTCAAGCCATGGGCCCGAAAGCCATTGCGGTGATCGGCAAGCAGGTCGGTGATCATTTCAACACCGCGGCCTACCAGACCACCCACCTCAACGGTGGCGCAATCATGGGCACCGATCCGAAAAAGAGTGCCCTGAACCGTTATCTGCAGAGCTGGGACGTGCACAACGTGTTTGTGCCGGGTGCGTCGGCGTTCCCGCAAGGACTGGGTTACAACCCGACCGGATTGGTGGCGGCGTTGACCTACTGGTCGGCCAAGGCGATCCGCGAGCAATACCTGAAAAACCCCGGCCCGCTGGTTCAGGCTTAAGGAGCGATGACCATGAACAATCTCGTTATCGCCACCCTGGCCCTGCTCGGCAGTGCTGCCGTGCACGCCGCCGACGTCGATCAGGCGTTGATCAAACAAGGCGAATACCTCGCCCGCGCCGGTGACTGCGTGGCCTGCCACACCGCCAAGGGCGGCAAACCGTTCGCCGGCGGCCTGCCGATGGAAACGCCGATCGGCACGATCTACTCGACCAACATCACCCCGGACAAAACCGGCGTCGGTGATTACAGCTTCGAGGACTTCGACCAAGCGGTGCGCCACGGCGTCGCCAAAAACGGTAGTACGTTGTACCCGGCGATGCCGTATCCGTCCTACGCCCGTGTCAGCGAAACCGACATGCAGGCGCTGTACGCCTACTTCATGCACGGCGTTGAACCGGTGGTGCAGGAGAACAAGGTCAGCGACATCCCATGGCCGCTGAGCATGCGCTGGCCGCTGATGGGCTGGCGCTGGCTGTTTGCGCCGAAGGTCGAGGGCTACAAGGCCACCTCGGATGATCCGGTGATCGATCGCGGCGCCTATCTTGTCGAAGGCCTCGGCCATTGCGGCGCCTGCCATACGCCACGAGCCCTGACCATGCAGGAAAAATCCCTGAGCGCGGCGGACGGCAAGAACTTCCTCGCCGGCAGTGCGCCGCTGGAAGGCTGGATCGCCAAAAGTCTGCGCGGTGATCACAAGGATGGCTTGGGCAGCTGGAGCGAAGCGCAGTTGGTGCAGTTCCTCAAGACCGGACGCAGCGACCGCAGCGCAGTGTTCGGCGGCATGAGCGATGTGGTGACTCACAGCATGCAATACATGACCGACGCCGACCTCACTGCGATTGCCCGCTACCTCAAGTCACTGCCAGCAGTTGATCCGAACGATCAGCCGCACCAGTACGACGAGAAAGCCGCCAAAGCCCTGTGGAGCGGAGACGACAGTCAACGCGGCGCAGCGGTGTACATCGACAACTGCGCGGCCTGCCACCGTACCGACGGCCACGGCTACACCCGGGTGTTCCCGGCGCTGGCGGGCAATCCGGTGCTGCAATCGGAAGACCCGACCTCGCTGATCCACATCGTGCTCAAGGGCGGCACCCTGCCGGCCACCCACACCGCGCCATCGACCTTCACCATGCCGGGCTTCGCCTGGCGCTTGTCGGATCAGGAAGTGGCGGACGTGGTGAGTTTTATCCGTGGCAGTTGGGGCAACAAAGGCGCGCCGGTGAGCGCAGACGAGGTCAGTCATCTACGCACCAGCGACATGACCACCACCTCGGCTGATGATCTTGGTCAGGTAACCCGCAGCAACTAAAAAAAGCCCTGCCCGTATTTAATACGGGCAGGGCTTTTTGTTCAGGTCACAACTAAGCTGACGTCTGACCAGATTATGGATTCATGATACTTACATAAGCCTTGGCCAGTGCCAGCAACTTGGCTTTATCATCTGCATCAATATCACCATCCCCATCGACATCTTTTTCATTGCTTACATCGAACGTTTCGCCACCGTCATAGGACGACGCAATGATGATCCGCGAATCCAGCAGAGAGTCGGTCGGCACGGCGTTTTCTAAGTCCCAGCCGGATTGCTTCAGCGCAAACTGCATGGACACCAGTACTTCATCCGGATCAACTGGAGTCGGACCAAGTTTCTGCAAAAAGATGCCACGATGGTTAAAGTAAGACACGTTTAATTCCTTTTAAAATATTGAATAACAGAAAGACAACAAGACGGATACTAACGACATTGCAAGTTGTACTTCCAGTTGAAAGATGTGTCTTCGGTTTGCGATAAATATATATCAATCCATGAACCACAGGACCTGTGTTGATGCTCCGAATCGCCAAACGGCACTGGCTGTTTCCCCGCGCCAGCGATACTGTATGCACATACAGCCATCAGGACACTTGCGATGCATACGCCCTTGCCTCCTCGTGGTCGCGGCACCGCGACCAACCCGCACAACCGCTTTGCGCCGAATCGTTCGGTAGCCGAGGACGACGGCTGGTATCAGGAAGTGCCCGAGACACAGAACACCGAGGTGATGATCGAGACCGCGAAAACCATCATCACCCGCAATACCTCGCCGGACCTGCCCTTCGATCGTTCGATCAATCCCTATCGCGGCTGCGAGCATGGCTGCATCTATTGCTACGCGCGGCCCAGCCACGCTTATTGGGACATGTCGCCGGGGCTGGATTTCGAAACCCGGCTGATCGCCAAGACCAACGCCGCCCAGGTGCTGGAAGAACAGCTTGGGAAAAAAGGTTATCAGTGCGCGCCGATCAACCTCGGCTCCAATACCGACCCGTACCAACCCATCGAACGTGAACACCGGATCACCCGCCAGACCCTCGAGGTACTGCTGCGCTATCGGCACCCGGTGACTATCGTCACCAAGGGCTCGCTGATCCTGCGTGACCTCGATCTGCTCACGGAGCTGGCGCAACAACGGCTGGTGGCGGTGATGATCAGCCTGACGACGCTGGACGATGAACTCAAACGCATCCTCGAACCCCGTGCCGCTGCACCGAAAGCACGGCTGCGGGCGATCCGGGTGATGCGCGAAGCAGGCATTCCGGTGGGTGTGCTGTGTTCGCCGATGATTCCGATGATCAACGACAGCGAAATCGAAAGCCTGCTGACCGAGGCGCATGCGGCGGGTGCGCAAAGTGCCGCCTACATGATGCTGCGCCTGCCGCTGGAGGTGGCACCGCTGTTCGAGGAGTGGCTGCACGCGCACTATCCGCAGCGCGCGGCCCATGTCCTGAGCCTGATCCGCCAGAGCCGTGGCGGCGAGCTCTACGACAGCCGTTTCGGTGCACGGATGCGCGGCGAAGGGCCGTTCGCCGACTTGCTCGTGCAACGCTTTGCCAAAACGATCAAGCGTCTCGACCTCAATCATCGCGAGGGCTATGACCTCGACTGCACCGCCTTCTGTCCACCGGGTCGCCAGATGTCGTTGATTTAGCGACAATTGGCCCTATGGTTGAGGGGCTGGAATCCTTCCGTCGTAACCTCAGTCACGTTTTTTGTGACCTGGAACACACGTTCTAGAGCGCTTGATTCAGTTTGAGTTAAGTTTCGGCGGCTACCTTGTTCATCGAGTGACTGACGGGTCGGGATGGCCCGGATGTTTTAAACAGCCACTGGCTTCATACCGGAATACACGGGAATGACTCCCCGAATCCGCCAAAGAGGATGAATCATGAGTGACAAGGATAAACAGCCGTTGGCTGCGTCGGCGCAAGCCGTCCCTGGGGCGCAATCCGCCGATGCAGCGCTGCGAACGATCGTTGACGGCTTTTTGCATTTTCATCATGAGGTCTTCCCGCAACAGGAAGAACTCTTCAAGAAACTCGCCACGGCGCAATCGCCACGGGCGATGTTCATCACCTGCGCCGACTCGCGCATCGTGCCCGAGCTGATCACCCAGAGCTCGCCAGGCGATCTGTTCGTGACCCGTAACGTCGGCAACGTCGTACCGCCTTATGGCCAGATGAACGGCGGCGTTTCCACCGCCATTGAATACGCGGTACTGGCGCTGGGCGTGCAACACATCATCATTTGCGGCCACTCCGACTGCGGCGCCATGCGCGCAGTGCTCAATCCGGACAGCCTGGAAAAAATGCCGACAGTCAAAGCCTGGCTGCGTCATGCGGAAGTGGCGAAGACCATGGTGCATGACAACTGCAACTGCACCGACGAAAAAGAAAGCATGCCGATCCTCACCGAGGAGAACGTCATCGCTCAACTGCAGCACTTGCGTACCCATCCTTCCGTAGCCTCACGCATGGCGAACGGTCATCTGTTCATCCATGGCTGGGTCTACAACATCGAAACCAGCGAAATCAAAGCTTACGACGCGGATCAGGGACGCTTCCTGCCGCTCGACGGCAGCCATCCGATTCCGGTGGCGACGCCCAAAGCGCGCTTCTAAATCTTCCTAAAAATCTGTGTGGTTTGACGCCGGCCGCTGTTTCAGCGGTGCGGCGAAGCCACGCCTGAAGAAAACTTCGGGAGAGTCACCATGCGTGCTGCTCAATTGAAAGCGGTTCTGCCACGGGAGTTGCTGGCTTCGGTGGTTGTGTTTCTGGTCGCCCTGCCGCTGTGCATGGGTATTGCGATTGCTTCCGGGTTGCCACCGGCCAAAGGCCTGATCACCGGGATTATTGGTGGTCTGGTGGTCGGTTGGCTGGCGGGCTCGCCGTTGCAAGTCAGCGGGCCGGCGGCGGGACTGGCGGTGTTGGTGTTCGAGCTGGTGCGCCAGCACGGGATCGAGATGCTCGGGCCGATTCTGCTGCTCGCCGGTTTCCTGCAACTGGTGGCCGGGCGTTTGAAGCTTGGGTGCTGGTTTCGGGTGACGGCGCCCGCGGTGGTGTACGGCATGCTTGCGGGGATCGGTGTGCTGATCGTTCTGTCGCAGGTGCATGTGATGCTGGATGCCAAGCCGCAGCCCTCGGGGCTGGATAACCTCACGGCCTTCCCCGGCGCGGTGGCGCAAGCCTTGCCGTCGTTCGGCTGGCAGGCCGGACTGCTCGGGCTGGCGACCATTGCGGTGATGTGGCTGTGGGAGAAATTGCGTCCGCATTCGCTGCGCTTCATTCCCGGTGCGCTGCTCGGCGTTGGCCTGGCCACGGGTGCCAGCCTGCTGCTGGCGTTGCAGGTGAAACGGGTCGAGGTGCCGGAGAATCTGGCCGAAGCCATCGACTGGCTGAAACCGGCGGATTTGCTCAGCCTTGCTGATCCAACCCTGCTGATTGCGGCTTTTGCCGTGGCATTCATCGCCAGCGCCGAAACCCTGTTGTCGGCGGCGGCGGTGGATCGCATGCACAGCGGTGTGCGCTCGGACTTCGACCGTGAACTCTCAGCGCAAGGCGTCGGCAACATGCTTTGCGGACTGGTCGGAGCGCTGCCGATGACTGGGGTGATCGTGCGCAGTTCGGCCAACGTCCAGGCTGGCGCAACCACCCGCTATTCGACGATCTTCCATGGTTTGTGGCTGCTGGCGTTCGTGCTGTTGTTGTCGAGCGTGCTGCAAAGCATTCCGGTGGCGAGTCTGGCAGGCGTGCTGGTGTACACCGGTTTCAAACTGGTGGACCTCAAGGCCTTTCGCGGTCTGGGCCGTTACGGGCGGATGCCGATGTTCACCTACGCCGCCACGGCGCTGGCGATCATCTTCACCGACCTGCTGACCGGTGTGTTGATCGGTTTCGGTTTGACGATGTTGAAACTGGCGTTCAAGGCGTCGCGCCTGAAGATCAGCCTGATCGACCTGCCGCAGGACGGTGAGATGGAATTGCGTCTGGTGGGCGCGGCGACCTTTCTCAAGGTACCGGCACTGACCCAGGTACTGGGCAGCATTCCAGCGGGCACAACGGTGCATGTGCCGCTCAACCACCTGAGCTACATCGACCATTCGTGTCTGGAATTGCTGGAGGAGTGGGGCCGGGCGAATGCCGCGAAAGGGTCGAAGTTGTTGATCGAGTCGCGTGGGTTGAAGCGACGACTTGAGGGGCGGGTTCGCACAACAACAGGCATCGGCGCTGCCGGTTAAATCTCCGGGGTGAACTCAACCCCTGTAGGAGCTGCCGCAGGCTGCGATCTTTTGCTCTTGATTGTTAAAAACAACATCAAAAGATCGCAGCCTGCGGCAGCTCCTACATTGGATTGTGTGTAACTCAGGCAGCGGGCTGGTCGAGCTCCAGGCCAACGCCCAGGCGGCGGCCCATGCACGGCCAGCGCTTCCATGCAGCACCAGTGTCCGGGCTGCTCAGTTTGTCGCGGTAGGCTTCTACCGATTCCAGCGCAAAACTCTCGTCGTCGAGCATCTCGTCGATGGTGTGATGCACGACTTCATCCAGTTGATTGGCAAATTCCTCACCGAGCAGCTGGTGAGCAATCAGGTTGGCGACCGTCATGTCCAAGGGGATCAGTGGCTGGCCGAGGTGTTTGATGTACAGGTCGTTGACCTCTTCGACAAAGCGGTGCGCCAGATAGGCTTCGTCCAGCAGGCTGTCCAGACCGACCGGCGGCTGGAGGAAGTACTGCTCGGCGATTTTCAGCACCGGCTTGATCTGCGACTCGATTCCCGCTTCCCTGGCAACTTCATTGGCTGCGTCCAGCATGTCTGGTACTTCATCGATATAGGCGGTGACAAAACTCGTCAACGCGTCTTCGCGGTTAGCGTCCGGCAACTGAATGGCCGAATGCAGATGAGGCAACTTGGCTTCCAGCTGACGCTTGAGCCGTCCGGTTTCGTTTTCGGTCTGTCGGGCTTTTTGGATCTGCTCGCGCAATGCGGCGGTGTTCATGAAAACTCCAGGGAACAAGGCAATGAAATAGGGAAGACATAACTTAGCTGGCTTACGAAAAATGCTAAGACGCATTTGTCATAATTATTTCATCCTTGATGCAGCAGCGTTATATCGGTTCGCCACCACTCGTCTGCATCCTTCTCCATTCGTGCCCTTTAGCGCAAGTCCCGGCTGTTTCAGAACATTAACGCCACGACATTGCAATTTCCGGCGGCTGTCTATACTCGCCATTGAATGGAGTTAGCTGATGACGCCCGACTGCCCACGCAGCAAGGCCCGGCGATTCAAGTTCGTAGTCTGATGCAGCCGCTCCCTTGCCGAAGGCGTTGCGCCTACGGGATAACAAGAACGATAAGGGGAACCCGCAATGATGCGACATCCACACGTCTGGATGGGCCTCCTGTTGTGGTCGATTTTCAGCCCGGCCCAGGCGGCCTGGACTGTGAATATGGCGCCTGGAGCGACTGAAATCAGTCACGCAGTATTCGACCTGCACATGACCATTTTCTGGATCTGTGTGGTGATCGGGATCATCGTCTTCGGTGCCATGTTCTGGTCGATGATCGTGCATCGCCGCTCGACCGGGCAGGTCGCCGCAAAATTCCACGAAAGCACCACCGTTGAAATTCTCTGGACTGTCGTGCCGCTGCTGATCCTGGTGGCGATGGCCGTTCCGGCGACCGCCACCCTGATCCGCATGTACGACACCAGTGAGCCGGATATCGATATCCAGATCACCGGTTATCAATGGAAGTGGCACTACAAATACCTGGGTCAGGACGTCGAATTCTTCAGCAACCTGGCCACCCCCGCCGAACAGATTCACAACAAGGAAGCCAAGGGCGAGCACTACCTGCTCGAAGTCGACAAGCCGCTGGTGTTGCCGGTCGGCGCCAAGGTGCGCTTCCTTGTGACTTCCGCCGACGTCATCCACTCGTGGTGGGTGCCGGCGTTCGCGGTCAAGCGCGATGCGATTCCGGGGTTCGTCAACGAGGCCTGGACGCGCATCGACAAACCCGGCCTCTACCGTGGCCAGTGCGCCGAGTTGTGCGGCAAGGACCACGGCTTCATGCCGATCGTGGTCGACGTCAAGGAGAAGGCCGACTACGACAAGTGGCTCGCCGAGCGCAAAGCCGAAGCCGCGCAGCTCAAGGAGCTGACCAGCAAGGAATGGACGCTGGACGAACTCAAGGAACGTGGCGACAAGATCTATCACACCACCTGCGTCGCCTGTCACCAGGCCGAAGGCCAGGGCCTGCCGCCGATGTTCCCGGCGCTCAAAGGCTCGCCGATTGCCACCGGGCCCAAAGCCGACCACCTGCACCGCGTGTACTTCGGCAAGCCGGGCACCGCCATGGCCGCATTCGGCAAGCAGTTGTCGGAAGTCGATATCGCAGCGGTCGTGACCTACGAACGTAACGCTTGGGGCAACAACAAAGGCGACATGGTCACACCAAAAGAAGTGCTTGAGCTCAAACAGGCGGAAAGCAAATGAGCCGGTCCATTGCGTACTTCGTCAATCGGTCGAGGCAGCGCGCCCCGGCCCGCCCAGTCCACTCACATGAAGGAGACCGGCCATGAGCGCTGTCATCGATGACCACGGTCACGCCGACCACGCCCACGGCCCCGCCAAAGGCCTGATGCGCTGGGTGCTGACCACCAACCACAAGGACATCGGCACGCTGTACCTGTGGTTTGCCTTCTGCATGTTCCTGCTCGGCGGCACGTTCGCCATGGTGATCCGCGCCGAGCTGTTCCAGCCTGGGCTGCAGATCGTCGAACCGGCGTTCTTCAACCAGATGACCACCATGCACGGCCTGGTGATGGTCTTCGGCGCGGTGATGCCGGCGTTCGTCGGCCTCGCCAACTGGATGATCCCACTGATGATCGGCGCGCCGGACATGGCCCTGCCACGGATGAACAACTTCAGCTTCTGGCTGCTGCCGGCGGCGTTCCTGCTGCTGGTCTCGACCCTGTTTACCGCCGGTGGCGGGCCGAACTTCGGCTGGACGTTCTATGCGCCGCTGTCCACCACCTACGCGCCGGAAAGCGTCACCTACTTCATCTTCGCCATCCACTTGATGGGGATCAGTTCGATCATGGGCGCGATCAACGTGATCGCCACCATCCTCAACCTGCGCGCCCCCGGCATGACCCTGATGAAAATGCCGCTGTTCGTCTGGACCTGGCTGATCACCGCGTTCCTGCTGATCGCAGTGATGCCGGTGCTGGCCGGGTGCGTGACGATGATGCTGATGGACATCCACTTCGGCACCAGTTTCTTCAGTGCCGCCGGTGGCGGTGATCCGGTGCTGTTCCAGCACGTGTTCTGGTTCTTCGGGCATCCCGAGGTGTACATCATGATCCTGCCGGCCTTCGGTGCCGTCAGCCAGATCATCCCGACCTTCTCGCGCAAGCCGCTGTTCGGCTACACCTCGATGGTCTACGCCACGGCGAGCATCGCGTTCCTGTCATTCATCGTCTGGGCGCACCACATGTTCGTGGTTGGCATCCCGCTGGTGGGCGAGTTGTTCTTCATGTACGCGACCATGCTCATCGCCGTACCGACAGGTGTGAAGGTGTTCAACTGGGCCAGCACCATGTGGCAAGGCTCGCTGACCTTCGAGACGCCGATGCTGTTCGCCGTGGCGTTCGTGATCCTGTTCTCGATCGGCGGTTTCTCCGGGCTGATGCTCGCTATCGCCCCGGCGGACTTCCAGTACCAGGACACCTACTTCGTGGTCGCGCACTTCCACTACGTGCTGGTGCCGGGGGCGATCTTCGGAATCTTCGCCTCGGCCTATTACTGGCTGCCGAAGTGGACCGGGCACATGTACGACGAAACCCTCGGCAAGCTGCACTTCTGGCTGTCATTCGTCGGCATGAACCTGACCTTCTTCCCGATGCACTTCGTGGGACTGGCGGGAATGCCGCGACGGATTCCGGACTACAATCTGCAGTTCGCCGACTTCAACATGGTCTCGTCGATCGGCGCGTTCATGTTCGGTGCCACGCAGATCTTCTTCCTGTTCATCGTGATCAAGACCATTCGTGGCGGCGCGCCAGCCCCGGCCAAACCGTGGGACGGCGCCGAAGGCCTGGAGTGGAGCGTGCCGTCACCGGCGCCGTATCACACTTTCACCACGCCGCCGGAAGTGAAATGAACACCTCCTCTGCTGGCTCATCCCTTGTGGCGAGGGGATTCATCCCCGATGGGCTGCGAAGCAGCCCCAAAACTTGCAATCGAGGTGTATCAAGCACACCGCATATGCGGGCTTTACGACTGCTGCGCAGCCGGTCGGGGCGGTGCGACGTTTCGCTGAATCCCCTCACCACAAAGGTATTGCCAGGCAAAAGTGATCACCGGGAAGGTTGGAACCATGGCTGACTCGATCTCGATGAAGAAACTGGTCACCCGCCTGCTCGGCGTGGTGGTGGCGATGTTTGTCTTCGGCTTTGCCCTGGTGCCGATCTACGACGTGATGTGCAAGGCCTTCGGCATCAACGGCAAGACCGCCGGGCAGTACGAGGGCGAGCAGGTGGTGGACAGTTCGCGGCAAGTGCGCGTGCAGTTTCTGTCGACCAACAACATCGACATGCCGTGGGAGTTCTACCCCAAACACGATGAGTTGACCGCCAACCCCGGCGCGGTCAACGAGATGATCTTCGTCGCGCGCAATCCCACCGACAAACCGATGAGTGCGCAAGCCGTGCCGAGCATCGCGCCGAGCAATGCGGCGGCGTATTTCCACAAGACCGAATGCTTTTGCTTTACCCAGCAGGTGCTGCAGCCCGGTCAGCAGATCGAGATGCCGGTGCGTTTCATCGTTGACCGCGATATGCCCAAGGACGTGAAGCACCTGACGCTGTCCTACACGCTGTTCGATATCACCGCCCGACATCCTCCGGTGGCTGCAAACACTGGCGGTTAAGCGTGCCCGATAAGGAGAACAATAAATGGCAACTCATGAGCACTATTACGTCCCGGCCCAGAGCAAATGGCCGATCGTCGCCACGGTGGGGATGTTCGTCACCGTGTACGGTCTGGCGACCTGGTTCAACGATCTGAAGGCCGCGCGCCCTGAATCCCACGGGCCACTGATCTTTTTCGTCGGCGGACTGTTGCTGGCGTACATGCTGTTCGGCTGGTTCGGCGCGGTGATCAAGGAAAGTCGCGCCGGGCTGTACAGCCCGCAGCTCGATCGCTCGTTCCGCTGGGGCATGAGTTGGTTCATCTTTTCCGAGGTGATGTTCTTCATCGCCTTCTTCGGTGCGCTGTTCTACGTGCGGCATATTTCCGGCCCTGCGCTGGGGGGCGAAGGGCCGAAAGGCATCGCCCACATGCTCTGGCCGAACTTCCAGTTCACTTGGCCGCTACTGCACACGCCAGACCCGAAACTGTTCCCGCCGCCCAAAGAAGTCATCAGCCCGTGGGGCCTGCCGCTGATCAACACGATTCTGCTGGTCAGCTCCAGTGTGACCATCACCATCGCCCACCATGCCTTGAAGAAGGGCCATCGCGGCGCGCTGAAAATCTGGCTGGCGATCACCGTGCTGCTGGGCTGCGGCTTCCTTGCCTTGCAGGCCGAGGAATACATGCACGCCTACCACGAACTGGGCCTGACCCTGGGTTCGGGCATCTACGGCGCGACGTTCTTCATGCTCACCGGTTTCCACGGTGCCCACGTGACCATCGGCACGATCATTCTGTTCGTGATGCTGATGCGCATCATGAAGGGCCATTTCGATGCCGAGCATCAGTTCGGCTTCGAGGCGGCGAGCTGGTACTGGCACTTCGTCGATGTGGTGTGGATCGGCTTGTTCATCTTCGTTTATGTGCTTTGAGCACTGATCACCAAGGCGCGTGCGACACCAATTGGCCGCTGTAGAAGCCCCAGGCAATCAAGCCGACGGTGGCAGCGGCCAGGGCCACCCGAACACTCAAGGCGATTACCAGACGATTGGAGCTGCTGTCGTCCTTGACCAGGAAAAACAGGCCGCTGAACAGGCTGATCACCGTGGCAATCAGCAGCACGACAATGGCTGCTTTGAGCATGGGAAGAACTCCGGGGGACAGGCGATGCAGTTGAGTATAGCGATCGCGACGACTGACTTTGTGGCGCGGCCATGAAGCGCCTCCGCCCGGGCGTGATACCGACCGTGGTGGTGGCGCTGTTGCTGCCGTTGCTGGTGTCGCTGGGTTTCTGGCAGCTCGGTCGGGGCGCGGAGAAAACCGCCCTGCTCGCCAGTTACGCCGAACGCCGCGCGGCCGAGCCGATGGCCAGCAGCGAATTGCTGCACAGCGCCGACCCGGCCTTTCGCCGTGTGCATCTGTACGGCCAGTTCGATGGCGCCCACAGCCTGCTGCTCGACAACCGCCAGCGCAACGGCAAGGTCGGTATCGAGCTGCTGCAACCGTTTCAGGATCGGGCCAGCGGCCAGTGGCTGCTGGTCAATCGCGGCTGGCTGGCTTGGCCGGATCGCCGCGTTACCCCGCAATTCAAAACCCCGGCCGATGCCGTGAATATCGATGCCTGGGTGTACGTCGCCCCCGGCGCGACCTTCCAGTTGCACGCCGACCCCGCCAGCAGCACCTGGCCGCAAACCGTCACCGCCGTCGAGCCGGCCAAGCTGTGGAAAACCCTCGATCGCGACGGCTTCGCCTACGAACTGCGCGCCGAACCCGGTCCTGCCAGTTACGAGGCCGACTGGCCGGTGGTGGCCATGGGTCCGGAAAAACACCTTGGATACGCCGTGCAGTGGTTCGCCATGGCCACCGCCCTGCTCGGTCTCTATGTCTATTTGGGCTTGCACAACGCAAAGGAGAACCACCATGGGAACGGCCATGAATCCACCCAGCATGTCTGAGGCGAAAACCCCGGCCACCCGCCGCCGTGGACGGATCCAGCTGTTGCTGATTGTGCTCGGCGTAGTCGGCCCGATGATTCTCGCCACCGGCATGTACAAATTGCAGTTCTGGGTGCCGGAAGGTCGCAGCTATCACGGCGAACTGATCGGCAACGGCCAGACCCGCGCCGACCTCGGCATCCAGGCCGACGAAACGCGCTGGCAGATGCTGGTCACCGCACCGAAGGACTGCGCAGTGGACTGTCAGCAACTGGTGTACCTCGCCCGGCAGATTCAGATCGGTCTCGGTCGCGATGCCGGACGCGCCAGCCATGCCCTCGCCGCTGCCAAACCGTTGAGCAGCGACTACGAAGCAAAACTGAGCCGCGAATACCCGCAACTGCAACGCTACCCCTTGGACAGCGCAGCGTTGAGCAAAGCCACTGGCGACAAGGCCGTACCCCAGCTGTGGATCATCGACCCGCACGGCAACCTGGTGCTGCGCTACGACCCGAGCGTGAAGGGCAAGGATCTGCTCAACGACCTGCGCCACCTGCTGAAACTGTCGAACATCGGATAAGGGCATCGTCATGGCCAAACCTGGATTTCGCCTCGCGCTGTTTGCCACCCTGCTGGCACTGATCGTCGTGCTGCTCGGCGCCTACACCCGCCTGACCCACGCAGGCCTGGGCTGTCCGGACTGGCCGGGCTGCTACGGCTTTATCAGCGTGCCGAAAAGCGAAGCCCAACTGGCCCATGCCGAACTGCATTACCCCGACTCGCCGGTGGTGGCGCACAAGGGCTGGAACGAAATGATCCACCGTTACTTCGCCGGGACCCTCGGCCTGCTGATTTCGGTATTGGCCGGGCGCGCCTGGGTCAATCGCCGCCATCCGGGACAGCCGCTGAAGCTGCCGCTGTTTCTGCTGGCGGTGGTGTTCGCCCAAGCGGCATTCGGCATGTGGACGGTGACGCTCAAGCTCTGGCCGCAAGTGGTCACCGGGCATTTGCTCGGCGGTTTTGCGACCTTGAGTCTGCTGTTCCTGCTGACGTTGAGGCTGTCCGGCGTGCTGCCGGCGCTGACCGTGCCCAAGCGCTTGCAGTATTGGGCGACGGCGGGGTTGTTGCTGGTGATCGGCCAGATTGCCCTCGGCGGCTGGGTCAGCTCCAACTACGCGGCAGTGGCCTGCATCGACTTCCCGACCTGCCACGGCCAATGGCTGCCGCCGGCGGACTTTGCCAACGGCTTTCACCTGACCCAGCACATCGGCCCCAATTATCTCGGCGGGCAACTCGACAGCGATGCGCGCACGGCGATTCACTTGACTCACCGTATCGGTGCACTGCTGGTGACCTTGGTGCTGCTCTGTCTGGCCTGGCAACTCAGGGCCGTCGGCATGACCCGGCTCGCCGGGCTGGTGCTGGTCGCCCTCGGCGCGCAGATCACCCTTGGCATCAGCAACGTGCTGTTTCATCTGCCGCTGCCGGTGGCCGTGGCCCACAACGCCGGTGGCGCCGCGCTGCTGCTGAGCATGGTGCTGGTCAATTACCACGCGCGCACCAGTCTGGTTCGGGTCAAACAGCCGATGTTGGCGCGCTGGCGTCTGAGCCCGCGTAAACATTCGGCTGCGCCCATCACGATAAAAGGAGAAACGCCATGGCGCTTCTGATCGGCGAACGTCCCGCGCAAGCGCTGTGGCGTGACTATCTGGAGCTGACCAAGCCGAAAGTGGTGGTGCTGATGCTGATCACCTCGCTGGTCGGCATGTTCCTCGCGACCCGCGCCGGGGTGCCGTGGACGGTGCTGGTGTTCGGCAATCTGGGGATTGCGTTGTGTGCCGGCGGCGCGGCGGCGGTCAATCATGTGGTGGATCGGCGTATCGACGCGGTGATGGCGCGCACGCACAAACGGCCATTGGCCGAGGGCCGGGTTTCGCCGGCAGCGGCGCTGACCTTTGCGCTGGTGCTGGCGCTGCTCGGGCAGGCGATGCTGCTGACGTTCACCAATCCGCTGACGGCATGGCTGACACTGGCTTCGCTGCTGGGTTACGCGGTGATCTACACCGGTTTCCTCAAACGCGCGACGCCGCAGAACATCGTCATCGGCGGCCTCGCCGGCGCGGCCCCGCCGTTGCTCGGCTGGACCGCTGCCACTGGCCATGTCAGCGCCGAACCGTTGCTGCTGGTGCTGATCATCTTCGCCTGGACCCCGCCGCACTTCTGGGCGCTGGCCATCCATCGCAAGGAGGAATACGCCAAGGCCGACATCCCGATGCTGCCGGTGACCCACGGCGAGCACTACACCAAGGTGCATATTCTGCTGTACACCTTCGCCCTGCTCGCGGTGAGTCTGCTGCCATACGTGATCCACATGAGCGGCGTGCTCTATCTGATCTGCGCCCTCGCCCTCGGCGCAAGGTTTCTGCAATGGGCCGTGGTGCTGTACCGTGGCACTCGGCCGCACGCGGCGATCAACACCTTCAAGTACTCTATTTATTACTTGTTCCTGTTGTTCATCGCCCTGCTCGTAGACCACTACTTACTGTTGAACCTATGACTCGAACCCAGAAAACCGTCTTCATCCTCGTCGCCGTGATCGCGCTGATCCTGGGACTGACCGTCAACAAAGTACTCAGCGGCAAGGGCCAGGGCGACCCCACCGCGCTGATCGACGCCGGCATCATCCTGCTGCCGCAGAGCCGCACGTTGCCGGGCGTGACCATGACCAATCAGGATGGCCAACCGGTCGCCATCGACGAGTTGAAAGGCAAGTGGAGTCTGCTGTTCTTCGGCTACACCTTCTGCCCGGACATCTGCCCGACCACCCTCGCCCAACTGCGCCAGATCAAGAGCGAGTTGCCCAAGGATGCTGTGGATAAGTTGCAGATCGTGCTGGTCAGCGTCGACCCGAACCGCGACAACCCGCAGCAGTTGAAGCAGTACCTGGGCTACTTCGATCCGCAGTTTGTGGGACTGACGCCGAAGTCGATCGAAGAGCTGCAGAAAGTCGCGAATGCGGTGAGTATTCCGTTCATTCCGGCCGACACCAGCAAACCGAATTACACGGTGGATCACAGCGGCAACCTCGCGGTGATCGGCCCGGACGGCACGCAACGCGGCTTTATTCGTGCGCCGCTGAACAACGCCAAACTGGTTGCGCAGCTGCCAGTAATGCTCAACCGCAAATAATGCAGTGCCTGCAGGGGTAAACATTTCTCTGTAGGAGCTGCCGAAGGCTGCGATCTTTTGCTCTGATCTTCAACAGCAAGATCAAAAGATCGCAGCCTCGTTCCACTCGACAGCTCCTACAGGGGAATTTGCCCCATAAAAAAGGCGATCCCGAGGGATCGCCTTTTTATTGCGCCTGTCCGGTCCTGTATCAGAACGCCGGCAATACCGCGCCTTTGTACTTCTCGGTGATGAATTTCTTCACTTCCGGGCTGTGCAGCGCAGCCGCCAGTTTCTGCATCGCGTCGCTGTCCTTGTTGTCCGCACGGGACACCAGGATGTTCACGTACGGCGAGTCGTTGCCTTCGATCACCAGCGCATCCTTGGACGGATCGAGCTTGGCTTCCAGCGCGTAGTTGGTGTTGATCAGCGCCAGATCGACCTGGGTCAGCACGCGCGGGATGGTCGCGGCTTCCAGTTCACGGATTTTCAGGTCTTTCGGGTTCTGCGCGATGTCTTTCAGGGTCGACAGGATGTTGGTCGGATCCTTCAGGGTGATCAGGCCGGCCTTGGCCAGCAGCAACAGCGCGCGGCCGCCGTTGGTGGCGTCGTTCGGAATCACCACGTTGGCGCCGCTTGGCAGGTCCTTCAGATCCTTGATCTTGTTCGAGTAGGCGCCCAGCGGCTCCAGATGCACGCCGGTCACCGCCACCAGGCTGGTGCCCTTGGCCTTGTTGAACTCATCGAGGTACGGCTGGTGCTGGAAGAAGTTGGCGTCCAGGCGCTTCTCGGCCACCTGTACGTTCGGCTGAATGTAGTCGGTGAAGACCTTGACCTTCAGATCCACGCCTTCCTTGGCCAGGGCCGGCTTCACGAACTCGAGGATTTCCGCGTGCGGCACCGGGGTGGCGGCAACGGTCAGGGTTTCAGCGTGGGCCGAAAAAGCGGCTACGGCAGCGAAAGCAGCGATCAGTTTTTTCATTCAGCTAACTCCTTTTCAAAGCGCCCGTGTGGCGCCTGCCAGCGAATGGCCGGCTCATCTCTTGATTACAAAAACCGGTTATTTGCGCGAGAAATGCACGACCAGACGGTCGCCCACCATTTGCAGCACTTGTACCAGAATCAGCAGCAACACCACGGTGACGATCATCACGTCAGTCTGGAAACGCTGGTAGCCGAAACGGATCGCCAGGTCACCCAGACCACCGGCGCCGACCACACCGGCCATTGCCGTGTAGGACACCAGAGTAATCGCGGTCACCGTAATCGCGGCGAAGATGCCTGGACGGGCCTCCGGCAGCAAGGCGTTCATGATGATCTGCCGGGTGGTCGCCCCCATCGATTGAGTGGCTTCGATGATGCCGCGATCGACTTCACGCAGCGCGGTTTCCACCAGACGCGCGAAAAACGGAGTCGCACCCACCACCAGCGGCGGAATCGCACCGGCCACGCCCAGCGAAGTGCCGGTGATCAGCACGGTGAACGGAATCATCACGATCAGCAGAATGATGAACGGCAGCGAACGCAGGATGTTCACCGCCAACGACATGAAGGCATAGAGGCCACGGTTTTCCAGCAACTGACGCGGGCTGCAGAGGAACAGCAACACGCCCAACGGCAAGCCGAGCAATACGGTGAACAGCAGCGAACCACCGAGCATCAGCAGGGTGTCGCCGGTGGCCAGCCAGATTTCCAGCCAATCGATGTTTTCGAAGAAAGCCTTGAGCATTTCCATTAACGCAGCACCTCCATGTGAACGTCAGCGGCGGTGAAGCGGGCGAACGCCGCTTCCATGTCGCCACCGGTGACGGCGAGGGTCAACTGCCCGTAAGGAATGTCTTTGATGCGGTCGATGCGACCGGCGAGGATGCTGTAGTCGACCCCGGTTTCCCGGGCAACGGTACCGAGCAACGGCGCGTAGGTCGCTTCGCCCTGGAAGGTCAGACGCACGATGCGACCCGGTACGTGAGCGAAGTCATCGCGCTGTTCGCTTTCGTCGATCTGCTCGCTTTCCTGAACGAAACGCTTGGTGGTCGGGTGCTGCGGATGCAGGAACACATCGGCCACCGAACCTTGCTCGACGATCACGCCGGCATCCATCACAGCCACCTGATCGCAGACGCGACGGATCACGTCCATCTCGTGGGTGATCAGGACGATGGTCAGCTTCAGTTCACGATTGATCTCGGCCAGCAGTTGCAGAACCGACGCGGTGGTCTGCGGGTCGAGGGCGCTGGTGGCCTCGTCGCACAGCAGAATTTTCGGCTTGGTCGCCAGGGCGCGGGCGATGCCGACGCGCTGTTTCTGGCCGCCGGACAATTGTGCCGGGTACTTTTTGGCGTGATCGGACAGACCGACCCGGGCCAGCAACTCGGCGACGCGTTGATTGATTTCACTGCTCGACAGTTCGCCGGCCAGAGTCAGCGGCAGCGCAACGTTGTCGGCCACGGTCTTGGAGGCGAGCAGGTTGAAGTGCTGGAAGATCATCCCGACCTGCTGGCGGAAACGGCGCAGGCCGTTGGCGTCCAGCGCGGTGACTTCTTCGCCGTCGACGATGATCTTGCCGCCGCTGGAATCTTCCAGGCGATTGATCAGACGCAGCAGGGTACTTTTTCCCGCACCGGAATGGCCGATCAGGCCGAAGACCTGACCGTTTTCAATCGAAAGACTGGTCGGGTGCAGGGCGGGGATGTCCTTACCGGCGACGCGGTAAGTTTTGTGGACGTTTTGAAACTCGATCACGTAGCGAACCTTGTGGGGCGCGTTAGAAAAGGATCAGCGGTTAGCCGGGCGCGCATTTTAGCCTGTCCGTATAGAGGTTCTTAGCATTTATTTCGCAATTAACCTTCGATTTGGCAATAACAAGATCAAAGGTCATAAAAAAGGAACGCCCGTTCCCGCTCATTGGTCACTAGTTAAGCGACTTGAAACCCTGGGTAACCGTGCCCGGAAACGCTCAAGAGTCCCCGTGGAAACGGGGTCAACCGAGGAGTTTACGTCTGATGAGCAGCAAGAAACCTACCACCGACAAAAGCCAGCTGGCCGGAACCGATACCAAGGATCGCGCCAACACCAACGCCAAACTCGACAGCCTGGAGAAGTTTCGCTCCGACGCTACCGGCCAGGCCCTGCGCACCAATCAGGGGGTGAAGGTCGCCGATAACCAGAATACCCTCAAGGCCGGCCCGCGCGGGCCGTCGTTGCTGGAAGACTTCATCATGCGTGAGAAAATCACGCACTTTGACCATGAACGCATTCCGGAGCGCATCGTCCATGCCCGCGGTACGGGCGCTCACGGTTTCTTTCAGGCCTACGAGAACCATTCGGCGCTGACCAAGGCCGGTTTCCTGCAGGACCCGGGGAAAAAGACTCCGGTGTTCGTGCGCTTTTCCACGGTGCAGGGGCCGCGTGGTTCCGGCGATACCGTGCGTGACGTGCGCGGTTTCGCGGTGAAATTCTTCACCGACGAAGGCAACTTCGACCTGGTCGGCAACAACATGCCGGTGTTCTTCATTCAGGACGCGATCAAGTTTCCCGACTTCGTCCACGCGGTGAAACCCGAGCCGCACAATGAGATCCCGACCGGCGGCTCGGCCCACGACACGTTCTGGGACTTTGTCTCGCTGGTGCCGGAATCGGCGCACATGGTGATCTGGGCCATGTCCGACCGGGCGATTCCGAAAAGCCTCCGCAGCATGCAGGGCTTTGGCGTGCACACCTTCCGCCTGATCAATGCCGAGGGCAAATCGCGCTTCGTCAAATTCCACTGGCGCCCGACCGCCGGCACCTGCTCGCTGGTGTGGGACGAGGCGCAGAAGCTCGCCGGTAAAGACACCGACTACCACCGTCGCGATCTCTGGGAAGCCATCGAGATGGGCGACTACCCGGAATGGGAGCTGGGCGTACAGATCATCGAGGAGGAAAACGAACACGACTTCGATTTCGACATTCTCGACCCGACCAAGCTGATCCCCGAAGAAATCGTGCCGATCACCCCGCTGGGCAAGATGACCCTGAACCGCAACCCGGACAACTTCTTCGCCGAGACCGAGCAGGTCGCGTTTTGCCCCGGCCACATCGTGCCCGGCATCGACTTCTCCAATGACCCACTGCTGCAAGGCCGGCTGTTTTCCTACACCGACACGCAAATCAGCCGACTGGGTGGGCCGAACTTTCATGAGTTGCCGATCAACCGCCCGGTGGCACCGTTCCACAACGGCCAGCGCGATGCCCAACACCGCACGGTGATCGACAAGGGGCGCGCGTCCTACGAGCCGAACTCGATTGATGGCGGCTGGCCAAAGGAAACCCCACCGGCGGCTAAAGACGGCGGCTTCGAGAGTTACCCGGAACGCATCGATGCGAACAAGATCCGCCAGCGCAGCGAGTCGTTCAGCGATCACTTCTCGCAAGCGCGGCTGTTCTTCAACAGCATGAGTGAGCACGAGAAGGAGCACATCATTGCCGCCTACAGCTTCGAGCTGGGCAAGGTCGAACGCGAGTTCATCCGTGCACGGCAGGTGAATGAGATTCTCGCCAACATTGACCTGGAATTGGCCAAGCGCGTGGCGGCCAACCTCGGGTTACCGGCGCCGAGCAAAGGCACGGTCGAGGTGCGCAAGACTTCGTTCGATCATTCGCCGGCGCTGAGCCAGGCGAATCTGCTGCCAGAGGACATCAAAACTCGGAAAGTGGCGATTCTTGCCGCTAACGGCGTCGATGGTGCGGCGATCGATGCGATGAAGAAGGCCTTGGCTGCACAAGGCGCACACGCCAAGCTGCTCGGCCCGACGTCGGCACCGGTGAAGACTGCCGACGGCAAAGCCCTGGCAGTGGACGCCTCCATGGAAGGCATGCCTTCAGTGATCTTCGATGCGGTGTTCGTGCCCGGTGGCGCGGCGTCGATCAAGGCGTTGAGCGCTGATGGCGTGGCGCTGCACTACCTGCTGGAGGCGTACAAGCACCTGAAGGCGATTGCGCTGCACGGCGATGCCAAGCAGTTGCAGGATCTGCTGAAGCTGGAGGCGGATGCAGGGTTGCTGCAGGGCAAGGATGTGCCGGGATTGACCAAGCCGTTCTTTGCGGCGATCGGGCAGCATCGGGTTTGGGCGCGGGAGATTAAGGCCAAGGCCATTCCAGCCTAAAGCAAAAGATCGCAGCCTTCGGCAGCTCCTACAGGGTTTACTTGCACCTGTAGGAGCTGCCGGAGGCTGCGATCTTTTAGGGTTTGGCTGGAATCAAGACCATCTGCGCCGGCACGGTGCGCAGGATCTGTTTCTCAATCTTCAGCTCGAAATCCGGATTCAATTTCTTCACACGTTTTTTCAGCAACGTCGCCAGCCAAGGGTAATCCTGGGTCCGCGGCGCCTGAATGCTCACAGCGCACTCGTAATTCACCACATCGGCGGCGATCGCATCCAGTTGCCGGCGAAGTTTGCGGCTATCGTTGATGTTCAACGCCACCGTGGTGCTTTCGGCAGTCGGATCAATGACCTTGGCTTTCGGTTTGGCTTCGGCCGCCAGCAGCGCCGCTTCGGCTTTTTCCAGCTCGGCTTTGCGCGCTTCGGTGATGGCGCCATTGACGCCACCGGTCAGTGCCGGGGCTTTGGGCATCAGGGCGCGGGCGCGGCTCAGCGCGGTGGCTGCCGCATTCACATCACCTTTCTGCAATACGATCTGGCTGCGGCGCAAGTAGGCTTCGGCCAGCTGGCGCTGGTATTGCTCCAGGGACTGATCGTTGGGGTTCTGTATTTGCAAGGCGGCCAATTGGTCTTCGGCGGTGGCCAGTTCGCTGCTGGCCAGGCTTTGCTCCAGCTGTGCGATGGCCGTGGCCCGCGCGTCGGGGGCTTCGGCCACCGGCGGCGTGCTTTGGCAGGCGCCCAGCAGCACGGAAAATGCGACAAGGAGCAGATAACGGGAGGCGAACGGCTTCATTCCTGCGACTCTCTAATTGCGCAAAAAGCGAGCAAGTCTACACCCCTCGACGGGGCAGAACAAAACTCAGCAGAAACAGTGCGGCCGCCGTCACAACGATGGACGGCCCCGCCGGGGTGTCCTTGAACCATGACAGCGCCAGCCCGCCACACACCGCGAGCATGCCCAGCAGGCTCGCGCCCAGCGCCATCTGCTCCGGCGAACGGGCGTGACGTTGTGCCGCAGCCGCCGGGATGATCAGCAGCGAAGTGATCAGCAACACACCGACGATTTTCATCGCCACCGCGATCACCACCGCAATCAACAGCATCAGCGCCATGCGCAGGCCCGCTACCGGCAGACCTTCGACCTTGGCCAATTCTTCATGCACGGTGATCGCCAGCAGCGGTCGCCACAGCGTCACCAACAACACCAGCACTGCCGCGCTGCCGCCGAGGATCCACGCCAGGTCGGTCGGACTGATCGCCAGCAGGTCGCCGAACAGATAGGCCATCAGGTCGATCCGCACTTCATGCATGAAGCTTAGTACCACCAGGCCAAGAGAGAGCGTGCTCGGTGCAAGAATCCCCAACAGCGTGTCGGAGGCCAGCGGTTGACGCTGCTGCAAGGTCACCAGCAACACTGCCAGCAGCAGGCAGCCGACGGTCACCGCGACCGTCGGGCTGACATCCAGCAGAAAGCCCAGCGCCACGCCCAGCAACGCGGCGTGGGACAGGGTGTCGCCGAAGTAGGCCATGCGCCGCCAGACCACAAACGAACCAAGCGGCCCGGCGACCACCGCCAGTGCCAGACCTGCAAGCAGGGCATACAACAGAAAATCAGCCATGCTTGCAGTGGTCTCCATGAACGTGGGTGTGGCCCGCACCGGGCGCCTTGACCACCGAACCGTGCAGGTCATGGGCGTGGTCGTGATGGTGGTGATAGATCGCCAGGCTCGGCGCATTCTTGCCGAACAGTTCGACGAACGCCGGATCGCCGCTGACCTGCTCGGGGTGCCCGGAGCAGCAGACGTGGCGATTCAGACAAACCACCTGATCAGTGGTGCTCATCACCAGATGCAGATCGTGGGACACCATCAGCACGCCGCAACCGTGACGGTCGCGCAAGCGGGTGATCAGGCTGTACAGCTCGGCCTGTCCGGCGACATCGACGCCCTGCACCGGCTCATCCAGCACCAACAGCTCCGGCTCGCGCAGCAGCGCCCGGGCCAGCAGCACGCGCTGCATTTCACCGCCGGAAACACTTTGCACCGGGCTGTCGATGACGTGTTCGGCGCCGACTTCTTTCAGCGCCGCCAACGCGCGCGGGCGGTCTACACCGGGCACCAGGCGCAGGAAGCGCAGCACCGACAGCGGCAAGGTCGGGTCGACGTGCAGCTTTTGCGGCATGTAGCCAACGCGCAGTTTCGGCTTGCGCCAGACGCTGCCGCTGTCCGGCTTCAGCAGCCCGAGTACGGCGCGCACGAGGGTGGTCTTGCCGGCGCCGTTGGGGCCGATCAGGGTAACGATCTGCCCCGGCTCGACGCTCAGCTCGATGTTGTCGAGCACGGTCTGCCCGGCAAACGTGACAGCAACGTGCTGAAGACGGATCAACGGGTTGCTCATCAAGCCCCCTGGCAACCGGCGCACAGGCCGACCACTTCGACGGTCTGCGCTTCGACAATGAACCCGACGTCTTTGGCGCTGTGGATAATCGCGTCGCTGATGGCTTTCTGTTCCAGCTCAATGGCGGCGTGGCAGTCGCGGCAGATCAGGAACTGGCCCTGATGCGCATGCTCCGGATGCACACAGCCAACGAAGGCGTTGAGTGAAGAGATGCGGTGCACCAAACCGTTTTCCAGCAGGAAATCCAGCGCGCGGTAAACGGTTGGCGGCGCGGCGCGACGGCCGTCCTGCTCGCTCAGTACCGCGAGAATGTCATAAGCGCCCAGTGGCTTGTGGCTCTGCCACACCAGTTCCAGCACCCGCCGGCGCAGCGCAGTCAGGCGCAGGCCTTTCTGGGCGCACAAGGTATCGGCCTCGGTCAGTGCGCTGTGCACGCAATGAGAGTGGTCGTGGGGACGGCTGGCAATCGGTGTAATAGGCATGGGCGGCGACGCGTTTTGATAGAGACGTTATTATGTTACCCGTTCTCGCCTCCTTGAGTGGTCATCGTGTCCCGACTTTTTTCTGTTTTTGTGGCTTTTGTCGCCAGTTTTCTGCTGATCGGTTCGGCTCAGGCCGAGGTCAAGGTTCTCACCAGCATCAAACCGTTGCAGTTGATCGCTGCAGCGGTCCAGGACGGTGTGGCCATCCCGGAAGTGCTGCTGCCACCGGGTGCCTCGCCGCACAATTACGCCCTGCGCCCGTCCGACGTACGCAAGGTGCAATCGGTGGATCTGCTGTACTGGATCGGCCCGGATATGGAAGGTTTCCTGCCGCGCGTGCTGAACGGTCGTACGCTGCCGAGCGTCGCCGTGCAGGATCTGCCGGGCATGAAATTGCGCCGCTTTGCCGAAGACAGCCATTCCCACGCCGAAGATGCCGACGAGCATGATCACGATCATCGCCCGGGCACGCTGGACGCGCATTTGTGGCTATCGCCGGTCAACGCCCGAGTCATTGCCGGGAAAATGGCTGCCGACCTCAGCGCTGCCGATCCGGCCAACGCCGAACGCTATCAGCGCAACGCCAAGGCCTTCGATGAGCGTCTCGATGCGTTGGACGCGCGGCTGAAGCAGCGTCTGGCCAGCGTTGAACGCAAGCCGTATTTCGTATTCCACGAAGCCTTCGACTATTTCGAGGATGCTTACGGCCTGAAACACACTGGCGTGTTCAGCGTGGCCGCCGAAGTACAACCGGGCGCGCAACATGTCGCCGCGATGCGCAAACGCCTGCAGGAAGTGGGCAAGACCTGTGTGTTCAGCGAACCGCCACTGCGTCCACGCCTGGCGGAAACCCTCGTGGCGGGCCTGCCGGTGAAGCTGGCGGAGCTGGATGCGCTGGGCGGCTATACGCCAGCGACCGCTCAGGGGTATGAGCAGGTGCTGGAGAAGTTGGGCAACGATTTGGCCGGCTGCCTGGAATCGTTGTAACCCCAAAGCAAAAGATCGCAGCCTTCGGCAGCTCCTACAGGGTTTACTGTGTAGGAGCTGCCGAAGGCTGCGATCTTTTGATTTTAAAGGGCGAAAGGCAACGGCGTATGAACCTGCTGCCGCTGCGCCAGTCGCTGCTCGAACTCCCGCGGATCATGAATCAGCACGTCCTGCCCGGCAAACTGCTCGGCGGCGATCAACCGTGACAGCCAGAACCGCACACAGGCCACGCGCAGCATGGTCGGCCAGAGTTCAGCTTCAGCGGCAGTGAACGGACGCAGCGCCGCATAGGCGCCAAGGAATGCGCGGGCACGCGGACCATCAATCAGGCCATCCTCGTCCGAACACCAGTCATTCAAGGCGATCGCCACGTCGTAGAGCATCGGCCCCGAGCAGGCGTTGTAAAAATCGATCAACCCGGTCAGGTGCGTGCCTTCGAACATCGCATTGTCGCGGAACAGATCGGCATGAATGTTCGCCCGTGGCAGCGCAAGAATTTTGTCTTTCTGCAGGGTGATTTCATCCAGCGCCTTGTGCAGCAGCGCACGCGGCTCGTCACTCAAGTGCGAGAGAAACTCGTTGCCCTCGTCCAGCATCCAGTCCAGGCCACGATCGGTCTTGCGCTTGATCATGCGCTCGCCCTGGGTCGCCAGGTGCAGATGCGCCTGCAACTCACCGACCTGCGCGCAATGCTGGGCGTTGGCGACCTTGATGTGCTTGCCGGACAGCCGCGGCTGGAGCAAGGCCGGTTTACCCTTGAGCTCACGCAGGGCCACGCCGTCGGTGGTGCGCAGCGCGTAGGGCACCGGCAGATCGGCCTCGTGCAGTACGTCGAGCAGGTCGATGAAGAACGGCATTTCCTGCACCGGGCCGCGTTCGACCAGGGTCAGGACGAATTCGCCCTGCTCCAGGCTGATAAAGAAGTTGGTGTTTTCGCTGCCGGCGGCGATCCCCTGGAAATCAAGCAGACGGCCAAGCCCGTAAGGGGCAAGAAAGGTTTCCAGCTCTGGCCGAGCCAGGGGGGTGAACACAGACATGGTTAAAAACTGCTCAGTTCGGGCGCCGCGATCAAGCGGCGCCGATTAAAAAGTCAGGAATCTTACTTCCAGGTAAAGATTTCCCACGACGGAATCAGCATATCCGGCTGGTCGGAACGGATGTAGTTCACGTCCGAACCATCGGCGCGCACCAGGAAATACGGTTTGCCGCCCTTCGGCGTGACCTTGATCGCATACACGAAGCCACTGCGGCTGTATTCCTGAATGACCTTGTCGCCCTCGGTGTGCGTGTTAATGGTAACTTCCGGCTCCTTCGACGGCGCATCATCCGCCGCCATCGCGGCCAATGGTGAGACAGCAATCAAACCGACCAGCAGCAAGCGATTTAACGTACGCATGATAACCTTGTCCCTTTGTCGTCAACGGTCCCGCTATTCTAGCGCCGGGCCCGCCGAAAAGGTTGATTCTGCTCATGAGCCAAGCCCCCCTCGTCCTGGTGGACGGTTCGTCTTACCTGTACCGCGCTTTCCATGCACTGCCACCGCTGACCACCTCCAAAGGCCTGCCGACCGGTGCGGTCAAAGGTGTGCTGAACATGCTCAAGAGTCTGCGCAAGCAGTATCCGGACAGCCCGTTCGCCGTGGTTTTCGATGCCAAGGGCGGGACGTTTCGCGATGAGATGTACGCCGAATACAAGGCCAATCGCCCCAGCATGCCCGACGACATGCGCGTGCAGATCGAGCCGCTGCACCAGAGCGTGATTGCTCTCGGCTTCCCGCTGTTGTGCGTGGAGGGCGTCGAGGCAGACGACGTGATCGGCACCCTCGCCCGCAGCAGCGCGGCAGCCGCTCGCCCGGTGATCATCTCCACCGGCGACAAGGACATGGCGCAACTGGTCGACGGCCACATTACCTTGGTCAACACCATGTCCGGTAGCTCGATGGACGTTGAGGGCGTAAAGGAGAAATTCGGCGTCGCTCCGGAGCAGATCATCGATTATCTGGCACTGATGGGCGATTCTTCCGACAACATCCCGGGCGTTCCCGGCATCGGCCCGAAGACCGCGTCCGGCCTGCTGGTCGGCGTTAACGGCGGCCTCACCGAGCTTTATGCAAACCTCGACATCGTCCCGACCCTGCCGATTCGCGGGGCCAAGACTCTGCCGGCCAAGCTTGAAGAGCACAAGGAGATGGCCTTCCTCTCCTATCAACTGGCAACGATCAAGGTCGACGTGCCGCTGGACATTGGCCTCGATGACCTGCAAATGGGCCCGGAAGACCCGGCCAAGCTTTACGAGTTGTACACCCTGCTGGAATTCAAGAGCTGGCTGAATGACCTCGATCGCGACGCCAAGCGCCAGGAGCTGAGCGCGGCCGCCGAGCCTGCGCCGGCTGGCGATCTGTTTAGCGCGCCGCCAGCCGAAGTGCCCGCCGCCCCTGCCGACGCCGCTTACGAAACCATCCTCGATCAGGCGCGTTTCGATGTCTGGCTGGAAAAACTGAGCAACGCCAAGCTGTTCGCCTTCGACACCGAAACCACAGGCATCGACGCGCAACAGGCACAATTGGTCGGTCTGTCGTTCGCGGTGCAGGCCAACGAAGCGGCCTATATCCCGCTGACCCACTCCTACATCGGCGTGCCCGAGCAACTGGATCGCGACACTGTGCTGCGCGCGCTGAAGCCGATCCTGGAAGACCCGAACAAACTCAAGGTTGGCCAGCACGCCAAGTTCGACATGAACATTCTGGCCAACTGCGCCATTGGCGGCGATCAGAGCCAAGGCATCAATGTGCGCGGGATTGCCTTCGACACCATGCTTGAGTCCTACGTGCTCAACTCCACCGCCACCCGCCACGACATGGACAGCCTTGCGCAGAAGTACCTGGATCACACCACTGTGAGTTTTCAGGACATCGCCGGCAAAGGCGCCAAACAGCTGACCTTCGACCAGATCGCTCTGGAGCAGGCCGGCCCGTATGCCGCCGAAGACGCCGACATCACCCTGCGTCTGCACCAGACCCTGTTTGAAAAACTCAGCGCGATCCCGAGCCTGGCCAGCGTCCTGACCGACATTGAAATCCCGCTGGTACCGGTGTTGGCGCGCATCGAGCGTCAGGGCGCGTTCGTCGACGCCGAGCTGCTCGGCATCCAGAGCATCGAGCTGGGCAACAAGATGGTCGCACTGGAGCGCGAAGCGTTCGAGATCGCTGGCGAAGAGTTCAACCTCGGCTCGCCGAAGCAGTTGGGCGTGATCCTCTACGAGAAGCTCGGCCTGCCGGTTTTGAAGAAAACCGCCAAGGGCCAACCATCGACCGCCGAGGAAGTGCTGGCGAAACTCGCCGAAGACGATCATCGACTGCCGAAAGTGCTGATGGAGCATCGCTCCATGAGCAAGCTGAAAAGCACTTACACCGACCGCCTGCCGGAGCAGATCAACCCGCGCACCGGACGTATCCACACTTCGTACCATCAGGCTGTAGCGTCCACCGGGCGTTTGTCTTCCAGCGATCCGAACCTGCAGAACATTCCGGTGCGCACCGCTGAAGGCCGCCGCATTCGTCAGGCGTTCGTCGCGCCGAAAGGCTACAAGTTGCTGGCGGCGGACTATTCGCAAATCGAACTGCGGATCATGGCCCACTTGTCCAAGGACGAAGGCTTGATGAACGCCTTCCGCAATAATCTGGACGTGCACACCGCCACCGCTGCCGAAGTATTCAGGGTCGAGCTCAACGAAGTGACCTCCGACCAGCGCCGTGGCGCCAAGGCGATCAACTTCGGCCTGATCTATGGCATGGGCGCACAGAAGCTCGGCAAGGACATCGGCGTCGACACCAAGACCGCCAAGGCCTACATCGACACCTACTTCGCCCGCTACCCGGGTGTGCGCGAATACATGGAGCGCACCCGTAAGCAGGCTGCGGATCAGGGTTACGTCGAGACCTTCTTCGGTCGACGCCTGTACCTGCCGGAAATCAACTCGAACAAGCCGCAGGAACGCGCCGCCGCCGAACGCACGGCGATCAATGCGCCGATGCAAGGCACCGCGGCCGACATCATCAAGAAAGCCATGGTGGCGGTGGATAACTGGCTGACAGCGTCCGGGCTGGACGCCAAGGTCATCCTGCAGGTGCACGACGAACTGGTGCTGGAGGTTCGCGAGGATCTGGTTGAGCAGGTGAGTCAGGAAATCCGCCTGCATATGAGCGAAGCGGCGAAACTGGACGTACCGTTGCTGGTGGAAGTCGGCGTCGGCAACAACTGGGATGAGGCGCACTAAGGCGTCTGGATCGGGCGTTTGCCGCGACACACTGTCGCGGCAAACGCCCGAAATGGCCTTATTTCGAATCGCGCTTGGGCTTATTCCAAAGCTTTTTGAAAAAAATCTGAACTAATCTGACAACTCACTACTCAGAGATACTGAATGGCTGGTGAAGCCCTTCGATGCTCCTATGTTGTGTTAAGTGTTGGCAGATATCTGAACCCCGCCCTAGCGGTTCGGAACTTAAACCCCGGAACTTCTCCCTCCCCATATGAAGTCCGGGGCTTTTTTTACCCAAAAATCGGCTGTAGCGCGGTCATGCTGCGTTAAAAGCGTTACTAAAAATGCTCATTCAGGTTCCCTAAACTCCGCTTTTTAGTAACGCTTTTGCCTTGCCTGACCGCGCTACAACCAATTTTCCATATCCTGATTATTCAGCCGCGGCTTCCGCGCCTTTGTCTGCCAGCTCCATCCAGCCTGCCAACACAGTGTAGGCCTCTTCCAGGCCCATGCGTTTGGGCGCGGAGAACAGCTGGATCGTCACCCGATCACCCCAGCCCTTGCGGATTTCCGACTGCACCTTGAGCAGCGTGTTCTTGGCGGCACCGTAGGTCAGTTTGTCGGCCTTGGTCAGCAGAATGTGCATCGGCATGCCGGCGGCAACGGCCCAGTCGAGCATCAACAGGTCGAAGTCGGTCATTGGATGACGGATGTCCATCATCAGAATCAAACCCTTCAAACTCTCGCGGCCACCGAGGTAGGCCTCGAGGTGACGCTGCCAGTGTTGCTTGAGCGGGATCGGTACTTTTGCATAACCGTAGCCCGGCAGGTCGACCAGACGCCGTTCATCGTCTAGCTTGAAGAAGTTCAACAGCTGTGTGCGACCCGGAGTTTTCGAGGTGCGCGCCAGGCTGGCGTGAGTCAGGGTGTTCAGCGCGCTGGATTTACCGGCGTTGGAACGACCGGCGAACGCCACTTCGAAGCCTTCGTCGTCAGGGCATTGATCGACTTTGGCGGCACTGAGCATGAACGTGGACTGTTGGCACAGGCCGAGGATGGGATTCTTGAGTTGCATGGGATTTCCGATGTGGGCGGCGCCGGGATTGGGCGCGGAACGCGGTGTCGCTTCCGTTTCAGTGACGCCAGTATATAATGCCGCAGATTTTGTGTGTGCTTTGTCCCAGCGAAGGATGAAGTTCACGAGAGCCAAAGACCTTGATTGCGCATCAGAACGCAGAACGCTCTCAACCCTGAAAAGGTCGTTTTATGACGAAATGGCTGCTGGCTGCCGGAGTCCTGATACCGCTTTGCGGCGCACAGGCTACACAGGAACCGGAAGCCGTGTACAACCGTGTTTGTGGTGCCTGTCATTCCGGCCAACTACCCATGGCGCCCGAAAGAGGCGATCAGGCAGCTTGGACGCCGAGGTTGGCGAAAGGTATGGAGACGCTGGTGCAACACGTGACCCAGGGTTTCAAGGCGATGCCGCCGCGTGGTTTGTGCATGGACTGCAGTGCCGAGGATTACCAGGCCATCATCCTTTGGATGAGCGAGAGTAAACCCGGTCCATAACTCTTAACCCTTAGCCGTAGTTGGATTAGCTGATGAACAAATTGATCGTGAGTCTGCTGTTGACCGTGGGAATCTCCGGCATCGCCCATGCTGCAGGTGATGCAGCAGCCGGCCAGGCAAAAGCTGCCGTGTGCGGAGCCTGCCATGGCCCGGACGGGAACAGCATGGCACCCAACTTCCCGAAACTGGCCGGTCAAGGTGAACGTTACCTCGACAAGCAGTTGCATGACATCAAGTCGGGCAAACGCCAGGTTCTGGAAATGACCGGCCTGCTGACCAACCTGAGCGATCAGGACCTGGCCGATATTGCCGCCTACTTTGCCAGTCAGAAGGGCAGCGTCGGCGCCGCCGATCCAAAAATCGTCGCCCGTGGTGAAGCCCTGTTCCGTGGCGGCAACCTGGACAAAGGCCTGCCAGCCTGCACCGGCTGCCACTCGCCGAACGGTGCCGGCAACGCCGCCGCCGGCTTCCCGCACCTGGGAGGCCAACACGCTCAATACATCGCCAAACAGCTGACCGACTTCCGCAAGGAAGAAGGCGGTCGCGCCAACGACGGCGATTCCATGCCGATGCGCACCATCGCACGCAAACTCAGCGACGAAGACATTGCTGCGGTCGCCAGCTACATTCAGGGCCTGCACTAACCGCCCTGCATCGAGCGTTACCGGTGATGGACATCTCCTGCAACGTTAACGCTCGATTAATCCGTCGCAGCAAGTATAAAAAGGGTGGCTTTGGCCGCCCTTTTTTGTGGCCGCTGCCGTTACACTACAGAACTCATGCCCGCCAGGATCTGTCTGAAAACAGGTCGCGCGAGGCGACCAAAATTGTCCAGGAGTAAAGCATGCGTAATCTGATCATCAGCGCCGCTCTCGTCGCTGCCAGCCTGTTCGGCGTGACCGCCCAGGCCGCCGAAGCACCCGCTGCCCCTTATGTCGAACTGGCCAACCCGGTGCCAGTGGCAGAGCCTGGCAAGATCGAAGTCGTGGAGCTGTTCTGGTACGGCTGCCCGCATTGCTACGCGTTCGAGCCGGTGATCAATCCCTGGGTTGAAAAACTGCCGTCCGACGTCAACTTCGTGCGCATTCCTGCCATGTTCGGTGGCCCGTGGGATGCTCACGGTCAAATGTTCCTGACCCTGGAAGCAATGGGCGTCGAGCACAAGGTTCACGCTGCGGTATTCAATGCGATCCAGAAAGAACACAAGAAGCTGACCGACAAGAACGACATGGCTGACTTCCTCGCCACACAAGGCGTGGACAAGGACAAGTTCCTCGCCACCTTTGACTCGTTCGCGATCAAAGGGCAGATCGTCAAGGCGCGTGAGCTGGCCAAGAAATATGAAATCACTGGCGTTCCAACCATGATCGTCAACGGCAAATACCGCTTCGACATCGGCTCTGCCGGTGGTGCCGAGCAAGCCCTGAAACTGGCTGATCAACTGGTCGCCAAAGAGCGAGCGGCCAACAAGGCAGCCGCCAACTAAGCGCGGTAACCGCCATGCGCCGCTGGGGCACCGAACGCAGCGTTGGCCTGCATGATCCGCAGGTCAACGAGCATCACCTGGAGTCCACGGGCCTGCCCGCAGACCATCGTCTGCGCTTGCTCAGCTTCAACATCCAGGTCGGCATCAGCACCGAACGCTATCGGCATTACCTGACCCGCAGCTGGCAGCACCTGCTGCCGCACACCGGGCGCTCAGGCAATCTGCAGAAGATCGGCGACCTGCTTGGCGACTTCGACCTGGTCGCCCTGCAGGAAGCCGATGGCGGCAGCCTGCGCTCAGGCTACGTCAATCAGGTCGAACACCTGGCCCACCTCGGCGCCTTCCCTTACTGGTATCAACAACTCAATCGCAACCTCGGCCGGCTGGCCCAGCACAGCAATGGCGTGCTCAGCCGACTGAAACCGTGGGCGATCGAAGACCATCCGCTGCCGGGCCCGAAAGGTCGCGGCGCAATCCTGCTGCGCTTTGGCGAAGGCCCGGAAGCGCTGGTGGTGGTGATGATGCACCTGGCCCTCGGCGCCCGGGTGCGCAGCCTGCAACTGGCCTACATTCGGGACCTGATCGGTGGCTACAAGCACCAGGTATTGATGGGCGACATGAACACCCACGCCAGCGATCTGCTACAACAGTCACCGTTACGCGATCTCGGCCTGCTGGCCCCGCAGATGCAAGCCACGTTTCCCAGCTGGCGGCCGCAGCGATGCTTGGATCATATTTTGCTCAGCCCGACCCTGACCCTGGAAAAGGTCGAAGTGCTGGCCCAACCCATTTCCGATCACCTGCCGGTCGCGGTAGAGATTCGTCTGCCGGGTTCGCTCACGGCCGATGCATTGCCCGCGTTGAGTCCTGCCCCTCGCGGAACCCCTGAATGAGCGACGACGCCCAGCGCTGGAAAGAGAAGTACCTCAAAAGTATCGAACAGCAGGACAAGCTCGAACGGCGCTGGGCCGCCCGGCTCGACTTGCTGCGCCGCGGTCTGGTACGCAGTACGCTGGCCGCTGAAGGCACCGACAAGGTTGTTGATCAGTGCATGAAAGAGATGCGCGACGTGGTGCGCACCGACGACATGGATGCCGGTCTCGCCGCCCTGCTGCCGCGCCTGGAGAAAGCCGTACTCGACTCCGAGCAGCGCCGCGAGACCCGCATTGATCAGGTCAGCACCGCGTTGACCGCGCTGGTTACCCAACTGCAAGCGTTGCCGCTGCCGCGGGAAGTCGCCCAGCCGCTGAAGAAATTCGCCAAGCAACTGGACAGTCGGGTCGGTCAGGCGCGGGAAATGCCGTTGCTGTTGAGCGAACTCAGCGGTTTGCAGGGCAAAGCGTTGAGCCAGCTGGAAACCCCACCCGCGCCGGACCGCCCGGGCTTTCTGCAACGCCTGTTTGGTAATCGCGAAGCCGAAGAAACGCCAGGGCCGCCAGGCCCGGAGCAAGCTCAAGCGCCTGCGCCAATATCAGCGCCGCCCTCAGCCAACACTGAACCTGATGTCAAGCCCGCACAGACGCCAACAGGCGAACCGACTCCGGCACCGGTCAGCGCCGCGCCGCTGTTGCAGCCGGCAGAGGCAAGCCCTCAACAGGCACCTGCAGCGCAACCGCAGGCCGAATCGCCTGTGGTTTCGTTTGTGCCGCCGGTCATTGCCATCGAGACGGCGCCCGAACCACTGCCTGAACTCAAACCGCCCCTCGAACCTCTGGCCCTGCCGCTTGCGCCACCAGCCCTCACTGCGGCGATCAACCCTGACGAGTTGATCCACCCGGGCGACGCCCCGGCCCCCTTGCTCCTCGACAGCCTGCCCCTGCCCGCCCCGATTGCCCAAGCCTTGGCTGCCATCGATCCGGAGCAGCCCGAGCAAGACATTCTCTACGCCCTGCCCGATTCGCCGGAGCCTTCCTACAGCTCGGTGGCCAAACACATCGAAGACACGCTGATCGGGCTGCTCGACGACCTAACCTTGCCAGAGCGCCATCGCCCGCAAGCCGAGGCCATGCGTGATCGCTTGAAAAATGGCCTGAACTGGTACGAACTCCTGCCCATTCTCGACGACCTTGCCACCTTGATGCTGGCAATCACCGACAGCGGCCAACACGAATTCGAAGCCTATCTGCAGCGGCTCAACGAACGCCTCGAAGCATTCCAGAGCAATTTGCAGGCCGCCAGCGAGGGCCATGCCGACAACAGCTCGGCAGCCCGGGCAATGGACACGCAGATTCGCGAGCAAGTCGACGGCTTGCAGACCAGCGTGCAGGAAGCGGCCGATCTGGATGATCTCAAGCGAGTGCTGGAGAACCATCTCGAAGGCCTGCTCGGTACCATGGACCAGCATCAGCAACAACGCGATGCCCGCGAGCAGGAAGTGGCAGCACGTCTCAAAGGCCTGGCCGAACGTGTGGCGCACATGGAGCAGGAAGCCCTGGGCTTTCGCGAACATCTGGAAGAACAGCGACAGAAAGCCCTGATCGACCCGTTGACCGGCCTGCCCAACCGCGCTGCCTGGAGCGAACGGCTGGAACACGAGATCAGGCAATGGCAACAACACGGCAACACCTTGAGCCTGGCGATGCTCGACCTCGATCATTTCAAGCGCATCAACGACAACTACGGCCATCTGGCGGGCGACAAGGTATTGAAAATCATCGCCACGGTGCTGCGCAAACGTCTGCGTGGGGCGGATTTCATTGCTCGTTTCGGCGGAGAGGAGTTCGTTCTGCTGTTGCCAGCCACCACGCCGGCCGTCGGCGCCAAATTGCTGGAAACCCTGCGAGCGGCCATCGAAGCGTGCCCGTTTCACTTCAAGGGTGAGCGAGTGACGATCACGATTTCCATGGGACTGGCGTCGTTCAAGCCGGGAGAACACAGCGATCTGGTGCTTAAAAGAGCCGATCAGGCGTTGTACCGAGCGAAAAACGGCGGACGTAACCGAGTCGAACTGGGCTGAGCAAGTTGTTCCATTTTGTTTAAATCGGCCCGTCAGGCGTCGATACGCAAGGCAGTACGTTACACTGTTGCATTATTGTCTTGCGCGTACTGCCTTCTGCCATGAAATTTTTTACCCTCCTCGCGTCGCTGCTCGTTCTGGCCGGTTGTGCCAGCGGCCCGCGTTATGACACCAGCCACCCTTCGGCCAATCACGACAGCCGCGTGCAGTTCGTGATCGTGCACTACACCTCCGCTTCCCTCGCCCGTTCGCTGCAACTGCTGACCCACGGCGAAGTCAGCAGCCACTATCTGATCGGCGACGACAAGGGCGGCACCATCTACAAACTGATGGATGAAAACCAGCGCGCCTGGCACGCCGGCGAGAGCCAGTGGCAGGGCCGTACCTGGCTAAACTCCAGCTCGATCGGCATCGAAATCGTCAATCCGGGCTTCAAGGACACGCCGACCGGGCGCCTGTGGTTCCCGTACAGCGAAGCGCAGATTCAATCGCTGATCGTTCTGCTCAAGGACATCAGCAAGCGCCAGGGCATCAGCCCGCGCCATATCATTGGCCACAGCGACATTGCGCCCCTGCGCAAACTCGACCCGGGTCCCTTGTTCCCATGGAAACGCCTGGCCGCCGAAGGCCTGGGCGTATGGCCCAATGAACAAGCGGTGGCCCGGCAGCAAGTGCAGTTCAACGCCGAACTGCCAAGCATCAGCTGGTTCCAGGAACAACTGGCGCGCATCGGTTACGACACCCCGCAGACCGGCGAGCTGGACGTCGCGACTCGCCATGTCCTGGCAGCGTTCCAGATGCACTTTCGCCCTTCACGCTTCGACGGTACACCGGACGCGCAAACAGCAGCGTTGTTGCAGGTCCTCAATCAGACAAAATAATGACGCCCGCCCGACGGTCAGGGCGAAAGCGTAATCAGCAGCTATAACTCATTGGTAATTCTTCGGATATTCCATGATGGTTGCTACCCGAGCGACGCTGCGTAGCTGGTTTTATCGCCCGTGGTTTTTGGCGATGATCGCGGCTGTCTTCAGTGCTGCATTGCTGATAGCCGGCGGAATGTTCGTCGCCATGCGCCAGATCGAACAGAACGAAAGCCAGGAAATGAACACCCAGGGCGAGCGCTTTCTGGCACGCCTTGAGCAGCTGTTCGGACAACTGCGTGAAAGTCTCGATGACCTCGAAGCGCAGCCGCTGCGCAGTTGCGATGAGGAAATGATCGCCACGCTGCAACAAGTCACCTTCAACTATCGCTTCGTCTATGAAGCGGCCTACATGGATGGTGCGCGGATATGCTCCAACCGGCCCCGCCAGGAAGGACTGTCGGTGGTTCGCGCACCGGATATCAAAGGACCGACCTACAGCTACTGGCTCAACACCACCACCGAACCGGATGAAAACCGTGCTGCGCTGATGCTCGGGCGCGGCAATTTTCGCGTGGCGACATCACGCGGGCATTTGACCGACATGGTCGACCTGCCGCCGGACAGCAGCCTTCTGGTGGTGCTGGACCACGGCAAACGGGCGATTCCGGTGCTGGGCACCGCGCAGACGTGGCCACCAACCGAAGCGTGGCCACCCAAAAGCCGCGCGCCCCTGCAAGTCACCCAGTCACGGCTGATCTACCGCATGCCAACCAACAATCCGGAATACCAGTTGGTGCTGATCACCCCGCGCAGCGGCATGCATATTCCCAGCGTCTGGTGGTGGATGGTGCCGATCTGCCTGCTGCTGGGGGCTTTTGTCGGGTTCTTTATATTTTTGCTGGTGCGCCAGCGCCAGTCACTGGACGCCGAACTCCAGGGCGCCATTCGACGTGGCGAGCTGCAAGTGCTGTATCAGCCGATCTTCGATCTCGATAGCCGCAATTGCGTGGGCGCCGAAGCCCTGCTGCGCTGGCGTCGCCCGGACGGCACGCTGACCAGTCCCGACCTGTTCATTCCATTGGCGGAAAACACCGGGCAGATCCGGCAGATGACAGACTTTGTCCTGCAACGGCTGCTGGAACAACTGGGACCGGTGCTGCGCGCCAATCCGCAGCTGTACATTTCGGTCAACCTCGCCGCCTGCGACGTGATGGTGCCGCGCATCGGCCAGGTCATGGCCAGGCTGTTGACCCTGCACCGGGTTGCGGCGCGGCAGATCGCCTTCGAAGTCACTGAGCGCGGGTTGATCGATGTGGTGGTGGCGCGGGAGAACCTGCAAGCCTTGCGCGATGTCGGCCATCAAGTGCTGATCGATGACTTCGGTACCGGTTATTGCAGCCTCGCCTACCTGCAGACGCTGCCAGTGGATTGCCTGAAGATCGACAAGGCCTTCATCGACGCGCTCGGCCATGATGCGGCCAGCAGCGGCGTTGCGCCGCACATCATTCACATGGCGCAGGCTCTGGAGTTGAAGGTAATTGCCGAAGGCATCGAGCACGAAGCGCAAGCCGTGTTTCTCAGCAGTGAGGGGGTCAAGTTCGGTCAGGGCTGGCTGTTCGCCCAGGCCCTGAGTGCGGTGCAGTTCATCGAACTGATCACCCGTGGGCGGCGCCTCACCGGGCGCCGCCTGGACGACGAAGCCTAGACCGCCAGCGCCATGTAGAACTGCGTGCCCTGCCCCGGCCGCGAATAGACGCCCATCCGCCCGCCATGCAGCTGGACGATTTCCTTGCACAGCGCCAGACCCAGCCCGGCGCCACCCTTCTTGCGCCCGACCTGCACGAACGGCTCGAATATCCGCCCCTGCTGACCGTAGGCAATGCCTTCGCCGTTGTCTTCGACGCTGATGATCACCCGTTCGCCATGCCGCCGCGCCTGCAGGCGAATCTGGCCGTCGCGGGCGGTATGGCGCAGAGCGTTGTCGATCAGGTTGTCGAGCACCCGCTCAAGCTGTGCCTGATCGGCCTGCAGACGCGGTAACGGCCCTTGCACTTCGACGCTCAGGGCAATGCCTTTGCCCGCAGCGCAATCGGCGAAGCGCGACTGCGCCTGCTCCAGCAAATCTTCGATGGAGCACGGCGCCAGGGTGAGTTTCTGCAAGCCGTTCTGATAGCGCGAGAAGTTGAGCAAGTCGTTGATCAACTGCATCAAGCGCTGCATCTCTTCGTTGACCGTGTCGAGCAGGTCCGCCTCGCGTGACTCCGGGGGGAACTTCGCACGTTCGCGAAACAGGCCGAACGCCATGTGCATGCCGGTGACCGGCGTCCGCAGTTCATGGGAGGCGCGCAGCACGAACTCGCTGCGCACGCGCTCGAAGGCGCGTTGCTCGGTGACATCGTGCAGCACCATCACCGCCCCCAGAATATGCCCCTGGATGTGACTGACCGGGGTCAAACTGTAGGTCAGCAAGCGCGATTCGCCATCGACTTCAATGCTCAAATCTTCCGGGGCGCGCTCAAGGGTGCCGCCGCGCAGCACCAGTTGCAGTTGCGCGTCGAGCTCCGGGCGCTCGAGCGCAGTGCCCAGGCCTTGACCGAGACGGTCACTGTCCCAACCCAACTGACGCTGAGCCACTGGATTGAGGTGCTCCAGATGCCCTTCACGGTCGATCATCAACAAGCCGTCGTCGATGCTGTCGAGCACCGCCTGCAGGCGTTGCTGACCGGCCAGCAATTCGTCGACGTTGGTCGCCTGATGCTCGCGCAGCGCCTCAGCCATCAGCCCGAAGCGCTTGGTCAGCTGGTTCATTTCCATCGCCGAGGAAATCGGCAGCGTCACTTCGAAATTGCCTTGGCCGATGTTGTCCGCCGCTTTGGCCAGCGCCTCGATGGGCGCGCCAAAACGCCGGGCAATGGCGTGCGCGGTGACGAAGCCGATAATCAGCACCGCCAATCCCACCAGCCCGAGCAGACCGGAGACCAGCAGTGCCCTTTCCCGGGCGTCATGCTGCACTGCGTTGATGTTGTCCAGTGCGTGCTTGTGCTCGGTAATCAAACCGTTGCGCAAGGTGTTGAAGCGTTCCCTGAGGTCGCTGTTGCCACTGAGCACATTGCCCGGATCACGCGACATCTCGAACGCCTGGAGAAAACTCAGGTAGTCAGCCTTGGCCTGGGTAAACCCGTACTGTCGGCCATCGCCCTCTGCCTCTTGGGAAATGCCTTCATCCAGCAATTGCAGGTAATGCTGCTTTGACGCTTCGAACGCGACTGGGTCGGGCTTTTCGGCCAGCATCAGCACCAGTTGATCGCCGAGGGTCTGGCGCAGTTTGAGCCCCAGGTCGAGGGTCACGAAGTTGCTGCGGATCGTTGCTTCCTGAGTACCGGCCATCTGCATCACGCTGACCAGCCCGAGCAACAGCCCGAGCAAGGCGACCGTGATCAGCGCAGAGATGCTCAGAAACAAGCGAGTGCGCAACTTCATCGCCAGTTTCATCGTCGGGCGCTCACAGGTTGTACTGCTTGCGCTTGCGATACAGGGTCGACGCGTCGATGCCCAAGGTTTTCGCCGCCTGATCAAGGGTGCCTGCCGTTGCCAGCACCGCGCCGATGTGGGCTTTTTCCAGTTCATCGAGGCTCAGCGCGGCACCGACTCGCGGTGCGTTGTTCGCCGGTTGCTCGGCCATCCCGAGGTGGCTGATTTCCACGCGTTCCTGCGGGCAGATAATGCTGGCCCGTTCCACCACGTTACGCAGCTCTCGGATGTTGCCCGGCCAGCGATAACCCAACAGCGCTTCGCGCGCCTCATCACTAAAGCCCCGTGCCGGGCGCGCGTACTCTTTGACGAAGCGCGCGAGGAAGCGGTCGGCAAGGGTCAGGATGTCCTCGGCACGTTCGCGCAATGGCGGCAGATGCAGGGTGATCACGTTGAGGCGATACAACAGGTCTTCACGGAAGCGCCCGTCGCGCACCATGTCCTCAAGATTGAGGTTGGTCGCGGCGAGAATCCGCACATCGGCACGACGGGTCACTGGATCGCCAACCCGCTCATATTCCTTGTCCTGAATAAAACGCAGCAACTTTGGTTGCAAAGTTAGCGGAAAATCGCCGATCTCATCGAGAAACAGCGTGCCGCCGTCCGCCTGATTGACTCGACCAAGCGTACTTTCGCTGGCGCCGGTAAACGCACCGCGACTGTGGCCGAACAGCTCGCTCTCCATCAGTTCCGCAGTCAACGACGGGCAGTTGATGGTCACGCAGGATTTTTTCTCGCGCTTGCTCCAGCCATGAATGGCCCGGGCCAGTTCGCCCTTACCCGTGCCGGATTCGCCGAGAATAAGGATGTTGGCGTCGGTACCGGCGACCTGCCGCGCAGTTTCCAGCACGACTTTCATCGCCGGGCTGTGGGAGTCGAGGCCGTCCTTGGGTTTGCGGATCTCGCCTTCGAGGGCTTCCAGACGCGCCGAGAGCTGACGCACTTCCAGTTGTTTGGCGGTGGCCAGGCGCAACTGGTCGGGGCTGCACGGTTTGACCAGATAATCGGCGGCGCCCGCCTGGATCGCATCCACTGCGGTATCAACCGCCGAGTGGGCGGTGACAATGACCACGCGCATCCATGGCGCCTGAATGCGCATCTGTGCCAGTACGTCGAGACCGTTGTCTTCACCCAGACGCAAATCAAGGAAGCACAGGTCAAACACCTGACGTTGCAACAATGCCTCGGCCTGAGCCGCGCTGTTGGCGGTGGCCACTGTGTAACCTTCGTCTTCGAGGCAGTAACGAAAGGTTCGCAGGATGGCGGACTCATCGTCCACCAGCAGAATGCGGCCTTGATGCTCAGTGGCAGATTCCATTTTTCCTACGCTCCATAGTGATTGATCTTGGGTTAGTCCCGGAAAAATCGGGCAAGTTGCATGGTTGATTCTGAACGATGCGAGCCATGGGAGGGTAGCTCTCTCCTGCCATAACGGCCAATCCATTGATTTTGTTGAGTTTTTAAACAATCACCGATTCGCAGGGGTAACCCCGCGTACATTTCTGACATCCAGGACGTGCTCTCAATTCCATAAGAATGAAATCTCCTACGAAATAATCGTGCATTCCGCACGACCGTAGACGCCCCATCGTGCAGGATGCGTCCGTCGCTGAATTTTAATTACTTATAAGCTATTGATTTTGTTGAATATTTTTCAATGAAAAAACTGGCATGCAGCCTGCAATAACTCATTCAGCCCGGGCAGATTCCACTGCCCCAACCGAATAAGAGTGAGGAACCCAGGATGACTCGCCAACGTGCCGCCCAAGTGCGTATCTCGCCACTGCATATCCAGCAAGGCCTGTTTGGCGTGCTTGCACTGTTGATCACCCTGATCGCCTGCCAGCAATACCTGAGCTGGGAAAACAGCCAGAAGCCTGAGCCGCTGATCTCGATTCAACACAGCACGCAGACGCACTTCAGCGCCGTCAGCAGCAGTCAGGCCGAAAGCGCCTCGATGCGCATGATGGATGTCGATCAGCCGCAGCCGCTGGATCAACTTCCACGTGAAGAGCGCTGGGTTTTCTGACGAACCAACGAATTCGGGCGCCTGGCGCCAGGACACGCAATATCCCTAAATAGAGAAGTAAGGAGAATCACCATGTTGAGTTGGGCAATTACATTCTTGATCATTGCCATCATCGCCGCCGTCTTGGGCTTCGGTGGTATCGCGGGCACCGCCACGGGTATCGCCAAGATTCTCTTTGTCGTGTTCCTGGTAATGTTCATCGCGTCCTTCTTCTTTGGCCGTCGCGGCCGAGGTTAACGATGATTGCGTTAAAGACACTGGCAGCCGCCCTGCTTCTGGGCGGTAGTGCCATGGCGATCGCGGCCAATGATGGCCAGGCGCGGGTCAACGAGCTGCTCAGCTCCGACCCGCAATACCGGGAAACCTGGCAAGGCGTCGTGAAGCATGAAGAGCGCCTCCCGGAGTGGGTGATGAACCTTTCCGGTACGCCAGAGCAGCAGATGAATGCCGTGACCGAAGATGGCGACAAGTATCTGGTCGGCCCGCTCTGCGAATCCGCAGACAAGTGCCTGAATCACCGCTTGATCGTAGCGTTCAGCTTCGACAAGAAAGATGCCTACGCCATGCTCGTCGATGTGCCCGAAGGACTGCCGGCCGACAAGTCGCCCACGCGACATGCCACTTACCGCTTCCTCGGCAAACCGGATCAGGGCATGCAGAACCTGCTGATGGAAACGCTGAAGAAAGATCCGAACTGGTACTGATTCGAACATGAGGGCAGCGCCCCGCTGCCCTTTATTGCGCCTGCCCGAGGAAGGCCGGCGCATGACCAGGGGGCCGGGACGTTCTGACTGTTACAGGGTCGGAGTGACCTACGGGTACAGGGAGTGCCTGCGCGAGGGCCGGGTCAGGGTAAAAGCTGCGACGCAGGTTCGCCGACCCTCAGCGGCTCGACGGACTTGCGCTGAGCTTTGCGCGATACAAAACATTGATCCAGAGCGTCCTGCTCGCCTTTTTATGGTTCAGACTGCGCGCGAAAACATTTCGCCGTGTTTCCTGGCGACCGTATATCGAGAAAGAGCCCCTTTAAACTGTGGGACTTCTAGTCTGCAAATGTAGGCTTTTTCCTGAATTTTTCGATGAATTCACTCGTTCAAAAAACAACCAACCCAAGCTGAAATGGCCGGTTCACGGCACTTATGCCGGCTGAAATGTCGTAATCGAACCGCTTGGGACGCCAGTTTCATTTAAAAAATCTCATGCCGATTCGGCATAGGGTAGGCGTTTACGGCATTAGACGGCGCAACCTTGCATCGGAATAGTTGCGCCTTTTTTCGCCTGCCGAAGAGCCGTAAATACGCGCTTCGGGGCACCTTATACGGAGGCAGATGCACAGACTTTTCCGCTAAAGAGCGTTCCAGTTGCTGCATGTGCCTGAGTCAAACGCAAGTAAGGGTAAAGATAATGAAGAAGGCAAAACTCAGCCTCGCCTGGCAGATCCTCATCGGTCTGGTTTTAGGGATTGCAATTGGTGCGTTGCTCAACCACTTCAGTGCCGAAAAAGCCTGGTGGATCAGCAACGTCCTGCAACCGGCAGGCGATATCTTTATCCGTCTGATCAAGATGATCGTGATTCCGATCGTCATCTCCTCCCTGATCGTCGGCATCGCCGGCGTGGGCGACGCCAAGAAACTCGGGCGTATCGGCCTGAAGACCATCATCTACTTTGAAGTCGTCACCACCATCGCGATCATCGTCGGCCTGCTGCTGGCCAACCTGTTCCACCCGGGTGCCGGCATCGACATGAGCACCCTGGGCACCGTGGATATCTCCAAGTACCAGGCGACCGCCGCCGAAGTACAACATGAACACGCGTTCATCGAGACCATCCTCAACCTGATCCCGTCGAACATCTTCGCGGCCATGGCCCGCGGCGAAATGCTGCCGATCATTTTCTTCTCCGTACTGTTCGGTCTCGGTCTGTCGAGCCTGCAGTCGGACCTGCGCGAGCCGCTGGTGAAGATGTTCCAGGGCGTCTCGGAAAGCATGTTCAAAGTCACCCACATGATCATGAACTACGCCCCGATCGGCGTTTTCGCCCTGATCGCGGTGACCGTGGCCAACTTCGGTTTCGCCTCGCTGCTGCCGCTGGCCAAGCTGGTGATCCTGGTTTACGTCGCCATCGCTTTCTTTGCTTTCGTGGTGCTGGGCCTGATCGCCAAGCTGTTCGGCTTCTCGGTGATCAAGCTGATGCGCATCTTCAAGGATGAGCTGGTCCTGGCTTACTCCACCGCCTCCTCGGAAACCGTACTGCCACGCGTCATCGAGAAGATGGAAGCCTATGGCGCACCGAAAGCCATCTGCTCCTTCGTGGTCCCGACCGGCTACTCGTTCAACCTCGACGGTTCGACCCTGTATCAGTCGATCGCCGCCATCTTCATTGCCCAGCTGTACGGCATCGACCTGTCGATCAGCCAGCAACTGCTGCTGGTGCTGACTCTGATGGTTACCTCCAAAGGCATCGCCGGCGTACCGGGCGTGTCCTTCGTGGTGCTGCTGGCGACGCTGGGCAGTGTCGGTATCCCGCTGGAAGGCCTGGCGTTCATCGCCGGTGTCGACCGCATCATGGACATGGCCCGTACCGCACTGAACGTGATCGGCAACGCCCTGGCGGTACTGGTTATCGCACGTTGGGAAGGCATGTACGACGACGCCAAGGGCCAGCGCTACTGGAACTCCCTGCCACACTGGCGCAGCAAGGAAAAACTGCCGGCTGGCGAAATTTCCAAGAACTGATAGCTGAACCTCTGTAGGAGCTGCCGCAGGCTGCGATCTTTTGATCTTGCTTTTAAAGATCGCAGCCTTCGGCAGCTCCTACAGGTGATTGAGGCAAGCCTTACCGACAAACCCCGGAGCAATCCGGGGTTTGTCGTTTCTGGCGACCCCGCTATCATTCGCCGCATCTTCCGGGGGATTTGACTGATGCTTAATGGCCTGTGGCTTGGCTTCTTCGTCGTGGCAGCAATATCTGCGCTGGTGCAGTGGCTGGTCGGCGGCAACGCCGGGATTTTCGCAGCGATGGTGGAAAGCATTTTCGCCATGGCCAAACTCTCGGTCGAGGTCATGGTCCTGCTGTTCGGTACGCTGACCCTGTGGCTGGGCTTTCTGCGCATCGCTGAAAAGGCCGGGATCGTCGAGTGGCTGGCAAAAGTGCTGGGCCCGCTGTTCCTGCGGCTGATGCCGGAAGTCCCGGCCGGACACCCGGCGCTCGGTTTGATCACCCTGAACTTCGCCGCCAACGGCCTGGGCCTGGACAACGCCGCCACCCCAATCGGCCTCAAGGCCATGAAGGCGCTGCAGGAGCTCAACCCCAGCGCGACCATCGCCAGCAACGCGCAGATCCTGTTTCTGGTGCTCAACGCCTCGTCGCTGACCCTGTTGCCGGTGACCATCTTCATGTACCGCGCCCAGCAAGGCGCACCAGATCCGACTCTGGTGTTTCTGCCGATTCTGCTGGCGACCAGTTGCTCGACTATTGTCGGCTTCCTCTCGGTGGCGTTCATGCAACGCCTGCGCATCTGGGACCCGGTGGTGCTGGCCTATCTGATTCCCGGCGCACTGATCCTCGGCGGCTTCATGGCGCTGCTGGCGACGATGTCGGCCACGGCGCTGGCCGGGCTGTCGTCGATCCTTGGCAACCTGACGCTGTTCGGCCTGATCATGCTGTTCCTGGTGATCGGCGCGTTACGCAAGGTCAAGGTCTACGAGGCGTTTGTCGAGGGCGCGAAGGAGGGCTTCGACGTCGCCAGGAACCTGCTGCCGTATCTGGTGGCGATGCTCTGTGCGATTGGCGTACTGCGCGCATCCGGAGCGCTGGACTTTGGCCTGGACGGCATCCGCCATCTGGTGCAGTGGGCCGGTTGGGATACGCGTTTTGTCGACGCGCTGCCGACGGCGATGGTCAAACCGTTTTCCGGCAGCGCCGCACGGGCGATGCTGATCGAGACAATGAAGACCTCCGGCGTCGACAGCTTCCCGGCGCTGGTGGCGGCGACAATTCAGGGCAGCACCGAAACCACGTTCTATGTGCTGGCGGTGTATTTCGGTGCGGTGGGAATTCAGCGCGCAAGGCATGCCGTTGGATGCGCGCTGCTGGCCGAACTGGCCGGTGTGCTCGGCGCGATTGGCGTGTGCTACTGGTTCTTTGGTTGAAGCAAAAGATCGCAGCCTTCGGCAGCTCCTACAAAGGCACGCATAACCCTGTAGGAGCTGCCGAAGGCTGCGATCCTGGCGACTTCAGGGTTTAACTGGAGCCAATTGCTGGCCTTGCTGAACAGCCCACGCAACAACCTTGGCCGTCAGCCGATCACTGGCCAGTCCAAACCCTGCCACCACCGCCGGCACTTGCACATCGCTCAGCGGTTGGCGCTCTTCAAAGCGCCGACTGGCGAGAATCTTCTGGTCATAGCCGCGCACCAACAACGCATCGACGCGCACCACGACGCTGGCCTGATTGCCCTGATACTCGGTCTGAAACGCCTGCAAGCTGCCGCCCAGTTCCAGATCCGCAGCGAAGTTGCTGTCATCGGTGCTGAGCAATGTCACCCGACCATCGCGGGCAAAACCATCGAGCAGCCGATTACGCACCAGCACCGGCGCCGGATCGCTCCAGCGCGAGGCTTTGTAGCTGCTGATCACGTCACCCTGTGGAATCACCGCGATGTTCGGCCGGTTCAGCGCTTCGCTGGCCTGCAATTTGTTCAGGCGCAGCGACCAGTGTTGGGTCGCCGCCGAACTGGCCGAGGCGGGCGCTTGCGCGGCGGGCAGGCGATAGACATCCGAAGGTTCGGCCTTGGGCAGGATCGAACACGCCGAGAGCAGGGTAAAACTGGCGAGGAAGGCGAAGTGAGTCAGCTTCATGGGGTGAATTCCTTGTTCTTGTCACTGCCCAGCAGGTAGCCGCTGGGGTTGGCCTCAAGGCGTTGGGAAATGCCGCGCAGCGAGGTCAGGGTTTCGCGCAGTTCGCGGATCGCCGGCGCCAGGCCATTGAGGCCCTGCATACCGTTGTCGAGGGAGTTCTGGTTCTTGCTCAGCAGGCCGTTGATGGTGGCGCTGCTCTGTTCCAGCGACTTCATCGCCTGCTCGGCACTGCCCAGCGCCTGCTTGCCCTGATCGTTGAGCAGGCCGTTGGCGTTGCGCATCAGTGCCGAGGTTTGCTCGAGCATGCTGCCGGCTTGTTTGCCGACGCTCGCTAGTTGCTGCATGGCCTGACGCAAGTCGCCGCGCTGATCGTTGATCGAACCGGTGGTCTGTTCCAGATGCGCCAGAGTGTTGCTGACGCGCTCGACGTTCTCCGGGGAAAACATCTGGTTGGCATTGTTCAACAGGGCGGTGACGCCGGTCATCAGGTCGTTGCTGTCGTTAAGCAGCCGGGAAATGGGCGAGGGCGCCGCGACGATGGTCGGCAATTCGCCGTCGTGTCCGCGCAGTTTCGGACTCTCCGGGGTACCGCCGCTGAGCTGGATGATCGAAGTGCCGGTGATCCCGGCCAGCGCCAGTTTGGCCTGGGTGTCTTCCTTGACCGGGGTGTCACCACCCAGACGAATCCGCGCCAGCACCCGGCGCGGGTCTTTCGGGTCGAGGCGCAGGCTGACCACGTCACCGACCTTGATCCCGCTGTACTGCACGGGGCTGCCCTTGGACAGGCCGCTGACCGCCTCATTGAAGACGATTTCATAATCCTTGAACTCGCTGTCGACGCTGGACTTGGCCAGCCACAGACCGAAGAGCAGGGCGCCCGCCACGACAATTACGGCGAACAGGCCGATCAACACATGATGGGCTCGGGTTTCCATGTCAGACCTCGTTGAGCAATTTGGCGGCGTCCAGCGCCGAGCGGCCACGCGGGCCGTGGAAGTATTCGTGAATCCACGCGTCATCGGTTTCCGAGACCACGTCGATCGGGCCGGCGACCAGTACCTTCTTCTGCGCCAGCACCGCCACACGGTCGGTGATGGTGTAGAGCGTGTCGAGGTCGTGGGTCACCAGAAACACGCTCAGGCCCAGCGCATCACGCAGGGTCAGGATCAGTTGATCGAACTGCGCCGCGCCAATCGGATCGAGGCCGGCGGTGGGCTCGTCGAGAAACAGGATGTCCGGATCCAGCGCCAGCGCCCGGGCCAGCGCGGCGCGCTTGATCATCCCGCCGGACAGCGACGCCGGGTATTTGTCCGCCGCCGACAGCGGCAGCCCGGCCAGCGCCAGTTTCACCGCCGCCAGATGCTCAGCGTCGTTGCGGCTCAGACCGGCGTGTTCGATCAGCGGCAGGGCGACGTTTTCGGTCACCGTCAGCGAGGAAAACAGCGCGCCTTTCTGGAACAGCACGCCGAAACGCCGCTCGACCAGTGAGCGCTCATGCTCGGACAGGCTCGGCAGGTTCTGCCCGAACACCTTTACGTTGCCTTCGCTGGGCCGGCGCAGGCCGACAATGCTGCGCAGCAGCACCGATTTGCCGCTGCCGGAACCGCCGACCACGGCGAGGATTTCGCCCTTGTACAGATCCAGATCGAGATTCTCGTGCACGCTCTGGCTGCCAAAGCGATTGCACAGGCCACGGACTTCGATCACCGCCTCCGAGGGCGCACGGGGTAAACGACTCACCAGCCCATCTCCATGAAGAACAGCGCAGCCACCGCGTCGAGCACGATCACCACGAAAATCGACTGCACCACGGCGGACGTGGTGTGCGCGCCGACCGATTCGGCGCTGCCACTGACCTTGAAGCCTTCCAGGCAACCAATGGTTGCAATCAGGAAGGCAAACACCGGCGCTTTGACCAGACCAACCAGAAAGTGCTGAATGCCGATGTCGCTCTGCAACAGCGAGAGGAACATCGCCGGCGAAATCCCCAGCGACACCGCGCACACCACGCCGCCGCCAATGATCCCGCAGAGCATCGCCAGAAACGTCAGCATCGGCAGCGCCACCAGCATCGCCAATACCCGCGGCACTACCAGCAGCTCCATCGGATCGAGGCCGAGGGTGCGGATTGCGTCGATCTCTTCGTTAGCCTTCATCGAACCGATCTGCGCGGTAAACGCGCTGGCGGTGCGTCCGGCCATCAGGATTGCCGTGAGCAGCACACCGAACTCACGCAGGAAGGAGAAGCCCACCAAGTCCACGGTAAAGATCGTCGCACCGAAACTGGCCAGCACCGTGGCACCGAGAAACGCCACCACCGCGCCCACCAGAAAGGTCAGCAGCGCCACAATCGGCGCGGCGTCGAGGCCGGTCTGTTCGATGTGGGCGACGACGGGGGTGATGCGCCAGCGCTTGGGACGAAACAGGCTGCGGGCAATGGTTTCGAGGATCAGGCCAATGAAACCCAGTACTTGCAAGGTGTCCTGCCAGACCGTTTCCACCGCACGCCCGATGCGGGTCAGCAGTTGCACGCTGACGCTGACTTCCGGCTCCTTGATCGGCACACAGAAGTCGGTCAGCGAGCGATACACCGTTTGCAGCAGCGCGCGGTCAGCCTGGGAAATCGTGCAGTCAGGGTGTTCGGCGGAGCGGCCCAGACGCTCGGAACCGAGCAGCTCCACCAGCAACGAAGCGCCCGCAGTGTCGAGGGCACCGAGGCTGTTGAGGTCGACCACGGTGTTGGCGTCGTACTGGCCGGTCAGTTGTTCGGTCAGGTGCTTGAGGTCGACGTAATGGGCAAGCGTCCAGTCCCCGGAAACCCGCAGGCGGGCAGGGCTGATCGACGTGTCCAGCTGGGCATTACCGCTCATTGAGCTGCTGATCATAAGCTCCGTGCTTGTTCGGCTATTAAGCGAACTAACGTAATAGCACGAACCGGATTACTTTTCTTTGATCGCTGTGCTGTCTGTCACTTTGAAACGCAGCACGCCGATCACCTGACCGTCTTCAGTCAGCACTCGCACCTGCCACTTGCCTGCCGGGTTGCCGGGGAAGTTCTGCTTGTGGGTCCAGGCGCGGTAGCCTTCCTTGCGCCCGCCGTGGATGTCGAGGGCGATGCGGTCGACTTCCTGGCCGTTGAACTGCCACACGTGGTAGATCCGCTCATCCAGCCCGCGCGGCGCATTGATGGCGGTGTAGGCGTAGAGGCCGCCATTGCGAATCTGCTCGGCGCTGACCTCGTCGAGGCTGGCGCCAGGCGTGCGGTCCTGTAACTGCGTGCTGATCGCCACGTCGGTCATCCACAACGTCGCCGGCGGCACCCACGAGCGCAGGGTCCAGCCGACCGCGCCGATGCCGACGGTGATGCACAGAATGGCCAACGCATTGCGCACGGTGCGGATCGGGAAGATCGACGCCAGACTCGGGAACGACAGCACCACCGCCGTACCCAGTGCCCATTTGAAACTCTGTGCGGTGGTCAGGTGCATGATCACCGGCAGCGCAGTGAGCAGGGCGGCGAACAGGGTCAGGGTGTGCAGCGCGAGAAACGCCCAGCGCCGTGGCGCCAGCCATTTGTAATAGAGCGGGTCGACAATCGAGATCAGCGCAGCGATGCACAGCAGGCCGGTGAAGATCAGTTGGCCGCTGTTCCACGTAGTCGTGATGAAGAAGAACGGCAGGACGAAAAACAGACTTTCCTGGTGGATCATCTGCGTCGCGTAGCGCAGCAGCGGCTGGGGGATTTCCCGCTTGAAGATGCGCGTGAACAGGCCGGTGAGGGTGTTTTCCAGCATCAGCCAGATCCAGCTGAGCAGCATGATGATAGTGATCCAGCTCGCCAGCCCCTGCTGCCGATCGACCAGAATGAAACTGCCGACCCCGGAGATGAAACCGCCGAGCGCAATGACCCCGGGATAGCGCTTCATCAGTTCGAGAATGCGCTGGATCAGGAGGGGGATTTTCTGCATGGTGGCGGTTCACGACTGAGTAGGAAAAAACCTCGACAGAGTACCGTCCGCCGGGCGACGTGGCGAGGCTCCCGGTCAGTAAAATCACCACAGATCCCTGTGGGAGCGGGCTTGCTCGCGAAGGGGCCGTGTCAGTCGACATCATTGCTGAATGACACACCGCATTCGCGAGCAAGCCCGCTCCCACAGGTTCAGTGTTTGGCTGGCTTACGACGGTGCAACCTCCAGCCAATCAGCACCAGCAAGACCACGCCCAGACCACCGGCAATCAGCCACAACACCTCATCATCACTGAGCAACGGCTTCTCGATCCGCAGATACCCCGGTTGCAACAGCAACTCGCGCATGGCCTTGTTCGCCGTTTCCAGGGTCACGCCTTGCAACTCGCGGGCAGGGTTGGCAAAGCGTCCGTCCTCGTAATCGCCGAGCGCACTCCAGTAATAGTCGGCCATCGCGCTGTTGCCCTGTACCGCCCAGGCCTGATGGGCGATGGCGGCCTGTTTGATCCGGGCGAAGGTGTCCGGGTCGAGGCCGTTTTTCAGCAGGTCGGCCTTGAGGTCTTCCAGCACCTGTCTGGCCTCGACGAGATCATCGCGATCGACATCGGCATTGAGGCTCATGAAACCGACCCCGCCGAACACTTCACGCTCGGCCCATGGCCCGTAGGACAGGCCGTGATTCAGGCGAATCTGCCGGTACAGCGCCCAGTCGAGGTAGTCCTTGAGGATGTCGAAGGTCTCGTCGTACTGATCGTCGAGCATCGGCTCCGGCACCAGCCAGTGCAACTTGGCGCTGTCGCCGATGAAGCCACGGGTGAGGGTGCGTTCATGGGCGGCGCTGGTGCGGATGTCCGGCAACTCACGGTGCTCGGCCGGATCCACCGCTTCGAGCGCGCCCCAAGTGCGTTCCAGATAGCCCGGCAGCAGTTTGTCGAGTTCACCGACGACGATCAGCGTCATATTGTTCGGCGCGTACCAGGTCTTGCGCACCTTCTCCAGTTGCTGCTGGGTCAGGTGCCCGACCTCGGCGCGTTGCGGGCATTTCAGGCCCAGCTCCACCGCCAGTTGATTGCTGGCAGTGTGGCCCAGATCCTGGCGGTCGAGAAAGCGTTGCAGGCGCGTGTAATGGCCACCGTCCTCGCGCTCGACCACGCGTTTGGCGGCGTTGATCGCATTGTCGTCAATGCGGGTCTGGGTCAGCAGACCGAGCAGCAGGTCGAGCACTTTGCGCTGATTCTTCGCCGGGGCTTCGATGACGAACGTGGTGTCGGCGTTGCTGGTGAACGCGTTCCACTCACCGCCCAACGCCTGCATGCGCTCCTCAAGGCCACCTTCGCCAGTGGCGTCGACACCGCTGAATAACAGGTGCTCGAGCAGGTGCGGCAGCTCTTTTTCATCGCAATCGAAATCGTCGAGGCCGACGCCGACCACCAGACGAATCGCCACATGCCCGCGTTCAGTGCCGGGTTTGAGCAACAGCTGCAAACCGTTGGGCAGCGCATAGCCTTCGACCTGAAAGCGATCAACGGCGAAGACGGGCAGGGAACCGAGCAACAGACAGGCGAACAACAGGCAACGCATAACAGGCTTCCATACGGCTGATTTGGAGATCCGTGTCGCTATTCAGGCCGGCATTCGCGAGCAAGCTCGCTCCCACAGGGGAATGCATTTCAAATGTGGGAGCGATCTTGCTCGCGAAGGTCTTAAGGCTGAATCAATGTTACTGACTGACCCCAGCCCCAGACGTTCAAGGCGAATGCGTAATGTCGGCAATATCATCCGCTTCCAGCGCTCCGGTATCTGCCGTTTCCAGCACCACGTAAGCACTGCTGCAAAACAGCGAATTCAAGCGTTTCATATCCGCAATCAGCTCCAGATGCAGCGAACTGGTTTCCAGACTCTGCACGATCTTACGTTGCAAACGGCTGACATGGGCATGGGCCAGACGCCGTTCCTGTGCGCGAAAGCGACGTTTCTCGCGCAACAGCTGACGGGCGCTTTCCTTGTCACCGCTGAGGAACACCGACAGGCCCAGGCGCAAGTTGGCGATCAGTTGCTGATGCAACCCGGCCAAATCCTCCAGGCCTTCTTCGGAAAACGAACGACGCTGTGAAGTCTTCTGCTGCTGCACTTTGCGCAGCATGCGTTCGATCAGGTCGCTGGCCAGTTTCAGGTTGATCGCCAGTTCGATGGTCTCCGCCCAGCGCCGACTGTCCTGCTCGCCGAGATCTTCGCGGGGCATTTGCGCCAGGTACAGCTTGATCGCGCTGTACAGCGCTTCGACGTCATCGGTCAGTCGGCGCATTTCCTGGGTGATGGCGGTCTGCTTGCCGCGCAGCACATCGAGCATCGCGTCGAGCATGTTGTCGATCAGATCGCCCATGCGCAGGGTCTCGCGGGCCGCGTTGGCCAGCGCCAGGCTCGGTGTCGACAGTGCCGTCAAATCAAGGTGACGCGGCTTGGCGGTGCCGTTGACTTCCGGGCGCTCCGGCAGCAACCAGGCGCACAGCCGCGCCATCGGCGCGACGCTGGGCAGCAGGATCAGGCAGCGCGCGGTGTTGTAGAGCAGGTGGAACCCGATGACCATTTCTTGCGGGCTGAAGTCGAGCCCGTCCATCCAGTGCACCAGCGGATCAAGCACCGGAATGATCAGCAACAGCCCGATCAGTTTGTACAACAGGCTGCCCAGCGCCACTTGCCGCCCGGCCGCGTTCTGCATGCTGGTGCTCATGAACGCCAGCACGCCGCTGCCGATGTTGGCGCCGATCACCAGACCGATCGCCACCGGCAGGCTGATCACGCTGGCGCCGGCCAGCGTCGCGGTCAGCAACACAGCGGCGAGGCTGGAATAGGAAATCATCGCGAACAACGCACCGACCAGGGCGTCGAGGAGGATGTCGCCGGTCAGCGACGCAAAGATCACCTTCACGCCTTGGGCGTGGGTAATCGGTGCAGCGGCTTCGACGATCAGTTGCAAGGCGAGAATGATCAGGCCCAGACCGATACTGACCCGGCCCATCTGCCCGAGGCGCGTCTGTTTGCGCGACAGAAAGAAAATCACCCCGAGGAAAATCAGCAGCGGCGACAGCCACGACAGGTCAAAGGTCAGCACCCGCGCCATCAGCGCCGTACCGACGTCGGCGCCAAGCATGGTCGCCAGCGCCGGGGTCAGCGCCATCAGGCCCTGACCGACGAAGGAAGTGACGAGCATGGCCGTGGCGTTGCTGCTCTGCACCATCGCGGTCACGACGATGCCGGCGACGAACGCGAGCCAGCGTTTGGACATGTTCTGGCCGATCACATGGCGCAGATTGGTACCGTACACCCGCAGGATGCCGGTTCGGACGATATGCGTACCCCAGATCAGCAGGGCCACGGCAGACAGCAAATTGAGCAGGGTGAGCATGCAGACCCCCTGTAGTAGCAGCGCCCCAAAGGGGCAAGTTGACGGTACCGCGCGGTTTCTACGTTTTTGATACTTAAGCTGTAGTTGGCTAACGGACTGGGCGCCAGCATTGCACAGCTAAAGTGCGGATTGAAACAAAAGTGTCATGAAAACAGCTTTATCCACACCCCGCGCAATCACCCCAAATCCCTGTGGGAGCTGGCTCGCCAGCGATGACGGCAGCACTGGCGACATTGATGTTGCCTGACACGCCACTATCGCTGGCAAGCCAGCTCCCACAGGGTTTGTGTACGAGCTCAAAATCCGCTGGAAAAAAAAACCTATGGGCGTCTGGCAAGCCAGCTCCCACAGGTTTTGTATTGCTATCGGACTACCGGGTTACTGCCCCGGCACGTCCTTGCGCAGCTTCACCGGATCCTGCTGCTGTTTCTTTTTGGCCATCGCGCCGCGCATCTTGATGTTGATCGCTTCCACCGCCAGTGAGAACGCCATGGCGAAGTACACGTAGCCTTTTGGTACATGCACATCGAACGCTTCGGCGATCAGTACGGTACCGACCACCAGCAGGAACGACAGCGCCAGCATCTTCAGCGACGGGTGCTTGTCGATGAACTCGCTGATCTTGCCCGAGGCCGCCATCATCACCAGCACCGCGACGACGATTGCCGCGACCATCACCGGCACATGGGAGACCATGCCGACGGCGGTGATCACCGAATCCAGCGAGAACACGATGTCGATGATCGCGATCTGGATGATGGTGTAGAGGAAGTTGCCGCCCTTGCCCGAAGGCTCGTCGCCGCTTTCGTCTTCGCCTTCCAGCGCGTGGTACATCTCCTGCGAGCTCTTCCACAGCAGGAACAGACCACCGAAGAACAGGATCAGGTCGCGCCCGGAAATGCCCTGGCCGAACACCACGAACAGGTCGGCGGTGAGGCGCATGACCCAGGTGATCGACAGCAGCAACAGGATCCGCGTGATCATCGCCAGACCCAGGCCGAAGATCCGCGTGCGCTGCTGCATATGCTTGGGCATGCGGCTGACCAGGATCGAAATCATGATGATGTTATCGATGCCCAGAACGATTTCCAGGGCGGTCAGGGTAAAGAAGGCAACCCAGATTTCGGGGTTGGTCAGCCAATCCATGTGTATTCCTTTGAGCGAGTGTTAAACCAGAACGCCAGCAAGCAGCTGGCGTCATGGTGAGTGAATGCCGTTACAACGTGCTGAACAGCGGGAAAGTCCCCAGCAGCAAGGCGGCCACCAGTATGCACAGGCAGACCAGCACTGCCCACTTCAGGGTGAAACGCTGGTGGTCACCGAACTCGATACCGGCCAGCGCCACCAGCAGGTACGTCGACGGCACCAGCGGGCTGAGCAAGTGGACGGGCTGACCGACGATCGAGGCACGGGCCATTTCCACCGCGGTGATGCCGTAATGGCTGGCCGCTTCGGAGAGCACCGGCAACACGCCGTAGTAGAACGCGTCGTTCGACATGAAGAAGGTGAACGGCATGCTCACCAGCGCCGTGATCACGGCCAGGTACGGCCCGAGGAAGTCCGGAATCACTGCCAGCAGACTTTTCGACATGGCGTCGACCATGCCGGTTCCGGACAGGATACCGGTGAAGATACCCGCAGCGAAAATCAGACTGACCACCGACAGCACGCTGCCGGCGTGGGCCGCCACGCGGTCCTTCTGCATTTGCAGGCACGGGTAGTTGACGATCATCGCGATGCTGAACGCCACCATGAACAGCACCGGCAGCGGCAGCAGGCCGGCGATCAGGGTGCACATCAGCGCCAGGGTCAACAGGCCGTTGAACCAGATCAGCTTCGGACGACGGGCATCGGGGAACTGCGAGACGCTGATTTCACTGTGATCGATCTCGTCGCCGATCAGGTGCAGCTCGCCCAGACGCGCACGCTCACGTTTGCCGTAGAAGTAGGCAATGATCAGGATCGCCACCACACCGGCAGCCATCGCCGGGATCATCGGCACGAAGATGTCCGACGGGTCGACATGCAGCGCACTGGCGGCACGGGCGGTCGGGCCGCCCCACGGAGTCATGTTCATCACGCCACCGGCGAGGATGATCAGACCGGCCATGATCCGCGGGCTCATGCCGATGCGGCTGTACAGCGGCAGCATGGCGGCCACACAGATCATGTAAGTGGTCGCGCCGTCACCATCGAGGGAAACGACGAGCGCCAGCACGGCGGTACCGACCGAAACTTTCAGCGGGTCGCCCTTGACCAGTTTGAGGATCTTGCGCACGGCCGGGTCGAACAGGCCGGAGTCGATCATCAGGGCGAAATACAGAATGGCGAACATCAGCATCACACCGGTCGGCGCAAGCTTAGTGATGCCTTCGAGCATCATCGGGCCGATCTTCGGCGCGAAACCACCGAACAGGGCAAACAGGATCGGGATGATGATCAGGGCGATCAGCGCAGACAGGCGCTTGGTCATGATCAGGAACATGAACGTGATGACCATGGCGAAGCCAAGGAAAGTCAGCATGGGATTACTCCAGGCGTAGCGCGGCTAATTGAGTGAGCGGATCGGAGGGATCAGCGCAGAACGGGAAGCACGAGACGTACGGGCGGAGTTTCAGCGAGAAGGCGGGCTACAGAGGACATCAGAATCACCATTGTTGTTGTTAATTGGGCCTGACGTGCGAGCGATCACACGCGTTGGCCAACCGGTCTGTTGCCGGTAGTGGCGGCGATCCTAATCGGGCAACCTTTCAGCTACCTTTCGTTGACCGGAAAACAGACAGGTCCAGCGGTCGCATCGCGCCCATCCAGATTGCGTGCTCGGTGTGATCGAGCAAATCGTCGCCGGTGTCGGGGTGAAGGAACACCACCAGGCCCTTGCGATTGAGCGCCAGCCACGGCAATACCTCGCCGATCATCTGCGGCCCGAAGGCCAACTGGCAGCTCCAGTCAGGGTGCGGGCCGACCGGGCGCTCATGAACGCGGCCCATCTTCAATGGAAACAACTGCGCGGCTTGCTCACACAACGCGCGTGCCTGATCGATGGTATCGGCATCGAAATAGACGTGGGCGTGGTAGCCCTTGATCGCTGGCATCTGAAGCCCTCGGAAATCGGTTCGAACCCTGGGCGGTGCCCATATGTCACACGCCATACAAGGGATTATAAAAAGGATCAGCCATGAAAAATGCCGAAACCCCGACGGTGAAAGTGGTGCTCTATGGTGCCATGGCCAGCCTGGGCGGTGCGTTGATGGCTGAGTTGCTGCGACGCCAGCACGAAGTCATCACGATTCTCGACGATTTGAACGTACTCGCGCCACGTCCCGGCCTGCGCACCAAAAGCGGCGATTTGTTCGATGCCGAGCGGGTCAAGCAAAGCGTAGCGGGCAGCTCGGCAGTGATCTGTCTGCTTGATGCACCGGGCTTGCCGTTCAGCAGCGACCATGTGGAACGGTCGGTGGTGCTTGGGCCGGTGGAACAAGTGCTGGCGGTCGATGCGCTGGTCGACGGCCTGCAGGCAGCCAATGTTTCACGGCTGTTTCTGGTGGGGAATTTTGCCGTGCTCGACGAACCGGAACTGGACGACGGCCTGCAACGCCACGCTGCCGAAGAAATCCGCGAAGCCCTGCAAAGCAGTCCATTGCAGTGGACACTGGTCAACGCGCCTCACGGCGTGGCGGGGCTGACCATCGAGCATTTCAGTCAGGTCGGCGGCAATCTCGAGCCGGGGCTGGCGGAGCCGCTGGAACGGCTGAACCGGGTCGCGGTGGGGATTGCCGATGAGCTGCGGCTGAACCTGCATGTGGGGCAGCATGTGAATTTTGTCGCGACGTCGGATACGTAAAAGATCGCAGCCTGCGGCAGCTCCTACAGAGAGTTGTTTTTGATGTTCAAACCGCAATCGACGGCAGCGCCACCCCGGCAAGGGATTCGGCGCTACTGGCCTGTTCGGCCATCAACCAGTCGACAAACTGCTGAATCAACGCGCCCCGGCGTTTGCGCTGCGGCAGCACCACGTAATAACCCAGGCGCGACAACGTGGTCTCGGCGATCGGCCGACACAGCAAGCCCTGGGTCAGCAAGTTATCCACAAGGTGGCGCCAGCCGATGGCCACGCCTTGGCCGCCAATCGCCGCCTGAATCAACAGCGTGTAGTTGTCGAAGCGCAATTGCCCCGGCGCCGGCGGGGTAGTGATGCCCAGTTCGCGAAACAGCCCGCTCCAGTCAAACCAGTTGCTGCTGTTTTCCCCCCGTAGATGCAGCAGCGGGAACTCCAGCAACGTCTGGGCGGGCAAGGGCAGGGCGCGCTCCTTGAGCAGTTGCGGGCTGCACACCGGAAACACTTCCTCGCTGAACAGCCAATGGCTTTCGCCCTGTTTAAAGCGCCCGTCACCAAACAGGATCGCGACATCGATGTCGGTGCGCAGCATGTTGTGGTTGCGCTCGCTGGTGACCAGGCTGACATCGACGTTCGGGTTGGCTTCGTGGAAGCGGTGCAGACGTGGCATCAGCCAGTAGGCGGCGAAAGCGAAATCGGTGGCGACCTGCAATACCTCGTGTTGTTGCTGCGTACTGATCGCACTCAATCCTGCGTCGATATTCTGCAAACCGAGCTGAACCTGCTCGAACAGAATCGCGCCGCCCTCGGTCAGTTCGATGCCACGATAGATCCGGTCAAACAGTCGTGCTCCCAGCTGTTCTTCCAGACGCTTGATCTGCTGGCTGATCGCTGGCTGCGTGGTGCCCAGCTCAACCGCCGCCGCAGTAAAACTGCGGTGACGGGCCGCCGCTTCGAAAGCGCGCAACAGGTCGAGGGACAGATTGCCGAGGGCGTCATACATAAGCTGTGCTTATCCTAGTCATTGTCCGGCGCGGGCTTTACCCGACAGAGCATGGACTCCATGCTCGATCGCAGCAATGTCGCATAACTATTCACTATGGAATGCCGCGATCACATGAAGCGCAAGAACATTCTTTTCATCATGGCCGATCAAATGGCCGCGCCAATGTTGCCGATCTACGGCCCGTCGCCGATCAAACTGCCGAATCTTTCGCGCCTTGCCGCTCAGGGCGTGGTGTTCGATGCTGCTTACTGCAACAGCCCGCTGTGTGCGCCGTCGCGATTCACCCTGGTCAGCGGCCAACTGCCGAGCAAGATCGGCGCCTATGACAACGCCGCTGATTTCCCTGCCGATATTCCGACCTACGCCCACTACCTGCGCCGCCTCGGCTACCGCACCGCGCTGTCAGGCAAGATGCATTTCTGCGGCCCGGACCAATTGCACGGCTACGAAGAGCGCCTGACCAGCGACATCTACCCGGCCGACTACGGCTGGGCGGTGAACTGGGACGAACCGGACGTGCGCCCGAGCTGGTATCACAACATGTCGTCGGTGCTGCAGGCCGGGCCGTGCGTGCGCACCAACCAGCTCGACTTCGATGAAGAGGTGGTGTTCAAGGCCCAGCAATACCTGTTCGACCACATTCGCGAGGACGGCGATCAACCGTTCTGCCTGACCGTGTCGATGACGCACCCACATGACCCGTACACCATTCCCAAGGCGTTCTGGGATTTGTACGACGATGCGGATATCCCGCTTCCGACGACACCGGATCCACATTCCCTCGATCCACACTCGCAACGCCTGCTCAAGGTCTATGACCTGTGGGACAAGCCACTGCCTGTGGATAAAATCCGCGACGCACGGCGAGCATACTTCGGTGCTTGCAGCTATATCGATGCCAACGTCGGCAAACTCCTGCAAACCCTCGAAGATTGTGGGCTGATGGAAGACACCGTCATCGTCTTCTCCGGCGACCATGGCGACATGCTGGGAGAGAAGGGCCTCTGGTACAAAATGCATTGGTTCGAAATGGCCGCTCGCGTGCCCCTGTTGATAAGTGCACCCGGTCAGTTCAAACCGGGCCGTGTCAGATCTGCCGTCTCCACTGCCGACCTGTTACCGACCTTCGTCGAACTGGCCGGCGGCAGCCTGGAACCGAATCTGCCGCTGGACGGCCGCTCCCTGGTGCCGCATCTGCAAGGGCAGGGCGGGCATGACGAAGTGTTCGGCGAATACATGGCCGAAGGCACGGTCAGCCCGCTGATGATGATTCGTCGTGGCGCGTACAAATTTATCTACAGTGAAAACGACCCGTGCCTACTCTTCGATGTGCACAACGACCCGCGTGAACTCGAAGAACTCAGCCAGTCGCCGCAACATCGCCAACTGTTCGACGATTTTCTCGCCGAAGCGCGGGCCAAATGGGACATGCCGGCCATTCACCGCGAGGTCCTCGCCAGCCAGCGCCGTCGTCGTTTTGTCGCCGATGCCCTGACCATCGGCAAGCTGAAGAGCTGGGATCACCAGCCGCTGGTGGACGCCAGTCAGCAGTACATGCGCAACCACATCGACCTCGACGATCTGGAACGCAAGGCCCGTTATCCACAACCCTGCCAAAACCAATAATGTAAGGGGAAGTCCATGCGCAAGTTATCCACAGCACTGACGATAGGCCTGCTGGCTCTGGGCAGCGCCTCGGCATTTGCCGAGCAAAGCTGCGAAACGGTGAAAATGGCCGACCCGGGCTGGAGCGACATCGCCGCGACCAACGCCATCACCGGGTTTCTGCTGGATGGCATCGGCTACAAGGCCAAGGTCGACACCCTCGCGGTGCCGATCACCTTCGGCGGTCTGAAGGACGGCCAGGTGGATGTCTTTCTCGGCAACTGGATGCCGGCGCAGCAGGGTTTCTACGACAAGTTCGTCGCCACCGGTGACGTCACGCAACTGGCGAAGAACCTCGACGGCACCGAATTCACCCTCGCAGTTCCGGATTATGTGTGGGACGCCGGTGTGCATAACTTTGCCGACCTGAACCAATACGCGGACAAATTCGACAAGAAAATCTACGGCATCGGCTCCGGTGCACCCGCGAACATTTCGCTGCAGGAAATCATCAAGAAGAACGACTTCGACCTGGGCCAGTGGAAGCTGATCGAATCCAGCGAACAAGCGATGCTCGCCGAAGTCTCGCGGGCCGTGAAGAAGCAGAAATTCGTCACCTTCCTCGGCTGGACCCCGCACCCGATGAACGTGCAGCTGAAGATGCATTACCTCAAGGGCGGCGAGAAGTATTTCGGCGACACCGGCAGCGTCTACACCCTGACGCGCAAGGGCTACGCCGAGGCTTGCCCGAACGTGGGCAAGTTGCTGACCAACCTGTCGTTCACTCAGGACATGGAGAACAGCATCATGGCCGAGGTGGTGAACAAGAAAGTCAGCAATGCCGAAGCGGTAAAGGCATGGATCAAGGCCAATCCGGCGGTGCTGGACAAGTGGCTGGAGGGGGTGAAGACCGTGGATGGCAAGGATGCTTTGCCAGCGGTCAAAGCCAAGCTCTGACGCTTTCTACTTGACGACAACTTACTCGTGGTGAGGGGATTTATCCCCGATCGGCTGCGCAGCAGTCGCAAAGTCTATGCACTCGGTATACCTGACTCACCGAGACCGTCGGTTTTGGGGCCGCTTCGCAGCCCATCGGGGATAAATCCCCTCGCCACAGTGATTGGCGCGTCCTGATAACCTTGCCTAAACCCACACGCCGCGAGGACCCATGGCCCTGCCCAGTCGCCACTCACTCTTCCCCTTCCTGACCTGGCTGGCGCGGCAAACCCGCGCCAGCGTCGGCCGGGATCTGGTCGTTGGCCTCAGCGGTGCCATTCTCGCGCTACCGCAGTCAATTGCCTACGCGCTGATCGCCGGCCTGCCCCCGGAATACGGCCTCTACGCCGCGATCATCCCGGTGCTGATCGCCTGTCTGTGGGGTTCGTCGTGGCATCTGATTTGCGGCCCAACCGCAGCGATCTCGATTGTGCTTTACGCCAGCGTCAGTCCCTTGGCCGTGCCCGCGTCGCAGGACTACATCACGCTGATTCTGCTGCTGACCTTCCTTGCGGGAATTTTTCAGTGGCTGCTGGGGTTGCTGCGCTTCGGCGCTTTGGTGAATTTTGTCTCGCATTCAGTGGTGCTCGGTTTCACACTCGGCGCGGCAGTCGTGATTGCCATCGGCCAGTTACCCAATCTGCTGGGGCTGGATCTGCCGGCCAAAGCCACGGCGCTGGCCAGTCTGATGGATTTGTTGAACCACCTCAGGGCTGTGGATAAACCCTCTTTGCTGCTCGGCCTGGCCACCGTGGTGGTTGGCGTGGTGCTGAAACAACTGCTGCCGCGCTGGCCGACGTTGTTGATTACGTTGGTGTTGGCCAGCCTGCTGGTGTGGCTGTGGCCATCAATGTTCGGCCATGTACATCGGGTCAGCGCCTTTGTCGGGCGCTTGCCGCCGTTCAGTGGCTTGCCACTGGATCTGGATCTGATCCTGCGCTTGCTGCCGAGCGCGGTGGCGGTGGGTATGCTCGGGCTGGTCACCAGCCTGTCGATTGCCCGTTCGATTGCCGCGCGTTCGCAGCAGTTGCTCGATGCCAATCAGGAAGTCCGCGCGCAAGGTTTATCGAACATTGTCGGGGCGTTCTTTTCCGGATCGTTGTCGGCCGGCTCGTTCACCCGCTCGGGCCTGAGTTACGAAGCGGGTGCCTGCTCGCCGCTGGCCGGGGTGTTTTCGGCGATCTGGGTCGCGCTGTTTGCGATTTTCGGCGCCGGGCTGATTTCGCACATTCCCATTCCGGCCATGGCCGGGAGCATTCTGCTGATCGCCTGGGGACTGGTGGATCATCGCGGGATCCGCTCACTGCTGCGGGTCAGCCGCGCCGAGTTCGTGGTCATGGCGCTGACCTGCCTCGCCACGCTGCTGCTGGAATTGCAGACGGCAATCTACGCCGGGGTGCTGGCGTCGCTGTTCTTCTACCTCAAACGCACTTCACAACCGCGGGTGCAGCATTGGCGCGAGGGCGAAGAGGACGTGCTGCGGGTCGGTGGCTCGATCTTTTTCGGCGCCAGCCATTACCTGCAAGTGCGCCTGCAACGGCTGCATGGCGCGCGGGTGGTGATCGAAGCGCAGCAGATCAACTTCATCGATTATTCGGGGGTGGAGATGCTGCATCAGGAGGCGCGGCGCCTGCTGCGTCAGGATCGCAGCCTGACCCTGCGCCGGGCGCGGCCGCAGGTGGTGGAGGAGTTACGAAAGCTGGAAGGGCCGGAGAAATGCCCGATCCGGTTTGAGGACTGACCTGCTGGCCATACCAGACCTCTGTGGCGAGGGAGCTTGCTCCCGCTGGCTGCGCAGCAGCCCAAAGCCGGTTGCGGGCGCTTCGCACCCGAGCGGGAGCAAGCTCCCTCGCCACAAAGGCTCTGTTACTGCGCCAGTTGGCGACGCAGTTCGGCGAGCACCGGCGCCGTATCCGGACGCACCCCGCGCCACAGGAAAAACGCCTCGGCTGCCTGCTCGGCCAGCATCCCCAGACCATCCATCGACACCGCCGCGCCATGCTCGCTGGCCCAACGGCAGAACGCAGTCGGTTCCTTGCCGTACATCATGTCGTAGCACAGGGTCTGGCCTGGCTCGATCAAACTTGCTGCAATCGGCGGCACGTCGCCGGAGAGGCTGGCGGAGGTGGCGTTGATGATCACGTCCACCGGCTCCTGCAACCAGTCGAAACCACTGGCCGATACCGGCCCCAGATCACAGAACAACTCCGCCAGCAGCTCGGCTTTGTCCACCGTACGATTGGCGATGATCACCGACGCCGGTTTTTCCGCCAGCAACGGCTCCAGCGCGCCACGCACCGCGCCGCCAGCGCCGAGCAGCAGAATGCGCTTGCCGGTCAGGCTGAACCCGGCATTCACCGTCAGGTCACGGACCAGACCGGCGCCGTCGGTGTTGTCGCCCAGCAGCGAACCGTCGGCCAGTTTGCTCAAGGTGTTCACCGCACCAGCGCGTTGTGCACGGGCGGTCAGGCTGTTCGCCAGACGATAGGCCTCTTCCTTGAACGGCACGGTGACGTTGGCGCCACGACCTTCCTGGAAGAACGCCGTGGCGCAGGCACTGAAGTCGTCCAGCGGCGCCAGCAGGGTGTTGTAGTCCAGGCGCTGCCCGGTCTGTTCGGCGAACAGTTTGTGAATCATCGGCGACTTGCTGTGGCCGATCGGGTTACCGAAAACGACGTAACGATCCATCAACAGTCCTCAGGCCAGGGCCAGCCAGTCGCGGTCTTGCAGGAAGTAGTCGGTCAGGCGCGCTTCCTCGCTGCCGGGCTCGGCCTTGAAGTCATAGGCCCAGCGCACTTGCGGCGGCAGCGACATGAGAATCGACTCGGTACGCCCGCCCGATTGCAGGCCGAACAGCGTGCCACGGTCGTAAACCAGGTTGAACTCGACGTAACGGCCACGGCGGAATTCCTGGAATTCACGCTGTTTGGCGCTGAACGCCTCGTGCTTGCGGCGCTGCACGATCGGCAGGTAAGCGTCGATGTAGGCGTCACCGATAGCGCGCATGAAGGCGAAACTGGTGTCGAAGTCCCACTCGTTCAGGTCATCGAAAAACAGGCCGCCGATGCCCCGCGGTTCGTGGCGATGCTTGATGTGGAAGTAGGTGTCGCACCACGCCTTGTAACGCGGATAGACGTCCGCCCCGAACGGCGCGCAGGCTTGCTCGGCGACGCGGTGCCAGTGGATGCAGTCTTCTTCGTTGCCATAATACGGGGTCAGGTCGAAGCCGCCGCCGAACCACCAGACAGGTTCTTCACCTTCCTTCTCGGCGATGAAAAAGCGCACGTTAGCGTGGGACGTTGGCACATGCGGGTTGTGCGGGTGAATCACCAGCGACACGCCGAGGGCTTCGAAACCGCGACCGGCCAGTTCCGGACGATGGGCGCTGGCCGACGGCGGCAGACCGCTGCCGAACACGTGGGAAAAGTTGACGCCACCCTTTTCGATCACCGCACCGTTCTCGATCACGCGGGTACGACCGCCACCACCGGCAGGCCGGCTCCAGGCGTCTTCGACGAAGCGCGTGCCGCCGTCCTCGGTTTCCAGCGCGGCGCAGATGCGGTCTTGCAGGTCGAGCAGATAGGCCTTTACGGCGTCGGTGCGGGTCGTCATGGCTTCACCTTGAATCGGGCATAACTACGCGCACGCCCCGCAGGCAGGGGGCGGCGCAAATGGGCGCGTAGCATAACACCGCAGGCAAGCGTGCCGCAGTTGACGAAGATCAAGCAGGGGAGTTGGATAGGGGGCTTACAAACGACCCAAGGAGAGCAGGCAGATGGCAAAGCGTATCCAGTTCCGTGCCCATGGCGGTCCCGAAGTGCTCGAGTATGTTGACTACCAGCCCGCCGCGCCCGGCCCGAATCAGGTGCGGGTGGCCAACAAGGCGATCGGCCTGAACTTCATCGACACCTATTACCGCAGCGGTCTGTATGCCCCGCCAGCCTTGCCGTCCGGCCTGGGCGCGGAAGGTGCCGGCATCGTCGATGCGGTGGGCAGCGACGTCACCCGGTTCAAGGTCGGCGACCGCGTCGCCTACGGCAGCGGCCCGTTGGGTGCCTACAGCGATTTGCACACCCTGCCCGAAGCCAATCTGGTGAAGCTGCCGGACGAGATCAGCTTCGAGACCGCTGCCGGGGTCATGCTCAAGGGCCTGACCGTACAGTATCTGCTGCGCCAGACCTATGAACTCAAGGGCGGCGAAACCATTCTGTTCCACGCGGCTGCCGGGGGTGTCGGTTCGCTGGCCTGCCAATGGGCCAAGGCGCTGGGCGTGAAACTGATCGGTACGGTCAGCTCGAAGGAAAAAGCCGAACTGGCCAAGGCCAACGGCGCCTGGGCGACCATCGATTACAGCCACGAAAACGTGGCAGAGCGGGTGCTGGAGCTGACCGATGGCCAGAAAGTCCCGGTGGTGTACGACGGCGTCGGCAAGGACACCTGGCTGACCTCGCTCGACAGCGTCTCGCCGCGCGGACTGGTGGTGAGTTTCGGCAACGCCTCCGGTGCAGTGGACGGGGTCAATCTGGGGATTCTCGCGGCCAAGGGTTCGCTGTACGTGACCCGGCCAACCCTGGCGACCTACGCCAACAATGCCGAGAACCTGCAGCGCATGGCCGACGAGCTGTTCGAGATGATCATCAGCGGCAAGCTCAAGGTCGACATCAGCCAGCGCTATTCACTGGCTGATGCAGCGAAGGCGCAGACCGAACTGTCGGCGCGACGCACCACCGGCTCGACCATCCTGCTGCCCTGATCCACCTTCGGCGGCTTGCCAGTCAGGGTTGCAACTTCCCGGCTGGCAACACCGTTCGAACGCGTTCAACACCTCGGCAGATGACACTCCAACGGTTTCTGCACCAAATGGCCAACCGTCGCGTGATCCGGCGGTTGAACCGCCGCGAGGATTTGCCGCCATTCGGCTGACACCACCCAGTAATCGCCGCGTGCGCGCTGTTCGATGTGCAGCGCGTTGGAGGCGATCGGCATCAGCCCGAAACGCTGGTAAAAGCGCAGCTGTTGCGATCTGCACAACGCGGTCACGCCCTTATAGCCGCGTTTGATGGCCCATTCGGTAGCGGCTGCCAACAGACCATTGACCGCGATCGGTAGCTGATTGGGTGTGTAGGAGATCAAGCGGCTGAATTCGACATGGCGCGACAGCGCCGCCGTGGGAGAAACGTGTTGCTGCGCCAGCGATACCCATTCGAACGGTGCCGGAGTCGCCCTCAATACCGCCAGCAGTTGATCGTGGCGATACAGCAGAAAGTGAGTACTGCGCGACTTTATCGCCAGTCTGGTTTCGAGCATCCGCGCCCGTGAAGTCAGCATGTAATGCTGCAGCCGGAGCCGAAATTGTCGATCGATAAACCGGTCGAACTCCTGAGTATCCGCCCCCGCCTCAAGCATCACGATGCGACACCCGTCATGGTGACTCTTCAACGTCACCTGAAGCGCCCGCAGGTAATCCGTGAGTTGCAAATTCGTAGTGTCCATTCTTTCTCCGCAGACCTTAACTTATCGAAGTGTTTCAAGTGCAGGGAAAGGATGGTTGCTTTTGGCAATTCCGCCACGCCAGAAAGTCTGATAATCAGGTGGGAAATATCAATGAATACGGACACTTGGCGACTTTTCCGACATGGAAAACAGCGTCATTGCAGGATAAATCGCAGGCACGCGTAGTCTTCCTCACCATTCAGGCGAGGAAGACTCACGGTAAAGGTTTTCGACGCAGGATCAGTCGGGACGAATGACCTTGCCGGTTGCCAGATCGCGGATCACGCTGGGGTTCTTGCGCCCACCCAGTTGGCCGCCGAGGATCAGATCGATCTGCCCCCGGAAATACTGCTCGACGCGCAACCGCGTGCGCGCCGCCGGCCGCCCCTGCGGGTTCGCCGAAGTCGAGATCAACGGCCCGACCATCGAGCACAGATCCCGCACCTGCGGATGATCGCTGACCCGCAAAGCCACGGTGTCGTGCACGCCCGTCACCCATTCCGGCAACAGGTTCTGATGCGGCACCAGCCAGGTGTTCGGCCCCGGCCAGGTGCTGGCCATGCGGTCGATCCATTCTTGCGGGAAATCTTCGAACAGGAAGTCGAACTGACGGATATTGTCGGCGACCAGGATCAGGCCCTTGTCCACCGAACGGTTCTTGATCGCCAGCAGTCGATCCACCGCCTCTTCATTCCACGGGTCGCAACCCAGCCCCCAGACGGCTTCGGTTGGATAGGCAATCACCGCCCCGGCGCGAATCTCTCGTGCGGCTTGTTGCACACGCCAACTGTTGACCATGAAAAAACTCTCCGCAAACAGGTTTTGCGCAGTTTACCGATCTTCCCTGTAAAACCTAGCGTGTCCTGGCCAGCCAGCGACCGTTTTCACACACCGCACGGCCGTCCATTTCCAGTTCGGTCAGCGCCGCCAGCACTTTGGGCAACGCCCAGCCACAGCTGTCGGCCAAAGCCTCACTGGTGTGCGGCGCTGCATGCAGCAAGGCAAGCAACGGGTGTCCGGTCTCCAGCATATCTGTGGATAACGGCAGCTGCTGCCAGCCGCGCAGGGCTTCGAGGATGTGTTCGATGGTTTCCACCAGCACCGCACCGTCGCGGATCAACTGGTGACAACCTCGCGCGCCGGGGTGGTGAATCGAGCCAGGAATCGCATAGACCTCGCGGCCCTGTTCCGCCGCCAGTCGTGCGGTGATCAGCGAACCGCTGGCGACACTGGCCTCTACCACCAGCACGCCCAGGGACAGACCACTGATGATCCGGTTGCGTCGGGGAAAATTGCTCGCCGTCGGGCCGGCGTCCAGGGGAAACTCTGAAAGCACCGCACTGCCGGAGGCGATCATTGCATCTGCAAGGCGTCGATTGCGCTGTGGATAAAATTTTTCCAGTCCCGTGCCAAGCACGCCGACGGTTTGTCCGCCGACGTCCAGCGCTGCTTGATGGGCCGCCGCATCGATACCCAAGGCCAGACCACTGGTGATGACAAAACCGGCCCCGGCCAGGCTACGGGAAAACGCTGCGGCGGTGTCCATGCCCGGACGTGAAGCACGGCGACTGCCAACCATCGCCAGTTGCGGTTTTTCCAGCATCAGCGGATTGCCGGCCACAAACAACAGCGGTGGCGGGTCGGGAATCTGCGCCAGCAACGCCGGATAATCCGGTTGATCCCACATCAGCACATGCTGCTGCGGCTGCTCTAGCCAGCGCAATGCATGGCTCGCGCCGTCGCGCACTTCGCAACTGCGCCGAGCGTCACTGCACGCCGCCGGCAGACCCAGCGCACGCCAGGCACTGCTCGGCGCACTGATGGCTTTTGACGCCGAGCCGAAAGCTTCAAGCAGTTTGGCAAAACGTTTCGGGCCGATTTCCGGCAAGCGGTGCAGGCGCAAACGCGCTTCCAGTTCCGCAGGGGAAACCGGCGTACAGGCAGACAGCATCGTGGATCATCCTTGATCGTTATAAGTCCCGAACCATTCGGAACAAGCTGTGGATAACTCTGTTGGTAACTTGTTAAGCCTGCTAAGGATTTCGCACCTTGTCGAGCACCGCCAACGAGCGTGATGCGTTGAGTACGAGGCCGTAGCTGAGCTTGTCGTAGGTGCGGAACACCATCAGCAGACCGGCCCGTTCGTCAGGAATTTTCAGCGGCTGGCCGGTGATCCGGTCACGCACGGTTTCCCCGGTTTTCATCACCACCAGCACATTGCCTTCGGCGAGGCCGTCGCGCCTGCCCTTGTTCAGGGTGACCACGTCCATTACGCCGATCTGCGTGACACCACGCGGCACGTCGATGATCAGTCCATTGATGTGGGTGCTCGGGGCGCTGGGCATGAAGGTCGAATTGACCGAGCGCTCTTCGCCGCTGAACAAGCGGTCGCCCAGACGCACTTCCTGAGTGGTGCGTTGCAGGGCGAGGGTGGCGACGTCGCCTTCGGTGGCGACGATTTCACCGCCACCGATATCGTCGGCGTTGATCCCCAGGAACTCCTTGGTCTGCGGGTCGGTATAGACCTTGCCTTGGCGGAAGATGCCGTACACCGGCTGATTCGGGTCGAAATGCCCGCGGGCGAAGATTCGGTCACCGGTGCCGCTCAACACCCGCTCGGCATCGCCGGCGACGATGTACGGCGCCTTGTCGAAGTCTTCGACCTTGTCGACGATGCGGTTGCTCAGCAGGAAACTGTTGATTGATTTCAGCGGAATGCTCGGAATCGCCTCGGCCACCGGGCTGGTGCGGATGCGTGGCGACAGCTTGATGGTGCCCCGTGACTCGCCGCGATTGAGGGTCAGCTGCGGCTGGCCGTTGACGTAACGGAGCGTCAGCGTGTCGCCCGGGTAGATCAGGTTGGGGTTTTCAATTTGCGGGTTGGCCCGCCACAGCTGTGGCCATTGCCAGGGCTCGCGCAGGTATTTGCCGGAAATGTCCCAGAGGGTGTCTCCCGAAACCACCGTGTATTGCTGTGGAAAACCATCCCTGAGTTGCACTTGCCCTTGCGCAGCCGCGGCCGAAGCCAGAAGCAGCAGGGCGAGTAGTGTTTTCCTCATGCAGCGAATCCCTTTATCATGTGCGTTCGCGTGAACCGTCAGAGCCCCCGTGGCTCGCTACTGCAAATTGCATTGGCTACGCTTCACAACGGTAGCCTGCATCTTCGGACCTGCCAGGCCATCGACCCGACTTTACTCAATACGTGCAGCAATCAGCCTATGGCCATTTTAAACATCCTCGAATTCCCGGACCCGCGTCTGCGTACTATCGCCAAGCCTGTGGCTGTAGTGGACGACGAAGTGCGTCAGTTGGTCGATGACATGTTTGAAACAATGTATGAAGCGCCGGGCATCGGCCTCGCCGCGACCCAGGTCAACGTGCACAAACGTATCGTCGTGATGGACCTCTCCGAAGACCGCACCGAACCCCGGGTGTTCATCAACCCCGAGTTCGAATCGCTGACCGACGAGATGGATCAATACCAGGAAGGCTGCCTGTCGGTGCCGGGTTTCTACGAAAACGTCGACCGCCCGCAGAAGGTCAAAATCAAGGCACTGGACCGCGATGGCCAGCCTTACGAACTGATCGCCGAAGGCTTGCTCGCGGTGTGCATCCAGCACGAGTGCGACCACCTCAATGGCAAGTTGTTCGTCGATTACCTGTCCACGCTCAAACGCGACCGGATCAAGAAGAAACTGGAAAAGCTGCACCGCCAGAACGCTTGATGCCCCTCTTCAAAGGCTTGCTGCGGCAAGCCTTTTTCTTTTTATGAGACTCCTTTCATGACTGAGCCACTGCGCATCGTTTTTGCCGGCACCCCGGAATTCGCCGCCGAACATCTCAAGGCCCTGCTGAACAGCCCTTACGAGATCGTTGCGGTCTACACCCAACCGGATCGTCCGGCCGGTCGTGGGCAAAAACTGATGCCGAGCCCGGTTAAGCAGTTGGCGCAGGAAAATAATATCCAGGTGTTGCAGCCGCCGACCCTGCGCAACGCTGAGGCTCAGGCTGAACTCGCCGCACTGAAGCCGGACTTGATGGTGGTGGTCGCCTACGGCCTGATCCTGCCGCAAGCCGTGCTGGATATTCCGCGCTTGGGCTGCATCAACAGCCACGCTTCGCTGCTGCCACGCTGGCGCGGTGCGGCGCCGATCCAGCGCGCCGTGGAACACGGTGATGCCGAAAGCGGCGTGACCGTGATGCGCATGGAAGCGGGCCTCGACACCGGGCCGATGCTGCTCAAGGTCGTGACCCCGATCAGCGCCAACGACACCGGCGGCACGCTGCACGACCGCCTCGCCGAAATGGGTCCGCCCGCCGTGGTCCAGGCAATTGCCGGTCTGGCCGCCGGAACCCTCGAAGGCGAAGTGCAGAACGACGAGCTCGCCACCTACGCCCACAAACTGAACAAAGACGAAGCGCGCCTCGACTGGAGCCGTCCGGCGGTCGAACTGGAGCGTCTGGTGCGTGCTTTCAACCCATGGCCGATCACCCACAGCACCCTCAATGGTGAAGCGCTGAAAGTGCTGGCCGCAACGTTGGCTGACGGCAATGGCGCACCGGGTGAAATCCTCAGCGCCAGCAAGGACGGCCTGATCGTCGCCTGCGGTGAGCAGGCACTGTGCCTGACCCGCCTGCAACTGCCCGGCGGCAAGGCGCTGAACTTCGCCGATCTGTTCAACAGCCGCCGCGAGAAATTTGCCGTCGGCACTGTGTTGGGTGCAGCGGTGGACGCGCAATGAACCCGCGTCTGGCCGCCGCCAAGGCACTCGCCGCCGTGCTCAGTGGCAAGGCATCGCTGAACAGCTCCCTGCCGACGCAACTGGACAAGGTCGAAGACCGTGATCGCGGCTTCACCCAGGATCTGGCGTTCGGCACCGCGCGCTGGCAGCCACGGCTGTCGGCACTGGCGGAAAAGCTTTTGCAGAAGCCGTTCAAGGCTGCCGACGTCGATGTCGAGGCGCTGCTGCTGGTCGGTCTCTATCAACTGCTCTACACCCGCGTGCCACCCCACGCGGCGATCGGCGAAACCGTCGGTTGCGCCGACAAGCTGAAAAAGCCCTGGGCCAAGGGGTTGCTCAACGCCGTGCTGCGCAACGCCCAGCGCGAAAGCGAGACGATTTTCGCCGAGCTTGAGCGCGATCCGGTGGTGCGCACCGCCCACCCGCGCTGGCTGCAAAAATCCCTGAAAGCCTTCTGGCCTGAGCAGTGGGAAGCGATCTGCGCCGCGAATAACGCGCACCCGCCGATGATCCTGCGGGTCAACCGCCGGCATCACAGCCGCGACGCCTACCTCGGCTTGCTGACTGAAGCGGGTATCGTTGCGGCGCCATGCGTTTACAGCCGCGACGGCATCGTCCTCGAAGCCGCCACCGACGTGCGCAGCCTGCCGGGTTTTGCCGAAGGCTGGATCAGCGTGCAGGACGAAGCGGCGCAACTGGCCGCCGATCTGCTCGATCTCGCCCCCGGCCAGCGCGTACTCGACGCTTGCTGCGCTCCGGGTGGCAAGACCTGCCACATCCTCGAAGCCGAACCGGCGCTGGCCGGCGTGGTGGCCGTGGATCTGGAAGCCAAGCGTCTGGTGCGCGTAAAGGAGAACCTTGAGCGGCTGGGCCTGAGCGCCGAGCTGATTGCCGCCGACGGTCGCGACACCGCCGCGTGGTGGGACGGCAAACCGTTCCAGCGCATCCTGCTCGACGCGCCGTGCTCGGCCACCGGCGTGATCCGCCGCCACCCGGACATCAAGCTGACTCGTCAGGCCGACGACATCGCTGCCCTCGCACAGCTGCAAGGCGAGCTGCTCGACGCACTGTGGAAAACCCTGGAAGTCGGCGGCATTCTGCTCTACGCCACTTGCTCGACCTTGCCAACCGAGAACACCGACGTCATCGCCGCGTTTCTCGAGCGCACGCCGGGTGCCCGCGAACTGGATCTGGCGACCACCGCCGGGATCAAACAGCCCCACGGTCGCCAACTGCTGGCCCAGCAGGGCGGGCATGACGGGTTCTACTACGCCAAGCTGATCAAGATCGCTGCCGCGCGCGGCTAAACGGATTCAACGGAGTGACTGGATGAAAATCATCATCCTCGGTGCGGGGCAGGTCGGCGGTTCGCTGGCCGAACACTTGGCGAGCGAAGCCAACGACATCACCGTGGTCGACACCGACGGCGAGCGCCTGCGCGACCTCGGCGACCGTCTCGACATCCGCACCATTCAGGGCCGCGGCTCGCTGCCGTCGGTATTGCGTCAGGCCGGCGCCGACGATGCCGATATGCTCGTGGCGGTGACCAACAGCGACGAAACCAACATGGTCGCCTGCCAGGTCGCGCACACGCTGTTCCACACCCCGACCAAGATCGCCCGGGTGCGCGAAGCGTCCTACCTCAATCGCGAAGAACAGCTGTTCCAGAATGAAGCGATTCCGGTCGACGTGCTGATCAGCCCCGAGCAAGTGGTGACCAACTACATCAAGCGTCTGATCCAGCATCCGGGCGCGCTGCAAGTGATCGATTTCGCCGAAGGCCAGGCGCAACTGGTGGCGGTGCGCGCCTATTACGGCGGACCGCTGGTGGGCCAGCAACTGCGCCAGTTGCGCGAGCACATGCCGAATGTCGAGACGCGTGTCGCGGCTATTTTCCGCCGTGACCGACCGATCCTGCCTCAGGGCGATACGGTGATCGAGGCCGATGACGAAGTTTTCTTCATCGCCGCCCGTGAGAATATTCGCGCGGTGATGAGCGAAATGCGCCGTCTCGACGAAACCTACAAGCGCATCGTGATTGCCGGTGGCGGGCAGATCGGCGAGCGTCTGGCCGAGGCCATCGAAAGCCGTTATCAGGTGAAGATTATCGAGATGAACCCGGCGCGCTGCCGCTATCTCTCCGACACCCTCGACAGCACCGTAGTGCTGCAGGGCAGCGCCTCGGACCGTGATCTGCTGCTGGAGGAAAACATCGCCGACGCCGACATCTTCCTCGCGCTGACCAATGATGACGAAGCCAACATCATGTCGTCCCTGCTGGCCAAGCGCCTGGGCGCGAAGAAGGTGATGACGATCATCAACAACCCGGCTTACGTCGATCTGATCCAGGGCGGCGACATCGACATCGCCATCAGCCCGCAACTGGCGACCATCGGCACTTTGCTCGCTCACGTACGGCGTGGCGATATCGTCAGTGTGCATTCACTGCGTCGGGGTGCGGCGGAAGCCATTGAGGCGATTGCCCACGGTGATGCGAAGTCGAGCAAGGTCATCGGCCGGCCGATCGAGAAAATCGGCCTGCCGCCGGGCAGCACGATCGGTGCGATCATCCGCAACGAAGAAGTGATCATCGCCCACGACGATACGGTGATCGAAACCGGTGACCATGTGATTCTGTTCCTTGTGGATAAAAAGCATATCCGCGATGTGGAGAAGCTGTTTCATGTGGGTCTGAGCTTCTTCTGATCCTGAATGAGCGGTGCCTTCATTGGCCCCATCGCTGGCAAGCCAGCTCCCACAGGTTTTTCGGTTGTTCACAAATGTGATGTGCACCCGAGATCCTTGTGGGAGCTCTTGCCAGCGATGGCGGCACCGCAGATCTTTCTGAAGCACTAGAAAAGGACTCCACCGATGCTCGAATCCCTGGAAAAAATGCTCGCCAAGGGTGTGGATAACTCATTGCTGCGCTTTGGCCTGGGCAAGGGTTATCTGGATTTGGGAGAGAACGCCAAGGCAGCCGAGCATTTCCAGCGCTGTGTCGGCTTCGATCCGAAGTACTCGGCGGCGTGGAAACTATTGGGCAAGGCTCAGCTTGCACTGGGCGAGCACGCCGCCGCGCGGCAGGCGTGGGAGCAAGGTCTGGAAGCCGCCCGCGCCCATGGCGACAAGCAGGCGGAGAAGGAAATGACCGTGTTTCTGAAGAAGCTCGACCGCCTGGCGCAATAAGCTAGAGATAGCGCAGGCCAATGCCCTCGGCATCCACCGTGACCACTTCCATTCGCACCCGTGGCGCGCCTGTGGGTAAACCTTGCACCTGACCATAAACCACCGCGCCTTTGGGCAACGAAGCCAGGCCTGGATGCTGGACATACACGCCGGTGGCCGACAGATTGCGCGTCTGCCCCAGGCACTCACCGAAGCTGTCGTGGGTGATCTTGATGCGGAAGGATTTGCGTTGTTCGGACATCTTTATGCGCCCTTGTATGAACGAGGCTGTGGATAAGCCGCAGAAGCTGGATCAAAAGATCGCAGCCTGCGGCAGCTTCTGCAGGTTATCCACAGAGTGTGCCAACTTGCTCAGTACCAGCGCGCTTCGCCCGGCGGGCGTTTCTTGAAGCGCTTCATGCTCCACATGTACTGGCTCGGATACGCAGCGACGTAGCGCTCGACCACTTTGCTCATGGCCGCACAGGACTCCTCGGTATCGGTGCTGTACATGGCTTCGGGCGCCGCCTCGAGGATCACTTTGTAGCCGGAACCGTCCGGCAGACGCAGGGCATGCAGGAACACGCCGACCGCTTTGCCGCCGGCGAGCATGTTCGGCACGAATTTGCTGGTCAGCGCCTGGGTGGCGAAGAACGGCACGAAAATCCCGGCGGACTCGGCCGGTTCCGGGTCAGCCGGAATGCCCACTGCACCACCTTTGCGCACTTCCTTGATCACGCTGAGGATGCCTTCCTTGGTGGAAGCAGCGACTTTGTTGCCCAGTTGCACGCGTTGCTTGCGCAGCAATTCATCCACCGCCTTGAGCTTCGGCGGGCGGTAGAAAATGATCGGTTTGCACTGGCTGCAATAAAAGTGGTTGAGCACTTCCCAGTTGCCCAGATGGCTGGTGATGCCGACCACGCCTTTGCCCGAGGCCAGCGCATCCTTGAGGATGTCGAGGCCTTCGACTTCGCGCACCAGATCGATCGAACGCTGGGCCGGCCAGATCCAGGCGCACGCGCTTTCGGTCAGGGATTTGCCGATGTCTTTCAGGCTCTGGCCGACCAGGCGCTCGCGCTCGGCCGGGTCCATCTGTGGAAAACATTTGGAAAGGTTGATCCGCACCACGTCGCGGGAACGGTTGGGGGTTTTCCACATGATCCAGCCGATCGCCGAACCCACGGCCTGCACGGCCCGCCATGGCAGCAGGGCAAACAGCCGCAGAGCGCCTACCAGCAAGGCGCCTTTAAACTTTTCCACAGGTCACTCCTGATTTTGTGCTGTGCGCGAGGCGGCCATTCTAACCGCCGTTGACCAGCTGCGCGTAGCGGTCACAGTCCTGAGTGTGATCCATGACCATGCCCGAAGCCTGCATCAGTGCGTAGCAAATGGTTGGGCCGACGAAGGTGAAACCGGCCTTTTTCAGGGCCTTGCTCATGGCCAGCGCTTCGGGCGTGATCGCCGGGACTTCACTGCGATCCTTGAAATGATTGATGATCAGGCGGTCGCCGACAAACGACCAGAGAAACGCCACCGGGTCTTCCAGCGCCAGCCAGGCCTGGGCATTGCGCCGGGCGGCATTGAGTTTGAGGCGGTTGCGGATGATCCCCGGATCGAGCATCAATTCAGCGATTTCGGCGTCGCTCATCTGCGCCACACGCTGCACGTCGAAGCCGTACAACACCTCGCGGTAGCGCTCGCGTTTACGCAGCACGGTGATCCACGACAGCCCGGCCTGGAACCCTTCGAGCAAAAGCAACTCGAACAAACCCTGCGCATCGCGCAGCGGCGTGCCCCACTCCTGATCGTGATAAGCCATGTACAGCGGATCTTCGGTACACCAAAAGCAGCGTGGCATAAGGCTCCAGGGGGTGGAGGTGCGACTGAATCGGGTATACTCCCGCTCTTTAAATCGCAGCCCAAGAAACAGGTGAATTTCGTGAGCCAGCCTACGCCAGCCGTGCGTACCTTCCAAGACTTGATCCTCGCGCTCCAGCAATACTGGGCCGAGCAAGGTTGTGTGGTACTTCAGCCCTACGATATGGAAGTAGGCGCCGGCACTTTCCACACCGCGACCTTCCTGCGCGCCATCGGCCCGGAAACCTGGAACGCCGCGTACGTGCAGCCAAGCCGCCGTCCGACTGACGGCCGCTACGGGGAAAACCCGAACCGTCTGCAGCACTACTATCAGTTCCAGGTGGTCCTGAAGCCGAACCCGGACAATTTCCAGGAACTGTACCTGGGCTCGCTCAAGCATGTCGGCCTGGACCCGCTGGTCCACGACATTCGCTTCGTCGAAGACAACTGGGAATCGCCGACCCTCGGCGCCTGGGGTCTGGGCTGGGAAGTCTGGCTCAACGGCATGGAAGTGACCCAGTTCACTTACTTCCAGCAGGCTGGCGGCATCGAGTGCTACCCGGTGACCGGCGAGATCACTTACGGTCTGGAACGTCTGGCCATGTACCTGCAGGGCGTGGATTCGGTCTACGACCTGGTCTGGGCTGACGGTCCGTTCGGCAAAGTGACCTACGGCGACGTGTTCCACCAGAACGAAGTGGAGCAGTCCACCTACAACTTCGAACACGCCAACGTCGACAAACTGTTCGAACTGTTCGACTTCTATGAAAGCGAAGCCAAGCGCCTGATCGAACTCGACCAGCCGCTGCCGTTGCCAAGCTACGAAATGGTCCTGAAGGCCTCGCACACCTTCAACCTGCTGGATGCGCGCCGGGCGATCTCGGTGACCGCGCGTCAGCAATATATTCTGCGCGTTCGCACCCTGGCGCGTTCCGTTGCGCAAGCCTACCTGCTGGCTCGCGCCAAGCTGGGCTTCCCGATGGCGACCCCGGACCTGCGTGACGAAGTACTGGCCAAGCTGGAGGCTGCACAATGAGTGCTCAAGATTTTCTGGTTGAACTGGGCACCGAAGAACTGCCGCCAAAAGCCCTGAACACCCTGGCTGAAGCGTTCCTCGCCGGTATCGACAAGGGCCTGCAAGCTGCCGGCCTGAGCTACGAAAGCAAAACCGTCTACGCCGCACCGCGGCGTCTGGCCGTGCTGATCACCGCGCTGGCCACCCAGCAACCGGATCGCAGCATCAACCTGGATGGCCCGCCACGTCAGGCCGCCTTCGACGCTGAAGGCAACCCGACTCAGGCCGCCCTGGGCTTCGCCAAGAAGTGCGGCGTCGAGCTGAGCGAAATCGACCAGAGCGGTCCGAAACTGCGCTACAGCCAGAACATCGCCGGCAAGCCGACCGCGAGCCTGCTGCCGACCATCGTCGAAGATTCGCTGAACGACCTGCCGATCCCGAAACGCATGCGTTGGGGGGCGCGCAAGGAAGAGTTCGTGCGTCCGACCCAGTGGCTGGTGATGTTGCTCGGTGACCAGGTCATCGACTGCACCATCCTCGCGCAGAAGGCTGGCCGCGACTCCCGTGGTCACCGTTTCCACCATCCACAAAACGTGCGCATCGGCTCGCCGTCGAGCTACCTGGCCGACCTGCGTGCCGCTTATGTATTGGCCGACGCCAACGAGCGTCGCGAGATCATCAGCAAGCGCACCGAAGAACTGGCGACCCGTCAGGAAGGCACTGCAATCGTGCCGCCGGCGCTGCTCGACGAAGTGACCGCGCTGGTTGAATGGCCGGTGCCGCTGGTGTGCTCGTTCGAGGAACGTTTCCTCGACGTGCCGCAGGAAGCACTGATCACCACCATGCAGGACAACCAGAAGTACTTCTGTCTGCTGGATGCCGAGGGCAAGTTGCTGCCGCGTTTCATCACCGTGGCGAACATCGAATCCAAAGACCCGCAGCAGATCATCGCCGGTAACGAGAAAGTGGTTCGCCCACGTCTGACCGACGCCGAGTTCTTCTTCAAGCAAGACAAGAAGCAGAAACTCGAAGATTTCAACCTGCGCCTGCAGAACGTGGTGTTCCAGGAAAAACTCGGCAGCGTCTACGACAAGGCCGAGCGCGTTTCAAAACTCGCGGCGTACATTGCCGCACGCATCGGCGGCAACGCTTCGTGGGCGGCCCGTGCCGGCTTGCTGTCGAAGTGCGACCTGGCCACCGAAATGGTCGGTGAGTTCCCGGAGATGCAAGGTGTCGCCGGTTACTACTACGCGCTCAATGACGGCGAGCCGGAAGATGTCGCGCTGGCGCTGAACGAGCAGTACATGCCACGCGGTGCCGGTGCTGAACTGCCGGCGACCCTGACTGGTGCCGCTGTCGCGATCGCCGACAAACTCGACACTCTGGTCGGTATCTTCGGTATCGGCATGCTGCCAACCGGCAGCAAAGACCCGTATGCCCTGCGCCGTGCGGCGCTGGGTGTGCTGCGCATCCTGATCGAGAAACAACTGGATCTGGACTTGAACGACGCCGTGGCCTTCGCCGTGACTGCGTTCGGCGCCAAGGTCAAGGCTGCCGGTCTGGCCGATTCGGTGCTGGAGTTCATCTTCGACCGTCTGCGTGCGCGTTACGAAGACGAAGGCGTCGATGTTGCCACCTACCTGTCGGTTCGTGCCCTGAAGCCGGGTTCGGCGCTGGACTTCGACCAGCGTGTGCAAGCGGTACAGGCCTTCCGCAAACTGCCGGAAGCGGCGGCGCTGGCGGCGGTCAACAAGCGTGTATCGAACCTGTTGAGCAAAGTCGAAGGCTCGGTGCCGACCGTGGTCGAGGCCAAATACTTCGACAACGCCAACGAGTTCTCGCTGTATTCGGCGATCCAGCAAGCGGATCAAGCGGTGCAGCCAATGGCCGCAGCGCGTCAGTACAACGAATCTCTGGCGCGTCTGGCGGCATTGCGCGAACCGGTAGATGCGTTCTTCGACGCCGTCATGGTCAATGCCGAAGACGCCAAGGTCCGGGCCAACCGCTACGCGCTGCTGGCGCGCCTGCGTGGTCTGTTCCTCGGGGTTGCCGACATTTCGCTGCTGGGTTGAGGGACTGCTGTTGAAACTGCTGATTCTCGATCGGGACGGAGTGATCAATTACGACTCCGATGCTTACATCAAGTCGGTGGAAGAGTGGATTCCGCTGCCCGGCTCGATCGAGGCGATTGCGCAGTTGAGCAAGGCCGGCTGGACGGTGGCGGTCGCTACCAACCAGTCCGGTATTGCTCGCGGCTATTACGACCTCGCCACCCTCGACGCCATGCACGCGCGCTTGCGCGCGCTGGTGGCGGAGCAGGGCGGTGAAGTCGGGCTGATCGTGTATTGCCCGCACGGGCCGGACGAAGGTTGCGACTGTCGCAAGCCGAAACCGGGGATGTTGCAAACCATCGCGGCGCATTACAACGTGGCGCTGACGAATGTCTGGTTCGTCGGCGACAGCCTTGGTGACCTGGAGGCCGCCAAAGCCGTCGATTCACAGCCCGTTTTGGTAAAGACCGGGAAAGGCGAAAAAACTCTGGGCAAGACCCTTCCGGTCGGCACCCTGATTTTTGACGATCTGGCGGCGATTGCCGCAGAACTTATCCACAACTAGAGTGCTTCTGAAGTTCCTGACCAGGGATTGATCGGGAGTGCGCTTGAACAGTCGGGCAGTGCCCGTAACGGTAAACGTCGCCATGTCGATACTGCAGGCCATCAGAATTTTTCTCTTTTACCTGCTGCTGGGCACCACTGCCTTGCTGTGGTGCAGCCTGAGCTTTTTTATCGCGCCCTTTCTGCCGTTCAAGGCGCGTTATCGTTTTATCAACGTGTACTGGTGCCGTTGCGCCTTGTGGTTGACCAAGGTGTTTCTCGGCATTCGTTACGAAATCAAAGGCGCGGAAAACGTGCCGGACCGGCCCTGTGTGATTCAGTCGAACCACCAGAGCACCTGGGAGACGTTCTTTCTCTCCGCTTATTTCTCGCCCTTGAGCCAGGTGCTCAAGCGTGAATTGCTGTACGTGCCGTTCTTCGGCTGGGCCATGGCCATGCTGCGGCCGATCGCGATTGACCGCGACAACCCGAAAGCCGCACTCAAGCAAGTCGCAGCCAAAGGCGATGAGCTGCTCAAGGACAACGTCTGGGTATTGATCTTCCCGGAAGGCACCCGCGTTCCCCACGGCACTATTGGCAAGTTCTCGCGCAGTGGCAGCGCCTTGGCGGTGAATGCGGCGCTTCCGGTCCTGCCGATTGCACACAATGCCGGCAAGTTCTGGCCGAAAATCGGCTGGGGCAAGACGCCGGGTGTGATCACCGTGGTCATCGGTCAGCCGATGTACGCCGAAGGCACTGGACCTCGCGCCATCGCCGATCTGAACGACCGGGTACAGGCCTGGAACGAACAGACTCAGCGCGAAATGGGTTCGCTGCCACCGGCGCCGCAGACACCTGCCGCGAATGATCAGCTGGCTGTCTGAGATTTTGTGGATAACCTGTGTACGGTTTTGTAGAAAAAGACTGAATATTGAAAGTAACTTATTGATTTACTTATATATTTCTCAAGCTCATAAAACACCGTAAAAGGTGCATAAGTTTTTTTTCGGAAGTAAAGAAACCGGCTGATATAGCCGGTTTTTTGTGCCTGTTCACTCGGCCATCAACGGTAGCTGCAGCCGGAACGTAGTGCCTTGATCGACGATGCTGTGGCACTCGATGCGACCGCCATGATGATCGATCACTGCCTTGACCATCGACAGCCCCAGACCGATACCATCAATTCCCTGCGCCGATGAAAATCGTCGGTATTGAGTGAACAGATCCGGCAGTTCCTCGGCGGCAATGCCTTTGCCCTGATCGGTCAATTCACAGCACAGCCACTCGCCTTGGCAACTGACGCTCAACTGAATCGTGGTGCCTGCCGGGCTGTACTTGATGGCGTTTTCCAACAGGTTGAACAAGGCCCGGGTCAACAGGCCTTGATCCGCGCTGATCAGGCGCTCCTGGGATTGCTCATCCATCGCGTGCAACAGTTTGATGCTTTTCTGCTGAGCAATGGGCAGCGCCTGATCCAGCACGTCCAGCACCAGCATCGCGAACAGACTGGGTTGAAACTGGTAAGCCTCGGATTCCGCACGGGCCAGCAACACGAAACCATCGGTCAATTCCAACGCGCGGCGTACCTGGCGCTCGATCTGTTCGAACAGCGGTGAGTCCGCTCCGGCTTGATGGCGATGCACATCGAGCAGGGCCAAAATCGCTGAATGTGGGGCGCGCAGGTCGTGGGAAAGAAACCGCAACAAGACCCCACGCTGCTCTTCGGCGGCGCGTTCGGCACTCAGGTCGGTGAGGCTCAGCAGCCAGCCGATGGGGGTATCGCCATCCACCGGCAGCAAAGCCGCCCGTTCCAGACGCAAGCTGCGTTCCTTGTGATCGCGAAACTCCAGCAGCGCCAGGGTGGAAAGCGCCGGACGTGGTTCTGTGGACAACTCCGGATAACCGAGGCGGGCCAGATGCTCGAGGACGTCGTCGCCAACCAGCGGGTGATCAAACAATACCCGCGCCTTGCGATTGCCGAGCAGAATCTGCCCCTTGGGATCGCTGATCAGGGTCGCCACCGGCAGGTATTCCAGACCGTCGGCAATGAAGCGCCGGGTATCGCGCGTGCGGCTCATGGCTTGCTCCAGCGCCATGATTTGGCCCTGCAGCTGGTCAGCGCTGGTGAATTGCGCGCGGCGCCGTTCCGGGAATACTTTCGGCTCGCGATCCAGCCGTGCCAGTTCCCAGCCAAAGTACGTCAGCACCACGCTCAGGCGCCGCCAGTTCCAGACCAGGTAGCCGAACAATATGCCAAGCGCTGCCGGCGTCGGTGACCACCAGTGACGAACTTCCGCCAGTGCGGCGCTGGTGAGCAACACACCCGCCACCCCACCCAGCGTTACCCAGATCGCCCAGCGCGGACGCCACGGCAGCAAACCGAGGACAACCGCCACCCATCCCGCCGAAAGCAACGCGCTCCAAACCGGTGACGCATCGTGCAGATTAATCTGCGCGCGATACGACAACAGGGCAGTCAGCGGCAACAGCACTAGACTTATCCACAACCACTCACGCACCAATCGCCGAAACAGGCGCTGAACCTGACTCGGCTCGCGGCTTTCACGCCGACGCGGGCTAATCATGACAAACAGGGCAGGGGACAGTGAATGGTTTCATGGGCCACAGGTCTGAGGATGTAGATCCGAAGAATCATAGCGGACGTCGACCCATGGTGAACGGCTTACTTTTATTGCTCAGGCCGAGCCGTTAACGTGGCCGGCCACTGCCCAAGCAACAAGGAACCCACGCGTATGCGCGTTGCGATACTGGATGATGAACCCGCCGAACTGCGTCGGGTCGAGCAAACCCTGCAGCAGATGGCTGCAGTGGGAGAGCAGCCTTGGTCGCTGCACAGCTTTGAACGGGGTGAGGACCTGTTGCGCCAGTTGCGTCGGGACACCTTCGACTTGCTGATCCTCGACTGGCAACTGCCCGACATCACTGGCCTGGCGCTGCTGCGCTGGACCCGCGAACACATGGAGTCGCCGCCCGCCGCGATCATGCTGACCAGCCGCGACGGCGAAAGCGATATCGTCCAGGCGCTGAACGCCGGTGCCGACGATTACGTCAGCAAGCCTTTCCGCCCCAACGAGCTGAAAGCCCGAGTCGCCGCCGTCCTGCGCCGGCACAGCCAGCCACGCAGCAGTGCTGGCGAAGTCCTGACCTTCAATGACCTGACCTTCGACGATGCCGAACTGAGTGTCACCCGCGAGGGAAAGTCAGTCGTCATGACCGAACGTGAGTACCGCCTGGCGCGGTGCCTGTTCAGTAACCTGGGTCGGCCGTTATCGCGGGAGTATCTGTACGAACGCTTCTGGCCGCATGAAGAAGTCGCGTCATCACGGCCGCTGGATACGCACATCTATCGCCTGCGCAACAAACTGGGGCTGACGGCGGATCGCGGTTGGCAGTTGCTGACGATTTATGGGTATGGGTATCGGTTGGAGAGCGTCGCAGCAACAAACGAGTGAGAAGGGCAGGCCAACGGCATTGCGTTGGCCCCCTTGATCAATGAAAGGTCAGCGCCAGCAAGCCGATCGCCAGTTTGCGGGTGTCTTCGCTCCAGCCCAGGTCATGCGGACTTATTGCCAGAGGGAAATGCAACTGAACCCGCAACACACCTTGCTGCGCGACCAGTGCCTGCACTTGGGCGGGCAGGCTGATATTGATTGTGTTGGCGGTGGCATTGGTCAGGCTGGTGGAAAGTAGCGGCACGTTATTGATGCTGATCTCCACCGCTTGGCGCGGGTGTTTCTCAGCCAGGAAGGCATTGGTTTCAAGCGTCAGCAAACTCAAGCCAGTCTTGGGCCGCAGGATAATTTCGGCATCCGTTCCAACTGACCCGGTGCCCCACGCCTCGGCAAACCACCAGCCTTTGGCCAGCGCCTGGGCGCCGGGGCTGCCCTCCGTGAACTGCAGCTTTTCACCTGCACCAAATGAAGGAATCAATGTCCGGGATTCATCGGTGATTGGCGGACAGGCAGAGCACTCCTTCCAGCCCGGTGCCAGCACGTAGAAGCCATCAACCTTTGCCAGCACATCGCTGTCGTGATTGATGCTGACCGTCGCTTGCAGGGCAGAGCGCTGTTCGAGCACATAGAGGGTGTCGTGTGCAAACTTGCCGGAGTCGATGGCCCTCGTGGCCGCCAACTGCAGATTTTCCTGAGCTTGTGCGCTAACTCGGCCCAGGTACACGGCATCCGTGGCGAGATGGTTTCTGCCCGCATAATCAGAGAAGGTCATCCAATGGGTTGTCAGGTTTTGTGGAACCACATAGCGGACCTTCTGATAGTACGTCGCCGCGTTTTGCCAGAACGGGTCGACCATCCGGGTGTTCCACGTTGCAGCAGGCGTGACCATCAGTTGATGGCGAATGTGTTCCCAACCGGCACGGGTGTCAGTGATCTGCACCAGCAGCGCAATCGCCAGCAGCACAAGCGCGGCTCGTGGCGCAGAGTTACGCACGATCAGGCACACCACAGCGAAGATCGCCGCATACATTACCGGCCAGATCATCCGCCCCGACGCACGGAAAATACCGGCCATGGAAATGACGGGGTCAGGCAACCAGTAGACGAACTCGAACGGTCCGACACCGACCCTGTTGGAGAACGCGAAAAGCATTAATCCCAGCAGAGCCAGCAGCAATAACCAGCATTTGCGCATGCCCTCCATAAAATGGTTGTCGCCTGAGTACATGAACCACAACGCACAAGCAAGCAGGAACAGGACCCCCAATCCCGGAAAAGCCATGCCGGCCAAATCCCCGGGTACGCCGGGTATATCGCCGAGGATGTAAGACCATCCGGCTGGGTCGAAGAACGTCAGCGCATTGGCACGAAACAGTCCGAATCCAAAAGAGGCCAGTCCGTCCCCTTCGACGGTGAAATAGCCCGCCTGCCAGCAACACAAACCTGTCGGCAGCAGAAGGCTGAACAGTTCGAAAAACGCGTTTTTCAGCTGCAGTTGCCGCTTCGAGGAACGGGCCAGCAGGTCGGCCAGCCAGATCAAACCCACCATCGCCAATAAATAAGCGTGTATCAAAGCGGTGACCGCCAACAACGTGCCCCAAGCCAGACGGCGCCGCTCGGTGTGTGGACGCAGGGCTAGATACAACGCAGCCAGAATCAGGAAATGCCCCGCCAGGGACAAATGCTCGCCCATTCTCGAAATCAGCGCCGGGTTGAACAGAAACAGCGCCGCACCCAGCAAGCGCAGCGCAATATTGGTGGTGACCAGCCCCATAAGCTTCCAGGCGAACCAGCCCTGTAGCACAAAACATAGCAGCAGCCAGAGGCCCAAGTATTGAAAGGGTTCGGGTAGCCATGCGGCAAAAGGTTTGAAGACCAACGCTAACAGCGGATTGGAATCAGAAAAGATGATTGCGCTGCTCAGCTCCAATCCATACGAAGGATTGAGCCCCAGCGGCCACGACCAGGGCGAGTGTCTGAAGAATACCCAACCCAGGTAGTGCGTGGCCGGATCACCACTGCCCAGCCATGCAATATTTTGCGGGTTCAACGCCCTGGGGCCGATGACGATAAAAAACGCCACAACCCCCAGCAGCAGGGGCAACGCATTGACCCATGGACGTCTAACGGAATCCTTCGTTACGCATTGATGAGTCAATTGATTGCTCTTTTTTTAGTCGTTTTTCTACAATCCGGCCGCCTGTCTGCGACGCAAGACCCGCATCGTATCGCGCCTCAAGACGAAATTGAACGCAAAAAAAAGCCCGCTTTCGCGGGCTTTTCCTGAGCAGCATCGGCAACCTTAGAAATCCAGGTTGGACACCGCCAGTGCATTGCTCTCGATGAAGTCACGGCGAGGTTCGACCGCATCACCCATCAGGGTGTTGAAGATCTGGTCTGCGCCAATGGCGTCTTCGATGGTGACTTTCAGCATGCGGCGCACGCTTGGGTCCATGGTGGTTTCCCACAGCTGATCCGGGTTCATTTCGCCCAGACCTTTGTAGCGCTGGATGGTGTGGCGCTTGGTGCTTTCGGCCATCAGCCAGTCGAGGGCTTCCTTGAACTCGGTGACGGCTTTCTTGCGCTCGCCGCGCTGGATGTACGCGCCTTCGTCGAGCAGTGTGCTCAGTTGAGCGCCGAGGGTGACGACGGTCTTGTAGTCGTTGCTGCCGAAGAAGTCGCGGTTGAAGGTGACGTAGTTCGACAGGCCGTGGGAGATCAGTTCGACCTCCGGCAGCCACACGCCACGCTCACGATCTTCACGCAGGCTGGCCTTGTACACCAGGCCCGACTTCTCGACGGTGCGCAGACGCACTTCGTACTGGGCCAGCCAGTCTTGCATCTTGGCGTGGTCGCCGAGCATTTCCAGGCTCACGGCTGGCAGGTAGATGAAGTGCTCGGTCAGTTCCTGCGGGTACAGGCGCGACAGACGCTTGAGGGTCTTCATCACCATGCGGAAGTCGTTCACCAGACGCTCGAGCGCCTCACCGGAAATGCCCGGAGCCTCTTCGTTCAGGTGCAGGCTCGCATCTTCCAGGGCCGACTGCGTCATGTACTCTTCCATGGCGTCGTCGTCTTTGATGTATTGCTCTTGCTTGCCTTTCTTGACCTTGTACAGCGGCGGCTGGGCGATGTAGATGTAACCGCGCTCGATCAACTCCGGCAACTGACGGAAGAAGAAAGTCAGCAGCAGGGTACGGATGTGCGAACCGTCGACGTCAGCATCGGTCATGATGATGATGTTGTGATAGCGCAGCTTGTCGATGTTGTACTCTTCGCGACCGATACCGCAGCCCAGTGCGGTGATCAGGGTGCCCACTTCCTGGGACGAGATCATCTTGTCGAAGCGTGCTTTCTCGACGTTGAGGATCTTGCCCTTCAGCGGCAGGATCGCCTGGGTCTTGCGGTTACGTCCCTGCTTGGCAGAGCCGCCCGCGGAGTCACCTTCCACGAGGTACAGTTCGGACAGCGCCGGGTCTTTTTCCTGGCAGTCAGCGAGCTTGCCCGGCAGGCCGGCAATGTCCAGCGCGCCTTTGCGGCGGGTCATCTCACGGGCCTTGCGCGCCGCTTCACGGGCACGCGCCGCGTCAATCATCTTGCCGACGACCAGCTTGGCTTCGTTCGGGTTTTCCAGCAGGAAGTCGGAGAAGTACTTGCCCATCTCCTGCTCGACCGCAGTCTTCACTTCGGAAGACACCAGCTTGTCTTTGGTCTGCGAGCTGAATTTCGGATCCGGCACTTTCACCGAAATGATCGCGGTCAGGCCTTCACGGGCATCGTCACCGGTGGTGGCGACTTTGTGTTTCTTCGCCAGGCCTTCCTGCTCGATGTAGTTGTTCAGGTTACGTGTCAGTGCGGAACGGAAACCCACCAGGTGAGTACCGCCGTCGCGCTGTGGAATGTTGTTGGTGAAGCACAACAGGTTCTCGTTGAAGCTGTCGTTCCACTGCAGGGCGATTTCCACGCCAATGCCGTCTTCACGCTGGATATTGAAATGGAACACCTGATTGACCGCAGTCTTGTTGGTGTTCAGGTATTCAACGAACGCACGCAGGCCGCCTTCGTACTTGAACAGCTCTTCCTTGCCGCTGCGCTCATCCTTGAGGACGATGCCGACACCGGAGTTGAGGAAGGACAGTTCACGAATGCGCTTGGCCAGGATGTCCCAGCTGAAGTGAATGTTCTTGAAGGTTTCGCTGGAAGCCTTGAAGTGGATCTGGGTACCGGTGGTTTCGCTGTCGCCAACGATCGCCATCGGTGCCTGAGGCACGCCGTGGACGTAGGTCTGTTCCCAGATCTTGCCGCTGCGGCGTACGGTCAGTACCAGCTCTTCGGACAGCGCGTTCACAACCGACACACCTACACCGTGCAGACCGCCGGAGACCTTGTAGGAGTTGTCGTCGAACTTACCGCCAGCGTGGAGGACGGTCATGATGACTTCGGCGGCGGAAACGCCTTCCTCCTTGTGCACGTCTACCGGGATGCCACGGCCGTTGTCTTTAACGGTGATGGACTCATCCGGGTGGATGATGATGCTGATGTCGTCGCAGTGGCCGGCGAGGGCTTCGTCGATCGAGTTGTCGACCACTTCGAACACCATGTGGTGCAGACCGCTGCCATCGTCAGTGTCACCAATGTACATACCGGGACGTTTGCGTACGGCATCCAGGCCTTTCAGCACTTTAATGCTCGTTGAGTCGTACGTATTTTCTTCGCTCAATGCCTTCACTCCCGATGGTCGTGGGTCTGGGTGATACGGCCCTGTTCCACGTGGAACAGAGCGACTGGCGTTTCCGTCTGCCAGCCTTCCCTCAATAATTCGTGATCTACACAGGTGATGAAAACCTGGCAGCGTAAGTCTTCCAGCAAGCGGCACAGCGCGCGACGGTGGCTCTCGTCCAGCTCGGACGGCAAGTCATCCACCAGATAAATACACTGGCCGCGTCGGGCCTGGCTCACCAGATGCCCCTGGGCAATTCGCAAGGCACAAACCACCAGCTTCTGCTGACCCCGGGACAAGATGTCCGCGGCATTGTGTGCGCCCAATCTAAGACGCAAATCAGCCCGTTGCGGTCCGGCCTGGGTATGACCCATTTGCTGGTCCCGTTGCACGGAGCCAGCCAGTACGGCACTCAATTCCCGGTCCTTGTCCCAGCCTCGGTAATAGCTGAGCGTCAAACCTTCAAGCTCAACCAGTTCGCTCAAGGTTTGTTCAAAGACTGGTTTCAAGGCTTTGATGTAAGCGCGGCGGTATTCATCGATTTCAGCGCTGGCCTGGCACAGTTCCCTGTCCCAAACCGCTTGCGAAACGGCGTCAAGTGTACCATGCCGCAGCCAGGAGTTTCTCTGGCGCAAGGCCTTCTGCAAACGCTGCCAGGTCGCCATGAAACGCGGCTCGACGTGGAACACACCCCAATCCAGAAACTGCCGGCGAATCTTCGGCGCACCTTCGAGCAGGCGGAAGCTATCGGGGTTGATCAACTGCAGTGGCAGGATCTCGGCCAATTGCGCAGCGCTGCGGGCGTTCTGCCCGTCGATGCGAATCTGAAACTCACCCTGACGGTCGCGAGATATGCCCAACGCACTGTGGCCACCCTCGGCCAACTCGACCTGACCGAACACCGTGCAGGCGAGTTGCTCGTACTGGATGACCGGCAACAGCCGCGTGCTACGAAACGAACGGGCAAGCCCCAGCAGATGAATGGCTTCCAGAACACTGGTTTTGCCGCTGCCGTTGGCGCCGTAAAGAATGTTGATGCGGGGGGAGGGGGAGAAGGTCACCGGGTGCAGATTGCGCACCGCGGTGACCGAAACACGACTTAACGACATCCAGGATCAGCTGATTACAGACGCATCGGCATGACAACATAAGCCGAGTCGTCATTGTCGGACTCTTGCACCAGCGCACTGCTGTTGGAGTCGGACAGGATCAGGCGAACCTGTTCGGTGGTCATCACGCCCAGCACGTCGAGCAGGTAGCTCACGTTGAAGCCGATTTCCAGCGAACCGCCGTTGTATTCAACGCCCACTTCTTCTTCGGCTTCTTCCTGCTCCGGGTTGTTGGCCTGGATCTTCAACTGACCGTTAGCCAGTTGCAGACGGATACCACGGTATTTCTCGTTGGACAGAATTGCGGTACGGCTGAAGGCTTCACGCAGTGCCTGACGATCGCCCAATACCAGCTTGTCGCCGCCCTTTGGCAGAACGCGCTCGTAATCCGGGAACTTGCCGTCGACCAGCTTCGAAGTGAAGGTGAATTCGCCGGTGGTGGCGCGGATGTGGTGCTGACCCAGAACGATGCTGACGTTGCCGTCCGGCTCGGTAAGCAGACGCGCCAGTTCGAGGATACCTTTGCGCGGCACGATCACCTGGTGGCGATCCGGCTGACCGATATCGGCCTGCATCGAGCACATCGCCAGACGGTGACCGTCGGTGGCCACGGCACGGATCACACCAGCCGAAACTTCCAGCAGCATGCCGTTGAGGTAGTAGCGCACGTCCTGCTGGGCCATGGCGAAGCTGGTGCGTTCGATCAAACGACGCAGTTTGCTCTGCTCCAGGCTGCAGGTCAGCGAACCCGGGCCTTCTTCAACCGTCGGGAAATCGTTGGCCGGCAAGGTCGACAGGGTGAAACGGCTACGACCGGCCTTCACGACCAGTTTCTGCTCGTCGACCTTGATGTCGATCAGCGCGTCGTTGGGCAGGCTCTTGCAGATGTCCATCAGCTTGCGCGCCGGCACGGTGATGGAGCCGGTTTCGGCCGGTTCTTCGAGTTGCACGCGCCCCACCAGCTCGACTTCCAGGTCGGTACCGGTCAGCGACAGCTGCTGGCCGTCGACGACCAACAGCACGTTGGACAGTACCGGCAAGGTCTGTCGGCGCTCGACGACGCCTGCGACCAGTTGCAGGGGTTTCAACAGGGCTTCGCGTTGAATGGTGAAATGCATGGTCTAGTCCCTTGCCTTAATAAGCTGCGCTGGTGTTCATCAAGTGGTCAGTGTACGCAGCAGGTTCTTGTAGTCCTCGCGGATGTCCGCGTCGGATTCCTTAAGTTCGTTGATCTTGCGGCAGGCGTGCAACACCGTCGTGTGGTCGCGACCACCAAACACATCGCCGATTTCCGGCAGGCTGTGGTTGGTCAGCTCCTTGGACAATGCCATGGCCACCTGACGCGGACGTGCCACCGAGCGCGAACGACGCTTGGACAGCAGGTCGGAAATCTTGATCTTGTAGTACTCGGCGACGGTGCGCTGAATGTTATCCACAGAAACCAGTTTGTCCTGCAGTGCCAACAAGTCCTTCAGAGATTCGCGAATCAACTCGATGGTGATGTCGCGGCCCATGAAGTGCGAGTGAGCGATCACGCGTTTCAGCGCACCTTCCAGCTCTCGGACGTTGGAACGAATTCGCTGGGCTATGAAGAACGCCGCGTCGTGAGGCAACTCGACTTTGGCCTGATCAGCCTTCTTCATCAAGATCGCCACGCGGGTTTCAAGCTCCGGCGGCTCGACGGCAACCGTCAGGCCCCAGCCGAAGCGGGACTTGAGGCGCTCTTCAAGGCCTTCGATTTCTTTCGGGTAGCGGTCACTGGTGAGAATGACCTGCTGGCCACCTTCAAGCAGGGCGTTGAAGGTGTGGAAAAACTCTTCCTGGGAACGCTCTTTACGGGCGAAGAACTGAATATCGTCGATCAGCAGAGCGTCCACCGAACGGTAGAAGCGCTTGAATTCGTTGATCGCGTTCAGTTGCAGCGCCTTGACCATGTCGGCCACGAAACGCTCGGAATGCAGGTACACGACCTTGGCATTCGGGTTCTTCTTTAATAGATGGTTACCCACCGCGTGCATCAAGTGGGTTTTACCCAGACCGACGCCGCCATACAGGAACAGCGGGTTGTAACCGTGCTTGGGATTGTCCGCCACCTGCCAGGCCGCCGCGCGGGCGAGCTGGTTGGACTTGCCTTCGACGAAATTCTCGAAAGTGAAGGTGCGGTTCAGGTAACTGGTGTGCTTGAGCGCGCCTTCGACCTGCACTGTGCGCTGTTCGGCGCGAACCGGGGCCTGTTGCGAGGCCGCACCGGCCATCGGGTCAAAGCTGTCGCGGGACGGCTCTTCACTGACTTCCTCGGTTTTCTGCGTCGAGCGCTTGGCCGGGGCTGCACTTGGAGCCGGGGCTGGCGCGCTGGCCGGCGCGGTATTGGCCTGCGCCTGGGACACCTGCGCAGCGGCCAACGGCGCATTCGGCGCGGCACGCGGTGCCGAGCTGCGTTTGCTGCCTATTAATAAGGAAAGCGCTGGCGCCATGCCGTTGCCGTGCTCATCCAGCAGTTCAAGGACGCGACCGAGGTACTTTTCGTTGACCCAGTCCAGCACAAAACGGTTCGGTGCGTAGACGCGCAACTCGTCGCCTTCGGCTTCGACCTGTAGTGGACGGATCCAGGTGTTGAATTGTTGGGCAGGCAGCTCTTCGCGCAAAAGCTCCACGCACTGCTGCCAAAGTTCCACTGACACGGATATCCCCTAAGTTGAAAGCCGGTGAGGCAAAAACAAGCGGCCATTGTAGCGGCGAGCCGTCCACTTATCCACATGCAGGTTGTGTGGTGACCATGATTAATCAATGCGTTAACCGGTAAAAAGGCGACCAACGGTGTGTGCATAAGCTCTGTGGATAACCGCCTTTGAGGGCACTGGACAACTGGGGGTGGAACTCGGTGGATAACCAGCCTGTGGATAACAGGCCATTCCACACACAGGTTATCCGACAGCGCAGCACAGGCTGAACACGGTTTTCCACTGTAGTTGTCATTCTCTGTACATCAAGCTTTATAAGGGCTGAGCATGGTTATCCACAGAAGAGGGGCGCCCTAGCTTTTACAAGCTTTACAGAAAAGCTTTAAATAATTCCCTTCTTTATTTTTATGTCTGGCAAACAGGATTTCGCTTCCGCAAGCTCCAGAGATCTATTTATAAGGAAACGCTGGTTGGAAATTGACCTGAGGGCTTGCTTTCTCTAGAATCCCCGGTCTCTTAAAACGGGGGCCATTCCGGCCCGTTGTGGACGAACCAGGTAACACGACATGAAACGTACTTTCCAACCAAGCACTATCAAACGCGCTCGTACCCACGGTTTCCGTGCTCGCATGGCTACCAAGAACGGTCGCGCTGTCCTGTCGCGTCGTCGCGCCAAAGGTCGTGCGCGTCTGGCAGTTTGATAATCCGGTACTGGAGGTGAGTCAGGACTTCAGTCGGGAAAAGCGTCTGCTTACCCCCCGGCATTTCAAGGCAGTCTTTGACTCCCCTACCGGCAAGGTTCCGGGGAAAAATCTCCTGCTCCTTGCGCGCAACAACGATCTTGATCACCCCCGTCTCGGGCTGGTTATCGGGAAAAAGAGCGTAAAGCTCTCCGTTGAGCGCAATCGCCTCAAACGTCTGATGCGCGAATCGTTCCGTCTGCACCAGGATTCTCTGGTCGGCTGGGACATCGTTATCGTCGCGCGCAAAGGTTTGGGCGACGTAGAAAACCCCGAATTGATTCAGCATTTCGGCAAACTCTGGAAGCGCCTGGCCCGTAACAAGCCAGTTTCAGCAGTCAAAACCGAAACTGTAGGGGTAGACAGTCCAGATGCGTAAACTGGCCCTCGTTCCGATCCAGTTTTATCGCTACGCCATTAGTCCTTTGATGGCCAATCACTGTCGTTTCTACCCCAGTTGTTCTTGCTACGCGTATGAAGCCATCGAAAATCATGGCCTTCTGCGCGGTGGCTGGCTGACCTTTCGTCGTTTAGGTCGCTGTCATCCGTGGAATCCCGGTGGTTATGACCCGGTTCCACCTATCCCTACCTCCCGTTCTTCTTCGATGGCCGAGTAATCATGGATATCAAACGCACGATCCTGATCGTCGCCCTGGCAATCGTGTCCTACGTCATGGTTCTTAAATGGAACCAGGATTATGGCCAGGCTGCCCTGCCGACTCAGAATGTTGCTACCAGTACGACTGCATCCGGTTTGCCGGACACCGTTCCTGGCAATAACGCTTCCGCCAGTGACGATATTCCGCGTGCCGCCAGCGATACCAGCGCACCTGTGGAAACGCCAGTCGCTGCCAGCAAGGATCTGATCCAGGTCAAAACCGACGTGCTCGATCTGGCGATCGATCCACAGGGCGGTGACGTTGCTCAACTGACTTTGCCACTGTATCCACGTCGTCAGGATCGTCCTGATGTACCGTTCCAGCTGTTCGACAACGGCGGCGAACGTACTTATCTGGCACAAAGCGGCCTGATCGGCACCAACGGTCCGGACGCAAGCCCGGCCGGTCGTCCGGTTTACGCCTCGGAGAAGAAAAGTTATCAACTGGCTGACGGTCAGGATCAACTGGTTGTCGACCTGAAGTTCAGCAAGGACGGCGTCAATTACATCAAGCGTTTCACTCTGAAACGCGGCCTGTATGACGTGACCGTGACCTACCTTGTGGATAACCAGAGCGCTCAGCCTTGGTCGGGTTCGATGTTCGCCCAGCTGAAGCGCGATGCCAGTGCCGACCCTTCGTCGACCACTGCCACCGGCACCGCGACTTACCTGGGCGCTGCCCTGTGGACAAGTTCCGAGCCGTACAAGAAAGTGTCCATGAAAGACATGGACAAAGGTCAGCTGAAGGAAACCGTCACCGGTGGCTGGGTAGCCTGGCTGCAGCATTACTTCGTGACTGCGTGGGTTGCGCCGAAAGGCGAAAACAACATCGTTCAGACGCGTAAAGACAGCAAAGGCAACTACATCATCGGTTACACCGGTCCTTCGCTGACCGCTGCACCGGGTGCGAAAGTTGAAACCAGCGCCATTCTGTACGCCGGGCCGAAAAGCCAGGCCGTGCTGAAACAGTTATCCCCAGGTCTGGAACTGACGGTCGACTACGGCATTCTGTGGTTCATCGCTCAACCGATCTTCTGGCTGCTGCAACACATTCACGCGATTGTGGGTAACTGGGGCTGGTCGATTATCTTCCTGACCATGCTGATCAAAGGGATCTTCTTCCCATTGTCGGCCGCCAGCTACAAATCCATGGCGCGCATGCGTGCCGTTGCGCCGAAACTGGCTGCATTGAAAGAGCAACATGGCGATGACCGGCAGAAAATGTCGCAAGCCATGATGGAGCTGTACAAGAAAGAGAAGATCAATCCGCTGGGCGGCTGCTTGCCGATCCTCGTGCAGATGCCGGTTTTCCTTTCGCTGTACTGGGTTCTGCTGGAAAGCGTGGAAATGCGCCAAGCGCCATTCATGCTGTGGATCACTGACCTGTCGATCAAGGATCCGTTCTTCATCCTGCCGATCATCATGGGCGCGACCATGTTCATTCAGCAGCGTCTGAACCCGACTCCACCGGATCCGATGCAGGCGAAGGTCATGAAAATGATGCCAATCATCTTCACCTTCTTCTTCCTGTGGTTCCCGGCTGGTCTGGTGCTGTACTGGGTTGTGAACAACTGCCTGTCGATTGCCCAACAGTGGTACATCACGCGTAAGATCGAAGCGGCGACGAAAAAAGCCGAGGCGTAACTTACTCTGTGGATAACACCACTCAAAACGCCCCCTAGTGGGGCGTTTTGCTATCTGCCACTTTTGTCTGGATTCCGGTTTATGAGCGCACCTCGTGAAACCATCGCCGCTGTCGCCACCGCTCAAGGTCGCGGCGGTGTCGGCATCGTCCGTATTTCCGGGCCGTTGGCCAGCGTCGCAGCCAAAGCCATCAGCGGCCGTGAACTGAAACCGCGTTACGCGCATTACGGTCCGTTTTTCAGTGATGATCAGCAAGTGCTGGACGAAGGACTGGCTCTGTATTTCCCGGGGCCGAACTCGTTCACCGGCGAAGACGTGCTGGAACTGCAGGGCCACGGCGGCCCGATTGTTCTGGATATGTTGCTCAAGCGTTGCCTGGAACTGGGTTGCCGTCTGGCCCGCCCCGGCGAATTCAGCGAGCGCGCGTTCCTCAACGACAAACTCGACCTGGCTCAGGCCGAGGCGATTGCCGATCTGATCGAAGCCAGTTCTGCACAGGCTGCACGCAATGCCTTGCGCTCGCTGCAGGGAGCGTTTTCCCAGCGTGTGCATAACCTCACTGAACAACTGATCGGCCTGCGCATCTACGTGGAAGCTGCCATCGACTTTCCGGAAGAGGAAATCGACTTTCTTGCCGATGGCCATGTGTTGAGCATGCTCGACAAGGTACGTGAAGAGTTATCCACTGTGCTGCGGGAAGCCGGACAGGGTGCCTTGTTGCGCGACGGTATGACCGTGGTGATTGCCGGTCGTCCGAATGCCGGCAAGTCCAGCCTGTTGAATGCCCTGGCTGGCCGCGAAGCCGCGATCGTGACTGAGATCGCCGGTACCACGCGGGACATTCTGCGCGAACATATCCACATTGATGGCATGCCGTTGCACGTGGTGGACACCGCCGGTCTGCGCGATACCGATGATCAAGTGGAAAAGATTGGTGTTGAACGAGCGCTGAAGGCGATCACTGAAGCCGACCGGGTGTTGCTGGTGGTCGATGCCACTGCGCCGGAAGCGGCGGATCCGTTTGCCCTGTGGCCGGAATTCCTCGAAACCCGGCCAGATCCGGCCAAAGTCACCTTGATCCGCAACAAGGCTGACCTGACGGGTGAGACGATTGCCCTGGAAGTCAGTGACGATGGCCACGTGACCATCAGCCTCAGCGCCAAATCCGCCGGCGAAGGTCTGGAATTGCTGCGCGACCACCTCAAGGCCTGCATGGGCTATGAGCAAACCTCGGAAAGCAGCTTCAGTGCCCGTCGCCGCCATCTGGAAGCACTGCGCCATGCCAGTGCAGCGCTGGAACATGGTCGTGCACAGCTGACGCTGGCAGGTGCCGGTGAACTGCTGGCCGAAGATTTGCGTCAGGCACAGCACTCACTGGGCGAAATCACCGGGGCATTCAGCTCCGATGACCTGCTCGGCCGGATCTTTTCCAGTTTCTGTATCGGTAAATAAGCCCTCTGCTGTAAGCAGACAGGCCCATTCGCGGCCTGTCTGCACCCTCATTTCCAATTCCTTTCTCCAGTGCCGGGCAGATTCCCTCTCCCTCAGCGGATTTCCCTCGGCCGTCGTACAGTCACTCAGCGGATTTCTGTGGATTAAGCCCTGTGAATAACTGCCACTGAGGGCAGTTGATAACAGGGCTCCAAAACTGAATATAACTGCCTCTGTGGATAACCACTTCATTCATCCACAGGCTTAAAGCGGTTATCCAAGGGCCTCATTGGCACCTGGTCACAGGGTTTTGAAACGCTGTACATATTGAAATATATAGCCTGTAGCGATCTATCCACAGAAAGGATGGTCAGTAAGAATAAACATAAAAACAAAGGTTTTATAAATTTCTCTCTTTTTTATTCTTTTGATCTCGAGTTCTCCACAGCTGGTTAAATTTTGTGCAAAGGGTTCTTTAGGAAGGGCGAAGTCCCTATACTTGTCGACCAGGTTCAGAAACCTGATCTCAAACTATTCCTGAATGACCTACTTAAGCAGGCACGAGGTGCGTGGTGGATTTCCCTTCCCGTTTTGAAGTGATCGTCATCGGCGGCGGTCATGCCGGTACCGAGGCAGCACTGGCCTCAGCACGTATGGGGGCAAAAACCCTGTTGCTGACGCATAACGTGGAAACCCTCGGTGCCATGAGCTGCAACCCGGCCATCGGTGGCATTGGCAAAAGCCATCTGGTCAAGGAAATCGATGCCCTCGGCGGCGCGATGGCCGTGGCTACCGACCTGGGCGGTATCCAGTTTCGTGTGTTGAACAGCCGTAAAGGCCCGGCCGTGCGTGCAACCCGTGCCCAGGCGGACCGGATTCTGTACAAGGCCGCTGTCCGCGAAATCCTGGAAAACCAGCCGAATCTGTGGATATTTCAACAGGCTGCTGACGACTTGATCGTCGAGCAGGAACAGGTTCGTGGTGTGGTCACACAAATGGGTCTGCGCTTCTTCGCCGATTCCGTGGTGCTGACCACCGGAACGTTCCTCGGTGGACTTATCCACATTGGTTTGCAAAATTTCTCCGGCGGTCGTGCCGGTGATCCGCCATCGATTGCCCTCGCACATCGACTACGTGAACTGCCGCTGCGTGTCGGTCGCCTGAAAACCGGTACCCCACCGCGCATTGATGGCAAGTCTGTGGATTTCTCGGTGATGACCGAGCAACCAGGCGATACGCCGATCCCGGTGATGTCGTTCATGGGAAACAAGGAACAGCATCCACGCCAGGTCAGTTGCTGGATTACTCATACCAACGCCCGCACCCACGAAATCATCGCGGCGAACCTCGACCGTTCGCCGATGTATTCCGCTGCCGGCGAGATCGAGGGCATCGGCCCGCGTTATTGCCCGTCGATCGAAGACAAGATTCATCGCTTTGCCGACAAGGAAAGCCATCAGGTGTTCATCGAGCCGGAAGGCCTGACCACCCATGAGCTGTACCCGAACGGGATATCCACAAGCCTGCCGTTCGACGTGCAATTGCAGATCGTGCAATCGATTCGCGGCTTGGAAAACGCGCACATCGTGCGTCCGGGTTATGCGATCGAGTACGACTACTTCGATCCGCGCGACCTGAAGTACAGCCTGGAAACCAAAGTCATCGGCGGTCTGTTCTTCGCCGGGCAAATCAACGGCACCACCGGTTACGAAGAAGCCGGTGCGCAAGGTTTGCTTGCCGGGGCCAACGCTGCGCTGCGCGCCAAGGGCAAAGAAGCCTGGTGCCCGCGCCGCGATGAGGCGTACATCGGCGTACTGGTCGACGACCTGATCACCCTCGGTACCCAAGAGCCGTACCGCATGTTCACTTCCCGTGCCGAGTACCGCCTGATCCTGCGTGAAGACAACGCCGACCTGCGTCTGACCGAAAAAGGCCGCGAACTGGGTCTGGTCGATGACGCGCGTTGGGCGGCGTTCTGCAAGAAGCGCGAAAACATCGAACTGGAAGAGCAGCGCCTGAAAAGCACCTGGGTTCGCCCGGGCACGCAGCAGGGTGATGCGATTGCGGAAAAATTCGGCACACCGCTGACTCACGAATACAACTTGCTCAACCTCTTGAGCCGTCCGGAAATCGACTACGCTGGTCTGGTCGAAGTGACCGGGCAGGGCGCCGAAGATCCACAGGTCGCCGAACAGGTTGAGATCAAGACCAAATACGCCGGTTACATCGACCGTCAACAGGACGAAATCGCCCGTCTGCGCGCTAGTGAAGACACGAAACTGCCTGTGGATATCGATTACACCAACATTTCCGGTCTCTCCAAGGAGATCCAGAGCAAGCTCGGTGCCACGCGTCCGGAGACGCTCGGCCAGGCTTCGCGGATTCCGGGCGTGACCCCGGCAGCGATTTCGCTGTTGATGATTCATTTGAAAAAACGCGGCGCGGGCCGTCAGTTGGAGCAAAGCGCTTGAGTTCTAAGGTCACTTCGCAACACGCCGAAGAGTTATCCACAGGAGCCCGCGCGCTCGGTGTCAATCTCAGCGCAGCCCAGCACGAATTGCTGCTGGGTTACCTGGCCCTGTTGATCAAATGGAACCAGGCCTACAACCTGACTGCAGTGCGCGACCCGGACGAGATGGTCTCGCGGCATCTGCTCGACAGTCTGAGCGTGATGTCGTTTATCGAAAACGGTCGCTGGCTCGACGTCGGCAGCGGCGGCGGCATGCCGGGGATCCCGTTGGCGATCCTGTATCCGGACTCGCAAGTGACTTGTCTGGACAGCAACGGCAAGAAAACCCGCTTCCTGACTCAGGTCAAACTCGAACTCAAACTGGATAACCTGCAAGTTATCCACAGTCGTGTCGAAGCTTTCCAGCCTGCCCAGCCATTCAACGGGATCATTTCCCGGGCTTTCAGCAGCATGGAGAACTTCACCAACTGGACTCGCCACCTCGGCGATGCCGACACGCGCTGGCTGGCAATGAAGGGCGTTCATCCGGCCGATGAGCTGGTAGCATTGCCGGCAGACTTCAAACTCGATAGCGAACACGCCCTGGCCGTCCCCGGTTGCCAAGGCCAACGCCATCTGCTGATACTGCGCCGCACGGCATGATTGGGAACACAAGCAAGAATGGCTAAGGTATTCGCGATAGCGAACCAGAAGGGTGGTGTGGGCAAGACCACCACCTGTATCAACCTCGCAGCATCCCTGGTCGCGACCAAGCGCCGGGTGCTGTTGATCGATCTCGATCCACAGGGCAACGCCACCATGGGTAGCGGTGTGGATAAACACGGCTTGGAAAACTCGGTCTACGACCTGCTGATCGGCGAATGCGATCTGGCCCAGGCCATGCACTTCTCGGAACATGGCGGTTATCAACTGCTGCCGGCCAACCGGGATCTGACGGCGGCCGAAGTGGTGCTGCTGGAAATGCAGATGAAGGAAAGCCGTCTGCGCAGCGCGTTGGCGCCGATCCGTGAAAACTACGATTACATTTTGATCGACTGCCCGCCGTCGCTGTCGATGCTCACGTTGAACGCTCTGGTTGCCGCCGATGGGGTCATTATCCCCATGCAATGCGAATACTTTGCGCTCGAAGGCTTGAGCGACCTTGTGGATAACATCAAGCGCATCGCCGAACTGCTGAACCCCAACCTCAAGGTCGAAGGTTTGCTGCGCACCATGTACGACCCGCGGCTGAGTCTGATGAACGACGTCTCGGCCCAGCTCAAGGAACACTTTGGCGAACAGTTGTACGACACAGTGATCCCGCGCAACATCCGTCTGGCCGAAGCGCCGAGCTACGGTATGCCGGCACTGGCCTACGACAAGCAATCGCGCGGCGCGCTGGCCTATCTGGCTCTGGCGGGCGAAATGGTTCGCCGTCAGCGCAAAAATTCACGCATCGCCGCTGCCCAGCCAACTTAAGGAATCCCCATGGCCGTCAAGAAACGAGGTCTCGGACGTGGACTGGATGCACTGCTGAGTGGTCCGACCGTCAGCGCGCTGGAAGAACAGGCGGCGCAGGCCGATACCCGTGAACTGCAACACTTGCCGCTGGACCTGCTGCAGCGCGGCAAATACCAGCCACGCCGCGACATGGACCCGCAGGCACTGGAAGAGCTGGCGCAATCAATCAAGTCGCAAGGCGTGATGCAGCCGATCGTGGTGCGCCCGATTGGCGGCGGCCGCTTCGAGATCATCGCCGGTGAACGCCGCTGGCGCGCCAGCCAGCAGGCCGGCCAGGAAACCATCCCGGCGATGGTCCGTGATGTGCCGGATGAAACCGCGATCGCCATTGCGCTGATCGAGAACATTCAGCGTGAAGACCTGAACCCGATCGAAGAAGCCGTCGCCTTGCAGCGCCTGCAGCAGGAATTCCAGCTCACACAACAACAGGTGGCCGAGGCTGTGGGTAAGTCCCGCGTGACTGTGGCTAACCTGTTGCGACTTATTGCACTGCCGGAAGTCATCAAGACCATGCTGTCCCACGGTGACATGGAAATGGGTCATGCCCGTGCTTTGCTCGGTCTGCCGGACAATCAGCAGGTGGAAGGGGCGCGACATGTTGTCGCACGCGGCCTGACTGTGCGCCAGACTGAGGCACTGGTTCGCCAGTGGTTGAGTGGCAAACCGGAGCCTGTGGAAGCGGCCAAACCCGACCCGGATATCGCCCGGCTCGAACAGCGTCTGGCCGAGCGCCTAGGCTCTGCGGTGCAGATCCGCCACGGGAAGAAGGGAAAAGGGCAGTTGGTGATCGGTTACAACTCCCTCGATGAGCTTCAAGGTGTGCTCGCACACATCCGCTGAAACATTTCCTCATGTAGCGCGCAGTCGGAAATCACTACCTGACAGTTGAATAGGGGCAGAACCGCCCCTATACTCTGCGCGCATTTTGTCGGCACAAATTATGCCAAGTTATTGAATTTCGGCAGCCGACCATTGGAGAGCAAACGTGATGGAAACCCGCAAGCCAAACCGCCTGCCGTTCCATCGCCTGGCGGTTTTTCCGGTGTTGATGGCTCAATTTGTCATTTTGCTCATTGCCGCTTTGGCGCTCTGGCAATGGCACGGAGTCGTTGCCGGATACTCGGGACTTTGCGGAGGCCTGATAGCCTTGCTGCCCAATGTTTATTTCGCTCACAAGGCATTTCGGTTTTCCGGCGCCCGAGCAGCCCAGTCCATCGTCCGGTCATTTTATGCCGGCGAGGCAGGCAAACTGATTTTGACAGCAGTGCTGTTTGCACTGGTGTTTGCAGGTGTGAAGCCATTGGCGCCGATCGCAGTATTCGGCGCCTTCGTGCTGACTCAGTCGGTCAGCTGGTTCGCTCCCCTGCTGATGAGAACAAGACTTTCGAGACCTTAGGGCGTTTGAGGCAACCATGGCAGAAACAACCGCTTCGGGCTATATCCAGCACCACTTGCAGAACCTGACCTTCGGTCAGCTACCTAACGGCGGCTGGGGCTTTGCCCATTCCGCAGCAGAAGCCAAGGAAATGGGCTTCTGGGCTTTCCACGTCGATACCCTCGGCTGGTCGGTCGCGCTGGGTCTGATCTTCGTTTTCCTTTTCCGCATGGCGGCAAAGAAAGCGACTTCGGGTCAGCCGGGTGCTTTGCAGAACTTCGTTGAAGTATTGGTCGAATTCGTCGATGGCAGCGTGAAAGACAGCTTCCATGGCCGTAGCCCGGTGATTGCACCGCTGGCACTGACCATCTTCGTCTGGGTGTTCCTGATGAACGCCATCGACCTGGTACCGGTCGACTGGATTCCTCAGCTGGCCATCCTGATTTCCGGTGACCACCACATCCCGTTCCGCGCCGTGTCGACAACCGACCCGAACGCGACCCTGGGCATGGCGTTCTCGGTTTTCGCACTGATCATTTTCTACAGCATCAAGGTCAAGGGCATCGGCGGTTTCATCGGCGAACTGACCCTGCACCCGTTTGGCAGCAAGAACATCTTCGTTCAGGCCCTGCTGATCCCGGTGAACTTCCTGCTGGAATTCGTGACCCTGATCGCCAAGCCGATCTCTCTGGCCCTGCGTCTGTTCGGCAACATGTATGCCGGCGAGCTGGTGTTCATTCTGATCGCTGTGATGTTCGGCAGCGGCCTGCTCTGGCTGAGCGGCCTGGGCGTTGTTCTGCAGTGGGCGTGGGCTGTGTTCCACATCCTGATCATCACCCTGCAGGCGTTCATCTTCATGATGCTGACCATCGTCTACCTGTCGATGGCGCACGAAGAAAACCATTAAGACGAGTCTCGACTAGTCTGATGTCCTTCCCGGTCAAACGGGAAGGGGCTCCTAACCGGGCCTCTGAAACGATTTGTTTTACCGCTTTAATCTAAAAAACCTAAACCATACGACGTAAAAGTCGGGAGGAAAGATGGAAACTGTAGTTGGTCTAACCGCTATCGCTGTTGCACTGTTGATCGGCCTGGGCGCACTGGGTACCGCAATTGGTTTCGGCCTGCTGGGCGGCAAGTTCCTGGAAGGCGCAGCGCGTCAGCCAGAAATGGTTCCAATGCTGCAAGTTAAAATGTTCATCGTTGCCGGTCTGCTCGACGCCGTAACCATGATCGGTGTTGGTATCGCTCTGTTCTTCACCTTTGCGAACCCGTTCGTTGGTCAGATCGCTGGCTAATTACCCGGATTCTTCCGAGTAATTTGATGTGATGGACAACGTAACTGCGAGGTGTTGGCGTGAACATTAATGCGACCCTGATTGGCCAGTCCGTTGCGTTCCTGATTTTTGTACTGTTCTGCATGAAGTTCGTATGGCCTCCGGTCATTGCGGCACTGCACGAACGTCAAAAGAAGATCGCTGATGGTCTGGACGCTGCCAGCCGAGCAGCTCGCGACCTGGAGTTGGCCCAAGAGAAAGCGGGTCAGCAACTGCGCGAAGCGAAAGCTCAGGCAGCTGAAATCATCGAGCAAGCCAAGAAACGCGGTAACCAGATCGTTGAAGAGGCTGTTGAAAAAGCCCGTATCGACGCTGACCGTGTGAAGGTTCAGGCTCAAGCCGAGATCGAACAGGAACTGAACAGTGTCAAAGACAAGCTGCGCGCCCAAGTGGGCTTGCTGGCTGTCGGCGGCGCCGAGAAGATCCTGGGTGCCACAATCGATCAAAACGCGCACGCAGAGCTGGTTAACCAACTGGCTGCTGAAATCTAAGCGAGGGCGATCATGGCAGAACTGACCACGTTGGCCCGACCTTACGCTAAGGCGGCCTTCGAGCACGCTCAGGCCCACCAGCAACTGGCCAATTGGTCAGCCATGCTCGGCCTGGCAGCAGCGGTGTCGCAAGACGACACCATGCAGCGCGTGCTCAAGGCCCCGCGACTGACGAGCGCAGAAAAGGCCGCCACGTTCATTGACGTGTGCGGCGACAAGTTCGATGCCAAGGCACAGAATTTCATCAATGTCGTTGCCGAAAACGACCGTCTCCCGCTTCTGCCGGAGATCGCCGCTCTTTTCGACCTGTACAAGGCCGAGCAAGAGAAATCGGTAGACGTTGAAGTGACCAGTGCTTTTGCATTGAACCAAGAACAGCAAGACAAACTCGCCAAGGTTCTCAGTGCACGACTCAACCGGGAAGTGCGCCTGCAAGTTGCGGAGGATGCTGCCCTTATAGGTGGTGTCGTTATCCGCGCCGGCGACCTGGTTATCGATGGCTCGATTCGCGGCAAAATCGCGAAACTTGCCGAAGCATTGAAATCTTGAGTTTGAAGGGGCAGCAGAGCAATGCAGCAACTCAATCCTTCCGAAATAAGTGAAATTATCAAGGGCCGCATCGAAAAGCTCGATGTGACCTCCCAAGCCCGTAACGAAGGCACTGTCGTCAGCGTATCTGACGGCATCGTGCGGATTCACGGTCTGGCCGACGTCATGTACGGCGAGATGATCGAGTTTCCGGGCGGCGTCTACGGTATGGCCCTCAACCTGGAGCAAGACTCCGTAGGTGCCGTTGTACTGGGCGCATACACCAGTCTGGCTGAAGGCATGAGCGCCAAGTGCACCGGCCGCATCCTCGAAGTTCCGGTAGGTAAGGAACTGCTGGGTCGCGTAGTCGACGCACTGGGTAACCCTGTTGACGGCAAAGGTCCACTGGGCAACACCGAGACCGACGCGGTCGAGAAAGTTGCACCGGGCGTGATCTGGCGTAAGTCGGTAGACCAGCCTGTACAGACTGGCTACAAGGCTGTCGATGCCATGATCCCTGTCGGCCGTGGCCAGCGTGAGCTGATCATCGGTGACCGTCAGATCGGTAAAACCGCTCTGGCGATCGACGCGATCATCAACCAGAAAGACAGCGGCATTTTCTGCGTCTACGTGGCAATCGGTCAGAAGCAGTCGACCATCGCCAACGTGGTTCGCAAGCTGGAAGAAAACGGTGCACTGGCTAACACCATCATCGTTGCAGCGAGCGCTTCGGAATCTGCAGCACTGCAATTCCTGGCTCCGTACTCCGGTTGCACCATGGGTGAATTCTTCCGCGACCGCGGTGAAGACGCGCTGATCGTTTATGACGATCTGTCCAAGCAAGCAGTGGCTTACCGCCAGATTTCCCTGCTGCTGCGCCGTCCACCAGGCCGTGAAGCTTACCCAGGCGACGTGTTCTATCTCCACTCCCGTCTGCTGGAGCGCGCATCCCGCGTTTCGGAAGAGTACGTAGAGAAGTTCACCAACGGCGCAGTGACCGGCAAAACCGGTTCCCTGACCGCACTGCCGATCATCGAAACCCAGGCTGGCGACGTTTCCGCGTTCGTTCCGACCAACGTGATTTCCATCACCGACGGTCAGATCTTCCTGGAATCGGCCATGTTCAACTCGGGCATTCGCCCTGCAGTGAACGCCGGTGTTTCGGTATCCCGTGTGGGTGGTGCCGCTCAGACCAAGATCATCAAGAAGCTGTCCGGTGGTATCCGTACCGCTCTGGCTCAGTACCGTGAACTGGCGGCATTCGCCCAGTTCGCTTCTGACCTGGACGAAGCGACCCGCAAGCAACTTGAGCATGGTCAGCGCGTTACCGAGCTGATGAAGCAGAAGCAATACGCACCGATGTCGATCGCTGACATGGCGCTGTCGCTGTATGCCGCTGAGCGTGGGTTCCTGACTGACATTGAAATCGCCAAGATCGGCAGCTTCGAACAAGCGCTGATTGCTTTCTTCAACCGCGATCACGCCGATTTGATGGCCAAGATCAACGTTAAAGGTGACTTCAATGACGAAATCGACGCTGGCCTCAAAGCCGGTATCGAGAAGTTCAAGGCCACCCAAACCTGGTAAGCCGCAGCGGGAGCCGCAAGGCTCCCGCTTGCTAACCTGATAGGTGTTACATGGCAGGCGCAAAAGAGATTCGCAGTAAGATTGCGAGCATCAAAAGCACGCAAAAGATTACCAGCGCCATGGAAAAAGTGGCGGTCAGCAAAATGCGCAAGGCACAAATGCGCATGGCTGCTAGCCGTCCTTATGCGGAACGTATCCGCCAGGTAATTGGGCATCTGGCCAACGCCAACCCGGAATACCGCCACCCGTTCATGATCGACCGTGAAGTAAAGCGCGTCGGTTATGTCGTAGTGAGCAGTGACCGTGGTCTGTGCGGCGGCTTGAACACCAACCTGTTCAAGGCCCTGGTCAAGGACATGGCGGTAAACCGCGAAAACGGCGTCGAGATTGATCTGTGTGTTGTTGGTAGCAAGGGTGCGGCCTTTTTCCGCAACTTCGGCGGTAACGTCGTTGCAGCTATCAGCCACCTGGGTGAAGAGCCGTCGATCAATGATCTGATCGGCAGCGTCAAGGTGATGCTGGATGCCTACCTGGACGGCCGTATTGACCGCCTGTCCGTGGTATCCAACAAGTTCATCAACACCATGACGCAACAGCCTACCGTGGAGCAGTTGATTCCACTGGTGGCGACCCCGGATCAAGAACTCAAGCACCACTGGGACTACCTCTACGAACCAGATGCCAAAGAGCTGCTAGACGGCTTGATGGTGCGTTACGTGGAGTCGCAGGTGTACCAGGCGGTGGTCGAGAACAACGCGGCCGAACAAGCTGCGCGGATGATCGCGATGAAGAACGCTACCGACAACGCCGGTGATTTGATCAGCGATTTGCAGCTGATCTACAACAAGGCGCGTCAGGCTGCGATCACCCAAGAGATCTCGGAAATCGTCGGCGGCGCTGCCGCGGTTTAACGGTTCAAATATTCAGAGGATCCAGCTATGAGTAGCGGACGTATCGTTCAAATCATCGGCGCCGTTATCGACGTGGAATTCCCACGCGACAGCGTACCGAGCATCTACGACGCCTTGAAGGTTCAAGGCGCCGAAACCACTCTGGAAGTTCAGCAGCAGCTGGGCGACGGCGTGGTACGTACCATTGCGATGGGCTCGACCGAAGGCTTGAAGCGCGGTCTGGACGTCAACAACACTGGCGCAGCCATCTCCGTACCGGTCGGTAAAGCGACTCTGGGCCGGATCATGGACGTACTGGGCAACCCGATCGACGAAGCTGGCCCGATCGGCGAAGAAGAGCGCTGGGGTATTCACCGCGCCGCTCCTTCCTTCGCTGAACAAGCTGGCGGCAACGAGCTGCTGGAAACCGGCATCAAGGTTATCGACCTGGTTTGCCCGTTCGCCAAGGGCGGTAAAGTCGGTCTGTTCGGTGGTGCCGGTGTAGGCAAAACCGTAAACATGATGGAACTGATCCGTAACATCGCCATCGAGCACAGCGGTTATTCCGTGTTCGCCGGTGTGGGTGAGCGTACTCGTGAGGGTAACGACTTCTACCACGAGATGAAGGACTCCAACGTTCTGGACAAAGTGGCCCTGGTTTACGGTCAGATGAACGAGCCGCCGGGAAACCGTCTGCGCGTAGCACTGACCGGCCTGACCATGGCCGAGAAGTTCCGTGACGAAGGTAACGACGTTCTGCTGTTCGTCGACAACATCTATCGTTACACCCTGGCCGGTACTGAAGTATCCGCACTGCTGGGCCGTATGCCTTCGGCAGTAGGTTACCAGCCGACTCTGGCTGAAGAGATGGGCGTGCTGCAAGAGCGCATCACTTCGACCAAACAAGGTTCGATTACTTCGATCCAGGCGGTATACGTACCTGCGGACGACTTGACTGACCCGTCGCCAGCGACCACCTTCGCCCACTTGGACGCCACCGTCGTTCTGTCCCGTGACATCGCTTCCCTGGGTATCTACCCAGCGGTAGACCCACTGGACTCGACTTCGCGTCAGCTGGATCCGAACGTGATCGGCAACGACCACTACGAAACCGCTCGCGGTGTTCAGTACGTGCTGCAGCGCTACAAAGAGCTGAAGGACATCATTGCGATCCTGGGTATGGACGAGCTGTCGGAAGCCGACAAGCAGTTGGTAAACCGTGCTCGTAAGATCCAGCGCTTCTTGTCGCAGCCGTTCTTCGTGGCTGAAGTCTTCACCGGTGCTTCGGGTAAATACGTTTCCCTGAAAGACACCATTGCTGGCTTCAAAGGCATCCTCAACGGTGACTACGACCACCTGCCAGAACAAGCGTTCTACATGGTTGGCGGCATCGAAGAAGCGATCGAGAAAGCCAAGAAACTGTAATCCCGGCGCCCGGCAACGGGCGCTAATTTAGGTTGAGGCAATCAGATGGCTATGACAGTCCATTGCGATATCGTCAGCGCGGAAGGGGAAATCTTTTCCGGCCTGGTCGAGATGGTGATTGCGCACGGTGCACTGGGTGATCTTGGTATCGCTCTGGGTCACGCGCCGCTGATCACTAATCTGAAGCCAGGTCCGATCCGCCTGATCAAGCAAGGCGGGGAAGCCGAGGTGTTCTACATCTCCGGTGGTTTCCTCGAGGTTCAGCCGAACATGGTCAAGGTGCTTGCCGATACCGTGCAACGTGCCGCCGACCTGGATGAAGCTCAGGCTCAAGCAGCCCTCAAGGCTGCCGAAGCTGCTCTGCACGAGAAGAGCGCAGATTTCGATTACGGAGCTGCGTCCGCACGTCTGGCCGAGGCTGCAGCTCAGCTGCGCACCGTCCAGCAGATCCGCAAGAAGTTTGGCGGTTAATCCGTCAGCCACTTGTTGTGCGATTGATAAAAAAGGGTAGCCTCGGCTACCCTTTTTTCTTTTCCGATTTTTACAACCCGGTCGCAGTTGCTGACCGCCCAGGATTGGTAGCCAGTCATGTCTCTCGAAATCGTTATTCTCGCGGCCGGTCAAGGCACCCGTATGCGATCGGCGTTGCCGAAAGTGCTGCACCCGGTTGCCGGCAATTCCATGCTTGGGCATGTTATCCACAGTGCACGGCAGCTCGATCCACAGCGCATTCATGTGGTGATCGGCCACGGTGCCGACGTGGTGCGCGAACGTCTGGCGGCTGACGACCTGAATTTCGTGCTGCAGGACAAGCAATTGGGCACTGGACATGCCACGGCTCAGGCGGTCCCGTTCATCAGTGCTGATACCGTACTGATCCTTTACGGTGACGTGCCTTTGATCGAAGTCGAAACCCTGCAGCGTCTGCTCAAGCACGTCGTACCGGGGCAGATGGGCCTTCTGACCGTTGAGCTGGAAGACCCGACGGGTTACGGCCGCATCGTGCGCGGCGCTGACGGCAAGGTTGCTGCCATCGTCGAACACAAAGATGCCAGCGAAGCCCAGCGCGCGATCACCGAAGGCAATACCGGCATTCTCGCTGTCCCGGCCAATCGTTTGGCCGACTGGATGAGCCGCCTGTCAAACAACAACGCGCAAGGTGAGTACTACCTGACCGACGTGATCGAAATGGCGGTCAACGATGGTCTGGTGGTGGCCACCGAGCAGCCGCACGACCCGATGGAAGTGCAAGGCGCCAATGATCGCAAGCAACTGTCGGAACTGGAGCGTCATTACCAGCTGCGCGCCGGCCGCCGCCTGATGGCGCAAGGTGTGACCCTGCGTGACCCGGCGCGATTCGATGTGCGTGGCGAAGTCACCGTCGGTCGCGATGTGCTGATCGACGTCAACGTGATTCTCGAAGGCAATGTTGTCATCGAGGACGACGTGGTGATCGGCCCGAACTGCGTGATCAAGGACAGCACCCTGCGTAAAGGCGTGGTGATCAAGGCCAACAGCCACATCGAAGGTGCGGTGTTGGGTGAAGGCAGCGATGCCGGTCCTTTCGCCCGTTTGCGTCCCGGCACGGTTCTGGAAGCGCGCGCGCATGTGGGTAACTTTGTCGAACTGAAAAACGCGCGCATGGGCGAGGGCGCCAAGGCCGGGCATCTGACCTACCTGGGCGACGCGGAAATCGGTGCACGCACCAACATTGGCGCCGGCACCATCACCTGTAACTACGATGGCGCCAACAAATGGAAAACCGTGTTGGGCGAAGATGTATTCATCGGCTCCAACAACTCGTTGGTCGCGCCTGTGGATATCTCGTCCGGTGCAACCACCGCGGCTGGCTCGACCATTACCCAGAATGTGGATAACGCGCAGTTGGCCGTTGGTCGGGCGCGGCAGAAAAATATCGATGGCTGGAAGCGGCCGGAGAAGATCAAGAAGAGCTGAGTTTTCCACAGCAGTTTTAACATCAAAAGATCGCAGCCTTCGGCAACTCCTATAGAGGATGCCGGGGGCTGCGATTTTTTTATGGCGTGAGCTTGACGATTGAAGGGCAATAGGTTTTGATTGCTTACGTTATCTTTCGAAACGAAACTTAAGCCGCCATGTCGAAACGCAATACACCCCAGCGCCGCCACAACATTCTCGCCTTGCTCAACGAGCAGGGCGAAGTCAGTGTGGATGAACTGGCCAAGCGCTTCGAAACCTCGGAAGTTACGATCCGCAAGGATCTGGCTGCGCTGGAAAGCCATGGTCTATTGCTGCGCCGTTACGGCGGGGCAATCACGATGCCGCAGGAGCTGGTGGCGGAACCCGGCCAAAGCGTTTCGAAGTACAAACAGGCGATTGCCCGCGCTGCCGTCAAACGTATCCGCGAGCACGCCCGCATCATCATCGACAGCGGCAGTACCACCGCCGCCATGATCCCCGAGCTGGGCCAGCAGCCGGGTCTGGTCGTCATGACCAACTCCCTGCATGTCGCCAACGCCTTGAGCGAACTCGAGCACGAGCCGGTGCTGCTGATGACTGGCGGCACCTGGGATCCGCATTCGGAGTCCTTCCAGGGCCAGGTGGCGGAGCAGGTACTACGCTCTTACGACTTCGACCAGTTGTTTATCGGCGCCGATGGCATCGATCTGGTGCGCGGTACCACCACATTCAACGAGTTGCTCGGTCTGAGCCGGGTGATGGCTGACGTGGCGCGGGAAGTGATCGTGATGGTCGAGGCCGACAAGATCGGCCGCAAGATTCCCAACCTGGAGCTGCCGTGGAGCAGCGTCCATACCCTCATTACCGATGATCGCCTGCCACAAGAGGCCCGCGATCAGATTCAGGCCCGCGGTATCACATTGATTTGCGCGGCTGTCAGTCAGGAGAAATAAGCATGTGTGGAATTGTCGGCGCAGTTGCTGAACGTAACATCACCGCCATCCTGCTTGAAGGCCTCAAGCGCCTTGAATACCGCGGCTATGACAGTGCCGGGGTGGCAGTTTTCACCAACGACGAAAAGCTCGAGCGCATGCGCCGCCCGGGCAAGGTCAGCGAGCTGGAAGCAGCATTGGCCGCACAGCCGCTGGTTGGCCGTCTCGGTATCGCCCACACCCGTTGGGCGACCCACGGTGCACCATGCGAGCGTAACGCGCACCCGCATTTCTCCGGTGATATCGCCGTGGTGCACAACGGCATCATCGAGAACCACGAAGCCCTGCGTGAGCAACTGAAAGCGCTGGGTTACGTGTTCACTTCGGACACCGATACCGAAGTCATCGCGCACCTGCTGAGCCACAAACTCAAGGATCAGCCTGACCTGACCGTCGCGCTGAAAGCCACCGTCAAAGAGCTGCACGGCGCCTACGGTCTGGCCGTGATCAACGCACAACAGCCGGATCGTCTGGTTGCCGCGCGCAGTGGCAGCCCGTTGGTGATCGGTCTGGGCCTGGGTGAGAACTTCCTCGCCTCCGACCAGTTGGCCCTGCGCCAGGTCACTGACCGCTTCATGTACCTGGAAGAAGGCGATATCGCCGAAATTCGCCGCGATAATGTGCAGATCTGGGACGTCAATGGCAACGCCGTCGAACGCCAGACCGTGCAGTACAGCGATGGTGCCGAAGCCGCCGACAAGGGCGAATTCCGCCATTACATGCTCAAGGAAATCCACGAACAGCCCGTCGTGGTGCAGCGTACCCTCGAAGGTCGTCTGAGCAACAATCAAGTGCTGGTGCAGGCCTTCGGCCCACAGGCTGCCGAATTGTTCGCCAAAGTGCGCAATGTGCAGATCGTCGCCTGCGGTACCAGTTACCACGCCGGCATGGTTGCGCGTTACTGGCTCGAAGAACTGGCCGGTATTCCGTGCCAGGTCGAAGTCGCCAGCGAGTTCCGCTACCGCAAGGTGGTGGTGCAGCCGGATACCCTGTTCGTCACTATCTCGCAGTCCGGCGAAACCGCCGACACCCTGGCCGCGCTGCGCAACGCCAAAGAGCTGGGCTTCCTCGCCAGCCTGGCAATCTGCAATGTGGGCATCAGTTCGCTGGTGCGTGAGTCCGACCTGACCCTGCTGACCCAGGCTGGTCGCGAAATCGGTGTGGCTTCGACCAAGGCGTTCACCACGCAACTGGTCGGCCTGCTGTTGCTGACCCTGTCGCTGGGGCAGGTGCGCGGCACGCTCGGCAAAGGCGTTGAAGCCACGCTGGTGGAAGAGTTGCGTCGCCTGCCGACCCGTCTGGGTGAGGCACTGGCCATGGACAGCACCGTGGAAAAAATCGCCGAACTGTTCGCCGAGAAGAACCACACCCTGTTCCTCGGCCGTGGTGCGCAATTCCCGGTGGCGATGGAAGGTGCCTTGAAGCTCAAGGAAATCTCCTACATCCACGCCGAAGCCTACCCGGCTGGTGAACTGAAGCACGGCCCGCTGGCGCTTGTGGATAACGACATGCCGGTGGTCACCGTGGCGCCGAATAACGAACTGCTGGAGAAGCTCAAGTCCAACCTGCAGGAAGTCCGTGCCCGTGGCGGTGAACTGATCGTATTCGCTGACGAGAAGGCCGGGATGACCAACGGCGAAGGCACCCACGTGGTGCAGATGCCGCATATCCACGACATTCTTTCGCCGATCTTGTACACCGTCCCGCTGCAACTGCTGTCGTACTACGTCGCGGTGCTCAAGGGCACCGACGTCGACCAGCCGCGTAACCTGGCGAAGTCGGTGACGGTGGAATAAGTTATCCACAGCTGACATTGACCCGCAAAAATCGCAGCCTCGGCTGCGATTTTTGTATCCGACTCGAGGGCATCCATGGACCGCTTCCAGGAAATGCAAATCTTCGCCACGGTGGCTCAGGAGCAGGGCTTCTCGGCAGCGGCGCGACGCCTTGGCTTGTCCGCCGCCAGTGTCACTCGCGCGGTTGCAGCGCTGGAGCAGCGTATTGGCACGCAGTTGCTGATCCGTACCACGCGCAGTGTGCATCTGAGCGAAGCGGGTCAGCGTTATCTGGAAGACTGTCGGAGAATTCTCGTCGAAGTGCAGGAAGCCGAGGATTCGGCGGCCGGCAGTCACGCCCAGCCCCGTGGGCAATTGACGGTGACTGCGCCGGTTTTGTTCGGTGAGTTGTTTGTCACGCCACTGATGACCAGTTATCTGACGCAATACCCGGACGTTTCGATCAATGCGCTGTTGGTTGATCGGGTGGTGAGCATGGTCGAGGAGGGCATCGATGTCGCGGTGCGCATCGGTGAGTTGCCGGACAGCAATCAGCACGCGATCCGGGTTGGCGAAGTGCGGCGGGTGATCTGTGCGTCGCCGGCCTATCTGGCCCGGTACGGCCGCCCCGAGCATCCACAGGCGCTGGCTGGCGCGCCGGTGGTGGCGACCTCGGCCATCGGCCAGTTGCGCAGTTGGCCGTTTGTGGATCAGGGCGAAGCGATCAGCGTGCGGCCAGAACCGAGGCTGGTGGTCACCGCCAACCAGGCGGCGATTACTGCGGCTTGCCTGGGCTTGGGGCTGACCCGGGTGTTGTCTTATCAGGTCGCCGGCAAGGTGGCCTGCGGTGAGCTGGAAATTGTCCTCGCCGACTTCGAACTGCCGCCGCTGCCGATCCATGTGGTGTATCAAGGCGGGCGCAAGGCTCCGGCGCGGGTACGCAGTTTTGTCGACCATGCAGTGAAAGCCTTGCGAGAGCATCCGGCGTTGCAGAACGCAGCATTATTTCATCCAGTGAAATAATCGATTGCGATTGCTGGTGATTCTGTTGCTTTGAGGATGGGGGGAAGATGGCCCCCATCGGCGCTGCCATCCCGAACGGCGCCACCTCCAGCGGAGTCGACCATGCAAGCGATCAAACTCTACAACTTCCCGCGTTCCGGCCACGCCCATCGGGTGGAGCTGATGTTGTCCCTGCTGCAACTGCCGACCGAACTGATCCTGGTCGATCTGGCCAAGGGTGAGCACAAGCAGGCGCCGTATCTGGCGATCAACAGCTTCGGCCAGGTGCCGGCGATCGATGATGGCGATGTAGTGCTGGCCGACTCCAACGCGATTCTGGTGTACCTGGCGCTCAAGTATGGCAATGGTCGCTGGCTGCCGACCGATCCGCTGGGCGCTGCAAGGGTTCAGCGCTGGCTGTCGGCCGCAGCAGGGCCGATTGCTTTCGGACCTGCTGCTGCCCGATTGGTGACGGTGTTTGGCGCACAGTTGAATGCTGAAGAAGCGATTACCCGTGCGCACAACCTGCTCAAAGTGATGGACGTGGAACTGGGCAAGACCCCGTATCTGGCCGGCAGCGAGCCGACCATCGCCGACGTGTCCGCCTACAGCTACATCGCCCATGCGCCGGAAGGCAACGTGTCACTGGACGACTACACCAACGTGCGTGCCTGGCTGGCGCGGGTTGAAGCCTTGCCCGGTTTTGTCGGCATGCCACGCACGGTCGCTGGTCTGCAAAAGACTGCCTGAGGTTCAGCCCTGATCTGATCGAGTTATCCACAATGCGCCGGCGGCGCGGGGAGAGGCGTGATGGAACGTTCACCGTGGCACGCTGGCGAGCAACAACTGCAGGCCCATGTCGGCGTTGCCGAGCGCATGGAGGCCTTTGGCCGAAAAGTGATTCGCGACTGGATGCCGGATCAACACCGCGCCTTTTATGAGCAATTGCCGTTCATGCTGTACGGCGCGGTCGATGGTGACGGGCGTCCATGGGCCAGTGTGCTCGAGGGCGCGCCAGGGTTTGCTCATTCGCCTGATCCCGGGCACCTGCATTTCGCCAGCCAACCCGTTGCTGATGATCCAGCGCAATTGCGCAATGGCGAACCGATCGGATTGCTCGGCATTGAATTGCATACCCGCCGCCGCAATCGCCTCAACGGTCATGTCGCTAATCTCACCGAGCAGGGTTTCGAGGTGAGCGTGGATCAGGCTTTCGGCAACTGTCCGCAATACATCCAGTTACGCCAGTTTCAGCGCGTACCGCTGACCGATCCGCAGACGCGGCCAGCGCAGCACGGCAACGGTCTTGATGACGCGGCCCGGGCGATGATCGAAGGCGCCGACACCTTCTTTGTCGCCAGTTACGTCGATGCCGACGGACAACGTGCGGTGGATGTTTCCCATCGTGGCGGGCAGGCCGGATTTGTCCGGGTTGAAGGTCATCGCCTGACCATCCCGGATTTTGCCGGCAATCTGCACTTCAACACGCTCGGCAATCTGCTGCTCAATCCCAAGGCTGGCCTGCTGTTCATCGACTTTTCCACAGGCGATGTGCTGCAACTGAGCGGGCGGACCGAAATCATCCTTGAAGGGCCGCAGATTGAAGCGTTCCAGGGCGCCGAGCGTCTGTGGACATTCGAGGTCGAGAAACTCGTGCGGCGTCCGGCGGCACTGGCCCTGCGCTGGCGCTTCGACGGTATGTCGCCCACCAGCCTGTTGACCGGCACTTGGGCCCAGGCCGATGCACGCTTGCAGGCCAAGGCCTTGGGTGACCGCTGGCGGCCGCTGCGGGTAACCCGCATCGAAAGGGAGAGCCAGCACATCCGCTCGATCTATCTGCAACCGGACGACGGTGCAGGGATGCCAGTGTTTCAGGCCGGCCAGCATCTGCCGCTGCGCTTCATTCTGGGTGGAGAAACGCATATCCGCACCTACAGCCTGTCGAGTGCGCCATCGGATGATTTCCTGCGCATCAGTGTGAAACGCGAGGGCCTGGTTTCAGGCCATTTGCACCAGCAGATCCGGGTCGGCGATGTCCTCGAGGCACGGGCGCCACAGGGGCACTTCACGGTGGCGCCGCTGGAACAACGGCCGCTGGTGCTGCTGGCGGCGGGAGTTGGCATTACGCCGTTGCTGTCGATGCTGCGCGAGGTGGTGTATCAAGGCCTGCGCACTCGGCGGATTCGGCCGACGTGGTTGCTGCAGAGTTCGCGCAGCCTGGCCGATCAGCCGTTTCGCCAGGAACTCGATCGCTTGCTGGAAAATGCTGGCGACGCGGTGCGGGTGATTCGCCTGCTCAGCCAGCCGGAAGCCGATGTGCATGAAGGCGTGGATTTCGACCGCCATGGGCGCATTGATCGGGCACTGCTGCGCGATCTGCTGGAGGTCGAGGATTACGACCAGATCGATTTTGCTGTGTGTGGCCCCGGCGCTTTCACCCAAAGTGTCTACGACGGGCTGCGTGAGCTGGACATTCGCGACGCACGGATTCACGCCGAAACCTTCGGCCCTTCAACGCTCAAGCGCCAGCCGGACCCGGATGCGGTGGTCATCGAGCAGCCACCGGCCGCCATCACGTCAGTGCCGGTGATGTTCGAACGTTCTGCCAAGGAAGCGCGCTGGCAGCCGGACGGCGGCAGTCTGCTGGAGCTCGCAGAAAGCCGTGGCCTGCGCCCCGAGTTCAGTTGCCGGGGAGGTTCGTGCGGCACCTGCAAGACGCGCCTGGTCAGTGGCGCGGTGAATTATCCACAGCCCCCGGCGGACATGCCGGAAGCGGGGCAGGTGCTGATTTGTTGCGCGGTGCCGGCGCAGAGTGAGCAATTGCTGGTGCTGGATCTGTAACGCAACTCCCCCTGTAGGAGCTGCAGCAGGCTGCGATCTTTTGATCCTGGGTTTTTTAAAATCAAAAGATCGCAGCCTGCGGCAGCTCCTACAGAGGATTGATGTGTTGTGGTGGATCAGGCGTAAGACAGGTCTTTCTCTTCGAGCAGCTCCTGATACAACGCGGTCCACTTGCGGCCCATCTCGTCGGCGGTAAACAACTGCCGGTAACGCGCCTCGGCCTTGATGCCCATGGCCGCCGCGCGTTCGGGGTTTTCCCAGAGGGTACGCATCGCCTCGCGAAACGCCTGTGGATGACTCGGTGGCACCACCAACCCGGTTTCGTTGTGGATATTGATGTAGCTGGTGCCGGTGCCGATTTCACTGGAGATCATCGGCTTGCCGTACATCGCGCCTTCGAGCAGCGAAATGCCAAACGCTTCGGAGCGCAGATGCGAGGGGAACACGATGGCGTAGCTCAGTTGCAGCAGGGCAACTTTGTCTTCATCGCCCAGACGCCCGAGGAAGTGGATATTACGCAGGCCCAGCGCGGCGGCCTGGGCATGCAGTTCCAGTTCCAGCGGCCCGGCACCGACGATGACCACCGGATAATCCACGTCCTTCAAGGCATCGAGCAGGATGTGCAGACCCTTGTAATAACGCATGACCCCGACGAACAGGAAAAACTTGTCCCCAAGCTGTTGGCGCCAGCGATTTATGCGTTCGCTGTCGGCCTGTGGATAACCCGCCTTGTTCAAACCGTATGGAATCACCCGGGTCTTGTCCTGGAACTGCTGCAACACGTCGCTGGTGTGCAGGTAGTTCGGCGAGGCCGCAACAATCCGGTCGGCGCTGGCCAGGAAGCGGTTCATCAGCGGGCGGTAGAGTTTGAGCAGATGCTTCTGGCGAATGATGTCGGAGTGGTAGGTCACCACGCTCGGTTTGTTCAGGCCGCAGGCAAAGTGCACCAGGTCCATGAACGGCCACGGAAAGTGATAGTTGACCACATCGGCTTCGGCCGCCAGTTCGCGAAACTGTTTGAACACGCTCCAGGAAAACCCGGTGGAGGCGAACTGGATGTCGAGTCTGGCGCGATGCACCTCGTGTGAGCCGAGTTGCATCACAGGAGGGGTCGGGTCGGCGCTGAGGGTCAGCACCTGACCGTCGATGCCGTGATGCGCGCCGCTTTCGCAGAGCTGGAAGATCACTTGTTCGATGCCGCCGACCGAATCTGGCAGGTACGTCTTGAAGAAATGAAGAACTCGCATTCAGCCTCCCATGGCCTGGCGGTAGGCACCGGCGGTGGCCTGTGCGCAACGTTCCCAGGAAAATAGCCGCGTCCGGTGCAATCCGGCTTCTCGGCAGGCCTGCCAATGCGCTTGATCGTCGATCAGGCGGATCAGCGCATCACGCAAGCCCTGTGCATCATCAGGTTCAATGTAGTTGCCCGCCGCGCCGGCGACTTCCGGCATGGCTGAAGAACGGGTGAGAATCACCGGAGTGCCACTGGCCATGGCTTCCAGTACCGGCAATCCGAAGCCTTCATACCGCGACGGAAACACCAGCGCCCGGGCGCCGGCCAGCAGTTGTGCGACCTGTTCATCCGGCAGATAGCCGAGCAGGCACACATGCCCCGACGCGAGGGCCTGACGCAGTTCATCGCTGAACTGGGCCTGTTGCCAACCGGCCATGCCGACGATCAGCAGCGGAAAACGCTGGCGTACGGCCTCCGGCAGCAGGGCATGGGCGCGCAATGCCAGGCTGAGGTTTTTGCGCGGCTCCAGAGTACCGACACACAGGAAATATTCGCGCGGGGCAACGGCATGTGCCTTGAGCACCGCTTCGATAGCGTCGGGTTGCCGTGGGTGGAAGCGCTCGGCCACACCCAGTGGCGCCACCACGAAACGCTCGGCCGGCAGACCAAAATAAGCCTGCGCCTCGTCGGCAATCGCCTGCGAGTCGGTGATGATCCGTTGCGCCTGTTGCACGCCCGCAGCGAGGCGCCGTTCTATTTCCTTGAGGCGCGCCAAGGGCTGGGTCTCAGGGAAATGCAGATGGGTCAGGTCGTGCAGGGTGATCACGGTCGGGCCATCGAAGGCCAGCGGCCACAGGCTCGGCTCGTGATACAGGTCGATGCCTTGCGTGCGGCCCTGATCGAAACGTTTCTGCTCCAGCCAGCGCCGCGCCTGATAGGCCCCGGGGATCTGCCGCAGCAGTGGCGTCAAGCGCGAGTAGCCGGGCATGGCCGCTTCCGGCAGGGCCGAGCTCCAGCCCCAGCCATGAAACAACGCCACCTCGACTTCAGTGCTGGCGCGCAGGGCGCGGACCAGTTCGGCGACGTAATGGCCGATGCCAGTGCGTGGCGCCTGAAGAATCCGCGCGTTAAGAGCAATGCGCATGCTGGCCTTCGGATGCGGGCAGTGGATGGTTCAGGTTGCGCTCGATGCGCTGCACCAGTTGTGCGCTTGCTTCGCGCCAGCTCAGCCAACGCCATTGGTCGAGGCTCAGAGGTGCCGGAAACTCACCCGAGCGCTCCATCCTGAGCACCAGGTCGGTAAGACTTTTCGGGTTGTGCAGGTCGAAATACGCCATGTAATCGCCGCCGATTTCGCGGAACACCGGGATGTCGCTGGCCATCGCCGGCAGCCCGCGTTGCATGGCTTCCACCAGAGGCAGGCCGAACCCTTCGACATGTGACGGGAACACCAGTGCGGTGGCGTGGGAGTAGGCGTGCTCAAGGCTTTTGTCCGAGAGCGAGTTGAACATGAACAGGCGACGGTTCAGTTGTGGGTGCTGGCGGATCCGCTCGATCAGGGCTTCGCACTTCCAGCCGATTTTCCCGGCGATGCACAAGCGCGCTGTGGAGCCAGCCGCCCAGGCACGTTCGAACGCATCGAGCAGGTAGGCGTGGTTCTTGCGCGGCTCGATGGTGCTGACCATCAGGAACACCGGCTCCGGGGTCTTGAACAGGTTCAGCAGGTTGCGATCGACCTCCGCTGCGGCGTCAGTCAGGTCCAGTTCGGAACCCAGGTGGAAGTAATCGAACCAGCGCTGCTGGACCTGTTGCGTGCCGATCCGGCGCAACATCTCCTGGCGCACCTGATCACGAATGGTGGTCGAGATCGCGACATAGCCATCGGCCGTGCGTGCAATCCAGTCGAACCAGTCATTGAACACCTTGACCAGACCCGCGTCGCAAAACTGCGGATGGGTCAGCGGGATCAGGTCGTAGATCACCGAAACGATACCCACGCCATCGCGTTTGAGTTGTTCGGCCAAGGGGAAAAAGTTGGCGTGCCAGGAGGAATCGAGCAACACCAGTTGATCGCCGGCCCGATGTTGCAGCGGCACGCAACGCTCGGGGATCGGTTTGCCCTTGAGCAGGCGCCCGAGTACGCGCATCGGCAGGCTGAAACAGGCGAACGCGGTGAGCCGGCAGAGCACATACAACACCCGCCGGGCGAAATGCGACTGGCTGAAAGGCCGGCGTCGTTCCAGAGCGCGATGGCGCAACCAGAAGCTGTTGGCCCACTGTTCCAGCTTCACCCGCAGGCTGGTCAGATTGATTCTCGGGGTTTTGATCGGCGCCAGGCTTTTCACCTCATACAGGGCACCGTCGAGCATCACCACCGGGATGCATTCGCGCTCGGCGTTGGCTTCTGGCAACTGTTGAATGACGTTGCGCACCACGCGTTGAATGCCCGAATTGGCGGACGGGTGTTCGAAAACGTAGGTGCACTCCATCAACAGTCGTGTCATCGCGAGATCTCCCTGTCTGGCTGCGGCGTTGCGTGTTCGCTGGAGCGGCTGATCTCGGTCCGGGCTTGCAGCCATGAGCAACCGACAAAGTCTTCCTGACGGTTGTTGATGACGTGGAAGACCAGACCGTAATCGCGCCATTCGAAATTGCGATCCAGATGCGAATCCAGACGCGACAGGCTCAGCGCCACCGAATAGCTGCCCTTGCCCAGGCGCATATCGAAGGCGAAGCGGAACGTCACCTGTTCACCGGCGCTCAGGTCGCTGATCGCCTGGTCCTGGCGATGGGTATTGATGCCGTAGATCGCCTGGCCGAGGCGATCCTTGATCAGAAAGCCCAACACCAGTCGTTCGATGTCCTCGCGCACCTCGGTCTGCACTTCCAGCACCACTGGCTGGCCGACTTCCGCCACTTCCAGGCTGCGCCCTTGAGCGTCGAGCAGGCGCACGCTGACGATTCCCGCTTCACCGGTCCCGGAAATGGTCTGCACCTGGCCGTTGGCGAGCATTTCCTGGCGCACGATCTGCCCTTCGCGCTGGGCGAGCATGGCGTTGTAGTAATCCATGACCTCTTCGGGTTTGCCGCGCATGGCCAGGCGGCCGTTCTCCAGCAGGATCGCGGTGTCGCAGATCGACTGAATCGCCGAACGGTCGTGGGACACGATCAACAGCGTGGTGCCAGCCTTGCGAAAGTTGCGGATGCGCTCGAAGCTTTTGTGCTGGAAGTAGGCATCGCCCACCGACAGCGCTTCATCGACGATCAGGATGTCCGGACGGCGCGCGGTGGCGACACTGAAGGCCAGGCGCATCTGCATGCCGCTGGAATACGTGCGCACCGGGTGATCGATGGCTTCGCCGATTTCGGCAAAGCTTTCGATCTGCGGCATCAAGGCTTCGATCTCTTCGACCTGCATGCCCAGTAACTGGCCGGCCATGAACGCGTTCTGACGCCCGGTGAAATCCGGGTGGAAACCCATGCCCAGCTCCAGCAGCGCGGCCACGCGACCTTGCAGTTGAACCTGCCCGCAGCTGGGTTGCGTGGTGCCGGTGATCATCTTCAGCAGCGTACTTTTGCCCGCGCCATTGACCCCGACGATGCCGACGGCTTCGCCGGGCTGAATCTCGAAATCGATGTCCTGCAGGATCCAGTGCAAGTGGTGCCGCGTGCCGGAAAACGGCACCAGCCACTCGAACAACCGGCTCCAGCGATTGGGGTATTGCTTGTAGGCCTTGCCCAGGCCACTGACGCGTATATGTCCCATCAGAGTTCATCCACCATTTCGCCGACACGTTGCCGGAACAGGCGCAGGGCCATGGCGCAGAACAGCAGGCCGAGGATCAGCAACGGCAGCAGCGATGACCAGTTTGGCCACTGGTTGTAGAGGAACACGTTCTGGTAACTGGTCATCAACGCCGTCATCGGGTTGAGGCTGATCAGGTGCTGGATGCCCGGCGGCAGGATCGACAGCGGGTAAACGATGGGGGTCAGCCAGAACCAGAATTGCAGGCAGATGCCGAACATCTGTCCGACATCGCGGAAGAATACGTTGAGGATGCCGAGGATCATCCCCAGCCCGGCGGCGAAGATCACCTGCACCAGCAACAGTGGAATCAGCGCCAGCAAGGCCATGCCGGGCAGGCGCCCGCTGATCAGCAGAAAACCGAAGAACAGCGCGAGAATGATCGCGAAGTTGATCCCGGCGTTGAGCAGCGCAATCACCGGCAGGCAGATCCGCGGGAAGCTGATTTTCTTCAGCAGGTTGGCGTTTTCCAGAAACATGCTCTGGCTGCGCGAGGTGATTTCCGCGAACAGTCCCCAGGTCAGCAGGCCCGCGCACAGGTACACACTGTAGGCCAGGCCGTCATCCACACCCGGCAGGCGCGCGCGCATGATCTGGGAAAAGATCACCGTGTACACGACGATCATCGACAACGGGTTGAGCACGGTCCACAGCGCGCCGAACAGCGAATTGCGATAACGCGCCTGAAACTCCCGCTTGACGCTGCCGAGGATGAATCCGCGATAGCTGCGCAGCGAGCGATACAGGGAAAGCAGCATCAAACCGTCCTGCCGTATTGGTCTTCGAAGCGCACGATATCGTCTTCACCCAGGTATTCGCCGCTTTGCACCTCGATGATCACCAGGTCGATCACGCCGGGATTTTCCAGGCGATGGCGGTGCCCGGCGGCAATGAACGTTGATTCGTTCTTCGCCACCAGATGCGTGCCGGTACCGTTGTTGGTGACCTTGGCCATGCCTTCGACCACCACCCAGTGTTCGTTGCGGTGATGGTGCATTTGCAGCGACAGCTTGCCGCCGGGCTTGACCACGATGCGCTTGATCTTGAAGCGCGGGCCTTCCTCGAGCACGGTGTAGGTGCCCCACGGACGGCTGACCGTGCGATGCAGGCGGTAGGCTTCGTGGGACTTGTCCTTGAGCTGCTTGGCGACGCGCCGCACATCCTGGGCGCGATCGGCGTGGGCCACCAGCACGGCGTCGGCGGTGTCGACGATGATCAGGTTATCCACACCCACGGCAGCCACCAGCCGGCCTTCGCTCTGCACGAAGTTGTTGTGACTGTCGATGAACACCGCTTCGCCGCTGGCGCGATTGTTGTCGGCATCGGCCGGTACCAGTGCGGCCACGGCGCCCCATGAACCAATGTCGCTCCAGTCGAAACCGGCGGGTACCACCACGACTTTGTCCGAGCGTTCCATCAACGCGTAATCGATGGAGATGTCGGTGATCTCAGCGAACAGCGCTGCTGACAGTTCCTGTTGCAGACAGCCGACGGTTTCCACCGGGGCGCTGGCCTCCATGCAGGCGCGGGTCTGCTCCAGCAACTCCGGCGCGTGCAATTGCAACTCGTTGATCAGGGTCGCGGTGGTGAAGCAGAACATGCCCGAGTTCCACAGGAAGTTGCCGCTTTCCAAATAATGCGTGGCGGTTTGCAGGTCAGGCTTTTCCACGAAACGCTGCACTTTTGCCGCGCCTTTGGCATCCAGTGGCGCGCCGGTTTCGATGTAGCCGAAGCCGGTTTCCGGGGCGGTCGGCAGTACGCCGAAGGTCACCAGATAACCGTCCTTCGCCAGGTTGACCGCGTGTTCGACGGCGCTCTTGAGGGCTTGCTGATTAACGATCAGATGGTCGGCGGGCATCACCACCATGATCGCGTCGTCACCGTGCAACGCTTGCAGTGACAAGGCCGCCGCAGCAATCGCCGGGGCGGTGTTGCGCCCGGTCGGCTCCAGCAGGAAGTGTCCGCGATGGCGCGACACATGTGCGGCGCAATAGTGATCCTTGCTCTGGAAGTAGTATTCGCGGTTGGTCACCGTAACGATGTCGCCCCAGCCGTCCAGCAATGCGGCGGCACGCTGATAGGTCTTGCCCAGCAGCGACTGGCCGTCGGGCAGGGTCATGAACGGCTTGGGATGGCCCTCGCGGGACACCGGCCACAGACGAGTGCCGGCGCCGCCGGACAGAATCACGGGGATCAGCATGGCCTACTCCTTGGCGACGCGTTTCATGTCCGCATCCATCATCATGCGGATCAGGGTGTCGAGGTCGGTTTTCGGTTTCCAGCCCAGCACGCGCTGCGCCTTGGCCGGGTTGCCAAGCAGCACTTCGACTTCGGCGGGGCGGAAGAACACCGGGTCGATCTTCACATAATCGCGGTAGTTCAAACCGACGTGATCGAAAGCGATGCGGCACATCTCGCGCACGGTGGTGGTGATGCCGGTGGCGACCACGAAATCGTCAGGTTTGTCCTGCTGCAGCATCAGCCACATGGCTTCGACGTAGTCACCGGCAAAGCCCCAGTCGCGTTTGGCGTCGATGTTGCCCAGGGCCAGTTCCTGCTGCTTGCCCTGTTTGATGCGGGCAGCGGCGTCGGTCACCTTGCGGGTGACGAATTCAATGCCGCGCAGCGGCGATTCATGGTTGAACAGGATGCCACTGCTGGCGTGCAGGTCGAAACTTTCACGGTAGTTGACGGTGATCCAGTGGCCGTAGAGTTTGGCGACACCATAGGGGCTGCGCGGGTAGAACGGCGTGTTCTCGTCCTGCTGCTCAGCCTGGATCAGGCCGAACATTTCGCTGGTCGAGGCCTGATAGAAACGGGTGTGCGGGCTGAACTGGCGGATCGCCTCAAGCAGGTGGGTCACGCCCAGGCCATCGACGATGCCGGTGGTCACCGGTTGATTCCAGGACGCGGCGACAAAGCTTTGCGCGGCCAGGTTGTAGACCTCGTCCGGCGCCGACTTGATCACCGCGCGTTGCACCGAGCAGGCATCGGCCATGTCACCGTCAAGGTAGACGATGTCGCCTTCGACGCCCATCTCGCGCAGGCGCCAGCGTGAATCGCTGCTGCGCCGTGCGACCAGACCGTGAACCTTGTAGCCCTTGTCGAGCAGTAGTCTGGCCAGATAAGCGCCGTCCTGGCCGGTGATCCCTGTGATCAGTGCACTTTTCATTCTTGTCGTACTCGCTGCTCCCAGTCGGACAGGATCGCCCGCAAGGATTGTTGTGTTGTAATTTTCGGCGCCCATCCCGTGACTTGGGCAAGCCTTGCATGACTGCCGCAAACGCGACGCTGATCCGCGCGGCGCATGCGCGCCGGATCCTGGACCAGTTGCAGGTCGACCTCGGCAAGGTCGGCCATTTGCTCGATCAAACTGCGGATGCTTTGCTCGCGGCCCGAGCAAATGTTGTAGACCTGCCCCGGCGTACCCTTTTCCAGCAGAGCGAAATACGCCGCGATCACATCGCCGACATTGAGGAAATCGCGCGTGACGTCGATGTCGCCGACCTCCAGTTGCGCGGCTTGCAGGCCTTGTTTGATGCGGTTGATCTGGCGTGCAGCACTGGCGATGACAAAGTTGTCTTTCTGCCCGCTGCCGATGTGGTTGAACGGCCGCGCCACCAGCACTGGCCAGCCTTCGCTCAGGCCCCATTGCAGGCAGAGGAATTCCGCCGACAGTTTGCTCACGGCGTAGGGATTGCGCGGGCAGGGCGGTTGCAGTTCAGTGATGGGCAGGGCGCTTTCGGCAACCTGACCATAGACGTCGCCGGAACTGACATACAGGAACGTCCCGCGAAAGCCACGGTCCTTGAGGGCCTGTAACAGATTGAGGGTGCCGAGCAGATTGATTTCGAGCGTTCGGCCCGGGTCACGGAAAGCTTCGGGAACGAAGGTCTGGCCGGCCAGATGAATCACCGCGTCGGGCAATTGTGGCCACAGATCGGTGAGGCTGGTCGCAGCCGTGAGGTCGTAGGGCGCCGCCGCAGACAGCAGTTCCCACGTCGAGCCAGGCTGTTCCAGATGCGACTGGAGATGTTGTCCCACGAACCCACTGAGGCCCGTGATGAACAGACGTTTTTTCAAACACTGACCCCTTGGTCTTTAACATTCGCCACTTTCCCATAGGCTTTGGGGGAGGAGTCGTCAGGCCGGATAAAAAAGTCTGACAGGACAATCGGCGAAGTCATTGTTGTAGTTATTTGTTACCAATCTGTGCCAATTGCTCGGCAATTTCAACACCGCAAACCGTGACCGGTCAGTTCTCGTCAGCGTAGCCCTATTTATTCTTGTCGGGCGGTTCCCGGATTCGCAAAGGATGTGTTTAGAATGGCCCTCGTCGCCATCTCCCCGGATTCGCCGGGGGTGTTGCGCAACAGGGTGAAACCAGCCACTAAAACAAGAACGAAGACGAGCTCAGGACGAAGGACGAGCAGCGGTGATCCCGACTCGATTCAGCGCCTGGCCGTCATAGCGTGAAACTGCCGGGATGGTGGTGTCACCGTGGGATGCCATGAATTTCATTCTTTACTCGGACGTCAATGACCGCTCCATCAGCCAGAGTCTGGGGCGTCCGGAATACAGCTATTACTTCGTGCTCAAGGCCTACCGTCCTGTGCTGGAAAGCCTTGGACAGGTGCACGTTGTGTCGTCGGCGGCCGAAGTCGACCCGTTGTATCGGCAATTGCAACTGGCCGGTCAGGACTGCCTTTTTCTTTCGTTTGCGCCGCCGCATAAGACCCCGACCGACCTGCAGTGCCCCGTGGTCTGCGTGATCGCGTGGGAGTACGACTCGATCCCGGATGCCCCTCGCGATGACGATACGCGGCACGACTGGAGCCGGCTGCTGGCCAGCCATGGTCGGGCGATCACACTGTCCAGTCACACCGCACAAGCCATTCGCCGGACCATGGGCGAAGATTTCCCGGTCCTGGTATTGCCGACACCTTTGTGGGAAGGCTTCGCCGGGGTGCGCCGGCAGTTCCCGCCTGCCGCGGTGAACCCGGGCGCGGTGTTGCAGATCAAGGGCTGCATCATCGACAGCCGCACGCTCGGTTTGTCCGCCGATGGGCTGATCGCACCCGCCGTCGATGTGCAGGAGCCGCAGCCCGACGCGGTGGTTACGCCCGAAGCCGCGCCATTACCGCCACTGACCTTGCGCCGACGTGCGTTCATCACCAAACACTACCTGCGCGAAAGTTATCGCGCCGCCGCGACCCCGACTGACCACGGGCCGCTGTTTTTGCTCAAGCACAATCTGTTGCTGTGGTATCGCGAAGCCGTTCGCGACTTGCTGCCGCTCGCCCTGCGCCGCCAGCTCTTCCGGTTGCGTAGCCCGGCCCCCGAGCCGTTGCCGCCGGCCGTCATCGTCGAAACACCGCCGGTGGTCGAGCATCCGCAGGCCAGCCTGCCCGACACCAGTGCCACGGTACAGACCGAGGTCAGCGGTGTGGTCTATGTGAGCGTGTTCAACCCTGAAGATGGACGCAAGAACTGGCATCACCTGATCACGGCGTTCTGCTGGGCCATGCGCGATGTCGAAGATGCCACGCTGGTGCTGAAGATGACGCAGAACGAGCTGGCGACTTACTACGTACACCTGATCACCTTGTTGTCGCAGCTGTCGCCCTTCGCCTGCCGGGTGGTGGTCATGCACGGCTATCTGGAGGACGAAGAATTCGCCAGGCTCTACGGTGCTGCCAGTTTCTACGTCAACGCGTCCCGCTGCGAAGGTTTGTGCCTGCCACTGATGGAATTCATGTCCTGCGCTCGTCCGGTGATCGCGCCGGACCACACGGCAATGCACGACTACATCGACGAGCGCGTCGGCTTCATCGTCAAGTCCAGCCGTGAGCCGACGATCTGGCCGGATGACGTGCGGATCCTCTACCGCACCCTGCGCCATCGTCCGGATTGGGGCTCGTTGAAAATCGCCTACGAAAACAGTTACGCCATGGCCAAAAACGATCCGGTGGCTTATCAGGCCATGGCCCTGGCGGCCAATGAGCGCATGCGCGAGTACTGCAGTTTTGCCCCGGTGCAGCAGCGTCTGGCGCAGTTTTTTCAACTGACGCCGAGTGCAAGCCCACAGCTGATCGCCGAGGCGGGGACTGCATCATGCTGATCATCATTCATTCGGAAACCAACAAGAGCAACATCCAGCAGAACCTCGGCCGGCCCGAGTACAGCTATTACTTCGTGCTCAAGGAATTCCGCCCGGTGCTGGAGCGCCTCGGGCAAGTCATTGAAGTGAGCAACCCGGACGAACTGGTTGATCGCCTGTACTTCGATTGTCTGAGCCGTGGCGAAGCGTGCGTGTTCCTGTCGTTCTCGCCGCCGCATCGCACACCGATTCATTACGCCTGCCCGATCATCCCGGTATTTGCCTGGGAATTCAGCACTATCCCCACCGAGAGCTGGCAGGGCGAGCCACGTCACGACTGGCGCGTGGTGTTGAACGCCTGCGGCATGGCGATTACCCATTCGAGTTTCACGGTGAACGCGGTCTGCGACGTGATGGGCGCGGACTATCCGATCTGCGCGATACCCGCGCCAGTCTGGGACCGTTTTGCCGCACGCGGTGCGCAGTTGCGCAAGCAGCCTGTGGTCGAAGCGGTGCAGTTGAAGTTGCGTGGCCTGTTGCTCGACAGCCGCACGGTGGATCTGCGCGCGTACGGTCCGCCGGGGTTGTGCGAAGGCACGCCAATGTCGTTTGCCGGGCCACCGCAGGACTGCCAGCTGCAACTGGACGGCGTGGTCTACACCTCGGTGTTCAACCCTTACGACGGGCGCAAGAACTGGCAGGACATGATCAGTGCCTTCTGCACCACGTTCCGTGACGTCGCCGATGCCACCCTGGTGCTGAAGCTCACGCACCATGACATCGCCAATGCCCTGAATGACATGCTGCATCACCTGTACAAGAACCAGTCCTACCAGTGCCGGATCGTGCTGATCCACGGTTATCTGGCGGACGCCGATTACGAAGCGCTGGTGCAGGCCACCAGCTATGTGGTCAACAGCTCCTATGGCGAAGGGCAGTGCCTGCCGCTGATGGAGTTCATGTCCTGCGGCAAACCGGCGATCGCCCCGCTGAACACGGCGATGGCCGACTACGTCGACAGCGACAACGCGTTCATCGTTGATTCCACCGACGAGCTTACGGCGTGGCCCCACGACCCACGTGCGGCTTACCGTACCTTGCGCTACATGACCGATTGGGACTCGCTGTGCGCTGCGTACCGCGACAGTTATGAGGTGGCAAAAAACGACGTTGAACGCTATGCGCGAATGTCCGGGCATGCCGTTCACAACCTGCAGAAGTTCTGCAGTCAGGCGAGTGCAGAAGAACGCCTGCGGAGGTTTTTTGCGCAGCGCGCGCAGGCCCTCAAGCCGTTGTCCGTGGAAGCCTCGGGCGCATGATCCGGCGTCTGCTCGCACGCTTGCTCCCGGCTCCGTCGCCTGCTGCACCTGCACCTGAGCCAAGCGCGCAGGTCTCGCCACGGGATGTGGGGTTGCATGACGCGATTCTCGACGGCTGGTTTTTGCCGGGCAGCGGCGAGTTGCTCAAGGGCTTCGCGATCACGGCTGACGACACCTTGCTCGACGTCGGTTGCGGTGAGGGCGTGGCGACGCTGTTCGCTGTGCGGCAGGGCGCCTCGGTAATTTTCACCGACAGCGAACATGACAAGGTTCGCGATCTGGCCCGGCAGGTTGAGGCGCAGAGCACCAAGCCGAATCTGGGGCTGGTCAGCAACAGCCTGCCATTGCCGCTGGCCGCTGGTTGCGCGAGCAAAGTGGTGTGCATGGAAGTGCTGGAGCACATCGATCAGCCGGAACCGTTCATGGCCGAACTGGTGCGCATGGGCCGCCCCGGTGCGCAGTATCTGCTGAGCGTGCCGGCGCCGGTGGGCGAGCACCTGCAACAAGGCATCGCCCCGGCCAGTTATTACCAGACGCCCAACCATGTGCAGATTTTCACCGAGCAGCGCTTTGCCGAACTGGTGGAGAACGCCGGGCTGGTGATCGAGCATCGGCAGGCCAGCGGCTTCTTCTGGGTGATGGGCATGATCTTCTTCTGGGCCAGCGAACGCGCTGCCGGCCGGGACCTCGGTGGCGCGGTACGCGACCGGATTCAGGCGCCGTACCCGCCGTTGATGGAAAGCTGGGCACGGACCTGGCAAGACCTGCTGGCGCAGCCCGACGGTTTGGCGATCAAGCAGATGCTCGACCGCTTCATGCCCAAGAGCCAGGTGATCATTGCCCGCAAACCGCTGGCTGGCGAAACCTGCATCGAGGGCCAGCCATGAGCGCCAGGCGGATCATGGACATCGAGGTGCTGCGCGCCATCGCCGTGCTCGGCGTGCTGTTCCATCACTTGCAGGGCAGCCTGTTCACCGACACGGTGCCGCTGCTGGAAAACATTCACGCCTGGGCGCAACCTTGGTGGGGCGTTGATCTGTTTTTCGCGATCTCCGGCTTCGTCATCGCGCGCAGCCTGATCCCCGCGCTGCAAGGCTGCACGACGCGTCAGGAGTGCTGGCAGCAGACGCGCAATTTCTGGCTGCGCCGGGTGTTTCGCCTGTTGCCGTCGGCCTGGTTGTGGCTGGCGCTGATCCTGCTGGCGTGTGTGTTTCTCAACCGCTCCGGGGCCTTTGGCAGCTTGCACGCCAACCTGCAGGCGACGCTGGCGGGGGTGTTGCAGTACGCCAATTTCCGATTTGCCGACAGCTTTTTTCATTACGAATACGGCAGCAGTTTTGTCTACTGGAGCCTGGCGCTGGAGGAGCAGTTCTACCTGCTGTTCCCGCTGCTGATTGTGCTGTGCCGCAAGCATCTGGTCTGGGCCTTGCTGGCGCTGGTGGCGGTGCAACTGTTCACCCTGCGCACGCCGTTGCTGATGGTGGTGCGCACTGATGCCCTGGCGCTCGGCGTGCTGCTGGCGCTGTGGAGCGCGCAACCTTCTTACCAGCGCTGGCAGCCGACGTTTCTGCGGCGACCGTGGGCTGGCGTGTCAGTGTTGATCGGCGTGGCGCTGCTGATGAGTTTCATGGCCACCGACCGTTTCACTTTCGCGCCTTATCGCATCGGCTCGATTGCCGTGCTCGGCGCGTTGCTGGTGTGGATTGCTTCGTACAACCGCGATTACCTGCTGCCGGCGGGCCATTTGCAGCGGCTGATGGCGTGGATCGGCAGTCGTTCCTACGGCATTTACCTGATTCATATCCCGGCCTATCTGCTAGTGCGGGAGCTGATCTTCCGTTTGCAGGCTGCCGGTTTACCGAGCCCGGCCGGGCACCCGATTCTCACCTTGCTGATCGCCTTCGGCCTGATCGTGCTGCTCAGCGAGCTGAACTACCGCTTCATCGAAATGCCGATGCGTAATCGCGGTGCCGCCCTGGTACGGCGCCTCGACACGTCCCGAACTGCCGTTTCAACCCCCGGAGCCACCTCATGCTGAGCCTATTGAAAAAACTCACGGCGGCGGCGCCTGCACCGGCCCCCGCGCAACCTGTCGCCCCGGTGGCGGACAAGGTCGATCCGTACATGCTCGGCCTCTACGATGCCAAGCTCAGCGGCTGGTTCAACCAGGAGACCGGCGAGCTGTTCAAGGGCTTCCCGGTGACCGCCAATGACACCTTGCTCGATGTCGGCTGTGGTGACGGCGGCAACGTGCATTTTTGCGGCATGCGCGGGGCGAAGATCATCATCGCCGACATCGACGGCGCCAAGGTCGAGGCCACCCGCCAACGCCTGAGCGATACCCCGGCGCGCAGCGTCGAGTGCCACGTCACTGACTGTAATCCGTTGCCGATCGCCGACGGCACCGCTACCCGTGTGGTCTCCACCGAAGTCATCGAGCACGTCGACGACCCGGCGCAGTTTCTCGCCGAGCTGGTGCGGGTCGGCCAGTCCGGTGCGCTGTACCTGCTGAGCGTGCCGCACCCAAGCTCGGAAGACTTGCAGAAGGACATTGCGGCGCCGGAGTATTTCCAGAAGCCCAACCACATTCGCATCATCAGTGAAGATCAGTTCAAGACGCTGGTCAGCGACGCCGGGCTGGAGATCATCAGCCACAGCCAGTACGGTTTTTACTGGTCGATGTGGATGCTGTTGTTCTGGGAAGCCAAGGTCGATTTCAGCAACCCGGATCACCCGTTGCTCGAGCATTGGGCCAACACCTGGCAAGCGGTGCTCGATTCGCCCCGGGGTGCGCAGATCAAGCAGGCGCTGGACGCGGTCGTGGCGAAGAGTCAGGTAATCATTGCCCGCAAGCCTTGAGTCGCTCCTCCAGGGATTTGTGTACCCTGCATTTTTGTATCGGCAGGGAATAAGCATTTCATGCGGTTCGGCTTTTCGATTTTGATCGCGGCAACGCTGCTGCTCGCTGCTTGCGAGCGGCAGGATGCCCCCGCCCTCGATCAACAACTTTATATCTGGCAACGTCAATGGACGCCGGCCCATGACGCCGCCCTGCGCGAAAGCCGCGAGAGCTTCTCGACACTGCGCGTGCTGGCCTTGCAGGCATTCCCCAATGACGGCTGGCATCGGGCGCAAATTGATGCGCCGTTGCTCAAGCACGATGGCCGACCGCTGATTGCGGTGGTTCGTCTCGACGGTCAGCTCAAGGCGCTCGATCAGCAACAGGTGAGCGCACAGATCCTTCAGATGCTGGCTGACTGGCAAGCGCAGGGCCTGACGGTGAGCGGGGTCGAGATCGATCACGACGCCGGTAATGCGCGTCTGCCGGCGTATAGCGAATTTCTTGTGCGTCTGCGTGGCGCATTGCCGGCCAACTTGCCGCTGAGCATCACTGCGTTGCCGGCGTGGCTCGACAGTTCGCAACTGCCGGCACTGCTGGCCAGCGTCGACAGCAGTGTGCTGCAGGTGCACGCGGTCAGCGATCCGCGTCGTGGTCTGTTCGACCCCGAGCAGGCGCGGCGCTGGGCCAAGGCCTGGGGGCGGGTGAGCGACAAACCGTTTTATCTGGCGCTGCCGGCCTACGGCGTGGCGCTGTTGCCGGATGCCGATGGCGTTCCAGTGGTGGAAAGTGAAGTGCCACTTGAGCGCGGCGGCCAGCGGCGCGAATTGCTCGCCGATCCGCAACAACTGAGCCGACTGGCCACTGACATGCGCGAGGATCGTCCGGAACATCTGGCCGGGTTGATCTGGTTTCGTCTGCCGCTGGCCAATGATCGTCGCGCCTGGAGCCTCAGTACGCTGCGCGCTGTGGCCCGTGGCGATACGTTGAGCAGCCGGCTCGGTCTGACGTTCAGCGACCACGATGGCCTGCAGGACATCGCCCTGCGCAATGTCGGTAACCTCGACAGTGCCTGGCCCACGCGCATCACCGTCAAGGCCAGCGCTTGCGAGGGCGCCGATGCGCTCGCCGGTTACGCGTTGCAACAAAGCGCGGATCTGCTTACCTTCACCCGCCTGCGCGACGGTCGTCTGCCGGCGGGCGGACAACGTGCCATCGGTTGGGCGCGCTGTGCATTTATTGATCAAGGAGGTTCGCATGTTGACCCGTAACTGGCCCCGCCATCTGCTCTGCCTGAGCCTCAGCCTGCCGCTGGGTTCGGTGCTGGCCTGCGGCCCGGACTTTCCGATGCGCCTGCTCGACAATCGTGGGCAAAGCCTGGCCGAGCTGCCGGAGGGCAACTTCAACTTTGAGATCAGCCGCCTGGGCAAGACCATTGCCGGGCTGAAGAATGTCACGGCGGCGACGCACAATCCCGACGATATGTACGGCGACGAAAGCGAGCCTGCGGCGCTTCGCGAAAAAGCCGAACAGGTGGGTCTGAGCGCCGAGCAACAGGCGCTGGTCAAGCAACTGCGCGGCCTGACCGACGCGCGTCAGGTCGAGGCGCAGGGCGCCAGTCTGCCGGCGGAAATCCGCTTGTACGTGGCCGGCGCGGTGGCGTTTGCCACTGGCGATCATCCGCTGGCGATCGAATACTTCAACAAAGTGCTGGCGCTGCCGGCCGATCAGCGTCCGCTGCGCAGCACTTGGGCGGCGTACTCCCTGGGCCGCGCCTGGTTTGCCATGAGTGCCGAGGCGGGCGATGTCATTGAAGTGCTGGAGGACGCACGCGCAGCCTTCCGTCAGGCCCGACAACTGAGCATCGATGGCTTCAGCGATCCGCTGGAACTCGGTGTCGCCAGTCTCGGTGAGGAGGCGCGAGTGCTGCGCAACGCCGGTGACTGGAACGGCGCCATCGAACTGTACGAAGCGCAGAACCTGCACGGCTCGGCCGTGGGTTATACCTCGCTGAAACAACTGATGAATGAGCTGGCCGAACTGCCCGAGCCGCAACTGGCCAAGTTGCTGGAGCGCAAGGCTGTGCAGCAATTGGTTACCGCCTCGTTGATCAGCCGGATGGGCTGGTCGTTCGACGAACAACCGCCGAACGAGAAGAAGCTGATCAAGCTGCTGCAGGACAGCACCCGTGGCAGCCTGGAAAACGCCGATCGACTGGCGGCCATGAACTATCAACAAGGTGATTACGCCAGCGCCAAAGCCTTCCTTGAAAATGCCGGTGATGGCGGATTGGCGTGGTGGTTGCGGGCCAAGCTGGCGGTGCGTGACGGTGATAAAAATGCCGCGGCTGCCGCCTATGCCAAAGCTGCGCAGGCTTTCCCGCAGAGCGAGGATTGGGGCTACCGGCGCACCCCGGACTGGGACTTTGAAACCGTCCAGCCGAAATGCCGGGTCGAAGGCGAGAGCGCGATTCTCGCGCTCCAACGTGGCGAATACCTGCAAGCGTTCGTGCAGTTGTATCGCAGCAACAGCATCTACTGGTTCGACGCGGCGACGGTGGCCGAGCGCGTGCTGACGGTCGATGAGCTCAAGCGCTATGTCGATGACAACGTGCCGGCGCCGCCGGCGCTGACCCAGCAGCAGCGCGACAACTATGTGCCGCTGCCGGTCGCCGCCAGCCTGCGCAATCTGCTGGGACGGCGCTTGCTGCGTGAAGGGCATTACGAGGAAGCGGTCGGCTATTTCGACAATCCCGACCTGCAGCACAAGGCCCGGCTCTACGGCGAACAACGGATGAAGGCCGACGCTGCGTGGTGGCCGACCAAACGCGCCAGCGCCTTGTACAACGCGGCGTGGACCGCGCGTGAATGGGGCATGGACATTCTCGGTTACGAGATGGCGCCGGATTACGCCACGTTTGGCGGCAATTACAGTCTGGAAAGCACCGAGCTGAAAGTCGGGCCGCTGGTGGCCGAGGCTGAAGTCCAGCGCCAGAAGGCCAGCCAGGCGCAACCGGACGAGCGTTATCACTACCGTTTTGTCGCTACCGCGCTGGCCAGCCGGGCTGCCGACAACTTGCCGCACACCAGTCAGGCGTTTGCTGCGGTGTTGTGCAATGCCGCCGGTTTCAACAGCAGCCTTGAAGAGCAGAGCGCGTTGTATCGACGCTACGTCAACGAAGGCCCATACGTGCCTTGGGCGGTGGACTTCGGCAATCAATGCCCGTACCCGGATTTCGAAAACGCCGACAAGCGTTACGTCAGCCAGGTTACCGATGCCGTACGCAATACGTTGCGCCCGTATAAATGGCCGGTGGTCGGTGTCCTGGTGCTGTTTAGTGCGGGCGCCTTGGTGTTGCTCAGTCGTCGGCGCAAGGCACGCAAGCCCTAAGCCTGCTGGATAAACGTCAGGCGCACGGCAAAGCCGATCAACAGGCTGCCGAACAGCCATTGCTGAACGCGTTGGGCGGTTGGATTGTGTTGCAGCCAACGGCCCAGCGCCGCGCCGGTCAGGGCATAGGCGCTGTCGAACAGCAGCCCGACGCCCACCAGCAACACGCCTAGGGTGGCAAATTGGGTCAGTACCGCTGCGCCGTCATTGACGATGAATTGCGGCAACAGCACCGAGCAGAACAGCAACGCCTTGGGGTTGAGCAGATTGGTCAGCAGGCCACGGCGAATCGCCTCGCGCCATTGTCCTTGGGTATGTGTCACGGCAGCCGTATTCAGGTTCGGCAGCAAGCTGCTGCGCAGGCATTGAATGCCGATCCACAGCAGGTACGCCGCCCCGGCCAGGCGCACCATATCAAACGTCCACGGCGCCGCCTTGAACAGCGCGGCCAGACCCAATGCCGCCAATCCCACGTGACAGCCTCGGGCGATCGCCAAGCCAACGGCGGTTGCCAGCGCCGCACCGCGACCCTGACGGGCACCGGTTTGCAGCAACAGGATCATGTCCGGGCCGGGCAACAGGAAGACCACCGCCAATGCCAGAAAAAACAGCCAGATACTTGTCATGTCGCAGCCCTTTCGTTATCGATTCGGTGAGCAAAGTCTATGGCGCAAGGGCGGGGCAGGTGCTTGCGAAGTCAGCTTCAAAAACCCTTGGGATTGGCATAACCTGCTTTCTTTTTGCGCCTTGACCAGCAGGATCTGCCAAACATGAAACTCGACGCTTTTGATCGCAAGATTCTCGCTGCCTTGCAGCGCAACGGACGGCTGAGCAATGTCGAGCTGGCGGACGAGATCGGCCTGTCGGCGTCACCTTGCTTGCGCCGGGTGCGGATGCTGGAGGAGGCCGGGGTGATTCGTGGCTACCAGGCCAACCTCGATCGCGATGAAGTGGGACTGGGGCTGACGGTGTTTGTCGGGGTCAAGGTCGAGCGCCACAACGATGAGCAGGCCGAAGCCTTTTACGCGGCAGTCACCGCCCTGCCGGAGGTGATCTCGGCGTTTCTGGTGTCCGGGGAATCGGACTTTCTGTTGCAAGTGGTGGTGCCGGACCTGCGCGCGTATGACCGCTTTCTCAGCGGCTGCCTGCTGAAGCTGCCGGGGGTGAGTGACATTCGCAGCAACTTTGCGATTCACACGGTGAAGACGCCGGGGGCGTTGCCGTTGGGGCATCTGCCGCGGTAGAGCGGGTTGCTCCCACATTCGACCGCAATCCTCCAGCAGGAACACGGTCAACTGTGGGAGCTGGCTTGCCAGCGATAGCGGTGTGTCAGCGACCGCAACGGTTAAAGGACTGACGCCATCGCTGGCAAGCCAGCTCCCACAGGGTTCGGGTGACCATCTACATCTGCGTCGCCATCCCCTCGACATTCATCGCCGCCTGACGCAGCGCCTCGGAGCGAGTCGGGTGCGGATGGCAGGTCAGCGCGATGTCTTCGGCCGAGGCGCTGAACTCCATGGCCACGCAATATTCTCCAATCATTTCGCTGACGCTCGGGCCGACCAGGTGCACACCGAGGATTTCGTCTGTGCGTTCGTCGGCGAGGACTTTGGCAAAGCCTTCGGTTTCGTGATTGATCTTCGCCCGACTGTTGGCGGTGAACGGGAATTTGCCGACTTTGTAGGCGCGTCCTTCGGCCTTCAGTTGCTCTTCGGTCTTGCCGACGCTGGCCAGTTCCGGCCGGGTGTAGATGACGTTGGGAATCAAGTCGTAATTGACCTCGCCGGCCTTGCCGACGATCTGTTCGACACAGGCCATCGCTTCGTCTTCAGCCTTGTGCGCGAGCATCGGCCCGGACGTTACGTCGCCGATTACCCAGACGCCATTGGCTTCGGTGCGGTGCTGGCGATTGGCGAGCATGCCGCGCTTGTCGGTGCTCAGGCCGACGTTCTCCAGGCCCAGGCCTTTGGTGTACGGACGCCGGCCGATCGCGACCAGTACGTAGTCGGCTTCCAGTAACTCGGCGCTGCCGCCCGCTGCAGGTTCGACGCTGAGCTGCACACCGTTGGCCGAGGTCGTGGCGCGGGTGACTTTCGAGCTCAATTTGAAGCTGATGCCTTGCTTGCTCAGCGAACGCTGCAGGGTTTTGCCGGCCTCGGCATCGACGCCCGGACAGATGCGGTCGAGGTATTCGACCACGGTCACCTGGGCGCCGAGACGCCGCCAGACCGAGCCCAGCTCCAGGCCGATCACTCCGGCACCGATGACTACCAGATGCTTGGGCACTTCGCTCAGCGACAGCGCGCCGGTGGAGTCCAGGATGCGCTGATTGTCGATCTCGACGCCGGGCAGGGGCGTGGGTTCGGAGCCGGTGGCAATGATGATGTCCTTGGCGCTCAGTTCGGTCTTGTTGCCTTGATCGTCGGTCACCGTGACTTTGCCCGGACCCTCGATGTGGCCCCAGCCTTTGATCCAGTCGACCTTGTTCTTGCGAAACAGAAACTCGATGCCTTTGGTCAGGCCGCTCACGCTGTCGTCTTTCTGTTTCATCATTTGTGCGAGGTTGAGCGTGGGTTTGACCTCGATGCCGAGGTTGGCGAACTCCGCACCCATGGCCGCGTCGTACAGCTCCGAAGCATGCAGCAAGGCCTTGGACGGCATGCAACCGACGTTCAGGCAGGTGCCGCCGAGGGTGGCGCGGCCTTCCACACACGCGGCTTTCAGGCCCAACTGGCCGGCGCGGATCGCCGCGTTATAACCACCGGGGCCGCCGCCCAGAATGACCACGTCGTAGTGACTCATGCTCTTGCTCCTCGTTGGGGATGCGGATCGCTAAAAGTAGTAGGCGATTAAAATTACGAACGTAATATGTGCATTTCCGGACATTTCGGTCAAGGCTTCAGGCAAGCGACAGGTTGCGCATCTTTAGATAGGCGTATTTGTGTACGAATATTTCACGCTTTTCGTTATATCGTAACGATAAGACCGGTGAATCAATGGCTTTGGGGTGATATGCAAGTCGATCTGGATGTCGATGGCACGCAAGTGACCGGGTTGCCGCGCTTTCAACAAGCGGCTGCGCAGGGGCGACGATTGCGCCGCCTGGCCTTCGGCCTCGGCGGATTGGCCGGGGCAGGGTGGGTGCTGGCGTTGTTTGTCGAGCTGTTTGCCGCGCAATCGATCTGGCCGGCCTTGCTGGTGAATCTGGGCGCGGCGTTGCTGGTGCTGGTCGCCGCACTGCAGTCGGCGTGGTGGGTGACTCAATGGCGCGCACGGGTCATGCACCCCGTGGCGCAGCAACCGCTGAACGAGGTCGAGCAAACCGCTCCTGACGGCTGGTACGAACGGGTGCTGGAGCGATTGAGTCAGCGCGGTCTGCACCTGCTCGGTCAGATTGGCGTGGCCACGTTGTGGCTGGGCGGCTGGTCAGTGCTGATTGTGCTGGCCATCGGGCAGGTGTGGAATCTGACGTTGCCTGCCGCTGCAGTCGGGTTATCGGCCACGGTGGGCGCCGCGCTGATGTTGCTGTTGGGTTTCGGCTTGCTGGTGCTGGAGCGGCAACTGGCTCAGGAAAACCCCGCGCAATGGCCGGAAGCCGGGTCCCTTGCGCAACTTGCGCGGGTGGCGATCATCAGTCTGGTACTGGGGGCGTTGTGCCTGCTGTTCGCCAGCGAGGCTTCGGTGTGGCCCGTGCGCCTCGCGGTATTGATCGGGATCTTGCCGGGATTGATCGCGATCGAGTTGCTATTGCGCGCAGTTCTGTCGGTATTCAGCCCTCGATGCGAGCAGCTGGAACCGACCCTGCTAGCGCGCAGTTTTGTTGCCGATATGCTGCGTTGGCCACCACAGCCGTTACTCGCTTTGCAGCACGAATTGCACAACCGTTTCGGCATCGATTTGCGCCAGATCTGGGCGTTCAGCTATATGCGCCGCGCTTTTCTGCCGGTGCTGGCGCTGGTCGCCGCCGTCGGTTGGCTGCTGACCGGGATCCACGAAATCCCGCTGCAAGGGCGCGGTATCTACGAGCGCTTCGGCAAACCGGTACAAGTCTTTGGCCCTGGCTTGCACGCCGGTTTGCCGTGGCCACTGGGCCGTGTATTGAGCGTCGAGAACGGTGTGGTGCACGAATTGGCAACCAGCGTCGGCGATGCTCCGGCGCCAACCCAGGCTGAGCCTGCCGAAGGCCCGGCGCCGTTGACCGCCAACCGCTTGTGGGATGCCAGCCACGTTAACGACAAATCCCAAGTGATCGCCAGCAGCCGTGGCGATCAGCAGAGCTTTCAGATCGTCAACATGGACGTGCGCTTCGTTTATCGCATTGGTCTGAGTGATCAGGATGCTTTGGCCGCGACTTACAACAATGCCGATGTGCCGACGCTGATTCGCAGCACCGCGAGCCGGATTCTGGTGCACGACTTTGCCTCGCGTACCCTCGACGGTCTGCTCGGTGCTGACCGGGTTGGGCTGGGCGAAGAAATCGGTCGCGCGGTGCAAGGCGATCTGCAGAAGCTCAACAGCGGCGTGGAAATTCTCGCCACCGTGGTCGAAGCGATTCACCCGCCAGCCGGCGCCGCCAATGCTTATCACGGTGTGCAAGCGGCACAGATCGGCGCGCAGGCGTTGATCTCCCGTGAGCGCGGCGCTGCGGCTGAAGCCAGTAACCAGGCGTTGTTGCAGGCCAGCCTTGCCCGTGATCAGGCCAGTGCCAGCGCTCGCGAAATCAACGCCACGGCGCAGGCGGCAGACCTGAAGTTCAGCGCTGAACAGAAAGCTTATGCCAGCGCTGGTCAGGCATTCGTGCTGGAGCAATACCTCAGCCAACTTAGCCACGGTCTGAGCAAAGCCAAACTGTTGGTACTCGACCACCGATTAGGCGGCAGCAGCAATGCGCCGACCATCGACCTGCGTACGTTCACGCTGCCGGCTGATCCGACGCCCGCGCGCACCACCGCTCAACCAGGAGTTGCCCCTTGAGCCAGTCGCACACTCACGATTCCCATGATCACAGCGGCCACGATCACGGCCACGCCGGGCATCACCATCATCATGGGCATCATTACCATCACCACGGTGCGCCGGAGGACGCGGGACCGTTCCCTTGGCGGCGGATGGGCTGGGCGCTGTTGCTGGTGGCGTTTGCCATTGCGGCGGCGAGCCTGGTGCAAGTGCGCTCGGGTGAAGCCACGGTCATCACCCGTTTCGGCAATCCTTCACGGGTGCTGCTTGAACCCGGTTTGAGCTGGCGCTGGCCGGCGCCGTTCGAAGCGGCGATCCCGGTGGATCTGCGCCTGCGCACCACCTCCAGCGGTTTGCAGGATGTCGGCACTCGCGACGGTTTGCGCATCATCGTTCAGGCCTACGTGGCGTGGCAGGTGCAGGGCGATCCGGACAACGTGCAGCGTTTCATGCGCGCGGTGCAGAACCAGCCGGACGAAGCGGCGCGGCAGATTCGTACCTTTGTCGGCTCGGCGCTGGAAACCACCGCCAGCAGTTTCGACCTGGCGGATCTGGTGAATACTGATGCCGGCAAAGTGCGTATTGCCGATTTCGAGGCGCAACTGCGTCAGCAGATCGACCAGCAGTTGCTGGCCACTTACGGTGTGCGCGTGGTGCAGGTGGGCATCGAACGCCTGACCTTGCCTTCGGTCACGCTCACCGCCACGGTCGATCGGATGCGCGCGGAGCGTGAAACAATTGCCACCGAACGCACCGCCATCGGTAAGCGGGAAGCTGCACAAATTCGTTCTGCTGCCGAGCGCGATGCACGAATTGTTCAGGCTGACGCGACAGTTAAAGCCGCAGAAATCGAAGCGCAATCCCGAGTCGAAGCGGCGCAAATTTATGGCCGTGCCTACGCTGGGTCGCCGCAGTTGTACAACCTGCTGCGTTCGCTGGACACCTTGGGCACTATCGTCACGCCGGACACCAAGCTAATCCTGCGTACCGACGCCGCGCCATTCCGCGTGCTGGTGGACGGCCCGCCGAATGTCGAAAACAAATCCGGATCGCAGCCATGAGTGATGAAGTTCCACGTGGAACACATTCGCTGAGCAGTCCGTGGATTCAGGCCGGACGTTTGGCGTTTTTTGCCTTGTACGCGGTCACGGTGTTGGCCGCGTTGGCGTGGGCGTTTTCCAATGTGCGGCAGATCGATCCGCAGAATCGCGCCGTGGTTCTGCACTTTGGCGCACTGGAACGCATCCAGAATGCCGGGCTGTTACTGGCTTGGCCACAGCCGTTCGAGCAGGTGGTTTTACTACCGGCAGCGGATCGGGTGATCGAGCGTCGAGTGGAAAACCTGCTGCGCAGCAGTGAGGCGATCAAGGCTGATCGTGTAGCGACTTTCGCCACACCGCTAAGCGATGCATTGGCCGGTTCCGGTTACTTGCTGACGGGGGACGCCGGCGTGGTGCAACTGGATGTGAGGGTGTTTTACAAAGTGACCGACCCTTACGACTTCGTCCTGCAGGGTGATCATGTGCTGCCGGCGCTGGATCGGCTGGTCACCCGCAGCGCTGTGGCTTTGACTGCTGCCCGGGATCTGGACACGATTCTCGTCGCCCGTCCGGAGTTGATCGGTGCTGATAACCAGGCCGCCGAAAGACGTGAGCGTCTGCGCGGTGATCTGGTGCAAGGCATCAACAAGCGCTTGGCTGAGTTGAAGGCGAGCGGGCAGGGCATCGGCATTGAAGTGGCGCGGGTAGACGTGCAGTCGAGTCTGCCGGACCCTGCGGTCAGCGCTTTCAATGCGGTTCTGACCGCCAGCCAGCAAGCCGACAAAGCCGTTGCCAACGCACGCACCGAAGCAGAAAAACTTACCCAGACCGCCAACGAACAAGCCGACCGCATCCTGCAAGTGGCCCACGCGCAGGCCGGCGAACGGTTGGCAAAAGCCGCTGCCGATACCGCCACGGTGCTGAGCCTGGCCAAGGCGCAACAACAGGGTACCGACCCGCAGATGCTCCTGCGGCTGTACCGTGAACGCATGCCGAAGATTCTTGGCCAGGCCGGTTCGGTGACCACGGTCGATCCGAAAGACGATTCCCGCCTGATCATTCAGGGAGCCAGCAAATGACTGCGACCACTGCCGCACCGAGCCTGTTGTCCTCGGCCGAACAGCGCCGCGCCGCACGGCAATTGACCCTGGCGATGGTCGCCCTTGGCTTGCTCGGCCTCGGTCTGCTCTGGCGCTGGCTGTTACCGGAGCAAACCGGTGTCAGTCAGTTGCTGCTGGGTTTCGCTTCTTTATTGGTGGCGGTGCCGGTGATGCGCTCGGCGTGGTACAGCCTGCGCTATCCAAGCCTGCACGGCATCACCGATCAATTGATCGCCCTGGCGATGCTCGGTGCGTGGGCGACCGGCGATCTGCTGACCGCCGCGTTGCTGCCGATCATCATGATCTTCGGCCACGTGCTGGAAGAGCGCAGCGTGATCGGCTCGCAGGAAGCGATTCACGCCCTCGGCCAGTTGACCCGCAGCCACGCGCGCAAGATTCAGACCGATGGCTCGATCATCGAAGTCGATAACGGCACGCTGAAGCCCGGCGACACGGTAGAGGTGCGCGCCGGAGATCGGGTGCCAGCGGATGGTCGAGTGTTGTTCGGCCAGGCCAGCCTCGACACGGCGTCGATTACCGGTGAGTCGGTTCCGGTGGAAACGGCGGTAGGCATGACGGTGTTTGGCGGCGCGATCAACCTCGACGGCTTGCTGCGCATCGAGGTGACCCGTATCGGCGATCAATCGACGCTGGGCAAGGTCATCGCGCTGATGCAGAACGCCGAGCGCTCGAAGCCGCCCATCACGCGCCTGCTTGAGCGCTATGCCGGTAGCTACATGGTGCTGGTGTTGCTGCTGGGGGCGGTGACCTGGTTTGTCACCCATGACGCGCAGGCGATGCTCGCGGTGCTGGTGGCGGCATGTCCCTGCGCTTTGGTGCTGTCGGCACCGGCCACGGCGATTGCCGGCGTGGCGGTGGCGGCGCGCCACGGCATTCTGATTCGCAGTTCGGCGTTCCTTGAGGAGTTGGCAGATCTCACTTCACTGGTGGTCGACAAAACCGGCACGCTGACTTACGGCACCTTGCGTTTGCAATCGATCAGCAGCCCACGGCTGGATCAGGCCTCGGTAATGGCACTGGCCGCCAGCCTCGGGGCGGCCAGCAGCCACCCGGTCAGCCGCGCGTTGGCTGGGCTGGTCAGTCAGGAACAGAGCCTGCCGCTGACTGATATTCATGAGCGTCAGGGTCTTGGTGTAGTCGCCACGACCGCCCAAGGCGAGGCGGCTTTGGGCCGGCCCGAGTTGTTCGCGCAACTGGGCATCGTCACCACCACCGTTCCCGAGCACGACGGGCCGATTGCCGGATTGGCACTGAACGGCGAATTTGTCGCCTGGCTGTTGCTGGCCGACAGCGTCAAACCGGAAGCTCGCTTTGCCCTCAGCGAATTGCGCGAGCTCGGTCTGGGTCGCCAGTTGCTGCTGACCGGCGACCGCCTGAGTGTCGCGCAGACGCTGGCCCGCGAGGTCGGCCTGCAAGAGCTGGAAGCGCAGGCGCTGCCCGAGGACAAACTCAACCGCGTACTGAAGGAAATCGACAACGGATTTCGGCCGATGGTGGTGGGCGACGGCATCAATGATTCGCTGGCGCTGAAGGCTGGTGTGGTCGGTGTCGCAATGGGCGCGGGCGGCGCTGACATCGCACTGGCCTCGGCGGATATCGTCTTGATCGGCAGTGATCTGCGCCGCCTCGGAACCTGTGTGCGGCTCAGCCGCCAATGCCGACGAACCTTGCAGGTTAACGTGATCATCGGTCTGGGCTGGACCTTGGCGATTGTCATCTTTGCTGCATTTGGCTGGCTCGGCGCGGCCGGGGCGATGATCGCCGCGCTGCTGCACAACCTGAGCACGTTGCTGGTGTTGGGCAATGCCGGACGGCTGCTGCGGTTTCAGGAGCCATTGCTCAAGCTCAAGGACGGTCATTGAAATGAGTGGCAGCGAACTGTGCGCCGAATAGGCAGTCATCTATATAGAAGGCGCACACGTCATTGCCGGTTTCCGTGTCGAAAACACGGGTTGCATTCCGGCCTGCTGGCGCGTCTGAAACGATAGTCTCGGCTAATTAAATCGATAGCCTGCTATTTTTCAAGGATGGTCTACCCTCAGATCTGACGTCTGAAACAAGGGGGGATTTTCCATGCTCGCGCAACTTCCACCGGCCTTACAGAATCTGCAGCTTCCGCTTCGCCTGCGACTCTGGGACGGCCATGAGTTCAATCTGGGGCCGACGCCCAGCGTCACCATCGTGGTCAAGGACCCGACGATGGTCACCCAGTTCACCCATCCAAGCCTCGACGCGCTGGGGGCGGCGTTTGTTGAAGGCAAGCTCGAACTGGAGGGCTCGATCAGCGAGGTCATCCGGGTCTGCGACGAATTGAGCAGCGCCTTGCTCGATGAAGATGAAGGCGCTCAGCCAGTGCGTGCAGTGCACGACAAGGAAACCGACGCCAAAGCCATTTCCTATCACTATGACCTGTCCAACGCGTTCTATCAGCTGTGGCTGGACAGCGACATGGCGTATTCCTGCGCGTATTTCGAAACGGGCAGCGAAACCCTGGAGCAGGCGCAGCAAGCCAAATTCCGCCATCTGTGTCGCAAGCTGCGTTTGCAGCCGGGCGATCACCTGCTGGATGTCGGTTGCGGCTGGGGTGGTCTGGCGCGTTACGCCGCACGTGAATTCGGCGCCAAAGTCTTCGGCATCACCCTGAGCAAGGAACAGCTGGAACTGGCCCGCGAGCGCGTCAAGGCCGAAGGCCTGGAAGACCAGATTGAACTGCAATTGCTCGACTACCGCGACCTGCCGCAGGACGGGCGTTTCGACAAGGTGGTCAGTGTCGGTATGTTCGAACACGTCGGCCACGCCAACCTCGCCGAATACTGCAAAGTCCTGTTTGGCGCGGTGAAGGAGGGCGGTCTGGTGATGAACCATGGCATCACCGCCAAGCACACCGACGGCCGCCCGGTGGGACGCGGTGCCGGCGACTTCATCGAGAAATACGTGTTCCCCAACGGCGAGTTGCCACACCTGGCGATGATCTCGGCCGAGATCAGCGAAGCCGGGCTGGAGATTGTCGATGTCGAAAGCCTGCGCCTGCATTACGCGCGCACGCTGGATCACTGGAGCGAGCGGCTGGAGGATAACCTCGAGGCCGCCGGGAAACTGGTGCCGGATCAGGCGCTGCGCATCTGGCGCCTGTATCTGGCCGGGTGTGCCTACGCGTTTGCCCGGGGCTGGATCAATCTGCATCAGATTCTGGCAGTGAAGGCTCATCCGGACGGCAGTCATGAACTGCCCTGGACCCGTGACGACATCTACAATCCTTGATGCCTGAACCATGCCCTCTCCCTTGGAGAGGGTGATGGGCTTCTAGAGAATCGGTGAAATAAGCCGGGCGATCCGCATGCCGAGCTGTTGCAGGCGGTGGATCTCCCGGCTTTCCTCTTTGGCAACTTCATAAGCCTGCTCGAAATCATCGTTGAGCATACGTTCCACGTGGGCGGCGAATTCGCTGTCGACGGTCAGTAGCATCACTTCGAAATTCAGCCGGAACGAACGGTTGTCCAGATTGGCGCTGCCGACGGCGCTGATTTCGCTGTCGATCAACACCACTTTCTGATGCAGGAACCCCGGTTCGTAGCGGAACACCCGCACGCCGGCGCGCACCGCTTCGAATGCATACAGGCTGGACGCGGCGTAGACGATGCGGTGATCGGGGCGCGATGGCAGCAGCAGGCGTACGTCGACGCCGCGCAGCACCGCCAGACGCAACGCGGCGAACACGGCTTCATCGGGAATGAAGTACGGGCTGGTGATCCACACCCGCTCGGTTGCGGCGTGGATCGCTTCGACGAAGAACAGCGAACAGGTTTCGTAGGCGTCGGCCGGTCCGCTGGCCAGCAACTGGCAGAGCACGCCGTCCTCCGGGTAAACGTCCGGCAGGATCAGCGGCGGCAATGTGCGCGCGGCCCAGAACCAATCCTCGGCAAATGACTCCTGCATGCAGGCCACTACCGGCCCGCGCACTTGCACATGGGTATCGCGCCATGGCGCCAACGGCGGCTTCTCGCCCATGTATTCATCGCCAACGTTGTGCCCGCCAACAAAGCCGAGCACGCCATCGACCACGACGATTTTGCGGTGGTTGCGGAAATTCACCTGGAAGCGATTGAGCCAGCCGCTACGTGTGGCGAAGGCTTTGACCTCGACACCGCCATCGCGCAACGCCTGTACATAACTGTGGGGCAGGGCGTGGCTGCCGATGCGGTCGTAGAGCAGATGAATCGCCACGCCTTCGGCAGCTTTCTTCAGCAACAGATCGCGCAGGCGCTGCCCGAGGCGGTCGTCATGGATGATGAAAAACTGGATCAGTACGGCTTCGCGCGCTTGATCAATGGCCTGGAAAATCGCCTCGAAGGTCGCGTGGCCATTCACCAGCAGTTGCACTTCGTTATTCGCCAGGCATGGCATCCGCCCCAGTTTGGGCATGGCCCGTAGCGAGGCATAGGCATTTGAGGCGCGGGCGGTGAGGGCTTCTTCGACCCACGGTCGCCAGTTCAACTCGGAAATTGCCTGACGCATCTGTTCGTTGGCCTGGCGCCGTGCCTTGATATAGCCGTCGAAGGTGCTGCGGCCGAAGACCAGATAAGGGATGAGTGTCAGGTAGGGAATGAAAATCAGCGACAATGCCCAGGCGATCGAGCCTTGGGCGGTGCGAACGGTCAGCACCGCGTGGATCGCGGCGATCAAGCCAAGGCTATGTATCAGGGCGATCAGATAGCCGAAAATGTGCGGTCCAAAATAATCCATGGGGCAGCCTTGCTCCTGAAGACTCAATGCGTAACAGACCATGTTCCGAGGCGAATGTCGCTATTTAATTGGTGCATGAACCGAAGCAATCGGCCGACGTCTAACGGCCACTACTGATCAGGAGTTTTTTCGATGAACGTTCGTCTGCTGGGTTTGGCGCTGGGCCTGGGTTTGGCAATACCGGTGGTTGCGCAGGCGCAAATGCTGCAGCCGGGGCTGTGGGAAATGACCTCGAGCAACGTCAAGGTCGATGACCAGCCCATGGATGTGCAATCGATCCTCGGCCAGTTGCAAGGCCAGATGACCCCGCAACAGCGCGCGGCGCTGGAGAAGAACGGGATCAACATCGGTGGCAAGGGCATTCGTGCCTGTCTGACGCCGCAGCAAGTGGCGACCAACGATATTCCGCTGGCCGATCCGCAGTCGGGCTGCAAACAGCAGATCACCGAGCGCACCGGCAATCAGTGGAAATTTCGCTTCAGCTGCCCGAAAGCGCAAGGCACGGGTGTCGCGACGTTCCTCAGTGATCGTGAGTTCACCACCGTGGCCAACGGCACGTTCAACGCCATCGGCATCAACCAGAAGGGCAGTCTGGAAACCCGTGCGGTGTGGTTGGGTCAGGATTGCGGCACTGTGAAGCCAAGAGCTTAAAAGCTTCGCGAGCAAGCCCGCTCCCACAGGGGAAGCGCACTTCCTGTGGGAGCGGGCTTGCTCGGGAAGACGTCCTGTCAGACGCCTGATCATTCAACGCATAAACCGCAGCGGCAGCCCCTGACAGCTTTCGTTGATGCGCTGCTCCCGCCATGCAATCTGCCCTGACACCAACGTGGTATTCACCCGATAGCGGAAAGTCTTGTCAGCAAACGGTGTCCATCCGCACTGCGACAGAATCGGTTGCCGCGACACCTCTATGGCCGCGGGCTCAACCAGCACCAGATCCGCCCAATACCCCTCACGCAAATAACCCCGATCCGGAATCGCAAACAGATCCGCCACGCGATGGCTGGTCTTCGCCACCAACGTGGTGATCGGCAGCACGCCATCGGCCACCAGTTCCAGCAGTGCCGGCAAGGCGTGTTGCACCAGCGGTAACCCGGACGGTGCTTCGGTGTAAGGACGCTGTTTTTCCGCCCAGGTATGCGGTGCATGATCGCTGCCGATCACATCCAGCCGATTGCCCAGCAGCGCCGCGCGCAAGGCATCGCGGTCGGCCTGGGTCTTGATCGCCGGGTTGCATTTGATCAGGTTGCCGAGGGTTGGATAGTCGCGGTCATCAAACAGTAGATGATGCAGGCAGACTTCAGCGCTGATGTGTTTCTGTGCGAGCGGCTTGTCCTCGAACAACTCGAGTTCGCGAGCGGTGGTCAGGTGCAAGACATGCAGACGGGTACCGTGACGTTTCGCCAGTTCCACTGCGAACGAAGAGGAGCGGTAGCAAGCCTCGGCATCGCGAATCAGTGCATGGATATTCGCTGGCAGGTGTTCGCCGAGGCGTTCACGCAGACGTGCTGCATTGGCCTCGATGCTTGGTGTGTGTTCGCAATGCGCCAGCAGAATCGTCGGCACTTCGGCGAATAAGCGTTCGAGAATCTTAGGATCATCCACCAGCATATTGCCAGTGGAGGCGCCCATGAACACTTTGACCCCGGCCACTTCGCAGGGGTTGAGCGCGGCCACGGTGTCGAGGTTGTCCTGACTGACACCGAAGTGAAATCCGTAGTTGGCCACGGAGTTGATCGCCGCCCGACGCTTTTTATCCGCCAGCGCTTCGAGGGTAAGCGTGGCCGGTTGGGTGTTGGGCATGTCCATGAAACTGGTGATGCCACCCGCCACCGCTGCGCGCGACTCGGAGTGAATACTGCCCTTGGCCGGCGCTCCCGGTTCGCGAAAATGCACCTGATCATCAATCATGCCCGGCAACAGCCATTGGCCATTGGCGTCGATCTCCACACGGGCATTTTCACCGTCGATGCGTCCCGCGATCTTGACGATGCGACCATGGCTGACCAACAGATCGCCGTCAAACTCGCGCCCTTCATTAACCAGTCTGGCGTTGCGAATCAGCACGCTGCTCATGGCTCAGAACTCGTTCTGCAAGGCTTTGTAGCCGCGTACCAGATCGACATTGGTGCGCGCCACGTCTTCGGAAAACTCCGAGGCGCTGACACTCACCGGCGGGAACTGCGATAGGTCGGTGTTGGGGCCGATGCGGGTGGTGGATGGCACGTAGAACGCGTCCGGTAGATCGCGGCCATCGACCACCGAGTTGTGCCGTACCACACAGCCGTCACCGACCACGCAATTGAACAGCACGCTGTTGAATCCGATGAACACCCGGTCGCCGACTACGCACGGGCCATGCACGATCGAGCGGTGAGCGATCGAGGTGAATTCGCCGATGGTCACGGCGGCACCGGATTTCGAATGGATCACCACGCCGTCCTGGATGTTCGAATTGGCGCCGATGGTAATCGGCTCCATCGTACCCGAAGCGTCTACTTCGTCGGCGCGGATCACCGCGTAGGGGCCGACGAACACGTTCTCGCCAATGATCACCTTGCCGCAGATGATCGCGGTTTTGTCGACGTAGGCCGACTCGGCAATTTGCGGCAGATCGCCTGAGGGATTTTTGCGGATCATGGTTGGCTCAGCGCGTCATAAAGGGTGTTGAGGTTGTATTCGAACAGTCCGGTAAAGGTGCTGGCCGGGCCACTGGCGGCGAGGGCATCGGAGTACAACGTGCCGCCGATATGCGCGCCGCTTTCCTCGGCGATCTGCTTGAGCAGGCGCGCGTCCTTGATGTTTTCCATGAACACCGCTTTGACCTTGGCCTGACGGATCTGCGTGATCAGTGCGGCGACTTCGGCGGCCGATGGTTCGCGCTCGGTGGAAAGTCCTTGCGGCGCCATGAAGTCAATGCCGTAGGCCTGCCCGAGATAACCGAAGGCGTCGTGGCTGGTGACGATCTTGCGATTGCCTGGTGACAGCGAGCCGAGCTTGGTCTTGGCTTCGGCGAGCAGGGCGTAGATCTGTTTCAGGTAGGTCTGGCTGTTGCGTTGGTAGTCGGCCTTGTTCGCCGGATCGGCGGCGATCAGCGCCTTGGTGATGTTGGCGATGTACAGCTCGGTGTTGGCCAGATTGTGCCAAGCGTGCGGGTCGGGAATGGTTTCACCGTCTTCATCGAGCGAGCGCGGAATCACACCGTGGCTGGCACTGATGAGCGGGGCTTGGGTGCCGGTGCTGGTCACCAGTCGATCGAGCCATGGTTCGAAACCGAGGCCGTTCTTGATGATCAGCTTGGCTTTGAGCAGCGCTTTGGCGTCGTCCGGTGTTGGCTCATAGGTATGCGCATCGGCGTCCGGGCCGACCATGTTGGTGATCTGGATATGCTCGCCGCCGACCTGATGCACCATGTCGGCGAGGATGCTGAAGCTGGTGACCACCGGCAATTTTTCCGCCGCCGATAACGACATCGACAGCAGCAAGCTGAACAACACGAGTAGAACGCGCATCGGGAAACACCTCATTGGGATGTGAGCAAAGGCGGGCGGCGCAGCAGCCCGTGAACCGGTCCGAACACCACGGACAGCAAGTAGGCGAACCCCGCGACCAGCACGATGGCCGGCCCGCTGGGCAGCGAGTAGTCGAACGACAGCAACAATCCGAGCCACACCGACAGGCAGCCAATGAGTGCGGAGATGGCAATCAGGCTCGGCAGACGACGACTCCAGAACCGTGAGGCAGCGGCAGGCAGCATCATCAGACCGACCACCATCAACGCGCCGATGGCCTGGAAACCGATCACCAGATTGAGCACCACCAGGGTCAGGAACACGCCGTGGGCGAGAGGGCCGAGGCAGCTGACGGTTTGCAGGAATAGAGGATCGAGGGTGTCGAGCAGCAGCGGTTTGTAGATGACGGCCATGGTGATCAGGCTGAGGGCCGAGACCCATAACATGCCGTTGAGGGTCGGGCCGTCGACGGCGAGCGCCGAGCCGAACAGCAAGTGCAGCAAGTCGAGGCGTTTGCCAGCGATGCCGAGAATCAGCACGCCGCTGGCGAGTGAGATCGGGTAGATCGCGGCGAGGCTGGCATCTTCGCGCAAACCGGTGCGACGGGTAATCCACGCAGCCAGCCCGGCCATGCTCAGGCCCGCACCCAGACCGCCGAACGTTAGCGCGGGCAGACTCAGACCGGCGAACCAGAAGCCCAATGCGGCGCCGGGAAGAATGCCGTGAGCGACGGCGTCGCCGATCAGGCTCATGCGCCGCAGGATCAGAAAAACGCCGAGCGGTGCTGTGCTGCAGGCCAAGACCAATCCGCCGAGCAGCGCTCGGCGCATGAACAGGAATTCGCTGAACGGTTGCCAAAGGTGGGCGACGGTGAGCATCAAGCCACCTGCGTGCCGGGTGTTTGCTGGATCAGTTCGACGCTGGCGCCAAACACGCATTCGTGGTTTTTGATCAGCAGTGTCTGCGGGATGTGTTGGCGGACGGCGGCCAGGTCGTGGCAGACCACCAACAAGGTTCGACCTTCGGCGTGCCAGGCCTGGATGTGTTGCCAAAGCAATTGCTGACCCAGTTCGTCGAGCGCAGCGTGGGGTTCGTCAAGCAGGAGGAGCGGCGCGTCAGCCAGACTCAAACGGGCGAGCAATGCGCGTTGCAGTTCGCCACCGGAGAGCGCCATCAGCGGGCGTTTCTCGAGTCCGCTCAAGTGCCAATTGTCGAGTGCGTGAGTGAGGCGCTGTGCGCGCAATTGCGTCGACAATCGACGGCCCCAGAACCCGGCAGCCACCAGTTCTTCCAGACTGATGGGAAACTGTCGGTCGAGGTGTTGCTGTTGCGGCAGGAATGACAATCCTCCTTGGCGGGGGACGCCTAGCGCGACTTTTCCGCTCAAGGGTTTCTGCAACCCGGCGATGACTTTCAGCAGGCTGCTTTTACCGCAGCCGTTGGCGCCGACGATAGCGCTCAGACTGCCGCTTTCCAGCGTGACCGTCAGTGGTGAAGTCAGCGGTTGCCCCGGAGCGCCCCAGCACAAGGAATGGCAGCGGATCATGCGTGTTCTCGATGCCAGTGGCTTTCGGCGACGGCGTCGTGGGCGTGCAGACTTTCAGCGTGGATCACTCGCAGGTGGAACCCGCTGACACCAGGGCAGCGACGCAGGGCCAGATTGAGTCGTCGCGCGGCGTCCTCGCAGAACATCAGGTTCTGCCCGTTGGCCAGCGCGAAGGCTTGTTCGTCGGCGCGTTTCACGGCGGTTTGCACGGCGGTGCCCAGTGCGGCTTCAGCGTCGTTGATGATCACGCTCAGGGGCAACTCATCGATAAACTCGTCCAGATGCATGTGCAATTGCGCGGTGCTGCGTTGGCTGTGCGGAGTGGCAACGATGCCGTGGCTTGATCCAAGCCAAGCCAGAACTTCAGCGTGCTGCAGTGGCTTATTGGCAAAATCATCGATGAACTGCTGCTGGATCAGTTGCCTCGCTAATGCGGCTGAGCACGGGCAGGTCGAGGAGTAGGGCACATCGATCTTGAGTTCCACGTGGAACACTTTGTTTTTGAGGCTGGCAGAAATGCTCACTGGATAGCTTTTCCACCCCGCCAGTGGGCTGACCAACGCGGGTCGTTTCAGCAGCACTTCGCTGTGGATATTCAGGTAAGCATTGCTGGATAAGCCCTCGTGGCTCGCCAGAAAATCGTCCAGTACCTGATGCAAAACCCGTGGAGAAAGGTTCTGCTGCTCAAGCCTTGCCAAGGCCAGATACAAACGCGACATGTGAATGCCACGCGCCTCACCATCGTCAAGACTGACGCCTGCATCTGCCTTCGCGCTCAGACGTTGGCCATCCAATAATACCGGCAAGGCAATGCCGCGCATTCCCACCCACTCAAGCGGTAATGCTTGTCGAGAGGCTTGAGTGGCGATATCCGGAAGTGTCAGCGAATTCATGTTCGGAACCATCGTGTTGACTGAATTGGATGTTACATTATAACAATTCAAATCTCGATGCTTTTTTCATGAACGGGTTTTCATATGCACAGACGCCACTTGCTCAGTTTGTTTTTGGCCAGCGCAGCCTTGGCTCTGCCCTTCAGTGTCTCAGCAACCCAAGTGCGAAATGCGCGGCTCTGGCGTTCGCGTGAAAAGCTGCGACTGGTCTTCGATTTGAGCGGCCCGGTGCGCTACAAAACGTTCACGTTGAGTGCTCCAGAGCGTTTGATCATTGACCTGTCCGGGGCGAGTCTGAGTGGTGATTTCAGTCAATTGCCGTTAGCAGATACGGCCATTCGCTCGATCCGCGCCGGGCATTTTGGTCAAGGCGATACCCGGATCGTTCTCGATCTGAACACTCCCGTTCTATTGAACAGCTTTGTTTTGGCACCGCAGGATGGTCAAGGACACCGTTTGGTGCTCGACTTGGTGAACGCCGATAAAGTCCTGAGCACCGCAGTGGTTCCACGTGAAACATCCACGAATAACCATCACCTTAAACGCGACATCATTGTCGTGGTTGATCCCGGACACGGTGGTAAAGACCCTGGCGCCGTCGGCGCCAAGGGTGAGCGGGAAAAGGACGTGGTGCTGTCCATCGCACAATTGCTCGCCAAACGTCTTAAAAAGGAGAAGGGTTTCGACGTGAAGTTGGTGCGCAATGACGATTTTTTCGTGCCCCTTCGCAAGCGTGTAGACATTGCCCGTCAGCACAAGGCCGACATGTTTATCTCCGTGCACGCCGATGCAGCGCCGCGCCTGACGGCGTCGGGAGCTTCGGTGTATTGCCTGTCAGAAGGGGGTGCGACGTCAGCGACTGCACGCTTCATGGCACAGCGCGAGAACGGCGCGGATCTGCTCGGCGCGACCAGTCTGCTTAATCTCAAGGACAAGGATCCGATGCTCGCCGGCGTGATCCTCGACATGTCGATGAACGCCACCATCGCCGCCAGTCTGCAACTCGGCAGCAGCATATTGGGCACTCTGCAAGGCATCACCACATTGCATCAAAAGCGCGTGGAACAGGCGGGATTTGCGGTGCTGAAGTCGCCGGATGTGCCGTCGATCCTGGTAGAAACCGGCTTTATTTCCAATGCGCGTGACAGCCAGCGTCTGGTGACAACTCGACATCAGCAGGCTGTCGCTAACGGGTTGTTTGAAGGATTGCAGCGCTATTTCCAGCAGAACCCGCCAATCGACAGTTACCTCGCCTGGCAGCAGGCGCAGCACAAGGTGCAGGTTTAGCAGCCAGTGATCCGGCTGCAGGTGAACTTCGCGCTGCTGCCGCCTGAGCTGGAGAAGCGATTGATCGTCGTCCAGCCAACGCGACGGGTGTAGCCGACCCAGGCTTCACCGTCAGAGGCGATGCCGGTGAAGAACGTCAGTTGGCCGAAGCGACTGTTGGTCTGCGCCCAGTAGCGATTGCCGACCTTCTCAAAGCCGCGCAGGTAAATCGTGCGGCCCACCGTATTCACGCTGTAGGCGTTACCTTGCGCATCGACGCATGCCAGCAGGTTAGCGCTGTGTGTGCACTTGGCGAGCATTGGCGCTTGTCCCCATACGTTGGCACCCGACAGCAATGCCAGACTCATTAGCGAGCATTTCAGGACATTTTTCATCACGGTTCCCGACGGGCAGATGGCATGCAGCTTCATGCTCTTTATCGGTTTGGGCAAGAGCAGGTCTGGCTAATTCGTATTGTTATACTATAACATTGATTTTAATTGAGCCTGAGCCCGCCGATTTAAAGCGTCAGCTTCTGCCATCACGTTGTTTTGAAGCCTGAGAACGCGGTGCGTTACGCCAAATCCGGCATACACGCCCATCGGCCACCATCTGATGAGGATTATCCAATGTCATCTCCGCTCCCCGTGACCGTTCTTTCGGGCTTTCTCGGCGCTGGAAAAAGTACAGTTTTGAATTACGTACTACGTAATCGAGAAGGCTTGCGCGTTGCAGTCATCGTTAACGATATGAGCGAGATCAACATTGATGGCAGCGAAGTCCAGCGCGATGTCCGCCTGAACCGTGCTGAAGAAAAACTGGTAGAGATGAGCAACGGTTGTATCTGCTGTACGTTACGCGAGGACCTGTTGGAAGAGGTCAGCAAACTTGCTCACGAAGGCCGTTTCGATTATCTGCTGATCGAATCCACCGGTGTTTCCGAGCCGCTGCCGGTCGCCGAAACCTTCACCTTCCGCGATGAGCTGGGTCAGAGCCTCGCCGACGTTGCTCGACTCGACACCATGGTCACGGTAGTCGACGGCGTAAATTTTCTCCTCGACTACCAGGCTGCCGAGAGCCTCGCGTCCCGCGGCGAGACCTTGGGCGACGAAGATGAACGCTCGATCACTGACCTGTTGATCGAACAAATCGAGTTCGCCGACGTACTGCTGATCAGCAAGATCGACCTCATCAGCCGCCAGGCGCGCGACGAACTCACGGCAATTCTCAAGCGCCTCAATGCCCAGGCGGAAATTATCCCGATGGTGATGGGCGAGGTGCCACTGGAGAAGATCCTTAACACGCGCCGATTCGATTTTGACAAAGCCGCCCAAGCCCCGGGCTGGCTGCAGGAATTGCGCGGTGAGCATGTGCCGGAAACCACCGAGTACGGCATTGCTTCCACGGCTTATCGCGCACGCCGCCCGTTCCACCCGCAGCGCTTTTACAGCTTCATTGATCGTCCATGGACGAACGGTAAATTACTGCGCTCCAAGGGCTTTTTCTGGCTCGCCAGCAAGGTCACGGATGCGGGCAGCTGGTCGCAGGCAGGCGGCCTGATGCGCCACGGTTTCGCTGGACGCTGGTGGCGTTTCGTGCCGAAAAACCAATGGCCGCAGGATCAGGACAGTACCGCAGCAATCATGGAAAACTGGACGCCGAGTGTCGGAGATTGTCGTCAGGAGCTGGTATTCATTGGCCAGAACATCGATTTCGTACAGCTCAAGTCGGAGCTCGATGCCAGCCTGCTGACTGACGAAGAAATGGCTGCTGGTGTAGACGGTTGGCGCACGCTGCCGGATCCGTTCGGCCCTTGGCACGATGAGGCCGCCTGATGCTGGCGCTCAAACTGCAGCAGAACCGAGTACGTCATCAGCATCAGGGGGCGACGCCGAAAACGCTGACGCGAATCCTCGAAGACGACGTCAATCTTGCGGTCTGGCAGCGTCAACTGCCGCTGCACATCGCCGATTTCGCAGCATTGTTGCTGTCGCTCAACGAGCCACTGGCGCAGTCGCTCTGCCTCGAATTGCCGGATGAAGACGGCGAGCCTGATCTCAGTGGGCTGGCCGCCGGGTTCCGTGACCTGGAAGGCTATGAAGGCTTTGTCGCTGATCTGGGATGGCTGGTCAGTGCCTTCGCCTGCCTGCTGGGGGCACGGCGTATCGGCTTGCGCCTGCGGGTGCTGGACAATGCCATGTGTCCGCGTTTCCACGTCGATCATGTGCCGGTGCGCCTGATCACCACGTATGGCGGAATCGGCAGTCAGTGGCTCAAGGAGGGCGCGATGGACCGCGAGCAATTGGGTCAGGCGAATGCTGAGCCAAACGACATGGCAAACATCCAGCAACTGCACAGTGGCGACGTGGCGCTATTGAAAGGCGAGAAATGGCACGGCAACGAAGGCTTCGGTCTGATCCATCGTTCTCCGCAACTGCCAGCGGGTGAACGACGGCTGCTGCTGACGCTCGACTGGCTCGGTTGATGGCTCAAGGCTTGAGCCATTTACCCTGGCTCTGGCCTTCGCAATACGGCTTCAAATACGCCATGTCTGAAGCCACGCCGTAATAGTGGATATCCTGGCGATAGGGCATATTGGCGACTTGCGCGTTGCTGCACACGCCGAACGCGCCGCTCGGGCATTGATCGACGTACTGCACCTCGACTTTCTGCCCGGCCAGGGTCGGTTGGCAGAACCCGTCGCTGAACAGCTTCTCGGGAATACTGCGGTTTTGCTGGCAAACCTTGACGTCGAGTCGCTCGCCCTGACTGTGCACAACGCAGGCTTGAGCCAAGGCTTCGCTCGACAGCAACATCAACAGCAACGACCATCCCATCCAACGCATGTCCAATCCCCTCAGAAAACGCCCAGTCATGTTGCAGAACATTCCTACCCATGTCATCGCCGGCCCTTTGGGCGCTGGCAAGACCAGTCTGATTCGCCAGCTCATGGCCCAACGGCCGGAAGGCGAGCGCTGGGCGGTGCTGATCAACGAGTTCGGTCAGATCGGCCTCGACGCGGCGCTGCTGACCCGCGATGGCGATGGTATCGCACTGGGCGAAGTTGCCGGGGGCTGTTTGTGTTGCGTCAACGGCGCGCCGTTTCAGATCGGCCTCGGCCGTTTGTTGCGCAAGGCCAGACCGGATCGGCTGTTCATCGAGCCGTCCGGACTGGGCCATCCGGCGCAATTGCTCAAGCAGTTAGGCGAGGCGCCGTGGTTGGGTGTACTGGCGCTGCAGCCATGTGTGTCAGTGCTGGATGCCCAGGCACTGGCCGCCGGGAAAGCGTTGCCACCCGCTCAGCAGGACGCTTTGGGCAGCGCCGGTCTGCTGTTGCTGAACAAGGCAGAAGGTCTGGATGAGGCTGTGCGGCAGACCATCGCCGAGCGTTTGCCGGCGGTCAAATTGATCTGGACGCAGCAGGCGCAACTGGCTTTACGCGAGTTGCCGGGGGGGACGGCGCAAGCACTGGCGGGTGTGGATAACCTTGTTGTGCCGCAGGGGGCGGGACCGATTCCGGCGCTCTGGAGCGACCCGGCATCGCCGATCTGCCTGAGTCAGGCACAAGAGGGCGGTTGGAGCATCGGCTGGCGTTGGCACCCGGGACAGAGGTTCGATACGCAACGTCTGAACCAATGGCTGCAGAGCCTGAACTGGCGGCGGGCGAAACTGGTTATCCATAGCGTCGAGGGCTGGGTGTCGGCCAATGCCGTGGATAACGCTGAACTGGATTGGCAGCCCAGCGAGTGGCGACGGGATTCGCGTATAGAGCTGATCTTTGCCGATGCGCAAAGTATCGATGCTTTGCAGGCAGGCCTGACGCAATGTCGAGTTCAAGCGGACTAGCTTACGGCTTCCACTTATTGTGTTCCTGACGCCACTGGCTCAGTTCGATCACTTCGGCCCGTGGGCGGGTAACTTCGACCACTGGTGGCGTGTCGTCGAACGGCGCCGGGTAGGGCGCCAGTTCAATCTGAGCGCTGTGCGCGCCAAACTGGGTGATGATGCCGTTGTGCCGGGTTTCGCCGGTCACGGTGAACTCGAAGTTGTAGACCCGGGCCAGACGCCGCCGGCCGCTGGCATCCTTGATCAAGCCGATTTTTTTCAACGCGACGTTACCGTCCAGCAGTTCAACGCCGACGTTGATGCAATGCTGCTTGACCCGCTCCAGCGCCCGCTCGCGCAAGCCGTGGTTGTGCCAAAGCCATGCGCCGGCAGCGGCGAACAGCATCAGCACGAAGATGTTTTCAAGGGTCAGCATCAACAGGAAACTCCAAAAGATTGGTCCAGCTTAACTGCGTCGCCGGTCTGTCGTACAGGCTGTGTTTCGTCGCATACTGCGCGGCTTGAATTTCAATCGTTTTACGGAATAACCCGAATGAAACGTACGCCTCATCTGCTCGCCATTCAGTCCCATGTGGTCTTCGGCCACGCCGGCAACAGCGCTGCGGTTTTTCCGATGCAGCGGGTCGGGGTGAATGTCTGGCCGCTCAACACGGTGCAGTTCTCCAACCATACCCAGTACGGCCAATGGGCCGGTGAAGTGCTCGCGCCGCAGCAGATCCCCGAACTGGTCGACGGCATTGCCGCCATTGGCGAACTGGGCAACTGCGACGCTGTGCTCTCCGGCTATCTGGGCAGCGCGGCGCAGGGCCGGGCGATTCTCAGTGGCGTCGAGCGCATCAAATCGGTCAATCCGAAGGCGTTGTACCTGTGCGACCCGGTGATGGGTCATCCGGAGAAAGGCTGCAGTGTGCCGGCCGAAGTCAGCGACTTTCTGCTGGAAGAAGCCGCGGCGGTGGCGGACATCATGTGTCCGAACCAACTGGAGCTGGACAGTTTCTCCGGGCGCAAGCCGCAGTCGCTGTTCGACTGCCTGGCGATGGCTCGGGCGCTGCTGGCGCGCGGGCCGAAAGCGGTGCTGGTCAAGCATCTGGATTATCCGGGCAAACCGGCGGATGGTTTCGAGATGTTGTTGGTGACCGCTGATGAAAGCTGGCACTTGCGCCGTCCGCTGCTGGCGTTTCCGCGTCAGCCGGTGGGCGTGGGCGATCTGACGTCCGGGCTGTTCCTCGCGCGGGTGCTGTTGGGCGACAGCCTGGTGGCGGCGTTCGAGTTCACCGCAGCGGCGGTGCATGAAGTGCTGCTGGAGACCCAGGCGTGTGCCAGTTATGAGCTGCAACTGGTGCGGGCGCAGGACCGGATCGCGCATCCGCGGGTGAAGTTCGAGGCGACGGCGATCAGTCTGTAATCGCGTTATCGTTCAAAAGATCGCAGCCTTCGGCAGCTCCTACAGAGGATTAATGTTCACCCTGTAGGAGCTGCCGAAGGCTGCGATCTTTTGCTTTAAGCGTCGCCCTTGATCTCCTGATAACGCTTCTCCAGCTCCTGGCGAATTTGCCGACGCTGCTGCGCCTGCATATAACGACGCTTGTCTTCACTGTTTTGCGGCTGCAGCGGCGGCACGGCGGCCGGTTTGCGCTGGTCATCCACCGCAACCATGGTGAAGAAGCAGCTGTTGGTGTGGCGCACCGAGCGCTCGCGGATGTTCTCGGTCACCACTTTGATGCCGACTTCCATCGAGGTGTTGCCGGTGTAGTTGACCGACGCGAGGAAGGTCACCAGTTCGCCGACATGGATCGGCTCGCGGAAAATCACCTGATCCACCGACAGCGTCACCACGTAGCGGCCGGCATAGCGGCTCGCGCAGGCGTAGGCCACTTCGTCGAGGTATTTGAGCAGGGTACCGCCGTGGACATTGCCAGAGAAGTTGGCCATGTCGGGGGTCATCAATACCGTCATCGACAGTTGGGCGTTTCCGGGTTCCATAACGTTCTCACGGATCAAGGCTGGATGGCTGGACGCACCTCTGCGGGTGCCTGGTGGCTTTTTCAAAAGCACCGTTATCGGGACGCCAGACGGCTGGCTGCCGTCACGCCGCGACCGATCTGTTTCCTTATATTGCACCGCCTTCCAGCCGGAAGTCGCGGTGTTAACCTGCAAAAGGCCCTGCCCAAGGGCAATTCCTACATGAAAAGCGGATTTTTACCCAACTCGCTCAGAGCTTTTTGAAGTCTGACGGCGGGTCACGTCATACAAGGAGCCCACACCATGCATGCCATCAGCTTTATTCAGGACCTGGCAGTGATCATGTTGGTCGCAGGTGTGGTCACCGTGTTGTTTCACCGTTTCAAGCAGCCGGTGGTGCTCGGCTACATCGTCGCCGGTTTCATCATCGGCCCGCACACCCCGCCATTCGGTCTGATTCACGACGAAGAAACCATCAAGACCCTCGCCGAACTGGGGGTGATTTTCCTGATGTTCTGCCTCGGGCTGGAGTTCAGCCTGCGCAAGTTGTTCAAGGTCGGGGCCACGGCGTTTATCGCGGCGTTCCTCGAAATTGTCCTGATGATCTGGATCGGCTATGAAATCGGCCGCTGGTTCGACTGGAACACCATGGACTCGCTGTTCCTCGGCGCAATCCTCGCCATCTCCTCGACTACCATCATCGTCAAGGCGCTCAACGACTTGAAGATGAAGAACGAGCGCTTCGCCCAGTTGATCTTCGGCGTGTTGATCGTCGAGGACATCCTCGGCATCGGCATCATCGCCTTGCTGTCGAGCATCGCAGTCAGCGGCACGGTCAGTTCGGGCGAAGTGTTTTCCACGGTCGGCAAGCTGTCGCTGTTCATGATCGTCGCGTTGGTGATCGGCATTCTGCTGGTGCCGCGCCTGCTGGCGTACGTCGCCAAATTCGAAAGCAACGAGATGCTGCTGATCACCGTGCTCGGCCTGTGTTTCGGTTTTTGTCTGCTGGTGGTCAAGCTCGAATACAGCATGGTGCTCGGCGCCTTTCTGATCGGCGCGATCATGGCCGAGTCGCGGCAGTTGCTGAAAATCGAGCGCCTGATCGAACCGGTTCGCGACCTGTTCAGTGCAATCTTCTTCGTCGCCATCGGCCTGATGCTCGATCCGATGATCCTGCTGCAATACGCCTGGCCGATCGCGGTAATCACCGTGGCGGTGGTGCTTGGCAAGATGTTGTCCTGCGGCCTCGGGGCGTTTATCGCCGGCAATGACGGACGCACCTCACTGCGTGTGGGGATGGGGCTGTCACAGATTGGCGAATTTTCCTTCATCATCGCCGCGCTCGGGATGACGCTGCAGGTCACCAGCAACTTTCTTTATCCCGTCGCGGTGGCGGTGTCGGTGATCACCACGCTGCTGACGCCGTACCTGATCCGCGCGGCCGATCCGCTGTCGATCAAACTCTCTGCGGCGGTACCCAAGCGCCTGGGCCGAGTATTCGGCATGTACGGCGAGTGGCTGCGCAGCATTCAGCCGCAAGGCGAGGGCGCGATGCTGGCGGCGATGATCCGGCGGATTCTGTTGCAGGTCGGGGTCAACCTGGCGCTGGTGATCGCGATCTTCTTCAGCGGTGCGTTCTTTGCCGGACGGCTGTCGGAGTGGATGCAGGACTGGGTCGCTGATCCGAGCTGGCAGAAGGCGTTGATCTGGGGCGGGGCGCTGCTGCTGTCGCTGCCGTTTCTGATCGCGGCGTATCGCAAGCTCAAGGCGCTGTCGATGCTGCTGGCGGAGATGGGCGTGAAGCCGGAGATGGCTGGGCGGCACACGCAGCGAGTGCGGCGGGTGATCTCCGAAGTGATCCCGATCCTCTCGCTGCTGGTGATCTTCCTGCTGCTGGCAGCCTTGTCGGCCAGTATCCTGCCGACCAACAAGCTGTTGGTGCTGGTCGCCGTGGTGGCGGCCGCCGTGGCGGCACTGCTTTGGCGCTGGTTCATCCGCGTGCACACGCGGATGCAGGTGGCTTTGCTGGAAACCCTCGACAACCACAAGGAATCGTCGGGGCACTGATTGCCCGGGGCGGCTGGTGAATCAGCTTTCCAGCCAGACGTCCCGCGCCCAGTGCCACACCGATTCCCAGGACTCTTCGGTGATCAGCTCTTCTTCGCCGGACCATAGCACCACGGTGCCGTCTTCTTCGACGCAGTAGTAGTTGTCGCCGTCTTGGCAGATCGGGATCAGGTCGCGCGGTACGCCAGCGTCCCAGGCGTTGGCCGCGACATCCGGCAGGTAAGTGTGCGATTGCGGGTCGGTGACGGTCACCGGCTCGAGGCTGCCGTACACCACGTCGCTGACGGTCAGCAGAAACTCTTTGAAGACGAACGGGATGTTGATGAAGAGTTCTTCTTCGATCTCCACCAACTGGTCTTCGTCGGGCAAATCCAGGGGAACCGGTACGGGTTCGTTGGCTTCGCGCAGTTGTTCGATGATTTCTTCCACGTCCGGGATCCTCTTGCTTGAATGGCGCGGTTTATATGGGCCGGTTTATACAGTAGCTCGCTATAGATGCAACCGCGAAATAGAAAACCCCGGCCTGAGCCGGGGTTTTTATTACCACATGCGTAACGCGATGGGGATCAGCCGTTCTGGCGGATACCGGCCACCAGCCAAGGCTGGTTCTCGCCCTGTGGACGTTCCATGTTCCAGCTCTCGCTGAACACTTCGCCCTGGTCGAAACGCGAGGTCTTCGACACGCCGCTGAAGGTCAGGGTGGCGATCGTCTTGTCGGCGCGATCATCCACGCCGTCCAACTGCACTTGCAGGTTGTCGATGTAGGTCGACTGGAAGCCGTCGCTCAGATCCGCACGCTCACGCTTGAGGAACTCGAGCATCTGCGGGGTCACGAACTCGGCGATCTTGTCCATTTCGTTGGCGTCCCAGTGCTGCTGCAGCGACTGGAAGTGGCTGCGCGCGGCTTCAAGGAAGCGCTGTTCGTTGAACCAGGCTGGCGCGTTGATCACCGGACGAGCGGCAGCCGGAGCAGCCGAACCACCGAAGATCGAACCCATGGCAGCAGGCTTCTGTTCGAATACTTCACGCTGCATCGGCGCGCCGGCCGGAGCCAGGTGCTCCTGCTGCTTGCGTCGACGAGCGGCGATGAAGCGGAAGATCACGAACGCGATCACGGCCATGATCAGGATGTCGAAGATCTGCATGCCCTGGAAGCCGCCGCCCATGAACATGGACGCGAGCAGGCCACCGGCGGCGATACCGGCCAGAGGGCCGAGCCATTTCGAAGCGCCGCCAGCCTTGGCCGCGGCACCGGCAGCGCCGGCTGCACCAGCGGTCGCTGCTGCGCCGCCCATGCCTGGGGAAGAAGGAGCCATCTGGCTGGTCTGGTGCGTCGGCGCAGCGCCGGCACTTTTGCCACCACCAAAGCGCTTGGCGTTGGCGTCGAGGCTCATCGTCAGGCCGATGCACAACGCCATGGCGATGCTAAGAAAACGTTTCATAAAGGGAATTCCCGTTTGTGGAGACACGCGCGCCATGTTGCACAGCTGAAGTGTTACTGGCTAGCGAGAGAGTGTTTCGGGCTTTTGCCTGACAGGTTACGTTCAGCTCGGTCGAGGCAATCAGGCCATGTACTTTTGTCTGTAGGAAAATGGGATAGGTTCAGCGGGAAACTTGCTTATCGACGCAACGCCAACATCACCACACCCGCGGTGATCAAGCCGATACCGCCCCATTGGCGCAGGTCGAGTTTCTCGCCCAGCAGGATCACGCCGAGCACCGCCACCAGTACCACGCTGAGCTTGTCCACTGGCGCGACCAGCGAAGCCGGGCCGACTTTCAGCGCGCGGAAGTAGCACAGCCACGACGCGCCGGTACCCAGGCCGGACAACAGCAGGAACAGGTAGCTCTTGGCGGAAATTGATCCCAATGACTGATATTGGCCCGTCGCGTACAAAATCAAGGCCAGACTGACCAGTACCACGATAGTACGCAGCAGAGTGGCGAAGTCGGAATTGACGTTTTCGATGCCGATCTTGGCAAAGATCGCCGTCAGCGCGGCGAACGTCGCCGAGAGCAAGGCCCAGAATGTCCAGGAAGAGAAGAAGCCTGAGCCCATTGCACTGTCCTTTCCCGAATGGGTTGTAAATCAAAAAGATCGCAGCTTGCGGCAGCTCCTGCAGGGGGAGCGTGCTTGTGCAGGAGCTGCCGCTGGCTGCGATCTTTTGTACTTTTAGATCGCTTCCAGCTTGGCGTACCCCAGCATCAGCCACTTGCTGCCTTCGCTGAAATTCACCTGCACCCGTGCCTGCGCGCCGGAACCTTCGAAGTTGAGGATCACGCCGTCGCCGAAGATTGAATGGCGTACTGCCTGACCCAGGCTGAAGCCGGTTTCCGGAATCTCGCTGCCGCTGAACAGGTTGCTGCCGCTCATCGACTGGTTGCCGCCAAACGGTCGGCTGACGCTGTTCGACAGACGCACTTCCTGGATCAGACCCTTCGGCACCTCGCGGACGAAACGCGAAACCTTGTTGTAGGTCTCGCTGCCGTACAGGCGTCGGGTTTCAGCATAGGTCATCACCAGATTCTGCATGGCGCGGGTGATGCCGACGTAGGCCAGACGGCGTTCCTCTTCAAGGCGCCCCGGTTCTTCCAGGCTCATCTTGTGCGGGAACAGGCCTTCTTCCATGCCCACCAGGAACACGTAAGGGAATTCCAGGCCTTTGGCGCTGTGCAGGGTCATCAGTTGAATGCTGTCTTCATGCTCGTCGGCCTGAGTGTCGCCGGCTTCCAGCGACGCGTGGCCGAGGAATGCCGCCAGTGGCGTCAGCTCTTCGTCTTCTTCGGTGTTTTCGAAGTTGCGCGCGGCGCTGACCAGTTCCTCAAGGTTTTCCACCCGGGCCTGGCCTTTCTCGCCTTTTTCCGCTTCGTGATAGGCGATCAGCCCCGATTGCTCGATGACGGTCTGGGTCATCAAATGCAACGGCATCTCCATGCACTTGGCGGCAAGGTTCTCGATCAGCTCGATAAACGCCCCCAAGGCGCCGGCAGCACGACCGGTCAGGCCTTTATTGGCGACCAGTTGCCGCATCGCTTCCCACATCGACACATCGCTGTGACGGGCATGGTCGCGGATCGCCTCGACGGTTTTTTCGCCAATGCCGCGGGCCGGGACGTTGATGACCCGCTCCAGTGCCGCATCGTTGCCGCGACCTTCCAGCAAACGCAGGTAGGCCATGGCGTTCTTGATTTCCGCGCGCTCGAAGAAGCGCTGGCCGCCATAGATGCGGTACGGAATGCGCTCGCGCAGCAAGGCTTCTTCCAAAACGCGCGATTGGGCGTTGGAGCGGTAGAGAATCGCGATATCGCTGCGAGCCAGGCCGGTTTTCAGCGCGCTTTCGATGGTTTCGACAACGTAGCGTGCTTCGTCGTGTTCGTTGAACGCGGCGTACAGGTTGATCGCTTCGCCATCGCCACCGTCGGTCCATAGCTCTTTGCCGAGGCGTCCGGTGTTGTTGGCGATCAAGGCGTTGGCCGCTTTGAGGATGCCGGCGGTGGAGCGGTAGTTCTGCTCCAGGCGGATGGTCACCGAATCCGGGAAGTCGGACGAGTACTGATGAATGTTCTCGATTTTCGCCCCGCGCCAGCCGTAGATCGACTGATCGTCGTCGCCGACCACCATCAGGCTGTCACCGCCCTTGCCGAGCAGGCGCAACCAGGCGTACTGCACGGCGTTGGTGTCCTGGAACTCGTCGACGAGGATGTGGCGAAAGCGCTTTTGATAGTGCGCCAGCAGACCCGGGTGATCGCGCCACAGGTCGAGGGCGCGCAGCAGCAGTTCGGAAAAATCGATGACCCCGGCGCGCTGGCAGGCCGCCTCGTAGGCTTCATAGATGCCGCGCATGGTCGCCAGGTACAAGTCGCCGCTGGCCTGAATGTGCTGTGGGCGCAGACCTTCGTCTTTCTGCCCGTTGATGAACCACTGGGCCTGACGCGCCGGCCAGCGTTGCTCGTCCAGCCCCAGCTCGCGGATCACCCGCTTGACCAGTCGCTGCTGGTCGTCGCTGTCAAGAATCTGGAAAGTCTGGCTCAACCCGGCTTCCTGCCAGTGCGCCCGCAACAGGCGGTGCGCCAGGCCGTGGAAGGTGCCGACCCACATGCCGGCCGGGTTGATACCCAGCAACTGCTCGATACGATGACGCATCTCGGCAGCGGCCTTGTTGGTGAAGGTCACCGACAGAATGGAGTGGGGCGAGGCGTTTTCGACCTGGATCAACCAGGCGATACGGTGCACCAGCACTCGGGTTTTACCGGAACCGGCACCGGCCAGGACCAACTGACGGCCAACGGGGGCTGCTACGGCCTGGCGTTGGGCATCGTTGAGGGAGTTCAGCAGAAGGGAGAGATCATCGCGCATCGGGGCATTCTAGGGTGCGCCGCAGGCCCGGGCAAACCGAGCTTTGCATTAGCCGATGAAAGCGCCGTCGATGACGACCGGTCGGTCACTGGCTACAGGCTTCGGCCCGCCTCGCTTTGCGGGTTTTGCCGGTGATCGGACGGGAAAAGTTTCCGGCAAATTATGATCTGGAGCAGTTTGGCAACGGGGTCTGCTTGTGTATGCTCCGTCCACGTTTCGGGCCCAATGCTCACTCTTATAAGAACAACAACATTGCACAAGACCCTCAGCTCAGACCTGTCGGGCCCCTCTGTGGAACCCCGGGTCATCCGCAAGCATTACGCCGTCGAAATGGCGGTCGAACGCACGCGCCTGCTGTATCAGGGCTCGCTGCTGCCGACGATGTTCATGTTGCTCAATGGTCTGGTCTGCGCCGCTTTGCTCTGGAGCCCGCAGCGCTATTTCGTGGTCAGCATCTGGCTGGTCTGGTTGTTGTCGCTGGTGGCACTGCGGGTGATTCAGGTCGCGGCGTTCGATTCGGCGATCCCGGATCGCCAGGCCCAGCCGATCTGGTTTCGCATGTTCCTGCTCGGCTCGACCATGACCGGTCTGACCCTGGCCGGTGCCGGCATCGCCCTGGTGCCTGCCGACAACTTCATGCAGCAAGCCTGGGTGTTCGGCCTGATCGGTGCCGCGACGTTATCGGCCAGCGTTGCCTACGCCGTCAGCCTGCCGGCGTTTCTGTCCTTTACCTTGCCGTGCCTGCTGCCGGCGATCGGCTACCTGTTCTGGGGCGGTGATGAGCAGGCGCGCGGTTGGGGCTGGCTCGGGCTGATTCTGCTCGGTTCGCTGAGCGTGGTCGCCTGGCAGGTCAATCGGCTGATCGACCGCGGCTTGCTGCGGCGTTTTCAGAACCAGCACCTGATCGAGCACCTGCAGCAGGCGCAGAACCGCAGCGAGCAGCTCAATCAGGCGCTGGCCAAAGAGATCGAACAGCGGCGCTGCGCCGAGGGCCAATTGCGTGAGGCGCAGGTCGAGCTGGAAGACCGGGTGGCACAGCGCAGCCGCCAACTGGACGTGGCCAACCAGGCGCTGAGCAAAAGCGAAGCCCGCCTGGCCCTGGCGTTGAAGGCCAGTGAACTGGGGCTGTGGGACTGGAACCTGCAAACCGACGAAGTCCATCACACGCAGATTCAGGAGCTGTTCGGCCTCGCGCCTGAATATGTCACGGCGATCCTGCGCGACCTCAAGCCACGCCTGCACCCCGAGGATGTGCCCGGACTCAAGCAGGCGCTGATCGAGCACCTGAAGGGGCGCTCCGAGGACTATCAGATCGAATACCGCGTACGGCACGGTGACGGCCATTGGGTATGGATCGAAGACCGCGGCCGCGCTGTGGAGCGCAGTGACAGTGGCCGGGTGATCCGCATGGTCGGTACCCGGCGCGACATCAGCGCGAGCAAAAGCCTTGAAGAACAGCAGCGACTGGCGGCCACGGTGTTCGAAGCGGCCAGCGAAGGCATCGTCATTCTCGACCCGAACTACGCGCTGATCGCGATCAATCAGGCGTTCAGCCGGGTCACCGGTTATGACATCGAAGACATGCTCGGGCGCAATGTCGTCGAGCTGCCGTGCAGTCGTGATGCGAGGCGACATTACGTTTCGATCCGCCACGCACTGGAGCAGCACGGCAGCTGGCAGGGCGAACTGGTGGAAACCCGCAAGAACGGCGAGCTGTATCCGCAGTGGCTGCAACTCAACGCGGTGCGCGACAGTCGGGGAAACGTCAGTCATATCGTCGGCTTCTTCGCCGATCTTTCCGCGCGGCGTGAATCCGAAGAGCGCATGCGCTACCTGACGCACTACGATGAACTCACCGGGCTGGCCAACCGCTCACTGTTCCGCGAGCGCCTGCACGAAGCCCATCAGCGCGTGCGTCAGGGCGGCCGGCGCAGTCTGGCGCTGCTGCACATCAATCTCGATCGCTTTAAGCTGCTAAACGACAGCCTCGGTCACGAGGTCGCGGACCAACTGCTGCAGAAAATGGCCCGACGCCTGGTCAATGCATTGCCGGAGGCTGACACCATCGCGCGACTGTCCGGTGACGAGTTTGCCGTGCTGTTCGATGCTTACGGCAACCTGTCGAGCCTGGCACGGGTCGCCACGCGGCTGTCGAGCAAGCTGCGCCTGCCGTTGACGGTCGAAGGGCATGAACTGGTGGTCAGTGCCTCGATGGGCATCAGCATGCTGCCGGACAACGCCCGAGAGATTTCCGCGCTGGTCAGTCAGTCGAACATGGCCATGCAACACGCCAAGCACCTGGGCGGCAACAATTTTCAGTTCTATACCGACAGCTTGCAGGCCAGCACCCTTGAACGTCTGCAACTGGAGAACCAGTTGCGCAAAGCCATCGAAGACAAGCAACTCAAGGTGTTCTACCAGCCGAAGCTGTGCCTGCAAACCGGGCGCCTGAATGCGGCGGAAGCGCTGGTGCGCTGGGATCATCCGACCATGGGCCGGGTGCCGCCGGGGGACTTCATCGGTCTGGCCGAGGAAACCGGACTGATCGGCCCGATCGGCGAATTCGTGCTGCGCCAGGCCTGCTGGCAGGCGTGCGAATGGCAGCGTCAGGGGCTGGCGCCGATTCGGGTATCGGTGAACCTGTCGGTGCATCAACTGCGGCAGGGCAAACTGGTCAGTCTGGTGCGCCAGGTGCTGGAGGAAACCGGGCTGGCGCCGCACTACCTCGAACTGGAACTTACCGAAAGCCAGTTGCTCGACAGCGTCGAACACATCATCGCGACCTTCCAGCAACTGCGCGATCTGGGGGTGAAGCTGGCAATCGACGATTTCGGCACCGGCTACTCGTCACTGAGTTACCTCAAACGGATTCCGGTGGATTACGTGAAGATCGATCAGGCGTTCATTCGCGGACTGGGGCAGGGCAGCGAGGATGCGGCGATCACTCGGGCAATCATTGCCATGGCGCATGGGCTGTCGTTAAAAGTGGTGGCCGAAGGTGTCGAGCGGCAAGAGCAGCTGGAGTTTCTATGCGTCGAGCGCTGCGACGAAGTGCAGGGTTATCTGATCAGTCGTCCGGTGGAGGCCGACCGTCTGGCCGGGCTGTTGCGCGAACAGGAAAAACCGCTTTAAGGGCTACATGCACTCCATCGCGCCTGATATGGGGACATGGAGTTACGCATTGAGCAGGCAAAAAGCCAATTCATGTAGTATAACTACAAGCGTGCTACATCCTTGCCCATAAGAAGAGTCCAGCCCCTTGAATCTGCTGCAACACATCGCCCAGTCACGTCACCTGTTACGCAAGTCGGAGCTCAAGGTCGCCGACCACGTGCTGCTTGACCCTGCGGCGGTGATGCACAGTTCCATGGCCGACCTGGCCCACAGCGTCGGCATCAGCGAGCCGACCATCGTGCGCTTCTGCCGGGCCATTGGCTGCTCCGGGTTTCAGGATCTCAAGCTCAAACTGGCGCAGAGCCTGGCCGCCGGTGCCAGCTTCGGCCAGTTCGCGATCCATGAAGACGACTCGGTCGCCGACTACAGCCTGAAAATTTTCGACACCACATTGCATACGCTGATGGAGGTTCGCGAGAAGCTCGATCCGGTGGAATTGCAGCGTGCCGTGACGCTGATGTCCCAGGCGCAGCGCGTCGAGTTCTACGGCTTTGGTGCGTCGGGCGCGGTGGCGGCGGATGCGCAGCACAAGTTCTTCCGTCTGCTGCTGACCGCTGCGGCGTATTCCGACCCGCACATGCAGGCGATGTCGGCGGTGACCTTGAAGCCGACCGACGTGGCGATCTGCATTTCCCAGTCCGGGCGTTCCAAGGATCTGCTGATCACTGCCAACCTGGTGCGCGAGAGCGGCGCCTCGCTGATCACTTTGTGCCCGAGTCAGACACCGTTGGCCGAGCTGTCGACGGTCAACCTGGCAATCGATGTACACGAAGACACCGAGATCTACACACCGCTGACCTCGCGCATTGCGCATCTGGTGGTGATCGACGTGCTGGCGATGGGCGTGGCGATGGCGCGTGGGCCGAGTCTGGTTAACCATCTCAAGAGTGTGAAACGCAGTTTGCGTAGCTTGCGGTTGTCGCCCAAAGCCGTGAAAGCCCTCGATGACTAAAGTCATCGTAAGGTCGTTCCGACCTTAATCGCGGGCAAGCCCGCTCCCACAGGGATTGATGGTGTTCACGAATTGTGTGCTCCACACAAAAACCTGTGGGAGCGGGCTTGCCCGCGATGGCGTCCTCGAAAAAAACACGGTTATAAGAAATTTTCATCGCACTGTCATCCCCGCGCAGCCAAACCGTCATCCCCCACGCCTATCGTGAAACTCCCGTACTCGCCTTGGGAGACTCGAAATGGCTCAGCCCTACGAAGAACGCAACAGCGCCGCGAAAACCCGTCGTCAGCAGGAAGACCAGCGCCGCATGGAATTCCGTCGCGCCATCGAAGATCGCTTCGAACTCCGTCAGCTTCAGAGCGAAATCAGCGATTTTCCCGAGGACATCGAACTCAACTACTGGCAGGCCGCACCGGCAGTTTCCCGTCGAATCGCTCAACCAGCGCGCTGATCTGCACCCGCTCGCTGCGGATAAACGCCAGGAAGGCATGCGCCACCGGTGACAGCCGTTTGGCCTTGGCTTGCACCAGACACCAGCTGCGAAACAGCGGCAACTCTTCGACCGGCAGCTCCACCAGGCCGCCGGTCGCCAGTTCCAGGTTCAGGGCATGGCGGGTCAACAGCGCCAGACCCAGACCCGCCACGACGCATTCACGTTGAGCTTCGGCCGAGGCCACTTCCTGAGTCTGGGTGAAGTGCACGCGTTTCTCTTTGAAATACTCTTCACAGGCCAATCGCGTACCTGAACCCGGTTCGCGGATCAGCAGCGTGTAAGGCTCAAGATCCTGCAGGCGCAGCGGCCCCATGTGCGCCAGCGGATGGTCCGGGCGCGCCACGACGACAATCGGGTTGTTCAGAAACGGCAGAAACTCCAGCCCCATGTCCTGCGGCACCATCGACATGATCACCAGATCATCGCGGTTGTCCGAGAGGCGGCGAATCACCTGGCCGCGGTTGACCACAGTCAGCTGCAGGTTCACTTCCGGGTGCTGGCGCTTGAACGCGGCGAACAGGTGCGGCACGAAGTATTTGGCACTGGATTCCACTGCCAGCTTCAACTGGCCTTGCAGCGAGCCCTGCATGTCCGACAGCTGCATGTCGAGGTTTTCCAGGCGGCCGAAAATATCCCGGCTGGCGCGCTGCAGGGCTTCGGCGGCCTCGGTCATGTAGAGTTTTTTGCCGACATAATCGAATAACGGCTGCCCGATCAACTCTTCCAACTGACGAATCTGTAGGCTGACGGCCGGTTGTGTGAGAGACATTTCATCGGCAGCGCGGCTGTAGGAACGTAAATCACACACTTCGTTGAAGATCTGCAATTGGCGTAATGTCATACGCATCAAGGACTTACGCATTTCTTATAGGCTCTGGCTACAGGCTGATGGTTTAACTATAAGTCTTTGCTTATGCATGACCCAATTTTTATTCATTTTTGTTAATCCCTTGCGAGCGCTAGTGTGGGGCTGCGACTAAATTGAAACATTTAGTCACGCGTCGACCTGGGTCTAGCAGGTCGTGGTGCCACCGGCTCAAGGGAACCTCCAAGTGATAACAAAGATCCTGATCGCCAACCGTGGTGAGATTGCCGTACGAATCGTGCGAGCCTGCGCCGAAATGGGCATTCGCTCGGTTGCGATTTTTTCCGACGCCGACCGCCATGCCCTGCATGTGAAGCGCGCGGACGAAGCCCACAGCATTGGTGCCGAGCCTCTGGCCGGTTATCTGAACCCGCGCAAGCTGGTGAATCTGGCGGTGGAAACCGGTTGCGATGCATTGCATCCCGGTTACGGCTTCCTTTCGGAAAATGCTGAGCTGGCAGACATTTGCGCCGAACGCGGAATCAAGTTCATTGGCCCGTCGGCGGAAGTCATTCGCCGCATGGGCGACAAGACCGAAGCCCGGCGCAGCATGATCAAGGCCGGCGTCCCCGTCACCCCAGGCACCGAAGGCAACGTCTCCGGTATCGAAGAAGCCTTGGCCGAAGGCGACCGCATCGGTTATCCGGTGATGCTCAAGGCTACCTCTGGTGGTGGCGGGCGCGGCATCCGTCGCTGCAACAGCCGCGAAGAACTCGAACAGAATTTCCCTCGGGTGATTTCCGAAGCGACCAAGGCTTTCGGTTCGGCGGAAGTGTTCCTGGAAAAATGCATCGTCAACCCGAAACACATTGAAGCGCAGATCCTCGGCGACAGCTTCGGCAATGTCGTGCACTTGTTCGAGCGTGACTGCTCGATCCAGCGCCGCAACCAGAAGCTGATCGAGATCGCCCCGAGCCCGCAACTGACCCCGGAACAGCGCGCCTACATCGGCGACCTGTCAGTGCGTGCGGCCAAGGCTGTGGGTTACGAGAACGCCGGCACCGTGGAGTTTCTGCTCGCCGAGGGCGAGGTGTACTTCATGGAGATGAACACCCGGGTGCAGGTGGAGCACACCATCACCGAAGAAATCACCGGGATCGACATCGTCCGCGAACAGATCCGCATCGCCTCCGGCCTGCCGCTGTCGGTGAAACAGGAAGACATCCAGCACCGTGGTTTTGCGTTGCAGTTTCGCATCAACGCCGAAGACCCGAAAAACAACTTCCTGCCGAGCTTCGGCAAGATCACCCGCTACTACGCCCCCGGCGGCCCGGGCGTACGCACCGACACGGCGATCTATACCGGTTACACCATTCCGCCGTTCTACGACTCGATGTGCCTGAAACTGGTGGTCTGGGCGCTGACCTGGGAAGAGGCGATGGACCGTGGCCTGCGCGCGCTGGACGACATGCGCCTGCAAGGCGTGAAGACCACCGCCGCGTACTACCAGGAAATCCTGCGCAATCCGGAATTCCGTAGCGGCCAGTTCAATACCAGCTTCGTTGAAAGCCACCCTGAACTGACCAACTACTCGATCAAGCGCAAACCCGAAGAGCTGGCTCTGGCCATCGCCGCCGCCATCGCCGCCCACGCAGGCCTGTGAGGATTATAAGAATGAGCAAGAAGATCTTTGTCACCGACACCATCCTGCGCGACGCTCACCAATCGCTGCTCGCCACCCGTATGCGCACCGAAGACATGCTGCCGATCTGCGACAAACTCGACAAAGTCGGCTATTGGTCGCTGGAATGCTGGGGCGGTGCGACGTTCGACGCCTGCGTACGCTTTCTGAAAGAAGACCCGTGGGAGCGCCTGCGTCAACTGCGCGCCGCGTTGCCCAACACCCGCCTGCAAATGCTTCTGCGCGGGCAGAACCTGCTCGGCTACCGCCATTACAGCGATGACGTGGTCAAAGCCTTTGTCGCCAAGGCCGCGGTCAATGGCATCGACGTGTTCCGCATCTTCGACGCAATGAACGATGTGCGTAACCTGCGCGTGGCCATCGAAGCGGTGAAAGCTGCCGGCAAACATGCGCAAGGCACTATCGCCTACACCACCAGTCCGGTGCACACCATCGACGCGTTCGTGGCGCAGGCCAAGCAGATGGAAGCCATGGGTTGCGACTCGGTGGCGATCAAGGACATGGCCGGTCTGCTGACCCCGTACGCCACCGGTGAACTGGTCCGCGCCTTGAAGGCCGAGCAGTCGCTGCCAGTGTTCATCCACTCGCATGACACGGCTGGTCTGGCGGCGATGTGCCAATTGAAAGCCATTGAAAACGGCGCCGATCACATCGACACCGCGATCTCCAGCTTCGCCTCGGGCACCAGTCATCCGGGCACCGAGTCGATGGTTGCTGCGCTCAAAGGCACCGAGTACGACACCGGTCTGAACCTGGAGCTGCTGCAGGAAATCGGTCTGTACTTCTACGCCGTACGCAAGAAGTACCACCAGTTCGAAAGCGAATTCACCGCCGTCGACACCCGCGTGCAAGTCAACCAAGTGCCGGGCGGGATGATCTCCAACCTTGCCAACCAGTTGAAAGAGCAGGGCGCGCTGAACCGCATGGCCGAAGTGCTGGCGGAAATTCCGCGGGTACGTGAAGACCTCGGCTTCCCGCCGCTGGTAACGCCGACCTCGCAGATCGTTGGTACCCAGGCGTTTTTCAACGTGCTGGCTGGCGAGCGCTACAAGACCATCACCAATGAAGTGAAGCTGTACCTGCAAGGTGGTTACGGCAAGGCGCCGGGCGTGGTCAACGAGAAGTTGCGTCGTCAGGCCATCGGCAGCGAAGAGGTGATCGACGTGCGTCCGGCCGATCTGCTCAAGCCGGAAATGACCAAGCTGCGTGCCGACATCGGCGCACTGGCCAAGTCCGAAGAAGACGTGCTGACTTTCGCCATGTTCCCGGACATCGGGCGCAAGTTCCTCGAAGAGCGTGCCGCCGGCACCCTGGTTCCGGAAGTGCTGTTGCCGATCCCTGAGGCCGGTGGTGTGGCGAAGGCCGGCGGCGAAGGCGTGCCGACCGAGTTTGTCATCGACGTCCACGGCGAAACCTACCGCGTCGACATCACTGGTGTCGGCGTGAAGGCCGAAGGCAAGCGTCACTTCTACCTGTCCATCGACGGCATGCCGGAAGAAGTGGTGTTCGAACCGCTCAACGAATTCGTCGGCGGTGGCAGCAGCAAACGCAAGCAGGCGTCGGCACCGGGCCATGTCAGCACCACCATGCCAGGCAACATCGTCGATGTGCTGGTCAAGGAGGGCGACACCGTCAAGGCTGGCCAGGCTGTATTGATCACCGAAGCGATGAAGATGGAAACCGAAGTCCAGGCAGCGATTGCCGGCAAGGTCACCGCCATTCATGTGGCCAAGGGCGACCGGGTCAACCCGGGCGAAATCCTGATCGAGATCGAAGGCTGAGATAACCGCCGCGATCCAACGCTTTAAACCTCGGGGGGGCATGTGCTCCCCTTTTTTTTCGCCTGCAATATGCTGTTCTTTGTAGGGGCTGCCGCAGGCTCGGGCCGCGATCGGACGATCTTTTGACTTTGCTCTTGGAGATCAAAAGATCGCAGCCTGCGGCAGCTCCTACAGGGTAGCGTTGTGTCAGAACGCCATTCGCCACTGGCCTGTCACGCCGTAACTGCGGCTGTCGTTGCCGGCCTCGCCGCTGAGGCCAATGCCCAGAGTGTTACGGGCGGACAGGGTCAGATCCAGACCTGCATCCAGCGTGAAGCTGTTGCGATCCATCTCGGCGCCAGTGACTTCAAAACTTCTACCACCCTTGACCAGGTGCTGGCGCGTTACGTTGTCCAGATCGCCGTAGGTGTGTTTCACGCTCGCGCTCAGGCGCGGCGTCAACTGCATACCGTTGGACAGTTGGTTGGTGCTCGTCAGGCGCAGGCCGAGGGTGCTGCTCGGATTCGCCTGGGTCTGACCCTGAACCTTGAGCGCCGCATCGCCACCTTTCTCGGTGTAGCCGTCACGTTGATAGCGTTGATAGCCGACGCTGGCGAACGGCTCGATGCTGACGTCGCCACGACCGAGGTTGTAGCCGACTTCGGCAAAGGCGTGCTGGGTGCTGGCGTCATAGCGGCTCTTGAGCCGATCGCTGAAACCATTGAAGGCGACGCGACGTTTGCCGCTGCCGTCATGGCTGCCGTACGAGGCGCCCAAGCGCAAGGCGAACGGGCCATCCTGACGCAGCGCGTAGGCGCCGAGGTGCCAGCTGTCGAGATCACCGTCGAACTGTTGGGCATCGAAGCGGGTTTGCGCTTTTGCACCCATCAGGCCGACATGCCATTGTTCGTCGATTCGCCAGTCGGCCCCCATGACCAGACCTTGGGTGGAATGCTTCAGGACACTGGCGGCGTCACGATCAACCTGGCCGCCATGCCCCAGCGTTTGCAGCCAGACCCGCCCGTTGCCTTCGCCACCAGCCGTCAGGCGCGGTGCATTCCCAGAGCTTGGCGCGCCATTGCCGCTGTCCAGTTGATGCATGGCCGAAAGCATGCTGGCGCTGAGCGGATTGACGCTGCTCAGTGTGGCTTTGGCGAGGTTGGCGTTGCTGCCGGCGGCGAGTTGTTCGAGGGCCAGGCTGGCCGTCGGCTTGCTGGCACCGAGCAGGGCCGTGACGGCAGTATTTTGAGGTGTGGCCGCGCTGATGGCTTTGCTTGTCTGGCGAAGTGCCTCAGGCTCTTGAGGTTGCTGAGGTTGCTGAGGTTGCTGAGGTTGCTGAGGTTGCTGAGGTTGCTGAGGTTGCTGAGGTTGCTGAGGTTGCTGAGGTTGCTGAGGTTGCTGAGGTTGCTGAGGTTGCTGAGGTTGCTGAGGTTGCTGAGGTTGCTGAGGTTGCTGAGGTTGCTGAGGTTGCTGAGGTTGCTGAGGTTGCTGAGGCTGCTGAGATGGGGAGGGTGTCTCGTCAATGCTCTGGGCGAGCGCCTGACTACTCTGCGTGGTCGCAAGTTTTTCGAGCGGCACATCGTTACGGGCATAGAGCAAGCCCACTCGTTGTGCTTCGTAGTGCAGCGTCGGGGTCATGTAGGCCAGATCGTTTTCAACGGTGCCAAACTGTCCCTCAATCGTTTCCGCTTGCAGAACAGTGTGCTGACTGCTTTGCAGATAGTCGCCGGCGGTGACGAGTTTCAGGGTGGCGTCACCCAAATGAGCGGTTCCTTTTACGACCACCGTCTGACTGTTGCCGGATGCATCCACGGCATAGGCCAGCACGGCAGAATGGGCCAGGCGCAGATCTCCCGAAACCTCGGGTGCGCCGTAGACATCGTCGACGGTCATGCGTCCGTACACATTCAAATGATTTACCGCACCATTACCGGCTATATGGGCGTTTTCATGAACATCCACCGTGCCGTCGATGAGGCCCTGGTTGGTCAGGTCACCGCCAGACGCGACAGTGGCGCCGCCATTGATCGCTCCTTTGTTGATCAGAATCCCCTCGGTCACTGCCGTACCCAGAATTTGCCCATCGTTGACCAGCATTGCCTTCGGATGGACCAGTACGCCGATGTTGAAATCACCCGGTCCGCTACGGGTCCAGTTCCCGCGCCTGACCTCCAGCCCGCTGAAGTTACGGGTTTCACCCAGCACGCCTTTCTTGTTCGCGTCGAGTTGCAGCAGATTGTCGCCCCCGCCACCGTCGACCAGACCGGCGAAACTGCCGCGAGATTGCACGGTGACAAGATCGTTGCGGCCATCGAGCGCCAGCGCTACACCTTCCTGCGCCGGATACGCTTTGCTGACCTTCAGTTGGACGGTGTCCGGATGATTGGCGAAAGCGTTGATCGCTGATTTGAACGTTTCAGAGGGGGCGGGAGAGATGCCTTGAGTGTCGGGCGGTGTGTCCTGAGCCATGGACAGATCAGCACATCCCATCGCCAGAGTAATGGCCAGTGTCAGGTGTTTCGGTCGAAAGTGGAATTGAACGGGCATCGAGTTCAGCCTCTCTTGGAAGGAGGCCAAACTCTAAGTTGGAGGCTGCAGGCACCGATGTCAGCCGGATCGCCCGGTGCTGCGGGCTACGTCGTTTTGATCGGCGGAAAAGGCCGGATCAACGCAGATTTGCGCATTACGTCCTGCCGGCCTGCTGCCCTTTCCTACAAGTTGTGTTGTCACTGGCCGCTGGTAATGATCAGAAAGTCATCTGCCACTGCTCGATCCGCCCGTGGTAGATGTCTGTCGACGCATCAGCTCAGCTACGCCGCACATAAGCCTTGCCATAATGCCGTTCCATGCGCGCCTGAATCAGCTCCAGACCGATCGACATCAGCCAGTAAATGATCGCCGCCGTGGTCAGCATCTCGATGTAGCGGTAGCTCGAGCGTCCGTAGGACTGCGCCAGAAACATCACTTCCCAGACGCCCATCACCGAGATCAGTGACGAGTCCTTGAGCATCGAGATGAACTGGTTGGTGGTCGGCGGGATGATCGTGCGCATCGCCTGGGGCAGGGTGATGCGCCAGAAGATCACGCTCTCGCGCATGCCCAGCGCCAGCGAAGCTTCACGTTGGCCGTAGGGCACGCCGAGAATGCCGGCGCGGAAAATCTCGCTCAGGTACGCGCCATAGTTGAGTGACAGGGCAATGATCCCGGCGACCACTGCGCCGGGCACCACGCCCAGTTGCGGCAGGCCGAGGTAGATCAACAGGATCTGGATCAGCAGCGGCGTGCCGCGAAAGAACGAGGTGTAGAAACTGGCGATCCCGAACGCCACGGCGCTTTTCGACAGGCGCGCGAGGGCGGTGACGAAGCCCAGCAAAGACGAAGCGACGATGGCGCACGCGCAAAGAAACAGGGTCAGCGCCGCGCCCTGCAGAAAGCCGTTGGGCGCCAGGTGCACGCCGAGCAGATTCGGCAGCTTGTCGAGGATGATCGAGAGCTTCAGATCGAAGCTCAGGAAAAACCCGGCGAACAGGCTGAACATCGCCGCCCAGGTCAGGTACAGGCGCGTGCGGAAACCGAACAGCCGTTGCAGGCGCGATTCAGCCACCGGTTGCGGCGGCTGTGGAGGTGTCGGGAAGGCAGTCATTGGCTGATATCGGCGCCGATCCATTTCTGCGACAGCGTGCTCAGCGTGCCGTCCTGCTTGAGTTGCGCAAACACCTCGCGCACCTTGGCGTCCCACTCGGCATCACCCTTCTCGATGGCCACCGAGTTCGGCTCCGAGTACAGCGGCGCGCCGGCCAGTTTGAAGCGCTGGTCCTGATTCAGGCGCGGCTGCGCGGTCACCAGATTGGTGAGGATGGCGTCCAGGCGCACACCGGCGCCCAGGCCCAGGTCCTGGAAGGCGACGTTGTCGGTATCGTAAGGAGCGATCTGCACATCTTCGAACGGGTACTCCAGGCGCGTGTCTTCGGCGCCTTCAATGACCAGATTCTTGTTCAGATAGCTTTCGTAGCTGGAGGCGCTGGTCAGGCCGACTTTCTTGCCGCTCAAGTCCTTGGCGCCGTGGATGCGATTGTCCTTGGCGTTGACCACGATCACGGCCGGCGAGGCGTAGTACTCGACCGGGAAATCGAACACTTCGGCGCGCGCCTTGCTCGGGGTCATGGAGCAGATACAGATGTCATAGCGCCCGCTCCAGCGGCCGGCAGCGATCACGTCCCAGGATGGCGTTTCGAGGCGCAGCTTGACCCCCAGTTTTTCCGCGACGGCTTTGGCGACGTCGACGTCGAAGCCGTCGAGTTGATTCTGCTCATTGAGAAACGAGAAGGGCGGGTAGCTTTCCATCAGCACGCCGACCAGCTCTTTTTTCTGTTCGACGCGATCGAGTGTGGCGCCGCCGAAGGCTTGAGTGGACGCGGCCAGAATCGTCAGGCCCAAGGCCAGTAGCGGTTGAAGTTTCACAGTCGACACCTGAAAAAAGGGGTTGTTATTAACCGAATGGTGCGTATTAAATAGTTATAAGAACTACTCTGGTAGTGAGAAATATTCATAAGCATATGAGCGAAAAGCATATGGGCACAGCAAGCACGGTAATTCTCGATGGCGGCATGGGCCGTGAGTTGCAACGCGCCGGGGCGCCGTTTCGGCAGCCCGAGTGGTCGGCGCTGGCCCTGATCGAAGCGCCGCAAGCGGTCGAAGCGGTGCACGCCGCCTACATCGCCAGCGGCGCCAATGTGATCACCAGCAACAGTTATGCGGTCGTGCCGTTTCATATCGGCGAGGCGCGGTTTGCCGCTGAAGGCCAGGCTCTGGCGGCGTTGGCGGGCGAGCTGGCACAGCGTGCGGTGCAGGCGTCGGGCAAAGCGGTGCGAGTCGCCGGTTCGTTGCCGCCGCTGTTCGGTTCCTATCGCCCGGACCTGTTCGAAGCGACGCGGGTGAACGAATTGCTGGCGCCACTGGTGACCGGCCTGGCGCCGCATGTCGATCTGTGGCTGGCGGAAACCCAGAGCTCGATCATCGAGGCGCGTTCCATTCGTGCCGGTCTGCCGCAGGACGGCAAACCGTTCTGGCTGTCGTTTACTTTGAAGGATGAAGACACCGACGAAGTACCGCGTCTGCGTTCCGGCGAACCGGTGGCCGAAGCAGCGGCCGTGGCGGCGGAGCTGGGCGTCGAGACGCTGCTGTTCAACTGCAGCCAGCCGGAAGTGATCGGTGCGGCGATTGATGCGGCGCGCGATACCTTCGAACGCCTGGGTGTGCAGATTCATATCGGCGCGTATGCCAATGCGTTTCCACCGCAACCGAAAGAGGCAACGGCCAATGACGGTCTCGATCCGTTGCGCGATGACCTGGATCCGCCGGGTTATTTGCACTGGGCGATTGACTGGCAGCAGCGGGGCGCCAGCCATTTGGGCGGTTGTTGCGGGATCGGGCCGGAACACATTGCGGTGCTGGCGCAGAAACTGGGGTAAACAACAGATCAAAAGATCGCAGCCTTCGGCAGCTCCTACAGGGGATTGATGTTCACCCTGCAGGAGCTGCCGATTTTGCTTTGACGATTTAACTACGGCACTCGACCAAGCCTTTCACCTGCCCGGTCGGCGTCTGGTTGGCATCGCTCAACCACTGCTCGAACCCTGCCGCAATCGCCGGCCATTCTGAATCCAGAATCGAATACCACGCGGTATCGCGGTTCTGGCCCTTGACCACCATGTGCTGGCGGAACACGCCTTCGAAGCTGAAGCCCAAGCGTTCGGCGGCGTATTTGGAGCGCGCGTTGCCGTTGTTGCACTTCCACTCCAGGCGCCGGTAGCCCAGCGCGAAGGCATATTTGGCGAGCAGGTACACCGCTTCAGTGCTTTTCGGCGAGCGCTGCATCGACGCGCCGAAGGTCACGTGGCCGATCTCGATGCGGCCTTGCGCCGGGACAATCGACATCAGACTCAAAATGCCCTGCACCTGACCCGAGGCGCGGTCGACGATGCTGAAGAAATACGGATCGCTGCTGGCCGCATGGTTGTTCAGCCAGTCATTGAACACGCTGCGCTGCGGAAACGGCCCGTAGGGCAAGTAATCCCACAGCTTCGGGTCGGCGCCGGGGCCCTCAAGGGCGTTAAACAGCTCGTCGCCGTGGCGCGCCGGGTCAAGTCTTTCCAGGCGGATAAAGCGGCCTTCGAGCAGTTTGCTGGTGGGCGCCGGGACGCCTTTCCAGTCGGCGAGTGAAGTGGTCATGTACGCGGCTCCTTAAATGGCTTTGCGAAACTGGATGAACCCCGGGCGCTCGGCGATGCGCTCGTAGAGCTGGATCGCGGTAGCATTGGTTTCGTGGGTCAGCCAATGCACCTTGCAGCAACCGTCGGCCTTGGCGGTGGCGTAGACGTGTTCGATCAGCCGGCGTCCGACGCCAGTGCCACGGGTCTCTGGCGTCACCAGCAGGTCCTGCAGGTAACAGGAGTTTTCGATGCTCCAATTGGAACGGTGATAGATGAAATGCACCATGCCCACTGCTTTACCGTCGGCCCAGGCGAGGGCGGCGTGGGTCGGCTCGCTCGGGTCGAGGAAACGCTGCCAGGTGCTGTGGCTGACGGCGTCCGGCAACTCGGTGTTGTAGAAGCGCAGGTAGGCCTGCCACAACGGCAGCCAGGCAGTGTGATCACCGGCAGTCACCGGGCGGATCTGGATCTGACTCATGCTGATTTCCTTAACGCATCAAGTGGGCGAGGGTCTGGTCATTGATGTCGGGGCTGGCAGCCAGGCCTTCGCGCACGCCGGCAATGTCTTCGGCGCTGCGGTTCTGGCTGAGCTTGCGCTTGCCTTCGAGGCGGTCGATGGGAATGGCGAAACCGACGATGGCCTTGAGCATGCCGTCGATGTAGTCGGCTGGCGCGTCGTCGACCTTCCACGGCTGCGCGCGCCCGGCTTCATGGCGATCAGTCAGTGTGCTGACGATGTCGAGCAGCCGCCCGCCGTCGCTGAAGGTTTCGGCGTGGCCGTAGGCGTGCACGGCGACGTAGTTCCAGGTCGGCACGACTTTGCCGTGCTCGGCCTTGCTCGGGTAAAACCCGGGGCTGACGTAGGCGTCGGGGCCGGCAAATATCAGCATCGCTTCAGCGCCGTCGCGCAGGTCTTTCCATTGCGGATTGGCTTTGGCCAGGTGCCCGTACAGCGTGCCGTTCGGACCCTGTTCGCGGTGCAGCAGCACCGGCACATGGCTGGCTTGCAGACCGTTTTCACCTTGACTCACAAGAATGGCAAGGCGAGTGGCGAGGATCAGTTCGTGCAATTGCGACAGGTCGTCGATGGCGAAGGCGCGGGGCGTGTACATGGAGAGATTTTCCTTGGCGAATGCCTGCATCCTAGGCAGGCTATTGGTCTGTTGTAAGAGCCATTGATGACCAATTTCATAGGTCCATTGCCATGCCCGAATCGACCACACTGTCTATGCCGTTCAATCCGGCCGGAATCGAACTCGACCGCCGCCAAGGCTTGAGCCGCCAGCTCTATCAGGCATTACGATTGCGCGTACTGGACGGGCGGCTGTGCAGCGGCACGCGGCTACCGGCCAGTCGTGATCTGGCGGCGGCGCTGGCCATTTCGCGTAACAGTGTGGTGCGCGCCTACGATCAACTGTATGCCGAAGGCTTCATCGAAGGTCGGGTCGGTGATGGCACTTACGTTGCGCATTTGCCTCACGCAGCGTTGCCAGCGAAAAAGTTGTCCACAAAAGTATCCACAGGGTTTTCAACAGGCTTACCCACAGCCTTATCCACAAAATGCCCAGATTTACCTGTAGATCCATCCAGCAACGTTATCCACAACGATCCGCTGACCCGGGTCAGAAATAACCATTTGGCCCGGCCGCCCAGTGGTCCGCCCCGGGCTTTTCGAGTCGGTGTACCGGCGTTTGATCTGTTCCCGTTCGACGTCTGGGCCAAGCTGAATGCGGCTTTCTGGCGAAAACCGGATTTGCAGCAGCTGTGTTATGGCGATCCGGCCGGTGATGCACGGTTGCGCGGGATGATCGCTGCCTATCTGCGCAGTTCTCGGGGCATGCAATGCACAGCTGAACAAATTGTGATCACCAGTGGTGCGCAGCAGGGAATAAGCCTTTGTGCACAGTTGCTGGTAGAGCCGGGTGACGGCGTCGCGATTGAAAATCCGGGGTATCGAGCAGCGGGTCACGCCTTCGCCGTGGCCGGTGCGAAACTGCACGGTGTGGCTGTGGATAACGAGGGCATCGACTGTGCCGAACTGACGAGGTTGAACGACTGTCGCCTGACTTATGTAACGCCTTCCCATCAATATCCCACCGGGGTGGTGATGAGCCTTGCCCGACGCCTTGAACTGCTTGCCTGGGCCGAGCGCACAGGAGGCTGGATCGTCGAGGACGACTACGACGGCGAGTACCGCTACAGCGGCGCGCCGCTGGCCCCTTTGGCGGCGCTGGATCGGCAGGGACGTGTGCTGTATGTCGGCACGTTCGGCAAGGTGGCGTTTCCGGCATTGCGCCTGGGGTATCTGGTGCTGCCTCCGGGGTTAGTGGAAGCGTTCGCTCAACGGCGTGCGGTGGATGTAAGGCATTCCGAAGTCAGCACCCAGGCGGTCATGGCCGAATTCATGGCGAGCGGACACTTCCAGCGGCACATCCGCCGTATGCGGCGAGCGGCGCTGAGCCGGCGCGACACCCTGCTCAAGGGGTGGCCGGCGCACATCCCGGGAGTTGGCCCGTTGCCCGTCGTGGCCGCAGGCCTGCATATGACCGTGCCAGTCGACAGCATGGCGCGTGAGCAGGAGTTGATCGAATTGGCCCGTGACGTCGGGGTCGAGATCAATGGCTTGAGCAGCTATTGGTTGCCGGACGCCGGCGCTGAGCTGGAGCAGCGCGCCGGTCTGGTGATGGGGTTTGCTGCGGTGCCTGAACCGGCGATCGACGCCGCGCTGGACAGGTTGCGCAGGGCCTGGCAGGTGGATTGAAAGGGGCGGGCTCCAGACCGCCCCGTCGCCTGAGTCAGGGCTGGGGTTCAAGTTTGAAAAACAGCGCCGGGTCGCTGATTCGTCGCAGCACATAGTCAATCGGTGCCAATGTGCCGAGTGCCTCGCGGCGTTCGGCAGTGAATTGCTGCAAATGCGCATCAGCGATTTTCAGGTGCGCCGCTGTGAAGCTTTCCAGTGGAGCCTCCAGCGAGTCGTAGTGAAAATGCGCCAGCCACAATGGTTGATGCTTGTTGGTTACATCCAGAATCCGGTATTCCTGAAAGTAATCGCGACGTTTTTTGGTCCTGATCCTTCCCTGAACATTGCGTTCGATTTGCACTTGATGATTGTCCAGCATCCATTGCAGATAAGCCTGACGAGGCTGGCGCTGCTTGAGCATGCTGGCGCGGAGGTTGACGCCTTCGGTCCGTAATCGCTGGGCATCGGCGGTGAGATACGCCCCGATATTGCCCACCGGCGGCGTTGCGCCGCCAGTTGCGCGAATGCGGGCGAGGGCCTGGGCAGCATCGGCCGCCGCTCGCTCCAGAAGCGCTGCTCGTTGATCGAACAGATCCTGCATGTCCGCCGGAATCCGGTTGGGCCGTAACGCGTCCTTGCGTGTCTGTTGCGTGAAAGCCTGCACGTCATCAACCAGTTTCAGGCTATTGGCGACAATATCGATGTCTGCCAACGGCGGTTGTCGATTCGGACGCGGCCTCGGCGGCAGTACGCTCTCCAGAGGTTGCTCGGTTGTGGTTGAAGCGTGGGCGGATTGCGGTTCGCGAGGACGGCTCTTGGTCACTTTTATGGCTGGGCGGGAGGGCCCCGCAACGGCCGGTCTGGGAGGGACGGGTGGGGCGCTGACAACGTTCTCGGGCAGCAGCGCGTTCAATTGATCCTGAGCCAGTTGTCGGAACTCGTTGATCAGGCCGCGTATTCGTTCAAGCTGGGTCGGCTCCAGTTTGTCCGGCATTTCACCAGGAAGGTCTGTGAGGCGCTGATCGGTGTCGGCATAAACATCGATCAGCTTGCTCAGACGTTCGATGTGCAGCGCGATTGCATCTGTCGCGGTCGGCGTTTTGAGCAATTGTGCATGCTGATGGGTGGCGGTAGCTGCCTCGATGATCAGCAATCCCACCACGTCACGCTCCGGCGCGGCCGCTGCGTTGGCCGAGTTACGCATGCACAGCTCGTGGGACATGCCGATTTCGTTGGACTTCAGATCCCACTCGGTGAATGACGGCAGCAACGCGCGCAAGCGTTGTGCAGCGGTGATACCGGCACTACCCAGGGTTTCGAGAGCGGCCAGTGAGCTCTGGGACAATCGCAGGCGCGTCACCATGTCCTGACTCAATGCCAATGTCTGTCTGACATTTTCGATATGAGTTTGCAGTGCGGTGTCCGATTCGATCTCGTTGTTCTCGACCAGCTTGTGGGTAAGGCTGGCATAGGCGTTGCGTTTGAGGGAAAACCACAGGGCGAGGTTTTTCTGCAGCAGCGTGGTCAGGCGCAGCACATCATGCAGATAGCCTTCGCTGCCGCCTTTCTGGCGCCATTGCTCGAGGTTTTTCAGGGCGGCGTCATAATCGCCAATCAGCGTTTCAACCTGTGCGAGATAGCGCTCGGTGGCTTGCTCGTGCGCAGGGCCGCTGGCCGCGAGCATTTCATCCAGTGCCCGTTGCAACGCGGCATCGGCCGCGGGTTCCTGGCGTTTGAAGTCATTCAGCGCGGTTTCCAGCTGTTTTCGCTGTTGCTCCTTTTCCCTGCGTTGGCTCCTGAGCCGGTTTTGCAGACTCTGCCCACCGGCTCCCCCGCGCAGGCGCAGACGCGTATCGACCACCCACTGGCCTTGAGCAAATTGCGCCAGAAGCGGCCCGGTTTTCCGCGGATTGCCGGCAAATACGATCTGCAGCTGTTGATCATCGTTTTCGATCACCGTGTACCAGTGTTCGCCGACCTGTGCGTACAGCTGATCATTGAGCCTGTACAGGCTGGCACGACCGCGCCGCAAGGTCTGCACATTCGGATCAGTCAGGTCCGGGGCCGGGACTGCGGCATCTTGCAGATACGCGATCAAGGCCGCCGGGCTCCTGCGAGGTATGGAGCCGCTGGCTTCCAGTGAATTGTAATGAGCGGGAGGCAGTTCATCGGTCAGTGGCGTGGGAATCAGGGTCACGACAGGTTTGGCGGGCGCTACGGCTGGTTTCTGCGGCAAGTCGGCTACGATGTTGTCGATGTCTGACCATGGACGTGGGCCGGCCTTGCGGCGTACGGCAGCGTGATGGGCCAGGAGAATGCCCAAGGTCAGCAACATGTCGCCCACCGAACTCCACTCGTTGAGCCTGTCGCCGCGTTGATGCGCCTCCAGCGCATGCTCGATTTCAGTGAGGCTTTGCCAGATCCAGATGGCCGCGCCAGCCGGGCCGCTGAGAAAGTTCGCAGCAACATTGAACACGGCCCAGCCGCTGTCTCGCAGCAATGCCCAGCGGCGTTCGGCGTTGGATTGCGATTGCCGGTCAGCCAGTTGTGCCATCGCTTGGGCATGGGACTGGAACAATTTGGCGAATACATCGCCGTTCAGTTCCTGCGACCCGAGCTCGACCGGCCCGGCCCAGTTCACGGAGGTCCAGGGTTCCAGCAGTAACTCAGCGCCGAGCCATGGGGTGGGCAGGCCGATCGGGAAGGTGAATTGAGCGTATTTGAAGCTGATGGCTGCATCGGGCAACCACGCCAGCACCGAATCCCTCAGCTCTCCCGGTTGGTGCAAGGCGTACAGCAGGTTTTGCGCAGAAGGGAATTGCATCAGCGATTGTTCGAACAGTGGCCGGTACAGCACGCAGGGGCCGGCCTCGGGCTGACGGGGGCCGATGATGAACATGTTGTCCACCGTATCACCGATGCTTTCTCCGGAGCGGATGAAGGTCAGAGGGCGTATCACCACCGGTTGCGGATGAGCGGGTGTCGGTTTGAGCCATTCGCACACATAGCGATGGCCCTGCTCATTGAAACCGGCGATGCGACGGATTTTGTTCTCCAGTGCAACGAGCGGCAGCACAGCCTGGAGTTGTCTGATATAGAACTGTGCTTGTAATGCAGCTTGCGGCCGATCATTGATCAGTTTTTCCTTGATCAACTGTGGATAGGCCATGCCGATGTTGACCTGGCTCGCCATGTTTGTCAGATAGGTCTCGTTCAACCAGCGGGGAACGGTTTGCGGCGGATTGAAGCGCAGGCTTGCCTGATAGGGGGCGGCGTTCTGCAGTGCAAACTCACCCAGGGTTTCCGTATGAGTATCGTTGGGGTTGGGCAGCGTCAGGCCCCCCGACTCGAAGCTGTTGGTGATGGTGATTTCGAGGGTTTCCAGCGGCAGCCCGGCCGCAGATTTTTTATCGGCCAGAATGGCTTCGCGCATACGCCTGCCAGCGAAGGTCGTGATGGACGCAATCCGGAACAGGTTCTTGTCCGCCAGTTTGTATAGCTTGCCCAGCGCACTGACCGATCGGCTGTAGCGCTCCATGTCCGCCGCCGAGGCGCCGATCAGCCAGTCGGGAATGGCATCGTCCAGTCCGGTATCGCGGGGATGGTCGGCACGGGTCAAGTCCGGGGCGTACGGCGTGCGATCGGCGGCGAGTTCTGCGCTGGTGATCGAGGCGATGGCATCGAGTTGACTGGCAATCAACGCCCAGGCCATATGATCGAAGAAATTGCCCGCGGGCTCGAACAACTGCCACTTCAGGTTGCGCCCGGCCAATTGGTCGGGCAGGCGATCAGATAAAGACGCTCCCAGCGATTCCAGAGTGTCGAACGACTCATAACCTTTCTCTACCGAGTACATCATCACCAGGTCGCGCTGCCGATAACGCCCCGTGAGCACGGCCGCGCCGCCGACGATCAGATGCCGGGTCTCGCCCTTGTCATCGACCGTATCGACGTCGATCAGGCAGGCCTTGATCGACGAAACCTCGGGAGCCCGAGTTGGCCTCTGCTGCTTGTCCGGGAACTGCGAGACGGCTCTGGCCACGTGGCATTGGCTTTCATCCCAGCCACTGTCGGTCTGCACATCAAGGGCTTTGCGCAGGGCATCGGACAACTCCTGCCAACGCGTTGACTTGGGTCCGGCGCTGTTCCAGTAATCCAGCTGACGTTCGCCAAAGGCGGTGAAAAGCAGGGGCGCGTAGTCGTTGAGCAAGGTGGCGATGGCTTCGATGCCGATGTCCAGGTGCAGCACGGGTGTGGCTTGCGGATCGGTTGTCAGGAAGTGTTCGCCTTCCAGGTAATTGGCGCTGGTGGCGGTGAAGAACTGCCGGACTACGGCCTGGGTCAGAGACTCGAACCGGATGGGCATTGCCGTCAGCGTACCGTCGTCCCAGTGCCATTGAGGGGTGCCGATGAGCGTATGGTCGGGGTCGATATCGCGTTCGGGAAACCTCTCTTTCAGCGCTTTACGCAGCATCTGAGCCGCCACTTCGTCGACGGTGGGGCCTTGGCTCGTCTGCCGCACGACGAGGTTTTTCTTCAGCAGGACGGGGGGGCGGAGGTTGTCGACAGAGTCGGTCATTGTCAGTTTCCTTTTTGACATTTCAGGCATGCGAAAAAAACAGGGCACGAGCCAGTTGCGGGCTGATCTCGCTGCGATAAATCGCGATGAGCTGTGGGTTTGCAGTGTCGGCGCGTACGTCGAAAGCGCCGGCCAGCAAGCGCTGCTCCCGGGTCTTCAAATGAGCAGCGGTAAAGGCGTTGATGGCCGCGTCGAGCCGGGGATAATGAAAGTGCGCGTACCAGAGAGTCGCTGCCCCACGACGCTCGCGAATCTCGTATTCCTGAAGAAAATCCTTGCGCGGTCCCTTGAGCCGGCGCCGATCACCGTTGCGCACGATGTCGATTTCACCTTTGCTCAGCAGCCATTCCACCCGCGCCGCCGTCGGCGGTTGCCGTTTGATCATGTCGACGCGAACCCGGTAACCCTCGTCGTACAGTCGCTCCTTTGCTTTCTCAAGCGCCGCCTGCAGTCGGGTGGCGGTCTGGCTCTGGCCGTCAATCGTGCTGAGAGGGGTCATGGCTTGCGCCAGGGCACTGGCGCTTTGTCCGACGTGTTCGGCTTGTTGTCGAAACAGCTCCTCGGTTTCCACCGGGATACGGCCGGGTTTCTTCGATTGGGCTTCGGTTCGCCGAATGAAATCCTCCAGGCCATCAAGCAGTGCCTGGCCCTGCACCAGCTGTACTGCCAGCGCCGGTGCAGGTGCGACCGGACGGCGCCGCGGGGCCGGGATGCGTTCCAGCCAGACCCCGGGTGTCTTTTCGTGAAAGGTGGCGATGACCTTGCCGGTCACGGGGGCGCGAACCTCCAGCAAAACGGGTTCACCGGGAGCCGAAGGGCGCATTTCGCCGACCACGGTGCCTTTGAAGCGCGTTTTGATGACCCGTTTGCGCGAGGTTCGCGGCGGTTGTGAAGGTACGGAACGTGGCTCCGTCGTCGGCAGTTCACGCAGCAATTGCGCCAGATGATCTTCAGTGTCTTTGTGGAATTCGCTGACCCGTTTGCGCACTTGCTCGAAGGACGGCTGGATCAGCACTTCCTTGTGGCTGAGGGACATGTCTTCGAAGGCTTGAGTAATGCCCGTGAACTGCTCCAGCACGCCATCGAGCGCTTCGACGCGCTGGATAATCCCCTCGGCGCTGTCTTCCTGAATCAGTTCCTGTGAGGTCTGGATCGCCAGGTTGGTGGTGTCGAGCAGGCGGGTGAAGTCGCCTCGCGCCTCATTCAGAGCAGCGCCGTCGCCTGCTTCGAAGCAGACCTCACGCGCCAGTGAAACTTGCAGCGCCTTGAGGTCATTCACGCTGAAAGCGGGTAATTGCCTGCGGTACTTATTGGTGATCTCGGCAGCGTTTCTGCCTAGCCTGCTCAGCGCCTGGAACCGCGAGTGGGCAAACTCGATCTTGCCGATTACGCCTTCAGCGAGATCAATCATCTGTCGATAGATCGTCCGATCGCCCGAGCCCGCGGCAGTCTCTTGCGCCTCCAGCAGTGCCAGGGTTTCACGCAGTGTCCGGCTGAAGGTGGCATTGTTCTCATCAAGCCAGCTCTGGTTGAAGTACAGCTGGGTATCCAACATCGAAGTCATGGCGGAGCGGTAGTTGGGCAAGCTTTCAAGCAGGCTGAGCGCCTTGAGCTGTTCGATGGGGGCTTCGTACTGGCTGCTGCGCTGCTCAAGCAGGTCTAAAAATTGTTGCTGCAAGGCCGGTCGAGCCTCGGTGCTGGCAGCTTTCATCTGGTTGTAAGCGGCGATCAGTTCGGTTTTGGCGTTGGCGCGTTCCTCATCAAACGTGGCCAACTGTTGCTTGAGCTCGGCGATCCGTTGAGCGTTTTGCTGTTTGATCGCTTTGCGCCGGACAGACAAGCCGCCGCCTCGCAGACGCAGGCGGGTGTCGACGAACCATTGCCCACGGGAATTGCCGATCAACGGCGGCCCTTGGCGTGGAGGTTGTTGGCGAGCGTCGATGATCGAGACCTCGCCGTTTTCCTCCACGGCCACCTCGAACCAGCGCTCGCCGACCTGGGTGTAGTAGCGGTTGTCGTGGCTGTAGAGATGTCGGTACGCACCGCTATCGGCAGCGGGCGGAGTCAGAGGCTCGGGTTTGCTGATTTGGAAGCGGTCGAGCGTTTCCCTAAGGCTCAGGGCCGGGCCGGTCAGTAGGGATACAGGGTGCCGGGCAGTAGTGGAATCGCTTGCCCTGTCGGGCAGTTGCACGATAGAGGCCGGCGGCGGTTCGACGGCCTGCCGAATCTCGGTCGAGACGGCATCGACAGACTTTTCTTCGATCTGGCGGGCCGTGGTATGACGCGTCGCACCGCGGTGCGCGAGGACCATGGCCAATGTCAGCAACAGGTCGGTCATCACGGCTTTCTGCTGGTCACGGTCGCCTGTTTCTGTGGCGTCCAGGCCTTGTTGCAGGTCCTCCAGAATCTGCCAGACCCACGCGGCGGTACCGACCGTACTGCCCAGAAAGGGCAGCGCCGCATTGAGGATCGACCACGCCGCCTGTTTGAAAGTCGCCCAGCGGTTTTGCGCGTTGGACACCGATTGCCGCTGTGCCAGATCCACCAGTGCCAGGGCGTTGCTCTTGAACACAGCGGCCAGGTAATCGTTGGCAATGACTTGCGTGCCAAGGGACAGCGTGCCGCCCATTTGCAGAGGGGTCAGCGGGTCTGCCAACAGCTGCGAGAGCGACCAGACCGAGGGCAGGCTGCCGGTGAATACGTAGTCGGAGTAATGGCTGCGTACCCTGTCCGGTAACCAGGCAAGTACCGATTGGCGCAGGGTGGCCGAATGCTTGATGGCATAAATCAGGTTCGCCGGTGTCGGGTACTGGCTCAAGGACTGGTCAAGTAATGGCTGGTAAAGCAGGCAGGGGCCCTTGTCCATCTGTCGAGGACCGATGACAAACATGTTGGCCACTTCGTCCGCAGAGGCAAGCAGCCGCCAACCGGGATTGAATGCCAGTGGGCGAATGACAATTTCCTGGCCGTCGACCCGGCGATTGGCATCGAGCACCTGCACCACGGCCGCGACATAGCGATAGCCGAGCTCATTGATCCCGCCCAGGCCGCGAATCTTTTGTTGCAGGGCCAACAGCGGTAGCTCAACCCGCAAATGGCCGGTGAACAGATTCTGCCGGCGCAGGCTTTCCAGAGGATCGTCAAGCAATTTGCCTTTGATCAGGGCCGGGTAGGCCTTGCCGATGTCGACACTGACGATCAACGCCTCCAGGTACGCCGCGTTCATCCAGGACGGCAGCGTCGAAGCACTTTTGCTGCGCACGGTCTTGTCACCCAGGGGGACGGCGATCAGGTTTTGCAGCGCCAGATCGACCAGGCTCAAGGTGCTACGTTGTGGTTCCGTCGGTGGCACAAAAGTGCCCCAGACCACGACACTGTCGACCACGATCTCGATGTCTGCCAGATCCAGATCTGCAGCCTCGGGATGTTGCTTGAGCATGGCCTCGCGAAGTCTCTCCAGGGTGTACTCGCGGATCGGCTTGATCCCGTCCTGAAACGACTGGTTGGCGTTCTGTGTGCGAAGGGTCGCCAAGTCCATCAGATGACGACTGTAGGCCGTGAGATCGACGGAGGACGCGTTGAGCATCCAGTCCGGCAACCCTTGCTCGACCCGGTTGAAGCGCGAGGGTGCCTGCCTGTCCGTCGGGTCGTGTCCATCTGCCGCCCGACTGATGTGGGGGGCCAGATCGCGGTTGCGGATGTCGGTATCGGTCGCCAGTGCACCGATCGCATCGGCTTGCAAGGCAATCAGGTTACAGGCCAGGTGGTCGAAGTAATTGCCTTCGGGTTCGATCAGGCGCCACTGCCAGGCATTGCCGGCGTCATTTTCTGCGGTGTAGCTCAGCAGGGACTCGCCCAGAGCCTGCATTGACTCGTAGCTCTGAAAACCACCGGTTATGGTGTAAGTGAGGATCAGTGTGCGAGTGCCCAGCGTTCCGGTCAGCACCGCCATGTCGAGGGTGTTCAGGTGTCTTGCAGCACCGTCATCGACCTGGTCGAGGTCGATCAGGCAGGCCCGCGATTGATAACGGTCGTTGGTCGTGCGAGCGTCCTTTTCCGGATAAGTGAACAAGTGGCGGGCCATGGCGACCTGATCGGCATCCCATGATGGCCCGGGTTCAATGTTCCAGCGCTCGCGCAGTGAGTGGGACAACTGCTTCCAGCGTGGCTTCGAGGGGCGCGTGAGCTGGTTCCAGTAATTGAGCTGTTGCTCCTGAAACGCAATGAACAGCAAGGGCGCAAGTTCGTTGAGCAAGCGCCCGATAGCCTCGATGTTGACCGGCAATTGCACCGGTACCGGCGCCAGAGGTTCCAGGGTGAGGTAATGCTCGCCATCGAAATACAGCACGGGCGTGGATGCCACCCCATGACGGACCAGGGCGCCCGTCAGTGATTCGTAGCGTCTTGCGCCGGGGATGACCTGTGTTGCATCAAAGGCCCAGGTCGGTGTCACCACCATGGCCAGACGTGGATCGATGGTCAGTTGCGGGTAGAGGGCTTTCAGGGCCGGCAACAGCGCCTGGGTGGCGACTTCCCTGATCGAGGGCCCCGTCACCAGTTGGGTGAGCAGGTCATTCTGATTATTCGGGAGGGCGGCGGGTGGGGCGGAATCTTCGCTCATGGTCACTTCCTGTGAGGTGGGTGCAGGTACCGTTGGGCGTTCGGTGCGCGTTCGGGCTCAAGGTAATGACCGTCGGGGCCGGCATGGCGGTATATAGATATCGCGGACAAAAAAAGGCCTGCATCAACGCAGGCCAATAAAAAAACCGAAGTGAAGGTCAGGTGCCGGACTTGATCTTGGTCCAGGCCCGTGTGCGCGCCCGTTCGGCATCACGCGGCAGCGGTTGCAGGGTGTAGAGCGTGCTCATCGCCGCATCGGTCGGGTACAGGTTGGGGTTGTTGCGGATCGCCGGATCGACCAGCCCGGTAGCGTCCTTGTTCGGGTTCGGGTAGCCGACGAAATCGCTGACCGGGGCGATCACCGCCGGTTGCAGCAGGTAGTTGATGAAGGTGTAGGCGTCTTGCGGATTCTTCGCGCCCTTGGGAACGGCGAGCATGTCGAACCAGATCGGTGCGCCTTCCTTGGGCAGGCGCATGTCGACCACGACACCGTTCTTCGCCTCTTTGGCGCGATTGGCCGCTTGCGAGAAGCTGCCGGAATAACCCACCGCGACGCAGATGTCACCGTTGGCAATATCAGCCATGTATTTGGACGAGTGGAAGTAAGTGACGTACGGGCGGATCTTCATCAGCAACGCCTCGGCCTTGGCATAGTCAGCCGGCTTCTTGCTGTTGGGGTCCAGGCCCAGGTGTTGCAGGGCCAGCGGCAGGATCTCCGACGGCGAGTCGAGCAGGGCGACGCCGCACTGCTTGAGCTTGCTGATGTTCTCTTCCTTGAAAATCAGGTCCCAGCTGTCCACTGGCGCGCTGTCACCCAGTGCGGCCTTGACCTTGGCCGGGTTGAAACCGATCAGGATGGTGCCGTACATGTACGGCACGGCGAACTGGTTGCCCGGGTCGTTGGCCTCGATCAGCTTCATCAGTTTCGGATCGAGGTGATTCCAGTTCGGCAGCTTGCTGCGGTCCAGCGGCTGGAACACCCCGGCCTCGATCTGCTTGGCGAGGAACACATTGGACGGCACCACCACGTCATAGCCGGAGTTGCCGGTCAGCAGCTTGGCTTCCAGCGCTTCGTTGGTGTCGAAGATGTCGTAGACCAGTTTGGTCTGGCTGTTCTGCGCCTTGAAGTCTTCCAGCGCCTTGGGCGTGATGTAGTCGAACCAGTTGTAGACGCGCAAGGTGCGTTCTTCGGCGTGGGCGCCGACGCTGAGCAGCGCCGCGCACAGGGCTGGTGCAATGCAGTGCTTGAGTCGGTTCATTGTTCGAACCCTTCGAGCACGTTCACTGCGTTGATGCCGATTTCCTCCACCGCGTAACCACCCTCCATGACGAACAGCGTCGGCTTGCCGAGGGCGGCGATGCGTTTGCCCATGGCCAGGTAATCCGGGCTGTCGAGCTTGAACTGCGAGATCGGATCGTCCTTGAAGGTGTCGACGCCCAGCGACACGACGATGATGTCGGCACCGTAGCTGTCGATCTCGTTGCAGGCCTGTTCCAGCGCCGCGCTCCACACCTTCCAGCCGGAGCCGGCCGGCAGCGGATAGTTGAAGTTGAAGCCTTCACCGGCGCCTTCGCCGCGTTCATCTTCGTAGCCGAGAAAGAACGGAAACTCCGCTTCCGGGTGGCCGTGGATAGAGGTGAACAGCACGTCGCTGCGCTCGTAGAAAATCGACTGCGTGCCGTTGCCGTGGTGATAGTCGACGTCGAGGATCGCAACTTTCTGGTGGCCTGCATCGAGGAATGCCTGAGCAGCGATAGCGGCGTTGTTGAGGTAGCAATAACCGCCCATCAAGTCGCTGGCGGCGTGGTGTCCCGGTGGCCGGCACAGGGCGAAGGCGCTGCGGGCGCCGCGCTGGATTTCGGCCTGCGCAGTCAGCGCCACTTGCGCTGCACTGTAGGCTGCTTGCCAGGTGCCGGCGGTGATCGGCGCGCCGCCGTCGAAGCTGTAGTAGCCGAGCTGGCCGTGCAGGCTGGTCGGTTTGATCTGCCGCAGAGTGCGTGCGGGCCAGGTGTAGGGCAGCAAGTCGCCGTCGGTGTTGAATTCGGTCCAGCGTGCCCACGCACCTTTGAAGAAGTCGAGGTAGTCGCGGCTGTGGATGCGCGCGATCGGTTCGAGACCGAAATCCTTTGGCGCTTCCACCGAGCCGAGGTTCTGGTTCTTGACCCGTTGCAGCACATGGTCAGCACGCGATGGCATCTCGAAGCACGGCTTGAGCTGGCCGTCGATGAGCTCGCAGCGGCCGTGGTGCAGGTGGTGATCGTCCGAGTAGATCGTCAGCATTTGTTGTTCTCCGCAGGGGGCTGATTCGGTTGCCCCCAGTGTTGCGGTGCGCGGCGAATCGGAGAACGGCAGGAAAGGCCAAAAGGGGATCGATATGGCCAAAAACGCTGACCGAAATTCGCCCCTTGTCAGCAGATCAAAAGATCGCAGCCTTCGGCCGCTCCTACACAGATCGGCGTAGGAGCTGCCGAAGGCTGCGATCTTTTGATCTTCAGGGTCGGAACTGGCTCGGCGCAACCCCGCTCCAGCGCACGAACGCATGGCGGAAACTCGCGGTTTCGCTGAAACCCAGGGTCTCGGCAATGCGGTAGATCGGCAACTGATCCTCAAAGAGCATCTGTTTGGCGCGCTCGAAACGCAGTTCGTCGAGCAGCTCTTGGTAACTGCTGCCCATGTCCTTGAGGTGGCGGCGCAAGGTGCGCGGCGAGCATTTCATCTGCTGGGCCAGCCCCTCGAGGCCCGGTGCTGCATTGAGCTGGGCGCTGAGCAGCTGGCGAATCCGCCCCAGCCACGCCTGCCGTCCGGTGAACTCGATATTCTGCTTGCGGCAGCGATCGGCCATGGCCTGGTGGGTGATGCTGTCGGCCAATGGCAACGGTTGATCGAGCCAGCGCCGGTCGAAGGCAAAGGCGTTGTCCTTGGCGGCGAAGTGCAGCGGGCTGGCGAAGTGCTCGGCATAACTGTCGCGATAATCCGGCGCGGCATGTTCAAAACGCGTCGCCAGCAGTGGCAGCGGATGCCCGAGCAGGTCGTCGCAGATGACCTTCAGCGACACCAGGCAGAATTCCGCGTTGAACACCGCCATCTCCGGGCTCTCGCGGTAATCGGCAGCGACGAACCAGACGCGCTCGCCATCGTCTTCCAGGCTCAGTTCGAAAAGTGTTCCCAACAGCGCCGGATAGCGAATCGCCAGGCGCAAAGCGTCACCGAAGGTGGCACAGGTCAGCAGCGCGTAACCGAGGATGCCGTAGCAGGAAACGTGCATCCGCCGGCCCAGTTCCAGGCCAATGTCGTGCTTGAGCGCGACCGCGTTGGCGCACACCTGCATTTCCTGATTGGTGGTGATGCGCGTGTCGGCGCGGTTCAGATCCGCTGCACTGATGCCGCTGCCGGCCAGTAGCGCGTCGCTCGACAGGCCTTCATCTTTGAAGGTGTTGAGGATAAGAGAGACGGCGTTGAGGGTCGTGAGGTGGGAGTGCAGCATGTGATCTTCCAGCCTGGGGATGGCTGGAACGCAGCAAGTTGTATGCCGCACACAGATCCAATTGTGGGAGCGAGCTTGCTCGCGAAAGCGTCGTGTCAGTCGATATCAGCCTGTTTGACACACCGCATTTGCGAGCAAGCCCGTTCCCACAGGGGAAATGTGTGTCAGATCAGCTCGCCACACAGATCGAGTTCGATCAGCCGGCGCACTTCGGTCGATTCCAGACCTGCACCCAACAACGCCTGCAACTTGCCGAACGCCGCCTCGCGGGTCATGCCGCCACCGGACAGCACACCGACGCCACGCAAACGGCTGCCAGCTTCATACACATCCAGCTCGACGCCGCCTTCATGGCACTGCGTGACCGCGACCACCACCACGCCGTTATCCCGCGCGCGGCCAAGGCTGGCGAGGAATTCGGGATTGTCGCTCGGCCCGGTGCCGCTGCCGTAGCACTCCAGCACCAGACCCTGAATACCGCCGTCGAGCAACCCGTCGACAATCCCGGCGCTGATGCCGGGGAACAGTGGCAGCACAGCGACATTCGCCAGTTGTTTTGGCTGGTCGTAGTGCAGCGCTGCCGGAATCGACGTGGCTTTCACGCCGCCACCTTGACGTTCCAGGCGCTTGAACGGATGCCGGCCGAAGCTGCGCACTTTCGCACAACGGGTTGGCGCCAGCAGTTCACCGTGAAAGTACAGGTGCACGCCCGGCGCCAGGCCTTGGCCGAGGGCAACCAGCGCGCCACCGAGGTTTTCCCAGGCATCGCTGTCAGTCACGCCGGCCGGCAGCATCGAGCCGGTGAAGCACACCCGCGCCTGTAGGCCGAGTAGCTGAAAGCTCATGGCCGCGGCGCTGTAAGCCAAAGTGTCGGTGCCATGCAGGATCAGCACGCTGTCGCAGCCTTGCACGTCCACCGCATCGACCACCGCTTCGCGCAGTTGCTGCCAGTAGGCAGGGGTCATGTTGGCGCTGTCGATCAGTGGCGACATTTCCCGGAAGCGCCACTGCGGCACCACCAACTCGGGCTGGCCGTGCAGGTAATCGCGCATGCGGGTTTCGAAACCGGACGCCGGGGCCAGGCCGTTGGCGCTGGCCTGCATGCCAATGGTGCCACCGGTGTAGAGCACCATGACGTGTTGGGCGGCGGGATAAGTCGAAGGGGTCATAGGATTCTCCGAAGCGATGAGTTCCTGTGGGAGCGGGCTTGCTCGCGAATGCGGTGGGTCAGATACCAGAATGTCGACTGATCCGCCGCTTTCGCGAGCAGGCTCGCTCCCACAGTTTTACGAACTGTAACTGACGGGCGCAGGGGATGCGCCCGTCATTCACCTGTCAGCGTTGCGCTGCAGGGATGCCTTGCGGCTCGACTGCGGTCTTGCCGACGGCTGGCGCCTCGGTCGGCCAGGCCTTCAGGTCCAGATCCAGATCGGCAAATTTGCTGGAGTCGAACACCGGCTGCTTGATGCCGGCGCGGCGCTGCTCGTCGTAGTCGCGCATCACGCGCATGCCGACCTTGAACAGCATGGCCAGGGCCATCAGGTTGACGAAGGCCAGGCAGGTCATGGTGATGTCAGCGAAGGCGAACACGGTCGACAGATCCTGCATCGAACCCCATACCACCAGCGCCAGCACCAGACCGCGGAACACCATCAGCAAGGCGCGGTTGCGGCTGAGGAACTGCAGGCTGTTTTCGCCCAGGTAGTAGTTGTAGAGGATGCAGGTGAAGACGAACAGCGACAGCGCAACGCTGACGAAGATGCGACCCCAGTCACCGACCACGGCGGCCAGCGAGTTCTGGGTCAGAACGATGCCGTCACCTTCGAAGCCCGGTGTGTAGAAGCCCGACAACAGGATCAGCAGCGCGGTGCAGGTGCAGATCACGAAAGTGTCGAGGAACACGCTGAAGGCCTGAACCACGCCCTGAGCGCCCGGGTGTTTCACCGAGGCCACGGCGGCGACGTTCGGCGCACTGCCCAGGCCCGCTTCGTTGGCGAACACGCCACGCTTCACGCCCATGACGATGGCGCTGCCGAGCAGGCCGCCGAAGGCCGGGTCGAGACCGAAGGCGCTTTTGAAGATGGTTTCCAGCATGGCTGGCACGTGCTCGATCTGGGTGCCGATCACGTACAGGGTCACGCCGATATAGGCCAGGGTCTTGACCGGTACCAGCAGGTCGGACACTGCAGCGATGCGCTTGATGCCGCCGATGAAGGTGATGGCCAGCAGCACCGCCAGGACGATCCCGGTGTGGCGTGGGTCGAAGGCAAAGGCGTTTTGCAGCGAGTGGGTCACGGTGTAGGACTGCAGGCCGATGAAGGCGAAGCCGTAGGTGACCAGCAGCAGGATCGAGAACACCACCGCCATGCCTTTGAGCTTCAGGCCGTGCTGGATGTAGTAGGCCGGGCCGCCACGGTACAGACCGTCACCGTCGGCGCGCTTGTAGACCTGCGCCAGGGTGCATTCGAAGAAGCTGCTGGACATGCCGACCAGTGCGGTCACCCACATCCAGAACACCGCACCCGGACCACCGAGGGTCACGGCGATGCCGACACCGGCGATGTTGCCTGCACCGACGCGGCCGGCAAGGCTGAGCATCAGGGCCTGGAACGAGCTGAGTTGCCCGCCGCTGCTTTTGAGGCTGTCGCGGAACACCGCGAACATGTGGAAGAAGTGGCGCAATTGAACGAAACGCGAGCGAATCGTGAAGTAGCTACCGAGCCCGACAATGAGCACGATCAGTACTTTCCCTGAGAGGAAGTCGTTGATGACTTCGAGCATGGATTTTTCCTCGCTGTTTTTTGTGTAAGCAAATGCTGGATGTTCAGAAACATCGCGTTACACCGGTTTGCGCGCGGCACGACAGGTGAGGCGAAGGTTTCGTCCCGGTCCATTTCGCGGGTTTGTTATTAGTTCGGGTTTCGCATGGGTTATGGCCTCGTTACCGACGACCGCTCACGCGAAGAGGGGCGGCACTATACCGATCAGTGCGGCGCCCGTCTGCACGCTCGTGGTGCAAGCGACGAAACGAAGCTTTGAAGCACCCGGCGTTACCGGCGCCGGGCTTGTGCGGGAACTGCGTTTCTGTAGATGCAAACCCTGTGGCGAGGGGATTCATCCCCGATCGGCTGCGAAGCAGTCGCAAATCATTGCACGCGGTGTACTTGTTACATCGCAATGGTAGGTTTTGGGGCCGCTTCGCGACCCATCGGGGATAAATCCCCTCACCACAAGGGCTCACCTCTACATTGTTCAGTCCCCAGACATACGGGTCTCAGGATCAGAAAGTTAAAAAAAAGGGCTTGGGGACAAATCCCCAAGCCCTCAAAAGGTGAGAGGTGTCTAGTCCCTCGACCTGGTGAGCGGTGCTACAAATAACGCGTCGGCTCAGGCTTTGAGCGGAACCAGACGCGGGGCAATCATGTTTTCCGGGCGCAGGATGTCGGCGAGCATGGCTTCGTCGAGCAGACCTTCTTCGCGCACCAGTTCCAGCACGCCGCGGCCGCTTTCAAGGGCGATACGAGCGATGCGGGTGGCGTTTTTGTAGCCGATGTACGGGTTCAGCGCGGTGACCAGACCGATCGAGTGCTCGACCAGTTCGCGGCAGCGAGCTTCGTTGGCGGTGATGCCGACGATGCAGTGCTCGCGCAGCATGTCCATGGCGCGTTGCAGCAGACGGATCGAGTCGAGGATCTTGAACGCGATCAGCGGCTCCATCACGTTCAGCTGCAGTTGGCCACCTTCGGCTGCCATGGTCAGCGCCAGGTCGTTACCGATGACCTGGAAGGCCACCTGGTTAACGGCTTCCGGAATCACCGGGTTGACCTTGCCGGGCATGATCGAGCTGCCTGGCTGACGCGCCGGCAGGTTGATCTCGTTGATGCCGGTGCGTGGGCCGCTGGACAGCAGGCGCAGGTCGTTGCAGATCTTCGACAGCTTGACCGCGGTGCGCTTGAGCATGCCGGAGAACAGCACGAAGGCGCCCATGTCGGAAGTGGCTTCGATCAGGTCGGCGGCGGGCACCAGCGGTTGACCGCTGATCAGCGCCAGACGCTGAACGGCCAGCGCCTGATAGCGCGGGTCGGCGTTGATGCCGGTGCCGATCGCGGTACCGCCCAGGTTCACTTCAGTCAGCAGTTCCGGGGCCAGCGTCTTCAGACGGGCCAGGTCTTCGCCCATGGTGGTGGCGAATGCGCGGAACTCTTGACCCAAGGTCATTGGCACGGCGTCTTGCAGTTGGGTACGACCCATCTTCAGGACGTGGTTGAATTCTTCACCCTTGGCGGCGAAGGCCTGAATCAGGCTGTCGAGGCTGGCCAGCAGCGCGTCGTGACCCAGCAGCAGACCCAGGCGGATCGCGGTTGGGTAGGCGTCGTTGGTCGACTGCGCCATGTTGACGTCGTCGTTCGGGTGCAGGTACTGGTACTCGCCTTTCTGGTGACCCATTGCTTCGAGCGCAATGTTGGCGATCACTTCGTTGGCGTTCATGTTGGTGGACGTACCGGCGCCACCTTGAATCATGTCGACCACGAACTCTTCGTGGAAATCACCGCGGATCAATCGCGCACAGGCTTCGCTGATGGCAGCGTGCTTGGCTTCGCTCAGATGACCCAACTCACGGTTGGCGTCAGCGGCGGCCTGTTTGACCATCGCCAGACCCACAACCAGTTTCGGGTAATGCGAAATCGGAACGCCGGAGAGACGGAAGTTGTTCACCGCTCGCAGGGTCTGGATGCCGTAATACGCTTGAGCCGGTACTTCGAGGGCGCCAAGCAGGTCGTTTTCTGTGCGGAAAGATGCAGCGGAGGACATGATAGAAATCATCTCGATATGGACCCGGTCTATGCCGGAACGCTGCGAATGCTAGGCTTACAGGATTTTTTGGGCCAATGCTGTTAAACACTGGCCTATGCACATTCGGCATAATGCCCGTGTGACGCCGCCTGCGCGGCAGACGTGTGACCTGTTTTGGTGCGTTCCCGGGAGGGCGTGATGAATCTGGAAAGCAAATGGCTCGAGGACTTCAGTGCTTTGGCCGCCACCCGCAGCTTCTCGCAGGCGGCCGAACGGCGTTTCGTGACCCAGCCGGCGTTCAGTCGGCGGATCCGCAGCCTTGAAGCGGCGCTGGGCCTGACGCTGGTCAACCGCTCGCGCACGCCGATCGAACTGACGGCGGCCGGGCAACTGTTTCTGGTGACCGCGCGCACCGTGGTCGAACAGCTCGGCGAAGTGCTGCGGCATCTGCATCACCTGGAAGGCGGGCAGGGCGAGGTGATGCAGGTCGCCGCCGCGCACTCGCTGGCGCTGGGATTCTTCCCGCGCTGGATCGCGCAACTGCGCAATGAAGGGCTGAACATCGCCACACGGCTGGTCGCGACCAACGTCGGCGACGCGGTGCACGCGCTGCGCGAAGGCGGCTGCGACCTGATGCTGGCGTTCTACGACCCGGACGCAGCGATGCAGATGGACCCGGAAATCTTCCCGTCGTTGCACCTGGGCCAGACCGAGATGCTCCCGGTGTGTGCGGCGGATGCCGAAGGCAAGCCGCTGTTCGATCTGGAAGGTGACGTCAGCGTACCGTTGCTGGCGTACAGCGCCGGGGCGTTTCTCGGGCGCTCGGTAAATGGTTTGCTGCGTCAACGTCAGCTGCGCTTTACCACGATCTATGAAACCGCCATGGCCGACAGTCTGAAAAGTATGGCCCTGGAAGGCCTCGGCATCGCCTGGGTACCGCAACTGAGCGTGCGTGCCGAGCTGGCCCGCGGCGAACTGGTGGTCTGCGGCGGCCCGCAATGGCATGTACCGCTGGAAATTCGCCTGTACCGCTGCGCACTGGTGCGCAAGGCCAACGTGCGGTTGTTGTGGCGCAAGCTTGAAGGCGGCGCTGCGCAGGCTTCCTGAGCCCACCCAACAACTCTGTGGGAGCTGGCTTGCCAGCGATAGCGGTGGGTCAGTCACCGCCTGTGGTTACTGATCCGACGCCATCGCTGGCAAGCCAGCTCCCACAGGTATCGAGTGATGCTGGAGCGCTGACCTTCAAGTCAATAAAACCGGGCCTTTGGCTGATTTGACAGATGGTCGTTTCGGGGGCTGTTTATTGGCTTCTTTGCGGTATACTGCGCGGCCTTCGGCCGGTACGTCCGGCCATTTTTCGTACAATCAAGCCACGCAATCCTGCGTGGCTTGTTGTTTTTGACGCGCCTGCGGGCGCCCAGAGAGAAGAGGCGCGACGATGAGTGCACTGGTTGGCGTGATCATGGGCTCCAAGTCCGATTGGTCCACCCTTAGCCACACCGCCGATATGCTGGAAAAGCTCGGCATCCCGTACGAGGTCAAGGTGGTTTCTGCCCACCGCACCCCGGATCTGCTGTTCCAGTACGCCGAAGAGGCTGAGGGCCGTGGCATCGAGGTGATCATCGCCGGTGCCGGTGGCGCAGCCCACCTGCCAGGCATGTGTGCGGCCAAGACCCACCTGCCGGTGCTGGGCGTTCCGGTGCAGTCGTCGATGCTCTCGGGTGTCGATTCGCTGCTGTCGATCGTGCAGATGCCGGCGGGCATTCCGGTTGCCACCCTGGCCATCGGCAAGGCCGGCGCGATCAACGCCGCGCTGCTCTCGGCGAGCATCCTTGGTGCCAAGCATCCGCAGTTCCACGCGGTGCTGAAAACCTTCCGTGCCGAGCAGACAGACAGCGTCCTGGACAATCCAGACCCACGTATTGCCTGAGGTTGTTGAGATGAAGATCGGTGTAATCGGTGGCGGCCAGTTGGGCCGCATGTTGGCGCTGGCGGGCACTCCGCTGGGCATGAACTTCGCTTTCCTCGACCCTGCGCCGGACGCTTGTGCCGCCGCGCTGGGCGAACACCTGCGGGCCGATTACGGCGATCAGGATCACCTGCGCCAACTGGCTGACGAAGTCGACCTGGTGACCTTCGAGTTCGAAAGCGTCCCGGCCGAAACCGTGGCTTTTCTCTCGCAATTCGTCCCGGTCTATCCGAGCGCCGAAGCCCTGCGCATCGCTCGCGACCGCTGGTTCGAGAAGAGCATGTTCAAGGACCTGGGGATTCCGACCCCGGCCTTCGCCGACATTCAATCGCAAGCCGACCTGGACGCCGCCGTGGCTTCGATCGGTCTGCCGGCCGTGCTGAAAACCCGCACCCTGGGTTACGACGGCAAGGGTCAGAAAGTCCTGCGCAAGCCGGAAGACGTGGTCGGCACCTTCGCCGAGCTGGGCAGCGTTGCCTGCCTGCTGGAAGGCTTCGTGCCGTTCACCGGCGAAGTCTCGCTGATTGCCGTGCGTGCCCGCGATGGGGAAACCAAGTTCTATCCGCTGGTACACAACACCCACGACAGTGGCATCCTCAAGCTATCGGTGGCGAGCACCGATCACCCGCTGCAGGCGTTGGCCGAAGACTACTCCAGCCGTGTGCTCAAGCAGCTGGATTACGTCGGCGTGATGGCGTTCGAGTTCTTTGAAGTCGACGGTGGCCTCAAGGCCAACGAAATCGCCCCGCGCGTGCACAACTCCGGGCACTGGACCACCGAAGGCGCCGAGTGCAGCCAGTTCGAAAACCATCTGCGCGCCGTAGCCGGCCTGCCGCTGGGCTCGACGGCCAAGGTCGGCGAGAGCGCCATGCTCAACTTCATCGGCGTGGTTCCGCCGGTTGAGAAAGTCATCGCCATCGAAGACTGCCATCTGCATCACTACGGCAAAGCCTTCAAGGCCGGGCGCAAGGTCGGTCACGCCAACCTGCGCTGCGCCGACATGGCCACGCTGCAGGCGCAGATCGTCAAGGTCGAAGCGCTGATCGCCGAGTAACGACAGTTTCATCTGGCAGCGGCGGAACCATTCAGGGCTCGCCGTTCTCTCATGGCAGGATGCCAAAGTCTGACTAGGCTTTGGCATATCTACTATTGAGTGTCAGAGGGAAATGCCATGGGAATTATCGGAACCATCTTTATCGGCTTGATCGTCGGCCTGCTGGCACGCTTCCTCAAACCGGGCGATGACAGCATGGGCTGGATCATGACCATCCTGCTCGGTATCGGCGGTTCGCTGGCGGCCACTTACGGCGGCCAGGCCCTGGGTATCTATCAGGCAGGTCAAGGCGCTGGCTTCATCGGTGCGCTGGTCGGCGCGATCGTGCTGCTGGTGATCTACGGCCTGATCAAAAAGAACTGATCCAAGCGACCAAGTCCTCTCTGCCAACGCGGCAGGGAGGGCTAGAATGCTCGGCGATTCAACGTCCTTCCTTTATCCGAGCATTTTTTACCGAGCACCTCCATGCGCCGTCTTTTGTTGACTCTCCTTTTGCTGGGCAGCGGTCTGGCCCACGCCGGCGAACTGCCGGAAACCGACTGGCTGGAACTGATGCCCAAGTCGGACCAGAAAGCCCTCGAGGCCATGCCCGAAATCGACCACAACTCCCCGGAAGCCACCGGCACCTTCACCGAGAAGGGTGGGATGAAACAGGCCAAGGGCCTGCCGGCGGTGATGTATTCGACCAAGACCGTGGCGTCGATGAACGACAAGCACATCCGCATCGGTGGTTACCCGGTGCCGCTGGAATCCGATGCGAAGGGTCGCAGCACGCTGTTCTTCCTCGTACCATACCCGGGCGCGTGCATCCACGTACCGCCACCGCCGCCGAATCAACTGGTGCTGGTGCGTTATCCCAAGGGCTTGAAGCTGGATGACATCTACACGCCGCTGTGGGTGACCGGCACGCTGAAGATCGAGAAGGTCAGCAATGACCTGGCCGATGCGGCGTATGCGCTGGATGCGGACAAGGTGCGGGTGGTGCAGGAGTCTGATCTCTAACACCTGAACAATTGTAGCAAGGGGATTTATCCCCGATGGGTTGCGCAGCGACCCCCGCTTTGAATCAAGGGCAAGGGCCTGCTCGGCAGGCCATCGGGGATAAATCCCCTCACCACAAAGGCTTTCATTTACATTGAGATTGCGGTGTTCGTTAGAGCGGTTTGCTGCCGATGCTCACACCCATGGTATGGCTCGCATCCGAGCCTAGCGTGACCACATCATTCATCACATTCGCCGTCTCGATGCACAGCATGCGCTGCCAGCCGTCGTTGTCCATGTCGCTGAACGCGGCGGCGCGGTCGATCCACGGGTTCCAGATCACTGCGGTGCGTGAGCCGCTTGCGGTCAGTACGATGCGCCGCTCCCAGGTCGGGTCGACGATGCTCAGTTGCGGCGGAGCCTCGAGGTAGATGCGGTCGGTTTCCCCGGCGAAGCGCAGTGCGCCTTGCTGGTGGTGGGTGTTCCAGTTGTCCAGGGTCTCGATGTACTCCAGACCGTCCACACCGTCGACGTGCACGTTGCGCACATCGCTGACTGCGAAATAAGTGTGCAGCGCCTGGCTGATGCTGACGGTTTCGACACCCCGGTTATGGCTGGTCAGGCTGATGTGCAACTGATCATTCAGATGCAGGGTCAGGGTCAGATCGACCTGATGCGGCCAGCCCGGCAGGCCACCTTCGGGGTAGGGCAGCTTGAATTCGACCTTGACGCCGTCAGCCTCTGATTCGATGCCGCCCAGCTCCCAATCCATCGCTCGCACCAGACCGTGTGCGGGTGCCGGTTGCTCACCGGTGTACATGGCCTGCACGTGCTGCGGGTTGCGTTCGAACTTGCCGAACCACGGCCAGCACACCGGCACACCGGCACGGATGCTCTTGCCGGTCTTGAATATAGCCTTGTCGTTGAGCCAGATGATCGGCGGCTGGCCGTCGATCTGATAACTGAGGATGTGCGCGCCTTGCTGGGCCACCAGCACTTCGGCCTGACCGTGGCGGATGCGCCAGCAGTTCAGTTCATCCAGTTTCACGGCTTCAACGCTGGGCGTGTTCATGGGACAGCTCTCGATCAGACACTTGGGACGACTATCGACCGCAAAACCGCGGCGAGGTTTAACGTGCGCGCGGCGGCACCGAGCGGGTGCGACCGCTGCCGTCGATGGCGACGAAGACGAACACCGCCTCGGTCACTTTACGCCACTCGCTGGACAGCGGATCGTCGCTCCACACTTCGACCATCATCTGGATCGAGCTGCGGCCGATTTCCAGGGTCTGGGTATAAAAGGACAATTGCGCACCGACCGCGACCGGCACCAGAAAGGCCATGCGGTCGATGGCCACGGTCGCCACACGGCCACCGGCAACGCGGCTGGCCATCGCGGTCCCCGCCAGGTCCATCTGCGCCACCAGCCAGCCGCCGAAAATATCGCCAAAGCCGTTGGTCTCGCGAGGGAGTGCGGTGATTTGCAAGGCCAGGTCGCCTTGCGGGATCGGATCTTCTTGTTCGAGCTCTATCATGCCGGGGGTGCCTCTGACCCGTGACTCTTCGTTGGTATTGCTGGTGGTAGCCGTCTTCAGGAAAAACGATTCAGCACCGAACATACTGCGTTCGTCACGTTTTCCGTAGGCGTCTAAAGGGAAACTCTGCGAAAGCGGCTGGATCCACGCACCAGGGCGACCAACGACGTTTTCGCACAGCAACCCCCTACAAACCGGAGCAAGGTTGCGAGTATATCGGTCGGTAGACTCCACGACGACCATCGGGTTCTGATTTTGACCGTCAAATACGCGCCTCTATGTGCTTTTTCGAACAATTTGCTATGGTGCCGAACCTGCCCAAGCCACAGCCAGCGTTGTTGTGGCGGTAGATCCGCCTATAAGAGAAGCCCTTGCCATGACCACAGCGCCTTCGAGCCTCGCGCAGCCCGAGCAACCTGCACGCCCCCTGACCCGCAATGATTACAAGACTCTGTCGCTATCGGCCTTGGGCGGTGCGCTGGAGTTTTACGATTTCATCATCTTCGTGTTCTTCGCCACCGTGGTCGGCAAGCTGTTCTTCCCGGCCGACATGCCCGAGTGGCTGCGCCTGATGCAGACCTTCGGCATTTTCGCCGCCGGTTACCTCGCGCGGCCGCTGGGCGGCATCGTCATGGCGCACTTCGGCGACCTGCTGGGGCGCAAGAAAATGTTCACCCTGAGCATTTTCATGATGGCCGTGCCGACCCTGATCATGGGTCTGCTGCCGACCTACGCACAGATCGGCCTGTGGGCGCCGATTCTGTTGCTGCTGATGCGAGTGATCCAAGGCGCGGCGATTGGCGGGGAAGTGCCGGGGGCGTGGGTCTTCGTTTCCGAACACGTGCCGCAAAGGCACATCGGCTACGCCTGCGGGACACTGACCAGCGGTTTGACCGCCGGCATCTTGCTCGGCTCGCTGGTCGCCACGGCAATCAACAGCATCTACACGCCAGTGGAGGTGTCCGACTACGCCTGGCGGATTCCATTCCTGCTCGGCGGCGTGTTCGGCCTGTTCTCGGTGTACCTGCGCCGCTGGCTGCACGAAACCCCGGTGTTCGCCGAATTGCAACTGCGCAAGGCGCTGGCCGAAGAAGTACCGCTGCGTGCGGTGCTGCGTGACCATCGCGGGGCGATTGCGATCTCGATGCTGCTGACCTGGCTGCTGTCCGCCGGGATCGTCGTGGTGATTCTGATGACCCCGACCGTGCTGCAGACGGTCTATCACTTCTCGCCAACGGTGGCGCTGCAATCGAACAGTCTGGCGATCGTGTTCCTCAGCGTCGGCTGCATCATCTCCGGTGCCCTGGCCGACCGTTTCGGCGCCGGCCGGGTGTTTGTCTTCGGTAGCCTGGGCCTGCTGATCAGCTCCTGGACTTTCTACCACAGCCTCGCCGACCACCCGAACTGGCTGTTCCCGCTGTATGCGCTGACCGGTCTGCTGGTCGGCACCATCGGCGCGGTGCCTTATGTGATGGTGAAAGCGTTCCCGCCGGTGGTGCGCTTCAGCGGGCTGTCGTTCTCGTACAACGTGGCGTACGCGATCTTCGGTGGCCTGACGCCGATGGTGGTCAGCCTGCTGCTTAAAGAGAGTGCGATGGGCCCGGCCTACTATGTGGCGGTGCTGTGCACGATGGGGATTCTTGTTGGCGCGTGGCTCTGGAACAAGGGGCGCTGATCCCGAATTTCCTCCAGCAGTACCGGCCCCTTCGCGAGCAGGCTCGCTTCCACATTGGAATGCATTTCAACTGTGGGAGCGAGCCTGCTCGCGAAGGGGGCCACTCGAATCATTCAGTAAAACCCAGATGCTGGCCTTTCATCCAATTGTCATATTTCAGCCATAGAGTGTTCACACGGCCTGCTGATACTTGGCCCCGACTTAACACACCCTATCTGCTAGGAGTAAGGCATGAAACTGAAGCGTTTGATGGCGGCAATGACTTTTGTCGCTGCTGGCGTTGCGACTGCCCACGCGGTAGCCGCTGGCGTTGACCCGGCAATTCCGGCTTACACCAAGGTCACCGGTGTATCGGGCAACTTGTCCAGCGTTGGTTCCGACACTCTGGCCAACCTCATGACCCTGTGGGCTGAGAACTACAAGAAAGAATACCCGAACGTAAACATCCAGATTCAGGCTGCTGGCTCCGCCACCGCGCCACCTGCGCTGACCGAAGGCACCTCCAACCTGGGCCCGATGAGCCGCAAGATGAAGGACACCGAACTGGCGGCCTTCGAACAGAAATACGGCTACAAGCCAACTGCTATTCCGGTGGCCGTGGACGCCCTGGCGGTGTTCGTGCACAAGGACAACCCGATCCAGCACCTGACCATGGAACAGGTTGACGCGATCTTCTCGTCCACCCGTCTGTGCGGCGCCAAAGCCGACGTGAAAACCTGGGGCGACCTGGGTGTGACCGGCGACCTGGCCAACAAGCCAGTGCAACTGTTCGGTCGTAACTCGGTATCCGGCACTTACGGCTACTTCAAGGAAGAAGCCCTGTGCAAAGGCGACTACAAGCCTAACGTCAACGAACAACCAGGTTCGGCGTCGGTTGTGCAGTCGATCAGCTCCTCGCTGAACGGCATCGGTTACTCGGGCATCGGCTACAAGACTGCCAGCGTGAAGACTGTTGCTCTGTCGAAGAAAGGCAGCACTGACTTCATCGAAGACACCGAAGAAAACGCCCTGAACGGCAAGTACCCACTGTCGCGCTTCCTCTACGTTTACGTGAACAAGGCCCCGAACAAGCCTCTGGCCCCGCTGGAAGCCGAGTTCGTGAAACTGGTTCTGTCCAAACAGGGCCAGGAAGTGGTGGTGAAAGACGGCTACATCCCACTGCCGGCCAAGGTTGCTGCAAAAGCGCTGGCTGACCTGGGTCTGCAGGAAGGCGGCGCTGAAGTCGCAAAAAAGTAACAAACTGAGTCAGGGGTAAACCCCGCCTGACTCATGTGGGAGCGAACCTGCTCGCGAAGCGGCCTTCAGAACCGGCACTTTCGCGAGCAAGTTCGCCCCACACTCCCCGAATTCTTTTATCCACTGCCAGTGCCCTGCTGGCGGCGGATTTGCTGCGTCACTGCATTGTCATCTTTCTGTCATACAGGATCGCTAGGGTGTGCGCATGAATGATCTGGCCAATTCCAAAATGACTACGAACCCTCCCAAGCGCATTGACTTCAATACGCCTGAGTTGCAACGCAAGCGCCGCATTCGCGCGCTCAAGGATCGCTTCACCCGCTGGTACGTCCTCGTTGGCGGTCTGGCGGTGCTGGCAGCCATCACGCTGATCTTCTTCTTCCTCGCCTACGTCGTTGCCCCGTTGTTCCAGGGTGCCAGCCTGACCGCGAAAGATGCCATTACCCCAGCCTGGATGCAGGACGCCGGCAAGCCGCTGATGATTTCGCTCGAAGAGCAGAATCAGGTGGCGATGCGCGTTTCCGACAAGGGCCAGGCGCTGTTCTTCGACATCGACAGTGGCGCTGAATTGAAGCGCGTCGATCTGCCGGTTCCTGTTGGCGCGACCGTCACTTCCATTGGCGAAGATCAGCCAGGTCATCCGCTGGTAGCGGTGGGCCTGTCCAACGGCCAGGCGCTGGTGTTCCGTCACACCTATAAAGTCAGCTATCCCGATGGCAAGAAAACCATCACCCCGGCCATCGAATACCCGTACGGCGAAGCGCCGATCGCTGTGAACGAGAGCGGCGGGGCACTGGAGCACGTGAGCCTCAACGCCACCGATTCGACGTTGATGCTGGTGGGTTCGACCGGTGCGCAACTTAATGTGCTGTCGCTGACCAGCGAAGAAAACATGATGACCGGCGAAGTCACCAACGAGCAGAAGCGTATCGAACTGCCGCAGATGACCGAGCCGGTGAAAAACATCTTCGTCGACCCGCGCCAGCAATGGCTGTACGTGGTCAACGGGCGCGCCCAGGCCGACGTGTTCAGCCTGCGCGACAAGAGCCTCAACGGTCGCTACAAACTGCTGGAAAACGCTGACGCCGAAGTCACTGCGAGCACGCAACTGGTGGGTGGCATCTCGCTGATCATCGGTGACTCCAAGGGTGGCCTGGCCCAGTGGTTCATGGCCCGTGACACCGATGGCGAACTGCGCCTGAAGCAGATCCGTACCTTCCAGATGGGCACCACGCCGATCGTTGAAATCACCGCCGAAGAGCGTCGCAAGGGCTTCGTGGCCCTCGATGCCAGCGGCAAGCTCGGTGTGTTCCACAGCACCGCGCACCGCACGTTGCTGGTCGAGCCGGTGGCCGAAGGTCAGGGCCTGTTCGGCCTGTCGCCGCGCGCCAACCGGGTGATCGTCGAGGCCGGCGGCAAGCTGCAACCGCTGCTGCTCGACAACCCGCACCCGGAAGTGTCGTGGAGCGCGTTGTGGAGCAAGGTCTGGTACGAGAACTACGACGAGCCTAAATACGTCTGGCAATCGACGGCGGCCAACACCGATTTCGAACCGAAACTGAGCCTCTCGCCACTGACCTTCGGCACCCTGAAAGCGGCGTTCTACGCGATGCTGCTGGCGGCACCGCTGGCGGTTGCTGCTGCGATCTACACCGCCTACTTCATGGCCCCGGGCATGCGCCGCAAGGTCAAGCCGGTGATCGAGCTGATGGAAGCGATGCCGACGGTGATCCTCGGGTTCTTCGCCGGTCTGTTCCTCGCCCCGTATGTAGAAGGGCATCTGCCGGGCATCTTCAGCCTGCTGATGCTGTTGCCGATCGGCATTCTGGTGGCCGGTTTCACTTTCAGTCGTCTACCCGAGTCGATCCGCCTGAAAGTCCCGGATGGCTGGGAAAGTGCACTGCTGATTCCGGTGATTCTGTTCGTGGGCTGGCTGTCGTTGTACATGAGCCCGTACATGGAGAACTGGTTCTTCGGCGGTGACATGCGCATGTGGATCTCCCACGACCTGGGCATCACCTACGACCAGCGCAACGCTCTGGTGGTGGGGCTGGCGATGGGTTTTGCGGTGATCCCGAACATCTACTCGATTGCCGAAGACGCCGTGTTCAGCGTGCCGCGTGGCCTGACCCTCGGTTCCCTGGCGCTCGGTGCCACGCCGTGGCAGACCATGACCCGGGTGGTGATCCTCACCGCCAGCCCGGGGATCTTCTCCGCGCTGATGATCGGCATGGGCCGTGCGGTCGGCGAAACCATGATTGTGCTGATGGCCACGGGTAACACCCCGGTCATGGAAATGAACCTGTTCGAAGGCCTGCGCACCCTGGCCGCCAACGTCGCGGTGGAAATGCCTGAGTCGGAAGTCGGCGGCAGCCACTATCGCGTGCTGTTCCTCTCGGCGCTGGTGCTGCTGTTGTTCACCTTCGTCATGAACACCCTGGCAGAACTGATTCGTCAGCGTCTGCGCAAGAAATACTCGTCGCTTTAAGAAAGGTAGAAGTCTGTGAAACAGAACTCCCTGAATGGATGGTTCAAGAGCGGCGCCCCGGGCGTCTGGATCAGCGGTGGCGCGGTGTCCATCGCGGTCATCATGACCATTGGCCTGCTGGCGGTGATTGCCGTGCGCGGTCTGGGTCACTTCTGGCCGGCGGACCTGATCCACGCCAGCTACGACGTACCGGGCCAGGCCAATCACCTGGTCATCGGCGAAGTGGTACAGAAAGAAGAAGTACCGCGCGCACGCCTGAAAAGCGCCGGCCTGCCGGTGCCTGATCAGGGCCCGGAATTCATGACCCGCGAGCTGATCAAGGTCGGCAACCGCGACCTGAACGGCAACGATTTCACCTGGGTGGTCGGCGAGTGGCTGACCAAGCAGACCACGCCGCCGGAACTGATGGCGATCGAGCGTCGCGAGTGGGGCAACTTCTACGGCTACTTGGTCAACGTCAAACAGGACGGCAAGGTCATCGCCGAAGGTGAAGCGGCGTGGCCTGAGCTGCAAGCGCGGATCAACCGGGTGAACGGCCTGGCTGCACAGCTCAAATCGCTGGAAAAGACTGACATCGGTGCGATCAACGCAGGGCTGGAACGCATCCGTCTGCACGGGCGCAAGCTGGAACTGGACGGCAAGCTCGACGCCACCGCGCAAGCGGACATGGACGCCGAGCGTGCCGAGCTGAACGCGCGTTATCAGGATGTCGAAGCACGCCTGAGCGATCTGCATGCGCAGTTCAACCGCGACGCGTTGACCGCCCGCGATGCAAACGGCAAAGAGATCGAAATCAGCCTGGGCAAAGTGGTTCACGCTTACCAGCCGAACGCCATGGGCACGATGACCAAGATCGGTTTCTACTTCGGCAAGGTCTGGGAGTTCCTCTCGGATGACCCGCGTGAAGCGAACACCGAAGGCGGGATCTTCCCGGCGATCTTCGGCACCGTGATGATGACCCTGATCATGGCGATGATTGTCACCCCGTTCGGCGTGCTGGCGGCGGTGTACCTGCGTGAATACGCCAAGCAGAACACCCTGACCCGAGTGATCCGCATCGCGGTGAACAATCTCGCCGGTGTGCCGGCGATCGTCTACGGCGTGTTCGGTCTGGGCTTCTTCGTCTACGTGCTGGGTGGTTCGGTCGACCGTCTATTCTTCCCTGAAGCGCTGCCAGCGCCGACGTTCGGCACACCGGGTCTGCTCTGGGCTTCGTTGACCCTGGCGCTGCTGGCGGTGCCGGTGGTGATCGTGGCGACCGAGGAAGGTCTGGCGCGTATCCCGCGCACCGTCCGTGAAGGCTCGCTGGCACTGGGCGCGACCAAGGCCGAGACGCTGTGGAAGATCGTCCTGCCAATGGCCAGCCCGGCCATGATGACCGGCATGATCCTCGCCGTGGCTCGCGCCGCTGGTGAAGTGGCGCCGCTGATGCTGGTGGGTGTAGTGAAACTGGCACCGTCGCTGCCGGTGGACGGCAACTACCCGTACCTGCACCTGGACCAGAAGATCATGCACTTGGGCTTCCACATCTATGACGTCGGCTTCCAGAGCCCGAACGTCGAAGCGGCACGGCCGCTGGTGTACGCCACGGCGTTGCTGCTGGTGCTGGTGATCGCCACGTTGAACCTGTCGGCGGTGTGGATTCGTAACCACCTGCGCGAAAAATACAAAGCACTGGATAGTTAACACAAACCCTGTGGGAGCTGGCTTGCCAGCGATGCAGACGACTCGGTCTGCCAGTAACACCGCGGTGATGCCATCGCTGGCAAGCCAGCTCCCACAGGAATCGCGACAGACACAGAATTTGAGTAACCCGCTGGCGTTGTCCGGCGGTACAACGAACCGAATTTGTTAGCACAGGGAGCCTCCCATGCAGCACGAAACACATACCCACGGCATCAACATGTCGGCCCTGGGTCGCGACAAGCAGAGCCTGAGCCTCGAGCAGGAAACGGTGGCCATCGAAGTCCCGGGCCTGAGCCTGTTCTACGGTGAGAAGCAGGCGCTGTTCGACGTCAGCATGAACATCCCGAAACAGCGCGTGACCGCGTTCATCGGCCCGTCCGGCTGCGGCAAGTCCACGCTGCTGCGCACCTTCAATCGTATGAACGACCTGGTTGACGGCTGTCGTGTCGAAGGTGCGATCAACCTGTACGGCAACAACATCTACCGCAAGGGTGAAGACGTCGCCGAACTACGTCGGCGCGTCGGCATGGTGTTCCAGAAGCCCAACCCGTTCCCCAAGACCATTTACGAAAACGTGGTCTACGGCCTGCGTATCCAGGGCATCAACAAGAAGCGCATTCTCGACGAAGCCGTCGAGTGGGCGTTGAAAGGTGCTGCACTGTGGGATGAGGTCAAAGACCGTCTGCATGACTCGGCACTCGGCCTGTCCGGTGGTCAGCAGCAGCGTCTGGTGATTGCCCGCACCATCGCGGTTGAGCCGGAAGTGTTGCTGCTCGACGAGCCCTGCTCGGCCCTCGACCCGATCTCGACCCTGAAAGTCGAAGAGCTGATCTACGAGCTGAAGTCCAAGTTCACCATCGTCATCGTGACCCACAACATGCAGCAGGCCGCGCGGGTTTCCGACTACACGGCGTTCATGTACATGGGCAAACTGGTGGAATTCGGCGACACCGACACCCTGTTCACCAATCCGGCGAAGAAGCAGACCGAAGACTACATCACCGGTCGTTATGGCTGACAGTTGCGGTTATTCACAGAATTGACGCTGCGGCCCACCGCACCTTACCGGACGCTCCAAGGACGCCAACATGATTAGTAAAGAAGGCCTTACCCACCACATCTCCGCGCAGTTCAACGCCGAGCTTGAGGAAGTGCGCAGCCACCTCCTGGCCATGGGCGGGCTGGTCGAGAAGCAGGTCAACGACGCGGTCACCGCGCTGATCGAGGCCGATTCCGGTCTGGCCCAGCAGGTGCGCGAGATCGACGACCAGATCAATCAGATGGAACGCAACATCGACGAAGAATGCCTGCGCATTCTCGCCCGTCGTCAGCCGGCGGCGTCCGACCTGCGTCTGATCATCAGCATCTCCAAGTCGGTGATCGATCTGGAGCGCATCGGCGACGAAGCGACCAAGATCGCCCGCCGCGCCATCCAGCTGTGCGAAGAAGGCGAAGCGCCGCGCGGTTATGTCGAAGTGCGTCATATCGGCGACCAGGTGCGCAACATGGTGCGCGATGCGCTGGACGCGTTTGCCCGCTTCGACGCCGATCTGGCGCTGTCGGTGGCGCAATACGACAAGGTCATCGACCGTGAATACAAGACCGCGCTGCGTGAGCTGGCCACCTACATGATGGAAGACCCACGCTCTATTTCGCGGGTTCTGAGCATCATCTGGGTGCTGCGTTCGCTGGAGCGTATCGGCGACCACGCGCGCAACATCTCGGAGTTGGTGATCTACCTGGTACGCGGCACCGATGTGCGGCACTTGGGCCTCAAACGCATGAAAGAAGAAGTTCAAGGCACAAGCGGCGAAACCGCTAATGTTCCGGGCGATGCTGACGATAAGTAAGATTGCCTGAGAAAAGCGCCCGGCCCTTTGGCCGGGCGTTTTTGTTTATGGCGCTTGAACAGAAAATCGAATTGAAAAGCAGCACCCGCGAACGAAAAGTCCCGGCGTGACTGAAGATTGTTGGCAATGTGCCATCAGCAAAGCGGTATGCTTGCCGGGATTTTTATAGGGGTGTTGGATGAGCAAGATCAGTGTGTTGGTCGTGGACGATGCTTCGTTCATTCGCGACCTGGTGAAAAAGTGCCTGCGTAATTACTTCCCGGGGATCCGCACCGAGGATGCCATCAACGGCAAAAAGGCTCAGGCCATGTTGGCCAAGGAAGCATTCGACCTGGTGCTGTGCGACTGGGAAATGCCGGAAATGTCCGGTCTTGAACTGCTGACCTGGTGCCGCGAGCAGGACAATCTCAAGACCATGCCATTCATCATGGTCACCAGCCGTGGTGATAAAGAGAACGTGGTGCAGGCGATTCAGGCCGGCGTTTCCGGCTACGTCAGCAAGCCGTTCACCAACGAGCAACTGCTGACCAAGGTCAAGCAGGCGCTGAACAAGGTCGGCAAGCTCGACACCCTGATGAACAGCGCACCGACCAAGATGAATTCGGCATTCGGCAACGATTCCCTGAGCGCGTTGACCGGTGGCAAGCCTGCGGTGGTCGGTGCTGCGCCGGCCGCTGCTGCGGCCAATCCGTTCGCCAAGCCTGCCGCTGCGGCGGCACCTGCTGCGGCGCCGTCCCGCGGCTTGCTCAACAGCCCGCCAGTCCAGGCTCCGGCCGCCTCCAAAGCAACGGCCGGCGGTCGTGGCCAGGGCCAGTTGCGCCTGCCCGGCGGCACCCAGCAATGCGTGATCAAGGCCCTGAGTATCAAGGAAGCGCTGTTGGTGGTGAAACGCACCGAGGCCCTGCCGCAGATTCTCGACAGCGCCGTGCTCGATCTGGAGCAGGGCGACAACGCCGAAATCGCCCGCCTCAACGGCTACCTGCACGCCATCGTTGCCCACGAACAGAAAGCCGACAGCGACTGGCTGCAACTGACGTTCCGTTTCGTCGACCAGGATGCGCAGAAGCTCGACTACATCTCCCGCCTGATCGCCCGCGGTACGGCGCAGAAGCACTTCGTTCCGGGCGCGTAAGCGGCGTCTGTGAAAAGATCGCAGCCTGCGGCAGCTCCTACATTGGAATGCATTTCCCTGTAGGAGCTGCCGCAGGCTGCGATCTTTTGCTTTATGCGCTGGGCAACTTGAAACATCTGTCGACTAGCCTGGTCTGTCTCAGCTGCTAGGCTCTTTTCCAGGCCTTCCTTCGACAGATTTCTGCCCATGCTCGCGCGCCTGCTGTTTCTCTGTGGTCTTTTCCTGGCCTCCACCTCGACTGTGGCCATGACCATCTACAAATCCACCGATGCCAACGGTGTCGTCTCGTACAGCGACCGACCGAGCAAAGGCTCGCAGGTGTTCGTGTTTCAGGACCGTATGGTCGAACATCTGGAGCGCCAGGTGTACCTCGACATCAAGAAGCAGAAGGGCGCCGACGTGGTGTTCGTGCGCAACGATCTGTATGCGCCGGTCGAGATTGCGCTGGCGTTTACCGGGATGAGCAACGTGCGTGGCGTGCCGGCCCAGACCATCCGCCGAGTGCTGCCTGCGCGCAGTAATACCCGGTTGGCGCTGCTCACAGCGATTACCCAGGGTCAGCCGCTGGTGTATTCACCGCAATTTCAGTATTCGCTGGGTGACCCTGCAGGCGCCGCGCAGAGCTATCGCTATCCGTTGCCGTGGCGGGGCGGGCCGTTCCGTCTGAGTCAGGGCGCCAACGGCCAGTACAGCCATTACGGGCCGAAGAACCGGTATGCGATGGACATCGCCATGCCGGTCGGCACGCCGATCATTGCCGCACGGGCCGGGGTGGTGGTGAAAACCGAAAACTCGCAGAGCGGGCGCGGCAATGATGCGTCCGGCAATTTTGTCCGGGTGCTGCATGACGACGGCACGATGGGTGTGTACCTGCATCTCAAGCAAGGTTCGGTGAGCGTACGCGAGGGGCAGCGGGTGACGGTTGGCAGCCCGCTGGCACTGTCGGGCAATACCGGCAACAGCAGCGGCCCGCACCTGCACTTTGTGGTGCAGCGCAATACCGGGCAGGGGCTGGTGTCGATTCCGTATCAGTTCAACCAGCCGCTGGGGGCGTTGCCCAACTTTGCGTTGGGCAAACAGTAAAACCGTTAGGGGGCCGCTGTGGAGGGGCTTCTGTGGTGAGGGGATTTATCCCCGATGGACGGCGCAGCCGTCCCAAAATCATTGAAGGCATTGAGTCAGGAGTTACGCGATTGCAGATTACAGGGCCGCTCCGCGACCCATCGGGGATAAATCCCCTCACCACAGAAGCGTCCCCCAAAACACCCATCAATCCAGCATCAACACCTTGGCCAGCACAATCTTCGGCCCTTTCATCTTCTTGATGATGATCCGCAGGCCTTCGACTTCCAGCACCTCTTCCTCTTCCGGGACGCGCTTGAGGGTCTCGTAGACCAGCCCGGCGAGGGTTTCCGCTTCGATGTGATCCAGGTCGATACCGAGCAGGCGTTCAACCTTGAACAGCGGCGTATCACCACGCACCAGCAGCTTGCCCGGCTGATACGCGAGGATCCCGCGCTCGGCCTTGCGGTGTTCGTCCTGGATGTCGCCGACCAGCACTTCCAGCACGTCTTCCATGGTCAGGTAGCCGATGATGTTGCCGTCGGCTTCTTCCACCACGGCGAAGTGCGAGCCGCCCTTGCGGAACTGCTCCAGCAGCTGCGACAGCGGCATGTGCCGCGACACGCGCTCCAGCGGGCGGGTCAGCTCGGCCAGGTTGAACGACTCCGGAATATGGTCCAGCGCCGCCAGTTCCAGCAGCAGGTCCTTGATGTGCAGCAGGCCGACGAACTCCTGGCGCTCGCTGTCGTACACCGGATACCGGCTGAACTTGTGGCGACGGAACATCGCGAGGATTTCTTTCAGCGGCGCGTTGAATTCGAGAGTGATCAGGTCTTCGCGGGAGTTGGCCCAGTCGACCACTTCCAGTTCGCCCATCTCCACTGCCGAGGCCAGCACGCGCATGCCTTGGTCGCTCGGGTCCTGACCACGGCTGGAGTGCAGGATCAGTTTCAGTTCTTCGCGGCTGTAATGGTGTTCGTGGTGCGGGCCGGGTTCGCCTTGGCCGGCGATGCGCAGAATCGCGTTGGCGCTGGCGTTGAGCAGGTAGATCGCCGGGTACATCGCCCAGTAGAACAGGTACAGCGGCACTGCCGTCCACAGCGACAGCAGCTCGGGTTTGCGGATCGCCCATGACTTGGGCGCCAGCTCACCGACCACGATGTGCAGGTAGGAAATGATGAAGAACGCGGTAAAGAACGAAATGCCTTTGACCACTTCCGGCGACTGCACGCCGACCGCGCTCAGCAGTGGTTCGAGCAGGTGCGCGAACGCCGGTTCACCGACCCAGCCCAGGCCGAGGGAGGCGAGGGTGATACCGAGCTGACAGGCCGAGAGGTACGCATCCAGCTGACTGTGAACGGTGCGCAGGATGTGCCCGCGCCAGCCGTTCTTGTCGGCGATGGCCTCGACCCGGGTCGAGCGCAGTTTGACCATGGCGAATTCCGCTGCAACGAAGAAGCCGTTGAGCAACACCAGGATCAGAGCGAAAAGAATCATGCCGAAATCGGCGAAAATCGTAGCGAGGGACAAGCCAGGGGAAGGGTCCATGATGGAGTTTTGCAGGTTCCGTGTGATTCGTAAGAGAGAAAAAATCGCGCCTGAAAGGCAGACGCAAGTCAGCCAATGTAGCGGCTGACTTGGCGATTGCCTAGTGGCGCGTGCTGGCCGGTATCACTCGGCGGCGCTGATGGCCCGTGCCTGGGCCACCTGGGCCGGGGCGAAGTGGCAGGTGAACGTGCTGCCATGACCAGGCACGCTGCTGATCTCCATCCGTGCGCGGTGGCGCAGCAACACGTGTTTGACGATTGCCAGGCCCAGCCCGGTGCCGCCGGTGTTGGAGTTGCGACTGGAGTCGACACGGTAGAAGCGTTCGGTCAGGCGCGGCAGGTGCTTGCTGTCGATGCCGATCCCGGAGTCCTGCACGCTCAGGTGCGCGCCTTGCTCGTCGCCCCACCAGCGAATGCGGATGTTGCCCTCGGCCGGGGTGTACTTCACGGCGTTGAACACCAGGTTGGAGAAGGCGCTGCGCAGTTCCGCCTCGCTGCCCTTGAGCAGGATCTTGCCGTCGGCTTCGAGGGTGATTTTCTGGTTTTTCTGCCCGGACAACTGCTGGGCGTCGCTCTTGATCGATTGCAGCAGGGTGTCGATCTGCACCGGCTGATTGTCCGACGGGTAATCGGTGGCTTCCAGTTTCGCCAGCAACAGCAGGTCGTTGAGCAGCGTCTGCATGCGTCCGCCCTGTTGCTGCATCTGCTGCAGGGCGCGGCTCCAGCGCGGGTTCACTTCCTCGACATTGTCGAGCAGGGTTTCCAGGTAGCCGCAGATCACCGTCAGCGGCGTGCGCAGTTCGTGGGAGACGTTGGCGATGAAGTCTTTGCGCATCTGTTCCAGTTGATGGATGCGCGTGACATCGCGCACCAGCATCAGATGCTCGTTGTTGCCGTAACGCGTGAGGTACAGCTGAATGCGCACACGATCATTGGTCGGCGAAGGGATTTCCAGCGGTTCGGCGTAGCTGTCCTGCTCGAAGTATTCCTTGAAGCGCGGATGGCGCACCAGGTTGGTCACCGGTTGGCCGCTGTCCTGCGGGGTCTTGAGGCCGAGCAGGGTTTCGGCGGCGCGGTTCCACCATTCCAGGTTGCCGTCGCTGTCGAGCATGATCACTGCATCTTTGAGCGCGGCGGTGGACTCCTGCACCCGGTCGATCACCGCTTGCAGGCGCCCGCGTACCCGTTGGTCGCGGCGTTGCAGGTGGTAGATGCTGTCGAAGACCTCGCCCCACAGGCCATAGCCATCGGGCGGTGCTTCATCGGGTTGGTGCAGACGCAGCCATTCGTGCAGGCGCAGCAGTTGCTTGAGCGTCCAGGCCAGATACAGGCCCAGGCCTGCAGCGAGGCTCCAGCCGTAATAGCCGCTGATCAAGCCGATCACCAGGCAGGCGGTGACCAGCAACAGCATGTGGCGAATCAGGGTGCCATGCCAGTTTTGATTCACGGAAAATACGGTCCTTGTCAGCGAGTCTGGCGGTCGGATCAGGCCTTGGTGGAAAACCGGTAGCCGGTGCCGCGCACGGTTTGTACCAGATTTTCGTAGGCATCGCCGAGGGCCTTGCGCAGGCGCCGGATGTGCACGTCGACGGTGCGCTCTTCAACATAGACGTTGCCGCCCCAAACCTGATCCAGCAACTGCCCGCGCGTGTAGGCGCGTTCCTGGTGGGTCATGAAGAATTGCAGCAGACGGTATTCGGTCGGGCCCATCTCGGCCGGACGGCCGTCGATGGTCACGCGGTGGCTGATCGGGTCGAGCAGCAGGCCGCCGACTTCGATCGGCGCTTCGCCATCGGTCGGGCCGGCGCGGCGCAGCACAGCCTTGAGGCGGGCGACCAGTTCGCGTGGAGAAAACGGTTTGGTGATGTAGTCGTCGGCGCCGACTTCAAGCCCCTGGATCTTGTTGTCCTCTTCGCCCTTGGCGGTGAGCATGATGATCGGGATATCTCCGGTCAGCTCGTCACGCTTGAGGCGGCGGGCCAGTTCGATGCCGGAGGTGCCGGGCAGCATCCAGTCGAGCAGGATCAGGTCCGGTTTGCGGTCAACGATGATGGCGTGTGCCTGCTGCGAGTTCTCCGCCTCGAGGCAGTCATAGCCGGCCATTTCCAACGCAACGGCGATCATTTCGCGAATGGGCGCTTCGTCGTCGACGATCAGAATGCTCCTGCCAACCATGCCTTAATCCTCTTGTCATTTAACTGTCTTGCGCCGCATTAGATAACGGAATTATTGCAGTCGTGTGACAGTATTTTAGTCGCCCGGCGGTTGGCGTGATCCTGGGCTAAGCTCTAAGTCCGAATCCTGACAACCACAAAAGAAGGTTTCCATGACTCAAATGACTGCTTCTTTCAAAGCCCTGCTGATGGCTGCTGCCGTTGCATTACCGTCGATGGCGTTCGCCGCTGACCCGGTCATGATGAAAGACGGCATGATGACCGATCACAAAGGCATGACCGTGTACACCTTCGACAAGGACACGGGCGGTAAATCGATGTGCAACGGCGATTGCGCGAAGAACTGGCCGCCGATGATGGCGCCGGCGGGTGCCAAGGCTGAAGGCAAATTCACCCCCATCAAGCGTGATGACGGCACCATGCAGTGGGCATATGACGGCAAGCCGCTTTACACCTTCAAAATGGATGAAAAACCGGGCGACATGAAGGGGGAAGGGTTCAAGGACATGTGGCACATGCCTAAACACTGATTCCTGCAGCAACTACATCCCTGTGGGAGCGCGCCTGCTCGCGAAAGCAGTGTGTCAGTTAACACATTGGCTGACTGACACGACGCCTTCGCGAGCAGGCTCGCTTCCACAGGTTTTTGTGGATCAGCGCAACGCGTAATCCAGCACGATCCCGACAAAAATCGCCAATCCGGCCCAATGGTTGTGCAAGAACGCCTTGAAGCAACGCATGCGGTCGCGATCGCGGGTGTACCAGAACTCCCACGCATAACAGCCCGCGGCCACCAGCAGGCCGAGATGGAACCACGTCCCCAGCTCGAACTTCGACCCGGCCAGCAGCAGACAGCCCAATGACAGCGCCTGCAGGGTCAGGATGATTACCCGATCCGCATCACCAAACAGAATCGCCGTGGATTTCACGCCGATCTTCAGGTCGTCATCACGGTCAGTCATCGCGTAATAGGTGTCGTAACCCACCGTCCACAACAGATTGGCGATCCACAGCAGCCACGCGGCGGCAGGCAGTTCGCCGGTTTCGGCGGTGAACGCCATCGGCATGCCCCACGAGAACGCCGCGCCGAGCACCACTTGCGGGTAATAGGTGTAGCGCTTCATGAACGGATAGGTGAACGCCAGCGCCAGGCCGCCCAGCGACAGCCAGATGGTCGGCGCATTGGTGCACAGCACCAGCAGGAAGCTCACGCCCATCAGCAGCGCGAAGAACACCAGCGCCTCTTTCGAACTGATCTTGCCGCTGGCCAGCGGTCGTTGCGCGGTGCGTTTGACGTGGCCATCAACCTTGCGATCCGCCCAGTCGTTGATCACGCAACCCCCGGCGCGGGTCAGTACCACGCCGAGGACAAAAATCACGATATTGGCCAGCGAGGGCGAGCCCTTACCGGCAATCCATAGCGCCCATAGCGTCGGCCACAGCAGCAGGTAAATGCCGATCGGCTTGTCCATGCGCGTCAGCTGAATGAAATCCCAGGCGCGCGGGTTCAAGCGGTTCAGGGACTTGAGCAGGCTCTGGTACATCAGCTGTTCTCCGGATGGGCGCGGGCGGTGCTCCACAGCGTCGGCAGGAAAATCTCCGCCACCAGCACGCTCAGGGCGCCACGGTCGAAGCGCGAGCGGCGGCCCCACAGTTCCGGCGCGCGGCATTCTGACGGCAGCCAGTCCTGCGGGTAGTGGCAGACCTCGATGGCGCGGCGCTGGAAAGCGTGGTCGCAAAACAGCAGTTCGCCCAGCGAGCGGCTGCCCAGTTCGTCCATGTGCAAGCCGTCGCCTTGCAGGGCGGCGCGTGACGCCACGCTGCGGGCGAACACCCAGGCCTCGCCGTGACCGCGCAGATACACCTCGCGCACCCAGCCTTCGCTGCCTTCGGCCAGATCCAGCGCCGCGCATTCGTCGCTGCGCAAAGTGTCCCAGCCTTCGAACAGCGGCGTGACACTGAAGCCGTCATTCGACAGCCGCGTCAGGCGGCGGGTCAGCGAGCCTTCGTCGAACAACCAGTTCAGGGTCAACGAATCGGGAAGGGGCGTCAGTCGGCTTTGAGTCAGCCAGAGCGGGGCCGGGCAGGCATTTGAATGGTGCACAATGAGTCATTATTGGCCGCAAATGAGGCGGCGAGCTTAACATGGCGTGCTGCGAATTTGATGGATCCGGGTCGCCGTTGCGCCGAACAGGCTTGCATCTGCCCGGCACCCTCAGTACAAAACGCCCTGAGCCGGACGGCAGCGCAACCACCATCGACCGTCCGCGCCGACCAAAGCCTGAATCCTGAGGAAGTACCTGAATGAAAAAGTGGCAATGCATCGTCTGCGGCCTGATCTACAACGAAGCCGAAGGTTGGCCGGATGACGGCATCGCGCCAGGCACCCTGTGGCAGGACGTGCCGGAAGACTGGCTGTGCCCGGATTGCGGAGTGGGCAAGTCGGACTTCGAAATGATCGAAATCAACTGAGAAAAACCAAGGAGTAAGGCATGAACGCACCTGTCGTAATCGTCGGCACCGGGCTCGCGGGTTACAACCTGGCCCGGGAGTTTCGCAAACTCGATGGCGAAACCCCGCTGCTGCTGATTACCGCCGACGACGGGCGCTCTTACTCCAAACCGATGCTCTCCACCGGTTTCGGCAAGAACAAGGACGCCGATGGCCTGAGCATGGCCGAACCCGGCGCCATGGCCGAGCAATTGAAGGCCGAAGTGCGCACCCACACGCGCATCAGCGGCATCGACGCCGGCCACAAGCGTCTGTGGATCGGCGAAGAAGCGGTGTACTACCGCGACCTGATCCTCGCCTGGGGCGCGGAAACCGTGCGGGTGCCGATCGAAGGCGACGGCGCCGAACTGGTATTCCCGATCAACGATCTCGAAGACTACGCACGCTTTCGTGCCGCCGCTGCGGGCAAGCGCCGCGTGTTGCTGCTGGGAGCGGGCCTGATCGGCTGCGAATTCGCCAACGACCTGATCCTCGGCGGCTACGAGGTGCAACTGGTGGCGCCGTGCGAGCAAGTGATGCCAATGCTGCTGCACCCGGCCGCTGCGGCCGCCGTGCAGGCCGGGCTGGAAAGCCTGGGCGCGCGTTTTCACCTTGGCCCGGTGCTCACCCGCCTGCAAAAAGTCGCGGACGGGCTGGAAGCGCATCTGTCCGACGGTCAGGTGATTGCCTGCGATGTGGTGGTGTCGGCCATCGGCCTGCGTCCGCGCATCGATCTGGCGGCGGCTGCCGGGGTGCAGGTCAATCGCGGCGTTGTCGTCGACCGTTATTTGAAAACGTCCCACGCCAATATTTACGCCCTGGGCGACTGCGCCGAGGTCGATGGGCTGAATCTGTTGTACGTGATGCCCCTCATGAGCTGTGCGCGTGCGCTGGCACAAACCCTGGCCGGCAATCCGACGGCCGTGAGCTACGGCGCGATGCCGATCACGGTGAAAACCCCGGTATGCCCGTTGGTCGTTTCGCCACCGCCACGGGGCAGCGAAGGCGTCTGGACCGTCGAAGGGCAGGGCGCCGACATCAAGGCCCTGTGCCACAGCGCCGAGGGTCAGTTGCTCGGTTACGCGCTGACCGGCGCGGCAGTGATGGAAAAACTTGCTCTGAACAAACAGCTTCCGGCCCTGCTGGCGTAAATACCGGTCGTTCTGTCGGAATCACCCCGCTTTTGCCCCTACAAAGGTCGCGGGGAGACTGGCGCCGCCGGTATCCGCGTGCCATTCTCACTCCCGTCTGCCGCAGAGTAGAGCCTGCGGCGCCTTGGGCGCTGTTCCAACGAGAACAGCACGGACATAACAACAAAAAACCGTCAAAGGGGCTTCACTAATGCGTAAACCAGAACTCGCCGCTGCAATCGCTGAAAAAGCGGATCTGACCAAAGAACAGGCCAACCGCGTTCTCAACGCCGTCCTCGAAGAAATCACCGGCGCTCTGCACCGCAAGGACAGCGTCACGCTGGTGGGCTTCGGCACCTTCCTGCAACGCCACCGCGGCGCCCGCACCGGCAAGAACCCGCAAACCGGTGAACCGGTGAAAATCAAGGCCAGCAACACTGTTGCATTCAAGCCAGGCAAGTCGTTGAAAGACAGCGTCAATCCTTAAATTGCGGCGAACTCCCTGAGAAGCGGGGAGAACTGCAATAAAAAATGGGCACACCGATTGCGGTCGGGTGCCCATTTTTTGTGGCTGTAAATCGGTTTACTGACGTCGGAAACAGGCCTTGCCGTTGCCGAAATCCACGGCCAGACAGTTCGGCTCGATTGCCAGTTGCAGATCCTGAAACAGGCCGGACAAATCGCTGTTCGAGGCCGGTTTGGTTTCGCTCTTCAGCGTCACGGTGTTGTTCTGCACCTGCCAGGTGCCTTTGGCAAAGCCGTCTGCGCTGCCATATGCCACGCCTGCGTCAAACGTGCCGTCCTTGCGCAGCAGCAATTCGGCGCCCATTTCCATTGCGCCGGTCAGATAGTAATGACCGTCCAGTGGTGGGGTATCTGCGGAGGCTTGAGAGATGGGTAGCGACAGCAGTGCTGCGAAAAGCAGGGGTTTCAATTCCATGAGGTAAAGCTCCTTACCAGCTCCCGAAGGGGATGCCGAATTTTTCGATGTAGGTTTTTGAGGCATCAGAAAGAGGTCGATGTTTACCGCCGGATTTACCTTCGTAGGGGCCTTTGGGGTTGATGGTTCCTTGTACGCGGGCAATTTCGACCGACTTCAAACAGGCTCCCCCTAGCCAAACCTTTACAATGCCGCCGGGGGCCAGACCGATACCCATATTGTCACGGGATTCGGTGATCCACTCTGAGCCAAACCTGCAGTACGCTTTTTCGGGTTTGCGCATGATTTCCCGTGCAGATTCGGGAATTACGATGTACGCCTCGTAGGTTTGGGGTTCGGCCAGTGACTGCCATCGCACGTAGATCAGGCGAGGTAAATCGGCGCCGGTTACATATTTGCCTTTGCCGCTGCCGGGGTTGTCCGGCCAGCCAGCGGGGTTGCCTTTTTGATCGTCAGGCCTCTGTACTGAAGCAATGCCTGATCCTGCCCGCCGGAACACTCTTTCTTGGATATCCACCACATCGGCAGTTTCAATCCAGACCTCCATGTAGTCCGGTGCTCCAAAGCCAAGGAACCAGGGCAGTTTGTCTTTCGCTTGAGCATGAGTTTGAGTGCAAACCGCCAGCAGAAGGCCTGTAAACAGGCTTGTGAGTTTCTTGATTCCAAGGGGCGAGCTTCTCGGCGTGATCACCGGGCTGTCCTTACCAAGAGCCATAAGGAATTCCAAATTTTTCCACGTAGGCCCTGGACTCCGGCTCAAGAGGCAGCGCATAGCGGCCTTCATTTTTTCTTTGGTATGGACCCTTTTTATTCACGGTGCCTGCGATCCGGGCAATCTCGATTGCCTTGAGGCATGTTCCAGTGAGCCATACTTTGGCAATGCCGCCGGGTGCCAGCCCAATTACCAGGTTTTTACGCGATTCAGTAACCCACTCCGAGCCAAAGTTGCAGAACGCTTTTTCCGGTTTGCGCATGATTTCCCGGGCTGATTCGGGGATGACGATATAGGCTTCATAAGTCTGAGGTTCGGCCAGAGATTGCCAGCGTACGTAGACCAAGCGGGGCAGGTCGGCACCCGTTACATACTTGCCTTTTCCGCTTCCAGGGTTTTCTGGCCAACCTGCGGGGTTGCCCTTGTGCTCCACGGGATTCTGTACTGATGCAATACCCGATCCGGCACGCTGGAACACTCGCTCCCGGATATCCACCACGTCGGCTGTTTCTATCCAGACCTCCATATAGTCTGGTGCTCCAAAGCCAAGGAACCAAGGCTGCTTCTCTGCAGCATGGGAGACATCTTGTACACAGCCAGCCAAAAATGTGCCAAGCAGGAAACATATTGTTTTGCCGAGACGTCGAGTGAAGTCATTCATGGGGGTGCACCACTCGTGGGTTGCTCTTGGCCGGGCGGTTGATGAAAACGATGTTCATGTCGCTGCTGTTCAAGCCCTTGGCTGCATTCCAGTGAGCGGAAAGATGGATATAGCGCCTACGTAACAATTCCCTTTCTTTGATGGTCAGGCCTTCGACAGATGATTTTCCAAGCGCATAAGCTTCAAGCTTGGCATGAATCGGGATCAATTCCGCCGGCAAGGACAGTCTTGGCTCATTTTCGTCAATCTCCTCGAATGGGACTCCATGTCTGACCGCCAGCTCACGCATGATGCGCAGATACACCAGAGACAGCTCCCCGTGTACTGGTCGCTCAATGCTGGCCGCCGCGTAAACCCGCTTCTGGGGATCCTGCCTGTATCCGCCTTTTTCCGTTGGTTGAGTCACGGCTCTTTCCCAAAGTGCAACGTGTAAATGACTGCCCGTGGTGTCCTCTTCGATGACGCCTTTTGCATACCAGGCATAGGTTTCTTTTTCGGCAGCAGCATAGGCTGCACTGCGGGTCGCGTCCTTGTCTCGGCTGATAGTGCTGGTGAGCGGGTTGCTCAGCAGAAGTTTTTCCTTGGCTTTAGGCAAATAGCCGCCGCCCAGATCCGAGTGAGCGCCGGGCAAGACCAGATCGATGTCGCCCAGGCTGTTGAGTGCGAAGTTCTCGCGATATTCATCACGGGCAACCAGATGGACTATTTTGTTGGCGCAACCATCAGGCAGCTTCAATTCGAGGCCGGGGTTTCTACTGTTGGCGCCGGTAAAATCGAGCAGCCATGGGTTGGCGATTGCTGCAACGGTGTCAAAAAGCCCAATGAAGTTGATCTCCGTATCGACCTTGAATCGCCAGTTGAAGCCTTCAACCAAGCCGCTGGAAAGCGACTTGGCGAGTAGCCCCTCATTACCCTTAAGCACTTCATTTGCAAAGTGTCTGGCTGCTGCGGCTCCTCGGCTGAAACCGAAAATATCGAATTTGATTCGCTGAATTACCAATGCTGGGTTCCGTTCAATCAGCTGCCGTATTTGTTGCCTGATAACTGTCGGACTTTGCTCTACACGAGCGACTACGCCTGTTTCACCTCTACCTGTTGCTTGTGAGTAGAGAGAGTCGGCGTCATTGCTTTTGGTGCCGACGCCTTCTATGTAAACCGCGATCGATGCGTTTTTTGCGGACACTGGTAAAAGCTTGTAAGTGTCGTCGGTGTAAAGCTCATACAACCTCGCAATATTGCTCACATCATTCCCATAACTGTTATCCGGCGAGTTTCCATCACCGTCGTAACCGTAGGTGGCGCAGTGCTGCTGGATCTCTGCAGCCGCCTCCGCAAGATTGGCGTCCGGGGCGTAACACGCTGCGACCGTCTCGCTGTTGGCCTTGTTGTTCCCCGTGCCATCGAAAAACACCCCGATACGCAAAGTTATTCCCCCCGGCGTCTCATCCTCCAGGTCGACTTCTTCCTCCTCTTCCTCGAGCTCTGCCTCTGCACGTTCGTGTACCGCTGGCGCAACGGGTAATGCGCCATCCAGTCCAGGCAGCAGCAGAGGGGGCGCTTCACTGTCTTGCGGCTTATGGCCTGTTTCGATTTCAGTGCTGCTGAAAATGCCACCGCTATCGATCACGAGGTGATGGCCGCCAGCCTTCAGCGTGATGCTGGCGCCGGCATCCAGCACCACACTGGCGCCAGCCTTGAGCAGCACTTGCTGGCCGGCCTCGATGTCGAGAGACCTTCCGGCACGGGTGTAACTGTTGCCATTGATGGTTTCGCGGCGCTCGTTGCCCACTTCCAGTTGAAAGCTGTTGCCGATTTTTTGCGCCATGTCGCGCTGTGCGCGCACATGGATGAGCTCTTGCCCGGCACGATCCTCGATCGACAGTTCGTTGTAACCGCCATTGCGCGGCGAGCTTTCGCTGCGCAAGACAGTTCGGGTCTTGTGATCGGGTAACGAGTAGGGTGGCGCGGTAACTCTGTTGGACACACAACCGGTGATCAGTGGTTTGTCCGGGTCGCCCTCCAAAAAGGACACCACGACTTCCATGCCAACCCGCGGAATGGTCACTGCGCCAAAATGATCGCCGGCCCAACTGCTCGCTACGCGTACCCAACAACTGCTGCGCTCACTGTTGAGTTCTTTGCGTTCCCAGGGAAATTCGATCTTCACGCGACCGAACTCATCGCAATAAATCTCTTCGCCTTCGGGGCCGGTAACCCGTGCGGTCTGAGTCACCAGCGGACGGCGTGGCGGCGGCAGTGCAGGCCTGAATACCACCTCGCCAGGAATCACGCTAAAGCGATTGCGGTAGCCTTGGGTAAAACCATCGGCGGGTTCGACGTTGCCGGTGCCGGTCTCCTCAAGCACTTGCGGCTGGCGGCCTTCGTGAGTAACGCTGAGCAGCAGCCACAGATCGTTGCACTGTTTGCGCGGGTGTCCGTTCAGCTCAAACAAGTGGCCGCTACGCAGACTCGTCTGATCGCTTTCGCCGTCGCCCCGTTCGTAATCACTACGGTGGCGCTCCAGCGCTTGCCGGGCAACTTGCTTGCCGCGCCTGTCGTTTTCAATCAATAACGGATAACGGTAGTCCTCCAGTGCTGGAGTGAAGCCGGCAGTGAAGCGGGCTTCAAGCAACAGGCTCGGGCGTTTCAGGTCGTAGTCACGACGAGTGACGGTGCTGGTGCGCGTACTGTTGCGCACACTGAATCGGCTGACCACCTGATGCTCGGCCACCATGCCGGATTCCTGCAGATACGGCATCGCAGCCAACGTGGGGAGAAACACCTGGTCATCGGTGAACACCAGCAGGTGGCCATCCGCTGAATGCTGGTGATGCCAAGCGATTCCGTCCTCGGCGCACAGGCGCTGTATGAACTCAAAGTCGCTTTCCGCGTACTGAGTGCAATAGTCGCGTGGCGGATTCGAGGCGACATGAAAGGTAAAAGCATCACCTTGAATGCCATGCCTTTTGAGCACCTGCGCGATGATCTGCGGCACCGTACGCTGCTGAAAAATCCGTTGGTCATGACTGAACTGCAGATAATGCAACGCAGGCACCAGCGTCAGCTCATAGAGGGTCAGGCGTTTTCCGCTTTCACCCACCCGTACATCTTCAATGCGCCCGTGAATCCCTTCGTTGTTGAACCCGAATTGCAGAAAAGCCGGCTGACTGAGCAGGCTTTCCAGATCGATATCTGCACGTTCGCTGACCAGCTCGACCCGGAACGCGTACAGGCGGCTGATGGCTTCTTCACCATCAAATGCGAGCACCTCGAAGTCATGACGAACGCCGGGAATGTGCAGGGAGAAAGGCGCGCAGCTGCCCGTACTGAACATACGCTTGTCCTTGGCATAGTGAGTCGATGCGCGGTGTTCGATCCTCCCTGATCGCCACGCGAAAAGAATTTGCCAAGACACGCTAGCGACGCAGGAAATAAATTGATGTAAGAAGTATCTCTGACATTTGTCAGAGTATTCCGGGCGTGAAAGTGTTGTGCGGATTGGAGGAAATGTCTGTGGGAAGTCACTTCGATAATTATTGAGTTAGCACTGAAGTACAGCATTCACGAGCTGAATAAAGTTTCAGAAAAATTAATTGCCATCAAATTGATGGCACTTTTGTTGTTGAGTGTTGTCGTCGGTAAATCGTTTGTAAAATCCAATGCATTTTCGGAAGAGTCCTACTTCTATTTTTTTCGAGAGTTGTCATGCTTGCCGCCGTGTATTGGGACGGGTGTTCGAGGCGATTCGCACACAGCGGGTTGGGCCGCTCTGGATCAAGGGTTCTGAGGGGGCGAGGCAAATGCGCGCAATATAATTCGCCATCAGGGATTCCCCTGCCATATATAGGGCGATCTCTTACACACCCCACTGAACACTTCGTCTTGTTGTTTAATCAGATGCTTGCTAGTGGCCATCATAGTGATTACGATGCGCCCACTTGAAAGAGCACATCTCAATTGGATGAGTCGCTTCACCGCTCTTCGATACTGTCCCGCGCCGCGGTAACTCCAATAGGCGCCTGACTGTAATCCTGAATAAAGGCCATGGATGTCCTACTCAAGCAAACTTTCCGCCCATTACCTCGAACTCGCAAAAGTCTCTGTTTCCAAAGAGAATTTCGCGGGCGAAGACGTTCGTTTTTCGAGCGAATTCGAGGCGCTGGAAAGCGAGCTGGCCAAAGCCTCGTCGATGCACGAAAGCGGGCAGATCGACTGGCAGAAAATCCGCGAAAACAGCGAAAACCTGCTGCGCACCCAATCCAAGGATTTGCGTGTCGGCGCCTGGCTGACCTGGTCGCTGTACCAGCGCGAATCCTTCCCCGGGCTGCTGGCCGGCCTCGGTCTGCTGCACCATCTGTCGGAAAACCACTGGGCCGACGTTCACCCGCTCAAGCCGCGTACCCGTGCCGCCGCCATCGGCTGGCTGGTGCCGCGCCTGGAGCAGGTGCTCACCGAAAACATCGCGATCAAGGAACAGCTGCCGATGTTCCGGCAGTTGTCCGAGCATCTGGCCGGGCTCGATGCCGCGTGCACTGAACATTTGGGCGACGATGCGCCGCTGCTGTTGCCGCTCTCGCGCCGCCTGAAAACCATGATCCAGCGTGCCGCCGACAATCAGCCGGCCCCCGGTGTGGTGGGTGCGGCGGTGGCGCAGGTCAAGCAGGCCGCGAGCCAGTTGCTGACCCCCGGCGCACCGATCGACAACGAAAAAGACGCTTACAAGGCACTGCGCGCCCAGCAGGAAAGCGCGCGTCCGTTGTGTGCCTGGTGGCTCAAGCAGAAGGCCACCGACCTGCGCGCCCTGCGTCTGAACCGCACCTTGCTGTGGCTGCCGATCGACGCGGTGCCCGAGCGCAACGCCGAGCAGATCACCGTGTTGCGCGGTCTGCCGGTGGACAAACTCAAGCAGTATCAGGATCGCTTCGATCAAGGCAAATACGCCGACCTGTTGGTGGAGCTGGAGGCGAGCCTGGCGAAGGCGCCGTTCTGGTTCGATGGCCAGAGGATGGTCTGGGAATGTCTCCAGAACCTCAACGCCGAGATGGCAATGCGCGAAGTGGAAATCCACTTCGCGCTTTTGGTTCAGCGCCTGCCCGGGATCATCGAATGTCGTTTCCATGACGGCGCGCCGTTTGCCGATCCGTCCACCCGGGCGTGGATCGCCGGCAATGTCATGCCGCACCTGCAAAGCGCCAGCGCGCCGCGCAAGGTCGAAACCGATGACATCGAAACCCAGCCCGCCTGGGAAAAGGCCCTGCAGGACGTGCTGCCGCTGCTGCGCAAAGAAGGCCTCAAGCCTGCCGTGCAAATCCTCAAACAGGGGCTGCAGTCGGCCCACGGTGGCCGCGAGCGGTTCTTCTGGCAGTTCGCCCTCGCGCGGCTGTGCTTCATGGCCAAGAAATACGAACTGGCCAAGAACCAGCTCGAAACCCTCGATCAGACATTACAGGACTCAGGCCTGCACGCCTGGGAGCCCGATCTTGCATTGGAAGTGCTGCACCTGCTGCACAGTTGCTGCGAGTTGTTGCCGCAGAACCATGCAGTGCGTGAACGCAAGGAAGAGATTTATCGCAGGCTGTGCCACCTCGATCTCGAAGTGGTACTCGAATAGGCCCCAGGGCCACAACCGCAAGGAGAAAAGCCATGGCCAAAGAAGGCTCGGTAGCCCCCAAGGAACGCATCAACGTCACCTTCAAACCCGCCACCGGCGGTGCTCAGGAAGAGATTGAACTGCCGCTGAAGCTGCTGGCAATCGGTGACTACACCCACCGCAAGGACGATCGCAAAATCGAAGATCGCAAGCCGATCAGCATCGACAAGATGACCTTCGACGAAGTGTTGGCCAAGCAAGAACTGGGTCTGACGCTGAGCGTGCCGAACCGTCTGCAGGAAGATGGCGAGGCCGACGAGCTGGCTGTGCAATTGCGCGTCAATTCGATGAAGGACTTCAACCCGGCCAGCCTGGTCGAGCAAGTGCCTGAGCTGAAAAAACTGATGGAACTGCGCGATGCGCTGGTGGCCCTCAAAGGCCCGCTGGGTAACGCACCTGCGTTCCGTAAAGCGATCGAAGGCGTGCTCGCCGACGACGAATCCCGCGGTCGCGTACTCGGTGAGCTGGGCCTGAACGCCGCAGCCCCGGACGCCTGAGACTTCAGCCAAGGAAGCCAACACAATGAGCACTAGCGCAGCACAAGAGAAGAGCGCCGAAAGCGGCGAATACAGCATTCTCGACAGCATCATCGCCGAAACCCGTCTGACCCCGGACGACGAAGCCTACGACATCGCCAAGCGTGGCGTGTCGGCGTTCATCGAAGAACTGCTCAAGCCGCAGAACAACGGTGAGCCGGTCAAGAAAGCCATGGTTGACCGCATGATCGCCGAGATCGATGCCAAGCTCAGCCGTCAGATGGACGAAATCCTGCACCACCCGGATTTCCAGGCGCTGGAATCGTCGTGGCGTGGCCTGCAGTTGCTGGTCGACCGCACCAACTTCCGCGAAAACATCAAGATCGAAATCCTCAACGTCTCCAAAGAAGACTTGCTGGACGATTTCGAAGATTCGCCGGAAGTCATGCAGTCGGGCCTGTACAAGCACATCTATACCGCTGAATACGGCCAGTTCGGTGGTCAGCCGGTGGGCGCGATCATCGCCAACTACTTCATGTCCCCAAGCTCGCCGGACGTGAAACTGATGCAGTACGTGGCCAGCGTTTCCTGCATGTCCCACGCGCCGTTCATCGCCGCAGCCGGCCCGAAATTCTTCGGTCTGGAAAGCTTCACCGGCCTGCCGGATCTGAAAGATCTGAAAGACCACTTCGAAGGCCCGCAATTCGCCAAATGGCAGAGCTTCCGTACTTCCGAAGACTCCCGTTACGTTGGCCTGACCGTGCCGCGTTTCCTGCTGCGTAACCCGTACGATCCGGAAGAAAACCCGGTCAAATCGTTCGTGTACAAGGAAACCGTTGCCAACAGCCACGAGCACTACCTGTGGGGCAACACCGCGTTCGCGTTCGGCACCAAGCTGACCGACAGCTTCGCCAAATTCCGCTGGTGCCCGAACATCATCGGCCCACAGAGCGGTGGCGCGGTTGAAGACCTGCCGCTGCACCATTTCGAAAGCATGGGCGAAATCGAAACCAAGATCCCGACCGAGGTTCTGGTCTCCGACCGTCGTGAATACGAACTGGCCGAGGAAGGCTTCATCTCCCTGACCATGCGCAAAGGCTCCGACAACGCGGCGTTCTTCTCCGCCAGCTCGGTGCAGAAGCCGAAGTTCTTCGGCATCAGCGCAGAAGGCAAGGCGGCAGAGCTGAACTACAAGCTCGGTACCCAGCTGCCGTACATGATGATCGTCAACCGCCTGGCTCACTACTTGAAAGTGCTGCAGCGCGAGCAACTCGGTTCGTGGAAAGAACGTACCGACCTTGAGCTGGAACTGAACAAGTGGATCCGCCAGTACGTGGCCGACCAGGAAAACCCGAGCGCCGAAGTGCGTGGCCGTCGTCCGCTGCGCGCTGCGCAAGTGATCGTCAGCGACGTTGAAGGCGAGCCGGGCTGGTACCGCGTCAGCTTGAACGTGCGTCCGCACTTCAAGTACATGGGTGCCGATTTCACCCTGTCGCTGGTTGGCAAGCTGGACAAAGAGTAAGAGCGACTCATGGACGGATACGGCAGCCTGTTCGAGCGCCTCAACGGCGACGCGCAACTACGCAAGGGCAACAGCCTCGAGGCTTGTGCCATGGCGTCAGTGGCTGCCCATCTGGCCAAAATGCTCAGCACCCGGGCCGGCAGCGTGCAAACGCTGGCCGACTACGGGTTGCCCGATCTCAATGACATGCGTCTGAGCCTGCACGACTCCCTGAGTCAGGCCCGTCTGGCCATCGAAAACTTCATCGAAGCCTACGAGCCGCGCCTGAGCAACGTGCGTGTCATTTCCCTGCCGCGTGACCACGACCAGCTACGGCTGGCCTTCAGCATCGAAGGCCTGCTGGAAGTCGAGGGTTTCAAGCGTCAGGTCAGTTTTTCCGCGCGCCTGGATGGCAGCGGTCAAGTGAAGGTCACCTAAGGAGATTCCCGATGTCTGGCAAACCCGCAGCACGCGTATCCGACCCCACCGCTTGCCCACTTCCTGGCCACGGTACCAACCCGATCGCCGCCGGTTCCGGCGACGTGTTCTTCGACGGCCTCGCGGCCGCCCGCCAAGGCGATGCCTCGGCGTGTGGTGGTGCGTTGGTCGGCGATCTGGCGACCACGGTTTTGATCAACGGAAAACCGGCTGCGACCGTAGGTTCGGTTGGTGCTCACGGCAACAAGGTCACGGCAGGTTCCGGGACGGTGATTATCGGTAATTCGCATTCGCCGGCGCCGTTTGTGCCGCCGGAGCCGGTGGAGATCAAATGGCCGTTTAACGAGCACTACGTCATCAATTGTCAGGACTCCGGGAAGCCCCTGGCGGGAGTGGCATACAGTTTCAAAACCGCCTCGGGGAAAGTTATCAGTGGCGTCACGGGAGCCGACGGGAAGACGCAAAAAATCTCGTCCTCTGTAGCGGAGTCCTATGAGTTGATTATTGAACAGCAATCTGAAGTCGTAATTGGATAAAAGGATTTTGTTATGGCGGATACGAAAATAGCATCAAGTCTGACGCCGGCCAGTAACCAAACTGGTAAGTCTGCAGCTGTCCGTCAATTCAAAATCACAGATATACCTGATGCGATGGATAAGATGAAGTGGCCAGTTGCTGCGAAGCTGATGCGCCATTGGTTTGATGGCAAGCCATGGCCAACTGCAGATGGTGCGATGAGTAAAGAGGTCAAAGACCATATTGCTCTTGCTGACATCGCCTACGTAAATGACACCATCGTAAAAATGGCCTGGTTGGAAAAGTTTGAACCTGCGAAAGCTGTCATTGAAGAGCTTAAGTCAGCCTGGGATAATCCTGCAGGCCGCAATAATATAAGCAAGAAGATTAAAGATAAGTATCTTGGCTCGGCGCCGGGTGTCTATCCTTTTAAGTTTGCGAGCGCCAGGAAGGTTGAAGAGTTTGGATACAGTAATAATCGAGCAGTTAAATTCGGTCTAATAGAGAAGACTGATGAATTGCGAGCTGCGCTGGCAAACTTTAACGTCCGCGTATTTCCAGAAGGAAAGCTGGTTATTTCCGTAGACAGCATTCAACTGTTTGTAGAGCGAATTGGGTTTTACGCTGAGGACGCCTATGACTTCAATGACGCACCGGATGACAATTTCAGTCAGCCATTGGGGTTCTGGAACTTCGATGGTATAGCCAACCCGGCCTATGCGGCTACTGCAAATGCCGGTGCGGCGCAGATGAAGTCAGACATCGCTTCAAATCCCTATATCAGTGCAGAAGATTCTCAGGCGATGTTTCGGGAAATAGAGAACTCGCGTTATTTCTATATTACGAATTCTCATTTTGTAAAATATCGGACGGAATTTAAAAAAGGCGGTGATTTCCAGGTTTTGTCTGATATCAAATATCAGAATGTTCCCGTGACAGTTATTAATGTTTGGAATAAATGATGCGCATTTTTTGCTTATGTACAATCGCTGTCGAAGTGGGTGTGGCGAAAAAATGACTACGCTTAAAAAGAAATGGCTAGTGCCTATCAGTTTTCTCTTGGTATTGATTGCATTGCTCGTTTATTGCGTTAATGCAATGCTAGGGTATCCTGCAAGTACAACTACAGCTAGCCCCTCTGGTCGCTACACAATTGAGAATGTGCGTGTCGGCAGGATCTTCATGCTTGGCGGTATGGCGTATTTAAGAGTTGTCGACTCAAAAGAGCCAGGAAAGGTATATCGAACCCCGTTGTATGATACTCAGTCACTGGATATGCGCACATTCGAAGATGATGCTGAAGTTGGAATTACTTGGATCGCCTTCGAAAAGAAAGATAAGGCTTTTATAATCTCCATGCCGCAATGGGAAGAAAGTTGGCTGAATATTTTCATCAGTAATACACCCTACGAGATTCTGGAAAATTGATAGCAGTATGAACAGCTACGTTCGTCTCGCCCTATGCCTATTAATCCACGCTCTCGGATGCGTGGCGTATGCATTTTTGAATGACGCGGTTGTGCATGCTTACAGGCTTTTTAACGGCGGATTTACCTCCCATGGTGTCGCCATCGGCATTGCGACTTACGCACTGTTTTACATTTTTCTGGGCGTCAACCTGATCGTTGCGCTGATTCCAGGTCTGGTCGCCAAGCTGGCCATCCTTTTTCTGATGGTGGGCTTCATCCTGCTCTGGATGCTACCCGACAACCCGTTAAGAGCCCTGTTCTACGGCGTGGCTCAAGGCTGCGTCACGTTGCTGGCGATCCTCACCACTCAAGTCATCGAGTTGCGTTGGGCTTTGCGAAACATCGCAGGTCGCATTCAGCCAAGTCAGCCTGCAGGTGCAATCCAATGACCAGGTCGGACATCGAGCGTAATCCGCAGGACAGTTATTCCATGAGTTCCACTACCAGGCAGGTAACCCGTGTCCTTTAACCACTACTACCAAAGCGAACTCACCGCACTGCGCCAACTCGGTCGCCGTTTCGCCGAGCGTAGTCCGGCGTTGGCGCCGTTCCTGGGCCAGGCCGGGCGGGATCCGGATGTGGAGCGGTTGCTGGAAGGTTTTGCGTTCCTCACCGGGCGTCTGCGGCAGAAGCTCGACGACGAGTTGCCGGAGCTCAGCCATTCGCTGATGCAACTGCTGTGGCCGAACTACATGCGCCCGCTGCCGGCGTTCAGCATTCTGCAGTTCGATCCGCTGAAGCGTTCCGGGCCGGCGCTGGTGGTCGAGCGCGATACGCCGATCGAAAGCAAACCGATCGAAGACGTGCGTTGCCGCTTCCGCACCTGCTACCCGACCGAGGTGCTGCCGCTGGATCTGGCCGCGCTGAACTACTCGGTGAAGGGCGACGGTTCGCTGCTCAGCCTGCGTCTGGAAATGAGCGCTGACGGTCACCTCGGTGAGCTGGAGCTGAGCAAATTGCGCCTGCACTTTGCCGGCGAACGCTACATCAGCCAGATGCTCTACCTGAGCCTGCTGCGCAACCTGGAAGGCATCGAACTGATCCCGCTCGACGGCGCCGGCAAGCCGATCGATGGCGTGGCGGGCAAGCCGATGGCGTTCAAGATTCCCGGTGACCGGGTCAAGCCGGTGGGCTTTGCCGAAGAAGAAGCGTTGATCCCGTATCCGCTGAACACCTTCCGTGGTTATCGCTACCTGCAGGAATACTTCGCCTTCCAGGACAAGTTCCTGTTCGTCGACGTCAACGGTCTGGACATCCTCAAGGCGCTGCCGGAAGACACGCTCAAGCAGATGCGCGGCCTGGAATTGCGTTTCGATATCCGCAAGAGCGGGATCATGCGCATGCGGCCGACCCTGGATAACGTAAAGCTGTTCTGCACGCCGATTGCCAACCTGTTCGCCCACGACGCGCTGCCGATCCGCCTCGATGGCAAACAGGATGAATACCTGCTGCTGCCGGCGGAATACGATCTGGAAAACTGCGGTGTGTTTTCGGTGGAAACCGTGACCGGCTGGAAGCCCGGCGGCCTCGGTTATCAGGAGTACGTGCCGTTCGAATCGTTCGAGCACGACCCGAGTTTCGACGTGCCCAACAGCCGTCCGCATTACAGCATCCGCCAGCGCTCATCCTTGCTGCACGACGGCCTCGACACCTACCTGAGCTTCGGCATCCGCCACACCGAAGCCCACGAAACCCTGTCGATCGAGCTGATGTGCACCAACCAGAACCTGCCACGCAAGCTCAAGCTCGGCGACATCTGCATGGCCTGCGAAGAAACCCCGGAGTTCCTGAGTTTCCGCAACATCACCCCGGCCACGTCGAGCTTTGCGCCGCCGCTGAACCGTGACTTCCTGTGGAAGCTGATCAGCAACATGTCGCTCAACTATCTGTCGCTGGCCGACGTCAACGCGTTGAAGGTGATTCTCGAAACCTACGACCTGCCGCGCTACTACGACCAGCACGCGGAGAAGGTCAGCAAACGCCTGCTCGGCGGCCTCAAGCACATCAAGCACCACCACGTCGACCGGCTGCACCGTGGCTTGCCGGTGCGCGGTCTGCGCACCGAACTGACCATCGACCCGGAAGGGTATATCGGCGAAGGCGACCTGTTCGTTTTCGCCTCGGTTCTCAACGAGTTTTTCGCGCTTTACGCCAGTCTCAATTCGTACCATGAGCTGCGGGTAAAAAGCACACAGGGAGAGGTGTACCAATGGACACCACGTATGGGCCTGCAGCCCCTGCTTTAAGCGGGCTGACCAAGGTAATACGCGAGTACTCGCTGTTTCAGGCCGTGCTGCTGGTGATCGACCGGCTGCGCGAGGCGCACCCGTACCTGAGCGAAGACGATCTGTACGATCAGGTGGAGTTCCAGGCCAACCCGAGCCTGGGCTTTCCGCGCAGCGACGTCGATCGCGTAGAGTTTTTCGAAGAGCACGGGCAGATGCGCGCGCGCATGCGTTTCAACCTGATCGGGCTGGTCGGCTCCGGTTCGCCGCTGCCGGCGTTCTACGGCGAACAAGCGCTGGGCGACAGCGAGGACGGCAACCCGACGCGCAATTTCCTCGACTTGTTCCACCATCGCCTGCAACGGCTGATGCTGCCGATCTGGCGCAAGTACCGCTATCGCGCCAGCTTCCAGAGCGGCGCGATTGACCCGTTCTCCTCGCAGCTGTTCGCGCTGATCGGTCTGGGCGGCGACGAGATCCGCAAGGCCAAGGAGCTGAACTGGAAGCGCCTGCTGCCGTACCTCGGCTTGCTCAGCTTGCGCGCGCACTCGGCGGCGCTGATCGAAGCCGTGCTGCGTTACTACTTCAAGCACGAAGACCTGGTCATCGAGCAGTGCATCGAGCGCCGCGTGGAGATTCTCGACGAGCAGCGCAACCGCCTCGGCCGCGCCAACAGCCTGCTCGGTGAAGACCTGGTGCTGGGCGAGCGGGTGCGCGACCGCAGCGGCAAATTCCGCATTCACATTACCGAACTCGACTGGGAGCGATTCCACGAATTCCTGCCGATCGGTTTCGGGTACCAGCCGCTGTGCGCGCTGGTGCGGTTCACCTTGCGTGACCCGCTTGATTACGACATTCGCCTGGTGCTGCGCCCGGAAGAAATCCGCGAACTGCGCATTGGTGAGAAGAACGACTGTCGCCTGGGGTGGACCAGTTGGCTGGGCTGCGAAAAAGCAGACGGCGTGGTCACCCTGGGCAGCAAAATTCATTAAGGACGTGAGCCATGATCAACGTAGACCTGCAACAACTCATCCAGGCGCTGGACGCCGAAACCCGTCGTGATCTGGAGCGTTCGGCCGAACGTTGCGTGGCTCGTGGCGGCAGCAAGATCCTCGTCGAAGACCTGCTGCTGGGTTTGCTGGAACGTCCCAACGGCTTGCTCTCGCGCGCGCTGCAGGATGCCGACGTCGACGCCGGTGAACTGAGCGCCGCACTGCAATCTCGCGTTGAACACAGCGCCTCGCGCAACCCGGTGTTCGCCCCGGAACTGGTGCAGTGGCTGCAAGACGCGCTGCTGGTGGCGAACCTTGAACTGGGCCAGACCTCGGTGGAAGATGCCGCGCTGATCCTCGCGCTGCTGCGCAACCCGATGCGCTACGCCGGCAGCCGTTACCAGCCGTTGCTCGCCAAGTTGAACATCGATCGCCTGAAGGAATTTGCCCTGTCGCAACAGGAGCAACCGGCGGCCAACGGCAAGCCGGCGGCGCAGGGCGAATCGCTGCTGCAGCGCTTCACCCATAACCTGACCCAACAGGCCCGCGACGGCAAACTCGACCCGGTGCTGTGCCGCGATGGCGCGATCCGGCAGATGGTCGACATCCTCGCCCGTCGCCGCAAGAACAACCCGATCGTGGTCGGTGAAGCTGGTGTGGGTAAGACCGCCATCGTCGAAGGCCTGGCCTCGCGCATCGCGGCCGGTGAAGTGCCGCAGGTGCTCAAGGGTGTCGAGCTGCTGTCGCTGGACATGGGCCTGCTGCAGGCTGGCGCCAGCGTCAAAGGTGAATTCGAGCGGCGTCTCAAAGGCGTGATCGACGAAGTCAAAGCCTCGCCGAAACCGATCATCCTGTTCATCGACGAAGCCCACACCCTGATCGGCGCGGGTGGCAACGCCGGCGGTTCCGACGCGGCCAACCTGCTGAAACCGGCGCTGGCCCGTGGTGAACTGCGCACCATCGCCGCCACCACCTGGGCCGAGTACAAGAAATACTTCGAGAAGGACCCGGCGCTGGCCCGTCGTTTCCAACCGGTGCAGTTGCACGAACCGACCGTCAGCGAAGCGGTGACCATCCTGCGTGGTCTGGCGCAGGTCTACGAGAAGAGCCACGGCATCTATCTGCGCGATGACGCGGTGGTCTCGGCGGCGGAATTGTCGGCGCGCTATCTGGCCGGTCGCCAGCTGCCGGACAAAGCCGTCGACGTCCTCGACACCGCGTGTGCCCGTGTGCGCATCAGCCTCGCCGCCGCCCCGGAAAGCCTAGAACGCCTGCGTGGCGAACTGGCCGAAGGTGGCCGTCAGCGTCAGGCCCTGCGTCGCGATGCCGAGGCTGGTCTGCTGATCGACCACGAAGCGCTGGATGCACTGGAAGCGCGACTGGACGAAGCCGAAAGCGAAAGGGTCGCGCTGGAAAGTCTGTGGACCGAACAGAAACAACTGGCCGAGCGCCTGCTGGAACTGCGTCAGCAACTGGCCAAGGCCCGCGAAGCCGCCGCCGTCGAACCGAGCGTCAGCGTTGAGGAAGACGCCGAAGGCACGGTGATCGAAACCATCGCCGCCGAGGTCGAGGAAGGCCAGAGCGTCGAAGCGCTGGAAGCCCAGCTCAACGAAACCCACAGCGCCCTGACCGCGGCTCAAGTCAAAGAGCGTCTGGTCAGCTTCGAAGTCTGCCCGCGTCTGGTGGCCGAAGTGATCAGTGCCTGGACCGGTGTGCCGCTGGCGCAACTGGCCCGCGAACACAACGCCAAGGTCGCGAGTTTCGCCACCGACCTGCGCACGCGCATCCGTGGTCAGGAACAAGCCGTGCACGCGCTGGATCGCTCGATGCGCGCCACTGCCGCCGGCCTGAACAAACCGGATGCGCCGGTCGGCGTGTTCCTGCTGGTCGGCCCGAGCGGCGTCGGCAAAACCGAAACCGCGCTGGCCCTCGCTGACCTGCTGTACGGCGGCGACCGTTTCATCACCACCATCAATATGTCCGAATTCCAGGAGAAGCACACCGTCTCGCGTCTGATCGGTGCGCCACCGGGCTATGTCGGTTACGGCGAGGGCGGCATGCTCACCGAAGCGGTGCGCCAGAAGCCGTACTCGGTGGTGCTGCTCGATGAAGTCGAGAAGGCCGATCCGGACGTGCTCAACCTGTTCTACCAAATCTTCGACAAAGGTGTGGCCAACGACGGCGAAGGTCGCGAGATCGACTTCCGCAACACCTTGATCCTGATGACCTCGAACCTTGGTAGCGACAAGATCAGCGATCTCTGCGAAGACGGCGCTCGCCCGACCGCCGAGCTGCTTGAGGAAACCATTCGCCCGGTGCTGAGCAAACACTTCAAACCGGCGCTGCTGGCGCGGATGAAAGTGGTGCCGTACTACCCGGTCGGCGGCCCGGTATTGCGCGAGCTGATCGAGATCAAACTCGGTCGTCTGGGCGAGCGCCTCAATCGCCGTCAGCTGGATTTCAGCTGGTGCCAGAACCTCGTCGATCACCTGTCCGAGCGCTGCACGCAAAGCGAAAGCGGCGCGCGCCTGATCGACCATTTGCTCGATCAGCACGTGCTGCCGCTGGTGGCCGACCGCTTGCTCGATGCAATGGCCACCGGTGAAAGCCTCATGCGTGTGCATGCCACGCTCGACGGCAACGCCAGCGTGACGTGCGAGTTCGCCTGAGGTGGGTGTGATGTTCACTCAAGTGCCGCAGCCACTGGTCTATGCCGAAGCCTTGCTGGCGCAGTTTGCCAGCCTGTCGCGGGCGGCGGACGGTGCTGCGCTGCTGGGTGACTTCGTGCGCGGGTTGGCCGAGTTGAGCGGCTGCGAACTGACGCAGCTGTACCTGCTCGACGCCACCCACACCTGCCTGGGAATGAACGCCGAATGCCTCGACGGCGCGCTGCAACCGCGCGCCGCCACCAGCCTCCCGGCGGACTACAACGGTGAGCAGCTGCTGCAGTTTGCCCTGTGCCAGAACCGCGTGGTGTGCCTCGACGATCTGGGTGCCAGCCTGCACGAAACCAGTTTCCTGCCGGCCACCGCGGGTGCCTGGCAATCGCTGTTGTGCGTGCCGCTGGTCAATCAGCAGAAGGCGGTTGAAGGCCTGCTGCTGTGCGCCAGTCGTCGTCACGTCGACCTGCAAGGCTTTGCCGATTCGCTCGGTCAGCTCGGCTCGTTCGTGCTCGGTCAATTGCACTTGCTGCAGCGTCTGCGACAGCCGCTGGCCGAGTCGGCAACGGTGGCGCGCAGTGTGCCGAGTATCAGTGGTTATGGCCTGATCGGCAAAAGCGCCGCCATGCGCCAGACCCATTCGCTGATCAGCAAAGTCCTGCACAGCCCGTACACGGTGCTGTTGCGCGGCGAAACCGGCACCGGCAAGGAAGTCGTGGCCCGGGCGATTCACGATTGCGGCCCGCGTCGCTCTCAGGCGTTCATCGTGCAGAACTGCGCGGCCGTCCCGGAAAACCTGCTGGAAAGCGAGCTGTTCGGCTATCGCAAAGGCGCCTTCACCGGTGCTGATCGTGACCGCGCGGGGCTGTTCGATGCGGCCAACGGCGGCACGTTGTTGCTCGACGAAATCGGCGATATGCCGCTGTCGCTGCAAGCGAAGATATTGCGCGTGTTGCAGGAAGGCGAGATCCGCCCGTTGGGTTCCAACGACACGCACAAGATCGACGTGCGCATCATTGCCGCGACCCACCGTGATCTGTCGACGCTGGTCAGCGAAGGCAAATTCCGCGAGGACCTGTACTACCGCCTCGCGCAATTTCCGATCGAGCTGCCGGCGTTGCGTCAGCGTGAAGGCGACATCCTCGAGCTGGCCCACCACTTCGCCGAGAAGACCTGCGCGTATTTGCAGCGCGACCCGGTGCGCTGGTCGAGCGCGGCGCTGGAGCACCTGTCCGGCTACACCTTCCCCGGCAACGTGCGCGAACTCAAGGCATTGGTCGAACGCGCGGTGCTGTTGTGCGAGGGCGGCGAGTTGCTGGCCGAGCATTTCTCCCTGCGCATGGAGCCGATGCCCGAAGACCACAGCGGCCTGAATCTGCGCGAACGTCTGGAAAAGGTCGAACGCACGTTGTTGCTCGACTGCCTGCGCAAGAACGACGGCAACCAGACCCTCGCCGCCCGCGAACTGGGCTTGCCGCGCCGCACCCTGCTGTACCGCCTCGGGCGCCTGAATATCAACCTGGGTGATTTCGATGGTTGATCTGAACCTGGCTCTTGCCGTTTGCACAACTCCTGTCTTGAAGGGCTTCTCTGTGGCGAGGGGATTTATCCCCGATCGGCTGCGCAGCAGTCGTAATCGAGCAAGCGCGGTTCTCCTGCAAGAACCGGTAATCAGGTTTTGGGGCTGCTTTGCAGCCCATCGGGGACAAGTCCCCTCACCACAAATTGCTCACTGGCCACAGGAGGTGCGTACGCCTCGCTGGTCTGGCTCAAGGCCCCGATGCAGAGCCTTCGAGACCACCCAAAGAATTAATTTCAGCGCCGCCCGCAAGGGTCGGCGCTTTGTGCTTTGTCTACCCCTGGAGACCCTCTGATGTCTGTTCGTCACTGGCACGCTGTCCTGCTGACCCTCGTCGTTCTATGCGGCCTTGGCGGCTGCAGCGGCAATTACAAATTCAACGACAACGACTATCGCCCGTTGGGTGATCCGCAAGCGGTCAATCGCGGCAAGTGACCGCAAGGAGCATCAAACATGGAATTGGTTTTCGAAATGCTGAACACCAAGCAGTTCGTGCCCACCGAGCTGTGCCAGAAGACCTTCAAACAGGCCGGTGGCGTGATCGGGCGGGGCGAGGACTGCGACTGGATCATTCCTGACCGCAAGCGTCATCTGTCCAATCACCACGCGATTGTCAGCTACCGCGAAGGCACGTTTTTCCTCACCGACACCAGCAGCAACGGGGTTCAGGACGGCGACAGCGGCGCACGCCTGCACAAGGGCGAACCGGTGCGCATCGAGCACGGCAGCACCTACGTGCTCGGCGATTTCGAGATTCGTGCGCGGCTGGTGCGTGACCCGGCGACCTTCGACGGTGAGGTCGGCCGTCCGCGTGCCGCCGGCAGCATCATTCCGGACGACGCCTTCCTCGACCTTGATCCGTTGAACGCGATCGAACAGCAAGAGCGCGTCTATTCGGAAATCGACGAACTGTTGGCGCCGACCGCCAAGCCTGAGGACTCCCGTCAGCGTGCCGACTACGCGCGCATCGACATGGAAAGCCTGATGGTGCCCGAGCTGGTCGCCCCGGTTGAACCCGAGCCAGCTCCGGCCCCGAAAGCCGTCGAGCGTCAGAGTGAAGGCTTCTGGGAGCATTTCGGTGCAGCACTGGGCGTGGATCTCAAAGGCCTTGATCACGACGCCCGCGAAGCCCTGGCGCTGAACGCCGCGCGTCTGTTGCGCCAGAGCATCGGCGGACTGCAGCAGAGCCTGCGCACCCGTTCGGAGCTGAAAAACGAACTGCGTCTGGCCCAGACCACCGTGCAAGGCACCAACAAGAACCCGCTGAAGTTCGCCGTCGATCCGAGCGAAGCGCTGGAGATTCTGTTGCAGCCGCACAAGCCCGGGCACCTGCCGGCCGAGCAGGCGATTTCCCGTGCGTTCCGCGATCTGCAGGCGCATCAGGTGGCCTTGCTGACCGCCAGCCGCGCCGCCGTACGCGGCACCCTCGAGCACTTCTCGCCGGAGCAACTGACCCTGCGTTTCGAGCGCGACAACAAGCCGTTGATCGCCACTTCGGGCGGACGCTGGAGAGCGTTCGGCCGTTACCACCAGGCCCTGCGTCAGGACGATGACTGGAGCGAGCGTCTGCTGGCCCGCGATTTCGCCCAGGCCTACGAAGAACAGATCCGCCTGATCTCCACCCTCCACACCGACCACCAAGGATGATGCGCATGTCTCGCCGCTCGACCGCTTTTTTCAAGACGCTGACTGCGCTCACCGTGCTGGTGCTGCTCGCCGGTTGCTCGTCGCTGTCGCCGTACTCGAAAGTGACCAAGATCAATCTGAAGCTGACCGGCAGCGATCAGCTCAACCCGGACCTCAACGGCCGTCCTTCGCCGATCGTCGTGCGCCTGTTCGAACTCAAGCACCCGGTGACTTTCGAGAACGCTGATTTCTTCAGCCTCTACGAGCGCGCCAAGGAATCCCTCAACCCGGATCTGGTGGCCAGCGAAGAACTCGAACTGCGCCCGGGTGAAACCGTGGAAATGAAGCTCAGCGTGGAGGAGGGCAGCCGCTACGTCGGCGTCCTCGCTGCCTACCGCGATCTGCCGGAAACCAAGTGGCGCTACACCGTTCAGGTCACCCCGCTGGAGCTGACCGAGGCCGATCTGACCCTGGATCAGGCCGGTATCCGCAACACCCATGAAGCGCTCGCCAAGGCGGATGACTGAACATGAATACCCATAAAGTCATTTGGCAGGAAGGCATGTTGCTGCGGCCGCAGCACTTCCAGCACAACGATCGCTACTACGATCACCAGATGAAAACCCGCACCCAGTTGCTGGGTGGCTACACTTGGGGTTTCCTCAATCTGGAGATCGACCTGCAGTTCCTCAACATGGGCAAACTGGTGATCAGTGCCGCCTCGGGGATCCTGCCGGACGGCAGCCTGTTCGAACTCGGCGGCAACACCGAGCCGCTGGCGCTGGACGTGCCGCCGAACACCGGCAACACGCCGATTTACCTGGCGCTGCCGCTGGTCACCGGTAACCACATCGAGGCGCGCCGCCCGGAGCAGTCCGACGTGCTCGCGCGTTACACCGCGTACGACGCCGAAGTGGCCGACTCCAACGCCGGCGACGATTCCGCCAGCCAGGTCAGCTGTGGTCGCCCGGATTTCAAACTGTTGCTCGGCGAGCAGCAGAGCGATCAGGCCTACGTGAAGCTGAAGATCTGCGACGTGCTCGACACCACGCCTGATGGCGTGATCAGCCTCGATCCGGATTTCGTGCCGACCTACATTCAGGCTCACGCTTCCAGCTATCTGCTGTCGTGCCTCAAAGAAGTCATCAGCATGCTCAACCACCGTGGCGACACGATTGCCGAGCGGATCCGCTCCAACGGCAAGGTCGGCGGTGCGGAAGTCGGCGACTTCATGATGCTGCAACTGATCAACCGTACCGAACTGCTGCTGCGCCACTACCTCGGTCTGGAGCAGGTGCACCCGGAAGAGTTGTATCGCACGCTGCTGACCATGCTTGGCGATCTGGCGACCTTCTCCAGCGACAGCAAACGCCCGCGTCTGGACAGCCGCTATTCCCACGCCGATCAGGGCGCGAGCTTCCGCAAACTGATGGAAGCGATTCGTCAGGTGCTGTCGATGGTGCTCGAACAGCACGCCATCGAACTGATTCTGCAGGCGCGTCAGTACGGGATCATCGTGTCGCCGTTGCACGACCACAAACTGCTCGGCTCGGCGTCGTTCGTGCTGGCGGCGAGCGCCAACTGCGACTCCGAAGAACTGCGCCATCGCTTGCCGGCGCACCTCAAGGTCGGCCCGGTGGAGCGTATCCGCCAACTGGTCAACCTGCACTTGCCGGGGATCAAGGTCAAACCGTTGCCGGTGGCCCCGCGGCAGATCGCGTTCCACTCGAACAAAACCTACTTCATCCTCGAACTCAGTTCCGAAGACCTGGCGCAACTCGAGCGCTCCGGCGGCTTCGCGTTCCACGTGTCCGGCGAATTCGCCGAGCTTGAACTGAAATTCTGGGCCATCAGGAACTGACCGACATGATCAAGGAAACGGATTACAACCAGGACGACAAAACCGTCCTGCTCGATCGTCAGGGCCACGGACCGGCAGCCAGTCCGCTGACCGACTTCGCCGCGCCGCCGCGCTTCGAGCAACTGGAAGAACGGATGATCTACGCCGCGCGCCTGCGCCCGGCGGAAGCGTTCAACATCAGCCTGAATTCGCTGGTGGCAGCGTCGTCCGAACTGCTCTCGGAAGTGGTGCGCCTCAAGCACAGCGAAACCCGCGAAGACCTCTACGCGCTCAACGAGCGCCTGACCGCCGGGCTCAAACTGTTCGAAGTGCGCGCCCTGCACAACGGCGCCGAAAGCAGTCAGGTGATGGCCGCCCGTTACGTGCTCTGCACCGTGGTCGACGAAGCTGTGGTGACCACGCCGTGGGGCAACGAAAGCGAGTGGTCGCAGATGAGCCTGCTCAGCAGCTTCCACAACGAGACCTTCGGTGGCGAGAAGTTCTTCCAGCTGCTCGATCGGCTGTCGAAAAACCCGGTCAAACACCTGCCGATGCTCGAGCTGATGTACCTGTGCCTGTCCCTTGGTTTCGAGGGCAAGTACCGCGTGCAGGCCCGTGGCATGCTTGAGCTTGAAGGCATCCGCGACGCCCTGTACCGGCAGATCCGTCAGTTGCGTGGCGACGTGCCGCGTGAATTGTCGCCGCACTGGGAAGGCCTCAACGACCAGCGTCGCAACCTGGTGCGCATCGTGCCGGCGTGGATGGTGGTGTTGTTCACGCTGGTCTGCCTGGTGGTGATGTATTCGGGCTTCGCCTGGGTCCTGGGCGAGCAGCGCGACACCGTTCTGCAACCTTATCAGCCGCTTGATCCGGCCGCGGTGCAACCGCAGTCGCAGCCGTAAACAGGGACGTGTGATGAAAAAGTTTTTCAAGAAAGTCGGCGCCTTCCTGCGCCAGACCTGGGTCTGGACCTTGCTGCTGGTGCTGTTCGTGGCGCTGCTGGTGTGGTTCGTTGGTCCGTTGCTGGCGGTGGATGACTACAAGTTCTGGGAGAGCGCGACCTCGCGCCTGCTGACCATCAGCGTGCTGTTCCTGATCTGGGGCCTGACCATGGTCTTCGTCAGCTGGCGCGCAGGCATCCGCAAGAAAGCCGTCGAAGAAACCGAAGATGGCCAGGATCGCATCCGTCGTGACGAACTGATCGAAGAAGAGCAGAAAGAGTTGAAAGCGCGCTTCAAGGACGCGCTGAAAACCCTGAAGACTTCCAGCCTGTATCGCGGCCGCAGCGAACGCTGGCGCAACGACTTGCCGTGGTACCTGCTGATCGGCCCGCAGGCTTCCGGCAAGACCAGTCTGCTGGACTTCTCCGGGCTGGAATTCCCGATCAACAAGATCGACCGCAAGCTGACCCGTGACACCCTCGGCACCCGGCATTGCGACTGGTACTTCGCCGATCACGGTGTGCTGATCGACACCGCCGGGCGCTACACCACCCAGCCGGACGCGGAAGTCGACGGCAATGCCTGGACCACCTTGCTCGAACTGCTGCGCAAGCGTCGTCGCGGGCGTCCGTTGAACGGTGTGCTGGTGACCATTCCGGTGGAATCGCTGATCGGTGGCAGCGAGCAGGACATCGACACCCTCGCGCGCCAGGTGCGCGGTCGTCTGCAAGACGTCTATCAGAAACTGCACGTCGATGTGCCGGTGTACCTGGTGCTGAGCAAGGCGGACAAGCTGCTCGGTTTCGACGAGTTCTTCGATCAACTGACTCGCGAAGAAAGCGATCAGGTGCTGGGCACCAGTTTCCGCAAGGATCAGGTTGGTACCGACGTCGCGGTACTGCGCGGCGAGTTCGAAGAGCTGCTGCGGCGCCTGAACAATCAGGTGATCATGCGCATGCACTCCGAGCGCGATACCCAGCGCCGTGGCCGCATCCTCGACTTCCCGCATCAACTGGGGCAGATCGGCGAGCGCTTGTGCCTGTTCGTCGACATGGCGTTCACTGGCAACCGGTATCAGCGCGCGTCGCTGCTGCGGGGTTTCTACCTGACCAGTGCTCCGCACCTGACGCAGGAAATGGACGCAACTACCGCCGGCATCGGCGCCAACCTCGGCATGAATGCCGGTGTGCTGCCGACCCTGCGCAGTGGCCGTTCGCGCTTCATCCATCATCTGTTCAGTCGGGTGATTTTCCCCGAGTCGGATCTGGCCGGCCTCGACAAACGCGAGCGCAGCCGCATCCATTGGGGTCAGCGTGCGTTGTACGTTGGCGCACTGGCGGCATTGGCGCTGTTCGGCATGCTCTGGGCCGGTGGTTTCTCGGCCAACTATGAGCGTCTGGAAAACCTGCGCACGCTGGCGCAGAACTGGACTCAGCAGCGTTCGGCGCTGACCCCGCGTGATGACGCGATGGGCGTGTTGAAAACCCTCGACACCAGCTACGCCGCGACTCAGGTGTTCCCGAAGAAGGGCGACGTCTCGTACCACGAGCGTGGCGGTCTGTATCAGGGCGAAGACGTCAATCCGGTGGTCAAGCAAGCCTACGAGCATGAGCTCGAAGCACAATTGCTGCCACGGGTCGCGACGATGCTCGAAGGGCAGATCCGCGCCAACATGAAGGACCGCGACAAGCTGCTCAACAGCCTGCGTGCGTACCTGATGCTGAACATGAAGGACCGTCGTGACGCAGCGTGGCTCAAGGACTGGGTCGCCACTGACTGGTCGCAGCGCTACACCGGCAACACCGCGGTGCAGAATGGTCTGAACACTCACCTTGAGCGCCTGCTGAAGCAGCCGTTCATCTACCCGCTGAACGATCAACTGGTCACTCAGGCACGTCAGGTGCTGCGCGCCGAATCGCTGGCCACCGTGGTCTACCGCATGCTCCGCGAGCAGGCGCGTAACCTGCCGGAATACCGTTTCAGCCAACACCTCGGCCCGCAAGGCTCGCTGTTCATCGGCACCGAATACGTGATCCCGGGGTTCTACACCCAGCAGGGTTATCAGCAGTATTTCTCGGTGCAGGGTTCGGCGCTGGTCACCGACATCCTGCGTGACAACTGGGTGCTGGGCGAAGGTGCGGGCATCAGCGACATGGACTTGCGTCGCCTGATGGTCGAGCTGGAGCAACTGTACTTCCGTGACTACGCCAACTACTGGAGCGAAGCCGTTGGCCAGGTGGCCTTGCCGCCGATCAGCGACGCCGGTGAAGGCGCCGAACAACTGGCGGGCCTGACCTCGGCCAACTCGCCGGTGCTGGCATTGCTCACTGAAGTACGTGAAAACACGCGCTTCCCGGCCGCTGCCGATCCGGTGGACGAAGCCGGTGATGCCGCCGATGCACTGGCCGGGCAGAAGGGCAAACTGGGCAAGGTCGGCAAACTGGCGTCTGCCGTGGCGGACAAGGCGTCGGCGATGGCCGTGGCGAAAAGCCTGCCGGACACCGCGAAGAAGTCGCTGCAACGCCGCTTCGAGCCGCTGCACCGTTTGCTCGATGACAACAACGGCCCGGCCGCAGACCTGACCCCGGCCATCAGCGCGCTCAACGACCTGCAACTGCAACTGTCCGGTCTGGCCCGTTCCAGCACGCCGGAACAAGCCTCGTTCGAAATGGCGAAAACCCGCATGAGCGGCCAGCGTGATGCGCTGACCAACCTGCGTGCGGCCTCGGGTCGCCTGCCGCGTCCACTGAGCGTGTGGTTCAACGTGCTGGCCGAGGACTCGTGGCGCCTGGTGCTCAACGACGCTTACCAATACCTGAACGGCCGTTATCAGAACGAGCTGTACAGCGTGTATGGCAAAACCATCAGCAAGCGTTATCCGTTCAGCGCCAGCAGCACTAGCGACGTGGCGATCAGCGACTTCCGCGAGTTCTTCCGCGCTCAAGGCACCGTCGATCGCTTCTTCGACAGCTACATGCGTCCGTTCGTCAGCGGTGATCCGGGCAACTACCGGATGCGCAGCGTCGACGGTCACAGCCTGCCGGTGTCGAAGATGTACCTCGACCAGATGGCAGCAGCCCTGACCATTCGCCAGAGCTTCTTCTCGATCAACCCGGCCGAGCCGACCGTGCAGTTCAAACTGGAGCCTTACACCCTCGACCCGGCCGTGAGCCGTTCCGAGTTCAAGTTCGGCGACAAGACCATGGAGTACCGCCACGGTCCGATCCTGCCAATGACGTTCAAGTGGCCGACCGATGCTGAAGACGGTCGCACCAGCCTGGTGATGGACAAGATGGCCGGGCGGCCGATCGGGATCGAGAAGAACTCCGGCCCATGGTCGCTGTTCCGTCTGTTCGACCTGATGCAGACCGAGTACCTGACCGGACGCGACGTGCTGGTGCTGAAAGCCGATGTGGGTGGCCTGCGCGCCAACTACCTGCTGACCAGCCAGCGCACGCCGAACCCGTTCGACATGGGCGTGCTGCGTACCTTCCGTATGCCGGTGCAGCTCTGATGCTGGTGGCCAGTCCCTGGCGCAGCGCGGCGCGTACCGACCCGGGCAAGGTGCGGGCGCGCAACGAAGATGCCTTCCTCGACTCGCCACAGCAGGGGCTGTGGGTGGTCGCGGACGGCATGGGCGGTCATCAGGGTGGCGACATCGCCAGCCAGTTGATCGTTGCCAGCCTGGCTGAACTGCCGCAACACGAGGACTTCGACGAACGCCTCAAAGCCATCCGCCAGTGCCTGCACTGGCTGAACCGGCGTTTGGGGCAGGAGTTGACGGTCACCGCCGGGCGCCACGACAGCATCATGGGCAGCACCGTCGTGGCGCTGCTGGTGGAAGGTAATCGCGCGGCCTGCATCTGGGCCGGCGACAGCCGTTGTTACATGTGGCGCGGGCAGCGGCTGTATCAGCTGTCCAAGGATCATTCGCTGCAACAGCAACTGATCGACGAGCAACAGATGAGCGTCGAACAGGCGGCAGCGCACCCGGCAGCTCAGGCCTTGACCCGAGCCGTCGGCGCCGCCGAACAGCTGACCCTGGATGTCCTCGAACTCGAGGTCTATCCGGGCGATGCATTTTTGCTGTGCAGCGATGGTTTGTATCAGGGCCTGAGCAGCGATGCCCTCGGCAACGCCCTCAGCCTCAGCGCGCCGCATGTGGCGCTGGAACGTCTGTTCGACGGCGCCCTGCGTGGCGCCGCCCGGGATAACCTGACTGCCGTGGTGATCCGCCAATGACTGAAATCGAATCCTCAGTCGATGACTTGCTGATGAACGAAGAGCAGGCCAGCAACCTGACCTACTTCGCCTTCGCCAAGGCAAACAACGCCGAGCCGTTGCTGGCGCCGACCAAGGCCAGCATCGGTGCATTGCCGGACGTACTCGCCGGCCGCTACCACCTCGAGCGTCTGCTCGGGGCGGGCGGCATGGGCGCTGTTTACCGGGCGCGGGATCTGCTGCACGAGCAGTTCGGCGATCCCGACCCTTACATTGCGCTGAAAATCCTCAGCGAAGAATTTGCCGAATCGCCGGACGCCAGTGCCTTGCTCTACAGCGAGTTCGCCCTGACCCGATGCCTGCGCCACGACAACGTCGTGCGTGCACACACCTTTGAAGTCGACACCGACTGCCAGCGGGCCTTCATCACCATGGAATACATGCGTGGCCTGACTCTGGACAAACTGCTCTGCGAGCGGCCCCTTGGCCTGCCGTGGAAAGAAACGCGCGACATCGCGCTGCCGCTGCTCGACACGCTGGCCTACGCCCACCGTCGCGGCGTGCTGCACGGTGACATGAAACCGAGCAACGTCATGCTCAGCGAAGACGGCCTGCGCCTGTTCGACTTCGGTCTCGGCCAGGCAGACGAGGGCGTGTTGCCCGGCCTGCCGCACCTGAGCCGCGAGCGCTTCAACGCCTGGACCCCGGGCTACGCCGCCCCCGAACTGCTTGAGGGCCAACCGTTGTCGGCCAGCGCGGACGTGTACGGCGTGGCCTGCGTGATCTATGAACTGGCGAGCGGCAAACACCCGTTCCGCCGCTTGCCCTCGACCCAGGCCCGCGACGAGCACCTGGAGCGCGAGCTGCAAGCCCCGGCGAACTTACCGAAACACGGCTGGCCAGCGCTGCGAACCGCGCTGAGCTTCAATGCGGCAGAACGCACCATCACTGCTGCCCAATTGCGTGACGCCTTGGGCGCCACTTCGTCCTGGCTGCAACGGTTGCGACTTCGGGCGTAACGGACGACATTCGAACAGGGAGCGCTTTATGTTCAACCCAGCTAACGAAACCCACTTCAGCCTCAAGGTCGAAGACTACGTGGGCGACCTGCAAGTGCTGTCGTTCACCGGCACCGAAGGTATCAGCCAGCCGTTTCGTTTCGACCTCGAACTGGTCAGCGAAAACCCCGATCTGGACCTGGAAAAACTCCTGCACAAGCAGGCGTTTCTCGCATTCGATCCGCAGGGCTCGGGCATTCACGGGCAGATCTACCGCGTCGCCCAGGGCGATGCCGGCAAGCGCCTGACCCGCTACAAGGTCTCGCTGGTGCCGCAACTGCAGTACCTGCATCACCGCACCAACCAGCGCATCTACCAGCAGATGTCGGCGCCAAAAATCATCGCGCTGATCCTCGACGAACACGGGATCAAGGGCAACGCCTACAGCTTCCAACTGAGCCAGCCGTGCCCGGATCGCGACTACTGCGTGCAGTACGACGAAACCGATCTGCACTTCGTCCAGCGTCTGTGCGAAGAGGAGGGTATTCACTACCACTTCCAGCACAGCGAAAAAGCCCACCTGCTGGTGTTCGGTGATGACCAGACCGTGTTCCCCGACCTCGGCCAGCCGACCGCGTACGTGCAGGGCAGCGGCATGGTCGCCGAAGAGCCGGTGATCAAAGGCTTCAAACTGCGTCTGGAAACCCGCACCAGCCGCACCACGCGCCGCGACTACGACTTCGAAAAACCGCGCCTGCAGATGGAAGCGGCTTACAAGCCGGATGGCGAGAGCACTGAGCCGGATCTCGAAGACTACGACTACCCGGGCCGCTTCATCGACCGCGCACGCGGCAAGTTCCTCAGCCAGCGCGCCCTCGAACGCCACCGCGCCGACTACCGCCAGGCCGAAGGTCGCGGCGACCAGACCAAACTGGTCAGCGGCCACTTCATGGCCATGTCCGACCACCCGCGTAGCGAGTGGAACGACCTGTGGCTGCTCACCGAAATCTTCCACGAAGGCAAACAACCGCAAGTCCTCGAAGAAGGCGTGACCAGCGACACCACCGACAACAAGGACGACTTCCACCAGGGCTACCGCAACACCTTCCTCGCCACCCCGTGGGACGTGTTCTACCGCCCGGCTCTCGAACACCCGAAACCGCGGGTGCTCGGCAGCCAGACCGCCATGGTCACCGGCCCCAAAGGCGAAGAAATCCACTGCGACCAATACGGCCGCATCAAAGTCCAGTTCCACTGGGACCGAGAAGGCCTCGCCGACGACAAAACCAGCTGCTGGCTGCGCGTCTCCAGCTCCTGGGCCGGCGACCGCTACGGCGCGATCAGCATCCCGCGCATCGGCATGGAAGTCCTCGTCACCTTCCTCGAAGGCGACCCCGACCAACCCCTCGTCACCGGCTGCCTGTACCACAAGGAAAACCCGGTGCCGTACGCCCTGCCGGCAAACAAAACCCGCAGCGTGTTCAAAACCCTCAGCTCCCCGGGCGGCGGCGGGTACAACGAACTGCGCATCGAAGACAAAAAAGGCGCGGAGCAAATCTACATCCACGCCCAGCGCGACTGGGATGAAAACATCGAGCACGACCAGAAGATTCGTGTCGGTAATGAACGTCATGACACGGTGGTGAAGAACACCTACACCGAACTCAAGGCTGAAGAACACCGCACGACTATTTCCGACCGCAAGGTTGAAGCGAAGCTGGATGACCACCTGACGGTTGGGCAGAACCAGCATGTGAAGCTGGGCACGGCACAACTGACCAGCGTGGGGAAAGAGATTCACCTCAAGGCTGGGGACAAGATTGTTATTGAGGCGGGGACGGAGCTGACCATTCTTGGGGGTGGGAGCTTTATCAAACTCGATGGCGGTGGTGTGACGGTGGTTGGGCCGGTGGTGAAGATTAATGCCGGTGGCTCGCCGGGGAGTGGGACTGGCATAGGGATTAAGCCGCCGGTGCTGCCGGGGGCTGCGGATAAGGATAAGGCGGGGAGTTTGATGGATCAGGCGCTGGGGAATGCGTCTGAGGAGAAAATCAAACGCAAGCCGAAGCGGATGCTCAATTTTTCCGGGTAAGACATTGACGGCAATCCAAGCCACCAGGGATCAGAATTCAGGTAATTGGTAATGACAGAGACAACCAGCAAGAAAGTAGAAAAATGGTCGTATCCGTTAAAAGTTGGAGCGGCAGGGACGACGGATCCACAGCAGTTCTACAAGGCCTTAGCCAAGGCCAAAGATGGTTTCTACCCGTTGGGTGCCAATGGTCTTTGGCATGGTGGTATTCATTTCGATGAAGCCTCGGGTTTAGTGCCCGACCTGGCAGAAGTCAAGTGCATCGCGGATGGTGAAGTAGTCGCTTACCGTATTGATAGTACTTATCCGAAATCGGCCTACGGTACGGCTGAGGCTGAGTTTTCGACTGGTTTTGTATTAGTTAAGCATCGTTTGGAAGTGCCGGTGCAACCTGCAACCCCAGCTCCTGCTGGATCGCCTGCTTCTCCGCCAGCACCTGGTCCAAGCCTGATTTTTTTCAGTCTTTACATGCATTTGTTGCAGTGGAAGAACTACGAGGAAATTCCGACATTGTCGCGACCGCCCTTTTGGGGAGGGGGTACGTTGCAAGTCAAAGCAACGGCTGACGACGAAATTCTCGGTTTGCGCGTTCGTCAGGAACCGCGTGGCAAGCCTGGGTACGCAACCGTGCTAACGGTTTTGAGTCGCGGTACGGTCGTCGAGACGGGGGAAGAGCAAAACGGTTGGCTCAAGGTGGTCAGCGTCACGCCGGCTAATACCAATCTTCAACCCGGAGCAGGCTGGGTTTTCAAGAGAGAAATGACGGCGGGTCCGACACCCAACACTTACGTCATTGGCGCCGCTGCAAAAGACCCGATGAACCCACCTCAGAAAGGTTTGGTTGTTCGCGCTTCTGCAAGCCGATCTGGCGCTGAAAAAGCCATTTTGCCCCACGGCACGCAAGTCAGAATCGGGAACGATGGGACGCGTGGTAAGTACCAGAAACTGTTGGAGATTGTCAGCGGGAGTGCTATTCCTCCGCTGGCGCCTGCTGAAGTGCTCGGGTATGTCTGGGAGGGGAACCTTGAAGCCAAAAGTGAGCCAGCCGAGAAGGACTCGGTACATGTTTTGGCGACTCCATTCCCGATTACGGCGGGGAGTCTGATCGGTCACGTAGGCAAATATCAAAACCATTCGGATTCGGCGCCCAAGAATCTGTTGCACGTTGAGGTGTTCAGCTGCGAGGACGTAAAGGCATTTACTGAACTGAGTAAAGAGAAAGCTGCGGGAATGCCTGCCGCTGGAAAAACGCTCGTAAAGATTCCAAAAGACAGTGTGTTGGTTACTCACACGCAAGGAATGAGCGCAACAAATCCTCCGAAAGTGACCGATCCCCACAAAAAGGTTGGCTATGACTTCTTTATCCCAGTCGGAGTATTGGAAGCGCTACCCGCGGAAAAAAAGATAAAAGTTCCTGTTGTGATGGGTGGAACCACTACCTATACGCTTTGGTGGCGTCTGGATGGGTTGCTGGGGGATGCCGAAGGGAATGAAATCAGCGGTTGGTTTGCAGAGCCGGATACTGCGTTGTCACGCCATTCACCATTTGAGTGGGAGGGTTTTAGTTTTATAGATGAAGCTGGGAGTAATGTGGATCATTTGGCCGCGTTTCTTCATGCGCAGGAAAGTCTTAGTGAGGAGGAGCAAGCTAACTATCAGCCTAATATCGGTAATGCCGAAGAAGGTTCTACAAAGCAAAATCTTTACAAAATTCTAGACAGAAACGGCGATAAAAAACTCACGCCTTCGGAAATAAAAGAGGCTTTGAGTAAACCATGGTTCGCTCAGCCGATTTCTCAGATGGTTACACGCTATGAAAACGAGTGGCAATTCAAACAAGAAAAATGGGATTCTCTGGATGAGTTAATGGGTCACACTGAAACAGAGCCACACAATGAATGGATTGAAGAAAAAGCAAGAATTAAGACGTTGAGTTGGTGGGACAAGCTTATCGGGCAGCATGGAATTACCAATGATACAAATGTTCGGCATATTCACCCGATTGCACTTATTGGAAGTTTCACTGCTACACGTGATCTGATTACCTTGGAAATGCTTAGGGCCGCTAACCCAGCAGGGGCTGAATCACATCATTCGAGTATTTTGCCGTATCTCAATAAATATGCCGCGGCGTATAAGCTTGAGCAACCTAAAGCTATTGCGCATTTCCTTTCCCAAGTCGGCCATGAAAGTCAATTCAGGATTATTGAAGAGGGCTTGAATTATAGTGCCCGGCAAATGAAGAAGACCTATGGGTGCCGACGGCAAAACAATGTGAATGGCTATAATGAGCAAACGGATAGCTGCGATTTTGGTGTGTTGAGAAGCAAGCTTTGGTCAGAAACAAGTCATTACGCGATGAATGCTGAAAATCTTGCCAGTTACGTCTACGCGGATCGAATGGGTAATGGCAATGAGGCTAGTCGAGACGGTTATCGATATCGTGGCCGTGGAATGCTGCAGGTAACCGGAAAGTCCGAGTATCAACGGTTTACTAATGTGCATAATCAGCGAAATCCGTCGGATATTCAGGATTTCGTGGCCAATCCAGATCTCCTGATTTCCTCAACCGAGTACGGAGTTGAGTCTGCCTTCGTTTTTTGGTTTACCAAAACTGGGCAAGGAGGCACAAAATTGTGCGAAGTCGCCAAGACGGGGAGTGTGGTCGACGTCACACAAATGGTGAATGGCGGGCAAAACGGATATACGGACAGAAACAATAGATACCAAGCCCTTGCTGCACTAATGAATATCAACTAAGAGGTCATTTGCTATGCTCCGTTTTTTTATGTTTGCTTTCGTTCTTCTTATGGCAAACTTCAGCAGTGCGCAAGATGTAGATTACCTTCAGGGGCGCGTGCTACAGGGCCCGTTTAAAACTAATGTTGTAAAGGGAGGGGAACTCTCCTTCTTGCAGACAGGGAACGCAGAATTTCCGGTTTCTTTGGTTTTGGATGTTGTTGGTGCCGATAATAAAAAAAATAGAAGCCTTGTCGATAAATATGATGTGGCAGGCTCGGATCCAAAAATCGAGTCGATTTTCTTTTATCCAGTAAAAGGTAAGAAAAATGTACTTGTTTTGGTTTCTTGGGAAATCACGAGTAGAGGAATTGGAACGTACGGAACCCTTTATCAAGTTTATGGGTATGAAAAAAGTGCGGGTAATGAATTGGTTGTGAATAAGCTTGTCAGGTTTGATAAAAACTTGAGTGGGATGGAAGGTTATCAAGAAGGTGAGGAGCAACATTTTCCTTACGTTAATGCAGGGTTGATAAAGACCTATATTGATAAAATGATTGGCTCTAAATAATTAAAGATAGTCTTGGCAATAAAAGGGAGCGGATTTTGTTTGGCTTAATCCGACCCCTTGGCTGGCTATATTCCACGCCTTGATTCTTTATGGTCAATGCTAGCGTCGCCCGACGAAATGCGATGGGAAGAGCCTAATTGTCGCGCGCCGAAAGGTTTAACATTTGAAATTTATATCACCCGTTGAGACTTCATTAATGGCTGAATCAATGAGAAACATATTTCCAGTTTCTGGGATTTTATCGTTAGCCTTTTTGCTTTTTAGTACGGTTGCGCATTCCGCGAGTTTCGATTGCGGCAAGGCTTCAACGGACGTAGAAAAGAAAATTTGTAATTCTCCCTCTTTGTCCATAATGGATGAAAAGTTGAATGAATTTTTCAAGCCGTTAAAGAGTCGACGGGCTTTTCAAATAATCGAAAGCGATTGGCTGGAGTCGGAACGTAATGCTTGTGAGTCGGTTGAGTGTCTAGAGGATGCTTATACTCAGCAGATACAGTTTCTGTCGCCGATTTCTATTGCGCCTAGGCCGACCCAGAAAGATATTAAGTTGATGTTGGGCGATAAGCCATATACGCAGTCTGAGCGCTCATGGAAGGTCGTTGATTTAGCATGGCTTCCCAATGAAAAGGGGGTTGTCGAACGATTTTTAATCTCCGCTGAAACAATCTCAGGCATGTTGCATGTCATCGTATTTGAAGGGCATTTTGATCCAGCGATGATAGCGTACAGGGGCAATCTTTATGAGTACGTTGATCGCAATGACAGGCAAATACTGCACACGATTGCGAAAGATATCGGTTTTGATGGTGCTCTGAGTCTGGGGTCGAATGACGAAGGCAAAAGGTTTGCGGGAATTCTGGACGGGTCGTTTTACTATCGACAGCAGCTTTCGAAAAATCAGTTGCGGGGGATGGTTTATAAACTCGGCTCCAAGCTGCCGCCGGTTGAAAGTAGTTTATTGTTTCAGCAGTGGCCAAATACTAATGAAAATGCTGTAAGTGGTTTGACATTCGGCTGGGGTGGAGAGTATGGAAAGTTGCAAGCGTACTATTCGCATACCCCAGGGTATGAAACGATAGCTCCGGTTGGTGGGCCGGATGCTAGTTGGAATATTTATAATCCAATCTGGAGCAAATCAAGGCCGACGTTTTATTTCAAGAATGGCGATAAAACTGTTTGGCGTGCCAATGTTGTGGATAAGACGCTGACGAAAATTGCGAAGGCCAGTGATGAAGGAATGATTCAGAATCCTACGCCTATCGATGTTAACGGGCGCGAAGCGATCGTTTATCTGAATGGATCTACTCTGAAAATGGCTATCTCACTTGAAGAATAAGTACGACTTAAAAACATGCGTTAGAAAGTTTTTTGGATTTTTTATGTTGTCCTTCCTTTAAACTCTCCACCCCAAGTAATGCGCTCAGGACACGGAATGCCAGCCCCCTCGACCTCGCTTCGCCCCGCGTTAGTGCTCTGGCTATACGCCGCCGCAATCGTGCACATACTCGCCGGCCTCACCCTGACTTGGGCCGGTCACTCCGGTTTACTCGACGGCTATCTGCACATCCTCGAACTCGCATTCTGGGGCGCCGATGCGGTACCTGCCGCCGGCCACGAACAACAAGTCTGGTGGCTCGCGCTGTTCGGCGCGACGCTGCAAAGTTATTCGCTGTACATGCTCGCGTTGGTGCACTTGGGCAATCGCTTGAAAGCCCCGGGAGTCTGGGGCTGGTTGATCGCCGGCATCCTGTTATGGGCGCCGCAGGACATGTGGCTCTCAGAGCAACAACAGGTTTGGTCGCATCTATGGCTAGATGGTTTTGCATTGCTGGTGTTGTTGCCGCCACTGTTGTGGCTGTATCGGCATGACCGCCGGAAGTCTCCTGCAGTAAAGACAACGAGCCTGTCCAACCCATTTGCCGGTGGCGCTTTCAAACGTGTGCTGATCACCGGCGGCACTGGGTTCATCGGTGAAGCCTTGGTCATTCAATTACTCGACGCGGGTCATTCGGTCAGCGTCCTAACGCGCGATCCGTTGAGCGCGGCCAATCTATTCAACGGCCGCGTCCGCTGTGTGCATTCGCTCGGCGAACTCAGTCACGACGAAACCTTCGACGTAGTGATCAATCTCGCTGGCGCCCCTGTCGCCGGCCCACGCTGGACTCCCAAACGTCAGGCGCAACTGCTCGCCAGCCGAGTCGGCACCACCGAAGCGTTGATGACCTGGCTGAAGAACACCAAGCAAAAACCAACGCTGTGGATTCAAGCCTCGGCCATCGGCTTCTACGGCGTGCGCGATGCCAGCGAAAGCCTCGATGAACACGCCAGCAAGGGCGATGGTTTCATGGCCGAACTCTGCGCGCGTTGGGAAGCCGCCGCGCAACCGGCCACTGAGTTTGGCGTGCGTCAGGTGGTGCTACGCCTCGGCGTGGTCTTCGGCCCGGGCGGCGCGTTGACGCCGTTGCTGCTGCCGTTCCGCTTGGGCTTCGGCGGGCGCATGGGCGATGGTCGGCAGATCATGAGTTGGGTGCATCGCGATGATGTGCTTCAGGTGATCGCAAGGGCTTTCGATGACGACAGTCTGCGCGGTACCTACAACATGGTGGCGCCGGAAACCGTCAGTCAGGCAGCCTTCGCCGAGAACGTCGGCAAGGTCCTCAAGCGTCCGGTGTGGTTCCATATTCCCGCCGCGCCAGTGCGTGCAATGGCAGGGGAGATGGCGCAGCTGTTTTTCGACGGCCAGCGTGTGGTGCCGCAGCGTTTGACCGAGGCTGGCTACACATTCCGCTTTCCAACCCTCGACGCCGCTCTGCGCGATCTGACCTGAGGATCGCTCATGAGCAAGCCCTTGATGTACCTGCTGGCCGGCAACGGCAGCGCCGCCGATTGGTGGGATGACGCGCTGCCGCACTTTCAACACTACGACGTGGTTCCGCTGGAGTTGCCGGGTTTCGGCGCCAATCCGCAGCCGCCCTGTGAGGATCTGGCGGGCTACGCGCAGACCTTGCTGGCGATGACACAGCAGGGCAGCGCGATCATGGCGGTCGGGGTCAATGCGTTGCTGGTGTTGCATGCGTTGCAACGTCGGCCGGGGCACTTTTCCCGCAGCGTTTTGTTGGCGCCGGTCGGTGCGTTTCTGTGGCAGCGGCGGTTGCCGGCGCTGATGTCGCCGCTGCCGATTCGCAAGACCATTCACTGGCTGCTGTCGAACCAGCCCACACTGTTCGCGCGCAAGTTTTCCAACCAGACCTGGACGCCCGCGCAGTACCAGCGCATGGGCGCCGGCTATGCGCGCTGTCGTGCGTTCGTGCCGCACTGGGATCTGATTCGCGCCGACACCGCGCTGCCACTGCTGGAGTGGATCACCGATCCGGTCGAGTTGGTTTGGGGCGATCAGGACGCCGTGCTCGGTATCGAGCAAGCGGCGGCGTGGTCGGCGATTCTCGCTCGCGCTGATCTGACTATCAGCCTCAAACCCGGTTGGGGCCATTACCCGTGGATCGACTCGCCCGCCGAATTCGCGCAGTGGCTGGAGTCGGGCGAGCGCGGGTTTGTTGCGCACACCAAGGGCGGGCGTTTGCGCCTGGCTGAACTGGCGCGGCAAGCGGTGCCGGCGGCGCTGACGCTCAACGATTGCAATGATCCGCGTCTGCCAGCATTTCTCGCTGCCCAACCCGACGTGACCTGGGCGGTGCGCTCCTCCAGTTATGGCGAGGACCAGGCCGATTCGGCGAATGCCGGTTTGAGCACAACCTATCTGCGCGAGCCGCCCGCCAATGTGTCGAAACGCATCGCCGAACTGACGGCCGAAGGCGTCGAGGAAGTGATGGTGCAACGCTTCATCACCCCGGTAGTTTCCGGCATCGCGTTCGTGCGCCATCTCTCGGTAGAACTGGAATGGGTTGAGGGCCATCTCGAATCGTTGGCCAACGGTCACGTCAGCCCCTCACAAGCAACGCTTTCGCGACTGGGCGATGCGTGGCGCAGCGGCACGTTCACGCCGTCCCACGGCTTGACCGAAGACCTGCTGTGGCGCTTTATGCAAGATGTGTTGCGCGTGTTCCACTACGTGCCCGGCGACGTCGAATGGGCCTGGGACGGCTCGCAACTGTGGCTGCTGCAATACCGGCCGATCAGCGATTACGGCTGGCGCCGCCACCTGACCACCGCCAACATCGCCGAGATCCTGCCGCCGCAACCGAGCGTGCTGGTGGAGTACACCCAGCGCCGCGCGGCAATGAGTATTCCGGCGATCATGGCGCGTTGGGATGCGCGGGTGTTGCAGGACAACGAGCCGTTCACTGCTGTGTTCGGCGGCGCGTCCTACATCAACAATGACCTGTTTCTTGCCCGGTTGGCCGACTGGGGCATCAGCGCCGATAACTACGCCGGTGAAGTTGGTGGTGCGACGCCGCATCTGCCGTGGCAACCGCTGAAGATGCTGCGTTCGTTGCCGCTGTTTTTGCGTATGCAACGCAAGGCTCGGGGCCATTTGCTGAACCTTGAAAACGGTTTGCAGCGCTTCGATCGGGAGCTGGCCGAACTGGTCGCCCAAAGTGCCAATGGCCAACAACTCGCGGACTGGTTCACCCGGTTCTACGTGTTCGTGGTGCAAGGCAATCTGTGCATCGCCACGGCGCTGGCCAGCAGTGGCGGCGACTGGCTGGGCCGCCCGCCGACCGCTTACGACAATCTTGAAAACAGTCCGCATCGATTGCCGTGGGAAACCGATCCCGCTACGCCTAGACCCGCGTCGAGCGCACTGCCGCTACAGCCATTCCCGCAATGGTCTGGGCTGATCCGCCTCGCGCACTCGACCGGCCTGCCGGGCCTGCGCGGCTACTACCTGCAAGTACGCGAGTGGTACCGCGACAACCTGATGTGCATCTTCTTCCGTCTTCACCACGCCATGCCACTGGCGGACCGCGAGCATTGGTTCGCGCCGCATCCGGACGTACGCACTCGCGATGGCAGCTTCTGGCAGGACGGTCGCGAAGGTGCGGAGCAGGCCACCGGGTTCATGATTTATCCGGGACAAGTGCAAGGCATTCTCGGCGAGGACATCCTGCTCGAAGACACCCTCGATCCGGGGCGGCATGCGCACTATCAAGCAGCACGAGCGGTGATTGCGCGGATGGGTGGGCGGCTGTCCCATGGCTCGACGTTGTTGCGGGAATTGCGCAAGCCGTCGGCGGTGATGCCGCAGGTGGATCCGGCGTGGATGGGGTGTGAGGTGTTGTATCGGGATGGTGAGTTGGAATTGATTAATTCGAAGGATAGGAAGTGAAAACACTATTGTTGCGTATGAACTGGCTGTCACTGGTAGCGGGCAGTCTCTTGGCAATTTCAACCGCCATGGCCTTCGCTGCAGATCCAACCTTCAAGGATTACACCGTCACGCCAGTTTTCAACGGCCCCAACCATAAGCTGGTGCCGCAAGAAAACAGCAGCCCAATGATGGACCAAGCGCGGGCACAAGCCCTGAAAGGCAAGGTCAACTTCGCCGGCCATTACATCCTGCACAGGCTCGGCTGTGGCGGTAGCGCCATTTGCGGCGAAGTGCTGGACGCTCAGACTGGGGAAGTCGTTGGCGGTCTGCCCAATGCTTACGACGGCAGCACGTTCGGCATGATTTACCAGCCCGACAGCCGCTTGATCATCGTGTCCGGCATCACGCTCGACGGTGAAGAAGATGCGCAGGGGAATGCTTTGGAAAGTGGTAACCGGGATCGTTACTACGAGTTTGTGAACAATGAATTTCGACTGCTGAGCATGACCGACGTGGAATCGTCGCCGATGGATGAGGAGTGAGTGGATGAACCGTCTTCTCGCGGGCAGCCTTAAGCGGATGATGATTGTCATGAGCGTGTCAGCTTCAGCCAATGCCTTGTCTGAAAATATTCAGATCGTGGGGGTTGGCGGGCACTTAGTGACGCTGAAGGACAAGACATGGGGTAGGCCTGCTGCGGAGTCGGCGGTTGCCTCGTTTACCGCCAATGGAAAAACGTTTCCCCTCTATGTACCCGCGGTGGGTACTGAAACGCATGAGACTTGGTTAAGTCCCGACAAGAAAACATTGCTCCTCCTTCAGACTCTGTATGGCGTTGTCATTGGCCAGGAGGGTGAAGAAATCCCGACAGAGGAAACTGGTTGCGGGGTCATTTCGATGGAGACCGGTTGCGTGCTCAGTCAGCCGGCAGCCAGGTTTTGCTACGGCAAGTGGGAGGGCAATCGGTGGACTTCCGGGGAAGAGGATGCGCCTGACCTCGTCATGCAGACGCCGTCTCCAAAGGACTTATTGAAGCAGGTCTCAAATATTGAGATGCCGCAATCTCGCGTGGAAGAACTCGCATTCAATCTTCGCACTATAAGTCCAGAGTCCTATATGGCTTGTCACCCACCGGCGCGCAATGTTCAAGCTTTTAACGACTTGGCTTTTTACTTGGCCGAGGGCGGTAACGATGAGCTGGCGCTGAAATTTTATCGCGGCGTTGAGACCGTTGGTAAACGCACAGTACTGATGTTGAACATCGCCGATTCACTCTGGCGCCTTGATCGCAAAGATGAAGCGCAGCGCTATTACAGCCAGTACCGCGACGCGATGAGCGCCGAGGGCAAGGCGCAGAAAATACCTCAACGCGTAGTTGAGCGATCCGTTATTCAGGGAATGAAACATTGAACATGTTTGTGCGCTTTATCGCGTTGTCCTTTGTATGCCTGTTTGCCTCTCTTGCGATGGCCGAGGACGACTGCAAGGAAATCACCGTGAGCGCCCAGGTCGATCGGTGTGTGGAGGCCGCCCGCAAGGAAGCCGACACGCAACTCAATGCCAGCTACAAGAAACTGCTGGGACGGTTTGGGGCTCAACAACGGCTTGACCCTGAGCAGGGCAAGGCGCTGGTCGCCATGGCCAGAGAATCCCAGCGCGCCTGGATCAAGCTACGCGACACCACATGCCCGCTTGAAGCCACGGAAATCGAGCCAGGGGTGGCAGCGCATGTCACGACGATCAACAACTGCATGGCCAGACTGAGTCTGGAGCGTGCGGCTTACCTGGACACAATCGTCGCTGATGAGCCGGGTAATGTGGTTGATCTCAACAAGGTGTACCTGTCCGGCTCCCAGCGCTTCGGCAATGTCGTGGCACGTTATGTCAGCACCTTTGGCAGCCCATGCCTGACGGTCCAGATACTGGCTCCCAACGGCGGTTGGAGAGTGCTGTCCTCCAAGCGGTTTTGCAGTTTTGACGGCAAATCGTTTTGGAATGGTTATGCCAGTGCATTGTTTGAGGATCATGCATTTGCTGCTGATGGTTTACACCTGACGCTCAGCTTGTTCGAGCTTCGTGGGGAAGGAGAGAAGCGGCTCGCTTGTGTGATACCGATCCAGAATGAGCGAATTGAAGAACTAAAGTGCGGCGCGCCTGAACCCGGTGCCTAATCGGACAAGCTCTATTGGGGTGTATTTGGACATCATTTGATTGAATCAAGGATTGAAGAAAGTGAAACGCGTATTGCAGAGCGTTCTCTGCGCTCTAACTTGTTGTGTCGCTGTACCGGGTTCTCCCGCGCTTGCTGCGCCCCAAGTCCTCAAGGAAATTCCGGCTAGCTTGCTGGGTGATGCATCACGGCAAAACGTATTTGTTCTGGCAGGAGATGCGGAAGAGGCCTCCAACCGATTGTTGATTGCGCCGGTACAGGCACGTGATGAGGACATATTGCTCGATACGTCGAAGGCGCTGCCTCTGATCAAAAGTCAGTACTCGTCTGCGCTTCAGGGTGTATTCAGCGTCCATCTACTCAAAGGTCGCCCTGGCGTCATGACCGTCATTGATCCGCAGGCGGAGGAAGCTGTGGTCAAGCAGCCGTTCGTTGAGGCTGGGGATTACATAGCGCTGGTAACCAGCGAGGAAGATAACGCGGTTTACAACTTCAACCTGTTGTTCGCCTTCAACAGAGGTTCAAAGCAGTTTGAGCTGAAAGCTCTCCTGGAAGTGGCGAATAACGACTCATGTGATCGATCGCTCGTCAGCGTAGTGGAGTTGCCGGTGCAGACATTGGGCCCAATCACTCTCGCTTCTTTCGATGGGCGTGAAGCGCTGCAGAAGCTGCAGGTTGCTCGTACTGGCAGTATTAAGGGCGTGAGAAAGAAATTGATGACCGTCGATTCGGCTGATCTGCTGGATATGGCGCTGGCAGCCTATCGAAAGGGTGATGACTCTTCCTTCAAGGATACGATGAGCTACGTGTTGATGGGCGGCGGCTCGCATGACACCTGTCCCCCGGATAGCTATATCGTCGCAAAGTACTACTACCCGCAGCGTCCCGGCTGGTCCAACGACCTTGGGTTTTTACTGGGCGAGGCGGGTTACTACGTTGAGTCGATTGAGTTGCTCAATGCAGTAATTGCCAATCACCCAAACAGGACGGTTGCTTACCTGAATCTCGCTGACAGTTATTGGGCCGTGAACGATAAAGAACGGGCGGTGGCGGCATACAAGCAATACGTATCGCGAATGTCTGAAGCGGGAAAAGCTTCGAAGATCCCGGCGAGGGTGGGTGAGCGCCGCGCTTTGGTGCCCGAGGCGTGATCAACGCTCGTTGAGTTGCTGTAGATGTGTTTTCTGATACCTCATGAAACCGCTAAAGGAATGTTCGGTTTGAAATTTTTGCCTGCGTTTATTTCTGTGCTTCTTCTAATGCCACTGGCAGCGCACAGTGAAGTTTCTACACAGGTAAGGTGCTTCCGCTCGCTGGAAGGCAAAAATATCGATTTTGAATTCAGAACCTATTACGACGCGGCCGCCAAATGGAGCGGCGCAAGTGTCAGGTATAGCAAGTCGAAGAACGCCATTGCTCTGGTTCATCACCGAACCGAAGAATACGTCATGACGGAGGACGGCCCCTACGAATTCACGACGACTTGGGTGGAAATTTCAGACGGTGCGGTGACGGGGCAGTATGTCATTGCAACGCAAGGCGCTCGCGTGAACTCGATGCGCTACACGAATTACAAATCCTACAAACAGTATTCGTTCGATGAAGACTTCAGCATCGAGGCCTCCCCAGAGACGGGTTGTCAGTGGAGATAAAGTCTTTAAGAAAGGGGACTTAACGTCCCCTTTTTTTCATCCGCAAATCCCGCTACGACTTGGCTGCCAGGTTTCGCACTTCAATATGGTCGAGCGTCCCTTCCACCATCAATCGCACCCCGTCCGCCATTCTGCTCAGGGCCAGTGCTACCGAGCGGCGGGAGCCGTGGAGGTCGTCGGCGAGGTCGCAGGCGATGGCGCTGATGGACAGGAGGTCTTCGGAGGCGTTGGCCATGAGAGCTTCGGCGTCGATGCCGGGGCAGAGGCTGAAGAGGCCGGTTTCGCGTTTGGGTTGGGATTCGATGCATGGTTTGAAGTGGTGGTCGAGGGCGCGTTCGGCGGCTTCGTGGAGTTTTCTTGAATCGAAAGATTCGTAGGGCGAGGTGTCCTCAGTGTTGGGTGTCGGGTTGGTCATCGGTGTAAATCCTTTGGAGTTAGAAGAGATTTGCTCCGGATTTCGGACTTGCACATCCGGTCACCGATTTGGCGGCGACAAGCAAAGGCTATCGACGAACTGCCAACCTGCCTAGTTCATAGGTATCGCGGCGCTTTGCAGGAAATTTCCCATAGGTTTGCAGGCTGGAAGATCAAAAGATCGCAGCCTTCGGCAGCTCCTACAGGGATGTGTTTCAACAGGTGTAGGACGGTGGGTGCAGAAGTGTGACTTGGCGGTCATCGTGCGGGAAATGGTCTGCATCATCTTCCAATAGCGGCGGATAGTGGCGTTATCGTCCGAATCCCTTACACTGCCCCGGCCGTTCATTTTCCTTTTGAGGCTGTGCGCATGAAATTTCGTTTTCTTCTGTGGATGATGGGTTTGTTGATGGGTAAGGCCAGCCGGACAAATCCTGCGTTCCAGCAGCAGTTGGGTGACAAGGATCTGGTGTTTCAGCTGCAGACGCTGGACGGGAAAGTGGCGCGGCATTTCGTGGTGAAGAATCAGCGCATTACCAGCAAGTCTGGCGTGGTGGCGGAGCCGGCGTTTGCGATTGCGTTCAAGGATGCGGGTTATGCCTTTGCCACGATGCAGGCCAAGAACAAGCAGCTGGCGTTCATGCAGGGGATTCAGGACAAGTCGATCCAGCTGAAGGGGAATCCGGCGCTGGTGATGTGGTTTCAGGGGTTGATGAAGTATTTGAAGCCGAGGAATGCCAAGCCTAAGGCTTGAGTAGAAGGGCTTGAGTGGATGGGCTGTTGTGGTGAGGGGATTTATCCCCGATGGGCTGCGCAGCGGCCCCAAAACCTGAGACCTCGATATAACTGACACATCCTGTTAGTTGGGTTTGCGACTGCTGCGCAGTCGGTCGGGGATAAATCCCCTCACCACAGGTTTTGTGTCAGGCAGGTAGATTGGGGTGGATTCTTCGCGAGCAAGCTCGCTCCCACAGGAGGTCACCGAAACCTTGTGGGAGCGAGCTTGCTCGCGAAGTTTTCAAGCCTGGCTGAATTGCGAAGCTAGCTCACGCAGCAGGACTTCAGCCTCAAGCACTTTGCTGACGACGTCGTTGGCTTTGTCGCGGGTCAGGCCGACGCGTTCGAGCAGGGCGTCGGGGATGTCTTCGTCGGGGCCGGAGCCGATGCCGCGGCTGCGCAGCAGGCGCACGGCCAGGCAGACGAGGTTCGGGTATTCGGCGTAGGCGCCGTCGTAGCTTGGGTCGTGCTGGAAGCGAAGGGCGGTGGCCAGTTCATCGGGCATGTCCCAATAGCGCATCAGCCACGAGCCGATCTGTTCGCGGCTGATGCCCAGCAGGTGCTGCTCAATGTAGCTGTGGCACAGGTGCGGGTTGACCTCCAGGTGGCGGCAGATCAGCGAGAAGTGCGGCGGGAACACGTGGGCCAGCAGCAGGTAGCCGAAGTTGTGCAGCAGACCGGCCAGATAGGTCAGGCCGGCTTCCGGGCGCTGGGCGCGCGGCATGGCGCGGGTCAGGCCTTCGATGACGGCGGCGGTGTAGATCGATTGCTGCCAGTACGGCGTGGTGTGTTGCGGGTGGTCCTTCGGCAGGCTCAGGGTCTTGCCGAGGGCCAGGCCCAGCGCGAGGTTGATCACCAGATCGAAACCGAGCACGCGAACGATCGCGTCTTCCACCGAGCGGATCTTGCCCGGCGAGGCGTAGTACGGCGACGCCGCCCAGCTCACCACTTGTGCAGCCAGCGCCGGGTCGGTTTCGACCACGCCGGTGATGTCGTCGATGGTGGCGTTGGGGTCGACGCGCAGTTTGATGATTTTTTGCGCGGTTTCGGCCAGCGGCGGAATTTCGATAGTCGCTTCCAGACGCTGCTGAATCCGGCGTGCAGTGAACGCCTGCACGGCCTGGGTGATTTCCTCGCGGTCATCGTCCGGGCGATCAAGGTTCGGGCGGATGCTGCTCAGGGCTTCGCCGAAGTTGGCGGCGCTGGCCTTGGTCAGCATGGTCTTGAAGGCTTCGCTGGTGATCTCCAGCAGCACGCCCGGCTCGCCGGAGTTGATCAGCAGCTTCGGCTCGCGCAGCAGGCTTTCTTCGTAGAGGCACGGCGAACTGGTCAGCGCCGGCAGGCCCGGCAGCAGGCTCAGGCTGTGTTTGCCGAGCATCTTTTCCAGGCGCTCGGTGGACACGGCGGTCAGGCGTCGGCCAGTGAGTTCGGCGAGGCGATTGAGGTCGAGCAACTGGCTCTGCGGAAACAGCACCATCAGCGCGCCCACGGCGTCGTCCAGCAACACGGCTTGTACCTTGCGCGAAGCATTGAGGCCGTGGTGGTCGAGCACTTCTTCGTAGGCGATACCCAGCTTGCCGAGCAGCAGCCGAATTACAGACGGCGCGTGCGGAAGTTCGGGGGCGAGAGCTGCGTCAGTCATGGTCTGTATCCGTTTTTGAAACAATGGCAGGAGTATAACCAGCTCTGTCGGAACGATCCTGCACAAACTGCGACGGTGCTCACACTTGGCCGTATTGCTGCCCGTGGCGCAACCAGCGGTCGAGCAATGGGCTGACGTGAGTCGGCCAGCGCTCGAGCAAAGCTTGCGCGGCATCGCGTACGGCGGGCAGCAGATCGGCGTCGCGCATCAGGTCGGCGACCTTGAATTGCAGCAGGCCGGTCTGACGGGTGCCGAGCATTTCGCCGGGGCCGCGCAGTTCGAGGTCTTTTTCAGCGATGACGAAACCGTCGTTGGTCTCGCGCATAATGCCCAGGCGCTGGCGGCCGATTTGCGACAGCGGCGGATGGTAGAGCAGCACACAATGGCTGACCGCGCTGCCCCGGCCAACCCGGCCGCGCAACTGGTGCAACTGTGCGAGGCCGAGGCGCTCGGGGTTTTCGATGATCATCAGGCTGGCGTTGGGCACGTCGACGCCGACTTCTATCACGGTGGTGGCGACCAGCAGTTGCAGGTTGCCGGCCTTGAATTCGGCCATGACCGCGGCTTTTTCGGCGGGCTTCATGCGCCCGTGGATCAGCCCGACTTTCAGCTCGCCGAGGGCGGCGGTGAGGTCTTCGAAGGTGGTTTCGGCGGCCTGACAGGTCAGCTCTTCCGACTCTTCGATCAGCGTGCACACCCAATAGGCCTGACGCCCTTCGGCGCAGGCGCTGCGCACCCGTTCGATAACTTCGACGCGACGGGTGTCGGTGACCAGCACGGTGTTGACCGGGGTGCGACCGGGCGGCAGTTCGTCGAGGATCGAGGTGTCGAGGTCGGCGTAGGCGCTCATCGCCAGCGTGCGCGGGATCGGCGTGGCGGTCATGATCAGTTGGTGTGGACACATGCGCCCGCCGACGCCTTTCTGCCGCAGCGCCAGACGCTGCTGCACGCCGAAGCGGTGTTGCTCGTCGATGATCACCAGCGCCAGATTCTTGAACTGCACTTCGTCCTGGAACAGCGCATGGGTGCCGACCACCATCGGCGTGCCGCTGGCGATCTGTTCCAGCGCGGCGACGCGATTCTTGCCCTTGAGCTTGCCGGCCAGCCACGCGACGTCGATGCCCAGCGGTTCGAGCCAGCGTTTGAAGGTGATGAAGTGTTGCTCGGCGAGGATCTCGGTCGGCGCCATCAGCGCGACCTGATAACCGGCCTCCAGCGCTTGCAGTGCCGCGAGGGCGGCGACCACGGTTTTGCCCGCGCCGACATCGCCCTGAATCAGCCGCAGCATCGGTTCGTGCTGGCTGAGGTCGTAGGCGATTTCGTTGCCGACGCGTTGTTGAGCACCCGTCGGGTTGAAGCCGAGGTTGGCCAGGTATTTCGGCGGCAGCTTCGTCGCTTTCGGCATCGCTGGTGCGCGCAGTGAACGCATGCTTTCGCGCAGACGTTGTTGCGACAGTTGATGGGTCAGCAGTTCTTCGAAAGCGAGGCGATGCTGGGCCCAGTGATGACCGAGGGCCAGCTCATCGACCTCGGCGTCGGCGGGCGGATTGTGCAGGTAGCGGATCGCATCGGCCAGCGGCGCCAGTTGGTAGTCGCGAGCCAGTTCGGTCGGCAACCAGTCGGGCAGGGTGTTCGGCTTGAGCAGGGTCAGGGTCTGCATGCACAACTGGCGCAGGCGCTGTTGGGTCAGGCCTTCGGTGAGTGGGTAGACCGGGGTCAGGGTTTCATCCACTGGCGGCGGTTCGTCACCGGTGATGGCGCGGTATTCCGGGTGGTAGATTTCCAGCCCCGAAGCGCCGGGCCGTACTTCGCCGTAGCAGCGAATCCGTGTGCCGCGCTTGAGGCCTTCTTTCTGCGCGTTGCTGAAATGGTAGAAGCGCAGGCTCAGCCCGCCGGTGCCGTCCTGCATGCGCACGACGAGGCTGCGCCGCCGGCCCATGACCACATCGGCGCCGCTGACGGTGCCTTCGACCACCGCATCCTGGCCCGGGCGCAAGTGGCCGATCGGCACCACGCGGGTGCGATCCTGATAACGCAGCGGCAGGTGAAACAGCACATCCTGGAGGTTTTCCAGGCCGACCTTGGCCAGTTTCTCGGCCATGGCTTCGCCGACACCCTTGAGTGCCGTCACCGACACTTGCGACAGCTCGGTCATGACCCTGGCTTAACCGGCCGTGACCGGCGCGGCGGGCTTGGCCACCGAGCACAGGCGAACGGAGTCGGCGAGGATCTCAATGGCTTTCGGCCGTGGGAAGCTGGCGCGCCAGGCGATGGCGACAGTGCGGAATGGCACCGGCGCCGACAGCGGACGCACTTCGATCACGCCCGGGGCGTAGTGATGGCTGTCCACCGCCGACAGCGGCAGGATCGAAATGCCCAGACCGGACGCGACCATGTGGCGGATGGTTTCCAACGAGCTGGATTCCACCGTGGTGTGTTTGGCGCCGTCGTTGCCCTTGGTCAGGGTCGGGCAGGCTTCCAGCACCTGATCGCGGAAGCAGTGGCCTTCGCCGAGCAGCAACAGGCTCTTGTCGTTGAGCAGGCCCGGGTCGATGGATTCTTTTTGCGTCCACGGGTGCTGGGCTGGCATCAAGACGTAAAACGGCTCGTCGTACAGCGGCAGGGTCAGCACGTCGGCTTCGTTGAACGGCAGGGCGATGATGATCGCGTCGAGCTCGCCGTTGCGCAGTTTGTCGCGCAGCACGTGGGTGAAGTTTTCTTCGATGTACAACGGCATCTGCGGGGCGACCCGGTGCAGTTGCGGAATCAGGTGCGGGAACAGGTACGGCCCGACGGTGTAGATCGCGCCGACTTTCAGCGGGGCGGTCAGCTGATTCTTGCCGGCCTGGGCCAGTTCACGGATGCCTTGCGCTTGCTCCAGCACCTTTTGCGCTTGGGCGACGATGCCTTCGCCAACCGGAGTCAGGCGCACGGCGCTTTTACTGCGCTCGAAAATCAGCACACCGAGTTCGTCTTCAAGTTTTTTCACGCCCACCGACAGGGTCGGCTGACTGACGTGGCAACGCTCGGCGGCGTGGCCGAAGTGCTGCTCTTGGGCGAGGGTAACGATGTAGCGTAATTCTGTGAGGGTCATAGCGAGCGTCCATGAAGTTGCGGGCCAAGCATAACGGCTGCAATCGATAGACGCACGTTATCAGACTGAGTGAGGAATGCGACACCGGGCAATGTGAGTTTGCCGTTTATGGATGAGCTGAAAAACAAAAGATCGCAGCCTTCGGCAGCTCTTACAGGGGCCGAATACCTGTAGGAGCTGCCGAAGGCTGCGATCTTTTGATCTTGCTACTTAACGACGACGGTCCAGCGAGTACACAAACGGCGCCACAATTTCGATCGAGCCGTTGTTCAGCATATCGGCCGGTGGCTTGGGCAGCGGTTGTGCGCGGCGGATCATTTCCAGGGTGGCCCGATCCAGGTCGGCGTTGCCCGAGCGGCCCACCAGTTCGAATGACAGCACGTTGCCTTCAGCGTCGACCACAAAGCGCAAACGGTTCACGCCTTCCTTGCCGCGAGCCTGTGCGCTGGCCGGGTACTTCTTGTATTTGCCCAAGTGCGCGAGCAGGGTGCCTTGCCAACTGGCCTTGGCGGCCATTTGTGCCGGCGACGGGCCCGGTGCGGGCTGGGCGGATTTCTCCGTCGGCGCCTGAGTCGGTTGGGTGTCAGCCGGTTTTTCCTCGGCCGGTTTTTCCTTCACCGGCTCCGGTTTCTTTTCGACGGGCTTGGGCGGCTGCGGTTTCGGCTTTGGCTTGGGTTTGGGCTTCGGTACGGCAATCTCGGCCTTGGGTGCTTCAGCCAGTTTCGGGATCGGCAACTCTTCGACCGGAGCTGGTGGCTGCAGCGGTGTGACGACTTTCGGCGGAGCAGGCGGTGGCGGGGCCGGAACCGGTGCCAGTTCGACCATCATTGCCTGCGGCGGCAGTTCGATGGGCGGGCGGGCGGTCCAGTTCAGCGCCAGCGCGATGGCCAGCGCATGAACGCCCAGCACCACGGCCAGGCTACCGCTGTAACGCGTCAGCTTATGGCGCGTCGTGATCATTTCTTGGCTGCGCTCTCAAGTCCTACCAGACCGACCTTCAGGTAACCGGCCGAGCGCAGTTTATCCATCACGCTCATCAGGTCGCCGTAGTCCACACCCTTGTCGGCCTGGAAGAAGATGGTGGTGTCTTTTTTGCCCTGGGTCTTGGCGTCGAGCGTTGCGCCGAGGGTATCGGCGTTGACTTCATCGTCGCCGATGTACAGGCGCTGATCAGCTTTAACGCTGAGGAACACCGGTTTCTCCGGGCGCGGCGCCGGTTTGGCGGTCGAGGCCGGCAGGTCGACCTTGATGTCCACAGTGGCCAGTGGCGCGGCCACCATGAAGATGATCAACAGCACCAGCATCACGTCGATGAACGGCGTGACGTTGATTTCGTGGTTCTCGGCCAGATCGTCGTCTGCGCCTTCTTTCAAATGCAGGCCCATGGCCGATTACCCCACTTTCACCATGTGTGGTTGCGAGCTGCTGCGCTCAGGCTGGTGATCGAGGTCACGGCTGACCAGCAACAGGACCTGCGCCGAAGCGTCGGACACCTGCGCCTTGTAGCCGGCGATGGAGCGGGCGAACACGTTGTAGATCACCACCGCAGGAATCGCAGCAACCAGACCCAACGCGGTGGCCAGCAGCGCTTCGGCGATACCCGGCGCCACGACGGCGAGGTTGGTGGTCTGGGTCTTGGCGATGCCGATGAAGCTGTTCATGATGCCCCACACGGTGCCGAACAGGCCGACGAACGGCGCGGTGGAACCGATGGTGGCGAGGACGCCGGTGCCGCTGCTCATGTTGCGGCCACAGGCGGCGACCAGACGCTCAAGGCGGAAGCTGACGCGTTCCTTGATGCCTTCTTTCTCGCGGCTGTTGACCGACAGGCGCATCTCTTCGAGGGCGTCGTGCACCAGCAGGTTGGCCAGGGTGCCTTCCTTCGCCGCAGTGGCGCTGGCTTCCTTGAGGGTGGCGGCCTTTTTCAGGGCCGCGATTTCACCACGCAGACGCCGCTTGGCGCCCATCAGCTCGAAGCCTTTGGCGATCCAGATGGTCCAGGTGATGATGGAAGCGATGGCCAGACCGATCATTACGATTTTCACGATGATGTCGGCGTTCTGATACATGCCCCATGGCGACAGGTCGTGGGCCATGCCCAAGGTGTTGTCGGGTTCGAGCACTTCAGGGGTGTCTGCGGGGGCGGCGTCTACTGCCTGCACCGGATCGGTGGTGGCTGGCGCGGCTGCAGTTGGTGCGTGCTGTTCGGTGGCCGCCGGAGCGGTTGGCGCTTGTGCGTCGGCGAAAGCGGCGGTCGGTGCCAGCATCAGGCTGAGCAGCAGGGCCGCCACTGCGCTGAAGGCGCGAGGTCGTTTGGTTGGCGAAGCGGGGGTTTGATTACGTGTCATGCTGGCCGGACCTGAGGTAGAAAAACGGTAATGCTCTTCCAGGCCTCGTAAGGCCGAGAACAAAAGTGGGGTGCATTATTGCAAGTAATTCTTGTTAACAAAAGTAATAGAGTTTCTTTTTTTCCTTCATTGCTAGCCGTTCGTCCTGTACGAGGGCTAGTCTGTTCCTTTCTTTTGGGAGTTTTTTGATGTCCGCGCCTTCTGTTTTGATTGCCGGTTGTGGTGATGTCGGCAGTCGTCTGGCTACGCAATTGTTGGCCGCCGGCTGGGAGGTGCAGGGTCTGCGCCGTGATGTGTCGCGTTTGCCGGACGGCGTCATCGGCGTCGCTGGTGATTTGTTCAAGGAAGATTGCCCGGAAAACTGGCCATTCGGGGCGGTGGACTATCTGGTGTATTGCGCGGCGGCGACCGATCACGATGAAGCCGGTTACCGCGCTGCCTACGTACAGGGTTTGCAGAATGTGCTGAGTTGGCTGGACGACTACGGGCAGACGCCTGATCGGCTACTGTTCGTTTCCAGCAGCAGTGTGTACGGGCAGCAGGAAGGGGAGTGGGTCGACGAACATTCAGCGACCGTCGCCAGCGGCTATTCCGGGCGAGTGATGCTTGAGGCTGAGCAAGTGGCGCTGAGCAGCGGCATCCCGGCGAGCATTGTGCGACTGACCGGTATCTACGGCCCGGGACGTGAGTGGCTGCTGACTCAGGTGCGTCGTGGTTATCGGGTGGCGGTCGAGCCGCCGCTGTACGGCAATCGCATCCATGCTGATGACGCGGCGGGGCTGATGGCGTTTTTGCTGCAGGCGGCTCATCAGGGCAAGCCGTTGCAGGATATCTATATTGGTGTGGACGATGCGCCGGCACCGTTGGCCGAAGTGGTCGCCTGGCTGCGGGAGTATCTGGGGGTTACCGAATGGGCTGACGACGCCAGCGTACGCCGCACTGGCAGTAAACGCTGCAGCAATGCTCGTGCGAAGGCGCTGGGCTGGACGCCGAAATACCCGAGTTACCGCGAAGGTTATGCGGCGATTCTTGAAGGCAAGTGCTGACTTTCTAACGCCACAAACCACTGTGGGAGCGGGCTTGCCCGCGATGGCGGCTTGGCAGTCAACTAAAGTGTTGAGTCTGATGGCCTCATCGCGGGCAAGCCCGCTCCCACAGGGTTATGTGTTGCTCTCAGGCGCGGTTACTGCTTCTCAAGCAACCACTTGCGCTCACCCGGGGTGAACTGCGGCATTTCATCCGCCAGTGCGGTATTCACTGCCTGGAAGATTTCCAGCGCCTTGCCTTTTCGGGCAAAGATCCAGTTGTTGCCCTGGCCGTTGAGCTGCAGCCACATGCTGTCGTGGTCGCTGTTCATCGAGGCGCAGTCGCCTGCCAGGCACAGCGCATAACGGTCGGCGCCGGGCAGGCCGGACACTTGGCCGTCGGCCTGGAATTGCACGGTGTTGCCTTCGCCGTCGCCGCTGGCAATCTTCCAGCTGCCGCCCAGGTAAGCCGAATACAGTGCGCGTTCGAAGCTGGCACCGATTGGTGCGCCTTCCGGTACGGGGATTTGTGCGCGGTCGAACAACTGGTCGGGTTCGTTCTCGGTGGCGGCTTGTTTCATCCGGCCGCCGTCGCGTTTCAGCTCACTGCCGGAGCTGCCATAGAAGTCGACTTTCCAGGCGCCGGACTGTTCGCCCTGCAGCCGTCCTTCGACGTTCTCGAAACCGTTGGTGTAGCGGGCCTGACCGGCCTTGGTGTTGACGTCCCACTCCAGGTTCGGGCCATAGGCCTGAAGCGCTTCGCGCAGGGGGCCGCCCTTGGCAGCAGCGTCGATCGCCACCTGGTTGATCCAGGTGCCGCTGATGTCACGGTCGGCGGGGTCGCTGGCACAGCCGCCGAGGAAAATGGCGAGCAGCGAGAGAGCAAGCGCTTTGCGCATGGTGGAATCCTTTCAAAACCTGTTCTTTACCGCAGAGCAGTCGGCGCAGCGTTTGAAGGCTGCGCCGTGCGCATTACTCGATGACCAGGATGGCATCCATTTCGACCTGCGAACCCTTCGGCAGGGCAGCAACGCCGATGGCGGCGCGCGCTGGGTACGGCTGGTCGAAGTACTTGCCCATGATCTCGTTGACCTTGGCGAAGTGGCTCAGGTCGGTGAGGAAGATGTTCAGCTTGACGATGTCCTTGAACGAACCACCGGCAGCTTCAGCTACGGCTTTGAGGTTCTCGAACACCTGGACGGTCTGGGCTTCGAAGCCTTCAACCAGCTCCATGGTCTTTGGGTCCAGAGGAATCTGGCCCGACATGTAGACAGTGTTGCCGGCCTTGATCGCCTGGGAGTAAGTGCCGATGGCGGCTGGGGCCTTGTCGCTGGTGATAACAGTCTTGGTCATGTATGACTCCTTGTTAGGTGTGAATTAGGCACGCATGCGGGTGATGCGGATGACCCCGGTCAGGGCGCGCAGTTTCTTGATCACGCGGGCCAGGTGCACACGGTCGTGGACGCTGACCACCAGTTGGACGACGCTGATGCGGCCATCGCGCTCGTCCATGCTGATTTTCTCGATATTGCCGTCGGCCGCGTTGACGCTGCTGGCCAGCAGGGCGATCAGGCCGCGCTGGTGCTCCAGCTCGACGCGCAGCTCGACGTTGAATTCGCCGGTGACATCCTTGGCCCACGAGAGCTGGATGCATTTTTCCGGGTTGTGCCTGATTTCGCTGATGTTGCGGCAGTTGTCCAGGTGCACGACCATGCCTTTGCCTGCCGACAGGTGGCCGACAATCGGGTCGCCCGGGATCGGCGTGCAGCACTTGGCGTAGCTCAGCACCAGCCCTTCGGTGCCGCGAATCGCCAGCGGACCTTCCGGACTCGGCAGCTGCTCGCCTTCGCCGAGCAGACGGCGCGCCACGACATAGGCCATGCGGTTGCCCAGGCCGATGTCTTCGAGCAAATCTTCGATCAGTTCCAGACGATATTCAGCGAGCATTGCCTTGACGCGCTCGGCCGGGATCTTCTCCAGCGCGCTGTCGAAACCGTTGAGCACTTTGTTCAGCAGGCGTTCGCCAAGGCTTATGGACTCGGAGCGGCGCTGCAGTTTCAGCGCATGACGGATGTGCGTGCGCGCCTTGCCGGTGACCACGAAGTTGAGCCACGCCGGGTTCGGCCGTGCGCCGGGCGCGCTGACGATCTCGACCGTGGAGCCGCTTTGCAGCGGTTCGGACAGCGGTGCGAGGCGACGGTTGATCCGGCAGGCGATGCAGCTGTTGCCGACATCGGTGTGTACCGCGTAGGCAAAGTCGACCGCCGTGGAGCCTTTGGGCAGCTCCATGATCCGGCCTTTGGGCGTGAACACGTAGACCTCGTCCGGGAACAGGTCGATCTTCACGCTCTCGATGAATTCCAGCGAGTTGCCGGCACGTTGCTGCATTTCCAGCACGCCTTTGACCCACTGACGGGCGCGGGCGTGAGTGCCTTTGGGCTGCTCGTCACCGCTGGATTTGTACAGCCAGTGGGCGGCAATGCCGTTGTTGGCCATCTCTTCCATTTCGCGGGTGCGGATCTGGATCTCGATCGGTACGCCGTGCATGCCGAACAACGTGGTGTGCAGCGACTGATAGCCGTTGGCCTTGGGGATCGCGATGTAATCCTTGAAGCGCCCCGGCAACGGTTTGTACAAATTATGCACAGCACCCAGTACGCGGTAGCAGGTGTCGACCTTGTCGACGATGATCCGGAACGCATAGACGTCCATGATCTCGTTGAAGGCCCGACGCTTGCCGCGCATTTTCTTGTAAATGCCGTAGAGGTGTTTCTGGCGTCCGCTGACTTCGCCCTGGATGCCGTCGATGGCGAGGCAATGGCCAAGGGATTCTTCGATCTTGTTGACGATTTCCTTGCGGTTGCCCCGGGCGCGTTTGACCGCCTGGTAGATCCGCGCGGAACGCATCGGGTGCATCGCCTTGAAGCCGAGGTCTTCGAACTCGATACGAATCGCGTGCATGCCCAGCCGGTTGGCGATGGGCGCGTAGATTTCGAGGGTTTCCTTGGCGATGCGGCGGCGTTTTTCCCCGGACAGCACCTCCAGCGTGCGCATGTTGTGCAGGCGGTCGGCGAGTTTGACCAGGATCACGCGAATGTCGCGTGCCATGGCCATGGCCATTTTCTGGAAGTTCTCGGCCTGGGCTTCGGCCTTGGTCTCGAAGTTCATCTGGGTCAGTTTGCTGACCCCGTCGACCAGTTCGGCTACGGTTTCACCGAACTGCGCTTGCAGCGCTTCCTTGGCGATACCGGTGTCTTCGATCACGTCATGCAGCATCGCCGCCATCAGGCTCTGATGGTCCATGTGCATGTCGGCAAGAATATTCGCCACCGCAAGCGGATGCGTGACGTACGCCTCGCCGCTGCGGCGGCGTTGGCCGTCATGGGCTTGTTCGGCGTAGAAATACGCTCGGCGGACCAGGTTGACCTGGTCGTTGCCGAGGTAGGTCGATAAGCGATCGGCGAGGGCGTCTATGCTCGGCATGATGACTCCTGCCGTAGGCTGTGTTCCCGCGCCGTGCTACGTCGACCAGGCATAGGCTTAGACGGCCTCGTTGGACTCGTCCTCGAAAGCAGCGAAGAGCGGTTCATCCTGGACGATTTCCTGCTCGGCGATGAACTCGTAGCTCATCAGGCCTTCAGCGATTTCACGCAGGGCGACAACGGTCGGCTTGTCGTTTTCCCACTGGACCAGAGGCTCTTTGCCGCCGGTGGCCAGTTGACGGGCACGCTTGGTAGAGAGCATGACCAGCTCAAAGCGGTTTTCCACGTGTTCTAGGCAGTCTTCAACGGTTACGCGGGCCATGGTATTCCTCGGAGCGAATGCAATATGCGCGCTGCCCGGTTGGGCGAGCGGACTCAACAGTTTAAAAAATCACCAGCGATTAGGGAAGCGCTGATTTTTTGACCAGACCCTTCAAAGCGCTGCAGGCACCAATGTAAAGCGCTTGCAGCGGTTTTGGGAAGTGCTGATTAACCCAGCAATTCAGCCAGCAATCTGCCGAAACGCACTTGCTGGCGCTTCTGCTGCAGCTGATTGGCACGGAAAATCGCTTTCAGATCGTCCAGCGCGTGGGCGAAATCATCGTTGATGATCAAGTAATCGTATTCGACGTAGTGGCTCATCTCGCTGACCGCTTCGCGCATCCGGCCGTCGATGATCTCGTCACTGTCCTGGCCACGGTTGGTCAGGCGCTGGTGCAGGGCCTGCAGCGACGGCGGCAGGATGAAGATCGAGCGGGCTTGCGGCATCAACTTGCGGACCTGCTCGGCGCCTTGCCAGTCGATCTCCAGAATCAGGTCGTGGCCTTCGTCCAGCGTCTGCTGCAAACGGCTTTGCGAAGTGCCGTAGAAGTTGCCGAAGACTTCGGCGCGTTCGAGGAAGTCGCCGTGCTCGCCCATCTTCACGAACTCTTCGCGGGTCACGAAGTGATAGTTCACGCCATCTACTTCGCCCGGGCGCATGGCGCGAGTGGTGTGGGAAATCGAGACGCGGATTTCCGGGTTGGTGTCGGTCAACGCCTTGACCAGGCTGCTCTTGCCCGCGCCCGAAGGGGCGGAAATGATGTACAGGGTGCCGGTGTGGTGGGTCATGTCTGTTGCCTTACTCAATATTCTGCACTTGTTCGCGCATCTGCTCGATCAACACCTTGAGGTTGACGGCGGCCTGGGTGCTGCGCGGGTCGAAGGCCTTGGAGCCCAGTGTGTTGGCTTCGCGGTTGAGTTCCTGCATCAGGAAGTCGAGGCGCCGGCCAGCAGCACCGCCGGACTTGAGCACCCGGCGGACTTCAATGATGTGGGTGCTCAGGCGATCCAGTTCTTCGGCCACATCGCTCTTTTGCGCGAGCATGACCATCTCCTGTTCCAGACGCTGCGGATCCAGTTCGGCCTTCATGTCGGCGAAGCGGTCGAGGACTTTCTGGCGCTGGGTCGCGAGCATCTGCGGCACCAGTTCACGCAGGGTCACGACGTCTTCTTCTATGGAGGTCAGGCGCTCGTTGATCAGGCGTGCCAGCTCCGCGCCTTCGCGCTCGCGGCCGGCCTTGAGTTCCTTGAGACCTTGATTGAACAACGCCAGCGCATCGGCATTCAGCGCCTGTGGATCAGTCGCGTCGGCCACCAGCACGCCGGGCCAGGCCAGCACTTCCAGCGGGTTCAGTGCCGCCGGGTTGTTGATCAGCCCGGCAACGGTTTCGGCGGCGGCGACCAATTGTGCGGCGCGCTCGCGGTCGACCTGCAACGGCTTGCCGGTGCTTTCTTCGGTGAAGCGCAGGGTGCATTCCAGTTTGCCCCGCGACAGGCCCTGACGCAGGGCTTCACGCACTGAGCCCTCGAGGTCGCGGAACGACTCCGGAAGACGCAGGTGCGGTTCCAGATAGCGGCTGTTGACCGAGCGCAGTTCCCAGCTCAGGGTGCCCTGGGCGCCGGCTTTCTCAACGCGGGCGAAGGCGGTCATGCTGTGCACCATGGCGGTGACCTCGCAATGCAGATCGGCGCAGAAGGGATGTTCCGCAGGCTCGATATCAATGAATTTAAGCCGACTGGCAGCAAAGGCGCAGGATTGTAGCGCAGTGCGGCGGATGCGCCCAAACACACGGTGTGACAAAGGGCTGCAGGCCGTCGGTTATGTGCGTTTCAGGGCGTTGTGTCGACGGCCGGAATTTTTAACCCGTGCCCAGGCACGGTGCAGCGCTCTATAATGCTCGGCAGTTTTCCGTCCCCAGTACAGGTATTCCCTATGAAACGTCCAAGTGGTCGCGCTGCCGATCAGCTCCGCTCGATCCGCATTACCCGCAACTACACCAAACACGCCGAGGGATCCGTACTGGTCGAATTCGGTGATACCAAAGTCATCTGCACCGTCAGCGTCGAAAACGGCGTGCCGCGTTTCCTGAAGGGTCAGGGCCAGGGCTGGTTGACCGCCGAATACGGCATGCTGCCGCGCGCCACTGGCGAGCGTAACCAGCGTGAAGCGAGCCGTGGCAAGCAGGGCGGTCGCACCCTGGAAATCCAGCGCCTGATCGGCCGTTCCCTGCGCGCTGCGCTGGACATGTCCAAGCTGGGCGACGTGACCCTGTACGTCGACTGCGACGTGATCCAGGCTGACGGCGGCACCCGCACCGCCTCCATCACTGGTGCCATGGTGGCCCTGGTTGATGCACTGAAAGTGATCAAGAAGCGTGGCGGCCTGAAAGGCGGCGACCCGCTCAAGCAAATGATCGGCGCAGTGTCGGTCGGCATGTATCAGGGCGAGCCGGTGCTGGATCTGGACTATCTTGAAGATTCCGCCGCCGAGACCGATCTCAACGTGGTGATGACCAGCACCGGTGGCTTCATCGAAGTCCAGGGCACCGCCGAAGGCGCGCCGTTCCAGCCTGAAGAGCTGAACGCCATGCTGGAGCTGGCCAAGAAAGGCATGAACGAAATCTTCGAACTGCAAAAGGCTGCACTGGCCGACTGAGCAGGTTCGTAACCCGCAAGGAGGACGCGATGAGTGATGAGCAAGAGTTGCTGCCCAAACCGAGCCAGGAGGTTCGCCAATGGGCGATGTTTTGTCACTTGTCCGCCTTGCTGGGGATCTGGATTCCGTTCGGCAACCTGATCGGGCCGCTGATTCTGTGGCAGATGAAGCGCGAAACTGATCCGTTCATCGACGCTCAGGGCAAAGAGGCACTGAATTTCCAGATCACCGTGGCGATTGCTGCCGCGATCTGTCTGCTGCTGATGGTGTTGATCATCGGCTTCTTCTTGCTGGGCCTGCTGGCCATCGGCGCGCTGGTGTTGACGATCATTGCCGGGGTGAAGGCGAACGAAGGGTTCCCCTACCGTTATCCGTTCACCTGGCGGTTGATCAAATAACGATCAGCACAAATGACCTGTAATCAGCGCGCACAAAAAAGCCGACAGCGATGTCGGCTTTTTTGCATCCACAAATCGACGCTTAGATGGTCAGCGTCCAGTCGTAGTCGACGATCAGCGGCGCGTGCTGCGAGAACCGTGGCTGCCGCGGCAGGCGTGCACTGCGCACGAAGCGCCGCAGGCCCGGGGTCAGGATCTGGTAGTCGAAACGCCAGCCCAGATTGAGCATCTCGGCCTGTTCGTTGTCCGGCCACCAGCTGTACTGGTCGCCTTCGCGGCTGACTTCGCGCAGGGCATCGACGTAACCCATGTTGCCGACAATCTCGTCCATCCAGGCGCGTTCCGGCGCCAGGAAGCCCGGGGATTGCTGGCTGTCGCGCCAGTTCTTGATGTCGAGCTTCTGCTGCGCCACGTACAGCGAGCCACAATAAATGTACTCGCGACGTTTGCGCCGCTGCTTGTCCAGGTACTTGCCGAAGTCGTCCATGAGCTTGAACTTCTGGTTCAAGTCCTCATCGCCGTTCATCCCCGAAGGAAGCAGCAAGGTGGCAATACTGACTTTGTCGAAATCTGCTTGCAGGTAGCGCCCGTAGCGGTCGGCCGTCTCGAAACCGAGACCGCTGATGACAGCCTTCGGTTGCAACCGCGAATACAAAGCCACGCCACCTTGGGCAGGGACTTCAGCATCGCAGGCATAAAGGAAGTAGCCATCCAGTTGGAAGGCTGGGTCATCCAGTTCAAAGGCGGAGGCACGGGTGTCCTGCAGGCAGATGACGTCGGCATTCTGAGCTTGCAGCCAACTGAGCAAACCGCGCTCGACTGCCGCCTGAATACCATTGACGTTCACACTGATGATCCGCATAAATGGCCCCAAAAATCGCGTGCGTGTATGATACACGGCGTCAAGCTAATTAGCTAAATCCGTGGTATTTGGGGTTTTTTTCATGCAAGCGTATCAGCGCGATTTCATTCGTTTTGCCATCGATCGCGGCGTTTTGCGCTTCGGTGAGTTCACCCTGAAGTCCGGGCGCACCAGTCCTTACTTCTTCAACGCCGGCCTGTTCAACACGGGCTCGGCCCTGGCGCAGCTGGGGCGTTTCTACGCGGCGGCCATCGCCGAAAGCGGCATTTCTTTCGACGTCCTGTTTGGCCCGGCCTACAAAGGCATCCCGCTGGCAGCCACCACTGCCGTCGCGCTGGCCGAGCATCACGACCGTGACCTGCCGTGGTGCTTCAACCGCAAGGAAGCCAAGGCCCACGGCGAAGGCGGCAGTCTGGTCGGCGCTCCGCTGACCGGCGAAGTGCTGATCATCGACGACGTGATCACCGCCGGCACCGCGATCCGTGAAGTGATGCAGATCATCGCTTCCCAGGATGGCGCCAAGGCCGCTGGCGTGTTGATCGCCCTGAATCGTCAGGAGCGTGGCAACGGCGAGTTGTCGGCAATCCAGGAAGTCGAGCGTGATTTCGGTATTCCGGTGATCAGCATCGTTTCGCTGAACCAGGTGCTGGAATTCCTCGCTGACGATCCGCAGCTCAAGCAGCATCTGCCAGCTGTGGAAGCGTACCGCGCCCAGTTCGGCGTCTGATGCGCTGCCCTTGTAGGAGCTGCCGAAGGCTGCGATCTTTTGATCTTGTTTTTTGAAAGCAAAACGTCAAAAGATCGCAGCCTGCGGCAGCTCCTACAGGGATTGCAGGCAAAAAAAGACCCCGCTCAGTCAGGCTGAGCGGGGTCTTTTGGTTTGTGCGACGCCTTACGGACGCTTGCGATTGCTGATCAGCGTACCCACACCGGTATCGGTGAAGATTTCCAGCAGGATCGCGTTCGGCACACGACCGTCGATGATCAGCGAGCTGCCGACACCGCCCTGAACTGCTTCCAGTGCACAACGGATCTTTGGCAGCATGCCGCCGTAGATAGTGCCGTCGGCGATCAGGTCGTCGACCTGCTGGGTGCTCAGGCCGGTCAACACAGTGCCCGACTTGTCCATCAGGCCGGCGATGTTGGTCAGCAGCATCAGCTTCTCGGCTTTCAGCGCCTCGGCGACCTTGCCGGCCACCAGGTCAGCGTTGATGTTGTACGACTCGCCGTTCTCACCGACGCCGATTGGCGCGATCACCGGAATGAAGTTGCCTTTGACCAGCAGATTCAACAGTTCAGTGTTGATCCCGACCACTTCACCGACCTGACCGATGTCGATGATTTCCGGCTGGGTCATCTCCGGAGTCTGGCGGGTGACGGTCAGTTTCTTCGCACGAATCAGTCCGGCGTCTTTACCGGTCAGGCCGATGGCGCTGCCACCGTGGCGGTTGATCAGGTTGACGATGCTTTTATTGACCTGGCCGCCGAGGACCATTTCCACCACGTCCATGGTCGCCGCGTCAGTGACGCGCATGCCATCGACAAAGTGGCTTTCGATCGACAGGCGTTTGAGCAGATCACCGATCTGCGGGCCGCCGCCGTGAACCACCACCGGGTTGATGCCCACGGCTTTCATCAAGACGATGTCGCGGGCGAAGCCGGTTTTCAGCTCCTCGCTTTCCATCGCGTTGCCGCCGTATTTGATCACCAGGGTCTTGCCGACATAACGTCGGATGTAAGGCAACGCTTCGGACAGAACCTGGGCGGTATGGGCGGCGGCTTCGCGTTCGAGGGTCATTCAGGGCTCCGGGTGAATCAGAACGGTAGTTGGAGATCAGGTGCAACGCGTTTCAGTTGGGTGTGGAACACCGCCTTGATACGCGCAAGTTCTGCCTCGTCATCGGCCTCGAAACGCAGCACCAGCACCGGTGTGGTGTTGGAGGCGCGCACCAGGCCCCAGCCTTTGGCGTAATCGACTCGCACGCCGTCGATGGTGGTCAGGTCGGCGCCTGGGCCCCACTGTGCGTCGTGCAGTGCATCAATGATGCTGAATTTGCTCTCTTCGGTCACATGGATATTGATTTCCGGCGTAGAAATATCGTTCGGGAAGGTCGCAAACAGCTCTTCGGCGGTGGATTTTTCCTTGCTGAGGATCTCCAGCAGCCGTGCGGCGCTGTAAATACCGTCGTCGAAACCGAACCAGCGCTCCTTGAAGAAGATGTGCCCGCTCATCTCGCCGGCCAATAGAGCACCGGATTGTTTCATTTTCTTTTTGATCAACGAATGACCGGTCTTCCACATTAGCGGGCGACCACCGTATTCCTTGATCAGCGGCACCAGGCGGCGGGTGCATTTGACGTCGAAGATGATTTCCGCATCGGGATTGCGCGCCACCACGTCGCGGGCAAACAGCATCAGCAGGCGATCCGGGTAGACGATGCTGCCGGTATTGGTCACCACGCCGACACGGTCGCCGTCGCCGTCGAAGGCCAGGCCGAGATCGGCGTTGGTTTCCTTGACCTTGGCGATCAGGTCGACGAGGTTCTCGGGTTTGCCCGGGTCCGGGTGGTGGTTGGGGAAGTTGCCGTCGACTTCGCAGAACAGCGGGATGACCTCGCAGTTCAACGCTTCGATCAGTTGCGGGGCAATCACGCCGGCCGCACCGTTGCCGCAGTCGACCACGACTTTCAGGCGGCGGGCCAGTTTGACGTCCTGGACGATTTCGGTGGTGTAGCGGTCAAGGATTTCGACTTGAGTGACGCTGCCCTGACCGCTGGTCAGGTCATTGGTCTTGATGCGCTCGTGCAGCACCTGGATCTGCTCGTTGGCGAGGGTATCGCCGGCGATCACGATCTTGAAGCCGTTGTAGTTCGACGGGTTGTGGCTACCGGTGAGCATTACGCCAGACTTGCCGGCCAGCACGTTGGCCGCGTAGTACAGCGCCGGGGTCGGAACCAGGCCAACGTCGCTGACATGGCAGCCGCTCTCGGCGATACCGCGGATCAGTTCGGCAACCAGCTCCGGGCCGGACAGACGCCCGTCGCGGCCGACCGACACGTTCGGTTCACCCTGGGCCAGGCTCTGCGAGCCGATGGCGCGGCCAATCCAGTACGCGGTTTCGGCATTGAGGAATTCCGGCACGGTGCCGCGAATGTCATAGGCGCGGAAGATGCTGTCAGGTAGCTTCGGGGCGATCTTGGCTGGGGTGCTCATCTGCACAAATGCTCCATCTCGAAAGTGGCGGGACAGACCGACGATTCACTCGGCGGCAGGCTCAAACTGAAGGGTATGACGGCGTTTTCCACAGAGAGTTCGTGGTGTGAAAGGGCCATGACGCCTCGGCTGGCGCGGCTTTCGGCCGGCAAAACCTTGATTTTCGGTGTTAAAACCTGCTGCCGAAATGCACGAATTTTGTGGTGAGGGGATTTATCCCCGATGGTTGCGCAACAGATCCAAAAGTCTTGGGGCCGCTTCGCAGCCCATCGGGGATAAATCCCCTCGCCACAATAATATTTCAGGGTTATTTAGTGCCGGTATGACCGAAGCCGCCCGCGCCGCGCTCGGTTTCGACGAACTCTTCCACCATTTCGAAGTGCGCCTGTACTACCGGCACCAGCACCAGCTGCGCCAGACGCTCGCCGACGGTCATGGTGAAGTCGCTCTGGCCACGGTTCCAGCAGGACACCATCAGCGGGCCCTGGTAATCCGAGTCGATCAGGCCGACGAGATTGCCCAGCACGATGCCGTGCTTGTGGCCCATGCCCGAGCGCGGCAGGATCAGCGCGGCGAGGTTCGGGTCGCCGATGTAGACCGACAGACCGGTTGGGATCAGCACGGTTTCACCCGGCTTGATCACGATGTCCTGTTCCAGCATGGCGCGCAGGTCGAGGCCGGCGGAGCCCGGGGTGGCGTATTGTGGCAGCGGGAATTCGGTACCGATGCGGGGGTCGAGGATCTTGGCTTGCAAAGCGTGCATGTAAATTAAACCTGGTTCAGACGTTCGGCGATAAAAGTGACCAGTTGGCGAGCGATCTTGCTCTTGCTGGTCTGGGCGAAAACGGTGGCGTGAAGCTGACGGTCGATCACGCTGCAGGCGTTTTCTTCGCTGTTGAACCCGATGCTCGGATTGGCCACGTCGTTGGCGACGATCAAATCGAGATTCTTGTCTTTCAGCTTGCGTGCAGCGTAGTCGAGCAGGTGTTCGGTCTCGGCGGCGAAGCCGACACTGAACGGACGGTCGGGACGGGTCGCGATGGTGGCCAGGATGTCCGGGTTACGCACCATTTGCAGGACGAAACCGTCGCCGCTTGTAGGGTCTTTCTTGAGTTTTTGCGGGGCAACCACTTCCGGACGGTAGTCCGCCACCGCTGCCGAGGCGATGAACACATCACACGGGATGGCCGATTCGCACGCCGCGAGCATGTCGCGGGCACTGACCACATCGATGCGGGTGACGCGATCCGGCGTCGGCAGGTGCACCGGGCCGCTGATCAGGGTCACGCGGGCGCCGGCTTCCACCGCGGCTTCGGCCAGAGCGAAGCCCATTTTCCCGGAGCTGTGGTTGGTGATGTAGCGCACCGGGTCGATGTTTTCCTGGGTCGGGCCGGCGGTGATCACCACGTGTTTGCCGGTCAGTGCCTGACGCAGGAAGCAGTCCGCCGCACACTGCGCCAGATCGGTGGCTTCCATCATCCGGCCCATGCCGACGTCACCGCAGGCCTGGCTGCCGGAGGCTGGGCCGAAGGTCTTCAGGCCACGGCTTTCAAGAAGTTGCAGGTTGGCCTGGGTCGCCGGATCGCGCCACATGGCTTGGTTCATTGCCGGCGCGACCGCCACTACGGCGTCGGTAGCAAGAACCAGAGTGGTCAGCAAGTCGTTGGCGATGCCCTGGGCCAGACGGGCGATCAGGTCGGCGGTGGCCGGCGCAATCAATACCAGATCGGCCCACTTGGCCAGCTCGATGTGGCCCATCGCCGCTTCGGCAGCCGGGTCGAGCAAGTCGAGGTGAACCGGGTGCCCCGACAGGGCCTGCATGGTCAGCGGGGTGATGAACTCGGCGCCGCCATGGGTCATGACCACGCGCACTTCGGCACCCTGGTCGATCAGGCGACGAACCAGATCGGCACTCTTGTAGGCTGCAATGCCGCCGCCGACGCCCAGAACGATGCGTTTCCGATACAGCCGCTGCATAGGTCTGCCTTTCATTTCGTGGTTGATACGTGGCGAAACCCCCTCCCCAGGGTGAATTCGCCCGCAAAAAAGATGGGCTACGATATCACAGCGACCGCTACGGAACAGCGGCGCCCACAGACAAGGAATGTGTATGAGTATTCGCGATTGGCCGGCGGCGGAGCGGCCGCGAGAAAGGTTGTTGGAACAGGGCCCTGCGAGCCTTTCAGACGCCGAGTTGCTGGCGATTTTTTTGCGTACGGGAGTCGCTGGAAAAAGCGCAGTGGACCTGGCGCGACACTTGTTGAATCAGTTCGGCAGCCTGCGTTTGTTGCTTGAGGCCGATCAGGAAGCATTCAGCAAACAGTTGGGGCTGGGGCCCGCAAAGTTTGCGCAGTTGCAGGCTGCTCAAGAAATGAACCGCCGGTATCTGGCCGAGCGCTCACGTAGAGAGCCGGCATTGGAGAATCCACAGGCTGTTCGGGATTACCTCAAATCCATGCTGCGCCATGAGCCCCACGAGGTTTTTGGCTGCCTGTTTCTTGATTCCAAGCATCAAGTGCTGACGTTCGAGGCGCTGTTTCGCGGCTCGATCGACAATACCAGTGTGCATCCCCGGGAAGTGGTGAAGCGCTCATTGGCCAACAACGCGGCGGCGGTGATTCTCTGCCACAACCATCCATCGGGGAACAGCGATCCGAGCCAGGCGGATCGGCAACTGACCAAGCGCCTGCAGAAGGCTCTGGATCTGATTGATGTGCGAGTGCTGGATCACTTCATCATCGGCGACGGCGAGCCGCTGTCGATGGCGGAGTGTGGTTGGATGTAGATCCGGTGGGAGAATGCAAAACCCTGTGGGAGCTGGCTTGCCAGCGATGGCGGCGGTACATTCAGCACAATGCTGCCTGTCAGTCCGCTATCGCTGGCAAGCCAGCTCCCACAGGTTTTGTGTTGTGGTGGGTTATTTCAGGTTGACCTTGGAGTAGTCCTGCCGCCCGAACGGGCTGACGGAGTAACCCTGCACATCCTTTCGGGTCAGCGCATAAGCGGTCGGGTGTGCCAGCGGCAGCCACAGCGCCTGCTGCTGAATCTGTGCCTGTGCCTGTTCATACAGCTTGGTGCGCACGCCTTGCTCGCTGGTGGTTTTGCCGGCGCTGATCAGCTTGTCCAGGTCGGCATTGCAGTAGCGGGCGAAGTTGGTGCCGGACTTCACTGCTGCGCAGGAAAACTGCGGCGTGAGGAAGTTGTCCGGATCACCGTTGTCGCCGGCCCAGCCCATGAACAGCAGGTCATGCTCGCCAGCCTTGGCGCGGCGAATCAGTTCGCCCCACTCGATCACGCGGATTTCCGCCTGAATGCCGATCTCTGCCAGGTCCGATTGCAGCAACTGCGCGCCCAGACTCGGGTTCGGGTTGAGCAGGCTGCCGGACGGACGCGTCCAGATGGTGGTCTGGAAGCCGTCCTTGAGCCCGGCCTTGGCCAGCAACGCCTTGGCTTTGGCCACGTCGTGCGGATAGCCCGGCAGGTTCTTCGCGTAGCTCCAGGTGTTCGGCGGGTAAGGGCCGTTGGCGGGTTCGGCGGTGTCTTCGAATACGGCTTTGACGTAGTTGGCCTTGTCAAAGGCGAGGTTGATCGCCTGACGTACTTCCGGCTTGTCCAGCGGTGGATGCTGGCTGTTGATGCCGACGAAAGCGGTCATGAACGCGTCAGTCTTTTCCACTTTCAGCGTCGGCTCTTCCTGCGCGGCCTTCACGTCCAGCGGTTTTGGCGACAAGGCGATCTGGCATTCGTTGCGCCGCAGTTTTTGCAGGCGCACGTTGGCGTCAGGGGTGATGGCGAAGATAAGCGGATCGACCGCAGGCTTGCCGCCAAAGTAGTCCGGGTTGGCCTTGTAGCGCACCGAGGCGTCTTTCTGGAAGCGCGTGAACACGAACGGGCCGGTACCGATCGGTTGGCTGTTGAGCTTGTCGGTGGCGTCGGCCTTGAGCAGCTTGTCCGCATATTCGGCGGAATAGATGGAGGCGAAGCCCATGCTCAGTGTCGCGAGGAACGTCGAATCCGGGTGGTCAAGGGTAAAGCGCACGGTCAGCGGGTCGAGTGCGTCGATCTTCTTGATCAACGTCGGCAACTGCATGGACTGGGCGTGCGGGAATCCGCTTTGCGCCACTTTGTGCCATGGGTTGGCCGGGTCGAGCATGCGGTCGAAGCTGAACTTGACGTCTTCGGCGCTCAGGGTGCGGGTCGGCTTGAAATATTCAGTGCTGTGAAACTTCACCTGCGGGTGCAGCTTGAACACGTAACTCAGGCCATCGGGGCTGACTTCCCAGCTGTCGGCCAGGCTTGGCACGACTTTGCCGCTGGCGGTGTCGAAGTCCACCAGGCGGTTCATCAGTACGTCGGCCGAGGCATTGGTGGTGGTTAGCGAGTTGTATTGCACCACGTCGAACCCTTCAGGGCTGGCCTCGGTGCACACGCTCAGGGCGGCAGCCTGGGCCAATGGGCTCAGCAGAAGCGGGGCGAGCAACAGGGGTAGGGCAGCGAGGCGCATGGTCGGCTTCCTTTACAGATCGAAGGCCCATCTGCAGGTGCAGTCTGGAAAAGGGTTACCCTAGAGGGCTGGATTGCAAATGACTATCCCCTTTTTGCATTTTTCGGGCCGGGACAGTGGTGTTTTTCAGACCACGTTGCGCGAGGAAAAGTCGGAAACCTCTTTTAAAGCGGTTTTCTGCGACGAGTGGTCAAAGCGCGCCTCAGCCTTTATCCAAAGCGTCTGCAGGCGGAAAATGCGCCTTTTTACCGGTCGATTGCACATCCATTGTTGTTGCACCCCGGTCTTTCTGGTATAAAGCAGCGCTCTTTTCTAGGGGCCCGGTTCCTTCACTGTAGGTGTAGCCGGTAAGACCTCTAAAGAAACGCGGCGCCTGGCGCCAAATGACTGAGAGATTAAGCGGCCAACCCATGCCGGGTTGGGCATGTGGTTTTAGAGGGCTGAGGCATGTCGAGAGTATGTCAAGTTACCGGTAAGGGTCCGGTAACCGGGAATAACATTTCCCACGCAAACAACAAAACCCGTCGTCGTTTCCTGCCGAACCTGCAGCATCACCGCTTCTGGGTTGAAGAAGAGAAACGTTTCGTACGCCTGCGCGTTTCCGCCAAAGGCATGCGTATCATCGACAAGCGTGGCATCAGCGTTGTGCTGGCCGAGCTGCGTCGCGACGGCAAGATTTAAGGGAGCTAATCATGCGTGAATTGATTCGTTTGATTTCGAGCGCCGGTACTGGTCACTTCTACACTACCGACAAGAACAAGCGTACTACCCCGGACAAAATCGAGATCAAGAAATATGATCCGGTTGTTCGCAAGCACGTGATCTACAAGGAAGGCAAAATCAAGTAATTGATTTTTCCCGACTTACAAAAAAGGCCCGTATCGTGAGATGCGGGCCTTTTTTGTTGCCTCGGATTTCTGCGGTGTCAGGCCGGGCCTCATCGCTGGCAAGCCAGCTCCCACAGTGATTACCGGTGTTCACAATGTTGGCGTTAATCACAAAACCTGTGGGAGCTGGCTTGCCAGCGATAGGGCCGGAGCAGTCAGCGAAAGTCCTCAAGCCTTCTGTTCAAAGATCACATAGACCTTGCGGCAAGCCTCCAGCACTTCCCAAGTGCCACGGAAGCCCGCTGGAATCACAAAGCGGTCACCCACGCGCAAGGTCTTGGCATTGCCATCGCTGTCACGCAGCACCGAAACTCCCTGCAGGATTTCGCAATATTCGTGTTCGGTGTAATTGACCGTCCATTGGCCAACCGCACCTTCCCACACGCCAACACCCATTTGCCCGCAAGGGCTGTCGTATTGATTGAACACCGCTTGCTCGGGATCACCCTTGAGCACTTTGGCCGGGTCCGGGCGATAGCGTTCGGCTGCGCTGGTGGTCAGGCTGATGTCGACGACGTTCTGGATGTTCATTGTTGTTTTCTCCCGTGATGACGGCGCGGTGGCTTGAAAGGGCCAGAGTCTATGTTTATTAAAATGAACACCGCAAGGTCGTATGGCGCGCTTATGTCAAATATATTGAAACAAACCCGGCCGCTGGTTTAGGGTGGCGGGTGCCTTGGGCCGAAAAGCAGGCTGGCCGGGCAGCATTCCTGAAGACGACCGCGAAGAACGCGGCGCTCTATTCAACAAGAGGAGGACACTCGAATGACCACCCTGACTCGTGCCGATTGGGAACAACGCGCCCGCGACCTGAAGATCGAAGGCCGCGCCTACCTCAACGGTGAATACACCGACGCCGTTTCTGGCGAGACTTTCGAGTGCATCAGCCCGGTCGATGGCCGTCTGCTGGGCAAGATCGCCAGCTGTGATGCCGCCGACGCTCAGCGCGCCGTGGAAAACGCTCGCGCCACCTTCAATTCCGGCGTCTGGTCGCGCCTGGCACCGACCAAACGCAAAGCCACCATGATTCGTTTCGCCGGCCTGCTCAAGCAGCACGCCGAAGAACTGGCGCTGCTCGAAACCCTCGACATGGGCAAGCCGATCAGCGATTCGCTGTACATCGACGTGCCCGGCGCGGCGCAGGCCCTGAGCTGGAGCGGCGAGGCGATCGACAAGATCTACGACGAAGTCGCCGCCACTCCGCACGATCAACTGGGTCTGGTGACCCGCGAGCCGGTCGGCGTGGTCGGCGCCATCGTGCCGTGGAACTTCCCGCTGATGATGGCCTGCTGGAAACTCGGCCCGGCGCTGTCGACCGGTAACTCGGTGATCCTCAAGCCGTCGGAAAAGTCCCCGCTGACTGCCATCCGCATCGCTGCGCTGGCCGTTGAGGCCGGTATTCCGAAAGGCGTGCTCAACGTGCTGCCGGGCTACGGCCACACCGTTGGCAAGGCGTTGGCGTTGCACAACGATGTCGACACGCTGGTGTTCACCGGTTCGACCAAGATCGCCAAGCAGTTGATGATCTATTCCGGCGAATCGAACATGAAACGCGTGTGGCTGGAAGCCGGCGGCAAGAGTCCGAACATCGTCTTCGCCGATGCGCCGGACCTGCAAGCCGCTGCCGAATCCGCCGCCAGCGCCATTGCTTTCAACCAGGGCGAGGTCTGCACCGCCGGTTCGCGTCTGCTGGTCGAGCGTTCGATCAAGGACAAATTCCTGCCGATGGTGATCGAGGCGCTGAAAACCTGGAAGCCGGGCAATCCACTGGATCCGGCGACCAACGTTGGTGCGCTGGTCGATACCCAGCAGATGAATACCGTGCTGTCGTACATCGAATCCGGTCACAGCGACGGCGCCAAACTGGTCGCTGGCGGCAAGCGCATCCTCCAGGAAACCGGTGGCACCTACGTCGAGCCGACGATTTTCGACGGCGTGAGCAACGCGATGAAGATCGCTCAGGAAGAGATCTTCGGCCCAGTGCTGTCGGTCATCGCTTTCGACACCGCCGAAGAGGCGATCCAGATCGCCAACGATACGCCGTATGGCCTGGCCGCAGCAGTGTGGACCCAGGACATCTCCAAAGCGCACCTGACCGCCAAAGCGCTGCGCGCCGGCAGCGTGTGGGTCAACCAGTACGACGGCGGCGACATGACCGCACCGTTCGGCGGCTTCAAGCAGTCGGGCAACGGTCGTGACAAGTCGCTGCATGCATTCGACAAGTACACCGAACTGAAGGCGACGTGGATCAAGCTGTAAGTCGTTAGCGGGAGCCCGGCAACTCCGGCTCCCTGACGAAACAGAGATCCCCTGTGGGAGCGGGTTTTTGTGGCGAGGGGATTTATCCCCGATGGGCAGCGCAGCGGCCCCAGAACCGGACAATGCGGATTTGCAGATACACCGCATGCTCAGGTTTTGCGACTGCTGCGCAGCCGATCGGGGATAAATCCCCTCACCACAAAGGCCCGCTCCCACATTTGGTTTTGTGGTGTACATAAAAATAATCCACAGGAGCGTGGACCATGCGTTGGGCGACGTATTTCGCCGTGTTGGCGTCTGTCTTGAGTGTCGGTCTGGCCCTGGGGGTCAGCATGCCGCTGGTGTCGTTGCGTCTGGAGGGTTGGGGCTATGGCTCTTTCGCCATCGGTGTGATGGCGGCGATGCCGGCGATTGGCGTATTGCTGGGCGCGAAGATTTCCAGTCATCTGGCGGCGCGTTTCGGCACAGCCAACCTGATGCGCCTGTGCCTGTGGGCCGGCGCGTTGTCGATCGGCTTGCTGGCGCTGCTGCCGAGTTATCCGATCTGGCTGGTATTACGCCTGATGATCGGGGTGATCCTGACCATCGTGTTCATCCTTGGCGAAAGCTGGATCAACCAACTGGTCGTCGAACACTGGCGCGGGCGGCTGGTCGCGCTGTATGGCAGCAGTTATGCATTGAGCCAGCTGTCTGGTCCATTGCTTCTGGGGGCACTGGGCACTGAGCATGATTACGGGTTCTGGGTCGGTGTCGGGCTGCTGACGGTTTCGCCTTTTCTGTTGATGGGCCGCAGCGGGGCGCCGAGCAGTGAAGCCAGCAGTGTGACCTTCGGCGATCTCTGGGGATTTGCCCGCGAGTTGCCGGCGATTGCCTGGGCGGTGTCGTTGTTCGCCGCGTTCGAGGCGATGATCCTCACGCTGCTGCCGGTGTATTGCCTGCAGCAGGGCTTCACTGCCGAGATTGCGCTGGCGATGGTCAGCACCGTGGTGGTCGGCGACGCGCTGCTGCAACTGCCGATTGGCGCGTTGGCAGACTACCTGTCGCGGCGCACGTTGTTCACCGGATGCGCGGTGATCCTGATGCTGTCGAGCCTGGCGATTCCGCTGTTGATCGATACGCTGCTGATCTGGCCGTTGTGGGTGTTGTTCGGGGCCAGTGCCGGTGGCCTGTTCACCTTGTCACTGATCCTGATCGGCGAGCGTTACCGCGACGATGCGCTGGTGCGAGCCAATGCGCACATTGCGCAGCTGTGGGGTGTGGGCTGTCTGATCGGGCCTTTGCTCGCGGGGGCGGGCAGCCAGTGGATCAGCGGGCATGCGTTGCCATTGTTGATGGCGGCCGGGGCGTTCGGGCTGGTGATTCTGCTGATGCGCCAAGGTGCATTCGGGACGGTGCAAACGGCTTAAGGTCAAAAGATCGCAGCCTGCAGGGAAACCGCATTCCTCCGCTGTAGGAGCTGCCGCAGGCTGCGATCTTTTGCTTTTTAAAGCATCCGTTCCAGGCCCACCGTGGTGCTGAACCACGCATTGAAGCGCCGCCACCAGCTCCCGGGTTCCTGGGTCAGCGTGTGCATCTGTCCGTTGTCCTCGGTCACCCAGACAATCTTCCCATCCTGCAATTTCGCCTGATAACTCAGGGCTGGCGCCATGCCTTGCAGCGCCAGTTCGCGCACATGTCCGGCCAGCTCCGGGCTGTCCACCAGCACCCCGACTTCGGTGTTCCACAACACTGAGCGCGGATCGAAGTTGAACGAGCCGATAAAGGCTTTCTGTCGATCGAAAATCATCGCCTTGCTGTGCAGGCTGGAGTCCGAGCCGCGGAACGACTTGCTGTAAAACAAATGCGGACCGCTGCCATAGTTGTCCCCGGGCTGACGGCGCAGTTCATACAGTTTCACGCCGTGTTCCAGCAACGCCTTGCGGTACGGCGCGTACCCGCCGTGCACCGCTGGCACATCGGTGGCTTCCAGCGAATTGGTCAGCAGGCTCACCGAGACCCCGGCGTCGGCGCGTCCGGTCAGGTACACCAGCCCCGGCTGGCCCGGTACGAAGTACGCCGAAATCATGATGAGTTCTTTGCTGACGCCGCGCAGCTCCGGCGCCAGTTGCGTGGTCAGCAGCAGTTGCGGATCCGGCTCATCCTTGGCCAGCACCTTGCTCGGCGCGTCCCACAGTGCCTGGTTCCAGGCCCAGATCAGTTCCTTGCGCCAGATATCCATGCGCGGCGCGGTCTTGAACGTCATCAACTGTTGATACAGCGCGTGGTTCTGTTTGCGAGTTTCATCCAGCGATTCTTCCAGGCGTGTGCGGGTGTTTTGCAGGTCTTTGATGCTCGGTTTGCTGGAGAGGAATTCGTCGATCGGCTTGCTCAGCGCGCTGTTCCAGTACTGGTCGAAACTGTGCCCGAGCTGTTCGGCCACCGGGCCCACGCTGAGCATGTCGATGTCGGTGAAATTCAGGTTCGGCTCGGCATCGAAGTACTCGTCGCCCAGATTGCGCCCGCCGACGATGGCCACGCTGTTGTCGGCCAGAAACAGTTTGTTGTGCATGCGCCGGTGTTGCAGCGACAGGTTGAACAGGCGTCCGGCAGCGCGGGTCACGCCGGTGCTGCGACCCAAGTGCAGCGGGTTGAACAGGCGAATCTGAATCTGTGGGTGCGCCGCCAGCGTGGCGATGATCGTGTCCAGACCGTCGCTGGTGGTGTCATCGAGCAGGATGCGTACGCGCACGCCGCGGTCGGCAGCCTTGAGCAGTTCTTCCACCAGCATCCGCGTGCTGACACCGTCGTGAACGATGTAGTACTGCAAGTCGAGGCTGGTTTGCGCATTGCGGATCAGTTCGGCGCGCGCGGTGAACGCTTCAGTGCTGTTGGACAGCAAACGGAAGCCGGAACGGCCCTGATAGGGCGCGGCCTGGGCCTGGATCGAGCGGCCGAATGCGGAGCCGGTGGCCGGCAACACCTGGCTGGGTTCGCGCGGTACATCAAGGGTTGCGCAACCACTGGCCAACGAACACAACACGCAGACAGCGAGCAATTTTTTTCCGGGTCGCACGTTGCTTTCTCGGCTGGAGGCTGGGGGGCGGAGTATGGCATGCAGAGGATTTCAAAGACCCTTCAAGGCAGATCCTCGCCACATTGGGTAAACCATTAGTCGTTCGAAAGTAGGAATGAGTTCGCATGTGGCTTTGGACTATTTGCTTTGTCGTTTTTTCTGTTTTGGCTTGGTGCCTATTCCTACATACGGAGCCTACAAAAAACGAAATCATCGCCCCGGCGTTCACGGCCTCGTGAAAGCGATGCACTGAACCACTGCCATTTAAATAGCCGAACAGGTAGGGACTGATGAAAACATCAACATGGATGGCCGCCGTTGCGGCTGCAGTAATACCCACACTGGCGGTTGCCGAAAGCGTGGACCTGAGCGTGATCGGAACCATCATTCCGACGTCGTGCATTCCCGCGTTTGCCGGTGGCGGCACGGTAGATTTACGCAAGATATCGGCAGCCACGCTGAACAAGACCACGCAGACGCTGCTGCCAACTCACGATATATCGCTGCACATCAACTGCGATGCTCCAGCACCGGTGGAAGTGTCGGTCAGAGACAATCGCGCGGCGACCAAACTGCCGGGTATCAGCGATGGCGCCGGTAACAGCGATGCGGCCTTGTTCTATGGCCTGGGTGAAATCAACGGCATCCGTATCGGTGGCTTTGCGCTGCGCCACGGGCGTCCGGAGGCCGACGGCATCCAGCAGACCCTGATCACCCGAAGCCTGGCGGCGCCGACGTGGCAACTGCCTTCCTCGCCGCTGGTAAGCAATGCCCCGGCGCTGTACTCCTGGGGAACGGGCGTGGCCGCTGGCCCGGTCGCGGCGCGCCACCACGGATTTCCGATGAGCCTGCTGCCGATCATTGGTCCGAGTAACGCACTGCCGATCACCAGCGAGATTCCGCTCGATGGCTCGGTCACGTTCGATATGTACTACCTCTGATCGTCAGAACCCGGCCATGGCCGGGTTCTTTCTCGCTCTTTCGGCGCACCCTTTGACGGGGGCGTTGCCATTCCCAGCGGAACAATACCGATGTCGATTTCGATGTGTCGTCCTGTCTTCAGGGCGCTGCCACTGTGCCTGCTCGCCCTGCTTTTGATGCCTGTCGTCCACGCTGCGGGCATGGTGCCGCAAACCCCTGTGCTGGTGGTGGATGAGGGCGTGGGCGAAGCAACCATGAACGTGCGCAATACCGAAACGCGTCCGGCCCTGCTGCATACCACGGTCGTAGACGTCGAACCGCATGATCAGACGCTGTTGCTGTTCAGCCCGTCGGTGGCCCGGGTCGAGGCCGGCGCGGTGCAGCAGGTACGGTTTATTTTGCAGAGCGCCGAACCGTTGCAGACCGAGCGTCTGAAGCGGGTGATCTTTGAGGGGATCAATCCTGTCTCAGGTGTCGACGGCGCCCGGGTCAATCTGGGGGTTCGGCAAAACCTGCCGGTGATCCTGCGCCCCGCCGGCCTGCCAGTCGAGCGCGAGCCATGGAAGCGGCTGAGCTGGTCGGCCACGGCTGAAGGCCTGCTGGTCAGTAATCCCAGTCCTTATGTTGTGCGGCTGGCGAAGGCGATTGTTCCTCTGCCGGGCACGCAGGTGGTGGAGCTGCCGCGTACCTGGATCCTGCCCGGAGAGCGCCTGGCCGTCCGGTTACCGTTGAGCTCGACGGTGCGGGCCATGGCCGTACGGACTTTCCCGGCCACCACCTATGGCTTTGCGGTGGATCACTTCGATGCTCCGGTAACGCATTGATGCGCGCTTCTGCCCGTCGGGGACTGGCGCTGGTGATGGCTCAGGGTGTCGGCGTGGCGCTGGCCGGCGAGGTGGTGGAGTTCGACGCGCAGATGCTTCGCGAACGCGGACTCGATCCGGCATTGGCGGCGTACTTTCGCCAGGCACCGCGTTTCTCCCAGGGCACACGTCTGGTCGCGCTGGAGGTCAATGGACAGCCTCGGGGTCGGGTGTTCGTGACGTTCGATGCCGAGGGCGAGCCGTGCCTGCAACCGGCCTTGCTCAAGGCTGCCGGCGTGCGGGCACAAGCGGCTCCGGCGCCGGTCGACCCGTGTCTGACACTGCGCGAAGGTCTGCCCTCGGCCATCGTCGAGCTGCGTCCCGGCCAGGAGCAGATCGACCTGCTGCTACCGACCGACCTGCTCGCGTTGCCGGAACCTCAACCGCACACCTTCACCAACGGCGGTGTCGGCGGCGTGTTCAATTACGATGCGTTGGTCATGGGCGGCCAGTCAGGGGGGCAGCGCAGCGATTTTCGCAGCCTGGGTTCGGAGATTGGCTTGAACGCTGGCAACTGGGTTTTGCGCAGTCGTCAGTCCTATACGCAATTGCCCGACAGTACGCGCTTCGAGCATCTGTATGCCTATGGCATGCGCACCCTGGAAGACTACGAAACCAGCGTGCAGATCGGTCAGTTGAACCTGCAGTCGCCCTTGTTTGCCGGCGAAGCGTTCAGCGGTGTGCAGATTCTGCCGGAGGATGCGTTCGCGCAATTGCGCGCGGCACAGCAGGGCGCGCGTGGCGAGGTCGAGGGCATTGCCTGGTCGCCCTCGCGAATCGAAGTCCGACAGAACGGTTTGCTGATCTACACCACGCGGGTTCCCGGTGGGCCATTCACTCTGCGCGCGCTGCCATTGTTGAGCACCCAACTCGACCTCGAAGTCAGCGTGCACGAGCAAGAAGGGCAAGTGCGGCGTTTTCGCGTCCCGGCAGCCAGCCTGCAGGATTCACAATTTGATCGCGCCGACGGCTTCAATCTGGCGCTGGGCACGGTGCGACGCCAGGGTGCGGATGATCGTCAGGCGCCATCGTTTGCCACCTTTGGCCGGGAATGGAGTCTGTCGCGAGCGTTGCGCGTGAGCGGCGGGATCCTGGGTGGGGCGGACTACCTGTCGGCAGGCTGGGGGCTGCAGCGTCAATGGCCGGGCAATCTGAGCACCGGTGTGCGCCAGGTGCTGTCCAGTGATCGAGAGACAGGTATTGCAGGGCATCAATTACAAATGACCGTCAGTGCCGTGTTGTCGCCGAATCTGTCCACCAGCGTGGTTGCGGTGCGCCGTGGTCAGGGCTTTCGCACCCTGTCGGACATGGGGTGGAACCAGCAGCGGGGAAGCGCCGAGGCCCCCGGGCGCGATCACTGGACATTTTCGCTCAACGGTACTGTCGAGCGCTGGGGGGCATTCGGCATGACCTGGTCGCGCTACACCAGCGTGGACGAACCGCCACACATTCGCCTGGGTTTGTCCTGGTCGCAGACGTTGCCCGAGCGGATCAGCCTGTCGTTGAGTCTTGAGCGCAGCATCGGCGATGCCGACGCGTGGCGTCGGGGTACCTCGGCTTATCTGACGGTCGGGATGCCATTGGGTGAGCAGCGCAGGGCTCGTAGCTATGTGCGCAGCGATCCGCGATCCGGAGTGCGCAGTGGCGTGTCGATGAGCGAGGTGCTCAGTGAAACCCTGGCTTATAGCGCCAGCGCCGAACAGCGTGAAGCCGCAGCGCCATCGCTGGGATTGCGGGTCAACGCACTGACGCATTACAGCCGTGTGGACCTGGGCCTGAACCAGCGTGACAGCGCAAGTGAGTTCGACGTGGGCCTGCGTGGCGGCATGGCGCTGCATCGCGACGGTGTGACGCTGTCGCCGTATCCGCTGCGCGAGACCTTTGCCGTGCTCAAGGCTGGTGACCGTGCGGGTCTGAAGCTGTACACGCCGCAAGGTCCGGTGTGGACGGACGTTTCGGGCCGGGCAGTAGCGGCGAGTCTGCCGCCCTATGCGACGGCCAGGCTGGAGGTCGACCCACTGAGCCTGCCGCGCAATGTGGAGGTGCTCGACGGTTATCAGGAAGTGGAGGCCGGGCGCGGCTCGGTTCAGCATCTGGATTTCACCGTCACCCGTGTGCGGCGTGTGCTGTTGAAGGCCAGAACGGTTGATCGGCAATGGCTGCCCAGTGGTTTGCTTGTTCAAGACCGGCAAGGCGCATTCGTGACCACGGTGCTTGAGGCCGGGACGATCTTTCTACCGGATATCACGCCCGGGCAGTTGCTGCGGGTGCAACTGTCGGATAGCGCGCACTGCGACCTGCAATTCAATCTGGCTGAAGCGCCGGACGAGCACGCGTTGATCGAGCCCGTCGACGCGCTCTGTCAGCCTTTGAATCTCACATGAGCGAGTTATTGCGCATGCTTCGACGGATTATCCTGATCACGCTGGGAGCGCTGGCAGCAACGTCGGCCATGGCCAGCGACGCCTGTCAGATGACGCTCTCACCGAGCGCTGTGAACTATGGCATTTCGACGCGGCCGGAGCTGCGCGCTCGGCAATCGGGCAATGACGGCAGTTTTGGGGTGCGCACGGTTCACCTACGGATTCAATGCCCGGTCGCGCGTTCGTTCACCTGGTCGTTTTCTGCCCCGAACAGCGATGCGCTGGATTATCGATGGGCAGCGGGACGCTTGCAGCTACGCATGGTGGCGGCGCGTCTGGATGGCGCGCCGGTGCAATGGCAGCGCGAGGTAGGCCGGACGGGCGCGGCGGATCTGCTGCAGCCTGGTGATCGCATCGTGAACCGGCGCGCGGGCAGCATCGCCACCGGGCGCCATCTGGAGGTGGAACTGCAGATCGAAGCCCGCGTCAGCGATACCTCAAGCCGTGTCGCCGACCTTCAGCGCTTCGAGGGGTACGGTACGTTTCAGCTCGAGTGATTCGGACTCGGCCAGCAGCCGGATCGCCGCTGCGCCGACCTTGCGCACCGCTTCTTCGATCTGCGGGGTCGGTTTGGCCGCGTAATTCATCCGCAAACAATTGCGATACTTGCCCGAGGCGGAAAAGATGCTGCCGACGGCAATCTGCACGCCTTGGTCATGCAATGCACGATTGAGTTTCAGCGTATCGAAACCCTCCGGCAATTCGACCCACAGCATGAAGCTGCCTTGCGGACGACTGGCGCGAGTGCCGGCCGGGAAATAGCGGGTCACCCAATCGATCATTACGTCGCGATTGCGCTGGTATTGCGTGCGCATCCGCCGTAAATGCGGCTCGAAGTATCCACCTTTGAGAAATTCGGCAATGGCAATCTGCGGCTGTGGCGCGGTGGAACCGGTGCTGATGTATTTCATGTGCAGCACCCGTTCCAGATACCGTCCCGGCGCGACCCAACCGATGCGCAGCCCCGGCGCCAGGGTCTTGGAAAACGAACTGCACAGCAGCACGCGACCATCCTCGTCGAAGGATTTGATCGTGCGCGGTCGCGGGTAGGTGTAAGCCAGTTCGCCATACACGTCGTCCTCGATGATCGCCACGTCGAAACGCTGCGCCAGCGTCAACAACGCGCGTTTGCGCGACTCCGGCATGATGTAGCCCAGCGGGTTGTTGCAGTTGGGGGTGATCTGGATGACCTTGATCGGCCACTGCTCCAGCGCCAGTTCCAGCGCTTCGAGGCTGATGCCGGTCAGTGGATCGGTGGGGATTTCCAGGGCTTTCATGCCCAGCCCTTTAAGGGTCTGCATGGCGCCGTGGAAGCTCGGCGAATCCACCGCGACGATATCGCCCGGCTCGCAGATCGCGTGGATGCTGGTGGACAGCGCTTCGTGGCAACCGGTGGTGATCACCAGATCGCTGGCGCTCAACTGACAGCCGGAATCGAGCATCAGCCGGGCGATCTGCTCGCGCAGTTCGAGGGTGCCGTGGATGTTGTCGTAATACAGACCGGGCATGTCCTGGCGTCGGCTGATCCGCGCCAGTCCGCGCAACAGCGGTTTCATCGTTGGCGTGGTCACGTCGGGCATGCCGCGACCCAGTTGCACCACGTCCTTGCGCGGTACTGCGCGAATCAGCTCCAGCACTTGATCCCACTGCGAAATCTCCACCGGCCGCTGCGCCGGACGCCCGACGGCGGGCAGCTCCGGCAGCTCGCGACCGACCGGCACAAAGTAGCCGGACTTGGGTTTCGGCGTTGCCAGGCCGCTGTCTTCAAGCATGCGATAGGCCTGCTGCACGGTGCTCAGGCTGACCCCGTGTTCTACGCTCAGGGCGCGCACCGAAGGCAGGCGATCACCGGGACGGTAGAAGCCTTGTTCGATGCGGGTGCCGAGCAGCTCGGCGAGGTTCACATACAGGGTCATGGCACTGCCTCGATGCAGGTGATTCGTTAAACCAGTACAGATGCAGCAAAAATCGGTGATTCAGACGCAGAAACGGCAAATCTGTATGGGATTAATACAGATGTGTTGAATCTGTAATGCTTTTGCCGACGCGCGCATCATGGAATCTCTGGCTACCCAAGTAAACAGGAGCGACAAAAATGAACGGCTTGAGCGATGTGCGGCTGACGTTACACAGTCAGGAACTGGCGGCAGGGCAGGAGGACAGCGCATGGAATAGCGCCATGCGCAACGCGCCGTCCGGCCTGAGTCGCTGGGGCCTGTTCTGGCATCGTCTGCACACGCGCAAGGCGTTGCTGAATCTCACGCCGGAGCAGCTCAAGGATGTCGGGTTGACCCGCGAGCAGGCGCATGAAGAGGGGTTGAAGCCGTTCTGGCGGATCTGAAACCTGTATTTTTCTGGCGGGCCTCATCGCTGGCAAGCCAGCTCCCACAGTAATTTGGTGTTCACAATATTTGTATTCGCCGCAAAAACCCGTGGGAGCTGGCTTGCCAGCGATGGCGGCTTCAAGGACGCAGCAAAAACATCAGACCAACTCTTTGAGCCGATGCCACAACATCCCCAACGCCAGCAACGGCGAACGCAAATGCTTGCCGCCGGGGAAAGTGATGTGCGGCACCTTGGCAAACAGATCAAAGCCACCGCTGTGCTGCCCGCTGATTGCCTCGGCCAGCAGCTTGCCGGCCAGGTGCGTGGCATTTACCCCGTGCCCGGAATAGGCCTGGGCGTAATACACGTTCGGCTGATCTTTGAGTCGGCCAATCTGTGGCAACCGGTTGGCACCGATGCCGATCATCCCGCCCCATTGATAGTCGATCTTCACGCCTGCCAGTTGTGGAAACACGTCGAGCATCTTCGGTTGCATGTAGGCGCCGATGTCCTTCGGATCACGCCCGGAATAATGGCAGGCACCGCCGAACAGCAGACGCCGATCCGCCGAGAGCCGGTAGTAATCCAGCGCCACCCGCTGGTCGCAGACCGCCATGTTTTGCGGCAGCAGGCTGTGCGCCTGGGTTTCGCTCAACGGCTCGGTGGCGATGATGTAGCTGCCGGCCGGGAGCACTTTGCCGCTGAGTTGCGGATTGAGGTCGTTGAGGTAAGCGTTGCAGCCCAGCACCAGGGTTTTCGCCCGCACTGAACCTTGAGCGGTGTGGACGCGAACCTCGGTGCCGTAATCGATCCGCGTCACCGCCGATTGCTCGAACAGCTTCACACCCAATTGCTGTGCGGCAGCGGCTTCGCCCAGCGCCAGGTTCAGCGGGTGCAAATGCCCGGAACCCATGTCGATCAAGCCCCCGACGTAACGTTTGGAGCCGACCACGGTGTGCATTTTATCGGCTTGCAACAGGCGGGTTTCGTAGCGATAGCCGAGGCTGCGCAGCTCTTCGGCGTCTTCGGCGAAGCCTTCGAGGTCGGCCGGCTTGTTGGCGAGGTCGCAGTAGCCCCAGGTCAGATCGCACGGGATCTGAAAGCGCTCGACGCGCTGACGGACGATTTCCACCGCTTCCAGGCCCATCAGTTTCATCTGGCGTACGCCGTCAGCACCGATGACATTGGCGAACTGGTCGAGGCCGTGGCCGACCCCGCGAATCAACTGTCCGCCGTTGCGGCCACTGGCGCCCCAGCCGATCCGGTGCGCCTCCAGCAACACCACGCTGAGGCCGCGTTCGGCCAGTTCCAGCGCGGTATTCAACCCGGAAAACCCGCCGCCGACCACGCACACGTCGGCCATCACTTCACCTTGCAGCTGCGGATGATCGGGCTGCGGCAGGCTGCTGGCGGCGTAGTAAGAGGCAACGTGGGGTTGGCTCGCGAAGGTTCGGGCGCGGGCGTTCATGGGCGTCATCCAACGGCTGAGTGTCGAGAAAATTTGACGGAGCATAAGCCGCACGCCCGAGCACGGGCAACACTGGTCGGTCGTTGCTGTCTGGATCACGGCTTTTGCGGCACAATTGCCGCCTATTTCATGTGGGTTACCGTTTCGATGAGTTGCAATCGCCAGACCCTTCGCGATCTGCGTCAGCAGATACCCACGTTCGACTGCGTGCCCGGCTGCCATGACTGCTGTGGACCGGTGACCACTTCCCCGGAAGAAATGTCACGTCTGCCGCGCAAGACCCACGCCGAACAGGATGCGGCGATGGAAGAGCTGAACTGTGTGCACCTGGGCCCCAATGGTTGCACGGTGTATGGCGAGCGGCCACTGATCTGCCGGTTGTTTGGCACCACCAAAACCCTGCCTTGCCCGAACGGGCGGGGGCCGGTGGAGTTGATTCATCCGCGCGTGGAAAAGCAGATCTTCGAATACATGGCTTCGAATCGGCAGGTGCTGGTCTGAAAAGATCGCAGCCTTCGGCAGCTCCTACATGGAAATGCGTTCTCCTGTAGGAGCTGCCGAAGGCTGCGATCTTTTGATCTTCCAAATCTCAGTCTGGAATCGGCAGGCTCAGGCTCTCCTTCACCTCCTCCATCACGATATAACTCTTCGACTCACGCACATGCGGCAGCTTCAACAGAATGTCGCCCAACAGCTTGCGGTACGAAGCCATCTCGGAAATCCGCGCCTTCACCAGATAGTCGAAATCCCCTGACACCAGGTGGCATTCCAGCACGTGCGGCAGTTTCAGCACCGCGCGGCGAAACTCCTCGAACGTGTCGCCGGATTTGTAGTCGAGGCTGATCTCGACGAACACCAGCAGGCTACCCTTCAAGTGCTGCGGATTCAGGCGGGCGTTGTAGCCCATGATGATCCCCTCACGCTCCAGCCGTCGCACCCGCTCAGTGCACGGCGTGGTGGACAAACCAACCTTCTCCCCGAGTTCGGTAAACGATATGCGCCCGTCTGCCTGCAGGATCCGCAAGATGTTGCGGTCGATCTTGTCCAGCTCACGTTTGGTCTGAGTGTTGGTACGCATAGGGGATGCGCCTCCGTGAAAAGGGTTTTTGCCGAGAATTGTCGCCAAATATAGGCGCTTATATAGTGAAATGCACTGGCCATTCTTTTTTACACTGCGCGCATCATTGCTCTAACAACAGACGTACGCGGCCCCGCCGCGATGAGGGATACAAAAATGCGCGTAATGGTCTTGGGTAGCGGCGTCATCGGTACCGCCAGTGCTTACTATCTGGCCCGTGCCGGGTTTGAAGTGGTGGTGGTCGACCGGCAGCCAGCCGTGGCCATGGAGACCAGTTTCGCCAACGCCGGCCAGGTGTCGCCGGGTTACGCTTCGCCGTGGGCCGCGCCGGGCGTGCCGCTCAAGGCCATCAAATGGCTGCTGCAGCGCCACGCGCCGCTGGCGATCAAGGCCACTGCCGACATCGACCAGTACCTGTGGATGGCGCAGATGCTGCGCAACTGCACCGCCAGCCGTTACGCGGTGAACAAGGAGCGCATGGTGCGTCTGTCCGAGTACAGCCGCGACTGCCTCGACGAACTGCGTGCCGAAACCGGCATCGCCTACGAAGGCCGTAGCTTGGGCACCACGCAATTGTTCCGCACCCAGGCGCAGCTGGATGGCGCCGCCAAAGACATCGCCGTGCTGAAAGAATCCGGCGTGCCGTTTGAAGTCCTCGATCGCGCCGGCATTGCCCGCGTCGAGCCGGCGCTGGCCAATGTCACCGATATCCTCGCCGGCGCCCTGCGTCTGCCGAACGACCAGACCGGCGACTGCCAGATGTTCACCACGCGCCTGGCGGAAATGGCCGTGAAACTCGGTGTGGAATTCCGCTTCGGTCAGGACATCCAGCGCCTCGACTACGCTGGCGACCGCATCAACGGCGTGTGGATCGACGGCAAGCTGGAAACCGCCGACCGCTACGTGCTGGCCCTCGGCAGCTACTCGCCGCAACTGCTCAAGCCGCTGGGCATCAAGGCCCCGGTGTATCCGCTCAAGGGCTACTCGCTGACCGTGCCGATCACCAACCCGGACATGGCGCCGACTTCGACCATTCTCGACGAGACCTACAAGGTCGCGATCACCCGTTTCGACAACCGCATCCGCGTCGGCGGCATGGCGGAAATCGCCGGTTTTGACCTGTCGCTCAACCCGCGTCGGCGCGAAACCCTGGAGATGATCGTCAACGACCTTTATCCTCAGGGCGGCAATCTGACCGAGGCGAGCTTCTGGACCGGTTTGCGTCCGACCACGCCGGACGGCACGCCAATCGTGGGCGCCACGCCGTTCAAGAACCTGTTCCTAAACACCGGTCACGGCACGCTGGGTTGGACCATGGCGTGCGGTTCCGGTCGTTTGCTGGCCGATCTGATGGCGAAGAAAAAGCCGCAGATCAGCGCCGAAGGCCTCGATATTTCCCGTTACGGCAACAAGCCTCAGGAGTCCGCAAAACATGGCAATCCAGCGCCAGCTCACCAATGAGCGCATGAGTCAGATCGTCACCCACAACGGCACCGTGTATCTGGCCGGTCAGGTCGGTGATGACTTCAACGCCGGGGTCGAACAGCAGACCCGCGACGTGCTCGCCAACATCGAGCGTTTGCTGGATCTGGCAGGGACTGACAAGCAGCACCTGCTGTCGGCGACGATCTACCTGAACGACATCGAGGCGCACTTTGCCGGGATGAACTCGGTGTGGGATCAGTGGCTGCCCAAAGGCGCCGCGCCGGCCCGCGCCACCGTCGAAGCGAAGATGGCCAAGCCGAGCATCCTCGTCGAGATTTCCATCGTCGCCGCGTTGCCGTAACCGTTTCAAAGATCCCTCTCCCGGCGCTGTTGGCGGTTCACGCCGTCAGCCAGCGCCGGTTTTTATTCCCATGACCGCCTAGAAGTCTGCCGCCATGCGTCCTGCCCGTGCCCTGATCGACCTAGAAGCCCTGCGCCACAACTACCGAATTGCCCGCGAAGTCACCGGCGCCAAGGCGCTGGCGGTGATCAAGGCTGATGCCTACGGGCACGGCGCGGTGCGTTGCGCCCAGGCGCTGGAAGCCGAGGCCGACGGGTTCGCCGTCGCCTGCATCGAAGAAGCGCTGGAGCTGCGCGCGGCGGGCATCAAGGCCCCGGTGTTGTTGCTTGAGGGCATTTTCGAAGCCGATGAACTGGCGCTGATCGTCGAGCATGATTTCTGGTGCGTGGTGCATTCGTTGTGGCAGCTCGAAGCCATCGAGCAGGCGGCATTGAGCAAACCGATCACCGTGTGGTTGAAGCTCGATTCCGGGATGCACCGTGTGGGCCTGCATCCGAAGGATTACGCGGCGGCCTATCAACGCCTGCTGGCCAGCGGCAAAGTGGCGAAGATCGTGCTGATGAGTCACTTCGCCCGTGCCGATGAGTTGCACGAGCAGAGCAGCGCCGATCAAGTGGCGGTGTTCGAGGCGGCGCGTCAGGGCCTGGCGGCCGAAGTCAGCCTGCGCAACTCGCCGGCGGTGCTCGGTTGGCCGCAGATCCCCAGCGACTGGGTACGCCCGGGCATCATGCTCTATGGCGCGACCCCGTTCGAAGAAGCCAACGCCGTGGCCGAGCGCCTGCAACCGGTGATGACGCTCGAATCGAAAGTCATCTGCGTGCGTGAATTGCCCGCCGGCGAGCCAATCGGCTACGGCGCCAAATTCATTACCGATAAGCCGATGCGCATCGGCGTAGTCGCCATGGGCTATGCCGACGGCTACCCGCGTCAGGCACCGACCGGCACGCCAGTGCTGGTGGCCGGTAAACGCAGCCGGATTCTCGGTCGCGTGTCGATGGACATGCTGTGCATCGACCTCACTGAGGTGCCGGAAGCAGACCTCGGTTCGACCGTCGAGCTGTGGGGCAAAAACATCCTCGCCAGCGAAGTGGCGCAGTGGGCGGACACCATTCCGTACCAGATCTTCTGCAACCTGCGTCGGGTGCCAAGGCTCTATTCCGAGGGTTGACGCCGCTGCGGGGGCCAAGTGTTGTAAATACTGAACGCTGTCGCCATGATAACGCTCAATATTCTTACAACATCAGGAGGCTCCCGCCTTGGACGTCGGTGAACGACTGCAATCGATCCGCAAGCTCAAAGGGCTTTCCCAGCGTGAACTCGCCAAACGCGCGGGCGTCACCAACAGCACCATTTCGATGATCGAAAAGAACAGCGTCAGCCCTTCGATCAGTTCGCTGAGGAAGGTACTGGGCGGGATTCCCATGTCCATGGTCGAGTTCTTTTCCGAAGAAATCCTGCAGGAAGTCCCGACCCAGATCGTCTACAAGGCCAACGAGCTGATCGACATCTCCGACGGCGCGGTGACCATGAAACTGGTCGGCCGCGCGCACCCGAGCCGCGCCATCGCGTTTCTCAACGAAATCTACCCGCCGGGCGCTGATACCGGCGAAGAAATGCTCACCCATGAAGGCGAGGAAACCGGGATTCTGGTGGAAGGTCGTCTGGAACTGGTGGTGGGGCTGGAAACTTTTATTCTCGAAGCCGGCGACAGCTACTATTTTGAAAGTACCAAGCCGCACCGTTTCCGTAATCCGTTCGACGCGCCTGCGCGACTAATCAGCGCAGCCACGCCGGCGAATTTTTAAACACAGAGGCGCCAGGCCATGACGGCGAAGGCATCCGAAGAGTTTTTCCACTGCGCGGTATAACCCCTTCGACTATGGGGTTGTTTCAGTGTGGCGGGCTACCCGCTATACTTGCGCCCGCCTGCGAACCGTGGCCGCAGGCGTGAATAGCCACCATTGAGGGTGAACGCGTGAACCTAATTATGAAAATGCTGGCCGCACCAGCAACCGTACTGGCCCTCTGGGCTGTCAGCGCTCAAGCTGCGACGAATGACGACATTGCCAAGCGCCTCGAGCCAGTGGGCCAGGTGTGTGTTCAGGGGCAGGAATGCAAAGGAATGGAAGTCGCTGTCTCTGCGGGCGGCGGCGGTGGTGCGAAGAGCCCGGATGACGTGATTGCAAAACATTGCAACGCTTGCCACGGCACTGGCCTGTTGGGCGCACCGAAAATCGGTGACACCGCCGCCTGGAAAGACCGCGCCGATCATCAGGGCGGCCTCGACGGCATCCTGGCCAAGGCCATCACCGGCATCAACTCCATGCCACCAAAAGGTACCTGCGCCGATTGCTCGGATGACGAGTTGAAAGGCGCGATCCAGAAGATGTCCGGCCTGAAATAAGCCGCGCTTCTGACGAAAAAGACCGTCTTCGGACGGTTTTTTTGTGCCTGCGATTCGCGACGTGGGCTGTCCTTTGCAGCAAAGTCGAGGCAAGCTCGGTCTACCTCTATTCACGGAACGGGCAGGAGGCTACAGATGGTGCAGTTGTGTTCGATCGAACAGGCAGTGGACGAGGTGCTCGCACGCTTGCCGGCGCATATCCACATGGGCATGCCGCTGGGGCTGGGCAAGCCCAATCATTTCGTCAACGCGCTGTACCGGCGCATAAAGGATCTGCCCGAGCGACAACTGACGATGTACACCGCGCTGTGCCTGGGGCGCCCGACACTGGGCGACGGTCTGCAGAAGCGCTTTATCGAACCCTTCGTTGAGCGCGTGTTCGGCGACTACCCCGAATTCGATTTCCTCGCCGATCTGCAGCGTGACAGCCTGCCCGCCAACATCCGTATCGAACAGTTCTTCATGCAGCCCGGCAGCCTGCTCAACAGCGCACCGGCCCAGCAGGATTACGTCAGCAGCAACTACAGCCACGCCGCCCGCGACATCAATGCCGCCGGCCTCAATCTGGTGGCGCAGTTACTTGCCAGCAGCAGCGAACATCCCGATCGGTTGAGCCTGAGCTGCAACCCGGACATCACCCTTGACCTGCTGCCGATGATCGCCAAGCGCCGCGATGCCGGGGAGACCATTTTGCTGGTGGGTCAGGTGCACACCGACCTGCCGTACATGCCCGGCGATGCCGAAGTCGATATCGACACTTTCGACCTGCTGATCGACGCGAAGGACAGCAGCACGCTGTTTTCCACGCCGAACATGCCGGTGGGCTTTCAGGATCATTTCATTGGTTTGCATGCCAGCACGCTGGTGCGCGACGGCGGCACCTTGCAGATCGGCATCGGCTCGATGGGCGATGCACTGACCGCCGCACTGCTGGCGCGGCAGGCAGATAACGCCGGTTACCAAGCGTTGCTCGATGACATCAATCTCAGCCAGTGGGCGCAGTTGATCGAGCGCGAGGGCGGTACCGCGCCATTCGCCAAGGGCCTGTATGGCTGCAGTGAAATGTTCGTCAACGGTCTGCTGGTACTGGCCGATGCCGGGATCATCCGGCGCAAGGTCTACCCCGACGTTCAGACGCAAGAGCAGGCCAACGCCGGCACCCTCGATGAGTCGGCGCAGACCGATGGCATCTCGGTGCACGGCGGCTTTTTCCTCGGCCCGCGCAGTTTCTATGAGCGCCTGCGCGAGTTACCGCAGAGCAAGCGCCTCGAGTTCAACATGACCCGCATCAGCTACATCAACGAGCTGTACGGTCAGGAAGAGCTCAAGCGCTTGCAGCGCCTCGATGCCCGGTTCATCAACACCGTGTTCACCATGACCCTGATGGGCGCGGGCGTGGCCGATCAACTGGAGGACGGGCGGGTGCTCAGCGGGGTTGGCGGGCAATACAACTTCGTCGCCCAAGGCCACGCGCTGCACGATGCACGCTCGATTCTGATCCTGCGCAGCTGGCGCGAGTCCGGCGGCGAGGTCAGTTCGAACATTGTCTGGGAGTACGGCCACTGCACGATTCCACGGCACCTGCGTGACATCGTGGTCACCGAGTACGGCATCGCCGACCTGCGCGGCAAGGCCGATGCGGTGGTGATCGAGTCGTTGCTCAATATCAGCGATTCGCGCTTCCAGCCGGGGTTGATCGAGCAGGCACAGAAGGTCGGCAAGCTGCCGAAGGACTTCCGCCTCGATCCGCGATTTGCCGATAACACCCCGCAACGCTTGCAGGCCATCGCCGCAAAGCATCCGAACCTGTTTCCGGAGTATCCGCTGGGTTGTGATTTCACCGCGATCGAGCGCGATCTGCTGCGAGCGCTGAACTGGCTGAAGAGCAAGTTCAAGCTGAGCGAGATTCTGGAATTGGGCAAGGCTGCGCTGGATGCGCCGGAGGCTTCGACGTTCCCCGAGCACCTCGAACGTATGCAACTGACCAACCCGGAAGGCCTGAAAGAAGAGCTGTTCCAGCGCCTGCTGCTCACCGGCCTCAAAGCCACCGCACAATAATTGTCTACCGCAAACCTGTAGGAGCTGCGGCACGCTGCGATCTTTTGATGTTGATTGTAAAAATCAGGATCAAAAGATCGCAGCCTCGTTGCACTCGACAGCTCCTACAGGGGAGCTGCGGTGTGGCTTTATTCGATGAAGGTGACAACGCCATCCTTCAGCGACTTCACGCGAGCCAGCGATTCAACGCGATAGCCCTGTGAGTCCAGCTCGGCACGCCCACCCTGGAACGACTTCTCGATCACGATGCCCAGACCGGCAACCGTGGCGCCAGCCTGTTTGATGATCGAGATCAGCGCCTGCGAAGCCTTACCGTTGGCCAGGAAGTCGTCGATGATCAGCACGCGGTCGCTGCTGGTCAGGTGCCGTGGCGAGATGGCCACGGTGCTTTCGGTCTTCTTGGTGAACGAGTAAACGGTCGCCGACAGCAGGTTTTCGGTCAGGGTCAGGGACTGTTGCTTGCGGGCGAAGATCACCGGCACGCCGAGGTTCAGACCGGTCATGATCGCCGGGGCAATGCCCGAGGCTTCGATGGTGACGATCTTGGTGATGCCCGAATCCTTGAACAGCGTGGCGAATTCGTCGCCGATCAGCTTCATCAGGGCCGGGTCGATCTGGTGGTTCAGGAAGGCGTCGACCTTCAGGACCTGGTCGGAAAGCACGATGCCTTGTTCGCGGATTTTCTGGTGCAATGCTTCCATGAAGCTGTCCTCATTTGGCGCTTTGTGCGCCGAAGGTCTAGTAAAAAGTGGTCAATTCTAGCGCTTTAACATCGCGCGTATATCAGCCAGTGCGCTGTTGCCCCGCACGGCTTTGACTTCGGTCGGTGTGTCGTCGTTGCCTTCCCACGCCAGGTCGTCCGGCGGCAGCTCATCGAGGAAGCGGCTTGGCGCGCAGTCGATGATCTCGCCGTACTGTTTGCGCTTGGCGGCGAAGGTGAACGCCAGGGTCTGACGGGCGCGGGTGATACCCACGTAGGCCAGGCGGCGTTCCTCCTCGATGGTGTCGGCTTCGATGCTGGAGCGGTGCGGGAGGATTTCCTCTTCCATGCCCATGATGAACACATAAGGGAATTCCAGGCCCTTGGACGCATGCAGGGTCATCATCTGCACGCCCTCGGCGCCGTCCTCTTCTTCCTGCTGACGTTCGAGCATGTCGCGCAGGACCAGTTTGCCGATGGCGTCTTCGACGGTCATCTCGCCGTCTTCGTCTTTTTCCAGGGTGTTCTTCAAGGCCTCGATCAGGAACCAGACGTTGCTCATCCGGTAGTCCGCAGCCTTGTCGCTGGAGCTGTTGGTGCGCAGCCAATTCTCGTAGTCGATGTCCATGACCATGCTGCGCAGGGCCGAGATCGGGTCTTCGCCGGCGCACTGTTCACGGACCTTGTCCATGAAGCGCTTGAAGCGCGACAGGCGATCGGTGAAGCGGCTGTCCAGATGCTCGCCCAGACCGATTTCGTCGGTGGCGGCGTACATCGAGATCTTGCGTTCGGTGGCGTAGTTGCCGAGCTTTTCCAGCGTCGTGGAACCGATTTCCCGGCGCGGCACGTTGATTACCCGCAGGAAGGCGTTGTCGTCATCCGGGTTCACGATCAGGCGGAAGTAGGCCATCAGGTCCTTCACTTCCTGACGCCCGAAGAAACTGTTGCCGCCGCTCAGGCGATACGGCACCTGGTGGTGCTGCAACTTCAGCTCGATCAGCTTGGCCTGGTAGTTGCCGCGATAGAGAATCGCGAAATCGCTGTACGGGCGGTCGGTGCGCAAGTGCAGGCTGAGGATTTCCATGGCCACGCGCTCGGCTTCGGCGTCCTCGTTGCGGCAGCGGATTACGCGGATCTCGTCGCCGTGTCCCATCTCACTCCACAGTTGCTTTTCGAATTCGTGCGGGTTGTTCGAAATCAGCACGTTGGCGCAGCGCAGGATGCGGCTGGTGGAGCGGTAGTTCTGCTCCAGCATCACCACTTTCAGCGACGGATAGTCGTCCTTGAGCAGCATCAGGTTTTCCGGCCGCGCGCCGCGCCAGGCGTAGATCGACTGGTCGTCGTCGCCCACCACGGTGAACTGGTTGCGCTTGCCGATCAGCATCTTCACCAGCAAGTACTGGCTGGCGTTGGTGTCCTGGTATTCGTCGACCAGCAGGTAACGCACCTTGTTCTGCCACTTTTCGAGAATGTCGGCGTGCTCTTCGAAGAGCTTTACCGGCAGCAGGATCAGGTCGTCGAAGTCCACCGCGTTGAACGCTTTGAGTGTGCGCTGGTAGTGGGTGTAAACGATGGCAGCAGTCTGTTCCTTGGGATTGCGCGCGTTTTCCAGCGCCTGGGCCGGCAGGATCAGGTCGTTTTTCCAGGCGCCGATCATGTTCTTGATCTCGTCGACGCCGTCGTCGCCTGCGTATTCCTTCTGCATGATGTCGGTCATCAGGGCTTTGACGTCGGTCTCGTCGAAGATCGAGAAACCGGGTTTGTAGCCCAGCCGCGCATGCTCCTTGCGGATGATGTTCAGGCCCAGGTTGTGGAAGGTGCAGACCGTCAGGCCGCGACCTTCGCCGGCACGCAGCAGGGTGCCGACCCGCTCCTTCATCTCGCGCGCGGCCTTGTTGGTAAAGGTCATGGCGACGATGTACTGGGCGCGGATGCCACAGTTCTGGATCAGGTGCGCGATCTTGCGGGTGATCACGCTGGTCTTGCCGGAGCCAGCGCCGGCGAGCACCAATAGAGGGCCGCCGACGTAGTTCACGGCTTCTTGCTGCCGGGGATTGAGTCGGGACATACGAAAATTCGGGAGTCGTTGACGAAATGGGCCGGCATTTTAACAGGCTCAGCGATTTGTGCTGCTCTCTCCGACTTGTGACGCACCACGCGATTCAAATTTGCCGGTTTTGTTACTTTCGCGGAGGATACACGGTGATTTTGCGGCTAATGTTCTCATTCGTGACACAAAATAACGTTCTGATAATCGTTGTCATTGAACATCGCAACGGCATAATGCCCCGCCCACATCATTGCAGAGTCTAGGGAGCTAGCTTGTCTACGCCTGTCGAACCCTTGCGTTTGCTGCTACTGGCCGAAGAGCCAGCGTGGACAGCGTTATTGCGCGAGTGTCTGGCTCCGATGGGGAGCGCGGCGGTGCTGATCAGCGCGCCGAGCTGGGAGTCGGTCAGCAGTCTGTTCGAAGACAATCGCCATGCGGTGTTGTTGACCGTTCCCGCGCTGCAGCCGGCCCCGGGCCGTTGCAGCCTGCCGACGGTGTTGCTGCTGGAGCACGAACCCGCCACCGCGCCGGTGGGTGTCAGTGACTGGCTGGTGTTCGACGCGCTCGACGCCGGCATGCTGCGCCGCTGCCTGCGCCACGTGCGTGAGCGCGGTGTGCTGGAAAACACCCTGCAACGCCTCGCCGAACAGGATCCGCTGACCGGCATCGCCAACCGCCAGGGTTTCCAGACCTTGCTCGCGGCGCGCCTGGCGGAAAACGACGGTCGCGGTCTGGCCCTGGGGCATCTGGATCTCGACAACTTCCGTCACGCCAACGACGCCCTCGGCCATCAGGCCGGCGACCGGCTGATCCTGCAGGTCGTTGCGCGGCTGAAAAGTCAGTTGGAGGCCGGTGATCAACTGGCCCGCCTGGGCAGCGATGAATTTGCCCTGCTGATCGACACCCGCCGCGCGCCGCAACGCGCCGAGTGGATGGCCGAACGCATCACCGAAGCCTTGTCCGAACCGTATTGGGTCGATGGCGAAAGCCTGTTGATCGGCTCCAGCCTCGGCATCGCCCACGCCCGTGCGCAGGGCGGCGCCGATCCGCTGATGTGGCACGCGCACATCGCCATGCAGCAGGCCAAGAGCACCCAGGGTTGCACCTTCCATATCTTCAACGAACGCATCAACCGCAACGCGCGGAGCATGGCCGACCTCGAAAGCGAACTGCGCCGGGCCTTGCGTCGTGATGAGCTGGAGTTGCACTACCAGCCACGCCTGAATCTGGCGGACGGGCAAATCGTCGGCCTTGAAGCGCTGGTGCGCTGGCGTCATGGCGAGCGTGGTCTGCTGCCGCCGAGCGAATTCGTGCCGCTCGCTGAACAAAGCGGTTTGATCGTGCCGCTGGGTTACTGGGTGATTTCCCGCGCCCTGCGTGACATGCAGGCGCTGCGCGAGCGCGGGCTGCCGGCGCTGCACATGGCAATCAACCTGTCGTTCCGCCAGTTTCAGGACAGTCAGTTGCTGCCGACGCTCAGTCGGCTGATTGCCGAGCGTGGGGTCGAGGCGCAGTGGCTGGAGTTCGAACTCACCGAAACCGCCGTGATGCGCCGCAGCGATCTGGTCAAACAGACCATGGACGCCCTCGGCCGCCTCGGCGTGCGTTTCTCGCTGGATGACTTCGGCACCGGGTTCTCGTCGTTCGTGCACCTCAACAGCCTGCCGATCACCTTGCTGAAGATCGACAAGAGCTTCGTCGGCGGCATGGAACAGCGCGAAGAGAACCGCAAACTGGTGCACGCAATGATCAACCTCGCGCACAACCTGCATCTGGAAGTGGTGGCCGAAGGCGTGGAAACACCGGAACAGCTGGAGTTGTTGCGCGGCTTTGGCTGCGACCAGGTGCAGGGGTATCTGATCAGCCGGCCGTTGCCGTTGGCGGAGTTGGTTGAGTACCTGACGTTTGGCTCAAGCCAGCAGGTTTCTGTGGAGGCCGTTTAAAAGATCGCAGCCTGCGGCAGCTCCTACACAAATCCCTGTAGGAGCTGCCGAAGGCTGCGATCTTTTGATCCTAATCTGCGCGAACGGCCTCAAACCTCTGTGACACAGGCTCCAGCCGGATCATCCGCTTCATCTTCCATTCAAACGCCAGCGTCAGGCTCACCGCCGCACACGCCAGACCCAGCGCCAGACCCCACCAGACGCCCGTCGGCCCCCAATGCAGGTGGAACGCCATCCACCACGCCGCCGGCGCGCCGATCAGCCAATAGCAACCGAGGCCGACCAGAAACGTGGTTTTTGCGTCCTTGAGTCCACGAATGCAACCCATGGCAATCGTCTGCGTACCATCGAACAGCTCAAACCATGCCGCCACCGCCAGCAGGCTCACCGCCAGGCGGATCACCTCGGCAAACGCCGGGTCGTGGTGATCGAGGAACAACCCGACCAGTTGATTCGGCAACAGCCAGAACACCATGGCGAAACCCAGCATCACCACTGCACCGAAGACGATGCCGACCCGGCCGGACAGGCGTGCATCGCTCAGTTGCCCGGCGCCGTAGTGCTGGCCGACGCGCATGGTGATCGCGTAGGACATCCCCGCCGGCACCATGAACGCTACCGAAACGATCTGCAGGGCAATCTGGTGTGCGCCCAGTTGCGTGCTGCCCATGGTACCCATGCACAGCGCGGCGAAGGCGAACAAACCGACCTCCACGGCATAGGTGCCGCCAATCGGCAGGCCGAGTCGCCACAGTTCTTTCAGATACTGACGATTTGGCCGCGACAGGCCGGCGCGCAACGGGTAAGCGTCGTAGGCCGGGTGCCGGCGAATGTGCCAGGCCAGCGCGAGCGCCATGCAGTTGGCAACGATTGCCGTGACCAGTCCGATGCCGGTCAGCCCCAGTTTCGGCAGGCCGAACAGGCCGGTGATCAGCGCGTAATTGAGCAGGAAGTTGGCCACGGTGCCGCCCAGGCTGATGACCATCACCGGCGTCGCCCGGCCGATCGCACTGGTAAAGCCGCGCAGGGCCATGAAGCTCAGATAGCCGGGCAGGGCAAAGGGCAGGGCGATGAGGAATTGCCCGGCGGCCTGGACGTTGGTTTCGGTTTGGCCGAACAGCAGTAACACCGGTTTCAGATTCCACAGCAGCAGACCGGCGCCCAGCGCCATCAGCCATGCCAGCCATAATCCGGCCTGAGTCAGGCGGGCCGCGCCGATGATGTCGCCGGCGCCCTGACGGATCGCCACCAGGGTGCCGACCGCCGCGATCACGCCGATGCAGAAAATCGACACGAACGAATAACTTGCCGCGCCCAGTCCGCCACCGGCCAGCGCCTCGGGACTCAGGCGCGCCATCATCAGCGTGTCGGTCAGCACCATCAGCATGTGCGCCAACTGTGAAGCAATCAACGGCCCCGCCAGCCGCAGGATGGCCCAGAGTTCGGTACGCACAGGATGCTGCATGGTCATCACCACCCATCAATCAAAGGGAACAAGAGACCGTCGATTCTCGGCGCTTGGCAGGGTTTGCACAAAAGGATAAAAAGGATGGGTGGCATGATTAAAACTCATCATGAATAAACCTCGCCGGGGTGGCCGGATGCCGCCAAAGGAGCTTTGTGTATGTCCCGTCGTCTTCCACCCTTGTATGCCCTGCGCGCATTCGAAGCGGCGGCGCGGCACAGCTCGTTCACCCGGGCGGCCGAGGAGTTGTCGATCACCCAGAGTGCCGTCAGCCGGCACATCAAGACGCTGGAAGAGCATTTTGCCTGCAAGCTGTTTCACCGCAGCGGACGCAACCTGCAACTGACGGAATCGGCGCGGATGTTGTTGCCCGGCATTCGCGAGGGCTTTGCAGCCCTTGAACGCGCCTGCAACACCTTGCGCGCCGAGGACGACATCCTGCGCATGAAAGCGCCATCGACCCTGACCATGCGCTGGCTGCTGGCGCGACTCAGTCGTTTCCGCCATCTGCAACCGGGCAACGAAGTGCAACTGACCAGTGCGTGGATGGACGTGGATTCGGTGGATTTCAACAATGAGCCATTCGATTGCGCGGTACTGCTCAGTGACGGGCACTTCCCGCCGGACTGGGAGGCCAGCCTGCTGTTTCCCGAAGAACTGATCCCGGTCGGCGCGCCGAACCTGCTGAACGATCAACCCTGGGATGTGGCGCGGCTGGCCTCCACCGAGTTGCTGCACCCGACCCCGGACCGGCGTGACTGGCGCAGTTGGCTGGAGCACATGGGGCTGTCCGATCAGGTCTCGCTCAAGGGCGGGCAGGTGTTCGATACCCTCGAACTGGGCATGATCGCTGCAGCCCGAGGCTATGGGGTGTCGATGGGGGATCTGCTGATGGTCGCCGAGGATGTGGCGCAGGGCCGCTTGAGCCTGCCGTGGCCGACTGCCGTCGCCAGTGGCCTGAATTACTACCTGGTGTGGCCGAAAACCCGTCCGGGAGGTGAACGTTTGCGCCGCCTTAGTGATTTTCTGCAAGGCGAAGTGCGCGCCATGTCGCTGCCGCAGGTCAAGCGCTTGAGCTGAAACGTTAGAGCCGCCACAATGCCGGCCTTGCGCCATAACCCCGCTATTTACTCAAGTATTCGGTTTGACCGCCGAAAATGAGCATGTGGGACCGTCGTGCCGGTCTCCACGATTCCACCCCCATTATTAGAATTTTCCGAGCAGGTGCTGCGATCAAGGAGGATCCGGTGGCTCGGCCAGGAGCTGTTCATGTCTCAACCTCGCGCTCGGATCGCTTCGCAGCTGGGCCTCGCGCTCGCTGTGATACTGGCGATCGTCATCAGCGGCAGTACGGTATTCGCCCTGCGTTCGCTGGATTCCGCCAATCTCGCCACCCGTGAGGAACACCTCGCCAGTGAGGCGCGGCTGCTGGCTGACCAGTTGAGCACCTTCCACGGCACGCTGCGCGAGAGCACGCAGCGCCTGAGCGGGTTGTTCGAGAAGCGCTTCAGCGCGGGCCTGAGCATTCATCCGGATGAACCGGTGAACGTCGCCGGCACCCAGACCCCGGGCCTGCACCTGGGCAGTGAAGTGCTGAACAACAACTTCAAGGAAGTCGACGAGTTCAAGCAGATGACCGCTGGTGTCGCCACGCTGTTCGTGCGCAGCGGCGAAGACTTCGTGCGCGTCAGCACCTCGCTGACCAAACAGGACGGCACGCGCGCCATCGGCACCTTGCTCGATCATGCGCACCCCGCCTATGCCAGGTTGATGGCGGGGCAGGGCTACGTCGGCCGTGCCTTGTTGTTCGATCGTTCCTACATGACCCAATACACCCCGGTGCGCGATGGCAGCGGCAAGGTGATTGCGGTGTTGTTCGTTGGTTTTGATTACACCGATGCGCAGAACGCCCAGTTCGACAACCTCAAGCGCTTCCGCATCGGCCAGACCGGTTCGCTGGCGCTGCTGGATGAGCAGAATAAATGGCTGGTAGCGCCGGCGGGCGTCCAGGCATTGGATCAGGCGGTCACGGTGATCGGCGGCCTGGCGAAAACCCCGGGCAAGGGGCAGTTCTGGAGCGACAAGAACGAAGATTTCTACAGCGTTTCGGTGCCATTTGACGGTGGGCCGTGGGCGGTGGTGGCAAGTATGCCGAAAGCCGAAATTCGCGCGGTGACCTGGAGCGTCGGCACGCAACTGGCCATCGGCAGTCTGCTGGCGATGCTGTTGGCGGTGGGTTCGGTGGTGTGGTTGCTGCGCAGCAAACTGGCGCCGCTGAGTGATCTGGTACGTCAGGCCGAAGCGCTGGGCGCGGGTGATCTGAGCGTGCGCCTGAACGTGTCGAGCAACGACGAGATCGGTCAGCTGTCCCGCGCGTTCAACCAGATGAGCCAGGCGCTGTCGACGATGGTCGAGCACATCCGTCGCTCCTCGGAAGAGGTCAATAGCCGCGCCCAGGCATTGTCCGGTTTGTCCGGTGGTGCCTACGAAGGCATGGAGCAGCAGTCCGGCGAAATCACCAGCATGGCCGGTGCGGTAGAGGAGTTCAGCGCCACCTCGCTGAACATCGCCGACAACATGGGGGCCACCCAGCGTCTGGCCCAGGAAAACGCTCAGCAGACGCAGATCGGTCGCAGCTCAATGGAGGAAGCGTCTTCCTCGCTGGAGCAAATCGCTGGCGCGTTGAACACCACGGCTACCGTGATCAACACCCTCGGTCAGCGCTCCCAGGAAATCGGCGGCATCGTCAGCGTGATTACCTCGATCGCCGAACAGACCAACCTGCTGGCGCTCAACGCGGCCATCGAAGCGGCCCGTGCCGGTGAACAGGGTCGTGGTTTTGCCGTGGTCGCCGATGAGGTGCGTAACCTGGCTTCGCGCACCCGTCAGGCCACTGATGAAATCTCCGGGATGATTCACAGCATCCAGCAGGAAACCGGCAACGCCATCAGCACCATGGAGCAGGGCAACCTGCTGATGCAGGAAGGCCTGTCGCGCAACGCCAACGTGGCGTCGGCGCTGGCGCGGATCGATGAGCAGAGCCGTTCGGCAGGGCAGCAGTTCGCCGCGATTACCACGGCGACTCAGGAGCAGAGCAGCACCGCGACATTGTTGAGCAGCAATTTGCAGAGCATTGCGCTGGCCAACAGTGAGCAGCGTGAGGTTGTGTCGAACCTGGCTGTTACGGCTAAAGAGCTGGAGAAACTGGCGGCGGACTTGCGTTCCGAGGTTGATCGCTTTCGTTGATACAGCCTTGATATAGCTTTCGCGAGCAAGCTCGTTCCCACAGTTTCCGGCGTGAATCACAGATTCTGTGAACACCCGAGATCCCTGTGGGAGCGAGCTTGCTCGCGAATGGATCCCCGCCAATTCTTGGGAAATCACACGATCGCAAGCTCCATTGCACTTGCTGAAACGTTTCCGCAGCGCTATAAAAATGGCACAACTCCAATAAAGGCTGCTGCCATGACCCTGCTCAAACTCGCCGTTGCCCTCGGCGCACTCTCTGCTGCTTCCCACGCCATGGCTTGGGATTACGTACTCCTCGATACCAACAAGCCCGCGCAAAACTGGACGATCACCAGTGAGCAGCTCGGTGTGAAAACCGGCAAACCTTTCTCCATAAGCCTGCGCACCCTGCACGGTGGGCGACAAGAAGGTGTCAGCATCGTCGATATCGATAACGGCACGATGAAACTCTCGGTGGTGCCAACCCGTGGCATGAATGTCCTGCAGGCCTCCGTCGGCAATGTACGCATGGGTTGGGATTCGCCGGTCAAGGACGTGGTCAACCCGGCCTTCATCGAACTCAATGGGCGCGGTGGTCTGGGCTGGCTGGAAGGCTTCAATGAACTGGTGACACGTTGCGGTTACGAATGGGTCGGCCATCCCGGCATGGACAATGGCGAGTTGCTGACCCTGCACGGCCGCGCTGCCAATATCCCGGCCAGCGGCGTCACGCTGCACATCGATGAAAAACCACCCTATGCCATCAGCCTGCGCGGCGAACTCAAAGAGCAGGCGTTCAAGAAAGTCGACTTTTCGGTGATGACGGAGCTTGTCACTGAGCCCGGCAGCACCCGTTTTGCCCTTAACGATACGCTGACCAACAACGGCGATTATCCAAAGGAATACCAGGCGCTGTACCACAGTAACTTCAGCACGCCGTTCCTCGAGCAGGGCTCGCGGTTCGCGGCACCGGTGAAACAGGTCTCGCCCTTCAACGACAAGGCCAAAGCCGAGTTGGCCGACTGGCAGACCTATCGCGGGCCGACCAAGGACTATGACGAAACCGTCTACAACGTCATACCCTACGCCGACGCCAAAGGCGAAACCTTGACCGTGCTGCATGACAAGGCTGGCAGCCTCGGTGTCTCCGTCGGCTTCAATACCCGGCAGCTGCCGGTATTTTCTCTGTGGAAGAACACCGACACCCAAGGGCAGGGCTATGTCACGGGCCTTGAGCCGGGAACCAGTTTTTCCTACAACCGCCGCTATCAGCGTCCGCTGAACCTGGTACCGACCATTGCGCCAAAGGCCAGCCAACAGTTTCAGATCAGCTACAGCCTGCTGGCAGACAAAAGCGCTGTGGATAACGCATTGAAGCGCGTGACCGAGATTCAGGCCGGGCGCGAAACCGAAGTACGGCAGGCGCCGCTGGTGGATTTGACCGAGCATTAAGGCGTTGCCGGGCGGTATTGCAGCGCCTCGGCCAAGTGCTCACGCTTGATCGCATCCACTTGCTCAAGGTCCGCCAGTGTGCGAGCGACCTTGAGCAAGCGATGTGCCGAACGCAGTGAGAGTGTCAGCCGTTCACAGGCTGACTCGAGCCATTTCTCATCGGCTGTGGATAACTGGCAGTGCCGCTTGAGCGCCGGTAGATCAAGAAAGGCGTTGGCACAACGCTGGCGCTTTTGCTGGCGCTCTCGTGCCTCGGCCACCACGGCTGCCGCACTGGCACTGTTCTCGCCCGGTTTGACCAATGGATTCAACGCCGTTGCCTCCCGCGCCACCGTCAGGTGCAGATCGATCCGATCCAGCAACGGCCCCGAGAGCTTGTTACGGTAGCGCTGCACCATGTCTGGTGTGCACGAGCACTTGCCGCTCGGCTCGCCCAGATATCCACAGGGGCAGGGGTTCATCGCTGCTACCAGCTGGAAACGCGCGGGGAATCGCACGCGATCCTTGGCTCTGGCGATCACGATATATCCGGATTCCAGAGGTTCGCGCAGTACCTCCAACACCTTGCGATCAAATTCCGGAAGCTCGTCGAGAAACAGCACGCCGTGGTGAGCGAGGGTGATTTCGCCAGGTTGTGGTTTCGAGCTGCCACCGACCAGCGCCGGCCCCGATGCAGAATGGTGCGGTTGACGGAATGGACGCTGCGGCCAATGAGTCAGCGGCACACCGCTGGCGACCGATTGAATCGCCGCCACTTCCAGCGCTTCGGATTCGGACAGGGGCGGCAGCAGGCCTGGCAAGCGACTCGCCAACAACGTTTTGCCAGTGCCCGGCGGCCCGCTGAACAGCAGGTTGTGTGCGCCCGCCGCCGCAATCAGCAGAGCCCGTTTCGCGGCCATCTGTCCTTGCACCTCATTGAGGTCGGGATAAGGTTTCGCCGCGTGGATCAGCCCGTCCGAGACATAAGGCTCGACCGGAGTATGTCCGTTGAAATGCGCCACGGCTTCCAGCAGATGATCCACCGCAAACACTTTCAGGCCCGAAGCCAGACAGGCCTCCTCGGCATTCGCCCGCGGCACCACCAGTGCCCGCCCGGCCTTGCGCGCCGCCAGCGCCGCTGGCAACACCCCGCGCACCGGCCGCACCGCGCCGGACAGCGCCAGTTCACCGAGGCATTCCACCTCATCCAGCGTGAGACACGGCACCTGCACACTTGCCGACAGAATCCCCAAGGCAATCGCGAGATCAAACCGCCCGCCATCCTTGGGCAAATCCGCCGGCGCCAGATTCAGGGTGATCCGCCGCGCCGGAAACTGCAGCCCGGAATTGATGATCGCGCTGCGCACCCGATCCTTGCTCTCCTTCACCGCCGCCTCGGGCAGGCCGACCATGGTCAGCGACGGCAGGCCGTTGGCCAGATGGACTTCGACGGTAACGGCAGGTGCATCCACGCCTATCTGGGCGCGACTGTGGACGATGGACAGGGACATGGTCGTTCCTTGAGCTGAATCGGGGGCCGCTTCCTGCGGGTTTTTGAAGGGTAGTCGGGGAAAGGGGAGCTGGCGGGCGCGAACTTTCACTGGATGTTGCGGGAGGAGGTCAACCAATTTCGAGGCGAAAAAAAACCGCCTTGAGTAGACGGTTTTCAGTTTGCAGGCATCGGTGAGGCCAAGGCCTGCGTATCCTTTGCGGACACACTCGTGTATGTGCAGGTTATGCACGTTTTCACGTTGACGCAAGCACCGACATCATTTGTCCAAAGTCAATATCACCTTGAAATGATTGACTCATTAAGGTGTGAAACATTGCTTAATCACTTGATACAACTTGTTTAAGTCCCCTTCGAACTACCGGCATAACATCCCCGGCGACGATGCCCACTCCTCGAGTTTTCGTGAAGTGTGGCCGGGAGCTAAAGATTTCATGTTCCTCGACACGGTATGAGACCCGTGCCGGTGCTGTTTTTGGGGAACCCACACCCGGCCGCCTTGGCGGACACACTCGTGTGTAGTCCCGAAGATGTTCGTACGCCGGAAAGTGCATCGGAGGTTTGGCCCCACGCAAGGAGGGCCAAAGTATGTCTAAGTTTCTTAAACATATGTGGCGCCTCGTCAGAATCGCGTTATGGGCTTTTCGCCTGTACGAGTTTCTGCGAGACCGTTGGAATAATTCGTTGTAGAGGATTGATCTGGCGGAAACCGCTCCTGCCTCGGCGGGGGCGGTTTAATGTCTACTCGCAAACTTGAAGGCGTCTCGGCCCAGGGGCTGCAGCCTTACTCGGCCGGCGGCGTCAGCCTGGCTTCCAGTTCTGCGACTTTGGCTTCAAGGCTTTCAAGGCGGGCGCGAGTTCGAGCCAGGACGACCATCTGGCTATCGAATTCTTCACGGCTCACCAGATCCAGTTTGCTGAAAGCACTTTGCAGCAGCATCTTGAACTGGCTTTCGATTTCGGCTTTTGGCAGCGGGGTGTCGCCGCTGAACAGGCGGGAGGCAGTGCCGCTCAGGGCGTCGAGGAAGTCTTTGGGCGCGAGCATGGAATGTGTCCTGTAAACAGTGGCGCGCAGTGTATCACGCAGTGTCTATAGTCATTGACGCAGGCACGGATGCACGCTTTTCGCGCAAGCGGACGGACGGCAGCGCACCGTTGTTGTGCGTAACCGTCGGGCGTTTTTCGTGCAAACGCCTGCGGCAGCGGCCAAGGGATTGAAATCAGAGGAATTTGGCGAGATGGCAAGCTTTCTGCTTAGTCGGTAGTGACCCATGCACTGATGCAGTCGCTGTGACGAATGCAGTGCGGCAGGCGGAGCGGGGAGTTTCGCCGGCAGCGGTTAGCTGGCGTCAGTCGGGCAGGTAAGGCCGACGATGCGTTACAAAGCCAGGCACTGCGCTTAGACTTGAGTCGGGTTTGTTTTCCTGGGGCAAGTCCACCAATTCGGGAGAGAGTTTCATGAAGCTAGTCACTGCCATCATCAAGCCGTTCAAGTTGGACGACGTGCGCGAGTCGCTGTCCGAAATCGGCGTGCAGGGCATTACCGTTACGGAAGTCAAAGGCTTCGGCCGGCAGAAGGGTCACACCGAGCTGTATCGCGGCGCGGAATATGTGGTCGATTTTCTGCCCAAGGTGAAAATCGACGTGGCCATCGACGACAAGGATCTGGATCGGGTTATCGAGGCGATAACCAAGGCGGCCAACACCGGCAAGATCGGTGACGGCAAGATCTTCGTGGTCAATCTGGAACAGGCGATCCGCATCCGTACCGGCGAAACCGATACCGACGCGATCTAAACGCCGCCACAAACCCAACGCCCCAGGAGAAAACAATATGACTCTGCGTAAATTCGCAGGGCTAGGCGCCCTGTTGTCCATCGTAATGCCCGGCCTGGCTATGGCGGCAGATCCGGTAACGCCTCCAGTCCTCAATTCCGGCGATACCGCCTGGATGCTGACCTCCACAGCCCTCGTGCTGTTCATGACCATTCCCGGCCTCGCGCTGTTCTACGGCGGCATGGTTCGCTCCAAAAACATTCTTTCGGTGATGATGCAGTGCTTCGCCATTACCGGTCTGATCAGCGTCCTGTGGGTCATTTATGGCTACAGCATCGCGTTTGACACTACCGGTATGGAGCAAGGCGTCGTCAACTTCAATTCCTTCGTCGGCGGCATGGGCAAGGCCTTTCTGGCCGGTGTCACTCCGGCGAGCCTGACCGGCCCGGCGGCGTTGTTCCCTGAGGCGGTGTTTGTCACCTTCCAGATGACCTTCGCGATCATCACCCCGGCGCTGATCGTCGGTGCGTTCGCCGAGCGGATGAAATTCTCGGCGATGCTGATTTTCATGGGCGTGTGGTTCACCCTCGTCTATGCACCGATTGCACACATGGTCTGGTCCGGCAACGGCGGCCTGTTGTGGGACTGGGGCGTACTCGACTTCGCGGGCGGCACCGTGGTGCACATCAACGCGGGTATCGCCGGCCTGGTAGCGTGCCTGGTACTGGGCAAGCGCAAAGGTTTCCCGACCACCCCGATGGCGCCGCATAACCTCGGTTACACCCTGATGGGTGCAGCGATGCTGTGGGTCGGCTGGTTCGGTTTCAACGCCGGTTCCGCCGCTGCTGCCAACGGTACTGCCGGTATGGCGATGCTGGTCACTCAGATTGCAACCGCAGCTGCCGCACTGGGCTGGATGTTTGCCGAGTGGATCACCCACGGCAAGCCAAGTGCACTGGGCATCGCCTCGGGTGTGGTTGCCGGTCTGGTTGCAATCACTCCAGCGGCTGGCACCGTGGGCCCGATGGGCGCACTGGTGATCGGTCTGGCGGCGGGTGTGGTGTGTTTCTTCTGCGCCACCACCCTGAAACGCAAGCTTGGTTATGACGACTCCCTGGACGCATTCGGCGTGCACGGTATCGGCGGTATCCTCGGTGCGATCCTGACCGGTGTATTCGCTGCACCGTCGCTGGGCGGCTTCGGCACCGTGACCGACATCGCGGCGCAAGTGTGGATTCAGTGCAAAGGCGTCGGCTTCACAGTGATCTACACCGCGATTGTCACCTTCATCATCCTCAAGGTGCTGGACGCCGTGATGGGTCTGCGTGTGACCGAGGAAGAAGAATCGGTTGGCCTGGACCTGGCACAACACAACGAACGCGGCTACAACCTGTAAGTACGCGCATCGAAAAAACTTGCCCGGCTTGCCGGGCATTTTTTTGTCCGGGATTTGTCATTGAGAGAGCAGCTGAAAGGATTTTTCGTACGGCTTTCGTCGTGTTTACGATGGGCATTTTTCTGCGGCCAATGGCTTACATCATTGCAGGAATATTAGGGCCTTTGTTTTTTCCCAGAGCGCGCTAGAATGCGCCCCGAACGTGCGGAGAACTGTATGTGGCAACAGACTCTGATAACCCTGCGGGCACGGCCCCGGGGCTTTCATCTGGTAACGGACGAGTTACTCGCCGGCCTGCCTGAACTCAAGGCGTGCCGGGTCGGTCTGTTGCATTTGTGGCTGCAGCATACCTCGGCGTCGTTGACCATCAACGAGAACGCCGATCCGGCGGTCCGTCGCGACTTCGAACGATTTTTCAATCGTCTGATCCCACAAGGAACAGACGGCTATGAGCATAACGACGAAGGCCTGGACGACCTCCCGGCGCACTTCAAGGCCAGCGTGCTTGGCTGTCAGATCAGTCTGCCGGTATCGGCTGGGCGTCTGGCTCTGGGAACCTGGCAAGGCGTTTATCTGGGCGAGCACCGTGATCATGGCGGTGCCCGTAAAGTCCTCGCCACCTTGCACGGTGAAGGGGCGTAAACCGCTGGTCACCAGCGGTTACCGATTTTTTTCCGGCGACTTTCGACAGTCGCCAAAGCTGGTCTATAACTAATCTGCTTTTCGCAAGTCATGAGGTAGAACATGAGCGACGATGATCTGGAAAACGACGACCTCGAAGTAGGCGACGAAGACGAGGCCGAGGACGGTCTGGAAGCAGCAGCGGAAGACGTTGCTGAAGACGATGGCGGTGACGATACGCCGGCCCCGGCTGCCAAAGGCAAAGCCAAGGCTGCGGTGTCGGTCGACGAGTTGCCGAGCATCGAAGCCAAGAACAAGGAGCGCGACGCCCTGGCCAAGGCCATGGAAGAATTCCTTGCGCGCGGCGGCAAGGTGCAGGAAGTGGAGGCCAACGTGGTCGCCGATCCGCCCAAGAAGCCGGACAACAAGTACGGCAGCCGCCCTATCTGAGGCGTGCCACTTGCTTGCTGAAAAAGCCCGCCGTCGCTGCGGGCTTTTTCATGCCTGGAACAAATACTCCAGACGCGCCGCGATCCCTTGCAGGGGTGAGCCTTGTGGCGAGGGGATTTATCCCCGATGGGTCGCGAAGCGGCCCCTGATGCAGCACGCCCCACAGTCCTGACACACCGCGCAAGATGACTTCACGGCTGCTGCGCAACCGATCGGGGATAAATCCCTTCACCACAAAAAAGCGGTTGTGTGTCAGCAGGCGGTGGCATTCCAACGTGCGAGAACGGCCGGCAAATCAGTCAGGCTACGAATCTCGGCATCCGGCAGTCGCTCCGCTTCCCAGACCTTGCCCGCCGGGTTGAACCAGATCGCGCGCATGCCCGCTTGCTGCGCGCCGGCAATGTCATCGCCTGGATGATCGCCGATATGTACGGCGGTTTCGGCTGTGGCACCACCACGCTGCAACGCCTCGTGAAACAGCCGCGCATCCGGCTTGGCAATACCGATGTCTTCGGCGCACAACGCAAACTTGAAGTAATCGGCGAGCCCGAGGCGGCGCACGTCAGCGTTGCCATTAGTGACCACGCCGAGGGCGTAGTGGTTGGCGAGGATTTCCAGGGTGGGTTCGACCTCGGGAAATACCGTGATCTCGTGCCGTGCCTGCAGGAACACTTCAAAACTTTTGTCGGCCAGATCCGAAGCTTCGCCGTGGGCGTACCCGGCGTCTTCCAGTGCGTGGAACAGCACCCGCCGGCGCAGCGCGCTGATGCGGTGCTTGAGGCCCGGTTCGCGGGTCAGCACCCGTTCGCGAATCGCCCACAGATGCTCCACCGGCACCGCGCCCAGGTTCGGTGCGTGTTCGCTCAGCCATTCGCGCAATACCGCTTCGGCGCTGACGATCACCGGGGCGGTGTCCCACAGAGTGTCGTCGAGGTCGAAGGTGATCAACTGGATGTTCATGAATCGTCGCCTTTGCTGCGTTTGGCCCGTGGGTGGGCGCTGTCGTAGACCGCCGCCAGGTGCTGGAAGTCCAGGTGGGTGTAGATTTGCGTGGTCTTGATGTCCGAGTGGCCGAGCAGTTCCTGCACCGCGCGCAGATCCTGCGAGGATTCCAGCAAGTGGCTGGCGAAGGAGTGCCGCAGCATGTGCGGGTGCAGGTTCTGCCCCAGCTCGCGCTCGCCGGCCAGTTTCACCCGCACCTGAATCGCCCGTGGACCGAGGCGTCGGCCTTGCTGGCTGACGAACACGGCGTCGTCGGCCGGGTTGGTCATGGCCCGCAGCGGCAGCCATTGCTCCAGTGCTTCGCGGGCCTTTTTGCCCACCGGCAGCAGGCGGGTCTTGCTGCCCTTGCCGAGCACCTGAACCATGCCGTCGGCCAGATCCAGCTGATCGAGGTTGAGCCCGGTCAGCTCGGACAGGCGAAGGCCCGAGGAGTAGAACAGTTCGAGAATCGCTTGATCGCGACGGGCGAGAAAATCGTCCTCTACCGCACCTTCCAGCAGTTGCAACGCACGGTCGGTGTCGAGGGTTTTCGGCAGGCGCCGTTCGCCTTTCGGCGGCGCCAGACCGGTCGCCGGGTCGTGGTCGCACAGACCTTCGCGATTGAGGTAGTGATAGAGCCCGCGCACCGCCGAGAGCAGGCGGGCGAGACTGCGTGACGATTGTCCCTGAGCATGCAGCCGGGCGATCAGGCTGCGCAGACGCTGAATATCCAGCGCCGCCCAGCTGCCGATGTTCTGCTTGAGGCACCAGCCGAGGACTTTATCGAGGTCGCGGCGGTAGGCCGACAGGGTGTGCGGCGACACCTGTCGCTCACTGCGCAGGTGTTCGCAGTAAGCGTCCAGTTGTCGTTCCATGCTCAGCGTACCGAGCGCAGTGAGCTGTTGACCCGTGGCAGCACGCGGCCCATGACTTCGGCGATGTAGCTGAGAAACAGCGTGCCGACCGAGCTTTTGTAGTGCTGCGGATCACGGCTGGCGATCGCCAGAATACCGTGGATGCCTTGGTGGCTGACGGCGACCACGGCGGTGGAGCCGATCTGCTTGCGCTGTTCTTCGCCGAACAGGAAGTCCAGCTCATGCTCACGCAGGCTGCCGCTGACGCTTTTGCCTTCGGTGAGCAGGCCGCCGATGGCGGTTTGCGCGTCGGCGTGGGTCACCCAGCGGCCGACCGAGGCCGGATTGTCGCCGAGCAGGATCAGGCTGACAAAAGGCACCTGGAAATCCTGACGCAGACTGTCTTCGACACTGATCACCACGTCTTCGAGGCTGGCGGCGTCCATCAGCGACAGTATCAGGCGACGGGTCTTGTCGAACAGCCGGTCGTTGTCGCGGGCGACGTCCATCAAATGCGAGAGGCGATGACGCATCTCGATGTTACGGTCGCGCAAAATGCTCATCTGCCGTTCGACCAGCGATACGGTGTCACCGCGCTGGTGGGGAATGCGCAGGGCGGGCAGCAGTTCTTCGTGCTCGACGAAGAAGTCCGGATGAGCCTCCAGGTATGCGGCAACCGCTGCCGCCTCCAGGCTCTCGGACGCTGATTCGTCGGACTGTCGGGCGGGTACCTGAGGCTTATCGGTCATGGTTTCTGCTCACTCAAAGACGCACTTGTCCTTCGTATACACGCACTGCCGGGCCGGTCATCAGCACCGGATGGCCGGGGCCTGCCCATTCAATGGACAGACGCCCGCCGGGCAGGTCGATCAACAGCGGCGAATCCATCCACCCCTGGCTGATGGCCGCGACAGCCGCGGCGCAAGCGCCGGTGCCGCAGGCCTGGGTCTCCCCGGCGCCGCGTTCCCAGACGCGCAATTGCGCGCGGTGACGGTCGATGACCTGGATGAAACCGACGTTGACCCGCGCCGGAAAGCGCGGATGGTGTTCGATTTTCGGTCCCAGTTCATGCACCGGTGCGGTATTGATGTCCTGCACGCGCAGCACCGCATGGGGGTTACCCATGGACACGGCGGCCAGTTCGACCGTGGTGCCGTCGACTTCCAGCTGATAGCTGGACGCCTGCGCCGGTGCGTCGAACGGAATGTCCGCCGGGACCAGGCGTGGTGCGCCCATGTTCACGCCGATCTGGCCGTCGTTACGCACATCCAGCTCGATGATGCCGCCCTTGGTCTCGACGCGAATCTGCCGTTTGGCGGTCAGGCGTTTGTCGAGCACGAAGCGCGCGAAGCAGCGCGCACCGTTGCCGCACTGTTCCACTTCCGAGCCATCGGAGTTGAAGATCCGGTAACGGAAATCCACGTCCGGGTTGCTAGGCGCCTCGACAATCAGCAACTGGTCGAAACCGATACCGGTGTGCCGGTCGCCCCATTGCTTGGCGTGCTTGGGCTGAATATGCGCGTGCTGGCTGACCAGGTCGAGAACCATGAAGTCATTGCCCAGGCCGTGCATTTTGGTAAAACGCAGCAGCATGGGTTACTCCGGCAGCAGGCTTTCGCCGGCAAACAGCTCGGCCACGGTTTCGCGGCGGCGCACTTCAAAAACCTGATCACCGTCTACCAGCACCTCAGCGGCACGGCCGCGGGTGTTGTAGTTGGAACTCATCACAAAGCCATAGGCACCGGCCGAATGCACGGCCAGCAGGTCGCCTTCTTCCAGCGCCAGCTCACGATCCTTGGCGAGGAAATCGCCGGTTTCGCAGATCGGGCCAACCACGTCGTACTGGCGCGCGGCGCTGTCACGCGGCTTGACGGCGGTGACGTCCATCCAGGCCTGATACAGCGCCGGGCGGATCAGATCGTTCATCGCCGCGTCGACGATGGCGAAATCCTTGTGTTCGGTGTGCTTGAGGTATTCGACCTGGGTCAGCAGCACGCCGGCGTTGGCGACGATAAAGCGGCCCGGCTCGAACACCAGTGCCAGGTCACGACCGTTCAGACGCTCACGCACAGCCTTGATGTAATCGCCGGCCAGTGGCGGCTCTTCATCGCGATAACGCACGCCCAGGCCACCGCCGAGATCGATGTGGCGCAGATGAATGCCGCAATCGCCGAGGCGGTCGACCAGGTCCAGCAGACGGTCGAGAGCGTCGAGGAACGGCGGCAAGGTGGTCAGTTGCGAGCCGATGTGGCAATCGACACCGATCACTTCCAGGTTCGGCAGGTGTGCGGCACGCACGTACACGTCTTCGGCGTCGGCAATGGCGATGCCGAACTTGTTCTCTTTGAGACCGGTGGAAATGTACGGATGGGTGCCGGCATCGACGTCCGGGTTGACACGCAACGAGATCGGCGCGCGAACGCCCAGCTCGGCGGCCACCACTTGCAGGCGCTCCAGCTCGTCGGTGGATTCGACGTTGAAGCAGTGCACGCCGACTTCCAGCGCGCGACGCATGTCGTCACGGGTCTTGCCGACACCGGAGAAGACGATCTTGTCGGCGTTGCCGCCAGCGGCCAGCACCCGCTCCAGTTCGCCACGGGAAACGATGTCGAAACCGGCGCCGAGACGGGCCAGGACATTCAGCACGCCGAGGTTGGAGTTAGCCTTTACGGCGTAGCAGACCAGGTGTGGCATGCCCGCCAAGGCATCGGCGTAGGCCAGATACTGGGCTTCGATGTGCGCACGCGAGTAGACATAGGTGGGCGTGCCGAAGCGGTCGGCGATGGCGGACAGCGCCACACCTTCCGCGAACAGCTCCCCGCCACGGTAGTTAAAAGCGTCCATGGCGATCCCTTATTGGTAAACGTCGTGCTTGTGTGCTTTGGACGGCTGCTTTTGCGAAGACTGGGCTTGCTCGGCCGGGTCCTGATCGTCATCCGGCAGGTACAGCGGGCCTTTTTGACCACAGGCCGAAACGAGGCAGGCAACCGCGACGAGCGCAGCAAGGGAAGAGATCAGGCGCTTCATGGCGAAATCCTTGAAAATGCGTTAATTGCGCCGGAGTATACCGGCCACCCGGCAGCTTGCCTATGCGAGGGGGTTCCCGTCCGGCGGGGCTCTCTGGATACACCTGGAGCCTTGTGGGAGCGAGCCTGCTCGCGAAGAGGCCGGCACATTCGATATGTTTGCTGGCTGACACACCGCTTTCGTCGGATCGCCGCCCGGAGCCGGCTCGCTCCCACAGGCGCCAGCGCTGGATGGGAAACGGTGCTTGGTCGTTAATCTTTGCAATCGGCCGGCAGCGCCCGTATCTTGCGGCGCTTGAGCCTGACCCGACATTTTTTGAGGTTGCCACAATGAGTTTGTCCGAAGCGCGTTTCCACGATCTGGTCGATGCCACCCAGCAGGCGTTGGAAGAGTTGCTGGAGGATCATGCCGACGATATCGAGATCACGGCCGGCATGATGACCATCAAGTTCGACAACGGCAGCCAGCTGATCATCAGCCGCCAGGAGCCGCTGCGTCAGCTGTGGCTGGCGGCGCGTTCCGGTGGTTTCCATTTCGACTACGACGAAGAGTCGGGCAAATGGAGCTGCGAGAAGTCTGAAGAACTGCTCGGTGAAGTACTGGCTCGTTGCGTTCAGGACCAGACCGGCCTTGAGCTGGATTTCGAAGAGATCTGATCGTGACCGAGGTTGCCCCGCGCCCACCCAAGCCGCTCTACAGCAACGTCAGCCCAGCGGTGCCGTCACCGTGCACTGGCGTTTGCCGGCTGGATGAGCAGAAGGTTTGCCTTGGCTGCTTCCGCCATGTCGAGGATATTCGCGAATGGCGCTCGGCCGATGATGAGCGGCGGCGGGTGATCGTCAGCCAAGCCCGACAACGCCGAATTCAGGCCTGACTCGATCCTGTAGCGAGGGGATTTATCCCCGATGGGTTGCGCAGCGGCCCCAGCCTTTTGAGACTGCTGCGCAGTCTATCGGGGATAAATCCCCTCACCACAAAGTTTCCTCAGGGCTGAGTGGGGCTGTCGGGTGGGTGGCTTGTATATTTTTTGAGCTGTGATAGTGTCCGAACACGCCTCAACCCATCGAGGCTTGGTGAAAACCCCGTCTTTTTTGGCGGGGTTTTGCTTTTTTTGTGTGCAGAAGAAAGGAGTCTGCCCGGATCATGACCGCACCTTCCATCACCCTTACCCGTCTGGACGTACAACGTCTGGAGCGCCTGATCGACAACCTGAACGAGAAAGACCAGGCTGCGCCGGGCGTGATCGCGCTGCAAACCGAACTGGACCGCGCCGATACACTGGTCGGCCACGATGAAGTGCCCGCTGATGTCGTGACGATGAATTCCCGCGTGCACTGCCGCGAAGAAGGCAGCGGCAAGGATTATCACCTGACGCTGGTCTACCCCAAGGATGCCAACGCCGACGAAGGCAAGATCTCGATCCTCGCACCCGTCGGCAGCGCGCTGCTGGGCCTGAAGGTCGGTCAGCACATCGACTGGCCCGCGCCGGGTGGCAAGACCCTGAAACTGACCTTGCTGGAAGTCGAGTCACAACCAGCCAACGGCGGTGATTTCCGCGAGTGACCCCGCCTCAGATCTGTTCGAGCGCCTCGTTCAGGGCGCGCTCCAGGTCGGCCTTGTAGCGCAAATACAGATTGCTTGAACTCTGCCCGTCACCAAGCAGGCCCGAGAGGTCCAGGTCGGTGATGTAGCAGCGATAGCGCTCGGTCTCGCGGCGCTGTTCGACGATCTCCCGGGCGACCACGCGAAACAGCTGGTCGCCATGTTCGAGCTCGCTGAATTCTCGTTGATTGCAATACAGGGTGACGTGCACTTCGCCCGGTGCGGCTTTGCCAATGATTGCCTGCACATCGTAGAACGGTTTGTTCACCGGGGTTTGCGGCGCCGGCCGTGCTTCGACCCGGCGCGCGCGCCCCGGGCCTGAAGGCAATAACTGGTAATACAAGGTTTCGAGGCTAATCGCCGGGTTGCCGTCCATCGGCAACAGTGCTTCTCGCCGGTACTGAATCGATTGCAGGAAGCGTTGCAGCGGCACCAGCAGGCTCTGTTCGTCGTGGTACGGCAGATGCTGTTGCCACAGCGCGTTGAACTCATCCAGCACGTACAACTCGGCCTGTTGTTCGGTAATCCGGTAGAACACCTGAATTGCCTCCGGCTGACCCATGGGCAGAATCAGCGCGAGGTCATGATCCTCCAGCGCCATCGGATCCAGGTGCAGCGGGCTGTAGCGCGGCTGTTCTTCGCCCAGATAATCCAGCAGCGCCGGCAATGTCGCGAGGGCTACGTGATTGACCTGGCCCGGCACCAGTTCCAGCACGTGATAGTGCTGTTGCACCTGAATCAGGTAGCGATGATTGAGTTCGCTGAGCAGCAGGGTCTGCGCGGTGTCGATGACTTCTTCGACGCGCCGGGCAATGAACTGTGCGCGGTTGTGGCAGAAGCAGCGCACTTTCAATGACGGCTGCTGCGGGCCGCGCGGCAGGTTGTTGAGGTAGTCGCGCAGGCAATCGAGCAATGCGTGGGGACCGTCGAAGCGGTTGACCAGCACTTCATTCCAGCTGTTGAGCGTGACTTGATCGAGGGTCAATACAAGGTTTTCGCGCACCCCGGCGTAACTCAACGAATCGGTGCGCTCGGTGGTCATCAGGATATTCAGGTCGCGATGATGCTTGAGCGGGTCGACACCGACGTTGACCAGTATCAGCACCTCGCTCGGCATCGCGGCGCGCAGCAGCGGCTCTTCTGCAACGGTTGGCAGGGGCAGGGCGATGCACTGCTGCAGGCTGCCGAGCAAGTTGAACAACTCGAACTCGCTCATGTCGCTGGTGCCGGGATGAAGGGCCAGGCGCGTGCTGCTGTCGATCACGCCATTGCGATGGCACCAGGTCAGCAGCTCGAGCAACTCGCGGCTGCGCTTGATCGGCGCAAAGTGCTCCCATTCCAAAGCGTTCAGACTGCCGTTGTACAAGCCCCACTGGGTTTGCCCGGGTTCTTTCTTGTTCGGCGACTGCACCAGGGTCAGGGTGTCTTCGGCCAGGTCCGGGGCGATGCCGGGATTGATGAATTCGACCTTGTCGGCCTTGCGCTCGAACGCCGCGTACAGGCGGCGCCCGAGCACGTTGAGATCGCGCTTGTTGATCAGGCTGACGGTCTGTTCGCTGCGGGCGAACTGGGTCAGGAAGCGGTAGCTGTAATTCAGCTCATTGACCAGGGCGCGGCGTTCAGCGCTGACTTGGCGGACTTTCCACTGGCTGCGGCTATCGAGCAAGGCCAGTTGGCGCTGATCCCAATGCCATTCGTGCGCCAGGCGTTCCAGCAGCGAGCGCTGCCAGCTCTGGGTGCGGCTGCTGCCAGTGAGCTTGCGGTTGACCTTGAGGTACAACGCGCGTCGTACCAGCTCCAGCCGCTCCGGCTCGTTGCGGGCGGTCAGGTACTCTTCGATGCGTCGGTACACGACCATGTACGGATCCAGCTCATCCAGATCCAGTTGATTGGCAAACACGGCCTGCTTGTAACGCAGACTCAGGCACTGCACGTTCGGGTGTTCGCTGGCGTAGACCTCGGTCAGCAACAACTTGAGTACCGATTTGTAGGGCGACTCAATGCCCTTGAACAGTTGCCACAGGCCGGCGCCGATGAACTCGCCCGGCGGAATCCTCGCCAAATGCCCGAGATCCAGCGTCTCGTCGGCGCGAATGAAGCGCTTGGACAGCAAAGTGTGGGTGTACAGGTCGTACGCACTTTCTTCGTAGACCGGCACCAGCCACCAGATCGGCGTGCGTCCGCCCAGCCAGATCGCGGTGCGATAAAACTCGTCCAGCAGCAGATAGTGCTGAGTGCTGCCGCAATTTTCGGAGCTGAGTTGGCTGTCCCGTTCGCCTGTGACGAAACGCACCGGGTCGATCAGGAAGAAGTGCGCCTCGGCGCCCTGGGTCGCGGCCCAGGCTTCGAGCAGCTGGCATTTTTTGCGCAGCTCGGCGATCTCGCTTTCGCCCAGATCCGGCGCATGGCAGACCCACACGTCCATGTCGCTCTGATCGGCCTGGGCCAGGGTACCGAGGCTGCCCATCAGGAACAGCCCGTGAATCGGCCGTGGCGGGTTGCTGCCGTGGCGTGGTTTGTAGGAGAACGAGCGAGTCAGGCGTTGTGCTTCGGCGAGGGCGGTAGCGTCCGGTTCATAGTTGGACAGCCCGGCTGGCGTGCTGCCGGAAACATAGCCTGGCAGCAGCGGGTGATTGACGTGGAAGAACAGCGGCAGCAGGGTCAGCACGCCTTGCTGGCGGGTCGACAGACCTTCGAGTGCCCGGCCAAGGCGACCTTCATTGAGCTTGAGAAAACGCGCGCGCAGCTGGCTGAGTACCTTGCGGTCGATGCCTTCGTCCAGATCGGGGCGGATTTCGTGGGTGCGCGTCATGTCAGCTCAAACCGGCTCGTGGGCTCGGACGAAGAGGGTCTCGGAATGGGAGGCAGTTTAGCCTTTGCACGGCGGGACTTTTAAGCTGAATTTGTTTTTTGACGCCAGATTTTTAGCGCAAGGGCGGGGCAGGCCCGCGGAAATCCCGTGGCAGGAGTTCCCGTGGGCAAAAGAAGGGGGAATCAGGCGGTTTCCTGCTCTCTCAGAATGGTCAGCACGGTTTGCACATTTTGCGCGGCATCGCGACCCAGGCTGGTCAGATACCCGCCATCGGGCTGGTCGGTGAGTTCTTTTTCGAAGAGGCGTTTGGCGGCGGCAATGTGTTTCGGGGCAGCGGTCTGATGAATTTTCAAACCTTCCTGGGAACTGTCCAGGTTGAAGAGTGCGAGGACTTCCAGTTCGGCAACCAACTCAGGGGTAAGCGACATAAGGACTCCAGACTTTCTAGGAATTGGACGACAGCGTCCCTAAGGTGAACCCGCTTTTGCGGCATGTCCAGTGCTCAGATCAGGGATTTTGTCTTGAGGCGGATTCCAGTGTAGTCGGGGCCGGAGAGATGGCTGGATGGATGGGTGACAAATTGTGTGGGAGCGAGCCTGCTCGCGAAAGCGGTGTGTCATATAGCGTTGTTTTTGCTGATACACGGCATTCGCGAGCAGGCTCGCTCCCACAAGGGGATGTGATTTGCTTACTGCTTTTCCGGTGGCAGCTCTGGCAGCGCACGCAGTGCGGTTTCATACCACTCGGTATCGAACGCGCGGTCTTCGTCGAGCATCGCGTCAATCTCATAGGCCAGCACGTGCGCCATCAGGTTGAGGATCTCTTCGCGCTCGACACCCACCAGGGTCAGCTTGTTGAAGGTCGCCTTGGCGGCTGGCGGGTTGTCGCTTTCGATCTGGTTCTCGATGGCTTCGATCAGCGTCGCCTCGGTGAACTCTTCTTCGTCGTTGTCGATGTCTGTCGGCTCGCTCATGGCAGGCTCCTCAAGGAAAGGCGCCAGTTTACCCGCATTCAGCGCCGTGATGCTGCTGGCAGGATCGTGACGGGCGATCTATAAACAGTGCCTGCCCACCCCGCACGGCCTGGAGGCTATGTGATGTTCAAGCTCTATGGATTCGCTGTCAGCAACTACTACAACATGGTCAAACTGGCGCTGCTGGAAAAAGGCCTGGCGTTCGAAGAAGTCACCTTCTACCCGACGCAGACCCCGGAGTCGCTGGCGATCAGCCCGCGCGGCAAAGTACCGGTACTCGGTGTCGATGCCGGATTTATTAACGAAACCGCGATCATCCTCGAATACCTTGAGCAGACCCAGAAAGGTACGCCGCTGTTACCGAGCGATCCATTCGAGCGAGCGCAGGTGTTGGCAATTGCCAAGGAAATCGAGCTGTACATCGAGCTGCCGGGGCGCGCCTGTTATGGCGAGGCGTTCTTCGGCGCGACGGTGCCGGACGCGATCAAGGAGAAAACCAAAGCCGAGCTGTTGCTGGGTTTTGCGGCACTGGGCCGACACGGCAAGTTCGCGCCGTACGTGGCGGGCGACAGCCTGAGCATTGCGGATCTGTACTTTTTGTACAGCGTGCCGCTGGCCTGTGCGGTCGGGCAGAAATTGTTCGGGATCGATTGGCTGGCGGAGATGCCGAAAGCCAAGGCGCTGCTGGAGCAGCTTGAGCAGAATCCGCATGTGCAGAAGATTGCAGCGGACAAAGAGGCGGCGATGCCGGCGTTTTTGGCGATGATCGCTGCCAAGAAGTGAGTATTGTGGCGTTTGTAAATAGGTAATCGCTGGCAAGCCAGCTCCCACAGGTCTTTGGGTCGAACGCAAAATTGTGTTCCAACAAAGAACCCTGTGGGAGCTGGCTTGCCAGCGATGCTTTTAGCGACTGGCGATCAGGGCCTGACCGCGAACCACCGCTGCCTTGACCTGTGCCGGCGCAGTCCCGCCGATGTGGTCACGGGCATTCACCGAGCCTTCCAGCGTCAGTACGGCAAACACGTCCTGCTCGATCTGGTCGCTGAACTGGCGCAATTCTTCCAGGCTCATCTCGGCCAGATCCTTGCCGGTATCCACGCCGTATTTCACCGCGTGACCGACGATTTCGTGGCAATCACGGAACGGCAGGCCACGGCGTACCAGGTAGTCCGCCAGGTCGGTGGCGGTGGAGAAACCGCGCAGGGCCGCTTCACGCATGATCGCGTGTTTCGGCTTGATCGCCGGGATCATGTCAGCAAAGGCGCGCAACGAATCGCGCAGGGTGTCGGCGGCGTCGAACAGCGGTTCCTTGTCTTCCTGATTGTCCTTGTTGTAGGCCAATGGCTGGCCTTTCATCAGGGTCAGCAGGCCCATCAGCGCGCCGAATACCCGGCCGGTCTTGCCGCGTACCAGCTCCGGCACGTCCGGGTTTTTCTTTTGCGGCATGATCGAGCTGCCGGTGCAGAAACGATCCGGCAGATCGATGAACTGAAATTGCGCGCTGGTCCACAGCACCAGCTCTTCGGAGAAGCGCGACAGGTGCATCATCGCGATGCTCGCGGCGGAGCAGAATTCGATGGCGAAGTCGCGATCGGAAACGTTGTCCAGCGAGTTGCCGCCCACGGCGTCGAAGCCCAGCAGTTGCGCGGTGTATTCGCGGTCGATCGGGTAGGTGGTGCCGGCCAGCGCAGCGCTGCCCAGCGGCATGCGGTTGGTGCGCTTGCGGCAGTCGACCAGACGCTCGTAGTCGCGGCTGAGCATTTCGAACCAGGCCAGCATGTGGTGGCCGAAGGTCACCGGTTGTGCGGTCTGCAGGTGAGTGAAGCCGGGCATGATGCTCGCCGCTTCACGGTTGGCCTGCTCCAGCAGGCCTTTTTGCAGGCGAGTGATTTCGGCCAGGATCAGGTCGATTTCGTCACGCAGCCACAGGCGGATGTCGGTGGCGACCTGGTCGTTACGGCTGCGCCCGGTGTGCAGTTTCTTGCCGGTGATGCCGATGCGGTCAGTCAGGCGCGCTTCGATGTTCATGTGCACGTCTTCGAGGTCGACGCGCCAGTCGAACTGGCCGGCCTCGATTTCGCCCTGGATGGTCTGCAGGCCATCGATGATGCTGTCGCGCTCGGCATCCGTCAGCACGCCGACCTTGGCCAGCATGGTGGCGTGGGCGATCGAGCCCATGATGTCGTGGCGATACAGGCGCTGGTCGAAAGTGACGGAGGCGGTGAAGCGGGCGACGAAGGCGTCGACGGGTTCACTGAAGCGGCCGCCCCAGGACTGATTGGTCTTGTCAGTGCTCATGAATTCGCTCGTATCGGCTTGGAGAAAGAAGGCGTGAAACGCTGGCGCGGATAATAACAGGGTTGCCAATCCTGTCGCTGACACCGGTCGATACGTTTTTTTCTCATCTGCTCGTTCATAGTCGGCGCTGTCTGCAGGGAATTTGCGCAAGGATATTTTTCGATTGAGCAATATCGGCCCGGCAAGCGTCTACAGTTGGACATAAGGGTCGGCGCGACTGCAGATCGCGCTAAGGTCTGGACGCCGACTATAAGAAGAGGGGGTGGGTGGATTTGTCCTTTGGCATACCCCGTGAAAAACGCAGAAAACAGCGGGCTTTGAGCAGTACGACCCGGACACTGGCAAATATTGCTGGCCGACGTACGGCACTTTTTGGCGCTCGGGCTAGTCTTAGCGTGGATCGCGGTGACGGACGTCACTTCACCTGTCTACGCTATCCTTGTGCGAGACTCACGCAGGAATCCAGCGCAATATGAATGTCCTGATCGTTGATGACGAACCACTGGCTCGCGAGCGCCTCAGCCGAATGGTGAGCGAGCTCGAGGGTTATACAGTTCTGGAGCCCAGCGCCACGAATGGCGAAGAGGCGTTGGCGCTGATCGACAGCCACAAGCCGGATATCGTGCTGCTCGATATCCGCATGCCGGGCCTCGATGGCCTGCAAGTGGCTGCCCGTCTGTGCGAGCGTGAAACGCCGCCGGCCGTGGTGTTTTGCACCAGCCCCGATGAATTTGCCGTGGAAGCCCTGCAGGCCAGCGCCGTGGGCTATGTGGTGAAACCCGTGCGAACCGAACATCTTCATGACGCCCTGAAGCGGGCTGAACGTCCCAACCGGGCGCAACTTTCGGCCCTGACCCGGCCTGCCGCCGAAAGCGGCAACGGCCCGCGCAGTCATATCAGCGCCCGAACCCGAAAAGGCATCGAACTGATCCCGCTGGATCAGGTGGTCTATTTCATTGCTGATCACAAGTACGTGACCCTGCGCCATGAAAGTGGCGAGGTGCTGCTGGACGAGCCGCTCAAGGCCCTCGAAGACGAATTCGGCGAGCGTTTCGTGCGCATCCACCGTAACGCGCTGGTCGCCCGCGACCGTATCGAGCGTCTGCAACGCACGCCGCTGGGGCATTTCCAGCTATTTCTCAAAGGCCTCAATGGTGATGCGCTGATCGTCAGCCGGCGGCATGTGGCGGGTGTGCGCAAGATGATGCAGGGCCTCTGACCCGGCCTTCGCGCGGGGTTGCACGTTCTTCTGCCGGGCATTGCAGGCCAGGGAGGCCACGCCGTTTCTGATTCAAGTCAAAGTGGATTTGGCTGAGCTGTTATTATCCGCCGTATCTATTCAGTACGGATTGATCCATGTCCTCTCGCGAAATCCGCATCGCCACCCGTAAAAGTGCGCTGGCCCTCTGGCAGGCCGAATACGTCAAAGCCCGTCTGGAGGAGGCCCATCCGGGTCTGCTGGTGACGCTGGTGCCCATGGTCAGTCGCGGCGACAAGCTGCTCGACTCACCGCTGTCGAAAATCGGCGGCAAGGGCCTGTTCGTCAAGGAACTGGAAACCGCGCTGCTGGAAAACGAAGCCGACATCGCCGTGCACTCGATGAAAGACGTGCCGATGGACTTCCCCGAAGGCCTGGGCCTGTTCTGCATCTGCGAACGTGAAGATCCGCGTGATGCTTTCGTTTCCAATACCTATCAAAGCCTGGACGCGCTGCCTGCCGGCGCCATCGTCGGCACTTCCAGCCTGCGTCGTCAGGCACAACTGCTGACTCGTCGCCCGGATCTGGAAATCCGCTTCCTGCGCGGCAACGTCAACACCCGTCTGGCCAAGCTCGATGCCGGTGAGTACGACGCGATCATTCTTGCGGCAGCCGGCCTGATTCGTCTCGGTTTCGAAGACCGCATCACCTCGGCGATCAGTATCGACGACAGTCTGCCGGCCGGTGGCCAAGGCGCGGTCGGCATCGAATGTCGTAGCGCCGATACGCAAATCCACGCCTTGCTTGCGCCTTTGCACCATGCCGACACCGCTTCGCGCGTGACCGCTGAACGTGCTCTGAACAAACATCTGAATGGCGGCTGCCAAGTGCCGATCGCCTGCTATGCCGTGCTTGAAGATGAGCAGCTGTGGCTGCGTGGCCTGGTGGGTGAGCCGAGCGGTGGCAAGCTGCTCAGCGCCGAGGCCCGCGCGCCGCGCGCCGATGCCGAAGCGTTGGGCGTGCAGGTCGCTGAAGCCTTGCTCAGTCAGGGGGCCGACGACATTCTCAAAGCGGTGTATGGCGAGGCAGGTCACGAGTGACTGCCTGGCGCCTGCTGCTGACGCGTCCTGCGGATGACTGCGCGGCGCTGGCCGGGGTGTTGGCCACAGAAGGTTTTTTCAGCAGTTGCCTGCCGCTTCTGGACATCGTGCCGCTGCCGGTCTCTGACAAGATACGTCGGGCACTGGCGCAACTGTCGGGTTGCAGCGCGGTCATTGTGGTCAGCAAACCGGCGGCGCGGATTGCGCTTGATCTGCTGGACGCTCACGGGCCTGAGTCGTTGTCGATGCCGTGGTTCAGCGTCGGCGCGGCGACCGCGCAGATTCTTCGCGATCACGGTCTCGACGTACACTTTCCCGCCGACGGCGATGACAGTGAAGCCCTGCTGCAATTGCCGCGTCTGCGCGAAGCGGTCAGCGGGTCCGACGCGCAGGTGCTGATCCTGCGCGGGGAGGGAGGTCGCGAGCTGCTCGCCGAGCGCCTGCGTGCGCTAGGTGCTAGTGTCGAGTATCTGGAGTTGTACAGGCGTGACCTGCCAGCCTATGCCCCGGATGAACTGCCACGACGGATCGAAGCGGAACGCTTGAACGGGCTGGTGGTCAGCAGTGGACAGGGTTTCGAGCACCTGTGCCAACTGGCCGGCGCTGCCTGGCCGGCGATTGCGCAGTTGCCGTTGTTTGTGCCAAGCCCAAGGGTCGCCGAGCTGGCACGTGCCGCCGGGGCCCAAACAGTTGTGGATTGCCGTGGCGCGAGTGCTGCGGCTTTGCTGACGGCGTTACGGGAGCATCCCGTGCCCGTTCTCTAATGCAAAGGATGGATACGTGAGCGAAACAGCCTTGCCTAAAGATGATGTCCAGCCTGTGATCGATGCCCAGGTTGAAACGCCACTGCCGGCCCAAGCGCCGCGCCGAGGCAACGGCCTGGCCATTGTCGCCCTGTTGCTCGGCGCTGCCGGCGTGGCGATCGGTGGCTGGGGTGTCTGGCAGGTGCGTCACCTGCAGACCAACACTGCGCAACAGTCCGGCCAGGTGCAGGCGTTGAACGATCAGGCGCAGAGCCTCAAGCTCAACGAACAGCGTCTGACCGAGCGTCTCGCGCAATTGCCCGGTGCCGATGAGCTCGCCGAGCGCCAGCGTCTGGTGACGCAACTGCAGGGTGATCAGCAACGCCTCAATCAGCGCCTGGAAACCGTCCTTGGTGCCAGCCGCAAGGACTGGCGTCTGGCCGAGGCCGAGCATCTGCTGCGGCTGGCCAGCCTGCGCCTTTCGGCCTTGCAGGACATCAGCAGCGCTCAGGCGCTGGTGCAGGGCGCTGACGAAATCCTCCGTGAGCAGAACGATCCGGGATCGTTCGCCGCCCGCGAGCAAGTGGCGAAAACCCTCGTCGCGCTGCGCGGCACCGAACAGCCGGATCGCACCGGCCTGTTCCTGCGCATTGGCGCCTTGCGTGACCAGGTCATCGAACTGACCGAACTGGCCCCGGAGTACAAGGATCGTGGCGAGTCACTGCTGGGCCTGACCGCTGATGGCGATGGCGCCAGTCGCTGGGCGCAGTGGTGGGATCAGGTGTCGCGCTACATCCGCATCGATTTCAATGCCGACAAGAACGTGAAGCCACTGCTGGCCGGGCAAAGCCTGAGCCAGGTGCGTCTGGCCCTGAGCCTGGCGCTGGAGCAGGCGCAATGGGCGGCGCTCAATGGCCAGGCACCCGTCTACACCCAGGCGCTGACCGAAGCGCGGGACGTGCTCAAGGGCAATTTCAACCCGGACAATCCGCAGAGCAAAACCATGCTCGAACAGGTTGCCGAGCTGAGCCAGCAACCGGTCACCGTCAAGACGCCGGATCTGACCGGCACGTTGAGCGCGGTGCAGGCTTATCTGGAGCGGCGTAACGTCAACGCTGAAGAATCGGTCAAACCGTTCGCCAAACCTGCCGCCAACACCGCGCAGGAGACCACGCCATGAAACGCCTGTATGTGATCGTGTTTCTGGTGATCGCCGCGACGGCGGCGCTGGGCCTGGCGATTGCCGAGCACTCCGGTTACGTGCTGATCGCCTACAAGAGCTTCCGTTATGAATCGAGTCTGTGGGCGACGCTGGCACTGATTGCGGTGTTGTGGCTGCTGATCTGGGGCATCAGGGCCCTGGTCGAGCTGGTCATGACCTCCAGTGGTGTGGTCAACCCGTGGTCGCGACGTAATCGCAGCCGGCGAGTGCAGGTGGCCATCGAACACGGTCAGCTGGATCTGGCCGAAGGTCGCTGGGCCAGCGCGCAACGTCACCTGTCTCGCGCCGCCGAGGCCGAGCGCCAGCCGCTGTTGTATTACCTCGGCGCGGCACGCGCGGCCAACGAGCAAGGCAAGTACGAGGAGTGCGATCAGTTGCTTGAGCGTGCGCTGGAGCGCCAGCCGCAGGCCGAACTGGCGATTGCCTTGAGTCATGCGCAATTGCAGACCGATCGTGGTGACACCGACGGCGCCCTAGTGACCCTGCAAGCGATGCACGAGCGGCATCCGCATAACGTGCAGACTTTGCGGCAGTTGCAGCGTCTGCATCAGCAGCGCGGCGACTGGTCGGCGGTGATTCGCCTGTTGCCGGAACTGCGCAAGGACAAGGCTCTGCCGCCAGCCGAACTGGCTGAACTGGAACGGCGAGCCTGGGGTAACAACCTGTCGCTGGCGGCGCATCGTGACGAGGACGGCAAGGTTGGTCTGCAATCACTCACCCGTGCCTGGGAGCAATTGACGTCCGCGCAGCGTCAGGAACCGGCGCTGGTGCTGGCATACGCCGAGCAACTGCGTCAGCTTGGCGCACAGGTTGAAGCGGAAGAAGTCCTGCGCAGCGCCCTCAAGCGCAAGTACGACAGCCATCTTGCTCGGCTGTATGGCCTGGTGCGCGGCAGTGATCCGGCGCGTCAGTTGCAGACCGCCGAAGGCTGGCTCAAAGAGCATCCGGCGGATCCGAGCCTGTTGCTGACCCTCGGTCGTCTCTGTCTGCAAACCAGTTTGTGGGGCAAGGCTCGGGATTACCTGGAAAGCAGTCTGCGGCTGCAGCGCAATCCGGAAGCCTGTGCAGAGCTGGCACGTCTGCTTGCGCAACTGGGTGACACCGAGCGCAGTAACCAGCTGTTCCAGGAAGGTCTCGGATTGCTGGATGAGCGCCTGCTGGCTGCGCCGTTGCCAGTGCCGGTTCACGCCTGATTTCGCGAGGGAGCATGCTCCCACGTGAACGTTCAGTGAGCGAATAATTACCACCGGCGGGCGTCTTGGGCGAAGTCCTACAGGGGACTACGCCTATTCCTCTCGCGTCTGTCGGGTTTTCCCTACACTTCTGGTGAACTGTCGCCAGAGCTCCGCCTTGAAAGGCTGACAAGCTTTCCTCTACCGTAACTGCCTGTCTCTATTGCTACGGAAAAGCCATGTCGTTGGCCTGTTCACGCTCCTTGTTATTCACGGCTTTCACTGCAGGGGCTATGGCCCTGGGAGCTTCCTATTATCTCGAGTATGCGGTCGGGCTGACGCCCTGCAGCCTGTGCCTGGCGCAACGGTTCTTCATGGCGGTGCTGACGTTGTGTTGCGGGGTGGCGGCAGTCCATGGCCCACGGCGTGTCGGCCTGTCGCTGTACTGGGGCGCCGCGCTTGGCCTGAGCCTTGGCGGGACGACGGCGGCCTGGCGACAGGTGTTGCTGCAGAGTGACCCGCTGATGCAGATGACCCGCTGCGCGCCTGATTCCGAAGCGTTGTTCAGCAACCTGCCATGGTTGTGTGCCACGGTGCGGATGCTCAGAGGCGGTGGAGATTGCGCAGAAATTTCCTGGACACTGTTCGATTTGAGTATCCCCGAGTGGAGTCTGCTGTTCTTTGTGGCAATGTTCATCCTGTCTGTGTACCAATTGCTGCGGCTGGTCTGGAGCGCTCTGCAGCGCTCCCCCAGCGGCGAAGCGTCGCACCGCACGCTGGTCAGGGATTAAACACTTGTATGAACTTTATCTCCTGCGTACCTTGAAGCCACAGGCGTGCGGGCATAATCTGGCCCGCACGTGTCATTGGATTTATGTTGCTCGATGACGCTCTGCCCGGTCCGCCTCCAAGCGATAACAGCCAGAAGAGGGGCGCGGGTGTAGAGCAGCATGACCCACAAGGGAAGAGAGATCGCCATGCTCGAAAGTTGTCAGAATGCTCAGGAACGCTGGGGTGGAGTTCATCTGCTGATCGACCGCTGGTTGCAAGAGCGTGAAGATCTGATCGGTGCCTACGACAAGTTGGGCGACAAGCCACAGGCTCTGTCCGAGAACCGTAAACCCTTGCTGGAATTCTGCGGTGTGCTGGTCGATTACGTCTCGGCCGGGCACTTCGAGATCTACGAACAACTGACCGGTGAAGCCAAGGCGTTCAACGACAAGCGCGGCCTCGAACTTGCCGAAACCCTTTACCCGCGTATCGACGTCATCACCGAAAAACTCCTCGCGTTCAACGACCTTTGCGATGCAGGCAAATGTGTCGCCGAGAAGTTCAAGGAACTGGGTGGCCTGCTGCACGAGCGCTTCGAGCTGGAAGACTGTCTGATTGAAGTGCTGCACACGGCACACAAGCAGGAAGATCCGGTTCAGGCCTGACAGGTTTCTCGCAGACATAAAAAACGCGGTGCATCGAAAGTGCACCGCGTTTTTTTATGCCTGCGCGCCGGGTGCGATCAGCTCGTTGCGCCGCGCAACTCGACTTCAAACACCAGTGGTGTAAATGGCGCGATCAGATCGCCCGCACCGTCGGCCCCGTAGGCCTGATCCGATGGAATCACCAGCCGCCACTTGGCACCTACCGGCATGTTCTGCAGTGCGGTACGCCAGCCGGCAATCACACTGTCGAGGCTGAACCATTGCGGCTGAGTGTTCTGGTCGAACACCGTGCCATCCGGCAATCGACCGACGTACAGCACCTGCACTTTCCCATCGGGGCCGGCCTTGGCACCGGTACCCGGGGTCAGCTCGGTCAACAGGATGCCGTCGGCCAGTTCCTTTACGCCTGGCTTGGCTTTTTCGGCGGTGAGAAAACGTTGTTCGTTTTCCATCGCGGCATCGCTTGAAGGCAGCGTAGAGTGTTCGGCGTTTTGCGACTCGTGATCGGCGAGAATCTGCTCGATCCGTGCTTCGCTCAGTGCCAATGGCTTGCCTTGATAGGCCTGCTGCAATCCGTCGACCAACGCCTGAATCTGCAATTGCGGGACCTCTTGGCGCAAGCGCTCACCGAGGCTGGCGCCGAGGCTGTAGGCCAGATCGTGAGCATCGTTCGCGGTGGTTTTTTCGTCGGCGTGGGCGGCGGAAAAAATCATCCAGAGGGATAAAACAAGGTAGCGCGACATGGGCACACTCCGTCCTGAGATGCGGGCGATTATGCCAGCGCGAACGTCTGCAACGGTGAACTGCTTTTGTCTTTGTGCAGAACATTTTCGCTTCGTTGCAACGCAACGGTTTCGTTACTGTCAAGATGACCTAGCGGCGGTAACTGCAGAGGTCTAGTATGAGCCGCACTCACGTCAGCCAGGAGGTAAACCATGTCGGCCACCAAGAAGCCTGTAAACACTCCGTTGCACTTACTCCAACAACTCTCGGGCAGCCTGCTCGAGCATTTGGAAAACGCTTGCTCCCAAGCCTTGGCTGATGCTGAAAAACTGCTCGCCAAACTGGAAAAGCAACGCGGCAAGGCGCAAGAAAAGCTGCACAAATCCCGCACCAAATTGCAGGACGCAGCCGCTGCCGGTAAAGCCAAGGCGCAGAACAAGGCCAAGGCTGCCGTCAAAGAACTCGAAGACCTGCTCGATGCGCTGAAGAATCGCCAGTCCGACACTCGCAGCTACATTCTGCAACTCAAGCGCGACGCCCAGGAAAGCCTGAAACTGGCCCAGGGTGTCGGTCGTGTGCAAGAAGCCGCCGGCAAGGCGTTGACCTCTCGCGCAGCAAAACCTGCAGCAGTGCCTGCGAAGAAAGCGGCCGCGAAACCTGCGGCGGCAAAAGCGCCGGCGAAAACTGCTGCAGCCAAGCCAGCGGCAAAACCAGCGGCCAAGGCACCGGCTAAAACCGCCGCCAAACCTGCTGCCAAAACCGCAGTGAAAAAACCGGCTGCGGCGAGCGCTGCGAAACCGGCTGCTCGTACTGCCGCTGCCAAACCTGCAGCGACAAAACCGGCTGCCAAGCCAGCGGCAAAACCTGCTGCGCGCAAAGCCGCTCCGGTAAAAACCGCTGCTGCTAAACCAGCTGCCAAAGTCGCGGTAAAACCGGCTGCCAAACCTGTCGCGAAAACCGCCGCTGCGAAACCGGCAGCAAAAACTGCGGCCAAACCGGTCGCGGCAAAACCTGCTGCCAAACCAGCGGCCAAGCCTGCTGCTAAAACCGCGGCCAAACCAGCTACCAAACCTGCAGCAGCAAAACCTGCGACCGCTGCGGCCAAGCCTGCTGCCAAACCAGTAGCCGCTAAACCCGCCGCCAAGCCGGTTGCAAAACCCGCCGCGAAAAAACCGGCGGCTGCCAAACCAACTGCCGCCAAACCAGCTGCCGCCAAACCGGCGACTGCACCGGCTGCCAAGCCAGCTGCTCCGGCGCCGGCCGCTGCACCTGCTCCAACCGCTTCTACCTCGACCACCACGACGGCGCCAACGCCAGCCGCTGCGTCGAGCGTCAGCAGCAACCCGACCAGCGCTTCCTAAGTGCCGGTTGCCGCGACGCGCAGCACTTGCAGCGCGTCGCGGTTCGGGCTGGTGGTCGATCCCGCCAGACTCTCCAGCCATTGCCCGGACGCTGATACTTCATCACGCGGCCAGTCCTGCGCAGCCTGTTCCAGTTGCCACAGCAGATGCCGTTCGGCTTCCAGCTCCAGCGCTTTCATTTGTTCTCGCAACCCTTTGAGTACCGAATCTTCCTCGGCCAGGGTTTTCCATTGAGTGCGCAACGCACGCAGTGGCTGCACCACCTCCGCATCCCAAGGCCCCACCAGCGTTTTCAACTGCTCCAGGCGTTGTTCGTCGCAGGCCACGCCACGTTGTTCCAACCACAGACCGCACAGCAGCAGGCAGACGTTGGCCCCCGCCGCTTGCAGTTGCAGGCAGGCAGGTTCCACGCCCGGTCGGGCGTAGGTGGCAAGGGAAAAGCTCCACAGGTCAGAGGACATCGTGCTACTCGCGCCAGTTGTGAGCGAAGCTGGTAGACTCCGCCGCCATTATGATCCGACTTCAGAACCTGACTTTACAGCGTGGCCCGCAACGTCTGCTAGAAGACGCCGAGCTGACCCTGCACGCCGGCCATAAAGCCGGCCTCATCGGTGCCAACGGCGCCGGCAAATCCAGCCTGTTCGCCTTGCTGCGCGGCGAGTTGCACCCGGACTCGGGCGATTGTCTGCTGCCGGCCGACTGGCGGATCGCGCACATGCGCCAGGAGGTCGACACCCTCGAGCGTCTGGCGGTCGACTATGTGCTCGATGGCGACCTGCGTCTACGTGAGGTGCAACGTGACCTCGCCGTGGCCGAAGCGGCCCACGATGGCACGGCGCTGGCTCGCCTGCACGCCGAACTCGACAGCGCCGACGGCTATACCGCCGACGCGCGGGCGCGCAAGTTGCTCGCCGGTCTGGGTTTCACCAACGAGCAGATGGATCGTCAGGTAGGCGATTTCTCCGGTGGCTGGCGGATGCGTCTGAACCTGGCGCAGGCCTTGATGTGTCCGTCGGACCTGTTGCTGCTCGACGAACCGACCAACCACCTGGATCTCGACGCGATCATCTGGCTCGAAGAGTGGCTCAAAAGCTACCCGGGGACCTTGCTGCTGATTTCCCACGACCGCGACTTCCTCGATGAAGTGGTCGATCACGTGGCCCATGTCGATCAGCGCAAACTGACCCTGTACCGGGGCGGCTATACCGCGTTCGAGCGTGCCCGTGCCGAGCGTCTGGCCCAGCAGCAACAGGCCTACGAGAAGCAGCAGGCGCAACGTGCGCACATGGAAAGCTACATCGCCCGCTTCAAGGCCCAGGCCACCAAGGCCCGTCAGGCGCAAAGCCGGATCAAGGCGCTGGAGCGCATGGAAGAGCTGTCGGCGGCCCACGTGGATTCGCCGTTCGACTTCGTCTTTCGTGAATCGACCAAGATCTCCAGCCCGCTGATCGACCTGTCCGATGCGCGTCTGGGTTACGGCGACAAAACCATCCTGGAGAAGGTCAAGCTGCAACTGACCCCGGGTGCGCGGATCGGCCTGCTCGGGCCGAACGGTGCCGGTAAGTCGACCCTGATCAAGAACCTCGCCGGCGAGCTCGAACCGCTGGCCGGGCGTCTGACACGCGGCGAGAACACCGTGGTTGGCTACTTCGCTCAGCATCAACTCGACTCGCTGGATGCCAAGGCCAGCCCGTTGCTGCACCTGCAGCGTCTGGCGCCGACCGAACGCGAGCAGACCCTGCGCGACTTCCTTGGCGGTTTCGACTTCCGTGGCGCGCGGATCGACGAGCCGGTACTGAATTTCTCCGGTGGCGAAAAAGCGCGTCTGGCCCTGGCGTTGATCGCCTGGGAGCGGCCGAACCTGTTGCTGCTCGACGAACCGACCAACCACCTCGACCTGGAAATGCGCCTGGCGCTGACCATGGCGCTGCAGGAATTCAGCGGCGCGGTACTGGTGGTGTCTCACGATCGGCACTTGCTCAAGAGCACCACCGACAACTTCTACCTGGTCGCGGACGGCAAGGTCGAAGAGTTCGATGGCGACCTTGAAGATTACGCGCGCTGGCTGGTGGAATACCGCCAGCGCAACGCGCCGGTCAGCAACACGCCGGTTAACCCGGACAAAACCGACAAGAAGGCCCAGCGCCAGGCCGCCGCTGCATTGCGTCAGCAACTGGCGCCGCACAAGCGCGAAGCCGACAAGCTCGAAGCCGAGCTCGGCAAGCTGCACGAGAAACTCGCCAAGGTGGATGCCAGCCTCGGCGACAGCGATATCTACGAGCCGGCGCGCAAGAACGAGTTGCGTGATCTGCTGGCCGAGCAGGCCAGGCTGAAAGTGCGCGAAGCTGAGCTGGAAGAAGCCTGGATGGAGGCGCTCGAGACGCTGGAAAGCATGCAGGCGGAGCTGGAGGCGCTGTCCTGATGGACGCGTTCAAGTGGCCATTGCCGGCGGTGTGGGTCGAGCCGATCTGGCTCGGCGTGCAGATTCTGCTGATCCTGCTGGCCGGCTATCTGGCCCAGCGCTTCGTTGCCAAAGGCCTGACCCGTCTGGGTGAGCGCTACCCGTTTCCGCCGCAGTTGCTGATGCCGCTGCGTGGCGGTCTGCGCTGGCTGATCATGGGCAGTGCGCTGATCTTTGTGCTGGAGCGCCTCGGGGTGTCGGCCACGGTGTTGTGGACGGCGCTGTCGGGTTTCGTCGCGGTGGCGGCGGTGGCGTTCTTCGCGATGTGGAGTGTGCTGTCGAACCTGCTCTGCGCGATCCTGATCTTCACCGTCGGCCCGTTCCGCCTCGGCGATGTGGTGGAACTGGTCGACACCACTGACAAACCCGGGGTCAAAGGCCGGGTGGTGGCGATCAATCTGCTTTACACCACGTTGATCGAGGCAGAGGAACTGGGCACTGGCAGCGCCATGGTGCAAGTGCCGAACAGCCTGTTCTTCCAGCGCTCGGTGCGGCGTTGGCGCGGCAGCGATGTGTTTCCGTCCAGCGGGTTCGAGAAGTAGTTTTTCCAGACAAGATCACAAGATCGCAGCCTGCGGCAGCTCCTGCAGGGATCGTATTTCAATGTAGGCGCTGCCGCAGGCTGCGATCTTTTGCTTTTAGGCCCAAACCGCATTAGCTTTGACGTCTGTCACGATTCAGAGTCGAGGTGTGCGATGGAGCTTCAAACATGGCTGGCATTCTTTGCCGCCTGCTGGGTGATCAGTCTGTCCCCGGGTGCTGGCGCCATTGCGTCGATGTCCAGCGGCCTGCAATACGGTTTCTGGCGCGGTTACTGGAACGCATTGGGCCTGCAAGTCGGCCTGGCGGTACAGATTGCGATTGTCGGTGCTGGGGTCGGCGCGATCCTCACTGCTTCGGCCACCGCGTTCTATGCGATCAAATGGTTCGGTGTGGCCTATCTGGTCTATCTGGCGGTCAAGCAATGGCGTGCGCTGCCCATGGACATGAGCGATGACGCGGCAGTCCGGCCGATCGGCAAACCGCTGGCGTTGGTGTTTCGCGGCTTCCTGGTCAACATCAGTAACCCCAAGGCGCTGGTGTTCATGCTGGCGGTGCTGCCGCAGTTCATCAATCCCCACGCACCGCTGCTAATGCAGTACCTGGTGATCGGCGTGACCATGATCTGCGTGGATCTGGTTGTCATGGCTGGCTACACGGGTTTGGCGTCCAAGGTGCTACGCCTGTTGCGCACGCCGAAGCAGCAGAAACGCATGAACCGCACGTTTGCCGGGCTGTTCATTGGCGCCGCTGCGTTCATGGCGACGTTGCGTAAAGCGGTGGTGTAAAACCCGCAGGCAGAAAAAAGGCGACCTCTTGGGGTCGCCTTTTTATTCCTACTGATTTCTCCAGTGAACTCCGTTGTAGCGAGGGGATTCATCCCCGATGGGGCGCGAAGCGGCCCCGCTCTTGACCTGACAAGAAGGGGCCTGCTGCGCAGTCCATCGGGGATGAATCCCCTCACCACAGAGTTATTCACTCAGCCGACTAGTGCAAAATCACCGGCGCGGTATCACGCGGCAGATTGTTGCGCTGCTGTGCCTCGCGCGGCTGCTCGTAACCGCCGCCACCGAGCTGCATGCTCAGTTGCCCGGCGACGTCTTCGCCCAGGGCTTTCGACACTTCACGCACCACCCGCGGGCGGTTCAGCGAGATCTTGATGTCGCGGCCGTTCACCAGTTTGGTGTCCTGCGCTTCACCCATCGCCGTGAAGGCCGAGGTGATCTCGTAGGTCTTGGTGTTGATCAGGCTGAAATCCGCCACCAGCGTCAGACCCAGCACCGCCGAATAGCTGTCGGTGTGCGCCAGCTCGTTCATGTCCTGGGTGAAGTCGATGTCGGATACGGTGCCGAACAGCACGTAGTCGGCGCCTTTGAAGCTGCCGGCCTTGATGCGCTTGATCACGTCGTAGACGTCACCCTTGGACGATGCGGTGTACGGCGTGCCCTGCACCAGCTGGAACATCCCGGTGCGCAGGATCTCGCCCTTGATGTCGCCGGTGAATTTACGCAGTTCACCCTGTTCGATGTAGCTGGTGGTCGCTTCCAGCTCGTTGTAGTTCGACGAACCACTGGAGCTGTAGTAACCCTCGCGGTAATTGCTCTGCGCCGAAACGATGTGGATGTACTGCTCCACACGTTCCTGATACGCCAGATCCGTTACCGCGACTTTCGGGGCCGCTTGCACGCTGAACGCGCAAGCCAGGGCCATCATGCCAATCCATGCGCGCATTGCTTAACGCTCCGTGGTTTTGCGAATCTCTTTTTCGTCCATCCACTCGGCCAGACCGCTTTCGACGTCGATCAGTTGCAGGCTGAATTTGTAGAAGACGTCCTTGTAGTCGCTGCTGCGCTTGACGATCGAGCTGATCGAGCCTTCCAGACGGTATTTGGCGGCGATCATGTTGCCGGTCTTGGCCACGGTGCTCTTCTTGTACAGGCCGCTCTGGTTTTGCAGCTTGAGCTGATCGACCTGGCTCTGCATCGCGGTGTTGTCGCTGGCGAAGCGGGCGGTGCCGGATTTCATCAGCTGAGTCTTGATGCTGGTGGTGATTTCGCGGGTATCGATGTACTCGCTGGTCTTGTTTTTCACGTCGTAGACCTGCACCACCGGGCGGCCCTGCAGAATGCCGGACTGGGCCAGGGAGCGGGTCATCGATTCGGCGATCATCTGCAGGTCGGTCGAACCGAATTCGTTGGTCACGGTTTCAACCGCTTTGGTGTCGCCGTAGCTGATGTTCTTGCTACCCAGGGTCGGCGAGGTGTTGGCGCAACCGGAGGCCAGCAGGGCGAGGACAGCGATCAGGGAAAAGCGTGCAAACATGGGAATGCTCTCTAATACAGGAATAGGTTGGCGGGCTTAAGGCGTCTTGAGTTCGAGACGGAAGTCCACGGCTTTCGGGGTCGGGGCGATGCCTTGGATGAAGCTGGTCTGAGCGCCGTACATCATCTGGCTTTTCCAGACTTCTTCCTCGGCGATCGGGAAACCTTCCGCACCGAGCCAGGCGAAGCGGTAGTAGAACGTCTTGTTGCTGTTGAGGGTGTTGGTCAACTGCACATTGACGGTCATGAAGCCGTTCTCGCGGGCGACGCGCATGGCGCCGACCGCGATGTGTTTCTGCGGGCCCATGGCCACGACCTTGCTCGCGGCGCTACCCGGCTCCGGCGGTGGCGGGGTGGCGCAGCCGCTGGCCAGGACGGCGAGGGCGGCAACGGCGATGAGTTTCAAGCGCATGCAAAGACTCCGTTCTTAAGGTTGTTTGAGGCTGGCGACGTTGGTCGCGCCGGCGCTCGGGATGACATGGGCGGCGACGCCGCCGGCAAATACCTGATTGCCCACGGCGCGCAGGCTGATCACTTGATAACGCTGATCGACGGTGACCTTGACCAGCGAACCGCCGACGGCGCTCGGCAGGCTGACTTGGTGCTCGCCTTTCTTCAAGCGCAGACGCACCACTTGGGTGTTGTCCGGCAGGGTACGCCACGTACGGGTATCGGCACCTTCCAGCACAGCTGAAGAAATACCCACGGCCAGACCGGCCAGCGGGTTGGTTTCGTTGATCTTCTTCTGCGCCACGCCTTTGGTGATTGCGCGCACGGTGGTGCGCACGATGATCCCCGGCATGTCATCGCGCAGGGCACGGCGGGACATGGCGGTGGTGCTGTTGAGGGCCGTCAGGTTGACTTGCTGGCCATCGACACCGATCTGCGCGAACGGTGCGGTGGAGGTGTCCGGCTTGATGATCGGGAACGACAGTGGAGTGATCACCACATTGTTGGAGATCGGCAATGGCAGCGGCACGCGGATCGAATCGCGCGAAGGTGCCAGACCGCTTTGCACCACGATCAGGATGTCGCTGTCGTCGGACTTGCTCGGCTTGTCGAGGTTGACCAGCGCCTGCTCCAGCAGCGGGGTGTTCGGGCGCAGTTCGGCCGCCTTGCGGTAGCCCGGTGCAGCCAGGTCTTTCTCGCCCAGGGCTTCGTAGACGAAACCGGCCAGGTAATGGCTGAACGCACTCTGGTAGCTGTTTTTCAGGCTGACCACTTCCGGCGCGTCGAGGCTGGCGACCGGGTAGCCTTGCAGATCCTTGTACTGAGTCTTGATCCCTTCTTTTTCGGCCTCTTCCTCACTCTTGAGGTATTCCTTGTCGCGCAGGTCGGCGATCACCGCTTCACGTTCGTGGGTTTTCTTGATCGCGGTGCGGGCGCCATCGAAGTCGTTGACGGCCAGCAGGTTGAGGGCCATCTGGGTGGTCAGCATGACTTTCTCGTAGTCGTAACCTTCGTAGCGACGGACCTTGTCGTTGACGATGAAGCTGCCGAACTGGGCCAGGTATTTGCCGGAGTCGAGCTTGACCGAATCCTCCCACTGACCGACCACCTGGTCGGCGCTGGTCCAGGCGTTCTGGCTGCCGGACAGGTCACCCTTGGCGCGCAGCAACTCACCTTTCTCGAAGTAATAGAGCAGATCTTTGTCGGGGCCGGTGTTGTTCTTTTCCAGCAGGCTCAGCGCGGCGTCGACGTTGCCGGTGGCCAGTTGCTGGTTGGTCTGGGCCAGTTCCGAATCGTAGTTGCGAAACGCCGAACAGCCGGACAGCAGAGTGACAGCGCTGAGCGCGATCAAGGTGGGAGTGCGCAATGCCATGGGGGTACTTCTTCCCTGAGCTAGTAACTGCATCAGCCGCCGGTGCTGGTCGGGCTGGTGTGACCCATCGACAGTGGCGCTGGCCTCCTGCCAATTCCTCATAACCAGAGGAGCTTTTATGCCGCGTCGCTATAGCGAGGGCGCGGCATTATAAGCGGGCGATGGTGGCCATGTAATAGCTTTTTAATCGCACTTGTTAGTTTGGTGCCATTACTTATTTCAGGCTGGATACTCGATTTTCCAGCGAGGTGCGGGACTGAAAAGCGCTGCCGTTGGCGTAAATCTGTCCACCGAGCACGCGCAGGCCGATCATCTGCCGGTGCTGGTCGATACGGATCTTCAGCGGCGCCGTGGTATTCGACAGGCTGATCAGATGCTCGCCCTTTTTCAGGCGCAGGCGCACAACCTGCGTCAGGTCAGGCAGGGTGCGCCAGGTGCGGGTGTCAGCGTGTTCGAAATTGTCCCAGTGAGTCACGTAGGACGCCTTGCTCGGGTTGCGTCGATTGTCCGTGCCTTGAACATCTGCGGCGAGGAATGCCCGATAGGTCGTGCGCTGGATAATCCCGGGCATGTCGTCACGCAGCGTGCGCAAGGACATTTCGGTGATGCTGTTAACCGCGATCAGTTTCTTCTGGCGACCATCGATACTCACCTGACTGACCGGCGGGGTTGAGGTGTCCGGCACCATCACCGGAAACGAAATGTTGGCGACGATGACTTGCCCGTCTGCCAGCTTCACCGGGTACGGCACGCGTACTGAACTGCGGGCAGGTGCCAGCCCGCTTTGCACAATGATCAGCACGTCGCTTTCATCGGCCTTGAGTCCGGGGCTGTCGAGGTCGCGCAGTGCCTGTTGAAAAAAGGCTACGTCCGGGCGCAGTTCAATGGCCTGACGATATCCGGGCGCGGCAAGATCCTTTTCACCCAGCGCTTCATAAGTGAAGCCCGCGAGATAGTGACTGAATGCACTTTGGTAACCGTTTTTCAGGGCAATCACCGCAGGCGATTCGAGCATTACCACCGGGTAGCCCTGCAGATCCCTGTAATGCACACGTGCGCCCTGGGCCTTGGCTGCTTCCTCGATTTTTTCGTATTCCAGCTCCCGTTGCCGAGCGATCAGCGCTTCGCGCTCGTGGGTTTTCTTGATGTCGGCGCGAGCGCCATCGAAGTCATTTAGCGCCAACTGATTGAGGGCCATTTGCGTGGTCAGCATGACCTTTTCATAGTCGTAGCCATCGTAGCGGCGCAGCTTGTCGTTGATGATGCTGCCCCAGTGATCGCCCATTGCTGCAAGCAACTTGTCACCAGTGGTCTGGATTGTGTCCTGGCGTTCGATAATCATCTGTTCGGCGCTGCGCCAGGTGGTCTGGCTTTGCGCAAAATCGCCGCCGGCACTCAGTACGGCGCCTTTTTCGAAGTAGTAGAGCAGGTCTTTTTCCGGGTCCGGATTGTTCGCTTCGATCACCGACAGGGCACCTTCGATGTTGCCGTTTTTGAGCGGGGCGGTGGTCTGTTGCAGCTCCAGATCGTAATTGCGATACGCACCGCAACCGTTCAGTTGCACAACGGTGGCGATCAACAGGGGTAGCAGCATGTTATGGCGCATGAAGAGGGTTCGTCCTTGAGCGGCAAATGCAATGAGGTGGCGCAGTATAGAGTGCGGTAGTGGCTAAGTGATTCGTCCGTTTTCGCAGGTTCATGGCACCCGTCCCAGGTGGCGTACGTCGACAACGCTTGAGTGAAAAGCGTTCGAAGTGAACAATATGTAACTTCGCATTTCCATTTGAGACTCATTCATGACTGCCGCGTCCCGATTTCTGGCCTGGCTGGTGTTCCCGTTGTGCGCCCTGAGCAGCTTCAACCTGCTGGCCGACACGGTGGAAGGCGCCCCGCAAGCGCTGCACCTGCTCGATTACATCAGCGCCGACTACCCGCCGACGGTCGAAGCGGGCAAAGTTGTCGATGACGGCGAATACCGCGAGCAGCTGGAATTCACCCAAGTGCTGCAAGGGCTGATCGGCGGTCTGCCGGCCAAACCGGAGAAGGCTGCGCTGGAGCAGGGCGTCGCGGCTCTGCATGCGGCTATCACGGCAAAGCAGGACGGTGCCGACGTCGCCCGTCAGGCCCGGCAACTGGGGGCGAAACTGGCGGTGGCGTATGAGGTCAGCCAGGCGCCGATCATCACGCCGGATCCGACCCGTGGCGCGCCGCTGTATGCGCAAAACTGCTCGGTTTGTCACGGTGCCAACGGAGCCGGTGACGGTCCGGCGGGCCTCGGCATGGCGCCGCCACCGGCCAACCTGCGCGATGCCGCGCGGATGGATCATCTGAGCCTGTACGCGATCTACAGCACCCTCGGCCAAGGTGTCGAAGGCACCGACATGCCGGCGTTCGCCGATCAACTGGACGACCGTCAGCGCTGGGATCTGGCGACCTACATCGCCGGCTTCAGTGCCGACCCGGCCGCCGCCAAGTCCGACAAGACCTTCAATATCGCTGATCTGGCACGCCAGACGCCGGCCGAAGTACAGGCCGCCGAAGGTGCGCCAGTCGCCGCGACCTTCCGTGCCCAGCGCGCGCAGCCACCGCAGGTCAAACGCGGCCCGGCGCAATTGCTCGACTACACCGCCGCGACGCTGGACAAAAGCCTGGCGGCATACCGCGCCGGTGATCGTGATCAGGCCTATGACCTGTCGGTGGCGGCGTATCTGGAAGGTTTCGAACTGGTCGAAAGTTCGCTGGATAACGTCGACGCCAACGTACGCAAGGACACCGAAAAATCGCTGATGGCCTACCGTCAGTCGTTGCAGGATGGTCTGCCGATGGCGCAGGCCGAAGAGCGCCTGGACGCGGCCAAGGGCAAGCTCAAAGCGTCTGCCGAACTGCTTGGCAGCGATGGCCTGAGCTGGTCGCTGAGCTACATCTCCGGTCTGCTGATTCTGCTGCGCGAAGGCCTCGAAGCGATTCTGGTGCTGGCGGCGATCCTTGCGTTCCTGCGCAATACCGGCCAGCAATCGGCGGTGCGCAGCGTCAATGTCGGCTGGGGCCTGGCGCTGCTCGCCGGTCTGGGTACCTGGGCGCTGGCGGCGTATGTGATCGACGTCAGCGGCTCGCAGCGTGAATTGCTCGAAGGCGCGACGGCGCTGTTCGCCAGCGTCATGGTGCTGTGGCTCGGCGTGTGGATGCACGACCGGCGGCACGCCGCGGCCTGGCAGGATTACATCAAGCAGAGTCTGGTGGGCGGCGGCGGGCGCTTTGGTTTTGCGATCCTCGCGTTCTTCTCGGTGTACCGCGAGCTGTTCGAAGTGATCCTGTTCTACGAAACCCTGTGGCTGCAGGCCGGCCCCGCCGGGCATGATGCGGTGCTGGCCGGTGGTGCGACGGCGCTGGTGCTGCTGATCGGTCTGGCCTGGGTGATCCTGCGTGGCTCGGCGAAACTGCCGCTGGCGCTGTTCTTCAGCATCAACGCCGGTCTGCTCTGCGCGTTGTCGGTGGTGTTCGCCGGGCATGGCGTGAAGGCGTTGCAGGAAGCCGGGATCTTCGGCACGCGGCCGGTGGCGTTCTTCGATTTCGACTGGCTGGGGATTCATGCCGACGCTTATTCGCTATCGGCGCAGGCCGTGGCGATTCTGGCGATTGTAGTGTTGTATGGGCGCAGCCGGATGGCCGAGAAGAAGCGGGTGATTGCTTAAGAGCATTCGCTGCGCTCACATTCGCGGGCAAGCCACGCTCCCACAGGTTTAGCGTTAACCTTGTGGGAGCGCGGCTTGCCCGCGATGCTTTTAGAAGAGGAAAAAATGATGCGCGTATGGATCGATGCCGACGCCTGCCCGCGGGCCGCCAAGGAGCTGGTGGTGAAGTTCGCCCTCAAGCGCCGGTTCGAAGTGGTGCTGGTGGCGGGGCAACCGCAGATCAAACCGGGGCTGGCCATCGTCAAGCTGATCGTGGTGCCCAGCGGCCCGGATGCGGCGGACGATTATCTGGTCGAGCACGCGGTGCCCGGAGAGCTGGTGATCTGCAGCGATATTCCGCTGGCCGATCGCCTGGTGAAGAAAGGTGTAGCGGCGCTTGACCCGCGCGGCAAGGAGTTCGACGCGCAGAACATGGGCGAGCGCCTGGCCGTACGCAACCTGTTTACCGACCTGCGTGAGCAGGGTCAGATCAGCGGCGGCCCGGCGCCGTTCGGCGAGCGTGAGAAACAGGCGTTTGCCAATGCGCTGGACCGGATTCTCACCCGCCTTGCACGTCAGTCCTGATTCAACCGTATTCCTGTGGTGAGGGGATAAATCCCCTCACCACAAAAACCTTCAGAAAGGTCGTGTCAGGCATCGTTCTCGTGGGTTAGTTCGAGCACCCGGTCGACCAGCTTGTTGATCCCCGAAGCCGCTTCACTGATGTTCTGCGCCAGCATGTAAGCCGGGGTCGTTACCAGTTTGCGAGCCTTGTCTTCGATGATGTCAGTCACCGCGCAGTCTTCGTGGCTGGCGCCCATCTTGTTCATTGCGGTGGCGGTATCGGCATCGTTGCCGATGGTGCAGGTTACGCCCGGGCCGTAGATTTTCGCCGCCAGTGCCGGCGAGATGCACATCAGGCCCACCGGTTTGCCCGCTTCGGCAAAGGCTTCAGCCAAGGCCAGCACCTCAGGCTGCACCGTGCAGCCGGCACCTTCGACGGCGAAGTTCGAGAGGTTCTTCGCGGCGCCAAAGCCGCCAGGCACGATCAGCGCGTCGAAGTCTTCGACGTCGGCCTCACGGATGTCCTTGATGTTGCCGCGGGCAATGCGCGCCGATTCCACCAGGACGTTGCGCGTTTCGGGCATTTCTTCACCGGTCAGGTGATTGATCACATGCAATTGCGCGATGTTCGGCGCGAAGCACTGCACCTGCGCGCCGCGTTGATCCAGGCGCAACAGGGTGATGACACTCTCGTGGATCTCGGCGCCGTCGTACACGCCGCTGCCGGACAGGATCACTGCAACTTTTTTGCTCATGGGTTTCTCTCCAGATTCATGGCGCTAAATGTCCACTAAATTGTCGTACGTTGCCATAGGGGAAAAGGGCGGCTAGACCTAGGATCTGTCCATAGAATCCGACCGGGGCGCGCCATGGACTTCATTCTGTATGCAGTGCCATTTTTCTTCGTGCTGATTGCCGCCGAACTGCTTGCCGATCGCTGGCGCGGGACCCGACACTATCGCCTCGCCGACTCGGTCAACAGCCTCAGCGCCGGGGTGTTGTCGACCACCACCGGCCTGCTGACCAAAGGCCTGGGGCTGGTGACCTATGCGTTTGCCCTGGAACACCTGGCGTTGCTCAGGTTGCCGGCAGACCGTCTCTGGGTCTGGGTGCTGGCCTTTGTCTTCTATGACTTCTGCTATTACTGGCTGCATCGCCTGGGCCACGAGCGCAACATTCTTTGGGCCGCGCATTCGGTGCATCACCAGAGCGAGGAATACAACCTCTCCACGGCGTTGCGCCAGACCAGTACCGGATTTGTGCTGGGCTGGATCTTCTACCTGCCGATGGCCGTGCTTGGCGTGCCGCTGCTGGTGTTCGTCAGCGTCGCGGCGATGAATCTGCTGTATCAGTTCTGGGTTCACACCCGGCACATTCCCAAGCTCGGCGGGTTCGAGTGGTTCTTCGTCACGCCATCCAATCATCGGGCCCACCATGCACAGAACGCTCTCTACATGGATCGCAACTACGGCGGGGTGTTCATTCTTTGGGATTGGTTGTTCGGTACGTTTCAGGAAGAGGACGACAACGAGCCGGTGGTTTTCGGTGTGACCACGCCGCTGGCGAGCTGGAATCCGCTGTGGGCCAATATGCAGTTCTATGTGCAGTTGTGGGACGACGCACGCCGTGCCGAGAGCAAGTGGGACAAGCTGCGGATCTGGTTCATGCGCACCGGCTGGCGTCCGGCGGATGTGGCGGCGAAGTACCCGCTGACCAAACCCGACTTGAGCCGCTTCCGCAAGTACGAGGTGCCGCTGGACAGCCGTCGCCAGTGGTATGTGGCGCTGCAGTTCTGCGTCTATATCGCGCTGGGCAGTGACCTGATGGGGCAGGCGCAACATCTGTCGACCGCCGCGCTGCTACTGGGGTGGGGTGTAGTGGCGTGGGGTTTGTTCGCGCTGGGGGTGATGCTGGAGAATCGCCCGTGGGCACTGAAGGTCGAGCTGCTGCGGCTGGGGTCGAATGTGCCGCTGGTGTGGCTGGCGCCGCTGCTCGGGCTATGGCCAGCCAGCCCGTTGGCCTGGGCTGGTCTGCTCGGTTACAGCCTGCTCAGTGGCATCGGGCTGTATTGCTGTCGCCAGCGTGTTATTCGGCTGGCGTCTTAGGCTCGGCGGGTTTGGTGTGTTCTGCCTGAAGCAGGCGCGCGGCTTTTGCGGCTTGTTCATCGGCGTAAACCTGCTTGGCCAGGCGCGCATTCTTGAAGCGGCGACGCAGCCACAGACCAACGCCAAGAATCAGCAGCGCGCCGAGCACCCACAACTCGTACTTCTTGATGCTGCCGAGCATGCCTTCGAGCACCGCGCCGAAGTGGTAGGCGGCGGCCGCCAGAGCGGTGGCCCAGATCGCTGCGCCGATGCCGTTCAGCAGCAGATAACGTCCTGGCGGATAACCCGACAGGCCGATCGCCACCGGCATCACCGTGCGCAGGCCGTAAACGAAGCGAAAGCTCAGGACCCAGATGTCCGGATGCTTGCGGATATGTTCCAGCGCCCGGTCGCCCATCATCTGCCAACGCGGCTTGCGCGCGAGCAATTTGCGCCCGTGCTTGCGCCCCAGGAAGTACCACAGCTGATCGCCGGCATAGCTGCCGAAGAACGCCACGACCACCACCAGGTTGATGTCCATGTATCCACGGAACGCGAGGAAGCCTGCGAGCACCAGAATGGTTTCGCCTTCGAAGAACGTGCCGAGAAACAGGGCAAAGTAGCCGAAGTCATGCAGAAATTGTTGGAGCATTGTCTGGGTGCTGGCGAAATGAACGCGCAGCCTAACCCTTCGGACACATTCAGGAAAGTGTCGAAATGTGTCTCGACGTGAACAATTCCTACGCTAACAATGGAATGCGGCTACATGTCACGGGGTACGCACAACTGTAATCTGTTCGTCATAATGGCCGTCTATAACTGTCACGCTCGCCCGTTTGCGCGGGCTCAGGAGTCTGCCGTGAGCTTTACCCCTGCCAACCGTTTGTTCCCCGCTACCCGTTTGCGCCGCAACCGTCGCGATGATTTTTCGCGTCGGCTGGTACGGGAAAACGTGCTGACGGTCGATGACCTGATCCTGCCGGTGTTCGTGCTTGACGGTGAGAACCGTCGCGAAGCCGTGGCCTCGATGCCCGGCGTCGAGCGCCTGACCATCGATCTGCTGCTTGAAGAAGCGGCGAAATGGGTCGAACTGGGCATTCCGGCGCTGGCGCTGTTCCCGGTTACGCCTGTCGAATTGAAATCCCTCGACGCCGCCGAAGCCTGGAACCCGCAGGGCATTGCCCAGCGCGCCACTCGTGCGTTGCGTGAGCGGTTTCCCGAACTGGGAGTGATCACTGACGTCGCCCTCGATCCGTTCACCACCCATGGGCAGGACGGCATTCTCGACGAAGAAGGCTACGTGCAGAACGACATCACCGTCGACGCACTGGTCAAGCAGGCGCTGTCCCACGCTGAAGCCGGCGCTCAGGTCGTGGCACCGTCAGACATGATGGACGGTCGGATCCAGGCGATCCGCGAAGCGCTGGAGATCGCCGGCCACGTCAATGTGCGGATCATGGCCTACTCGGCCAAGTACGCCAGCGCCTATTACGGGCCGTTCCGCGATGCCGTGGGTTCGGCAGCGAATCTGGGCAAGGCCAACAAAGCCTCGTATCAGATGGACCCGGCCAACAGCGATGAAGCGTTGCACGAAGTTGGCGCGGACTTGTCTGAAGGCGCGGACATGGTCATGGTCAAACCCGGCATGCCGTACCTGGACATTCTTTTCCGGGTAAAAGATGCCTTCAAAGTGCCGACCTTCGTCTATCAGGTTAGCGGCGAATACGCCATGCACATGGCGGCGATCCAGAATGGCTGGTTGAGCGAGGCGGTGATTCTCGAGTCACTGACCGCCTTTAAACGTGCCGGCGCTGATGGCATCCTGACTTACTTTGCTGTCCGCGCCGCTCAATTGTTACGAGAGCAGAAATAGCCCTCCCAGGAACATTCGATGAATACCGAAGGACTCACTGAAGTTGCAGTAAAAGAAGCTCAACCGGTGGTGGAGCAAATCACCGAAACCCCGCCGGAACTCGAACCTGCGCCGCCCGCGCCGGTCACCGAAGCCGTCGCGGCGGCGCCAGTGATTGCGATCCCGGGCCTGGATGACAGCAGCCTGTACATCCACCGAGAGCTTTCGCAACTGCAGTTCAACATCCGCGTGCTGGAGCAGGCGCTGGACGAGTCCTATCCGTTGCTGGAGCGGCTGAAGTTTCTGCTGATCTTCTCCAGCAACCTCGACGAGTTCTTCGAAATCCGCGTCGCCGGCCTGAAGAAGCAGATCACCTTCGCCCGGGAACAGGCCGGTGCCGACGGTCTGCAACCGCATCAGGCGCTGGCGCGGATCAGCGAGCTGGTGCACGGTCACGTTGATCGCCAGTACGCGATCCTCAACGACATCCTGCTGCCGGAGCTGGAAAAGCATCAGGTGCGCTTCATCCGTCGCCGTCACTGGACGACCAAGATCAAAACCTGGGTGCGCCGCTATTTCCGCGACGAGATCGCGCCGATCATCACCCCGATCGGCCTCGACCCGACGCATCCATTCCCGTTGCTGGTAAACAAGAGTCTGAACTTCATCGTCGAACTGGAAGGCATCGACGCCTTCGGTCGCGATTCCGGTCTGGCGATCATTCCGGCACCGCGCCTGCTGCCTCGGATCATCAAGGTTCCGGAAGAAGTCGGCGGCCCGGGCGACAACTATGTGTTCCTGTCGTCGATGATCCACGCCCACGCCGATGACCTGTTCCAGGGCATGAAGGTCAAGGGCTGCTACCAGTTCCGCCTGACCCGAAACGCTGACCTGGCGCTCGACTCCGAAGACGTCGAAGACCTTGCGCGCGCCCTGCGTGGCGAGCTGTTCTCGCGGCGCTACGGTGATGCGGTGCGTCTGGAAGTCGCCGACACCTGCCCGAAACACCTCTCGGACTACCTGCTCAAGCAGTTCAACCTGAGCGAAACCGAGCTGTATCAGGTCAACGGCCCGGTCAACCTGACCCGTCTGTTCAGCATCACCGGTCTGGACAGCCACCCGGAGCTGCAATACACGCCGTTCACCCCGCAGATCCCGAAACTGCTGCAGAACAGCGAGAACATTTTCAGTGTCGTCAGCAAGCAGGACATCCTGTTGCTGCACCCGTTCGAGTCGTTTACCCCGGTGGTCGACCTGCTGCGCCAGGCGGCGAAAGACCCGCATGTATTGGCTGTGCGCCAGACCCTGTACCGCTCCGGCGCCAACTCGGAAATCGTCGATGCGCTGGTGGACGCCGCGCGCAACGGCAAGGAAGTGACCGCGGTCATCGAACTGCGCGCCCGCTTCGACGAAGAGTCCAACCTGCAACTGGCCAGCCGTCTGCAAGCGGCCGGTGCGGTGGTGATTTACGGCGTGGTCGGCTTCAAGACCCACGCCAAGATGATGCTGATCCTGCGTCGCGAGGCCGGCGAGATCGTGCGTTACGCGCACCTCGGCACCGGTAACTACCACGCCGGCAACGCCCGTCTGTACACCGACTACAGCCTGCTGACTTCCGACGACGCCCTGTGCGAAGACGTCGGCAAACTGTTCAGTCAGTTGATCGGCATGGGTAAAACCCTGCGTATGAAGAAGCTGTTGCATGCGCCGTTCACCCTGAAGAAGGGCATGCTCGACATGATTGCCCGGGAAACCCAGTTCGCCGTCGAAGGCAAACCGGCGCACATCATCGCCAAGTTCAACTCGCTCACCGATCCGAAGATCATCCGCGCGCTGTACAAGGCCAGCCAGTCCGGCGTGCGCATCGATCTGGTGGTGCGCGGGATGTGCTGCCTGCGTCCGGGCATTGCCGGGGTTTCGCACAATATCCATGTGCGCTCGATCATCGGTCGCTTCCTTGAACACACTCGAGTGTTCTACTTCCTCAACGGCGGCGAGGAGCAGATGTTCCTCTCCAGCGCCGACTGGATGGAGCGCAACCTCGACAAGCGCGTCGAGACTTGCTTCCCGGTGGAAGGCAAGAAGCTGCTGACTCGCGTCAAGAAAGAGCTGGAGCTGTACCTGACCGACAACACCCACAGCTGGAGCCTGCAGTCGGATGGTCGTTACATCCGCAACACGCCAACCGGTAACCAGAACCCGCGCAGTGCGCAGGCGACGTTGCTGGAACGCCTGGGCAGCCCGATTCTGCCGGTGAGCAGCTAAGCCTCGGTTTAAGGTGAAATAAAAAGGCGATCCCTCGGGATCGCCTTTTTTGTACGCCAAACACCGACCTGTGTAGGAGCTGCCGAAGGCTGCGATCTTTTGATGTTGATCTTAAAAAACAAGATCAAAAGATCGCAGCCTTCGGCAGCTCCTACAGGGGACTGTCAATGGACGGTTAGGACAATGCCCACCCGGGTCAGCCAGTCGGCCTCAAGGTCAAAGTCAGCCTGAGTCAGCTGATTCTCATCCAGCCAGTGCTCCGGGAATTCCACGTCGAGGGTGTTGCCCTTGGCGTGCAGCACCACTTGCGGCATCGCCTGGGTGCCACGGATGTGGTGGAACAGGATCGCGAAGCGCAGCAGCACGCACAGGCGGATCAGCTTGTCGCCGTCGTCACCGAACTCGGCGAACTTGTCCTTGGGAATGTTGCGGCGGTGGCCACGCACCAGCAGGGCGAGCATTTGCTGGTCTTCGCGGGAGAACCCGGCAAGGTCCGAGTGCTCGATCAAGTAGGCGCCGTGCTTGTGATAGTGGTAGTGCGCGATGTCGAGGCCGACTTCGTGGACTTTCGCCGCCCAGCCGAGCAGTTCGCGCCAGATGCCGTCATCCAGCTCCCAGTCTGCGGCGACCTGATCAAAGGCGTGCAGCGCTTTGCGTTCAACTCGCGCGGCTTGTTCCAGGTCGACGTGATAACGCTCCATCAACGAGGTCAGGGTGCGTTCGCGCACGTCTTCGTGGTGATGGCGGCCAAGCAGGTCGTAGAGCACGCCTTCACGCAGTGCGCCTTCGCAGTGATCCATGCGTTGCAGTTCGAGGGCGTCGAAGATCGCCTCGAGAATTGCCAGACCCGCGGGGAAGATCGCCCGGCGGTCAGGTTTGATGCCTTCGAAATCGATCTTGTCGACGTCACCCAGTTTGAACAGGCGACGCTTGAGCCAGGCCAGGCCTTCGGCATTCACTTCGCCGGTGCCATGCCCGCCGGCCTTCAGCGCCAGGCCGATGGCGCGGATGGTGCCCGAGGAGCCGATGGCTTCATCCCACGTCAGGCGGTGCAGGGCGTGTTCGATGCTCATGATCTCCAGCCGCGCCGCCGTGTACGCCTGGGCGTAACGAGCCGGGGTGATCTTACCGTCCTTGAAGTAGCGCTGGGTGAAGCTGACGCAGCCCATTTGCAGGCTTTCGCGCAGCAGCGGTTCAAACCGCTGCCCGATGATGAATTCGGTACTGCCGCCGCCGATGTCGGCCACCAGACGCTTGCCCGGGGTGTCGGCGAGGGTGTGTGACACGCCCAGATAAATCAGCCGCGCTTCTTCACGGCCGGAGATGACTTCCACCGGATGACCGAGGATTTCTTCGGCGCGGTGGATGAATTCCAGACGATTGCGCGCTTCGCGCAGGGCGTTGGTGCCGACGATTCGCACGGCGCCCAGCGGCATGCCGTTGATCAGTTGGGCAAAACGCTTGAGGCAATCGAGCCCGCGCTGCATCGATTCTTCGTTGAGATGGCGCTCATCGTCGATACCGGCGGCAAGCTGCACTTTCTCTCCGAGGCGCTCCAGAATGCGGATTTCACCGTTCTGGGCCTTGGCCACGACCATGTGGAAGCTGTTGGAGCCCAGGTCGATTGCGGCGATCAGGGACAGATTCTTGGCTTTGGATTGCGGCATGGTCAGGGGGTCTCGGTCGATAACCCCGCCATCGTGCCACGATCAAACGCTGGCGCCAACGCGCATGGTTCAAACCGTTGATCCTGCGCATAAAAGCTTGAGACCGCGGCGCGGCCATTCGCGAGCTAGCTCGCTCCCACAGGTTTTTGTGTCGAACACACAATCATGTTCCGCAGCAGAACCCTGTGGGAGCGGGCTTGCCCGCGAAGGGGCCGCTAAAGTCCCGGAATAACCTTCAGGCTGTCGCTTCAACGGTACCAATGAAGTTCGCCAGCTCCGCTGTCTGCGGATTGGCAAACAACACCTTCGGATCCCCTACCTCATGCACCTTGCCATGGTGCATGAACACCAGTTTGTCGCCGACTTCCCGGGCGAAACGCATTTCGTGGGTGACCATGATCAGCGTCATGCCTTCTTTCGCCAGTTGGCGCACCACGGCCAGCACTTCATTGACCAGTTCCGGGTCCAGCGCCGAGGTGATCTCGTCGCACAGCAGCACTTTCGGCGACATCGCCAAGGCCCGGGCAATTGCCACGCGCTGTTGCTGCCCGCCAGACAACCGATCCGGGAAGGCGTCGAACTTCTCCCCCAGGCCGACGCGTTCGAGCATCTTGCGCGCCAGTTCGGCCGCCCTGGCCTTCGGTACTTTCTGCACCACTTGCGGCGCGAGCATCACGTTTTCGCCGACGGTCAGATGCGGGAACAGGTTGAACTGCTGGAACACCATGCCGACTTTCTGCCGCAGGCTGCGCAGGTCGGCGCGGGCGGCGTCGAGGTATTCGCCGTCGACTTCGATCACTCCGTCGTTGATTGACTCCAGGCCATTGAGGGTGCGCAGCAGGGTCGATTTGCCCGAGCCGCTGCGGCCGATGATCGCCACCACCTGGCCTTCCTCGACGCTCAGGTCGATGCCTTTGAGCACGTGGTGATCGCCGTAGTATTTATGCAGGGCGGAAATTCTAAGCAGAGGCATGCAGTCTCCTTTCCAGGTAGCGCGCACTGAGCGACAAGGGGTAGCAGAGCAGGAAGTAGCCGAGGGCAACGAGGCCGTAGACCATGAACGGTTCGAAGGTGGCGTTGGCGAGCATGCCGCCGGTCTTGGTCAGCTCGGTGAAACCGATGATCGAGGTCACCGCCGTGCCCTTGACCACCTGCACCGAGAAGCCCACGGTCGGCGCCACCGCGATGCGCAGCGCCTGCGGCAGGATCACGTAGCGCAACTGCTCCAGCGGATTCAGCGCCAGGCTCGACGAGGCTTCCCACTGGCCATTGGGGATCGCTTCGACGCAACCGCGCCAGATCTCCGCCAGATAGGCGCTGGTGAACAATGTCAGGGCAATCGCCGCCGCCATCCACGGCGAGATCTCGATTCCGGCCAGCGCCACGCCGAAGAACACCAGAAACAGCTGCATCAGCAGCGGTGTGCCCTGGAACAGCTCGATCCAGGTGCGGGCGATATTGCTCGGCAACGGGTTTTTCGAGATGCGCATGATCAGAATCAGCAGCCCGACGATCCCGCCGCCAATGAACGCCACCAGCGACAACGCCAGCGTCCATTGCAGGCCGGTGAGCAGGTTGCGCAGGATGTCCCAGAAGGTGAAGTCGCTCATTGGCTGCTCCTCGCGATATAGCGGCGGCCGATCCAGTTCAGCAACTGGCGGATCAGCAGCGCCATGCACAGGTAAATCAGTGTGGTCAGCGCATAGGTTTCAAAGGCGCGGAAGTTGCGCGACTGAATGAAGTTGGCGGCGAAGCTCAGCTCCTCGGTGGCGATCTGCGAACACACCGCCGAACCGAGCATGACGATGATGATCTGGCTGCTCAGGGCCGGCCAGACCTTGCCCAGCGCCGGCAGCAGGACCACATGGCGGAACGCTTCGAAACGGCTCATCGCCAGTGCGGCAGCGGCTTCCAGTTGTCCGCGCGGAATCGCCTGGATGCCGGCGCGGATGATCTCGGTCGAATACGCGCCGAGGTTGATCACCATCGCCAGCACCGCCGCCTGCCACTCGGAAATCTGCACCCCGAGCGAGGGCAGGCCGAAGAAGATGAAGAACAGTTGCACCAGAAATGGCGTGTTGCGGATCAACTCGACGTAGACGCCGAAGAGTGCCGAGAACGGGCGGATGTTCCACGCCCGCACCAGTGCGCCGACGATGCCCACGCCGACCCCGAACAGCGCGCCAATCGCCGTCAGCTCCAGGGTGAACAGCGCGCCGCGCAGCAGCAGGTCGGTGTTTTGCACCACCGGCATGAAATCGAACTGATAAGCCATCGATTGTCTCCCGCGCGACCGATCAGAGGTCGGCCGGCAGCGGCTCTTTGAGCCAGGTCTGCGAGTTTTTCTCCAGCGCGCCGTCGGCCTTGGCGGTGGCGAGAATCTCGTTGACCTTGCCCAGCAGCGCGGGCTCGTTCTTGTTCACGCCGACGTAGACCGGCGAATCCTTGAGCTTCACTTTCAGCGCCGGCACGCGTTTCGGGTTCTTCTCGCTGATCGCCACCATCACCACGTTGCCGCTGGCGATCAGATCGACTTGCCCTGCGAGGTAGGCTGCGATGGTCGAGTTATTGTCCTCGAAGCGCTTGATGGTCACGCCTTCGGGGGCGACCTTGGTCAGCTCGATGTCTTCGATCGCGCCACGGGTGACGCTGATGGTTTTGCCCTTGAGGTCGTCGAGCGTAGTGACGGCGGCATCAGGCGGGCCGAACACCGCGAGGTAGAAAGGCGCGTAGGCGTGGGAGAAGTCGATGACTTTCTCGCGCTCCGGGTTCTTGCCGAGGCTGGAGATCACCAGGTCGACCTTGCCGGTGGTGAGGAACGGGATGCGGTTGGTGCTGTTGACCGGGGTCAGTTCGAGTTTGACCTTAAGTTGATCAGCCAGCAGCTTCGCCGTGTCGATATCCAGGCCACGGGGTTTCATGTCCGGGCCGACCGAGCCGAATGGCGGGAAGTCCTGAGGCACGGCAACTTTCAGTGTGCCGCGTTTGACCACGTCTTCCAGGCCATCGGCGTGGGCGGGGATCTGGCTCAGCATCAGGCTGGAAAACAGAGCGGCGAGGAGGGCTCGGTAACGCAGGGTCATGGCAAATCTCCGGATCGACGGGAAGTGATTTCTGCGATCGGACAGAGCACGGGCCGTGCCAATACCCGGATTTATCCCCGGCAGGCCGCAGGTTTGCCGGGTTTGTTCGGTCTTACTGGTCTGAACAGTCAGGTTGTTTTTCGCACCCCGATAGCGCACCGGCAGTGGGCGCCGAACCCTGCTGGGGCACGACTTGCCGGATCCGGCGAATAGCTTTACAACTAGCCGCACCTTGGCCTGGCTCGTCTGAAAAACCATGAACTCGATCTCCCGCGCCGTACCCGAAGTGGCGCTGCAAGCCATACGCAAACTGATCACTGAGCAGGGTTTCGGTGCGGGCGATGCGTTGCCGTCGCAACGGGATCTGGCGGTGCAACTGGGGGTCAGTCGGGCGTCGTTGCGGGAGGCGTTGTCGTCGCTCAGTGCGCTGGGCGTGGTCAGCATCCAGCCGGGCAAAGGCGTGTTCGTGCAGGCACCGGTGGACATTGCGCAGGGTGACAATGCGCCGGGCTGGCCGTTCGCAGCGCAGGCCTCGCCGCTCGACATCTTTCAGTTGCGCTATGCGCTGGAGGGTTTTGCCGCCGGGCTGGCGGCGGTGACCTTAAGCACGTTTGACCTGGATGCGCTGGAGGACAACGTTGCGGCGATGCGCGAGCAATTGAAGGCTGGGGACTTCGAGGCTGCGGCGAAACTCGACTTCGAATTCCACCGGCGCATTCTGCTGGCCAGCGGCAATCAGGCGATGCTGAGCATCCTCACCGCCAGCGCCGAGATCTTTCTGGAAAGCCAGAAGCTACCGTTCATCCGCGCCGAGCGGGCGATGGAAACCTGGCAGGAGCACCGCAAGATCCTCCGCGCCCTCGCGCGCCGGGCCTCCGCCGCCGCCCAGAAGGCCATGCAAGAGCACGTGCGCAACGCGGCGCTGCGCACCGGGATCGCCTTCATCGCCCCCGCCGCCGCGTGACTTGGGCTATACCCAGACTCATGGGGTGCCATAGCAAGACTCAATCAACTGCGGCTTCCTGAACAAGGGAAGGGCGGATATGATGGGCCACGTTTTTTTGCTTACAACCTGGAGAATTCCATGAGCAGCGATCTGATCAAACACGTTAGCGACGCCAGCTTCGAAGCCGACGTACTCAAGGCCGAAGGCGCTGTACTGGTCGACTACTGGGCTGAATGGTGCGGCCCTTGCAAAATGATCGCTCCGGTTCTGGACGAGATTGCCGAGACCTACAAAGGCAAGCTGACCGTTGCCAAACTGAACATCGACGAAAACCAGGAAACCCCGGCCAAGCACGGCGTGCGTGGTATCCCGACGCTGATGCTGTTCAAGAACGGCAACGTTGAAGCGACCAAAGTCGGCGCCCTGTCGAAGTCGCAACTGGCTGCTTTCCTCGACGCCAACATCTAAGCGTCGCTGTAAATCGCCGAAAAAAAGCCTCGCAATTTGCGGGGCTTTTTGCGTATTCAGGGCTAGACGCTCCGAAACTCAGGTGGTACATTCGGCCCCGCACTGGTTTCTCCACTGCCCCCTGCTAGCCGTCGCCGACGCACTCCTTTTCGAACAAGTTCGCGATCCTGTCGCCTTCTCCGCGGCGCGGCCTCATTAAGCCAAAAGCTTAATTTCCCCCCCTCCATAAATGATTACGTCATTCCTATATGAATCTGACTGAACTCAAGCAAAAGCCGATTACCGAACTGCTCGAATTGGCCGAACAGATGGGCATAGAAAATATGGCCCGTTCGCGCAAGCAGGACGTGATTTTCTCCCTGCTGAAAAAGCACGCGAAAAGCGGCGAGGAAATCTCCGGTGATGGCGTGCTGGAGATTCTCCAGGACGGCTTCGGCTTCCTGCGCTCCGCTGACGCTTCCTACCTCGCCGGCCCGGACGATATCTACGTCTCGCCGAGCCAGATCCGTCGTTTCAACTTGCGCACCGGTGACACCATCGTTGGCAAGATCCGCCCTCCAAAGGAAGGCGAGCGTTACTTTGCCCTGCTCAAGGTCGACACGATCAACTTCGATCGTCCGGAGAACGCGAAGAACAAGATTCTCTTCGAGAACCTGACCCCGCTGTTCCCGACCGTGCGCATGAAGATGGAAGCCGGTAACGGTTCCACCGAAGACTTGACCGGTCGTGTGATCGACCTGTGCGCCCCGATCGGCAAAGGCCAGCGTGGTCTGATCGTTGCACCGCCGAAAGCCGGTAAGACGATCATGCTGCAGAACATCGCGGCGAACATCGCGCGTAACAACCCTGAAGTGCACCTGATCGTGCTGTTGATCGACGAACGTCCGGAAGAAGTGACCGAAATGCAGCGCACCGTGCGCGGCGAAGTGGTTGCCTCGACCTTCGACGAGCCGCCGACCCGTCACGTGCAGGTTGCCGAAATGGTGATCGAGAAGGCCAAGCGCCTGGTCGAACACAAGAAGGACGTGGTGATCCTGCTCGACTCCATCACCCGTCTGGCCCGTGCCTACAACACCGTGATCCCGAGCTCCGGCAAGGTGCTGACCGGTGGTGTCGATGCTCACGCCCTGGAGAAACCGAAGCGTTTCTTCGGTGCTGCGCGCAACATCGAAGAAGGCGGCTCGCTGACCATTATCGCCACCGCGCTGGTTGAAACCGGCTCGAAGATGGACGAAGTGATCTACGAAGAGTTCAAGGGTACCGGCAACATGGAGCTGCCTCTGGATCGCAAGATCGCCGAGAAGCGTGTGTTCCCGGCCATCAACATCAACCGCTCCGGCACCCGCCGCGAAGAGTTGTTGACTGCCGACGACGAACTGCAGCGCATGTGGATCCTGCGCAAGCTGCTGCACCCGATGGACGAAGTGGCGGCCATCGAGTTCCTGGTCGACAAGCTGAAAACGACCAAGACCAACGACGAGTTCTTCCTGTCGATGAAACGCAAGTAACATCGCCAGTTGAAGCGGAAAAAGGCGCCCTCGCGGGGGCGCCTTTTTTTTGCATGAAATTTGTCTCGGCAATGAGCGATTCCTGATCTGTTAAGGTCTGTGATCGGGCAATACAACCAGCAGCGCTCGCGAGCCTCTCGACTCGGGCTCGCGCTGTATAAAAACCACCACCTGATTGGCATTAAAGATTTTATGAGCACACTCGCTTATCGAAGGGATATCGACGGCCTGCGCGCAGTCGCGGTGATCGCCGTGGTGCTGTTCCACTTTGGCGTTCCGGGGTTTACCGGCGGTTTTGTCGGCGTGGACGTGTTCTTCGTGATCTCCGGTTACCTCATCACCTCGATCATCTGGAACCAGCGTCAAGCCGGGCGTTTCAGTTTCGTCGAGTTCTGGGCTCGGCGTGCGCGGCGGATTCTGCCGGCGCTGTTCGCGATGATCATTGCGGTGCTGGCGGTGGGCTGGTTCCTGCTGGCGCCCAAGGACTACGAAGAACTGGGGCGTTCGGTGCGCTATCAGGTGACGTTCGTCTCGAACATCCTGTTCATGCGCCAGGACGGTTACTTCGACGTCGCCTCTGACCTGAAACCGCTGCTCCATACCTGGTCACTGGCGGTGGAAGAGCAGTTCTACATCTTCTTCCCGCTGCTGCTGACGTTGCTCTCGAGCCGGTTGAAACACTGGCGGCTGGCGCTGTTCGCTGTGCTGCTGGTGTCGTTCGGGCTGAGTGTGTGGGCGATCCAGCATCATCCGGAAAAGGCTTTCTTCCTGTTGCCGATGCGTGCCTGGGAGTTGCTCGCCGGGGCGATGCTGGCGATTGCACCGAAACACGCCTGGCGTTTGAAACCGCTGGCCGCCCAAGCCTTGAGCCTGCTGGGCATGGGGTTGATCCTGCTGGCAGTGTTCGTCTACGACAAGTCGACGCCGTTCCCGGGAGCGACCGCGCTGCTGCCGGTGCTGGGCGTGGTGCTGCTGATTCTGGCCAACGGTCATCGCGAAACGCTGGTTGGTCAATTGTTGAGCAGTCGGGTGATGGTCGGCCTCGGCCTGATTTCCTATTCCTGGTACTTGTGGCACTGGCCGGTGTTCGTGTTTTCCAGCTACGCCAGCGTCGATGAGCCGGGCGCGCTCGATACGGCCGGGTTGATCCTGCTGACCCTGGTGCTGGGTTATCTGTCGTGGAAATTCGTCGAAACGCCGTTCCGCGAACGGCGTTTGCTCGCCGGTCGTCGGCAGATTCTGCTTGCCGGTTTCTGCGGCATCCTGGTGCTCGGTCTGGCCGGGCAATCGCTGCGCTGGACCGATGGCCTGCCATGGCGCTTGTCCGAGCAGGCCCTGCAATACGCCAAGGGGCGCGAGTGGCGGCCGGAGCTGATGGCGTGTCTGGCGGATGACAAGACCCCGGACGACAAGCTGTTCTGCCATTACGGCATGACGGACCTGCCGAGCCGCGCCATGGTCTGGGGCGACAGTCACGCCACGGCGCTGATCCCGGTGTTCGATGACGGCGCCAAGGCCCACGGCGTGAGCGTGATCCTGGCCAGTTCTCCCGGCTGCATTCCGGTCGATGGGCTGGAACATGACGGTGTCTGTGCGCGTTTCAACCAGCGTGTCGAGCAGGGGCTGAAGGCGCAATCGGTCAGCGATGTGGTGCTGGTTGCGCGTTGGAGCCTGTACCTGTACGGCGATGCCAAAGGTGATCTGGGTCATGTGCTGAGAACCACCGATGGTCGCTATGATCGTGCCGACGCCGAGCGGCGCCTGGCCGAAGGTCTGCGGGCCCGAGTGGCGCAATTGCGTGCCGGCGGGCATCGCGTGTGGCTGGTGAAAGAAGCGCCGTTGCAGGCGTTCAGTCCGCCCTATCGGCTGACACGTCTGGCGATGCTCGATCGTCCGGTCGATGACGTCGGGCTGGACGTCGAGGCGCACCACAAACGCCAGGTGTTCATCAGTCAGCTGTTTGCGCAACTTGCGCAGGAGGATCCGGCCGTGCGTGTGGTCGATCCGACGCCACGGCTGTGCGATGACAAAGGCTTGTGCCACGCTGAACTTGGCGGCTATTCGCTGTACACCGACGACAATCACTTGTCCGAAGTCGGTGCACGCTTCGTTGCGCCGATCCTCGAGCCGCTGTTTATGAGCCTGCAAGCCCGGGAAAACCGTGGAAAAGCGCAGACCAATGCAGCCAAGTAAGCAGCGACAGGCTGCCACAGGGCTGCATAGCAGGTAGGATGTACGCCTATTTTGAGGGTGCCATCGTCAATGAAATTCAAGGATCTTCGGGATTTCGTGCAGCAGCTTGAGCAGCGCGGAGAGTTGAAACGCATCCAGATTCCCGTCTCGCCGGTGCTGGAGATGACCGAGGTGTGCGACCGCACACTGCGGGCCAAGGGCCCGGCGCTGCTGTTCGAGAAGCCGACCGGCTACGACATCCCGGTGCTCGGCAACCTGTTTGGCACCCCGGAGCGGGTGGCCATGGGCATGGGCGCCGAGTCGGTCAGCGAACTGCGCGAGATCGGCAAGCTGCTGGCTTTCCTCAAGGAGCCGGAGCCGCCGAAGGGATTGAAGGATGCGTGGTCGAAACTGCCGATCTTCCGCAAGATCATTTCGATGGCACCGAAAGTCGTCAAAGACGCGGTGTGCCAGGAAGTGGTCATCGAAGGCGACGACGTCGACCTGGCGATGCTGCCGGTGCAGACCTGCTGGCCCGGCGACGTCGGCCCGCTGATCACTTGGGGCCTGACCGTCACCAAAGGCCCGAACAAGGAGCGCCAGAACCTCGGTATTTACCGTCAGCAAGTGATCGGCCGCAACAAGGTAATCATGCGCTGGCTCAGCCACCGTGGCGGCGCGCTGGACTTCCGCGAGTGGTGCGAAAAGCATCCGGGCCAGCCGTTCCCGGTGTCGGTCGCGCTGGGCGCCGACCCGGCGACCATCCTCGGCGCCGTGACGCCGGTGCCGGACAGCCTCTCCGAATACGCCTTCGCCGGCCTGCTGCGCGCTAACCGCACCGAGCTGGTCAAGTGCCGTGGCAACGACCTGCAAGTGCCGGCCACTGCCGAGATCATCCTCGAAGGCGTGATCCATCCGGGCGAGATGGCCGATGAAGGCCCGTACGGCGACCACACCGGTTACTACAACGAAGTCGACAGCTTCCCGGTGTTCACCGTCGAACGCATCACCCACCGGATCAAGCCGATCTACCACAGCACCTACACCGGCCGTCCGCCGGATGAGCCGGCAATTCTCGGCGTTGCGCTGAATGAAGTGTTCGTGCCGATCCTGCAGAAGCAATTCCCGGAAATCACCGACTTCTACCTGCCGCCGGAAGGCTGCTCGTACCGCATGGCCGTGGTGACAATGAAGAAGTCGTATCCGGGGCATGCCAAGCGCGTGATGCTCGGTGTCTGGTCGTTTTTGCGACAGTTCATGTACACCAAGTTCGTTATCGTCACTGACGACGATATCAATGCCCGCGACTGGAACGACGTGATCTGGGCCATCACCACGCGCATGGACCCCAAGCGCGACACGGTGATGATCGACAACACGCCGATCGACTACCTCGACTTCGCCTCGCCGGTCTCGGGCCTGGGCTCGAAAATGGGCCTGGATGCCACCCACAAGTGGCCGGGCGAAACCACTCGCGAGTGGGGCCGTGTGATCGTCAAGGACGACGCCGTCACCCGGCGGATCGATGCCATCTGGAATCAGTTAGGAATAGATTGATGCGTGTAACCCTGCAGCCCTCCGGAGCGGTGCTTGAGATACGGCCCGGCGAGCGGATTCTCGATGGTGCGCGGCGCCTGGGCTACGACTGCCCGCAAAGCTGTCGCAACGGCAATTGCCACGTGTGTGCGGCGCTGCTGGTGGAGGGCCGGGTCGAACAGGCCGGCAAGGTGCATGACCACGGCGAGTTCTACACTTGCATAGCCGAGCCGCTGGAAGACTGCGTCCTGCTGTGGGATGGCGTGCTCGCGCTGGGAGAACTGCCGGTGCGCAGCCTGTCGTGTCAGGTCATCGAATGCCGGGACGTCGGCGGCGACACCTGGCGCGTGCGCCTGCGTGCGCCGGCCGGCAAGCCACCGCGTTATCACGCCGGGCAGTACCTGATGATCGAGCGCGAGAACGGTGAAAAGTCAGCGTTCTCCATGGCCTCGGCACCGCACGGCGGACGGGATCTGGAAATCCACGTGCTGGCCCGTGAGGCCAGTGCGCTGAGCCTGATCGAGCAACTGCAGCGCAACCCGCTGGTGCGCGTCGAACTGCCGTTCGGCGACACCCACCTCGCCGAATTGCCTGACGGGCCGCTGGTGCTGATCGCCGCCGGCACCGGCATGGGCCAGATTCACAGCTTGATCGAACACTGCCGCGCCAACGGCTTCAAGCACCCGGTGCATCTGTACTGGGGCGTGCGCCGCCCGGAAGATTTCTACGACATCGAGCATTGGGACGAATGGCTGAAGCTGCCCAATCTGTTCCTGCACAAAGTGGTCAGCGACCAGTGCGGTTGGGAAGGGCGCTGCGGGATGTTGCACCAGGCCGTGTGCGAGGACTTCGCCGATCTGAAGGCCCTGCACGTCTACGCCAGCGGCTCGCCGGCGATGGTCTACGGCACGCTGGATGCGCTGGTGGAAGCGGGCATGGATGCGCACCAGATGCGCGCCGACGTATTTGCCTATGCGCCGCGATCTTGAGCCCCGCCCCTAGAAACGTACACCGCTAGTCACCATCGCCGCATTGGCGCCGAGAAACACCAGCTCGGCAGCCAATGGGCCGTAGTGAGTCCCGATGGACGGAATGATCACTGGCGCAACGCCATAGCGGTTCAACGGGATCTTGTCCTTGTAATCACCACGATAACCCTGCAACAGCCCGCCCGTGACTTTCAAATACACCGGATACTCACGGCTGTCATAGCGCTTGCCGGCATAGGCGTAGTTCGAGCGCTGGCGGAACGAATTACGGAAAGTTGCCCCGCCAAAGACCCAGCCCGAAGCCTGATTGCGTTCGATGCCGATCAAGTCCTGATGATTATTGTGCTCGGGGTCGGGCGAATAATGTCGGGTGTAGACGCTGGTCTGGGCATACCAGAAGCCCGTGTCCTGCGCATCGTCCGCGGCCAATGCATGGCCGGTCTGAGTCATCAGCAATACGGTCAGAAGTCTTGGGAGGTTCATTGTGCAGCCTCGGTTAAACGGGATGGCTTGCGCCAGAGGAAGGCCGTTATACGTTGGCGTTCAGCGACGGAGAAGAAAGAAAGTCCGACATTTTAGTAGGAAGTTTCCCGCGCCTTCATGAACGAAACCTGAACAAGCGAAGGCTTATGCATATTTCGTTCGGGTATTTAAGATATTGCTGCAAGGGTATTAGGCTATATAAAACCGGATAACCGGGCAGATGATCCCGCATTATCATTGTCAGGCGGGTCATACATCCTTTAGCACTTTTCGTTTTACAGTTACTGCTATATGTTCTATCAAGCGAATTGTGCTTACATCTTGTAATACTTGCGGGGCCGAACACTTCCGTCATGACCGCCATTGAATCTGCTTTTGTGAATCTGGCTTACCCTCCGCGGCTCGATCTGGGGCCGCAGCTGACCCACGAACAACTTCTCGTCTCGATGCAATCGACCATGGCGCGCCACAAGGGTGGGCCGGTGTGGCTGTTTGCTTACGGCTCGCTGATCTGGCGCCCGGAGTGCACGGCGGTAGAGCGGGTGCGCGGGCGAGTCCACGGTTACCATCGCGGCTTGTACCTGTGGTCGCATGAGCATCGTGGAACGCCGGAAATGCCTGGGCTGGTGTTTGGTCTGGATCGTGGCGGTTCATGCAGCGGCTTCGCCTATCGGCTGCCGGAAGAGAATCTCGACGCTGCGCTGTACGCGCTGTGGAAACGCGAGATGCCGTTCCCGTCCTATCGCCCGCACTGGCTGAACTGCCGGCTCGAAGATGGCAGTCAGGTTCAGGCGTTGGGGTTTGTTCTGGAGCGACACCTGCCCAGCTATGCCGGCAACTTGCCGGATCATGTGCTGAGTCAGGTGTTCGAAAGCGCTTGCGGGCGCTACGGCACCACTCGCGATTATGTCGAGCAGACCGCCCACGCCCTGCGCAGCCACGCCATGCCGGATCGAAATCTGGAGGCGCGGCTCAAGCGCTGTCAGGCAAAAGCCGATCAGGCGACGGCTTCGCGACTCTGACTGGCGACTTGCTTGTGCCATAGCGTCGGGGCGAGGAAGGCCATCGACAGCAGGCAAGCGCCCACCAGCAGGACAAAACCACCGTCCCAGCCGAAGTGGTCAACGGTATAGCCCATCGCCGCACTCGCCGCGACCGAACCGCCCAGATAGCCGAACAGACCGGTGAAGCCTGCTGCCGTGCCGGCGGCTTTCTTCGGTGCCAGCTCCAGCGCCTGCAGACCGATCAGCATCACCGGGCCGTAGATCAGAAAACCGATCGAGAACAGCGCGATCATGTCCACGGTCGGGTTGCCGGCCGGGTTCAGCCAATACACCAGCGTCGCCACGGTCACGAGTGCCATGAACACCATGCCGGTCAGGCCGCGGTTGCCACGGAAGATCTTGTCCGACATCCAGCCGCACAGCAGCGTGCCCGGAATGCCCGCCCACTCGTAGAAGAAGTAAGCCCACGAAGTCTTGTCGACGTCGAAGTGCTTGGCTTCTTTCAGGTAGGTCGGCGCCCAGTCCAGTACGCCGTAGCGCAGCAGGTAGACGAAGACGTTGGCCATGGCGATGTACCAGAGCATTTTGTTGCGCAGCACGTATTTGACGAAGATTTCCTTGGCGCTGAATTCGTCTTCGTGGCTGGCGTCGTAGCCTTCCGGGTAATCGTTCTTGTACTTCTCGATCGGCGGCAGACCGACCGATTGCGGGGTGTCGCGCATGGTGATGAAGGCAAACACCGCTACGCCCAGCGCTACCGCTGCCGGGACGTAGAACGCTGCGTGCCAGTCATTGAACAGGCCCATGCCGATCAGGAACAGCGGGCCGATCAGACCGCCGCCGACGTTATGCGCCACGTTCCACACCGAGACCACGCCGCCCCGTTCCTTCTGCGACCACCAGTGCACCATGGTGCGCCCGCTCGGCGGCCAGCCCATGCCCTGGGCCCAGCCGTTGATGAACAGCAGGATGAACATCATGGTCACGCTGGACGTCGCCCACGGCGCGAAACCGAAAATGAACATCACCCCGGCCGACACCAGCAAGCCGAACGGCAGGAAATAACGCGGGTTGGAACGGTCGGAGACCAGGCCCATCAGGAACTTCGACAGACCGTAGGCAATCGCGATGGCCGACATCGCCAGACCCAGATCGCCACGGCTGTAGCCCTCGTCGATCAGGTACGGCATGGCCAGCGAGAAGTTTTTGCGCAGCAGGTAGTAACCCGCGTAGCCAAAGAAAATACCGGCGAAGATCTGCCAGCGCAGGCGTCGATAAGTGCTGTCTATTTTTTCTTCAGGCAATGGAGCCTGATGTGCGGCAGGACGAAAGAAAGCAAACATTCAAGAGCTCCAGATTTCTTGTTTTGACTGCGGATGCGAATGTTACAGTTTCGTTACCGAAAATAGCACCGGTTCGCATCGGCAAAACAGCGGAAAATGTTGGAAGTCGCATGTTCTTTTACGAACCTGTCGCTCAGCTGTAAAAACAGGACGTTTTCACCACTTATCAACATGGTGTGGCATAGACTCGCGGCCCGTTCAGCCAATTGATCAGCAGAGATAGGAAATGGCCCTGAAGGTTCGCATGTTGGTGCCGAGGTTCTTGGTGGCGGCGGGGCTCGCCGTTGTGCTGCTGACATTGATCGTCACCGATCATCCTTCCCATTCCGGCCTGCGCAACGCCACGGTGCTGATCATCCGTCATGCGGAAAAACCGGATGTCGGATCTGTGCTCAACGCCCGGGGCGAACAGCGTGCAGCCGCCTACGTCGACTATTTCTCTGCGCTGCAACTCGACGGCCAAGCGCTCACCCCGCAGCGTTTGATCGCTGCAGGCGACACCCCGGAGAGTTCGCGCTCACGCCTGACCCTGACCCCGCTGGCCCAACAACTGAACCTCGCGATCGAGCAGCCCTACGTCAATGGCGATCTGCATCAATTGGTCAAACTGTTGCGCAAAAGCAATCAGGCGCAAACGGTGCTGATCGCCTGGCACCACGGCCACATCAATAAACTGCTCAAGGCCTTTGGTGGCGACCCCACGGCGCTGATGGGGCAGGAAAGATGGCCGGATGAAGTCTTCGACTGGCTGATCGTTTTGCGCTTCGATGACAAGGGACGGCTGATTCCGTCTCGCAGTCTGAAGGTTCAGGAACATTTGTTGCCGGGCGACGCGGCAGCGACCAGTGGCGGCTAAACATCCGTCAGAAAATGTACCTGAAGCCCGTTGCGCAGGGCGTTCGCCTGTTTTCTTGTCAGGATCAGGAAATGTCCTGCATTCAATAGCGAAGCTGCGCCATTCAGTTAACAGGCAGTGCTCCGTAACCTTTCTGTTGTTGCCGGACAGGCATCTCAATCGGGAAGGGGCGAGATCATGCGGTGGTTCTTTGCTGGGCTTTTATTGACGATCTTCAGTCTTGCGCTGGCAGCGGAAGGGTTACTCATACCGGAAAACAATCCCAAGCCGATTTACCCGAAGCTGTTGCACAGGGCCGGGGTCGAAGGCGAAGTCAGGGTCAGTTTTGTCGTCAAGGCGGATGGTTCGGTCAGCGCGATCAGCATTGTGCAAAGTGATCACCCTGATCTGGCTGAGGCGGTCAAAGACGCGATAACACAGTGGCGCTTCAAGCCCTGGACGGCTGAAGACGGGCGGCCTGCAGAACAGCCCGTGGTGGCACCGATGCTCTTTCGACTGGGCCGGGACGAGCCGATCCACCTCAATCAGTGGCTGAAGTCAGTGAAGTGTCATGTCATCACTGGCAGTTTCAGGAACATGCCTGAGTACGCCTGGGTCGACGCGGACGTGTTTCATTACACCCGCGCTTACGTTTCGAACGCGATCCACAAGAGTCAGTTGGCCGATGATCAACGTCTGGCAATCATCGCCAGGATGAATCGGCGCGTACCGATGATCGTCAGAGGCTGCCGGGAGGCCCCCATGCGGAGATACATGAGTTTTCTGCCGGGAGAGGTTCGTGAGTTGCTTTGATAACCAGCGCCGCTGAGAGTGAAGCTGTGTTGCTGCCTGGCGCGAACCGGGCCGGCTCCAAGGGGCGCCGGCCGGGAAAAACTCAGCGCACCTGCACCACCACCTTGCCCACCGCCTTGCGCTGCCCCAGATCGTTGATCGCCTGCGCCGCGTTGCTCAGCGGGTACACCTGCGACACCAGCGGTTTCAGCTTGCCTTCGGCGAACCAGCCGAACAGTTGCTGGAAGTTTGCTGCGTTGTCCTGTGGCTGGCGCTGGGCGAAGGAGCCCCAGAACACGCCGAGCACGGCTGCACCTTTGAGCAGCGCGAGGTTGACCGGCAGTTCGGGGATGCGTCCGCTGGCGAAGCCGACCACCAGCAGGCGGCCGTTCCAGGCGATGGCGCGAATGGCCTGGTCAAACAGGTCGCCGCCGACCGGGTCGTAGATCACGTCGGCGCCCTGGCCGTCGGTGAGGCGTTTGATTTCGTCCTTGAGGCTGGTTTCGCTGTAGTTGATCAGTTCATCGGCACCGGCGGCCTTGGCCACGGCGAGTTTTTCCGCGCTGCTGGCGGCGGCAATGACCCGGGCGCCCATGGCTTTGCCGATCTCCACTGCCGCCAGGCCGACGCCGCCCGAAGCGCCGAGCACCAGCAGGGTCTCGCCCGGTTGCAGGTTTGCCCGTTGCTTGAGGGCGTGCATCGAAGTGCCGTAGGTCATGCTGAACGCGGCGGCGGTGTTGAAATCCATCGACGGCGGGATCGGCAGCACGTTGTAGCCCGGCACCGCGACCTGTTCGGCGAAACTGCCCCAGCCGGTCAGGGCCATGACCCGGTCGCCCACTTTCAGATGGCTGACCTTTTCACCGACGGCACTGACCACCCCAGCCGCTTCGCCCCCGGGGGAAAACGGGAAGGGCGGCTTGAACTGGTACTTGCCCTCGATGATCAGCGTGTCCGGGAAGTTGACCCCGGCGGCGTGCACCTCCAGCAAGATTTCGTTCTTCTTCGCGACAGGACTGGCGACGTCTTCCAGCACCAGCGATTCGGCAGGGCCGAAGGCTTTGCACAGCACGGCTTTCATCAGGGCTATTCCTTTGGGAGTGATGGCCGATAAGTGTAGGTATGTCAGTCAACGGGTCAACGAGCATGCCCGGCCCTGATAGTCAGCCATAAGCTTGTGCTTGCGCGGCGGGTCGTTATGCTAGGCCGCAAACCGGATAAGGAGCGAATTGTGAAAGCGTGGATCATGTTGTTGCTGGCCCTGTCTCTGCCTGTGGCAGCGCTGGCCGAAGAAGCCAAAGAAGGCGAGGCGCCGAAAGTCAACTACATCACCCTGAGCCCGCCGTTCGTGGGCAATTACGGGCTGGACGGCACGCCGAAGCTGAAGGTCTACAAGGCCGACGTGGCGCTGCGTGTGACCGGTGAAGAGGCGACCAAACTGGTCAAGGCCAACGAGCCGCTGATCCGCAATCAACTGGTGGCGCTGTTCACTCAGCAGACCACCGAGGCGATGGGCAGCATCGAAGGCAAGGAAAAGCTGCGTCAGGAAGCCCTGAAGCAGACCCAGCAAGTGATGAATGACGAGACCGGCAAGCCGGTGGTTGAAGATCTGCTGTTCAACAACCTGATCATTCAGTAAACACGCTGGCCGCTGTTCAGGACGCCAGGCTCTTGCGAAAGCGTGCCAGCGCGATGAGGAAGAACAGCAGGCCGATGGCTGTCAGCGCCAGCAAGTCCGGCCAGACCACGCTCAGCCCGGCGTCGCGAAACAGAATCGCGGCGCTGAGGCTGACAAAGTGCGTGGACGGCGAGCCCTGCATCACCCACTGCAACCATTGCGGCATGCTGTCCAGCGGTGTGCTGCCGCCCGACAGCAGCAACATCGGGATGATCACTGGAATCGCCAGCAGGCCGAACTGCGGCGTCGAACGCGCCAGCGTCGCCAGAAAGATGCCCAGCGCGGTGCTGGCAAACAGATAAACCGCCGTCACCAGCAAAAACAGGCTCATCGAGCCAGCCAACGGCACATCCAGCAGGCCTTTGACCACCACTTCCAGCGACAACCAGGTGCACAGCACCACCACCAGCAGGTTGCTCCAGATTTTCGCCAGCATGATTTCCAGCGCCGTCAGCGGCAGCACCAGCAAATGGTCGAGCGTGCCGTGTTCGCGTTCGCGCAGCAGCGCCGTGCCGGTGAGGATGATCGCCAGAATGGTGATGTTGTTGACGATCTGAATCACCGCCAGAAACCAGCCACCCTCCAGATTGGTGTTGAACAGGGCGCGAGTAGTCAGTTGCACGGGTGCCTTGGTCGCTGCTTCACCCTGACCTGCATAGTCGAGTAACTCGCGCTGGAAGATCCGGCCAATGTAGCCAGCGCCCATGAACGCCTGGCTCATGGCCGTGGCGTCGACATTGACCTGAATCGCCGGTTGCCGCGCCGCCAGCAGATCGGTTTGAAAGCCCGCCGGGATGTTGATGACGAAGGTGTATTGACCGCTGTCCATCACCTGGTCCAGCTGAGGGTAAGGCAACAGCACCGGCGTCTGGAACTCCGGCGGCTGCAGAGCTTGGGCCAACTGGCGCGAGAGGGCGCTGTGGTCTTCGTCAACGATCGCCACGCTGGCGTTGTGCACGCCGATCACCGAGCCGGCGGCGGGCATGTAAATCGCCACGGTGAAGGCGTAGAACAGGAACAGCAGCAACACGCTGTCATGGCGCAGGCTGGTCAGTTCCTTGAGGCCCAGGCGCAGGATGTGCGCGAACTTGTGCATCAGGCCTCCTGCTTTTTCAGCATGATCAGGCTCAGCCCGGTGAACCCGACAAAGAACCCGAACAGCGCCAGGCACTGCGGCCACAGCTGACGCACGTCCAGCGCTTTGGTGAACGTGCCCACCGCGATGTCGAGGAAGTGCCCCGCGGGAAACAGCATACCCATCACCGCAGCCGCACCCTCCAGCGACGAGCGCGGCACGATCAGCCCGGAGAACTGGATGGTCGGCAGGCTGGTGATGATCATGGTGCCGAGGATCGCGGCGATTTGCGTGCGGGTGAACGCCGAAATCAGCAGGCCCATGCTGGTGGTCGCCAGCACGTACAGCAGGCCGCCGAATGCCAGCGTCAGCAGGCTGCCCTTGAACGGCACGCCGAACAGCCAGCGATTCATCGCCACCAGCACCGCGAGGTTGACCAGACTGACCAGCAGGTACGGCGCCTGCTTGCCCAGCAGAAACTCCAAGCGGGTCAGGGGCGTGGCGTAGAAATTGGTGATCGAGCCCAACTCCTTTTCGCGCACGATGCCCAACGCCGTCAGCATCGCTGGAATAAAGGCGAGGATCAGCGCCATGACCCCGGGGCCGATGGCGTTGACGCTGACCACGTCCTGGTTGTAGCGAAAGCGGGTTTGCAGACTGGCGGCCGCCGGGCGGGCCAGCGCCGGGCTGCTTTGCTCGGCCAGTTGTTGCAGATTGGCCAGGTGCACGGCTTCAACATAGTTGCGGCTGGTTTCGGCGCGAAACGGCATGCCGCCATCCAGCCACGCCGCCACAGCGGGTTGGCGCCCGGCGTACAAATCGCGGCCGAATCCGGGCGGGATTTCCAGTGCCAGTTTGATTTCCGAGCGTTGCAGGCGCCGGTGCAGCTCCTGTGGATTACGAATGGCCGGCTGCTCGTCGAAGTAGCGGGAGCCGCGAAACGCTTCAAGATAAGCCCGGCTCTGCGGCGTCTGATCCTGGTCGTACACGGCGAACGCGAGGTTTTCCACGTCCAGGGAAATCCCGTAGCCGAAAATCACCATCATGAAAATCGCCCCCGCCAGTGCGAACGCCATGCGCACCTTGTCGCGCAGCAGTTCCTTGCCTTCGCGACGGGCCACCGCCAGCAGGCGACCGAGGCTGAAACCGTGACGCGGCACCGGGGTTGTCGCTGCGGTCGGCGGCGCCATCTGCGGCTCGGTTAAAGGCGCCAATGCCTGAGCGCCCTGAGCCTGTTCCAGGCAGGTGACGAAGGCCGCTTCCAGCGTCTCTCCAGCGAACTGGCGTTGCAGTGCCGCCGGGGTATCGCACGCGAGAACCTTGCCGGCGTGCATCAGTGAGATGCGGTCGCAGCGCTGCGCTTCGTTCATGAAGTGCGTGGAGAGGAAGATCGTCACGCCTTGTTCACGGGACAACTCGATCAACAGTCGCCAGAAGTCATCGCGGGCTGCCGGATCGACGCCGGAGGTCGGCTCGTCGAGGATCAGCACTTCCGGGCGGTGCAGCACTGCCACCGCCAGCGACAGACGCTGGCGCAGGCCCAATGGCAATGCCCCGGATGGCTGGTCGGCGACCGCGAGCAGATTGAAGCGCTGAATCAATGCCTCGATGCGCTGTGCGCTCTCGGTTTTGGGCAGGTCGAACAGCCGCGCGTGCAGTTCGAGGTTCTGTCGCACACTGAGTTCGCCATACAGCGAAAAGCTCTGCGACATGAACCCGACCCGCTTGCGCGTGGCCAGATCCTTGGCGTTTACCGGGTTACCGAGCAGCGTCGCACTGCCTTCACTGGCCGGCATCAGCCCGGTCAGAACCTTCATGGTAGTGGTCTTGCCGCAGCCGTTGGAGCCAAGAAAGCCGAAAATCTCGCCACGCCCAATGGCAAAACTGACGTGATCCACGGCGGTGAAATCGCCGAAGCGCAGCGTCAGGTCGTGGGCTTGGATGGCGATGTCGTTGCTGTTGCCGGTGCGCGGTGGAATCACCAGCGGTTGAGCGTCGTGCTGGCTGTCACCCTGGAAATGGGTAAAGGCGTCATCGAGTTTGCCGCTGGGGGTGACGGCCGCCAGCTCGCGGCTCAGGCCGGTGGCGATCAACTGGCCGGCGTCGAGCATCAGGCAATGCTCGAATTGCTCGGCTTCTTCCATATACGCCGTGGCGACCAGCAGCGTCAGTTGCGGGCGCTGGCTGCGCACATCGTCGACCAGCTCCCAGAAACGCCGGCGCGAGAGCGGGTCGACGCCAGTAGTCGGCTCATCGAGGATCAACAGGTCGGGCTCATGGATCAGCGCGCAGCACAGCCCGAGTTTCTGCTTCATGCCGCCGGACAACTTGCCGGCGGGGCGCTCGGCAAATTTCAGCAAGTCGGTCGCGAGCAACAGGCTGTGCATGCGTTGCTCGCTTTCAGCCCTGGACAGGCCAAACAGCGTCGAGAAGAACTGGATGTTCTCGCGGATCGACAGCTCGGGGTACAAGTTGCCGCCCAGCCCCTGCGGCATGAAGGCGATACGTGCATAGAGTGTGTCGCGATGCCGGCGATCCTGGATCGCGCCTCCGAGCACTTGCAGTTGCCCTTGTTGCAGGGTTTTCACGCCGGCGATCAACCCCAGCAGGCTGGACTTGCCCGCGCCATCGGGGCCGATCAACCCGCAGCGGGTTCCGGCGGGCAGGCTGAAGGCGATCTCCTTCAGCGCTTGCTGTTTGCCGTAGCGGTGGGCGATACCGTTCGCTTGAACCGCAAGGCTGCTCATTGCAGATTGGCCGGCCATTCGACAGGTGCGATCCGCACATAGCCGGCGCCGGGCATGCCGGGCTTGGCCTGTGGCACGGCGCTGGGCTGGGTCAGGCGCAACTTGACGCGGAACACCAGTTTTTGTCGCTCGTCGCGGGTCTCGACTTCTTTGGGGGTGAATTGCGATTTGGCCGCGACGAAACTGATTTTTGCCGGCAGCGGTTTATCGGGCAAGGCATCAAGCAACACGCGCGCCTCGTCGCCCACGGCCAGGCGCCCGGCCACCGCAGCTGACAGATAGAGGTTCATGTACTGGTCGTTGGGATCGATCAGCAACAAGACCCGGCCGCCGGCACCCAGCACTTCGCCGGGTTCGGCCATGCGCAGCTGGATCACGCCATCAATCGGCGCGCGCAGAAGGCTGTCGTCGATTTCGCTGGTCAGCTGCGCCACCTGCGCCTGCGCTGCGCCGATTGTTGCGCTGACCGCAGATACCTGGGCGCGGGCTGCGGTCACCGCAGCGTTGCCGGTGCCAATTCGCGACTGCAGTTGATCGATGATCTGCGCGCTGACGTAACCGTGCTTGAACAGTGACTGCGAGCGGCCGAGCTCTTGCTGGGCCAGCAGCAGCTCACTCTGACGCAACTGCACATTGGCCTGAGCGGCGTTGAGATTCTCCCGGGCGCGCAGGACTTCGGCTTCGGCCTGATTGCGCTGGGCTTCGAGGGTGCGGGTGTCCATGCGCGCCAGCAGTTGTCCTTTGCTGACCTTGTCGCCTTCATCCACCAGCACCTCGGCCAGGCGCCCGGGCGTCTTGCTGGCGATCTGCACCTCGGTGGCTTCCAGGCGCCCGTTGCCCATCGACAGCCCCTCGACCAGCCGGCTGCTGATCGACATCCAGTAACCGAGGCCACCCGCGGCGGCGAGTAACACCAGGAGCGAACCGGCATATAGAAGTGAAGAACGGCTGTGCGTCGACATGGGGGCATCCTGCGGCTGTGGCGTCCAGTCTGACTGTTCAAGCGTTCCACTCGCTTGATGTCAGTCAAATGAGCGCCAAGCCTAGCCCTTTTTTCGGGTAAAAAACCGTGACCGGAGAGTTCTCAGCGCAAACCGAGCACGACGGCCCACTGTTCGGCGGTCACCGGCATGACCGAAAGACGGCTGCCTTTTTGCACCAGCGGCATCTCGGCCAATGCGGTCTGCTGCTTCAGATAATCCAGTTTCAGCACCCGGGCAAAGGTCTCGACGTGTGCAACATCGATTGCACTCCAGGCGTTTTTCTCGGGCGTGGCTTTCGGGTCGAAGTAATGGCTTTCGGGGTCCAGTGCGGTGGGATCCGGGTACGCTGCCTGAATAATCCTGCCGATTCCGGCAATCCCCGGCTCCGGGCAACTGGAGTGGTAGAAAAAGAACTCATCCCCGACCGCCATCGCCCGCAGGAAATTGCGCGCCTGATAGTTGCGAACCCCGTCCCAGCGCGCTTTGCCGAGTGTCTCCAGGCCTTTGATCGAGAGTTCGTCCGGCTCGGATTTCATCAGCCAATAGGCCATGTCTTTTGCTCCTCAAGCGGTGATTGGACAGGTTGTCGGGCAATTTTATGACAAACCGACGGTCGGTTGACGTCAGCATTTGCGCCCGGGTTCACGTTGTCGCAAAATGCCGGCCTTTAAAGCTTGACGCTGCTGCACGGCCTACGAACGGAAACCGCTGCTGTCATCGTGATGATGTGCCTTGAGGGGGGCAATCGATGAAACGCAAACCGGATTTGCTATGGACTTTGGTTATTTTGTTCGGCCTCGGCGTCGTAACCACCGGTTATGCGCAAAGTCTGTGGACGAGCAAGACCGATGCACCGATTGAAGTCGCGCAGCAGGTCCAACAGTCGACCGCGTTCAAGCGCTGAAACAGCCTTCCCGACGCCGCTGACCTGCGCGGCGTCTACCCTGCGACATACCACGCCTTATCGGTGACCGTGCCCTGCAACGGTACATCCCAGCTGGCCTGCGCCAGGCGTTCGACCTTCTGACATTCATGGGCCAGCCCCAGCAACGTCGGCTTGCGCCAGTTTTTGCGCCGGGCCAGGTAGGCCAGACTGCGGTCGTAGAATCCGCCGCCCATCCCCAGCCGTCCGCCGACATCGTCAAATCCCACCAGTGGCAACAGCACCAGATCCAGGGTCCAGATCCTGCGTTGCTGAGCCAGATTGGCTCGCGGTTCGAGAATGCGAAAGCGATTGGGCTTGAGCTTGTCGCCCGGGCGAATCCGCTGGAACACCATTTTGGTTCGCGGCCAGGCACTGAGCACTGGCAGGTAGGTGGCCTTGCCGCGCCGCTGGGCTTCGCGCAGCAGCAGGCGCGGGTCGATTTCACCGTCGGTGGGCAGGTACAGGGAAATGTATCTGGCCCGGCGAAAGTGCGGGTCTTGCGCCAGTTGGCGGAACAGGCCTTTGGCTGCCTGGCGTTGTTCGCTCGGGGTCAATGCGCGGCGCGCCTTGCGCAGAAGGCGGCGGAGTTGCGGGCGGGGCAGCAGCGCGGGTTCGGTCATGGTTCGGCTTCGGCAGGTGAGGGCGAAAACGCACGCATAAAAAATCCGATGCCGGCAAAAACCGGCATCGGATTCGAATCAGGCTCCCCGGATGAACCGCTGTCAACTTAGCCCTTGAACCCGAAAGTTCAAGGTGGAGGATGCAGTAGACTTTAAGGCTTTCCGTCTGGCGGACATGCACACCAGCCCAACGTGCAACCTCCAGGGTAGTGCAAATCGGCTCAGGGACATCGTCAACTGGCAAGCACCCCAGGGAGTGCCGCGAGTATACCTCAAGCGGCCCGGCGAATCAGCCCTTGGTGACGTCCGGATCGGTCGCCAGCACCAGATCGACACGATCGAGCAAGTCGCGCACCTGTTCACGGGTCGAGCCGCTGGCCTGGATGTCCGGGCGCTCTTCTTTGTGCAAGAGGTCGTGGGTGATATTCAGCGCGGCCATCACGGCGATACGGTCGGCGCCGATGACTTTGCCGCTGCTGCGGATCTCGCGCATCTTGCCGTCCAGGTAGCGGGCGGCGCTGACCAGATTGCTGCGTTCTTCCTGGGGGCAGATGATCGAATATTCTTTGTCGAGGATCTGCACGGTAACGCTATTGCTTGAACTCATGAGTCTTGCTCCAGGGCCTTGAGGCGCGAAATCATCGATTCGACCTTACGCCGGGCGATTTCGTTTTTTTCAATGAGGTGAGCGCGTTCCTCGCGCCAGGTCTTTTCCTGAGCTAGTAAGAGTGCGTTTTGACTCTTAAGTTGCTCCACTCGACTAATCAGCAGTTCGAGTCTGGCCATCAGCGCTTGCAGGTTGGTGTCTTCCATTGTGTCCACTGAGTCGGAGTCTGTCTGATGGGATAGCTGGCGGACAGCCTTTAATAGTCTTGGCGAGTCTGTCGATGTAGGATACAAGGCCTTCATTCTAGACATAGCGCCGTCTGGCGCCTAGCTGCCCATGACCATTGCGAATTCCCCGTACCAAGCCTTTGCCACCCTGCTGACTGCCAGCGGCCACAACGTCTCGCCTGCCGAACTGCATGGCCTGCTGCTCGGCCGCAGCTGCGCCGGCGCCGGCTTCGATAACGAAGGCTGGTTGATCGACGCCGCCGAACTGCTCGAAGGCGATATCCAGGACAACGTCCGCAACGCCCTGATCGGCCTGCAAGAAATGGTCAAGGGTGAGTTGACTGGCAGCGACGTGACCGTCGTTCTGCTGCTGCCGACCGATGATGCGCCGCTGGCCGACCGCGCCGCTGCACTGGGCCAATGGTGCCAGGGCTTCCTCAGCGGTTTCGGCCTGAACTGCCGCGACAGCAGCATGCTCAGCACCGAAGCGACCGAAGTGCTGCAGGATCTGGCCGCGATTTCCCAGGTGCAAGATGCCCTGGAAGAGTCCGAAGACGGCGAAACCGACTACATGGAAGTCATGGAGTATCTGCGCGTCGCGCCGCTGCTGCTGTTCTCGGAAACCAGAAAAGCCGACGTGCCGCCAGCCGCCAAGCCGTCGCTGCATTAATCGCGTGCCAGGGAAAGCCATCTGCCCATGACCCATATCCCCAAAGCGGAATACAGCCGTCGCCGCAAGGCCCTGATGGCGCAGATGGAACCCAACAGCATCGCGATCCTGCCCGCCGCCGCGGTGGCCATTCGCAACCGCGACGTCGAGCATGTCTATCGTCAGGACAGCGACTTTCAGTACCTCAGTGGATTCCCCGAACCGCAGGCGGTCATCGTCCTGATGCCCGGCCGCGAGCATGGCGAGTACGTGCTGTTCTGCCGTGAACGCAACGCCGAACGTGAGTTGTGGGACGGTCTGCGCGCCGGGCAGGAAGGCGCGATCCGTGATTACGGCGCTGACGACGCGTTCCCGATTACCGACATCGACGACATCCTGCCGGGCCTGATCGAAGGCCGCGATCGGGTGTATTCGGCGATGGGCAGCAACCCGGAGTTCGACCGGCACCTGATGGACTGGATCAACGTGATCCGCTCCAAGGCGCACCTCGGCGCCCAGCCGCCGAACGAATTCGTTGCCCTGGATCACCTGCTGCACGACATGCGCCTGTATAAATCGGCGGCAGAAGTGAAGGTGATGCGCGAAGCAGCGCGGATTTCCGCTCAGGCGCATATCCGCGCGATGCAGGCCAGCCGGCCGGGACTGTACGAGTACAGCCTGGAAGCCGAGCTCGATTACGAGTTTCGCAAGGGCGGGGCGAAGATGCCGGCTTACGGCTCGATTGTCGCCGCCGGACGCAACAGCTGCATCCTGCATTACCAGCAGAATGACGCGCTGCTCAAGGACGGCGATCTGGTATTGATCGACGCCGGTTGCGAAATCGACTGCTACGCCAGCGACATCACTCGCACCTGGCCGGTCAACGGCAAGTTCTCGCCAGAGCAAAAAGCGATTTACGAGTTGGTGCTGGCCTCGCAGGAAGCCGCAGTCGCTGAAATCGCCCCGAACAAAAACTGGAATCAGGCGCACGAAGCCACGGTTCGGGTGATTACCACGGGGCTGGTAAAACTTGGATTGCTGCAAGGCGAGGTCGACGAATTGATCGCGACCGAAGCTTATAAAGCGTTTTACATGCACCGTGCCGGGCACTGGCTGGGCATGGATGTACACGACGTCGGCGAATACAAGGTCGGCGGCGAATGGCGGGTGCTGGAGGTCGGCATGGCGCTGACCGTGGAGCCGGGCATCTACATCGCCCCGGACAACCAGAACGTAGCAAAGAAATGGCGCGGCATTGGCGTGCGCATCGAGGATGACGTGGTAGTGACCAAGACCGGTTGTGAAATATTGACCAGCGGCGTACCGAAAACCGTCGCCGAGATCGAAGCGCTGATGGCGCAAGCACGGACCCACGCGGCATGAGTCGAGTCAATCTGGCAATCATCGGCGGCGGTCTGGTCGGCGCCAGTCTGGCGTTGGCCTTGCAGGCTGGGGCCAAGGCGCGCGGCTGGAAGATCGTCCTGATCGAACCGTTCGCCCCCGGCGACAGTTGGCAGCCGAGCTACGACGCCCGTTCATCGGCGCTGTCCTTCGGTTCACGGCAGATCTATCAGCGGCTGGGCGTGTGGCAGGAGATTTCCCGCCGCGCCGAGCCGATCAAACAGATTCACGTCTCCGATCGGGGTCGCTTCTCCACCGCCCGTCTGTCGGCGATGGAAGAGGGCGTGCCGGCGCTCGGTTATGTGGTGGAGAATGCCTGGCTCGGCCAGTGCCTGTGGCAGCATCTGGATAAAGACGTGATCAGTTGGCGTTGCCCGGCGGAGGTTACGCGCATGGAGCCGCTGCCCGACGGTTATCGCCTGACCCTCAACGATGAAACCAGCATCGAGTGCGATCTGGCGGTGCTCGCCGATGGTGGCCGTTCCGGTTTGCGCGAACAATTGGGCATCAACGTGCGCAAGCGTCCGTACAACCAGAGCGCGCTGATCGCCAACATCACCCCGAGCGAAGCGCACTACGGCATGGCCTTCGAGCGTTTCACCGACGAAGGGCCGATGGCCTTGCTGCCGCTGCCGGACAACCGCTGTGCGCTGGTCTGGACCCGCCTGGGCATGGACGCGCAGCGTTTGGCAGACTTGAGCGAGCGCGATTTCCTCAGCGAACTGCAGGGCGTGTTCGGCTACCGCCTCGGCACCTTGAAACAGGTCGGTGCGCGGCATCTGTACCCACTGTCCTTGGTCGAGGCCGAGGAGCAAGTGCGCTCGCATCTGGCGGTGCTCGGCAACGCTGCACACAGCCTGCACCCGATTGCCGGGCAGGGTTTCAACCTGTCCTTGCGCGATGCCGATGCATTGGCCGCGGCGCTGCTCGCCAGTGACCAGCCGCTGGGCGACTTCGCCACGTTGCAGGCCTATCGCGAGCGCCAGCGCCTAGATCAGGAACTCACCGTGGGCTTCTCCGATCAGGTCACCCGCCTGTTCGGCAGCACCCAGCCGCTGGTGTCGCTGGGGCGCAACATTGGCTTGCTCGGTCTCGATCTGCTGCCACCGGCCAAGCGCTGGTTTGCCCGTCAGGCCATGGGGCTGGGGACGCGGCCGGATGCTTGAGCGGCGGGTCGGCACTTTCACTTTCAGCAGCGCGCCGCTAACTGGCGCGCTCGCTAAAACCCTTTACGGGCGGCGCATGCCGCCAGCGAGACAGGCTTAAAGCATGGAAATGCGCGCAGATCTGCTGATTGTCGGAGCCGGAATGGTCGGCAGCGCCCTCGCGTTGGCGTTGCAGGACAGTGGCCTGGAAGTGTTGCTGCTCGACGGCAGCCCGCTGAGCGTCAAACCGTTCGATGCCGCCGCGCCGTTCGAGCCGCGAGTGAGCGCCTTGTCGGCGGCCAGCCAGCGGATTCTCGAACGCCTTGGCGTCTGGGACGGCATCGCCAAACGCCGCAGCAGCCCGTACACCGACATGCATGTGTGGGACGGCAGCGGCACCGGGCAGATTCATTTCTCGGCGAGCAGTGTGCATGCCGAAGTGCTCGGTCATATCGTCGAAAACCGCGTGGTGCAGGATGCCTTGCTCGATCGTTTGCACGATTGCGATCTGGGCATGCTGGCCAACGCACGGCTGGAGCAGATGCGTCGTTCCGGTGACGACTGGCTGCTGACCCTGGCCGATGGTCGCCAGTTGCGTGCGCCGCTGGTGATCGCGGCGGATGGCGCCCATTCGGCGGTGCGCCGTCTGACCGGCGTCGCCACCCGCGAGTGGGATTACCTGCACCATGCCATCGTTACCAGCGTGCGCAGCAGCAAGCCGCACCGGATGACCGCGTGGCAGCGTTTTACCGATCACGGGCCGCTGGCGTTTCTGCCGCTGGAGCGTGACGGGCAGCAAGACTGGTGCTCGATCGTCTGGTCGACCACGCCGAGTGAAGCCGAACGCCTGATGGCGCTGGATGAAGCCGCGTTCTGCCGTGAGCTGGAGCGTGCGTTCGAAGGTTGCCTGGGCGAAGTGCTCAGCGCTGACCCACGGCTGTGCGTGCCGCTGCGTCAACGTCACGCCAAGCGCTATGTCGCCGAAGGGCTGGCGCTGATTGGCGATGCGGCGCACACCATTCACCCGTTGGCCGGGCAGGGCGTCAACCTGGGTTTCCTCGATGCGGCGGTGCTGGCTGAAGTGCTGCTGCAAGCCGCGGAACGCGGCGAGCGCCTGGCGGACGTGAAGGTGCTGAGCCGTTACGAGCGTCGACGCATGCCGCACAACCTCGCGCTGATGGCGGCGATGGAGGGCTTCGAACGCTTGTTCCAGGCCGACCCGTTGCCGGTACGCTGGTTGCGCAACGCCGGGTTGAAGCTGGTGGAGCAGATGCCGGAGGCCAAGGCTCTCTTTGTTCGTGAAGCACTTGGCCTCACAGGCGACCTCCCCGCGCTCGCCAAACCCTGAGTCGATAACGCTCTCTGTAGGAGCTGCCGAAGGCTGCGATCTTTTGATCTTGGTTTAAGATCGAAAGATCGCAGCCTCGTTTCACTCGGCAGCTCCTACAGGGGTGTGTTGCCCTGTGCAACATCTGGTAACTCCTTGCCCAAGTGTTCGATTGAGCTGGTAAATGTGAGTCCTTATCATTTGGCCCACATTTTCCGACCGAGAGATCACTCCCATGTTGGCACCCAAGCGTCTTCTGACCGCACTGGCCCTGACCCTGATCGGCAGCACCACCGCCCAGGCCGCCGACGAGGTGGTGGTCTACTCATCGCGTATCGACGAGCTGATCAAACCGGTGTTCGACGCCTACACCGCGAAAACCGGGGTGAAGATCAAGTTCATCACCGACAAGGAAGCGCCGCTGATGCAGCGGATCAAGGCCGAAGGCGAAAACGCCACCGCCGACCTGCTGCTGACCGTCGATGCCGGCAACCTCTGGCAGGCCGAGCAGATGGGCATTCTGCAGCCGTTCACCTCGAAGACCATCGACGCCAACATTCCTGCGCAATATCGCTCCTCGACCCACGCCTGGACCGGCCTGAGCCTGCGCGCGCGGACCATCGCCTATTCCACCGAAAGGGTTAAACCGGGCGAGTTGACCACCTACGAAGCGCTGGCCGACAAGAACTGGGAAGGACGCCTGTGTCTGCGCACGGCGAAGAAGGTCTACAACCAGTCGCTGACCGCGACCATGATCGAAGTGCACGGCGCCGAGAAGACCGAGAAGATCCTCAAGGGCTGGGTCAACAACCTGTCCACGGACGTGTTCTCCGACGACGTCGCGGTGCTGGAAGCGATCAACGCCGGGCAGTGCGACGTCGGCATCGTCAACACCTACTACTACGGTCGCCTGCACAAACAGAAACCGGACCTGCCAGTGAAACTGTTCTGGCCGAATCAGGCCGATCGCGGCGTGCATGTCAACCTGTCCGGTATCGGCCTGACCCAACATGCACCGCACCCGGAGGCAGCCAAGGCGCTGGTCGAATGGATGACCACACCTGAAGCGCAGAAAATCTTCGCCGACGTGAACCAGGAATTCCCGGCCAACCCGGCGGTGGCACCTTCGGAAGAAGTGGCAGCGTGGGGCAAGTTCGTCGCTGACACCTTGCCGGTGGAAGTGGCGGGCAAGCGACAGGCTGAAGCGATCCGCATGATGGATCGGGCGGGCTGGAACTAAAACCTTGGTTATATCCTGTGGCGAGGGGATTTATCCCCGATGGGGTGCGAAGCACCCCCAATGCCCTTAATCAAAGCGTACTGATACACCGCGGGCGTAGTTTTTACGAATGCTGCGCATCCGATCGGGGATAAATCCCCTCGCCACAATTGGGGCTGGCATTACGCTTGCGCCGACCCACGATTTATTAGAGAACCCCCTTGGCCCACCCCGCCCAACGCCGCTGGTACCCCATCGTCCTCGCCATTGCCGCGCTGGTGCTGTTGCCCCTGAGTGTCCTGCTGCTGTCGTGGCAGACCATCGATCAGCAGATCTGGTCGCACCTGTGGCAAACCCAGATGCCGCGCCTGCTCGGCAACACCCTGACGCTGGTGCTGGGCGTTGGCGTCGGTGTGACGCTGCTCGGTGTCAGTCTGGCGTGGCTCACCAGCCTCTGCGAATTCCCCGGGCGGCGCTGGCTCGACTGGGCGCTGATGCTGCCGTTCGCCATCCCGGCCTACGTGCTGGCGTTCGTCTTCGTCGGCCTGCTGGACTTCGCCGGCCCGGTGCAAACCCTGTTGCGTGAATGGTTCGGCAGCGGCTTGCGCCTACCACGCGTGCGCTCCACCGGCGGGGTGATTGTGGTGCTGGTGCTGGTGTTTTATCCCTACGTCTACCTGCTGGCGCGCACCGCGTTTCTCGCGCAGGGCAAAGGCTTGATGGAGGCGGCGCGGGTACTCGGGCAATCGCCATGGCAGGCGTTCTGGCGGGTGGCGTTGCCGATGGCGCGTCCGGCGGTTGGCGCCGGTGTGGCGCTGGCGCTGATGGAGACGCTGGCGGATTTCGGTGCTGTTTCGGTGTTCAATTTCGACACCTTCACCACCGCCATCTACAAGACCTGGTACGGCTTCTTCAGCCTGCCCAGCGCGGCGCAACTGGCCAGTCTGTTGCTGCTGGTGGTGATGCTGGTGCTGTACGGCGAACGGCGCGCGCGCGGCGCCAATCGGGCGAGCAACGAGCGGCCACGGGTCAAGGCGTTGTATCACCTGCGCGGGATCAAGGCGTTCGCGGCGACCGGCTGGTGCGCTCTGGTGTTTGCTTGCGCATTCGTGATTCCAGTCCTGCAACTGATTGTCTGGTTCTGGCAGCGCGGGCGCTTCGATCTCGATGAGCGTTACGCCGGGCTGATCCTGCACACCCTGTATCTGGGCGGCATGGCGGCGTTAATCACCGTCAGCGTCGCATTGCTGCTGGCCTTCGCCCGACGACTGGCGCCGACCCCGGCGATCCGTTCCGGGGTCAGTCTGGCCAATCTCGGTTATGCACTGCCGGGCTCGGTGTTGGCTGTGTCGATCATGCTCGCGTTCAGTTATCTCGACCGCGAACTGGTGATCCCGCTGTCGGGCTGGCTCGGCGGCGCCGGCAAGCCGCTGCTGCTGGGCAGTCTGGCGGCGTTGCTGATGGCCTATCTGGTGCGTTTCATCGCGGTGGCGTACGGGCCGCTGGAAAACAGTCTGGCGCGTATACGGCCCTCATTGCCCGAAGCGGCACGTAGCCTCGGTGTCAGTGGGCCGCGACTGTTTTTCAAAGTGTATCTGCCGCTGTTGCTGCCCGGCACGCTGAGTGCGGCGCTGCTGGTGTTTGTCGATGTGCTCAAGGAAATGCCCGCGACCCTGCTGATGCGCCCGTTTGGCTGGGACACGCTGGCGGTGCGGATCTTCGAAATGACCAGTGAGGGCGAGTGGGCGCGGGCGTCGCTGCCGGCGCTGACCCTGGTGTTGGTCGGCCTGTTACCGGTCATTGGCCTGATCCGCCGCTCGGCGCACCGAAACACTTAGTAGTGAGAGCTGAATCATGCGGCTACAATGCGCGGCATTCGGTGCGGTTCGTCTGACAGACCCGTTCGCTGAAATCGGCTGAAAGCCTTCTATTTAGCGGCTTTCACCCCGTGCAGCGGCTGTCCGCACCTTCGCCACGCCCGGAAGGAGAAACCCATGGGACAGCGTACGCCTCTGTATGACCTGCATCTCGCCCTCGGCGCGAAGATGGTCGATTTTGGCGGTTGGGACATGCCACTGCATTACGGCTCGCAGGTCGAGGAACACCATGAGGTGCGCCGCGATTGCGGGGTGTTCGATGTTTCCCACATGACCGTGATCGATGTCACCGGTGTCCAGGGCAAGGCCTGGCTGCAGCATTTGCTGGCCAATGACGTCGAGCGCCTGCACCGACCCGGCCGCGCGCTCTACAGCACGATGCTCAACGAGCGTGGCGGCATCGTCGACGACATGATCGTCTATCGCCTCGAAGACCGTTATCGTCTGGTGTTCAACGCCTCCACTCGCGACCAGGATCTGGCGTGGATGCAGGCGCAGGTCGCCGGTTACGACGTGCAATTGCATGAGCGTCAGGATCTGGCGATGCTCGCCATTCAAGGCCCGCAGGCCCGGCAGAAAATTGCCGAACTGGTGACCCAGTCCCGCGCCGAACTGATCAAACATCTCAAACCGTTCGAAGCTCACGTCGATGGCGACTGGTTCATTGCGCGCACCGGCTACACCGGTGAGGATGGCCTGGAAATCGCCTTGCCGGCCGAGCAGGCGCCGGGATTTTTCAACGATCTGGTCGGTGCCGGCATTTCGCCGATCGGCCTCGGCGCCCGCGATACGTTGCGGGTCGAGGCCGGGATGAACCTCTACGGCCAGGACATTCATCAAGATGTGTCGCCGCTGGCATCCAATATGGCCTGGAGCATTGCCTGGGAACCGACCTCGCGGCAGTTCATCGGGCGTGCTGCGCTGGAAGCGGAAAAAGCCGCCGGCGTTGCGCACAAACTGGTGGGGCTGGTGCTTGAGGAGCGCGGTGTTTTACGTGCCCATCAGGTGGTTCGTATCGCCGATGTTGGCGAAGGAGAGATCACCAGTGGTAGTTTCTCTCCTACGCTAAGCAAATCGATTGCCCTGGCGCGTGTACCGATGGCCACTGCCGACCGCGCCGAAGTGGAAATCCGTGGCAAGTGGTATCCGGTACGAGTGGTCAAACCGACCTTCGTGCGCCATGGCAAAACCTTGATCTGACCTTTTCCGGCGGGCCTGACCGCTGACAATTTCTTGAGGACACCGAGCATGAGCAATATCCCCGCTGAACTGCGTTTTGCCGAAAGTCATGAGTGGGCGCGTCTGGAAGCCGACGGCACCGTTACCGTGGGCATCAGCGATCACGCGCAGGAAGCGCTGGGCGATGTGGTGTTTGTCGAGTTGACTGAAGTGGGCAAGGTGTTTGCAGCCGGTGAAGCGGCCGGTGTGGTCGAGTCCGTGAAAGCGGCGTCCGACATCTACTCGCCGATCAGCGGCGAAGTGACCGCGGTCAACGAAGCACTGGCTGACTCGCCGGAAGAACTGAACAACGATCCGTACGCCGCCTGGATCTTCAAGCTCAAGCCAAGCGACAAGTCCGAGCTGGACAATCTGCTCGACGCTACCGCCTACCAGAAAAGCATCGACGAGTAATCTCGCCCCTGTAGGAGCTGCCGCAGGCTGCGATCTTTTGATTTTGTTTTTGAAGCAAGATCAAAAGATCGCAGCCTGCGGCAGCGCCTACATTGATCAGGGCTGCAATACGGCTTTGACTGCCGCCACCGAACGCTCGACATCGTCCCTGGTCATGCTGGTGAACATCGGCAGCGACACAATCAGTCGCCCGACGCGCTCGGCCACCGGCAGCATCCCTTCCTTGAAACCGCGCTCGCGGTACAGACTCAGCAAATGAATCGGCGGGTAGTGATAGCCGATGCCGATGCCGTGTGCCTGCATCTGTTCCATGAACGTAGCGCGGGCCGGCAAGCCGTCCTTGCGCTCCGGCAGGACCAGCTGAAACAGGTGCCAGTTGCTGTGAGTGAAATCCGCGGGCGGCAATTGCGCGCCATAGATCGCTTCGAAGTCATCGCCAAAACATTTGAAGTAATGACGGGCCAGTTCCTGACGATGGGCGGTCAGCGCCTCGATATGGGCGAATTGACCCAGACCGATGGTTGCGGCGACGTCGGTCATGTTGAACTTGCCGCCGAGCACATCAACGTCGAGACCGTCGAAGCCGTTGCGGGTTACGCCTTGCAGGCGATATTTCTCCGCCAGCCGCGCTTCTTCCGGAGTATTCAGCACCAGACAGCCGCCCTCGGAACAGGTCACGTTCTTGTTGGCCTGGAAACTGAACGACACGAAGTCGCCAGTGGCGCCGATGCGCTGACCATTCCAGCTCGAACCCAACGCCTGCGCGGCGTCTTCGACGATGCGCAGATTGTGTTTGTGCGCGATGGCATATAGCCGATCCATGTCCACCGGCAGGCCGGCGAGGTACACCGGAATCAGCGCTTTGGTGCGTGGGGTGATCGCTGCCTCGAGCTTGTCCAGATCAATGTTGCGGGTCACCGGGTCGATGTCGGCGAACACCGGGGTGGCGCCGACTTCGAGGATCACGTTGGCGGTGGCGACCCAGGAAATCGGCGTGGTGATCACTTCGTCACCCGGGCCAATGCCGGCGATGCGCAGGGCGATTTCCATGGTGCAGGTGCCGGAGTTGAAGGTGCGCACCGGGCGTCCGCCGAAATATTCCGACAACTGCGCTTCAAAGGCCTGGACCTTCGGCCCGCTGGTGATCCAGCCGGAGCGCAGCACATCGCCGACGGCGGCAATCGTGGCTTCATCAATGACAGGTTTGGAAAACGGCAGGAACGGCAGTTGGCTCATGAGGGTTCGATCATCCGGAAGTTGGACGCCTGATGCAGGCGCTACAGCATGCCCCGGAACCCCCGCTGCCGCCAAGCCGTGCGCGTCGGAATCGGCTGCTATGCTGGTTTGACCGTGTTGCATTGACGCCGAGCAGCCAAGAGAGAGCCCGTCATGTCCCAGTTGCCATCCTTGAGCCAGTTACGCGACCCCGAAGCCTTCCTGCGCCGCCATTTGGGCCCCGACGTTGCCGAGCAACAGGCGATGCTCGACAGCCTCGGTCTGGGCAGCCGGGTTGAACTGATCGAGCAGACGGTGCCGCCGGGCATTCGCCTGAACCGGGCGCTGGACTTGCCGCCGGCCCTTGATGAGCAAGCGGCGCTGGCCAAGCTGCGCGGTTACGCCGAGCAGAATCAGGTCTGGACCAGCCTGATCGGCATGGGCTACCACGGCACGCTCACGCCGACGGTCATCCTGCGCAATGTGCTGGAAAATCCCGGTTGGTACACCGCCTACACCCCGTATCAACCGGAGATCGCCCAGGGCCGTCTCGAAGCGTTGCTGAATTTTCAGCAACTGACCATCGACCTCACCGGACTTGAACTGGCCAACGCCTCGTTACTCGACGAAGCCACCGCCGCTGCAGAAGCCATGGCGCTGGCCAAGCGTGTGGCGAAGTCGAAGAGCAATCTGTTTTTCGTCGATGAGAACTGTCATCCGCAAACCATCTCCGTGGTGCAGACCCGCGCCGAAGGTTTCGGCTTCGAGTTGATCATCGACGCTGTGGATAACCTCAACCAGCATCAGGTATTCGGCGCGTTGCTGCAGTATCCCGACACTCATGGCGAGATCCGTGATCTGCGTCCGGTCATCGATCAGTTGCACGCGCAGCAGGCGTTAGCGTGTGTCGCCACCGATCTGCTGAGCCTGTTGCTGTTGACGCCGCCGGGTGAACTGGGCGCGGACGTGGTGTTCGGTTCGTCCCAGCGCTTTGGCGTACCGATGGGCTACGGTGGCCCGCACGCAGCGTTTTTTGCCAGCCGTGAGGAGTACAAACGGGCGATTCCGGGGCGGATCATCGGCGTGTCGAAAGACGCACGCGGTAACGTCGCGTTGCGCATGGCCCTGCAAACCCGTGAGCAACATATTCGCCGCGAGAAGGCCAACTCGAACATCTGCACCGCGCAGGTGCTGCTGGCCAACATCGCCAGTTGCTACGCGGTGTATCACGGGCCGCAAGGCTTGAAACGCATCGCCCAGCGCGTGCACCGCTTGACCTGCATCCTGGCGGCGGGCCTTGAGCGCCATGGTATTGCGCGGGTTAACGGGCAGTTTTTCGACACCCTCACGCTGGAGGTTGGCGGCGCGCAGAGCGCGATCATCGACATCGCCAAGGCTGCGCAGATCAACCTGCGGATTCTCGGCCGTGGCCGAGTGGGGTTGAGCCTCGACGAGACGTGCGATGAAAACACGGTGGCGAAGCTGTTCGACGTGCTGCTCGGCGCCGATCATGGTTTGAACGTCGAGCAACTCGATACAGAAACGTTGGTTTCAGGCATCCCCGACAGCCTCCAGCGCAAGACGCCTTACTTGCGCCATCCGGTGTTCAACGCGCATCACAGCGAAACCGAGATGCTGCGCTACCTCAAGCAACTGGAGAACAAGGATCTGGCGCTTAACCAGTCGATGATCCCGCTGGGCTCCTGCACCATGAAACTCAACGCCACCAGCGAGATGATCCCCATCACCTGGCCGCAGTTTGCCAACCTGCACCCGTTTGCGCCTCGGGAACAGGCAGTCGGTTACACCTTGATGATCGAAGAACTGGAGCGCTGGCTGTGCGCGATCACCGGGTTCGACTCGATCTGCATGCAGCCCAACTCCGGGGCTCAGGGCGAGTACGCCGGGCTGCTGGCGATTCGCAAATATCACGAGAGCCGGCATCAGGGCGCGCGGGATATCTGCCTGATCCCGTCCTCGGCCCACGGCACCAACCCGGCCTCGGCGCAGATGGCCGGGATGCGCGTGGTGATCGTCGAGTGCGACGAGGCCGGCAACGTCGATCTGGACGACCTGAAAACCAAGGCGGCCGCGGCGGGGGACAAGTTGTCGTGCCTGATGGCGACCTACCCGTCGACTCACGGCGTGTACGAGGAGGGCATCAGCGAAATCTGCGAAGTTATCCACAAGCATGGCGGGCAGGTGTACATGGACGGCGCCAATCTGAATGCGCAGGTCGGGCTGGCGCGGCCGGCGGACATCGGCGCCGACGTGTCGCACATGAACCTGCACAAGACTTTCTGCATTCCCCACGGCGGTGGCGGGCCGGGCATGGGGCCGATCGGTATTCGCGCGCATCTGGCGCCGTTCGTTGCCAATCACCCGGTCGTGCCGATTGACGGCCCGCTGCCGCAGAACGGCGCAGTCAGCGCGGCGCCGTGGGGCAGTGCGAGTATTTTGCCGATCAGCTGGATGTACATCGCGATGATGGGGCCGCAACTGGCGGATGCCAGCGAAGTGGCGATCCTCGCCGCGAACTATCTGGCGCAGCATTTATCCGGCGCATTCCCGGTGCTCTACACCGGGCGCAACGGGCGGGTGGCCCATGAGTGCATTCTTGATCTGCGGCCGTTGAAGGCGCAGACCGGGATCAGCGAAGAAGACGTCGCCAAGCGCCTGATGGACTACGGTTTCCATGCGCCGACCATGTCATTCCCGGTGCCGGGGACGTTGATGGTCGAGCCGACCGAGAGCGAATCCAAGGCCGAACTGGACCGGTTTATCGGCGCCATGCTGAGCATCCGTGCGGAAATCACCGAAGTGCAGAACGGCAACTGGCCGGCGGAAGACAACCCGCTCAAGCGTGCTCCACATACCTTGGCCGATGTCACCGGAGTCTGGGAGCGGTCTTACAGCATCGAGCAGGGCATCACCCCGGATGCACACACCAAGGCGCACAAGTATTGGCCGGCGGTGAATCGGGTGGATAACGTTTATGGGGATCGCAATCTGTTTTGTGCTTGCGTCCCGGTGGACGATTACCGCTGAAGAGCAAAAGATCGCAGCCTTCGGCAGCTCCTACACTGATCCCTGTAGGAGCTGCCGAAGGCTGCGATCTTTTGCTTTTTGCTTAAAAAAATGCCGCTCGATCGAGCGGCATTTTTGTTGGCGCCTGGCTTACTCGGAGGCCACTGCGTTCTTCGCCAGAATCGCATTCGCCAGTTCCATGTCCGTGGCCTGCAGGCCCGGATTGTCGGCGCGGACTTTCTGCATCGCTGCTTCCAGGTACGGCCCACGGATGCCGCCATCGCTGGCGACGAAGCTGCCGGCGTCGTCCTGCGCGGCAACGATCAGCTTGTGATCCTTGAAGGTCAGGTAGGTCGAACCGGTGGTGGCGCCGGACGAAATGACGTTACGCCAAAAGCTGTCGGCCATCGCTGAACCAACGGGAAGGGACAGCAAGGCAAGGGTGGCGACAGCAAGTTTGAGACGCATGATTGAGTGACTCCTGGGGGTTAACTACGGCGTTGGATAACGATTCCCCGATCCGGTTCCGTAGCGGCCTATTTCTGCTCGCTCTGCGGTGTCACCCGCAGCACCTCTTCAAGGGTGGTCAGCCCTGCCGCGACCTTCTGCGCACCTGAAAGGCGCAGGCTGCGCATACCTTCCTTGAAGGCTTGCCGTCGGATGGCGGTAAGGTCGGTGTCCGGGGTGATGAGGGTTTTGAGGCTGTCGCTCAGTTGCATGATTTCGTAAACCCCGGCGCGCCCGCGATAACCGGTGTCGCGGCACTCCAGGCAGCCGATCGCCCGTTGCGCATTGCCCGGCAGCGGCGCCTGCCAGGGGCGGGTCAGGGTCTGCCAGTCCTCCTCTTCCAGCGTCAGCGGCGCCTTGCAGTGCGGGCACAAGGTACGCACCAGACGCTGGGCCATGACCCCGAGCACCGTGGCCTTGATCAGGTAGTGCGGCACGCCGAGTTCGAGTAACCGGCTGATAGCGCTGGGGGCATCGTTGGTGTGCAGGGTCGACAGCACCAGGTGGCCGGTGAGTGCCGCCTGAATCGCCATTTCCGCGGTTTCCAGGTCGCGAATCTCGCCGATCATGATGATGTCCGGGTCCTGTCGCATCAACGCACGCACCCCAGCGGCGAAACTCAGCTCGATGTTGTGCTGCACCTGCATCTGATTGAACGCCGGCTCGACCATTTCGATCGGGTCTTCGATGGTGCAGAGGTTGATCTCCGGCGTCGCCAGTTTCTTCAGCGTGGTGTAGAGCGTGGTGGTCTTGCCCGAACCGGTTGGCCCGGTGACCAGGATGATGCCGTTGGGCTGGCGGGTCATGTCCTGCCAGCGGCGCAGGTCATCGGCGGAAAAGCCCAACTGATCGAAGTCCTTGAGCAGCACTTCCGGGTCAAAAATCCGCATGACCATTTTTTCGCCAAACGCGGTGGGCAGCGTCGAGAGCCGCAGCTCCACCTCGCCGCCGTCCGGGGTCTTGGTTTTGACCCGGCCGTCCTGGGGTTTGCGCTTCTCGGCGACGTTCATCCGCCCGAGGCTTTTCAGGCGGCTGACGATCGCCATGGTCACCTGCGGCGGGAATTGATAGACGTTGTGCAACACGCCGTCGATACGAAAGCGCACGGTGCCTTGTTCGCGGCGCGGTTCGATGTGGATATCGCTGGCGCGTTGCTGGAAGGCGTACTGGAACAGCCAGTCGACGATGTTGACGATATGCGCATCGTTGGCGTCCGGCTCCTGATCGCTGGCGCCAAGGTTGAGCAGTTGTTCGAAGTTGCCGAGGTTGCCGCTTTGCTGATCGGCATTGCTGGCGCCGCTGACCGATTTGGCCAGGCGGAAGAACTCGACACTGAAGCGCTGGATGTCCACCGGGTTGGCGACCACCCGTTTGATCGGCAGCTTCAGCACGTGTGTCAGGTCAGCCTCCCAGCCGGTGACGTAGGGCTGGGCGCTGGCAACGACCACGGCGTCGCGGTCGACCGCCACCGCAAGAATCCTGTGCCGCTGGGCAAAGGCGTAGGACATCAGCGGGGTGATGGCGGCGACGTTGATCTTCAACGGGTCGATGCGCATGTACGGTTGGCCGGCCTGCTGCGCCAGCCACAGGGTCAGGCTTTCCAGATCCAGATGTTTACCCGGACGGCTGAGGTCATCCAGTTGCTGGCTGGCAATGAACTCCAGCGGGTGCTGCTGGCCGTGGGTCGCGTGGCGGCGTCGGGCATTGAGCGCCTGCTCCGCCGAATCCTGGCTGATGAAGCCTTGGGCGACCAATTCACGCAACACATCGTTGAGATCCAGCCAGCGGTCCTGAGTGGCGAGTTGAACGGACATGCGGGCTCCTTTTGAACGACAGTTCGCAAAGGATAGTCGTGGCCCCGCAGACCGTTGGGCCACTACCCGACAAAGCCGTTGCCGGATTTTTCAGCCAACCGCTTGCGCGGGCGTATCCCACGCCGCGTCGGCGTTTTGCAGGTTGACCGAGCAGACGCTGATCAGGTTACGAAGTTTTTCCGCAATTACTTGGGCACGATGCCAACTGAAACCGCCCATGACGATGTCGATCGACATCAAGTCGTCCATCCGCTGCACATTGACCTGTTCAGGCGTGAGGAACTGCAGCGCGAACAGGTTCAGCACCCGCACCAGCAGATCCGGCTCGGCTTCGGCGAGGATCTGATACTGCGCCAGGCAATGGCTGTTGTTGACGTTCCAGACATCGGCCCGGGTTGGAGCGGTATTCACGGCTTCGAGGTGCGGCATGGCGAGTCTCCAAAAAAACACTAGAGAAATTTTTACATTCGGTGCCGGGCATTTCTTGGCTAAGATCGATGTTATTGGCGAATGATCGACCGGTTTGATTCGCATGAATTCATATTTGAGGTTTTTCTATGCACAGCGAGCTGGACAGCTACGACCGCAGGATTCTCGCCCTGCTGCAAGAGGACGCTTCCTTGTCCAGCGCTCAGATCGCCGAGCAGGTGGGCCTGTCGCAGTCACCGTGCTGGCGGCGCATTCAGCGGATGAAGGAGGAGGGCATCATTCGCGGCCAGGTGACCTTGCTTGATCGCAAGAAGATCGGCCTGAACACGCAGATCTTCGCCGAGATCAAACTCAACGCCCACGGGCGGTCGAACTTCACCGAATTCACCGAGGCGATTCGCGGTTTTCCGGAGGTTCTGGAGTGCTACGTGCTGATGGGCGCGGTAGATTTTCTGTTGCGGATTGTCGCGGCGGACATCGAGGCGTATGAGCGGTTCTTTTTCGAGAAACTGTCGCTGGTGCCGGGGATTCAGGAGGTCAATTCGATTGTGGCGCTGTCGGAGATCAAGTCCACCACTAGCCTGCCGGTCATGCGCTGATGGCCTCTGTGGCGAGGGGATTTATCCCCGATGGGTCGCGAAGCGGCCCCGCTTTAGTCGAAAGCAGGGACTGCTGCGCAGTCCATCGGGGATGAATCCCCTCACCACACAGTCATCACATGCGCAGCAGCATTTTCCACGCACGATTCTGATAAACCGCAATCGCCTGCTGCTTGCGCGCATCGAGCAGTTCGTCAGTGATGGTCGGCTCATTGGCCAGTTGCGCCAGTTTGTTCAGCTCGCCGTACAGGCGATCCATTTCCGGGATCTCCAGCACGTTGCGCGCGTGGTGCAGCCAGACCTGGATGCGTTCGATGCGCGGCAGTTGCTCGGCCAGATCTTCCGGCTGCTGCTGATAGCGCTGCAATTGCAGGGAGGTGGCTTCCTCGCCCAGCAGACGCGGCAGCCAGCTGTGCAGTTGCGCGGCGCCCTGGCGGTTGCCGCGGGTGTTGCGCTCGGCGGTCCAGGCGCGGGCCAGCAGCCAGCGTGATGCGGTCAGCGAGAACAGGCCCCAGCGCGGATCTTCCAGTTCTTCGAGGAATTGCTCCGGCGCCGCCTTGCGTACGTCTTCGTCTTCGATGCCGACCTGCACCAGCGGGCGCCAGTCTTCGAGCAATGCGTCCAGCGCCACGCGCAGGTCGTGAGTGGCCGGACGCGGTGCCGCCTGGCCGAGGCTGCTGAGCAGGGCGCGCATTTCGGCGAGGTTCTCGACCCAGTCCTGCAGCAGGCGCCAGTGGCCATTGAAACGATATTGTTCGGCCAGACGCTGGCTGCTGCCGAGCAAGTGCCAGGCCAGTGCGGCGAAGGCGTCGTCGAGTGGGGTTTCCGGGGTCAGTTGCGGCGCGGGCAGGCTCAGCGAGTAGCTGTTGGCGTCGTACAGACGGTAGCCGCGTTCGGCCTTGCTGATGTCGCACGGCATCAGGGCCAGGGTTTCGGCCAGTTCGGCGGCCAGTTCCAGCAGTGCGGCCGGCTCGCCTTCGCGCAGCTCCAGTTCCAGCTCGCAGATTTCTTCTTTCTGTTTGCCGACCACCACGTGACCGAGGTCCAGCGCAGCTTCGATGACCACTTTGGCCTTGCCGCGGCCCCAGGCGATTTCCGCACGCTCGCGGACGAAATCGGTGGTGAAGATCGGTTTCAGGGTTTTCTTGTCCAGCTCGGCCAGCGACTCGGGCCAGCATTCGCCGTCGAGTTTCTTCACGTCGAGCTTGGCTTTGGGCAATTTCCAGTCGTACTCATTACGCTCGGACAGACCGGCCACGCTCTGGCCGCGGGTCTTGAGGGTCTGAATCACTTCGTCACCGTCCTTGCGCAGGCGCAGGGCGACTTTGGCCTGAGCCAGATCGCGCTCGGGGGTGTCGAAGTACTGGTTCATCAACTCACGGCGTTCCCAGCCATTTTTGTTGCGTTTTTTCAGTAGCGGGTGCTCGCGCAGGGCAGCGAGGGTTTCGCGGCTGACGCGGAGTTTGATTTCGGTTTCTTTCTGCATGGCCGGAAAATCCAGGATCGGGAGCGCAGCCGGGGGAATGTGTGGCTGCCAAGGCCGTGCAGTGTACAGGACTCAAACTTCCTACGCCCTGCGGCGGTTTATTCCGAGCGCCGGATGGCTCTATGATGGACTTCAAATCGGGAGTTGGAGTCAGCGATGCCTTTGCCGTCCATGCAAGACCAGTTCGCTGCACTGATCGCCGCACCGTCGGTCAGTTGCACCCAACCGGGCCTGGATCAGTCCAACCGGGCGGTGATCGATTTGCTCGCCGGCTGGCTGGGTGATCTGGGCTTCAGCTGCGATATCCAGCAGGTCAGCCCCGGCAAATTCAATCTGCTCGCCAGTTACGGCAGCGGCCCCGGCGGTCTGGTGCTGGCCGGGCACAGCGATACCGTGCCTTATGACGATGCGCTGTGGCAGACCGATCCGCTGAAGCTTACCGAAGTTGACGGCCGCTGGGTCGGGCTGGGCAGTTGCGACATGAAGGGCTTTTTCGCGCTGATCATCGAGGCCGTGCAGCCGCTGCTCGATCAACCGTTCAAGCAACCGCTGCTGATTCTCGCCACCTGTGATGAGGAAAGCTCGATGTCCGGTGCTCGCGCGCTGGCCGAGGCCGGCAAGCCGCTGGGCCGTGCGGCGGTGATCGGCGAGCCGACCGGGCTCAAGCCGATTCGCATGCACAAGGGCATCATGATGGAGCGCATCGATATCCTCGGGCAGAGCGGCCATTCGTCGGATCCGCGTCTGGGGCACAGTGCCCTCGAAGCGATGCACGATGCCATCGGCGAACTGCGCGGTTTGCGCCTGCTGTGGCAGCGTGAATTCAACAATCCGCAGTTCAGCGTGCCGCAACCGACGATGAACTTCGGCTGTATTCATGGCGGAGATAACCCCAACCGCATCTGTGGCCAGTGTTCGCTGGAGTTCGACCTGCGCCCGCTGCCGGGCATGGACCCGAAAGTCCTGCGCGCGGAAATCCTGCGCAAGCTCAATCCGGTGGCCGAGCGGCATCAGGTGAAGATCGATTACAAACCATTGTTCCCGGAAGTGCCGCCGTTCGAACAGGCCGAAGACGCCGAATTGGTGCGCATCGCCGAAAAGCTCACCGGCCACCGTGCCGAAGCAGTAGCGTTTGGCACCGAAGCGCCTTATCTTCAGCGCCTTGGCTGCGAAACCATCGTGCTCGGCCCCGGCGACATCGCCTGTGCCCACCAGCCCGGCGAATACCTCGAAATGTCACGTTTGCAGCCTACCGTGCACCTATTGCGGCAGTTGATTGAACATTACTGCCTGAAGAATTGAACACATCCCTTGTAGGAGCTGCCGAAGGCTGCGATCTTTTGATCTTGTCTTTTAAAAACAAAGTCAAAAGATCGCAGCCTGCGGCAGCTCCTACAGGGAAAGTCGTTAAATTAATGGGAATCGAACCCGTATTCATGAGGAGAGCGCGCGTGTCGCCAAGCCTGTTCCGACGATAACCATCAGCCCGCTGTGCGTTTTCCGTTTCGCCCTTTTTTCCGGCTGCTATTTATTACAGGCCCAGGTTCATGCCCGAATACGTCAATTGGCTTCGTCACGCGTCCCCTTACATCAATGCCCACCGCGACTGTACGTTCGTCGTCATGCTGCCCGGCGACGGCGTGGAGCATCCGAACTTCGGCAACATCGTCCACGACCTGGTGCTGTTGCACAGCCTCGGCGTGCGTCTGGTGCTGGTCCACGGTTCGCGTCCGCAGATTGAAACCCGCCTCGCCGCTCGCGGCCTGACCCCCCACTACCACCACGGCATGCGCATCACCGATGCAGCGACCCTGGAATGCGTGATCGATGCAGTCGGTCAGTTGCGCATCGCCATTGAAGCGCGGCTGTCGATGGACATGGCCTCGTCGCCGATGCAAGGCTCGCGTCTGCGGGTGGCCAGCGGCAACCTGGTCACGGCGCGGCCGATCGGCGTGCTCGAAGGCGTCGACTATCACCACACCGGCGAAGTGCGCCGGGTCGACCGTAAAGGCATTAATCGCCTGCTCGACGAGCGCTCGATCGTGCTGCTGTCGCCGCTGGGCTACTCGCCGACCGGGGAAATCTTCAACCTCGCCTGCGAAGACGTCGCCACCCGCGCCGCCATCGACCTCGGTGCCGACAAACTGTTGCTGTTCGGCGCTGACCTCGGTCTGATCGACGAAAACGGCAAACTGGTGCGCGAACTGCGGCCACAACAGGTGCCTGCGCATCTGGCGCGTCTGGGCAACAATTATCAGGCCGAACTGCTGGATGCCGCCGCCGAGGCCTGCCGTGGCGGCGTCGCGCGCAGCCATATCGTCAGCTATGCCGAGGACGGTGCACTGCTGACCGAACTGTTCACCCGCGATGGTGGCGGTACGCTGGTCGCTCAGGAGCAATTCGAACTGGTGCGCGAGGCGGCGATTGAAGACGTCGGCGGTTTGCTTGACCTGATCAGCCCGCTGGAAGAGCAGGGGATTCTGGTGCGTCGCTCGCGCGAAGTGCTGGAGCGCGAAATCGAGCAGTTCAGTGTGGTTGAGCGTGAAGGGATGATCATTGCTTGTGCGGCGCTGTACCAGATTGCCGATTCGGACGCCGGTGAGCTGGCGTGCCTGGCGGTGAATCCGGAGTACCGCCATGGCGGTCGCGGCGATGAACTGTTGGAGCGCATCGAGACCCGTGCCCGGGCGCAAGGGTTGAAAACCCTGTTCGTCCTCACCACCCGCACCGCGCACTGGTTCCGTGAACGTGGCTTCGAGCCTAGCAGCGTCGAGCGCCTGCCGGCGGCGCGGGCGTCGCTGTACAACTATCAGCGGAACTCGAAGATCTTCGAAAAGACTCTCTGAAGATTAGCGCGGGACTTTTGTGGCGAGGGGATTCATCCCCGATGGGCCGCGTAGCGGCCCCCGCTTCACCAAAAGCAGGGGACTGCTGCGCAGTCCATCGGGGATGAATCCCCTCACCACCTATTCAATTGTTTTCGGTTACAAACTTCGCGCTGACGTACGGCGAATAATCCGGCAGCACCGTCTCGACCTTGCCCTGTTCCTTCAAAAACTTCGCCGTCTCACCTATCGCCTTGGCCGTGCCGCCATCCAGCAGTGCGGTGGTTTGCTGCGCCTTGGCATCCGAGAAGGCCGAACCGGCCAGCAGCTCCGGCACGTCGGCCGCATTGGCACCGGTCAATTTGGCGATTTTCTGCACCGGCGCCGAGTCCGCCGTCCAGCTGTCTTTATGGCTGGCGTAATCGGCAAATGCGTCTAGAGTGACCTTGGCAAACTTGGCCACCACCTCAGGATGCTTCTCGGCGTAGTCCTTGCGCGCGACCCAGACTTCGAAGGTCGGTGCGCCCCATTGGCCGACTTGTGCGGCATCGGTCAGGGTCTTGCCGGTCTTGCGGATTTCCCCCAGCGCCGGCGACCAGACAAACGCGCCATCTATATCCCCACGCTTCCATGCCGCTGCGATTTCTGCGGGCTGCAGGTTCACCACTTTGACTTTCGAGGTGTCCAGGCCCCAGTGCTTGAGTGCGCCGAGCAAGCTGTAGTGGGAGGTGGAAACGAAAGGCGTGGCGATGGTCTTGCCGACCAGGTCCTGCGGGGTATTGATCCCGCTGCCATTGCGCACCACCAGCGCCTCGGCGGCGTTGATCTGCGCTGAAACAATGAAAGCGACGATCGGCAGATTGCGAGAAGCGGCCGCTGCCAGAGGGCTGGAGCCAAGGTTGCCGATCTGTACGTCGCCCGATGCAAGGGCTGTCACAACTTCCGGGCCGCTATTGAAGCGACGCCAGTCGATTTTCTCGCCGATGGTCTTCTCGTAGACGCCGTCGGCCTGAGGGACTTTGCTCGGGTCGATACCGGTTTGATAGCCAACGGTAAGGTTGGCGGCATGGGCGGAAAAAGAAATCAGCGCTGATACACAAACTGTAACAAATTGACTAGATAGTGCGCGTTTGGCCATCATGGCGTCGCCTTTTCGATAGGGTTTGACGAATCGGGGTTGCGCCAAAGCTAATCGATATAAAAAAAGGCTAACAAATACCATTTAGGAATGAGCTTAGTCGCCGATACGCTGTTTCCCGGCGGAGGTGGCACGATACTGGCCATATTTCGAAATGATATGAAAAAGAATGAATAAATTCTTTTTGGGTTTATCAGGAAATCTTTACTCTGCACGGACCAAATCACTGCGATTAGACCTTGGTCGTAGACACACAAGGTTACGATTGACTTGTCAGTCACGGTCTGGCGCTAATCGCGCATCTTAGGATCCAGGGCATCAGACCCCGGGCCAGGAACACAAGAATTAGAAACGAGAGGAGCTTTACATGAACAAGTCCACCTTGGCCCTGGCTGTGGCCGTAGGGGTTTTGGCGCAGCAGGCAGGCGCCGCCGGTTTCATCGAAGACAGCAAGGCCACTTTGGGGCTGCGTAACTTCTACATCAACACCGACAACCGTGATGGCGCTGGTGCGAACAAGAACGAAGAGTGGGGCCAAGGCTTCGATCTGCGTTTCATCTCCGGCTACACCCAAGGCACCGTGCAGTTCGGTGTTGACGCGATCGGCCTGTACGGCGTGCGTCTGGATTCCAGCCCGGCCACCAGTGGCAACTCCGCCGGTACCGCGTCGGGCGGCACCGTGTTCCCAAGCGATGGCAACCGTGCCGTGCATGACTTCGCCAGCCTGGGCGTGACCGGCAAGGTCAAGATCTCTCAGACCGAACTGAAAGTCGGTACCCTGATGCCGAACAACCCGGTCATCAAGTACAACGACGGCCGTCTGCTGCCGCAAACTTTCCAGGGTGAAGCGATCACCTCGAACGAGTTCAAGGATCTGACCCTGACTGCCGGTCAGGTCGAGGCCGTGAAAGGTCGTAACTCCAGCAACAACGAGAACATGTCGATTGCCGGTGCGAACGCTGGTTCGAACTATGACAAAGGCGTGTTCAGCAACAAGTTCTACTACGGTGGTGCGGACTACAAGGTCACCAAAGACCTGACCGCTTCGTACTACTACGGTGAGCTGAAAGACTTCTACTCGCAGAACTTCCTGGGTCTGGTACACAACTGGGCAATCGGCCCGGGCGTACTGAAAAGCGACCTGCGTTACTACCGCAGCCGCGACAACGGTGCCAACGGCGATACCGCTGCCTACTACACCAGCGGTTACTACGGTGGCAAAACCGTCAAGGGCAAAGTCGACAACGATCTGTACAGCTACCTGGCCCTGTACTCGGTTGAAGGTCACACCTTCGGTGCCGGTTACCAGTACACCAAAGGCGACAGCGACTTCCCTTGGCTGAACCAGGGTGACGGCTCGTCGAACAGCACCATCACCGACATGCAGATCCAGAAGTTCGCCCGTGCTGGCGAGCGTACCTGGCAGGCTCGCTACGGCTACGATTTCGCCAAGATCGGCGTTCCTGGCCTGACCGCCAACGTGATCTACCTGCGTGGCAACAACATCGACACTCCGCTGGGCGAAAAAACCGAGTGGGAACGTGACCTGACCATCGGTTACGTGATTCCGGAAGGTCCGCTGAAGAACCTCGGCGTTGCCTGGAAAAACGCGATGTGGCGTACCGACCTGGCGAACACCCGTTCCCAGGACGAAAACCGCCTGATCGTCAGCTACTCGATCCCGCTGCTGTAATAGCGCGCTCAAGCGGCTGATGTAAAAAAGCCCCGTCCGGCATTGCGCCGGACGGGGCTTTTGCATTTTCGGGTCAGGCTCACCCCCGTAAGCCTGTCCCGAAATTTCCCTCTTTTGCAGCTACTCAAGGCCTTCTCGAACCTTGGGGTCGATGTTCGTCGCGATGGCGGCGAGCGTCCAGTGAACGATGTTTAATATTCCTTTAAGTGCTAGATATCTAGTTATTTATTCTTTTTCATGATGGCAAATCCCAAGCTACAGTTGAGTTCTCCAACAACTCATCAGGAGCAGCACCATGAGCCTCAGACTCGGCGACATCGCCCCCGATTTCGAACAGGATTCCAGCGCCGGCAAGATTCGTTTCCACGAGTGGCTGGGCGATAGCTGGGGTGTGCTGTTCTCCCACCCGGCCGACTTCACCCCGGTGTGCACCACCGAGCTGGGCTTCACCGCCAAGCTCAAGGATGAGTTCAGCAAGCGCGGCGTCAAAGCCATTGCGCTGTCGGTGGACCCGGTGGACTCGCACCACAAGTGGATCGAAGACATCAACGAAACCCAGAACACCATCGTCAACTTCCCGATCCTGGCCGATGCCGATCGCAAGGTGTCCGATCTCTATGATCTGATCCACCCGAACGCCAACGACACGCTGACCGTGCGTTCGCTGTTCGTCATCGATCCGAACAAGAAGATCCGCCTGACCATCACCTACCCGGCGAGCACCGGACGCAACTTCCACGAGATCCTGCGGGTGATCGATTCGCTGCAGCTTACCGACAACTACAAGGTGGCCACCCCGGCCAACTGGCAGGACGGTGAGGAGGTGGTGATCGTGCCGTCGCTCAAGGATGAGGAAGAGATCAAGCGGCGCTTCCCCAAAGGCTATCGTGCGGTGAAACCATACCTGCGCCTGACGCCGCAGCCGAATAAGTGAATCCAGTGAGATATTTCTTGTAACTACCGGCGCTTTCGTCGGAACGCCACCCGGAGCAGGCTCGCTCCCACATTTGAAATGCAGTCTCCCTGTGGGAGCGAGCCTGCTCGCGAAGGCGTCAGTCCGGGCAGTACAGAATTCAGAACCACAAAGCAGGGGATTTCAGGCCGTTTTCACGGCCTGTTTTTTTGCCCGGAACAAAGCAAACCTCATATCTCTTAAATGCATAACCAAATGAATAAATATGATTTATGGATATATAAATCAGCTGGTAAGGTCACTCCATTGAAGCGAGATCGCAACCCGCGAATCGCCTGTAACGCGCAAGGAATTGTCTGAATGCTGGTCGTCTCACTCGGTGGCAGTCCCAGCCAGCGCTCCCGTTCCGGGGTGTTGCTGGAGCGCTCGCAACGCTGGTTGCAGGAGCAGGGGGTGGAAGTGGTGAGTTATCAGGTGCGGGACTTCCCGGCCGAAGACTTGCTTCACGCCCGCTTCGACAGCCCGAAGGTGCTCGACCTGCTGGCGCAGATTGAAAACGCCGACGGTCTGCTGATCGCCACGCCGGTGTACAAGGCGTCGTTTTCCGGCGCACTGAAGACCGTGCTCGATCTGCTCCCGGAACGCGCCCTGAACCACAAGATTGTGCTGCCGATGGCCACGGGCGGCAGCATCGCCCACATGCTGGTGGTCGATTACGCCCTCAAGCCAGTGCTGTCGGCATTGAAAGCCCAGGAAATGCTCCAGGGCATTTTCGCCGAGGACAGCCAGATCGCTTACGGCGAAGGCAGCGCCCAGGCGCAACTGGCGCCAGCGCTGGAACGGCGTCTGCATGAAGCACTGGAGCAGTTTGTCAGTGCCATGGCCCGCCGGCCGAAACCGCTGGAGCCGGGGCTGTTGAATGAACGTTTGTTGAGTGCTCGCTGGAGCATTTAAGCCTTACCCGAATTTGCTCCACTCACCTTACTCAGCCGCTAACGGCCAAGCAGGTGCAGCCAAAACCCAACAGCAAAAAGGAGAGCGCTATGCGCACTGTATTTTTGCGTCGTGGTCTGGTCGCTCTGTTTGCTGCGGCTGTGTCCTTCGGCGCCATTACTCAAGCTCAGGCCGAGACTCTACGGATCGGTTATCAAAAATACGGCACGCTGGTGCTGCTCAAAGCCAAAGGCACTCTGGAAAAGCGTCTGGCCGCCCAAGGCGTGGACGTGCAATGGACTGAATTCCCCGGCGGCCCGCAACTGCTCGAAGGCCTGAACGTCGGCTCGATCGACTTCGGTGTTACCGGCGAGACCCCACCGGTATTCGCTCAGGCTGCCGGTGCTGACCTGCTCTATGTCGCCTACGAGCCGCCAGCGCCGAACAGCGAAGCGATCCTCGTACCGAAAGACTCGCCGATCAAATCGGTCGCCGATCTGAAGGGCAAGAAAGTCGCGCTGAACAAAGGCTCCAACGTGCACTACCTGCTGGTGCGCGCCCTTGAAGATGCCGGCCTCAAATACTCCGATATCCAGACCGTATTCCTGCCGCCGGCCGATGCCCGCGCCGCGTTCGAACGCGGCAGCGTCGACGCCTGGGTAATCTGGGATCCGTACCAGGCTGCTGCCGAGCAACAGCTGCAAGCGCACACCCTGCGTGACGGCAAAGGCATCGTCGACAACCATCAGTTCTACCTCGCGACCAAACCTTACGCGCAGAAAAATCCCGAGGTGATCAAGACCCTCGTCGAAGAAGTGCGCGCCGTGGGCGAGTGGTCCAAAGCCAATCCTGAAGACGTGACCCGACAGGTCGCGCCACTGCTCGGCCTGCCGGCGGATATCACCCTGACCTCGGTGAAACGCCAGGGCTACGGTGCGTTGTTTCTGACCCCGGACGTGGTCGCCGCGCAACAGAAAATCGCCGACACCTTCTACCAGCTCAAGCTGATTCCCAAGCCGTTGAGCATCAAGGATGTGATCTGGACACCACCGGCCGCTGTGGCCCAAAGCTCGGTTACCCAAGCCCAGTAAATCGAATCCCCAAGGAGACCACTCCATGAGCCTCAACATCTTCTGGTTCCTGCCTACCCACGGCGACGGCCATTACCTTGGCACCGCCGAAGGCGCCCGCGCCGTTGACCACGGTTATCTGCAACAGGTCGCGCAAGCGGCGGATCGTCTGGGTTTTGGCGGCGTGCTGATTCCCACCGGCCGTTCGTGCGAAGACTCGTGGCTGGTGGCCGCGTCGCTGATCCCGGTGACCCAGCGTCTGAAATTCCTTGTCGCCCTGCGCCCCGGGATCATTTCCCCGACGGTGGCCGCGCGGCAGGCAGCGACCCTGGATCGTCTGTCCGGCGGTCGCGCGCTGTTCAACCTGGTGACCGGTGGCGACCCGGAAGAGTTGGCCGGTGATGGTCTGTTCCTCGATCACGAAGCGCGTTATCAGGCTTCGGTGGAATTCACCCGCATCTGGCGTCGGGTGCTGGAAGGCGAAACCGTCGATTACGACGGCGAACACATCAGCGTGAAGGGCGCCAAACTGCTCTATCCGCCGATCCAGCAACCGCGCCCACCGCTGTACTTCGGTGGCTCCTCGGAAGCGGCGCAGGATCTCGCTGCCGAACAGGTCGAGATGGTCCTGACCTGGGGCGAGCCGCCAGCGGCAGTCGCCGAGAAGATCGAGCAGGTGCGCGCCAAAGCCGCCAGACTCGGACGTACTGTGCGTTTCGGCATTCGTCTGCATGTGATTGTGCGCGAAACCAACGCCGAAGCCTGGCAAGCAGCCGACCGGCTGATCTCGCATCTGGACGACGACACCATCAAGCGTGCGCAGGCGTCACTGGCGCGCTTTGATTCGGTTGGTCAGCAACGCATGGCCGCGCTGCACGGCGGCAGTCGCGACAACCTCGAAGTCAGCCCGAACCTGTGGGCCGGCGTCGGTCTGGTGCGGGGCGGTGCGGGTACGGCGCTGGTCGGCGATGGCCCGACCGTGGCCGCCCGTGTGAAGGAATACGCGGATCTGGGCATCGATACGTTCATCTTCTCCGGTTATCCACACCTCGAAGAGTCGTATCGCGTCGCTGAACTGCTGTTCCCGCACCTCGACATCGAGCGTCCGGAGCTGCCGAAAAGCGCCGGTTACGTCAGCCCGTTCGGCGAGATGGTGGCCAACGACATTCTTCCCAAAGCCGCGTCGCAGAGCTGAGGCGCGCCATGAACAAATTTATCCACAGCCTCGCGCCCTGGGCGTTGCCGGTGCTCCTGCTGGCGGTGTGGCAGTTGTCGGTGTCGGCCGGTTGGTTGTCGACGCGGATCCTGCCGGCACCGGTGGCAGTGATCGAGGCCGGTGTCAGTCTGGTGCGCAGCGGCGAGATCTGGACGCACCTGGCGATCAGCGGCTGGCGCGCGGCGCTGGGCTTCACCATCGGCGGCAGCATCGGCCTGGTGCTGGGTTTCATCACCGGCCTGTCGAAGTGGGGCGAACGCCTGCTCGACAGCTCGGTGCAGATGATTCGCAACGTGCCGCACCTGGCGCTGATTCCGCTGGTGATCCTGTGGTTCGGCATCGACGAGTCGGCAAAGATTTTCCTGGTCGCGTTGGGCACGTTGTTCCCGATCTACCTCAACACCTATCACGGCATCCGCAACGTCGATCCGGCGCTGGTGGAGATGGCGCGCAGTTATGGCTTGAGCGGTTTCAGCCTGTTCTGGCAGGTGATTTTGCCGGGCGCGCTGCCTTCGATTCTGGTCGGCGTGCGCTTTGCGCTGGGCTTCATGTGGTTGACGCTGATCGTTGCCGAAACCATTTCCGCCAGCTCCGGCATCGGCTATCTGGCGATGAATGCCCGGGAGTTTTTGCAGACCGATGTGGTGGTGCTGGCGATCCTGCTTTACGCGGTGCTCGGCAAACTCGCCGACCTCGCGGCCCGTGGACTTGAACGTGTGTGGTTGCGCTGGCACCCGGCTTATCAGGTTGCCAAGGGAGGTGCGGCATGACTGCTCAACAACCTCCACGCCTGCTGCGCGGGATTCCGCTGGTGGTGCGCAACCTGCAGAAAACCTTTGGTGCGCGACAGGTGCTGCGCGACATCGACCTGCACATTCCGGCGGGGCAATTCGTCGCCGTGGTCGGGCGCAGCGGGTGCGGCAAGAGCACCTTCCTGCGTCTGCTCGCCGGCCTCGATCAACCGACTGGCGGCGACCTGTTGGCCGGTGCCGCACCGCTGAGCGATGCGCGCGAAGACACCCGGCTGATGTTCCAGGAAGCACGGCTGCTGCCGTGGAAAAAGATCATCGACAACGTTGGCCTCGGCCTTAAAGGCAACTGGCGCCCGCAAGCGCTGGAGGCGCTGGAAGCGGTGGGTCTGGCCGATCGCGCCAACGAGTGGCCGGCCGCTTTGTCCGGCGGGCAGAAGCAGCGTGTGGCGCTGGCCCGGGCGCTGATTCACCAGCCGCGCCTGCTGTTGCTCGACGAGCCGCTGGGTGCGCTGGATGCGCTGACCCGCATCGAGATGCAGCAACTGATCGAACGCCTCTGGCAGAAGCATGGGTTCACCGTGCTGCTGGTGACCCATGACGTCAGCGAAGCGGTGGCGATTGCCGACCGGGTGATTCTGATCGAGGACGGCGAAGTCGGCCTCGACCTGCCAGTGGAGCTGCCACGTCCGCGAGTGCGCGGATCGCATCGACTGGCGGCGCTGGAGACCGAAGTGCTCAACCGTGTTCTGTCCCTGCCCGGCGAGCCGCCGGAGCCGGAACCTGTTTCACCACTGCCTACGCAATTGCGCTGGGCTCAATAACTCAAGTTACCTCCAACGACAGGAATCAAAGCCATGACTATCAAAGCCATCAACGTGCGCAACCAGTTCAAAGGCTCGATCAAGGAGATCGTTCTCGGCGACGTGCTGTCGGAAATCGACGTGCAGACCGCCTCCGGCATCGTCACTTCGGTGATCACCACCCGCTCGGTCAAGGAGCTGGAACTGGCGGTGGGCAGCGAAGTGATCGCCTTCGTGAAATCCACCGAGGTGTCGATCGCCAAGTTGTAAGCCTGTGAGTAAAAAATAACCCCGAAAGGCGTGAGCCCTTCGGGGTTTTTCTTTTTGAAGATCAAAAGATCGCAGCCTTCGGCAGCTCCTACAAGGGAATGCGCGCCTGTAGGAGCTGCCGAAGGCTGCGATCTTTTAGCGTTTAGGCAGATAAGGCGGCAGATACAACCCGAGATAGGCATCAAACACCCGCATCCCTTCCTCGGCCATGCGCGGCGTGATCTGTCCGTGCTGCTGCACCGAGCGCGCATACACGCGGTCGCCCAGTTCCATCGCCAGCGCAAACACGTCGACATCGTTCGGCAGTCGCGGCAATTCGAAGTGATGGTCGAACAACTTGTGCATCAGGTCGCCGAGTTCGATGTCGTGTTGCCGGTCGGCCTGGGTCACTTCGGTCAGGCCATGTTGGGCGAGGATCAACTGGCGGGCCGCAGCGTCTTCGTCGTAGATCTCCAGCATCCGCTCCTCGACCAGCCGTGACAGGTCACGCCAGTCGCGCAGGGCGTCGTGGTCGATCGGCGCTTGCAGGCAGGCGCGAAACGCCGCGTGCACGTCGGCGGTCAAGGCTTCGAGCAGCGCCGGGACGCTGGCGAAGAAGTGGTAGACCGAGGAGGGCGGAATCTGCGCGCGTTCGGCGACGCTGTAGATCGACAGGCTGGCCACACCCTCGGCAGCCAGCAGCGTGCGCGCGGCGTCGAGTATCGAGTCGATGCGCGCCTGGCTGCGGGCACGGGGTTTGCGGACGGGGGCGGGACGCGTCATGAAAGTCTCCTGCGGGGCAGCGGGCATTGTACGAGCCGGGTTCGATGTTGTCTGCCCGGACGCCATCGCTGGCAAGCCAGCTCCCACAAGGAATGTTTTTGTACTTGGAATCTATGCTCGACGAAGAGCATGTGGGAGCTGGCTTGCCAGCGATCCGCCGCAGGCGGCCCTTCACACCCAACACAGGGGTTTGTGTTCTGCCATAAAAAAACGCTGCGGGCTGTAATGGCCGGCAGCGTTTTTTATTCCTGCAAACCGCTTAAACGGTATGCAGATACCAGTTGTACTCAAGGTCGGAGATGGAGTGTTCGAACTCCTCCAGCTCGCTTTCCTTGCAGGCGACGAAGATATCGATGTATTTCGGATCGATGTACTTGGCCATCACCTCGCTGTCGTCCAGCTCACGCAGGGCATCGCGCAAGTTGTTCGGCAGGCTTTGTTCGTTCTGCTCGTAGCTGTTGCCTTCGACCGGAGCGCCCGGTTCGATCTTGTTCACCAGACCGTGATGCACACCGGCCAGAACCGAAGCCATCAGCAGGTACGGGTTGGCGTCGGCGCCGGCCACGCGATGTTCGATACGCACGGCATCGGCAGAGCCGGTCGGTACGCGGATCGCCACGGTGCGGTTGTCCAGGCCCCAGCACGGCGAGTTCGGTACATAGAACTGCGCGCCGAAGCGACGGTACGAGTTGACGTTCGGGCAGAGGAAAGCCATCTGCGCCGGCAGGGTCTCGAGCACACCGCCGATCGCGTGACGCAGCGCGGCGTTCTGCTCGGGATCCTCGCTTGCAAAGATGTTCTTGCCATCTTTGTCGAGCACCGAGATGTGGACATGCAGACCGTTACCCGCCTGGCCCGGGTACGGCTTGGCCATGAAGGTGGTGTCCATTTCATGGTCGTAGGCGATGTTCTTGATCAGACGCTTGAGCAGTACCGCGTAGTCGCACGCCTTGATCGGGTCGGCGACGTGGTGCAGGTTCACTTCGAACTGCGCCGGGGCACTTTCCTTGACGATGGCGTCGGCCGGGATGCCTTGCTCTTTGGCGCCTTCCAGAATGTCCTGGAGGCAGTCGACGTATTCGTCGAGGTCGTCGATCAGGTAGACCTGAGTCGAGTGCGGGCGTTTGCCGGAAATCGGCGAGCGTGGCGGCTGAGGGCGGCCGTTCACGTTTTCCTGGTCAATCAGGTAGAACTCCAGCTCGAAGGCTGCGCAGATGGTCAAGCCGAGCTCGTCAAACTTTGCAACAACTTGACGGAGCACTTCGCGCGGATCGGCGAAGAACGGGTCGCCTTCGAGTTCGTGCATGGTCATCAACAGTTGCGCGGTCGGGCGCTTCTGCCATGGCTCGTTGCACAGGGTATCGGGGATTGGATAGCAGATCCGGTCGGCGTCGCCGATGTCCAGACCCAGGCCGGTGCTTTCCACCGTAGAACCATTGATATCCAGAGCAAATAGAGAGGCCGGCAGGTTGATGCCTTTCTCGTAAACCTTGTGGAGGCTGGTGCGTTCGATGCGCTTGCCGCGCACCACACCATTCATATCCGCAATCAGAAGGTCAACGTACAGAACCTCAGGATGTTCCTTAAGGAACGCGTTCGCTTCGTTAAGCTGAACGGCACGCGGGGGTACCGACATGATGCAACACCTTTGTTGTTAAAAATATCAATCATTGATCTTTTCTGGTTTCAGTCAACCCGAACGGCATGCCGAAGTCAAGCGAGGCCTTTTTTGCCCTAAAAAAGCGCTGCAAGGGCATTTATGGGGCACTTTGGGGCAGTTTTTTGTCCTTGGGACGCTTGGCACCCGCGGGCTTGAGCAGGCCGTGTTGTATTTTTTACGGGGGTGTTGTGTAAAAAAATGAACAAGGCTAAGCTCCGATCAAACCCATAACAGCAATAATACCGGGGTGCTTCATGTCTCGCCTGCCGTTAATCGGCATCACCGACTGCTCGCAACAGTCCGGTCTGCATGCTCAACACATCAGTGGCGACAAATCCGTCCGGAGTGCAGCCCGCAAGGCTCGCGGGCTGTCGACGATGTCCTCGTCCGCATCAGGCCAAACGGCAGCGTCCGTTATTCTGGACGTACGGCAAAGCATTCTGTTTATGGCGCCTTCCTTCAATATAGATCCCTTTGAGTCCCAAAGCCTGTGCCGCTTCCCCAGCCGTGCTCATGATTCTGCACGCCTTGAATGTGCACAGGAAATGCAACGCCAGCGTAAAGGGCAGGTAAGCTCCTCTTTCATTGTCGATGCGCGGTGCCAGGCGTAAGCCGGCACTGCGCGCAAGCAAACCCCCTTTAACGCGACGCCACGGCGTCAAACTTTGCCTGACACGATGTCAGGAGACTCAGCCCAGAGGCATTTATGAGTAACAACCTCGACCAGCTCACCGATTGGTTGAAAGACCACAAGATCACAGAAGTCGAATGCATGATCGGCGACTTGACCGGTATCACCCGGGGCAAGATCTCGCCGACCAACAAGTTCATCGCCGAAAAGGGCATGCGCCTGCCGGAAAGCGTGCTGTTGCAGACCGTGACCGGCGACTACGTCGAAGACGACATCTATTACGAACTGCTCGACCCGGCCGACATCGACATGATCTGCCGCCCCGATCAGAACGCCGTATACCTGGTGCCGTGGGCCATAGAGCCGACCGCTCAGGTGATCCACGACACCTACGACAAGCAAGGCAACCCGATCGAGCTGTCGCCGCGCAACGTGCTCAAGAAAGTCCTGAAACTCTACGCCGACAAGGGCTGGCAGCCGATCGTGGCGCCGGAGATGGAGTTCTACCTGACCAAGCGCAGTGACGACCCCGACTATCCGCTGCAGCCGCCGATCGGCCGCTCGGGCCGTCCGGAAATCGGGCGTCAGTCGTTCTCCATCGAAGCGGCGAACGAGTTCGACCCGCTGTTCGAGGACGTCTACGACTGGTGCGAACTGCAGGAGCTGGACCTCGACACGCTGATCCACGAAGACGGCACGGCACAGATGGAAATCAACTTCCGTCACGGCGATGCACTGTCGCTGGCCGACCAGATCCTGGTGTTCAAGCGCACCATGCGCGAAGCCGCGCTCAAGCACGACGTGGCCGCCACCTTCATGGCCAAGCCGATGACCGGCGAGCCGGGCAGTGCGATGCACTTGCACCAGAGCATCATCGACATCGAGACCGGCAAGAACGTGTTCTCCAATGAAGACGGGACCATGAGCCAGCTGTTCCTGCACCACATCGGTGGCCTGCAGAAACTGATCCCGGAATTGCTCCCGCTGTTCGCGCCGAACGTCAACTCGTTCCGCCGCTTCCTGCCGGACACTTCGGCGCCGGTGAACGTGGAGTGGGGCGAAGAGAACCGCACCGTGGGCCTGCGCGTCCCGGATGCCGGCCCGCAGAACCGCCGCGTGGAAAACCGCCTGCCGGGCGCCGACGCCAACCCGTACCTGGCGATTGCCGCGAGCCTGCTCTGCGGTTACATCGGTATGGTCGAAGGCCTCAATCCAAGCGCGCCGGTGGTCGGTCGCGGCTATGAACGCCGCAACCTGCGCCTGCCGCTGACCATCGAAGACGCGCTGGAGCGTATGGAAAACAGCGCAACCATCGAGAAATACCTGGGCAAGACCTTCATCACCGGCTACGTCGCGGTCAAGCGGGCCGAGCATGAAAACTTCAAGCGCGTGATCAGTTCCTGGGAGCGTGAGTACCTGCTCTTCGCCGTCTGATACGCCGGGCGCGGCTGGCAGCAGCCGCGCCTTCACCGATAACAAGGAGAATTGGCATGACCAGCAACAACCCGCAAACCCGTGAGTGGCAAGCCCTGAGCAGCGATCACCACCTGGCCCCGTTCAGCGACTTCAAGCAACTGAAAGAGAAGGGCCCACGGATCATCACCAACGCCAAGGGCGTGTACCTGTGGGACAGCGAGGGCAACAAGATCCTCGATGGCATGGCGGGTCTGTGGTGCGTGGCGATCGGTTATGGCCGCGATGAGCTGGCTGACGCAGCCGCGAAGCAGATGCGCGAACTGCCTTACTACAACCTGTTCTTCCAGACCGCGCACCCGCCGGCGCTGGAACTGGCCAAGGCCATCGCCGACGTGGCGCCTGAAGGCATGAACCATGTGTTCTTCACCGGCTCCGGCTCCGAAGGCAACGACACCATGCTGCGCATGGTTCGCCACTACTGGGCGATCAAGGGCCAGCCGAACAAGAAAGTCATCATCAGCCGCAAGAACGGTTACCACGGTTCCACCGTGGCCGGCGCGAGCCTGGGCGGCATGACTTATATGCACGAACAGGGCGACTTGCCGATTCCGGGCATCGTCCACATCGCCCAACCGTACTGGTTCGCCGAGGGCGGCGACAGGTCGCCGGAAGAGTTCGGCATCTGGGCCGCCAATCAGCTGGAAGAGAAGATTCTTGAAGTCGGCGTGGACAACGTCGGTGCGTTCATTGCCGAGCCGATCCAGGGCGCCGGCGGCGTGATCATTCCGCCTGATACCTACTGGCCGCGCATCAAGGAAATCCTCGCCAAGTACGACATTCTGTTCGTCGCTGATGAGGTGATCTGCGGTTTCGGCCGTACCGGCGAGTGGTTCGGTTCGGATTTCTACGACCTGAAACCGGACATGATGACCATCGCCAAAGGCCTGACCTCCGGTTACATCCCGATGGGTGGCCTGATCGTCCGTGACGATGTGGTGAAGGTGCTCAACGAAGGTGGCGACTTCAACCACGGCTTCACCTACTCCGGGCACCCGGTGGCGGCAGCGGTGGGTCTGGAAAACATCCGGATTCTGCGCGACGAGAAAATTATCGAGAACGCGCACAACGAAACGGCACCGTATTTGCAGAAACGTCTGCGCGAACTCAACGACCACCCGTTGGTGGGCGAAGTGCGCGGCGTCGGTTTGCTGGGGGCGATCGAGCTGGTGCAGGACAAGGCCACTCGCAAGCGTTACGAAGGCCGGGGCGTGGGCATGATCTGCCGGCAGTTCTGCTTCGATAACGGCCTGATCATGCGCGCCGTGGGCGACACCATGATCATTGCGCCGCCGCTGGTGATCAGCAAGGCGGAGATCGATGAGCTGGTGACCAAGGCACGCAAGTGCCTGGACCTGACCCTCAGTGCGTTGCAAGCCTAAGTGCTAGGCTTCGAGCGGGGGAGCTGCGGCGCTCTCGCTCGAAGGTGTCAGAAAGGTGGGCCTTTTCTTGAAAGACCGCCTCCGATCTTGCCAGACTAGCCGCAGTTCCAGTTGTCGGGGTTCGGCCGCTGAACAAAGTGGTTCAAAAAAGAAAAATTTGGAGCATGACGCATGAAGGCATTAGGTAAAAAGCTTGCTGGCAAGACTCTTCTCGCGCTGTCCGTCGCGGGCATGATGGCGGGTGCGGTTCACGCGGACGACAAGGTACTGCACGTTTACAACTGGTCCGACTACATCGCTCCGGACACCATTGCCAACTTCGAGAAAGAGTCCGGGATCAAAGTCGTTTACGACGTATTCGACAGTAACGAAACCCTGGAAGCCAAACTGCTGGCGGGCAAATCCGGTTACGACGTCGTTGTGCCGTCGAACAACTTCCTGGCCAAGCAGATCAAGGCCGGTGTTTATCAGGAGCTGGACCAGTCCAAGCTGCCTAACTGGAAAAACCTGAACCAGGACCTGCTCAAGGCCGTGTCGGTCAGCGATCCGGGCAACAAGCACGCCTTCCCGTACATGTGGGGTTCGATCGGTATCGGTTACAACCCGGAGAAGGTCAAGGCCGCGCTGGGCGTCGACACCATCGACTCGTGGGACGTGCTGCTCAAGCCGGAAAACATCGCCAAGCTCAAGGGCTGCGGTGTGAGCTTCCTCGATTCGCCGACCGAAATGCTCCCGGTCGCACTGCACTACCTGGGCCTGCCTACCGACACCCAGAAGAAAGAAGACATCAAGAAAGCCGAGGACCTGTTCCTCAAGATTCGTCCTTCGATCACCTACTTCCACTCCTCCAAGTACATCTCGGACCTGGCCAACGGCAACATCTGCGTAGCGGTCGGTTACTCGGGTGACGTGCAGCAGGCCAAGTCCCGTGCCGCCGAGGCCGGTGACAAGGTGAAAGTCAGCTATGCCATTCCGAAAGAAGGCGCTGGCAGCTTCTTCGACATGGTCGCCATCCCTAAAGATGCCGAAAACGTCGAAGGCGCCTACAAGTTCATGACCTTCCTGCAGAAGCCTGAAGTCATGGCCGGCATCACCAACGCTGTACGCTTCCCGAACGGTAACGCTGCTGCGACCGCTCTGGTGGCAAAAGACATCACCAGCGATCCAGGCATTTACCCGCCAGCCGACGTGCAGGCCAAGCTGTATGCGATCGCCGACTTGCCGGCCGCTACCCAGCGCGAAATGACCCGCAGCTGGACCAAGATCAAATCCGGTAAATAAGCCGGTTTGAAGCAGCAACCGCTGGCTGTCGTCGCCATGACGGCGGTCAGCGGATCAATTAAATGACAGAAAGTTTTGCTGGATCGGTTTTTCGAAGGTAAGTTGCGCGCCGGTTTTGTTGCCGGGCAACCGTGACTGTCAGGCAGCACGGGGCAACTTGGGCCCAACTAAATTAGAGGACCTCCACTTGCCTATTTTTTCTTCTTTGCGCAAAGCCCTGCTGGCCACTGCCGGCCTGACGATCGCTGTCGGAGCCCAGGCCGCCGGTACGGTGCATATTTATAACTGGTCGGATTACATCGGCGAGACCACCCTGGCCGACTTCCAGAAAGAAACCGGGATCAAACCGGTGTACGACGTGTTCGATTCCAACGAGACCCTGGAAGGCAAGCTGCTGGCCGGGCGTACCGGTTACGACGTGGTCGTGCCGTCGAACCACTTCCTTGGCAAGCAGATCAAGGCAGGCGCGTTCCAGAAGCTCGACAAGTCGCAGCTGCCGAACTATGCGAATCTCGATCCGGTGCTGCTCAAGCGCCTGGAGCAGAACGATCCGGGCAACCAGTACGCGGTGCCGTACCTGTGGGGCACCAACGGCATCGGCTACAACGTCGACAAGGTCAAGGCCGTGCTCGGTATCGACAAGATCGACTCCTGGAGCGTGCTGTTCGAACCGGAGAACATCAAGAAGCTGCACAGCTGTGGCGTCGCGTTCCTCGACTCGGCCGATGAAATGATGCCGACCGTGCTCAACTACATGGGCCTGAACGCCAACAGCACCAATCCGAAGGATTACGCCAAGGCCACCGACAAACTGCTGGCCGTGCGTCCTTACGTCACCTACTTCCACTCCTCGAAATACATCGGTGATCTGGCCAACGGCGACATCTGCGTGGCCATTGGTTTCTCCGGTGACATCTTCCAGGCCAAACACCGTGCCGAGGAAGCCAAGAAGGGTGTGAACATCGCCTACTCGATTCCGAAAGAGGGCGGCGCGCTGTGGTTCGACATGCTGGCGATTCCGAAGGACTCGTCCAACGTCAAAGAGGCCCACGCCTTCATCAACTATTTGCTGAAACCTGAGGTGATCGCCCAGGTCAGTGATTACGTCGGTTACGCCAACCCCAACCCGGGGTCGGACAAGCTGATGGAGCAGTCCATCCGCACCGATGAAGCGGTTTATCCACCGCAAGCAGTCCTCGACAAGACTTACGTGTCGGTCGAGTTGCCACCCAATATTCAGCGTTTGATGACCCGTAGCTGGACCAAGGTCAAGTCGGGCAAGTAAGGCACAAACTATCCTGGGTTCGTCCGCATGGGGCGAACTGCACTGTTTTTTTCTGGGAGTTTCGTAAATGGCAGTTGCCTCCGGCGCCTATAAGAAAGCCCTCGAGGGCGACCAGACACCTAAGCAGGTGTTGGTCAAAATCGACCGGGTCACGAAGAAGTTCGACGAGACGATTGCCGTGGACGATGTGTCCTTGGAAATCAAGAAGGGCGAAATTTTCGCCCTGCTCGGCGGTTCGGGATCGGGCAAATCCACACTGCTGCGGATGCTGGCAGGGTTCGAACGGCCCACGGAGGGGCGCATTTTCCTCGACGGCGTCGACATCACCGACATGCCGCCGTACGAGCGACCGATCAACATGATGTTCCAGTCGTACGCGTTGTTCCCGCACATGACCGTGGCGCAGAACATCGCCTTCGGCCTCAAGCAGGACAAGATCCCCAACGCCGAGATCGATGCGCGCGTGGCCGAGATGCTCAAACTGGTGCAGATGAGCCAGTACGCCAAGCGCAAGCCGCATCAACTGTCCGGCGGTCAGCGGCAGCGTGTGGCCCTGGCGCGTTCGCTGGCCAAGCGGCCGAAACTGCTGCTGCTCGACGAACCCATGGGCGCACTGGACAAGAAACTGCGTTCGCAGATGCAGCTGGAGCTGGTGGAAATCATCGAGCGTGTGGGCGTGACCTGCGTGATGGTGACCCACGACCAGGAAGAGGCCATGACCATGGCCGAGCGCATCGCGATCATGCACCTGGGCTGGATCGCCCAGATCGGCAGCCCGATCGACATCTACGAAACCCCGACCAGCCGTCTGGTCTGCGAATTCATCGGCAACGTGAACATCTTCGAAGGCGAAGTGATCGACGACGCTGAAGGCCACGCGACCATCACCTGCAAGGACCTCGACCGGCAGATCTATGTCGGCCACGGCATCAGCACTTCGGTGCAGGACAAATCCGTGACCTACGCGATTCGTCCGGAGAAGCTGCTGGTCACCGCCGAGATGCCGACCTGCGAATACAACTGGTCGAGCGGCAAGGTGCATGACATCGCCTACCTCGGTGGGCACTCGGTGTTCTACGTCGAATTGCCGAGCGGCAAGCTGGTGCAGTCGTTCGTTGCCAACGCCGAGCGTCGCGGCCAGCGTCCGACCTGGGGTGATCAGGTTTACGTGTGGTGGGAAGACGATAGCGGCGTGGTACTTCGCTCATGAACATGCGCAAATTCAAACGCCGGCTCAATCGAATAATTCCCGGTGGCCGCCAGTTGGTCATCGGGGTTCCCTTCATCTGGCTGTTCCTGTTCTTCATGCTGCCGTTCTTCATCGTCCTGAAGATCAGCTTTGCCGAAGCCGATGTGGCCATTCCGCCGTACACCGAGATCTACACCTTCGCCGAGCAGAAGCTGCAACTGCTGCTGAACCTTGGCAACTACGCAATGCTCGGCGACGACGAGTTGTACATCGCCGCGTACCTTGGCTCGCTGAAGATGGCGTTCTTCAGCACGCTGTTGTGCCTGCTGATCGGCTACCCGATGGCCTACGCCATCGCCAGCGCCCGTAAAGAGCTGCAGACGGTGCTGGTGCTGCTGATCATGATGCCGACCTGGACCGCGATCCTGATCCGTGTGTATGCGTGGATGGGCATTCTCAGCAACAACGGCCTGCTCAACGGCTTCCTGATGAGCATGGGCTGGATCGACGAGCCGCTGCAGATCCTCAACACCAACCTCGCGGTGTACATCGGTGTTGTCTACTCGTACCTGCCGTTCATGATCCTGCCGCTGTACGCCAACCTGGTGAAGCACGATCACAGCTTGCTGGAGGCTGCTGCCGACCTCGGTTCGAGCACCTTCAACAGCTTCTGGAAAATCACCATTCCACTGTCCAAGAACGGGATCATTGCCGGCTGCATGCTGGTGTTCATCCCGGTGGTCGGCGAGTTCGTGATCCCGGAACTGCTTGGCGGTCCGGAAACCCTGATGATCGGTAAAGTGCTCTGGCAAGAGTTCTTCAACAACCGTGACTGGCCGGTGGCGTCCGCCCTGGCGGTGGTGATGCTGGCGATCCTGATTGTGCCGATCATCCTGTTCAACCGCAGTCAGGCCAAGGAAATGGAGGGTAAAGAATGAAGCGCTTCCGTTTCTCCAGCCTGATGCTGGTTCTGGGTCTGTTGTTCATCTACCTGCCGATGCTGATCCTGGTGATCTACTCGTTCAACGCCTCGAAACTGGTGACGGTATGGGGCGGCTGGTCGATCAAGTGGTACGTCGGCCTGCTCGACAACACGCAACTGATGGGCTCGGTAGTGCGCTCCCTGGAAATCGCCTGCTACACCGCGGTTGCCGCTGTGGCGCTGGGCACCCTCGCCGCGTTCGTCCTGACCCGCATCACCCACTTCAAGGGCCGCACGCTGTTCGGTGGCCTGGTGACGGCGCCTTTGGTGATGCCCGAAGTGATCACCGGTCTATCGCTGTTGCTGCTGTTCGTGGCCATGGCGCAGATGATCGGCTGGCCGCAGGAACGTGGCATCGTCACCATCTGGATCGCCCACACGACGTTCTGTGCGGCGTATGTGGCGGTGGTGGTGTCGGCGCGTCTGCGTGAGCTGGACCTGTCGATCGAAGAGGCAGCAATGGATCTGGGTGCGCGGCCGTGGAAGGTGTTTTTCCTGATCACCATCCCGATGATCGCGCCTTCGTTGGCAGCGGGCGGCATGATGTCGTTCGCGCTGTCGCTGGACGATCTGGTACTGGCGAGCTTCGTCTCCGGCCCGGGTTCGACGACCCTGCCGATGGAAGTGTTCTCGGCGGTGCGTCTGGGCGTGAAGCCGGAGATCAATGCCGTGGCCAGCCTGATTCTGCTGGCGGTATCGCTGGTGACCTTCCTGGTGTGGTTCTTCAGCCGCCGCGCCGAAGAAGCGCGCAAGAAAGCCATCCAGCAAGCCATCGAAGAAGGCGCCGCCGATTCGTGGAAACAACCGGACGTGCGCCGCGCGCCTGCACCGGAAGCGGCCTGACGGGCAAAAAGATCGCAGCCTGCGGCAGCTCCTACAGTGGATGCAATCTCTGTAGGAGCTGCCGCAGGCTGCGATCTTTTGCTTTTGGAGCTCAGGAAATCCAAGGGGATGTACGGATGACCTCGACAAAGTTCATCGGCCTGAACCCCGGCTCCTGATCCACCAGCACATCGGTCTTCACGTTGCCGAGCGTGGTCTGCGGACGATGGCGCAAGCCGTCGGCAAACGCGCAGATGATGCACTCCTTGAAACCTTCCCCGCGTGGATGCGCATGCACCACCGCCTCGCGCTGGGTGCTGCTGAACGCCGCGTAATCCATCCCCAATACGTCCATCTCGACACCCGCCGTCACCAGTGCCACGGTCGGCCGCAGATGTTTGGGCACGCCCGGCGTGGTGTGCAGGGCAATCGACAGCCAGACCTGCTCGATGTCGTCATCACTCAGCCCGTACGGTTTGAGAAACGCCGCTGCCGCGTTGGCGCCATCCACTTCGAAACGCTCGTCGGCACTGCGATAGCCCTCGACCAGCCCAAGGTCGTGGAACATCGCGCCGACATACAGCAGCTCCGGGTTGTAGGTCAGTTGTTGGCGTTCGCCGCTCAGCGCACCGAACAGAAACACCCGGCGCGAGTGGTGGTAGAGCAGGTCGGATTCGATGTCGCGAATGTACTCGGTGGTGGCCCGGGCGAGGGCGCTGTCGGGGATTTTGATGCCGGCAATGGTCGTGCTCATAAGGTGTTTCCTCGTCGAAAACGCCGTTGTGGCGCTGATGGACAAAGTCTGTTCCCCGAGGCACTGCACGGACAATCAACCCATGGCTGCGATCCTTGCCAATCGACCTGCAAATCGTGCCAACTCACTTAAAACAGCAGACACCGAACCTGTGGCGAGGGGATTCATCCCCGATGGACTGCGCAGCAGTTCCAAAACCTGCTATTTCGGCGAATCAGGTAAACCGCGCAGTGAGGATCTACGACTGCTGCGCAGCCGATCGGGGATGAATCCCCTCGCCACAAAGATCCCCAAGGAGGCTTATGAACAGAACCATCGCCATCGTGGTGTTCCCCGGCGTGCAGGCGCTGGATGTCAGCGGGCCGATGGATGTGTTTGCCGAGGCCAATCGTTTTCTGCCCCCCGAGGATCACTATCGGCTGGAGGTGATCGGCGTCGAACGCGGGCCGATGGCTTGCTCCAATGGCCTGAACCTCAGCGCTCACCGGCACTTCAGCGAGGCGCTCGACGCCTGGGACTTGCTGCTGGTCGCCGGCGGCCCGCAGTTACCGTTTCTGGATTTCGGCAAAGGCTTCGACACCTGGCTGCGCGAGGCCAGTGCCCGTGCGCGGCGTTTTGGCTCGATCTGCAACGGCGCGTTCATGCTGGCGCGGGCGGGGCTGCTGGACGGGCGAACGGTGACCACTCACTGGAACGATGCCCAAGCGCTGGCGCAATTGTGTCCATCGGCGCGGGTCGAAGCCGATCGCCTGTATGTCGAGGACGGTGCGCTCTATACCTCGGCCGGGGTGACGGCGGGGATCGATCTGTCGCTGTACCTGTTGGCCCGCGATCACGGCGCTGACGTGGCGCTGAGCGTGGCCAAACGGCTGGTGGTGTTCACTCAGCGCTCGGGCGGGCAATCGCAGTTCAGCCCGTTCCTCACACCGCATGCGGAGCCGACCTCGGCGGTGGCGATGGTGCAGTTGTATGTGCTGGCCAACCTCACCGGCGATCTGACGATTGCCGATCTGGCGAACGCGGCGAACATGAGCGCGCGCAATTTTTCCCGGGTGTTTGCCCGTGAGGCTCGGGTCACCCCGGCAGAGTTCGTCGAAAGTGCGCGAGTGGATGCGGCGCGAGTACTGCTGGAAAGCACCACGGCACCGCTGAAGACCGTGGCCTATCAGTGCGGGTTTCGCGATGCGCAGCACATGCGCAGTGTGTTCAATCGCCGGTTGGGGGTGACGCCGCAGCAGTTTCGGCTGAATTTTGCGTTGATGCTCTGAAGGTCTCTTGTGTTCTTAAGGGCCCCATCGCTGGCAAGCCAGCTCCCACAGGTTTCTCGGGTGTTCACATAATCTGTCTTCACTGAAAATCCTGTGGGAGCTGGCTTGCCAGCGATGGGGCCAGACCAGCCAGCACAAATCTATTGCGCAGCCCGCGCCGGCAACAGCTTCAACGTACTGCGCGTATTGGCCGTCACCTCTTCCTCGCTGAAATGCGCCTGCACATACATCCCCTCGACGTACTCTTCAGCCTGATCGTCATAGTGGCTGTCGAACGGCACGCCGCTCTGGCCGACCGGGTTGATGGTCAGGCTGTGTGCCGGGTCGGCGAAGTCCACCAGCCGCCGCGTCGAAGGCCCGTAAGTCACTGGCCATGGCGCCGGGCCAAGCTTGGCCGAGAGGTTGTTCGGCACTTCGTGGCTGCCCGGCGCAGCGAACGGCCCGACATTGACGATGCGGTCCAGCGGCTTCTGCTGACCCAATGGATGGCCATGGGTCAGGGTGTGCGCCGTGCCCCATTGCCAGTCGGACGGATTGTCGCCGAGGGTCTGTTTCAGGTGTGCGATGCTCGCCTGCCACGCCGCTTTGACGATGTCGGCGCGAGTCTCCTTGTTCGGCGTGGTGCGGTTGTCCCACCACGGTGAATCGGCGTTCGCCGCCAGGCGCGGCAGGGCGGCGTCGATCACCCGGGTCGACAGCAGGGTCTCGAAGAAATCGTTGCCCAGCTCATCACGCATCGCCGCATCGGCGAGGTCGTAGAGGAACTGGTTGAACACTGTGGCGTTGACCGAATCCAGCGGATAGTCGCCTTGCCACTGCGCCAGTTGCTCGACCAGTTTCAGTTGCGCCGGATCGCTCACCACTTCACGCAGCACCGGCAGCAATGGCGCCAGGGTACGCGGGCCATAACCGGTGGTGGTGCCCAGTTGCAGCTGCTGGTTGGCCTCGTTGCTCCACTTCAGGCTCTTGTCGCTGAGCTGGCGATTGAGCTGCTGGCCGCGATCAGCGAGGTTGTAGTAACCGGGAATCTCCATCCCGGTCGGCGACAGCGGCTGAAAGTTGGCCGAGACGATGTAGCCGCGCGGCGGATTTTCCTCCTGCGGGTTGGCGCTGAACGGGTAGTAACCATCCTTGTCCGCCTGATTGCCGCTGCCGTCGAGAATGAACTCCGGTTTGACCCCGGCCGGGCGTTTGGGCAACAGCGCCGAAGCCCACCAGGCGATGTCACCCTTGGCGTTGGCGTAAACGATGTTCAGCCCCGGCGCCTGCACCTTCGCCGCCGCAGCGCGGGCCTTGGCCAGGGTGTCGGCGCGGTTGAGCTGGTAGAAGCCTTCGAGGATCGGATTCGGTGTTTCGAGAAACGCCCACCACATGGCGATCGGTGTCTTGCCGGCGGCAGTGCCGAGCGCATCGTTGACGATCGGGCCATGGGGCGACTGGCGCAAGGTCAGCGTCACCGGCGCCTGGCCCTTCACCGCGATCTGCTGCTCGGTGCTGAGCAGATCGCTCCACTGGCCGTGGTACCAGACTTGATTCGGGTTGTCCGGGTTGACCTTCTCGGCGATCAGATCCAGATCGTCGTTCTGGAACATGGTCAGGCTCCAGCCGAAATCCAGGTTGTGCCCCAGGAACGCGAACGGCACCAGCGCCTGATGATGGCCGTAAAGCTCAAACCCCGGCGCCGACAGTTGTGCTTCGTACCACACCGAAGGCACCGAGAAACGAATGTGCGGGTCGCCGGCCAGCAGCGGTTTGCCGCTCTGGCTGCGACTGCCGGCAATCACCCAGGCATTGCTGCCTTCGAATTGCGGCAGGCCGTTTTCAATCAGCGCCTGCTCGCTGAGGCGGGCGAGAGCGTTGAGGTCTTTCCAGTCGTCGGCGGCAAGGGTCGGCGTCTTCTTGGCGTGACCTTTGGCGAGCACGCCTTGGGGCTGCCAGTCGAGGTCGAAGACGTTGAGGTAATCGGCGCCGAGTTGGTCGCGCACGTAGGTCAGCAGCGGTTCGGTGCGAAACGCGGCGGCAAAGCTGTAGGCCATGTAACCGGCGACGCTGATGCTGTCCTCTGCCGTAAACGGCCGCTTGGGGATGCCCAGCACGTCGAACTCGATCGGCGCAGCGTGGCTGTCCTGATACTGGTTGATGCCGTCCAGATAAGCTTGCAGGGCCTTCCACGCCGGTGACTGCTTATCGAGACTGGCGACATAACGGGCGGCGCGTTCGCGGATGCGCAGGCTGCGGAACAGTTTGTCGGTGTCGAGCAGCTTCGGCCCTAGCACTTCGGCCAACTCGCCACGCGCGAGGCGGCGCATGGCTTCCATCTGGAACAGGCGATCTTGAGCGTGCACGTAGCCGAGGGCGCGATACAGATCGGTTTCGTTTTCGGCGCGGATGTGCGGCACCCCGCGTTCGTCGTAACGCACGGTCACCGAACCCTGCAGGTTGCGCAGCTCCACCTGACCCTGACGCGTCGGTTGCTTGCTGTAGAGGTAGGCGCCGACGCTGGCGAGCAGGACAACGATGAGCAAGGCAAGAACGGTGAAGACGCGTTTCGTGGTGACTCCTTGTGCATGCGGGATTGCCGCCCGTCGGGCTGCAAACAATTAGCACAGACCTTCCGTGCCGTGCATCGCTGTCCTCGAAAAGTCCGGAATGCCTTACTGCACCACCACCGGCCAAGGGCAGTAACAACCGACCGCCAGGGTGTGGGTGGCGTTGACCGGTCGATCATCCATCAGCGCGTTGAGGATCGGTTCAATAAAGCTGTTGCTGGAGTTGCAGGTCAGGCCTTCACTGTAGGGGCCGAAATACGCCAGTTTGCCGCTGCGGTCCCAGATCGCCACGGCGGGGCTGGCCGGTACCTGATCGGAACCGGGCAACACCGTGATGTTTTTCAGATTGCTCAGGGTCGCGGGCAACTGGCCGTGGCTGCCAGCCTTTTGCACGGCGAAGAACTCCACACCGCGCGGACCGAACTGCTCGACCATTTCCGTCAGGTGCTGTTGATTGCCGACGTTGCATGGGCAGGCCGGATCCCAGAAGTGCACGAGGCGGATTTTGCCGGGGCCGGCCAGTTCATCTGGCAGACGCAGCGAATCACCGGAAAACACCGCGGTGTGCTGACTGAACGCACGCAGATAACGCCCCTGAAACCAGTCGTACGCCGCCCACAGCACCCCGGCACACACAAGCGCGAGCAGGCTGGCAAACAGTGCGGTGCGGTAGGGCGAGCGCATGGTTTTTCGATCCTCGAAGGGGGGCTAGCTTGCCATGCTTGCCGCAACAGATGAATATCGCAGGCCGATAAAGTCTGTTTACCGCTTTGGAATACCCGCATGCCTGAAACTTTCGATGCCGATCATTTACGCGCCAGCCTCAAGCCTTTGGCCCAGTGGCAGCCGTTGTCGGACGAGGCGAAGGCGTATCAGCGGTTTTATAAAACCGATTTCCCCGAGCGCGATGTCTGGCGCGGCATGGGCCGGTTCGAAGTGGACGGATATGAGCTGGTCAGCCATTGCTGGTGGCCGGAGAAGGTCAAGGGCACGCTGTTTCTGCTGCACGGTTTTTACGATCACACCGGGCTGTATCGGCATGTCATCGAGTGGGCACTGGATCAGGATTTTGCTGTTATTGCCTGCGACTTGCCGGGGCATGGTTTGTCGAGTGGGCCGCGGGCGAGCATCCGTGATTTCTCTGAATATCAGGACGCCTTGCAGGCGCTGTTCGCCGAAGCCGGTTCGATTGCCCTGCCGCAACCCTGGCACCTGTGCGGGCAAAGCACCGGCGGCGCGATCGTCGTCGACCATGTACTCAATCATGGCGAGGGCAGCCCGGCGCAAGGCCATTTGATTCTGTTGGCGCCGCTGGTGCGTCCGCGCGCCTGGGGCTGGTCGCAGCTCAGTTATTACCTGCTCAGACCTTTCGTGCGAGGCATCGCCCGGCGCTTCAGCGAGAACTCCAACGACCCGGATTTCCTGCCGTTTCTGCAGGCCGATCCGTTACAGCCCAAACGCTTGCCGACCGCGTGGGTCGGTGCGCTGTCGCGCTGGATCATCCGCGTCGAACACGCGAAAAAAAGTCCGCGACGGCCGCTGATCATTCAGGGGCAGGCGGACATGACCGTGGACTGGCAGCACAACTTGCAGGTGCTGAAGTGGAAATTCGACCGGCCGCAGATTCTGTTGCTGCCGCAAGCGCGGCATCATCTGGCGAACGAGACGCTGGAGATGCGCGAGGAGTATTTCGAGTTTCTGAACAAGCGGATCAGGGGGCGGAATCTCTAGGGGAGTTGCTGGCCTCATCGCTGACAAGCCAGCTCCCACAGGTTTTCCGGCGTTCACAAACTCTGTATTAGATGAAAATCCTTGTGGGAGCTGGCTTGCCAGCGATGGCGGTCTGAAAGGTGATAAAGCTTACTGGCCAAGGTTCGAAGAGCTTTGCCCCACCGCCAAACCCGCCCGGATCGCTGCGAGCGCTGCCTGGTAATACGCCTTGCCCTCGCTGGACTCGGCAAAGGTCGCGAACTGCTCCAGTTCGTCGTCCGACAGATCGCGATAAACGTAGAGCAGCGTGTTGTTCAAATCGGCGCCGATCTGCTCCATCAGGCGCTGGCGCTGACCGTTCAACATGCCTTGCGCCTGACCGCCGCCGAGCAGGCCGGGGATCATCGAACTCAGGCTGTCCGCCGCCACGCCGGCAATCGCCAGACTGACTTCGGCGCCGGCCTCGCGCGCCGGCAGGGCTTGCGCCAGATGGCCGATGATCAGCAGACGGCTGTCGCTGACCTGCATCTTCGGCAAGCCTTTGGCGTTCTTCGCCAGTTGATCGCGACGGGTGGCGAGCAATTCAGCGGCGACGATTTTCTTGCCCAGCGGCGATTGAAAAAAGGTCAGCGCCGGTTGTGGATCGGCAAGGTGCTGGCGCAGCTGCGCTTCGGCACGCTGATCCATGGCCTGGGGGGCGAAGCGCTGGTTGCTGTTATTGACCAGGGCCTGGAACACCGCCGGTGGCAGGTTGTTCTGGTAGCGCTGCTGCGCGGCGCTCAGGGCATCGTTGAAATGCGCACGTTGATCTGGCCAGCCGGCGATCTTGTATAGCTGATCGTGGCCGTCCGCCCAGGCGGGCAAAACGCAGAACATCAACAGTGAAAAAAGCAAACGGCGCATAGGGACTCCTGTCAGCAGCGGACTATTCTCCGTGCGGTGCCGGTACTTGTCGAGAATTCGTATCAAGCCGCCGCGTGGCTCTGTCGGATTTCCTGCCGCCGGCATACTATGCGCGCCATGCAAATATCCTCTGAACACCCGCTGCTGTTACGCATCGTCGACGACCTGGCCGAGCATGGCTGGTCGCAGCAGAACATTTTCCTGCCCGCGGGTTTGACCCGTGAGCTGGCGGCCGAGTGCCGCAAACGTGAGGCCGAGGGCGAACTGGCGCCGGCAGCGGTAGGCCGTGGGCCGTTTTCGGAGATTCGCGAGGGCATTCGTGGCGACCACATCCAGTGGATCGACCCGGGCCAGGCCGAGGCCAGCGACCGTTATCTGAATCTGATGGAGAGTCTGCGCGAGGCGCTCAATCGCGGGTTGTTCCTCGGGCTTGAGGATTTCGAGTGCCACTTCGCCCTGTATCCGCCGGGCGCGTTCTACCGCAAGCACGTCGACCGTTTTCGCGACGATGACCGGCGCATGGTCTCGGCGGTGGTCTATCTCAATGACGCCTGGCTGCCGGAAGACGGCGGTCAGTTGCGCATGTACCTGAGCGAAGACCGGGTGCATGACGTGCAACCCACCGGCGGCTGTCTGGTGGTGTTCCTCTCTGGCGAAGTACCGCATGAAGTGTTGCCGGCGCAGCGCGAACGCCTGTCGCTGACCGGCTGGTTTCGTCGCCGTGGCAACGAGCCGTTCTGAGATGCAGAAGATTCTGGTCAGCCGCTGCCTGTTGGGCCACCGCGTGCGTTACGACGGCGGGGCCAGCGGGCCGTTCGACTTGCTCGAACAGTGGATCGCCGAAGGCCGTGTAGTGCCGCTGTGTCCGGAAGTGGCCGGTGGTTTGCCGACCCCGCGTGCTGCGGCGGAAATCCCCGGCGGGCAGGGCACCGACGTGCTCGATGGCAAGGCGGCGGTGATCACCACCGAAGGCGAGGACGTCAGCGCGCAGTTTCTCGACGGCGCGCAGCAAGCGCTGGCGCTGGTGCACAAACACGGCATCCGCGTCGCGGTGCTCAAGGCCAACAGCCCTTCCTGCGGGAATCTGCTGACTTATGACGGGACGTTCAGTGGGGTGAAGGTCTCGGGAGAAGGCGTGACGGCTGCGCTGCTCAAACGCCATGGGGTTCAAGTTTTCAGTGAGCTGGAGCTGCCACAAGCTGCAATGGCCCTGACCCACCTCGACTAAAAGCCCACCACAAACCCCCTGTAGGAGCTGTCGAGTGAAACGAGGCTGCGATCTCTTGATCTTCAAAATCAAGATCAAAAGATCGCAGCCTGCGGCCGCTCCTACGGTTCGGTGAACCACTTCGCGGACAGCGCCGCCAACCGCCCATCGGCCTTGATCCGCTGCAACGCACCTTCCAGGCTGGCGTGAAATGCCGGATTACCCTTCTGAAACGGAATCGCCAGCTCCACCTGGGTCGCTTTCGGCTTCTCTTCAGTCAGCGCCTGCACCAGCACCATTGGCCGTGGCTGCTCATCTTTCTTCGCCCATAGCTGCGAGTCGACCTTGCCGTAAGACTCGCTGAAGTCGAAACGATCCTTGAGTTCAGGTGTCAGTGCTATGTGGTTGAGCGCGACGTCGTACTTGCCGCTTTCAACGCCCTGGAGCAGGTCGGCTTCGTCGGTGACGATGAAGTCGGCGCGTACATCCAGCTCGTTGGCCAGCAGTTGCCCAAGCTCGACCTCGAACCCCGTGAGTGTGTCGCCATCCTTGAAATTGAAGGGCGGTGTATTAGCCTCAAGGGCAATGCGCAACTCGCCACGGTCGTTGACGTCATCAATCAGTTCGGCGTGAGCCAGTGGGCTCAAAAGGGGTAGCAGGCAGATCAGGCCAGGCAGAAGGCGCATGGTCACTCCTTTGAAATCATTATTGCGATGCTCTGAGTCAGGCTCGCTTTGCTATGGTTGTCGAGTGCCTTCGACAACGAATGGTCATGAAGTTGTCATGACCGCGCGGATTTTACGGAAAAACTGGAGAAGAGAATGAAAACGTTTATGTCACGAGCAGCCTTGGCTGGCCTGTTGATGGGTGTTTCAGTGCTGGCCAGTGCAGCGACCCCGGCGCCTAAAGGTGCCGAAGTGTTCATCGTTTCTCCCGAAGACGGGGCCACGGTTTCTCAGGAGTTCAAGGTCAAGTTCGGGGTCAAGGACGTTGCGCTGGCACCGGCCGGTGACGTTACCAAGAACACCGGTCACCATCACCTGCTGATCGACGTCGACCAAATGCCGGCGGCGGGCGCACCGATTCCGAATGACGCCAATCACATGCACTTCGGCAAGGCGCAGACCGAGGCCACGATCAAACTGGCCCCGGGCAAGCACACCTTGCAGCTGGAACTGGGCGACAGCGGCCACATGCCGTTCGATCCGCCAATCGTCTCGAAGAAAATCACCGTCAACGTCAAATAAGTTTCCGGCGGTGCATGAAAAAGGGAGCCCGAAGGCTCCCTTTTTCATTGCTCGGCGTTCGATCAGAACAGCACGCGGCTGCGGATGGTGCCGTTGACGTGTTGCAGCTTCTCTTGCGCCAGCTCCGAGTACTCGGCGTCGACGTCGATCACCACGTAACCGACTTTCTCGTTGGTCTGCAGGAACTGACCGGAGATGTTGATGCCGTTTTCGGCGAAGACCTTGTTGATCTCGCTCATTACACCCGGAATGTTCTCGTGGATGTGCAGCAGACGGTGCTTGCCAGGGTGAGCCGGCAGGGCCACTTCCGGGAAGTTCACCGACGACACCGAAGTACCGTTGTCGCTGTACTTGACCAGTTTCTCCGCCACTTCCAGACCGATGTTGGCCTGGGCTTCGGCAGTCGAGCCACCGATGTGCGGGGTCAGGATCACGTTGTCCAGGCCACGCAGCGGGCTTTCGAACTCTTCGTCGTTGGAGCGTGGCTCTACCGGGAACACGTCGATGGCCGCGCCGATCAGGTGCTTGTCCTTGATCGCGTCCGCCAGGGCGTCCAGCTCGACCACGGTGCCGCGCGCGGCGTTGATCAGGATGCCGCCCTTCTTGATGGCGCGGATTTCCTTCTCGCCGATCATCCACTGGGTCGCAGCGGTTTCCGGAACGTGCAGGGTGACGATGTCGGACATGCCCAGCAGCTCGTGCAGGTTGCCGACTTGAGTGGCGTTGCCCAGCGGCAGCTTGGTCACGGTGTCGTAGAAGAACACCTGCATCCCTAAGCCTTCCGCCAGAACCGACAGCTGCGTACCGATCGAGCCGTAGCCGACGATGCCGAGTTTCTTGCCACGGATCTCGAAGGAGTTGGCTGCGGACTTGATCCAGCCGCCACGGTGGCAGGAAGCGTTTTTCTCAGGGATGCCGCGCAGCAGCAGGATCGCTTCGGCCAGCACCAGTTCCGCGACGGAGCGGGTGTTGGAGTACGGCGCGTTGAACACGGCGATACCGCGCTCGCGGGCAGCACTCAGGTCAACCTGGTTGGTGCCGATGCAGAAACAGCCGACCGCGACCAGCTTCTTCGCGTGATCGAAGATCTCTTCGGTCAGTTGGGTGCGCGAACGAATGCCGATGAAGTGAGCATCAGCGATCTTTTCCTTGAGCTCGGCTTCCGGCAAGGAGCCTGTCAGGTATTCGATGCTGGTGTAGCCCGCCGCCTTGAGGACGTCGACAGCCGATTGGTGGACGCCTTCGAGAAGAAGGAACTTGATCTTGCTCTTATCGAGAGAAGTCTTGCTCATCTGCGTAAACCTGTATCCCGGAGAAAAATGGCAGGGAGGGGAGCAGCCTGGAGCTGACCCGCACGGCAAGAAAGCCGTCACCGCAGAACTGGCCTTGGGCACTGGCCTGCGGGGTCGGTATGCTAGCATAGCCACCCCGCGAAACACTCATTCCTGCGACGTGAAGCGTCTTCAGGATGACCATGAATTGTTCGAGAGTTCTGTCGATGACCAATCCTGCCCTGATTGATGAACTGAAGACCCTGGTCGAGCCTGGCAAGGTCCTGACCGACGCCGACTCCCTGAATGCGTACGGCAAGGATTGGACCAAGCACTTCGCGCCCGCGCCGAGCGCCATCGTGTTTCCCAAGACCATCGAGCAGGTGCAGGCCGTCGTCCGCTGGGCCAATACCCACAAAGTGGCGCTGGTGCCGTCGGGCGGGCGCACCGGGCTGTCCGCCGCCGCCGTCGCCGCGAATGGCGAAGTGGTGGTGTCGTTCGACTACATGAACCAGATTCTCGACGTGAACCTTACCGATCGCACCGCCGTGTGCCAGCCCGGCGTGGTCACCGAACACCTGCAAAACGTCGCCGAAGAAAACGGCCTGTATTACCCGGTGGACTTCGCGTCGGCCGGTTCCAGTCAGATTGGCGGCAACATCGGCACCAATGCCGGCGGGATCAAGGTGATTCGCTACGGCATGACCCGTAACTGGGTCGCTGGCCTGAAAGTGGTCACCGGCAAGGGTGATGTGCTGGAGCTGAACAAAGACCTGATCAAGAACGCCACCGGTTACGACCTTCGCCAGTTATTCATTGGTGCTGAGGGCACTTTGGGTTTTGTGGTCGAAGCGACCATGCGTCTGGATCGCGCGCCGAAAAACCTCACCGCGATGGTCCTCGGCACCGCCGACTTCGACTCGATCATGCCGGTGCTTCATGCCTTTCAGGGCAAGCTTGACCTGACCGCGTTCGAATTCTTCTCCGACAAGGCCCTGGCCAAAGTGCTGGGCCGTGGCGACGTACCGGCGCCGTTCGACACCGAGTGCCCGTTCTATGCGTTGCTGGAATTCGAAGCAACCAGCGAAGAAGTGGCCAACACCGCGCTGGAAACCTTCGAACACTGCGTCGAGCAGGGCTGGGTGCTGGACGGCGTGATGAGCCAGAGCGAAACCCAGCTGCACAACCTGTGGAAGTTGCGCGAGTACATCTCCGAGACGATCTCGCACTGGACGCCGTACAAGAACGACATCTCGGTCACCGTGTCGAAAGTCCCGGCATTCCTGCAGGAAATCGACGCGATCGTCGGTGAACATTACCCGGATTTCGAAATTGTCTGGTTCGGCCATATCGGTGACGGCAACTTGCACCTGAACATCCTCAAGCCGGATAACCTGAGCAAGGATGAGTTCTTCGCCAAGTGCGCGACCGTCAACAAGTGGGTGTTCGAAACCGTCGAGAAATACAACGGTTCGATCTCCGCCGAACACGGCGTGGGCATGACCAAGCGCGACTACTTGACGTACAGCCGTTCGCCGGTCGAAATCGAGTACATGAAGGCGGTCAAAGCGGTGTTCGACCCGAACGGCATCATGAACCCGGGCAAGATCTTCGCGGTTTGATTGGCAATCCCCTGAATCAATGAAGGCAGGAGTCGGTAAATGAGCTATCAGCACCAGTACGTCGACGGCACGCGCATTCACTTCCCGATCGGGAAAGTGGTGTGCATTGGCCGTAATTACGCCGAACACGCCAAGGAACTGGACAATCCGGTGCCTACCGAACCGTTGCTGTTCATCAAGCCGGGCAGTTGCGTGGTGCCGCTGGAAGGCGGGTTCAGCATTCCGACCGAGCGCGGCTCGGTGCACTACGAAGCGGAAATCGCCGTGTTGATCGGCAAGCCGCTGTCGACCAAACCGAGCCGCGAAGAAGTGCTGGATGCGATCTCCGGTTTCGCTCCGGCGCTGGATCTGACCCTGCGCGACAAGCAGGCCGAGCTCAAGTCCAAGGGCCTGCCATGGGAAATCGCCAAGTCGTTCGACGGCGCGGCGGTGATTGCCCCGTTCGTGGTCGGCAGCACGTTCCCAGACCTGACCGACATCGGCATTCGCCTGACCATCAACGGTGAAGTGCGTCAGGACGGCAACAGCAGCGCGATGCTCAACCCGATCGTGCCGATGATCCAGCACATGGCCGGCTGCTTTTCGCTGCAGGCCGGCGACGTGATCCTCACCGGCACGCCAGTGGGCGTCGGCCCGCTGAACGTCGGCGACGACATCGTGCTGGAACTGGTTGGCGCGAGCAGCTTCAGCAGCAGCGTGCGCTGACCGCGAAACGGTAACACCCTGTGTGCGAGCCTGTTGTGGTGAGGGGATTTATCCCCGATGGCCTGCGCAGCAGTCCCAGTTTTTGGGGCCGCTTCGCAGCCCATCGGGAATAAATCCCCTCACCACAGTGCTCGCTCCCACATTGCTTTGTGGTGCCCGGAAGATGGCTGGCAGCGCACGGCAATGCCGCCATTTGCCGTTTTTTTCACATTCTGTCCGGATAATTCCTCTCATTCTGGCGTCTGAGCCGGCCTCTTTGTGCTATTACCCATAGCCTGAATTTTCGGAACGCGTCCCTGATGTCAGCTCAAACACAGCTCAATCCTCCTCGTCGCTCACGTTTTGCCCTGCGCTGGTATGTCTGGCTGTTGCTGGTGCTTGCCGCCGCGTATGGCCTGGCGTTTGCCATGCATTGGGACGACCGTGGCCTGCTCTGGTTGCGCGAGCGTTTCGAAAGCCAGGCCGAGCAAAAAGCGAGCATCTGGTTGCCGGACTATCGTGTAGTCATCGACGGCAAACTGCTGCCGGGCATGGAAAAGGACGAGGCCTCTGACCTGTCCTACAACCCGCAGACCAAAACCCTGTTTTCAGTGATGGGCAAGAACCCGTTTTTGGTCGAACTGACCCTGCAGGGTGATGTGCTACGCAAGATGCCGCTGGTGGGCTGGAGCAATCCGGAAGGCGTGACCGTGTTGGAAAACGGCCTGATGGCGATCGTCGATGAGCGCGAACACCTGCTGACCATCGTCAAGGTCGATGCCAATACCCGCGAACTGAATATCGCCGATTTCCCGAAATACGACCTCGGTCCGTCGAAAAACCAGAACAAGGCATTTGAGGCAATCACCTGGGATCCGCGCAACCAGCAGTTGCTGCTGGGCGAAGAGCGGCCGCCGGCGCTGTTCACCTGGAAAAGCGACGGCAGCCAGATCCTCAAGGGTGACAAGCAGAAGCTGGCCAATGATGAGCTGGATATCCGCAACCTCTCGGCGCTGGCCATCGACCCGCGTACCGGCCACACCTTGGTGCTGTCCGCTGATTCGCATCTGTTGCTGGAGCTGGACGAGAAGGGCGAGCAAGTCAGCTTCATGACCCTGCTGGGCGGCTTCAACGGTTTGAAGAGCACCATTCCCCGCGCCGAAGGCGTGACCATGGACGACGCCGGTACGCTGTACATGGTCAGTGAGCCGAACCTGTTCTATCGCTTCGAAAAGCAGAAATAACCACCTTTCACTAACCCTCATGTAGGAGCTGCCGCAGGCTGCGATCTTTTGCTTTTGTTTTCAAGATCAAAAGATCGCAGCCTGCGGCAGCTCCTACACAGGGGCGTCTTGTGGCCTGAGGCAAGTGGCCATTAAGCTTCAGTTCAGACAGGCGTGATATTTCATCCGCCTGTTTTGATCCCGAGCCTGCCTGAATGCGTCGACTTGCCCGTCCCAAGCCCCTGTTTGCCATCCTGTCAGTGATTGCCCTGATCGCGTTGATCGCGATCGGCCAATACCTGCGCCTGTTCGAGCGCGCCTGGTTCAACCTGCACAGTGTGTGGCAACCGTTAAGCAGCCAGGCCATCGGTCTGGATCAGTACCGGGTCGAGGTCGAGGCTAGGGTCATCGACGGGCTGAACGACGATGTGTCGGCGCTGACCTACGATCCGCTGCGCAAAAGCCTGTTCACCGTGACCAATAAGCACGCCGAATTGGTCGAGTTGTCGCTCGACGGCAAGCTCCTGCGGCGCATCGCACTGATCGGCTTTGGCGATGCCGAAGCGGTGGAGTTCATCAGTGCCGACACCTATGTGATCACCGACGAGCGAGAGCAACGGCTGATCAAGGTGCATCTTGAGCAGGACACGACCTTCCTCGATGCGGCGGATGCCGAACAGATGACACTTGGCGTGCACATGAGCGGCAACAAGGGCTTCGAGGGCCTGGCGTATGACTCGGTGGGCAAACGCCTGTTCGTGGCCAAGGAGCGCGACCCGATGCTGATTTATGAAGTGCACGGATTTCCGCACTTCAATCCAGAAAAATCCTACGCGGTGCACGTGATCAATAATCCCAAGCGCGATGCGGGGATGTTCGTGCGCGATCTGTCGAGCCTGCAATACGACGAGCGCAGCGGCCATTTGTTGGCGCTGTCCGACGAGTCGGGGCTGATTCTGGAACTGGATGTTGATGGACGTCCGCTGAGCACCTTGTCGCTGAACAAGGGCCGGCAGGGTTTGCACAAGAGCGTGCCGCAAGCCGAAGGCATGGCGATGGATGATGACGGAACGTTGTATCTGGTGAGTGAGCCGAACCTGTTTTACGTCTTCAGGAAACCTGCGCAAAACTGATCAACACCACAAAAAAGTAGGAGTGAGCTCTGTGGCGAGGGGATTTATCCCCGATGGACTGCGCAGCGGTCCCAGCTCTTGGGGCCGCTTCGCTGCCCATCGGGGATAAATCCCCTCGCCACAGGTTTCACTCCTACAGGTTTTGCATCTGACTACAAATGGCGGGCAGTCTCTGCTTACTCAGCCTTCAGCGTTTTTACACCTTCGCTGGTGCCCAGCAACAGCAGATCCGCCGGGCGCGCCGCGAACAAACCGTTGGTGACCACGCCGACGATCGCGTTGATCTGCGCCTCCAGCTCCACCGGGTTGGTGATCTGCAGGTTGAACACGTCGAGGATGATGTTGCCGTTGTCGGTCAGCACGCCTTCGCGGTACACCGGGTCGCCGCCCAGTTTCACCAGTTGGCGGGCGACGTGGCTGCGGGCCATCGGGATCACTTCCACCGGCAGCGGGAATTCGCCCAGCACCGGCACCAGTTTGCTGGCGTCGGCGATGCAGATGAAGGTCTTGGCCACGGCCGCGACGATCTTCTCGCGGGTCAGGGCGGCGCCGCCGCCCTTGATCAGGTTCAGGTGTTCGTCGCTCTCGTCGGCGCCGTCGACGTAGAACTCCAGGTCGCTGACAGTGTTCAGCTCATACACCGGAATGCCGTGGCCCTTGAGGCGCGCGGCAGTGGCTTCGGAACTGGCGACCGCGCCATCGAACGCGCCCTTGTGCTGGGCCAGCGCATCGATGAAGCAGTTGGCGGTGGAGCCGGTGCCGACCCCGACGATGCTCTTGTCATCGAGTTTCGGGAGGATGAAGTCGACGGCGGCCTGAGCCACTGCCTGTTTGAGTTGATCCTGGGTCATGCGGGCTCCGGAAGCGGGCAAGGTGAGTTCGGAAAGGCCGGCATTATAGCCCCCATGCCCGGCGAAAACTCCTGTGGTGAGGGGATTTATCCCCGATGGAGGGCGAAGCGCTCCCAGCACCCCTCGCAAATATTGCGCTCTCAGGTTGACGACGGCTGCGCCGCCGATCGGGGATAAATCCCCTCACCACAATGAGGTTTACATCACAAACTGTTCGCCCCGGCTAAAACCCCCTGTTCAGTGTGGTCGCCCGGGCAAAAGCCGGGTTAGACTCGTCGGTCCCGCCCAATCGCCAGTGATGCTTTCCGATGCTCGAACAGTACGTCAAAAAGATCCTCACCTCGCGCGTTTATGACGTTGCCGTAGAAACCCCGCTGCAGAACGCTCGCCAGCTCTCCGAGCGGCTGGGCAATGACATTTGGCTCAAGCGTGAAGACTTGCAGCCGGTGTTCTCGTTCAAGATTCGCGGCGCCTACAACAAGTTGACCCAGCTGACCGACGAAGAGCGCGCCCGTGGCGTGGTCACCGCGTCGGCGGGCAACCATGCGCAGGGTCTGGCGCTGGCGGCGAAAGTGCTGGGCGTGAAAGCGACCATCGTCATGCCCAAGACTACTCCGGAGATCAAGGTCGAAGGCGTGCGTTCGCGCGGCGGCAAAGTCGTGCTGCACGGCGATTCGTTCCCGGAAGCGCTGGCCTACTCGCTGAAACTGGTCGATGAAAAGGGCTACGTCTACATCCACCCGTACGACGATCCGCACACCATTGCCGGGCAGGGCACCGTGGCGATGGAAATTCTGCGCCAGCACCCGCAACCGCTGGACGCGATCTTCGTGCCGGTTGGCGGCGGCGGTCTGATTGCCGGTATCGCGGCGTACGTGAAATACCTGCGTCCGGACATCAAGGTCATCGGCGTCGAGCCGGACGACTCCAACTGCCTGCAAGCGGCCATGGCCGCCGGTGAGCGCGTGGTACTGCCGACCGTGGGCATCTTCGCCGACGGCGTGGCGGTGGCACAGATCGGCCAGCACACCTTCGACATCTGCAAAGACTACGTCGACGAAGTGATAACTGTCAGCACCGACGAGATCTGCGCGGCAATCAAGGATATCTACGACGATACCCGCTCGATCACCGAACCTGCCGGCGCCTTGGGCGTGGCCGGGATCAAGAAGTACGTCGAACTGCGCGGCGTCAGTGGCCAGACCTTCGTCGCCATCGACTCCGGAGCCAACGTCAATTTCGACCGCCTGCGCCACGTCGCCGAGCGCGCCGAGCTGGGCGAGGGTCGCGAGGCGATCATCGCCGTGACCATTCCTGAGAAGGCCGGCAGTTTCAAAGCCTTCTGCGAAGCGATTGGCAAGCGCCAGATCACCGAATTCAACTATCGCTACAACACCGGCAGCGAAGCACACATCTTCGTCGGCGTGCAGACGCACCCGGAAAACGACCCGCGCAGCGCGCTGCTGGCGAGCCTGACCGAGCAGGGTTTCCCGGTACTCGACCTGACCGACAACGAACTGGCCAAGTTGCACATCCGCCACATGGTCGGCGGCCACGCAGCGCACGTGATCGACGAAGTGGTGTTCCGCTTCGAATTCCCGGAACGCCCGGGCGCGCTGTTCAACTTCCTCAACAAGCTCGGCGGGCGCTGGAACATCTCGATGTTCCACTACCGCAACCACGGCGCAGCTGACGGCCGGGTGGTCGCGGGCCTGCAAGTACCGCATGACGAGCGCCATCTGGTGCCGGCGGCGCTTGAGGAAATCGGTTATCCGTACTGGGATGAAAGCGAAAACCCGGCCTATCAGTTGTTTCTTGGCTAAGCGGCTACGCTGATGGGCAGGCCCTGAGGAAATCGAACAATGGAAACGTTAACTGCCCTGAAAGCCGCGCACATTGTCGCCACTGTAGTGTTGCTGGCCGGTGCGCTCGGGTTGGGAGTCTGGGTTTTTCTGGCAAAACGCAAAGGTGATGCAACGGCGGGCAGCCGCACCTTGCAACGGCCACGGGTGTTCATCTGGCTGTTGATGGGCCTGGCGTTGTTGAGCATGCCGTTCACCGGCTGGGGCATGGTGCATCTGGTCGGCTGGCCGCTGGGGCAGACCTGGCTGCTGGCCTCCAGCGTGCTGTACACCGTGGCGGCGCTGGCGTGGTTCTGGTTGCTGGTGCGCTTGAATCGCTTGCGCAAGGCGCCGGGCGGCGTTGGCAGGTTCACTTTTGCCTTGGCGTTGTTCAGTGTTGTCTGCTTTATCGCCATTGCCGGGTTGATGGGCGCCAAGCCTGTTTAAGGCTTGAGACCGCGTTGCTTCAATCGCTGGCAAGCCAGCTCCCACAGGATCTGTAGCGAACACAAATGGTGTGACCACCTGAAAGACCTGTGGGAGCTGGCTTGCCAGCGATAGCTATATCAGCCGCGCAGACTAATGACTGGCCAGCCACGCTTCTCGGCCTCGGCCCGCAGATTCGGATCCGGATCCACGGCCACCGGGTTCGCCACCTGCTCCAGCAGCGGCAGGTCATTCATCGAATCGCTGTAGAAATAGCTGTCATCCAGCGAATACCCGGTTTCGTCGAGCCAGCGATTCAGGCGCGTCACCTTGCCTTCGCGGAAGCACGGAATGTCGGTGCTGCGCCCGGTGTAGCGGCCATCGACCATCTCGCACTCGGTGGCGATCAGGGTTTCAACGCCCAGACGCACGGCAATCGGCGCGGTGACGAAGCGGTTGGTGGCGGTGATGATCACCAGTTTGTCCCCGGCGTCACGGTGCTGTTTCAGCAACTCCAGCGCCTTGGGCAGCATGATCGGCTCAATGCAGTCGCGCATGTAATCGTTATGCCACTGCTCAAGCACGGCCATTTCGGTGCGACCGAGGATTTCCAGGCAGAAGTTCAGGTACGCGGCGTTATCCAGCTGGCCGGCCAGGTAATCCTGGTAGAACTCGTCGTTACGCTGCTTGTACGCCACCGGATCGAGGAAGCCGCGCTCGCACAGATAGTCGCCCCAGGCGTGATCGCTGTCGCCGCCCAGAAGGGTGTTGTCCAAATCGAATAGAGCCAGGCGCATTGCAGTTACCCGCTGAAAAGTCAGTAAAAAGGCGACAAGAATACGGTCTTTTCACAAGAGTGCACATAAGGTAGGAACCTTCGTTGCCGCCTTATCAAGCTTTGTGGAACAATGCGGCGACATGCGTTTGCGAGGTTGTTGCCGTGATCGACCCCGATGGTTTCCGCCCCAATGTCGGGATCATTCTGACGAATGACGCCGGCCAGGTGCTATGGGCTCGCCGTATCAATCAAGATGCCTGGCAGTTTCCGCAAGGGGGAATCAACCCCGAGGAGACGCCGGAAGACGCCTTGTACCGCGAGCTGAACGAAGAAGTTGGCCTGGAACGTGAAGATGTTGAAATACTGGCCTGTACCCGGGGCTGGTTGCGCTATCGTTTGCCGCAACGTCTGGTGCGTACCCACAGCCAACCGCTGTGCATCGGCCAGAAACAGAAATGGTTTCTCCTGCGCCTGATCTCCAACGAGCAGCGGGTGCGGATGGATTTGACCGGTAAACCGGAGTTCGATGGCTGGCGCTGGGTCAGTTATTGGTATCCGTTGGGCCAGGTGGTGACATTCAAGCGCGAGGTGTATCGACGCGCCCTCAAAGAGCTTGCCCCGCGCCTTTTAGCGCGCGACTGACGACGGAGTTCGACCCCGAGCCATGCTCAATACGCTGCGCAAGATCGTCCAGGAAGTTAACTCCGCCAAGGATCTCAAGGCGGCGTTGGGGATTATTGTGTTGCGCGTCAAAGAGGCCATGGGCAGCCAGGTCTGCTCGGTCTACCTGCTTGATCCCGAGACCAACCGCTTCGTCCTGATGGCCACCGAGGGCTTGAACAAGCGCTCGATCGGCAAGGTCAGCATGGCACCCAACGAAGGTCTGGTGGGTCTGGTCGGCACGCGTGAAGAACCCCTGAACCTCGAAAACGCCGCGGATCACCCGCGCTACCGCTACTTCGCCGAAACCGGCGAGGAGCGCTACGCCTCCTTCCTCGGGGCGCCGATCATTCACCACCGCCGCGTCGTCGGCGTGTTGGTCATCCAGCAGAAAGAACGCCGCCAGTTCGATGAAGGTGAAGAAGCCTTCCTCGTGACCATGAGCGCGCAGCTCGCTGGCGTGATCGCCCACGCCGAGGCCACCGGTTCGATCCGTGGCCTGGGCCGTCAGGGCAAGGGTATTCAGGAAGCCAAGTTCGTCGGCGTACCGGGTTCGCCGGGTGCTGCCGTCGGTACTGCCGTGGTGATGCTGCCGCCAGCGGATCTGGACGTGGTGCCGGACAAGCACATCACCGACATCGACGCCGAACTGGCGCTGTTCAAGACCGCCATCGAAGGCGTGCGCGCCGACATGCGCGCCTTGTCCGCCAAACTTGCGACCCAGTTGCGTCCGGAAGAGCGCGCGCTGTTCGACGTCTACCTGATGATGCTCGACGATGCCTCGCTGGGCAGCGAAATCACCACCGTGATCAAGACCGGCCAGTGGGCCCAGGGCGCGCTGCGCCAGGTGGTCACTGAGCACGTCAACCGTTTCGAACTGATGGACGACGCCTACCTGCGCGAGCGTGCGTCGGATGTCAAAGACCTTGGCCGGCGCCTGCTGGCTTACCTGCAGGAAGAGCGTCAGCAGAACCTGGTCTACCCGGAAAAAACCATTCTGGTCAGCGAAGAACTGACGCCGGCGATGCTCGGCGAGGTGCCGGAAGGCACGCTGGTCGGTCTGGTGTCGGTCCTCGGTTCGGGCAACTCCCACGTCGCGATCCTGGCCCGGGCCATGGGCATTCCGACGGTGATGGGCCTGGTCGATCTGCCGTACGCCAAGGTCGACGGTATCGAAGTGATCGTCGATGGCACCCGCGGCGAGGTCTACACCAACCCTGGCGACGTGCTGCGCAAGCAGTTCGCCGAGGTGGTCGAAGAAGAGAAACAACTGGCGCTGGGCCTCGATACCCTGCGTGACCTGCCGTGCGTGACCCTCGACGGGCACCGCATGCCGTTGTGGGTCAACACCGGTCTGCTGGCCGATGTGGCGCGGGCGCAGAAGCGCGGCGCCGAGGGTGTCGGCCTGTACCGCACCGAAGTGCCGTTCATGATCAACCAGCGCTTCCCAAGCGAGAAGGAACAACTGGCGATCTACCGCGAGCAGCTCGCCGCGTTCCACCCGCAACCGGTGACCATGCGCAGTCTGGACATCGGCGGTGACAAATCGCTGTCGTACTTCCCGATCAAGGAAGACAACCCGTTCCTCGGCTGGCGCGGGATTCGCGTGACCCTCGACCACCCGGAAATCTTCCTGGTGCAGACCCGTGCGATGCTCAAGGCCAGCGAAGGCCTGAACAACCTGCGGATCCTGCTGCCGATGATCTCCGGCACCCACGAACTCGAAGAAGCCCTGCACCTGATCCACCGTGCCTGGGGCGAAGTGCGCGACGAAGGCACCGACGTGCCGATGCCGCCGATCGGGGTGATGATCGAGATTCCGGCTGCGGTGTATCAGACCAGGGAACTGGCGCGCCAGGTGGACTTCCTGTCGGTCGGCTCCAACGACCTGACCCAGTACCTGCTGGCGGTCGACCGCAACAACCCGCGAGTGGCCGATCTCTACGACTACCTGCACCCGGCGGTGCTGCAAGCCCTGCAGACTGTGGTGCGCGACGCGCATGCCGAAGGCAAGCCGGTGAGCATCTGCGGCGAAATGGCGGGTGATCCGGCAGCGGCGGTGCTGTTGATGGCGATGGGCTTCGACAGCCTGTCGATGAACGCCACCAACCTGCCGAAAGTGAAGTGGATGCTGCGCCAGATCAACCTGAGCAAGGCCAAGGACCTGCTGGCCGAGCTGATGACCATCGACAATCCGCAGGTTATCCACAGCTCGCTGCAACTGGCGCTGAAGAATCTCGGCTTGTCGAAGATGAATCCGCCGGCGGTCAACAAGGCCCTTTAAAAGGCTGATGGCCTCATCGCTGGCAAGCCAGCTCCCACAAGGATCTCCTGTGAACACTAAAAATGTGTGAACAACGAAGATACCTGTGGGAGCTGGCTTGCCAGCGATGGCGTTCTATCCGGCACCGCTAAACCACAAGCTCCACCGCCCCCAAGTGGCCGCCATACGGCCCGAAACTGCGCTCGACCATCCGCCGCGTGCCGTCCGCCTGCACAATCAACGCCGTACTCGCCCGCGTCCCGTAACTCTGGCTGGCAATGAACACGCTCGACAGCAGTGATTCGGTCGCCAGCCCGACTCCGGTGTCCGGCAGTTCGGCAAACGGTGCGGTTTGCGCATCGCCCAGCAACTCCAGCAACCGCGCAGGTTGTGGATCGTCCAGCACCGCGCTCAGGGCAGCCTTGGCCTTGAGCAGTTTCGGCCACGGCGTATCCAGCCCGGCATTCGACAGCCCGTAAACCCCGGGTTGGAGCATCACCGGCTCGGACGTTCGCGCATTGAAGTGCCACAGCTCGTGGGCATTGCCCAGCAGCAGGTTGAACCCGGCGTACTCCGGCGAGCGCGCGACCACATCGCTTAAATAATCATCAATCGACGCATCGCCCGCGAGAAACCGCGCCACCAGCTCGCCCCGCGATTTACGCGCCGGAGGCTGGTGCGGATCGCGGATATTGGTCAGCGCGGCAAAGCGCCCATTGGCGCCGATCCCCAACCAGGTGCCGCCCGCCTCAAGATCGCGCCCGGCATGTACGTGCGGCGCGTCGGTCCATGGCGCCAGCGGCAGGCTCGGGCGGGCGTAGAACTCGTCACGGTTGGCCGCGACGATCAGCGGCTGGGCATGGCCCGGACGCCAGGCGAAAACGATCAGGCACATAAGGTGGTCCTTGTGTGTTTTTTGCTCACTCTACGCAGTCGGCGTCCGTGCATCCATCGTCAGTGGAGCCAAAGGGCATGCATCCGTTACCATGCCGCTCCGGTTTTGGGGATGCGTCTGGGAGACGGTCATGGAATTTCTGCTCTATCTGGCGTTGGGCGCCTGTGCGGGCGTGCTGGCCGGGCTGTTCGGGGTGGGCGGCGGGATCATTATTGTCCCGGTGCTGGTGTTCAGTTTTACCTTGCAGGGATTCGATCAGTCGATCCTCACGCATCTGGCGGTAGGGACATCGCTGGCGACCATCATCTTCACTTCGGTCAATGCCGTGCGTGAACACCATCGACGTGGTGCGGTGCGCTGGCCGATCTTCATGTGGATGACCGTGGGCATTCTGCTCGGCGCCGGTTTTGGGGCGCTGACCGCCGAGGCGATTTCCGGGCCGAACCTGCAGAAGATCATCGGCGTGTTCGCCTTGGTGATTGCCGTGCAACTGGCGCTGGAGGTCAAACCCAAGGCCAGTCGAACGGTGCCGGGCAAACTCGGTCTGACCGTGGCCGGCAGTGTGATTGGCTGGGCCTCGGCGATTTTCGGGATCGGCGGCGGCTCGCTGACCGTGCCGTTCCTGACCTGGCGCAGCGTGCCGATGCAGCAAGCCGTAGCGACGTCGTCGGCTTGTGGCCTGCCGATTGCGCTGGCCAGTGCCTTAAGTTTCATGATTCTGGGCTGGCATGATCCGTTGTTGCCGCCGCATAGTCTCGGTTTTGTTTATTTGCCGGCGCTGCTGGGCATTGCCCTGACCAGCATGGTGTTCGCCCGTCTCGGCGCGCGTCTGGCGCACAAGTTGTCGCCGCGCTTGCTGAAACGGCTGTTCGCCGCTTTGCTGTTCTGCGTGGGTCTGAATTTCCTGCTCTGAGCCTCTGGTTCAGAGCAGGCCGCAATCCTGGCTTAATCCTGAGGTGGCAGCGTCGCCCGGGAATTTTGGTTTCAACTCTAACGAGGAGTCGCAATGCTGCCTTACCCGCAGATCGACCCGGTGGCCCTGGCCATCGGTCCGCTGAAAATCCACTGGTACGGCCTGATGTACCTCGTCGGCATCGGCGGCGCATGGCTGCTGGCGTCGAGCCGGCTCAACCGTTTCGACCCGACCTGGACCAAGGAGAAGCTCTCCGATCTGGTGTTCTGGCTGTCGATGGGGGTGATTGTCGGTGGACGTCTGGGTTACGTGCTGTTCTATGACCTGAGCGCTTACATCGCCAACCCGACGCTGATTTTCGAAGTGTGGAAGGGTGGCATGTCGTTCCACGGCGGTTTCATCGGGGTGATGCTCGCCGCGCTGTGGTTCGGCAAGCGTAACGGCAAGACCTTCTTCCAGCTGATGGACTTCGTTGCGCCGATGGTGCCGATCGGTCTGGGCGCCGGGCGTATCGGTAACTTCATCAACGCCGAGCTGTGGGGCAAGCCGACCGACGTGCCGTGGGCGATGATCTTCCCGCCGTTCAGCGATCCGGCGCAGCTGCCGCGTCACCCGTCGCAGCTGTATCAGTTCGCGCTCGAAGGCGTGGCGCTGTTCCTGATCCTGTGGCTGTTCTCGCGTAAACCGCGCCCGACCATGGCGGTATCGGGCATGTTCGCGCTTTTTTACGGCATTTTCCGTTTCATCGTCGAGTTCGTCCGCGTGCCGGACGCGCAACTGGGCTACCTGGCCTGGAACTGGCTGACCATGGGCCAAGTGCTGTGCGTGCCGATGATTGTCGGCGGGCTATTCCTGATCTGGCTGGCCTATCGTCGTGCGCCGGCAGCGCCGCTCGCGCCGACCGCTTAAACTACGAACCCCGGCGCGCGACGCCGGGGCTCAAAGGACACAGGTAACTCATGAAGCAATATCTCGAACTGGTCTCGCACGTCATTGCGAACGGCACCAAACAGGCCAACCGCACCGGCATCAACACCATCAGTTTCCCGGGTGCGATGCTGCGTTTCGATCTGCAGGAAGGTTTCCCGGCGATCACCACCCGCAAGATGGCCTTCAAATCGGCCATCGGCGAGATGTGCGGTTTTCTGCGTGGGGTGAACAATGCCGCTGAATTCCGTGCGCTGGGCTGCAAGGTCTGGGACCAGAACGCCAACGAAAACGCGCAGTGGCTGGCCAACCCGTTCCGTCAGGGCGAAGACGACCTCGGCGAAATCTACGGCGTGCAATGGCGCAAATGGCCGGCGTACAAGCAGATCCCGCTGAGCAACACCGCCGCCATCGAACAGACTCTGAGCAACGGCTACAAGCAGATCGCCCAGGGCGAGGAAGACGGCCAGGCCTATGTGGTGCTGTACAAAGCCATCGATCAGGTGCGCCAGTGCGTCGACACGATCATCAAGGATCCGGGCAGCCGCCGCATCCTGTTCCACGGCTGGAACTGCGCCCAGCTCGATGAAATGGCCCTGCCGCCATGCCATCTGCTGTACCAGTTCCATCCGAATGTAGAGACCAAAGAGATCTCCCTGACCCTGTACATCCGCTCCAACGACCTGGGTCTGGGCACGCCGTTCAACCTCACCGAAGGCGCCGCGCTGCTCAGCCTGATCGGGCGCCTGACCGGTTACACGCCGCGCTGGTTCACCTATTTCATCGGTGATGCGCACGTCTACGAGAACCATCTGGACATGCTCAACAAACAGCTCAAGCGCGAGCCGTTCGCCATGCCAAAACTGAAAATCTCCGACCGCGTGCCGGAGTTTGCCAAGACCGGTGTATACCAGCCGGAGTGGCTGGAGCTGGTGGAGCCGAGCGATTTCTCGCTGGAAGGTTACGAGCACCACGCGCCGATGACCGCGCCAATGGCGGTCTGACAGACTGCCATTAAACCTGTGGGAGCTGGCTTGCCAGCGATGACGGCAGCACATTCAACATTGATGTGTCTGTAAAACCGCTATCGCTGGCAAGCCAGCTCCCACAATATTTTGTGGTGTTGTCAATGGCCGTGGCTGCGGCCTACGTGGGAATGTTCGACTTCGGTTGCGACGACGCCACCACTCACCTCCAGCCGCTGCAAAATCCCGCACTGATCCGCCCCCGGCCCTTCGCCACAGCGTTGGCGCAGGTCGAGCAGTTGCGTCTGCAGCGCCAGCAAGCCATCAATCCGCGCTTTCACGTGCTGGATGTGTTCGTCGATCAACGTATTGACGCTTGCACACTGATCCTGCGGGCTGTCACGCATGGCCAGCAAGCTGCGGATTTCTTCGAGGGTCATGTCGAGGGTGCGGCAGTTGCGGATGAAGGTCAGGCGTTCGGCGTGGGCCTGGGTGTAGACGCGGTAGTTGCCATCGCTGCGCGCCGGTTCCGGCAGCAGGTTTTCGCGCTCGTAATAGCGGATGGTTTCCACGGCGCAGTCGGTGAGTTTCGCCAGTTCTCCGATCTTCATGACGGCCATCTCCAAATGGGTGCTTGACCCTATAGTGGCTACAGGGTCTTTACTTGGCAACAGGCACCTTCATGGACGCGACCAATGAGCGATTCCCAGCACACCCACAAGCCCGGCGACGGGCACGATCATAGCCACAGCCATAAATTGCAGCCTTTGCATAAGCACGAACATGGCGGCGATTCCTGCTGCGGGTCGAAAGCCGCAGCACCGGCACCGGTTCATTCGCACGAAGATTCTTGCTGCTCGTCGACAGCTGCTGCGCCTGCGTTGGTGCAACTGAGCGAGAAAACCAGTGCTGACGCCCGACTGAGCAGCTTCCGCATCGAAGCGATGGACTGCCCGACCGAGCAGACGCTTATCCAGAACAAACTCGGCAAACTGGCCGGTGTGCAGCAACTGGAATTCAACCTGATCAACCGCGTGCTCGGCGTGACCCACAATCTGCCGGACACCGCGCCGATCACCGAGGCGATCACCTCGCTGGGCATGCACGCCGAGCCGCTGGAGGCGGGCGACGAAGCCCCGACCCCAGCGCCGGTAAAAAAACACTGGTGGCCGTTGGCGCTGTCCGGTTTCGGTGCGCTCGCCGCCGAAGTGATTCACTTCACCAACGCCGCGCCGACCTGGGTGGTGGCGATCATTGCGCTGGTGTCGATCCTCAGCGGCGGCCTGACCACCTATAAAAAGGGCTGGATCGCCCTGAAGAACCGTAACCTCAACATCAATGCGCTGATGAGCATCGCGGTGACCGGTGCGGTGTTGATCGGGCAGTGGCCGGAAGCGGCAATGGTGATGTTCCTGTTCACCGTGGCCGAGCTGATCGAAGCGCGCTCGCTGGATCGTGCGCGCAACGCCATCAGCGGCCTGATGCAAATGACCCCGGAACAAGCCACGGTGCAGCAGGCCGATGGCAACTGGATCGAACAAGAGGTCAAAAGCGTCGAACTCGGCGCCCGTGTACGGGTAAAACCCGGCGAGCGCATCGCCCTGGACGGCGAAGTCGTCAGCGGCAGCTCGACCATCGATCAGGCGCCGATCACCGGCGAAAGCTTGCCGGTGGAGAAAACCATCGGCGATAAAGTCTTCGCCGGCACCATCAACCAGGCCGGCTCGCTGGAGTACACGGTGACTGCGGCAGCGAACAACTCGACCCTGGCGCGGATCATCCACGCCGTCGAGCAGGCGCAGGGTGCGCGCGCTCCGACCCAACGCTTCGTCGATCAATTCTCGAAAATCTACACCCCGGTGGTGTTCGTGCTGGCGCTGGCCGTGGCGATCATTCCGCCGCTGTTCATGGGCGCGGTGTGGTTCGACTGGATCTACCGTGCGCTGGTGTTGCTGGTGGTGGCCTGCCCGTGCGCACTGGTGATCTCCACCCCGGTGACCATCGTCAGCGGCCTCGCGGCGGCGGCGCGCAAAGGGATTCTGGTCAAGGGCGGCGTTTATCTGGAGGGCGGTTTCAAGCTCGATTATCTGGCGCTGGACAAGACCGGCACCATCACCCACGGCAAACCGGTGCAGACCGATTACCTGTCGCTCAACCCGACCGCTGACGCCAGCGCTCCGGCGATTGCCGCCGCGCTGGCCGGGCGCTCCGATCACCCGGTGTCGCTGGCGATCGCCAATGCGGCTGTGGATAAAAACCTCGCCGTGCTGAGTGTGGATAACTTCGAAGCGCTGGCCGGTCGTGGCGTGAAGGGCCAGGTCAACGGCCAGACCTATCACTTGGGCAACCACCGTCTGGTCGAGGAGCTGGGCCTGTGCTCGCCGCAACTCGAAGAGAAGCTGTTTGCGCTGGAGAAACAGGGCAAATCCGTGGTGTTGCTGCTCGACAGTTCTGGTCCGCTGGCGCTGTTCGCCGTGGCCGACACAGTCAAGGAATCCAGTCGCGAAGCGATCCGCCAGTTGCACGCACTGGGCGTGAAAACCTTGATGCTGACCGGCGACAACGTTCACACCGCGCAGGCGATTGCCGCGCAGGTCGGTATCGATCAGGCCAAGGGCGACTTGCTGCCGACCGACAAGCTGCAGGCTATCGAAGAGCTTTATGCACAGGGGCATCGGGTCGGCATGGTTGGCGACGGCATCAACGACGCCCCGGCACTGGCCCGCGCCGAGATCGGTTTCGCCATGGCGGCCGCCGGCACCGACACCGCGATTGAAACCGCCGATGTCGCCCTGATGGACGACGATCTGCGCAAGATCCCCGCGTTCATCAGCCTGTCGCGCGACACCGCGAGCATCCTGAAACAGAACATCGCCTTGGCCCTGGTGATCAAGGCTATCTTTCTTGCGGTAACCTTCGCCGGACTCGCCACCATGTGGATGGCGGTGTTTGCCGACATGGGCGTGAGCCTGCTGGTGGTGTTCAACGGTTTGCGCCTGCTGCGTAAATAAACGATGAGGGATGGTTGTGCTGAGTGCCGAGCTGAAAGCGTTTTATATGGTCGCCCGCCTGGGCAGCATTACGCTGGCGGCGAAAAAGCTCGGCCTCAGCCAACCCACCGTGACCACGCAGATTCGCAATCTGGAAAGCCAGTATTCGGTGGAGCTGTTCTACCGTGGCGGCCGTCGTTTGAGTGTCAGCGACGAAGGCGCGCGGTTGCTGCCGATGGTCAAGACGCTGTTGCAGCAGGAGGCCGACATCGAGTTCTTCCTGCGCAACAGCGGTCAGGTGCAGGGCACGTTGCGCATCGCTGCCACTGCGCCGTATTACATCCTCGATCTGGTGAAGACCTTCCGCGAGCGTCTGCCGCAGGTGGAAGTGTCGGTGGAAATCGGCAACTCGCAGCAGGTGCTCGAAGCGCTGGAGGATTACCGGGTCGATGTCGCGGCGTCGTCGCAGTTGCTTGAGGATGCGCGGTTGATTCGCCGGGTATTGGGTAGCGATCCGCTGGTGCTGGCGGTGCATCGCAATCATCCGCTGGCGGCGCAGGAGCATGTGGCGTTGAGTGCGCTGGCCGGGCATACCTTGCTGATGCGCGAGTCGGGTTCGACCACCCGCCGTTTGACCGAGGAGTTGCTGGAAAGCGCCGGGGTCAGTTTTGGCCCGTTGCTGGAGATCGGCAGCCGTGAGTCGATCCGCGAGGCGGTGCTGCGCAATATCGGCATCAGCATCATTGCCCGCCAGGAAGTGCCGCATGATCCGCAGTTGCGCGTGCTGACCATCGAGAATGCGCCGCAGATTCCCGAGTACCTGTATTGCCTCAAGGAGCGCAAGGGTGCGCGGTTGCCGGCGGCCTTCCTCGGCTTGGCTCAGGAAATGTCCCCGGCCTGAATATCAAAAGATCGCAGCCTTCGGCAGCTCCTACGTTGGAATGCGTACCCTGTAGGAGCTGCCGAAGGCTGCGATCTTTTGACTTTCAACCAAAATCCCCGAATACCACTATCGGCCGTTTTTGCCTCACTGCCACATGACGGACGCATTACAACTCTAGGATTGGCCCCATCTGCTTGATGAGGTCTGTCCATGAATCCTGCCATCGCAACTGCCCTGACCAATCCCGGTGCGCCGATGAGAGTGCGCGGCGTGCAGAAACGCTTCGGCGCCTTCACCGCACTGGATAACGTCTCCCTCGACGTCGCCGCCGGTGAGCTGGTGTGCCTGCTCGGCCCGTCGGGCTGCGGCAAGACCACGCTGTTGCGCTGCATCGCCGGGCTGGAGAAGCAGGACAGCGGCGAGTTGTACCTCGGCGACCGCGACGTCTCGCACCTTGCGCCGCAGGCCCGGGATTACGGGATCCTGTTCCAGTCCTACGCGCTGTTCCCCAATCTGACCGTCGAAGCGAACATTGCCTACGGCCTCGCCGGCAGTGGTCGTGACGAAGTACGCCGTCGCGTCGGGCAGATGCTGGAGCTGGTCGGCCTCAGCGGCAGTGAGAAAAAGTACCCAGGCCAGTTGTCCGGCGGTCAGCAACAGCGAGTCGCGCTGGCTCGCGCCCTGGCCCCGGCGCCGTCGCTGTTATTGCTTGATGAGCCGATGTCGGCGCTGGACGCCCGCGTCCGCGAGCATCTGTGCACCGAACTGCGCCAATTGCAGCGCAACCTCGGCATCACCACCCTGATGGTCACCCACAATCAGGACGAAGCCATGCTGATGGCCGACCGCATCGCCGTGATGAACAACGGTCGGGTCGAGCAGTACGCCACCCCGCAGGACATCTATAACCGCCCGGCCACGCCGTTCGTGGCCGAGTTCGTCGGGCAGGGCAACTGGCTGCCGTTCCAGCGCAGCAGCGCCAGTCACGCCCGGGTTGGCGGGATGGATGTGCGTCTGGCGGATGGCAGCGTGAGCGGCGCTTCGGGCCGACTGTTCTGCCGTCCGGAAGCGATCAACGTCAATCCGCTGGTGCACGAAGAAAACCTGTTCCCGGCCAAGGTTCGCGAGATCACGTTCCTCGGCAATCGCTGCCGCATGAGCTTCGAACTCGATCAACTGCCGGGCCACGCTCTGCTCGCCGAACTGGCGCCGGAAGCCATGCCGCGCCTCGGCGCCCAGCAGATCATGGTCGCCTTGCCACCGCGCAGCCTGCAGGTGTTTGCCTGATGAGCGCGAACATCGCACTGCCGCTACCGCACAAGCAGGCGCGGCGAGTGTCCGGGGCCGAGGTCGGTGACCGGATCTTCGTCCTCGGCGGCAAACTCGTGCTGTTGTTGCTGCTTGGTGTCGCGGTTTTGCTGCCGTTGCTGGCGATCTTCTGGCGCGGCTTCAGCAGCGAGGCCGGGCAGGGCGGTGGCTGGCTCGCTGCGAAGGAATTGGTGAACAGCGAGAATTTCCACTGGCTGCTCGGCAACAGCCTGAAGGTTTCCCTCAGCGTCGCGGCCATCGTCGTCCCGCTGGCCTACCTGTTTGCCTACGCTCTGCAGCGCACTCTGATTCCGGCCAAGGGCCTCTGGCGCGGGATCTCCCTGCTGCCGTTGATGGCGCCGTCGATGCTGCCGGGTATCGCACTGGTTTATCTGTTCGGCAACCAAGGCATGTTGCGTGGACTGCTCTCGGACAACATCTACGGGTTCTGGGGCATTGTGTTGGGCGAGGTGATCTACACCTTTCCCCATGCGTTGATGATTCTGCTGTCGGCGTTGACGCTGGCCGATGCGCGGCTGTTCGATGCGGCGTCGAGCATGGGTGCCAGTCCGGCGAAAGCCTTTCGCAGCATCACCTGGCCGGCGACCCGGCAAGCGGTATTCGCCGCGTTCTGTCTGGTGTTCACCCTGACCATCACCGATTTCGGCGTGCCGGTGGTGGTCGGTGGCGACTATCAAGTGCTGGCGCTGGAGGCCTACAAAGCCGTGGTCGGCCAGCAGCAATTCGGCCGCGGTGCGTTGATCGGCATGGTGCTGTTGCTGCCGGCGCTGTTCAGCTTCGGCGTCGATGCCTGGTTGCGTCGGCGTCACGGCGATTCCATGAGTGGCCGTGCACAAGTGTTCAAACCGACGCCGTCGAAGTTGCGTGATGGCTGCTATCTGGCGATTGTTTTGTTGATCAGTGCGGCGTTGCTGCTGGTGTTCGGCATGGCAGTGTTTTCCTCGCTGGTGAAGTTCTGGCCGTACAACCTGTCGCTGTCGCTCAATCACTATCAGTTCAACGAGACCGCCGGCGGTGGCTGGCTTGCGTACAGCAACAGCTTGAAGATGGCGCTGGGCACGGCGCTGATTGGCAGCGTGCTGATCTTCACTGGCGCTTACCTGATGGAGAAAACCCGCAGCCAACGCGGCCTCAACCTGACGTTGCGCATGCTCAGTTTCGTGCCGATGGCAGTGCCGGGGCTGGTGCTCGGTCTGGGTTACGTCTTCTTCTTCAACCTCAGCGGCAACCCGCTGCACGTGCTGTACGGCACGATGACCCTGCTGATCGTCTGCACCATTGCTCACTATCTGACCACCGCACAAATGACCGCGACCACCGCGCTGCGCCAGCTCGACGCCGAGTTCGAGGCCGCCGCGCTGTCGCTCAAGGCGCCGCTGTACCGCCACTACCTGCGCGTCACCGTGCCGATCTGCCTGCCGGCGCTGCTGGACATCGTGCGCTACCTGTTCGTCTCGGCGATGACCACGGTTTCCGCAGCGATCTTCCTCTACAGCCCCGACACCATCCTCGCGGCGGTGGCGGTGTTGAACATGGACGACGCTGGCAACGTCGGCGGCGCGGCAGCGATGTCGACCCTGATTCTGTTCACCTCGGCGGGCGTGTCCTTGCTGCTGGCGTGGGCTTCGCGCGGCTTGTTGCGCCGTTCCCAGGCCTGGCGGCAAACCGCGCCCGGTCACTGATTTTCCCAACCTCAACTCAAGACAGGAAAACGATCATGTTCAAGCCTATGGCCCTGGCCGCTGCTGTGCTCGCTACTTTCAGCCTGAATGCCTTCGCGGCAAAAACCGAGTTGACGGTGTACACCGCCCTCGAAGCCGAACAACTGACCGCCTACAAGGCTGCGTTCGAAAAGGCCAACCCGGACGTCGAGATCAAGTGGGTGCGCGACTCCACCGGGATCATCACCGCCAAGCTGCTGGCCGAAAAGGCCCGTCCACAGGCTGACGCGGTGTGGGGCCTGGCCGCTTCGAGCCTGGCGATCCTCGATCAGCAGGGCATGCTGCAAAGCTACGCGCCGAAGGATCTGGGCAAGATCGGCGCGAACTACCGCGACGCCGCCAACCCGCCAGCCTGGGTCGGGATGGACGTGTGGGCCGCGACCATCTGCTTCAATACCGTCGAAGCCGAGAAGCAGGGACTGAGTAAACCGGTGAGCTGGCAGGATCTGACCAAGCCTGAGTACAAGGGCAAGATCGTCATGCCGAACCCGGCATCCTCCGGCACCGGTTTCCTCGACGTCAGCGCATGGCTGCAAACCTTCGGCGAGAAACAGGGCTGGGCCTACATGGACGGTCTGCACCAGAACATCGGCCAGTATGTTCACTCCGGTTCCAAGCCGTGCAAACTGGCTGCTGCGGGTGAGTTCCCGATCGGCATTTCCTTCGAATACCCGGCGGTACAGCTGAAACGCCAGGGCGCGCCGCTGGACATCATCCTGCCGAAAGAAGGCCTGGGCTGGGAGATCGAAGCGACTGCGGTGATCAAAGGCACGCCGCATGAAGACGCGGCGAAAAAACTCGCGGACTTCTCCACCAGCGCCGAGGCGATGGATCTGTACAAGGAGAACTTCGCGGTTCTTGCGCAGCCGGGCATCGCCAAGCCGCAGACCGAACTGCCGGCCGACTACGAGCAGCGCCTGATCAAGAACGACTTCGCCTGGGCCTCGAAGAATCGCGACGAGATCCTTACCGAATGGCGCAAGCGCTATGACGGCAAGTCCGAGAAAGTAGCTGCCAAGTAAGATCTTATCGACTGACAGAGCCTCATCGCTGGCAAGCCAGCTCCCACAAGGTTTTGCGGTGAACACGAATTTTGTGAACACCTCGATACCTGTGGGAGCTGGCTTGCCAGCGATGACGGTCTCTCATTCAGGACACCTCTAAATGACCCAACACAAAGATCTGTTGATCGTCGGCGCCGGCATCCTCGGCCTGTCCCACGCTTACGCCGCCGCCAAACGCGGCCTCAAGGTCAGCGTTTTCGAACGCACCGCCACGCCCCTCGGCGCTTCGGTGCGCAACTTCGGTCAGGCGCTGGTCACCGGCCAGCCGCCGGGCCAGATGCTCGAACTGGCCAAGGCCAGCCGCGAGATCTGGGGCGACTGGGCGCAACTCGCCGGTCTGCACATCAAGCGCAACGGCTCGTACCTGTTCGCCCGCAGCGAAGCCGAAGAACACGTGCTCGAAGCTTTCTGCAACGGTCGCGCCGTGGAGCACGGTTACAACGTGGCCTTGCTGCGTGGCGCCGCACTGCGTGATCTGTACCACGGCCAGTTCAGTCACCACCGTGCTGCATTGCACGGCCTGGACGATCAACAGCTGTACTCGCGCGAAGCAATCCCCGCGCTGATCGACTACCTGCGCCGCGACCTCGGCGTCGAGTTTCACTTCTCGACGCTGGTGCGCGACGTCGAACCCGGGCGCCTGCACAGCACCGCCGGCAGTTTCACGACGAAGCAGATCATCGTCTGCTCCGGCCACGATTATCAGACCCTGCTGGCCGAGCCGATTGCCGCGCTCGATCCGCAGATCTGCCGCCTGCAAATGCTCCGCGCCAAACCGCAAGTCGAGCTGAATCTGCAACACGCCCTGCTCACCGGTTTGAGCTGCGTGCACTACGGCGCTTTCGCCGACCTGCCGCAAGCGGCGGTGGTGCAGGCGCAGATCCTGCGTGAACAGCCGCACCTGCACGACAACGGCATTCACCTGCTGATCAGCCCGACGCCGTATGGCGAGCTGATTATCGGCGACTCGCACCATTACGGCAGCGATCCGTCGCCGTTCAATGCCGAGCAAGTGGACAACTGGATGCTCGATCTGGCCGAACAGACGCTGGGCTGCAAGGTGCAAGTGCTCGAGCGCTGGCAGGGCGTCTACGGTGCCCGGGGGCCGGGACCGTTTTCGTTGCTGCGCCCGGCACCGGGGCTGAGTGTGGCGTTGATGCACACCGGCGTCGGCATGAGCGTCGGCCCGGCATTGGCCGAACGCAATGTCGCGCGGTTGCTGGAGGAAATCTGATGGATCACCCACAAATTGTCGCCCGGGTATTCAACTTGTACGAACGCTTCGGTAACAGCGACTACATCGGCGAGCCGGTGTCGCAGATCGAGCACATGTCTCAGGCCGCGCAGTTGGCTATGGCTGAAGGGTTTGATGATGAAGTGGTGCTGGCGGCGTTCTTCCATGACATCGGCCATTTGTGTGCCGAGGGCGCCGAGAACATGGGCGGCTATGGCGTGGTCAGCCATGAGCGCCTGGGTGCGGACTATTTGCGTGAGGCCGGATTCAGCGAGCGCCTGGCGCGGCTGGTGCAATATCACGTTGAGGCCAAGCGTTACCTGACGTTGCGTGAGCCTGGGTATTTCGAACGCCTGAGTGAAGCGAGTCGCCGGACGCTGGAGTATCAGGGCGGGGTGATGACGGAGGCCGAGGCTGATGCGTTCGAGCGTGATCCGTTGTGTGCCGTGAGTTTGCGCATGCGGCAGTGGGATGAGTTGGCCAAGGAGATGGATATACCGGTAATTGACCTTCAGGTGTTTAAGGAGAAAGCGGTGCGTCTTTTGTCTTCTTAGGTCTTGGAACCGAGTGGCTGCCATCGCTGGCAAGCCAGCTCCCACAGGTATCTCGGTTGGTCACAAAAACAGGTTTCACCGAGAACACTGTGGGAGCTGGCTTGCCAGCGATAGCGTCAGTCCGGGCGCTACAAATCTGCAGCCAGAAACTCAATCTGCTCCTGCCGCTCCGCTTGATTCAACTTCGCATGCGGATTGAGCGACGACCACTGCGGATGCGCCCGCGCCTTGCTCAGCGCATCCGGCAACTTGCCTTCGCGCCAGCTCTTGTCCTGCGGGGTGGCGACCTGAACCGCGTCCATCGCCGCATGCCCGCGCTGATCCAGCGCCAGCAGCAACTGCCGCTGGCGCAACGCCAACAGCCGCAGCACCCCGTCATCCACGGTCAATTCGCGCTGGCCCTTGATCTTGCCCAGCAGGCGACTGCCATAACTGCGCGCAGTCTGTAGCGCGCCGCCGGCAATCGCACCGGCCAACGCCGCAGCGCCGAGGGTGATTCCGCCGACCAGCAAATCCACGCCAGCCCCGGCTGCGGCACCGGCAGCAATCCCGCCGCCCACGCGCACGCCGAGTTGCTTCAGGGTTTCCGGGTTGAACAGATCATCGCCCCAACGCCCATCGAGCAACGGCAGATCACTGGCCGCCGCATCCTGCGGGCGAAACGCATAGAGCTTGAGCAACGCTTCGACGCATTTCTGTTCACGCTGACGCACGGCTTTGCGCAGTTCGCTGATGGCTTGCTGTTCCTGCTCGGCGTCGCTGACCACGCTGCGCCGGCACGCCGCACAATCGATCAGCAATTCGGCGATCAGGCGTGCCGCACTTTGCTGGCGCGCCAGGCGCTGGGCCTGTTGATCGGCGATCAAGCGTTCCAGTTGCGGCCGGGCGTTTTCCAAGAGCAGCGCGAGGCTTTCGTACAGGCGCCGCTCGCCATCTTCCGGCGGCGCAACGCTGTCGAACCGCACCAACGCATGCAGGCCGAGCCGCGCCAACGCTTCGCGCCAGTCCGGTTCGCGATGGTTGGCGCTGCTGACGAAATTCAGCACCGGCAGCAGCGGTTTGCCGCAACTGGCCAGCACTTCGAGTTCGTCACGATACTTGGCCAGCACCGGTTCGCGGGCGTCGATCACATACAGACCGGCGTCAGAGGCGAGTAGCTGTCGCAGGACTTTCGCCTCCTGTTCGAAACGCTGGCGCGCCTCACTGCCGTCGAGAAACCGCGCCAGTCGCGCCGGGCCGTCGAGGCGTTCGCCGGGGCGCTCCAGACGCTCGAGAAAATCCAGCAGGGCAATGGCGTCTTCCAGCCCCGGCGTGTCGTAAAGATCGAGCAGCGGCTCGCCGTCCACCGACAACCGCGCACCCTCGACATGTCGAGTGGTGCTGGGCCGGTGCGAGACTTCGCCGAAACCGACGTCGCGGGTCAGTGTACGCAGCAGCGAGGTCTTGCCGACGTTGGTGTGGCCGACCACCGCGAGTTTCAGCGGGGCTTTGCGGGCATCAGTCATGACCGTTCTCCAGCCAGTTCATCGGTGCGCAATCGGCGAACGGCAGCTCCAGTTGTTGCAACGCGACGTGCCAGTCGCCCAGGCGGGCGCTGTCCAGCGCTTCACCGGGCGGTGCTTGCAGCAGCCAGACGCGGGTGGCGCTGGCGTTGCGCGCCAGTTCGGCGATCAGCGCGAGGCTGCCGCGATCCGGCGAGCGCCGTGGATCGCAGGCGATCAGCAGGCGTGCCGGAGGGAAACGGCTGAGTTGCTCCAGGAGTTTGTTGCGCGATTCGCGGCTGTCGAGGATTCCGGCGTTGCTCACGGTTTTCGGCAGCGCTGGCGGCCAGGAGCGTTGATCGTCGAGTTCGATGGCGACCAGCAGGGCGCCCTCGCTGGCGTGTTCGCTGACGCTGCTTTCGACGCGATGCAACTGCTCAGGTGCCGCGTCGTTAATGCCGAGGCGTTCGCTGGTCGGCATCAGCCGTTCACGCAACTGGGCGTAACCGGGCAGGTTCAGGTCCAGCGCCAGCGCGGCTTTGCCGCGATTCCAGCGCCAGAAACACAACAGCGTCAGCAGCAGACGCGGCAGCACGCCGTAGACCACCAGCACGCCAACCAGCCAGGTCGCCCAGGCCTGTCGCGCGCTTTCGATACCCAGCGCCGCGTCGCCACTGGCGCGGATCATCTCTACGGTCGGCACGTTGAAGCCGAGCAGCGCCGGCAGCGCGCCGAGGGCTTGGGTCAGGTTGATAAAGGTGTCGGCGCTGAGAATGGTGGTTTCCCAGATGAAGCCATAGCGCCGGGTCGCCATCAGCATCAGCAGCAGCACCAGTGCGCTGAGCATCGCCAGCAACCACAGGCCATTGACCAATGTGCCGAGGGCCCAGCGATTGAGTTTTTTGCGTTGCAGCATCAGTAGCAGGGCCGGCGCGAGTTGCGCGGCTTTGGCATCGCGAGCGAATTTTTCGCTGAGCCACAACCAGAGGCGCCCGAGAGTGGCGCCGTGTTCTCCGGCAAAGATCAGCCCCAGCGCCCAGCTCAGTAGCAGAATCAGGTTCAACCCGAGCAGGCTGCCCAAGGCCCAGAACACATTCACCGGTGACGGGCTCAGTGCGGCGAAGGCCAGTCCGGCGCCGCTCAGCAGCGCGAAAATCACCAGCAGCACCAGCGCCAGACGCGCGCCCTGCAGCCAGTGCTTGAGTGCCGTGCTCAGCCCGTCGCGCTCGGCCAGCCACGCCGCCCGGCGCTGAATACGGCTCGGCAGATCGCCGCCGGCCGCGCGGGCCAGTCGATTGGCTTCCAGATCCTCCAGGGTACCTGCGTGTTCTTCGCGCAGGCGGATGGTTTCCGTCAACCAGAGGTTTTGCAGGGGAGTCAGTTCAGTCACGCGCCATTCCGTTGCTCGATTGAGCAGTGAGCATAACCGCTGTGGCGCTTATCGGGTCAAGCGAGGCTCTGGTATCCTCGCCGGCATGACTAAATCACTCCCCCTCAGCCTGATCGCAGCCCTCGGTGAAAACCGTGTGATCGGCGTCGACAACAGCATGCCCTGGCACCTGCCGGGGGACTTCAAATACTTCAAGGCCACGACCCTCGGCAAGCCGATCATCATGGGCCGCAAGACCTGGGATTCGCTCGGTCGTCCGCTGCCGGGGCGCTTGAACATCGTCGTCAGCCGCCAGCCAGATTTGGTGTTGGAAGGCGCGGAGGTGTATCCGTCGCTGGAAGCCGCGGTGGTGCGTGCCGAGGAATGGGCGAAAGCGCAGGGCGTCGATGAGTTGATGCTGATTGGCGGCGCGCAGTTGTATGCGCAAGGGCTGGCGCAGGCCGATCGTCTGTATCTGACCCGTGTGGCGCTGAGCCCGGAAGGGGATGCGTGGTTTCCGGAGTTTGACCTGAACCAGTGGAAGCTGGTGTCGAACGTGCCGAATCCGGCTGAGGGCGACAAGCCCGCGTACAACTTCGAAGTCTGGGAAAAAGCCTAAAAGATCGCAGCCTGCGGCAGCTCCTACAAGGTTTACGCATGTCCCCTGTAGGAGCTGGCGAAGCCTGCGATCTTTTGATCTTGCTTTACATCAAGCCTGAGCAAGCTCCGCATGCTCATCCGCATCCAGCAGCGCTTTATCCGTCTGCTGCATCACCTGACTGGTAATCGCACCGGCCGTGATCGAACCACTCACGTTCAACGCCGTACGGCCCATGTCGATCAGCGGCTCAACCGAAATCAGCAGCGCCACCAGTGACACCGGCAAACCCATCGCCGGCAGCACGATCAGTGCGGCGAACGTCGCGCCGCCACCCACACCGGCCACACCGGCCGAGCTCAGGGTCACAATTGCCACCAGCGTCGCGATCCACAGCGGATCCAGCGGATTGATGCCGACCGTTGGCGCCACCATCACCGCGAGCATCGCCGGGTACAGGCCGGCGCAACCGTTCTGGCCGATGGTCGCACCGAACGAGGCGGCGAAACTGGCGATCGACTGCGGAATGCCCAGACGACGGGTCTGCGCTTCGATGCTCAGCGGAATACTCGCCGCGCTGGAACGGCTGGTGAACGCGAACGTCAGCACCGGCCAGATCTTGCGGAAGAACCGCAGCGGGTTGATCCCGGCCGCTGACACCAGCAGGCCATGCACCACGAACATCAGGCCCAGACCGAGGTACGAAACCACGACGAAACTGCCGAGCTTGATGATGTCTTGCAGGTTGGAACCGGCGACCACTTTGGTCATCAGCGCCAGCACGCCGTACGGGGTCAGCTTCATCACCAGACGCACCAGACGCATCACCCAGGCTTGCAAAGTGTCGATGGCGTTGATCACTTTCTGACCTTTCTCGGCATCATCCTTGAGCAGTTGCAGCGCCGCGACCCCGAGGAAAGCCGCGAAGATCACTACGCTGATGATCGAGGTCGGCTTGGCCCGGGCCAGGTCGGCGAACGGGTTCTGCGGAATGAACGACAGCAGCAGCTGCGGCACATTCAGGTCGGCGACCTTGCCAGCGTAGTCGGTCTGGATGGTTTGCAGACGGGCCATTTCCTGAGTACCGGCGACCAGGCCTTCGGCGGTGAGGCCGAACAGGTTGGTCAGGCCGATACCGATCAGCGCCGCAATCGCGGTGGTGAACAGCAGCGTGCCGATGGTCAGGAAGCTGATCTTGCCCAGCGACGACGCGTTGTGCAGACGTGCCACCGCGCTGAGGATCGAAGCGAACACCAGCGGGATCACGATCATTTGCAGCAACTGCACGTAACCGTTGCCGACCAGATCGAACCAGCCGATCGAGGCTTTCAGCACCGGATTGCCGGCACCGTAAACGGTGTGCAGGGCCACGCCGAACGCCACGCCCAGCACCAGTGCGAGCAGGACTTTTTTCGCCAGGCTCCACGTCGTGTGGCGGGTTTGCGCCAGACCGAAGAGCAGGGCGAGGAACACCAGCAGATTGAGGATCAGCGGCAGATTCATGAAGACTCCGATAAGACTTGTGCCAGTCACCTTCTGGGGCAACTGCGAACCGGCAAGCCTAACAGTTTGATTTCCAATGAATTAATACCGAAATAGCAGGTCGTCCGTCGTTTTTGGAATAAGCGCTTGTCGCTCTCGGCAATGCAACTGGCGTTGAGGAGACGTAAGCGGTCGCTGACAGACGAGGACTGTCACACTTATTTGTTAGCGTCGATGTCTTTCAGTCAGGGAGAAAACGTCGATGAAGTTCGCACCGAAAATGCTCGCTGTGGTGCTTGGATTGGGCTTGGCCGCCCACGCATTCGCCACCGATCTGAAGCACTGGCCGGCGGATCAGGCCAAGGCACTGGACGCGATGATCGCGGCCAACGCCAACAAAGGTAACTACGCGGTGTTCGACATGGACAACACCAGTTACCGCTATGACCTCGAAGAGTCGTTGCTGCCGTTCATGGAAAACAAGGGCCTGATCACCCGCGACAAACTCGATCCCTCCCTGAAGCTGATGCCGTTCAAGGACACCGCCGACCACAAGGAAAGCCTGTTCAGTTACTACTATCGCCTGTGCGAAGTCGACGACATGGTCTGCTACCCGTGGGTGGCGCAGGTGTTCTCCGGCTTTACCCTCAAGGAACTCAAAGGCTACGTCGATGAGCTGATGGCGTCGGGCAAACCGGTGCCGGCGACCTATTACGACGGCGACGTGGTGAAGAACCTCGATGTGCAGCCGCCGAAAGTCTTCACCGGCCAGGCCGAGCTGTACAACAAGTTGATGGAGAATGGCATCGAGGTCTACGTGATGACCGCTGCCTCGGAAGAACTGGTACGCATGGTCGCGGCCGATCCGAAGTACGGCTACAACGTCAAACCGCAAAACGTGATCGGCGTGACCACGCTGCTGAAGAACCGCGAAACCGGCGAACTGACCACTGCGCGCAAACAGATCACCGCCGGCAAGTATGACGAGAAGGCCAACCTCGGCCTCGAACTGACGCCGTACCTGTGGACCCCGGCGACCTGGATGGCCGGCAAGCATGCGGCGATCCTGACCTACATCGACGAGTGGAAAAAACCGGTACTGGTGGGCGGCGACACCCCGAGCAGCGACGGCTACATGCTGTTCCACGATGTGGATGTAGCCAAGGGCGGCATTCACTTGTGGGTCAACCGCAAGGACAAATACATGACTCAATTGAACGGCATGATGGCCAAGCACGCGGCGGCCCAGGCCAAGGAAGGGTTGCCGGTGACGGCGGACAAAAACTGGGTGATCGTCAAGCCAGAGGACATTCAGTAAGACCGGGTCGCTCCCATCGCTGGCAAGCCAGCTCCCACAGTGTCCAAGGTGAAACACAAATGGTGAGAACACCGTAAATCCCTGTGGGAGCTGGCTTGCCAGCGATGGGGCCCCCATGTTCACCCATTGATTCGATCAGGCAAAAAATGCCCCGCACTTGGCGGGGCATTTTTATTCGACGGCTAAAACTTACAGCCCGTCGAGCATCGCCTTGTTACGCACCGCACCCTTGTCGGCGCTGGTCGCCAGCAGGGCGTAGGCCTTCAGGGCGGTGGTCACTTTGCGTGGACGCTGTTCGACCGGTTTCCAGCCTTTCTTGTCCTGCTCGACCCGGCGTGCAGCCAGTTCTTCATCGCTGACCAACAGGTTGATCGAGCGGTTCGGAATGTCGATCAGCACTTTGTCGCCGTCCTGCACCAGACCGATCGCGCCACCGGCCGCAGCCTCTGGCGAAGCGTGGCCGATCGACAGGCCGGAAGTACCGCCAGAGAAACGACCGTCGGTGAGCAACGCACAGGCTTTGCCCAGACCTTTGGACTTCAGGTACGAGGTCGGGTAGAGCATTTCCTGCATGCCCGGGCCGCCTTTCGGGCCTTCGTAGCGAATGATGACGATGTCGCCTTCCTTCACTTCGTCGGCGAGGATGCCGCGCACCGCGCTGTCCTGGCTTTCGAAGATCTTCGCGTTGCCTTCGAAGACGTGGATCGACTCGTCGACGCCGGCGGTTTTCACCACGCAACCGTCGAGAGCGATGTTGCCGTACAGCACGGCCAGGCCGCCTTCTTTCGAATAGGCGTGTTCGAAGCTGCGGATACAGCCGTTTTCACGGTCGTCATCGAGGGTTTCCCAACGAGTCGACTGGCTGAACGCGGTCTGGGTCGGGATGCCCGCCGGGCCGGCCTTGAAGAAGTGATGCACGGCTTCGTCGGTGGTCTGGGTGATGTCCCACTTGGCGATGGCTTCTTCCATGCTGCGGCTGTGCACGGTCGGCAGGTCGGTGTGCAGCAGGCCGCCACGGGCCAGCGAACCGAGGATGCTGAAGATGCCGCCGGCGCGGTGCACGTCTTCCATGTGGTATTTCTGGATGTTCGGCGCGACCTTGCACAGTTGCGGCACGCTGCGCGAGAGACGGTCGATGTCGCGCAGGTCGAAATCGATCTCGGCTTCCTGAGCCGCAGCCAGCAAGTGCAGGATGGTGTTGGTCGAACCGCCCATGGCGATGTCGAGCATCATCGCGTTCTCGAACGCCTTGAAGTTGGCGATGTTGCGCGGCAGCACGGACTCGTCGTTTTCGCCGTAGTAGCGCTTGCACAGCTCGACGATGGTGCGGCCGGCCTGCAGGAACAGCTGCTCGCGGTCGCTGTGGGTCGCGAGGGTCGAACCGTTGCCCGGCAATGCCAGGCCCAGGGCTTCAGTCAGGCAGTTCATCGAGTTGGCGGTGAACATGCCGGAGCATGAACCGCAGGTCGGGCAGGCGCTGCGCTCGTACTCGGCAACCTTCTCGTCAGAAGCGCTGGAGTCGGCGGCGATCACCATGGCGTCGACGAGGTCGAGGCCGTGGGAAGCGAGTTTGGTCTTGCCGGCTTCCATCGGGCCGCCGGAAACGAAGATCACCGGAATGTTCAGGCGCAGGGCGGCCATCAGCATGCCCGGGGTGATCTTGTCGCAGTTGGAGATGCAGACGATGGCGTCGGCGCAGTGGGCGTTGACCATGTATTCGACGGAGTCGGCGATGATCTCGCGGCTCGGCAGCGAATACAGCATGCCGTCGTGACCCATGGCGATGCCATCATCCACGGCGATGGTATTGAATTCTTTCGCGACGCCACCGGCGCGTTCGATCTCACGAGCGACCAGTTGACCGAGGTCTTTGAGGTGCACGTGGCCCGGCACGAACTGGGTAAAGGAGTTGGCAATGGCGATGATCGGCTTCTTGAAGTCGTCATCTTTCATCCCGGTGGCGCGCCACAGTGCGCGGGCGCCGGCCATGTTGCGGCCGTGGGTGGATGTTTTCGAGCGGTAATCTGGCATGGAGCACTCCGGGCGGCTAAATCAGGTATCAAAAGGGAGTGAGCTTCTATTGACGTCTGGAACACTCAGAAATGGCCGTGTGTCCTGGATGTTGCCGATGACTTTGCGGGATCGCCGCTTGCCTCAGCCTGAGCTCATAAACCCGCCGGGGGATGAATGGCGATGAATCAGCCGATTCTACACCGCTGGCGCCCGGAGGGAATGGCGCAAAGCGTTGTTCCAGTGCCGACGGTGCGTGTGGCAGGACGACTGGCAGGCTCAATCGCTGCCAGAGGGCGTGACGGCGCCGTTTTCGATGACGCTGGCGCGATGGCTGATCCGCTTGTTCAATGCCAGTGCGATGCAACTGAGCAGAACAAAACAGTAGCCAAGGGTGGCTTGCAGGTTGCTTGGGCTCAGGCTGATCAAGGCGCTGATCAAGCCACCACAAATGAAAATGATCGTACTGCCGGCGGAGGCCGAGGTGCCGGCATTCTCGGGAAACAGGCCCATGGCCCGCGAGGTGGCTGCAGGGCGTGTGATAGTGGTGCCGGCGGTGCAGATCAACATCGGAATCAGCACTGTGGTCGCTGAGAGCGCAAGGTGCCTGGCCATGAACAACATCACCAGCCCCGCCAGCAGGATCAGGCTCAGCCCCACCACCATTTGCTTTCCCGGCGAGATTCGCCGGCTCAGCAGTGTGGCGACGATCCCGCCAGCAACATAGGCCGCACCGTAGATCAGCAGGATCAGTGAGAAGTCGTAGGCTGACAGCTGCAATTGATCCATGAAGATCAACGGCGAAATGACGATGAACGAGAAGTGGCAGGCGAACGCGAAAGCCGAGATCAGCCAATAGCCGACGAACTCGAAATCCCTGAGCACCCGTCGATAGGCGCTGAGAAAATTGAGCGGTGTAGCCTTGGCGGCTGGCCGCCCACCCTCCAGAAACAGCCAGGCTTTGAGCAACACCACTGCCGCCAAAACGATGAACAGCCAGAAGCTTCCGCGCCAACCCAGGGTCGCTTGCAGGAAGCTGCCAGCCAGCGGTGACAGAGAGATGAAGATCCCGGTGGCGGTCACCATCAGGATTCGCAGGCGATCGCGCTCCTTGCCATCGAACAGATCCTGTACCAGCGCCTGCGACAGGACAAAACAGCCGCAGCCGATGGCCTGCACGATGCGAAAGGTCATGAACAGCGTGTAGTGACTGGTCATCACGCAACCGATGGCGCCGAGGATCGAGACTCCCATCCCGGCGAGTAAAAGTCCCTTGCGCCCGATGACGTCGGACAACGGCCCGATCACCAGTTGGGCAAAGGCAATGCCCACGGCGAACAGGCTGATCGACAGGGCAATATCGGCTGGAGTGCGGGCGAAGTGTTCGGCCAGCGCCGGGAACGAAGGCAGCAGAACATCCAGCGGAAACACACCCAGCAGCACCATGGCCAACAGCAGACTGACCGCCCCGCGGCGTTGTCGGGTTGTGACTGCCTTTCTTCCTTCACGCATCGATCAGTCCTGCCTTGGCGAAAAGTTTGCGGTTGTTGGGTAGCGCGAAAAATCCGGCCCTTTCGAGTGCGGCAAGTGTGGCCACGGCTCCGGATCTGGCACGCTGGCGGCTGGCGTGCTCGTTGGTCAGGCTGTCGAGGATTTCCTTGATCGCACCTTCGCCGATACCGGCGCGGCGCAGACTTTGGTGCAGCCATTGCTCGTCCACTTCGAAGAAGGTCGCCAGGGTCTCCAGCAAGGTTCTGGCAACGAAGGCGCGCTGGCGGCTGTTCAGGGTCAACCAGAGGTAGTGGAAGACTTCGGAAAAAAACCGGCTGTGGCGCGCTTCGTCAGCGAGGTGATCGCGCAACATGTCATTCACGCTGCTGACCAGCGTTTCCCGACACACATCCAGCAGCTCCCGGGCAATGATGGTTTCCGAGACGAAACCCAGCAGAAACCATGCCAGTGGGCGTTTACTCTCCGGCGTTCGGGCAATCTGGCCGGTCAGGCGAGTGATGCGCAGCGGCATCTGCGGGCGACCGGTAAAACCATGCAGTTCGGCGATCTGTTCGGCCAGATGATGGGAGAACAGCGCGTGATAACCCTCGTCGGTATACAGTTGCAGCGCGGCGGTTTTCATCCGTGAAGGAATGTAGGCGGGCAACTCGCCGTGGACGATGGTTTCCACGGCGCGGTTGACGATGCGGTGTTCAAGCAGCGTGGTGTAGTCCAGGAAGTGCACCAGGTGGCTGGCTGCCAGCCGATGCATGACCTTGCTGCCTGCGGCTTCGATGGCCGGATGGGACAGATACGGCAGGAAGGCCGGCGGGAACCAGAAGCGGGTCTGCAGTTGCAACGGCAGGTCTTCCGGCAACTGGTAGTCGTGCCGGCTGGTGCGTACCGAAGCGTGGTTGTTCCAGTCGCCGAGGGTGAATCGAAGCGCCCAGGACGTTGGCGCTTCGGGAAGATCCGTGGATGGCACGTTCATGTCCGCGTCTCCAGCAACAGCTCGCGCATTTCCTGACACATTGCCTGACCGTCGCTGGCACCGCAGCCGACAAAGAACAACGGTTGTTCAGCGCTGCCTTCGAGCTTGAGCAGGGCTTCGACCTGCCGATCAGCGAATGCCCCGGTCAGCCACGTTCCCAGGCCCAGCGCCGTGGCCACCAGTTGAAAGGTCTGCGACAGATGACCCGCCTCGACGAACGCCATGCGATAGGCGCGCGAGTGTTCATACTTCCACCAGAGCTTGTCGAAACGAGCGGTGATGAACAGGCCCAGAGGCAGGTTATTGATGAAATGCTGGCCCGCCAGCAAATGGCCGAGCGCAGGTTCGGGCAATGGGTTGACCCGGGTGAGCGCGTGTTCTGCCGGGTGATAGGCGTAGAGGCCCGGTTCAAGACCCTCGATATTGCGTGCCAGAAGAAAGCCTTCACAGGCATTCAGTCCACCCCCGGAGGGACTGCTGCGACGGGCGCCGAGGCCTTCGGCGATGCTTTCGTCGCGGTCATGGTCGCGATGGTGAAGAAAACCCAGTGTGAGATACATCAGCGTGCCGACGTCGCCGAGCGTGATCGCTTCGCCAGTAAAGGAGCGGCAGGTTTTTCTCAAGCGCAGGACATTACCCAGGCTGGCGACGGTCAGGGCCGCAGAGGCGGGGAGGGCGATTCGAGGTGCGTCTTCAAGTATCGAGCGATCTTGAGCGGGTGCCGGTGTGGTCAGCACCGCACTGCAATGGTTCAGGTATTGCCTGGACCACTCATGAATATTCTGGGGCGTCTGTTCGCAGGGAATGTTCTGGGTACCAATATGATAAATCTTCGACAGCTCGTCCCAGCCCCATGGCGGACTGTCTATTTTTGCAACGGTTAATATGCCTGCGTTTAGAAGTTGTGAGTCTATTATGTTGCGTCTGTCGAACTGTTCCGGATTATTGATTAGTTGTGCAAGTCGACAAGAGTAGCTCAGGTCCAGTTCATGTTGAGTGTGGTCTTTGTAGTTCCAGACTATTTGTCCGGGCGAGCGCGGCAATATGAATAAATAAGGATTGATGTACATGTTGTATTCATCACTCTGGGCGTAGTCGAAAGAACGCTGGGGTGCCGGCACTCCCCAGCGTTCCGGTTTACTTAGCGGGCTTTAGGCGCAACCAGAAAAGCCAGGTTTGCGATTTTGTTGGTTTCCAGAGTAATTGCTTTCATAAGTATGAACTCCTTGTTCATTGAGAGTGAATGTCACCGTCGTGGTGACAACTTAATAATAGGTTGTAATGAATTATTGGCAAGCGATACTTGGGTAGGAAATTTCTATTAATTTTGTCGGAGTGGATGTGCTGCAAGGTCAAGTTTGTAAGTATTAGTTCTTGAAATTCAACGCGCAGGGAAATGTCCTGCGTACATGTAGGAAGTTAGTTGTAGGAAAAGGAAAGGAATTCGACGATATTGCATCGCCGTAAAGCAACGGGAAGCCCGCAGGCTCCCCGTTTCATGAGCCTATCAGCTGTTCGGCAGCAGACGGCAGGTGATGCTCTTGATGTAGCGAGTCTCGGCGATTGCCGGGTGTACCGGATGGTCCGGGCCTTGACCGCCGCGTTCGAGCAACTGGATGTTGCGGTCCAGGTGACGGGCGCTGGTCAGCAGGATGTTCTGCAGGTCGTCTTCCGGCAGGTGCATGGAGCATGAAGCGCTGACCAGAATGCCGTCCTTGGTCAGCAGGCGCATGGCTTGCTCGTTCAGGCGACGGTAGGCGCCTTCGCCGTTCTTCATGTCTTTCTTGCGCTTGATGAACGCAGGCGGATCGGCAACGATCACGTCGAAACGTTCTTCGCTGGCCTTGAGTTCCTTCAGCGCTTCAAAGACATCGCCTTCGATGCAGGTCATCTTGTCGGCGAAGCCGTTCAGCGCGGCGTTACGCTCGACGCCGTCGAGGGCAAAGCCCGATGCATCGACGCAGAACACTTCACTGGCGCCGAACGCAGCAGCCTGCACGCCCCAGCCACCGATGTAGCTATAGAGGTCGAGGACGCGTTTGCCTTTGGCGTAAGGGGCGAGGCGGGCGCGGTTCATGCGGTGGTCGTAGAACCAGCCGGTTTTCTGGCCGCCAATGACCGGCGCTTCGAATTTCACACCGTTCTCTTCCAGGGCTACCCACTCCGGCACCAGGCCGAACACGGTTTCGACGTAGCGGTTGAGGCCTTCGGCATCACGGGCGGCGGAATCGTTTTTGAACAGGATGCCGCTCGGCTTGAGCACTTGGGTCAGTGCAGCGATCACAGCATCTTTATGCGCTTCCATGGTCGCCGAGGCGATCTGCACGACGAGGATGTCGCCGAAACGGTCGACTACCAGACCTGGCAGCAGATCGGAGTCGCCGTAGACCAGGCGGTAGAACGGCTTGTCGAACAGACGCTCGCGCAGTGACAGGGCCACGTTCAGGCGGTGCACCAGCAGCGACTTGTCCAGCGGCAACTTGATGTCGCGCGACAGCAGACGCGCGCAGATCAGGTTGTTCGGGCTCATGGCGACGATGCCCAGCGGCTTGCCGCCAGCGGCTTCGAGGATCGCCTGATCGCCGGCCTTGAAGCCGTGCAGTGGCGTGGCGGCCACATCGATTTCGTTGCTGTAGACCCACAAGTGGCCGTTGCGCAGGCGACGGTCGGCGTTGGCTTTAAGGCGCAGGCTAGGCAGGGACATGACGTCGCTCCGGAAAAAAGAGCGGGAGTATAGCGTGTTGCTCGGCCTGATTGGCTGGTGAGTGGACATGTGGCAAGGGCAATCAGTGATGAAGGAGTTTACTGTGGCGAGGGGATTTATCCCCGATCGGCTGCATAGCAGCCGCAAACCCCGAACGCAGTTGTCTGACTGACCGCGTGAATCGATTTGGGACAGCTGCGCTGTCCATCGGGGATAAATCCCCTCGCCACATAAATCCCCTCACCACATGAATTCAGTAGCCCACGGATCAGGCTGACAGCGCGTCGATCAGCTCCTTGTTGAACGCCGGAATATCATCCGGCTGCCGGCTGCTGATCAGATGACCGTCCTTGACCACTTCCTTGTCGACCCAGTTGGCCCCGGCATTCACCAGGTCATCCTTGAGTGTCTTGAAACTGGTCATGGTTTTGCCGTTGACCAACCCGGCGGAAATCAGCAACCAGCCGCCATGGCAGATCACCGCAATCGGTTTGCCGGCGGAGGCCCCGGTTTTCACCAGATGCTGGGCGTCCTGGTCGATGCGGATGGTGTCGGAGTTCTGTACGCCGCCCGGCAGGACGATCGCGTCGTACTGCTCGCTGCTGGCACCTTGAAAGGTCTGGTCGACCTTGAACTCATCCGCCGGTTTGTCGTGGTGCCAGCCTTTGACCTTGCCGGCCTCGGCGGAAAGGATGTCGACCTGGGCGCCGGCCTGCTCGAGTGCCTGCTTGGGGCCGGTCAACTCGACCTGTTCGAAACCGTCTGTTACCAAAATGGCAACGCGTTTGCCGGTGAGGGAGGTAGTCATCGATAAGCTCCTGAGTCTGCGGGAAATTACCGCCGAGCCGGTGCTTGATTGTCCGGTCGGCCTTACAGAGTCCGAAGCCTGAGCGCGAATGAAAGTTCCTGACAATTGCCCACTGGTGTGTCGTCGTGCGGTTTTTAGAGGTTAGAATCGCCGCCTGTCCCAGAGTGTGTACTTATGTCCCAAGAGCTGACCACCGAACAGATTCAACAATCCCTGCAAGGCATCAGTGTGCCGGCGCAGCCGCAGATCATGGTGGATCTGCAAATGGAGCAGTACATGCCCGACCCGGACCTGGAGGTGATCGCCAAGCTGATCTCTCAGGATCCCGGCCTGTCCGGTTCGCTGCTGAAAATCGTCAATTCGCCGTATTACGGCCTGAGCAACAAGATCACCTCGATCCAGCGTGCGGTGAACCTGTTGGGCAGCCGTTCGATCATCAACCTGATCAACGCGCAGTCGATCAAGGGCGAGATGAACGACGACACCATCGTCACCCTCAACCGTTTCTGGGATACCGCCCAGGACGTGGCGATGACGTGCCTGACCCTGGCCAAGCGCATCGGCACCCAGGCCGGCGATGAAGCCTACGCCTTGGGCCTGTTCCACGATTGCGGCGTGCCGTTGATGCTGCAGCGCTTCCCCAACTACATGTCGGTACTGGAAAAGGCTTACGCCAACGCCAGCGCCGAATGCCGGGTGGTGGACACCGAGAACAGCGAGTTCAACACCAACCACGCGGTGGTGGGCTATTACACCGCCAAGTCGTGGCGCCTGCCGGAACATGTCAGCACGGCGATCGCCAATCACCACAATGCGCTGGCGATCTTCAGCGACGAATCCTCGCGCAACAGCCAGATGAAGAATCTGCTGGCGATCCTGAAGATGGCCGAACACATCTGTGCGTCGTATCGGGTGCTGGGCAATCAGACCGAGGACCACGAGTGGAACAGCATCGGTGCGCTGATTCTCGATTACGTGGGCCTGTCGGACTACGATTTCGAAACCCTCAAACAGACCATCCGCGACCTCGGCGCGCATTGATTCGAGGACGCCATGCCTGAACTGCCGGAAGTCGAAACCACCCGCCGGGGCATTGCTCCGCACCTGGAAGGCCAGCGCGTCAGCCGGGTGATCGTGCGGGATCGCCGGCTGCGCTGGCCGATCCCCGAAGACCTCGATGTGCGCCTGTCCGGACAGCGCATCGTGCTGGTCGAGCGGCGGGCCAAGTATTTGCTGATCAACGCCGAAGTCGGCACGCTGATCAGCCACTTGGGCATGTCCGGTAACTTGCGGCTGGTTGAGGCCGGGATGCCGGCGGCCAAGCATGAGCATGTCGATATCGAGCTGGAATCCGGGCTGGCCCTGCGCTACACCGATCCGCGCCGCTTCGGTGCGATGCTGTGGAGTACCGATCCGCTCAATCACGAACTGCTGATTCGCCTCGGGCCGGAGCCATTGACCGATCTGTTCGACGGCGAGCGCCTGTTCCAGTTGTCACGCGGGCGTTCGATGGCGGTCAAGCCGTTCATCATGGACAACGCGGTGGTGGTCGGCGTCGGCAACATTTACGCGACCGAAGCGCTGTTCGCCGCCGGGATCGATCCGCGCCGCGAAGCCAAAAGCATTTCCCGGGCGCGTTACCTGAAGCTGGCGATCGAGATCAAACGCATCCTCGCTGCGGCCATCGAGCGCGGCGGCACCACGTTGCGTGATTTCATTGGCGGCGACGGGCAACCGGGGTACTTCCAGCAGGAGCTCTTCGTTTATGGTCGTGGCGGTGAGCACTGCAAGGTCTGCGGCACCGGTCTGCGGGAAGTGAAGCTGGGGCAACGGGCCAGTGTGTTCTGTCCGCGCTGTCAGACCTGAGGCAAAAAGCTGAAAAAGTCCTACGGTCTATAGTGAGTGGTCTCACTGTTCAGCCCGAAGGATCGTGCCATGAAGTCCTTGCAAGCCCTGTTTGTCACACTGCTGCTGTGTTCCAGCCTGGCCGTTCAGGCCACGGAAAACGGCAGCGGTGATCCGCGCTACGCCATTCAGAACCCTCCCGCCTACGCCATGATCGGCGATTTGCTGATTGCCCGACCTTTATTGGTGGTGGCAACGGTGCTGGGTGCGGGGGTGTTTGTGGTGTCATTGCCGTTTACCGCGCTGGGTGGCGGGGTAGGCGATGCGGGACAGGCGCTGGTGGTGGATCCGGCGAAAGCTGCTTTTGTGCGGTGTCTGGGGTGTACGGGGGAGGGGTTTGAGCAGCGTGAGTGAGCTGATCCGAGATCAGCGGTGTCATTGATGGCCTCATCGCGGGCAAGCCCGCTCCCACAAGGATTTCGGTGTTCACACGATTTGTGTATCACCACACAACCCTGTGGGAGCGGGCTTGCCCGCGATGGCGTCGGAACAGGCGCTGAAGGACTCAGGCCTTGCCGGTGATCTTGCGGTACTTTTCCATCAACTGTTCTTCAGTCTCCGGATGCGCCTCGTCCAGTGGAATGCAATCCACCGGGCAGACCTGCTGGCACTGCGGTTCGTCGTAATGGCCGACGCACTGGGTGCACAGGTTCGGGTCGATCACATAGATCTCTTCGCCTTGAGAAATGGCGGCGTTCGGGCACTCGGGTTCGCAGACGTCGCAGTTGATGCAATCGTCGGTGATGATCAGGGACATGCTAACTCCAGCCGGGGCGGCAGGCCCGGGCGCAATAAATCAATGCGCGCAATTGTGCCGCATTGGCGAGAACAGTGCACGCGGCTGCGATCAAGTGCACGAGACTGCAATCTTTAAAAGCAAAAGATCGCAGCCTTCGGCAGCTCCTACTTTTTGAAGCGTAGGGTCAGGGCATCGGCCACGGCCGGGTGCACGAACTTGCTGATATCGCCGCCCAGCGCGGCGATTTCCCGCACCAGCGTCGAGGAAATGAACGAATAACGCTCGGACGGGGTGAGAAACAGGCTCTCGACGTCCGGGGCCAACTGGCGGTTCATGTTGGCCAGCTGGAATTCGTATTCGAAGTCCGACACCGCACGCAGACCGCGCAGGAACACATTGGCGTTCTGCTCTTTGGCGAAATGCGCCAGCAGCGTCGAGAAGCCGACCACTTCGACGTTGGGCAGGTGTTTGGTGACCTCGCGAGCCAGCTCAACCCGTTGTTCCAGCGGGAACAGCGGATTTTTCTTCGGGCTGGCGGCGACCGCAATGATCACGTGATCGAACAGGCGCGAGGCGCGTTCGACCAGATCGCCATGCCCTTTGGTAATAGGGTCGAAGGTACCTGGGTACAACACTCGGTTCATCGCGTCGTCCTGGCGGGAGTCCGTTGGGGAGTCGGATGGTATCGCAGCCGTCCCGGTCGGCCAAGTCGCCTGTTGGGTAAGAAAGCACTATAGACGACGCGATAAACCGTTTTTTTCACGGATTTCTCAGCCGATCGGCGAGGGATGTCGCCAGTTGTGCGGTCAGTCCATACACCGACAATTGCGGGTTGGCGCCAATGCTGGTGGGGAACAGCGAGCCGTCGTGAACCGAAAGATTGCTCAGTTGATGATGCCGGCCAAGGCTGTCGGTGACTGCGTTTTTCGGGTCTTCACCCATTGCGCAACCGCCCATCACGTGGGCACTGCCCAGCCGCGTGCGATAGAGCTCAAGGCTCAGACCGTCGATCAATTTGCGCGCCTCGGCCAGGGTGTTCACGTAGCGCGCATCGGCGTGCATCGGCATTACCGCTTTCGCGCCGCCGGCGAACTGGATCTCGGCCATGCTGTGAAACGCGCGACGCAAGCCCTCCCAGGCGTAAGACGAGACTTGATAGTCGAGCACTGGCGAGCCATCACCGCGCAGTTCGACACTGCCGCCGGGGCTGTCCGGGTGGAAACCGTCGCGCAGCAGCGCCAGCATCGCGTGCGTGCGCGGCAGATCAGCCATGTGTTCGGCGTTCTGCGTACCGAAACCGCCGAGCAGCGTTGCCGCCAGTGCCGGTTGCAGCGGTGGCACTTCGAGTTTGTAGCCCATCGGCCCGCTGGTGCCGTCTTTCCACTGGAAATGATCCGAGTAGATCGACTGCGGCGCGCCGTAGAACGGATTGATCACCTCGTCGAAGCGCCCCGCAGACATGTTAACCAGATGCAAAAAGGTGCGTTTGCCGAGGCGCTGATGCGGGTCCGGCGCGTCTGAACGCAAGAGCAGGGCCGGGCTGTTGATGCCGCCGCCCGCCAGCACGTAATGCCGGGCTTTGACCGTGATTTTGCGTCCGGTCGGCGCGACGCAGCGCTCGTCCATCGCCACGCATTGCAGGCCGGTGATTTTGTCGCCGCTGATCAACAGTTTTTCCGCGCGGGCCAGGTACAGCAGCTCGCCGCCCTTTTCCAGGGTCGCCGGAATGGTGGTGACCATCATCGACTGCTTGGCATTGGTCGGGCAGCCCATGCCGCAATAGCCAAGGTTCCAGCAGCCACGCACGTTGCGCGGGATCACGTGCCAGCTGTAGCCGAGTTGCTCGCAGCCCTTGCGGATCACGTCGTTGTTGGCATTGGGCGGGACCCTCCATGGCGCGACGCCGAGGCGCTGTTCCATTTTCTCGAACCACGGCGCCATCTCGGCCGGGCTGTGGCCTTTGACGTTGTGTTCCCTGGCCCAGTGTTCGAGGGTCGGCTCGGGCGTGCGGAAGCTCGACGTCCAGTTGATCAGCGTGGTGCCGCCCACCGCACGACCCTGCAGAATGGTGATCGCGCCGTCCTTGCTCATGCGGCCGATGCCTTCCTGATAGAGGCTGCTGTAGGCCTGGTCTTCAAGCATTTTGAAGTCGGAACTGGTCTTGAGCGGGCCTTCTTCGATCAGCAGCACTTTGTAACCGGCGGCGCTGAGGATTTCCGCCGTGGTGCCGCCTCCGGCACCGCTGCCGATGATGGCCACGTCGGTTTGCAGCGTCAGGTCGTCGGTCAGTTGTGCGCCGTTGTAGGTTTTCCAGCCACGGGCAAGGCCTTCGCGGAACGGGTCGGGTACGGGCATGGATCAGGTTCTCTTGTTTTTGTTGTTCTGGCGGGCCTCTTCGCGAGCAAGCCCGCTCCCACAGGGGAATCGCATTGCAAATGTGGGAGCGAGCCTGCTCGCGAAGGGCGCGACTCGATTTCAGACCGTGGGCGGGCCGGGGTAGCCGCAATGGCCCCAGGACTCGGCGCGGGTGTACCAGGCCATCATCACCATTTGCTGCAATGAGCTATGGCCCATGCGCAGCAGGCTCAATGAACTGTTCTGCCATCGTTCAAGGAAGTGACGCATCGCCTCGGGGCTGGCGTTTTCCCAACTGCCCCAGATCCCGGTGAGCGGCCCGCGGGTGACGGCCATGCCGAGCACGTCGAACAGTTGTCGGGTGAGTTTGAGCATCTCCGGCGACAGGTGATCGAGGCTGAAGTCCAGCGACTTCAGAGTGCCATCCACCGCACCGGGCATTTTCTCGGTGTCCACGGCGCCTTCGAGCATGATCGGAATCAAGGCGCGCAGAAACAGCAGGTCGCCGTCGCGCAAAGTGACGAAGCCATTGGCCGCGACACTCGATGAGCAACCACTGAGGCTGGCGCCAAGGCCGGCGGTGGCGAGGAACGCAGTGGCACCGAGGCTGAATTTCAGCAGGCCACGGCGCGACAGGGCAGGTGTTTCGGTCAGGCTTGGGTGCATTGTTGTTATTACCCGGCGGTGACGACGATTAGCGGATGAACAGCTTCTGGATCAGTTTCTGGATCGATTTGCCGTACGGCGGATAGATCAACTTCGCGGCGTTGAAGCGCTGTTTGATCAGTACGCCCTTGGCCTTGCTGAAAGTCAGGAAGCCTTCGTGGCCGTGATAGTGGCCCATGCCCGACGGGCCGATGCCGCCGAATGGCATGTCGTCCTGCGCCACGTGCAACAAGGTGTCGTTCAGGCACACGCCGCCGGAGTGGGTTTCGTGCAGCACGCGGTTCTGTTCGCGTTTGTCGTAGCCGAAGTAGTAAAGCGCCAGAGGACGCGGGCGCTGATTGATGTAGGCAAACGCCTGATCGAGATCCTGATACGGCACGATCGGCAGCAGCGGGCCGAAGATTTCGTCCTGCATCACGGTCATCTCGTCGGTGACGTTCAGCAGCAGGCTGTGCGGCATGCGCCGGCCCTGGCCTTGTTCGAACAGCGGAATCAGCAGCGCGCCCTTGCTGGTGGCGTCGCTGACATAACTGTTGAGCCGGGCCAGTTGGCGCTCGTTGATGATCGCGGTGTAGTCCGGGTTGTCGGCGAGGGTCGGATAGAAATTGTTGACCACCTGGCGATAGGCTTCGACGAACGCGCCGACACGGTCTTGCGGCACCAGCACATAATCGGGCGCGACGCAGGTCTGGCCGGCGTTGAGGGTTTTACCGAAGGCGATGCGTTCGGCGGCGTCCTTGAGCGGTACGTCGCCGGAGACAATGGCCGGGGACTTGCCGCCCAGTTCGAGTGTTACCGGGGTCAGGTTTTCCGCCGCCGCGCGCATCACATGCTTGCCGATGCTGGTGGCGCCGGTGAACAGCAAGTGATCAAAGCGCAGACGGGAGAACGCCACGCCGATGTCGGCCTCGCCGAGCACCACGCAGACCAGGTCTTCGGGGAAAATTCGTCCCAGCAGGGTTTTGAGCAGTTGGCCGGTGGCCGGGGTCGATTCGCTGAGTTTGAGCATCACCCGGTTGCCCGCCGCGAGTGCGCCGACCAGTGGACCGATGGCCAGATACAGCGGGTAGTTCCACGGGACGATGATGCCGACCACGCCGAGCGGCTGGTACACGACTTTCGCTGACGCCGGCTGAAAGGCTATGCCGACTTTGCGTCGCGACGACTTCATCCAGCCCTTGAGGTGGCGGCTGGCGTAATGGATACCGTGCAGGCTGGGCATCAGCTCGGCAAGCAGGGTTTCATCGGCGCTGCGATGACTGAAATCTGCGCTGATGGCGTCGATCAAGGCCTGGCGCTCATTGCTGAGCATCTCGCGCAACGCTTTGAGCCATTGCTGACGCTGGGCCGCCGGTGGCATCGGGTTGGCTGTGTAGGCGGCGCGCTGTGCCGCGAACAGCCGATCCAGCTCTTCTAGGGGCTGTTGCAGCGTTTGCAGATAAGCAATGTCGGCAGTCATCGTCGGCTCCGGATTTATTGTAGTGAGGACTTTTTAGAGTCTATGCTCTAGAAAGTCAAATGACTTCCCGACACAGCTTTGTTTTATCCAATTCCGGTTAGGTCGTAAGATGCCCCTCACCGCACTCTGAATTAAAGCTCAAGCCATGGCCCCACGAATAAAAACCAGCGAGCGCATCGTGCAGAACAGCCTCGAACTGTTCAATCAGCAGGGCGAGCGCAGCATCAGCACCAATCACATTGCCGCGCACATGGAGATTTCTCCGGGCAATCTGTACTACCACTTCCCCAACAAGCAGGCGATCATCGCCGTGCTGTTCAGTGAGTACGAAAGTTTGGTCGACAGCTTTCTGCGCCCGCCGCAGGGGCGTGCCGCTACCGTCGAAGACAAGCGCTATTACCTCAAGGAGCTGCTGTCGGCGATGTGGGGCTACCGCTTTCTGCATCGGGATCTGGAACACCTGCTCGACAGTGACCCGGATCTGGCCGCGCGCTACCGGCGTTTTTCCCAGCGCTGCGTGATCCAGGGCATGGCGATCTACGAGGGCTTTGTCGCCGCGGGCATTCTCAAGATGGACCGGGTGCAGATCGAATCCCTGACGATCAATGCCTGGATCATCCTCACCTCGTGGGTGCGCTTTCTGTGCACCACCCGGGAAAACTCCAACCACCTCAGCGAGCAGGCCATCAAGCGCGGCGTGTATCAGGTGTTGGTGCTGGAAGCCGGATTCGTCACCGATCAGGCCCGCGAAGAGGTGAATGCCTTGTTCGACGAGTTCTACGTACCGCTGGCCCAGGCCCTCGAGGAAGGGCGGTAACCCATTTCGAAGTCGCTCACAGGAGTCCGTCATGCCGATTGCGCAACTGCTCAGCCCGACCGCACTGGATGCCCGCAAGGAGCAGCCGGGGCTGGTGATTCTCGATTGTCGTTTTGCCCTCGAAGACCCGGACTACGGGCAGCGCAGCTATGCCGAAGGGCACATCGCCGGCGCCCGCTTCGCCGACCTTGAACGCGACCTCAGTGGCAAAGTGGTCAAAGGCGTGACCGGACGTCACCCGTTGCCCGAGCCGGCGGCGTTGATCGAGCGTCTGCAGGCCTGGGGCATCAATGCCGACAGCGACGTGGTTTTGTACGACGACGGCCCCGGTGCCTATGCGGCCCGGGCCTGGTGGTTGCTGGCGTGGCTGGGCAAGCGCGATGGCGTGTTCATTCTCGACGGCGGCCTCAAGGCTTGGCACGCGGCGGGGTTGCCGCTGAGCCTGGATGCGCCGTCGGTCAGCCGGGGCAACTTCAGTGGTCAGCCAGACATGAAACTGCTGCTGAGCGCCGAGCAATTGCACAAGCGCCTTACGCAGCCGTCGCTGACATTGCTCGATGCCCGGGCCTTGCCGCGCTTCAAGGGTGAGGTGGAACCGATCGACCCGATTGCCGGGCACATTCCCGGGGCGCAATGCGCGGCGTTTACCGAGAACCTCGGCAGCGACGGGCGGTTCCTGCCAGCGGAGCAGCTCAAGCAGCGTTTTGCGGCGAAACTCGGCGAGCGTTCGCCGACGGACCTGGTCGCTTATTGCGGTTCCGGGGTGACGGCGTGTCACAACCTGTTTGCGTTGTGCCTGGCGGGGTATCCGCTGGGTTCGTTGTATGCCGGGTCGTGGAGTGAATGGATCAACGAGCCTGCTCGGGGCATTGCCACAGGCGATTAAAATCAAAAGATCGCAGCCTTCGGCAGCTCCTACATTGGAATGCATTTCCCTGTAGGAGCTGCCGCAGGCTGCGATCTTTTAGCGCTCCACGCGGGCACTGCGATACGCCGCCGGCCCCACGCCATACACCTGCTTGAACTGCCGGCTCAGATGACTCTGGTCGGCAAAACCCAACTGCATGGCGACTTCCACCGGCAGGCAACCACTCTGCAATAAACCCCGGGCCGTGGCGATGCGCTGCTGCATCAGCCAGGTGTGCGGCGGCATGCCGGTGGCGCGGCGGAAGACACGGGCGAAGTGGAAGGGCGACAGATTCACAGCGGCCGCCAGTTCTTCCAGCGATGGCGGCGCCGCCAGTTGCGCGTGCAGCAGCTCCTTGGCCATCACCACCGCGCGATGTTCCTTGCCCGGGCTGCCGTTGATCTGCACCGCCGCATGTCGCTGCAACAACAGCATCATCATTTCGCGCCACACCGTCTGCTGTTGCAGTGCGGTGGCGGGGCTTTCCAGCAAACGGTGCAACTGACAGAAGCCGTTGACCAGATCCGGGTCGCGGTACAGCGTCGCGCCAAACGCCGGCATCGGCGCGCAGGGCAGTTCCAGTTCTTCGAGCAAGGACACGATCTGTCCGGTATCGGGATAAAACGCCCGGTACAGCCAGCCATCCTCAGTGCCCTTGTGCCCGGTGTGCAATTCGTCCGGATTGATCAGCACCAGCGTGCCGCTGCCGGCCAGGTGTTCGGCGCCGCGATAGCGATAACGCTGGGCGCCGGCCATGATCATGCCGATCACATAACCGTCGTGGACGTGCGGGGCGAAGCGATGCTCGATGTAGCGAGCCGACAGCAACTCGACCCCGGCCAGCGGCGCGGTTTGCCAGAAGCGGATCGACTCGCCCTGATCGCTCACGACGTCACACGGGCCAGCCATTGCGGAATGCGCCGTTCCAGGTAATAGCCGGGCTGGCGCAACGTGCCATCGACAAAGCCGACGTGCCCGCCCTTGGCTTGCAATTCGAACTGGGTGCTGGTGGACAGCTCCTCGGCAGTCGGCAAACTGTGCGGAAACACGAACGGGTCGTCAGCCGCCTGAATGATCAGGGTTGGGGTGCGGATTTCACCGAGAAAGTAACGACTCGACGCCCGTCGATAGTAATCCTCGGCATCGGTGAAACCGTGCAGCGGCGCGGTGACCCGGCCGTCGAAGTCCCAGAAGGTGCGCATGTTCTCCAGCGAACCGAGCGCCGCCAGGGCTGCCAGGCCATCCTCACGCCCGTCATGCTGGAACTGGCGCTGCTTGTTCTTGATGTAGGCGACCATCTCGCGCATGAAGTGCGCTTGATAGACCTTGGAGAAACCCTGGCCAATGCGGTCGGCACACTGATCAAGCCGAAACGGCACCGACACGGCCACCGCACCGAGCACGCCGCTGTCGCTGCCGGTCTCGCCCAGATGCTTGAGCAACACATTGCCACCCAACGAATAACCAACCGCATACAGCGGCGCCAGCGGGCGCTTGGCGCGCAGGTGTCTGATGGCTTCGGCGAGGTCTTCGCTGGCACCGGAATGGTAACTGCGCGGCAGCAGGTTGGGCTCGCCGGAACAGCCGCGCCAGTTCAGCGCGACACTGGCCCAGCCTTGGGCGGCGAGCGCGGCCTGGATCCCGGCGACGTAAGGTGAATTTGAAGAACCGGTCAGCCCATGCAGCACCAGCACCAACGGGGCCTCGGCGCTGTGCGGACCATGCCAGTCGAGGTCGAGGAAGTCGCCGTCATCCAGCCACAGGCGTTCACGCTCGCGATCAAGGTGGACGGTTTTGCGCCACAGCGGCCCCCACAAGGTTTGCAGGTGCGGATTACCGAGGCCGAGGGCGGGGGTGAAGCGTTCAGTTTCCAGAGGACACACACCTTTTGTGGCGAGGGAGCTTGCTCCCGCTGGGGCGCGAAGCGGCCCTTTTGGGGACCGCTGCGCAGTCCAGCGGGAGCAAGCTCCCTCGCCACAGGGTTGTTCAATATTTTCAGTTAACGGCCATACGTTGCCACAACGCGTAGTACACCCGCCCGGATTTCTGCTCGCGGTGCAGGCGCCAGTTGCCCGGCAGGCCCAGCGTCGAAGGCGCGGTCTCGCTTTCAGTGTAGATCCACGAATCCGGCGCCAGCCATTGGCGTTCTTCCAGCAAGGTGCAGACCGCTGGCAACAGGTTCTGGTTGAACGGCGGATCGAGAAATACCAGATCGAACGGCGTGGCGACCTGGGTCTCCAGATAACGCAGCGCGTCGGCGGTCTGCACCTGGCCGTTGGTGCAGCGCAGGGTGCCGAGGTGTTCCTTCAGGCTCGACACGGCAACGTGGCTGGCATCCAGCGCCTGGCCCATGGCCGCGCCACGCGACAGTGCTTCAAGAAACAGCGCGCCGCTGCCGGCGAACGGGTCCAGCACTTTGGCCCCGGCCACATACGGCGCGAGCCAGTTGAACAGGGTTTCGCGCACGCGGTCCGGCGTCGGGCGCAGCCCCGGCGCATCGGGGAAGCTCAGTTTACGGCTGCGCCATTCGCCGCCGATGATGCGCAGCTGGTTCACACCGTTGTGAACGTTCTGCGCAGGTTTTTTAGGACGAGTAGCCATTAATGCTCCGGAACCCCGAGCGGTTGCTCGGCAGGTTTATCAGATGGGGCCGGTAACGGCTTTTGCGGCACGGTCGGGCCAGCGCTGACGATGACCAGTTTGTCCGTGCTCAGGTGTTTGTTCATCGCGTCTTTGACCTGCTCGACAGTCAGGCTCTGGGACTGACGCATGAAGTCATCCAGATAGCTCAACGGCAGATTATAGAAGCCCATGGCGCCCAGTTGGCCGACGATATCGGCGTTGCTTGCGGTGGACAGCGGGAAGCTGCCGGCCAGCTCGCGCTTGGCGTCGTCGAGTTCTTTCTGGGTCGGGCCGGTCTTCAGATAATCGGCGAGCACGTCCTGCACCAGTTTCAGCGTGCCTTCGCTCATTTCCGCGCGGGTCTGCAGGTTGATCATGAACGGGCCGCGAGCCTGCATCGGGCTGAACCCGGAATACACGCCGTAGGTCAGGCCGCGCTTCTCGCGCACTTCGCTCATCAGCCGGGTGCCGAAACCGCCGCCACCGAGGATCTGGTTGCCCATCGACAGCGCCGCGTAATCCGGATCGTCACGGTCGATACCCAGTTGCGCGAGCAACAGGTTGGTTTGCTTGGACGGGAACTCGATGTGATTGACGCTGGCCTTCGGTTCCTGCGGCTGGGCGATTTTCGACAATGCCGGGCCTTTCGGCAGGGCGCCGGAGACCTGATTGGCAATCGCCTCGGCTTCGGCGCGCGACAGGTCACCGACCAGCGCGATCACCACGTTGCCCGCCGCGTAGGCCTTGGCGTGGAACTCACGCAGTTGCGCCAGAGTGATCTTCGGCACGCTCTGCGGGTTGCCGTCGCTGGAATGCGCGTAAGGGTGGTCGCCGTACAAACGTTTCATCAGCTCAAGGCTGGCGAGTTTGCCGGGGTTCTGTTTCTGGTACTCGAAACCGGCGAGCATCTGATTCTTGATGCGCGCGAAGGAGTCGGCCGGGAACGTCGGTTTGCCTACCACTTCGGAGAACAGCTTGAGCGCCGGCTCGCGCTGGTCGGCGGCACTCAGGCTGCGCAGCGAAGCCAGCGCCATGTCCTTGTAGGCGCCGTTGCCGAAATCCGCACCGAGGCCTTCGAAGCCTTGGGCGATGGCGCCGACGTCCTTGCCGGCCACGCCTTCGTTGAGCATGGCATTGGTCAGGACTGCCAGGCCCGGTGCATTGCCGTCCTGACTGCTGCCGGCGGCGAAGATCAGGCGCATATCGAACATCGGCAGCTCATGGGCTTCGACGAACAGCACCTTGGCGCCTTCGGCGGTGTTCCAGGTTTGCACGTCGAGCTTGCGGCTGGCCGGGGCCTTGCCGTCGAGTTCGGCCAGCGATTGCAGCTTCTGGCTGGTCTTGGCGTTGTCCAGCGCTTCGCTGGCGTCGGGTTTGACTCCGGGCATCAGATAGAACGCGGCAGAGCCGATCACGGCGATGGCGATCAAACCGAGCAGCAGGCGTGGGGATTTGCGCTCACTCATGAGTCGTCTCCAGTGGCAGGACATGGGCGACGCTGAGACGTTCGCGGGTGAAATACAGCTTGGCGGCGTTCTGGATGTCTTGCGGGGTTACGCTTTCCAGATCGGCAAGTTCGGTGTCCATCAACTTCCACGACAGCCCGACCGTTTCCAGTTGGCCGATGGCGGTGGCCTGACTGGTGATCGAATCGCGTTCGAACACCAGGCCGGCAATAACCTGTGCCCGCACGCGTTCCAGCTCTTCGGCGGACGGTGCGGTGGTTTTCAGTTGTTCCAGCAGTTTCCACAGACCGGCTTCAGCTTGCGCCATGGTCTTGTTCTTCTGCGTGTTCGGCGTCGCCGACAGGGTGAACAGGCTGTCGCCACGGGTGTAGGCGTCGTAGCTCGACGAACCGCCGGAAACCAGCTCTTCGCCGCGCTCCAGTTGCGTCGGGATGCGCCCGCTGTAGCCGCCGTCGAGCAGCGCCGAGATCAGGCGCAGGGCGTTGACCGAGCGCTTGTCTTCAGCAGTGGCAATGCTTGGCACGTTGAAGCCGAGCATCAGGCTAGGCAGTTGGGTCTGCACATGCAGGGTGATCTGGCGCTCACCCGGCTCGGCCAGTTCCAGCGGTTTCTTCGCTGGCGGTACGTCGCGCTTGGCAATCGGCCCGAAGTAGCGCTGGGCGAGGGTCTTCACTTCATCGGGGGTGACGTCGCCGACCACCACCAGCGTGGCATTGTTCGGCACATACCAGGATTGATACCAGTGACGCAGCTCCTCAACCTTCATTCGGTCAAGATCCGCCATCCAGCCGATGGTCGGCGTGTGGTAGCCGCTGGCCGGGTAAGCCATCGCCTTGTAGCGCTCGTAGGCTTTGGACATCGGCTTGTCATCGGTGCGCAGGCGGCGCTCTTCCTTGATGACTTCGATTTCCTTGGCGAATTCGTCAGCCGGCAGGCGCAGATTGGCCATGCGGTCGGCTTCCAGTTCGAACGCTACGCCCAGACGGTCGCGGGCCAGCACCTGGTAATAGGCGGTGAAGTCGTCACTGGTGAAGGCGTTTTCTTCGGCGCCCAGGTCACGCAGGATCAGCGAGGCTTCGCCGGGGCCGACTTTCTCGCTGCCCTTGAACATCATGTGCTCGAGCGCGTGGGACAGACCGGTCTGGCCCGGGGTTTCGTAGCTGGAGCCGACCTTGTACCAGACCTGCGATACCACGACTGGCGCGCGATGGTCTTCGCGCACGACGATCTTCAGGCCGTTGTCGAGGGTGAATTCGTGGGTCGGTTGCGGGTCGGCCGCCAGGGCCGAAAGGGGCAAGCAGACTGTGCTGAGCAGCAGGCCTGCAGCGCGGCGGGCTAGAGCATTCATTTGTTTTTTAACCTGTTGGGCTGCCCGCTTGGTCTTAGCGTCGGCGGGCGAGAGGGTGCTAGGATACTGATCCGTTTTACCGGCGACCACGCCTATCAGGTTTTCAGGCCTGATCCGGTTGTATAGGTTGGCGGCAGAAAGCTGCGGTTTATCGACTAGACTTCGCTTTTTCGCCGATTTTTCCGGTTTAGTCCTTCGTTAATACGAATCTTTGGGGTGCCGCTGGCGCCTCGACAAAATGTTGCGCGTGAACAAGCTGGATGAAACACAGTCTGTTCTGCATCGAATATTTATTTGCCGGGGCGCCCTTATGGCGCGTCGCTACCGTGAGATAGCCGTCCTCCATGTTTGGTTCCAACGACGACAAGAAGACCCCAGCTGCGGCTGGCGAGAAGAAAAGCCTGTTCGGATGGCTGCGTAAGAAACCGCAGGAACCCGTCGTCGAACAGCCGCCCGCGATTCCTGAACCGGCTCCGACGCCAGCGCCTGCTATAGAAGAAGAGCCGGCGCCGATCGTGCTGCCGATTGCCGAGCCGGTGCTGCAACCGGTCGAGCCCGAGCCAGAACCTGAAACCCCGGTGGCGGCCGAGCTGTCACTGACGCCGGCGGTCGAGCCGTGGCTGACCTTGCCGGTGGCGGAAGAGCCGGTGGCGTTGGTCGAAGAGGCCGCGCCGCATGTGACGCCGCCGATTCCGGCGCCTGCCGCGTTCGTCCCTGAAGTCGCTCCGGCGCCAGTGGTTGAGCCGGTTGTCGAGCCTGCGCAGGTTGTTCCCGAACCCGTGGCCCCGGTGTTCGTCGCCCCTGTTGCGCCGGTCGTTCAGCAGCCTGCACCTGCACCGGTCGTCGCTGCTCCGGTGGTGCCGGTAGAAGTCGTCGCTGAAACGCCAGTGGAAGCCCCGCGCAGCGAAGAAACCAAAGTCGGCTTTTTCGCCCGCCTCAAGCAAGGCCTGTCGAAAACCAGCGCCAGCATCGGCGAGGGCATGGCCAGCCTGTTTCTCGGCCGTAAAACCATTGATGACGATTTGCTCGATGAGCTGGAAACGCGTCTGCTGACCGCCGACGTCGGTGTCGAAGCCACTACGCAGATCATCCAGCGCTTGACTCAGAAGGTCGCCCGCAAGGAGCTGGCCGATGCCGACGCGCTGTACAAGTCGCTGCAGGCCGAGCTGGCGGCGATGCTGAAACCGGTCGAACAGCCGCTGAAAATCGCCTCGCAGACCAAGCCGTTCGTGATTCTGGTGGTTGGCGTCAACGGCGCCGGCAAGACCACCACCATCGGCAAGCTGGCGAAGAAGCTGCAGCTGGAAGGTAAGAAAGTCATGCTCGCCGCCGGTGACACCTTCCGCGCCGCTGCCGTTGAGCAGTTGCAGGTCTGGGGTGAGCGCAACAAGATCCCGGTGATCGCCCAGCACACTGGCGCGGACTCGGCTTCAGTGATCTTCGACGCCGTGCAGGCCGCCAAGGCCCGTGGCATTGACGTGCTGATCGCCGACACCGCCGGTCGTCTGCATACCAAAGACAACCTGATGGAAGAACTGAAGAAAGTTCGCCGGGTGATCGGCAAGCTCGACGCCGACGCGCCGCACGAAGTGTTGCTGGTGCTCGACGCCGGCACCGGTCAGAACGCCATCAACCAGGCCAAGCAATTCAACCAGACCGTCGAACTGACCGGCCTGGCGCTGACCAAGCTCGACGGCACCGCCAAGGGCGGGGTGATTTTCGCCCTGGCCAAGCAGTTTGGCCTGCCGATCCGCTACATCGGCGTCGGTGAAGGCATCGACGATCTGCGTACCTTTGAAGCCGAACCCTTTGTCCAGGCACTGTTTGCCGAGCGGGAGCGTTCATGATTCGTTTCGAACAGGTCGGTAAACGCTACCCGAACGGTCACGTCGGCTTGCATGAGCTGAGCTTTCGAGTCCGTCGTGGCGAGTTTCTGTTTGTCACCGGTCACTCCGGTGCTGGTAAATCCACGCTGTTGCGCCTGTTGCTGGCGATGGAGCGTCCGACCAGCGGCAAACTGCTGCTGGCCGGGCAGGACCTGAGCACCATCAGTAACGCGCAGATTCCGTTCCTGCGCCGGCAGATCGGCGTGGTGTTCCAGAATCACCAGTTGCTGTTCGATCGCACGGTGTTCAACAACGTCGCGCTGCCGCTGCAGATTCTCGGGTTGTCCAAGGCCGAGATCGCCAAGCGCGTCGATTCGGCGCTGGAGCGCGTGGCGCTGTCGGATAAAACCGATCTGTACCCCGGCGACCTGTCCACTGGTCAACAGCAGCGCGTCGGTATCGCCCGCGCCATCGTCCACCGTCCGGCGCTGCTGCTGGCGGACGAACCGACCGGTAACCTCGACCCGCGCCTGGCGGCCGAGATCATGGGCGTCTTCGAAGACATCAACCGGCTGGGCACCAGCGTGCTGATCGCCAGTCACGACCTGGCCCTGATTGCGCGCATGCGGCACCGCATGCTGACCTTGCAACGCGGCCGACTGATCGGCGACGGGGAGGCCGGCGTATGAGTGCGACACGCAGTCCGAAGGTTTCCGAGCGCGTGGCCCCGAAGGCCGCCGACCCGCAACCGCCGAAGAAGAAAAAACACGACGATGACGATGGCCCGGACTTCTCCACGCTGTTGCGTTCGTGGATTGAAAGTCACCGCGCCAGCCTGCTCGACAGCCTGCGTCGCCTTGGCAAGCAGCCGATCGGCAGCTTCTTCACCTGCATGGTGATGGCCGTGGCGCTGAGCTTGCCGATGGGCCTGTCGCTGCTGATCAACAACGTCGAGCGTCTCGGCGGTTCGTGGCAGCGGGCGGCGCAGATTTCGTTGTACCTGCAACTGGATGCCACGCCCGCGCAGGGCGAGTCGTTGCGCGAGCAGATCAAAGGCATGCCCGGCGTCGCTGATGCCGAATATGTCGGTCGTGATCAGGCGCTGGAAGAGTTTCAGCAGCAGTCCGGTCTGGGCGAAGCCCTGCGCGAGCTGCCGGAGAACCCGCTGCCGGGCGTGGTGCTGGTGACCCCGAACGAGGTCGACAAGCCGACTCTGGAAGCATTAAGACAAAAACTTTCCGAGCTGCCGAAGGTACAACAGGCGCAACTTGATCTAGTCTGGGTCGAGCGTCTGGCCGCCATCCTCAAGCTCGGTGACCGTTTTGTCTTCGGTCTGACGGTGCTTTTGGTGTCTGCATTACTTTTGGTGATAGGCAATACCATTCGTCTTCATATTGAAAACCGCCGCACAGAGATAGAAGTGATTAAACTCGTCGGCGGCACTGACAGCTATGTACGTCGCCCCTTCCTTTATATGGGCGCGTTGTATGGCTTCGGTGCGGGGGTTCTGTCCTGGGGTGTGCTGGCGTTCGGCCTGAACTGGCTGAACGACGCGGTGGTTGGACTGGCCGGCTTGTACGGCAGTGATTTCGCGCTGGCCGGAGTGCCAGTTGCCGACGGTCTGTCGCTCTTGCTTGGCGCGGTGCTGTTGGGTTATATCGGTGCATGGATTGCAGTCGCACGTCATCTCAGGGAGCTGGCGCCGAAGTAGAATCTTTTTTGCGCGTGATTGACCTTGCGGTTTTTTTGGGAACTTGCACTTGAATTCCCGGTCAATTTTTCGCAGTGCCGAGAGGCACGAGTATGTAAGTGGGAGGTTTTTTCGCATGACCAATTCTTTGCAACCTGCGTACGCGTTGGTTCCGGGTGCGAACCTGGAAGCCTATGTGCACACCGTCAACAGCATTCCATTGCTGACGCCGGAGCAGGAGCGTGAACTGGCCGAGAGTCTCTACTATGAGCAGGATCTTGGGGCGGCTCGGCAGATGGTGCTCGCCCACCTGCGATTTGTCGTACACATCGCCCGTAGCTATTCCGGCTACGGTCTGGCTCAGGCTGACCTGATCCAGGAAGGCAACGTCGGCCTGATGAAGGCTGTAAAGCGCTTCAACCCGGAAATGGGTGTGCGTCTGGTGTCGTTCGCCGTGCACTGGATCAAGGCGGAAATTCACGAGTTCATCCTGCGCAACTGGCGCATTGTGAAAGTCGCGACCACCAAGGCCCAGCGCAAGCTGTTCTTCAACCTGCGCAGCCAGAAGAAGCGTCTTGCATGGCTGAACAACGAGGAAGTCCACCGTGTGGCGGAAAGCCTCGGCGTCGAACCGCGTGAAGTGCGCGAGATGGAAAGTCGCCTGACCGGCCATGACATGGCTTTCGACCCGGCTGCAGAAGCTGACGACGACAGTGCTTTCCAGTCGCCGGCCAACTATCTGGAAGACCACCGGTACGACCCGGCGCGTCAACTGGAAGATGCCGACTGGAGCGACAACTCCAACCACAACCTGCACGAAGCGCTGGAAGTGCTGGACGAGCGTAGCCGTGACATCCTCTACCAGCGCTGGCTGGCAGAAGAGAAAGCCACGCTGCACGACCTGGCACAGAAGTACAACGTGTCGGCCGAGCGGATCCGTCAGCTCGAGAAGAGCGCGATGAACAAGCTCAAGTTGTCGATCGCCGCGTAACCGGCGCTCAGGCAAACAAAAACGCCCCGATCAGCGATGATCGGGGCGTTTTTTTATGCGCATATGTCAGGGCGGCATTAATCCCTGTGGGAGCTGGCTTGCCAGCGATGGCGTCGGGTCAGTCATGTAGATGGTGGCTGAACTACCGCTATCGCGGGCAAGCCCGCTCCCACAGGGATTTTCAGTGTCTATAAGAACAGTGAGGGCTATTGCGCCCAAGGCGCCCGACGCGAATCATCCAGCCCCAGCAAATAACTGGTCCCGCCCAACTGGCTCATCTGCTGGCGAATCCACCCGGCCCGGCGCGATACATAAGCTGTCGGATGGCTCGCACTCCACACGCGCGGGTTAGGCAGCACCGCCGCCAGATAACTCGCCTGCTGCCGCGACAGTGACTTGGCGCTCACACCAAAGTGATGGCGCGCCGCCGCTTCGGCACCAAACACCCCGTCATCCCACTCGACGCTGTTCAGATAAACCTCAAGAATCCGCTGCTTGGGCCAGAACACTTCAATCAGTGCAGTAAACCAGGCCTCCAGGCCTTTGCGCAGATAGCTGCGCCCCGACCACAGAAACAGGTTCTTCGACACTTGCTGGCTCAGGGTGCTGGCGCCGCGAATCGAACCGCCGAGTTCGTTGTGGGCCAACGCCGCCTGGATCGCGCCGAAGTCAAAACCCCAGTGCTCGGGAAATTTCTGATCTTCGCCGGCCATGACCGCGACCTTGAGGTCATCGGAGATCTCGTCCCACGGTTTCCAGGTGCGCTGCAGGTCAATCGGCTCGCCGTCGACCCAGGATTCAACCTTGCGCTCGACCATCAGCGCCGTGCCCGGCGGCGGCACGAAGCGAAACAGCAACACCAGCAATACACTGCCGCCCGCGAACCAGAGCAGGGCCTTCGTGAGACGACGCAAAAGTGAACGCAGCATAGAGATGGCTTGGCCGAACCGATGGAGCGGGCCATTATACAGACCCTGCCGAACGAGTCTGACTGGAGTTCCACATGCTGCGTGGCTTTCTGATGCTGGCCGCTTTCTTTGGTTTTACCGGTGTGGGCCTTGGCGCCTTCGCCGCTCATGGCCTGAAAAACCGCCTGACCCCCGAGTATCTGGCGATTTTCCACACTGGCGTGACCTATCAGCTGGTGCACGCTTTGGCGTTGTTTGGTGTTGCACTGTTGGCCTCGCAGATTCAGGGGCGTCTCGTCGCTTGGGCGGGGGCATCGTTCACCCTCGGTATCCTGCTGTTCTCCGGCAGTCTGTATGTGCTGACCACCACCGGCATCAGCAAGCTCGGCATCATTACCCCGTTCGGCGGTCTGGCGTTTCTGGTCGGCTGGCTGTGCCTTGGGCTTGCCGCCTGGCGCCTGCAGTAAACCGCTTGACGCTTGGTGCTGACCTTTAGGTCATGATCGGGCTAGAATGCCACCCCCTAAAAATGATGGCGGCCTGGCGCATGCGCATTCAGTTGAACGGCGAATCCCTTGAACTGCCCGACGGTGAAACCGTTGCGGCCCTGATTGCCCGTATGGACCTGACCGGTCGGCGGGTGGCAGTTGAACTCAATCTGGATATCGTCCCGCGCAGTCAGCATGCCGACACCGTTCTCAATGACGGCGACCATGTTGAAGTGGTGCACGCCATCGGCGGCGGCTAGTCGCCCGGCCCGCAAGGGCACAGAATTCTGCAAGACCCTCACCCCTAAAGAGGATTCCCCATGAGCATCGTTCGTAGCGACAAGCCTTTCGTCCTGGCCGGTCGTACTTACCAGTCGCGTTTGCTGGTCGGTACCGGCAAGTACCGTGACATGGAAGAAACCCGCCAGGCCATCGAAGCCTCGGGTGCCGAGATCGTCACTTTCGCCGTGCGCCGCACCAACCTGGGCCAGATCGAAGGCGAGCCGAATCTGCTCGAAGTGCTGTCGCCGGATCGCTACACCTTCCTGCCGAACACCGCCGGTTGCTACGACGCTATCGAGGCCGTGCGCACCTGCCGCCTGGCTCGTGAACTGCTCGATGGTCACAATCTGGTGAAGCTGGAGGTGCTGGCTGACCAGAAAACCCTGTTCCCCAACGTGATCGAAACCCTCAAGGCCGCGGAAACGCTGGTCAAGGAAGGCTTCGACGTGATGGTTTACACCAGTGATGACCCGATCATCGCTCGCCAACTGGCGGAAATCGGCTGCATCGCGGTCATGCCGCTGGCCGGTCTGATCGGTTCCGGTCTGGGGATCTGCAACCCGTACAACCTGCAGATCATCCTCGAAGAAGCCAAGATTCCGGTGCTGGTGGATGCCGGTGTCGGTACCGCCTCCGACGCCACCATCGCCATGGAACTGGGCTGTGACGCGGTGCTGATGAACTCGGCCATCGCCCATGCTCAGCAACCGGTGATGATGGCCCAAGCCATGCAACACGCGATCGTCGCAGGCCGCTTGGCCTACCTCGCCGGCCGCATGCCGAAAAAACTCTATGCCAGCGCCTCTTCGCCGCTGGATGGTCTGATCAAGTAAGAGCCATTGATGACTGAATCGAACGACACGCCTCTCCAGACGGAAGAGGGCGACGAGCGCCAACACCGCCGCATCAAGAGCTTCGTGATGCGCGCCGGGCGCATGACCGAAGGCCAGCAACGTGGTCTGGACCAGGGCGCGCCGCTGTACGTGCTGCCGCTGGCCGACGCGCCGGTGGATTACGATCAAGTGTTCGGCCGTTCGGCGCCGCGCTCGCTGGAGATCGGTTTCGGCATGGGCCATTCGTTGCTGGAAATGGCCGCGGCGGCGCCGGATGAGGACTTCATCGGTGTTGAAGTGCACCGTCCGGGTGTTGGCGCGCTGCTCAACGGCGTGCTGACTCAGGGCCTGACCAACCTGCGCGTCTACGATTGCGACGCGATCGAAGTGCTCAACCGCTGCATCGCCGACAACAGCCTCGATCGCCTGATGCTGTTCTTCCCGGACCCGTGGCACAAGAGCCGTCACCACAAGCGTCGCATCGTTCAGGCGTCCTTCGCCGAACTGGTGCGCAGCAAGCTGAAGGTTGGCGGCATCCTGCACATGGCCACCGACTGGGAACCGTACGCCGAGTACATGCTGGAAGTGATGAACGTCGCCCCGGGTTACCGCAACCTCGCCGAAGACGGCAAATGCGTACCGCGCCCGGCCGAACGCCCGATCACCAAGTTCGAACGCCGCGGCGAACGTCTTGGGCATGGCGTGTGGGATCTGAAGTTCGAGAAAATCGCTTAAGCAACATGCAATAAAAACGGTGGGAGCGAGCTTGCTCGCGAATGCGATGGATCATTCAACGCTGAGTTGACTGACACTACGCCTTCGCGAGCAAGCTCGCTCCCACAGTTGTTTTGGGTGTTCGAGAAATTACAGGGTAGAGATGAAGCGCACCGGTACATGCTCTGTCAGCCAGACGCCGTTTTCGGCATGAAAGAACTTGAAGCCCTGTTCTTCCATCTGCCGTGCGGCGACTTGCAGAATCACCACGGTGCCATAGCGCTTCCCGACGGCCGAAGCGGTGCCGATGTCTTGGGAAAGGTGCACGTGATGGCGTGATCCCGGGATCAGACCCTGTTCTTTGATTGAATCAAGAAAGCGCGTTGCTGTGCCGTGATACAGCGTTTGCGGTGGCTGTTTCTGCTCGAACTGCAGATCCACGCTTTTCGTTGAGTGGCCCTGAACCGCACGAATCAGTTGGCCGTCCTCGGAAATCGAGAAGCGCTTCTTGTCGCTACTTGTCACGATCGCTTCAATCAGTTCGCGATCCAGTTCACGACCGTCACGCGCAGCGCCGCTGATCAGTGCGTCGATATTCGCCCAGCCTTCAGAATCCAGCACCAGACCGATCGCCTGAGGTTCGTGGCGCAATACGAAGCTGAGAAATTTGCTTGTCTCGTCCAACAGTTTTTTGCTCATGAACTTCCCTGTCTCTTGACGCAATCGAATGTAGGAGCTGCGGCACGCTGCGATCTTTTGATCTTGATTTGAAGATCAAAAGATCGCAGCGTGCCGCAGCTCCTACAGTTGTTTTGGGGGTACTGAAAGATCAGCGGCGGTCGGCGACTACGCCTATCAACACCAGCACCACCAGCAACACCGGCGCCAGGCTGTAGTTGTTGAACTGGCTTAGGCCCTTGACCACCCACGGCGTCGCGTAGATCAGCGCGGCACCGCTGCCGATCACGCACAGCAGGGCCATCAACGGTACGCGCAGGGCGCCGGCGATGCTGCCCAGGCGTTGCTCGACCCAGCCTTTGAAGTCGGCACCGAACAGCACCAGCAGGCAGCCCACCAGGGCCAGGGCGATTTCCGAGAGATTGCTGCGACTCCAGCGGGACACGGTAGCGAGCAGGTCGAGTATCAAATCCATGGGTTTTTCCTTGGGGCGGGCGTCAGGCTCAGCTCAGAAATTTCTGCAGCAAGTCGTTGAGGAACAGTTGTCCGCGCTCGGTGGCCGCCAGACGTGACGGTTCGACCTGCATCAGGCCGCTTTGTTCGGCCTCGCGGCGGTGTTCGGCGAGACTTTCCAGCGGCAGGCCGGTGCGTTCCGGATACAGGCGCGATTCCACCCCGGCCGTCAGGCGCAGGGCATTCATCAGGAACTCGAATGGCATCTCATCGTTGCTCAGCGCTTTTTCGCCAGCCTGGAAGCTCTTGGCCGGGTTGAGATAGTCCTTTGGCAAGCGCGTCTTCCAGGTGCGCACAATGCGCCCGTCCGGATGGCTGAGCTTGCCGTGGGCGCCGGCGCCGATGCCGATGAAGTCGCCGAAACTCCAGTAATTGAGGTTATGCCGTGCCGGGCGTCCGGGCTGGGCGTAGGCCGAGACTTCGTATTGTGCGTAACCGTGCGCGGCCAGCAGCGCTTGTCCGGCTTCCTGAATGTCCCACAGCGTGTCGTCTTCCGGCAGCACCGGCGGCTGGTTCCAGAACACCGTGTTCGGTTCCAGCGTCAGCTGATACCAGGAGATGTGCGTCGGTTTCAGTTCGATGGCCTGGCGCAGATCGCTCAAGGCATCGTCCAGCGACTGGTCGGGCAGGCCATGCATCAAATCGAGGTTGAAGTTATCGAACCCGGCCTGACGCGCCATACCTGCCGCGCGCACCGCTTCGTCGCCGTTGTGGATACGGCCGAGGGCTTCGAGTTTCTGCTGCTGGAAGCTCTGGATGCCGATCGACAGGCGATTGATCCCCAGCTTGCGGTACGCGACGAACTTCTCTTGCTCGAAGGTGCCTGGATTGGCCTCCAGGGTGATCTCGATGTCGTGCGCAAACGGGATGCGCTGCTCGACGCCTTTGAGCAGGCGCCCGAGGGCTTCGGCGCTGAACAGACTCGGCGTACCGCCACCGAGGAAGATCGAACTGATTTCACGGCCATACACCGCGTGCAGGTCCTGATCGAGATCGGCCAGCAACGCGTCGACGTATTCCACTTCCGGCAGCACCGGGCTGGCGGTGTGCGAGTTGAAGTCGCAATACGGGCATTTGCGCACACACCACGGAATGTGGATGTACAGCGCCAGAGGCGGCAGCGTCGGCAGCGGCGCCCGAGGCGAAGAGGCGCCGCCGATGATCAGCGACGACGCGGGGTGACTATCGGTCATTTCAAACCCAGACGCTGGCGCAGCAGATCCATTGCACGGGCGCGGTGGCTGATCTGGTTTTTGTCGGCCGGGCTCAGTTCGGCGCTGGACACGTCACGCTCCGGCACCCAGAACAGCGGGTCGTAGCCGAAACCGTGCTCGCCGCTGGCGGCGGTCAGGATGCGCCCGTGCCACAGGCCTTCGCAGAGGATCGGCAGCGGATCATCGGCATGCCGCACCAGTGCCAGCACGCAGACGAACTGCGCACCGCGCTCGGCTTGCGGCACGTCTTTAAGCGCGTCGAGCAGTTTGGCGTTGTTCGCCGCATCACCCTTGCCGTCGGCATAGCGCGCCGAGTAGATGCCCGGCGCGCCGCCAAGGAAATCCACCGCCAGGCCGGAATCGTCCGCCAGCGCCGGCAGCCCGGAGATGCGCGCGGCATTGCGCGCCTTGAGGATCGCGTTCTCGACGAACGACAGACCGGTTTCTTCCGGTTCGACCTTGCTCCATTCGCCGATCGAGCGCAGTTGCACCGAATCGCCGAGCATGGCCTGGAGTTCCTTGAGTTTGCCGGCGTTATGGCTGGCCAGTACGAGTTGCGTGAGGTTCATCATTCGCCGGGAAAGAGTTCTTGGTTGAAGTTGATGGTGTTGATCTTGTCGCCGTTCTGCACCTTGATTTCAAAGGTGCGGGTCTCCTGCTGCTCCACCGGGTACTGGGCGATGTAGTAGATCGCGCCTTGTTCGGTGACCTGGCGGAAGTTCAGGGTCACGCTCTGGCTGGTCAGGTCTTTGATCGTGCCAGTGACGTTGGCGATCAGCGGTTTGCCGTCCTTGATCACCGAGACGTTGATCACGCCCTGGTTCTTGCTGCGGATCAGCTCGGCTGCCTTGGCGATCTCGGGTGTCAGGAAGGTCGAGTTGAAGGTGTTGTAATGCACGGTAACGTCACCGAACACTTCCTTGCGTTCGCCCTTGATGGCATCGGCGGCCACCGCCGACAGACTCAGGCAGGCGGCCAATAGCACAGTAATCAAGCGACCCATGATCGTTCTCCTCGAAATGTCGTGGTTCAGACCGCGATCCGATGATCTGCAAGCACCGGGCTGCTGACGCGGTAGATACCAATCTCACCTAACAGATTAGGCCATAGCTTACTGGCCCACCCGTGGCGGTGCTGTTGATCCACGGCAAGCCGATCAATGACCTTCGCATCACGTTCGCGACAAAGTTCTTCAAAGTCTTCGAAGGTGCAGAAGTGAATGTTCGGCGTGTTGTACCAGGTGTACGGCAGAAATTCCGACACCGGCATGCGGCCCTTGCTTGCCAGATACCAGCGGCAGCGCCAGTGACCGAAGTTGGGGAAGGTGATGATGCACTGACGACCGACCCGGAGCATTTCGTCGAGGATCTTGTCCGGGTAATGCACGGCTTGCAGGGCCTGGGTCATGACGACGATGTCGAAACTGTTGCTGGCGAAGTTGCCCAGGCCCTTGTCCAGGTCCTGCTCGATGACGTTGATGCCCTTGGCCACGCATTCGGCGATGTTGTCGGCGTCGTTTTCCAGGCCATAACCGGTGACGTTCTTGTTGTCGCGCAGCCAGGTCAGCAGTTCGCCGTCGCCGCAGCCGAGGTCGAGCACGCGGCTGCCGGCGGGGATCCATTCCTGGATGATTTCCAGATCAGCTCTCATGGCTTGTTCACACCGTAATTCGGTTCATGTAATTGCCGAACGCCTGCAAATAGCGCGGGATCGGAATCAGGAAGGCGTCGTGGCCCTGTGGCGCATCGATTTCCAGATAGCTCACGTCTTTGCGTGCCGCCATCAGCGCGTCCACCAGTTCCCGCGAGCGGGCCGGGGAGAAGCGCCAGTCGGTGGTGAATGACATCACGCAGAACTTGGCGGTGGCGTTTTCAAAAGTTTTCGCCAGGTTATCGTCGAAGTTCGCCGCCGGATCGAAGTAGTCCAGCGCCTTGGTCATCAACAAATAGGTGTTGGCATCGAAACGCCCGGAGAATTCTTCACCCTGATAGCGCAGATAGCTTTCGACCTGGAACTCGACGCTGTGGAAGTCGTAGTTGAGCTTTTCGCTCTTCAGGCCGCGACCGAATTTTTCGCCCATCGAGTCGTCGGACAGGTAGGTGATGTGCCCGACCATCCGCGCCAGCATCAGCCCGCGCTTGGGGATCACGCCCGCTTCCTGGAACGAGCCACCGTGGAACTCCGGGTCGGTGAGGATCGCCTGACGCGCGACTTCGTTGAAGGCGATGTTCTGCGCCGACAGCTTGGGCGCTGAGGCGATAGCCAGGCAGTGACGCACGCGATCCGGGTAGGTGATCGTCCACTGCAAGGCCTGCATGCCGCCGAGGCTGCCACCGATCACGGCGGCGAACTGACGAATGCCGAGCCGGTCAGCCAGACGCGCCTGGCTGTGCACCCAGTCTTCCACGGTGAGCACCGGGAAGTCGGCGCCGAATGGCTTGCCGGTTTCCGGATTGATACTGCTCGGGCCGGTGGAGCCGTTGCAGCCGCCCAGATTGTTCAGGCTGACCACGAAGAATTTGTTGGTGTCGATCGGTTTGCCCGGGCCGATGCAGCTGTCCCACCAACCGGGCTTGCGGTCGTCGACGCTGTGATAGCCGGCGGCATGATGATGCCCGGACAAGGCGTGGCAGATCAGCACGGCGTTGCTCGCCTGTGCGTTCAGCGTGCCGTAGGTTTCGTAGATCAGGTCGTAGGCGGGCAGCGAACGGCCGCAGGCCAAAGCCAGAGGTTCACTGAAGTGCGCCGTTTGCGGCGTCACCAGACCAACAGAATCGGGGGGAAAGGCAGCTGGCATCGACCCTGCTCTCGTTGAAATGAGGCGTAAGTCTAAAGACCGGGGGGGTTAGCGGCAAGCAACGATAAGGCCTGATCGTTGATTGAACGAAGTCCTTGTGGTGAGGGGATTTATCCCCGATGGCTGCGTAGCAGCCCTGCCATCTTTGGCCGTGCCGGAAGAATGGGGTTGGCAACAACAAGGGGGCCGCTTCGCGACCCATCGGGGATAAATCCCCTCACCACAGTGGATCAGGCTGGACGCATCAATCCGGGCAAATCCGGCAGCTTCTTCGGCGAGCAGATCTTCACCCGTTTCTGCCGGTTCAACTCGCCGCTGAGCAAACTGACCTGGCTTTTGGACACGCCAAACGCCTTGGCCAGAAAACCCATCAGATACGCATTGGCCTTGCCCTCGACCGGCGGCGCCGTGAGGCGGATCTTCAGGCGATCGCCGTGCAGCCCGGCGAAATCATCGCTGCGGGCTGCCGGTTGCAGATGACATTCGAGGATCAAGTCGTCCCCGTCCCAGCGAAACCAGCTCACATCAGCAGGCGCAGGATTTCCGGCATCATCGTCATCGCCGCCAGATTGTTGATCACCAGCATGTCGATCAGCTTCAGCGCGAGGAAGGCGAAGATCGGCGACAGGTCCAGACCGCCGAGGTTCGGCAGAATCTTGCGGAACGGTGCCAGCGCCGGCTCGCAGATCTGGTTGACCAGTTCAGCGCCCGGGTTGTGGCTGCCTGGGGCGACCCACGACAGGATCACGCTGATGATCAGGGCGAAGAAGAAGATCTTCAGGAACAGCGCGGTCACGCCGATGATCGACCAGATGAACAGTTGCAGCGGGTTGCCGGTGGTGCCGTAGGTCAGCAGCAGGGTCAGGGCCATCAAGGCCAGTTGCACCAGAATTGCCAGCACCAGCGAAGACATGTCGAGGCCGAAGATGCTCGGGATGATCCGGCGCAGCGGCTTGAGCAGCGGCTGGGTGGCCTTGACCACGAACTGGCACAGCGGGTTGTAGAAATTCGCCCGCACCAGTTGCAAAACGAAGCGCAACAGCACGATCAGCAGGTACAGACTGCCGAGGGTTTGCAGCACGTAAACCGCTGCAGTGTTCAATCCAATCATGTAAGGCTCCTTATTTGCCCAGTTGTTCGGCCATTTCGGCCGAGCGGTGCGCGGCGGCGCCGAGTGCTTTTTCTACCAGGGCTTCGAAGCCGTTAGCCTGGAATGATTTGATCGCGGCCTCTGTGGTGCCATTTGGCGACGTCACGCGGCGGCGCAGTTCGGCAGCGTCGACATCGCTGGATACCGCCATGTGCGCGGCGCCCAGTGCCGTTTGCAGGGTCAGTTGTTCGGCGATTTCCTTTGGCAGGCCGAGTTTGACGCCAGCGGCAGTCATCGCTTCGATCAGCAGGAAAAAGTACGCCGGACCGGAACCGGAGACGGCGGTCACGGCATCGAGTTGCTGCTCTTCGTCCAGCCACAGCGCAATGCCCACGGCGGACAGCAGCTCTTCAGCCTGCTGACGCTGTTCGGCAGTCACTTCGCTGGTGGCGTACAAACCGCTGACGCCCTGACGCAGCAGCGCCGGGGTGTTCGGCATGCAGCGCACGATTGGCTGCTCGCCGAGCCACGCGGTCATGCTCGCGCAGGTGATGCCGGCGGCGATCGACACCACCAGTTGCTGCGGTTTCAGGCTCGGGCGGATGGCTTCGCACACGGCTTTCATCGCCTGTGGCTTGACCGCCAGCACGATCACGTCGACACCGTCGATGGCCTGGGCGTTGTCGGCGAAGGTTTCGATGCCATGTTCGGCACTGACGCGCTGGCGGGTCTCTTCGCCCGGATCGCTGGCGCGAATGTGGCTGGCTTGCAGACCCTTGGCCCGCAGGCCGCCGATCAGACTGGCGGCCATGTTGCCGGCACCGATAAAGGCAATACGTGTGTTGCTCATGTCAGGTCCTTTTTCAGATGGCTGTCGGTCATTGCTGACCGTAATCTCTGGCACCAAACAGGGCGGTACCGATCCGCACCCAGGTGGCGCCTTGGGCAATGGCCGACTCGAGGTCGTGGCTCATGCCCATGGAAAGTGTGTCGAGCGGCAGATTCAGGCTGGCCTGCAAACGTTGCACGGCAGCAAAAGCGGCGTCTTGTTCGGCGCGATCTTCGGTCGGCTCGGGAATCGCCATCAGCCCGCGCAATTTCAGCCGGGGCAGGGTGCTGATGGCCTCGGCCAGCGCCGGCAGGTCGGCCGGGGTGCAACCGGACTTGCTGGCTTCACCGCTGACGTTGACCTGAATGCAGATGTTCAGCGGCGGCAGCTCGGCCGGGCGCTGTTCGGACAGGCGTTGGGCAATTTTCAGGCGATCCACGGAGTGCACCCAGTCGAAATGCTCGGCGATGGCGCGAGTCTTGTTCGATTGAATGGGGCCGATGAAGTGCCAGATCAAGGGCAGGTCGGCCAGTTCGAGCTGTTTGCCCAAGGCTTCCTGCAGATAGTTCTCGCCAAAGTCGCGCAGGCCGGCGGCGTAGGCTTCACGCAGGGCCTGCGCCGGTTTGGTTTTGCTGACGGCGAGCAACTGGACGCTGTGTTCGTCACGACTGGCCGCTTTGGTCGCGGCCTGGATACGCGAACTAACCTGGAGAATGTTGTCTGCTATCGTGGACATCAAGAGGCGCCGGCGGTCTGAAGGTTCGCGGCATTCTACTGGAATTGAGGGACGCTATGGATATCACTGAACTGCTGGCGTTCAGCGCCAAACAGGGCGCTTCCGACCTGCACCTGTCGGCCGGTCTGCCGCCGATGATCCGCGTCGATGGCGATGTGCGGCGGATCAATCTGCCGGCGCTGGATCACAAGCAAGTGCACGAATTGATCTACGACATCATGAACGACACCCAGCGCGTCGACTTCGAGAAACACCTGGAAACGGATTTCTCGTTCGAGGTTCCCGGCGTCGCGCGTTTTCGGGTCAATGCGTTTAACCAGAATCGTGGCGCCGGCGCTGTGTTCCGCACCATTCCGTCGAAAGTGCTGAGCATGGAAGACCTCGGCATGGGCGATGTGTTTCGCAAGATCACCGATGCGCCACGCGGGCTGGTGCTGGTGACCGGGCCGACCGGTTCCGGCAAGTCGACCACGCTGGCGGCGATGATCGACTACCTCAACACCCATCGCCATCATCACATTCTCACCATCGAAGACCCCATCGAGTTCGTCCACGAATCGCGCAAATGCCTGATCAATCAGCGCGAAGTCCATCGCGATACCCGCAGTTTCGCCACGGCATTGCGCTCGGCGCTGCGCGAAGACCCGGATGTGATTCTGGTGGGCGAGATGCGCGACCTGGAAACCATCCGCCTCGCACTGACTGCCGCCGAGACCGGGCATCTGGTATTCGGCACGCTGCACACGACGTCGGCCGCCAAGACCATCGACCGGGTTGTCGATGTGTTCCCGGGTGATGAGAAGTCCATGGTGCGTTCGATGCTGTCCGAGTCGCTGCTGGCCGTGGTGTCGCAGACGCTGATCAAGAAGATCGGCGGCGGGCGGGTGGCGGCGCACGAAATCATGCTGGGAACGTCGGCGATCCGGAACCTGATCCGCGAGGACAAGGTGGCGCAGATGTATTCGGCGATTCAGACCGGTGGGTCGTTGGGGATGCAGACACTCGACATGTGCCTGAAGGATCTGGTGACCAAGGGCTTGATCAGCCGCGAGCATGCGCGGGAGAAGGCGCGTACGCCGGATAATTTCTAAAGGCCAAACGCAAAAGATCGCAGCCTTCGTCAGCTCCTACAGTGATTTGTGTAGGAGCTGCCGAAGGCTGCGATCTTTTGATCTTGATTAGAAAGCTTAGCGCTGAACCACGCGCATCTGCTTGCCGCCCGGTTCTTTCGGCAGCACACGTTTGGCAACCACGTAGTGCTGTTCCCAGTACGGCTTGTTCAGCGTATCGATGCTGACCGCTTTGCCACGGCGTGGTGCGTGGATGAAGCGGTCGTTGCCCAGGTAGATGGCAACGTGGTTGACCCGGCGGCTCTTGATGTTGAAGAAAATCAGGTCGCCCGGTTTCAGGTCCTTGCGTTCGACTTTCTCACCATGCCCGCTGGCCATGGCGTTAGAGGTGCGTGGCAGGTCGAACGTGGCGTCGTTGAATGCATATTTGACCAGACCGCTGCAGTCGAAGCCTTTACTTGGGCTGCTGCCGCCCCAACGGTAGGGAGTACCGAGGACGTTCACCGCACGGCTCAGGACGTTGCTGCTTTCCTTGTTGGCCATCGGTGGCACCAGCTTGCCGTGATTCTTGCTGGCGAGCGTGGTGTGTTTCGTTTGTTTGCTGCTCTTGCTCGAAGGAGCCGAAGCATGGGATTTAGGAGTGAAACCGTTAACGTTGGGAAGACGTTGCTCACGATTGGTGGCGTGGGCGGCCAGTGGCATTAATAGGCAAATAGTTAGCCATGTCTTGAAAAATGGTCGCATTAGGCGTGGCTCTTAGGTGGTAGCGCGCAACTTTATAACAGCTTTTTTGTCCCTTCCGAGGCCGTTGGTCGATTCCATCGGAGCGCAACGGAACCAAACAAGCGGCAAACGGACGCAATTGTCGGACAGAAGTCCGGTGCTATAAGGCTTTGACGGACGACACGGTAACATTTGCCGTACGTCGGCTACATGTAAAAAAGTCACAAAGAATTAAAGAAAATTTATCTATCGTGTGAATCGAGGTCTTCATGAACCGCTATCAGCAGGTCGCTGCACCGCAGGATACGCACAGCAAAATCATCGGTTATCTGCTGTGGATTTTTGGTTTCACCGGCGCTCACCGCTTCTATTACGGCAAGCCGGTGACCGGGACGATCTGGTTCTTCACCTTCGGTCTGCTGGGCATTGGCTGGCTGATCGACGTGTTCCTGATCCCGGCAATGGATCGCGAGGCGGATCTGCGTTTCACCGCAGGGCCGATCGAATACAACGTGGCGTGGATTCTGCTGACGTTCCTGGGCGTGTTCGGCGTGCACCGGATGTACCAGGGCAAGTGGATCAGTGGATTGCTGTATCTGCTGACCGGCGGGTTGTTCTTTGTCGGGGTGCTGTATGACTTCTGGACGCTGAATGATCAGGTTTCGGTGCGCAACGCGCAGAATCGCGGCGCCTTTCAGTAACCTGTGGCGAGGGGATTTATCCCCGATGGGGCGCGTAGCGGCCCTAAAACATTCAACCGCGGAGGAACTGAAATCACCGCGGTTGTAGATCGAGGGCTGCTGCGCAGCCCATCGGGGATAAATCCCCTTGCCACAATGTCCCTCAGCAGCCGGTTACGCCTGGTGGCTGATCCGCCCGTCCACCAGCGTATAGCGCACCACACCCGGCAGACTGTGCCCGAGGAACGGGCAGTTCTCGCCCTTCGACAGCCAGCCTTCGCCGGCCACGGTGGAGGCTTTCGGGTCGAACAGCACGATATCCGCCGCACCACCGACTTCCAGTTTGCCCGCCGGCAAACGCAGCGCGTCCGCAGGCCCAGTGCTCAGGCGCGCCAGCAGGGTCGGCAGGTCCAGCAAGCCATCCTCAACCAGCGTCATCGCCAGCGGCAGCAGCAATTCCACACTGCTGATGCCCGGCTCGGTCGCGCCGAACGGCGCCAGTTTGGCGTCGCGCTCATGCGGCTGGTGATGGCTGGAGATCGCCGAAATCACCCCTGACTTCACCGCCTCACGCAGGCCGTCGCGGTCGGCGCGGGTGCGCAGCGGCGGTTGCACGTGATACAGGCTGCTGAAGTCGATCAGCGCTTCATCGGTAAGGATCAGCTGATACAGGGCGACATCCGCCGTGACCTGCAAGCCACGGGCCTGCGCCTGAGCGATCAGGGCCACGCCGCGCGCGCTGGTCAACTGGCTGAAGTGCGCGCGCACGCCGGTCTGCTCGACCAGCAGCAGATCGCGAGCGAGGGCCACGGTTTCCGCAGTTTCCGGAATGCCCGGCAAGCCAAGGAAACTGGCAACGGCACCTTCATGGGCCAGACCGCCATCGGCCAGATCGTGATCCTGCGAATTGAAAATCACCGTCAGGTCGAAAGTGGCCGCGTAATCCAGTGCCCGGCACAGGGTGCGGGTGTTGCGGAAACTCTCCAGACCATTGCCGAACGCCACACACCCGGCGTCGCGCAGCGCCACCAGCTCTGCCAGCTGTTCGCCGTCCAGGCCTTTGCTCAGCGCGCCGATCGGAAACACCTTGGTGTTGCCGGCTTCGCGGGCGCGGTCGAGGATCAGTTCGGCCACGGCCGAGGTGTCGAGTACCGGTTTGGTTTTCGGCGGGCAGCACAGACTGGTCACACCGCCCGCCGCCGCCGCGCGGGTTTCGCTGACGATGCTGCCTTTGCGGCTGTAGCCCGGTTCGCGCAGGGCGACGTTCAGATCGACCAGCCCGGGCGCGGCAACGAGGCCTTGAGCGTCGATGGTTTCAACGGCAGTGAAACCGGCGGGTGCGGCGCCGAGGGCGACGATCTTGCAGGCTTCAACGTGGATATCGGTGATTTGATCCAGGCCGCTGCTTGGATCGATGACGCGGGCGCCGAGAATGCTGAGCTTCACTGGGCGTTCTCCTGCTCGAATTGACGTTGCGCTGTTTGCCCGCTCATGGCCATCGACAGCACGGCCATGCGGATGGCGATGCCGTAGGTGACTTGATTGAGGATCACCGAGTGCGGGCCGTCGGCCACCGCGGACTCGATTTCCACGCCACGGTTGATCGGCCCCGGGTGCATGACGATGCAATCGGGCTTGGCCCCGGCCAGACGTGCGGTGGTCAGGCCGAACAGGCGGTAGAACTCGCCTTCACTCGGCAGCAGGCCGCCGCTCATGCGCTCACGCTGCAGGCGCAGCATGATCACTACGTCGACGTCCTTGAGGCCTTCGTTCATGTCGGTGTAGACCTTGACGCCGTACTGCTCGATGCCGATCGGCAGCAGGGTCTTCGGCGCGATCACGCGGATGTCAGGGCAGCCCAGGGTCTTCAGGGCCAACATGTTCGAGCGCGCGACCCGCGAGTGCAGGATGTCGCCGACAATCGCCACCGAGAGGTTTTCGAAACCGCCCTTGTGCCGACGGATGGTGAGCATGTCGAGCATGCCCTGGGTCGGGTGCGCATGACGGCCGTCGCCGCCGTTGATGATCGCCACCTGCGGGCAGACATGCTCGGCGATGAAATGTGCGGCGCCGGAATCACCGTGGCGTACGACGAACATGTCGGCGGCCATCGCTTCGAGGTTGCGCAGGGTGTCGAGCAGGGTTTCGCCCTTGCTGGCCGACGAAGTCGACACGTTCAGGGTGATCACGTCCGCCGACAGCCGCTGGGCCGCCAGTTCGAAGGTGGTGCGGGTACGGGTGGAGTTTTCGAAGAACACGTTGCACACGGTCTTGCCGCGCAGCAACGGGACCTTCTTCACCGCCCGGGCACCGACTTCGAGGAACGAGTCGGCAGTGTCGAGGATTTCCGTCAGCAACTCGCGGCGCAGGCCGTCGAGCGAGAGGAAGTGGCGCAGCTGGCCCTGATCATTGAGCTGCAGCGGGCGCTTGGTATCTAGAGGCGTCATCGCGAGGGGGACTCTCAATAAGGGCGGGTTAGGAATTCAGGTCTTGCAGTTCGAGCGTCAGCGGCTCCGGGCCGGACAGCTTGACCCGCTCATTGGCGGCCAGCGACAGGGTCGCGCCGACCACGTTCGGGCGGATCGGCAGCTCGCCGGCGTCCAGGTCGAGCAGGCAGACCAGGGTCACGCTGGCCGGGCGGCCGTAGTCGAACAGTTCGTTCATGGCGGCGCGGATGGTCCGGCCGCTCATCAATACGTCATCGATCAGCACCAGGTGCTGGCCTTCGATCTCGAAGGGCAGGGCCGAGGGGCGCACTTGCGGGTGCAGGCCGTTCTGGCTGAAGTCGTCGCGGTAGAAGGAAACATCCAGCGTGCCCAATGGCGCATCGCTGGCCAATTCCTTGAGCAGGGCCTGCGCGACCCAGATGCCGCCGGTGCGGATGCCGATGTAACGCGGTTCGCTGATATCACGCTGTGCAAGGTGCGCCTTGAGGCGGGTCGCCATCTGGCTGATCAGATCGGCGGGATTGGGCAGGCTCATGGATGCTCCTTCGTGATTCCGAGCCGCGTCCTGCCGGACGTGGCTGGGTTTATAACCAAAAGAAAAGCGCCGAAGCGCTTGTCAGGATTCAAACAATGCAGTGTTTTCATCGAGCCAGCCCTGCAGCAGCAGAGCGGCGGCGATGGCGTCCACCGGGTTGTCGCGGTAACTGCCTTTCTGCCCGCCACGCACCAGTCGCTCACCCTTGGCTTCAAAGGTGGTCAGGCGTTCGTCGTGGGTATAGAAGGGCACATTGAAACGGCCATTGAGGCGGCGGGCGAATTTCTCCGCACGCAGGCACATCTCGCTGGGCGTGCCGTCCATGTTCAGCGGCAGGCCGACCACCACGGCGTCGGGCTTCCATTCCTTGAACAGCGCTTCGACCTGATTCCAGTCGGGCACGCCGTTCTGCGCTTTCAGGGTGCACAGCTCACGGGCCTGGCCGGTAATCACCTGGCCGACCGCAACGCCGATCTGTTTGGTGCCGTAGTCGAAGCCGAGAATCAGGCGCAGGGCCATCAGGCGTGCCCCGCCTGACTGGTCAGCAGGCTGAGGTTGATCCCCAGGTGCCGTGCCGCCGCTTCCAGGCGCAGCTCGCTGCTGGTGTTGAACAGGATGTCGGCGTCGTACGGGCAGGTCAGCCAGGCGTTGTCGGCCAGCTCGGCTTCCAGTTGCCCGGCTTCCCAACCGGCGTAGCCGAGGGTGATCACGCTTTTCGCCGGGCCCACGCCGTCAGCGATGGCGAACAGCACGTCCTGCGAAGTGGACAGCGCCAGATCACCTTCGAGCTCAACGGTGGCCTGAAAGGTCTTGCCGGCCGGGTGCAGGACGAAACCGCGATCAGTCTGCACCGGGCCGCCGATGAAGATCGGCACATGCTGGCACAGCGCTGGCGGATCGATGTCCGGGCGCAATTGCTCGAGGATGTCAGCCAGATTCAGCTCTTGCGGTCGATTGACCACCAGCCCCATGGCGCCATTGGCCGTGTGCTCGACGATGTAGGTCAAGGTGTGGGCAAAGTTCGGGTCGGCCATGTGTGGCATGGCGATCAGGAAGTGATGCTTGAGGTAGCTGGGGCTGACGTTTTTCATGAGCGATAGTGTGGCGTTCAAGGGGCGAACTGACAAGCTGAGGTTCAGAGAACAACGCAGATCCATTGTTGAAGTTGAACCTTTGTGGTGAGGGGATTTATCCCCGATGGGGCGCGAAGCGGCCCTCAATCCATTGACGTGATATGCCTGACATACCGCGTGTGCTGGTTTTGCAACTGCTTCGCAGCCGATCGGGGATAAATCCCCTCACCACAAAAAACCTGTATGCCGGCGGTCAGTTGCTGGAAAGCTTGTCGCCCCGGGCGAATTTCCAGGTGCGGATGATTTCCAGTCGGTCGATATCCGACAGATCGCCGGTAAACGGTGCAAACGGTGCCGCCAGTCGGACGATGCGCTGCGCCGCCTGATCCAGCAGCGGCTGGCCGGAGGACTCCAGCACCAGCACTTCATACAGCGAGCCATCGCGGTTGATCGAGACCATCAGGCGCAGGTTGCCGTAGATCTGCTTGCGCCGAGCTTCCTCGGGGTAATTGAGGTTGCCGATGCGCTCAACCTTCTTGCGCCAGTCGTCCTTGTACCAGGCGCCCTTGTCGCGCATGGTCGAGGCCGCGCTCAAGCGGTGAATGCGCGGGCGCTTGGCGTACAGTTGCTGTTCGTTGGCCAGTTCCGCTTCGAGGCTGGCGATGTCGCTGGACAGCTGCGAGCTGTCGAATGTCGGCGCGTTGACCGCGGGTTTGGTCTCGGTTTTGGTTTCTTCTTTCTTGGTCGGCGCCTTTTGCTGTTTCGGCGCCACGGTGGTCACCGCAGCCTTGGGCGCCGCTTCGCGCACTTCCGGTTTGGCGGCCGGGGGCGGGGTGACCTTCTTGACCTGATTGTCCTGGAACGGCGCGACCTCGGTGGTCTTGGGAATCGCCTTCTTGTCGAGGGTGCCGCTGCCTTCCTGGTTTTCCTGAGCGAGGAAATCAGCCTTTTTCGGCTTGGTTTCGCTCTTGAAGGTGGCGAGGGTGATTTCCAGGGTTTTGCTGATCTGCTTGGGCTCGACCATGGTAAAGCCGACGCCGAGCAGCAGCGCCAAATGAATCAGCGCCGCGAGAAACAGGGTAAATCCGAGGCGATCGGCCGGGCGCACGCCACGCTGGGCGAGTTCTGCGGGCAGATCGGACGGGAGGGTCATGACAAGAAAACCAACATCGCGTTTTTCAGAGGCTGCGCATGATAACGCAATGTTGGTTTCGCGCCTTGGGCTTCACGCTTCAAGCGACAGACTGCATGTGATGTGCATCAAGCTTGTGGCTTTTTGCCGGCGGCTTGCAGCTTCTTGTCGATCGCGTCCATCAGCATGCCGCCGATATCGGTACCGAAAGCGTTGTCGATTTCGCGGATGCAGGTCGGGCTGGTGACGTTGATTTCGGTGAGGTTTTCGCCGATCACGTCCAGACCGACGAACAGCAGACCTTTCTCGCGCAGGGTCGGGCCGACCTGGGCGGCAATCCAGCGATCCTTGTCGGTCAGCGGCCGCGCTTCGCCACGACCACCGGCCGCGAGGTTGCCACGGGTTTCGCCTTGAGCCGGAATTCGCGCCAGGCAGTAATCCACCGGCTCGCCGTCGATCATCAGGATGCGTTTGTCGCCGTCCTTGATCGCCGGCAGGTAGGCCTGGCCCATGATCTGCTGATTGCCGAGGGCGGTCAGGGTTTCCAGAATCACCGACAGGTTCGGGTCGCCGGCGCGATGACGGAAAATCGAAGTGCCACCCATGCCGTCCAGCGGCTTGAGGATTACGTCGCCATGCTTGGCGGCGAAGTCACGCAGCACATCGGCGCGGCGGCTGACGATGGTCGGCGGCGTGCACTGCGGGAACAGCGTGGCGAACAGCTTCTCGTTGCAGTCGCGCAGGCTCTGCGGTTTGTTGACCACCAGCACGCCGGCGGTTTCGGCCTGTTCCAGCAGGTAGGTGGAGTAGACGAACTCCATGTCGAACGGCGGATCCTTGCGCATCAGGATCACGTCCAGGTCGCTCAGCAGGTTGTCCTGCTCGGCGTCCAGTTCGAACCATTTTTCCGGGTTGGCGAAGACTTTCAGCGGCTTCATGCGCGCCCGGGCCTGACCTTCGGCCTGATACAGGTCGCGCTGTTCCATGTAGAACAGTTCCCAGCCACGCTTCTGCGCGGCCAGCAGCATGGCCAGCGAGCTATCCTTTTTATAGGAAATGCTGGCGATAGGGTCCATGACAATCCCGACGCGAACGCTCATTGGGTTTTCCTCGAAAATTGGCTACCGGATCGGTATTGAAAAAGTGCCGCCAGAGTGGCTCCGGGCGGGTTTTCGGTCAAGGAAAAACCCGTCGATAGATTGCATCTGGAGACTGTGCTAAAAAGGCTGGCATAGCGTGCTGGCCCTTGAGCATCAAGGGTTTCCAGCCATTACTCATCGCAAAACGGACAATTTGATTCGCAAAGGCGACGGTAGAGCCCCCTTATGGAACAGCAGTCCAGCGCCTTGAAGGTCATGGTGATCGATGACTCGAAAACGATTCGTCGCACCGCCGAAACGCTGTTGAAAAATGTGGGCTGCGAGGTCATCACGGCGATCGACGGTTTCGACGCCCTGGCCAAGATCGCCGACCACCACCCCGGGATCATTTTTGTCGACATCATGATGCCGCGTCTGGATGGTTATCAGACCTGCGCTTTAATCAAGAACAACAGTGCGTTCAAGGCCACGCCAGTGATCATGCTGTCGTCGCGTGACGGGCTGTTCGACAAGGCCAAGGGGCGGATTGTCGGTTCTGATCAATTTTTGACCAAGCCTTTCAGCAAGGAAGAACTGCTCGACGCGATTCAGGCCCACGTTCCGGGCTTTGCCGCCGTTTTGCCGCAGTAAGACACGTACAGTGACGCTCGGCCAGCGGGCCGGGTGTCGACAAGAAAAATGGGGAAGACCATGGCACGTATCCTGATCGTCGATGATTCGCCGACTGAAATGTACAAACTCACCGGCATGCTGGAAAAGCACGGCCATGAAGTGCTCAAGGCCGAGAACGGCGCCGACGGCGTGGCCCTGGCCCGTCAGGAAAAACCCGACGCAGTGTTGATGGACATCGTCATGCCCGGCCTCAACGGTTTTCAGGCCACCCGCCAGTTGACCAAGGATGCCGAGACCAGCCATATCCCGGTGATCATCATCACCACCAAGGATCAGGAAACCGACAAGGTTTGGGGCACGCGCCAGGGCGCGAAGGATTACCTGACCAAACCGGTCGAAGAAGACATGCTGATCAAGACCCTGAACAACGTGCTGGCCGGTTGATCGCGCGGCCATGAACCAGTCGCTGACCGCGTTCGAGCTGCTGTGGCAGATCGACCAGCGCTGCCGTCTGCTGGCGGCGGACCTGCCGTCGCAGCCCGGCCGTCAGGACCGCTGGAGCGGCATTGGTTTTCGCCTCGGCGAGCACTGGTACGTGACGCCGATGGGTGAAGTCAGCGAAGTGCTGCACGAACCACGCTGCACTCAATTGCCCGGGGTCAAGCCATGGGTCAAAGGGGTGGCTAACCTGCGTGGCCGCTTGCTGCCGATCATGGACCTGTGTGGTTTCTTCGGCCACGAACTGTCACCGCTGCGCAAACAGCGGCGTGTGTTGGTGGTGGAGCACAACGATGTGTTCGCCGGGTTGCTGGTGGATGAGGTGTTCGGTCTGCAGCACTTCGAGCAGGACAGCTTCGAACCGATCTCGATCAGCAAGCGCCAGGGCTCCAAGGCCGAGTTCGTCAAAGGCTATTTCCGGCGTGAGCAGAACTGGCGGGTGTTCAGCCTGTTTGCGCTGGCCAAATCGCCGGTGTTCATGAGCGTCGCGATATAGCCGAAGCACCATAAATCTATGGGGTGGGAGTCTGTGGCGAGGGGATTTATCCCCGATGGTTGGCGAAGCCAACCCAAAACCTGCATTCGCGATGTTCCAGATACCACTCAGTTTTGGGGCCGCTGCGCGACCCATCGGGGATAAATCCCCTCACCACAAATCCCACAGTGGACCGTGGCAGGTTTCATAGGCGAGGACCGATGACAAAAGCAAAAACAGGCAAGTCGGCAGAAGGGTCGCGCAGTCGTTCGCAGATCATCGTGCTGTTCATCGCACTGATCGTGTTCATCATGCTGCTGTTCGCCAACTTCGCCTACCTCAACACCCAGGCCAATTACGACAAGCAGTACATCGGCCACGCCGGTGAGCTGCGCGTGCTGTCGCAACGCATCGCCAAGAACGCCACCGAGGCCGCCGCCGGCAAGGCCGCTGCGTTCAAGCTGCTGAGCGATGCGCGCAACGATTTTGCCCAGCGCTGGGGTTACCTGAAGAAGGGCGACCCGGCCACCGGCCTGCCACCCGCGCCAGCCGCCGTGCGCCCGGAAATGCGCGCGGTGCAGCTGGATTGGGAACGCCTGCTGAAAAACACCGACGCGATTCTCTCCAGCGAACAGACCGTACTCTCGCTGCATCAGGTCGCCGCGACCCTGGCCGAAACCGTGCCGCAGTTGCAGATCGAATACGAAAAAGTCGTCGAAATTCTCCTGCAACGCGGCGCCCCGGCGGCGCAAGTGGCGATGGCCCAGCGTCAATCGCTGCTGGCCGAACGCATTCTCGGCGCGGTCAACACCGTACTCGCTGGCGACGAAAACTCGCAGCAGGCGGCCGACGCTTTTGGCCGCGACGCCACCCGTTTCGGCCAGGTGCTCAACGGTATGTTGCAGGGCAACCCGACCCTGAAAATCAGCCAGGTCGAAGACCGCGATGCCCGTGCGCGCCTGAGTGAAATTTCCGAGCTGTTCCAGTTCGTCTCCGGCTCCGTGGACGAAATCCTCGAAACCTCGCCGGAGCTGTTCAAGGTCCGTGAATCGGCGAGCAACATCTTCAGCCTGTCGCAGACCCTGCTCGATGAGGCTTCGCACCTCGCCAGCGGTTTCGAAAACCTTGCCGGCGGACGCAGCACCGACACCATTGGCGGCTACGTCCTGGGCTTGCTGGCACTGGCCTCGATCATCCTGATCGGCATGGTCATGGTCCGCGAAACCAACCGCCAGTTGCGCGAGACCGCCGAGAAGAACGAGCGTAACCAGAACGCGATCATGCGCCTGCTCGACGAGATCGAAGACCTCGCCGACGGTGACCTGACGGTGACCGCCTCGGTGACCGAAGACTTCACCGGGACCATCGCCGACTCGATCAACTATTCGGTCGACCAACTGCGCGATCTGGTCGCGACCATCAACCTCACCGCCGGCCAGGTGGCTGCCGCCGTGCAGGAAACCCAGGCCACTGCCATGCACCTGGCCCAGGCCTCGGAGCATCAGGCGCAGCAGATTTCCGAAGCCTCGACCGCGATCAGCGATATGGCCCAGTCCATCGATCAGGTCTCGGCCAACGCCGCTGAATCCTCGGCGGTGGCCGAGCGCTCGGTGGAAATCGCCAACAAGGGCAACGAGGTGGTGCACAACACTATCCACGGCATGGACAACATCCGCGAACAGATTCAGGACACCGCCAAGCGCATCAAGCGTCTGGGCGAGTCGTCGCAGGAAATCGGCGACATCGTCAGCCTGATCGACGACATTGCCGACCAGACCAACATCCTCGCGCTCAACGCGGCGATTCAGGCGTCGATGGCCGGGGACGCCGGACGCGGTTTTGCCGTGGTTGCCGATGAAGTGCAGCGACTGGCCGAACGTTCGTCCGCCGCCACCCGGCAGATCGAAACGCTGGTGAGGGCGATTCAGACCGACACCAACGAAGCGGTGATTTCCATGGAGCAGACCACCACCGAAGTGGTGCGTGGCGCGCGACTGGCGCAGGATGCCGGTGTGGCGCTGGAAGAAATCGAAGGTGTTTCGAAAACCCTTGCGGCGCTGATCCAGAGCATCTCCAACGCGGCACAGCAGCAGACCTCGTCGGCCGGGCAAATCTCGCTGACGATGAACGTGATCCAGCAGATCACCTCGCAGACTTCGTCTGGCTCGACCGCCACCGCAGAGAGCATCGGCAACCTGGCGAAGATGGCCAGTCAGCTGCGCCGTTCGGTATCCGGTTTCACCTTGCCGTCGGCGTCCGCGACGGACAAGGCGTGAGTGGAGTGGTTATGGGTGACCGGCACGACTACGTGGCCCTCGAATGGGTCAAGGGTGAAATTGCCGAAACGCTGAGGCAGGCGCATCAAGCGATTGAAACCGTGCTCGATGACCCGCAGGCCGCGCCGGGGCTGGATGAGTGCCTGGGCTATATCCATCAGGTGCACGGCAGTTTGCAGATGGTCGAGTTCTACGGCGCGGCGTTGCTGGCCGAAGAAATGGAGCATCTGGTCGAAGCCTTGCAGCAGGGGCGCGTCGCCCATCGCGACGAAGCCCTGCACCTGCTGCTGCAAGCCTTCGGGCAATTGCCCATCTACCTCGATCGGGTGCAGAGCGCCCGCCGCGACTTGCCGTTGGTGGTGCTGCCGCTGATCAACGACCTGCGCAGTGCGCGCGGCGACAGCCTGCTCTCGGAAACCAGCCTGTTCAGCCCGCCATTGCCGGACCTGCCGCCGTTGAGCGCAGAAGCGCTGGCCGCGCTGGAGCCGGCCGAGTGGCCCAACGTATTGCGCAAGTTGCGCCAGATGCTGCAGATGGCGCTGGTCGGGTTGCTGCGCGAGCAGGACGACCAGACACACCTCGACTACCTGGCGAAAGTCTTCCAGCGCCTCGAAGCGCTGAGCGCCAATGCGCCGTTGAGCCCGCTGTGGCAGGTCGCTTCAGCGCTGGTCGAAGGCATGCGCGAAGGCGCCATCGCCAACAGTCCGGCGCTGCGCAGCCTGTTCAAGGACGCCGACAAGGAACTCAAGCGCCTGCTCGAACAAGGCCCGCGCGGCCTCAATCAGCCGCCCCCGCCGGAGTTGCTGAAAAGCCTGCTGTTCTATATTGCCAAAGCCGAACATCCCACCGGGCAGATGCTGACCATGAAAGATCGCTACTCCCTGGACGACGCGTTGCCCGACAGCGCGATGGTCGACGAAGAACGCGCGCGCCTGGCCGGCCCCGACCGCGATGCGATGCGCTCGGTGCTGGCGGCGCTGTGCGAAGAGCTGGTGCGGGTCAAGGAGCGCCTCGACCTGTTCGTGCGCAGCGACCGTCAGCACACTGCTGATCTGGAGAGCCTGCTGGCGCCGCTGCGGCAGATCGCCGACACCCTCGCGGTGCTCGGTTTTGGCCAGCCGCGCAAAGTCATCATCGATCAACTGGCGGTGGTCCTCAGCCTCGCTCAGGGCCAGCGCGAGCCGAATGACGCGACCCTGATGGACGTGGCCGGCGCGCTGCTCTACGTCGAAGCCAACCTCGCCGGAATGGTCGGCACCGTCGAGCCGGAAAGTCCCGAAGACGCGCGCCTGCCGACCACCGACCTGACGCAGATCCATCAGATCGTGATCAAGGAAGCGCGCATCTGCCTGCAACAGGCCAAGGACATGATCGTCGATTACATCGACGCCGACTGGGATCGCCAGCAACTGCAACCGTTGCCGGAGTTGCTGACCCAGGTGCGCGGCGCGCTGGCGATGATTCCGCTGAGCCGGGCGGCGAGTCTGGTCGAAGCCTGCAACAGCTTCATTCGCGAACACCTGCTGCTGGATCCGCACCAGCCGGGCTGGCAGCAACTGGATAATCTGGCCGACGTCATCACCAGCCTCGAGTATTACCTCGAACGCCTGAGCGACGACCCGCAAGCGCCGAATGAACAACTGCTGGATGTTGCACAGAAGAGCCTCGTCAGCCTCGGTTTCTTTCCTGACGAGCCACCCGGCGAACCTCACGTGCCGTTGCTCGACGATGTACTCAGCCCCAGCGAAGCGCTGGTGATGCAGGACCTGCAGGCGCTGGACGATCCGCAGACCGTGCAGTCACTGGCCGAGGTGCTGGCCAGTCCGGTATCGGCAGTCAACCCGCCGGCCTTGATCACCCCCGGCAGCCTGATGCCGCCGCCGCGCGATGAAGCACCGGTGGACGATGAACTGCGCGAAGTGTTCCTCGAAGAGACCGACGAAGTCCTCGAAGTCCTGCACGAATACCTGCCGCGCTGGACGGCTGACACTCATGACCGCGCCGCCCTGACCGAACTGCGCCGCGCTTTTCACACCTTGAAGGGCAGCGGGCGCATGGTTCGTGCGCTGATCCTTGGCGAGTTGGCCTGGGCGGTGGAAAACCTGCTCAACCGCGTGCTGGAACACAGCGTCGAGCCCGGTGCGCAGGTGCAGCAGTTGCTCACCGACACGGTGTTGTTGCTGCCGGAACTGATCAGCGAATTCGCCACTCAGCGCCAGCGGCAGCGCAGCGATGTCGATCAACTGGCGGCCCGCGCGCATGCGCTGGCTAAAGGCGTCGAGCCGCTGGCGGCCGAAGACGTCGACGATGTGGCGGCCCTCGATCCGCTGTTGCTGGAGATCTTCCGCAACGAGGCCGAAACCCACCTCGCCAGCCTCAACCGCTTCCTCGATCAGGCCGCCGAGCATGTGCCGCTGCCGGCCAGCGACGAATTGCAGCGCGCCTTGCACACGCTCAAGGGCAGTGCGTCGATGGCCGGCGTATTGCCGATTGCCGAACTGGCCGCGCCGCTGGATAAACTGGCGCGGGAGTTCAAGGCGCATCAGTTGCCACTGGATCTGGATGAAGTGGAATTGCTCCTCGAAGCCGAAGGCCTGTTCCGCGTTGGTTTGCGCCAGCTCAAGCACGATCCGCTGGCGCCGATTGTCGGTGCGCAGTCGCTGATCAAACGCACCGAAACGCTGCTGGCCGAACGTCTGGAAGCGATCCTCAGCGCGCCGAACACCGGCCTGCGGATCAAGCGCGATCCGCAACTGATCAACAACTTCCTCGCCCAGGGCATGGACATCCTGCTCGATGCCGAAAGCCTGTTGCAACGCTGGCAGCAACACCCCGGCGAGCGCCAGGAACTCAGTGCGCTGCTGGATGAGCTGACCACGTTGGGCGAAGGCGCACACCTCGCCGATCTGCTGCCGGTGGATGTGTTGTGCGAAGCCTTGCTCGACCTGTATGGCGCCGTCGAAGAAAGCAGCCTGGCGGTCAGCGACAGGTTTTTCCACGAAGCGCAGAACGCTCATGAAGCGCTGATCAACATGCTCGACGAACTGGCTGCCGGCCAGGAAATCACCCCGCAGCCGCAGCGCATCCGCGCCTTGCACGAACTGCTCGATGAAAGCCTCGATCCGACGGCGATGGGGCTGATCCGCAGCGACGGCAGCCGCACTTTGAGCATCAGCGAACTGGGTGCCGCCACCGCCGAACTGTCCCGCGCCAATGTCGAGACTGCGCCGGACGACGAGATCGTCGAGATTTTCCTCGAAGAAGCGGTAGACATTCTCGACAGTGCCGGGCAAGCCCTGCAACGCTGGTTGAGCGACCCGGACAACGCTGCGCCGCTGTCGTCGTTGCAGCGCGATTTGCACACGCTCAAGGGTGGCGCGCGGATGGCCGAGGTTGATGCCATCGGCGATCTGGCCCATGAGCTGGAAAGCCTTTACGAAGGGCTGGTGGATCGTCGCTACAGTCACAGCGATGCGCTGGGCCGCTTGCTGCACAAGGGCCATGACCGCTTGGCCTTGTTGCTGGAGCAGTTGCAGGCGCATCAACCATTGCGCCCGGCGCAGGATCTGATCGAGACGATCCGCCAGTTCCGCCAGGGCGCCGCCGGTACTGCCGAAGCGGCGCAACCGACGGCTGAATCAGACAGCGCGGCGCATGATCCGGAGCTGCTGGACATCTTCCTCGAAGAGGGTTTCGACATCATCGAAAGCTCCGGCGCGGCGTTGCTGCGCTGGCAGGCCGAGCCGGGCAATCGGCAGGAAGTGGAAACCCTGCTGCGCGATCTGCACACGCTCAAGGGCGGCGCGCGGATGGTCGAGATCGGCCCGATCGGCGACCTCGCCCATGAGCTCGAATTCCTTTACGAAAGCCTCGCCACCGGCGTGCTGCAGCCGTCCGCCGAACTGTTCGCGCTGGTGCAGCGCGGGCATGACCGCCTGGCGCAGATGCTCGACGGCGTGCGCGCCGGGCAGCCCTGCCCGCCGGCGGATCGGCTGATCAACGCGATCCAGAATTTCAGCCATCCGGCGACCCCCGACACGCCGCCGTTGCTGCCGATGCCGGCCAAGACCGAGCCTGCGGTGCCTGCCGCCGATGCCGGCGCGGACATGGTCAAGGTCTCCGCCGAACTGCTTGATGAACTGGTCAATCTGGCCGGCGAAACTTCGATTTTCCGTGGGCGTATCGAGCAGCAGGTCAGCGATGCGCAAACCGCGCTGAACGAGATGGAAACCACCATCGAACGCATGCGCGATCAGTTGCGCCGGCTCGACACTGAAACCCAGGGACGGATTCTCAGCCGTCAGCAAGTCGATGCCGAACGCCTCGGTTACGAAGAGTTCGACCCGCTGGAAATGGACCGCCATTCGCAGTTGCAGCAACTGTCGCGGGCACTGTTCGAATCCGCCTCCGACTTGCTCGATCTCAAGGAAACCCTCGAGCGCCGCAACCACGACGCCGAGAACCTGTTGCAGCAACAGGGGCGGATCAACACCGAGTTGCAGGAAGGCCTGATGCGCACGCGCATGGTGCCGTTCGAACGGATGTTGCCGCGCCTCAAACGCATCGTGCGGCAGGTCGCCGAAGAGCTGAACAAGGACGTCGCCTTCATCATCGACAACGCCGAAGGCGAGATGGACCGCAACGTGCTGGAGCGCATGGCGGCGCCACTGGAACACATGCTGCGCAACGCCGTCGACCATGGCCTGGAGTCTGCCGAAGTGCGGCTGGCGGCGGGCAAACCAGCGCAGGGCACAATCAGCCTGGACCTGTCCCGCGAGGGCGGCGACATCGTTTTCGATATCCGTGACGACGGCGCCGGGGTGCCGCTGGACGCGGTGCGGCGCAAGGCGATCAAGCGCGGCCTGCTCGCACCGGACGCCGAGATCAGCGACCGCGACGTGCTGCAGTTCATCCTGCAGCCGGGCTTTTCCACCGCGGAAAAGATCACCCAGATTTCCGGGCGCGGCGTCGGCATGGACGTGGTTCATGAGGAAGTCCGCCAGCTCGGCGGCACCATGAGCATCGACTCGGTGCCGGGGCAGGGTGTGCATTTCCGTATTCGTCTGCCGTTCACCGTGTCGGTCAACCGCGCGCTGATGGTGCAGTGTGGTGAGGATCAGTACGCGATTCCGCTGAACACCATCGAAGGCATCGTCCGCGTGCTGCCGAATGATCTGGAGGCGCACTACCGCAACGACCCGCCGAGCTACCACTACGCCGGTCAGCGCTACGAACTGTGCTATCTGGGCGAGCTGCTGAAAACCGCGCCACGCCCCAAACTGCTCGGCCAGAGCCTGCCGTTGCCGGTGCTGCTGGTGCAGTGCAATGACCGGCACATCGCGGTGCAGGTCGATGCGATGGCCGGCACTCGCGAGATTGTGGTCAAGAGCCTCGGCCCGCAGTTCGCGGCGGTGCAAGGAGTGTCCGGGGCGACGATTCTCGGCGATGGTCGGGTGGTGCTGATTCTTGATTTGTTCGCGCCGATCCGCGCGATGCAGGCGCGGATCGCCCAGCATCCGGCGCAGGCGGACATCGACAGTGAGCCGCAGAAACCCCTGCTGGTACTGGTGGTCGACGACTCGGTGACCGTGCGCAAGGTCACCAGCCGATTGCTCGAACGCCACGGCATGAACGTGCTGACCGCCAAGGACGGCGTCGATGCCATGCTGCTGCTGGAAGAACACATGCCCGACCTGATGCTGCTCGACATCGAAATGCCGCGCATGGACGGCTTCGAAGTCGCCACCCAGGTGCGCCACGACGAACGTCTGCAGCACCTGCCGATCATCATGATCACCTCGCGCACCGGGCAGAAACACCGCGACCGTGCGATGGCCATCGGCGTCAACGACTACCTCGGCAAGCCGTATCAGGAATCGGTGCTGCTCGAAAGCATTGCCCACTGGAGCAAGAAACATGCATGAGCGCCGCCACAACGCGCGCAGCAGCCAACTCACAGGCCTGTTGCTGCCACTGGCCGACCGCAACCTGATCCTGCCCAACGTCGCCGTCGCCGAGCTGATCGACTACCAGGCCAGCGCCTTCGACCTCGACACGCCGCCGTGGTACCTGGGGCGGGTGAGCTGGCGGGAGCGGCAGATTCCGCTGCTGAGTTTCGAGTCGGCGTGCGGGCAGAAAATCGTTATCGGCGAACGCGCGCGGATCGTCATCCTCAACGCCCTCGGCGGCTTGCCGCAGCTGAAATTCATTGCGCTGCTGGTGCAGGGGATTCCGCGTTCGTACAAGCTCGACAGTCAGTTGAGTTATGTCGATGTGCCGTTGTGTGCGCTGGAGCAGGCGGCGGTGCAGGTCGGGGAACAGGTGGCCAAGGTCCCGGATTTGTTGGGGTTGGAGCAGTTGTTGGTGGAGGCTGGGCTGGTTCACTGATCCAGCCTTTGTGCTGCCCTGACTGGCCTCTTCGCTGGCAAGCCAGCTCCCACAGTGTCCGCGTCGTATTCGGATTTTGTGAGTCACACAAAACCCTGTGGGAGCTGGCTTGCCAGCGATAGGGCCAGTTGAGTCAGCAAAGTCGCAGCCTCAACAGAGGAAAGTCGTCCATGTTCAAAGTAACGCCAAACCCGCCGGTCACCGACACGGCATCCCCTTACGAAGCCCCCGAATCAAAGAAATTCCACGAAGCCGCCGAACGCGCGCTCGACCATTACCTCGGCCCGCCAAAACCCGACCTCATGGCCACGCCCTACACCCCCAACACGCTGTATATGGCCAACCCCGACGCCGACAGTGAATCCCTGTTGGCCGACGCCAGTGAATCCCTCGGCTCGGCCACGGTCATGCTCAACAATCATGCGGCGCTGGTGCAAGGCACGCACCGCAAGACGCTGCAGGGCATTGCTCAGGTGGTGATGGTGGCGGAGCTGGCGGTAAATCGGGTGTTGGATAAGTTGGTGCCGACGAACTGAGAAGCGCAATGCCTTCCCCTGTAGGAGCTGCGGCACGCTGCGATCTTTTGATCTTGATTCTGAGGATCAAAAGATCGCAGCCTCGTTTCACTCGACAGCTCCTACAGGGGATTTGGGTTGTCACATAGTGATTGAACAACCCAAAACCCTGTGGGAGCGAGCTTGCTCGCGAAGGCGTCGTCAAACGTTACGCTCATCGTAATGATTCACCACCGCGCTTGATTGATGCCCCCACCCGACACTCCTAAGGTAGCTCCACGACAGCGAACCCCGTGGAGTGAGCATGACAACAACAATTTCCCCCGACTCGCGCTGGACGCGGCGGCGTGACGAGAAGCAGTGGCGTCTCGACAAGGTGCGCGGGCTGGCCGACGGTGTGGTACTGCCAAGCGACAAGATCGTCGCCGCGCTCGAAGCGCTGATTCATCCCGGCGACCGGGTGGTGCTGGAGGGCAACAACCAGAAGCAGGCGGATTTCCTTTCCCGTTCGCTGGCCAAAGCCGATCCGGCCAAGCTGCATGATCTGCACATGATCATGCCCAGCGTCGGTCGCTCCGAGCATCTGGATCTGTTCGAACGCGGCATCGCCCGCAAGCTCGATTTCTCCTTCGCCGGTACCCAAAGCCTGCGCATCAGCCAGTTGCTCGAAGACGGCCTGCTGGAAATCGGCGCGATTCACACCTACATCGAACTCTACGCGCGGCTGGTGGTGGATCTGATCCCCAACGTCGTGCTCTCGGCCGGGTTCATGGCTGACCGCAACGGCAACATCTACACCGGCCCCAGCACCGAAGACACCCCGGCACTGATCGAACCGGCGGCGTTCAGCGATGGCATCGTCATCGTTCAGGTCAACCAGTTGGTGGATGACGTCAGCGAACTGCCCCGCGTCGATATCCCGGCCTCGTGGGTCGACTTCGTGGTGGTGGCCGACAAGCCGTTCTACATCGAACCGCTGTTCACCCGCGACCCACGGCACATCAAACCGGTGCACGTGTTGATGGCGATGATGGCGATCCGCGGGATCTACGAAAAACACAACGTGCAGTCGCTCAACCACGGTATCGGTTTCAACACCGCTGCCATTGAGTTGATCCTGCCGACCTACGGCGAATCCCTCGGCCTCAAAGGCAAGATTTGTCGCAACTGGACGCTCAACCCGCACCCGACCCTGATCCCGGCGATCGAGAGCGGTTGGGTCGAAAGCGTGCATTGCTTCGGCACCGAACTCGGTATGGAAAACTACATCGCCGCGCGCCCGGACGTGTTCTTCACCGGGCGCGACGGCTCGCTGCGTTCCAACCGGATGTTCTGCCAACTGGCCGGGCAATACGCGGTGGACCTGTTTATCGGCGCGACCCTGCAAGTCGACGGCGATGGCCATTCCTCCACTGTTACCCGTGGGCGCCTGGCCGGGTTCGGCGGCGCGCCGAACATGGGCCACGACCCGCGCGGTCGGCGTCACGGCACCCCGGCGTGGCTCGACATGCGCCACGACGATTCACAGCAACCGATGCTCGAACGCGGCAAGAAACTCGTGGTGCAAATGGTCGAGACCTTTCAGGAGGGCGGCAAACCGACCTTCGTCGAAACCCTCGACGCGGTGGAAGTGGCGAAGAAAAGCGGCATGCCGCTGGCGCCGATCATGATCTACGGCGACGACGTTACCCACCTGCTCACCGAAGAGGGCATCGCCTACCTGTACAAGGCGCGCTCGCTGGAAGAACGCCAAGCGATGATCGCTGCGGTTGCGGGCGTGACTGCCATCGGCCTGCGCCACAACCCGAAAGACACCGAACGCATGCGCCGCGAAGGCCTGATCGCCTTGCCCGAAGACCTCGGCATCCGCCGCACCGACGCCACCCGCGAACTGCTGGCGGCGAAAAGCGTGGCCGATCTGGTCGAGTGGTCCGGCGGCCTGTACAACCCGCCCGCCAAGTTCAGGAGCTGGTAATGCACGCACTCAATCTGCAAGCGAAACCCCTGAGCCTGAGCGAACGCATGGCCGATCTGGCGGTGGATGCGCTGATCGACGAAGCCGATCTCTCGCCGAAACCGGCGCTGGTCGACCAGCGTGGCAATGGCGCGCACACCGATCTGCACCTGGGCCTGATGCACGCTTCGGCGTTGTCGTTGTGGCCGGCGTTCAAGGAAATGGCTGAAGCCGCGAGCGCCATGGGCGAAGTCGGATTACCGTTGCGCGAAGCGATTGGTCGCACCGGTCGCGAAGGCGAGCAAGCCATGCTCGCGACCACCAATGGTGTGAATACCCATCGCGGCGCAATCTGGGCCCTGGGATTACTGGTGACCGCCGCTGCGCTGGAACCGAAATCCTCAAGCGCCAACGCCGTCTCTGTTCGCGCCGCACGTCTGGCATTACTCGATGACCGCTACGCACCAAAACCGCTGAGCCACGGCGCTCAGGTCGCCCTGCGTTACGGCGCACGCGGTGCCCGTGAGGAAGCGCAACTCGGCTTCCCGTCCGTGCTGCAACGTGGCCTGCCGCAACTCAAACGCAGCCGCGCCAGCGGCCACGGCGAACAGAATGCCCGGCTCGATGCGCTGCTGGCGATCATGACCGATCTGGCCGACACCTGCGTGCTCTACCGCGCCGGTGAACAAGGCCTGCACGCCATGCAACAAGGCGCGCAAGCGGTGCTCGACTCCGGCGGCAGCGCCAGCCTCGGCGGGCGTCGACGCCTGCACGCACTGGATCAACAACTCATTGCATTGAATGCCTCGCCCGGTGGCGCCGCCGACTTGCTCGCCGCCACGCTGCTGCTCGATCGAATCGAGCGCGATGGCATCCTTCAGGGAGCGTTTTGATGGAAACCTTATCCTTTGAATTCCCCGCCGGGCAGCCGCCACGCGGGCGCGCGCTGGTAGGTTGTGTCGGCTCGGGTGATCTGGAAGTGCTGATCGAACCGGGGCTGGCCGGCAAGCTGACGATCAATGTGCAGACCTCGGTCAACGGTGCGCAGCAGCGCTGGCAGCACCTGTTCGCGCGGATGTTCGACGGCACCACACCGCCGGCGATGGCCATCGATATTCACGATTTCGGCGCCACGCCGGGGGTGGTGCGTCTGCGTCTGGAACAAGGTTTCGAGGAGATCGGCCATGACTGACAGCGCAGCGCTGTTGCACAAGCACAGCTTCGTCGAACTCGGAGCGCGGCAACGGGCGAAAGCCTTGCTCGATGCCGGGACCTTCCGCGAATTGCTCGACCCGTTTCAACGGGTCATGTCGCCGTGGCTCGAACGCCAGGGCGTGGTACCGCAAGCCGATGACGGCGTGGTGATTGCCAAAGGCAGCCTCGACGGCTTGCCGGTGGTGATCGCCGCCATCGAGGGCGCGTTTCAGGGCGGCAGCCTCGGCGAAGTCGGCGGGGCGAAGATTGCCGGCGCGCTGGAACTGGCCGCCGAAGACAACCGCAAAGGCATCCCGACGCGCGCCGTGTTGCTGCTGGAAACCGGTGGCGTGCGCTTGCAGGAAGCCAATCTCGGGTTGGCGGCGATTGCCGATATTCATGCGGCGATTGTCGATTTGCAGCAGTACCAACCGGTGGTCGGTGTGGTGGCGGGCAGCGTCGGCTGTTTCGGCGGCATGTCGATTACCGCTGCGTTGTGCAGCTATTTGCTGGTGACCCAGGAAGCGCGCCTCGGCCTCAATGGCCCGCAGGTGATCGAGCAGGAAGCCGGGATCGAGGAATACGACTCCCGCGACCGGCCCTTCATCTGGAGCCTGACCGGTGGCGAGCAGCGGTTCGCCAGTGAGCTGGTGGATCGTTATGTCGCTGATGATGTGGCGCAGATTCGTCAGCAGGTCGGTGCGTTGCTGCAACAGGGTTTGCCAACGCGGCCGCGCAGTCAGCGTGCCGATTGGTTCCTGGAACGTCTGGCGAGCCTGGACACCGATAAGCAAATCGAGCCTGCGGTGGTTCGCGATCTGTATCAAGGAGAGCGCTCATGAGTGGTTATTCCGTGCGCGGTTTGAACTGGTTCAACGCCCTGAGCGTTGGTACGAAAGCGGTCGAAGGTTTGCCGCCCTCGTTGAAGGTTGCTGACGGTGAACTCGGACGATTGATCGCTGTGGTCGCTGACCCCGACAACCGTTTTCCACGGGCTCGCAACGGCGAAGTCGGATTGCTCGAAGGCTGGGGCCTGGCCAAGGCGGTGGATGACGCAATCACGGCAGATCGCGACAACACACGGAAACGCCCGATCATCGCCATCGTCGATGTACCGAGCCAGGCTTACGGTCGTCGCGAAGAAGCCCTCGGCATTCATCAGGCCCTGGCCGGGGCGGCGGACAGTTATGCCCGCGCCCGTCTGGCCGGGCATCCGGTGATTGCGCTGCTGGTGGGCAAGGCGATGTCCGGGGCGTTTCTGGCCCACGGTTATCAGGCCAACCGCTTGATTGCCCTGCGCGATCCCGGGGTGATGGTGCATGCGATGGGCAAGGCCTCGGCGGCGCGAGTGACGCTGCGCAGTGTCGAGGAACTGGAAGCACTGGCCGCCAGCGTGCCGCCGATGGCCTATGACATCGACAGCTACGCCAGCCTCGGATTGCTCTGGGAAACCCTCTCGGTGCAGCAGATCGAGCAGCCGACGGCGGAGGATCTGGCGCGGGTGACCGAATGCCTGAAACAGGCCATCGACGATATCTCCAGCACTGACTTGCGCAAGCGTCTCGGCGCGAAAAATCGTGAAGCGTCCAGCCGTGTGCGTGAACTGCTGAGGGCGCAGTGGTGAACCTGCCACTGGCCCACGATCTGTTGTGGGGCATGACCCCGGCGCAGTTGCCGGCGGATGCGCCGCAGTGGGCAGTCGAATCGCTGGCTGCCGGGCAACCGGTGGTCGTGCGGCGGGCGGTGAGCGCTGAAGCTTGGATCGCGGTGGGCATTCGCGGTGTGTTGCGTGAGCAGCGGCTGGCGGCGTTTATGGCGCTCGATTCGATTGCCTGTCGGGTCAGCCCCGAAGCGCTTTGTCATGTCGATTGCGAGCGCGATCTGCCAGTGATGCAGGCCCTCAAACAACTGCGGCCAATGCTTGATGACTGCGGTTGGGTCTGGGGTATCAGCGGCAGCGTCGGGTTTGAATTGGCCAGTGGTTTTAGGGCGATGCACGCGGCCAGCGATCTCGATCTGATCTTGCGTACGCCGCAGATGATCACGCGTAATCAGGCACGCAAACTGGTCGAGCTCTTTGATCAAGCCGTGTGTCGAGTGGACATGCAATTGCAGACGCCGTTTGGTGCTGTGGCGCTACGCGAATGGGCCAGCGGTTCGGCCCGGGTGCTGCTGAAAAACCAGCATCAAGCCTGTCTGGTCGCTGACCCGTGGAACCTGCAGGAGCAGGCAGCGTGAGCAGACTGTTGGTGTTCCCCGGCCAGGGCGCGCAGCAACCGGGCATGCTCCAGCGTTTGCCTCGGGAAACCTTGACCGAGGCCAGCGACGTGCTCGGTGAAGATGTCTTGCTGCTGGACTGCGGCGAAGCATTGCGCACGACAAGGCCGGTTCAGCTGTGCCTGTTGATCGCCGGGGTTGCTGCCTCGCGGCAGTTGCTGCAGGACGGACTCACGGCGGATTACGTCGCCGGTCTGTCCATCGGCGCGTACCCGGCAGCGGTGGTCGCCGGGTCGCTGAGCTTCAGCGATGCGTTGCATCTGGTCAGCCTGCGTGGCGAGTTGATGCAGCAGGCTTATCCACAGGGCTATGGCATGACCGCGATTATCGGTCTGCAGTTATCCACCGTCGAAACGCTGCTGGCGCAGGTGCACAGCGCGGAGTCGCCGGTGTACCTGGCCAACATCAATGCCGATAACCAGGTGGTAATTGCCGGCAGCGACAAGGCGATGCAAGCGGTGGCGGAACTGGCGCGCATTCGTGGCGCCGGTCTGGCGAAACGTCTGGCGGTGAGCGTGCCGTCGCACTGTCCGCTGTTGGAAAAACCTGCGCAAATCCTCGCCGAAGCCTTCGCCAAGGTTGAACTGAAGCGCCCGACAATCGCTTACCTGAGTGGCAGTCGCGCGCGTCCGCTGATCAAGCCTGAAGCCCTGCGTGATGACCTCGCTTTCAACATGTGCCGCGTGGTGGACTGGCGCGGCACCGTGCAAAGCGCTTACGAGCGCGGCGTACGTTTACAAATCGAACTGCCGCCCGGTGCGGTGCTGACCGGGCTGGCGCGCCGGGTGTTCGAATCGGGCACGGTCACTGCTTTCGACAGTGCGCGGCTCGATACCCTGCAGGCGCTGTTGCGAGAGGAGGGAGACCGCCGACCCTAAACCGCCGCGACTCAGGCTTCGAACAACAAAAACAACATTCGACGATGCACTTTGAGGACTACAACAATGATTATTTACGGTGTGGCGCTGTTGGCGATCTGTACGCTGGCAGGGGTGATCATGGGCGACATGCTCGGCGTGTTGCTGGGCGTCAAATCCAACGTCGGCGGGGTCGGCATCGCCATGATCCTGCTGATCTGCGCGCGGTTGTGGATGCAGAAACGCGGCGGCATGACCAAGGATTGCGAGATGGGCGTCGGCTTCTGGGGCGCGATGTACATTCCGGTGGTGGTGGCGATGGCCGCGCAACAGAACGTCGTCACCGCCCTGCACGGCGGCCCGGTGGCGGTGCTGGCGGCCATCGGTTCGGTGGTGGTGTGTGGCTGCACCATTGCCCTGATCAGCCGCACTCATAAAGGTGAGCCATTGCCCGACGAACCGGTGGAAGTCACCCCGGTCGGTACCCCGGTAGGAGGTCGCTGACATGTGGGCACTCATTGAAAACGGTCTGGAACACAACGGCCTGATTACCGCGTTCGCTTTCGTCGGCGTGATCATGTGGGTCTCGGTGATTCTCTCCAAGCGCCTGACCTTCGGGCGCATTCATGGCTCGGCGATTGCCATCGTCATCGGTCTGGTGCTGGCCTGGGTCGGCGGCACCCTGACTGGCGGGCAAAAAGGCCTGGCGGATCTGACGCTGTTCTCCGGCATCGGCCTGATGGGCGGGGCGATGCTGCGGGATTTCGCGATTGTCGCCACGGCGTTCGAAGTGCAGGCGACCGAGGCGAAGAAGGCCGGGTTGATTGGCGTGATCGCGCTGCTGCTCGGTACGGTGTTGCCGTTCATTGTCGGCGCGTGCATGGCCTGGGCCTTCGGCTATCGCGATGCGGTGAGCATGACCACTATCGGCGCGGGCGCGGTGACCTACATCGTCGGCCCAGTGACTGGCGCAGCGATTGGCGCGACCTCGGATGTGATGGCGCTGTCGATTGCCACCGGGTTGATCAAGGCGATTCTGGTGATGGTCGGCACGCCGGTCGCGGCGCGCTGGATGGGCCTGGATAACCCGCGCTCGGCGATGGTGTTCGGTGGTCTGGCCGGGACGGTGAGTGGGGTGACCGCAGGGCTGGCGGCGACGGATCGGCGGTTGGTGCCTTATGGGGCGTTGACGGCGACGTTCCACACCGGGCTTGGGTGCTTGCTTGGGCCTTCGCTGTTGTTCTTCATTGTTCGCGGGATTGTGGGCTGACTTTCGGATTCTGTGTTGTCGGGTCTAACGCCATCGCTGGCAAGCCAGCTCCCACAGGTTTTGTGTTGTAAGAAGATTTCTGAATCAGCACAAAACCCTGTGGGAGCTGGCTTGCCAGCGATGCAGGCGACGCGGTCTCAAACCTGGCGATTGGCATACATCCGACACTCCGCCAGCAACGCCAGCAGATTCGGATCGCGCTCCTTGGCCTTCAAGAACACCACGCCAATGTGCTGCTGCAAGCGGTACTTCTCCTGCAACGGGATCAGCTTCACCCGATTCTCGTACACCGCCGCAATCCTTCCTGGCAGCAGCGCATAGCCGACCCCGGAGCTGACCATGCTCAGCAGGGTGAAGATGTCGTTGACCTGCATCGCCACCTTTGGCTCGAACCCCGCCTGCTTGAATACCCGAATGCCGTCCTGATGGGTGGCGAAGCCTTGGGTCAGGGTGATAAAGGTTTCGTCGCGCACCTCGGCCAGATCGACTTCACTGCGTTGGGCGAACCTTGAATCTGCCGGTGTGGCGAGGAAAATGTCGTCGGAGAACAGCGGGATCTGCTCGCAGTCCGGGTCGCTGACGGTGTCGTCCAGCGACACCAGAATCGCGTCGACTTCCATGTTCTTCAGCTTGTACAGCAGGTCGATGTTGGAGCCGAGGATCAGGTCGATGTTGAGTTCGCTGCGGCGGATCTTCAGGCCCATGATCAGTTGCGGTACGGTTTTCACCGTCAGCGAGTACAGCGAGCCGAGTTTGAAGCGTTCAGCGGAGAAACCGGCGGCCTCGCGGGTCAGGCGCACACTCTCGACCACGTCCTGGATCAGCTTCTGCGCGCGTTCTTCGAGCACGTAGGCGCTTTCCAGTGGCGTCAGGTTGCGCCCTTCATGCTTGAACAGCGGGCAGCGCAGGGCGCTTTCCAGCGAATGGATCGCCCGGTGCACGCTGACATTGCTGGTCTGCAACTCGGCTGCGGCACGCGCCAGATTGCCGGTGCGCATGAAGGCGAGGAACACCTCGAGTTTTTTCAGGGTCAATTCTTCGTCGATCAGCATGGCGCGGACTCTTTTTGGTATCAACCGATTGTGCCCGGTATGCGCCGCTCTTTGTAGGAGCTGCCGGAGGCTGCGATCTTTTGATCTTTTAAACGGAAACATTGCGCTTTTACGCTCAAGGCCCGAGCCTTGCGCGTTGCGGTAACGAATCTTGAGGTGAGCGACACATGTATCACGGGGAAAAACTCAACGCCTGGACGCATCTGGTCGGGGCCGTGGCTGCGTTTATCGGCGGCGTGTGGATGCTGGTGATTGCCAGCCTCGACGGCAGTCCGTGGAAGATCGTCAGCGTGGCGATCTACGCCTTTACCTTGCTGGTGCTCTACAGCGCTTCGACCGTGTACCACAGCGTGCGCGGGCGCAAGAAAGCGATCATGAAGAAGGTCGATCACTTTTCCATCTATCTGCTGATCGCCGGCAGCTACACGCCGTTCTGCCTGGTGACGTTGCGCGGGCCGTGGGGCTGGACGTTGTTCGGGATTGTCTGGGGGCTGGCGCTGATCGGCATCCTGCAGGAGATCAAGCCACGCTCCGAAGCGCGAATCCTGTCGATCGTGATCTACGCAGTGATGGGCTGGATCGTGCTGGTGGCGGTCAAACCGTTGATCGCGGCGCTGGGCACGGCAGGGTTTGCCTGGCTGGCGTCGGGCGGGGTGTTGTACACCGTGGGGATCATCTTTTTTGCCCTGGATCACCGGTTACGCCATGCGCATGGGATCTGGCATTTGTTTGTGATCGCCGGGAGTCTGCTGCACTTTGTGGCGATTCTGTTTTATGTCCTTTAGAACATCACAAATCCTGTGGGAGCGGGCTTGCCCGCGATGACGGACTGTCAGTCACTCATGTGTTGATGGGGCCACCGCAATCGCTGGCAAGCCAGCTCCCACAGGGACCAGGGTTTGCAGTTGTATCTGCGCGCGTCTGCTGAATATCTGCAACAAGTCGCCGAGGGTATGCGGTGGCGGTTCGGTGGCGCGGGTCACTGCGTACAACGTGATCGGCAAGGGCGGCGCCAACGGGCGGATTACGGTGCTGGTCGGCGAAGCACCGAGTGCCGTGAAAGGGTCGATCACAGCCACCCCGGCGCCAGACTCCACCATCGCCCGCGCCAGCGAATACGTCTGCACGGCGATCCGCACGCGAGGCGGTGGCACGACCGCTTCCAGGTAGCTGTCGAGTCGGGCAGCCAGCGGGTCGGCGCTGGATAGCCCGATCAGCGGTGCTCCCGCCAACGCCATCAGCGGCAACGGCTGACCGGCTTCTTCCTCCGGCCAGTAACCTTTCGGCGCCAGCGCCACCAACACGCCCGAGGCCAATGCCTGCGCCTTCAATCCCGGATGATCCGGCAACTGCAACGTCAGGGCCACGTCCACTTCGCGCATCAGCAGGTTCTGCATCAGCTCGCGGCTGTGGGCGCTGGAGAGTTCGCAGGCGATGTCCGGGAACTGTGCCGTCCATTGCCGGATCGCCGGCGGCAGCAGCGACAGCGCCAGCGCCGGGGTCGCGCCGATCCGCAGGCTGTGGCCGGGCTCGCGGCGCAGGCTTTGGGCCAGGCGTCGCACGCCTTGCAGACTTTCCGTGACCTTGTCGACTTCGCGCTCCAGCTCCAGCGCTTCCGGAGTCGCCTGCAATTTACCGCGCACCCGCAGAAACAGCGGAAAGCCCAACTGCTGCTCGGCGTGCTGCAGCACTTTGGTCACCGCCGGCTGAGAGACGTGTAGCAATTGCGCAGCGGCGCTGACCGAGCCGGTCTGGCGAATGGCCTGAAAAATCTCGATGTGGCGAAGGCGCATGGCGAGTCCATAACCTTTGTTTATAGGTCTGGCATCTTTATTCATTGTTCGGCGCCTGTCACCTCATCCTAACCTCAGCCTCGTCTTCACATAGAAATAGGGACGGACATGGCTCAGCGTGTGTGCATCATCGGCGGCGGCGTGATCGGGTTGGCAACGGCCTATGCGCTGGTGCGCGACGGTTTCGAAGTAACAGTGGTCGAGGCGCGGCAGTCGCTGGGCAGCGAAACCAGCTTCGCCAACGGCGGCCAGTTGTCCTACCGCTATGTGGCGCCGCTGGCCGATGCCGGCGTGCCGTTGCAGGCGATCGGCTGGATGCTGCGCGGCGACTCGCCGCTCAAGCTGCGCCCGCGTCTGGACCCGGCGCAGTGGCGCTGGATGGCGTCGTTTCTCGCCGCCTGCCGCACCTCGGTCAACCGGGAAAACGCGGCGCATCTGTTGCGTCTGGCGCTGTTCAGCCAGAGCACGCTGAAACGCTGGCGCGAGGATGACGGGCTCATCGGTTTCAACTGGCGGCGCAACGGCAAACTGGTGACCTTCCGCAATGCCGCCAGCTTCGACCATGCGCGCAAGGGCTTGGCCGATCCGCAGCAACAACAGGTGTTGTCCGCCGCCGAATGTGCGCAGCTGGAACCGGCACTGACCGATGCGCCGTTTGTAGGCGCGATCTACACGCCGGATGAAGAAGTCGGCGACTGTCACGCCTTCTGCCAGCAGTTGGCGGCGCGATTGACGGCGTCGGGTCGCTGCAAGTTTCGCCTCGGTCAGGCAGTCACCGGCATTCGCCACAGCCACGGCGTCGTTACGGCGATTGAGCTTGGCAACGAAACCCTGCCAGTTGAACAACTGGTGATCGCCGCCGGGCACCGAAGCCCTTTGCTGGCGCTGCCCGGCCTGCGCCTGCCGCTGTATCCGCTGAAGGGTTACAGCCTGACCGTGCCGATCGGCGATGAGCATCGGGCGCCGGACGTGAGCATCACCGACTACGACCGCAAGATCGTCTACGCGCGCATCGGCGAACAGTTACGGGTGGCGGCGATGGTCGACATCGTCGGTTTCGACCCGGCGGTAGATCCCGAGCGGTTGGCACTGATCAAGCGCCAGGCCCGCGACACCTTTCCCGATGCCGGCAATTACGACGCGGCTGTGGAATGGGCGGGCATGCGCCCGGCCACCCCCACCGGCGTACCGTTGTTGGGCGCCACGGCGTATCGCAATCTGTGGCTCAACCTCGGCCACGGCGCGCTCGGTTTCACCCTGGCCTGCGGCAGCGGGCAGTTGCTCAGCGAACTGATCGGTCAGCAGCGTACATCCATTGACCTGCACGGGCTCAATCCCCGTGCGGCGTGACAGTTTCTGCTAAAACACCCCAACCACAACGGAGAATAACAATGCAAAAAATCACGTTGCTCGGCTGCACACTGGCGCTGTTCATCGGCGCCCAGGCACAGGCCAATGAAGTGCCGCTGACCGGCGCGCTTGGCAAGATCGCCAGCGCCAACAGCATCACCCTGGGCTATCGCGATGCGTCGGTGCCGTTCTCGTATGTGGGCGATCACACCGGGCAGCCGATGGGGTATTCGGTGGAGCTGGCGGGCAAGATTGTCGAGCGGATCAAGCAGCAACTGGCGTTGCCGGAGCTGAAGGTGAAGTACAACCTGGTGACGTCGCAGACGCGGATTCCGCTGGTGCAGAACGGCACGGTTGATCTTGAGTGCGGCTCCACCGGGGTGACGGCCGAGCGGCAGAAACAGGTCGCGTTCTCCTACGGTTTCATCTACGTCAAAGGGCAGTTGCTGACCGCAAAGGACAGCGGCATCCACAGCTTCGATGACCTGCGCGGCAAGAACGTGGTGACCACCGCCGGCACCACCAACGAGCGCTATCTGAAGAGCTACAACCTCGACCATAAACTGAACATGTTCGTGATCAGCGCCAAGGATCACGGCGAGGCTTTTCAGATGCTGCAATCGGGACGGGCAGCGGTCTTCTACATGGACGACGCATTGCTCTACGGCGAGCGGGCCAAGGCGCGGGACCCGCACAACTGGATCGTGGTGGGGGAGGAGCAATCGCGGGAAATCTACAGCTGCATGGTGCGCAAGGATGATCCGCCATTCCTCGCGCTGGTGAACGGCGCGCTGGCCGATCTGTACAGCTCGGGGGAGATCAACGGGATCTACCGTAAGTGGTTCGAACAGCCGATCCCGCCGAAAGGCTTGAACCTTGAGTTCCCGATGACCAGCGAACTCAAGGCAATCATCGCCAAACCGATCAGTGATCCGGTGCAGTGACGGGTTAGAAATCACCCCACAGTTGCTGCGCCACTGCCAGTGCAACCACCGGCGCAGTCTCGGTACGCAGCACACGTGGGCCGAGGCGGGCGGCGTGGAAACCGTTGGCCTTGGCTTGCTCGACTTCGGCGTCGGACAAGCCGCCTTCGGGGCCGATCAGGAACGCCAGGGTCGCCGGTTTGGCATGGCTCACCAGCGGCTCGGCCACCGGGTGCAGCACCAGTTTCAACTCGGCCTGGGTTTGCTTCAGCCAGTCGGCCAACAACACCGGCGGATGAATCACCGGCACCCGCGAGCGACCGCATTGCTCGCAAGCGCTGATCGCCACCTGACGCCAGTGCAGCAGGCGCTTGTCGGCGCGTTCGTCCTTCAGGCGCACTTCGCAGCGGTCGCTGAAGATCGGGGTGATTTCCGTCACGCCCAGCTCGGTGGCTTTCTGGATCGCCCAGTCCATCCGTTCGCCCCGGGACAGGCCTTGGCCGAGGTGGATCTGCAGCGGCGATTCAATCTGCCCGGCGAACTGCTCGTCGATCTGTACGACGACGCGTTTCTTGCCGACTTCCACCAGCGCGCCGCGAAACTCATGGCCGGAACCGTCGAACAACTGCACCGCATCGCCCTCGGCCATGCGCAGCACGCGGCTGATGTAATGCGCCTGGGCTTCCGGCAGTCCGTGTTCGCCGGTGCTCAGGGGGGCGTCGATAAAGAAGCGGGACAGTCTCATGGTGGGTCTCTAAAAATTGGCACGTATTGGCTGTAGTGCAGAGCTTTGTGGAGAGGGGATTTATCCCCGATCGGCTGCGCAGCAGTCGTGAAATCATAGAGCGCGGTTATTCTGAATCACCGCGATTGCTGATTTTGGGGCGGCTTCGCCACCCATCGGGGATGAATCCCCTCGCCACAGGGTTCTTCTCAAACTTTTGATGGACATCAGCCCGGATCACGGAAACCGGGGTGGAAATCCTTCGGCACCGCCACGCTGACGCTGTCGCGAGTGGCGATGTCGATGCCTTCGCTGGCGACTTCGGCGAGGAAGTCGATCTGCTCCGGGGTGATCACGTACGGCGGCAGGAAATACACCACGCTGCCCAGCGGCCGCAGCAGCGCGCCGCGCTCCAGCGCATGCTGGAACACCTTCAAACCGCGACGTTCCTGCCAAGGGTAGGCCTCTTTCGTGGCTTTATCCTTGACCATTTCGATCGCCAGCACCATGCCGGTCTGCCGCACTTCCGAGACATTCGGGTGATCGACCAGATGCGCAGTGGCCGAGGCCATGCGCCGGGCCAGTGCCTGGTTGTTCTCGATGACGTTGTCCTGCTCGAAGATATCCAGCGTCGCCAGCGCCGCCGCACAGGCCAGCGGGTTGCCGGTGTAGCTGTGCGAGTGGAGAAAGGCGCGCAGGGTCGGGTAGTCGTCGTAGAACGCGCTGTAGACCTCGTCGGTGGTCAGGCACGCCGCCAGTGGCAAGTAGCCGCCGGTCAGGGCCTTGGACAGGCAGAGGAAGTCCGGACGGATGCCAGCCTGTTCACAGGCGAACATCGTGCCGGTGCGGCCGAAGCCAACGGCGATTTCGTCGTGAATCAGGTGCACGCCGTAGCGGTCGCAGGCTTCGCGCAGCAGCTTGAGGTACACCGGGTGATACATGCGCATGCCGCCGGCGCCTTGAATCAACGGTTCGACGATCACTGCCGCCACGCTGTCATGATGCTCTGCCAACGTCTGTTCCATGGCGGCGAACAGGTTGCGCGAATGTTCTTCCCAGCTCATGCCTTCGGGGCGCAGATAGCAATCCGGGCTTGGCACCTTGATGGTGTCCATCAGCAGCGCTTTGTAGGTTTCGGTGAACAGCGGCACGTCGCCGACCGCCATCGCTGCCATGGTTTCGCCGTGGTAGCTGTTGGTCAGGGTGACGAAGCGTTTCTTGTTTGGCTGGCCGCGGTTGAGCCAGTAGTGAAAGCTCATTTTCAGCGCGACTTCGATGCAGGACGAACCGTTATCGGCGTAGAACACCCGGTTCAGGCCTTCCGGGGTCATCTTCACCAGACGCTCGGACAGTTCGATCACCGGTTGATGGCTGAAACCGGCGAGAATCACGTGTTCGAGCTGATCGACCTGATCCTTGATGCGCTGGTTGATGCGCGGGTTGGCGTGGCCGAACACATTGACCCACCAGGAGCTGACGGCGTCGAGGTAGCGTTTGCCTTCGAAGTCTTCGAGCCACACGCCTTCACCGCGCTTGATCGGGATCAGCGGCAGCTGTTCGTGGTCTTTCATCTGGGTGCAGGGATGCCACAGCACCGCGAGGTCGCGTTGCATCCACTGGTTATTCAGGCCCATTTACAGTCTCCTCGAGGCGGCTCGCGCCAGGCGCGGGCAAACAATCGCGCAAGCCTATGCAATGCATCGCGCCGGGACAACCCATTGCGTCGATTGAGCTACTTTGTATGGGCCGATAGACGTCGCTGGCGGCGTTTTGATGGCTGACGTATTCTTCGCGGTTCTTTGGGTCGTCTGACCCGCAAAACTGCTTTTTTCCTACGTGTATTTCCGGAGTTCGCTGAATGTCTGTCGGTTGGCTGCGCGCCTGTGCGCTGGTGATGTTGGGGCTGTTCAGCGTTACGGCGCTGGCCAAGGATAAAACCGCAATCGTGATCGGCGGCGGCCTGTCGGGCCTGACCGCGGCTTACGAGCTGCAAAACAAGGGCTGGCAGGTCACCCTGCTGGAAGCCAAGCCGAGCCTGGGCGGTCGCTCGGGTATGGCCACCAGCGAGTGGATCGGCAACGACAAGACCCAGCCGGTGCTGAACAAATACGTCTCGACCTTCAAGCTGAGCACCACGCCGGCCCCTGAATTCGTGCGTACCCCGGGTTATCTGATCGACGGCGAGTATTTCTCCGCAGCCGATCTGGCGACCAAGCAACCGGCCACCGCCGATGCCTTGAAGCGCTATCAGAAAACCCTCGACGATCTGGCCCGTTCGATCGACGACCCGCAGAACCCGGCCGCGACCAACACCCTGCATGCGCTGGACCAGATCAACGTGTCGAGCTGGCTCGACAAGCAGAACCTGCCGGCCACCGCGCGTCAGTTGATCAACCAGGACATCCGCACCCACTACGACGAGCCTTCGCGCCTGTCGCTGCTGTATTTCGCCCAGCAGAACCGTGTGTATCGCGGCGTCTCCGACCGCGACCTGCGTGCTTCGCGTCTGGTCGGCGGCAGCCAGGTGCTGGCCCAGGCTTTCGTCAAACAGATCAAGACCATCAAGACCAACTCGCCGGTGTCGGCGATCACTCAGGACAAGGATGGCGTGACCGTCAAGGTCGGCAGTGTCGGCTACCAGGCTGATTACGTGGTGCTGGCCGTGCCGCTGCGCGCGCTGAACAAGATTGCGCTGACCCCGGCACTGGACGCCCAGCATCTGGCCGCGATCAAGGGCACCAACTACGGCTGGCGCGACCAGATCATGTTGAAGTTCAAGACGCCGGTGTGGGAAAGCAAGGCGCGTATGTCCGGTGAGATCTACAGCAACGCCGGCCTCGGCATGCTCTGGATCGAGCCGGCGCTGAAGGGCGGCGCCAATGTGGTGATCAACCTGTCCGGCGACAACGCCCGCGTGATGCAGGCGTTCGGCGACAAGCAGATGGTCGATCAGGTGCTGATCCGTCTGCACGCGTTTTATCCACAGGCCCGTGGCTCGTTCACCGGTTATGAAATCCGTCGTTACAGCACCGATCCGTCGATGGGCGGCGCTTACCTGGCTTACGGTCCGGGCCAGATCAGCAAGTTCTGGCGCCTGTGGGAGCGTCCGCTGCAACGCGTGACCTTCGCGGGCGAGCACACCGACACCCTGTATCCGGGCACCCTGGAAGGCGCGCTGCGCACTGGTCAGCGTGCGGCCAGTCAGGTTGAAGACCTGGCCGCCGGCAAGTCGTTTGAACCGGTCAAAGTGGTTCCGGCCGCAGCAGCGGCAGGCGCGGCGGGTGCCGTGGCGGCGAAGAAGGGCAACTTCTTCAGCAACCTGTTTGGCGGTTCGGATGACGAGAAGAAGCCAGAACCTGTGAAGGCGCCTGAGCCGGCTCCAGCTCCAGCAGCCCCAGCGCCTGCACCGGCTCCAGCCCCTGCGCCAGCTCCGGTAGAAGCGCCGAAACCCGCTGCTCCGGTGAAAACCGAGCCGGCGAAGAAAGCGCCAGCCAAGCCTGCGGCGAAGAAGCCTGCAGCGAAAACCGAGGCGAAAAAGGCCCCGGCCAAGCCTGCGGCGAAAAAGGCTGAGCCGGCGAAGAAGCCAGCGGCGAAACCGACTGCAGCGCCGGCTCCGGCGGCAGGCACGGACAGCAAAGCGCAGTAAGGCTTTGCGGTGAATGAAAAGCGCGGCTACGGCCGCGCTTTTTTATTGCCTGTGAGAACCTCATCGCGGGCAAGCCCGCTCCCACAGGTTTTGCGGTGAGCGCAGAGTTTGTGTGCGCTATTGTCCACTGTGGGAGCGGGCTTGCCCGCGATGAGGCCTGTTCATACAGCACATCATCAGGATCTTCCACCTGACATCCCGCCACACTTTTCCCGGTTAATCTTTCCTTAACAAGCCACTTACAGACTCTTGATCGTATTTCTCGATATTTCAAAGCAAAATTTTCCGCTTTAATTCGATAGATAACTCGCTAGTCTTGGTTCGCAGTTCTCACAGGATTTGGGCAATGCAGCTACGTAACTCTGCTTCACGCTATGGTTGGGTCAGCATCTTCATGCACTGGGGCGTGGCGCTGGCGGTCTTCGGACTGTTTGCGCTGGGTCTGTGGATGGTGGGGCTGGATTACTACAGCAGCTGGCGCAAAGACGCGCCGGATCTGCACAAGAGCATCGGTCTGGTGCTGCTGGGTGTGATGGTGTTGCGGGTGTTGTGGCGCTTTATCAGCCCACCGCCACCGACGCTGCAAAGCTACAGCCGCATGACCCGCATCGGCGCCAAATTCGGCCACGGGTTTCTGTACGTCGGGCTGTTCGCTGTGATGCTTGCCGGTTACCTGATTTCCACCGCAGACGGTGTCGGGATTCCGGTGTTTGGTCTGTTTGAAGTGCCTGCACTGGTTTCCGGGCTACCGGATCAGGCAGATACCGCTGGGGTGATTCATCTCTGGCTGGCATGGGCGCTGGTAATTTTTTCCGGTCTCCATGCGTTGGCAGCATTGAAGCACCACTTTATCGATCGTGATGCGACCCTGACGCGAATGCTCGGTCGCAAAGCCTGAAATTCAACCTCGACTCAAAGGAAAAGAAAGCATGTTGAAAAAGACTCTGGCCGCTCTGGCAATCGGTTCTGCCGTACTGTCCGCGAACGTGATGGCTGCTGATTACACCGTCGACAAGGAAGGCCAGCACGCTTTCGTCGACTTCAAGATCAGCCACCTGGGCTACAGCTACATCACCGGTACCTTCAAGGACATCGACGGCAAGTTCAGCTTTGACGCCGCCAAGCCTGAAGACAGCAAAATCGAATTCAACGTGAAAACCGCCAGCGTGTTCACCAACCACGCCGAGCGCGACAAGCACATCTCCAGCAAAGACTTCCTGGACGTGGGCAAATACGCTGACGCCAAGTTCGTCTCCACCAGCGTCAAATCCACCGGCAAGAACGCCGATGGCAAAGACACTGCCGACGTGACCGGCGACCTGACCCTGCACGGCGTGACCAAGCCAATCGTGGTCAAGGCCGTGTTCTTGGGCGAAGGCAAGGATCCATGGGGCGGCTACCGTGCCGGCTTTGAAGGCACCACCAGCATCAAGCGCTCTGATTTCGGCAAGATGATGGATCTGGGTCCACAGTCCGACAAGGTCGACCTGTACATCTCGTTTGAAGGTGTGAAAGCGAAATAACTTCGCTGCCACACTAAAACGCCCCCGGTCGTAAGGCCGAGGGCGTTTTTTATTGCCCGCCACACGCACACATCCACACTGTGGTACGGGCTTTTGTGGCGAGGGGATTTATCCCCGATGGGTCGCGCAGCGGCCCCATGACCGTCAACCGAGGGTATCAGGCATACCGCGTTGAATGGTTTTGCGACTGCTTCGCAGCCGATCGGGGATAAATCCCCTCTCCACAGTGTTGGGTCTACACAGGGGGACATGCGGTGATTCAGGGATATTCGTGACGGCATAAAAAATGCCCCGGCTCTTTCGAACCGGGGCATTTTTAATGGCTGCGATAACTCAGCGATTGCGGGTCAGCAAGGCTGGTTTTTCGCCGCGCGGACGGGTCGGCAGTTGATCGAGCTGCTCAGGTGTCGGGAAGCGGTCAGCCTTGGACTCCTTGTGCATGATCTTCGGCCCGGTGCTGCGCGGGTTCTGCACGGCCGGTTCGGCGCGTTGCTGATCGTCGCGAGCCGGACGGCGGTTGCGCGAGGACTCGTCACGACGGCCCTGGCCGTCACGCGGAGCGCCGTTGCGCGGGCCGTTGCGTTTGCCCGGCGGAGTGCCGGTGCTCGAACCATTGCTGTTGCGCGGGCCGTTCTGGCGACCTTGCGATTGACCACCGCGTGGAGCGCCTGCGCCTGCACCTTGTGCCGGAGCACCCGGACGACGGCCACGGCCACCGGCTGGAGCAGCTTTCGGCACGTAATCGACGCGGTTACCGAAGTTATCGATATCGTCGTCGAGGAACTCGTCCGGTGCACGATCCGCAGCAGCGCGTGGTGGCTGGCTCGGACGCTGTTCGCGGGCCGGCGTGCCTTCGCGTGGTTTCTGCTGACGGGCAGGGCGCTCGCCGCGTTCGCCGGCGGGTTTTTCCTTGCCCTTGTCTTTGCCTTTGTCTTTACGACCGCCGCCACCGCCGCCGCCATTCGGACCGTCGCCGCGCGGACCGCGGGAGTTGCGCGGGTTGCGCATGTCCGGACGCTCGCGCACTTCAGGCTTCTCGGCCTCGATGGTGCTGGCATCGAAGCCCATCAGGTCGCCGTCGGCGATTTTCTGCTTGGTCATGCGTTCGATGCTTTTCAGCAGTTTTTCTTCGTCCGGCGCGACCAGCGAGATCGCCTCGCCCGAACGACCGGCACGGCCAGTACGGCCGATGCGGTGCACGTAGTCTTCATCGACGTTCGGCAGCTCGAAGTTGACCACGTGTGGCAACTGGTCGATGTCCAGACCGCGAGCAGCGATGTCGGTCGCTACCAGAATGCGCACTTCACCGGCCTTGAAGTCGGCCAGGGCTTTGGTGCGGGCGTTCTGGCTCTTGTTGCCGTGGATCGCCACAGCCGGCAGGCCGTGTTTGTCCAGGTATTCGGCCAGACGGTTGGCGCCGTGCTTGGTGCGGGTGAACACCAGCACCTGTTCCCAGGCGCCGGCGGTGATCAGGTGCGCCAGCAGGGCACGCTTGTGGCTGGCCGGCAGACGGAACACGCGTTGCTCGATGCGCTCGACCGTGGTGTTCGGCGGCGTGACTTCGATGCGTTCCGGGTTGTGCAGCAGCTTGCCGGCAAGGTCGGTGATGTCTTTGGAGAAGGTCGCCGAGAACAGCAGGTTCTGACGCTTGGCCGGCAGACGCGCGAGGACTTTCTTCACGTCGTGCACGAAACCCATGTCGAGCATGCGGTCGGCTTCGTCGAGGACAAGGATTTCGACGTGGGACAGGTCAACGCTGCCCTGGCCGGCGAGGTCAAGCAGGCGACCCGGGCAGGCGACGAGGACGTCAACGCCACGGGACATGGCCTGGACTTGAGGATTCATGCCGACACCGCCGAAGATGCAGGCGCTGACGAATTTCAGGTCACGGGCGTAGATCTTGAAGCTCTCGTGAACCTGGGCCGCGAGTTCGCGGGTCGGGGTCAGGACCAGGACGCGCGGTTGGCGCGGGCCGTGACGCTGGGATTTGTCCGGGTGACCGTTGGGGAACAACCGCTCCAGGATCGGAAGGGCGAAACCGCCGGTTTTACCGGTACCTGTCTGTGCCGCAACCATCAGGTCGCGACCTTGCAACACGGCGGGAATGGCCCGCTGTTGCACCGGAGTAGGCTCGGTATAGCCCGCATCTTCGATGGCACGGACTAAAGCCTCGGAGAGACCGAGGGAAGCAAAGGACATGAGTAATCCTGTTTTAGTTAGGGCTTGGCCCAATGGGAGTCTTGCCTGGCGCGAATCGCGTTTAAGAGGACGCGATCCCGTCCGGTCCTGCTGCGGTCTCGAAGGCACGTCAGGAGCGCTCGCGCGGGCTGAAAAGCTGCGCTGTAGCGGGACTGGAGGCCTGTTACGGTTCCGGGCGTCCGGGCGTGAGCCTGGCGGGAACGCCGGAGTATAACAGAGCAATCACTGCGCGCTGCTTTCCTGCTGCTCAACGGTTTTGCGGCTGGCCGAGACGTTGCTCATTGGCGCGGCATCGACCGGGGCTGCGCCGTAGCGTGCGCTGAGCTCGGCGTAGGCCGGTTCGCGCTTGAAGCGCTTGAGCTCGGCGCCAAAACGCGCCACCAGCAGATCCATCCCGGCATTGCGGCGAACGGCCAGATATTGGCTCTGGCGGCTGATCACTGTAGGGTTTTCGCTGATTTGATCGCGGATATTCAACTGATCGAGCAAATGCTGACCGACGCGGCGATCGGTGATCAGCAAGTCGATACGCCCGCGCAGCAGTTTGCCGAAGTTGGCTTCGTGGGTTGGCGCCGGTTCGCGGGTGAACAGTGTCGATTCGCTGAAGTCAGGGCTGTACAGATAACCCGGCGAGGTGCCGATGGTCAGGCCTTTGAGTTCTTCGAGTTTGCTGAACGGGTGTGGCCGGTCGTTGGCGTAGAACATCACGAACTCGACGTCCGACAGCGGTTCGATGGGGTAGAGCAGGGTGGCATCGCGCTCATCGCTGTGAAAAATATCCAGCGCGCCATCAGCCTGGCCGGTTTCGAGCATCGACAGACAACGTTTCCACGGCAGGAACTGCCATTCGACCTCAATCCCCAGGCGCTTGAACACAATGGCGGTGGTTTCGTAGTCCAGCCCGAGGTTCTTGCCATCCTCTTCGTACACGTAAGGTGCCCACGGCTCGGTGACAATACGCAACTTCTCGCCCCGAGCGGCAAAGCTCAGGCAAGCAAAAACCAGCACCGTGAATAATTGCGCGATCAAAGGCATGGCTTGAGATTACGACGAGAAACGCGAAAGAGCCAGAAAGTGCCTGCACAAGCTCTAATTCGGGGATTCAAAAGCAAAAGATCGCAGCCACGACACCCCTGTAGGAGCTGCCGAAGGCTGCGATCTTTTGATTGTGCTTTGATGCTTTTTAGCGCGGCAACTTCAGGTTATTCCAGATCGCCAGACTAGGCTCGGCCTGGTTCATGGAATAGAAGTGCAGCCCTGGTGCGCCACCTTGCAGCAGGCGTTCGCACATTTCGCTGACAACTTGCTCGCCGAAGCGCTGAATGCTTTGGCTGTCATCGCCGTAGGCTTCCAGTTGCTTGCGGATCCAGCGCGGGATTTCCGCACCGCAGGCATCGGAGAAACGCGCCAGCTTGCTGTAGTTGGTGATCGGCATGATCCCCGGTACCACCGGAATGTCCACGCCCAGCGCCTGCAAACGGTCGACAAAGTAGAAGTAGCTGTCGGCGTTGAAGAAGTACTGGGTGATCGCGCTGTCGGCGCCGGCGCGGGCCTTGCGCACGAAGTTGGCGAGATCGTCTTCGTAGTTGCGCGCTTGCGGATGCATCTCCGGATAAGCGGCAACCTCGATGTGGAAATGATCACCGGTTTCTTCACGAATGAATTCCACCAGTTCATTGGCGTGACGCAGCTCGCCGCTGGTCATGCCCATGCCGGATGGCAGGTCACCGCGCAGGGCAACGATGCGCTTGATGCCGGCAGCCTTGTACTCGTTCAGCAGTCCGCGCAGGTCGTCTTTACTGTCGCCGACGCACGACAAGTGCGGTGCGGCCGGTACTTTGACTTCGCTTTCCAGCTGCAGAACGGTGTTGAGAGTGCGATCACGGGTCGAACCGCCAGCGCCGTAGGTGCAGGAAAAGAAATCGGGGTTGTACGTTGCCAACTGACGGGCAACGTTGAGCAGTTTTTCATGCCCAGCATCGGTCTTGGTCGGGAAGAACTCAAAGCTGTAGCGACGGTCTTGGGACATGGTCATACCCTTGGAAACACGTAAGCCGGACGCTGTACCCCTGTAGGAGCTGCCGCAGGCTGCGATCTTTGAAGATCAAAAGATCGCAGCCTGCGGCAGCTCCTACACAGAGCGGTCAGCAGCGCCAGTCAGGCAACGCGGTGCGCCAGGCACACCGCGTTGACGCTCAGCCAATCAGTAGCGGTAAGCGTGCGGCTTGAACGGGCCTTCGACGGTGACGCCGATGTAGTCAGCCTGTTGCTTGGTCAGTTGAGTGACCACGCCGCCGAAGCCGCGCACCATTTCCAGGGCCACTTCTTCGTCGAGTTTCTTCGGCAGTACTTCAACGGTCAGACGCTCGGCTTTCTGGGCTGGCGACAGGTCGGCGTACTTCTGGCCGAACAGGAAGATCTGCGCCAGTACCTGGTTGGCGAACGAGCCGTCCATGATGCGGCTCGGGTGACCGGTGGCGTTACCCAGGTTCACCAGACGGCCTTCGGCCAGCAGGATCAGGTAGTCGTCGTTCTGTGCATCGAAAGCGCCCGGGCCGGTACGGTGGATCTTGTGGACCTGTGGCTTCACTTCTTCCCACGCCCAGTTCTTGCGCATGAAAGCGGTGTCGATTTCGTTGTCGAAGTGACCGATGTTGCAGACAACAGCGCGCTTCTTCAGGGCTTTGAGCATGTTCGCGTCGCAAACGTTGACGTTACCGGTGGTGGTCACGATCAGGTCGATCTTGCCCAGCAGCGCTTTGTCGATGCTCGCTTCGGTGCCGTCGTTGATCCCGTCGATGAACGGCGAAACCAGTTCGAAACCGTCCATGCAGGCCTGCATGGCGCAGATCGGGTCAACTTCGGAAACCTTGACGATCATGCCTTCCTGACGCAGGGACTGGGCCGAACCCTTACCCACGTCACCGTAACCGATGACCAGCGCTTGCTTGCCGGACAGCAGGTGGTCGGTACCACGCTTGATCGCATCGTTCAGGCTGTGACGGCAGCCGTACTTGTTGTCGTTCTTGGACTTGGTCACCGAGTCGTTGACGTTGATCGCCGGGATTTTCAGCTCGCCCTTGGCCAGCATGTCCAGCAGGCGGTGAACGCCGGTGGTGGTTTCTTCGGTCACGCCGTGAACGCGATCCAGTACTTGTGGGTACTTGTCGTGCAGCAGCTGAGTCAGGTCGCCGCCGTCGTCGAGGATCATGTTGGCGTCCCATGGCTGGCCATCTTTCAGGATGGTCTGCTCCAGGCACCACTCGTACTCTTCTTCAGTCTCGCCTTTCCAGGCGAAAACCGGGATGCCGGCAGCGGCGATGGACGCAGCGGCCTGATCCTGAGTCGAGAAAATGTTGCAGGACGACCAGCGTACTTCGGCACCCAGGGCAACCAGGGTTTCGATCAGCACGGCAGTCTGAATGGTCATGTGGATGCAGCCGAGGATTTTCGCGCCCTTGAGCGGCTGCTCGGAGGCGTACTTGCGGCGCAGACCCATCAGTGCCGGCATTTCCGACTCGGCGATGATGGTTTCGCGACGGCCCCAGGCGGCCAGGGACATGTCGGCAACTTTGTAATCGTTAAAATCTGCAGGCGTGATAACAGCGCTCATGAAGAGCCTCCATTCGTAATGTATGCGAATGGGCGCCGTTGTGCGTTTAGTGTCCGGCCGTGGCCAGTCAACGCCCCATCCGAGCCTGACAGGTTGATCCTGCTGCAGCGCCCCTCGGACAGGTGGCGGGAAAACGGTAGCAAGTGAAGGTTACCGTTTTGAAACGGGGGCGATTATAGCCGTCTAGACTGATCTTCCAAAGGGTTTCTGTCGGCCAGATGAAGATCGTTAATAGCGACCATAGTAGAAGGCTCATGGAGCCTGACCGCCCGCTCTGCCAAGATGGCGCCATCTTTCGGCAAACGCTCAGGAGTGAACATGAATTTCCACACCCGCAAATGGGTAAAACCCGAAGACCTGAACCCCAACGGCACCCTGTTCGGCGGCAGCCTGCTGCGCTGGATCGACGAAGAGGCGGCGATCTACGCGATCGTCCAATTGGGCAATCAGCGCGTGGTGACCAAGTACATTTCCGAAATCAACTTCGTCAGCGCCTCGCGCCAGGGCGACATCATCGAACTGGGCATCACCGCCACCGAGTTCGGCCGCACCTCGATCACCCTGACCTGCGAAGTGCGCAACAAGATCACCCGCAAGAGCATCCTCACGGTCGAGAAGATGGTCTTCGTCAACCTCGGCGAAGACGGCCTGCCGGCGCCGCACGGGCGGACCGAGATCAAGTACGTCAAAGATCAGTTCAAGGAAGATGAGCTCGTCACCAAGTAATGCAAGCCCTGTAGGAGCTGCCGAAGGCTGCGATCTTTTGACTTTGTTTTGGTCGAGCAACATCAAAAGATCGCAGCCTTCGGCAGCTCCTACAGAACGTATTCCGAACGGCAAGGGTCGTAGCTGAAAGCCCCCCCACCCGGTTCCCACGCCATGACCACCCCGACAGACGGCAAGACCCCCAATCTCTCGACCGATGAACAACATGAAGTCGAGAAAAACCAGCCGCCTCGCGCAGCGGTTCTGCATGAAATCATCCGCACTCAGGGCGATCAGGAACTGGAGCGCAGCATCGCCGCGTTGTGGTGGTCGGCGCTCGCGGCCGGATTGACCATGGGCCTGTCGCTGATGGGCATGGGCCTGCTCAATTCGCGCCTGCCCGAGGGCGACGAATTCAAGGTCATCGCCAGTTTCGGCTACTGTGCCGGTTTCCTCGCGGTGATTCTCGCCCGCCAGCAGCTGTTCACCGAAAACACCCTGACCGCCGTCCTCCCGGTGATGACCAAACCGACCCTGGCCAATTTTGGCCGGTTGATCCGCTTGTGGGGCGTCGTCCTGTTCGGCAATTTGTGCGGGACGATTCTGGTGGCGTACGTGATGCTCGAGCTGCCGATCTTTGACACCAAGACCGATCACGCCTTCCTTGAAATCGGCCGCAAGGTCATGGAGAACCACGCCAGCCAGATGTTCGCCAAGGGCATCGTCTCCGGCTGGATGATCGCCACCATGGTCTGGATGATCCCGTCCATGGAGAGCGCGAAGATGTGGATCATCATCCTCATCACTTATCTGATGGCGTTGGGCGACTTCACCCACATCGTGGTCGGTTCGGCAGAAGTCTCGTATCTGGTGTTTGCCGGCGAGTTGCCGTGGAGTGATTTCTGGATGGTGTTTGCCGGTCCGACGCTGGCGGGGAATATCATCGGCGGCAGTTGCATCTTTGCCCTGATCAGCCATGCGCAGATCCGCAGCGAAAGCGGTGCGCCAAAGGAAACAGGCAAGGCCAAAGGGGCTGCGGATCAGGCCGAAAAGCCTGACCCGCAGCAGATCAGAAAATGATCAGTGGTGTGCGGGTTCAGCCATGGTCGTCGGCTCGTCACGGGTGGCGTGCTTGACCAGTTTGCCGATGGTCAGACCCTGCAACAGGATCGACGACAGCACCACAATGTAGGTGATGCTCAGCAGCAGATCGCGCTCCGGGCCCAGCGGCAGGGCCAGCGCCAGTGCCACCGAGACCCCGCCGCGCAAACCACCCCAGGTCAGAATGCGGATGGTGCCGCGCGGCACTGTGCGCCAGCGGCGCAGCAGAACGATGGCCGGGGCCACGGTCAGCAAACGCGAAAGCAGGATCGCCAGCGCCAGCAAACTGGCCGCCGCCACGTGCGCCCAGTTGAACGGCAGTAGCAACAGCTCCATGCCGATCAGTGCGAACAGCAGCGCATTGAGCATGTCATCGAGCAGCTCCCAGAAGCCGTCGAGGTACTTGCGGGTCATGTCGTTCATCGCCAGGTTGCGCCCCAGGTTGCCGATGATCAGGCCGGCCACCACCATCGCAATCGGCGCCGAGACGTGCAGCTCGGTGGCCATCGCCGAACCGCCGATCACCAGCGCCAGGGTCAGCATCACCGTGATCTGATGCTGCTGGACGCTTTTGATCATCCGGTACACCCCATAACCGATCAGCCCGCCGAACAGCACGCCGCCAAGGGCTTCATGGACGAACAGCATGGCCGTGGCGCTGAGGGTCGGCGTCTCACCCAACTGAGCGATGCCCAGCAGCACGGTGAACACCACGACCGCCGTGCCGTCGTTGAACAACGACTCGCCGACGATGGTGGTTTTCAGCGGTTTCGAGGCATTGGCGGTACGCAGTACGCCGAGTACCGCGATCGGGTCGGTCGGCGAAATCAGCGCGCCGAACAGCAGGCAGTAGAGGAAGCTCACGTGCCAGCCGAACAGGGCAAAAATGTAATAGGCGAGGCTGCCGATCACAGCGGTGGCGATCAGCACGCCGAACGTCGCCAGCAGGCCGATGGGCCAGCGATAGCTGCGCAAATCGTTGAGGTTGACGTGCAGGGCGCCGGCGAACAGCAGGAACGACAGCATCCAGTTCATCAGCAGGTCGCCGAAGTCGATCTGGCCGATCAGTTGCTGCACGCGTTCTTCGAGGCCGGGGTAGCCGAGCACACTCAGGCCTTGCAGCAACAGGGAGAACATCAGCGCGGTGACCATGACGCCGATGGTCGGCGGCAGGCCGATGAAGCGGTAATTGACGAAGGTGAGAAGGGTGGTGAGGCAGATAAAAGCGGCTACAAGTTCTAGCATCCGGGCTCCATTGGATGGGGGGAAAGACAGCGCCCCGATTCTTCGGCGCGAAAGTTGGATGGGCTGTTTCGGGGTGGGGACACAATCACATCCCTCGGTTGGTCAGTGGTACGCATTGGTGTAGGGTCAACAAAAAATCAAGGAGTGGGACGTGGCGGCGACAGTTCTGGTGTTGATGGCGGCGCTGTTGCATGCGACGTGGAATACCCTGATCAAGTTCAGTGCCGAACGGCTGTTGGTGGTGGCGTGCATGGACACGGTGGCGCTGTTGTTCGTGGCGCTGGCCTTTCCATTCATCAGCCTGCCACCGGCGCAAATCTGGCCGTGGATTCTGGCGTCGGCAGCATTCGAGCTGCTGTATCGCTATCTGCTGATCCAGGCTTATCGGGTCGGCGACCTCGGATTGGTCTATCCCTTGATGCGCGGCTTGTCGCCGCTGGTGGTACTGGCGCTGACCCTGATCTTCGCCGGCGAAGTGCTCACCACGCAGCAGATCTTCGGGATCATGCTGATTCCGCTGGGCATGGTCTGCCTGCTCTGGCAGGGCGGTGGTGGTAAACATTTGCCGTGGTCGATGCTGCCGGTGGTGGCGCTGATCGGCTTGTGCATCGGTTGCTACACCTACATCGATGGCCAGGCCTTGCGGCGCTGGTCGCATCCGCTGGATTACCTGGTCTGGGTCACACTGCTCAGCGCCTGGCCGTTTCCGTTGCTGGCGTGGGTCGCCAAACGCCCGGCATTTCTGGTGTTCTGGCGCGAGCAATGGAAGCTGGGGCTGGCGGTCGGGTTCTGCGTGTTGTTCAGCTACGCTCTGGTGCTGTGGGCGATGCAGTTGGGCTCGATTGCCGAAGCGGCGGCCTTGCGTGAAATCAGCGTGATCCTGGTGGTGCTGTTCGGCATGCGGTACCTGAAAGAACCTTTCGGCAGACCGCGGCTCTTAGCCTGTGGGCTGGTGCTGATCGGCATGCTGGTAATGAAGTTCTGACCGCCCGCCATTTCCAACACTCGAAAAAGGACGGCGTTATGACGGTGGCTCTGTGGTGTGTATTGATCGCGATTTTCCTGCCGTATGTGTGCACGATTGTGGCCAAGGTCTCGGGCGGTTTCCGGCTCAGTGACAATCATGATCCTCGGGACTTTCTCGATAGCGTGGGCGGCGTCGCCCGACGGGCGCATGCGGCGCAGCTGAACAGCTTCGAAGTGATGCCGGCATTTGCTGCCGCAGTGATTGTTGCGCATCTGGTGGGAACGGCGCAGCTAGTGACCGTGAATGTGCTGGCGGTGCTGTTTATCACCAGTCGTCTGCTGTACATCATTTGCTATCTGGCGGACTGGGCGATCTTGCGGTCGCTGGTGTGGTTCGTCGGGATGGGGCTGATTGCTGCGTTCTTCTTTGTATCGGTATAGGTAAAGCAAGATCAAAAGATCGCAGCCTGCGGCAGCTCCTACAAGGTTGATACATGTCCCCTGTAGGAGCTGCCGCAGGCTGCGATCTTTTGCTTTTCAAGGTTTGTCGGCGACCTGGGGCACTTGCGGCAACGCCGCACCTTTAGGCCAGAGCATCCAGATCTGCCCCTGCTGTTTCATGTCCCCGGCCAGTTGCCCGGCTGCGTCGCCGGTGCCCCAGAACAAGTCCGCGCGCACCTCGCCAGCAATCGCGCCGCCAGTGTCCTGCGCCGCGACCGGGCGAACCAGAGCGGTGCCATCCGGACGGGTGGTCGACAACCACAGCAGACTGCCCAACGGAATCACCTTGCGATCCACCGCCGCGCTGTACCCGGCGGTCAGCGGTACGTTCAGTGAACCACGTGGGCCTTCGTTGCTGTCCGGGTTACGGGTGAAGAACACATAACTCGGGTTGCTGCCCAACAGCTCCGGAATGCGCGACGGGTTGGCCTTGGCCCAATTGCTGATCGCGCTCATGGTCACGTCTTCTTTCTTCAACTCGCCCTGTTCCACCAGCCAGCGACCGATCGGTCGGTACGGGTGGCCGTTCTGGTCGGCGTAGGCGATGCGCAGTTGTTTGCCGTCCGGTGTCTGAATTCGCCCGGAACCCTGGATCTGCAAAAACTGCAGGTTCATCGGATCGGTCAGGTACGCCACTACCGGGGCTTTGACGCCTTTGGATTCGATGGTTGCGGCGTCGTCATACGGCTTGAGCACCCGGCCTTCGAGGCGACCGCGCAGGCGCTTGCCCTTGAGTTCGGGGTAAATGCTGTCCAGCGACACGATGATCATGTCTTCGGGCACGCCATATACCGGCACGTTGGCTGTTTCGGTGGGGGTCAGGCTGCCGGGGTAGACCGGCTCGTAGTAACCGGTGATCAGGCCGTTGGGGTTGTCGTGTTCGGCGCGCAACCCGAACACATCCAGGTTCTGCTTGAGAAACGCGCGAATTTCGCCGGCGCTCTGCGGCACGTTGGCGGCTGCCGCGCAGGTGCCACCCCAGATCGGATCAGCCTTGAGTCGGGTGCAGGCGCTGCGCCACGAGCCGAAACCGGCGACCAGGTCGCTGTCGGACACCGCCGGCAGGGCTTCCCAGGTGGCGCTGGAATAAGTCGCCAAGGCGTGGGTTTTCGGTTTGGCATTGTCGCCGCCCGTACAGCCAGCAAGGATTGCCAGCAGCGGCAGGGTTGCGATCAGCGGGTGACGCCAGGCCTTGAAACGGCTGTTCATGGAGTGATTCCTGTGCCGGTTGCCCGAGTGCTCCATGCGCTCGGGCAACCCGTATTTTTAATAGGGCTATTGGTGTTTGACGGCGACGCGAGGATACTGGCCGCCGAATTCCGTGACCTGAAGCCACCATGACTCTTAAAAGAATTACTGTTGTATTGCTGGCCTGTCTGACCTTGTCCGCCTGTGGCGGCGTCGATCCGAATTCGCCGCTGGGTCAACGTAAGTCGATCTTCAAGCAGATGCTCAAGACCGGTGAAGACCTGGGCGGCATGTTGCGCGGACGCATTCCGTTCGACGGGCCGAAATTCGCCGAAGGCGCGGTGAAGCTTGATGCGTTGTCTCATGAGCCGTGGAAGCATTTCCCGCAGGTGCGCGAAGAGGATCACACCAGCGCCAAAGACGATGTCTGGCTGCGTCAGGCCCGCTTTCAGGAATTGGCCCGTAACCTTGAGGCGGCCACCGGTGAACTGGTGATCGCCAGCAAGGTTCAGCCGTACAAGGCCGGCAACCTGGGACCGGCGGTGCAGAAAGTCGAAGATGCCTGCAGCGCTTGCCATAAAGAGTTTCGGGATCATTGAACTGCTGAGCAATTGTGGCGAGGGGATTTAGCGAAACGTCGCACCGCCCCGATCGGCGGCGCAGCCGTCGTGAACCTGCTGTTCTTTCTGAAAGACTCGATTGAATGGTTTTGGGGCTGCTGCGCAGCCCATCGGGGATAAATCCCCTCACCACATAAATCTCCCTCACCAAACCTTCGGTTACTTATCGATCTGGTCCAGCGCATCCTGCAGTTCTTTGCGCGACTCGGCGAGTTTGTTTTTGCGCTTGTCGATCTTCTCCGGATCACCTTTCTTCATCGCCTTGTCGAGATCAGCCTGACGTTTGCTGACTTCGTGCTTGGCTTCCAGCACCTTGTTTTCGCGTTCTTTCTTCAGGCCGGCATCGGTGCAGTTCTTGGTCACTTCATCCAGAGCGGTTTGCAGACCGGCCTGCTGATCGGTGTTGCCCCGGGATTTGGCCTGTTCGAGCTGATTGATGATGCCCTGCTTCTTCGCGGCGCAACCGGTCAGGCCCGGTGCATCTTCGTCGGCCATCGCAGGTGCGGCCAAAACGCCACAGAGGGTCAGCAAAGCGAGCGGTGCAAGAAATTTCATAAAAGCTCCATGTGCGAAGGCAATCGGGTCGGTGGCACTGCGCTGTTTGAGCGTCTGACGTTCCTTCGGTTCCCGGCTGCCGGAATTGGGTGATCAGAAGCCGTCGATTCCGGCGGCGCGTAAGGTTTCACTCAAGGCCAGCACCTGCGGATCGCGGAAGAATGCGCTCAATTGCGCCGCGCGGCCCGGGCCGATTCCAGCCTCTGCCTGCCATTGTTCGGTGTCGCGTTGTGCGAGCGCCTGCCACGAGTCGGCCAGCTGTGCCTGACCGGTTGGCGGTAAACCCAAGGCTTTGAGCCACTGGGTGAACGGCCGTTGGCGGGCGCTGTGAAAACTGTTGATCAGACGTGCGCTGCTGCGCTCGCCGAAGCCGGCAATGTTAGCAAGCTCTGGCTCGTCGAGGGTCAACCAATCCAGCAGGTTGTTCAGGCGGCCTGTTTCCAGAAGTTTCTCCCAGGTGCCGCGTCCGACATTCTGCAGCGCCAGCCCTTGTTTGCCACTGAGCCAGGTCAGGCGCGCGAGAAACTGGCTTTCACAACCGGGAGTCGGTTGCCAGCAGCTCAGGGCGTGGAAATCACGCTTGTCAGGAATATCGAGAGCGGCTCGTTCGGTAGTGCGCAGCACCACACTGTCGAGTCGCGGGATGGTCAGGCCGGCCAGGCTGATTGCCACATGATCACCGGGGCGGATGTCCAGCGTCTGCCAGCGCTTGAGGGAGCCGGCGCTGACGCGTTTGATCTCGCGGTCATCGAGCATCACCGGCGACAACTCCAATACCGGAGTGATGCGTCCACTGCGGCCGACTTTGAAATTCACTTTGCGCACCTCGGCCAGCGCTCGGGAAAACGGGTATTTCCAGGCGACGGCCCAGTAGGGCGCGCTTGCCTGCCAGCGCTCGGCCAGTGGGCGCTGGCTCTGGCGCAGGACAATGCCGTCGGTGGCGAAGGGCAGAGGCGATCGATACCAATGCTCGCGCCATTTTTGTGCATCGGCAAAGTTGGCGATGGCCTGGCTGAATGGCGCCGTTGCGGCGAATCCCAAGGTTGCCAGCGTCGATATTCTTTCCGGCAGACTCGCTGGCCCTTGTGGCCAGTCCCAGACAAACAGGCCGATTCCGGCTGCCTGTTCGGCATTCAAGGTTTTGCGGTTCATCAGCCCGGCAACGGTGGCGCGGGCATTGACGCTGCCGGCGCTGGCTTGCACATGTTGCTGCAGGCGCCAATAGAGTTCGCCTTGCACCAGCAAGTCCAGCGGTTGAGTCAGATGTTGCGGAATGGCGCCGATCTTTTGCGCCGATGCTGTCCAGTCCTGACCGCTGATGCCGTCACCGCGACTGATCGCTTGCTGCAACAGGCCGCGACGGTAGATCAGCGTGACGGCCACACCATCGACCTTGGGTTGTACCCAGACATCCTGCCGATTCTTCAACCACGCTTGAACGGCGACGGCTTCGTGAAGCTTGTCCAGACCGGTGTGGGCGATTGGATGAGCGATGGCGCCTGAGGCAGTGCGCAAAGGTTCGGGCGCTGAATGCTGCTGGAAGCACTGTCGCCATTGGTTGAGCCGCAGGCGCGATTGATCGTAGAGCTCGTCGGCAATCAGCGAGCGGCCTTGGCGGTGGTAGGCGTCGTCCCATTGGTCGATCTGCTGTTGCAGGGCGGTGATTTCGTTTTGCGCCTGAGCGGCAGGCCAGTTCGGACATTGGGTGGCGTGGCTGCTCAGGCCTACGAGACTGAGAAAAAGCAAAACAGAAAAGCGCATCGTGAGCGTCCTTGCTCATGGGGATAATTTGAAGGGTAGTCAGGATTTTTCAGCCACGTCGAGTGGGAGTTTTTCCTCTTGTTTCGGCGATGAAGATCAAAAGATCGCAGCCTTCGGCAGCTCCTACAGGGGAGCGCATTCATCTGTAGGAGCTGCCGAAGGCTGCGATCTTTTGATCCTGGCAAGCATGAAAAAGCCCCGCACGGCGCGAACCGTGCGGGGCTTTTTTTGCAGCCGGGGAGGGCTTACAGACCAGCAGCGGAACGCAGAGCGTCGGCGCGGTCGGTTTTTTCCCAGGTGAAGGTGGAGAAGGTGTCTTCGCCAACTGTCTTGGTCTGCGGAGCACGACCAAAGTGGCCGTAGGCTGCAGTTTCCTGGTACATCGGGTGCAGCAGATCGAGCATGGTGGTGATTGCGTATGGACGCAGGTCGAACACTTCACGCACCAGTTTGATGATCTTGTCATCGCTGATCTTGCCGGTGCCGAAGGTGTTCAGCGAGATCGAAGTCGGCTGAGCGACACCGATGGCGTAGGACACCTGGATCTCGCAACGCTCGGCCAGGCCGGCAGCGACGATGTTCTTGGCAACGTAACGGCCGGCGTAGGCTGCCGAACGGTCAACCTTCGATGGATCTTTACCGGAGAACGCGCCGCCGCCGTGACGGGCCATGCCGCCGTAGCTGTCGACGATGATCTTGCGACCGGTCAGGCCGCAGTCACCTACCGGGCCGCCAATGATGAACTGGCCGGTCGGGTTGATGTGGAACTGGGTGTCTTTGCTCAGCAGTTCGGCAGGCAGCACGTGCTTGACGATCAGCTCCATCACGCCTTCGCGCAGGTCTTTGTACGACACTTCAGGATTGTGCTGGGTCGACAGTACAACGGCGTCGATACCGACAACCTTGCCGCCTTCGTAGCGGCAAGTCACTTGCGACTTGGCGTCTGGACGCAGCCACGGCAGCAGACCCGATTTGCGGGCTTCGGCCTGACGCTGCACCAGCTGGTGCGAGAAGGTGATCGGCGCTGGCATCAGCACGTCGGTTTCGTTGCTGGCGTAGCCGAACATCAGGCCCTGGTCGCCGGCACCCTGATCTTCAGGCTTGGCGCGGTCAACACCCTGGTTGATGTCAGGGGATTGCTTGCCGATGATGTTCATCACGCCGCAAGTCGCGCCATCGAAGCCGACTTCGGAGCTGGTGTAGCCGATGTCGCAGATCACGTCACGAACGATCTGCTCCAGATCAACCCAGGCGCTGGTGGTCACTTCACCGGCCACGATGGCAACGCCAGTCTTGACCAGGGTTTCCACGGCAACGCGTGCGTGTTTGTCCTGGGCGATAATGGCGTCCAGCACCGCATCGGAAATCTGGTCGGCGATTTTGTCCGGATGTCCTTCAGACACGGACTCGGAGGTGAAGAGGGAGTATTCGCTCATCTCGATGTTTTCCTGAATTTACCGATGGTGAGTGTCGCCAGCCGGTCGCTGAAAGTGGCGAACCTGGATCTGGAAACCATTACGTAAGCCTACATAGAGGCTGTCCCCGGGAACGAGTCCCGCAGCGGTGGCCCAACGGGCCAAATCGTCCTGTTCAAACCCCAACCACAGATCACCGCAGGCCTCCCTGGCCCAACTCTGGTTGTGGCTACATAACTCTGTCACGAGCAGGCTACCGCCCGGTTGCAGCAGGCCGGCCATGTGCTTGAGCGCTTCGGCCGGCGCGGCGAAATGGTGCAACACCATGTTCAGTACCACGCAATCGGCCTGAAGGCTGGAGCCATTCAATGCATCGGCCAATTGCAGGCTGACGTTAGCCAGCCGTTCACGTTCACATACCTGACGCGCCAGTTCGAGCATCGCCGGGCTGTTGTCCAGCGCGGTTACGGTGCCGAAGCGGCGGGCCAGTTCCGGCAGAAAAGCACCATCGCCGGGGCCGACTTCAATGGCCGTGGCAGCACCATTGAAGTTCAGTTTGTCGAGCAGGGCCAGCACGCTGTCGCGGTACTGCGGCAGGCCTGCGATCAAGTCTTGCTGGGCGCGGAATTTTTCTGCGACCCGGGCGAAAAAATCCTGGCTGGCGGCTTCACGTTGCCCGTGGACCTGAGCGATCCGTGCCTGCACGTCCTCCGGCAGCGCCAGATTGTCGACTTCTTCTAACAGTGCTGCATGCAACTTGCCGCCCAGCAATTCAGTGTGGGGCAGGGCGCGGCGATAGAAAATCGCGTTGCCCTCACGGCGCGTCGCTACCAGATCGGCCTGGGCCAGCACCTTGAGGTGGTGGCTCATGCCTGACTGACCAATGCCGAAAATCTGCGCCAGCTCCAGTACGCCGAACGAATCGTTGGCCAGCGCGCGCAATACATTCAGGCGCAGCGGGTCGCCACCGGCCTTGCACAGGACCGCCAGCTCGTCGCAATCGTCATGGCGAATGGAAGGCACGCGTAAGTTCATGGGGCAGCAGTCTAGTGACGGTGGGAAATCGCCGCAAGGGCAATATCAAAAAGTTTTGATATTGCTCGATAGATGGCACTTCTCACTGACTGGTTAACTCTACAAACGAACAGCGGAAAGGTTTCACCAGACGAAACCGCCGTCCAGCACGGGAAAAACGCCTTCGGATGACTATCTGTCATTGCCCCGAGGCGCTCCGGTGAGGGAAAATGCCCTCCTTTTTTCCGTTTCAATCTATTCACACCCAGGAGATCAGCGATGCCTAGCCGTCGTGAGCGTGCCAACGCCATTCGTGCCCTCAGCATGGATGCCGTGCAAAAAGCCAACAGCGGCCATCCCGGTGCCCCTATGGGTATGGCAGATATCGCCGAAGTACTTTGGCGCGACTACCTCAAGCACAACCCGAGCAACCCGTCGTTCGCCGACCGTGACCGCTTCGTGCTGTCCAACGGCCACGGCTCGATGTTGATCTACTCGCTGCTGCACCTGACCGGTTACGACCTGTCGATCGATGACCTCAAGCAGTTCCGTCAACTGCACAGCCGCACCCCGGGTCACCCGGAATTCGGCTACACCCCGGGCGTCGAAACCACCACCGGCCCGCTGGGTCAGGGTCTGGCCAACGCCGTCGGCTTCGCGCTGGCTGAAAAGGTTCTGGGCGCGCAGTTCAACCGTCCTGGCCATAACATCGTTGATCACCACACCTACGTGTTCCTCGGTGATGGCTGCATGATGGAAGGCATTTCCCACGAAGTCGCTTCCCTGGCCGGTACGCTGGGCCTGGGCAAGCTGATCGCCTTCTACGATGACAACGGTATTTCCATCGATGGTGAAGTCGAAGGCTGGTTCACCGATGACACGCCAAAGCGTTTCGAGTCCTACAACTGGCAGGTGATCCGCAACGTCGACGGTCACGATCCGGAAGAGATCAAGACCGCCATCGAAACCGCGCGCAAGAGCCCGCTGCCGACCCTGATCTGCTGCAAGACCACCATCGGTTTCGGTTCGCCGAACAAGCAGGGCAAGGAAGACTGCCACGGCGCCCCACTGGGTGACGCGGAAATCGCTCTGACCCGCCAGGCGCTGAACTGGAACCACGGCCCGTTCGAAATCCCGGCCGACATCTATGCCGAGTGGGATGCCAAGGAAAAAGGTCGTGCCGCCGAAGCCGAATGGGATCAGCGCTTCGCTGCCTACTCTGCTGCATTCCCGACCGAAGCCAACGAACTGATCCGTCGTCTGAGCGGCGAACTGCCGGCTGACTTCGCGGAAAAAGCCTCGGCTTACATCGCTGAAGTCGCGGCCAAAGGCGAAACCATCGCCAGCCGTAAAGCCAGCCAGAACACCCTGAACGCGTTCGGCCCGCTGCTGCCGGAACTGCTCGGCGGTTCGGCTGACCTGGCCGGTTCCAACCTGACCCTGTGGAAAGGTTGCAAAGGCGTCAGCGCTGAAGATGCCAGCGGCAACTACATGTACTACGGCGTGCGCGAATTCGGCATGACCGCGATCATGAACGGCGTGTCCCTGCACGGCGGTCTGGTGCCTTACGGCGCGACCTTCCTGATGTTCATGGAATATGCGCGCAACGCGGTGCGCATGTCGGCGTTGATGAAGAAGCGCGTGATCCACGTCTACACCCACGACTCCATCGGTCTGGGCGAAGACGGCCCGACGCACCAGCCGATCGAGCAATTGACCAGCCTGCGTTCCACGCCGAACCTCGACACCTGGCGTCCAGCCGATGCCGTTGAATCGGCGGTGGCCTGGAAAAACGCGCTGGAGCGCAAGGACGGCCCATCGGCGCTGATCTTCTCGCGTCAGAACCTGCAGCATCAGGAACGCGATGCCGGCCAGATCGCCGACATCAGCCGCGGTGGTTACGTGTTGAAGGACTGCGCAGGCGAGCCTGAGCTGATCCTGATCGCCACCGGTTCGGAAGTCGGTCTGGCCGTTCAGGCCTACGACAAACTGACCGGGCAAGGCCGCAAGGTGCGCGTAGTTTCCATGCCTTGCACCAGCGTGTTCGATGCGCAGGACGCCGGCTACAAGCAATCGGTTCTGCCGCTGCAGGTCAGCGCACGTATCGCAATCGAAGCGGCTCACGCCGACTTCTGGTTCAAGTACGTGGGTCTGGAAGGTCGCGTGATCGGCATGACCACCTACGGCGAATCGGCGCCGGCTTCGGCACTGTTCGAAGAATTCGGTTTCACCCTGGACAACATCCTGGGTCAGGCTGAAGAGCTGTTGGAAGACTAAAACATAGCGCGGCGACCCAAGTCGCCGCGTTCCCTGTAGGAGCTGCCGAAGGCTGCGATCTTTTGATCTTGATCTAAAAACAGGATCAAAAGATCGCAGCCTCCGGCAACTCCTACATGGGGTTGTGTTGTTAGCGAATACTATCGAGAACCCCATGCCTCAACCGCGTCCCTACAAAGTTGCACTCAACGGCTACGGCCGGATTGGTCGTTGCGTCTTGCGTGCGTTGTTCGAGCGTGGCGAGAAGGCCGGGTTTGAAATTGTCGCGATCAATGATCTGGCGGACATGGCCAGCATCGAATACCTGACACGCTTTGATTCCACTCACGGCCGGTTTCCCGGCGAAGTGCGTGTAGAAGGCGATTGTCTGCATATTAATGGCGACTGCGTGAAGGTCCTGCGCAGTGCCACCCCCGAAGGCATCGACTGGGCGGCGCTGGGCGCCGACCTGGTGCTCGAATGCTCCGGCGCCTACCACACCCGTGAAGACGGCCAGCGTTTCCTCGACGCCGGCGCGCCCCGCGTGCTGTTCTCGCAACCGATGGCCAGCGAGGCGGATGTCGACGCCACCATCGTCTACGGTGTCAATCAGGATTGCCTGACCGGCGATGAACTGCTGGTGTCCAACGCCTCCTGCACCACCAACTGCGGTGTGCCGCTGTTGCGTCTGCTGGACAAGGCGATCGGCCTGGATTACGTGTCGATCACCACGATTCACTCGGCGATGAACGATCAGCCGGTGATCGACGCCTATCACCACGAAGACCTGCGCCGCACCCGTTCGGCGTTCCAGTCGGTGATCCCGGTGTCCACTGGTCTGGCGCGTGGCATCGAGCGCCTGCTGCCGGAACTTGCCGGGCGAATTCAGGCCAAAGCCGTACGCGTGCCGACGGTCAACGTGTCCTGCCTCGACATCACGATGCAGACCGCCACCGCGACCGATGCGGGCGAGGTCAACCGGATCCTGCGTGAAGCCGCCACCAGCGGCCCGCTCAAGGGACTGCTGGCCTACACCGAGTTGCCGCACGCCAGCTGTGATTTCAACCATGACCCACATTCGGCCATCGTCGATGCCAGTCAGACCCGTGTTTCCGGCCCCAAACTGGTGAACATCCTGGCCTGGTTCGACAACGAATGGGGTTTTGCCAACCGAATGCTGGACGTTGCAGACCACTATCTGCAAACAGCGATTTCAAAAAAACCTGCTCTCTAAGAACAGTTACTCAGGAAGTGCGACCCATGACCGTGTTGAAGATGTCCGACCTCGATCTGCAAGGTAAGCGCGTATTGATCCGCGAAGACCTCAACGTCCCAGTCAAGGACGGTGTTGTCACCAGCGATGCGCGTATCCTGGCTTCGCTGCCGACCATCAAGCTGGCCCTGGAAAAAGGCGCGGCGGTGATGGTGTGTTCGCACCTGGGCCGTCCGACCGAAGGCGAGTTCTCCGCCGAGAACAGCCTCAAGCCAGTCGCTGACTACCTGAGCAAGGCTCTGGGCCGCGAAGTGCCGCTGGTGGCCGATTACCTGGGCGGCGTTGACGTCAAGGCCGGCGACATCGTGCTGTTCGAAAACGTGCGCTTCAACAAGGGCGAGAAAAAGAACGCCGACGACCTGGCCCAGCAATACGCCGCCCTTTGCGATGTGTTCGTGATGGACGCCTTCGGCACTGCTCACCGCGCTGAAGGTTCGACGCATGGTGTTGCCAAGTTCGCCAAGGTCGCCGCGGCTGGCCCGCTGCTGGCCGCTGAGCTGGATGCACTGGGCAAGGCGCTGGGCGCACCGGCCAAGCCAATGGCTGCGATCGTTGCCGGCTCCAAGGTGTCGACCAAACTCGACGTCCTCAACAGCCTGAGCCAGATCTGCGATCAACTGATCGTTGGCGGCGGCATCGCCAACACCTTCCTGGCGGCCGCCGGTCACCCGGTCGGCAAGTCGCTGTACGAGCCGGACCTGCTGGACACCGCGCGCGCCATCGCCGACAAGGTCAGCGTGCCGCTGCCGGTGGACGTAGTCGTCGCCAAAGAATTCGCCGAAACCGCAGAAGCCACCGTCAAGCTGATCGCTGACGTTGCCGCTGACGACATGATTCTGGACATCGGCCCGCAAACCGCGGCCAACTTCGCCGAACTGCTGAAATCGTCGAAAACCATTCTGTGGAATGGCCCGGTCGGCGTGTTCGAATTCGATCAGTTCGGCAACGGCACCAAAGTGCTGGCCCAGGCCATCGCTGACAGCGCCGCGTTCTCCATTGCCGGCGGTGGCGACACCCTGGCGGCCATCGATAAATATGGCGTGGCCGAGCAAATCTCCTACATTTCCACCGGTGGTGGCGCGTTCCTCGAATTCGTCGAAGGCAAGGTGCTGCCAGCCGTTGAGGTCCTGGAAAGCCGGGCCAAGGCCTGAGGCCGCCCGGTTGGCCAGGCAAAGGAGTGTTCAGATGGTCAAGTCGTTAGCGCTGTTGTTGCTGACCGGTACGCTGGCGGCCTGCGGGAGTAACCCGAAGGCCGAGGCCACGCCCGCGCCGGATGCAGCGCAGAAAGGCTGCTACCAGGCCGACTGGCAGGCTGAAACCAACCCGGTGCTGAACAAGCGCTCGGGGCCGGACGGCCTGGACAAATACGAGACGCAAACCCCGGCCAAGGAACATGGTTGTCCTTGACCGGTCTGACTCTTTAACGCAGGGCTGGCGGCGTGCGCTGTCAGTCGAGGAACACGGATGAAAGGCTTGATCGCCATTGCGGCGTTGGCATTGTTGACCGGTTGCGCGCAGATGAACCTGTTTCAGTCGTCCGCGCCTGCGGACAACTGGACCACCTGGACCTGCGACAGCCAGGCCAAAGTGCTGTGGCGTTACGCCGATGCCGGCCAGAAGGAAGTCGATGTTCGACTGGGCGGCGGTGATCAGGTCTATCGCCTGAAAGAAGAGCCGGGCGCTTCGGGCGTGCTGTACAGCGACGGCATGCTGGCGTTTCACGTCAAGGGTGACGAAGGCCTGGTGTACTGGGTCGCCACCAATGACCTGATTGGCCGCGGCTGCAAGGCGCAGTAACTGACACACCACCGATCTGATGTGGAAGCGGATCCCAATGTGGGAGCGAGCTTGCTCGCGAAAACACTGGTTCAGCTTGCAGTTGTGTTGAATGTTGAAATGCATTCGCGAGCAAGCTCGCTCCCACAGAGTTCTGCGTAGTTCTCAGAATTTGCTTTATCGAATCACCAGACCGGGCCTCAACCCCCGATCTGCAATCACTTGAATAGCCGCCGCCGCTCCGGCAGGCTGGCACGATTAACGACCCTCAACCGGGAGAGACACACACAATGGCACTTATCAGCATGCGCCAGATGCTGGACCACGCAGCCGAGTTCGGCTACGGCGTTCCAGCCTTCAACGTCAACAACCTTGAGCAGATGCGCGCCATCATGGAAGCCGCTGACAAGACTGACTCCCCGGTGATCGTCCAGGCTTCGGCCGGCGCTCGCAAATACGCCGGCGCGCCGTTCTTGCGTCACCTGATCCTGGCCGCGATCGAAGAATTCCCGCACATCCCGGTGTGCATGCACCAGGACCACGGCACCAGCCCTGACGTCTGCCAGCGCTCGATTCAACTGGGCTTCAGCTCGGTCATGATGGACGGCTCCCTCGGCGAAGACGGCAAGACGCCGACCGACTACGACTACAACGTCCGCGTGACCCAACAAACCGTCGCCATGGCTCACGCCTGCGGCGTTTCGGTTGAAGGCGAGCTGGGCTGCCTGGGGTCGCTGGAAACCGGCATGGCCGGTGAAGAAGACGGCATCGGCGCTGAAGGCGTTCTGGATCACAGCCAGATGCTGACCGACCCGGAAGAAGCCGCTGACTTCGTCAAGAAGACTCAGGTCGACGCCCTGGCCATCGCCATCGGCACCAGCCACGGCGCCTACAAGTTCACCAAGCCACCTACCGGTGACGTGCTGGCGATCGACCGCATCAAGGAAATCCACAAGCGCATCCCGAACACCCACCTGGTGATGCACGGTTCCTCGTCCGTGCCACAAGAGTGGCTGGCGATCATCAACCAGTACGGCGGTGACATCAAAGAAACCTACGGCGTACCGGTTGAAGAAATCGTCGAAGGCATCAAGTACGGCGTGCGCAAGGTCAACATCGACACCGACCTGCGCCTGGCATCCACCGGTGCCATGCGTCGTCTGATGGCCACCAACCCGAGCGAATTCGATCCACGTAAATTCTTCGGCGCAACCGTGACGGCGATGCGTGATGTGTGCATCGCTCGTTATGAAGCGTTCGGTACTGCCGGTAATGCTTCGAAGATCAAGCCGATCTCGCTGGAAGCGATGTTCCAGCGTTATCTGAAGGGTGAGTTGAACGCTAAGGTGAACTAAGCCTGGGTGTTGAGCTGCTTTTATGAAAAACCCGCCGAGAGGCGGGTTTTTTGTGGGCGTAGTTAAACAAATATTTCCGCTAGCTCTTCAAGCGTAGGCATCACTGCCGGAACGACGGTGAACTCACAATCCAGAGCGGCAATAACACGTGCATAAGCGTTCATGCCCACGGAGAGGGTGCCTTTCTCTATAGCGATGACTTTGTATGGCGTAACTCTCGCGAGGTCGGCGAGTTGCGCTTGCGTTAGTCCGCGCTCCCTACGCTTTATGCGTAATTGGGTGGCGAGGCGGCTCATTAATAGAACGTGATCCATCTACTGTCTCTGTAACTTTCAAAGTTAAATGGCGTAAACGCTGCATTTGATCGTTATGAGTCCGCTCGGCGCGCGTCCGCGTCTACTCGATCCCCAGGCTTTGTTTCAAGCTGCTTGCGCCGACTTCTGCAGAGTGGCACTTCACAAGGCACAGCTAGGTGAATGGCACCTGTAATGGAAGTTTGGAAGATTTTTCGACGAAAAGTCCGTTATCAGGGACTACTCCTTCAGTTCAACGTGATCCAGTGCCTGATTTACCGCCAATTCACCGAGCATGACCACCTGTGCGATACCCAGCGCAGTCTTGCGGTGGGAGGTATCGAGTGTTGCGGCGAAGTTGTTGAGCATTTCGCTGGCTGAACCCAGGGTTTCGCTGGCGTTGGCCAGCAGAGATTCGGTGTTGTACTTCGGGTTGGCGAGGTACATGGACTCGGGTTCGCAGGTGCTGGTCATGATGTGTGCGGCCGGGTTGAGGTAGTGGTCGAGGGCGCGCTCGGCGGCGTCGTGGAGCTTTCTTGAGTCGAGGGATTCGTAGGGGGAGGCCAGGTCGGTGGCTGGCGGGTGAGGCGTTGATTTGGTCATGTCTCGTCTCCGGTAAATGGAGCCGGCACCGGATCGCTACTAAACGAAGGGGTGGCAGCTGAACGCAGGTTAGTAGACCGGGGAGACGCGACCGGCGCACCCGAAGGCGCCCTGCGTACAGCTACCATCAAGCGCGGATGAATGTCCGACTGAATGGTGCCAATGCGCATCGCGTAACCTCGGGCTACTAAACCCGATCACTGGAAATCAGTGACGCGAATCAAGTTACCGATGGCCCTCCAGGCGCACAAGCCGGCGGATTCTGGCGTAGCTGTAGGTATCCACGCAAGTTGTTGTAGGCATCGGGAAGTAACCGCCGAGCGATTTAAACAACACCGTTTAAAGGATGTCCGACTGGCAATAAATAACACTGTGGCGAGGGAGCTTGCTCCCGCTGGACTGCGCAGCAGGCCTCGCTTTTTTAGGGCCGCTGCGCGCCCCAGCGGGAGCAAGCTCCCTCGCCACAGGGATTTGTGCCAATGAAGCCTTATTTGTCGTGGTCGATGTCGAGTTTGCTGAAGGTGACCTGGCCGCCTTCGCTGGTATAGCCGGTGTTGTCCTGCACATATACCCCGGCCTTGAAGTACAACGGCTTGTTGCGCCAGGTCGCGCTGATCTGTGAATCCCACTGGTAACCCGCCGCGCTCACGCCGAGTGCGCCGCCGGGGCTCAAGTGGATCAGGTAGTTGAATTCGCGATCCAGCTTGATCCCGGTGGCGAGGGTGATAACGCGGCTTTCCTGATCGTCGGGGTGCATGCGGACTTTGATCACCAGGTTGCCGTTCTGGGTTTTTTCCTTGTACTGGTATTCGAGCTTGACCATCGGGCGCTGGCTTTCATAAGCATGGATCTGGCCGATGACGATCTTGCCGGAGCTGGGCACTTTGTTCACGGCGAGGGTCGCGCGCAGGGTGTTGTCGGCGTCGGGGTAGTACCAGTTGCGCAGGGAGCCGTTGCTGAAGGTTTCGCGCAGCTCGGTGCGCGGGTAAATGGCGTTTTCGGTTTTTGACCCGGTCACCGGCGACCAGAAGAACAAGGTGCCGGTGTCGGAATGGAAGTACTGATCCTTGAAGCCATTCACCAGTTTGGAGGTTTCGACGGTGTACGGCGGACTGCCGACGGGAACGCTGAGGTTCCAGGTTGCGAGATCGATCATGTCGGTTCTTCCACTCAATTTTCCTGTACGCGAGTGCCAGAAGCTCTAGCCCGCGCTTTTTCGGGCGGCAGTTATAAGCGTAGAGGTGTTTTTTGTTAACGCCCGTTTGGCAGATGATTGGCGTCAACATCCTGTCGAAATGCCATCTGTGCCGGTTTTCGGGGGCTGCAGGGGTGACCGTTAGTCGGTAATTTACAGCTTTGGCTAAATGATGGCGGCGTGGCAGCTTCTGCTTTCACAGATCCGGGACTAGAGTGATGGCTCAGTAACTGTACGGTTTTCACAAAAAACCGGCCGATAGTCCGACAAGAGATGTCCCGACAAGAGAAGCAGCATGGAATGCGCGCAACCCCAGCCAGGTGAAGGCAGCTCTGTCCTTTTGATCGTTGATGACTACCCTGAAAACCTGATCAGCATGCGCGCGTTGCTGCAGCGTCAGGATTGGCACGTCATGACCGCCGCCTCCGGTTTCGAGGCGCTCAATCTGCTGCTCGAACACGACGTCGATCTGGTGCTGCTGGACGTGCAGATGCCGGGCATGGACGGCTTCGAAGTCGCGCGGCTGATGCGCGGCAGCCAGCGCACGCGTCTCACACCGATTATTTTCCTCACCGCCAACGAGCAATCCCAGGACGCCGTGATCAAGGGTTACGCCAGTGGCGCGGTGGATTACCTGTTCAAGCCGTTCGATCCGCAGATCCTCAAGCCGAAAGTCCAGGCATTGCTCGAACACCAGCGCAACCGCCGCGCCTTGCAGCGTCTGAGTCATGATCTGGAACTCGCGCGGGCCTTCAATGCCTCGGTGCTGGACAACGCGGCGGAAGGCATTCTGGTGCTCGGCGAGGACGGCCTGATCCGCTTCGCCAACCCAGCGATTTCGCGATTGCTGAATGCGCCGGTGAAAGAGCTGGAGGGCAAGGAATTTCTCGATTTTCTGCAGAAACCGCATATCCCGCTATGGGCCGGTTCCGAGTTGCTGGCCGGCTATAAACGCGGTGAGACCTTGCGTCTGCACGATGCGTTGTTGCGCACGGCACCGGGGCAGCAGGTGCCGGTGGCGTTGTCCTGTGCGCCGTTGCCCGCCGAGCAGCGGGCGATGGTGGTGACGGTGCTGGACATGTCGGTGGTACGTCACCTGCATCAGCAACTGGAATTTCAGGCCGTCACCGATCCGCTGACCGGTCTGCTCAATCGCCGGGGTTTTTATCAGACGGTGGAAAACCTGCTGCTGCGCGGTGAACGCAGTGACAGCAGTTGGGTGCTGCTGTATCTGGATCTGGATGGCTTCAAACGGGTCAACGATTCCCTTGGCCACGATGCCGGCGACCGGGTGCTGCGCTGGGTCTCCGAGCAGTTGAAAGCCTGTCTGCGACCGTTCGACATTCTCGCGCGCATGGGCGGTGACGAGTTCACCGCGTTGCTCGATCTGGAGTTTCCCGAGCAGGCCGCAAAAATTGCCGAGAAGCTCATCGAACGGGTGTCGATCTGTCAGCAGATCGAAGGACTGGACATCGCTCTCGGCGCGAGTATCGGCATCGCCACTTACCCGGACTGCGGCGCGAACCTCGACGGTTTGCTGCGCGCCTCCGACATCGCCATGTATGAAGCCAAGCGCGCCGGGCGTCAGCAATATCGTTTTTATGATCACGAAATGAACGGTCGCGCCCGTTCGCGGCTGATGCTCGAAGAGAGCGTGCGCAATGCCATCGAGAACCGGGATTTCAATCTGGTGTATCAGCCGCAAGTGGCGATCGACAGCGGGCAGATTCGCGGTTTCGAGGCGTTGCTGCGCTGGCAGCACCCGAGCGTTGGCGATGTGCCGCCGGGGTTGTTCCTGCCATTGCTGGAGGAGGCACGGCTGATCAGTCGGCTCGGTAGCTGGATCTATCACCGTGGCGCCGGCCAGCGCAAAGCCTGGGAAACCCTGTTCGCCGAGGATCTGGTGCTTGGCGTGAGTTTGAGCAACACCCAGTTCGGTCTGCCGAACCTGGTCACCGAGTTGCGTCAGGTGCTGGAGCGGCATTCGCTGCAGCCGCGGCAACTGGAGGTGGAAGTCACCGAAGACGCGCTGATGCACAACCCTGACGAGACCCGCAAACAGTTGCGCCTGCTGCGTAATCTCGGGGTGCGGGTGGCGCTGGATGACTTTGGTTCGGGCCCGTGTTCGCTGGCGTATCTGCGTGATCTGGAGCTGGATACGCTCAAGCTGGATCGACACCTGATTGCGCGGCTGCCGGACTCGACGCGCGACGCGGCGCTGGTCAGCAACGTGATCAATCTGTGCAAACAGTACGGTTTGCTGGTGATCGCCGAAGGCGTGGAAACCGTTGAACAGTATCAATGGCTGCAGGCGCATGGCTGCGAATACGTGCAGGGTTTCCTGGTGGCGCGTCCGCTGACCTCCGAGGACGCCGTCAGCTTTGCCAAACCCTTTGACTGGAGCGCGCTGCCGGTTTGAATTCGCTACACTGGCGCTCTTTTCGAACCGTGCTGCCGTGTCCATGACTGCGTTGAAATACCTCCAGGCCTATCCTGCGCAATTGCAGGATCAGGTGCGCCAACTGATCGCCGAACAGCGTCTGGGTGACTACCTGAGCCAACGCTATCCGGGGCGTCACGATGTGCAGAGTGACAAGGCGCTGTACAGCTACGCGCTGGACCTGAAGCAGGAATACCTGCGTAACGCGCCGGCCATCGACAAAGTGCTGTTCGACAACCGCCTCGACCTGACGCATCGCGCGCTGGGCCTGCACACCACGGTCTCAAGGGTGCAGGGCGGCAAGCTCAAAGCCAAGAAAGAGATTCGCATCGCCTCGTTGTTCAAGGAGGCGGCGCCGGAGTTCCTGAAGATGATCGTCGTGCATGAACTGGCGCACTTCAAGGAATCGGATCACAACAAGGCCTTCTATAAGTTGTGTGAACACATGCTGCCGGGGTATCACCAGGTCGAGTTCGACTTGAGGGTGTACCTGACGTGGCGGGATTTGCAATGAAGATCAAAAGATCGCATTCCAACTGTAGGAGCTGCCGCAGGCTGCGATCTTTTAACGTTGGGAGTGTTTAGATGGACGTAAGCAAGACCAAAAGCAGCTTTTACCGGCGCCTGTACGTGGCCTACCTGATCGACAGCGGCCTGGCCCCGAGCGTCCCGACGCTGACCGAAGTGACCGGCATGCCCCGGCGCACGGCGCAGGACACGATCGCCGCGCTGGCAGATCTGGATATCGTCTGCGAATTCGAACAGGAAGAGGGCGCGCGCAACCATGCCGGGCGCTATCGGATTCGCGAGTGGGGGGCGATTGATCGCGGGTGGATCGAGCGCAATCTGCGGCAGATCAAAGCTGTGCTGGAGTATCCCTGAGTTTTGCAGTGTTTGAGCTGACGCAATCGCTGGCAAGCCAGCTCCCACAAGGATCTCCAGCGAACACAGTTATTGTGAACAACCGCTGAACCTGTGGGAGCTGGCTTGCCAGCGAATATCCATGAGTTTTGCAGTGTTTGAGCTGACGCAATCGCTGGCAAGCCAGCTCCCACAAGGGTCTCCAGTCAACACGGTTGTTGTGAGCAACGGATGAACCTGTGGGAGCTGGCTTGCCAGCGATGAGGGCCTCAGGGACGACGCATGCCTATGTGCGGAATGTCATCCTCCAGATACTCCTCACCCACCACCACAAACCCGTACCTGCCGTAATACCCCTGCAAATGCGCCTGCGCCGACAGGTAGATCGGCACCTGCGGCCAATGCTTCTCGGCCTGTTTCAGCGCCTGCTCCATCATCTCGTGCCCCAGCCCCTTGCCGCGGCCCTGTGGCGCAATGATCACGCGGCCGATCACCACGTCACCGCCCTGGGATTCTGGATCGAGCAGGCGCAGATAGGCCATCAACTGATCGTCTTCCCAGCCCATCAAATGGTGGGTATCGCCGTCCAGATCCTGGCCGTCGAGGTCTGGGTAGGCGCATTGCTGTTCGACCACAAATACGTCCGAGCGCAGTTTCAGCAGTGCGTATAACTGCTCTTTGCCCAGATCGCTGTGATGCTTGCAGATCCACTCGATTGTCATTTTCCGACTCCTTGAACTCCGTCGCCCGATACTAAGTGCACAGGCGCTGAATGTCTGTATGGCGGAAGAGTCTGTGACAAAGGTCAAAATGCCATCATTCCTTTCTCGCGGTGGCGGCCGCTTTGTGTAATCTGCTGGAAAGCGCTGTGCACTGGCTTCAATGAGCTACTGTTAGGGCCTGGGTTTCGCCGGTACGGGGCCTTGGGGTTTTGACTGGAAAACACGCCGGGCCAACCGCCCGCTAAGGATTTTCAAGCATGCCGCGACTGCATCGAGCCTTTGCCTTGATCGGACTGCTCTTGCTGGCCCAACCCGCCGCTGCGGACAAGCTGCGACTGGTGTTTGATATCTGGCCACCCTTTACCGACGACACCCTGGTCAACGGTGGCCTGGCCACCGACATCGTCAGCACCGCGCTGGCGCGGGCCGGTTATGCCAGCGACTATGAACAGGTACCTTGGGCGAGGGCACTGCTGGGTGTGGGCGAAGGACGATACGACGTGCTGGTCAACGCCTGGTACAACGACGAGCGCACCCGGATCGGCCAGTTCTCTGGCGAATACCTGCTCAACCGCATCCGCTTTCTCAAGCGCAAGGACACTCCGCTCGAATACAACAGCCTGGAGCAACTGCACACCTACCCGGTGGCGGTGGTGCGCGGTTATGCCTACTCGCAGGCGTTCGATGCCGACACGGCGTTGCAGAAAGTACCGGTGCACAACTTTGCAATGGCGGTGCGCATGCTGGCGGCGGATCGGGTCAAGCTGACGCTGGAAGATGAGTATGTCGCACGCTATTACCTGGCGCGCGAATCACCCAAGGTACGCAACGCCGTGGAGTTCCTGCCCAAGCCGTTGAGCGAGAACAGCCTGCATATTCTGGTGAGCCTGAAGAACCCCGAGCATGAGCAGATTGTGGCCGGGTTCGACAAGGCGATTGCGGCGATGAAGGCGGATGGCAGTTATGACAAGTTGCTGAGGCAGCATGGGATGTGAGCATCTGATCCCGGAGTTGCGTTGTTGCTGATGCCCTCATCGCTGGCAAGCCAGCTCCCACAGGTATTGCGGTGTACACAAATCATGTAGGAGCTGGCTTGCCAGCGATGGGGCCAGTCCGGTCACCTTAAGCCTCGCTGGTGTCTTTGATCAAATGCGCCGCCAACGTGCGCAACGGCCCCAGCTGCCGGCAGATCAATGCCAGTTGCGTCTGCACCAGCCGCTGCCCTTCATCGATCTCGTCGGGCATCTGCTCCAGCTCATTGGCCAGCGCTTCCTCGTCGTCGCTCTGGATCGCCACTGGCTGCTTGTTCGCCAGGCCCTGGGCGATTTCATCGATGCTCGCGGCCAGTTTCACTCCAGCACCGTCGATCAGGTGTTCGCGGACTTCCGCCGGTAGTTGCGTTTCGCGATGCGCGCCCAACCCGGACAGGTAGCTGAGCAGGGTGTGCGACAGCACCAGAAAGCGGAAACCGACATCCGCTTCCTTCCGGAAATGCCCCGGCTCCATCAGCATGTTCGCCAGCGTCGTCGACAGTGCCGCGTCGGCGTTGTGCGCGTTACGTCGGGCCAGGCGATAGGCGAGGTCATCGCTCTTGCCGGCGGCGTATTGCTGCATGATCTGGCGCAGGTAGATGCTGTTGCAGGTCAGGGTGTTGGCCAGCACTTTGTTCAGGCGTCGACCCTGCCAGTCCGGCAGGAACAGGAACACCGTCAGGCCGGCGATCAGGCTGCCAAGCAGGGTATCGAACAGGCGCGGCAGGAACAGCCCGTAGCCATCACCGATCTGGTTGAAGCAGAACAGCACCATGATCGTGATCGCCGCCGTCGCCACGGTGTAGCGCGTGGTGCGGTTGGTAAAGAACACCACCCCGGCGGCAATGGCGAAGCACGACTGCACCAGCGGGCTGGGGAACAGATCGAACAGCGCCCAGGCCATGGTCAGACCGATGGCGGTGCCGAGAATCCGCTGCCCGAGTTTGCGCCGCGTTGCGCCGTAGTTCGGCTGGCAGACGAACAGTGTGGTGAGGATGATCCAATAGCCCTGCGAGGGGTGGATCAGGTGCACCATGCCGTAGCCGATACTCAATGCCAGCGGCAGACGCAGGGCGTGGCGGAACAGCAACGAGGTCGGTGTCAGCTGCGTGCGCAGACGAATCCACACGTCCTTGAGGTTGCGCGGCGAGCGGTCGAGCAGGCTGCTGTCGGTGGCATCCGCCAGCGCGTCGGGGTTGCTCGCGTCGCTGAGCAAACGGTCGAGGGTGCCGAGGTTGGCTGCCAGTGCGCGCAGTGAACGCAGCAGGCCGCGCCACGCCGGGTTGCTCTGGATGCGCAAGTGTTCAAGAGAGGCATCGAGGTCAGTCAGCGCTTCGGCAAAACTGGCGTCGTAGACGAACGGCTGGCGCATCTGGATCGATTCGGCCAACGCGCGACAGGCCTTGCCCTGCTGGCGCAGCAAGCGCTGGCAGCGGAACAGCACGTCGCTGTGGAAGAACGCCTCGGCCAGCGCGTTGTAAGGATAGTGCGAAGAGCTGGCGCGTTCGTGAATATCCTGGGCGAGGAAGTACAGCTTCAGATAACGGCTGACTTTCGAGCCCGGGCGACCGTTGCCGACCCGGTGCAGGATGATTTCCTTGGCACTGTTCAGCGCCGCCACCACCCGACCGTTCTGCTGCGCCAGTTCCAGCCGTCGTGCTTCGACGTCCAGCTGACGGATCGGCTCGAACAGCGAGGCTTTCAGCTTCAGATAGAAGCCCAGTTCACGGAACAGCCGCGCCAGACTCTGCTGCACCGGCTGGTTGGAAAACAGCGCCTGCCACAGCACCGAGAGCAGGCCGTACCACGCCGCGCCGGCCACCAGCAGCATGGGTTCGTGCCAGAAATCGGTGACCGCGCCGCCGCGCTGATCCACGCCGATCATGGTGTAGACCGACAGGATCAACGTTGCCGAAGCAATCGCACCGTAACGCTCGCCGAGCGCACCGAGCATGGTCAGGGCGAAGCTGGCCAATGCCAGGGCGATGGCAAATACGATGGGGTAGGGGAAGAGCAGTTCCACCGACAGCGCGGCGATACTGAAACACACCAGTGTCACTGCCAGGGCATTGAGGCGGCCTTGCCAGCTGTCGTCGGTCTCGGCCAGGGCGCTGGCGATAATCCCGAGGAACAACGGGATCAGCAAGCCCATTTCATCCTGATACCAACACAGCGCCATGCTGCCGGTCAGGGCGATGAACACCCGCACGCTGTAGCTGAATTTATCCAGCGCCCACAGGCGCCGCAAAGACTGACGAAACGAGGTCGAGGACATGAAGTGCGAAGGCCTTCCGAGGCGATGCCGCTAAATTGAGCCAGTAATGACGCCGACGCAATGGCGCCGATCACATCTGACAGCAAAAAGTGTTCCTTGATTGCCCGCTACCCCTGTAGGAGCTGCCGAAGGCTGCGATCTTTTGATCCTGTTTTAAGATCAAAAGATCGCAGCCTTCGGCAGCTCCTACAGGGGAGTGTTGTTTCAGTCAGACGTACTGCGCAGCCGCGTAGCCGGAGGCCCAGGCCCACTGGAAGTTGAAACCGCCCAGATGCCCGGTGACGTCGAGCACTTCGCCGACAAAATACAGGCCCGGGCTTTTCAGCGATTCCATGGTCTTGGACGACACTTCGCGGGTATCGACGCCACCCAGCGTGACCTCGGCGGTGCGGTAGCCTTCGGTGCCGGCCGGGACAACTTTCCAGCTGCCGAGTTTGTCGGCGATCTGCGCCAGTTCGGCGTGGGTGTACTGCTTCATCGGTTTGGAGACGAACCAGTTGTCCGCCAACAGGTTGGCCATCTTCTTGGTGAAGATTTCCCCGAGCAGGGTTTTCAGTTCGCTGTTCGGGCGTTCGGCCACTTGCTGTTGCAGCCATGCGGCGGTGTCGTGATCCGGCAGCAGGTTGATCTCCACGGTGTCGCCCGGCTCCCAGAACGACGAGATCTGCAGAATCGCCGGGCCGCTGAGGCCGCGGTGAGTGAACAGGATGTTCTCGCGAAAGCTCTGCTCGTTGCAGCTGACCAGGCAATCCACCGACGTACCGGACAACTCGGTGCACAGTTCCTTGAGCTGATCGGTGATGGTGAACGGCACCAGGCCGGCGCGGGTCGGCAGCAGTTCATGGCCAAACTGTTTGGCGACCTGATACCCGAAGCCGGTGGCGCCCAGCGTCGGGATCGACAGCCCGCCGGTGGCGATCACCAGCGATTGGCACTGAACCTGGCCGAGGGTGGTGTCGAGCAGGTAACCGCTTTCGACCTTCTCGATGGTCTGGATCGAGGTGTCCAGGTGCAGCTCCACGCCGACCTGATCGCACTCGTCGAGCAGCATGCCGAGGATGTCGCTGGATTTGTTATCGCAGAACAGCTGGCCGAGTTTTTTCTCGTGGTAGGGCACGCCATGCTTGGCGACCATGCCGATGAAATCCCACTGGGTGTAGCGCGCCAGTGCCGATTTGCAGAAATGCGGGTTACCCGAGAGGAAATTGCCCGGCTCGGTGTACATGTTGGTGAAATTGCAGCGGCCACCACCGGACATCAGGATTTTTTTGCCGGCCTTGTTCGCATGGTCAAGCAGCAGCACCTGACGCCCACGCCCGGCGGCGGTCAGTGCACACATCAACCCTGCGGCGCCAGCGCCAACGATCACGACTTCGGTAGAGCGCAAAACGGTGTCCTCTGAAATATCACCACAAAACCAACTGTTGTAGGAGCTGTCGAGTGAAACGAGGCTGCGATCTTTTGACCTTGCTCTTTAAAAACAAAGTCAAAAGATCGCAGCCTGCGGCAGCTCCTACAGGGGGTGTGCGTTGTTCTTAAAGGACGCGCACGCGCAGCGAACGGCCCTTGATCTTGCCGTTGTTCAAGCGCTGCAGCGCCTGCATGACCACGGTGCGCTCGACGGCCACATAGGACTGGAAGTCGAAGATCGCGATCTTGCCGACCTGAGCACCCGGGATGCCGGCGTCACCGGTCAGTGCGCCGAGGATGTCGCCCGGACGCACCTTGTCCTTGCGCCCGCCAGCGATGCACAGCGTGCTCATCGGTGGCTGCAGCGGGGCGCCGCCTTGGGACTTGAGGTTGTCGACCTGATCCCAGTTCAGCGGAGCCTTCTGCAACTGTTCGATGGCTTGCGCACGATGCGCTTCGGACGGTGCGACGAGGCTGACCGCGATGCCTTTCTCGCCAGCGCGACCGGTACGGCCAACGCGGTGAATGTGGATTTCCGAGTCGCGGGCCAGTTCGACGTTGATCACCATGTCCAGCGCATCGATGTCCAGACCACGAGCGGCGACATCGGTGGCGACTAGAACCGAAGTACTGCGGTTGGCGAACATTGCCAGCACCTGATCGCGGTCACGCTGTTCCAGATCGCCGTGCAGGCCAACGGCAGAAATGCCTTTGGCGGTCAGGTGGTCGACGGTTTCCTGCACTTGCTGCTTGGTAAAGCAGAACGCCACGCAGGAGGCCGGGCGGAAGTGGTGCAGGACTTTGGTCACTGCGCTCATGCGCTCTTCCGGGGAAATCTCGTAGAAGCGCTGCTCGATCTGCGTGTCGTCGTGGAACGCTTCGGCTTTCACCGTTTGCGGATCGCGCATGAATTTCGACGCCAATTGCTTGATGCCCACCGGGTACGTGGCGGAGAACAGCAGGGTCTGACGACGCGCCGGGGTCTGCTCGATGATGTCTTCGATCGCGTCGTAGAAGCCCATGTCGAGCATGCGGTCGGCTTCGTCGAGGATCAGCGTGTTCAGGCCGTCGAGGACCAGCGAACCCTTGCGCAGGTGTTGCTGGATACGCCCCGGGGTGCCGACGATGATGTGCGCGCCGTGCTCCAGCGAAGCGATCTGCGGGCCAAACGACACGCCGCCGCACAGGGTCAGGACCTTGATGTTGTCTTCGGCACGGGCCAGACGCCGGACTTCCTTGGCGACCTGGTCGGCCAGCTCACGGGTCGGGCAGATCACCAGCGCCTGGCAACCGAAGTAGCGCGGGTTGATCGGGTTGAGCAGGCCGATGCCGAACGCGGCGGTCTTGCCGCTGCCGGTCTTGGCCTGGGCGATCAGGTCCATCCCCTTGAGGATCACCGGCAAGCTCTGCGCCTGGATCGGCGTCATCTGGGCATAACCGAGGGATTCGAGGTTAGCCAGCATGGCGGCGGACAGCGGCAGAGTATTAAAAGCGGTGGCGATGGTGGTCACGGGACTGGCCTGCAAAACAAAATGTCGCGCAGTGTAGCAGCCCCGTGCCACTTTCCTCGAAAGTTCTGGACGAACAGTGCCTGAATCCCGAGGCGAGAGGGTTCAACCGTGGTGAGTGGATTCCTCTGTGGTGAGGGGATTTATCCCCGATGGGCTGCGCAGCAGCCCCAGAATCTGTCACTTCAGTACATCAGGCTGATCGCATTCAACCTTTCTAGGGGGCGCTTCGCGCCCCATCGGGGATAAATCCCCTCACCACAGGGCCTTCACTGCTCAATTCAAGCTCAGTGTTCGATGTGTTCGTCGGGATGTTCATCCGGGCGTTTGACCCGGCGACCGTCTTCTTTCGACAGTTGCGAGAAGATCGTCGCCGCCAGCATTGCCATCACTCCGACGGTCACAAACGTCAGCTGGAAAGCCCCCAGCACGGTCTCGACGCCGTCGTTGCCGATCTCCGCCGTGAAGCCGCCCAGCAAGGCGCCGGCACAGGCCACGCCCAGGCTCAGCGACAACTGCGCCACCACCGACAGCAAGCTGTTGCCGCTGCTGGCGCTGGCGTCGTCGAGGTCGATCAGCGTCACGGTGTTCATCGCGGTGAATTGCAGCGAGTTGATCGCGCCGAGAACCGCCAGCAGGCACAGCAGCAGCCAATAAGGCGTCTGCTCGCTGACCAGACCCATGCTCGCCAGCATGATCCCCAGCGCGAGGGTGTTGCCGGTGAGCACGATGCGATAGCCGAGGCGTTCGATCAGCGGTCGCGCCATCCACTTGGCAAACATCGCCGCAGCGGCCAGCGGCAGCATGCTCATCCCCGCTTGCGACGGTGAATAACCCAGCGCCACTTGCAGCAGCAACGGCACCAGAAACGGCAGGGCGCCGCTGCCCAGGCGGGCGAACAGGTTGCCGATGATTCCAACCGCGAAGGTTCGGGTCTTGAACAACGATGGGGCGAACAGCGGATTTTCCACACGCCCGGCGCGCAGCCAGTACGCCGCCAGGCAGGCCAGACCGCCGAACAGCAGCAACATCACCCGCAGGTGCGGCAAGTGCAGTTCGCCCAGACCTTCCATGGCGATGGTGATCAGGATCATTGCTGCGCCGAACAGCAGGAAACCGAGGCTGTCGAAGCGCGTGCGTTCGCTGCCGCGCAGGTCGGGAATGAACTTCCACACCGCATAGCAGCCGATGGCGCCGACCGGCAGGTTGATCAGGAAGATCCAGTGCCACGTCAGGTATTGCACCATCCAGCCGCCCATGGTCGGGCCGATCAGCGGGCCGAGCAGGCCGGGAATAGTGATGAAACCCATGATCCGCACCAGTTCCGAACGCGGATAGGCACGCAGCACCACCAGCCGTCCGACCGGCAACATCAATGCGCCGCCCAGACCCTGGATTACCCGCGCGCCAACCAGCATGGTCAGAGTGCTCGATAACGCACAGAGCAGCGAGCCAATGCTGAACAGCAGGATCGCGCCGAAGAAGATTTTCTTGGTGCCAAAGCGGTCGGCGATCCAGCCCGAGGCCGGAATCAGCAAGGCCACGGTGAGCATGTAGGCGATGACCACGCCTTGCATGCGCAACGGGTCTTCGGCCAGATCCCGGGCCATGGCCGGCAGGGCGGTGTTGAGAATGGTCCCGTCGAGGGACTGCATGAAGAACGCAATGGCGACGACCCACGGCAACCAGCGGGCGGTGATGGCGTCGAGAGGCGGGCGTGTGGGCATGGAACCTCGGGTGGGTGGTTAATCCAAATGGCTTGTCGTGAAGAAACCCTGTGGTGAGGGGATTTATCCCCGATGGACTGCGCAGCAGTCCCCTGCATTTGATTTTAAAAGCGGGGCCGCTACGCGACCCATCGGGGATAAATCCCCTCGCCACAGGGTCCACTCCAGCACTTGATCCTTGGGGGTACTGGAGGTTTTCAGTTACAGGGTCAAGGTCAATCGGCTCACCAGCGCCCCCGGCAGCAACGCCGACGAGGTATTGCGCTGGCTGTACGTGCTCGCCGACAGCAGCAACTCACGCTCGGCCGTCAGTGCTTCCAGCTGCGAACCCAGCAGGCTGTAGGCGCTGTCGTCGAAGCGCATGGTGCTGACCGGCGCCTGAATCTCGCCGTTCTCGACCCAGAAGGTCGCGAAGCGGGTCATGCCGGTCAGGCGCGCCGCCGGTTGATCCGAGTAGTTCAGGTACCACAGGTTGCTGATGTACAGCCCGGTGCCCAACTGCTTGAGAATTTCTGCCTGTGACAGATCACCGGCCGCCATGTTCAGTGCACTCGGCATTTCACCGCCGCTGGCGCCGTTGGCGGTCAGGCCGTATTCGGCGGCACTGCGCGAGCCGACCAGTTGATCACCGGCCTTGCCTTCGACAATCAGCCGCAGATCGCTGCGCGGATAACCCTCGCCGGAGAACGCCGGGCTCAACGATCCGCTGACTTGCTCATCCAGCGAGACCAGCGGACTGAACGCCTGATCACCGACATACAGCTTCTGCAGCGGACTGCTCTTGCTGGCGATCGACTGTGCGGAAAAACCGCCCCAGCTAAGCATGCCCATGATTTCTTCCAGTGCGGCCGGCGCCAGGTACGCCCGGTATTGCCCCGGTGCGAGGGTGCGCAACGGTCGACCGAGAAACGCCAGTTGCTCGCGCGCCTGCTGGAAGCGCCGGGCGAAGCCTTCGCTGCTCCATTCGTGCCCGGCGTAGCTGGCCTTGACCGCTTCGCCGTTTTCGTGGAACAGGCTGAAGTCGAAGTTGAAGCTGTTGGCCTGATGCCAGCCAAACGCTCCCGAGGAGCTGGCGAAACCACGGCTGATCGGGCCGGCAGCATAGAAGCCGACCAGATCCAGACCTTCAGCCGCGGTGCAGATTTCCTCGACCACTTGCTCGGTGTCCGGCAGCGGATGTTGCTGCACGTTGTTGCTCTGCCAGCCGTTGTGGTTGAGCAGCAGGTACGGATCCTGTGGCAGCAGCGGCAGGGTTTCGCGCAGTTGTTGCAGGCCTTCGGCGAGGCGCTGCAGGTCGGCTTCCTGATCACCGGACAGGGTGATGTGCAGGTCGGCATGGCGGCCATCGTTGATCAGCTTCAACCCGACGTCGGCTTGTTGCACCTGACCGGCCTGACGCACCTTGGCGTGATTGAAACGCACGAACGCCGAGGATTCGGCGGCATAGCTGAGGGTGAATTGTTCCGGCTCGCGCACGCTGTCGCGCAGCCAATTGACCATGACCTTGAAGGCGTCGGACTGACTCTTCGAAATGCTCATCAGGCGTCTCCCCCAAACACATCAACGTTGCTGAATACGCAGGCCGGCGAAGCGTGGCCGACGCGGATCACCTGGTTCGGCTCGCCCTTGCCGCAGTTTGGCGTGCCCAGCACTTTACGGGTGCCAGCATCGCCGACCGCGCGCAGACTCTTCCAGAACTGCGCGGAAATGCCTCGGTAATTCGGATTTTTCACCACACCCTTGAGTTCACCGTTCTCGATCAACTGCCCCCACTCGCAACCGAACTGGAATTTGTTGCGCGCATCGTCAATCGACCACGAACGGTTGGTGCTCATCAGAATGCCATGCTCGATGCCGCTGATCAGTTGCGTCAGCGACTGATCGCCCGGCTCGATGTTGAGGTTGGCCATGCGGTCGATCGGCGGCCGGTTCCAGCCGCAGGCGCGGCTGTTGGCAACGCCGTCGAGGCCGGCGCGGAACTGCGACAGTGCGCCGCCCAATGGCCGCAACAACAAGCCTTGGCGAATCAGGAATTGTTTGCTGGCCTTGCTGCCGTCGTCATCGTGGCCGTAACTGGCCAGCTCTTCGGGAATGTCCGGATCGAAGGTCACGTTGAGCAGCTTCGAGCCGTATTGCAGGCTGCCGAAGTCGCTGGTTTTGACGAAGCTGGTGCCGGCGTAATTGCGCTCGTCACCGAGGATCCGGTCAAGCTCCAGCGGGTGACCGATCGACTCGTGAATCTGCAGCATCATCTGATCGGGCATCAGCAACAGATCGCGCGGGCCTTGCGGGGTATTTGGCGCGAGCAGCAGTTGCAGGGCCTGATCGGCCACTTGCGGGCCGGCGCCGACCAGACCGCAACGGCTGATCACGTCGGCGCCACCCTGCTGACCGAAGTTCTCGCGGCCCAGGGAGCGGGTCTGGCTGTCGTGGCCGTCGTAGGCAGTGACATCGAAACTTGGATAAACGAAGCGCTGGGCCTGGCGCAATTCGGCGCCGGCACTGCTCAGGTAAATCTGTTCGACGTGGGTGATGCCGATGCTCGCTTGCCAATGCACCAGGCGCTCATCCTTTGGCACCGCGGCGGATTCCGCGCCGAGCAGCTCGAAGCATTCGCTCAGGGACGGGAAGGGTTGATCGAGATTGGGTGAAAAGTAATCAGCGCGGTCACTGGATACCGGCTGATCGCGCAGGTCGAGCAAGGCGTGGGGCTTGAGCCGACGGGCCTGCTGTTCGGCGCGCTCCAGGGCGGCTTGCAGGCCTTGCTGCGACAGGTCGTTGGTCGCCGCGTAAGCCTCGACGCCGTTGACCCGCACTGTGAGCATCGCACCCTCGTCACGGCTCAGGCTGGGCGGCTCGGCGACGTTCTTGCGCACCGACAGGTACTGGCCGGACTCGCGCACATACCGCAGGGAAAAAAACTCGGCGCCCGTGCGCAAGGCAGCGAAGCGCTGCTTGAGCTGGGGGTGGAAATCGAACATTCGGGAACCTCCTTGTTATGGAGTGGCGGGGTGAAGCGATTCGGCGGGGAGGGGTGAAACGATTGCGCGAGGTCTAGAGTAGGCCTGCGTGGGGGTAGGATCAAGTGAAGAGGGGGTGTAGGAGGATTTACTGTGCAGCAGGGAGATGGATGCTGATTTGCAGGGCCTCATCGCTGGCAAGCCAGACTCCCACAGGTTTCTCGGTGACCACAATATCTGTGAACGACGCAAAACCCTGTGGGAGCTGGCTTGCCAGCGATTAGCCGTGACGCGGTATCAAGTCTTACTGGGCAACAGGCGTGATATCACGCATTGGCTTGCCTTTGACCGGCGCACCGCCAGCCACGTAGTAGGCAGCATTGCTACGCGGCAGTGGCTTGCGGCCACGGATCTTGTCGGCGATTTTCTCGGCCATCATGATCGTCGGCGCGTTCAGGTTACCGGTGGTGATGATCGGCATGATCGAAGCATCGACCACACGCAGGCTCTGCATGCCGTGCACGCGGCCTTCGCCATCCACAACCGCCATCTCGTCGGTGCCCATCTTGCACGAGCAGGACGGGTGGAACGCAGTTTCGGCGTGCTCGCGGATGAACTTGTCCAGCTGCTCATCGGTTTGCACGTCGATGCCCGGGCTGATTTCGCGGCCACGGAAGGCGTCCAGCGCAGGCTGTTGCATGATTTCGCGGGTCAGGCGGATGCCGTCACGGAATTCCTGCCAGTCCTGCTCGGTGGCCATGTAGTTGAACAGGATGCTCGGGTGCTGACGCGGGTCCTTGGATTTGACCTGGATGCGGCCACGGCTCGGCGAACGCATGGAACCCATGTGCGCCTGGAAACCGTGCTCTTTCACACCGTTGCTGCCGTTGTAGTTAATCGCCACCGGGAGGAAGTGGTACTGGATGTTCGGCCATTCGAACTCTTCGCGAGTACGGATGAAACCGCCGGCTTCGAACTGGTTGCTGGCGCCGATGCCGGTGCCGTTGAACAGCCACTCGGCACCAATGGCTGGCTGGTTGTACCAGAGCAGCGACGGGTACAGCGAGACCGGTTGGGTGCAAGCGTATTGCAGGTACAGTTCAAGGTGATCCTGCAGGTTTTCACCGACGCCCGGCAGGTCATGGACGACCGGGATGTCGAGGCTTTCCAGCAGTTTTGCCGGGCCGACGCCGGAGCGCTGCAGAATCTGCGGCGAAGCGATGGCGCCTGAACACAGCAGAACTTCCTTGCGTGCTTTGGCTTCAACGCGCTCTTCCGCCGAGCCGACCAGATAACGCACGCCGACCGCGCGCTTGCCTTCGAACAGAATCTTGTCGGTCAGGGCGTGGGTAACGATGGTCAGGGTCGAGCGTTTTTTGGCGACGTCGAGGTAGCCTCGGGCAGTGGAAGCACGACGGCCGTTCGGCGTCACGGTGCGGTCCATCGGGCCGAAGCCTTCCTGCTGGTAGCCGTTCAAGTCTTCGGTGCGCGGGTAACCGGCTTGCACGCCGGCTTCAACCATGGCGTGGAACAGCGGGTTGTTGCCGGCTTTCGGCGTGGTCACGCTGACCGGGCCGTCGCCACCGTGGTAATCGTTCGGGCCGATGTCACGGGTTTCCGCTTTACGGAAGTACGGCAGGCAGTCGAGGTAGGTCCAGTCTTCCAGGCCTGGCAGTTTCGCCCAGCCGTCGTAGTCCATCGCGTTGCCACGGATGTAGCACATGCCGTTGATCAGTGAGGAACCGCCGAGGCCCTTGCCGCGACCGCATTCCATCCGGCGACCGTCCATGTGTGGCTCCGGATCGGTTTCGTAGGCCCAGTTGTAGCGACGACCCTGCAGCGGGAATGCCAGCGCGGCCGGCATTTGCGTGCGGAAGTCGAAACGGTAGTCCGGGCCGCCTGCTTCGAGCAGCAGCACGGTGACGCCTTCGTCTTCAGTCAGACGGGTCGCCAGGGTGTTACCGGCCGAGCCGGCACCGATGATGATGTAATCGAATTCTTGGGACATTGAATGCACCCTCTTAGAGGTTGGTCAGGTCAAGATCGCCGGGACGCTGCAAAACCAGTGGTGAGGAGAGAATCCTCTGTGGTGAGGGGATTTATCCCCGACCGGCTGCGCAGCAGTCGTAAAGCCAGCGAATGAGTTCTGTCTGGAGAGTTGCAGGGTCTGGATGGGGGCTGCTTCGCAGCCCGTCGGGGATGAATCCCCTCACCACAAAGGCCCCATCCAGACTCTGAGTCAGATCAGAACACCGAGACGTAATCGCCCAGCTCGACCTGTACCGATTTGATACGTGTGTAGTTGGTCAGCGAGCTGATGCCGTTTTCGCGGCCCACGCCCGACTGCTTGTAACCGCCCACCGGCATTTTTGCGTCGGACTCGCCCCAGGCGTTGATCCAGCAGATACCGGCTTCCAGTTGATGAATCACGCGGTGTGCGCGGTTCAGGTCTTTGGTGACGATACCGGCGGCCAGGCCGAAGTCGGTGTCGTTGGCGCGGCGGATCACTTCTTCCTCGGTCTCGTAGGAGAGGATCGCCATCACCGGGCCAAAGATTTCTTCACGGACGATGGTCATCTCGTCGGTGCAATCGGTGAACACGGTCGGTGCAACGAAGGCGCCTTTGGCGAATTCGCCGTCGGTCAGACGCTCGCCGCCGCACAGCACGCGAGCACCTTCTTCTTTACCCTTGGCGATGTAACCCAGCACGCTTTCCATGTGGGCGAAGCTGACCAGTGGCCCGAAGTTGGTGTTTTCGTCTTCCGGGTTGCCGATGCGGATGCGCGCGACGCGCTCGACAATCTTGGCTTCGAACGCGGCTTTCAGGTGGCTCGGTACGAATACGCGAGTGCCGTTGGTGCAGACCTGACCGGAGCTGTAGAAGTTGGCCATCATTGCGGTGTCGGCGGCGCGATCCAGGTCGGCGTCGTCGCAGATGATCAGCGGCGACTTGCCGCCCAGTTCCATGGTCACGTCTTTCAGCGACGAAGCCGAAGCGCTGGCCATGACTTTCTTGCCGGTGTCGGTGCCGCCGGTGAAGGAAACTTTCTCGATGCGCGGGTGCTCGGTCAGCCAGGTGCCGACTTCACGGCCGCTGCCGGTCAGGACGTTGAACACGCCGTTTGGCAGGCCGGCTTCGGTGTAGATCTCGGCCAGTTTCAGGGTGGTCAGCGAGGTGACTTCGCTTGGCTTGAAGATCATCGCGTTACCAGCGGCCAGGGCGGGTGCGGATTTCCACAGCGCGATCTGGATCGGGTAGTTCCACGCGCCGATACCGGCAACCACGCCCAGCGGTTCGCGACGGGTGTAGACAAAGGAAGTGTCGCGCAGCGGAATCTGCTCGCCTTCGATCGCCGGCACCAGGCCTGCGTAGTATTCCAGCACGTCAGCACCGGTGACGATGTCGACGTACTTGGTTTCGGAGAAGGCTTTGCCGGTGTCCAGGGTTTCCAGAGCAGCCAGTTCATCGTTGCGCTCGCGCAGGATGTCGACGGCGCGACGCAGGATGCGCGAACGCTCCATGGCGGTCATCGCGGCCCAGATTTTCTGACCCTTTTCAGCGCTGACCACGGCACGCTCGACGTCTTCCTTGGTCGCACGTTGCACTTTGGCGAGGACTTCACCGTTCGCCGGGTTGATGGCTTCGAAAGTGGCATCGCTGCCAGCGTCGGAGTACGCGCCATCGATGTAGAGTTTTTGCAGTTCGAAACGGGCCATAGTGTCCTCGCAAGTGCATTAGTGGTTGGCGTCGACCACCGCGCTGAAACTGCGGTGGCGGTTCAGGTACCGAGCGTTTTCTGTGTGCTCTGGCTCACCTGCTTGGCCAATTGGAAATCCATGTATTCGTAAGCGATCTGTTGCGCCTGCGCGGTGTCGAAAGCGTCTCCCGACAGCGCGCCGCGCAACCACAAGCCGTCGATCAACGCTGCCAGTCCACGCGCGGCGCTGCGCGCATCTTCGAGCGGCAACACACGGCGGAACTCGCAGCACAGGTTGGAATACAGACGGTGATCGTTGATCCGCTGCAACCTGTGCAAAGACGGCTGGTGCATGCTGGTGGCCCAGAAGGCCAGCCAGGTTTTCATTGCCGGGCCATTGACCTGGCTGGCGTCGAAGTTGCCTTCGATGATCACCTGCAGATGCGCCCGTGGGCTGCTGTCTGCCAGCGCCTGCCGGCGCGCGGTGACGTTCTCGCTGAGGACGTTCATCAGATACCGCATCGTGGCGGCAATCAGGCCGTTCTTGTCCTGAAAATAGTGACTGATGATGCCATTCGAGACACCGGCCAAACGGGCGATCAGCGCAATGCTGGCGTCCCCCATACCGACCTGATCGACCGCCTGCAACGTGGCTTCGATCAGTTGTTGGCGGCGGATGGGTTGCATACCGACCTTGGGCATCTTGCACATCTCCTTAGGCCTTCCGACGGGCGATAAACGCCGATCGGATTGAGGGCCAGTCTATTTTGTTTTGATTGAACGTTCAATCAACAAAGAATAAGATCTGCGACAAATCGTCGCTGCCTACAGATTTTTTCTGCTTGTAAATGGCGATAAAACGACCTCCGAAAATCCTTGAAACCTGCGTGGGGCATGGCGCGGTTCGCTATTCGATGGACGTGTTGAATGGGCAAGACGCTCGGGGCCAGGTTTCGGATGAACGTCCGCACAGCTTCGGCCACGAAAGCGATTCGCAACGCCATTTCGGCAGGTTCGGGCTTTTTTCGGGGTGTCTTTATATCACCCGCCGGTCGGCTGCCAACTAACCGATTGGTCGGGTTCCGTGTTGCCTTGTGTTCTTCTCTCGCACTGCCTGGAGCATTTGTGCCATGAGTTCTGCCTCGCTTATAAAGACCCCGCCCGAGAAGGTGACGGTCAACGGTTGGGTGTTTTACACCTCGACCGCGTTGATTCTGTTGTTGACCGCCATTCTGATCATCGCCCCGCAAGAGGCCGGCAGAATGTTGGGTATGGCTCAGGCCTGGTTGTCGCGCAGCTTCGGCTGGTACTACATGGTGGTGATCGCCGCCTACCTGGTGTTTGTGGTGGGCCTGGCGTTTTCCTCCTACGGCAAACTCAAACTGGGCAGCAAGGACGATACCCCGGATTTCAGTTACGGCGCCTGGGCGGGGATGCTGTTCTCGTCGGGTATCGGTATTTCGCTGCTGTATTTCGGCGCCTCCGAGCCGCTGGACCATTACTTCAATCCGCCGGAAGGCGCAGCGGCCACCAATCTGGCTGCGCGTCAGGCGGTGCAACTGACGTTCCTGCACTGGGGCCTGCACGGCTGGGCGATCTACGCACTGGTCGGTCTGGCCGTGGCGTACTTTGCGTACCGTCATAACCAGCCACTGGCCCTGCGTTCGGCGCTGTATCCGCTGGTCGGCGAGCGTTGGGTCAAGGGCGCCGCCGGTCATGCGGTGGACGGCTTCGGCATGTTCGTGACCCTGCTGGGTCTGGTGACCAACCTGGGGATCGGCTCGCTGCAAGTGTCCTCCGGCCTGGAAAACCTGTTCGGCATGGAGCACAGCAACACCAACCTGCTGATCGTGATCATCGTGATGAGCACCGTGGCGACCATCGCTGCCGTGTCCGGTGTGGAAAACGGCATCCGTCGTCTGTCCAACCTGAACATCGTGCTGTTCAGCGGTCTGCTGATTTTCGTCCTGTTGTTCGGCCCGACCCTGCACCTGCTCAACGGCTTCGTGCAGAACATCGGCGATTACCTCAACGGCGTGGTGCTGAAGACCTTCGACCTGTACGTCTATGAAGGCGACAGCGCCAAGTCCGACCGTTGGCTGGGCCTGTGGACCCTGTTCTACTGGGCGTGGTGGATTTCCTGGGCACCATTCGTCGGCATGTTCATCGCGCGTATTTCCCGTGGTCGTACCGTGCGTGAGCTGGTGGCTGGCGTGCTGCTGATTCCGCTGGGTTTCACCCTGGCGTGGCTGTCGATCTTCGGTAACTCGGCACTGGATCTGGTGATGAACCAGGGCGCGGTGGAACTCGGCAAGACGGCGCTGGAACAGCCGTCGATGGCGATCTACCAGTTGCTGGAACACTACCCGGCGTCGAAAGTCGTCATCGGTGTGTCGATCTTTGTTGGCTTCGTGCTGTTCCTGACCCCGGCCGACTCCGGCGCGGTGATGATGGCGAATCTGTCCTGCAAGGGCGGCAACGTCGATGAAGATGCGCCGCACTGGCTGCGGATCTTCTGGTCGGTGGTGATCACGCTGGTGACTATCGGTCTGCTGTTCGCCGGTAACTTCGAAGCCATGCAAACCATGGTGGTGCTGGCCGGTCTGCCGTTCTCGGTGGTGCTGGTGTTCTTCATGTTCGGCCTGCACAAGGCGATGCGTCAGGACGTGCAGATCGAACAGGAGCAGGCGCAACTGGCTGAGCGCGGTCGTCGTGGTTTCAGCGAGCGTCTGACGCAGCTGGATCTGCAGCCGAGCCAATCGGTGGTGCAGCGCTTCATGGACAAGCAGGTCAGCCCTGCGCTGGAAGACGCTGCCGCGCAAATGCGTGCACAGGGTCTGCAAGTGCAGACGCTGCTGGGCAAATCCAAGCGCTGCATGGGCGTGCGTGTCGAGATGGAAGAGGGCAATCCTTTCGTCTATGAAGTGAGCCTGGACGGCTACCTGGCGACCCCGACCGAATCGGCCCAGTCCGATGAAGCGCGCCAGCGCTATTACCGTGCCGAGGTGTACCTGCACAACGGCAGCCAGGACTACGACCTGATGGGCTTCACGCAGGATCAGATCACACGCGATGTGCTCGATCAGTTTGAAAGCCATCGGCAGCTCCTTGGCCGGGTGTATAGCTAAACAGCAAGTGCGCGGTGTTTCAGTCTGAAGCACCGCGTTGTTCCTTTGAAAGATCGCAGCCTTCGGCAGCTCCTACATGGATCGCATTCCCCCTGTAGGAGCTGCCGAAGGCTGCGATCTTTTGCTCTTCAAACAAAAACGCCGCGATCCTCTCGCGGCGTTTTTGTGTGCGGGGTTCTTACCCCAGGTTCTTGCCCAGCAACGCGTGATACAGCTCACTGTCGCCAAGAATCCCCACCACATGGTTGTTGTCGTGCAGCACCAGTTTGTTGCCGGTCTGGTAGCGAATCTGCAGCGCGTCACGCATGCCGATGTTCGAGTCCACCAGCGTCGGTTTGCGCTCCAGGCCTTCCACGGCCTGGCCCGGGGCCCAGTTCTGCAGGTTCAGCACCGAACCGTTCTGCCGCGCGCCTTTGATGGTGTTACCTTCGGCCAGGTCCAGCCACGAGTCGCCGCCCGGGTCGAGGCACACCGAACCGTTGATGCGTTTGCAGTTGTCCAGCGTGCGCATCAGGCTGCGCCCGCACAGGACGTTGAGCGGATTGGTGTGGGCCACGAAGGTGCGCACATAGTCGTCCGCCGGGTTCAGCACGATCTCTTCCGGCACGCTGTACTGGATGATCCGGCCGTCTTTCATGATCGCGATGCGGCTCCCCAGTTTGAGCGCCTCGTCGAGGTCGTGACTCACGAACACGATGGTCTTGCTCAGCTTGCGTTGCAGTTCCAGCAGTTCGTCCTGCAGACCCTGACGGATCAGCGGGTCGAGGGCCGAGAACGGTTCGTCCATCAACAGAATGTCGGCGTCCATCGCCAGCGCCCGGGCCAGTCCGACCCGCTGTTGCATGCCGCCGGAGAGTTCATCGGGCTTCTTGTTGCGCCATTGGGTCAGGCCCACCAGTTCGAGCTTGTCGTCGACCAGCTTGCGCCGTTCCTTTTCCGGTCGGCCCTGCATTTCCAGACCGAAGCTGATGTTCTCGCGCACCGTCAGCCACGGCATCAGGGCGAACTTCTGGAACACCATGGCGATGCGTTTGGTGCGCATCATTTTCAGTTCGGCCGGGGTGCAGGAAGCGATGTCGATCTGCTTGCCTTCGTGCTCGACGAACAGCTTGCCGCGACTCACGGTGTTGAGGCCGTTGATGCAGCGCAGCAGGCTCGACTTGCCGGAGCCGGACAGGCCCATCAGTACGCAGATCTCGCCCTTGTTGATGTCCAGGCTGGCCTTTTCCACGCCGACGATCTGCCCGGTCTTTTTCAGGATCTCGCTGCGGGTCAAACCTTGATCGAGAAGTTTCAGTGCTTCGCGCGGATCCTTGGTGAAGATCACGTCAACGTTATCGAAGCGAATTATGCTCATGCGTCACCCCCTGCTTTGGCGTCGGGTTGTTTGCAGATACGGTCGAGCATGATCGCCAGCAGTACGATCGCCAGGCCCGCTTCGAAGCCCAGGGCGATATCAGCAGTGTTCAGTGCGTTGACCACCGGTTTGCCGAGTCCGTCGGCGCCTACCAGTGCCGCGATCACCACCATCGACAGCGACAGCATGATGCACTGGGTGATGCCGGCCGCGATGCTCGGCATGGCGTGAGGCAGTTCGATCCGTGAGAGCAATTGGCGACGCGAGCAGCCGAAGGCCTTGCCGGCGTCCATCAGTTCTTGCGGGACATCGCGGATGCCCAGGTAGGTCAGGCGGATCGGCGCAGCGATGGCGAACACCACCGTGGAGATCAGGCCCGGCACCACACCCAGCCCGAAGAGGGTCAGGGTAGGAATGAGGTAAACGAAGGTCGGTACGGTCTGCATCAGATCGAGTACCGGACGCATTAAAGTGTAGAACATCGGCTTGTGCGCGGCGACGATGCCCAGCGGCACGCCGATGACCACGCAGACCAGGGTCGCGAACATGACCTGGGCGAGGGTTTCCATGGTTTCCTGCCAGTAACCCAGATTGAGGATCAGCAGGAACGAGGCGATGACGAACACCGTCAGCCCCCATTTGCGCTGGATGAAGTGGGCCAGCAGGGCGATGAGGCCGATCAGCACCAGCGGGTTGAACCAGGTCAGCGCAAACGTCACGCCGTGGATCATCGTTTCCAGTGTCACGGCGATTGCGTCGAAGGTGCTGGCGCCGTGTTGCGTCAACCATTCAACGAAGCCCGCGATGTACTGGCCTAAAGGGATTTTCTGATCAATCAGCATGGTAGTGAACGTCCGCATGCAAGGAATAAACAGCCCGGGCGAGCGAACTCGCCCGGCGTAAGGCAATTACTGTGCGAGCTTGGCTTTCACGGCTTCCAGGCCAGGTTTACCGTCAATGGTGGTCACGCCAGCGAGCCAGGTATCGAGCACCTGTGGGTTCTTTTTCAGCCAGGCCTTGGCGGCCGCTTCAGGCTTCATCTTGTCGTCGAGGATGTTGCCCATCAGGGTACTTTCCATGTCGACGGTGAACTCCAGGTTCTTCAGCAACTGACCGACGTTGCTGCATTCGGTGGTGTAGCCCTTGCGGGTGTTGGTCGCCACGGTCGCAGCACCGAAATCGGGGCCGAAGAAGTCATCGCCGCCGGTCAGGTATTGAATCTTGAAGCGCTTGTTCATCGGGTGCGGCGCCCAGCCGAGGAAGACCACGGCGGTGTCGCGTTTCTGTGCGCGGTCAACCTGCGAGAGCATGCCCGCTTCGGACGATTCGACGACTTTGAAACCGGCGTCCTTCAGGCCGAAAGCGTTCTTGTCGATCATGCTCTGGATCAGGCGGTTACCGTCATTGCCGGGCTCGATGCCGTAGATCTTGCCGTCGAGCTCTTTCTTGAATTTGGCGATATCGGCGAAGTCATGCAGACCCTTGTCGTACAGGGCTTGCGGTACGGCGAGGGTGTACTTGGCACCCTTGAGGTTGGTGCGCACCACTTCGACGGTGCCGGCATCGCGGTAGGCCTTGATGTCGTTTTCCATGGTCGGCATCCAGTTACCGAGGAACACGTCCATGTTCTTGCCGTCGGCCAGCGACTTGTAGGTCACGGGCACGGAGATCATGGTGGTCTTGGTCTTGTAGCCGAGGGCGTCGAGTACCACCGAAGTGGTGGCGGTGGTGGCGGTGATGTCGGTCCAGCCGACATCGGAGAAGTTCACGGTACTGCACTGAGCGGGTTCTGCAGCGTGAGCCAGTAACGGCAGACTCAGCATGGCGGCCAACAACAACGACGGGGAACCTTTCATGGATGGACTCCTTGGTGTTTTTTTTGGCAGTGTTCCGACTGTGGACCACCGCACTTATAGGTTGCGGTTGGATGGCGTTCTGGAGACAGCTCTACCACGGCGCCTTGCAATCGAGTCATAACGATCATGTACCAGTGAAAATCTGACGCCTACAGGGTGGGTCGTATCCAGTACAGGGATGGTCGCATCCAGTGTCAGTGACGTCGTTTACAGCTTTTTTCCGCCCCGTTTGACCATCTGAACCGCATAAAAACGGCGAAAACAGGGGAGGAAACCGGCACGGCGTTGGTGGGCATGAGTGCGTCGGTGTCAGACGCCGGGCGACCTGACAAAAGCCTGATGATGCGGGCATTCCGGCGGATCGCAGCTTGAGCGTAGCAGCTCCGCCAGCGGGCGCTTAACGCCCGGGAACGGCATCCTCAGGAGCTCTGCAGCAATGGCTATCAGCGTTTTCGACCTGTTCAAAATCGGCATCGGCCCGTCCAGTTCCCACACCGTCGGCCCGATGCGCGCCGCGGCCCTGTTTGTCGAATCGCTGCGCGACCGGCACCTGCTCGAACAGGTGCGGCGTATAGAAGTGCAACTGTTCGGTTCGCTGTCGGCCACCGGTATCGGCCACGGCAGCGACAACGCGGTGATCATGGGTCTGATGGGCGAGTGGCCGGACGCAATCGACCCGTCGCAGATTGGCCCGCGAATCCAGGCCCTGCGTGAAACCCACACGCTTCTTCTGGACGGCCGTTTGTCGGTGCCGTTTGTCTGGGTGCGCGACATGCGCCTGATCGACGAGAACCTGCCGTTCCACCCCAACGCCATGACCCTGATTGCCGAAGGCGATCACGGCGAGATTCATCGCGACACTTACTATTCGGTCGGCGGCGGATTCGTGGTGGATCAGGCGCAGGCATCCAGCGGTGTGGTCGATCTGGATCGCACTGAATTGCCCTATGACTTTTCCAGCGCGGTGGAACTGCTGCAGCTGTGCCAAAAGAACAATCTGCGCGTCGCCGAATTGATGATGGCCAACGAAAAGGTCTGGCGCAGCGAAGAAGAAATCCGCGCCGGGCTGATGAAGCTGTGGCGGGCGATGCAGGATTGCGTCGAGCAGGGCCTCAAGCACGAAGGCATCCTCCCCGGTGGTTTGAATGTGCGTCGGCGTGCGGCGAAGTTGCATCGCAACCTGCAGGAATTGAACAAGCCCAACGTGATCGGTTCGACGTTGAGCGCGATGGAATGGGTCAACCTGTTCGCCTTGGCGGTCAACGAAGAAAACGCCGCGGGCGGGCGTATGGTCACGGCGCCGACCAATGGCGCGGCGGGGATCATTCCGGCGGTGTTGCACTACTTTATGAAGTTCAGCGAAGCGGTCACCGACGCCAACGTCGTCGACTACTTTCTGGGTGCGGCGGCGGTGGGGATTCTGTGCAAGAAGAACGCCTCGATCTCCGGTGCCGAAGTCGGCTGCCAGGGTGAAGTGGGCTCGGCCTGCGCGATGGCGGCAGCGGGTCTGGCAGAGATTTTGGGTGCGACGCCGGAGCAACTGTGCAACGCGGCGGAAATCGGTCTGGAACATAACCTCGGCCTGACCTGCGATCCGGTCGGCGGGCTGGTGCAGGTGCCGTGCATCGAGCGCAATGCGATTGCGGCGGTGAAAGCGATCAACGCGGCGCAGATGGCCTTGCGCGGCGATGGTCAGCACTTCATCTCGCTGGACCGGGTGATCCGCACCATGCGCGATACCGGCGCCGATATGCATGACAAATATAAAGAGACTTCGCGCGGTGGTTTGGCGGTTAGCGCGGTTGAGTGCTGAGACCGAGATGTCCTGTGGCGAGGGGATTTATCCCCGATGGGCTGCGAAGCGGCCCCAAATCCTGCCATCGAGTGTTGCCTGACACACCGCGCTGAATGGTTTTACGGCTGCTGCGCAGCCGATCGGGGATAAATCCCCTCGCCACAGGATTTATGTTTGATTTGGAAGCGCCAGACCAGTCAAAACTGCTCACCAAGTGCACACGCTGATCAAATCACGCCACCTTTTAGCGCGTCGCAATCAGATAAGAGCTTTTCCCACTCGCAGTGCGCCATTCGCACTCCCTACCGTCCGTCACCCGTGCCTGCGGTGACACTCCCCACAAACTGCGCGCAGGCCAGTTCCCACAAGTGCTACCGATCTGCTCACAGGCAGCGGGGCAGGGCGCTCACCGCCGCTGATGGCACTTCGAAACAGCTGTTGGCCGACGTCTTGAATAGACACGTCGCGACGTCGTTTTCAGGAGTTATTGAACGGCCATTCAATTTTAGGCATGGCATTTGCTCTGTCATAACAAAGCCCGTCTCCCACGCGAGAACGCCGGCAATAACAAGAGCCTCCGCCTGAGGCCATCACCCGCTTTGTGTGAGGAGATACCGCGATGACGTCGTTCAACTCCGGGGCCCAACCCCAGAACCGTGCGCCTCAATCCATCGGCTTTCTGCTGCTGGACAATTTCACGCTGATTTCTCTGGCCTCCGCAGTCGAACCCCTGCGTATGGCCAACCAATTGTCCGGTCGTGAGCTGTATCGCTGGAGCACCCTGACCGTCGATGGCGGACAGGTGTGGGCCAGTGACGGTCTGCAAATCACCCCCGATGCCTCCATGCACAAAGCCCCGCCCCTGGACACCGTGATCGTCTGCGGCGGGATCGGCATTCAACGTACCGTGACCCGCGAGCACGTGTCATGGCTGCAGAGCCAGGCGCGTCAGTCCAAGCGGCTGGGCGCGGTGTGCACCGGCAGCTGGGCCTTGGCTTGCGCCGGGCTGCTCGACGGTTTCGATTGCAGCGTGCACTGGGAATGTCTGGCGGCGATGCAGGAAGCTTTCCCGCGTGTGGCGATGAGCACTCGCCTGTTCACCCTCGACCGTAACCGTTTCACCAGTTCCGGTGGTACCGCGCCATTGGACATGATGCTGCACCTGATCAGCCGCGATCACGGTCGCGAGCTGTCCGCCGCGATCTCGGAAATGTTCGTCTACGAGCGCATCCGCAACGAGCAGGATCACCAGCGCGTGCCGCTCAAGCACATGCTCGGCACCAACCAGCCGAAGCTGCAGGAAATTGTCGCGCTGATGGAGGCCAACCTCGAAGAGCCGATCGACCTCGACGAACTGGCGGTGTACGTCGCCGTGTCGCGTCGACAGCTGGAGCGCCTGTTCCAGAAATACCTGCACTGCTCGCCGTCGCGTTACTACTTGAAGCTGCGCCTGATCCGCGCGCGGCAGTTGCTCAAGCAAACGCCGATGTCGATCATCGAAGTGGCCTCGGTGTGCGGTTTCGTGTCGACGCCGCACTTCTCCAAATGCTACCGCGAATACTTCGGCATTCCGCCGCGTGACGAACGCGTAGGCTCCAACACCACGCAGCAAGTGGCGATGCTGCCGCTGCCGCAGGCCATCGTGATGTCGCCGCTGTCGGGGCCGATGTCGGCACTGAGTCAGGCGCGCAATGAGTCGACGTTTGCCAGCGTAAGGCTGTAGACCGCGTCGATCTTATCGCTGGCAAGCCAGCTCCCACAGGTTCTGCGGTGATACAGATATCTTGATCACACCGAAAATCCCTGTGGGAGCTGGCTTGCCAGCGATGACGGTCTGTCAGGCGCTGTGGCTTTGCTGATAATCCGCCAATGCCGGCAACAACTGCTTGTCGATCGCCTGACGCACCGCAGGCTGAATACTGGCGCCGCTGGTGTACATGTCCTTGACCATTTTGCGCAATTCAAACGCGCGAACATTGTCCAGACCACGCACCGCACACTCGCAGGCCTGCTCCGCTGTGGAGCCGCTCGGCACCTGAAACCCCAATGCCTTGAGCTGGCCCAGCAAGTCTTCCTGATCGATCAAATCGGCATACATCATGGCGCGCTTCCTTCTTCGGCAATGGAGGTCGTGGCTCGATTCTGGTGGGCATGCGCAGGCACGGCAAGGGTGATTTGTCGCAGTGGCCGCGACGGCTATGAACAGGTCGTTTTCGGCTAACTCAGTGCCAAGGGGAGTGGGCACACTGGCCTCAGCTCGCTACAGACGGTTTGGTCACCCTCGACTGGCAGCTCCTCAACAGTACCCTCTGCCCCGATCCTGTCACGGCTTGTATCGGGGCTTTTTTTAATTTTATGAAAGTCAAAAGATCGCAGCCTCCGGCAGCTCCTACAGTTGAAATGCGATCCCCTGTAGGAGCTGCCGGAGGCTGCGATCTTTTGCTTTTAGCGGTCTAGCGTTGCAACACCAGAATCCGCGACAACAACTCATCCCGATCGATGTAGCAGCCCTGGAAATGCCGCGCCCCGGTGGCCGGGTCAAACGCATTGCGCGCATGCAGCGTGCGGCGATTATCGAAGCACCACAGTTCACCCGGATTGAGTCGCTGCATCAGGCGAAAACGTGGCTCACGGGTCATGGCGATCAAGCGCCGATAGGCCCGATATAGCAGCGGCATTTGCTCCACCGATGTATCAAATGCACCGCGCAGAAAGTTCGCCATGCGAACCTCCGCCACCCGGCCCAGCGCATCCAGCGCAATGATCGGCGCCAGGCAACGATAGTCGCTGTGGCGGTCCTTGTTGCGAAACTCCACGGGGATTTCGCACAGCGCCTGAAACAACTCCGGTGCCTCCTGACGCAACGCGTCGGCAATCGCAAAACCGTCGACAAAAATACTTTCGCCACCCTCGGCATCATTCACCAGGCAATGCAGAAACTGCAGGCCCGGTTGCAACTCCCGGGTCGGCAAATCGGTGTGCAATGGCAGGTTGAAAGCGGTGTAGGCGTTGCTGTCGGCATCGGCCTTGGACTGCACGTTGAACAGCACGCCGAAATTGCTCTCGCGGATGAACGAAATGCGCTGGGCGATCAGCTTCAGTGAACCCGGTTCGGTGGGCACGCCGCGCACCTGAGTCAGGCCGATGTCGCGCACCGCGATCAACCATTGCAGCAGCGCGCCGTTGTCGTTCATCAGCGCTGAATAGTCGAATGCCGGTAGCTGCAAATTGCTGCGCCACAGATAGGGCTGGGGTTTGGCTGCCAGGCGTTCGGCGCGGGACTCGTCGTCATAGGCGTGGGCGCGCAGCCAGCCCGGGTCGAAGCGGCTCTGGTGGCCGTCCTGCCAGTCGATCTGCAGACAGCCGTCGCTGTCGATGTGCGCGTTGACGGGAGCCAGATCCGGCGCGGCATCGACGATCTCGAACACCTGCTCGCGGGTGACGGTGTAGACGCACTGTTCACACGGGCAGTTGTCGCGCAACCAGACATGGTGAAACGGGCTGATGCGGCCATCGGCCCAGGCAAGTGAAACGCGATCCGCCAGGTTCTGCACGCCGCTCAGCGCGCTGATCAACGGATAACTGCGGAAATCGGCAACAGCGGCAGCGGTGTGCATGGTGGCTCCTTGCGTGGGCGGAATTAGCGGGCGGGTGGCAGAGCGATGACGCGGCCGATGTAAGCCGGGGCGGGCAGATCGACTTGCTCGGCGACGATGGTTTGCAGACGGCTCAGGGTATCGGCGGTGAACGGTGCCGAGCGCGGGCCGGCGAGGTCGACGTGCAGCAGCATCTGCTCGTTGCCGGCCAGTTCCTTGTCGTCGCCGGCCAGGTGCAGGCTGTGATAGAGGTGCAGGCGTTTGCTGTCGTGACCGATGATCTGCGTGCGCACTTCGACCTCGGCGTCGAGCTTCACTTCGTGCAGATAATTCAGGTGCAGTTCCAGGGTAAACAGTGAGTGGCCGCTGGCCTCGCGGTTGTTGCTGTCCATGCCGAGACGGTCCATCAGGGCGTCGGTGGCGTAGCTGAAGATCAGCAAGTAGAAGGCGTCGCGCAGATGGCCGTTGTAGTCGACCCAGTCGGGGATGATGGTGGTTTGGTAGGTGGTGAGGGTGGGCATGGTTGAACTCCATAGATCGCTGGCGCAATACACATTGTGGCGAGGGAGCTTGCTCCCGCTGGGCTGCGCAGCAGCCCCAAAACCTCTGATCGCGGTGCGTCGGTCAGACAGCATTCGCTGGTTTTACGACCGCTTCGCGGCCGAGCGGGAGCAAGCTCCCTCGCCACAGGGGAAGGCGATTACTCGCTGAAACTCATCCCGTGCTTTTCCTTGGTGGTCTTCACCGCCTCCAGCACCGCCAGCAGGCAGTCATCACGATAGCGCTCCAGCGCTGAAATGCTGTGGCGGCCAAGCTGATCGCTGGTGCCATCGACCACATCGTCAATCAGCTTGTCAGTCAGCTCCGGTGCCGGCAGATACGTCCACGGCAACTGCAACGCCGGGCCGAACTGCGACATGAAGTGGCGCATCCCCGCGTCGCCACCGGCCAGCGTATAGGTCAGGAACGTGCCCATGAACGACCAGCGCAGCCCGGCGCCAAAACGGATCGCGTCGTCGATCTCGCCAGTGGTCGCCACGCCGTCGTTGACCAGGTGCAGCGCCTCGCGCCACAGTGCTTCGAGCAAACGGTCGGCAATGAACCCCGGCACTTCCTTGCGCACATGCAGCGGGCGCATGCCGAGGGATTCGTAGACTTTCATCGCCGCTTGCACCGCTTCCGGCGCGGTGTGCTTGCCACCGACCACTTCCACCAGCGGCAGCAGGTAAACCGGATTGAACGGGTGGCCGACCACGCAGCGTTCAGGGTGGGTCGAACTCTCGTAGAACTCGCTCGGCAACAGGCCGGAAGTGCTCGATCCGATCAAGGCATTGGGCTTGGCCGCCGCGCTGATTTTGCTGTGCAGATCGAGTTTCAGCTCGAGGCGTTCCGGGGCGCTTTCCTGAATGAAATCGGCATCGCGCACGCATTCTTCGATGGTCGCAACAAAGCGCAGACGATCCTGCGAGGCGCCAGGCGCCAGACCGTTTTTCTCCAACGCGCCCCAGGCGCTGGCCACGCGTTTGCGCAGCGCGGCTTCAGCGCCGGGCGCCGGGTCCCAGGCCACCACGTCGAGGCCGTGGGCGAGGGCACGCGCGACCCAGCCGCTGCCGATGACACCGCTGCCGAGGGCGGCGAAGGTTTTGATGTTGGTGATAAAGCTCATGACGATTTCCTGAGAGAGTTCGGTGGTCCTGTGGAAACTCTGTCTTGTGGCGAGGGGATTTATCTCCGATCGGCTGCGAAGCAGTCGTCAAACCAGCACTCTCGGTCTTTCTGATGCCCGGGTTGTCAGGTTTTGGGGCGGCTTCGCCACCCATCGGGGATAAATCCCCTCACCACAAAATTCATTTCACAGGGGGAAATGGGTGGTTGGTTTAGCCGCGCTGGGTCAGGCCCATCTTTTTGCGGCCTTCAGCCGGGGTCAGCACCCGGGCGCCGAGGCGGCTGAGGATCTCGCTGGCGCGTTCGACCAGTTGGCCGTTGGTTGCCAGCACGCCTTTGTCCAGCCACAGGTTGTCTTCCAGGCCGACTCGCACGTTGCCGCCGAGCAGCACCGCTTGCGCGGCCATCGGCATCTGCATGCGGCCGATACCGAACCCGGCCCACACTGCGTCGGCCGGCAGGTTGTCGACCATGGCTTTCATGGTGGTGGTGTCGGCCGGTGCGCCCCACGGGATGCCCAGGCACAGCTGGAACAACGGGTTGTCGAGCAGGCCTTCCTTGATCATCTGTTTGGCGAACCACAGGTGGCCGGTGTCGAAAATTTCCAGTTCGGCCTTCACCCCCAGCTCGGTGATGCGCTTGGCGCCGGCGCGCAGTTGCGCCGGGGTCGAGACGTAAATGGTGTCGCCGTCGCCGAAGTTCAGCGTGCCGCAATCGAGGGTGCAGATTTCCGGCAGCAGTTCTTCAACGTGGGCCAGACGGGTCAGCGGGCCGACCAGGTCGGTGTTCGGGCCGAACTCCATCGGGTGCTCGCCAGCGCCGATTTCGAGGTCGCCGCCCATGCCGGCGGTGAGGTTGACGATGATGTCGACGTCGGCCTCGCGGATGCGCTCCATCACTTCGCGGTACAGCGCCACGTCACGGCTGAACTTGCCGGTCTGCGGGTCGCGCACATGGCAATGCACCACGGTGGCGCCGGCCTTGGCAGCTTCCACGGCAGCCGCGGCGATCTGTTTCGGGGTGACCGGCACGTGGGGGCTTTTGGCGGTCGTGTCGCCAGCACCGGTAAGTGCGCAGGTGATGATGACGTCGTGGTTCATGGTGCGGTTTCCTTCAGGCGTGATGGGTCTGTTCGCAGCCCTGTTCGGGGCTGCGAAGCGTTGATTTCCGGTGATTTATTTGCTGGTCAGTTGCAGGTTTTCAGCGGCCGGTTTGCCATCGAAGGTGGTTACACCTTCCAGCCAGCGCTGCTTGTCTTCGGGGTGATCCTTGAGCCATTGCCTGGCCGATTCGAACGCGTCCTTGTGATCGAGCAGCGGCTGCATCATCCGGCTCTCGTCTTCGGCGGTGAACGTCAGGTTGCTCAGCAGGCGACCGACGTTCGGGCACTGCTCGGCGTATTTCGGCGCGGTGACCGTCCATACCGTGGCCATGCCTTCGTTCGGACCGAGGGCGTCCTCGCTGCCGGTCAGGTAAGTCATCTTGACGTTCACGTTCATCGGGTGCGGCGCCCAGCCGAAGAACACCACGGCTTCCTTGCGGCGCACGGCGCGGTCGACAGCGGCGAGCATTCCGGCTTCGCTGGACTCGACCAGCTGGAATTTGCCAAGGCCGAACTGGTTCTTGGTGATCATCGCCTTGATCTGCGTATTGGCGCCCGAACCCGGCTCGATGCCGTAGATCTTGCCGCCCAGTTCCTTCTCGAATTTGGCGATGTCGGCGAAGGTTTTCAGGCCCTTGTCCGCCAGATAGGTCGGCACCGCGAGGGTGGCGCGGGCGTCCTTCAGGCTTGGTGCCGGCAGGACCTTGACTTGGTTGGCATCGACGAACGGGGTGATGGTCTGGGTCATCAGCGGGTTCCAGTAGCCGAGGAACAGATCCAGCCGCTGATCGCGAATCCCGGCGAAGATGATCTGCTGGGACGCGCTGGTTTGTTTGGTGCTGTAGCCGAGGCCGTCGAGCAGCACTTGGGTCATGGCACTGGTGGCGATCACGTCAGTCCAGTTCACGACGCCCATGCGCACGTTCTGGCACGACGCAGGTTCGGCCGCCATGACGCTGGCGCTCAAGAAAGCGGTACCGCTGAGTGCAAGAACACAGCTGCTGATCAGTCGTTTCATGTCGGGTTCCTCGGCAGGTCGTTTATTGTGAGTTCCGGCATCTGGCGTGCCGGTGATGCAAAGTTACGCAGCTGTAGGCCCTTGAAAGCGCACTGCGGCGACTGGCTCTTGCACTGTAGCGACCTGTGCGCTTGAACGCTGACGACAATCGGCGTATCAACGATCCACGCTACCCGCTAACCGAGTGCGCACCATGTCCCAGGATTTCTACTTTCTGTTGATGCCGGGTTTTTCCGCCATCGGTTTCATCTCGGCGATCGAACCGCTGCGGGTGGCCAACCGCTTTCGCGGCGAGTTGTACCGCTGGCACGTGCTCAGCGCCGATGGCGGGGCGGTGCTGGCGAGCAATGGCATGTCGGTCAACGCCGACGCGGCGCTGGAGCCGTTGAAGAAAGGTGCGACGCTATTGGTGGTGGCCGGATTCGAACCGCTGAAGTTCGCCACGCCAACCCTTGAGCATTGGTTGCGCCGGCTGGACAACGAAGGCGTGACCCTCGGCGCCATCGATACCGGCAGTTTCGTTCTCGCTGAAGCCGGCCTGCTCGACGGCCATCGCTTGACCCTGCACTGGGAGGCGATCGATGCGTTCAAGGAATCTTATCCACAGCTGAGCGTGACCCAGGAGCTGTTCGAGATTGACCGGCGGCGCATCACCTCGGCGGGCGGCACCGCGTCTATCGACTTGATGCTCGACTTGATCGCCCAGGCCCACGGCCCGCAACTGGCAATCCAGGTCAGCGAGCAGTTCGTGCTGGGGCGGATCCGCCCACGCAAGGACCACCAGCGCATGGAAGTCGCCACGCGTTACGGCATCAGCAACAAGAAGCTGGTGCAGGTGATTGGCGAGATGGAACAACACAGCGAACCACCGCTGACCACGCTGCAACTGGCGGAATCGATCAAAGTCACGCGGCGACAGCTGGAGCGCCTGTTTCGGCTGCATCTGAACGACACACCGAGCAATTTCTATCTGCGCCTGCGATTGGAAAAGGCCCGGCAGTTGCTGCGCCAGACCGATATGAGCGTGCTGGAGGTCAGCATCGCCTGCGGGTTTGAATCGCCGTCGTATTTCACCCGCAGCTACCGCGCACGCTTCGCCCGTTGCCCCCGGGAGGACCGGCGTACCGCTCAGGCCTGAAATCAAAAGATCGCAGCCTTCGGCAGCTCCTACATTGGAATTCATTTCCCTGTAGGAGCTGCCGAAGGCTGCGATCCTTTGATCTTACTTCTTCACCAACGCCGAACACGCCGCTTTATAAGCCTCATGCTGATACTTGTTCAACGTCCCCGGCAGCTCGAAATTATGCTTCTTGGCTTGCGCATTGATCGTCTGCGGCGACAAAAGCGTCACCTCACACCCATCGAGCAACTGAAACACACCTTCGATCTTGAACGTGGTCGGCCCACCGGCAAATTCACCTTTCTTGCTGCGCTTCTTGATCGCAATCCGTTCAATCGAGTGTTCGCGCACAAACGAGGCAACCTGCGCCGCGAAGCGTTTGACGTTGGCCGCCTCGTCATCATCGTCGAGGGCGATTTTCTTGGTGTTGAGTGCCACGTGGCTCAGCGTTGCCCCGTCAAGGGAGGCCACGGCGATGATCGCTTCGCTGCCTTTGATTTCGATGCCGCAGATGTTCATGAGTGTCCCTTGATTGGCTATATGAGGTGCAGCTTACAGCGCAGCTCCTCACTCCTGCCCAATCGACTCCAAAAACTCCGACCGTTCGTCACTCATCCGCGCCACGCAGTCATTCTGCGCAATCTTGAACGCCTTGCTGCCTTCGGTGGCCGGGAAGGCTTCCACGGCGCAATCGGCGTCGCGGGTTTTCAGCCATTGTTGCTGGGCGGTTTTCAGTTTGGCGGTGATGTCGGCCAGTTGCGCGGCGTTTTTGCCGTAGGTGGCCTGCATGCGCTCGTTGAGGCTGGCGTAGTTGTCCTTGAGCAGGTCTTCGGCGGTGCTGCGGCTGTAGGTCGAGCATTCCAGGGTCTGGACGTCGTTTTCCACCGCGTCGCACGGGTTGTTGTCGGTCTCTTCGGCGGCGTGTACGCCGGTCGCCATCAGTGCCAAGGCCAGGAAGATCGATTTCATGGTTGTCGCCGCTCTAATCCAGTGGTGTATCCAAGATGCGCCAGATTCTGGCTCAAGCTGGCGGGCTTGAACAGGTAGCTGATCGGAGCGCCTGGCGACCCTTTGTCGCGGATTGACGCTTTCGGCAATTCCCCTGTCGTTTTTGCACCCGGTCGCCCCGGCACCGAGGCATATGCTGGCCCCAAAGCGCCGGCAGACGATTCGGCGCATGAATCGCCAATAAGGGGACGCCTGATGAGCCCAGCCGAATTACACGCCGACAGCATCGTTATCGACGGTCTGATCATTGCCAAATGGAACCGCGAGCTGTTCGAAGACATGCGCAAGGGCGGTCTGACGGCGGCCAACTGCACCGTGTCGGTGTGGGAAGGCTTTCAGGCGACTGTGAACAATATCGCCGCCAGCCAGAAGCTGATCCGCGAAAACAGCGATCTGGTAATGCCGGTGCGCACCACCGCCGACATCCGTCGCGCCAAGGAGCAGGGCAAGACCGGCATCCTCTTCGGCTTCCAGAACGCCCACGCGTTCGAAGACCAGATCGGCTATGTCGAGGTGTTCAAGCAGCTCGGCGTCGGCATTGTGCAGATGTGCTACAACACCCAGAACCTGGTCGGCACCGGTTGCTACGAGCGTGACGGCGGCCTGTCGGGCTTCGGCCGCGAAATCGTCGCCGAGATGAACCGCGTCGGCGTCATGTGCGACCTGTCCCACGTCGGTTCCAAGACGTCCGAGGAAGTCATCCTCGAATCGAAAAAACCGGTCTGCTATTCCCACTGCCTGCCGTCGGGTCTGAAAGAGCACCCGCGCAACAAGTCCGATGCTGAACTGAAGTTCATCGCTGACCACGGCGGTTTTGTCGGCGTGACCATGTTTGCGCCGTTCCTCGCCAAGGGCATCGATTCGACCATCGACGATTACGCCGAGGCCATCGAATACACCATGAATATCGTCGGTGAAGACGCCATCGGCATCGGCACCGACTTCACCCAGGGTCACGGCCAGGACTTCTTCGAATACCTGACCCACGACAAGGGCTACGCCCGTCGTCTGACCAGCTTCGGCAAGATCATCAACCCGCTGGGCATCCGCACTGTCGGCGAGTTCCCGAACCTGACCGAAACCCTGCTCAAGCGCGGCCACTCCGAGCGCGTGGTGCGCAAGATCATGGGCGAGAACTGGGTGAACGTCCTCAAAGACGTCTGGGGCGAATGAATAACTCTGGAGCCTACTCCGCTCGCCGATAGCTGCGTCAGGTCCTCGCGCCAAACTCGCCGTACGTCCCGTACTGTCTCGCTTGTCGCTCCGGTCCTTCCTTGCTCTCGACGTGCTCGCTACGGCTCCAAAGTCATTCATACGGCTTGTTTATAAGAGCAAAGCAAAAGCTTCGCTCGGCACCAACCACGAATTTTCTGGAGTTAAGTTTCCATGGCCAAGATCGCCCCGCAATTGCCAATCGAAGTCGACAGTGAAACCGGTGTCTGGACCTCCGACGCCCTGCCGATGCTCTACGTGCCACGCCACTTTTTCGTCAACAACCACATGGGCATCGAGGAAGTGCTGGGCGCTGAAGCCTATGCCGAAATCCTCTACAAGGCCGGCTACAAGTCCGCCTGGCACTGGTGCGAAAAAGAAGCTGAATGCCACGGCCTGGAAGGCGTCGCGGTGTTCGAGCACTACATGAAGCGCCTGTCGCAACGCGGCTGGGGCCTGTTCAAGATTCAGGACATCGACCTCGACAAAGGCACCGCCAGCGTCAAGCTCGAACACTCGGCGTTCGTCTACGTCTACGGCAAGGTCGGGCGCAAGGTCGACTACATGTTCACCGGCTGGTTTGCCGGCGCCATGGACCAGATCCTCGCTGCACGCGGCAGCAAGATTCGTACGGTTGCCGAGCAAGTCTACGGTGGCTCCGAAGAAGGCCACGACGACGGCCTGTTCACCGTCAAGCCGTTGTAAGTCGAGGAACCCGCCATGGCTTTCGAAGCAATGTTCCAGCCAATTCAAATTGGCAAACTGACCATCCGCAACCGCGTGCTCAGCACCGCGCACGCCGAGGTCTACGCGACTGACGGTGGCATGACCACCGAGCGCTACGTCAAATACTACGAAGAGAAAGCCAAGGGCGGCATTGGCCTGGCGATCTGCGGCGGTTCGTCGGTGGTCGCCATCGACAGCCCGCAGCAATGGTGGAGTTCGGTGAACCTGTCCACCGACCGGATCATTCCGCACTTCCAGAATCTGGCCGACGCCATGCACAAGCACGGCGCCAAGATCATGATCCAGATTACCCACATGGGCCGACGCTCACGTTGGGACGGTTTTCACTGGCCGACCCTGATGTCACCGTCGGGCATCCGTGAACCGGTGCACCGTGCGACCTGCAAGACCATTGAGCCGGAAGAAATCTGGCGAGTGATCGGCAACTACGCGCAAGCCGCGCGCCGCGCCAAGGCCGGTGGTCTGGACGGTGTCGAACTGTCGGCCGTGCACCAGCACATGATCGACCAGTTCTGGAGCCCGCGCGTCAACAAGCGTACCGATGAATGGGGTGGCAGCTTCGAAGGCCGGATGAAGTTCGGTCTGGAAGTGTTGAAAGCCGTGCGCGCCGAGGTCGGTGACGATTTCTGCGTCGGCATGCGCATCTGCGGTGACGAGTTCCACCCGGACGGTCTGTCCCACGAAGACATGAAGCAGATCGCCAAGTATTACGACGACACCGGCATGCTCGATTTCATCGGCGTCGTCGGCTCGGGTTGCGACACCCACAACACCCTGGCCAACGTGATTCCGAACATGAGCTATCCGCCGGAGCCGTTCCTGCACCTGGCGGCCGGGATCAAGGAAGTGGTCAAGGTGCCGGTGCTGCACGCGCAGAACATCAAGGACCCGAACCAGGCCACGCGCATCCTTGAAGGCGGTTACGTCGACATGGTCGGCATGACCCGCGCGCACATCGCAGACCCGCACCTGATCGCCAAGATCAAGATGGGCCAGATCGACCAGATCAAACAGTGCGTCGGCGCCAACTACTGCATCGACCGTCAGTATCAAGGTCTGGACGTGCTGTGCATCCAGAACGCCGCGACGTCCCGTGAATACATGGGCGTGCCGCACATCATCGAGAAGTCCACCGGGCCGAAACGCAAGGTGGTGATCGTCGGTGCCGGCCCAGCCGGGATGGAAGCTGCGCGTGTGGCGGCCGAACGTGGCCACGACGTGACCCTGTTCGAGAAGAAAGAATTCATCGGCGGGCAGATCACCACGGCGTCGAAAGCGCCGCAGCGTGACCAGATCGCCGGGATCACCCGCTGGTTCCAGCTGGAACTGGCGCGATTGAAAGTCGACCTGCGTCTGGGCACGGCGGCGGATGCCGACACCCTCATGGATCTGCGTCCGGACATCGTGGTGCTGGCCGTCGGTGGTCATCCATACCTTGAGCAGAACGAACACTGGGGGGCCGCCGAGGGCTTGGTGGTCAGCAGCTGGGACGTGCTCGACGGCAAGGTCGCGCCGGGCAAGAACGTGCTGGTCTACGACACCATCTGCGAGTTCACCGGCATGTCGGTGGCCGACTTCCTCGCCGACAAGGGCAGCCAGGTCGAGATCGTTACCGACGACATCAAACCGGGCGTGGCCATCGGCGGTACGTCGTTCCCGACCTACTACCGCAGCATGTACCCGAAAGAAGTGATCATGACCGGCGACATGATGCTGGAGAAGGTCTACCGCGAAGGCGACAAGTTGGTGGCGGTGCTGGAGAACGAGTACACCGGCGCCAAAGAGGAGCGGGTGGTCGATCAGGTGGTGGTGGAAAACGGCGTGCGGCCGGATGAGGAAATCTACTACGCGCTCAAAGAGGGGTCGCGCAACAAGGGCCAGATCGACGTCGAAGCGTTGTTCGCGATCCAGCCACAACCTTCGCTGAGCAGCACCGGTGACGGCTACTTGCTGTTCCGCATCGGCGACTGCGTGGCGCAGCGTAATACCCATGCTGCGATCTACGACGCGTTGCGGTTGTGCAAAGACTTCTAAGGGCTTGCACATGACCCTGTAGGAGCTGCCGAAGGCTGCGATCTTTTGACTTTTGTTGTTCAAAGCAAGATCAAAAGATCGCAGCCTGCGGCAGCTCCTACACATAGACCGTGTTTCTCCAGGCTGTACTGGTGGGAGCTTCACCATGTTGAACACCCTTCTTCCAATCCTGTTGTTCGCAGCCCTGGCCCTTGCGGTGCTGGGTGCTTTGCGGCGGGTGGCCATGTGGCGTCGGGGCCGGGCCTCGAAGGTCGATCTGATCGGCGGCCTGTTCGCCATGCCCAAGCGTTACATGGTCGACCTGCACCACGTGGTGGCGCGGGACAAATACATCGCCAACACCCACGTGGCCACGGCCGGTGGTGCGGTGGCGTCAATCGTGCTGGCGATTCTGGTGCACGGTTTCGGCCTGCATAACCGCATCCTCGGCTATGCGCTGCTGTTGATGACGGCGGTGATGTTCGTCGGTGCGCTCTTCGTTTATCGGCGCCGGCTCAATCCGCCGGCACGGTTGTCGAAAGGCCCGTGGATGCGGTTGCCGAAGAGTCTGCTGGCGTTCTCGGCGTCGTTCTTTCTGGTGACCTTGCCGGTGGCCGGGATCCTCCCGGAGAACTTCGGCGGCTGGCTGCTGGCGGCGATTCTCGGACTCGGCGTTTTGTGGGGCGTGTCGGAACTGTTCTTCGGCATGACCTGGGGCGGGCCGATGAAGCACGCTTTCGCCGGTGCTCTGCACCTGGCCTGGCACCGTCGCGCCGAGCGCTTTGGCGGCGGTCGTTCCACCGGATTGAAACCGCTGGATCTCAACGATCCATCGGCGCCACTGGGCGTGGAAAAACCCAAGGATTTCACCTGGAACCAACTGCTCGGTTTCGACGCCTGCGTGCAGTGCGGCAAGTGTGAAGCGGCGTGCCCGGCCTTCGCTGCCGGCCAGCCGCTGAACCCGAAAAAGCTGATTCAGGACATGGTCGTCGGCCTCGCCGGCGGCACCGATGCGAACTTCGCCGGCAGCCCGTATCCCGGCAAGCCCATTGGTGAACACAGCGGCAACCCGCATCAACCGATCGTCAACGGTCTGGTCGATGCAGAAACCCTGTGGTCGTGCACCACTTGCCGTGCCTGCGTCGAGGAATGCCCGATGATGATCGAGCACGTCGACGCCATCGTCGACATGCGCCGCCACCTGACGCTGGAAAAAGGCGCGACCCCGAACAAAGGGGCCGAAGTCCTGGAAAACCTGATCGCCACCGACAACCCCGGCGGTTTCGCCCCGGGCGGGCGGATGAACTGGGCGGCGGATCTGAACCTCAATCTGCTCAGCGAGAAGAAATCCACCGACGTGCTGTTCTGGGTCGGCGACGGTGCCTTCGACATGCGCAACCAGCGCACCTTGCGCGCGTTTGTCAAAGTGCTGAAAGCCGCGAAAATCGACTTCGCCGTGCTCGGCCTCGAAGAGCGTGACAGCGGCGACGTGGCCCGACGTCTCGGTGACGAAGCGACGTTCCAGTTGCTCGCCAAACGCAATATCCAGACCCTGGCCAAATACCGCTTCAACCGCATCGTCACCTGCGATCCGCACAGTTTCCATGTGCTGAAAAACGAGTACGGCGCGTTCGACGGCAACTACCTGGTGCAGCACCACAGCACCTACATGGCAGAAATCATTCAGGCCGGTGCGCTGAACCTCGGTCAGCACAAAGGCAACAGTGTGACCTATCACGACCCGTGCTACCTCGGTCGCTACAACGGCGAATACGAGGCACCGCGTGAAGTGCTGCGCGCCCTCGGTATCGAGGTCAAAGAGATGCAGCGTTCCGGCTTCCGCTCGCGCTGCTGCGGCGGTGGTGGCGGTGCGCCGATCACTGACATTCCGGGCAAGCAGCGGATTCCCGACATGCGCATGGAAGACATCCGCGAGACCGGCGCCGAGCTGGTGGCCGTGGGTTGTCCACAGTGCACGGCGATGCTCGAAGGCGTGGTCGAACCGCGTCCGCTGATCAAGGACATCGCCGAACTCGTGGCCGACGCGCTGCTTGAAGATGCCGCGCCAGACAAGCCTGCCACGCCGGCCAAACGTGAACCTGCGGAGGCCCACTGATGAGCGACATTATCCGCCGCGACCCACGCGCCGAATGGATTGCGCGTAACCGTTTGCACCCGCTGCACGCGGCCATGCAACCGGCGCAACACAGCTGGATGGGCCCCAACGGGATCATCCGCAAGAACCTGCACGGCATCGGTTTCATCGGCCCCAACGGCATCAAGCGTATCGACCGCAGCGGCGCGCAACAGGGCGGGGCGGTCAAGCGCTCGGCCACGGTTGAAGTGCAATTGCCGCTGCATCAGGTGCCGGCGCCGGCGTTCTACATCAGCGTGGTGCCGGACATGGTCGGTGGGCGTCTGAGCAGCCACGACCGCGACTTGCTGGGCCTGGCGCATCAACTGGCCGGCAGCGACGGCGCGGTGCTGGCGGTGGTATTCGCAGAGCACAAGGAAAACGCTTTCGCCACGGCGGGCGTTGACCGCTTGCTGGTGCTGGAAGGCGAAGAGTTCAGCGGTTATGCACCGGAGCAACGAATCCAGGGCCTGCGGGCTGTGGATAACCAGTTCAACCCGCGCCACTGGCTGCTGCCGGACAGCCGCAGCGGTGGCGGCGAACTGGGTCGGCGCTTTGCTGCTGCGCTGGGCGAACGCCCAGCCACACGGGTTTGGCAAGTCAAGGAACAGGAGTGCATCGGCCGCGCCGGTGCCGGGTTGCAGGATCTTGCCCGTCCGGTCGCACGGCTGATTCTGGCCTCGGCCGAATGCGCCGAACCGGTCAGCGAAACCCGTCACGAAGCGCTGCCGGTGGAGTTATCCACACCTGTGGCGCGCAGCCTGTCGCGGATCGAAGATCTGGGCGCGGTGGCGGTGGACCCGGCGGCGATTCCGATGGCCGAAGCCGAGTTCATTTTCTCCGGCGGCAACGGGGTCAAGGACTGGGATCTTTTCCACAGGACCGCCGCCGCTCTCGGCGCCACCGAAGGCGCCTCGCGGGTGGCGGTGGACGACGGCTTCATGACCCGCGACCGGCAGGTCGGCGCGTCCGGTACCTGGGTCACCGCACGGGTTTATGTGGCTGTGGGTATCTCCGGGGCGATCCAGCACCTGCAGGGCATCGGTGCCTGCGACAAGGTGGTGGCGATCAACCTCGACCCGGGATGCGACATGATCAAACGCGCCGACCTGTCGGTGATCGGCGAGAGCGCGGAGATTCTTCAAGCCTTGATCGCGGCGGTAGCGGCTTACCGCAACGACGCCAAGCGCGATGCGGCTTAAGGGAAGGACACAGTTATGAACACCAATGTCATCAGCCTGGTCTCCATCGGCGCCCACCCGACCTCGGGCCGGCCACGCCGTGCCGAACAGGACGCGCGCGCCGTGGAACTGGGCCTGCAGCTGGCTGGGGATAACCTGCAAGTGCTGCACGCCGGGGACGTTGCCGAACCGGCGCTGCGCGCCTATCTGGGCATGGGACTCGCGCAGATGCACGTGCTGGAGCAACCCGCTGGTGCCGACGCGTTGCCGGCGCTGACTGCGTATCTGCGCGATGCCGGCGCCCAGGTGGTGCTGACCGGTACGCAGGCGGAAACCGGCGAAGGCTCGGGCATGTTGCCGTTCCTGCTCGCCGAAGGACTGGGCTGGCCGCTGGTGGTAGGACTGGCGCAGGTCGAATCGATCAGCGACGGCTCGGCGCTGGTGCTGCAAGCCTTGCCCCGTGGGCAGCGACGGCGGTTGAAGGTGAAGCTGCCGTTTCTGGCGACTGTGGATAACGCCGCACCCAAGCCACGGCAGAGCGCCTACGGCCCGGCGCGGCGCGGTGTGCTCAATGCCGAAGACGTGGAAGTGCTGGACGATGAACTGCTGGCGGTTGCTACGTTGCAACCGGCCAAGCCACGGCCGAAACGTCTGAAGGTGATCAAGGCCAAGAGCGGCGCGGACCGGATGAAAGCTGCCACCGCCAAAGCCAGTGGCGGCGGTGGACAAGTGCTCAAGGGTGTCACCGCGCAGGCCGGCGCTGAAGCGATCCTCAAACTCCTGATCGAAGAAGGCGTCGTCCGCTGACCCCTGTAGGAGCTGTCGAGTGAAACGAGGCTGCGATCTTTTGATCTCTAAGATCAAGATCAAAAGATCGCAGCGTGCCGCAGCTCCTACAGGAGTTTGCAGATCGCCAATATGGTGTTGTTTACCCACAATCCCTGTTGGCGGATCTGTGGATAACGTGTTCGCCCATCCCTGTACCCCACGCCAATCAAGCCCTCCAGGCCCCAGCTCAAAAAACAACCAGCCTAAGTCACGGTTTTACCGGGCTTTTTCTCCTGAATAACTTCAAGAGTTGCCCCCAATCTCTGTTGGCGCTTCTGTGGACAAGATGTTCGCTGTCCGCTGCAAGGTATATAAACCGTGGCTTTCAGGGATTTGATCAATAAATGATCGATTAAGCGTTTCAGGCTGATAATCCCTGCGCAACGCCCGATTTCCCACAGCCCTCAGCACTTTTCCACAGCAGCCACAAAGTTACCCCCGAACTCTGTTGGCGCTTCTGTGGATAACGTGTTCGCCATCCTCTGCAGCCCATGTGAAACGTGACGTGTAGATATTTGATCAAAAAACAGTCAATCACTCCTGCAAACTATCCTTCTGGATAAGTCACGATTTTTCTTCACAAATCAGGCAGTTATTTTTCCATTCATCCACAGTTACCCCCATTTGCTGTGCATGGCTATGTGGATAACTTGTTCGCTGAACTGCACAGGCCCCGGCCGGCTTAGTCCAAACCGCAATTGATCAGATTTCATACAGTTCTAAATCGTTGCCTTGACTTCGATTCCTGCGCTGTCTTCACTGCAATGGCACAAGGACAGCCGTCACTTATCCACATCAGGTTCTGGGAGAACGCATGATGGATAGCCGCCCACACCGCCATCCCCCCACGCCCCGCAAGCGCACGTTACGTCGTGCGGCCAATCAACACGCTCGCCTGTAGCGACCTTCTGCTCCGACCGTTGTGCTGTCGCCGGGCTCGCCCCGGAGGCCAGGTGCCCGTTCGCCCATTGATTGCAGGCAACCGCAGAGTTGCCCCATCAGCCTGAGAAAGGATCAGTCTCATGACACGCATCGCAACGCCCATCAGCGAGATCAAGGAACACTACGACGTCATTGTCATCGGCTCCGGTTATGGCGGCGGCATTGCTGCGTCGCGCCTGTCCAGGGCGGGTAAGCAGGTGTGCCTGCTGGAGCGGGGCCGGGAGATCCAGCCCGGCGAATACCCCAACACGATGATTGCCGCGACCGAAGAATTGCAGGTGCACGACCCCGACGGCCATATCGGTTCGCGCACCGGACTGTTCGACCTGCACGTGAATGCGCAGCAGAACGTGGTGGTCGGTTGCGGCCTCGGCGGTACGTCGCTGATCAATGCCAACGTCGCGCTTGAACCCGAGCCCGGGGTATTTGATGACCCACGCTGGCCTCAAGCCGTGCGCGAACACCGCGATACCTTGCTCAAGGACGGTTACGCCCGCGCCCGGGAAATGCTCAAACCGAATCCGTACCCGAACAGCGCACCGAACTTGCCCAAGCTCGACGCCAACAAAAAGTCGGCGGACTACCTCAAGCAAGGCGCGCATTTCTACAAGCCACCGATCAACGTGACCTTCGACAAACTGCCGAACAATCTCAACCACGTCGGCGTCGAACAACTGCCGTGCAACCAGTGCGGCGACTGTGTATCGGGCTGTAACAACAAGGCCAAGAACACCACGCTGATGAACTATCTGCCGGATGCCTGGAACCACGGCGCGGAGATTTTCTGCCAGGCTGAGGTGCGCCATCTGGAGCGCGACGGCGAAGGCTGGATCGTGCACTTCCAGTACCTCGACAGCGGTCGCGAGAAGTTCGACGCGCCGACGCTGTTCGTGAAGGCCGATATCGTCGTGGTCTCCGCCGGTACCCTCGGCTCTACCGAAATTCTGCTGCGTTCGCGGGACAAGGGTCTGGTGATGTCCGGTCAGCTCGGCGAGAACATGAGCGGTAACGGTGACATTCTCGGCTTCGGCCACAACTGCGAGCAGACCATCAACGGCATCGGCTTCGGCGCGCATTCGGCCAAGGAGCTGCAACCGGTTGGCCCGTGCATCACCTCGATCATCGACATGCGCACCGAAGGTGACTGGCGCAGCCGCATGGTCATCGAGGAGGGCTCGATTCCCGGCGCGCTCGGCCGGCCAATGGTGCCGGCGATGGCCGGGTTTGCCGAGATGATCGGCAAGGCCACCGACGACAGTTTCAGTGGCAAGCTTGGCTACAAGGAGCGCGAGGCCGAAAGCTTCCTGCGCGGCCCGTATTACGGCGCGCTGCACAACATGCAGACCTACCTGATCATGAGCCACGACAGTGGCCAGGGCCGGATGCTGCTCGACAACAAGGACCAGTTGCGCATCGACTGGCCAGGCGTCGGCGAGCAGGAAAACTTCAAGCTCGGCAACGAACGTCTATACCAGAGCACCAAGGCACTGGGCGGGGTCTGGGTCGAGAACCCGATCTGGACCCAGCTGCTCAAGCACAGCATCGTCTCGGTGCATCCGCTGGGCGGTTGCGTGATGGGTGAAGACGCGGCGCAAGGCGTGGTCAATCACAAGGGCCAGGTGTTCAGCGGCGCGGCCGGCACCGATGTCTACGCCAGTCTTTACGTGACGGACGGCGCGGTGATCCCGACCTCGCTGGCGGTCAATCCGCTGCTGACCATCTCCGCCGTGAGCGAGCGCAACATGGGCCTGCTCGCCGCTGACCGGGGTTGGCACATCGACTACACACTGCCCTCGGCACCGCGCAAACAGGTGGCCCCGCCGACCCTCGGCGTGCAGTTCACCGAAACCATGAAGGGCTATTTCTCCCGCGCTTTCACCGCCGCACAAAGCACCGATCTGAAAGTCTACGAAGCGGCGGCCAAACGCGGCGAGGCGGACAACTCGCCCATCGACTTCACCCTGACCATCACCGCCAACGACCTCAACCGGATGATCAAGGAGCCGCAACATGCCGCGACCATCGTCGGCACGGTCAACGCCCCGGCGCTGTCGCCGCAACCGCTGACCGCCAGCAATGGCGTGTTCAACCTGTTCGAGCAATTCGAGCAGCAGGTCGACACGCGGCACATGAAATACGACATGAAACTGACCGCCGAGGACGGCACCGACTATTACTTCAGCGCCTTCAAAACCGTACCGGAAGACAACGGCGTGCTGAACATCTGGCACGACACCAGCACCCTGTACGTGACGCTGTACCGCGGGTCGGACAAGTCGGGCGAGGTGATCGGCTCCGGGGTGATGCACATTCATCCGACCGATTTCGCCAAACAGATGACCACCATGAAGGTGCTCAATGCGCGCAACGAGCGCGAGCGCATCGAAGGTCTGGCACGCTTCGGCAAGTTCTTCGCCGGGATTCTCTGGGAGAGTTACGGCGGGGTGTTCGCCGGTGACAAATACTTCAATCCCGACGCGCCGCCACGGCTGAAACGGCCGCTGGATGCGCCAACCCCGACGGTGCATTTCTTCCCCACCGAGGACGGCGTCGAACTGCGCCTGACCCGTTATCAGGCCGGCAGCAAAGGCCCGGTGATGCTGGTGCATGGCTTGGGTGTCGGCTCGAATATCTTTTCCACCGACACCATCCAGACCAACCTGCTGGAGTACCTGTGCAAGCACGACTATGACGTGTGGCTGCTGGATTTCCGGGTGAGCATTCTGCTGCCGGCGAGCAAGAAAGAGTGGAATGGCGACCAGATCGCCGAGTACGACTTCAAGGCTGCCATTGCGCAAATTCAGCAGGAGACGCAGGCCAAAGACGTGCAGTGCGTGGTGCATTGCTACGGCGCGACGACGTTCTTCATGTCGCTGTTGGCGGGGTTGCAAGGCGTGCGTTCGGTGGTCTGCTCGCAGATTGCCGCTGACACCGTGGTCGCCACGGCCACCGGGTTGAAGGCCGGTCTGCACTTGCCGGGGATGCTCGATGCGATCGGCATCAAATCGATGACCGCTTACGCCGACAGCAAGGAAAACTGGTTCAACCGCCTCTACGACAAAGCCCTCAACGGCTACGCGCGGATCGAGGCGCAAGGCTATTGCACCAACCCGGTGTGCCACCGCATCACCTTCATGTACGCCTCGCTGTACCGCCACGACACCCTTAACGAAACCCTGCACGACAACCTGCATGAACTGTTCGGCGAGTCGAACATCGAGACCTTCGAGCATTTGGCGCTGATCGTGCGCAAAGGGCATTTGGTGGATTTCAAGGGCAACGATGTGTACATGCCGCACTTCGAGCGGCTGACGATGCCGATCTGCTTTATCAGCGGCGCGGAGAACCAGTGTTACCTGCCGGAAAGCACCCTCAAGACCTACCAGCGCGTCTGCGCAGTCCACGGGCCGGAACGCTACAGCCGGCACGTAGTGCCAGGTTACGGCCACATCGACTGCATGTTCGGCAAGAACGCGGTGGTGGATGTGTACCCGATCATCCTTGAGCACCTAGAGAAAACTGCCCTCGGTTGAGATCGATTACTGATTTCTGTGTGGAGGAGATTCTCTGTGGCGAGGGGATTCATCCCCGATCGGCTGCGCAGCAGCCGTAAAACCTGAGCGCGCGGTGATCCTGACAGACCGCGCTGGCAGGGTTTGGGGCCGCTTCGCGACCCTTCGGGGATAAATCCCCTCACCACAAGGGACATTGCAGGTTGGTGGTCAGAAGGAAATGGAAGACATGGACAGCTACATCCGCTGGTTTCAACGCTTCATCTGGCTCGGCATTGCGATGAACATGGTGTTCGCGATCCCGGCGCTGTTCGCGCCGGGGTTGCTGACATCGGTGGTCGGTCTGCCGCCGCAACTCTCCGACCCGTGGCTGGAAAACGCCGGGATGCTGCTGGTGGGCATCAGCGTGTTTTACATGCCGTCGGGCTTCAATGCGCCGCGCTATGTGGTGCATTCCTGGCTGTGCGTACTGACGCGGCTGATCGCCGTGGTGTTCTGGATTTACCTGATCAATACGAGCATTCAAGGCTCGGTGTTCGTGCCGATGCTGCTGGGCGATCTGAGCTTTTTTCTGATCCTCGGCATTCTGCTGTACCTCGGCACCACGCCCGCGAACCGGCCATGGGCGCTGCTGTGCGATGGCTGTCGCGAGTGGCGTGCTGCCTGGGCGCGGCAATGGCAGAGTCACGCCTTCAAGGTCGGCACGCTGGTGGTTGTCGCGGTGTTGGGTTTCATCGGTTACGAAACCTGGTATCAGATGCTGCGGGTGGTGCCGGAGCAGGAATACGCGTCCGACGAAGATCATTACAAATACGCCGCCATCGGCCTGGGCATCGAAGCGCGGATCCCGTATTACCTGTTCGCCGTACTGCCGCAGATGTGCCCGGAAAAACTGCCCAAACCCGGCGGCTGGGAGGTCTTCGGCTTTCTCTATGAAAACGGCAAGGACCTGCCGATCGGCATGGCCAAACGGCAGATCGGCTACCCGACCGTGGAACCGAACTGCGCGCTGTGTCACACCGGCTCCTACCGGGCCAATGCCAGCGACGTCGCGGTCAACGTGCCCAGTGCGCCGGCCAACACCCTGCAACTGCAGGCCTTCCAGTGGTTCGCTTACGATTGCGCCAGCGACCCGAAATTCACCACCGACGCGGTGATGGCGGCGATCAACGGCAAATTTCAGCTGGGCTTTTTCGAGAAGCTCTACAACCGCTATCTGATTATTCCGATGGCGAAGAGCGCCTTGCTCAAGCAGAAACAGGCCTACGCCTGGCAAAAGCTGCGTCCGCAACAGGGCCCGGGTCGCACCGACACCTTCAACCCGACGAAAATGGTGGTGTTCGGCTTCCCGGATGACTCGACCATCGGCACCGTCGACCTGCCGCAAGTCTGGAACCAGAAGCCGCGGGAGTCGATGTACCTGCATTGGGACGGCAATAACAACAAGATCCACGAACGCAACTACGCCGCTGCAATGGCCGTGGGCGCGACCCCGGAATCGGTGCTGCCGCCGAGCTTCAACCGGGTGACCAACTGGCTGCTCGGGCACAAGGCGCCGGCGTGGCCGTGGGCACTGGATCAGGCCAAGGTCGCCCAGGGCAAACCAATCTGGGACGCCAATTGCGCCGCGTGCCACGACTTCGGTCGCGCCGACACCGGGCAAGTGACCACCAACATCGATCAGCTCGGCACCGATCCACATCGGCTGGACTCGTTCACCACCGGTCTGGTGACGGCGTTCCACACCTTCAAGAAACCGCCGTTCGACTTCGGCGCTTATCGCAAGACCCAGAGCTACAGCAACACGCCGACCGACGGCATCTGGCTGCGCGCGCCGTACCTGCACAACGGTTCGGTGCCGACCCTGTGGGATCTGCTGCAACCGCCGGAAAAACGCCCGGTGGTGTTCATCACCGGCTCCGATGTCTACGACCCGGTCAACGTCGGTTTCGTCACCACGGGTGCCCAGGCCAAAGCCTCGGCCGATTTCACATACGACACGCGGCTGGAGGGCAACCACAACAGCGGTCACCTGTATGGCACCACGCTGTCGGACGACGACAAGCGTGCGTTGATCGAATTCATGAAAACCCTGTGAGCCCCTACGGATAGAGGATTACGCCATGTCAGCGGTCGGTCATCTGAAGCATGAGTACGACAAGGTAAAGGTGCGTCTGCACGGCCTGTTCACGCGAGTGGAAATGGCCTGGATGAAGCTCATCAGCGAACTGGAACCCGAGGAGTTCCAGGCCATCATCAAGTTGCTCCAGCGCGGCCACGATCAGGCGCAATACGTGCTGAAAAATGGCGAGCTGCCGGACGACGAACCGGCGGTGCCGTGGGAGTTGTCCCACGGTCTTTCGATCCTGCGCATCGGCAATGCCACGCCGTTGCCGCAATCGCCCGATCAATTGCAGACCAAGGTGCTCAAGGACGGCACGCTGCTGGGATGTCGCAAATGGGAACTGCTGGATCTGCTGTGGAGCGAGGCGCTGCTCAAGTGGATCGAAAACCTGCGCCATCACGCGACCTTCGGCACTGACCCGGCGATGGTGACCATGGATCGCGAAGTGACGCTGGCGATTGCCGGTGACTGGGGCACCGGGCCGTTCAACAGCCACGCGCCGGCGGTGTCGGTGGCCAACCAGATGCAACTGGCGAACGCTGATTTCACCATTCATTTGGGGGATGTTTATTACGCCGGCAGCTACTCCCAGGAAGACACTGACATGGCCGGCTGGCCGATGGGCACCCACGGCTCGTTCACCCTCAATTCCAACCACGAGATGTACAGCGGCGCCCACGGTTACTTCAAGGAACTGGCCGCGCGTTTTCCGGGGCAGCAGGGCACCAGCTACTTTGCCCTGATCAACGACGACTGGCTGATTGTCGGGCTGGACACCGCGTACGCTTCGGATGTCATGAACCTGTACATGGACGGCACCCTGAACAAACCGCAGATCGAGTGGATGAAGGGCCTGCCGAAACGCAAGAAACTCATGGTGCTCAGCCACCATCAGGGCTTCGACATCACCGGGCACCACAAGACCGCGCTGTATCAACCGGTGTGCGATGCGCTGGGGCGCGAGCCTGATTACTGGTATTGGGGGCATCTGCACAACGGCATCGTCTATGCGCCACAAGGTGGACTGCATGCGCGTTGTGCCGGCCACGGAGCCATTCCCTACGGCACTACCAGCGAGCTGAACGGCCATTCGCGGGTGCTGTTTTCGGAGACGCAGGACGCGAACGATCCGGACTATCCGCTGCGGGTGCTGAATGGGTACGCGAAAATCCGGCTGGTGGGGGAGGAGATTTTTGAGGAGTTTATTGGGGAGGATGGCAGTTTGAGGTGGTCATCGAAGTGATGCGATGACAGTGATGACGCTATCGCTGGCAAGCCAGCTCCCACAGGTTTTGCGGTGTACACGGTATCTGTAAACACCATCGACCACTGTGGGAGCTGGCTTGCCAGCGATGCTTTTAGCCCTGGACAGGCACGCCTTTGAGGTACGGCGCCGGCTCGGCCCCAAGGTTGCTCAGCATCCGCTCGCTGTACCAGTCGACAAAGTTGACCACGCCAAACTCATAGGTCTTCGAGTACGGCCCCGGCTGATAAGCCGTGGAGTTGATCCCGCGCTGGTTTTCTTCGGCCAGACGCCGGTCCTGGTCGTTGGTCGCGTCCCACACCTGGCGCATGCGTTCGACGTCGTAATCCACGCCTTCGACGGCGTCCTTGTGCACCAGCCATTTGGTGGTGACCATGGTTTCCTGGGCGCTGATCGGCCACACGGTGAACACGATGATGTGGTCGCCCATGCAGTGGTTCCACGAGTGCGGCAGGTGCAGAATGCGCATCGAACCCAGGTCCGGATTCTTGATCCGGCCCATCAGCTTGGCGCAGCCCTGTTTGCCGTCCATGGTCATCGACACGGTGCCCTTGAGCAGCGGCATGCGCACGATGCGGTTGCGCAGGCCGAAACTGGCGTGGGCGTAAGGGATTTTCTCGGCTTCCCAGGCAGCAGCGGACGCGGCGACGTGATCCTTGAACGCCTGATCGGCGCGCGGGTCGGTGACGTCGTCCCATTCCAGCAGGGTTTTCAGCAATTCAGGGTGCGAGCCGCCGCAGTGGTAGCACTCGCGGTTGTTTTCCAGCACCAGTTTCCAGTTGGCCTTTTCCATCAAGGTGGTTTGCACCGCCACCTTGGTGTTCTCCATGTCGTACGGTTCCATGTAGTGGTTCAGCGTCGACAGGAAGTCATCGATGGCCGGCGGGTTTTCCGCCAGGCTAATGAAGATGTAGCCGCCGGCCGTCTTCACGTTCACCGGTTTGAGGCCGTACTGCTTCATGTCGAAGTCGGCGCCCATCTCGGTACCGGCGAACAGCAGGCGACCGTCCAGCTCGTAGGTCCACTGGTGGTAGTGGCAGACCAGTTTGGCAACCTTGCCCTTGTCGCTGGTGCACAGGCGCGAGCCTCGGTGGCGACAGACGTTGTGGAACGCATGCACCACACCCTCGGCGCCACGAATGACGATGATCGGGTTCTTGCCGATCTGCAGGGTGATGTAGTTGCCCTTGGCCGGGATCTCGCAGGTCATGCCGGCGATCAACCATTCCTTCTGGAAGATTTCCTGCATGTCGATATCGAACAGGCGTTCATCGTTATAGAACGGCTGCGGCAGCGAAAAGGTACGTTCGCGCTCCTGCAGCATCTGTGCGGTGGCCTTGCGTGCGGGTTCCAGCGGGTCGCCCAGGCTGATTTTTGCGGTGTCCATCAATGTGATCCTCAAGGCCATCTGCGTGGCCGGCGAAAGTGGCTGATCAGGGTTGCTACGCAAGGTGTAAAGAAGTTGTCTTGGTGTGAGACGAGTGTGGGGCCGGCGCTGCCCGGAACCTTATCCATGGGCGACATGGTGCAATCTGTTCCCGACGCGCAACCCCCGGTGGTTGGGGGCTGGTCGCGATAAGTATGCCGATGTCGCGGATAGGTAAACGGGCGGTTCACGCTATACGCAGAATCGCCACATGAAGGCCGACAGTCGGCCGTGGAGAACAGCATGTCCAACAGCTTCCTGAATCCGGTCACCACCCAGACCTGGGCCAATGGCCGACACATCGTCCGTTGCGTCAAAGTCATCCAGGAAACCTGGGACGTACGCACCTTCTGCTTCATGGCCGACCAGCCGATCCTGTTCTTCTTCAAGCCTGGGCAGTTTGTAACCCTGGAGCTGGAAATCGACGGTCAGCCGATCATGCGTTCGTACACCATTTCCAGTTCGCCGTCGGTGCCGTACAGCTTCTCGGTGACCATCAAGCGCGTGCCGGGCGGCAAGGTTTCCAACTGGTTGCACGACACCCTGCATGAAGGCCAGGAGCTGGCGGTGCACGGGCCGGTCGGGCTGTTCAATGCCATCGACTTCCCGAGCCCGAAAGTGCTGTATCTCAGCGGCGGTGTGGGGATCACCCCGTGCATGTCGATGGCGCGCTGGTTCTACGACACCAACGCCAATGTCGACATGACCTTTATCCACAGCGCCCGCTCGCCGAAAGACATCATTTACCACCGCGAGCTGGAGCACATGGCGTCGCGGATCGACAACTTCAGCTTGCACCTGATCTGCGAGAAACACGGGCTGGGCGAGCCGTGGGCCGGCTATCGCGGCTACCTCAATCACAAGATGCTGGAGCTGATGGTTCCCGACTTCCTTGAGCGCGAAGTGTTCTGCTGCGGCCCGACGCCGTACATGACCGCCGTCAAGCGCCTGCTCGAAGCCGCCGGCTACGACATGTCGCGTTATCACGAGGAATCCTTCGGCGCCACGCCACCGGAAGCTCGCGCCGATGCGGTGGAGCAAGCCGAACAAGCGGCCGAGGCACCGGAAATCGACGCAGCGGATTTGCATCAGGTCGAGTTCACCGCCTCCGGCAAGAGCATTCGCGTGGCCCCGGGCGAAACCGTGCATGCGGCGGCGGCCAAGCTGGGCCTGATGATTCCGAAAGCTTGCGGCATGGGCATTTGCGGCACGTGCAAGGTGATGAAACTGGGCGGCGAAGTGGAGATGGAGCACAACGGCGGGATTACCGAGGATGATGAAGCCGAAGGCTACATCCTGTCGTGCTGCAGCGTGCCTAAAGGCGACGTCAGAATCGAATTCTGAGCCGGATCCCTGTAGGAGCTGCCGAAGGCTGCGATCTTTTGATCTTGATCTTAAAAGCAAGATCAAAAGATCGCAGCCTTCGGCAGCTCCTACAGGGGGATTCAATCCACGAACAAGTCAGGCATCAGGGTTGCATTACTGTCCGGTTCGAATCGGTAGTGATCGAATTCAGTCACGCCGTGCTCACGCAAAATTTCTTCGTCGATCAGCAGTCGTCCAGTGATCTGCCGCTGGCTGCTATTCAGAATCACATGCGCCGCATCCGCCATGATCGAAGGCAGGCGCGCATGCTTGAACGACTCGCGGTTCCCCAGCTGAAACTCGATCGCCGCCGTGGCAATCATCGTCTGTGGCCACAGCGAATTGACGCTGATGCCGTAACTGGCGAATTCCTCGCTCATGCCCACCGTCAGCATGCTCATGCCGTACTTGGTCACGGTGTAGGGGCTGTACTGGGCGAACCATTTGCTCGCCAGATTCAGCGGCGGCGACAGGTTGAGGATGTGCCCGGCGGATTTCTTCAGATAGGGCAGGGCGGCCTGGCTGCACAGCAACACGGCGCGGGTGTTGATCTGGTGCATCAGGTCGAACCGCTTGAGTTCGATGTGTTGCACACCGGTCAACTTGATCGCCCCGGCATTGTTCACCAGCGCATCGATGCCACCGAAATGCGCGTTGGCCTGAGCCAGCGCACGGCGCACCGCGTCTTCATCACGCACGTCCAGTTGCAGCGCCAACGCCTTGCCGCCAGCGGCTTCGACTTCTGCGGCAACACTGTGGATTGTGCCGGGCAGTTTGGGGTGGGCTTCGGCGCTTTTGGCCGCAATCACGATATTGGCCCCGTCCTTCGCGGCCCGCAGCGCAATCTCACGCCCGATGCCACGGCTGGCGCCGGTGATGAACAGGGTTTTGCCTTGTAGCGACATGCCGATGCTCCTGCTTGTTGTTATGTGAGCGGAGGGCTCGACAGACAATGTAGACCAAGCAGCTGTCGCGATAGGGATGGGCGGTGATGACTTGTGGTGAGGGGATTTATCCCCGATGGGTTGCGCAGCAGCCCCAAAACCTATGAACGCGATCTACCAGTAAGACCGCTATCTCAGGATTCACGACTGCTGCGCAGCCGATCGGGGATGAATCCCCTCGCCACAGGGGATCAACTCATTACCGGAGATCCCCTCATCCAGGCGTTCATTTGCCAAGGAATCAGGCGGACATCACTTCGCGGATATCGCGCGCCAGTTCGCGCACGCGTTCTTCTTCGGTGTCCCACGAGCACATGAAACGCGCGCCGCCCTTGCCGATGAAGGTGTAGAAGCGCCAGTTCTTGGCGGTCAGCGCGGCGATGGCCGGTTCCGAGAGTTGCAGGAACACGCCGTTGGCCTGCACCGGGAACATCAGTTCCACACCCGGGATGTCGCTGACCAGCTCGGCCAGCAGTTGCGCGCAGTGGTTGGCGTGGCGGGCGTATTTGAGCCAGGCGTCGTTTTCGAGGATGCCGACCCACGGTGCCGACAGGAAACGCATTTTCGACGCCAGTTGCCCAGCCTGTTTGCAGCGGTAATCGAAGTCTTCGGCCAGTTTGTGGTTGAAGAACAGGATTGCCTCACCCACCGCCATGCCGTTTTTGGTGCCGCCGAAGCACAGCACATCGACACCTGCTTTCCAGGTCAGGTCGGCTGGCGAGCAGCCGAGGAACGCGCAGGCGTTGGAGAAACGCGCGCCGTCCATGTGCAGGTGCAAGCCCAGTTCCTTGCAGGTGGCGCTGATGGCGCGGACTTCTTCCGGGGTGTAGACGCTGCCGACTTCAGTGGCCTGAGTCAGGGTCACGACGCGCGGTTTCGGGTAGTGGATGTCCTGGCGCTTGAGCGCGACTTCACGGATCGACTGCGGGGTGATCTTGCCGTTTTCGGTGCCGGCGATCAGCAGTTTCGAGCCGTTGGAGAAGAATTCCGGCGCGCCGCATTCGTCGGTTTCGACGTGGGCGGTTTCCGAGCAGATCACGCTGTGGTAACTCTGGCACAGCGACGACAGCGCCAGCGAGTTGGCGGCGGTGCCGTTGAAGGCGAAGAACACCTCGCAGTCGGTTTCGAACAGCTTGCGGAAATGGTCGGCCGCGCGTGCGGTCCATTCATCGTCGCCATAAGCGCGCTGGTGGCCGTGGTTGGCCTGTTCCATGGCGGCCCAAGCTTCGGGGCAGATACCGGAGTAGTTGTCGCTGGCGAATTGTTGGCTCTTGTCGGTCATGGCCGGCTTCCGTGGTCGAGACTCTTGTGAAGGCTCGTGGTCAATGAGGGTGCGCACTTTACCGAAGATCTTCCGGGGAGCACACGGGATGTCACTGTCAGGAAATTACCAGTTTGTTACCCGATTATGCACGTGACTAAACGCGACGGCGCGCTGGATCTGCTCAAGTGGCTGGCGCTGCTGAGCATGCTGCTCGATCACCTGCGATATGTCGGGATCAGCGCCGATTGGCTGTATGTGCCGGGACGCCTGGCATTCCCGTGGTTCTGTCTGGCGATGGCGGCGAACCTGGCCCGGGCCGGTGCGCAGAAGACCGAGTGGCGCTATCTGGGCTGGTTGCTGCTGTTCAGTCTGGTCAGCGAGATTCCTTACCGCTTGTACATTCCCGATCCCGACACCTTGAACGTGATGCCCACTCTGGCGCTGGGGTTGCTGGTGGTGCGGGGCTGGCAGGATCGTACGGTGTTGTCGCGGCTTTTGGGCGCGGGCGCCTTGCTGCTGACGGCGCTGTTTTCGCAGTGGCTGATGTTCGGCATATTTGGCGTGCTGTTGCCGCTGGCGCTGCTGTGGGTGATCCGTCGCCCCTGGTATTTCGGCCTGCTGCCGGGGCTGGTGTGTCTGGCGGGCAATCAGTGGCGGGTGCTGTATGAGGCGGCGGAGTTCGGCAACTACGTGGCGGTGTTTGGTATCGCGGCGTGTCTGTTTGCGCCAATGCTCGGGGTGTTCCTGTTGCGACACGCGCGACATCTCCAGCCGCCACCGATGCGGCGCTGGGGCTACGCCCTCTATCCTGCACATTTCCTCTTGCTGCTACTTATCCGCGAAGTCGCCGCATAACCGTGTGGGAGCTGGCTTGCCAGCGATAGCGGTGGGTCAGCCGTCATCAATACCAGATGTGCTATCGCCATCGCTGGCAAGCCAGCTCCCACAGGGTTCTTCAGTGTTTTCGAGATCGAGTCTGGCAAGACCATTTCGAGCCATGTCGTAAACGCACCTTTGTGTGGCGTCCGTAGGCATCTGGGCTGTCTGCGCCGGCCATACCATCGCATCAAAGGGCACCTCCGCAAGCCGCGTGCCTGACCAAGACGAAATGGCGCACCGACGCCGCTGGGAGAGACGCGATGTTCAGCAAGCAAGACCAGATCCAGGGTTACGACGATGCACTGCTGGCGGCGATGAATGCCGAGGAGCAACGTCAGGAAGATCACATCGAGCTGATCGCGTCGGAGAACTACACCAGCAAACGCGTGATGCAAGCGCAAGGCAGCGGCCTGACCAACAAATACGCCGAAGGTTATCCGGGCAAGCGCTACTACGGTGGCTGCGAGCATGTGGATAAAGTCGAAGCATTGGCGATCGAACGCGCCAAGCAACTGTTCGGCGCCGATTACGCCAACGTCCAGCCGCACTCCGGTTCCTCGGCCAACAGCGCCGTGTATCTGGCACTGATCCAGCCGGGCGACACCATTCTCGGTATGAGCCTCGCTCATGGCGGTCACCTGACCCACGGCGCGAAAGTCTCGTCCTCGGGCAAGCTCTACAACGCGGTGCAGTACGGGATCAACACCGACACCGGGCTGATCGATTACGACGAAGTCGAGCGTCTGGCCGTCGAGTGCAAGCCGAAGATGATCGTTGCCGGTTTCTCTGCTTATTCGAAGACGCTGGACTTCCCGCGCTTCCGCCAGATCGCCGACAAGGTGGGTGCGCTGCTGTTCGTCGACATGGCCCACGTTGCCGGTCTGGTCGCTGCTGGCCTGTACCCGAATCCGCTGCCGTACGCCGACGTGGTCACCACCACCACCCACAAGACCCTGCGCGGTCCACGTGGCGGGCTGATCCTGGCCAAGTCCAACGAAGAGATCGAGAAAAAGCTCAACGCCGCGGTATTCCCCGGCGCCCAGGGCGGCCCGCTGATGCACGTCATCGCCGGTAAGGCGGTGTGCTTCAAGGAAGCGCTGGAGCCCGGCTTCAAGGCCTATCAGCAACAAGTGATCGACAACGCCAAGGCCATGGCCAGCGTGTTTATCAAACGTGGCTACGATGTAGTGTCCGGCGGTACCGACAACCACCTGTTCCTGGTCAGCCTGATCCGTCAGGGCCTGACCGGCAAAGATGCTGACGCCGCCCTTGGCCGCGCGCACATCACCGTCAACAAGAACGCCGTGCCGAACGACCCACAGTCGCCGTTCGTGACCTCGGGCCTGCGCATCGGCACCCCGGCCGTCACCACGCGTGGCTTCAAGGTCGCGCAGTGCGAAGCGCTGGCCGGCTGGATCTGCGACATCCTCGACAACCTCGGTGACGCCGACGTTGAAGCGAATGTGGCCAAGAACGTCGCGGCACTGTGCGCCGACTACCCGGTTTATCGCTGAGCGGTTTGGAGTAAATGACTATGCAACGCTATTCGGGCTTCGGCCTCTTCAAACACTCCCTCAGCCACCACGAGAACTGGCAGCGCATGTGGCGCACGCCGACGCCGAAGAAGGTCTACGACGTGGTCATCGTCGGCGGTGGCGGGCACGGTCTGGCGACCGCCTACTACCTGGCGAAAGAGCACGGCATCACCAACGTGGCCGTGGTCGAGAAGGGCTGGCTGGGCGGCGGCAACACCGCGCGCAACACCACCATCGTGCGTTCCAACTACCTGTGGGACGAGTCGGCACACCTGTACGAACACGCGATGAAACTGTGGGAAGGTCTGTCGCAGGATCTGAACTACAACGTGATGTTCTCCCAGCGTGGCGTCTACAACCTGTGCCACACCCTGCAGGACATCCGTGATTCCGAGCGTCGGGTCAGCGCCAACCGCCTCAATGGCGTCGACGGCGAACTGCTCAACGCCAAGCAAGTGGCCGACGAGATTCCGTACCTCGACTGCTCGAAAAACACCCGCTACCCGGTGATGGGCGCGACCGTGCAGCGTCGTGGTGGCGTCGCTCGTCACGATGCCGTGGCCTGGGGCTTTGCCCGTGCCGCCGACGCCTTGGGCGTGGATCTGATCCAGCAGACCGAAGTCATCGGTTTCCGCAAGGAAAACGGCGTGTGCATCGGCGTTGAAACCAATAAGGGTTTCATCGGCGCCAAACGCGTCGGCGTGGTCACCGCCGGTAACTCCGGACACATGGCCAAGCTCGCCGGTTTCCGTCTGCCGATCGAATCTCACCCGCTGCAGGCACTGGTGTCCGAGCCGATCAAGCCGATTATCGACAGCGTGATCATGTCCAACGCCGTGCACGGCTACATCAGCCAGTCCGACAAGGGCGACCTGGTGATCGGCGCCGGTATCGACGGCTACAACGGCTATGGCCAGCGCGGTTCGTACCCGGTGATCGAGCACACCATCCAGGCCATCGTCGAGATGTTCCCGGTGCTGTCGCGGGTGCGCATGAACCGCCAGTGGGGCGGCATCGTCGACACCACGCCGGACGCTTGCCCGATCATTTCGAAAACCCCGGTACCGAACATGTTCTTCAACTGCGGTTGGGGCACCGGCGGCTTCAAAGCCACACCTGGCTCGGGCAACGTGTTTGCCGCGAGTCTGGCCAAGGGTGAAATGCACCCATTGGCGGCACCGTTCTCCATCGACCGTTTCCACAACGGCGCACTCATCGACGAACACGGCGCTGCTGCCGTCGCCCACTAACAGGAGAAATTCCCATGTTGCATATCTTCTGTCCTCACTGCGGCGAACTGCGCTCCGAAGAGGAATTCCACGCATCCGGTCAGGCGCATATTCCGCGTCCGCTGGATCCGAACGCCTGCACCGATGAAGAGTGGGGCGACTACATGTTCTTCCGCGACAACCCGCGTGGTCTGCACCACGAGTTGTGGGATCACGTCGCCGGTTGCCGCCAGTACTTCAACGTCACTCGCGACACCGTGACCTACGAGATTCTCGAAACCTACAAGATCGGCACCAAGCCGCAATTCACCGACAAGGCTGATACGGCAAAAACAGCCACGACGGCGCTGGGAGAGAAGGTATGAGCCAGACCAATCGCCTGTCCAACGGTGGACGGATCGACCGCAATAAAGTGCTGAGCTTCACCTTCAACGGTCAGAGCTACAAAGGCTTCGAGGGCGACTCCCTGGCCTCGGCACTGATCGCCAACGGCGTCGACATCATCGGCCGCAGCTTCAAGTATTCGCGTCCTCGCGGGATCTTCGCCGCCGGTGCCGAAGAGCCGAACGCCGTGCTGCAGATCGGTGCCACCGAAGCCACGCAGATTCCCAACGTGCGCGCCACGCAACAGGCGCTGTACCAAGGCCTGGTCGCCACCAGCACCAACGGCTGGCCGAGCGTCAACAACGACATGATGGGCATTCTCGGCAAGGTCGGCGGCAAGCTGATGCCGCCGGGTTTCTACTACAAAACCTTCATGTACCCGCAATCGTTCTGGATGACCTACGAGAAGTACATTCGCAAGGCTGCCGGTCTGGGCCGTTCGCCGACCGAAGTCGATCCGGACACCTACGACTACATGAACCAGCACTGCGACGTGCTGATCGTCGGCGCCGGCCCTGCCGGTCTGGCGGCTGCCCTGGCGGCTGCGCGCAGTGGTGCGCGGGTGATTCTCGCCGATGAGCAGGAAGAGTTCGGCGGCAGCCTGCTCGATTCTCGCGAAAGCCTCGATGGCAAACCGGCGATCGAGTGGGTGGCCAGCGTTATCGCTGAATTGAAAAACACTCCGGACGTGCTGCTGTTGCCGCGCGCCACGGTCAACGGTTACCACGACCACAATTTCCTGACCATTCACGAACGCCTCACCGATCACCTCGGCGACCGCGCGCCAATCGGTCAGGTGCGTCAGCGCATTCACCGTGTTCGCGCCAAGCGTGTGGTGCTGGCGACCGGCGCCCACGAGCGTCCGCTGGTCTACGGCAACAACGACGTGCCGGGCAACATGCTCGCCGGTGCGGTCTCGACTTACGTGCGCCGTTACGGTGTGGCACCGGGCAAGAAGCTGGTGCTGACCACCAACAACGATCACGCCTACCGCGTGGCGCTGGACTGGCTCGACGCCAGCCTGCAAGTGGTGGCCATCGCCGATGCACGGAGCAATCCGCGTGGTGCGCTGGTGGAAGAAGCCCGCGCCAAAGGCATTCGCATCCTCACCGGCAGCGCCGTGATCGAGGCCCGTGGCAGCAAGCGCGTCACCGCTGCCCGCGTTGCCGCAATTGACGTCAAAGCGCACACCGTGACCAGCCCGGGCGAATGGCTCGACTGCGACGTGATCGCCAGTTCCGGCGGTTACAGCCCGGTGGTGCACCTGGCTTCGCACCTCGGTGGCAAGCCGATCTGGCGCGAAGACATCCTCGGTTTCGTACCGGGCGAAGCACCGCAGAAACGTGTGTGTGTCGGCGGCATCAACGGTGTTTACGGCCTCGGAGATTCGCTGGCCGATGGTTTCGAAGGTGGCGCACGCGCTGCCAGTGAAGCCGGTTTTGCGGTGGTCGAAGGCACGCTGCCAAAAGCGCTGAGCCGTCTCGAAGAAGCGACCCTGGCGCTGTTCCAGGTGCCGCACGAGAAGGGTACTTCGCGGGCGCCGAAGCAATTCGTCGACCTGCAGAACGACGTCACCGCCGCCGCCATCGAACTGGCGACCCGCGAAGGTTTCGAGTCGGTCGAACACGTCAAACGCTACACCGCGCTGGGTTTCGGCACCGATCAGGGCAAGCTCGGCAACGTCAACGGCCTGGCCATCGCTGCCCGCTCGCTGAACGTGACCATCCCGCAGATGGGCACCACGATGTTCCGCCCGAACTACACGCCGGTAACGTTCGGCGCCGTGGCCGGTCGTCACTGTGGGCACATCTTCGAGCCGGTACGCTACACCGCGTTGCATCAATGGCACCTGAAAAACGGCGCCGAGTTCGAAGACGTCGGCCAGTGGAAACGTCCATGGTACTTCCCGAAGAACGGCGAAGACATGCACGCGGCGGTGAAGCGCGAATGCAAAGCCGTGCGCGACAGCGTCGGCCTGCTCGACGCCTCGACCCTGGGCAAGATCGACATTCAAGGCCCGGATGCCCGCGAGTTCCTCAACCGCGTGTACACCAACGCCTGGACCAAGCTCGACGTGGGCAAGGCGCGTTACGGCCTGATGTGCAAAGAAGACGGCATGGTCTTCGACGACGGCGTGACGGCCTGCCTGGCCGACAACCATTTCGTCATGACCACCACCACGGGCGGCGCCGCGCGCGTGCTGCAATGGCTGGAGCTGTACCACCAGACCGAATGGCCGGAGATGAAGGTGTACTTCACCTCGGTCACCGACCACTGGGCGACCATGACCCTGTCCGGCCCGAACAGCCGCAAGCTGCTCAGTGCCGTGACCGACATCGACCTGGCCAACGAAGCGTTCCCGTTCATGACCTGGAAAGAGGGTCTGGTCGGCGGTGTGCCGGCGCGGGTGTTCCGCATCTCGTTCACCGGTGAACTGTCGTACGAAGTCAACGTCCAGGCCGACTACGCGATGGGCGTGCTGGAGAAAATCGTCGAGGCCGGCAAACAGTACAACCTGACCCCGTACGGCACCGAGACCATGCACGTCCTGCGGGCCGAGAAGGGTTTCATCATCGTCGGTCAGGACACCGACGGCTCGATGACCCCGGACGACCTGAACATGGGCTGGTGCGTCGGTCGCACCAAACCGTTCTCGTGGATCGGCCAGCGCGGCATGAATCGCGAAGACTGCGTGCGTGATCAGCGCAAACAACTGGTGGGTCTGAAGCCGATCGACCCGAACGTCTGGCTGCCGGAAGGTGCGCAACTGGTGTTCAACACCAAGCAGGCGATCCCGATGACCATGGTCGGCCACGTGACCTCCAGCTACGCGCACAACTCCCTCGGCTATTCGTTTGCCATGGGTGTGGTCAAGGGCGGTCTGAAGCGCATGGGCGAGCGGGTGTTTGCACCGCTGGCCGATGGCAGCGTGATCGAGGCAGAGATCGTTTCTTCGGTGTTCTTCGATCCGAAGGGGGATCGGCAGAATATCTAACACCACAGAACCTGTGGGAGCGTGGCTTGCCCGCGATGGCGTCAGACCAGGTTACACATCTGCGACTGACAAATCGCCATCGCGGGCAAGCCCGCTCCCACCGGGATGATGAATTCAGCAAAGGTGCTTTATGACCACAGCCAACGTGTACCAACAACGCCCGACCACCGGGGCCCGTGCCGAGTCGTCGCTGCACCATGCCGACCTCGCCAGCCTGGTCGGCAAGGGCCGCAAGAACGCCGGCGTCATCGTGCGTGAAAAGAAACTCCTCGGTCACCTGACCATTCGTGGCGATGGCCACGATGCAGCCTTCGCCGCTGGCGTGCACAAGGCCCTCGGCATTGAGTTGCCGGGCGCCCTGAGCGTCATCGTCAAAGGCGAAACCAGCCTGCAATGGATGGGCCCGGACGAGTGGCTGCTGATCGTGCCAAGCGGTGAAGAATTCGCCGCCGAACAGAAACTGCGCGAAGCGCTGGGCGACCTGCACATCGCGATCGTCAACGTCAGCGGCGGCCAGCAAGTGCTCGAACTGAGCGGGCCGAACGTGCGTCAGGTGCTGATGAAATCCACCAGCTACGACGTGCACCCGAACAACTTCCCGGTCGGCAAAGCGGTGGGCACGGTGTTCGCCAAGTCGCAGCTGATGATTCGCCACACCGCCGAAGATACCTGGGAACTGCTGATCCGCCGCAGCTTCTCGGATTACTGGTGGTTGTGGTTGCAGGATGCTTCGGCCGAGTACGGCCTCAGCGTTCAGGCCTGACCTGTTGTGACTGCTTTGTGGTGAGGGGATTCATTCCCGATGGGCGGCGAAGCCGCCCCAGACCAGCCACCGCGTTTATCAGGTAGATCGTATACATAGGTTTTGCGACTGCTTCGCAGCCGATCGGGGATGAATCCCCTCACCACAAAAGCAGTTCAGTGTAGGTCAGCCCAGTACAGAGTTCACTCTGCTCACAGATGTTGAAACAGGAGTCACCGCACCATGAGCCGCGCCCCAGACACATGGATTCTGACCGCCGACTGCCCCAGCGTGCTCGGCACGGTGGACGCGGTGACGCGTTTTCTGTTCGAGCAGGGTTGCTACGTCACCGAGCACCATTCGTTCGATGACCGGCTCTCGGGCCGCTTCTTCATTCGTGTGGAATTCCGTCAGCCCGAGGGTTTCGACGAGCAGTCCTTCCGCGCCGGCCTCGCCGAGCGTGGTCAGGCGTTTGGCATGGTCTTCGAGCTGACTGCGCCGAACTACCGGCCGAAAGTGGTGATCATGGTCTCCAAGGCCGATCACTGCCTCAACGATTTGCTCTACCGCCAGCGCATCGGCCAGTTGTCGATGGACGTGGCGGCGGTGGTGTCCAACCACCCGGATCTCAAGCCGCTGGCCGACTGGCACCAGATTCCCTACTACCATTTCCCCCTCGACCCCAACGACAAGCCGGCGCAGGAGCGTCAGGTGTGGCAGGTGATCGAAGAGTCCGGCGCCGAACTGGTGATCCTCGCCCGCTACATGCAGGTGCTGTCACCGGAGTTGTGCCGCAAGCTCGATGGCAAGGCGATCAACATCCATCACTCGTTGCTGCCGGGGTTCAAGGGTGCCAAACCCTATCACCAGGCCTACAACAAGGGCGTGAAACTGGTCGGCGCCACGGCGCACTACATCAACAACGACCTCGATGAAGGGCCGATCATCGCCCAGGGTGTCGAGGCGGTGGATCACAGTCATTACCCGGAAGATTTGATCGCCAAGGGGCGTGATATCGAGGGCCTGACTTTGGCCCGGGCCGTGGGTTATCACATCGAAAGAAGGGTGTTTTTGAACGCCAACAGAACCGTTGTTCTTTAGATCGCCATCGCTGGCAAGCCAGCTCCCACAGGGATTTGTGTCGTACACAATTTTTGAGTTCCACCCGAAACCTGTGGGAGCTGGCTTGCCAGCGATGAGGCCATAACAGGCAACACAACAATCAGCATCTGTACCCGAGCACTTAACGCGCTGCCTGCCTGGGCAACGCGGTTCCATAAAAACAACAGCGAGGTGAAAGCATGTCTGGCAATCGTGGTGTGGTGTATCTCGGCGCTGGCAAGGTCGAAGTACAGAAAATCGACTATCCGAAAATGCAGGACCCGCGTGGCAGGAAGATCGAGCACGGGGTGATCCTGCGTGTGGTGTCCACCAACATTTGTGGCTCCGACCAGCACATGGTGCGCGGCCGGACCACGGCGCAGACCGGTCTGGTGCTGGGCCATGAAATCACTGGCGAAGTGATCGAGAAGGGTTCCGACGTCGAGAACCTGAAAATCGGCGACCTGGTCTCCGTACCGTTCAACGTGGCTTGCGGGCGCTGCCGTTCCTGCAAGGAGCAACACACCGGCGTCTGCCTGACCGTCAACCCGGCCCGCGCCGGCGGTGCTTACGGTTATGTCGACATGGGCGACTGGACCGGCGGCCAGGCTGAATACGTGCTGGTGCCGTACGCCGACTTCAACCTGCTGAAACTGCCGGATCGCGACAAGGCCATGGAGAAAATCCGCGACCTGACCTGTCTCTCCGACATTCTGCCGACCGGCTATCACGGTGCGGTGACGGCGGGCGTTGGCCCGGGCAGCACCGTGTACATCGCGGGCGCCGGCCCGGTCGGTCTGGCCGCTGCGGCCTCGGCGCGCTTGCTGGGCGCGGCGGTGGTGATCATCGGCGACGTCAACACCATCCGCCTGGCGCACGCCAAGGCTCAGGGTTTTGAAGTGGTCGACCTGTCCAAGGACACGCCGCTGCACGAGCAGATCGCCGCACTGCTGGGCGAACCGGAAGTCGATTGCGCGGTGGACTGCGTGGGCTTCGAAGCCCGCGGCCACGGGCATGACGGGGTGAAAGCCGAAGCGCCGGCCACCGTGCTCAACTCGCTGATGGGCGTGGTGCGCGTGGCGGGCAAGATCGGTATTCCGGGCCTGTACGTGACCGAAGATCCGGGTGCCGTGGACGCCGCCGCAAAAATGGGCAGCCTGAGCATCCGCTTCGGTCTGGGCTGGGCCAAATCCCACAGCTTCCACACCGGCCAGACCCCGGTGATGAAATACAACCGCCAGCTGATGCAGGCGATCATGTGGGACCGCATCAACATCGCCGAAGTGGTGGGTGTGCAAGTCATCAGCCTCGACCAGGCGCCGGAAGGTTACGGCGAGTTCGATGCCGGTGTGCCGAAGAAGTTTGTGATCGATCCGCATCGGTTGTTCAGTGCGGCGTAAGTTTTACGCATAGGAATAGGCAACCCGATGGGTTGCCTTTTTTGAGTAACCAAACTATTTAAATGCGCACTTGCTGGCATCGCCGTCAGCGGTTGCACAATCTTCACCTTTCCAATTGCTTCCGGTGGCTTTTACCGGAACGCCGAGCCGCAGGCCCGAAGACGCACCCATATCGTTCTTGCCTTCATATCGGCAGATGACAACCGAATCGGCTGTGTCTTTGTCTTTAAGGCGTGCTGAGGTAAAGGTGAGATCTTCAGCGTCTTGAGAGTGAGTGATCGACACCGTCGGGCAAGTGGCTGCGTAAGCGGTGCTCATCATGGCCAGGCTGATTACGATGCCCGTGGCAATTGTCAGCTTCATCATTTGTACTCCGTTACATAAATGGGAGCCGCAATGATCGCGTGCATGATTAGTAACGCCTACTGTCAGATCTGACAGGTTCATGGATCGTTTTGAAATATCGATTAGCCTGACGCGCAACCAACGGGCCTAAAAGATCGCAGCCTTCGCCAGCTCCTACAGGGATCGATGTAGGAGCTGCCGAAGGCTGCGATTTTTTGATTTTTGCAATCAGAGGGCTGCCAAAGCGCCTTGGTAAAGCACCGGCCCGGTCGGCTGTCCGCTCGGCGAACCACCTTTCGGCTCCAGACTCACCGCCAGCGCAATCGGCTGGCCGATCAAGGCTTTCTGCGCCGCGCTCAGTTCAACCTTGCCTTTGCCGCCTGCAGGAATCACCCCCAGCGAAATCGGCTTGCCATCGGCGGGTATCGCCCACAGTTCCAGGCTGCGATCTGGCCCGACTGCCGCCAATGTCAGCGGTTCGACCTGCAGATAGTCCGCATGCGCCTCGACCTTCAGCGCCGGTTGCGCGTCGGCGCTCAGCAGGGTGGCGCGGTAGCGGGCGTCGTCGCGGTTGTACAGGGAACCGAGGAACACCAGCACCACGATCGAACACAGCGCGGCAGTGACCCGCAGCCAGTTCCAGAACGGACGTTTTTCCGGGACGTGCAGTACTTGCGGTTCGATGCGCGCAGTGATGCCTTGCCACACCCGATCCGGCACCGGTTGCTCTGGAACCGCGTCGGTCAGGCTGGCAAGGCTTTCCTGCCAGTGAGCGAGTTCTGTGCGCAGTGCTGCATCGTCCAGCAGCAGTTGTTCAAAGCGCCGACGCGCCGCCGACGACATCAGGCCGATGGCGTAATCGGCAGCGAGGGCGCGGCGCAGGGCAGGGGTCTGGTAGTTCATGATTCAAGGCACCTGCGCAGACGTTCCATGCCACGGCGAATCCACGATTTCACCGAACCCAGCGGCGCGGCCAGGTGTTCGGCGAGTTCCGAGCAGGACAGGCCCTGAAAGTAGGCGACGCTGATCGACTGGCGCTGCATGCCGTCGAGTGTGTCGAGGCAACGGTGCAACGCGCTGGCTTCGCGGCTGCTGTTCAACAGGTCGTGGGCCGAAGGGCCTTCGTCCGGCAGGGTGGCCTGTTCGAAGTCGGTCAGCGGCCGGTCACGCTGTTTGCGTAACTGGTCGATGGCCTGGTGGCGAGTGATGTTGATCATCCAGGTCAGCGGCGCCGACAAATGGGCTTCGTAGCGCGAGGCGTTGTTCCAGATGCGCACGAAGCTTTCCTGCAGCACGTCCTCGGCCAGATCTGCCCGGCCCATGAAACGCAAGGCGACACCGTGCAAGCGCGGGCCGACGCTGCGGTAGAGGGTTTCGAATGCACGCCGATCGCCCAGTGAGCACTGGGCCAACAACTGGCGCAACTGATCGGGGTCGGCGGTGGAAATGACGGTTCTCCAGGCAATGGGCGGACGACGAGGGCGCTGCTCGGGCTGTTCACAGGCTAGTTCAGCGACAGCGCTTGTGCCATTCATCTCGGGTTATCCACGGTTTCACGTTTTATATACGTGGCTATCCTGAAAATGGATGCGTCGGCGAGGAACATGCCAGCGCAAACCCGGTCAAATCGGCAGTTTTGCCGCCCCTAGACGGGCGGTTACCACAGTGCAAGAGGATGTCTGAATGAAGATTTCACGCGGTATGGCCTTGGCTTCACTGATGACCCTTGCAGCGAGCCCGGTGTTTGCCGGTTTCAGCTTGAACGATGTCGCCGGTGCAGTCTCGGGTATGCAAGGGGGTGACAAGGCTGCCGCCGCTGCACCGACTTCGGAAACCGCTGGATTGCTGAGTGCCTTGAGTGCGCTGAACGTCACGCCCCAGCAAGCTGTAGGGGGAACCAGTGCGATGTTGGGCCTGGCCAAGAACCAATTGAGCAGCACCGATTATTCGCAGTTGGCCAAAGAAGTGCCGGGCATCGACAAACTGTCGGGCGGTAGCGGCAATCTGGCGGCATTGAGCGGGTTGCTGGGCTCGTCGGGCAAGTCAGCCGGGTTGGAAAATGCGCTGGGCAACGTCAAGACCACCAGCGACCTGAACAACGCTTTCAGTGCGCTGGGCATGGACAGCGGCATGGTTGGCCAGTTTGCCCCGGTGATCCTGCAATACCTGGGTCAACAGGGTGTTGGCGGTTCGCTGTTGAGCAGTCTGGGCAACATCTGGGGCGCCGGCAGCGGCAGCTGATTCAGCCGCGCTCACCGCGCAGTTCGCTGATGCGCTGATCCTTCTCGGTCCAGAGCTGGTTGACCCAGTTCTGGACCTGCTGGCGAAACTGCGGATCGTTCTCGTAATCGCCCTGCGACAGCGCCGGGTCGAGTTCGCGGGTCTGGATGTCGACGATCACCCGCGGCACGCTGCCGCTGATCAGATCCCAGAATCCCGGAATGTTCTCCTGTGGATAAACCACGGTCACGTCGAGCAATGCATCCAGCTGCTCCCCCATCGCCGCCAGCACAAACGCCACACCTCCCGCCTTGGGTTTGAGCAGATGCTTGAACGGTGACTGCTGCTGCGCACTTTTCGCCGCGGTGTAGCGAGTACCTTCCAGATAATTCACGACCGTTACCGGCTGGCGCTTGAACAGCTCGCAGGCCTGTTTGGTGATTTCCAGATCCTTGCCCGCCAGCTCCGGATGCTTCGCCAGAAACGCCTTGCTGTAGCGCTTCATGAACGGGTAATCCAGCGCCCACCACGCCAGACCAAGGAACGGCACCCAGATCAGCTCTTTCTTGAGGAAGAACTTGAAGAACGGCGTGCGCCGGTTGAGGGTCTGGATCAGCGCCGGAATGTCGACCCACGACTGGTGGTTGCTGACCACCAGATACGAGGTGTCACCGCGCAGATCTGCGCCGCCGCGAATGTCCCACTGAGTGGGGATGCACAGACGAAAGATCAGTTTGTCGATTTCCGCCCAGGTCTCGGCAATCCACATCACCGCCCACGAGGCGTAATCGCGCCAGCGCCCTGGCGCAATCAGTTTGAGCAGGGCAAAGACCATCAACGGCCCGATCAGGATCAGGGTGTTGAGCAATAGCAGCAGGGTGACGAAACAGCCGGTGAGCAGGCGGCGCATAAGCAACTCTATGAAGGCGGATGGGCGCGCCATGATAAGTGGCTTCGGGCGACAGGCCAAATCGATGGTGACGAATGTTTCACCTTTTAACCCTTAAGATCAAAAGATCGCAGCCTTCGGCAGCTCCTACCCGATCGCTGTAGGAGCTGCCGAAGGCTGCGATCTTTTGATCCTGATTGAGCCGAACGAATTCAAAGGCCACGGTCTAAAATCCCGTTGCCCAACTCCCCAAGGAAGCCCTCTACGTGAAATCCCTCCTTGCACTGTTTGCCCTCGTCGCCCTGCCGGTCATGGCCGCCGAACCGACCCTGTACGGGCGTTATGAATACATCGCGCTGCCGGAAATCGGTGGTGAGGTGCTCAAAGCCAAGATGGACACTGGCGCGCTGACCGCCTCGCTGTCGGCCAAGGACATTGAGACCTTCACCCGCGACGGCGAAAACTGGGTGCGCTTCCGCCTCGGCACCAAGGACGCCAGCAACAAAGTGTACGAGCACAAGATCGCGCGGATCAGCAAGATCAAGAGCCGCTCGGACGAAGAGGACGAGGGCGACAGCACTGAAGTCGCCAAACGCCCGGTGGTCGATCTGGAACTGTGCCTGGGCAACGTCAAGCGTACCGTTGAGGTCAACCTGACCGACCGCAGCAACTTCAACTACCCGCTGCTGATCGGTGCCAAGGCCTTGCGCGAGTTTGGCGCCGCAGTGAACCCGGCGCGGCGTTTCACCGCCGACAAGCCAGACTGCTGAGTGGTCTCATTGACGTAAGGTCAGGCTTGGGGCACCGTTCGCGCACTTAACCCATGGGCTCGGACGCCATGCCTCATATCCTGATTGTCGAAGACGAAGCGGCGATTGCCGACACGCTGATTTTTGCCCTGCAGGGCGAGGGGTTCACGACCACGTGGCTGAGCCTTGGCGCCGCGGCGCTGGAGCATCAACGGCAGACCCCGGCCGACTTGATCATTCTCGATATCGGCCTGCCGGACATCAGCGGTTTCGAAACCTGCAAGCAGCTGCGGCGCTTCAGTGAAGTGCCGGTGCTGTTCCTCAGCGCCCGGGACGCCGAGATCGACCGGGTGGTGGGGCTGGAGATCGGCGCCGACGATTACGTGGTCAAGCCGTTCAGCCCGCGTGAGGTGGCGGCGCGGGTTCGGGCGATTCTCAAGCGCATGGCGCCGCGTCCTGCGGTTGAAGCGTCCTCGACGCTGTTTCGCATCGATGCCGAGCGTGTGCAGATCGTCTATCGGGGACAGCCGTTGAGCCTGACCCGCCATGAATTTCGCCTGTTGCAGTGTCTGCTCGAACAACCGCAGCGGGTGTTCAGCCGCGAGCAACTGCTCGACGCGCTGGGGATTGCTGCCGACGCCGGCTACGAGCGCAGCATCGACAGCCACATCAAAAGCGTGCGCGCCAAATTGCGTCTGGTGCGGGCCGATGCCGAGCCGATCCAGACCCATCGCGGCCTCGGCTACAGCTACAGCCCGGGGCACAGCTGATGTCGCTGGGGCTGCGGATTTTTCTAGTGTATGTGCTGTTTATCGGCCTGACCGGTTACTTCGTGCTCAACACGGTGATGGAAGAAATCCGCCCCGGTGTGCGTCAGTCCACCGAAGAAACCCTGGTCGATACCGCCAACCTGATGGCGGAGATTTTGCGTGATGATTTCAAGGCCGGCACGCTCAGCGAGAACCGCTGGCCCGAGTTGTTGCGTGCCTACGGCGAACGCCAGCCGCAGGCGACCATCTGGGGGTTGCCGAAAAATCAGGTCAACCATCGCATCTACGTCACCGACGCCAAAGGCATCGTGGTCCTGGATTCCAGTGGCGTGGCGGTCGGGCAGGATTACTCGCGCTGGAACGACGTCTACCTGACCCTGCGCGGCGCATACGGTGCGCGCTCAACCCGCAGCGATCCGAACGACCCGGCGTCGTCGGTGATGCACGTTGGCGCGCCGATCCGCGACAACGGCAAAATCATCGGCGTGGTCACCGTGGCCAAGCCCAATAGCTCTTTGCAGCCTTACGTCGATCGCACCGAGCGGCGTTTGCTGTTTTACGGCGCCGGGCTGATCGGCCTCGGCCTGCTGTTCGGCGCCTTGCTGTCGTGGTGGCTGAGCCGCGCGCTGCACCGTTTGACCGGTTACGCCAAAGCGGTCAGTGAAGGGCGCCGGGTGGAAGTGCCGCATTACCGTGGCGGTGAACTGGAGCAACTGGCGACGGCGGTGGAGCAGATGCGCACCCAACTGGAAGGCAAGGCTTACGTCGAACGCTACGTGCACACGCTGACCCATGAATTGAAGAGTCCGCTGGCGGCCATTCGCGGTGCCGCGGAGTTGCTGCAGGATGAAATGCCAGCGATTCAGCGCCTGCGCTTTGTCGGCAACATCGACAGTGAAAGCGCGCGGATGCAGCAGTTGATCGAGCGCCTGTTGAATCTGGCTCAGGTGGAACAGCGCCAGGGTCTCGAGGAGCGCGTGGCGGTGCCGCTGGCGGCGCTGATCGATGAATTATTGCGCGCGCAGGCAGCGCGGATCGAAGGCCGGCGGCTCACGATCGAGCAGACCATTGCGCCGGATCTGCTGCTGATCGGCGAGCCGTTTCTGCTGCGTCAGGCGCTGGGCAATCTGCTGGACAATGCACTGGATTTCACCCCGATCGCCGGGTTGCTGCGTTTCAGTGCCGAACGTGTCGGGGAACAGGTCGAGTTGCGCGTGTTCAACGAAGCTGCCCCGATTCCCGATTACGCCTTGCCGCGCTTGAGTGAGCGGTTTTATTCGTTGCCGCGTCCGGACAGTGGGCGCAAGAGCACCGGGTTGGGGCTGAACTTTGTTGAAGAGGTGGTGAAGTTGCATGGTGGGTCGATGCAGATTCGCAATGTCGAGGGCGGTGTGGAAGTGACATTGCGCCTGCCTTGAGACCCTAAAAAGATCGCAGCCTTCGGCAGCTCCTACAGGGGAACGCAATCCCAAGGAGCTGCCGAAGGCTGCGATCTTTTGATCTTTCCACACAATCTCCATATTCCCCCCACATTCCCCTCATACATCAACAGCAGACTCTGCCCATCCAAACAGGGAGAGTCCCATGAACAAAAATTTGACCATAAAGCTCGGGGCCATTGCCCTGTTGATCCTGCTGTTGCTGATCCCGCTGCTGATGATTGACGGCATCATCGACGACCGCCAGCAACTGCGCGACGGCGTGCTCGAAGACATCGCCCGCAGTTCCAGCTACAGCCAGCAACTGAGCGGGCCGGTGATGGTGGTGCCGTATCGCAAGGTGGTACGCACCTGGAAGACCAACGAGAAAACCAATCAGCGCTATGAAGAGCTCGGCGAGGAACGCGGTCGTTTGTACTTTCTGCCGGAACGCTTCGAGCTCGACGGCCAGGTGCAGACTGAGCTGCGCGCCCGGGGCATTTACCAAGCGCGATTGTTCCATGCTGACAATCGCATCAACGGGCATTTCTCCTTGCCGGCGCAGTTAGGCATCAAAGAAGACTTTGCCGATTACCAGTTCGACGCGCCGTTTCTGGCGGTGGGCATCAGTGATATTCGCGGCATTGAAAACGCGCTGAAACTGGAACTCGACGGCCAGCGTCTGGACTTTGTGCCTGGCACCCAGGTGGGCTGGCTCGGCGAAGGCGTGCGGGTCATGTTGCCGACACTGGACACCCGTAACGCCACGGAGCTGACCTTCGGTTTCGACCTGCGCCTGCAGGGCACCGGTTCGCTGCAGGTGTTGCCGGTGGGCAAAACCAGCCGCGTCAACCTGGCGGCGAACTGGCCGCACCCCAGCTTCATCGGCAACTTCCTGCCCGCCAAACGCGAAATCAATGATCAGGGTTTCAGCGCCGATTGGCAGACCTCGTTTTTCTCCACCAACCTGCAAGAAGCGATGAATCGCTGTGTGATGGGCAATGATTGCGAGGCGTTCAACGGGCGCAGTTTTGGCGTGAGTTTCATCGACCCGGTGGATCAGTACCTGAAGAGTGACCGGGCGATCAAATATGCGTTGTTGTTTATTGTCCTGACGTTCGCCGGCTTCTTCCTGTTCGAGGTGCTCAAGAGTCTGGCGGTGCACCCGGTGCAATACGCGTTGGTCGGGGTGGCGCTGGCGTTCTTCTACCTGTTGTTGCTGTCGCTGTCGGAGCACATCGGCTTTGCTTTGGCCTATCTGCTGTCGGCCAGTGGTTGTGTGTTGTTGATCGGGTTTTATGTCTGTCACGTGCTGCACAGCGTGCGCCACGGCCTGAGTTTTTCTGCGGGATTGGCGGCGTTGTATGGCCTGCTGTATGGCCTGCTGAGCGCCGAGGACTATGCGCTGCTGATGGGTTCGCTGTTGCTGTTCGGCTTGCTCGGGGTGTTCATGGTGCTAACGCGCAAACTCGATTGGTACGGGATCGGTCAGAAACCAGCCAAGCCGCTGGCGTTTGATGTGGAGGCGATGCAATGAGCGGGTTGGGATTGCGTGAAGATCAGCGAGAGGTGGAGGTTTTGGTGACGCTGATTGTTGCAGCACTGCCGCCGCAACCCAGGTGGTGCCATCGCTGGCAAGCCAGCTCCCACAGGATTTGTGCTGAAACAGAGGGTTCTGTCATACCCAAATCCATTGTGGGAGCTGGCTTGCCAGCGATGAGGCCAGAACAGGTTCCGCCGATTTAAGGCTTGGGCAGGGTAGCGACCATGGACGGTCGCTGACTCACTTCAAAGAACCAGTTGGCCAGTTGTGGATTGGCGCTGCGCCAGTCCAGATCCGGATGACGCAGATCGATGTAACCCAATGCGCACGCCACGCTGATGGCGGCCACGTCGAAATGGCTGGTCAGCTCGGCGATGGCGTCACTTTCCAGATAGGCCAGGGCACGGCGGATCTTCTCGCGCTGGGCGTCGAGCCATTCGTCCCAGTGTTTTTCCGGGGCGCGCAATACCAGTTCGTAACGCACCATCACCGAGGCATCCATGATTCCGTCGGCCAGCGAGGCCAGGGTCAGACGGCGCCAGCGGGCCGCGCCGTCGCGGGGGATCAGCGGATTGCCGACATGCTGCTGGTCGAGGTATTCGAGGATCACGCGGCTGTCATGGATGACGCTGCCGTCGGCCAGACGCAAGGCCGGGATCTTGCCCAGCGGATTGTCGGCGTTGAGCGCAGCGTCCGGGCTGACCGGGCTGAGCACGCAGTCTTGCAGAGCGACGCGATCCTGCTGGCCGGTCTCATGCAGCAGCACCATCACTTTGCGCACGAACGGGGAGAGCGTGTTGTGGAACAGGGTCATGCTGGGGGCGGACATTGGCAAACCTCGGTGGTCATCGAAGAACAGCAGGTTAGCCGTAGGAGCTGCGGAACGCTGCGATCTTTTGATCTTGATATTAAAAAAAGGATCAAGAGCAAAAGATCACAGCATTCGCAGCTCCTTCAGGTGTTCAGTTTCGCGGCAACAAACCTCTAATGGCCAGATACGCCGGAACGCCCAGCCCGATCCAGCTCAACGCATCCCAGATTCCATCGCCCAACAACGCCGCAAACAACCCCGCCGCACTCAGCAGCGCAATCACCAGCGGCGTGCTGAAGACCTTCCAGAAATTGCTCTGACGCGGCTTCATGCGGCCGCCTCCACCGTCACCGGTTTCGCCGCTTTACGCCGCACCACCCACAGATACACGCCACTGCCAAGGACGATGATGGTCAGCACGTCGAGGGTTGCCCAGAGGATTTTCATCGGCATACCGCCGTAGTCACCGAAGTGCAATGGCTGCGACAGGCCCATGGCGTCCATGTACCACGGGCGCTCGGCCACGGCGGTGACCTGCAGGGTGCCGGCGTCGATCAGCACCGGCGTCAGCAGGTGCGAGGTCAGGTGCGTGCCGCCCTTCATGAACACCGCGTAATGATGCTCGCTGGAAAACCGCGTGCCGGGGAAGGCGATGAAGTCCGGGTTCATCCCCGGTGCCACGTCCCGGGCGATGTCGAGCAGGCGGGTGGCCGGGGCCAGTCGGGTCAGCGGCGGGGCATCGCGGTACGGCGCGACCATGGCGGTCAGCGAGTCATTGCGCCACGCGGCGATGATCAGATCAGCGCAGGCGCTGATCACTCCGGTGACACCGACCACCAGCGCCCAGGTCAGCGTAACCACGCCGATCAGGTTGTGCAGGTCGAGCCAGCGCAGCCGGGAGGACTTGTCCTGGCGCACGGTGCCGAACTGCAAACGGCGCATGAACGGCAGGTACAACACGGTGCCGGAAATAATCGCGACCACGAACAGCAAACCCATGAATGCCAGCAGCAACTTGCCCGGCAGGCCGGCGAACATGTCCACATGCAGGCGCAGGATGAACAACATCAGCCCGCCATTGGCCGACGGGGTTTCCAGCGCTTCACCGGTGCGCGCATCGAGCATGAACGTGTGCGAAGAGTTCGGTTCGGTACCGGCGGTCTTCGCCATGATCGTCAGCACGGCGTTGGGCTCGTCGTCCTCGAAACCGAAGTACTGCACCACTTCGCCGGGACGATGTTGTTCTGCCGCCTCGACCAGTTGCGCCAGGTTCAGGCGCGGGGTGTCGGCGGGCATTTCGCGCACTTGCGGAGCATCGCCGAGCAGGTGCTCGATCTCGTGATGGAAAATCAGCGGCAGACCGGTCAGTGCCAACAGCAGCAAAAACATGGTGCAGATCAGGCTGGTCCAGGTGTGGATGAACGACCAGCGGCGAATTGTTTTACTTTTCATTTCATGACCTTCAAAAACACCGAAGCCGTCCACGGGGGACGGCCTGGTGACAGAGTTTCAGCTCACGCGCTTACCACTTGTAGGTGGCGCTGGCGACGACGCTGCGCTGGTCGCCGTAGTAGCAATAGAAGCCGTCGCAGGTGGAGATGTAGTCCTTGTCGAACAGGTTGGTGGCATTGACCGCGACCGATGCGCCTTTGAGGCTGTTGTCCAGGCGACCGAGGTCGTAGTGCACGGAGGCATCGAACACGGTGTAAGCATTGGCCTTGCCCAGCCAAGTGTTGCCCTGATCGCCGTAGGTGTTGCCGGTGTAACGCACGCCACCGCCGATACCGAAGCCGTCGAGTACGCCGTTGTGCCAGGTGTAATCGGTCCACAGCGAGGCCTGTTGGTTCGGCATCAGCTGCAGGCGGTTGCCTTTGTAGTCGCCTTTCTGCACTTCGGACTTGGCCAGGGTGTAGGCGGCAATCACTTTCAGGTTATCGGTGACGTCCGAGGTCGCCTCCAGTTCCAGGCCTTTGACTTTCACTTCGCCGGTCTGGCTGGTGATCGGGGTGTTGCCGACGGTGGTGGTGACTGCGACGTTTTTCTGCGTCAGGTCATACACGGCGGCGGTCAGCAGGGTCTTGCTGCCCGGTGGCTGGTACTTGACGCCCATTTCCCACTGCTTGCCTTCGGTCGGCTTCAGCGAACCGGTGGAGGAGGCGTCGGCGCCGGTGGTGGGCTGGAAGGATTCGGCGTAGGAAATGTACGGGACGAAGCCTGAGTCGAACACGTAGCTGAGGGCTGCGTTACCGCTGAAGTTCTTGTCGCGCTGGGTGTTGGTCGCGTCGGCCTTGTTGAAGAATTTGGTGCCGGTGTGGACCCAGTCTTCACGACCGCCCAGTGTCAGGCGCCATTGGTCGAGGGCCATCTGGTCCTGCACGTAGAGGCCGGTCTGGTAGGTCTTCTGGTCGTAGTCGTAATACGCGGTCGAGCGATCCGGACGAACGATCGGCTGGCCGTAGATCGGCTTCAGCACGTTGGTTTTCAGACCGTCACCGTAGATCGACAGGTAGTTGGTGTTGCTGCGCTGGTGATCCAGCCCCAACAGCACGGTGTGGCGAATGTCACCGGTGGCGAAGTCGGCCTGGAAGTTGTTGTCCACCGCGAACTGGCTGATGTCTTCGTCAACGCTGGTGCTGGTGCGCCCGACGTTGCCTTGATCGTCCACCTGGGTGTACGGGTAAGAACCGACAGTCAAGGCCTGGAACGACAGATCTGACTTGGTGTAACGCAGGTTCTGCTTGAACTGCCAGACATCGTTCAGCCGGTGTTCAAACGCATAACCGAGCGCGTAGTAAGTGCGGTCGTAGTATTCCCAATCCGGGTCGCCGAGGTTTTTGTGATGCGAGACGCTACCGAACGGCATGTCGATCTTGGTGCCCTGCACCGGCAGGAACTGGCTGGTAATGCCGGTATCGTCGCGGGTGAACTGGCTCAGCAGGGTGAACCTGGTGTCGTCGTCGATGTTCCAGGTCAGGCTCGGCGCGATGTTGTAGCGCTTGTTTTCGATGTGATCGATCTGCGTGTCGCTGTCGCGCACCACCCCGCTGATGCCGTAGAGAAACTGGCCGGCGTCGTCGATCTTGCCGGTGCTGGCGAAGTTGATCTGGCGGTGGTTGTCGCTGCCGTACTGCAACTGGATTTCGCTGCTGGCGTCGCTGCTGGGGCGCCTGCTGACCATGTCCAGCAGGCCGCCCGGTGGGGTCTGGCCGTAGACGGAGGAGGCCGGGCCGCGCAGCAGGGCGAGGCGATCGAGGTTCCAGGTTTCCTGTTTCGGGTTGGCGTACACGCCTTTTGGCAGTGGCAGGCCATCGAGGAACTGGGTCGGCTCGAAGCCACGCACGCGCAGCCAGTCGGCGCGGGTGTCACTGCCGTAGCTGCTGGCAGTGATGCCCGGCATATAACGCACGGCGTCATCGAGGCTGTGCACGCTGCGGTCGTCCATTTGCTGGCGGGTGGCGACCGAGATCGAGCGCGGTGCTTCGACCAGCGCGGTGTCGGTCTTGGTGCCGGCGGCGGTGCGGGTGGCGGTGTAGCCTTCGACCGGGCCCCAGGCCGTTTCCAGGTTTTCCACGCCGATCACGGCGGTTTCCGGCAGCGCCAGTGTCCCTTCAGGCACGGCAACCAGGCTGTAGGTGCCCGTGCTGCTTTGTTCCAGTTGCAGACCGGTGCCTTGCAGCGCTGCGCGCAGAGCGCCGGCGGCGTCGTATTGCCCGTTGACCGGCGCCGAGGTCTTGCCCGCCGCCAGCGACGGATTGAGCGACAGCGCCAGGCCACCCTGGCTGGCGATCTGGTTCAGCGTGGTCGACAGCGGCGCCGCCGGCAGATTGTAGGTACGCACGTTGGACGCCTGTTCAGCGGCGAGCAACGGGTTGCTGATCAGCGGCGCGCTGAGGGCAATGGCGACGGCCAGCAGACTGGGGCGCAACAAGGTGTCTAGCGAACGGGACATGCGAAGGCTCCTGAATGGAAATATTTCTCAATTGCCTGTGTGCCGGACGAGAATTGAAAAGTGATAGGGCTGGATGAAAATAATGTCGATTAACTGGGAGTGGGGCAGCCGATTCGCGTGGCAACATTGGTTTTGTGCAGTTGCGGGCGGCCTCATCGCTGGCAAGCCAGCTCCCACAGGTTCAGCGCAGCTCACAGAATTGGTATTCACCATCGATCTCTGTGGGAGCTGGCTTGCCAGCGATGGCGGCCGCTCGGGCACCAGATAAATCAGGGTTTTGTATCTGCTTTGGCCACCGTGACCCAATACGGCGTGTGCTGCTCGATCTGTACCGGCAGGGTCGGCAGCAGCGCACTCAAGGCCTTGTCGGTGTCGTGCAGTGGGAAACTGCCGGTGATGCGCAGGTCAGCGACTTCCGGCGCCACACCCAGATATCCGCGGCGATAACGCGCCAGTTCATGCACCAGGTCTTCCAGTCGCGCGTTGTCCACCACCAGCATGCCGCGGGTCCAGGCATCGGCGTCGGGCGTGAGCGCGGCGACCGCGTCGAGGCCGTCATTGCGGATCAACACCTGCTGGCCTTCGCGCAGGATCTGCTCGTCAGGATGACTTTGCGGATGCGCCGCCACCGCCGATTGCAGGACGCTCAGACGCGTGCCTTGGTCTTCACGCTTGACCAGAAACCGTGTCCCCAATGCGCGCATGCTGCCTTCGCGGGTTTCGACGATGAACGGCCGCGCATCACCGTGACCGGTCTCGACCATGATCTCGCCTTCCTGCAATACGATCAGCCGCTGCCTGGCATCGAAGCGCACATCCACCGCGCTGTGGGTGTTGAGATTGAGCACGGTGCCATCGGCCAGGCGTACCGTGCGCTGTTCGCCGGTGGCGGTGCGTTGATCGGCAAGCCAGTAATCCAGCGGCAAATACCGATCACCGGCAAACAGCGCCAGACCGATCACCGCCACCACGCTGGCCAATCCGCTGCCGAGCTTGCGCACGCGCCGCCGAATGCCTTCGCGCGATTGCAGTAACGCAGCGCGGGCCGGGCCGTTGGCGACGTTGAAGCGCTGATCGAGCATGCCCAGTTGGCGCCAGGCGCGGGCGTGTTCTTCATGGGCCGCATGCCATTTGGCGAACTCCTCGCGCTCCAGCGGACTGCCGGAATCCAGCGACAATTGCCAGGCAATCGCCGCGTCCAGCACCTGGGCCGAGACCGGTTTGGAGCTGGCCGGATTCATGTCGGCTCACCGTAGAGGGCGATGTAGCACTGGCGAATGCCTTGCGCGAGGTATTGCCGCACGCGCGGCACCGAGACGCCGAGCTTCGCGGCGATTTCGGCGTGGCCGAGGCCGTCGAGGCGGTTATAAAGGAAAGCGGCGCGGGCCTTGGTCGACAGTTTGCCGAGCAGTCGGTCGATGGCCTTGAGGTCTTCCAGGATCAACTGCTGTTCCTCCACCGAAGGTTGTTCGCCTTCGGGGATCAGCATCAATTCGGCGAGATAGGCCTGTTCCAGCGCGGCGCGACGGAAGTAGTCGAACAACAGGCCCTTGGCGATCGCCACCAGAAACGCCCGGGGTTCGCGCGGGGTCAGCAGTTGATCGCGACCGAGCAGGCGCACGAAGGTGTCCTGGCTCAGGTCTTCGGCCCGTTGCGGGCAAGCTACATTGCGCCGCAGCCAGCTCAGTAGCCAACCGCGATGGTCGCGATACAACGCACCGACGATTTCACTGTGAGGGCTTGGGACTGACGACACCAGACGCACCGATTGGGAAATGTTAACCAACGAGAATTGTTCGCGATTCTCGCAGAGGTGGGAATGGTTAGCAATTGGCCACTGGTCGGGTGAAGTTAACGGTGAGCCCTGTAGGAGCTACCGCAGGCTGCGATCTGTTGATCTTGCTTTAACAACAAGATCAACAGATCGCAGCCTGCGGCAGCTCCTACAGGGGATGTGGTTCGGCCGAAAATCTAGAAGGAGGGTGCCTGCTGACGGCGTTTCCATTGACTCAAGCGCTGCTGCATATTCAATGGACTATGAATCTGCTGCTGCCGCGCCCGGCTGAACAGGATCAACGCCAGCTCCGCCGTGGCCAGCGCATCGGCACTCGCGTTGTGCCGCTCGAACACCTCAAGCCTGAACCAGTCGATCCATTCATCCAGCCCGGCCTCGCGAATATTCGCCTGCGGGCACAACAGCGGCGCCATGTCCGCGACATCCAGAAACACGTTCTGCAGCTTGTAGCCCAAGTGCTCCTTCAGGGCGCGTCCGAGCATGTGCTGATCGAAGGGCGCATGAAACGCCAGCACCGGACTGTCGCCGATAAACTCCATGAGCTCCAGCAGCGCTTCGGCCGGGTCGCTGCCGGCGGCAATCGCGTTCGGCCCCAGGCCATGAATCAACACACTGGGGCTGAGCTTCAGCTCCCGGCATTGAAGGGTGCGTTCGAACTGCTGGCTGAAGTCGATTGCGCCGTCCTCGATGACCACTGCACCGATCGACAACACGCGATCCTTGTTCAGGTTCAGCCCGGTGGTTTCCAGATCGAGCACCACCCAGCGCTGCTCGCGCAGGCTGCATTCTTTCAGTTCGCCAATGGTCGGTAGTTTTGCCAGGCGCTGTTGCAGGTCTGCCGACAGCAGTGGGCTGGCCGGCCGCAGCCACGAAAACAGGCTCATAACTGATACCGCAAGGCCAGGCTGCTTTGCAGGCGCTGCGCCTGGCGCAGCGATTCACGCAGGATGCGCCGGTCCAGATGATTGAGGCTGTCCGGGTCGACGCGGTTGGACCACGGCAGATTCTCACGGGTCTGGATCTGATGCTGCTGCATGCGCGTCTGTTGGATGAAGTGGTAGGCCTCTTCATACGCCGCGCCGTCGAGCCGTTCGATGACTTGTTTTTCGACCAGCTGACGCAAGCGTTCGAGGGTGTTGTTGGTTTCGATGCCATGCGCCAGCGCCAACAGGCGCGCGCCATCGACGAAGGGCGTCAGGCCCTGGACCTTGAGATCGAGGGTGGCTTTCTCGCCGTTTTTGCGCGCCAGCACAAACTCGCGGAAACGCCCCACGGGCGGGCGATTGCGTAGCGCGTTCTCGGCCATCATGCGCTGGAACAAACGGTTGTCGCCGACCTGGTCGAGAATGCCGCGGCGCAGTTGCGCACAGCCTTTCTCGTCACCCCAGACCACCCGCAGGTCGAAATAGATACTCGAACCGAGCAGGTTCTCCGGCGTCGCCTCGCGAATGAACGCTGCAAAGCGTCGCGCCCATTCTGCCCGGGACAGGCACAGCTCGGGGTTGCCGGCCATGATGTTGCCCTTGCACAGGCTGAAGCCGCACTGCGCCAGGCTCTGGTTGATCTGCTGGGCGATCGGCAGCAGCTTGCCGCGAATCTCCGCCGCCTGCGCCGCGTCCCGTGCTTCGAAGAGAATGCCGTTGTCCTGATCGGTGTGCAGCGTCTGTTCGCGCCGGCCCTCACTGCCGAAACACAACCAACTGAACGGCACGCCGGGGTCGCCTTTTTCGGCGAGGGTCAGTTCGATCACCCGGCACACGGTGTGGTCGTTGAGCAGGGTGATGATGTGAGTGATCTGCGTCGAAGACGCACCGTGAGCCAACATGCGTTCGACCAGTTGGCCGATCTCGCCGCGCAGACTCACCAGTTGCTCGATGCGCTGGGCGCTGCGGATGGTCCGGGCTAGATGCACCAGATCGACCCGTTGCAGGGAGAACAGATCGCGCTCGGAGACCACGCCACACAGACGCTGATCCTTGACCAGACAGACGTGGGCGATGTGCCGTTCGGTCATGGCAATCGCTGCGTCGAAGGCGCTGTGATCCGGCGACAGAAAGAACGGCGAACAGGTCATGTGCCGCTCGATGGTTTCGCTGAAATCGCCGCTGCCATTGGCGACCACTTCGCGCAGATCGCGCAGGGTGAAGATCCCCAGCGGCGCCTTGTGTTCATCCACTGCGACGATGCTGCCGACTTGTTGCTCGTGCATCAGCTTCACTGCTTCGCGCAGTGGCGTGTCCGGGCTGCAGGTCACCGGATGACGCATCGCCAATTCGCCGAGGCGGGTGTTGAGCGAATACTGGGTGCCGAGGGTTTCCACGGCTTTCTGCTGGACTTGCTGGTTGACCTGATCGAGCAGGCTGCTGACCCCGCGCAGAGCGAAATCGCGGAAACTGCCGGACAGGGCAAACAGCTTGATGAACGCCGGTTTGTTCAACTGCAGACAGAAGGTGTCTTCGCCGGCCAGGTGTTCGGTGCGGGTGGCCCGTTCGCCAATCAGTGCGGCCAACGGGAAGCATTCTCCGGTGGTGATCTCGAAGGTGGTTTCGGTGCCGGGCCGGGTGATGTGCTGACGCTCGCCGATCACGCGGCCCTGTTTGACGATGTAGAAATATTCGACCGGCCCGTCGGCAGGTTTGATGATGCTTTCGCCCTGGCCATAGAAGCGCAGCTGACATTGCTCCACCAGAAAAGCCAGGTGGGCGTGTTCCATCTGATTGAAAGGCGGGAAGCGCTGGAGGAATTGCAGGGTGCCCTGAATGTTCTGCAACACCGCGGTCTTCCCTGCCTGGGTGAAGGCGTCCGCTTTACTCATAACCATTACCGCAGTCTTTTTTGAATTGTTGTTGTCGGATCGTTGCAGCCATCGTCGGCCCCTGCGTGCAGGGTGCCCATTGGACGTAAGTCTAGGTTGGGGTTGCCGTTCGGCACATTTGGGAAGAACCCTACAAAAACAGTCGGAAATTATCGCGTCAGCCTCTTGGAAAAAAATCCGACGAAGTGCACATTGAAGCTGTGCTTAGCGATGTCTGACGACTGTGCCAGGTGACTGAATTGAAAACGTAGAGAGTGCCATGTCCGACCACGATATTTTGAGCGACGCCGAGCGTGAAGCGCTCAGCGCTGTCATGCTCGAACCCGACTTGCCGCCGCAGCGTGTGCTGATCGTCGATGACGACAAGGACGCCCGGGAGCTGTTGTCGGAGATTCTCGCGTTGGACGGTATTCACTGCATGACCGCCGCCAGCGGTGAAACCGCACTGAAGATGCTCGCGGAAAAACCCTCGATTGGTCTGGTGATCACGGATCTGCGCATGGGCAACGTCGATGGTCTGGACTTGATCCGCCAGGTACGCGAATCGGTGCGGGCAGCGATGCCGATCATCATTGTTTCCGGCGATGCCGATGTAAAAGACGCGATTGCCGCGATGCATCTGAGCGTGGTGGATTTTCTGCTCAAGCCGATTGATACGGCCAAGTTGCTGGGCCTGGTCAAACACGAATTGGGCATTGAGCCCTGACTTTTTGCAGATCAAGAGATCGCAGCCTTCGGCAGCTCCTACATGAGATCACTTGTAGGAGCTGCCGAAGGCTGCGATCTTTTGATTTTGCTTTCCAAAGAAAAAGCCCTGATCTCTCGACCAGGGCTTTTTCACATCAGCGCAAATTTACAGGCCGTTGGCCTTCTTGAACTCGCGACGACGACGGTGCAGAACCGGCTCGGTGTAGCCGTTCGGCTGTTTGGTGCCTTCGATCACCAGTTCGACCGCCGCCTGGAAGGCGATATTGCTGTCGAAGTTCGGTGCCAGCGGACGGTACAGCGGGTCGTTGGCGTTCTGCCGGTCAACCACCGGCGCCATGCGCTTGAGGCTTTCCATCACTTGCGCCTCGGTGACGATACCGTGGCGCAGCCAGTTGGCGATGTGCTGGCTGGAGATCCGCAGCGTCGCACGGTCTTCCATCAGGCCCACGTCGTTGATGTCCGGCACTTTCGAGCAACCCACGCCCTGGTCGATCCAGCGCACCACGTAACCGAGAATGCCCTGGGCGTTGTTGTCCAGTTCGTTCTTGATCTGCTCCGGGGTCCAGTTCGGGTTGACCGCCAGCGGAATGGTCAGGATGTCGTCCACCGAAGCACGGGCACGTTTGGCCAGTTCGGCCTGACGGGCGAATACATCGACCTTGTGGTAATGCAGCGCGTGCAGCGCAGCAGCGGTCGGCGACGGTACCCAGGCGGTGTTGGCGCCGGCCAGTGGGTGAGCGATTTTCTGTTCGAGCATCGCTGCCATCAGGTCGGGCATCGCCCACATGCCTTTACCGATTTGCGCACGACCTTGCAGGCCGGTGCTCAGACCGATATCGACGTTCCAGTTCTCGTAGGCGCCGATCCACTTTTCGGCCTTCATGTCGGCCTTGCGCACCATCGGGCCGGCTTCCATGGAGGTGTGGATTTCGTCGCCGGTACGGTCGAGGAAACCGGTATTGATGAACACCACGCGCTCGCTGGCCGCCTTGATGCAGGCCTTGAGGTTGACCGTGGTGCGGCGCTCCTCGTCCATGATCCCGACTTTCAGCGTGTTGCGTTTCAGACCCAGCACGTCTTCGATGCGGCCGAACAACTCGTTGGTGAACGCCGCTTCTTCCGGGCCGTGCATCTTCGGTTTAACGATGTAGACCGAGCCGGTGCGGGTGTTCTTGCGCGAGGTGTTGCCGTTGAGGTTGTGCATCGCCGCCAGACAGGTCACCAGACCGTCGAGGATGCCTTCCGGCACTTCGTTGCCATCCTTATCGAGGATCGCATCGATGGTCATCAGGTGACCGACGTTACGCACGAACAACAGCGAGCGACCGTGCAGGGTCAGTTCACTGCCATCGACCTTGGTGTAGGTGCGATCCGGGTTCATGGTGCGGGTGAAGGTCTGGCCGCCCTTGGCGACTTCTTCGGACAGGTCGCCCTTCATCAGGCCGAGCCAGTTGCGGTAGATCACCACTTTGTCGTCGGCATCGACGGCGGCCACGGAGTCTTCGCAGTCCATGATGGTGGTCAGTGCCGCTTCCATCAGGATGTCTTTGACGCCGGCGGCGTCGGTCTGGCCGACCGGGGTGCTGGCGTCGATCTGGATTTCGAAATGCAGGCCGTGGTTTTTCAGCAGGATCGCGATCGGGGCATTGGCATCGCCCTGGAAACCGATCAGATGAGCATCGTCGCGCAGACCGGTGTTGCTGCCGCCCTTGAGGGAGACCAGCAGTTGGCCGTCAGCGATCTTGTAACCGGTGGAGTCGACATGAGAGCCGGCAGCCAGTGGCGCCGCTTCGTCGAGGAACGCACGGGCAAAGGCGATGACTTTGTCGCCACGCACCTTGTTGTAGCCTTTGCCTTTTTCCGCGCCACCGTCTTCGCTGATCGCGTCGGTGCCATACAGGGCGTCGTACAGCGAACCCCAGCGGGCGTTCGAGGCATTGAGGGCGAAGCGGGCGTTCATCACCGGCACCACGAGTTGCGGGCCGGCGGTGCGGGCGATTTCATCATCGACGTTTTGCGTCGTTGCCTGGAAATCAGCCGCTTCTGGCAGCAGATAACCGATTTCTTGCAGGAAGGCTTTATAGGCCACGGCGTCGTGCGCCTGGCCGGCGTGTTCCTGATGCCAGGCATCAAGACGAGCCTGGAAGTCATCGCGTTTGGCGAGTAGGGCTTTGTTCTTCGGCGCCAGGTCATGAATGACCTTGTCGGCACCTTCCCAGAATTTTTCGGCGGTGAGGCCGGTACCGGGAATGGCTTCGTTGTTCACGAAGTCGAACAGGACTTTGGCGACCTGCAGGCCACCGACTTGAACGTGTTCAGTCATTGCTTGCCTCACTCTGCTCAGCTATTTCGCTTTTCAGCTCTTCAATTTAACAATGAAGCCTCTGGCCATTTAAACCACAAACCTTCCGACCAGTACATGCCATTGCTGGCGGCTGGGCTGGGACCAATCAACGGCTTGGGGGCCTTGCTGACGGGGCTTTCAGGATTGCGAACGTGCCTTGGGCAGACATCGATCCAGCGTTATGTAGTGCGCGCTGCGGCATACTACATGATGAGTTGCGCTTGTGAAAATCAGACTAATTACGTCGTTCTGCGACCTCATGACGCATTGCGGTCACGTCGCGGAACGGGATGTTCTCAAAAAACCAGCAGATTGTTCCAGTTAAATATAAAAAGTTGTACACATAAATGCTTTCTGCCTGCTATGGCATCCCCTTCGGTGCACACTCTGTGGCGAGGGGATTTATCCCCGATGGGTGGCGAAGCCGCCCCCTGCGCGCTGACAGGTAGACCGAGCTGACAGGTTTTACGGCTGCTGCGCAACCGATCGGGGATAAATCCCCTCGCCACAGGTTGCATCCAAAACCAGGACACAGGTCTGCTGCCTGGGCTGAATCAAACCCTTGCCTATACTTGCCTTTCTATAACAAAAGTCATGACAAGAGGGCTGCGCCATGGACCATCTCGTACTCACTGTGTTTGCCCCGGACAAGCCCGGGCAGGTCGAGTGCATCGCCCAATGCATCGCCGAGCATGGCGGTAACTGGCTGGAAAGCCGCATGTCACGGATGGCCGGGCAGTTCGCGGGGATTCTGCGGGTGGGCGTGCCGGCGGAGGCTTACGACGAATTAGTCGATTCCCTACAAGCACTGTCGGCGCAGGGCATTCGTGTGCTGATTGCCGAGAGCGGCATCGAGCAGTCCTGTACCTGGAAACCGATCGCCATGGAGCTGGTGGGCAACGACCGTCCGGGCATCGTGCGCGACATCACCCGTTTGCTCAGCGAGCAGGGGGTGAACCTCGAGCGGCTGGTGACCGAAGTGCGCCCGGCGCCCATGAGCAGCGAGCCGTTATTCCACGCCGAAGCAATTCTCGCGGTGCCGCTGACCCTGTCGCTGGACGTGCTGCAATCGCGCCTGGAAACCCTGGCCGATGATCTGATGGTCGAACTGGTGTTACGCACAGACGTTTAAGCGCCGCCAGGGTTATCCAGTTTTAACGTGCACCTGCCTGTGGATAACCTGTAGAGACCGGGCGCAACGCCACGCGGGCTGTGGCTTGCCGGGAACTGATCAAAAAACCGCCAGCATTCAGTGACTTGCGCACAAACGGCGGGGATCACGCTGTGGATAACCTTGGGAAGGAACGTTGCAGGCCACGAGAATCGTGGCCTGCAAAGCTTTGTGCGTTTTTTGATCAGCTGCGCCGACGCAAACTGATCACCGCATCGACGCTGTAAACGGCCAGACCGGCCCAGATAAAGATGAACGCGATCAGGGTGCTCGACGACAAATGTTCGCCGAACAGCAGCACTGCCTGCAGCAGCACCAGGGTTGGCGCCAGGTATTGCAGGAAGCCGATGGTGGTGTAAGGCAAGTGGCGCGTGGCAGCGTTGAAGCACACCAGCGGCACCAGCGTCACCGGGCCGGCGGCTACCAGCCACCAGGCTTGCGAGGTGGTCCAGAATTCGGGTTGTGCGCTGGTCGCGGTCTGGTTGAACAACAACCAGACAATGGCGATCGGCACCAGCATCCAGGTTTCCACTACCAGCCCCGGCAAGGCTTTGACCGGCGCCTGTTTGCGGATCAAACCGTAAAAACCAAAGGTCAGCGCCAGCACCAGCGACACCCACGGCAGACTGCCGACCTGCCACACTTGCTGCGCCACGCCGATGGCCGCCAGCCCCACGGCGATCCACTGCATGCGCCGCAGGCGTTCGCCGAGAATCAGCATCCCCAACAGCACGTTGACCAGCGGGTTGATGTAGTAACCGAGACTCGCTTCGAGCATGCGTCCGTTGTTCACCGACCACACGTAGGTCAGCCAGTTGGCCGCGATCAAGGTACCGCTCAGGGCCAGAATCGCCAGGCGTTTGGGGTTGTCGAGCAATTCACGCAACCAGCCCGGATGCTTCCACACCATCAGCAACAGGGCGCCGAACAGTGCCGACCACAGCACCCGGTGAATGATGATCTCGACAGCGGGTACTTCGGCGATGGCTTTGAAGTAGATCGGGAACAGGCCCCAGATGATGTAGGCACTCAGGCCCAGAATGTACCCGCGACGCGGGTTGGCGGCTTGCATGCAGAGTCCTTGCTTAGGCAGCTAACAAAGGAGGGATTGTAAGGAGGTTGTATAGAAGTGTCGTGTCAGAAAGCGAAAAGATCGCAGCCTTCGGCAGCTCCTGCAGGGGAATGCGATCCATGTAGGAGCTGCCGAAGGCTGCGATCTTTTGATCTTGAATTCAGAACAATTTCAAAGGTTCTTCGTTGAGCGCCGACAGTTGCTCACGCAACGCCAACACCTGATCGCCCCAATACCGTTCGGTGCCGAACCAAGGAAAGCTGTGCGGAAACGCCGGGTCGTCCCAGCGCCGCGCCAGCCACGCGCTGTAGTGCATCAGCCGCAGGGCGCGCAGCGGTTCGATCAGCGCCAGTTCGCGCGGATCGAAGTCGTGGAATTCGTTGTAGCCATCCATCAGTTCCGAGAGCTGGCCGAGGCATTCCTGACGATCGCCCGCCAGCATCATCCAGATGTCCTGCACGGCCGGGCCCATGCGGCAGTCGTCGAGGTCGACGATGTGGAACATTTCATCGCGGCACATCATGTTGCCGGGGTGACAGTCGCCGTGCATGCGGATGTTCTGGTGCGGGGTGGCGGCGTAGACGTCTTCGACACGCTTGAGCAAGTCGCGGGCCACAGACTCGTAGGCTGGCAGGAGGCTCTTGGGGATGAAGTTGCCTTCAAGCAATGTTGCCAGCGAAGCATGGCCGAAGTTCTGCACGCCGAGTGCTTCACGGTGTTCGAACGGCTTGCTGGCGCCGACCGCATGAATGCGCCCGAGCAACTGGCCGAGGCGATACAACTGATCGAGATTGCCCGGCTCCGGCGCACGCCCGCCGCGACGGGGGAACAGGGTGAAACGGAAACCGGCATGCTCGTGCAGGGTTTCGCCATTGTGGATCAGCGGCGCCACCACCGGGATTTCGACGTCGGCCAGTTCGAAGGTGAACTGGTGTTCTTCGAGGATGGCGTCATTGGTCCAGCGCTGCGGGCGATAGAACTTGGCGATCAGCGGTTCGGAGTCTTCGATGCCGACCTGATAGACGCGGTTTTCGTAGCTGTTGAGCGCGAGAATGCGCGCATCGCTGAGGAAACCGATGCTTTCGACGGCATCGAGCACGAGATCGGGTGTAAGGGTTTCAAACGGGTGGGCCATGCTGACTCCTGCGCGCAGCAGGCTGCCGCGTCCGGCCCAGCATGGTAGCGCAGATGGCAGCGGGGGAGTGGGTTGGTGTCTGGGAGGACGCTATCGCTGGCAAGCCAGCTCCCACAAAGTCTTGCACTATTTTCAAATCAGCGCAGAACCTGTGGGAGCTGGCTTGCCAGCGATTAGGGCCTGTCAGGCGCCGACGATCCCGCCATCCTCACGGGTAATCGCCATCACCGATGAACGCGGCTTGCCATTGGGCAGATGCTCGGGGAAGGTCGAACCACCGTTCTCGCCCGGGTGCTGAATCCCGACAAACAGGGTCTTCTGGTCCGGCGAGAAGCTGATCCCGGTGACTTCGCAACCAATCGGCCCGACCATGAAGCGGCGAATCTCGCCGGTCTTGGGGTCGGCACAGAGCATCTGGTTGTTGCCCATCCCGGCAAAGTCGCCGGCATTGCTTGAGTCGCCGTCCGTCAGAATCCAAAGGCGCCCGGCCTTGTCGAAGCCCAGCCCGTCGGGGCTGTTGAACATGTTCTGCGAGGTGATGTTCGACGAACCGCCCTTCGGCGTACCCGCATGGACGCCTGGATTGCCGGCGACCACAAACAGATCCCAGGCGAAGGTCTTCGAGGCGTGATCGTCGCGGTCGGTGCGCCAGCGCAGGATCTGCCCGTAGACGTTCTTCGCGCGCGGGTTCGGCCCGCCCACCGGCTGCCCGTCTTCGCCGCGCTTGGCGTTGTTGGTCAGGGTGCAATAGACCTGGCCGTCCTTCGGGCTGACCACAATCCATTCCGGGCGGTCCATGCGCGTGGCGCCGACCACGCTGGCGGCGAGGCGGGCGTGGATCAGCACTTCGGCCTGATCGGCGAAACCGCTGCTGGCGTCGATGCCGTTCTTGCCATGGGTCAGTTCGATCCACTGGCCCTGGCCTTTTGGATGATCCGGGTTGCCGTCACCGGCATCGAATTTCGCCACGTACAAAGTGCCGTGGTCGAGGATGTTGCGGTTGGCCTTGGCGTTGCGGTGGTTGATGCGGTCGCGGCTGACGAATTTGTAGATGAACTCGCCCCGTTCGTCGTCGCCCATGTACACCACGGCGCGGCCGTCGTCGGTCTCGGCCAGCGCGGCGTTTTCATGTTTGAAGCGACCCAGCGCGGTACGTTTGACCGGGGTCGATTGCGGATCGAACGGATCGATCTCGACCACCCAGCCGTGACGGTTGAGCTCGTTGGGGTTCTTGGCCATGTCGAAGCGTGGATCGAACGGATGCCAGTTGATCTCGCGGCTGGCCGCCGACACGCCGTAACGCTTCTGCGCCGGGTCGAACTGCTGCTGGGCGTTGCTGCTGCCAAAGCAGTCGGTGAAGTTTTCTTCGCAGGTCAGATAGGTGCCCCACGGTGTCTTGCCGTTGGCGCAGTTCTGGAAGGTGCCGAGGACTCTCTTGCCATGCTTGTCGGCGGCCGTCTTCATCAGCTCGTGACCCGCCGCCGGGCCGCTGATGCGCAACGGCGAGTTGCCGTGGATGCGCCGGTTGTAGCGCGAGCCCTGGACGAACTGCCATTGGCCGTTCTTGCGCTGCACTTCGATCACCGACACACCTTCGCAGGCCAGCGCCTTGCGCACGTCTTCGGCCGATTGCGGCATGCCGCCGTGCGGGTAGAGGTAGCGGTAGTTGGTGTATTCGTTGTTGATCGCCATCAACGCGCGGTTTCTGTCGTCGGGGAATTCGAACAGGCTCATGCCGTCGTTGTTGTCACCGAACTGCACTTCCTGTGCGGCGGCGGTGCCATTGCCGCTCGGGTCGAACGCCGGGCCGTTCTTGTGCAATGGCTGACCCCAACTGATCAGCACCGAGGACTTGTAGCCCTTGGGCAGGCTGATGACGTCGGTGGTGGCGGCGGGAATGCTCTCGAAACCCAGCAAGCGGCTGTTGCCGGCGCTGATGCTGGTGGCCAGCGCGCTGCGGCTGAGCAGGTTACCGCCGAGGAACATGGCGGCGCCGCACAGCGCACCGGCGCTGATGAAACCGCGACGGCTGAGGCCGACCATTTTTTCCAGGTCTGTCGATTGGTTTTCTTCTAATAGGCTCACATCAGGCTCCCTGCTTGGTTTTGGCAGCCACCTTAATGAGCGTCGATTACGCTTTCGTTGCAGCGCCTGATTACAGCGGCGTGCCGATCAGCACATTGGACGGCGAGAACTGCACCTGCACCGGTTGCCCGACACTCAGCCCGCGGGTGCGAAGCTGCAGCGGCTCAGCCAGAGCGCAGAGCGTCTGGCCGTTGGGCAAAGCGATGCGCACTTCGCTGGGGCCGTCCTCGGCATCGAGAATGGCTTCGAGGGTGCCGCTCAGTAGATTGTGTCCAGATGTTGCAGCTTGGTCCGCCGCCAGCAGTTCAAGCCAGCCGGCCTTGATCAATGCCACCACTTCAGTGCCCGGTTGCAGTTCCAGATGCACGGTGCTGTCGTGGGTGATCTGTGCATTGATCCACAGGCCTTCAGCCAGTTCGAGGCGGATCAAGTCATTGCGGCCCTGACCTTCGATGTTCACGACTTTGCCGTGCAGTTGATTGCGGGCGCTGGTTCTGAGCATCAATCGCCCGATCAGATCCAGATCACTGGCGTCTTCAGCGGCTTCCAGTACCTGCGCCTGCAAGGCCTGCAGCTTTTGATAAAGGCGCAACACCCGCTCGCCTTCGCTGGACAATCTGGCGCCACCGCCGCCCTTGCCGCCGACCGCACGTTCCACCAATGGCTTCTGCGCCAGGTTGTTCAACTCATCGATCGCATCCCAAGCGGCCTTGTAACTCAGCCCGGCGCTTTTTGCCGCGCGGGTGATCGAGCCCTGTTCGGCAATGTGTTGCAGCAGGGCGATGCGCTGCGGACGGCGGACGATGTGCTGGGATAACAGAGACGGCATGGACATGGAGGGGGGCTTTTCACGATGGCGGTGGAAAGTGAAGTTGGCGGCTTGAGCCACAAGAGTCAAGCCACACACTGTCCTCCCACAAGGGGATTGTGCTGACTTTCAATTCCCTGGTTTTGGGGTGCGCGCCAGGCAATACACGTCAACCCGCGCTGCGCCTGCATTTTTTAGCAGTCGCGCCAATGCCTGGGCCGTGGCGCCGGTGGTCAGCACGTCATCGATCAATGCGAAGTGCCGACCTTTCACATCGGTGTCAGGGTTCAGCGCGAAGGCATGACGCAAATTGCGCTTGCGCGCCTTGGCGTCGAGATCCTGCTGGGCGCTGGTGTCGTGGACCCGCCGTAGCGCCTGTTCCTCAAAAGGCAGATCCAGCTGTTGGCTCAACCATCGCCCGAGCATCGCCGCTTGATTGAACCCGCGTTGGCGCAGTCGTTTGCTGGCCAATGGCACCGGCACCAACGCGTCGGGTCGTGGCAATCCCTCATCGAAGCGATGTTGCAGGTATTGTCCGGCAACGTCGGCGAGCAGGTGACCAAACGGCCATTTCGCCTTGTGTTTAAAGCGTGTAATCAGACTGTCCACCGGGAAGTCATAGCGCCACGGCACGACCACCTGTTCGAACGCCGGCGGCTCTAGCAGGCACTCGCTGCAGGTCAGACCGACAGCCGGCATCGGCAACGCGCACGTCTGGCACTGGTCGCCGAGCCAGGGCAGCTCGGTTTCACAGGCGACGCACATTGGCAATTCTGCTTCTGCGGGCTCATCGCACAGCAAGCAGGTCTGTACGTTTTTTAAACAGATGTAAACCTGTTGTGCGTATCGTGGTTGACAGCGCATGACTCTTCCTTAAATATGCCGAACATCCGTGTCGCGCCTGTGGGTATTCCGTTCCCGCAGCCGCCAGCCAAGCATAACCAAGGAACTGCCCATGAGCGCCAGCACCTCTGCCATCCTGCGTCACGACTGGTCTTTAGCCGAAGTCAAAGCGCTCTTCGTACAGCCATTCAACGACTTGCTGTTCCAGGCGCAGACGGTGCACCGTGCACATTTCAACGCCAACCGGGTGCAGGTTTCCACGCTGCTGTCGATCAAGACCGGCGCCTGCCCGGAAGACTGCAAGTACTGCCCGCAGTCCGGTCACTACAACACCGGCCTGGAAAAAGAAAAGCTGATGGAAGTGCAGAAAGTCCTCGAAGAGGCTGCCCGCGCTAAGGCCATCGGCTCGACCCGTTTCTGCATGGGGGCCGCGTGGAAGCACCCGTCGGCCAAAGACATGCCGTATGTGCTGAAGATGGTCGAAGGCGTGAAAGCCATGGGTCTGGAAACCTGCATGACCCTTGGGCGTCTCGATCAGGAGCAGACCGAAGCGCTGGCCAAGGCTGGCCTGGATTACTACAACCACAACCTCGACACCTCGCCGGAGTTCTACGGCAGCATCATCACCACCCGCACTTACAGCGAGCGCCTGCAGACCCTGGCCTACGTGCGTGAGTCGGGGATGAAGATCTGCTCCGGCGGCATTCTCGGCATGGGCGAGTCGCTGGACGACCGCGCCAACCTGCTGATCCAGCTGGCTAACCTGCCGGAGCATCCGGAGTCGGTGCCGATCAACATGCTGGTGAAAGTGGCCGGTACGCCGCTGGAAAACGCCGACGACGTCGATCCGTTCGATTTCATCCGCATGCTTGCCGTGGCGCGCATCCTCATGCCGCAATCCCACGTGCGCCTGTCCGCCGGCCGCGAAGCGATGAACGAGCAGATGCAGGCGTTGGCATTCTTTGCCGGTGCCAACTCGATTTTTTACGGCGACAAACTGCTGACCACTGCCAACCCGCAGGCCGACAAGGACATGCAACTGTTCGCGCGTCTGGGTATTCAGCCAGAAGCCCGTGAAGAGCATGCCGATGAGGTGCATCAGGCCGCGATCGAGCAGGCGCTGGTGGAGCAGAAGAGCAGCGAGCAGTTCTATAACGCTGCCATCTAAGTTTTTTGATGCGATGCAAAACACTGTGGGAGCTGGCTTGCCAGCGATAGCGGAGTGGCTGTCGACATCTATGTTGAATGTGTCACCGTCATCGCTGGCAAGCCAGCTCCCACAGGGTCTGTGTCCGTCTTGATTCATCTGATCTGACTGTCGAGGCCTGCATGTCTTTCGATCTCGCCGCACGCCTTGCTGCCCGCCGTGCCGAAAATCTCTATCGCCAGCGTCCGTTGCTCGAGTCCCCGCAGGGGCCTGAAGTGGTGGTCGACGGGCAGCCGTTGCTGGCGTTCTGCAATAACGACTACCTTGGTCTGGCCAATCACCCGCAGGTGATCGAAGCCTGGCGCGCCGGTGCCGAGCGCTGGGGCGTGGGCGGCGGCGCGTCGCATCTGGTGATCGGTCACAGCGGCCCGCATCACGCCCTGGAAGAAGCCCTCGCCGATCTCACTGGCCGGCCACGTGCTTTGCTGTTCACCACTGGCTACATGGCCAACCTCGGTGCGGTCACGGCACTGGTCGGGCAGGGCGATACGGTGCTGGAAGATCGCCTCAATCACGCCTCGTTGCTGGATGCCGGTCTGTTGTCCGGCGCGCGTTTCAATCGTTATCTGCACAACGACGCCGACAGTCTGGCCACGCGTCTGGAGAAAGCCACGGGCAACACGCTGGTGGTCACCGATGGCGTGTTCAGCATGGACGGCGACATTGCCGATCTGCCCGCGCTGGCCCGGGAAGCCAAGGCCAGGGGCGCGTGGCTGATGGTCGATGATGCCCATGGCTTCGGCCCGCTCGGCGCGAATGGCGGCGGGATCGTCGAGCATTTCGGCTTGAGTCAGGACGATGTGCCGGTGCTGGTCGGCACCCTCGGCAAGGCGTTCGGCACCGCCGGTGCTTTTGTCGCCGGCAGCGAAGAGCTGATCGAAAGCCTGATCCAGTTCGCCCGGCCGTACATCTACACCACCAGCCAGCCACCGGCGTTGGCCTGTGCGACGCTGAAAAGTCTGGAATTACTGCGCAGCGAGCATTGGCGACGTGAGCACCTTAACCTGCTGATCCGCCAATTTCGTCGAGGGGCCGAGCAGATCGGTCTGCAGCTGATGGACAGCTTCACCCCGATCCAGCCGATCCTGATCGGCGATGCCGGTCGCGCCGTGCGCCTGTCGCAGATGCTGCGCGAACGCGGCTTGATGGTCACGGCAATCCGTCCGCCTACCGTCCCGGCAGGAAGTGCACGCCTGCGCGTGACCCTGACCGCCGCCCACAGCGAGGCGCAGGTGCAGCTATTGTTGGAAGGACTGGCCGATTGCTTTGCCCAACTGCCGCCGGAGCCAAGCCATGCGTGATCGTCTGATTCTGCTGCCGGGCTGGGGCCTTGGTATTTCGCCGCTGGAGCCTTTGACCGCGGCGTTACAGGGACTCGACGAGCATCTGTATGTCGAGATCGAGCCGTTGCCCGAGCTTGATTCGAGCGACTTGCAGGAGTGGCTCGACGATCTCGATGAACGTATTCCTCAGGATGTGTGGCTGGGCGGCTGGTCGCTGGGCGGCATGCTTGCCTCTGAATTGGCAGCACGGCGCGGCGAGCGTTGCTGCGGTCTGCTGACGCTGGCGAGCAATCCTTCTTTCGTGGCCCAAGAGCATTGGCCGAGTGCGATGCCGGACGAGACGTTCGATGCATTTCTCGGCGGCTGCCAGGCCGATCCGCGAATGACCCTCAAACGATTCTCGCTGTTGTGTGCTCAGGGCGCGCAGGACCCGCGCGGCATGTCGCGACTGCTGCTCGGCGGTGCGCCGAATTCGGCCCCCGAAACCTTGTTGGCCGGGCTGGAACTGCTCGCCCAACTGGATACCCGGGAAGCGTTGCAGGCGTTTCGCGGACCGCAGTTACACCTGTTCGCCGGGCAGGACGGCCTGGTGCCGGCGGAAGCGGCGGGGGCGTTGTTCGCGCTGTTGCCGGATATCGAAATTGGTCTGATCGAGCAGGCCAGTCATGCGTTTCTTCTGGAAGACCCCCATGGCGTGGCGGGTGCGATCCAGGCTTTTCTACACGAGTGCGGTGATGACTGATTTGTCTCTTGTTGCGCTGCCCGGCGGCTTGCCCGACAAGCGCCAGGTCGCGGCCTCTTTCTCCCGTGCGGCGGCCAGTTACGACAGTGTTGCCGAATTGCAGCGTGATGTCGGCTCACAGTTGCTGCAGCGGTTGCCGGAAGATTTTCTGCCGTCGCGCTGGCTGGATCTTGGCTGCGGCACCGGCTATTTCACTCGCGCATTGGCCGAGCGATATGTCGAGGGGCAGGGGCTGGCACTGGATATCGCCGAGGGCATGCTCGGTCACGCACGGCCACTGGGCGGCGCGCAGCATTTCATCGCGGGTGATGCGGAGCGTCTGCCATTGCAGGATTCGACCTGCGAGCTGATCTTCTCCAGCCTCGCGGTGCAGTGGTGTGCGGACTTCGAATCGGTGCTCAGCGAAGCTTTTCGTGTGCTCAAGCCGGGCGGGATTTTCGCGTTTGCTAGTCTTTGTGTCGGGACGTTGTACGAATTGCGCGACAGTTGGCGGCAGGTCGATGGGCTGGTGCACGTCAACCGCTTCCGCGAATTCGCCCGGTATGAGCAGTTGTGCGCCGCCAGTGGCTTGCGTTCGGTGAGTCTGCAGAATCAGGCGCATGTGCTGCACTACCCGGATGTGCGCAACCTGACCCACGAACTCAAGGCGCTCGGTGCGCACAATCTGAACCCCGGGCGGCCGGGCGGTTTGACCGGGCGGGCGCGGATCCTCGGCCTGATCGAGGCGTACGAACAGTTCCGTCAGCCGCAGGGATTGCCAGCGACTTACCAGGTGGTTTACGCGGTGTTGGAGAAACCCTTATGAGCGCAGCCTATTTCATCACCGGGACTGACACCGATGTCGGCAAGACCACTGTGGCAGCCGGATTGCTGCATGCTGCGCGCTCGGCGGGGCTGAGTACGGCGGCGGGCAAACCGGTGGCTTCGGGGTGCGAGGTAACCGCCAAGGGCTTGCGCAATGCGGACGCGCTGGCGTTGTTGGCTGAATGTTCGGTGTCGCTGACTTATCAACAGGTCAATCCGGTCGCGTTCGAGCCGGCCATCGCGCCGCATCTGGCGGCGCGCGAGGCGGGTGTCGCGCTGACCGTGCAATCGCTGTTGGCGCCGATGCGCGAAATTCTGGCGCTGAATGCCGATTTCACCTTGATTGAGGGGGCCGGTGGCTGGCGAGTACCGTTGGCGGATCAGGACAATCTGTCGGATCTGGCCATCGCGCTGAAGCTGCCGGTGATTCTGGTGGTGGGCGTGCGCCTGGGCTGTATCAGTCATGCCTTGCTGACGGCCGAGGCAATTGCCCGCGATGGCCTGCAACTGGCCGGTTGGGTGGCGAATATCATCGATCCGAAGACCTCGCGGCTGGAAGAGAATCTGGCGACGCTGGCCGAGCGGCTTCCCGCGCCGTGTCTGGGGCGCGTGCCGAAACTTAAGTCGCTCAGCGCCGAGGCGGTGGCTGCCCACTTGCAACTCGATCTGCTGGACTAATGCTTTTGCTATGACAGGGCACTGTGCCATCAGTATTTTTGACGGGTGTTTTTCTGACGCCTCTGCTTCAATGGCAACCATTGATCCTTCCCAAGGATGAGAACTCCCATGGAAATCACCGGTAACACAGCTTTTTATGCGGGTTTGAGCACCATTCAAACCGGGCAGAATCGTGTCGATCAGGCCGCCAGCCAGATCGCCAATAATACGATCGAGCGTTCGGTTACCAGCCAGTCTTCCGAGGCGCAGATCGATCGCCTGCGCGGTATCGATCGCAGTCAGCAAATGGATCCGGGCAGCGCCATGGCCGAAATGGCTCAAGGCAAGTTTCAGGTGGAACTGGGCACCAAGGTCGCCAAGGCTTCCGATGAAATGCTCGGTACGATCATTGATACGTTTGCCTGATTTTTGCGGTCCCTGCCTGCTGAACGCCGCGCCTTGTCGCGGCGTTTTTCGTTGTAAGTCCTTCTCCCTCAACTAATCTTTTTTCATTGCCCGTGGCGCTTTGCAGCCCATGGCCGTTTGCTGTGTCCGGCGTTTGAAAAAAGTCATGACGAACGGCAAAAGATCGACGCTTGACAAGATTTCGGCGTAAACGTATGTTTCAAACAACTGTTTGACCGTCATAACAAATCAACACGGTCGTTCATTCCCGGTTACATCAGCAGAGGTTTATCGCTATGCCTGACTACAAGGCCCCCTTGCGTGATATTCGCTTCGTTCGTGACGAACTGCTCGGCTACGAAGCGCACTATCAGAGCCTTCCAGCTTGCTCCGAAGCAACGCCGGACATGGTTGACGCCATCCTCGAAGAAGGCGCCAAGTTTTGTGAGCAGGTATTGGCACCGCTGAACCGCGTGGGCGACCTCGAAGGCTGCACCTGGAGCGAGTCCGGTGTGAAAACCCCGACTGGCTTCAAAGAGGCTTACAAGCAATTTGTCGAAGGCGGCTGGCCGAGCCTGGCGCACGACGTCGAGCACGGCGGTCAGGGCCTGCCGGAGTCGCTGGGTCTAGCTGTGAGCGAAATGGTCGGTGAAGCCAACTGGTCGTGGGGCATGTACCCAGGCTTGTCGCACGGCGCGATGAACACCATCTCCGAGCACGGCACCCCTGAGCAGCAAGAAGCCTATTTGACCAAACTGGTTTCCGGCGAATGGACCGGCACCATGTGCTTGACCGAACCGCACTGCGGCACCGACCTGGGCATGCTGCGCACCAAGGCCGAGCCTCAGGCCGATGGCTCCTACAAGGTTTCCGGCACCAAGATCTTCATCTCGGCCGGTGAACACGACATGGCCGACAACATCGTCCACATCGTACTGGCCCGCCTGCCGGACGCACCGGCTGGCACCAAAGGCATTTCCCTGTTCATCGTTCCAAAATTCCTGCCGAACGCCGATGGCACCATCGGTGCGCGCAACGCAGTGAGCTGCGGTTCGCTGGAACACAAGATGGGCATTCACGGCAACGCCACTTGCGTGATGAACTTCGACGGCGCCACCGGTTTCCTGATCGGCCCGGCGAACAAAGGCCTGAACTGCATGTTCACCTTCATGAACACCGCACGTCTGGGTACCGCGCTGCAAGGTCTGGCCCACGCCGAAATCGGCTTCCAGGGCGGCCTGAAATATGCTCGCGATCGTCTGCAAATGCGCTCTCTGACTGGCCCGAAAGCGCCGGACAAGGCCGCTGACCCGATCATCGTGCACCCTGACGTACGTCGCATGCTGCTGACCATGAAGGCCTTCGCCGAAGGCAACCGCGCGATGGTGTACTTCACCGCCAAACAGGTCGACATCGTCAAGTACGGCGTCGACGAAGAAGAGAAGAAGAAGGCCGACGCACTGCTGGCGTTCATGACGCCGATCGCCAAGGCGTTCATGACCGAAGTCGGTTTCGAAGCCGCCAACCACGGCGTGCAGATCTACGGTGGTCACGGTTTCATCGCCGAGTGGGGCATGGAGCAGAACGTTCGCGACAGCCGCATTTCGATGCTGTACGAAGGCACCACCGGCATCCAGGCACTCGACCTGCTGGGCCGTAAAGTGCTGATGACTCAAGGCGAGGCTCTGAAAGGCTTCACCAAGATCGTTCACAAGTTCTGCCAGAACAATGAAGGCAACGAAGCCGTCAAAGAATTCGTTGCACCGCTGGCTGCACTGAACAAGGAATGGGGCGAGCTGACCATGAAGGTCGGTATGGCCGCCATGAAAGATCGCGAAGAAGTCGGCGCGGCCTCCGTGGACTACCTGATGTACTCCGGTTACGCCTGTCTGGCCTACTTCTGGGCTGACATGGCGCGCCTGGCTGCTGAAAAACTGGCTGCCGGCACCACCGACGAGGCGTTCTACACCGCCAAGCTGCAAACCGCGCGCTTCTACTTCCAGCGCATCCTGCCACGTACCCGAACCCACGTGGCCACCATGCTGTCGGGCGCCAATAACCTGATGGACATGAAAGAAGAAGACTTCGCACTGGGCTACTAAGCCTCAACGCGGTCTGACCAAAACCGCTGCTCTTCCGGGGGCAGCGGTTTTTTTTGTTGCTGAATCGCTCAGCAACCCGGCTTTTCTGCCGTTAAAGAGACTGCCTGTGATCTGGATCACATTGTGTGTGCTTAACTGGCCACATTGCAGGCACAATGCCATCTCTTTGATATGACGGGTCGGAGCTTTACCCTTGCCGCGTTCTTCCGCTGTACGTTTCAGTCATTTCCTGCCTTCACTGCTGTTATTGCTTGCGGGGTTGGCGGCTGCGTACGTCAAAGACCTCAATGTGTTCTTCACATCGCTGTTCAACGTGTTGCCGACCCTGGTGCTGCTGTTGGGCGGCGCTTACTGTGCGGTTTACCGACGTCAGCGCGAACTGTTTCTGATGCTCACGGTGTACATCGCCTACTTTCTGCTCGACACCCAGACTGACTATTACCGCGATAACGGCAAAGTGCGCGAAGACGCCGCGGTGGTGTTTCATCTGGTCTGTCTGCTGTTGCCACTGTTGTTCGGCCTGTTCGCCGCGTGGCAAGAGCGCACCCATCTGTTTCAGGACATGGTTGCGCGGTTCGCCGTGCTGCTGGCCTTTGGCAGCGTCGCCCTCGGTCTTGAGCAAAGTTATCCCCAGGCGTTGCTGATGTGGCTCTCGGAAATCCGCTGGCCAGCGCTGCACGGTGCCTGGATGAGCCTGATCCAGATGTCCTATCCGGTGTTTCTCTCGGCGTTCCTGCTGCTGGCCTGGCAATACTGGCGCAACCCGCGCCCGTTGCATGCGGCACAACTGGTCGGCTTGCTCGGGTTGTTCTGGATGCTGCCGAAAACCTTCATCCTGCCGTTCACCCTGAACATCATGTGCAGTCAGGTGATGCTGATGATTGCCGCTGCCGTGGCGCATGAGGCCTATCAAATGGCCTTCCGCGATGAACTCACCGGTCTGCCGGGGCGTCGTGCGCTCAATGAACGCATGCAGCGTCTGGGGCGCAACTATGTGCTGGCGATGAGCGACGTCGATCACTTCAAGAAATTCAACGACACCCACGGTCACGACGTCGGTGACCAAGTGCTACGGCTGGTCGCCAGCAAGCTGTCGAAAATCAGCGGTGGCGGTAGGGCATATCGCTATGGCGGTGAGGAATTCGCCTTGGTGTTTGCGGGCAAAACCCTCGAGGAGTGCATGCCGCACCTGGAGGTGATTCGCGAGTCGATTGCCTCCTACAACATCCAGTTGCGAAATCAGGAGAGCCGTCCGCAGGACGATCAGCAAGGTCGTCAGCGTCGTAGCGGCAGCGGTGCTTCCAGTGTCTCGGTGACGGTCAGTATCGGTGTCGCCGAACGCGTTGAACAGCGTACCCCGGAAGAAGTCCTCAAGTCTGCCGACCAGGCGTTGTACAGCGCCAAGGGCGCCGGGCGTAACTGCGTCATGGCGTTCGGTCAGAACCGTCGCGGCGCGGTGCGCATGGACAGCGCCGCGGGCTGAGTCAAGCCACACGCCATCGCTCAAAAGCCCGCTGATTGCGGGCTTTGTTTTATCGCTGAATGCTGGTGACCAAAAATAACAAATCAGTCACCGGTTGACCCTATGTGTCGCAAAAGTTGTTGAGGTACACTCGGCCTCAACGAAAACACTCTTCCACGAATCACCTGTTTAGATCTTGCGAGGTTTGCCATGGCTGACTACAAAGCGCCGCTGCGCGATATGCGCTTCGTCCTCAATGAAGTATTCGAAGTCGCCAAACTCTGGGCCGAACTGCCGGCCTTGGCCGAGACTGTCGATGCAGAAACCGTAGAAGCCATTCTCGAAGAAGCCGGCAAGGTCACCAGCAAAAGTATCGCGCCTCTGAGCCGCGCTGCCGACGAAGAAGGCTGCCACTGGAAGGACGGCGCCGTCACCACGCCGGCCGGTTTCCCGCAGGCCTATCAGACTTACGCTGAGGGCGGCTGGGTTGGAGTCGGTGGCGATCCGGCCTACGGCGGCATGGGCATGCCCAAAGCCGTTTCGGCGCAGGTCGAAGAAATGGTCAACTCCGCCAGCCTGTCGTTCGGTCTGTACCCGATGCTGACCGCCGGTGCCTGCCTGTCGATCAACGCCCACGCCAGCGAAGAGCTGAAAGCCGCCTACCTGCCGAACATGTACGCCGGGATCTGGGCCGGTTCCATGTGCCTGACCGAGCCGCACGCCGGCACCGACCTGGGCATCATCCGCACCAAGGCCGAACCGCAGGCCGACGGTTCCTACAAGGTCAGCGGCACCAAGATCTTCATCACCGGCGGTGAGCACGATCTCACCGAGAACATCATCCACCTGGTGCTGGCGAAATTGCCGGACGCCCCGGCTGGTCCGAAAGGCATTTCGCTGTTCCTGGTGCCGAAGTTCATGGTCAATGCCGATGGCAGTCTGGGCGCACGCAATCCGGCGAACTGTGGCTCGATCGAACACAAGATGGGCATCCAGGCATCCGCGACCTGCGTGATGAACTTCGACGAAGCCGTGGGTTATCTGGTCGGCGAGCCGAACAAGGGCCTGGCGGCGATGTTCACCATGATGAACTACGAACGTCTGGGCGTCGGCATTCAAGGCCTGGCCAGCGGCGAGCGCTCTTATCAGAACGCCGTCGAATACGCGCGTGATCGTCTGCAGAGCCGTTCGCCGACCGGCGCGCAGAACAAGGACAAGGTTGCCGACCCGATCATCGTCCACCCTGACGTGCGTCGCATGCTGCTGACCATGAAAGCCTCGAACGAGGGCGGTCGCGCCTTCTCCACTTACGTGGCGATGCAACTCGACACCGCCAAGTTCAGCGAAGACGCCACCACCCGCAAGCGCGCAGAAGATCTGGTCGCGTTGCTGACCCCGGTGGCAAAGGCATTCCTCACTGACCTGGGCCTGGAAACCACCGTTCACGGCCAGCAGATTTTCGGCGGCCACGGCTACATCCGCGAGTGGGGCCAGGAACAACTGGTGCGTGACGTGCGCATCACCCAGATCTACGAAGGCACCAACGGCATTCAGGCGCTGGACCTGGTCGGGCGCAAGATCGTCGGCAGCGGCGGCGCGTTCTACAAGCTGTTCGCTGACGAGATCCGCCACTTCACCGCGACCGCCAGCGCTGACCTCGGCGAATTCACCAAGCCGCTGAACGACGCCGTGAGCACCCTCGACGAGTTGACGGCGTGGCTGCTGGATCGGGCAAAAACCAATCCGAACGAAATCGGCGCAGCCTCGGTCGAATATCTGCAAGCGTTCGGCTACACCGCTTATGCCTACATGTGGGCACTGATGGCGAAAGCCGCGCTGGGCAAAGAAGCGCAGGACGATTTCTACGCCAGCAAGCTAGGCACCGCGCGCTTCTATTTCGCCCGTCTGCTGCCGCGTATCCACTCGTTGAGCGCATCGGTGAAGGCGGGCAGCGAGTCGCTGTTCCTGTTGAACGCTGAACAGTTCTGATGATGTAACGTCATGTAAGCATTCTCTTACATGACGTGCTGCTGTTCTCCCATAGGCGTAGATTGGATCCACAGCTAATCTACAACTCATGGACGTCGCGCAGGAAGCGCAAAGCAACAACACGGACACGTAGGATTCTGCCAGGGTGGCGGAGTGAAATGGATGTCAGGGAAACAGTCTGCAAAGCCCCGCTTCGGCGGGGTTTTCTTTTGTCTGAAGAAAAGTTTTCAGGGCAGCGGATCCAGTGGTGGCGCGGCTTTCAGCGGTTTGTCTTCACGCTGAATCACCTCTTCCAGCAACGTGCGCAGCAACGCCAGAGACGCCTGCTGGCGCTGCACATCGCGACACACCAGGCCAACCTGCAGGGGCACCCGTGGCTCGCTCAGCGGTTTCCACAGCAGATCCTGATCGTCGTATTCCCTCTGTGAGCGCCCGGGCAGCACGGTCGCCAGTTTGGTGTGCGGCAAACTGTCGAGAATCCCCAGCATATTGTTCAGCTCGGCCTGCACTTGCGGGCGTCGCCCCAGGCTGGTCAGTTGTGCCTGCCAGATCTGCCGGATCTGAAACTCTTCGCCCAGTAGCAACATCGGCAATTCCGCCGCCTGACGCATCGAAACCTTTTTGAATTCACGCAGCGGATGATCCGCCGGGATCACCAGCGTCAGCTCATCTTCATACAGCATTACGCCATGCAGCCCGGGTTGCCGCGGTGGCAGGTAGCTGATGCCGATATCCAGCGAGCCGTTGAGCAGGCGGCGCTCGATCTCCAGACCGGTCAGCTCGTAAATCTGCACCACCAGGTGCGGCTGCGCCTTGCGTACCCGCTCGAGCATTTGCGGGACGAGGCTGGTGTGCACGGTTTGCAGTACACCGATCGCCAGGGTGCGCAAGGCCTGGCCCTTGAAATTGCCCAATGCCTCGCGCGCGCGCTGCAATCCATCGAGCAGTGGTAGCGCGTGGTTGTACAGAGTGTGCGCGGCGAGGGTCGGCAGCAGGCGTTTGCTGCTACGTTCGAACAGGGTGACGTCGAGGTTCTGCTCGAGCTGGCGGATCTGTTGCGAGAGCGCCGGTTGCGAGATCGACAGACGCTCAGCGGCCCGGCCCACATGGCCTTCTTCGTAGACCGCGACGAAATAACGCAGTTGTTTGAAATCCATAAGTAATGCTTATCGAAAATGCTGGTAAATCGAAATGGCTCGAAGCCCGCTGTGAGCCTAGTCTAACCGCAATCACAAGGCTTACAGGGCCAGAGAGCGCGATGAATAGCGTTTGCTTCGACAGTGTTTGCATAGGCAGTTCAAAAAACCTCAAACGAGGTTTCTTTCAATGAATCTGTTCAGTTTGCGGCGCCAGGCGCCGAGTCTTGATGACCTCGCGTTCGAGCCCAATCCCGCCGGGGCAGGCGACAGTCTGAATGCCGAGCGCTTGATGCCCAGCGTCGAGCGCCCGCTGCAGGTGTTCGTTCGCGGTCAGGGTTCCTGGCTGTGGGACAGTCATGATCGCGCCTACCTCGACTTCTCTCAGGCCGGCGGTGCCAACAGTCTGGGGCACAGCCCTTCGGCGCTGGTCAAAGCGATTGCCAGTCAGGCTCAGGCACTGATCAATCCCGGCTTCAATCTGCACAATCGCGGCATGCTCAACCTTGCCGATCGTTTGTGTGCCAGCACTTCCAGCGACCAGGCTTACTTGCTCAACAGTGGCAGCGAAGCCTGCGAGGCAGCGATCAAACTGGCGCGCAAATGGGGTCAGCTGCATCGTGGTGGGGCGTCGCGAATCATCGTGGCGAAGCAAGGTTGTCACGGCCGTAGTCTGGCGACGATTTCCGCGTCAGACAGTTGCAACCTGCACAACCGTTTCGCTCCGCTGCTGCCAGGTTTCGATCTGGTGCCATTCAACGACTTGCCGGCGCTGCACGCGGCTGTCGATGCGCAAACCGTGGCGATCATGCTCGAGCCGATTCAGAGCGATGCCGGGGTGATTCCGGCCACTGAGCATTACCTCAAAGGCGTTGAACGGCTGTGCCGCGAACTGGGCATTCTGCTGATCCTCGACGAAGTGCAGACCGGTATCGGCCGCTGCGGCAGTTTGCTCGCCGAGCAGTCCTACGGTGTGCGCGCCGATATTGTCGTACTCGGCAAGGGCCTGGGTGGTGGTGTGCCGCTGGCAGCGCTGCTGGCCCGAGGCAAAGCCTGCTGCTTTGATGCGGGTGAACTGGGCGGCACTCATCACGGCAATGCACTGATGACCGCGGCCGGTCTGGTGGTGCTCGACAGCGTGCAGGACCGGGCATTTCTCGAACAGGTCAAAGACCACGGTCAGCACTTGCGCGAGGGACTTGCGCGCCTGGCGCACCGTTACGGCCATGGCGAACTGCGTGGTCAAGGCCTGTTCTGGGGACTGAGCCTGTCAGAGGAATGCGCCGATGCCGTAGTCAGTGCCGCCCTGCACGAAGGCCTGCTGCTCAACGCGCCGCAAGCCGATTGCCTGCGTTTCACCCCGGCACTCACCGTCAGCAAGGCCAACATCGACGAAATGCTCCTGCGCCTGGCCCGCGCCTTCTCGCGGGTGCGCACCGCGCAACTGCAATGCCGCAAAGGGATTGCCGTCTGAACTGAAGTTTCCTGCCCGATTTCAAGAACCGTCTCGCGGTATAACGCACGCCTCACGCCTGATTCTTTTGGCGTGGGGCGTTTTTTTATGCCCGATGGTGGCGATCAAATGGCGTTTGCACTGAACCCTGACGAACGGCGCAGGTCGATTAGCTTGTATGGCTCATGTGAGCCAACCCCCATTCAGGAGCTGACCCATGGACTTCATTCGTATCATCATCGCCATTCTGTTGCCGCCACTGGGTGTGTTTCTGCAGGTCGGGTTCGGCGGGGCGTTCTGGCTGAACATCCTGCTGACGCTGTGTGGTTATATCCCGGGGATCGTGCATGCGGTGTACATCATCGCCAAGCGCTGAGTTCAGCGGCGCGAGATAGATTGCTATCGCGGGCAAGCCCGCTCCCACAGTGTTTTCGGTAGGTCACACATTTTGTGTACACCCAAGAACCTGTGGGAGCGGGCTTGCCCGCGATGGGGGCGGCGCCATTTTGGAAGAAGTGCGGTATTCAGTCCGCCAACTCCATCGCCCGCCGATAAAACGTCCACTCCTGCTCCAGTGCATGCGCCTGATTCACCGCCCGGCGAAAACCATGGCGCTCTTCTGCGTAATAATGCGCCTCGACCGGGATGCCATTGCTTTCCAGCGCCGTGACCATGTCGCGGGTCTGTTGCGGCACCACCACGGCATCCAGTTCACCCTGAAAGAAAATCACCGGCACCCGGATGTTATTCGCGTGCAGCAATGGCGTGCGTGCGGCGTAGCGCTCGGCGTCCTGTTGGGGATCGCCGATCAGCCAGTCGAGATAATCGCCTTCGAACTTGTGGGTCGCGCGGGCGAGTGCCACCGGGTCGCTGACGCCGTAGAGGCTGGCGCCAGCGCGGAACACCTGGTGAAACGCCAGCGCACACAACGTGGTGTAACCCCCGGCGCTGCCGCCGCGGATAAACGCGCGCTCGCCGTCGATCAGACCTTGTCTGGCCAGATACGCCACCACCGCACAGGCGTCCTCGACGTCCACCTCGCCCCAGCTCAGATGCAACGCTTGACGGTATTCGCGGCCATAACCGCTGCTGCCGCGGTAGTTGAGGTCGGCGACAGCAAAACCGCGTTGCGTCCAGTACTGAATGCGCGGGTCGAGCATCGGGTAGCAGGCCGAGGTCGGGCCGCCGTGGATGAACACCACCAGTGGTGGCTGTGCTTCGTCGTTCATTGCCGGATAAAAGAACCCATGAGCCTCACCGCTGCCGCTCGGGTAGCGCAACGTCTGCGGACGACTGATGCGCTCCGCCGGCAGTGGCGCAATACCACCGGCCAGCACGTTCACTTCGCGGCTGGAACGATCAATGGCAATCACCGCCGAGGGACTGATTGGCGAGGCGGCGATGCAATAGATGAGTTGCTGATCCAGCGCCAGGTGCCGGAAACGACTGTAGTCGCCGGTGAAGTCGTCGCCGTCGAGCGCCAGGCGACCAAAACCACCCTCGGTCCAGCTCGCCAGAAACGAATCACCCACCGGCAACCAGGTGCAGCCACCCATTTGCCAAGGGGCGGGCGCATGATCGGCCTCGGCGCAGGGCAGTCGCTGCAAACCGTCGGACGTTTCGCCCCACGGCTGCCAGAAGCCGCCGCGATCGGTCAGGCAGTACAGGCGATTTTCAGTGTCGAATCGCGGTTGCTGGATCGACTCTTCACGCTCGATGCCAGCCACGCATACCGGGGGCGCAAATGCGTCGTCGGTCAGACGCTCAGTCACCATCAAGCGAGTTGAAGTCCACGGCTGATGCGGCCGGCTCCACTCGATCCACGCAAAACGTCGGCCATTCGGGCTGATGGTGGGCGCGGCATAGAAATCCGCGCCTTCAGCCAGCAAATGCCGGGTACCGTCAGCCAGATCAATGGCGACGAGTCGATGCTGATCTTGCTGCTCCTCAACCGCCAGAACCTGGCCGCAAGCAAAATGCAGATCACCATAACGACACTCGCCTGACGTCAGCGCCTCAGGCGTACCCTGCAACGTCTGCCGATACAACTGCTGATCCGCCTCATTGACGAAAACCACCCCGTCTGGCGTCAGACAAAACGCGCCACCGCCATATTCGTACACCCGGCTACGCACGCTGAAGCCATTCGGCGTCAGACATTTCGCCGCGCCGTCGCGCCAGTGCCAGATCCGGCACGCGGCGTCTTCGGGGCGATATTCATTCCAGAATAAACCGTTGGCACCGAGTTGCAGTTCGGCGAAATCCATTCCGGCGGCGACGGCCTGGGTGGCGCTGAAAGGCTCAGCCCTTGGCGATGAGGCGTGAGTTTCGTTCATTACGGAAGGCCAGTTGTTCGATGGTCTGGGTGGCGGTCTCGGCTTCTTCGCGGGCCTTGAGAATCACGCCGTGATGTTCGGACTTGCTGCACACCGGATCGGCGTTACTCGCGTCCCCCGTGAGCATGAACGCCTGACAGCGGCAACCGCCGAAGTCCTGTTCCTTCTCATCGCAGGAGCGGCACGGCTCGGGCATCCAGTCGTATCCGCGAAAGCGGTTGAAGCCGAACGAGTCGTACCAGATGTGCTGCATGCTGTGGTCGCGCACATTGGGAAATTGCACCGGCAGCTGTCGGGCGCCATGACAGGGCAGGGCGGTGCCGTCCGGAGTCACCGTCAGAAAGACGCTGCCCCAGCCGTTCATGCAGGCTTTCGGGCGTTCTTCGTAGTAATCCGGGGTGACGAAAATCAACTTGCAGGGATGCCCTTCGGCTTCCAGTTTGACGCGGTATTCGTTGGTGATGCGTTCGGCGCGCACCAATTGTTCCTTGGTCGGCAGCAGGCCGACACGGTTGAGCTGCGCCCAGCCGTAGAACTGGCAGGTGGCAAGCTCGACGAAGTCCGCTTCGAGCGCGATGCACAGCTCGATAATGCGGTCGATCTTGTCGATGTTGTGCCGATGGGTGACAAAGTTCAGCACCATCGGATAGCCGTGGGCCTTCACCGCGCGAGCCATTTCCAGCTTCTGCGCGAAAGCCTTTTTCGAGCCGGCGAGCAGGTTGTTCACCTGCTCGTCGCTGGCCTGGAAACTGATCTGGATGTGATCGAGACCGGCCTTCTTGAAGTCACTGATCTTCTGCTCGGTCAGGCCGATGCCTGAGGTAATCAGGTTGGTGTAGAAACCCAGCTGCCGCGCTTCACGGATCAGTTCGGCGAGATCCTGACGCACCAGCGGTTCGCCACCGGAAAAGCCCAGCTGTGCCGCGCCCATCTCCCGCGCTTCGCGGAAGACCTTGATCCACTGCTCGGTGCTCAGCTCTTTGCCCTGCTCGGCGAAATCCAGTGGATTGGAGCAGTACGGGCATTGCAGCGGGCAGCGGTAGGTCAGCTCGGCGAGCAGCCACAGCGGCAGGCCGACTACAGGTTTTGGCGGTACTTGCACCGATGCCTCAGGCAAGTTCGATCCAGTGCTGCGCACGGGCAACCTCCATGAATTGCTCGATGTCTTCACCGAGCTCGGGCACGCCGGGAAACTGCTCGTCGAGTTTGGCGATGATCGCCGCGACATCGCGCTCTCCGTCGATCAAACCGCCGATCAGCGCGGCGCTGTCGTTGAGCTTGATCATGCCCTCGGGGTAGAGCAGCACGTGGCCTTTTTGCGCCGGTTCGTACTGGAAACGGTAGCCGGGGCGCCAGGTCGGGATCTTGCTGCGATCAAAACTCATAGGGTGATTCCTTTGTGCCAGACCCGCTGCTCGGTGACGCTGTGATACGGCGGGCGGTTCAGTTCGTAAGCCATGCTCATGGCATCGAGCATGCTCCAAAGAATGTCCAGTTTGAACTGGAGAATTTCCAGCATGCGCTCCTGACCCTCGCGGGTCTTGTAGTGCTCGAGCGTGATCGCCAGGCCATGCTCGACATCGCGCCGCGCCTGACCGAGGCGGGTGCGGAAATATTCGTAACCGGCCGGGTCGATCCACGGGTAATGCTGCGGCCAACTGTCGAGGCGCGACTGATGGATCTGCGGCGCGAACAGTTCGGTAAGCGAGCTGCTGGCGGCTTCCTGCCAACTGGCGCGGCGGGCGAAGTTGACGTAGGCATCGACGGCGAAACGCACGCCGGGCAGCACCAGTTCCTGGGAGCGCAGTTGATCCGGGTCGAGGCCGACCGCCTGACCGAGCCGCAGCCAGGCTTCAATGCCGCCGTCTTCACCGGGGGCGCCGTCGTGGTCGAGCAGGCGTTGAATCCACTCGCGACGGATCTCGCGATCCGGGCAATTGGCGAGGATCGCCGCGTCTTTCAGGGGGATATTCACCTGATAGTAAAAGCGGTTGGCGACCCAGCCCTGAATCTGCTCGCGGGTGGCACGGCCTTCATACATCGCCACGTGATACGGGTGGTAGATGTGGTAGTAGGCGCCTTTGGCGCGCAGTGCGGCTTCGAATTCGCTGGGGGACAGCGGGGTGTCGGTCATTGCGGTTCTCCGGGGAACAACCGTTAAAATCTTGGGTGTCTGGTCGGACGTCATCGCTGGCAAGCCAGCTCCCACAGTTTTTGTGAACGCCACAGAACCCTGTGGGAGCTGGCTTGCCAGCGATGGGGCCATCCGCTACAGCACAATACTCATGCCATCGAACGCCACTTCAACATTACGCCGCGCCAGCTCAGCGCGCTCCGGCGAATCCTCATCGAGAATCGGGTTGGTGTTGTTGATGTGGATAAGCACTTTGCGTTGCTCAGGCAACTGCTCCAGCACTTCGAGCATGCCGCCGGGGCCGTTCTGTGCCAGGTGGCCCATTTCACGACCGGTGCGGGTGCCGACGCCACGACGCTGCATTTCATCGTCATCCCACAGTGTGCCGTCCACCAGCAGGCAGTCGCTGCCAGCCATGATTTCCAGCAGCGGCGCGTCGACCTTGCCCAGGCCCGGGGCGTAGAACAGTTTGCCGCCGGTGTTGAGGTCTTCGACGATCAGCCCGATGTTGTCGCCCGGGTGCGGGTCGAAACGGTGCGGCGAATACGGCGGTGCGGCGCTGCGCAACGGCAGCGGAGTGAAGCGCAGGTTCGGGCAGGCAGCGACGGTGAAGCTCTGGTCGAGTTCGATGCGGTTCCAGTTCAACCCGCCGTTCCAGTGGGTGAGCATCTTGAACAGCGGGAAACCGGTGCTCAAATCTTCGTGAACCATGTCTGTGCACCAGACCTGATGCGGGCAGCCTTCGCGCAGGCTGAGCAGGCCGGTGGTGTGGTCGATCTGGCTGTCCATCAGGATGATCGCGCTGATCCCGGTGTCACGCAGGGTACGGCCCGGTTGCATCGGGGCGAAGCTCTGCAGCTGCGCGCGGATGTCCGGCGAAGCGTTGCACAGCACCCAGTTCACGCCGTCGTCGGACATCGCGATGGACGACTGGGTGCGGGCCTTGGCATTCAGGCTGCCGTCGCGAAAGCCTGCGCAATTGACGCAGTTGCAGTTCCACTGCGGAAATCCGCCACCGGCGGCCGAACCCAGAATCTGGACGAACATGAACGCTCCCATCTTTCAACGCTGAAAATAAAACGCCCCGGCGAGCCGAGGCGTTGCACTGCAAGTCTGCGTAGGCAGAACTCAGCGGCTGGCGAAGTACATGGTGACTTCGAAGCCGATACGCAGGTCGGTGTAAGCCGGTTTTGTCCAGGACATGGGTGTCTCCTTCAGGGTGGGTGGGATAGCGCTGTCCATAGTTATAGTCCACGGCAGCGCAGGGATGTTCCAAATAGTTAGGCTGCTATGTTACTCAAAATTTCAACGGTATTGCCCGTGAATCTTTGAGAAAGCTCCTTGCAGCCTTGGTAATGATCATTTTGTCGCTTGCCACGGTGCGCCGGGTGACGGTGCGCTGGCCAGGCAGCGCCAGCCGCCCTCGGCGTTGAGCAAGCGCTGCGCTGCCGCCAGCAATGCCGAGCGTTGCAGTTGACCAATGGCCGTGTGCAGTTGTGCCAGATAATCCGACGAGTGGCCCGCGAGTCTGGCCTGCCACAGCAACTCGGCGGCGTCTTTTCCGGACAGCTGACGCTCATCGAACTGATCGGCGAGTGACTGGCGTTGCTGGGTGAAATGCACGTCGTCGAGGTTTTCGATCAGCGCAGGAATGTCTTTGAGGAACTGCTGGATATGGCCGAGCAGCTCAACGGGCGCAGTCTCTGGCGACTGCACACCGAACAGCAATCCACTCTGACCATGTACCTGTCGCAAGGCACTGAACACCGCGTAGCCCAATTGCAATTCGACTCGCAGGCGCTGATAGAACGGGGTCTGGCACAGCTGCGCGAGCAGTCGCCAGGCGGCTTCGTCAGCGATTTCGTGGCCTGCGGCCGGGCAGAACAGCAGCAGTGCATGCTCGCTGGAGGCGGTGTCGATGTGGCTCCACAAATGTTGCGTAGTGATCGTCGGCACTGTCGGCAGTTGATTGTCCGGTGTGCCGGGGATGCGGCTCAGGGCCAGACCCATGGCCGATTGAGTTTGTGCGTTGAGACCAAGCGCCAGTCCGTCCCAGCGCGACGTTGTCCACACCTGTTTGGCGTCGTTCGACTCGACAGCCGATGGCAGGCAATGTTCAGGCAACGCCTTGAGCAACTGACGGATCGGTATCAACGGCGCTTCCGGCCCTGCGTTGGCTGAATCGGCGTCAATATGCGTCAGACATTTCAGCGCGTGTTCCAGGACACCGGGCATCGGCTCCTGCAGTCCCGTCAGTTTCAGCAGCCACTGAGTGCCGCTGGCACTGAACGCGATTTCGACGCCCGCCTGCCGTGCATCTTCCTGAGTTTCCTGCAGATTGCGTTGCAGCTTGCCTTGCAGATCGACGCCCGCCTGCGCTGCGGTTTGCCAACGCAAGTAGATCGCGCCGTGATCAGTGTGGTCCGGCAGCGCCTGACTGAACTGCATCGGTGAACGCTCACGCCGCCCGCGCGAGCGATCCTGAGCGAAAGTGCGCAATCCACGATGGGCGCTGGTCTGGCCGCGGATCAGCCCGGCGTTGGCCAGCGGTTCGCTGGAACCGAGGAATGGGTTGGCGGCAGGCCGATGCCAATGCGCGCTGAAGTTATCCACAACACCGATGTCGCGCAGGATGTGTTTGAGCACAACGACGCCGTTTTCCGACAAGCCGTGTGCAAGCTGTTCGCTGTCGCGGCGCGCCAGATGCAGTGCGCCACTGACTTGCTGCTGGCGTTCCAGCAATTTGGCATATTCCTCGCGCAACGCTGCCCAGCCCTGTTGCGCGGCAAAGAAGCTCAACCAGTCCAGAAACTGTTCACGAATGGCGCTGAAGGATTCGGCTGGGGCGGTGAATTGCAGGTCCAGCAACGCTTGCCCGGCGAACTGATACAGCGGCACCGCTTTCAAACCGTCCGCGAGGCGTTGTTGCTGCAAATGGGCGAGCAAACCGCCGGACTTGGCGCTGTTCAGCCAATGGCAGAGAAACGCCAGCGCTTCGGCGGACGAGTCGGGCAGCGCTTCGAAAGCGAACAACAGATGGCTGCTTCGCTCGCCGACCTGTTGATAACTCTTTACCGCCAATGGCAAGGGCGCTGCCTGCTCGACTTTATCCCCAACCGGCAGCGCGGCGGCGAACTGCTGTGCCAGTACGCGCAATTCCTCGATGCTCTGCGGCCCAACCAGGCTCAGGGTCATTTGTCCGGTGCGATAAAACTGCTGATGGAAATCCTTCAGCGCCTGTTGAAACGCTGGCAACTCAACTTTCAGGCTGTCGCGATTCCCCGCATGAAATCCGCGCAGCGGATGTGTTGCCGGCAAACCGTCGTATAACGCCAGTTCCTGCTGAGCTGTGGGATCTTGCGACCACGCGACAAATTCCGCGTCCAGCACTTCCCGTTCGCGCAATTGATCGTCCGGATTCATACGCGGCTGGGCGAGCATGTCTGACAGACGCTCAAGCCCGGCACTGAAGGCCGAGGTCGGCAGTTCGAAAAAGAAGTCGGTGGTGCGTTCGCGGGTGCTGGCGTTCACTTGGCCACCGTGACTTTGCACGTAGGCCATCAACGCCTGACTCGCAGGAAAACGCTCGGTACCGAGAAACAGCAAATGCTCAAGAAAATGCGCCAGCCCCGGCCACTCCAGTGGCACATCATGGCTACCGGCCGCCACCCGCAACGCAGCGGCGCTGCGCTTCAAGCCGGGCACCTGACGCAGGGTCACGCGCAAGCCGTTGGCCAGGGTTTCAGTGTGGGGGCGGGGGTGAGTCAGCGCAGGCATGGGCACTTCCAGAACAGTGAAGTGCCCATGCTAGCGGATTGCATGGGGTCAGCGCTTGTTCAACGCGTGGTAAAGCTCAGGGCGACGGTCGTTGAGGTAGCGATTGGCGGCGCGGGAATCGGCCATCAATTGCCGATCCAGCTCACCGACGATCAACGCTTCATCGAGGCCGGCCTGGGCGATATGGCTGCCGTCCGGCGCAGCGATGCTGCTTTGCCCGCAATAGTGGATCTCGCCTTCCTGTCCGCAGTAATTGGCGTACGCCACGTAGCATTGGTTTTCGAAGGCGCGGGAACGCACGGTGACGTCGGCGACGAAATCGAATGGAATCATGTTCGCCGTCGGTACCAGAATCAGCTCGGCGCCGGCCAACGCCAAACGCCGCGCATTCTCCGGAAACTCCAGGTCGTAGCAGATCAGGAAACCGATTTTCCAGCCGTTGAGTTCGACGATGGGAAAGTCATCATCCCCCGGGCTGAACATCGACCGATCCAGATCGCCGAACAGGTGGGTCTTGCGGTAATTGCACAGGCGCTCGCCGTGCGCGTCGATCAACTGCACGGCGTTGTAGATCTGCCCGTCGGCCGTGCGCTCGGGGTACCCGTAAGCGATCGCCAGCCCGGCGGCTTTGGCGATTCGACCGATCTGTTGCGCCCATTCGCCGTTGTAGACCTCGGCCAAGGTGCTGACCGCTTCCTTGCCGATGTTGTAGCCGCTCAGAAACATTTCCGGCAGCACCAGCAGGTCGGCACCCTTGGCCTCCATCGCCAGTTGCTGCAGGCGATGCAGGTTGGCGGCGGGTTCCAGGGGCAGCGGTGGACATTGGTAAAGGGCTACACGCATCGGGGATTCCTCTTACTCGGGCAGGGCGATAGGGCCGATGTCTTTGAACACATCACCCGGGCCCGGGTTCTCTTTATGTGTCGAACCGCCGAAGTGTTTCATGATGCCCCACACCGCGTTGAGTGAAGTCTGCACCGCGCCTTCGACCCACGCCGGGGTCCACGACACGTCGTCACCGGCGATGAAAATCCCCCGCTGCTCCGCCGGCATGTCGTCCTGCATGAAGTGCGCGTACATCCGCTGGTTGTAGCGATAGTGGCCGGGCAGGGCGCCTTTGAATGCACCGAGGAAGTACGGGTCGGCTTCCCACGACACGGTGATCGGATCGCCGATGATCCGCGCGGCGATGTCGACTTTCGGGTAGATCTTCTTCAGCGCGTTCAGCGCCAGCTCCACGCGTTTTTCAACAGGATGCGGGAGCATTTTCAGCGCGTCGCTCATCCACGAGTACGACAGGCAGATCACGCCCGGCTTGTCGTCACCGTTGTCGAACAGATAAGTGCCACGGGTCAGGCGATCGGTGAGGGTCATGCTCATCAGGTCGCGGCCGGTTTCCGGATCCTTGTCCTTCCAGAACGGGCGGTCGACCATCACGAAGGTCTTCGACGACTGCATGTAGCGCGTGCGATCCAGTGCCATCCACATCTTTTGCGAGAACAGGGTTTCGTCGCATTCGATCTGCGTGGTCAGCAACCAGCTCTGGCAGGTGGTCAGCACGGCGGCGTATTCGCGGGTGTCGCCGTTGTTGTCGGTGACAGCGAAACGGCCGTCCGGCGCGTGAGCGATTTTCTTCACGCCGGAGCGCGGCGCGCCACGGTGCAGGGATTTCAGACTGGTGCCTTGCGGCCAGTGCACGCAACGCTCCGGTACATGGCGCCAGATGCCTTGCGGCACTTGCTCCACACCGCCCACCACCAGGTGCTGGTGATCGTCGCAGTTGGTCATCACCACGCGAAAAATTTCCAGCATCGAGTTGGGGAAGTCCGAATCCCAGCCGCCCGTGCCGAAACCGACCTGACCGAACACTTCGCGGTGATGAAACGACAGTTTGGCGAAGGCCTTGGAGGTGGCCACGAAGTCGTAGAACGTGCGGTCGTCCCACAGCGGCACGAGTTTGTTCCACAGTTCTTTGAGGCGTGGCACATCGCGGTCACGGATGGCTTGCTGGATATCAGCGAACTGCGAGCCCGCCTCCAGCGCATCCGCCCAGGCGTCAGCCACTTCCTGAAACAGTGCAGGAAGATCCTTCAGGCTCTGTGCGTAATGGGTTTTGCCTTCCAGATCGATTACCGTGCTGCCGGAGGCTGGCGTCAGCGGGTTCGGGAACGGTTTGGTCTCAAGCCCGAGCTTGTCGACGTAGTGGTAGAACGCCGTGGAGGACACCGGGAAACGCATGCCGCCCAGTTCCGCGACGATGCCGTCGGTACCGTTGAACGCCTGCGAACGCAGGCGCCCACCGAGCTTCGAAGCCTCGTATACCACCGGTTTCAGGCCGAGCTTCATCAGCTCGTACGCGGCCACCAGACCAGCGATACCGGCGCCGACAATCGCCACTTCAACGCCATGGTGGTGTTCAGGAATGCTGCCGAGACCGGCCGGGTGTTCGATCCAGTCGTCAAACGCGAACGGAAAGTCCGGGCCGAAAATGGTGACGGGTTTCTTACCGTCTGCAGGATGGCGATTGTTCTTGTTCATGGCTGACCCTGTTGGCGACCCGACGCAAGATGCGCGTCTGAGTATAGGAAAAGATGCCAGCCATTCTAGGGAGCCTGGAACACGTTAATAAGACGCAATGTGTCGTCGTTTTGCCATTTAACTGATCAATATGACGATTGGTGACTGCATACCGACCAGGTGTAGAAGCGAACCTGCTCGCGAAGAGTCCCTCTCAGCCAACACATTTAAACCGGCTGCCCCCGATCGATCTTGCTACTCAAAATGATCGACGTCGTCGTCTTCTCCACCCCATCCACACTGCCAATCTGATCCAGCAACTGATCCAGCTGCTCCGGCGAGTCCGTGCGCAACCACGCCACATAATCAAACTCGCCACTCACCGCACACAACTGCTGCACCTGCGCCATCGCGCTCAACCGGCGCAGCACTTCCTTGCCGGAACGTGGCTGTACCTTGATCCCGACATACGCCTGCAACCCGCCATCGACCACGCGCTGCCCCAGACGCACGCCATAACCGGTGATCACCTTGGCCTTTTCCAGCCTCGCCAACCGCGAAGTCACGGTGGTGCGCGCAATGCCCAGCTGCCGGGCAAGCATCGCCACGCTTTCGCGGGCGTTGATTTGCAGGGCGGCGATCAGCTGGCGGTCGATTTCGTCGAGGGCGGGGGGGCGGGTGTCGGGCAAAGGGGCGGCTCCGTGACTGTTGAGGGCGGATGAGTTTGCATGTTACAGGCACTATCAGCGACACGCTGCTGGCGCTGACTGAGCACGTCACTTATGCGTGGAGGCAATCGTTGCGCCAAAACAAACATCAAATATTTGGTTTGACTTGCCGGGCCTATTTATCAAGTATGCCAACAAGAGCGCGAAATCTGCTGCCTTGCAGGGCTTTAGCGGACGTAGGTACCTCAGCGATACTGCAACATCGGTGTAAGGTGAGACCTCTTCATCCCATTTCCTGAGGATGCAAATATCAGGATTTAAATATCAAGGGCAGCCAAATGGCTGCCCTTTTCTTTGTCTTCAAGAATGTACCGCTTGTACAAAAGACCGCCATGGCGGTGCTTGTTCATTGCTCTTGACGGAGCGTGCATGAAATTCCAGAGGACGTGCCCGTTTCGCACATCGACCACGACGAGCATGTCGTTTTTTGCCTCACAGGCGTTGATGAATGCCAATCGGAAACCGCCATTATCGTAGAGGACTTTCCATACTTCGAAAGGTCCCGCCAGCGTGTCGATGGCATGTCGAACATAGCGTTTTCGGGAGTCGGGACGTTTCTCGACGATGTGGGCCAGTTTGTCTCTCATGACTGCAACGTTTCCAATAGGCGTGAGGATAGTAACGGCCAGTACGGAATCGTCGACGAACCTAAAGTGATTCAGAAGAATTTTGAGAGCGCCTTCGGCGTCGTCAGCCCTTTTTTACTTCTTCGATTGCGGCTGACCGAATTTCTCTTGGCAATGTTCTTAGATCTGGCAGAGCAAGGTCGATCCAGGTTGGTTGGTTGGTTGGTTGGTTGGTTGGTTGGTCGGCTGCTTCCTTTATCAGTGGCGCAGCATTCACAAGCATAAAAACAATCCTGGACGGGCAGTGGCGTCCGGAGATTACTTGTCTGGGGAAACAGTCAACAAGGCGCGGGGAGGGAAGAAAAAACAGCTTCGGAACTTGCCTACAGACTCCGGGGAAGTCTTCCGAACATTGCGCTCGTAGAAATTGTTCCCCCAACCGATCGCCCAAGAAAAAGCCGCGCATGTAGCGCGGCTTTCAAATGTGGTGGGCCCACACGGACTTGAACCGTGGACCAAAGGATTATGAGTCCTCTGCTCTAACCAACTGAGCTATAGGCCCTCAGTAGGTCGCGGATTATAACGACGGTTTCTCGGCTGTGCTATCCGAATAATCCGATACGGTTACACGAAGAAACGTTGCGGCGAATTCTTCCGGGGGCAGCGGCAGGCTGACGATGTAGCCCTGGATCTGTTCGCAGCCCTCAGCCGCCAGGAATTGTTGTTGCGCCTGGGTTTCCACGCCTTCGGCAATCACGGTGAATTGCATGCTCCGGCCCAGTGCGATGATCGCCCGTACAATCGCCGCGTCGTGCGGGTCGTCGGGCAGCCCGCGAACAAAAGACTGGTCAATCTTGAGGATGTCCAGCGGCAGGCGTTTCAGGTAACTGAGCGAAGAATAACCGGTACCGAAGTCGTCGATCGCCAGTTGTACACCCAGGTGTTTGAGCTGGTGCAGCACCGCCAAGGCCTCTTCGGCCTGACTCATGATGAAGTTTTCGGTAATTTCCAGTTGCAGTAAATCCGGCTGCAAACGGTTGTCCCTGAGCAGTTGTTCGATACGCCCGAGCAGATTCGGCTGGCGCAGTTGCGCGCCGGCGAGATTGACTGACAGCGGGCCGAGGCTGTCGTAGATCTGATTCCACTCGAACATCTGCCGGCAGGCGGTCTCGAGCACCCAATCACCGATCTGCAAGATCATGCCGTTTTCTTCGGCCAGCGGGATGAAGTGCTCGGGCGGCACTTCGCCGAAGGTCGGGTGGCGCCAGCGGATCAGTGCTTCGGCGCCGACCAGGCGATGGTCGTCGAGGCTGATTTTCGGTTGGTAGTAGAGGAACAACTCTTCGCGTTCGATGGCCCGGCGCAGTTCGTGTTCCAGTGCCACGCGTTCGCTGGCTTGGGCGGTGAGATCGCGGGTGTAGCTTTCGACGCGGTTGCGGCCCTTGGCTTTGGAGCGGTACATCGCGGCGTCGGCGTTTTTCACCAGGGTGGCAACGTCGCAGCCATCCCGTGGATAGAGGCTGGTGCCGATGCTGGCGCTGATGAAAAACTCGTGCTCACCGGCCTGAAACGGTGCGCCAAAGCAGTTGAGCAGTTTGATAGCGATGTTATCGGCATCACTGGCTTGTTGCAGGCCCGGCAGCAGGATAATGAATTCATCCCCGCCGAGTCGGGCGACAGTGTCGATATCGCGCAATTGCTCCTTCAGGCGTACGGCAATGCCTTTGAGCAAGAGGTCGCCAACCGGGTGCCCAAGGCTGTCGTTGATGTGTTTGAAACGGTCGAGATCGAGAAACAGCACGGCGCCCTGACCGCCATTTTCCTGTTGACTGTTCAGCGCGGTGAGCAGGCGACTTTCGAACAGGGTGCGATTCGGCAGGCCGGTGAGTGGGTCGTGGTGCGCTTGATAGTCGAGTTTGGCTTGTGCGTGTTTGAGGCTGGAGATGTCAGCAAACACCGCGACGAAGTGGGTGATGAATTTGTCGCGGTTGCGCACGGCGCTAATGGTCAGCCAGCTCGGGTACAGCTCGCCGTTCTTGCGCCGGTTGGAAATCTCGCCTTGCCAGTGACCCTCGTCGGTCAATTGGTGCCACATCGCCGCGTAAAACGCGCTGTCATGCAGGCCGGAGGCGAGCAGGCGCGGGGTGTGGCCGAGGGCTTCGCTTTCGCTGTAGCCGGTAATTTCGGTGAACGCACGGTTCACCGCGCTGATGTGCTGCTGGGTGTCGGTGATCAGCACGCCCTCGGCGGTGCTCTCGAAAACGGTGGCGGCCTGTTGCAGCTTTTCCTGCATCAGATGGCGTTCGGTGATGTCCCGGGCGATGGTCAGCATGCAGTCTTCTTCGCCGATCGGCAGCGGTCGGCTGGACACTTCGCACAGGCGGATCTGCCCGTCGCTGCGGCGGATATGGCAGGTGAAGTCGCGCACGAAGCCGTCGCGGTGCAACAGGTCGAGCATCTGCTTGCGTTCGTTGAGGTTGACCCAGATCCCCAGGTCCAGCGCCGAGCGATCCACCGACATCGCGCTATTGAATCCGGTGATGCGGCTGAAGCCTTCGTTGACTTCCAGCAGCAGGCCATCGCTCTGACGCGACAGCAGCAAGCCGTCCGGTGAGGCATGAAAAGCCTTGGCGAACTTCTCTTCGGAGGTTTGCAGTTGTTGTTGGGTTTCCTTGAGCTGAGTGATGTCGCGCACCACCACCACCAGCGCTGGAGTGGTGTCGAGGTCGAAGGGTTCGGCGGAGATCAGGCCGGTGAATACCTGGCCGTTGTTGCGGCGAAAGGGCATCTCCAGGTTGCGGATGCTGCCGGCCTGCAAGCGCTGGAGCAGTCCTGGCCCGACCCCGGGAATGCCCCAGATGTTGAGTTCCGTGGCGGTCTGGCCTATGACTTCTTCGGCCTTCAAGCCGATCTGTTCTTCAAAGGCTTCGTTGACCTCCAACAGGCAGCCATCGGACAGCCTCGCGATGACCAGAATGTCCGGGCATTGCTGGAACACTGAAGCGAACTTCTGCTCCGACAGCCGCAATGCTTCTTCTGTACGTTTGGTCTCGCTGATGTCGATCATCAGCCCGCGCATCACCGGCTCATGGCCGTGCTCGATCAGGCTGACAATATCGCGCACCCACAGGCAGCGCCCGTCTGCGGTAATCACCCGATAATCGAGGGTGTGATCGCGCCCTTCGCGCACCGCCTCATCGCAGATGGCCTGGGCACGCGTCAGGTCGGCGGGGTGGATGATGTTGCGCCAGAAACCCGGAATCAGCCAGTGCGCCTGTGGATAACCGAGCAGATCCTCGGCATGCGGCGACACATAGCTGTAGGTGAAGTCGCTCATGCGCGCTTCCCAGGCGATGGCCGACAGGCTCTCCACCAGTCCGCGGTAGTGGTATTCGCTGCTGCGCAATTCCTGTTCGAGGTCGACGCGGCGGGCAATTTCCGAACTCAGGCGGCGATTGATGCGAATGACCACGGCCAGGATGATCATCAGCAATAACAGGCCCGGCAGGCCGTAAATCAGCAAATCCGACCAGAATGTCCGATGATCGAGGACATTGCCGACCCAATGTTCCTGAATGCTGCTGATTTCCTCCGGGCTCATGTCCGCCAGGACCTTGTCCAGAATGCCCACCAGCATTTTGTTGTCACGGGGCACGCCCATGGCCAACTGGTAGCGGTACGGGGTTTCGCCGCTTACGTACAAGCCGTCGAGCTTGAGCTGGCGCAGGCTCCAGACGCTGGAGGCGAGATCGCCGACAACCGCATCTACTTCGTCGGTAGCCAGGGCCTGCAAGGCCGAGCTGACATTGGGCATGGCCACCAGATTCAGGTCCGGATGGTGGGTGCGCAGGAGTTCGTGGGGGGCGTAGTTTTCCACCACGGCGATCTTCAGTCCGTACAGGTCTTCGATTTTGCGCGGTTGCGCGCCGCCGATATGGGCGAGGATCACGATCGGGAAATCGAGATAAGGGCGAGTAAACGACAGATAGTTCTGGCGCTCGGGCGTGGACATGATCCCAGGCAGCAGATCGATCTTGCCGGTTTTCACCTGCGCCAGCACCTCAGTCCAGCTCGACGGCTCGACCGGAGTGAGTTTGACGGCCAGGCGCTGGCGGATCACGTCGATGTAATCAGCGGCCAGGCCTTGATAGCGATTCTGTTCATCGCGGAACTCGAACGGCGGCCACGAGGCGTCAACACCCAGGCGCAAGTCCGGGTGAGCCGCGAGCCAGCTACGTTCTTCATCGGTCAGAGTCAGCGCGTTAGCCGTTGCGGTCCAGATCATCAGTGACAGCAAGAAAAGCACGGGCGCCAGTCTGGGCATAACCGTCTCGTTAGGGCACGGGATTGATTGTTTCGAGTGTAGACGGGGTATGCGGGGGAGGGGCGGTGCGAGGGATTTAATCTGCCGTATAAACAAAACCCCCGGCCTGGGCCGGGGGTTCTGGTATCACTCGTCGAGGAAGGAGCGCAGATGCTCGCTTCGCGTCGGGTGGCGCAGCTTGCGCAGCGCCTTGGCTTCGATCTGACGGATCCGCTCGCGCGTTACGTCAAACTGTTTGCCCACTTCTTCGAGTGTGTGGTCGGTGTTCATGTCGATACCGAAGCGCATGCGCAGTACTTTGGCTTCACGGGCTGTGAGGCCGGACAGCACTTCGCGGGTTGCTTCTTTCAAGCTTTCAACGGTTGCCACATCGATTGGCGACTGCATGGTCGAGTCTTCGATGAAGTCACCCAGATGAGAGTCTTCGTCATCACCGATCGGGGTTTCCATGGAGATCGGCTCTTTAGCGATCTTCAACACCTTGCGGATCTTGTCCTCAGGCATTTCCATGCGTTCGCCCAGCTCTTCCGGAGTCGGTTCGCGACCCATTTCCTGCAACATCTGGCGTGAAATGCGGTTGAGCTTGTTGATCGTCTCGATCATGTGCACCGGAATACGGATGGTGCGAGCCTGGTCGGCGATCGAGCGAGTGATCGCCTGACGGATCCACCAGGTGGCATAAGTCGAGAACTTGTAACCACGACGGTATTCGAACTTGTCCACCGCTTTCATCAGACCGATGTTGCCTTCCTGGATCAGATCGAGGAATTGCAGGCCGCGGTTGGTGTACTTCTTGGCGATCGAGATCACCAGACGCAAGTTCGCTTCAACCATCTCTTTCTTCGCGCGGCGGGCCTTGGCCTCACCGATCGACATGCGACGGTTGATGTCCTTGATTTCAGCGATGGTCAGACCGGTCTCGGTTTCCAGCGAAATCAGCTTCTGCTGGCAACGGATGATGTCTGGCTGCACGCGACCAATGGCTTCGGCGTATTTGCTCTTGCCTTTGGCCAGGGCGTCGGACCAGCTTTCGTCGACTTCATTGCCCGGGAACTGACGCAGGAAATCGGCGCGTGGCATACGTGCATCACGTACGCACAATTGCATGATCGCGCGCTCTTGCTGACGCAGACGATCAAGGGCACTGCGAACACGCTCGACCAGGGCTTCGAATTGCTTCGGCACCAGTTTGATCGGCATGAACAGCTCGGCCAGGGCCAGCAACTCGGCAACGGCGGCCTTGTTGTGACGACCGTGCTTTTTCAGGGCCTTGCGGGTGATTTCCATCTGGTCGGACACAGCGCCGAAACGCTGGGCAGCGATGACCGGATCCGGACCGCTTTCGGCTTCTTCTTCGTCATCCGAAGCTTCGGCGTCATCGTCGTCGGTATCGTCGTCAGCCTTGGCGGCTTTCGCGTCGATCGGCGGTGGCACTTCGGCAGCAGGCGGCGCAATGCCGTCGTCCGGGTCGATGTAACCGCTCAGAACGTCGGACAGGCGACCACCTTCGGTGGTGACGCGAGTGTACTCGGAGAGAATGTGGTCAACCGTGCCTGGGAAGTGCGCGATAGCGCTCATCACCTCACGGATGCCTTCTTCGATACGCTTGGCGATTTCGATTTCGCCTTCACGAGTCAGAAGCTCGACCGTACCCATTTCACGCATGTACATGCGCACCGGGTCAGTGGTGCGACCGATATCGGTCTCCACCGCGGCCAACGCGGCGGCTGCTTCTTCCGCAGCGGCCTCGTCGGTATCGGCGTCGGCCAACATAAGGGCGTCCGCATCCGGAGCACTCTCGTGTACGGGGATCCCCATGTCGTTAATCATGCGGATGATGTCTTCCACCTGCTCCGGATCTGAAATATCCTCGGGCAGGTGGTCGTTGACCTCGGCGTAAGTCAGATACTTCTGCTCACGACCCAGTTTGATCAACTCAATAATACGAGACTGCTGTTGCGCTTTTCCGGACATAACACCCTATCCACTGAAGGTCTTGGCGGGCAAAAAACAAGCCGAGGATTATACCTGAGCTATGACCTCACGCGCCAGTTGAGGTCGGGTTTGATGCGGAAACATTGCGACTTAGTAGGTCGCGCAGTTGATTTTTCTCTTCGGCGCTCAGTTCGCTTTGACGCGCTTTCCTGAGCAACTGTTCCAGATTTCGCTCGCGTTGGCGGGCTGACAAGCTAGTAATGGTGTCGAAAAACTGTTGTTCAAGGTTTTCTCCGTCAATCAGCCACTCCTTTTCCGCCAGCGCCTTGAGCAAGCGACCCTGTTCAGTGCCATGCCATCGCGCGATCAACTGAAATGAGTTTAGCTTGGGATTCTTCTGTACGGCTTCAAGCAGCGCCACGAGCAACTGGGCATTGGTCTGATTTTCGTCCGCAATGTGCCCGGCGTCTTCGACACGTTCGGCCAGTTGCGGGTGGTGCAGCAACGTACGCAGGGCGGTCAGCGTCGGGGACTCGACGCCAATCGGCGTGCGCGGGCGCTGTTGATCGCGATCGCCGCCACGCTTGCCGTTCTTGTCCCAGGGTTTCTTGTCCCATTTCTTGCCGCCGGCGCCGGGTTTCTTTGGCGTCCACTCCTGCTGCGGCACATACATGTCCTGTGCCTGCGGCTGATGGTAGTCGCTGTAGTCCGGCATTGCGTCGTAATCAATGCCCGGATCGTAGGCCGGAGGAGCTTCCTGCGGCGCACTTTGCGCGAGCTGGCTGACCGTTTCGCTGCTCAGGCCGGTGATTTCGGTCAGGCGCTGGCGCATCAGAATACGCAGGTTGGCACCCGGTACTTTGTCGATCAGCGGCGCGGCGAGGGTGGCCATGTGGGCCTTGCCTTCGAGCGAGCGCGGATCGGCTTCCTCGGTCAGTTGCTGGAAGAAATAATCTGCCAGCGGCTGCGCATGCTGATTGATGCGGGCCTTGAAGGCGTCAGTACCTTCGGCGCGAACCAGCGTATCCGGATCTTCGCCTTCGGGCAGGAACAGGAAGCGCGCACGGCGCCCGTCCTGCAGGCACGGCAGTGTCGCTTCCAGTGCGCGCCATGCAGCATTGCGGCCGGCCTGGTCGCCATCGAAGCAGAACAGAACGTTGGGCACGACGCGAAACAGGCGCTTGAGGTGCTCTTCGCTGGTCGCCGTGCCCAAGGTTGCGACGGCATTGCGCAAGCCTTGCTGGGCGAGGGCGATGACGTCCATGTAACCCTCGACGACGATGATTTCGTCGAGGTTGCGGTTGTTCTTGCGTGCTTCATAGAGGCCGTAGAGTTCCTGGCCTTTATGGAAGACCGGGGTTTCCGGCGAGTTCAGGTATTTCGGCTTGTCGTCACCCAGTACCCGGCCACCGAAAGCGATGATCCGGCCACGGGTATCGCGGATCGGGAACATCACGCGATCGCGGAAGCGGTCATAGCGTTTGCCGGTTTCGGCGTTCTCGATCAGCAGGCCGGCGTCGATCATGGCCTTCTGCTGCAAAGTGTCGCTGCTCAAGTGCTTGAACAGATTGTCCCAGCCCGGCGGCGCAAAGCCGAGACCGAAGTCCCGGGCGATCTCGCCGGTCAGGCCGCGGCCCTTGAGGTAATCCACCGCAGCCTTGCGCGCCGGATGGCTCTTGAGCGCCTGGCGGTAGAAGTCGGCGGCGGCGGTGAGCAGCGGATACAGCGGCGAGTCGGTTGGCTGTCGCGGTTTGTGCGGACGGCCGCTTTCTTCGCGGGGGACTTCCATGCCGGCGGCTTTGGCCAGGTCCTCGACAGCCTGGGGAAAATCCAGGTTGTCGTGGTCCATGAGAAAGCCGAGGGCGTTGCCGCCGGCGCCGCAGCCGAAGCAGTAATAGAACTGCTTGTCGGGGCTGACGCTGAACGACGGGGTTTTCTCTTTGTGGAACGGGCAGCAAGCGGTGTAGTTCTTGCCGGCCTTTTTCAGTTGCACGCGCGAGCTGACCACGTCGACGATGTCGGTGCGGTTCAGGAGGTCGTCAATAAAGCTCTGGGGAATCAGCCCGGCCATGGCGTTCTCGTATGCGCTGTAATGAGTCCGATGCGAAGGGCGGCCGGACACAGGTCTTGAGTGAAGCGCACAAAATGGGCGGTTCGACCGGTCGGTGCATATTCACTGTCGGGAAGTGTATCTGCCGAAAATCCACTGACGTTAGTAATCATCAGTTGTCGACTATTTGAAAGTGTTGCGCTGAATCCGCTGGCGGCCGATAAATGGCCTCGGATAGCTCAATAAAGCGGGCACGCATGGAGGTGCCTTGGGCTGATCGTCGTGAGAGGAATCAGTAGGTGTGCTCGTCAGTAGCCTTGAAAGACTCGTCAGAAAAGACGTGCACCGCTGGCAAAAGAGCCAGGTCTGACGCGTGAAGCAGATTTGTCTCGGTCGCGTGTGCGGCTTCGACGGTGAAGCATCAAGCGTTTTACGCAAATGCCATTAGCCCGGCTGAAGGCCGGGCTTAGGCAAGAAGCTTGCTACGAAAGTCTGTGTATTAGTACAGACGAACGGCGCGGCGCTGTTCGCGCTGAACTTTCTTGGCGTGACGCTTAACAGCGGCTGCTGCTTTGCGCTTACGCTCAGAAGTTGGCTTCTCGTAAAATTCGCGGCTACGAACTTCAGCCAGTACACCGGCTTTTTCGCAGGAGCGCTTGAAACGACGCAGAGCTACGTCGAAGGGTTCGTTCTCTTTAACTTTGACGGCTGGCATCCAGAGCTACCTTCATTCATTACCGGGGTCAACATCCTCGCGGCAAAAGAGCACTTGAAGACGTCGGTTTTTAAGGGTTGCGGATGTTAACCCCTCATCGCTCGGAATGCAAAGCCTCTGATCGAAAACCGCTAGTCGGGGCATCGCGTGGCGACTATTATGCGCGCCTTCGAATTCAGCCTAAACAAGGCGCAAACCCATGCTAGTACTGGGATTAGAAACCTCCTGCGACGAAACCGGCGTCGCGCTATACGACAGTGAACGCGGCCTGCTGGCCGACGCGCTGTTCAGCCAGATCGACCTGCACCGCGTCTATGGCGGCGTGGTGCCGGAGCTGGCCTCGCGTGACCACGTCAAACGCATGCTGCCCTTGATTCGTCAGGTGTTGGCCGAGGCCGACTGCGTGCCGACCGAGATCGATGCGATCGCCTACACCGCAGGCCCGGGCCTGGTCGGCGCGTTGCTGGTCGGTGCCTCGTGCGCTCAGGCGCTGGCGTTTGCCTGGGGCATTCCGGCACTCGGTGTGCACCACATGGAAGGCCACTTGCTGGCGCCGATGCTGGAGCCAAAACCGCCGGAATTCCCGTTCGTCGCTTTGTTGGTGTCCGGTGGGCACACGCAACTGGTTCAGGTCGATGGCATTGGCCAATACAGCCTGCTTGGCGAGACCCTCGACGATGCCGCCGGTGAAGCGTTCGACAAAACCGCGAAAATGATGGGCCTCAATTATCCGGGCGGGCCGGAAATCGCCAAGCTGGCCGAGAAGGGCGTCGCAGGGCGTTTCACCTTCCCGCGTCCGATGTGTGATCGCCCGGGCCTGGATTTCAGCTTCAGCGGCTTGAAGACCTTTGCCCTCAACACCTGGCAGCAATGCGTCAGCGCCGGGGACGACAGCGAGCAAGCCCGTTGCGACATTGCGCTGGCGTTCCAGCAGGCCGTGGTGGAGACTTTGACCATCAAATGCAAGCGCGCCCTGAAACACGCAGGCATGAAACGTCTGGTGATCGCTGGCGGCGTCAGCGCCAACAAGGCCTTGCGCGCTTCGCTGGAAAAGATGCTCGGCGATATGAAGGGCGATGTGTTTTACGCCCGTCCCGAGTTCTGTACCGACAATGGCGCGATGATCGCGTTTGCCGGTTGTCAGCGTTTGCAGGCCGGTCAGCAGGAAAGTCTGGCGATCAGCGTGCAGGCGCGCTGGCCGATGGAGCAGTTGTCGGCGCTGTAATGTGCGGCGCTCATGGGCGGTATTTAAAAATGCCGTTCGCGCCCGGCAAACAGGTCGCGTAGATTGCCGCGGTGGCGCCAGACGATCAGAAGCGTCAGCGCGCTCATCGGCAGCAGCGCCTCCGGCTCTTGCCATGCAAGTAGGGGCAAGGTCAGGGGCGTGGCGATCAGCGCCGCCAGCGAGCTGGTACGGGTCAGGTAGAACGTCAGCAGCCAGGCGCACACCGCCAGCAGCGCGGCGGGTGGATACAGGCCCAGCAGCATGCCGGCAGCCGTGGCGACGCCTTTGCCGCCGCGAAAACGGAAATACAGCGGGAACAGGTGACCGATCACGGCGCACACGCCGATCCAGGCCTGATCCTGCAGCGAAAGGCCAGCGGCTGCTGCGATCAGCACCGGCAACAGGCCTTTGCACAGATCACCGAGCAAGGTCAGGATCGCCAGTTTGCGACCGGCCAGGCGCAGCATGTTGGTGGCGCCGGCATTACCCGAGCCACTCATTCGCGGGTCCGGATTTCCGGTCAGGCGGCTGAGCAAAATGGCGAAGGACAGAGAGCCGAGCAGGTAGGCGAGAGTCGCCAGTAACCAAAACATGCTAACTATTCCGGGCGAGGACGCCCTGATTCTAACGGCGCATTGCGCCCTTGTCGTGCAGCGGAGAGAAGTGCTTGGACAGAGTGTTTATCGAGGGCCTGGAAGTCGACACCGTGATCGGTGCCTATGACTGGGAGCGCGGCATCCGTCAGTGCTTGCGTCTTGATCTGAGCTTCGCCTGGGACAATCGTCCGGCTGCGGCCGGTGACGACCTGACTCTGGCGCTCGATTACGCCAGCGTTTCAACGCGCATCCAGGCCTTTGCCGAACAAGCGCAATATCAATTGGTCGAGACCTTTGCCGAGCGTCTGGTCGAAGTGCTGATGACCGAGTTCAAGATTACCTGGGTTCGCCTGAAACTGACCAAGCCGGGCGCCGTGCCGGCCGCCAAGGGTGGCGTGGGTGTGGAGATCGAGCGCGGATGTCGCTGACTCAGGTGTACCTCGGGCTCGGTAGCAATATCGAGCGCGAAACCCATTTGCGCGCCGGGCTCGACGCTTTGGCGACATTTCTGGTGGATATCCGCTGTTCGGCGGTGTTCGAGAGCCAGCCAGTGGGAATCAAGAGCGGACCGTTCTTCAATTTCGTAGTCTCGGCGTTTACCGATCTGCCCTTGATGGAGCTGGATCGGCGCTTGAAATTCATCGAGGCCGATAATGGTCGCTACGCCCCTGATCGCAAGGGGTTGCCGCTGGATATCGATGTGCTGCTGTACGGTGATCTGACGGGTAATTTCGACGGTTTGATCCTGCCGCGTGCCGAAATTCTGAAAAACGCCTTTGTGCTGTGGCCGCTGTCGCTGATTGCGCCGGACCGGGTGCATCCGGGGGTGGGAAAAAGCTTCGCGACATTGTGGGCCGAGGCGCAGATTGATCAGGTGTTGGCACCGGTGGGGTTTGAATGGCGTGGCGAACAGCTCACGCCTTTGAACCTTTGAAGCAAAAGATCGCAGCCTGCGGCAGCTCCTACACGGGGACGCGCGTTTCCATGTAGGAGCTGCCGCAGGCTGCGATCTTTTGATCTTGTTTCAAGCGTTCTCTTTGTACGCCTTCAACGCCTTGAGTCGCTCGCGTTTAAGCGCTTCGCCCAGTTCCGGGCCTTTGAATCCCTTCTCCAGCAACGGCTGCACTGCCACGCCACGCGCCGCACTGGCAGCGCCACGCAGATACTCCGCCTGTGGATAACTGCGCTGTTCAAGCCCCTTGCGTCCGCGCGCATCCATCTCGCACGCGACGATGAACTCCTCGAAACGCTGCGGGCGACGATACACGTCAAAGCTCTGCAAAAGCTCCAGCAAGGTCGATGCCTTCAGCTCCAGGGCACGGTGGCCGTGGGTGTGGTACTGGCCAACCAGCAACGCCAGTTCCTGACAGTCCTTTGGCGCCTTGAAGCGTTCGTTGACCGCTTTGATCAGTTTCAACCCCGTGTGTTCGTGGGCGATGTGCCGTGGCCAGGCTTCTTCAGGAGTCAGGCCTTTGCCAAGATCGTGCAGCAGACAGGCCCAGCGTACGGTTAGCGGTTGTTTGTGCAGCGCCGATTGTTCCAGCACGCTGAGTGTGTGGAGCCCGGTATCGATTTCCGGGTGATGCGCTTCCGGTTGCGGCACGCCAAACAGCGCGTCAACTTCCGGCATCAGTACTTTCAGCGCGCCGCAGTCGCGAAGCACCTGAATGAATACCTGTGGCTGATCCTCCATAAGCGCGCGGGAGATTTCTTTCCAGCTGCGCTCGGCGGTCAACGCTTCCAGCTCGCCGGATTCGCTGAGCTGACGCATCAATTCCAGCGTTTCTGAGGCAACGGTGAAACCCAGTCCGGCATAACGCGCGGCAAAGCGCGCAACGCGCAGTACCCGGAGCGGATCTTCGGCAAATGCGGGGGAAACGTGACGCAGAATGCGCGCTTCGAGATCGCGCTGGCCATGGTACGGATCCGTCAGGTTCTGCTGATCATCCTCGGCCATTGCATTGATGGTCAGGTCGCGGCGGATCAGGTCCTCTTCAAGGGTGACTTCGGGGCTGGCGTGAAAGGTGAAGCCGCCATAACCGCGACCGCTTTTGCGTTCGGTACGGGCGAGAGCGTATTCCTCGCCGGTTTGCGGGTGCAGGAATACCGGAAAATCCGCGCCCACCGGGCGATACCCCTTGGCGAGCATCTCGTCCGCCGTGGCGCCGACCACTACCCAATCAATATCGGTCACCGGTAACCCGAGCAAGCGATCGCGTACCGCACCGCCAACCTTGAAAATCTGCATAAAAAACCTCCGTTAGCCCGACAGGATAAACCTTGTGCCGGACTTTCGGAGGTCAGAACCGCAACTAGAGATGAATCACGGCCAGGTCGAGTCGACCGTAATCACCCTCGCTGTGTTCACTGCGTGGCGGCACGTGGTGGGTTTTCATGATCTGGTCGCCCTGCAGGGTTTCCAGATGAATGTCGAAGCCCCACAGCCGGTGCAGATGCTTGAGTACCTCATCGGTGGAGTCGCCCAGCGGTTTACGGTCGTGTTGCTGGTGACGCAAGGTCAGCGAGCGGTCGCCGCGTCGGTCGATGCTGTAGATCTGCACGTTCGGCTCACGGTTGCCGAGGTTGTACTGCGCAGCCAGGGTTTCACGGATGATCCGGTAACCGGTTTCGTCGTGGATCGCCGGCACCAGCAAATCGTCCTTCTGGTCGTCATCGAGGATGCTGAACAGCTTGAGATCGCGGATGACCTTGGGTGACAAGTACTGCAAGATGAAGCTTTCGTCCTTGAAGCTGCTCATGGCGAACTTGATGGTCGAGAGCCAGTCGGAACCGGCAATGTCCGGGAACCAGCGCCGGTCTTCCTCGGTAGGGTTTTCGCACATGCGGCGGATGTCGCGATACATCGCAAACCCCAGTGCGTAGGGGTTGATTCCGCTGTAATACGGGCTGTCGAAACCTGGCTGGAACACCACGCTGGTGTGCGAGGTAAGGAATTCCATCATGAAGCCGTCGGTCACAAGGCCTTCGTCATACAGGTCGTTCATCAGCGTGTAGTGCCAGAACGTGGCCCAGCCTTCGTTCATCACCTGCGTCTGACGCTGTGGATAAAAATACTGGGCGATCTTGCGCACGATGCGCACGATCTCCCGTTGCCACGGCTCCAGCAACGGCGCGTGCTTCTCGATGAAATACAGGATGTTTTCCTGCGGCTCGGCCGGGAAGCGGGCGTTGTCCTTGTCGCTGTATTTGTCTGCGCCTTTGGGAATGGTGCGCCACAGATCGTTGATCTGCTTCTGCAGGTGCTCTTCGCGGTCCTTCTGCCGCCGACGTTCCTCTTCAGCAGAAATCGGATAAGGACGTTTGTAGCGGTCGACGCCGTAGTTCATCAGCGCATGGCAGGAGTCGAGCAGGTCCTCCACCGCATCGATACCGTGGCGCTCCTCGCACTGCATGATGTACTGCTTGGCGAACACCAGGTAATCGATGATCGAGCTGGCGTCGGTCCAGGTGCGGAACAGGTAGTTGCCCTTGAAGAAGCTGTTGTGGCCATAGCACGCGTGCGCCACAACCAGGGCCTGCATACAGATGGTGTTTTCCTCCATCAGATAGGCGATGCACGGGTCGGAGTTGATCACGATCTCGTAAGCCAGACCCATTTGCCCGCGGCTGTAGGATTTCTCGGTGCTGAGGAAGTGTTTGCCGTAGGACCAGTGGTGATAGCCCAGTGGCATGCCAACCGAGGCATAGGCGTCCATCATCTGCTCGGCGGTGATCACTTCGATCTGGTTGGGGTAAGTATCCAGAGCATACCGGGCCGCAATCCGGGCGATCTCGCGGTCGTAGGCCTGAATCAGCTCGAACGTCCATTCGGAGCCGGTGGAAATGGGTTGGCGCTTCTGCTCTTTGGCGGTCATGTCACTAACCTGCGCTGGAAGAGTTCACGGAAGACCGGATAAATATCCCCGGCCGAGACCAGTTGCTGCTGGGCAAACGTGTCGGAAAAGGCTTCGGCGATGCGTTCGTATTCGTACCAGAGGGCCTGGTGTTCGCGTGGGGTGATCTCCACATAAGTGTAGTACTGCACAAACGGCATGATCTGGTTGATCAGGATGTCGCGGCAGATCGGTGAGTCGTCGTTCCAGTTGTCGCCGTCGGAAGCCTGCGCGGCGTAGATGTTCCACTCGTTGCTCGGATAACGCTCGGCCATGATCTCTTGCATCAGTTTCAGGGCGCTGGAGACGATGGTGCCGCCGGTTTCCCGCGAGTAGAAGAACTCTTCCTCGTCCACTTCCCGGGCGCTGGTGTGGTGGCGAATGAACACCACGTCGATCTTGTCGTAGTTACGTTTGAGGAACAGGTACAGCAGGATGAAAAAGCGTTTGGCAATGTCCTTGGTGGCCTGGGTCATCGAACCGGATACGTCCATCAGGCAGAACATCACCGCTTTGGAGCTGGGGTTGGGCTGCTTGACCAGCAGGTTGTATTTGAGGTCGAACGTATCGAGAAACGGCACCCGGTGGATGCGCGCGCTGAGCTTTTCGATTTCTGCCTCGAGTTCCTGAATATCGCCGAAGTTGTCCGGCTCTTCGCGTTTTAATCGCGCCAGTTCCTCTTTGGCTTCGCGCAGCTTGGCGCGGCTGCTGCCGGACAGGGCAATGCGCCGGGCATGGGCCGAGCGCAGGGTGCGGATGATATTGATCCGCGACGGGTTGCCTTCGTTGCTGATCCCGGCGCGCACGGTCTTGAACGTGTCAGTCCCGCTGAGATTGCGTTTCACCAGATTCGGCAGTTCGAGGTCTTCGAACATGAATTCGAGGAATTCTTCCTGAGTGATCTGGAAAACGAATTCATCCATGCCCTCGCCGGAATTGCCAGCCTTGCCGGGACCGCGTCCGCCGCCCCCTCCCGGTGGCCGGGCGATGTGTTCGCCGGCAGTGAATTCCTTGTTGCCGGGGTGAACCACGGTCTGTTTGCCGCCGCGGCCGTGGTGAAGCACCGGTTCGTCGATGTCGCGACCGGGAATGCTGATCTGCTCACCGTGTTCCATGTCAGTGATGGAACGCCGGCTGACCGCCTCTTCGACAGCCTTCTTGATGTGATCACGGTAACGCCGCAGGAAGCGCTGGCGGTTCACCGTGCTCTTGTTCTTGCCATTGAGACGTCGGTCGATCACATAGCTCATGACTGCTCCTTAGAAGCTGTCCTGCAAAGGCGGGAGCGGTCATGCAGCATTGAGCCGAATGCCAAGGGGCGTACACGCTCCCCCAAGCGCTCTGGATGCTGCCTGTACCTCGCTACCGACTTGCGAACACCTTCCAGAGGCCTGTGTAGCAGAAAATGCGGGCACAGGCCTCGGGCTGACGACAACCGGTCTGACCGGCCGCGGTTTACTGTGACTTTCTGACCCGCAGGTACCACTCGGACAGCAGTCGTACCTGTTTGTCGGTGTAGCCGCGTTCGACCATTCGAGTAACGAAGTCGTTGTGTTTCTGTTGATCCTCTTTGCTGGCTTTGGCATTGAAGCTGATGACTGGCAGCAGGTCTTCGGTGTTGGAGAACATTTTCTTCTCGATGACCACTCGCAGTTTTTCGTAGCTGAGCCAGGTCGGGTTCTTGCCGTTGTTGTTGGCTCGGGCGCGCAACACGAAGTTGACGATCTCGTTGCGGAAATCCTTCGGATTGCTGATGCCGGCCGGTTTCTCGATTTTCTCCAGTTCTTCGTTCAAGGCGACGCGGTTGAGAATCTCGCCGGTTTCCGGATCGCGGTATTCCTGATCCTGAATCCAGAAGTCCGCATACAGCACGTAGCGGTCGAAGATGTTCTGCCCGTACTCGCTGTAAGACTCCAGGTAAGCGGTCTGAATCTCCTTGCCGATGAATTCGATATAACGCGGCGCCAGGTACTCCTTGAGGTAGCGCAGGTAGCGTTCACGGGTTTCAGCCTGGAACTGTTCCTGCTCGATCTGCTGTTCCAGCACGTACAGCAGGTGTACCGGGTTGGCGGCGATTTCATGCGGATCGAAGTTGAACACTTTGGACAGGATCTTGAAGGCAAAGCGGGTCGACAGACCGTTCATGCCTTCGTCGACGCCCGCCGAATCGCGGTATTCCTGAATCGACTTGGCCTTCGGATCGGTGTCCTTGAGGTTTTCCCCGTCGTAGACACGCATCTTCGAATAGATGTTGGAGTTTTCCGGCTCCTTGAGGCGCGACAGCACAGTGAACTGCGCCAGCATCTTCAGGGTGTCCGGCGCGCAGTGAGCCTTGGCCAGGGAGCTGTTAAACAGCAATTTGTCGTAGATCTTCACTTCGTCACTGACCCGCAGGCAGTACGGCACTTTGACGATATAGATCCGGTCGATGAAGGCTTCGTTGTTCTTGTTGTTGCGGAAAGTGTGCCACTCCGATTCGTTGGAGTGCGCGAGCAGGATCCCGGTGAACGGAATCGCACCGAGGCCTTCGGTACTGTTGTAGTTGCCTTCCTGGGTGGCGGTCAGCAATGGGTGCAGCACCTTGATCGGTGCCTTGAACATTTCGACGAATTCCATCAGGCCCTGGTTGGCCCGGCACAGCGCGCCGGAGTAGCTGTAGGCGTCGGCGTCGTTCTGTGGGTATTCCTCGAGTTTGCGGATGTCGACCTTGCCCACCAGCGCGGAGATGTCCTGGTTGTTCTCGTCGCCCGGTTCGGTCTTGGCCACGGCGATCTGGTTGAGAATCGACGGGTACAGCTTGACCACGCGGAACTGGCTGATGTCGCCGCCAAATTCAGCCAGGCGTTTGGTCGCCCATGGCGACATGATGGTGTTGAGATAGCGCCGTGGGATGCCGAAGTCTTCCTCAAGGATCGCGCCATCTTCGGTGGCGTTGAACAGACCCAGAGGTGATTCGAATACCGGCGAGCCCTTGATCGCATAGAAGGGCACTTTTTCCATCAACTGTTTCAGCTTCTCGGCCAGGGACGACTTACCGCCACCGACGGGGCCGAGCAGGTAGAGAATCTGTTTCTTCTCTTCCAGGCCTTGGGCGGCATGGCGGAAATACGAGACGATCTGGTCGATGCATTCTTCCATCCCGTGGAAGTCTTCAAAGGCCGGATAGCGACGAATCACCTTGTTGGAGAAGATCCGCGACAGCCGCGAGTTGGTCGACGTATCGAGCAGCTCGGGTTCGCCAATAGCCATCAGTAGACGCTCGGCGGCGGAAACGTAAGCGCTGCGATCCTTTTTGCACAGCTCCAGGTACTCCTGCAGCGAGAGTTCTTCCTGGCGTGTGGACTCGAAGCGTTGTTGGAAGTGGCTAAAGATACTCATGACGTCACCTCGCTCGATACGTGGAGCCGACGCCGGATCACTCAGTCGATGCTGGCAAGCAGCCGTGGTGGCCACTTGTTTACCCCCCAGAACACTTTCGCGGTCGACAACCTTGAAAGTCACTCCCGATGACCCGTGCGCCGGTGTACCGGCTCTCCCCTGTTTTGGATGGCCTGGGCTTAAGGATAGTTGGGAATTCGAGAGGTAAAGGCGAGATACGTAATTAGTTGTGGCAGACCGTTCGTCTGTCACGCGCAGGCCCGCGTGAGCCGGGGCCTGCGCGTGACAAAAAATTATTCTGCGCTGCCTTCCGCGGTTTCCGCAGGATAAGTCGTACGCCACAGCTCGAAGCCGCCGTCCATGCTGTAGACGTCGGAGAAGCCCTGGCTGGTCAGGTAAGCCGCAGCGTTCTGGCTGGAGTTGCCGTGATAGCAGACCACCACCAGCGGTGCGTCGAGATCGGCGTTACGGATGAATTCCGAGATCGAGTGGTTATCCAGATGGGTCGAGCCGGCGATGTGCAGCGCGGCATAGGTTTGCGGGTCGCGGATGTCGACCACCACAGCGCCTTGTTCACGCAGGGCCTGGGCCTGTTCCGGGGGGATTCGTTTGAATTCGCTCATGGCGGGTTCCTGTAGCTCGGCAGAATGCGCAGTCTAACGCGGGACGCTGACTGGCGACGTTTCGGGGATAAGTGGGGCGACGGTCGGGGCAAGCCCGCCGTGCTCATCGCATTTGCACGACACGCGCTCGCCGCTGTCGACGTTCATCAGGGTCAGGCTGCCGCCCCAGACACAACCGGTGTCCAGTGCCGAGACGCCCGGTTCGCGGACATCGCCTTCCAGTGCGGCCCAGTGGCCGAAAATGATCCGCAGGCCACGGGTTTTACGCTCCTTGTGCTGGAACCACGGTTTGTAGCCCGGTGGCGCGGTGTCGAGGCCTTCCTTGCTCTTGAGGTCGAGCTTGCCGTCGGCGGTGCAGAAGCGCATGCGGGTGAAATAGTTGGTGATCACGCGCAGACGGGTCACGCCGGTGAGATCACTGTCCCACTTCGCCGGCTCGTTGCCGTACATGCCATCGAGGTACAACGGAAACAGGTTGTCGTCACGCAGCGCGGCTTCGGTTTCGGCGGCGTACTTCAAGGCCTTGCGCAACGACCACTGCGGGGGGATGCCCGCGTGCACCATGGCGACTTCGCGCTGTTCGTCGTAGTGCATGAGTTTCTGTTGGCGCAGCCATTCGAGCAGGTCAGCCGCATCGGGGGCTTCGAGAATCTCGCGCAGGGTGTCGGATTTCTTCAGGCGCTCGATGTTGTTGGCGGCGGCGAGCAGATGCAGATCGTGGTTGCCGAGTACGCAGACCAGCGACTCGCGCATGCCATAGAGAAACCGCAGGGTCTCCAGCGACTGAGGGCCACGGTTGACCAGATCGCCGACCAGCCACAGCCGATCAAGCCTGGGGTCGAACGCGACTTGCTTGAGCAGGCATTTGAGCGGTGCAAGGCAGCCTTGCAGGTCGCCGACGGCGTACGTCGTCATCAGTGCAGGGCTCCAGGCACGGCGAGGCGGAAAGGCTTGATGATCGCGTCGAAATGCTTGCCATCGTCGGCGACCATTTCGTAAGTGCCCTGCATGGTGCCGACCTTGGTGGTCATCACTGTGCCGCTGCTGTAAGTGTGACTTTTGCCGACCTCGATCAGTGGTTGCTGGCCGACAACGCCGGCGCCGCGAACCTCTTCGACATGCCCGTCACCGTCGGTAATGACCCAATGTCGTGACATCAGCTGGGCAGGGCGCTCGCCATTGTTCTGCACGGTGATGGTGTAGGCGAAGGCGAAGCGGTGGTGCTCGGGTTGCGATTGGTCTGCCAGGTAGCGGGTAACGACACTGACATCGACCTGATAACGAGGATCGGACATGCAAAAGGGCCTTAAACAAAGCGGAACGCGAGGCGTAGCTGATGGGGAATCAGTCTAGGCAAGTATCGGGCAGTAAACCAGAGTGGCGTCCTGCCCGATAGCGTTCATCGCCGGTCAGTCGGCGACAGGAGTTTGCGGGGCTTGTTCGCTGAGCTTGTCGGCCAGGCGCACGAATGCGGCCAGGTCCAGTTGCTCGGGGCGCAGGCTGCCATCGACACCTGCGGCTTCGATCTCGGCAGCGGTCATCAATTGCTTGAGGGTGTTGCGCAGGGTCTTGCGACGCTGGTTGAAGGCTTCGCGAACGACGCGTTCGAGCAGGCGATGATCCTTGGCCGGGTGCGGCAGCACCGCGTGCGGCACCAGACGGACGATGGCCGAGTCGACCTTCGGCGGCGGATTGAACGCGCCCGGGCCGACGTTGAACAGGTGCTCCACGCGGCAGTGGTACTGAACCATGATCGACAGACGCCCCCAGTCGCCGCCGCCCGGGCCGGCCGCCAGACGCTCGACCACTTCCTTCTGCAGCATGAAGTGCATGTCGCGAATGATGCCGGCGTTGTTCAGCAGATGGAAAATCAGCGGCGTGGAAATGTTGTAAGGCAGGTTGCCCACCACACGCAGACTGTTCGGCGCGGCGTTGAGGGTGTTGAAGTCGAACTTCAGCGCATCGCCCTGATGCAGGTTGAAGTTGCTCTTGCCGGCGAACTGCTGGTTGAGGATCGGGATCAGGTCCTTGTCCAGTTCCACCACGTCGAGTTGTGCGCCGGAGTTGAGGATGCCGGCGGTCAGTGCGCCCTGGCCCGGGCCGATTTCCAGCATGCGGTCGTCAGGCTTGGCGCTGATGGAGCGCAGGATGCGGTCGATGACGCCGGCATCGTGCAGGAAGTTCTGGCCAAAGCGTTTGCGCGCCTTGTGTTGGTATTGCTCGGTCATAAACGGGTCTCGGCCATCTGGTAGGCGGTTTCCAGGGCGACCTGCAGGCTGCCGGTGTCGATCTTGCCGCTGCCGGCCAGATCCAGGGCAGTGCCGTGGTCGACCGACGTGCGGATGATCGGCAGGCCGAGGGTCACGTTGACCGCCGCGCCGAAGCCTTTGTACTTCAGCACGGGCAGGCCCTGGTCGTGGTACATCGCCAGCACTGCGTCGCAGTGCTCCAGATATTTGGGGGTAAACAGAGTGTCGGCAGGCAGCGGGCCACGGAGGTCCATGCCCTCGCCGCGCAGGCGCTCCAATGTCGGTTCGATGATGTCGATTTCTTCATGGCCCAGGTGTCCGCCTTCACCGGCGTGCGGGTTGAGTCCGCAGACCAGAATACGTGGCCGGGCGATGCCGAATTTGTCTTGCAGGTCGGCGTGCAGAATTCGCGTGACCCGTTCCAGCCGCTCCGGGGTGATTGCATCGGCAATCTCGCGCAGGGGCAGGTGAGTGGTGACCAGGGCCACGCGCAAACCGCGAGTAGCGAGCATCATCACCACTTGGGCGGTGTGGGTCAGGTCGGCGAGGAATTCCGTGTGTCCGGAGAACGGGATACCGGATTCGTTGATCACGCCCTTGTGTACCGGAGCGGTGATCATCCCGGCGAAGTCGCCGTTCAGGCAGCCGTTGCCGGCACGGGTCAGGGTTTCGAGGACGAAGGCGGCGTTAGCCTTGCTCAGTTGTCCAGCGACCACCGGAGCGCTGAGTGGAGTATCCCAGACATACAGGCTACCGGCGGGGGCTGGAACAGCCGGCCAGTTGTCAGGCGCAACCTCAAGCAAAGAGACGGCCAGCCCCAACTGCGCGGCCCGCTCGGTAAGCAGGTCGCGGCTGGTGATGGCAATCAGGGGATGTGGCTGGGCTTGCGAGGCGAGCAGCAGGCACAGGTCGGGACCGATGCCGGCTGGTTCGCCGGGTGTCAGCGCGAAACGCTTGGGTTTCACTGCGCTGCCTGGTCTGCACCAGGGAGTTTGATTTCTACGTAGGCTTCTTCACGAATCTGACGCAGCCAGTTTTGCAGCTCTTCATCGTATTTTTTGTTACGCAGAACATTCATTGCCTGTTGCTCGCGTGCCGATTCGGTGCTGTCGGTGGCGCGGCGGCCAAGGACTTCCAGCACGTGCCAGCCGTACTGGGTCTGGAACGGCTTGGACAGCTGACCTTGTGGGGTCTTGGCCATCACTTCGCGGAATTCCGGTACCAGTGCGTTCGGGTCAATCCAGTTCAGGTCGCCGCCGTTGAGCGCCGAGCCCGGGTCTTCGGAGTAGTTCTTCGCCAGTTCAGCGAAGTCTTCACCGGCCAGGATGCGCTCGTACAGCGATTGCACCAGGGCTTTGGTCTTGGCTTCGTCGCGGATCGGGCTTGGCTTGACCAGGATGTGGCGCACATGCACCTCATCACGCATCTGGGTTTCGCCACCCCGTTTGGCCAGCAGCTTGAGAATGATGAAACCACCCGGAGTGCGGGCAGGCTGAGTGATGTCGCCCACCGCCATGCTGCTCAACTCGCGGTCGAACGGCGGTGGCAATTGCGCAGCTTTACGCCAGCCCATGTCGCCGCCTTCCAGGGCGTTGTCGCTGCCGGATTTGGCAACGGCCATCTGACCGAAGTCAGCGCCTTGCTTGAGTTGCTGGTAAACGTCCATGGCCTGACGGTAAGCGCTCTGAATCGCTTCAGAACTGGCGCTTTCCGGCGTCGGGATCAGGATGTTGGCCAGGTGCAGCTCTTCGGACAGTTGCATCTTGCCCAGGTCGGAAGCGAGGAAGTTCTTCACTTCCTGCTCGGAGACCTGAATGCGTTCTGCCACGCGGCGCTGACGCACGCGGCTGATGATCATCTCGCGCTTGATCTGGTCACGGGCGTCGTCATAGGACAAACCGTCGTGAGCCAGGGCGGCGCGGAATTGATCCACGGTCATGTTGTTGCGTTGGGCGATGGTGCCGACTGCCTGGTTCAGCTCTTCGTCGGTAATGCGGATGCCGGAACGCTCGCCGATCTGCAGTTGCAGGTTTTCGACGATCAAGCGCTCGAGCACCTGCTGATCCAGCACGCCCGGCGGCGGCATGCCGCCGCCACGCTTGGCGATGGTCTGCTGAACTTCATGGACACGCTGGTCCAGCTGGCTCTGCATGACCACGTCGTTATCAACGATCGCAACCACTTTATCGATGGACTGTACTGCGGCGTTGGCCGCAGTACCCAGGAACAGCGCGCCCAGCAACAGCGGGCGCAGAGAATCAGAAAGCTTGGTCTTCACGTTGACGATAACCTTGGATGCCTTTGTCGAGGAAGCTCTCTACCTTGGCGCCAGTCAGGCCGCCGAGTCCCTTCAGAACAATTTGGAGGAAGACGCCGTGGTCGCCTTTTTCGTTTTGCGGAGCTTCCTGACTGAATTCGTCGTAGGAAACCCAGTAACGGTTGATCAGGCGCAGTTTCCAGCAGCAGTTGTCGTACTCGAAACCACCAAAGGCTTCCAGCGTACGGTTGCGGTTGTAGTCGTACTGCCAGCGGCTGATCGCGCTCCACTGCGGAACGATCGGCCAGATGACCGAGAAGTCATGCTGCTGGATCTTGTAGTAGTCCTTCACGTAGCCAGGCTGCCCCGGGGTGCCGTAGTCGCCACCACCCACCGACCATTTGCCGGTGGTCTGATCGTAACGAACCTGGTCGTTGCGATAGCGATAACCGACGTTGACCACCTTGTTCGGGTTGTCTTCTGGCTGGTAGTGGAACATCGCGCTGCCGGAGCGTGGGCTGCGGCTGTCCGGGTCCCAGTTGTAATCGGCCGTGGTGCGCCAATCGCGGTTCCAGCGGTATTCGTATTCCAGCGCGTATGGCGACACGTCGGACTGGGCATCCTTGCGATCCTTGAACGCGATGCCTGGCAGTTGGACTTCACGATCCTTGAAGTAGTAAGCCTGACCGACGCTGATGCGCTGACGCTCGAATCCATCGTCTTCGATCCAGCGGCTGGTCACGCCCAGCGACAGTTTGTTCTCGTCACCGACACGGTCGGCACCGGAGAAGCGGTTGTCACGGAACAGCGAAGCGTAGTTGAAGGTGTATTCGCTGGTGTCGAATACCGGAATGTCTTCCTGATCAACCTTGGGTACATACAGGTAGAACAGGCGCGGTTCCAGGGTCTGGCGATAGTTCTTGCCGAAGTACGACGTGTTGCGGTCGAAGTACAGGCCGCTGTCGACGCTGGCGATCGGTACGCCACGGCTCTGATTACGACTATAGTTTTCGCCGGCCAGCAGGGTGTCTTTCCCTCGCTGATCCAGATCAAGGTCGTACTGGGTGTACTGGTACTTGAGCGATGGTTTCAGGAAACCATAGGTCCAGTTCATCGGCAGGCTGACGCCTGGTTTCAGATTCAGACGGTCGCCATTGGCGCGCGCCAGACCCTGTACGTTGGTATCGAGGCGTGGCGAGACGTTGCCGTCTTCATCCGTAAAGCTTCCTGTTTTCAGATCACGATCAAACCGCACAAGCTCGGTCTCGTAATCGAAATTCAAACCTTCCGGGTGATACGGCAACTGACCATTGAAGGTGATCTGCGGCAGACGGCCGTACGGCGTAATGTTCGAAACAGTAGCCAATTGGTACTGCTGAGCATTCAGGCGTGCGGTGTAGCTGTCACCGCGGTAGGTCACCGATCCCTGCTGGTTCACATAGTCAGCGCTCTTCACACCGATCTGATCGGTGCTCAGGTCCTGGAAGTAGTACGGATCGCTGATCTTGGTGTAGTCAACCTGAGTCATCACTCGGGAGTCGAGACCACCCTTGTGCTGCCAGTTGTACATGTAGCGATTTTTTTCGTAGTCGGTCTGCTTGCTGCGATCGGTATCTTCGTCGTTCAGATACGCCGCACCGAACTGGCCTTCGCTGGACTTGGTCAGGTAACGGAACTCGCCTTCGACCAGCATGCCGCGCTTGCTCATGTAGCGCGGGTACAACGTGGCATCGTAGTTCGGCGCCAGGTTGAAGTAGTACGGGGTGACCAGCATGAAGCCAGTGTCGCTGCCGGTGCCGATGGTCGGCGGCAGGAAACCCGATTGGCGACGGTCGTCGATCGGGAAGTAGATGTACGGCGTGTACAGGATAGGAATGTCCTTGACCCGCAGCGTCACGTTGGTCGCGGTACCGAAGCCGGTGGCCGGGTTCAGGGTGATGTTGTTGCCCTTGAGCTGCCAGGCGTTGCTGTTCGGTTCGCACGTGGTGTACGTGCCGTCCTTCAAGCGGATGATCGCGTTCTCGGCACGCTTGGCGTATAGCGCGTTACCGCGGATGCGCGATTTGTGCATCACGTATTCGGCGTTGTCGACCTTGGCTTCACCGGTGTCGAGCTGTACATCGGCGTGGTCGCCGACGATCAGTGCACCGTTGTCGCGAATGCGTACGTCGCCATTGAGTTCGGCGCGGCTCTCGGCCTGATACAGGCTGGCCTCGTCGGACTCGACCTGCATGCTGCCCTGACGCAGGACCACGTCGCCGGCCAGCGTACCCACCTGATCTTCGGTGTTGTAGCGCGAGGCTTTGGCGCCGATAAAGGTCGGTGCGTCACTTTTATTCGTCTTGTCATTCATGCCAGGACGAATCGGTTCGATATAGGAACCAGAGCAGTAAGGACCGGTCTCGGCCAATTGGGCGGCGGTGAGCTTCTCGCGCGGAACCCAGTCGAGGTGACTGTAGTCTTCGCTACGGGATTTCAGGCCGCGGCCCTTGGCTTCGGTGACCAGCACAGGCTTGACGCCGGTGTCGGCAGTCGAACCGTTCTGGGCCGGGGCTTCGCCAGCGGCGCTGACGGCGCTGCCGTCATGCACCGGACGCGGCGGCAATGCAGCTGCCGGCGTCTTGGGCGCACACGCCCAGCCACCCGTTGCCGAGACGGCGCAGTCATACTGCTCGGCGGCAACAACGAATTGACTGGCCAGAGGTTGCATAGCCAGCAGACTGCCGGTTACCAACAACGGAAATTTTTTACGAAACGCGGGGGATTTCAATGCCATCTTATTAGTCCGGGCTTCCTGCGTGCCATCTGCCCGCGGTGTGGGCCGCACGCCTCTCGATGGTCTGAAAAAGATGCTGGATAATAAAGCATGACCCGCTTGACGGCTAGCGCCGTCGGAGACCCTTGCAATGCCTGACCAAGATGTACGCTTGCAACACCTGAAAGTTTGGCTCGATGAGCAGTTGGCAATCCTGTTTGCAGATCAAGGCTGGGGCGCCGTGCCCCCGGCCACGTTGACCGCGGCCAGCAGCGACGCGAGTTTCCGCCGGTATTTCCGCTGGGAAGGCGCGGGCCGCAGTTTCGTCGTGATGGACGCGCCACCGCCCCAGGAAAACTGCAAACCGTTCGTGGATATCGCCTTTTTGCTGGCGAAATCCGGAATTAACGTGCCGAAAATTTATGCAGAAGACCTCGAACGCGGTTTTCTTTTGCTCAATGACCTGGGCAACAAGACCTATCTCGACGTAATCGACGGCGAAAATGCCGACGCCTTGTTCAGCGATGCCCTGCAGGCGCTGTTGGCTTTTCAGCAATTGCCGATGATCGCACCACTGCCGAGCTACGACGTCGCGCTGCTGCGCCGTGAGCTGGAATTGTTCCCCGAGTGGTACGTGAAACGCGAGCTCGGCATCGAGTTCGACGCAGCACAGCAGCAACAATGGCAGTCCGTCAGCGAGCTGCTGATCGACAGCGCCCTGGCCCAGCCGAAAGTCCTGGTGCACCGCGACTACATGCCGCGCAACCTGATGCTCAGCGAGCCGAATCCCGGTGTGCTGGACTTTCAGGATGCGGTGTATGGCCCGGTCACCTACGACGTCACCTGCCTGTTCAAGGACGCCTTCCTCAGCTGGCCTGAAGAGCGCGTGCGCGGCTGGCTGGAAAGTTACTGGCAGCAAGCCTCGGCGCTGGACATTCCGGTGCAAGCTGACTTCGAAGACTTCCTGCGTGCCAGCGACCTGATGGGCGTACAACGCCACCTGAAAGTCATCGGCATCTTCGCCCGCATCTGCCATCGCGATGGCAAGCCGCGCTACCTGGCCGACGTGCCGCGTTTCTTCGCCTATATAGAAGCGGTGCTTGCGCGTCGTCCTGAACTGGCGGATCTGCAGGCTTTGCTCGCCAGTCTGCGTGGTGGAGTGGCCGCATGAAGGCGATGATTCTGGCGGCAGGCAAGGGCGAGCGCATGCGCCCGCTGACCCTGACCACACCCAAGCCGCTGGTGCGTGCCGGCGGCGTGCCATTGATCGAATACCACCTGCGGGCGCTGGCGGCGGCTGGTTTCAGTGAAATCGTGATCAACCATGCCTGGCTCGGTCAGCAGATCGAGGATTACCTGAGCGATGGTTCGCAGTTTGGCGTGAGCATCCAGTACTCGCCGGAAGGCGAGCCGCTGGAAACCGGCGGCGGGATTTTCCGTGCTTTGCCGTTGCTCGGTGACGACGCCTTTTTGGTGGTCAACGGCGATATCTGGACCGACTACGACTTCAGCGTACTGCACCAACCGATCAACGGTCTGGCGCATCTGGTGCTGGCGGACAACCCGGCCCACCACCCGCAAGGCGATTTCATCTTGACCGACGGTCAGGTGATCGATGGCCAACCGGACGCGGCAACCCTGACCTACAGCGGCATCGCCGTCCTGCATCCGCAGTTGTTCGATGGCTGCACGCAAGGGGCCTTCAAGCTTGCACCGTTGCTGCGCAAAGCCATGGCAGACGGGCAGGTCAGCGGTGAACGTCTGAAAGGCCATTGGGTGGATGTCGGCACGCATGAGCGTCTGGCCGAAGCCGAAGCATTGATAGAAGCGAGTCGTTGATATGTTGTGGCCAGGGACTCTGATTGGAGCCGGAGCGGGTTTTGCGATCGCCAGCATTCCGGGGGCCATGCTTGGGGCATTGTTGGGGCAGGCGCTGGATCGGCGCCTGCACTTGCAGAGCTGGGGGCATCTGCGGGAAAAGCTCGGCGGACGGCCGATGTTGCGCAACGACGAATTGTTGTTCGTGTTGCTCGGGCGTCTGGCCAAGAGTGACGGACGGGTGACGGACGGCCATATCCAGCAGGCGCGCAATGAAATGAACGCGCTGGAAATGAGCGAGCCGGCGCGGCGGCGGGCGATTGCGGCGTTCAATCGTGGAAAGTCCGGTGGCGACCGCCTGCGCGGTTATCTGCGGCGCCTGAGTGCTCAGCCGCATGCCGCCGAAGGTGTGTTGCGCGCCTGCTGGCGGATGGTCTGGGCCGACGGTCGTGCGGGCGTCAGTGAGCGCGAATTATTGGCGCAGTGGGGCAAGTGGCTGGGCTGGACGACGCACCAGATCCAGGCGCTGGCCAATGATTACGAGCCCAATAAACGGCCGATTGTCAGTGCGGCGGTGAGTTATCAGGAAGCGATGCGCCTGCTCGGCGTGTCGGCGACCAGCGAGCCGGCACAGATCAAGCGCGCCTATCGACGGCTGCTCAGTCGTCATCACCCGGACAAGATCGCCGGCAGCGGAGCGACGCCTGAGCAGGTGCGCGAGGCGACCGAGAAAACCCGTGAGCTGCACAACGCGTTTACCCTGATTCGGGCGCGGCGGGATTTTCGCTAGCGATCAAAAGAGCAAAAGATCGCAGCCTGCGGCAGCTCCTACAGGAAAGGCATTCCGAGGTAGGAGCTGCCGCAGGCTGCGATCTTTTGCTTTTGTTTCTATCAGTCAGTCTTCTGCGGGTTCAACCAGCCACGCACCCGCCGAAACAGCTGTTCCTGCTCAGCCTTTTTATCCGGCAACGCCTTGAGCGCCACCTGGCTGAACGCCGAAGTCTTCAGGCGCTTGCTGGCCTGCATGCGCTCCAGTGCCGCGTTGCGATCCAGCGCCTTGTCCATGTAGAAAATATCCGCCGTCGGCAACTTCAGGGTCGGCGTCAGCTCGGCCAATTGTGGCTTGGCCTTGCTCGGCGTTTGCGCATCGACCATCAGCAGTTTCTCGACTTGAGCAGTCTGCCGCTCGCTGAGGAAGCGTGCGGCCCAGTAGGCACCTGTGCCGTGACCGAGGACCACGACCCGGCGTGCGCTTTGTTGCTCGGCGTAGGCAATGGCCGCGTCGATCCGCGCAAAGATTCGCTCGGCATCCGCCTTGGATTGTTCTTCAGTCGTTTCGGCCACGACCTGATCCGCCACGTCCGCTTCGCCGCCCGCGGCCTGTTCGATCGGTTGCGCGGTGGTGGCATCCTTGCTGCCACTTTCCGCGGCTTTCGGCGCGGCGGCGGGCGCAATCACGCGTGGAGCGATGACATCGCTTTGCAGATCCGGCAGGGTGATACTCAGGCTGCTCCACTCGACGTCGGGCAATTTGTTGCGCAGCGGGCCGATTACTTGCGGCCAGTCAGCGGTTTCGCCGGCGCCAGGGACAATAATCACTGCACCTTTGGGTTCGGCAGTGTTGGCCGGTTTCCACAGGGCGAGGAAAGTGTCGGCGCCGGCCTGCAGTTGCTGCTGTTCTTGTGCCGGGACTTTGCGTTCGAGTGCTGCGGCTTCTTCCTGACTACGCTCAAGCAGTGGCTGGCGTTCGGCGGGTTTTTCGGCGGCCGGTTGCTCGACGGAGGAGGCGGGCGCCGGATCGGCGGCTTCGACGGAAAACGCACAAGGCAGGATCAGCGACAGGCACAATGCTGGCATTGCCAGGCGATAGACAGAGGGCATCGGTTATTCCAGGCCAGAAAAGTATCCCGGCAGCCTAATGGGTTGGTCAGAATTTGTCAGTGTACGAGACTTCAATGATGCGTTTTTGCTGCCTGTGGGTTATCGGCGGGTTGTGTTTTCCCTTGATGGGCTGGGCGGCGTCTGCGCCGGCGGCGCATGCAGCGCTGTTGACGCCCGCCGAGCAGCAATGGCTGGCGCAGCACCGTGAGTTGCGTGTGGGCCTGGTGCTGCAGGCGCCGTACGCGCAATACGACCGACGTCTGCAGCGCTTGTCCGGGGCCAATGTCGAATTGATGAAGTCACTGGCCAAGACCTTGAACGTCGAGTTGAGCTGGCGCAATTTTCAGGATCTGGCGCAACTGGAGGAGGCCGCCCGCGACGGCGAAATCGACATCGCCCCGGGCCTGACCCAGACCCCGGGTGCACTGCGTCTGTGGCAGTTTTCCGATCCCTACATGCGGGTGCCGCAACTGGTGGTCAGCGACCAGAAGAGCGGCGGCGTGGTCGAGCTGGAAAAACTCGACAGCCTGTCGCGCGTCGCCGTGCGCATGCCCAGCGTGACGGCAGACTATTTGCGCAGCACCTATCCCCATCTGAATCTGCAAGGCGTGCCGCTGGAGCGTCAGGCGCTGCAACTGCTGTTGACCCAGCAGGCGTCCTACGCCGTGGTGGATGAAGCGCAACTCGGACGGTTGTCTGCCGAACCTGAGTTCGCCGGGTTGGTGGTGGTCGGCGATATCGGCTTGCCGCAGCTGTTGCGGATTGCCACACGGCGCGACTGGCCGGCGTTGGCCGGCATTGTTGAAAGTGCTCTGCGGGCGATTCCTGCGAAGGATCTGGAACGCCTGCACACGCAATGGCTGCAACCCAAATACCCGCGTCTGTCGGAGTCGCGGGGGTTCTGGCAGAACCTCAGTTTGCTGTTTGCGGTGTTGTTGCTCAGTTGTGTGGCCATTGTGGTCTGGCAACGACGCCAGCAACACAGTCTCGAACACCGCCTGCTGGCCGCCCGGGAAGACATCGCCCTGCGCGCGGCCAGCGAAGAAGCCTTACGCCTGACCCAGTTTTCCATCGATCAAAGTACTGTCGGCATTCTTTGGGTCAACTGGGACAGCCATGTGCGTTACGCCAACCGCGCGGCGGAAAGCATGCTCGGTTATCCACAGGGCGCGTTGATCGAACGGCCGCTGATCGATTTCGAACCCGGTCTGCACATGGACCGCTGGCTCAACCTGTGGAAACGCGCGCGGGCCAGTGAAGAAGGACCGCTGAGCTTTGAAACCAGCTGCGTGCGCGCCGATGGCAGCGTCCTGCCGGCGGACGTTTCGCTGAGTTTTCTGCGCTTTCGCGACAGCGAGTATCTGGTGGTTTATCTCACCGACGTCACCGAGCGTCGCCGCGCGCTGGCCGCGTTACAGGAAAGTGAAGCGCGCCTGCAAGGCATCGCCGCCAACGTACCGGGGCTGGTGTTTCGCCTGGAGCGGGCGCCAGTGACCGGGCAGATCGATTTCGCCTACATCAGCGAGGGCAGTGAGAGTCTGGTCGGCTACGCGCCGGCCGCCATCGCTCACCGCGACATGGGCTTGCGCAGCCTGGTGCACCCGGACGACAAGGCCAGTTACCACCAGACCCAGGATCAGGCACTGGACACCGACAGTGACTGGTCGTGGCAGGGCCGCATCCTCACCCGCCAGGGTGAACAGCGCTGGGCCGAGATCAAGGCAATCACCCGCCAGCTGGAGGATGGCGCCTATGTCTGGGATGGCATCGTCTGGGACATCAGCGAAAGCAAGCGCATCGAACTGGAACTGGCGGCGTCCCGCGAGCAGCTGCGTGAGCTGTCGGCGCACCTGGAAAGCGTGCGTGAAGAAGAGAAGGCACGCATCGCCCGCGAAGTGCACGATGAGCTGGGGCAGATGCTCACGGTGCTGAAACTGGAAACCTCGATGTGCGAGCTGGCCTACGCGCAACTCGATCCGGGCCTGCACGAACGGTTGAACAGCATGAAACGCCTGATCGCCCAGTTGTTCCAGCTGGTGCGCGATGTGGCGACGGCGCTGCGCCCGCCGATCCTCGATGCCGGGATCGCCTCGGCGATCGAGTGGCAGGCGCGGCGATTCGAGGCGCGCACGCAGATTCCATGTCTGGTGCAGGTGCCGGACAATCTGCCGGTGCTCAGCGACGCCAAGGCGATCGGGCTGTTCCGCATCCTGCAGGAGGCGCTGACCAATGTGATGCGCCACGCCCAAGCGCATACTGTGGAGCTGACGCTGGCGCTGAAAGGCGACGAGTTGTGTCTGACGGTCAGCGACGATGGCGCAGGCTTTGTCGCGACGGCGCAGCGGCCGACATCCTTTGGCCTGGTCGGCATGCGCGAGCGGGTGTTGATCATGGGCGGGCGGTTGGTGCTTGAGAGTGAGCCGGGCGAGGGCACCAGTCTGAAGGTGTGGGTGCCGGTGAGTGAGGTTTGAAGGTTTGTGGTGTTTGAGCTGACGCTATCGCGAGCAGGCTCGCTCCCACAGGGTTTGGTGTGTACCTGAAATCTGGAGAAAAAATTTGATCCGTGTACTGGTAGCCGAAGACCACACCATCGTCCGGGAAGGCATCAAGCAATTGATCGGTCTGGCCAAGGACCTGCAAGTGGTGGGGGAGGCGAGCAATGGCGAGCAGTTGCTCGAAACCCTGCGCAGTGTGCCGTGCGAGGTGGTGCTGCTGGACATCTCTATGCCTGGCGTCAACGGCCTGGAGGCGATCCCGCGGATTCGCGCGTTGAACAATCCACCGGCGATTCTGGTGCTGTCGATGCACGATGAAGCGCAAATGGCCGCCCGCGCGCTGAAGGTCGGCGCTGCTGGCTATGCGACCAAAGACAGTGATCCGGCGTTGCTGCTGACGGCGATTCGCAAGGTGGCGGCGGGTGGGCGCTACATAGACCCGGAGCTGGCCGACCGGATGGTCTTCGAGGTCGGCCTGACTGACACGCGACCGTTGCATTCGCTGCTGTCCGAGCGCGAATTTTCGGTGTTCGAACGCCTGGCCCAGGGCGCCAACGTCAATGACATCGCCCAGCAACTGGCGCTGAGCAGCAAGACCATCAGCACACACAAGGCGCGGCTGATGCAGAAGCTCAACATCACCTCGCTGGCCGAACTGGTGAAGTATGCGATGGAACACAAACTCCTCTAAGCACATTGATCCCGTGTGTAGGAGCTGCCGAAGGCTGCGATCTTTTGATCTTGTTTTCATAAGATCAAGATCAAAAGATCGCAGCCTTCGGCAGCTCCTACAGTTAGAACCGTGTGGGCATATCCATCAGCGACACGCGCTTTTGTTTGTTCTTGCGGCTCGCAGCATGGCGCTCGTCGCTCGCTTGCCAAAACGCGCCATCCTTGTAGGGCAATCCCTACCCCCAACCTTCCATCCCGCTGAGGCGATTCTCTCCTGCGCCCCGATTTGCGCGGCTGGCGCCAGCCACTAGGCTTAATCCACAGCAGTTACCAATAACAAAGGTGTGGGTATGAGCCAGGTCGATTCAAACGCAGGGGCCAGTGACGTGCTGGTCAGCTTTCGTGGAGTGCAGAAGAGCTACGACGGCGAGAACCTGATCGTCAAAGACCTCAACCTGGACATTCGCAAAGGCGAGTTCCTGACCCTGCTCGGGCCGTCCGGCTCGGGCAAGACCACCAGCCTGATGATGCTCGCCGGGTTCGAAACCCCGACCGCCGGCGAAATCCTCCTGGCCGGCCGGGCAATCAACAACGTGCCGCCGCACAAGCGCGACATCGGCATGGTGTTTCAGAACTACGCGCTGTTCCCGCACATGACTGTGGCCGAGAACCTGGCCTTCCCGCTGACCGTGCGCGGCCTGAACAAGAGCGACGTCAGCGACAAGGTCAAGAAAGTCCTGAGCATGGTCCAGCTCGACGCGTTCGCCTCACGTTATCCGGCGCAACTCTCCGGCGGTCAGCAGCAGCGTGTAGCGTTGGCCCGGGCGCTGGTGTTCGAACCGCAACTGGTGCTGATGGACGAACCGCTGGGCGCGCTCGACAAGCAATTGCGCGAACACATGCAGATGGAGATCAAGCACCTGCACCAGCGCCTCGGCGTGACGGTGGTCTACGTGACCCACGACCAGGGTGAAGCGCTGACCATGTCCGACCGCGTCGCCGTGTTCCATCAGGGCGAAATCCAGCAGATCGCGCCGCCGCGCACTCTCTACGAAGAACCGAAAAACACCTTCGTCGCCAACTTCATCGGCGAGAACAACCGCCTCAACGGCCGTCTGCTCAGCCAGAGCGGGGAGCGTTGCGTGGTCGAGTTGGGTCGGGGCGAGAAGGTCGAGGCGCTGGCGGTCAACGTCGGCCAGACCGGCGAGCCGGTGACCCTGTCGATCCGCCCGGAGCGCGTCAGCCTCAATGGCTCGAGCGACCAATGCGTCAACCGCTTCTCAGGGAGGGTGGCGGAATTCATCTATCTGGGCGACCACGTCCGGGTGCGCCTGGAAGTCTGCGGCAAGACCGACTTCTTCGTGAAACAGCCGATTGCCGAGCTCGATCCCGCGCTCGCGGTCGGCGACGTGGTACCGCTTGGCTGGCAGGTCGAGCACGTTCGTGCACTCGACCCACTTCTAGAGGCGCATTGATCGCCCCGGCAATACCAACACCAACCCTGCACGTGGAGAGAACAATAAATGTTGAGATCCCTGAAGTTCACCGCCCTGACCCTGGGCCTGATGGGTGCGGCCAGCGCGATGGCCGCCGGTCCCGATTTGACTGTGGTGTCGTTTGGCGGGGCGAACAAGGCGGCGCAAGTCAAAGCCTTCTACGCACCGTGGGAAGCAGCGGGCAACGGCAAGATCGTGGCCGGCGAGTACAACGGCGAAATGGCCAAGGTCAAAGCCATGGTCGACACCAAGAGTGTGTCGTGGGATCTGGTGGAAGTTGAATCGCCGGAGCTGTCCCGTGGTTGCGACGAAGACATGTTCGAACAACTCGACCCGGCGCTGTTCGGCAAAACCGAAGATTACGTCAAAGGTGCGATTCAGCCTTGCGGCGTGGGCTTCTTCGTCTGGTCGACCGTACTCGCGTACAACGCCGACAAGCTGAAAACCGCGCCAACCAGCTGGGCCGATTTCTGGGACACCAAGAAATTCCCGGGCAAACGCGGCCTGCGCAAAGGCGCCAAGTACACCCTGGAATTCGCGCTGATGGCCGACGGTGTAGCGCCGAAAGACGTCTACAAAGAACTGGCGAGCAAGGGTGGTCAGGATCGTGCGTTCAAGAAACTGGATGAGCTCAAACCGAACATTCAGTGGTGGGAAGCCGGCGCCCAGCCGCCGCAGTACCTCGCTTCCGGTGACGTGGTGATGAGCTCGGCCTACAACGGTCGCATCGCCGCCGTGCAGAAAGAATCCAACCTGAAAGTGGTGTGGAACGGCGGCATCTACGACTTCGACGCCTGGGCGATCCCGAAAGGTCTGGACAAGACCCGCGCCGATGCAGCGAAGAAATTCATCGCCTATTCGGTCCAGCCGCAACAGCAGAAGACCTACTCGGAAAACATCGCTTACGGCCCGGCCAACACTCAGGCAGTCCCACTGCTGAGCAAGGACGTGCTGAAAGACATGCCGACCACTCCGGAAAACATCGCCAACCAAGTGCAGATCGACGTCAGCTTCTGGGCTGACAATGGCGAGCAACTGGAGCAGCGCTTCAACTCCTGGGCTGCGAAGTAACCACAACCTGAAGGAAGACTTTGTGGCGAAGGAGCTTGTGTGGTGAGGGGATTCATCCCCGATGGGTTGCGAAGCAGCCCCCGAAGCCATACCCGCTCGGTGTGTCAGATAAACCGGATTCTCAGGTTTTACGACTGCTGCGCAGCCGATCGGGGATAAATCCCCTCGCCACAAAAACTCATCTGAGAGTTTTGGTGTTTCAACACAACAGAGGTGGTTCGCCACCTCTGTAACGATCAAAGATTTGCGGAGTACGTCATGGCCATCGCCGTTCCCCTGAACGAGGGCGCCAGCCCCACCTTGAAGCAGAAGCTCAAGCGCGCCGAGCGGGTCAACCGCTGGAAGGCCCAGGCGTTGATTGCGCCGCTGGTGCTGTTTCTGTTGCTGGTGTTCCTGGTGCCGATCGTGGCGCTGCTCTATAAAAGCGTCGGTAACCCGGAAGTGGTCGGCGGCATGCCGCGCACCGTGGCGGCCATCGCCAGTTGGGACGGCCGCGGCCTGCCTGCTGAGCCAGTCTACAAAGCGGCTGGCGAAGACCTCGCCGAAGCCCGCAAGAACCAGACGCTGGGCGATCTGTCCAAGCGCTTGAACATGGAGTTGGCCGGCTATCGCAGCCTGCTGACCAAAACCGCCCGGGCGCTGCCTTTCGCCAGCGAACCGGCCTCCTATAAAGAAGCCCTCGAAGCGCTCGACGAGCGCTGGGGCGATCCGGCCTATTGGCAAGCGGTCAAACGCAACACCAGCAGCATCACCCCGTATTACCTGCTGGCGGCGGTCGATCACCGTATCGATGATCTCGGCGAACTGGCCCCGGCCACCCCGGATCAGGCGATCTACCTCGACATCTTCGCCCGGACGTTCTGGATGGGCCTGATCATCACCGTGATCTGCCTGTTCCTCGCATATCCATTGGCTTACCTGCTGGCCAATTTGCCATCGCGGCAGAGCAACCTGCTGATGATTCTGGTGTTGCTGCCGTTCTGGACCTCGATTCTGGTGCGGGTCGCGGCGTGGATCGTGTTGCTGCAGTCGGGCGGGCTGATCAACAGCGCGCTGATGGCCATGGGCATCATCGATAAACCGCTGGAGCTGGTGTTCAACCGCACCGGGGTCTACATCTCGATGGTGCACATTCTGCTGCCGTTCATGATCCTGCCGATCTACAGCGTGATGAAAGGCATCTCGCCGACCTACATGCGTGCTGCGATTTCGCTGGGCTGCCACCCGTTTGCCAGTTTCTGGCGGGTGTATTTCCCGCAGACCTATGCCGGTGTCGGTGCCGGGTGTCTGTTGGTGTTCATCCTCGCCATCGGCTACTACATCACCCCGGCGCTGCTCGGCAGTCCGAACGATCAGATGGTCAGCTACTTCGTCGCGTTCTACACCAACACCAGCATCAACTGGGGCATGGCCACTGCGCTGGGCGGCTTGTTGCTGCTGGCGACCGTGGTGCTTTATCTGATCTACAGCTGGCTGGTGGGCGCCAGTCGCCTGCGCCTGAGCTAAGGGGAATTTGAAATGCTGAGTCCTTATATGTCGCCCATTGAACGGGTGTGGTTCTACAGCTTGCGGATCCTCTGCGGCCTGATCCTGCTGTTCCTGATTCTGCCGGTGCTGGTCATCGTGCCGCTGTCGTTCAACTCGGGCAGTTTCCTGGTGTATCCGCTGCAAGGCTTTTCGCTGCACTGGTATCAGGACTTCTTCGCCTCGGCGGAATGGATGCGTTCGTTGAAGAACAGCATCATCGTCGCTCCCGCCGCGACCGTGCTGGCGATGGTTTTCGGCACACTGGCCGCGATCGGCCTGACCCGCGGCGATTTCCCCGGCAAGGCGCTGGTGATGGCGCTGGTGATTTCGCCGATGGTGGTGCCGGTGGTGATCATTGGTGTGGCGAGTTATCTGTTCTTCGCGCCGCTGGGGCTGGGTAACAGCTTCTTCTCGCTGATCGTGGTGCACGCGGTGCTCGGCGTGCCGTTCGTGATCATCACCGTGTCGGCGACGTTGCAGGGTTTCAACCACAATCTGGTGCGGGCGGCGGCGAGCCTAGGGGCTTCGCCATTGACCACGTTCCGTCGGGTGACTCTGCCGTTAATTGCGCCGGGGGTGATTTCCGGGGCGCTGTTTGCCTTTGCCACTTCGTTCGATGAAGTGGTGGTGACGCTGTTCCTCGCCGGCCCCGAGCAAGCGACGCTGCCCCGGCAGATGTTCAGTGGGATTCGCGAGAACCTCAGCCCGACGATTGCGGCGGCGGCAACACTGCTGATCGCCTTCTCCGTCATCCTGTTGCTGACCCTTGAATGGTTGCGTGGCCGTAGCGAGAAACTGCGTACCGCCCAGGTCTGACGCTGATCCCCTGTAGGAGCTGCCGAAGGCTCGGGCCGCGATCGGACGATCTTTTGATCTGGCTTTTTAAGATCAAAATCAAAAGATCGCAGCCTTCGGCAGCTTCTACATAGGAATGTTCGTGCGTACAGAAAATCTATGTGTGGTTGTCATTCATGGGGTGAATGGCAGACAACCCGGTTTCCCCAGCTACGCTTGTGCTCAGCTCCCACATCTATAAGAGGCTGCGCACAATGAGTCTGTCCCAGTTCAAAATCGCTCACAAACTGATCACCGGCGCCGGGGCCATCGAGCAACTGGCGGCGGAACTCACGCGGCTGGATATCGACAACCCGCTGATTGTCACCGACGCCGCGCTGGTCAAGTCCGGCACTGTGGAGCTGGCGCTGTGCCAATTGGGCGGGCGCGAGTACGAGATTTTTGATCGGGTGCTGCCGGACCCGGAAATCGCCATCGTAGAAGATTGCATGCGCGTGTACCGCGAGGGCGGGCATGACGGTTTGATCGGCCTCGGTGGCGGCAGTGCAATCGACATCGCCAAAAGCGTGGCGGCGTATGCTGGATACCACGGCGCGCTGGAAGACCTGTTCGGTGTCGATCAGGTGCCGCGCAAAGGCCCGCCGCTGATCGCCATCCCGACCACCGCCGGCACCGGCTCGGAAGTGACCAACGTCGCCATTCTCTCGGACAAGGTCGCGCAACTGAAGAAAGGCATCGTCAGCGACTACCTGTTGCCGGATGTGGCGCTGGTCAGTCCGCAGATGACTTTGACCTGCCCGCGCAGCGTCACCGCCGCCAGTGGTGTTGATGCGCTGGTGCATGCGATCGAATCCTATCTGTCGGTCAATGCCTCGCCCATTACCGACTCATTGGCTATCGGCGCTATCAAGTTGATTGCCAAAGCCCTGCCCAAGGCCTATGCCAATGGCAGCAATTTGCAGGCCCGGGAAGACATGGCCACCGCCAGCCTGATGGCCGGCATGGCGTTCGGCAATGCCGGGGTCGGCGCGGTGCATGCGTTGGCGTATCCGCTGGGCGGGCGTTTCAACATCGCCCACGGCGTCAGTAACGCCTTGCTGCTGCCGTATGTCATGACCTGGAACAAGATGGCCTGCGTCGAGCGCATGCAGGATATCGCCGAAGCCATGGGGGTGAAGACCGCTCATTTGAGCGCAACCGAGGCGGCGGACAAAGCCGTGCAGGCGATGACCGAGTTGTGCGTGTCAGTGGAAATTCCTGCCGGGTTGCGCAGTTTTGGCGTCCCGCAAGAGGCGATCCCGGCCATGGCCGTGGAGGCCGCGGGAATCGAGCGTTTGATGTGCAACAACCCGCGCAGGCTCAGCGCTGCTGATATCGAGAAGATCTACCGAGCGGCGTACTGATCATCGCGGTCACGGTGCGCGCACGGAAACTTGAGGTATACAATGCGCGCCATCGTGATTTAGCTCAGAAAAGGTGCGTCATGCAGCCCTTCGTAATTGCTCCGTCGATTCTCTCCGCCGACTTCGCCCGCCTCGGCGAAGAAGTGGACAACGTTCTGGCCGCCGGTGCCGACTTCGTCCACTTCGATGTCATGGACAACCACTACGTGCCGAACCTGACCATCGGCCCGATGGTTTGCGCGGCATTGCGCAAGTACGGCATCACCGCGCCGATCGACGCGCACCTGATGGTCAGCCCGGTGGATCGCATCGTTGGCGACTTCATCGAGGCCGGCGCCACTTACATCACTTTCCACCCGGAAGCCACGCTGCACGTCGATCGTTCGCTGCAACTGATCCGTGAAGGCGGCTGCAAATCCGGCCTGGTGTTCAACCCGGCGACCCCGCTGGACGTGCTCAAGTACGTGATCGACAAGGTCGACATGGTGCTGCTGATGAGCGTCAACCCGGGCTTCGGCGGGCAGAAGTTCATTCCCGGCACCCTCGACAAACTGCGCGAAGCGCGGGCGATCATCGATGCCTCGGGGCGTGATATCCGTCTGGAAATCGATGGCGGCGTCAACGTCAACAACATTCGCGAAATCGCGGCCGCTGGCGCTGACACCTTTGTGGCCGGCTCGGCGATCTTCAATGCGCCGAACTATCAGGAAGTCATCGACAAGATGCGTTCCGAACTGGCGCTGGCCCGCCCATGAGCGGTTTTGAGCAGCTGTTCCCGGGGCAACTGCCACGGTTGGTGATGTTCGATCTGGATGGCACGCTGATCGACTCGGTTCCCGACCTGGCGGCGGCGGTGGACACCATGCTGCTCTCCCTCGGCCGCAAGCCTGCCGGTATCGAGGCGGTACGCGAGTGGGTCGGCAATGGCGCACCGGTGCTGGTGCGCCGGGCGCTGGCCGGTGGCATCGATCATTCGGCGGTGGATGACGTCGAGGCCGAGCACGCGCTGGAATTCTTCATGGAAGCCTATGGCGCGAGCCACGAGTTGACCGTGGTCTATCCCGGCGTGCGCGACACCCTCAAGTGGCTGCACAAGCAGGGTGTGGCCATGGCGCTGATCACCAACAAGCCGGAGCGTTTTGTCGCGCCGCTGCTGGATCAGATGAAGATCGGCCGTTACTTCAAATGGATCATCGGCGGCGATACCTTGCCGCAGAAGAAGCCTGATCCGGCCGCGCTGTTCTTCGTGATGAAAATGGCCAACATCCCGGCCTCACAATCGTTGTTCGTCGGCGATTCGCGCAGCGATGTGCTGGCGGCGAAGGCGGCGGGGGTCAAGTGCGTGGCGCTGAGCTACGGCTACAACCATGGCCGGCCGATTGCCGAGGAATCCCCGGCACTGGTGATCGACGATCTGCGCAAGCTAATTCCCGGTTGCCTCGGTACAGCCGCTGAGATAACGTTGCCCGACGCATCTCAATCCCATTCTGGAAACGCCATCGTGGTGGTCACCCGCAAACTCTGGATGAAAGTCATCAAGGCCCTGGCTCGCTGGCGTTGGCGCGCCTGACTGGTTCCTGGCCGGCTTGCCGGCGCGTTTGCACACCTGACTGATTTGCCCCTCACACCACGAGGCACCCCATGATCCGCGAAGAATTCCTGCGCCTGGCCGCTGATGGCTACAACCGTATTCCGTTGGCCTGCGAAACCCTGGCCGACTTCGACACCCCGCTGTCGATCTACCTGAAACTGGCCGACCAGCCAAACTCCTACCTGCTCGAATCGGTGCAGGGTGGCGAAAAATGGGGCCGTTACTCGATCATCGGCCTGCCGTGCCGCACCGTGCTGCGGGTTCACGACCATCACGTAAGCATCACTGTTGATGGCGTCGAGACCGAAAGCCATGACGTCGAAGACCCGCTGGCCTTCGTCGAAACTTTCAAGGCCCGCTACAACGTGCCGACCATCGCCGGTCTGCCGCGCTTCAATGGTGGTCTGGTCGGCTACTTCGGTTACGACTGCGTGCGTTATGTCGAGAAGCGTCTGGGCAAATGCCCGAACCCTGATCCACTGGGCGTGCCGGACATTCTGCTGATGGTGTCCGATGCGGTGGTGGTGTTCGACAACCTCGCCGGCAAGATGCACGCGATTGTCCTCGCCGATCCGGCGCAAGCCGATGCTTACGAGCAGGGGCAGGCGCAATTGCAGGCACTGCTGGAGAAACTGCGCCAGCCGATCACCCCGCGCCGTGGCCTGGACTTCAGCAAGCAACAAGCGGCTGATCCGCTGTTCCGCTCCAGTTTCACCCAGAGCGACTACGAAAAAGCCGTCGACACCATCAAGGAATACATCCTCGCAGGCGACTGCATGCAAGTGGTGCCGTCGCAGCGCATGTCGATCGACTTCAAGGCCGCGCCGATCGATCTGTACCGCGCCCTGCGTTGCTTCAACCCGACGCCGTACATGTACTTCTTCAACTTCGGCGACTTCCACGTCGTCGGCAGTTCGCCGGAAGTGCTGGTGCGGGTCGAAGACAACCTGATCACCGTGCGCCCGATTGCCGGCACCCGCCCGCGTGGCGCCACCGAAGAGGCGGATCTGGCGCTGGAAGAAGACCTGCTGTCGGATGACAAAGAGATTGCCGAACACTTGATGCTGATCGACCTCGGTCGTAACGACACCGGTCGTGTCTCGGAAATCGGATCGGTGAAGCTCACCGAGAAAATGGTCATCGAGCGTTATTCCAACGTGATGCACATCGTCTCCAACGTCACCGGCCAGTTGAAGGCCGGGCTGACCGCGATGGACGCGCTGCGGGCGATTCTGCCGGCGGGCACTTTGTCTGGCGCACCGAAGATCCGTGCGATGGAAATCATCGACGAACTGGAGCCGGTCAAGCGTGGCGTGTATGGCGGTGCGGTCGGTTACTTCGCCTGGAACGGCAACATGGACACCGCGATTGCGATTCGTACCGCGGTGATCAAGAACGGTGAACTGCACGTGCAGGCCGGTGGCGGCATCGTGGCCGACTCGGTGCCGGCGCTGGAATGGGAAGAAACCCTGAACAAGCGCCGCGCGATGTTCCGTGCCGTGGCCCTGGCTGAGCAGACTCCGGACGCCTGATCCACATTGTCTCCTGTGGGAGCGAGCAGGCTCGCTCCCACATGGGCTTTACGGTCAGGCATAAAAAACGCGACACCCGTAAGGGCGCCGCGTTTTTTGTACCTGCCAAGCCCCTGTAGGAGCTGGCGCAGCCTGCGATCTTTTGCTTTTCCGCCTCAGAAGTCGAGACTGACCCCGACGTTCACCCCTTGCTGGGTAAAGTCATCATCCTTGCGCACGTTGTAGCTGGCGCGCAACGCCAAATCCTGCGTGAGCTTGTGGCTCACGCCCAGGTTCAGGCGATTGAGGTTGGTCTGCGGCTCGTAGCCTTCGAGCGTGAAGCGGTTGTTCGGCAAGCTGTTGAGGTTGATGGTCAGATCCTGGCGATCGTCGTTGTACTCACGTTCGTGAGCGAACTCGCCGAACACTTCGGTCTGCGCCGTGATCTGGTACTTGCCCTGAATACCCACGCCCAGACGCCGCGAGTTGCGCGACTGGTCATCGAAGGTCAGCGCCGTTGAGTCCGCGCCTTTTTCCGAGTAACCGTCGACCTCGACCTTGCCAAAGTCGGCGCTGACGAACGGCGACAGGTGCCACGGACTGCTGGCCTGCTGCGCGATGTCGTAGCCGATACGGCCGCTGATCGCCAGCACGTAGCCATCGGTATCGCCTTTCTCCCCGCGCTCGTTGACCCCGAGCTGGAATTTACGCTTGAGGCTGTCGTAGTCGAGCTTGCCGGCGGTCATCGCCAGATCGCCCCACCAGCGGTTTTGTTGATACTGGGCGAACGCGGTGCCCATGTAGGAGTTGAGTTTGTATTCCGAATCGGCGTCGCCGGCCTCGAGTTTCTGGTTATAGAAACCGGCGGCCAATCCGACACGCCAGGCGTCGTTGACGCGATAGCTGCCGCCGATGTTCAGGTTGTAGCCGTTGCCATCGGCACTGGCGGCGCTGTGCTGGCCGTCGAAGTCCTGATGCTGTCCGCCACCGGCGACAATCGCCCGCCATTGGCCCACGGCCTGCCAGTTTTCCCAGTCGGCCAGCCATTGGTTGCGCAGTTCATCCTGATGCGCGCGTAACGAACCCTGGGCCATTTCCGGCAGCAGGGTCAGTTCCCACGGGGCGGCCAGCAGCGAGTAGGCGTAGTCGGCAATCAGGCGCTGGCCTGCTTCGGTCGGGTGCACCGAGTCGTTGTAGATCAGCTTGGTCGGATCCGGCGTAGCGCTGTTGATGCCGTATCGGGCGTTCTCGGTGCAACTGTTGCCGCTGAAGCAGGTGGCCGTCAGGTTCTGGTCGGTCGCGAGGCCGAACTGCGCCGGGTTGGCGAACGCTTCTTTGAGCAGCACTGGAATGTTCAGTGGAATGATTTCGGCGTTGATGCCCTGCAACTGGCTGACCAGTTCGGTGTTGAATTGGGCGCTGAGCTGCGAGGTGAAGCTCTGCAGCGGCGAGCCGTTGATCGCCGGGGTCAGCCCGATGTCTGGCAACAGCCAGACCATGATGTATTTGGCGCCGGCACCTTGCAGCGTGCGCACGCTGTCGGCCAGTCGGTCGGCCGCCGAGCTGGCCTGATCGAGGCTGAGCACGCGGCCCTGAAGGAAGTCGTTGCCGCCCCCGGACAGGTAATACAGCGCGTTCGGATCAGCGCGGAAGCCATTCGACGGCAGGTAACCGCTGCGCGTGCGTTCACCGGTGGCGGACTGGGTGGTGATCGAGTCGAGGATCTGGTCGGTACGGTAACCACCCACCGCCCAGTTGTTGCCATCGGCCAGACCTTCACCGGCGCGCACGGCCGAGGACGAGGAGGCGGTCTGATCGGGGCTGAAACCCAGTTTGCCACCGATGATCTGGGTGGCGTTGAGGTCGCGGTTTTCCCCGGTGCCATCCTTGTACAACGGGCCGGTGCGGTTGGTGTAGCGCTGCGTGGCGCCGGCCGGGCCGCCGCTGTCCTTGAAGGTCCCGGCATCGTTCAGGCTGTCGCCGAACACGATGAAGTTGGAATAGGGCGCGGGTGCTGCGTAGGCCTGGGCGCAAGCCATGGCGAGCAGGCAACCGGCGAGCGGTACAAACAACGTCTGTTTGATCATGAGCAAGTCCGTTTATTTATTGTTGTAGGTGAACGAAACGACAGTACCAAAAACTCCCGGCATTTTGCCATCGGTCGCGAAGCCTCCCATAGTTTTGTCCCCCGTCAGCCCCGCCATATTGCACGCTCTGCCCAGCTAAGTTACTGTGCCGGAACGTATGAACGAGACCTTCCCCGTGTTGATCGTCAGCAAACTTCTGGATCAAGTCATCAAGGCACACGCCCGTTGGCGTTGGCGCGCCTGAATCCTTTCTGCCGGCCCGGCCGGATCTGTATCGCTTTGCCTTCCTTACCCGTTTGAAATGCCGCTGTGCCGACGCTCTCTGTGCGTCCGACATCGTGCAGCGCCCTGCGGGCAAGTCATCTGAAGGCTGTCTTCAAGTCAGAATTTAAGAGGTTCGAAACGCCATGTTGCTGATGATCGACAACTACGACTCCTTTACTTACAACGTTGTGCAATACCTCGGCGAGCTGGGTGCCGAGGTCAAAGTGGTGCGCAACGACGAACTGACCGTCGCCGAAATCGAAGCGCTCAACCCCGAGCGCATCGTAGTCTCGCCAGGTCCGTGCACGCCGACCGAAGCCGGCATCTCCATCGAAGCCATCAAATACTTCGCCGGCAAACTGCCAATTCTCGGCGTCTGCCTCGGTCATCAATCGATTGGCCAGGCGTTCGGTGGCGATGTGGTGCGCGCCCGTCAGGTGATGCACGGTAAGACTAGTCCGGTATTCCACGAGGACAAGGGCGTTTTCGCCGGTCTGAATCATCCGCTGACGGTTACCCGCTACCACTCGCTGATCGTCAAGCACGATACTTTGCCCGAGTGCCTGGAACTGACTGCATGGACCCGGCACGACGACGGTTCGGTCGACGAAATCATGGGCCTGCGGCACAAGACCCTGAACATTGAGGGCGTACAGTTCCACCCCGAGTCGATCCTCACCGAGCAGGGTCATGAACTGTTTGCCAACTTCCTCAAACAAACCGGCGGCACGCGCTAAGGACTCCCATGAATATCAAGACAGCCCTGAGCCGTATCGTCGAACACCTCGACCTCAGCACCGAAGAAATGCGCGACGTGATGCGCGAAATCATGACCGGGCAATGCACCGACGCACAGATCGGCGCATTCATGATGGCCATGCGCATGAAGAGCGAGAGCATCGACGAAATCGTCGGTGCCGTGTCGGTGATGCGTGAGCTGGCCGACCAGGTCGAACTCAAGACCCTCGACGGCGTGGTCGATGTAGTCGGCACCGGCGGTGACGGTGCGAACATCTTCAACGTGTCGACTGCTTCGGCGTTCGTTGTCGCGGCAGCCGGTTGCACCGTGGCCAAGCACGGCAACCGTGCGGTGTCGGGCAAGAGCGGCAGCGCCGACTTGCTGGAGGCCGCCGGTATCTACCTGAACCTGACCCCGGTGCAGGTTGCCCGTTGCATCGACAACGTCGGCATCGGTTTCATGTTTGCCCAGACTCACCACAAGGCGATGAAATACGCCGCCGGCCCGCGTCGCGATCTCGGCCTGCGTACGCTGTTCAACATGCTCGGCCCGCTTACGAATCCGGCCGGTGTCAAACATCAGGTGGTGGGCGTGTTTACTCCCGCGTTGTGCCGGCCATTGGCCGAAGTCTTGCAGCGCTTGGGCAGCAAACATGTGCTGGTAGTGCATTCGAAGGACGGTCTGGACGAGTTCAGTCTTGCCGCGCCAACCTTCGTCGCAGAGCTGAAGAACAACGAGATCACTGAATATTGGGTCGAGCCGGAAGATCTCGGCATGAAGAGCCAGAGTCTGCACGGTCTCTCGGTCGAAGGTCCGGAAGCATCGCTGGCGTTGATCCGTGATGCGTTGGGCAAACGCAAAACCGAAAGTGGCCAGAAAGCTGCTGAAATGATCGTGCTCAATGCCGGTGCGGCGCTGTATGCCGCCGACCTGGCGACCAGTCTCAAAGAAGGCGTGGCGCTCGCGCACGACGCCCTGCACACCGGTCTCGCTCGGGAAAAACTCGAGGAGTTGGGTGCCTTTACCGCGGTATTCAAAGTGGAGAATGAGGGATGAGTGTACCGACGGTTCTGGAAAACATTCTGGCGCGCAAAGTCCAGGAAGTCGCCGAGCGCAGCGCTCGCGTCAGCCTGAGCGAGCTGGAAAGTCTGGCCAAGGCGGCCGATGCACCCCGTGGTTTTGCCCAGGCATTGCTGGCGCAGGCCAAGAAGAAGCAACCGGCGGTGATCGCCGAAATCAAAAAGGCTTCGCCGAGCAAAGGCGTGATACGCGAGAACTTCGTGCCTGCCGACATCGCCAAGAGCTACGAGAAGGGCGGGGCGACCTGTCTTTCCGTGCTGACCGATATCGACTACTTCCAGGGCGCTGATGTCTACCTGCAACAGGCCCGCGCCGCGTGCAAATTGCCGGTGATCCGCAAAGACTTCATGATCGATCCGTACCAGATCGTCGAAGCCCGCGCGCTGGGCGCCGATTGCGTGCTGTTGATCGTCTCCGCACTGGACGACGTAAAAATGGCCGAGCTGGCCTCGGTGGCCAAAGGTGTCGGTCTCGATGTGCTGGTGGAAGTGCACGACGGCGATGAGCTGGAGCGCGCACTGAAAACCCTCGACACACCACTGGTCGGGGTCAATAACCGCAACCTGCACACGTTCGACGTCAGCCTGGAAACCACCCTCGACCTGCTGCCGCGCATTCCGCGCGACCGACTGGTGATTACCGAGAGTGGCATCCTTAACCGTGCCGATGTCGAGCTGATGGAAATCAGCGATGTGTATGCCTTTCTGGTGGGCGAAGCGTTCATGCGCGCGGAAAGCCCGGGCACCGAACTGCAACGCCTGTTCTTCCCGGAACGCGGCGTACCGGTCAGTGGTTCGACCCTCGACTGACCGAGTCGACCTCATTCGCGAGCAGGTTCGCTCCCACATTGGAATGCATTTCCCCTGTGGGAGCGAGCCTGCTCGCGAAGAGGCCCTCAAAATCCCTAAAGATTCCAGATCTGCCGGAGCCCTCCATGTCGCTGCCCATCTTCCTGACCATCGAGGCCGGCCTGCAAGCCGAACAAGACTTGCTCGCTTCCGTCTGCGCCGGCGACGCCGAATTTGGTCTGCTGTTCTGGCAACCCAGTGATAACGCCCTGGTCATGCCGCGCCGCCTCAATCGTCTGCCCGGTTTTGATCACGCCTGCGAAGTCTCCGCTGCAGCCGGTTGGCCAGTATTGCTGCGGGAAACCGGCGGTGAACCCGTCCCGCAGTCCTCCTCAACGATCAACATCGCACTGGTCTACGCCCCGCCCCGCAGCGAGGGCGATCTGAATCGCATCGAAACTGGCTATCGGCGTCTGTGCGATCCAATCTGTGAGTTGCTGGATGAGTTGGGCGGCACATCGTCGTTGGGCGAAATCGACGGTGCGTTCTGTGACGGCCGCTTCAACGTCAATCTCGACGGCCGCAAGATGGTCGGCACTGCTCAGCGCTGGCGCCAGAGTCAGGGCGGTCAGCGTCCGGTGGGGTTGGTGCACGGGGCAATGTTGATCGATAACGAGCGCGAGTCGATGGTCGCGGCGGTCAATCGTTTCAATGAAGCTTGCGGTCTGGAGCAGCGAGTGCGGGCTGAAAGCCACATTGCCCTGCATGAGAAGTTCGTCGCGCCAAATGCTTTGGCGCGTCTGGATGAGTTGTTTCGACGGATGCTGGCGCAGGTCTACAGCGCCTGATTCGGCGCGCTTAGCGGGTGCCGAAGACCACCATGGTCTTGCCTTTCACATCGACCAGGTTGCGTTCTTCAAGATCCTTGAGCACGCGACCGACCATCTCCCGCGAACAACCGACAATCCGCCCGATTTCTTGACGGGTCACCTTGATCTGCATGCCGTCCGGGTGAGTCATTGCGTCAGGCTGTTTGCACAACTCCAGCAGGCAACGGGCAACACGACCGGTAACGTCGAAGAACGCCAGATCGCCGACCTTGCGCGTGGTATTGCGCAGACGTTGTGCGATTTGTCCGCTGAGGACGTAAAGAATGTCGGGATCCTGCTGTGACAGTTCGCGGAACTTCACATAACTGATTTCGGCGATTTCACATTCAACCTTGGCCCGCACCCAGGCGCTGCGTTGCTGTTCCTGGCCTGCCTGCTCAAACAAACCCAGCTCGCCAAAGAAATCCCCGGCGTTGAGGTAGGCGATGATCATTTCGCGGCCGTCGTCATCTTCGATCAGGATCGTGACCGAACCCTTGATGATGAAGTACAGCGTGTCCGAACGATCGCCGGCGCAGATGATGTTGCTTTTGGCCGCATGGCGACGGCGTTGGCAATGCATCAACAGTTTGTCGAGGTTTTTGATTTTGGGTGTGGGGGTAATAGCAACCATGGTTGTATCCCGAAAAGACTGCACGGTGATGTTTGATTTTTATATGAGGCGCTGAAGGCGGTCGCTACACAGGCTGACAATTGGCGCCAGCGAATTGGCGCCAGCTTACCAGACACTTCGTCGAAAATTCGAGAAATTACCTACGCAGCATAGGCATCCTTCCCAGGAACGTGGGGCGCTGTCAGAGCAAAGGCCTGTGCTAAGCTGGCGACCCTTTTTTCTACAGTGGAGTCTTGGCGATGAAGGCACGCATCCAATGGGCTGGCGAAGCCATGTTCCTCGGCGAATCCGGTAGCGGTCATGTCGTGGTGATGGACGGTCCGCCCGACGCCGGTGGTCGTAATCTGGGTGTTCGCCCGATGGAAATGCTCCTGCTGGGCGTTGGCGGTTGCAGCAACTTCGACGTGGTGAGCATCTTGAAGAAATCGCGTCAGGCGGTTGAAAGCTGCGAAGCGTTCCTCGACGCCGAGCGCGCGACCGAAGACCCGAAGGTGTTCACCAAGATCCACATGCACTTCGTGGTCAAGGGCCGGGGCCTGAAAGAAGCGCAAGTCAAACGCGCCATCGAACTGTCTGCCGAGAAATATTGCTCGGCCTCGATCATGCTCGGCGCGGCCGGCGTGGCGATCACTCACGATTATGAAATCGTCGAACTCGGTTGAACCGACATTCAACTATCATAAAAGCAGTGCAGACTCTGGCGATCCCTCGCTGACGTCTGCATAATGCGCCACTTTTTTCAGGGCAGTGATCGGTCAGCCGACGGGTCATCCGCCTGAACAGATAACCAAAATCGCCATCGCGAAGAGGTGTTAACCGTCCTACGCAGGTGCGTTGTTCGCATTTGACGGGCATGCTTGATCACGCGGCTGCGCCGCATACATAGAGAGTTTTTAACGGTGAAAAGCAAACTCAAGCTCCACGGGTTCAATAACCTGACAAAGACCTTGAGCTTCAACATCTATGACATCTGCTACGCGGAAACCCCGCAAGACCAGCAGGCTTACGTCGAGTACATCAATCAAGAGTACAACGCCGAACGTCTGACGCAGATCCTCACGGAAGTTGTCGAAATCATTGGTGCCAACATTCTGAACATCGCGAGTCAGAACTATGAGCCTCAGGGTGCCAGCGTCACGATTCTGATCTCGGAAGAGCCGGTGACCCCGACTGACAGCCAGATCGAAGAGTCCCCGGGTCCATTGCCCGAAATCATCCTTGCCCACCTCGACAAGAGTCACATCACGGTGCATACCTATCCGGAAATCCATCCGGACGCCGGTATTGCGACGTTCCGTGTGGACATTGATGTGTCGACCTGTGGTGTCATTTCACCGCTTAAAGCGCTCAACTTCCTCATTCACCAGTTCGATTCGGACATCGTGACTGTGGATTACCGTGTGCGCGGCTTCACCCGTGACGTTGAAGGCAACAAGCACTTCATCGACCACGAGATCAACTCGATCCAGAACTACCTTTCCGAAGACACCCGCGATGCGTACCAGATGACCGACGTGAACGTGTACCAGGAAAACCTGTTCCACACCAAAATGCTGCTGAAGAACTTCGAACTGGACAACTACCTGTTCGGCGACGCCACCAGCAACCTGTCCTCCGAGCAGCGTGCTCAGGTGACCGAGCGTGTGAAACACGAAATGCTGGAAATCTTCTACGCGCGCAACATGCCGGCGTAAGATTCCCGGGCACAAAAAAGGCGACTACCGTGCGGTAGTCGCCTTTTTTATTGCCTAAACAGAACCCTGTGGGAGCGAGCTTGCTCGCGAAGGGGCCCTGCCAGACAACACTGAAGTCAGATCCTGTAGGTACTCTTGGTCATCACCTTCGCCAGCAGACTCATCCCGAACTTCACCGGTGCCGGAAAACGGAAACCACCCGCATCCAGTGCACTCTCCGCATGATGTTCTTCATCAATGCGCATCTGCTGCAAGATTGCCCGGGACTTCTCGTCTTCTGCCGGCAATTGCTCCAGGTGCTCGTTCAAGTGCTTGCACACCTGATGCTCGGTGGCCGCGACGAAACCGAGACTGACCTTGTCACTGATCAGGCCGGCCACAGCGCCGATGCCGAATGACATTCCATAGAACAGCGGATTGAGCACGCTGGTATGGCTGCCCAGCTGATGGATGCGCTGTTCGCACCACACCAGATGATCGATTTCCTCTTCGGCGGCATGCTCCATGGCGGCACGCACCTGCGGTAACTTGGCGGTCAGCGCCTGACCTTGGTACAGCGCTTGGGCGCACACTTCACCAGTGTGGTTGATGCGCATCAGGCCGGCGACGTGGCGAGTGTTTTCATCGCTCATCTGCACTTCCGGCTGCACAATCGCTGGCGACGGACGGTACGGCTGACCACTGAAAGGCAGCAGGGTACGCATCGCGGCATCGGCTTGCAGCAGTAGACGGTCAATCGGCGAGTAGTGACGTTGGGTAGTCATGCTGACCTCCGGGAAAAATCTCGACCGCCAGTTTAACCGAATCGGCCGGGGAAGGTTTGCGCTGGGTCATCAGTCACACTGGATGGGCTTTTTGCTTTATCTAGGAGCTGCCGAAGGCTGCGATCTTTGGTTCTTGTTTTTGATACTCGAAGATCAACAGATCGCAGCCTTCGGCAGCTCCTGCACAGGTTTGCTGGTATCAGCCCGGCGGCCAGTTCATCTGGCGCTGACCGAGTACATGCATATGAATGTGATAGACGGTCTGCCCACCTTTTTCATTGCAGTTCATCACCACCCGGAAGCCTTCCTCGCAGCCCAGTTCCAGCGCCAGACGCTGGGCGGTGAACAGGATGTGTCCGGCCAGTGCCTTGTCGTCTTCGGTCAGGTCGTTGAGGGTGCGCACCGGTTTCTTCGGGATCACCAGAAAGTGCACCGGTGCCTGAGGGGCGATGTCGTGGAACGCCAGAATCTGGTCGTCTTCGTAAATGATCTTGGCCGGGATTTCCCGGTTGATGATCTTGGTGAACAGAGTATCCACTGCTGTTTTCTCCGTTGTGGGGGCTGGCCTGAGTGTACTCATGGGAAATGACCGCGCCCAGTGATTTGCCGTAGGACAGTTCAGCGCGGGCAGTAAGCCTTGTTGACCATGCCGACGAGGGTGCGATTGAGCCAGCGCGAGCCGAGGCGCGGCAGGAACGCCAGCCAGCGGTTGCGTCGTCCCGGGATAATGATTGCGCGGTTTTTCTCCAGCGCACGCACGGTGTACAGCGCGACTTCCTCGGGGCTCATCAGCAGTTTGCTGTCCTTGAGTTTGTCGCTGTTGAGCTGCGCGGTGCGGAAAAATGCGGTGCGGGTCGGGCCGGGGCAAAGGACCGAGACTTTGACCGCGCTCTGTTTCAGTTCAACCCTCAGCGCTTCGGAGAAGTGCAGAACGTAAGCCTTGCTGGCGTAGTAAGTGCTCATCCACGGACCGGGATTGAACGCCGCCACTGAGGCGACGTTGAGGATCTGCCCGCCGCCCTGCAGCGCCATGCTGTTGCCGATGGCATGGCACAGACGGGTGAGGGCGAGGATGTTGACTTCGATCAGGTCCTGCTCGGTCATCCAGTCCTGGGCGAGGAATGGGCCGCAGGTACCGATGCCGGCGCAATTGACCAGTAGATCGATCTGCCGGTCGCCTTCTTCCAGCTCCAGCAGGAAGCCGGACAAGCGCAATGGCTCGCCCAGATCGCAGGCGCGGAACAAGACTTCCACGCCAAAGCGCTGGGTCAGTTCGATCGCGATACTTTCCAGCTGATCACGCTGGCGAGCCACCAGAATCAGGCTGCGGCCACGTCGGGCCAGCGCTTCGGCCATGGCCAGGCCGATGCCGCTGGAGGCGCCAGTGATCAGAGCGTAACGGGTCATGCAATTCTCCATCGCAACAGCTCCACGCCAGCGACGCAGGTGTCACGGCGGAGAGCGTTGTTCATTCTTTCGCAGAGTCTACAGGGGCCGGGGCCGCTTCGGCTGCATCGTCCACGGAATTCGCAGGTTCAGTTTCGACCTCGACTTCATCGGTGGTGACCGAGCCGCTTTCATAGCTGCTCTCAAGGTTGGTTTCATATTCTTGCTGAATGGCCGAAATACCGCCGAGCATGCCGCCGGCAAATACCAGGGCGAAGAACACGATCCACAACGAGCACAGCACTTTGACCGCAGTACTGTTGGGCGGTGGCGGCGGCCCGTAGCGGTTGGCCCCGGTGTTGCCCGGCACGACCATGATCACCAGCGGGAAGAAGCTGCCCACGAACGGCACCAGATTCAGCAGCCAGAGCCAGCCGGACCAGCCGATGTCGTGCAGGCGCTGCACACTGAACAGAATGCTGACAATGATAAAGCCGAGGAACAGGAAGAACGCGAGTATCCCGCCGATGATCAGGCCGGTGGTTGAGTCGCCGCTGACCAGTCCGAGCCCGATAAACGCGAATATCGCCACGATCGGCAGAGTCACCAGGCTCAGCACCATCGTCCAGGCCAAAAAGCGCAGGCGACCGATCCGGCCTTCGACGCTGAAGGGCTTGAGCACTGCGAATGCTGGCAGGTTTTCGCCGACGTTGGCCCGAGGTGGCGCATAGGGTGATGCGGGTTCGTTGAAAGTCGCCGGTTGTTCATGCACGTCCGACAGACTCAGTTCAATCGCCGTTTCGCTTTCGATCCGCGCATCGATCCCGGTCTTGCTCAGTGCTTGCAGATAGGTCTGCGCATCGCTGTGGGTCAGGTCGCGTTTGAGGGCTACGGTGCTGCCGTTGAACAGGCGCTCGATGGCGGCAACATCGCTTTTGAACAGGGCCGCCAGATTGAGCTTGGCGGTGGTGAGATCGACACCGGGCTGTAGAGCACCGTCGAAAACGATCTTGTAGCGAGGTTCGCTCATGGCCGAGGCATCCTTGTCGCGAATGAATTGAAGGTCAGCAAGTGTAAGGCCAGTCACTCGAAGACTGGCTTGAATTTTCTCAGCGTGGCCAACGCTTCGGCAACTGCGCCGCATGCTCCAGCGCCTGACGATATTCCGCGTCGAGCCGGGCGATCAACTGATCCACGCTCGGCAGGTCGTCAATCTGGCCAACGCCCTGGCCGGCCGACCACACGGTCTTCCAGGCCTTGGCTTCATCGTTGATCGGTTTGAGCTTGTCACCGAAATTGACCTCGCCCTTGCCCTGCAGCGCGGCCATGTCGAAACCCGCCGCCTCCAGGCTTTGACGCATGAAGCTGGCCGGTACTCCGGAGACTGCAGGAGTATGAATGATGTCCGCCGCCTTGGCCGTCAGCAGCATGTCCTTATAGGCGTCAGGCGCATGACTTTCGGTGGTGCCGATAAATCGCGTACCGAAGTAGGCCAAATCCGCGCCGAGCAGCTGTGCGGCCAAAATCTCATGGCCGTGGTTCAGACATCCGGCAAGCAACAGGGTTTTATCGAAGAATTCACGGATCTCGGCGATCAGTGCAAACGGACTCCAGGTGCCGGCATGGCCGCCGGCGCCCGCCGCGACGGCGATCAAGCCGTCGACTCCGGCTTCGGCGGCTTTCTCGGCATGCCGGCGCGTGGTCACATCGTGGAACACCAGACCGCCGTAGCTGTGCACGGCATCCACCAGCTCCTTCACCGCGCCGAGGCTGGTGATGACAATCGGCACCTTGTGCTCGACGCAGATGTTCAGATCCGCCTGCAGGCGCGGATTGCTGTTATGCACGATCAGGTTCACCGCATACGGCGCCGGGTTGTCCAGTGTCGCCAGGCCCGCTTCAATCTCCTCCAGCCAGGCCTTGAAGCCGCTGCTTTCACGCTGGTTCAGCGCCGGGAAGCTGCCAACCACGCCGTTACGGCAGCAGGCGAGCACCAGCTCCGGGTTGGAGATCAGGAACATCGGCGCCGCCACTATCGGCAAGCGCAGACGTTGTTCGAGCAAAGCGGGCAGCGACATTGGAAATCCCCCGAGGTGTGACTGTTATGAAGTTAGAACGGCTTGACCACGACCAGAATTACGATAGCCAGCAATATCAGAACCGGCACTTCATTGAACCAGCGATAAAAGACATGGCTGCGGGTGTTCTCGCCACGGGCGAAGCGTTTTACCTGCGCACCGCACATGTGGTGGTAGCCGATCAGCAAGACCACCAGGGTCAGTTTGGCGTGAATCCAGCCGCCCATGCTGAAGATGCCCGGATTGAGGTAGATCAGCCAGCCGCCGAAAATCAGCGTGGCGATCATCGCCGGGCCCATGATGCCGCGATACAGCTTGCGCTCCATGAGGCTGAAGCGTTCCTTGCTGATCGCGTCTTCACTTTGCGCGTGATAAACGAACAGCCGCGGCAAGTAGAACAGCCCGGCAAACCAGCAGACGACGCTGACGATGTGAAACGCTTTGATCCATAGATAGAGCATTTTTGGTTATTCCCAGGTTCACGGTAGCCGGGATAGTAGAGGCTTGAGCGTCCGCACGTCACCTTGATGGTTGTCGCAGGGGCGCGCGGCCCCTATTATCGACGGCTTTCCAGTGGGTTCGTTGAGGGCAGGTTTATGGTCAAGGTCGGTATCGTCGGCGGCACGGGTTACACCGGTGTCGAACTGCTGCGTCTGTTGGCACAGCATCCGCAGGCAGAAGTGGTGGTGATCACTTCCCGATCCGAGGCCGGTCTGGCCGTGGCTGACATGTACCCGAACCTGCGCGGTCACTACGACGGTCTGGCGTTCAGCGTGCCGGACATCAAAACCCTGGGCGCGTGTGATGTGGTGTTCTTCGCCACCCCGCACGGCGTTGCCCATGCGTTGGCCGGTGAACTGTTGGCGGCGGGCACCAAGGTCATCGACCTGTCAGCGGACTTCCGGTTGCAGGACGCTGAAGAATGGGCCAAGTGGTATGGCCAGCCACACGGTGCGCCGGAGTTGCTGGACGAAGCGGTCTACGGCCTGCCGGAAGTCAATCGCGAGCAGATCAAGAAAGCACGTCTGATCGCCGTACCGGGTTGCTATCCAACCGCCACACAGTTGGGTTTCCTGCCGCTGCTTGAAGCGGGTCTGGCTGATACTTCGCGTCTGATCGCCGACTGCAAATCCGGCGTCAGCGGTGCTGGTCGCGGTGCTTCTGTAGGCTCGCTGTATTCCGAGACGTCGGAAAGCATGAAGGCTTATGCGGTGAAAGGTCACCGTCATCTGCCGGAAATTCGCCAGGGTCTGCGTCGCGCTGCGGGCAAGGATGTCGGTCTGACCTTCGTTCCGCACCTGACGCCGATGATCCGTGGCATTCACTCCACGCTCTACGCGACCGTGGTTGATCGTTCGGTGGATCTGCAGGCTCTGTTCGAAAAGCGTTATGCCAACGAGCCGTTCGTCGATGTGATGCCGGCCGGCAGCCATCCGGAAACCCGCAGCGTGCGTGGTGCCAACGTCTGCCGCATCGCCGTGCACCGCCCGCAGGATGGCGATCTGGTGGTGGTGCTGTCGGTGATCGACAACCTGGTCAAAGGCGCGTCGGGTCAGGCGGTGCAGAACATGAACATCCTGTTCGGCCTGGATGAGCGTTTCGGCCTGTCCCACGCCGGTATGCTGCCGTAACACGTTCGGCAACACAGCAAAAAGGCCCGTCTGACGGGCCTTTTTGCATTCCGGACAGTTAGTAGGGTTTATTGATATACCGTAACAATAGTTGACCGATTTTCTAGGACAAGCGGATAATGCGCGTCATCACGCATTATGGCGGCGTAAACGCCGGGAGATAGTCAGCATGAGCGTCGAATCCTTCACCCCCACGGCTTTGCAATTCACCCAAGGTGCTGCGCACAAGGTGAAGAGCCTGGTCGATGAAGAGGGGAATGATCGCTTGAAGCTGCGCGTATTTGTTACGGGCGGCGGTTGTTCAGGGTTTCAGTACGGCTTCACCTTCGATGAAGATGTGGCCGAGGACGACACCATCGTCGAGCGCGAAGGCGTGAGCCTGGTGGTGGATCCGATGAGCTTCCAGTATCTGGCGGGTGCCGAAGTGGATTACCAGGAAGGTCTGGAAGGTTCGCGCTTTGTGATCAAGAACCCGAACGCCACCACTACTTGTGGTTGCGGCTCTTCGTTCTCGATCTGATCGCTCCTCGCTGCACACAACAAAACGCCGCAGAGCCTTACGGTTCTGCGGCGTTTTTTGTTGCCTGCGTTTTGCTCAGTTGGGGTAGATGGCGCCGAGTACCCGCAGACCTTTGGCGCCCGTGACGCTCGGGCGGTTGGCAGCAATGCCTTCGAGGCAGCAATGAGCAAGCCAGGCGAAGGCCATTGCCTCGACCCAGTCCGGATCGACGCCGTGAGTGGCGGTGCTGGCGACGGTGGCGTTAGGCAGCAGGTCGGCAAGACGTTTCATCAGCGTAGCGTTGTGAGCGCCGCCGCCGCAGACCAACATTTCCCGCGTATCGGATTGAGCGCTTTGCAGCGACTCGACGATGGTCTGCGCCGTCAGTTCGAGCAGCGTTGCCTGAACGTTTTCAGCGGCGAAGCTCGGCAAATTTGAGAGGTGGTGCTCCAGCCACGGCAGGTTGAACACTTCCCGGCCAGTGCTCTTCGGGCCTTTGGTCACGAAGAACGGGTCGCCGAGCAGAGCTTTCAGCAAGACTGGCTCGACCGTGCCGGTGGCTGCCCACTGGCCGTTGCGATCATAGTTCTCGCCGCGTTGCTGATGAATCCAGGCATCCATCAGCACATTCCCAGGGCCGCAGTCGAAACCGGCTACAGGCCTGGTCGGTTCTATCAGACTGAGATTGCTGAAACCGCCGACATTCAGGACTGCGCGGTTGCCGTTACGCTCTTCGAACAAAGCCTCATGGAAGGCTGGTACCAGCGGGGCACCCTGACCGCCAGCAGCCACGTCGCGGCTGCGGAAGTCGCTAACCACGGTGATGCCGGTCAGCTCGGTCAGTAGTGCGGGATTGCCGATCTGCACTGTGAAGCCACGAGCGGGCTCATGGCGAATGGTCTGGCCATGGCTGCCGATTGCACGAATGGCTTCAGGCTTCAGTTGCTGCTGATCGAGGACGGTATGGATGCCCTGGGCCGCTAGTTTTACCCAGTGCTGCTGGGCGATCGCCGAGCGGGCAATCTCGTCGGGGCCGCTGGCGCACAAGCCAAGCAGCTCGGCGCGCAGGGTTTCAGGCATGGGGATGTAATGCGTGGCGATCAGTTTGATCGCCGAGGTCTGCTCGATCAGGGCGATGTCCAGCCCATCGAGACTGGTGCCGGACATCACGCCGATATAAAGAGCCATGGCTTAGCGCTTGCTCGAAGCCAGCATGGTGGCCTTCTCTTGATCCATGCGCGTCATCAACGGCTGGCTCTGCGCAAGGAAGCGTGCGCGCTCGGACTTGGCGATCGGATCTGCCATCGGCAGCTTCTGGCCCAGCGGGTCGACGTGAACACCGTTGACCTGGAACTCATAGTGCAAGTGCGGTCCAGTGGACAGGCCGGTGGTACCAATGTAACCGATCACTTGGCCCTGCTTGACGCTGCCGCCGGTTTTCACGCCTTTGGCGAAGCCTTGCATGTGGCCATACAGCGTGCGGTAGGTATTGCCGTGCTGGATGATCACCGTGTTGCCGTAGCCACCGCGGCGACCGGCCAGCAGCACTTTACCGTCGCCGGCAGCCTTGATCGGCGTACCGCGTGGGGCCGCGTAATCGACACCCTTGTGGGCGCGGATCTTGTTGAGGATCGGGTGTTTGCGGCCCATGGAGAATTTCGAACTGATGCGGGCGAAGTCCACCGGGGTACGGATGAAAGCCTTACGCATGCTGTTGCCATCAGCGGTGTAATAGCTGCTGTTGCCTTGTTTGTTGGTGTAACGCACGGCGGTGTAGGTCTTGCCGCGGTTGGTGAAGCGTGCAGACAGAATCGGGCCGGTGCCCACTGCCTTGCCGTTGACCACTTTCTGCTCGTAGATCACGTCGAATTCGTCACCTTGACGGATGTCCTGAGCGAAGTCGACGTCGTAGCCGAAGACGCTGGCCATATCCATGGTCAGGCTATGGGACAGGCCTGCACGGGCAGCGGATTGTGACAGGGAGCTATTGATCACGCCGTGCACGTAAGCCGTGCGAACGGTCGGCTTTGCGGTGACGCGGTTGAATGCATAGCCCTTGTCGTTCTTGGTCAGGGTGATGATTTCAACGTCGCTGACCTTGCTGTGCAGGCTGGTCAGTTGGCCTTGCGGGTCCAGTTCGAACTCAAGCTTCTGGCCGTGCTTGAGCTGGCTGAATTGTTTGGCTTGTTTGTCGCTCGCCAGGACTTCATGCACGGCGGCGGCTGGCAGACCGACTTTCTCGAACAGTGTAGAGAGCGTATCTCCTTTGGAGACAACGACTTCGCGGTGTCCTGGAGCTTTTGGTTTTTCGGCAACCGGAGCGGGCGCAGGTGCGGCTTCAGCGGTTTGCGGAGTGTCTTCGGTGCTGTTTTCGATCTGGGCGAAAGGTGAGGTTACTGGCTCATTTGTGGCTTGAGCCGCGTCAGCAGCGTCTTGATCTTGTGTCAGTTGTTCAGCAGGACTTTCCAGTTCAAGGCTCAGGGTCGTCTTTTTGGCTTCAACATCACTGGAAGGGAATACCAGGAGCGCCAGGCTGAGAAGGGCGGCGATTCCACTCGCGGCGAGCAGGTGGGTCTTCGGGTAAAGCGGTGGCGCTTTAGACGGTTCAGTGGTCATAAGTATTTTTGACTTTGAAAAAAGATGAATTGGAAAAGATGAATGACATGATGAAGATGAAATAACTGTATAAAATATAACCAAATCATCCCCGAAGCAAGTCTGCAGATACCCTGTCTGTAGATTGGTGTCCGTGCGCCGGGCAAAACTTGTAATTGGTGCACGATCTTGTATGGTTGGTTCCCTTTGAATCTGAGCCTTGCGGGTCTGTTATGAAGTCGGTTGAAGAGCAGCTAGCGCTGATTAAACGTGGTGCGGAAGAACTATTGGTCGAGTCCGAGCTGATCGAGAAGCTCAAGCGCGGCCAGCCGCTGCGTATCAAGGCTGGTTTCGATCCAACCGCCCCGGATCTGCACTTGGGTCACACCGTGCTTATTAATAAGCTGCGCCAGTTCCAGGAATTGGGGCATCAAGTGATCTTCCTTATTGGTGACTTCACCGGAATGATCGGTGATCCAAGCGGCAAGAGTGCGACTCGTCCTCCTTTGACTCGCGAGCAGGTTCTGGAAAACGCCGAAACGTACAAGACTCAAGTGTTCAAGATTCTTGATCCGGCGAAAACCGAAGTTGCATTCAACTCCACCTGGATGGATCAGATGGGGCCGGCGGACTTCATTCGTCTGACTTCGCAATACACTGTCGCGCGTATGCTGGAGCGTGATGACTTCGACAAGCGTTACACCACCAATCAGCCGATCGCTATTCATGAGTTCCTCTATCCGCTGGTTCAGGGTTATGACTCGGTTGCTCTGCGCGCGGATGTCGAGCTGGGCGGTACCGATCAGAAGTTCAACCTGCTGATGGGGCGTGAGCTGCAGCGTGGATATGGCCAGGAAGCTCAATGCATTCTGACCATGCCGTTGCTCGAGGGGCTGGATGGCGTGAAGAAGATGTCCAAGTCGTTGGGCAATTACGTCGGTATCCAGGAGGCGCCAGGTGTCATGTACGGCAAGCTGGTTTCGATTCCGGATGCGCTGATGTGGCGTTACTTTGAGCTGCTCAGCTTCCGTTCGATGGATGAGATCAATGCCTTGCGTGCAGATGTGGAGGCGGGGGCCAACCCGCGCGACATCAAGATCAAGCTGGCGGAAGAGATTGTTGCGCGTTTCCACGGTGAGGAGGCTGCGGCCAATGCTCATCGGGCTGCAGGTAACCGTATGAAGGATGGTGAGTTGCCGGATGATCTGCCGGAGATCGAGCTGGCCTCTGCTGAGGATATGCCAATTGCCGCCGTTCTTAATAAAGCAGGCCTGGTGAAGAACTCGGCGGCGGCGCGCGATCTGTTGGCTTCCGGTGGTGTGCGTGTTGATGGTGAGGTGGTTGATCGCTCCTTTATATATGTACTGGGTGCGACTCACGTCTGTCAGGCGGGCAAGAAGGCGTTTGCGCGCATCACGCTGAAATCTGAATAAAGTTTGAAATAAGGGTTGACGGCGAATTTTAGAAGTCTATAATTCGCCCCACTTCCGGCGCAGTCGAAACGGAAAACTCCTTGAGATTCAATGAGTTACGCGGTTTTCGATAGTGGGTTGCTTCAGTTCATCGAAGCCTGGAAGGAGTTGAAAGAGCGGTGAGGTTTGGCTCTTTTGACGGTTCGATCTTCTCGGTCGAAAGTGGAGAAAAAGAGGTGTTGACAGCGGCGTGTAACGCTGTAGAATTCGCCTCCCGCTAACGAGAGATCGGAAGCGCAAGTGGTTGAAGTGGTTGAAGAATTCTTCGAAAACTTCTGAAAATAATCACTTGACAGCAAATGAGGCTGCTGTAGAATGCGCGCCTCGGTTGAGACGAAAGATCTTAACCAACCGCTCTTTAACAACTGAATCAAGCAATTCGTGTGGGTGCTTGTGGGGTCAGACTGATAGTCAACAAGATTATCAGCATCACAAGTTACTCCGCGAGAAATCAAAGATGTAACCAACGATTGCTGAGCCAAGTTTAGGGTTTCTTAAAAACCCAAAGATGTTTGAACTGAAGAGTTTGATCATGGCTCAGATTGAACGCTGGCGGCAGGCCTAACACATGCAAGTCGAGCGGATGAAAGGAGCTTGCTCCTGGATTCAGCGGCGGACGGGTGAGTAATGCCTAGGAATCTGCCTGGTAGTGGGGGACAACGTTTCGAAAGGAACGCTAATACCGCATACGTCCTACGGGAGAAAGCAGGGGACCTTCGGGCCTTGCGCTATCAGATGAGCCTAGGTCGGATTAGCTAGTTGGTGAGGTAATGGCTCACCAAGGCGACGATCCGTAACTGGTCTGAGAGGATGATCAGTCACACTGGAACTGAGACACGGTCCAGACTCCTACGGGAGGCAGCAGTGGGGAATATTGGACAATGGGCGAAAGCCTGATCCAGCCATGCCGCGTGTGTGAAGAAGGTCTTCGGATTGTAAAGCACTTTAAGTTGGGAGGAAGGGTTGTAGATTAATACTCTGCAATTTTGACGTTACCGACAGAATAAGCACCGGCTAACTCTGTGCCAGCAGCCGCGGTAATACAGAGGGTGCAAGCGTTAATCGGAATTACTGGGCGTAAAGCGCGCGTAGGTGGTTTGTTAAGTTGGATGTGAAATCCCCGGGCTCAACCTGGGAACTGCATCCAAAACTGGCAAGCTAGAGTATGGTAGAGGGTGGTGGAATTTCCTGTGTAGCGGTGAAATGCGTAGATATAGGAAGGAACACCAGTGGCGAAGGCGACCACCTGGACTGATACTGACACTGAGGTGCGAAAGCGTGGGGAGCAAACAGGATTAGATACCCTGGTAGTCCACGCCGTAAACGATGTCAACTAGCCGTTGGGAGCCTTGAGCTCTTAGTGGCGCAGCTAACGCATTAAGTTGACCGCCTGGGGAGTACGGCCGCAAGGTTAAAACTCAAATGAATTGACGGGGGCCCGCACAAGCGGTGGAGCATGTGGTTTAATTCGAAGCAACGCGAAGAACCTTACCAGGCCTTGACATCCAATGAACTTTCCAGAGATGGATTGGTGCCTTCGGGAACATTGAGACAGGTGCTGCATGGCTGTCGTCAGCTCGTGTCGTGAGATGTTGGGTTAAGTCCCGTAACGAGCGCAACCCTTGTCCTTAGTTACCAGCACGTTATGGTGGGCACTCTAAGGAGACTGCCGGTGACAAACCGGAGGAAGGTGGGGATGACGTCAAGTCATCATGGCCCTTACGGCCTGGGCTACACACGTGCTACAATGGTCGGTACAGAGGGTTGCCAAGCCGCGAGGTGGAGCTAATCCCATAAAACCGATCGTAGTCCGGATCGCAGTCTGCAACTCGACTGCGTGAAGTCGGAATCGCTAGTAATCGCGAATCAGAATGTCGCGGTGAATACGTTCCCGGGCCTTGTACACACCGCCCGTCACACCATGGGAGTGGGTTGCACCAGAAGTAGCTAGTCTAACCTTCGGGAGGACGGTTACCACGGTGTGATTCATGACTGGGGTGAAGTCGTAACAAGGTAGCCGTAGGGGAACCTGCGGCTGGATCACCTCCTTAATCGACGACATCAGCTGCTCCATAAGTTCCCACACGAATTGCTTGATTCATTGAAGAAGACGATAGAAGCAGCCCGAAATTGGGTCTGTAGCTCAGTTGGTTAGAGCGCACCCCTGATAAGGGTGAGGTCGGCAGTTCGAATCTGCCCAGACCCACCAATTTTTGTGTGGGAAACCTGTAGAAATACGGGGCCATAGCTCAGCTGGGAGAGCGCCTGCCTTGCACGCAGGAGGTCAGCGGTTCGATCCCGCTTGGCTCCACCACCACTGCTTCTGAAGTTTGAAAGCTTAGAAATGAGCATTCCATCGCTGTGATGGTGAATGCTGATTTCTAGTCTTTTGATTAGATCGTTCTTTAAAAATTTGGGTATGTGATAGAAAGATAGACTGAACGTTACTTTCACTGGTAACGGATCAGGCTAAGGTAAAATTTGTGAGTGACTCTTAAGAGTTTTGCGAATTTTCGGCGAATGTCGTCTTCACAGTATAACCAGATTGCTTGGGGTTATATGGTCAAGTGAAGAAGCGCATACGGTGGATGCCTTGGCAGTCAGAGGCGATGAAAGACGTGGTAGCCTGCGAAAAGCTTCGGGGAGTCGGCAAACAGACTTTGATCCGGAGATGTCTGAATGGGGGAACCCAGCCATCATAAGATGGTTATCTTGTACTGAATACATAGGTGCAAGAGGCGAACCAGGGGAACTGAAACATCTAAGTACCCTGAGGAAAAGAAATCAACCGAGATTCCCTTAGTAGTGGCGAGCGAACGGGGACTAGCCCTTAAGTGGCTTTGAGATTAGCGGAACGCTCTGGAAAGTGCGGCCATAGTGGGTGATAGCCCTGTACGCGAAAGTCTCTTAGTCATGAAATCGAGTAGGACGGAGCACGAGAAACTTTGTCTGAATATGGGGGGACCATCCTCCAAGGCTAAATACTACTGACTGACCGATAGTGAACTAGTACCGTGAGGGAAAGGCGAAAAGAACCCCGGAGAGGGGAGTGAAATAGATCCTGAAACCGTATGCGTACAAGCAGTGGGAGCAGACTTTGTTCTGTGACTGCGTACCTTTTGTATAATGGGTCAGCGACTTATTTTCAGTGGCGAGCTTAACCGAATAGGGGAGGCGTAGCGAAAGCGAGTCTTAATAGGGCGTCTAGTCGCTGGGAATAGACCCGAAACCGGGCGATCTATCCATGGGCAGGTTGAAGGTTAGGTAACACTGACTGGAGGACCGAACCGACTACCGTTGAAAAGTTAGCGGATGACCTGTGGATCGGAGTGAAAGGCTAATCAAGCTCGGAGATAGCTGGTTCTCCTCGAAAGCTATTTAGGTAGCGCCTCATGTATCACTGTAGGGGGTAGAGCACTGTTTCGGCTAGGGGGTCATCCCGACTTACCAAACCGATGCAAACTCCGAATACCTACAAGTGCCGAGCATGGGAGACACACGGCGGGTGCTAACGTCCGTCGTGAAAAGGGAAACAACCCAGACCGTCAGCTAAGGTCCCAAAGTTATGGTTAAGTGGGAAACGATGTGGGAAGGCTTAGACAGCTAGGAGGTTGGCTTAGAAGCAGCCACCCTTTAAAGAAAGCGTAATAGCTCACTAGTCGAGTCGGCCTGCGCGGAAGATGTAACGGGGCTCAAACCATACACCGAAGCTACGGGTATCACGCAAGTGATGCGGTAGAGGAGCGTTCTGTAAGCCTGTGAAGGTGAGTTGAGAAGCTTGCTGGAGGTATCAGAAGTGCGAATGCTGACATGAGTAACGACAATGGGTGTGAAAAACACCCACGCCGAAAGACCAAGGTTTCCTGCGCAACGTTAATCGACGCAGGGTTAGTCGGTCCCTAAGGCGAGGCTGAAAAGCGTAGTCGATGGAAAACAGGTTAATATTCCTGTACTTCTGGTTATTGCGATGGAGGGACGGAGAAGGCTAGGCCAGCTTGGCGTTGGTTGTCCAAGTTTAAGGTGGTAGGCTGAGATCTTAGGTAAATCCGGGATCTTAAGGCCGAGAGCTGATGACGAGTTACCTTTCAGGTGACGAAGTGGTTGATGCCATGCTTCCAAGAAAAGCTTCTAAGCTTCAGATAACCAGGAACCGTACCCCAAACCGACACAGGTGGTTGGGTAGAGAATACCAAGGCGCTTGAGAGAACTCGGGTGAAGGAACTAGGCAAAATGGCACCGTAACTTCGGGAGAAGGTGCGCCGGTGAGGGTGAAGGACTTGCTCCGTAAGCTCATGCCGGTCGAAGATACCAGGCCGCTGCGACTGTTTATTAAAAACACAGCACTCTGCAAACACGAAAGTGGACGTATAGGGTGTGACGCCTGCCCGGTGCCGGAAGGTTAATTGATGGGGTTAGCTAACGCGAAGCTCTTGATCGAAGCCCCGGTAAACGGCGGCCGTAACTATAACGGTCCTAAGGTAGCGAAATTCCTTGTCGGGTAAGTTCCGACCTGCACGAATGGCGTAACGATGGCGGCGCTGTCTCCACCCGAGACTCAGTGAAATTGAAATCGCTGTGAAGATGCAGTGTATCCGCGGCTAGACGGAAAGACCCCGTGAACCTTTACTATAGCTTTGCACTGGACTTTGAATTTGCTTGTGTAGGATAGGTGGGAGGCTTTGAAGCGTGGACGCCAGTTCGCGTGGAGCCATCCTTGAAATACCACCCTGGCAACTTTGAGGTTCTAACTCAGGTCCGTTATCCGGATCGAGGACAGTGTATGGTGGGTAGTTTGACTGGGGCGGTCTCCTCCTAAAGAGTAACGGAGGAGTACGAAGGTGCGCTCAGACCGGTCGGAAATCGGTCGTAGAGTATAAAGGCAAAAGCGCGCTTGACTGCGAGACAGACACGTCGAGCAGGTACGAAAGTAGGTCTTAGTGATCCGGTGGTTCTGTATGGAAGGGCCATCGCTCAACGGATAAAAGGTACTCCGGGGATAACAGGCTGATACCGCCCAAGAGTTCATATCGACGGCGGTGTTTGGCACCTCGATGTCGGCTCATCACATCCTGGGGCTGAAGCCGGTCCCAAGGGTATGGCTGTTCGCCATTTAAAGTGGTACGCGAGCTGGGTTTAGAACGTCGTGAGACAGTTCGGTCCCTATCTGCCGTGGACGTTTGAGATTTGAGAGGGGCTGCTCCTAGTACGAGAGGACCGGAGTGGACGAACCTCTGGTGTTCCGGTTGTCACGCCAGTGGCATTGCCGGGTAGCTATGTTCGGGAAAGATAACCGCTGAAAGCATCTAAGCGGGAAACTTGCCTCAAGATGAGATCTCACTGGAACCTTGAGTTCCCTGAAGGGCCGTCGAAGACTACGACGTTGATAGGTTGGGTGTGTAAGCGCTGTGAGGCGTTGAGCTAACCAATACTAATTGCCCGTGAGGCTTGACCATATAACACCCAAGCAATCTGAATGCTCGTAAGAGACCAGATTGCGGTGTGTGAAGACGCAATGAACCGAAAGTTCGCGCTGCTCACAAAGCACCTGTATCACATACCCGATTTGCTGAAGCGAGGCCAGCCGGTCACGAGTCAGTATCCGAATTTCTTGACGACCATAGAGCGTTGGAACCACCTGATCCCATCCCGAACTCAGAAGTGAAACGATGCATCGCCGATGGTAGTGTGGGGTTTCCCCATGTGAGAGTAGGTCATCGTCAAGATTAAATTCCGAAACCCCAATTGCGAAAGCAGTTGGGGTTTTGTTTTGCCCGCAGGAAAGTGGTGCGCTTGATTTCTATGCAATCGCCCTGCTCATGGCTATTATTCGGGCCTCATTGTGAGGCGAGACCTGCATGCTGACGTTGTTGAATCTTTTAAAGGATGGTCGATTCCATTCCGGTGAGGCCTTGGGGCTTGCCTTGGGAATCAGTCGAAGCGCGGTGTGGAAGCAGCTTCAGCATCTTGAGGCTGAGCTCGGATTGTCAATTAACAAAGTCCGGGGCAGAGGCTATCAACTGGCTGCGCCCCTGACGCTGCTCGACCCCCTGAAGATTGGTGCCTTGGCAGCGGTTTGGCCGATTACAGTCTTTGACTCCATTGACTCCACTAACGCAGAGGCGCTTCGCGCGATCAATCAAGGTCGAGCGGCACCGTTTCTGGTATTGGCAGAGCGACAGATTTCCGGCCGTGGTCGCCGTGGACGTAAGTGGGTAAGCCCTTTTGCTGAAAATCTCTACTACAGCCTGGTTCTGCGCATAGAAGGTGGCATGCGTCAGCTTGAGGGCTTGAGTCTGGTGGTCGGTTTGGCTGTTATGCACGCCTTGCGAAAGTTGGGGGTGGCGGGCGCAGGATTGAAGTGGCCCAACGATGTGCTGGTCGGAGACAAGAAAATCGCCGGTATTCTTCTTGAGCTGGTCGGGGATCCTGCAGATGTTTGCCATGTGGTGCTGGGTATTGGCGTTAATGTAAACATGCAGGTTGCCGAGGAAGTTGACCAGCAATGGACGTCGATACGACTGGAAACGGGCAAAAGCTGCGATCGCAACCTCTTGGTAGCTGAGCTGAGCGAGCAGCTACGCGGCTATATCCAGCGCCATCAGGTTGATGGTTTCTCTGCGTTCCAGGAAGAGTGGGAAAAGGATCACATGTGGCAAGGTCGCCCGGTTTCTTTGATTGCCGGCGTTAGTCATATAGAAGGCGTTGTGCTTGGCATTGATAGCCAAGGTGCGCTGCGCTTGAAGGTGGACGGCGTGGAAAAAGTTTTTAGTGGTGGTGAGCTCAGCCTGAGGTTGCGTGATGATTCTTGAGCTCGACTGTGGGAATAGCTTTATCAAGTGGCGGGTATTGAATACGGCCGCTGGCGGTCTTTTCGCGGAGGGTGTTGTCGACTCGGATCAAGCTTTGGTGGATAGCTTGAGCGCATTTGACAGCCTGTCGTTGCGTAAATGTCGATTGGTGAGCGTAAGAACCAGCGAAGAAACTGCCGCGCTCACCCGGATTCTTGAGCAGGAGTTCGGTGTCTCGGCCGTGTGCGCCAAGTCGGCCAGTGAGATGTCTGGTGTCAAGAATGGCTATGACGAGTATGAACGCCTGGGGCTAGATCGCTGGTTGGCGATGCTTGGTGGCTTTCATTTGGCTGCGGGCGCCTGTCTGATTCTGGATTTCGGCACTGCAGTGACGGCCGACTTTATTAATGCCGAAGGTGAGCACCTTGGGGGATTCATTTGCCCAGGGATGCCCTTGATGCGTAACCAATTGCGTACGCATACCCGGAAAATCCGTTATGGGGACTCGGCTGCCGAAAGAGCGCTGACGAGCCATGCTCCGGGGCGCAGTACCGTCGAAGCGGTGGAGCGTGGATGCTCTTTAATGTTGAGAGGTTTCGTTCTGACCCAGATGGAAATGGCTCGATCCTATTGGGGAGAGCGCTTTACTGTTTTTATTACCGGTGGCGATGCTCTGTTGGTGGCGGACGTTGTGCCTGAAGCGCGGATCGTCCCTGACCTGGTATTCATAGGGTTGGCGATGGCCTGTCCTTTAACTTGAGGTTTGTATGCGTTGGTTGTTCCTGCTGCTCGTTGTTCTCAATGTGTTTTATTACGTCTGGCATCAGCAGGAAGCACCCTTGCGTGCGAAAGATGTCACGCCCCTCAGCATCTACCGCGGGTCTCAACAAGATATTCGCTTATTGAGTGAGGCGAATGGTGACTCTGGGGGAGGGCAGGGCGCGCGCCGTGGCGGACAGGAGTGTCTGTTTTTGGGTGGTTTGACTCAAGAAAGCAGCATTTCCGCGCTGCAGCTGCGTCTAGCGGCCCTGGGAGTGAAGGTTCAGGCGTCGCAAAAGGATCTCCCCGAGCTTGGTTACTGGTTGCGCATTGCGCCCGAAAGCCAGCGTTTATTGGGGGATGTGCAGTTGCAGAACCTTTCCAAGGAATTCAATGAGTTAAAACATAAAATAATGCTGTGTGAGGGGGTTGCACCGCTGGAATAGTTTGCATAGAATGGCGCCCGCTCCACAGCGAACACCTAAACAGGTGGTCAGCGCGGAGCGGTGTCAATGCAGCTAACCTCAGGTTTTTAATGAGAAAATGCTTGACAGAAGGCTGGCATAGTATAGAATGCCGGCTCGCTTAGGAGGGGTTCCCGAGCGGCCAAAGGGATCAGACTGTAAATCTGACGTCTACGACTTCGAAGGTTCGAATCCTTCCCCCTCCACCATTTTTAGCGTGAGCTGCAAGCTCCGCGGGTATAGTTTAGTGGTAGAACCTCAGCCTTCCAAGCTGATGATGCGGGTTCGATTCCCGCTACCCGCTCCAAGTTTGCAGGTTGTGCAAAGTGTTACGCTCTTGTAGCTCAGTTGGTAGAGCACACCCTTGGTAAGGGTGAGGTCAGCGGTTCAAATCCGCTCAAGAGCTCCATATAACAAGGCAGATATGAAAATATCTGCCTTTGTTTTAATGGTAGATATCGTTCGTCTAATTCTTCTGTTGAGGGTGTTATCGATGGCTAAGGAAAAATTTGATCGTTCCCTGCCCCACGTCAACGTAGGGACCATTGGTCACGTTGACCACGGTAAAACCACTCTGACTGCTGCTCTGACTCGCGTCTGCTCCGAAGTTTTCGGTTCGGCCGTAGTTGAATTCGACAAGATCGACAGCGCTCCAGAAGAAAAAGCTCGCGGTATCACCATCAACACCGCGCACGTTGAGTACAACTCGCTGATCCGTCACTACGCTCACGTTGACTGTCCAGGTCACGCTGACTACGTGAAGAACATGATCACCGGTGCTGCTCAAATGGACGGCGCTATCCTGGTTTGCTCGGCCGCTGATGGTCCGATGCCGCAAACCCGTGAGCACATCCTGCTGTCCCGTCAGGTAGGCGTTCCGTACATCGTGGTTTTCCTGAACAAGGCTGACCTGGTAGACGACGCTGAGCTGCTGGAACTGGTTGAGATGGAAGTTCGCGACCTGCTGTCCACCTACGACTTCCCGGGCGATGACACTCCAATCATCATCGGTTCGGCTCGTATGGCGCTGGAAGGCAAAGACGACAACGAGATGGGCACCACTGCCGTCAAGAAGCTGGTTGAAACTCTGGACAGCTACATCCCAGAACCAGTTCGTATGATCGACAAGCCATTCCTGATGCCAATCGAAGACGTATTCTCGATCTCGGGTCGCGGTACTGTTGTGACTGGTCGTATCGAGCGCGGTATCGTTCGCGTTCAAGACGCACTGGAAATCGTTGGTCTGCGTGACACCACCACCACCACCTGCACCGGTGTTGAGATGTTCCGCAAGCTGCTTGACGAAGGTCGTGCTGGTGAGAATTGCGGCGTTCTGCTGCGTGGTACCAAGCGTGACGACGTTGAGCGTGGTCAGGTTCTGGTCAAGCCAGGTTCGGTTAAGCCGCACACCAAGTTCACCGCAGAAGTTTACGTTCTGAGCAAGGAAGAAGGCGGTCGTCACACTCCGTTCTTCAAAGGCTACCGTCCACAGTTCTACTTCCGTACTACTGACGTAACTGGTAACTGCGAGCTGCCAGAAGGCGTTGAAATGGTAATGCCAGGTGATAACATTCAGATGACTGTTACCCTGATCAAAACCATCGCGATGGAAGACGGTCTGCGTTTCGCTATCCGTGAAGGCGGTCGTACCGTCGGCGCTGGTGTCGTGGCTAAAATCATCGAATAAGCGGTTGTAATGTATTTTTCGGGCCGGCATAATGGTCGGCCTGATTTTGTTTTAGGTCAGTAGCTCAATTGGCAGAGCGACGGTCTCCAAAACCGTAGGTTGGGGGTTCGATTCCCTCCTGACCTGCCAGATTCACTCAGTGTGTCTGGCTTTCTTTTCACAGGATCTTCATAGATGACTCCTAAGGCTGAAGCTCAAGGCTCTCGCTTCGATTTACTAAAGTGGTTTGTGGTAGCTGCTTTGGTGGTTGTGGGTGTAGTTGGCAATCAGTATTACGCTGCTTCGCCGATCCTGTACCGTGTACTCGCACTGCTCGTGATTGCTGCTGTTGCTGCCTTTGTAGGCCTGCAGACTGCAAAGGGCAAGTCGTTCTTCGTACTGGTTAAGGAAGCGCGCACCGAGATTCGTAAAGTCGTATGGCCAACTCGCCAGGAAACTACGCAGACAACGTTGATTGTTGTTGCTGTGGTTATCGTTATGGCGTTGCTGTTGTGGGGTGTTGATTCCCTGCTCGGCTGGCTTGTTTCCTTGATTGTCGGCTAAGGGTGTCCCGTGGCTAAGCGTTGGTACGTTGTGCATGCTTACTCGGGTTACGAGAAGCATGTCATGCGCTCGCTGATTGAGCGCGTTAAGCTGGCTGGCATGGAAGATGGCTTCGGCGAAATTCTGGTTCCCACTGAAGAAGTGGTTGAAATGCGTAATGGCCAGAAGCGCAAAAGCGAACGTAAGTTCTTCCCAGGTTATGTGCTGGTACAGATGGATATGAACGAGGGTACTTGGCACTTGGTCAAGGATACTCCTCGGGTGATGGGCTTCATTGGCGGTACCGCCGACAAGCCTGCTCCAATCACCGACAAAGAGGCGGAAGCCATTCTCCGTCGCGTGGCCGATGGTAGTGATAAGCCGAAGCCGAAGACTCTGTTTGAGCCGGGTGAAGTGGTTCGTGTTACCGATGGTCCATTCGCTGACTTTAACGGCACCGTCGAAGAAGTTAACTACGAAAAGAGCCGTGTCCAGGTGGCAGTGCTTATTTTCGGTCGCTCTACCCCGGTAGAGTTAGAGTTCAGTCAGGTCGAAAAGGTCTAACTGAACAAGCATCCCAACCCCGCAGCCCTAGGCTGTGGGGTTTTGTCGTCACTGGGATAAACGCGCAAGTAACCGGGGAGCCTTTCGAGGCGTTCGAACCCGTAATTGGAGTGCCTCATGGCCAAGAAGATTACCGCTTACATCAAGCTGCAAGTGAAGGCCGCTCAGGCTAACCCAAGCCCACCTGTTGGTCCTGCTCTGGGTCAGCACGGCGTGAACATCATGGAATTCTGCAAGGCTTTCAACGCCCGTACTCAGGGTCTTGAAGCAGGTCTGCCGACTCCAGTGATCATCACTGTCTACAGCGACCGTAGCTTCACTTTCGAAACCAAATCCACCCCTGCTTCGGTTCTGCTGAAGAAGGCGGCCGGTCTGACCAGCGGTTCCGCTCGTCCGAACACCGTTAAGGTTGGGACTGTTACCCGTGCTCAGCTGGAAGAAATCGCGAAAACCAAAAACGCGGATCTGACTGCAGCTGATATGGATGCAGCCGTGCGTACTATCGCCGGTTCTGCTCGTAGCATGGGCCTTAACGTGGAGGGTGTGTAATGGCTAAGCTGACCAAGCGTCAAAAGGCTATCGCCGGCAAAATCGAAGCAGGCAAGGCCTACAACATTGTAGACGCTGCTGCTCTGCTGGCTGAGCTGTCGACTGTCAAGTTCAGCGAGTCGTTCGACGTTGCTGTAAACCTGGGTGTAGACCCGCGTAAATCCGACCAGGTTGTTCGTAGCGCTACTGTGCTGCCACACGGCACTGGCAAGACCGTTCGCGTTGCTGTGTTCACCCAGGGTCCAGCTGCTGAGGCCGCTTTGGCTGCCGGCGCTGACCGTGTAGGTATGGACGACCTGGCTGCCGAAATGAAAGGCGGCGACCTGAACTATGACGTAGTGATCGCATCCCCGGATGCCATGCGCGTTGTAGGTCAACTGGGTCAGATCCTCGGTCCACGTGGCCTGATGCCTAACCCGAAAGTCGGCACCGTAACTCCAGACGTAGCTACCGCGGTTAAAAACGCCAAGGCTGGTCAGGTTCGTTATCGCACCGACAAAAACGGCATCATCCACACTTCCGTTGGCAAGATCGGCTTCGATGCCGTCAAGCTGAAGGAAAACGTTGAAGCCCTGATCGCTGATCTGAAGCGTATCAAGCCAGCTTCTTCGAAAGGTATCTACGTCAAGCGCGTTACCCTGAGCACCACTATGGGCCCAGGTCTGGTTATCGACCAGAGCTCGCTGGACGCGTAAGACAAAGGTTGGCGCGTTTGATCGCGTCAATTGAAAGATTGGGGTCCCTGCCTGGCGGGGGCTATCCAAGACCGTAGGCGACGCAAGTCTTAAACCATAAGCCTACGCAGATGGTGCTCCCGGTTCCTTACCGAATCAGACACCAAAACGACATTCGGTTTCGACCGAGTGAAACGGTAACAAGCAGGAGTTAAACCCGTGGCAATTAATCTCGAAGACAAGAAGGCCATCGTCGCTGAAGTCAACGAGGCTGCCAAAGTCGCTCTGTCCGCTGTCGTGGTTGATGCCCGTGGCGTAACAGTAGGCGCAATGACCGGACTCCGTAAAGAGGCTCGTGAAGCTGGCGTTTACGTACGTGTTGTACGTAACACCCTGCTCAAGCGCGCTGTTGCTGACACTGAATACAGTGTCCTCAACGACGTGTTCACCGGCCCGACCCTGATTGCATTCTCGAACGAACATCCGGGCGCTGCTGCCCGTATCTTCAAAGAGTTTGCCAAGGGTCAGGACAAGTTCGAGATCAAGGCAGCTGCGTTCGAGGGCAAGTTCCTCGCAGCTAATCAGATCGACGTACTGGCAACTCTGCCGACCCGTGACGAAGCAATTTCTCAGCTGATGAGCGTGATTCAAGGCGCTACCAGCAAATTGGCTCGTACTCTGGCGGCAATTCGCGACCAGAAAGAAGCTGCCGCAGCCTAAGGCTCGTCGACTTCTCGCGTTTTTTGTTTATTTCGATGGTCGCGTAGGCCGTCCCCCAATTCAGGAATTGAGTCATGTCTCTGACTAACGAACAAATCATCGAAGCAATCGGCCAGAAATCCGTAGTGGAAATCGTTGAGCTGATCAAAGCGATGGAAGAAACCTTCGGCGTTACCGCTGCTGCCGCTTCGGCTGGCCCAGCTGTAGCTGCTGCTGCTGTTGAAGAGCAAACCGAGTTCAACGTTGTCCTGGTTGAAGCCGGCGAGAAGAAAGTAAACGTGATCAAGGCAGTTCGTGAACTGACCGGTCTGGGCCTGAAAGAAGCCAAAGAGAAAGTAGATGGCGCTCCTCAGGTTGTAGCTGAAGGCGTTTCGAAAGAAGCTGCTGAAGACGCTAAGAAGAAGCTGGAAGAAGCAGGCGCTAAAGTCGAGCTGAAATAAGTATCGACTTTGCTCCTCCAGCCCGAGCGTCAAGCGACAGGCTGATGGCTGGTGGCTCTTGCCACCGGCCTTTTTCCGTTATTGGCAGCCGACTGGGTCGGTGCTGATAAAGGCGCTGTAACCACCCGATGCGGTGGCGCAAACCATGGGGTTTGCACGATTTTCTGGCTGCTCCCGTCGGGAGGGGCCAAACAAGCAGGTGACCAAGCTGGGGAACGCTGATGGCTTACTCATATACTGAGAAAAAACGTATCCGCAAGGACTTTAGCAAGTTGCCGGACGTCATGGATGTGCCGTACCTCCTGGCCATCCAGCTGGATTCGTATCGTGAATTCTTGCAAGCGGGAGCGACTAAAGATCAGTTCCGCGACGTGGGCCTGCATGCGGCCTTCAAATCCGTTTTCCCGATCATCAGCTACTCCGGCAATGCTGCGCTGGAGTACGTCGGTTATCGCTTGGGCGAACCGGCATTTGATGTCAAAGAATGCGTGTTGCGCGGTGTAACTTTCGCCGTACCTTTGCGGGTAAAAGTGCGCCTGATCATTTTCGACAAAGAATCGTCGAACAAAGCGATCAAGGACATCAAAGAGCAAGAAGTCTACATGGGCGAAATCCCATTGATGACTGAGAACGGTACCTTCGTAATCAACGGTACCGAGCGTGTTATCGTTTCCCAGCTGCACCGTTCCCCGGGCGTGTTCTTCGACCACGACCGCGGCAAGACGCACAGCTCCGGTAAACTGCTGTACTCCGCGCGCATCATTCCTTACCGCGGTTCGTGGCTGGATTTCGAGTTCGACCCGAAAGACTGCGTATTCGTGCGTATCGACCGTCGTCGCAAGCTGCCGGCCTCGGTACTGCTGCGTGCGCTCGGCTACACCACCGAAGAAGTGCTGGACGCGTTCTACACCACCAACGTATTCCACGTTAAAGGCGAAGGCCTGAGCCTGGAACTGGTGCCTCAGCGCCTGCGCGGTGAAGTGGCTGTCCTTGATATCCAGGACGATAAAGGCAAGGTGATTGTCGAGCAGGGCCGTCGTATTACTGCCCGCCACATCAACCAGCTGGAAAAAGCCGGGATCAAAGAGCTGGACGTGCCTCTGGACTACGTCTTGGGTCGCACCACCGCCAAGGTCATCGTGCATCCAGCTACCGGCGAAATCCTGGCAGAGTGCAACACCGAGCTGTCGACCGAAGTCCTGGCGAAAATCGCCAAGGCCGGCGTTGTTCGCATCGAAACTCTGTACACCAACGACATCGACTGCGGTCCGTTCATCTCCGACACGCTGAAGATCGACTCCACCAGCAACCAATTGGAAGCGCTGGTCGAGATCTATCGCATGATGCGTCCAGGCGAGCCGCCAACCAAAGACGCTGCCGAAACCCTGTTCAACAACCTGTTCTTCAGCCCTGAGCGCTATGACCTGTCTGCGGTCGGCCGGATGAAGTTCAACCGTCGTATCGGTCGTACCGAAATCGAAGGTTCGGGCGTGCTGTGCAAGGAAGACATCGTCGCGGTCCTGAAGACTCTGGTCGATATCCGTAACGGTAAAGGCATCGTCGATGACATCGACCACCTGGGTAACCGTCGTGTTCGCTGCGTAGGCGAAATGGCCGAGAACCAGTTCCGCGTTGGCCTGGTACGTGTTGAGCGTGCGGTCAAAGAGCGTCTGTCGATGGCCGAAAGCGAAGGCCTGATGCCGCAAGACCTGATCAACGCCAAGCCAGTGGCTGCGGCGGTGAAAGAGTTCTTCGGTTCCAGCCAGCTGTCGCAGTTCATGGACCAGAACAACCCGTTGTCCGAGATTACCCACAAGCGTCGTGTCTCTGCACTCGGCCCTGGCGGTCTGACTCGTGAGCGCGCGGGCTTTGAAGTCCGTGACGTACACCCGACTCACTACGGTCGTGTCTGCCCGATTGAAACGCCGGAAGGTCCGAACATCGGTCTGATCAACTCCCTGGCTGCGTACGCTCGCACCAACCAGTACGGCTTCCTGGAAAGCCCGTACCGTGTGGTGAAAGAGGGTGTGGTCACCGACGAGATCGTGTTCCTGTCCGCTATTGAAGAAGCCGATCACGTGATCGCGCAGGCTTCGGCGACCATGAACGAGCAGAAAGTCCTGATCGACGAACTGGTAGCCGTACGTCACCTGAACGAATTCACCGTCAAGGCGCCGGAAGACGTCACCTTGATGGACGTTTCGCCGAAGCAGGTAGTTTCGGTTGCAGCGTCGCTGATTCCGTTCCTCGAGCACGACGACGCCAACCGTGCGTTGATGGGTTCGAACATGCAGCGTCAAGCTGTACCAACCCTGCGCGCTGACAAGCCGCTGGTAGGTACGGGCATGGAGCGTAACGTGGCTCGCGACTCCGGCGTTTGCGTCGTGGCTCGTCGTGGCGGCGTGATCGACTCCGTTGATGCCAGCCGTATCGTGGTTCGTGTTGCTGATGACGAAGTTGAAACCGGCGAAGCTGGTGTCGACATCTACAACCTGACCAAATACACCCGCTCGAACCAGAACACCTGCATCAACCAGCGTCCGCTGGTGAGCAAGGGTGATCGCGTTCAGCGTAGCGACATCATGGCCGACGGCCCGTCCACCGACATGGGTGAACTGGCACTGGGTCAGAACATGCGCATCGCGTTCATGGCATGGAACGGCTTCAACTTCGAAGACTCCATCTGCCTGTCCGAGCGTGTGGTTCAGGAAGACCGTTTCACCACGATCCACATTCAGGAACTGACCTGTGTGGCCCGTGACACCAAGCTTGGCCCAGAGGAAATCACTGCGGACATCCCGAACGTGGGTGAAGCTGCACTGAACAAGCTGGACGAAGCCGGTATCGTTTACGTAGGTGCTGAAGTAGGCGCAGGCGACATCCTGGTCGGTAAGGTCACCCCGAAAGGCGAGACCCAACTGACTCCGGAAGAAAAACTGCTGCGTGCGATCTTCGGTGAAAAAGCCAGCGACGTTAAAGACACCTCCCTGCGTGTACCTACCGGTACCAAAGGTACTGTCATCGACGTACAGGTCTTCACCCGCGACGGCGTTGAGCGTGATGCTCGTGCTCTGTCGATCGAGAAGTCCCAGCTGGACGAGATCCGCAAGGATTTGAACGAAGAGTTCCGTATCGTAGAAGGCGCGACCTTCGAACGTCTGCGCTCCGCTCTGGTAGGCCACAAGGCTGAAGGCGGCGCCGGCCTGAAGAAAGGTCAGGACATCACCGACGAAGTGCTCGACGGTCTTGAGCATGGTCAGTGGTTCAAACTGCGCATGGCTGAAGATGCTCTGAACGAGCAGCTCGAGAAGGCTCAGGCCTACATCGTTGATCGCCGCCGTCTGCTGGACGACAAGTTCGAAGACAAGAAGCGCAAACTGCAGCAGGGCGATGACCTGGCTCCAGGCGTGCTGAAAATCGTCAAGGTTTACCTGGCAATCCGTCGTCGCATCCAGCCGGGCGACAAGATGGCCGGTCGTCACGGTAACAAAGGTGTGGTCTCCGTGATCATGCCGGTTGAAGACATGCCGCACGATGCCAATGGCACTCCGGTCGACGTCGTCCTCAACCCGTTGGGCGTACCTTCGCGTATGAACGTTGGTCAGATCCTTGAAACCCACCTGGGCCTCGCGGCCAAAGGTCTGGGCGAGAAGATCAACCGGATGGTCGAAGAGCAGCGTAAAGTCGCTGAGCTGCGCACCTTCCTGGACGAGATCTACAACCAGATCGGCGGTCGTAACGAAGATCTGGACAGCTTCTCCGATCAGGAAATCCTGGATCTGGCGAAGAACCTGCGTGGCGGTGTTCCAATGGCCACTCCAGTGTTCGACGGTGCCAAGGAAAGCGAAATCAAGGCCATGCTGAAACTGGCAGACCTGCCGGAAAGCGGCCAGATGCAGCTGACTGACGGCCGTACCGGCAACAAGTTCGAGCGTCCAGTTACCGTTGGCTACATGTACATGCTGAAGCTGAACCACTTGGTAGACGACAAGATGCACGCGCGTTCTACCGGTTCGTACAGCCTGGTTACCCAGCAGCCGCTGGGTGGTAAGGCGCAGTTCGGTGGTCAGCGTTTCGGGGAGATGGAGGTCTGGGCACTGGAAGCATACGGTGCTGCTTACACTCTGCAAGAAATGCTCACAGTGAAGTCGGACGATGTGAACGGCCGTACCAAGATGTACAAAAACATCGTGGATGGCGATCACCGTATGGAGCCGGGCATGCCCGAGTCCTTCAACGTGTTGATCAAGGAAATTCGTTCCCTCGGCATCGATATCGATCTGGAAACCGAATAACACGTGACGCGATCGAGAGCGGGGCAGGACTGCCCGCTCTCTGCTCCGCCAGGAGGAAAGGCCTTGAAAGACCTACTGAATTTGCTGAAAAACCAGGGTCAAGTCGAAGAGTTCGACGCCATCCGTATCGGATTGGCCTCGCCTGAGATGATCCGCTCGTGGTCGTTCGGTGAAGTTAAAAAGCCGGAAACCATCAACTATCGTACGTTCAAACCTGAGCGTGACGGTCTGTTCTGCGCCAAGATCTTTGGCCCGGTAAAGGATTACGAGTGCCTGTGCGGTAAGTACAAGCGCTTGAAGCACCGTGGTGTGATTTGCGAGAAGTGCGGCGTTGAAGTCGCACTGGCCAAGGTTCGTCGTGAGCGCATGGCGCACATCGAACTGGCTTCGCCGGTTGCCCACATCTGGTTCCTGAAATCGCTGCCGTCCCGTATCGGCCTGCTGATGGACATGACCCTGCGTGATATTGAACGCGTTCTCTACTTCGAGAGCTACGTCGTTATCGATCCAGGCATGACCACCCTTGAAAAAGGTCAGCTCCTGAACGACGAGCAGTACTTCGAAGCGCTGGAAGAGTTCGGTGACGATTTTGACGCCCGCATGGGTGCCGAGGCTGTCCGCGAACTGCTGCACGCTATCGACCTGGAACACGAGATTGGCCGTCTGCGCGAAGAGATTCCGCAAACCAACTCGGAAACCAAGATCAAGAAGCTGTCCAAGCGTCTGAAGTTGATGGAGGCCTTCCAGGGCTCCGGCAACCTGCCAGAGTGGATGGTGCTGACCGTTCTGCCGGTTCTGCCGCCAGATCTGCGTCCACTGGTCCCGCTGGATGGCGGTCGTTTCGCGACTTCCGACCTCAACGATCTGTATCGTCGAGTGATCAACCGTAACAACCGTTTGAAGCGCCTGCTTGATCTGTCCGCTCCGGACATCATCGTGCGCAACGAAAAGCGTATGTTGCAGGAAGCTGTCGATGCACTGCTCGACAACGGTCGTCGTGGCCGCGCTATCACCGGTTCGAACAAGCGTCCTCTGAAATCCCTGGCTGACATGATCAAGGGTAAGCAGGGTCGTTTCCGTCAGAACTTGCTCGGTAAGCGTGTTGACTACTCCGGTCGTTCGGTAATTACCGTAGGCCCGACCCTGCGTCTGCACCAGTGCGGTCTGCCGAAGAAGATGGCTCTCGAACTGTTCAAACCGTTCATTTTCGGCAAGCTGGAAATGCGTGGTCTCGCGACCACCATCAAAGCGGCCAAGAAGATGGTCGAGCGCGAGCTGCCAGAGGTTTGGGACGTTCTCGCTGAAGTGATTCGCGAACACCCGGTTCTTCTCAACCGTGCACCGACCCTTCACCGTCTGGGTATCCAGGCGTTTGAACCGGTACTGATCGAAGGTAAGGCTATCCAGCTGCACCCTCTGGTCTGCGCCGCGTACAACGCCGACTTCGACGGCGACCAAATGGCCGTGCACGTACCGCTGACGCTGGAAGCCCAGCTCGAAGCGCGTGCGTTGATGATGTCGACCAACAACATTCTGTCGCCAGCCAACGGTGAGCCAATCATCGTTCCGTCGCAGGACGTTGTATTGGGTCTGTACTACATGACGCGTGAAGCGATCAACGCCAAGGGCGAAGGTCGTGTGTTCGCGGATCTGCAGGAAGTTGACCGTGTGTTCCGTGCCGGCGAAGCCGCACTGCACGCCAAGGTCAAGGTTCGTATCAATGAAACCGTCAATGACCGTGACGGCAACAGCGTGAGCAACACTCGTATCGTCGACACCACTGTCGGCCGTGCGCTGCTGTTCCAGGTTGTGCCAAAAGGTCTGTCGTACGATGTCGTCAACCTGCCGATGAAGAAAAAGGCGATCTCCAAGCTGATCAACCAGTGCTACCGCGTGGTTGGTCTGAAAGAGACCGTGATCTTCGCTGACCAGTTGATGTACACCGGTTTCGCTTACTCGACCATCTCCGGCGTTTCCATCGGTGTTAACGACTTCGTTATCCCGGACGAAAAAGCCCGCATCATCGGTGCCGCTACCGACGAAGTGAAAGAGATCGAGAGCCAGTACGCCTCCGGCCTGGTAACCCAGGGCGAGAAGTACAACAAAGTGATCGACCTTTGGTCGAAGGCGAACGACGAAGTTTCCAAGGCGATGATGGCCAACCTCTCGAAAGAGAAAGTCATCGACCGTCACGGCGACGAAGTCGACCAAGAGTCCTTCAACTCGATGTACATGATGGCCGACTCGGGTGCGCGGGGTTCCGCAGCACAGATTCGTCAGCTGGCCGGTATGCGTGGTCTGATGGCCAAGCCGGACGGTTCCATCATTGAAACGCCGATTACTGCGAACTTCCGTGAAGGTCTGAGCGTACTCCAGTACTTCATCTCGACTCACGGTGCTCGTAAAGGTCTGGCGGATACCGCGTTGAAAACTGCGAACTCCGGTTACCTGACTCGTCGTCTGGTAGACGTGGCGCAGGATCTGGTTGTAACCGAGATCGATTGCGGCACCGAACACGGTCTGCTGATGACTCCGCATATTGAAGGCGGTGACGTTGTAGAGCCGTTGGGTGAGCGCGTATTGGGTCGTGTTATTGCCCGTGACGTATTCAAACCAGGCACCGAGGACGTTATCGTTCCTGCCGGTACCCTGGTAGACGAGAAGTGGGTCGAGTTCATCGAGCTGAACAGCATCGACGAAGTGATCGTGCGTTCGCCGATCAGCTGCGAAACCCGCTATGGCATTTGCGCCAAGTGCTACGGCCGTGATCTGGCGCGTGGTCACCAGGTGAACATCGGTGAAGCGGTCGGCGTTATCGCTGCCCAGTCCATCGGTGAACCGGGTACCCAGCTGACAATGCGTACGTTCCACATCGGTGGTGCGGCAAGCCGTACTTCCGCAGCCGACAGCGTTCAGGTGAAGAATGGCGGTACCGTCCGTCTGCACAACCTGAAACACGTTGAGCGAGTGGATGGCCACCTGGTTGCTGTGTCCCGTTCCGGTGAGCTCGCAATCGCTGATGACTTCGGTCGTGAGCGTGAGCGTTACAAGCTGCCGTACGGTGCTGTGATTTCGGTTAAAGAAGGTGACAAGGTCGACGCTGGCGCAATCGTGGCCAAGTGGGATCCGCACACTCACCCGATCGTTACCGAAATGAAAGGTACCGTGACCTACGTGGGCATGGAAGAAGGCATCACGATCAAGCGTCAGACTGACGAATTGACCGGTATGACCAACATTGAAGTACTCGACGCGAAAGATCGTCCAGCTGCGGGCAAGGAAATCCGTCCAGCAGTGAAGATGGTCGACGACAACGGCAAGGATCTGTTGCTGCCAGGCACTGACGTTATCGCTCAGTACTTCCTGCCAGCCAACGCCTTGGTCGGTGTTGCGGACGGTGCGAAGATTGCGATCGGTGATGTTATCGCTCGTATCCCGCAAGAAACTTCGAAAACCCGCGACATCACCGGTGGTCTGCCGCGTGTTGCCGACCTGTTCGAAGCTCGTCGTCCGAAGGAAGCGTCGATTCTGGCTGAAGTCAGCGGCACCATCGCGTTCGGTAAAGAGACCAAAGGCAAGCGCCGTCTGGTCATTACCCCGAACGACGGTAGCGATCCGTACGAAGAGCTGATTCCGAAGTGGCGTCACCTGAACGTGTTCGAAGGCGAACAGGTAAACCGCGGCGAAGTTATCTCCGACGGTCCAAGCGATCCGCACGATATCCTGCGTCTGCTGGGTGTGAGCGCGCTGGCCAAGTACATCGTGAACGAGATCCAGGACGTTTACCGTCTGCAAGGCGTGAAGATCAACGATAAGCACATCGAGACCATCCTGCGTCAGATGCTGCGTAAAGTTGAGATCTCCGAGTCCGGCGATTCCAGCTTCATCAAGGGCGACCAGATGGAACTGACTCACGTACTGGTAGAGAACGAGCGTCTGAACGCGGAAGACAAATTTGTCTCCAAGTTCACTCGCGTTCTGCTGGGTATCACCAAGGCGTCGTTGTCCACCGAATCGTTCATCTCGGCGGCTTCCTTCCAGGAAACCACCCGCGTACTGACCGAAGCGGCAGTCACTGGCAAGCGCGACTACCTGCGCGGCCTGAAAGAAAACGTGGTCGTGGGTCGTCTGATCCCGGCCGGTACCGGTCTGGCATATCACAGCGAGCGCAAGCGTCGCCGTGATGCGGACAAACCGTTGCGCGTAAGCGCCAGTGAAGTGGAAGCTGCACTGACCGAAGCGCTGAACTCGAGCGGTAACTGAGTTCTGCGGTAAATAAGCTGAGGCCCTGATCGCTCCGTTCGTCGAATCGAGACAAATTGTCAAGGTTTGACGGGCGGGGAGGTCGGGGCCTTGCCTTGACTGGGGACAAGATCCTCTTTAGACTCTTGATCCCCTAAATTTGGCGGGAATCCGTTCCTGCCATTTTGCTTTTCTTGCAAGACAATAGCGTCGCAAGACAACAGTGGAGCTAGTAGATGGCAACTATCAACCAGCTGGTACGTCAGCCGCGTAAGCGTATCGTCGAGAAATCCGACGTACCTGCGCTGCAGAACTGCCCGCAACGTCGTGGCGTGTGCACCCGTGTGTACACCACTACGCCGAAAAAACCTAACTCGGCACTGCGTAAAGTATGCCGTGTGCGCCTGACCAACGGTTTCGAGGTTTCCTCGTACATCGGTGGTGAAGGTCACAACCTGCAAGAGCACAGCGTGGTACTGATCCGCGGCGGTCGTGTAAAAGACTTGCCAGGTGTTCGTTACCACACCGTTCGCGGCTCCTTGGATACTTCCGGCGTTAAAGGCCGTAACCAGGGTCGTTCGAAGTACGGTACCAAGCGTCCGAAGTAATCGGCCGTTTTGCAGATTTTCATTTTATTGAGTCGATAAGAGTAAGGTCGGGCTTGCATCCACTGGATCTGTCCCGAACTAACCTGAAGACCGCTTGAGGGCTTATCATGCCAAGACGTCGCGTAGCAGCAAAGCGTGAGATTCTGGACGATCCGAAATACGGAAGCCAGATCCTCGCCAAATTCATGAACCACGTTATGGAAAGCGGCAAGAAAGCCGTTGCCGAGCGTATCGTTTATGGTGCCCTGGAAACCGTGAAGGCTCGTAAGGCCGGCACCGATCCCCTGGAACTCTTCGAAAAAGCACTCGACGCCATCGCTCCGCTGGTCGAAGTGAAGTCGCGCCGCGTTGGTGGTGCTACTTACCAGGTTCCGGTCGAGGTTCGTCCTTCCCGCCGTAACGCTCTGGCAATGCGCTGGTTGGTAGACTTCGCCCGTAAGCGTGGCGAGAAGTCTATGGCTCTGCGCTTGGCTGGCGAACTGCTGGATGCTGCTGAAGGTAAGGGTGCTGCTGTTAAGAAGCGTGAAGACGTGCACCGTATGGCCGAAGCCAACAAAGCTTTCTCGCACTACCGCTTCTAATTTTAGCTTCACTAATTTTGCGAGGGCTTTATGGCTCGTACTACTCCGATTAGTCGCTACCGTAACATCGGTATCGTCGCTCACGTGGATGCTGGTAAAACCACCACCACCGAGCGCGTCCTTTTTTACACTGGCAAAAGTCACAAAATGGGCGAGGTGCATGACGGCGCCGCGACCACAGACTGGATGGTGCAGGAGCAGGAGCGTGGTATTACCATTACTTCTGCTGCCATCACCGCCTTCTGGAAAGGTTCCGAGAAGCAGTATCCTCACGAACACCGCTTCAACGTCATCGATACCCCGGGCCACGTAGACTTCACCATTGAAGTTGAGCGTTCCCTGCGCGTACTCGACGGCGCTGTCGTTGTATTCTGCGGTACTTCGGGTGTTGAGCCTCAGTCGGAAACCGTATGGCGTCAAGCCAACAAATACGGCGTTCCACGTCTTGTTTACGTAAACAAGATGGACCGTGCTGGTGCCAACTTCCTGCGCGTGATCGGTCAGATCAAACAGCGTCTGGGTCACACTCCAGTGCCGATTCAGCTGGCTATCGGTTCGGAAGACAACTTCCAGGGCCAGATCGACCTGATCAACATGCAGGCTGTTTACTGGAACGACTCTGACAAGGGTATGGTTCCTGTTCGCAAGGAAATCCCTGCGGACATGCTCGAGCTGGCTACTGAGTGGCGCAGCAACATGGTTGAGGCTGCGGCCGAAGCCAGTGAAGAGCTGATGAACAAGTACCTGGAAGGCGAAGAGCTGTCGATCGAAGAGATCAAGGCTGCTCTGCGTCAGCGCACTATCGCTGGCGAAATCGTTCTGGCTGTGTGCGGTTCTTCGTTCAAGAACAAGGGCGTTCCCCTGGTTCTCGACGCCGTTATCGACTTCCTGCCTGCTCCAACCGACATTCCTGCGATCAAGGGTTCCAACCCTGATAACGAGGAAGAGGAAATGGAGCGTCACGCAAGTGACGACGAGCCGTTCGCGGCACTGGCGTTCAAAATCGCTACTGACCCATTCGTGGGTACCTTGACCTTCGTCCGTGTTTACTCGGGCGTGTTGAACTCCGGCGACGGCGTGATCAACTCGGTTAAAGGCAAGAAAGAGCGCGTGGGTCGTATGGTGCAAATGCACGCAAACGCCCGTGAAGAGATCAAGGAAGTGCGCGCTGGCGACATCGCGGCCCTGATCGGCATGAAGGATGTCACCACTGGTGAAACCCTCTGCAACGCTGACAAGCCAATCATCCTGGTTCGTATGGACTTCCCGGAGCCGGTTATTTCGGTTGCCGTAGAGCCTAAGACCAAGGATGACCAGGAAAAAATGGGTATCGCACTGGGCAAGCTGGCTCAGGAAGACCCGTCTTTCCGCGTTAAGACTGATGAAGAGACTGGTCAGACGATCATCTCCGGCATGGGCGAGTTGCACCTGGACATCCTGGTTGACCGGATGCGCCGTGAGTTCAACGTCGAAGCCAACATCGGCAAGCCTCAAGTTTCGTACCGTGAGCGCATCACGAAGAACTGCGAAATCGAAGGCAAGTTCGTTCGCCAGTCCGGCGGTCGCGGCCAGTTCGGTCACTGCTGGATCCGTTTTGCTCCTGCTGACGAAGGTCAGGAAGGTCTGCAATTCCTGAACGAAGTAGTAGGTGGTGTGGTTCCTAAGGAATACATCCCGGCTATCCAGAAGGGTATCGAAGAGCAGATGAAGAACGGCGTTGTTGCCGGCTATCCGCTGATCGGCCTGAAGGCTACCGTGTTCGATGGTTCTTACCACGACGTCGACTCCAACGAGATGGCGTTTAAAGTGGCTGCTTCCATGGCGACCAAGCAACTGGCCCAGAAGGGTGGTGGTGAGTTGCTCGAGCCGATCATGGCGGTAGAGGTTGTTACGCCTGAAGACTATATGGGTGATGTGATGGGCGACCTTAACCGTCGTCGCGGCATGATCCAGGGTATGGAAGACACAGTGTCCGGCAAGGTTATCCGTGCCGAGGTTCCACTGGGTGAGATGTTCGGTTATGCGACCGACGTTCGTTCCATGTCCCAGGGTCGCGCAAGCTACTCTATGGAATTCAAAAAATACGATACGGCTCCGTCGCACATCGTCGAATCCGTAACCAAAAAACAAGGCTGATTCAGCCCCTTTAGGCTAGGAGTTAATTGTCGTGGCTAAAGAAAAATTTGATCGTTCCCTACCGCACGTCAACGTTGGCACCATCGGTCACGTTGACCACGGTAAAACCACTCTGACCGCTGCTCTGACTCGCGTCTGCTCCGAAGTTTTCGGTTCGGCCGTAGTTGAATTCGACAAGATCGACAGCGCTCCAGAAGAAAAAGCTCGCGGTATCACCATCAACACCGCGCACGTTGAGTACAACTCGCTGATCCGTCACTACGCTCACGTTGACTGCCCAGGTCACGCTGACTACGTGAAGAACATGATCACCGGTGCTGCTCAAATGGACGGCGCTATCCTGGTTTGCTCGGCCGCTGATGGTCCGATGCCACAAACCCGTGAGCACATCCTGCTGTCCCGTCAGGTAGGCGTTCCGTACATCGTGGTTTTCCTGAACAAGGCTGACCTGGTAGACGACGCTGAGCTGCTGGAACTGGTTGAGATGGAAGTTCGCGACCTGCTGTCCACCTACGACTTCCCGGGCGATGACACTCCAATCATCATCGGTTCGGCTCGTATGGCGCTGGAAGGCAAAGACGACAACGAGATGGGCACCACTGCCGTCAAGAAGCTGGTTGAAACTCTGGACAGCTACATCCCAGAACCAGTTCGTATGATCGACAAGCCATTCCTGATGCCAATCGAAGACGTATTCTCGATCTCGGGTCGCGGTACTGTTGTGACTGGTCGTATCGAGCGCGGTATCGTTCGCGTTCAAGATGCACTGGAAATCGTTGGTCTGCGTGACACCACTACCACCACCTGCACCGGTGTTGAGATGTTCCGCAAGCTGCTCGACGAAGGTCGTGCTGGTGAGAACTGCGGCGTTCTGCTGCGTGGTACCAAGCGTGACGACGTTGAGCGTGGTCAGGTTCTGGTCAAGCCAGGTTCGGTTAAGCCGCACACCAAGTTCACCGCAGAAGTTTACGTTCTGAGCAAGGAAGAAGGCGGTCGTCACACTCCGTTCTTCAAAGGCTACCGTCCACAGTTCTACTTCCGTACTACTGACGTGACTGGTAACTGCGAGCTGCCAGAAGGCGTTGAAATGGTAATGCCGGGTGACAACATTCAGATGACTGTTACCCTGATCAAAACCATCGCGATGGAAGACGGTCTGCGTTTCGCTATCCGTGAAGGCGGTCGTACCGTCGGCGCTGGCGTCGTAGCCAAAATCATCGAGTAATTCTCTTTTATAGAGTCTGCTTGATGAATTGAAAAAGCCCCCGCTCAGCGGGGGCTTTTTTATTGGGTTGACACCTATCTGGGGCGTCTATAGAATTGCGCCTCCTTTTAACGGGCGTATTGCGCCCGGTGGGAATAGCAGCCGGAGTCTGAAATCCAATGCAAAATCAGCAAATCCGTATCAGGTTGAAGGCTTTCGACCATCGCCTGATCGACCAATCAACCCAGGAAATCGTGGAAACCGCGAAACGTACTGGTGCTCAAGTGCGTGGTCCAATTCCACTGCCTACCCGTAAAGAGCGGTTCACCGTTCTGGTTTCCCCGCACGTCAACAAAGACGCGCGTGACCAGTACGAAATCCGCACTCATAAGCGCGTTCTGGACATCGTCCAGCCGACGGATAAAACCGTTGATGCACTTATGAAGCTTGATCTTGCGGCCGGTGTGGAAGTGCAGATCAGCCTCGGCTAAGACTCGGTCTTGGTCGTGTAACGCTCTGAAATGGGCGGCCATAGCGGGTGAAAGCCCCGTACACTCATGAGGTTTACAACATGACTATTGGTGTAGTCGGTCGTAAATGCGGTATGACCCGTATTTTCACCGAAGAAGGTGTCTCCATTCCGGTCACGGTCATTGAGATCGAGCCGAATCGCGTCACCCAGTTCAAAACTGAAGAGACCGATGGCTATCGTGCAGTGCAAGTCACTGTCGGCGAGCGTCGCGCTTCGCGTGTAACAGCAGCTCAGGCTGGCCACTTCGCTAAAGCGAACGTTGCCGCTGGTCGCACCACCATGGAATTCCGTCTTGAAGAAGGCGAGTACCAGGCTGGCGATCTGATCAACGCTGAAATCTTCGCCGCTGGTCAACTGGTTGATGTAACCGGTCAGTCCAAGGGTAAAGGCTTCCAGGGTACGATCAAGCGTTGGAATTTCCGCGGGCAAGATAACACCCACGGTAACTCCGTATCCCACCGCGTCCCAGGCTCTATCGGCCAGTGCCAGACTCCTGGTCGTGTATTCAAGGGCAAAAAAATGTCCGGTCATATGGGCGCTGAGCGCGTGACCGTGCAGTCCCTGGAAGTAGTGCGCGTGGACGCTGAACGCAATCTGTTGTTGGTCAAGGGCGCTGTTCCTGGCGCTACTGGCGGCAACCTGGTTGTACGTCCAGCAGCCAAGGCTCGCGGTTAAGGGGAAGCTGACATGCAATTAAATGTAAATGACGCTCAAGCGATCGAAGTTTCCGAACTGACATTTGGCGGCGAATTCAACGAGACGCTGGTTCACCAAGCAGTCGTGGCCTACATGGCCGGCGGCCGTCAAGGTAGCAAGCAGCAGAAGACCCGTTCCGACGTTCGTGGTGGCGGCAAGCGCCCATGGCGTCAGAAAGGTACTGGCCGTGCTCGTGCCGGTACTATCCGTAGCCCAATCTGGCGTGGCGGCGGTACCACTTTCGCAGCTCGTCCACAAGATCACTCCCAGAAGCTGAACAAGAAGATGTATCGCGCAGCAATGCGTTCCATCCTTGCTGAGCTGGTGCGTACTGATCGTCTGGTCGTGGTTCAGGATTTCGCTGTTGAAACTCCGAAAACCAAAGATCTGCTGGGCAAACTGAACAACATGAGCCTGACCGACGTACTGATCGTGTCGGACGCTGTTGATCAGAACCTGTACCTGGCTGCTCGTAACCTGCCACACGTAGATGTACGTGACGTGCAAGGTTCCGATCCAGTTAGTCTGATCGCATACGACAAGGTGTTGATCACCGTGTCGGCCGTGAAGAAATTCGAGGAGCTGCTGGGATGAACCAGGAACGCGTATTTAAAGTTCTGCTTGGCCCGCACGTTTCCGAGAAGGCTACGGTTCTGGCAGACAAGAAAGGCCAGTTCGTTTTCAAGGTTGCTACTGATGCAACCAAGCTGGAAATCAAGAAGGCCGTCGAAAGCCTGTTCAGCGTGAAAGTAGAGCGCGTCACTACCCTAAACGTTCTGGGTAAGAGCAAGCGCACTGCTCGCGGTCTGGGCAAGCGTAATGACTGGAAGAAGGCAGTTATCTCCCTTCAGCCAGGCCAAGATCTCGATTTCAGCAGCAGTGCTGAGTAAGGAAGGGGTGCATCATGGCAATCGTTAAATGCAAACCGACTTCCCCTGGCCGCCGTTTTGTGGTCAAGGTGGTCAACCAGGAGCTGCATAAAGGCGCTCCTCACGCACCGCTGCTCGAGAAAAAATCGAAGACTGGTGGTCGTAACAACAATGGCCGTATTACCACTCGTCACATCGGTGGTGGTCATAAGCAGCATTACCGTATGGTCGATTTCCGTCGCAACGACAAAGATGGCATCGTCGCCACTGTCGAGCGTATCGAATACGATCCAAACCGTACCGCTCACATCGCACTGCTCTGCTACGCAGACGGCGAGCGTCGCTACATTATCGCCCCTAAAGGCGTGAGTGCTGGCGACCAGCTGATCGCAGGCGCTCTGGCTCCAATCAAGCCAGGTAACGCTCTGCAACTGCGCAACATTCCAGTCGGTTCTACCGTACACGGCATCGAACTGAAGCCAGGTAAAGGCGCACAGATCGCTCGTTCCGCTGGTGCTTCGGCTCAGCTGATCGCTCGTGAAGGCGTGTACGTTACCCTGCGTCTGCGTTCCGGTGAAATGCGTAAAGTCCTGGCTGAATGCCGTGCGACCCTGGGCGAAGTCTCGAACTCCGAGCACAGCCTGCGTTCGCTGGGTAAAGCTGGTGCCAAACGCTGGCGTGGCGTTCGCCCAACCGTTCGTGGTGTTGCCATGAACCCGGTTGACCACCCACATGGTGGTGGTGAAGGTCGTACCTCTGGTGGTCGTCATCCGGTATCGCCATGGGGCTTCCCGACTAAGGGCGCGAAGACTCGTGGTAATAAGCGTACCGACAAAATGATCGTCCGTCGTCGCAAGTAAATAGAGGGATACGACAGTGCCACGTTCTCTGAAAAAAGGTCCTTTTATTGATCTTCACCTACTGAAGAAGATCGAAGTGGCGGCGGAAAAGAACGATCGCAAACCAATTAAGACTTGGTCGCGTCGTTCGATGATCCTGCCACAAATGGTCGGTCTGACCATTGCTGTACACAACGGCCGTCAGCACGTCCCAGTTCTCGTGAACGAAGACATGGTTGGCCATAAACTGGGCGAGTTCGCCGGTACCCGCACTTATCGTGGGCACGTGGCTGACAAGAAAGCCAAGCGTTAAGGGGTAAGGAAATGGAAGTAGCCGCTAAGTTGTCGGGCGCTCGAATCTCCGCCCAGAAAGCCCGCTTGGTCGCCGACCAGATCCGCGGGAAGAAGGTGGGCGAAGCGCTCAACCTGTTGGCTTTCAGCAGTAAGAAAGCCGCCGAGATCATGAAAAAAGTGCTGGAGTCGGCCGTAGCCAACGCCGAGCATAACGAAGGCGCAGACGTTGATGACCTGAAAGTCAGCACCGTTTTCGTCAACGAAGGGCGTTCGCTGAAGCGCATCATGCCACGTGCCAAAGGCCGTGCTGATCGCATCGTCAAGCGGTCTTGCCATATCACTGTCAAGGTTGCTGACAAGTAACGGAGTCGAAGAGATGGGTCAGAAAGTACATCCCATTGGCATTCGCCTGGGAATCGTCAAGGAGCACACCTCCGTCTGGTACGCAGACGGTCGGACTTATGCGGACTACTTGTTCGCAGATCTGAAGGTGCGTGAGTATCTCCAAGACAAACTAAAAAGCGCGTCCGTAAGCCGTATCGATATCCATCGTCCGGCTCAAACTGCACGCATCACCATCCACACCGCTCGTCCAGGTATCGTTATCGGGAAGAAGGGTGAAGATGTTGAGAAACTGCGTCAGGACCTGACCAAGCAAATGGGTGTGCCTGTGCACATCAATATCGAAGAGATCCGCAAGCCGGAGCTCGACGGTATGCTGGTTGCGCAGAGCGTAGCTCAGCAGCTGGAGCGTCGTGTAATGTTCCGTCGCGCTATGAAGCGCGCAGTACAGAACGCCATGCGCATTGGTGCCAAAGGCATCAAAATCCAAGTGAGCGGTCGTCTCGGCGGTGCTGAAATCGCACGTACTGAATGGTATCGCGAAGGTCGTGTGCCACTGCACACCCTGCGTGCCGACATCGACTATGCCAACTACGAAGCTCACACCACTTACGGTGTGATCGGTGTAAAGGTTTGGATCTTCAAAGGCGAAGTAATTGGTGGTCGCCAAGAAGAGCTGAAGCCACAAGCACCAGCGCCTCGTAAAAAAGCTGCTAAGTAAGGGGTACGCCAAATGTTGCAACCTAAGCGTACGAAGTTCCGCAAGCAGATGACCGGCCACAACCGTGGTCTGGCACTGCGCGGTAGCAAAGTCAGCTTCGGCGAGTTCGCGCTGAAGTCTGTTGCTCGTGGTCGTCTCACCGCTCGTCAGATCGAGTCAGCGCGTCGTGCTCTGACCCGTCACGTAAAACGTGGCGGCAAGATCTGGATCCGTGTATTCCCGGACAAGCCGATCTCCAAAAAGCCTCTCGAGGTTCGTATGGGTAAAGGTAAGGGTAACGTGGAATACTGGGTTGCCCAGATTCAGCCAGGCAAAGTCCTGTATGAAATCGAGGGTGTTTCTGAAGAGCTGGCGCGTGAGGCTTTCGCCCTGGCTGCTGCAAAGCTGCCGCTCGCCACCTCCTTTGTTAAACGGACGGTGATGTGATGAAAGCGAATGAACTTCGTGAAAAATCCGCACAGCAGCTGAACGAGCAACTGCTCGGCTTGCTGCGCGACCAGTTCAATCTGCGCATGCAGAAAGCAACTGGCCAGTTGGGGCAGTCTCATCTGCTCTCGCAAGTTAAGCGTGACATCGCTCGCGTGAAGACTGTGCTCAACCAGCAGGCAGGTAAGTGATCATGGCTGAAGCCGAAAAAACTGTCCGTACGCTGACTGGCCGTGTTGTCAGCGACAAGATGGACAAAACCATCACCGTTCTGATCGAGCGTCGCGTTAAGCACCCGATCTACGGTAAATACGTTAAGCGTTCGACTAAGCTGCACGCGCACGACGAAACCAATCAGTGCCACATCGGCGACAAAGTCACTATTCGTGAAACTCGTCCGATGGCCAAGACCAAGTCTTGGGCGCTGGTTGATGTTCTCGAACGCGCTGTGGAAGTCTAAGGGCTAGGGGTCGGAGAAATTATATGATTCAGACTCAATCCATGCTCGATGTGGCCGATAACAGCGGCGCTCGCCGTGTTATGTGCATCAAGGTGCTGGGTGGCTCCCATCGTCGTTACGCTGGTATCGGTGACATCATCAAAGTTACCGTGAAGGAAGCAATTCCTCGCGGTAAAGTGAAAAAAGGCCAAGTGATGACTGCTGTTGTAGTCCGCACTCGTCACGGCGTACGTCGTGCTGATGGCTCCATTATCCGCTTTGATGGCAACGCTGCTGTTCTTCTGAACAACAAGCAAGAGCCGATCGGCACCCGTATCTTTGGGCCAGTGACCCGTGAACTTCGTACTGAGAAGTTCATGAAGATCGTCTCGCTCGCCCCAGAAGTGCTGTAAGGAGATCCGACATGCAAAAGATTCGTCGTGACGACGAGATCATCGTGATCGCCGGCAAAGACAAAGGTAAGCGCGGTAAGGTGCTGAAGGTTCTTGCTGACAACCGTCTGGTTGTTGGTGGTCTGAACCTGGTCAAGCGTCATACCAAGCCTAACCCGATGTCGGGCGTACAGGGCGGTATCGTCGAGAAAGAAGCGCCACTGCACGCTTCCAACGTCGCCATCTTCAACGGCGAAACCAACAAGGCTGACCGCGTTGGTTTCAAAGTAGAAGACGGTAAGAAAATTCGTGTCTTCAAGTCGACCCAAAAAGCGGTTGATGCTTGAACACTGCTAGGTAGAAGACCATGGCACGACTAAAAGAGATTTACCGGAAGGAAATCGCTCCGAAACTTAAGGAAGAACTTAAGCTTTCGAACGTGATGGAAGTTCCGCGCGTTACCAAAATCACCCTGAACATGGGTCTGGGCGAAGCGATCGGCGACAAAAAAGTCATCGAGCACGCTGTTGCTGACCTGGAAAAGATCACCGGCCAAAAAGTCGTTGTGACTTACGCTCGTAAATCCATCGCTGGCTTTAAAGTCCGTGAAGGATGGCCGATCGGCGTCAAAGTGACTCTGCGCCGTGAGCGTATGTACGAGTTCCTGGATCGTCTGCTGTCGATCTCCCTGCCTCGGGTTCGCGACTTCCGCGGCCTGAATGCCAAGTCCTTCGATGGTCGTGGCAACTACAGCATGGGCGTGAAAGAGCAGATCATTTTCCCGGAAATCGACTACGACAAGATCGATGCTCTCCGCGGTCTGGACATTACCCTGACCACCACTGCCAAGAACGATGATGAAGGCCGCGCTTTGCTGCGTGCTTTCAAATTCCCGTTCCGCAACTGATTGGAGTAGGAAAATGGCCAAGAAGAGCATGAAAAACCGTGAGCTGAAGCGTCAGCTCACTGTTGCCAAGTACGCCGTCAAGCGTGCAGCGCTGAAAGCTATCATCGTTGATCTGAACGCAAGTCCAGAAGCGCGTTGGGAAGCGACCGTAGCTCTGCAGAAGCAACCACGTGACGCAAGCGCTTCGCGCATGCGTAACCGTTGCCGCCTGACTGGTCGTCCGCACGGCGTTTACCGCAAGTTCGGCCTGGGCCGTAACAAACTGCGTGAAGCGGCAATGCGTGGTGACGTTCCAGGTCTGGTTAAAGCCAGCTGGTAATCGCTGTCAAAGCCTTGATGGTCGGGGTCGCAAGAACCTGACCATCGGTGGCCTTGAATTTGAATCAAGCCCCTTTTGGGGCTTGATTCATTTCTGGGGTGTGTCTAGAATGACCGGCTCGCCTGAGCCCGTGTTTTTCGTGCCCGGAATTTCTCGGCGACAAGTAGTAGCCGCAAGGCTAATTTTTCTGTATTAGGAGCGTCTAGCCCATGAGTATGCAGGACCCGTTAGCGGACATGCTAACTCGAATCCGTAATGCCCAGATGGCTGAAAAGTCTGTCGTAAGCATGCCGTCTTCCACGTTGAAGGTGGCTGTAGCAAAAGTCCTGAAGGACGAAGGTTACATCGCGGATTTTCAGATCACCACCGACGCTAAGCCGTCGTTGTCCATCTCGCTGAAATACTTCGAAGGCCGTCCGGTCATCGAGGAAGTCAAGCGCGTTAGTCGTCCAGGCCTGCGTCAGTACAAGTCCGTTGAAGATCTGCCGAAAGTTCGTGGCGGTCTTGGCGTGTCTATCGTCTCCACCAACAAAGGTGTGATGACGGATCGTGCTGCGCGCGCTGCCGGTGTCGGCGGCGAAGTTCTTTGCACTGTGTTCTAAGGGGGGATAAGCATGTCTCGCGTCGCTAAGAACCCCGTTAAGCTGCCAGCCGGTGTCGAAGTCAAATTCGCAGGCCAACAGCTTTCGGTGAAGGGTGCCAAGGGTACTCTTGAACTGAACATCCATTCGTCCGTTGAGATCGTTGAAGAAGCTGGTGAGCTGCGTTTCGCTGCTCGCAATGGCGATCAACAGACTCGCGCAATGGCCGGTACCACGCGTGCGTTGGTAAACAACATGGTCCAAGGCGTAAGCCAAGGCTTCGAGCGCAAGCTCCAGCTGGTCGGTGTTGGTTACAAGGCGCAAGCAAAAGGTCAGGTGCTGAACCTGGCTCTTGGCTTCTCGCACCCAGTGGATTACGAACTGCCGCAAGGCATCACCGCTGAGACTCCTAGCCAGACCGATATCCTGATCAAGGGCATCGACAAGCAGCTGGTAGGTCAAGTGGCCGCTGAGATCCGCGACTTCCGTCCACCAGAGCCGTACAAAGGCAAAGGTGTGCGCTACGCGGACGAAGTCGTCCGTCGTAAAGAAGCCAAGAAGAAGTAGGGCATAGCAAATGACCGACAAAAAAGTTACTCGACTGCGTCGCGCTCGCAAAGCACGCCTGAAAATGCACGAACTCGAAGTCGTGCGTCTCTGCGTGTTCCGCTCGTCGCAGCACATCTACGCCCAGGTCATCTCGGCCGACGGCAACAAAGTCCTGGCAAGTGCCTCGACTTTGGATAAAGAACTGCGTGATGGCGCCACTGGCAACATCGACGCGGCCACAAAGGTTGGCCAGCTGGTCGCTACGCGTGCTAAGGCCGCTGGCGTCTCGCAAGTGGCTTTCGACCGCTCTGGCTTCAAGTACCATGGCCGCGTTAAAGCGCTGGCTGATGCTGCTCGTGAAGCTGGGCTGGAGTTCTAAGTTATGTCAAATAACGACCAAAAGCGCGACGAAGGCTACATCGAGAAGCTGGTTCAAGTTAACCGCGTAGCCAAAACCGTTAAAGGCGGCCGTATCTTCACTTTCACCGCGTTGACCGTGGTTGGTGATGGTAAAGGGCGTGTTGGCTTCGGCCGTGGCAAGTCGCGTGAAGTGCCTGCTGCGATCCAGAAGGCAATGGAAGCTGCTCGCCGCAACATGATTCAAGTTGACCTGAACGGCACCACCCTGCAGTACGCAATGAAGTCCGCTCACGGCGCTTCGAAGGTGTACATGCAGCCTGCTTCTGAAGGTACCGGTATCATCGCTGGCGGCGCTATGCGTGCTGTCCTCGAAGTTGCTGGCGTTCAGAACGTTCTGGCCAAGTGCTACGGCTCGACTAACCCGGTAAACGTGGTTCACGCCACTTTCAAGGGTCTGAAGGCTATGCAATCTCCTGAGTCCATTGCTGCCAAGCGTGGCCTGACTGTCAAGGAGATCTTCTGATCATGGCTACCGTTAAAGTTACGCTGATCAAAAGCATGACCGGCCGCATCCCTAACCACAAACTGTGCGTTAAGGGTCTGGGTCTGCGTCGCATCGGTCACACTGTAGAAGTCCAGGATACTCCCGAGAATCGCGGGATGATCAACAAGGCTTACTACATGCTGCGTGTCGAGGGTTAATCGATGAAACTCAATGATCTGAGTCCAGCGCCGGGTTCCCGTCGCGAAAAGCATCGTCCGGGCCGTGGTATCGGTAGCGGTTTGGGTAAGACTGGTGGCCGTGGCCACAAAGGTCAAACCTCCCGCTCCGGTGGCACTATTGCTCCAGGCTTTGAAGGCGGTCAACAGCCGCTGCATCGTCGCCTGCCGAAGTTCGGTTTCGTTTCCCTGAAAGCCATGGATCGCGCAGAAGTGCGTCTGTCCGAGCTGGCCAAAGTGGAAGGCGACATCGTCACCGTGCAGTCCCTGAAAGATGCCAACGTGATCAACGTCAACGTACAGCGTGTGAAAATCATGCTGTCCGGTGAAGTGACTCGCGCTGTCACTATCGGCAAGGGAATCGGCGCCACCAAAGGTGCGCGTGCGGCTATCGAAGCAGCTGGCGGCAAGTTCGAGGAATAAATGGCTAAGCAAGGTGCTCTCTCTGCGCTCGGCAAAGGCGGTATGTCTGAACTCTGGGCTCGTCTGCGTTTTCTGTTCCTGGCGATTATCGTCTACCGAATAGGCGCACACATCCCGGTTCCAGGTATCAACCCGGACCGACTCGCAGACCTGTTTCGACAGAATGAGGGGACCATTCTTAGCTTGTTCAACATGTTCTCCGGCGGCGCGCTGGAACGGATGAGCATCTTTGCACTGGGGATCATGCCGTACATTTCGGCATCGATCATCATGCAACTGATGACCGCCGTCAGCCCGCAGCTGGAGCAGTTGAAGAAGGAAGGTGAAGCTGGCCGTCGCAAGATCAGCCAGTACACCCGCTACGGCACCGTCGTTCTCGCTCTCGTTCAGGCTATTGGCATGTCCATTGGCTTGGCGGGGCAGGGCGTTGCGTTCACTGGTGACTTTGGCTTCCATTTCGTCGCGGTATCCACTTTTGTGGCTGGTGCGATGTTCATGATGTGGCTGGGTGAGCAGATTACTGAGCGTGGTGTAGGCAACGGTATCTCGATGTTGATTTTTTCGGGTATCGTCGCCGGTCTTCCGAGAGCAATCGGGCAGTCTTTCGAGTCTGCGCGTCAGGGTGATATCAATATCTTCGCCCTGGTTGCCATCGGTTTGCTGGCAGTAGCGATTATCGGTTTCGTGGTGTTCATTGAGCGTGGTCAGCGTCGTATCGCTGTTCACTACGCCAAGCGTCAGCAGGGCCGCAAGGTTTTTGCTGCGCAGACAAGCCACTTGCCGCTGAAGGTGAACATGGCCGGTGTTATTCCGGCTATTTTCGCGAGCAGCATTCTGCTGTTCCCGGCTTCGTTGGGTGCCTGGTTTGGTCAGTCTGAAGGTATGGGCTGGTTGCAGGACATCTCGCAGTCGATCGCTCCTGGTCAGCCGTTGAATATTCTGCTGTTTAGTGCAGGGATTATTTTCTTCTGCTTCTTCTATACGGCGTTGATGTTCAATCCGAAAGACGTAGCGGAAAACCTGAAGAAGTCCGGTGCCTTTATTCCGGGCATCCGTCCAGGTGAGCAGTCTGCACGCTATATTGATGGCGTTCTGACTCGCTTGACCATGTTCGGTGCTCTTTACATGACGGCCGTGTGCCTGTTGCCCCAGTTCCTGGTGGTTGCAGCAAACGTTCCGTTCTACCTTGGCGGGACCTCGTTGCTGATCGTGGTCGTGGTTGTGATGGACTTCATGTCCCAAGTACAATCGCACCTCGTTTCGCACCAGTACGAATCCCTGATGAAGAAAGCCAACCTGAAGGGTTACGGCAGCGGCATGTTGCGCTGAGTACCCATAAGGTTCGAGGAGTTGGTGATGAAAGTTCGTGCATCGGTGAAAAAGCTGTGCCGTAACTGCAAGATTATTCGCCGCGAAGGTGTTGTTCGAGTAATTTGCAGCGCGGAACCGCGTCACAAACAGCGCCAAGGCTGAGTGTGATTGTGCTTCAAGCCCGGCAGCTAGTGCGCTGCCGGGTTGATTATTTGTTATTACAGCGATATTATCTCGCGCCCTATTTCTTGGCTTCCGGGGCGTAGGTAGCTGTCAATTGGAGTCCCACTGAATGGCCCGTATTGCAGGCGTTAACATTCCAGATAACAAGCATACTGTTATCTCGCTGACCTACATCTATGGTGTCGGTCGCACTACTGCGCAGAAAATCTGTGCAGACACTGGGGTAAACCCAGCAGCAAAGATCAAAGATCTGAGCGACGAGCAAATTGAACAGCTGCGTGGCGAAGTGGCGAAGTTCACCACTGAAGGTGACCTGCGTCGCGAAATCAACATGAAAATCAAGCGCTTGATGGACCTCGGTTGCTATCGCGGTCTGCGTCATCGTCGCGGTCTTCCAGTACGCGGTCAGCGTACCAAGACCAACGCGCGTACCCGTAAAGGTCCGCGTAAGCCGATCCGCAAGTAATCGCCCCAGCGAATCGACAGGAATTTAATCATGGCAAAACCTGCTGCTCGTCCTCGTAAAAAAGTTAAAAAGACAGTGGTTGATGGCATCGCCCACATCCATGCTTCTTTTAACAACACCATCGTGACCATTACCGACCGTCAAGGTAACGCTCTTTCCTGGGCTACCTCCGGTGGTTCGGGTTTCCGCGGTTCCCGCAAGTCCACCCCGTTCGCTGCTCAAGTAGCTGCTGAGCGTGCTGGTCAAGCTGCGCTGGAATACGGCCTGAAAAACCTCGACGTTAACGTCAAGGGTCCAGGTCCAGGTCGTGAATCCGCAGTCCGCGCTTTGAACGGCTGTGGCTACAAGATCGCCAGCATCACCGACGTGACGCCAATCCCGCACAACGGGTGCCGTCCGCCGAAGAAGCGCCGCGTGTAATCCAGGAGATTGTAAAGAATGGCTCGTTACATTGGTCCAAAATGCAAACTCGCTCGTCGCGAAGGCACCGATCTCTTCCTGAAGAGCGGCGTGCGCGCGATCGAATCGAAGTGCAACATTGAAGCAGCACCTGGTATCCACGGCCAACGCCGCGGTCGCCAGTCCGACTACGGCACCCAACTGCGTGAAAAGCAGAAGGTCCGTCGTATCTACGGCGTTCTCGAGCGTCAGTTCAGCGGCTACTACAAAGAAGCTGCTGGCAAGAAAGGTGCAACCGGTGAAAACCTGCTGCAACTGCTCGAATGCCGTCTGGACAACGTTGTATACCGTATGGGCTTTGGTTCGACTCGTGCCGAATCCCGTCAGCTGGTATCGCACAAGTCGATCAGCGTTAACGGTCAGACCGTAAACGTTCCGTCGTATCAGGTTCGTGCTGGTGACGTGGTCGCAGTTCGCGAGAAAGCAAAAAACCAACTTCGCATTGTCCAAGCTCTCGATCTGTGTGCCCAACGTGGCCGCGTAGAATGGGTAGAAGTAGACACTGAGAAGAAGTCGGGCGTTTTCAAGAACGTTCCTGCTCGCAGTGATCTGTCCGCCGACATCAACGAAAGCCTGATTGTCGAGCTCTACTCCAAGTAAGGGCTAGAAAATAGGTGCATCCATGCAGATTTCGGTAAATGAGTTCCTGACACCCCGCCACATTGATGTGCAGGTTGTCAGTCCAACCCGCGCCAAGATCACTCTCGAGCCTCTCGAGCGTGGTTTTGGCCACACCCTGGGCAACGCGCTGCGCCGCATCCTGTTGTCCTCAATGCCCGGCTGCGCAGTAGTCGAGGCCGAGATTGACGGTGTGCTCCACGAGTACAGCGCCATCGAAGGTGTACAGGAAGACGTAATTGAAATCCTGTTGAACCTTAAAGGTCTGGCCATCAAGCTGCACGGTCGTGACGAAGTTACGCTGACCTTGTCGAAGAAGGGTTCGGGGGTGGTTACCGCTGCCGATATTCAGCTGGATCATGATGTCGAGATCGTTAACCCCGATCACGTAATCGCTAACCTGGCGTCTAACGGCGCCCTGAACATGAAGCTCACCGTAGCTCGTGGTCGTGGTTATGAACCAGCCGACTCGCGTCAGAGCGATGAAGACGAAAGCCGCAGCATTGGTCGCTTGCAGCTCGACTCTTCGTTCAGCCCGGTTCGCCGTATCGCATACGTGGTGGAAAACGCCCGTGTCGAGCAGCGTACCAACCTGGACAAGCTGGTTATTGATCTGGAAACCAACGGTACTCTGGATCCTGAAGAGGCTATCCGCCGCGCTGCAACCATCCTGCAACAGCAGTTGGCTGCGTTCGTCGACCTCAAAGGTGACAGTGAGCCAGTGGTTGTCGAGCAGGAAGACGAGATCGATCCGATCCTGCTTCGCCCGGTTGACGATCTGGAACTGACTGTACGTTCGGCTAACTGCCTTAAGGCGGAAAACATCTACTACATCGGCGACCTGATTCAGCGTACCGAAGTAGAGCTGTTGAAGACTCCGAACCTGGGCAAGAAATCCTTGACTGAAATCAAGGACGTTCTGGCCTCCCGCGGTCTGTCCCTCGGCATGCGCCTCGACAACTGGCCGCCTGCAAGTCTTAAGAAGGACGACAAGGCGACTGCCTGATCGTCGTAATCACCGAACGTAGTGTTTGGTAAGGAATGAACCATGCGTCATCGTAAAAGTGGGCGTCACCTGAGCCGCACCAGCTCGCACCGCAAGGCCATGTTCCAGAACATGGCGGTGTCGTTGTTCGAGCACGAGCTGATCAAGACTACTCTGCCAAAAGCCAAAGAACTGCGCCGCGTTGCCGAGCCGCTGATCACTCTGGCCAAGACAGACAGCCTGGCTAACCGCCGTCTGGCTTTCGACCGTACTCGTTCGAAAGCTATCGTTGGTAAGCTCTTCAACGACCTGGGCAAGCGTTACGCTACCCGTGAGGGTGGCTACCTGCGCATCCTTAAGTGCGGTTTCCGCGCTGGCGACAACGCGCCTATGGCGTACGTCGAGTTGGTTGATCGTGCTACTGCTGGCGAAGCTGTATCCGCCGAGTAAGACGTCAGTCTGAAACGAAAAACCGGGCCTAGTGCCCGGTTTTTTGTGCCCGCAAGAAATGCGCTGTTCGTACAAGCTTCTGACATTGTTGTGTTGCCACTATGTGCAGGGAAACATAATTAGTAATTATCTATCGATGACTGCAAGTTAATGAATTTGTAGGTGTCTCATCGATGATCAATACTTCCCAGCAAGCCGATTAGCCGGCAGTTTCAAGACTGACAGAGGAAGAAGACCGTATGAGCCAGATCAAAACGCTTACGACCGCCAGTGGCGCACCTGTCGCTGATAACCAGAATTCTCGCTCCGCCGGCCCTCGTGGCCCGCTGCTGCTCGACGATTTTCACCTGATCGAGAAGCTTGCCCATTTCAACCGTGAAAACATTCCTGAGCGTCGTGTGCACGCCAAGGGTTCAGGTGCTTACGGTACATTCACCGTGACCCGCGATATCACTGAGTACACCAGCGCCAGACTGTTTGAGTCCGTGGGCAAGCAAACCCCGACGTTCCTGCGCTTCTCCACTGTAGGCGGTGAACGCGGCTCGGCCGACACCGAGCGTGATCCACGTGGTTTCGCCCTGAAGTTCTACACCGAGGAAGGCAACTGGGACATCGTTGGCAACAACACTCCGGTGTTCTTCATCCGTGATCCGCTGAAGTTTCCTGACTTTATCCACACCCAGAAGCGTCTGCCGCAGAGCAACCTGAAAAGCGCGCAAATGATGTGGGACTTCTGGTCGCATTCTCCAGAAGCGCTGCATCAGGTGACCATTCTGTTTTCGGATCGCGGCATTCCCGACGGCTATCGTCATATGCATGGCTTTGGCAGCCACACCTACAGCCTGATCAACGCTCGAGGCGAGCGTCACTGGGTGAAATGGCACTACAAGACCCAGCAAGGGATCAAGAACCTCGCGCCGGCCGAGGCTGCGCGTCTCGCGGGTACCGATCCGGATTACGCTCAGCGCGACCTGTTCGAGGCCATCGAGCGTGGTGACTTCCCGAAATGGCGCGTGTGTATTCAGATCATGACTGAGGCTCAGGCTGCAGCGCACTACGAGAACCCGTTCGACGTGACCAAGACCTGGTCGCAGAAGGAGTTCCCGCTGATCGAAGTCGGCGAACTGGAGCTGAACCGCAACCCGCTGAACTACTTCGCCGAAGTCGAGCAAGCCGCATTCGGTCCAAGCAATATGGTGCCAGGTGTTGGTCTGTCGCCGGATCGCATGCTGCAAGGTCGCGTATTCGCTTACGCCGATGCACATCGCTACCGCGTCGGCACCAACCACCAGCAATTGCCGGTGAATGCGCCGCGCAGCCCGGTCAATACCTACCAGCGCGACGGCTCGATGGCGTTCGGCAGCAACGGTGGTGCAGCGCCTAACTATGAGCCCAACAGCTACGTTGAATCACCGAAGCAGGCGCCGCGTTATGCTGAGCCTTCGTTGGCCTTGAGCGGTCCGGCAGATCGTTACGATCATCGCGAGGACAGCGATTACTACAGCCACGCCGGTGCGTTGTTCCGATTGATGAATGACGAACAGAAAGCGCTTCTGGTCAGCAACATCGCCGGCGCCATGAGCGGTGTTTCACCCGACGTGGTTGACCGTCAGTTGCAGCATTTCTTCAAAGCCGATCCGGCGTATGGAGAAGCAATCGCAAAGCTGCTCGACGTACAGCTTAACGAAGTCTAAACGAGAAGCAGAACCGCCCTCATTGAGGGCGGTTTTTGCGTTATTTAGCCAACTTTTCTCAGAACTTCTTCGCTTTTATTGCGCGAAACGGGTGACCTTCCGGTCAGCTTGGTTCAAACTACAGACTTTCAAGCAGGGAGATGTAGGGCGATGCAAGGCCACCCAGACGTTATCGATTACCTCAACACGTTGCTGACCGGCGAACTGGCCGCGCGTGACCAATATTTTGTTCACTCGCGGATGTATGAGGACTGGGGTTTCACCAAGCTCTACGAACGAATCAACCACGAGATGGAAGAAGAAGCCGGTCACGCCGACGCACTGATGCGCCGGATCCTGATGCTCGAAGGCACGCCGCGCATGCGTCCGGACGATCTCGACGTCGGTACCACCGTGCCGGAGATGCTCGAAGCCGATCTGCGTCTCGAGTACAAAGTTCGCGCCGCTCTGTGCAAAGGCATTGAGTTGTGCGAGCAGCACAAGGATTACGTCAGTCGCGAGATCCTGCGTGTTCAGCTCAACGACACCGAAGAAGATCACACCTACTGGCTGGAAAAGCAGTTGGGCCTGATCAAACTCATCGGTCTCGAGAATTACCTGCAATCGCACACCTGATTGCGCAGACACAAAAAAAGCCCCTGTCACTGTACAAGTGACAGGGGCTTTTTCATGCCCTCAGATCAGGCCCGATCGCGAATCAGCAATGGCTTGAGGTAGTGACCGGTGTGAGATTGCTTCATCTCGGCCACTTCCTCCGGCGTGCCGGTGGCGATGATCTGCCCACCCTTGGAGCCGCCTTCCGGCCCCAGGTCCACCAGCCAGTCGGCGGTCTTGATCACGTCCAGGTTGTGTTCGATCACCACCACCGTGTTGCCGTGGTCGCGCAGGCGATGCAGCACGTCGAGCAATTGCTGGATATCCGCGAAATGCAGGCCGGTGGTCGGCTCGTCGAGGATATACAGGGTCTTGCCGGTATCGCGCTTGGACAGCTCACGAGACAGCTTGACCCGCTGTGCTTCACCACCGGACAGCGTGGTCGCAGACTGCCCGAGCTTGATGTAAGACAGGCCCACATCCATCAACGTCTGCAGCTTGCGCGCCAGCGCAGGCACCGCGTCGAAGAACTCCCGTGCCTCCTCGATAGTCATCTCGAGGGTTTCGTGGATGCTCTTGCCCTTGTATTTGATCTCAAGGGTTTCGCGGTTGTAGCGCTTGCTTTTGCACACATCGCACGGCACGTAGATGTCCGGCAGAAAGTGCATTTCGACCTTGATCAGACCATCGCCCTGACAAGCCTCGCAGCGCCCGCCCTTGACGTTGAACGAGAAACGCCCAGGGCCGTAACCACGGGAGCGTGACTCGGGCACGCCGGCAAACAATTCGCGGATGGGGGTGAACAGCCCGGTGTAGGTCGCCGGGTTGGAGCGCGGCGTGCGGCCGATCGGGCTCTGGTCGATATCGACGACCTTGTCGAGATGCTCCAGGCCCTTGATGCTGTCGTGCGCGGCCGCTTCCAGCGTGGTGGCACCGTTGAGTGCAGTAGCGCTCAACGGGAACAGCGTGTTGTTGATCAGCGTGGATTTGCCGGAGCCGGAAACGCCGGTCACGCAGGTCAGCAGGCCGATCGGGATTTCCAGATCGACATTGCGCAGGTTGTTGCCGCGCGCGCCTTTGAGCGACAGCGTCAGCTTCTTGTTGCGCGGCGTGCGTTTGGCCGGTACTTCGATTTTCACCCGGCCCGATAGGTATTTACCGGTCAGCGAGTCCGGGTGCGCCATGACTTCGGCGGGCGTTCCTTCCGCCACGATCTGCCCGCCATGCACGCCGGCACCCGGGCCGATATCCACCACATAGTCGGCCAGGCGAATCGCGTCTTCGTCGTGCTCGACCACAATCACCGTGTTGCCAATATCGCGCAGATGCTTGAGGGTGCCGAGCAGGCGGTCGTTATCGCGCTGGTGCAGGCCAATGGACGGTTCGTCGAGGATGTACAGTACTCCGACCAGACCGGCGCCGATCTGGCTGGCCAGACGAATCCGCTGTGCTTCGCCGCCGGACAATGTGTCAGCACTGCGGTCGAGAGACAGATAGTCCAGGCCGACGTTGACCAGGAACTGCAGACGTTCGCGGATTTCCTTGAGGATCTTGTCGGCGATCTCACCACGCCGGCCGGTCATTTTCAGCTCGCCGAAGTACTCGCAGGCATCGCCGATCGGCAGGTTGGTCACCGCCGGCAGGGTTTTCTCGCCGACCCAAACGTGCCGCGCTTCACGACGCAGACGGGTACCTCGGCAATCCGGGCAAGCCTGAGTGCTGAGAAACTTGGCCAGCTCTTCGCGGACGCTGGCCGATTCGGTTTCGCGGTAGCGACGCTCAAGGTTAGGCACGATGCCTTCGAACGGGTGCGAACGTTTGACGATGTCGCCGCGGTCGTTGAGGTACTTGAAGTCGACATTCTGTGAGCCGCTGCCGTGCAGGATGTGCTTCTGCTGTTCGGCGGTCAGTTCGTTGAATGGCTTCTCCAGGCTGAACTTGTAATGCGACGCCAGTGAGCCGAGCATCTGGAAGTAATAGACGTTGCGCCGGTCCCAGCCGCGAATCGCGCCCTCGGCCAGGGTCAGTTCACCATTGACCAGGCGCTTGATGTCGAAGAACTGCTTCACGCCCAGACCATCGCAGGTCGGGCAGGCGCCGGCGGGGTTGTTGAAGGAGAACAGCTTCGGTTCCAGTTCGCTGATCGCGTGGCCGCAGATCGGGCAGGCAAAACGCGCGGAGAAGATCATCTCTTCGCCCGGCTCATCGTCCATCGGCGCTACCAAGGCAATGCCGTCCGCCAGCTTGAGAGCGGTTTCGAACGATTCGGCCAGGCGCTGCTGCAGGTCGGCACGGACCTTGAAACGGTCGACGATGACATCGATCGAGTGCTTCTTCTGTTTGTCCAGTTTCGGCAGCTCGTCGAGCTCGCAGATGCGGCCATTGACCCGCGCCCGAACGAAGCCTTGGGCGCGCAGCTCTTCGAACACCGAGAGGTGTTCACCTTTGCGTTCGCGAATAACCGGCGCCAGCAACATCAGCTTGCTGCCTTCCGGCTGCGCCAGCACCAGGTCAACCATCTGGCTGACGGTCTGCGCTTCCAGCGGAATGTCATGATCCGGGCAGCGTGGCGTACCGACGCGTGCATACAGCAAACGCAGGTAGTCGTAGATTTCGGTGATGGTGCCGACCGTGGAGCGCGGGTTGTGCGAGGTCGACTTCTGCTCGATGGAGATGGCCGGCGACAAACCTTCAATGGTGTCGACGTCGGGTTTTTCCATCATCGACAGGAACTGTCGGGCGTAGGCCGACAGGGATTCGACATAGCGGCGCTGACCTTCGGCGTACAGCGTGTCGAAGGCCAGGGACGACTTGCCGGATCCGGACAGGCCGGTGATGACGATCAGTTTGTCCCGTGGCAGGGTCAGGTCGATGTTCTTCAGGTTGTGGGTACGGGCCCCACGTATCAGGATCTTGTCCAAAGTGGCCTCGCTCGGCGGGCGTCGAAAACGTAGGAGTATACGGGCAAATACTGGATGGATGCACACTATCAAACGAAGGGTTTTTTGCCTTGCATGAAGAGAGTTTCATCTATACGCGTCATAGCGTCGCGATATACCCCGTCTTTCGATGGGACTGGTAGAATCGCCGCCGGTTCACACGAGGTTTTTCCATGCACGATCCCCACAGCGAACGCATGAGTGGCAGCGAGACCCGCGCAGCGAGCGGTCTGGCCCTGGTGTTCGCCTTCCGTATGCTTGGCATGTTCATGGTGTTGCCGGTCCTGGCGACCTACGGCATGGACCTGGCGGGAGCGACCCCGGCCCTGATCGGGCTGGCGATTGGCGCTTACGGCCTGACCCAGGCGATTTTCCAGATTCCGTTCGGGATCATTTCCGACCGCATCGGCCGGCGTCCGGTGATTTTCCTCGGGCTGGTGGTTTTCGCCCTCGGCAGTGTGCTGGCGGCTCAGGCCGATTCGATCTGGGGCGTGATTGCCGGACGCATCCTGCAGGGGGCCGGGGCGATTTCTGCGGCGGTGATGGCGTTGCTTTCCGACCTGACCCGTGAACAACACCGCACCAAAGCCATGGCCATGATTGGCATGACCATCGGTCTGTCGTTCGCCGTGGCGATGGTGGTCGGGCCGTTGTTGACCCGGGCCTTCGGCCTGTCCGGACTGTTTCTCGCCACCGGCGGCATGGCGCTGGTCGGCATCCTGATCATTATGTTCATGGTGCCGAAATCCACCGGGCCGCTGAGCCATCGTGAATCCGGCGTAGCGCGTCAGGCCTTGATGCCGACACTCAAGCATCCGGATCTGTTGCGCCTGGACCTCGGCATCTTTGTGTTACATGCCATGTTGATGTCCAGCTTCGTTGCCTTGCCGCTGGCACTGGTGGAAAAAGCCGGGTTGCCCAAGGAGCAGCACTGGTGGGTCTATCTGACCGCGCTGCTGATCTCTTTCTTCGCCATGATTCCGTTCATCATCTACGGCGAGAAGAAACGCAAAATGAAACGAATTTTGCTCGGCGCCGTCCTGACGCTGATGCTCACTGAGCTATTCTTCTGGCAGTTCGGTGACAGCTTGCGGGCGCTGGTGATCGGCACGGTGGTATTCTTCACCGCGTTCAATCTGCTGGAGGCTTCGCTGCCGTCGCTGATCAGCAAGGTTTCACCGGCAGGCGGGAAGGGCACGGCGATGGGCGTGTATTCCACCAGCCAATTCCTCGGTTCGGCACTCGGCGGGATACTCGGCGGCTGGCTGTTTCAGCATGGCGGTCTGTCGGTTGTCTTCCTCGGATGTGCCGGTCTGGCTGCCATCTGGCTGGCCTTTGCTGTTACCATGCGCGAACCACCCTATGTGACGAGCCTGCGCTTGCCGTTGTCGCCCGAGGCGATCCGCGAAGCGGGTCTGGTCGAGCGCCTCAAGGCCCTCGTAGGGGTAACAGATGCAGTGATAGTTGCTGATGAAGCAGCTGTTTACATCAAACTGGACAAAGAATTAGTGGATCGCGACACCCTCGAACGCCTGGTGAACAACCCGGCCGAGGCTGCTTGCGAAGCCTAGGAGAACGTTATGGCCCGTGGGGTTAACAAAGTCATATTGGTCGGCACTTGCGGCCAGGATCCCGAAGTTCGCTACCTGCCTAACGGTAACGCCGTGACCAACCTGAGTCTGGCAACCAGCGAACAGTGGACCGACAAGCAAACCGGTCAGAAGGTCGAGAAGACCGAGTGGCACCGTGTTTCGATGTTCGGCAAGGTTGCGGAAATCGCCGGCGAATACCTGCGTAAAGGTTCGCAGGTGTACATCGAAGGCAAGCTGCAGACCCGCGAGTGGGAAAAAGACGGTATCAAGCGTTACACCACTGAAATCGTGGTCGACATGCAAGGCACCATGCAACTGCTCGGCGGCCGTCCACAACAGGGCGACCAACAAGGCGGTGGCAACAACTACCAGCAGCAGGCGCCACGTCAACAGGCTCCGCGTCCGCAGCAATCGGCTCCGCAACAGCGTCCAGCCCCGGCTCCACAGCAGGCCGCACCGCAACCGGCTCCGGATTTCGACAGCTTCGATGACGACATTCCGTTCTAATTGGATGCTGCATCCGCGCTGAATAAAAAAGGCCCGTCGTTCAAAACGACGGGCCTTTTTTGTGGGAGCGGATGCGTGCCTCAGTCGAGGATCAGGTGCGGCAGAAACCGGCTCGAATCCTTGGTAATCAGACTATTGTCCTCCCGTACGCCGATCCCCGCCGCCTGATCACCAATCACCCAAGAGCCGATCAGCGTGTAGCTGTCGTCGAACTTCGGCAATGGCGCAAATTCCTGCAGGATGAATGGCGCATCGGTGTAGGGCCCGTCTTCTTTGACGATCAGACCTTCTGCCGTGTGCAGTTCGATATTGGCGCCTTCCCGGGAAAAGTACGGTTTGCGCACCCAGCCCTTGGGCACCGCACTGGCCGGATTCGGATCAAGGTGTGCCGCCAGCAGGTTCGGGTGGCCCTTGTGCAGTTCCCATAGCAGTGGGAGTGCGCCTTTGTTCGACAGGATCGCTTTCCATGCCGGTTCGAAAAACTGTGTATCGCACTCGGCAATCGCCGCGCCGAACGGCTCGTGGAAGATGAACTCCCAGGCGTGCAGTTTGAACAGGTGCGGGATCCAGCGATCCTCAAGGTCAACGAAGCGACCCTCGGCGGTCAGGCCGATGTCTTCGATGTCGATGTGCCGGGATTCGATGCCGACCTTTTCCGCGATCAGGCGCAGGTAGTCAGTCGTGCTTTTGTCCTCGACCGAGTCTTTCATCGAGGAAAAGTAGAACGGACGCTTGAGCTGCAACTCGGCAAACGCCTGATGCAGCCTGGTATCGATGCTGTTGAACTGGTCGGCGTGGCGCGGCAACACTCCGCGCTCGATGCATTGCTCCAGCCAACCCCACTGAAACGCCGCGGCCTCATAGAGGCTGGTCGGCGTGTCGTAGTTGAGCTCCAGCAGTTTGGCAGGGCCATTGCCGCTGTAGGAAAAGTCCATGCGTCCGTACAGATGCGGATGACCTTCCAGCCAGGAAGTACGAATCATGTCGTAGTACGACGCCGGGATGCTCAGGCGATCCAGCAGCTCTTCGCTGTGCACCACGCGGTCGACCAGATCCATGCACATCTCGTGCAGTTCGGTGGTCGGGTCCTCCAGATCGTTTTCGATCTGCGCGAGCGTGAACTGGTAGTAGGCGCTTTCGTCCCAGTACGGCTCGTCGTCGATGGTGTGAAACAGAAAGCCGAGGCTTTCGGCTGTCTGTTTCCAGTCTGGGCGCTCGGCGCAGTGGATCTTCTTCATGGTCAGCTGCTCGAGCGTCCGGAACTGCTGCCCCAGCCACCCCAGCCGCTGCGAGCGGAAGACTGGCTGCCGAAGCCGCCACGGGAGGTCGACGAGGCGACGTTCACCGGTTTGCTTTTGCTGCTCTCGTAGTCCGGTTGACTGCGCGGCGCCGATTCGATTTTGCGGTACTGCGTCGAGGTGTTGTAGGGCTGACGCGTGTCGCGATCGCGGTAAACGGTGCGGTTGGCGTTGTTGCTCATCGCATTGCCGATCAGCCAGCCCGTGAGCCAACCGTTGCCGCCGCCACCAGAGGCGTGGGAAGTGCTTTGCGCGTTCTGCGCAGCCGCTGTTTCACCGGCAGGCATCTGCGCGTTGGCAAGCGCATTCAGGTCCTGCGGGGGCTCGCCGTTCTGCGGTACCTTGAAACCGCCGAGTTTGGGCACGAAGCGGCCGTCGGAATTTTTCTGGCACCAGTCGGCGGCGAAGTCAGCGTCGCACGTGGCCTTGTCGGCGTAGGCCGGGGCAATGCGTCGGTGCTCGGTCAATGCCGCGACGTAGGCGTTGGAGCAGACATCGGCGGCCACTTCGGCGCCGACGCACTCCTCGACCGATTGGAAGCGTTGCTGATCCTGCGCGGCAACCTCGCCGGAAATCGCCAGCGCCACCGAAGCGGCGAGGGACAGTTGAACGTACTTGCTGCGTTTCATCGAAGGCTTCCTGCCGATCAGTTGGACGGGGTCATGCACGCGGCATTGAGCATGCCGACACTGATGGCCACTGCGGCCACGTAGATGCCCGAAGCGATTTCACCGTTGGCGATCCGCTTGGAGGTGCCTTTGAGAACCAGGCCGGTGGCGAGGAACGCGAGCAATTGCACCACCGCCGCAATCACTGCCCACAGCACGAAATCGAGGACGTTGACCGAAAACGCGATGACATTGCTGGCCGGAATCGCAAAACCGATGATCGCGCCGGACAAAGCGATCGCGGCAGCGATGTTGCCGGAGCGGATCAGCTCAAATTCTTTGTGGGGCGTGATGCGCGTGTAGACGAACTGAAACAGCATGAACAGCAGCACAGCGCCGATCAGGTAGACGACGAAACCGACCAGCGCGGTCTTGTTCAGGGAAACGGCCAGCACTTCCAGCATGGAAAACGTCCTTTTTAAATGGTGCTCAGATCAGTCGTGTACAGCGAAATGCCCAGCGAGGTGCTCAGGCTGACGGTGCCTTCTTCGTCCTGTTCGACGGAGAACAGCAGCAATTCGCGGCGATCGGTCAGGCCGGTCTCGCGCGCATAAAGCATGGAGTGGTGTTCGATGGTGTAACTCTCGTCCGGATTGACCACGTGTTCGGTCAGCGGGACCAGTTCGGTCTGGCCCAGCTCGGTGCCCCATTCGCGGCTGTACTGGACGCCGTCGTGGGTGTAGGTCGGCAGGCCGATCGGGCTTGCAGGACCGGCCAGGCGCTGGAGCTCGGCGTCACTGTTGACGGTCACGTAGTTGAGGTAGTTGAACAGGGTGACCGACTCGATCTGGTCGTCACCGGTGACGTGGATCTGCAGCCAGAAATCCTCGTTGTTGAGGTAGTAGCGATGCAGTTTGTTGGATTGGCCAAGGTCGATCCAGCCAGCGCTCCAGATTGCCTCTGCTGCCGGAACCTGCACCGAGGTGCTGCCATCAAGCAGTAAGGCCAGGGTCGAATCGAATCGCACGCCTTTGCCCTGTGCCATTCCGAGTGGGCCGCCGGCTACCGGAGCGGGCGCAGCCGGCTGCCAGTTGCTGGTGCCCAGCAAATCTTTTAACCATCCCATGGGTACATTCCTTGAGGCGGGTGGAGGTGTTCGTCGGTAAAAAAAACGTCGCTAGTGTACCGGGCCGGGCGGCGAACGAGCAGGCAAAATGCAAATATTCTGGGTGCAAAAAACCTGTAAGAGCTGCCGCAGGCTGCGATCTTTTGATCTGGATTGAAGATCAAAAGATCGCAGCCTGCGGCAGCTCCTACAGGAGAGCGATTTTACTGCGCGGACTTCTGTTTCAGACGCTCAAGAATCGCATTGGCGCTGCCTTCGTTCGGCGTGATGCCGGCGTCGCGCAGTTTGCGTTCCAGGTCGTTGCCGGTCGAAGCGTCGGCCAGTTCGTCGGCGGCGCTCAGCTCGGCAGCGCGTTGCTGCTGCTTGGCCTGCAGACGGTTCAGGGTGCCGACGGCGGTTTCCAGTTTGCCGTTGGCGCCGCCGCTGGCGATGGACGCGCTGACCTGCGCCTTCTGCACGCTTTCACGGGCCTTGGCCATGTCCACCTGCTGGCGCAGGCTCTTGATTCGCGACTCGGCCTTGGTGATGTCCTTGCGCATGTTTTCGGCGTAGGTGCCGAATTCGTCGCTCTGGGCTTTCTCGGCGGTCAGGTCGTTGGTCAGGGTCGAGATCGCTTCGGCCACTTCCATGGCCAGGTCTTCGCGGCCGGCGTTCAGCGCGGCAACCGCCTTGGCTTCCAGGTCCTTGATCTTCGCGTCGTACTCGCTCACGCGGTCGGCGGCCAGCTTGTGCTTGGCCATGATGGTGACCAGCTCGCGGCGGGCGTTGGACAGCGCGGTGTCGGCGTCGCGGATTTCCTGATCGAGGATGCGCAGGGCCTGCTGGTCGACGATCGCTTCGCCGACTTCATTGGCGCCGCCGCGCAGAGCGGTGAACAACTTGCTCCAGATGGACTGAGTCATTGGATATTCCCTGTTGATTACTTGAAGAAGTGTTCGAAGGCTTCGCTCGCGCGCTGCACGTTGTCGACCAGAGTTTTCACCTCGGTGACGACGTTGGTCAGGCTCGAGTCGGCGCTGAGAGCGCCAAACATGTTGTAAACGGTCTGACCGTTGGGCATCGACTCGATGCCGATCGACGACAGCGGGAACATTTCCCGGCTGCGCAGCACGGCGTCGTTGAAGGCGCGCACGTCAGTGATCGAATCGATGTCCACCAGCACGGTGTCGACGATGATCTGCTGACCGGCCACGGCGATGTGAATCGGCAGACCGCCGAATTCGTTCATTTCCAGCTTGATGCTGGGTTCGGAGCTCTGGATCAGAGACAGCGTGATCTCGTGCGAAGCCACCTCGTCCAGTGCCTTGAGGGCGTTGAAGAGGCTATCGATGTTCCAGTTGTTGCCTGCGCTCATGTAATTCTCCGACATGAATGAGCCAGCCAGAATCGGTTGGCGTAGCTGTTGCTCCATCTGCTTGAGCAAGCTTCGGTTTTCCGGAAGCACCCAAGTTTCGTGTTTCACATAACCGGCAGCAGCCAGGCCCGCGCGCATCTGCTTCATGTAGAAGCTCGACGGTTTTTTCGCGGACGGTTTCGAGCGCTCTCCCTTTGGGCTCTCTGACGCAACAGTGGGGGAGCGGCTTTTCATGGCAATGACTCCGTTATGAACATCTCACGCGTGAGCCACACTACAACCAATTCAAAGTGCCATCAATGGCTCACGCGTGAGATTTTCATGACAGACGAAAAAACGCCCGCAACATGGCGGGCGCAAGTTTTTACCGGGTGTGTCGTGATGGATCAGCGCCCCAGAAACTCCTCGGCCGAGACCACGCTGGCGTAAGCGAAACCCAGTGCCGACATGAATGCCGCGTGGACCTGAGCGGCAGGCACCGTGACCCCGTTGAATTCCAGGTCACGGCAGGCGCAGGCGTCGTGGATTACCGTGACGCCGTAGCCCAGGTCCGCCGCCGCACGGCTGATGCCGTCGATGCACATGTGGCTCATGCTGCCGACAATCACCAGATCCCTGATGCCTTGTTCATCGAGAATCGATTGCAGCTCGGTCTCCCGGAACGAATTGACGAAGTGCTTGAGCACCACCGGTTCGTCCGGACGATTGAGTACTTTGGGATGCAGTTTTGCGCCGTCCGAGCCCGGGGTGAAAAACGGTGCGTCGGCCGAAGTGAATTCGTGGCGAATGTGCACCACCGGATCGCCCGCTTCGCGGAACGCGGCGAGCAGCCGTGCGGCGTTGTCGGCGGCGGCTTCAGCCCCCACCAGCGGCCACTTGCCTTGGGGGAAGTAGTCGTTCTGGATATCGACTACGATGAGCGCTTGTCTGGTCATGGGTGTGTCCTCGATGCATGGGCTGGAAATGGATTCAGTATTGGCGCTGGCCGACGTTTCGAGGATTGGCCGGACCGACAATAAGCAGGGGAAAACTGACATGGGCGCAGAAAGGGCCGCCACGGTGGAACTGGGCGTACTGATGTACCCGGGCGTACAACTGGCGGCGGTGCATGGGCTGAACGATCTGTTTGCGGTCGCCAACCGGATAGCTGTCGAGCGTCAGGCGGCGCAGTTACCGGTGCTGCGCGTCAGTCACTGGAAAGCCGACGCCGGGCAGGCGCCGCAGCGGGTGTACGACAGTCATCCCGGCGCTGACAGTCATTTGCTGGCAGTGCTGATTCCACCGTCCCTCGGCAGTTTTTCTGCGGCCAGCGTTTCAGCGCAATGGTTGCAGTGGCTACGTGATCAGCATGCCCGTGGTGCAACCCTCGGCGGTGTCTGTGTGGGGTCGATGCTGCTGGCCGAAAGCGGCCTGCTCGACGGGCGTAGCGCCACCACGCACTGGACCTCGGCCAAGGCATTTGTCGAGCGTTATCCGAACATCCGGCTCAAGGCGGATACGCCGATTGTCGATGACGGCGACTTGATCACCACTGCCGGGCTGATGGCTTGGTCGGAGCTGGGTTTGCGCCTGGTCGACCGGCTGCTCGGGCCGAGCATCGCCAGCGGCACCGCGCGCTTTCTGGTGATGGAGCACAGCGACAGCGCCAGTGCCTGCGGGAGCAATTTTGCACCGATCCTCAGTCATGGCGACGCGGCGATTCTCAAGGTTCAGCATTGGCTGCAAAGCACCGGCGCCACTGATGTTTCGCTGACCTCGATGGCGGAACGGGCAGGGCTGGAGGAGCGCACGTTTCTGCGTCGTTTCCGTGCGGCGACCGGGTTGAAGCCCACCGAATATTGCCAGCATCTGCGGGTTGGCAAGGCGCGAGAACTGCTCGAATTCACCAATGGCACCATCGACCACATTGCATGGACGGTGGGCTATCAGGACCCGGGAGCGTTTCGCGCGATCTTCAAGAAAATCACCGGGCTGACGCCAAGTGATTATCGCGAGCTGTTTGGGTGTGTACGACCGAATGCGGTCTGAAAGTAAAAAACTAAGCATTCTTAATAGAGTGCTTAGTTTGGCGATTATATTTTTATCATGTCGTTGACAAGTTGGGTTTTTAGGGCGGTGGAGGCTTGGTCTAAAAAAACATTACTGTTATAAAGTGCCTTTAGTAATGCGCAGCGCCAATGGTTCACTCCATAGCGCGAAACTCTTTTTTGGTAGTTGGTGATAAGGTCTGATTTTATTTTTGAAGGTTCATCGTCTTTTGAGAACGACAATATGGAGTCTAACGTGCTGGTTATTTCATCGTTTGAGCCGTCTTTGTATCTTTCCAAAAGATTGAGTCTGTCGTAATGGCACTTTATTAAGTTAAAAGATTCTGCTGATATATCATGATCTTGTAAAAGCTTGTATCGAGCGACAGGTATTGCGTCTTCATATTTAAGGTCGCATGTTAAGAATTCTTGCTCGGGTATGTCGTCAAGGTAAAAATTTATAATTGTTCTGGCATTGTTTGCTTTCCAGTATGTACCTTTTTTGTTGTTGCACTCCAAACAGCAAGGTACTAAGTTTATTGCAAGTACGGCATACTCTGAGTAGTCTTCTTTTGGTAGGTAGTGGTCGGTCGAACTTAATGATAGTATTCCGCAATAAGGGCAGGTGTTTTGCCAATCTTGATGCTGCAGTTTTTTTATTGATGATTTTAGTTTGTCCAGCTCTTTTCCATTTCCTGTGTACGCATCCAGGAGGCTTAATTTTTTTATATCAACATATCCTGCGCTGTTGATTAGGTGCAGTTTGCCTTTGTCAAAGTTGTCTTCGTAGTATTTGTACTTTGTCCGAATCTCATCAAATAAAGAAAGTAAGGTGTTTTTTTTCTCGTTGGCTTGAGTCTTTACCGTATCTTTTTTTGAATTTGTTATGTTTTCAAAGTGAGAGAAATACGGGGCGGGAAGGTAGACAAAGTTTTTCATTCTGCATAGCATCCCTTTAAGTAGATCTCGGCATTGAGGCTGAGCCGATTGTCAAACATTTTGTGTATTTCTTCAAATGTGTGCTTTGTTGAAAGTTGTTTAAGTACTTTTCTGTAATTTTGCTCGGTATCAATTGTTTCAAAAACTGCTTTTGTTATGGTAGTCAAATTTTCGCCAAATGATTCTATGTTTAGTCCTCTCACTAGGGGGGTATTGCCAATTCGTTCGAATACTCTTACGTTAACAGAAGGTATTTCTTGGAGGATTATTGGGGAGTGGGTTGCAAGAATCGCATAGGAGTTAAAGTTTTTAAGCAAATAGTTGAGCATGATGATTAATTTTGAAATGGCATTTGGATGCAAATGCATTTCTGGTTCATCGAATAGTATCAGGGAGTCATCCCTGATGTTAGCGATGATTTCTGTAATTACATACATAAGTATGCTTTGGCCTGAGCTCAATGTTCCTTCGCTATTGTGAGCCACTTTGGAGAATTGCTTTTGAGTAAATAAATCGTCGTGAATTTTTTCTAATATGTTGGGGTCTATTATTATGCTCAGTACAGCCTTCCAATGATCGACTCTTGATTTTTGGGTGATACGATCGCAAGCCTGTTTGTAAATGGTTTCAAGTTTTTTTGGTGTCATGAAGCCGCTGTCGTCTTTCAGACCGCAGTATTTGTAGCTGAAGCTTCTTTTGGTACGGGGGCGCTTGAACTTATCAAAGGCGCTGTAGGATACCGCTATAATTTTATTAAACAGTGGCCGAGTTGGATAGAATTCTCCTTGTGCTTCTTCGCCGCTCAGTGCCAGGGATAGTTTAGAGAGATATTGAGTCTTTCCTGATCCGTTCCCACCCACAATTGCAATTATTCTATTTGGGAGTTCAGTGTTTTTTATAAACGTAAATTTTGCATCGTGATCAGCTTCGGCAGAACCAACTCGACAGGAAAAGCTAAAATCAAACTCCTCGTCAAAAGAGGTTCCTTTTAATGCATTTATGCCTCTTTTTAAAGATTTTTCTGCTTCGCTGAATCTTATTAAAGAACTGGTATAAGCGCTCAGATGGTCGAATTCTTCAGCGAGCGCGGGGTTCATGGCCAAGTCATTTAGTGCGTCTAATATAACTTCGCTGTTTGAGTCCAATGCTTTTGCTGTCTTATCATAATAGTCTAGATCTTGACCAAGTGAGCAGTAGTCATCGCTCAAACTTTCGAAGGTGTCGGGTAGTAATGTATATCCATTGGAGTCGTAGTGAGCGTCGTCTTTAGATATTATCTTTAGTTTTCCAAGAGATGAGCGCTGGGATGGAGTTTCATAAAGCCATAAAGTAAAGAGGGTTTTTTTACCGTAATCATCCCAAGTGTCACGCGCCAAAGACATGAAGGGGAATTCTTTTGCCTCTAGTAAGACTGCTTGAGAGGGTGCTACGTAAAATTTCATATTGTTCACTCCTTTGATGGCTAATTGTTTATTCCAGTTAAATCTCAAAACTCGTTGTCGTGCAAAATGAGCTACAAGCTTCTCAAAAGTATGCAAAAAAATACAGGCCAATTGCTACTACCAAATTCTAACTTATTGTTTTTTTTAATATTTATTTGATCGGTGGGTTGGCTCAAGGCATGCATGCATTTGAGCGTATCCGCTCCTAACTAGAAAAAGGGGGACGCATGACCCCGACGCCAGGCAGAAAAATCGTCGTCGCGCACTCGGTGCGCGCTGGCGCGCCACACCATGAAGTGCAGACCAACAAGGCGCTGGCCCGTTGGCTGGCGCAGATTCTCGGGCTCAGATTTGCTGGCAGCTACGTCCCGGAACAACACCGCGGTCGTGATCTGTACTGGCTGCCGACGCAAACCATTGTCGGCGCCGGACAGGCACAGGCCTTGGGCATCAAAAGCGCGGATGATTTATGGGGCGGATTCGTCGAACACGATTTCATCTGCACCAAAGCCATCAGTCACGGCCTGCGCAGCCATCTGGCCCACGCGCCGCAAGGCTGGGCGCCGCTGTTCTGCGAGCGTGTGCGCGACGTGGTGCTCGATGGCTTGACCGTGTTTGCCCTGGAAGACGCGCGGCCCGCCGCCGAGCACTTGCTGTACAGCGGCCCCATTCGCCTCAAGCCGATTCACGCTTGTGCCGGTCGCGGTCAGGAAGTTATCAACAGCCTCGACGCGTTCGACGAGGTCCTCGCTCGAGTGGATGCAGCAGCGTTGTTCCGCGATGGCGTGGTGCTGGAGCAGGACTTGAGCAAGGTCGTCACCCACAGCGTCGGTCAGTCATTCATCGGCGGCAAGGTGCTGAGCTACTGCGGTGATCAATACTTGACTCAGGACGCCCATGGCGAGGACGTCTACGGCGGTTCGAATCTGCTGGTGGTGCAGGGCGGTTACGATCAGTTGCTGGCGCTGGATTTAGCGGATGACGTGCGGCTGGCCATCGAGCAAGCGCGGATGTTTGACCGGGCGGCAGACGAAGCCTACCCGGGTTTCTATGCCTCGCGGCGCAACTACGACATCGCTCAAGGCCTGGACAGCAATGGCAAACCGCGCAGCGGTGTGCTCGAACAATCCTGGCGCATGGGCGGTGCCAGCAGCGCTGAACTGGCCGCGCTGCAGAGCTTCGTCAACGCTCCGCAGATGCGGGCGATCCGTGTCTCGACCGTAGAAACCTACGGTGATCAAAGCCTGCCGGCGGACGCCATCGAAATCTATCGCGGCCCGGCCGAGAACAGCGACTTTCTCCTCAAATACGTAACGGTCAAATCCTATGACGGCTAGAAGCGAAAGCATTCAGATCGACATTGATGACGAACAGATGAGCGGGACGTTTCTCAGTCCCAAATCGAAAGTCCCCGGCGTGTTGTTTGTGCACGGCTGGGGTGGCAGCCAGGAGCGTGATCTGGAACGCGCCAAGGGCATCGCCGGGCTGGGTTGTGTGTGCCTGACCTTCGACCTGCGCGGACACACCGGTGGCACCGGCATTCCGCTGACCCGGGTCACGCGCGAAGACAACCTGCGTGACTTGCTCGCGGCCTACGATCGCCTGTTGGCGCATCCGGCGCTCGACACCTCGGCGATTGCGGTAGTCGGCACCAGTTATGGCGGCTATCTCGCGTCGATTCTCACCTCGCTGCGCCCGGTGCGCTGGCTGGCGTTGCGGGTGCCGGCGCTGTATCGCGACGAACAATGGCATACGCCCAAGCGTGATCTGGACAAGGCTGATCTGCGCGACTATCGGGCGACGCTGGTGCGTGCCGACAGTAACCGCGCCTTGCACGCCTGTTCGCAGTTCACCGGGGATGTGTTGTTGGTGGAATCGGAAACCGATGACTACGTGCCCCACGCCACGATCATGAGTTATCGCGCCGCGTGTCAGCAGACGCATTCGCTGACGCACCGGATAATCGACGGTGCTGACCATGCGCTGAGCGACCCGGTTTCGCAGCAGGCCTACACCTCGATTCTGGTGGACTGGATTACCGAGATGGTGGTTGGGGAGCGGTTGAGCATCATTCAGTCCACTTGAGCACATCCCCCTGTGGCGAAGGATGACTAGGGCGTCTTCTCGATCCGCAACGCCTTCGCCTTGGCCTCGACCAGCAGGTACATCACCACGGTGATCAACAACGGCAAAAGAAAATAAATCGCCCGATACGCCAGCAATCCCGCCACCAGGCTGCCCCGCGAAGCTTCGTGCTGCAGCAGCGCGACGAACACCGCTTCCAACACTCCAAGCCCCGCCGGAATGTGCGTGATGACCCCGGCAATCGCACTGATCAACAGCACGCCAAGCACCAATGGATAATCCAGCTTGCCCGGCAGCAAGGTGAAAATCACCGCCGCCATCAGCGACCAGTTCAGCGCACCCAGCAGCAGTTGCAGAACGGCCATGCGCAGGGACGGCAGGTTGATTTCCACCCCGCGAATCGACCACTCGCGGCGCTTGGAGAACTGGCACGCGGCGAGGTAACCGGCACTCAGCAGCAGCAACAGCACGCCAATGCCCTGCAGCGCATCGCTGCTGATTTTCCAGCCCGGCGGCATGCTCACCAGGCCACTGCTGAACACCGCGCCGGCAATCGTCATGTAGCCGAACCAGTTGGTGGCCAGGCTCAAACCGAGAATCTTGGCGATGTTGCCTTTGCTCACCCCCAGGCGCGAATACAGCCGATAGCGCATGGCGATCCCGCCGACCCAGGCGCTGAGATTGAGGTTGAACGCATAGCTGATGATCCCCACCGGGAGGATCTGTTTCCAGGTCAGGTCCTGGCGGATGTAGGTGCGCCCTATCAGGTCGAAGCTGGCGTAGGTGAGAAAGCTCAACAGGGTCACGGCGGCGGCGATGAGCAGTGTGCGCACCTTGAAGTCGGCCAGGGTCTGCAGCACTTCCGCCCATTCGATGCGCGTGGCAAACATCGTCAGCAACACGATCAACGCGAGGAAGAACAGCAGCGTCAGTGGGCGTTTCCAGCGACTCCATCGAGAATGCACGGCGGGCGCTGCTTGCGCTGAGGAATGGCTCATGACATGCGCCCCCGAAACGGCTTGAGCCGTGGTTTGTGCGCCGGCAGCCAACCGGCCATTGCCGGGAAATGCCGCAGGAAGTGGAACACCAGAAACCCCACGGTCATGTGCCAGATCCGTCCGCGTGGCACCTTGCTCGGGTCCATCGCCTTGCAGTGGTTGTGGCTCAGGTCTTCGAGGCGCTGGAACAAGTGCTGATTGAACGTGCGATCGCGGATCAGCACGTTGGCTTCCAGGTTCAGTGACAGGCTCAGCGGGTCGAGATTGCTCGAACCGACCGTGCTCCATTCCTCATCCACCAAGGCGACTTTGCCGTGCAGCGGGCGCTGGCAATATTCGTGGATCTGCACCCCGGCCTTGAGCAGATAGTCGTAGGTCATGCGCGCCGCCAGTTTGGCCACCAGCATGTCCGGTTGACCTTGCAGGATCAGGCGCACCTCGACGCCACGGCGCGCCGCGTTGCGGAGCTCGCGCAGCAGGCGGTAGCCGGGGAAGAAGTAGGCGTTGGCGATCACCACCCGGCGTTTGGCCCGGCGCAATGCGTGCAAGTACACGTCTTCGATGTCGGTGTGGTGCTGATCGTTATCACGAAACACCAGGCGCACCTGACCGTCGTGATCGTTGAAAGCCATGTCTGCCCGACGCTGGCGCCGACGTTGCCACCAGAAGCGTGCGCGGCCCGGCCGACCACTTTGCAGCAGGGCGAAATGATGGATGTCAGCGACCGCCGGCCCTTGAACCTGCACCGCGTAATCCTGTTTCGCTTCGGGGCCGAAGTCGGCCAGGTGATCGCCGGAAAAGTTGATCCCGCCAATGAACGCGATCAGTCCGTCGACCACCACGATCTTGCGGTGCAGACGGCGGAACCAGTTGGTGCGAAAACCCAGGTGCTTGGGCGCCGGATCAAACATCTGCAAGTGCACGCCGGCGTCGCTCAATGCCGCGAGATAACCGGTGGTCAACTCACCACAGCCGAAACCGTCGAGGCTGACGGTGGTGCGCACGCCGCGCCGGGCGGCGTCGATCAGGATCTGCTGCAACTCTGCGCCGACCTTGTCTTCGAAAACGATGAAGGTCTCCAGCAGAATCTCACTCTTCGCCGCACGCATGGCGTCGAACACCCGGGGGAAATATTCCTCGCCGTTTTCCAGCAATTCGACGCGGTTGTTGCCCTGCCAGCTGTACTCGACATCGACATGCCCGGGCTCGCGTACCGGCGGGTTGATGCTGATCGGTTCCACGGCGGATTTCTCCAGCGGTGCGCTGCTCATAGTTCGATCTCCACCGATAACGGGGCGTGGTCGGAAAGGTGTGACCAGGGCCGTGTTGTCAACACGTTTGGCTGGCTGGCCTTGAGGTTACGTACGTAGATGCGGTCCAGGCGCAGGATCGGCAGACGTGCCGGAAAACTGCGCGCCGGTTTGCCGTGATGTTCGGCGAACACTTCGCGCAAGCCGCAGGGTTCGAGCAGCGCATCGGCGCGCTGGCGCCAGTCATTGAAGTCACCGGCGACAATCACTGGCGCATCAGCCGGCAGTTGCGCGATGCGCTCGCCGAGCAGCTTCAGTTGCGCATTGCGATGGCTTTCGCGCAGGCCCAGATGCACGCAGATCGCATGCACCTCGACGCCATCGCCCGGCAGGCGCAGCACGCAATGCAACACGCCACGGTTCTCATGGCCGCTGATCGACACGTCGAGGTTGTCGTGGCGGATGATCTGGAATTTCGACAGCAGCGCATTGCCGTGATCGCCCTCTGGGTACACCGCGTTGCGTCCATAGGCGAATTGCGGCCACAGGCTGTCGGCGAGGAACTCGTACTGCGGCATCGTCGGCCAGTTGCTGTAGCGCTTGGGATGATGCTCATGGGTGCCGTGGACTTCCTGCAGAAACACCACGTCGGCGGCCACGCTGCGCACGGCTTCGCGCAACTCCGGGAGGATGAAGCGTCGATTGAGCGCGGTGAAACCCTTGTGGGTGTTGACCGTCAGCACGGTGAAACGGCGCACCGAGGCTTCGACACGGGTCTGCTCGTCGGTGAACCCGACCGGCTCTGGAATACTCATGTCAGCACCCCTTCGGCAGCGGGTTCGCCGGGGGCGGTGGCGAGTGTTTTATCCAGCTCAAAACAGTGGAGCAACCGGCGCGCGTCGTAGGGCGCGCGGACTTTGATGTCGTTGTCGAAATAGCAGAACACTTCGCGGGACTTGCGCGCCCGAGGCTTGAGGCGCGGCGCGATCAGGTGCGCATCGCCGGGCTGTTGACCGTGGTGCCAGGCGTCGATGCGTTTGGCCCAGTTCTGCAGCGCCGATTCGCTGTAGCCGCTGGCGTAGAGTTCTTCGGCACCGTGCAGGCGCAGGTAGATGAAGTCGCTGGTGAGGTCTTCGCGGTACGGCCATTTGCCGGCGGTGTCGGCGATCACCAGGGCGGTGTTGTAGCGTTTCAACAAGCGCACGAAGTCGGGATCGATGAAGCTGTCGTTGCGAATTTCGACGGCATGGCGCAGCGGTTTTTTGCGCCAGGCTTTCAGGCTGGCGTGGCCGTGCAGGTGCGCGTCGTGCTGACGGGCGAGGGCGGCGGCCGCCTCGGTATCGTGGGGCAACAATGAGAGGAAGTGTTCGAAGCGCTCGGGGTCGAATTTGAAGTTCGGCGGAAACTGCCAGAGGATCGGCCCGAGCTTTTCCTTGAGCTCCAGCACCCCGGAAGCGAAGAAATTCGCCAACGGTTTTTCGATCTCGCGCAAGCGGCGCACGTGAGTGATGAAACGCGGCGCCTTGACGCTGAAGACGAAGTCGTCCGGCGTTTCGCTGTACCACTGCGCATAACGTTCGGGCCGTTGCAGGGCGTAGAACGATCCATTGATTTCGATGCTGTTGACCGCCCGTGATGCGAATTGCAGTTCGCGCTTCTGGGTCAGTCCCTTCGGGTAGAAATCCCCGCGCCACGGAGCGTAGCGCCAGCCGGAAATACCGATGTGAATCGTTGCCATGCCGCCCCTCCCGTCGTCAGTCCTCATACAGCCTGTGTCTGTTGATGACTGTGGGCGGTTCGGGAAAGTTTCGGTGGCGTTACGGACGGTAGCCTGGAGACAACATCATCCCTGTAGGAGCTGCCGCAGGCTGCGATCTTTTGATCTTGAAAAGCAACATCAAAAGATCGCAGCCTGCGGCAGCTCCTACAGGGGATCATGGGATCAGTGACCGGTGACGACTCGCGTAGTGCTTTCGGCATAGGTCGGACCAAGGCGATCCAGTCGCCCGCTCCACGCCGTCAGCGCGAGCGCCACCAACACCACCAGCCCGCCGATCCATGCCGTGTGAATCAGGCCCAGATGTTCGACGATCAGTCCGCCGCCCCACGCACCACCGGCAATCCCCAGGTTGAACGCCGCGATGTTCAGCCCCGATGCCACGTCCACCGCCTGCGGCGTGTGATGTTCAGCCTGACGCACCACGTACACTTGCAGCCCCGGCACATTGCCGAACGCCACCGCGCCCCACACCAGCACCGTGGCCAGCGCCAGCCATGGGTTGCCGGCTGTGAAGGTCAGTACGAACAGCACGGCGGCGAGCAGGGCGAAGATGATTTTCAGGGCGCTGATCGGCCCACGCTTGTCCGCCATTTTGCCGCCCCAGATGTTGCCGGCCGCCACCGAGACGCCGTACACCAGCAGCACCAGGCTGACGGTACCGGCGCTGAAACCGGAGATGTCCTGCAGGATCGGCGCCAGGAAGGTGAAGGCGATGAACGAGCCGCCGTAACCGATCGCGGTCATGGCGTACACCAGCAGCAGGCGCGGTTGTTTCAGCACTTGCAGTTGTTGCAACAGCGACGCCGGTTTGCTGTGGGCGATGTTGTTCGGCACATACAGCAGGCTGCCGATGAAGGCGATCACACCCAGCGCCGAGACCGCGAGGAAGGTTTCACGCCAGCCGAAATGCTGGCCGATGAACGTGCCCAGCGGTACGCCGGTGACCAGCGCCACGGTGAGGCCGGTGAACATGATCGCAATCGCGCTGGCGGCTTTTTCCTTGGGCACCAGGCTGGTGGCGATGGTCGAGCCGATGGAAAAGAACACCCCGTGCGCCAGGCCCGTGACGATCCGCGCCAGCACCAGTGATTCATAACTGGGCGCCAGCCAGGCCAGCAGGTTGCCGAGGGTGAACAGCACCATCAGCGACAACAGCAACAGTTTGCGCGGGACTTTGCCGGTCAGGGCGGTCAGCACCGGCGCGCCAATGGCAACGCCCAGGGCATAGAGACTGACCAGCAGGCCGGCGGACGGCAGACCGACGCCGAGGTCGGCGCCGATGGTGGGTAGCAGGCCAACGATGACGAACTCGGTCGTCCCGATGGCGAAGGCGCTGAGGGTCAGCGCGAGCAAGGCAATGGGCATGACAGCACTCCGGTAGAGGTTTGAATGGAGCGCAGTGTCGAGGTTTGGCTTGTGCGGAAAAATACAGAGCTGGGCATTTGATATTTGCTTCTGGCGCAAATATCCACGGAGTGCTGTGAATCCTCTCACCACAGGGGGAAGGCAATTGACCCAAAAACCGAACTTGTCCGCCATTCACCGATCAGTTCCTTACAGGTTCAGCCAAGAGGGATCGCAGTTTTGATCAAGTTCAGGATCGCCATTCTGCTGGGAGCGCTGCTGTTTCTCGGCGCCAGCGAACTCGAAGCCGCCGCGCTGCCGGGGGTTCCGGCTGCCGCTGAAGAGCCGGCCAAACCCGAGCCGATTGTGCAGGGCGGTCTGCTCGGCGCGATCAGTTCGAGTATCGACGACGTGCAGGACAAACTCGATCTCAACGAACATCTGGTCGACGCCTGGCGCCTGCGTGCCGATCGCGCGGCGGACGAGGTCGACAAACTGGTCAACCAGCCGTCGAACCGCTCCGGCTGGAGTGTCGCCGGGGATTTCCTGATGTTGTCCGGCGTGTGGCTTGGCGCTTTCGCGCTGCTCACGGTGCTCGGCAGCCTGCTGGCCAAGCGGCTGAGTCAGGGCCGTTGGCTGCGGACCCGCCAGCGCAGTCAGGACCTGGTCGGCTACCTGCTGCCGTACACGCTGCCGGCGCTGATCTGTCTGCCGCTGACACTGTACGTCAGCCACTTTCTGCAGGCCTCGGTCGGTCGGGCGCTGGCGCTGTGTCTGGCGTACGCCACCAGCAGCGGGATTTTCTCCACCTCGATGCTGTTGTGCGTGGTGGTGATGTTCAACGTCGGCCACAAACGGCCGGCCGCGCGGATCATCCGCGACTACTGCCCGAAACCGCTATTCCTGATCGGCTTTCTCGCCGCCCTCAGTGACGCGTTGACCAGCCCGCAGATCGCCCGTCAGTTGGGCGGCAACATCACCAGCAGCGTCGCGGTGTTCACCGGGCTGATCGCCTCGGTCATCTTCGGTCTGCTGGTGATTCGCTTGCGCCGGCCGGTGGCACATCTGATTCGCAACCGGCCGCTGGCCCAGCGCCTGAAGCAGCCGTCGATGCAGGAGTCACTGCGGATTTTTTCCGGGCTCTGGTACTGGCCGATTGTGTTGATGGTGCTGGTTTCGGCGGTCAATCTGATCGGCATCGGCGAGGACAACCAGAAGGCCCTGCGCTGCGCGTTGTTCACCACGGTTTTGCTGATCGGCACGGTGTTCCTCAGCACCATCCTCCAGCACCTGTTCAAGTCGCGCAAAGCCGAAGCGATCCAGCGCAGCAGCGCTTACAAGGAACGCTTTCTCAGCCTGTTGCACGCGCTGCTGCGGATTGTCATGGCGATTGCCTTCATCGATATTCTCGGGCGGATCTGGGGCGTTTCGCTGCTCGATTTTGCCCAGAGCAGCACCGTCGGCCGGGCGATCAGCAATGCGTTGAGTAGCATCGGCCTGATCTTCCTCGTCACCTGGCTGTTGTGGGTGGTGCTCGACACGGCGATTCAGGAAGCGCTGAAACCACCGGTCAGCAAACGCTCGTCGCGCCAGCCCAGCACCCGGGTGAAAACCATCCTGCCGCTGCTGCGCAACGCAATCAAAATCATCCTGGTGGTGATCTGCGCGATCACCACCATGGCCAACCTCGGCATCAACGTCGCACCACTGTTGGCGGGTGCCGGGGTGGTCGGTCTGGCCATCGGTTTCGGCTCGCAACAACTGGTGCAGGATGTGATCACCGGGCTGTTCATCATCATTGAAGACACGCTGTCGATCGGCGACTGGGTGGTGCTCGATTCCGGGCATGCCGGCACGGTAGAAGGCCTGACCATTCGCACCCTGCGCCTGCGCGACGGCAAGGGGTTTGTGCACTCGGTACCGTTCGGTCAGATCAAGGCAGTCACCAACCAGTCACGCCAGTTTGCCTTCGCGTTTTTCTCGGTGCAGTTCACCTACGACACCGATGTCGACAAGGCCATCGAACTGATCCGCCAGACCGGTGATTCAATTCGCGAAGACCCGTTCCTCAAGTACAACCTGCAAGGGCCGCTGGATGTATTTGGCGTGGACAGAATGGACTTGAACGGCGTGGTGCTGACCGCGCAATTCCGTACCGTGTCGGGCGGGCAGTATGCGGTGAGCCGGGCGTTCAATCAGCGTTTGAAAAAGCTTGTGGATAACAGCGCCGAGGTGCATTTCGCGCAGACTTATCCACAGCAGGTTTTGTTGCCCAAGCGGCAGGGTGAGGGGGAGTTGGTGGCGAGCGAGGCGCCACAACGGTCGAGTACCTGACCGCCGGATTTTGTGCTGGGATTGCCGGCCTCTTCGCGGGCAAGCCCGCTCCCACAGGGTTCTGGGTGATGTTGAAATAGTAGGCACACCAAAAATCACTGTGGGAGCGGGCTTGCCCGCGATGAGGGCCAGACCTGTCGACATCAATGCCGGATCAGCTTGCTACGCACTTGCTCCATGGCCACCTGATCCAGCTCAGTCCAGAAAACCTGCTTGCCAGCAATCTCGGCAGCAACCGGCATCCCATCGCGATACACCAGCCGATTACTCACCAACGCCGGCACTTTCGCCCCTGGCAACAACGTCCCGGCCAGGTTCAGCGGATCAACCCCGCACACCGCAACCAGACTGCCGTCATGCGCCCGCCGCCGTACCTCGCGCAGCAATGGAATCGCCTCGGGCAAGGCAAACTGTTCCCCCGCCAGACCACTGACAAAACGCCCGCCGCGAATCTCGCCACGGGCCTCCAGCCGATGAAACGTGCGCAGCAATTCGCGCCAGCTCGGCAGCCAATCCGCTTCGCGCTCCAGCAGGCGCCAGAACACCACGCCGTAGCGGCGCAGCAACGTCATGGCGACATGTTCGAGGGTTTCCGGTGACGCTATCTCAGCGCTTTCCTGCCATGGCCCGCGGCGCAACAATGCCCAGCGCCCGGCATCGTCCATGCCACCGACAAACGCACCGCGTCCGCGTCGACTGCTGCGTTGCTGGCGCTTGCTCGCCGGGGTGATCAGGGCACGCAAGCCGGCGAAGCTGTCGGCGTTTACCAGGCCGGCGCCGACCAGTTCCTGCAAGGCGATTTCCAGCTCGGTGCGCAGCAGATGCGCCTCGTGAATCAGCTCATCGAAAAACAGCGCGCCGTGCTGACTCAGCGCCTCATAAACCTTTTGCGTTTTCGGCGACAGTTCGCTGACCGGTGTTTGCTCGGCCAATCCACTCCACAACCCGACCTGACTGCGCGGCAACAGCACAATCGGCGTACTGCGCAACGCCGTGCCGCTGACTTTCTGTCGGGCGCTGAGGCGCGTCCACACCAGTTTGCCGTTGCGACACAGCTCATCAAGCCAGCTCGGCGAATAGTCTTTCAGGCGCGCCGGGAGAAGGTCGCTGTCCCACGCCGAAGCCGCTGCCGGGTAACCTTCGAACTGGCCGATAATTGCCGGCAGCACCGCGTGGCCCTGACCGCGCGTAGCAGCGGACAGGTGCTGCCAGTCGAACAGAAAGCGCATGAAATCCTGCAACGCCACCGGCTCGATTTCCCGGCGCAGACGCTTGACCGTGTAGCGATGAATGCGCGCCAGCAGATGCCGTTCGCACCACTCCTCAACGGCTACGCCCGGAGTGAAATGCCCGCGCAGCACATAGCCTTCGCGCTCCAGTTGCGCGAGGGCTTGTGCGACGTGTGCAGGGGGCAGCGCCAGCGGTTCGGCAATCGCCGGGAGCGGCAGCGGGCCAAACGCACCGAGGCGTGCACGGATCACTTCGACCAGCGCTTCCTCGAACGTCCATGGCTCGTTGAAACCGGGCAAGGCCTGCTGCTGCGGCTGCAGCGTGGCCTGTGGATAAAGCGCCAACAGGCACGTCAGGCGTTCACGTGCCAACCACAACGAATGTCGAGGGTTGACCATCAGGCGACCGGCTCGACCACTTTCGGTCAACCTAGCCAGCCATTCACGCCAATTCTCGTTGGCCTGCACTTCAGCCTCGTCGACGCACGCCAGGCTCATCAGCGCCTCGTGCATTTCATCGACGTTGGCCGGCGTCGGCCACGCTTGCTCGCGCACCGCGTTGATGGCGTCGGCGTCGAGTGCACCGAGATCATCGGTGGATTGCGGATCGCTCCAGCGTCGGTTGATCACCGCTTGGGTGCGGCGTTCTTCCAGCGGTGCATCGTCGAGAAAGCTGTACGGTCGCGCACTGAGAATTTCCGCCGCCAGCGGCGATGGTGCCGGCAGATCGCGGCTGATCAACCGCACCTCGCCACGCTCCATGCGCCGCAGCAGCGTGAGCCAGCCGGCGCTGTCCATGGCCTCGTGCAAGCAATCGTCGAGGGTCTGTTCCACCAGCGGATGCTCGGGAATTTCCCGTTCGCCGGCGAGGTTTTCCAGGCAGGCGATCTGATCGGGGAACACACTGGCAATGAGGCCTTCGCTTTTCATCCGCTGCAACTGCGGCGCGACTTTGCGCCCGCCGGTAAAACGCGGCAACGCCAGGGCCACGCCGGCATTCCAGCGCCAGCGCACGCCGAACAGCGGCGCGTCGAGAATCGCCTGAATCAGGATGTGCTCGGCGCTGTTGCTGTGCAGGTACCGCCAGACATCATCCAGTTCGAAACTGTGGCTGGTGGACAGCGACAGGACGATCGCGTCTTCGCTGGCAGCTGCCTGCAACTCGAAGTTGAACGTGCGGCAGAAACGCTTGCGCAAGGCCAGGCCCCAGGCGCGGTTGATGCGGCTGCCGAACGGTGAATGGATGATCAACTGAGTACCGCCGGACTCATCGAAAAAACGCTCCATCAGCAGCGTGTCCTGCGAGGGCAGGGCGCCGAGGGTCAGGCGAGCGCGGGCGAGATACTCCACCAGTTGTTCGGCGCTGGCACGGTTCAGACCCAGGGTTGCGGTCAGCCAGTCGAGCGCCGGTTGCAGATCGCCGGGGCGGACGCCAAGCAGTTCATCGAGGGTCGCTTGCAGGCGCGCCACCGCCGCCGACAATTCATCGCTGCGCCCCGGGGCTTCGCCGAGCCAGAACGGAATGGTCGGCGGCTGACCCTGGGCATCCTCGACCCGCACCTTGCCGGTTTCCACCCGCAGGATGCGGTAGGAGGTATTGCCGAGCTGGAACACATCACCGGCGATGCTTTCCACGGCGAAGTCTTCATTGACGCTGCCGATGTTCAGGCCCTGCGGTTCGAGCAACACGCTGTAGTCGGCATTGTCGGGAATGGTGCCGCCACTGGTCACGGCGGTCAGTTGCGCGCCACGGCGGCCGCGTAGCGTGCGGCTGACGGCGTCGCGGTGCAGGTAGGCGCTGCGGATGCCCTGACGACCGTTGTAGCCTTCGGCGAGCATGGTCAGCAGCGCCTGATAGTGTTTTTCGTCGAGATCGCGGTACGGCGAGGCTTGGCGGAACAGCGCCAGCAGCACATCTTCCGCCCATTCCCGGCAACTGACTTCGGCGATGATCTGCTGCGCCAGTACATCCAGCGGCGCTTCGGGGATGTGCAGGGTGTCGAGTTCGCCACGGCGCACGCAGTCGAGCAGGGCGGCGCACTCAATCAGGTCGTCGCGGGTGGTGGCGAACAAGCGACCTTTGGGCGTGCCGCCGACCTGGTGCCCGGAACGACCGACTCTTTGCAGAAACCCGGCAATCGAACGCGGCGAGGATATTTGGCAGACCAGATCGACTTCACCGATATCGATGCCCAATTCCAGCGAAGCCGTGGCGATCAGCACTTGCAGCTCGCCGCGCTTGAGCCGCTGTTCGGCGTCGAGACGAAATTCCTTGGCCAGGCTGCCGTGGTGCGCGGCCACTGCGTGTTTGCCCAGACGCTCACTGAGGTGTCGACTCAAGCGCTCGGCCAAGCGCCGGGTATTGACGAAAATCAGCGTGGTGCGGTGTTCGCGGGCCAACTCGGCGAGCCGGTCATAAACCAGTTCCCAAACGTCATTGGCCATCACTGCCGACAACGGCACCGGCGGCACTTCGATGCCGAGGTCTCGGGGGCGAGCGTGGCCGATGTCGATGATCTCGCAGGGGCGATCAGTGCCGACCAGAAACCGCGCCACGGCCTCGATCGGCTTTTGTGTGGCGGATAATCCGATGCGGGTCAAGGGTTCGGCGCACAGCGCCTGCAGGCGCTCGAGGCTCAGCGCCAGATGACTGCCACGTTTGCCGGCAGCGATGGCGTGAATCTCGTCGATGATCACCGTGCGTGTGCTGCCGAGCATTTTGCGTCCGGATTCGGAGCCGAGCAGCACGTACAGCGATTCTGGCGTGGTCACCAGAATGTGCGGCGCACTTTTGCGCATGGCGGCGCGGTCTTTCTGTGGCGTGTCGCCGGTGCGCACCGCCGTGGTGATGTGCAATTCGGCCAGGCCCATCTGGCGCAGCTGCTCAGTGATTCCGGCCAGCGGATTCTGCAGGTTGATGCGGATGTCGTTGGATAAGGCCTTGAGCGGTGAGACGTAGACCACCAGGGTTTCGTCGGGCAGGCCGTCGGGGTTTTCCAGGCCACGGTGGACGAGATCGTCGAGCACCGCGAGGAATGCGGTGAGGGTTTTGCCGGAGCCGGTGGGCGCGGCGATCAGCGTCGAGCGGCGCTGGCGGATCAACGGCCATGCGCGGGCCTGGGCGGCGGTGACCGACGGGAAGGTGCTGCTGAACCAGGCGCTGACGGCGGGGTGAAAGCCAGCCAGGGCGGCGTCCTTGGGGATGGGCAGATTCATGCTCAAGTTATGCGGGTGGGGGCGGCAAGATGCAAGTACCGCTGGGGATCTGCGCTGTTCATCAGGGCCTCATCGCTGGTAAGCCAGCTCCCACAGTGATTGTTGTTCAACAGTTTGGCAATCAACACTGAACCCTGTGGGCGCTGGCTTGCCAGCGATGGGGCCAGATGATTCAGCACAATTCCCGGCGATCTACACTTTACGGGTGACGGTTGCGCACTAAACCCGCAAAATGCAACGATTCCGGCAATTATCGATGACGGTGTCACCCGCACCGTCGCTAAAGCCATCGTTCCAATCAGACTGGGCCTGCTGACTCTATGCGAATGCGCCTTATGTTACTGGGCGGCGGAAATGCCCTTGGGCAGGCGCTGATTCGCCTCGGTGCGGAAGAAGACATCGGTTTCCTCGCCCCCCGCCCGCCAGAAGACGGCTGGGATGCCGCGAGCCTGACGCAACTGCTCGACGATACCCGTCCGGATGCGTTGATCAACCTCGCCTACTATTTCGACTGGTTCCAGGCCGAGACCGTCAGCGAAAGCCGTCTGGCCGGCCAGGAGCGCGCCATCGAACGGCTGGCGGAACTGTGCCAGCACCACAACATCATTCTTGTGCAACCGTCCAGTTACCGGGTATTCGACGGTTCGCGGGCGACTGCCTACAGCGAAAAAGACGAGCCGGTGCCGCTGGGCCTGCGCGGCCAGGCGCTGTGGCGCATCGAGCAAAGTGTCCGCGCGACCTGCCCGCAACACGTGTTGCTGCGCTTCGGCTGGCTGCTCGATGACAGCCCTGAAGGCACCCTCGGACGTTTCCTCGCCCGCGCCGAACAGCCGGATGAATTGCTCATGGCCGATGACCGCCGGGGCAATCCGACCCCGGTGGACGATGCGGCGCGAGTGATCATTTCGGTGCTCAAGCAACTCGATTGCGCGGCGCCGCTGTGGGGCACTTACCATTACGCCGGCCACGAGGCGACCACACCGCTGGCGCTCGGTCAGGCGATTCTGACCGAAGCACGCAGCCTGCATCCGCTGGCGATCGAAGCGCCGACCGCTCAGGCCCATGCCGCGCGGCCGGATGCCGCCGAGGAACCGCAGCACGCGGTCCTCGCCTGCAAGAAAATTCTGCACACTTTCGGGATCAAGCCCCGCGCCTGGCGCGCCGCACTCCCGGCTTTACTGGATAGGTTTTATCGTCATGGCTGAAGGCCCTGTTTTAATCACCGGCGGCGCCGGTTTCATCGGCTCGCACCTGACGGATGCATTGCTCGCCACCGGCCATTCGGTGCGGATTCTCGATGATCTGTCGACCGGCAAACGCGCCAACCTGCCGCTGGACAACCCGAAGGTCGAACTGATCGTCGGTGATGTCGCCGATGCCGCGCTGGTCGCGCAGGCCATGCAAGGCTGCAGCGCCGTTGCGCATTTGGCGGCAGTCGCTTCGGTGCAGGCGTCGGTGGACGATCCGGTGAAGACGCACCAGAGCAATTTCATCGGCACCCTGAATGTCTGCGAAGCCATGCGCCAGGCCGGGGTCAAGCGTGTGCTCTATGCGTCGAGCGCAGCGGTGTACGGCAACAATGGCGAAGGCGAGTCGATTGACGAAGACACGCCAAAGGCCCCGCTGACGCCGTACGCCTCGGACAAACTGGCCGGCGAGCACTACTTCGATTTCTACCGTCGCCAGCATGGTCTGGAGCCGGTGATCTTCCGCTTCTTCAACATCTTCGGCCCACGCCAGGATCCGTCCTCGCCGTATTCCGGGGTCATCAGCATCTTCAGCGAGCGGGCGCAGAAAGGTCTGCCGATCACCGTGTTCGGCGATGGTGAGCAGACCCGCGATTTCCTCTATGTCGAGGATCTGGTCGACGTGCTGGTGCAGGCAATCGACAAGCCTGAAGTGGAAGTGGGCGCGATGAACGTCGGCTGGAATCAGGCGATGAACCTCAAGCAGATGTTGCAAACGCTGCAGGCAGTGGTCGGCGAACTGCCACCGGTCAGCTATGGCCCGGCGCGCGCCGGCGACATCCGTCATTCGCGGGCGAACAACGCGCGTTTGCTGCAACGTTTCAAGCTGCCAGAGCCGACGCCGATGCGCGTGGGGCTGGCACGATTGCTGGGCAAATAGGTTTATCGCAGACATGAAAAAGGCGCCTTTTGACAGGCGCCTTTTTCACGGCCGGAATGTGTCGCTAATCCTGTGGCGAGGGGATTTATCCCCGATCGATCACGAAGTGATCGTCGTCAGTTCTAAGCCTGCTCACCCAAAGCCTCATTCACCACCACGTGAACGTTCCTGGTTGAATCTGCCTTAGAACTTGTAGCCCAGACCCACCATGTACACAAACGGATCGACATCAACATTCACCTTGGCCCGGGTACCCGGTGCCACGGCGTTGTTCTCGACGGTGGCGCGAGTATCGATGTCGATGTAGCGCACCTGGGCGTTGAGCATGATGTTGTCGGTCAGCATGTAGTCGGCGCCGACCTGCCAGGCCAGGCCCCAGGAGTTTTTCGCCTTGAAGTTGCTGAAGCCGTTGGACTGGGCTTCGCTGCCGACGTGCTCGTCGTAGATCCAGGTGTAGTTGATGCCGCCACCGATGTAAGGCTGGAACGGCGATTTCGCATCCAGCGGGTAGTACACGACGCTGAGGGTGGGCGGCAGGTGTTTCAGGGTGCCGAGTTTGCCGTTGGCCGCTGGCAGCGCGGTGCCTTTGATCTTCACGTCATGCTCGAACGGCGAGGCCGCCAGCAACTCGATCCCGATGTTGTTGGTCAGCATGTAGGCGAAGTTCAGACCCAGTTGGGTGTCGCTGCTCATGGTCGCCTTGCCGCCCAGGTTGGTGCCGCTCAACGGACCCTGATCGACCTTGACATTGGAGCTGTCGGCCTTCGGGTTGACGGTGATCGCACCGGCGCGAACGATGATGTCGCCGGCTTCGTGAGCGTGGGCGAGCGGGGCTGCGAGCGCGAGGGCAAACAGCGAGGCGCTGAGCAAGGACTTGTTCATGGGGGCTCCAAAAGGACGTTAAAAATGTCTGATGTCCTATGGTATGAAGCCAACTGATACGGTCTTTTGACTCAGCTCAATGAAACAGTGATGCCCCGGTTTTTTGTGGAACCTTGGCCGGCCCCTTCGCTGGCAAGCCAGCAAAAATGGGTGAACGACTCGATCACTGTGGGAGCTGGCTTGCCAGCGAAGGGGCCATTAAAAACATCACAGAAGTGCCGGAATTACTCCGGCAGCTCATACACATAAATCTTGTCCGCCGCCATCTGATACCCGGCATCGGCCAGTTCGCTGGTGGACGCCTTGACCTGCAACGGTCCCTCGACCCAGTACGGCTGATACAGCTCGTCGAGCTTCACGCCCAGCTCGCTTTTCACATGCACGATCTGGTTCGACGGCGGTGGCGGCACGTGGATGCAGGCGCCGAAGTAAGGCACCAGCAGAAACTCCGTAGTGCGTCCTTCTTCATTGACTTCCAGCGGCACGATGTAGCCCGGCAGGCGGATGTTCTGCCCGTCGAGGCTCTGCACCACCGGCGCGTTGGGCATGTCCTGTTTCGCCGCTGGCGCCGACTCGGCCGAGAGCGCGTCGCCCATCTTCGACAGGTCGTGCAACGGCGTCATGTTCGGCACTTCCGGCGCGGCGTCCGGCGGGATCATCTCCGACCAGGTCAGGTCTTTCGGTGCCCCTGCCCACACGGGCAGGGCGACCAGCAACAGCAGCGCAAGCACAGCGCGGGGCATGGTGAATATCCTCATAAACGGATCGACAGGCCATCGGCCAGGGATTGGCGATACGCGCGCCAGGCCGGCACGCTGCCCATCAGCAGCGCGGCCGCCAGAATGCCACCGAGCAGCGTCCATTCATACTCGCTCGGCCACGCCAGCGGCAGATACAGCCCGTAATTGGCCTGCACGTAACCCTGCGCGGCGGCGATGCCGAGGTACAGCAACGCCAGTCCGGCGATTACGCCGGTCAGTGCCAGCGCGAAAGCTTCCAGCACCAGCAGACTCGCGATGTGCCACGGTCGTGCGCCGACCGAGCGCAAAATTGCCATCTCCCGGCGGCGCTCGTTAAGGCTGGTGAGAATCGCCGTGAGCATGCCGATCAACCCGGTCAGCACCACAAACAGCGAGACCACAAACAGCGCCTTTTCAGCGGTGCTCATCAGGCTCCACAGCTCCTGCAAGGCCACGCCCGGGAGGATCGCCAGCATGGGTTCGCCACGGAATTCGTTGATTTCGCGTTGCAGGGCGAAGGTGGAAATCTTGCTGTTGAGGCCGAGCATGAACGCGGTGATCGCCTGTGGCGTCAGGTCCATGTTGCGTGCCTGTTCCGCCGTGATCCGGCCGTTGCCGCGCGCCGGTACGCCGTTGTGCCAGTCGATGTGAATCGCCTCCATGCCGCCGAGGCTGATGTGCAACGTGCGATCTACTGGCGTGCCGGTGCGCTTGAGAATGCCGACCACGGTGAACGGTTTGTCATCGTGCTTGACCAGACTGATCGCCGCTACGCCGTGGGCCAGCACCAGTTGGTCGCCGAGCTTGTAATGCAGCGCTTCGGCGACTTCGGCGCCGAGCACCACTTCGAACGGGTCGGTGGCGAAGGCACGGCCGTCGGCCAGTTCCAGGTGCTGCTGACGACCGTACTGGTAATGCTCGAAATAGGCTTGGGTGGTGCCCATCACCCGGTAGCCGCGATGGGAGTCGCCGAGGGACATCGGGATCGCCCACTTCACTTTCGGGTTGCTGGCGAAATGTTCGAAGCTGTCCCAACGAATGTTGTTGGTCGCGTTGCCGATGCGGAACACCGAGTACAGCAGCAAGTTCACCGAACCGGAGCGAGCGCCGACGATCAGGTCGGTGCCGCTGATGGTGCTGGCAAAACTGGCTTTGGCCTCGGTGCGCACGCGCTCGACCGCGAGCAGCAGGCACACCGACAGGGCAATGGCGAACGCGGTGAGCAGGGCGGTGAAGCGGCGGTTGGCCAGGCTGGCCATGGCCAGACGAAACAGATACATCTCAGACCTCGGCAGACGTGGCGGCGCGATTGAGTTCGGCCAGGGACAGGTGACGGTCGAACAGCGGCGCCAGGCTCTGGTCGTGACTGACGAACAACAGGCTGGAACCGGCCTCGCGGCATTCGGCGAACAACAGACGAATGAAGTTTTCCCGGGCGTCGTAATCCAGCGCCGAGGTCGGTTCGTCGGCGATCACCAGTTCCGGCTGGCCGATCAAGGCCCGGGCGGCGGCGACCCGTTGCTGCTGACCGATCGACAGTGAATCGGCGCGACGGCCGAGGATGCTTTCGTCCTTCAAACCCAAGTGAGCGAGCAGGGTGGCGGCGGCCTGGTCGACGCTGCCGTGACGCTGTTTCGCCCGCTCGGCACGCAGTTTGGAGAAGTGGCAGGGCAACTCGACGTTCTCGCGTACCGAAAGAAACGGCAGCAGGTTGAATTGCTGGAAGATGTAGCCGGTGTGATCGACACGAAAGCGGTCGCGGGCGCCGGCACCGAGTTCGGTCAGTTCCTGGCCGAGCAGGCGAATGCTGCCGCGCCCGGGCTTCTGCACGCCACCGAGCAGACCGAGCAGGGTGGTCTTGCCACTGCCGCTGGGGCCTTTGAGGAACAGGGTTTCGCCCGGTTCCAGGCGAAACGCCGGGATGTCCAGCAGCGGCGGGTGACCGGGCCAGTTGAAGCCCAGGTCGGACAGTTCGATGAGTGCTTGGGTCATGACAGCGGTTTCATGTTTGATCACGGGCCCGCGTAGGAGCTGCCGAAGGCTGCGATCTTTTGATCCTGTTTTTAAAGGCAAGATCAACAGATCGCAGCCTTCGGCAGCTCCTACAGGGGATTTTTCAGGCAATTAGAATTTCAGGGCGGCAGCCTTGGCCGTCACTTCCGTACCCTGCTGGCCGCTCGGGCCGATCAGTTGTACCTGAATTTTCTGTGTGGCCGGGAAGGTATTGAAGAGGTTCGCCAGATCCAGGGTCTTCAGAGCACCCGAGGCCGCGCAGCTGAATTGATAGTGGGCGTGGATTTCGCTGTGATCGTGGTGATGCGCTTCACCACCCTTGGCATCTTCGTCGTGGTCATCATCGTCATGCTCGTCGGCAGCCGGTTTGTCGCCGAACAGCGGGCTTTCCAGTTCCTGGCTGGTGACCTTGCAACCGGCGGCGGCTGGCAGGCTGAACAGCGCCAGCGGGTTTTCCAGTTTGGTGCGTGCGGCGGCGACCTTGGCCTTGTCGGCATCGCTGGTGGCGGCATGTTCGAAGCCCACCAGGTTCATCGCCGGGCTTTCCAGTTCCAGCTCCAGAGTCTGGCCGTCGAGCGCGGCGTTCAGGCGGCCGACGCCATGTTCGTGGGCACCGAGGCTGCCGTGCTCGTGGTCATGATCGTGCTCATCGGCAGCATGGGCGACGGCCAGCGGCAACAGGGCAAACGGCAAAGCGAGCAGCAGACGACGCATGGCGGTCTCCGGAAAGTAAAGTGAAGAGTTTGTTATGTAATCTTATAACGAAAGTCCGCAGAGTTTGCCCGTGCGCTTGGCGTTGCACAAGTCCCGTGGGAGCATGCAGGTCAGAAATGTGCAGGAGCGAAGCAGATGTTGCGGATACGCGGAACCGTTGGCGCGACGCCGGTGGATTTGACGGTGGAGCTGGATGACAGCGATTGGGTGAGGCTCGGCGCAGCCCTTGGCGCGCAGCCGCAGGGTGATCAGCCTGAAGCGGCATTGAGCACGCCGGCAGCGAAACCACTGAACCGGGACGATGCGTTGTGGCAGGTCGCGCAGGATCTGTTGCGCAAGGCCGGGCAGCTCAGCGGGCCGGATTTGCTGGAGCAGCTTGAGGGGCTGACCGGCAGCGCCTCGGCGGGTAAGCGTCTGCTGGTGCGCCTGCGCCACAGTTCGGATGTAAAAGTGGTGAGTGGCGGGGATACACCGCTTTACAGCTGGATAGAGTGAAACGAAAAGATCGCAGCCTGCGGCAGCTCCTACAGGTTCAGCGTTCCTGCGCAAAATAAGCGGTGAATACGATCCTTTGTAGGAGCTGCCGAAGGCTGCGATCTTTTGATCTTAATAAAGCGCAGCGAACACTTTACGGCGGTAAGCGGTCACCAGCGGATGATCGTTGCCCAACAGTTCGAACACTTGCAGCAAGGTCTTGTGCGGCAGGCCTTCACCGTAGCTGCGGTTACGGATGAAGAGCTTGAGCAAGGCCTCCAGCGCCGCTTCGTATTGCTGACGCGCCAGTTGTTGGATCGCCAGTTGATACACCGCTTCGTCGTCCTGCGGATTCTGTGCAAGGCGTGCCTTGAGGTCGGCGGCATCCGGCAGGTCGCGGGCCAGGCCAAGGAATTTGATCTGCGCTTTGGCGCCGGCCAGTGCAGCCTTGTGCTCATCGCTCTTGACTGCGTCGAGCACGGTTTGCGCCTCACCCAGTTCGCCGCGTTCGGTCAGGCAGCGGGCGTAGAGGATCAGCGCTTTGGCGTTGCTGTTGTCTTCGGTGAGCATCACCACCAGCGCGGCTTCTGCTTCCGCGTAACGACCTTCATCGAACAGTGCCTGCGCCTGTTCGAACGGATCGGCAGCGGCCGGCGGTGGCATCTGTACATGCGGTTCGAGCAGGGCGCGCACGGCGGACTCCGGCTGCGCACCGGCAAAGCCGTCGACCGGTTGGCCGTCCTTGAACAGCACCACGGTCGGCAGGCTGCGAATGCCGAAGCGGGCCACGATGTCCTGCTCGATGTCGCAGTTGACCTTGGCCAGCAGCAGTTCGCCCTGATAGCTCTCGGCAATGCCTTGCAGCATCGGCATCAACGCCTTGCACGGCGCACACCATTCGGCCCAGAAATCCACCAGCACCGGTTTGTTGAAGGAAGCTTCGATCACCGACTGGTCGAAATCGGCAGTCGTGGCGTCGAAGATGTACGGCGTTTGCTGACTCATGGGGGATCTCGTAAAAGCGTGGATGGGGCAACTATACGGCTTGGCGGGGTGTGGCCGGAAGCGGGGCAGATTTGAGAGGTGTACAGCTAGGCAGGACGCCATCGCTGGCAAGCCAGCTCCCACAGGATTCTGTGTCGTAGAAGAAATGTTGGTTCGACTCGGTCACTGTGGGAGCGGGCTTGCCCGCGATGCTTTTGGTTAGCGCCGCGCATGGTAAAGACTGACATGTCTGAACTCTTCCGGCTCCGCCAGATCCGGCAACGTCATCGCCTCAAGCATTTCAATGCGCTCATACAACGGATGACGAAAATCCCGAACCCGCGAATCCGCCACCAGTGCCTCGCGGCCACGGCTGAGAAACGCGTCGAGCAGCGGCAGGTTCTCGCGGTCGTAGAGCACGTCTGCCACCAGAATCAGGTCGAAGCGATCAGCCTCGGCAAAGAAGTCCGTCGAATAACTCATCTGCACATCATTGAGTTCAGCGTTGGCCCGACACGCAGCAATCGCCAGCGGATCCAGATCACAGGCCACCACTTCCAACGCCCCGGCCTTGACCGCCGCAATCGCGGCGATCCCGGAGCCGGCGCCGAAATCCAGCACCCGCTTGCCGCGCACCCACTCGGGGAACTCCGCGAGATAACGCGCCACCGCCAGGCCGCTGGCCCAGCAGAAACTCCAGTAGGGCGGTTCGTGAAGGATGCGCCGGGTTTCATCCGGGCTGAATTCGCGATCCATGTTGTCGCCGTCGATCAGCCACAACTGCAAATCGGTGCCCGGCAATGCACAGGCCTTGAGCCGCGCATCACCGAGCAGTTCACCCAGCGCCTGTTGCAGGTCGAGCGGTACGGTCATGGTGCTTTGACAAATTGCAGCTGGCCCAGCGCCTGTGTGGTCGGCTGGGTGATGGTTTGTGACGGCAGGTGCAGGATCAACTGGCCCGATTGCGTGGCACGACCTCGCAGCTCAACCCGTGCGCCAGCCGGAAATGACTCCGGATTGAAGCGCAGGCGAAACGGCAGAATCTGGTTGTTGCCGATCAGGCTGGAACTGGCGAGCAGTTGTTGCGGGCGCGACTTTTCATCGATCACCAGCAGCGCCAGTTCGACTTCGGCCCCGGCCGGCACGCCTTGCAGGGTGCCGCTCAGTTCCCGTTGATAGGCAGGCAGCGGACCCAGGTCGGCGGCTTCCTTGGCTTTTTTCTGCGCCTGTTGCGGCGCCGGGCCTGGTGTTGGCGGTTGCGGTTTGGGTTTATCGCTACCGCAGGCCACCAGCAGGGCGAAAAGACTGAGCAAAACGAGCGGTCGTAGCGACATTGGCAGCTCCAGAAAATGAAATCCGTGGATCAAACGATCATGGCAGTCTGTATACCGCAAACCCTATGGCTTGTCTTGCCACCGGGATGCGCTACCATGGCCCTCCCTTTTTTTGTTGCCAGCCACCATGCACTGTCCCTTCTGCGGTGCCAACGACACCAAGGTCATCGACTCGCGTCTGGTCGCCGAGGGCGAACAGGTGCGCCGCCGGCGTGAATGCCTGGCCTGCGGCGAACGTTTCACGACATTCGAGACGGCCGAACTGGTGTTGCCGCGCCTGATCAAAACCGACGGCAGCCGCCAACCGTTCGACGAAGAAAAACTCCGCGCCGGCATGCAACGCGCCCTGGAGAAACGTCCGGTGAGCGTCGAGCGTCTCGAATCCTCCCTGGTCCACATCAAGCACAAGCTGCGCGCCACCGGCGAGCGCGAGGTCAAATCCCTCGTGGTCGGCGAACTGGTGATGGCCGAGCTGCAAAAGCTTGATGAAGTCGCCTATATCCGTTTCGCTTCGGTATACCGACGCTTTCAGGACCTCAACGAGTTCCGCGAAGAGATCGACCGCCTCGCCCGCGAACCGGTGAAAGAATGACCAGCGCCGCCGAGCAGGCGATCCTCGACGCCCGTTTCATGGCACGCGCACTGGAACTGGCGCGCAAGGGCCACTACACCACCCATCCCAATCCTCGGGTTGGCTGCGTGATCGTCAAGGACGGGCAGATTGTCGGCGAAGGCTTTCACGAGCGTGCCGGCGAACCCCACGCTGAAGTCCACGCCTTGCGCGCAGCCGGTGAGCTGGCCCGAGGCGCCACGGCTTACGTGACCCTTGAGCCGTGCAGCCACCATGGCCGCACGCCGCCGTGCGCCGATGCGCTGGTAAATGCCGGAGTTGCCCGGGTGGTCGCCGCGATGCGCGATCCGAATCCGCAGGTCGCCGGACGTGGCTTGCAGCGCCTGGCCGATGCCGGCATCGCCACCGAAAGCGGCGTGCTGGAAGCCGAAGCACGTCAACTCAATCAAGGTTTTCTGAAACGCATGGAACACGGCTTGCCGTTCGTGCGGGTCAAGTTGGCCATGAGTCTCGACGGTCGTACGGCGATGGAAAGCGGCGAAAGCCAATGGATCACCGGCCCAGCGGCGCGTTCCGCCGTGCAGCGTCTGCGCGCGCAGGCTGCAGTGGTGCTGACCGGGGCCGACACCGTGCTGGCCGACGGTGCGCGCCTGACCGTGCGCGCCGACGAACTGGGTCTGGATGCGGAGCAAACCGCACTGGCCATGAGCCGTCCGCCGCTGCGGGTGCTGATCGACGGGCGCCTGCGGGTGCCGCTGGATGCGCCGTTCTTCAAGGCCGGCCCGGCGCTGGTCGCCACCTGCATGGCGGTCGAAGAGCAATACGCCAATGGCCCGGAGTGTCTGATCGTGCCGGGCGATGACGGTCAGGTCGATCTGCATCAGTTGCTGATCGAACTGGCCAACCGTGGCGTCAACGAAGTGCTGGTCGAGGCCGGCCCGCGTCTGGCCGGCGCGTTTGCCCAGCGCGGTCTGGTCGACGAGTTCGTGATCTTCATCGCCGGCAAGTTTCTCGGTTCCACAGCGCGTCCGCTGCTGGACTGGCCGCTGGCCTATATGAAGGACGCTCCGGAGTTGAAAATCACTGAAATCCGCGCGGTTGGCGATGACTGGCGAGTCACTGCGACGCCAGTCGTTTCGGCGAGCGTATAATTCCCGGCCATCGCCTTAGCGCTGGCTTCGTTCTCAAGGAGAACCCCATGTTTACCGGCATCATCGAATCCATCGGCAGTATCCGTGCACTGACCCCCAAGGGCGGTGATGTGCGGGTGCATGTCGAAACCGGCAAGCTCGACCTGAGCGACGTCAAACTCGGCGACAGCATCGCCGTCAACGGCGTGTGCCTGACGGCGGTTGAATTGCCGGGCAACGGTTTTGCTGCTGACGTCAGCCGCGAAACCCTCGATTGCACCGCGATGAACGACCTGAAAAGCGGCAGCCCGGTCAATCTGGAAAAAGCCCTGACCCCGACCACCCGTCTCGGCGGGCATCTGGTCAGCGGTCACGTCGACGGTGTCGGCGAAGTGGTGTCGCGCAGCGACAACGCTCGTGCGGTGGAATTTCGCATTCGCGCGCCGAAAGAACTGGCCAAGTACATCGCCCATAAAGGCTCGATCACCGTCGACGGCACCAGCCTCACCGTGAACGCGGTGGATGGCGCCGAATTCCTGCTGACGATCATTCCGCACACCCTGAGCGAAACCATCATGGCCTCCTACAAGCCAGGCCGCCGGGTGAACCTGGAAGTCGATTTGCTGGCGCGTTATCTGGAGCGTTTGCTGTTGGGCGACAAGGCTGCAGAGCCGACGTCCGGTGGTATCACTGAAAGCTTTCTGGCCGCCAACGGCTACCTCAAATCCTGACTGAAGGGGGTGCCTTGTGGCGCTCAATAGCATCGAAGAACTGGTTGAAGACATCCGCCAAGGCAAGATGGTCATCCTCATGGATGACGAAGACCGCGAGAACGAAGGCGACCTGATCATGGCCGCCGAATGCTGCAAGGCCGAGCACATCAACTTCATGGCCAAGCACGCCCGTGGCCTGATCTGCATGCCAATGAGCCGCGAGCGCTGCGAGCTGTTGAAGCTGCCGCTGATGGCGCCGCGCAACGGTTCCGGTTTCGGCACCAAGTTCACCGTGTCGATCGAAGCCGCCGAAGGCGTCACCACCGGTATCTCCGCCGCCGACCGTGCGCGCACCGTGCAAGCGGCGGCGGCAAAAGACGCCAAGGCTGAAGACATCGTCAGCCCGGGCCACATCTTCCCGCTGATGGCCCAGGCCGGCGGTACGCTGGCCCGTGCCGGTCACACCGAAGCCGCCTGCGACCTGGCGCGCATGGCCGGTTTCGAGCCGAGCGGCGTGATCTGCGAAGTGATGAACGATGACGGCACCATGTCCCGTCGCGCCGAGCTGGAAGCGTTTGCCGCCGAACACAACATCAAGATCGGCACCATCGCCGACCTGATTCATTACCGGATGATCCACGAACGTACCGTTCAGCGGATTGCCGAGCAGCCGCTGGACAGCGAACTGGGCCAATTCAACCTGGTGACCTATCGTGATTCGGTGGAAGGCGACGTGCACATGGCCCTCACGCTGGGCACCGTTTGCGCCGAAGAGCCGACCCTGGTGCGCGTGCACAACATGGACCCGCTGCGCGACCTGCTGATGGTCAAGCAACCGGGCCGTTGGAGCCTGCGCGCCGCGATGGCTGCGGTGGCCGAGGCCGGCAGCGGTGTGGTGCTGTTGCTCGGGCACCCGCTTGATGGCGACGTGTTGCTGGCGCACATCCGCGAAACTGCTGATCAGGCGGCGGTGAAAAAACCGACCACCTACAGCATCGTCGGTGCCGGTTCGCAGATCCTGCGTGACCTCGGTGTGCGCAAAATGCGCCTGATGTCGGCGCCAATGAAATTTAATGCGATATCCGGTTTCGATCTGGAAGTTGTAGAATACGTGCCCTCCGAATAATGACCCGGTGAATTCGGCATTGTTGATGTAGATCCTTGTGGTGAGGGGATTCATCCCCGACGGGCTGCGTAGCGGCCCTATTTGGTTGGGACTGCTGCGCAGTCCATCGGGGATGAATCCCCTCGCCACAGGGTGTAGTCGAACAGCAATGCGGTGTTTCCGGTCATGAATTTGTGGCTAATATCACTGAGGGATGCGTACGAGACGCGTCCCGGCTCTTTAAGAGATCTGACGAATGACCCTGAAGACCATCGAAGGTACCTTCATCGCCCCTAAAGGCCGCTACGCTCTGGTAGTGGGCCGTTTCAACAGCTTCGTGGTTGAAAGCCTGGTCAGCGGTGCAGTTGATGCCCTGGTTCGCCACGGCGTGAGCGAAAGCGACATCACCATCATCCGCGCACCTGGCGCCTTCGAAATCCCGCTGGTTGCGCAGAAAGTCGCCCAGAAAGGCGAGTTCGCAGCCATCATCGCCCTCGGCGCGGTCATTCGTGGCGGCACTCCGCACTTCGAATACGTGGCAGGCGAGTGCACCAAGGGTCTGGCCCAGGTGTCCATGGAATTCGGCGTACCGGTCGCGTTCGGCGTCCTGACCGTTGACTCCATCGAGCAAGCCATCGAACGTTCCGGCACCAAGGCCGGCAACAAAGGTGCTGAAGCTGCCCTGTCCGCTCTGGAAATGGTCAGCCTGCTGGCGCAGTTGGAGGCCAAGTGATTAGCGACGATAGCGATCGTTTCAACCCGCGCGATCCGAAACCTGCGGATGCCGGCAAGCCATCGAAGAGCGCCAAGCGCCGCGAAGCCCGTCAGCTCGCGACTCAGGCCCTGTATCAGTGGCACATGGCCCGGCAATCGCTGAACGAGATCGAAGCGCAGTTTCGCGTTGATAACGATTTCACCGATGTCGATGGCGCCTACTTCCGCGAGATCCTGCACGGGGTTCCGCAGTTCAAGAGCGAAATCGACACCGCGCTCAAGCCATGCCTGGACATCGAAATCGAAGAGCTGGACCCGGTTGAACTGGCGGTTCTGCGCCTGTCCACCTGGGAACTGCTCAAGCGTGTCGATGTGCCGTACCGCGTGGTGATCAACGAAGGTATCGAGCTGGCGAAAGTCTTCGGTTCGACCGATGGCCACAAGTTCGTCAACGGCGTACTCGACAAGCTGGCTCCGCGCCTGCGTGAAGCTGAAGTGAAGGCATTCAAGCGCTGATACGCGCTTGAGACCTCATGGGCGAGTTTGAGCTGATCCGCAATTTCTTCGCCGCCGCGCCTTGTGCGCAGGGCGGCGATGGCGTTGCTCTGGGGATCGGCGACGACTGCGCCTTGCTGGCGGTTCCCCCCGGGGAACAGCTGGCGATTTCCACCGATACGCTGGTGGCCGGCGTGCATTTCGCCGATCCCTGCGATCCGTTTCTGCTCGGTCAGCGCTCGCTGGCCGTTGCGGTCAGCGACCTGGCCGCCATGGGCGCTACGCCCGTTGCCTTTACCCTTGCCCTGACTGTGCCGACGGTGACTGCCGATTGGCTGCGAGCCTACGCCCGCGGTTTGAACCGCATGGCGCAGAGCTGCGGCATCGCGCTGGTCGGCGGTGACACCACGCGCGGGCCGTTGAGCTTGACGGTGACCGTATTCGGTCGCGTTCCGGCCGGACAGGCCTTGACCCGCAGCGGCGCACAACCGGGCGATCTGCTCTGCGTCGGCGGCGAGCTGGGCAATGCCGCCGGGGCGTTGCCGCTGGTGCTTGGCCAGCGTGAGGCCGAAGCAGATATCGCCCAGCCGTTGCTCGATCATTACTGGTCGCCGCAACCGCAACTGGCGCTCGGTCAGGCCTTGCGTGGCAAGGCCACATCGGCCCTCGACATCTCTGACGGCCTGCTCGCCGATTGCGGGCATATCGCTCTGGCCTCGGGGGTTCGACTCGAAGTTGAACGCGAGCGCGTACCGTTGTCCGATGCTTTAGTGGCGTTTCTCGGTCAGCGCGGTGCCGAACGGGCAGCGTTGAGCGGCGGCGACGACTATGTGCTGGCCTTCACGCTACCGTCCGTCGAGTTGCCGGCGCTGCTGGCCGATGGTTGGCCGATCCATGTGATCGGGCGTGTGGCGCAGGGCCAGGGTGTGGTGCTGCTGGATCGCGAAGGACACGACATCACCCCGCAAATCCGCGGTTATCAACATTTTCAGGAGACACCGTGACAGATCACCCGAAACAGGTTCCGGCCGAATTCGTTCCGCCGTCGGTCTGGCGCAATCCCTGGCATTTTCTCGCGTTCGGCTTTGGCTCCGGCACCTTGCCGAAAGCGCCGGGCACGTGGGGTTCGTTAGTTGCGCTACCCTTTATCCCGTTGTGGCAGATGCTGCCCGACTGGGGTTACTGGCTGATGCTCGGGATCACCATGCTGTTCGGCTTCTGGCTGTGCGGCAAGGTGGCCGACGATCTGCGGGTGCACGACCACGAAGGCATCGTCTGGGATGAAATGGTCGGGATGTGGATCACCCTGTGGCTGGTGCCGGAAGGCTGGTACTGGTTGCTCGCGGGGTTCCTGGTGTTCCGCTTCTTCGACATTCTCAAGCCATGGCCGATTCGCTGGATCGACCGGCATGTCCACGGCGGCGTCGGCATCATGCTCGACGACGTGCTGGCCGGCGTGTTTGCCTGGCTGGCGATGCAGGGGCTGGTGTGGATTTTCGCCTGATCCGGATCGTCAGGGTTAAGTGAGGAAACGAGGGATGGCTCGACGCTGGCTGGCGCTTGTGTTTTTGACCTTGCTGGGCACTGTTGCCAGTGCGCAGGAAGCTGCGCCGACGCCTGCGGTCATCCATCTGGCCAGCGAAGACTGGGAAGATTACACCGCCGCCGACGGCCATGGCCTGGGCTGGGACGTGCTGCGCAAGGTGTTCGAGCCGGCCGGGGTGAAACTCGACATTCGCAGTGAACCGTACACTCGTTCAGTTGGGCTGGCCCAGCGTGGCGAGGTCGATGCTTGTGTCGGTTCTTACCATGAAGAATTCAGCGATCTGCTCTATCCGCGCTGGAATTTCGACACCGACCACATCTACGCCCTGGGCCTGGCGAGTAATCCAGCACCGACCCCGGAAACCCTCGGTCAATATCGGCTGGCCTGGGTTCGTGGTTACGACTATCAGAATTATCTACCCGGCGTGCGCAACTTCAACGAGGTCGTGCGACGTACCGGGATCCTCTCGATGCTCACCCACAACCGCGCCGACTATTACATCGATGCTTTGACCGAAATCGATTACGTGCTTGGCCGGGCTAGGGAACCGACGCAGTTTCGCAAGACGCATATCGCCGAATTGCCGCTGTACCTGTTCTTCGCCGACACGCCGCAAGCGCGCACACTGATGGCGCTGTTCGACAGGCGCATGGAGCAATTGGTCAAGAGCGGGGAGCTGAAGCCGGTTTTCGAGCGGTGGAAGCAGCCTTATCCGTTTGATTCAAACTGACGCACTGATCTTGCGTTCAGCACCGTCCCCTGTGGGAGCGAGCTTGCTCGCGAACGCGGTGGTTCAGCCGGCCTAGTGATCGACTGACACGACGCCTTCGCGAGCAAGCCCGCTCCCACAGGGATCTGCGCTGGTCGGGTGTTATCAAACTTTTTGATCGTTATGCCCGATAATTCAGCCTAAGCGTCTGCAGGAACCTGCTGTTACAATGCCGGCCTGCGAATCTTCAGACTTTTAGATCAGGAGCACACCGGTGCCTGTCGTTTTTGTCGCCGCTTCCAAGCTGCCAACGCCTTTTGCACAATTCACCATGCACGGTTTTCTCGATGAAGCCACCGGCCGCGAGCACGTCGTGCTGAGCCTCGGTGAAATTGACGACGGTGCCCCGGTGCTCGGCCGGTTGCACTCCGAGTGCCTGACCGGTGACGCGCTGTTCAGCCAGCGCTGCGACTGCGGCTCGCAACTCGAAGCGGCGCTCAAGGCCATCGCCCGTGAAGGCCGTGGCGTGCTGCTGTACCTGCGTCAGGAAGGTCGCGGCATCGGTCTGCTGAACAAGATCCGCGCCTACGAGTTGCAGGACGGCGGCGCCGACACCGTTGAAGCCAACGAGCGTCTGGGCTTTGCCGCCGATCAGCGTGACTACGCCATGTGCCTGCCGATGCTCGAGCATCTGGGCGTGAAGTCGCTGCGTCTGATGACCAACAACCCGCGCAAGGTCAAAGCCCTGACCGACATGGGCATCGTCGTTGCCGAGCGTGTGCCGCTGCACACCGGTCACAACCCGCACAACAAACTGTACCTGGCAACCAAGGCCAGCAAGCTCGACCACATGATGGGCAACGAGCATCAGGGCGAGGTAGACCGCGCGTGACCCGCGGTCAGGTGCGACGCCGCCTGGCGGTCGACTGGTGGAAGTATCTGGCGTTGGCGCTGCTGCCGCTGTTTGTCCTGAACCTGCTGTTCGGTCAGGGCGAGGGCATTGTGCCGGTGCTGACCATGCCATTGTTCATCGCCGGCGTTGCGTCGATGTTTGTCAGCCTGAAGTTCTTCGGGCGCTACAAACACGCGCTGATCGCCACGCAGAAAGCCCTCGACACCCCTGATGAACCGACGGCCTGGATTGCTTTGGCCACCCAGCGCCGTATTGCCTTGCTCGCGGCATCGTTGCCGGCATGGATCGGTGCGCTGGCGGTGTTCGTCGGCCTTGAAGCCGTACCGCTGATGTTGCTGGCGCTGTCCACGGCCGTGCTGTTCTACCTCTACCGTATCCCGCGTCAACTCGGCTGATGCGTCGTCTGTGGCTGGCGGTTCTGCTGCTGGCCTGCGCCGGCCCGGTGCTGGCGAGTCTGCGGGTGGTCAGCCTCGCGCCTTCGCTGTCGGAAATCGTCGTTGAGCTGGATTCGGCGGACCTGCTGGTGGGCGTACTCGATGCTGGCGAGCGTCCGGAGGAACTCAAGGATGTCCCGTCAGTGGGGCGCTACGGTCAGCTGGACATGGAGCGTCTGCTCAGTTTGAAGCCCGATTTGCTGCTGCTGTGGCCCGGCAGTGTCGGCCCGGCACAACGCGATCAGCTCAAACGCCTGAATATCCCGACTTACGTCGCCGAACCGCACAGTCTCGAACAACTTTCTGCACAGATCGAAGCTATTGCCGCGCAACTAGGCCGGCCTGAGCGCGGAGTGAAACTGGCGGCGCAACTGCGCCAGAAACTCGATGACCTGCGCCAGCGCTACCGCCGGGACACGCCGCTGAACGTGTTCTATCAAGTCTGGGACAAGCCGCTGTACACCGTCGGTGGCGGGCAGATCATCAGCGATGCGCTTGAGGTGTGTGGCGCTCGAAACGTGTTTGCCGACCTGAGTTTGCCGGCGCCACAGGTGAGTATCGAGGCGGTGTTACAGCGCGATCCGCAGGTGATTCTGGCTGGCGATCAGGCGCAGCTTGATGCGTGGAAAGCCTGGCCGCAGGTAGCAGCAGTGAAGCAGGGGAAACTACTGTTGATTACCGATAAAGGCCTTGAGCGCCCAAGCGGCCAGATGATCGAAGCGACCGCCAAACTCTGCCAACTCATCCAGCCCCACCGCTGACCCCTGTAGGAGCAGCCTTCGGCAGCTCCTACAGGGAGTTCAGTTAAGTCCTGGAGTCCAGGTGACCCCAAACATCCAGACTCGACCTTCCTCGCGATAGCCATACTGGCTGCCGTCATAGCTGTAATTCGCCCGGCTGTAGCCTTTGTCGAAAACGTTATCGACCTTCAGATCCAGCTTGATCTCGCGGTTCAGCGCCCAACTGCTGCGCAAGCCGAACAAGGCGTAGCCACCCAGCGGGTTTTCATTTTTCAGGTCGTCATAACTGCTGCTGACAGCCTGCCAACTCGCTCCGACGCCGATCTGGTCAAACTGCCGATCCAAATCCCAGCTCAATGTACGCCGCGCACGACGCGCCAGAGTGTGCCCGGTATCACGATCACGCGGGTCGATAATCGCCACACCGAGATTGTTTTGCCAGCCGAACAGTTCCTGTTTCAACGCCGCTTCAAAGCCATTGATCCGCGCCGAGGCCACGTTCTCCGGGCGTGAGTTGCTGCCGAAGATAATCGCGTCTTGCAGATCCGTGCGGTAGATCGACGCTTCCAGGCGGCTGCTATCGCTCAACTGGCTGCGCCATTGCAGCTCATAGCTTTTCGAGGTTTCCGGCTTCAGGTCCGGGTTGCTGAAATCCGGGTAGTACAGGTCGTTGAAGGTCGGCGCGCGAAAGCCTTCGCTGTAGCTCAGCAGCAGGTCGTTGTCCGGGTTCAGCGGCAGGGTAAAAGTGCCGCTCCAGGTGTTCTGGCTGCCGAACTGCTGATTGTCGTCATGACGCAGACCCAGTTCTGTGGAGAAGCTGTCGGCCTGATAACGATGCTGGATGAACGCGGCGCGGTTCCAGCGGCTGTCTTCGTTGAATGCGGTGCTGCTGTTGACCCGGTCCTCGTACCAGTCGCCGCCGAGGATCAGGCTGTTGCGCGCATCCAGGGTCAGGTCGTTCTGCCAGTTCACCGAGTCGCGATAGGTATTGAAAACCGTGCGCTCGTCGCTGAGTTTGTCGAAGGTTTTCTCGCGATTCTCGGTGTGACCGAATTCGACGCGGGTTTTCCAGATTTCGTTGACCCGCGCGTCGACGTAGCTGCTGACACTGCTGACGTTGAAGTCGCTGTAGGGCTGTTGCTGCACCGACTCGAAGGTGCTCGTGTCAAAGCGGCCAAACGGATTGTCGAACTCGCTCTTGCCACGGTTATCCAGCAGGTTGGCGCCGACTTCGATGTCATCGGTCAGTGCATGGCTGAGACTCAGGCTGACGGATTTGTTGCGGTAGGCATCATGATCGCCGTCGCTGGGATAGGACTCGTGAGTCCGGTCGAGGCCCGCGGTGTCATCGAGGCTGGCGCCCAGGTTGAAGCGGGTCTTCTCGTCGCCACCGGACAGGCCGAGGCTGCGTTCCCAGGTCTGGTTGCTGCCGAAGCCGACGTGCAAGCGCGGCTGCAGGCCCTGCTCGTTGCCGCGCCGGGTGAAAATCTGAATCACCCCGCCAATCGCATCGCTGCCGTAAATCACTGAACGCGAACCGCGCAACACTTCCACGCGCTCGATCTGGTCGATGTTCAGGTGCTGCAGATTGCTGTCGCCGGAGGTCGAACTGCCGATGCGCTGGCCGTCGACCAGCACCAGACTCTGCGCCGATTGCGTGCCGCGAATGTAGATCCCCGGCAGACTACCGCGCCCGCCGGCCTGTGCCACCTGCACGCCCGGCACCCGTTGCAGCAGGTCGGTGACGCTGCCCGGTTGCAGGCGGTCGATGTCTTCGCGGGTGAACACGGTGTTGGCGGCGCTGCTGTCGTTGCGCGCTTCGACCTGGCGGTTGGCGCTGATCAGCGTGTCGGGCAGCTTCAGCGCTTCGTCGCGTTCGAAGGTATCGGCGAGGGTATTGGCGGTGGGAAGCAGGAAGAGGGGCAGGGCGAGGCGCGCGAGTTTCATCGGTGTTCCGTTGGTGTTTCTGGTTTGCACAAAATTTCTAGCGACACAAAACACTGTGGGAGCGGGCTTGCCCGCGATGGCGTCGGTACATCCAACATCAATGTTGACTGTGTCGACCTCATCGCGGGCAAGCCCGCTCCCACAGGGATGGTGATTACTTGTTGAGCAGAGTCAGGCGCTCACGCACCGCCGCTTCGATGCCCGCTTCATCCAACCCGCACTCGGCCAGCATTTGCGCCGGTTTGGCGTGTTCGACGTAGATGTCCGGCAAGCCCAGGTGCAGCATCGACCTGAGGATGTTCTCGCGCGCCAGGAATTCGCTGACCGCACCACCGGCGCCGCCCATGATCGCGTTCTCTTCGATCGTCACCAGCAACTCGTGGCTACCGGCGATCTCGCGTACCAGCGCTTCATCCAGCGGCTTGACGAAGCGCATGTCGACCACGGTCGCATCCAGCTTCTCGGCGACTTTCAGCGCTTCGGTCAGTTGTACGCCGAACACCAGCAGAGCGACTTTGCTGCCCTGACGACGGACGATGCCCTTGCCGATTTCGATCGGCTCGAGATCCTTGTCGATGGTCGCATTCGGGCCGGTGCCGCGCGGATAACGCACTGCCGCCGGGCCGTTGTACAGGTGGCCGGTGGTGAGCATCTTGCGCAGTTCGTTTTCATCGCTCGGGGTCATGATGACCATGCCCGGAATGCAGCGCAGGTAAGACAGGTCGAAGCTGCCGGCGTGGGTCGGGCCGTCTTCGCCCACCAGACCGGCGCGGTCGATGGCGAACAGCACGTCGAGGTTCTGCACCGCGACGTCGTGCACCAACTGGTCGTAACCGCGTTGCAGGAACGTCGAGTAGATCGCCACCACCGGTTTGGCACCTTCGCAGGCCATGCCGGCGGCGAACGTCACGGCGTGCTGTTCGGCAATCGCCACGTCGAAGTAGCGCAGCGGGAAACGTTCGCTGAACGCCACCAGGTCCGAGCCTTCCTTCATCGCCGGGGTGATCCCGACCAGACGCGGGTCAGCCGCGGCCATGTCGCACAGCCATTCGCCGAACACCGCCGAATACTTCGGCCCGCCGGCCTTTTTCGGCGCAGCGGCCGGGGCGTCGAGCGGTTCGAGCTTGGTGATCGCGTGGTAACCGATCGGGTCGACTTCCGCCGGAGCGAAGCCTTTGCCTTTCTTGGTGACGATGTGCAGGAACTGCGGGCCTTTCAGATCGCGCATGTTGCGCAGGGTGGCGATCAGGGTTGGCAGGTCGTGGCCGTCGATCGGGCCGATGTAGTTCCAGCCCAGCTCTTCGAACAGGGTGCCGGGAACCAGCATGCCTTTGGCGTATTCTTCGGTGCGACGGGCGATTTCCCAGGCGCCGGGCAGGCGCGACAGGACTTTCTTGCTGCCTTCACGCATGCTCGCGTAAGTACGGCTGGAAAGAATCTTTGCCAGATAATTGGACAGGCCACCGACGTTGCGCGAGATCGACATGTCGTTGTCGTTGAGGATCACCAGCATGTTGGCGTTGACTTCCGGCGCATGGTTCAGCGCCTCGAAAGCCATGCCGGCGGTCAGCGCACCGTCACCGATCACCGCAATCGCCTTGCGATCGCTGTTTTGCAGGCGGGCGGCAATCGCCATGCCCAGCGCTGCGCTGATCGAGGTGCTGGAGTGGCCGACGCCAAAGGTGTCGTACTCGCTCTCGGCGCGACGCGGGAAGGCGGCGATGCCGTCCTTCTGGCGCAAGGTTTCCATGCGCTGGCGACGACCGGTGAGGATCTTGTGCGGATACGCCTGATGACCGACGTCCCATACCAGCCGGTCATCCGGGGTGTCGAAGACGTAATGCAACGCGATGGTCAGCTCGATGACGCCCAGGCCGGCACCGAAATGCCCACCGGTCTGGCCGACCGTGTAGAGCAATTCCAGGCGCAACTCATCGGCCAGGGTTTCCAGCTCGGCTTCGCCTAACCGGCGCAGGCCGTCCGGCGTGTTCGCGCGGTCGAGCAGGGGCGTGGTCGGGCGCTTGCGGGGAATCTCATGAAACGTCGTGGGCATCAGGCGAATCGTTATAGGTATAAAAGATGCGGCAGTTTACCTGATGCATCGCCCCCTGCCCACGCGTAGGTCTTTTTTGGCAGGTTGGCGTTCAGTTGCGCCGCTCGACGATATACCGGGCCAGGTCGCGCAAAGGCTCGGCGGCCGCGTCAAACGGTCGCAGCGCGTGCAGGGCTTGATCGCGCAGCTCAAGGGCATAGGCCTTGGCCACGTCCAGTCCCAGCAGGGCCGGGTAGGTCGGTTTGTCGCGAGCGATGTCGGCGCCCTGGCGTTTGCCGAGGGTTTCGGTATCGCTTTCGACGTCGAGAATGTCGTCCTGCACCTGAAAGGCCAGACCGATGGCCTGTGCATAAGTCTGCAGGGCCTTGAGCTCATCCTGCTCGGCACGGCCGCTGGCCAGGGCGCCAAGCTTGACGCTGACTTCGATCAGCGCGCCGGTCTTGTGTCGGTGCATCTGTTCCAGCGCTTGTTGATCGAGCTTCAGACCGACCGAACCGAGGTCGATGGCCTGACCGCCGACCATGCCTGCCGGGCCGGCCGCGTGCGCCAGCGCCGTGACCTGTTGCAGACGGATGTCAGCGTCGAGGTTGCTCAAACGCGGGTCGAGCAGGGCGCTGAAGGCCAGGCTCTGCAAGCCGTCACCGGCGAGAATCGCGCAGGCTTCGTCGAATTTCTTGTGGGTGGTGGGCTGGCCGCGACGCAGATCGTCGTCGTCCATCGCCGGCAAATCGTCGTGCACCAGCGAATAAGCGTGGATCAGCTCAACTGCGCAGGCCGCGCCGTTGGCTTGTTCAGCCTTGCCGCCCAGCGCTTCACACGCGGCGTAGGCCAGCAGCGGGCGCACGCGTTTACCGCCGATCATCACGCTGTAGTGCATTGCCTCATACAGGCGCGACAGCTCCGGCAGCGGTGCCTTGAAGAGGATTTCCAGTGCTGCATTGACCCGCGCCTGGCTGGTCGCCGAATACGCCGCAATCATTCTGGCTGTTCCGCGTCGAAGGGTTCCTCGGCGAGTTCGCCATCGCGCTCCAGCAGCACTTGCACCTTCTGCTCGGCCTGGGCCAGCGCTGCCTGGCAGTCACGGGTCAGACCGATGCCCTGCTCGAAAGCGGTCAGCGAGTCTTCCAGCGACAATTCACCGTTCTCCAGACGCTCGACCAGTGTTTGCAGGTCGGCGAGGGACTGTTCGAAATCCAGTGCAGCTTTTTTGCGGGCCATGGCGGCGATTTCCGGTTGACGTTAAACCGGCGCGACACTAGCAGATAGGGGGTTTATGGGCAAATGAGGTGCCCCGGACGTTCCCATTTTACTGTGGCGAGGGAGCTCGCTCCCGATGGGTTGCGCAGCGACCCCAAAACCCGCCACTGCAGTTATTCAGGCGAATTGCATTGACTGGTTTGGGCCTGCTGCGCAGTCCAGCGGGAGCAAGCTCCCTCGCCACAGGATTTGTGGTGATTTCAGGAAGGTTGGAGCTTATTCGGCTCATTTTGTGAGCCGAATAACGCCGCTATTCGGCTCACGCCCAACAAACCTGCGTGATTCCCACCGCAAATCCAGATGTATCCGATTGTTAAAAAACTGCCGAATCGCTAATCTTCGCGCCTTCTACGACCCGCTAGTCACGGGGTCTTTCAGACGAAACGCAGTTTCCACCGCTGTGAAGTACCGAGGATCGGGTGCAAGGTTTCGTTCAGGCATGGCAGGAGGCATTACATGCGTTCATTTCTTTGGCTGCTGATCGGTTGGGCTTGCGCGCCTGCGCTGCTGGCGGCGCCGACTGCCGAGCTGTCAGAGCCGTCCGGTGGCTGGCGTTATCACGGCCTGCTTGATCGCAGTGAAAACCCGCAAGTCGCCTATCCCACCCCGCCGATCGATCGTGGCATCCAGCGCAATCGCACGATGATCCAGGGCCAGCTCAAGGCCATCGGTCATCAGCGCGGGCCGCACACGCTGGCGGTCAACGGCAATCCATTGAATCTGTACACCGACGATGACGGGCGTTTCGCCCGGCCTTATGCGTTTGGCGCTGGCTCCAACAGTGTCGAAGTGCGCAGCGCCGAGGGCCAGTCGCTCAAGCGTGTGCAGTTCTATGAAGCGAACAACCTGCGCACCCCGGCGAAGATTCGTGTGGTGCTCGGCTGGGATGATCCCAAGGCCGAGCTCGATCTGCACATCATTACCCCGGACGGCCAGCATGCGTTTTTCGCCCACACGGCGTTGACCAACGGCGGCGGTCTGGATCCGGATGGCGTCGATGGCCCCGGCCCGGAAATGTTCACCATGACCGCGCCGCTGCATGGCACCTATCTGGTTTACGTCAACTATTGGGGCAACTTCGGCGACGGCGGCTATAACTTCGAGGAGGCCAGCAATCAGAACGAGGTGATCACCTCGCAAATCACGCTGGTGCTCAACGAAAACACGGTCGACGAAAAACGCGAAACATTCATCGTGCCCCTGCGGGCGATCGGTGATCTGCTGCTGGTCAAGACTTTCAACTATTAAGCATCCCGCTCCACGGATGAACTTCGGGTTTTGTGAACATGAGTGATAACGCTGCTTCTCCGGCCGTCCCGGCTCCTGCCGGCCAACCTTCCCGGCGCTGGCCGGCGCTGCTGATCGGCCTCGTCCTGGTGGCCGGGGTGGCCGGTGGTCTCGGCTGGCTGCTGCACAAGCCCAAGGTGCCGGCGGCGGCATTGGCCAGCGACAAGCTCGGTCTGAGCCGTCCGGATGCGCTGCTGGAAACCCGCTCCCTGAGCCAGTTGCCCAAGGACCTGCTGACGGTGCCGTTCCTCAAGGCCACGCTCACCGAGGATTTCGTCTTCTATTACGAAACCCACGCCGACCGGCTCGGCCTGATCGGCAGCCTGCGGCGGATCATCTACGAACACGACCTGAAGCTGCAGGACAGCCTGATCGAGCAGCTTTTCGATCAACCGGCCGACGTCGCGTTGTGGCGTGGTGCGGATGGCCGGCTCAAGGATTTTCTGCTGGTGATGGATCGCGGCGGGTTGGCGAAGCTGCTTGAACCGTTGGCGAAAGTCGCGCTGGACGATTCGCAGCTCAGCGTCTTCGGCAGCCTCAAGGTCGGCGGTGACGAAGTGCCGCTGTACCAGCTCAGCTACAACGCCAGCAAATCGCTGCTGTTCGCGTCGCGCGGTGACAAACTGGTGGTGCTGTCCAACCCGAACAAATATTACGACCCGGCCAACGGTGAATCGGAAGAGTCCGGGCACGTCTCGCCACAAGCGCTGGCGGCCTTGCTCAATGGCGACAAACTGTTCCCCGAAGCCTTCGGTCTGCCAGGCAAGGCACCGGAGATCAAACAGCGTCTGTCGGTCAATTCCAGCGTCCTTGCCATGGGCTATCAGCGCTTCATCCCGAACTTTGCCGGGCTGCGTTTCGACATGGACGACAAAGGCTGGCACAGCTACCTCGCCATGGATGAGCTGGATAACCAGCCGGACTTCGATTTCAAACCGGTGTGGCAAGCCATGCCGCTGGGCGCCAGTGCCTGCGTGACCTTGCCGGTGGCGGCCGAACCGCAGAAACCGCTGCTGGTGAAACTCGGCGCCGACGAAGCCGTGGCGCAGAAACTCACCGAGCACGTGGCCGGGGCGGCGGGCCTGTGCTGGTACGCCGATTCGCGGTTGTACACGCCGTTGCTGGTCGCCAGTCTGAAGGATGAGGACAGCAGCAAGCTCGATGGCGACCTGGGCACGTTGTTCGGTTCGATGGTCGGTGCCTACGAGACGAATGTCGATGAACACGTGTTCCCGGTGGTCGAGAAACAGGAAGGTCAGAGTCATGTCTGGCAGCGTCAGGTCAGCTCCAACTTCGGTCCGTACGCCGCCAAGACTGCCGAGAACCCGGACGCGATCAGCGGCCGCGCTTTCATGAAAGTCAGCCTCGCCCGCCACGGTTCGACGCTGCTGTTCTCCCTCGACGACAAACTGGTCGACAAGGCCCTCGGCACCCTCGACAAGCGCTTCCCGCCGATGGCTGACGTGCTGCCGAAAGATGTGTTGATGCCGATCTACTTCGGTCCGGATTCGATGGCGCAACTGATGCAGCAGGAAACCCTCGACAGCCTGCCGCAGGACATGGAGCCGGTGTTCTACAACGCTGCGCAAACCTACCTGATTCCGAAACTGCGCACCCTCGGCGGCTACGGCAAATACGCCCTGACCTTGCCGGAAGGCAGCGAGCCTGACGGCCACTGGCAATGGCTGCCGCTGGAATGGAAAGCGCTGTGACGGCATTGATCCGCAGCCTCGGCCTGCTCGCGCTATTGCTCAGCGCGAGTGCTCGAGCCATCGAAACGCCTGCGCTGGATCCGGCGCAGTCCCAGGTATTCCGCGCCTGGTTCGTGCGCATCGCTCAGGAGCAACTGAGCCAGGGCCCGAGCCCGCGCTGGTATCAGCAGGACTGCGCAGGCCTTGTGCGTTTCGCCGCCAACGAAGCGCTGAAAGTCCACGACGACAAATGGCTGCGCAGCAACGGCCTGTCCAATCGCTACCTGCCGCCGGAACTGTCGCTCAGCGATGAGCAGCGCAAGCTCGCCCGTCAATGGCAGCAGGGCGGCGGCAAGGTCGGACCGTACGTCAACGCGATCAAACTGATTCAGTTCAACAGCCATCTGGTCAGCCGCGACGTGTCCCAGGCACGCCCCGGCGACCTGATGTTTTTCGATCAGGGCGACGATCAGCACCTGATGATCTGGATGGGTCGCTACATCGCCTATCACACCGGCACGACCACCCCCACTGACAACGGCATGCGTTCGGCAAGCCTGCAGCAACTCATGACATGGAAGGACACCCGATGGATACCCGACGCAGCCAACCCCAACTTCATCGGCGTCTATCGACTGAACTTTCTCTCCCAATGACCGGTGCCCGCATGCTGCGACTCTGCGCTCGAATTCCTCTGCTGCTGGCGCTGTTGCTGCCATTGGCGACCGTCAACGCTGAAGATTCGGTGGAGCCGAGCGGCTACACGCCGGTCGCCGGTGAAAGCTTCTTCCTGCTGGCCGACAGCAGTTTCGCCGCCGACGAGCAGGCGATGGTGCGTCTCGAAGCACCGGGCCGCGACTACCGGCGTTTCCGCATGGAGCCGTATGGCGGCGCCGACATTCGCGTGTACCGCATCGACAAGCCGCTGGATTTCCTCAAGCGCCAGAAGAACCTGCACCGCGTGGTCAGCGACGGTCAGTTCAAGGGCGAAGGCCTGTCCAACACCCTCGCGTACCTGTGGGACAACTGGTACCGCAAGTCGCGGCGGGTGATGCAGCGTGCGTTCTCCTATGAGTCGCGCAAGCAGGTCACCGAAGAAGTGCCGGAATTGAAGATGGGCAACGCCATCGCCGCGCCGACCCCGTACGACGCGCAGCCGCAATTCGCGCTGATTCCGGGTCTGCCGGTGGTCAGCCAGTTCCGTTATCCGCTGTGGCAGGCCAAACCGATCCAGCCGCCGGCCGGTGTCAATCTGGCCGGGTCGTCCAGCGAGTTCGTCAGCGTTGCTCCGGGTAACGTGTACATCCCGCTAGGCAACCTGAAACCGGGCCTGTACCTGGTCGAAGCGCTGATCGGCAAGTACCGCGCGACCACCATGGTCTTCGTTTCCAACACCGTGGCGGTGAGCAAGATTGCCAGCGATGAATTGCTGGTCTGGGCCGCGCGCAAACACGAAGGCAGTTCGGTGCCGAAGGTCAATGTGCTGTGGACTGACGGCCTCGGCGTGATGAGCAGCGGTGCCACCGATGCCGATGGTTTGCTGCGCCTGAAACACGTCAGCCCCGAGCGCTCGTTCGTCATTGGCGAGGATGAAGAGGGCGGGGTGTTCGTCTCGGAAAACTTCTACTACGACAGCGAAATCTACGACACCAAACTCTACGCGTTCACCGACCGGCCGCTGTATCGCCCGGGAGATTGGGTGTCGCTGAAAATCGTCGGTCGCGAGTTCAAGAATGCGCGGGATTCGGTATTGCCGGGTGCGGCTGACGTCACGGTCAGTGTGCTTGATGCCACCGGCACCGAGCTGCAGCACCTCGACCTGAAACTCGATTCCAAGGCCGGTACACAAGGCCGGTTCCAGTTGCCGGACAACGCCGTGGCCGGTGGCTACGAGATCCGCTTCAATTACAAGGATCAGGCCTACAGCAGCGCCTTCCGCGTGGCCGAATACATCAAACCGCACTTCGAGATCTCGCTGAATCTGGCCAAGCAGGATTACCGCACTGGTGAGCCAGTGAAGGGCAGTCTGGTGTTGCTCTACCCGGACGGCAAACCGGTGGCCAACGCCAAATTGAGCCTGAGCCTGCGCGCCCAACAACTGTCGATGGTCGACAACGAGCTGCAATACCTCGGGCAATTCCCGGTGGAACTGACCAGCACCGAACTGACCACCGACAGCAAGGGCAACGCGACCCTCGACCTGCCGGCCGCCGACAAACCGAGCCGCTACATGCTCACCGTGTTTGCCAGTGATGGCGCGGCGTATCGGGTCAAGACCACCAAGGAAATCCTCATCGACCGTGGCGCCGCGAGCTTCCGCCTGAGCGCGCCGCAACGCTTCAGCGCGGTCAACGACAAAGTTGCGTTCCGCTACGTCAACGATGGCGGCAGCGAGCAGAGCAAAGCGGTCACCCCGAGCAGCTACAACTGGGTGCGCCTGGAAGACCAGAGCACCGGTGAAGGCAAACTGGCGGCCACCGACAAGGGCTTCAGCATTGCCTTCGAACGTCCGGGCACTTACAACCTGACGCTGAAAGATCAGCACGGTCGTGTCCTCGGCGCCACCGGCCATTCGGTTACGGGGGAGGGCGTCAAAGCGGTGCCGGGCACTGTGGAAATCGTCCTCGACAAGCCTGAGTACAAGGCTGGCGATGAAGCACTGGCGCTGATCACCTTCCCGGAGCCGGTCAGCGACGCCCTGCTGTCGCTGGAACGCGACAAAGTCGAAGCCACCGCGCTGCTGGCCAAGGGCGGCGACTGGCTGAAGCTGGAAAAACTCAGCGACACCCAATACCGCGCGCGGATTCCGGTAAAGGACAATTTCGCGCCGAACCTGACCTTCTCGGTGCTGTACACCAAGGGCGGGCAGTACAGCTTCCAGAACGCCGGGATCAAGGTGGTCGCACCGCAAATCGACGTGGCGATCAGCACCGACAAAGCGGTGTATCAGCCGGGCGACACCGTCACCGTCGACCTGACCACGCAGTTCGCCGGCAAAGCGGTACCGGCGCACCTGACCGTCAGCGTGGTCGATGAAATGGTCTACGCGCTGCAACCGGAAGTCGCGCCGACCATCGACCAGTTCTTCTATCACCCACGGCGCAACAACGTGCGCACCAGCGCCAGCCTGTCGTTCATCAGTTACGACGTCGCGCTGCCGGGCAGCCCCGGCGCACCGGGCAAGGCCAACCGCAGTGAGCGCGGGGTGAAAGTGCTGGAGCGTCCGCGTCGTGAAGACGTCGACACCGCCGCATGGCAGCCAGAGTTGTTGACCGGTGCCGACGGCAAAGCCCGTTTCACCTTCAAGATGCCGGACTCGTTGACCCGCTGGCGCATCACCGCGCGGGCCATCGCCGATGACGGCCAGGTCGGGCAGAAGAAGCAGTTTGTCCGTTCGGAAAAACCGCTGTACCTGAAGTGGAGCGGGCCGAGCAAATTCCGCAAAGGCGATCAGCCGCAACTCGGTATGTTCGCCTTCAGCCAGGCCGAAAAACCGGTCAAGGCAGAATTGGTCACGCACTACGCTGGCGCCGAACAACGCCTGCCGGTGACCCTGAACAACGGCATCAACTACGTGCCGCTGCCAGCGTTCGCCCTGGCCTCGGGTGAGTGGACCGCCGAGCTGGTGCAGGACGGCAAAATCGCTGACGCCCTCGCCGTGCGCCTGAGTGCGACGGGTGACGGCTGGCAAGTCACGCAAACCCAGAGCCTCGACGTGGCCAGCGGCGACACACCGTTGAGTTTGCCAGCAGATGCCACCGATATTCGCCTGCGTCTGGATGACAGTCCGCAAGCGCTGTTCCGTTCCGCGCTCGATGATCTGCTGAGCTACCCGTACGGTGGCGTCGAGCAGACCGCCAGCCGCTTGCTGCCGCTGAGCATCGCTTATCCGTCGCTGGCGTCGAACCCGCAGATCCGCGATCGCCTGCGCCTGATCATGCAGAACAGCCGTCTGCGTCTGGTGCAAATGGCCGGGCCGTCGGCGAGCTTCACCTGGTGGGGCTTCGACGGCGAGCCGGACGCGTTCCTCACCGCTTACGCCTACTACGCCGACTGGAACGCCAGTCAGGTGCTGGAACTGACCTTGCCACCGGAGCATTGGCAGCGGGTGCTGGAGGTCTACGCCAAGCAAGCGCCGAACACGCCATTGCTGCAGCGGGCGCTGATCCTGTCGTTCGCCAAGCAGATGCACCTGCCGGTGAACACCTTGCTCAGCGGTTTGATGGACGATCTGGCCAAGGCCGGTGAGGGCAACGCCGAAACTCTGATGGACGACGGTGAAGACAGCCTGGTGATGAGCGATCCGGATTCGGCGCTAGGGCTGGCGGCGGCGCGGGTATTGACTGCGGCGCTGGCGACCCAGTCGAAAGTCGCGTTGCCGGAGGCGTTCAATCGACAGGTCGGTGCGGCGCAACAGCGTCTGGCGGTCAGTTCGCAGCCGTTTGCCGAAGCGCTGAATTTGTCGCTGCAAGCGTTCGATCAGGCCCGCGCGACGGCGTTGCTGCAACGTCTGTTGCCGCAGCAATCGACCCTCGAACGCGCCCTGGCGCTGAGCTGGTTGCAACGCAGCATCGCGCAGGCCTCGCCGACCATCGCGCTGCTGCCGGGTGAAGGCTGGAAGAAAAACTACGGCGCCACCGGCGAGATGTACTGGACCTGGCAGGGTGCGACGCCGGTGCCGAGCGTGTTGTCGGTGTCCGGCACTCAGGAGCGTCCGCTGCGCGCGGCGTTGAGCTTCCAGACCCAGCAACCGGCCGTCGATCCAATGGCCGTGACCATCACCCGGCGTCTGTCGCGACTGGTGCCGGGCGACGAAGCGTTCACCTTCAAACTGGAGCCGGTCGGCGCTAAACCGCTGTCCAGCGACAGCCTGTACCTGGACGAACTGATCCTCACCAGCAAGGCGCCGAAACCGCTGCGCTACGGCATGCTTGAAGTGCCGCTGCCACCGGGTGCCGATGTCGAGCGCACTACCTGGGGCATCAAGTTGCAGGGCAAGGACGGTACCGAACCGACCGCGCTGGAGAAAGCACGCTTCGAACCGGGGCAACTGGCCTACGCGGTGCCTGTGGATGCGCTGAGCGGCGAATTGCGTTTGCGCCATCTGGTGCGCTTCTCACAGAAGGGCCAGTTCAACCTGCCGCCGGTGCGTTTCACTCAGGTCTACGCGCCGCAGCATCAGGCCCAGGAAGCGAAAGCCGCCCTCGGTCAGGTCACGGTCAACTGACATGAACCGGCCGCTGCTGTGGCTGCTGATGTGTGTGATGCCTGCGCTGGCGACGGCGCAGGATGAGCCGCTGCGTCTGGCGTACAAGGGCGAGTTGCTGGCGTTGAATCAGACGCAACTGATCGCTCGCGAGCCGTTGCCGCCGACGCTGGATACGCCTCTGGGCAGTCTGTGGAAATTGTTCGTCTATGCGTGGCTGGTGGATACCGGTGCGCGCGAGCCGGCGTATGAATGTCGCGGGCAGTCGAAGGACGAGGTTTATTGCTGTTCGGCGGGCGGCAGGATCGAGCGTGATCAGGCGTTGGTCAAATCCTGCGGCTTGTACTTTGAGCCGGCGCGATTGGGCATCGCTGCTGCCGATTGGCGCACCTATTGGCAGGCGCGGCAGGCGCCGTCGTGGTTGCTGGATTTGCCAGGCGTGCAACCGGCTACCCGGGTTTCCGTGGCTGATTTGCTGAAAGTGTTGTCGTTGCTGCCGGCACAGGAGCAGATGCGCCGCGTGTTGCTCGACGTCGTGCTGAACGCGGCGGACGGCAATGTCGTCGGTGAGCTGGGCGGGCGCTTGCGGGTGAAAACCTGGAGCTGGCTCGGCGATCAGGATCCGCAATCGCGCCAGGGCGGTTTCGCCGGTTGGACGGCGGACGGCTCGCCGATCTGGGCCGGTGGGCGTGGCACCAGTCAGATGGTTTTGCGCCATCACGGGCAGGCGTTGGCGACGGTGCTGCCTGCTTCCTGGCCGGCGGAAGCAGGGCGTTGTGTTGAGGTCGGACTGTTCTCGCGTTATCCGCTTTCGCGAGTCCTGTCGGGTGAGCGCGTCGCTGGTTCCGGGCCCTTGCAGGGCAACTACCGCGTCGAATTCGCCAACGGCAATGCGCTGGATATCCACAGCGGCGGCGAACTGTTTCTGCTCAACGACAAACTGGTCGCCAGACTTGATCGCGAAGAATACGTTGCCCGCGTTCTTGAACGCGAAGCCAAACCCGAACCCGCCGAAGCCGCCAAAGCGCTGGCCGTGGCGATCCGCACCTATCTGTTGCAAAACGCCACGCGCAACGGCGATTGCCTGAGCATCGACGACAGCAGCAACCGTCAGCGCGTCGCTCCGCGTCCGGCCTCCGCCGAGTCGCGCAACATCGCCGCATGGACCGCGGATCTGGTGTTGGCCGGCAGCACCGTCACCTATCACTCCGACCAGCCCGGCCCGGACAGACTGGCCTGGCAACAGGCCGTCGAGCAGGCCAATGCCGGTCAGCGATTCGACGCGATTCTGCTGCACGCCTATCCGCGCGCGAGCCTCAGCCGTTGGGACAACCCGGTCGCTTCCTGCGAAGCACTGCCCGCCGCGCAAGACTGGCTGCAAAAGCAGCGTCGCGGCTGGCGTCCCACGCTGGAAAGCGAAACCGGCTACAACGAAGTCAGCACCTTCGCCGTGTGCAAACTGGCGTTCGGCCGCCCGTTCGTCGATCGCGAACGCCAGCGCATCTACGTGCGCGGCGTGCTCACGCTGCAGGATCGTCTCGACCTGACTCACGAATATCTGCACCTGGCCTTTGAATCACATCCCAATGGCCAGGATGAAACCTACATCGAAGGGCTCGCCCGTCACCTCTTGCTGGAATAGACCATGACACTCCGTTATCCACAGGTCTTGCTGTTGCTCTGCGCGTTCCATGCGTTGCCGATGGCAATGGCCGCCGACAGCGTCACACTCGACACGCCGGTCGGCGGCTGGCGCACGGGCGCGCCCGAGGGCGAAGGCGAGAACTTCCGCCAGACCGTCAACTACCCGGCCTCCTCGGTCAACACCCCGGTCGGCCAAGCCAACACCGCGCGCATCAGCGGCGAAATCAAAGCCACCCCCAAGAGCAAGGAGCCTGGGCGACTGATCGTCAACGGCGTCAGCATGCCGCTGAAAGTCGACGACAGCGGCCGCTTCGACCGCCCGTTTTCCTTCCCCAACGGCAGCAACAGCGTCGAAGTGCGCAGCCCCGACGGCCAGCAACGCCACCGCACGCAGTTCCTCAACGCCAGCGGCGGCGCCACCCCGGCCAAACTGCGCGTGTTGCTGTCGTGGGACAGCGACGGTACCGACCTCGACCTGCACCTGATCACCCCCGACGGCGCGCACATCTGGTACGGCGACCGCGTCGCACCCAACGGCGCCGCCCTCGACGTCGACGTCACCACCGGCTATGGCCCGGAAATCTTCGCCATGCCGGCGCCGATCAAGGGCCAGTATCTGGTGTATGTGAACTACTTCGGTGGTGGTTATCGCGGGGATGATGAAGGCGGGGAAGAGGCGGTGCAGCCGCTGACCACGGCGCAGGTGACGGTGATTACCGAGGAAGGCACGCCAAGCGAGAAAATGGAGACGTTTGTGGTGCCGATGCGGGCGGTGGGTGAACTGACGCTGGTGAAGTCGTTCAGCTATCCCTGAGCAGCAGTCTGCTCAGGGTTGCACTAGAAACCAGGCGGAATATAACCAGGCACGAACGGCACGTTGATGCACTTGCCGTGGATGATCTTTCCGTCCTCGATCCTGAACAGCACGATCTTTTTCGCCTTATTGACGGTGGCTTCGAGTTTGCAATCGGAACTGTGGCCGACCGTCTCGTAGTACTCGGTGTAAACCATGCCGTTGCCGGTGTGATTCATTGAGGTACCGGCCGCTTCCGTGGTGGTCCAGCTGGACGATTTGTACCAGGTGAGCACAGCCAGATTCTCGCCGTTGGCCCCGGTCTGTTTTTTCATCGAGTCGGGTTTGCCGAACAGATCGAGCGCTTCCTGAACATCGCGTCCTTCCCAGCGCGACTGGGCAATCAAGTGGCAGCCACTGGTCAGCAAAACGGCGGGCGTTATCAGCAGCGCCAATAACGTTTTAGTCCATGGGTTCATCGTGATTCCCGCCGCTTACTTGTTGCCCAGGATCGAGTCGAGGTTGTCCATCATCTGGCCTTTCTCCTGAATCGGCGCCAGTTTGAAGAACATCTGCTGCAGGCCCTGAATCATCTGCAAGTACTCCATCTTGCCCAGCGCGATCATGTCCTTTTTGGCAGGTGAGCAAACGAACTCGCTGGTGCGCTGCACCCAGAACTCTTTCGGCTGCTGCCATTGGTCGTTAACTTTCAAGTTGCGCATCATGTAAGCGATGCGATCAACCGACTGGCCATTGAGCATTCGGACCTTATTCGTCGAACACTGAACTTCGAGGTTGTAGGCATCGATCATCGGTTTGCCGGGTTCCTCATAGACCAGCGTCACGGCGACCAACTTGGCCCCCTTGGTCTGCTTCGACGGCACGACTGAAGTGCTGTCGGCGACATACATGATGTTCTTGTGGGGAATACCGTTGCCGTAAATGATCCACCAGTCACCAACAAGCTTCGGCTCGTCCGCCAAGGCTGAAGTGGTAGCGGTCAGGAGTGCGGTCAGCAGAACAGCGGATTGAGTGAGTTTGAAAAACGACGACATGGTGTTGCTCCATTCCTTGGCGCTTTTGTAATGCACAAAAACAGAATGGAAATTTAGTGGTGAGGTTGGGCGCGGGGCAATTAGGGCGGATGTGCTAATGGCTTAGTGCGATGCCTGACTGGCGGGCACTGTCCGGTTAGTCTTGCGAAAGGCTCAGGTATAAAGAACGCAGGGTTTGTACGCGGTTTCTTCTCTGGTCTTTAGTACCGTATAGCACCTGATCGGCCTCCGAGAGTTGGCGCGACCGGTCGTAGCCGGACTCGCGAGTGGTCGCCACGCCCATACTGAACTGTCAGCTCCGGCCGATGGCGGGCATGCGGGCAAAACAGAGGGTATGGGTGTTGGGTGGGATTTAGCAATGTGTGGAGGGGGTGGCAAGCGTTGGGTTGCCGAGGTGCACCAAGGGTGAGGGGGAATCAATTTGTGCAGTGGCTTGCTGCACAAATTCAGTGCGCCGACAGTGGAGTTATCAGCATTCAGGCTCCAATCGATCCTGTGCGGCCTCGTAAGCAGCCTCTCGCTCACGTTTCCCGATAGCGACTACAAACACAACGATCTCCTGATCAAGCACCTGGTAGATCAAGCGATATCCAGCGCTTTTCAGCTTCACTTTGTAGCAATCCGGTAGCTCGCGAAGTCGATTGGCTTCTATTCGAGGACTCTCCAATACCTCTAGGAGTTTCTTTTTGAATTGTTGGCGAACCGTATCGCCCAGTTTGTTCCACTCCTTTAAAGCACGACGATCGAATTCAAGACTATAGGTCATCCAGACTTACCTTGACTCGTTGAGGGGAAGCGAGACGTTCGCTAACAACGGCAATGAGCGCTTCATCTTCTTCGCTGATAAGTGCGGTCTTGAACGGCAGTTTTCCCCGATCAGCAACGTATTGAAGTGTTTGGCGCAGAAGCTCTGAAGGTGTGACGCCGAGCTTTTCCAACTCGGCGAAGGAGCGTTGTTTCAGCTCATCATCAATGCGGATGTTGATGGAGGCCATGATGCAATACCTGTAATGACGTTTGTCGTTACGGTAGCAGGGGGCACCGAACCAGGCAAATGGGAATTCAGGTTTCAGACGGTAGGCCTGGCATTCTTTCAGGCATTAAAAAGCCGGCTTGTGGCCGGCTTCTCGGGGACTGGCTTGGTTTATTTTTGGTAAACCGCGTCAGCCTTCAAAACGTACACCCGGATCTGCGTCCGGCTGTGGGACTTGGTCAGACGTTGGTCTGCCGCGTCGGGCGTCATCTGGGCCGCGGGAGCGGGTCAATGCGCAAATGTGGGGCGCAGGATACTGAGTTTTGTCGGGGATTCCCAGTCTCAAGTGCGGAATAGAGCCACCGCGGGGGGCAAAATTCGTAATTTGTACTGATTTTCGGGGCCTCTTCGCGAGCAGGCTCGCTCCCACAGGGTTTGGTGCAGGGTTGAAGGTCGTATCCGATCAGAGAAACGGCACCACCGGCCGGCGTTTGCCCAGGGTCGACCACCAGAATACCCAGCCCAGGATATGGATTCGCTGCTCATCGATTTGCGCGGCGCGAAAGATTTCGTCCGGGTGTTCGGCGCTGTTGTGGCTGCGCAGGCGCAGGGCGTTGCCGGGCATGCGGTGCAGGTATTTGATGCGCAGCATGCCGTCGTGTTCGATGGCGTAGATTTCGCCGTCGACCACCTGGGTCAGGCCGCGGTCGATGCCGACGATGGAGCCATCTTCGATGCGCTCGGCCATGCTGTTGCCGATCATGTGTGCGCAGATGGCGTCTGTGTGGCGGATTTCCAGTTGGTCGAGGTGGGCGCGGGGCAGGCGGATGGTTTGTTCGGGGTCGAGGATGACGTGAGTTTTGCCAGCACCGTTGGTGATCGGCGTTTCCTTGAAAAACGGCAGTTCGATGTCCCTGGGGTCGATGACGGTGTAGACGCCGCGGATGGCCTCGGCATCAAAGGTGTCGCCGTTGCTGGCAGGCGTTTGCAGGCGCGGTGACTCTTTGCTGCCTTCACCGGTCTTCAGCCACTCGCTGTTGACCGAGAGCAGGCGTGAGACTTCCTCCATGCGATACGCCGGGACGCCCCGGGTGTACCAGTTATGAATGTTTTGGGCTTCCGTGCCCCAGAACTTTGCGAATCCCGTGGTGGTGATGTTCGCTGCTTCCAGGAGTGCCTTGAATCTTGGACCGCTAGTGTTCTTTCTCATAAACACCGAGTCTACGGCCGTGCCAGAGCGGTTTGAATAAACCGGGTGTTCAAAAAAAGGCTGTATTTTGCGACTGGATGTAAGACGTGCTTGTGGGAAATCACTCACTTCGAAACTTTTCTGTAGTCCGTGATAAACACACTGTTTAAAACGCCATTGCTCAGGCACAAAAAACCCCGGATCAACCGGGGTTTTCTTCAGGCATCTTGCAGTCAGCAGGTGCTTAGCCCTTGTAGGCAGCAACCGACTTGGTGATCGCGTCGCGAGCGGCGTCAGCGCCAGCCCAGCCTTCGATCTTGACCCACTTGCCTTTTTCGAGATCTTTGTAGTTCGCGAAGAAGTGCTCGATCTGCTGGATCAGCAGCGGTGGCAGGTCGGTGTATTCCTTCACGTCGACGTACAGCTGGGACAGCTTGTCGTGTGGCACTGCGATGACTTTGGCATCGCCGCCGCCGTCGTCGGTCATGTTCAGGATGCCGACTGGGCGCGCGCGGATCACCGAGCCTGGAGCAACCGGGTAAGGGGTCACAACCAGCACGTCGAGGGGATCACCGTCGTCAGCCAGGGTGTTCGGGATGTAACCGTAGTTGGCCGGGTAGAACATTGGGGTGGCCATGAAACGGTCAACGAACAGGCAATCGCTGTCTTTGTCGATTTCGTATTTGATCGGCGCGTGGTTGGCCGGGATCTCGATCGCGACGTAGATGTCGTTCGGCAGGTCTTTGCCAGCCGGAATCTTGCTGTAGCTCATTGGGCGTTGCCCCCGTAGTTGACCAAAAACACTTGGCCGGATTGACCAAAAAGTGGCGGCGATTATAGGCATATTCCTACGCCGACGCCACGTACCAGAAGTCGTGCAGCGCTTACGCGTGCGCCTGATAGACCGGGTCTGTGGCCTGAAGTTGCCGCAGCCTGCCCAACGGATCCTGCCGGTAGAAAAGCTGCAGTTGCAAGTAGACCTGTGGATAGGCCGCGTGCAGCAGATCCGGGGCGCTGAAAAAGTATTCGCTGGTGACCGCGAAGAACTCCGCCGGGTTTTCGGCGGCGTACGGGTCGATGGCGGTTTCGGCGTCGGGGTTGCGGTCTAGCTGGCGGTTGAGGTCATCGTAGGCGTGTTGCATGACCTCGGCCCAGTCGCTGACGCGCATGTCGGCGTGCAGCGGTGGCAGACCGTTGGCGTCGCCATTGAGCATGTCGAGCTTGTGCGCCAGTTCGTGGATCACCAGGTTGTAGCCTTCCCAGCCACCACTGGCCATCACCCCCGGCCAGGCGAGGATGATCGGGCCCTGTTGCCAGGCTTCGCCGCTGTGTTCACCGTCCCACTCGTGCTCGACACCGCTGGCATCGCGATGGCGTTGCGGGCTGAGAAAGTCATCGGGATAAAGGACGATTTCGTGGAAACCCTGATACCAGTTCAAGTCGCCGAGATTGAGCAGCGGCAACTGGGCCTGGGCGGCAAGCAGCAGGTGTTGTTCCTGATGCAGTTCGACACCGGGCAGGGCGGTCAGGTGTTTTTCTTCGAGGAACAGGACGCAGGCTTCACGCAGCCACTGGTCTTCGGCGGCACTGATGCCGTCGAGAAAACTCAGGTGATGGCGCACCCGTTGCCACAGGTCGTCGGCAATCGGGTGCCTGGCCAGAATGCGCCGGCGACGCCAGGCGCTCAGTGACCACATCGGATCAGTGGGTTTCGACTTTGGCGCCGCCGAAACGGCTGCGCACCACACCGATGATCATCGGTACCAGCGACAGCAAGATGATGGCGACCACCAGCAGCGACAGGTTCTTTTTGATGAACGGCACGTTGCCGAAGAAATAGCCCAGGGTCACCAGACCGCCGACCCACAGCACGGTGCCGAACACGCTGAACGCGAAGAAACGCGGATAAGGCATTTTCCCTACGCCGGCGACGAACGGTGCAAACGTGCGGATGATCGGCAGGAAACGCGCCAGGGTCACGGTTTTGCCGCCGTGCCTGTCGTAGAAATCGTGAGTTTTTTGCAGGTAATCGCGACGGAAGATTTTCGAATTCGGGTTGCTGAACAGTTTTTCGCCCGCCGTTCGTCCGATCACGTAGTTGGTGCTGTCGCCGAGGATCGCCGCGAGCATCAACAGACCGCCCAACAGGACTGGATCCATGCCACCGCCCGCCGCCACCGCTCCGGCGATGAACAACAGCGAATCACCCGGCAGGAACGGCATCACCACCAGACCGGTTTCACAGAAGATGACAGCGAACAGAATCGCGTAGATCCACGGCCCGTAGTTGGTGACCAGCAAATCGAGGTACACATCGAGATGCAGGATAAGGTCGAGCGGGTTGAAATCCATGGGGGCACCTGTGGTAGCGGCCCGACTCGGCAGGCCTGTGCGGATGATTCGGGTGTAAGCCTACAGCGGGGTGTAGTTTTTCTTACAAGCCGGAAAGCTCGGGATTATACGGTCTGAGAGGTGAAAAGCGCGTTGGTTTTGTAGCGAGGGATGTCGGGGTGTGATGAATTGTCAGGAATGACGGGAGGGGCTAAAAAGATCGCAGCCTTCGGCAGCTCCTACCTTTGGAATGCGTTATCCCTGTAGGAGCTGCCGAAGGCTGCGATCTTTTGATTTCAGAGCTCGTCGCTGATCGGCAACACGTAGTTCTTGAACTCGGTGTCTTCCTTGAACCCGATGGACTCATAGGTTTTCTGCGCCACCTCATTGTCAGCACTGGTGGACACGCGCATGCGCACGGCCTGGGTTTCCTTGGCCATTTTCTTCGCGGTGCGGATCAGGTTGTCGGCCACCAGTTGGCGGCGGGCATCTTCGGCGACGTAGATGTCGTTGAGAATCCACACGCGCTTGAGCGACAGCGAGGAAAAGCTCGGATACAGCTGGCAGAAACCCATCAACTTCTTGTCGTCATCATCGGCCAGGGCCAGATAAATCACCGATTCCTTGCGTCGCAGGCGTTTTTCGAGAAACGCGCGGGAGGAGTCCGGGTAAGGCAGGGAACCGTAGAACTCGCGATATTTGACGAACAACGGGGTCAGCAAATCCAGGTGTTCGAGGGTCGCTTGAATAATCCGCATGATAGGTCTCGTCTTCAAGTGGCTGTCTTCAACTGCTCTGACGGCGATGGGAAACCCTGCGGCCGTGCTTCGATCCTGCCTTAAAGCAGCGCAGAAACGCAATGCGGAAACGGTTCAGGTTGCGGGTGGATCAAGCAGGAAGTTTCCCTTCATGTCCGCACCGGTATCCGACTCCAGCGTCTGCACTTGCGCTTCGTCCTTCAGATTGACCCCCGACAGCTGCCGCCGACAGGCTTCGCGCATCAGATACAACAAGCGATGCGCCGCCATGCCATAGCTCAAGCCCTCAAGCCGCACGTTGGAGATGCAATTGCGATAAGCATCGGTCAGCCCGACTTTTGGATTGTAGGTGAAATACACACCGAGGCTGTCGGGCGAGCTGAGGCCCGGACGCTCGCCGATCAGCATCACGACCATTTTTGCGCCCAGCAACTGACCGATCTCGTCACCGATGGCCACTCGACCCTGTTCCACCAGCACCACGGGGGCAAGTGACCAGCCGTCGGTACTCATCTGCTCCTCCAGACGGGTCAGAAACGGCAAGGTATGGCGATGCACCGCCAGCGCCGACAAACCGTCCGCCACCACAATCGCCACGTCGACCCCGCCGGGATTGGCCTGCGCGTGCTCACGCAGGGCCTGCGCCGAGGTGTCGCTGAGCTTGCGCCCCAGATCCGGACGTTGCAGGTAGCTGTCGCGATCGGTCGCCGCGCTGTGCAGCAACAAACTGTCGCGCCCGCGTTCGCGCAGTTGCGCGCTGAGCCCGGCATGATCGAACGGCAGATGCACCGCATCCCGCGCCTGAGCGTGGGCGAACTGGAAATCCAGCTGGGCGCGGGTTGGCAGGCTGGTACCGGTGCGGCCCAGAGCGATGCGCGCCGGGGTCAGGCGACGCAGCTCCAGCCACGGGTTTTGCGGGTCCACAGGCGGTTTTTCCATCACATTCATCCCAGTTGCGCCAGCGCCTGGCGGAAGGCCGGCGGCAGGTTGTTGCCAAAGCGAACCTTGCCGTCCGCTTGGGTGAAAATACCCATGTTCGCCAGCCATTGCTCGAACTCCGGCGCCGGTTTCAGGCCCAAAGTCTGACGGGCGTAGAGCGCATCGTGGAACGAGGTGGTCTGGTAGTTGAGCATGATGTCGTCGGAACCGGGAATGCCCATGATGAAGTTGATCCCGGCGACACCGAGCAACGTCAGCAAGGTGTCCATATCATCCTGATCGGCTTCGGCGTGGTTGGTGTAGCAGATGTCGCAACCCATCGGCACGCCGAGCAACTTGCCGCAGAAATGATCTTCGAGGCCGGCGCGGATGATCTGCTTGCCGTTGTACAGATATTCCGGGCCGATAAAGCCGACCACGGTGTTCACCAGAAACGGCTTGAAGTGCCGCGCGACGGCGTAGGCGCGGGTTTCGCAGGTCTGCTGGTCGACACCGTGGTGGGCGTTGGCCGACAGCGCGCTGCCCTGACCGGTCTCGAAATACATCAGGTTCTGCCCGAGGATGCCGCGCTTCAGGCTCAGCCCCGCGTCATAGCCTTCCTGCAATACATTGAGGTTGATGCCGAAACTGGCGTTCGCCGCTTCGGTGCCGGCGATCGACTGGAACACCAGATCCAGCGGCACACCACGATTGATCGCTTCGATCGAGGTGGTGACGTGGGTCAGCACACAGGCCTGAGTCGGAATATCGTAACGCTGGATGATCGCGTCGAGCATCTCCAGCATCGCGCAGATCGAGGCGATGCTGTCGGTGGCTGGGTTGATGCCGATCATCGCGTCGCCGTTGCCGTACAGCAGGCCGTCGAGAATGCTCGCGGCGATGCCGGACGGCTCGTCGGTCGGATGGTTCGGTTGCAGGCGGGTCGACAGGCGTCCGCGTAAGCCCAGGGTGCCGCGAAACTTCGTCACCACGCGAATCTTCTGCGCCACCAGCACCAGATCCTGCACGCGCATGATTTTCGACACGGCGGCGACCATTTCCGGGGTCAGGCCGGGGGCGAGCTTGCGCAGGCTGGTTTCGTCCGCCGCATCGCTGAGGAGCCAGTCACGGAAACCACCGACGGTGAGGTGGCTGACCACGGCGAAGGCTTGTTTGTCGTGGGTGTCGATGATCAGTCGGGTGACCTCATCGGCTTCGTAGGGAATCAGCGCTTCCTGCAGAAAATGCGTGAGCGGGATGTCGGCCAGCGCCATTTGCGCGGCCACGCGTTCACCGTCGTTGAGCGCGGCAACGCCAGCCAGGAAGTCTCCCGAGCGCGCCGGGCTGGCTTTGGCCATGACGTCCTTGAGGCTGTCGAAGCGATAGGTCTGGGCGCCGACGGAATGGGCAAATGCGGCCACAATATCCTCCTGTAAACGATAAACCCCCTGTAGGAGCTGCCGCAGGCTGCGGTCTTTTGACTTTGATTTTCTAAAAACAAGATCAAAAGATCACAGCCTGCGGCAGCTCCTACAGGGTTCCAGCACAGCGCCTGGATGGGCGCTGTGCACTTTTATAAGGCAGTCAGATACCTTCGAGCATAGCGTCTGCCGGGGCGTCGGCGCGTTGTTTGGCGGTCAGCTGGAAGTACAGGTAGCCAGCGGCCATGAAGCCGAGGAACACGCAGCCGATCAGCGTGTTGAACCACGCCATCGCCACCAGGCACACCACCGCCAGAAACAACGCAATCGCCGGCACCACCGGGTAGCCCGGGGCGCGGAAGGTGCGTTCCAGGTTCGGTTCGGTTTTGCGCAGTTTGAACAGGCTGAGCATGCTGATGATGTACATCACGATTGCGCCGAACACCGACATGGTGATCATCGCGGCGGTCAGGGTCATGCCTTGCAGGTTGACCAGGCCGTCGCTGTAGATCGCCGCGATGCCAACCACACCACCGGCCAGAATCGCCCTGTGCGGGGTCTGGAAGCGCGACAGCTTGGCCAGGCTTTTCGGCAGGTAACCGGCGCGGGCGAGGGCAAAGAACTGTCGCGAGTAGCCGAGGATGATCCCGTGGAAACTCGCCACCAGGCCAAACAGGCCGATCCACACCAGCATGTGCATCCACGAGGAGTTGTTGCCGACCACCGCTTTCATCGCCTGCGGCAGTGGATCGTTGATGTTCGACAGCTGGCGCCAGTCGCCGACACCGCCGGCCATCACCATCACGCCGATGGCGAGGAATACCAGAGTCAGAATGCCGCTGACATAAGCCCTGGGAATCGTGCGTTTCGGATCCTTGGCTTCTTCGGCGGCCATGGCCGCGCCTTCGATGGCGAGGAAGAACCAGATGGCGAACGGGATCGCTGCGAAGATCCCGGGGATCGAACCCAGTGTGAACTCGTTGGCGCCCGACCAGCCGTTGAGTACGAAGTTACTGAAGCTGAAGCCCGGCGCAACCACGCCCATGAACACCAGCAATTCAGCGACCGCCAGCACAGTGACCACCAGTTCAAAGGTGGCGGCGATGCTGACACCGAGGATGTTCAGGGTCATGAACACGAAATACGCGCCGACCGCCGCGATTTTCGGGTCGAGTCCCGGATACTGCACGTTGAGGTAAGCGCCGATGGCCATGGCAATCGCCGGTGGGGCAAAGACGAATTCGATCAGCGTGGCGATGCCGGCGATCAACCCGCCTTTTTCGCCGAACGCTCGGCGGCTGTAGGCAAACGGCCCGCCCGCGTGGGGAATCGCGGTGGTCAGTTCGGTAAAACTGAAGATGAAGCAGGTGTACATGGTCGCGACCATCAGCGCCGTGACCAGAAATCCGAGGGTGCCGGCCGTGCCCCAGCCGTAACTCCAGCCGAAGTATTCGCCGGAAATCACCAGGCCGACGGCAATGCCCCAGAGGTGCAAGGTGCCGAGTGTGGGTTTGAGCTGTGTGGTGGAAGTCATAAGTCCTCTCTGTTTTTTATTGTTCGATCTGTTGGACTTTCGGGTGCAGCGGTTGAGGTGGATGGAAGCTGTTCACGCAGCGGCAGTTTTTTTGCAAAACCTGAATGACGGGTACGCAAGTGCCGTGCCAGAGCGGCCAGGCCTTGTGTTGTGTCATTGAGGACGCCATCGCTGGCAAGCCAGCTCCCACAGGTATTTGTGGTGTGCCCGTTATCGAGATCTGCAAAGATCCCTGTGGGAGCTGGCTTGCCAGCGATAGCTATTGGGAGGGCAACACAGAAACATTTGTGTTGCCCCGGGTTTTAGAAGAAGCCCAACGGATTGATGTCGTAGCTCACCAGCAGGTTTTTCGTCTGTTGGTAGTGATCGAGCATCATCTTGTGGGTTTCACGACCGACGCCGGACTTCTTGTACCCGCCGAACGCGGCGTGCGCCGGGTACAGGTGATAGCAGTTGGTCCACACGCGACCGGCCTTGATCGCGCGGCCCATGCGATAGGCGCGGTTGATGTCGCGGGTCCAGAGACCGGCGCCGAGGCCGAACTCGGTGTCGTTGGCGATCGCCAGGGCTTCGGCTTCGTCCTTGAACGTGGTGATGCTCACCACCGGGCCGAAGATTTCTTCCTGGAACACGCGCATTTTGTTGGTGCCCTTGAGCAGGGTCGGCTGGATGTAATAGCCGGTCGCCAGATTGCCCTCGAGTTTTTCCACCTGGCCGCCGGTCAGCAGTTCGGCACCTTCGCCCTTGGCGATTTCCAGATACGACAGGATCTTGTCGAATTGCTGCTCGGACGCCTGAGCGCCGACCATGGTGTCGGTGTCCAGCGGGTCGCCGCGTTTGATCTGGCTGACTTTCTTCATCACCGCTTGCATGAATTCGTCATAGATCGATTCCTGGACCAGGGCACGGGACGGGCAGGTGCAGACTTCGCCCTGGTTGAAGAACGCCAGCACCAGACCTTCGGCAGCCTTCTCGATGAAGCTCGGCTCGGCCTGCATGATGTCTTCGAAGAAGATGTTCGGCGACTTGCCGCCCAGTTCCACGGTGGAAGGAATGATGTTCTCGGCGGCGCATTTCATGATGTGCGAGCCGACCGGGGTCGAGCCGGTGAAGGCGATCTTGGCGATGCGTTTGCTGGTGGCCAGTGCTTCGCCGGCTTCTTTGCCGAAACCTTGCACCACGTTGAGCACGCCCGGTGGCAGCAGATCACCGATCAACTCCATCAGCACGCAGATGCCCAACGGCGTCTGCTCGGCAGGTTTGAGCACCACACAGTTGCCGGCGGCCAGTGCCGGGGCGAGTTTCCACGCAGCCATCAGCAGCGGGAAGTTCCACGGGATGATCTGGCCGACCACGCCCAGCGGTTCATGGATGTGATAGGCCACGGTGTTGCCGTCAATTTCGGCCGCGCTGCCTTCCTGGGCGCGCAGGCACCCGGCGAAGTAGCGGAAGTGGTCGGCCGCCAGCGGGATGTCGGCGTTGAGGGTTTCGCGGATGGCTTTGCCGTTGTCCCAGGTTTCGGTGATCGCCAGGGTTTCGAGGTTCTGCTCGATGCGGTCGGCGATTTTCAGCAGGATCAGCGAGCGCGCCTGCACCGAGGTTGCGCCCCACGCGTCGGCAGCGGCGTGGGCGGCGTCCAGTGCCTTGTCGATGTCTTCGGCAGTGGAGCGGGGGAATTCGGCAATCGGCTGGCCATTCACTGGCGAGGTATTGGTGAAGTACTGACCTTTGACAGGCGCGACGAACTCGCCGCCGATGTAGTTACCGTACTTGCTCTTGAACGAGACTTTGGCGCCTTCAGTACCGGGGTGAGCGTAACGCATGATGTTGTTCTCCTTGGCTTTGTACTTATTAGAGAAACGCGCAAGTGCGCTTGCTATAAGCGTAGAGCAAAGGTCGGGCCATTGCCGCGCAGGGCAGGCAAATCAAGGCCTTGCGTGGTTTGTGTCGGACGGGCGGACGCAGCCTGTGATGGTTTCGGTACAGAGGGGGTGACAGTTTGTACCGCTTTTGGCACAGCCTGTGACCGGCTGGTCTTGCCAGCATTGCAATGCGTCGATGGCTGGAGGATGCTGACTGCCAATCGCCCAGATGCACCCTTGTGGTGAGGGGATTTATCCCCGATGGGTTGCGAAGCAGCCCCAATAAAAAATTGTGGCGACTCAGATTCACCGCGTATGCCGGATTTACGACTGCTGCGCAGCCGATCGGGGATAAATCCCCTCACCACAAGGTATGTGCCAGCCAATAAAGAGGCGGCACTGATCTCGGGGAGAATAATAAGAAATGCACGACAACCATTTGAGTCGCCATGCCCAGCAGGTTCTCACCGTCAGTCAGGGCAAGCCGCACCTGCACGGGCCGGGTGCCGATCCGTCGATTGCCCGCTCGTGGCTGCGCTGTCTTGAGGACTACCACCTCGATCCGGCCCTGACCATGGCGCCTACGGTGCTCGAACACGGACGCGTCCTCGAAAGCCGCGAGCGTCTGCAACAGGTGTTGCAAATCGCCGGCAATGAAATGAGCAGCCTGCATCAACAACTGTCCGGCGCCGGTCATGCGGTGCTGCTGACCGACGCGCGCGGGGTGATCCTCAACTGCGTCACCGCACCCGCCGAGCGCAAGATATTCGAACGTGCCGGGCTCTGGCTCGGCGCCGACTGGAGCGAAGCCTGCGAAGGCACCAACGGCATCGGCACTTGCCTGGTCGAGCGCCAAGCGCTGACCATCCACCAGGACGAACACTTTCGCGGTCGCCACACCGGCCTGACCTGCTCGGCGAGCCCGGTGTTCGACCCGCACGGCGAATTGCTGGCGGTGCTCGACGTATCCTCGGCGCGCCACGACGTTTCGCGCCAGAGCCAGTTCCACACCATGGCGCTGGTCAATCTGTCGGCGAAGATGATCGAGAGCTGCTATTTCCTGCGTTGCTTCGATAACCAGTGGTTGCTGCGTTTTCATCTGCAGGCCGAATCCGTCGGCTTGTTCAGCGAAGGGCTGCTGGCGTTTGACGGCGAAGGGCGGATCAGCGCGGTCAACCAGAGTGCGCTGAACCTGTTGGGGCATATTCGCGGTGGTTTGCTCGGCAAGCCGGTGGAAGCGTTTTTCGATTGCTCGCTGGATGAACTGCTCGGTCGTGCCAGCGCCAATGCCAGCGCCAGTTGGCCGCTGCGCACCCGCGATGGGCGGCATCTGTTTGCCTTGCTGCGTGGCGAGTCGCGCAAACCGGCGAAGATCATGCCGGCCCCGGTCGTGGCCAAAGCTCAGCCACTGGCGGGCATCTGCCTCGGTGACGCCGCGCTGCAAGCGGATTTTCGCAAGGCGCTGCGGGTATTCGAGCGCGACGTGCCGCTGCTGATCAATGGCGAAACCGGCTCAGGCAAGGAGGCCTTCGCCAAAGCTGTGCATCACGCCAGCCAGCGCGCCAACAAAGCCTTCGTCGCCCTCAACTGTGCGGCGATCCCCGAGAGCCTGATCGAGAGCGAGCTGTTCGGTTATCGCGGTGGCAGTTTCACTGGCGCGCGCAAGGATGGCATGCGCGGCAAGTTGCAGCAGGCCGATGGCGGCACCTTGTTTCTCGATGAAATCGGTGACATGCCACTGGCGTTGCAGACCCGGTTGTTACGAGTGCTGGAAGACCGGCAGGTGGTGCCGATCGGCGGCGAACCGGAGGCGGTCAACGTGCGGATCATCAGCGCCACGCACCGCCATCTGCTGGAGCGGGTCGAAGACGGCAGCTTCCGTGAAGACCTGTATTACCGGCTCAATGGCCTCGAAGTTGCGCTGCCGGCGCTGCGCGAACGCAGTGATAAATCGCAGTTGCTGGATTTCCTGTTGGCCGAGGAGGCTGGCGGCGAGACAATCGTGATTGACGAGGCGGCCCGTCAGGCGTTGCTGGCGTTCAACTGGCCGGGCAACGTGCGGCAGTTGCGCAATGTTCTGCGCACGCTGGCGGCGTTGTGCGATGAAGGGCGGATCGGGCTGGACGATTTGCCGGCGATGATTCGCCAGGCGCGCCCGCCGTTGGAGCTGAGGGCGGCTGAGTCCGAGCATCCGCTGGAGGACGCCGAACGTCTGGCGTTGCTCAATGCGCTGGAGCAAACGCGCTGGCACATGACCCAGACCGCGCAGCAGCTCGGGGTCAGCCGCAACACCCTCTACAGAAAGCTGCGTAAACACGGTATCGCCCGAACCGCATAAATCCCCCCGCAGGAGCTGCCGAAGGCTGCGATCTTTTGATCTTGTTCTTTACAGGATCAAAAGATCGCAGCCTCGTTGCACTCGTCAGCTCCTACAGGTGGGGTGATGGTGATCAGCTAAAGAGTGCGATTTCCCCCTCCCTGCGCTAACCTGCGGCCATGTTTTACGAGGTCGACTATGCACATTCATATTCTGGGTATCTGCGGGACTTTCATGGGCTCGATGGCGGTTCTGGCCAAAGAGCTGGGCCATCACGTGACCGGCTCCGACGCCAACGTCTATCCGCCGATGAGCACGCAGCTTGAGGCCCAGGGCATTCAGCTGACCCAAGGCTACGACCCGGCCCAGCTCGATCCGGCACCGGATCTGGTGGTGATCGGCAATGCCATGTCGCGCGGCAACCCGGCGGTGGAATATGTGCTGAACAAAGGCCTGCCGTACGTCTCCGGCCCGCAATGGCTGGCCGATCACGTGCTGCAAGGGCGCTGGGTGCTGGCGGTGGCCGGTACGCACGGCAAGACCACCACCAGCAGCATGCTCGCCTGGGTGCTGGAACACGCCGGCATGAGCCCGGGGTTCCTGATTGGCGGCGTGCCGCAGAATTTTTCGGTGTCGGCCCGTCTAGGCGGTACGCCGTTCTTCGTGATCGAGGCTGACGAGTACGACAGCGCCTTCTTCGACAAGCGTTCGAAGTTTGTCCACTACCGTCCGCGCACTGCGATCCTCAACAACCTTGAGTTCGATCACGCGGACATCTTCCCCGATCTGCCGGCCATCGAGCGGCAGTTCCACCACTTGGTGCGGACTATTCCGAGTGAAGGTCTGGTGATCCATCCGACCACCGAGCCGGCCTTGCAGCGCGTGATCGAAATGGGCTGCTGGACTCCGGTGCAAACCACCGGTGCCGGCGGTCAGTGGCAGGTCAAGTTGCTCAAGGACGACGGCTCGGCGTTCGAAGTGATGTTCGAAGGTGAGTCCCAAGGCACTGTTGAATGGGAATTGACCGGCCAGCACAACGTGGCCAACGCTTTGGCTGCTCTGGCCGCGGCGCGGCATGTCGGCGTGGTGCCTGCGATGGGCATCGCCGGCTTGAGCGCGTTCAAGAACGTCAAGCGCCGAATGGAGAAGGTCGCCGAAGTGCGCGGCATCACCATCTACGACGACTTCGCCCACCACCCGACGGCCATCGCCACCACCCTCGATGGTTTGCGCAAGCGCATCGGCGACGCACCGCTGATCGCGATCATCGAACCGCGCTCCAACTCGATGAAGCTCGGCGCGCACCGTGACGGTCTGCCGGACAGCGTGGTCGATGCCGATCAGGTGATCTGGTATGCGCCGGCCAACCTCGGTTGGGATCTGGCAGCCACCGCGGCACTGTGCAGCGTGCCGTCGATTGTCAGCGATTCGCTCGAAGGCATCATCGAACGCGTGAAGAGCCAGGCGCAACCCGGCACCCACGTGGTGATCATGAGCAACGGCGGCTTCGGTGGCCTGCACGGCAAGCTCGCCGAGGCCCTGAAATGAACACTTTTGCCCAGAGCGGCGGCCCGGAACGCATCACGCTGGCGATGACCGGCGCGTCCGGCGCGCAGTACGGTTTGCGCCTGCTCGATTGCCTGGTGCGCGAAGATCGTGAAGTGCACTTCCTGATCTCCAAGGCCGCGCAACTGGTGATGGCCACCGAGACCGATGTCACGCTGCCGCCCAAGCCGCAAATGATGCAGGCGTTCCTCACCGAGTACACCGGGGCCGCCGCCGGACAGATCCGTGTGTACGGCAAGGAAGACTGGATGTCGCCGGTGGCCTCGGGCTCCGGCGCGCCAGCGGCGATGGTTGTGGTGCCGTGTTCCACCGGTACCCTGTCGGCGATTGCCACCGGTGCCTGCAACAATCTGATCGAACGCGCAGCGGACGTCACCTTGAAGGAGCGTCGCCAGTTGATTCTGGTGCCGCGCGAGGCGCCGTATTCGAGCATTCATCTGGAACACATGCTCAAGCTGTCGAACATGGGCGTGACCATCCTGCCGGCCTCGCCGGGTTTCTATCACCAGCCGCAGACCATCGACGACCTGATCGATTTCGTCGTCGCGCGGATTCTCAATCTGCTGGGCATTCCACAGGACATGTTGCCGCGTTGGGGCGAGCATCATCTGAGCAGCGATGAATAAGCTGCTGACGATTGTGCTGGCGCTGCAACTGGCCGGCTGCGCCACCGCGCGCACGCTGGATGCAGCCAAACCGGGCGCGCCAGTGGTGTATTCCGGGACGCGCCTGGATTTGTATGCGATGAATGGCGGGTGCTGTGCGATGGATCGCTTCGGTGCTGAGGCGCCGAGTTATCCGGGGGTGGACCTGCCGGCGAGTGCGTTGCTCGATACGCTGCTGTTGCCGCTGTCGTTGCTGACCGTGATCGGCGTTGGGTTTCAGGCGACGGGTGGATTGTAGGGGAGTGTGGCGAGGGGATTTATCCCCGATGGGGTGCGCAGCGCCCCCAAAATCTGAAAAACGACGACTGCTGCGCAGCCGATCGAGGATAAATCCCCCTCGCCACAAAGTACGGTGTTTACTTGCCGAGCTTGCGCAGCTCATCCGACTCGACGATCCGCACCCCATCCTGTTCTTCCAGCGCCAGACGCCACATCGCCCGGGCCAGTTGGCAGGCTTCGATACCGCGGTATTTGCCGGGAATCAATTTGGAAAACGGCGCGGCCAGCTGTTCGCCCAGGCGCGGCTCGGTGCGATCGCCCAGCAACAGCGATGGTCGGCAGATGGTCAATTGCGGCCAGTCCTGCGCGCGCAACGCCTGCTCCATCTCACCTTTGACCCGGTTGTAGAAAATCGACGACTTCGGATCGGCGCCCAGTGCGCTGATCACGATCAGGTGCCGCGCGCCCATCTCCCGTGCACGTTTGGCGAACGCTACGACCATGTCCAGATCCACCGCGCGGAACGCGGCTTCGGAACCCGCCTGTTTGATGGTGGTGCCGAGGCAGCAATAGGCGATATCGACGCGACCACTGAGTTGCGGCAGAAACGCCTGTGGGTCGCCCACCGGGTTTTCCAGATGCGGATGTTCCGCCAGTGGCCGGCGGGACGGGGCGAGCACGCGGGTGATCGTCGGCTCGTTGAGCAAACGGTCGAGCAGGTGCTCACCGGTCAGTCCGGTGGCTCCGGCAAGCAATACGTGCTGAGGCGTCAAGTACATAGTGTTTCTCCCTTGATACTGTTCAGCTTAGTTGCTGTTTGTGGCTCCGTCGTTCAACGCAGCACTCTGCAACGCTTTTCTGGCCTGCTGCTTACGCAGCAGTTGCCAGTGCGCCAGCACGGTTTTCGGTGCCCAGATCTGCGGCTCCGAGGCTTCGAAGTTGTCCGCCAGTTCGCGCTCGGCGACGGTGGCCTTGGCCAGTTTGAAGGCTTGCTCGAGGTCGTCGGTCTGGTTCAGCGCCTGAGCGAACAGGGCGTCGCCGAAGTAGGTGAAGTTGGCTTCTTCCGAGCAACCGAACGACACGCGGTCGGCGCGCGAGGCGGTCATGATCAGGGTGCGCTCATCTTTCAGCGCGGGGATGAAACCACCGGAATAGCACGATGAAATCACGATCACCTTGTCGCGATTCTTCAGCGGCGCCAGCACCGTGGCGAGTTCGTCGGCGGGCAGGTCGGCGAGCTCCATGCGCGGCTGGTCGAGCACCAGTTCGTGTTCGGCGGTGCCGTGGCTGGTCAGGTAGATGAACACCAGGTCTTCCGGGCCGCTGCGCTCGGCCAGGGTCTGCGCGGCGCGGCGCAGGTTTTCGCGGGTGGCCATTGGCCGGTCGGTGAGGTGGTCACGGTGGTTGACCAGACGAATCTGGCCGAAAGCGCCGAAACGTGTGGTGAGCATGTTGGCGACGTAGTCGGACTCGCGCAGGAACACGCTTTGCTTGCCGTCGCCACCGAGGGTCAGGGTGTACAGCTCCACCGCCGGGGTCGAGGCGGGCACGGCGGCCAGCGCGTTATCGAGCAGGCGGCCCTGGGCCAGCAGACCGAGTTCGAGGGTGTCGGGCAGCAGCTTGCCGTCGGCGTCACGCACGCGCTGGCCGTTGATCCAGGTGCCGCTGAGTACGGTGCCGTCGGTCAGCACCAGGGTGCCGCGCCCGGCGTAGCTGTCGCTGTCGAACTCGCCGATGTAGAAGCTGCCGTCAGACAGGTTCAAACGGCCCTGGCCGCTGAAGCGCCAGTCATTGAAATAGCCGATGTAGTGGCTGCCGTCGGCGCCGATCAATTCGCCCTTGCCGGTCAGCGCGCCCTCCTTGAACTGGCCGAGCCAGACGTCGCCGTCGGCGTTTTCATAGCGGCCTTTGCCGTGCAGTTGACTGTTCTTGAAACCGCCGACATAGATGTCGCCATCGGCACTGTTGAACGTGCCATTGCCTTCGAGCTGGCCGTTGACGAAATGGCCGCTGAAGGTGTTGCCGCTGGCATCGCCGCGCTGGCCTTCGCCGTTGGGTTTGCCGTGGGCGAATTGGCCCTGATAGGCGCTGCCGTCGTCCATTTCCAGACGCCCCAGCCCGGAATACTGGTCAGCCTTGAACTCGCCACGGTAGGTCATGCCGTTTTCTTTCAGCGTGCCTTCGCCATCGCGTCGGCCCTGCTTGAAACCGCCGGTGTAACTGCTGGCGTTGGTGGTCAGACTGCCTTGGCCGTCGAACAGGCCCTGCTGGAACTGGCCGCGATAAACCTCGCCGTTGCTGCCGTGCCATTCGCCCTGGCCATGCCATTGGCCCTTGTCGAACTGCCCGGCGTACCAACTGCCGTTGGGGTAGTCGACCCGGCCCTGGCCTTGCAGCAAGCCGTTGACCAGTTCACCGCGATAGCGTCCGCCGTCCGGCAGGCGTGCATCCGGGGGCAGCAGCGATTCGCCGTCGCCGCACGCGGTGAGCATCAGGGTCAGGGCAAGGGGTGCAAGAGAAGCGAGTGGGCGCATAGCGGGATCCGGGCAATTAGGCGACCGAGTATGCCGCAGCCATGTGACCTTATACAGCCGGGAAAACAGCGCGGATGCGAAACAGCGTGCGCTGTTTCGCATCCGGTGACTTAAACGAAGCAGAGCGACAGCGGTTCGGCGATATAGGCGGGTTTGTCCGAGCCTTCTATCTCAAGCGTCGCGGTGGCCTTGAGCAGCCATTGACCGGGTTTTTTCTCGGTCACTTCGGCCAGGTCGACTTTCAGGCGCACTTTTGAATTGACCTTCACCGGCTGGATGAAACGCACGCTGTCCAGACCGTAATTGACCACCATCTTCAGGCCTTGCGGCAGTACGAGGATGTCTTCCATCAGTTTCGGGATCAGCGACAGCGACAGGAAACCGTGAGCAATGGTGCTGCCAAAAGGCGTTTGCGCGGCTTTGACCGGATCGACATGGATGAACTGATAATCCCCGGTGGCTTCGGCGAACAGGTTGATACGCTCCTGATCGATGGTGAGCCATTCGGAACGTCCGAGTTCCTTGCCGACATAATCTTTGAGCTCTGCAACGGGAACATAGGGCATTGAGACTCTCCTTGGGTTCATCGGTTTTATAGTTTTTCAGGTGGGGGATTTGACCGCCCTGCGAACCACTGTAGATCATCATGGCGTTTTGCTCCGGTCAACCGACCATGCTTTTGGCGAATGCCGATCCATAGCGCCGCCGTGCTTATAATGCCGAGGACTTGCGGGGGGAGATGTCTGATGTTGTTACGTGGCCTGACCATGCTGGTGCTGTTTCAACTGCTCGGCACGGCACTCAACCATTTGCTGTTGCCGGTGCTGCCGGGGCCGATCATCGGCCTGCTGCTGTTGCTGGTATTCCTGATCATGCGTGGTGAAGTCGGCGAGCCGCTGAACCTCGCGGCCGGCAGTCTGTTGCGTTATCTGCCGTTGCTGCTGGTGCCGCCGGCCGTGGGCGTGATGGTTTATGCGAGCGACATTGCTGCTGATTTCTGGGCGATTGTCGGCGCGCTGGTGCTGTCGTTGATCCTGTCGATGGCCTTCGCCGGGGTGCTGATGCAACGGCTGGTCAAGCGTCACGCACCGAACTCGGAGGACGCTTGATGCTCTTCGATTGGCAAGGTGCCTGGGCTTCGGTGATCCATCATCCGCTGTTCGGTATCGGCATCACTCTCGGTGCCTATCAACTGGTGCTGGCGGCGTTCGAGAAAACCCGCTGGATCTTTCTGCAGCCGGTGCTGGTCTCCATGCTGTTGGTGATCGGCGTGCTGGTCGGCTGCGGCCTGACGTATGCCGAGTACCGCAAGAGCACCGAGATCCTCAGCATTCTGCTGGGCCCGGCGACGGTGGCGTTGGCGGTGCCGTTGTATCTGAACCTCAAGCGCATCCGCCAATTGTTCTGGCCGATTTTTACTACGCTGGTGATAGGCGGGGTAGTCGCCACGGGCATGGGCGTGTTGCTCGGCTGGTGGTTCGGTGCCGAGCACATGATTTTGATGACCATGGCGCCAAAGTCGGTGACTTCGCCGATTGCGATGCTGGTGGCCGAGCAGATCGGTGGCGTGGCGGCGCTGGCGGCGGTGTTCGTGTTGATCACCGGGGTGATTGGCGCGATCTTCGGCCCGGCGTTGCTGACCCGGCTCGGCGTGCACAGTCCTGAAGCGCGGGGCATGGCGCTGGGCATGACCGCACACGCGGTCGGCACCTCGGTGGCGCTGCAGGAAAGCGATGAGTGCGGCGCCTTCGCGGCGCTGGCGATGAGTCTGATGGGCGTGGCCACGGCAGTGTTCCTGCCGTTGGCGGTGTCGATGGTGGTCTAAGGAAATGTCTATGAGTCTGCCGCTTTTCCCGCTGAACACAGTGCTGTTTCCCGGCTGCAACCTTGACTTGCAGATCTTCGAGGCGCGCTACCTGGACATGATCGGCCGCTGCATGAAACAGGGTGGCGGCTTTGGTGTAGTGTGCATCCTCGACGGCCACGAAGTCGGCGTCGCGCCCGAAGGCTTTGCCCTGGTCGGCTGCGAGGCGCGGATCACCGATTTTCAGCAACAGGACAACGGCCTGCTCGGGATCCGCGTGCAGGGCGGCCGGCGTTTTCAGGTGTTGCGCACAGAGGTGCAGCGCGATCAGTTGATCCTCGCCGACGTCGAATGGCTGGACGATGAGCCGGAGCAACCGTTGCAGGACGAAGACGCCGATCTGGTGGCGCTGCTCAAGGCCTTGGCCGAGCACCCGATGGTCGAGGCGTTGAACATGGGTACCGAAGCGCTGGGGCAGCAGTCGCTGGCCAATCAGCTGGCGTATCTGCTGCCGTTCGCCGAAGAAGACAAGATCGACCTGCTGCAACTCGACGATCCGCAGCAGCGACTGGATGCGATCCAGGCGCTGCTTGATGAGCTTCAGGGTGAGCTGTTCGCCTGAGCGAAAAAGATCGCAGCCTGCGGCAGCTCCTACATGAGATTCATTTCATACCCGCATCGTGCGCATGTGAAATCAAAACCCTGTAGGAGCTGCCGCAGGCTGCGATCTTTTGCTTCTCAATAAGCGTAACGCAACATCGTGTCCGGCAAATGCCTCAGAACGAAAAGGCTGAACAGCACCAGCAGTGCCGGCAGAATCAGCCACCAGACCTTGAACGGCATGGCGTTGAGCGGCGCCTTGCGCTGACTCAGCCACAGTCCCGCCGCACACACGCATGCCGCCAGCATCGCACCCGCCAGAATATCTGTCGGCCAATGCGCGCCCAGATAGACTCGCGACAAAGCAATCGACAGCGCCGGAATGCAGCCGAGCAGCAGCCAGGTCAGACGCATGCGCGGCGGTTGTCCGCGACCGGCGAGAACCGCCAGCACCAGAAACAGCGCAAACGAACCGGAGGCATGGCCGCTGGGCATGCTGTAGCTGGTCAGTGGATCGGTCAGCACCTCCGGGCGGACCCGGGCGAAAAACTGTTTGGTGACGGTATTGAGGAGCGCGGTGCACAGCAGCACGCCACCGGCAAAGATTGCCTGGCGCCATTGCCGGCACAGCAGCAACAGACCGGTGAGCAGGGCGCTGAACATCAGCATGTTGCGGAATTCACCGATCAGGGTGAACGTCACCGCGATTTCATCGAGCATTGGCTGGCGATGCTCCTGCACCAGGGTCATCACGCCCTGATCGAGGGCGTGCAGGTACGGATAGCCAATAAACAGCCCGATCAGAATCAACAGGCTCATGCTGCTGATCCAGATCGTCGCCCGGCGATGCTGGCGCAAGCTGCTGTTGACGCTCAGGCCGACCATCACTGCGATACTGGCGGCGACGATGCCGGCCTGCAGCCAGAAACCTTCCGGCAGCGGCAAGCGGATCGCCGCGCCGGTGGCCCAGCCCGGCAGCAGGTAGGCGACGCTCCAGCCGGCCGCCGCCAGCAGGCTGACGGCGGCAAAACGTGCAAACGGCATGTCGCACATCCCGGCGACCATCGGCAGCATCGGCCGCAGCGGACCGATGAAGCGCCCGACCAGCAGACTGGCGATGCCGTAACGCTGGAAGTAGGTTTCAGCCCCGGCCATCCATTCCGGATGGTGGCGCAGACCCGGCAGGCGGCGGATGTTCTGGTGGAAATGGCGGCCCAGGTAATACGACACCGCATCGCCCAGAATCCCGCCGAGGAAGCCCAGCAGCAGGGTTTCACTCAACGACAGTGCACCGCTGCCGGCCAGTACGGCCACGGCAAACAACAGCACGGTGCCAGGCACGATTATTCCGGCAATGGCCAGACACTCCACGAATGCGACGATAAACACTGCAGCGGCCAGCCACTGCGGATTGGCCGCCAGCCATCCGGTTACGCTATCGAGCCATGGGCCCATACCAAAAAACTCCAAACCATTGATGATCCCTGTAGGAGCTGCCGCAGGCTGCGATCTTTTGATCTTTTAACAGCAAAGATCGCAGCCTGCGGCAGCTCCTACAGGGTTACGTGTTTACAACAGGAAATAATCGCGCCCTTCGACCTGACCCCGGCGCAACGGGTTCCGCGTGCACCACTGGGCATACGTGGCGTCGACGAAGCGGTACATCAGGTGTTCGTCGCGGCCCTGGGGGATGCCCAGGCGTGTGGTCTGAATGATCTGCGTCGGCGCCGGGCCGGTGTCTTCCACCAGCAGCAGTTCATGGTCGAAACGCTTGGCGTCCCACATCGGCACCTTCAAGCCCAGCGCCTTGCACAGCAACGTTTGGCCGGCGCACAGTTTTTGCGAAGGACGCGGGCGGCCTTGGGCATCGGGATTGTTCAACAGCATCTGCGCCAGGCTCGCCGGCCCGCTGACCTCATCGACCCACGGGTAGGCGGATTTGATCAGCACCGCATTGCCCGGCCCCTGAGCGCTGAAGTTCAGTGAATCGCCGCCACGGGCGTAATACATATAGATGTGCCCGCCATCCAGAAACAAAGCCTTACGCTTTTCCGTGTAACCGAGGGAGGCATGACTGCCTTTTTCCGCGCAGTAATAGGCTTCGGTTTCGATGATCCGCGCGCTGAGCCATAGATCGCCGACCCGGTGGCGGATGACTTTGCCGAGCAGATCGCGGGCCAGTACTTGCGCGTCACGGTCGAAAAAATTGTCCGGAAGGCCCAGTGGCAGGCGCTCGGCGGTGGCGCGAACGGTCAGGTTGGACATGGCAAACGGTGTTTATCCAGGCGAAGGAGGTCGTGATGATAACAATCCGCGGCTTAATTACGGCTGAACGTCGGCAAATTGCAGTCCATTTCGACCATCCGCCTGTCACCGCTGTTAGTCCCGGGACGCGACAGCTATAATCTGCCGCTTTCCTCTTTGCCAAGACCCCAACAGACCATGACTGAGTCCGTTCTTGACTACATGACCCGATTGGGTCGCGCCGCCCGCGAAGCTTCCCGGGTCATCGGCCGTGCCAGCTCCGCGCAGAAAAACCGCGCCTTGCAGGCTGCTGCCAATGCGCTGGACGCTGCTCGCGCCGAGCTGGCCGCAGCCAATGAACAGGATCTGGCCGCCGGTCGCGCCAATGGTCTGGAGCCAGCCTTGCTGGAACGTCTGGAACTGACTCCCGCGCGCATCGACGGGATGATCGTCGGCCTGCGCCAAGTGGCAGCACTGCCGGATCCGGTCGGTGCGATCCGTGACATGAGCTTCCGCCCGTCCGGCATTCAAGTCGGCAAGATGCGCGTGCCGCTGGGTGTGATCGGGATCATCTACGAATCCCGGCCCAACGTGACCATCGATGCCGCCAGCCTGTGCCTGAAGTCCGGTAACGCAACCATCCTGCGCGGTGGTTCCGAGGCGATTCATTCCAACCGGGCGATTGCCGCGTGCATCCAGCGCGGTCTGGCCGAGGCCGAATTGCCGGCAGCCGTGGTGCAAGTGGTCGAAACCACCGACCGCGCTGCCGTCGGCGCGATGATCACCATGCCCGAGTACGTCGACGTGATCGTGCCGCGCGGTGGCCGTGGCCTGATCGAGCGCATCAGCCGTGACGCCCGCGTGCCGGTGATCAAGCACCTGGACGGCATCTGCCACGTTTATGTCAGTGCCCACGCCGATCTGGCGAAAGCCCAGCGCATCGCCTTCAATGCCAAGACTTACCGTTATGGCATCTGTGGCGCGATGGAGACCCTGCTCGTCGATCAAAGTGTTGCCAAGGATTTCCTGCCGTCGATGGCAGCCCAGTTCCGCGAAAAAGGCGTCGAGCTGCGTGGCTGCGAGCGCACCCGGGCGATCATTGACGCGAATGCGGCCAGCGAGGACGACTGGAGTACTGAGTATCTGGCGCCGATCCTGTCGATCCGCGTGGTCGACGGACTGGACCAGGCCATTGACCACATCAACCATTACGGCTCGCATCACACCGACTCGATCGTCAGTGAAAACCTCGCCGACACCCGGCGTTTCGTCGCGGAAGTCGACTCGGCGTCGGTGATGATCAACACCCCGACGTGCTTCGCCGATGGATTCGAATACGGATTGGGTGCCGAGATCGGCATTTCTACTGATAAGCTGCACGCCCGCGGCCCGGTGGGCCTCGAAGGACTGACCTGCGAGAAGTACGTCGTGGTCGGTGATGGCCAGTTGCGCGGCCAGGCGACGGTCTGACTTGACCGACCTCGACTTGACAGCGCCGCTGCCTGACGGCGAACTCCGACCCCGGCGCATCGGCGTACTGGGCGGCACGTTCGACCCGGTGCACATCGGCCATTTGCGTGGTGCGCTGGAAGTCGCCGAAGCGCTGCTGCTCGACGAGCTGCGCATGATGCCCAGCGCCCGGCCGCCGCACCGCGATACGCCGCAAGTTTCGGCGCAGGATCGGTTGGCAATGGTTAAGTGCGCGGTGGCCGGAGTGCCGCCGCTGGTGGTGGACGCCCGCGAATTGCAGCGGGACAAGCCGTCTTACACCATTGATACCCTGGAGTTGATGCGTGCCGAAATGGCCGCCGAGACCCAGGTTTTTCTGCTTTTGGGCTGGGACGCATTTTGCGGCCTGCCCACTTGGCATCGCTGGGAAGAGTTGCTCCAGCATTGCCACATCCTGGTGCTACAGCGCCCGGACGCCGACAGCGAACCGCCGGATGCCTTGCGCAACCTGCTGGCAGCGCGTTCGGTGAGCGACCCGCTGGCCCTGAAAGGGCCGAGCGGACAGATTGCATTCGTCTGGCAGACACCGCTCGCGGTTTCCGCCACCCAGATCCGTCAACTGCTGGCCAGCGGTAAGTCGGTACGTTTCCTGGTGCCCGACGCGGTCCTGGCCTACATCGATGCGCACGGTCTGTACCGTGCGTCGAACTGAACAAGGCGTGCTTCACTGATACGAATCCACGTATCGCCAAGCCGCCGAATACATGAGCAAAACGAGTTTTATATGACCGACAAAGATGTAAGCAAAGTCAAGCGCAAAGGCACGTTCAAGAGCGCGCCGCTGCCGGAAGTCGCCAATACCAACGAGCCGCTCAAGGGCGACGAGCTGGTCAAGGTTGCCGTGGCAGCCCTGGAAGACGTCAAGGCACAAGACATCCAGATCATCGATGTGCGCGACAAGCAGAGCATCACCGACTACATGATCATCGCCACCGGTACGTCCAATCGCCAGATCAACGCGATGCTGGATAAGGTCCGTGAAGAAGTCAAAAAGCAGGGCGCCAAGCCGCTGGGCGAAGAAGGCAAGGGCGACAGCGACTGGGTGCTGCTCGACCTCGACCTGGTGATCGTGCACATGATGACTGCCTCGGCGCGTCAGTTCTACGACCTGGAGCGCCTGTGGGCCGGTGCCGAGCAAAGCCGTGCGGCAGACGCCAAGCACCACAGCCCGGAAAACACCCACGAGCATTTCACCAAGCTCAACAAAGACCAGCTGTAAGGGATTGCTGTGCGACTGCGACTGATCGCCGTCGGTTCACGCATGCCCAAGTGGGTGGAAGAAGGCTGGCATGAGTATGCCAAGCGTCTTCCGTCCGAGCTGGCGCTGGAACTGGTGGAAATTCCGCTCAATACCCGTGGCAAGAATGCCGACGTGGCCCGTTTCATCCGCCAGGAAGGCGAAGCCATGCTGGCCAAGGTCGGGCCGAACGAGCGGATCGTCACGCTGGAAGTGCACGGCAAGCCCTGGAGCACCGAGCAACTGGCGGTCGAACTCGACCGTTGGCGGCTGGATTCGCGCACGGTCAACTTCATGGTCGGCGGCCCCGAAGGGCTGGCGCCGGAAGTCTGCGCTCGCGCCGACCAGCGCTGGTCGTTGTCGCCGCTGACCTTGCCGCACCCGCTGGTGCGGATCCTGATCGGCGAACAGCTGTACCGTGCCTGGACCGTGCTGTCCGGTCACCCTTACCACAAGTAGTCCTGCCCTCATGTCTCAGCCGATCCGCATCAAGGACCACGAAAAGGACGCCCGCCTGGTGCGTAGCCGCGTCGTGTTCGGGGCTGTTGCGGTCATGCTGTTGATCGGCGTATTGATTGCGCGGCTGTACTACTTGCAGGTGATCCAGTACGAGTACCACTCGACACTCTCGGAAAACAACCGCGTCCATGTGCAGCCGATTCCGCCGACCCGTGGGTTGATCTTCGACCGCAACGGCGTGGTGGTGGCGGACAACCGTCCGAGCTTCAGCCTGAGCATGACCCGCGAGCGCTCCGGCGACTGGCAGCAAGTGCTCGACGTGATCGTCGAAGTGCTGCAGCTGACGCCCGAGGACCGGGTGATCTTCGAAAAACGCATGCGCCAGGGGCGCCGGCCGTTCGAGCCGGTGCCGATTCTGTTCGAGCTGACCGAAGAGCAGATCGCCCGGATCGCGGTGAACCAGTTCCGCCTGCCCGGGGTGGAAGTGGTCGCGCAGTTGGTGCGTCATTACCCGCAGGGCGCGCATTTTGCGCACTCGGTGGGTTACATGGGGCGGATCAACGAGAAAGAGCTGAAGACCCTCGACCCGGTCAATTACAGCGGCACCCACCACATCGGCAAGACCGGCATCGAGCGTTTCTACGAGCCGGAACTGCACGGGCAGGTGGGTTACGAGGAAGTCGAGACCAACGCCCGCGGCCGCGTGCTGCGCGTGCTCAAGCGGACCGATCCGATTCCCGGCAAGGACATCGTCCTGAGTCTGGACATCAAACTGCAGGAAGCGGCGGAAGCTGCACTGGGCGGGCGGCGCGGCGCGGTGGTGGCGCTCGATCCGAATACCGGCGAAGTACTGGCAATGGTCAGTCAGCCGAGTTTCGACCCGAACCTGTTCGTCACCGGCATCAGCTTCAAGGCTTATGCCGAGCTGCGCGACTCCATCGACCGGCCGCTGTTCAACCGGGTGCTGCGCGGTCTGTACCCGCCGGGGTCGACGATCAAGCCAGCGGTGGCGATTGCCGGTCTCGATGCCGGTGTCGTGACGGCGTCGAGCCGGGTGTTCGACCCCGGTTACTACATGCTGCCCAACTACGATCACAAGTACCGCAACTGGAACCGCACCGGTGACGGTTTCGTCGACCTCGACACGGCGATCATGCGTTCCAACGACACCTACTTCTATGACCTGGCGCACAAGCTGGGCATCGATCGGTTGTCGGCCTACATGAACAAGTTCGGCATCGGCCAGAAGGTCTCGCTGGACATGTTCGAAGAATCTCCCGGCCTGATGCCGTCCCGCGAGTGGAAGCGTGCGACGCGCAAACAGGCGTGGTTCCCGGGCGAAACCCTGATTCTGGGGATCGGCCAGGGCTACATGCAGTCCACACCCTTGCAACTGGCGCAGGCCACGGCGCTGGTGGCCAACAAAGGCATCTGGAACCGGCCGCACCTGGCCAAGACCATCGAAGGTGCCAAACCGGTAGATGAAAACCCGATGCCGGATATCGTTCTGCGCGATCCGTCGGACTGGACCAAGGTTAACCACGGCATGCAGCAAGTGATGCACGGCGCCAGAGGGACCGCGCGCAAGGCGGCAATCGGTGCGCAATACCGCATCGCCGGCAAGTCCGGTACCGCTCAGGTGGTCGCGATCAAGCAAGGTGAAAAATACGACCGTTCCAAGGTTCAGGAACGCCACCGCGACCACGCCTTGTTCGTCGGTTTCGCCCCGGCCGACAACCCGAAAATCGTGGTCTCGGTGATGGTCGAGAACGGTGAGTCCGGCTCCGGGGTCGCCGCGCCAGTGGTGCGTCAGGTCATGGACGCCTGGCTTCTGGACCAGGAGGGTCGATTGAAGGCCGAATACGCCGGTCCTATCAGTGCGGAGGCTACGGCCCGTGATGAATAATTTTGATCGCATGCTCTCCAGTGAGGATGTGATGCGTCGCCGGGCGACGCTGCTGCAACGTCTGCATATCGATGGCCCGCTGTTGATCCTGCTGCTGATCCTCGCCGCAGGCAGTCTGTTCGTGCTGTATTCGGCCAGTGGCAAGAGCTGGGATCTGCTGGGCAAACAAGCCACTTCGTTCGGCATCGGCCTGGTGTCGATGATCGTCATCGCCCAGTTCGAACCGCGGTTCATGGCCCGCTGGGTGCCGCTCGGTTATGTGGTCGGCGTGGTGCTGCTGATGGTGGTGGACATCATGGGCCACAACGCCATGGGCGCGACGCGCTGGATCAACATCCCCGGGGTGATCCGCTTCCAGCCCTCGGAGTTCATGAAGATCCTGATGCCGGCAACGATTGCCTGGTATCTGTCCAAGCGCACGCTGCCGCCGCAGCTCAAGCACGTCGGCATCAGCCTGATGTTGATCGGTGTGCCGTTCATTCTGATCGTGCGCCAGCCCGACCTCGGGACGTCGCTGCTGATTCTGGCCGGCGGCGCGTTCGTGCTGTTCATGGGCGGGCTGCGCTGGCGCTGGATCCTCAGCGTGCTGGCTGCGGCCGTGCCGGTGGCGATCGCCATGTGGTTCTTCATCATGCACGACTATCAGAAGCAGCGGATCCTCACGTTCCTCGACCCGGAAAGCGATCCGCTGGGCACTGGCTGGAACATCATCCAGTCGAAAGCCGCGATCGGTTCCGGCGGCGTGTTCGGCAAGGGCTGGCTGCTGGGCACCCAGTCGCACCTGGACTTTCTGCCGGAAAGCCACACCGACTTCATCATCGCCGTACTCGGCGAAGAGTTCGGTCTGGTCGGCATCTGCGCGCTGCTGCTGATCTATCTGTTGCTGATCGGTCGCGGCCTGGTGATTACCGCCCAGGCGCAGACGCTGTTCGGCAAATTGCTCGCCGGTGCGTTGACCATGACGTTTTTTGTTTATGTTTTCGTCAACATCGGTATGGTCAGTGGCCTGTTGCCGGTGGTGGGGGTGCCGTTGCCCTTCATTAGCTACGGAGGAACTTCGCTGGTGACACTGCTGTCAGCGTTTGGGGTTTTGATGTCGATTCATACGCATCGCAAGTGGATCGCACAGGTTTGAATAAGGTGAAGAGTTCAATGCAAGTCATGCGCAGCTGGGCGACTCGTTACGCGCCGTGGGTCGGCCTGGTCGGCATCCTTGGCGGCGTGCAGCAAGCGCTGGCCGGCGATTACGAAGGCTCGCCACAGGTGGCCGAATTCGTCGGCGAAATGACCCGCGACTACGGTTTTGCCGGTGAGCAACTGATGGCCGTGTTTCGCGAGGCCCAGCGCAAACAGGCGATTCTCGACGCCATCTCCAAGCCCGCCGAGCGGGTCAAGCAGTGGAAAGAATATCGCCCGATGTTCATCACCGACGCGCGCATCGCCCGTGGTGTGGACTTCTGGCGCCAGCACGAGGCCGTACTGGCCCGTGCCGAGCAGGAATACGGCGTACCGGCACAAGTCATCGTGTCGATCATCGGCGTCGAAACCTTTTTCGGACGTAATACCGGCAATTACCGGGTGATTGATGCGTTGTCCACGCTCGGATTCGACTATCCTCCCCGTGCCGAATTTTTCCGCAAGGAATTGCGTGAGTTCCTGCTGCTGGCCCGTGAAGAGCAGGTCGATCCATTGACCCTCAAGGGCTCGTACGCCGGAGCGATGGGCTTGCCGCAATTCATGCCGAGCAGCTTTCGCGCCTACGCGGTGGATTTTGACGGTGACGGTCACATCAATATCTGGACCAATCCGGACGATGCGATCGGCAGCGTGGCCAGCTATTTCAAGCGTCACGGCTGGGTCGCCGGGGAACCGGTGGTGAGCCGCGCTGACGTGCGCGGCGAGCAGGTCGACGAAGGTCTGACCACCGGCATCGAGCCGACGAAAACGGTCGGAGAGTTGCGGGCGCTGGGCTGGTCAAGTCATGATGCGCTGCGCGATGATATGCCGGTTACTGCATTTCGCCTCGAAGGCGACAACGGCCCTGAATACTGGATGGGCCTGAAGAATTTCTACGCGATCACGCGTTATAACCGCAGCGTGATGTACGCCATGGCCGTACATCAACTGTCTGAAGAGCTGGTAAAAGCACGGGGCGTCAAGTAATGCGGGCATTGCCTATCAATAAACCCCTGAAGCTGGTGGCATTCGCCGCGTTGGCGGTGCTGGTCGCCAGCTGTTCGACCAGCCGCGCGCCAACCCAGAAGACCTCGTCCACCGCCGTGCGTGCACAGCCGGGGCTGGACATCAACCGCGCGCACAAAGACGGCGCGCCGTGGTGGGATGTCGATGTTTCGCGCATCCCGGACGCCACGCCGACCCTGCACACCGGTCCGTACAAGGCCAACCCGTACACCGTGCTGGGCAAGACCTATTTCCCGTTGCAGGAATCCAAGACCTACGTCGCCTCGGGTACCGCTTCCTGGTACGGCACCAAGTTTCACGGGCAGAACACCGCCAACGGCGAAGTGTATGACCTGTACGGCATGAGTGCCGCCCACAAGACTCTGCCACTGCCCAGTTACGTACGGGTGACCAACCTGGACAACAACCGGAGCGTGATCCTGCGGGTCAACGATCGCGGGCCGTTCTATTCGGACCGGATCATCGACTTGTCCTACGCAGCCGCGAAGAAGCTCGGTTATGCCGAAATCGGCACCGCGCGGGTCAAGGTCGAGGGTATCGATCCGCAGCAATGGTGGGCCGCGAAGGGCCGTCCGGCGCCGCTGATGCTCAACGAGCCGCAAGTCGCGCAGAATAGCGCCCCGGTCATTACGGCTTCGGCCGGTACCATCGAGCAGTGGACGCCGCCGCCGCAGCAACATGCCTCTGATACTGTCCCTGTACAGATCAGCGCAAAAAAAAACGCTTCTGCACCAGCGTCTGGCCAGTATCTGCAGGTGGGCGCGTTCGCCAACCCGGACGCTGCAGAACTCCTGAGGTCGAAGCTCAGCGGGATGGTGAGCGCTCCGGTGTTCATCAGCTCGATCGTGCGCAATCAGCAGACCCTGCACCGGGTACGCCTGGGGCCGATCGGTTCGCCGGGTGAGATCGCCCAGGTGCAGAACAGTGTGCGCCTGGCCAATCTCGGCTCGCCGAGCGTGGTCACCGAGTAAGGAACGTAGCACTTGATTGACGGTTCACTTGCGGTTTTGGGGGGTGGACCAGGTTGTTGGCTCGTCGAAGAACAAAAGCCCGGCAAGGGTGACTGGAGTGAGCAACTGAACACGCGATGGCCCGTTAGAAGGCTGTCTGAATAGTTTTGCCTTCGGGCAAGTTTCCATTAGCGATTTCGAGAGACGGATGAACATCACCACCTTTGCCAAACGCCTGTGTCTGCTAGTCCCGCTGCTCCTCTCGCCAGCCGCCTTCGCGGCCGAGATGATGCCGTCGCCACCTCAACTGGCTGCAAAAGCCTACGTGCTCATGGACGCCAGCAGCGGCAACGTGCTGGTGGAGAACAACGGTGACCAGCGTCTGCCGCCGGCCAGCCTGACCAAACTGATGACCGCGTACATCGCTACGCTGGAAATCCGTCGCGGCCAGATCGGTGAGAACGACCCGGTGACCGTCAGCGAAAACGCCTGGCGTACCGGCGGTTCGCGGATGTTCATCAAAGTCGGCTCGCAAGTGACCGTCAGCGACCTGCTGCACGGCATCATCATTCAGTCCGGCAACGACGCCAGCGTGGCGCTGTCCGAGCACATCGCCGGCAGCGAAGACGCGTTCGCCGACCTGATGAACAAGACGGTCGCCGATCTGGGCATGACCAACTCGCACTTCATGAACCCGACCGGTCTGCCGAACCCTGAGCACTACTCGTCGGCCCACGACATGGCAATCCTGGCGCGCGCGATCATCCACGAAGACCCGGCTCACTACGCGATCTACTCGCAGAAAGAGTTCTTCTGGAACGGCATCAAGCAGCCTAACCGCAACCTGCTGCTGTGGCGCGACAAGACCGTTGACGGTCTGAAAACCGGTCACACCGACGAAGCCGGTTACTGCATGGTGTCCTCGGCTGTACGTGACGGCCAGCGTCTGATTGCTGTGGTGTTCGGTACCAACAGCGAAGTGGCTCGTGCTGCTGAAACCCAGAAGCTGCTGACCTACGGCTTCCGCTTCTTCGAAACCCAGACCTTCTATCAGAAGGGCACCGAACTGGCTCAGGCCCCGGTGTGGAAAGGCACCACCAGCCAGGTCAAGGCCGGCCTGGCTGAAGACCTGACCATGACCCTGCCAAAAGGCCAGCTGAAAAAGCTCGCTGCCAGCATGACCATGAACCCGCAACTGACCGCGCCAATCGCCAAGGGCGACGTGATCGGTAAAGTCGAAGTGAAACTGGACGACAAGGTGGTGCACAGCGCTGACCTGATCGCTCTGGACGCTGTCGAGGAGGGTGGTATCTTCCGCCGCATGTGGGATAGCATCCGTCTATTCTTCTACGGCTTGTTCAACTGATTTGTGTTGACCTGCATGGCCCCGCCCCGATCCGGTGCGGGGCCATGTGCGTTACCACGGCTTGCGCTCTAGAGGCCGTTACGCCATGACCGATACCGAAGTAAAGGCGCCAAAGATCGAATTTCCGCAAACTGATTATCCGATTAAGGTGATCAGCGATACGGGCGTCGGCAACAAAGACAAGATCATCGACATCGTCAAGAAACACGCGACCATCAATGATGAGCGCATCGACGAGCGTCAAAGCAGCAACGGCAAGTACACCACCATCCAGTTGCACATTGTCGCGACAGACCAGGATCAGCTGTACAACATCAACAGCGAGCTGCGGGCTTCCGGTTTCGTGCACATGGTGTTGTGATGCCGGGCACGCTGGGCTTTCGCGAACTTGGCCAGATGGCTTACGAGCCGGTCTGGCATGCCATGCAACGCTTCACCAACGAACGCGGCAGCAATGCCGCCGACGAAATCTGGCTGGTCGAGCACCCACCGGTGTTCACCCAGGGCCAGGCCGGCAAGGCCGAACACCTGCTGCTGCCGGGTGATATCCCGGTAGTACAGGTCGATCGCGGCGGGCAGGTGACTTATCATGGTCCGGGCCAGTTGGTCGCCTACCTGTTGCTGGATGTGCGCAAGCTGGGTTTCGGCGTACGTGATCTGGTCACGCGCATGGAACAGTGCCTGATCGAACTGCTGGCCAGCTACGGCGTCACCGCCGCCGCCAAGCCAGATGCTCCCGGCGTCTACGTCGACGGAGCGAAAATCGCTTCTCTGGGTTTGCGGATTCGCCACGGTTGCTCCTTTCATGGCCTGGCCTTGAACGTGGATATGAACCTGGAACCGTTTCGACGGATTAATCCCTGCGGCTATGCCGGGCTGGCGATGACCCAGCTGAGCGATCACGCAGGATCGATTGAATTTGCCGAGGTAAGTGCCCGGCTGCGCGCGCAGCTCGTCAAACACCTCGACTATGCTGAGCAGACGACCCTGACGGGCGGAATCGACTGATATGACTACTGATGCAGTGCAAACCATGATCCCGACGCTCGACGTGACCGAGCGCCCGGCCCCGCGTCCCAAGGTTGAAGCCGGCGTCAAGCTGCGCGGCGCCGAGAAGGTTGCACGCATCCCGGTAAAGATCATTCCGACCACCGAACTGCCGAAGAAGCCCGACTGGATTCGCGTACGCATCCCGGTTTCGCCGGAAGTCGACCGGATCAAGAGCCTGCTGCGCAAACACAAATTGCACAGCGTCTGTGAAGAAGCGTCCTGCCCGAACCTGGGCGAGTGCTTCTCCGGCGGCACCGCGACCTTCATGATCATGGGTGACATCTGCACCCGTCGTTGCCCGTTCTGCGACGTGGGTCATGGTCGTCCGAAGCCACTGGACGTCAACGAGCCGGAAAGCCTGGCCATCGCCATCGCCGACCTGAAGCTCAAGTACGTGGTGATCACCTCGGTTGACCGCGACGACCTGCGTGACGGCGGTGCCCAGCACTTTGCCGACTGCATCCGCGAAATCCGCAAGCTGTCGCCGAACGTGCAGCTGGAAACCCTGGTCCCGGACTACCGTGGCCGCATGGACATCGCCCTGGAAATCACTGCCGCCGAGCCGCCGGATGTGTTCAACCACAACCTGGAAACCGTGCCGCGCCTGTACAAGGCTGCACGTCCGGGTTCGGACTACCAGTGGTCTTTGACCCTGCTGCAGCGTTTCAAGCAGATGATGCCGCACATTCCGACCAAATCCGGCCTGATGCTGGGTCTGGGCGAGACCGACGAAGAAGTCATCGAAGTCATGAAGCGCATGCGCGAACACGACATCGACATGCTGACCCTCGGGCAGTACCTGCAACCGTCGCGCAGCCACTTGCCGGTGCAGCGTTTCGTGCACCCGGACACCTTCGCCTGGTTCGCCGAAGAAGGCTACAAAATGGGCTTCAAGAACGTTGCTTCCGGCCCGCTGGTACGTTCCTCGTATCACGCCGACGAGCAGGCGAAACTGGTCAAGGCCGAGCTGCTCGGTTCCTGATCCGGCGCTGAAGGCTTCACAAAATACCCGCTTCGGCGGGTATTTTTGTTTGGGTCTGCCGCGCACTCTTTTGTTTGTCTCTGGACCTGACTACTGTGTCTGCAAGACTTCACACAGGGAGACCCATGGATGACCGTTCGACCGACCCACAGCCTTTTTCCGCATAAACCCGTACCGGCGCTGCCGTCCGAAGGGCTGATCGGCCTGATCGCGCCCGCCGGCCCCGGTGCGCTGGACACGGAAAAGGCTGTGCAGTGGATGCGCGCCCGCGGATATGCGCTGAAAGTGTTCCCCGGTGTCTACGAGAAGGACGGCTATCTGGCCGGCAGCGATGACGTACGCCTCAACGACCTGCATGCCGCTTTCGCCGATCCCGAAGTCGACGCGATCATCTGCCTGCGCGGCGGCTACGGTACGCCGCGCCTGCTGGACCGGATCGATTACGATCTGCTGAGTCGTCACGCCAAGCCGTTTGTCGGCTACAGCGACATCACCGCGCTGCATCTGGCAATCAGTCGCTACGCCGGGTTCGTGACCTTCCACGGCCCGCTGCTCAACGCCGATTTGCTGGGCGACAAGGAGCCGCCGACTGTCACTTCATTCTTTGCGATGCTGCGCGGTCAGTTGAAGGCGGGGAGTGTGTTGAGCCATCCGGTGGCTTATCCCTTGACCACCGTCGAACCGGGCATCGCGCACGGGCGTTTGCTCGGCGGTAATCTGGCGATGATCGCCGCAACGCTGGGCACACCGTATGAGATTGATGTCGAGGGCGTGATTCTGCTGATCGAGGACGTCAACGAGCCGCTGTACCGCATCGACCGTTTGCTCACGCAGATGCGTCTGGCCGGCAAACTGGCCCGATTGCGCGGGGTGCTGGTCGGTGATGTGGCCGGGGTCGATATCGATGCGTTGAACCGCCTGCTCAAGCAAACGTTTGAGCCGTTGCGGATTCCGGTGCTGTCGGGGTGGCGCAGCGGGCATTGTGATCCGAACCTGACGCTGCCGATGGGGGCGCTGGTTCGCTTGGACGCAGGGAAGAAGGAATTGATGCTGGAGCAGGATGTGGTCACCCGATAATGCTCGGGTGACGCAAAAAGATCGCAGCCTTCGGCAGCTCCTACATTGGATTAGTGTTTACCCTGTAGGAGCTGCCGAAGGCTGCGATCTTTTGATTTTGCTTTATTGAGTACGCAGGCTCTCAAGCAACTTATGCGTCGGATACCCGTCCGCCGGCCAGCCAAACGCCTGCTGGGCACTGCGGATCGCCTTGCGCGTATTGGCGCCGATAATCCCGTCAGCCGTGCCTGCATCGTAATTACGCGCGCTCAGCAGGGTCTGCAATTCGATACGCTCGGTGCGGCTCAGTGGCAGGTCATCTTTCGGCCACGTGCCGTTGATCAGGCCAGCGCCATTGAAGCGCTCGGACAACAGGCTCACCGCCAGTGCATAGGATGACGAGTTGTTGTACTTGAGGATCGCCCGGAAGTTGTCGAGGATCAGAAACGCCGGGCCACGATAACCGGCGGGTAGCAGCAGGGCGGCGGACAACTGTTCCGAGCCGGCCGGTGCCTGACTGCCATTGGGCAGGCTCACGCCCAGTTGACGCCATTCGGCGACAGTTTTGCGAATCGCGCCATCGGCCAGGGTGTAGTTGAAGCTGTTCGGCAATTGCACTTCGAAGCCCCACGGTTGACCACGCTGCCAGCCGGAGCTTTGCAGGTAGTGCGCGGTGGAGGCCAGTGCATCGGCCGGGCTGCCCCAGATGTCGCGGCGACCGTCACCGTCGAAATCCACCGCGTGGGTATTGTAGGTGGTCGGAATGAACTGGGTCTGGCCCATCGCACCGGCCCACGAGCCCAGCATCTTCTCTGGAGTGATATCGCCCTGTTGCAGGATCTGCAGCGCCGCAATCAGTTGCGCATGGGCAAAGCCCGGACGACGACCTTCGTAGGCCAGGGTCGCCAGCGAGTTGATCACTGACTTGGTGCCCTGGAACTGGCCGAAATTGCTTTCCATGCCCCACACCGACACCAGTGCCTGACGATCGACGCCATATCGCTGTTCGATGCTTTGCAGGATGTCGGCGTACTGACTGATCAGCGCTTGGCCCTTGCGCACTCGCAATGGCGAGAGGGCGCCGTCGAGGTATTCCCACACCGGACGTGAGAATTCCGGCTGGCTGCGGTCGGCCTTGATCACGCTGGCATCGAAGCTGACATTGGCAAACGCGCGATCGAACAGCTCGGCGCGGATCCCGGCCGCCAAGGCATCCTTGCGGAAACCGGCCTGCCATTCGGCAAAGGTCTGGGTGGGCTGAAGATCAAGAGGGTCAGCGGACGGCACTACCGGCGGAATGATTGCCGGGGCTGTTGCGACAGGGGCGGCTTGGAGAGGTTGCGCATCGGCGGCGGTAGGTTTTTCCGCGCAGGCGACAAGCAGAATGAAGCTGGAGGCAGCGATCAGTTGGCGAACGGGCCAACGACGGGAAAGACGAAAGGGCATGCACGGTTCCAGGGGATACGATTCAGGTACAGACCTTAACATGACCGGGGGGCACTGCGCTTCAGGCAGCCAGAAAGTAAGAAGCCTCCCAGCTGTCAGACTGGAAGGCTTCGCGGCGGTAGCTGCCTTTACCCTTGGTCGGTCGTTCCTGGCGGCTGCGGAACAGGGGTTGGGCGATGATGGATTTGGCCTTGTTCGGGCCATGTTTCGATGGCTTTTTGCTCATGAGGGTTCTCTCGAGTGAGTGGTTTTGCGGAGGAAATAATCTGCCGATGTTGGACGTCTGTCCAGTCCCTGATAGGTAGGAGTGTTCTCACGCTTTCGCGAGCAGGCTCGCTCCCACATTTGGAATGCATTTCAATGTGGGAGCGAGCCTGCTCGCAAAGGGTCGTTTGCGGTATGACAGATTATTCGGCGGGCAGCGAAAGGCGTTGGCCCGCCATCAACAACGCCAATCGGCTCAGGCTCATCCATGGCGAACCAGCGGCCTGACCCTTGATTTGCGCATCAATGCGCTGGGCCTCCAGCAGCAACTGCGCCCAGCGTGGCGCCGAGTAGCGTTGCAGGGCTTTGCTCATCAGCGGTTTGCGTTTGTCCCAGACTGGCGGTTTCGCCTGACTGAAACACTTGTCCAGCGGCGTGCCCTGGCTGTACTGCAGCGAGATATTGGCCAGCAGGCGCAACTCCCGTGCCAGAGCCCAGAGAATCACCGGTGGCTCGACGCCTTCACCGCGCAGGCCCTCGAGCATGCGCAAGGCGTGGGCCGGTTCGCCGTTGAGTACGGCATCGGTCAGGCCGAACACGTCGAAGCGCGCACTGTCGGCCACCGCGGCCTGCACGGTTTCGACGGTGATCTGCCCACCTTCGGCCATCAACTTGAGCTTTTCGATTTCCTGCGCGGCGGCGAGCAGGTTGCCCTCCACGCGTGCGGCAATCAGTTCGACCGCATCCTGACTGGCCGATAACCCGGCCTGGGAGAGGCGCTGACGAATCCAGCTCGGCAGCTGATTGGCATCCACCGGCCAGATCTGAATGAACTGGGTCTGCTGACCTTCGACCAGCGCCTTGCCCCACTTGGTCTTCTGCGCGCTGCCATCGAGCTTGGGCAAGCTGATCAGCAGCACGGTGTCTTCAGCGGGGCGTGAGCAGTATTCGATCAGTGCGGCAGCGCCCTTGTCACCGGGCTTGCCCGAAGGCAGGCGCAGTTCCAGCAGGCGTTTTTCGGCGAACAGCGACATGCTGGCGCCGGCCTGCAACAAGGTCCCCCAATCGAAATTGGCGTCGGCGGCGAACACCTGGCGTTCGTCGAAACCTTGTTGGCGGGCAGCACTGCGGATGGCGTCGGCGGCTTCCTGACACAACAGCGGGTCATCGCCGCTGATGATATAGACGGGCGCGAGCGCGCCTTGCAGGTGTTTGCCGAGTTGAGCGGGAGCGAGCTTCATAAGAGGGCGAACGGGGCGCTTCAGCGCCCCGTACGTCTTACTGCTGCGGCAGTTCGAGCGGCGACTGACGCGGGGTTTCCGCTTCAGCCTTCTGTGCCGCCTTCAGTGCATCGGCTTCGGCCCGGGCACGGTCGTTGGCCGCTTGCTGCAATTGCTGCAGTTGGCCCGGCGTCAGCTGTTGCAGGCGCAGCATCATGCGCTGAACCAGTTCGCGACGGGTTTCGCGACGGGCATCGTTGGCTTCCTGATCGGAGCCGACGAGGTTGTTGCCGTCGTGAATGAACACTTTCTGCACTTCAAGCTTGTCGCTCAGCAGGTTCAGATTGTGTTCGCCTACGATGTCGTAGTTCAGCACGGTGGTCACTTGGTACTCACCCGTACGACCGGCGCCGGCGTAGCTGAGGATGCGCTGGTTTTCCTGTTCGTCAGCCAGATACAGCTTGTACGGTGCACCGTTGTAAACCTTGACGCCGCTGGACTCCAGCACCTGACGCAGTTGGGTGACGGTCTCGCCATAAGCGTTACGGGCGCTCAGGTCGAGCTCCTTGATCGTCAGTTCATTGGTGCCGGTACCACGCAGCTGGAAACCGCAGGCGCTCAGCAGAACGGCGAGGCCCATCACCAGCAGATTGCGTTTGATCATTGTGTTGCTCCCCTTGAAACCATGTGGGCCGACCCTGCGGCCCGAAAGGTTTTACAGTGCGCCAGGCGAACCTGGCGCCCAATCCAATTTAGCTGGCGACGATGTTGACCAGTTTCCCTGGTACAACGATCACTTTGCGAATGGTCAGACCGTCGACGAAACGCAGCACGTTTTCGTTGGCACGGGCAGCCGCTTCGACTTCTTCGCGGGTGGCGCTGGCCGGCATTTCGATCTGGCCACGCAGCTTGCCGTTCACTTGAATGACCAGTTGCAGGCTGTCCTGTACCAGTGCGTTTTCATCGACCGCAGGCCAGCCCGCATCGATCACCGGGTCAGCGTGGCCCAGTTGCTTCCACAGCTCATGGCTGATGTGTGGCGTGATCGGAGCCAGCAGCAGCGTCACGGCTTCCAGGCCTTCGTGAATCAGCGCGCGGTCCTGTTCGGTGCCTTGCGCGGCTTTTTCCAGCACGTTCATCAGCGTCATCACCTGAGCGATGGCGGTGTTGAATTTGTGGTTCTGGCCGACGTCATGGCTGGCCTGTTTGATGGCCAGGTGGATGGCGCGGCGCACGGCTTTCTGCTCGTCGTTCAGGCCGGCGATGTCCAGCTTGCCCGGCAGGCCCTGAGTGACGTGGGTCTGCGCCAGGCGCCAGACGCGCTTGAGGAAACGGTGCGAGCCTTCAACGCCGGAGTCCGACCATTCGGCGCTCATGTCGGGCGGCGAGGCGAACATCATGAACAGGCGGCAGGTGTCGGCGCCGAACTGGTCGATCATCGACTGGGGGTCGACGCCGTTGTTCTTCGACTTGGCCATTTTCTCGGTGCCACCGATTTCCACCGGCAAGCCGTCGGATTTCAGTTTGGCGCTGATGACCTTGGCTTTGCTGTCGCGCTCCAGTTCCACGTCCGCCGGGTTGAACCAGGTGTAGGCACCGTTGGCTTCGCGACGATAGTAAGTCTCGGCGATTACCATGCCCTGGGTCAGCAGGTTCTTGAACGGCTCGTTGGAGCTGACCAGACCTTCGTCACGCATCAGCTTGTGGAAGAAGCGTGCGTACAGCAGGTGGAGAATGGCGTGTTCGATACCGCCGATGTACTGATCCACCGGCAACCAGTGGTCGGCTGCGGATTTTTCCACCAGGCCACCTTCAAAGTGCGGCGAGGCGTAACGGGCGTAGTACCACGAGGACTCGACGAAGGTGTCCATGGTGTCGGTTTCACGCTTGGCAGGCTGGCCGCATTTCGGGCAGCTGCACTCGTAGAATTCCGGCATGCGCGCCAGCGGCGAACCGGCGCCGTCCGGCACCACGTCTTCTGGCAGGACCACCGGCAACTGGTCTTCCGGCACCGGCACGTCACCGCACGTGGCGCAGTGGATGATCGGGATCGGGCAGCCCCAATAGCGCTGACGGCTGATGCCCCAGTCGCGCAGGCGGAACTGGGTGCGCGAGGCGCCGAGGTTTTTCTTGATCAGGGCGACTTCCATGGCGTCGAAGGCGCCGGTGAAGTCCAGGCCGTCGAACTCGCCGGAGTTGATCAGCGTGCCGTGCTCGCCGTAGGCGTCTTGCCACGGAGCCGGGTTGGTGTCGCCGGAGCTGGTGCGCACCACCGATTTCACCGGCAGGTTGTACTTGTGGGCGAATTCGAAATCGCGCTCGTCGTGCGCCGGGACCGCCATCACGGCGCCGTCGCCGTAATGCATCAACACGTAGTTGGCGACCCATACCGGGAGTTTTTCACCGGTCAGCGGGTGCTCGACGAACAGGCCGGTCGGCAGGCCTTTCTTCTCTTGAGTGGCGACATCGGCTTCAGCGACGCTGCCGCCCTTGCATTCGGCGATGAACGCTTGCAGCTCAGGATTGTTCTGCGCGGCCTGGGTGGCCAGCGGGTGCTCGGCTGCCACGGCAACGTAGGTCGCGCCCATCAGGGTGTCCGGACGGGTGGTGAAGACCTTGAGGGTGCCTGCTTCGCCGATCGAGTCGACGTTGTACGGGAACTGCACTTCCATGCCGCGGGACTTGCCGATCCAGTTGCGCTGCATGGTCTTGACCTGTTCCGGCCAGCCAGTCAGTTCGTCGAGGCTCTCCAGCAGCTCATCCGCGTAGGCGGTGATCTTGAAGTAGTACATCGGGATTTCGCGCTTCTCGATCAGCGCGCCGGAGCGCCAGCCGCGACCGTCGATCACCTGTTCGTTGGCCAGCACGGTCTGGTCGACCGGGTCCCAGTTCACGGTGCCGTTCTTGCGGTAGATCACGCCTTTTTCGAACAGGCGGGTGAACAGCCATTGTTCCCAGCGGTAGTAGTCCGGCTTGCAGGTGGTCACTTCACGGGACCAGTCCACCGCCAGGCCCAGGCTGCGCAGCTGGGATTTCATGTAGGCGATGTTTTCGTAGGTCCACTTGGCGGGCGCCACGTTGTTTTTCATCGCGGCGTTTTCCGCCGGCATGCCGAAGGCGTCCCAACCCATCGGTTGCAGAACGTTCTTGCCTTGCATGCGCTGGTAGCGGGAGATCACGTCGCCGATGGTGTAGTTGCGCACGTGCCCCATGTGTAGCTTGCCGCTGGGGTAAGGGAACATCGACAGGCAGTAGTAGGTTTCCTTGCCTGGCTGTTCACTGACTTCAAAGGACTTTTGCTCGTCCCAGAACGACTGGGCGGCGGCTTCGATTTCACGGGGCTGATATTGTTCGTGCATGGCTACTTTTGTACTGGATAGGGGTGGCCTAATCCTCTTCAACGCGCCCTCCGGGGGATGCTCCGGACAGGCTGGAAGTGGAATGACAGGAAGCGCCGTAGCATACATGACCGCGCTTGGCCTAGGGAAACCCTGATTACAGCTGTCTGGCCCCGGAAAACCGTGGCGAGGGCCGTTGGTCGCGGCGTTCAGCCGGTTTGTGCAGCGAAGCTAAGCTCTTATTGGGGAGTGAGTCTTATCTTCAATGAGGTGAGGGATGGTGGAGCAACGGCAAAAAAACGTGACGAAACCCGAGTTGTACGAACGGTTGATGGATCGTCTGGGCATGGCGCTCGACGCTGCAAAAACCGCTGGCCGGCTGCGCGATGAGCGCCCCGTGGAACTGGAATTGCGTGGCTTGAGCCCCGCCGAGTTCAAACTGGTCAAGGCCTATCTGGATCGCAGTGAGCGTGAAGCGCATGGATACCTGTCGCAGGCAGTGAAACAGCTCGATGCAGCACATTCAGCCAAGGTCATCTGGCTCAAGGACAAGGCGCCCGGCAGAGACACCGTCAAGGTTCGTTCTGTACAGGCCAAGTAAACGCATGGCAGGTCAAATAACGGATCTTTTCCAACAGGATCCTGCCTATCGGTTGTAACGCATCATTAACACTCTTAGGCTTCGGGCATCTCTGGAGATGCCCCGATGCCTTTTCGTTACTTCATCAAACAACTTCTGTTGCCGCCCGGCATTCTCTTGCTGCTGTTGCTGATCGCCTGGTGGCTGCGCCGTTCCCGGCCGCGACTGGCAGGCCTGTGTTTTGCCATTGGGCTGGGTGGTTTCTGGCTGATGAGCCTGCCGGTGGTCGTGCAGTGGGGCGCCAAGGCACTGGAACGTGAGCCGCCGCTGCCCCGTGATGCCTGGTCAATCCTGGCGCAGCGGGCCGATGCCATTGTTGTGCTGGGTTCCGGGCGCGAGCGCGGTGATCTGGCCTGGGGTGAGGATCAGCCGACTGGCGTGGGGCTGGAGCGTCAGCGCTATGCGGCGCGACTGGCCAAGGCCTCCGGGCTGCCGATTCTGACCAGCGGTGGCTTGCATTACGGCACGCCACCGACCGAGGCGAAGCTGATGGCCGATTCGCTGCGCGATGACTTCGGCGTGACCACGCGCTGGCAGGAAGGCGAGAGTCGCACAACCTGGGAAAACGCCAAATTCAGCGCCGACATCTTGCTGCCCCAAGGCATAAAACGCGTGGTCGTGGTCACCCAGGCCTGGCATATGCCGCGCGCCGTGTGGTGTTTCCAGCAGGCAGGATTTGAAGTGGTACCGGCGCCCGTAGGGTTTCTCGGGACCGATAATGCGCGACCGTTTGGTGGCTGGCTGCCGGAATTCAAGTCGATCTGGCAGAGCGGGCAATTGCTGAATGAGGCGGTGGGGCAGGTGGGGTATTCGTTGTTTTACCGCTAAGAGCACTGTTTTGAGAGGGCTTCCGTGGCGAGGGGATTTATCCCCGATGGGTGGCGAAGCCGCCCCAAAACCTGCATCTCGGTCTTTCAGGTAAATCGAGTGCAATGGATTTGCGATGACTGCGTCATCGATCGGGGATAAATCCCCTCACCACAGTGTTTATGGACTGCTTTTAAAGGGTCTTCGACATCCGGCTTGCCATCAGCGCCCAGCCAAACAGCAGCACACAGACGACGATCAGCGGCCACGAGCGCCATTGCAGGTACGGCGTCAGGTTGTGCATCGGCACCACTTCGCCATACAGAATGCCCTGCTCGAACTGCGGGATCTGCTCGGTGATTTGCCCGAACGGGTTGATCAGTCCGGTCACGCCATTGTTCGTAGCACGGATCATCCAGCGGCCCGCTTCAAGTGCGCGCATCTGCGCCATTTGCAGGTGCTGCAACGGGCCAATCGAGGTGCCGAACCAGGTGTCGTTGCTGATCGTCAGCAGCAAGTCGCTGCGTGCCGACAGACCTGCAGCGAACTCCGGGTACACCACTTCGTAGCAGATGAATGGCGCAATCTGATAACCCTTGGCTTGCAGCAGCGGCTGATCCGCCGGACCGCGAGCGAAGTCGGACATCGGCAAGTCAAAGAACGCGATCAAGCCGCGCAGCAGATCCTGCAACGGCACGTATTCGCCGAACGGCACCAATTTCTGCTTGAGGTAGGTACCATCGCCTTCGCCGACCACGGTAATGCCGTTGAAGAAGCGTTTTTCGTGACGAACCGTCTCGCGGATCGGTACGCCGGTGATCAACGCCGATTTACGCTCGGCGGCGAAGTTACCCATCATGTTCAGGTAGCCCTCGGCGGACTCCTTGAGCACCGGCACCGCGGTTTCCGGCCAGATCAGCAGGTCCACCGGTTTGGAGCGGAAACTCAGGTCGCGGTACAGCGCCAGTTGCGCATTGAGCTGCGCCGGGTCCCACTTCATGCTTTGTTCGACGTTGCCCTGAATCGCGGCAACGCTCAGTGCCGGACCCGACGGACTGGTCCAGGCGTGGCCCTTGAGCGCAATGCCCGCCACCCATGGCCCGACCAGCAACACCAGGCCAGCCGCGATAAAGCCCTTGCGACCGGATTGCAACAAGCGGGGCGCGTTGTAGATCAGCGCTGCAGTCAGCGCCAGAACGAACGATACCAGCCACATGCCGCCGACCGGCGCGAGCCCGGCCAACGGGCCATCGAGCTGGCTGTAGCCGGAGTAGAGCCACGGGAAACCGGTGAGGAACCAGCCACGAAAGGCTTCCTGGCCGACCCACAGCGCGGCAAACGCCAGTGCATCGGCCAGCGGTGCTTCATTGCGGCGCAACCAGCGCGCCCAGACCCAGGCGGGCAGGGCGAAGAAGAACGCGATCGCTGCGGTGAACAGCAGCATCAGGAACCCGGCCAGCAGCACCGATGCGCCACCGAAATGGTGGATGCTGTAGTAGATCCAGCTGGTGCCGGCACCGAACAGTCCGAAACCGAAGCACCAGCCACGGCCCAGCGCCTGACGCGGTTTCAGCTCACGCAGGCCGGCGTAGAACAGGCCGACCGCGAGCAAAGCCAGCGGCCAGATGTTGAACGGGGCCAGGGCGAGGGTAGTGATTGCACCGGCCGCCACGGCCAGCAGGTTACCGGGCCAGCCGGGGCGGGTTGTCCAGCGCAGGGGGTATGTCATCAGCTATTTCCTGTATCGCGCCGGGTCTGCTGTTACGCAGGGCAAGGCGCGAGGAGTGAAGTTTGGTTTTTCAAATGAACGACGAGCAACGCAGCCCTGCGTAACAGCAGGCCCGGCCCTCCGGGTTACGCCTGAAAGCGGGCCATGCTGCGTTGCAGTCCTTGGAAAGGGAATGCCAGTCCCTGCGGACTGCGCCTTGCCTGGCCCGCTTTCAGGCGCAACGCGATACAGGAAATAGCTGATGACATACCCCAATCCTTAGATTTAACGAGCGATTGGCGTCAGTCGCAGCAAATGAATCCGACGGCTGTCGGCGTTCAGGATGCGGAAACGATAGGCGCCGATTTCAGTGATTTCGTTACGTTTTGGCAAGTGCCCGAACGCGCTCATCACCAGACCGCCGACCGTGTCGAACTCGTCGTCGGAGAATTCGCTGTCGAAAAACTCGTTGAAGTTCTCGATCGGCGTCAGGGCCTTGATCAGGAAGTCACCGCTGGGCAGCGGCTTGATGTAGCTGTCTTCTTCGACGTCGTGCTCGTCTTCGATGTCGCCGACGATCTGTTCCAACACGTCTTCGATCGTCACCAGACCGGCCACGCCGCCGTACTCGTCGATGACGATAGCCATGTGGTTGTGATTGGCGCGGAATTCACGCAGCAACACGTTCAGACGCTTGGACTCCGGCACGAAGGTGGCCGGGCGCAGCAGGTCCTTGATGTTGAAACTGTCGCCGTTCTCCTTGAGGATCAGCGGCAGCAGGTCCTTGGCCAGTAACACGCCCATCACGTCGTCGTGGCTTTCGCCAATGACCGGGTAGCGAGAGTGCGCCGAGTCGAGCACGGCCGGAAGGAATTCACGAGGGGTCTGGGTCGCCTTGATGCTGATCATCTGCGAGCGCGGGACCATGATGTCGCGTACTTGCAGGTCAGCCACCTGAATGGCGCCTTCGACAATGGCCAGCGCTTCGCTGTCCAGCAGTTTGTTCTGATGTGCATCACGCAGCAGCTCAAGCAGCTCCTGACGGTTCTTCGGCTCGTGGGCAAAAGCCTGGGTCAGTTTACCCAGCCATGACTTCTGCCCGTTGCTCGATCGATCTTCGCTCATAGCGATTACTCTGAATCCTTTGTTGTAACGATAGGGGATGTTTCGGTTTCGTCGTCCGCGTACGGATCGGGATAGCCCAGTTCGGCAAGCAACTCGCGTTCCAGTGCTTCCATTTCTTCAGCTTCGTCGTCATCTATATGGTCGTAACCGAGCAGATGCAAGCAGCCGTGAATGACTAGATGTGCCCAATGGGCCTTGAGTTCCTTGCCTTGTTCGGCAGCTTCGCGTTCGACCACCGCCACGCAGATCACCAGATCGCCGAGCAGCGGGATGTCGAGGAATTCGTCCGGGACTTCCGCCGGGAACGACAGGACGTTGGTCGCGTAATCCTTGTGGCGCCAGGTGTGATTGAGTTCGCGGCCTTCTTCCTCGTCGACCAGTCGAATGGTCATTTCCGAGTCGGCGCTGCGCTGGCGCAGAGCCAGTTCGCACCATTGGCGGAACTCGGTTTCACTCGGGGCGCTCGCTTCGGTAGCGACTTGCAGATCCAGCTCAAGCATCGCGCGAGGTTTCCCTGGCGGCTTCGGCACGGGTCTCGAAGCGCTCGTAGGCCTCGACGATCCGCTGTACCAACGGGTGGCGCACGACGTCTTTGGGCTGGAAGTGGGTGAAGCTGATGCCCGGAACATCCTTGAGTACTTCGATCACATGATGCAGGCCGGACTTGGTGCCGCGCGGCAGGTCGACCTGGGTGATGTCACCGGTGATCACGGCGGTGGAGCCGAAGCCGATCCGGGTCAGGAACATTTTCATCTGCTCGACGGTGGTGTTCTGGCTTTCGTCGAGAATGATGAAGCTGTTGTTCAGCGTACGACCGCGCATGTACGCCAGTGGCGCGACTTCGATCACCTGACGCTCGATCAGCTTGGCCACGTATTCGAAGCCGAGCATCTCGTAGAGCGCGTCATAGAGCGGGCGCAGGTACGGGTCGATCTTTTGCGCCAGGTCACCGGGCAGGAAGCCGAGCTTCTCACCGGCTTCAACCGCCGGACGCACCAGCAGGATGCGGCGGATCTGCTCGCGCTCCAAGGCATCAACGGCGCAAGCCACAGCCAGATAAGTCTTGCCGGTACCGGCCGGACCAATGCCGAAGTTGATGTCGTTGCCGAGGATTTCCTTCACGTAGCGCAGCTGATTCAAGCCACGGGGGCGAATCATGCCTTTCTTGGTGCGCAGGGCGACGGAGGCTTCAGCGGGAGCGTGATTGTCCAGTTCGACGACGGCCGATTCCTGGAGGAACAGGTGCACCAGGTCCGGCGACAGCTCGGTACCCTTGGTTTCGCGGTACAGGCGGCGCAGCAGGTTTTCCGCAGACGTGGTGTGCTTGGGTTCGCCGATCAGTTCGAACTGGTTTCCGCGGTTGCGGATCTCGATGGCCAGGCGCTGTTCGATCAAGCGCAGATGCTCGTCGAACTGCCCGCACAGATTGGCGAAGCGGCGAGCCTCAAAGGGCTCGAGGATAAAACGATGTGGTTCTATGGGTGCGTTCAAGGTCGTATTTAGCCGCCCTGGGGCAATTAAGATGAAATCAAGGATAACGCCAGTGGCGTGGGTGCGAAAGCTCTTAAATATCGATGCGAGTTTGGAGCGCCTTTCTGTGGCGGGTGGAGTTCTCTGTGGCGAGGGGATTCATCCCCGATGGGCCGCGGAGCGGCCCCAAAACCAGAGCTCTTGGTATGGCAGATTCACCGCAACTTCAGCGTTGGGTCGGCTGCGCCAACCATCGGGGATAAATCCCCTCACCACAACAGTCCTACTACAGAAAGCGCGCGATGTTATTGGGCCAGCGAGCCGCGCAGCGAATGCGGTTGCGCCGCGTCGATGTGCACGTCGGCGAACTGGCCGATCAGGGTCGGATTATCGCAGCGGAAGTTGACGATACGATTATTCTCGGTGCGCCCTTGCAGCTCGCCCGGGTCTTTCTTCGAATAGTCAGTAACCAGAATGCGCTGGATCGAACCGACCATTTGTCGGCTGATCTCGAACCCTTGCTGATTCAAACGATGCTGCAAGGCATTCAAGCGTTCTTTCTTCAGCTCTTCCGGGGTGTCATCGGCCAAATCGGCCGCCGGCGTGCCCGGACGCTGGCTGTAGACGAACGAATAGGAGAAGTCGAAGCCGACATCGGCAATCAGCTTCATGGTCTGTTCGAAGTCTTTCTCGGTCTCGCCCGGGAAGCCGACGATGAAATCCGAACTGATGCAGATGCCCGGCACGGCGGCGCGCAGTTTGCGCAGTTTGGATTTGTATTCCAGCGCGGTGTGGTTGCGCTTCATTGCCGCGAGGATCCGGTCGGAACCCGACTGCACCGGCAAGTGCAGGTGTTTGACCAGTTCCGGCACTTCGGCGTGGGCCTGAATCAGGCTGTCGGAGAACTCCAGCGGGTGCGAAGTGGTGTAGCGAATGCGGTCGATGCCATCGACGGCGGCAACCACGCGGATCAGCTCGGCCAGATCGGCCAGACGCCCATCGTGGGTCAGGCCGCGATAGCCGTTGACGTTCTGCCCCAACAGGGTCACTTCACGCACGCCGTTTTCGGCGAGGTGGATGATCTCGGCGATCACGTCATCGAACGGCCGGCTGACTTCTTCACCACGGGTGTAAGGCACCACGCAGAACGTGCAGTATTTGCTGCAGCCTTCCATCACCGACACGTAGGCGCTCGGGCCATCGATGCGCGGCTCGGGCAAATGGTCGAATTTTTCGATTTCCGGGAACGAGACGTCGACCTGCGGCAACTTGCTGCTGCGTGCGGCGTCGATCATTTCCGGCAGGCGGTGCAGGGTCTGCGGGCCGAAGACCACGTCGACATACGGGGCGCGATCACGGATCGCCGCGCCTTCCTGGCTGGCCACGCAACCGCCGACGGCGATCACCATGTCCGGGTTGGCCAGTTTCAGTTCGCGCCAGCGGCCGAGCTGCGAGTACACCCGATCCTGGGCGCGCTCGCGGATCGAGCAGGTATTGAGCAGAATCACGTCGGCATCTTCAGCGCGCGCGGTGACTTCCAGGGCCTGATGTTCGCCCAGCAGATCGACCATGCGCGAGCTGTCGTACTCGTTCATCTGGCAACCGTGGGTTTCGATGTAAAGCTTCTTGGCCATGGAGTAGGGTCGTCACGTGATTCAAAGAACCCGGCATTATAGGGAACAAGCCCTCAGGTTCCTACCGCTGCGCGTCCGGTGGCTATGCTATAGTTTGCGCCCTCATTTTTATCCCCGATGTTATCCCCCCGCCATGACCAAACGCGAAGCTCCAATCTATAAGGTGATTTTCCTCAACCAGGGCCAGGTGTTCGAAATGTACGCCAAGCAGATCTATCAAAGTGATTTGTGGGGTTTTCTGGAAGTGGAAGAGTTCGTCTTTGGCGAGCGCACGCAAGTGGTGGTCGATCCGAGCGAAGAGAAGCTCAAGGCGCAGTTCGAAGGCGTGGTGCGCAGCTTTGTGCCGATGCATTCGATCGTGCGCATCGACGAGGTGGAACGTCTGGGCACCCCGAAAATCAGCGAAGTCCGCGGTGCGGTCGGCAATGTGATGCCGTTTCCGATGCCGATGCCTGAGAAGTAAGCCCGGATCTGGATTTGAAATGATTTGTGGCGAGGGGATTTATCCCCGATCGACTGCGAAGCAGTCGCAAGTCCATTCAGCAAGGTATGTCAGAAGGAACTTGATTGCAGGGTTTTGGGGCTGCTACGCAACCCATCGGGGATAAATCCCCTCGCCACAAAAGCTCTTATGGCAATGGCGAAAACGGCGTACGCCCATCGGCGTTCTGCAGTTCCATCAGGTATTTACGGAAAATTTGCCCCAGCACCTGGGTCGCGGTTTCGAGGTCTTCGCGGGACATTTTTTCGGAGACTTCGTCGGCGGTGTCCAGCGCATCTTCGGCGCCGTTGACCGCGGCCATCTTCAGCACGATGTACGCCTGAATGTTGTTGGCCTGCACGCCTTCACCGTGGAAGAACATGGTGCCGAGCTTGAACTGCGCCTGAGCGTGGCCTTGCAACGAGGCCTTTTCGAAATAGCTCAGGGCTTGATTGAGATCGCGTGGCGCATTCTTGCCGTCGTAGTAGAACTCACCCAACTCGTATTGCGCTTGCGCATCCCCTTCGTCCGCCGCTTTCTGGCAGGCGGCCAGTGCCTGCGTGACGTCTTGCGGCTGAGTGTTGAGGGTGCAACGACCCATCGCCGGGATCAACAACGAGTTGCCGCCTGCTTGTGCATGCGCGAGCAGGGGCTGAAGGAGCAACAGGCAGCCCAAGGCAAGGGTGCGGCCGGTGCGGTTCATGGGAATCGACTTACCTCTGAAGGGCACGCGGACCCATCGAGGGATCCAATAAGCGCGCATTATGAAATAAGCAGGGCCAACCTTACAAAGTCTTTACTCGTTTTTCTGCTGCGCGGGGAATATATCGCCCACTTTCTTGCCGATTTTTAGCAGAGGCGTGGGAAAAACGGCTCGGGTGTAGGTAAAAGCTGACGCTGGCGATGGCCAACGTCAGCGGCACGGCGATTACTTCAGTGCGGCGAAGGCGCGCTCGGCAGCGTCCAGAGTGATTTTCAGCTCGGCTTCGCCGTGGGCGATCGAGGTGAAACCGGCTTCGAATGCGCTCGGCGCCAGGTACACGCCACCTTCGAGCATCAGGTGGAAGAAGCGACCGAACAGCGCAGCGTCGCTGGCCATCACGTCTTCAAAGGTGACGATGTCGTCGGCACCGCTGAAGTACAGGCCGAACATGCCACCCGCTTGCGTGGTGACGAACGGAATGCCCGCCGCATCGGCGCGTTGTTGCAGGCCATCTAGCAGGCGCGTGGTGTAGTCGGTCAGCTCGGCGTGGAAGCCCGGACGGCTGATCAGGCGCAGGGTGGTCAATCCGGCAGCCATTGCCAGCGGGTTGCCCGACAGGGTCCCGGCCTGATACACCGGGCCCAGCGGCGCAATGCGCTGCATGATTTCGCGCTTGCCGCCGAAGCAGCCGACCGGCATGCCGCCGCCGATGATCTTGCCGAACGTGGTCAGATCCGGGGTTACGCCGTAGTACGCCTGGGCACCACCGAGGGCCACACGGAAACCGGTCATCACTTCGTCGAAAATCAGCACCACGCCATGCTTGTCGCACAGCGAACGCAGGCCTTCGAGAAAACCCGGTGCCGGCGGTACGCAGTTCATGTTGCCCGCCACTGGCTCGACAATGATGCAGGCGACATCCTGACCGACTTCGGCGAGCATCTTCTCAACCGCGTCGATGTCGTTGAACGGCAGGGTCAAGGTGTGTTTGGCAAATGCTGCCGGTACACCGGCGGAGCTCGGCACGCCTTGAGTCAGTGCGCCGGAACCGGCCTTGACCAGCAGGCTGTCGGAGTGACCGTGGTAGCAACCTTCGAACTTGATGATGCTGTCACGACCGGTGTAACCACGGGCCAGACGGATTGCGCTCATGGTCGCTTCGGTGCCGGAGCTGACCATGCGCACCATGTCCATCGACGGCACCAGCGAGCAGACCAGATCGGCCATCTCGGTTTCCATCGCGGTCGGCGCGCCGTAGGACAGGCCGTGTTGCAGTTGATTGCGCACCGCGTCGAGCACATCCGGGTGACTGTGGCCGAGGATCATCGGCCCCCACGAACCGACGTAATCCACATAACGCTTGTCGTCTTCGTCAGTGACGTAGGCGCCTTCGGCATGCTTGAAGAACAGCGGTGTGCCGCCCACGCTCTTGAACGCGCGAACCGGCGAGTTCACGCCACCGGGAATGTGTTTCTGGGCACTGGCAAACAGGGTTTCGGAACGAGACATGTTCGGGCTCTCAAATCAGATTTTCAGAAGTTCGTTGAAGGCGCGGGCGCGGCGAGTCACTTCGGCGGTGCTCTGGGCACCGAACAGGCCGTGGACCACCGCCAGCAGGTCGACACCGTGGGCCACCAGCGGCGCGGCGTTGTCGAGGGTGATGCCGCCAATCGCGCAGACCGGCAGATGCAGCTTGCGTTTGGCCTCGTCGAGCAGATCGAGGCTGCAGCTTGGCGCGCCGGGTTTGGTGCTGGAATTGAAGAAGCGACCGAAGGCGACATAACTCGCGCCTTCTTTGGCGGCTTGCTCGGCCAGTTCGAGTTGCGCGTGGCAGGTCGAACCGATGATGGCTTTGGAGCCGAGCAGGGCGCGGGTCGGCGACAGCGGGCCGTCGGTCTGCCCCAGGTGCACGCCGACGTTCAGGCGCGCGGCCAGTTCGGCGTCATCGTTGATGATCAACTGCGTCTTGTAACGCTCGCACAGATCACGCAAAGCTTCGGCCTCGCGCAGGCGGCGGGCCTCGTCGCTGCTTTTGTCGCGGTATTGCAGCAGGGTGACGCCGCCTTCCAGCGCCGCCTCCACGTACGACAGAAACTTGCCCGCCAGCAACTGGCTGTCGGTGATGGCGTACAGGCCACGTAGTTTCATCAGGCAGACCTCACGGCGTTACGAGCAAAAATCCAGCGGCAGACGACGCGGCACAAACTGGCCTTTGCCCAGTTGTTCGGCATCGCGCAGGGTGCGCCAAGTGTAATCCAGCGCGGTACGCACGGCGCTGGCGAGGTGTTCGCCCTGGGCCAGACGACCGGCGATAGCGCTGGCCAGAGTACAACCGGAGCCGTGATAGCTGCCTGGCAGACGCTGGCAATAGAAGGTTTCACGCAGGCCGTCACGGCCGTACAGGCGATTGTGGATTTCAGTTTCGTCGCCGTGGCCGCCGGTGATCAGCAGGTTTTTGACGAACGGCAGGAGTTTTTCCGCGCATTCGTCCGCGGTGCCTTCGGGCAGTTCAGCGAGGATCCGCGCTTCGGGCAGGTTGGGGGTGGCAATGATCGACAGTGGCAGCAGACGCTCGCGCATCGCGTAACCGACTTCATCCTTGCCCAGTCGTCCGCCGCCGCCGGCACGCAGCACCGGGTCGCAGACCACCGGCAGGTGCGGGTGCGCAGAAAGCAGTTCGACCACAGTGTCGACCATTTCCAGCGAACCGAGCATGCCCAGTTTGACCGCTGCGACTTCGGAGTCGTTGAGCACGGCATTGGCCTGGGCCAGTACCCACTCACGGTCGAGGACGCGGAAGTCAGTGACGTTGACGGTGTCTTGCACGGTCAGGGCGGTGACGGCCGGAGCCGCATGGCAACCCTGCGCAAGCAAGGCTTCGATATCTGCCTGCAAGCCGGCGCCACCACTGGGGTCGTGGCCGGAGAGACAGAGGACAACGGGGCGGGAGCTGTAGATATTCATGGTGCGCGAGCTTACCACCAAACCTGATTTTGGGGTTCAGTCCTGAAAGCGTTTGGCTAGAGATTGTCTGACACATTGCGGCCATTAGTCGGGTAGCAATGGTGGCGAGGGGATTTATCCCCGATGCGCTGCGAAGCAGTCGCAAATCCATTCTACGAATCGTGTCTGAAAGAATCTGGTTGCATGGTTTGGGGCCGCTTCGCGACCCATCGGGGATAAATCCCCTCGCCACAGAGGTATGCACAACATGCGCCGTTGTAGCGAGTTGACCAACTCAACAGCTCTAGTCCGCAGCTTTGCTCTGAAACGCCCGTTCTAGAGCCTTTGTAGGAAAAATTTCGATGGTGCTCAATGGCCATCAACGGCTATGCTAGTCTGGATCCAAACCAATAACAGGTAATACCGGTTTTACGTCTACTCAAAGGGAATGGGGGGCTTCCTGACACAACCGGACGAGCCACGCTGGGGCTTCAATGCGCTATTTGCTGATGTTGCTGTTCTGCTTGCCCCTCCTCGCAAGCGCCGTCGAGTTCGACGAAAATACCCAGAGCCTTCCCCTGGGTCGCTCCCTGCAAGTGTTCGAAGACCCGAGCGGTCAGGCGAACATCGCCGACGTCCGCGCTCAAGCGGCGGCGGGCAATTTCAAACCCCACGACAAAGCCACGCTCAATGCCGGTTACTCGCGCTCGGCATTCTGGCTGAAGATCGATCTGCATTACCGTCCGAACAATCCGGCCGCGCAGCGCACCTGGCTGCTGGAACTGGCGTATCCGCCGCTCGATCATCTCGACCTTTATATGGCCGATGCCAACGGCGACTACCGCCTGATCCGGCAGACCGGCGACGCCTTGCCGTTCGCCAGCCGCGAAATCCGTCAGAACAATTACCTGTTCGACCTGACCTTCGCCCCTGACCAGCAAAAAACCGTGTACCTGCGCCTGGCCAGTGAAGGTTCGATTCAGGCGCCGGTGACGTTATGGTCGAGCACCGCGTACCTCGAAGACCAGCCGGTGCGCCTGTATGTGCTGGGGATCATCTATGGCGTGCTGCTGGGGATGCTGGTCTACAACCTGTTCATCTACCTGAGCGTGCGCGACACCAGCTACCTTTATTACATCTTCTACATCGCCTCGTTCGGCCTTTATCAACTGTCGGTGAATGGCGCGGCGGTCGAGTATTTCTGGCCGGACAATCCGTGGTGGGCCAACGCCGCCACGCCGTTCTTCATCGGTTGCGCCGGGCTGTTCGGCAGCCAGTTCGCCCGCAGTTTCCTGCAGACCAGAACCCACAGCCGCTGGCTAGACTATCTGCTGATCGCTTTGATTGCGTTCGGTGCGCTGGTGGTCGGGCTGTCGCTGATGACCAGCTATGCGCTGTCGTTGCGCCTGGCGACCCTGTTGGCGCTGGTGTTCACCGTGGTGATCTTCGCTGCGGGTATCCTCGCCTGGTGGCGCGGCTTGCGGGTGGCGCGTTATTTCATCATTGCCTGGTCGGCGTTCCTGCTCGGCGGCATCGTCAACACGCTGATGGTGCTGGGCCTGCTGCCGAACGTGTTCCTGACCATGTACGCCAGTCAGATCGGCTCGGCGATCGAAGTTGCGCTGCTGTCGTTGGCGCTGGCCGACCGCATCAACGCGATGCGCGAGCAACAGGCGCAGACCCTGTTCGATGCCGGGCAGAAACTCGAAGTGCTCAACCAGCAACTGGCGCACAGCAACAAGCTCAAGGATGAATTCCTCGCGACCCTGACCCACGAATTGCGCACGCCGATGAACGGCGTGATCGGTTCGCTGGAACTGATGCAGACCGTCGAACTGGAGCCTGAACTGGAGCAATACCAGCAAACCGCCGCCGGTTCTGCGCGGGACATGATGCGCATGGTCAATGGCATCCTCACCCTCACCGAATTGCAGGCCGGCAAGCTGAAAGCGACGCCGGGCAGCTTCAGCCTGCGCGCGGTGGTCGAGGCCTTGCGCGTGCAGTTCGACGGCAACGCGGCGAGCAAGTCGCTGGACTTCAAGGTCGAGGTGCTGCCGACCCTGCCGGATCGCTTGCACGGCGACAGTGCAAAACTGGCGCAGTGCCTGGAGTGCCTGCTGGACAATGCGATCAAGTTCACCCGGGTCGGTGGCCTGGCTCTGCGCGTCACCGGCAAGCCGGCGGCGGAAAACCGCTTGGCGCTGTCGTTTGCGGTGATCGACACCGGCATCGGTTTCACCGATCTGGGCGAGGCGACGCTGTATCAGCGCTTCTTCCAGCTCGACGGTTCGATGACCCGCGAATACGGCGGCCTGGGCGTGGGGCTGGCGATCTGTCGGCAACTGGTGGAGTTGCTCGGCGGCAAGCTCACCCATCGTTCCGAACCCGGGCGTGGCAGCCGTTTTCAGCTGGACGTCGAGTTCGAACTGCCGGCGGTCGAAGCGGCGCCGAGCCCGGCCCCGCTGCAGGAGCGGATCCGTGCGCCGCAGGACTGCACGGTATTGCTGGTCGACGACAACAGCGTCAACCAACTGGTGATGCGCGGCATGCTGCTCAAGCTCGGTTTCCGCGTGCGCACGGCGGACCACGGCGCGGCGGCACTCGATTGTCTGCAACGGGAAAACTTCGATGCGGTGCTGATCGATTGCCAGTTGCCCTCCCACGAAGGGGCGTCGCTGTGCTGCCAGATTCATGCGTTGCCCGGCTGCGCCAGTCTGCCGGTGTTCATGCTGGCGCAGGGCACGGATCGCGAGCATTGCGCGCCGGGTACGCGCATCGATTACCTGAACAAACCGGTGAAATTCGAAGACCTGCAGACGGCGCTGGAGCGTCGGGTGCTCAGCGCGTAACAGGGTGAAAGCGCCGACAGTTCGGCGCATATGACACTTTGATCAGTCACGGGCCGGTGCTTAACTGAATCCCTTGGCTGACCAAAGGAGCCCCGTCATGAACCTGCATCAGTTCGCCGAAACCCACGAAGTCACCAACCAGCCACCGTCGCTGGACGGTGCCAACCTGTACCGCATCGACCTGCCATTGCAGGAGTGGTCGCGCCGCTTTGGCGCCGGTTGGGCCGAGTCGCGGATCGATGCCTACGGTGCGCTGGCCGGCGGACCGCTGATGACAGCCGGGTTCCTCGCCAATCAGAACAAACCGGTGTTCGTCAGCCATGACCGTTACGGCCATCGCATTGATCTGGTGGAATTTCATCCGGCCTATCATGAGCTGATGCGCACCGCGATCGAACATGGCCTGACCTCGTCACCCTGGACTCATCCGCAGGACGGCGCGCATGTTGCCCGTGCCTCGATGAGCTATCTGCACAGCCAGGCCGAGGCGGGTAGCGGTTGCCCGTTGACCATGACGTTCGCCAGCGTCCCGGCCCTGCGTTTGCAGCCGGATCTGGCCGAACAGTGGCTGCCGAAAATCCTCGCCACCGAGTATGACCCGCGCAACGTCGGTATGGCGCACAAGGCCGGCGTGACCATCGGTATGGCGATGACCGAGAAACAGGGCGGCACCGACGTGCGGGCCAATACCACCAAGGCTTACCCGGTGGGCGCCAGTGGTCCGGGCCAGGCCTATGAACTGGTCGGGCACAAGTGGTTCTGCTCGGCGCCGATGTGCGATGCATTTCTGACCCTGGCGCAAACCGACAAGGGTTTGACCTGTTTCCTGCTGCCGCGCCATCGTCCGGACGACACGCGCAATCAGTTCTACATCCAGCGCCTGAAAAACAAACTCGGCAACCAGTCCAACGCCTCCAGCGAAGTGGAGTTTCGCGGTGCGCTGGCATGGATGGTCGGCGAGGAGGGGCGCGGCGTACCAACCATCATCGAGATGGTGGCGATGACCCGTTTCGATTGCATGGTCGGCTCCAGCTCGCTGATGCGTCAGGCGCTGACTCAGGCCAGCCATCACTGCGCGCACCGTTCGGTCGGCGGCAAACTGCTCAGCGAGCAACCGTTGATGCAGAACGTGTTGGCCGATCTGGCGCTGGAAAGCGAGGCCGCACTGGCGCTGAGCCTGCGCATGGGCAAGGCGCTGGATCATCTGGATGACCGCCACGAAGCACAATTCGCCCGGCTGGTGACGGCGGTGGGCAAGTACTGGATCTGCAAACGCGCCCCCGCAATGATCAACGAAGCCGCCGAGTGCATGGGTGGTGCCGGGTATGTCGAGGAGAGCATCCTGCCACGGCTGTATCGCGAAGCGCCGGTCAACTCGACGTGGGAAGGCTCGGGCAATGTGCAGTGCCTCGACGTGCTGCGTGCACTGTCGAAAGAGCCAGGTGTGCTCGATGTGCTGTTCAGCGAGTTGGGCAACGGCCATGGCGACAAGCGCCTGGCCGCGCATATTCAGCAGTTGCAGGCGCAGTTCAAGGACACCAGCGATATTCAATACCGCGCGCGGCAACTGACTGAAGATATAGCGCTGGGGTTGCAAGCCAAGTTGTTGCTGGAGGCGGGGAATGCGGCGGTCAGTGATGCGTTTATTGCCAGCCGTCTGAACGGTGGCGGCCGGGTCTATGGCGCATTGCCGCGGGGCCTGGACGTCGAAGCCATCGTCACCCGCTCAACCCCGCAGGGTTTCTGACCCCACACAAATCCCCTGTAGGAGCTGCCGCAGGCTGCGATCTTTTGATCCTGATCTTTTTAAAAGCAAGATCAAGAGATCGCAGCCTGCGGCAGCTCCTACAAGAGACCGTGTGTGACCGACATATTGTGCGGTTGCCAACATGCCACTGTTCCCGTGAGACCACGATGCAGGCAAGATGAAGCTCTGCAAGTCAGAACACAGGAAGCTGATCGTGACCGAAGCGTTTATTGTCGTTCAAACCGCCGAGCAAGCCGTGGATCGTCTGGCCGAGCTGCATGAGCGGGCCACCACTGCGCTGAACTCGGCGCTCAAGCGTTACCTCAAGGATCGCGTCGAGCCCGACGCCGAACAGCGCGCTCTGTTTCGTTATCCCGAACTGCGTCTGACCTACCTGTGTCAGGGCGAAGTCCCGCAGACCACCCGCGCCTATGCCAAGGTGCAACTGCCGGGCACTTACAGCGTCACCGTCACCCACCCCAAGGCGTTCCGCAAATACCTGCTGGAACAACTGGTGCCGTTGATGCACGACTTCACTGTGACCGTGGAAGTCGGCGTCAGCCAGCAGAACATTCCGTACCCGTACGTGGTCGAGCAGGGCGATGAGCTGGCCGGCTCCGGCGTCACCGCTGCGGTGCTGGCGCGAGTGTTCCCGAGTACCGACCTGTCCGCCGCCACCGATGGCATCGCCGACGGTCTCTACGACTGGGAAAACACCGATCCGCTGCCACTGGCGCTGTTTGACGCCGCGCGGGTCGACTTCTCGCTGCGTCGTCTGGTGCACTACACCGGCAGCGACTGGCGCCATGTGCAGCCGTGGATTCTGCTGACCAACTACCATCGCTACGTCGACCAGTTCATCGTCCATGGCCTGGAGCAACTGCGCAAAGACCCGCGTTTCGTGCGTATGGTCCTGCCGGGCAATGTGATCATCGAGAAGGGCATGGATCACGGCGAAGCCTCGGCGATTGCTGCTGGCGTGGTCTGGCACCGCTACCAGATGCCGGCCTATCACCTGATCGCCAACGACGGCCATGGCGTGACCCTGGTCAACATCGGCGTCGGCCCGTCCAACGCCAAGAACATCACCGACCACCTGGCGGTGCTGCGTCCGCATTGCTGGCTGATGATTGGCCACTGCGGCGGCCTGCGCCAGTCGCAGACCATCGGCGACTACGTGCTGGCGCACGCCTACATGCGTCGCGACGGGATTCTCGACCGTGTGGTGCCGCCGAATATTCCGATCCCGGCGCTGGCCGAAGTGCAACTGGCGCTGCAACAAGCTGCGGCCAATATCACCGGCGAGAAGGGCGAGGAGCTGAAAAAGCGTCTGCGCACCGGCACCGTGCTGACCTACGATGACCGTAACTGGGAATTGCGCTGGGCGCAGGAACGTCCGTTGATCAACCTGTCCCGCGCCGTGGCGGTGGACATGGAAAGCGGCACCATCGCCGCCCAGGGTTATCGCCTGCGAGTGCCTTACGGCACGTTGCTGTGCGTTTCGGACAAACCGCTGCACAGTGAAATCAAGCTGCCGGGTTCGGCCAACGCGTTCTACGAGCGTGCGGTCAGTCAGCACTTGAAGATCGGCATCGAGGCGGTGGATCTGCTGCGCACCGAACTCAACTCGCTGCACTCGCGCAAACTGCGCAGCTTCGACGAGCCGCCGTTCCGTTAACGGTTAGTCGTGGTCATTTGGCGGTCGGGGCACTAGCATTAGCAGCCCTGACCGTCAGATGTTCTTTTCGCCATGTCCCGTCCCCCGCGTCCTCCTTCCCGCCGCCCTGGCGCGAAGCCTTCGCCCTCAGCTCTACGTCGTGTCGCCAAGGCGCCGCCGGCCGAGCCGAAGCTGATCCTGTTCAACAAACCGTTCGATGTCCTCACGCAATTCAGCGACGAAGGTGGGCGGGCGACGCTCAAGGATTTCATCGATGTGCCGGGCATTTATCCGGCGGGGCGCCTGGATCGCGACAGTGAAGGTTTGTTGTTGCTGACTAATGACGGCCAGTTGCAGGCGCGGATCGCCGACCCGAAACACAAGTTGCCGAAGACGTACTGGGTGCAGGTCGAAGGCGAGCCGACGGCTGAACAACTGCAGCGTCTGCGCGACGGGGTCGAGCTGAACGACGGCATGACCCTGCCCGCCGAGGCGCGGCAACTGGATGAGCCTGAACTGTGGCCACGCAATCCGCCGGTACGCTTTCGCAAAAGCGTGCCGACCCGTTGGCTGGAGTTGGTGATTCGTGAAGGACGCAACCGTCAGGTGCGACGGATGACTGCCGCGGTGGGGCTGCCGACGTTGCGGCTGGTGCGGGTGCGGATTGGCGACTGGACGCTTGAAGGGCTCGATCAGGGCCAGTGGAAGGAAGTGCCGGCGCGGTTATAGAGCGCCGGATTCGATCAGGCCGATCACCACACTCTTGATGATGAACGCGGCCACGCCCAGACCCAGCACGAAGAACAGAATGAACGAGCCGAAGCGCCCGGCCTTGGACTTCTTCGCCAGATCCCAGACGATGAAACCCATGAAAATGATCAGGATGCTGACCAGGCCAGTCATCATCCACTCTTCGAATACTGCAGGATCCATCGGGCATCTCCGGCGCGCACAGGGCTGAAAGGGCTGGGCGATTATACGCCTGGGGTGGCTGGGGACGCATTGATCTGCGTCGGTGCACCGCACCTCTACCACACGCCCCCCCTGTAGGAGCTGCCGAAGGCTGCGATCTTTTGATCTTGATCTTGAAAAGCAAAATCAAAAGATCGTCCGATCGCGGCCCGAGCCTTCGGCAGCTCCTACAGGGGAGTGCAGGTTAGCTGCGCAGATGTGTCAGCGGCAACTCGGTGCTGTTGAGCACCTGATTCAGCACAAAGCTCGAACGCACGCTGGTCACCCCTTCAATCCGGGTCAGGTGTCCCAGCAGCAGCTTCTGATAGTGATCCATGTCCGGCACCACCACTTTCAACTGATAGTCGGCATCCACGCCCGTCACCAGGCTGCATTCCAGCACTTGCGGCAAGGTGCGGATCGCTGCTTCGAAGTTCTCGAAACGTTCCGGGGTGTGCCGGTCCATGCCGATCAGCACGTAGGCGGTCAGGCTCAGGCCGAGCATCTTGCGATCGAGCAGGGCGACTTGGCGCGAGATGTAGCCATCATCCTCCAGTTGTTTGACCCGGCGCGAGCAGGGCGAGGGCGACAGACCGATGCGCTCGGCCAGTTCCTGGTTGGAGATGCGGGCGTCGCGCTGCAATTCCGCCAAAATACTCAGGTCGTAACGGTCGAGTTTGCTCATGAATCAGTCCTTGGTTGTAACTATTGCGGCGGATTATCTATCCAGGGTTAAAAATTGCGCAAGCGGTGTTTATTTGAGCAATCTTCGCAATCATCTGTCGCGCGTTGCGGCCTATTCTTATCACCAGAATCACTGCTCGGTAACACAGTCCACTGCGGCCCGCCCAATCAGGCCCGCCGCGGCCGCCACCCCCACCGGGGATGTGCCGGCCCCCGAGCTGCACACTGTCCAGAAGACGGCGTGAGGTGAGCCGACGTCAAAAGCGTCGAGCCAGGACGAAGTTCTCTAAAGGGAGGCCGACGGGTCTCCCTTTTTCTTGTCTGCGATTTTTGTGCCTCGATGTACGGCTTCCCTCAATAAATAAGTTTCGTGACTGATAACCTGTCGCAGAACCCGGTGTGCGTATTCCCGGTCTTAGCTACAAGCCCTCTTAATACCCGCAGTGAGGAAAAGCATGAAGTCGCGCATCTGGCGTCTGGCCGGTGTTGGTTTGCTGTGTGTGAGCGTCGGAGCCCAAGCGCTGGCCGACGAGCCACAGAATCGTGGCCCCGAGAATAACGGGCACGGCGGTGAGCATCAGGGCAATCAGGGGCATGGCGGCGAGCGTCAGCCCCATGGGCAAAACAATCCGCCGCCGCAAAATCCGCCGCGGCCGCAGAACAGCGAGATCATTCGCGGCGACAACAGCCGCCAATTCGAGCACAACGGTCAGCCGCACAATAACGGCCAATGGCAGAACCAGAACCGCGCGCCCAATCAGCCTGCACCGGTTCATCAGGCGCCACCGCCACCGGCGAACAACCTGCCGATCCAGCCACGTCCCGACACCGTGCGCCAGACTCAGGAACCGCGTCAGGGCTACTACCGCGACGAGCGTCCGCAGAATGGTTACCACAACCAGCAATGGCAAACCGGCAACCGGCCCGATGACAATCGCTGGCCGGGTCGCCCGGACGGGCATGGCAACGGTTGGGGCCCTGGCCCGCAATACCGTCCGGGGCATGTGATCGACCGCTTCCCGGATCGTGAATATCGCGTGCCGTATCGCGGTCAGGATTACTTCTATTCCGGCGGCTACTGGTATCGCCCGCAAGGCCCGCGCTACATCGTCGTGCAGCCGCCACGCGGGATTCGTATTCAGTACCTGCCGGACTACGCCCGTGAAGTGTGGATCGGCGGTGCGCTGCTGTTCCTCGCTGCCGGTTCCTACTATGCGTATCAGGAAGCCACCCAGGATTACGTCGTAGTCGAACCCCCGGTGCAGCAACCGCCGCAACCGCAGCCACAATCCCAGGGCTATGACGTCGAGGCTTATCCGGCCAACGGGCAGTCGCCGGAACAGGTGCAGCAGGACGGTTATCAGTGCTACCAATACGCTGTGCAGCAGAGCGGTTTCGACCCGCGTACCGCGACCTATCAACCAGCGCCTGAAGTGGTGCAGGCTTACCGTCAGGCTCAGGGCAATTGCCTGAGCAGTCGCGGTTATCAGGTGTCTTACTGAAGCCGGGTCTGCGCCCGTTCAGCCCTGACCACTTCCTGCGGGTCGGCGTGCACCAGCACCTCGGCTCGCGGGTAGGCGGCGTGAATCGCATCCGCCGCCTGATCGCTGATGCCGTGGGCCACTGACAACGTCAGCTCTCCCGGCAACTCCAGATGCAACTGCACGAACCAGTGGTTACCCGAAATCCGCGTGCGCAGATCATGTGCACCCAGCACGCCGGGTACGCCGCAGGCCAGTTCGAGCATGTGCTGACTGACATCGGTCGGCAGCTCCTCATCCATCAGCACCGAAAAACTTTCCCGGGCGATCTGGATCGCACTCCACAGAATGTACCCGGCAATCCCCAGACCGAACCAAGCATCGAGCTGATGAAAGCCCATGCCGGCGAGAACCAGCGCGATCAGAATGCTGCCGTTGAGCAGCATGTCCGAGCGGTAGTGCAGCGAGTCGGCGCGCACGGCGTTGGAGCCGGTCTGCTTGATCACCCGGTGTTGCAGCATCAGCAACGCCGCGGTCAGCAACAGCGAGAAAACGATCACACCGATACTCAGCCACGGTGCGCCCAACGGCTCCGGTTGCTTGATGCGCTCATACGCCTGAAACGCAATCAGCACCGCACTGCCACCGATGAACAGCGCCTGCGCCATGCCCGCCAGCGATTCAGCCTTGCCGTGGCCGTAACGGTGATCGTCATCGGCCGGGCGCAGTGCGTAATGCACCGCCAGCAGATTGAGCAGCGAAGTGACGCCATCCAGCGCCGAGTCCGTGAGGCCGGCGAGCATGCTCACCGAACCGCTCAGCCACCAGGCGATGGCTTTGGCGATGATCAGCGTGCAGGCCACCGCTACCGAGGCGCGGGTTGCCAGCCGCAGCAGGCGGGCGTGTTCGGGGCTGGTGGTCATGAGTGCAGAAATTCCTTATGGATCAGGCGGCGGGTTGCAGGCCGAACATGGCCAGTTGCTGGGTGCTGCCCTTGTGCTGGATCAGGCGTGGATCGTCCAGCGGCAGGTTGCGGCCCAGTTCAGTTTCGAGAATAGCCTGCAACTTGAGGTTATCGACCTGGCCGTCCGGGCCGATCGCTTGTTTGAGTTTCGCCGGATCGACCTGCGCCGTGTGGCCCGGTTCGAAATAGATCGCGCCCGTGGTGAAGTCGACCGCGAAAGCGATCAGCCCGGGAATGACGTAGAACAGCAGGCCGACGGCGTCGAGTACGGCAATCGCCGGGTCGATCTTGCCGTCGATCTGACCGCGACGATCCGGATAGAAAATCGAACCGCAGGCCGTGAGTTGAGTGAGCAGGGTGGCGACCAGTACACCGCCGATCAGGCGAGAAGGTAAGCGCATGGAAAATCTCCTGAGTCATCTATTAACGAAGCTTCGTCTTGTGAAGTTAAGACCCTGACGAACGCTTGGCAGTTCGCCGTTATACTCGGCCCTCAGTTTGGGAGCCAGCATGATTTCTTTGCCGATCGATGAAGTTTTACCCGCCTTGCGTGAAGCCTTGGCGACACGCCACGAAGCCGTGCTCGAAGCACCGCCCGGCGCCGGTAAAACCACCCGCGTGCCTTTGGCCTTGCTCAATGAAGTCTGGCTGGCCGGGCAGACCATTCTGATGCTCGAGCCGCGCCGTCTCGCCGCGCGTGCAGCCGCAGAACGTCTGGCCAGCGAACTGGGCGAGAAGGTGGGTGAAACCGTCGGCTATCGCATCCGTCTCGACAGCAAGGTCGGCCCCGACACCCGCATCGAAGTGGTCACCGAAGGTATTCTCACCCGGCGTCTGCAGGATGATCCGGCGCTGGAAGGCGTCGGTCTGCTGATCTTCGACGAATTTCACGAACGCAGCCTTGATGCCGATCTGGCTTTGGCTCTGAGTTTGAACGGTCGTGAACTGTTCCGCGCTGAACAGCCGCTGAAGATTCTGCTGATGTCCGCCACGCTGGAAGGCGAGCGTCTGGCCGGGTTGCTGGATGACGCGCCGATCCTGCGCAGCGAAGGGCGCATGTACCCGGTGACGATGCGCTGGGGGCGGCCGTTCCAGCCTGGCGAATACATCGACCAGCGCGTGACCCAGACCGTCCTCGAAGCCCTGCACGATGAAACCGGCAGCCTGCTGGTGTTCCTTCCGGGGCAGGCGGAAATCCGTCGTGTGCATCAGCAACTGAGCGATGCCATCGGTGAGCGTAAAGATGTCTTGCTCTGCCCGCTGCACGGCGAACTGGACCTCAACGCCCAGCGCGCCGCCATCGACCCGGCGCCGGCCGGCCAACGCAAAGTGGTGCTGGCGACCAACATTGCCGAAACCAGTCTGACCATCAACGGCGTGCGGGTGGTGATCGACGCCGGGCTGGCGCGGGTGCCGCGTTTCGACCCGGGCAGCGGCATGACCCGTCTCGATACGCAGCGTATTTCCAGGGCCAGCGCCACCCAGCGTGTGGGCCGGGCCGGACGTCTGGAACCGGGCGTGTGTTATCGCCTGTGGTCGCAGGATCAGCACGAGCAACTCGCCGCTTACGGCAGTGCGGAAATTCTGTCGGCGGATCTGGCGGGTCTGGCGCTGCAACTCGGACGTTGGGGCGTCACCCCGGGCGAACTGGTCTGGCTCGATATTCCGCCGGCAGCAGCCTATGCACAGGCGCAGGATTTGTTGCAGCGCCTGGGCGCACTTGAAGGCGAGGCGCTGACCGCGCACGGTCAGGCCATGGCTGAATTGCCGGCACATCCGCGTATCGCTCATCTGTTGCTGCGCGGCCAGGCACTGGGGCTGGCGCAGATGGCGTGCGATGTCGCGGCACTGCTAGGCGAACGCGATATTTTGCGCGGCGCCGGGGCGGATCTGCACAGCCGCCTGGTGCTGCTCTCTGGCGAGGAGCGCGCATCGCGTGGTGCTCAGGGCGGCGTGCAACGTGCGCGGCAACTGGCGCGGCAGTATCGCGGTTACCTGCGCGGCAAGGCCAGCGAGCCCGTCAGCGATCCCGATCATCCGCGCTGGCTTGGCGCATTGCTGGCGCTGGCCTATCCGGATCGCGTCGCCCAACAGCGGCGTGCCGGTGGCGCCGAATATCGGCTGGCCAATGGTCGCGCTGCGCTGTTCGCCGAAGCCGACAGCCTGATGAAGGAAGCGTGGATTGTGATCGCCGACCTCGGCAGTCGTCAGGGGCAGCGCGAGGAGCGGATTTACCTGGCGGCGGATTTCGATCCGACGCTGTTCGACTCGGTGCTCGCCGAGCAAGTGCGTGCCGTCGATCAACTGGACTGGGACGAGCGCGAAGGCGTGCTGCGCGCCGAGCGTCAGCGCAAGGTTGGCGAACTGATCCTCAGCCGCGAACCGTTGACCGGGCTTGACGAAGCGGCGCGCAGTCAGGCGCTGGTCAATCTGGTACGGCGCAAAGGTCTGGAGCTGCTGCCGTGGACACCGGAATTGCGTCAGTGGCAGGCGCGAGTCGCGTTGTTGCGGCAATTGGATCTGGCGACACAGGCCGACAGCCAATGGCCGGATGTCAGCGACGCGACGTTGCTCAAAACCCTGGAGGCATGGCTCATGCCCTATCTGGGCAAAGTCTCGCGACTGAGTCATTTCGCCAATCTGGACCTGTCGAGCATCGTGCGCAGTCTGCTGCCGTGGCCATTGCCGCAGAAGCTTGATGAGCTGGCGCCGCATCACATCAGTGTGCCGTCGGGGTCATCGATTCGTCTGGACTACAGCGAGTCGCCGCCGATTCTCGCGGTGCGTTTGCAAGAGCTGTTCGGCCTCGCCGAGACGCCGCGAATCGCCGGCGGGCGGCAAGTGGTCAAGCTCCACCTATTGTCCCCGGCGCGGCGGCCGGTGCAGGTGACGCAGGATCTGGCCAACTTCTGGCGCAGCACCTATGCCGAGGTGAAAAAGGATCTGAAGGGGCGGTATCCGAAGCATTATTGGCCGGATGATCCGCTGGTGGCCGAGGCCACGGCGCGGATCAAACCGCGCAAGTGAGCCTTTGCCCGGGGTTGATCAGGCCTCGCCGTAGAGGCTTTGCGCAGCACGGCGGCGGTGCTTGATGTTGTGGCAGACCCACACCAGCGTGATCCACAGCGGAATCGCGTAGACCGCCATCCGGTTGACGGGGTCCATCAGCATGACCGCCATGATGAACACCATGAAGGCCAGACAGACATAGTTACCGTAGGGGTACCACAGCGCCTTGAACCGTGGTATCTGCCGGGTCTCGTTCAGGTGCCGGCGAAATTTGCCGTGGGCCAGGCTGATCATCGCCCAGTTGATCAGCAGCGTCGCCACCACCAGCGATAGCAGTATTTCGAGGGCCTGCTGCGGGATCACGTAGTTCAGCACCACCGCCATCAAAGTCACTGCAGCCGTTGCGAGGATCGAGCGCACAGGAACCCCGCGCGAGTCGATCTTGACCAGGCTTTGTGGCGCGTCACCCTGCCGGGCCAGACCGAGCAGGATCCGGCTGTTGCAATAGGTGCCGCTGTTATAGACCGACAACGCCGCGGTAAGGACCACGAAGTTGAGAATGTGCGCGGCGGTATTGCTGTCGAGCATTGACCACACACGTACGAAGGGGCTGCCGCTGTAGGTATCGCCAGAGGCATTGAGTGACGTCAGCAGGCTGTCCCACGGCATCAATGACAACAGCACAACGAGTACGCCGATGTAGAAAATCAGGATACGGTAGATCACCTGATTGATTGCCTTGGGGATCACGCGACGAGGGTTTTGCGCTTCGGCGGCGGTAAAACCGAGCATCTCCAGCCCGCCAAAGGACAGCATGATGACCGCCATGGACATGGCCAGGCCGGCCATCCCGTGGGGGAAAAAGCCGCCGTGTTGCCACAGGTTACTCAGCGATGCCTGCGGCCCTCCGTTACCGCTGACCAGCAGGTAGCTGCCCATGGCGATCATCCCGATCACCGCCAACACCTTGATGATGGCGAACCAGAATTCCGCCTCGCCGAACACTTTGACGTTGATCAGGTTGAGCGCATTGATCAGCACAAAAAACACCGCAGCCGATACCCAGATCGGTATCTCGGGCCACCAGTAATGCACGTATTTGCCGACGGCTGTCAGTTCGGACATGCCGACCAGGGTGTACAGCATCCAGCAGTTCCATCCCGACAGGAAACCGGCGAATGCGCCCCAATACTTGTGGGCGAAATGGCTGAAAGAGCCGGCAACCGGCTCTTCAACGATCATCTCGCCCAGTTGTCGCATGATCATGAAGGCGATGAAGCCGCAAATGGCGTAACCGAGGATCATCGAGGGCCCGGCAGACTTGAGTGCGCCCGCCGAGCCCAGGAATAACCCCGTGCCAACGGCGCCTCCCAGTGCGATCAATTGGATGTGTCGATTTTTCAGGCTGCGTTGCAGTTGACCTGAGTGCGCATGGAGTCCGCTCATGAGAAAGGGTACTCGCAAGGTTGCTTGAGTGTTTGCAAGACACTTGCGCGGGGCGAGGCGGGCCGATGCAGTGACGCGACGGTGCCAACAGTGGGGGACAGGTAATTCTCCACAGTCATATGGTTTCTGTTCCTTCAGATTATTTCTATTTTTATCAATCAGTTAGATCGAGTTTTCAGCTTGGTTACGCGCGATTTGGTGCGCGCTCCATGGAAAAATCTATTGGAAGAAACATATTTCTATCTGTTGAATTTGTAAATGGGGGATGGTATCTAATGCATCGCACAGGGACATGCCAACGATTCCAGGGACTGAGGAGTGATGACGGTGACGGGGTGCAATGCACTAGGGACATTCGATTTTGTGGTCGGCGCCGAGGCCGATCCGGCGGGCTATTTTTCAGCGGCGGCGCAGGACATTCGGGCACAGCTGCTGAGTGAAGGCGCGGTGCTCATTCGCGGTGCCACGCCGTGCAGGGATCCCGAGGTGTTTGAACGGGCCATCGGTGCGCTGGGGTTTCACACGCGCGATTACGTCGGCGGCAGCTCTCCACGCTCGACGATCCAGGGCAAGGTCATGGAAGCGACGCGCACCCCGCCCGACTGGTCGGTGATCCTTCATCAGGAAATGGCCTATGTACAACATCCGCCCGAAATCATCGCTTTCGTGTGTGTCGAGCCTGCGGAGCGCGGCGGTGAATCCGTGGTCGGGGACATGCGCAAACTGGAGCAGTTGATTGATCGCGCCACCCTGCAGCAACTGACCGATCGCGGGCTCAAGTTGCGCCGCACGCTGCCCGGCGAGGCGCGGGTGAATCTCAAGCCCGGGGTGAAAAAAAGCTGGCAGGAGACGTTCTCCACTTCCAGCACCGCCGAGGCAGAAGTGCTGTGCCGGACACGCGGTTGGGACTTCGAATGGAGTGGCGGCGACCTGATCCTCTGGCAGGACTGTATCGCCCCGATGCGCCGACACCCGCGCAAAGCGGCGGACATCTGGTGCAATCAGGCGCACTTCTGGGGCGCGGCCGCGATGATCGAATGGGCGCGTATCGACGGTCGTGAACAGGACGCCAGTGAATTGGCCGAGGCGCTGCGCAACACGCCGCAACTGTTGGAGGCCATGTGTTTCGGTGACGGCGAACCACTGCCGCAAGACCTGACGCTGGAGTTGTTCCACACCGTCAGACGTCTGGAACAGGATGTCGATCTGCGGGCGGGCGATATTTTGCTGCTCGACAATTTCCAGTATGCCCACGGCCGGCGCGCCTTTTCCGGCAACAGGACCATCAACGTGATCATCGCCGATTGGGCGGATGATCAGCCACACGCAGCTCAGGGATGAAAAGATGACGATTCAGGAAAGAAACTTCACGTCGGATAGCACGTTTGTACTGACCCCCGGCGTGGATGTCAGTCTCAAGGACTTGATCAGGTATTCCCGGCCCGGGGCAAAAGTGGTCGCTTCGCAAGCCACCCGGCAACGGGTTCAGGCATCGCGAGACGCCCTGGAAAATCTCGTTGCACAAGGCGCGGTGATTTATGGGGTGAACACCGGGATGGGTGGTTTCGTTGACCATCTGGTGCCCATCGACAAAGCCCACGAGCTTCAATCGAACCTGATTCAGGGCGTCTCGACCAACGTTGCCGAGCGGTTCCCGGACAGTGTGACGCGAGCCACCATGTTTGCGCGGATCGTATCGCTGTCCCGTGGCAACTCGGCACTCTCGCTGGAAAATTTCGACCGCTATATCGCCATTTACAACGCCGGCCTGATCCCGGAAATCCCGAGCAAGGGTTCGTTGGGGACCAGTGGCGACCTGGGGCCGCTGGCGGCGGTTGCGCGGATGCTGACCGGGGACGGTCATGCCTACCTCGACGGTGCCCGGATTCCGGCGGCGCAAGCGCTCGAGCAATTGGGCCTGGCGCCGCTGCACCTGAGTTACAAGGAAGGGCTGGCGCTGATCAATGGCACCTCCTGCATGGTCGCGGTGGCAGCGATGAATGTGGTTGAAGCCCGGGAACTGCTCGAGCAATACACGTCGATTTCGGCCTTCTCGTTTGAAGCGCTGCAGGCTCGGGTGCGTCCTTTTCATCCGGATGTTCACCAGTTGAAACCGCACCTGGGCCAGCAAAAAATTGCCGAGGCCATCTGGGCTGATCTGCAAGGCTCGGAACTGGCGATTGACGATCTTGAACTCTCTTCGCAGTTGAGCGCCCTGCGCACCGACCAGGTACGCCAGGAAGACATGCCCATCGAAGATGCCTATTCCATTCGCTGCACGCCGCAAATCCTCGGGCCAGTGCTGGAGACCATCGAATTTGTCGAGCGCGTGGTCGGCAACGAACTGAACTCGTCCAACGACAACCCGTTGATCACCCCTGAAAACGGCGAGGTTTTTCACAATGGCCATTTTCACGGGCAATACATTGCTTCGGCCATGGACTACCTGACGATCTCCATCATCACCCTGTGCAATCTTTCGGATCGGCGGATCGATCGCTTCCTGACCAAAGCCAACAGCAATGGCCTGCCGTCATTCCTGTGCGCGGAAAACGGTGGCCTGCGTTTCGGCCTCATGGGCGGGCAATTCATGTCGGCGTCGCTGACGGCAGAAAACCGTTCGCTGGCCACCCCCGTCTCGATCCAGACCCTGACCACCACAGGTGATTTCCAGGACGTGGTTTCCTTCGGCCTGGTCGCCGCGCGCCGGGTGACCGAAGTGCTGCAGAACACGCGTTACGTCCTCGCGTTTGAGCTGATCTGTGCAGCCCAGGCCGCCGATATCCGTGGCAACGCCAGACTCGGGCCGAAAGGCCGCGCCTGGCATGCGCGGGTGCGTGAACACATTCCGTATCTGGATCGGGATGTGGCGTTAACCGCTTACCTGGAAGCGCTCGTTACCCAGGTTCTGGGAGGGCACAGCCGATGAGTTCGTCGGGAAAGAGTGACCTGTTGGCAACAGCCATCACTGAGCCGGTCCGGCTGCATGCCAACGAAAATCCGCTGGGTGCATCGGGCCTGGCCCTGCAGCTGTGCGCCTCGATGCCGACGCTGCTCAGCGAATACCCCGAAGTCACTTACAAGTCTCTGCGCCTGGCAATCGGCGAGCGCTGGCGCGTTGATCCCGAGCGCGTCGTGGTGGGCGCCGGTTCGGACGAACTGATCGACATTGCGTTGCGTAGCCTGTTGAAGCCCGGCAGTCGCATCGTGACGCAGCAGCACTGCTTCAAGATGTACAAAATCCGGGCCGCGTTGCTGGGGGCCGACTACAGCGAGATGACCCCGGATGCCAGCGGCGACTATGAGGCGGCATTGCAGCTCGCTCTTGAGCAAAAGCCCGACGTCGTGGTGCTGGTCAATCCGTCCAATCCATTGGGCGACTATCTGTTGCCCTCGCAGCTGTTATCGCTGGTGGCACTGATTCCACCCGGCACGACCGTCATCATCGACGAAGCGTACGCAGAGTTTGCGCCGGATCGGGAAAACACGGCTGGTATTCAGATCGTCAACAGCCGGGAAAACGCGATATGCCTGCGCACGTTTTCCAAGGCCTACGGCATTGCCGGCCTGCGCCTTGGCTGGGCTTACGCGAGCGGCGATCAGGTGCCTGCGCTGCAAGCGCGGCGTGCGCCGTACAACGTCAGTTCGTTTTCCGCCCTGGCAGGCGAATACGTCCTGCAGGACGGCGATCATCTGGACAACACGGCGGCGTATTGTCAGGCGTGGGGGCAGGAGCTCGTGAGCCTGTTCAAGTCTCACGGCATTGAAGCCAGAAGCCGCTACGTCAATTTTGTTTTCGTCGAATGCGTCACCGCGCCACGCTGCCAGGATTTGCATCAGCATCTGGAGAGGGAAGGTTTCCTGACGTCCCGGTTGACCGACTATGGTCTTGAGACGTGTCTGCGAATCTCCTTCGGCAACCAGGCGCAGATGACCCGGTTGCGCGCTGTACTGAAGCAAAAACTGCAAACCATGGAACTTGCCTGAGGCCAGCAGGGCAGGGAGCCTTCGGCGATTGCCCAGGGCTTCCAGGGCAAGATCAGGAAACCTTGACTGAGGTAAAAATGAGCCAGACGCTGACGTTGTTTCACGCTGAACCCTACTTGAAGCAACTGGACTGCCGAGTTGATCGACTGGAGCGCGACGACGCCGGCCTGCCTTTCGCACTCCTCGGCGAGACCGTGTTCTACCCCCAGGGAGGCGGGCAACTGGGCGATCGGGGGGTATTGAACATTCCGCTCGCGGGGGAGGGTGAGGTACTGCGCACGCTGGAGATCGTCGCGACGAAAAAACGGGACGATCAGATCAGGCATTACCTGAGCATCGACGACGAAACGTTCGCAGACCTGCAGACGCGGGTGAGCGACCAGCAGGCGACCGCCACGCTGGATTGGCCATTGCGATATCATCAGATGCGGGTTCATTCGGCGATGCATTTGATTCATTGCATGCTCGAGCGGACGCTCGGGCGAGCGATTGCGCATCCGGTTCGTTCGCCGTTGAGCGACGAGGGTGGCGAGAACCAATACGAGTTTGTCGGTGAGTTCGACGAAGACAGTCTGAGGCGCGCAACAGATGCCTTGAACGAGTTTTGCTCTGCAAGTCATGAGATTCGTACGGAAGCGGATACCCGCCAGGGACAGGGATTTCGTTGGTGGCAATGCGAAGACTGGTCAATCCCCTGTGGGGGCGTTCATGTGCGTAATACGCAAGAAATAGGCGTGGTGACTTCCAGTATGAAGATCAAGAAAAACACGACCAGAGTGCTTGTCACTCTGTCGGCAGAGGCGGAAGAGCTTGGATAGCAAACGTGCGTTTGGCGCATTTCTCATGCAGTTTCGAATCGACGCGGGGCATCTGAAGATCTCCACGTTTCTCGACGAGGTCAATATTCCGTTCTCGGCCAATTACTACCGCGACGTCGAGGCCGGAAGGAAATACCTGAGTATCGATGCTGCCGTCGAACTGCATGATCACCTTGGCATCGATGCGGCCAGCAAAGCCAGTTTTGATTATTTCTGGCACTACTTCAGGGATTTGTTGCCGGCGGACGTCCACGAAATGTTGTTCGGCAAAGGCGTCGAGGTGACCGATCTCTCTTCGCGCCTGGAACTGCGCGAACACGACTCCAGAATCTTGCGCCGGGCCCTGAGCCTGAGTCGCTACGAGCGTGAGTTCATTGTCACCGAAGAGGTGATCGCCGCGTTCGAGGCGCAATTCGACCTGCTGCCATTGATGACGTATCTGTACATGGTCGACAGCGCCTCAGTGGCGGAGATTCAGCTGGTGTGCCAGCAGATCGGTCTGGCTTATGACCGGGACACTGAAGCGTTCCTGAACCTGGTGTCCAAGCCGCGCGCAACGCCGGATGACCCGTTTGTCCGGCATGCACCCACGTTGAGGATGCCCAGGACCGTGGATGCGTTGAAGTTGAAGGATCAGTTCCTGCGCCATGAAGTGGACCGGTCGCTGCTCAAGCCGGAGAAGAGCGAATACTTCGATGTTTCAGGCTCTTTCAAATACAGCTCGATGGTGACGCTCAAGGACGCCGAAATAGAACAGATTCAGGACCGTCTGGTGGACCTGTTCTCGGTCATCGAAGTGCATAACAAGTCTGGTCGTCAGCTGGAGGATTCAGGCGCACAGCCTTATTTCTTCGGGCTGGTGGTTTCCGGGCGTCCGGAGTACGACGGGCGCGCGGCCCGCGTCGGTGAAAAAGACGAGGAGTGAACAGCTGCCGGGCGCTTCGCCGCTTCTGTGTGGCATGGCCCGGCAAAAACCAACCGTTCACAGGAGTGCGCGGACAGTACAGAAAACGGGGCGCAGAACCGCAACCCGGCCGTCATCAGTCAGAACAGGGATGAGATGAATGAATGCTCCAGTCGTAGAAAAACTCCGTCAGTTGTTCGGCGAACGCTTGAGGCTCGAACAGGGAATCCGGCAACAGTTCTGCCAGGCGCCTCCCGGCATCGAGCTGAGTCCCCCCGATGCGGTAGTGACCGTTCGCAGCGAAGACGAAATCATTCAGGTCGTGAAGCTTTGCCGTGAGTACGGTGTGGCGCTGATCCCGTCGGGTGCGCGTTCGTCCCTCGAAGGGCAGATCAATGCGCCACAGGGTGGCGTCTGCGTCGACTGCTCGGAAATGAACGCGATTGTCGATGTGAACGTCACCGACATGACCGCCACGGTTCAGCCGGGCGTTACCCGCGAGCAACTCAACAGCCACTTGCGTGAGACCGGACTGTTCTTTTCCGTCGATCCTGGCGCCAACGCTTCCATGGGCGGAATGGCGGCGACCCGTGCATCGGGGACCAACTCGGTGCGTTACGGGACCATGGCCGGGAATGTCAAAGCCGCACGCTGGATCATGGCGGACGGCTCGGTCGCCGCCATTGGTTCCCGCGCGCCCAAATCGGCCATGGGTCTGGATCTGCTGGCGATTGCCATCGGTTCAGAGGGCACTCTGGGCATCTTCAGCGAACTGCAAGTGCGCCTGCATCCGGTGCCCGAGGCCATTGTTGCCGGTGTCTGTTCGTTCGACTCGGTGGATAACGCGGTACAGACGGTGGCCAGTGCCCTGGGCCAAGGACTCTCGATCGCCCGGATCGAGCTGCTGGATGCCACGGCGGTGCGTGCGTGCAATGCCTATTCTGCGGCACTGGGGCTGGTGGAAACGCCGCATCTGTTTCTGGAGTTCCACGGCGACCGGTCGACGGTCGCCAGCAGTGTCGAGCTGTTCAAGGATTGCGCCGGTGAGTACGGCGGGCAGGTCAGGATCTCCGAGCGCCTTGAAGAACGCACGGCCCTGTGGAAAGCCCGACATGACGCCTGGTGGGCCTTTCACGCTTTCTACAAAGGCCGCAAGGGGCTGGCCACCGATGTCTGTGTCCCGTTGTCCTGTCTGAGTGCCTGCATCAGCGCCACGGCCGCCGACATTGCTGCCTCCGGTCTTGATGCGCCGCTTATCGGCCATGTCGGTGACGGTAATTTTCACCTGCTGATCATGCTCGATGAAGGTGAAGACGAAAGTGCGGACATTCAGGCGTTCCTCAGCCGGCTGTCGAGTCGCGCGTTGTCGTTCGGCGGCACCGTCAGCGGCGAGCACGGGGTAGGGCAGGGAAAACTGAAGTGGATGTCGGCGCAACACGGCGCAGCGCTGCAGTTCATGAGGGCCATCAAATCGGCCCTGGATCCGGACAACCTGTTCAACCCCGGCAAGATGTATCAATCGTTACGGGTTGACGCTCGATAACTGTCGATTTTTTGTTTTTAAGGATGGATGTGAAAGGTATGGATCATATTTTGATAGTGGGCATCAACAAGGTCTCCATCAAGTACGTGTGCGAGGCGATCCGCGGTGCGGGCTTCGAACCGATACTGTCCGTTGATCCCTCGGGTTTTCATGGCGCGGCGAAAAACGTGTTCGAAGGGGTCACCTGCATTCCTGCCTTTACCGACAGGGTCGCGCTGTCCGCTTACCTGAACGCCCATCCCGCACTGGTTGGCGTGATTCGCAGCATCACGACATTCTTTGACGAGTTGTTCCCGGTCGTATCCGCGATTGCCGAAGAATTCGGCTTCAAGGCGCCGCCTGAGGTGTTTGCCCGGCTGTCCTCCAAGGGCTTCGTCGGCCACTTGATCCCGGAACATGTGCCCGCCGAGACCTGTGTGTCGCTGAGCGATGGCGACGTGGTCATTCCCTGGCTGACACCCGGGCAACAAAACGATGTGGTGCTCAAACCCTCGGTCGGCTCTGGCGCGGTGGCCACCACCCTGCTCTCGATTGCACCGGACGCTGACCCTGGCGCAGTGATCCGCGCCGCCATCCTGAACAGCGGAATCGACGACCCGCAAGACACTGCCTGGATTGTCCAGGCGCATTGCACGGGTGATCTCGTCAGCCTGGAAGGCTTTGCCCAGGAGGGGCGGGTGGTCTTCCTCGGACTGTCCAGGCGCGACCGAGTGGGATTCACGGAAGTCGCCAACCAGTTCCCGGCCGACGCCCGCATGGCCTTGCCCGTGCGTGCGAAAATCGAGAAGGCGGTCCGCGATCTGATTGCCCGTTCAGGGTTCGACAATGGCTTCTTCCATTGCGAGTTCATTGCGAACGACGCCACGGCTTATCTGATCGATGCCAACATGGGGCGCCTGGGCGGCGCGAGTATCGTTGAACAGATTGCGCTGGCCTACGATCTGGCGCCAGCGACTGTCCTGCAACACGTGGCGCTGCTGCCACTGGGCTTGCTGGAGGCTGCGCTTCAATACCAGCCGGTCGAATCTTGCCGCCAGACCCTGAGCTACTGGTACTGCCTGGATCACGAAGCCGTCGTGCATGACTGGGAGATTCCGCCGATGGCTTCCATTCACACGCCCATTGCCAACGTCGGCAGCGTGATCCAGCCCATCGGCACGTCCGACTACGCCTGGGTCGGCATGCTCACCGGCTATGCCGATGTCGTTGCGCGCGAGATTGGCCAGGTACGTGTCCTGACCGATCGCGGCCCTAGAAGCCCGGTCTTCAAATGATTTACTTCGTCCGGTTTCTTTCGTCCGCGGCCTGGAGCTGTTTCTATCCGTTCATGGCCATTTGGCTCAATGCGTCCGTGGGCCTCAGTACCAGTGCGGCGGGGGTCGTTGTCGGGTTCGCGATTGTCTCCAACCGCATCGGCGCATTGGCTTTTCAGGGCATGCTGGACAAGGTCGAGCGACGCCGGGAAATAGCCCTGGCCTTGTTCTGTGTGGCGGTGGCGGCGCTATTGATGCTGGTCACCGCCGCGATGGGCATTACCAACGTGTTGATCTGGGTCGTACTGGTTGTGGTGTTCGGTGTCTCCAATTCGATTGCCACGATCTCGCAGATTTCCTACATCGTGCAGTACTTTCGCGAGGGCGAGCACGAACGCGTGCTCTCTTACGAGAATGTTGCGGCGAACGCAGGGGCCGGGGTCGCGCCGTTCGTGGCGTCGTTGATTCTTGCCGGCACCGGTTACTGGTTTGTCGCCCTGCCGCTGTTGTTGGGCGTGCTGGCCACGGCTTCCACGCGGCTGATTCCGCAGGTGGCGCGTAGTGCAGGCGTGGCGTTTGCCGCGCGTGCTTCCACGCTGGGCGAAACCGAGGCATCGCCCAAAGTGGTGGCGTTCATGGCGATCAACTTTCTGACCATGATCGGCTATGCGCAGTTTTATTACGTGTTCCCTACCTATGCCACCGAGCGCTTTTCCAGTGAACTGGTCGGCGTGCTGTTTCTGGTGGCCAGCGGGATCATCATCTTCAGCCAGGTTTACGTGACCTCATTCGCGCAGCGTGTCTCACGATTGTGGCGGGTCATCGTTTCCAACCTGTTGATCGGCGCGGGCTGCCTGCTGTTGATCATTTCGTCACAGGCGCAGGCGATCCTGTTTGTCGTGGTGGTGTTTATCGTGATCGGCGAGATGATCTGCGGCCCGCTGTACCAGGCTCAGGCCGTGAAGATCTGGCGCGGACGCAGTTCCGTGGCGATGGCCGTGCAGACCTGTGTCTGGGGCGCTGCCGAAGCTACCGCCGCCGTGCTCGGCCTGCTGGCAGTGGCCAACGAGCTGAGCTTCATGTCGTTTCTGTTGGGGTTTGCTGCCTGCGTCATCGCCGCCGTGGGCGCCTGGGTATCGATTGCGCTCAAACGCCCGTTGATCGGCATCGACGTGGAACAGCGCTCAGTCCCGGTTTCCTGATGGCTCGGTGCGGCAGGCAGCGGTCTTGGCGGTCAACTGTTCGCGACAATAGTCGGCGAACAGCTGTGCCGGTTTGGTCAGTTGCCCGCGCTTGAGCCACGCGGCGACCAGACCTGAGCCGGTGACGTCTTCGACGATGTCCACGCACACCACTTTCTTGCCGTCATAGGTGCATTCCGAGTGGGGCCGGGTCACCAGGATCGAGAAACCGAAACCCTGCCCGACCATGCCCCTGACCATCTCGATCGACGGCGAGCTGAACTCGATGCGCGGGGTCAGGCCCAGTTCTTCGAACAGGCTGACGAAGTAGGTTCGGCTTGGCTGCACGTCGAGCAGAATCATCGGCTCCAGACACAGATCGCGCAGCGACACTTGCTTGTACTGGGCGAAACGGTGGTCGGCCGGTAATAGCGCATACGGCCGTTGCGCCGGCATCAGCGGCTCGGTCTGGATGGTGGCATCGAGTTCGTGTTCATAGAGGATCGCCAGGTCGAAACTGCCCGAGGTCAGGCCTTGCACCAGTTCCTGTTGCTCGCCGTCGCGGATGCGGATTTTCACGCCCGGATACAGCGCGGAAAACCCGGCGATCAATTGCGGCAGGTACAGCGGCGCGACGGTTTCGAAGCAGCCGATGTCGATCTGCCCGGCGACGATGTCGTTGTCGGCGAGGGCGTTCTGCTCGAACTCCCGGGCCATGCGCAACAGCTCCTGCGCCTTGCGAAAGAACCGTGCACCGCTCGGCGTCAGGGATACGCCCTGAGCGTGATGGCGGATCAGCAGCTGCACCGCGAAGCTGTCTTCCAGACCTTTGATCGCCGTAGAGATCGCTGGTTGTGCGATGTACAGCTTGCGCGAGGCTTCGGCAACGCTGCCGCATTCGACGGTGGTGATGAAGTATTTCAACTGACGCAAATTGTAGGCGGCCACGGCAAACCTCAGGACGAGCGGACTCGACTTCCAAGCAATTTGTGCGCCGCCGCGTCCGCTGCGCGACGTTGTTTTTATCCTTGAACCTTAGTCATCCACAGCGGTTTTGGGGAAACCGATTGAGCAGTTTTTTCATTGCCTGCGAAGACATTTTTACTAATTTTCGCCCGTCCGGGCCTGCGCCACCATCGACTGCACAATAACGTCCAAGGAGCATTCGACGTGTTCGAACTTGCAGAGTGGCAGCGCCAGGCCGGTGCCTTGAAGTTTCCCGATCGAGCCGTGATCAACGGCCAGCACTGCACCGCGCAATCGGGGCAGACGTTCGCCGCGATCAACCCCGCCACCGGCCAGTTGCTGGCCAATGTCGCGGCCTGTGGCGAGGCGGATGTGGACGTGGCGGTGCGTAACGCGCGACACGTGTTCGAGGCTGGCAGCTGGGCGCAACGCCCGCCCGTCGAGCGCAAGCAAGTGCTGCTGCGCCTGGCCGAGCTGTTGATGGAACATCGTCAGGAGCTGGCCCTGCTCGACTCGCTGAACATGGGCAAACCGGTGATGGACGCCTACAACATTGATGTGCCGGGCGCCGCCGGGGTGTTTCGCTGGTACGCCGAAAGCCTCGACAAACTCTACGACCAGATCGCCCCCGGCGCCGCCAATGTGCTGGCGACCATCACCCGTGAAGCACTGGGCGTGGTGGCTGCCGTGGTGCCGTGGAATTTTCCGTTGGACATGGCCGCGTGGAAGCTTGCGCCAGCGCTGGCAGCGGGTAATTCGGTGATCCTCAAACCGGCCGAGCAATCACCGTTTTCGGCATTGCGTCTGGCTGAGCTGGCACTGGAAGCGGGCCTGCCACCGGGCGTGCTCAACGTGTTGCCGGGTCTTGGCGAGCAGACCGGCAAAGCCTTGGGCCTGCACGCGGATGTCGATTGTCTGGTGTTCACCGGCTCGACGCAGGTCGGCAAATATTTCATGCAGTATTCGGCGCAATCCAACCTCAAACAGGTGTGGCTGGAGTGCGGCGGCAAGAGTGCCAATCTGCTGTTCGCTGATTGCCGAGATCTGGACCTGGCGGCGGAAAAAGCCGCGTTCGGGATATTCTTCAATCAGGGCGAAGTGTGTTCGGCCAACTCGCGACTGTTGGTCGAGCGTTCGATTCATGATGCGTTTGTCGAGCGCCTCAAAGCCCAGGCTGAACGCTGGCTGCCGGGCGATCCGCTCGACCCGCAAAGCCGTGCCGGAGCGATCGTCGATCAGCGGCAGACGGCGAGCATCATGCGCGCCATCCGTGAGGCCGAGCAGGCGGGTGCGAGCCTGGTATGTGGCGGTCAGCAACGGCGCTTCAACGGCTCGGACAACTTCATCGAACCGACGATTTTCACCGGCGTGAGTGCCGACATGGCGTTGTTTCGCGAAGAGGTGTTCGGCCCTGTGCTGGCGGTGGTGCCGTTCGATGATGAAGACGCGGCGGTGCGCCTGGCCAACGACAGTGTGTACGGGCTGGCGGCGTCGCTGTGGACCGATGATCTGCATCGTGCGCACCGCGTGGCGCGAAGGCTGCGGGCGGGCACGGTATCGGTCAATACCGTCGATGCGCTGGACGTGACCGTGCCGTTCGGCGGCGGCAGGCAATCGGGCTTCGGCCGCGACCTGTCGCTGCACTCGTTCGACAAATACACCCAGCTGAAAACCACCTGGTTTCAGTTGCGCTGAGACCGCGTAGACCCTATCGCTGGCAAGCCAGCTCCCACAGGTTTTGTGGTGTCCACCCATTCCGGGTACACCAACGATTACTGTGGGAGCTGGCTTGCCAGCGATGGCATTCCCCCAGGCAGTGAAAATTCCTGGCTTGCACCGACCGTGAGCATCCCCGCAAACCCCGCGCTTTTGCGGTGCACGCTAAGCAGTTTTTTCATCATTTGCTGCCAACAATTTCCTGATTTTCCTCAGCCCGCACATGGGCCACCATCGATCTTGCCAGCCCGGTGGTTCACGCCAGAGTCCAGCAGAGACCGCAGCGTGGATTCACATCATTGGTGCTGGCCGTACTGCCCATGACAAAACTAAATCAACAGCGTCGGGAGTGCTCCATGATCAAGTCCTTGTGTCTCCGTCTCACCCATCCACTGGCGATCACCGCCCTGGCGGCCACGGTCGCGACCGGCGCGCAGGCCGGTACCTTGTCCATCGGCCATACCACCTGGGTGGGTTATGGCACGCTGTATCTGGCTCAGGACCTGGGCTACTTCAAGGAAAACGGCCTTACCGTCGAGTTGCCGGTGGTCGAGGAAGCTTCGATGTACATGGCCGCACAGGCTTCCGGACAACTCTCCGGTTCGGCCTCGACCATCGACGAAGTGCTCAAGTACCGTCCGCAGTTCTGCTTCAAAGCCGTGGCGGCGCTGGATGACAGCCATGGTGGCGACGGCGTGCTGGTGGGCAAGGACGTGAAGTCGTTGCAGGAACTCAAGGGCCAGGCCGTGGCCGTCAACGAAGGTTCGACCTCGCAGTTCTGGCTCTCCTATCTGCTGAAGAAGAACGGCATGAAAATGAGCGACATCACCGTGCAGAACATGACTGCCGACGATGCTGCCACCGCGTTCATTGCCGGTCGCGTGCCGGCCGCCGTGACTTGGGAACCGCACCTGTCGATGGTGCGCGACAAGCAGCAGGGCAAAGTGCTGATCGACAGCAGCAGCACGCCCGGGGTGATTGTCGATGTCGTGGCGCTCAACTGCACGGTGATCGAGAAGCAGCCCGAAGACGTCAAGGCGCTGGTCGCCGGTCTCTACAGGGCGGTGCAATACACCAAGGACCATCCACAGCAAGCCTACGAAATCATGGCCAAGGGCGTCGGCGGTTATCTGTCCGATCCGAAGGAACTGGCTGCTGCAGCGCAAGGCGTGCGTTTCTACGATCAGGCCATGAGCGAGAAGCTGCTGGGCAAGCCGGGCGCGCCGGGTGACAGCGCACCGCTGATCAAACTGGCCAACGAAACCGCCAGCGAATTGCAGGGCAAGCCCTATAACGTCAGTAACGACGATCTGGTGGATAACCGTTTCGTCAGCCCGCTCTAGGAGACTGGTCATGTTCAAGCGCAATTCATGGCTGAGTCGCTGCATCACACCGAAGACCGGCTTACCGGTGCCGGTGGTATGGAGTGCCAGTGGTCTGGCCTGGGTGTTGCTGGTCGGGCTGTGGGCCGGGCTGTCCTACGGCGGCATCGTCCCGGGGATGTTTCTGCCGACGCCCGGCGCGGTGGTTGAAGCCGCCGTGCGCCTTAGCCGCGACGGCACTCTTGGCACCCATGTGTGGGCCAGTGTCGAAGTGGTGATGGTCGGGTTCATCGTCTCGTCGCTGGTGGCGGTACCGCTGGGGTTGCTGATGGGCAGCTTTCGCATCGTCCAGGCGTTCCTCGAACCGTTGGTCAACTTCATCCGTTACCTGCCGGTGACCTCGTTCGTGCCACTGTTCATCCTGTGGATTGGCATCGGTCTGGAGCAGCGGGTATCGGTGATCATCTTCGGCGTGTTCTTCCAGCAACTGGTGATGATCGCGGATGTGTCCAAGGGCATCTCCAAGGACCTGATCAACGCCTCTTACACGCTCGGTTCCAACCGCCGCGACGCGGTGCTGCATGTGATCGCCCCGGCCTCGGTGCCCGGCGTGCTCGACACCTTGCGCGTGACCATGGGCTGGGCCTGGACCTATCTGGTGGTGGCCGAACTGGTCGCCGCGTCGAGTGGCCTCGGTTACCTGAGCCTGAAAGCCATGCGCGGTTTTCAGGTCGACGTGATTTTCCTCGCCATCGCGATCATCGGCCTGCTGGGGCTGGTCACCGATCAACTGTTCCGCTTTCTCCGCCTGAGGGTTGCCGCATGGGCTCAGTAACTGCCGCCAATCATCGCTTTACCGAATCGCGCGCTGCGGCGCCGCAAGCTGCCCCGCGCCTGCAAGTGGACAAGGTCAGCCTGCGCTACAAAAAGCCTGATGGCGGTACGTTCACGGCGCTGGAACAGGTGTCGTTCGAGGTGCCGGATCAGCAGTTCGCGGTGCTGGTCGGGCCGTCGGGTTGCGGCAAATCGAGCCTGTTGTACCTGACCGCCGGCCTCGCCGAGCCAACCTCCGGCGAGATCTACGTCGGCGGCCAGCAAGTGCAGGGCCCCGGTGCCGATCGCGGCATGGTGTTCCAGAGCTACACACTGTTTCCGTGGCTGACGGTGCGGCAGAACGTCGAGTTCGGCCTCAAGCGGCGTGGCATGCCGGCGGCGCGGCGCAAGGAAATTGTCGATTACTACGTCAACGAAGTCGGGCTTGCCGGGTTTGCTGACAATTACGCCAAGCAGCTCTCGGGCGGGATGATGCAGCGCGTGGCGATTGCCCGGGCGCTGGCCAACGACCCGCAGATTCTGCTGATGGACGAACCGTTCGGCGCCCTCGACAGCCAGACCCGCCTGCAAATGCAGCAGTTATTGTTGCGAGTGTGGGGCAACAGCAAGAAGACCGTGTTGTTCGTCACCCACGATATCGACGAGGCGATCCTGCTGGGCGACCGGGTCTATGTCATGGGCGCCAAACCGGGGCGGATCAAGCAGATCCTCGACGTGCCGATCGAGCGTCCGCGCTCACTGGACATGGTGATGGAGCGCTCGTTTATCGACATGAAGCGGGAGATTTTCGGCTTGCTGCATGACGACCTGGAAGAAGTCCATTGATCACATGAGTCCCCTGTAGGAGCTGCCGCAGGCTGCGATCTTTTGATCTTGTTTTTTGAAGATCAACAGATCGCAGCCTCGTTTCACTCGACAGCTCCTACAGGGGGCATTGGTGATCAGGGAGCAGCGGGCAGCAGGAACCGCGCAATCACCGGCAGATGATCGGAAATGCGCAAGGTATCGTCCTGGCGCACGCTCGCTTCGACCCGTTTGATCTTCGGGCTGTAGAACAGGTAGTCGACGGTGCGATCCGGACCGTTGAGGCCGGGGTCGTTGGGATAGTGGGTCAGCCAGTGGGCGCGGTCGATGCCGCTGGCCTCGTTGTTGGTCGGGATCATCGGGTACTTGTCCCACAACAGATGCAGGGCGCTGTCGACGGAGTAGGGCGTGCGCTGTTCAGCGGGCAGGCGTTGATACTGGCCCAGCGGCAACAGGTTGAAATCGCCGCCGATCAGCCACGCCAGGCCTTGGCTTTCGTACGTGTCGAGTACCTTGGCCACCGCCGTCACCTGCGCCTGCAAGGTCTCGTCGGGTTGGCTGGCGCGATCCAGATGGGTGTTGAACACCGTCAGTTGCCCGCCGTCACTCAGCGGCAGCTTGGTGGCGAGCAACGCATCCTTGGGGGCGAACTGGCGAGCAATGACATTCGCCGGCGGCACCGGTAATTGCAGGCGTTCGGCGTGTTCGATGCGGTAGCGGCTGAGGGTTGCCAATTGCCGGCCAACGCTGCCGAAAATGTGCGGGTCGGGAACGAAATCGGCCTTCCAGTCGAATGCGTGAGCGCTGCACGGGTAGAGGTCGGTGACCCGTTCCTGCAGCAACTTGAGCTGGTTCTGGTAATCACTGGCCTTGGCGCCGTCATCCAGTTCCTGCAGCAGCACCACGTCGGGCTGCTCGTCCCGGATCACCCGTGCCACCTCGTCGAGACTGAACGCCATGTCTTCCGGGGTTGGCGCTTCATCGGTGCCTTGGGCCAGATCGTTCCAGAACACGTAGCGCTTGCCCGCCAGGTACTGCACGTTCCAGGTCATGACTTTCAGTGCCTGCCCGGGCACCAGTGTCGGTGGGGTGCCGGTGCAGGTGACCGGCAAGGTTTCCCGCGCGCCGGGGCGCCAGGTCAGGCTGTAGATCAGCCCGCCGATCAAGGCGATGGCGAGCACGATCAACAATAGGGAGTAGCGCAGCAGACGGGGCATGGCTCGGCTTATCGCGTTACAAAAGTGCTTGCGAGCATACCCGACCGCAGACGCTTGGCCCAAGTCTCCTGAAGTCAGACTGCTCCGCTACGTTTGTCAGGCAATTCGCTGATCAGCATGAACAGGCGGAACAGCACCACGCTGGTGAACAGCTGCAGGAAGCTGTGCGCACTGTCGATCAATACCGCGATCAGGGGATTCTGCGGGTCGGGGTAGGCCGCCAGGGTTGCTCCCTTGAGCAGCCACAACGGCCCCATCACGCAGAGAATGCACAGCAGAATTCGCCAGAAATGCCCGCGGGTCAGACGCAGGCTTTCCTTCATCGCCTGCAGCGGTCCCATGCCACGCAGCACCAGCAGGTACTCACCAAATGCGAGCATGACCATCAACATCAAGCCTGGCAGGAAATACAACGACAGCCCCAGCAGAATCAGCAGGGTATTGAGCGCCGTGAGCAGGGCGAAACGCGGCCACAGACGCGCGGACATCGCCAGCAGGTCGACGGTGCGCGGGGCTTCGCCACGGGTGCGGGCGTCGAGGAACAGGATCAGCGCGGCGGTGTACAACGGATATACCAGCAGACCGACCACCACGCTGGCGGCGGAGAAACTGTCCGGGTCGGTGACATGGTCCACCACTTGCTGCAGCGCCGCCTCGAAGATCACCAGCGGCAGGCACAGCTGCACGATGCTGCCCAGGTGGCGTTTGAAAAAATACAGAGAGTCGCGCAGTACATCGAAGGCATTCATCAGTCGGTATCGCAGGTGGAAAACAGTGGCTCACTTTAACCGATGATGCGTGGGCCGACACAAACGTAAACATTCGGTAAAGGTCGTTGAAACATCCTGTCACTGCCTCCATTACAGAGGTGCGCCATGTCCGCAGTGGGCACGGGCAACGTTATCCCCGGCAATCTACGAGGTCGCCATGAACAGCGAAGAGCAAACCCTGATCGATGGACTGTTTTCCCGGCTGCAACAGGCCGAAACGGAGGCAGCCCCGCGCGACGCCCAGGCCGAGGCGCGGATCAAGGAACACCTGACCCGCCAGCCGGCGGCAGGTTATTTCATGACCCAGGCGATTCTGGTGCAAGAGGCGGCCATCAAGAGCCTCGACGAACAGAACAAGCAACTGACCCAACAAGTCCAGCAGTTGCAGGCTGAACTGCAAGCGGCCAAGGCTCAGAGTGCGGCCCCGGCGCCAAGCGGCGGTGGCGGTTTCCTGTCGAGCATCTTCGGCGGCAGCAGCTCGCGTCCGGCGCCGACCCAGAGCGCTCCGGCCTCCACCGGCGGCTGGCGTGAACCGGCACCGCAACAGAACTATACGGCGCCAGCGCCACAACAGAACTATGCCGCACCACCGCCCAATTACGCGCAGCAAGCCGCCCCGGCTGCGGGCAGCAGCTTCCTCGGCGGCGCCCTGAAAACCGCCGCTGGCGTGGCCGGTGGCGTGATGCTGGCACAGGGCATCAGCAGCCTGTTCCATCACAACCAGCAGCCTGAAGAAATCGTTGAAGTGATCAAGGAAGAGCCGGCGCAGGTGGCCGACCAGAGCGGCAATGACTGGGGCAATGACCAGCGTGTGGCCGATAACGGTTTCTCTGGCAATGACCAGGGCGGGTTTACCGACACGGACTACAGCGATGACAGCTCGTCGTTTTTCGATGACGACGATTCGTTTGTCTGACTGATCAGCCCGCCAGTATCAAACCTGTGGTGAGGGGATTTATCCCCGATGGAGTGCGCAGCAGTCCCATTTTCGGGGCCGCTGCGCTGCCCATCGGGGATAAATCCCCTCGCCACAGCCCACCATCCGTCTGGAGTGGTGGGTCGATTATTCGCGCCACCTTCCTGTGGACTGGCATACTGAGCGCCTTTTTCGGGCCAGGCGCCTGATCCCGCTTCGTGCGCTATGCGCTCACAGGAATCCCGGTGAAAAAAATCGCAGTGTTCGCCGACGTGCAGAACCTCTACTACACCGTGCGTCAGGCCTATGGTTGCCATTTCAACTACGCCGCGCTGTGGGCGGATGTGAGCAAGCACGGGCAGATCGTCGAGGCCTATGCTTACGCCATCGATCGCGGCGACAGCAAGCAGCAGCAGTTTCAGCAGATCCTGCGCAACCTCGGCTTCACCGTGAAACTCAAACCCTACATCCAGCGCAGCGATGGCTCGGCCAAGGGCGACTGGGACGTGGGCATCACCCTCGACATCATGGACGCCGCCGACCACGTCGACGAAATCGTCCTGGCCTCCGGTGACGGCGACTTCGACATGCTGCTCGAACGCATCATCAGCAAGCACGGCGTACAGGCAGTCGCCTACGGCGTGCCCGGGTTGACCGCCAACTCGCTGATCCGCGCCGCCAGCCGTTACGTGCCGATCGAAGGCGCATTGTTGCTGAAGAATTAAGCTGAAAAATTGATTTGAACGGAGTTGAATCCGGTTTGGAACGCATTGCAGTCATCGACTTTGAAACCACCGGCCTGTCGCCGAACAGCAGCTGCCGCGCCACGGAAATCGCCGTGGTCATGCTGGAAAACGGCCGTATCGTCGAGCGTTACCAGAGCCTGATGAATGCCGGCGTGCGCGTCCCGGCCTTCATCGAACAACTGACCGGCATCAGCAACGCCATGCTGCGTACCGCGCCTGCGGCCGAGCGGGTGATGGAAGAGGTCAACGAATTCGTCGGCTGCACGCCGCTGGTGGCGCACAACGCTTCGTTCGACCAGAAATTCTGGGACTTTGAACTGGGACGGATCAAACGCACCCGTCTGCAGAACTTCGCCTGTTCACTGCTGCTGGCCCGGCGCCTGATGCCCGCGGCACCCAATCACAAGCTCGGTACGCTCACCGCATTTGCGCGCCTGCCGCACACCGGCCAGGCGCACCGGGCCATGGCGGATGCCGAGATGGCGGCCAACCTGATGGCGCATCTGGCGCAAGAACTGCGGCACAAGCATGGCGTGCGTGAGCTGAACCATGACCTGCTGTGCAAACTGCAGAAAGTCCCGGCAGCCAAAGTCAGCGAACACCTGCAGCGCTACCGCTGATCCCGAAGTCACCACAAATCCCCTGTAGGAGCTGCCGAAGGCTGCGATCTTTTGATCTTGCTTTTAAAAGTCAAAAGATCGCAGCCTTCGGCAGCTCCTACAGGGGGCGTTTCGGTGGGGCTGATTATTTGCCGTTGGCTTCTATATGGCTCAGCGGCACGCGCTTCTCGATTGCGCTGGACAACACGATCGAGGTCTTGCTGAAGCCAAACTTCGCCACATGATTGATCAGTTCCTCCAGTTCGGTCATCGAGCCCACCGCACCCTTCATCATCACGCAAGGATCGCCGGTCACACGGAAGCACTCGGTCAGTTGCGGGATTTTCACCAGTTCGTCGTAGACCTTCTGGCTGCCGTTCTGGTGCAGGCGCAATTCGATCATGCACTGGATCGGCAAACCGATTTTCGACAGGTCGATGTTCGCCTGATACCCGGTGATCACGCCGGACGCCTCAAGCTTGGCCACCCGTTCGGCCACTGTCGGGGCGGACAGGTTCACCTTGCGCGCCAGATCGGCGTAGGACGCGCGACCGTTTTCCAACAGGGCGCCGAGCAGCATGCGGTCATATTTGTCCAAGGCCGGACTCCTGAAAATGCCAGACTTTCGAAATCACGGCTTATCCCGTCGATCTCCGTTGTTTCAAAAGTGTACCGGCGCGATAAACAGGTTTTGTAACTTATTTTTGCTCACGGGCCTTTCTAGAATAATCCTCACCCTGCCTCTGACTGTCGAGCTGCCCATGCCTGCCTTGCGCCGTTTTTCCTTGCCGTTGATCGCCGCGTTTTTCGCGCTGTATGTGATTTGGGGATCGACCTATCTGGTAATCCGCCTCGGCGTCGAATACTGGCCGCCGCTGATGCTCGGCGGGGTGCGCTTCGTGATTGCCGGCAGCCTGATGTACGCCTTCCTGCGCTGGCGTGGCGCGCCGGCGCCGACCTGGGTGCAGTGGAAAGCGGCGGGGATCATCGGGATTCTGTTGCTCAGCTTCGGTAACGGCGCGGTCAGTGTCGCCGAGCACACGGGTGTGGCGTCCGGCGTGGCGGCACTGGCAGTGGCGACTGTGCCGTTGTTTACGTTGTTGTGCGGCTATTTCTGGGGCGCGCGTAATACCCGCCTCGAATGGGCCGGGGTGGCGTTGGGGATCGTCGGCATTGCCATGCTCAACATGGGTTCCAACCTGCAATCGAGTCCGCTGGGCGCGGCGTTGCTGATTTTTGCGGCGGCGACCTGGGCCTTCGGCTCGGTGTGGAGCAAGCATCTGCCGCTGCCGCAAGGGGCGATGGCCAGTGCCGTGGAAATGCTGGTGGGCGGCGTGGTCCTGCTGATCGGCAGCGCGGTCAGCGGCGAACACCTGCAAGCCTTGCCACCGGTGGAAGGCTGGCTGGCCTTGGGGTATCTGATCTTCTTCGGCTCGATCATCGCCTTCAATTCCTACATGTACCTGCTCAAGCACGTGCGTCCGGCGGCGGCCACCAGCTATGCCTACGTCAATCCGGCGGTGGCGGTGTTGCTGGGGATCGTGTTTGTCGGCGAGACCATCGGCATGGAAGAAGCGCTGGCGATGCTGGTGATCATCAGTGCCGTGGTGCTGATCGGTCTGCCGCAATGGCGGCGGCCGGCGCAGCCGCTGGTCGCGGAGCCGCCGAAGACCGCCGTTCCAGCAGAACCGCGTGTGAATTAGGGTAAACTGCGCGCCATTGCACCCTTGTTTTGCGCAACCGCGCTGATTTTTCCTACGGTACTCCCATGACTTTCGCCACCCTTGGCCTGATCGAACCCTTGCTGCGCTCCCTTGAGAAGCTCGGCTACCAGACCCCGACGCCGGTCCAGGCGCAAGCCATTCCGGCCGTGCTGGCCGGTCGCGACCTGATGGCTGCGGCCCAGACCGGTACCGGCAAGACCGCCGGTTTCGCTTTGCCGCTGCTGCAGTTGCTGGCCATGGAAGGGCCGAAAGTCACCGCCAACTCGGTGCGTGCGCTGATTCTGGTACCGACCCGCGAACTGGCCGAGCAGGTTCACGAATCCGTGCGCCAGTACGCAGAAAACCTGCCGTTGCGCACCTACGCGGTGTATGGCGGTGTCAGCATTAACCCGCAGATGATGAAACTGCGCGGCGGCGTCGACCTGCTGGTGGCAACCCCGGGCCGTCTGCTCGACCTGTTCCGCCAGAACGCGTTGAAATTCAATCAACTGCAAACCCTGGTGCTCGACGAAGCCGACCGCATGCTCGACCTGGGCTTTTCCGAAGAGCTGGCGAACATCTATCGCGCGCTGCCGAAGAAGCGCCAGACGCTGCTGTTCTCGGCGACCTTCTCCGATGACATTCGCCTGCTGGCCGGGCAGATGCTCAACGATCCGCTGAGCATCGAAGTCAGCCCGCGCAACGTCGCGGCCAACACCGTCAAGCAGTGGGTGGTGACGGTGGACAAGAAGCGCAAGCCGGAACTGTTCGTGCACCTGATGCGCAAGAACAAGTGGAAGCAGGTGCTGGTGTTCGCCAAGACCCGCAACGGCGTGGACGCGTTGGTGGAAAAACTCCAAGGCCTCGGTGTGAACGCCGACGGTATTCACGGCGACAAACCGCAGGCGACCCGTCAGCGCGCGCTGGATCGTTTCAAACTCAGTGAAGTGCAGATTCTGGTGGCGACCGACGTCGCGGCTCGGGGTCTGGATATCGAAGATTTGCCGCTGGTGGTCAACTTCGACCTGCCGATCGTGGCCGAGGATTACATCCATCGCATCGGTCGTACCGGCCGTGCCGGTGCAACGGGCGAGGCGATCTCGCTGGTGTGTGCCGATGAAGTGAACATGCTCTCGGCAATCGAGATGCTCACCCGTCAGACCTTGAAGCGCCAGAACGAGCCGGACTTCGAACCTGAGCACCGTGTGCCGGAGACCGATGCCAGTGGTCAGGTGATCAAGAAGCCGAAGAAACCGAAAAAGCCGAAGACCTCCGGTGGCGGTGGCGGCAAACGCAATCTGGGCAAGTGGGTCGACAGTGGCGACACCCAGGCGCCGGAGCCGTCGATCAAGCCTGTGCGTAAAGTGCCGGTGTTCAATACCGGGCCGCGCAAGCGCAAGCCTTGATGATGTGGCATCGCTAAGGACACCTTCGCTGGTACGTCGGGAATGCATTTCCCTGTAGGAGCTGCGGCACGCTGCGATCTTTTGATCTTGTTTTTAACGGTCAAAAGATCGCAGCCTCGTTTCACTCGGCAGCTCCTACAGGGGGTTGTGCTGCAGCCACTGCAGCATCCCCAATCCGGCAGCACGCCCGCTGGCAAAACACCCGGTCAGCAGATAGCCGCCCGTCGGCGCTTCCCAATCCAGCATCTCCCCCGCGCAAAACACCCCCGGCAAGGCCTTGAGCATCAAGCGCTCATCCAGCGCCTCGAACGTCACGCCACCGGCACTGCTGATCGCTTCGTCCAGCGGACGGGTTTTCACCAGGGTCAACGGCAACGCCTTGATCGCCCGCGCCAGCAGCGCCGGATCATTGAAGGTTGCCGCGTCACTCAGCTCGCGCAACAACGCCGCTTTCACCCCATCAATCCCGACCTGACTGTGCAGATGCTTGGCCATCGAGCGCGAGCCGCGCGGTTTGCTCAACGCTGCCTGCAATTTATCCACAGGCCGGCCGGGCAGCAGATCAATGTGCACCGTGGCTGAGCCGTGGGCGTTGATCGCCTCGCGGATCGGCGCTGACAACGCGTAGATCAGGCTGCCTTCAACGCCCGTTGCAGTGATCACGCATTCGCCCAGGCGCGGCACGTCGTCGTTCAAACCGATGGCGACATTTTTCAGCGGTGCGCCGGCGAATTTGCTGACAAGGAACTCGCTCCAGGCCTGCACTTCGAAACCACAATTGCTCGGCTGTAACGGCACCAGTCCTACGCCTTTTTGCTCCAGCGACAGCATCCACGCGCCATCCGAACCCAGCCGCGACCAGCTGCCACCGCCGAGGGCGAGCAGGGTGGCGTCGGGTTTGACGGTGATTTCGCCATCGGGGCTGGCAATGCGCAGAGCGCCGTGTGCATCCCAACCGAGCCAGCGATGGCGGGTGTGGATAACCACGCCACTGTCGCGCAGGCGCTTGAGCCAGGCGCGCAGCAACGGCGCGGCTTTCATGTCGGTGGGGAATACCCGGCCGGAGCTGCCGATAAAGGTCTCGATGCCCAGCTCATGAATCCAGCGGCACAGCGCGTCGGCGTCGAAGCCGCGCAGCAACGGCGCGATCTGCGGTGCGCGTTCGGCGTAGCGGGCGAGGAACGCCGGGTAAGGCTCGGAGTGAGTGATGTTCATGCCGCCGACCCCGGCCAGCAGGAACTTGCGCCCCACCGAGGGCATGCCGTCATACAGATCGACGCGCACGCCGGCCTGGCTCAGCACTTCGGCGGCCATCAGGCCGGCGGGGCCACCGCCGATAATGGCGACGTGAGCGGGGAGGGGGGCGGAAGTCTGGGTCATGGCGTGCGCTGCGGTATGGCGGGATAAGGCGCGCATTCTAACAGCCGGGATCCGTGTAGGAGCTGCCGCAGGCTGCGATCTTTTGATCTTGGCCTTGAGAAAACAAAGATCAAAAGATCGCAGCCTGCGGCAGCTCCTACAGGGGGATCGACGGTAAATCTGGTGGCCTGGTTAAAAAACAACCATCGCGCTGTACACCGTGTTCGCTGCGGCCTGTAGTCCCTTTCGCTCAGGTTATCCACAGGCCGTTCCACAGCCATTGTGGGTAACGCAGCACAGCTTAATGACAACCGTGTGACGTCCAGACCCGTTGCGCGCTGTGATGCAGGATGCCGTGGCGGCGGGCGAGGGCGTGGCGATCCTTGCTGTAGCCACCGCCGATCACGCCAACCACCGGGATGTCGCGGCCCAGGCAATGGCGCATCACGCTTTCATCGCGGGCGGCGACACCTTCGTCTGTCAGCTGCAGATAACCGAGGGCGTCGTCCTTGTGCACATCGACCCCGGCGTCGTACAGCACCAGGTCCGGTTGATACAGCGGCAGCAGGTAGTTGAGTGTGTCATCCACCACCTTCAGGTAGTCGCCATCGCCCATGCCTTTAGGCAGCGGAATGTCCCAATCGCTTTCGGCCTTGCGGGCAGGAAAATTCTTTTCACAGTGCAGGGAAACGGTGATCGCCTCCGGCGTGTCGTGGAGGATGCGTGCGGTGCCATCACCCTGATGCACGTCGCAATCAAAGATCAGCACCCGGTTCACCCGGCCGCTTTGCAGCAGGTAATGGCTGATGATCGCCAGGTCATTGAAAATGCAGAAGCCGGCCGGGTAATCGTAGTGGGCGTGATGGGTGCCGCCGGCGAGGTGACAGGCCAGACCATGCTCCAGGGCTTTTTCTGCCGCCAGAATTGAACCGCCGACCGCCCGCACCGTACGCCGCGCCAGCGCTTCGTTCCACGGCAAGCCAAGGCGCCGCTGGTCTTCGCGGGACAACTCGCCGCTCATGTAGCGTTCGATATAGCGACGGTCATGCGCCAGGGCGAGGATGTCGTTGGGGCAGATCTCCGGGCGCAGCAGGTCGGCGTCGCGGGTCAGGCCGCTGTCGACCAAGTGGTCGCGCAGCAAACGGAACTTGTCCATCGGAAAGCGGTGATCCGCCGGAAACTCGGGACTGTAGTCTTCGTGGTAGATCAACGGCAGTGGCATGGCGACTTCATGTAGGAACGATGGAAAGAGTGAACGATCCTACCAGCGATGTAGACTTGCGGCATGGAAACGGAGGGGCATGATGGAGCCGATACTGCAACTGGAAAGTGCGCGATTGCTGATGCGCCAATGGCAGGACGAGGATTTGCCGGCATTTGCGGCGATGTGTGCCGATCCGCAGGTCATGCGTTACTTTCCACAGCCATTGAGCCGCCTGGAAAGTGCTTCGCTCATTGGTCGGGTGCGCGGCCATTTTGCCGAACACGGCTTCGGATTATGGGCGCTGGAGCGCAAGGACAGCGGCGAGTTCATCGGTTTCACCGGTCTGGGTGTGGTCGGTTTCGATGCCCCGTTCACGCCAGCGGTGGAAATCGGCTGGCGCCTGGCCCGCGAGCATTGGGGGCTGGGCTATGCCAGTGAAGCGGCATGGACCGCTCTGCGTTGCGGCTTTGACCGGTTATCGCTGAAGGAAATCGTGTCCTTCACCGCCCAGAGCAATCTGCCCTCGGAGAAAGTCATGCAAGCGATTGGCATGCAGCACGATCCGGCCGATGATTTCGATCATCCCAAAGTTGCCGTCGATCACCCGTTGCGCCGGCATGTGTTGTACCGGATTACCAGGGAGCAATGGCTGCAAACCCTGCATGGCTAAGCCGACACGGACGTTTACAATGGCGCGACAATGGCTCGCGCCAGAACCTGAATGGGCCGCCGCAGCCAAGACTGCGCGGCATAGCGTTGTGTGAGGAGAGTCTGAATGAGCCAAGTGTTGGAAGATCTGGTCGACCTGCTGACCCTGGAGCCGATCGAGGAAAACCTGTTCCGTGGCCGCAGCCAGGACCTGGGTTTCCGTCAGTTGTTCGGTGGGCAGGTGCTCGGCCAGTCGCTGTCGGCGGCCAGTCAGACGGTTGAAGAGGCGCGCCATGTGCATTCGATGCACGGTTATTTCCTGCGCCCCGGCGACGCCAAATTGCCAGTGGTGTACTCGGTGGATCGCGTGCGTGATGGCGGCAGCTTCAGCACCCGGCGGGTCACCGCGATCCAGAAGGGCCACCCGATTTTTACCTGCAGCGCGTCGTTTCAGTACGACGAGGCAGGCTTCGAGCACCAGAGCCAGATGCCGGTGGTGGTCGGTCCGGAAAACCTGCCGTCGGAGCTGGAACTGACCCAGCAGCGCGCGCACCTGATTCCCGAGCACATGCGCGAAAAATTGCTCTGCCCGAAACCGATCGAAGTGCGCCCGGTCACTGAAAAAGACCCGTACAACCCGCAGCCGGCCGATCCGGTGAAGTACGTGTGGTTCCGTGCTGATGGCGCGCTGGCGGATATTCCGGCGCTGCACAAATACCTGCTGGCCTACGCCTCGGACTTCGGTCTGCTGACCACTTCGATGCTGCCCCACGGCAAGTCGGTCTGGCAGAAAGACATGCAGGTCGCCAGCCTCGATCACGCACTGTGGTTCCACAATGATCTGCGCGCCGACGACTGGCTGCTCTACGCGATGGACAGCCCGTGGGCCGGTAATTCCCGTGGGTTCTCCCGTGGCAGCGTGTACAACCGCGCCGGGCAACTGGTGGCGTCGGTGACCCAGGAAGGCCTGATTCGTCACCGCAAGGACTGGGCATGAGCCTGAGCGATGTGAAGCACTGGGTGTTCGACATGGACGGCACGCTGACGATCGCCGTGCATGACTTTGCGGCGATCCGCGTGGCGCTGGCGATTCCGCCCGAGGACGACATTCTCACCCACCTCGCGGCGCTGCCGGCCGACGAAGCGGCGGCGAAACATGCCTGGCTGCTGGAGCATGAGCGCGATCTGGCGCTGGGTTCGAAACCGGCTGCCGGTGCGGTGGAGCTGGTGCGCGATCTGCACGGGCGGGGCTATCGCCTGGGCATCCTGACGCGCAACGCGCGGGAGCTGGCGCATGTGACGCTCGAAGCGATTGGCCTGGCCGACTGTTTCGCTGTGGAAGATGTGCTGGGCCGCGATGAAGCACCGCCGAAGCCGCATCCCGGCGGGTTGCTGAAACTGGCCGAGGCCTGGAACGTGCCGGCGCGCGAGATGGTGATGGTCGGGGATTACCGCTTCGACCTGGATTGCGGGCGAGCGGCCGGGGCGCGGACGGTGCTGGTGAATCTGCCGGACAACCCGTGGCCGGAGCTGACGGACTGGCATGCGCAGGATTGTGTCGAGTTGCGGCGGATGCTTCTGGCCTGAGTTCTTTAGCGCCTGAAAGGGCCCCATCGCGGGCAAGCCCGCTCCCACATTTGAAATGCATTCCCCTGTGGGAGCGGGCTTGCCCGCGATGAGGCCTGAGCGGCCACTGCAAAATCATTGATCAAACAGCGCTTTCTGCCCCTCCGGCGACGTCAACATCCCATCGCCGTTATGCCCGACCCCGGGCACTTCAACCAGCCGCTGATTCACCCCTTCCGGATGCCGGCGCAGCAGGTAGCCGAAAAACAGCTTGCCGCGTTCCAGCCGATACGCGCCTTGTGCCTCGGCGGCGCAACTCTTGTCCAGCGCCGGATGTTGCGGGTCTATGTCCTGCTGCCCCAGCAGGTAAATCACTTCGCGTTTGATGTAGCTGCTCTCAAGCTGCAACGGTGTTTGCCCACCGGCGTACACCGGCATGTCGGTCAACCCGTACTTCCAGCGATTGAAACCCGGGCACTGTGCGTGATCGAACGCTACCGGCCGCTGTTCGTTGAAATACGCGTATGACGACGGGTTGGCCACCACGTACCGCAGGCGAATGCCGTTGGCCTTCAGCGCCGGTTGATCCTTGGCCAGCAGGGCATAACGCTGCACCACTTGGCCACCACCCGAATGGCCGAAAATCACAATCTGTTTCACATCCGGAAACTGCTTGCGGTCGCTGACCCGGGCGACGATTTCATCCAGCGCGGCGTAGGAACTCAGCGGATTCGGCCCTGTGGATAACCCGCCGCCCATCCACTCGTTGCCTTTCCAGCGCAGCAACGTGTTGGGCAGCGAGTACAGGGCGACGTCGCTTTCATTGAGAAACTGCGGCGCGATCACCAGCGTGTGCGTAGTTTGTCCGGCCAATTCCGTGGCGTGCTCGGCACTCTTGCGGTAGGTTTCGGCGTTGCGCAGACGGCCGTGAATGACGATCAGCACCCGCTCGATTTTTTCCGGTGCGGGGCTGATGCCCACGGCCATTTCGCCGGCCTTCAACTGCAGACGCCCGGAGCTGATGGCATCGACGCCCGCCGCGTGTGCGCTGCCGCCGATGATCAGTAACGCCAAAAGCCATTTGTGCATTTACAGGTTTTTCGCCGCGAAGGTATCGCACTGGCCGACCTGGCCCTGGGCGAATCCGGTTTTGAACCAGCGCACCCTTTGCGCTGACGTGCCATGGGTAAACGAGTCCGGCACCACTCGACCCTGACCCTGTTGTTGCAGGCGATCATCACCGATGGCGTTGGCCGCGTTCAAGGCCTCTTCAACGTCACCCGGTTCCAGCCAGTTCAGGCGCTGCTGCGCATGGTAGGCCCAGACGCCGGCCAGGCAGTCAGCCTGCAATTCCTGACGCACCAGCAAACCGCCGTCGCCCTGCATCTGCCGCCCCTGCTGCCGGGCCGCCTGAATTTTTGCCGAGACGCCGAGCAGCGTCTGCACATGGTGGCCGACTTCGTGCGCGATCACGTAGGCCTGGGCGAAGTCGCCGGCAGCCTTGAAGCGCTGGGCCATTTCCTGGAAGAAGGCCATGTCCAGATAGACTTTCTGATCCGCCGGGCAATAGAACGGGCCGGTCGCCGAAGTCGCCAGCCCGCAGGCGGAATTCACCCGGTTGCTGAACAGCACCAAAGTCGGGTCCTTATATTGGCGGCCGGCCTGCTGGAAAATCGCGCCCCAGGTGTCTTCGGTATCGCCCAGGATCGAACGCACGAATTCGGCCTGCTGGTCGTTGGCCGGTGGCGCCTGACGGGTTTGCGTCGAGGCCGGTGCCGATTGTTCGGTCATTTGCCCGGTGAGCTGGCCGAGGATCTGCAGCGGGTCCTGCCCGGTGATCCAGCCGATGCCGACGATCAGCAGGATCGCCCCGAGGCTCAGGCCTTTGCCACCACCGAAACGCATGCCGCCGCCACCGCCGCTATCATCGCCACGGGCATCGACGACGTTGTCACTGCGTCGGCCTTTTTTCCATAGCATGTGGGAATCCTCTATCTGTACGTGGTGATGAGTGTTGCTGGTGTGTGAGTGTGGCGCCAGTCCGGTCGTCCGTCCATGGCGCACACGCAAGCAGGCCCGGCCTCGGATGACGAGGGCGGGCCTGTTATTGACGAGCGTGTGGGCGACTAATTCAATCCGTTGGCGGATTTCTCCTTTCGCACTGTGCGTCAGCGATCGAAGGCGTCCCACACCGGGGCGAAATCCGGGCTGACCTGACGCTGATTTTTCGGCAGTGCGGCGATCAGTGCGCGGTCTTCAGCGTCCAGTTCAACCTGCAGCGCAGCCAGGTTCGCCAGTTGATTGGCCCGGCTGCTGGCCTTGGGAATCGCCGCGACGTTAGGCTGATCCAGCAGCCACTTCAACGCCACCTGAGTCGGCAGCACGCCGTGTTTTTCGGCAATCTGCTGAATCTGTGGAATCTCCGAGACCTTGTTGCGCGCCAATGGCGTGTAGGCCGTCAGTGCCAGATCGTGTTGGCGGGCATAGTCGAGCAGGGCGTTTTGTCCGAGCAAGACGTGGTACTCGACCTGGATCGCTGACAGAGGGATGGCGTATTCCTCGACGACTTTGCGCAGCAGCGGCAGCGGAAAATTCGCCACGCCGATGTTGCGAGCCAGACCTTGCTCCTTGAAGGATGCGAGGGTTTCAAGCGTGCGCGGCAAGTCCCAGTCAGTGCTCGGCCAATGGATCATGAACAGGTCGACATACTCGCTGTGCAAAGCCTTGAGGCTTCGTTCCATCGAGTGGCGCATGGCGTCGGGTTGCAACTGGTCCCACCAGACCTTGGTGGTGACATGAATCTGCTCGCGGGGTGTCGATGTGTTCGCCAACGCTTGTCCGACTGCGTCTTCGTTATTGTAGGCCGCTGCCGTGTCGATATGCCGATAACCGAGTTCCAGCGCCTGCTCGACGGCACGGGTGCATTCGTCGCCGAGCATCGGCCAGGTGCCGAGGCCGAGTTTCGGCATGTTCAAACCCTGGGCGTTAACGATGTGCTGCATGGTCGATCTCCTGTTCGAAAGCAGTGATACGGGCGATATGCCGGGCGGCGATGTAGCCGAACGTCAGCGCCGGGCCGAGGTTGATCCCGCCTGCCGGATAGTGCCCGCCCATGATGCTGGCCATGTCGCCACCGGCGGCGTAGAGCCCGGCGATGGGCTGGGCATGGGCATCGAGCACTTGCGCCTGCGGGTTGACCCTGAGCCCGGCAAAGGTGCCGAAGCAGCCCGGTTGGACTTTCACGGCATAGAAGGGGCCGGCCTCTATTGGGGCAACGCAAGGGTTGGGAAGGTTCGCCGGATCGCCCTGTTTGCGGTTGTAGGGCGTTGCGCCGCGACCGAACAGCGGGTCTTCGCCAAGGCGGGCATGCGGGTTGTAGTGATCGACGGTGTGACGCAATCCGCCGGGGTCGATGCCGCAGGCGCTGGCCAATTCTTCAAGGGTGTTGCCGGTTTTCAGATAGCCGCTGCGGATAAATCCTGACAGCGGAACGGGAAATGGCCGCGACATGCCCAGGCCATAACGCCGTTGAAAGGCGCGGCTGCAGATCAGCCACGAGGCGACTTCCTCGCCTTCCGGGGTGGCGGCAACCATGGCGCTGACGTAGTCGAAGTAACCATTGGCTTCATTGACGAAACGCTGGCCGTTGCGCAGTACGCCGATGATTCCCGGTTTGCCGCGTTCGATGATGTGCGGGAAATGGCCGATGCTGCCGTCGGCATGGGGTACTTGCGAGACCGGCGCCCAGGCCACGGGCGACGCCACGTCGGTGTTGACCGTGGCACCGACGCTTTCGCCCAGGCGCAGGCCATCGCCGTTGACTGCCAGCGGTGGCAGTGCCCAGTGTTCATGACCTGTGGGCGTGCGCGGAAACAAGGCCTTGCGCCGCTCGATGTCATTGGCGAAACCGCCGGCGGCCAGCACCACGGCTTTGCGTGCATGGACGCGGATCGGGCCTTTTGCGCTGTTGACCACGGCGCCGCAAACCCTTGATTCATCGCGCAGCAGTTCGCTCACCGGCGCCGACTCCCATAACAGGACGCCAAGGTCCTCGGCGGATTTCGCCAGCCTTGCGACCAGCGCCACCCCGTTGACCAGTTGCATGGCCCGGCCGTGTACCGCCAGATCCAGTAAGTGCCGGGTAAAACGACGGGTTACATGCCAAGCCGCTTTCAGCGAACGGGTGAGATTGAGGAACGCTGAAAGGTCGGCGCCGGCCATGATCGGCATGCCCATGAAGGACGTTTCGCGCATCGTTGTACGCAGGCGCTTGAGCAGGCGTCCGACTTGTCGTCCGTCGTAAGGCGCCGCGATGACCGAGCGCCCGCCCGTGCCAGCGCCCGGCGTATCGCCATGGATGTCGGCGATGGCGTTGCCGTCGGCAAATTGCAAAGCGCTGTGCTGTTCGAAAAACGCGACCATGTGTGGTGCGGCAGTGAGGAAGGCGTCGACCATGGCCGGGTCGTAATGCTCGCCGAGTTCGTGGCGCAGGTACGTGCGCGGTCGCTCGACGTCTTCGACGATGCCGGCGCGTCGGGCCAGCGGATTGCACGGCACCCATGCCCAGCCGCCGGACCACGCGGTAGCACCGCCGAACACCGGATCTTTTTCAACCACGATGACCTTCAGACCGTGCCATGCGGCAGTGACCGCTGTGGATAAACCGGCGGCACCGGAGCCGACGACCAGAACGTCGCAGTCGATTTCGGGAAGTTCGGCAGGCATCAGGCAAAGCTCCGCAACTGGGTTTATTGGAATTAGATTCCAGAAATTAACCAATGAAGTGCAGCTGCAACAAGGCATGTTTCAGTAAAGTGGGCGGTTATCGCACGGCCAGTTCCGGATTTCGCTTTGTCTCGGATGTCTTCTAGAATCGGCAAAATTTCACTTGGACCTTCCCATGGCCGGCAGTCAGATCGAACGGGTTTTCAGCGTGCTGGAAAGCCTCACCAGTGAGCCGCGCGGGCTGCCGATGCAGACCTTGGCCGAGCAACTGGACATCCCGAAAAGTGCCACGCACCGGATGCTCGCGGAGCTGATTCGCCTGGGCTACGTGCGACAGAATGCCGAGACTTTGCGCTATCACCTGTCGACCAAACTGGTGGCGATGGGGTTTCAGTACCTGTCGAGCAGCGGTGCCGACATCGTGCAACCGGTGCTGGATCGACTGGCGCAGGAAACCGGTGAGCTGGTGCGTCTGGGAGTGATCGATGGCGAGCGCCAGACCTGGATCGCCAAGGCGCAGGGCGCACGGACGGGCCTGCGTTATGACCCGGACATGGGCCGCGACGCGCCGTTGTTCTACACCGCTTCCGGGCACGCGTGGCTGGCCTGCATGAGCGATGCCGAGGCGTTGTCGCTGGTCGAGCGCCAGGGCGCGGAAGTGCCGGTGGGCATCGGGCCGAATGCGCCGCGCTCCAATATCGAGTTGCTGGAGCGCCTGCGGCTGGCGCGTGAGCAGGGTTATGCCTGCGTCGAGGAAAGTTCGGCGGTGGGCACTTCGGCGATTGCCGCGGTGGTCAAGCATCCCGTTGACGGGCGGGTGATCGGTGTACTGAGCATTGCCGGGCCAAGCGCACGGATGCCTGGCGCGCGGCTGCATGAACTGGCGCCGTTGCTGATGAAGTTCACCGAGGAGTTGTCGGCGGCGAGCCTGGCGTCCGAATTGTTTGTCTGACCCGCGCCGATCTTTGTAGGAGCTGCCGAAGGCTGCGATCTTTTGACGTTGTTTTTCAGATCAAGAGCAAAAGATCGCAGCCTGCGGCAGCTCCTACAGGTTGAGCGTCGTGTGCGAAGTTGTGCGGTGTTCGCACGGATTTTCCATTAGCGGGTTTTTGATTCTGGAACGCAGTTCTAGATTGTTACTGGAGTGACATTTCCGACAACAATCACAAGAGGATCGCGCCTTGACTCCGCCCCTTCGTATCGCCCTGATCGGCGCCGGCAACATGGGCCAGCAGCATTACCAGCACTTGCAAACCCTCGATGAAGCCCGGTTGTGTGCAGTGGCCGATCCCGGCCCGCAGGCTCCCGTGCTGGCGGCGCAGTGGGGCGTGGCGTATTTCGCCGATCACCGGCAGATGCTGGAGCAGGTGCGGCCCGATGCGGTGATCGTGGCCAATCCGAATAATCAGCACGTCAGCACGGCGCTGGATTGCCTCGCCGCCGGGGTTCCGGTGTTGCTGGAGAAACCGGTGGGCGTGCATCTGGATGAGGCACGCGAACTGGTGGCGGCAGTCAAACGCAGTGGCGTGCCGGTGCTGGTCGGCCACCATCGGCGGCACAATCCGTTGATCGTGCGTGCCCACCAATTGCTGCGCAGCGGCGCGCTCGGGCGGCTGACCACGGTTACTGCACTGTTCCAGTTACGCAAACCCGACCGATATTTCGAGGTCCCGTGGCGCCGTGAGCCGGGCGCGGGCCTGTTGCTGACCAACCTGATTCACGACCTCGATCTGCTGCGTCACCTGTGCGGGGAGGTGCAGTCGGTACAGGCCGTCACCGACAACGCGGTGCGGGGTTTTGCCAACGAAGACAGCGTCGCGGTGTTACTGCAATTTGCCGGCGGTGCACTGGGCACGCTGAGCGGTTCCGATGCGGTCGCCGCGCCATGGAGCTGGGAGCTGAATTCCGCAGAGAACCCGGTTTACCCGCGTCAGGCCGATCAGCCGTGTTATTTGCTGGCGGGCACTGCCGGAGCGTTAAGCATTCCGCAACTCAAGCGTTGGCATTACGCTGCCGATCAAGTCGATGCCGGTTGGCACGAACCGCTGATCGCGCTGCAAGAACAGTGTGAGGGCGGGGACGCGTTGCGTTTGCAGCTGCAACATTTTGTGCAGGTCGCGCGGCGTGAAGTCGAACCCTTGGTCAGTGCCGCCGATGCCGCGCGAACCCTGGCGCTGGTCGAGGCGATTCGTGAAGCGGCGGCCAGCGGCCGTGCCTGTTCCCCGGCAGCGGTCGAGGCTTGAGCATGAACGAACGAATCCTGTCCCTGGCCAGTCTCACCGTGCTCGAATTGTCGCCACCGCAAATGGTCGAGGTCGCGGCGCGTGCCGGTTACAGCCATGTCGGCCTGCGCCTGGAACCGGCGACGGCGGAGGAATATCACTTTCCGCTGGTGGCTGATGGTGATCTGCGGCGTCAGACGGTGAGGCGTTTGCGCGACACTGGCATCGCGGTGCTCGACGTGGAAATCCTGCGTCTGAAACCGCACACCGTGGTCGCCGATTTCGACAAGCTGCTGGCCGTCGGCGCGGAGTTTGGCGCCAGTGAATTACTGGTCGCCGGCAATGATCCTGACGAGCAACGGCTCACCGACAACTTTGCCGCACTGTGTGATCTGGCGGCGCCTTACGGTTTGCATCCGCATCTGGAGTTCATGCCCTGGACCGATGCGTGCAACCTCGAACAGGCGTTGCGCATCGTTGCCAATGCCGACCGGGAAAATGCTGCGGTGCTGGTCGATGCCTTTCATTTCGATCGCTCCGGCTCACGGCTGGAGGATCTGGCCAGCGTCGCACCGGCGCGCCTGCGTTATGCGCAATTGTGCGATGTGGCGGGGCCGAGACCGGCGGACATGGCCGAGATCTTGCGTCAGGCTCGCAACGAGCGGCGGTTTCCCGGCGAGGGCGATTGCGACCTGCACGGTTTGTTGCGCAGTCTGCCAGCTAATATTCCCCTGAGCCTGGAGATCCCCACGGTAAAACTGCTGGAGCAGGGCGTCAGCGGATTGCAACGAGCGCAGAGGGCGCTCGACAGGACGCGGGAATTGTTGGCGCAGTTGTAAGTCAGTGTGGGTGGCGGGGCGCCAGCGTCCCCACCACTGTTCATTTTTCCTTCAGAGATATCCAATGACCGTCAGCACCCCGCTCTCCGGTGTCAACCAACCCTTCAAGGGGATCTTGCTGATTGTCGTGGCGACCTTCCTGTTTTCCAGCCACGATGCGCTGTCGAAATACCTCTCGGGTTTCTACCCGATCGTCTTGGTGGTATGGGCGCGGTATCTGGTGCACACCTTGCTGATGGCGGGGATCTTCCTGCCACAATCGGGGCTTCGGGTGTTGCGTACCAAACGGCCGTTGTGGCAGTTGGCGCGGGCGCTGTGTCTGCTCGGCACCAGTCTGTTTTTCACCACGGCGCTGCTGTATATCCCGCTGGCCGAGGCCACGGCGGTCAACTTTCTCGCGCCGGTGCTGGTGACGGCATTGTCGGTGCCGTTGCTCAAGGAACGGGTAACGCGCGGGCAATGGATTGCGGTGATCTGTGGATTCATCGGCGTGCTGATCATCGTTCACCCGGGCGGTGAATTGTTCACTCCAGCGGTGCTGCTGCCGTTCTGCTCGGCGTTGTTTTTCTGCTTCTATCAACTGCTGACGCGCAAGCTCAGTGAGGTCGATAGCCCGACCACCAGCAACTTCTTTGCCGGTCTGTGCAACACGCTGGTGATGAGTGCACTGGTGCCGTTCTTCTGGCAGGTGCCGACGTTGACGCACGCCGCACTGATGCTGGCGCTGGGCAGTTGCGGGATGACCGCGCACCTGTTTCTGACCCAGGCGTTTCGCCATGCCGCGCCGGCATTGCTGGCGCCGTTCGGTTACTGTCAGATCGTGTTTGCCGGGTTGTTGGGTTGGGTGGTGTTCAATCACACGCCGAGCCTGTTGACGGTGATCGGCATTGTGGTGATCTGTTGCAGCGGCCTGGCGGCGGCGTGGCAGCAGAGCCGTAGGTGAGACAGAGACATAAACCCTGTGGGAGCGAGCTTGCTCGCGAAGGCGTCGTTTCAGTCGGCATCTTCAGTGACTGACTGGGCGCTTTCGCGAGCAAGCCCGCTCCCACAGGGGGACGTGGTAGGGGCCGGTTATTCGGTGACGTCAGGAATCTTGCGCGGTGCCATGAAGTACATCCAGGTCAGGGCAATGAAGTACATCGCCGGGATCAGCGTGAACAGCACCGTGTAGTTGTTGTTGGTGACGGTCAGAATGTGGCCGACGATCTGGGTCATGAACATCCCGCCAATCGCTGCGCACATGCCGCCGAAACCGAACACCGTGCTCATCATGTGCTTGGGCGTGTAGTCCATCACCAGGCTCCAGATGTTCGCGGTCCAGGCCTGATGCGCGCCGATCGCCAGGGAGATTGCCGCGACGGCGACCCACAGATTGCCCGAACCGGCGGCCATGATCACGCCGATGATGCAGCAGGCGAACAGGAACATCGACAGCAGTCGCGCCTTGATCGAGTTCATGCCGCGACCGATCAGGAACGAAGACAGAATGCCGCCACCGACGCTGCCGAAGTCGGCCGTCACGTAGATGATGATCAGCGGAATACCCATTTGGGTGACGTTGATGCCCAGGTTGTATTGCTGGTTGAGAAACGGCGGCAACCAATACAGGTAGAACCAGAACACCGGCGCGGTCAGCGAATAGGCGAGGGCGAACGCCCAGGTGCCGCGCATGCGCAGGATGCGTGAGAACGGGACGCGGGCCTGTTCCGGTTCGACTTCTTTCTGGATGTATTCCAGCTCCGACTGTTTGACGCTCGGATGGTCTTCCGGGTTGAAGTATTTCAAGCCCCAGAACAGCAGCCAGATCCCGCCCAGTGCCGACATGCACAGGAACGCTGCCTGCCAGCCCCAGACGTGGAGAATCAGCGGCAGCAGCATCGGCGTGAACATGGCGCCGACGTTGGTCCCGGCGTTGAAGATGCCGGTGGCCACCGCGCGTTCGCCGGCCGGGAACCACAGGCGCGTGGTTTTCACGCAGGCCGGGTAGTTGGCCGCTTCGGTCAGGCCGAGGATAAACCGGCAGACCATGAAGCCGACGGCCGACGTCGCCAGACCGTGGGCGCCGGTGGCCAGGCTCCAGAGCAGCACCGCGCAGAAGAACACGCGTTTCACGCCGACCCGGTCGATCAGGCGTCCCTGCAGGACGAAGCCGATCGCGTAGCCGACCTGAAACCAGAAGTTGATGTTGGCGTAATCCATCGCCGTCCAGCTCATTTCTTTGGCAAGAATGGGCTGCATGACGCCGAGGGCGGCGCGGTCGATGTAGTTCAGGGTCGTGGCGAAAAACACCAGCGCCAGCATGCCCCAACGGGTCTTGCCGACGGCCATGGCGCCGCGGATCTTGTCGCCGATGCCACCCGTGGCAGTGCTCATGGCCGGAGCCATGCGGGAAGTCTGTGAAGGAATCATTGTTCCACCCGTTTTTGAATTTGTTATGTGGTGTTGTTTGCACGCACTGCGACCGAAGGTTCATATCCGGACTCAATGTGGAGTCGATGGTGGGCAGTGGACGAAAAATCGTCAATTCGTCGAAACGCCATAGTGTTCGATAATCGCACGCAAAACTAACCGGCTGGTACACTTTAAATTGCTGTGCGCAGTCATGCAGCCAATAATTTCCCAACGATAAAAAACATCCTGTGTAGGAGCTGCCGAAGGCTGCGATCTTTTGAATTTGCTTTTCAGGACAAGGATCAAAAGATCGCAGCCTTCGGCAGCTCCTACCTTAAAGATAAGCGCGGCGAAGTCCGGGAGTAGCAACATGCAGCGTTCCATTGCCACCGTTTCCCTGAGCGGCACCCTGCCGGAAAAGCTCGAAGCCATTGCCGCCGCCGGGTTCGACGGCGTCGAGATTTTCGAGAACGATCTTCTGTATTACGACGGCAGTCCGCGGGAAATCAGGCAGATGTGCGCTGACCTGGGGATCGCCATCACGCTGTTCCAGCCGTTCCGCGATTTCGAAGGTTGCCGCCGAGATCGGCTGGCGCGCAATCTGGAGCGGGCCGAGCGCAAATTCGACCTGATGCAGGAACTGGGCACCGACCTGGTGCTGGTCTGCAGCAACGCCTCGGCAGACAGCGTCGGCGACCGGCAGATTCTGGTCGATGACCTGCGCCTGCTGGCCGAACGGGCCGGCGCGCGCGGGTTGCGCATCGGCTATGAAGCGCTGGCCTGGGGCCGGCACGTCAATACGTATCAACAGGTCTGGGACATCGTCCGCCAGGCCGATCACCCGGCCCTCGGCGTGCTGCTCGACAGCTTTCACACCTTGTCGCTGAAAGGTGATCCAGGCGCGATTGCCGACATTCCCGGCGACAAGATCTTCTTTGTGCAAATGGCCGACGCGCCGATCCTCGCCATGGATGTTCTGGAATGGAGCCGGCATTTCCGTTGCTTCCCGGGGCAGGGCGAATTCGATCTGCCGGGCTTCCTCGCGCCGATCATCCAGAGCGGTTACACCGGGCCGTTGTCGCTGGAAATTTTCAACGACGGCTTCCGCGCCGCGCCACCTCGAGCGAATGCCGCCGATGGTCTGCGTTCGCTGCTGTATCTGGAAGAGAAGACCCGTCAGCGCCTGGAGCAGCAACCGACGCCGGTGGCCAACCGCGACATCCTCTTCGAAACGCCGCCGGCCAGCGAGTACAACGGCATCGAGTTTCTCGAGTTCGCCGTCGACGAAAGCCTCGGCGCCAAACTGAGCAACTGGCTGGAGCGCCTGGGCTTCGTCAAGGCCGGGCAGCATCGCTCCAAGAGCGTGAGCCTGCTGCGTCAGGGCGATATCAACCTGATCCTCAACGCCGAACCGTATTCGTTCGGCCACAGTTTCTTTGAGGCGCACGGCCCGTCGCTGTGCGCCACCGCCGTGCGGGTCAAGGACAGCGCCAGCGCCCTGGCCCGCGCCGTCGCCTACAAGGGCCAGCCCTATCGCGGCCTGGTCGGCCCCAACGAACTGGAACTGGCCGCGGTGCGTGCACCGGACGGCAGCCTGATTTATCTGGTGGATGAAGCGGCGGATGTCTATGGCACCGACTTCAATCTGCTGCCGAACGCCCTGGCCCGTGGCGGCCTCAAGCGCATCGATCACATGGCCATGGCGTTGCCGGCCGACAGCCTCGACAGTTGGGTGCTGTTCTACAAGAGCCTGCTGGATTTCGAGGCCGACGATGAAGTGGTGCTGCCCGATCCGTACGGGCTGGTGAAGAGCCGCGCGTTGCGCAGCCGCGACAGTTCGATCCGCTTGCCGCTGAATATCTCGGAGAACCGCAACACCGCGATTTCTCACGCACTGTCGAGTTATCGCGGCTCCGGTGTGCATCACATCGCCTTCGATTGTGATGACATCTTCGCCGAAGTCAGCCGCGCCAAAGAAGCTGGTGTGCCGTTGCTGGATATCCCGCTCAACTATTACGACGACCTCGCCGCGCGCTTCGATTTCGACGACGAGTTCCTCAGCGAGCTGGCGTACTACAACGTGCTCTACGACCGCGACGCGCAGGGCGGCGAGTTGTTCCACGTGTACACCGAGCCGTTCGAGGGGCGCTTCTTCTTCGAGATCATCCAGCGTAAAAACGGCTATGCCGGTTATGGTGCGGCGAACGTCGCGGTACGTCTGGCGGCGATGGCCAAATCACGCAGCGGCGCCGTGCGTCAGGCGAAGTTGTAGGAATTTCGTAAACGCGGGATTAAACACGAGCCGCGTGGCTTCCTTCACTGTGCAGCGCGGCCCATAATCGCCAACCTGTGCAGTGATGGCCGTGAGCCCGCAATGACAATGACTTCAGAACTCCCCGCCGCCTCCGTCGTATCCGGCATCGAGCCGCGCAAGAGTCGCAAGAACAACCCGGAAAAGACCCGCGAGAACATCCTGCAGGAGGCGATCGTCGAGTTCGTCCAGCAGGGTTTGTCCGGTGCCCGCGTTGACGCGATCGCCGAGCGTATCCATACCTCCAAACGCATGATCTATTACTACTTCGGCAGTAAGGAGCAGTTGTACGTCGAGGTGCTGGAGAAGCTTTACGGCGATATCCGCAGCACCGAAAACCGCCTGCACCTCGCCGAGTTGCCGCCGGTGGTGGCGATCCGCCGACTGGTGGAGTTCACCTTCGACCACCATGACCGCAACGTCGATTTCGTGCGCATCGTCTGCATCGAAAACATCCACAACGCCGAATTCGTGAAGCGTTCCGATGCGATCAAGGCGATGAACAATACGATCCTCGATTCGCTGGGCGAGATTTTGCGCCGCGGTGCCGAGGAGGGCGTGTTCCGCGCCGGGCTCGACGCGCTGGATGTGCACTTGCTGATCAGCTCGTTCTGCTTCTACCGCGTCTCGAACCGCCACACGTTCGGTGAGATCTTTCAGATCGACCTGCCGGACGAAAGCATCAAGCAGCGTCATCGCGAGATGATCTGCGAGTCGGTGTTGCGCTACTTGCAGCCGTGACAAGCAAAAGATCGCAGCCTTCGGCAGCTCCTACACAAGGCCCTGTAGGAGCTGCCGAAGGCTGCGATCTTTTGATCTTTTAAACGTTCATGCTTTGAAAATGCGCCAGCATGCGCTGCGCATCCGGCACCACGCCGCTGAACAGCTCAAACGCCTTCACCGCTTGAAACACCGCCATGTTGCCGCCGTCCAGCGTGCGGCAACCCAAGGCGCGGGCGTTGCGCAGCAGTTCGGTTTCCAGCGGGAAGTACACGATCTCCGCGACCCACAATTCCTTGCGCAGCAACTCCACCGGCACGGGCATCCCCGGCAGTTTGGCCATGCCCATCGGCGTGGTGTTCACCAGACCATCGGCCTGGTTCAGCGTACTCGGCAGATCGTGCCCGGCCACCGCGCGACCTGAGCCGAAATGCTGGTTGAGGTTGTTCGCCAGACTCTCGGCGCGCTCGCGATCGACGTCGAAAATACTCAGTTGCTGCACGCCTTCGCTCAACAGCGCGTGGGCCACCGCCGCCCCTGCGCCACCGGCACCCATCTGTACGACACGTGCACGCGCAGCGTCTTTCAGGCCACGGCGAAAACCTTCGGCAAAACCCAGGCAGTCGGTGTTGTGGCCGATGCGTTTGCCGTCCTTGAGCACCACGGTGTTGACCGCGCCGATGCCCCGGGCTTCCGGCGACAGTTCGTCGAGCAGCGGGATGATTGCCTGCTTGCACGGGAAGGTGATGTTCAGGCCGGTGTAGTTCATCCGTTCGGCGGCCTGCAGCAAGTCGGGCAGGGCATTGCTGTCGAGTTGCAACTGATCGAGGTCGATCAGCCGATACAGATAGCGCAAGCCTTGGGCATCGCCTTCGTGTTCATGCAGGGCTGGCGTGCGCGAGGCTTGAATGCCCGCGCCGATCAGGCCAGCCAGTATTACCGGTTTACGGGTCATGCTGCGCGCCCCTTCAGTCGCTGACTGAAATGCTCCAGAGCCAGGCGATAGCCATGGCTGCCGAAGCCGCACATCACCGCCGTGGCGATGGCCGAGACAAACGAGTGGTGGCGGAATGGCTCACGCGCATGCACGTTGGACAGGTGCACTTCGATCACTGGCAACTCACTGGCGACCAAGGCGTCGCGGATCGCCACCGATGTGTGCGTCCAGGCTGCCGGGTTGATCACGATTCCGGCGCAACGGCCGCGTGCCGCATGAATCCAGTCGAGCAGTTCGCCTTCGTGATTGGTCTGGCGAAACTCCACGGCCAGGCCGAATTCTTCGGCGGCGCGCCCGCACAGGGCAGAGATATCAGCCAGGGTTTCGTGACCGTAGGTTGCCGGTTCACGGGTGCCGAGCAGGTTCAGGTTCGGGCCGTTGAGCACCAGAACGATAGGGGGCATGGGGGCAAACTCCACTTATTGTTTTTGGCTTGGGCCGAAGGTTTCAGCCTGTGGAGGTAAAATGTACCAGATGGTTACCATGGTCAATTGAACGGCGTTGCCTCCGACGTTTTATGTTCGGTGATCGCACAGATCAGGAAATCGCACCCACAAAAAAGCCGTCAATCACGACGGCTTTCTCGCATCTGGCATTGGCCATCAACGCCGGGTCAGCAACACCCCGGACTCCATGTGATGCGTCCACGGGAACTGATCGAACATCGCGCAGCGGCTGATGCGGTGCGTGTCGTGCAGTTGGGCGATGTTGGCCGCGAGGGTTTCCGGGTTGCAGGAGATGTACAGGATGTTGTCGAAGCGCCGGGTCAGCTCGCAGGTGTCCGGGTCCATGCCGGCGCGCGGCGGGTCGACAAACACACTGCCGAACTCGTAGCTCTTCAGGTCGATGCCCTGCAGGCGACGGAACGGGCGCACTTCGTTGAGTGCTTCGGTCAGCTCTTCGGCGGACAGACGTACCAGCGTGACGTTATCCACAGCGTTTTCGCTGAGGTTGCTCAGTGCGGCGTTGACCGAGGTCTTGCTGATCTCGGTGGCCAGCACGTTGCGCACGCGGGTGGCGAGCGGCAGGGTGAAGTTGCCGTTGCCGCAATACAGCTCCAGCAGATCGTCAGGACGATCGCCCAGTGCTTCGTAGGCCCAGTTGAGCATTTTCTGGTTCACCGTGCCGTTGGGCTGGGTGAACGCGCCTTCCGGCTGACGGTAGCTGAAGGTGCGACCGCCGACGTCGAGTTTCTCCACCACGTAATCGTGGCCGATGACTTCGCGCTTGCCCTTGGAACGCCCGATGACGCTGACGTTGAGATCAGCCGCCAACTTCGACGCGGCCGCATGCCAGTGCTCGTCCAGCGGACGGTGGTAGCACAGGGTGATCATCGCGTCGTCGGCCAGGGTGGTCAGGAATTCCACCTGGAACAGCTTGTGGCTCAGCGCCGCGCTGGCCTGCCACGCGGCCTTGAGCTGCGGCATCAACTGGTTGATGCGCAAGCTGGCAATCGGGAACTCTTCGATCAGGATCGGCGTGCGTTTGTCGTCCTGGGAGAACATCGCGTAGTGCCGCTCGCCGGCCTCGCGCCACAGGCGAAATTCCGCGCGTAGGCGGAAGTTCTGCAGCGGCGAGTCGAACACGGTCGGCTCTGGTGCATCGAACGGGGCCAGCAGGTCACGCAAACGCGTGACCTTGTCTTCGAGCTGAGTGGCGTAGGCCTGGGAATCGAAAGTCATGCGTTGAACCAACCCAACTTGATCACGAACAGAATCGACAGAATCACCAGCGCCGGGTTCAGCTCACGGGCGCGGCCCGACAGCAGCTTGATCACGGTCCAGGCGATGAAACCGAAGGCGATGCCGTTGGCGATCGAGTAAGTGAACGGCATCGCCAGCGCGGTGACCACGACCGGTGCGGCAACGGTGATGTCTTCCCAGTCTATTTCCGCCAGGCCCGAGGTCATCAGCACGGCGACGAACAGCAGCGCCGGTGCGGTGGCGAATGCCGGAACGCTGGCCGCCAGTGGCGAGAAGAACAGCGCCAGCAGGAACAGGATCGCCACGACGATCGCTGTCAGACCGGTACGGCCGCCGGCACTCACGCCCGCAGCGGATTCGATGTAGCTGGTGGTGGTCGAAGTACCCAGCAGCGAGCCGGCCATCGCCGCGGTGCTGTCGGCGATCAGTGCGCGACCCATTTTCGGCATGTGGCCATCCTTGCCCATCAGGCCGGCGCGTTTGGCGACGCCGATCAGGGTGCCGGAGTTGTCGAACAGGTCGACGAACAGGAAGGCGAAGATCACGCTGACCAGACCAATGTCCAGCGCGCCCTTGATGTCCAGTTGCATGAAGGTCGGGGCCAGCGAAGGTGGCATCGAGGTCACGCCGCCAAACGGAGTGAAGCCCATGGCGATGGAGATGATGGTCACTGCCAGAATGCCGATCAGCACTGCGCCGCGCACTTTCAGCGCTTCGAGGGCGACGATCAGGGCGAAGCCGAGGGTGGCGAGGATCGGCGCGGGGGCTTTCAGGTCACCGAGGCCGACCATGGTCGCCGGGTTGCTGACCACGATGCCCGCGTTGTGCAGGGCGATCAGCGCCAGGAACAGGCCGATACCGGCGGCAATCGCCGAGCGTAGCGGCAGCGGGATGCTGTTGATGATCCATTCGCGGATGCGGAAGATCGACAGCAGGAAGAAGCACACCGCCGAGATGAACACCGCGCCCAGCGCCACTTGCCAGGTGTGGCCCATGTGCAGGACCACGGTGTAAGTGAAGAAGGCGTTCAGGCCCATGCCTGGCGCGAGGGCAATCGGGTAGTTGGCGATCAGGCCCATGATGGTCGAGCCGATGGCGGCTGCCAGACAGGTGGCGACGAACACCGCGCCCTTGTCCATGCCGGTCTCGCCGAGGATGCTCGGGTTGACGAACAGAATGTAGGCCATGGCCAGGAAGGTCGTGACGCCCGCCAGAATCTCGGTCCGCACGTTGGTGTTGTGTGCCTTGAGTTGAAACAGCCTTTCCAGCATGTCTGCTCCCCGTGGCGCGCGCGGCGCCGTGAATGTATCGACCTCAACAGCAAAGCACAGACCGTCGCAAGCGCCTGGGATTTTGTGGTGGGCCGGAAAAAGCCGCGCATCATACCAGCAGCGTGAGGAATATGGCGGTTGTTGGTGCCGAACGTCGTCGAAGTTTTGTAGCAGGGTTATCTGCGCCATACTGCGCGCTGAATTTTTCGGGGAAACGCGATCAAATGGGCAAGCGCTGGATGCAGGCTTTCGGGTTAATGGCAGGGCTGATGGCCGGGCCGACGGCGGTGCTGGCAGCCTCGGCGCCACCGTTGACCGAAGTGAAAGTGATCAAGGTCCAGTCGCCGGCCTGTGGCCTGGAAGACATTGGCGATAACCAGCCGCAAACCCAATGTAATCACAGCGGCCCGAGCATCAAGGTGTATGTGCTGGAAATCGGCTATGGCCAGAACCAGCCGCATGCCACGCTGGACGGTTTTGAAGTGAATGGCACCCGGGCGCCGGTGTGCGCTTTTGATACCGGCAATCTGACCGAATGCATCCCCGGCAGCAAAACGGTCGGCTCGCTGTATACCTTCGATCTGGCTGGCAAGCAGGAAGGCACCTTCAGTTTCAGCAACACCTCGATCAACGCGCCACGCAACACGATGTCGACCCAGCTTTACATCAAGTAACGGCTGCCATCGAACAGGGCAAGGCAAAGCTGACTACGCTTTAAAGATCACTCAGCGGATGGCGCCCATGACCTTTAGAGCCCTGATTACCCTCGCCGAGGGCATCGATGATCTGCACAGCGTGACCCTGATCGACGTGCTGCGCCGCGCCGGCATTGAAGTGGTGGCGGCCAGCATCGAAGGCCGGCGCATGCTGACCTGCGCACGCGGTACGCGCCTGACGGCCGATGGCATGCTGGTCGATGTACTGGCGCAGACGTTTGACCTGATCGTCCTGCCCGGCGGGGCTGTCGGTTCTCAACATCTGGCGGCGCATCAGCCGCTGCAACAATTGCTCAAGGATCAGGCCAGCGCCGGACGCCTGTTCGCTGCCATCGGCGAAGCCCCGGCCATCGCCCTGCAAGCCGCTGGCGTATTGCGCCAGCGACGCATGACCTGCCTGCCAAGTGTCAGTCATCAACTGTCGGGCTGTACGTTTGTTGATCAACCGGTGGTGGTCGACGGCAATTGCATCACCGCCCAGGGCTCCGGCGCCGTACTGGCGTTTGCCCTGACGCTGGTCGAGCAACTTGGTGGCAAGGCGTTGCGGGCGAAAGTGGCGGGGGAGATGTTGGTGTGATGGCTTCAGGCGTGGGCAGCGATAGGCGTAATGGCGGGTTGCTCCCGATGCTCTGCTTGCCACAGATCGTAATCGGTTTGAACGCCTAGCCACACACGCGCCTTGCCGATACCTGCTCGCTCCAGCCTTACTGCCAGATCCGGGCTGATCGGTGCATGGCCGTGCAATACGCGGGAAAGATGAGGGCGGGCGAAGCCCAGATGTCGGGCCAATTCACTCACGCTGATACCTAACTCTGGCAAGACATCCATGAGCAGCGTTTCACCGGGGTGTGGCGGGTTGTGCATGGGCATGAGCCTGCCTCCTGTCAGTGGTAGTCCAGATAATCGACCAATTCGATGTCCGAACCGACAAAACGAAAGATAACCCGCCAGTTGCCTGAAACACTGAGCGACCAATATTCGGACAGTTCACCCTTCAGTGGATGCAGGCGCCAACCCGGCAGATCAAGGTCTGCGGGAAGTGCTGCGCGATCCATGAACTGCAGCATACGCGCCAGACGTTTTGCGTGATCGGCGCGAATTCCGCGGGTCGAACCTGTTTCATAGAAACCACGAAGGCCTTTGTGCTGAAAGGATTTGATCATGGCGGCGAGTGTAAGGCGATACATTACACTTTGTGCGGTAACTATGTACCGCACCTTTTCGATCAATTTGTGCTTGGCGTGTTGATTTGGCTGATGTGCCTCAGACCTTCGCCTCCTCCACCGGCACATGCATCCGGTCGCGTTTGGCCAGGGTCGGGAACAGTTTGATCCACGTCCCGGTGACTACCAGTGTGCCGATCCCGCCCATCACCACGGCTGGGACGGTGCCGAACCAGTGTGCGGTGAGGCCGGATTCGAATTCGCCCAGCTGGTTCGAGGCGCCGATGAACAGGCCGTTCACCGCGCTGACCCGACCACGCATTTCGTCTGGGGTTTCCAACTGAACGAAGGAGGCGCGGATCACCATGCTGATCATGTCCGCCGCGCCGAGCACCACCAGCACCGCCAGTGAGAACCAGAACGAGGTCGACAGGCCGAAGGCGATGGTCGCCACGCCGAAGACGCCGACGGCGGTGAACATCACGCGCCCGACATTGCGCTCGACGGCGAATCGCGCCAGAAACAGCGACATCCCCAGCGCGCCGACTGCCGGCGCCGAACGCAGCAGGCCCAGGCCCCACGGCCCGGTGAGCAGAATGTCCTTGGCGAACACCGGCAGCAACGCGGTGGCGCCGCCGAGCAGCACGGCGAACAAGTCCAGCGAGATCGCCCCGAGGATGTCCGGGCGGCTGCGAATGAAACGGATGCCCGCCAGCAACGAGTCGAGCGTGGCTTTGCCTTTGTTCAGTGGCGTTTGTCGGGCAGGCAGGTTGAGCATCAAGGTGCAGGCGATGACATAGAGCAATACCGTCGGGCCGTAAACCCAGACGCTGCCGAACGCGTAAAGCAAGCCACCGAGGGCCGGGGCGACGATGGTGGCTGACTGTTGAGCCGATTGAGCTGCGGCGACCGCCCGTGGAAACAGGGCGCTGGGCACGATACTTGGCAGCAGCGCCTGGGTCGTCGGCATCTCGAAGGAGCGTGCGGCACCGAGCAAGAAGGCGAGGATAAAGATCATTTCCCGGGTGACGTGGTCGGTCGCACTGCCGATGGCCAGTGCCAGGGCAATCAACGCCTGCAACGACTGACAGATCGCCGCGACCCGGCGCCGGTCATAGCGGTCGGCGACGTGACCGGTGTGCAGCATGAACAGCACCCGTGGCGCGAATTCCACCAGACCGACCAGACCCAGGTCGAGCACGTTGCCGGTCAACTGATACAGATTCCAGCCGATCGCCACCGTGAGCATCTGAAAGCCACTGGCGGTGAAGATCCGGGCGAACCAGAACGCAAGAAATGGACGATGGTGACGTAACAGCAGGGGCTCTTGGCTGGGCATCTGAAGGCAGGTCTGGCTCGGGGCGGAACGGTGAGGTTATCACCAGTCTGTAACAGGAAGTTGCCATGGCGAAAAATTTAGTTAGCCAGACATCTATCTCCGGACTGGATGCCGATCCCCCTGTGGCGAGGGGATTCATCCCCGATCGACTGCGTAGCAGTCGTAAAAACTGCCGACACGACCAAAAGGCAGTGTGTATAGGAGGGGGGCTGCTTCGCCGCCCATCGGGGATGAATCCCCTCCCTACAGGTCGTGCCGCTCTGGGGGATGTATTTCAGAGCGTTACTCAGGCGCTGAGGCAACTTGTCACGCGGCAAACGACCACGCCGTTCTTCGTCGGAAATGGGACTACTCTTTTAACGTTGCTTGATCCAGATCAAGACCCTCCCGGGCCATGGTCTGGTGGCCCGACGGCCAGACTCCCTGCGTTGCGATGGTTATTAAAAAAGAACGAATCAGAATTCGCCGCACTCGATATCCGTGGGGGCAGTAGGTGCAGGGGCCACAAGCCCCATCGCCGGTATTACCTGACAGAGGAAGACTTATGTTCGGTTTAGAGGCGCTCGATCTCGCCCGAATTCAGTTCGCATTCACCATCTCGTTCCACATCCTGTTCCCGGCCATCACCATTGGTCTGGCGAGCTACCTGGCGGTGCTCGAAGGGCTGTGGTTGAAAACCCATAATGACACCTACCGAGACCTGTACCACTTCTGGTCGAAGATCTTTGCCGTCAACTTCGGCATGGGTGTGGTCTCTGGTCTGGTCATGGCCTACCAGTTTGGTACCAACTGGAGCCGTTTCTCGGACTTCGCCGGTTCCGTCACCGGACCGTTGCTGACCTACGAGGTGCTCACCGCGTTCTTCCTCGAGGCCGGTTTCCTCGGGGTGATGCTGTTCGGCTGGAACAAGGTCGGACGAAAACTGCACTTTTTCTCCACGGTGATGGTGGCGATCGGCACGCTGATCTCGACGTTCTGGATTCTCGCGTCCAACAGCTGGATGCAGACGCCGCAAGGCTTCGAGATCGTCAACGGTCAAGTGATCCCGACCGACTGGCTGGCCATCGTGTTCAACCCGTCGTTCCCGTATCGCCTGATGCACATGGCGACGGCGGCGTTCGTCGCCACGGCGTTCTTCGTCGGCTCGTCAGCGGCCTGGCACTTGCTGCGCGGCAGGGACAACCCGGCGATCCGCACCATGCTGTCGATGGCGATGTGGATGGCACTGATCGTCGCGCCGATCCAGGCCGTGATCGGCGACTTCCACGGCCTCAACACCCTTGAGCACCAGCCGGCAAAAATCGCCGCAATCGAAGGCCATTGGGAAAATAAAGGCAACGAAGCGACGCCGTTGATCCTGTTCGGCTGGCCGGACATGAAAGAAGAGAAAACCAAATTCGCCGTGGAGATCCCGTACCTCGGCAGCCTGATCCTGACCCACTCGCTGGACAAGCAGGTGCCGGCGCTCAAGGAGTTCCCGCCAGAAGACCGGCCGAACTCGACCATCGTGTTCTGGTCGTTCCGGGTCATGGTCGGCCTCGGTTTCCTGATGATCTTTACCGGTCTGTGGAGCCTGTGGCTGCGCAAGCGCGACACGCTCTACACCTCACGCCCGTTCCTGTATCTGGCGTTGTGGATGGGGCCGTCCGGCCTGATCGCGATCCTCGCCGGCTGGTTCACCACCGAAATCGGTCGTCAACCGTGGGTGGTCTACGGGCTGATGCGCACGGCGGATGCGTCCTCCAATCACAGCTTCATGCAGATGAGCATCACCCTGATCATGTTCGTTGTGGTGTATTTCGCGCTGTTCGGTGCGGGGCTCGGTTACATGATGCGCCTGGTGCGCAAAGGGCCGAAAACCGACGAAGGCAAGGAGACCAACGAAGGTGGTCCCGGCCAGAAACGCACCCCGGCGCGTCCGTTGTCCGCCGCCGATGACGAAGGCGCCGACGCTGACTCGCCGCGCAGCCTGGAAAAGGAGATTTGACTCATGGGTATTGATCTTCCGCTGATCTGGGCCGTGATCATCATCTTCGGCATCATGATGTACGTGGTCATGGACGGTTTCGACCTGGGGATCGGGATTCTCTTCCCGTTCATCCCGGGCAAGACCGACCGTGACGTGATGATGAACACTGTCGCCCCAGTGTGGGACGGCAATGAAACCTGGCTGGTATTGGGCGGCGCGGCGTTGTTTGGCGCTTTCCCGCTGGCCTATTCGGTGGTGCTGTCGGCGCTGTACTTGCCGCTGATTTTCATGCTGATCGGGCTGATTTTCCGCGGCGTGGCATTCGAGTTCCGCTTCAAGGCCAAGGACGACAAACGTCACCTGTGGGACAAGGCGTTCATCGGCGGTTCGGTGGCGGCGACGTTCTTCCAGGGCGTGGCACTCGGGGCGTTCATCGACGGCTTGCCGGTGGTCAATCGGCAATACGCCGGCGGTTCACTGGACTGGCTGACACCGTTCACCCTGTTCTGCGGCGCCGCGCTGGTGGTGGCCTATGCCTTGCTCGGCTGCACTTGGCTGATCATGAAGACCGAAGGCAAGTTGCAGGAGCAGATGCACAACCTGGCGCGGCCGCTGGCGTTCGTGCTGCTGGCCGTAATCGGTATCGTCAGCCTGTGGACGCCGCTGGCCCACCCGGAAATCGCCACTCGCTGGTTCAGCATGCCGAACCTGTTCTGGTTCATGCCGGTGCCGATTCTGGTGCTGGTCACCTTGTACGGGCTGATCCGCGCGGTGGCGCGCAACGCCAACTACATGCCGTTCCTGCTGACCCTGGTGCTGATTTTCCTCGGCTACAGCGGTCTGGGCATCAGTTTGTGGCCGAACATCGTGCCGCCGTCGATCTCGATCTGGGACGCCGCCGCACCGCCGCAAAGCCAGGGCTTCATGCTGGTCGGTACGCTGTTCATCATCCCGTTCATCCTGGGTTACACCTTCTGGAGCTACTACGTGTTCCGCGGCAAGGTCACCCATGAAGACGGTTACCACTAGACTGCCGCCCCGCACACCTGTGGGAGCGAACCTGCTCGCGATGGCGTCCCTGGCGACGCCATCGCCTGATGGAGGAACGATGCAATGAACGGCAAACATTCCCTGCACGAGATTGAAGAAGCCGAAAAAAAGCCGCTGTGGCAGCGGCTCGGCTGGTTGGCCCTGATCTGGATCGGTAGCGTCGGCGCGTTGTTCATTGCCGCCAGTCTGATGCGCCTGTTCATGAGCGCGGCCGGCCTGACCACACACTGAGACATCCCGTCCCGTTGCCCTTGGGCACGGTTTTATGACCCTCTGTACCGCGGAGGGTTTTTTTTGCCTGATGCTTTACTTGCGGGCTTTGAGAATCACGAATTTCGGCGTGGCCGCCACTTGCTCAACGCCACGGAACAGTCGCGCCAGCTTGCTGTGATAACCCAGGTGCCGGTTGCCGACGATGTACAGCGCACCGCCCACCACCAGCGCCTCGCGGGCCTGCTGGAACATGCGCCAGGCGAGGAAATCGCCGACCACTTGCTGCTGATGGAACGGCGGATTGCACAACACCACGTCCAGCGATTGCGGCTCCTGCCCGGCCAGACCATCGCCGGCGCGCACGATCACTTCGCGCTCGCCGAGCGCGGCGCGCCAGTTTTGCGCAGCCGATTGCACGGCCATGAACGATTCGTCGACCAGCGTGTAGTGTGCGTCAGGGTTGTGCAGAGCACTGGCGATGGCCAGTACGCCGTTACCGCAGCCAAGGTCGGCGACCCGGGCGCTGCCGAGGTTTTTGGGCAGGTGCGGGAGAAAGGCCCGGGTGCCGATATCCAGACCTTCACGGCAGAACACGTTGGCGTGGTTGAGCAACTCGATGGCCGGCTCGTCGAGCTGGTAGCGCGACGGGTAGGGCGAGGTCGCCGGGGCTTTGGCCTCGGGCGTCGCGATCAGCAGGCGAGCCTTTTTTACCGCCAGTGAAGCGTGTACCGGGCCGATGTAACGCTCCAGCAGATCACCGGCGGCGCGCGGCAAGTGTTTGACCATGGCCGCTGCCACCACTTCGGCGCCGGGGGCCAGTTGCCCTTGCAGACGGATCAGTTGCTCTTCCAGCAGTGCGAGCGTCTTGGGGACGCGGATCAACACCTTGTCGAACGGCCCGGTCAACGGCTCACTCGCCGCAACGCCGCGCACCGCATCGAATGGCAGTCCGTTGCGTACCAGATTCTTTTCCAGACCCTGGAACGCGAGAAACGAATCGCCGCTGCTGCTGACCTGAACCTTGCCCGCCAGGCTCGCTGCCAAGGCCCCGAAGCTGTCATTGAGTACCAATACCCGAGTGTCTGCGGCCGGTTGTTGCGCGGCCAGATGATTGAGCAGGTACTCGTCAGCCGCGTCGAAGGCTTGCAGAGGTTCATTCTGCTGCTCGGGCTGGCGGATCAGGTCGAGTTGGGCAAAGGGCGTGTCGAGCAAAGGCATGGGGCGGGGACTCTGGATAATCAACGGGTGGCCCGCGGCCAAGGGAATGTGCGGCGGAACCGTCCGAGTGCAATACGACGTCACTGCTCACGTCATCACTCGGGAAGGCCTCAAATGGTACGTTTTTTTCTGTTGAAATACCCGTGGCTTTTAGGCGGAGGGGGCGTCGAGAAGGCCGCAGCGGCTGGCGGCGATGACGGCGGAGATTTTGTTGCAGACGTTCAGTTTGATAATTACGTTTTGCACGTGGTAATTCACGGTTCGTTCGCTCAGGCAGAGGATCCTGGCGATTTCATAGGCTGTTTTGCCGAGCGCCGAGAGCTTCAGCACTTCCAGTTCCCGCGGTGAAAGGTGCGGTTGTTGGGGTTTTTTCGGGGCTGTGGGCAGGGTTCTGGCAAACAGATCACTCAGATGACTGGTCGCGTAAAACATGTAGCCAAAATGCTCGTACAACTCGAGCGGGCTCAGAGGACCATTTTTCCTGACAAGGCTGAGTGTGCTGCACAGCCCGCTGGCTTCATGGTGAAACGACTGGGACCAACCGTGGCGCAATCCATGCTCCTGTTGCGCGTCCCACAACTGTGGAGTCGGCGCAAACAACTTTTCGGTCCAGACAATCGGCAGCATTGACTGGTTGCAGTGTATGACTACCGGGTCAACTTTGCTGTAGCTTTTCTGTTCATAGAGATTATTCCATTCTTTGGGATAGTTATTGATTTGCAAGGCTTTAAAGTCAGCGGTCCGATTGTTTGATGTCAAAGAGATGGCACAAAAGTTGAAGCCTATGTTTTGAGCGAATCTCAGCAGGATCGGATAAGCGGTCTCTATTTCTCTCGCGAAAGTCAGTTGCTTTAATTGCGACTCCTTCCACATTTCCATCACAAACTCTCCGTGAGTCGTTTTACGCGCTGGGCTGTTTGGATCCAATGAATCCATCACGCAATCGAGTGTAGGATATGTCCTACAGTTGGCGTTGAACTTTTTTGCTCTTTGCAGAGAAGTTTGATTGCAAGAATGTTATTAGTCCGGAGTAGAGCGTTGTATTCAAGGTGTCATTCAATTTCAGATTGAGATATGAAAGTTTCTCCATTGGTTGTATCTGAGTTTGTTTCTCATTGGCTTCGCTAAATGAAAAGACATTACAAAAACAGTGGTGTTTACAGTGTCAGTTTGCGCGAAACTGTCTGGGTTCTTTACAGTGGAGTGGCCCATGACTGTCAGTGCAGAAAAGTTTACTGCCCAGACCTTGCTCGACGTGCAGCCCTTGACCCCCAGCCTGTTCACTTTGCGCACCACGCGCGATACGGGTTTCAGGTTCCGCGCAGGACAATTCGCCCGCCTGGGCGTGACCAAGGCGGATGGCAGCACGGTGTGGCGTGCCTACTCGATGGTTTCTTCACCCTTCGACGAGTTTCTCGAGTTCTTCTCTATTGTGGTGCCGGGTGGCGAATTCACCAGTGAACTGAGCCGGTTGCAGGTCGGCGATACCGTGCTGGTGGAGCGCCAGGCCTTTGGATACCTGACGCTGGATCGTTTTGTCGACGGCCGGGATCTGTGGTTGTTATCCACAGGGACCGGCGTGGCGCCGTTTCTGTCGATCCTGCAGGACTTCGAAGTGTGGGAGCGTTTCGAGCGAATTATTCTGGTGTACAGCGTGCGCGAGGCAAGGGAGCTGGCCTATCAATCATTGATCGCTGAGCTTTCCACACGTGATTACCTGGCAGAGCATGCCCATAAATTACGGTTTATCCCCACGGTTACCCGCGAACGCTGGCCTGGTGCCTTGCACGGTCGCATCACCACGTTGATCGAAAGCGGCGAACTGGAACGTGAGGCCGGCGTGGAACTGACCCCCGAGCACTCGCGCGTCATGCTGTGCGGCAATCCGCAGATGATCGATGACACCCGCGCGTTGTTGAAGAAACGCCACATGAGCCTGAGCCTGGCGCGGCGGCCCGGTCAGGTGGCGGTGGAAAATTACTGGTAAAAAAACGGCGCCATCAGGCGCCGTTTTCATTCATGAAGCCGTCAAGGCCGATTGTTCTGCGCCTTGAGCAGATCGCGGATCTCGCCGAGCAACTCTTCTTCTTTGGTTGGAACCGGCGGCAGGGAAGGGGCCACGGCTTCTTCGCGTTTCAGGCGGTTGATGGCTTTCACACCCATGAAGATCGCAAAGGCGACGATCACGAAGTCCAGAATGCTCTGAATGAATTTACCGTAAGCCAGTACCACGGCTGGGGCGTTGCCCTCGGCGGCTTTCAGCGTGATGGCCAGATCACTGAAGTCCACCCCACCGATCAACAGGCCGATTGGCGGCATGATCACGTCGCCGACAAACGATGAAACGATTTTGCCGAAGGCTGCACCGATGATGATACCGACGGCCATGTCGACCACATTGCCTTTGACCGCGAAGGCCTTGAACTCACTTAGCACGCCCATAGGTTATTTCCTTGTTACAGATGAGGTTGGTGTACGCAGTGTAAATCAGCAAAACGCGTCCTGCGCGAAACACCTTCTTACAATGCCCGTTTTTATCGACACATGAATCAACGATTAGTTTGCAAAGTGCCACTAATCGCGCGCGAAATACGCCGTAAATCGCTGATCACAAAGCCATTTTTTTCAATCGTCGAGTTACGAACTTTCTATTTATGTTCACCGCCATAGCCCTCTAGCCTCTGGTTTGCGCACCTGGATGCGCCCAAAAAAACCAGAGGAACCTGATATGAACTCCACTCTTGGACTGGGGGCTTTTCCCCATCGCCGTACTTTCGGCGTGCTGGCCGCCAGCTTGCTGACTTTCTCCGTGCACGCTGCACCCCTGACCCGTGATAACGGTGCCGCGGTCGGCGACAACCAGAATTCGCAGACCGCCGGTGCCACCGGCCCGGTGTTGCTGCAGGATGTGCAACTGATCCAGAAGCTTCAGCGTTTTGACCGTGAGCGCATTCCCGAGCGCGTGGTGCATGCCCGCGGCACCGGGGCTCACGGGACCTTCACCGTGACCAACGACCTCAGCGATTTGAGCAAGGCCAAAGTATTCGCCGCTGGCCAGGTCACACCGGTGTTCGTGCGTTTCTCCGCCGTGGTGCACGGCAACCACTCCCCGGAAACCCTGCGCGATCCACGGGGTTTTGCCACCAAGTTCTACACCGCCGATGGCAACTGGGATCTGGTGGGCAACAACTTCCCGACCTTCTTCATCCGCGATGCGATCAAGTTCCCGGACATGGTTCACGCCTTCAAGCCCGATCCACGTACCAACCTGGACGATGACTCGCGTCGTTTCGACTTCTTCTCCCACGTACCGGAAGCCACTCGCACGCTGACCGAGTTGTATTCCAATTCGGGTACTCCAGCCAGTTATCGGGAGATGGACGGTAATGGCGTGCATGCCTACAAGTTGGTGAACGCCAAAGGTGAAGTGCACTATGTGAAGTTTCACTGGAAAAGTTTGCAGGGCATCAAAAACCTGACACCTGAACAAGTCGAGAAAGTTCAGGGCAAGGATTACAGTCATATGACTAATGATCTGGTCACCCATATTAACAAGGGCGATTTTCCGAAATGGGACTTGTACATCCAAGTGCTAAATCCGCAAGATTTGTCCAAGTTTGATTTCGATCCATTGGACGCTACCAAGATCTGGCCAAATGTTCCTGAGCGAAAAGTTGGACAAATGGTGTTGAACCGTAATCCGGCCAACGTGTTCCAGGAAACCGAACAAGTTGCGATGGCCCCGGCCAATGTTGTGCCGGGTATCGAACCTTCGGAAGATCGTCTGTTGCAAGGCCGAGTGTTTTCTTATGCCGATACGCAAATGTATCGTCTGGGAGCCAATGCTCTGCAGTTGCCGATCAATGCGCCCAAAGTTGCCGTCAATAATGGCAATCAGGACGGTGCGATGAACTTCGCAGCCACGCAGTCTGGCGTGAACTATCAGCCAAGCCGCCTGCAACCGCGTGAAGAGCCGCAAAGCGCGCGTTACAGCCAGCTGGCGCTGTCCGGCAGCACCCAGCAGGCGAAGATTCAGCGCGAGCAGAACTTCAAGCAGGCCGGTGATCTGTACCGCTCGTTCAGCCAGCAGGAACGTCAGGACCTGATTGCCAGCTTCGGCGGCTCGTTGGCCACCACCGATGACGAGAGCAAGCACATCATCCTGTCCTTCCTTTATAAGGCCGATCCGGAATACGGCACTGGCGTGACCAAAGTGGCCAAGGGTGACCTGAGCCGGGTCAAGGCGCTGGCAGCGAAACTGGTCGACTGATCTCGACGCCATGCAACGCGGGGCCTGATGCAGGCCCCGTTCTGCTCAAGGAGAAGGCTGATGCGATTTTGTCTGTTATTGCTGCTCGGTTGCCTGTCATGTACAGCGCTGGCCGAACAGAACCCCGAGGCGATCAAGGCCCAGTTGCAGGATTACTATTTCGATGCGGCCCGGCGTGGTGATGTGCCGATGCTCGAGACCTTCATCGAGTCCGGTTATTCCCTCGATACCCGCGACAGCAAGGGCTACACCGCACTGATTCTGGCGGCGTATCACGGCCAGGGGACGGCAGTTGAGCGACTGCTGGCGGCGGGGGCTGATGCCTGTGCGCAGGATCAACGCGGCAATACGGCGCTGATGGGCGCGATCTTCAAGGGCGAGATGCAGATTGCCCGACGGTTGATGGCCACCGATTGCAGCCCCGATCAGCGCAACGGCGCCGGCCAGACTGCGGCGATGTACGCCGGGTTGTTCAAGCGCATCGAGCTGCTCGACGCGCTCAAGGCCAAGGGCGCCGACCTCAATGCCGAGGATCCGCTGGGCAATAGCGCCGCGCGTCTGGCCAACGGCGAAATCCGCACCGCCGTGCCGCGCTGAGCGGTGGCTGCGTTATCATCGCGGTTTTTGCCGGGGGATCCAGATGGCCAAGGCCAAGCGCATGTACGGCTGCACCGAATGCGGCGCAACCTTTCCCAAATGGGCGGGCCAGTGCGGCGAGTGCGGCGCCTGGAATACCCTGACCGAAACCATGATCGAGAGCGGCGGCGCCACGGCGCCCACCGGGCGTACCGGCTGGGCCGGGCAGCAGGCGCAGATCAAGACCCTGGCCGAAGTCAGCATCGAAGAGATTCCGCGTTTCTCTACCGCGTCCGGTGAGCTGGACCGGGTCCTGGGTGGCGGTCTGGTCGACGGCTCGGTGGTATTGATCGGCGGTGACCCGGGCATCGGCAAGTCGACGATCCTGTTGCAGACACTGTGCAACCTCGCCAAGAGCATGCCGGCGCTGTACGTCACCGGCGAAGAATCGCAGCAACAAGTGGCCATGCGTGCCCGCCGTCTCGGACTGCCGCAGGATCAACTGCGGGTGATGACCGAAACCTGCATCGAAACCATCATCGCCACCGCCCGCCAGGAAAAACCCAAGGTGATGGTGATCGACTCGATCCAGACCATTTTCACCGAACAGCTGCAATCAGCGCCGGGTGGCGTCTCGCAGGTGCGTGAGAGTGCGGCGTTGCTGGTGCGGTATGCCAAGCAGAGCGGCACGGCGATTTTCCTCGTCGGCCACGTCACCAAGGAAGGCGCGCTCGCCGGCCCGCGAGTCCTGGAGCACATGGTCGATACCGTGCTGTATTTCGAAGGCGAATCGGACGGGCGTTTGCGCTTGCTGCGGGCGGTGAAAAACCGTTTCGGCGCGGTCAACGAACTCGGCGTCTTCGGCATGACCGACAAGGGCCTGAAAGAAGTCTCCAACCCGTCGGCGATTTTTCTCACCCGTGCCCAAGAGGAAGTCCCGGGCAGTGTGGTCATGGCCACGTGGGAAGGCACGCGGCCGATGCTGGTGGAAGTGCAGGCGCTGGTCGATGACAGTCATCTGGCCAACCCGCGCCGGGTCACCCTGGGTCTGGACCAGAATCGTCTGGCGATGTTGCTGGCGGTATTGCATCGGCACGGCGGCATCCCGACCCACGATCAGGACGTGTTCCTCAACGTGGTCGGCGGGGTGAAGGTGCTGGAAACCGCGTCCGACCTGGCGTTGATGGCGGCGGTGATGTCGAGCCTGCGCAACCGGCCGCTGCCGCATGATCTGCTGGTGTTTGGCGAGGTCGGTTTGTCCGGCGAGGTACGCCCGGTGCCGAGCGGTCAGGAGCGCTTGAAGGAAGCGGCCAAGCATGGCTTCAAACGCGCAATTGTGCCCAAAGGCAATGCGCCGAAAGAGGCGCCGGCGGGACTGCAGATCATTGCCGTGACCCGGTTGGAGCAGGCGCTCGACGCACTGTTCGAATAGCTGCCATTCCCTTGATTGAATGAAAACCTGTGGTGAGGGGATTTATCCCCGATGGGCTGCGCAGCAGACCCGGATTTATCGGGGCCGCTCCGTGCCCCATCGGGGATAAATCCCCTCACCACAAGAGTGTTCCCACAGGTTGATTTTGGGGGCTAGATTTCGATCAGAGCGCCCAGTTCGCGCTCCAGTTCGGCCTCATCCGCCAGATTCAGTTCGATCAACCGCCGCAAGCGCTGGATCGATTCCAGGCTGATATGCCGGCAGACAAACCCCAGTTGCCCGTGATCCTCATGGGCCAGATGCACATCCATTTGAATATCCACGTCATCGCTCAGATGAATGTCGACGAAGAAATCCTGCTCCTTATCCCCGAGCCAAGGCTCCGGCCGTTCGATCAGCAGCCCCTTGAGGGACAGATCGATCAACTTCACCGGCCAGATGAATTGGCCCTGACTCAGCTCGGTTCTGGCATCGAACGCAATACGTTTGAAGCGACGGCGATTGGCTGGTTGTTCGCTCATGGCGCAATCCTCGGAAGCGTTCGCTGACTATAGACCCGACCGGCGGGTGGCTGCCAATCGACAAGGCGTCTAGACCAACGTCGGGGTATGGCCTTTGGCGCCGTAAGCGCTAAACTCGGGGTGGCTGTCTTTCTTGTCCACCCTGGCTGGAATAATAAAATGAAAAATAATAATAGCCTGCTACGCCACTTACCCTGGCTAGTGCTGGCAATCGTAGGAGCGTGCGCCCTGGGCGTAGTGGCATTGCGCCGAGGAGAGGCGATCAACGCCTTGTGGATCGTGGTCGCGGCGGTGGCCATTTATCTGGTTGCGTACCGTTACTACAGCCTGTTCATCGCCAACAAGGTGATGCAACTGGATCCGCGTCGGGCCACCCCCGCCGTGCTCAACAACGACGGTCTGGACTACGTGCCGACCAACAAACACATTCTTTTCGGTCACCACTTCGCCGCGATCGCCGGCGCAGGACCTCTGGTCGGCCCGGTATTGGCGGCGCAGATGGGCTACCTGCCCGGCACATTGTGGCTGATTGCCGGGGTGGTGCTGGCGGGCGCGGTGCAGGACTTCATGGTCCTGTTCATGTCGACCCGGCGCAACGGCCGTTCCCTGGGCGACATGGTCCGTGAAGAAATGGGCCGCATCCCCGGCACCATCGCCCTGTTCGGCTGCTTCCTGATCATGATCATCATCCTTGCGGTGCTGGCGCTGATCGTGGTCAAGGCCTTGGCCGAGAGCCCGTGGGGCATCTTTACCGTGATGGCGACCATCCCGATCGCGATGTTCATGGGCATCTATATGCGCTACATCCGCCCGGGCCGCATCGGCGAAATCTCGGTCATCGGCGTGTTGCTGCTGCTCGGTTCGATCTGGCTCGGTGGGCAGATTGCCGCTGATCCGGTGTGGGCCAAGGCTTTCAGCTTCACCGGTGTGCAAATCACCTGGATGCTGATCGGTTATGGCTTCGTCGCCGCCGTGTTGCCGGTGTGGCTGATTCTCGCGCCACGCGACTACCTGTCGACGTTCCTCAAGATCGGCACCATCATCGCTCTGGCGATCGGTATTCTGGTGACCATGCCCGAGCTGAAAATGCCGGCGCTGACCCAGTTCGTCGACGGCACCGGGCCGGTGTGGAAGGGCGGTCTGTTCCCGTTCCTGTTCATCACCATCGCTTGCGGTGCAGTATCCGGTTTCCACGCACTGATCTCGTCGGGTACCACGCCGAAGCTGCTGGATAACGAAACCAACGCCCGTTACATCGGTTACGGCGGCATGCTGATGGAATCGTTTGTGGCGATCATGGCGATGGTTGCCGCTTCGGTGATCGAGCCGGGCGTGTACTTCGCCATGAACAGCCCGGCCGCGGTGGTCGGTGGTGACGTGGCATCGGTGGCACAGATGGTCAGCAGTTGGGGCTTCGCGATCACGCCTGAGGCGCTGCAAGCGGTTGCCCATGACATCGGTGAAACCACCATCCTCGCCCGTGCCGGCGGTGCGCCGACCCTGGCGGTCGGTATCGCGCAGATCCTGCACAGTGTCCTGCCGGGTGAAAACACCATGGCGTTCTGGTACCACTTCGCGATCCTGTTCGAAGCACTGTTCATCCTGACTGCTGTGGACGCCGGCACCCGTGCCGGGCGCTTCATGCTGCAGGACCTGCTCGGCTCCTTCGTTCCGGCGCTCAAGCGCACCGAATCGTGGACCGCCAACCTGATCGCCACCGCCGGTTGTGTGGCGATGTGGGGCTGGTTGCTGTATCAGGGCGTGATCGATCCGCTGGGCGGCATCAACACCCTGTGGCCGCTGTTCGGTATCTCCAACCAGATGCTGGCGGGTATCGCGCTGATGCTCGGCACTGTGGTCCTGATCAAGATGAAGCGCCAGCGCTACATCTGGGTCACCCTGCTGCCGGCCGCCTGGCTGCTGATCTGCACCACGACTGCGGGCTTCATCAAGCTGTTCGACGCCAACCCGGCGATCGGCTTCCTGTCGCTGGCCAAGAAGTACAGCGATGCCCTGGCCGCCGGCCAAGTCATTGCTCCGGCCAAGAGCATCGAGCAGATGCAGCACGTGATCTTCAACGCCTACACCAACGCAACGCTCACCGCGCTGTTCCTGTTCGTGGTCTTCAGCATCCTGTTCTACGCGCTCAAGGTCGGCATTGCCGCCTGGGGCAAAAAAGAGCGTACGGATAAAGAATCGCCATTCCAGGCCCTGCCGGACGCGTAACCAGAGGATTGCACCATGTTCAATGACCTGAGTCGCCTCGGTAAATACCTCGGTCAGGCCGCGCGCCTGATGGTCGGCATGCCCGACTACGACACCTACGTCGAGCATATGCAAACCAAACACCCGGACAAGCCGGTGATGAGCTACGAGATGTTCTTTCGCGAGCGTCAGGAAGCGCGTTACGGTGGCAAGGGTGGGCCGAAGTGCTGTTGAGCTGACAGCCTGCGGTTGAGGTCATCCCTCTGTGGGAGCGAGCCTGCTCGCGAAAGCGGTGTGTCATCGAGCAATGATGTCGACTGACATGACCCCTTCGCGAGCAAGCTCGCTCCCACATTTGTTTTGTGTTTGTTTCAGGAGATCGTGTTTTGTCTTCTCCCATACCCGTGACGGTACTCAGTGGTTTTCTCGGTGCCGGCAAGACCACCTTGCTGCGCCATCTGCTGAAAGCCGAGCACGGTCTGAAAATCGCCGTGATTGAGAACGAATTCAGCGACGCCGGCATCGACACCCAGTTGCTCGGCGACCAGCCGGTGCAAGTCATGACCCTGGCCAACGGCTGCGTCTGCTGCACCATTCACACTGATCTGACCAAGGCCCTGTACCTGCTGCTCGAACGCCTGGACAGCGGTGAAATCGCCTTCGACCGGCTGGTGATCGAATGCACCGGGCTGGCCGATCCAGCGCCTGTGGCGCAAACCTTTTTCATCGACGAAGAACTGCGTGAGCGCTATCTGCTCGACGGCATCATCACATTGGTCGACGCCGCCCACGCCGACCTGCATTTGACCCAGACCATCGCCCAGGCGCAGATCGGCTTCGCCGACCGCTTGCTGGTCAGCAAGACTGATCTGGTGGATGAGGCCACGTTCAATGCACTGAGCGAACGCCTGACGCGAATCAACCGCCGTGCACCAATCCGCGTGGTCGAGCACGGCAACATCGATCTGGCGGAACTGCTTGATGTGCGGGGTTTCAACCTCAACGCCGATCTGGGCGGCGGGGTCAGCCTGCGTCCGGTGAGCAAGGCGCCTTCCATCGATCGCATCTCCAGCCTGGTGCTGCGCACGGACCAGCCGCTGGATATCGATCGGCTCAGCGAATTCATGAATGAGTTGCTGGAAGAGCACGGCAAGCAATTGCTGCGTTACAAGGGAGTGCTGAACATCGCTGGCGAGGATCGGCGCCTGGTGTTCCAGGGCGTGCTGAAACTCTACGGTTTCGACTGGGACACCGAGTGGGCCGAGGGTGAGGCGCGGGAAAGCGTGATCGTGTTTATTGCCGATGATTTGCCGGAAGAGAAGATTCGGGCGGGGTTTGCCAAGGTGGCTTCTGCCTGATGGTTCTTCGGTGTCAGGGCTGACGCCATCGCGGGCAAGCCCGCTCCCACAGGTTTATAGGTGTACACACAATCTGTGAACGACGATAACCCTGTGGGAGCGGGCTTGCCCGCGATGGCGATTCAACCGACAACGCAATGCTTGACGGTTGGCTCCAGCAGCGTCTGCTCCAGATCATCCAGATGCCGATTCATCAGTAGACTGGCCTTGACCCCATCTCCACATTCAACCGCCTCGATAATCGCCAGGTGCTCCTGCCACGCGCAACAACCGAGCGTTGATCCGTCACACCGCGCAATCGCCAGCGACGTCAACGGCACCAAGCTGGCAAGAAAATGCGCCAGCGGTGCATTCCCCGACATCTGCGCCAACTGCAGATGAAACTCGCCGGACAAACGAATCGCCGCCGCACGCCGTTCCTGAACCACGGCCAGGCGTTCGCGTTCGACCAGCGTGCGCAAGCGTTTCAAACCCTCCGCCGACGCATTCTGACAAGCCAGACGCACCAGCGTCGCTTCGGTCAGGCGCCGAGCGTGCAGGGTTTGTCGGGTCTGCTCTGCATCCGGTGCGGCGACCCGCGGCCGATGATTGGCGCGCAGCACAATCACCTGCTCATGGGACAACTGCGTCAGTACCCGGCGTACATCGGCGCGGCTGACGCCAAACATCTGCTTGAGACTGTCTTCGGTGAAGCGGCTGGCCGGGTCGATTCGCCGGTCCAGAATCGCCTCGAACAGCCGCGGGTACAGAGCATCTGCCGGCGCCTGCAGGCGGGAGAAGGGCAGAGGTGCCGACATCTGACGAGTGTGCGGCGACGTGGCAAGACTGTTCATGGCCGGTCTCCAGTGTGAGTTCTTCAGTGGCTGAGGTTGTCTTCCGGGATATTCAGTTCGATGCCCATGCGCTGGCCTTCGCGCAGGATGTGCCGACGCATTTCGGCGCTGGCCTGAGCGCTGTTCTTGCTGCGGATCGCGCGCACCACCGCTTCGTTTTCTTCCAGGCGCTCGGCCAGATGCTCAGGCGAATTGCGCAGCACTTCGGCGCTTTGCTTGAGGGCATTGCTGGTCTGCTGCACCACGCTCTGGAAAATCGGGTTCGAGGTCAGGGTGAACAGCTCTTCGTGGAAGGCGATGTAGGCGCTGACGCCGGCTTCGCTGTCGCCCGCTTCAAGGGCTTCGCGCATGTCCATCAGGGTCAGGCGCAACTGGCCGACTTCCTTGCTGCTGATCGACTGCGCGACCAGGCCGACAATGAACGGCTCAAGGGTGTAGCGCAGTTGCAGCACGTCTTCGAGGCTGGCGCCGGCGACCGCGCTGTCGTGGCTCTGGCTGTCACTGAGCTGGGCGTCGAGCACTACCACGCCTTTGCCCGGCATCGAGCGGACCAGGCCCAGGGTCTCCAGAACGATCACCGCTTCGCGCAGGCTCGGACGGCTGATGCCCAGTTGTTCGGCCAGTTCGCGCTGGCCCGGCAGCATGTCGCCGGAGCGCCACTGACCACGGGCGAGGGCGGCGCGCAGTTTTTCTACGACTGAGTTGACGACGGTTGATGTGGTGATCACTTGTCTAGCTCCGTAAGCCTATAGGGGATGCCGCAAACAAGATCAAAAGATCGCAGCCTGCGGCAGCTCCTGCAGGGTTGAAAATCAGAACTCTTGCTGGTGCGCCGGAGTTCCGGTTTTACGCGGTTGAAAGGTGTAGCCCTGCTGACCGCTGAGTACTTTGTTGGCGCGTTGTACGTCGATGTCCTTTTCCCAGCGGGCGATGGCCACGGTGGCGACACAGTTGCCGATCAGGTTGGTCAGCGCCCGGCCGATGCCCATGAACCAGTCCACCGCCAGCACCAGCACCAGCCCGACCACCGGAATCGCCGGGATCGCTGTCAGTGTCGCCGCCAGAATCACCAGCGCCGAACCGGGAATGCCGTGGGCGCCCTTGGAGGTGATCAGCGACACCAGCAGAATCGTCAGCAGGTCGGTCATCGCCAATGGCGTGCCGGTGGCGTTGGCGATGAACACAATGGCCAGCGTCAGGTAGATCGAAAATCCGTCGAGGTTGAACGAGTAGCCGGTGGGAATCACCAGCCCGACCGTCGAGCTGCCGATGCCCAGATGTTCGAGTTTGCGCATGATCTGCGGCAGCACGGCATCGGAGGAGGCGGTGCCCATGACGATCAGCAGCTCTTCACGCAGATATTTGAGCAATGGCCACAGGCGCAGGCCCGAGGCACGCATCACCACACCGAGGATCACGCTGACGAACGCGACGCAGGTCAGGTAGAACAAACCGACCAGACTGCCCAGGTGCTGCAGCGAATCGAGGCCGTACTTGCTGGTGGTGAAGGCGATGGCGCCGAACACGCCGATGGGCGCCAGACGCACGATCATGCCCATGATCCGGAAGATCACATGGCTCAGTTCGTTGATCAGTCGCGAGATCCCGGAGGCCGCTTCACCCACCAGATTCAGTGCGCTGCCGAACAGCACCGAAAACAGCAGCACCTGCAGGATGTTGTTGTCGGCAAAGGCGCCGAGCACCGAGGTCGGGATCAGGTCCATCAGGAACTGCGTGGTGGTGTGCATGTGCTGGCCGCGTTCGGCGATGTCGCCCATGTCAGCGGCGGACAACTGCTCCAGATGGATATTCGCGCCGCTGCCGATCCCGGTGCTGAACGCGAACACCAGACCGATCACCAACGCAATGGTGGTCAGCACTTCAAAGTAGATCACCGATTTGAGGCCGATACGCCCGACCTTCTTCAGATCCCCTGCGCCGCTGATGCCACTGACCACCACGCAGAACACGATCAGGCCGATCAGCATCTTGATCAGTTTGATGAAGCCGTCGCCCAAGGGTTTGAGCTGAGCGGAATATTCGGGAAGGGTCAGTCCGCAGATGATGCCGAGCACCAGTCCGAGAACCACTTGGAGGAAGATTGAACGCGAGCACCATCTGAGCATGGGAGGAATCCTGGTCGGTGTCCTGGCTGCCGTGTGCGGAGCACATCAGATTCAGGACTTAATTATTGTGGTCTTACCGGTATGTCCAGTGCAGGCGCAGTCTACGCGCGGGATTTCTTGAAATACAAGAGGGAGGTCGGAAATTGGCATGACCGGTCTGACCAGTGGTGCTTTGCACGGTGTTGCCGTGGAGCCCGTTCGCAACGAGAAAGCCCGGCGATGTTCGGCCGGGCTGGTTTGTGCTGACGCTGGCGGATTTCAATCTGCTCAGTAAGGCACGTTGCGCTTCAGGATATTGAGCTTGAAGTCGAGAACACCGGCGCTGCGGTTCGAGTTGGTGCGTACGAACGTGCCGACTCTGGGGTCATGCTTGTTGCGACTTTGCCCGGCGCACAACAGCGCGCCGCTTCGGGTCTGGATTCTGACGGTGGGCGTATCCGTTTCGATCTGATCCAGCGTGATGATATTGCCCTTGGCATTGAGCAAGTTGAACGTGGTCTGGTCTCCATCTTCGGTTGCATAAGCGTTCAAGAAGTCTTTTTCTTCACGGCTGATGGTTCTGTAGTAGTACTCGCCTGGCGTGAAGATATAGATAGTGTAGTAGTCGTCAAGGCAGCGGAAGTAAAGAGTCAGTGCGTCCGGTGCAACATCCGGCTTGAGAAAGAGATAGTTTGAAACATCCAGGTGGTGGGAGAACGTAAAAGCTTCATAATCAGGACGCGGAGTCGTGACCTTTCTGCCATACGTCAACTTGGGGAAGTGCGGGTAGCCATAGCGAGTGCTCAATGTTGCAATAAAGGATTTTTCCTGATTGGTGCTCATGGTATTACTCGATTATTTGAGTGCTGATAAATAAATAGCGGACTGTTCAATGGCGTAAATATTGAATATTTGAACGTTGATGTCAGATTTCGTCGGGATCACTGAGAAACGATGCATTGCGCTCGATGATGTTCAGTGTGAACGGCAGGCCTGTGTTATCCGTCTCGGCCAGGTAGGTGTAGGGCGCGCCTCGTCGACGCAGCGCTGTTATCTGGCCTGCGTTGCGTGCCTTGAGCCGCACTCGCTGACGATCACCGCCCATATCCTGCAAGGTGATGATCCGGTTATCGTGGCTCAGCAAGTTGAAAGAGGTGGTATCGCTGCCCGCCGGCAGAAAAGCCCCTAATACCCCGGCGCGACCCTTGCTCAAGCAATAGCCGGTGTGCGTGGCGTGGTCGCGTATGTAAAGGTGGTAATAGTCATCAGTGCAGCGAAAATAAATGTTCATGGGTTGAACATTCTTTACTTCCCTTTGGGGGCGGCAACCCAATAGATGGGCATCATCGATCGTTTTGGGGGCGCCTGTATAAAAACCGCCGGAAAATGAATTGTCATAACGCAAGACTGGGTTTTCATAAAGCGCGCCCAGGACGTTCAGATGGTGCTGATCCAGTGTTAGTGTTGCGATAAATGACTTTTGCCTGTTTGTTGTCATGAACTCTTCCTTGAGTTTTTGATGGGTGTTTCTTTGTTTTGTGTGGATTTTTAGTTGCTGTTGCGTATTCTGTTTTTAACACTAACAGCTAAGTTTTGTTGGTGTCCTGTTTTTCTTTGAAGTTGTTGTTTCAAGTTTTAAGTGAGGCGGCAGCGACTTTCACGCAGACGAAAAAAAACCGGCCAATCACTTGGCCGGTTTTTCATGCTGCTGATTTAACGTCGCATCAAGCGCCGTATACCGGCAGTTTCTTGCAGATGGCTTTGACTTTCTCACGAACGGCGTCGATCACCGCTTCGTTGTTCAGGTCAGCCAGGATGTCGCAGATCCAGCCGGCCAGCTCTTTGCACTCTGCCTCTTTGAAGCCACGAGTGGTCACAGCCGGAGTACCGAAGCGCAGGCCGGAAGTGACGAACGGCGAGCGTGGATCGTTAGGCACGGAGTTCTTGTTCACGGTGATGAACGCTTTGCCCAGCGCGGCGTCGGCGTCTTTACCCGAGATGTCCTGCTTGATCAGCGACAGCAGGAACAGGTGGTTCTTGGTACCGCCGGAAACCACGTCGAAACCGCGCGCGATGAACACTTCGGCCATGGCCTGGGCGTTCTTCACCACTTGTTCCTGGTAAGCCTTGAACTCAGGCTGCAGCGCTTCCTTGAAGCAGATCGCTTTAGCAGCGATCACGTGCTCCAGCGGGCCACCCTGGGCGCCCGGGAATACTGCAGAGTTCAGCTTCTTCTCGATGTCGGCGTTGGCGCGCGCCAGGATCAGACCGCCACGTGGACCGCGCAGGGTCTTGTGCGTGGTGGTGGTCACGACGTCAGCGAAAGGTACCGGGTTCGGGTAGACGCCAGCGGCGACCAGACCGGCCACGTGAGCCATGTCGACAAACAGGTAGGCACCGACTTTGTCCGCGATGGCACGGAAGCGCGGGAAGTCCAGAATCTGCGAGTAGGCAGAGAAACCGGCCACGATCATTTTCGGCTTGTGCTCAACGGCCAGACGCTCGACTTCGTCGTAGTCGATCAGGCCATTGGCGTCGATGCCGTACTGCACGGCGTTGTACAGCTTGCCGGAGGAGGAAACGCTGGCGCCGTGGGTCAGGTGACCACCGTGGGCCAGGCTCATGCCCAGAATGGTGTCGCCACCTTGCAGCAGGGCCAGGTAAACAGCGGCGTTGGCTTGCGAACCGGCGTGCGGCTGAACGTTGGCGTAATCGGCGCCGAACAACTCTTTGGCGCGGTCGATGGCCAGTTGTTCAACGACGTCAACGTACTCGCAACCACCGTAGTAGCGCTTGCCCGGATAGCCTTCGGCGTATTTGTTGGTCAGTACCGAGCCTTGAGCTTCCATCACCGCAGGGCTGGTGTAGTTTTCCGAAGCGATCAGCTCAATGTGCTCTTCCTGGCGCTGAGCTTCTTGCTCCATGGCGGCAAAGAGATCGGCGTCGTACTTGGCAATAGTCAAATCACGGCTGAACATGGCGGTCCTCAAGGATCGGGGGCAGAAAAGGGGGGCATTCTAACCCAATGGGTTTTGGATGGCATATGAAACGACATCATGTCGCAGACAAGTGGCGTTCATGACAGATGTGCGGTGCTTTTGCCGGCCTCTTCGCTGGCAAGCCAGCTCCCACATTAACCTGGGTGAACTACACGACTTGTGATCGACATCAACCCTTGTGGGAGCTGGCTTGCCAGCGATGGGGTCAGCAGCCTTTACACAGAACCTCAGTCGAACATGAACAGCGCATCATTGCTGAACTGCGCTTCAAACCGGCTTGCCGGCATCGGTCGGCCGAACAGATAGCCTTGCACTTCATCGCAGCCATGCTCGCGCAGGAAGTCCAGTTGCTCATGGGTTTCCACGCCTTCGGCGATCACTGCCAGATTGAGGCTGTGGGCCATGGCGATGATCGCGCGGGCGATCTGCGCGTCCTGCTCGCCGGACGGCAGGCCGTCGACGAAGGTACGGTCGATCTTCAGCACGTCGATCGGGAATTGCTTGAGGTAGTTCAGCGACGAATAACCGGTGCCGAAGTCGTCGACCGCGATACTCAGACCAAGGTTTTTCAGCCCGGCGAGAATCTGCATCGCCTCGCTGACTTCGCGCATCAGGATACTTTCGGTCAGCTCCAACTCCAGGCACGCCGGTGGCAGCCCGGTTTCGCGCAGGATGGTGGCGATCCGCGTGCCGAGCTGGCCATCGGAGAACTGCCGCGCCGAGATGTTCACCGACACCTTCGGCACGCGCACGCGGTTCTGGTGCCAGGTCTTGAGCTGACGGCAGGCTTCGCTGATGACCCAGTCGCCAACGTCCACTACCAGACCGAGTTCTTCCAGCACCGGAATAAAATCTCCCGGCGGCACCAGCCCGCGACGCGGATGACGCCAGCGCAGCAGCGCTTCGGCGCCGGTCAGGCGTTTGCCGTCGCCACTGAATTGCGGCTGGTAATACAGGACGAATTCGTTCTGCTCCAGCGCATGGCGCAGGTCGCTTTCCAGCTCAAGACGCTCCAGCGCACTGGCGTTCATGTCGGCCTGATAGAACTGGAAGTTGTTCTTGCCGCGCTCCTTGGCGTGGTACATCGCGGTATCGGCGTTCTTCATCAACTGACTGAGTTCGTTGCCGTCCTGCGGACTCAAAGCAATGCCGATACTGGCGGTGACGAAGAACTCGCGGCCTTCCAGCACGAACGGTTTCACCAGGCTGGCAAGGATCTGCTCGGCCACATGAATCGCCCGGTTCAGCGCCATTTCGCGGCTGGAGCGGTGTTGCAGGAGCAGGGTGAACTCGTCGCCGCCCATGCGCGCCACGGTGTCGTCTTCATCGACGCAGGCCAGCAGGCGCGTGGCCATGTCTTTCAACATGCGGTCGCCGGCGGCGTGGCCGAGGGAGTCGTTGATCGGCTTGAAGCGGTCGAGGTCGAGGAACATCAGCACCACCCACGACTTCTGCCGTTCGGCCGATTGCAGCGCGGTGTGCAGGCGATCCTGGAACAGCGTGCGGTTCGGCAGGTGGGTCAGGGCGTCGTAGTAGGCGAGTCGATGAATGCGTTGTTCGCTGGCCTTGCGCTCGCTGATGTCGCTGAAGAAACACACGTAACTGGCGAGGTCGCCTTCATCGTCGAGGACCGCCGTGATGCCGACCCATGCCGGGTAATGCTCGCCGTTACGGCGCTTGAGCCAGACTTCGCCTTCCCAGGTGCTGTGCTGATGCAGTTGCTTGAGCACGTAACGCAGGTGTGCGTCCTGTTGTTCGTCGACGGTGAGCATGTTCGGCAACTGATCGAGCACTTCCGAGACGGCATAACCGCTGACCCGGCTGAAGGCTTCGTTGGCCTGCACGATGTAACCGGCGGGGTCGGTGATCAGGATCGCCGAAGTCGAGTGCTCGAATACCGTGGCGGCCATGCGCAAGTCTTTCTCGGCGCGGCGCTGCTGGCTGATGTCGCGGCCGACGCCGAGCACACCTTCGAAGGCGCCGTGTTCGTCCCACACCAACACCAGGCGCAGCTCGATCGGAATCTTGCGACCGTCGGCGCGCAGGCAGTCGAACAGGAACATCTGCGTCTGCACCTGGCTTCGCAGCTGTGCGAGTTGCTCAGGCTTGTCGAGCGCTTTGCTGACCCGGTCCATCAGGGAATAGATGCCGCTCAGCTGTTGCGGGTTGGCGATGGTCGATTGCCAGCCGTTCTGGAAAATCCACTCGGCGTCGTAACCCAGCACCGCCTGCACCGACGGGCTGACGTAGTTCAACGACAGCTTGCTGTCGGTGGAGAAAATCACGTCGCTGATGCTTTCGGCGAGCATGCGGTAGCGCTGCTCGCTGTCGCGCAGCGATTCGCTGGCCTCTATCTGCTCGGTGATGTCCTTGGCCACGCCGATGATCCGCGTGACCTGATCATGTTTGTCACGGGCCAGCGCCTGCTCACGAATATCGAAGCGCCGCCATTTGCCGTCGCGATGGCGGAAGCGCAATTGGCACTGCAACAGCTGGCTGTAACCGGCGTGCCGCTGCATCTGCCGCGAGCGGTGGTAATAGTCGGCGTCTTCCGGATGCAGGAGGATTTCCCAGAAGTACTCGCCCATCTGGTGCAGCTCGGAGCGGTTGTAACCGAGGGTCTGGCCGAGGTGGTGGTTGCTGAAAATCATCCGCTGGCTGATCACGTCCTGCACGTACAGATGATCCGGCACCGTGCGCACCACGTCCGACCAGAAGCCTTCGCGCTCCAGCAGCGACAGTTCGATCAGCTTGCGGCTGGTGATGTCGTTGATGCTCAGAATCACCGCTTTATAGTCGTGCAGCTCTTCAGGCAGGCGCAGAACCATCCACAGGTGCTGATCGCGACCGTTGATATCCGGCAGTCTGATTTCCAGTTCCAGTTGATTCTGTTGCTGCAGAACCGCGTCGAGCACCTGGTTACCGATGGCGCACTGGCTGTGCGGATGGCCGTCGATCAGCAGTTGCCAGGCGTGCTCGCAGGAATTGACATTGAGCAGCTGCAGCGCGACCTGATTGACCTCGGTAACGCGCAGTTCTTGCAGCAGTTGCTGGCGCTGGACCGGTTGGTCGAGCCAGGCCTTGAGCTGGTCGCTGGTCTGGATCTGCGCTTTGTCGAACACCTGCTTGAGGCCGGACAGATCGAGCACGCACAGCGCAACACCGGTGCCTTCGAAGATGTCCTGATAACGTCGGCGGCCTTCATGCAACTGGCGCTGGCGGCGACGCATGTTGAGCAGCGCGATCACCGGCAACATCGAGAACGCCAGACCCAGCAGGCATTTGCCGATAAACGCTGGCAGCAGTTCTTCGAGCACCCGCTGACGATCGAACAGCCCGCGCAACTGCCAGTCGCTGCTGCTCAGCGGCACGGTTAAAACAGTGTTGGCCAGGTCGTCGGGGCTCAGCACGCCGGGCCTGGCTGAAGACAGCGCTTCGTCGCGGCTGATGATCTGGTGGTTGAGGCGGTTTTCCACCAGCCACAACGGGCGGATGCCGGTTTCGCCCTGCTGGGTCAGCGAGTCGAAGAAGGTTGGAGTCAGGCGCAATACCCAGTAACCGCGCGTGCTGCCGCTGGCTTGATGCAATAACAGATGCACCACCGAGCCGTCGTCGGCGTTGCTGAAGTAATGCGCCTGGGCGCGGCTGCGGCGCACCAGTTCAGCGAGGTAATCGGCGTCGTGGCTGTCGCTGGCGCTGTCGTTGAGGATTTTTCCGGACGGGCTGAGCAGGGCCAGGCTGCGTACGTCCGGCAGCGATTGCTGGAGCTTGCGCAGCAGCGCCTGCTGTTCGTCGGACGACTGTGGCTGTTCGACGATCGGTAGCAGGTTGAGGGCGATTTGCGCATTCAGCGACATGTTCAGACTGACCTGCGAGGCGAGGTCGGCGGTGTAGTCGATGGTGTACTGGCGCTGGTTTTTCTGAGTCTCGCGCAATTGGTCGAGCAACTGCCAGAACAGCAATGCCAGCAGCAAAAGTACCAGCGTCGCCAAGGCACCCTTCAATGTTCCTCGCAGGGGCGAGCCGGTCCCCGGATTGGACGCGCTCACAGATGCTGGCGGGGTAACGTTGGACAAGCTGAAATCCTGCGGTTTGGCTGGACTGGCGCGACGTGCACTATAAGCCGGACGCCCGAAGGGCGGCTAGCATGCCTTGAGTTGTGGCGAAGTGCCAGCCCCACTCGGCTGGACTGCCTTCCGTCATTCAGGTAGCTTTGCCGGTTACGCGGGAGCGTTCCAGCTCCTAGACTCAGACTTTTTCAGCGCGCACGCATTGATGACCATCAAGTGAACGACGCGCATCGGTCTGGCCGGGCATCGCCTGCGCTCCAATCATTCATCTGTCACTGACCCAAGGTTCTCCATGGCTCAATACGTCTTCACCATGCATCGGCTGGGCAAAGTTGTTCCGCCGAAGCGGGAAATCCTGAAAAACATTTCGCTGTCGTTCTTCCCCGGCGCCAAGATCGGCGTACTCGGCCTCAACGGTTCGGGTAAGTCCACGCTGCTGAAAATCATGGCCGGCGTCGACACCGAGTTCGAGGGCGAAGCCCGTCCGATGCCGGACCTGAACATCGGTTATCTGCCGCAAGAACCACAACTTGATCCGACCAAGACCGTGCGTGAAGTGGTCGAGGAAGCCGTCAGCGTGATCAAGGACGCGCAAGCGCGTCTGGACGAGGTCTACGCCGCCTACGCTGACCCGGATGCCGACTTCGACAAGCTGGCTGCCGAACAGGCCAAGCTCGAGGCGATCCTGCAGGCCAGCGATGGTCATAACCTGGAGCGTCAACTGGAAGTCGCGGCCGATGCGCTGCGTCTGCCGGCCTGGGACGCAAAGGTCGAACACCTGTCCGGTGGTGAAAAGCGTCGCGTGGCCCTGTGCCGCCTGCTGCTGTCCGCTCCGGACATGCTGCTGCTCGACGAACCGACCAACCACCTGGACGCTGACTCCGTGGCGTGGCTGGAGCACTTCCTGCACGACTTCCCGGGCACCGTGGTCGCGATCACGCACGACCGTTACTTCCTGGATAACGTTGCTGGCTGGATTCTCGAGCTCGACCGCGGCGCGGGCATTCCTTACGAGGGCAACTATTCGGGTTGGCTGGAAGCCAAGTCCGATCGTCTGGCCCAGGAATCCAAGCAACAGTCGGCTCACGAAAAAGCCATGAAGGAAGAACTGGAGTGGGTGCGCAAAGGCGCCAAGGCCCGCCAGTCGAAATCCAAGGCTCGTCTGGCACGCTTTGAAGAAATGCAGTCGCAGGAATTCCAGAAGCGTTCGGAAACCAACGAGATCTACATCCCGGCCGGTCCGCGTCTGGGCGACAAGGTCATCGAATTCAAGAACGTCACCAAGGGCTACGGCGATCGCGTCCTGATCGACAACCTGTCGTTCTCCATGCCGAAGGGCGCCATTGTCGGCGTGATCGGTGGTAACGGTGCCGGTAAATCGACCCTGTTCCGCATGTTGATGGGCAAGGAAACGCCGGATTCCGGCACCATCGAAGTCGGTGAAACCGTGCAACTGGCCTGTGTTGACCAGAGCCGTGAAGACCTCGACGGCAGCAAGACCGTGTTCCAGCAGATCTCCGACGGTTCCGACCAGATCCGCATCGGCAACTACGAGATCCCGTCGCGCACCTACGTCGGTCGCTTCAACTTCAAGGGCGGCGACCAGCAGAAGTTCGTCAAGGACCTGTCCGGTGGTGAGCGCGGTCGTCTGCACCTGGCGCTGACCTTGAAGGAGGGCGGCAACGTCCTGCTGCTCGACGAACCGTCCAACGACCTCGACGTTGAAACCCTGCGTTCCCTGGAAGAAGCCTTGCTGGACTTCCCGGGCGCCGCCATTGTGATCTCTCACGATCGCTGGTTCCTGGACCGCGTCGCGACCCACATCCTGGCGTACGAAGACGACTCGCAAGCGGTGTTCTTCGAAGGTAACTACACCGAGTACGAAGCCGACCGCAAAAAGCGTCTTGGCGAAGCGGCGGCCCAGCCACACCGGGTACGCCACAAGAAACTGGCCTGATTCGGGTTGGTGGCAGAAAGAGCGGAGCCTTCGGGCTCCGTTTTTTTTTGCCTGGTTTTTTCGGCAATACCGAGTTGAATTCATCGCTGGCAAGCCAGCTCCCACAGGATTTTTGTTGTACCTGGAATGTGTGAGCACCACGAAAACTGTGGGAGCTGGCTTGCCAGCGATAGCGGTGTAACTGTTGGTGCATCACTTCAATCTGATCTCCCTATTCAGGTGCAAAATCAGATCAAAAAACCGCCTGATTTATATCCTGTGCACCATTTAATTTCATAACTGCGACATTTTGCGCTGTTCCTGTGCGCAATTCGTTTGTTACAGTCCGGCTCAATCGCTTTCAACGACAATAAATTTGCCGAGACTTTTCCCATGATCGAATCCGTCGAATCCTTCCTCGCCCGCCTGAAAAAACGCGACCCGGATCAACCCGAATTCCACCAGGCCGTCGAAGAAGTCCTGCGCAGTCTTTGGCCGTTTCTCGAAGCCAATCCGCATTACCTGACCTCAGGGATTCTGGAGCGTATCTGCGAGCCGGAGCGGGCGATTGTGTTTCGCGTGTCGTGGGTCGACGATCAGGGCAAGGTTCAGGTCAATCGCGGTTTCCGCATCCAGATGAACAGCGCCATCGGCCCGTACAAGGGCGGGTTGCGCTTCCATCCTTCGGTGAACCTGGGTGTGTTGAAGTTTCTCGCCTTCGAGCAAACGTTCAAGAACTCTCTGACCTCATTGCCCATGGGCGGCGGCAAGGGCGGTTCGGACTTCGATCCGAAAGGCAAGAGCGACGCCGAAGTGATGCGTTTTTGTCAGGCGTTCATGAGCGAGCTGTACCGCCACATCGGCGCGGACGTCGATGTGCCGGCTGGCGACATCGGTGTCGGGGCGCGGGAGATCGGCTTCCTGTTCGGCCAGTACAAACGCCTGAGCAACCAGTTCACCAGCGTGTTGACCGGCAAAGGCATGACCTACGGCGGCAGCCTGATTCGCCCGGAAGCCACCGGTTTCGGTTGCGTGTACTTCGCCGAAGAAATGCTCAAGCGCCGCGGACAGACCGTCGAAGGCAAACGCGTGGCGATCTCCGGTTCCGGCAATGTCGCGCAGTACGCGGCGCGCAAGGTCATGGACCTGGGCGGCAAGGTGATTTCGCTGTCCGACTCCGAAGGCACGCTGTACTGCGAATCGGGCCTGAGCGAAGAACAGTGGCAGGCGTTGCTGGAACTGAAAAACGTCAAACGCGGACGCATCAGCGAATTGGCCACGGCGTTCGGTCTGGAGTTCCGCGCCGGGCAGTTGCCGTGGTCGCTGCCGTGCGACATCGCGCTGCCGTGCGCCACGCAGAACGAACTCGACGCCAACGCCGCGCGCACACTGCTGCGCAACGGCTGCGTGTGCGTCGCCGAGGGCGCGAACATGCCGACCACGCTGGAGGCTGTGGATATCTTTATCGAGGCCGGCATTTTGTTCGCTCCGGGCAAGGCGTCGAACGCCGGCGGGGTCGCGGTCAGCGGGCTGGAGATGTCGCAGAACGCCATGCGCCTGCTGTGGACCGCTGGCGAGGTGGACAGCAAGTTGCACGCGATCATGCAGTCGATCCACCACGCTTGCGTGCATTACGGCGAAGAGAACGGGCGGATCAACTACGTCAAAGGCGCGAACATCGCCGGCTTCGTCAAAGTCGCCGATGCGATGTTGGCCCAAGGCGTGGTTTAAGCCGGTTCGATGCGAATCACTTCAATCACCTGATCGCCAGCGGGGCGCTGCCACAGCACCTCGTCATTGAGCCGGGCGCCGAGCAGCGCCCGGCCCAGCGGCGAGCCCCAGTTGATCAGGCCCTGACTGGCGTCGGCCTGATCTTCGCCGACCAGTTGCACCCGACTTTCGGTGTCGTGCTCGTCGGCAAAGGTCACCCAACTGCCAATCTGCACTTTTTCGGTAGAGGTCGCGGGGGCCGCGACTTGTGCACTGGCGAGGCGTTGGTTGAAGTAGCGCAAATCCCTTTCGAGATCGGCCAGGCGCTGCTTGTCGGCTTGTTCGCCCTTGGCCGATTGTTCGGCGTGCAGGGCTTGCAGCTCGGCGACTTTGGCCTGCAGCTGTGCCAGCCCCTGCGGTGTGACGTAATTGGGCTGCGCGCTGACCTGCCGTTCGACGGGCTGATCGGCTTGCGCGGCGGCATTGTCTTCGTTGACGAAAGCGCGGCTCATGCTGTCCTCCTCTGCATAGAGTTTGGGCCATGGTCGCCGGCATTTGGTTTCACTGGATGTCTGGAAACGACCTATTGCGAGCGATAGGCCCGTCCGGCGTCCTGATCCTTCTGTTGCTGCCAGGCGCGCTCGCGCTCGTCCCAGTGTTCGTTGCGATACTCTTCGCGATCCTTGTTCTCGAGCATCGCCTGACACTGGCGAAAGCCGTCGGTCCAGCCTTCGGCGTATTGCTTGTCTTTGAGGTAGCGCGGCACGTTCTTGCGAAACTCGCCACTGATCGAGCCGGCGGCTTGCCGGCCACTGACGCAACCGTCATCGAAACCGTCGGCGAAGGCCGGTGGATAACCTTTGGCGATCAAGTCTTCATGGGTGGTCTGGCAACCCCCGAGCAACAGCAAAACACCCAACAGTCCCGCACACCGCCACATTGCACTCTCCTGCGCCGATTCTCGGCTGATAGGGAAAGTCTAGAAGGGGATTCGTTGATGGGGTGTGAAAGGAAGATCAAAAGATCGCAGCCTGCGGCAGCTCCTACAGGAAAAATGCATTCCCACTGTAGGAGCTGCCGCAGGCTGCGATCTTTTAATAGTGATACCACTTCACTTCGAGCATCACTTCGTTTTCCGGCGTCGCCACATGACTGAACTCACGCTGCGCACTCAGGCGCAAACCGAGGTTGCGCGACAATTCCCACTGCTGGTTCAGGCTCAGGCTACGGCGCACTTCACCATTGAAGAAGTAATCGCCCTTGGCTTCCAGGCTGAGATTGCCCAGCGGGTTTTTCCACAACACGCCGGTATTGAAACCGCCGGCCGGGGAGACGAATTCGGCGAAGTCATTGTTGTGTTCGATGCGCACCGTGCCAAGGGCAAAACCGAGCGTGTCTTCGCCCAGTTGCCAGGTGCCGCCACCGCCGCCGTTGACGTGGCTGACCAGGTTTTCGTCATCGTGTTTGCCCGGTACGCGCTCAAGGCCGCCAGTGACTTGCCACGACAGCGGCTGCAGCAACTCATTGCGCGGGGTCAGCGAGCGAATGGTCGCCAGATCCAGTTGCTGGAATTGCCATTGGTTACCTTCGTACTGGCGCAACTTCATTTGCAGGATTTCGATCTGTGCGCCGAGGGGGAAGCTTTCGGCGTTGTCGTTGAGGTCGTGATAGGCCATGCGCAAACCGTACTCGCCGAACGCACGGTCGCCCCGGGTGCCGATGCCGGCCTGCCAGGTGCGCGATTCGTGGCCGTCTTCGGGCAGGCCCGGTTGGGGGATCTGCAGCTCCGGCGCCGGGTTCTTGTTGATCGCCCGCAGCAGTTCGAAGCTGCGCTGTGCGCGTTGCGGATCACGTTCCTGACCGTTGGCGCGATAGCGTTCAAGACGATACGCAGCATCGATGATCAGCGCCTGTCGATCCCGGGGCAGAGCCTTGAAGGTCGGGTCTTGCAACACTTGCTGATCGGCGCTGACGTTCAGCACCCATTGCTGTTCATCACTGCTCAACGGCTGGGCGCGGCTGAGCAATTCACGTTCGCGGGACGGGCGGTATTCGATACTTTCCACCAGTCCGGCTTCCTTCACGGCTTTGACCGTGTCGGTAGGGATGGCAGTCAGCGGGAATTGCTCGGTCAGGCGCAGGCTTGGACGCGCCACCTGCAGCAATTCGAGCAGGCGATAGGAGCAGTTTTCGTCGAAGAAGAAATAGTCGAACTGGATCTGCTTCAGTTCCCACACATGTTCGACCATGCGTGCGGTTTCTGCTTGCGTCAGGTTCAGCCGGTATTCCCACAGGTCGCGGTTTTCCAGGCTGCGGTACTCGGAGAGTTTTTCCTGATACGGCACCAGCGCGAACAGCCCCGGGTAGCCGCCCATCAAGCCTTTCCAGGCGTAGAGGATGCTGTTGTCGGAGCCTTCGATGTAGGCACCGAAGTTGATCGCGTAACTGAGCAGCGAAGTCTTGTCGCTTTGCACGTCAGCCTGATCGATGCGCAGTAGGGTGTGGCCGAACATCGACGACGGGCTGTTGAGGTAGGCCGCCGGGAAGATCATCACCGCGCTGTGCGGCGAGACGTCCTTGAACCATTTCTTGAATTCGGCGCAATCGGGGGCGGGCAGATCGCTCAGGTTGAGCTGCGCTTTCAGCCAGCGGGTGCGGGCCGGATAGACGCACTGCGCGTGCTGCTCGCCGAGACTGGCCGGGGCGTACAGCGCTTGCACGGTGGCGGCCAACTCATGGTCGGGGTGTTCGTTGCCATCAGGCGCGAGAAAGAATTTCCTGTCGCTGACATAGCTGCGCCAGCCGCCGAGCTTGGCGGTTTCGTAATGACCGAGGGAAATCCAGAAGCGGTCGTTGGCCAGTTGCTGCAAACGTTGAGGGTCGATGTGAGGCGCGGCGGACAGCGGGGCGCAGACACAGAGCGCCAGCCAGGCAAGGCGTTTGAGCATAAGTGGCAACTTAAGTCGAAAGAAAAAAACCGGATCGGGCTGCGATCACTCCCTGTGGCGAGGGGATTTATCCCCGATGGGCTGCGAAGCGGCCCTCATACCTGCAAAACTCGGTGTATCAGATACACCCAATTGAATGGTTTCACGACTGCTACGCAGCCGATCGGGGATAAATCCCCTCACCACAGGTTCAGCGTCACATTCGAGTGATTGCACTCAAAACAAAACCCGCTTCCCGAAAGAAGCGGGTGGGGTCGAGCTTAAGCCTGAGTGGCGTACTTGGCCAGACGTGGGTCTGATTTCAGTACAGCCAGGGTGTTGGTATGCACGTCTTCGGCGGTCACGTCAGCTTTGCTGAAGATTTGCTGGAAGTGCTCGTGAGTGACAGCGGCGAAATGCGCACGGTCTTCCGGCGCCACGCCCAGTACCACAGCGTAAGTCGTCAGCGCTTCGCCGTTGCCTTTTGCCATGTCTTCGGACAGCTCGTTCATCATGCCATTCATGGCGAACCAGGATTTACCGCCGTAGGTCAGCGACGCGTTGGTCGAGCAACCGTTGGTGCCGGAAGTCATACCGAACGTAGCGTTACCGGAGGTGCCGTTGGTGGTGGATGCCAGGAAGTGTGCCGGGGTGCCACGCTGACCTTCGAACAGCATGTTGCCCCAACCGCAATCCGGACCGCCTGGCGCTTGCGCCATGGCATTGAGGGAAACAACGGTGAAGAGAGTACCGAGAAGAATCCGTTTCATAGCTTTGTTCTCTTTGTGTGCATACCAATGGACAGGGTTCTGGCCCCCCAAGTGCTGCCTAGACAGACCCTTTTGAAGCCAGTGGGCCGGTTATTAGTTCCAGCCGCGCAGTTTGGAGTTTAGGCACGTTCCCGTGGTTCCGTGATTTTTTGCTGATTATTCGTTGAAATCCCCGGATTCACGGGGCGGGCCGCGCGGCTCGGCGCTTGTCTATGCTTTGTCGCATGGCGCGCCTTGCCAGTGGGGCACGGGCAGCGCCAGAATGCCGCTATCTGCCCCGCCTGATTGTTAAGGAAGCCCGATGCCTGATCCTGTTGCTGCCAGCTTGCGTCTAGCGCCCGAAGCGCTGACCCGTCCGTTTTCCGCTGAACAGTTCAGCTTCACTACCACCAATGATCTGGAGCCCTTTCGCGGTGTGCTTGGCCAGGAACGTGCGGTCGAAGCCTTGCAGTTCGGTGTGGCCATGCCACGCCCCGGTTACAACGTCTTTGTCATGGGCGAACCGGGCACCGGTCGCTTCTCATTCGTCAAACGCTACCTGAAGGCCGAAGGCAAACGCCTGCAGACCCCGGCGGACTGGGTCTACGTCAACAACTTCGATGAGCCGCGCGAACCCCGCGCGCTGGAGCTGCCATCGGGTACGGCGAGCGCATTCATCGGTGACATCAACGGCTTGATCGACAACCTGCTGGCGACGTTTCCGGCGGTGTTCGAACACCCGTCCTACCAGCAGAAAAAAAGCGCCATCGACCGCGCATTCAACCAGCGCTACGACAAGGCACTGGACGTCATCGAACGTCTGGCCCTGGAAAAAGACGTCGCCCTGTACCGCGACAGCAGCAACATCGCCTTCACCCCGATGCTCGAAGGCAAGGCGCTGGATGAAGCCGAGTTTTCGCAATTGCCGGAAGCCGAGCGCGAGCGTTTCCACGAAGATATTTCCGGTCTCGAAGAGCGGCTGAATGAAGAGCTTGCGAGCCTGCCGCAGTGGAAGCGCGAGTCGAACAATCAGTTGCGCCAGCTCAACGAAGAAACCATCACCCTGGCCTTGCAGCCGTTGCTGTCGCCGCTGTCGGAAAAGTACGCGGAGAACGCCGCGGTCTGCGGTTACCTGCAAGCGATGCAGGTGTATCTGCTGAAAACCGTGGTCGAGCAACTGGTCGACGACAGCAAGACCGATGCCGTGGCGCGCAAGCTGCTGGAAGAGCAATACGCGCCGAGCCTGGTGGTCGGTCATCCGCACAGTGGCGGTGCGCCGGTGGTGTTCGAACCGCATCCGACCTACGAAAACCTGTTCGGCCGCATTGAATACACCACCGATCAGGGTGCGCTTTACACCACTTATCGCCAGTTGCGCCCAGGCGCATTGCATCGCGCCAATGGCGGCTTCCTGATTCTTGAAGCGGAAAAAATGCTCAGTGAGCCGTTCGTGTGGGACGCACTCAAGCGCGCCCTGCAATCGCGCAAACTGAAGATGGAATCGCCGCTGGGCGAGATGGGCCGTTTCGCCACCGTGACCCTGAATCCGCAGCACATTCCGTTGCAGGTCAAAGTGGTGATCATCGGTGCGCGGCAGTTGTATTACACGCTGCAGGACCTGGATCCGGACTTCCAGGAGATGTTCCGCGTGTTGGTCGACTTCGACGAAGACATCCCGATGGTCGACGAAAGCCTCGAGCAGTTCGCCCAGTTGCTGAAAACCCGCACTTCGGAAGAAGGCATGGCGCCGCTGACCGCCGATGCGGTGGCGCGTCTGGCGACTTATAGCGCACGTCTGGCCGAACATCAGGGGCGTTTGTCGGCGCGTATCGGCGACCTGTTCCAACTGGTCAGCGAGGCGGACTTCATTCGTCATCTGGCCGGTGATGAAATGACCGACGCCGGGCACATTGAGCGTGCGCTGAAAGCCAAAGCCACTCGCACTGGCCGCGTATCGGCGCGGATTCTCGACGACATGCTCGCCGGGATCATCCTGATCGACACCGACGGCGCCGCGGTCGGCAAGTGCAACGGGCTGACCGTGCTGGAAGTCGGCGATTCGGCGTTCGGTGTACCGGCGCGGATTTCCGCCACGGTGTACCCGGGCGGCAGCGGCATCGTCGACATCGAACGCGAGGTCAATCTCGGTCAGCCGATCCACTCCAAGGGCGTGATGATCCTCACCGGGTACCTGGGCAGCCGTTACGCCCAGGAATTCCCGCTGGCGATTTCCGCGAGCATTGCGCTCGAGCAATCCTACGGTTACGTCGATGGCGACAGTGCGTCGCTGGGCGAGGCTTGCACGTTGATTTCGGCGCTGTCGAAAACCCCGCTCAAGCAGTGCTTCGCGATCACTGGTTCCATCAACCAGTTCGGTGAAGTGCAGGCGGTCGGCGGGGTCAACGAGAAAATCGAGGGCTTCTTCCGTCTCTGCGAAGCACGTGGGCTGACGGGTGAGCAGGGCGCGATCATTCCGCAGGCCAACGTCGCCACGCTGATGCTCGACGAGAAGGTGCTGGCGGCCGTGCGCGCCGGGCAGTTCCACGTGTACGCGGTGCGTCAGGCCGATGAGGCGCTGAGCCTGTTGGTCGGCGAGCCGGCCGGTGAGCCGGATGCTGACGGTCAGTTCCCTGAAGGCAGCGTCAATGCGCGCGTGGTCGAGCGTCTGCGGGTGATTGCCGAGATGATCAGTGAAGAGGATCTGAAAGAGGCCGAGAAGGAGTTGGCGCAGGAGGCGTTGGCCGAGGCCAAACCAGCTTAAAAAGTCTAGAGCAAATCCTGTGGGAGCGAGCTTGCTCGCGAAGGCGGCATACCAGTCGACATTTAGTTGCCTGAACATCCGCATTCGCGAGCAAGCTCGCTCCCACAGTTGTTTTCCAGATTGATTTTTGCGCTGATCATCAGGAAAAGTGCCACTACTCTGACGTCAACATTCACACAATGACCATTCGGCGCCTTCTGGTTCTATCCGGCTTGCGCGGCGGACTTTTCTTCTATTCTCAGCTCAAGGACATCGACAGTATCACTGGATCGAAACAGCCTTCGCGTGAAGGCTGAATACAGGTTTTACCGAGGGTCGCCGCCATGTCGCGCAACCTCTGCCTCACCCGTCAATGCCTGGGTCTTGTGACCCGTATCGAATGCGCCATCAAACCTCTGGCCGGCGATAACGGTATGTGGACCTTGCTCTTCGCTGCCGGCATGGCCGGCGAACAACCCTCCGCCATCAAGGCCCAAGGCCCGTTTCACGGGCCGGTCGCCGCCGAGTCGATTCTCGACACCATTGTGGAAAGCCTGACGATGCACGGCTACGAGCTGGCCAATGATCCGCAGATCTGGAGCTTGCACTTGCAGGCGCAGCTGCGCCAGATCAACGGTGGCCGTGGACGTCCGGCCGGTGTGTTCGACCATTAGGCGCAATCACCGCGCCGTGTCGGGCACCGGCGCCTTGTCGAGCTTGACCTCAAAGCCGTATTGCACGGTATTGAGTTCAGTTCGCTGATAGGTCTCCACGTGCGTTGGACGGCCATAGAAGTAATGCACGCCGAACAGCGCCGGGCCTTGCGCACTCGCGTCGTGGCTGACCGAGAGAATCTGTTTCAGGTAGTTGCCGCTGTCGTCCTTGACGAAGAAACGCCAGGCGTTGGCCGGGAACCGTTTCAGGTCCACCACCAGTGTGTTGTTCTTGATCTCCAGGCCTTTGGGCAGGGCCTTGGCGTCGTAGGTTTTCTTGTCGACGCTCGCCAGAAACAGCGGCATCGAACCCACAGCAATTGCCGGGGTTTCCGGGAACAGGTTCAAATCGTAAGTGATGGTCGCTTGCAGCGGATCGACCTGATAGGCCTCGGGTGGCAGTTCGATCGGCTCGTCGAGTTTGCCGCTGCGTTTCTCGGTGAAGAACGTCACCGGGCTTTCTCCCGGGCTGAAATCATCGCCGAGCAATTCATCATTGAAGGTACGCCGGTGGGAGAACTCGATGCGCGCGGCGCTCGGATCCTCCACGGACTGATGGATGCGGATGCCGGCCTTCAACGCTTCCTCGGTCAGGCTCGCGCCCTTGAGCCAGTTCGGCGCCAGATCGTCATAGACCACTACGTCCGGGTCCAGCGGCTGGATGGTCTTTTCCGTGGTGTGCTGACTGAAAGTGCGCACCGGCAAATCCAGTGCCTTGCGGGTCACGGTCGCCGATGAAAAATCGAGCACGCTGACCTCTAGGGTATCGACGGGGCCGTTGAAGTAGACCTTGTTATAGCGGCGCGGATGCTGCTGTGTGAAGGCCTGCTGTTCGTCCTCAAGCTGTTTTTCCAGCGCCTCGCTCCAGGTTTTCTGCTGTTGCAGATGCGCCAGTTGTTTCTCGTAGAAGGCGACTTGTGCCGGGCTCTCATTGATTGAGCCGGCGCGCACCAGGTATTGCCCGGTGGTGTCGCGGGCCTGAACGATCAACGGATTGAGCTGCGCCCCCTCGACCTCGGGGGCCAATGGCAGGCTGTTGCTGAATTCGACTTCGGCGTAGTTTTTTGCAAGCTTCAGCAGGGTGACGCTGAGGTTGTCATCGGTGCGGGTCTGGCCGACATCCTTCTGACTCAGGTTGAAGCTGAACAGGCGGCGCGGCGTGATGACTTCGACGTTGCCCTGCAGGCTCACTGGCTGCGGTTGTGTCTTCTTGTCGACGTCCAGCCCCTCGATGAAAGGGTAGGTCACGGTCAGGTCATCGGGGTTGTTGACATTGGAACTGGACGGGCTCAACTGAATGCCGGGATCGGTTTCCGACCATTCCGGCTGATAGGTGATCACGCGCTTGTTGCTCAGGGTCACCGACTGCCATTCCACGCCATGCGGAAACAGAAAACCGCCGGGAATGTTCAGGTTGAACGGGAACACTGGCTGCAGGTCGGTGAGGTAGTCGGAGCTGGCGTCCTTGTGCAGCACGAACAGCCCGTTGATGAAAGTATCGACCAGCGCCTGCGGCGAAGGGTAGTGCTTGAGGATGCCGAGCGTGTCTTCGCCGTAGACGGTTTTCAGGGGTGTGCTGTCGAGCTTGAGTTGCGCGCGTTCGAGCAACAGCAGCGAACCGCCGAGTTCGGTCACGGCATCCTTGAGCTTCGGATCGGTGATGGCGTCCAGTGAATGTTCGAAGGTTGCCGTCTTCGCGTCGAGGCTGACCGAGGGTTTTTTCTCTTCGCCGGGAGAGCAGCCGCCCAGCAGCAGAGCGAGGCAAATCCCGGCGGTTTTCAACGGCAATCGCACATCCATTTCCAGTCGTCCTGTCCACTTTCGCTAGGCGGTCAATGGTTTGGACAGTAGCAGAAAAAAAATCATACACACACGCAGGTTGCGCTGATTGGAGGTGCGGGCCGGGCCGTTTCTGGCTGTCACGGTCGGCTGGTATACTCGCCGCCGATTTCAATCCTTATTGTGTGAGAGTCAATGGAACGCTTTATCGAAAATGCAATGTACGCCACGCGCTGGCTGCTGGCGCCGATCTATATCGGGCTGTCCCTCGGGCTGCTGGCGCTGGCATTGAAATTCTTCCAGGAAGTGTTTCATGTCATTCCCAACGTGTTTTCCATGGCCGAATCGGATCTGATCCTGGTACTGCTTTCGCTGATCGACATGGCGCTGGTAGGCGGCTTGCTGGTGATGGTGATGATTTCCGGCTACGAGAACTTCGTGTCCGAGCTGAACATCGATGAAGGCAAAGAGAAGCTCAGTTGGCTGGGCACCATGGACTCCTCGTCGCTGAAGATGAAAGTGGCGGCGTCGATCGTGGCGATTTCCTCGATCCACCTGCTGCGGATCTTCATGGACGCCAAGAACGTCGATCCCGAGCACCTGATGTGGTACGTGATCATCCACATGACCTTCGTGATTTCGGCGTTCGCGATGGGTTACCTGGACAAGCTCACCAAGCACTGATCATTGTTTGATCGCTGCAAAAACACCGCCCGTCTGTTGCGAAACAGACGGGCGGTGTCGTTTGTGGCTTGTGCTTTGGTGCGCGCGGGCATATCCCTGTAAGGGTCCTGGCTCGCCATCGCACGAGGTGCGTTTATGAACCTGCAAGAGTTGAATGCGTTTGCCATCGCCAGAAAGGTCGATGAGCTGAACCTGATCTCCATGGAGGGCGGGATTTATCTGCTCGAAGCGCGGATGCACGGGGCGGCGTATCCGCTGAGTGATCTCAAGGGCGAGATGCTGCAGCTGCGTTCGGTGGAGCACGCGCGGGATTTGCTGCATAACTTTCCGGTGCTGCCGTTCAACCTCGTCCATACCTCGGTGCACGACGAAATGTGCGGCCTGGGCGTCAGTGACGAGGAAAGCCTGAAAGTGCCGCTGGCCTGGCGCTCGGCCCTGTAGGCGTTGCGCCCCATCGCCGGGCATCTGTGCTAGTCTGCTCGCCCTTTTGGTTCCGGGCGCGCCGGGACGCGCTGTGCACGCACGGCAAGTCTGATGGCCGTCCGCACAGCGGAGCAGTGTCATGTCCGAAGTAAATCTGTCCACCGACGAAACCCGCGTCAGCTACGGCATCGGCCGTCAGCTGGGTGACCAGCTGCGCGACAACCCGCCACCGGGTGTCAGCCTGGACGCCATCCTGGCCGGTCTGACCGACGCATTCGCCGGCAAGCCAAGCCGTGTCGATCAGGAAGCCATGTCCGCCAGCTTCAAGGTGATCCGCGAGATCATGCAAGCCGAAGCCGCCGCCAAAGCTGAAGCGGCTGCCGGTGAAGGCCGTGCGTTCCTGGCTGAAAACGCCAAGAAAGAAGGCATCACTACTCTGGCTTCCGGTCTGCAATTCGAAGTGCTGACTCAAGGTGAAGGCGCCAAGCCATCCCGTGAAGACACCGTGCGTACTCACTACCACGGCACGCTGATCGACGGCACTGTGTTCGACAGTTCCTACGATCGTGGCCAGCCAGCAGAATTTCCGGTGGGCGGCGTGATCGCCGGCTGGACCGAAGCCCTGCAACTGATGAACGCCGGCAGCAAATGGCGCCTGTACGTGCCGAGCGAACTGGCTTACGGCGCTCAAGGCGTTGGCAGCATCCCGCCGCACAGCGTTCTGGTGTTCGACGTCGAGCTGCTGGACGTTCTGTAAAACCTTTGTGGGAGCGAGCTTGCTCGCGAATGCAGGCGATCCGGTTCAAATCTGCAATCGCGTTGCTGCCTTCGCGAGCAAGCTCGCTCCCACAGGTTTTGGGTTGCTTTTCATATTTCGATCTTGTGATGCAGCTCATGGGTCGGGCGCAAGGCCCGGGCATAGCAGAACAGGAACAGATTACGCACCAGCTCCTTGAGCACCAGCGGCTCGCTGGAATTCAGGCTGCTGACGTCCAGATCGCCCTGATCCTGCAGCTCATGCAGGGCTTCTTCTTCCAGAACCGCACAGACTTCCCCGGTTTCCCGATGCAGGATCCTGAGGTACGGGTGTGGGCGATCCAGCCAGGCATCGATCAAATAAGTCATGGGTCTCATCTCCTTGAAAGGTTTCAATGAGAATAATTCTTATTCGTCAAATAGCAAGTGCCTATTGGCGCAATGCGATTTTTTCCGGGTAAAGATTGCGTAAGGTCAAAACGGCTGGCGTCTGGCTATTACGCGAGCATGCGGGAGCAAAGCGGGAGAGGGCGGAGCTCCATCCCACGCCGGGCGTGGGATGGCTGACAGCAGGATCAGACCTTTCTGACAAACTCGGACTTGAGTTTCATCGGGCCGATGCCGTCGATCTTGCAGTCGATGTCGTGGTCGCCATCGCACAGGCGGATGTTCTTGACCTTGGTGCCGACCTTGACCACCAGCGAGGTGCCCTTGACCTTCAGGTCCTTGATCACGGTGATGGTGTCGCCGTCCTGCAGGACGTTGCCGACCGAATCTTTCTTCACGGCATCATCGGACGCCACTTCGGTTTCGCCGTTGGCCGACCACTCGTGGGCGCACTCAGGGCAGATCAGTTGGGCACCGTCTTCGTAGGTGTATTCGGAATTGCATTTCGGGCAGGGTGGCAACGTGCTCACTAAGGCTCCTTGGGATGTGGATCGCTAAAAGTCGCACATTGTATAAGGTTTTAGCCTTTGATGGAGCCAAAAGCAGAAGATCGCAGCCTTCGGCAGCTCCTACAGATGATTGTGCAGGAGCTGCCGCAGGCTGCGATCTTTTGATCTTGCTTCAGCGATATCAGTGCGTGCGGGCGACCGCAAACTCGCTCAGTTCTACCAGTGCATCGCGGTATTCGCTGGCCGGCAGCGCGTCGAGGCACTTGATCGCACGGGCCACGTAGTCACGGGCCAGTTGCGCGGTGTACTCCAGCGAACCCGAGGCTTCCACGGCGATGCGGATGCTTTCGAGGTCTTCGATTCCGCCTTTCTGGATCGCCTGGCGTACCAGGGCAGCCTGTTCCGGCGTGCCTTCGCGCATGGTAAAGATCAGCGGCAGGGTTGGCTTGCCTTCGGCCAGATCGTCACCGACGTTCTTGCCCAGGGTCTCGGCGTCGCCCTTGTAGTCCAGCAAGTCGTCGACCAGTTGGAACGCCACGCCGAGGTGATCGCCGAAGGTGCGCAGGGCTTCGCTCTGCTCGGCGGAGGCACCGGCCAGTGCGGCAGCGCTGTGGGTCGAGGCTTCGAAGAGCATCGCGGTCTTGCCGCGGATGACCTCCATGTAGGTTTCTTCGGTGGTGCTGGCGTCGCGCACCTTGGACAGTTGCAGCACTTCGCCTTCGGCGATGATGCGCGTGGCCTGGGACAGGATCTTCATCACCGGCATCGAGCCCAGTTCGACCATCATTTCGAACGAGCGCGAGTACAGGAAATCGCCGACCAGCACGCTCGGAGCGTTGCCCCACATGGCGTTGGCGGTCGAGCGGCCACGGCGCATGCCGGACATGTCGACCACGTCGTCATGCAGCAGGGTCGCGGTGTGCAGGAATTCGATGGTGGCGGCCAGCAGGCGCAGGTCGTCGCCTTCGCGACCCAGGGCCTTGCCGCACAGCAGCACCAATAAAGGACGCAGGCGTTTGCCGCCGGCCGAGGTGATGTAATCGCCGATTTTCGATACCAGCGGCACTCGGGAAGTCAGCTGCTTCTTGATGATGCCGTCGACGGCGCTAAAATCGTCCGCCACCGCGCGGTAGAAAGCTTGGGGTTGCATCAGCGACAGTTGCTCCAGAAGGGTTGCGCGGCATGCTAGGACCCCCACCGGGGCCTGTCAAGGCGCGATGGACGGCCTCTTGCGTGACTCTCGATGCTTGCGTACAATCGCGCACCCTGAACTTCCTGGGCAGCACCTGCCTTACGCAATTGCACTTGGGCCGTTCCAGCCCCATGCAGCCATGCCAGCCAATACCTCTTCTTATAAAGAGCTGGGTGAGCAGGATTATCGGAGAAATACCATGTACGCAGTAATCGTTACCGGCGGTAAGCAATACAAGGTCGCTGAAGGTGAATACCTGAAGATCGAAAAACTGGAAGTCGCTACTGGCGAGTCCGTGACTTTTGACCGCGTTCTGCTGGTCGCCAATGGCGACGACGTGAACATCGGCGCACCTGTTGTTGCTGGCGCAACCGTCAAGGCTGAAGTGATCTCCCAAGGTCGTCACGATAAAGTCCGCATCATCAAGTTCCGTCGCCGTAAGCACCACATGAAGCGTATGGGCCACCGCCAGTGGTTCACCGAGATCAAAATCACCGGTATTCAGGCTTAATTACAGCCTAATTCCTCACTAGGAGAATTGAACTCATGGCACACAAAAAAGCTGGTGGTAGTACCCGTAACGGTCGCGACTCAGAAGCCAAACGCCTTGGCGTGAAGATGTATGGCGGCCAGGTCATCAAGGCCGGCAACATCATCGTGCGTCAGCGCGGCACCCAATTCCACGCTGGCTACGGCGTTGGCATGGGTAAAGATCACACCCTGTTCGCGAAAATCGAAGGCGTGATCAAGTTTGAAGTAAAAGGCGCCTTCGGTCGTCGTTACGTGAGCGTTGTCGCGGCTTAATCGCGAGATCGCTGGAAGAGCCCTGTCTTGCGACGGGGCTTTTTCGTTTGTGGGGTGAGTCTCTTGCAAAACTGTTTGTATGGGCTGTCGGCGTGCGATGCAGGTCGTGGTTTGGGGTCGCTGCGCTCATTTTTGCAAGAGTCTTATGTCTTGATTGTTTTTCGGCTCGTCCGTATGGCGAGAGGCGTTGAGTTATGAAGTTTGTAGACGAAGTATCGATCCGCGTAAAAGCTGGCGACGGCGGCAATGGCTGCATGAGTTTCCGTCGGGAAAAATTCATTGAGAACGGCGGCCCGAACGGTGGTGACGGCGGTGACGGCGGTTCCATCTACATGATGGCCGACGAAAACCTCAACACCCTGGTCGACTACCGTTACACCCGGCACTTCGATGCCGAGCGTGGCTCCAACGGCGGCAGCACCGATTGCACCGGCAAGAAGGGTGAAGACCTGATCCTGCGCGTGCCGGTCGGTACCACCGTGATCGACTCGGCCACCCAGGAAGTGATTGGCGACCTGACCAAGGCTGGCCAGAAACTGATGGTAGTGCAGGGCGGTTGGCACGGTCTGGGCAATACGCGTTTCAAATCCAGTACCAACCGTGCGCCGCGCCAGACTACGCCGGGCAAACCGGGTGAGCAGCGCGACCTGAAACTGGAAATGAAAGTGCTGGCCGACGTTGGTCTGCTGGGCTTGCCGAACGCCGGTAAAAGTACCTTTATCCGTTCGGTGTCGGCGGCCAAGCCGAAAGTCGCCGACTACCCGTTCACCACGCTGGTGCCGAACCTGGGTGTGGTCAGCGTAGACCGCTGGAAAAGCTTCGTCATCGCCGACATTCCGGGTCTGATCGAAGGCGCTTCCGACGGTGCCGGTCTGGGCATTCGCTTCCTCAAGCACCTGGCGCGTACGCGTCTGTTGCTGCACCTTGTCGACATGGCGCCGCTGGATGACAGCAGTGCACCAGACGCGGCTGAAGTGATCGTCAATGAGCTGGTCAAATTCAGTCCTTCGCTGGCTGAGCGTGATCGTTGGCTGGTGCTGAACAAATGCGACCAGATCCTTGAAGAAGAGCACGAAGAGCGCGTCAAGGAAATCGTCGATCGTCTGCAGTGGGAAGGTCCGGTCTACGTGATTTCGGCCATCGCCAAAGAAGGCACCGAGCGTCTGACGCGCGACATCATGCGTTACCTGGAAGATCGTGCCGATCGTCTGGCTAACGACCCGGCGTACAAGGAAGAACTGGCCGATCTCGATCAGCGCATCGAAGACGAAGCTCGTGCTCAATTGCAGGCGCTGGACGACAAGCGTGCCCTGCGTCGCAGCGGTGTGAAGTCGGTCCATGACATCGGCGACGATGACTGGGACGAAGAAGATGTGGATGATGAAGACGGTCCGGAAATCATTTACGTGCGCGACTGATTCGTTGCAGTAAACTTAAGCGCCGCTCAATCGAGCGGCGTTTTAGTATCTGGAAATCGCAAGTCACAAATAACGACATGGGCGGCGCTGGGTCGCGCTGCCCTCAAGCTAAGGTTGAAGATGATGCGGAGCAAGGTGACAGGTGCGCAGCGTTGGGTCGTGAAGATCGGCAGCGCTTTGCTGACGGCTGATGGCAAAGGGCTGGATCGCGCGGCAATGAGTGTCTGGGTCGAGCAGATGGTGGCCTTGCATGAGGCGGGTGTCGAGCTGGTGCTGGTGTCTTCCGGTGCTGTGGCTGCCGGCATGAGCCGTCTGGGATGGACCGCACGACCCAGTGCGATGCACGAGCTCCAGGCTGCCGCGGCAATCGGTCAGATGGGCTTGGTGCAGGCCTGGGAATCGAGCTTTGCCGAGCACGGTCGGCACACCGCGCAGATTCTCCTGACTCACGATGACCTGTCCGACCGCAAGCGCTACCTGAACGCCCGCAGCACCCTGCGTGCACTGGTCGAGCTGAAAGTCATCCCGGTGATCAACGAAAACGACACGGTGGTCACTGACGAAATCCGTTTCGGCGACAACGACACGCTGGCAGCGCTGGTGGCCAACCTGGTCGAGGCTGATCTGCTGGTGATCCTCACCGATCGCGATGGCATGTTCGATGCTGATCCGCGCAATAACCCCGATGCGCAACTGATTTATGAGGCGCGTGCCGATGATCCGACTCTGGATGCGGTGGCGGGCGGCACCGGCGGTGCGCTGGGGCGTGGCGGCATGCAGACCAAGCTGCGTGCGGCGCGTCTGGCGGCGCGTTCCGGGGCGCACACCATCATCGTCGGTGGGCGTCTGGAGCGAGTGCTTGATCGTTTGAAGGCGGGTGAGCGCATCGGCACGCTGCTGTCGCCTGAGCGCGGCATGCTGGCGGCGCGCAAGCAATGGCTGGCGGGGCATCTGCAGACTCGCGGCACGCTGGTGCTGGACGAAGGTGCGGTGTCGGCATTGTCCCAGGGCCACAAGAGTCTGTTGCCGGTCGGTGTGAAACTGGTCCAGGGCAGTTTTCGCCGGGGCGAAATGGTGGTCTGCGTGGCACCTGATGGTCGTGAGATCGCCCGTGGCCTGGCCAACTACAGTGCGCTTGAGGCGCAAAAAATCATTGGTCAGTCGTCGGATGCAATTGTCGGCGTGCTGGGCTACATGGCTGAGCCGGAACTGGTTCACCGTGACAACCTGATTCTGGTCTAAGGGAAATTACGCATGCGCATGGCAAAAGGATTGTTGGGTCTGCTGATGGCGTTGCCATTGCTGGCCTCGGCCGAGGAAATCGGTCAGGTGTCGACGGTGTTCAAGTTCGTCGGCCCGAATGACCGAATCGTAGTCGAGGCTTTCGATGATCCGAAAGTCGACGGCGTGACCTGCTACCTGTCTCGCGCCAAAACGGGTGGGGTGAAGGGTGGCCTCGGTCTGGCCGAGGATCGCGCTGAAGCGTCGATTGCCTGTCGCCAGGTGGGCCCGATCAAGTTCAAGGGTGAGTTGAAAGACGGCGACGAGGTGTTCAAGGAGCGCACGTCGCTGGTGTTCAAGACCATGCAGGTGGTGCGTTTCCTCGACAAGAAGCGCAATACGCTGGTGTATCTGGTCTACAGCGATCGCGTGATCGAAGGGAGTCCGCAGAATGCGGTGACCGCGATCCCGATCGTGCCGTGGGTGCCGGTCCAGCAGTAACAGCGCAAAACCAATTGCAGGGGTGAGCTTGCTCGCTCCTGCATTTTTTTGCTCTGCGTTTATCAAATCGCAGGCAATAAAAAACCGACCCTAGGGTCGGTTTTTTAATGACTACGTCGATTAAGCAGCTTCTTTCAGTGCTTTGACGTGGCCATTCAGACGGCTCTTATGACGAGCAGCCTTGTTCTTGTGGATGATGCCTTTATCGGCCATGCGGTCGATAACTGGCACAGCCAGAACGTATGCAGCTTGAGCTTTTTCAGCGTCTTTTGCGTCGATGGCTTTAACTACATTCTTGATGTAGGTACGAACCATGGAACGCAGGCTGGCGTTGTGGCTGCGACGCTTCTCAGCCTGTTTTGCACGTTTTTTGGCGGAAGGTGAGTTGGCCACCGTCGAGCTCCTCGAAAGACTTTTTAGGAAATAGCAAACAAAATAGGCCGCGAATCATGCCGATGAAGAGAAGTCTTGTCAAGGGCGCTTGAAACGTTCCGCTAAGTGGTAGGTATAAAGAGGCGGGATATTTATTTCCGGCGCTTGACCTGTAAACTCGCGAGCTTTGGCTCTGTGCTGTTGCGGCGCGGAGTATCGCACAAGTAGGCGCATTGTTCGCCTGCTGTTTATCGACAGGCACTAATTTCCTCAATGAATCTGCTCAAATCGTTGGCCGCTGTCAGCTCTATCACGATGCTTTCCCGGATTCTGGGGTTCGTCCGTGACACGCTCATCGCTCGCACCTTCGGCGCCGGAATGGCGACGGACGCCTTTTTCATTGCCTTCAAATTGCCCAACCTGCTGCGACGAATCTTCGCCGAGGGGGCGTTCTCGCAGGCCTTCGTGCCGATTCTGGCCGAATACAAAAGCCAGAAGGGCGAAGAGGCGACTCGCACCTTTATCGCTTACGTTTCCGGTTTGCTGACCCTGGTGCTGGCGCTGGTTACCGCGCTGGGGATGATCGCTGCGCCGTGGGTGATCTGGGCCACGGCTCCGGGTTTTACCGACACGCCGGAAAAATTCCAGCTCACTTCTGATCTGTTGCGGGTGACGTTCCCTTATATATTGCTGATCTCCCTGTCCTCGCTGGCTGGGGCGATTCTCAATACCTGGAACCGTTTTTCGGTGCCGGCCTTCGTGCCGACCCTGCTTAACGTCAGCATGATCGTGTTTTCGCTGTTCCTGACGCCGTATTTCAACCCGCCGGTCATGGCGTTGGGCTGGGCGGTGCTGGTCGGTGGTCTGGCGCAGTTGCTCTATCAACTGCCGCACCTGAAAAAGATCGGCATGCTGGTGCTGCCACGCCTGAACCTGCGTGATACCGGTGTCTGGCGAGTGATGAAGCAGATGTTGCCGGCGATTATTGGCGTCTCGGTGAGTCAGATTTCGCTGATCATCAACACCATTTTCGCTTCGTTCCTGGTGGCCGGGTCGGTGTCGTGGATGTATTACGCTGACCGTTTGATGGAGCTGCCGTCCGGCGTGCTCGGTGTGGCGCTGGGCACGATTCTGCTGCCGACATTAGCCAAGACCTATGCGAGCAAGGATCGCCACGAGTATTCGCGGATCCTCGACTGGGGCCTGCGCCTGTGCTTTGTGCTGGTGCTGCCGTGTGCATTGGCGCTGGGGATTCTCGCCGAACCGCTGACCGTTTCCCTGTTCCAGTACGGGCAATTCAGCGCGTTTGATGCGTCCATGACCCAGCGTGCGCTGATTGCCTATTCTGTCGGTCTGCTCGGAATTATCGTGATCAAAGTGCTGGCGCCGGGCTTTTATGCGCAACAGAACATCCGCACCCCGGTGAAAATCGCAATCTTCACGCTGGTGTGCACGCAGTTGTTCAATCTGGTGTTGATCGGCCCGCTGGCTCACGCCGGTCTGGCGCTGGCGATCAGTGCCGGAGCCTGCCTCAATGCCGGTTTGCTGTTCTATCAACTGCGCAAGCAAAAGATGTATCAGCCGCAACCGGGCTGGTACATGTTCGGTTTCAAGCTGGTGGTAGCGGTGGCGGTGATGTCGGCAGTGCTGCTGCTGGGCATGCATTTCATGCCGGCCTGGGATCAGGGGCACATGCTGGAGCGCTTCCTGCGTCTGGGGGCGCTGGTGGTTGCCGGTGTGGTGGCGTATTTCGGTATGTTGCTGCTGCTCGGTTTCCGTCTGCGCGACTTCAATCGCAAGGCCTTGAGCTGAGGTTTCAGCCATTAAATACGGGCATGGGCCGGCAGTTTTGTCGGCTCGAGCACTTTGCGTTACGGTGTTGCCTGTCGTCGACCGTCGGGTGTGGTTATAATCGACCACTTTATGAGCAAGAAGCGCGTTATGCAGCTGGTTCGAGGCCTCCACAACTTGCGCCCCCAGCATCGGGGCTGCGTCGCCACTATTGGCAACTTTGACGGTGTTCACCGTGGTCACCAGGCTATCCTGGCCCGCCTGCGTGAGCGTGCGCTTGAGTTGGGCGTACCCAGCTGCGTGGTGATTTTCGAGCCGCAGCCCCGGGAGTTCTTTGCCCCGGAGACCGCGCCGGCACGTCTGGCCCGCTTGCGCGACAAATTGCAGCTGCTGGCCGCCGAAGGCGTCGACCGGGTGTTGTGCCTGGCTTTCAATCAGCGCCTGAGCAAGCTCAGCGCCAGTGAGTTCGTCGATACCATCCTGGTGGACGGCCTCGGCGTGCAGCATCTGGAAGTCGGCGACGATTTCCGCTTTGGTTGCGACCGCCTCGGCGATTTCGATTTTCTGCTGCAGGCCGGTCAGGTTCACGGTTTTACCGTGGAAGCCGCGCAAACCGTCGAGCTGGACGGCATTCGCGTCAGCAGCACCCAGGTGCGCAATGCGTTGGCCGCCGCCGATTTTGCCTTGGCCGAACGCTTGCTCGGCCGCCCGTACCGGATCGCCGGTCGCGTGCTGCACGGCCAGAAACTGGCCCGGCAACTGGGTACGCCCACTGCCAACATTCAACTCAAGCGTCGTCGCGTACCGTTCACCGGGGTGTATCTGGTGGATGTGGACATCGACGGCAAGACCTGGCCCGGCGTCGCCAATATCGGCGTGCGGCCCACGGTCCAAGGTGATGGCAAAGCCCACCTTGAAGTTCATCTACTGGATTTTGCCGGCGATCTGTATGACCGGCGTCTGACGGTGGTTTTCCACCAAAAGCTGCGTGAAGAGCAGCGTTTCGCCTCCCTGGAGGCACTGAAAACGGCGATCAACGCGGATGTCGCCGCCGCCCGTGCACTAGCCGCACCTAGCGCCCATCGCTAATGAAGAGCCTTAAATGACCGACTATAAAGCCACGCTAAACCTTCCGGACACCGCCTTCCCAATGAAGGCCGGCCTGCCACAGCGCGAACCGCAGATTCTGCAGCGCTGGGACAGTATTGGCCTGTACGGAAAGTTGCGCGAGATTGGCAAGGATCGTCCGAAGTTCGTCCTGCACGACGGCCCTCCGTACGCCAACGGCACGATCCACATCGGTCACGCACTGAACAAGATTCTCAAGGACATGATCATCCGCTCGAAAACCCTGTCGGGTTTCGACGCGCCGTATGTTCCGGGTTGGGACTGCCATGGCCTGCCGATCGAGCACAAGGTTGAAGTGACCCACGGCAAGAACCTGGGCGCGGACAAGACCCGCGAGCTGTGCCGTGCCTACGCCACCGAGCAGATCGAAGGGCAGAAGACCGAGTTCATCCGCCTCGGCGTGCTCGGCGACTTCGCCAACCCGTACAAAACCATGGACTTCAAGAACGAGGCCGGTGAAATCCGCGCCCTCGCCGAAATCGTCAAGGGCGGTTTCGTGTTCAAGGGCCTCAAGCCGGTGAACTGGTGCTTCGATTGCGGTTCGGCCCTGGCCGAAGCCGAAGTCGAGTACGAGAACAAGAAGTCCTCGACCATCGACGTGGCCTTCCCGATCGCCGACGAAGCCAAACTGGCCGCCGCGTTCGGTCTTCCATCGCTGAGCAAACCCGCTTCGATCGTGATCTGGACCACCACCCCGTGGACCATCCCGGCCAACCAGGCACTGAACGTTCACCCGGAATTCAACTACGCGCTGGTTGATATCGGCGACAAGCTGCTGGTCCTGGCTGAAGAGCTGGTTGAGTCCTGCTTGTCGCGTTACGGCGTTGAAGGCTCGGTCATCGCGACCACCACCGGTAAAGAGCTGGAACTGATCAACTTCCGTCACCCGTTCTACGACCGCCTGTCGCCGGTGTACCTGGCCGACTACGTCGAACTGGGTGCCGGCACCGGTGTGGTTCACTCCGCCCCGGCCTACGGTGTGGACGACTTCGTGACCTGCAAGAAGTACGGCATGATCAACGATGACATCCTCAATCCGGTACAAAGCAACGGCGTGTACGTGCCGTCGCTGGAATTCTTCGGCGGCCAGTTCATCTGGAAGGCCAACCCGGCCATCGTCGACAAGCTGACCGAAGTCGGTGCGCTGATGCACACCACCGTCATCGAACACAGCTACATGCACTGCTGGCGTCACAAGACCCCGCTGATCTACCGCGCCACCGCGCAGTGGTTCATCGGCATGGACAAAGAACCAGTCAGCGGCGACACCTTGCGCGCACGCTCGCTCAAAGCCATCGAAGACACCAAGTTCGTTCCGGCCTGGGGCCAGGCGCGCCTGCACTCGATGATCGCCAATCGTCCGGACTGGTGCATCTCCCGTCAGCGCAACTGGGGCGTGCCGATCCCGTTCTTCCTGAACAAGGAAAGCGGCGAGCTGCACCCACGCACCGTCGAACTGATGGAAGAAGTCGCCAAGCGCGTCGAAGTCGAAGGCATCGAAGCCTGGTTCAAACTCGACGCTGCCGAACTGCTGGGCGATGAAGCCCCGCAATACGACAAGATCAGCGACACCCTCGACGTCTGGTTCGACTCGGGCACCACTCACTGGCACGTATTGCGCGGCTCACACCCGATGGGCCACGAGACCGGTCCACGCGCCGACCTGTACCTGGAAGGTTCCGACCAGCACCGCGGCTGGTTCCACTCGTCGCTGCTGACCGGTTGCGCCATCGACAACCACGCGCCGTACCGCGAACTGCTGACCCACGGTTTCACCGTGGACGAGTCCGGGCGCAAGATGTCCAAATCGCTGGGCAACGTGATCGCGCCGCAGAAAGTCAACGACACTCTGGGCGCCGACATCATGCGTCTGTGGGTCGCGTCGACCGACTACTCCGGCGAAATGGCCGTGTCCGAGCAGATCCTGCAACGCAGCGCGGACGCCTATCGCCGTATCCGTAACACCGCGCGCTTCCTGCTTTCCAACCTGACCGGTTTCAACCCGGCCACCGACCTGCTGCCGGCAGAAGACATGCTGGCGCTGGATCGCTGGGCGGTGGATCGCACGCTGCTGCTGCAACGCGAATTGCAAGAGCACTACGGCGAATACCGTTTCTGGAACGTTTACTCGAAGATCCACAACTTCTGCGTGCAGGAGCTGGGTGGTTTCTACCTCGACATCATCAAGGACCGCCAGTACACCACCGGCGCCGACAGCAAGGCACGCCGCTCGTGCCAGACTGCGCTGTTCCACATCTCCGAAGCGCTGGTGCGCTGGATCGCGCCGATCCTCGCGTTCACCGCCGATGAGCTGTGGCAATACCTGCCGGGCGAGCGCAATGAATCGGTGATGCTCAACACCTGGTACGAAGGTCTGACCGAACTGCCGGAAGGCTTCGAGCTGGGTCGCGCGTACTGGGATCGCATCATGGAAGTGAAGGTAGCGGTCAACAAAGAGATGGAAATCCAGCGTGCGGCCAAAGCCGTCGGTGGCAACCTGCAAGCCGAAGTAACGCTGTTCGCCGAAGACGCGCTGAGCGCCGACCTGGCGAAGCTGAGCAACGAACTGCGCTTTGTCCTGATCACCTCGACTGCCAGCGTGGCACCTTTCGTTCAGGCTCCTGAGGACGCGGTAGCCACCGAAGTCAGCGGCCTGAAACTGAAGATCGTCAAATCGGCCTTCCCGAAATGCGCCCGTTGCTGGCACTGCCGCGAAGACGTCGGCGTGAACCCGGAGCATCCGGAAATCTGCGGTCGTTGCGTCGACAACATCAGCGGCGCCGGCGAGGTTCGTCACTATGCCTAACGCCGTTGGCCGTTTCGGACGGTTGGGCTGGCTCTGGTTGAGCTTGCTGGTTCTGGTCATCGACCAGGCCAGCAAGTTCTACTTCGAAGGCAAGCTCGAAATGTTCCAGCAGATCGTGATCATTCCCGATTACTTCAGCTGGACCCTGGCCTACAACACCGGCGCGGCGTTCAGCTTCCTGGCTGACAGCTCCGGCTGGCAGCGCTGGCTGTTCGCCTTGATCGCGATCGTGGTCAGTGCGGTGCTGGTGGTCTGGCTCAAGCGTCTGGGCCGCAACGATACCTGGCTGGCCGTCGCCTTGGCGCTGGTGCTGGGTGGCGCGCTGGGCAATCTGTATGACCGCATTGCCCTGGGCCATGTGATCGACTTCATTCTGGTGCACTGGCAAAACCGCTGGTACTTCCCGGCGTTCAACTTCGCCGACAGCGCCATCACCGTCGGTGCGGTGATGCTGGCACTGGACATGTTCAAAAGTAAGAAAACCGGAGAAGCCGTTCATGACTGAACAGGTATTGGCTGAGCAACGCATCGGCCAGAACACGGAAGTCACTTTGCACTTTGCATTGCGCCTGGAGAACGGCGACACGGTCGACAGCACATTCGACAAAGCCCCGGCGACCTTCAAGGTCGGCGACGGCAACCTGCTGCCGGGTTTCGAAGCGGCATTGTTCGGCTTCAAGGCCGGCGACAAGCGTACGCTGACCGTCGAGCCGGAAAACGCCTTCGGCCAGCCGAACCCGCAAAACGTACAGATCATCCCGCGCTCGCAGTTTGCCGACATGGAACTGTCGCCGGGTCTGCTGGTGATCTTCAATGATGCGGCCAATACTGAGCTGCCGGGTGTGGTGAAAGCGTTCGATGACGCGCAAGTGACCATCGACTTCAACCATCCGCTGGCCGGCAAGACGCTGACCTTTGACGTCGAGATCATCAACGTCAAAGCGATCTGAGTACAGAGCAGAACCACTGTGGGAGTGGGCTTTTGTGGTGAGGGGATTTATCCCCGATGGGGTGCGAAGCGCCCCCGAATCCGATCACCGCGATCCAGAGCCGGAAAGCGTTGACTGTTTTGACGATTGCTTCGCAATCGATCGGGGATAAATCCCCTCGCCACAACAGGCTCGCTCCCACAATGTTTTCAACCGTTTTCGCTATTTCTTGCGCGCAAGACACGAGGCACAGCATGCAAATCAAACTCGCCAACCCCCGTGGCTTCTGCGCCGGCGTGGACCGGGCGATCGAAATCGTCAACCGCGCCCTGGAAGTCTTCGGGCCGCCGATCTATGTGCGTCATGAAGTGGTGCACAACAAGTTCGTCGTCGAAGACCTGCGCAACCGTGGCGCGATCTTCGTCGAAGAACTGGATCAAGTGCCGGACGACGTCATCGTGATCTTCAGTGCCCACGGTGTTTCCCAGGCCGTGCGCAATGTAGCAGCCGGCCGTGGCCTGAAGGTATTCGACGCCACATGCCCGCTGGTGACCAAGGTGCACATCGAAGTCGCCAAATACAGCCGCGACGGTCGTGAATGCATCCTGATCGGTCACGCCGGCCACCCGGAAGTCGAAGGCACAATGGGCCAATACGACGCCAGCAATGGCGGCGCGATCTACCTCGTCGAAGACGAAAAAGACGTGGCCGAACTGCAGGTGCGTAACCCGGAAAAACTGGCGTTCGTGACCCAGACCACCCTGTCGATGGACGACACCAGTCGCGTGATCGATGCCTTGCGCACACGTTTCCCGGCCATCGGTGGTCCGCGCAAGGACGACATCTGCTACGCCACGCAAAACCGTCAGGACGCGGTCAAGCAACTGGCTGACGAATGTGACGTGGTATTGGTGGTGGGCAGCCCGAACAGCTCCAACTCCAATCGCCTGCGTGAACTGGCCGAACGCATGGCCACGCCGGCCTACCTGATCGACGGCGCCGAAGACCTGCAGAAAAGCTGGTTCGATGGCGTTGAGCGCATCGGCATCACCGCCGGAGCCTCCGCGCCGGAAGTGTTGGTTCGCGGCGTTATCCAGCAGTTGCAGGCCTGGGGCGCGACGGGGGCCGATGAGCTGGCCGGCCGCGAAGAGAACATCACCTTCTCGATGCCGAAAGAGCTGCGCGTCCGCTCGATCTGACGTTCTTCGTCTTCAGGCACAGCGCCTGCTCAGCCTTTGCGCTGGTCAGGCGCACCCGACCGGTTGCCGCCAGCACCACCTGGAGCTGGCTGACCGGCTCGCGTGCCGAGCAGATATGTAGCGTCCCCGCCTGAAACGCCCGCCCGGGCATCAGCGGTTGTCCCAGACTGCTGAAACGCACAAAACGACTGACCGCCCAATTGCCGACGATCGGTATTCGTCCGTCACTCGCCTGTTCCACCAGCAGCGGATTGCTGCTGTCCTGCGGCCCCTTGCCGTTGAGATCCAGGATGATCCGCCAGCCCTGACTCCAGTCGCCACCGATGCCATGGATTACCACACTCTGATTGCGGGTGATGGCCAGGGTGCGGGCGTTGCGAATGCCCTCGAGCAGCGACCGTGCTGCCTGCTCGCGATGAGTCGCCTCGGTGAAGGCGGCGAACGCCGGACTGACCAGTGACAGAACAATTGCGCCAATCGCCAGTCCCATAAGCAATTCGATCAGGCTGAAACCCTGTTGCGGCATGACGACTCCCTCCGTGGAGCATGAAGCCCGGCACGATCCTTTTTACCGGGCAGGGCAAATCAACCGACGCAGGCCGGTCGAATGTTCTAGTTTGTAGAAGCAGGTATAGCCGACGGCAACGGAGGGCATCGATGGATCATCGTACAAAAGGTTTCACGCTGCCCGAGTTGTTGGCTGCGGTCGCCGTATTGGTGATCCTCATCACCCTGGCGGTGCCGGGTTTCACCCGCTCGATCCAGAGCAGCAAGGCCGATACGGAAATGGGCGACCTGCAGCGTGCCATCAACTTTGCGCGGCTGGAGGCGATTGATCGCGGCGTGACCACACGCTTGCGCCCGAGCGCCGGCGGCAGCGTGTGGACCGGCGAATTGTCGGTCTACGATGGTACTGGCACTGCGGCCAATGTATTGCGGGTTGTTCCAGCGATGAGCAGCGGCGCGACTCTGACGCTACCCTCAGGAGTGTCCGCACTGGATTTCAATAATCTGGGTGGCCTGGCGGCGCCGTCGACAGCGGTGGTCATCAGTTACGTGCTGGGAACGCAAAGCAGGACGCTGAACGTGTGTCTGAACGGACGAATTCAATCGGGTGGAAGTTGCGGATGAGGGCAGGGAGCACACAGGCACAGGAGGGCATGTCGCTGATCGAAGTGCTGGTCGCGTTGCTGATTCTGACGGTCGGGATATTGGGCGCAGCCGCCGTGCAGCTCAATGCGCTGAAATACACTGACAGTTCACGAATGACCAGTCAGGCCAGTTTTATCGCCTACGACATGATGGACCGCATCCGCGCCAACGCTGCCGCCGACTACACGGTGACGCCGCCGACCTCGGGCAATCTCGGTGTGGCCCGCGATCAGGATCTTTACGACTTCACCACCAACATCGTCAATTTCGGCGGGCCCACCGCCACGGGCACGATCACCCTCAATCAGCGGGTGTACACCATCACCATCAACTGGAATGACTCGCGGGCCGCGAATGCCACCGGCACCACACGCAGCTTTGTTCTGACCAGTCGCGCCACGGTCGACCCGGTGGCCACGCCATGAAGCATGATCAGCGGGGGTTCGGCCTGATCGAAATGCTCATCGCGCTGGCGCTTGGGCTGATCATCGTACTGGGGGTGGTGCAGACGTTCCTTGCGGCCAAAAACACTTACGTCAGCCAGAACACCGCCGCTGCGATGCAGGAAGACGCGCGTTTTGTCCTGAGCAAGATGATCCAGGAACTGCGCATGGTCGGCATGTTTGGCTGCCTGGGCACAATTACTGACGCGAGTTCGGCAGGGGATTTCTACGCGGCGCAGGTTACGCCGATCAACTGGGACAACAGCAACCTCAAGCTGACCCTGGTCACCGCCGATGTTGGCGGCAGTGGCGGCACACCGACCTGGACGGTGCTCTCCGATTGCCGCAACAGCGCCACGGCCTATACCGGGTTGCGGGCGGCGGCGAGCGGGCAGATCGCCTTTCCGATCCGCCGCTTGATCTACAGCTTCAGCAACAACCAGATTCTCATGGGCACCGGCAGCGGCACCCCGACCCAACAGGTCCTGGTGAATAACGTCAGTGCCTTTAATGTGACCTTCGGCCTGGCCGCGTCCGCCACCGACGTCGCGGCTTCCTCCTACAGCGCCAACCCCAGCGATCCGGCGCGTATTCGCAGTGTGCGCCTGAGCCTGACCCTCACCGACCCGAACAATCGGGTGGCCAATCAAACCTTCAACGTGGTTGCCGCGTTGCGCAACCGCTTGCAGTGAGGGCCGGGCTGATGAACGTTGCATTCAACCAGCGGCAAAACCAGCGCGGAATGGCGCTGCTGGTCAGTCTGGTGTTCCTGTTGCTGTTGACCTTGATCGGGCTGTCCTCGATGCAGAGCGCCAACCTGCAGGAAAAAATGGCCGGCAGCGTCAGCCTGCGCAATCAGTCGTTCCAGACCGCCGAGGCAGCGTTGCGCATCGGTGAGAGTGCGGTGCAACTCGACAGTTATTCGCTGGCGGTGTGTGCCAATACCACGCAGTGTGCGCCGCCAGCAGAGTCCTCGGTGGTCAGTGCGGCGGGGCTCAATTCGACTTCCGGCGTAACGTGGATTGCAGCCGGTAACGGCTTTTATGGTGTACAGAATATCGGTACCACTCTGACGGCGGTCAACGTGCCGAGCAACACGTCGGCGACCCTGTATCGGGTTACGGCAGTCGGCATTGCCGGTACGTCGCGCAGTGTGGTGGAGAGTGTCTATGCGAAGTATTGAGCGCTGCTGGACACTGTTGACGGGCATGCTGCTGGGCTTGTATCTGGCGGCGCCGGCGTATGCGTTCACGCCGTCCGATTCGCCACTCTTGAGCGCAGCGGCGGTGCCGCCCAACGTGATGTTGCTGATCGACGATTCCGGCAGTATGAACAGCATCATTTACGCGGCAGGATTCGACCCGAACGTCACGCGCACCCCGGCCCGGCAGTGCAATGCGTTCCTTGGCCTGTGTTCGGCATTGAATGCGCCCGCGATTACCGGCGATCCGGTGTTTTTATCGAACCTGCCGACATCCGGTTGTTCCGGCGGTGCCTTCGCCTTTTACAACAACAGCATTGCACCGCTGTGCCTGAAACTGCCTGATCCGGTGGGCGGCGGCAATACGCGCTACACGGGGGATTACATTTCTTATGTGGTCAGTCTGGCGATCAACAACGGCACCCGCGACTTCACCACCGGGGCGATTCCCAACGACTACCGGATCAACGTCGCGCGCAACGTGTCCACCGCCCTGGTCACCAGCAACCGTAACTTGCGCATGGGCCTGTCGACCTTCAACCCGGTCACCAACAACAATCCGGGGAATGGTGGCTACATCGCCCGCTCCATCAGCGACCTGTCACCGGTGTCCGGCAGCGTGACCCAGGCGCAGGCCGACGCCAACTACAATGCGCTGATTTCCTCGATCAACGCTTTAGGTGCCGTGGCCAACACGCCGCTGGCGGAAACCTACTACGAAATTACCCGCTACATGCGCGGCATGGCGCCGTACTACAACAGCACGCCAACGACTTACACCAGTCCGATCCAGTACCGTTGCCAGAAAAACTACGGCGTGGTCATCACCGACGGTCTGCCGACCTACGACCGCACCTTTCCGAGCAACGATCCGTTGGGTGGCAGTCGTCTGCCGAACTGGGACGGCATCAACAATGACGGCAACAACCTCAATGGCGATAACGAGGGTGACACGCTGTATCTGGATGACATTGCCAAGTTTGCGTTCGACATCGACATGCGTTCGACGGGGACCGACGCTGCCGGCAAAAGCTGGAACGCGGTGGATTTTCCCAAGCAGAACATGAATACCTACACCGTCGGTTTTACCGCCGACAACGACATGCTCTCGGACGCTGCCAGCTACGGGCAGGGCCGCTATTACCAGGCGACCGACAGCACCGGTCTCAACACCGCGTTGTCTTCGGCGTTGAGCGATATCACCTCCAAGGCCGGTTCCGGCGGCGCGGGAGTCACCAGCGGCACCACGCTGGCCAGTGGCACCAGTTATTTCCAGACCAGCTACGACCCCAAGGACTGGCGTGGCACGATCAAGTCATTCGGCTTCACTTCGGCGGGCGCGGTGAACACCTCGGCGGCCCTGTGGACCACCGATACCACTATCGTCCCGGGCGCGACCGCACCGACCTATCAATCGTGGAACACCAGCAGCAACGCCGCCGTGACGCTGGCCTACGGCAACTTTTCCGCGGCCCAACAGACGGCGCTCAGCCAGAGTCTGCCCACCGGCATCAGCGGCAGCGATCTGGTGGAGTGGAGCAAGGGCACCAACAAGACCGGGCTCAAGGTGCGCAGCGTATTGCTCGGCGACATCATCAACTCGCCACTGGTGCTGGCTTCGCCCAGTGATAAAACCGCCTCCGACCTGTCGGGCGACACCACTTACACCACGTACCTGACCACCAAAGCAGCGAACATGAATTCGAGTCTGGTGGTGAATGCCAACGACGGGTTCGTCAACGTGATCAACTCGGCCAACGGCACTCGACGTTATGCCTACATGCCGTCCAGCGTGTTGCCGTCGCTACGGCTGATTGCTGATCCGGCGTACATCAATGGTGTCAGCCACAAGTTTCTGGTGGACGGTCAGGTCGGTGTGTATGACGCGCAAATCAACAGCGCCTGGAAAACCCTGGCCATCGGCGGCACCGGTGCCGGCGGCAAGACTTTCTACGCGCTGCAACTGTTCGACGCGTCTGCGGGCAATGTGCTCAATGCCTTGTGGGAAGTCAGCGCACCCGCCACAGCGAACACAGCCAACGCATTTAATGATCTGGGTTATGCCTACGCGCGGCCGGAAGTGGCACGCTTGGCCGACGGTCGCTGGGCGGCGTTCATTGCCAATGGTTATGGCAGCAACTCCGGAGTGGCGGCTTTGTATGTGCTGGATGTGCGTGACGGTTCGTTGATCAAGAAGATCATTATCGACAGCACCGAGACCACCAATGGTCTGTCGTCGGTCAAGCTCAAGGTCAATTCTTCGAACGTGGTGCAGGCCGCCTATGGCGGTGATTTGAAAGGGCGTCTGTGGAAATTCGATCTGAGCGCGACGTCGACCGACAGCTGGGGCGTGGCGTTTTCCGGCAAACCACTGTTCACCACGGCGGGCGGTGCGACTCAGCCGATCACCGCGCAGCCGCTGCTGGCGGACAATTCGCTGGGGGGCAAACAGATCTTCGTCGGCACCGGCAAATTCAACGAGACCGCCGACAAGACCAACAAGGATTTGCAGGCGTTCTACTCGGTGTGGGATGCCGACGGCGGTTCCGGACAGTTGACGGTCAGCAGTCTGCAGGCGCAGGCGGTGACCGGCGTGTTCTCCGGCAGCACTGGGCAGTTCATCACTACCAGCCAGAACGACACGACCTATCCGGGGGAGAAGGGCTGGTATCTGCCTTTGGTGTACAACAATGTGCTGACTGGCGAGCGGGTGATCAATCAGGCCAGTCTGGTGCTCGGACGCATCGTGTTTACCACCGCCAGTGTCGACACCACGGACCCGTGTGCCAGTTTCGGTACCGGCAAACTGGTCGAACTCGATGCGTTCAGCGGTAAGATGCTCAACTACGCGGTGCTCGACACCAACGCCGATGGCGTGGTCGACAGCAACGACACGATTTCCAGCGGCGTGGTGTTCACCGGCGGGATTCCGACCCTGAACGCCATCGTCAATGGCGCGACGCGCAAGATCGTCAACGATTCCAGTGGCACTGTCACCACACTGGTGGAAAAATCCGGCGGCGGCAGCCGTCGTATCATGTGGCGACAAATACAGTAAGTGAGAGTTTGAGGCATGCGCAGATTCAACCGGGGCTTCACCCTGATCGAAATCATGATCGTGATTGCGATCATCGGGATCATCATTACCATCGCTGCACCGAGCTACACCGAGTACCTGAAAAAGGGCCGGCGCGCCGAAGTGGAGTCGCTGCTTTCGGAACAGGCGCAGATCCTCGAGCGCTTCTACACCAAAAACAACGTCTACACCGGCATCACCGGTCTGAGCACAGGCAATGATTTCTACACCATCACCCCGACGATCGCTGACCAGACCTTCCTGCTGACCGCCACCCGCAAGGCCGGTACGACCATGGCGACCGACAAGTGCGGGGATTTTACCCTGACCAACACCGGCGTCAGAAGCATGAACAACGCTACCACCGGGCTGACCACCAAGGATTGTTGGGGCCGCTGAGGTAACTTCTTACGGGCGCCTCTTTGCGCCCGCTGTCTTTATTACGGTTGGATCAAACATGACCAGGCAACAGCAAGTGGTGATTGTCGGTGGCGGGGTGATTGGCCTGCTGACCGCCTACAACCTCGCCTCCGAAGTGCGCAGCGTGGTGCTGCTGGATCGCTCGAACGTCGGCCAGGAATCGTCCTGGGCCGGTGGCGGCATCGTTTCCCCGCTGTACCCGTGGCGCTACAGCCCGGCCGTCACTGCGCTGGCGCATTGGTCGCAGGATTTTTATCCACAGCTGGGCGAGCGGCTGTTTGCCGATACCAGAGTTGATCCCGAAGTGCACACCACCGGCCTGTACTGGCTGGATCTTGAAGATGAAACCGAAGCACTGGCCTGGGCTGAGCGGGAAAACCGTCCGCTGCGGGCTGTGGATATCTCGGCGGTGCACGACGCGGTGCCGGTGCTGGGTGGCGGGTTCGACCGGGCGATCTACATGGCCGATGTGGCCAACGTCAGAAACCCACGGCTGGTGAAGTCGCTGAAAGCGGCGTTGCTGGCGCTGCCGAACGTGACGATTCACGAGCAATGCGAAGTCAGCGGGTTTGTTCGCGAAGGCGAGCGAGTGAGTGGCGTCGAGACGTCCAAGGGCTTGATCCGCGGCGAGCAGATCGTGCTGACGGCCGGGGCATGGAGCGGTGATCTGCTCAAGACATTGGATCTGACGCTCCCGGTCGAGCCGGTCAAGGGCCAGATGATTCTCTACAAGTGTGCAGCGGATTTCCTGCCGAGCATGGTGCTGGCCAAGGGACGTTATGCGATTCCGCGTCGCGACGGGCACATTCTGATCGGCAGCACGCTGGAGCACGAAGGCTTCGACAAGACCCCGACCGAGGTCGCGCTGGAGAGCCTCAAGGCTTCGGCAGTCGAGTTGCTGCCGGCGCTGGCGGAGGCCGAAGTGGTGGGGCATTGGGCCGGTTTGCGCCCGGGTTCGCCGGAGGGTATTCCGTATATCGGCCGGGTGCCGGGGTTTGACGGTTTGTGGCTGAACTGCGGGCATTACCGCAACGGCCTGGTGCTGGCGCCGGCGTCGTGTCAGTTGTTTGCCGATGTGATGCTCGGGCGTACGCCGATTATCGATCCGGCGCCGTATGCGCCTGAAGGTCGCATTTAAGGCAAAAGCAAAAGATCGCAGCCTGCGGCAGCTCCTGCATTGGAATGCATTTCCTGTAGGAGCTGCCGCAGGCTGCGATCTTTTAACGAATCAATCCAGACCGAGTTTCTTCAGCCGATAGCGCATCGAGCGAAATGACAGACTCAAGCGCTGCGCCGCTGCCGTGCGATTCCAGCGGGTTTCCTCCAGCGCCTGCAGGATCAGCTTGCGCTCGACGTTCTCCAGATAATCCTCAAGGTTGTCGATCCGGGTAAGATCGGCGATGCCGCCCTCGACCGCGCAATTACCTTCGCTGAGGCGTAAGTCTGCCGCCTCGATCAACTGGTTTTCACACAGCGTGTGCGCCCGTTCGAGGACGTTTTCCAGCTCTCGCACATTCCCCGGGAAGCGGTAACTCTTCAGCGCCTCAAGCGCCTGTGGGTGCAGGCGGGCCGCCGCTCGACCGCTGCCTGCCGCCAGACGCTGGAGCATGTGTGCAGCCAATACCTGAATGTCATCGCGCCGTTCGCGCAGGGACGGCACGCGCAGTTCGATCACGTTCAAGCGGTAATACAGGTCCTGGCGAAAGCGCCCGGCGGCGACCTCGGCCTCAAGATCCTTGTGGGTAGCACAGAGAATGCGCACATCGACCACCGCTTCCTGCTGGCCGCCGACACTGCGCACGGCTTTCTCTTGAATCGCCCGCAGCAGTTTGACCTGCATCGCCAGCGGCAGGTCCGCCACCTCGTCGAGAAACAGGGTGCCGCCATGCGCGGCCTGGAACAGCCCGGGTTTGTCCTCGACCGCGCCGGTGAAGCTGCCCTTGCGATGGCCGAAAAACTCGCTTTCCATCAGCTCGGACGGAATCGCCCCGCAATTGACCGGCACAAATGGCTTGCTGGCGCGCGGTCCCTGTTCGTGGATCAGCCGTGCGACCAGTTCTTTGCCGCTGCCCGACTCTCCGCTGATGTAGACCGGCGCCTGACTGCGCGCCAGCTTGTCGATCTGTTTGCGCAGATCGCGCATGGGCAGCGAGTCGCCGAGCAGGCGCCGATCTATCGACGTGCCGGCGCCGCCCACCGCCGGCATGCGCAACGCGGTGCTGACCAGTTCGCGCAAGCGCGTCAGATCAACCGGCTTGGTGAGGAAGTCGAAGGCGCCGGCCTTCAACGCATTGATCGCTGTTTCCAGGCTGCCATACGCGGTGATCATCGCCACCGGCAGTTGTGGATGACGTTGCTGGATGTGCTGCACCAGGTCCAGCCCCGTGCCGTCGGGCAGGCGCATGTCGGTCAGGCACAGGTCGAACGCATTGCGTTGCAACAGCGCCTGGGCTTCGCCGAGGTTGCGAGCACTGAAGGTGTCGAGTTTCATCCGTCCCAGGGTGATTTCCAGGAGTTCGCGGATATCCGGCTCGTCGTCGACGATGAGGATTTTTTGCCGTGGGCTCGTGTTCAACTTTGTTTCCGTCCGTGAGCAAAGGTGATGCGAAAGCAGCCGCCGCCTTGGCGTGGTTTGAAGTCTAGGCGCGCCTGGTTGCTTTCGCACAGCTCACGGGACAGATAAAGCCCAAGGCCGGTGCCCTGGCTGCTGGTGGTGAAGAAGGGTTCGAACAGATGCGGTTGTTGATCCAGTGGTACACCGGGGCCATTGTCCTGGACTTCAAGCACCGCCAGCTGGCTCTCGGGGTCGATGAACAGCGCCAGCCAGACCTCGGCCTGCTCGTGCAGCAGGGCGCTGTGGCGCCAGCCGTTACGTAACAGATTGTCGAGAATCTGCGTAAGCTGATCCGGATCCATCAACGTGATGAAGTCCCCGGAATTGATCCGCAAATGAATCGACTGCCGCTCGCTCGCCTGTTCGCGGCTCTCGGCAACGAAGTGCTCCAGCCATGGCTTGAGATCCAGGCGCTGAGGGGCGCTCTGCTGGCGGCGCGACAGTTGCAGGACGTTTTCGATGACTCGGTTCATGCGCTGGGAGTGGTCTTGAATGATCTGCGTCAGACGCCGATCCGCACCATCGAGTTCCTCGGACTCGCCCAGCAGCTGCGCGGCGTGACTGATGGCGCCCAGTGGATTGCGGATTTCATGGGAGATGCCGGCGGTCAGGCGCCCGAGCGCGGCGAGCTTGAGTTGCTGGGCCTGCTGCGCGACTTGCGCCAGATCTTCGAGGAACACCAGGGTTTGCTGGTTGGGGCTCTGATCGAGGGCGATGAAGTTCGGTTGCAGTTCCAGGCCATTGCCGGGAATCTTCAGACTCTGCGGGCGCAGGGTCGGGTTGCTCAGCCACAGTTGCAGGCGCTCGACCAATGCCGGCGAATAGTCGCTGATCAAATGGCCTTCAAGATGCGACTGGGCCAACAGCGTCTTCGCACTGTGGTTGGCCAGCTGGACCCGGCGCTGCTCGTCGAGCACCAGAATGCCGGTACGCATGCGTTGCAGAATCAGAGCGTTGAGGGCTTCAAGGCTGGTGACTTCGCTGGCGCGCTGTTCGGCGAGATTTTCGCTGACTTCCAGGCGCCGGATCAGGCCCTGGACCAGCAGCGATGCGGCAAAACACAAGGCGCCCAAGGTTCCGGCTTGCAGATAGTCATTGGCGCTCAGGGGATGGCTCAAGCTCAGCAGGAAGCTTGAGCCGACAATGCCAAGTGCGCCGATGGCGGCGATCAGCAGGCCAATGCGCCGGCGCAACAAGGTGTTGCTGATCGCCACCGAGACAATCAGCAGGTTGCCGATCGCGCTGGCCACCCCGCCCGCCGCGTAGAACAAACCGCACAACAGCAGCACATCCACCAGCGCCAGACTGAACAGCTGCGAGGGCCGCCGGGTATTTTCCAGAAACACCACCAGCAGGATGTTCAGCACCAGATACAACCAGCTGCCACTGCGCAGCAGATCGTCGTCGGCCGACGTCAGCAGGCGATTGTCCATATTGCTGGAGATCAGCAGCACCAGCGTGATGCCGACACTCAAACGGTAAAGATGATAAAGGCGCAGCAGGCGCTGCGCCTGTTTACGGTCGGCGTTGGCGGCCTCAGCGATCACTGGCACCCGGGCCTTGCTCAAGATGAGCCTGGCTGCAATACCATTGTTGCTGAAGGTTCAGCGCGCGGTCGCGGGGCAGATGCACGCCGCAGTGGGCGCAGCGCACCATCGGTGCGGCGTCTTGCTCGCGGGGCGATTGAGCAGACGAGGCGGGCGCCTTGAATTTGCGCCACAGCCATACCGCGGCGAAAATCAGGACAATCCAGAACAGTAAACGAAGCATGATGGGCGGCTTTTCGGCTAATGATTCGGCAGTTTAGCCAAGGCGCCGGCAGGCGCACAGACTATTAACGCGCCGCCACAAAAAAGGGAGATCCGCAGATCTCCCTTTTCATGTAACCGATGTGATCAGTCGAACACGCCGAAGGTCATGTAGCTGAACCACGAACGATCTTCGTTGTTGCCTTCGGCTTCATGACGCTCTTCCTCGATCACGTCGCCGTTTTCGTCTTTAGGCTTGAGCTCGTTCGGGATCGCGTCTTTCGCGTCCTGGAACTGCTTCTGCACGTCCTGGTTGGCGCGGGTTTCTCCCGGCGGCAACGGTGGACGCGACTCGATCAGGCCCAAAGTCGCCTTGCTCAGGAACGAGCGGTTGTCGGCTTCGGCAACCGATGGCACGAACTGACCGTCCTGCAGACTCGGGTGATTCGGGTAGTTGAGTTTCAGGGTTTCCAGACTGGTAGCGGCCAGTTCGTCCAGGTGCAGACGCTGGTAAGCCTCGGTCATCACCGCCAGGCCGTCGCCGACCGATGGAGTTTCCTGGAAGTTTTCCACTACATAACGGCCACGGTTGGCGGCAGCGACGTAGGCCTGACGGGTCAGGTAGTAGTCGGCTACGTGGATTTCGTAGGCGGCCAGCAGGTTGCGCAGGTAGATCATGCGCTGCTTGGCGTCCGGCGCGTAGCGGCTGTTCGGGTAGCGGCTGGTCAGTTGGGCGAACTCGTTGTACGAGTCGCGGGCAGCGCCAGGGTCACGCTTGGTCATGTCCAGCGGCAGGAAGCGCGCCAGCAGGCCGACGTCCTGGTCGAACGAGGTCAGGCCCTTGAGGTAATAGGCATAGTCCACGTTCGGGTGCTGTGGGTGCAAACGGATAAAACGTTCGGCGGCGGACTTGGCAGCTTCCGGCTCGGCGTTTTTATAGTTGGCATAAATCAGTTCAAGCTGTGCCTGATCCGCGTAGCGACCGAACGGATAACGCGACTCCAGAGCCTTCAGCTTGGCCGTGGCGCTGGTGTAGCTGTTGTTGTCCAGGTCGGTCTGAGCCTGCTGGTACAGCTCGGCTTCGCTCAGGTTTTCGTCGACGACTTCCTTCGATGAGCAAGCAGCGGTCAATGCGAGGATGGCGATCAGCAGCAGGTGTTTCACTTGCATGGCGGCTTGCGTCCCTATGACGGCCGCTGTCTTGGGCGGGGCCGTCCTGTTATGATGAGCGCCCCGTTGAAAAGCCTCGGGGCAAAAGACGCCGTATTTAACCACAAGCGCGCAGCCGAAACCAAAGGCTGTGCCGACGCCCAGTCAGAGCATGTCCGATAAAATTGAACTTCGCGCAGAGGTGCCGTCCGATTTGGGCGGCCAACGCCTCGATCAAGTCGCCGCCCAACTCTTCGCTGAGCACTCACGCTCGCGCCTTTCCGCCTGGATCAAAGAAGGTCGCCTGACTGTGGACGGGGCGGTCATCCGCCCGCGCGACATCGTGCATGGCGGTGCCGTCCTTGAGCTGACTGCCGAGCAGGAAGCCCAGGGCGAGTGGATCGCCCAGGACATCGAGCTCGACATCGTCTATGAAGACGACGACATCCTGGTGATCAACAAGCCTGCGGGCCTGGTGGTGCACCCGGCTGCCGGCCACGCCGATGGCACCTTGCTCAATGCCTTGCTGCACCACGTGCCGGACATCATCAATGTCCCGCGTGCCGGTATCGTGCATCGCCTGGACAAGGACACCACCGGTCTGATGGTGGTGGCCAAGACCATTCAGGCGCAGACCAAGCTCGTTGCCCAGCTGCAGAGCCGCAGCGTCAGCCGGATCTACGAGTGCATCGTGATCGGTGTGGTGACCGCCGGGGGCAAGATCAACGCCCCGATCGGTCGCCATGGTCAGCAGCGCCAGCGCATGGCCGTGATGGAGGGCGGCAAGCCGGCCGTCAGTCACTACCGCGTGCTGGAGCGTTTCCGGTCCCACACCCACGTGCGGGTCAAGCTGGAAACCGGCCGGACCCACCAGATCCGTGTGCACATGGCGCACATCAACTTCCCGTTGGTCGGCGACCCGGCGTACGGCGGTCGTTTCCGCATTCCGCCGGCGGCGAACCCGACCATGGTCGAGTCGCTCAAGCACTTCCCGCGTCAGGCGCTGCACGCGCGTTTCCTTGAGCTGGATCATCCGACCACCGGTGAACGCATGAGCTGGGAATCGCCGTTGCCGGAAGATTTCGTCTGGCTGCTGACCTTGCTCAAGCAGGATCGCGAGGCCTTCGTCGGATGAACTGGCTGACGCCGGACTGGCCTGCGCCGGCCAGCGTCAGGGCCTGTGTCACCACCCGCGAGGGAGGTGTCAGCGAGGCGCCGTTCGACAGCCTCAATCTGGGCGATCATGTCGATGATCGCCCAGACGCAGTCGCCGAGAATCGTCGGCGTCTGACCGAACATTTCTCTATAAAGCCTGCCTGGTTGCAGCAAGTGCACGGCATTGTCGTGGCTCATGCTGATCCGGGCGTGGTGGCCACCGCCGATGCCAGTTGGACGGCAACTCCCGGGATTGCCTGCACGGCGATGACTGCCGATTGCCTGCCGGCATTGTTCTGCAACCGGGCCGGCACTCGCGTCGCGGCGGCCCATGCCGGTTGGCGCGGGTTGGCGGCCGGCGTACTGGAAGCCACCCTCGATCATCTCGACACCGCTGCGGCGGACGTGCTGGTCTGGCTCGGCCCGGCCATCGGCCCGAAAGCCTTTGAGGTCGGCCCGGAAGTACGCGAAGTCTTCGTCAAGCAACTGCCGGAAGCAGCAGCCGCCTTCGTGCCCAGCCACAATGCTGGCAAGTTCATGGCTGACATCTATCTGCTGGCGCGCCTGCGTCTGGCGGCCAAAGGTGTCACGGCGGTTTATGGTGGCGGTTTCTGCACGGTGACCGATCCGCGCTTCTTTTCTTACCGCCGTGCGTCGCGCACGGGGCGCTTTGCCTCCCTTGTCTGGCTCACCCGCTAAGCTTGTCTGATCTACATCAATCTCCCGACGCTTGAATCTCCCAGAATCGACCGCATCTACAGTGGTATCTGGCAGGTTTCTTTATTCAGGATGGTTTTTAGGTCCGACCTGCTCAAAAGGAAGGTGACCCCATGCGTATAGACCGTTTAACCAGCAAATTACAGTTGGCGTTGTCCGACGCCCAATCCCTGGCCGTTGGCCACGATCATCCGGCCATCGAGCCGGCGCACTTGATGCAAGCCATGCTTGAACAGCAGGGTGGTTCGATCAAACCCCTGCTCATGCAAGTGGGCTTCGACGTCAACAGCCTGCGCAAAGAGCTGACCAAAGAGCTCGATCAATTACCGAAAATCCAGAACCCGACCGGCGACGTCAACATGTCGCAGGATCTGGCGCGTCTGCTCAATCAGGCTGATCGTCTGGCCCAGCAGAAGGGCGACCAGTTCATTTCCAGCGAGCTGGTGCTGCTCGCCGCGATGGACGAGAACAGCAAACTGGGCAAACTGCTGCTCGGCCAGGGCGTGAGCAAGAAAGCCCTGGAGAACGCAATCAACAACCTGCGCGGTGGTGAGGCGGTGAATGACGCCAACCACGAAGAGTCGCGTCAGGCACTGGACAAATACACCGTCGACCTGACCAAGCGCGCCGAAGACGGCAAGCTTGATCCGGTGATCGGCCGTGACGACGAAATCCGCCGTACCATTCAGGTGCTGCAACGTCGCACCAAGAACAACCCGGTGCTGATCGGTGAGCCTGGTGTGGGTAAGACCGCGATTGCCGAAGGTCTGGCCCAGCGGATCATCAACGGCGAAGTGCCGGACGGGCTCAAGGGCAAACGTCTGCTGTCGCTGGACATGGGCGCGCTGATTGCCGGTGCCAAGTATCGCGGTGAGTTCGAAGAACGCCTCAAAGCGCTGCTCAACGAACTGTCGAAGCAGGAAGGGCAGATCATTCTGTTCATCGACGAGCTGCACACCATGGTCGGCGCCGGTAAGGGCGAAGGCTCGATGGATGCCGGCAACATGCTCAAACCGGCATTGGCTCGCGGCGAGTTGCATTGCGTCGGCGCAACCACGCTCAACGAGTACCGCCAATATATAGAGAAGGATGCCGCCCTCGAACGGCGCTTCCAGAAAGTGCTGGTGGACGAGCCGAGCGAAGAAGACACCATCGCCATCCTGCGTGGCCTCAAGGAGCGTTATGAGGTTCACCATAAGGTGGCGATCACTGACGGTGCGATCATCGCGGCCGCCAAGCTCAGCCATCGCTACATCACTGATCGGCAGTTGCCGGACAAGGCCATCGACCTGATCGACGAGGCTGCCAGCCGCATCCGCATGGAGATCGACTCCAAGCCGGAAGTGCTGGATCGTCTGGAGCGTCGCTTGATTCAGCTCAAGGTTGAATCCCAGGCACTGAAGAAAGAAAGCGATGAAGCGGCGATGAAGCGCCTGGAAAAACTCCAGGAAGAAATTGTCCGCCTCGAACGTGAGTACTCGGATCTGGAAGAAATCTGGAACTCGGAAAAAGCCGAGGTTCAGGGGTCGGCGCAGATTCAGCAGAAGATCGAACAGTCGCGTCAGGAACTGGAAGCCGCGCGCCGTAAAGGCGACCTCAACCGCATGGCCGAATTGCAGTACGGGGTGATCCCGGATCTGGAACGCAGCCTGCAAATGGTCGACCAGCACGGCAAGAGCGAGAACCAGTTGCTGCGCAGCAAGGTGACCGAAGAGGAAATCGCCGAAGTCGTTTCGAAGTGGACCGGTATTCCGGTGTCGAAAATGCTCGAAGGCGAGCGCGACAAGCTGATGAAGATGGAAAGCCTGTTGCATCAGCGTGTAATTGGTCAGGACGAGGCGGTGGTTGCGGTCTCCAACGCGGTACGGCGTTCGCGCGCCGGGCTGGCGGATCCGAATCGTCCGAGCGGTTCGTTCATGTTCCTCGGCCCCACCGGGGTCGGTAAAACCGAGCTGTGCAAGGCGCTGGCCGAATTCCTCTTCGACACGGAAGAGGCAATGGTGCGGATCGACATGTCCGAATTCATGGAGAAACATTCCGTGGCGCGGCTGATCGGGGCACCACCAGGCTACGTGGGTTACGAGGAGGGCGGTTACCTGACCGAAGCGGTACGTCGCAAGCCTTACTCGGTGATCTTGCTGGATGAGGTCGAGAAGGCGCACCCGGACGTGTTCAACATCCTGCTGCAAGTGCTGGAGGATGGACGCCTGACCGACAGCCACGGACGTACGGTGGATTTCCGTAATACCGTGATTGTCATGACCTCGAACCTCGGCTCGTCGCAGATCCAGGAACTGGTCGGTGATCGTGAGGCGCAGCGTGCAGCGGTGATGGACGCGCTGACCAGTCACTTCCGTCCCGAGTTCATCAACCGGGTCGACGAAGTGGTGATCTTCGAGCCATTGGCGCGGGATCAGATTGCGGGCATTACCGAGATCCAGCTGGGCCGTCTGCGCAGTCGTCTGGTCGAGCGCGAGCTGAAGCTGGAACTGAGCCCGGAAGCGATGGACAAGCTGATTGCCGTGGGTTACGACCCGGTGTATGGCGCACGTCCGCTCAAACGTGCGATCCAGCGCTGGATCGAAAACCCGTTGGCGCAGTTGATCCTGTCGGGGCATTTCCTGCCGGGCGACACGGCAACCGGCAAGGTCGTGAACGACGAAATCGTTTTCGACTGAGCGGTAAAGCCAATGAAATAAGGAAGGCCTCGCTTTGCGAGGCCTTTTTTTCGTTAGGCTGTTGAACTCTAAGGAAAAGGCTTGTAAAGTGCGCCCCGCAGTCAGTCACCCGCAGCATCTCAGCTCACTGAGCTGAAATCTGAAATAAGTTGCAAATCATTAACTTGAAAGCGATTTAGGGGGTTGACAGAGGTGTTCTAGGTTGTAGAATAGCGCGCCTCAGACACACGAACGCAGCGATGCGAACGACGTCTAAGAGCTGTAAGTTTCACCGTTGTAAATTGAAATATGTAGTTCCGTGATAGCTCAGTCGGTAGAGCAAATGACTGTTAATCATTGGGTCCCAGGTTCGAGTCCTGGTCACGGAGCCAATTTCAAGCCGGGGTATAGCGCAGTCCGGTAGCGCGCCTGCTTTGGGAGCAGGATGTCAGGAGTTCGAATCCCCTTACCCCGACCATTTTTGGGTCGTTAGCTCAGTTGGTAGAGCAGTTGGCTTTTAACCAATTGGTCGTAGGTTCGAATCCCACACGACCCACCATTTTTGAAACCAGGTAACACTGGGATCGAATCTTAAGATCAGAGGCCAAAAGCGCTGATCGAAGAAGGCGATCTTTGAAAGGTCGCCTTTTTTTTACCGGGGTATAGCGCAGTCCGGTAGCGCGCCTGCTTTGGGAGCAGGATGTCAGGAGTTCGAATCCCCTTACCCCGACCATATTAAAAATCCTCGTATCGAAAGATACGGGGATTTTTTTGTCCTCGCGTCAGACAATTCCTTTCAAGTCATCGTACAACTTGCCGATAGCCCGCTAACGAGAGGGGCTGCCACTGTTCGCCCCTTCAATCTGGCCAATACAAGAATAAGGGCGTTCGTCATGTTGCTTCGTCAGTTGAATATTGCTCCACGTGCCGCGCTGGGTTTTGCCCTGATCGCGGTCCTGGTGGCGTTGCTCGGCGTATTTGCCTTGGGGCAGATGTCGAGCATCCGTGACAGTGAGGTCGCGGTCGAGAGCCAGTGGCTGCCGAGCATTCGCGGCGGTGACGAAATTCGCGAGCTGATGTTGCGGATCCGTACGATTTCCCTGCGCATGGCCCTTGATCAGGATCCGCAGAACATCGCGACTTACCGCAGCCAGATGGACACCCGCGACAGGGAACTGAGCGAGAAGATCGCCGCCTACGACAAACTGGTCACCACGCCGGAAGGCCAGCAGCTCTATGACCAGTTCAAAAAAACCTTCGCTGCCTATCGCACCGGCATTGCGCAATCCTTCACCCTGGCCGATCAAGGCCGGCGTGAAGAACTGACCAAACTGTTGCTGATTGATATGAAGACCGTGGTCGATGGCTCCGGCAAGCAGCTCAATGACTTGGCGGATTTGTTCGCCAGGCAGGTCGCCGCGGAAAGCCAGAAATCCGCTGACCACTACCAGACCTCGCGCACCATCGTCAGCCTGTTCATAGCGCTGGCGGCGCTGGCCACGGTGGCGCTGGCGATGTTGCTCACCCGCAGCATCGTCCGTCCGCTGAGCAGCGCCGTCAGCGCTGCCGAAAGCGTGGCCCGGGGCGACCTGACCCGGCTGATCGAAACCCCCGGTAACGATGAAGTCAGCCGATTGCTCAAGGCGCTCGCAACCATGCAGCAAAACCTGCGGGAAACGCTGCAAGGCATCAGCGGTTCGGCCACGCAACTGGCGAGCGCTGCTGATGAACTCAACGCGGTGACGCTCGACAGCACACACGGCTTGCAGCAGCAGAACAACGAAATCGAACAGGCGGCGACGGCGGTCAATGAAATGACCACGGCCGTTGAAGAAGTCGCTCGCAATGCCGTGTCGACATCCGATGCCACCCGCCAATCCAGTGAGTCGGCGCAACTGGGGCAGGCGCGGGTCATTGATACCGCATCGGCCATCCATGCGCTGGCCAGCGACGTGCAGCATACCGGCGAGTTGGTGCAATCGCTGGCCAACCAGTCACAGGACATCGGCAAAGTGCTGGATGTGATCCGTGCCATTGCCGAGCAGACCAACCTGCTTGCGCTCAACGCCGCCATCGAGGCGGCCCGTGCAGGGGAAAGCGGACGAGGTTTTGCGGTGGTCGCCGACGAAGTGCGGGCGCTGGCCTATCGCACCCAGCAATCGACGCAGGAGATCGAGCAGATGGTGCAGGGCATGCGCAGTGGTTCAAGCCTGGCGCTGGACTCAATGCAGGCCAGCGCTGCACGGGCCACGACCACACTGGCATTGGCCGAGCGCGCCGGGGAAGCGCTGGAAACCATCACCGCTTCGGTGCATGAGATCCATGAGCGTAATCTGGTGATCGCCAGTGCCGCCGAAGAGCAGGCGCAAGTCGCGCGGGAAGTGGATCGTAATCTGGTGAACATTCGCGACCTGTCGGTCCGTTCGGCGACGGGTGCCGATCAGACCCGTGCGTCGAGCCAAGAACTGTCGCAACTGGCCAACGCACTGCAAGGCATGGTGCGCCGCTTCCAGCTCTGATGAGCGGTGATCGATTGCAGGAGTGAGCCTGCTGATTTTGTGAGCTGCACAAAACAATATGGGAGCGTGGCTTGCCCGCGATAGCGGCGGATCAGTCAACATCATCGCCGACTGAGCGACCAGCTACCGCTGGCAAGCCAGCTCCCACAAGTTTTGGTTTTAGTGCAGCTTCAGGCGTGGCTCGGTACCGCGACCGATCTTGCTGCCCAGCATCAGCATCGCCGTGCGGAACGGTCCGTACAGCGCCATCTGGTGCATGCGATACAGCGACACGTAGAACATCCGCGCCAGCCAGCCTTCGAGCATCACGCTGCCGGTCAGGTTGCCCATCAAGTTACCCACAGCGGAAAAACGCGACAGCGAGATCAGCGAGCCGTAGTCGGTGTACTTGTACTCCGGCAGGGTTTTGCCCTCGATACGCAGCTTCAGCGACTTGGCCAGCAACGATGCCTGTTGGTGTGCGGCTTGTGCACGCGGCGGCACGTTGCGATCCGAACCCGGTTGCGGGCACGCGGCGCAGTCACCGAAGGCGAAAATGTTTTCGTCGCGAGTGGTCTGCAACGTCGGCAGCACTTGCAGCTGATTGATGCGGTTGGTTTCCAGGCCGTCGATGTCCTTGAGGAAGCCCGGTGCGCGAATCCCGGCGGCCCAGACTTTCAGGCTGGCCTTGATCACATTGCCATCGGCGGTGATCAGGCTGTCGGCGGTCACTTCGCTGACCGCCGCATTGGTCATCACATTGACCCCGAGTTTCTCCAGGGTCTTGTGCACTGGGCCGCTGATGCGCTCCGGCAGGGCTGGCAGCACCCGCGGGCCGGCCTCGATCAGGGTGATGTGCATGTTCTCCGGTTTGATCCGGTCCAGACCATAAGCCGCCAGTTCATGCGCCGCGTTGTGCAGTTCTGCCGCCAGCTCGACACCCGTGGCGCCGGCACCGACGATGGCCACGCTGATCTGCTCGACCACATCGGTCTGTCCGGCATGCGCGCGCAGATAGTGGTTGAGCAGTTGCTGGTGGAAACGCTCGGCCTGTTTGCGGGTGTCGAGGAACAGGCAGTGCTGCGCCGCGCCCTGGGTGCCGAAATCGTTGGTGGTGCTGCCGACGCTGATCACCAGCGTGTCGTAAGGCACTTCACGCGCCGGTACCAGTTCCACGCCGTTCTCGTCGTAGGTGGCGGCCAGCTGGATTTTCTTCTGCGCCCGATCAAGCCCGCTCATGCGCCCCAGCTGGAACTCGAAGTGGTTCCATTTCGCCTGGGCAACATAGTTGAGTTCGTCTTCGGAAGAGTTCAGCGATCCGGCGGCCACTTCGTGCAGCAGGGGTTTCCAGATGTGCGTCAGGTTCGCGTCGACCAGCATCACGCTGGCCGTGCCGCGCTTGCCCAGAGTCTTACCCAGACGGGTAGCCAGCTCCAGACCGCCGGCGCCGCCGCCGACAATGACAATACGATGGGACATAGGGATAACTCGCAAGGTTTTTAAAGGAAATCGGTGCGGTTACCCGAGCGAGCGCCAGGCAGCTCATAGCGTCAGGTAACTGATAAGTCGGCTCAGCAAGCCCAGACCAATGGTCACTGCCAGCACCAGCACCAGGAGCATCCACGGCCGGAAAGGCCGGCGCTCGACACGGTGTTGGGACAACTGCAGGTACTCTTCGACATGCTTCTGGTCTTCGGGGTTCAGGCGGCTGGTCATAAAGGCCTCGTCAGGTAGACGTTGCTGAAGGTGGAGACGCTACAGCGGTTTTTATCCCGGGTTGAACGCAGCATAGCCACTGGCCGGAACCGGTTCGACAGAAACACCGTCGTCGAGGCGGATGATCCCGCTTTGTAACACCCGGGCGGTAATTCCGCCATGCCCGCGCACCGCTTGAAAGGTGCCGGGGCCGAGGTTGTTTTGCAGGCGCGCGCAGGGCTGACACCAGCCAGTGGTCTCGAATATTGCCTGACCAATGCGAAAGCGCCGACCCTTGAGACTAAACAGATTGATACCGCTGATGACCAGATTGCGCCGCAGGTCTTCAGGCTTGACCGGATGATCCTGTGACCGGCCCATCAACGCGCTGATCACGGCCAGGTGTTCGAACTGAATCAACGTCACCTGCCGCGCGTTGCGTACTCCCGGCCGGGCGTGATCGCCAGTCAGTCCGGCCTCCAGTCGTGCTTCCACCGCGTCGAGTTCGATCATCGGCCCGCGAGACTCGGGGCGCACGCCGATCCAGCGCACGCGCCCGGTCTGTGGGACGTCGGCAATCAACTGCTGCAGCGGCGTCACAGGCTGATCCCGACATCGAAGACGATGCTGCGACCGAGGTTGCTGCGCAGGAAATCCGGTGCATCAGGATGCGCGAACAGCACCCGGGCGAAGGTCGGCCCGACCAGCGACAGCGAGCGCCAGCCCTGCCGCAGATACTCGGTGGGCGGTGGAAAGTGGCTGTTGAGGTCCAGCACTTCGCGCTTGAGACTGGCGAAGGCGATGATGTCCAGTTCGCCCAGATCCATGCCGCGTTCCTTGTAGTTGTGCGCTTTTTTGCGCAAGGTCGGCGCCAGCCGCAGCAAGAATTCATTGGCCGGGATCCGCCGTGGCTTGGCTTCACGGCGCACCAGTTGGCTGAGGGAAAATGCACTGCGCCGGCGTTGCAGTTCGTCGCGCCATTCGTCGTTGAGTCGGCGGCCTTCGTCGAGCACGAAAAACACTTCGAAATTGGCATCGCGAAACAGCACATCCGGCGGCTCGCCAGCAGGGGCAAACTCATCGGCGCGGTAAGGAATGTTCAAGCCTTGCAGCAGGCGCTGGCAGACCCAACGCTCACGCTCCCATTTGCGGGCATTGGACAGGAACGCGTTGGCTTGCTCGGCCGCGATGGTCAGCAGGCGTAAATAATCTGAGTCATCCATAAGCCCAAGCTTAGCGTTCAATTGCGACAAGCTGAAAGCACCACGCGGCAATGTGTGTCAGTGGGCGGTTGCAATGGGCGGTGTAGACTGATGAAAACCGTCCATTAATGCCAAATCGAGGGGATGAACGTGAAATTTCGCTGGCTGCTGGTGTTGGCTGTGATTCCGCTGTGGGCCCAGGCGCTTGAAATCGGTGAGCGGATGGCGCCCTGGACGCTGCTGGATCAATACGATCAGCCCTTTACCCTCGACAGCGCCACTACGACGCTGCTGGTGGCGCGCGACATGGACGGCGCCAAGCTGATCAAGCAGGCGTTGAAAGACCAGCCAAAAGGCTATCTGGAGGCGCGTCACGCAGTGTTCGTCGCTGACATCCAGCGCATGCCGGCGCTGATCGCGAAGATGTTCGCGGTTCCGGCGATGCGTGACTACAGCTATCGGGTCATGCTTGATCGTGAAGGCAGGGTGGCGTCGCGTTATCCCGGCGCCGAAGGCTCGGTGCTGTGGCTGCAACTCAAGGACGGCCGACTGCTCGAGCAACATGAGTACACCGACGCGGCCCAACTGCACGAGGCACTGGAGAAGGCCCGCCCATGATCGGCGCCGAGTTGCTGTCATCGCAAAGCCTGACGGTCGGCTGGCTGATCTATCTGCCGGTGCTTATCTGGGCGATCTGTCGTGCGCCGTGGGTCGAGTTGTTCAGTGACAGTCGCCGTCAGCACCTGCTGTTCGGCACCGTGTTCGCCGTGTTTTTGCTGTGGATGGTGCGCAGGGATTTCGACACCGGGGTTTCTTATCACTTCATCGGCATGACCGCGGTGACACTTTTGCTGGACTGGCCGCTGGCGATTGTCGGCGGGCTGGTGGCGCAGATCGGGTTGGTGTTGCTCGGGCGTCAGGATCTGCTGGCGGTCGGGGTCAACGGTACGTTGCTGATCCTGTTGCCGGTGTTGATCACTGAGTGCGTGGCGATCATCGTCGAGCGTGCCCAGCCGCGAAATCCGTTCGTGTATATCTTCTGTTCCGGATTCTTTGCCGCGGCGTTGTCGGCCTTGTTGTGCCTGACGTTGAGCCTGAGCCTGCTATGGTACGACGGTCTGTTTGCCATGCCGGAATGGCTGGAAGACTTCATCGGCTACCTGTGGCTGCTGATTTTCCCCGAAGCCTTTATCAACGGCATGGTGATCAGCGCGCTGGTGGTGTTCAGTCCCGAGTGGCTGGAAACCTTCAACCGCACCCGCTACCTTTCGGCGCCCTGGAAGGACGACGATCCCAAGTCTTGATCCACATCAAACCCGCCACCCGCACGGCATTTCATGCTCGGCCAAATTCCTTCAGGAGCAGCGGCATGAGTGTTTACGAGTGGGCGAGGCAGGAAACGCGGCAGAATCTGGAGATGGCGCTGGAGGTCGGTTTCGATCCGGGCCTGAGTTTGCGCGCCTTGCTCAGCGCGGTGGTGCAACAGAGCAAGACGGTGCGCAACGCCGAAGACCTGGCCGACGAGTTGCGCTTTCTCGCGGAAAACCTCGACGACGATCAGGACTACGGCTTCATGCGGCCCTGATCGCGATCAGTGACGCGGGTCGAAATCGCCGGAGAACATTTCGTCTTCGGCATCCGGGGCGACCGGAATCTTGTGCTCTTCGGACGCCCAGGCGCCGAGGTCGATCAGCTTGCAGCGATCGGAGCAGAACGGGCGGAATTTGTTCTCTGGGGTGAATTCCACGGGGGCGCCGCAGGTTGGGCAGTCAACGGTTGGGTTTGGGCTCATGCTTGGCCTCCGGATAAAGTCAGGTAAAAGTGATGCAGGCGCTCGACTTCGCTGTGCAGCCAGGCGAGGTCACGGTCGTTGACCACCACATCGTCGGCACGGCTCAGGCGGTCTTCGCGGCTCGACTGGGCCTTGAGGATCGCCTGGACCTGCTGTTCGCTGGTCTGGTCGCGCTGCAAGGTGCGTTCGATCTGCAATTGTTGCGGGGCGTCGATCACCAGGATGCGCTGGGTCATCGCGTATTGCCCGGATTCGATCAGCAGCGGTGACACCAGAATCGCATAAGGCGATTTTGCCAGCGCCAGATGGTGAGCGATTTCCTCGGCGATCAACGGATGCAGCAGGGCTTCGAGCCAGCGGCGTTCTTCCGGCACTTCAAAGATCAACTTGCGCAGGGCCGCACGGTCCAGCGTGCCATCGGCTTGCAGGACGCCGGACCCGAAGTGTTCGGCAATCTTCGCCAGCGCCGGACGCCCCGGCTCGACCACCCAGCGCGCTGCGTGATCAGCGTCGACCACATGAATCCCGAGATCGATGAAGTGCTGGGCCGCGGCGCTTTTGCCGCTGCCGATGCCGCCGGTCAGGCCGAGAATCCAGGGTTTTTCCACAGGGGTATTCATTTCAAACCGACAAACTGCCAATAGAAGTCGGTTATTTGACCACCCCAGAGCAAGGCAATCCAGCCGGCAATTGCCAGATACGGGCCGAAGGGCATCGGCGTCGAGGTTTTCTGCTCACGCAGCCGCAGCAGAATCACCCCGACAATCGCCCCCACCAGCGACGACAGCAGAATCGTCAGCGGCAGAATCTGCCAGCCGCCCCAGGCCCCGAGCAGCGCCAGCAGCTTGAAATCGCCGTGGCCGATGCCGTCCTTGCCGGTCAGCAGCTTGAACAGCCAGAACACCGACCACAGCGCCATGTAGCCGGCCACCGCGCCCCACAGCGCGGCGTGTAGCGAGACGAACAGCCCGAAGCTGTTGACGATCAACCCCAGCCACAACAACGGCAACACCAGCACATCGGGCAGCAATTGATGCTCGGTGTCGATCAGGCTCATCGCCAACAGACCCCAGGTGAGGACGATCAACAAGGCGGCCGGCCAGCCGAAACCCAGATGCCAGGCGACGAATGCCGAGAGCAGGCCGCAAGCCAGTTCGGTCAGGGGATAACGTTTGCTGATGGGGGCGGCACACGCCGAACAGCGTCCACGCAGCAACAGGTAGCTGAGCAGCGGAATGTTTTCCCACGGCCGAATCCGGTGGCCGCAGTGCGGGCACTGGGAATGCGGCAGCATCAGGTTGTAGGTCGGCAGTGGCGTTTCGCTCGGCAGGCCGAGGACGTCCTGCGCCTGCTGGCGCCAATCACGCTCGAGCATTTTCGGCAGACGCCAGACCAGCACGTTGAGGAAACTGCCCACCACCAGACCCAGCAGCAGGGCGGTGCACACAAAGGCCAGCGGATACAGACTGAAGAGTTGGTCGATAGGCATGTCAGATCGCTGAGCCGAGCTGGAAAATCGGCAGGTACATGGCCACGACCAACCCGCCGACGATGACCCCGAGCACCACCATGATGAACGGTTCCATCAGGCTGGTGAGGTTGTCGACCATGTTATCCACTTCGTCCTCATAAAAACCGGCGACCTTGTCGAGCATGTCATCCAGCGCGCCCGACTCCTCACCGATCGCGGTCATCTGTACCGCCATGTTCGGGAACACCCCGGTGCTGCGCATGGAAAAATTCAGCTGCATGCCGGTGGCGACGTCCTGGCGGATACGCAGCACTGCACGTTTGAACACCACGTTGCCGGTAGCGCCGGCCACCGAATCCAGTGCCTCCACCAGCGGTACGCCAGCGGCGAAGGTGGTCGACAAGGTGCGGGCGAATCGCGCCACCGCCGATTTGTACATCAGCGTGCCCACCAGCGGCAGCTTCAGCAGCCAGGTGTCCTTGCGGTCGCGCAATGCCTGGGATGTCTTCAGCGCATGACGGATGCCGAACACCGCTGCAATCAGGGCGCCGAGCACCGCCCACCACCATTGCTGCATGAACTCGGAGATGCTGATCACCATCAGCGTGAAGGCCGGCAGTTCAGCGCCAAAACCGGAAAATACCGCCTGAAACTGCGGCACCACTTTCACCAGCAAAATCCCCGTGACCACCATCGCCACCAGTACCACGGCGGCGGGATAGGTCATGGCTTTCTTGATCTTGGCCTTGAGTGCTTCGCTTTTTTCCTTATAGGTCGCGACCCGTTCCAGCAACGTATCGAGGGCGCCGGATTGCTCGCCGGCATCCACCAGGTTGCAATACAGCTCATCGAAATACTGCGGCTTCTTGCGCAGGGCGGCGGCGAAGCTGTTGCCGGCTGCCACCTCTTGCTTCACTTCGTCCACCAGTTTGCGCATCGCCGGGTTGTCGAAGCCTTCGCCAATGATGTCGAACGACTGCAACAACGGCACGCCAGCCTTCATCATGGTTGCCATCTGCCGGGTGAACAGGGCGATGTCCTGGGCCTTGATGCGTTTGCCGAGGCTGAGCAAGGACGTTGATTTCTTGCGCACCTTGCCCGGGTTGATGCCTTGTTTGCGCAGCTGGGCCTTGATCAGCGCAGGGTTCTGCCCGCTCAACTCGCCCGTGACCTTGCTGCCTTTGCGATCCGTGCCTTCCCAGGCGTAGATGCTGATTTTCGCTGCCTTGACCGCCATGTTCAGTCCTTGGTGACCCGGTTGATTTCTTCCAGGCTGGTGATGCCTTGCATGGCCTTGTGCAGGCCCGAGGTGCGCAGGTCGTCGAAGCCGTCGCGACGCATCTGGCTGTCGATTTCCAGCGAGTTGCCTTCGGCCATGATCAGCCGCTGCAGCTCGGAGGTGTTTTTCACCACTTCATAAATCCCCACGCGTCCCTTGTAGCCGCCGTTGCAGTGATCGCAACCGACCGGCTCGTAGATCGTGAAATTGCCGATCTGTTCCGGCGGGAAACCTTCCTTGATCAGCGTTTCGCGGGGGATTTCGATCGGTTTCTTGCAGTGGTTGCACAGCTTGCGCGCCAGGCGCTGGGCGATGATCAGGCTTACCGAGGTGGCGATGTTGAACCCGGGAATGCCCATGTTGTGCAGGCGGGTCAGGGTTTCGGCGGCGCTGTTGGTGTGCAGCGTGGACAGCACCAGGTGGCCGGTCTGTGCGGCCTTGATCGCGATTTCGGCAGTTTCCAGGTCGCGGATCTCGCCGACCATGATCACGTCCGGGTCCTGCCGCAGAAACGAACGCAGGGCCTGGGCAAAATCCAGACCCTGTTTCGGATTGACGTTGACCTGGTTGATGCCTTCCATGTTGATTTCCACCGGGTCTTCGGCGGTGGAAATGTTGATGTCGACGGTATTGAGAATATTCAGGCCGGTGTACAGCGATACGGTTTTCCCCGAACCCGTAGGCCCGGTTACCAGAATCATCCCTTGGGGCTGCTTGAGCGCGGCCATGTACAGTTCTTTCTGTGCCGGTTCGTAACCCAATGCATCGATGCCGATCTGCGCGCTGGACGGGTCGAGAATCCGGATCACCACTTTTTCGCCCCACAGGGTCGGCAGGGTGTTGACCCGGAAGTCGATGGACTTGGTCTTCGACAGGCGCATCTTGATCCGCCCGTCCTGGGGTTTGCGTCGCTCCGAGATATCCAGGCTGGCCATGACTTTCAGGCGTGCGGCGATCCGGCCGGCCAACTGGATCGGCGGTTTGGCCACCTCGCGCAGGATGCCGTCGGTACGCACCCGCACCCGGAAGTTTTTTTCGTAGGGTTCGAAATGCAGGTCCGACGAGCCACTTTTGATCGCGTCGAGCAGCATCTTGTGCACGAAACGCACGACCGGCGCGTCATCGGCGTCGAGTCCGCCGATGGCGTCCTGGCGGCTGTCGTCGACGGACTCGACATCCACGCCGTCGAGATCGACGTCGGCCATTTCTTCGAGGCCGCTGGCGTGGGTGTCGAAGAATTTCTCGATGGCCTCGGTGAGCTTGTCGTCTTCTACCAGAATGGCTTCGGTGCTCAGCCCGGTGCTGAACTGAATGTCGTTGATCGCCTGATGGTTGCTCGGGTCGGAAATGCCCACGAACAGTTTGTTGCCCCGGCGCCACAAGGGCAGGGCGTGGTGCTGGCGCACCAGTTTTTCACTGACCAGGCCTTTGGGCTGGGTTTCCTTGTCCAGGCAATTGAGGTCCATGAAGGCCATGCCGAAATGCTCGGAAGCGATCTCGGCGACCTGTGAGCTTTTCACCAGTTTGTTCTGCACCAGGTAGCTGACCAGCGACAGCCGATTGCGCTGCGCCTGCTGCCAGGCCTGCTGGGCACTTTTTTCCGTAAGCAGTTCGGCCTGTACCAATTGCTTGGCCAGACCGCTCAGAGCGATGTCATTCATGGGGATTCCGGATGCTGACAGTTCATGACTTATAGCCTAGTCAAGTGACAGCGCCAAACACGCCCGGTACAGGTGACAAAAAGTGTCAGATAGTGCGGTTAGAGGTTGTAGGAAAGCGCGATATCGCGCGTTGATGCCCAGCGCACGGGGTCTGCAGGCGGTTGGCATGGCCTGTGCTGAGCCCTTTGCAGATCATGAGATTCCGACTCATGCATGGAGAGCCTGTCTATGAACAACCAAAAGGGTTTCACACTGATCGAGCTGCTGATCGTGGTGGCGATCATCGGCATTCTGGCGACTATCGCCCTGCCGCAATACTCGAAATACCAGGCCCGTTCGAAAGTGACAGCGGGTCTGGCAGAAATCAGCGCGCTCAAAGTGCCGTTTGAAGACACCATCAATCAAGGTACGGATCCGACGCTGACACTGGTGGCGGGCGGCGCTTCTGCGACCACGTCGAACTGCACACTGGCGGCCTCTGGGACGGCCTCGACCGGTGCCGGCACCATCACGTGCACACTGGTGAACGCACCGGGTCCGGTATTGGGTAAGACAATCACGCTCACCCGTTCAGGCGCTGCAACGGGCAGCACCTCTGGCGTGTGGACCTGCGCAACCACCGTCAACCCTGACTACTCGCCAAAAGGTTGCACTGCCAGCGGCACTTGATGCGAGGGCCTGAATGGCAAATGCCCCGATCTTCGGGGCATTTTCATTTCCAGTGCAGTAAAAAAAGCTTCAATAATTTCAGCCATTTAGGAACTTTCCAAAAAACCGCAACTTGCATGTCGATAATCCACGCGTCATGCAAATTGCATGATTCCGAAAATTTGTCTAATTCGTAACTAATTGATTTATAAAGATTTATTGTCTTTCGAAAAGTTGGCACAGCGTTCGCAATATACCCAGTAACCCTGCTGACAAGACAACCAGCAGACTTTCCAGAAAAACAGGAGTTACTCGTATGAAGAAGTTCGCTATCACTGCCGCTGCTGCTACCGCGCTGACCCTGACCATGGCTTCCGGTGCTTTCGCACAATCCACCCAGGCTACTCAGGCTCCAATGACTCTGGCTGCTGGTGAAATGACCAAGGCTAAAGAAGCTACTTCCGATACCTGGATCACGACCAAAGTCAAAAGCGACCTGGTAACCGAAAAAGGCATTCCTGGTACCGACATCAAAGTCGAAACCAACAAAGGTGTGGTTTCCCTGTCTTCTGACGTCGCTGTCACCGAAGCTCAGAAAACCACCGCTGTGAACATCACCAAGAAAATCAAAGGCGTCAAAGCGGTCTCCGCTGACGGCCTGAAAGCCGAGTAAGGCATGACTTCTCGCCTGGACCGGGAGAAGACGCGACAGACGGGCCGAGCAATACGTCTGCCGCAACTTTAGAGTTCATGCGAACGGTCACACGGATGTGACCATTACGGGCCCCGGCACTTGTGTCGGGGCCTGTTCTATTGGGTAGAAGCAAAAGATCGCAGCCTCCGGCAGCTTCTACAGTGGAATGCATTTCCCTGTAGGCGCTGCCGGAGGCTGCGATCTTTTGATCTTTCAGTTACCGCGCTTGCTGTTGATCTGCCGCAGGCGACTGCCTTCAAAGCGCAGGTATTGATACATGCCGTTGCTCGGGCCGTAGGTCCATTCCTCGACCTGAAATTCTTCGCGCCGGTTGGCGCTGCGTTTGTAGCCGAGGACATCGCGGCTGACCGGTTCGCCGCATTTCTGCAGCACTTCGCTGGCACGGTCGCCGAGACTGACCAGTTGGCTGCCACAGCGCAGCGTGTCGGAGGCCAGCGCAGGGCTGGCGGCGAGCAGCAGCGTCAAAGCCACCCGCCATTTGCGGTTCATCATTCGGCGTCCAGATGCATTTGCGTCACGACCCGGCCATCGCTCTCGGCCTCGCCCAGATTGGCATCGATGAAGTACACCCGGTCATCGGCCAGTTGGCCCTTGTCGACGAGATAGTCCTTGATGCTGCTGGCGCGTTCCTGACCCAACTGGCGCAGCAGGACATCGCTGGAGCTCCAGAACTTGATCACGCCGTCACGCATTTTCGCCGTGCGTTCTTCCTTGCCCAGATCCTTCCATTCGGCCGGCGGCTGGGTTTTCAGACGCGTGCGGTAGATGCCTTCGAGCAACGGGCCTTTCTCGTTCTCCGGCACTTGCAGCAGGGAAGCCTGGGCCGGCACCTTGTCGCCACGGCGCTGGAGCATCTTGTAGTAGTTGTACTGGTATTCGCGTTCCAGACGCTGTTCGGCCAGCAGCGGACCGTCGCTGCTTTGCGCGGCGGTGCCTTCGATCTCCAGGCGCAGGGTCGGACGTTCCTTGAGCGCCTGGGACAGTTTGTCCAGCGCTGATTCGGCGTCTTTGCTCAGGTCGCTCGAACCTGGGGCAAAGGACACGGTGCCGAGGTCTTCAGAGCCGCCGCCACTGACCAGTCCGCCAATCAGCTTGAACGGCGCGGCAGCCGCTTTGACGATCAGATTGCGCAGGGTCTGCCAGACGATCGGCATTACGCTGAATTGCGGGTTGTTGAGGTCGCCGGTGACCGGCAATTCGATGGAAATCTTGCCATCGACGTCCTTGAGCAGGGCAATCGCCAGTTTCAACGGCAGGCTCACGGCATCCGGGCTGTCGACTTTCTCGCCGAGTTGCAGCTGCTCGACCACCACTTTGTTTTCAGCCTTCAACTGGCCCTTGGTGATCAGGTAGTGCAGGTCGAGATTGAGCCGACCCTTGCGGATGCGGTAGCCGGCGAATTTGCCGGAATACGGGGTGAGCGTGGTCAGTTCGACGCGTTTGAAACTGGTAGCGATATCGAGGCTGGCCATCGGGTCGAACGGATTGACCGCACCTTTGATGGTCACCGGCGCATAGCGGTCGACCTTGCCCTTGACGTCGACGCTGGCCGGTTTTGCCTGACGGCTGTCGATGGTGCCGATCTGGCCGTTGAGTTGCTGAATTGCCGTGGCGAAGTTCGGGGTCAGGCTGAAGTCGGCGAAGTTGGCCGAGCCGTCATTGATCGCGATACCGCCAATGTGAATGCCCAGCGGTTTCGAGTGATTGGCGGGTTTGGCCGCTGCCGTTTTCGCCCCGGAATCGGCAGGTTGCGGGATCAGCAAATCATCAATGTTGGTGGTGCGGTCATCGTTGATCATGAACCGCACATACGGCTGGAACAGGTTGACCTTGTCAATCGACACACTGTCACCGTGTTGATAGTTGATGCCTTCAACCACCACTTGCTGCCATTTGAGGAAGTCGCGGGTTTTCAGGGTGTCGAGGGTGTGCAGTTGATCGATCTGCGCGCGCCCGGTAACGCTGAGTGCCAGTGGCTCGGTGCTCTTGAGGTTGACCTTGAGGTCACTGCCGAGCATGCCGCTGCGCAGTTCCAGGCGAATGAACGGATTGATGTAGGACTGCGCGACACGCAGGTCGATGTCCTGGGTCTTCACGTTGAGCTGGGCGCTAACCGGTGCGAGGTTGACCACGCCGTCGGCGTTGATCTTGCCTTGTTTGCCCAGACCGCTGTCGAGTCTGACCTTGAAGGGCGAACCGTTGAGGCTGTCGAAATCCTGCAGGTCGATATTCAGCGGCGTCACATCCAGCGCCACCGGCGGGTTGGCCGAACGGTCGGCGAGATGCACGGTGTAGTTGCGCAGTTGCACATCCTTGAGCAGCACCTGCCAGGGCTTGCTCGGCGCGGCCGGCTCTTTCGGCGAGTCGGCGGCGGCCGGAGTGGTCTTGGGTTCGGCGGCGGCCTTGGCGGCAGGTTTCGAGGGCTGGCTGGCGAACAGTTTCTGCCAGTCGAGCTGGCCGTCGGCTTCGAGCGCGGCCCAGGTTTCCAGTTTGTTGCTGCGGATCTTGCCGACCACTACTTGCTGTTTGGCCAGGTCCAGCGAGGTTTCGCTTACGTCGAGGCGTTCAAGTTTCGCCAATGGGCGTCCGTCCGGCGCCTTGATCGCGAATGGCGCAATGCTCACCGCGACGTTGTTCAACAGCAGTTCGGTTTCTTTCGACAGATTCAGTTTGTACTCGGTGCTGAGATTCAGAACGCCGTCTTCGAGTACCAGCGGCAGCGCGTCACGCACGTAAGGCCAGAAGGATTTCATCTTGCCGTCGGTGACTTTCAAGGTGCCTTCAGAGGTGAACGGGATCAGGCTGAAGTTGCCCTTCCAGTCGATCTGCCCACCGGCCGGGCCGGCAGCCACCAGGGTCATGTCGGCATTGTCTTCGGGCAGGGTGCTGAGGTTTTTCAGTTCGAAGTCGAGTTTGTCGTAAAGGAACTCGATGGGCTCGCTCGGCCGCGCGTCCTCGAAATGCACGTTGCCGCCGGCCAACTGAATGCGGTCGATGCGCAGCGGGAACGGTTTGGCATTCGGGTCGGCCGGGGTCGGCTCGCTGGCGGGAATCTTGAACAGGCCCAGCAGATTGAGCTGGCCGTCCTTGGCGAAGAGAATTTCAGTCTTGGGCTTGTCCAGCTCGATATCGGCCAGGTGCAGCGCCTTGGTCCACAGACTGTCGAGTTGCAGGTTGGCGTACAGCCGCTCGAAGCCGACTTGCTCCTTGCCCGGCTCACCGACGACCAGGCCCCACAGGGTGACTTCCAGGCTGAACGGATTGAGTTCGATGCGCTGGATATGCGCCGGCACCGTGGCGTAGTTCGCCAGTTGCTGGTTGGCGATACGCAGTGCGATGCCCGGCAAAATCAGAAACCCCAGCAGGCTGTAGAGGGCCAGAGCAGTCAACAAGGCGCCAATCGCGCGAATCAATCCTTTGGGCATGTGCGGCTTCATCTCTGAATCGGAGTGCCTTGGAGTATGGCACGCGATTCTGGTTCCGAAGTGCATCTTGGGTTGCAGGATTGTTCAGATTGTTCTGTAGGACCAAGATACTGTGGGAGCGAGCAAGCTCGCTCCCACATTGGATGGTTGCCAGTCCCGCAGGGGGGGTTACAGCTGCAGGATCAGGGTTTTCAGCGGTGGCTGTTGGTCCAGCGACGGGAAGTCCGCGCCCGGGGTCATCACGCTCCATTCGCGCACCGGTCGCCCGGCCTTCTCTGCACAACGCAGGACCTGTTCACGCCAGTCGTCCATGCTGACTTTCGCCAGGTTGTTGCAGCAGATCAGCACGCCGTTGTCGGCGGTGGTCAGCAGCGCCGGTTTGAGCAGGCTTTGATAGTCGCGCAGCAGGTCGACGGTGCCGAACGCGCTCTTGGCCCAGGCCGGAGGATCGAGCAGCACCAGATCGTATTGGCGCTGTTCGAGGCGCTGATAGCTCGGCAGTTTCTGCCCGCGCCGCTGGCTGATCGGCAGCCCGGCGAACTGACGGATCGCCGGGAAATAATCGGACTGGATAAATTGCATCTCGGGCAATTGCGGGTTGAGCAGGCCGTTCTCACGGCCGACCGCCAGATTGCCTTCGGCGAAATCCAGATTGCACACCTCGCGCGCGCCACCGGCAGCGGCACTCAGGCCGACGCCACAGGTGTAGGCAAAGAGGTTGAGCACACTTTTGCCCTTGGCGTGATCCTTGACCCAGCCGCGAGTGTTGCGCAGGTCGAGAAACAGCAGCGGATCCTGCCCGGCATGTCGCCCGCGCACGCGATAGTTCAGGCCCCATTCGTGGCCGACCAGATCCACCAGCGCGGCCTCGTTGGCTTTGTAGACATTGTCTTCACGGTCAATCCGCGAGTTGCCGCGGGAGCGGTCGTTGTAGACCAGCAGGGTGTCAACCCCCAGCGTCTGGTTGGCCATGGCGTGCAGTTGCAGCAGGTCGTCACGTTCCAGTGTCTGGTGAAAACTCTGCACCAGCAATTGCGGACCGTAGCGGTCCACCGTCAGGCCGCCGGCGCCTTCTTGGCTGCCGTGGAACAGCCGATAGCAATCGGTGCCCTGGCTGTGCAGCTCAGCGAGCAGATCCTGGCGTTGGTCGAGGGCGGCGCGCAGCGCCTGATTCAAGGAAGACATGCGTGCGCCTTGCTGGTGAGAATGTGGGCGCGGGAGTTTAGCATTGTGCAGCTACAGATGCCCTGAGCCATTGCCCAGACCTGTGGCGAGGGAGCTTGCTCCCGCTCGAGTGCGAAGCGCTCGCAACATTTCGAGAGTCGCTGCGCAACCCAGCGGGAGCAAGCTCCCTCGCCACAGGTTCTGTGTATAGATCAGATCAGCAAACCCATCCGGCGTTTGGCTCGCTGCACCGAACCATTGCGCATCGCCCAGCGCAGCATCGGCGCGCTGCGCTTGACGCTGGCGCGGATCAGCTGGCGTTGCAGCGGATTCTGCCGTATGCCGAACATGGCGCTGGCCCAGTCCGGCAGCAGATCGATGCCAGCCTTCATCATCAGGTCGCCAAAAGGTCGGGCCAGCACGCTTGGGGCCGGGGCGTCGAGCAGCAGGCGCAGGACTTCGCGGCTGCGCTCATCACAGAGCAGTTGCGGGCGCAGGCGTTGCAGATAGTCGGCCACGGCCTGACGTGATTTCGGCACGTCCTGCGCACCCAGGCGCTCGGCGACCACGGCGATTTCTGCGTAGTAGCGATCCTGATCCGCCCCCGACAATTGCGGGTTGCGGTAACGCAGATGCGCGGCAAGAAAGTGACTGACCTCGGCTACGTGCACCCAGGTCAGCAGGTCCGGATCGCTGGCCGCATACGGTCGGCCGTCCGGCGCGGTACCGACCACTTGCAGGTGAATGGTGCGCACTTTGTCGATCAGCCATTCGGCGTCCTTGCGCGAGCCGAAGGTGGTGCCGGAGACAAACTGACTGGTGCGGCGCAAACGCCCGAGCATGTCCTGACGAAAATTCGAATGATCCCAGACCCCGGCCAGCGCCAGCGGATGCAGGGCTTGCAGCAACAGCGCGCTGATGCCGCCGATCAGCATGCTGCTGAAGTCGCCGTGCACTTGCCAACTGATCGAGTCGGGGCCGAACAGCCCGGGATCGCCCTTGGGGTTTTCCAGATCGAGTTGACCGAGGGACAGCCCGGTCAGGCTCATGAGTTGGTTTTCGATACGGCTGCGGATGAATTCCATGACAACTCATTGGTGATGAACGGGCGCGGCCGGGTGACCGCGCCACGGATGTTACTGATTGAGGCGCTTGTCGATCAAACCCTGCACCACGCTCGGATCGGCCAGGGTTGAGGTGTCACCGAGGCTGTCGAGTTCGTTGCAGGCGATCTTGCGCAAGATGCGCCGCATGATCTTGCCTGAACGGGTTTTCGGTAAGGCCGGCGCCCACTGGATCAGGTCCGGTTTGGCGAAGCTGCCGATCTCCTTGCTGACGTGGGCGAGCAACTCTTTCTTCAGATCATCGCTCGGCTCGAAGCCGTTCATGGGAGTGACGAAGGCGTAGATGCCCTGGCCTTTGACGTCGTGCGGGTAACCGACCACGGCGGCCTCGGCAATGCTGTCGTGCAGCACCAGCGCGCTTTCCACTTCGGCGGTGCCGATGCGGTGGCCGGAGACGTTGATCACGTCATCGATACGCCCGGTGATCCAGTAGTCGCCGTCCTCGTCGCGGCGTGCGCCGTCGCCAGTGAAGTAATAGCCGGGGTAGGGTTTGAAATAGGTGTCGACCATCCGTTGCGGGTCGCCGTAGACGCTGCGGATCTGCGCCGGCCAACTCGACTTGATCGCCAGCACGCCGCTGCCGGCGCCTTTGATTTCCTTGCCGTGCTCGTCGAGCAACACCGGTTGCACGCCGAACATCGGCTGCGTGGCGCAACCCGGTTTGATCCGCTGGGCACTCACCAACGGGCTGAGCATGATGCCGCCGGTTTCGGTCTGCCACCAGGTATCGACAATCGGGCAGCGCTGTTCACCGACCACGTTGAAGTACCATTCCCACGCCTCCGGGTTGATCGGCTCACCGACACTGCCGAGCAATCTGAGGCTTTGGCGCGACGTTTCCTGCAGCGGTCCGGCACCTTCGCGCATCAACGCGCGCAGGGCAGTCGGCGCGGTGTAGAAGATGTTGACGTGGTGTTTGTCGATCACCTGCCAGAAGCGCGAAGTGCTCGGATAGCTCGGCACGCCTTCGAAAATCAGCGTGGTCGCGCCATTGGCCAGCGGGCCGTAGACTATGTAGCTGTGGCCGGTGACCCAGCCGACGTCGGCGGTGCACCAGAACACTTCGCCCTCGCGGTAATCGAGCACGTACTTGAAGGTCATCGCCGCTTGCAGCAGGTAGCCGCCGGTGGTGTGCAGCACGCCCTTGGGTTTGCCGGTGCTGCCGGAGGTGTAAAGGATGAACAGCGGATCTTCGGCGTCCATCGGCTCCGGCGGGCAGTCGTCGCTGACGTCACGCACGGCTTGGTGATACCAGAGGTCACGGCCCTCGACCCAATCGACCTTGCCTTGGGTGCGCTCGACCACGACGACGGTGCTGACGTCCGGGCAACTGTGCAGGGCCTTGTCGACGTTTTGCTTGAGCGGTACGAATTTGCCGCCGCGCACGCCTTCATCGGCGGTGATCACCGTGCGGCAGTCGGCATCGAGGATGCGGTCGCGCAAGGAGTCCGGGGAGAAGCCACCGAACACCACCGAGTGAATCGCGCCGATCCGCGCGCAGGCGAGCATCGCGTAGGCCGCCTCGGGGATCATCGGCATGTAGATGCACACCCGGTCGCCTTTTTTCACGCCACGGCTTTTCAGGACGTTGGCCAGGCGGCAGACATGATGGTGGAGTTTTTTGTAAGTGATCTGCGCCGATTCGGCAGGGTCGTCGCCTTCCCAGAGAATCGCGGTCTGCTCGCCGCGTTGTGCGAGGTGGCGGTCGATGCAGTTGTAGCTGACGTTCAGTTGGCCGCCGGCAAACCAGGATGCTTCACCGGTTTTCAGGTCGTAGCGCTGAACGGTCTGCCACGGTGTGCTCCAGTCGAGGAAGCGCGTGGCCTGTTCGGCCCAAAAGGCGCTGGGGTGTTCAATCGATTCGCGGTACAGGCGCTTGTAGTCGTCCTGACTCAACTGCGCAGCCCGGCGGACGGCATCGGCTTTGGGGAACGTGCTGATATCGAACATGACGGTTCCTTATTCTTGTTGTGCGACAGGAATAAAGATGCGCCGAGCGGCCTGGAGGTTCAAGTCACCCCTGAAACAACTGTGGGAGCGAGCCTGATCGCGAATGCGCTGTATCAGCCACAAAGATGCTGAATGACACACCGAATTCGCGAGCAGGCTCGCTCCCACATTGGAAATGGCTTGCCCACAGGATTTGTGGGCAAGCCATTCACCTCACCCGCGGTGACGACCGCGGAAGTAGTTGATCAGGCCTTGGGTGGAAGCATCGTCAGCTATGGTTTCATCGCTGCCGACCAGACGGTTGTAAACGCCTTTGCCCAATTCCTTGCCCAGTTCCACGCCCCACTGGTCGAAGGCGTTGATGCCCCAGACCACGCTCTGCACGAACACTTTGTGCTCGTACATGGCGACCAGCGCGCCAAGACGACGCGGGCTGATGCGCTCGACCACAAGGGTGTTGCTCGGGCGGTTGCCCGGAATCACCTTGTGCGGTGCGAGTTTGCGCACTTGCTCTTCGCTCATGCCTTTTTCGCGCAGTTCGGCCTCGGCTTCCGGCAGGGTCTTGCCGAGCATCAGCGCCTGGCTCTGCGACAGGCAGTTGGCGTACAGCCACTGATGGTGATCGGAGACCGGGTTGAAGCTGACGATCGGCACGATGAAGTCGGCCGGGATCAATTGGGTGCCCTGGTGCAGCAACTGGTGATACGCGTGTTGACCGTTACAGCCGACGCCGCCCCAGATCACCGGGCCGGTATCGGTCGACACCGAGGTGCCGTCCTGACGCACGCTCTTGCCGTTGGATTCCATGTCCAACTGTTGCAAGTGCTTGGTGATGTTGCGCAGGTAGTGGTCGTACGGCAGGATCGCGTGGCTTTGCGCGCCCCAGAAGTTGCCGTACCACACGCCGAGCAGGGCCAGCAGCACCGGCATGTTCTGTTCGAACGGTGCGCTCTGGAAATGCTGGTCCATGGTGAAGGCACCGGACAGCAGTTCCTTGAAGTTGGACATGCCGATGGCCAGGGCAATCGGCAGACCGATGGCCGACCACAGCGAGTAACGACCGCCGACCCAGTCCCACATCGGGAAGATGTTTTCTTCGCGGATGCCAAACGCGACGGCCGCCGCGTTGTTGCTCGATACCGCGATGAAGTGGCGATACAGCTCGGCTTCCGAACCACCCTGCGCCAGATACCAGGCGCGGGCGGCTTGAGCGTTCTTCAGGGTTTCGAGGGTGTTGAAGGATTTCGACGAAACGATGAACAGTGTGGTTTCGGCGCGCAGCTTCTGCGTCAGCTCGTGGAACTCACTGCCGTCGATGTTCGCCAGGTAATGGCAACGCACGCCTTTCTGCGCATAGGACAGCAATGCTTCGGAAACCAGCTCAGGGCCGAGGAACGAGCCACCGATGCCGATGTTGACCACGTCAGTGATCGGCTTCTCGGTGTAACCACGCCACAGACCGTCGTGGATGCGGCCAACCAGATCGGTGATCTGGTTCAGCACCTTGTGCACTTCCGGCATCACGTTGACGCCATTGACCGACAGCTTGTCGCCCACCGGGCGGCGCAGGGCGGTATGCAGCGCCGGGCGGCCTTCGGAGGCGTTGACGATTTCGCCGTCGAACAGCGCTTTGATCGCGCCTTTCAGATCGACTTCATTGGCCAGGCCCACCAGCAGGTTGCGGGTCTCGGCGTTGATCAGGTTCTTCGAATAATCGAGAAACAGGCCGCAGCTGCTGAGCGTGAATTGATTGAAGCGCTGCGGATCGGCGTTGAAGGCCTCGCGCATGCTGAAATCCTGCATGGCTTGGCGGTGATCTTTCAACGCCTGCCAGGCAGGCAGAGCGGTAACGTCATGAGGAGTGCGGTAGTACGCCATCGCTGCGGTTTTCCTTTTTACTTGAACGGCCTTTTGAACACAGAACAGACCGATACGCCCTGGTTGGGCGAGGGTCAAATGCGTCGACACGATTTTTCAACGCAGGGCGAATACAGTAAACCTCGCGCTGCGATCTGTCTTGACTTCTTCTGACCTGTTCCCTGTACTTTTTTAACATCAAGACCGGGAACGGGCCGACCAACGGAAGGGGAGTGGCGCGTCGAAAGGGCTCAGGCGAGCTGAACCGGAATCGCGTTGCTGGTGTGGCTCAGCTCATTGCCCGGGGCCATGTACAGCATGCGCGGTTTGAAATTGACCAGTTCCGCTTCGCTGTAATGGGCGTAGGCGCAAATGATCACGCGGTCGCCGACCTTGGCCTTATGCGCGGCTGCGCCGTTCACCGAAATCATCCGCGAACCTTCTTCGCCACGAATCGCGTAGGTGGTGAAGCGCTCGCCATTGTCGACGTTGTAAATCTGGATCTGCTCGTATTCACGGATGCCGGACAAGTCCAGCCACTCGCCATCAATGGCGCAGGAACCTTCGTAATCGAGTACCGCATGAGTGACTTCGGCGCGGTGCAGCTTGGCCTTGAGCATGATGGCGTGCATGAGGGATTTCCCGGGTTGGAAGCGAACGGCGGGCAGTGTGCCCGAAGGCTTTGGGGGCGGCAATACAACGCAAAAGATCGCAGCCTGCGGCAGCTCCTACATGGACTCATGTGTAGGAGCTGCCGCAGGCTGCGATCTTTTGATCTTGCTTTAAACGGGGGTATCGAGGTTCAGGTGCAGGTTGTCGATCAACCGCGTGGTGCCGAGGAACGCGGCCACCAGAATCACCAGATCGCGGTCTTCAGCCGTCGCCGGACGCAAGGTCAGGGCGTGGCGGATTTCCAGATAGTCCGGGCGCAGGCCGGCGGCCTCCAGCTGTTGCACTTGAGCGGCGATCAGCGCCGGGTAGTTGCGCTCGCCTTGCTTGATCGACTCGGCGATTGCGCTCAGGGTCCGATAAACCACCGGGGCCACCGCACGCTGGTCTTCGCTGAGGAAACCGTTGCGCGATGACAGCGCCAGGCCGTCGGCGGCACGCACGGTCGGTTCGCCGATGATCTGGATCGGCATGTTCAAGTCATGCACCAACGCGCGGATCACCGCCAGTTGCTGGAAATCCTTCTGACCGAAGATCGCCAAGTCCGGCTGCACCATGTTGAACAGCTTGCTGACCACCGTCGCCACACCTTCGAAGTGCCCCGGACGGCTGGCGCCACACAGGCCTTCAGACAGTTGCGGCACGCTGACCCGGGTCTGCCCGGCCATGCCTTCGGGGTACATCTCTTCGACGGTCGGGGCGAACAGCAAATGGCAGCCGGCTTGCAGCAGCTTTTCCTGATCCGCCGCCAGGGTGCGCGGGTACTTGTCGAGGTCTTCGCCGGCGCCGAACTGCAGCGGGTTGACGAAGATGCTGGCAACCACGAAGTCCACGCGCTGTGTGGCTTTGGTGATCAACGCAATGTGACCGCTGTGCAGGTTGCCCATGGTCGGCACGAAGCCGATGCGCTTGCCTTCACTGCGGGCACGGGCCACGGCGGCACGCAATTCGCGTACGGTTTTGACAGTGTTCATGCAGAGAATCCGTGTTCGAGGCCAGGGAACGTAACGCCTTTGACTTCGTTGACGTAGGCCTTCAGGGCGGACTGGATGCTGTCCTGACCCTGCATGAAGTTTTTGACGAATTTCGGTACGCGCCCCGTGATCGACAGGCCGAGCATGTCGTGCAGCACCAGTACCTGCCCGTCGGTATCGCTACCGGCGCCAATCCCGATGACCGGAATCTTCACGGCCTGGCTGATTTCGGCGGCCAGTTCGCTCGGCACGCATTCGAGCAGCAGCATGGCGGCCCCAGCCTGTTCCAGCGAGATCGCATCGGCACGCATCTGCCGCGCCTGGTTCTCGTTGCGGCCCTGCACTTTATAGCCGCCAAGAATGTTCACCGCCTGTGGGGTCAGGCCCATGTGCGCGCAGACCGGCACACCGCGCTCGGCCAGCAGGCGGATCGACTCCGCCAGCCACAGCGCACCTTCGACCTTGATCATGTGCGCGCCGGCCTGCATCAGCGTGGCGCTGTTGGTCAGGGTTTGCTCGATCGTGGCGTTGGCCATGAACGGCAGGTCAGCCAGGATCAGGGCGTCGGTGTTGCCGCGTTTGACGCAAGCGGTGTGATAGGCCATTTCTGCGATGGTCACCGGCAAGGTGCTGTCGTGCCCTTGCAGAACCATGCCGAGGGAGTCGCCCACCAGCAGCACTTCGACACCGGCCTCGTTGCAGGCGTGGGCGAAGGTCGCGTCATAGCAGGTCAGCATGGTGATCTTTTCACCTTTCTGCTTGAGGCTCTGGAGCGTGGTCAGGGTGATGGCTGGCATGTAAAAAATCCTCGTTCAGGCGCTCTGGAAACTACTGCGAGTAACGCGCGTGATTCTTCGTCTACTCAGGCGCACGGTCTTTTGTCGTGCTTATAAGGCCTGGATTGCGCCCGTATGTGCCGGGTTGGCGGCAGCGGGACGCCTATAGTCGTGAGGAGAACCTAGGAAGTCAATTGCGTGTGTTACCGCATTGTTACGAGGGGAGTGTTACCGACGTTACTGATGCGATTCAGCGGCACGGCGGGGCTGATCGGGAGGTTTTTTGTCCGACAAAAAACGAACACGGAACATCGCTTTTGTGGCGAGGGGATTCATCCCCGATGGGCTGCGAAGCGGCCCTTAAATGGTAGTACGCATTAATCAGTCACACCGTATTAGCCGGTTTTGCGACGGCTGCGCAGCCGATCGGGGATGAATCCCCTCCCATCCACAGGGGGAGATTTGCGTCAGGCGTGGGAGAGGCGTTCGAGGCCGACGAACGGGCAGGCGGCGAGCAGGTCAGCCAAGGCGCGGCCATCGGCCAGGTGCAGATCGGCGGGTGCCAGTTCGGCCAGAGGATAGAGCACGAATGCCCGCTCCTGAATCTGGTAGTGCGGGACTTTCAGTCGCGGCTCGTCGATCAGGCGATCACCGAACAACAGGATATCCAGATCCAGCGTGCGCGGCCCCCAGCGCTCCAGGCGCTCTCGACCTTGGTCGTTTTCGATGGCTTGCAGGGCATCGAGCAGATCGAGCGGCGCGAGATCACTGTCGAGGGCAGCGACCGCGTTGGTGTAACGCGGTTGTCCCGGCAGCAGTGAATCGCTCTGATAGAACGCCGAAACACCAGCAAGGGAAGTTTGCGGCAATTGCCCCAGCGCATTGAGCGCGCTGCGCAGTTGTTCGGCCGGGTCAGCGAGGTTGCTGCCCAGACCGATATAGATGCGTTCCATGCCTTATTCGCCCGTCGAGCTGGAAGCCCCGGCGCGCTTGCGCTTGGAACCACTGCTGCGGCGACGTTTGCGTGGCGCACCGCTGGCGTCATCACCTTTGCCGCTGAGATCGCGGATCATGTCGCGACGTTCGCTGTCGTTGGCGTCCTGATAATCCGTCCACCATTCGCCCAGACCGTCGGTTTCCTCGCCAGCGCTTTCCCGCAGCAGCAGGAAGTCGTAACCGGCGCGGAAACGTGGATTGTCCAGCAGCAGGTCGGCGCGTTTGCCGCTGCGGCGTGGCAGACGTTCCTGCATGTCCCAGATCTCGCGGATCGGCATGGTGAAGCGCTTTGGAATGGCGATGCGCTGACACTGTTCGGCGATCAGCTCATGCGCGGCTTCCTGCATGGCCGGAATCGGCGGCATGCCACGCTCTTGCAGGCGCAATACGCGGGCCGGCAGGGCAGGCCACAGCAGGGCGGCAAACAGGAACGCCGGTGTGACCGGTTTGTTCTGTTTTATGCGCAGGTCGGTGTTGGTCAGCGCTTCGCTGATCAACGTGTGGGTGTATTCCGGGTTGTATTCCAGGGCGTCGGCACTGGCCGGGAACAGTGGGGCAAACAGTTGCAGATCGACCAGCATCTCGAAGGTGATCGCGCCGTGGCCGGAGAGGAACAGCTTGAGCACTTCCTCGAACAGGCGAGCGGACGGGATCTCGCGCAGCATCGGCGCCAGGTCGCGGATCGGCTGCACGGTGTGCTTCTCGATGCCGAAATTCAACTTGGCGGCGAAACGCACGGCCCGCAGCATCCGTACTGGATCTTCCTGGTAACGCTGCTTCGGATCGCCGATCAAACGGATCAGGTGATTACGGATGTCGTGTACGCCGTTGGCGTAATCGAGAATGCGCTCGCTGACCGGATCGTAATACAGGGCGTTGATGGTGAAGTCGCGGCGTTGCGCGTCTTCTTCCAGGGTGCCGTAGACGTTGTCGCGCAGAATCCGTCCGCTCTCGTTACGCGAAGACTGGTTGCTGTCTTCGTCGTCTTCATTGACCGGGTGATTGGCGCGGAAGGTCGCGACTTCAATGATTTCGCGACCGAAATGGATATGCACCAGCTTGAAGCGGCGACCGATGATCCGCGCATTGCGGAATTCGGCTCGGACTTGCTCGGGGGTGGCGCTGGTGGCGACGTCGAAATCCTTGGGCGTGATGCCCAGGAGCATGTCACGCACGCAACCGCCGACCAGATAGGCCTGGTAACCGGCGCCCTGCAAGCGTTCGACGATATTCACCGCATAGCGGCTGAATTGCCCCTTTTGCAGCGAATGTTGGCCGCTGTTGAGCACTTCAGGAGTGCTGCGGATGTGTTGCGTACGACGCACGGGTGTTCGGAATGACTGGAACAGCTTCTTCAGCATGGGATGCACTGTTTGAAGGAATGTTCGGCCATACCAAAGAATGACCGCATGATGGGCGCAGATTCTAGCATTTAGTCGGGGGATGGTGTAGGACGCAGCAGATTTGCGCTGCAAGCCGCAGGCTACAGGCATCGGGCAGGGTCGAAACGGAGGTTTTTGCCGAAAGACAGAAACTACAAGGGGAGCCGAAGCTCCCCAAGAAGTAGTTGCGTGCTCTTTTTATTATTGATTCGGGCTTCTTGTTTTTGTTGAGTGCCCTCGCCATGAAGCTTTTCCTTCATGACCCTCCCAATCGGGAGCCAAGAGCAAACGGATTGCTTTGGTCGCTGTGTTGCAGTGATCTTGCGATCCAACCAGTACAGGCTCTGTCTTAGGACAGTTTTTGTTGTTCTCGGCCTGGTCGTGGGGCTAGCCCCAAATACAACGCCTCTCCAAAAGAATCAGTTAGCTGCGCCTCTCGCCGTCTTGTTTTTATTGTGCGTGAGTCGATTCGTCTTATTTTTATTGTCTTGTGCATTGCTTGTTATTGTTCTTGTACCAAACATATAGCAGGTGCCGTGCCAACTTTTGCGAAGCCCAATAAAACAAGGGGTTAGGTCGATATAACCGTTTTCTCGGGGCGAAAAAAAGCCGGGGTTTCGTTACCGATAACCCCGGCTTCTGTTACGTGAAAAAGCTGAGGTAACAGTTTTTTCACGTCTTCAAGCGTTACCCGCACACTCGACAGGTAACGTTCAGCTCTCGCTGGTGACCCCGGTCTTGCGCCGTGGAATGCCCAGGCGCTGACGACGTTCCCACAGACACTTGCGGCTGACGCCCAGTTTGCGCGCCAGTTCGGTTTCGGTCATGTGATCCTGATGCTCAAGCACAAAGTGCTGGAAATAGTCTTCCAGCGACAGGTCTTCCGTCGGCTCATGGCTGCTGTTGCTGGTGTTACCCGCGGTTTGCGCGGGCAAGCCGATGAACTCGTCGTCTTCCAGGTCGCTCAACTCGATGTCGATACCCAGCAGGTCGGCGGAGATTTCCGGGCTTTCGCTCAGGATCACCGCGCGCTCCACGGCGTTTTCCAGCTCACGCACGTTACCCGGCCAGGAATAATGCCGGATGGCTTGTTCGGCATCGGCGGCAAATTTCAGGTCGGTACGGTTGATGCGCGCACTCTGGCGGGCGAGAAACGCCGTGGCGATTTCGTTGACGTCGGCGCCACGTTCGCGCAACGCCGGCAGTTTCAGGGCAATCACATGCAGACGGTAATACAGGTCTTCACGGAACTGGCCGATTTTTGCCAGGCTCTTGAGGTCACGGTGGGTCGCGGCGATCAAACGCACATCGACCTTTTGCGACTGCACCGAACCCACGCGGCGAATCTCGCCTTCCTGCAGCACGCGCAGTAGACGGGCCTGGGCTTCCAGCGGCAGTTCGCCGATCTCGTCGAGGAACAGCGTGCCGCCGTCCGCCGCTTCCACCAGACCGGCGCGCCCGGCGCTGGCGCCAGTGAACGCGCCTTTTTCGTGGCCGAACAGTTCGGACTCGATCAGGCTTTCCGGGATGGCCGCGCAGTTCACCGAAATCATCGGTGCCTTGGCACGCTTGGACAGGTTGTGCAGGGCGCGGGCCACCAGTTCTTTACCGGTGCCGGACTCGCCCTGGATCAATACATTGGAATCGGTCGGTGCGACTTTGCGGATCTTGCTGTACAGGTCCTGCATCGGCGGGCACGAGCCGATGATGCCGATCTCGCCGTTGCTGTTGTCGACAGACGATTTGCCGCCACCATTGCTCGGTTTGCCGGCAAGCGCTTCGCCGGCGGCAGGTGCCGACTGGTGATCACGCAGGATCCGCGCGACCGCCTGAAGCATTTCATCGTGATCGAAAGGTTTGGCGATGTAGTCCACCGCGCCCATCTTCATCGAGTCGACCGCCGAGCGCAGGCTGGCGTAGCTGGTCATGATCAGCACCGGTTTACCCTGGCCAAGCTTGATCAGCTCGGTGCCCGGGGCGCCAGGCAGGCGCAGGTCGCTGACGATCAGATCGAATGTGGGAATGGTGAAGCGTTCTTGTGCTTCCTGCACTGAACCGGCTTCGCTGACCTGATACTGGTTACGTTCCAGCAGGCGGCGCAAGGCGGAGCGGATAATGGTTTCGTCTTCGACGATCAAAATGTGCGGCATTGATTCGATACTCTCGACGGTCTCAGTTCACAGCGGACGTCGCTTCGACATGGCGCGGTAAGGTCACCCGGATACGGGTGCCGCGCTGGCTCTGTACATCAGCCGGGCTGTCGATGGTGATTTGTCCATAATGCTCTTCAACGATGGAATAGACCAGTGCAAGGCCCAGACCGGTACCTTCACCCGGGTCCTTGGTGGTGAAGAAAGGTTCGAACAGTCGGTCCATGATGTTCTGCGGAATACCACTGCCTTCGTCTTCGACGATCAGATCGACCGTGTGTTCGCCGGCTTCACTCTTGACCCGCACGGCGCTGCCCGCAGGCGAGGCATCACGGGCGTTGGAGAGCAGATTGATCAGCACTTGGGCGAGCCGCTGCGGATCGCCTTCGACCCAGTGATCCGGATCGCACAGGTTGTAGAACTGCACTTCGAAGTTGCGCCGGTTCAGCGCCAGCAGACCGATGGCGTCCTGCGCAACTTCGGCCAGACAGACGGGTTCGTCGCTGTGCTGGTGGCTGCCGGCATGGGCGAAGCTCATCAGCGACTGCACGATGCGCGACACGCGCTTGGTCTGTTCGAGGATCTGCCCGCTGATTTCCGTCAGTTCGCCGTCTTCTTCGCGCTCTTCGCGCAGGTTCTGCGCCAGACAGGCGATGCCGGTGATCGGGTTGCCGATTTCATGGGCCACTCCCGCCGCCAGTCGGCCGATGCTCGCCAGACGCTCGGAGTGCACCAGTTTGTCTTCGAGCATTTGGGTTTCGGTCAGGTCTTCCACCAGCAGCACCAAGCCGCTGTTGCCCGGGGCCAACGGTTCGTCGATCGCCGCTTTGTGCAGATTGAGCCAGCGGGTCTGGCCGTCGAGAGCCAGGTGCTGCTTGTGCAAGTGCTCGTCGGGCAGGTTGATGAAGCCTTGCAGCAATGGCTTCCACGGATCGGCGATGGTGCTCAGGCGCGAACCGACCACCCGTTGCGCAGCGATGCCGGTGAGTTCTTCCATGGCCTTGTTCCACATCAGGATCTCTTGATCCTTGGCCAGCGAGCAGACGCCCATTGGCAGCTCCTGCAAGGTCTGGCGGTGGTAGCGGCGCAGGGCGTCGAGTTCGGCGGCCAGCCCGGTGAGGCGCGAGTGGTAATCCTCGAGACGGCTTTCGATGAAGTGGATGTCTTCGGTCACATAGTTTTCGCCGCCGGCCTTGTACGGCAGGAAGGTTTCGACCATGTCCTGCGCCACGCTCGGGCCCATCAGGCCGGAGAGGTTGGCTTCGATGCGGTCGCGCAAGCGGCGCAAGGCATAAGGACGGCGTTCGTCGAACGGTAGATAGAGGTCGCGCAGGGCCTGCTCGACTTCTTTTTGCGCCGCCTTGGCGCCCAGCGGTTTGGCCAGTTGCGTGGCGAATTCCTGGGGCGAGGCCGCGTGCAGTTCGCGGCGTTGCGGACGCCGCACGTTATCCACCGCGCAGGCTTCGGCGGCGCTGGCTTCTTCGGGGCTGGCGTTGGTGAACAGCGAGATCAGGGTGAACATCAATACGTTGGCTGCCAGCGAGGCGATCGCCGCCATGTGCCAACTGGTGTCGTCCAGCACGTAAATCATGTTCAGCAGAGGGATGTAAAAACCCTGCAGATTGCCGACCAGCGGCAACAGCATGGTCACCACCCACACCACAATTCCCGCCAGCAGGCCGGCGATAAAGCCGCGTCGGTTGGCGGTCGGCCAGTACAGCACCGAAAGCACGCCGGGCAGGAACTGCAGCGTGGCGACGAAAGCGACGATGCCGAGGTTGGCCAGATCCTGCCCGGCGCCGAGCATCAGGTAGAAGCAGAAGCCGGCCATGATGATCGCGACGATCAGCGCCCGACGCGTCCACTTCAGCCAGCGATAGATGTTGCCTTCGGCCGGCGGCTGATAGAGCGGCAGCACCAGGTGGTTCAGCGCCATGCCCGACAGTGCCAGGGTGGTGACGATGATCAGGCCACTGGCGGCTGAAAGCCCACCGACATAGGCCAGCAGTGCCAGCGGTTTGCTGTTGGCGGCGATGCCGATGCCGAGGGTGAAGTATTCCGGGTCGGTGGTGGCGCCGAGCTTCAGGCCGGCCCAGAGGATCAGCGGCACTGCCAGGCTCATCAGCAGCAGGAACAGCGGCAGGCCCCAGCTGGCGCTGACCAGCGAGCGCGGATTGAGGTTCTCGGTAAAGGTCATGTGATACATGTGCGGCATCACGATCGCCGAGGCGAAAAACACCAGTAACAGCGTGCGCCATGGTCCTTCCTGCAGGGGCGTGTGCAGGGCGGCGAGGGCGGTCTGGTTTTGCAGCAGCCACAGTTCGAGTTGTTGCGGGCCGTCGAACACACCGTACAGCGCATACAGACCGACGCCGCCGAGGGCGATCAGTTTGATCACCGATTCGAAGGCAATCGCAAATACCAGCCCTTCGTGTTTCTCGCGAGTGGCGATATGCCGGGAACCGAAGAAAATCGTGAACAGAATGATCAGCGCACAGAACGCCAGCGCGACGCGGCTCTGGATCGGCTCACCGGTAAGAATGCCGATGGAATCGGCCACCGCCTGAATCTGCAGCGCCAGCAGCGGCAGCACGCCGATCAACATGAAGATCGTGGTCAGCGCGCCGGCCCAGGTGCTGCGAAAGCGGAACGCGAACAGATCTGCCAGCGACGACAATTGATAGGTGCGGGTGATTTTCAGGATCGGATACAGCAGCACCGGTGCGAGCAGAAAAGCACCAGACACCCCGAGGTAACTGGACAGAAAGCCGTAGCCATACTGATAGGCCAGGCCCACCGTGCCGTAGAACGCCCAGGCACTGGCGTAGACCCCCAGCGACAAGGTGTAGGTCAGCGGGTGGCGAATGATCGCCCGCGGGATCATGCCCCGTTCACTGATCCAGGCAACGCCGAACAGCACCGCCAGGTACGCGGCGCTGATCAGGATCATCTGGGTCAGGCTAAAGCTCATCGGCATCTTTTTGGCTCTGCAGGATGAAGGTCACGACAATCAGGATCAACCAGAGCAGATACGGCCGATACCAGGCGCCCGTGGCGTCGATCCACCAATCCATGATGGCTGGCGAAAACAGATAGATTCCCACGACCAGAAGCAGGACCAAGCGATAGATGTACATCCCGGCCTCTCTTTTTTATGCGCGTGCCCGAAAACGTGCGGCGATGGTAACGGATGGGCGCGCCACTGCAAGTGTCGTCATTGCAGTTGCGCCTCGGGCAACGTCAGTGTGCGCGGGATCTTCGATGCATCCCAGTGGGCTGCGCCCCATTTGAGCAATTCCTCGGGGGTGGCATGCGCCAGTTCGGCACCGGGGTTTTGCCCCAACGCACGCAAGGCTCGCAACAGCAGCAGCGTGGCCTGATCGGCCTCAAGCGGTGGCGAACGGTAAGATTTGCCGAGCTTGTTGCCGTCCGGCTGCGTAATCAGTGGCAGGTGCAGATAGCGCGGCTGGCGCAGGCCCAGCAGTTCTTGCAGGTAGAGCTGGCGTGGCGTGGAGTCGAGCAGGTCGGCACCGCGCACGATGTCAGTGATGCCTTGCCAGGCGTCATCCAGCACCACCGCCAGTTGATAGGCGTAGAGGCCGTCGCGGCGGCGAATCACGAAATCGCCGACGTCGCGCCCCAGATGCTGGCGGAACTCGCCCTGCACGCGGTCGATGAAGTGGTATTCCAGTTCCGGCACGCGCAGGCGGATCGCCGCGTCTTGCTGCTCATGGCCGGCATTGCGGCACAAGCCCGGGTAAATGCCGTGATACGGCTCCAGTTGCTTGCGCGAACAGGTGCAGGCGTAGGCCAGGCCGTGATTGAACAGATTGTTGAGGACTTCGGCGTAGGCGTCGTGCCGGTCACTCTGGCGCACCATCTCGCCGTCCCATTCGAAACCGTAGCTTTCCAGCGCTTTGAGAATCGCCGCCTGCGCGCCGGGCTCTTCCCGGGGTGGATCGAGATCTTCCATGCGCACCAGCCAGCGCCCGCCGACCGCGCGCGCGTCGAGGTAGGAAGCGAGGGCAGCCACCAGCGAGCCGAAGTGCAGGTGGCCACTGGGGGTGGGGGCGAAGCGGCCGATGTAGGCGGGGGAGATTTTGGCTGTCATGGAAACGAAGCTACTTTTCAGGCAATACGCAGGTCAACGGGTGGGATCGAGCCTGCTCGCGAAAGCTTGATGTCAGACGATTAAATGTTGAATGACACACCGCTTTCGCGAGCAGGCTCGCTCCCACAAGGGCAAAAGGCAAAAGGCAGAAACAAAAACGGAGCGTTCGCACGCTCCGTTTTTCGTTCAGGTCGAGATTACTTGCCGACCTGCTTTTCCTTGATTTCCGCCAGGGTCTTGCAGTCGATGCACAGATCCGCAGTAGGACGGGCCTCGAGGCGCTTGACGCCGATTTCGATGCCGCAGGATTCGCACCAGCCGTACTCTTCGTCCTGGATCAGTTCGAGAGTCTTGTCGATCTTCTTGATCAGTTTGCGCTCGCGATCGCGGGCGCGCAGCTCAAGGGCGAATTCTTCTTCCTGGCTGGCACGGTCGGCCGGGTCAGGGAAGTTGGCCGCTTCGTCTTTCATGTGATCAACAGTACGGTCGACTTCCTGCATCAAGTCCTGTTTCCACTTGTTCAGGATCTTGGTGAAGTGCGCGCGCATCGGGGCGCCCATGTACTCTTCGCCGTCCTTCGGAACGTAAGGTTCGAAGCCGCTGATCGTCACTTGCTGCTGTTGCTTTGCTTGGGTGGGCATGAAATGGACCGCCTCTACTCTTGTAATCCATTGCGCAGGATTGCTCCATCACCGACACCTGCCGGCCCTGCGGCTGCAAGCGGGCGAACTTACCAGATCAATTCGGCCTGCGCTACTCCCGGATGTCGAGGCCCCGGCGGGTGGCGCTTGCAGAAGTTTGGCAAGTCATGTCTGACAGTGATGGAGGCCTGATCAATCTCTGATTTTAGTCAATCCTGGAGCGTACGCGCATATCGTTACAGTCCAGCGTTCTTGAGGCTGTGACCGCGACGGGTTCTCGCTCGTTCCGGCAGATGGGTAGAATCGTCTCTTTTGCCCCGTCGAAGGAAAACCAATGGCTCAGCCCTACAGTGCGCGCAGTCGTGCGATCGAACCGTTCCATGTGATGGCGCTGCTGGCGCGGGCCAATGAACTGCAGGCCGAAGGTCACGATGTGATCCACCTGGAAATCGGCGAGCCGGATTTCACCACGGCCGAACCGATCATCCGCGCCGGGCAAGCGGCGCTGACGGCGGGCAAGACTCGCTACACCGCGGCGCGTGGCATTCCTGAGTTGCGCGAAGCGATTTCAGGGTTCTATCAATCGCGTTACGGCTTAAACATCGATCCGCGGCGGATCCTGATCACGCCGGGGGGCTCCGGTGCGCTGTTGCTGGCCAGTGCCTTGCTGGTCGATCCGGGCAAACACTGGCTGCTGGCGGATCCGGGCTACCCGTGCAACCGGCACTTTCTGCGACTGGTCGAAGGCGCGGCGCAACTGGTGCCGGTCGGCCCGGAAGTGCGGTATCAATTGACCCCGGATCTGGTGGCGCGGCACTGGGATCACGACAGCGTGGGAGCGTTGGTGGCGTCGCCGGCCAACCCGACCGGCACCCTCCTGACCCGCGACGAACTGGCCGGATTATCCACAGCGATCAAGGCGCGGCACGGCCATCTGGTGGTGGACGAGATTTATCATGGCCTGACTTACGGCACCGATGCCGCCAGCGTGCTGGAAGTCGATGACAACGCCTTTGTCCTCAACAGTTTCTCCAAATATTTCGGCATGACCGGTTGGCGTCTCGGCTGGCTGGTGGCACCGGATGCAGCCGTCAGTGAGCTGGAAAAGCTCGCGCAGAATCTCTATATCAGCGCGCCGAGCATGGCGCAGCATGCCGCACTGGCCTGTTTCGAGCCGGGCACCATCAGCATTCTCGAAGAGCGCCGCGCCGAATTTGGTCGCCGTCGCGACTTCCTCCTGCCGGCGTTGCGCGAGTTGGGTTTCAACATCGCCGTCGAACCTGAAGGTGCGTTCTACTTGTATGCCGATATCAGCCAGTTCGGCGGTGATGCCTTCGCGTTCTGCCGGCATTTCCTCGAAACCGAGCACGTTGCCTTTACCCCGGGGCTGGATTTCGGTCGTTATCAAGCGGGCCATCATGTGCGTTTTGCCTACACGCAAAACCTCCCTCGCTTACAGGAAGCGGTGGAACGCATCGCTCGCGGTTTGAAGAGCTGGCAAGCCTGATGCGTTTTTATCCGGCTCTGGAAGAGGCGCGGCTGATTCGCCGCTATAAACGTTTTCTGGCTGATGTTGAAACGGTCAATGGCGAGCTGTTGACCCTTCACTGCCCGAACACCGGTTCGATGCTCAACTGCCAGGTTGAGGGCGGACAGGTGTGGTTCAGTCGCTCCAGCGACCCGAAACGCAAGCTGCCCGGCACCTGGGAAATTGGTGAAACTCCGCAGGGCCGGCTGTTTTGCGTGAACACCGGCCGTGCCAACGCACTGGTGGAAGAGGCGCTGCAGGCGGGTGTCATCGACGAGTTGAGCGGCTTTACGGCGCTTAAACGTGAAGTGGCGTACGGCCAGGAAAAGAGCCGCATCGATTTCCGTCTCGAGTACCCGAGCGGCCCGGCCTACGTGGAAGTGAAAAGCGTCACGCTGGGGTTCGACGGAACGAATGTTGCGGCGTTTCCCGATGCGGTGACCCAGCGCGGCGCCAAGCATCTGCGTGAGCTGGCGCATCTGGCCCGTGACGGCATTCGGGCGGTGCAGCTGTATTGCGTCAATCTCAGCGGGATTGACGCAGTGCGTCCGGCCGAGGAAATCGATGCGGCCTACGCCGATGCCCTGCGCGAGGCGGTGGCATGCGGAGTTGAAGTGCTGGCTTACGGCGTGCGCTTGAACCACGAAGAAATGGTGATCGACCGGCGGCTGGACGTGTTGCTCAACGGTTAAACATCGATCCACACCCCTTGGGCGTCTTCGCGGCAGGGGATGGCGGTCAGGGATTGCCCGGCGCAGGGCCCGGCGACGCATTCGCCATCCTCGATCAGGAACAGTGCGCCGTGGGTGGCGCACTGGATCAGGCTGTTGCTCGGGTCGAGAAACTGGTCGGGGTGCCATTCCAGGCCGACGCCACGATGCGGGCAACGGTTGAGATAAACATAGGCCTGTCCATTGCGGCGCACGGCAAACAGTTTGTTGCCGTGGATGTCGAACCCACGGCTGCCGGCCTCGGCGAGATCGGCGCCCGCGCACAAAAACTTCATGACTATCCTCAACTGTCTGCTCGTTTCAGGAAATGTCCGAGCTTGACGTTTAAATGCAAACAATTATCAAATGGCCGCCTTCGCCCACTGTGCGCGGCTGCCGCCAAGGATACTTGGCCTGCCGGTTCGCTGCCCGGGAAAACTGTTCAAGGAAAGCTGCGTATGCGCCTGATTATCCGCGTTGCTGTGCTGTGTGTCGGACTGTTCGCCAGCCTTCAGGTGACAGCTGCCGACTTGCCACAGCGTTGGGTCAGTGCCGGTGGCGCGCTTTCGGAGTGGGTCAGTGCATTGGGCGGCGAGTCGAAACTGGTCGGCGTCGACACCACCAGCCAGCATCCCGAGTCGCTGAAGAAACTGCCAAGTATCGGCTATCAACGCAGCCTGTCGGCAGAGGGCATTCTCAGCCTGCGCCCGGACATCCTTATCGGCAGCGAAGAAATGGGCCCGCCACCGGTGATCGCTCAAGTAAGGAGCGCCAAGGTGCAGGTCGAACTGTTCTCGGCGCAGCCGGATCTGCCGACGCTGGAAAAAAACCTCACGCATCTCGGGCAGTTGCTCGGCGCGCAAGCCCAGGCGACGCAGCTGCTGGCAAGTTATCAACAGCAGCTCGTCACGCAGAAGGCGCGAGTCGCCGAGTTGCAGACCAGGCACAAGGCGCCCGGTGTGCTGGTGCTGATCGGGCATGCCGGCGGCAAACCGTTGATTGCCGGCAAGGACACTGTCGCCGACTGGCTGCTGCAACGGGCCGGCGGACATAACCTGGCAACGCATACCGGTTACAAGCCGTTCTCCGTTGAGTCACTGGCCGGGCTTGATCCTGAGGTGCTGGTGTTTGCGGATCGCGCGTTGAGCGGTGAGGCGGCAAAAGCGGCGCTGTTCAAGGAAAATCCCATTCTCAATTCAAGCCGTGCGGCCAAGGCCGGACGGGTGCTGGAGCTGGATCCGACGCTGCTGGTCGGCGGGCTCGGGCCGCGTTTGCCGGCGGCGTTGAAGGGTTTGTCTGACGGCCTCTACCCGACTGCGAGCGGCCAATGACCGCACTGGTCAAACCACGCAGCCTGTTTATCGGGCTGGCGCTTCTGTGTTTGCTGGCCATCTGGCTGTCGTTGGCGCTGGGGCCGGTGAGCCTGCCGCTGTTCGATACCTTGCGCGCGGCTCTGCGCATGCTCGGCGTGCCGCTGGCGCCGGACGGTCTGGAGCAGGCTGAGCTGATTCTCGGGCAGATTCGGCTACCGCGTACCTTGCTTGGCCTGGCCGTTGGCGGTGTACTGGCGCTGTCCGGCGTGGCGATGCAGGGTTTGTTTCGCAATCCGCTGGCCGATCCCGGGTTGGTCGGGGTCTCCAGCGGTGCGGCGCTTGGTGCGGCTGTAGCCATTGTCGGCGGTGCGTTTTTTGGCGATTTGCCAGAGTGGTTCGGGCCGTATCTGTTGTCGGCGTGCGCGTTTCTCGGCGGGTTGGGGGTAACGGCGCTGGTCTATCGGCTCGGACGGCGCAACGGCCAGACTAACGTCGCGACCATGCTGCTGGCTGGGATCGCCCTGACGGCGCTGGCCAGCTCGGCAGTCGGGTTGTTCACCTATCTGGCGGATGACGCGACCCTGCGCACGCTGACTTTCTGGAATCTGGGCAGCCTCAATGGTGCCAGTTACGCGCGTTTGTGGCCGTTGCTGATCATCAGCGCCGGTGTTGCGCTGTGGTTGCCGCGGCGTGCCAAGGCGCTGAATGCGTTGTTGCTCGGGGAGTCCGAAGCCGGGCACCTGGGGATTGATGTCGAACGGCTCAAACGTGAATTGGTGTTCTGCACGGCGTTGGGTGTTGGCGCGGCGGTGGCAGCAGCGGGGATGATTGGTTTCGTCGGGCTGGTGGTGCCGCATCTGGTGCGTTTATTGGCCGGGCCCGATCACCGGGTGTTGCTGCCAGCATCAATATTGGCGGGGGCGAGCCTGTTGTTGCTGGCGGATCTGGTGGCGCGGTTGGCGCTGGCGCCGGCGGAGTTGCCGATCGGTATCGTCACGGCGTTTATCGGTGCGCCGTTCTTCCTGTATCTGCTGCTGCGAGGACGTGCCTGATGCTGCGTGCGCACAATCTGCACATCCGTCGCGGGCGCAAGACCGTCCTCAGCGACGTCACCCTGCAACTGGAGCCCGGTGAGGTGCTGGGTGTGCTCGGACCTAACGGTGCCGGCAAAAGCACCTTGCTCGGTGCCTTGTGCGGTGAGCTCACGGCGAGTGAAGGCGAGGTGTTGCTCGACGACAAGGCACTGAATCACTGGACAGGTACGCAACGCGCCCAGCGTCTGGCGGTGTTGCCGCAGGTCTCGACGCTGGATTTTGCCTTTCGTGTGGATGAAGTGGTCGGCATGGGCCGCTTGCCGTATCAAAGTGGTCGGGTGCGCGATGACGAGATCGTTGTGGCAGCGCTGGACGCTGCGGATGCCGGGCACCTGAGCGGGCGCAGTTATCTGGCGCTGTCGGGTGGCGAGCGCCAGCGTGTGCATCTGGCGCGGGTGCTGGCGCAGTTATGGCCGGGGCAGGCCGGGCAAACGCTGTTGCTGGATGAGCCGACCTCGATGCTAGATCCACTGCACCAACATACGACGCTGCAAGCGGTGCGCGAATTTGCCGACCGTGGCGCGGCGGTGCTGGTCATCCTGCATGATCTGAATCTGGCGGCGCGCTATTGTGATCGGGTGTTGCTGCTTGAAGGCGGGCGCCCGGTAGCGCTGGATGCGCCGCAGCAAGTCTTGCGACCGGACTCGCTCAAAGCGGTGTTCGGTCTCGAAGTATTGGTGCAGCCGCACCCGGAGCGTGGGCATCCGCTGATCATCGCCCGCTGATTTCTCATCGAGGTGATGGCATGCGCGGGATCTGGTTGTTGGCGGTGTTGTGGCTTGCGGGGTGTCAGCATGTTGCTGCGCCGCCACCGGTCAGCGGTGAGATACGCGATCTGCACAGCGGTCAGGTACTGACGGCGCAGGAACTGCTGACACGTCTGGCCGGTGCACAACACGTGATCATTGGCGAGCAGCATGACAATGCCGATCATCACGCTGCGCAGTTGTGGCTGTTGCAATCGCTGGGTGAGCAACGCCCTCAGGGCAGTCTGCTGCTGGAGATGCTCACGCCTGATCAACAGCCGAAAGTTGATCAGGTTCGCCATGCAGCAACGCCGCCCTCCGATCTTGCCACTGCTCTGGACTGGCAGGATGGCTGGGACTGGAAGCTTTATGGGCCGATCGTTCGCTTCGCCCTCACACAATCCTATCCGCTGTTGGCAGCCAATCTGGACGACAGCGAAATCCGCGCCTTCTATCGTCAGCCGCCAACCCTGAGCGGTGTTCGCAGCAATGCGGCAGCGGTAAAAGCCACGCTGCTTGAGCAGATCAGCGACTCACACTGTGGCTTGCTGCCCAAATCGCAGATGCCGGCGATGCTCGCGATTCAGCAACAGCGCGATCGACGCATGGCCGAACGTTTGCTGGCGGCACCCACCCCCGCCATGTTGTTGGCAGGCGCCTGGCATGCGCGCAAGGATGCTGGCGTGTCGCTGCATGTGCTTGATCTTGGCGCAGCCCAGGCGCCCACGGTGCTGATGCTGGCCGAGCAGGGCGCTGAGGTCAGCGCGGCGATGGCCGATTACGTCTGGTACACCCCGGCCACGCCTGCGCAGGATTACTGCGCACAGATGCGCAAACAGTTCGGCCAGTGACTTTTCCACAGGCAAAAAAAGACCCGGTAAAAACCGGGTCAAATAACCGTGATTAGCCTGATGAGGAGATAATCTGAGAGTCCGAACCAAGGGCTTTTCAGAATATCGACTGATCTCGCGATCAGTTGTGATAATCATAGCGATTCTCATTAGCGAGTCAACCACTGTTTTTCCATTCGCGTGATTTAGTCGTGGAAATGTCCGGAATGCCCCGGAAAAACGGGACTTAAAGCGCAGCCTTGATCGCACTCAGTTGGGTGATTTGCTGGTTGAGCTGGCCAATGCGCCGGGCCATGCTCTCGATAAGGCTCTGGGCAATCTTCGGATTGTTGCGGGTCATGCTGAGAAACTGATCGCCGGGAATCAACATCACTGTACTTGGCTCGCGGGCAATGACCGTGGCGTTTCGCGGCTCGCCTGTGAACACTGCCATGGCGCCGAAAATCTCGTCCTTGGGCACGTCGCCAACCTTGTGCCCATCAACAAACGCTTCGGCATGCCCATCGATGATCACGAAGACGTGATCGGCAGCATCGCCCTGCTGGATCAACACTTCACCGCTCTCGACTCGTTTAAAGCCATTGGTGCTGCGAAACTCCCGTGGCTTCAGTTCGGCCACCGCGTGTGCCAGCAGCGCCATCTGCCCCAGCAGATACTCCAGCCATTGCTCAGCCCGTTCCGGCTCGGCGTACAAATGTCGGAACAGATCGGTTCGCCGATAGGGCAACAAGCGCAATAATCCGTCGCTGCGCAGTCGGCAATCGGCCCAGGCGTCACCTTGCTGCAGGCCAATCAGATCGCCTTCCTGCCAGTAAAACAGCGCGCGGCCGCCGATGTAGCCGTGGATCACGCCTTCTGTCAGCAGAAACAGCTGATCGTGTGGGAGCTGCGCCATCAGGTCATCAGAGATTTCCGGCTCAAAGGCAGGCCCGCAAGGCGCAAGCCCTTCCAGCCAGTGCGCGGGCAAGCTCTGCAAACGATTGATCAGCGCATCGACAGATGCCGATTGTTCCCCGAGCAGATACATGGCCGTCAGCGCCTGTTCAGTTCTTGTGACGCGAGGAGATGGCTTCGAGCTGCTTGTTCAAGGCGTCTTTGCGTTCGGCCGGGATATCGTTCCAGTGCACATCCATCAGCGCCCCTTCGATCGCGTACAACAACACCTTCGATGCGCGAAACCCGCGGGTACGCACGGCCCGATAGGCGTCCACCGCCCCCAGGCGACGCAAGTCCGAGGCGCTGTGGATGCCCACGGCATGCAGCCATTGCGCCGACGTCTTGCCAAGATTCTTCAGGTGTTGCAGTTCATCATTCATCAAGCCTCCTTGCGACGGCCGAATGGTGCGTGGGCGATCTTCTCAGGAGTGTAGCCATCAGTAGGAAAAGCGTGGTTGTTTGGTCGGATTAGACGCAAACGCTACTAAGAAAGGGCTGCGAACCCAGAAAGGAGGGAAGAAACGCGGAAACATGTGGGTGCGAGCTTGCTCGCGAGGGCGTCCTGTCAGCCACGAGATGTATCGACTGACACCACGCCTTCGCGAGCAAGCCCGCTCCCACGCGGGAAAGGCGTCGGGTCAGAGAAAGATAAAAATATCAGCGGGTGCGATAGCGCAGGCGGGTACCAAAATTCATCGACATCAGGATCTCGTCGGCGCTCAGTTCCGGTGGGAAGTACGCACCGGAAATCTGCGCATGGGCCAGGCTCGCGCCTTCCAGGGCGGAATTACGGAAATCGATGCCGCGCAAATCGGCGGAGCGGAAGTAGGCGTCGCGGAAATCCACGCCGTCGGCGTTCAGTTCACGCAGATCGAGCCCACGGAAGTCGCCACCGACCATGTCGATCGGGCCGTCGTTCGGGCGTTCCTTGTTGAAGCCTGCGATGTCGTCTTTGTGCAGCAGGGCATAAAGCGGGGTGTCGAGAAGTTTCGGCTGGCTCATGTCACATCACCTGTTGGTTTTATGACGCCAGTATAGTGCCACTATTTGACGACCGTGAAGCCAGCGAGGGCTTCACGGTCGAAATAGTTTCTTACAGGCCTGGCAGACGCTGGCGAATCTGCGCCACGACGGTGTCGAGGGTCCCACTTTCATTGGTCTGTACGCGTTTGCTGCGCAGAATTTCTTCTGGCGTCAGTGCTTCGCGGCTGGCCTGTTGGGCCTCGATGACCGCCAGCGTGGCGTCGGAGGGGTCCTTCTTGTCGGCCTGGCGAATCGCCAGCCAGCTTTCGATCACGGCTTGCGGAGCGTTGCAGTCGAGAATCAGGAACGGCGTGCCGGTCGCCTCGGCGACTTTCGCCGCGCTGTCACGTTGCTCGCGCTTGAGGTAGGTCGCATCGATGACGACCGGGAAACCGGCGTGCAGAATGACTCCGGCAATCTCATGCAAGCGGGCGTAGGTGGCAGCGCTGGCGTCGGCGCTGTAAATCCCGGCCTGCACGTCGTTGGCCACGGTTTGCTCGCCGAACAGACGCTTGCGCTCGACATCGGAACGCAGGCGGATCGCGCCCAGTGCTTCGACCAGGCGCATCGCCACGTGGCTCTTGCCGACGGCCGATACGCCGTGGGTGATCGCCATGAAGCGCGAAGGGATGGTGCTGTAGCTTTCCGCCAGATTGGCGTAGTTGCGGTACTGGCGCAGGGTAGTGGCGCGCTGCACCGGAGTGGCATCTGCCGGCATGCTGAACAGCGCGACTTTGGCGCGAACCAGTGCTCGGTAGGCTTTGTAGAAGTTCAGCACTTCCAGGCCTTGATAGTCGCCGGTCAATTCCAGGTATTGGCTGATGAAGCGGCGGGCCAGGGATTTCAGACCACGGTCTTCAAGGTCCATCGCCAGGAAACCGGTGTCGGCCCAGACGTCGGTGAAGCGGAACGGCTCGTTGAACTCGATGCAGTCGAAGATCACCACTTTGCCATTGATCACAGTGGCGTTGCCCAAGTGAATGTCGCCGTGGCATTCGCGAGTGAAACCCTCGGCCTTGCGCTGGCTGAACAGTGCCTTGAGACGGTCGAAGCTGCTCTCGGCCCAGGCTTGCAGGGCCTCGAGTTGCAGCAGATCGTTTTTGTCGCTGAGGAATGGCAGGATCTGTTCGAAGTTCTGGCGCACCGGGGCCATTACGCTTTCTGGCGTACCAGCGTCGTGTTCGGCCGGGACTTTTGGCGCGCTGAGGTGGAATCTGGCGATCTGCTCGGCCATTTCGTCGATGTGCTGAGTGGTCAGTTCACCGTTGGCTTGCAGGGTGCTGAGCAGGCCGGTCTGCGGGAATTGACGCATCTTCAACACATATTCGATCACCGGGCCGTCGCCGCCCAGTTGCGGCGCTTCGACGCTGCCGGTCACCGGCAACACGTCCAGATACAAATCTTCGGTCAGGCGCTGATTCAAACGCAGTTCTTCAGCGCAGAAGTGCTTGCGCGCTTCGAGGCTGGTGAAGTCGAGAAAGCCGAAATTCACCGGCTTCTTCACTTTATAAGCAAACGACCCGGTGAGGATCACCCACGAGATATGGGTTTCGATGACCTGGAACCCGTCGACGGGGTGCGGGTAGAGGGCCGGGTTTTGCAGGGCAGCGATCAGTGACTGGCTCACGGGCGATCCTTCAGAGACTGGGAAATTCGAGGTCGCCATTATGGCCGCTCGCCAGCCTGACGCAAACCTCGGAGCGCTCCTGTTGAGGATGAATAAAGTGCGTATAATCCGCCGCCATGACTCGAACTCGATCCCCCCGTACCAAGAAAAAACCACCTGCCAAGGGCCTGCGGCCGTGGCTGGGGTGGGCCATTAAACTCAGTCTGGTCGGCCTTGTGGTGCTGGCCGGCTTCGCCGTTTACCTCGATGCCGTGGTGCAGGAGAAATTCTCCGGCAAGCGCTGGACCATCCCGGCCAAGGTGTACGCGCGTCCGCTCGAGCTGTTCGTCGGACAAAAACTGAGCAAGGACGATTTCCTCACCGAACTCGACGCCTTGGGCTATCGCCGCGAAGCCGTGAGCAATGGCCCCGGCGCTGCTGCCGTCAGTGGCAATACCGTCGATCTGAATACCCGCGGCTTCCAGTTCTATGAAGGCCTGGAGAAACCTCAGCCAGTACGCGTGCGCTTCTCCGGCGACTATGTGGCCGAACTCTCGGGGCTCAATGGTGGAAAATTGTCCGTGGTGCGGCTCGAACCACTGATGATCGGCGGCATTTACCCGAAAAACCTTGAAGACCGCATTCTGATCAAGCTCGATCAGGTGCCGCCGTATTTGCTCGATACTTTGGTCGCCGTTGAAGACCGCGACTACTACAGCCACTGGGGCGTGTCGCCGAAATCGATTGCCCGGGCGATCTGGGTCAACACCTCTGGCGGCAAGATGACCCAGGGCGGCAGTACGCTGACCCAGCAGTTGGTGAAGAACTTCTACCTCACCAACGAGCGCAGCCTGAGCCGCAAGCTCACCGAAGCGATGATGGCGATGCTGCTGGAGCTGCACTACGACAAGAAGGAAATTCTTGAGGCCTACCTCAACGAAGTCTTCGTCGGGCAGGACGGTCAGCGTGCCGTGCATGGTTTCGGTCTGGCCAGCCAGTTCTTCTTCGGTCAGCCTTTGTCCGAGCTGAAGCTGCATCAGGTTGCGCTGCTGGTCGGCATGGTCAAGGGTCCGTCCTACTACAACCCGCGGCGCAACCCGGAGCGCGCGCTGGAGCGCCGTAATCTGGTACTTGATGTGCTTGAGCAGCAAGGCGTGGCGACGGCCGAGCAGGTCGAAGCGGCGAAGAAAATGCCATTGGGCGTGACCACCCGCGGCAAGCTCGCCGACAGCTCGTTCCCGGGCTTTATCGATCTGGTCAAACGCCAGTTGCGTGAAGATTATCGTGACGAGGACTTGACCGAAGAAGGCCTGCGGATCTTCACCAGTTTCGACCCGATTCTGCAGATGAAAGCCGAAGCGTCGGTCAATGACACCTTTAAACGTCTGGCCGGACGCAAGGGCTCCGATGATGTGGAAGCGGCAATGGTCGTGACCAACCCGGAGACCGGCGAAGTGCAGGCGATGATCGGTAGTCGTCAGGCCAGTTATGCCGGTTTCAACCGGGCGCTGGACGCCGTGCGGCCAATCGGTTCCCTGGTCAAGCCAGCGGTGTATCTGACGGCGCTGGAAAAACCGAGCCATTACACACTGACCAGTTGGCTGTCGGATGATCCGCTGTCGATCAAAGGCGCGGACGGCCAGGTGTGGAAACCGCAGAACTATGATCGTCGCTCCCACGGCACGGTGTTTCTCTATCAAGGGCTGGCACATTCCTACAACCTGTCGACCTCGCGTCTGGGTCTGGAAGTCGGTGTGCCAAATGTGCTCAAGACCCTCGCGCGCCTGGGTGTAACCCGTGAATTCCCGGCGTTCCCGTCGATGTTGCTCGGGGCTGGCGGCATGACCCCGATCGAAGTGGCGACCATGTATCAGACCCTCGCCAACGGTGGTTTCAATACGCCGATGCGTGGGATTCGCAGCGTACTGACCGCCGAGGGTGAACCGCTCAAGCGTTATCCGTTCCAGATCGAGCAGCGCTTCGATCCGGCGTCCATTTACCTGATCCAGAACGCCATGCAGCGGGTGATGCGTGAAGGTACCGGCAGCTCGGTTTACAACGTGCTGCCCAAGACCCTGACGCTGGCCGGCAAGACCGGTACCAGTAACGATTCGCGTGACAGCTGGTTCGCCGGTTTCAGTCAGGATCTGCTGGCGGTGGTCTGGCTCGGTCGTGACGACAACGGCAAGACCCCGTTCACCGGTGCGACCGGTGCGCTGCAGGTCTGGACCAGTTTCATGCGCAAGGCCGATCCGCTGCCGCTGGACATGCCGCAGCCGGACAACATCGTTCAGGCGTGGGTCGATTCGCGTACCGGACAAGGCTCGGATGCCAACTGTCCTGGAGCCGTGCAGATGCCGTATATTCGCGGCAGCGAACCGCCACCCGGCGCCGCGTGTGCAAGCGAAACGCCTGCTTCGCCGGAGTCGGTGATGGATTGGGTCAAGGGCTGGATGAATTAAGCAAAGAGGGTTTCAAGTGAACAAGTGGTTGATTCCAGCGGTGACCGCCGTGGCTTTGCTCAGCGGCTGCTCTACCGTACAGCGTGGTTCGATCCCGGTGGTGGATTCCGGCACAGCCGTGTCCAACAGCGAACGTCTGTCGGCCAATGGCGGTTTCCGCAAGACGACAGTCAAACGTCCAGTGCAGGGGCAGGCGCAATCCCAGGCCATTCCGCAAGGCGATACCGGTGTGGTGGTGATGGTGCCGGGTGGCGGTGCTGCGACATCGGCGCCGATCAGCTCCTCGCCGATCGTTCCTGGTCCGGCGTCCGGTGGGATTACGGCGGGTCCGTACAATCCTTCGCCGGTCGAGTCGGCACCGATCAACACTGGCAGCTACAGCATGCCTTCGACGCCGAGCGGCATTCCTTCGGCCAGCAGTGGCGGCGGTCTGTCGGCGGATGAGCAACTGGATGGCCCGGTGCTCGCCTTGCTGACCACCGCCCAGCAGCAACAGGCCGGCGGCGACCTCAACGGTGCATCCTCCAGCCTGGAACGTGCCCAGCGCGTCGCCCCGCGTGAACCGCAGGTGCTTTATCGTCTGGCGCAGGTGCGCATGGCCCAAGGTGATGCGCCGCAGGCGGAACAGTTCGCCCGTCGCGCGCTGACCATGGCCAACGGCCGTCCGGATCTGCAAGCCAACCTGTGGGAAATCATCGCGCAGTCCCGTGAGAAACAGGGCGACTCCGCCGGCGCTGCACTGGCTCGTCAAAAGGCCAAGGTTTCGCTCTGATGGACACCCGTTTCCCGAAAATCGCCGACCAGTTGCTGCTGATCGAGCGTGAGCTGCGCGCGCAAGGTTGGTGGGATGAAGTGCAGCCATCGGCCGAAGCCCTTAGTAGTGTCGAGCCGTTTTCGGTCGATACGCTGGATTTCGAACAATGGCTGCAATGGATCTTCCTGCCACGAATGAAGATGATCCTTGAGCAGGACCTGGCGTTGCCCAACGCTTCGGGCATTCAGGAAATGGCGGAGATGGTCTTTGCCCAGCGCAATCTGCAGGGCAAGGATCGCCAGTTGCAGGTGCTGCTCAAAGAATTCGATCTGCTGATCACCGCCTCCCGTTAAGCCTCTGTAGGAGCTGCCGCAGGCTGCGATCTTTTGATTTTGCTTTCAAAGATCAAAAGATCGCAGCCTGCGGCAGCTCCTACAGGTGCTTATTCGCAGTTCTGCGCAATCTGCTTCTGCGCTTCGACAATGCGCTCCTGGCGCTGGCTTTCGTCCAGCCGCCGCAACTGCCCCTCCACTTCCTCCCTCAATCGCGGATTGTTCTGCAATTGCGCCAGGTTCGTCCGTGCCTGCTCGCAAAAGGCCTTGAGCTGAGTCTGTTGCTCCGCCACCTGTTTCTTCACCTTGTCATCAATGGCGTTCTGATCGCCCAGCGCGCCGCTGCCAGGCATTGCTGCAGGTTTCGGCGGGGGCGAGGAAGGCGTCTGCACGGTGCTGGCCGGTTGCCCTTGCGGCGGTTGCGCATCGAAGTGCGTGACGCCTTGAGCGTCGACCCATTTGTAGATCTGAGCGGCCGAGCACCAGGGGCTGAGGCCGATCAGCAGAGTTAACAGAAGCGTTCGCATGCTGATTCCTTGGCAAAATTGCGCAATTGACGCTAACAGAGTAGCTGTTTTCAGGTTTTTTCTTGCGTTCTCATGTGCTTACCCACAATTAAGCACATTGACGGCTTGACTTGGAGAGGGCGAAACAGAAGAATCCAAAGTCCGCTGTAGAGGGACTGCCAGAAGCAGACCCACTCGGCAGATCATGAGGCGCATATCCGCGTCGACCTGTTACACCCGCAACGCGTTACCTCGCGCTGGGTGGGAAAGGCCCGCAACACTTGGGACGATCCCAATACTTGCTCAGTCAGTGCTGACGTAGTCGGCGACCACCGTCGCTCATGCTCTGCCGAGAAGTAAACCTATTAAGACCCGCCCCTTTTTTGTGGACGGTATTCTGGCGTTTTAGAGGTGAACAACGTGGAGCTTTTATCTGGCGGTGAGATGCTCGTCCGCTTCTTGCGTGACGAAGGCGTCAAATATATCTACGGGTACCCGGGTGGTGCTCTCCTGCATGTTTACGATGCCCTGTTCAAAGAACCGGAAGTGACCCACATTCTGGTTCGTCACGAACAAGCGGCGACCCATATGGCTGACGGCTACGCCCGTGCCACCGGTAAAGCCGGCGTGGTATTGGTGACTTCCGGTCCAGGCGCCACAAACGCCATCACCGGTATTGCCACCGCCTATATGGATTCGATTCCAATGGTGATCATTTCCGGTCAGGTGCCAAGCACCATGGTCGGCACCGACGCGTTCCAGGAAACCGACATGATCGGTATCTCCCGGCCGATCGTGAAGCACAGCTTCATGATCAAGCACGCCTCGGAAATCCCGGAAGTCATGAAGAAGGCGTTCTACCTGGCGCAATCCGGTCGTCCGGGCCCGGTCGTGGTCGATATCCCGAAAGACATGACCAACCCGGCCGAGAAGTTCGAATACGTTTTCCCGAAAAAAGCCAAGCTGCGCTCCTACAGCCCGGCCGTTCGCGGTCACTCCGGGCAAATCCGCAAGGCGGCAGAAATGCTCCTGGCGGCCAAGCGTCCTGTGCTCTATTCCGGTGGCGGCGTGATTCTGGGCAACGGTTCCGCACCGCTGACCGAACTGGCGAAAATGCTCAACCTGCCAGTGACCAACACCTTGATGGGCCTGGGCGGTTTCCCGGGTACCGATCGTCAGTTCATCGGCATGCTCGGCATGCACGGCAGCTACACCGCCAACCTGGCGATGCACCATGCCGACGTGATCCTGGCTGTTGGCGCACGTTTCGATGACCGTGTGATCAACGGCGCGGCGAAGTTCTGCCCGAACGCCAAGATCATCCACATCGATATCGACCCGGCTTCGATCTCCAAGACCATCAAGGCCGACGTGCCAATCGTTGGTCCGGTGGAGAGTGTCCTGACCGAAATGGTCGCGATCCTCAAGGAAATCGGCGAGACCCCGAACAAGGAGTCCGTGGCCAGTTGGTGGAAGCAAGTCGATGAGTGGCGCGGTGATCGCGGCCTGTTCCCTTATGAAAAGGGCGACGGCAGCCTGATCAAGCCGCAGACCGTGATCGAGACCCTGTGCGAAGTGACCAAGGGCGATGCCTTCATCACGTCCGACGTGGGCCAGCACCAGATGTTCGCGGCGCAGTACTACACGTTCAACAAGCCTAACCGCTGGATCAACTCCGGTGGTCTGGGCACCATGGGCTTCGGTTTCCCGGCGGCCATGGGCATCAAGTTGAGCTTCCCGGATGACGACGTCGCCTGCGTCACCGGCGAAGGCAGCATCCAGATGAACATCCAGGAACTGTCGACCTGCCTGCAATATGGCTTGCCGGTGAAAATCGTCATCCTGAACAACGGTGTTCTGGGGATGGTTCGTCAGTGGCAGGACATGAGCTATGGCAGCCGTCACTCGCACTCTTATATGGAGTCGCTGCCTGACTTCGTCAAACTGGCTGAAGCCTACGGTCACGTCGGCGTGCGCATCACTGATTCGAAGGATTTGAAGTCGAAGATGGAAGAGGCGTTCGCCATGAAAGATCGTCTGGTGGTGATCGATATTTCGGTCGATACCAGCGAGCACGTCTATCCGATGCAGATCAAAGACGGCTCCATGCGCGATATGTGGCTGAGCAAGACGGAGCGTACTTAATCATGCGGCACATTATTTCCCTGCTTCTGGAAAACGAACCCGGCGCTTTGTCTCGCGTAGTCGGCCTGTTCTCGCAGCGCAACTACAACATTGAAAGCCTGACGGTGGCGCCAACCGAAGACCCGACGCTGTCGCGTCTGACGCTGACCACTGTCGGCCACGATGAAATCATCGAGCAGATCACCAAAAACCTGAACAAGCTGATCGAAGTGGTCAAGCTGGTGGACCTGTCGGAAAGCGCTCACATCGAGCGCGAGCTGATGCTGGTCAAGGTCAAGGCCACTGGCGCCCAGCGCGCCGAGATCAAACGCACCACCGATATTTACCGTGGACAGATCGTCGACGTCAGTGCCAGCGTGTATACCGTTCAATTGACCGGTACCAGCGACAAGCTCGACAGCTTCATTCAGTCCATCGGCACCGCATCGATTCTGGAAACCGTCCGTAGCGGCGTGACCGGCATTGCCCGCGGCGACAAAGTACTCAGCATCTAAAATTAGCGAATGGCCTGAACGGCCTGGATATATAGGGGAAATTCATGAAAGTTTTCTACGATAAAGACTGCGACCTGTCGATCATCCAGGGCAAGAAAGTTGCCATCATCGGTTACGGTTCCCAGGGCCACGCCCAGGCGTGCAACCTGAAAGACTCCGGTGTCGACGTTACCGTCGGTCTGCGTAAAGGTTCGGCCACTGTTGCCAAAGCCGAAGCCCATGGCCTGAAAGTGACCGACGTGGCTGCTGCTGTTGCCGGCGCCGACCTGGTCATGATTCTGACCCCGGACGAATTCCAGTCTCAGCTGTACAAGAACGAAATCGAGCCGAACATCAAGAAAGGCGCCACCCTGGCCTTCTCCCATGGCTTCGCGATTCACTACAACCAGGTTGTTCCACGTGCCGACCTCGACGTGATCATGATCGCGCCGAAAGCGCCGGGCCACACCGTACGTTCCGAGTTCGTGAAGGGCGGCGGTATCCCTGACCTGATCGCGATCTACCAGGACGCTTCGGGCAACGCCAAAAACGTTGCACTGTCCTACGCCGCCGGCGTCGGTGGCGGTCGTACCGGTATCATCGAAACCACCTTCAAGGACGAGACCGAAACCGACCTGTTCGGCGAACAAGCCGTACTGTGTGGCGGTACCGTTGAACTGGTGAAAGCCGGTTTCGAAACCCTGGTTGAAGCTGGCTACGCGCCGGAAATGGCCTACTTCGAGTGCCTGCACGAACTGAAACTGATCGTTGACCTCATGTACGAAGGCGGTATCGCCAACATGAACTACTCGATCTCCAACAACGCTGAATACGGCGAGTACGTGACCGGTCCGGAAGTGATCAACGCCGAATCCCGTCAGGCCATGCGCAATGCCCTGAAACGTATTCAGGACGGCGAATACGCCAAAATGTTCATCAGCGAAGGCGCAACCGGCTACCCTTCGATGACCGCCAAGCGTCGTAACAACGCCGCTCACGGTATCGAAATCATCGGCGAGCAACTGCGCTCCATGATGCCGTGGATCGGTGCCAACAAGATCGTCGACAAAGCCAAAAACTAAGTCGTCATCCTTGTACGAAAAACGCGGCCTCGGCCGCGTTTTTTCGTTTGAAACCGATGGTTCTGGTATAAAGCTGCATCGTTTGTGGCCGAACCGTCGTCACAGGCACCTGTCGAAACTTTCCAAACCGTTGCAAGGTAATGTCCATGAGCGAACGTCCCGAAGAGCCGAACCAGGCTTCTGACGCCGAAAGCCTGCTGCCCATCGATGAACATGTCGAGGAAGGGCACGACGCAGAAGGTCGTAAAGTCCGGCATCGTGGTATCTATCTGCTGCCGAACCTTTTCACCACTGCGAACCTGTTCGCAGGGTTTTATTCCATCATCAACTCGATGAGTGCCCAGGCTGCCTTGAGCGCCGGTGACTCTGCGAATGCGAGCAAGTATTTCGCCTTCGCCGCGATCGCGATTTTTGTGGCCATGGTGCTCGATGGTCTTGATGGCCGTGTAGCGCGCATGACCAATACGCAAAGTGCCTTCGGTGCCGAGTATGACTCGCTGTCCGACATGGTCGCTTTCGGTGTGGCACCGGCGCTGCTGGCGTTCGGCTGGGCGCTGGGCGACATGGGCAAGGTTGGCTGGATGGTGGCCTTCATCTATGTAGCCGGTGCAGCGCTGCGTCTGGCGCGTTTCAATACTCAGGTCGGTACGGCCGACAAGCGCTACTTCATCGGTCTGGCCAGCCCGGCGGCGGCAGGCGTGGTGGCGGGGATTGTCTGGGCGTTCAGCGATTATGGTATTCAGGGTTCGAAGATGTCGTTCCTGGTCGCTTTGATGGTGGCGGCTGCCGGCATGCTGATGGTCAGCAACATCAAGTACAACAGCTTCAAGGAGCTGGATCTGAAGGGCCGTGTGCCGTTCGTGGCGATCCTCGCCGTGGTGCTGGTGTTCGCTGTGGTGTTCAGCGATCCACCGCGTATTTTGCTGCTGGTGTTCCTCGCCTACGCGGCTTCCGGCCCGGTGCAATACCTGTTGCATCTTCGTCGGCACAAAAACGCCGAGTGATGTAATTTCCCGCATACTCCGCAGTCTATGGGTGCATCTGTCCTCCAAAGCTGCGGAGTTGCCATGCTGATCAAAATCCCCAAAGCGTCCGACTGCCATGAGTCGGATGTCACGCCTGAGTCCATTTATCTCTCCCGTCGCCAACTGCTCGGAGCTACCGCGGCCGGTATCGCCGTGAGCAGCCTGCCGCGTTGGGCCAGTGCCGAGGACGCGGCGCGTTATGCTGATGTCGAGCCAGGCAAGGCGCCTGCCTGGTTTGCCGAAAAGCTCCCTTCTACCAAGTGGGGGGTAGTCAACGTCAAGGATGAGGCGATCACGCCTTATAAAGACGCGACCCATTACAACAACTTCTATGAGTTTGGTACTGACAAGGGTGATCCCGCAGCCAATGCCGGCTCGCTGAAAACCGAGCCGTGGAGCGTTGTCGTGGACGGGGAGGTGGGTAAGCCCGGGCGTTACGCGCTGGAAGACTTCATGAAGCCGTACCAGTTAGAGGAGCGTATCTATCGTCTTCGCTGTGTTGAAGCGTGGTCGATGGTCATCCCCTGGATTGGTTTTCCGATTTCCGCACTGCTCAAGCAGGTCGAGCCGACCTCTAACGCCAAGTACATTCGCTTTGAAACCTTGCAGGAGCCCAAGAGCATGCCTGGGCAGCGCTCGGGTTTTGCGTTGATCGACTGGCCGTATGTAGAGGGCTTGCGTCTGGATGAGGCGATGAATCCCTTGGCGATTCTGGCGGTTGGCATGTATGGCCGCGAATTGCCCAATCAGAATGGCGCGCCGCTGCGTCTGGTGGTGCCCTGGAAGTATGGCTTCAAGAGTGTGAAGTCCATTGTGCGGATCAGTCTCGTCAGCGAGCAGCCCAAGACTACCTGGCAGAGCATCGCGGCAGATGAATACGGTTTTTATGCCAACGTGAATCCGACGGTCGATCATCCGCGCTGGACTCAGGCAAGAGAACGGCGTCTGCCGAACAGTTTGTTCAAGCCGAATGTACGTGATACCCAGATGTTCAACGGCTACTCGGATGAAGTCGCTTCTTTATATACAGGGCTCGATCTGCGGAAGAACTACTGATGCGATATCCGTTTTGGCGTGTAGGCGTTTTCATTGCGGCGGCGATCTGGCCACTGCTCTGGTTTTATCAGGCGTTCGCCGATTTGCTCGGTCCGGATCCCGGCAAGGTTCTGGTTGATCGACTGGGACTGGGGACGCTGGTATTGCTGCTGATCACGTTGAGCATGACGCCGTTGCAGAAATTGACGGGGTGGGCGGGCTGGATTGCGGTTCGCCGTCAGTTGGGGCTCTGGTGTTTTACTTATGTGGTTCTGCACCTGTTCAGCTATATGGCGTTCATCCTTGGTTTCGACTGGTCACAGTTGGGCGTGGAGTTGCGTAAGCGGCCGTACATTATTGTGGGTACGCTGGGTTTTCTAGGATTGTTGGCACTGGCAGTAACCTCCAATCGTTATAGTCAGCGTCGTTTGGGTGTGCGCTGGAAGAAACTGCATCGGCTGGTGTACGTGATTCTGGGGCTGGGATTGCTGCACATGTTATGGATTGTGCGGGCTGATCTTAAGGAGTGGGTGATCTATGCCTTTGTGGGTGCAGCGCTTTTGCTGCTGCGAGTGCCTGCCGTTGCGCGTCGAATTCCGCGCTTGCTGACTAAAAAGCAGGTTTTGCAATAAAACTGAAATTAACGGTTGACGGCAGATT